>CAVVFX010000001.1:0-318117 GCA_963747535.1 Terriglobia bacterium
CACCACCATTACGGTGGCGGTTCCTCGTGGTGTGGTCGACTCCAGGAGAGAAGACTCCGTGGAGGACGGCGGGGCACTATAGCCGACCGCTGTGGTAGCGCTCAGATCGACACCGACGCCTGGCGTCGGCAGTTCGGTAATTGGGATTGTTCCCGACGCTGGGACGCTAACGGGGATAGGACCTGAGCACTCGCCAACTGGAGCTTCGAGGCCGGGCGGGCTGCTGAAGGCGTTGCCCGGCACAGTGTAAGAGTAGATAGGAGGATCTTTGGCCGTGAGCGGGTTTGTGGTGGATGATGCTTTACAAACCTCAATGTAACCGGTCGGAGTGTAGCCAAGCGTGAGGCCAATTCCATCTCCGGGTCCGCGCGCGACGTTCACGCTGAATCAAACACCCGTCAAACACTAAGGTGCGCGCGCACTACTTCATCAGTTAGTTCGCCGATCGACCCGGCAGCGACCCGGCGACCCTTGTCGAGAATGCAGAAATCGCTTGCCACGCGACGCGCGAAAGGCAGCTTCTGCTCGACCAGCAGCACAGTAAGCCCCTCTTCCCGATTCAGCCTCAAGACGATGTCGCCGATTTCGTGGACGACATTAGGCTGAATCCCCTCAGTGGGCTCGTCGAGAATTAGCAGCTTCGGTTCCAGCACCAGCGCGCGACCGATGGCTAGCTGCTGCTGCTGGCCACCCGAGAGATCCCCGCCACGCCGGTTCAGCATTTTCTTGAGAACGGGAAACAGGTCGAAGATCCGGGCTGGAATGGTCTTGACGCCGTTTTTGCGCACGCCGATGCCGATGCGCAGATTCTCCTCCACTGTCAGATAGGGAAAAATTTCACGGCCTTGCGGCACGTACCCGATGCCCAGCTTAGCCCGCTGCTCGGCGGGGCACTTCAACAACTCGCTGCCGTCGAATGTAATGCCACCGGAGCT
This sequence comes from Terriglobia bacterium, assembly GCA_963747535.1. Lineage (GTDB taxonomy): Bacteria > Acidobacteriota > Terriglobia > Bryobacterales > Bryobacteraceae > CAVVFX01. The sequence goes on from CAVVFX010000001.1 coordinate 936, forward strand.
CGTCGCCTGAAGACCCATGATGCATTTGAGGAGCGTCGTCTTGCCCATGCCATTGCGGCCCATCAGGCACATGCGCGAACCGGCGGGGACAGCAAGATCCACGTCCCACAACGTGTGGCTACCACCGTAGAACTGGTTGAGGGCTTTGACTTCCAGCATGCTCACACTCCGAGATAAACTTCGATGACGCGAGGGTCATTCTGCACTTTATCCATATCACCCTCCGCAATGACACGCCCTTCGTGCAGTACGATGACCCGCCGGGCTATCGATCGAACAAAGGCCATATCATGCTCGACCACTACGACCGAGTGTTCGCCCGCCAGCGACAGCAGGAGTTCAGCCGTGCGCTCGATCTCATGCGGCGTCATGCCGGCAACCGGCTCGTCCACCAGAAGCAGTTCCGGATCCTGCATCAGCAGCATGCCGATTTCGAGCCACTGCTTCTGGCCATGCGCGAGTGTTCCTCCTAGTGCAAACCGCTGGTTCGAGAGGCCGATGATGCCAAGGACCTTATCGATTCTCTTTTCCTGCGGCTGGGTAATACGCGCACGCAGCGTCTTGAGGAATGACCGCGTGCCGGCCAAGGCGAGTTCGAGGTTTTCGAACACGGTCAACCGCTCGAACACGGTCGGTTTCTGAAATTTTCTGCCGATTCCTACGCCGACTATTTCAGCCTCGGACATTTTCAGCAAGTCAATCTCGTCGCCGAATCGCGCCATTCCGGAATCCGGCCGTGTCTTGCCTGTGATCACATCCATCATGGTCGTCTTTCCGGCGCCGTTGGGGCCGATGATGCAGAGCAGTTCACCGGCATCTACAAGCAGAGTGAGTTCGTTGAGCGCTTTGAAGCCATCGAAGCTGACCGTCAGTTTCTCGAGCTTGAGAGTCTTGTTGGACCCGCTCATTTAGCTTTACCTCGTGCCGGAACCAGACCCACGATCCCTCGCGGCAGAAACAGCGTCACCAGGACAAACAACGCGCCGAGAGCGTAGAGCCAAATCTCGGGAAAGGCGCCAGTGAAATAAGTCTTCGCGTAGTTCACCAGAACCGCGCCCAGAATCGCGCCGTAGAGCGAACCCCGCCCCCCGACAGCCACCCAGATGACGGCTTCTATCGAGTTGATGGGCGCAAACTCGCTCGGATTAATGATCCCCACTTGCGGAACATAGAGCGCACCAGCGATGCCGGCTATGACGGCAGTAAACACGAAGATCCAGAGCTTGAATGATTCGACGGGATAACCGAGAAAACGGGTCCGGCTCTCGGCATCGCGGATGGCATGCAACACCCGCCCGGCTCGCGATTCTACAATTCCGCGGCAAACGATGTAGCTGGCGGCGAGCGCCCCAGCGGTCAACACGAACAGCACAACACGTGTAGTGTCGGAATGCAGATCGAAACCCAGGATGTCCTTGAAATCGGTGAACCCGTTGTTGCCGCCGAACCCCATATCATTGCGGAAGAAAGAGAGCATCAGAGCGTAGGTCAGCGCCTGAGTGATGATGGAGAAGTACACGCCGGTGACGCGCGATCGGAAAGCAAACCACCCGAATACCAGCGCCAGCAGGCCCGGCGCCAGCACCATCATGAACAGCGCGAGCGGAAAGTGGTTAAAGCCATGCCAGAACCACGGCAAGGACTTGTAATTCAGAAACACCATGAAGTCGGGCAGGATGGGATCGCCGTACACACCCCGGCGGCCGATCTGCCGCATCAGATACATACCCATCGCGTAACCGCCGAGAGCAAAAAACGCCGCATGCCCAAGGCTCAAAATACCGCAGTAGCCCCAGATCAGGTCGAGCGAAAGCGCCAGCATCCCGTAACAAAGGTATTTGCCGATGAGAGTGATGGTGAAGGGCGACAGGTGAAGCGCCGATGACGAGGGCACCAACTGGTTGAAGACGATCACGCCGATGGACAGAACTGCGAGCGTTATGAGAAGCCATCTGCCGCCACGATCACCGGTTTGGGTCGGAGCCCAAAGAGTAATGGCCACTGTTATTTATCCTCCCCGGCGCGGCCGGTTTTCGGGAACAAACCACGCGGCCGGATCTGAATGAAAAGAATGAGTGCGATCAGGACGAAGATCTTTGCGAGCACTGCTCCCGCGTAGGGCTCCAGGAGCTTATTGACGACTCCCATCGATACGCCGCCGATGAGGGAGCCCCAGAGATTTCCGACGCCGCCAAAAACAACGACCAGGAACGAATCGATGATGTAAGCCTGGCCGAGATTCGGGCCTACATTAGTCAACTGGCTCAGCGCGACTCCCGCGACTCCCGCGATGCCCGCTCCCAATCCGAACGTCATCGCATCCACCCACTCGGTTCGGATACCCATCGCCTTGGCCATCTGACGATTCTGCGACACCGCCCGGATGTCCAGACCAATTCGCGTGCGCTTCAGCACGAGCTGAATGAGGAAGAACACCATCAGCGTGAAGATGACAATGTAGAGGCGGTTGTAAGTGATCGTGAGTGCGTCGTTCAGCCGCAGCGATCCGCTCATCCAGTCGGGTGTGATCACCGAGCGGTTCAGTGCCGAAAAAATCGAGCGCACTAATTGCTGCAGGATGAGACTCACTCCGAAAGTCGCCAGCAGAGTCTCTAGCGGTCTTCCATAAAGAAATCGGATGATCGTGCGCTCCATGAGCACACCCGCCAGCCCCGAAACGATAAACGCTGCCGGAATCGCGACCAGGATGGAAATCCCGACGTATGCCGGCATGGCCGTCTGGACCACATAGGTGGTGTACGCGCCCAGCATCATCAACTCGCCGTGCGCCATATTGATGACGCCCATGACGCCAAACGTAATGGCCAATCCGATAGCGATCAGAACCAGCACCGACCCGAGGCTTAATCCAAAAAAGAGAGTCTCGATGCCCGCGTAGAAGGTACGCCAACGATCGATCTTTTCGACTGCGGCAGAGGCGGCCGCTCGAACCGCCGCATCACTTTCAGTAAACTTACCGTCGGCGGATTTATCCAGCAGGAGCGCCAGCCGGTTCCGCACGTCCTGGCTGACGCTATCGCTCAGCGTGTGGATCGCCTGGAGGCGCACGCCGCTGTCTGAACCGTCCAGGGCAGCGAGCGCCAGTCCTGTGGCGATTTCCTTCTTGACGCCGGAATTGGTTTCCACGCTCATGCGCTTGCGCAGGAGAGCTACGGTCGCGTCGTCCAGCGACCGCGATATCTCCCGCACGGCATCCAGGCGCACAGACGCGTCCGAACTGGACAGAGAGAAACGGGCCACGATCATCCGCAATGTGCTCCGCAAACTGTTGTTTGTGCCGATTTTGGTCAGGCTGTCCGCAGGGGCGGCCCCGGCGGACTTCAGCGACAGCGGATCGATTAGATCGAGCGGATCCGCATCGCCCGACTTGACGATGAAAATCTTCTGATCGCTGTTGCGGTAGTAGAGGCGATCGTCCAACATCGCCGTGAGCACTGCGCGGACGCTCCGATGACCGGTCTGGCCGAGCCGTTCGGCAATACTCGCCTTGTCGGAGTACGAGGCCTCCCCCAGTTCGCCGAGCGTCGACAGGAAGCTTGCGTCATTCGGACCTTGGGCGTGTACCAGGACTACGCCCCAAACGGCGAGCAGCAGCAGGACCAGCCACTGCCCGCCCAGCCGGAGGTGTTTCATTATTTGTAGTTCTGTCCTGAACACTTCTTAGTGACCTTGTTGTAGTTCCCGCACTTCAGCGTCACCCAATCCGCTTCGATGTCCTTGCTGCCCGGCAAGTAGTCGGACCAAGCGTCACCCGGCACTTCGCCCGCGGATTTCCAAACCACGTTAAACTGGCCGTCCGCTTTCACCTCGCCGATATATACCGGTTTGGTGATGTGATGATTGGGCAACACCTTGGCGACGCCGCCGGTGAGATTCGGAGTCTCTGTACCGGGGAGCACCGCGAGCACTTTCTCCACATCGGTCGAATTGGCCTTCTGCACGGCCTTCACCCAGAGATTGAAGCCAATGTAGTGCGCTTCCATCGGATCGTTAGTGGTCCGCTTCGGGTTCTTGATGAAAGCGTGCCATTGTGCGATGAACGCTTTATTGGCCGGCGTGTTGATGCTTTCAAAGTAGTTCCAGGCCGCCAGTTCGCCAACCAGCGGTTTGGTGTCCACACCGGACAGTTCCTCCTCGCCGACCGAGAAGGCGACCACCGGGATATCCTCCGCAGAAATCTTCTGGTTGCCAAGCTCTTTATAAAAGGGTACGTTGGCGTCGCCGTTAATGGTAGAAACAACCGCGGTCTTCTTGCCGGCCGAGCCGAACTTCTTAATCGCAGCCACGCGGGTTTGCCAGTCGGATTGACCGAAGGGCGTATAGTTGATCGAGATATCTGCGGGCTTCACGCCTTTCATCAGCAGGTAAGCTTCGAGGATCTTGTTGGTCGTGCGCGGGTAGACGTAGTCCGTCCCTTCGAGCACCCACCGCTTTACACCGACTTCCTTCATCAGGTAATCAACCGCGGGGATGGCCTGCTGGTTCGGTGCAGCACCGGTATATATGACGTTCTTAGATGACTCTTCCCCTTCGTACTGAACGGGGTAAAAGAGCAAACCGTCGTCCTTCTCGAAAACCGGCAGCACTGATTTTCTGGATACCGATGTCCAGCATCCGAACACGACGGCCACTTTGTCCTTTTCGAGCAACTGCGCCGCCTTCTCGGCGAAGAGCGGCCAGTTGGATGCCGGATCGACGACCACCGGCTCCAGTTTCTTGCCCAACAATCCGCCCTTTTTGTTCTGGGCGTCAATCATCATCAGAATCGTATCCTTCAGTGTCGTTTCGCTGATGGCCATCGTACCCGAAAGCGAATGCAACACGCCCACTTTGATTGTGCCTTGGGCCGCCGCCACTCCGGAGAATACAAACCCGGCGGTCATCAGCAGCCATGCGGTCATAAAACTTGCGTTCCGTTTCATAAATTATCTCCTTCATTCCGAGGTCGATCAACGATGCATTACATCTGAATCTGCAGGCCGACTCCCAACTGCCAGAAATCGGTTTTCTCTCTGTTAAATCTGGTGTCCTTGTAGAACGTCATCACGCGCGCCTTGAACTGTTTGATGACGTAGTCGAAATTCACTTCGGTGGTTTTTTGGTCGTAATTCGGGGTTGTCCCGTGAGTGAAGTCCGCCTTAGCAAACTTGCCCATGATCTCGAACTTACCATTGAGCTTACCAATGGGGACCACTTTCGGAAAGAGGTAGCTTCCCAGACCGTACGCCCCTTGGCTTTTGGCATAGGCCGGGTCGTACCCGCCCAACCGGTTGTAGTTGGAATATTCGCTCTCGATCGTAACCACCCCGCCGTTGGGCAGTTTCCTTTCAAGAAGGAAATCGGCGGTCGATGCGGTGTGTCCGGATTGAACCTGAGTCGCTCCCCCGATGGCAAGCAGATTCTTATCACCGTAGTAGGTCCCGTTTAGGTAGTAGCCGTCCTCCTGATCCCAGAAATCGATTTGGACGCGGGCGGCCATAAGGACTTTGGGATCCCCGGTCGCGGACTTGCCGTCGAACGCGCCAGCCGAGACTTTCACTTTCTTGGCAAACTGACCCCAATACATGATGCCGTTGTCGCGGCCGTTATAGACGAAGGGATATCCGTCCTGGATGCCGTCTGTATAAACGGCCCACTCATTCGAGTAGTAGGGGCCGTAGAGATTCGCGCGGTCGCTGGGTGGCAGGAAGCGGCCGAACCAGATATTGAACTCGGGTGACTCCTGGAATTGGGCCACCGCGTCCAGGATGCCGACGTTGTTGCTGCTCTGGCTGTATTCGGTATTGAACATGAATTTGATCGAGTCAGTGACGGATCCGCTGATGTAGATACGAGCGCTATTGAGCATGAACTGGTCGGTGGAACTACCGCCATCCGGCTGGGTATGCCCGTAGCTGGTCTGTATTCCGGCGCCCACCGTAACCGGACCCAGATCGGTTTGCGCCCACAACGGCGAGGCCAAAACAAGGAGCCCCGTCAACAAAGGTAGAGCTCGCACACGTCCTAGCGCCGTAGAATTCCGCGTGTTGTGCACAGGCCGATCCTTTTTGTGCAATACGGCCGTCTCGCGCGCCAGTCGCAGAGCAAAAAGCAGCTTCTTATTGTCGAATTTCCTCGTCACTATTTCCTCTTTTCATAGTTCGGTGGCTACACGCCACCCGTTAAGAAGATCAGGGGGGCCTGACCGACGCTTGTAAGTTTTCAAAAATTGTCAACGAAGGAGGCGAACAAAGCCGGCTGCCCGTGAATCAAGCTACGGGAGGGAAGCGTTGAGGACGAGGAACGCTTAACCTAACTCAAGAACATGCAGGCTGGTATCGGCCCGAATGTTCAAATAATTTGATTCGTAAATCTTCCTGCAGCAGACACTGCTGATTTGGTATACAAGATGGTATCCCAATGCCTCAAATATGTAAAGAGCTTTTTTCCGGCTCGACCTTGGACGAATGGCAAGCAGGTTACCAGAACGGAACAATCCTTCCGCACAAATTGCTCGAAGCTGTGGATAGCGGCTCACAAGACTCCGCATGGATCACTCTGCTGGATGAGGGCCGCCTCCGTTCGCAATTAATCGAACTCGCTGGTCTGCTTGACCGGGCTGGTGGCGACCTGTCGCGCTTACCGCTCTATGGCGTGCCCTTTGCTGTCAAAGACAACATCGATGTAGCGGGCTGGCCGACCACCGCCGCCTGTCCGGAATTCGCTTATGTTCCCAGGTCAGATGCCACGGTGGTCGGCCTTCTGCGGAAGGCGGGAGCCATCGTCGTAGGCAAAACCAACCTCGACCAGTTCGCTACCGGTCTCGTCGGCACACGTTCGCCCTATGGCATAGTCCCGAATAGCTTTCGTCCGGAATACATCAGTGGGGGCTCGAGTTCCGGTTCGGCTTCCGTCGTGGCTCGCGGAATCGTGCCATTCGCGCTTGGAACCGATACGGCGGGTTCGGGTCGAGTTCCCGCAGGCTTCAACAATATCGTCGGTCTGAAGCCGACCCGCGGTTGGTTTTCCACCTCAGGCGTCGTCCCCGCCTGCCGTACGCTCGACTGCGTCTCCATCCTTACCCTGACAGTGCCTGATGCCGAGTTCGTCGCCTCCATCCTGGCCGGCTTTGACGAGACGGATCCGTACTCACGTTTACGGCCCATCACCGCGCCCCTAAGCTTTCCCGAGCAATTGCGAATCGCCGTTCCAGCAACTCCGGAATTCTTCGGCGATGACGAAGCGGCCGCCGCTTTCCGCAAATCTCTCGAAGCAACCCGGTTGCTTGGTGCCCAGATCATTCCCATCGATTTCACCCCGTTCTTCGAGCTCGCCACTATGCTTTACAATGGCCCGTGGGTCGCCGAACGCCTGTCTGCAGTCGCTGATTTTTTGGCTCGCCAACCGCATGCCATCCATCCCACGGTCCGGGAAATTTTGGGCAAGGGGATTTCTTTCTCAGCTTCCGATTTCTTCAAGGCGGAGTACCATCGCGCCGAACTCGCTCGTAGGATTGCAAACGTGATGAACACGGTCGACGCCCTTCTGGTTCCTACCGCGCCTCGTTTCTACACCATCTCCGAGATCCTTGCCGACCCTATCGCTCTCAATGCCCGCCTGGGTATTTACACTAACTTTGCCAACTTCGCCGATCTGAGCGCGCTGGCTTTACCCGCCGGCTTGCGAAGCGATGGACTTCCCGCCGGTGTCACGCTCCTAGCTCCCGCCTGGCATGATTGGGCGCTCACTTCTTTCGGCCGCCGTTGGGAACAGCACCGTGCGGCGGAAGGCGCTACTCGCGGCTCCACGCGACATCGCCTGACTCAGCAGGAATCGACTCCGCCCCCGCCGCTACCGGCAACCGTACGTCTGGCCGTCGTCGGTGCCCACCTGCGCGGACTGCCGCTCAATCACCAATTGACGTCGCGCGGGTCGGTTTTTGTGGAAGCCGCTCGTACCGCTCCGAATTACCGCCTTTTCGCCCTGGCCGGCAGCCTTCCCCCCAAGCCAGGACTTCTGCGCCTTTCGCCTGAGGAGCCCGGTGGCGCATCCATTGCTGTCGAGCTGTGGGATATCCCATCCGGTAACTTTGGCTCTTTCGTCGCGGAAGTTCCCCCGCCACTCGGCATGGGTACGCTAAAGTTAGAGGACGGACGCCTCGTGAAGGGTTTTATCTGCGAACCGGCCGGCTTGGTAGCCGCTCAAGACGTCACTTGCTTCGGTGCCTGGCGAACTTATCTTGCCAGCTTGCCGAAATAAAACGGGGGAGTCCAATGCTCCCGAAAGACTGAGACTGAAAGGACTACCATCGTGTTTTCAGCCGTCTTGATTGCCAATCGCGGCGAAATCGCTCTCCGCGCCATCCGAACGTTGAAACGGCTCGGGATTCGCAGTATCGTTGTTTATGCCGAATCCGATCGCAATTCCGCGCATGTGCGAGCGGCGGATACCGCCATCGCTCTCGGTGGCGACAAGCCCGCAGACAGTTATCTCCGCATTGACAAGCTAATCGCGGCTTGCCAACGATCCCAGGCGGAAGCCGTTTTCCCGGGCTATGGCTTCTTATCCGAGAGTTCCGAGTTTGCCGCTGCTTGTGAGGCGGCCCGAATCGCTTTTCTCGGCCCCACCCCTGAACAGATCCACAACTTCGGTCTCAAGCATCGCGCCCGCGAACTTGCCGCTAGAGCCGGTGTGCCGCTCACTCCCGGCACCGGCTTGTTGTCGAGTGTCGAGGATGCTCTGCGGCAGGCCGCATACATTGGTTATCCGGTTATGCTCAAGAGCACAGCAGGAGGCGGTGGAATCGGCTTGTCGCGCTGCGAGACTCCCGATGAACTCGCTGTGGCCTACGAAAGCGTAGGCCGGCTTGAACGCAAATTCTTTCGCGAAGGCGGCGCTTTTGTCGAGCGCGACGTCGGTCACGCCCGCCACATCGAAGTGCAAATTCTTGGCGACGGCCAAGGCAACGTCGTTGCCCTCGGCGAGCGCGATTGTTCCATTCAGCGCCGCAATCAGAAAGTCATAGAAGAGACTCCTGCCCCGGGTCTTGACGATGCTAGTCGAACCGCCCTGATCGCCGCGGCGACTCAGCTTGGACGCTCAGTCAACTATCGTTCCGTCGGCACAGTGGAGTTTGTCTACGATATCTCTCGCCGTAGCTTTTACTTCCTTGAGGTCAATACACGTCTTCAGGTCGAGCATCCCATCACTGAAATGGTCACCGGTCTCGATTTGATTGAGATCATGCTGCGCGTCGGCGCCGGCGAGACTCTCGATTGGACAATTCTCACCCGTTCTCCCAGCGGTACGGCTATGGAAGTTCGACTCTACGCGGAAAATCCAGCCAGGAATTTTCAGCCCTCGCCAGGCACCTTGACTGACGTCCATTTTCCCGCGGAGGCAAGAGTTGATACCTGGATCGAAACCGGAACGGAGGTTAGCGCTCATTACGATCCGATGCTCGCTAAGCTGATCGTGCAGGGTCCTACGCGTGAAGCCGCTCGCTTGAAACTTGTTGCCGCCCTCGCGGCTACGCGCCTGCACGGCATCGCGACGAACCTCGAATACCTGCGCGCGATTGTAGACGATCCCCGCTTCGTTCGCGGCGGTTTAGACACCCGCTTTTTGGATAGTTTCACGTTTCAGCCAAACGCCATCGAAGTCCTGGAGCCAGGCATCTACTCGACCGTCCAGGATTATCCAGGGCGGTTGGGCCTGTGGAGCATCGGCGTTCCGCCCTCCGGCCCCATGGACGACTACGCCTTTCGTCTGGCGAACAGAATCGTGGGTAATTCGAGTGAGGCGGCCGGCCTGGAATGTACTCTCGCCGGACCCACCTTGCGTTTCCATTGTGATTCGCTAGTGGCGCTCACTGGAGCGCCCAGCCTGGCCGAACTCGACGGGCAAATGGTTCGTATGTGGTCTCCGATCCAAGTCAAGGCCGGCCAGACCCTCGCTGTAGGCCGCGTCACCGCGGGTTGCCGTACCTACCTGGCCGTACGCAACGGCCTCGATGTCCCGCCCTACCTCGGCAGCCGTTCTACTTTTGTGCTGGGCCAGTTCGGAGGCCACGCCGGGCGAACGTTGCGCGTGGGCGACATGCTGACCATAGCCGATCCGAGTCTTATTGCCTCCACTACGCTTCCGCCGGTGGAGATACCACAGGCTGCGCCCGCCGAGCTGATACCCGTTTATTCCACGCATTGGGAGATCTCGGTGCTGCATGGTCCCCATAGCGCGCCCGATTACTTTACCCATGAGGCAATCGAGGAATTCTTTCGAGCGGAATGGGAAGCGCATTACAACTCCAATCGACTCGGCGTCCGATTGACCGGCCTTAAGCCGTCATGGTCCCGCGATTCCGGCGGTGAAGCCGGCCTGCACCCTTCGAACGTACATGATTGCGTATACGCTATCGGCAGCATCAACTTTACCGGCGACACTCCCGTGATCCTCACTCGCGACGGACCCAGCCTGGGCGGGTTTGTTTGCCCAGTAACCATCGCAAGCACCGAATTGTGGAAGGTCGGACAAATCAAGCCGGGGGATCGAATTCACTTCACACCCATAACCCACGCGCAAGCCGTCGCGCTTGAAGCGGTCCAGGAATCCCGCATACGCACTTTGACTGCCTTGCCGCTCCCATCCTTGCGCGCCACACCTCCGGCGGTGGCCGACGCTCTTGGGGCAGGCGCTATCCTTGGCAGCCGCGCAGCGAAAAAGCACCATCCCAAAGCGGTCTGTAGACAGGCGGGAGACAACTACATTCTCCTCGAATACGGCGAGGATATCCTCGATCTTGCGCTTCGGCTCCGCGTACATCTTCTAATGGAGACAATCCGCTCCGAGAAGCTGCCCATTTGGGAGCTTTCGCCCGGAGTCCGCTCGTTGCAGATCCGCTACCATGCCACTCGTATTTCACAAGCCGACCTCATGCGCCGCTTGTACGAAATCGAAGATGCGCTGCCCAGTGTCGACTCGCTGAAACTCCCGACTCGGGTCGTGCACCTGCCTATGGCCTTTCAGGATTCCGCTACCCTGGGCGCGGTCGCGCGCTATAGTGAAACCGTGCGCTCCACCGCTCCGTGGCTGCCGAGCAATGCAGAGTTCCTGCGGCGAATCAACGGACTCGGCAGCGTACAGGAGGTCCGCGACATCATCTTTTCCGCCCGCTACATGGTGCTCGGCTTAGGCGATGTTTATCTGGGCGCGCCCTGTGCCGTTCCAGTCGACCCGCGCCATCGCCTCCTTGGCTCGAAGTACAATCCCGCCCGCACGTTCACTGCGGAAGGGACCGTCGGCATTGGTGGCATGTATATGTGCATTTACGGCATGGATTCTCCCGGCGGCTATCAGCTCATGGGGCGCACTCTTCCGATCTGGAATAAGTTCGTCAAAAACCCGCAGTTCGCTCCCAACCAACCCTGGCTGCTCCGCTTCTTCGATCAGGTGAGTTTCTATCCGGTCAACGAGCAAGAGCTAACGGTTGAACGCGAATCTTTTCGCGAGGGTCGCAGTTCCATACAGATCTCCGAAGAAATCTTTGACTGGGCCGCCTATCGCCAATTTCTTGAGCTGCACGCCCGGGACATAGCAGAGTTTCGCGCCAGGCAGGGAGCGGCATTCAGGACCGAAGTTGCCCATTGGATGCAGAGCGAACCAGCTCTTTCCCTACGTTCGGCACCCACGACATCTCTCGAAGCAGAGATTCCCGTAGGACACCACGTATCGGCGCAGATGCACGGCAGCGTCTGGAAAGTGCTCGTCGCGCCTGGCGAGCGGGTCGAATTCAAGCAGGTCCTGCTGATCATCGAGGCGATGAAGATGGAGGTCGTGGTGTTGGCACCCGTCGCGGGTGTTGTCAAATCTTGCGCGTGCAAGGCTGGCCAACCCGTCTCGGCCGGGGACATACTGGCGGTGATTCAATGATGATTGTCTGCGACGTTACTATCACGAAGGATGGGCTCTTCTGTCCCATGATGAACAGCTATGCGTGAGGATCCAAAGCAGAACCTGGCTACTTCCGTGTACGAACAGCTCCGGTCGGAACTCTTCGACTTTCGCCTGCTTCCTGGCGATCGCTTCAGCGAAATTGAGGTTGCCGAGCGTACCGGCGCCAGCCGCACGCCCGTTCGGCAGGCACTCTACCGGCTGCACAGCGAGGGCTTTCTGGAAGTCAGGCCGCGCAGCGGCTGGGAAGTGAGACCTCTCAATTTCGGACAGCTCGATGCGTTGTACGAGTTGCGAATCCTGCTCGAGCAAGCTGCTGTCAAGCGGTTGGCGGCTATGGCGCCGGAACAATTGATCACCGCTTTGGCGCCGTTAGAAGCGCGCTGGCTGATTTCGCCAAAAAAGCGGAGCACCAATGCAGCCGAGGTGGCGGCCTGGGACGAAGATTTTCACTGCAGCCTTGTCTCGGCAGCCAACAACGCGGAGTTTATCCGTGTTCACTCGGATGTCACGGAAAAGATTCGTATCGTGCGCCGTCTTGATTTCACCAAGCCCGCACGAATTCGAGCTACCTATGAGGAACACTCTTCCATCCTCCGAGCGTTACAGCAGCGCGCTTTTCAAGACGCGGCGGATCAGCTCTCCGTTCACATCGCGAGCTCACAGGCCGAAGTACGAAAGATCACCCTGTACAGGCTACAAAACGCGAGGCAGAGTCTTGGTACTGACAAGGATATAGTAGGGTAACCTCCTATAGATTGTTTCGATATGGCAACAAAATAAAACTTTCGTTGTATAGTTCGAGCTTGCTACTGTAACATAGGTTTTTGTTACAGTCGGACTTGCCCTGCCTCTCCGTCCTTCAACTCCTTCAACTTGCTGACAGTGCTTTGCCGATCGGTTCGATGGCTCACTCATTCGGATTAGAAGCCCTGGTGTTCGACGAAGATATCGAACCTGACGTTCAAAGCTGTCCTTCATCCCTCTGCTGGTATCTGGAGGATATCCTTTCCGAGTCGCTGCTGGTTGACGCCGTGTTTTGTCGCGAAGCGCATACGCGGGCGCGTCAAGGGGCTCCGATCTTCGATTTGAACCAGCATGCCAGCGCGCTCCGGTTGGCCCAGGAATCGCGCGAAGCAAGCCTGACGATGGGCCGGCGCTTCGCCGCGCTCGCGGCCGCCCTGCATCCCAGCCCGGCGCTGTCCGACTTGGCGAACATGGACGAATTGCATCACTCGGTGGCTTTCGGTTACACGCTCGGGATTCTCGCGATTGACTCCGGTCTCACCGTGAGTGCGTTCATTCACCAATGCGTGCTCAATATCATTTCCGCCGCGCAGCGACTTCTTCCTCTGGGCCAGATTGAAGCCAACCGGATCGCCTGGAATTTGAAACCTGTTATGCTGGACGCCATGGAGCAAACTCGGAACCTATCGTTTTCGACAGTTTGCTCGTTCGCTCACTTGCCGGAACTCGAGTCCATGCGGCATTCCTGTTTGCCAACGCGGTTGTTTATCAGCTAATCGGGCTGCTTTATGCCACTCCCGCAACTCCTGGAACGATCTCGGTGCCTTCCGGTAAACACGCGAAAATCGCAAGATTGCACGCCCAGCCGGCTTGAGTTGAGGTTCACCCTCGACGCCAATTCCACCCGCATGTTTGTACCCGCTCAGGAACCGCCATGGCGCGCCATCCGCGCCTTCCAGAATCCGCAGCGCCAGGCTGTGGTTCATCTGCACAATGTCTCCGGAGGCATTCTGTCGGGTGACTCACTCCACCTCTCGATTGAAGCCGGAACGTCGACGCGCGTTCAAGTCACCTCCGTCGGCGCAACGCGAATCTATCGTCACCGCCCCGGCCGCGAGACGGCTCGCCTGTTGACTTCCATTCGCGTCGGCGATGACGCCATGCTGGAATATTTGCCCGATGCCGTCATTCCATTCTCGGGTTCGCGCTTCAATCAATCCACGGCTGTATCACTCGGCTCGAATGCTGGGTTCATCGGGTGGGAAACCATAGCCGCCGGCCGCATCGCAAGTGGAGAGGAGTTCGATTTCGACTTCTTCCATTCTGAATGCAGCGTTTGCTCCGACACTCGCCCGCTCGTGCTGGAGCGCTATTCACTGACGCCGTCTGCCAGGGACTCGCGGTCCGTTGCCCGATGGGGCCGGTTTCGCTACTCAGCTACTTTGTACATCTGTCATACCGGAGTCGCGCAGCCCAAATGGCTTGGCCTCGCGTCCCGTTTGAACGATCATGCCTTCGGACAGATCTCTCACTCGTCGCGCTGGGGCGTCAGTGCCTTGGTTGCCGCAGGCCTGGTAATTCGCGGTCTGGCGCTCGAAGCACATCAGATTACGACCGGCCTTTATACTTTCTGGGACATGGCCAAACAGGATCTCTGGGGCGAGCCGGCCGTTCCACCGCGTAAAATCAACTGAAGACCGACACCCATGCATCTGACCCCGCGTGAACAAGAAAAATTGATGGTCTTTGTCGCCGCCGAAGTTGCCCGCAGACGTATGGCCCGAGGTCTGAAACTCAACTATCCGGAGGCCATCGCCCTCATCACCGCCGAAATGCTCGAAGCCGCCCGCGACGGCAAAACGGTTGCAGAGATCATGAGCTTCGGGACTACGATATTGAACCGTGCCGATGTAATGGACGGCGTGTCTGAAATGATCCACGATGTCCAGGTGGAAGCCACATTCCCCGACGGGACCAAGCTTGTTACCGTCCATGATCCCATTCAGTAGGTTAGAGAGGCACACTGATGATTCCAGGCGAGTATCTACTTGAGTCAGCCCCAATCGTTGCGAACCAGGGTCGCGACTCGATCACGATTCTGGTGCGCCATACGGGCGACCGGCCCATTCAAGTCGGAAGTCACTATCACTTCTTCGAAGTGAATCGAGCATTGACGTTCGATCGCGAAAAGGCGCGAGGCATGCGCCTCAATGTTCCCGCCGGAACCGGTATGCGATTTGAACCGGGAGAAGAGAAACAGGTGCCGCTGGTTGCCTTTGGAGGCCTGCGGCGCATTTTTGGGCATCAGGGCGGACACCAAGGCAAAATCAACGGGGACACTGGAACGAAATCATGAGCTTATCGGTCGACCGCCGGGCTTATGCCGACTTTTATGGGCCTACCGTAGGCGATCGTGTCCGCCTCGCGGACACCGCCCTCATTGTCGAAATCGAAAAAGACTTCACCGTGTATGGTGACGAGATCACCTTCGGCGGCGGAAAAGTCATCCGCGACGGAATGGGGCAGAACAGCCACATGTCGAGGCGTGACAACCCCGGCGTTCTCGATCTTGTCATAACCAACGCGATTATCATCGATCACTGGGGAATTGTAAAAGGTGACATCGGTGTTCGAGACGGCCGCATAGTAAAAGTGGGTAAGGCGGGGAATCCCGACACCATGGACGGCGTCGATCCCGACCTCGTGGTTGGCGCGGCGACCGAAGTCATCGCGGGCGAGAACATGATCGTCACCGCCGGATGCATCGACAGCCATATTCATTTCATCTCCCCGCAACAGATCTACGAAGCCCTTTCGAATGGAACCACTACCATGATCGGCGGCGGCACCGGTCCGGCGACCGGTACCAACGCGACAACCT
The DNA here is from genome assembly GCA_963747535.1 of Terriglobia bacterium. Taxonomy (GTDB): domain Bacteria; phylum Acidobacteriota; class Terriglobia; order Bryobacterales; family Bryobacteraceae; genus CAVVFX01. Next base: position 16,513 of record CAVVFX010000001.1, read on the forward strand.
GCACGGCTGGCGAATGGAACATCGCGCGTATGCTCGAAGCCGTCGAGAACTTTCCCATGAACTTCGGCCTTCTGGGCAAAGGAAATGTCTCGAGTGCCGCCCCGCTTGAAGAACAGATTGCTGCCGGCGCTTGCGGCCTCAAGCTTCACGAGGATTGGGGCAGCACTCCAGCGGCCATCGATAGCTGCCTGTCGGTGGCGGATCGGTACGACGTACAGGTCGCCATTCACACCGACACCATCAACGAGGCGGGATATGTGGACGACACCATCGCGGCAATCGCCGGCCGGACAATCCACACTTATCACACCGAAGGCGCTGGCGGCGGCCATGCTCCCGATATCATCCGAATCGCCGCGGAGCAGAACGTCTTACCTTCATCCACCAATCCAACGCGCCCGCTAACCATCAACACCATCGCGGAACATCTCGACATGTTGATGGTGTGCCACCACTTAAACCCGTTGGTGCCCGAGGACGTGGCATTCGCTGAAAGCCGAATTCGCCGGGAGACCATTGCAGCCGAAGATATCCTCCATGACCTTGGAGTATTTAGCATGATTTCGAGCGACTCCCAGGCGATGGGCCGCATCGGTGAAGTGACCACCCGTACCTGGCAGACAGCTCATAAGATGAAATTGCAGCGGGGCCCTTTGCCCGGCGATTCCGAGCGCAACGACAATCTTCGCGCGCGCCGATATATCGCTAAATACACCATCAACCCGGCACTGACTCACGGTATGGCATCCACCGTTGGATCGATCGAGCCTGGCAAACTCGCCGATCTGGTCTTGTGGAAGCCGGCCTTTTTCGGCGCCAAGCCGGAAATGGTGATCAAGGGCGGCTTGATCGCGTGGAGCGTGATGGGAGATGCCAACGCCTCCATCCCGACGCCGCAACCGGTGCTTTATCGGCCCATGTTCGGAGCTTTCGGCAGTGCGCCTTACTCTACTGCCGTTACCTTCACGTCCCAGTCCGCGATCGACGCTGGTATTCCCGCTCGTCTTGGTCTTCGCAGGCGCACCGTAGCGGTGAAGAACTGCCGTACGATCGCGAAGCGCGACATGATACTGAATGACGCAACTCCAAAGCTCGAAGTCGATGCGGAGACCTATGAGGTCCGCGCCGACGGCAAACTTCTTACTTGCGAACCCGTAAGCGAACTCCCGCTCACCCAAAGGTATTTTCTTTTCTAGAAATTATGTCTGACTCTCAACGAGCCTTTCGAATCGGGGTCGCCGGTCCCGTGGGCAGCGGCAAAACAGCTCTGGTGGATCGCCTTTGCCGGCGCCTGCATGATCGGCTAAGTATTGCTGCGGTAACTAACGATATCTACACTCGGGAGGATGCCGAGTTTCTAGTTCGCGAGGGCGCGTTACCTTCCGAGCGGGTACGTGGAGTGGAAACGGGTGGCTGCCCGCACGCGGCCATCCGGGAAGATTGCTCCATGAACCTCGAGGCCATCGCCGATCTCGAACACACTCTCGGGCGGCTCGATATTGTTTTCATCGAGAGCGGAGGAGATAACCTGGCCGCGGCATTCAGCCCCGATCTCGCGGATGCATCCATCTACGTCATTGACGTATCCGGTGGAGATAAGATCCCCCGCAAAGGGGGGCCGGGCATTATGCGCTCTGACCTGTTGGTGATCAACAAGATTGACCTTGCGCCGTACGTAGGGGCTTCGTTGGAAGTCATGGACCGGGATGCCCGCAGGATGCGTGGCTCGCGGCCGTTCGTCTTCACTAACCTAAAAACGGAAGAAGGCCTCGCCACTGTTGTTGAATGGGTGCTCGAACAGATCAAGCTACCTCGCCGTGAACTATTCGATGCTGCAAGCTACGTAAGTCCACGCAAGCACTCCCATGCCCACTAAGATCGTTGGGCTCGACCATGCCCCAAGGTTAAGCCGCCTCGAATCATCGTATCCCCGGTAAGCGCATGTCATTCACTGGTTCGCGGGCGCCCCCGCCAGTCCGCCGCCGCCAGCTACCGGTGGTGCACAAGAACCATCCGTCGGAGTTCTCGCCTCGGCAGCAAAGACCATCGGGGCAGCCGCCGGCACTATAGCGGCAGCAGTAGGGGTGACTGCACCAAAGCCCAGGGTGCCGAAACTCGTGAAGAAGAATAAGACCCGGTTGCCGCGGCGAGAGAAAAAGGCGGCAGCTAAGAAAATCTCAAAGTCAACCTAAACGGCGGCGGTCGAAGCCTCAAGCCACGCCTTCCTCGCGCGACGTGCCCTGCCCGACAACGTTGGCCTCTCGGCCGCCGCGGCGCGCGCGCAGGGTGCGACAGAAAGAGACAGGATGAGCTGAGCGGTCGGCTGGCCGCGGTGTTCATGGCTGAGGACTGTCAATTTTGCTCTAGGGAGGTGTCGCGTGTGCGCTTTTTGCGGTTGCGCTTACGTGCCAGGGCGGATCTGATTCGCTTCTTCTGACCCGGTTTCAGATAGAAAGCGTGTCGCTTAACTTCCTTAATGACGTCCTCCCGCAGAACTTTGCGCTTGAGGCGCCGTAGCGCGTTCTCCAGAGTTTCACCATCCTGAGCGTGGACCTCAGCCAACGATCACCTCCTTATTCCTGGCCAAAATAGAACCTTTATGCTACAGCTTCCCGCCGAGGCGGTCTATCTTGACGGTTCAATCGCATTCCCGGCATTCTGACAAGTGTTGCTCAATCGCTGTGCGCTGTTCCGTTCCTGTCGAGCAAGAACCCATGTGACAACATCCCGTCTTTTCGCCTTCTCATCTCGTGTGCTCGGGTTCGCCAGCCGTTGCCGGCGGTGCGACGAGATCCGTGAGGTACTTTCGCGCGAAAAACCGAGAACCGGGAGAATCGCGCGCGCCGAGACTACGACCGTTTGTGACATTTTGGCGTGAATTGCCGCAGCGAACCGACTTGAGGATTGCAGAGCCTTCGGTGATTGCATCTTCAGAAAGCGGACTATGAAAGAATGTAGGTGTTGGACGGTGCCTTTGCTCGGTGGCCTGGTAACCGAAACAGTGACCTCTGATTGGATAGCCGCCAGTGGCTTGGTAACTGGGCCGTTCAGCGTGGCGCGGAGTCCACGTATGACCCGCGTCACCATCCTTCCCCGTCTTTCGACCGCCGGAAGCCCGCGCGGATCGCGGCCGGCCTCGGCGATCCCGCCTTTGCCGCCTCGCGCTGGACGCGTTTACGTCGACCTAAACGGCAGAATGAGTTGTTGCGCCATTACCGAGCTACTTTATTTTGAAACCTGGTGGGCCGCTCTGGAGAGATGAGACCCAAAATTAATGTGCGTAATTGTGAAGGTATAAATGGCTTGGGTAGAAAATGCCACCCTCATTGAGTACAAGTATCCCTCCGGGACACCCAGACATGAGCGACACCTTGACTTTCGTCCGTTCAATAGTGAGTTGAGTGGCCACCTCTATCGGCTGGCGGCTAACGATGCACCCGTCCCGCCCTAGTCGTGACCGCCGCATGCCCGTTCGAGCGAGGGACGAACGCGGGATCGCCGCGGCGGGCGCAATCCAGTCGCCCGTGGTCGCGGCACCGGTGACGCGCTCGCGCGAGGAACGGGACGGAAGGTGTTGCACAAAAGGCAAGATTTGCATCATTGCCGGAAGCCTGTCCAGACAGCGGCCCTGCAACGCGCCGCGTTGACCACGGGCCGGATGCAAAATCATCTTCGAGGACGAGGTCGAGGTGAAGAGTGCCGCCGTCTGCATTCTGGGCATCCACCCACGCTTGCACTTAATCAGAGATGAACGTAAGCTGTTCGTACATGCAAAGCGGACCGGTGAACCGACGACCCCAATTGATGCCGGTATCCCCTGAGGGGATTCCAGGAGCACTTTCAAAAGCAGAACGTTATCGGTTCCTGAATGAGCCTTCGCAATCCGAGAGCATTTGTCGGGACGTGCTCTCCATTGATCCCACCAATGAAGCCGCCCTTATTCTGCTGCTCTTGTCCTTGACGGATCAGTTCGAGAACAGTGTCAGCGCCGAGGAGGCGTTACAGATTGTTGCAGGCTTGCCGAACGAGTACCACCGGGCTTACTATTCAGGTATCATTCAAGAACGGCAGGCAATCGCTATTTTTCGTCGACGTCGCGACTACCGTTCTCGTCGAGAGATGTACGCGCTATTCCAGAATGCCATGGAGTGGTATCGCCAAGCTCAGGCGATTCGGCCCGCTGACAATGATGATTCCGTGCTTCGTTGGAATGCATGTGTCCGTTTTCTAGAACGGAACTGGGGACTCCAGTGAACTTCCTGGCCGAAGCCGCGCCCTGAATCAAATCACCCAAACTGTCACTTTCAGTCGCAGTCTACACGCGCAAGATTCTCGCGGTTCTCGGCTTTTCGCGGCGCGTCAGAGCGCGCTGGGCGAGGCGGCGAACGCGGGATCGCCCGCGGCGTCCGGCAATCCCCGCCCGACTAATGAGCGCCTGCGTTCGTGCCATGGCGGTGTGCATAGAAAACCGCCATGGGATAGGATTGAAGAACTTATGAAGGACAGGGCCTATCTAATCAGGTGCAAAACGCCGGAATGCGTGGGGGAAATTCCAATCGAGAAGCCGCACGCCGTTTTTGCGGCAGACGAGCCAGTGGTCAGATTGTGGTGCGACGCGTGCGGCCAGACGAATGGCTATTTGCAATCCGATGTAAAAAACAGGCTCCTGAGCGTGAGGGAAGCCAGGAACGCCGGGCGATAACTCATTCTTGGCGATATTTCGGTCGCCTGAGGTTGAACACCTGGCCCAACAGGTCTCGCAACCGATTCGCGTGAACAAAACCATACCGTTCTCCATTCTGTCTTTTTTGGTCGCACTCTACACGCTCGAGATTCCGCGGTTCTCGGTTTTTCGTGCCAAGGTAACCCCGCAGACGACCACGGTGCTGCACCAGGCGCGCGTCATCGCGTCCTCCCGCCAGATTGGTCCGCAGTTCAGCGGTTGATTGTTGCCGCGGGCAATCCAGTCAACGGAGGGGCAGGATCTGAGAGCGTTACCATTAATGTGCTTCTGATTCTCTCAGGTGCGGTCACCACCACTCCGGCCAAAAAAATGTTTTCCTGACCTACTCAAGATGTGTTCCTTATCGAAGTTTTGCTAGCATCTTGGATGCCTCCGTTCTCTTCGAAGCCCGTTCCCTTCGAAGGTCGTTCTTTCGAAGCCCGTTCCCTTCGAAACTCTATTAGCGCAGTCACAGCAGTTACATTTGTACCTTCGTGGGGCAGCGAGTTTACTCCTCGTGGGTGGAGAGAGAATAATATGCTAAGAGATTTCGGTACCGTCGTGTCAAAGAAGAAGACGTCTGTGATGAGAACGCGGTGGATCGTTCACAGATTCGTCAAGAGTCGCTATTGCCTTGCGATCCTCTCTTTGCTCCTGCTGCTCGGATCGGCGGGCGCATTCAACTACGTTGCCGACGCCAACGGCACCTGGTGGGGCATTCAGGATGCCGCGCTGCCCCGGGTCGACACCGGTAGCATCCGCGCCACGCAGATTGGGCCGGGTGTGACCCCGCCGTACAGCACCTCGATCAACGGCTTCGGCGGTATCAGAGTTTTCGTGGATACGACGCCGGCGCCGCGCTTCAACGGCGAAATCATGCGCGGCTTTGGTTTGACGTTCGACGGAGTGAACCGATTCGCAACGACGCAATCGGTTAACCTCGGTGGTGTCAAGATCTCGCGTTCCGTGTATATCAACAACAGCGCGAACTGGGGCCGCTGGCTCGACAGCTTCACCAATACCACCAAGTCGCCGATTACAATCAAGGTCGCGTTCGGAGGTCAGTCGGGGATGGGCACCTCCGGTGCGAACTCGAGTTCGATCGTCAACACCTCCAGCGGCGACGCCGTCGTCACAGCAGCCGACGCGTGGGTCGAGGTGGCGACGCCGCTTGCGGACACGACGCTGGTCGGCGGCCCGCAGGTGACCGTGCTCGGCACGCCGTCATCGCCGGCGGCGCCGTTCATCGGCGCGATGACTTTCGTCGGTGACTGGATCGACGACCCCTTCGACAAGGCGTTGCCGTACTCCGGTCACGAGGCTAATTTTCAAGGCTACGTGAACACGATTACGCTGAACCCCGGCCACAGCCGGTCGCTCCTGCACTTCGTGGTGCTCGGCCCGATGGTTAACGCCGCCACGTCGGCGGGCGTCCAGGCCGTGGTTGAAGCGACCGCCACCACACTCGCCGCCGCTCCGGCGATCGGCGATCTGACGGTGGCCGAGATCTGTTCCATCGACAACTTCAACATCGCTGCGCTGACGGCGAACGGGTTCGACTACTCTAACTGCACGGGGACTCTCGAGGTCGCGCAGCCGCCGGCGCCGAAGGAACCGCTGGCGGAAACGAGCGTGAGGTACGACGTGGTCGGGAAGACTGTCGCGCAGTTGCGCGCCGACATGGAGTCAGGTGTCACGACATCGGTGGAGATTACACAGGCGTATCTCGACCGGATTAGGGCCTACGACCAGGGACAGTTCGGGTTCAATGCGTACGAGTTGATCGCTCAAAATGCGCTGGAACAGGCTAGGGCCGCCGATAACGCGCGCATTCCGGGCGCGGCGGCGCCGCTGCTGGGGATCCCCATCGTGGTAAAGAACCTTTACGACACCTTCGACATGCCGACCACGAACGGCAGCATGACGTTTGCCGGTTTCCTTCCCGCGCACGACGCCTTTCAAATCGCGCTGCTGCGGAAGGCAGGCGCCGTCATCATCGGCAAAGGGGCCCTGGAGGAGTACGCCACGTCCGGCAACTACTCCAACGACGCGTGGGGCCAAGTGTGGAACGTGTTCAACCCGTCGAAGTCGTCTATCGCATCCAGCGGCGGCCCTGCCAGCGCATTGGCAGCGAGCCTGGCCGCTGCTGCGATGGGCTCGCAGACCGGTGATTCCCTATATGGGCCATCGAGCGCTGCCAGCCTGGTGTCTCTCCGCGGCACCGATAGCCTCGAAAGCGGAACTGGGGTGATGCCGTTGTCGTACCTCACCGATTTCGGCGGCGTGATAGCGCGCTCCGTACCCGATCTCGCCGACATGCTGAATGTTGTCGTGGCGGTTGATCCCGCCGATCCCGAGACCTCGGCTCCCGGCCGGCACACGCCGGCGGACTGGCGTTCCGTGCTGGTCCCGAGCGCGTTGCAAGGCAAGCGGATCGGCTACATCCCGTCGACGTGGGTGGATCCCTTCGGGACGACCAACACGACCGACGCAGAAACTGCCGCGCTCCAGTACTTCGTGGACGCCGGCGCGACCATCGTCCAGATGGGCGTGACGGTAGGCGGCACCGACGCGCCGCCATCGCCGGCTGCGCCGCCTGGCGACATCGTTTCGGAGGGCTGGGGACACTACATCGACACTCATCCCGAACTGGCCACCGAGGGCTTCCAGATCTTCACCGTGATCGACGTGAACTGCTCACAGAAGAAGGTAGCCTACGTGCGAGCTGATCCAAGCACCTGCTCGGCCGTGCCTTCGCCGCGCTTGACGCCAGACCAGATCCAGGCTTTTCGGGACTATCGGCGAGGGCGCCAGGCCACTGCCGGAATGTGGATGGACACGGCCGGCGCCGATCAGCTCGGCGTCGACGCCGTAGTTTATCCGGGGCTGTTGAGCGACATCTCCCTTAACGATGGCGGCGGCGGCAAAGCGAGCTTCGGCCGTAAAGATACGCCGAGTGCGTCGAACGGCATTCCGACAGTTATCTTCCCGGTGGGCTACGACAACGAGGGACAGCCGATCAACATCCAACTGATGGGTCGCGCGTGGGACGATGACAAGCTCGTCGGCATGGCATACGCGTTCGAGGAGATCGCGAACGCCGCAGGCCATGGTCATGTTGAGGCGACCACGGCGCCGGCGCTGCCGCATGGTGATGGCAGACACAAATAGCACCCGCAGTGCTCGCGCGAGCTACCCGGGATCGCCGAAGGGCTAAGCGTGACGGCAGCACCCGGATTGGAGTCACTCACCCGGATTGGAGGCACTCAAAGTCCGCAGATCCCGTTAACGGATCGTCAGATCGCACGGTGTGGCCTTTAAGTAGTCGGTTTCGTCGGAAGCGGTTGGAGTTGTGAAAAGTTTGCCGGAGACCTGGGGATTCCGCTGAAGGTGATCGCCGATTCTGAAGGGAAGGCGTTCTGTACTCGGGGATGATTCCGATCAGCCGTCGGAGCGAAGCGACGCTGGTTCTCCGATAAACATGTCGCAAACGGTCGCAGTCTACGCGCGCGAGATTCTCGCGGGTTCTGGTGTTTTTCGCGCGAAAGTACCCCGCAGACGCACCCCGGCGCCACACGGGGCGCTGCTGTCGTGACCGCCGTGTGCCCGCTGCGAATGCGGGATCGCCGCGGCGGCCTCGATCAACGTCGCGTATGATCAACGTCGCGTATGATTGTAATTTGGACGCCATCTGGGGCAACCTGGTTGGTTGGTTCTCCAAGCGCCGATGATCGACTCCTGCCCGGAATGTCAGTCAATATGGGACGATTATCGGGAGTGCGCGTCCCAAATCCGCAGGCTTCGACAAGCGGCGGAGACCGCCCTGCACAGCTACGATCATGAGAAAGCCGAAGCACTTCAGATGGAGTTGGCCTCGTTGGAGCGGAAATCTGTGACGGTGCGCCGTATCCTGATGCAGCACCAACGCGTTTCCCATCGTAGATAGGTCACGACCGCCGCGTGAGGTCCCGTTCGCGCGCGGCGAGGAACGCGCGAGACTGCCGGGGCGGGCCGCGATCCACGCGTCTGGAGCCATGGCGCCGTGCGAGGACCAAGACGGAAGTAATCGGCGGCAGCTCCGTCTCGTGCACAACCAGTTGGAGTGCTGTCAGGTCGTCATCGAAGTCCTGCGGCTGAAAAAGTCTGGTAATGACCATCAAGCTCTTGTCTAGCAACAAGCTGCTTCGTCGATCGATCACCTCAGTAACTTGCCGGCGAGCCAGTAATCGACACTGAACTTTCCCGGACCAAAGCAGATCAGCCAGACAAAGAAGAGCACGTACAGGACCTCCGGAACGTAGAGGAAATCGTCGAGCCAGTTAAGAGGCGACAGTCCTTTAGGCATGGCGGAAAGCTTGGTGGTCAGGATGGCGACAAGCATATCGACCAATAAAGCCACGCAGGCCAGGCTCGAAAGAAACCCCACGGTCAGCAAGGATCCGCCAACGAACTCGACGACCGACACGAAATAAGTCATCAGGTGGGGAAACGGGACTTTGGCCTCAACGAGCGTTTCGTACATAGTTTGCCTGCTGCCGGCGACAAACAATTTGTTTGCCCCGGAGATGGCGAAGAACAGCCCGAGCGAAATGCGTACCAGTAGGATCGCATATGGTTCCAAATCACTACTACCCAGCAACGTAAACTGGACCAGCCGTTTCCAATCCACCTCTTGTCTCTCCATCGGGGATGTGCTGTGACGATATCCCATATCATACAGTTCGACTTCTCCGATAACCAATGGCGGTGTCGTTGGCGAATTCTCGCGCCTCGAGATTATGTGTCCATCCGTTCGACCCATTGAGCGCGCCATGCGGGAGCCACGAATGGATCCGCAAAGTACTGTGTTTCCCGCGCAACCTTGTCGTCCCTGAACTCCATGATGCTCACGGTGTAGGACGGCTTGCCGTCATATGTCAGGATGAATTCGGTGATCCAAAGATCACCGCAGCCAATGATTCGTCGGATAGCAAACCGCTTATTGCTCGGCTGACTAGCGCGTTGGTTCTGTATGTTGCGTCGACCGCGGGTTCGCTCGCCTGACTGCGGGTATTCCAGCACCGCGTCCTCGTGATAGATGCGGTGCTCCGTTTCAAAATCGTTGGCATCGGACGCCGCCCAATGCTGATCCAGTGCCGCACGGATCTCTTGATCTCGCACCCCAGAATACTGCTCCTTCTTTTGTTGATCGTTCATCTTGAGCCTTCACTTTGACAAGAAGCTAAAATGCTTTAGCGGAATCGGAGTGTACGACTCGTCAAAGTCGCGCCGTTTCTTCGATCACCCCAGAGTCTACACCGCGTCGAAGCGTCTAACTCCTGATTAGTCGGATTATCGGACAAATACTAGACTAGTACTTTCTCCCCAAGTGGGATCGATTCTGCCCGAAAACTCTTCGCTGCCCAAAATCCCTACGTTAGGGAGACACGAGGCCATGCCACAATTGGGAGCCGTGGAGTACGCGTTTGTCATCCTCGCGGGAGCCGCAGCCTTCGCTTGTGCTTGTGGCACGCGCCCGCCGTCGTGACCAACGCGAACGCGATGAACTGCGGAAACACATCCACCGCCTCGGTGGCCCATTCGACCCGGGTATGTGATTTGTCCGCAGACCGGCCCCTGCGCGCGGCGGTCATTTGCCCGTCCCTCTACGCGAGTTGCCGTCCGCGAGGCAGCAGTCCGTTGTCGGCGGCCTCGACTGCCAACTTCCGGACCGCGGTAAGCCGCGCGTTGATCGATATCGGACCCAGCTTGCGGACCTCCAGGGCTACCCGCCACGCGCTCACGGTCGCCTTGGTGAAGCCGGGCCGGGGTTCCTGGATAAACCAGGCAATGAATTCGTCGAGTCCCAGGTTGTAAGCGCGCCGCGTAATCGGCGACGAAATGCTGTCGAGCACCAGCGCCTTCAATCTGTTCCAGGTGGGTATTTACTTCACTCCGGTGGCCACAATACATTGTGGTTGCTGGCGAATTGAGGCCGCTCGACCGTGTCCGGAGACCGTGTCCGCCGTGCACGCTGGAGGCGCTAGGCGGCCGCTCGACGACAGCGGCAGCAGTTGCGGGTGCGTGCCGCCGGCCGCGGCGTGATGAGGCCGTACCGGTCGCCACTACGCGTTCCAGAGGCTGGCGACCGGCGGCAGCGACCACAACCCATGGTGGCTACCGGAGTCAAGTGAATACCCACCCTGTTCCATTCTGAGACCCTGTCGGCCACCACCAGTTCGTTCATCTGCTAAGTCCTTTCGTACCTGTTATTTGGCATTATCGGAAGCCATTCAGGACATTAGCTCTGCTGGTAGCAAACATCAAGGTTCTTTCCCAAAGCCGCAGCGGATCGCAGACCGAGACGATTGGGCCAACCCCGGAACCAACTTCCTCAACTCCGGCCCGGGTCCGTTTGGCGGATCGCGCACGACGATGTCGCATACCGGGCAGCGACGTCCAGACGATTCATCCAACTGGGTGTGCTGCCGAGTGATGGAAAAACTAGGAAGCGAGCCACTTAACTGAACTTTCACCGCCTTCGCCGCCGTGCTACGTTGGCAGTCAGCATGAGCTTCTCTCGAAACCAGTGGCCACCGCAGTTTCCGGCCGGTTGCCCACCGGTAGACGCCCAACCTTCAAACCTCCTGGTCCTTCGTTTGGTTAAGACGCTCCCACCGTCCGCTGCGGACTTCGTACCAGTTAGCGAAAGGTCCCCCGTCGCTCGGTTGAGTGAAGAGAAGCGGTGCGAATCTCTTGGGCTTTCGGTCTTCACGCGCTTACGTGATGCCCAAAAATTGCGGCGGAGATCTTCCGCCATGAGCGATTATCAAATTGCTGGTGTTAACCTTACGCCACGTGATGGAATGGTCAAACATACTGCACCACCAACCATCAGGAACTCTCACCATACGTGGTGGGTTCCGACTTCAATCAATCCATGTGAATTGCGATTTCACGACGCGGAGGCCGGAACGTGATCCTGACCACACCGTTTCCTGATATACCGTCGATCGGACGACTTGACGTGTTAGACGTTTTTGCTTACCACGATGGGCCGCGACTTTTCACTGCACGGAGCATAATTGGGAATCTATTTCTTGTGGAGTGGGCAGCCGAAAACGATGCCGGAGACATCTGGCTTATCGTCCCGCTTTCTCCGATGCGATATAGAGCACTTGCGGCGGGAGAGATTTCTTTTCGATCGATCTTTACAGATTCCGAACTCGGGTTCGTCTACGAGGCGCATGTGCCTCGCTCACATGCGCAGATCACAATATCGGAACTGCGATCTACAACCATCCCGGACACTTTACTACCAGCTAAAGATGAGAGAGTTGACGAAGAGGAAGCGCGAATTCTCTCGACTTCTGCTCACTTCGTCGGAATCGGTCGAGCGATGATCGATGTGCCATCACTGGACTTGCGAATTCAGCCAATCACAAGTTGGAACATTATCAGCATTAGAGACCTCGCAGATTTATTCGTCCAGTTTCAACGCTTTTCTGATGCGGTATTTAGAATGATCCAGGCAGCGAACCATGTTATCGGGCCGCGACCCCGGTTGGGAGTGGCGCAGGCTTACTCTGGTTCACTAGGTTTGATCATCAGCACTGTGGGTGCCGAGTCACAGAACAGCGCGGGCCCAACAACGGCGAACTTGTTGCAAATAGCGAGCCTAATAAACGCAGCGATGACGAACAGAGACGAATTGCGCCTGTCACCAGAAGCACTTCCGCGTATGAGCCAGGTGCTGAATTGGTTCGCGGTGAAGCAAGTTGAGGCAACACTCAGTGTGATCGCTGTTCCTGAATGGTCCGGTTTCTTGACCAGAATCACTCCAGGCCAAAGCAGAGAGGCTGTCGAATTCCTTCGTCAGCGCGGCGCCACTGAGCCGCCCAACTTCCTACCGAGGCTCGCGTTGCTGCCTGAAAGCCCTCAAACATCACTCCTTCTTGGCAGCGGGGGCGTCAAAGGAAAATTCTCCAGCCTCGACACCGTCCACATGACCTACGAGTTCCAGGATAACCGCGGCGCAACGTATAGGGGTATCGTGGCCGAGACCGCGATGGAGGCCGCGAGACATATTACCTTCGGATTAGATTACATGGTATGGACGGAGCCGGATATCGACGCTACGGGGAGTGTTAGCTGGCGGCTCCTCGAAATCAGACCAACTTCACAATGAGCCTGATTGGCACCTTTCTACGTTTCAGACACCGTTGGCCCGAGGACAAGGAGTCTTGTGTGACTGGTCGGGCGCATGACATGACGCCCGAATCGTGGGATTTGAGACTCGCTTTTTAACGACTCACACACTAACCACTGGTCCTGAGTAAGCAACCGGTGAACACCGGCGCTGGCGATTCAGTTGAGCCGGAAGGCTTGCCTTTCAAGAATTAGCTTCTGGCAAGCGTCCAGTTATGGGGCATCAGTTCGTCGAGTTTAGTGATGGGATGGTCCGCAATTCGGCTAAGCACATCGCGGAACCAGGCGAACGGGTCGACTTTTACAAGTTCACACGAGGTGATGAAGCTGCGTAAAATGGCCGCGGTCTTGCCGCCCTTATCGCTGCCAAAAAACGTCCAGTTGCCGCGGCCTACTGCGATACAGCGCAATGAGCGCTCAGTTCCGTTATTGTCGATCGAAAGATCGCCATCATCGCAGTAACGTGTGAGTGCCTTCCAGTTCTTCAGCGTATACGCCACCGCCTGTCCAGCCTCACTTTTGGGAAGAACCTCATCCTGAATCTTGATTAAATATTGATGCAGGCGATCCAGCACGGGTCGTGAACCATGCTCCCGGGCAAGGCGTAGGTCCTCGCCGACCACTCCGGCGAGCCGGGCAGACTTCTCCACCGCATAGAGCTGCGCAATGAGCAGCAATACTGCGCTCATGCGCGTGCGGTCGTTTTCCAGCGCATTGCGAAAGTGGCGCCTGGCATGAGCAAAGCACCCGACCTCCACCAACCCGCGCTCCGGGTCGGTGAAAAAGCTGTCGTACGCTACATACGCGTCGACTTGCAAATACCCGCGGTATTTTTCGAGAAACTTCTCCGGCCCGGCGCGCTCCCGAGTTGGAGTATAGTCATACACCGCGGCCAGATGATTCCTGTCCCCGATATATGGCCAGATCCGGCCTTTTCTCGTCTGCGGCAAGTTCCGGTCCAGAACCTTTACAGGTGTATCGTCGGTTCCCACCACTTTCGACTCCAACACAAAGCTCTTCATCCGTTCATAAAGCGGATGTAGAAGATCGGCGCATTGTCCCATCCAGCCGCACATTGTCTGGACTGGAAGATCAACGCCCGAGCGCCGGAACATTTTGGCTTGCCGATGCAGCGGGAGATGGTCGGCATACTTGGCGACGATTACCTGAGTCAGTAATCCAGCGCCTGCGTTGCTCTTCTCAATCGGTTGCGAGGGCTTGGTCGCCGTCTTTACCGTGCAGGCGCAAGCATACTTCTTGCAAACCTCTTCAATAACGATCATCTGTGCCGGAATGTATTCGTAACGCTCGCTCGACTCCTCGCCGATCGGACGGAGGTCCTGCGCGCAGGCGGCGCAGTGTTTCTCGGCCTCTGCCAGATCATGCTCGATGCGCTCTCGTTTCAGGTGTGCCGGCAAAGGACGGCGGCCATGCGGCTTGCCTTTTTCCTGCTCCACCGGCGGCGCGGGAGGAGCATCATCTGGGCCACCTGGCTTTTTGCTTTCGTCCTTAGCCTCTCCCATGTCGACGCCTTGGGCTTTCAACTCGGCGGCGAAGAGAGCTAACTGATCGTCGGAAATCTGTTCGCTTTTGCGTCCGCTTCGGGCTTCGAGCAACTGCCTCAATAAACGTTCAACCTTGATGCGGCGAGACTGTTCAGTGTCCAACTGCGCTACCAGGTCGAGCACCATCTGCTGCAACAGGTTCGCGTCCTTCGGTAGTTGCTGTGGATCGACTGGCACTACATAAATTTTAAGAGCAGAACTGCGGCTTGCCAAGTAAAATCATTCTCAAATAGAAATGTTTTTACAAACTTCCCGCTGTCTTACGCTGATACCGTTTTCTCCGCTTGGCTTGGCTCAAATCAATTCCCGAAAGGATTGCCCCCAGTTCCTGCGCCGTGATCTCTCGCCGCTTATCGCCGCCATCGTCGAACGGCATCGCGTAGGTACCTTCCTCTAAGCGTTTGTAACTCCATCCGAAATGCAGTTGATGCGGCCGCAGCGCCGTGTCTTGTGCGAGTAACGCATCCGTTCCATCCGCTTAGCGGCGGGCAGTTCGCGTGCGTAGGCGAGCGGTACAACCGCTATGGAAAGCGCCTTCTGATCCGTGTCGATGATGTGACGGTTCGCTCGATCCCACCACAGTGGACGGATCTCGTTCCTCCTGATCCAGAGATCGTCATGGGTGGGCATCGTGGGCTTTTTCGGGTTGCGGATCTACTGGAACTCGCAAAACTCGTGGAAGAGTTCAGCAAGGAGAAGGCGTCGTACGGGTTGGGTGTAAAGCAAACTCTGCCGCATGTGTAAATCTAATGTCGCCGCACGGTGCCGGCTTATTCTGCTTTGTAATGGCATTTATACAGGCTATAAAAGAAGAGTGCGGGACAGAATTAAGCTTGCATGCCATCAGAGTTTGCGGCATAGTTATATAAACAATACAAAGGAGGTAACACCCACGAGAAGCAAAGCGAAATCCGCCAAGGTCAAGGCCCTCCTCGAAGAGGGCACGTTAAATCCAAGCCCTCAGAAGGTGCGAGATCCGAAGTTTCAGGAAAACGAATTCTTCGACCCGCGGGACCTCGTGCAGGTCAAGTATGAGATGCTGCGCCGGGTGTCAGTGGAGAAGGCCTCTGTGACCGAAGCCACCGAAAAGTACGGCGTATCGAGGCCGACCTACTACCAGACGAAAGCCACCTTTGACAAGGGCGGCCTCGCCGGATTGGTACCCCGAAAGCGCGGTCCACACGGACCCCATAAGCTGCAGGGCGAGGCGCTGGCGTTCGTCCAGCAACAGCTTGTTGCGGGCCAGCCTGTGCGGGCACGCGAGTTGGCAAAGCTGGTTCGGCAGAAGTTCGCCCTTCCGATACACCCCAGAACAATCGAGCGGGCGGTCGCTGGAAAAAAAACCTCGCGATGACCAACCCAGAGAGCACTGCGGTCAACCCGTTCATCGCTACGCACTACGAAACTCTGCGTGCGGCCGCCCTCGGCAATGCTTTGCCGCCCGAAGCCCGTTCCGGGCTCATGCTCTTTCTCCATGTGGGAATGTGGGGCTGGGCGCGAGCGGCGACCACCATGCGTACATCCGAGCGGCCGGCCGGCTCCCGACCACTGAGCTGGAAGGCGCCGATGGAACATAGAACCGTAATCCACCTCTTTGCAGCCATAGCAATCCCAACCGCTATTTCCGGAGCAATTACATGAATGAATCGCTTAAAGTTCAGCCTCACCATCTTCAGCGAAGTGCGTATCTGTATATCCGGCAGTCTTCCATGCGGCAGGTCATGGAGAATGTGGAAAGCACGAAACGTCAATACGCTCTGCGTGGTCGCGCCGTCGGATTGGGCTGGCGAGATGACCAAATTATCGTCATCGACAACGATCAGGGCGAGTCGGGCGCGTCGGCAGCCTGGCGGGAAGGTTTTCAGCGTTTGGTCACCGATGTCGGCATGGGACACGCGGGCATCGTCATGGGGCTCGAGGTCTCGCGTTTGGCGAGGAACAACGCCGACTGGCATCGTCTGTTAGAGATCTGCGCGCTTGCCGACACACTGATCCTCGACGAGGATGGCGTATATGATCCAGCAAGCTTCAATGACCGCCTGCTGCCCGGCCTGAAAGGAACCATGAGCGAAGCCGAACTTCACGTCCTCAAAGCCCGATTGCGTGGCGGGATCATTAACAAGGCGCAACGCGGCGAGTATCGTTGTCCGCTGCCTACCGGCTTGGTTTACGACGAAGCCAGCAACGTCGTGCTCGACCCCGACGCACAAGTCCGAGATGTGATTGCCTATTTCTTTGAGACCTTTTGTCGCGTGGGTTCGGCAAGTCAGACCGTGAAGGTGTTTCGAACCGAAGGGCTTGATTTTCCATCTCGCCTCCGCGGCGAGGCGACCGTCTTCCGGCCTCTGACCTCATCGACGGCGATGCGCACATTGCACAATCCACGATATGCGGGAGCTTACGCGTATGGACGCCGTCAATACCGGCGGGGCGGCGACGGCAAGAAGACGATCCAGCGAAAACGCGGGGACAGCGATTGGCTGGCCTGCATTCCGGAGGCCCATCCCGGTTACATCAGCTGGGAGCGATTTCAGGAGAATCTCAGAATCCTCGAAGCAAACGGCCATGGCTACAATGTGGCGCGTGCGTCACCGCCACGCGAAGGAGCGGCTTTGCTCCAAGGACGCGCCGTCTGCGGTAAGTGCGGAAGGCATTTTCGCGTTCGTTATGTCGCGCGGCGTGGAAAACGGGAAGCGTGGTACGTCTGCGATCGGGGGCACACGGCTCGCGGCGAGCCGAACTGTCAGTCGATCGCGGGCGCGCCCATTGACCAAGCCATCGGAGCACTTGTGACGGGGGAAATGACGCCTGCGGCCATCGAACTGGCCCTGGAGATCAGACGCGAGGTCGAGGCCCGATACGAAGAGGCCGATCAGCTACGCTGCCGTAGCGTGGAGCGCGCCCAGATCGAAGCGGATCTCGCACAGCGACGTTTCAAGCTGGTCGATCCCGGCAACCGTCTCGTTGCCGACACCCTGGAGCGGGAATGGAACGATAAACTTCGGGCACTGGCCGAGGCTCGCGAGGAACGAACGCGGGCGCGACAACGGAACGATATCGTTCTCGATGATGCGATCTGCCAGCGGTTAGCTGCATTAACGACGGATTTCCGCAAGCTCTGGGATGATCCGGCCACCGCGAACCGCGAACGCAAACGTCTCCTCGCTTACATCGTCGAAGACGCAACCCTAATCAAGCTACCGGCCGAAGGGATTACCAAGATCCACGTTCGATTTAAGGGTGGCAAGAGCGAGACGCTCATGACGAGAAATCCGAAGTCATCTGCGCAGCAGATCAAAACACCACCAGAGATCGTGGAACTGGTTGATAAACTGCTCGACGAGCATGTCTATTCCGAAATCGCCGCCATGCTCAATCAACGGGGGCTTCGGCCCGGAGCTTCCGCCCGACCAGGCCGAGCGGCTGACCGCTTTTCGGCCAAGCACGTAGCCTATCTCATGCACACCTATGGCCTGCGTTCGCGCTATGATCGGCTTCGTCAGCGGGGAATGCTGAACAGGAAAGAAATGGCCGAACGTCTGGGCATTCACGAGCAGACCGTGGACCGGTGGGCGAAATTCGGAATCCTCAGAGCGCACTTCTACAACGACCACGGATGGGAACTCTATGAGCTACTGGGCACGACCCTGCCCTTGAAACACAGTAGCCGATGGGATCGCCTGGTGGATCGATCAGCAGGTGTGCAGCCAACTTCTAAAGGTACTGGACTGGAATCGAAAGAGGTGTAGTGTGAAGACGGTTAGTTGGCCCACACCGCAAAACCATCTCGATCCCAATACAGGATCTTCACCCGGTCTCTCCGCCGGTTTCCGAACACGAATAGATGTCCATCGAAGGCATTCAGCTGCATCGCGTCGGTCACCAGCGCATGCAAGCCGTCGAAGCTGCGTCGCATGTCGCAAGGCGACGTGCACAAATATACGCGCACGCTCGCCGGCAGGTGAATCACCGGAGCTCCCGCAGAACTGCAAGGACGGTCCGCAATGTCGCGGCGTCCACTCCCGGCGCAATCTGCAGACGATCGCCGCCGTTCAGCCATAACTCTACCGCGCCTGTGCACTGCCGACTGGTTTCCCCGGTCTCCACCAGCGCAAAACTCATTGGCGGGTTCAAGGCCAGCCGTTTTCGCCACTGATAAAAGGACCACCCGCTCACGCCCTGCTGCTGGCAGAACGTCTGAACACTCAACCCACTCTTCTTCTGCCGATCAACCAACTCCCGCCATACTTCCGCCTTCGATGCCGCCGCTGCTGATGCCTTCATGACTCCACTATGCAGCTGTCTATCGCCGTCCGCTAGAGGGGTTCACCGGAGGCTTACGGTCCTGAAACGACGGCGTTACGCCACATTATCGCTAGCTATTCCAGGCGGCCTAACGATGAAGGGCGGGCAAAACGCCGCTCTTTCTTTCCGGCCAAAAGTGGAATCTGCGAATCTGCCGGCGAAGCAGGATGAAGCAGATTACGGTTTGCAGGGTCATATTCGACTGTTGGTGTCTTAAAGACTTTCGGAGGCGTCTTCGTGACCGTGCACACCCGATACCTAAACGAGCTTCGCTTTCCGGTTCGTTACGCGCACGTAAAGCCCGACGGAAGCAGTTTCAGCAAACCCGCAACATAGGATTTGTCGAGGTTGTGCGCGTCCACCGGAAGCGCGAATCCAGGATCTATATTCACGTTCGTGCCCGTTTGGTCGTACAGACCGATCGGAAGCTGGGGAGGAAGACGCGGGACGACATCCCAGAAGTTGACCACGCGGTAACACGAAGGGATTAAGAGGTCGAAGAAGTGGGCGAAGTCGGCCAGCCCGGCTGCGGGTCCGGCGAATGTAATCAACTCCGGCACCAGCGAGGGCGTCAGATTCTTCGCGATATCGGGACCCGAAATCACCGCCAAAGCTCCTCCTAGGCTGTGCCCGGTGACCAACAGGTCGTCGCAGCCCGCGGTCGCGGCGCCGATTCCAGCCGCCACGCTGTTATGTAGCGCGCCGTAGATCGACTGAAAGCCCATATGGACTTGTCCCCCGTTCGGAACATACTTGTATGGTTCGAAGAATGCGTCAAAATCCCCCACCCAATCGTCAAAAGTCTGCGTGCCGCGGAAGGCGATAAACGCGGTTTTCGTGGCCGGATTTTTGCCCATCAATCCAAAAATACCGGAGTCGTCCATCATCGCCTTCGCCACATTCGATTGATTCGGCAGGTTTAAGATGGCCTGTCTCAGTTGCTCATCCGCTTGAATCAGGCCGGTCATCTGGAAGCCCGGGGGCAGCGTCGGCGGCGCCCCGGGGTCATTCATTACGGCGTATGCCGCTTCAGCAAGAGGAATCATGACGCACAGCGCGAAATCGGCGCGAAAACCAGTTGGTGTCGGAGCTTTGAAGTCGAACATAGGCTGTATCAGTGTACACCCGGCTGCCATTGTCGGATTCTCTGAGGGGTGCACTCCTTCCGTTTTGTCCATCGGGAGCATGGTGTGATGCCCAAAGCGGCTTCTCCCCGCCCTCCGCGTGCTATTTGTGAAGATGGGGCTGCGCGACATCGACGGCCTGCGGTTAGGGACGTTATTCCTTGCGACCGTTAACTCAACATATCGGTAGCCATTCCGAGGCCATCAATCTCCTTCGCGCGGGCCCGATCCACGCGCCAGCCCGCTCTTTCCGAGTGGCGTCACTCGGCCGGAGCAGTCGGCTCGGATGCTCCGAGCAACGAGTTGGCGACTAGACTCGTGTGGATCGCTCGCGGTACGCCTTACAAGGGATTTGACGAGGACTTTACAATCATTGGTATTGTCGACGTCCAAATGTTTGCGCAAAAATGAGGAAGCGACAAGCGGATGGTCATGGGCGTTCTATTGGCCTTCAATGTCTTCCTCCGCCACAGGACTAAAGGACAAGGCGCCGAAACGGCCTCTTGCAGAGCGGGTACGGGGTCGATTAATAGGTGCTTAACCCCAGCGATACGATCCCTGTCGGGGTCGGCGAAGGACTCGAGCACTCGCCGAGTGCTGCTGCTATCACGTCGGCTAAGACGTCCGGCTCGGCTTGCCCCGGGGGCCCGAAGGTTCTAGCTCAGCAGGATTCTGCGCACCTCACCCTCGGGATCGTTCACCATGCGGCATTGATTGTCGAACACCATGGTCGGGCAGCGATCCGGCTCAAATGGAGTCCAGGCCAGTCCGGGCTGACTGGGATTTCCGGTCCGGGCGAAGTTGGCCCACGCGTTTGCCATCGTTCTCGCCAGTTTCTGCGCTTCCGGTGTGTTGCCGGTGCCCTGCTCACAGCGCTTCGTATTGTCGAAGCAGAAGGCAAGCTCGGCGGTGTGCCAGGCGCCGGCATCCTCAAGCATCGGCGATTGCCAGCTGAAGTAGTACGTAAACACGGGCGCCGTTTTTTGCTCATATTTCAGTTTCGCCATCCGGGTCACGTTGTTGCGGACCAGGAGACCACTTACGCCATAGGACAGCGTCCGAACGCTCTTTTCCGGGTGCGCCTTCTTCATGGCAGCAATCAAGGCGGCGGCCTTATCGTCGCCGAGAACTCCGGCGAGAGTCGTGTGCCATTCCTTCTCAGTCGGGTGCGAGGACATGCGATTTCCTTCCTCGCTCACCGAGCCGATCAGCATCGGAACGTTCTTCGAAATATCCGGGGCTCCCTCGAAGAATGATCGCATCGTGATGATGCGGCCATCCACCGTCGGTCCGCTGCCAACGCGCGCCGGACCGCCCATTGCGGAGCCCATTCCGAGATTCCGCTGCGCCGGTCCGTTGATCTTCGCGGCTGCAGCGTTGGCGGCTGCGTTCAGTTTGGGCCACTCCATCTTCTGCAGAGCAGCGATATCTTTCGGCCCCAGTCCGAGTTCCACCATGACCTGTCTGGCGAAGGCCTTCGACTGTTCGGCGCTTGGAGGATTGCCACCGCCACCGGACTGCGCCGACGCGCGGTGAATCAACCCGGTTGCTGAAGGCATGCCGAGCAGGCTGGTGACCTTCGAGCCGCCGCCAGACTGGCCGTAGATCATGACGCGATCGGGATCGCCGCCGAAGTTTGCGATGTTATCCCGGACCCAGCGCAGGGATGCCACCAAGTCCATCATCCCCACATTCACTGAGTCGGCATACTGCGGGCCACCCATCTCGGATAGATCGAAAAAGCCCAGTATGTTCAACCGGTGATTGACCGACACCTGGACGACGTCGTGATGGCGCGCCATCTGGGCGCCGTCGTGCGAGGCCAACTCGTAGGACGATCCGAAAGTGTACCCGCCGCCATGGAAGTAGACCATCACGGCGCGTTTTCCGGTGAGGCTGGGCGTCCAGACATTCAGCTTGAGCATGTCTTCGCCCAGGTAGCCGTCGTCCCACTGTTGGAGGAACGACTGCTCGAGTACCCAGTCGTGCAGGCGTTGTGGGCAATTGGGCCCGTAGATCAGCGCCGGGTACTCGCCATCCCACGATTTGGGGGGCTTCGCCGGGAGCCAGCGGTTCTCGCCGCCGGTGTCGTGTCCATAGGGAATCCCTTTAAACGTAAAGACTCCGTCAGAAACATAGCCGCGAACCTTGCCGTACTGGGTTTTCGCAACAGCCGAACGCGGCGTGCTGGCGGCTCCGCCCGCGGCGGTCTGTGGTTGGGTCTTCGCCCACCCCGCAGCGCCCAGACCTGCCGCCGCAGGGACGAGCAGCGCTTGCCGCCGGTTGAGCCTTGCGCGATTGCCGGAATCCGATTGAGACATCTGTGCTCCTTTTCGTTGCCCTTGTGTACTGCTTCCAAACTAGATTGATGGTGGCTGGCGGGCGCGATCGCAAGTGGATTCGCCGCCGGCGTCCACTATTTGCGTTGCGCGGTGATCTCTTTTTGACCCGCCAGCTGGAACAGCCGTGGTGCGAAATCCCTCCAGGTTGCGGCGCCAGGTCTGCCATTCGTGGTCGGTACCGGGCGACTCGGAATACACGTGCTCGATCTTCGCGGCCTCGAGGGAAGTGTGCAGTTTCTTGATTCCCTGCTTCATGCGATCGGGCTCGTTCGTCCCCACACCAATCCACAGCAGATGAACGCGTTTCGCAAACGAGGCAGGATCAGCCATCGCCCCGTTGAAGGCAGTTTTCGTGTCCAGCGTGTCGCTGCCGGCAGTGAAGACGTTGGCGGCACCGCTGAATCCGCCAATGTAGGAGAAGAGATCGAGATGATTGAAAGTCACATGGAAGGTCTGCATACCTCCCATCGACAAACCCGCCATGGCCCGATGGTCGCGATCGGTCAGCGTGCGGAACGTGGAGTCGATGAACGGGATCAGAGCCTGCGTCATGTCGTCTTCAAAAGCGGACAACATCGAGGACATTCGACGGAGCGGGTTTAAAGTCGCCGATGTCCTGGGCCACGCAAAAGCGTGACGATGCGAGCATTAGGATCGCGAATGCATTCAGTCGCATTTCATCTCCATTGAATCTGTGCAAGCGGTTTCGATGTCTGGACTCGAAGCCTTACATGGCAGACAGTCTATCAACTGCGGAGCCAATGTAAGCGCCCGGCAAAATCCTGACGGGCACCGCCACGGAAATTGGTTCCTCGTCAGGCTGCGCGAATCTCGACGACGGCCACTGTATACGCATCCAATTCCACCGTGAATTCTCTGGTGTAGTTGAACGGCCGGCTGACCGGAGCGATGGCATCCGGACGCTCGAGTCAGACGATAGAGATGTTGTTGTTCATGGGAGCGGGTTTGGGAATAACAAACGAGACTTCGTCCGCATCGTCGGCTTAAGTGGCCAATCCTCATGCCCGCGCGGCGTTTACCTGTTTAGAATGTCGCGCGTGCAGAGATTGGACCACTTAAGCGCAAAATAACCGACCAAACCGCTTGATTTTTAAGCGCTTACGCTGAAAATCAAGGCCAAGCGGATTTGGCCGGTTATTTTCGGCCACTCGTACAAAGTTTCGGATCGATCCCGATGCTTCAATAGTCTGGCAAAACGGCGATAAGGGAAGCTGACCCACAATGCCGAAAGAGCCAGTTAAGGAGCAATATCGCCGTGTATTTTGAGTTGCTCTTCAGCCCGACACGATTCGACCCGTCTTTAACTAGCGGTTGCTGGTGAGAAGGGGATTTCGGGACAGTTATCCATCGCTCAGTCTCAACGCTTGGTGCAACGGGTTCGGATTCCAGAGCACGCGCCCCCGCACCAAACACACTCTCCTTG
This sequence comes from Terriglobia bacterium, assembly GCA_963747535.1. GTDB lineage: Bacteria > Acidobacteriota > Terriglobia > Bryobacterales > Bryobacteraceae > CAVVFX01. The sequence goes on from CAVVFX010000001.1 coordinate 40,203, forward strand.
TGAAAAGCTGCGTCATTTTGATCTTTCTGGCGCCTTTGTAGGGGGCGTCCACTTCCATAGTCTAATTGTCCTGTCCTCCCCTGCGGATGCTATCAGGTGCCCATTCGGCGAAAACATCGCGCTAAACACGCGCTTCTCATGCCCCTTCAAGACGCGGATTGATCTTCCGTTACTCACGTCCCAGATTCTCACCGTCCCATCAAAACACGCTCCCGCCAGAAATTTACCGTCCGGACTAAAGGCAACCGAGTTGACTTGCGACTTAGCCTTGAAACACGTTTGGGTCGTCCCGTCTCTCAGGTCCCATATCCGCGCCGTGTGGTCGTGACCGGCAGATGCCAATTGTTTGCCGTCGCGACTGAAAACAACGCAAGTGACAACATCTGAGTGACCGAGCAGTGTATCAACGTTCTTGCCGGAGTCGGCATTCCACAACTTAATGGTGGAGTCCGCCCCGCCTGACGCGAGGTTCTTGCCAACAGGGCTAAACGCGACCGACATAACCGCCGCGGAGTGCCCCTGCAAAACAAATCGAGCATGGCCGGTTCTAACGTCCCAAAGCCGGACTGTGGCGTCGTCGCTTCCGGTCGCAAGGCGACGACCGTTCGGAGCGAATGCAGCCGAGTGAACCCAATGCGTGTGACCGCGTAAGGTCGTGGCCACCCGACCAGATTCAATATCCCAAATCTTAGCCGTGCGATCACGGCTCCCGGACGCAAGCAACATCCCGTCGGGGCTGAACGCGACCCAAAAAACCATGTCCGTATGGCCCTCGAAAGTCCTAGCGAGACAGCGTTCAGCAACATGCCACAATTTAACAAGGCGATCGTAACTTGCTGACGCCAAATGCGTACCGCGCGCGTTAAATGGCGCCGCGTAAACTCGCTCCAGGTGCCCGACTAATATTCGAGTCTTGTCAGCCGTTGTCTTCGAACCATTTGTTGTCACCTGTGACGAATCGGTTATTGATGCGATCCGCTGCCGAAGAAATTGCAGCAAGCGCTCAAATCCATTCTTTTCAAAAAACTTGACCCCTTGAAGAGGTCCAAGATTTTCTGGAAGGGTGCACTCCTCGAGGAGCAAAGGTATGATAAATTTTGTGCCTCGCGGCTTCTTCTTAGCCACTTCGAAGGCGAAGTCGATCTCCTTTTGCACGTACACTTTTCTTGCCGAGTTCCGCGAAACGCACACAACCACAGCGGCACTCGTTCGAATTGCCTCGCCAATTTCAAAATCCCACTCTTCTCCAGGGTTCAGTGCTCTCGCGTCCAGCCATGGTGATACCCCATTGTTTTTCAGAAGATTGTAAAGCCTTTTGACACGCCGTCTGTCTTCGCTCGCGTAACAAAGGAATACTCTTGCAGTCATTGTTGCTGGATACTCGCAGATAGTCTATCAATTCCGCAATAGGGGGTGAAGGATCACCTCGAATTTGCGTTGTTCCGCGATCAAGAGGGTATGACACGGGGTCGATTCCTGTGAATGTCAATCGGCGTCAACGACATCGAGTGGCTTGGTGGCAAGAAGATGCTACGGTTTATTGGGTAGGGGCGGGACCGTTTTTGAAACCCCTCTCTGCCTTCCGGATTCCTGGCGAGAACAGCCCTTCCATCCAAACTATGGTAAAAATATACCTGCTGCGTCCAGACTGTGGTAGAGTAGCGCCATGGGTTTCCAATGGGTACCGCACTTGTGGCATGTGCTGTGGCGGGCTTTCCTGTTGCTATGGTCATGGAGCGGGTTGGGATGGGCGGCAGTTCTTGTATCAGTTCTCCTCTTGGGAAGAAAGATTTCTCGCAACACCAAGGTTCTATATCAAAGCAGATATTCGCGGGTATCTTCGAGGGCTGTCTTGGACGTAGCCACCCGCTCTCTTTTAGCCGCGTTTGAAAGTCGCGATACTAAAATCGCCGCTTGTTCATGGGCCGCCCTTTTTGTGATTGCCATTGGCCGCGTTATTTGGAGCGACTACTCGGGTCTCAGCGTATCCGCCAAGCATGAGAATGCATCGCATGAAGGTTTACAAATTCTCGCCAGTGCACTCCATGACACCTTGCGAGAACGGGATGGTGCGGTGCGTGAGGCTGCCACATTAAGGGAGGGGAACAAGCCGACCAAGCGCGACACACTGATGCAGGCGTCCACTGACTCTCCCTTGAGGGCCAGGGTGCTTGGTCTCTCAAAACACATCCTCCAGTTCGCCTTCGACAAGGCGAAGGAAGAGCCTGGCCCCCTGCAGGTAAAACCAAATGCGACACTGGCTCAACAAATGGAAGATGCCGAGGCACGCCGACAGGCGTTTCTAAGGTTTTCCAACGAGACGCAACGGCAGTACTCTGTGGCATTTGATGGCGAGGTGGCCTCAGTGTTCAGTGCAATGGAACTGGAAGGAATCGTTATCGATAAAGCAAATGATGCATATTCTTGCTATGGTTCATTTGCCGCAAGTACCATTGACGGAATTCGGAGATGTGGGCAGATACTTAGGATCTATGCTGATAAACTCAAATAGGGAGCAACGTAGTGGAAGAGAACGTGTTGCCGGACTGCCACGAAGGGCCGGAGGCATACGAGCGTTTCGACGCAACGATGGGAATCTTACTGACAGTCCCGAAGTCCCTCATCGTTCGACGTCAAAAGGCTTATCGGAAAAAGGTGGATGCCAATCCGAACCGGCGCGGACCCAAGCGCAAAAACGAGATCCAAGACCTGACGAAGTTCGACAACTAAAAATCGTCATCTTCCTCAATCTTGCCAATCAGTTCTTTGTAGGTAAGCCGCTTGCCCACGATCTGAGACACGGCCAAATCGAAACGTTGGGCATCGTTCATATCTTGCCGGTTGTTGTACCGGAATGCCTGTTCGTCGATGTACCGGAACAAATGGAATGGTTCCACGCTCACATAGGTTCCGTGCAGTCCGCGTTTCAGGAGACTCCAGAAATTCTCCAGCCCGTTCGTGTGAATATTACCATTAACGTATTCGACCGCGTGGTCAACCACTTCATGCTGAAATTCTTCAAGTCCATCGTACGATTTCAGCGCGTCGCTATAGACAGCCGATCCGGCTTCGACATTGTCACGCACGAGGGCCTGAAGTTCAGGTTTGCGGCGAGTGTGACAGACTTGCGCGCGAACTTTACCGCCGCGTTCAAGGACAGCGGCAACAATGGCTTTCCCTTCAGGACCACGCCCCGTGATCTTTTCGGCCTTCTTGTCCTTGTGCATAAAACGGGCCTTGCCGCCGATGAAGGTTTCGTCAACCTCGACTTGTCCAGAGAGTTTCCCCCCAGGTGGGTATTTACTTCACTCCGGTGGCCACAATACATTGTGGTTGCTGGCGAATTGAGGCCGCTCGACCGTGTCCGGAGACCGTGTCCGCCGTGCACGCTGGAGGCGCTAGGCGGCCGCTCGACGACAGCGGCAGCAGTTGCGGGTGCGTGCCGCCGGCCGCGGCGTGATGAGGCCGTACCGGTCGCCACTACGCGTTCCAGAGGCTGGCGACCGGCGGCAGCGACCACAACCCATGGTGGCTACCGGAGTCAAGTGAATACCCACCTCCCCCCATTCTTACCTTGAAGCGCCAACCGTGCACGCTGCAACATAAACCACGCCGTCTTTTGAGTGACGCCAAGGGCGCGGTGAATCTCCCACGACGAGACTCCGTTCTTGCAGTTTGTGACGAGCCAGACACACGGCAGCCACTTCTCAAGGCCGAGCGGAGAGTCTTCCAGTATCGTCCCTGTCTTGATAGAAAACTGTCGTTTGGCATGATGGCTACTGCACTGCCAGCGATGCGCCTTGGCTTGATAACTCACCTTCGTGCTCCCACAAGTTGGGCACGCCACGCCGTTGGGCCAGCGCTTCGCAACCATGTAGGTAACGCAGTTATCGGGATTGGAAAAGTAGGCGATAGCCTCTCTCAAAGTCGCCGGGGTATTGGCTTCCATGAATCAATTGTATCGAAAAACAGTGGACGCGTCAAGTATATTTTTACCCAAACTATTGCCTGAAGCGAGCCCTCTTGGGACAGCGGGCGTTAACACTAGATATCGCTAGCTATCCCGGGGCGGCGAACCGCTCCAACAGCACCTTTCCGATGCTGCCTTGCATCAAATACGCTTTCAACTCCTGGATGCTGATGCCGAGTGCCCGCGCCATCGTTTCGGCAAAGCTCTCATGGGCCTGCTGCACAAATCCGCGCTCCTGCAGATGGCAGCGAACCGTTTCGCGCCAAAGGCCAGTGGGACCGAGCTCGTCTAACTCGGCCCGGAGTTGAGCAACAGCTGCGCTGCCCTGATGCTCTGCCAGCCGGAGAAGCTTATCGCGGACGCCAGCCAAGCTGCCCCATCCGATCCCAGCGGCAACAACGGTGACGAATGTTTTCTCAAGCTTCTCCAGCCCGTCTGCAAATAGTGCTCATCGCGATTTCATTGCCGGTGATTTGATCGGTAAGCTCTCAATCCAAGTCTCCAGTTCCTGTTCCGTGAATTCCTTACCCCCAATGCGGCATTGACCGAAATCGATAACCTCCCAAACTGTGCCGCCAGGCTCCCAGTACGCTTGCAGGTTGCTCCTTCTAGACTTGGCTTACGGTCCATGCACGTTACGACGATGCGAAATCGCTGTAGCGGACCCCGCACTGGCGTAAGTCGATGCTCAAGCCGGCAGATCCGCCTGTCGAGCGCCCTCATTAGTTTGGCCCCTGCAAAAGCGACGTGTTGTGATTGAGCGCATTCTCCGCGGCATCTGCGGCGTCAGCATGGCGATGATCCGATCGGCAATGGCGAGCGCCGCGCCTGGGGGAAATGGTTTGGCCGGTGACGCTGAAGGGTCGAGCAACAGAGCGTCTGTCCAGTCGGTGAAAATCCTTTCCCAGTACGTGAACCACTGCTCCGAATGGGGCACGAGCCCGCTTGCCTCGTTCAATCGTGTTTCGAGCTTGCGAACCCGCTGCAGAAGATTGGGCATACCGCCTCATCGCGCCTGCTTCGCCGACTCGGCGGCGCGCTCCAACTCCGCCACTCGCGCTTCGATGTCCTCGATCTCAATCGCCTTGGCCGCGTGATTGAAGATTGCCTCTGCTGCGCGAACTTTGACGGACGCCGGCGTGCTCGCATCGATCATCGTCTTTAGCAGTGTGGTGGCCGCCGCGGAAGTACCCTGCTGGAGCCGCGCCACGGCCTGGCCGTACGCAGCACGTTTTGCGGAGCGGTACTCGCTGTCGAAGTCCGGATTCTTCATCCAACGGAGCAGCGTCTTTGTGGCAACGCCGATCGACTTTGCGGCCTCGTCCACGTTCCGCTGCGTGAGAAGCGCAGCAATAGCTTCTTCCTGTTTCCGCCCGAATTTTGAGCCGTGGCCGGTCATCTGGTAAGTTCTGCGGATATCTGCCTTCGGGTTGCGTTACACCAACGAGTGATCGAGACGTTTCCTTTATGTGCGTTAATTACGAGTTCCCCACCGTCACGTCCGGATATTGGCACTGAGTACTGCAGCAGCGCGTGCCTATAGGGACATTGCTTTCCAACTTTGCGGTCCGCCGTTGTAACGAAGCGAGCGCCATCGGCTATCCCTTGCGACCATCATCTGCACCACTTTTGACCATCGAAGATTTATTGCGAAACCAAGCAGAATTGTCTTGCTCGTGTTCCCGAACGGAGTGATGAATGTCGTGACCGCGGTAATCACCGCGCAAAGGACAAAGACGATGAAACACTTTACAATCGATTCCGAAAACAACATCACCTTCCACGCTTCCCGAAAGGCCGCCCGCGAAACCGGCTCCGGCGTGTTCTCGACCGAAGAGCAGTTTGCCGATCTCATCGGAAACGACAACCAGCGGCTGCTCGACATCTGGAACAGCCTGCCAGGCGTGAAGGCGGTAACGAAGTTCGCTAACCGCAAGACAGCCACTGAGAGAATTTGGCGTGCGATTCAGAGCCTGGGAGGGCCCATCGCTCCTGCCCCGGAACCGGAAGCCCCGACCGAGATTGCGGTAGCGGAGCCGGTCGCTCAACCGCAACCCAAGCCCGCCTCTGAGAGCGCAGCCCCGCCGGCCGTCAGCGAGCCCTCGATCCCGGCCGCGGAACAACAGCCCGAACCCGCCGCTGCCAGCCAACAGCAGGAGCCGAGCGTAGCGCCAGTCGAAGCCGCCCAACAAACCACCCCCTTCGACGACGAAGCTGGTGCCGAGCCTCAGGCTACCAGCGAGCCCGCAGCCGGCCAGCCCGAAACTGCACCCAAACCTGAGACGCAGCAGAACGCAGCAACGCCGACGGCGGAATCGGAAACCGTAGCCAACGTTAGCGCACAGGCGGCCGACGTCGCGCCGAAGACGCCCGCCGCGACCAAGAAGGCCACCCGCTCGAAGAAAGCGCCCGTCGCCGCCACCAACGCCAGCGTACCGCGCGAGGGCAGCAAGACCAGCCGCGTCATCGCGATGCTCAAACGCGAAGGCGGCGCGACGCTGGAGGAGATTATGGCCGAGATGGGCTGGTTGAAACACACCACGCGAGCCATGTTGAGCGCCGGCGGCTCGCTTACGAAGAAGCACGGACTGATCGTAATCAGCGAGAAAGTTGGCGACCAGCGGAGGTTTTCCATCAAAGCCTGAGCCAATCGAACATTTCCTCCGCCGCCGGCTTCAATCCCGGCGGCTCTTTTCGTTGTGGGCTCATGGTCAACGCTGCCTACCTCCCTCGCCTTCTGCTCGACCCCCCTCCTTCTGCGCCGAGCCGGGTAATTGTCGGTGGCGGGCATTATATCTGTTTCTGGTTTGGATCCCCGCCTCGTCTTGCAAAGTCGTGCCTTGGCCGACGTGCCAAGCGGTCCTCCATTAGAGCGAACGTGGGTCCAACGTGGCGCAACAGTGGCCAAACCTCAGCCGGCTCGCAGTGGGCGTAGTTCCTCGCCGCGCGGCAGGGGTCCGATTCATTTAGCGTGACGCTTCTCGGCGATCTGATCGAACGTCCGCCCGTCGTCCTCCAGGGTTGCCGTCTAGTTTCGTGTCGAATGAAGTATTTTGCGGTTTCTTGCTGCAGGATCAAGTTTTTTGCGGGCGGATGAAGTTTTGTGCTCCAGAATGAAGTCGATTGCCGCAGCGAGGGATGGGTGAACCCTTCAACCGAGCGAAGGCCGTCGGCAGTACGCACTTAGTGCCCCTTCTTAACACGGCACTTGATTCCAGAACGGATCGTTGGAGTCGATGTCCGTGGGGCTGGTGCCATCTTGGCTGGCCAAGGCCACGCCAGTGAAAGTTCCTGCTCGCCACCGAAATCAAATTGCCAGACATGTCGTAATTCTTGAACTGGACGATGCCCTTGGCCGTGTAATAACAATTCTCAACTCGCTATGTCCCTGACCATCCTCCTGAACCTTCCCGCAATCCACGTCAAACGCGCCCAATGCCCGGACCGTCAAATTCGTCGGCGACTCAGGTATGGTGCAATTCGGATTGCGATACTCATTCTGAGGCGAGCGCGGCCGGGATCTCGTGATCAATGAGATAGCGACAGTTGAGGATCTTCTCCACTAGATCGAGCGGAGTGTAGTAGTAGTGATTCGACGCTTCATACCCGATCGTGGAGTTGCGCTTTCGCGCAGCGGTACTGGCGCCGGGCCAGATCGATCTCCTGCTCGGCGAGGGTGCGCATTCTCACCAGAGCGGCCTTGTCCAAACGCGAGCGTAGGATATAGAACTCCACTTGTTCGGCCACGCTCTGGAAATGGTTGTAGCAGCTTTCGGCGATGGCCAGATCTGCTTGTGCGGCCGCCTTCGCTGCCGGCCGTGCCTTGATAATTCCAGCGCGGAATATGTCCAGACCTCGTTGCCATCCAGCGGCCAGCTTAGTGAATTGATCGAGCACCACCTGAGGAGGGTAGGCTCCGCACCATGTCTTGAGATCATCGTAAGGGAACAGCATCACGGTAGCGAGTAATCCCGTCGGGCGGAAGCGCAGCGGATTGGCCGGTCCGTGCTGTGTCGGGATGGTATAGATTGCCACACCGTATGGGAACTCGCGGAACGCTTCACTGAACTGGCGCCAGGCAGCGCGGATTTCCGGTGCAGCGGCCTCGCCGTATCGCTGTGCGGCCAAGTCCAAAAGAATCCGGTCACGCGAAGGACGGGATTCATAATAGTGCGCTTGCGCCGCCTCCAGATTCGGCGACGGGTAGCCGCCACAAGTCCAGGATGCCATCAGCCCTTCGACACCCGCGCGCGCAAGGTTCTCACAATGTTCCGCTACCAGGTCCAACACCGGAATGTACGGGACCGCGGAGATTTCCCAAGTGTTATTGAACTGCACCTTGGCCAGAATCCTGATGCCGCGATCCCTCGCCAGTTGCCAGTTGCGCCGAGCCCGCGGGCCGGGGCCCGGGACCGACATCGAGTATTCAGCGACGCTTGTGTCGATGCCGCCGCGATGCACCGGCTGCTCCCACTCACTGATACTCATGAAACCAGTATCTTGCGGGAGTAACGGGATTAGATTGCGGGCCAGCGTGTCTCCCCAGCCCCAATCCCAATTGATCAGTTCGGCCGACTGGCTGGATCGCCGGATTCCATCGTGAAACGTCTGTATCAGTTCGCCGATCGCGTCCCAGCTTTGGCGTTTGGAACAGCGGGGGCATCGCCGGCGGCAGGCGCCCCCGCACCCCACGCACCAACGCGAGAGAAGCAGTTGGTCCAGTTCTCTGACATCGTGATAGTGAAAAAACCGCCGAGACCTGGAACCTGGTCGAGAATGTGCGCGAGGGCACCGCTAATCCACTCGCGCACTTGGGGCGTGGAGGTGCACATCGCGTACATGCCTCCCTCGGTGGACCGCCCGCGGATGTCCGGGTGCTTCTTAAAGAAGGCCGCAGGCATGGAGCGGGGCTCGTTCAAATATAGATAGATCCTGATCCCGAAGCGGGACGCCCGGTCCACCAATTGACGCAACCTGGCGAGACGGACCGGTGCGCCGTCGCCGAACTCGGGAAACTCGGTTGAAGGTGCGAGTTGGCTCAGCAGGGCCTGCATCCAGACGCCGTTGATGCCGTCGCGCGCTAGCTTTTCCAGGTAGCCATCAGGGAACGGATCGATCTCCGGTTCGGTCAGTGGGTCGCCGTAGAGAGCGAGATACGAGTAAAGGTAGCGCGGATTCCAGATCGCCGCCCGCTCTTCCCGTGGCGGAGCAGGGGATCTCGCGCTCAACTGGCTGACGAAATCAAACAGGTTCTCGCCCTCTTCTTTGAGGCTCGATCCCATTGCTTGCTCAACGATCCTGCGAATGCGCGCGGCTGCTTCACGCTCATCCCGCGACGGCGCCCGATATCGCAGCTCCTCGCAACGCGGTTTAGGCCCCAGCTTGATGGCAAGAAAATCGTCCTCCTTCAGGGTGAAGGCGAACTTGCGCTCGTCCCAACCGAGCAGTTCGATGAGTTGGCTCTCGGGGAGTACGTGCCAGTTCTGGCGGATGACGGTGATATAGATGTGGCGCAGCAGATCGTGCCTGAGATCGCGTTTCTTCGGAAGCCCCATGGAATAGCCAACGTCGAGCACGTTGCGCTCGCGCGTGCGAAGCAACCGCGCCATCTGCGTGGTGGGCGCCAATTCCCAGTTTCGCCAGACGAATAGATGAAGGCGGCTGGGGAAGTGTGGTTCTGGGATCGGCTCCGCGGCACATCGTCGGCTGCCAGAGTCCAAACTACCGGGGTAAGCGAAATAAATTGGCGCCGGTTCATGATTTCCGCATCAGCCCCTTCCTATTAGACTCTAAAGCATCAAAACTCCACGGGTTGTGTAAACAGAAACCTTCTCCTTGTAGACGATCGCCCGTGCGAGCGCATTCACGGTGGCCGAGATTCCATCGATCCGGGACGAGCTCTTCGACCGTTCCGGCTTGCTGAACATCAAATTATCATTCGATTCCTTAGCCGTTACATATGACGCATTCCATCGCAGCACCGGATGTCCGCCGTGGTAAAGCTTCCCGTTCGTTACAAGTTCCAGGAGTTTTTTCGAGGGCTCCGAGAGGCTCAAAACTCCCTGACGAATCTCCACGCAAACATGACCTTCCTCAATCAGCGGCACCGATAGTTGCCGCGAATTCCATGGGTCGAGGCAGATCTCCTGAAGATCGAACAACTCCGCGGCCCACTCCAAACGAGCCTGGACGTCGCGGTAATCGATCACGTCGCCGGGACAAGACTCCATGAATCCTTGGCTCACCCACTGTCCATAAGGCATCCCGTCCCGAAGTTCGCGCTTTCGAATGCCCTTCTCCGGAATCCAGAAGAATGCCAGCACATCGTATCCATCGTCATCGGTGGGGAAGACGAGTGAAACGGCGGTCAGGTCCGTGGTCATGGAAAGGTCTACGCCGGCCCAACAGCGCCGCTCAATGAAGCGTTTCATCAGGTCATGAGGTAGCGGCCGGACTTTATCATCGTCGGATTTGCGAAGCAGACCCGCCGCCTGCCATTCCCCGGCCGACGCATCCCACCTGGCCATATCGATCGCGCGGTTTTCTTTCTGATCCCAAATGTTCAGGTAGTACCGTTTGAAACTGGTTAGATCTGCTTCCGCGGAGTGAGAAATGTATTTCTCCCGGACCTTCTCGCTGTCCAGGAAACCGCCGTTTTGCTTGAGCGATGGATTGGCTTTGACCCAGGTATCCAGTTCGGCGGGATCATCGTTTCGGTCTGCACAGTAAATGCGGCCGTAGAACTTAGGATCTTCAACAATACCTTCCGTGATTTTCCGGGTCTTCTCGTGCTGCCGCCAGGCGAGCGGAGATTCATTCTGTATACCCGCAGTGGTGATTGCCAGGGTCAGGGTCTGCCGCCGGGTGATTCCGCCATCCGATAGCACGTGCCAGTTTTCGAGTTGCTTGCGGGTCTTCCAGCGGTGAACCTCATCCGCAATCACGCACGCAGGATTTACACCGTCGCCCAGATCCCCGTCCGCGGCGATTGCGGCGTAGAACGAGTCCGGATCAGTGCGCTTGATGATTCGGTTGGTGCTGCGAATAATCCGTAGTCGCCTTCTTAGGATCGGCGACTGCTCGACCGAACTGAACGTGCTCGAAAGTGGCACCCGTTCCGGCGAGCGTTGCGCTCTTGCCGGTGAACTCTTGCCAGCGTTGCACGATACAATCGACGTACCGCGGGTCGATTTCCATTAGGCGCGCAACTCTAGCGAGACGCTCACAGCCGATCAGGGTCGAGCCGGAGCCCCCGAATAGATCCACCACGATGTCGCCGGCTTTACTGCTATTCAACAGGGCGCGCTCGACAAGCTCAATGGGTTTGGCGGTGGGATGAATCCGGTTGGCGGCGGGCTTTTTCTCTTCCCACAAGGTGGATTGCGATTTATCGCCATACCAGGGATCTTTCTGTCCGGCGACGTGAGCGTAGAAAATCGGTTCGTGTCTGAATTTGTACCGGCCAAATCCCCAAGCAAAGGTATTTTTCGCCCAGATAATCTGGCACCGAACCTCGAATCCGGCGGATTCCATGGCGTTCTGAAACTCGCGCTGCCAGGAGGAGGAATGGCAGACGTAGATGCTGGCGCCCGGCTTGACCAACGCCCGGTACGAGACAAAGATCGCTTCCAGAAACTCCCGGAACTGCTCGGGAGTCATCTTGTCACCGGCGATCTTCAGCCGCTCTTCGGTGTAGCCTTCGTAATCGACGTTGTAGGGCGGATCGGTAAAAACCAGGTCGCCGGCATCTCCGGCCATTAGTCGATGAAGATCGCTCTGAACGGTCGCATCGCCGCATAGAACCCTATGGCGTGGCTTCTTCGGCGGGAACTCCCGGCCGCAGCATTTGCAGATCATGCGGGCACCTGCTTTCGCTCTTCGGCGATCTGCTCAAAGGTTCGACCGTCACCGGCCAGCGTTGCGTTCGCTCCCGCGAGTTGCTGCCATCGGAGAACGATCACATCACAGTACAGTGGCGAGATTTCGCAACCGAAACCGTTACGGTTAAGCACATGGGCGGCGGCTATGGTTGTGCCGGACCCCATGAACGGATCGAACACGACGTCTCCGGCGTCGGAGAATGCCTTGATAAAGAACTCCACCAGCGCCCGGGGAAACGGCGCCGAGTGCGAGCCTTGGCTCGATTCACTTTTCACCTCGATGACATTGCTTGGTCGCGCCAGTCCTTGGTGGCGTCCGTCTTCATCGGAAGCGCCTGGTTTCGTTGCGGCTCTGCCCCGAGCACCGGTACCCAGCAATCCGCTGCCGGACTTCGATTTGGGATTCTCGGGCGAGTAATCGAAACAGTCTGCGGACGCATGACTAACAGCGTCGGGCCGGAATTTGATCTCCGGCTGCCGGCAGAAATGGTACACGGGCTCGAATGCGTTTTTAAAGCGATTATTCCATCCTCCCGGCACGCCGTTGTCGGTCTTCCGCCAGCAGAATTCATCGACAAACCGCCATCCTCACTGGCGCCGGTGAGCAATCACCAGATCCGCAACGTAGAGGCTACGCTCACCATCCTGCGCGTGCGGTTTGATATTCAAAAAATAGCTGCCATCGGGTGCCAGGTTGGCCGCGATGATATCAGCCACGGATTTGTACCATGCTACGTATTCTTCCGGCGGGATTGGGCTGAAGCCGCTTGATTCGTCATACCGCCGCTGGCTCGCGTACGGCGGCGACGTGATCACCACGTTGGCCCTAGATCGATCGAACAGCCGCGCGACCGTTGCGGGATCGCGTGAATCCCCGCAGACCAAACGATGGCGCGGCGTTTTCGGAACGAATTCTCGACCACAGCACCGGCAGAACATCAATTCTCACCTCCACAGTGCTGGGCAGATGCACGGATCGCCGAGCAGCCAGAGATCGCCGGGTCGTGAAACCGCAACCTCGGGCACCTCGGGCACAGCGTCCGCCTTATCGTCTTCGTCGGGGTCGGCAAGCAGCGATTGGAATTCCATCTCGTTGAATCCGGTGAGCAGGAGGTTCACGTCGAGGCCCTTAAGCTCAAGTAACTCCGCGCCCAGCATCTCCATGTCCCACTGGACTTCCTCGTGACTCCTGTTGTCCATCAAACGATACGCTTTGATCTGCGCCGGCGTAAGATCGGAGGCGACATGCACCGGGACTTCCGTCATGCCCAGTTTCTTCGCGGCGCGAAGTCTGACGTGGCCTACGATGATGACTCCCTCGACATCCACCACGATCGGTTGCCGCCAGCCAAACTCTTTAATCGATGCCGCGACCTTATCGACCGCAGCTTCGGTGATCTTCCGTACGTTCCGGGCATATTCGATGGGCCTGTCAATCGGCCACATTTCGATCAGCATTTGAATGTTCATTGAACGGTCTCCGTAGGTGAAGTCTTGCTAACTCTCGGTTGCATCAACAACGACATAAGATCGTCTTCGGCCGCATCCTTGCGCTCTACCGCCAGGCGTACCCGGCTGACTGGCGACAACCCAAATTCAGAACAAAACGCCTTCATAAGCATTAGTGCCCGATCGCGAACATGTAGCCCCGGATGTGGACGCACGTCAACAGTCTCCATCTGGCCGGTGGCTTGGTTGCGCTCTTTTTTCGCCACCAATTTTCCCTGCGATTCGATGGTTTCATACAGTTCCACATATGTCTGGTATCCGACGCAGGCACCTTCCAGCGCGTCGGGCCTGGAATCGAGGTGCATCGCTTCGAGTTCCTCGCTCCAGAAGCGCCAGGCGTATCGAGCCTTTCCTTTCAGATGTTTGGGACATGGCGGCAGACCCCGAGCCGGCTTCGGCTCAGCCTTTTCCTTGGCTTCGAGTTTGTGCACGCCGTGCTTCCTCGGGTCGCCCTCGGCGATCTGCTGGGCCGTCGATTTTGGCTTTCTTCCTCTCATTTCTGGCCTTCTATCCTCGATTTGAATTTCGCGGATTCTCTCACGTGGGTAGCGCGTGGTCGTCGAACGCCGGTCTGGAGGGATTTAGACCGGCTATACCGGTCCCCCCAGCCGTCACCTCGCGCGTGGCGCCACCGACTGCGCCATCGATTTTCTGCGATGACACGGATCGCATAAGGTCTGCATATTTTCGAGGTCGAGCCGTAAATCGGGACGCTCCTCGATCGGGATGATGTGGTCGCAATGAAGGTGTGTCTCCCCGCGATGGAAGCGCTGGCGGAGTTCTTCGAGGACGCGATCGGCTGGCGGCAGCTCCCGAAGTGTCCCCGGCGCAGCCGCCTTGGCCTCGTTCCATTCGCGCACGAGATCCGGCATCCATTGGCATAGCTGACAAGTGACGAGCGAACTCTATCTCGTGGAGAATCTGCCGTGATGTAGTCGAATCCGTCGACTCGCAGCGCCCGGTCCCGCGCCAGACCTGAGCGCCCGGAGCTCGCGTCTTCGCTCGCTCGCCGTTTTGGCGCGAAAAACCGAGAACCGCGAGAATCGCGGTCTGCGAAGATATACCAGCCGGTTGTTCTTTGTTGCAAGAGCCATCCACGGAGCCGTCCAGACCACCTCGCTAAAACAGGCGAGCGCGGTTCCGCAGGAAGCCGCCGTTCCCCCGCCATGGAGTACCAATGCGCCAGCCGGCAGATTGTCCAAGGTGCCAATGCCGCTGAGCGCAGGGCCGGTATTCAGGTAGATCACAGGCGTGTTGCCGGCGAGATTACTCGGGCCGTTTGTTTCAACAGACTCGGCGACACGCCTGATGCCCACGATATACGCACCAGGCGAGAGACCTGAAAGGTCCAATTTCACCAAGACCAAGGTTAAGCCGCTCTCGATACGGGCCTGTCCAGATGCGGATACCAGGGTCCGGCCGGCCTCCCGCCGGACTTCGACTTCGTATTGCCCGGCTTGACTGGCCAACGGAAGCGTGATGTTCAACGCCACTCGTCACCGTGGTAATCGCCGGGGCTCAGCCACCGAGGGTGAATTGGAAGCGGTTGCGCCTCTATGGGCTGCCGACGTATTCCCTCGGCTCGCTCCGCCTCGTGGGAAAGGCGGCTGCGTTAACCAAATGCGCACTCCTCGGCACGAGACTGTGAGACGCGAACGGTGAAATGCCAGATGGCCCGTTGGGACCGGTCGACCGGACTCGCCGACGGGAATACTCGGCAACTGCGGTAGTGGCCATTTTCAGCGGGTTCACGTCGCCCCGCTGTCAACCAAAAGGCTAAGACAGTTCGAAGTCGGAACTATCTGCCTCCGCAAATGTGGGGAAGTTCGAGGCGTGTCTCCGGAGAGGGTTGGTTTGACGCAGATGGTCGCAGATGGTAATATTTGGCGAAATTTTGTAGGATGCCTGCCACGGCCAAACACTCCGGCGGGCATTTGATCAACCTTCTTGAAGTAACGTTATATTTACTTTTATCAGCGACTTACGGCGCAGGTTGTTTTCCCCTAGATCGTCGGGAAATTGCGCATTTCTTCCGAAAAGTCGAGGTGGCAGATGGGAAAAACTGTTCCCAGGCGGGAAAAAGTGACGCCAAAAGTGGCCCAGGTAGTAAAAAGGTGGTCCCAGGTGGGAAAAACAGCGCGAGTTTCTGCGTGCTTTTGGCCCCGGTCGAACCGTGGGCGCTTGGTTCGCCACGCTGGCCTTCTGGGTTGCCGGGGCTGCGCTCGTCGCCACGTCGGCCACCAATGCGCCGACGCTGAGAAGGGAAAAACAGGCAAAGGGTGGTTGGCCAAGAATGAGGGCCTCGCGTTAAACTGCGCAAAATAACGCGAAGGCTAGAGGCGGGTCGAACCCACCGTTCCCATAAACCTTTTGATGGCCAAGTAGCTGTACACAATAGACTTAGCGAGTCGAAAAGGGGTGGCGATTTCGCTAGGCTCAGCCCTGCCGCCATCGTGCCCCACGTTATTTCCCGCGCTATTGTCGCGTAGGGGCTCCGTATTGGTGTTTTCATGGACATGATGGAGCATCTGCAGAGGTCTGGGGCCGAGGCTCTAGGCTAAACTGCCAAGGGAGGCGAACCTGTGGATTTGGATCGTATCAGCAGGTTGCTCCGGCCGATGCAAGAAAAAGTGCTTCGATTAGATTCCTTCGGAGAGGGGACAGCATGAAACAGGCGTCACAATGGCAATTGCGGCGGGAGTTCTTGCAAGCGGCGCAACGAACGGTGCCTGAAATTGGTCGTTATCTGCAACAGCATGGCATGGAGTGCGGCGACCGCTGGGAGGTAATCGGCAAATGGCAGCAGCGCTTCCACTTGCCCGATGAGTGGGCCGGACAATGCGCCTGGATCACGCTCACCATGTGGGACCGCTCTGCAGATTTCCGGAAGTCTCTCACGTGGTTTGCTGCACCACCGAGTCGCGATGTGGCCGAAACCGGGATCCCGAGATTCACGTTCCCCGCCATTGAACGGGATTTTTCCGTGGATCTAGATTTTGCGATGTTCAAACAAAGTGTTCTCTGCGTTTTGGAAGCAGCCCTCAATGAATTCGGAGATCGCATAGGCGCCGAGGATCTGGAAAGCTATCGCCAGCCTAGAAATCTGACCAGAGCATTCGAATGTTTGGCTTTAAGGCGCTGTCTGGGACTCCGCCCAAACGTGATAGCCAAGCGACGGGAGTATGCCCGCGATTGGACCACCCTGTCGCGGAGCATGCAATCCGCAGCCAAACTTATCGGTCTCAACCTGCCGGGTCGTGGACGCCCTCCCCAAAAAAATGCAAATTGAGTTTGCAATTTTCTTTTCGCGCTCTCCATGCCAAGAATAAAGTAGTCAGACGGACTACTGGCGTTGCCCGCAGGCCGGTCTGAGCGAAAAGAGAATACCAAGATGAACATCGAATTACGCAAGCCACCCCAAAGGAAATTTATAGAAAACGAGATCATGAGAAACGGGGGCATGTATGATACCCACTGAACTATCCAAGGAAATTCAGATATGGCCAATCGACAAGTTGGTCTTTTACGCCCGCAATCCGCGCAAGAACGACGCGGCGGTGGATCGCATGTGCGGCAGTATTCGTGAATTCGGGTTCAAAATTCCGTGTCTGGCTCGCAGTGACGGCGAAGTGATTGACGGTCATCTGCGCCTCAAAGCGGCCCGCCAGCTGGGCATTACCGACATCCCGGTGATCCTGTGCGACGAGTGGACCCCGGCGCAGGTTAAGGCCTTCCGGCTCCTGGTGAACCGGTCGGCTACCTGGGCGGAATGGGATGAGGAACTGTTGGCGATCGAACTGGCCGACCTCCAGGCATCGGACTTCGATCTCGCCCTTACCGGGTTCGGTACCAAGGAGATCGACGATCTCCTCTTGGATGACCCTCCGGAGGAAGATGCCGCTCCGCCGCTGCCCGCTCACCCGGTGACCCGCACCGGCGATCTATGGCTTTGTGGTTCGCACCGGATACTATGTGGGGACGCGACCGACCCGGAGGTGGTATCGCGGCTCCTTTGCGAACGCAAGCCAGTTTTGATGGTGACCGATCCGCCCTACGGGATTGAACTGGATTCCGAGTGGCGGGACCGGGCCGGGCTGAATGGCCGCGGACCCGCCGAGCCCAGCTATTTGAAGCAGCGGACCAAGGGGCATCAGCAAACCAGTATCTCGGGCGATACGCGCGCCGACTGGTCCGACGCATTCGCTCTGGTTCCCAGTCTCGCAGTGGGCTACGTCTGGCATGCATCGACGTTCACCCGTGAGGTTCTCGATGGGTTGCTGCGAATCGGTTTCCTGCACCATCAGCAGATCATTTGGGACAAGGGGCGCATGGTGCTCACCAGAACCCATTACTGGTTCCAGCATGAGCCGTGCTGGTACGTCCGCAAGAAAAACGCTCCCTGGTTGGGGAAGGCCGGCGAGAACTCGACGATCTGGCATTCGCCTTCCCCGAAGTTCATCATGGGTGGATCGGATGAGGAGAAATTCGATCATCCCACCCAGAAACCGGTCGAGTTGATGCGGCGGCCGATCCTGAACCACACCAAGCTCGGTGAATTGGTCTATGACCCGTTCCTGGGCAGCGGCACCACACTCGCCGCGGCGGAAGTGACCGAGCGCGTCTGTTACGGACTGGAATTAGATCCGAAATATGCGGATGTGGTGATTCAGCGTTGGCAAGCGCTGAGCCACAAGCAGGCGACGCTGGAAGGAGACGGACGAACGTTCGACGCGGTTGCCAGGGAGCGCATGAAGGTGGCCGCATGAGGGGTTCAAGGAGAGAATCCGGCGGTCGTATTGGCGCAGGAGGATGGAAACTACGAGGCGATCGAGTAGCTGCGCTCGCCGTTCTCGCGCTTGGCAGAAGCCACGGTGGGCCCATCTTCTTACCCAGCGTGGCGGAAACAAAGCCGCGGATCGAATGCGGCTGCCATCCGTGTGCCGCGTTCATCACGTTCATGACTGCGATGGCGGGCACAAGCCAGGGAATTCTGCGAAAGAATCACGATGGCGAAGGATCGGCCGTGGTGCGACGTCCAGAGACGAGAGCGGGGGGTTGGAGATGGTAGGTCACGGCACAAAATTCGGCCGCAAAATGGAAGCGGCGATCGCCGCGTTGCTGACGCAACGGAATGTCGAGGAAGCCGCCCGCATGGCCGGCATCGGAACCCAAACGCTGTATCGATGGATGAAGGATCAGGAATTCGACGCCGCCTACCGGAAGGCCAAACGCGCCGTCTTAGATCAAGCCGTCACACGTCTGCAGCAGGGAACCAGCGCGGCGGCAACGACGGTGCTGAAGATCATGGTGGATAGCGGTGCACCGGCATCAACTCGCCTGAAGGCTGCAGAAAGCGTTTTGAGCTATGCCCAGGATGCAAACGAAATGGAGCAAGTGAGAGATCGAATCGCCGCTCTGGAGCAGGCTTCGAAACTGGCGAAGCGAAGGTACTGAGGGAAGCCGATGCAGAATGTGCGACGGCGCATCCCCACGCTAGTACGGTTAGCTCACCTCCTGGCGCTTCCAAAACCGCTGGAGCAGAGTCACGGGGAACCGTCATGAGATCGGATCTTTTGCGCCGGATTTGCCGCCTGGAAGCACTTATAGCGCAACAAAAGAGGGGGCCGGTGAGTAGTTTATATGTGCGGAAGCGTCACTAATGAGCAGCGGGCGGAGCTAGCTCGGGGCGAGCGCGTGGTGCGAGACTGGTGCGCGTGTGGCGGCTTGTTGTATGCCCGGGACCGGATCACAACCGATCCAGACGATAGGGGGCAACGCTGTGGAAATCGAGACGAGTTGCCCAGGGAGGAGGGTCAGCCACCACGCTCTGGCGAATCGGACGGCGCGGGGGACCAGCCAGTGTGTTGGCTTGACAGGCTAATGAAAGAACTCCCCAAGTCGACGTACCCGCCCCAAGCGGCCGTCACAACCACATCACCCGCTTGAGTTCGGTTCCATGCCGACGCTGCTCCGCCCAGCAGAGCCGCGTGGCGATGGCTCGCGCACAACCTTGGCTGGGGGTCCGCTTGAAGCGGGTTTCTCAGACCGAGTGGCCTTCTTGCTCGTCTTGCCTGCCCTCGGCGCAACGTCGGGCGCCTGTGCGCCAACCGCGGCTACCGGTTCCGGTGCTGTCGAAGTGCTGTTCTGCATGGTCTCGGATTTCGCGAGGGCTGTGTTCGCTTCAGTGCCAGGCGTGGGGGGCGAAGGCCCGCTGGTTGGCTCGGTATCGGGATCGCCGCCCTGGGATTCCAATTTTCCGGGCTGGAAATCCGGTGAGGGGGTGACGCGTTCGATCTTTGCCTGGATCGTCATCTTATACCTTTGTTTGCCGAAAATGAGGGTGATGTTCTGTGCGACCGTATGGATCGGCGCGGGCAGGGGCTTGGGGAAGAGGAGTAGTTTCGCCACGTTGGGCATTGTGCGGCAACGCGTCCTCATTTGCAAGTGCCCGCAATGTCGTTAGAGCGCTTTTCCATGGAGGCAGAGGCGATCGAGGAGGCGGTGGCAGGGCTCAAATTGCTTGCCGCGGGGTGATCGGCTCATCGGTGTTTCAGGGGCAATTTTGGACGACACCAGCAAGAATGTCTCACGCCGAGAGACTGAACGTAAACTTATAATATATAAAGCCTCAAAACACCAGAGCCAATATTCAATACCACCGGCGATCATCCAAGATCCGATCTCGCGCTCTCTCATTTAAAGCGAATTTAACGCGGAAACGCCATTTAGGCTGCAGGCACCTATCGATTGCTCCTCCTATTCTCGTCAAAGAGAATCATGAACCAACGCCGACTCGGAACTTCGCCGCCAATTGGAACGGTGCCAAAGACCGAGTACAAGCGGCTGGACCGGGCAGCGAATGAAGCTCGCGTCAAGTCCGAGCAGGCGCGCCTGGCTGTCAAGCAGCACACCTCCGCGCATGGGTGCTGAGGCGCGAGTGCGTACCGTGTAGAGCAACCAAAGGCACGTTATGTGTTGTACTTAGCCTTAAGGTGAAGTTCTTCGTCCCACATGCCTCCAGCGACGCTGAAGCGGAACGGGCCCTGATCAGCATGGCGCAATTTGCGGGAATGCCAATGCCTGCACCGGACAAGCGCATATTCAGGCTCTCCTTTAGCCATGACGGACACCGTTGCGTAGCCGAGGTTGGGCAACCGATGGATGCTCATTACCGGGAAGGTAACCAGCCTGTATTGGCTATCTTCTTCGACCGGGAACTGTTCAAAATCTGTCTGCCAACGCGGGGCGGTGCCAGGGGTGAGCCGATTCTGGTCGGCGCCAATTTGGTTCGAGGGGTCGTGTATTTCGAATCGCAGGGTGTGACGGCGGAGAAAGGTTAAAACATTTCGTCGCCAACACGGCGAAGCAACTCAGACGTTTAATCGGCCTGCTCAACCGCGATGGGCCGCCGGATTTGCCGCCGTCGCCGTTCCGGCTGTTTCAGGCCCTCGTCGCAGGCGTCGCGGGTCACGGAAAGTTGGGTTCAGATATTGGAACTTCGTTGGCTTGGCTCGAAACACTCGGGCCCCCGGTTATCCTCGCCCACCCGGCCCCTGAAACTCGCTGCGAGCGAACCCCTGGCTAAGGTTGCGCGCCAGGGCAGCAAGAGCGAGACCCATCTTGTCAGAACCAAGCTTTGCAGAGCGTCGGCCGCTTGCGCCTGGGTAACGGATGCCCGGCGGAAGGCCTTGAAAATGGTGAGGGGGTCCAAAGGAGAAAGCCGCCGGGGTTCGGTCCGGCGGCTGCGAGAGCGAGGGATGCAGGAAACTAAGAGGCGAACGAGTAGGGGCGCTCGGACCGAGCCGCATCAGCGCGTGCGGAGGGTCGGGCGGCGAGCGCAGGCCAGCCAGGGAAACTGCGCTTCCAGGCGCAAGCTGTCCTGGTGGACTGTTTCCGAGGGGGGTGGGGGAAGTTGGGCCACCGGAGGTACGGGGGCCTGAGATTGGCGGAGGCGCAGGTTGCGGCCGTAGGCACGTCCGCCGCGTGCACCGAGTTGGCGGCACTGCTCGATGGTTTTGTTGAAGAGGATCTGCATAGTTGAAAAGCTCCTTTGCTTGGCACGACCATTCATTGATCAGAAGGGGCGGGAAAGCAAGGCAAATGAGGCCCAGTATTGGCCGTTTATCTAACGTGTTTTCATGGCGATGTGGAGTATCTGCAGAAGTCCGGGACGAGGCTGAGTTAAACTGCCAAGGGAGGCGAACCTGTGGATATGGATCGTGTCAGCCGGCTGCTGCGGGGACTCCGGCCGCGGCACGAGAAAGTGCTTTCGATTATATTTCGGACTGGGCTGTGAGCGGCCCCATTCGGCTCAGGAGATGGCAGAAGAGTTCGGCGTATCGGCGCAGGTGATCGCTGGCGTTATCGGCGCAGCGCAGCGAAAGCTGGTGCAGGAAGGGTTGACCGGAAGCGAACTGCGCGAAGCCGCCCGACAGGCTAACGAAGCAACCGCCTTTCGACCTTTGGTGGAACCAAACCGGTGCCGCCCGGGCCCCCCATTCGCGCCACCAGTCCAGAGCGCGCTGAGCGCCAGCAAATCGTAAAATGCGGAGAATACTCTCAGGCACAACGTTTCAAACACCTGGTTGTTAACCAAAAGGTCCTGAGTTCGATTACGTTTGGGGAGGCAGATAGCTCCGACTTCGAACTCTCTCTGGCCTTTTGGTTGACAGCAGGCGGCGGCGACTTGCTGGAAATGGCCAATAGCTGGGCAAAGCCGTGCTCTCGAGGCCGCCCGGGCGCATCCGTCGGCTGCCCCACGGGCACCTCTTCCAGTGGCCTTTTGGCGTTTCAGCTATCGTGTCTCATACTCTCTGCCGAACGGTGCGCGTTTGGTTAACACAACGGCGGCAAACTCCGCCCTCCGGCGCGCGTCGATCGCAGTCGGGATCGCGCCGGAAACTTGGCCCTGCGGAATTCAAGCCGTGGGCCATTTATATTCCCAAGCTCGCCGGCCCCTCAGGCTTCGGCCGGAGGAGGTATTTTTTGTCCGCTTGACAGGCCAGGATGGAGGCCCGAATCACCGGGAGTGCTGGATGCGGGACCCGGACGCCTATGTCGTAGTGACCGAGGTCGTGCGCTGGCACCTCGCTCGGACTCAGTTCACTGCAGCGAAAGTCGCTTTGGTGAAGTTGATCTTTTTGCGGTCTACGCCGGCGGGTTGCAGACTCACTTCGCGGCGGCCATGACGCGCGTCCGGTGCGGCAGCGGGGGCCCGTTAGCGCAACATCTACGTGAGCCACTGCGACGGGCGAGGCGAATGACCGCCGGACGGTGTTAGCGGAGTGCTCGGCCAGCCCCGGTCGTTTTGCGAGCTCGCGCGCCCGAGGGCGACACGCCCCGCTCGCCAGGACGAACCGCCAGCCTGCCCAACTCGCCTCGTCTCGAACTCAGGACGCGATGACGCAGACTGGCGAGAGCATGCTGGGACCAGTCTCGACCTTGGCCTCGATCGCGGCCTTCGCCGTCCGCTTATCGACCAAGGGTGACGCACCGCAGGTCTTCCAGACGGAAGTAGGCTCGGCCTGCAGCCGCAATAAGAAACGGATTTGGAACGGCCAGGTGCCATGGCGGGGGTGCATAAGAACCCGCCCTGGGATAGGATTAAGGAACTTATGAAGGACAGGGCCTATCGCGAAGAACGGGCTTAATTGTCCGGACGACTTGCTGGACGATTTCCTCAAACGTCGCTATCTCGCAAGCGGCAAGCCGTTCCGTCGTTGCCATCCGCGGGACATTATCTCGCATGCGATCGATTTCGTTCAGTTTCGCGGGGATGCGTTGAAGCTATCGAAGGCGTTGCTAGACCATGCGTTCAGTTCTTGCTTCGCTGAGGCGGGCGCATTCACTTCGACGGGCGGGCCACGATGATGAACCCGCACTTCACACTCTCGTATGCCTGCACCGCGTCCCAGCAGTAGAAACCCGAATCCGCGCGCGCCAGCAGCGTTTTCACCATCTTCGGCACAGCCGCAAACACGATTTGCAGATGAGCCGCGATCTGCTTACCCGTAGGACGGTCGCCATTGCCGAAATCTGCAGATGGGACTCTTCAGTTGTGCTGATCTGATGTCAGAAAAATGCGCATTGGCACTAACTCATTTGTTTGTGGTAGCAGGGAGTTCGTCTCGTCTAGTACCGCTCTTACCTTCCTCATCAGCGATAGCGGCGTATAGGGTTTTTGCAGGAAAGACACCTCCTTTTGAAGAATGCCATGCCGGACCACGGCGTCATCCGTATAGCCGCTGGTGAACAGAACTTTCATCTTCAGCAACGCGAGTCGCAGGGCCTCGGCCAATTGTCGGCCACCCACGCGGGGCATCACCACATCCGTCACCAGCAGGTCGATGGGCCCATGATATACTTCGGCGACCCGCATTGCGTCTTTACCATCGGTCGCTGTCAGAACCTTATAACCATGCGCCTGGAAGGCTTGGAGGGCCAATCCTCTCACTGCTTTTTCATCTTCGACGAGTAAGATCGTCTCGGCACCACCCATCCACTTGCCGCCGTCGACTGCCTTCAGTGCACTCACTTGCTCCTGCACCGCGGGAAGGTAAATCTTGAAGGTCGTGCCAACACCCGGCTCGGTATAAACCTCGATGTGACCGTTGCTCTGCTTGATAATGCCGTGGACCACAGCCAGCCCCAGCCCTGTTCCTTTCCCGACTTCCTTTGTCGTGAAGAACGGCTCAAAAATGCGGGCTTTCGCTTCGGGCGTCATCCCGCAACCGGTGTCCGTCGCCGCGAGCATAACGTACTGGCCCGCCTCGATTAGGGGACGGGTCGCGGCATAGTCCCGCTCCCAGGTCACGTTACGAACGCTCTCTCGAAATGAGTCATTCACGCCCGTTGAGCTCGCTTCGGCGACAGCACGGAAACCGGCGGCTAGAGCCGTGGCGACAGGATCATTCAGTTCGGCAGCTGTCTGCGTAAGTCTATTGAGCACCTGCGCGTGCCGGTCTTTCCCTATCTTGCGGTATACCGATTCCAGAGTTACGAGGAGCCTGAAGCGCTGCTCCGCGTAAAGTCCCCGGGAGCGCAGTAAGCCGAACGCAGCCTCGAGAGCGCGGGCGGCGGGCTCCAATTCGTGAAGAACGGCGTGAGCCGCTGCTATGGAATTGTACACGTCTACTTTCTCGTCGCTCCCAGAGGAATCCAGCAAAGGACGGAGTAAGGCTAAGCTCTCTTGTGCTCGGCCCAACTCACGCAACACAATTGCAGTGTTTAGCTGGTTCACGCGATGCATTCTATGGTCCGAAACCCCGCGCAATAGCTCAGCACATTGCACGTATTGACCAAGCGCCGCCTCGGGATCACCTAAAAGGCGGAAGACATTCCCCAACTCATTGGTGTAGTCAACCTGAGAATCGAGATCGGTCGGCCAGCAGCCATGCGCTTCAAGGCTCGCCCGAGTGTCGGATAACAACTGCAGGGCAGCGGTAGCCCGAGAGCGGTCCTTGAGGCGCTGGGCGAAACGGCATGCAACATGAACAGCGTCGGAAGGACGCCCGCGCTCGAGCAGCGTGCGAGTGGCTCCCGCAACCAGCGACCTGGTTAGATGCGGGTGGCTCTCAAGTACACTTCGCACCAGCCCGTCGATATCCGTCTCGTCGCTCAGCATAGTATCGAGTCGCTGAGTAATCACTCTCGTAGCTTCGCTATCATCTAGGGACGAGAGGTCCCCGTCGAAGGCTCGGCGCGCCAATACAGCAAAACCATCGAACTTGAGCTCTGATGCAAGCGCCAATATTGCGTTTAGGCGCGGGTCGTCGTTGTTTGCCTCATCGTTCAGTTTTGCCCACGTACCGAGGAGCAATGACGGCAACACGGTTTCCATGGCGAAGGCCAGTGGCACCCGCCAGCCCGACTCAGACACCACATCTGTGCGAAACGCAATCTCGAAGTCGATATAGGCGTTCGTCCACGAGAACTGCATTGGATTCACTAAGCCTGATGCACGGCACACGGCAGCCATCACGGCAAGCAGGGCATAGGAATTTAACTGCGGATATACCTGGATAATCCGTTCGACGTCTCTGGCCAAAGTGTCAATGAGCGATTGACTGAGGGCTGAACTGCAGACGGCCTCTGAGACGTGTTGTTCGAGGTCTGGGATGCGGCATTCCTTCACGAGGCGATCGGCCGTCCACGATGTCCAAAGCATGAGCACTTCGCCAAGCATTTCGTCGATCGTTGAGGCGAGCCATTGCTCATAGTCGACACCCTCTTTGCGTTCTCCTCCAATCAGCAGGAAAACGCCACGAAATCGGGCGACTTCGCGCTCAATTTCAGCCATATGTTGGGCATCGGGAACGAACACGAGTTCCATCGGCACGAAGCCGTCGCGCACCAACCGCAAGGAAGCCCAGAAGGATGGTGTGAGCTTGTCGCAATTCTCCTCACACCACCGTTTCGTGCCCTCGTTTCCATCGGCGATGGCAGCCCGCCAGCATTCGATGATCGGCACCGCCAGACGGCCCAACTTGTAACCAATCTCGCGACTGAATTCGTCTGCGTCGGTCAGCACCCGAACACTCCAGCCCTCGTTCCGGGCGTCGGGAAAGCTTGCGTCGGCGCCGAGAAGTCCCGGCAATTGTTCCGCCCATTTCGGTGGGTAGTAGCAGATTGTCAAGCGCAGCGTTCGTGTAACGGGTCACGATTTTCTCGGCGCCCGCGTTGGCGTTTTCCCACATTGATCCCCGGCTAAGCCGGCGCGATTCCGCCCGGGAGGCGTATCGGAAACTGACTGGTGCGCGGGATCGTGAGCATCTATCCCATCATGCGCAGGCCATGCGAAGAATTCTCCAGACCTATTTCTGGTAGGAATAGGTCTGCCCCTCGTCGCGGCCAACAGAATCACACGGTTACGCTGTTCCGGGCGTCCGTCACTGGAGAACCGTTGGCCCCCTATTCCAGCCAGGAATAGGTCGTCGGTCCGGGAGCAAAAGCTCTAACACTTGTAGGATGCTCAAAGGAAACGCGGGAGAACGGCAAATTCTCCCGCGTTGAGCGACCTGGGAACGCAACTCCCAGGAGAAAGGACAGACCCATATGGGTCTGCCACCTACACAATGCAAATCCTACACCCATTTGCCGGGTCCGTCCAGCAATACGAGCAGCAACTCGACGACATCGATCTCCACCGGCCGCGCCACTGTCCGCAATGCCAAACCCAACGGCCGCTCACCGCACACGGCTTTTACACCCGCACGCTGACGTGCCTGAACTTCGATGGCTCGTTGCGCGTGCGCCGCTACTTATGTCTCGCTTGCCGGCGCACGGTGTCGTTGCTGCCTGAATTCGTGCTGCCATACTTGCGGTCCAGTATCACGGTGATCGCGCTGGTCCTCACTGCACGTCTGCTGGAAAACAAGCTCTGGCAATCCGTCACCGCGACGCTATTGTTCGCGATGACTTATCAGCGAGGCCAGTTCTGGGTCCGGCGCTTTCGCCGACAAGCTGAGCCTCTCTGCGTCGCGTTGGCGGCGTTGACCGAACCCGCACCCGCGCCGGGCTTTGTCCAGCGGGCCTTGTGCATGCTCGCCGCCACGCGCTGGATTCCAGCCCACCGCTTCCTTTTCTCCCAACTGCGCAGTCACCTGCTGGGCTGGCCGCGCAGTCTCGCTCCGCGCGGTCTTCGCGCCGCAGTCTCCGCCCCGCCGGAATCGGGCGAGCGTCCCCACACAACACTTGTCTAGCCTCCAGGCCCATGCTCACCTTACGCTCTTCAACAGGAGAGAAAAAGATGGACGACAAAGCCGAAAAAATCGCGCTTTTTCGCTACGGATTAATCGCGCCGCTGGTTTTGGAAACACTGCCCAGAGGCGAGCTCACGCGACGCGCCCAGGAAGTTGCGGCCCGTTGCTATGACATTCCCTATTCCCGCCGCACCTCGGTATCCACCGACACCTTGCTCGAATGGACGTTGCAGTATCGCCGCCACGGCTTCACGGCGCTGGCTCCCAAACCACGCCAGGATCGCGGACAAACTCGCGTCATCCCCGCCGCTACCGCCGCATTGATCGAACGGCTCCAGCGCGAGAATCCGCATCGTACCGGTACGGCTTTGTTGCGGGAACTGGCCCTGCCCGACGAGCAGGAGATCTCGGCCTCCACGCTGTATCGCTTTCTGCGAGCCCACGGACTTACCGCCCGTCAGTTGCTCGCCGCCGACGCGACCGCGCGCAAAAAGTTCGAAGTCGAGTTTGCCAATCAACTCTGGCAATCCGATATGCTGTTTGGTCCGTATGTCCAGCGGCCCGGCGGCGGGAAATTGCAGGTCTTCCTGCAGGCCACGCTCGACGATGCCAGCCGACTGATCCCGCACGCCCAGTTCTACCCCAACCAGGGCCTTGATGCTTTCCTCGATTGTCTGCGCCACGCCATCGCCTCGCGTGGCGTGCCGGTCCGCCTGTACATGGACAACGGCAAGATTTATCGCTCGATTCAACTGGCGCGCATCGCGGCATCGCTCGGCACGCTGATTGTGCATACGCCTCCCTATCAACCCGAAGGGCGTGGCAAGATCGAACGTTTCTTTCGCTCGGTTCGCGAACAGTTTCTGGCGGGCCTCGATCCGAAACAGACGCTGACGCTGGAACAGTTGAACGAACGTCTGTGGCATTGGATCGACACCGTCTACCATTGCCGCGAACACAGCACCTTACAATCGACTCCGCTGCTGCGCTGGCAGCGCGATATCGAACACGTCCGCCAACTACCTCCGTGGACCGATCTACGCCGCCTGTTCTTTCATCGCCTGGATCGTCTGGTGCGCCGCGATTGCACCTTTCTGCTGCATAACCGATTCTTTGAAGCGCCGCCGCACCTGGCCGGCAAACGCATTGAGGCGCGCTTCGATCCGCTCGATCTGAACGAAGTGGACATTTACTTCGAAGGGCAGGAGCACGGCACCGCGCGCCTGGTGGACCCGGTGCTGAACGGTCAACTGCCTCCACCTCTTCTTAAGGAGCATCGGTAGCCATGTGGGAGTCCTTCTTCGGTTTCAAGAAACAGCCGTTTTCCGACAGCCCCGACGTCAAGCAACTGTTTGCTTCGCAGGCCTGGAATCAACTCAAGACCCGCTTCGAGTTTCTGGCCCAGCATCATGGTGCGGGTCTGCTCACCGGCGAAGTGGGTGCGGGCAAGTCTACCGCGGCGCGCGCTTTCACGGCCTCACTCAATCCCAATCAGTACAAGATTCTCTACGTGCACTTTGCCACCGGCTCGGCGCTGGATCTATTGCGTCAGGTGGCTCTCGAACTGGATCTTGAACCAGCCCACCACCGGGGCGATTTAGCACGCCAGATCGCCGGCGCTGTGGTGCGTCTGCACCAGAGTAAGAAACAGCATCCCATTCTGATCTGCGACGAAGCTCAGTTGCTGCCGCATGCGGCCCTGGAACAACTGCCGCTGCTGTTGAACTTCGATATGGATTCTTCGCGTTATCTGACGCTTCTGCTGGTCGGTCAGCCGCTGCTGCGCCGCACGCTATCGCTTCAGATGCATGAAGCGTTACGTCAACGCATCGGCGTACAGTATCACCTCGAAGGACTCTCGCGCGAGGAGTTCGACGCCTACCTCGCGCATCAACTGAAAGCCTCCGGCGTCACGCAACCGTTGTTTGACGAGACCGCGCGCCAGGCTTTATATCAGGCGACCAAAGGTATCTTGCGCAAGGTCAACAAACTCGCCTTGACGGCCTTGCGACTGGCCGCTGCACGCAAGGCTTCCGGGGTGGATGAAGCCATTCTGCTGGATGCCGTGCAGGAGGCTCTGCTATGAGCAACGCCGCGAATGGAGCCGCGCGTAAGCCGGCGCCTCCTGCATCCGTACTTTCTTTGGGCCAGTTGATCGAACAGCAGCCCAGTTCGCCACCGGCCGGCTGGATCGAACCCGGACTGCTGCCCGCGCAGGGCATTCTGTTTGTGGGTGGCGAACCCAAGGTCGGCAAGAGCTTGCTGGTGGCCAATCTGGCGCTCGCGCTCGCCGCCGGTCAGGACCGCGCCGGCTTTACCATACCGGCTGCCCGTCGCGTCCTCGTCTGTCAGTTCGAACTGCCCACTGCGCAGTTCGTTTCCCGTTTGGCGTCCATGCGCCGGACAGTGGGTTCGGCCGCCGATCAGCACTTGTTGGTTGATACGCGCGCCAGTGGACACCTGCTCAGCGCGCCGCAGGGATTCAGTCATTTTCTCCACGCTGCCCGCGCAGCTGCTGCCGAAGTGATCGTCTTGGACCCGTTGTACTCGGCGCATGATCAGGACGAAAATGATACGCGCTCTATGGCCGCGTTGTGCCAGAGCTTGCTGCGTCTGCGCGAAGCTTCTAAAGCGGCGCTGATCGTAGTGCATCATGTCCGCAAGTCGATCACTCGCGACGAGGTGGGCAGCGCCTTCCGCGGGTCTTCGGCGTTGCACGCCGTGGGCGATAGTTACCTGCTGCTGACCAAACCTTCGCCACAGTTCAACACTCTCGAACTGCGCTTCCAGTTCCGTTACGCCGTGGCGCAGCCTCCGCGCTTGCTGCAACTCGATCCGCATACGCTGTGGTTCTCCGCAGCTGGGTCGCCGTCAACCGCAGAGTCCGCCAACCGGCGTAAGGTGGAACGTTCCGACGTCACCTCAGCGCTGACACAGGTTGGACCGGCGGCACGCTACAACCAACTGCGCGAGCAAATCATGCAGCGCTCGGAATGTTCCAAGCGAACCGCGCAGTTGGCCATCGCGGACGCCTGCCAGCAAGGCTGGATTGTACAGGACAACGGTTGCTATCGGCTACCGTTACAGAGTTAGTTGTCACGTTATTGATCTATCCGCGAGGGGTCGCGCCCGAGCGGATGCCCAAGGCCGATGCGACGGGGCTGGCTCCGAAGAAATCGGCTTACGAGAGACCCTCCGGTGCACTCATCGTGTGCCGGAGGGTTTCGTTATTCGTAGCAACTGCTCTGCATCGGGCGCAGCGCCAATTATCACTGTCAGCCTTTCTGAAGGGGTTCAACGAAAACCCTAATTTCATCGGTGAAGTCTCTGAGCGGAGGCCTTGGGCTATAAAACGCGAAGACCGCCCGGCCGTTTTTGCCGGGCGCTCCAAATCCCGCCTTTGATGCCTGGGATACCGCAGTCTGCCTATACGGGCGAGTATCCTATCCTGACCTAGCTCCAACATCGACATCCCGAGCCGACACCAATCTGACCAACCAGCCCGGAATTATTGTGAGAATGCTGGGGACAAACATCGCGACCCGTTACACGTTCGAATCAAGCACTGCGCGCTCGACTCGTACTCAGTGTTGCGTCCGCATTGTGGGCAGCTAACGTAGCGTGGGCCGACCGCAAGGAAGAACCGGACCATCTCGAGGTCCTCGGGGAAGGACGCCCCGACAACTCGCATCTCAGATCGGGATTCGAGGAGGCGAAAACCGCATCCCGGTGTGGAGCAGACCAACGGATCCCGCATGCAGACGATAGTATCAGCAGAGCCGGGTGCGCGTCCGATGGTTGCTCCTACCTGGGGTCGAATCGTCCGGCACTTCGACGGTCGGCTTGCCAAGATGCCGCTTCCGGAACGTGCAAATTCATGCGATTTAGATCATCATTGCTCGATATTCCATACTACTCTTTGCGGCGTCGGGTGGCTCGGTCGGAAGCCCGCTCCCAGCGGAGCACATCAACGACCTTGCGCTTTCGCCGAATGGCATTACAGACAAGGATGATCCCGACCAATGAGGTCCGAGCGGTTCGCAATCGATACAACCCATGAAGCGTTCACCTTGGCAGCACTCGGCCCGCGACGAATTCAGGCATCGGAACTCGCGTATCAGCAAGACGCCCAGCTTCCGGGCTACAGTATACCGCTTTCGATCCGGCCGACGATGTCATCGCCAGGATGAATATCGATCTGATCGATCCATGTCGTAATGCCGGACTGTCGCAACTTATCTGACAGGTGCAGTGCCATCAAGCGATCCGGCGATGAATAGCTGACAAATGCTGTTACGGCGCTCATTGCGCTGTTGCGATTAGCTCGCATCATAACACTTGTTCCCGGGCCGTGAGTTGGATCTCTTCGTGCTTCGATCCAAGGCGACACCTAGCGGCGTGGTGCGGCGCGTTTGGCGAGTGTCCGATCGCTCCGGGCCGGTTAAGTCGGCTATTCGCCGTCTTGGACTTGCCTGCCTAGGACGTAGTGCATTTGCTGAAGTCACTGCAGCAAATCGCCAAGGTTGGCCAAATCCGTTGGCGGTGATTCCGCTCCGACTCTAGAGGAGCGATCAGCGCGAAGATCCCTAACGGTGTTCACCGCGCCGATGATGACCGGGCGCTCAAATTACGACCCAGCAAGCCGCTCCATGAGGGCACTCTCGATGCACACTTGGATTCCGCGTGTCGCGCAGTACGATAACACCGCCGGGTCGTAGAAATCGCTGTCATGGGTACACAGGATATCGGCTTCGCCGCGTTCCGCCGTCTGCAAGACATCGGCGTCGTTAGGGTCCCGGAGGAACGGCGCCCGGTATCGCGGATCGAGAATCACAATGTCGGCCACACTCTGGAGCCATTGTGCATATTCCAAAAGATCCGCATCCGTAAGCCCGTACAGGTCCTGAAAGTTCGGGTAGCGTAGCACCCGCGTCACCTCGGCGATCATTTCGTTGGACAGCACCAGCCTGTGGCCGCGCTCCAGAATTTCATGAAATAACCGCCTGGCAAGCGTCCTGCTCCGGTGATGCGCACGTATCAAGACGGTCGCATCCGGGACAATCTTCACTCAACCGGCCTGTAGTTGGGACGTACCGACCGCATCGCTTCGATGAAGATCGCTTCTTCTTCCTCGTCACTGACGGGCTTTCGCCCGCTATCAACCTTGGCAAAATAGCCATCAAGCGTACGCAGTGCCTCCGTACGCGCTTCCGGCGAGAGTTGAGACGGAATGATCGTAGCCGGAGCGACGGCTCTGACGCTGACGGCTTCGTCGCTGGACACAGCCCGCCCTAACAGTGCTTCAACAGCAACCTTCTGTTCTGGCGACAGGTCTTTCACACGATGCAACATTACAGGCTCTCCCTCATTTTTCGGGCGGCGGCAATCTCGGCGTCGATCCCTTCGGTCGAAAGCCGATCGAGGCCTGCCGCTTTGGAGGTTTCCCAGGATTTTCGCAGCCAGTCCGGCATCGGATCATGTTCCATCACCTGCCGGGTGTATTGCTCGGCTGAGAGGCCCTTCGCTTGCGCTTTGGCCGCGAGCGTCGCTTTTTGCTCGTCCGGAAGTTCAATGGTCAACAACGTCATGGCTCTTCCCTTATGTTAATCCGGGAACCGGAGGGCGCGCTTGGCTGGCCACTCGCCTTCTGAACTCGTTCTGCCCCCATGTTTTTACCATGTCCTTGCTGGTATCTCCAGAACCTTGTGCAGGAACACCACTCAACCGTCGCCAAGGCAGCCCATCCGAAACCCGCCATTTCTCTTCCTACTGTCCTCTGGCTCCGATTCCCCGAAGCCTGAAATTCTTCCTTGGCTGCTGTGTGTTAAATGAAGTTAGAGTCTGTGTTAAGCAGTGATTCCCCCTCTGTAACCATTATTGGCCAACGTCGCTCCGGAAAAGGTGGCGAGTTTGACCGCCGGAGGATCCTGAATCACCGTGGAGCTCTGGCTGTCATTCGTCTGGATCAGCGCACCTGCATCGTCTGGCGGTTTCTGGTCGTTCGGAACGGGCGATATTTCCGGCGAATCGGACTTGGGGAGCGTTGCATCGGTGTTGGTGTCTCTCTGCAGCAGCGGGCCACTACGCGGCATTATAGAGATATCGCCGAGGCTTTGCAGGGTTCGCGGCGTCGAGAGGCTTGTGCCGGGCTCGGGCGCTTCGACCCCGGGCGGTTCTGACAGAACGGAGTTGAACACACAGGCGCCGTTACTTTCACGGAGATAGTCTTTCCGGCGTTTATCTGTGGCGATCATCTTCATCAGATGTCTCTTTCTGTCCGCGTTGTCGCCGGCGCCGCGTAAATTGCGGCCAACGCCGGAAGAAAACTGCGTTCATTTGGCCGGCGGACTTGCAGGACGGTAGCCCTCGCTAAGGGCTTCTTTCAGGGTCATGAACTTGCCTTGTTTGGTCTTGCCGTAGTTCTGATCATCCTGAGTGAGATAAACCTTCTTGGGAAGGAAGACCCATACAAGATGCGCTGCTTTGGCTCTAGCGATGACCGCATCTGATGGCCCCTCCGATCCGCTACCCTGCTGTGTACCTCCGGTCGATGGCGCATGTGCGGAGTGGTAGCCGCCATCCAGGGCAACGGCCTCGGGCACGAACTTACCCAGCTTCGTCAAACCGTAAGCCTTGTCATCCTTTGTGTAATAGAGCCTGGTGGCCGCGTCGATCCATACCAGACCCTCTGCCGCTGCGCCAGCGATGTCCCGACCTGGAGGCCCCTGCGGTCCGCTACCTTGACTGCCTTGGCTTGGTGATGCGGGTCGATGGTTATTCGGCGAACCAGTTTGTTTCTGCAGCGTCTTCGACGGGAGATTGACTGTGCCAGCGGGAGTGACACCGCATTTGCTATTCCAGGTCGTCGAACCGCCAAGGATCAAATTGGGGCCCTGAAGAGACAACGTTTCCCTGGCTACCCCTGTCGCGCCGGTTCCGCCAGTCGTTTTGCAGGTCAGAGGTGTGGTACGGGTTGCTGTCGGTCCGTTAACTGTGAATACGTTCTTGCCCCAGAACACTTGTTCCCCGGTCTGTGTGAGTGTCATGATGGCTGGACGTGCCGGATTTGAAGGGTTGATTTCCACCCAGGTGCCCGCGAAGTCCGGGGTTTTTGGGAGCGGGCCTTTCTCTTTCGCCGCAGCAGGCACAACGTTCACTTCTGTTTCCCGCTCGGCAGATGGCGCTCCTTCTTTGGTCGCGGTGAGTTTATAGGTCTGGGTGTGATTCGGCTTGAATGTCTTACTGCCTTGAGGGTCGACAGTCCCATACGGCTCCAGGTTGACACTATCGGCGTTGAGAACCGTCCACGTTACCGTAACCCATTGCCCTTCAGACACCTGAGGAGGCGAAACGGACCATACCTGGATGTTCGGTGGTTTTATCGTCGGCGTGGCCACTTCTATCGTCCTGATATTCTGGGTGCTTCCAAACAGATTTAATGCCGTCGCCGTGACGACTGTTTGCTGGTTAAAACCTTTCTCAAAGGTGTATTCGCCTTCCTTGGTTGACGACGGTTTGCCCGCCGGATCGAGCGTAAAGCTCGACGCTCGCTTGGCAGCCAGACGCAGCACCACTGTTTGGTTTACCCACACCGGTTTGTCCGGCGGGGTGCCAGCCTGCTCAACTGTGATTTCCGGAGTATCGGGCTTCAACAGAACATGGAGCAACCAACCGAAGGCGCCGAGAACCACCAGGATGACGGGAATCGCCCAGGGCGGCAACAGAGCTCGATGGATGAATTGTGCAGACGTTGTTTTAGCGTCGCCACTCGCAGGTGATGCCGCCTGAACGCTGAAGTTGTGGGATACCGGCGTACCAACCCATCGCCTTGGCACGCTGACGCTTAGTTTCACCGATGGCGAGCCGCCCGGTTCTACATCCATCGACACGGCAGGCTTTAGTGAACGATCGCCCATATCAAAGAAACGAGCCAGCTTGTTCTCATCATCTTTACTGCTAAGCGCATAATTTGCCGGTGCATTGCCCTGGTTATGAAGCGTAACGTCGTAGGTGGCCTGCTTGGACGCACTCGCCTTGGCTGGGGCGATGGCGAGACTCATCGCGCTAAACGGCTGCACCGTCCAGAGAGCCTGCTGCGAACTGCCGCCACCGGGATCTTCATCAGACTTGGAGGCGACCGTTACCGCATAGACGCCGGCCCGGCTGGCTGGCGCCTTGGGAACGTTAATTGTCAGAAGGACATCGGACCTCGTTCCGGGGTTCAATTGAACCTTCCTCCCCGGACCTTGTACCCATCCCTCCGGTACACCCTCGACGCCGATGGAGACGTGCTCCACGATCGGACCGGCGTTCACGATCGTCGCCTTGCAGACGGCTGGCTGTCCTGGCGTAATGGACATTTCTTTCTTCTCGAGTGCCAGCTCGGTGTGTTTCAGAATTACAGGCGAAGGAGTCGGTCGTACCGGCGGCGGCGCCGCCAGATTGAAGCGCAACGTGAATGGCCCTAGGCTAACCGGCTGCTGTCGGTCCCAGACTTGTCCGGCTTGCGGTACGAGACGATAGCCTTCGAGTAGAGTGCCCTTGTTGGAACCCAGGTCGGTGAGCACAACATTTTGGCCATCCCAATCGATCCGGGCGTGAAAGCGCGAGACTTCCTCGGAGTCGAGCCGCACATCATTTCCGGCATCCCTTCCGATGGTGAGGCCACGCCTCGTCAACTCCACCGTTTGCACCGTCCTGCCATATTGATCCAACACCTGAACGCGGTTTCCGCGGGCATCCGGCTGGGATCGCTCCCCGAATGTCGTATTCACAACGGAAGACGTGCTGCGAATCCAGGCGTCAAGGGCCGCCGACAATTCAGTCGCGGAGGCGAATCGCTCATCACGGTTCTTCGCCAGACAGCGGAGAATGATCGCGTCGAGATCAGCCGATAGTTCCGGCCGTATCTGGCGTGGGGGCGGGGGCGCCACATAGATGTGTGAATGGATCGCCGAGCTGAGAGTCTTGGAGTCAAAGGGCAGCAAGCCGGTTGCGACTTCATACAGGACGACACCGAGCGAATACAGGTCGCTCCGACCGTCCAGTTCGACACCCTGACATTGCTCGGGCGACATATATGGCGGTGTTCCGACCGGAGCGCCCATTGAGGACAAGATGCCGCGGTCCGCGAGGCGAACCAATCCAAAATCGCTAATCTTGACGATGTACGTTCCGTCCCCTCGGGGATCTAAAAGTAGATTCTCCGGCTTGATATCCCGATGCACCATCGCCTGTGCATGGGCGGCTGCGAGACCATCCGCGGTTTGCTTGACCAGGTCGGTCATTGACTGCAGCGACGCTCCTTGCCTCCCCCCGGCCCGTTCCGCCAGCAGGCTGCGCAGGGATCCACCAGTGATCAACTCCATCACTAGATAAAGCTTCCCATCCTGCTCGCCGAAGTCGTGGACCTGGATGATGTTGGGATGCTTGAGCCGGGCGGCCGACTGGGCTTCCTGGAGAAAACGAGCGCGAAAGTCACTTTCCGTCGCGAGGCTGGCATGCAGCACTTTGATGGCGGCGGGCTGACCCAGGTGGATGTGGACCCCGCGAAACACTTGTCCCATGCCACCGGAGCCTATGAGGGATTCAATCCGGTAATTGCCCAGCGTTTGACCGGTCAGGTCTGTCATCGTTGAACCTCCAGCACATAGCCGGCGTGTGCCGGCTTCTGCATTTCGATCAGTTTTTCTATGGACTCCTGGTTGATTTTGGCATCTTTAGGGAACGAGAACTTAATGTGGAATACCAACGGCTGTGACCCCTCTTCTATTTGCGGCGTCAGCCCGGTGCATATTTCGAGGACACGAGTCAAGCCGTATTTCGTTCCACGCCAGCGATGTAGCTCCATCGCCTCGGCCAGTAGGCTACGGAGGCGCCCTTCAGGCCAAAGTGGTGTGACTTCCAGATCCAGCCAACCCGCAAACCACTCCAGCAGCGACGCCGGGCAGGTCCGAGGATCAAAATACATCGCGATACTATCCTGTCGCTGCTCCATCGGCTCCCACAGGGTTTCGAAGATCATCAGGAAACGTCTCAGGAAGTCATTGTCATGAAAGAGCTCGGGCAAGTACTCCAAGTAGATACTCACATCACTACGTCGATGAACCGATACCTTCCAGGTACGAAGCGGCGGCTTGATCGGCACCAGCGTGACGTCTGGCGGGGAGACCACCGCGGCCGACGGTGGCGATGACGGAAGCGTTACCTGCGCAGGCTGTAAGGTTATCTCGGTTTGCGGAGCACTACCCGATCGATAGTAGATCTTATACGGCCCAATCTGAAATGCCTCACCGTCCACCAGCAAGCGCGGTCGCTGCGGCAGTAACCGGACCCCAGCCATTGACGTGCCGGCTGGGCTTCCAAGGTCGGTTAGTATCGTTCCTTCTTGGCTGATGCGAACTTCCGCGTGTTGTCCCGACACCTGGGAGCCGAGCAGAACTAAGTCGCTGTCCGGCGTGCGCCCGATGGTGATGATTGGTTTGTCCAGATGAATGGTCTGCAGGACGCGTTCATCCAACTGCACGACCAGGTGAGCGCTCTCAACGTCGTCTTTATCGACTGTCATAGTTCTCACTTCCGCTTCAGGTCACAATGACGCGATGGACCAACGAACAGATTAGTCCATGTTTCGGCAATGCCAGGCGGGGCGGGGCAGGCTGGGCCGGCGTTCCACTGCCGGGTTCGGAGATGCCGATCTGCACTTCTTCCACGAATTCCACTGACGGTATCCGGTGCAGCAGGCCGTAAATTTCCGACGTATAGAGTTCACGGCCAAACGGCCATCCATCGCGGGCCTGCCCACCTTCGAACGGATTCAGGAAGCGGTACAATTCCGCCTCGGCACGCTCGCACACCTGCTGTAACAATGCCGGCTCACTTCTTTCCGCAAGACGCAGTTTGGCAGAGACCATAACCCACGTGTACTGTGGAGGTCTCACATCCACGGTACACCCCAACAAACAGCGTTCGCGCAGATAGTTCAACACTCTTTCGCGGAGTTCCGCCGATAATACCAGATTCTCGGGTGGAATTGAGATCTGTGGCGCCTCGACGCCGGGCAGGACAATCACCCGAACCTGACCCGGCTTAAGGCTATCCGGGTCGCCGGGTTGAGCGCCCGGCGCAAAACAGCGCGCCCTGGCGACGCCCGGCACCTGGCAGGCCAGGTATTCAAAGTCGCTGGCCGTCACCGCACGGGTACGAGTCCGCAAATTCCTGGGAGCGCGCAGCATAGCATCCGAGACACTTTGCTCGTCCCGGCCGCCCAGCGCCGGATCCCGATTGTTGACGTAAGAAATATAGGGGATCGAGGTTTTGATGATCGAGAGAGCACCCTTCGGCACATTGCCGGCCACACCGCCGCCGTACTGATAACGGCTGAAAGATAGCAGGCTACCTTTGGGCGGCGTGGCGCCAAAGCGATACACGGAGCCGTCGGGTTGCAACAACGCAGGGCCCAAGGTGAGTGTACCTTCGAGATTGTCGAGTGTGAAATGTTGGTCCTCGGCGGATGAGTCGCCAAAGTCTTCCACCTCCCGCCATTGTTGTGGCTTGCCGCTCGGCGGTACGACGACTAAGCAATCAGTTAACGGATCACGCGAGAGGATCGGCGTGTTGAGCAGCTTGAATGTCGCCCCAGGAGCACCATCACTGTAACCGAGAGATTCGTTTTGTACGGTGATCGCATGGTGAGCGTGGACTGTGCCACCGCGAGATACAATTCTAAGCTGGCCGTTGAGCTGCGGCGATACGTCATAGTGCCGCAGACCTCTTTGGGCGTCAGTAAGCCGGCAGCGTAACCAGTATGCCCGGGTACCCTGAAAATCTTCCTGCGCCATCGCCGGCAGATGCAGGACGATCTCGCCATCCATGTTGAAGCCTTTGGTGCCATCGTTTTCGATCGTGCAAGTTGCCCAGCGGACGACGCCACCCTGCCAGACTTGCCACTCAATGGGTGGGTTTTCAGGATCGACGCCGGCACCACCAGCGTTATCGCACTCGAGTTGCAGTGCCATCAGATGATGGCTGTGGTCCTTCTCCAGGGCCAGGAAAAATGCATCTCCCGGTGATGGGGGATTAGGAAAAAGACTCAATAACTGATTGGGAAGCGCCAGACGGTTTAAATCGTGCGTCACCCAGCCGGAATTACTGCCGCCGCTCCTCGTAAATGCCCCGAGCAAAACCGCCGGCCGAATTGGAAGGTCGGTTTCCGTCGTGAAAATGATGGCGGGATTCGTTTCAGTGCGAACCGTAGCCACTTCGGTTCCCTGGGGGATCACAATCTCATTCGGCTGCGGCGCGGACAGGTAGAAAGTTACCGGCGCACGGGCGGAGCGCGGTGGGTTCAGCTTGACACCAATGAGTTCCAGAAACTTGATGTAGATCTTTTCCGGTACTTGGTTGACCCGGTACAACAACATCTCTGTCATCCAGGCAAATAGTTCGATCATTGCCACGCCCGGATCGCTTACGTTGTGGTCGGTCCACTCCGGGCACAACTGAGGGATGAGACGCTTCGCCTCGTCTACAATATCCTGGAAGCGGCGGTCATCAAGAGTTGGAGTTGGCAGAGGCATATCGGACTTACTGCGCTCCCTGTTCATCTGGAATTCGATAGAACGGAAAGACCAGTGAGCGACTGTCGTGAGTGGCCTTGATCATATAATGAACCTCGACAAGCAACCTTGTAGGGTCACCTGGATCCGGGTTTACCAGGACCTCCCGGACGTCAATTCGTGGTTCCCAGATACCCAAAGCTTCCTCGGTGTAGTATGCCGCCAACCCCGCGGTGGTCGCATCGTTGGGCGAAAAGACAAGTTCGTGGATTTTGCAACCGAACTCAGGGCGCATCACGCGCTGGCCCTTCGGTGTTCGCAAAATCATCAGGATCGCCTCTTCGATGTCCCTCTCCTGACGGGAAAGACCGATGCGTCCCCGAGCATCTACTCCAACCGGAAAAGACCAACCGACTCCCAGAAAATCACTCATAAGCGCCTCCAATCGATCATCTCGGTGCCGGCTGTAGTTTGTCACAAGATCGTCAGTTCAAGTTAATCTGTGTTCCTGCTACATCAACTGCGGCGCCGCCCGCATCTATCTTGACTCCCATACCCTGGATTTCGATTTGGCCTTGCGCCTTGAGAGTAAGATTGCCTTGGGTGGTAAGTGACGTGTCGCCTTTTACATCGATCACTAACTTGTTCGCTTTGCTATCCAGCATGATTTTGTTTCCCGACTTGTCCTCGATCGTAATGCTGGTGCTGCCGTCGCTATCATCCAGTGTGATGCTGTGTCCCGAGCGCGAGCGGATAATCCGTTGTTGCACCTGGCCTCCGGCGATAACTTCGCTGCTTTTCTTGGGTGGGGCGTCTTGTCCGTTCCACAGACCGCCCATGACGAACGCATGGTGTACATCGCCCATCTCGAAGCCGACCAGCACTTCATCGTTCACCTCTGGAAGGAATTGGATGCCGCGCTTTGCCCCGCCGCCAAGAGCGACCACACGTGCCCAATCGCTGGTGTGATCGCTGGAAAGCCAGGGGTACTTCACTTTCACCCTGCCCCATCCTTTTGGGTCCTGATTGTCGGTCACGATACCTATAACCAGGCCAACTCCTGTGGTGGAGTTTTCGGCGTCGGCGCCTAGTAACGCCAGTAAAGTCGAAGGCGTCTGCCCGGAAATGCTGAAATGCGTGCTGTAGCTTTGGCTGGCGTTATAAATGTGAATTGCGCTGGTAACGAAATAGGTTCCACCGAACTGGTTGCCGACCGCATCGATTTTCACTGAAGTGCCCGCCACGATGGCTGGATCGCCCTGACACGTTCCTTCCGCCTCGACGAATCGCTCAGCATGCCTGTTGGCGACGACCTGGGCCAGTTGATCAGCGGCGGTTTGAGTACGGAGAGGCTGACTCGAGACCAGGTGCGCGGCCTCTATAGAGAAGGCACTCTTGGCGAGGTCGGGGCCCTTGGTTTTCTGGCCAACATCCGGCGTGCCTTTTCCAGTGTTGGCCTGGCCTACGATCTCTCTTCGCGTTTCAGGATCCCACCCGCGGGCGGTGACGGTGTTAATCTGTGAAAGAGTCGTTAGACGTGGCCGAAATTCGGTGAGAGTTGCGCCCCACTGCAAGGCCACCGGTTGCCCATCCTTCTCGGCAGGTTTGAAGCACAAGTTTTTGCTCTCGGCATAGAGCAGGAAGCCCATAGCCTTCGCGCGCTTACGCAAGAACTCGAGATTGGTCTCGTTGTTCTGGAGCAGGTATTGGTGCACCTGGGTCGTGGCTTCGACCTTCGGCTGGAGGCCCGCCTCTTTGGCGATCCGTTGCGCGACATCGCTGTCGGTGACATTTTGGAAGGAACGAACCTGCCTGCCTCGCGCCAGGCGGTGCAGACGATCGAATGCTCTCACCACGAGCCGCTGCGTGCTTGGCCCGAACTCCGGCTCCATCTCTACGATCTCTCCGTCAAATATGACTAGCGACCGGCTGGTTGCAGCCGTTGATTTGGCGGAAACGACAACTGTTTTACCAGGGGCCAGCGAAGGCTCGTCAATCCAGTGGAGGCGCGGATCATGCATAACGAGGGTCGCGACATCGGGCATATGAAGGCTGCTCTCGACCGTAACTTCCACAAGGGCGTGCATGAATTCTTCGGACACGTCCGTCCCGTCAATCTTCACGTAGAAATGGCTCAGAAGCTTTGACTCAGGCATTTGGGATTGCCAGAAGAGTTCCTGGAGTCAACCGGCGGACTCGAGTCAGTCGATTGGCGTCTGCAATTAGGCGCCACAGGTTGGGATCGTTGTATTCTTTGAAAGCAATGAAGGCTAGCGTCTCACCTGCCTTCACCGTCCATACCCGTTCACCGCCGACACCGCCCGATGTAGGATTCTGTTTT
The DNA here is from genome assembly GCA_963747535.1 of Terriglobia bacterium. Taxonomy (GTDB): domain Bacteria; phylum Acidobacteriota; class Terriglobia; order Bryobacterales; family Bryobacteraceae; genus CAVVFX01. The sequence goes on from CAVVFX010000001.1 coordinate 82,160, forward strand.
GGCGGGACACCGGGATCCTTTGCCTCCTGAAACGTCACGTCAAGGACGGCCCGAACCGGCGTGCCGTCGGATTTGAACAGAGTAAAACGCTGGCTGATACTGGTGATGACAGAGTCAAACCCGATCATGTTCCCCCACTGAAAGCGCACGGTCGGAGGTCGGCCTTTCTTGTTCTTTGTGTCCTTGAGGGACGGATCCACAATCATAAGATCGTAAATGGCGTTTGTGTGTTCCTTACGCACGTCCCCGCCTTCCGCGTACGTATCAAAAAAGAGCTGTAGCTTCAGCGTGGCCGCTTGCCCACCGCCAAAATCGTACGCGGGAATGTTCGTATTTGTATTCTTCCCGGGCTTCCAGGTGTTTTGCTTGCTCCAGGTGAATTCTTTTGGGTTGAACATGACCTTCAACTTGGTGGCATCACCGCCGCCAACGTCAAGCCGTACGATTTCAGCATGAGCTAAACCCGAAGTCATCGCATGGTCTCCTAAGTCAACTGGCGTCTGCGCTCTGCGGCCAGGCGCCGCTTCAAGATGAGGTAAACCTGTCGCGCCTGCGCTTCCAGATCAGGTTGAGGATGCTGCGCTTCCGGCGCAGGTTCCGCTTGGGAAGAATCCGCTGTTGCAGGCAGGCCTTCGTCCAGCGGCCGATTCACCTCGGCGAATTGCAACGGCGCAACAGTGCTCATTTCCTGCGCCGCAGCGAAGTTTGGCAGCTCGCTGGAAGTCCCGGCTGAGGTAGCCGGCGCGGTCGACGCACGTATCTCAGGCGCAGATGTCATACAGGCAGGTAGTGGCTCCCAAGGAGCAGGCAGACCGCCCCAGGTTTCCGGACTGCCCGAACCTTCCGAACGGCCCCCGCTTTTCGAACGGTTTGGCGACCCCGCAACGGAGGGCTCCGAAGCGTTGTGAACTTCGCGCGGCTCGAAGGTGACGCCCATCGTTGGCATTACGCTTGTCGCGACTGGTTTGTCTTTGAACTCTCCCGCCCGGCGGCGCACACGGCTTTCGACCCGGTTCGCCAGCGCTTCCTCATCCATTCTTTCGGCCGGCTTGGTGGTTCCGGCAGGCGTGCGGACTTCGCGTGCTATAGGAGGAATGAAGCGAGGCACACGCCGTCGCGCCACGTGGGTCAACTCGTGCGCCAGCAGCCCAATGTGCTCGCGCGAGTCTCTGACATAGGCCGACCCCATTGTCACTGTCTCACCTGTCGCCACAGCGTCGGCCCGGTTGGCTCGCACAATTTGCGCCGCAGATGGCCCCTGGTAGACTGGCACGCTCGCCGGGTCGATCCCCACCAGCGGCTTCAAAAATCGGCGAGTTGACTCCGTTATCGGCTCCGGCCGATCCGATGGCAGCGGTTGAAGAGGTGATGGGTCACGATGCGCTTCAGGAGTTCGCAGGTTCTGGGGCCTCGGCTTGCTGCCGACGGAAAGAGGGGATCCTGCCGATAGGGAGCTCTTCATAGCTGATGGGTGTTTAACTGGCCGTTGCGCTGACTGCGCGAGACGTGCGGCCCACGCGGCCGGAGTGCGGCTGGTATCGTAGCGTTGAACGAACAGCTCAGCAGGATCTGTGTCTGGCGCTCCCTGTATGCCACGAGCCGATAACTCGGAGGTTGAGACCTTTGAGGCAGAAGTCAAGGGACGGCCGATCTCCTGAGCAGGGCTTTGTCGGACCTCCGCGATCGAGATTTCCTGGATAAGCTTTCGACGCTGGCGATTGACGGGCAAATCCCTCTTTGGCATCACGGTCGACGCATCCTCGGGCACTCGATTTGCAATCGGCAAAGTAGAGGCAGAGGGCTTAGGTGTGTCCGCGATGACGGTCTCCGGCTCAGAAGAGTCCAAATCGGTGAGTCGAAGGTTCAGTTCTGGGCTCCCCGGTTCACCCACCTGCAAAGGTATTCTCGGTTCTGCAGCATCCGACGCACTGTTGAGGAGAACCAACGGCTGGCCTTCCATGGTCGGTTCTCCAGCGGTTGTCGCAAGGCCACTCGAAGCCAACGATGGCAAGGGTATTGCGATATCATCCTGCTGTTCGACCTCGTTTGACTCTTCTCGCGCCGACGGAGAGGACACCACCGGCTCGTCCGTTCCAACCTGTTCTGCCGCGCCCGATAAAGCCACTTCCGTCGACCTCCGTTCTTTGTCTGGTACCGTCTCCTCGAGAACAGCTTCCAACACCGCAGGAAATTCGCTCGATGCGTGATCTGCCGCCATCGGTTCCGACGCTAGGAAATCCGCGACGTCATCTGAATTCGATGTTTCACTCATCACGTAGTCAAACGACGGCGTCGGCTCCCGATCCTGCTCCGGAACACCGGACAGCAAGTCCAGCTCTTCCAGAAAACGTGCCGGGTTGAGCCTGTGAATGCGTTTGTGCAGTGATCGGCGTCGCGCTAAATATCGCGACAATGCCATCCGATCCTTTACTTGCCTGGCTTTGAAAAGCCGCAACATGACATTAACCTGCTTTCAGTCCCTCGTGCGCGAGTTCCACCGTCTCGATTGCGTTCATCTTGTCGTCCGATTTGAACTGGGGTCCACTCCACTTGATTGGGTACGCATTGATGTAGTCCCATCGCATGAACTCGCTTCCATCCGAGTTATAGAGAATTACGGACAGGTTACGCTGAGTTAGCTTACCGCTCGCGACTTCAAGGCTCCACTTCAGAAATTCGTTGGAGGTTGTAATCCCCCGCTTGAGCGTTAGATTACTAACCTTGCAACGGCCGGGTCTGCGATGAACGAAGTCATTGTTACCTCCTTCTTCAATGTCCTCGACTGCTATCTCTATGTTGAGACCGCTTACCTCTGCGAACACAGCTTGCGCTATGCCATCGATGGCGACATAGAATCTACAAACGGGATGCGCTTGAATATCTATCGAGCCGGGCAAAGCCTAATCCCCCCCTCGATAGGCGATGTTCCGCGCTCGGGCCCGCTCCAGGCGCAAATCGTCGAACATGAGCTGATACACTCTGTCCGCAAGCTTTCGTAGAGCGGCGTCCGCATCCTCTCCAGTCTGATGCTCTCCCTCTTCGCTCGATGCTTCGCCACCTTGTACAACCATCGCTGCCCCCCTTTCTCGGAGCCGATCCGTTAACGGTCGGAACTAAACGTGCTAAACGTTGACACTATTGCTCTACAGGCTGACCGTTTTCGCTCCCCGTCAGATCCAGCCTGAAGCGCTTGCCGCAAGCTGGACACTGCGTCTCGACAAGGCTGTTGGTATCTTCGTTAAAGCGCAAGTAAAGGGCCTGAAGATACGCAAAGTCGGAGGTGAACAGACCTTCGATCACTGAAGTCGAGACCGGGCAAATGTTCCCTAGGCGAACGATGACCCGGCTCAACAGCAGAATGCTCAAATAAGCCTCATTCACTCGAGATCGGGCATCTTGAAGTGGTTCCACCTCATCGAGGGCAGTCGCCAATCGCATTAGCCCCGCGCAGTGCAGGTTCCCCTGAGCATCTATATATCCGCGAGGCAATCTAAACTCAAACTCTGTTTGCAGCATTACCCACCTAAAAAGTAATCACGAAGATGACGTCGGTTACTTAGTCCGGTCGTACCCCTCGATTGTGAGCTCCATCTCTTCGATTCCAACCTCGTTGTTAGTGGCATTTGCCGAAGGACCGGTGAGTTTGGACGGCCACGCATTGACGAAATCCCAGCGTGCCACTTCATTCCCCTCCTGGTTGAACATTACAATTGAGCCATTCTTACGGGCGTCGTCGATCTTACCCTGTTCAACCAACTTTCGCCATTTCCACATATCCATCGCGTCCGTGATGCCGCGCTTGAGGACAATGTTGTTCCACTTCATGCGGCCGGGTACCTTCTTGAGGATGTATTCACCCTTTTGGCCGCTGGCCTTGTACTCTACGACTTCGTTTTCACTTCCCATCCCCGTGCATTCCCGAAATGCGCCGACGACTTGTCCTTGGAACTCGACGCCGAACCACGACGATACAACGGGGTCCTGATTTGCCATGTCTTCTCTCCTAAGTCCGCTGGGGAAGAATACCCACCCCAAGCAAGTGGTCTAGTTTCTTGTGTTGCGGCGCAAACGCCGCAACGGATGCCTACGCGCCACCGCCCGAGAACTGACTCAGGCGAAAAATAACAAACTCGGCCGGCTTCACGGGAGCCATTCCGACTTCAATAATCAACTGCCCACGATCGCGCACGTCCGGTGAGTTCAGTTCTTCGTCGCACTTGACGAAGAATGCTTCCGCCGGCGTGTTCCCGAATAGCGCTCCAGATCGCCATACGCCCCTCAAAAACGAGCCCACGTCGCGGCGGACCCGCGCCCACAAGTCGGGATCGTTCGGCTCAAACACTACCCACTGCGTCCCGCGGTCAATGGATTTCTCTACATAGTTGAACAGCCGCCGCACGTTGACGTAGCGCCATGCCGGGTCGCTGCTCAGCGTCCGGGCACCCCACACGCGCAGCCCGCGGCCGGTGAATGATCGAATGCAGTTCACGCCAATGGGGTTCAGTGTGTCTTGCTCGCCTTTGGTGATTTGTGCTGCTCCTTCGAGCGCACCGGCCACTACTTCGTTTGCCGGCGCCTTATGAACTCCCCGTTCCTGATCGCTGCGCGCGAACACACCCGCGATATGACCGCATGGGGGCACCGCGATGGGGCTCCCATTCGGACCGGCGACTTTGATCCATGGATAATAGAGAGCAGCAAACTTGGAGTCGTAATTGGTCTCAGCTTCCCGCCATTTCTTGACCTCCTGGGGTGACAAGCCCGGCAAACTGTCAAGAATGGCAAGGCGATCGCCCATTCGCTCGCAATGCGCGATCATCGCAGTGTGCACAGTTTTGACGCCAACTCGATCGATCAAACCTGCCTCGTATGCCGACATGATATCCGGGCAACAAATCATGGTGGCGTCGTCAGCGATCTCTAGCCCTACCTTCGCAGCAGGATAGGGTGAATCCGGGTTTACGGGTGTCAATCATGTATGAACAGGTCTGGCGGTCATACATGAAAGAAGTGTTGGCATCCAACGATCCAACTCGAATGTCTTAACGGCCCGGCGCTGTATGGTAGTCAACTCGGGCGCAATCATCACCGTTGCGCGACGTCCCGGCCCGCCCGTCGTCGTACGCACCAGTGTGGCGCGGATTGCGGCGAGATCGCCCATCATCGCCAGAGCGGAGTCGCCTGTTCCGAGCGCGATCTTTGCCAGACTCACAAGCATCAGTCCGAGTACCGTCGCAAAGGTATGTAGGCGTATGGGCCCATCTGTCCACTGATGCGACGGCCCCCAGGGCACCACGCCTCCCTTCTTCGCCCGGCGGAACAGTTCTTCGACGTTCCACTGACCGCGGAACGCCTGCACGATCCGGCCGGTGCTCCACAAGTGATGATCCGTGCACAGCACCCGCCGCCCGAGGCGGGTCTTTTCCAGATGGCGGCGCAGCACCGCATCCACATGCCAGCGTAAGGTCGGCTGTTTGTCGTCGCCGCCGATCTCGGTTACCACGAATCTCGACAAATGTTCGCGGGCCAGCGCCTTCTTTATCCGCTGCTCCAAGCTACTGCGTGAGATGCGTTTGGCCTTTACGAGTCGATCAAGCTTGCTTAACTCCGCCTTCGCTTTGCGCAATGCCACCGCAATGCCGCGCTTCTGACCCTCCAGCAGTTCCTGGCTCTCGACCACCACCAACGTGCGGTCCAGGCTGCCGACCTTCGCCTGCACCCGCGCCGCGCGAACCTGGGCCAACTTGCCAGTCAGAGGCTTCATCGCACCTCGCTTGGCCGCCATCTGCAGCGCTTGTTCCGCCGCCGCATGTCCCAGCGGCAACGAGATCAGGCTGTAGTAGCCGACAACGTCCAGATCCAGTTCCAACTGAGGGCTCCAAGAACCTCCATCGCGCACCAGCGTCCGCTGCGCCCTACCCCGGCTCTCTCCGTCGTCCAGCGACTGATGCAGTTCCTTCAACCCACCCAGGCATGCGGTCAACACCGCCTGATCGGAACTGTTCCCCGGATAGGTTCGGTATAGCAATGGCACGTGGCCCGTCTCGCTGACCAGCACGCCGAGCCCCACTACACGTAGATCACTCCGTTTGCTTTTGGCATGACCGCGACGCGCCAACTCCCCTGGCGTCACCGTCGCAATGTGAGTGTCGAAATTCGTAGTGTCGAACGCCAGCACGTCGGCCGAAAGCTCGAACCGGGCCACAGCCGCTTTCGCAATCGCGATTTGCGCGTGCTCCAACTGTTCATCGGTGACTTGCCGGGCCACGCGATGATAGGCTTGGCCACTGAAGACCGAAGACGGCAGGCACGACAAGCGCGGCACGGCCCCATCCAGAAACTCCGCCAAGTCCCGCTTCGGTCCGGGCGAACAGGCCCGCTGGATGGCGACAGCCAAGGCCAACTCACCGACCGACGGGCCACCTTTGGCGCCAAGGTTGCTGCACGCCCGGTCGATATGCCCTATCAGATCGAGTTGCTCGGCAACCCAGATCAACGCGCCGACATCCCCAACGGCCTGGGTCCCCACCGTTCGCGTGGCGGCCAGATCCGCGACAGGAGCCGCTGTTGCCGGGCCAAGCACAGTCTGGCGCGCAACGGAACGGCCGCGGACCGGGTCCCACACCGACTGTGCCGCGATACGGTAGCGGAGGCCATTCACATCCCGTTCGAAAACATGCATATCTTTCATGTAGCATGATTTCGTCCAGAAAGAAAGCGTCACAGCCATATCTCATGACGCTGGAGCCCTCCCGACGCTATTTGTCGTTCAGGAATGCGAAGGTAGGGCTAGTCCTTCAATGCCACTCCGCTCACTGACGTCGCCTGTGAAATTAGCCGGGTTGATCTGAGGCAGCAGGGCCGTCTCGGACGTCTTGAGCAAGTATGTGCCGATTTCCGGAGCGCGCTCGGCCAGTGTCCCTGCGCTTTGAGCATCAACCGCCACGATCAACTGACTCAATTGGTTGACGGTCTCCACCGCGTTTTTCGTCCCTTTCGCTCTGCTGAGGCTGACGTTTTCGTAGACTTCCTCTTTGGATCCCAAACGCACCTTCAACGTGAACGTGCTGTCTGCCGGCTCGTCCCCCGTTGGCGGTGCGACCTCCACCTCTATATCACCAGCAACGTCCGGTTTCCGTTGAACCGCTATCGAGGGAATCGCTTTCGATGATTTACTGGGGAGTTGGAGCGATTCAGTGACTTTGGCGTTCTTTCCGGCGCCATTGCCAATGCGCGTAATATAGGCGCGGCCACCTCCGTTTTGGAAATACCCGAACACCGCGTGCGATAAGTAGGCTCCTTTCAGGTGTGGGTCGCGCCGCCCTCCTTCTTCCAGCGCGCCGAAGGTCTCGAGGTACTGCGACCAGTTGGTAACCAAGGTGGGCTGGTTCACCGGTCCGGTCGGCGCAAACCCGACAAAGGCGGCCATGGCCGTGCCAACCCCCTCAATTGGCCGCGGGCCGCTGTTGACTTCTTCGATGTAAACGCCCGGTGACAAGTACTCAGGCATGATCATTCTCCTTTTTCTGTTTCACTGTCTCTAGGTTCTCTATTCATCCAACCCAATGTCGTACGACGCATCTGGTACGCTCACGTTCACTCGCTTTCGAATCCTGCCCTGGCGCATCACGCTTAAGGTGGCGGGTCCTTTGGGCACGTTGGTAAGGACGAACTGTCCGCGCATGTCCGTTTTGCTTCCATCCGCCGCGCTACTCTCCAGACGCACCGTGACATCCCCCAACGGCTGCCCGTCTTTATCACGCACGGTTCCGCCGATGTGAATGCCAGTCTCAGGCGTCGCGCGCGATCCCGTGGGCAGGTAGCGCGCCGTGCGTGTAAGCACCAGTGGCGCCTGAATCGCCACATCCAGGTCAAGCGGGGCAGTGACGATGTAACACAATGCTGGACGCGGCGGCGTTCCCAGCGCGCTCCAGATATCAAGGAAGCCCCCATTCTCATCCTTATCCCCGATTCGAGAAGTAATCGGCGGCTCGAGGTGTTGCAGCGATTCGGGCAACACGCCCACTGGTAACTCCTGGTACCTCATCAGTGTTCCCAGTACCCGCCACAATAGCTCATGCTCGTCTTCGATTTCCGTCGTGAATACGCTTACCATGTAGTACAGATCGATCCGGCGCGGCGGCATCCGGCGCTCAGCTTTTCCGTTGCCTCGAATGGTTTGCATGCTCGTTTCGCGCTTCTCGGTGTTCTCGTTGATCGCAAATAGGAAGAAGTTGATCGTCGGACGCATAAGTGAGTTCGTCCAGTCCTTCGTTGAACTTTCAAAGAGCACATCGACCTCCTCGGGGATTTTCCCCTGCTCATGAAGCAATTTTTCTAATGCGCATTGGACATCCACGATCACTGTCGCCTCTGATTACGTTCCCAGTCCGTTCTTATCTTTCCTTCATGCGATTTGCAAAAACGCTTCTTGCACCGCACGTCCACTTTTCGTTCTCCGGTGCATCTCTTTCTTGACGCAGATCTTCCGATGCCGACCTCAGTTATCGCTGTGGAGCCGGGGTTGAGAGAGCAGAGCCAGGACCGGTCGGGAAGAATTCCACCACCGAATGCGGCTTCGGCGCGAAATGAACTACCCCACACTGGCCTTCCGATTCGGGTTCTGCCTCGAGGTGAGCGATAGCCTCGCTCAATGCGCTCGGATAGTCGAAGTGCAGATTGCCATGCCAGTAACCAGCACTCAACACCGCGTCACCGCCGCCGCTATGGCTTGATGCCGAGGACGCCCCGGGCAACAATGCCTCACAAAAGGGCAGGAACAGATCAGAGCAGTTCATCTGCTCGCACGCCTCTATCAGGTCCGCAGCAAGGGTATTGGGATCGTTGAGTTTCGCCGCTGGCTCGTGCTCTTCACAGATCAAAAAGATTAGGGCCGAGAGCAAAAGGCTACCTACTCCCGCTGTAATAGCCCCACTCATTGTTACCGTTTCGGATGTTCCGCCCAATCCCGCCGTTACGTCCGTCGCCGCATCTAGCACGTGTTTACCTACGTGCAAAGCGTCCGCGCCGATTTCGCCAACATGCATACCTGTCTCGGCAGTTTCAAGTGCCTTGAATTCGGGTCGTTCGGTATCGGGGTTGAATTGCACAGGTATGCCTACACTTCTTTGGCCAGCGGTAAACCCCTCCCTATATGCATCTACTGCATCGATCGAAACCGGACCAGGAAGCTGCGGATCACCAGTGGGGTTCGCGACCCCATCGTGGTAACCCCGTTGCCAAAACTCTTCGTTATCCGTTCCGGCGTAAGGGTTCATCACGGCCGACCATGGATCGGGAGGAGCTTTCTGGCGCTGGATCGTCGGCTCCGAAGTGCTTTCGAATCCTTTTGAACCGACTCCGCCGGTCTGCTGTATTACGTGAGTCAACTCGTGCGCCAGCAGTCTTTGCCCTGTTCTTGATCGCGGCGTATATTGTCCAGCGGCGAATACGATATTGTTTTGAAGCGTGTATGCTAGCGCATTGAAATGTCTTGCCGACTCCGCGGCTTTTTGATCCGTATGTACTCGGACGCGCCCGAAATCATGCCCAAAGCGCGGTTCCATCAGCGCGCGCGCTTGTTCATCCAACGGCTCGCCGGTTGAGTGCAGGCTGTCAATGTTGATATCGCCACTGGCGACGTTCGACTGATTCTGCGCGGGCAATCTCGAACCCGCCCCTTCGACCCGCGCGATTTCGTCAGCGACGCGGTCGGCTTCCTGTTCGTACTTGTCGTCGGTTTGGCCGATCGCCGTTTTCAGTTGCGTCGGCAGCACTGCCATCTGTCCGAAATGATGCAGAGCGGGCCCTTGCGGACCGGTTGCGTTCGCGGGTAGGTCTTCACCCGCTTCAGGGGTGGAGTCCGCGCTCCTACGGAGACCGCCTTCGTATCGCTCGCGTTCGCATATGCGGCCGACTGAAGTTCGTTTCCTCATCCAGCCCCTGTCTGTTTTCCAGTCCAGCCTGCGATTTCCGTTTCGCTCAGTGACTTGTCTAGCTTGGCATACTCCGAGTGCGCCGCATGAAGCAAATGCGACATCCGGACTCGGTCATTTGCATCCGCCGCTGCAAACGCGGAGTTCAGCGCTATGTTTCGAATATTACCCCCGGAAACGTTGAGTTGCGCCAACTTCTCAATATCCAGGAACTCCGTCGGCGTTTCGGACGGGAAAACACGCCGCCAGATCTCGACTCTTTGTTCGGCGTGCGAGAATGGAAACTGCACAATGAAACGAATGCGCCTAAGGAATGCCGCATCGAGTGCGCTCTTCATATTTGTCGTCAGGATCGCTAAGCCGCGATAACACTCCATCCGCTGTAACAAATAGCTGACTTCGATATTCGCGTAACGATCATGGCTGTCCTTGACCTCGCTCCGTTTGCCGAAGAGCGCGTCGGCCTCATCGAACAGCAGTATCGCGCCTCCAGACTCAGCCGCATCGAACACGCGCCGGAGGTTCTTCTCCGTCTCGCCGATATACTTGCTCACGACTGACGACAAATCGATGCGGTAAAGGTCCAAGCGCAGCTTTCGTGCAAGCACCTCGGCCGCCATCGTTTTGCCAGTCCCGCTGGCGCCGGCGAAAAGCGCGCTGATGCCCAGTCCTCGCGCCCCCTTCGCAGCAAAACCCCAGGTCCCATACACCTTTGCGCGCTGCTGTACGTGAACGACAATTTCGCCCAGGACGTCCTTCTGCGCGTTGGGCAGAACCATATCGTCCCAACTTGCAGCAGGTTCGATATGCTGAGCGAGGCCTTCCATTCCAGAGCGCGTCTGATCTCGGCAAGCGTCCCAGAGCGCGTCGAAATTCATCGAAGGATCCTGGCTGACCCTGGCTTTGACAGCCGCAGAATGGATCGCCGGAATGTTCAAGCTGAACTGCGACACAAGCTGGTCCAACTCTCCATTCAGTGCCTTGGCACAATCGCCTAACGCCAGGTTCCAAGCGAGGCGTTGCTCATTCACCGTGGGCGTCCGCACCTCGAAACTTATAGAATGGCGATGCCCGAACCTGCGACGCTCTCGGCTTGCCACGATCAACGATCCCTGCATCCGCTGGACGAAATCGTTGATTCTGTCGTCGCGGACGGCGTCTCGCGCCTCATCATCTTCGCATTCAAGGAGCAACGCACCAGCCGTAAGGCCAGCCTCACGTTCCCACAGCCGGATGAGCGTTTGCACGTCACTTGGATTGTTGGGCAGGGCATGCGCTGCTATTGCGTGCAAATTCACACCGAGCGATACGCAGGCACTGGCGGCGACGCTTTGTAAAGCCGATGCATCGGGGCCGTGCAAAAAAATGACGGGCAAGGGCGAGCGCTCAACCGCCCTTAACCACACCTCAGCTACCTGCTCTGCAACAGCACTCTGCGTGGGTGTTAGCTCCTCCGGAGCGTACAGCCGCTCGACCAAGCCTTCCAGCCTTTGGTCAAGGTGGTGCACGCCGATCAGGTAGTTAAGCACGCGCTCATCGATGCGAAGCGGACGAGTGGTTAGTGGCGCAGCGCCCGATCCGCCCAACGCCGCAAATTCAATAAGGCGCCATTTCCGAAGGGGGCGGTCTGGTGAAAGGGCGCTCCAGTGCGCCTCCGGTAATCCGGAAAACATAAGGCCGAACGTCGGGAAAGGGCGCTGCGGATCACCGTGCGCGGTGGCGCAGAGTGCAGCGAAGCCGGCGTCGAGTTCCATACCGGCGCATACCAGCAGGACATCGCGTTCGAATGATGATAAGCCGAATAAGCCGCAAAGCGTTTCCAGAGCTGGCTGGGGAGACACGTACCGTGCGGCCTGGAGGTACAGTTCTTGCCCCTCCGCAATATGTGTGCTTACCTCGAGTAAAGCATTCTCATCCCTGGACCGCGCGATGGCGTAAGACAGTCGGCTTCGAACCACCGCAAGCGCCGCTGAGAGTGCGCATTGATTCGCCTCCGCCCACGTGTTGGAACTCTTTATCTCCATCTCGTTTTCATTTGCGCCCATTGATGATCACCGCCGATACTTCATAAACCATTGATGGACGATATCGCGCCTGCAATGCCGACCATATGCGTGAGAGTTCTTCAAAGTCCAAAAACTGAGGGGTCAACCTGACTTTGTCGAGTTGATCCGCCAAGTCGGAATCCGCCAGCGCCGCCTGCGCCGGTGGCAGCAGCCCTTTGGTTTTCTTGGACGACGCTGATCCCAGCGAGTCTCGAATCGCGCTTCGCGAAAGGACGGGCGTCTGTTGCAACAACTGTATGGCGCAGCCCAGTAACATGTCGGCGTGAAAATCCTGTGTTCCGTAGGCAGTTACCAGGTAATACAAATCCAGACTCAGCCGATGCAAGGATTGTGGCTCGCCCTGCGAGCCGCAGCCGGCTTATCTGCAATTGGTCTGGGCAGCCTGGAATGCGGCGCAACGCGGTACATGAACAGATTCACTTGATTGTGCTCGTCAGCCCCGGTGGTGATGCGATCGGGGGGTAACGCGGTAACACTCACGTCGCCAACACTGCTGACTTCGGAGGAAGCCACCAGGCCATTGCCGAGAAGGCTCTTTAGCGACGCCGTGATGGATGCGATTGCGAGTGCCCCTGCCATGGTTTGATCGACTCTATCGGCTCTCGTGTTCTTTGCTTCGGCTCAGATGATAGAGGGCGCGCTCTCCTCGCCCGACCTTTTCTAATACGCCCTTATCCGTCAGTTGCCCCAAGACCCTTTCCAGCAACTCAACACTTACTCTGACCTGCTGGCGCATGATCCACCACTCCGCTATTCCTTCCAGCGTCTCCATGGCTTGTGGATGCTCCGAGAGGTAACCAACAACGGCCTGAGAGACGTCCGCTTCACGCCACACGGAGTCGACACTGTTACTTGGTCGGTCTGATTCTGGCATTTCTGTCGTCGCTCCCAAAGGCACGTTTGAGCCCACACGTTGAGCTTGACGGACAGCCACAGCTTTTAAGACTTTATCGGCCCTAAAGCGGAAGAGAATCGTTGGGGATGGGTGATGCGCGACACCTCGTACGGGGCGAATGCCGACGTAATTCATGAAAGTGCGATTGTTTGAGGGTTTTCCGTGCTGGGTGGAGGGTCACCCACCCGGCGCGGATATTTCCACCCGGCCTTGCTCGTCATCGGAACGATGAGGAGGAGCGGAATGAAAGACTTTCGGATCGAGCCGATATTTCTTGAGGAGTTTGCCGAGGTCCCGCCGCTCTTTGCCTGCCGCGACGGCAGCGCGGCTGATATTACCGTCGTGTCTTGACATCAATTGGCTGAGATACTCTCGCTCAAAGGCATCGACGACCTTTCGCTTGGCGGCATTGAAGCCGAGCGATCCTGCGGGGATTTCCAAAGCTCGACTTGGCAGCTTCAGGACGAGATCGTCGGCGCTGATCAAATCCGTCTCGCTGAGATGAATGCCCCGAATGATCGCGTTTTCCAGTTCTCTGACGTTGCCTGGCCAGTCGCAGGAAATCAGTGCCGCGACTGCGTCCGCACATAAGTGCAATGTTGCCCTGCCAGTCGGAGCGTGCTTCTTCAGAAAGTGGTCTGCCAGAGAGGGAATGTCCTCCTTGCGATACCGCAGGGGCGGCAGCGAAATCAGGAAGACCGAGAGGCGATAATAAAGGTCCGCACGAAAGAGTCCGGATCGTACGAGGTCATCCAGCCGGGCATTGGTTGCGGCGACTATCCGCACGTCCGCGTTCTGTTCCACGCTAGACCCGACCATGCGAAATCTCTTGTCTTGGAGCACTCGCAGGAGGCCGACTTGCGCCTTCGCGGGCAGGCTATCTACTTCATCAAGGAACAACGTGCCCAGTTCCGCCTGAGCAATCAGACCCGGCCTTCGCGCGCGGGCATCAGTGAAGGCGCCCCGTTCGTGTCCGAAGATTTCGGCTTCCATAAGCGTTTCCGCGAGCGAACCGCAATTCAGCGCAACAAAAGGGAACGAATCCCGATTGCTCAAATAGTGAATGGCCCGAGCCACTAGCTCCTTCCCCGTCCCCGTTTCTCCCGATATCAGAACTGTAGCCTCGCTTTTTGCAATTGCGGGGAGCTTCGCGATCGCGTTCAAAAACGCCGGTGCCGCACCGACGATTTTCGCAAGAGTTTGACTATCGCGCAGCCGATGAATCAACCTCTCCATGATTTCCTTCCGGTTACCCTGGCTTGACTGCGTTTAATTCCGCAAGTGCGGACTTAGCTGCAGACTGATCCAGTGTTCAATGCGAGCGAATAAACCTCGACTCGCGAGCGATTAACAATGAATGGCATATCGTTTGTCATAGACCGTTCACGAATCTGGGACGACCCAGGGAAGAATGAAGATGTCCGCCGTCGGACTAATCTCATTAGCGAGACGATGATACCACGCACCGAAACTCGGCGCTCGTCCTCCCTGAGGGCAGTTGAGGGCGGTGGGACGATCCGCAGGGTCCGCAATCGTGTTCAATTAAGTTCTGATGGCCTTAAACTCTATTTGAACTCTGTCGAGGACACACTTGGAGCCGATATCGACGGTTTCGTTGCGAACTTGGGAGCGGGTGCCTGATAGGGTATACGCCCGGGCAGATCGCTGACCACCCGCCAAGAGGAGTTCGTCGGTAACATTCGCAGCTAAGTACACCGTTTCTAAATACGACGACGTATTATTTGGTTGTCTGACAGCGACTTTTGTGGCATCGTGGGCTCAGGTGCTTCGCGATGCCAAGAACGAGTCCGTTTATCATTCGACTATCGTCGTCAGAAGCCGCCGAGCTGCACAGCCGAGCCGCCAAGTATACGTTGCCTTATTTTCAGGTCCAGCGCGCCAAGATGATCTTGATGGCCGCTGAAGGATGGAGCAACGACGATATTGCCAAACGGCTGGCAACTCGCCGTGATGTGGTTTCGACGTGGCGCAAGCGGTTCTTCACCGAGCGGCTTGCTGGGTTGGAAGAGCGTACTCGTCCGGGCCGCCCCCGGACTTTTTCCCCCTGAGTTGGTTGTGCAGATAAAAGCGTGGGCTTGTGAGCTCCCGTCGACACACAAGCTGCCGCTATCACGCTGGAGCACGTCCGACCTGGTGCGGGAAGTCTGCGACGCCGGGTTGGTCGCTTCTATCAGCGGCAGCACGCTGTGGCGCTGGTTACACCAGGATGCGATCCGGCCGTGGTATCACCGGAGCTGGATCTTTCCCAAGGATCCAGACTTTGCCGAAAAGGCTGGCCGACTGTTGGATTTGTATAGCCGCCAATGGGAGGACAAGCCGCTAAAGGCCGATGAATTCGTTATCTCTGCGGATGAGAAGACGAGCATTCAGGCCCGCCGCCGTCTCCATCCCACTGAGCCCTGCAAGCCTCGTCGGGCGGCTCGCGTCGAGAATCGATACAAGCGTGGCCGGGCATGGGTTTACCTCAGCGCTTTGGATGTCCACCATGCGAGAGTATTCGGCAGGTGCGAGACCGACGACGGTATTGCGCCATTTGATCGGTTGGCCGAGCAGGTAATGACACGGCCACCCGATGCCCGTCGCGTCTTCTGGATTGTAGACAACTGTTCAGTCCATCGCGGTCAAAGGGCAGTGGAGCGCCTGCGCGAACGATATCCTCGGCGCCCACAGGTACAGCTTGTCCATGCCCCCACCCATGCCAGTTGGCTCAATCAGGTCGAAATCTACTTCTAGATTGTTCAGAGAAAAGTTCTCACGCCGAATGACTTCCGCGATCTGGATACGCTCGCAGAGCGCCTGCTGGATTTTCAATACTACTGGGAATCGACTGCGAAGCCGTTCGAGTGGAAGTTCACGCGGCAGGACCTAAACGATCTCCTCGCCAAACTCGATCAATCCATGACCGATCGGACGGCCTGGAGTTTGACGCCAAATAATACTTCGGCGTATTTATGAAACGGTGTACTAAACTAATCTAAGTCACGTCCTTGGGTACCACTCGGCGTCGAGGGTGTACCGGAGGATGGGTACAAGGTCCTGAGAAGAAGGTTCAATTGCTCCATGTTCTGTTGAAGCCCGATACTGCGGAAATCACAGTTGAGCAGGTTGGCACCCCGCCGGACAAACCGGTGTGGGTAGACCAAACAGTGGTGCTGCGTCTGGCTGCCAAGCGAGCGTCGAGCTCTACGCTCGATCCGGCGGGCAAACCGTCGTCAACCAAGGAAGGCGAATACACTTTTGAGAAAGTCTGTAAATTCGGCGTAAATGTCTTACAGCCTTGAGGGTCGACAGCCCCATACGGCTCCAGGGTTGACACTATCGGTGTTGAGAACCGTCCACTTTACCGTAACCAATTGCGCTTCAGACACTTGAGGAGGCGAAACGGACCATTCCTTGATCTTCGGTGGTTCTATCGTCGGCGCTAGCTAGGGGGAAGCTAGTCCTTCAAATCCGGCACATCCGCAGATTCTCATACTCACACAGAACGGAGCGCAAGTGTTCCTAGGTCCCCCGGAGCGCGTGGAGGTTTTCACAGTTAACGGACAGACAGCAACGCGGATCACCTCGCTGCCCTGCAGAGTCAATCTCGCAAGCGGCGCGACCGGTGAAGACACGCAAACGTTGCGTGTTCATGGCTCCGATTTGGTTCTTGGTGGTTCAAATGAACTGGGACAGAAAATGCGGCAACAGTCCCACTGGCACGACCGAACGCAAGGCAAGGGCGTTTCAGCGACAAGGAAGTCCGCCTGAGAACAATAGATCCGGTGCTGAGTCGCCGGCACTGACCTGACCGTCACCCAAATCTGGGGGAGGCGGGGCGAGATCAATCTTCATTGGCACCTGGGTAAATGACGATAAACAAAAGCTGATAATCGACCCGCAGGTGAATGTATCAGGCTTGTATACGTCAGCTAAGTGCGCACTAATCAATCCAAGCGACCTGAGGCAATTGGGCGTATACTAATTGGGCATCAGGATAATGTGAAGCCGGATAAGGAGGGAACAATGGATATCACAAAGATCGTCGGTTTCATCCTCGCTCTCGTTGTTGCGGCGCTCCCAATTTGTGTAATTTGTGCGCTCGTGATACGGGTCGTTCGACTCCGCCGGAGGCGCATCAAAGCGCTGGAGGCGCTTGCCCCAGAGCTTGGCTTTTCTTTTCTGGACGAGGTCGGGTTTGCCGGAGATCAGGAGGTGCAGACGCTCAAGGCACTTCTTCAGAGAGATGGACGCGGCGCCTTCAGCAATACGATGGAAGGGACTGTGTCCGGGCTCCGCGCTCTTCTATTTGACTGGAGGGACACCTCGGGGCACAAGACTCATGTAAGGACGATTGCGGCCTTCGCCAATGTGGGCTGCAATCTTCCGCGATTCGAGCTGAAGAAGCAACAGTGGCTCCCGGCCGGCAACCAGCGAATCGAGTTCCAAGAGATCCCGGCGTTCTCGAAAAATGTCATCGTGACCGGTGACGACGCGGCGAGCATTCGCCGCTTGTTCACTCCCCAGGTATGCGATTTCGTCACCACCTTCATGTCTGACAAGAAGTGGCGAATCCAAGGACATCAGAAATGGTTGGTGTTCTATCACCCTGATAACCTCCTAAGCCCTTCGATGTGGCGCGGCTTTCTCGAAGATACCTCTCAAATCGCCAGCAGGTTGCTCGAGAGTGCCAGAGCTGGTTAAGATGTGACCTAAATCCCCGTCATTGGCCTTCCAAACGTTCAACCCTCAGCAGAGACTCTGAGACGCACCCGCTGAGAGGCCAGATCGGCCTGGGAAGAGGTGGACCAGTTCCGGCCGACGGATACTCGCGGCAAGCTTTGAGGGCACCGCTTTGCCGCAGTATTGGCCATTTCCAGCAAGTCGCAGCCGTTCCGCTGTCAACCAAAAGGCCAGAGAGTTCGAAGTCGGAGCTATCTGCCTCCCCAAACGGATTTCGCGCCAAGGACCTTTCGGTTAACAGCCGGGCGTATGACAGGTGTTGAAATGAGGGCCTGGGAGTATTCTCCTATCTTCCCGGCCTTAGCCCTTGTCGGCCAGGCACGGAAAGCGGTCTCTCAACCATCACCACGAAAACTATGCGGCACTTGTCCCATCCGCCAACCCAGCACACCCGCCAACCGTCGATGCGATCGCCCAGGTTGGCACGCCTGAACAGGCGCAGAAACTTGGTTTCCATTTCCATAGCCACCCATGGATCGCTCAGTTCGTGCGGACAGTCAAGGTGGTTCCGTTGCGACCTTCGAAGACCCGAGTTTGGTACGGTAGAAGTCCATGCCGATCACGCCCAGCAATCCGTTCAAAGGTCGTCAGTACCCGGGTGAAGTGATCGTTTTGTGCGTGCGTTGGTATCTTCGTTACCCGCTTTCCTATGCGCACGTCTCCGAGCTCTTGGAGGAACGCGGCGTGGAAGTGGACCCCAGTTGCATCTGGCGTTGGGTGCAGGCTTACGCTCCCGAACTGAATAAGCGCTGCCGCCCTTTTCTGAAGCCGGTAAACAAAAGCTAACGCATCGACGAGACATATGTTAAGGTAAGGGGCCAGGACAAGTATCTGTATCGAGCGCTGGACTCAACAGGTCAGACCATCGAGTTTCTGCTCACAGCGAAGCGCGACAAGGCTGCCGCCAAACGCTTTCTGGTCAAGGCGATCGAAGCATCGGGTAATCCCATGCCGAGGGTGATGAACGTCGACAAGAACCCGGCCTATTCGGCTGCGATGGAAGAACTGAAAGCTGAAAGTGTCATCCCGCGGCGCGTCGCATTACGACAGTGTAAGTATCTTAATAACGTGATTGAACAGGACCATCGGTCGGTGAAGAAGCGCGTCTGGTTAGCCAAGGGCTATGGATCCTTTCAGAGCGCGTGGCGGACACTGCAGGGAATCGAGACGATGCACATGATCAGGAAGGGAAGAGTGAAATGGCTGCCGAAAGAAGATGCGGTTGGCCAAGCGATGTTCGTCGACGCGTTGTTCGGACTCGCCGCCTACTGTAATCCGGAATAACGCTCAACCCACTTGTACTGACCCGAAATCGCTCTGCCGAGAACTTCGCAACGAAACCTTTCGCAGGATGCGACGTAACGCCGGATTCTTCAGAGGGTAGGCGAGCATGGGAAAGGCGGACTCAGCCGCTGTCAGTTCCGCGTCCTCCAGCGGGGGCACAGTGACGACCGCATGCTTGATCCCGGCTGACTGTAAGAAACTCGCGCGCACTTGGTCGATCGAGTAGTCGCGACACGTAAGAACAATACGCATGCTCGCGTCGTCCGAAGCGAGGGTCATCAGGTCAGTGAATGCGTCGCGTGTGGGTTTCTCTAACAGGCGCTCGACGCTTTCGACTATGACGATCTTCCTGTCCTGCGCTGCGAGAATTGCACCGAGCGTGCTTGCGTTCGTCGGAATTTGCCCTGCGTGGAGCGTCGCATCTAAATGCGCTTGAGCAAATTCCTCACCACGGAAACCGAAGATGAAGTGGTCACTGGAGAGAAGCGTGACAACCTCCCTTCCGATCACAGACTTTCCGCTGCCGGCTGGTCCAGACAAGAGCACGATCTGCGAGGTCTGTAGTTGGGTCAGGACTTTCTGGGTCAGAGCGGCACGGGCCAAATGGAAACTTTGCCCTAGGTTTGGGCGGATTCCTCGAAGGATCAGGTCAGTGTGTTCCTTGAGCGCGCGAAGGATGCGCTGCTCGTTCGCACCCACGGATTTATGGCGACGCTGGAGTTCTTCAGGCATCGCGCCTCGACGTAAACTACGCGCCTCGTCCATAGCCTTGCTCGCGAAAGCGAGTAGCTCGTTCCAGGAGGCATCCGCGGCACAGAGAGGATCCCCCTCCGTTACCGTATGCGTGAGGAGACTCTTAATATGCGCTTCGGTCTGCCGTGTGGAGGTGTGAAAGTCCAGACTCAACACATGGACTACGCAGAGGAACGACCAGATATCTGCGGCGTTGACCGGATTTCCCTCAATCTCACCAATGATCTTTTGTATTTCGCCACAATACCGGACCGCTGTCTCGGAGATGAAACCCTTCGCCGCCAGCCGAGCTTCGAACTCCACCCCATCACGCGCCGCCCGTGCGCAGTCGAGAAGGCCCACGAAATGCTCCAGGAGAGTGTTGCGCATTCGTGCGGTTGCGCCAGCTCATCGAGAACAACAAGGACATTGCTGCCCGCGTCGAGAAACTGGAGACGGGTCACGGCCGTGCGGCCTCGGTGATCGAAGTATTGGCGCAGGATATTGACCGTCTCGCGTATGAGGTGAAGGAAATGAAGGCCCTCCCGCCGGTGACCAAGCGGAAGATTGGTTTTCGCCTGGGTGACGATGATTGAAGTATGTGGTCACAGCCTGTGACCACATCAGTCGTCCTTTGCAAGCCCGTAACTCTGACGAATGATGCGCCGGTACTGCCGAAAGCCTTTTCGCCTCCCGTTGTTGGCCCCCTGCCTCTAGCGGAAGGCAGGCGCTCCTTCAGTCAAACAGCTTCCGCACCGACCGAGAAGCTATTTGACAGCGCACCCGCTTCCGCTACGCGGCGGTACTTCGTAGTCTTTTCTTTCATACCTGCAATGGGATATCGAGTCTGGCGGCCAGCACCGACCAACTGTCACAGGATCGAACCAGGTTATGAGATGGCGATCGCAAAAGCCCGACATTGAAAATCAAACGTGGGTCGCGTTGCTCGAGCACCTTCCAGGCCCAGTGCGCCGCCTGCTCGATTTCCGAACACGTCACTGAATAAACCAGCAGACCAAAAGGTGTCCCATAGCGATCCCCGGGGAGAAGGCTCTGCAGCAGTTCTTCAGCGCGGCGGCCCTCCCCTGCACGCATGAGCGCTCCGGCAAAGAGCCCGGTTGTGCCGGTATGCCATGGCGCCAGGGTATAGGCATTTTCGGCAGTGGCCCGGGCTTCGCCATGCGAGCCTCGCAAGGACTGGCTGAGGCCCAGCAGGTAGAAGGGCTGGTAGAGATTCGGGTGAAGCGCGCAAAGCTCTCGCAATTCCTCCTCCCCTGCGGCATCATTGCCTCCGGCCAAAAGCGCGGCGGCATGGTGAAAGCGGCCAATAAAGTTCAATGGGTCGTCTTTGAGTCCGCAGACGCACTGGTCCGCCGATTCCCGCAGCCGGCCCACAAGTAGCAGATACATGGAATAGTACCAGCGCACGTAAGTCGGAACCGGTTCGCGAGTCATCGCCATTTTGAATTGGCGCTCCGCCTCCTTCCAGTCGAGCTCGTAAACGGACGCAATCATGCCCAGCACGCCGTGTGCCTCCTGCGAGGCCTGATCGAGGTCTAGGGCGCTTTGCGCGGCGGCCCGCGCCAGCGGCATGGCTTCATGCGCGGGCAACAGTCCGGGCAACACGGACGCGTAAATCGCCACAGCGAGACCGCTACGCGCCTCGACAAACCGCGGATCGAGAGCAATGGACCGCTCGTAGAATTCCCTGCTGAGCGCGAGAGATTCGCGCGTGAAAACGGTCACGCAGTAACGGGCCTTGAGGTAGGCCTCATAAGCCGGCAGTTGCGGGGTGTAGCGTCTGGATCCTCCCGGGAACTGCACCTGGAGGGCGGAGGAAATGGCTTGCGCAATTTCATCCTGGATGGCGAAGATGTCCGACATCTCGTGGTCGTAACGTTGCGACCAGAGATGGCTGCCATCGGCGGCAGCAATGAGCTGGGCGACGACGCGAACGCGGCTGCCCGCGCGCCGTACGCTGCCTTCCAGCACATTGGTCACCCCAAGGGCCGAGGCGATCTTGCGGATGTCTTCCTGTTTCCCTTTGAAGGCGAAGGCGGAAGTTCGCGCGATGACTTTGAGCCCGGATGCGCGCGTCAAATTGTTGATTATCTCTTCCGCCAGCCCGGCGGAAAAGTACTCGTTCTCCTTGTCGCCGGTCAGGTCCGCGAAAGGCAGCACCGCAATCGAGGGAGGAATCGCAGAACCTGAACTCGCGGGCGCGGCCTTCACCTCCCCAATGAATCGGTAACCTCGCCGTGGGAGAGTCTCTACATACCGGGGTTTATCCGCCGATTCCCGCAATGCGTCGCGCAATCGCCGGACCGCGGCGTTGATACTGTGATCGAACTCTACGATGGTGCTGCCGGGCCAGAGTTTGCCGCGGATCTCCTCGCGCAAGACGACCTCGCCGGGACGTTCCAACAGCATTAGCAGGACCTGAAATGGCTGATCCGGCAGACGAATTCTTGCC
Source organism: Terriglobia bacterium (assembly GCA_963747535.1). GTDB lineage: Bacteria > Acidobacteriota > Terriglobia > Bryobacterales > Bryobacteraceae > CAVVFX01. The sequence continues at coordinate 104,288 of CAVVFX010000001.1, forward strand.
TCACGTTTACGCAGTTCGCCCGCACGCACATCCAGTTCAAAAGGGCCAAAACGAATCGCTCCGCCGGGGTTACTGCTCCTGGAACCGTTCGCTTTCACTGGATGGAGTCTAGCATTTTTTGTTTGTCAAAGGTAAGCCTTGCATCTTCACAGGAATAGCTGGTGAGATTCTTTTCACCTAAACATCAGGCGGATTGCATTGAGCCGGCCGGCTATCCCAGGACATACTGTCCCTGCGAGGTCGAAATTACAAATCACCAAATGAAAGGAGAAAGTCACATGAGGGATCGAATCCGGCTCACCAATCACCCTTGGGGGCACACTGATCGACATCCAAAGGCCTCCTATTCCTAGCCATGGGAATGGTCCGAGTGACTGCTAATCGTTATGACGAACCAAGTCCATATGATCTCACCGGCGTTGTTACCCGGCACTTTCGCAGGGGACCTGATCATCCGCCGGGCAAGTGTGGCGGACGCAGCATCTGTCCCTGAGCTATTCTCAACCGCGTACCGGAACAGCTCGCACCTACAGATCGTTGTATCAGAGGACAGTCTCGGCTTACGATCCGGTGAAAGTCGTCTGCCCAATCAACCAGCCGGCCTTCTGAAATTTGGGCTTGACGGAGGCTACGTGCAACCAACCTGCTCTCGAGACCTTAGCCGCGACTTCGCCCGCCGAGGGGCGGCGAGCGCGATCATGCTTATCCTGCTGTTCGCCCTGGTGGCACACGGCCAGCAGCCGACGAAACAGAAAGAACCCGGCGACAGCTTTGGCGTGGAGGCCGCTGTCCTTTCGGCCACGCCATCAGCCGGAATAGCGAGCACTACAGTCCGCGACACGACTATCGGCCAGGTGTCGCCTGCGCGATGGTCAGCTGGAGCCACACCGACCGGTCAATCTTCGCCAGTTCGCCCCGGATCAGGCGGGGCAGCCATCACTCCAGGCCCAGCCGGGCTGAACTTCACTGCTGACCCCACCGACGACGAGTTCCTGCGTACTGGGCTGTTCGTGCAGCCACTAATCCCAATCGGCCCCACGACTCGTGAGGAGAACCGCGATCTCTCGAGAGCACTGCGTGCCTACGCAAGCGGAGCCCGCGATGGCCACCTGGACACCGTGCAGCCTATCCTCGATTTTATGGACAAGCACCCAAACTCCGCGTGGAAGTCCGTGTTGCAGTTGGAGCTTGGTGCAATCTACCGCAGGACAGGACATTTTTCCAAGGCGCTAGACGTGTGGCAGGCGTGCTGGAACAACTCCAAGACCCTCACTAGCCCAAACGGTCGCACGGTGGGCGATATGGCCGTCGCCTATCTTTCGCAATTCGAGGCTTATCTCGGACGAAAGGAGGCGCTCGCACCGCTGCTCCAAGAAGTGAGGACGCGTCCGATTCGTGGGACGGCGGCGGAACTGGTGAGCAACTCCTCGAGCGGCCTGGCAGACATGACCACAATGCCAGAATGGGCTTTCAAGTGTGGCCCGTCTGCCCTGGCGCGCATCCTCGCGGCTCAGACTTCGCGCCCATCCGCCCAAAGCCGCGCTGTCCTCGACCGGGCGCGGTCCACGCCCAACGGCCTCTCTCTGAGTGCCGTGCGGGCAATATCCGTCGAGGCGGGCATGAACTACCAAATGGCTTTCCGCTCGGAGGGAGCGCCGGCCATCGTTCCCGCCGTCGTCCATTGGAAGGTCGGACACTTTGCAGCCCTGCTGGGGAAGGGACTGGACGCCAGCTATTGGGTCGCAGACCCAACCTTCGGTGAGGACATTGTCATCAGTCCTTCCGCGCTGAATGAAGAAGCCAGCGGTTACTTCCTGGTTCCTCCAGGCCGACTGCCGAATGGATGGCGGAGCGTGGACGCGAGCGAAGGGGACAGTGTCTGGGGTCGCGGGGACACAGGATACAATCATGACGTTGGCGCAACGGGTTGGCAAGAGATCCACGCCTTTGGCTGCGGCTCTGGCGGCGGCTGCTCGACCTGGAACGTCGAGGCCATGGTGGATGGCCTGTCATTGCACGACAACCCCGTTGGGTATATACCACCAGTTGGCCCGGCAGTCCGCTTTCAGATGGACTACTCGCATCGGGACGCGCTGCAGCCGATGCAATTCGGATACACAAACTTCGGAAACAAATGGACGGCCGGATGGCTCAGCTATATTACGAAGGGCACTTGCGAGTTGTCCTACGGAAGTCAGGGGATGGCAGTCGGTCCAAACGGCGCTCCGGCTCAGGTCACCGTCCTGCCGGTGAACTATGAGTGCGACACGCTATATCGCCGCGGCGGCGGAAGTGAGCAATACACATTCGATGTAACGCAGGTGCCTCACCTCGGTCAGAAAGGCCTCTCTGAGGTAGCTTCTTTCTTTGGGCAGATCAGTCAGGCAGTGCTTATCAAGCTCCTTGACCCGAAGGCGAACAACGCCCTCGTCGGGTATTGGCGGATGCTCCCTGATGGATCCATCGAGAAATTTGAATTACTTTACGGGAATAACGGTATCAACACAACGTTCTTCATGACTGAGGTCGACGATGCTCAGGGTAATGCAGTCGCAATCACGTGGGACAAGCAGTTCCGGATTGTGGCGCTCACCGACGCCCTGGGGCAAGTGACCACGGTCTGTTATAACGATAGCTGGCAGACGTCTAATCTATGTGCCCAGCCGCCCGCGGCGACCAATCCGCCGACCAACCTGCAGGTCACGCAGGTTCGGGATCCGTTTGGCCGTTCGGCCTACTTCGGCTACGACCCACGGCCGCTCACGGCGGAGGGAGGAGGAACGGGCCATCTCACAAGTATTACCGACGTCCTCGGAATCACATCCACATTCATTTACGCCAAGAGCGATTTCATTTTGTCGCTGACGACCCCCTACGGCGTGACGCAGTTTGCGTTCACGGACTCGACCAACGACAATACCGTCGGTAGCGCTCGTTCCGTGACCATTGCAGATCCACTCAATCGCACGAGCCGTGTGGAGTTTCGCCAGGGCGATCCTGACGGTAACTGCACCGGCGCCGGGGCGAGCGGCGACGCTGCCACCGTCGAGTCCCATTTCATTACGTGCACGGAGCGGGCTACCCCGTCCGGCATGCCGCTGCAAATCTTGAACCACTATCTTCAGTTTCGGAACACATTTATCTGGGACCCACACCAGTACCAGGCGGCTTTCGGTAATAGCGCCTCTCCCAGCGCCGTCTACTCCTCCGCCAAGTTGATCCATTGGCTGCACACCAACGACACCAACCGGCTCACCGCATCGCGCATCCCCGAGAGCACCAAGCTACCGCTTGAACATCGGACCTGGCTGCAGTACGAAAACCAAGCCGTCAATCAGTTCGAAGACAGCCAATACTACCAGTACCAGGGAGGGCCGATCAGCGTCGGGTCCAGCAACAAGCCTACGGCGAAGGGAACTCTGCTTGATGATGGCCGTACGCAACTGTGGACGTTTAAGTACAACTCATACGGGAAGGTTACGCAGATGAACGACCCGATCGGCCGCCAAGTCACGCTGGCGTACGATGCAAACGGCATAGACTTACTCACTGTCACCAACACGACCACGGTAAACGGAACGCCGCTCAGGGATCTGCTGGTGACCTACGCAAACTATAACAGCCAGCACGAACCCCAAAAGGTCGTGGCGACCAACGGTTTTGCAACAACCTTTTCCTATAACGCGGCGGGACAGTTGCTCACGTCCACGGATCCACTGGGAAATATTTGGCGCTACGCTTACACTAACGGCGGCTACATTCAACAGATAACCGGCCCCCCGGGACCGCAAGTTCCACAGTATAACTTCGTCTACGACTTAGTTGGGAGAATTTACCAGTCCACTGACCCGAGCGGCGGCACACTTACCTATTCCCACGACCAGGCTGACAGGCTCACTCGTGTCACATTCCCCGATCAGACTTCAGAAGCCTTCAGCTACACGCTCCTGGATCTGACGAGCACAATTGACCGCAAAAACAATACCATCGTTCGTCACTACGATGCCGATCGCGAGGTAACAGAAATTGATGAGCCGTCAGGACGTACCTCAATGCTCACATACGCCATGAACGGCACAGTTCAAACCATGCAGGATCCCGGCGGGTTTACCACTACGTGGACGCGAGATCTGGAGGGCCGGGCGACAGCAGTGAAGTACGCCGACTCTACCAGCGTTTCCTACACACACGATGGCAACAACCGCATAACCGCGATCGAGCGAATACCGGTTGGCCCGTTGGTCCCCGGAGTGATGGTGCAGTACACGTACAATCCGGACGATACCCTGTCCGAAATAGCGCCGGCGCCCGCCGGGAGGGGCGAAGTCGCGGCGCAGGTGGACGTCCTTCCCACCTTTTTCAGGTACGATCCGGCATATCGAAGGCTGACTGGTTGGGTGCAAGCCTCCGAGCAGCCCACCGGCAATAACAATCCGACCATCAATAGCTATGAACAAATAAGTTACAATCCTGCCAATTCGGGTCCTGGCGCGAATCGTGTTTCGATTGCCCGGCAAGCGATCGCCGACAGCACAGGCCAATCGAAGGATTTAATCCTCACGCGCACTGCTTATGTTTACGACCAACTGGATCGCGTCACGGCCCGGAACGTCACACCCAATGATATCCGCCCGTTCCACCCGGCCTACGCTGAATTCCGGGCGTATGACGCTCTTGGCCGAGTCGTTTCAAACAACAACATGCTGGACAGCTTCGCCTACGCCTACTCGGACGCTACGCCCCGGGTCACCTCACGCGTGAGCGGAGGGATGAGCATCGGTTTATCGTACTACGGTCCAAAAGGCGACGAGTTATTGCAGGAAATGGCCTACGTCACGCCGATCGGCCTGCCGTTCGCGGACCATAAGTACAAGTACGATAGCAACCGTAATGTTACGCAGTTTGACGAGTTTACGCTCACAGGAGGTCCATCGTCGATAGCGTACACCTACGATCCGTACAATCAGTTGCTGAATGCGTCGCCAGGTGGACAGAACGAGAACCGATACACGTACGATGCCAACGGTAATTTGACATCACAGTCGCTATTCGCATCCGGTCTGCTATTTAGCCGCACAGAGACGACGTACGACAAGGCCAACGCTATAGTCGCCGCTAGCACCCAGCCGTTGTTCGGTCAAACGACAACGAGCACGGCCGACTACGACGTGAGCGCAAACCTGACAGCGATCGATGGAATCAACTACAAGTACGACCGCTTGAACCGCCTGGTTGAGGCGCGGCAGGGTAACAATATGTCGGATTTCTTCTACGATGGCATCGGACGCCTTGTCCAGGTAGTCGACACGACGGGAGGAAAGACGGTCAGAAATCGTTCGTACGGGTGGTGCAATGGGGCGCGATGCGTCGAGTACGACAACACGAATCAGGTGCCAATACAAACGCCCATAGGAGTCGAAATGGCCCCTTCCCCTGACAGGCTGTACTACGGCCAAGGTGTGGTGGACTCGCCCTCAAACGGCTCCGGCGATGGATTCTACTATATCGCTGACGCTCTAGGAAACGTGCGCGGGCTCTCGCATTCATCGGCAGCCAATCCTTACGCGGATCCAACCGTTACGCAGTACACATACGGACCGTACGGGGGAAGGACCAAAGTTCTCAGCGGTCCGGATGCAGACTTCGGATTCGCGGGATACTTTCACCACGAAGCTACCGGCTTGGAATTCACTTCAAATCGGGTCTACAACCCGCAATTGCAACGTTGGCTGACGCGCGATCCGTTGGGAGCGGGCATCGCGTTTGCCGGCGGAGCACGATCCGGCAGGCGTATGCGGAAGTTGTTCGGGGGCGGAGACTTCTCTCGCAATCGCCGACTTTCCGGTCCAGGTTTTAATGCAACGGACCTGAACTTGTATGCGTACGCACTGAACAACCCGACGACGTTACGGGATCCGTCCGGTCTCTCACCCGGTTGGATTGCGAAAATCGTCACAATGTACATGAGATGGGTTGCGGATGAATTTGAGTCGGTAAAAACTGCCGAGGAGCTAACCAGGGAGACGGAAACGATTGAGACTACTGTGGGCGGTTCCGGCCCGACCCCGAACCCCTGGGACTACACCGAGGAGGAACTGGCCCAAATGGCGGAGGAGTTGAGGGAAATCGATGAAGGATGGGACTGGATTTTAGAATTTGGAGACCTATTGAAAGACATCTTTCCGCCAGTCATCACCAACGGAAACGAGCAATTATTCGGGTGCCCAAAAGGATCGTAAGCAATTTGCCGCGCGTGCCGGGCGGAAGCCCAGCAGCAGCGTGCGAAGTGCTGACCCCCACAGCGCTTATGGTATGCCTGCGCCTACCGGGCGTGTCGTGTAAGTGATGGGTTGGTTGCATTGGAGAACTGCAAGACGGTGGTTGCCGACTGTCCGGGCTGCAGTTGTGAATCCGTGCCCATGGCCAACCCGATGTAGGGCGACGGCTACGACGAGACGTTCGGCGCACTTCCCATTGCGGCGTTTCCTCAAAGTGCCACTGCAAGGAGAATCGGTCCGCCGGGCGGGAAACATCAAAACGTTGAGATGATGAAGTCCACGTCAACTATCCCCAGCGCAGCTTCAACAGGGACGAGCATGTCCCGACCTGCCGTAGCCGTTTAGCGTGCTTTAAATTCCGAATCGTGTCTTCTCCTCTATAAGCGGATCGCCGCACTGGAGCAACTGGGTCGGGATTCTTCGGTCCGGACGGCTCGTTGATGTCGGTCAAGTGGCACAACATCAAGGTGTGGCTTCGGTACAGCAAGGGCATCGAAGATCCGATCGTTACACCGCAGGTTCCGATGATCTTCGACCTCGGTAGCGATCCCGCCGAGAGGAACAACCTCTTCAGCGACAGGATGGACGTGGGCTGGATGTACTTTCTCATCTTGCCTTACGTCGCCGAGTGGGAGAAGAGCATTGCCCAGTACCCGAACATCAAGCCGGGCGAGAAGTTCCAGGGGTTTCCGAAACCGGCAGCTATGAGTGGAAGCGCCGTAGCAAGTTAGCTCTTGCCCATCATGGGGCAACGACATCGGCTTGGGCGTAGGGTATCGGAATTTCGGTTATAGCTGCCGGGTGTAACCGCGTCCACCACGGCGGCAATGCGCTCAATATGCAACCGAACGCGTGGCCATTTCGTTGTACCGGTCAAAACAACAATGGCAATCTTCCGACCGTTAGGTTCTGCTCGTAACGGAGGCTCCCGTCAATCGAATCTTTCCGGCGCGCGAAGATCCTATGCGGCAGCATGCTTTCCGGGCTCCTGCAAAAGCTGAACGCTGATGACGGGTGTTGGGGATCAACGGAACTGCGAACCAGCTTAAGCTGTCCAGTTTTCTGGACGCGCCCCTCATCTGGATGGGAGCTTCAGCTTTGCTCGCAAAGCATTCCGCTCCTCGCGTGTGGATAGTTTCTTTGGTTGCTCTTGTGGTTCGGCCAGCTGACGGCGATGTCGAGCAGCCTCGTCGAATTTTCGTTGCCCCGCAACATCGCTGCTGCGCCGCAGCAAGTCGTCGATGCGGGGACGCAGAGACTGGCGCGGGAAGAGTGAAATGGCTGCCGAAAGAAGATGCGGTTGGCCAAGCGATGTTCATCGACGCGTTGTTCGGACTCGCCGCCTACTGTAATCCGGAATAACGCTCAACCCACTTGTAATGACCCGAAATCGCTCTGCCGAGAACTTCGCAACGAAACCCGCCAGCCTAACAGTCGCCGTGAGCTTATTCTCAGGATGGCACTTTTCCAGGATAGCGTGCCCTTCGACTGCGCCGCCAAGGGCTTCCTGAACCGTTTCAGCACGTTGGTTTCTCTTGGTGTGTTGTCGGCTTAAGTGGCCAATCCTCATGCCCGCGCGGCGTTAACTTCCTTGAAATGTGGTGCGTGCAGAGATTGGACCACTTAAGCGCAAAATAATCGGCCAAACCGCCTGATTTTTAAGCGCTTACGCTGAGAATTAAGGCCAAGCAGATTTGGCCGCTTATTTTAGGCCACCCGGCAGTAATCCACTTTGCTGTAGCGTCAAACCGGACACGTGAGCCCGAAAGGCCTCGCATTTTCGACCGTCGGCGGCCCTCGCGCGAGAAGAGGCGATGTATAACGATATTACTCCCCGCACAAGAGTTACCATGCGGTTGCGGTTGCGGCATCCAGGGTAAAGCAGGTGCGGCTCGCCGCGTGATACCAGAACTGGGTTTGACGCACCTGATCCTCTTCTTGCGGAGCGGAAAACACGGCGCATAGTTCGTACGCAGTGCCGGACTTGGCGCGATATTCGTATAGTAAGCCCGTCTCCGGATCGGCGAGTTGTGAGCGCTGGATCCCTTTACCTGCAAGTTGCGTCAGAGTCGCCGGCATCGGTTCGCCTGTCGTGCCCGCCCGTTGATTCCAGAAGTGTACCGCCCCGGCAACCGCTCTAAGATCCTGGACCCTTCGACGATCCGCTTCGATGCGGCGTTGTCTGCCAGGAGTGCCGGCGACGCGCAGGCCGATCGAGAACACGGCCACCAGAGCCACGGCCGCGCCAAGCCCGAATATGAGGCTACGGTTCCTAGCTGAAGGAAAGTCGGTGTCGCGGTCCCAATGCAGCGAACCCAAATAGTAAATAAAAACGGCACAACATATCAACATCACTGCTAGCGCCTTGAGCACGAAACGCGACGTGAGTTCTCCAGTTAAGAAATAATCGAGGAACCAAATCAGGTCGCAGATCATCCCGCCTGCGGTCAGTAATACTCGCGGCAAGCTTTGAGGGCACCGCTTTGCCGCAGTATTGGCCATTTCCAGCAAGTCGCCGCCGTTCCGCTGTCAACCAAAAGGCCAGAGAGTTCGAAGTCGGAGCTATCTGCCTCCCCAAACAGGTTTCGCGCCGAGGACCTTTTGGTTAACTGCCAGGTGTTTGAAACGTTGTGGCTGAGACCATTCTCCCCATTTTCCCGACCTTATCCTTTTCGTCAGGCACGGTAAGTGGTCTCTCAACCATCACGACGAAAACTATGCGGCACTTGTCCCATCCGCCCACCCAGCATACCCGCCACCCGTCGATGCGATCGTCCAGGTTGGCACTCCTGAACAGGCGCAGAAACTTGGTTTCCATTTCCATAGCCACCCATGGATCGCTCACCTCTTGTAGATAGTCAAGGCGGCGGCTGACTTTCGAGCCCTTCTCGTTTTGGCCTTGCCTGTGCCGCGACGAAGAGCGTTCATGTGACTGTGGTTGACCCACGCCGAGAGGAAAGCAACTATGGACACCGCCCTTTTGATGGAAATTGAAAACCTGCGCCGGGCCACGCTGGCCGATCTGCGCTCAAAGTTCCGCGAGCTGTTTCACGAGCCCACGCGATCCAGGCACCGGGAACATCTGTTCCGGCGAATCGCCTGGCGTTTGCAGGCCTTGGCTGAGGGAGATCTTACGGGACGGGCTTTCAGAAGGGCGCAGGAAATTGCCCGAGATGCCGACTTGCGAAAAGTCGCACCACGGGATTTCTTGCAGGTTGAGGGTCAGCGCGTCCAAACGACACCGAGCGCCAGGAATGGTCGTCAACCCGACTGCCGTCTCCCTTTGCCGGGGGTGGTGCTCAGCCGGAAGTGGAAAGGACGAACGATTCTGGTCGATGTCCTGGCAGACGGATTCCGCTGTGAGAACCGCCATTACTCATCGCTCAGCGCGATAGCCGTCGCGATTACCGGCACCCGCTGGAACGGAATCGCGTTCTTCGGGCTGACCCGCTCCACGGGCGGGAAGCAGAAGGAGCAGCGCCATGCAGCAGAGTAGTCAGAATTCGCCGAAGTCCTCCACCTCTCGCCTGCGCTGCGCCATCTATACCCGCAAATCGACTGAAGAGGGCCTGGATCACGAGTTTAACTCGCTCGACGCGCAGCGCGAAGCCGCCGAGGCCTTTATTCAGAGTCAGCGGCACGAAGGGTGGATCGCCCTACCCGAACTCTACGATGATGGCGGTTTCACCGGGGCCAACATCGACCGGCCCGCCCTGAAGAGGCTGCTCCAAGCGGTCGAAGCTGGCGAGTTAGATTGCGTGGTGGTATATAAGGTCGACCGTTTGAGCCGATCATTACTCGACTTCACCCGCATGCTGAGCATCTTCGAAAAGCATCAGGTGAGTTTCGTTGCCGTGACGCAGCAATTCAATACGAGTACATCGCTCGGCAGGCTGACGCTGAACATCCTCTTATCATTTGCTCAGTTCGAACGGGAACAGATCGGCGAACGCACGCGCGACAAGATGTCGGCGGCGCGGCGCAAGGGGAAATGGGTGGGCGGGTGCCCCGTGCTCGGCTATGACGTCGACCCGGCCGGTGGACGATTGGTGGTGAACCAGGAGGAGGCCGAACGCGTGCGGGCCATCTTTGCGCTTTTCGAAGAGCATGGTTCGATGTTGGCAACGCTTGCGGAGATGGAGCGACGGGGCTGGCGGCTCAAGAGCTGGACCCTTAGGAATGGCCAGTTTCGCGCGGGCGGCGAGTTTGCACCGAATTCATTGCTCCGGCTTTTGACCAACGTTATATATAAGGGTGCGGTCCGGCATAAGGGGCAGGTTTACCCCGGTGAGCACGCAGCCATCATTTCGCCCGAAACGTGGGAACGGCTGCAGCATCTGGTGACCCGTAGCGGCGCAGTCGCGCGGGGCCGCGCGCGGAACAAACATATGGCACTGCTGAGCGGGCTGCTTTATTGCGAATCCTGCAAAACGCGGATGGTGTACTCGTACTCGAAAAAGAAGGATCGCCAGTATCCCTATTACGTGTGCCTGAATGCCCAGCGAAAAGGTTGGGCGGCGTGTCCTGGCAAGTCGCTACCCGCCGGAGCCATTGAGGAATCGGTACTGGGGAGGATACGGGAAGCGCGCCGAGGCATCTTTGATCAACGCGAGTGGGAACAACTGGATCGCAAGCGGCAGGTGGAAGCTCTACAATCCCGCGTCGGGCGAATCGGCTACAACGGCGTCACCCGGCAAATCACCGTCCGGTTCCATGCAGACCAGATCACTGAGACCGGTAGGGAGGGACAGGCATGAGTGGCCCTCAAGAGGTTACCTATACGCTGGACTTTTGCGCAGACAGAGGGGAACGGCGGAAGAACCAAGATTTTTCATCGGATGGGCCGATGCCCAATGTTGCTGACCATTCGGTTCCCCGGATCGCGCGGCTCATGGCGCTGGCCATCCGGTTTGAGGGGCTGTTGCGGAACAACACGATTCGGGACTATGCGGAACTGGCACGTTTGGGCCGGGTGACGCGAGCCCGAATCACCCAGATCATGAAGTTGCTCGATCTGGCTCCGGACATTCAAGAGCAGGTCCTTTTTCTGCCAGCCATCCCAGGTCTTAACGAGCGGAATCTGCGGCCCATCGTGAGACGGATCGACTGGGACGAACAACGCCGCATGTTTCAGAAGGTGGCGGGGTCGGGAGCGCAGCTTGAGAGGCAGAGGGCCTAGTCAAAAATCCGCTTCAGGCGAATCGCCAAAGCCACGGCAGCGCCAGCGCGCTAGATTTCTTGCACAATTCGCTTGCTTGTTCCCTCGACCGGAGTGATGAATGTGATCACCGCGGCAGACGCCGCGCAAGGACGAAACTATGAAACATTTTACGATCGATCAGGAAAACAACATCACTTTCCACACTTCCCGCCGCCACGCCAAGGAGTCCGGCGGCACACTCTTCTCGACCGAGGAACAGTTCGCCGACACGATCGGAAACGACAACAAACGGCTGCTCGAAATCTGGAACAGCCTGCCGGGCGTCAAGCCGGTGACCAAGTTCGAGAATCGCAAGAGAGCCACGGAACGTATCTGGCGCGCCATCCAACACCTGGGTGGAGATGCCGTCTCGCAGCGTGCCCACCAGGAGCCGGAAGCGCCAGCCACCCCGTTCGACGAACCCGTAGCTAGCGTTAGCGCACAGGGCGCGGATGTTGCGACGACGGAGGCTCCCGCGACCAAGAAGGCCACCCGCTCGAAGAAGGCATCCACCGGCGAGACGAATGCCAGCGTGCCGCGGGAGGGGAGCAAAACCAGCCGGGTTATAGCGATGCTGAAGCGCGAAGGCGGCGCAACACTGGAGGAGATTATGGCCGCGATGGGCTGGCAGCAGCATACCACGCGAGCGCTGATGAGCGCGGGCGGTTCGCTGACGAAGAAGCACGGGCTGGTCGTAACCAGCGAAAAGGTTGGCGACCAGCGAACATACTTTATCAAGGGCTGATCCAATCGAACCTCGTTTTCCCCGCCGCCGGCCTTGAAACGTCGCCCAACCTCTGCATCTTCCCCCAAAGCGCCGCCTCGGCTACCAGCCCACGGCGGCGTTCCTGCTTGGTGTCGTCCGAATTTTCCGCTGCAACGCCCGAAGGGCTGATCAGCAGGTTATTTTGTCACAGCCTTCGTCGAGCGCCTCTGCGTCCCTGGAGAGCGCTCTGACAACTTTGCCGACCTTACAAATAAGGACGCCTTACGGCACAATGCCCAACGTGGCCAAACTACTCCTCTTCCCGAGAGGTTACGTGACGAACACGAGGCTGAACGCCAATGGTCATTTCCTTGTCGGATTTTACCATCGGATCGAAGCAAGATACGACGAAGCGCTAAATGAGTTCCGCGAAGCCATCACGATTGCCGATAGCCACGACAATAAGAGTGATGCCATGTCGCTCTACAGTGGCGTCCCGGCCGGCGTTTCCCTGCATTCATGGCTGGCGAAGCTCGAGAACATCTGCCATTTCCACTCCGGAATACTTCAGGCAAATCTCGGCGCATACGGCCCGGCCCGAGAGAGCTTCGATAAGGCTCTTGCATGCGATCCCCAAGACTACGAGTCCCTTTCATACATTCCTGAGATTATGTTTCTTGGAGGGACTGCGTCATTCAGCTCGATTGTCGAGGCATTCAAGTCGGCCATTACAAAGGTAATTAGTCTGCCTGACGAGCAGGCAAGGAACTTCAGCAAACCAAAGCATGTCCTTCTGTCGATCCTTAATCTCAAGCTAGGGAACTGTTACATGGCGGAAAGCCCGCACGCGGACTACAAATCCCACCGGGATCTTGCTCAGGCGGAGGAATTCATTCAGGCCGCGCTCACTTGTAACCCGGGGTCTCTTTTTGCGCGTCTCTCGCTGGCCCAACTGCTCTGGCTTGCCGGTCGCAACCCTGCGAGACAAGCCGAGCTATTCGCAGGGATATTTGCTGATGCCCGCGACGTGATTACGCAGATAACTGAAGCTAAGATTCTGATGATGTATTACTACATCTTGCTAATCACTAGCACCCTCGGGCAACTTCCTAATGAGAATCCCGCGATGTATGCAATGCGAATCTGCGAGCTTGTACCTTTACTGCCAAAACCGAAGGAGCTTCGCATTTTTTCGCCAAGTACTAAGACCGACCTCAGAGTAGATGCTTTCGTGGCGGAGGTTCAGACGTCGAACGCAACATATCCCGAGCTGCCATCGGCAGTCAAAAGCCAGCGGTACGGGTGGATGCTCCGTCTCCACCGGTTGCCACCGCCCCGCAACCAGCTGCGCCGTTCCTCAAGCCAGCCAGCCACCCTCCTTCCGGGGGCACCGCTCAGCCCACCACCTCTCCCGCAACAACTGGGTTCGGGACATCACTGCTGGAGCGAACGCGATGACGCCGGATCTCCTCCTACTGACACTGCTGATGTATCTACGAAGCCCCCTGATCCTGGCCTTGAACGCCGCATCGGGCTGGACTACGTATCGCGGTCTGAGCATTTTCGTTCCGTGGCCACCCGTCGCGCTGGCACTTACCGTGGCAGTTCAGGCCGTCTTGGTAATTGCGGCTTCCTCCGTGAGGTCGCCGTTCGTTTCGCGACGAACTCGGGATCGCGTCGTCTGCCTCAGTTCAGCGGTCTCTCGCGCGAGGAACGAGCAGAACGACTCGCCGCCGACGGATCACTTCCGCGAGGTCCACTGGGGCATGCCCGGCTTGGGCGAACTGCCGCCTGCCCGAGGGCCACGCTGGCGCCCAACGCACTCGCCCGAGTTTGCCACCGACCGCGCTGTTTCGATGCGCCCTTGCCCACCGTCGCACGCACGCATGCCTCTTCAGGCGGTCTTAGGTTGTTGCAGCGGTTGATGTTGGAAAGCCTTCATCGCCTGATCCAGCGCAGCAACCTGTGCCGTCACCGCTTCGTGCTCGCCTCGTAATCCCTCGATACGCGCGAGTTCGCTTTCAATCGTCTTCTTGCGCGTGCTGAGTTGCTCGTACGCCTTTTGAAGCAGACTCAGCGCCTCATGAACGTCATTTTCGCCGGTATGTGGTGCGGGCGCTGCCAACCGTATTGGCTGTTCATGGATGGGCGGGGTCTCTACCGCCGCTTCGCCAAGCTCAACGGGCGCAGGCGACCGAACCGCACGCAAATGCCGATTTCTCTTGGCCTCCTGCTGCGGTGAAGCTACTGCCGCGGCTTCAAGCAGTCGGTTCGGATTCTTGTTCCATTTTACGTACTCTCTTGGGTGTTGGGCTCGAACGTGGGCAGATAATCCTGTACCGCGTGTTGAGATCGTAGAGCAAAACGGGCACTGCAGTTTCTGTGGTCTGAGCTTGAGACCAGGCATCAAAAAACTCCTCGCTATTGGTAAGTTCTACTTTATGGTCTATCGACTCATAGTCTACAAGAATTCGATGATTCGGGGCTGGAATCTCACCGGGAACGGAATCATCGGGCCCGAATAGCCCGTCTGCTTCACCGGCACGGCTTACACGGCGCGCGTGGTGATGCCGGCGGCGGGCGGGTGTCAACGAGGCGATTCGGGACTATGAGGTCCAGCCGCCGAGACTCAAGTGCACCTGCTCCTGGGCCTTTTTGGGGGTTGGTGCCCATCTATTTCTGCCACCGGTGCACGCACTCCTTAGCTACTAATCGCGCACCATCATCGGACTTGCCACTGCAAGAGATGAACTGGGTTTCCTGTACTTGGTTTATAGCGCTTTCTTGACCTTTGTCGCTGCGCCCGTACCTGAACTTCGTATCCAGGCTGTATACCACCAGGCGCCGGACACCGGTTCTTGTGTCTACCATGATTATTGAGCTGTCCTTGTCAATCAGGAACACCGTGCCCTGAACAATTATGTTCGGGTCTTTGTCCTTTGCAATCACATTGAGACTGAGCACCAGGTAGAGAAAGACCATGGCCCAACAACCGAGTGCATTGGAAGAGTTGATCCGCATGGGTTCCTCCATCTGTCCGAATTGGAATTCGCGTCTGCCCGCGCCTACATTACGATAGTCGGAAAACGAACCGAAGTAAAGCGCATGTGGGCTCGGAGCAAAGCGATTAGCTTGACGGCCCCCCGTGCTGGCCGTCGTTATCGCGTGCCCGTCCGAGTCTCGCGACGAACGCGTGATCGCCTCGTCGTCCTCGATCCACTCGCAGTCGGGCCGCGACACCCAGTTGGTACGCGAGGGGTGAGGATCGTTCCCTTGGAGTGACAATGACCTGCCACACGATCCTGATCCTCCGCGCCTCTCAATGCTGCGCTACGGAACTGGTTTTCAATGGAGCGCATAGTACTTTGGGATCAGTTTACCGGTTGTCTTTTTCGAGATACCGAGTCATAATATTCGATGTAGACCGAATCACATCTGTAGTCTCGACCACACCTGTCCTCCGATCAACAGTATCTGCTCCCTGATCACGTCTCAAACTAAGCTAACTTCTCTAACAAAAGCATCTGCAGAAAGAAGGGCCGCTATGGCGTCACCAGCACGACCATCACCAACATTGAAGGAGTTTGCAACACAGATCCGACCAAAATCCTCAGAGGCAACCCCTGCGAACGCGACGCATCCCGCATTCACGGAAGAGATCATCTCTGTGCGTGCGTATGAGATTTTCCTCCGAGAAGGACAGGTCGCCGGAAACGATAAGCAGAATTGGTTTCAGGCAATCGAGGAATTGACTGCTGAAACGCAAGTCATCCTTGGCGAACCACTAGACACAACTTCTGTGGCCACTGGCCGGATGCCATCGAGGTACCTGCCTAGAAGGAGAACTGTCGCCGCATAAAGGAATCCGGAACCCTAAATCGTCGCGAATGGTCGCTTCCATCGCACGAGGCTACGACGCCCTTAGGATCGCCCAAACTGTCGCACTCCGTCGCTTCCTACGCACGCGCGAGGAAACCCGCGCGGGATCGGCAAAACACTGCCGACCTAAGGTCGCGTCAAGCGCGAGGCTGTGACGCGATAGTTCGCCGGCGGATCACTTCCGCCAAACCACGGACGGTCATTTGTCTGCCCTTCCAGCGCGAGCTGGGCCGGCGGAGAGGAACGCGGCCCGAGATCCAGGCGTTCGCGTTCACGGCGTCGCCGAATCCCGGATCTTTAATGGCCAATCGAGGCGAATCACCCATGCAGGGCCAGGAACTTTAATCTGTGGTCCAATAATTGCGGTGGCCAGAACGAGTGAAACGGGACACAAAGGGCCGGGAGTTCATTCGCTGGATCGTCGCCGGCGTAGCATGTCTCGTACTCCTCGTCGGGATTGTCGGCCGCCGCAATTTCTCTGCAGCCACGGAAAAGATCGCGCGCTTCCGATTGCAGTAGATCGATGTCATGATCCGCTCGAATGGGACTCTTGACCAAGTGGTTCGACTTATGGACCAGGCCTGCTTTATTCGTAACAGTTCACGTGGTTAGGGCCGGCATGGGAGCAGGGAAGCTACAGCAGTCTGACGACGATGGCAGCGTACGGCCTCAGTGAGGTAGCCCAATACGTGACGACGCTGCCTCTTGCAAGTCTGCACGACGGTGAGTAAACGGGCAGTGGCGATTTCCCCGTTGCGGCTGCGGTTGCCGAAACTGATCTTGCGCCACTGCACAGCCGTACGCAGGACCTGTTCCGCTGCATTGTTGGTCGGCTCCACGCCCTCCTCTTCCAGAAATGTGAACAGCCGTTCGAAGTGAAGCAACAGCGCGATTGCCATGTTGCGAACCTCGCGGTCGGTGTCCTCAAGATGTGCCACCGCCAAGGCGAGCAGCTTTTTCTGCAGGGGGATCGACTTTAAATAGAGTTGTTGTCGGTCAAGAGGCTGCGGGTTTCCGCGCCGGTCCCGCAAGTCGCCGCGAAACCGATACCAAAGACGGAACACGCGGGCCACGATGGCCAGCGTGTCCCGGCAAAACTGCCGCGACGAGGGACTGCGGGCATAATCGGCGATCCCCAGAAGATTTCTTTTCAGATGGGCCCAGCATAACTGCATGCGGCCGGAATGGTACGTCAGATACACCACCCACCGGTCATTGCAGAGAATTCCGTGGAAGACCGACCCCAGCAGGGAAACCAACACTTCAGCGCTACGCGTGGAGGCCACCACGTAGAACACGAACTGGTGGGCCACCAGCGCCCAGATCCAGCGCTTATCGCCATTGGTCCGCCAACCCGTCTCATCCACATTCAGGACCGCTTCGCGCGGCAACTGCTCCTGCAATTGCCCCACGGGCTGTTCCACCGCCTGGCTGACTTCTTCCCAGGCTTTCTGAGTACTCCCCAAACTGATCTCGATACCTAACACATCGATCAGCATCGCTTCCACCAGCCGCCGCGGCAAGCGGCAGACTACCGTCCAATAGGCGACCAGCGCCGTCAGTTGCGGTCCAAATTGTCCCGCGATCTCCTCTGGCACCGGCGCATGCGTCGTCTTTCCGCACTGTCCACAAACCACGTTCGGAAACTGATACTCGGTGATGTGCGCTTTCACTGGCGGCACTTCGGTCACCTGATGCCGCCGCGGTTCTCCTTCCGTAGTCGCCCTACCGGGCTTTTGCGGGAGGCTTCCACCGCAGTGTCCGCATTGCTTCGGCAGCAGTACCTCAACGGCGCTCACCTCCGAGGTGGGAACCGGTCGTCGATGATGGCCCGGGTGTCCGGGCTGTGCACCCGGTTTCCGTTTGCTCTTGTGCTTTCGGCCGCGCGGGCGCTGCTCACCGGCCAATCCGTCTGAAGATGGTGGCTTGGAGGAGTTGGTCGAGTTCTTCTTTCGCCCAGCCAGTTGCCGCTCCAGATCTGCGATCTGCTTTTCTGCGTCCGCGACCTGCTTGTCGCGTTCGGCTAGTTTTTCGCGGAGATTCTCTATTTCCCGCTGCTGCCGCTCGACTTGCTGCTGCAGTTGTTCGCGGCTGGGCTGGTGGGAGTGCCGGGCCCTGGGGGCACCCCGATTCGCCGCTGCCTCTTCCTCGCTGCGGCGGCGAGCCGCGGTCGCACTCATCCACCATACGTTAAACCATTCTGCGCGATTTGTCCAGCAAAATCGACGGGGGTATCGGATGAGTCAGCCGGGAAGTCCGCTACGATCACATTCACACCCAGTTGCGGCAGCCAGCAGTCTCCCTGCCCTTGGTATGATTGTTTTTCCGTACGGGGTGGATCGATGCCGATGACTCCATTTATGGAACGATTCCCTGAAGTAGGAGCGCGAGAAACCAGGTCCGTAACCGTCACAAACCGCCAGGATCTTCCAGATGGGGAATACGGCTTCCTGGAGTTTTATTGTAACGAGCCCGGCTGTGACTGCCGACGAGTCATGATCGACGTGTTGCGGCCGGAGACGGGGTGGAGCAAGGTCTGGGCCACCATCAGCTACGGATGGGAGAGTCTGGATTTCTACAGAAAATGGGGCGGGACCGCCAGCGATCCCATTGAAATGAAGGGGCCATACCTGGACCCCCTCAACCCACAAACCAAGTACTCACCCGCACTTCTAAATCTGTTTCGATTCCTTCTTCAGTCGCCCGATTATGTGGAGCGTCTCAAAGGACATTACCAAATGTTCCGAGACTCTCTAGAGCCAGAACATGGCCGGCAGGACGGCCCGGAAACCAATCGCATCGAAAACAAGCGGAAACGTCTACACGATCCTAAGCATCGTCGTCGGCATCCTTACTGAGCTACGCCACGCCTCAGCACTACACCGACACCACCGCCGCGATAGATCCACCTGAACTGTTACCGACGGACTACTCCTCCGGCGGGACCTGCTTCCGACCGCAGGCTATATGCAAACGCGACCTGGCTACCTTCCGGGTGCTACAGCTTGCACCATCAACTAAAGCAGCTGTTCGTGCCCGCTCGCGTGAGCGGGCGTTGGATTTACTCCCGTGTAACGCCCGGCCGCGATCGTCTTCGGTATTTCGCGGTCGGGCAAATCACGCACAAGCGTCGGTAAAGCGGCGTTCATCGGTCGTTTGATAGTCGCCCGGGCCACACAGAGCGGTTGGAATGAGCCCTGGGGGACGCACCCAAAAAACCGGCCAGTAGCAGGCTGTCAGGCAGGGCATTGAACCGAAATGAGGAGACTGTACCCCTTCCCCAAGAGCAGTGTCTTTAGCGACGACACCAAAACACAAATCATCGCCTTCGGGTATCTCGGATGGCCGCTCGTCGGATCGAACGCGAAACCGGCGTTCTTCGTGAGAGGGTCTACTTGCTATCCTTTGCCGAGGCGGCGTCTGGCCCCAAATATCGCAGTAGAGCGGCCTCGTGTGCCTGGACACTGGCGTTCAACTGCGAGAAACGCCTCACTCGATCGCCGCATCTGATGGGATTTTAGC
This sequence comes from Terriglobia bacterium, assembly GCA_963747535.1. Classification (GTDB taxonomy): domain Bacteria; phylum Acidobacteriota; class Terriglobia; order Bryobacterales; family Bryobacteraceae; genus CAVVFX01. The sequence goes on from CAVVFX010000001.1 coordinate 123,873, forward strand.
CTTCAACCAGTGTCGGGCAAACTGCCAGTGGCGATTTATCGTCACTGTCGCGAAGCCCAATCGCTTGCCGATTTCTTCCGCAGTGAAGCCTTCGAATATCTTCAATTCGACGACCGAACGGATAATGGGGTTGATGGATTCGAGCTGCCGCAAGAAACCTTCGATTTCCAGTAAATTCTGTTGGGGATCAGCCCGTAAGTCCTCCCACAACGGAACCTTGATCGCTTTTTTCGACAGTGGCCGTGCATGATGGATCAGCAGCCTTCGCATGAGTTGGCCGGCAAGCGCGAAAAATGCCGCTTTATCGTCGTCATAACCCGATTCCGAAGGTCGCAATGCTTTGATCTTCGTCAGTTCGAGGTAAAGTTCGTTCACCAGGAGCGTAGGTTGCCAGCTATGACCCCGACGTTCCTTCATAAGATGGCGGGTAGCTAAACGCTTCAACTCAGGATAGAAGAGCTCGATCAGCCTGGAGCCCGCATCGCTGTCTCCGGCGCGGAAGGCGTTCATTAAGCTAGAAACTGACTGCCGACTTAGTTCCTCCACTTTATGTTTAGTTTACACGCTGACCAGGCCGTCGTGAGGCAAGCGGTCTGGCAACGTGGGCCAAAATACTGTACGAGGGAGTACCTTTCGCTTAGCTCTTTCAAGGCGGCAATGCCGTCCCCTTCCTCCTCGACCGACCAAGGGCAAGGACAAACGGGATCTGGTTTGTGGAGCGTTGCCGCGAGACCTGAAAGGGCTTTACCGGACGGTTGATCGCCTGCAAGGCGAAGCTACCAGCAAAGATGCATCCGATCTGACAATGTTCCAATTGGCTTGGAGACAACCGGCATCGTGGCCGGCCATGGACACTGAGGGACGTATCAACGCAATCGATACCTGGCAACTACATCATTCGCCGCGCTATCACCGACCCAAGGGAAACCCGACGATATCCGTGCCTGGTACACGAACGGTTTGAATTCTCTCATCGCCCGCCAGAAAGAGAACATCGCTGGATCGCATCCCGCGAATGGACAAGGGACGTTCCAGGGCCAGACCCGCACGTTCTTGAAGAGCGATCTGGACGCGGAACATTCTCCTCCCGAGACTGCGAGTTAGGAAACAAGCCCAGCCACGCAAGATGGCTCTCGTATTGAGGCCGGAATGGAAATTTGCCCACAAGGTGGGCAAATGGCATGCGGCTGTGTACAGAATACAAGGGGCCGGCTCGGCATCAGTTGACGGTGATTTTGCCGAACCGGCCCACATAAGTCTTGTCCCGGGAAGTTTCCTCACGGCAATTTCTGAACGCATGTCAGTTTGCGGCGGAAACCCACACGGCATCGGGTGTTGAGAAGTCCACTCCGGGTATCTCCGTCGTTACCTTCAGATACTGCAATCCCGATTTCTTCCCCGGTTCCGGAAAGAACGTCAAAAGGTATTGATTGTCGAGGATCTTCTGAAGTTCATTCAAGTACGGCGCGAAACTGACCGGAGTTCCCTGGCCCAGGGAGAACGATTCTCCTCCGGTTATCTCCGAGAGCTTGGACAAAGCATTCTGTCCATTGTTTACTTCCCAGAAGTTGCGATGCCAGTGACCGATGCCCGGGAAATACATGGTGTGGACGATGGTTCCGGTTTTTTGCGCCGCATCGGCAGCCGTGTCCACATCGGGGTTGAGAAAGCTGGTGAACGCCCGACGCGCCCGATCAATGCCATCGGTGATCAGAATCACTTCCCGGCGATTCGGAGTTTCGGGCCATCGCTTTAGCAGATCGACGAGCGACAGGTATGGGCTTCCGAAGGCGCCGGCAGTATTCATCGGCAGACGCAATGAATCCGCGGCCTGCTTGTGGTTCGCGTTGAAGTTCTGCCTTATTTCAACGCTGGTGTTTCTGGTATATCCCACGCCGACCAACGTGCTGGCGGGTTGCGATTGAATAAACGAACGAAGATCGGCGAGTTGCGAACCGAGATTCGTTGAACTCGCATCGTCAATGAGGATGAACAGTTCGAGTCCGGCACGACTTCCCTTTGCAGGCACCCACTCCGCTACTTCGAGCCGCTGATCTCCGCTCTTGACCAAAACATCCTCCTTTGCGATCTCAGGGATTCGCTTGTCGCCCTCCACGCTGGCCGATACGGTCATCCTGACCGGAACCGCCGGCGTGCCGTTTGTCGCAGCCGGTAAAGCGCCTGACAGGAACGCGGCAGAGGCAATCATCAAAGTAGTTCTAAACATAGTTGTCCTTTCGAAATGCATTTTTTAACGCGCCGCGCTATTTGTCCGGGGCTAATTCATGGAATGTGGCCCGAACTCACGACGTCGTCATTTCGAATAGGGCACTTCTCTCACCAAACCACCACCGGGTCGACGAACTCAAGTTCCTGCCGCGTTCTTAATATATTCAGGAGAATTGGAAAAACCTAAGCCTCTACGAATGAGACTCTCAGATCTGGCGCGTCGAAAAGTTGCGACGCGGAGTCCTATATTCGTGCCGCGCCAACCTTAACACACGCGCATGAGGATCGGTCCTACGATCGCCATCAATAGGACATAGGCGACTGACAACGGGCCCAGTTGAGGTTCGACGGTCGCGCCAAATCCCGCGATGATGATGGAGAACTCGCCTCGCGCGACAAGGGAAAGGCCGGCTCTCCAACGCGCGGGCTCATTGATATCGTCCCGTTTTGCGGCGAGATAGCCGGTCGCAATCTTGGTCGCAATGGTGGTAAGTCCGAGACCAATCGCGGGAAGCGCAAAGGGAAGCAGACTGGCCGGAGCGATTTCCAGGCCAAAAAAGAAGAAAAATGTCGCCGCAAAGAGATCTCTCAAAGGGGAAAGTAATTTGCGAGACTTCCCGGCAATCGGGCCTGATAGCGCTACCCCGACCAGGAACGCTGCCACTGCGGCGGAAACCTGTGCGCGCTGCGCCAGCCCGGCGAAGAGCAGCACGATGGCTAGCGTGGTGAGAAGAACCACTTCATCCGATTCGTGCGAGATCCAACTGCTGATCTTGGGTCCATACCGGAAGGCCACCAACAACGCGACCGCAACCACCGCCCGGGCAGTCAACAAGGTTACTGCAAGCTGGATCGGCCCGGAGGGTGACAAAAGCGCGGCAATCAACGGCAAGTAGACCGCCATCGCGACGTCTTCTAGGACCAGCACCGTCAGGATCGCCGGTGTTTCCGGATTACTGGTCCGGCACAATTCGCCGATCACTTTGGCAATAACTCCGGAGGAAAAACCCAGGTTACGCCGCCCAAGACTAATGCGGCCAGCCAGGACCAGCCGAGCAGGAGAGGGGCCAGGACACCCGGCAAAACATTGAGTACGAAATCCAGGCCGCCCGCGCGCAGCCCGCCATGGAGTTGTTCTTTGAGTTCATCGCCAGTGAAATCAAGACCAAGCATAAACGCCAGGAGAAGGACACCTATCTCTCCTCCGGTTCCAATGAAGTTCTGACTGAGGTTGAGTGGAAGAAGTCCGCCATTTCCGAATGCGAGGCCGCCTAAAAGGTACAGTGGTACGCAAGAACACCCCACTTTGTGGCGAGCCGGGCGAGCGTGGCCAGACCGCCGATCGCGGCACCCCATTCAATAAACACGAGCGAGACGTCATGATGGGCGTTTTGCATAAAGGACTCGGACTAATCGCAGGTCTCGCCGCTATCGACTGCCGACATCGAGCGAGCAATTCCAGAGTTGAAGTCTACCAGGAGTTTCCGTGAACCAAGGCACCGTGCTGTTCACGACCCATAATGAACGTCAGAGACGTTTTCAGTCGCTTGTGTTCCTGCAATTCGCGCAATCGGCGCGAACAATGAAGCGCTTGGGGGCAGCGCCGATAAAGATAAATGGATAGCAGGTTACCAGAGTCAAGGTTTCACGCCTTGTTGGCAGCAGAATGTGAACATCTTCCGGCGACACGATCTCCATCCCGGTGACCTTGTAATGAAACTCCCAATCGTGAACGATCATCGTGATGATATCATTCGTCTTTACAAGGCGCAGAGGACGGAAGAACGTGTCCCGATGCCCTGCCACGCCGACATTGCTACGTTCGCCCGGCAACGCTGTCTCGCGAATGTGCCCGAGACCTAACCTCAACTGGCGCTCATCCGTTCCTTCCAGTACCACAGTCGACAATCCCAGCCGTTAGATCGTCAATATCGCGACCGACGATCCGGCAGGCGGGTGCGGACGGCGCGCATGATCGCGACGCTCCGGCACGTGATTAGAGTCCAGATCCTGACGGCAAAAATCCTGATGACTATGCTTCAGCGCTCTTGAACTTACGATCTGCTTCGCCTCTCTCCATTGATAAAAACGTGCTTGCAAGTCTACTGCAATCCAGTAGGCCACGGCCAGCAAACCCAATACAGTCAAAATATTTGCTGCTCTTCTCATCGACGGTCATCCTTGTCGCCAGCCGCTACGGGCGGGGAGGCGTTGTAACCTGTCCGTGTTCTGACATGTAACTTGCGGCCTTTCTCATCGGAGGCGGTCACCCCGATGGATCGGTGCTTTCCGTCGAACGTTTGGTTCGCGGGCGAGTATGAGATCGTGTACTGCGTGCGGATGTCATGAGCGATGCTCTGACAGATCGCAACTGCATTAGCAGGAGTGGCCGGCAGGAACCGCTCGCCGCCGCTCGCTTCTGAGATTCTCTGCAACACGCGATCGTTGCGGTCTTCACCATCTTCGCCGAACAAACCGATAGTGTAGATTGCGGCATCGGAGCGCCAGATCTTTTCCAGGAGTGTGTCCAGACTGATTTTGCTCGCGTTATCCTTGCCGTCGCTAATTACCAGAAGCACTTTCCTTTCCTTGCTGCTTTTGTCAATATGTTCCAGTCCGGCTGCGATGGCGTCGTAAAGGGCCGTGCGCCCTCCCGAAAGCGGCCTTCGCAGAGCGCGTTCCAGTTCCTCCGTCGACGATGAAAACAGCGTAATCTCCGGCAGGCCGAGCGTCACCCGCTCGTTGAAGTTGATGGTGAACAGCTCGTCCTCCTGATTGGCGGAACGGGTGAATGCCACGGCCGCCGCAACGACGTCGGACATCTTGCGCTGCATGCTTCCGCTGTGATCGACCACCAGTCCCACGGCGACCGGCGTGTCGTCCGACCGAAAGTCTCGAACGATTTGCGGTGCCCCATCTTCGAATACCTTGAAACTGTCTTTCCGAAGCGCAGAAACAATCACTCCGGCTTTGTTCCGAACACTGGCGTGCAGCACCACCAGGCGCACATCGACCTTGATAATGGGCTCCGCGTTGGGAGGGGTCGATGGCTGGTAGTCCTGAGCGTATCCGGAAACAACACCGGCGACCATCAGGAAGAGAGGCGAAGCCCACGGCCTGTAAGAGTTATGGGCTTGCCTGAGTGAGGTCCTGTTCATACGCCTCCTTCCGTCAACTCAACTGGAGTATCCAACGAGTTACGTCGCCTTTGCAGCGCTCAGGCGCAAACCGCCTGCGATCACCAGCAATGCCAGGCCGCTCAAGCCGAGCAGAGGGAGCACGGATGCCGTCGAAGGCAGTTGCTCCGGCAAAGCGGCGGCAGGAGTTTCAACACTATCGGGAGTTACGGGCGACTCCGCTAGCTCGGCTTCCTCGCCGCTCGGCTGTTCCAGTTTCAACACGGCGACGTTCATCTCCGCGACTTCCGGACTATCCAGCTTCATGTCGGGCTTCGCCGTATTCGCCGCCAGCTCGGTTGGCATCGCGGGTACGGGAGTGTGGTTGACCTGCGCTATTTCAACGGCTTTCTGTTTGGGATATACGAACTCGTGTCCGTAGCTTCGTCCTGGGTAGAACCACGCCTTGATCGCCTGCGGCGAGCCCGACGCCCGTTCCTCGAATTTCACGATGGGTTTGTCGGAAGGCTGACGGCGATAATCGGGAATCGCCAGGAACGTCCCGAAAACGTGATTCTCCGCTTTGTTGAAGACCTGGACGATATTGCGGCTCGATTGTGAGTCGGCGAGCTTGAATACGTAAGTCCCGGCGGGCAATACTTGCCCGGGAATCTCCACCGGCCCGCTAAACGTAAATACGGTTTTCTGATTCCACGGATCGGCATGGGCCGCCGGGAGGATTGTGATCGCGCTCAGTCCGGCAAGGACGAGTGCTCTTAGTGCATATGTGTTCATGAGATTTCTCCAGTAGATCGTTTTTCAAGACCTTTTTATCAGGTCTCATGGAGCTATCGGCATGTCAAGGGCCAAGCCAGATGAGTAAGTGTTGATAGCCTATCTTGATGTATTAGTGAGAGTTATAAGATCTGAGTGGTTCCAGTTAGTCGGGCTCGATAAATCCCGCGACGAACACCTACGACACTTATGACGTTTGGCGTCGGACGCGGCTTATAGTGGGCCAAAGCAAAAGCGGGGCATCCTTTGGACCTGAACAGCGTCCTTAGAATACCCCGCCAAACCAATTCGAAGGTCGAGAATTTTAGCGTCAATTAGCCCGCGGTTGCATAAGCATGACGCGGCGCGACTTCTTTGTTGAGTATTTCGGTGGTAGAGGCTTCGATGCCCAGACGCTGCATTTTAGCAAGCAGCGTTGTCCTGGCAACTCCCAGGCGCGCAGCCGCTCCCTGTTTCCCGCCCACTACCCAACTGGTCTCTTTTAGAGTTTCCAGAATGTGGTCCCGGGTGGCATCATCCAGGGTCCTGCCGGCTGGACTAAGTTTGTTCGACGCGCCCTTGGGTTTTGTCCGAAGCCGGCTCAGCAGCGGCCGAAAGACAGGACCCGGAGAGACAATCACGCCGCACTCGACAAAGTTTTGCAATTGCCGGACATTGCCAGGCCAATCATAGGCGACCATGGCTTCCATTGTGTCCGACGGGATATCCTCCACCAGTTTGTTCATGCGCTCGGCGTATTTGGCGACAAAGTGCCGGACCAGTGCCGGAATGTCTCCACGACGCTCACGCAGCGGCGGCAATAATATCGGAAAGACGCTGAGACGATAGAACAGGTCCGCTCGGAACTGCTTGTCTTCGACCATCTGCTCGAGATCGCGATTGGTAGCCGCGACCACCCGGACGTTCACGCGAGAAGTTCGTGTGCTGCCCAGTCGTTCGAAGGCCTGTTCCTGCAGCACACGCAGCAATTTCACCTGCAGCGCCAGTTCCATGTCGCCGATCTCATCGAGAAAAAAAGTCCCGCCATTGGCCATTTCGAAACGTCCCATCCGCGGCGTGACAGCGCCTGTAAATGCCCCGCGCTCGTGACCGAAGAGTTCGCTTTCCAGCAAGCCTGCGGGGACAGCCGCACAATTCAAGGTCACAAAGGGGGCTGTCCGGCGGCGGCTCTGGTCATGTACGGCCCGGGCAAACAGTTCTTTGCCCGTGCCGGTTTCGCCTTGAATCAGGACGGTTGAGTCTGTAGGCGCTACCAACGTCACCTGGTCAAGTACGGAACCGACGGCGTCACTCCTGCCGATGATCCCGTACCGTCCGTTATCCGTCTCACTCTTCACCGAACGGTCGATGGTAAAGACATTCCGCTGATCGGCGAGCCAAATACCCTCATCGAACGTAGCGGCACGATCTCCCGCATGAAAGGCTTTTAACATAAGTGTCTGCTCCAGTTTTCAGTTCTCGTTTATGTAAACGGCGATGACGCGAGAATTCTAATTGCTGATGCCAAGCTCTACCATGTTGGCAATCACGCTATAAGTCGGTCCGACACAATCCGCGGCCATACCTAGCGGTAGAGTCTCGGGGTCCTGGGTGAACGGCTTACACATGTACCCTACGTTCCCAAGAACATTTGAAACGAGGCTCAAATAATCTTTCCCCTGGAAGTTGGTCTGATCCTTAAAACAGAACACAATCGCAATTCCCGCCATCACGAGGCCATAAAGGCAGTTGAAGTCCGGAAGAGAATCTTTGATGCCGGAAGTCGTCTGAGTAAGGGGCTGCGGCATAAATGCGATGTACGCGGCGGCCGCCGGCGGCATCCATGACAGCAGGTTCAACAAGAGATAGCTGATCTGGTAATCCGTGGCAGATGAGTCGCTCAGAATCAGAGAATTCATCATAAAAGCGGCCAACGGAAATAGCCAGTCTATATAAGCCGCATTTGAGTTAGGCTCGACATTCATCGCATCGCAGGCGGCGTCCACGAACCCTCCTATCACTGTCGCGACAGCTGCCGAAACATTCTCGAAGCTAAAGTTGCTACCGACAAGGCCGGTGGACAACGGGATGTTCGCGACCTTCATGATGATCGTCGTGGGGATGGCGGTCAACAGGGTAATCACGTCGAGCAGGCTCAATGGACTTCCCGAGAGAGACTTCCAGAGAGACGAAAGCCCCGAGTTGCCGATGGGACGCTTCAGCATCCACATGATTGCATCGAGGAGCAGCGGAACCAGATCCAGCACGGTATCTACGACCGTATCCACAGCCTTCAGCAGATCCACCGCCACATTCCCCATCAAGTTGACAAGGTCCGACAACAGCATTTCACCCAATTGCCTGGGCGTTCCACATAAGTTGCGAAGACCGGCCAGGAAGTTTTGTAGCTGGGTGGCTGCATTTTGGGCATCGGATCCGAGTTGCGTCGCGCAGGTCGCAATGGTCGATTCGATTTGCGACATGACATTGGTGAGATCCACCGTCCCGCACGAAATCGTCTGGGTCCCGGTAGCCGTCGCCGGATTCAGGCCGTCGGTGAAGACCCCAACCGATGCGTACTTCATGAACTTGTTGTAAAACTTCATCAAGATGGCAAAGGAATTAGCGCTTTTGAGGTTGAAGAGCACATTGGGATCAGTGCCGCCCTGAGAGGCCGTGTTTACCGGGGACGCTAATGCCGGCTGGGCATTCGAGATGAAGCCCTGAATGTCCTGAATGGCCTCCGCAAGATGCGTGTCGACCGAGTTCTTGGCGTTCTTGATATCCGTCGTCAGTTTATTACGGAAGGCTGAGTATGCGCTACAGATGGTCGTCTCTAGGGCATTCTTGGTGGTGAGCATGTCCTGCCAGTCCAGAACGTAGCTGATGTATTGAATGACGCGATCGATGCCATTGCAAACACTCTTCAGGAATCCGGCAACAGCGTTGAATGCGTCCTCGAGGCCGTTGATCGCTAAGTTATAAACGTTATTGGCATCGTCCCAGATGGTGTGAGCCAGTTTCTTGGTTTCTGTGTCGAGTTGACTGACCAGTTTCGTGACGAGATTCTTGCCCTTGAGGACATTGTTTTTGAAATCGCTCCAGCTGAGCCCTAAGAGCGCAGTCGCCTGCAGGGCCGAGAGATCGACGGGACCGAATGTGGTGGCGCCGCTGCCCGGGTCGAAGGTGACCTGGAAGTCCGCCGGCGCGTTGTATGGCCGGGGGGCGGGCGGTCCCGCGGGATATTGGTACAAAAGATTCAGGTTGGTCGCGGGATAGCTGATATACGCGTTGGCATTTCCATCGGCGCCAAGAACAGGTTGGCCGCCGTGACGCTTCCGCTTTTTCGGGTGCGCGGCGTCGTACGCCATGCCTCTTTGTCTCTGGACGGCGCGTGCTGCCTCCATCATGGCGGGCGTCGTGCCGGTCCCCAAGGTGGTGGTGAGGAACTGGGCGACCTTGTTGGGATCGACACCTTTTACGAGAAGGTGTACACCGGTGTAGTCAACGGCGTTCGCCAGATCCCCGGCGTTTGTAGCTGCCAACTGGCTCGCGTTCTCCTGGTCGGGGTAGATGACTATGGCTTCATCGCGATCCATGAAATTGGCCCAAAGAGAGATCGCAGGGCAAGTCAGACTATCGGCCGAGATCGAAAAGTTCAGCATGCCGCTTGCATCGGTGGTCAGCCAGATGGCGCCGCCAGGCGCAAGCGAATAAATAAACGCGTCATCGGTAATGGTGACCTGGTCGGACGCAGTGAGCTTTACGCTGATAAAACTCCTGGGGTTGCCGGACGTGTCTTTCAACGTGACGACCGAGTGGTAGGTGGGGCTCGCAGGCTGGGGAGCACCGGGATTTCCAATGTAGTCACCTGCCATCAACTTACATGAGGCCGAGAATTGGTGGATCTCTCCAGCCATGTCCACTGCGCTGAGACTGAAAGTCCCGCTGTTACTGTTGGATACGGCAAGACACAGGCCGTTCTCCACTCCCAGCAGAGTCGCAGGCGCCTGGTTACCGTTCAAATCTTTCAGGTTCTGGTAGACGAGCGTTTTAGTCTGACCGTTCAGATCGACCGCGCACAGCGCGCCAGACCCGTTGGTGAAATAGGCGATACCGTCCTCAATGAAGATTTGAGCGTTAGAACAGTCGCCGCCGGGCGCGACGTGCCACTGGTAGGTCCCGGTCGCTGCGTCCAGACAGGTGAAGTATCCGTCAGCACCACAGAAGTAGACATTCCCGTTGTACACCGCCGGCCGTGAGATAGGCGCGCCATTGGTGTAGATCCAGTTGTGCTTTGTGCCATTCCAGTCGAATGCCTCGATCGATTGCAAGCCCGCGTAAATCCATTGCGTGTCGGTCGCGATTGCGTGCACCGCGGTTTCTTCGAGCGTTACCTGCTCGCGCAGGGCGGGAGGCGTAGTCGTCAGATCGTAGGTAAAGGCCGTGGTATTGGTGGCCACGATGAACTTGCTCAAGTCCGCAAAATCGATGGCGGCCGAACTGCTCGAAATGACGGGCAGCTTGACGGATGGATCGACCTGGTAGTCCGGCGCGCCCGAGGCAGGATCCGGGGTGAAGGTATAGAAGTTCAGGACGCCATTACCAGTGAGAAACGCGAATCGTCCCCCTCCCAGATCCGCCAGATTGCTGACAATCGGGGGCAAACCGTCAACTTCGTTATTGCCGGGGCAAATGGAACTGCAACCGGTGGCGGCCGTGTAAAGTCCGTAGAGTCCAGCTCCCGCGTACGGGGCGACGAAAACTCCGTTGGACGCGTGGAGATCCCCGAAGGGCCGATAGAATCCCAGCGCGTTGTAGGTGCCGAGGGCTCCTTTTCCCTGAATATCGTAGATCAGTAGAGCGCCTCCGGTTGAAGGGTCCTGGCTCGAATAAATACAAGCCATGCCTTGGTCGTAGACGCCGCCAAGAACGCTGCCTCTTACCGTACCGATCGGCAACTCATCGCTCCAAACGATAGTCGGATTCAGATTTGCAGACGACTTGAGAGCAGATGGTGCAGCTAACTGCTTCCTGGCCCCTACCGGGCCTGCAAGCAGTGTGTTTCCCGCGGCCAATCCTGTTCCGAGACCTCCTAACAACTGAAGGAAACCTCGGCGGTTCATCCCGGATTTCTCACGATTCGGATTCTTGACTTTAAATCTCATCTGGCGTTCTCCTTTTGTGCGTTCGCTTCTGGTTCATTCCTCTGGGGGAAAACTAGCGCAGAAAAGTGATCATGAATCAAAAAGATTCCGAAGAAACTTGGGAAGGAACTGGACTGAGGAGAAAGCGATGGGATCTTGGTAGCGGGGCTAGATCATTGACGGCCGAGCATCCATACATTCGAATCGTCGACATCGTCCAGATAGGCCAGTTTCTTGCCGTCCGGAGAAGGTACAGCCCAGCCTCGAATGTTGCCGAGGGAATGCAGCTGGCCATTCGACTCATAGAAGTAGATTCTTCGACCGATCGAAGTCTCCAGCGATACAAACCAACCAGTCTGATCCATGGCCCAAGTGACTGACGAGACGTTCGCCAAACCCGGTATCTGCAGTTCCCGTACCGGGGGTTCCTTAGACGTTGAATTCAATTTGAGCAGGCGAATGCGAGCTGTCCTCGAATCGTGATTCGGAATCGCAACAAGGCTGCCGTCGGGCGAGACATTCCAGTCTCCCAGGATGGACGGCAGCCACGATGTCCGCGCCAGTTCCTTGCCGATACCCCGGACTGGGTCCAGTTCGGAGAACACGAAACTTTTTTGATCGATCGTAGTCCGGATCACACAGCGTCCTTTGCGGCCGACGCTGCATCGAAATTCATCCAGATAACCGCCGATTGGGATCTGCTCGATCACGCCTCCATCGACTGGAATCCGCATCAGATTGTATGGACCAGCGGCGCCTGACGCCGGGCCCGCGGCGTAGAGGACGAACCGGCCATCGGGCGATAACTGCGGAAAAACGTCCCATCGCTTTGGCGTGGTGACAACTGCCTCCGGCACCCGCTGATCGATTCGCTGCTTGAAAATATCGTACCCGCCGCTGCGGCTGGATTCAAAGATTATGGAATTACTGTCCGTCGTCCAGGCGTGCGGATAACTCGCGCGGCCATCCAGAGTTAACTCTCGGATATTAGTGATATTTAGCGCCGGCCGATTGAAGTCTGCCACAAACACCGACTCGCGCGTGGTCTGCCTTATCAAGGCGATCTTAGACGCATCCTGCGTGCCGGACATGGCAAACGAATAGTGGCGGTAGTCGAGTGGCGTTTCGACTTTCCTGAAGGTACCGCTGAATCGCCCCGTAGTCGGATTTACCCGGGTGGCCCAGAGTTGGCCGCCTTGATTGATTCCTGGTTTGGCCCCACCCAGGAAGAAAAGCTCTCCATCCGCCCGGGATATCGCGCAATGGAGGGCGAATTTCGCTAGGCTCTCCGAAACGGCTCCACTATCGGCGGAGGCGGACTCGAAACTGCTCTCGTAGTATTGAGGGAACATCACGTACCCGAGGTCCTCCTGTCCGGAGTAGTGGCGTCTTTGGAATAAAATATGACGCCCGTTACCTGACCATAGAAAGAACGGAAACGAATCTCGGGAGGTGCCGGCTATCAGTCGTCTTGCGTCCTCTCCGTCGGAGGCCATTGTCCAGATCGCGGAATAATCATCTTGCAGAAACGCGATTCGCGATCCATCCGGCGACGGCTGCCCCATTCTCGCATCTTTTCGAAGTTCCCGGGCTTTGCCGCCCGTAATGGGTAACATCCAGATCGAAGGTTGATTCGTCTCTTCCGAGAATCCGCTGATAATCAATGCGCTACCATCGGGAAACCACGCCAGATGGTCGACAGCGAAGTCCTCAGGCCCATTCAGAACGTTCAGCTGATCGCTTTGCAGGCTTTTGAGAAATACGCCATCGATATTGGCGTATGCGAGGAGCTTTCCGTCGCCGGAAATCGCGGCGGCCGTAGGCTTGTTCTGGTTGAGTAAAGTGGTGATCTGCTCCAGTTTGTTGCCGAATTCACTACGCGGTCGTAGGAATTTCCATGCACCGATGCCAAATCCAGTAATCACCAGGCCTGCGAGGAGTGACACCCAAGCCCAACGTGGTAGCTTGCGTCCGCCTGCCCCGCGATCGGTTGCGGGGCTGGCGAGCTGTCGCAATTCATTCGTCACGTTTGCTGCCGTCAATCGCTGCGCCGGATCCTTGTTAAGCAGGCCGAGAATCATCGAATTCAACCTAGAGGGCAGTTCCGGATTCAGCATCGAAGGAGGTTTGGGTTCCTGCGTCGCGATTGCGGTCAATACTTCAAATGGCGAGTCAGCGATAAATGGATGCTGTCCGGTAGCGAGTTCGTACATCACAATTCCGAACGCGAACATGTCGCTCCGGGAGGTGATCGGCTGGCTCCTGTAATGTTCCGGGGACATGTAGCTGATTGTTCCCGCGGGGATGCCGGCCGTCAACGTTCCCGTTGTCTCATTGCCATGAATGATGTGGCGTGCCAGACCGAAATCGAGGACCTTGACCCGATCGTCAGACATCAGCATTACATTCTCAGGCTTGATGTCCCGGTGGACCAGACCGGCGTTGTGCGCGGTGGCGAGCGCGTCGGCGATCTGCTCTCCGATACGCACAAGCCGGGGCAATGGAACGGGTTTTCCGCAAAGTTGGCGCAGAGGAACCCCTTCTACCAGTTCCATCACGATCGCAACCATCCCTCCCGTTCGGATAATCTCGTGCACTGTGACGATATTGGGGTGATTGAAAGAAGATGCCGCCCGCGCCTCGCGAATGAACCTTTCCTGGGCCTGCGTGTCCTGTATTCCGGGGGAATCTGAACGCAATAGCTTAAGCGCTACCATGCGCGCAAGTTCGGGATCGCGTGCGGAATATACTTCGCCGGCTCCGCCCGCACCAAGATATTCTTCAAGTACAAAGCGCCCAATGGCCGAGCCAAGGCGGCTTGGCGTTTCGTCCGGCTGTTCCAAAGTTTCCGCCAGTTGTAGAACCTCGGTGACGAATTTCTCGTCGGTAGAGCGGGATTGGACGAAGCTTACGCGGTCGGAGCTTGGCACCTGAATGGCCTCGAGCGCCAAATCGTATATATTCCGCCACTGGTCGTCGCTGAAGCCCTGGGTCATGGCCTGCAATGCGCCTCAGCGTTCCGGCCTTATCCAATGTTGCGCAGTCGCTCCGTCGCTCGCCCGCAACCCCGTCTTGAAGCATGCGACTGCCTCCCGGTGAACCTGGGACACGATTGCATATTTTACCAGAGCCAGCCGAGAAAACATTTTCCTGGAGATCCGGTAACAGCGCGAAGGCGGGCTGATCGACCGACAATTTGCCTTGCTCCACCAGGTGCATGATCGTCACAGCGGTGATGAACTTGGAGAGGCTCGCAATCCGGTACCGCGAATCCGGTTGCGCCTGGATGTTGTTCAAGGGATCCAGCCAGGACGTACCCAGGTGCCATGACCAGTTTGCCATTGCGGACGACAGCGATCGAGCCTCCTGGGATTTTATGTTTCGTCAGCAGATTTTCCATGAAGTCGTCAAACGGCTGTATAGCCGGCGTTCCCGTCTGGGCCGCGGCCACGGCGGCGAAAGAAGTGAATGCCACAGCTCGTACGAATGTGTTCATCGATTTTCCACAAAACGAAGGGGGAGGCTCTGGCGAAAATCTGATCAACTTTTTTTTGTTGGCAAGCTGCTCGCAACCGGATTCTGTGATCACTTCCCCGGGTGAAATCGCCCCTGATGGAATATGAACATCAAATCTCTGACAATACTGATAGTTTTAGCCGGTTTGCAAGCGACGGTTCATGCTGCTGACTTGACGATTCCAATGAATAGCTGGGCCAAGGAAGCGCGCAAATCCGTCCGTTACCAATGTGATTACAACGCCCGAAAACTCGGGCTGCCTGACAGGCCGTTCACGGTCGACTACATCAACCGGGGAAATAACAGCCTGGCAGTGCTGACGATATTCGGGGAATCGTTGATTTTTGCCAATGTCGACTCCGGTTCCGGCGCTCGCTATGCGGCTCGGCAATACATCTGGTGGGAAGCTGCGGGAAGAAGTGTGTCCCTCAGTTCTGACTCTTCGCGTGGCGGACGGGTGGTATCGTCATGCCGGCCAGTACGATAAACGTTGATCCAGGAGAATAAACCAATGACTGAAGAACATGTTTTGGAACGATTAAGGCGCGGAATCCGCCACTTTCAAAGCGAAGTCCACGCCAAAAACGCCGGCTTGTACGAGCGTGCCGGCGCGTCTCCGCAGCAGCCTCACACCCTGAGCATCGCGTGCGCTGACTCGCGGGTGGACGTGGAGGCCATCACCAATTCGAAACCTGGCGAAGTATTCGTCACGCGCAACGTCGGCAACATGGTTCCAGCCTACGGAGAAATGCTGGGCGGCGTGAGTGCGGTCATCGAATATGCGGTCGCCGCTCTGAAGGTCCGGCATATTGCCGTATGTGGACATTCCGATTGCGGCGCCATGAAGGCCCTGCTGAATCCAGCGAGTACCGCGCAGATGCCTACTCTGAGGACTTGGCTGCGCAACGGGTCGGCCGCCTTGGAGGTCGCGGAAAGCTTCGCACCGCCGGTCGTAGACCAGATGGAACGTCTGCGCGGCTTAACCGAAGAAAACGTCCTCATGCAACTGGCGCATTTGAAGACTCACCCAAGCGTAGCCGGAGCATTAGCACGCGCGCGATTGACCCTCTCGGGCTGGGTATATGAGATCGGCACGGGTGATGTGCGAATTGCGGAAGATGGCAGCCGGCCGTTCGTGTCTGTCAGCAATACTAACTTTGCCGCGCACGGTTGCCGGTAAGTGGATTGCCATGCTGGTTACCAGGAAGCCGTGCCTCCGCCGGGTGGTTCGCCAATTCGGACTATCCGTTGCTTCGCTAATGTTTTGGGACCTGTTGATTGTCGTCGCCTTCATGCTGTGGGGCTGGCGTTGGATTGCATCTGATCATATTCCCCTTGCACTCTATGGATCGGTGATCAGCATTGTAGTTGCCTTTCGAAACAACGCGGCCTACTCGCGGTGGTGGGAGGCAAGGACAATTTGGGGCCACATCGTGAACAACAGCCGGACCCTCGCGCGGCAGGTGTGTGGGGTCTTTGGCTTCCGCCCTGAAGCTATGGCGCTTCGCCAGGCGATCGTGTATCACCAGATCGCTTTTGTCCACGCGCTGCGTCAACAACTTCGCGGGCTGGATGTGCTCGGTGAGATTGCGCGTTTACTTTCGCCAGAGCAACTCTCATCGCTGCGCATCGAAAGGAACCTGCCGCCTAGCCTTGCAGCGCAACATCGGCTCGATGTTATGTCTTGCGCGACAGCGGGATTGGATTGATTCTCGGGAATGGCAGGCGATCGACCGCACGATGAGTGAGTTAACGGCAGCGCTAGGCGGTGCCGAGAGGATCAAGGCAACTCCCATGCCCAGACAGTACGACTTCTTCGTCATGATCTTCGTGCAGGCCTACTGTCTGTTGCTTCCGGTTGGGTTGGTGTCGCGGCTGGGGTGGTTCACGCCATTGGGATCAACCTTGATCGGCTTTATGTTCCTGGCGATGGACCGCATCGGTCGTAGCCTGGAAGACCCGTTCAACAACGACGTCTATGACGTGCCGTTGACCGCGATTTCCACGACGATAGAAATCAATCTCCGACAGATGCTCGAAGAAGCGCAGGCCCCCGAAGGTGTTGTTCCGGTCGGCGGAATTCTGTGGTGATCAAAGCGCAATTGTGTACGTCAAGTTCTGTCGGAAGGCAGGCGCCCCCCGTTTGCCGGTTCCATTTATCGCTGCAACAGCGCGCGGCGGGTCGACATTGACCCGCCGCAGCCTACCCTTTTCGGCGGGCAAAGTCGTTGCTGTCACCATGTGCTCAACCTCCGCTTCCGGTGAAGAAACCCCGGTTGGCCTACCTTTGGTCCCTGTCCTTTGGCTGTCGGCGCAAGCGCACGACGCCGCTTTCAAGCGTTCTCTAAGTAACGTCCGTCCATTCCTCGTGTACTCGATCGTCCGGCCTCTGCCCGGTCGCACAGCTTGAGTTGGCGGCTCTACACATCGCCAGCCAAGCTGCCGGATCCCGTCGTGCTTCTTCCATGTGCGGCGTTCCTGGATCCACGGCAACTCCGAAAGCACATCGTCATTCTTCTTGGCGGCAGATGGTGGAATGGAATGGCATCTGCTTCAACCCGGATGCACATCCGGACAATCTATGGACTGTGGCCAAGCCAAAATGTGAAGTTATTTATGCGTGATCCTATTGACACCCTTGTCACACGACTTGAACCGGTCAGGGTGACCTGACCGGTTTGAAGCTGCGAGGGTTTGCGGAGGGGACTGGAACCGACTATCGTTGTATTCTTACTTCGGAGATTGTTATCGTCTGGGCGGCCGCGTCCACCGCTACAGCGATCAGCCGGCCATACATGTCTTCCTTAAGATCACTGAGGGAACCCTCTTTATCAATTCCGACGAAGGACGAGACATCGCTCCACTGAGCGCCATCGCTCACACTCAAGGCGAGGAACGGCTTGATCTGTTCAGAGCCCTTGTCGAATCCACCAGCCAGAACAATACCTGATTGCCGCGAGGAAAAAAGGATGTGCTGCACGTAAGGATAGAACCCGCTGCCGTCCGGCTCTTCGATCACCATTTTCCAGCTTCGGCCATTGTCGACGCTGCGTAACAGAGCGCCCTCGGCGCCCGCTAAGGCTACTGGCGACCCGGACTTGACCGCAATCCCGTATATCTTGCGATTGGCGATATCGGGGGTCTGAGCCGGTGCCATGTTGGACTGGAAGAATAACATACTGGGACTGAGGACGCCCCGCGACAGAAAGGCGTTGTCGAGAGGACATTCACCACCCTGGAGCACACTGCGACCCGCGATCACGAAGGGGGACGAATAACATAACTGACTCTCGAGTACTCCGGAAAGCGGCATCCATGTCTTCCCTTCGTCGCGCGACACCTGTAGGTTCGTGCCTCCGCCGGCATTTGCATAGAGCAGGTCGCCCGTCGCGAACAACTGGCTTGCCACCATATATGAGCAGGCCGAATCCACACAGGTCTGCAACCCGTCGTCGATGGTCGTGAAAGAACTGCCCTTGTCCTTTGACTGGAACATCGTATGTTCTTCCGACTCGATCGTCGCGGGAGCGGTAAGCACGTACAAAACATGATCATAAACATGGGTGTTGCTAATCCCATGGTTGGGACTTTGAAAGATCGGGCTGAAGTCAGATGCGAGTGAGTCGGCTGCCCATACGATGCCGTCTGGTGAAGATACGTAAACGCGATCCCCATCGAATGCAACCGTGGCCAGCCCTACGTCACCGGCAAGATCCTTGTTGAATGAGAATTGTTTGAGCGGGATCACGCTGACGCTGGGCGTCCTGCGTCCCCCGTTCGCGGCTACGTCCGTCTGCGCGCATAAAGAAGCTACACAAACCGCCATAGCGAAAATTTCGAGAGTGAGGAGTGATTTCATTGGCTGTCTTCCTTTCTTACCTTTTGCTGTAGCAGCATCGCGCGCGGTTCCGGCGGAACCATTGGTTCTTTCTCGCTGTCCCCGGCTGATGGCTCATCTCAGAGGGGGAGAAATCACGGCAAGAACTAATCATCCATCTCGAGTAATCGGACCGGCCACATGCGACGATTTAGCCGGCCACGGAATGATCACTTTTTTGTTCGGCAAGCCCCCGATAGTGTGAGATGAAAACGACCAGGTCGATTGTGATGGTCTCATGCATGTTATTGGCGAGTTTAGTAGTCCTCTTCGCCCAGGCGCCTGAAATCAAGGTCGACTATGGTAAACATCTCCACCTCTGGAGAGCTCAAAAAGGCATACTCAGCGCTTACGAAAACATCAATCAGGCGCAAGCCTCTGATCCTCTTGCACGGAGTCCTCGCGTTGAGCATGCCCTTAAGCTCCTCATGGAGGCCAATCGCGAGATCAATAAGGCCGCTGTAGAGGCCGACAAACATTGACAAGCCGGACAAATTCTCATCACTTTTCGCCGCTACTCTCCCCCGTATGAATGAAGCACTTCACATGAATTGAAAGGAAAGATCATGTCGAACGCCTAAAAAGGGTAAACAAAAATGACTATGACCAACTTGTTGACGAACTCGTCGAGGATCCTGACGGCTTTAGCGGTTCTGTTGCCGCTTTGGGCCCGGAATGATCTGAAGACCAACGGTGCATCAGCGCCCTGCCCATCTGAGCCCACCAGCAGGAGTCCACGTTCAATGCCACAACCCGCGCGCCCCTACCGGCTGTTCAACTCAATCAACAGAACCAATCGAGTCGCCCGCTTTTGTGGAACCAGACAAAAAGAACCGATCACTTTCGCACCCCTCAGAGCCCCCTTAGAGAACGGAGGCACATTCAATGAGACAATCGACAGTATTCAATACACCAACGAAGCGTGAACCGATTCGCGTATCCGCTTTCGGCCTGATCTTTCTAGCCGGAGGGTTTCTATTCACCACCACGCTAAGCGCCCAGTCGGGCCCGCGTCCGGGAGCTAACAATCCGGCCGGGTCTCCAAATAAGCTGACATTATTCCCCGACGAGTCAGTCTTCTCTTTTTCTCCCGACGGCAATGGCGCCGCGAAGGACATCGTCACACGATTCTATAGAACCGGCAATAGCGGCGCCCAACTGAGCCTGGAGGATGTCAGCTCCCTCAACGTTTCCAACAATCGCACCGCGATCGCAGCGGCATCCGGCCGTATCTTCGACCCCGGACGCGCCTCTGTCGTGTCAGTCCAGCGGACGCCCGCAACCTCGCAACTCCAAATGACGGTATACGATAACTACAACTCCGTGACTCCCATGATCGTCGGCAACGATTTAGCCGACAGGACTGGTTCTTCCACTGCTGACCAGGTTACCGTAGCGACCGGTGATCTCGATAAGGCTCTTGACTCGAACTACAACTACCACGACGAGGTCGCCGTAGTCTATCAATCCCAAGCCAGCCCTCCGAACCAGATAAAGGTGACGGTTTTCAATTTCGCAAACTGGACTTCGGGGAATCAGCAAGTGCCGCAAGCAACCATCAGACCGTCGAGTAATTGGGGCGTTTTTCTGGGCGGCCCGGACGTGTCGGTGGGGGCCGCGATTGGCGATTTCGAAGGTGATGGCAGAAATGAGCTGGTTGTTGGATGGGTCTCGCCCGGCGCTCTGTGCTTTTCGTGGTTTCGCTATACATCCGACGGGCACGGAGGCGGATCCTTACAGACCATAGCCAACAATGCCTGCGAGGCGAACCCCAGTATCAAGGGGACCCTATCCCTTCAGGCCGGTGATTTTAATGGCGATGGAAAAGACGAACTGGCGGTCGGTTATATGCTTGGCAATACCCCGACACTGGAGGTTCGTTCGCCTCGTGGACTTGTCTTCCAGCGTGACGGCGGAGTCTCGTTGCCCAATGTCCCTTCGGGAGGGGTAGTTAAGATTCAGGTTGCGGCCGGCCAGTTTATTTACAATCCCAGTACGAACCCTTCTATTAAATTCGGGCAGGAACAGCTGGCAGTTGCCTGGAACGATTCCGCCAGCGAGGCAGTCGATATTCAGTTATACTCCGTGTCCTCCGACCTCAGGACTTTTACGCGGATCGGAAACACAGCATACGCCAAGGCATCTCCGGAATGGTTTGGCGTTCCCAGTTATCTCTTCTCCCTGGCTGCCGGCGGGTTTGCCGGAACCAATGGCCCGGGGCCGACTGCCTCGCTGGCGCTAAGTGTCTGGACCCAGAACACCGTGACGTCCGGTGTCTATTGGATTCGCACGATCGCCGCCGATTCCTCCGGACTTACGTTTAAGGGTCTGCGTACCTTCGCAACCGGAGACGTAGATTACTACTACCGCGTCCCGGTGGTCGCGGTGGATTGGGACGGCAAATCGGTGTTTCTCGGGGCGCCGGCGCACATCACGCTGCAAAACGCGGTGTCGACCGATTACATCGTGGAAGAACCGCCGAAGCACTCCTTCTGGGACGGTACCAAGATTGCCAATGTCAGCAATTTCGCCGACAATAACGTTTCCTTCTCCTATACGGCCGGCCAGACCGATTCCAGCACGAGCCAGGACCAAGCCACCTGGTCGAACGGCACGTCAACCTCTCTCTCGGCGGGAGCCACGTTCGGGTATAGCAAGAACTTTCTTTTGGGATCGGCCAGCGCGCAAGCCAGTGTCGATATCACGAAGAAGGGCAGCTCTGTTTATAACGAGGACAAGAATAGCTATAACTCGCAATACGGATCCCGGACATTCGCAATCACGTCTAGGACCGACCATGACGATTACCTGTATGGCCGCCTGCAGACGACCGATATCTGGCGGTTTCGTATATATGCAATCAGTCAGTCAACCCCCCAATTGAATAACTTCTACGAAGTCGTCTTTCCCGGACCGGTCGTTCGTTACAATGGCGGTGGCTTGGGATTCGATTGGTATCAGCCGGTTCACGAGAATGGCAACATATTGACTTACCCTCAGTGGTTGGGTACCGCCTCCAACAATCCTGTTGATTTAGGATCTTTTGCCGACTCGAACGGAAACTCAATCACAGCGCCTCTGGTTTCGTCGAGCCAATGGGCATTTGATGGGACCAGCGGCACGCAGACATTGAGCCTCAGCAACGCGGGCGGAAGCGGACACAGCATCACGTACGGTCATGATCTGGCCAGCAGCCTGGATATCAATACCTCCATCCAGGTATCAGCCGAGATCGGAGGCTTCACTGGTGAGGTGCGCACGTCGGGCTCAGTCGAGTTCTCGAACAACTCCAGTTGGTCCAACACGAAAACCAGCGACACTACGACTACCACCGAGACGACCGCCACTTTGAACAGGAAGGCCGGGAATTCCAGCCAGGCGTACCAGTTTTACCCGCTTGTCTATATCACGAAGGACGGCACGTTCAAGATGAGCTTCGACGTAAACAACCCGGCCTCTACGTCAAACAGCGGCTCCAGTTACTGGTCCGCCATCTACGGACACACTCCTGACCCGGCGTTGAATCTGCCGTATCGATTCACTCCTGGATCTTCATCCGGATGGCTGCCAAACGATGTCTCCAAACGGAAGCAATTGCGCGGATTGTTTTTCCGCAAGACCAGCCTGAATTCAATGACCAGTAGCTACGATCTGCTGCGCAACGCTGCCGTGGATGGCGACCAGGTGCGCATTGAGCTCCGTGTCTACAACGAAAGCACGGGGCAAGGGGCTGACAATATAACCGTTTCGTTCCAGAAGATCGCTTATGACAGCAGCAAAGACAATGAGATCTGCACTACGCCGATCAATGCTGGCGTTTCCGGCGGCCAGCTTTGTCCGGCCTCCGCGCGTACCGATATCGGCCAGACCACGCTCGCTCACTTGGATCCTCTGCAATTCACTTGTGTCACGGGTATAGACGATCCCGGGACAACGGGCTGCGCCAACACTCCGGTATTCATCAACTGGAACACGACCGGCTCGGGCCCCGCAACCGCCGGCGCCACAGGTGAGTACCGCATCTATGTGGTTCTTCAGCCGTCGAATCCGAGTGAGCTCTACGGGTTGGACGGAACACCGGTGGCCATCCAGAGCATTACGAACGGGAGCCCGATCATGGTGACGACGGCCGGTCCACACGGACTTCATACTGGGGATTACATCACTCTCGGAGCTCCCGGCCTCCATTTCCCGCAAACCACGCGCAATATCTTCCAGGTGACTTATGTGAACGATACGACGGTCAACCTAAATGGAACCACCGATGTGCCCGGGAGTTACCTGGGCGGCGGCACGGTTACCCTTCTGAATCCGGGAGAGAATGACGAAGGTTATTACCGGTTTGAGGTTCAAAACAAGCCTGCTCAGAATCCCACGCCGAGTGCGGGCCCCAGTGACTCTCTCGCCCAGGATTCACTTCAAGCCCTCGATCCGAGGACCGGCGAGCTGATCAGCGGCAATAGCCTGATCGGAAATGCCCTGGTTGTAAATCTGAACCAGCCGATGCAGATTCGTATCGGAGTGTTCAGTTCGGCGCCCCATCCCGATGGAGAAACGCTGCTCCTGTTTGATGGCAATCCCGCCAACGGCGCCCCGGCAATTGCAAGCCAGCTTGTACATCCCGGTGACAATAACGGCCAGGGAGCTTACGCCTGGTTCGACTGGACGCCCGCGACGCCAGGAACGCATAACCTCTATACTCAGCTGCTGTCCGGCCAAGGCACATCAATGCTGCCGGTCCTGGTGAAGTAGGTAGTTGCCGCTGACGCGGCCGGGCGCCTGCCTCCCGCCCGGCCGTAAGCCACAATCTTTTCCCAAAAGCTGATCAGTTTCAGGACATCCGTCCCCCCTACTCAGTGATTTCAAAAGGAGAGATATAACAAAATGTGCAACACGAAAAGTAATGCTCCATTTTTGCCGGCAGTTGTTCTGACGACGTTTCTATCGGCGGCGTTTGCGCAGACGGGTACACCCGGAATCCCGATAGTGGATCAATTCATGGCCGGCGTGATGAACACCTACGGAGTGCTGGGCGCGTCCGTAGCGATTACTCACAACGGCCAGTTGATCTTGGCACGCGGTTACGGGCTCATGGATCAGGCGAACAACGTTCCCACGCAGCCCGATACGCTCTATCGCATCGCCAGTTGCTCAAAGACGATCACGGCGGTGGCGATCATGCACCTGGTCGAACAGGGAAAACTCGATCTCGATCAGCCCGCTTTCGCGGTCGTGCCGGATCTGCAGGCGCCCGGCGGGCAGGACAAGGATCCGCGACTCGCCACCATCACCATTCGCGAGTTGCTGGAACATTCCGGCGGCTGGAATCCCAATTTGGCGGGTTTCGATCCTGTCGACAATCAAGTCTCGATCGCCGGCGCGCTTGGTGTGCCGTCGCCGGCATCGTCCGACAACATGGTCCGGTATATGCGCGGCCAGGATCTGCAATACAATCCCGGTGAGGATTACAACTATTACGACTTCGGCTATGACCTGTTGGCCCGCATCATCGACCGGGTCAGCGGGATGAGCTACGAGCAATACGTCCGGACCAATGTTTTCGCTCCCATGGGCATCACCAACGCGCGCATCGCTCAGACCCTGGTCCAAGGTCAATTGCCGGGAGAAACAAACTACTACGCTAGCGGCAAGCAACCCAACATCTTTCCCAATGCCACTCCGAAGAATGTTTCCCCACCCTATGGCGTCTGGTACATGGAGGGTTTCGATGGCGATGGCGGCTGGGTAATCAGCGCCATTGACTATGCGAAATTCATCAACGCCATCGACGGACAGCGTGGCAATCGATTCTTGAGCCCATCGACTGTTGCCACCATGACCGCTCGTCCCAACATTCCCTACTGGGTCGGCCAACCAGACTACTATGCGCTAGGAATGGTCGTCCAACCGACTGCCAACGGCCAGCTTTGGTGGCACACCGGAGCCATCAACGGAACTTTTACTTACTACTTCCGCACCGACAACGGTTTTGTGTGGACCGTTTTTATGAACGCGGAAGACCGCGAAAGCGCGCTGCAGAATGCGGTGATTAATTGGATCAACAACCTGATGAGCCAGGTAACCGCTTGGCCGGCCACCGACTACTTCGTCAACTATCCCGATGCGGATCCCACGCAGGCTGCCTTGCAACCCGCGATCAATACCAGTGAAGGAGTTCGCAATGCCGCTACCTTCGACCGCGGCATCGTCCCCGGTTCATGGGCCACCTTGTTAGGCGTGAATCTTTCCCGGACAACGCGCGGTTGGACGGACTCGGATTTCGTGAACGGCGCGCTTCCGACTTCGCTCGACGGAGTCAGCGTGATGATCGATGGCAAGCGCGCGGCCGTGTCCTATATCAGCCCGACACAGATTAACGCACAGGTCCCAGACAACGTGAAGCCCGGCTGGGTGACGGTCCAGGTAACCACAGCGGGCGTCAACACCAGCAAAGTTCTCACCTGGACCACCAACAATAATCCGGGTGCGTTCACCTACTCGCAGAACGGGATCACGTACGCTGTCGCAACCCGCGCCGACGGCTCGCAGGTGAATCCGGCTGCACCGGCACAACCCGGCGACGTCATCTCGCTCTACGCTACCGGCCTGGAGGTGACGCATTCCGGGGTAGTTTCGCCGGCGCAACCGGACCTCAGCACGGTCGGGGTTACCATCGGCGGCCAACCGGCCACCGTGCAATACGCGGGCCTGGTCGCGGCCGGATTATTCCAGATCAACGTCGTCGTCCCCGCGGTGGCCGCCGGCAAACAGCCCCTCTACATTGATTCAAGCTACATACCGTCACCTGCGGGCGTTGCGCTGCCGGTTGCAGCGAGCACGAGGTGAACACTTCCATGAAATCACCTCTGATCATTGGCACGATCGACCTCCGTCTCCCGAGTATCCGCGAAAAATATCGAGTGTTGAAAATTCCACGGTGGTGATGAAGCCGATCGACGCCGTCACTTTGCGGATCAGATCGTTGTTCGTGTCTGCGATGTAGAGGTTTCCCGAACTATCCACGGTCACACCACCCAGGAGATTGAGATAGGCACCCGTAGCCGCTCTCCCGTCGCCCAGGATGGGGAAGGGGCCGCCACCGGACACCGTCGTGATGACACCGGAAGCAAGGGATATCTTCCGGATCAGACTGTCGTATGCGTCCGCGATGTATAGATTGCCGGAGCCATCGAGCACAACGCCGCTCGGGTCATCGAGTTCGGCGCTGATAGCCGGACCACCGTCGCCCAGACTTCTTGTACCGCGCCCAGCAATAGTGGTGATGATACCAGTGGTGAGGTTGACCTGGTAGATCAGACGGTTGTAGGTGTCGGCGATGTAGAGGTTTCCGGACCCGTCCGACTCTCCGCCCAACGGGCCGTTCATTTGGGTGAACACTGCGACCGCCGTCTCCCGACGAACTCACGCTCTGTCCGTTCCCGGCGACGGTTGGGACGATGCCGGTCGCCGCTGCTACTTCGGGGATCCTGAAGTTCTCGGCGCCCTATAAATAGATTGCCGGGTCCGTCCACCGCAATGCTACTAAGGTCAAGAACCCTGCGCTCGTAACCGGACCGCCGTCCCCTGAAAAGTTGACGGGGACACCACCCGTTACCGTGGTGATGATGCCAGTCGCCGCGTTCACCTCACGAGCGCGGACGGCATCCAGGATGAAAATGTTATCAACGGCATCGGCGGCAAGTTGGAATGGAAAGAAAAGTTGTGCACTGGATGCCAAGGTTCGCGTGGTCAATTCGGGAACGACGGCGACGGCGAGGTCAAGTATGGTTACTTCGAGAGAAGCCAGTTCGATCTATCGCGAGAGACCTGCTCCGGCGAAGGCAACCGACAGCAAGCCCGCCATAGCGCGTGTGCTACCTTTAGCGCCCGAGATTATCGGAGGCTTGGCCGCCCACGCTGGCCCTAGTTCGGCTGCGAGCGAGTATTCGCGCTCCAGGCGTTTCAGACTCTGGGGCAACGGTTGTTCCGCGGTAGGAGCGACCGCCAGAAGGGGCATTGGATTGCTGGGCTGCCGGGCTCGGTAAAGCGTGAGTTCCGCTCTATTGCGAATTGGCTCCAACACGTACTCGGATGCGGCTGCCATTGACAGCATCCTCGACTTCAGGACTGTGCGACGTTCAATACATTGTAACGAGGTCCGGAGTGTCGGCTACGGGCTTAGCTTCTCCGACATACTTGGCTGGTTGTCGCTATTTCGGGCCGCCTGGGTCAGTTTTGGCAAGCACGGGTGGGTAACTTCTCCGGTTCGCCGAAGGCCACTTTATCGCACGGTAGTTGTCCGAATGCAAGGCTGACTCAACGTGACCGCCAGCGTTGCTTAAACAAGCCCGCGCGCCACTACGGTAAGGTCAATTCAAACGAAAAGGTCAATTCAAACGAAAAAAGAGCCTCGTCGGAGAAATCTGTGAGTCACCGATATGCTCCCATGGGCGCGGGGCGCTTGGCTCGCGCAGCCCGCGAACCCGATTTGGGATAGCGCGGCTTCGGCTTTTCCTGTTCGTAGCCAGTTGCCTTTCGAACTAGTTTGCCCTCTCCGGTAAACGCTACGCCGTTTATCGAGGTAAGCAGCGGACGGCCTACTACTTGGCGCAATGGCGGTTCAGAAATCGGAAGACGTCATTGGCCCAGACGGTGGATCCAAAATAGCCAAAGGAGTGGCCGTCTTGTGTGGAGTTGCCGTAAGGGGGATAGATCTTGACCTCGTACGTCTTGCGCGCGTCCTTCATCACTGCCGAGAGAGTCTTGCTCGGTGATAGGTCGTAGTCGTTCGCGGCCTGGAAAAAGAAGATTGGCGCATGTGCATTTCGAACCGCACGAGTCATACGCACTTGTAACTCGGGCGCCTGTGCCCAACTTTGGGCGCCCCCGGCTGAATCGATGGCCGCGCAGTAATTCCCTTGTTCGGCGCCCAGCACAGTCTCGATGCCACCGAATGAGGTCCCGGCCACAGCGATGCGATCCGGCTCAACGAAGCTCTGCTTTCGCAACCACGCAAGGGCCGCCAACTGATCGTTCAGGTGATCTGTCTCCAGCAACCGGATCATTTCCGCGGCACCCGCGGAGATGCCGCCTTTCTTCTCGGCCGCATCGATCTGATCGCCGATGTATGGACCCGCCGAGGCACTCAGTCCTTGGCCTCTCCGGTAGGGTCCCAAGAACACCCATCCATGGCTCGCGAATACCGGACCGAGTGCGTCGAATGCCGACTTGCTCACCATTCCAGCGGCGCTCCCGTGGTTATAAACGACAGCGGGGAAAGGTCCTGGTCCTTCCGGCTTGTACAACACTCCGTGAAGTGTGATGTCCCCGCTAGGAAACGCGACGATATCTGCTGCGGACAGAACCAGGGGCGAAAGCAGCAATGAGAAGAGGATCAAGAAACCATGTCTAGTCATCTCTTCATCAATTCTAGCCCGAGGACCGCCCAAAACGAGCTTCGCAGATCGGAATCCAGCTTGACCCGCCCGTGCCACTCGCCTAAGGCGACAATGTCGGCTTGATCGAACGCGGAAATCAGGGTTCGGACAATCGCGTCCAAACCCGCGGCCTCTCCGGGCAAACGCAGCTTCGGCGGCTGGCTAGGTAAACGCTTCACGACTTATGGGGAGAGACTCATACTGGTCTATTCCTGTCGCAGTGCAACCACGGGATCCACTCCCGCTGCACGGGACGCCGGGACGTAACATGCAAGCAGCGTGATAATTCCGAGCGCGACGATGACACCGAGATAGGTAAGGGGGTCGTTTGGCTTCACTTCGAACAACATGGTAGTCAGAAAGCGGGTTGTCGCGATAGAAGCAGCCGCGCCAAGACCAACACCGATACACGCCAAGGCTAGGCCTTGGCGAACAACCATCCAAACCATGGTCGCGGTATTGGCGCCAAGTGCCATCCGAAGGCTAATCTCGCCGGCTCTTTGGCCTACCGTAAATGTCATGACCCCATATACGCCGGCCATCGCCAGACAAAGGGCGATACAGGCGAAACCGGAAATCAGCAGGGTACGAAATCTCGGCGTGCTGACGTCCTGGTAGAGCGATTCTTCCATGGTAGTGAACTTGACCGGAACGTCGGCTGAACGTCGGCCCACTTTCTGTCGCAACAGATTCTCGAGCGCCTCGGGAGCAGCGGCGGACCTAACGATTACCCGCAGTGCGGTTCCTGCACCGTCGGTATGCTGGTCGTATGGTATAAAGATCTCGGGCGCCGGAGGTCTTGTCACGATCCATTGACGCATGTTTCCGACCGATTCAGTCAAGCAGAATACGACGAGCGTCTGAAAACAGGCGTGGCGTTTTACAAAGTGATCCAGACCAAGCCAGGGCTGGTGACGCTGCGGATCCTGGTTCAGGATCACGGAAGCGGGTTGCTTGGCAGCCTGATCATTCCGGCCTCGCGGATTGCAGAGTTAGACGAGCGATGAGACGCTCTGCGCCAAGCTTGGCCCCCAAACGGAAAGGGAATCGAATTCGAAATCGCCAAAACGCAGCCGTCCGTTACCGCCGACGTCCATCCGGGAATCCTCTATTTGCAGTAGTTTACACCCTCAGGTCAGATGAGGATGTCCTCAGCGGGAACTCACGCGTCTGGCAATTGGTTGGACCGTATTCTCGATCCAATACTGATGAGGGCTTTATTGAGATTTGGCGGCGTCCCGTCACGGGCTGCGTTCGCCCTGGGAGACAAAACGAAGTTTCGCTCCTGCCGGCGGGCAGGATCAGGCGCATTGGATCAACAATGACATCAGTTGGGGATTGATTCAATGATAAGCCCATTGTAGTTTTTCTGTACTTCTGACACCATAAAGAGCCACCGGATACGGCGTGCACGCCGCTGTTAACCAAACGCGCATCCGTAGGCGGAGACTCTGAGACACGACGGTTATCGGCCTGGGAAGAGGTGACCGGTTCCGGCCGATGGATACTCGCGGGCAGCTTTGAGAGCACCGCTTTGCCACAGTGTTGGCCATTTCCAGCAAGTCCCGCCCGAGCCGCTGTCAACCAGGAGGCCAGAGAGAGTTCGAAGTCGGAGCTATCTGCCTCCCCAAATGGGTTTCGCGCCAAGGACCTTTTGGTTAACAACCAAGTGTTTGAAACCTTGTGGTAGAGAACATTCTCCCGTTTCTCGGCCTTATCCCTTTTCGCCAGGCACGGAAAGCGGTCTCTCAACCATGACGACGAAGATTATGCGGCACTTGTCCCATCCGCCAACCCAACACACACGCCACCCGTCGATGCGATCACCGACGCTGGCACGCTGGAACAGACGCAGGAACTTGGTTTCTATTTCCATAGCCACCCATGGATCGCTCTGTTCCTTCGGACAGTCAAGGCGGCGACCTACTTACGCCGGAGTAGCTCGCTTTGTCGCCGTTGCGCCTTGACCAAGCTGTCCGATTCCTTCCTCGTTTTAGCCCTTGCCTGTGCGGCACCGAAGAGCGTTCATATGACTGTGGTTGACCACAAGGAGAGTGAAGGAACTATGGAAACTGCGGTTTTGATGGAAATTGAGAATCTGCGCAGGGCAAGCCTGGCGACCCTGCGCGAGAAGTTCCGGGAGGTGTTTCAGGAGGAAACGCGTTCCCGGCACCGGGAACATCTGTTCCGGCCGAGGCCCGTGCCTTTGCCCGGAGACTTGGTGGTGAAGAACGGTTCAAATAAGTGGGCGAGGGTATCGGTATCCATGCCGGTACCTGTATCGCTCACCGCGAGCTGAACATACGGCCCCGGCTGGACGTCCCGATGGCTGCGTGCGTAAGACGCATCGATGTCCACGTTGGCGGTTTCGATCGTTAGCGTTCCGCCATCAGGCATCGCGTCCTGCCCATTCATCGCGAGATTGAGCAGGATCTGCTGAATTTGTACCGGATCGGTCTTCACCACGCCGATGTCAGGCGCCAGCGCCAGGTTTAAGGCGATGTCTTCCCGAATGATGCGGCGGAGCATACGGTGAATCTCGGTAAGCTCGACGTTCACGCTGATCATTCGCGGCTGCATGATCTGCTTGCGGCCGAAAGCCAGCAGTTGTCTGGTCAGGGCCGCGGCTCGCAGGGCAAGTAGCCACACCCAAATCATTTTTCCGTTTCTGTCGACGGTTCCCCCGACGTTTTTCTTGATCCCGCGGCTTGGCGCATGAAGGCCGGACTGTGCCTTGGGGGCGCAAACACGAACAGAAGGAGACATCAACATGGATCTCATCACCGCAGAACTCCGCGAGCGCCTGCTTGAGAACGGCCGCACGAACGCCGCTCGCATCGCTGACGATGGCAATACGATCGACTTCCGCCCCGTCGTGAAGCTCTTCACGCCGGATGCAAACTGCACGTGGCTTTTGTCCGAGATCGATCCCGATAATCCGGATATCGCTTTCGGTCTTTGCGACCTCGGCATGGTTCTCCCGAACTCGGCTCTGTCAGCCTGTCGGAAATCGCTGCCGTGCGCGGACCTCTCCAACTTGCTGTAGAACGTGACGTGTTCTTCGAAGCCACCAAGACAATCACCGCCTATGCCGACGAAGCCCGCCGGCTCGGCCACACCAACGCATGAGGTAAAGGAATGAAGATCAAATCAGGATACGCGGTTTATTCTCCTCAAACCCCGCACGGCCGGAATCTGATCGCATTGCACGACCTCACGCCTGAGGACCTCGACACCGCCATCGATTTATTCGAGCAGTAGGAGCGCGTGACTATCGGTACCAGAATCGGATTGGGCGCCGACGGGTTTTTCGCATCGAAGCGCGAAAACTGGACACCCCACATGCCCGGAGCTTTCAGAAATCTCCAAAAACTGGGCCGCAGAGCCCCTCGATAGTTACTCCAAAATCCTGAACTTCATCCGCCACACCGGAACCAGAACCGGCCTTGTCGTTTCGGCTTACCTAGACCGAAAACAGTACCTGACCGGGGACTCACCCACTCCGCATCAGATCGGCCAGCTTTGCATCAAACGAAATCCGACTCTGCCCGCCTGGAACTATACGATTGGCCCGATGTAAATCTATTGTTGAGTGAGCCCTAAGGACGATAGCATACTTACCGCCCGACAAAGGGTATTTGATCAGTCCCCTGGCGATAGGCGCCTTCATTGCCATGTCGGCCCGCGCTAACTCGGGCGCAAGTGCTGCCACTGGGCATCGGCGCCCGTGATGCCTTCGGCGCTCACACGCCGAACCCTACTAAACCGCGTTAAGCGCGTAAATGGCGTTGAGCTTGATCTGAGTAGATCGAGATCCTTAGCGTCTGCCTTTCCGCCGCCTGTCGGTATCGACCATGATCTTCAGCAGCGTCGATACGGCGGGCAACGACGGCGCGACATCCTCGTCAGGGATTTCCTTCAGCAGGAAATCATCGAGTTCTCGCCAGATGACTTTGGTCGGAAAAGCCGGTCGCCGCCGCGATTTCCGACAGCGGAAGCTGGGTTTCGCGAAGCATGAGGCCTCACTTGCTTTTGCGTGGGACCTTAAACGCGAGCGAGATACCAACGATTTCGTTTGTGTCCCAGCCAGTGGGCAGGTTAACCGACTGCAATAAGTAGTAAGGCCGAATAGAAAACGAATCCGCGATCGGAAACCGGATTCCCACCTGGAAGCGGTTTTGGGTGTAGCTGCTGCCGCCGTTGGCGAAGGGGTTGTATCCGGGAACGATGAAGAACTCATTGTTCACGACGAGTACCGGACGCCTCGCCATGCGAAGCGGTAAAGTATAGTCGATGCCGGGTCGAAATCGAAGGCGAGCCGAAGCGGGACGATCATCGGGAAATCGCCCCTCGATGAGCGTGCGGAGGTTATACCGCCACCGGCCCCTCGACGTACTGAGGGTAAGATTCAGCTGCAAGCGGTTTTCGTAAGCGATCGCAGGATTGCCCGGATAGCGCTGATACCGGTAAATCGGTATCAGCGTGAACCACGGCCGGAGGCGAAAAGCGACGCCACCCTGAACAAAGTACTCATACAGGTTCGAGGCTCCTTCATCGAACCGTTCATGGAATTCGACTTCGAGAGACTTATTAGCAGAAAGGTCGGCGGAAATTCCCTGGTCGAGCCAAAGCCCTATCTGTTTATCGTCCTCGGGATCCTCGGGCAGCGATTGCTGCTGCGCTCCTGCCGAAACGGCCAAAATGCAACTGCACAGGACCGGTAGCAACCATACTATGCGACGGTTCGTCATTCGCCTAACCGTGGGACCGTCTCCCACGCCCCCGCCGGGAGGATCATTCAGCCGTTCGTTGGAACCGAACCACGACTTCCAGTCTGGTCTCGTAGGCACCCTCGGACTCCCAAATCGCTGTCAGCGGGGTT
This sequence comes from Terriglobia bacterium, assembly GCA_963747535.1. GTDB lineage: Bacteria > Acidobacteriota > Terriglobia > Bryobacterales > Bryobacteraceae > CAVVFX01. The sequence continues at coordinate 156,851 of CAVVFX010000001.1, forward strand.
CACACTGCGACAGGAACCAAAACGTTGTCGGCCGCCGCAATTTCTCTGCAGCCACGGAAAAGATCGCGCGCTTCCGATTGCAGTAGATCGATGTCATGATCCGCTCGAATGGGACTCTTGACCAAGTGGTTCGACTTATGGACCAGGCCTGCTTTATTCGGATTCGCCCGACCTCTCTATCCGCACGTTGGCCAGTCGAAGCGGCTTCTGTCCGTAGTGTTCTATTTCCAGTTCATTCTTCTTGTTGAATTTGATCTTGCATATGGGGGCGAGTGTTCCTGTTCCTTTGCCGCCAGTGTCGCCCGGGCAAAGCGAAAGCTGTTCCCCACCAAGCCCATCGGAGGTACACGTCCCACATCTTTCGTTTTGTCGAAGGCCTTCGCCAGGCCGTCCGGGTCGTTCTCGCGCAACGTGTCAGTGTAGTCCTTAACCTGCTGGTCCGACGTCCGATCCGTGCTGTAAACTGTGAAGCCAAAGCTCTTGCCCGCCGCAGCCGCTTGCCCATGTGCTGTTCCCGCAAACTGCAACGGCAAGACAAAACGGGAGTCCGTGTCCGCACTCCGCGCCATCAGGCTGGCCGCCGCGCACACCGGAGTGACTGCCAGCATGAGTAACTGTCTTAACGTCTTCAGCCGCATCGTTCTTCCTGATCCATCCATCCTCGCCGTTTACGCGAGGAACTCAACCAATCCGGTCTCGAGGTTGTACATCGAGCCTAAAATTTTTATGCTGCCGCTGGATTCGAGGTCACGAAGCACAGGGCTCTTTTCCCGAATGTTAGCGATAGTCAGTGACACATTCGTTCGCGCCACAGCATCTACGAACGCGTAGTTTTTGGCCGAGCGCTCCCCCGTGTAGCGAGTGGATTCAACAGCCGGACGGATCTTAGCCAACAAAGCCGTGAGATTGCCGAGCTGCACTCCTTCAATGGCACCCTTGATAGCGCCGCAGGCGGTGTGGCCCATGACAAGCACGACTTTCGAGCCTGCTACCTTGCAAGCGAATTCCATGCTGCCCAATATGTCCTCGTCAGCAACGTTGCCTGCCACACGACCACTGAAGATATAGCCAATTCCAAAGTCGAGAAGCAACTCGGCAGGTGTTCGCGAGTCAACACAGCCGAAGACAATCGCGGCAGGATACTGTCCCTTCGCAGTCGCCTTAGCTTCGCGCATGAGATCGCGATGTTGCGGTTTGCCCGACCGGAAGCGTTCGTTGCCAGCTTTCATCTGCTGAATGATTTCATCGGGCGTCATCTTGTCTCGCTGTTCCTGCGTGAGATCCGCGCGTGCCAACCCGCTTTCCAGGCTTACCCCCACTACCCCGACAGCGGTCGCAACGCCAGCGGCCTTGCAAAAGGCCCGGCGGTCAAATCCCTTTCTTCCGTCGTTCAATTGTGAATGCTGCATCGCCGCGCTCCTTCGGTTTGAATTCTATACGTAGCGTGTCGCTCGGCTACCGGATTGCACCCGGATCACCGGCAACCCGCACGTCATGATATTTCTCCTTCGCTAAGGTGATGCCGACCTTGATGATGTGATTCATTATTTGTGGCATTGTCAACTTGGGGAGGGAACTGAAACACTGGTCACCAAACGGGCAGCCACTGAGATCAGTCGTAATCGCGAATCAGCCGCCGCAGATATCGTCCGTTCAGCGCGATCACGTTGTCAGTCATCTCGCGGCGGCAGCTTCCGACCCAGCGCTCTGCAATCCCGTTTTGCCACGGCGTCCGAACACTCGTTCGCTTCGACTTGAGACTGGTTGCCTTAAGGAATTCCATCGCATACGGATTGAACTTGGAGTCGTTGCCGAAAATGGCATAACGATAGGGACCAGCCTCGGGAAACGCTTCGCGCAGTTGTTGCACAACCCACTCAGCGGTCGGATGGCCGTGACGTTGAAGTGGAGGATTCGGCGGCGCCCGTGCTCGATCACAAAGAAGCAATACAGGAGCTGGAAGGTCAGCGGGGGCACTGTGAAGAAATCGAAGGCGACGATTGCCTCGCGATGATTGGCGAGGAACGAGCCAACGTTTGGCCGGATGACCCCGGCGCGGCTGCAGGCGGCGGAGATATCGGCGACAGTGCGTTCGCAGACCGCGAAGCCAAGCTTCAGAATTTCCCCATGGATCCGGGGTGCACCCCAGTCTGCATTTTCCAACGCTATACGGAGGATCAGGTCCGAATTTCCGCGCTCACCTCGTGATCGCCACGGCGAATACAGACGAAAGCCAGTCCGATGCCATCCGACCACCGCCTCCGGTTTCACGATGAGAAGAACATCGGGCCACTCCGCGCGCCTTGCAGGGCCGAATTCTGGCGGGACTGGTTTCCGCCGAGCACGTCAGGCGCGAAGCGTGCCTGGCTGATCACGCAGTTTTCATTGTGACCGCCGCTGCCCGTGTTCACGAAATTTATCGTCCCTTCCGGCTTAACGCCGAAGATTTGGACCGCAAGATTCGCGAGATCGCTGCTATCCGTGTAATACGTGACCGTTGTCTCTGGCGAAGTGTTCTGCCTGTAACACTGTGATCTCCTTTGTGATCACCTGAACCCGTCATGCCACCTAAACGGGATGCAGCGTCTTGCCTCGCTATCGCCTGGTTGAAGGCAGGTTGCCCGGGCCTGTACGATCCGCTGCATGACCCATAGAAGCGAGTGATGTCTTATCTCTCAAAGTCGTTCTCGGTGCCCTCAACCTTCAATTTTGATGCGCCGTTTTTGTCTAGCGAGAAAACAATCCCCCACTTCTTCGGTTTGTCTTTCCATTTGACGTCGCTGCACTTCCCCGGCTTCCAGGTTATAAAGGGTTTCGCCTTTGTTGGCACTTCTTTGTTCGCCCCGTATGTACCAGATCCAAGCTGTAGCTCGATTTCGACCTTCAGTTGCTTTTCATCAGGAAATAGGTAAAACAGTCCGTCGTGTACGTCGGGCAGGAACGATCTGCCATCTGCCTGGGTGATCCATCCCTCGACAAACTCCTCGTTCGTTCTCTCCTTACCGTCGACAGTAACTTTTGTTTTGACACACTGAATGATATTGGGACAACCTGGGGCTTTTGGCAAGTGTAGATCTGATAGAAGCCGATCACACCACCGGCATCGCCCTTGCCGATTTCGATCTCTTCATTTTCCTGAATCGGGGTTTTCATCACACCGGCTTGAACGTTCTTATCGACTCGAATCAGGGATCTTCCCCCTCCTTTGTTCTCACCGCCCAATTTGAAAAAATCCAAGGCGCGCTTCCGCTGCGCTTTTCCCTTCTCGCCCCCGAGATCTTCGAAGGTCTTCGTCGCTTCATCGACGGTGAGCAGACCAACGGTGTAATCCAACCCTAAAGGATCGGTCGCATTGACTGGATTGCTTCCTTCAAATTCATACAGGTTCAAATCCCCGAGGACCTCCCCATCGGGTCTCGCTGCAAAAAGCGGCCCTTGATTGCATCGTGATACCGTGCCCGATAATAGTAAAGTCCCGTTTCCTCGTCCAGTTGTCGCCCCGTGAATGTCCATGGGTTTCCGATGGCGCTGTGCGGCGTTCCCCAGGAGTTCAGGGGAACGGGATTGAAGGCACCGTCGGTCTGCCCAAGAGGACGCTCACGTTGTTGCCGACGGTGTTAGCCACCACGAGATCGGGCTCGCCGTCCCCATTGAAGTCGACCACCGCAACGGCGAAGGGCCGCTGCCGGCTGCGTACGATACCGGCATTGAAAAAGTGCCGTGACCATTGCCCAATAGCACGCTTACGTTATTGCTGCCCCGATTGGCGACGGCAAGGTCGGCTTTCCCGTCTCCGTCGAAATGGGGAATGGTAGAGCCTACTCCCCCTTCCGAACTTTGATGATTGTATCCATTTGGCTCAACTGTGATAGGCCGTCGTTGGTTAGATCGTATATTATCGCCCCGGTCTGAGGATTCACGAGTTGAGAATGTATAGTCCACGAGCCCCCTAACTGCGTGAGTTCGGAGCCATTCGTCACAATGATGCTTGGATCAGTAATTTTGATGTAGTGCGGCGGATCACCGTGTCGCAGCGTAGATGTGAGCGGCTGGGGGTTCCCGCCTCCTCCGCCTCCTCCATTCCCGCCCACCCCCCGCCTCGACGCAATCGTGCCGTTGCACCTCGATGCCGCATTATCCGGTTAATATGATCGAAGCCCTCGCCTTTGCGAAGCATTTCTGTTACTTTGTCTAACTGGAGAAAAGAAGCAACGAGAATGACCTCCGGCGTAAGTGTATCCGGGTCAGCGAATGTATAGGATATGGCCGAGTCAGACACATCTAAGTCTTTCAGCACGCATTGATCCGGGATCAAGTAAGCATCATCTATCGCAGGCTTTGAAACAAAGGTGATTCCGAAAGGAGTGTCGAGCGTCACGCCTAGCTCCGTATTCGAGTGTGCCACGGTTCCATTGAATGGCAGAAGAATTCGGACCGCTATGTCAAAGCTGCTTCCGTTGAGAACCGGAGAAAAGCGCGCCTCAAGCGAGATTAGCCCAGGTGAAATCGGAAGCTGGCCAAAAAATCGTCTCCGAAGGAAGCGACCAATCGGCGCGAACGCAGGTCGCGCACCAAATCCCGTTAATGCCCTATCCAATTCATACGAAAAGTCTTGGAGGAATATTCGCACAACGAGGAGCGTGTTATTTTCGGAAGACCCCAGTGTATGATTTCTCGGAAGAAAAAGTGCCAAAATGTACTGGGACTCGTACGGCGGCAACGCCTATCGGCGTTGCCTGGAGCCGGTCAACACCCCCGCTCGCTCCTGAAACTGCACAAATGAACGATCAGTCGCGGTCAGCGCGCTGTCAAGAGGGAGACGGCCGACTGCTAACATTCGCTATTTCTATGGCCTGGACTGATTGAATTAGGCCTTATTGAATTGAGGCTTAATTGACTGTAAGATTAAGTCCTAATGGATTCCCTAATGCCGGCCATGGACATTGTCTTGAACAAGGCGGTCCCGGCCAAGGAGTTACGGGAGGCGCCCAGCACAGGGGAGCAGTAGAGACAACGCATTATGCCGACAAGACAGCGCGGGGCGAAGGAACTGGAAGAAGATCTGGAGCCGGGGGCCGCGCTGACGTCATCCGGACATGATGCTCCAGGATGCTCGGTTGTCGGCATCGGCGCGTCGGCCGGGGGATTGGCGGCATTCGAAGCCTTCTTTTCGGGTATGCCCGCCGGCACCGATCCCGGCATGGCCTTTGTCCTGGTCCAGCACTTGGCCCCAGACCACAAAAGTATCCTCACCGAGTTGGTCAAGCGTTATACCCGCATGGAGGTCTTTGAGGTGGCGGACGGTATGGCGGTCAAGCCCAACTGCGCTTACATTATCCCGCCTAACCGGGACATGGCCTTGCTAAACGGCACGCTACAGTTGCTGGAACCCGCCGCGCCGCGCGGTCACCGTCTGCCGATTGACTTTTTCTTCCGCTCCCTGGCTCAGGACCAGCGCGAGCGGGCCATCGGCATCGTGCTCTCGGGGACCGGCAGTGACGGCACCCAGGGAGTGCGGGCGATTAAGGGCGAAGGCGGCATGGCGATGGCGCAGAACCCAAAATCCACCGAATACGACGGAATGCCGACGAGCGCCATTGCCACTGGCTTGGTGGACTATGTGTTGCCGGCGGCTGAGATGCCTGCCCAACTCATCGCCTACGTCGCGCACGCGTTCGGAAAAACATCCCTTCCGGTCTCTCCTCCGGCCCCCAAAGCCGAAGACGCGCTGAAAAAGATCTTCCTGCTGTTGCGTGCCCATACCGGTCACGACTTTTCCCAGTACAAGCAAAGCACCATCGCCCGGCGCGTCGAGCGGCGCATGGCCGTCCACCAGATCGAGCGACTGGATGAGTATGTCCGGTATTTGCAGCAGACCCCAGCCGATGTGGAAGCGCTCTTTCGCGACCTCTTGATCGGCGTCACCTCTTTCTTCCGCGACCCGGAGGCGTTCGGGGCGCTCCAGGAACAGGCCATCCCGCGGCTTTTTGTCGGCAAACCCACGGGCGCATTGATTCGCGTTTGGGTGCCCGGTTGTTCCACCGGCGAGGAGGCGTATTCCATCGCTATCCTGCTCCAGGAGCGCGTGGAGGAGTTGAAGCAGAGTGGCAAGCTGCAGGTATTTGCAACCGACATCGACCGCCACGCCATCGACTGCGCACGCACCGGTATCTACCCGGCCAGTATTGCGGGCGATATCTCGCCGGAACGACTGGCGCGCTTTTTCTCCCAGGAGCCGGACGGCAGCGCCTACCGCATCCAAAAGAGCATCCGCGACAGAGTGATCTTCTCCGAGCAGGACGTGATCAAAGACCCGCCGTTCTCCAAACTCGACTTGATCAGTTGCCGCAATTTGTTGATCTATATGGGAGGGGGACTGCAGAGAAAGCTTTTTCCACTGTTCCACTATGCGTTGAACCCGGACGGCATGCTTTTCCTGGGCACGTCGGAGACCGTGGGCGAGTTCGTGGACCTTTTTGCCACGCTGGACCGCAAGTCGAAGTTGTATCAACGCAGAGAAGAGGCCGGCGCACATCACAAGGGGTTTCCCCGGGTCCTGCCACAAGATGGACCCGTTGCACGGCCCTCCGGGAAGACGCCCGGCGAAATCAAGGTGCCGATGCGCGAGTTGACCGAGCGGGCGCTGCTGCGACAGTACGCCCCGCCCAGTGCAGTTGTCAACGAACGGGGCGACATCTTATATCTCCAAGGCCGCACCGGCAAGTACCTGGAACCGGCTCCTGGTGAGGCTAGCATGAACATCCTGAAGATGGCCCGCGAAGGGTTGCGGCCGGACTTGACCACCGCCCTGCACAAAGCGACGGCTCTCAAGGCGCCAGTGCGCCACCCGGGCCTGCGGATCAAGACCAATGGCGATTTCACGATCGTCAATCTGGTGGTCCAGCCGGTGCCCGCGGCCCCGGATGCAGTCGTCGCGCTCAAACTGTTCCTGGTCATTTTCGAGGACGCGCCGGCGCCAGGCCCGCAACCGTCTGAACCGGCCGCTACCTTGGATGCAGGTGGAGAAGCGAGCGAGAACACCACGGACGCCGATGCGCGCGTTGCGACGCTGAAGCAGGAGCTGCGGGCCAAGGAGGAATACCTCCAGACCACCAACGAGGAACTGGCAACCTCCAACGAGGAGCTCAAATCCGCCAACGAAGAAATGCAGTCCGTGAACGAGGAGTTGCAATCTACCAGCGAGGAACTGGAGACCTCCAAGGAAGAATTGCAGTCGGTCAACGAAGAGTTGGCCACGGTCAACACCGAACTGCAAAACAAGGTGGCCGATCTGTCGCGCTCCAACAACGACATGAACAACCTGCTGGCCGGCACGGGGATCGGCACTGTCTTTGTGGACCATCAACTACGCATCCAGCGCTTTACCCCCACGGTGACTCAGGTGATCAACCTGATCCTGACGGACGTGGGACGGCCGGTGGGCCACATCGTCTCCAACCTGGTGGGCTATGACCGGCTGGTGGCGGACGTGAGGGCGGTGCTGGACAGCCTGGTGCCCAAGGAGGTTGAAGTTCAGGCCCAGACGGGCACGTGGTACCTGCTGCGCATTCGTCCTTATCGCACCCTGGAAAATGTAATCGAAGGCGCGGTGATCACCTTCACCGAGATTACTGAGATAAAAAAAGCGCAGGGGGTTCTGCGGGAATCCGAGGATCTGCGCCGTCTGGCGGTGGTGGTGCGCGACGCGCACGATGCCATCACGGTGCAAGACTTGGAGGGTCGCATCCTGGCCTGGAATCCTGCGGCGGAAAGGATGTACGGCTGGACTGAAGCCGAGGCATTAGCGATAAATATTCGCGACTTGATCCCGGAGAGCCGGCGGGAGGAAACGTTGGCCGTGCTCCGGAAATTGAGCCGCGCTGAAGTGATGGAGCCGTACCGCGCGCCACGGATTGCCAAAGATGGCCGGATCGTGGAGGTTTGGCTAACCGCCACCGCGCTGGTGAATGACTCCGGGGCTGTGTATGCCATTGCCACGACCGAGAGAAAGGTACAATCAGAGCCATGACTCCGGAAGAGGGCCGTTCAAATCCGATTGTCGAACGCTCCACGGATTCGACAGCTTCTCCCGAAGCAGACACAAGGCAAGCTCTACGTAAGCGGGCGGAGGCGCTAGCCGGCGAAAGAGCCGGCGAGATGCCGGAAAACCTGGAAGTGCTCTCGCCCGAGCCATTGCGGCGGATGCTTCACGAGTTGCGGGTGCATCAGATTGAACTGGAGATGCAGAACGAGGAACTGCGGCGGGCGCAGGAGGAGCTGGAAATCTCGCGGGCGCGGTATTTCGACCTGTACGATCTGGCGCCGGTGGGCTATTTCACGCTCAGCGGAAAAGGATTGATTCTCGAAGCCAATCTGACCGCCGCCAAACTGCTTGGCATGGCAAGAAGCGCTCTGGTCAAGCAGCCCATGTCCCGCTTCATCTTCCGCGAGGATCAGGATATCCACTACCGGCACAGCAAACAACTCTCGGAAACAGGCGCGCCACAATCATGGGAACTGCGGCTGCTGCGAAAGGACGCCGCGCCGTTCTGGGCGCGGGTGGAGGCGACGACGTCGCAGGGCGTTGACGGGGAGACCCTGTGTCGCGTGGTGGTGAGCGACATCACCGAAAGCAAACGGGCGGAGGAGGAGAGGGCGAAACTCGAGGCCCAAAACCGGCAGCTTCAAAAGGCTGAAGGACTGGGGCGCATGGCTGGGGCCATTGCCCATTCCTTCAACAACCATCTCACCGCGGTGATGGGGAACCTGGAACTCGCCATTGCCGACCTGCCACCCGGTGAGGGGCCTGCCGACAAACTGAACGCCGCTTTGCGCGCGGCGCGCGGTGCGGCGGCGGTTAGCAATCTGATGCTGACCTACCTCGGACAAACGCACGCCCAACATGAGCTGCTGGATCTGTCCGAGGTCTGCCGTCGAAGCCTCCCCCGGCTCGGGGCCGCCATGCCCAAAGACATGGTCCTGGATACTGATTTGTCGTCGCCCGGTCCGGCCATCAGCGCGAATGCGAACCAGATACAACAGGTCCTGACCAACCTGGTCACCAATGCCTGGGAGGCTGGCAGTTACGGCCGGTGCGCGATTCACCTGACCGTCAAGACGGTTTCCTCCGCGGATATTCCCGCATCGCACCGCTTCCCCATCGACTGGAGGCAGCGCGATAATGCCTATGCTTGCCTGGAAGTGATGGACGAGGGCAGCGGGATCGAGGAGAAGGATATTGAAAAGATCTTCGACCCGTTTTTCTCCAGCAAATTTACCGGCAGGGGCCTGGGTTTGTCGGTGCTTCTGGGAATTGTGCGGACCCACGGAGGGGCCGTCACGGTGGAAAGCGAGCCAGGCCGGGGGAGCACCTTCCAAGTCTTCCTGCCGGTGTCGGCAGAAAGAGTCCTCAGCCAACCGGACAGGCCGGCGCAATATCCGGAGATCGTTTGGGGCGGCGGTGTGCTGCTGGTTGAAGACGAACCATTGGTACTCAAATAATCAGTTGAAAGGGCACTCGTGAGCCTCGGGTTTGCGGTCCTCCTGGCAAAGGACGGCGTCGAGGCTGTGGAGGTGTTCAGCCAGCACAGGGATCAAGTCCGGTGCGTCCTTTGCGATCTGGTTATGCCTCGCATGAACGGTTGGGACACACTGGCTGCGCTGCGAGAACTGGCGCCCGGCCTCCCGGTGATCCTGTCCAGCGGTTACGACGAGGCCTATGTGATGGCAGGGGATCATCCTGAACTGCCCCAGGCATTCCTGGGCAAGCCATATCAGATTCAGGATCTTCGCGAAGCGCTTGGCCGCGCCCTGGTCCCAACGAAGGCCGAAGAGGTCGGCCGGGAAGGAAGCGAGCGAACAGAGTCATGACTCCGAAAGAGGCCCGTTCGAGTCCGGCCGTCGACCGTTCCGCGGATTCGACAGGGTTTCCCGCAGCTAACTCAAGGCAAACTCTGCGCACGCGAGCGGAGGAACTGGCCGGTGAAAGAGCCGGCGAGATGCCGGAAAACCTGGAGGTGTTATCGCCAGAGGTGGCGCGGGCCGCGCTCCACGAGTTGCGGGTGCATCAGATCGAGTTGGAGATGCAGAACGAGGAACCGCGGCGGACGCAGGATGAATTTGGATGCAAACAACTTGATGTCGCCGGAACCACCGTTAGCCAAACGCGCAGCCTCCGGCGGAGACCCTGAGACAAAGCCGCCGAAACGGGCGCGACAGTCAGATGAGGCAGGCTCGGTCGTCGTCCTGGAGGGCTGGCGGTCCTCCAACTCCTCTGGGATCATCCAAGGTCGATGTCCCAGGCGCTGAGAACTTGAAATTGCCGCTGGGCCTAACGGCCCAAGGTGATTAACGGCGAATTGCGATCCCGCGATCGTTCTCCGAGATCAACGCGCACGCGGCGGTTGTGACAACAACGCCCGCCCCCCGGCAGTCATAGCAGCAACGTCCGGTCCTGGCGCCCGAACGAACTCTGGACTCGCGCTGGCACCTCGGCCGCCGCGAGGCACGGATGGTTCCGTTGCCGTACGTTTCCGTGACCGGGACACGCAACCCGGCGCGACGCATGAGCGCCTGCGTTAACCAAACGTTCAACCCTCAGCAGAGACTCTGAGACGCACCCGCTGAGAGGCCAGATCGGCCTGGGAAGAGGTGGACCGGTTCCGGCCGACAGATACTCGCGGCAAGCTTTGAGGGCACCGCTTTGCCGCAGTATTGGCCATTTCCAGCCGGTCGCCGCCGCCCGGCTGTCAACCGAAAGGCCAGAGAGTTCGAAGTCGAAAATATCTGCCTCCCGCAAACGGGTTTCGCGCCAAGGACCTTTTGGTTAACAACCAAGTGTTTGAAACCTTGTGGCAGAGAGTATTCGTCGCATTTCTAGGCCTTATCCCTTCTCGCCAGGCACGGAAAGCGGCCTCTCAACCATCACCACAAAGATTATGCGGCACTTGTCCCATCTGCATCGCAGGACATCGTATAGGCGTTCGTCTCAGGCACGGAAGATTATTCGCAAAGTGCCAAGCTATCAGGTCCGTCGCCGGCTCGAGGCTGGGCGCTTCCTGGTGGAATCAGCCGTTCGCACGACGGTACAAGGCTTTCCCACTTTGCCTTCCGGCCGCTCCGCCTCCGCGATCGCGGCTCTTACCAACTCGCAACATGGCCGGAGGCCGTGTCGCAGGACTCGCCGCCGACACCCGAGCCGTGGGTTCATGCCCCTTCGCCCGCGCGATCGGCGCGGCAGTGTGAATAGATCTTTACCCCGCGCTTAGCGTAAGCGACTGGTACGACGGAGGCAGCGGCCCGTTTCCTTGCGTGCAGAATTCTGATAGCAACGCGCTGGGCGGCGTACTCTTCGATTTGAGTCAATTCGATGTGGTCGCCGCTTCGAGCATCAGCTTTCCGTGTTGGATTCGGTAGCGGCGAATAAGAGCACGGGCTGCGTTAACCAGGCGCGCACGTCTCGCCAGAGACTGTGAGAAGCGAACGAAAAATGCGCAGCCCGTGGTGACTCCGGGCAAGCCGCTGGACACTGCGCCAACCTTGAGAGTACGGCTTTTCCGAAGTAGTGGCCATTTTCAGCAAGTCGCCGCCGTTCCGCTGTCAACCAAAAGGCCAGAGAGTTCGAAGTCGGAGCTAACTGCCTCTGACGCCCTTGACGAGAAGCCGGAAGCGCTCTTCGCTGCGGTCGCGGCGCGCGCGGCGGGCGGCTAATGAGGGTCCCTGAGAATGAGCGGTGACTGTCGCGTGCACGTAAGACAAAAGGGCAAAACCTGATGTCTTTAAAAGCAATGTCCACAGTATTCCTCACGTGCTCGTTTCCCAGGGCGTGACGTGCAATCGCGTGGATTGGTTCCAGCCCCCTCCGACCTGCATCCGATATGCTACAATTGCCAAAAATCGACTGAAGGGGGTTCCTCACTTTAACGCCGGTAGCGCATCGTCCGCGCCTCTCAATCGGAGATCCGGTCCTCTAACCGTTTCGCCGGAACTGCCCAATCGCATACATTTCCGAGCAGCCGTGTCAGCTCCTCTTTAAACTTTCTTTACGAAAGGTACGGGGTATACATGCTTTCGAAAATTTTGCCGATCATGCTTGTCTCAGTTTCCCTGTGGGCCGCGCCAGTGGGTTCCATCAAGGGATACGTGCGTGACTCCTCGGGCGCTGTCGTGCCCAACGCCATCGTCGCCCTCGTCAACGAGAAAACCGGAGTTCACGTCAAAACCCTCGCCGATTCCGCCGGCGTCTATCAATTCCTCGAGCTCAATCCGGGTTCCTACAAAGTCTCGGCGGTAATGAAAGGGTTTCGCACCACCGAAGTCAAGGGCCTCGAACTCCTCGTCGACCAGATCGTCTCGCTCGACCTCAAACTCGAAGTCGGCGACGTCGCGCAAGTCGTCGAAGTCAACGGCTCGGTCGAACTCCTGCAAACCGAAAACGCCGCCACCGGGACCAATATCACAGCCGAAATGACCTCCGAGCTTCCGCTCGCCAACCGCCAGTTCACCGATCTCGCGGTCCTCACCCCCGGCGCCACCTTCGCTGCCGCCGGCGCGCAAGCCGGTGCCTTCGCCGTAGCCGGAAGCCGCTCTCAATCCACCAACTGGCAGATCGACGGCGTCAACGCCATCGACCCCAACGTCAACGGCCCGACCAACTCCTACCGCATCGCCGACGCCATCCAGGAGCTCAGCGTCGCCACCACCGGATATTCCGCGCAGTTCGGACGCGCGGCCGGCGGTGAAGTCAGCGTCGTTACCAAAAGCGGCACCAATTCTTTTCATGGGAGCGCCTTCGAGTTTTTCCGCAACGACGACCTCAACGCCACCAACTTCTTCACCAACGCCTTGCACGGCCTCAAGCCGGTGCTGCGCTACAACCAGTTCGGCGGATCCGGAGGCGGTCCCATCAAGCGTAATAAGACCTTCTTCTTTTACAGCTACGAACGGCTCGACCAGATCAATCCGTCGGCCCTGAGCGCCGTCGTGCCCACGGCCGCGCAGCGCGCCTCCATCACTGATCCCATCGCCGCCAACCTGGTGAAGTTCTACCCGCTGCCGACCGTTCCCAGCGCCGCCGCCGGGACAACAAATTTTGTAGGAAATGTTGCGAACTCCACCAAGGACAACACCCACTTCGTCCGCATCGACCACCTGTTCAGCGAATCCGACCGCTTGAGCGCTCACTACATCGACTACTTCGGCGCGGTGACCACCGGCGGCGCGTCCCTTCCCACCACCGGCGGCAATAGCAACTCGCCGAACCAGCAAAACCTCGAGGTCAGCGAAACCCACACCTTCTCGCCGACGTTCCTCACCGAGCTGCGCCTCGGTTTCTCGCGCAACAAGACCCACTTCGAAACCCAGGACGCCACGCTCAACGCCCAGACCGTTCTCCCCGGTGTTCCGGGCGTAACCAACGGCGTCACCGATCCCCTCGACGCCGGCATCCCAACCGTCTCCATCACCGGCTACGCCACGCTCGGCACGCCTTCCAACTACCCGCAAGGCCGCCGCTCCAACACCTACGAAATCTACTCCGATTCGAACAAGATCGCCGTGGTCGGCGGCGTCACTCACACCATCAAGTTCGGCTGGTATGGCCGCCGGGAAGAAACCTGGCGCTACCTCGACGGCAGCTCGCGCGGAACCCTTTCCTTCAGCAGCTTCGCCAATTTCGCCGGCACTTGCCCCACTTGCGCCGGCGTCTCGCAGATCAACAGCTCCACCATCCACACCGGCGACACGCTGGGCCACTGGTATCGCTATCCCAACGCGGTCTACGTCCAGGACGATATGAAGCTCACCCCGCACCTGACCTTCACGGTAGGCCTGCGCTACGAGCTTCCTTCCGTGCTGAGCGAGAAGCGCGACAAGGGCACCAACTTCATTCCCGGTGTAGGTCCGGTGTTGCTCGGAACCAATCAGGTGCTGGGTATCAATCCCGCGCTCACAGGATCGTCCGCGCTCACGCTCACGCCGGGACCGTTGAGCATTTCCAACGCCGGCGTCACGCCGGATTACACCGACATTGGTCCCGTGCTCGGTGTCGCCTATACCCTGCCCGACAACAAGACCGTCTTCCGCGCCGGCTTCCGCATCGGCTACGACGATCTGTTCAACAACATCCCCATTAACCAGACGTCCAACGCACCGTTCTCTCTGACCACCACACAGACCGCGGGTGTGACGCAGCCCAGCACCTATAGCTGGAATCTGGCGTTCAACCAGAATGTTCCGCTCGTCACCACCACTCCCGGTGGAACCAAGGTTGGCTTGGTCTCGTTCAACGCCGAAGCCGTGAATCCCAAGCAGGCCTACGCCGAGAACTACAACGTTACTGTGCAGCGCGAGATCGTCAAAGGCGCGACCCTCGAAGTCAGCTACATCGGCACTTCGGGACATCGCCTCGGTCTCGAGATCGACCAGAACCAGCCCGAAGTGATCGTCCAGAATGCCGCGCTGCGCGGATCTCAGGCGCCCAACGTGCAGGTGTTCCCGTATCCGAACTGGAGCAACGTCACCACCGGCATCTTCAGCGGCAAGTCCAACTACAACGGCCTGGTGGTTTCGGGTAAGATCCATCTGACCCAGCACCTCACCATGAACACCTCATATACCTGGAGCCATTCGATCGACGACACCTCCTCGTTCCTCGGCACCACCTTCGACAGCGCGGAGCCCGCTTCGAGCGTCGCACCGCTCATCCTGCAGCGCGGCAACAGCGGCTTCGATCAGCGGCACCGCTTCATCAACGCGTTCGCTTACGATCTGCCGTTCGGCCGCAACGGCCTGGTAGCGAAGGGCGTGAACAAAGCGGTCGACGAAGCCATCGGAGGCTGGACGCTTTCCGGCATTACCAACCTCAACACTGGCCAGCCCTTCACCGTTCTCACCAACACCAACCTCGATTACAGCGGCTTCAACCAGTTCCTCGACCGGCCCAATTACATCTGTCCCGGTGCGTTGCCGATTGATGAAAGCAACCGCTTGAATGCCTTCAGCGCCTCGTGCTTCACGCCTTCCGCCGCGGGGCAGATCGGCACCACGCCGCGCAACGCGTTCTACGGCCCGGGCCTCGTGGATTTCGACGCCAGCCTGTCCAAGCGCTTCAGGATCACCGAGCGGGTTGCGTTCGCCTTCCGCGTGGATGCGTTCAATCTGTTCAACCACACCAACTTCGCCATGTTGACCGGCAATCGCATCCTGTCCAACGGAACCTTCGGCCAGCTCAGCACCACGCCAGGACTTGCCGGAGGCAATAACGGCGGCCCTCGCGTGCTACAGTTGACCGGGAGAATCACGTTCTGATGCGGCGGTTCGTATTCCTCATCGCGGGCGCAGCTTATGCGGCGGCCGGCCCGCATCGCCTGGCGCTCGAAGACCTGCTCTCCGCGGAGTCGATCGGCGAAGCGGCGCTCGCTCCGGATGGCAAGACGTTCGCCATCACCCGCGCCGGGCAGATCAACCTGCTGCCGTCCGGCGGCGGATGGCCGGTCACGTTGACCAGTTCATCGGGAAGCAAGTCGGGATTGAACTGGTCGCCGGACAGCCGTTTTATCACTTACGCCAGCGGAGGTAGCATCTGGACCATTTCGGTGGAAGGAGGGCCGCCGAAGCGCTTGACCCACGCCTATCCGTCCGCGGAAGGCGATCCGCGCCAGGCTGCCGACCGCACTCCGCAATGGTCACCTAAGGGCCGCTGGATTCTCTTCGAAACCGGGCGCCGCGGCCGCGAAGATCTGAGAGTGGTCAGTGACGATGGCCAAATCGAGATCGCGCTCACACAAGGCGATGCCGATTCCAGCGCCGCAGCCTGGGCGCGCGATGGCGCCCACATTTCTTACGCCGAGCACAAGCCCGAGTACTTCAGCGGCAAACTGCAAGTGGTGAAGTTCGATCCGCGCACCGGCCAGACCGGCGATCCCGTCACCCTCTACACCTCACCCACCGATCGCGGAGGTAGCTGGTCGATTGGTAAAGCCAACTGGTCGCCCGACAGCCAGACGCTCGCGGTCGCGCTGCAGGATAGTGGCTGGGACAAGATCTATCTCTTCCCGGGGGCCGGCGGCGCGCGCCAGCAGTTGACGCAAGGCGATTCGGAGGATCTCAGCCCGGTATATTCGCCGGATGGCAAATCCATCGCCGTGGTTTCCAATCGCGAGCTGAAAGAAGGTTCCAACATCTGGATCGTGCCGCTCGAGGGCTCCGCGCCGCGCGAGCTGACCCATTTCAGTACGCCAGGCACCGAGTCCGGCGCGGAATGGTCGCCCGATTCCACCCGCATCTTCTTCAAGCGCAGCAGCCCGGTGGAATCGACGGATCTCGTCACGGTGGACGTGAAGAGCCGCGCCGCGCCGTTGTTCCTCACCCATACCACGCCGAAGAATCTGGAAGCGGCCTTCCGCATGCCGGAAAAGATCACTTGGCGCAGCAAGGATGGCACCAAAGTCAGCGGCATCCTCTACCAGCCGGAGAATCTGAAGCCGGGCGTGCTCCCTCCCGCGGTGCTTTGGATTCACGGCGGACCGGAAGGCGAGGATGTCTTCCGCATCGATCCCTGGGCGCAGTATCTGACCCAGCAAGGCTACGTCGTGCTCGAGCCCAACTATCGCGGCAGCTCGGGTTACGGCGAGAAGTTTCGCAACCTGAACGTCGAGGATAGCGGCGGCGGCGAAGCCGACGATGTCGCTGCGGGCGTGCAGTACCTCGTCGATCATAAGCTGGCCGATCCCAAGCGCCTCGGTATTGGCGGCGGCAGCCACGGCGGCACCATGGTCGCGTACATGGTGACCAAGTATCCGTCGCTCTTTCAAGCGGCCATCGAGATGTACGGCGTGGTGGACCGCGCTGTCTTCAACGAACGTACCAACCGCCATTCGGCGATTCGCTGGCAGATGAAGATGGGCGGAAGTCCGTCGGAAAAGCCTGAGGTCTATCACAAGGCCAATGCGTTGCTGGACGTGGATAAGATCATCACGCCGCTGCTCATTCTGCACGGCGAAAATGACCCGCAGGTGCCGCCCATTGAATCCGCGCTGTTTGCCAAAGCGCTCAAGGAGCATCACAAGGTGTTCTACTACTACACCTATCCCAACGAGTTGCACGGATTCACGCAGCCCGAGCATCGGCTGGATGCGTGGCGAAAGGAATTGGCGTTCTTGGCGAAGTATCTGCAGCCGGCCTTCGGCGCCAGCAGCACTTCAACGGATGAACTCTTGCTGACCGCTCCGGCCGCCACACGGGGGACGAGTGAGAAATTCTAAAGCGTTACTCTTTCTTCTGTTCGCACCGGCTTGGTCCGCCGTGCCCAATCCGGAATCGCATTTCGGGCACAAGATCGGAGTGGATTACGAGCTGCTCGATTGGGACAAGGTGGTCTCGTATTTCCAGTCCCTGCCGAAAGCGAGCGACCGAATCAAGTTCCTTCCACTCGGCAAGACCGTGGAGGGCCGTGAGCAGATCGCCGTGGTGATCTCCTCGGCCGCCAACATCAGGAACCTAGACCACTATCACGACATTCAGATGCGGCTTTCCGATCCGCGCAAGACGCCTCCCGAGGTCGCCGCGAAGCTGTTTCAGGAAGGCAAGGCGATCGTCATGATCACCTGCTCGATCCACGCCACCGAAGTCGCCTCCACACACACCTCGGTCGAGTTTGCCTATCGCTTGCTGACCGAGGACACCAATCCCAAATTCAAAGCGATCCTCGACAACGTAATCCTCTTACTCGAGCCTTCGCAGAACCCCGATGGCGTGGATATCGTCACGCGCTGGTATCGCAGGACGCGCGGCACCGAATTCGAAGGCTCCAATCCGCCGGAGCTGTGGCATCATTATGTGGGCCACGACGACAACCGCGACTGGTACATCTTCACCCAGCCCGAGACGCGCAACACCGCCTCGCTCGAAAATGAATGGCACCCGCAGATCGTCTACGACGTGCACCAGATGAGCAACAACCAGGCGCGGCTTTTCGTCCCTCCCTGGATGGATCCGGTCGATCCCAATATCGATCCCATCCTGGCCAGCATCTGCAACATGATCGGCACCGGTGTTGCAACGGATCTCTACGCGGCGGGAAAAACCGGCGTCGCGCTGAATGGCGTTTACGACTTCTGGTCGCCGGGACGCCAGTATCAGGCCTATCACGGCGGCGCGCGAATCCTCACCGAATCGGCCAGCACCAGGCTGGCTTCGCCCATTACGCTCACGCACGACGATATCGCCACCACCGCACTCGGTTACAATCCGCGGGAGCGCAGTTGGAATTATCTCGTACCGTGGCTCGGCGGAACGTGGCATCTGCGCGACATCATCGACTACCAGTCCATCGCCTGGGAATCGCTGCTCTATCAGGCCGCCACCAAGCGCTCCGACATGCTGCGCTATTTTTACGACATCAACCGCAACAACGTCGAGCGCAAAACTCCATACGCATTTGTAATTCCCGCTGCGCAGCGCGATCCCGGCGCCGCGCGAAAGATGCTCGAGACGCTGGCCCTTGGCGACATCGAAATCTGCCGCGCGTCGAGCGGATTCATGGCCGATGGCCAGAGCTACCCGGCGGGCAGCTACGTGGTAAGCATGCACCAGCCCTTTTCCGGTTGGGCCAAGACGCTGCTTGAGAAACAGCAGTATCCGGATCTGCGCCTCTATCCCGGCGGTCCGCCCAAGCGTCCCTATGACGTCACGGCGCAGACGCTGCCGTTATTAATGGGCGTCGATACCGTCACCGTGAAGGACTCGTTCACCGCGATGCTCCAGCCGGTGAAGCAGTACTCCTTCGAATTGGACCACACCAAACCAGCCGATGGACTCGCCGCCACCGACGTCTCGTCATGGAAGGAGGTCGCCAAGGACTGGAAGGCCGGCACGCCCGTGTATCGCGACACCGCGACCGGCGATTTCTACACCAAGCCCGGCAGCGGGCGCAAGCTCATCCCCGCTCCGCGTATCGGCATCTATCAGGCCTATGTGCCGAGCATGGATGAAGGCTGGACTCGTTGGCTTTTCGATGATTTCGGCTTCGCCCACACCAAGCTGGTGAACAGCGATATTCAAGCCGGCGGCCTGCATACCAGGTTCGATACCATCTTGCTCGCCGATCAATCGCGACCAACCATCGAGGCCGGTTACCAGGCCGGCGAGATGCCGCGCGAATACACGGGCGGACTCGGCGCGAAAGGCGCCGCCGCCCTCAAGGACTTCGTCCAACAGGGCGGCACTCTGATCCTGCTGAATCACGCGTCGGACTACGGAGAAGCTCTCGGCGTCACCGCCAGGAATGTCCTCCACGGCGTCGAGTCCAAGGAATTCTATTCTCCAGGCTCCTTGCTGAACGTCAGCCTGGATACCAAGAGCCCACTCGCGTACGGCGTGCCCGGCGAGATCACGATTTGGAGCGAGGGTAGCCCTGCTTGGGACGCTCCCGAAGCGCAAGTCGTGGCGCGCTATCCAGGAAAAGGAGTCCTCGCGTCCGGATGGCTCCTCGGCGAAAAGTACCTCGTGGGGCGCGCCGCCCTGCTCGATGTCCCCATGGGCTCGGGACATCTGATTCTATTCGGCATGCGGCCGCAGTATCGCGGCCAGAGCTATCAGAATTTCAAGATTCTGTTCAACGCGCTCATTTATCGCTAGGGTGGCTGACCATCACCGGCGTCTGGTTGCCGATGCCGTACTTCTCGACCGTCCGCATTTTCATGTTGTAGGCGTCGCCGGTCGATAGCACGAAGAACGGTTTCTCCCACGGTTGGCGCGGATGGGTGTTATCCCAGATCGCAACCTTCCATTTGCCCATCACCTCGAAGCGATCTTTGTTCACAATGATGGCCGTGCCTTCGGAAAGCCCGATTCCCAGGAAATCTTTGTACTTCTTGGTCACCGGCAGCAGGTCGTCCCAGCGGTTACGCGTGTTGATGTGCTGATCAATGGCGACGTTGCTCAGGAACTTGAAGCCGTGCTCGTGCTCGGGCTCCGGAGTCATCACGATATCCGATCCCGCGATCGCGCCGCGTACCAGGTAATCACCCTGAATGGTGGCCCCGGCTGAGCTGCCGCCGATCACGCCTCCGCGCGCCAGCACATTGTGGAATTCGCGGTAGGTGAGCGTATTCATGTAGGAGTCAACGCAATTCCACTGCCGTCCGCCGTTGAACCACACGGCTTTAGCGTCGCGCAGCGTTTTGGCGAACTCTTCGGTATCGGCTTCCTTCGGGTCATGGGTATGCAGCATGTGGACGTCGGTGGCGCCCAGCTTCACCCACGGAGCGATCACCTGCTCCTCTTTGTAAACGATCCATTTCCCGCTCTGGTCCTTGTTCCCACCCGCAGTGGGGACCACGATGATTTTGGCGGTAGGTCCGCCGGCCTTGTTGATGAATGTCTCCATGATCCCTGTGCCGGCGAGGTTTCCCCCACCGACAATGATCAAAGTTCCGTTTGGCGGGCCATACATGGGCGCGTCATTTTGGGCGAAGAGGATTCCCATCGGCAGTCCGATGAGAACGAAGAGTCTGCTGCAGTTCACGAAGCCTCCTGTCACAAAAAAAAGAAGATTTATTGATTTTAGCGTGGTGCCCGTGCTTTTTGAAAATGCTGCGTTCGGAGGGTAGATGCGCAGCCCTGCCCGAGACGTTCAAAGCGGGGGATTGCCTAACAAACTACCGTCAGAGGATTCGCCCATCGCCGGTTCCGCCCGGTCAAGAACAACCGCACTCCTGAAAAGCTATGCAGGCAACTCGACCCGTCTTCTATCTACCGGAATATTGTGTGCTGACCGTGCGCCCCGTCAGGTGAACGTTCACCGCCCGCGCGATCCCGAAATCGATCACCTTCGGAACCAGCCGCCCGTCCCGCTCCGCAACCAGAACGTTGGAGGGCTTGATACCACGCCTTTCCGGTGCGCGTGGTCGACCGCGCGGCATACATCCGCAAACAGCCCCAGCCGTTCCGCAATGCTGCTCGAACTCTCGTCGCACGCGGCCGTGATGGGCAGGCCCTCCACAAACTCCATCACGAAAAACGGGTAGCCTGTCCCGCTTCCAGAGAGCGCCAGGCCGCGCGGGATGTTAATTAAAGGGGATGATTTCGGTTCTCATGATCGTTGGTGCCGCCACTTACCAAGTGGCAAGCGGTCAAGTGGTTTTCGCTCAGCCGGCGTCTTGCACCCCTGAAGGTAATGGCTGAACCCTGCCTCTCGTTCTTCCGGCTTCAGCCTGCCGTCGAGAACCTCCACCGCGCGCCGCGCGCGGGCCGGTCCCCTAACCGTGCCCACAAATGTCGTGGTCGCGGGGTCTGGGTTTCGAGAATTGTGCTTGACCAGCTCATAGCATTGCTTCTCTTCGTCGGGCATCGGCGGCTTGCCGCCTAGCGACGCGAGACCTCGCGGAATGGTCAGAGGGGTAAGTTCAGCGCTCATACTCGGGGACCCTGTAATATTTGCCTTTGCGGCCGGTGATTGGCCTTCCGGATTCGGCAAAATGACTGGCTAGTGGATCAATTCTTGTCCGGATGAGTTTGCGGTCCACCAGCCGGCCAACCACGATAAGAGCTTCCGCGTTCGACAAGTGGTCGCCGGTATTTTTGAGAATCGCCTCTTGTATCGCTTTCATGGCGTGTCTGGGATGGTCAACACTCCAATTGAGGCTGGTGACCGCTTCGATGAGAGGTTCCGCATATTCTTTGGCGTGGTCCATACCATATGATAACCACCAAATGTCTGGCCGGGTGATGAAGAAATCGCGGCCAGGCGCGATCGGGGCCGTATAGAACGGTTTGGGCCAATGGGTCGGCGTCGGCAGGCAGGCGCGAGCTCCGTTGTACTCGGCCTGACTGAGATAAAATTTGGCGCCGGCCGGGCCGTTCGGTGATTCGACTTTCTCGTACATCGCCTCGCCCTCTTTAATTTCGACGGTCACCAACGTTTTGGGTGTCATCCCCCTCCCAGAAGTTCCGTCTGGCTCCTTATGAGGAAGACAACAGATCCCCAGGAGGTGAGGGCGAAATACGGCGGGCATCGCACCTCTCCGGGCAGATCGGAAGGCCTGTCGATGGGCTGGAGCAGGAGCGGACCTTTGGGCTCGGCGCCCATGACCGTCAGGGCAAACACGAACAGCAGGGCGTGTTTCATTGTCCCAGTCTGGGAGGGTTGAAACCCTCGCCTTTAGGCGACGGCTTCAGCGCGCGCGCCGCAGTTTAAGCTTGAGGGATGCCGGATTACCGACGCGGCGCGCATACCGTATTCGAAATCCATCTGCACCTGGTTTGGATAACGAAATATCGAAGACCAGCCTTGACCGGAGAGGTGGCCACGCGAGTGCGCGATCTGATCCGAGACATCTGCGCGCAACACGAGGTGAAGATTATGAAAGGCCACGTGGCAAAAGACCACGTGCACCTGTTTGTGTCAATCCCGCCGCAAGTGACGATCAGCCGGCTGTTGCAGTGGTTGAAAGGGAAGACAGCGCATCACATGTTGGCGGCCTTTCCGCATCTGAAGAAACAGTTCTGGGGCAGACATTTGTGGGCACGTGGGTACTTCTGCTGCAGTTCGGGTAATGTAACTGATGAGGTGATCGCGAAGTACATAGCGGAACAGAATATCGAACAGGATGAGGACTTTCGAGTAGATGGTTGAGTCCATCTACTTCTTGAAGCCCGCTTGGTGCGGGGCACAGTCTGCCGGCCTTCGGCCGGACTGGAGTTTGTACATTTTTCAGGCCGCGGCAGCAGCGTTGAAGCCGCGATCGGTCGGATTCAAGCCGAGGTGGGCGACGAGTTCCGGGTGTTCGGCCATTTCTTTGCGGAGTAGCGTGATCAGATCCAAAGCCGAGGGTCGTGCAGCGCGACGGCGCCACTTGGGGAGGGCGGCGTAAGCCGTGCCGCGTTCGGCTCCGAAAGCCTGCAACGAGGCCAGGAGGAGTGCGCTGTAGCTGGCCACAGCGAAGGCCGGCTGCTTGGGCACCGAGATAAAGTTACGTAACTGGGCTTGCCCCACGCCGAGGGTGTCCTTTTCCTCGCGGTGGTTGACTTCAATCTGCCATCGGTCGAAGTAGATTTGCAATAGTTGCCGCACTGTGCCGTCGACCACGGTTGTGAGCAGGTAGGCAGGCTGGGTGTAACAGAAGCGGGTACTGTTTTTCTTGCGATAGCGCGTGGGTTTGACCACGAGCAGCCGCAGCGGCCGCTGACGTGCCCCGCCTTGCCAATAGATCCCTGCTACCTGTTTGTACTCGACCTGGCGCCGTTTTCCACCATAGAAGATTTTGGTGCTCTTCCAGGCCCTGGACTCGTCGAACCGCACCTGTTCCGGGGTGAATTTGTGGGTATCGTAGAAGCGGCGCGATCGGTCCTCGGCGCGGTGGCACAAAACCGCATTCTTGCGGGCGCGAGCGATCAGTTCGACGCCCTTGACTACGGTCTGGAAAACCGTGCGATTGCAGAAGCTGTTGTCGATTGCCAGCAGCAGAATCTTGTTAGCGGCTCCGGCCGCATCGAAGCCTGTGCGCAGACGGCCCATCAGGTGGATGAAGTGAGTGGAGAGATTATGGAGTTTTTGGGCCGCGCGATACTGTTTCCACTCCTTCTCTAAGGCGGCGTCTTTCGCCTCCGGTTGCGGTACCGGCTCTGCCTTTCCAGCTTTGCGTGGACGCTTGCTCTGGGCCGCCTGATTCTGCCGGCCAGAGGATTTAGGGCGCCGCTTGCGGGGCCGTTTGACGACTGAGGATTCCTCAAAGGCGATGGGTATGGCGCGGGCACCCACCTTGGCGTGGCGGAACAGTGGAACCAGCAGGGAGGCCTGCAGGAACCGCAGGCCCAGCATGAAATTGACGCGATACTTGGGGGAGAGGGGATCGCGCTGCAGGAAAGCCTGCTGAATGCGTAATCCGGTTTTGTGCAGGCGAGTGTCGTCGATGGCCACACCGATATAACGGCCTGGACAGTAGGGCAAGGCGCGCTGCAAGAGGGGAGCGAACAAGGCGGAGAGCTCCCACTGACAACGCGAGAACAGAAAATACTCGGCGCGCCAATCCTGGTGTTGGTCGCCGTTGGTCCAAATGATGCGAGACAGAGTGTGGCGGCCGAGGCAGACCAGCCCACCTACCGCCTGGCGTACGGCGCGGAGAAAGGTGCGCTTCTGGGGGAACACCGTCACCCAGGAGGCCAGGATATCGAGAAAGCAGCCCAGTAGGGTCATCGGGTCTTCCGCCGAAGAACCTCCGTCCGTTCTGGAACGCGATCCAATTTCTTGCGGAATCGGCAGTGATGGTTGCATGTCAGTTCCTCAAAACAGGTAGGTCGGCGCATAGCCGTTGGCGACAGAGGCGGTGTAGGGGATAGAGAAAAATCTGCTTGCGGATCCCTTGGGCCTGTCCGGAACGGTCCATGCGTCCGCGGCCGGTGGTCATGCCGGCTTCGATCCAATTGGCGGCGCGATAGCAAGTGCCGCGGTAACGCGTCGGGTCCACCAGGGTTTCCATCAACACAGGGGTGACACCATAGCGGGCCTGCCAGTCGCGCGGTAGTTGTTGCGCGGCTCGCGCCAGAATATGGCTGGCCAGATGGGGAACGCGTGCCCAGGGGAGAATCAGAAAGCGGCTGTGGTTGATTACCAGAGGGAGATTGCGCTGACGAACCTGGTCACTCCATCCGATCCAGCCGTCGCGCGGCGCCATCCGCCACGCAGCGCTGGTGAACAGTAGGGCGGCCAGCGGCGGCAAATCCGGATTCGCTGCCCGGGCCCAGTAACGAAGTTGCGCCCCATAAGGAGCACGGTAGCCGAGGTAATGATATTGTTCCAGATATCGACGGAACAGTAGCCGTTGCTCGGGGCATTCAATCAGCTGCAGTGAAATGGGACGGTAGGACTCCAGCGCTCCGGTGAGCGCAGGGGGAGCCGCGAGTGGCAAAACTGCCGGTCTGGGTGCGGAGACGCGGGGATGTCTGGGCTGCGGGGCGGGCAACCAAGGCAACCATCCACGGTCGTGGAGTTCGCGCAAAAACAGATAACACTCGCGGCTCTTGAGCCCACCGTTGGGACGTCGCCACTCCAGCAGTTCGCAGAGGGTTGCCGCCAGTTCGGTCAAAGTCAGACCGGCAAACTCGCGCGTGATGCTGCGAATTAGATCCAATTCGGACTGACTCAATGTGTGACCGCAGAACGAAAGGCCGTCACCAATTGTGATAGGCATCGCATGCGACCTGCCCAATGCAGGTCCTCATGCTTACGTTACAGAAGCTTCACGCAAAAGTCCAGAGAAATCTCCGCGCCAAACCCAGAAAAATGTACAAACTCCAGGCCGGCCTTCGGCCGGAACAGGACTTATAGTCCGTTACTACAGCCACCGCCTTCCAGGCGGTGGTTTTTACTTACGGGTACCTCTATTAAATCTTGTGGTCTTATGTTGATTCTACAACCGGAAGCACAATGCTGTGGATCGGCGCCTGATCGCTTCGTCACGAGCGGCAATTCGAACCGTATCGCCAATTCAAGAAAGGCCGCATCGTAGCCGGCGAACTCGCACGCCCGAACCACGTGGACGTCGGGCGAGCGCGAAAACACTGCGAAACGCGGTTTTTAGAAAAGCTGCTTTCACAGTGGCCATGGCGTCAGTGGGAATCGTATGATTGACGGAGGGAGGGAGCGAGCGAACTATCCATGATTCAAGCCGTTTACAAAGGCATAGAAATCGAAATGGAGATGCATCAACAGCACAACCTACCCGTCGCACATCTAATACAAACCGCCACTGGCAACGGAGAATTTGCCACGGCGATCAGCGTGACCATCGGCCTAACTCCACACAAGTCACATTTTCTGGCCAAGATACTCAACGGTGTAAACATAACACACGCAGGCACCAGCCTCAGGGCTCACGCCTCGTTCTCAGCGGCTGTCGCGATAAAGGCGGGTTAAACCCAATACTCGTCACTTAACGATCCGGATGGCGGCGCAAATATCGATCAAGGGCGAGCGTTTGTAGCCGTGGCGCAGGGGGAATTTGCTCATTTTCCGTTTGACTCCGCGCACATTGCGCCGATTGCGGCTGGAAGCGGCGGGTTCGTCGAGGATTTCCTCCAGCACCGCCTTATGGAACTTGTTCCGGTCCTGAGGGGGAAATAGCGCCGAAGGTGGCCATCTTGCGACGGACAACGCGGACGGCGTGGAGAAAAGATAACCGGTCCGGGTCTTCTCCGCTCTCCAGGGCAGCTTCGTGCATCAGTCCGCGAACGGCGAAATGCGCCATCAACAAACCGTAGAATTCCTGCCGGACCAGATCCGGTGTCTTACTGCGGAGGACAATACGCGCGCCTCGCAGATGAGTCTTGAGTTCGTCGAATGCGGTTTCGATCTCCCAACGGTCGTGATAGAGCGCCGCTAGTTCAGTGGCGGGTGCCCGCTCGTGGTCGACGATCGTGGTGGCCAGTCGATACAACGGCTCTGCCCCTTCGATTCCTTCCAGTCGGTATTCGATCACCCGCACCACGACTCCGTTGTGTCCGCGCCGCTGGTCCTGCTGCGACCGATAGATGCGGCTCAGATACGATCCGTCCGGCAGGCGCTTTTCGCACGGCAACAGGATGTTTTTCCTGACACGCCACAGCAGGTCTGCGCCTGTAGCCAAAGCCTCCTTCCACATTTCGAACCCGAAAAAGTTGCGGTCCGCCAGACACAACATAACCTTGCCGAGACTGGGCAATACGATCTTTGCCAGCGCCACCTCGCTGCTGGCATAATCCGCCATTCGGCTGCCAAATAAGACATGGGTACCGTTTTCAACTAATGACACGAAGCGGATTTGCGGATACGCGCTCTTGCCCTGCTTCGCTCCCGGTCGGCCGAAAGCTTCGTCATTGCCCTTCTCATCGGCGACATCCAGCGTGCTGCCGTCGAGGCTCACCAGACGCCATCCGCGATACCATGCGCCCTTCGTCGCCGCTACCGCAATCGGCTTTACTACCTCGTCGTGAAGTTGCCGTATCGGCTCCCATCCCAGCCTCGTTCGCGCCTGCGAAATGCCTGAGTGGCCGGCCACGTGGATACTTGCCGACGGCCCCGCCAGCCACTGGATTCCCTCCAGCAGGCACCGCAACACCTCTCGATACGACGACTGCATATACAACGCCAACGCAATTACGTAGTAAACGGTCACGTGGGCCGGAAGGTCGCGCTGGCGCGTGCTCTCCTTCTCCGTCGTCGCCAGCGCCGCGTGAATCCTACCCAAAGGGAAGGTCTTCGCCACCACCCCCAAGCTGATGTAGTCCGTTATCCGGCTTCCGGCGGGCAACGTGGCAACGGTTCGCGACATTCTCCCTGCCTCCTGTTCTAGAACAGAATAACATGAAAATGTTACTTAAGTGACGAGTATTGGGGTTAAACCGGGTTAAACCACGTCCAAATTGTCGCATCTCGCGCGCGATGCCCGGCGTCGCCCAGAGAAGGCACAGTTGGAGGAAACGCAGCGGAAGGGACGGGCCGCGTGTACCTCCGCCGCCCCGGTGACAGATTTAACTGCTGAGCGTACCGCCGCGCGCCTTCGAGCCGGGCGGCGAACGCGGGATCGCCGCGGCGGCCGCGATCAACGCGCCCTCGGGCTGTTGCGCCGCGCGAGAGGAACGCGCAAAACGCCTGCGCCGGCAGAGCGCTTCCGCCAAGACCCGTGTGGTCATTCGACTGTCCGTTCTAAGCACGGGCCGAGAATGGCAAAGTGACGGATTGATCGCGCGACGGGCGCGTATGATAGCTATGACCCTTTTAGCGAACTGCCTATGATGAGAGTTGTCGGTGGTGCGATGTTCTGCGACACGCGAAACACCTTATTAGATTCCCTGAATGCAGCGGTATGTTCCCATGCGAAGACTGCGTTGGAATTGTCGGCAGCTACGCTAACCCAAAGCGATAAGGATGTGCAGTCAAAGCTCCAAGCAAAAGTTGACGCAGCGAGGGTTACCCTTATGGCTGCCCATGGAGCACTTGACGAGCATCGCGCAACGCACGGGTGCTAGGATCGCCGCGGCCCATTCTCTCACCTTTCTGTCGCACCCGCCCGCGCGAGATTCTCGCGGTTGTCGGTTTTTTGCGCAGTACCCCGCAGACGCACACCGCTGCCGCACCGGGCACGTGCCATGGCCACTGCACGCTGGGGCGAGGCCGCGAAGGATCGCTGCGACCGCCGCGATGCGTTGCCGCGACGCGTTGCTGTCCTGACGCCGCGGGCGGGATCCACTCACCCTCGGGCGTGGCGCTTGCTCGTGGAGCGTCCAAACCGGCGGCCTGGCGGCGGCCGAGGTGCCAGCGCGAGGTCCGAGTTCGTTCGGGCGAGGAACGCAATGAAACCGCGGCGCGGGCGACTTCCCCGCCTCGGCGAAACGCAACGTCAAACGGTGATTTTGTTGCGACTTCCATGGCCGGTTATTCTGGAATGGCGAGATGAGGATATGCGAAAACGCAAACTTGGAAAGAGCAATCTGAAAGTCTCGGCGGTCGGCGTCGGCGCGATGGGGTTTAGCCACGGATACGGGCCGGGGGTGAGCGACGACGAGGCGATCAACCTGATGCGCAACGCGTTCGACTTGGGCTGCACTTTTTACGACACTGCTGAAGGGTACGCCGCAGGTGAGAACGAGCGGCTGGTCGGTCGGGCGTTGGCACCCATCCGTGACCAAGTCGTGATCGCCACAAAGTTCTTTATCGGCGGCCACCCGTCACGGGCCCAGCTCGGCAGGGAGATCCGGGCGCATCTGGATGCGTCCCTGGCCCGACTGGGGACCGATCATGTGGAACTGTACTACCAGCACCGGGTGCCGGACTCCATCCCCGTGGAAGACGTCGCCGCCGTCATGGACGGGCTGATCGCTGAGGGCAAGATCCTCGGCTGGGGGCAGTCCCAGGCCACGGGGGAGCAGATCCGCCGCGCGCACACCGTCACGCCCTTGACAGCCATTCAGAGCGAGTATTCGATCATGGAGCGCATGTTCGAGAAGGACGTCATCCCGGCCTGTGAGGAACTCGGGATCGGGTTCGTGGCGTTCAGTCCGCTCGCTAGCGGATTTCTGTCTGGCAAGGTCACGGTGAACGACACGTATACCGGCGACGACGTCCGGCGGGTCATTACCCGGTTCCACAAGGACAACATCCGCGCGAACCAGCCGCTGCTGGACCTACTCACCGCATTCGCGAAAGAGAAGGGCGCCACCCCTGCGCAAATCTCCCTCGCGTGGATGCTTCACAAGAAGGACTTCATCGTACCGATCCCCGGATCGCGTAGGATCGAGCGGATCGAGGAGAACCTCGGTGCTGCTGACGTCGATCTGACCGAGGAGGAGTTCGAGCGAATTGAGGCGGAGTTGGCAAAGATCGAGATCCACGGCAACCGCACAGACGAGGACATCGCCAAGCTGCGCGATCTCGACTAACCCGCCGGGCCTCCGTCAGACAGATCGCCGCCTTGAATGCCGTTGTCATCCTTTCTCTGTTTCATAACGGATCGACGTCCGCGGACACAAGTACACATCCACGCAGCTTTCTGCAAAACGCGTTTCGCAGTGTTTTCGCGCTCGACAGGCGTCCACGAGGTTCGTGGTTCTCGGTTTTTCGCGCCGCAACGGCGATCGAGCGAGGGCATGAGTTCAGGGGGCTCGTTCAGGCCACGGCGCCGGACCGGGCGCCGCTGTAATGGCCGCCGGAAGACATAACCAGCGCTTATGTCCGGCTATCCGGATTTTCTGCGGAACGGGCAACGACGCTTACTTGGTAACGAGCGCATGAAGAAATACGCCGCTGAAAAGCAATCCGACGAAGAAAGAGGCGATCGACACGGCGCACGCCCAATCCCGCGTGTTCTCAAATTGACTCTCGGTCAACCACTCGTTACCGCCACCGGACATGAGTTTCAGAAATTTAGCGGCGGCGTAGAAAAAGACCATGCAGGCGACGACCGAAAGAAAGAGGAAGGACCATGATAACCAGGCCCATTGATCGAGGTGGTCCTTGGGAACGCCCTTGATGGCGAAAGTCTTCACGAGGACCAGGGGAAGCACAAGGCTAGCAGTTGCAAGACTAAGTACTATCTTCATCACATCTTGATATACCGCGTTTGTTTTTTCCTTCCACTCAGTCTGCTTGGCGGCGTGTTCTTGACGGGTTCGCCTTGCGAGTTGGGCGGAGATTGTCATGCTGTTCATCGTTCGCCTCCGGAATAATAGGGGCGCTCACCATAGAGGTAGCCGTTTCCCCTGCCCACATTCTTACGCACCCGGAGCGTGAAAGCCCCACGTGCTTCACGCTCGACAAAATGAATAATCGAAAAGCTTCGGCGGCCTGTGCATGTGTCT
Source organism: Terriglobia bacterium (assembly GCA_963747535.1). Lineage (GTDB taxonomy): Bacteria > Acidobacteriota > Terriglobia > Bryobacterales > Bryobacteraceae > CAVVFX01. The sequence continues at coordinate 187,181 of CAVVFX010000001.1, forward strand.
TTTTGAAAGCCGTTATTGTTCGCGTTTTCTCGTACGCTACGTTGCGGCCCGCGCGAGGTCAGGGCCCGGGGTTCCGTTGCGAAGTTCCAATTCTCGCTGTTTCGTTTCCAAGTGGGGTCGCCGAAAGGCCCATTAATAAAGGGTTTCTGGTAAAACAGAAAGCCTCTCTTGTGTTCTGCGCACCAATTTCGCAATGGAACCGAACTGAACCATCAGCGACTTCGATACGAAAAGGGGACCTATCCCATCATTGGCCTGGAGAATCTTCTCCAATTGCCCGCGATGAGTGGCGCCGTCCTCGAAAAAGAACTTCACGTCTTGTTGTCGAATGCCCTTATTCTTCGCCCATTTCAGGAGTTGGGCAACACAAGTCCTGCCGCAAAAAGCGTACGGATGCCCTAGGCTCTCGCCTATGCAGTATCGTTCGTTAAGGCGTTCCCAATCTCTCAGGGCAACAGTGCAAGAGAACGCCTTATTGACGTTGCGCTTCACGCCAACATAACGGACATTATAATGTTTTCGCACCACCGCAACCCATGCCGTCGCGCCAGCCGCCGCTCTGCCCGATTCACTCGCGGCGCCCATGCACTTTCCGGGAGGCTCACGAGCGCCTTGGAAGTCCGTCGCGCGATAACGGCAGTATTGGCAGCAAAAGCGCAGGCCATATTCCTTACCGGCACGCACCCCGAGGTCGGCGGCGCCCGCGCGCTGGGTTCGATCACAAAGCGCCTGACCGACGCCTGCATCGCCGAGGTGGGCTGCGATTTCGTGAAAGCAATATCTTGATCGGCTGAGCTACGCGTGGTGATCAGATGAGGCAAGGGACACCGCGATTGCTGCCGCATTCGGGTTTGTCGTCGTCGCGCTATCGAAAGCCCGGCGCAAGGCGGAGGCCCGTTGAACCGCCCATTCGACAGCCATCTGTCCTATGGCAATGCAAACGACAGAATGTTGGCTCCTGCCGCAACCGCTACATACTGATGTCCGCCCGCCATATAAGTTATCGGCGCGGTCTTGATGGTCGCGTTGGTGGGAACATGCCACAAGGGCTGTCCATCTTTTTGATCGACGGCGACCAGATCGCCACCTGGGTCGGGGTAGAGGAGGACTCCGCCGGCAGTCGCCAGCACGCCCGCCCACCGCTTACCTTCGACTGGTCCGAATTGCGGAATCTCCCAAACCACTTTTCCGGTCTCTATATCGAGCGCGCGGACGTACCTCTTGCCGGGTGGAACATGCGCATGGCTCGACTTGGCGACGCACTTTTCCATCGCCATCAGATAGTAGAGGCGAGTAGACGGACTGAACGCGGTGGCATTCCAGTTGGTCGCGTCCTCCGGGCAGCTCATATCCGACTCGCGTTGAAGTTGCGGACGGCCGTCCGCGCCGATGCCGCTCGCCCAGGTTACTTCCACGAAGTTCCTGCTCAGCAGTAGCTCGCCGTTTGTCCGGTCGAGCACGTAGAAGAATCCGTTGCGATCCGCATGCAATAATAGCTTTCGCTCGCGCCCGCGATACTGAGTGTCCACCAGGACCGAGGGCTCGGTCGAGTCCCAGACGTGGACGTCATGCGGTGTGAATTGATAATGCCACTTCAGTTTTCCGGTGTCCGGGTTCAGCGCCAGAATGCATTCGGTGAAGAGGTTATCGCCTGGGCGACTGTCGCCATTTGTGTTCGGGTAAGGAGTGGCCGTCGGCCAGTATACAGTGTCGGTTTCCCAATCGTAACTTCCCGTCAGCCAGGTTGACCCTCCTCCCGGACCCGGATCGTTTCCACCCCAGGTATCGTAGCCCGATTCTCCCTTACCCGGTATGGTCCAGAACCTCCAGACTCGTTCACCGGTGGACGCTTTGTACGCGGCGAGAAATCCTCGAATGCCCCAGTCTCCGCCCGACACTCCCGCGATGACCATGTCCTTGACAACCAGGGGAGCCACGGTCGATCCGTAGTGCTGAGCTTCATCCGGCATCACGGCTTCCCAGACCAGGGCTCCCGTTGTGCGGTTCAACGCGATCAGGTGGGCGTTGTCGGTTACCATGAAGATCTTGTCGCCAACTAGAGCCGCGCCGCGATTGGTTCCCAAAGACGCGTCGGACACTAGGCCCGGAGTTCGTGGACGTGAATACTGCCAGAGTTGCCGGCCGGTGAGAGCGTCCACTGCAAACGCCTGGTGGGGGCCGGTTAAATACATAATGCCGTCGGCGACAAGCGGAGTAACTTCCAGGCCGAAATACTTCATGTTCTCCACATAGTAAGGAGTGTCCGGGAGGAGTTGTGCCCATAGAGGAATGGAAATAGTCCACTTGAGCTTTAGCTGGGCCACGTTGGAAGTACTGATCTCGGTAAGTTCGCTGTAACGGTTTCCAGTCAGCTTTCCGTTATAGGTCAGCCAGTCGCCTGGTTTGGGGTCGACAAGTTGTGAGAACCCGATTCCGCTTGCATCGGAAGATCCTGCAACCGGCGTGCCCGGCTTTACGCCGGTCAGGTGACCGAGATAGGCAATCAGATTCTGCAGTTCCTCCGGAGTAGCTCTCACCGGCGGCATCGACGATTGCTTCTCGTCCTCAATCGTCGAAATCTGCTCGTCCTGAAACGAGTGGAACTGTCCCTCAAAATCCTGAATGTTTATGTCGTAATTGGTGCGGTTTCTGGCGAACCCGCGGATCGTGCGACCATCCCGCAATTTGACTCGAACGACCGCGTAACCAGGCGTGATGTGTGCGCTCGGTTCGAGGAGTGCCTCACGCATCTCGTCGGCCGTCATCTCATTGCCGACATCGGAGAGATCGGGACCAACCGGCTTCCCGCCGCCATAGACCATATGGCAGGTAGCGCATTGCCCCTTAGCTGAAAAGTAATGGCGTCCGGCCTCAGCGTCGCCTTCGACGGTTGCTTCCGCGGCGGGCCCGTTCAATGTACGCAGGAACATCGCCAGAGCTTCGCGATCTTCTATCGGAAGAGCGAACGCCGGCATTCCGGAATTCGGAGCGCCTTTGCGGATGAAATCACGCAATTGCTCGACCGGGAGTCTTCGCACCTGGCGATTGGACGCGAGCCCCGGCCCGCGACCGGTACCATGGGCATCGGCGCCGTGGCAGCCGGCGCAATGGTCCGCGAAAAGTTTACGGGCGTTACTGTTCTGCGCAAGTGAGAGGATTGGAGTCAGTGCTAACGCGGCGACAATGCCGCACGCTCGACCAGGTCTCATGACGGGTATCCCTTCGTCCGGAGAATAGGACCATACAAACGGCGGAGATTGCCGCCCAGCACTAGCTCTTTGGACGAATCAGGAATATCGGCGCCCATCACCTTACTCAGTTGGGAAGCGAAACTGCGGCCACCGACATCGCTGCCGTAAACGACCCGCTCACGCCCGAGTTCGCGCACCGCCATCTCCACAAAACCCGAAGTGGGATCGGAACCGGCGATTTCGGCACAAACATTTTTCGTATCGCGAATCATGCGAATCCCCTGCTCCCAGTTCCCTCCCGTGTGGGCACAAATGAACATAGCGTCGGGATGTCGCCTGGCAAGCTCCACCAGGTCATTCGGGCTGGACTCGCCTGCTTCATTCCCGCCTGTCTTGAGCCAGCAATGCTGCAGGATGGGAGCCTTCATCGAGACTGCGCGTTCGACAATCGGATCGAGTTCAGGCGCGTTGCATCGCTTGTCGATTTCCAGTTCGCCGATGCCGATCATGGGACCGTCGCGTACGCAACGATCGAATTCCCGGAGGCTCAAATCGAGATGACTCGGGCTCAAATAAACAGAGCCGTACGCCCGGTCGGGGAAACGCCGCACGGCGCGCAACACGCGATCATTTTCCTCGCGAAGTTGATCGGCGGTTGGATGCAGGTTTGCCGAATAGCCTTGCGAGAGTATCAGACGCTCGATTCCCATGCGGTCGGCCAATCGGACCAGAAACTCGATTCGCTGTTCCGGCATGTCGCCGGGAACCCTGGCCATATGGCAATGGACGTCCCAGATCCTTAGACCTCGGTTCGGTTCCTGCGCTTGGGTCGTCTTTTCCGCGAGATGGAGTAGCGCCGCGCCGCTAGTTGCACAAACGCCGTTTAGAAAGGTCCGCCGATCAAGTAACTTCTCGATCATGATCATGCTCCTTTTGATTTCAGGAACGCCCCGGCAGGATCCGTCGGGCGTTATCCACGCACACGGCTTTCACGTCCGCATCGTTGAAACCTGCTTCGCGGACCTTCATTGCCGCGGATTCCAAGTAGTATAGCGGGAAGTGGGAACCGAAGACTACCCTGTCGCGTGACACTTCCGCCGCCAGGTCCGCTACACCCACAACATGTTCTACCATCGCGAAATCGAAAAACACCTGCCCGGCTGCGGCCAGCTGTCTACGGCCCTGCCCCGCGCCCAGATTCAAAATCAACAGTCGAAGTGACGGAATGGTGCGCAGGATCTCAGGGAGCGGACCGAGATTCACCGGCGGAAACCGCATGAGCGGATGCTGGGTGCGCTCGTCTTCCATCTGAACGGCGAGTTGCACAATCATGCCCGCCGCGGACCCGCGCCGCAGCACGTCGCTGAACTCCGGGTCCGCGAGCGAGTATCCGTGATAGTTGGGATGCAGGCGAATGCCGGGCATGCGATGCACTTCGCGGCAACGGCGTAGATCTTCCTGCCAGTCAGGCAATTTGGGATTGATCGTCCCGAATGGAACCAGCATGCCATTGCCGAACTTCTTGCAATCGGCCGCCAGGCGAGCATTCACACCGCCTACGTCCCGGTGCAGCAGGCCATCAAAGCTCCCGACCCACGCTTCGGTGACGCCCTGCTCGCGCATGTGGGAGACGAAGGCGGAGGGTTCATCTCCTGCGAGCCGGCGGAAGGGCCACCGGGACAGATAGGCGTTGGTATCGATTGTCATCTGAAGTTTCCTTCCCATTCAGGATAGGTAAGATGCACGCTGGTCTGCAAAGCCGGCCTCGGCGCGATTCAGCCGAGTCGGCGCGCGCCTGAATCAGGGGCTCGCTCAGACGATCGGTTTGAGGTACAATGCCAAAACTGCTAGGAAGGCCAAGTTCGCAGGTCCTGGTTCAGGCTGGAGGGAGCGGACATGAAAACTAGGCTATACGTGATTGCGGCGCTCTTGGCGCTGACATCGGCAGGCCTGCGGGCGCAAGGCGACCGCGGAATCATTACGGGTACCGTCAAAGATGCAAGCGGCGCAGTAGTTCCCGGTGCACAGGTGACGGCCACTCATCTCGATACCAACACCAACTATAAAGCCCGCACGACTGCCGCGGGAGACTTCACCGTGCCGGAGTTGCCGGTCGGCAACTACCGCGTGCGAGTCGAAAACGCAGGGTTCAAGACGCACGTTTCCGACAACGTTGAAGTCTCACCCGGAGCGACCGTGCGGCTCGATATGGCGATGGAAGTCGGCACCGCCCAACAGACCGTTGAAGTCCAAGCCAATGCGCTGGTGGTAGCAACCGACACCGCCCGCGTGAGTACGGAGGTGTCCGCCAAACTGGTGGACGATTTGCCGATCATCGTAAATGGCGCGGTGCGCAGCCCCTTTGATCTGGCATACACGACGCCGGAAGCGCAAGGCACCGGGGACGCCGGCCTGCGGATCGGCGGAGGCCGGATTGGCGTTTACGGTATGACCCTGGACGGCACCGCCGCCACGGTCGCACGTCCCGATGCCCAAACCACCTGGTCGGCAATCAACTCCCCCTCAGTCGAGGCCCTCACGGAATTTAACGTCGAGGCCGGCGGTTTCAAGGCCGAAACCGGTCACGCTTCCGGCGGCACCATCAGCTTTGTCTCCAAATCGGGTACCAACAATTTCCATGGGGACGCCTACGAGTTCCTGCGCAATCAGGACCTTGACGCCAAGGGCTTCTTCGGGACCACGAAGCCCATTTACAAACAGAACGACTTCGGTTTCACCGCAGGCGGGCCGGTGTGGCTTCCAAAAATATACAACGGCCGTAACCGGTCGTTCTTCTTCTTCTCCTACGAGGGTTTCCGCAATCGCGTCGGGGCCTCTAACACGCCCTACTCTGTGCCGCCGCCCGAATTCTTCACGGGTGACCTGCACAACTGGGTGAACTCCAGCGGCAAGATGATTCAGATCTACGATCCCTCGACCACCACGCTTCAGAACGGCACTTACGTCAGGACGCCGTTTCCCAACAACCAGATTCCGCAGTCGGAGTTCGATCCTGTGGCGAGAGCGATTGCGACCTACATAGAACCCTACGTAAAGCCCAACGTTCCGAATCTGGTCCCCGGCACTTCGGCCTACGTCCGCAACAACGCCATTTCCTACGGCACCGCCCAGAATCCGAATAACAAGTACAGCATCAAGGCCGACCAGGTGCTCACCAAGAACCAGAAGCTCGCATTCCTGTTTAGCCGCACGCGGGAACAGGATCTGGGTTGTGGCAACTCGACTTGCACCCTGCCTTTCCCGTTTTCCGGCAATCCGGGATACAACCGTGCGGACGTGTATCGCCTCAGTTACGACTACACCATCACCCCGACTTTGCTGAACCGCTTCTACGCGGGTGGCAACAACTGGCGGCAGAATCACGGGTCGTATACCACCTATTCAGGCGCGCCGGAGGCCGACGGAATTCCTACCACATCAACTGACTGGAAGAGCAAGGGGATTTGCATACCCAACTGGCCCAATTGCCAAGACGCCTTTCCCATAATCAACTTTTCCAACTTTCAATCCTGGGGCGTGGGCGCCCCGAACGGTTCGGACAATATCGTGGTCGAATTCCGGGACGACATGACCAAAGTTCACGGCTCCCACACGTTCAAGTGGGGCTACTATTACAACACCACCCACTACAATGGCTTCGGTCTGACGTACACTGCCGGCGACGCGAGCTTCTCCTATCTCAACACCGCCATACCGCTTGACACCAGCCAGGCAACCGGCAGCGATTTCGCGTCGTTCCTGCTCGGCCAGGCGTCCGCCTATAATCTCGATACCGTACGGTACATTTCCGGCCAGTACCGCACTCAACAGATGTATTTTCAGGACGACTGGCGCGTGTCGTCGCGACTGACGGTGAACATAGGCCTGCGGTATGAGTTCAACCTGGCGCCGATATACGGAAACAACATCCTCAGCAACTTCAGCCCAACTACTCCTAACCCCGGCGCGGGCGGGCTGCTGGGCGCGCAGATCTTCGCGGGCTACGGTCCGGGAAGGCAGAACACTGATACCCTGGCGCCAAACTGGTTTGGCGGCTGGGGACCGCGGCTGGGTTTCGCCTACGCTGTGGACAACAAGACCACGATTCGGGGCGCGGCTACCCGCAGTTACGGACCCGTGATCAACCCCCTGGGCTCGACGCATTACCTGGGTTTCGTACAGCAGATTACGGCCAGCGACACCAGCCAGGGCCTGAGCCCGCTGTTCACCTTGGCGGGGGGCGCGCCCTACTGGGCGCCGGTGCCGGACATCGATCCCTCGGTCTCCAACGGCAACTCCAATGTCCCCTATTACAATGGAAAAACCGCGACGCGAGGGTCGGGTGAGATGACCTACGCGCTAAACGTCCAACGCCAGCTTGGCAGCAACATAGTCGCGGAAATCGGCTACCTGGGTACCATGGCAAGCGACATTCAGTCGTCATTGCTGGCGGACAACCAGATCCAATACCGCAGTCTGCCGGCCGATCTCAACCCCTTCACCGCCGCGGGCCGCACTCTGTTGAACTCGCAGATCACCTCGCCGGCCGCTGTTGCTGCTGGCATCACGCCGCCATATCCGTTGTTTGTCCATGACTTCGGCACCGGCGCGACCGTAGCCCAAGCCCTGCGGCCTTACCCGATGTATGCGCGGGTCGATACGATCAGCGGCGGCGGCGACCGGCTCGGCCATTCGACTTACAATTCCATGGAGCTGAAGCTGACCAAGCGGTATTCCGCCGGCCTCACTTTGCAGGCCTCCTACGTGTTTTCGAAGGCGCTGACCGACTCGGACAACTACAGTTCCACGCCTACCTCGATGGATGCCTACAACCTCAGGCTGGAGAAGTCCATCGCGGGCTACGACCAGACGCACGCCGTGAAGTTGACATACGTCTACGAGTTGCCTTTCGGCAAAGGGAAGCAGTTCCTGAACACCAGGGGCGTGGCTTCCGCGATCCTGGGCGACTGGCGCCTCTCCGGAATTCAGGGGTACTCGAGCGGTACACCGATCTCCCTGGGTACGACCGTGAGCTTCCCCATTTTCGACGGGACAAACCGGGCTACGGTGCCGACCTACAGCGGGTGGCGCGGGACTTACTCCGGCAACTTCGATCCCAATGCGAACAGCTTCTTCCAACCCGTTTCGTTCTTCGGCCCGCAGCCGACCACCCAGTTCGGCAACGAGACCCGGTACAATCCCAAGGCGCGCTACTTACCAAATTTGAACGAAAACCTGTCGCTGGCCCGCAGCGTCAACCTTCACCGCGAACAGACTCGCCTGGAATTCCGGTGGGAGACGTTCAACCTGCTAAACCGGACCCAGTTCGGTCCCTTGAGCGGCGCCACTACACTTCAGAACAACAACTTCGGCAAGTGGCAAACCCAGTCGAACTCTGCTCGCCGTATGCAGGTCTCGATGAAGCTGTACTGGTGACTTGTGCGTTGCGACGTAGCACAGGCGCTCGTACAATCGGCAGATAGGTCACTCTATTTACAACCCGCGTACTAAGTTAGTTAGAGGGGCGCCTTCAGTGCGAACCGGGAACAATCCTGCCGAATTTCGGCATCAGCACCTGATTGGTATAGTCGTCGTGCTTTTTCAGATCATCCATGGCTTCCCGCAGATGCATCTGTTTCACAATTGCGACGATCTGAGCCTTTCCTTCCTTGCCCCATTCATCGCGCTCGGCTTCGGTGGCAGGTAGAGGAGGCTCTTTTCCGCCGCCATGAGCCATGACGTCAGGCACCCAGGAGCCAAGGTAGAGGCTGCCTGAATAGCCGAGTTTGCCGAGGCCGGCGAGTCCGGTGTTCTCGCGAATCGGGCCGGCAGGTTTCGACTCGGCCTCGCCGTAGTCGCCCTTCAATGGCAGGTCGATCAATCAGCCGGTGATGTAATGCGCACCATACAGGGCTTTGCTTCGGGCTTCGGCCGAGAGCTTCAGCTTGGGCAGATAGTTGTCCATGTCGATGTAGAGGATCGGGACATGCTCGACGTCTTAGTAGGGTGCTCGGGAGCAACGGACAACGCATAACTCTAGAAACGCAGGGCCTTCAGGATCGGAGTGTAGGCTAGTCTACCCGCGTGGACCTCGAGGGCACCGCCCAGCTCTGGGTCTACTTCCGAAATGCGGCGGATGATGCCTTTAATCCGTTCCGCATCCAAGGCAATCACGGCATCCGCCATTTCTTTACGCAGTTCCTCCGGAATCGCTGCCCACGCTTCCGGCCGCAGGACCGGTTTCGCCCGCCCGGGCTGCCGCGCTGCATTTTCCTCGCGAACGTAACGCACACCCAGGTGACGCGCCATGCAGTCGAAGATCTCTTCAAGCCGATACGGCTTACCGAGGAAATCGTCCAGGCCGGCCTCCAGCATCTCATTTCGCTGACCAGCAAGCATCGAGCCCGTGACCGCTGCGATCTTCACCTCCCGCCCGCCGTTCAGTTTCCGGATGCGCCTCACCGTCTCCAGTCCGTCCATCCCGCGCAAGCCGCGGTCCATCCAGATGAAATGCGGCCGCCAGGACTTGAAGGTCTCGATGCCTTCCTCGCCATCTCCCGTCGCCCGCACGCTGAAGCCGACGCGCTCCAGCAGTCGCCGCAGCAAGAGCCGGTTTTCGAACTGGTCTTCCACGATCAAGACCCGGTAATGCGGCTGGCCAGGGGCGATGCTCACCACTCGTCGCCTATGGTCCCGGGGCGCCGTCGCCTCCGATTCCACCTCTACAGGCAACTCCACCCGAAACCGCGATCCTTTACCTGGGTAGCTTTCCAAGCAGATGGTGCCACCCATCAGTTCCACGAATTGCTTGACGATGGCCAGTCCCAAGCCAGTACCATGCTCAGACATCTGCTTGCCAGCTCGCACGAAGGGTTGAAAGATGCGCTCTTGATCCTCCACCCGCTATACCAATGCCGGTATCCTCCACGTCGAATCGCAGCAGCACGCGGTCGGGGGAGCTCTGCGGCAAGCTATCCAACCGCAGGATGATCTCCCCAAATTCGGTGTACTTCACCGCATTCCCCATCAGGTTGATCAGTATCTGGCGCAGCTTGGGAGCATCTGTCCGGACCACTCTGGGAAACCGGGGGGATTGCTCTACCAGCAGTTGCAGATTTTTCGCCTTGGCGCGTACCTGCAGCATCCCAGTAATGTCGCGCATCAGACGTTGCACATCGCACGGCGCATTCTCCACCACGATGCGTCCGGCTTCGATCTTGGCCACGTCCAGCACATCGTTGATCAACGCCAGCAGGTGCTCGGCGCTGGCGTTGATGATGTCGAGGTCTTTGCGATGCTCGTCAGAAATGTCCCTCGCGTCGCGCAAGAGGTCGGAGAAGCCAAGGATGGCGTTGAGAGGCGTACGCAGCTCATGGCTCATGCTGGCCAGGAAGGCGCTTTTGGTACGGTTGGCAGTCTGGGCCTGGTTTCGAGCCTCCACCAGGTCCGTGGTGCGCTGCCCGACCTGCACCTCAAGTCTCGCGGCGGCTAGCTGCAAACTCCTCACGTGAGATCGGTGGGCTTCGAACACCAGGCTCGCGATGCTCAGGCCCACAATTCCCCTGAACCACCATGTCGCCCACCATGGCGGCAGGATCGTAATGGCGAGATTTACGCCTTTCTCGTTCCAAACTCCGTCGTTGTTGGATGCCTGAAGCCGGAAGACGTAGTTCCCAGAAGGAAGGCTGTACCTCGAAGAAACCGATGATATACAGAGCTGGCGGGCAATCAAAGTTCCGCCCCTTAAGGCCTGCGTAGAACACCAACAGACTGCCTTCGCTGAGCTTTGCCTTTGGGGGCGTCGGATCGCCGTATGTGAACGTCTCAAACTCCGGATCGAAGTGAATGGATTGGCCGGAGACCTTTTCCCTGCGAGCTTCGGGGAAGTAATCGACTAAGCTTTGTTTCCGACTGCCGCGAGTGTTCCCGTATGTCCTTTTGTCAACTCCCTTGCCTCCGAAGCGGTCTGGAATGGGGATGTACTCAAATGAACGATCACTAAACAGCGGGCCGTGAATTCCGCCAGAGCCGGTGTCGATACCGACCCTCAGCAAGACGACTTGCATAGCTTGCCTTCCATCTTCGGTTCATCGGCGACCTTCTGACGCGGATCTCCGTGTCTTCCCAGCCCCAGCCCTCGCTCGTGTGTTTCTATTTCCAGCCATTCGACAAACCGGCGGATATTCTCAGAATTGAAATCAGAGCGGAACCCAGGGCCTTTTTTTTCGAGCTTGAATCCTTCCGGTCTTTCGCCCTTAAATTCCTCCGGAATAGGAATGGCATTCGCCCCGAAGTAATAGAAGTGCCGCGAGATGAGAACAAATTGATCGTGCTTCTCGAAATTGTTGTAGGGCTGCTCGTTGTCCCCGCGTCCCTGAAATCGACTGGCTGAGAAGTACTTCTCTCGCGTGATCTTGTCCTCCACCAGCATTGCGTAAACAAGCGTCCCGTTACCGGTGCTCTTGCGCCGGTTCGCCCCGCCAGTACCTACAACCCAATCTCCCTTGTCCGCCAATTCAACAATATTCTTCCGGCCCTTGTTCTTCCGACCCTTAAACTTGCAGCGACACAGCGTACACACTTTAAAATAGGGGTTTGGTGCGTACCCAGTGTCATGTTCAACGACGTAAGAGTACAGTTTCGACACACGCGCTGGGGGCAGAAGACTGCTGCCTCCAGCATCCACTATTTCTTTTGTCCGCTTCATGGATTTATCCTCTGAGGGATTATACTGTGGCACCAACTGGACGGGCCGAGGTGTCACCCGGCAAGCGCCCGATAGAGCGTCGAGCGTCCCACATTCAGCAGATCGGCCACGTACTGGCGGGCTTCACCTTTGTCGATCACCCTCCGGGCGTGGTCGATCTGCTCCGGGGTGAGTTTGACGTTCCGGCCAAACTTCACGCCCCGGCGCTGTGCCGCCTTCACTCCGGCGCGGGTACGTTCTGAAATAAGCGACCTTTTCGAGCTCGGCTAACACGCCGATCATTTGCCACATGGCGCGGCCCGTCGGGGTCGCCGTGTCGATTGCCTCCGTGAGCGAATGAAATTTCACGCCACGGGCGCGGAGGTCGTCCAGCATCGTTATGAGGTCGCGCAGGCTGCGGCCCAGCCGGTCGAGCTTCCACACTATGAGCGTGTCGCCGTGTTCCAGTTTCTTCAGGCAACGCAGAAGGGCAGGGCGCTTCGTCGTAGCTCCGGATAATCCCTCATCCTTGAAAATGGTTTGGCATCCGGCTTTCTTCAGCGCCGCAAGTTGCAAGGCCGGGTTCTGGTCGTCGGTCGAGACGCGGGCGTAGCCGTATTTCACGCGCTCCATTTTGACCCGGACATATGAAACACGTCAAGACCGCTGTTTGCAGGCTTCCCGACGACGTGTCAAGACTTACCCTTTCTGAGACAGGCCGAGGGCCATCATAGTGGTTCGCCGGACGCTGACGCGTTTATTGTTCCTGATCCGGTCTGATGCGCGCGCGACCGCCGCTTCGGGTTACCGCGCGGGCCGCTGACGGTGGTGAAGCCGCTCTGTTCATTTGACGTGACTTCACGGGAGTGATAGCCGAACGACGCTTGGAAAGGTGACCATTCTCCGAGTATCCGACTTATACGGCCAATCTCTGCCCGTTATGCGGATGGGCTGAGTTTGCGAACTTGGGAGAGGATTTTGGTGAGCCGATTCGAAAGTCGATCGAGGCAGCGTCGCGGAGGGCCATCTGGCAGGGACCGACGGAACATCTCGATGGCATGTTGAGCGAAGAGCAGAGAGTCGATGACGCCGTCCAAACCGGTGCGGGGCGAAATTGTTGGCGATTTCGGTTGAGGGGTTATGTGTCGAGGTTTCGAGCGGGCCAGATGGTACTCGCGCTGCAAATCATTCGACGTGACGTCGACATATCGCATCGTCATCTCTGGATCGGCATGGCCGAGTAACTTCATTAGTGCAGGCAAGGTTACACTCGAGCGGATCATCTCGCTCGCATATGTGTGTCTAAGCTGGTGTGGAACGATGCGGGTGGTTATCCCGGCGGCGGCAGTCACTTCGTGGAGGCAATACCGCAGTTGACGAATCAAGGCTTGCTTGCCATGGGGACGTGACAGCAGCCGGCCATCGGGAGGTAATGGATCGAAAGAACGGAAAAAGCGCAGGCGATGCACGAGCTCACATACAAATGAGTCTACCGGCACCATTCTTTCCGTCTTGAGCTTGCCGAGAGGAACGTGAATTGCCCAGCGATCGGGGCCAACATTGCGAAGGCAGTCATAGGAGAGGTCGACACATTCACCAATGCGCATACCGGTATGGCGCAGCAGCAAGAAGATGTTGGCGGGCAGATCGTTGCGGCGGAGCAACTCCTGCTGGATTAGTTGATCCTGTTGTGCCGTCAAGGCTCGGGGTAAACGTTGAGGCGGGCGCGGAGAGTCCTCGCGGCGGATCAGGCGCGCCAACTCGGGAAGTTGGGCGGTCCAGGCAAGTTCCTCAAGGAGACGTCGCAGATGCGTGAGGCGATGGATGTAGACGGCCGTCGCCAGCGGTGGAGTCTGGGAGCGCAGATGGGTGAACCAGCCGAGGATGTGGGGATCGCGGCGCAACTGATCCAGCGAACAAACAGCAGGATGATTGTCGCCGAGATAGATCAGGAAGTTGCGCACAGTGCCACGATATGGACGGGCGGAATCCCAATGGAGCGCGGCCGTCAGGGACTCGAAGGCACGCTGGAACTGGAGAGCCAGCGGATGCTCAACAGAAGCGAGGCGAGATAGTTTCATGATCGTGAGACCGGCACCGGCCTGATGTGTTGAGCGATTGCTCGCGCATATTGCTGATAGACCTCGAGAGGAGTGACCTGCATATAGACGAGGGTGGTTTGGATATTGGCATGACCCATCAACTGCATGAGGGCCGGCAGGCTAACGCCGGCGCGCACCATATCCGACGCGAAGGTGTGTCGAAAACGGTGGGGGTTTGCAATTTTGACTCCGCTGGTCTGGCGATGATGGCGAAAAAGCGAGCGCAGACCCGCGGGAGTCATCCGAGCGCCGCGAGCCGAGCCCTTGAGAGAAACGAATAAAGCAGTAGACGAGTTGGCGGGCCGTTCCAACCGCAGATAATGATCGAGCAACTGAGTCGCTTCCGGAGCCAAGGGAAGAAAGCGGATCTTATTACCCTTGCCGCGCACGCGAATCTGCGCTTCCGGCAATAGCAGATCGTCCTGATTCAGGTCCAGAATCTCTTGGGATCGAAGCCCCTGTAGCAGCATCAAACCGACGATGGCCAGATCCCGTGAGGTACGGAAACTGGACCAAAACCGTGCCACCTCGTCCACTGACAGTGGCGTAATGGTTCGTTTGGGGGTCTTCACTCGCAACCGGCTCAGGGCAAGCCGTGGTTTGCCGATGCCCATTGGTGCACGTTGCCAATAGGTCGTTTGAAATCCCGGGGCAATCTGATGAGACGCATCCGGGAACAGATGGCGTAGGGCTTTATCGATAATGGCAACACGTGTATTAATGGTCGCGCCGGACAACGGCGGCTGTTGACCAGACAGGAATCGCACATAATCGAGCAGTGTCGATTCCGTGAGGGCAGCTTGGGTGATCGCGTCAGTGTGATGAATACTCTCCCACCAACGGAGAAAGTACAACAGTTCGTTCGCATAACTTTGCAGGGTATGATCAGCGAGGCGACGAACGGTCTCGTAATCGAGGTACTGATGCGATCCAGGCAATCTCACGTCCGGTTGCCTGCACGACCACGCGGTACGGACATCGCGCGGGATTGTCCGATGACTGATGGTTAACACGAAAAGTCATGACCGAGCAGCCTCCAGCAGCGCTTGAAACTGACTGACATCGCCGCCATTGGCGAAGAAGCTGTTCGGGTCATGACCCTGGGGCAATTCGACGGTGCAAACCTTTAACCGTTGTTCTCCAAGCCGGTGCGCGAGCGCTTGCGTGGCACGCTGACCGCTGCCATTGGCGTCGGCATCAAAGGCCAGGTAGATGGTTCGCATACCATCGCACAGTTGACGAAACTGGTATGCGTTGAGCTGAGTTCCCATCGCGCAGGTAACGTTGTGAAAGCCGGCCTGCCACAACACGGCGTAATCAAACAGCCCTTCGACCAAAATGACTTCTGGATATCGACGGACGTGGTCCCATGAATACAGGCCGCCCTTGCTGCCTGGTAAGAAACGGTGGGGCGGCGCCGTTGCCGAAATACTACGGCCATAGAGATTGTTGTCCAGCGGAAACACGATGCGATGCGTGTAAGCGTCATAGCCGGCGGCAGTGACCAGACCGGCTTGATGCAGAGCGTGGTGCGGGTAGCCCAACTGTGTCAACCAACCTCGCAGACAGCCGCCGGGTGCGTAACCAATTCGCATGTGCTCGATCAGTTCCGGCGACCTGACTCCGCGATGATGTAGATAGGCGACCGCTTCGGCGTGACGTTCCAACTGCATGATGTAGAAACGCGTGGTTTCGTCGAGCAGAGGAGCCATACCACGCCATTGGCACAGCAAGCCCAAAGCTTGGGGGAACCTCACCTGGTGATAGAGTTCGGCGAAGCGAATCACATCGCCGCCGCGGCAACAGCCGTAGCAGTAGAAGAGATTCTTACTGGTGTCCACCACGAAACTCGGCTTGTGATCTTGATGGAGAGGGCATAACCCCATCCATCGACCACGGCTGAGACGTCCCGTGGACTGCCAATGATGAGCCTGCAAATAGTCCAGCAACGGAATCTGGTGTTTTAGCTGGTCGAGAGCCTGGCGGATCATGGACTTTTTGCCTCCGGCCGCAGAATATTGCAAAGCGCGCCAAGATCCCAGGCGAGGATGGTGGGTGACTGGAAAAAGTGCTCGTTTCGAACGCCAGCCTTAACCCAGCACCACACGTTAATTAGCCGACGCCGCGCCCATCGGCGCACGGTGGATGGATCGGGTAAGCGCGCCGGATCTTTGCAGTGCGGAGTCGCTTGCTCCGCACTGTCGCCAGCGCAGATTCGCTCGCAGGCTTGCTGTCGACAATACAGGCTGAAATGTCCGAAAGGTGCCAGCCAGTCAGGCAGGATTGTGAAGGTCTTCTTGCAGGGCCGACAGATTCCGCGACGCGCCCAGAAGATGTGGCGCTGATCATCGTGGCACTGACGGAGTCGTCGTCCGTGGCCGATGATCGTGTCATCGTTGCAGACAGGACATCGCCTCGGCAAGAGGTCCAATGGGATCACCCCGGGTCGATGTTGTCTTTCGCCTCTGGCAGTGCGATAAAAAGAATCACGGCTGGCGTGAAGGCCCGCCGCTGACCGTTCCCTGGCAAAGTTTCGATCTGCTGCCGGGCCTTCACCCTCCGGTAAAGTCAGTGTCGAACGAAAAAAGAATACTGCTTTACGACGGCGGACGCGACCCCTCAATTAGAACTTTGGCCGCATTAAAACGACGATCCACCCCGTACCACCTCAACTTCCGAGATCCGCACTATCTCCGTGGATGCATTCGGGAGATAGATAGGGCGTTTCCCACAGCGCCCTCTCGAGTGTGCCGTTCCGCTCTTTCTCAATTTGCCGGGACCAGCCTCCTGCCTCAACGGGCCTACATCCTGGTAGGTTTCTGCTTGCCGATAAGCTGGGTATACAGCCATGCCCTGGCCATTTTCCAATCTCGTTTGGCTGTTCAGTTGAAACTCCGAGGACCTCGGCGGTTTCTTCCACGCTCAATCCGCCGAAGTAGCGCAGTTCCACGAGGCGGCTCTTCCTGCCATCGATTTGAGCCAGTAATTGCAGGGCACTATCCAGGGCGACCACTTCGATCCCACGCGCCTCTACTTCGACCAGAACATCATCGAGTGGGACACGCAGCCCATCTCCGCCACGCTTAGCACTCCTCCTTCGGCGCGCATGGTCCACCAGAATACGGCGGATCATCTGTGCGCAGAGCGCGAGAAAATGCGTTCGGTTCTCGCATTGGATTGTCCCGGCGCTAATCAGCTTAAGGTAGACCTCGTTAGCCAGTGCGGCGGACTCCAGACTCTCGCCGGTGCGCCGGCCGAGATACTGTCGCGCAATCCGCCGGAATTCCGGATAGACGAGGGACATCAAGCGGTCCAGCGCATCTTTGTTGCCGTTGTTCCATGCCGCGAGCATTGCGGTGATGTCGTTGTGCTGCGAGTCTGCCACGCCGGTGGAATCCTAACACAAAAAAATCCGCCAATCCGTTACCCCTCCCAATACCCGTTTGCGGAATTACAAGTAGGAGGCAAGAAACACAATGAAATTGACTCGTTTCGCGAAGATTACGCCCCTCGGCGCGGCCGCGGGCCTGATGCTGTTGACTGTTGCGCTGATCACGGGATCTGTCCCGGCGGCGGCGCAAGAGGGGCAAAACGGACAGCTCCATATTGAGAAGGATTGCGGCACCTTCTCGGGGATTCCGGGCTCTTCCTTCTGCACGGTCATGACCTCGAATCTCCCCGAGCTGCCCCCGGGGACACGGATCTACTATGACCAGATCACGGCAGGCCCTTCGGCGGGCCCCGCCGGGTACCTGGACAGCAACGTTTTCGTCTATGTCAACGAGGGACAGTGGGCCGTCGGCCGTTGTACCGTGCGCAATGACAACCCGCCGGTGCCGTTGGGAATATGCACCTTGTCCGACGGTCTTGGCCCGCTGGCCGGCTTCACCGCGCGGGTAACAGTAACGTACAAACCAGGCGGCGACGGCTAACTGTATATTTGGGACGGGACCTACAGGTTCAAATCGCTGCCTGATAAATAAGCATTGGCTCACCGAACCGGTATCCGGTAGAGATTCCGCTGAATGTTGCCCCGATAGTACGCATACACATCCGGCGAGGGGCCGAGCGCGACCAACCGCCCCTCGATTCTACGCGCTCCGGGCAGGCGGGCGATTTCTTCGTCAGAGTGAAATCCGCCCGCCGGAACATGTGGCAAGATCTGGCCGGGCGCTAGTGACACAAAGAACGCCTGGGTCGTCGTCGCGCCGGCGGCCATTAACAAAGCTCCCCCAGCGGCCCAAGCGACTAATCAACCCGGCGATCCCACGATCTACGGTCCGCCGGACCAAGGCGTTATCGCCTACTACACGGCTTTGGGTCACCTGCGCAAACAGCATCCCTCGCTGGTCAGCGGGACTTTCGTCACACTGGTTACTGGCGATACGCAGCAGCCCTCGGCCGCCGCCAACACCTAAGCCTACGCGCGGTCCATTTCCGGCGGCGAGACCGCCGTCGTGGCGCTGAACAACGGCTCCACAGCCAACCTGCCGGTGATTCCCATCGGCGCGTATTATCGCGATGGCACGGTGCTGCAGGATGCTATCGGCGGCGCCACCTACACGGTCTCGGGTGGCAACGTGAGTTTGAGCTTGAGCCCCATCAGCGGCGTCGTCATCCTGCCCTCACCCGCTTCCGTTGACCTTACGCCTCCTACCGCGACCCTGAGCCTTGTGCCCGCGGCGAACAGCGCCGGCGTGAACAACAGTTCTCCCGTATCGGTCCAAATCACTGCTGCCGACACCGGCAGCGGCGTCAGCGAGATTCTCTACTGGGTAGATGGCGGTTCGGTGACCAGCGTGGTGACCTCCACGGCTACCGTTAGCGTGAGCGGCGGGGGTGCGCATACAGTGGGAGTACGGGTCCTCGACAACGCGGGTAACATCAGCCAGCAGTATACGCAGGCGATAAACATTAATCTATCAACGGCGCAGTGAAGGTTTCGGCCGCACCCGGTCACTGTCGATGACAACCCTTCCATCAGGCAATCGTGTACAGGTCACTCCAACGAGGTTTCCGAGAGCGTGAAAACGCTTGATGTCCTTCGTGACCACTGGTAATGTCCAGTTACATACCGATGCCAAATAACAGGCGCGAAAGGACTTAGCAGATGAACGAACTAGTGGTGGCCGACAAGGCCTCAGAATGGCTCCGATTGAAGGCGTTGGTGCTCGACAGCAACTCCTCGCCGATCACGCGGCGCGTTTACAACCTGGGACTCGACGAATTCATTGCCTGGTTTATCCAGGAACCGCGGCCCGGCTTCACCAAGGCGACCGTGAGCGCGTGGCGGGTGGCCCTGGAGGCCCGCAAGCTGGGCCCCATATCGATCAACGTCCGGTTGACCGCCGTCCGGAAGTTGGCAGTCGAGGCCGCCGACAACGGACTGCTGCCTCGCGGACGGCAGCTCGCGTAGAGGGACGGGCAAATGACCGCCGTGCGCCGCGGGCCGGTCTGCGGACAAATCACATACCCGGGTCGAATGGGCCACCGAGGCGGCGGATGTGTTTCCGCAGTTCATCGCGTTCGCGTTGGTCACGACGGCGGGCGCGTGCCACAAGCACAAGCCCGATAGCCACGGCTCCCGCGAGGACGAAGATCGCGTACTCCACGGCTCCCAATTGTGGCACAGCTTCGTGTCTCCGACACGAGTACTCGCATGAAATCGGTTACCCAAAGTACCATGCGCTCCATTGAAAGCAGTTCCCGCGGGGCGCAGCATTAAAGGGTGCAAAGGGTGAGCGGTCGTGTGGCAGGTCATTGTCATCGGAGGAAACGATCCTTACCCTCGCGCGCCAACTGGGCGCCACGCGCCCGATGGGCGCGTACATCGAACACGCCGTGGCGATTCGCGCGTTCGTCGCGAGACTCGGACGGGCACGCGATAACGACGGCCAGCACGGGGGCCGCCGAGCTAATCGCCGAGCCCACATGCGCTTAACTTCGGTTCGTTTTCCGACTATCGTAGTTTAGGCGGGCAGACGCGAATGCCAATTTGGAGAGATGGAGGAAACCCATGCGGATCGACTCTTCCAATGCACTCGGTTGGTGGGCCATGGTCCTTCTCTACCTGGTGCTCAGTCTCAACGTGATTGCAAAGGATAAAGACCCGAACATAATTGTTCAGGGCACGGTATTCCTGATTGACAAGGACAGCTCAATAATTATGGTAGACACAAGAGCCGGTGTCCGGCGCCTGTGGTATACAGCCTGGACACGAAGTTCAGATACGGGCGCAGCGACAAAGGCCAAGAAAGCGCTATAAACCAAGTACAGGAAACTCAGTTCATCTCTTGCAGTGGCAAGTCCGATGATGGTGCGCGATTAGTAGCTAAGGAGTGCGTGCACCGGTAGCAGAAGTAGATAAGGCACTCAACCCTCAAACGCCCACGAGCAGATGCACTTGAGTCTCCGCGACTGGGCCTCATAGTCGCGTATTGCCCCGTTGACACCCGCCCGCCGCCCGGCATCACCACGCGCGCCGTGCCGGTGAAGCAGACGGACTATTCGGGCCCGATGATTCCGTTCCCGGTCAGATTCCAACCCCAAATCAACGAAGGTGGGTATTCACTTGACTCCGGTAGCCACCATGGGTTGTGGTCGCTGCCGCCGGTCGCCAGCCTCTGGAACGCGTAGTGGCGACCGGTACGGCCTCATCACGCCGCGGCCGGCGGCACGCACCCGCAACTGCTGCCGCTGTCGTCGAGCGGCCGCCTAGCGCCTCCAGCGTGCACGGCGGACACGGTCTCCGGACACGGTCGAGCGGCCTCAATTCGCCAGCAACCACAATGTATTGTGGCCACCGGAGTGAAGTAAATACCCACCTCAACGAATTCTTGTAGACTATGAGTCGATAGACTATAACTAATTTAGAACTTACCAATAGCGGGGAATTTTTTGATGCCTGGTCTCAAGCTCAGACCACAGAAACTGCAGTGCCCGCTTTGCTCTACGATCTCAACACGCGGCACAGGATTATCTGCCCACGTACGAGCCCAACACCCAAGAGAGTACGTAAAATGGAACAAGAATCCGAACCGACTGCTTGAAGCCGCGGCAGCAGCTTCACCACAGCAGGAGCCCAAGAGAAATCGGCATTCGCGTGCGGTCCGGTCGCCTGCGCCCGTTGAGCTTGGCGAAGCGGCGGTACCGACCCAGCCCGTCCATGAGCGCCCAATACGGTTGGAAGCGCCCGCACCACAGACCGGCGAAAATGACGTTCACGAGGCGCTGAGTCTGCTTCAAAAGGCGTACGAGCAACTCAGCACGCGCAAGAAGACGATTGAAAGCGAACTCGCGCGTATTGAGGGATTGCGGGGCGAGCACGAAGCGGTGACGGCACAGGTTGCTGCGCTTGATCAGGCAATGAAAGCTTTCCAACATCAACCGCTGCAACAGCCTAAGACCGCCTGAAGAGGTATGCGTGCGTGCGACGGGGGGCAAGGCCGCATCGAAACTGCGCGGTCGGCGGCAACCTCGGGCGAGTGCGTTGGGCGCCAGTGTGGCCCTCGGGCGGGCGGCAGTTCGCCTAAGCCGGGCATGCCCTCGACCTGATGGAAGTGATCCGTCGGCGCCAAGTCGTTCCTGCGCGCGTTCCTCGCGAGAAACCGCTGAATTGCAGCCGCCGCGGCAATCCCGACTTCGTTCGCCGAGATCAACGGGCATGCTGCGGTCGTGACAGCAGCGCGCGGGTTCAGGTGCCAGGCCCGAACGAGCGCCCGAGACTCGTGCCCTACGTCGATCGCCGTTGCGGGGCGAAAAACCGCGAACCGCGAACCTCGTGGACGCCGGGCGAGCGCGAAAACACCGCGAAAACGCGTTTTTCAAAAAAGCTGCGTGGCTGTGTACTTGTGCCCGCGGCCGGGAGACGCGGGCGTAACCGCATTTCATGGCCTGCATTTTGCGCTGGACATATGCAACATGCCAGACCCTTTGTTTACGTGTGATCTTCAGAGATAAGTGGCGGGGTTTCTTCAGCGGTATTTGGCGTTCGCGTCTGCGGCTGCATGCGTTTCACAACCGCTCCCTCATGAAACACGTTTTCGGTCAGGACCTTGCCTGTTAAACCGTCGCGTTTACGACCCAAACCAAGAACCAAGCCAGACTTGTGGTGAATGCCGCGGAGGCTAACAGCCACCGGCTCGGTGACTTTCGGAGCACAGCGAAGATAAAGAGACAGAAAGCGAGCGCGGTATTCGTTTGAACCGTCGCAAACAGGCGGTCGCTGTAGTCACCCCCCAGCAATGCTGACCTAAACAGCAGGGCAAGCATCAGGTATCCATAACTGAGCGAGACAATTGTGGCGACGGCAAGAGCGGCCTTTTCTTTCCGCCGGGACAACAGACTTCTCCACAAAAGAGCGAGGAGCACGATGGGGCCGAAGAGCGACGTGTCGTAAAGTGCTGCGAAGAGCCACACCGATTAAGCATAAGATATTAAGGTCGCACATGCGCTCGCGTCCGGCTCATTACAAAATCAACAGCTCTCCCAGATCGCCAGACAGGGCTTATCCGATCATTTCGTCTGCGACAGGGCCCGCCACAGCGTATGGCGGCTGACCTCAAGCTCATCAGCGACCTGCACTTTGCTGTACTCCCCGGACCGCAGCAGTGCCCGCGCCTTCTTCAAATCCGCCTCATCGAGCGCTCTGGGTCTGCCGCCCACGCGACCCCGGCGACGGCGGCCTTGAGACCAGCGTTCACCCGTTGACGCAATATGTCGCGCTCAAACTCCGCAAGCGCGGCAAAGATATGAAACGTGAGCTTACCGTTCGGAGTAGTGGTGTTGATGTCTTCGGTGAGGGAGTGGAGCTCAACTCCGCGTTCGTTGAGCATAACCGTGGTGTCGATAAGCTGACGCAGAGACCGGGCTAACCGATCTAGCTTCCAGACAATCACAACGTCCCCCTTACGCGCAGTGTCGAGAAGCTTCATCAGTTCCGACCGCTCTGCGTTGGCCCCGGAGGCCTTCTCCTGATAGATACGGGCGCATTTTGCGCGTGAAAGCGCGTCCATTTGGAGGTCCGTTTCTTGAGCGTCGATCGAGACGCGAGCATAGCCGATCTTCATGTTGCGAAAACCAAAGAGATAGCGTTATTATGCACCATATCTTTTGCACCATGGTTTTGCAACTGAATTTCAGGCGTTTCGCGCGTTCTTGTGCTCTGCGCGGCGCACGGTGCAAAAACAAAGGTTATTGAACCTATGGCACAAGTCGATAAAGCGAAGCCTGCCGCCGCTGTTCTGACCGAGGAGCAGCGGAAATTGGCTATGGAGCGCTTTGCCGTTATCCGGCCCCACCTTGAAGAAGACGTTCCTCTGGCGCAAGCGGCGCAGCACGCCGGGGTTGCGCTTCGCACCGCTGAACGCTGCAAATTGAGCGCATCATGAAAATCAACGGCCTGAAAGTTATTACTGACGATGTTGTCGCCGCCGCCCGCAGCGCCCTCGTTATCGGCACCACGTAGCGTCAAATAGCGCTGAAGAAACCCCGCCATTTATCTCTGAAGATCACAGGGCCTTCCGACGATGTTGCATATCTTAGGCTATGCTAAATAATAAACTGTACAAAACAGTAAATGTAGGTTATGTTGTAATTGGTGAATGATCGTCGCAGTCGGGATGTGACGCCGGCCGTGGCCGAAAAGACATGGCTACGGATCTTAGCGACTCTGAATGAATACCAAGCGCGTTTGTTCGTAGCCGAGAAGGCCCTGCAACTGGGACGAGGAGGCATTAGCCGGTTGTCGCAGTTAACGGGAATGTCGCGGGTCACAATTACCCAAGGACTGAGCGAATTGCGCACTGGCAAGAAACTGCGGACGGCCGCCGAGCGCGTTCGTCAGCCGGGCGGCGGGCGTAAGAAAGTGGAGCAATCCGACCCCGAGTTGCCAAGTCATCTCAAGACGATCGTCGAGGAGACGACCGCAGGAGATCCGATGAGCCCTCTGAGGTGGACCAGTAAATCGACTCGGATGATCGCTGAGGAATTGTCCCGAACTGGCCACTTGATCAGCAGCGTCACCGTGGGTCGTTTATTGGAGGAAATGGGCTACACCTTGCAAGCGAACGTGAAGACGCGCGAAGGTACTCAACATCCGAGCCGCGATGCCCAGTTTCGCTACCTGAACCGGCAAGTGAAATCCTTCCGGCGGGATGGCGACCCGGTGATTTCCGTGGACACCAAGAAGAAGGAACTCGTCGGGGCCTTTAAAAACGCGGGTCGCAGATGGTTGCCCCAGGGAAAGGCCGCTCGGGTGTCGGTGCATGACTTTCCGCACCTTGGGGAGGGAAAAGCCATTCCCTACGGTGCTTACGACATCGCGCGAAATCGAGCCGTGGTCAACGTCGGCATTACTCATGACACGGCGGAGTTCGCTGCCGAGAGTATCAGGCGGTGGTGGCGTCTGGATGGAAAGCGGCACTACCGGGGAGCGACACGGTTGCTCATCTGCGCCGACAGTGGAGGCAGTAATGGCGCCCGGACGCGGGCATGGAAGCTATATCTCCAAGCGTTAAGCGATGAAACAGGGATGGCGATCACCGTTTGTCACTATCCGCCGGGCACCAGCAAGTGGAACAAGATCGAGCACCGGTTATTCTCCTTCATAAGCCTGAACTGGAAGGGTAAGCCCTTGATCAACTTCGAAACCGTGGTGAATCTAATAGGCGGCACTCGGACGAGCACTGGACTCAAGGTCAAAGCAGTCTTAGACACTAATCAATATGACACCAGTGTCGAGGTCTCGAAGGACGACATTGACCAACTGCGCCTCAAACGACACAAATTGCATCCCGATTGGAACTACACGCTACTGCCTCGCTCCTGACTTCATGTCTCGACTGATTGTACAGATTATTGTTTAGCAACACCTTACCCATTGTGCGACGAGGCAGTACTGGCGCGAAGTCCACACCGGGAGATTTAGCCGCTCCTCTTTCGACTAACATTGAGCCATGGCGACTACAAACGATACCGCCGGGGGGGCAACCACTTTCTGTCTGATGCACAGCAGCGGACAAGGGCCGCAAGGCTGGAAGCTGTTAGTGGAGGAACTACACCATCAAGGTCACCGTGCTCTGACGCCTGCATTCGACCTTACCAAGACTGACGATGGTGCAGCATTCCATGCTGAGACCATCATTCAGGCGTTGAGGGAGTCTGGTCAAAGATCGACAGACGTGGTTTGCGTCGCACATTCAGCTAGCGGCATGTATCTGCCAATCGTCGCCGAACAATTCCGCCCACGTCGCATGATATTCCTGGCAGCTCTTATCCCACAGCCGGGACGTAGCATCATCGAGCAGTTTAACGCCGATCCGTCGATGTTCAACCCTGCATGGATCGGGAAGAATCCTATGGACGACAGCGTTGCATTGGAATTCGTGTACCATGACTGTCCTGCAGACCGGATCGAGTGGGCATTATCAACACGCGTGCTTTTCTATGCGAAAAAGGCTATGGAAGAACAATGCCCTCTCTCCGTTTGGCCTCCAGTACCGGCATCATATATTGCTTGCCTCGATGACAGAACCATCGCACCGGCTTGGCCGATGCGGGCGGCACGTGAATGGCTGCATGTGGAACCGTTCGTCCTTCCCGGCGGGCACTGTCCGAATGTCAGCCGTCCGGAGGCGCTGGCAAAACTGTTGGACGAAATCGCGGGTTGAGAACAATCACGCTGACTACATGACAGTCAAGCTTTTCCGAGGCAGCAATCGTGTTGCACAAAGGACCCTTTGTGCAACACATTCCGTCGCGTTCTTCGAGCGGCGCAACAGCCCGAGGGCGCGTTGATCGCGGCCGCCGCGGCGATCCCGCGTTCGCCGCCTCGCTCGACGAGCACCGGGCGGTCGGCAGCGCCGGGCCCGGTTCCATTGCGAAATTGGTGCGCAGAACACAAGAGAGGCTTTCTGTTTTACCAGAAACCCTTTATTAATGGGCCTTTCGGCGACCCCACTTGGAAACGAAACAGCGAGAATTGGAACTTCGCAACGGAACCGACGTACGTAATGCTGTATCAACGCGAGCACGGCGGGCAACTTCCGTCCAACATGCCGATCGTCTACGATTATCTACTGCTGGCGGGCGAAAACAATTGGTTTGTTCCTCCTGCCGTGAATGTTTCGACGAAGAACGTCGAAGCGATTCAGGTCGTAACATCAACTCAGACGGTACAGAAATAACCGAGCCTCATGAGAATGAAACGCGCTTTCGCCGCGACTCTTTTCGTATCCGCCGCGAGCGCCTCAACGGAGAGGGCGGCGGTAGTCGGGATATGTCCCTTCTACGATGATACAGGCACTGTGGCAGGTGAGAAGGCTGCTACGATGCTGCCAGTCATGTTTCTGGAGAAAGCAAAATCTGCTGGTTTTGTGCCAGTGATTGTGAATCCGGGCCCGGAGAACTCTCCAGCGGATATCCGATGGCCCGTTGAAGTCGCTCGGAATTCCGGTGCAGATGTGGTATTAGTCGGTGAGGTTAGTGCACTCGCTACCAGAAGCGGAAGGAAGCCGAGTAATGCCGCTTTGCGTGGCCACGTTCTCCTCTCGTCCCACGCCGTGAATCTTGTCCTCAGCGCGCATCTGGTGGATGCGTCCAGCGGTCGCGAGCTGACCTCCCTGAGGGCGGAAGAGGCGGTGAAAGGATCGTGGCTTTCGGAAGCGGCCGCCCGTTTCACTATCATCGGGTCCGCGTTTCACCGCGAGTCGTTTTGGTTTGCGGACCTCCATTTCGGACAAGCCATTACACGTGCTACAGAGGCGCTGATCTCTGGAATCGCCAAGCCGCTCTCCCAGGTGACACCACAGGGTGATTATCCAGCCGTCGGAGCCGGTGGGGCCTGCCGTGTGATGGTTCGCGTTATCTACAAGGCAAAGGAGCGCTCGTCCAAAATGTACCTTCTTGCGGTGAACGGCAAGGAAGAGAGTCTTGGCATCAAGGACGGCGTGCTGGAGCTCACAGCACTATCAGGCCCCATTCTGATACACGTTACTGTGAAAGACCCTCCCTACCGCGAACCGGTTCAAAGCACTTATTACGCAAACTCTTTCTTAGGCTGTTCACGCGCCGACAATACCCTGGCCTTTGAGATTGGAGGCTCTGGTGAAGGCATGATCCGTTGGCGATAGTACCGCTATTTACATTTTGACTGCGCTTGCTGACGCTTCCGTCGCGAAGTTGAAAGAGCTACGCCTGACGCTGTAGAAGTCGATGCCGATAACGGCCCCACTGAAGGGACGTCAGTATGCCGGGGAGCAGATCCTTTTGTGTGTTCGTTCGGATCTTCGGTACCCACTCTTCTACCGGTTCGGGTTTCTGTGCCCGAGATAGCAGAGACCCCCGGCTCCGGGCGTATTACGCCACTCGGAAAGAGCTGCCGATACCATGGTTTTAAGCCCGGATTGAGCCGGCCGCCAGATGGTTAGCTCCCGATATTCACGAATAACGCCGTCGTCAGGCGCTCATTCGCCCGCCTGTCGGAGTGGGCCGGCGGCGTCCAAAGACCGTCTTCGGATTACTTCCGAATGGCGACAATCCGAGAACTGGAGGGTGTCGGTCTACACCAGGGCGTCAGGGAGGATCTGACCAGTGGTAGCCCGGTCAAGTTCCGGATAGTGCGTGATCCACTCCGAGTCGGTAAACGGCATACGACGATTCGATCGGAACGTCTTCCGCGCCTCTATGATGAAGACGTTTTTCGCTTCGAGCGCTGCGACTAAATGGTCACGCTTGTAATGATTTTTTCGAACCATTTTATGAAGGCGCGGGCCTTTGCACTCGTCAATCGGCCCGAAGGATAGATGACCCACAGGTCCATTGCCGGAAGCGTCCATTCGTCGAGAATACTCACCACTTCGCCCGATTTGAGCTCCGGAGCAAACATCCACCGCGAAGCGATTGCAAATCCCTGTGCCGCTAGAACGGCTTCGCGCACTCCTTCGGCCGCACTCAGCTTCAGGCGCGCCTTGAGGTACACCGACGTCTCCGAAGTGCCACGCCGAAAGAGCCATTCCTGTCCGCCCGAACTCTGGCCATAAATAATGCTGTGGTGTTCAAGTAAATCCGCTGGAGTGCGCGGAACTCCTCTTCTCGCAAGATAAGCTGGACTCGCGACGACCAAACGCTCCGCCTGCGCTACCTTGCGGGCTTTCAACGCCGAGTCGGTCAGCACACCCAGCCGCAACGCAGCATCGATGTTTTCCGCCACGAGATCAACTACACGGTCGTCCATCACAAGGTCAAGCTGCACCTTAGGATGAGCATCCAGAAACGAGCCAAGCTTCGGAACCAAATGTAGACGGGAGAACGTGACTGGCACAGAGATCCGTAACCGGCCTTCCAGTCCGGCCCCAGCGCCCTGCGCTGCGGCTTCCGCTTCGTTGGCCTCGCCGATGGCCCGAAGCGCGCGTTCGTAGAACGCCGTGCCAGCCTCTGTCGGAGACAGTTTGCGCGTCGATCGTGTCAAGAGGCCGACGCCTAGTCTGTCTTCGAGATTTGCGATTGTCTTCGAAACCGCCGGTTGGCCCATGTTGAGATCCCGCGCGGCGGCGGAGAACGACCCCGCTTCGACGGCCCTGACGAAGATCTCCATTTCCCGTAGACGATCCATTCTTGAACGGAATAAATCTTATCACCGGAGGCTGTCTTCTGTCTTTTCGACGGAATGGGTAATCTGATTGCAGAAGCAGGAGGAAGACGTGGCAGAGAAATTCGCAGGAAAAGTCGCAGTCATCACCGGAGGCTCGACTGGTATGGGTTTAGCCACGGCAAAACGATTCGTGCAGGAGGGAATGGATCAAGTGTTTATCACCGGCAGGCGAAAAGACGCGCTGGATCGGGCGGTTGCGGAAATCGGCCACAACGTCACCGCAGTGCAGGGCGACGTTGCCACCCTGAGCGATCTGGATCGTCTGTACGACGAAGTCGGGAAACAGAACCGGAAGCTTGATGTGATCTTCGCTAATGCCCGCGTCGCCGAACTGGCGCCGTTCGGCACCGTAGATGAGAAGTTTTACGATCTTCACTTCGACGCGAATGTGAAAGGAATGTTTTTCACCGTGCAAAAGGCGCTTCCGCTCATGAACGACGGTGGATCGATCATTCTCACGGGATCGATTGCCGACGTGAAGGGCTTCCCGTCGATCAGCGTTTACAGCGCCACCAAGGCGGCGGTCCGCTCGTTCGCGCGCACCTGGACGAGGGAGCTGAAAGACCGCCGCATTCGCGTGAACACCATCAGCCCGGGACATATCGATACGCCGATTTTCGACACCTGGCAGCAGGGCGAGGCCCTGACGAAGATGAAAGAAGACCTCGCAAAAAACGTTCCGCTGGGCAGGCTCGGAGATCCGGATGAGATCGCCAAGGCTGTATCCTTCCTTGCATCGGACGAGGCGAGTTACGTGGCCGGAATCGAGCTTTACGTCGATGGCGGAGTGGCCCAAATCTAAAACGAGGAGCCGACGATGTCAGTCAAAGCAGAGCTTGATGCCTTCCGTTCAGAGTTCATGGCGCAGGTGCCACCGGAAATTCGCGACGCCATGGCGCGCGCCGATATGGAACTGGCTGCTTCCGGCATAGCGCAAAGAGCATTGAAAGCAGGCGATCGTGCGCCGGACTTTAGCTTGCCCGATGCCCGCGGCGGCTACGTGCGTCTCAACGGTCTGCTCGCCGCAGGCCCGGTTGTTCTCAGTTTCTACCGAGGCGGCTGGTGCCCATATTGCAATCTCGAACTGCGGGCATTGCAGCAAGTCCTTCCTGAAATAACGCGGCTCGGTGCCACGCTTGTCGCCGTTTCGCCGCAGACTCCGGATGAGAGCCTTTCGACCGCGGAGAAGAATGCGCTGGCGTTTCCGGTTCTGAGCGACGCTGGCTCGGCGACTGCCAAGTCATTCGGTATCGCCTATAATCTTGCCGAAGAATTGCGGCCGATTTACACGCGCTTCGGCCATGCTTTACCGGACAAGAACGGTGACGAAAGCTGGGTCCTGCCCATACCGGCGACCTACGTCATCGACACGGATGGCACGATCGCGCTGGCCTACGTCGACGTGGACTACCGCAATCGCCTGGAGCCCGCTGAGATCCTTACCGCGCTCCAGTCGTTGTCGAACAAACAGACAGGAGAACTTCATGCAAACACTTCCAGATAACTATTTAAATGCTTACCGCAGCCTGAAGCTGACACGAGATGACAAAGGTGTGCTGGTTGCTGAGTTCCACAGCAACGGCGGGCCGTTTATTATGACTGCGCAAGCTCACACGGAATTTGTCGATGCCTTCTACCGGATTGCGCAAGATCGAGCGAACAAGATCGTAATCCTCACGGGCGCAGGTGGGGAGTTCATTACTGATGTTGAGTGGTCCTCTTTCGGCGATGTCGCCGATCCCGGTGTTTGGAGCCAAGTTCACGACGAAGGCGTTCAGGCTTTGGAAAACATAGCCAACATACGCGTACCGGTCATCGCGGCTATCGAGGGACGTGCCCATGTGCACTCAGACTACGCGCTACTTGCAAGTGTAATTGTGGCGGCGGATGGTGCGACCTTCCAGGATGTGGCCCACTTCGCTGCGGGCGTTGCGCCCGGTGACGGAATCTTTACGGTAGTGTTGCAACTTTCAAACTGCGCGTAGGAGCGGGTGCAGTGGGTGTTTGCCTTGGCCTTAAGCGGCCAGTCCGAACACTTCGTTGATGAACTGATTCTGACGCCGAACATCAGTCCCGCTCACCCATCGAACCTGTCCCTTTCGCAGCATGTGGATCGCTTCGTAACCCTGAATCGTTCGTCGCGCCGAATGGAATTCTCGGAACCCTTGCTTGGCATTCACTCGTCGTTTGATAGCTCGGTGGTCTTGCTCGATGATGTTGTTCAAATACTGCACCGGCCGGTGCCCGCACCATGGAGGGAGCGCTCCTTCCTTCTTAACGGCCGAGATTGCCGAGGGGTAGATGGGTGCCAAATCCGTGTTGATGACGCGAGGCTGTGGATGTGATGGATCGCGCACAGCTTTCCGAAACAGCCGTTTGGCCGCATCCGCGTCGCGCCGGGTCGACAATAGGAAATCGATCGTCGCACCCGCCGAATCGATTGCTCGATACAGATAACGCCAATGGCCCTTAACACGAACGTAAGTCTCGTCGACGCGCCAGGACTTATTGGTGGGCTTGAGGTGACGCCGAAGCCGTTGCTGTAGTTCAGGGCCATAACGCTGCACCCAACGCCATATCGTCGTGTGATCGGCTTCCAGGCCCCGCTCCTCCAATAGCTCTTCGACATCGCGCAACGATAACGAGTATCGCAGGTACCAACGAACGGCACAAAGAATGATCGCGGGCTCGGTCTGCCGCCATTTGAAGATCGCTCGTCGATTAGCCACAGGGGTCTTTCAAGCCTACCAGTCCGCGCCTGCGCGAAGTTGCAACACTACCCTCGATTGCCACATTGCTGCGCAACTACGACGTCATCGCCTCACGCATCGACGACATCATCCGGGAGCGAACGGCCGAACCGAACTGGGACCCGATCCGGACTCCGCTCACGCCTCCGCTGACTGTCGGGCAACTCAGAGCACTTCACAACATCTACGACATTCCGGCAACGCTGAAGAACGGTTTCAAATTCAATGTTGGCAGATGGCCGGGTTCGGAGCTGCAATGGAAAAACGAGTACGACGCCTTGCTCGCCTATCTCCGCGACTCGATGCCACGCTTCGATGAGACCTTTCATCCGAGCGGCGGTCCTTTGAACGACGACGAATTGAAACTGTGGGATCCGGCGAAGAGTCCGAAATACGTGCAGGAGGAACTCCGCAAACTCGACCTCTCCGGCAACCTGAAGCGCCCTATCCTCATCATGCATGGAGCCGCCGACGCCATCGTGTCTCCTGGCGAAGCCGAGGGTTACGCCGCGCTGGTGGAGCAGCGTCTAGGTCAAAATAACGCCCGGAAAGTCCTCGCGGTCTACTACATTCCCGGGATGGGCCACGGTGGGACGGAGTACGACAATCTGATTGGCGCGCAGATCGACGCCCTGGAGCGGTGGATTGACTATCGGGAAAGCGGCGGAAAAAAAGGAGCGCTCCCACCTGAATCGCTGGGCGGGTACACGCGTGAGTTGGGTCGTCGAAACGGCAATTGAAAGCACCAGCCGATGAAGGAGGAGTCCTCTTTTTTTTGTGGAGAATCCGAACCAAACCGCCTGTGTCACAATTTCAGTGAAATTCGAAGCGCTGATGCGGAACTTGCAAGACGCTTGCGAGAAGCGCTCTCACATTTCACGGAGAGCCCGTATTGACAGCTCCCGCCTAGTGAGTCGAAATGTGTCCCAAGTGGGCCGCCCTTTCCCGTATATGCTTCGGAGTTCTTCCTGTGCCGATTACCGCAGTCTCGGTACTGGAGCAAGTGTCTTCGATTGGGCGAGCCCAGACGTCTCAATCGAACTCCGAACCTGAGCAGCCGACGCAGTCTGGCACTTCACCTGGCGCTCACTTACCTCCAGGCGCAGCAGACACTCATCGCACCACAACAGGTGTTCCTCGATCACGATCATTTCTGGCCGGGGCATCATGTCGAGGGTGTAACGTTCAAGGTCGTAATCAGAGATGTGGTGGTTCAATGCGACTCCTTAGTGTCAGTCCCCGAGGTGCTCACCCTAGGGACCTTCTGGCGTAACACGTCGTTCCGCGACCCCAACTGTGGCACTGGCACCGTTCCCACCGGTAGCCTTCAACTATACTTCAGACTCTACGGGAATAGCGCTGACAAATCCATTGCTTTATTGGTATTTATAACTGCTAACTGCTGAGGCAGACTGAAGAGCAACGTTGGTGCAAAGTATCAGCTTGCGGAAGATCGGGATCAGAGATGCGACGGATCGAAAAACGGATTTGCGCCACTTTGTTGGAGTTTCGTGCTCTGCATCGAGATCGTAGAACATGACGTGCGCCGCAATCGGAGAATGTCGTGTGGCAGCCTGCGCTGTGTGGCAAAGCTACGATGTAGTCGCCGGCGATTTGCGGAAGCTTATGTTATTTAACAGCACTGGGGTAACAGAGATGCTGAGGCCAAAGTGTCGTCCCATGGCCCCCAACCCAGTCACTTGAGCCTTAAGGGCGACGAACTCCGCCATCCGAAAAAATAGAAAAACTGAAAACTTTCCAGGGCACTCGACGGATCGCGGCTGGGTGGCGTCAATCGGCACTGGCACAACTAACCCGGCGGCGCAGTTCTGCGTTAGTTTGAGTCTGGTCGCGAGGTGGGCCGGCATTCAAGAGGGAGTATTCACGGCTTGTAGTCGGACCGACGACGACGAAATCCTACGGAAAATCGTCACCTGCCCCTGCAGCGTCTGTACCTACATATAGAGGCCGTTGATATTCAACTGTTGCCCAGTGATATAGTCGCCTTCGGTCACCAGGAATGCGGCGGCTTTCGCGACTTCAACCGGCTGAGCGAACCGCTGGAGAGGTATTTTCATACGAATCTGCTCCAGGACATGAGGCGGAATCTCGGCCAACTTCTCGGTGCAGGTGAAGCCGGGAGCAATAGCGTTGGCAGTTATGTTGTACTTGGCTGTGTCCTTCGCCACAGTCTTTGTAAATTCGAGAATGCCCCTTTTGCCAGCTGCGTGATTCCCCTGGCCGAATTTGCGGGCCTGCCCCATAAATGAGCTAATGTTGACGATGCGCCCGAACATGCGTTCGATCATGGAAGGCAGGGCCGCCGATGTGCAGTAGAATGTGCCAGTCAGGTTGACATTGATAACGTCCGACCAATCGTCGTTGGAAGTTGCGCTGGAGATTTTGTCGCGAGTGATCCCGGCGTTGTTGACCAGGACGTCGAGATGCCCCCAACTGTCCAACACCGCCCGGAGAACGTGCTGCGCGTCTTCTTTCGACGACACGTCTCCCTGGATGATCAGACATTCCGAGCCGACCTGGCGAATCAGATCGGCTAGAGCCTCAGCGTATACTCTGCTTTCACGGTAATTGATTGCCACGGATGCACCACGGTTGGGCGAGTTCGAGCGCAATCGCGCATCCGATCCCTTTAGCTGCACCGGTGACCAGCGCAACTTTTCCTTCTAAAGATGCACTACCGCTATGTCCATTTCCACTAGCCATAATCATTCCCCTTTTTAGCCAGTTTTTTGCGGGCCACACCACCGGGGTCCGCAGCAAACGAAAGCGAGGCCCACAGTGACGCCTTGTTTCTGTTAATTTTCCAGCCGCTCGTAGATCGCGGCGATGCCCTGTCCTCCACCGATACACATGGTCACCAGACCGTACTGACCGCCGATGCGGTGAAGTTCATAAAGGGCTTTCACCGTCAATATGGCACCGGTTGCCCCGAGGGGATGCCCGAGGGCAATCGCTCCCCCGTTCGGATTGGCCTTGTCAATCTGCAGCCCCAACTCCCGCAAGCACGCAATCGCTTGGGCCGCAAAGGCTTCGTTGCCCTCGTACACGTCGATCTGGTCGAGCGTCAGTCCGGCCTTCGCGAGTGCCTTCTTCACCGCCGGTACCGGACCGATGCCCATGTATTTCGGATCCACACCGGCCACAGCATATTCTACAAGACGGCCGATCGCCTTCAGCCCACGATCCTCGGCGGCCTGACGTTCCATGAGAACCACGGCAGCCGCGGCATCATTGATTCCCGAAGCATTGCCCGCGGTTATCGTGCCGTTCTTGTCGAATGCCGGCTTCATCTTCGCCAAACCTTCCAGAGTCGTATCGGCCCGGGGTTGCTCATCCGTGTCGAAGAAGACTGAACCCTTCTTGGTCTTGACCTCTATCGGAACGATCTGGGTCTTGAATATGCAATGCTTGATGGCTTCGACCGCGCGCCGATGACTCATGAACGCGAGATCGTCCTGGTCCTCGCGGCCAATGCCGCATTTCCTGGCAATGTTTTCGGCGGTAATTGCCATGTGGACCTCGTCGAACGGGTCGGTGAGCGCGCCGACCATGGCATCGATTACGGAGGCATTGTTCATGCGCTGCCCCCATCGCAGTCCGCCGATCCAATATTGGGCCCGGCTCATGCTTTCCGCGCCTCCGGCGACGGCCACCTCGGCGTCGCCTAGTTGGATAATTTGAGCAGCCGATACAATTGCTTGTAAACCGCTCCCGCACAGCCGGTTTAGCGTGAACGCGGGTGTTTCAAAGGGCACTCCGCCGCGCACTGCGGCTACGCGAGACAGGTACATGTCTTTCGCATCGGTATGAATCACGTTGCCGAAGACGACGTGACCGACATCCTCCGGAACTATGCCGGCGCGGTTAATGGACTCGCGCACAACGGCTGCGCCCAAATCGGTCGGTGGGATATCTTTCAAACCGCCGCCATACTTGCCAATCGCAGTACGGACGGCACTCAAGACTACTACTTCGCGTTTGTCTTTCACAACACAATCTCCTGTCGTCCCTGCTGCGCCAATTGTCGATTGCTGCGAAGTTTGCCAGGCCACGGAGCGCACCGGTGTAAAGTCGCAGGGCTTGGGCGACCCACCTGGATGGCGTCCGACAGATCCGGTCCTGGTCGGATATTCGGGGCGCAGATACGATTGAGACTTCGCGTCAGCAATTTCATGATGTCCTTCAGGGCATTTCCTGGTCCATCGCATCTGTAGGGAAAGATTAGTTCGTGTGTGTTTTGTGTAGAGTGATCCTCAGCGGAACTGGGTCAAACCACGCTGGCGGGGTCGCGACCACAACTCCGAGGGCCTCTTGTATGGACGAGTGTATCGAGGACGACGAAGCGGTCCCGAGTTCGTCGCCGCGCACGAACGGGCCGCGCACGGCGGTCATGACACGCACCGGGGGCAAAGCACCTAGATTCTCGCGCTAGATTGGAAAACTCAGTGGAAAAGTGCATGCTTTGCACGTAAGAAGCGCCAGAAAACGTCAGAATGGGTCGCGACCATGCACCCGGGTGGAATACTTTTTCGGCATCAATTTCCAAGGGTCGCGGGATGGAGGTTTCACATTCTTTGCATCAAATCGACTATTCGCGAACACTAACTTCGATTCTCTAGTACGAAACGCGCTAAAAGCAACTAGCAACCGCATTTTATATTTGCCTTAATTCGTCGAGTTCCATACACTAGTTTTTGAGAAGGTCCAACAAACGCATGGCGCTTATTCTGGTGATTGAACAAGAGGATGTTCTACTTGGCCTGATTTCGAGCACGTTGCAGCTGGACGGCCATACAATTATGAAGACGAACGATCCGATCGAAGCCCTATCCATGGTCGATCAGAGAAAGCAGGAAATCGACCTTGTTTTAACCGGTGTCGATATGACGCCGATTAGCGGGTTCGAATTTGTGAAGCGCATTAACCAAAACGGAGTCAATATCTCTGCGTTATTCATATCGGGCCATCCCGGCATAACCGGAGTCATTAGATCGACCCTCGGCGAACGTTCCGCAATCGAGAAGCCCTTCACGTCCGCCGCACTTCGCCAAAGCGTTGCCAGGGCTCTGGCAAAACGTAACCGCCGCTCCAACACCGGCGGCACCAGGGCCGCGTAGCGCGCAACGACGGCCGGCCCAAGCGGGACCGCAAAGCGTGAGGTCGCAACAATGCCGATGACGCCCAGTGACGAGGTAAGGGAGCTCTTCAGGACGATCGAATCTGAAAGAAGGAAAAAGATTCAATATGCTGTTGTCCCGGTGGAGAGAAGCATCGGCAAGGTACAGGTCAATATTTATCCCGCAGTTGGTGACGCAGCGTTTCGCGTCTTCGACCTTCGTGACGGCCTAACTTTGCGCATGCAGCAAATTATTCGTGAGTGGTGCGGGTCGTTCGTGCTTTCCCCTGATGATTTCACCGAGGATCTGAAGCAAAAAGCTGTTAGCGTCAACTAAGAAAGCGGCGGCACAGAGTGACCGGGCTCACTTTGAATAGGTCCGTGATGTTTCCGCCGGCGTATTTCGTCTTGAACATCAAGGAGCGTGCCCCGGCCGGGCTCTACGCGCTACGCCTCCCGAGCCAGACGTCTGGGCCCTTAGGTACCGATCCCTCGCGCATGATGGGTAACATTGCTTATTCATCTGTCCGCAAGTCTGCACTTCACAATCGTGCGCCAAGAGCTTGTGGACCCAAAACCGATCTAGCCAGGGCCTGTCATCATAAGTGGAATCGCAATAACCGATGAACCGCTGGTCGCCGCCGCCGTTATTGATGCTGCTCTGGCCATCACGTGGTTCCGAAGTAAAAACCACCGCCTGGAAGGCGGTGGCTGTAGTAACGAACTATAAGTCCTGTTCCGGCCGAAGGCCGGCACAATGTGCCCCGCACCAAGCGGGCTTCAAGAAGTAGATGGACTCAACCATCTACTCGAAAGTCCTCATCCTGTTCGATATTCTGTTCCGCTATGTACTTCGCGATCACCTCATCGGTTACATTACCCGAACTGCAGCAGAAGTACCCACGTGCCCACAAATGCCTGCCCCAAAACTGTTTCTTCAGATGCGGAAAGGCCGCCAACATGTGATGCGCTGTCTTCCCTTTCAACCACTGCAACAGCCGGCTGATCGTCACTTGCGGCGGGATTGACACAAACAGGTGCACGTGGTCTTTTGCCACGTGGCCTTTCATAATCTTCACCTCGTGTTGCGCGCAGATGTCTCGGATCAGATCGCGCACTCGCGTGGCCACCTCTCCGGTCAAGGCTGGTCTTCGATATTTCGTTATCCAAACCAGGTGCAGATGGATTTCGAATACGGTATGCGCGCCGCGTCGGTAATCCGGCATCCCTCAAGCTTAAACTGCGGCGCGCGCGCTGAAGCCGTTGCCTTAAAGGCGAGGGTTTCAACCCTCCCAGACTGGGACAATGAATAAATCGAATGTGGCACTGGCAGGCGTTGTTCGTGAGTAGACGACTCAGGTGGACTTCGAGGCACTGATCGTAGTTGCCGCTCAAGAAGATGGACCGGGCATCGGTCGCATTCGGATGCGGCAAATCGCAGATGCTTCAGCGGAGAGCCTGTTACCTTTTGTCCAGGATTCCGTGGAACCGGGCAGCGCGTTTGGTGATACTTTGAGGGAGCCCTTTGACTACCTGACCGACATCGCCTGACAGGACTCGCGCAGTGCGGTCCAGGACCCAGAGATCGGCTTCCAGGCTACCTTCGCTGTGGAAGACATAAGCGGCTTTCCACAGTTTTTCCAGCGCGTGCATCAGATCCAGGATCAGTGTGACCTTCAGTTTTTTGTCGACTCGAATCTGGAGAGCACGCTCTCCGTCGGTCAGGGCCACGCGGGTTTTGGATACTGACGGATCGCGGCGTTCCATCTCTTCGGCTACCTCCTGAATGACGGCATTCTTGCCCTTGAGCAGGCTGGCCCATACCCGTTTGTTTTCCGGGCGCGGCGGCGTTGGCGCATTCTCCGAAGTCGGGCGGGAGATGCGGAACAAGCTTTCCACGACCTGTTGTGGGGTACGTACCCAGGGCGCACGAGTGAAGACCGCCGCGACCGTAGCCATGCGTTTCTTGTTGGCCTTCTGTCCTTTCGATAACCGCGGTGTCGGTGGCGCGCCGGGGGGCTTGACCATGGGAATGCCCTTGCAGTCGACCGCGGCCACAAGGATGGAACCGGTGGCAGGCTTGGGAGAACGCTGCCGGTAAAAAGCGTCAAAGTCCTGCGCCGCATCCGGCAGGATCTGCTCCAGGCTGCGTTTGGACACGGAGACGCCGGTCAGGTCGGCTATGGTCTGGACCGAATCGAGGAAAGGATTCTGCACAGCTGCCTTGACCAAGCGCCGTTGGAGTTCGTATGAGAACGAACGGGCGGGCAGAGTCAGCGCCCGGTCCAGGGGAAAGATGCCAGGCGCGCCGGGGCGGGAGTAGCCCATGCGGACGAACGCGACGGTTCCAAAGACGGTGGTGAGAGAGCGGGTGCCCAGCCGGCGATGGGAGTAGAGCAGTTCGCCGTCCTGCTGTTGGAGGTACAGTGCTGGTCCCACATCTCCATCTCCGCGCTGCTGCAGGTGGGTCTGAAGGAGCAGGCGTTGCACTTCGCGGCCTTTGGCCTGCTGCCGGCACTCAATCTCATGGAGGGGGAGTTGCAGGGCGCTGACGGAGGCCAGCCAGGACTGGAGAAGAGCGAACTCGACAGCGGCGGGTGTGGTCCGGGACGAAGCGGCGGTTGCGGTTATCATGTTCCTACGGTATTATTACGGTAAGAATAATGTCACGTCCCCGTACCTCGATGAGCGCAACCAGTCGCCAGGAACACAGCGCTCTGACGGAACGCCACGCGAAGCGTTTCCAGGAACTCAAACGCAGTCTCGATCAGGTCGAGTACTTCTGCAAAGGGACGGTACTGAAGCGAATGATGAAGTGCGGCAAAGCCCAGTGCGCGTGCGCCTCAGACCCCGCCAGACGTCACGGGCCCTACTTCGAACTCACCTATAAGACCAATGGGAAGACGGTCAACGTGAAGCTCTCGCCGGAAGTAGCTCCCCTGTATCAGGCTGCCTCCCTGCAGTATCGAAAGCTGAAGACACTGCTCAGC
Organism: Terriglobia bacterium; assembly: GCA_963747535.1. Taxonomy (GTDB): domain Bacteria; phylum Acidobacteriota; class Terriglobia; order Bryobacterales; family Bryobacteraceae; genus CAVVFX01. The sequence goes on from CAVVFX010000001.1 coordinate 226,687, forward strand.
CGCCTCGAGAAACTCTCGCAAACCATCCTGCGACACCAGGCCAAACTGGCCCAATCCCAAGTCGACTGACCGCGAAAAACCGGGGTTATTCCGATATCCCGGCTCTAAGTCAGTGCTACTACCAGACTGAATCTGCCCAAGTGTCTGATTTTATGTCAGTTGTCCGTCGTTCCAAAGTAGCCACACCCAAATGATTTGGCCACGAGTTTAGACAGTATTTCACGTGAACTCGTCCGTGGTTTTTCTTATGACCTGGGTGATCCGAAAGCAAGCACCAAATCGTGGAAGAGGGCGATAAAGAGCAGTCTCGAGAGAATAGGAAAAGCCAGAGGCTTGATTGTCTGCGGGAACGGTGTCGGGTATGCCGTCGAATGGCTGCTCGACCTTCTTTGGATCGACCCCAAGGACGGACGGATCGTACTTGCCGTTGAAACAGAATGGGGGGAGTCGGACCAGATCGAAGCTGATTTCGCAAAGTTACTTTCCATCAAGGCGTATCGGAAGCTGTTGCTTTTCTCGACGAAAAATCACACAGGCGGCGAGGGGATCGTCAAACGCATCGAATCGCTCATGCTCGCATATCCCTATCATCTTGTTGACGAGGAGTACATGGCTGTAGAAGTGACCGGCCAGGGCGCTTTTCGATACTGCTTCAAGGTGCCCAACAACGGTCGTCTCGAATCGTTGCGTTTCATCGAGATAGACCCGGCGCTTCCGTTTCCGTGGTCCAGGCGTCACTTGCCGATGGTTGCGTAAGGTGCGACGGAAAGCTCGGAGTTACCGTTGCCATGTTTCACGATATGACTGCACCGTCTGTTCAAAACAACACTAAGCCCCGTCCGAACGAGTTTCATCCTAAGTTCGACAATGTTCTTAAATCGATGCGTGGACGCCGAAAGGGATTTGTGGCCGATGTGCGACACCGTGACTCTGTGAATCGGTTAGGGTGTGAAAAAGACAGTTAACACATTTCTATCAATTTCATGGGGACGATACAGCTTCCGCATCGAAAAAGATATTCAAAGAGGAAGCATACTGAGTCAGGAATAGATAATATCGTCAATCCATTTCGAGATGTTGGAACTGAGGTTCATCTTTTTCGGGTTCAATGCACTGAGAGACGTAAGCGCTCCATCCAACTCCAGAAAGCGCTCACGATCCTGCCAACGACCATAGTCGAAACATCCGCCCAATGAGCGCCACGGACCAGCGGGAACGCTCGGCATCGGCTTGCGGGGTTCGAATGTTACCCTGACTTCAGGACCGTAAGGAATGTTGCGCTCGTCGCATTTGGCTTCGAGGGCGAGGCTGCGCAGGAAGGCCATTCGGCTTTCAAAACTGCTGTCGCTGGCTTCGGTGGTAACCAGTTCATCGATAAAACAAGCGGGAAGTTCCGCCGCCAACGGTGCTATTTCATCAGGGTTTTTTAGGTTAGACAACCAGCGTTCTCCTGTCGTTTTTTGATAGTATCATTTGGATTGAGCGTCTTGTAACCGTATTAATCCATATTTTCTAGTTGGTTATTACTGAAAAGAGATCCGCATCCGTACGTAGGTGCATTTCCGTTTGGGGCTGTCGTTGGTATGAATGATATTGACCGATACCCTAAATGTATCGCCAAGAGTGCGTTGTCCGAACGTCAATTGCAGTTCTTTTCCTTCTTCGGGCGTTAGGGCCTTTGCTTGAGAAAAGAACCGAAGCAAAGTGGTATAGCCTTTTTCCGCACTGGCAATCGTTCTAGCGGCGTGTTCCCGATTTCCAAGGTCGAACTCTGTTGCGGCTATGCTGGCAAGGCACACCTGCAAGTCAGTCCTGATGAAATTAAGGCGACTTCGCTCAAATATCGTCTCGTAGAGCCAACCATCGGTCGAAGGAACTACCCATGTGCAGATTATACGTGTTACCGATTCAACTGGTTGTGGACGCCTCGCTTCGGCTATCGTGTGCTTGCGCTCATCGTACGGGCGTTTCCGGTTAGGAGCGGGTAGCCGGATTCGTATACGACAGAGCGCCATGAGCCAGGAATAGCCACATCACAATTATCAACATCGTCCGTCCCGCCTATTCACAGCCGGGAATAAGACCAGAGGTTTTATCAGACAAATTTGGCCGCACCTTCATAGAAACGATTTGATAACCGCCACTGACGGGTCGGTGAATAACCGTTGGTGAACTTCTGAGGCCGGTGATGAGGTCGGATGTCGTGATACCATAAAGTCGGCGGGTTCCGCTCCTTCTGTGTTTGGAAAGGCCCTAAAAGTTGTGAACCTCTCAGGGCCTTTTGATTTCGATTCCGGGAACACTCAACATCGTCGAGGAATCGCAACCCATGAAAGATGAATACAGGGTGTCTTGCAACGTCGAAGAACAGATTAAGCGTATGGGCGAGAAATTTCTGACGCCATTCGAGCTTGAGGTTCTGCAACGGTTCAAGCCGGGTGTGAAGATTGGTAGAGTACGTGACGGTAAGGTGTTTGTGTTTGAGCGGTTCGAATCCTTCCACATTCCACTCCACGATTACACTCACTCAATCGCCATGACGGGCACGAGGACAGATGGGACAGAGGTTCATTTTCGCAAGGGACAGGTAGAACGCAAGGAGCTATACAGCATTGAGATTATCGTTCGTGGTAGAGGCTCAAAAGCGTCCCATGCTATCCATGTTGGTAGTGATAACGGTCTTCCGTACGCCCACCTCAAGCAAACACCAACGGGTTTCATAACGTCACACCCTAAAACGGCTTTTGATTGGATTCCGTGATGGAATGGCGAAGTAGCCGCCGCTAACCGTCATTTTCCGTCTACGAGCGAAAGGACGGTACTCCAATCAATAGCGGCAGCACGGTCAAGTACCATTCCAATGGCAGTGCTGTTAAGAACCGCCGCCGTGTGTTGGATTCTTCCACGCCGAAGCCAGCGGGGTAGTCCAGCTTAAAAATCGCCTCATCTTTGTGCCTAGTGAGCAGTCACCTTCAAAGCGTTTCTCGACAAGCAAAGCCCTGATTCGAAGAGCGATGTTGACCGATACCCAAAATGTATCGCCGGTCAATTGTTTGAGGGGTAAACTATCGAATAGTAGCAGGGCAGCATTCCGTTGCGTTTCGTGCAGAATGCTGGATGAACTGCGATCAAAAGCCAGAGCAACCTCTGGATCGACATCTCAGTCCGGGAACAAGTAAAGGTTGAACCAATGCCGCACGGAAGATCCTTTAGATTGAAGAGAACTGCTTTAGCCATTGACAACACGGGCAGTAGGCGAAGCACCGTGTATCTGTCGAGGAACGATATTATCCACGTGTCAAGTTGGTCCATGCCAAGCGATTCACGAATGATTATTATTCGATGCAAGGATAGAAGCCTTGCGATGTTTGCTTCGGACCTCTTCGACCGTGGTGACGAGGTAACGAGTTAGGGTACTGCTGCCCGTGGTCAGCTATTACCGGCGACCGTTTAAGTCTGTGATACACTGCGTACCGGACCCGATGCTTCGACCCAGACTTGTGGATCAGAAGACGGGCATCGCCTCAACTTCGACCCTTGAATTGTGGCGGATTTGACGGCTTTCTTTTTGGCTTCGTCGTCCGATTCGAGAGTCCTGGTTCGACATTTCTAAAAAGACAAAGTTCATCGTCGTCGGTTAACATCCTCCACTGTGGTCACTAGAAATAATTCTGCCATTCCGTAGCTCTCGCATCGCTCGGTACACACGTGCTGTGGAAACATACTGCGAAACGAATCGACAAGATACTTCTTTGCTTCTTGAAGGGACTGGGTTGTCTTACCAGCATCAACGCCGTTGGGAGTCAATCTCGCAGCCCATTTCTTCTTGCGTAATCGTATCGCCACGGAGGTGATCAAATCGTCCTCGACGTAGTGAACGGACCAGCATGTTAGGTGATTGCCTGCGTAAGCAAGCCGCTCAATGATCGTTGCTCGATTCGTGACCTGGAGTAGGTTGACGGTCTGATGAAGGCGCTTCCTGCAATGCGAACAGACGAGGAGATGCTGTTGAAGGACCGCCGACTTCCTTTCCAGCAGCGTGTTCATTGCATATTCCCTTACGTCGTCGGCGCAAGGGTGTATTCCGCTGATGTCGTCGGAACGAAGAACTTCACCCGATTGACCTCGCATGAATGTCTGCACCTTGTTAGTCATCTTGAAACGCTACCGTGCGGCTGGCGGAAGCGGGTAATGATCTGGAGAATCTTTCCAAAGGCGTTTTTGACGCTCTCGAACAACAGCGCACGCTAATGCATCAGGCGGCAAATGAGCCAATTCTGGGACACAGGACTTGAGGCGCTCGTAGTCTTCCGACAGTGGCTTCTGACCGTCCATCCATCGGGTGAGAACTTTGAGGGCGAGGGTGAAGTGCTCCGATTCCATTGATGAGACCCCTGGAACCGAACTGCGTCGGTGTACTAATGCGCTGACACGCAGGTCAGCCGCACAACCCACTTCCTGATGAAACGGACATTTCGCTGGGTGCAGCCGACAACTAGAGCTTACCACCACATACTACCTTTCGTATACCCGAGGCTGCAAAGCTAGCGATGGGCTTTGACGACTTCGTCTCTGTCGCAAAGCTCGGCCGCACCGACAATCGAATGGACGGGATGCGACGCGTCGGGAAGCCGACAATGCAGCGCTCTTAGTTAACAAGCCCATTAAATCGGTGGTTTGGCGATTGGCAACCAGCTTGCATTATTTGTGAGTAAATCAGATGGATCAGCGCACTGTCTATCTCGACAACAACGCAACCACACGAGTGGATCCGCGGGTCATGGAAGTCATGCTTCCCTGGTTCACCGAACACTACGGCAATGCATCATCCATGCATAGTTTTGGATCGCAAGCCGCCGCCGAGGTGAAGACCGCCCGGTGTCAGGTGCAGGATTTAATCGGCGCGCAGTTCGACAGCGAAATCGTTTTCACTTCGGGTGGAACGGAATCCGACAATGCAGCGCTTCTATCCGCGCTCGAAACTCAAAAGGGACGCGACGAGATTGTCACGTCTGAGGTAGAACATCCGGCGATCCTGGCGCTTTGCCAGTATCTCGAAAAGACCCGTCAAGTGAAGGTCCACTACGTTGGCGTCGGTGGGTGCGGACGTTTGGACATTGAAGGTTACCGCCGCGTGTTGGGGCCTCGGACCGCGGTAGTTTCGCTGATGTGGGCGAACAACGAGACGGGGACGATCTTTCCGATTGCCGAATTGGCTGCGCCCGCGCACGACGCCGGAGCTCTGTTCCACACCGATGCCGTGCAAGCAGCCGGCAAGGTCCCGATGAACGTCAAAGAGACTGCAATCGACATGGTGTCGCTCTCCGGGCACAAGCTGCATGGGCCCAAAGGCATCGGCGCGCTGTACGTTCGGAAGGGTGCGCGCTTCTCTCCGCTCCTCCGGGGAGGCCGGCAGGAGCGGGGGCGGCGCGCCGGCACGGAGAATGCGCCCGCGATTATCGGATTTGGAATGGCAGCCGCGATGGCACGCTCGCCTTTTCTCTACGTCGAACTCGTTCGCAAGCTGCGCGACCGTTTGCAACGCGGTCTGCTGCAGCGTATCAACCGGGCCACGGTAATTGGCGACGTCAACCACCGTCTGCCGAACACCCTGAATATCGCATTTGAAGACATCGAGAGCGACGCAATCTTGCTGCTCCTGGACAAGTTCGGAATAGCGGCCTCTTCCGGATCGGCCTGCGCATCCGGCTCCATGGAGCCATCGTACGTCCTGCGCGCCATGAAAGTTCCGTTCGCGGCCATTCATGGAGCAGTCCGGTTCTCTTTCTCGCGTGAGAACACGGAGGAAGATGTGGACCGTGTACTCGAGGCGATGCCGCAGATAGTCAAAACACTTCGCCGGCAACGAGACCCGGATGTTGTTTACGGCCCCACAGGCCTATCAGCTCAGGCAGGAGTACAAGCGTGAAAATGACTAACGCGATTATCTTCAACGATTCAACTTTGCGGGACGGCGAACAGGCCCCGGGCGTCGCCTTTACGCCGGAAGAAAAGGTCGAGATCGCGCTGGCGTTGGAAGACGCCGGTGTAGATGAGATTGAAGCCGGGACCCCTGCGATGGGTAATTCGGAGATTGCGGCGATGGCTGCGGTCGGACAATCGCTGAGCAAAGCAGTCCCGATCGCGTGGTGCCGGATGACTGTGCCTGATGTCGACGCCGCGGTGAGGACTGGTCTGAAACGCGTCAATCTATCGGCAGCCTTGTCCGATTGTCAGATTCGCGTCAAATATCGCACCGGCCGCGAAGACGTGTTGTCCCGTATCGACGGTGTGATCCGTTATGCAATCGAGTGCGGTCTGCAGGTCGCAATGGGCGGCGAGGATTCGAGCCGCGCCGACCTGGATTTCGTCTGCCAGGCCATACAAACCGCCGAGAAGGCGGGTGCTCATCGCTTTCGTTTCGCCGACACGCTGGGCGTGCTTGACCCGTTTGCGACTTACGATGTTTTCCGGCGTTTGCGATCCGAGACCGGTATGGAACTGGAGTTTCACGGGCACGACGACCTCGGACTGGCCACGGCGAACACGTTAGCGTCTATCCGCGGCGGAGCTACGCACGCGAGCGTCTGCGTCCTCGGTCTGGGGGAACGCGCTGGCAACGCCGCGCTGGAAGAAGTCGCGGCGGCGCTGGGTCCGATTTTGGGACGCAAGAGCGGCATCGATCTATCGCGTATGCCGGTGCTTGCCCAAACCGTCGCGTCGGCCGCGGGCAGGCCCATCCCGGCCGCCAAACCAATTGTTGGCGATTCCGTTTTTACTCACGAATCCGGTATCCACGTCCATGCGTTGCTCAAAGACCCGCAGACCTACGAGGCGATGGACCCGGCGCGTTTTGGACGCTCTCGCCGTTTTGTTCTTGGCAAGCACTCCGGCAAAGCATCGATCGCGAATGCTCTGGAAAAAATGGGCCTCGCTACCGACGACCGCCGCACGAGATTGGTGCTCGACCAGGTCCGAGCCCGCGCGAGCCGGACCAAGCGTTGGGTTGCCACGAATGAGTTACAGGAATTTCATGCGATCGCCAGTGCCCATTGCACCCAATAAGAAAAGGCTCATATGAACGTTATCGATCAGCTCAAGCGTCTCTCGTCGGCGGAGGAGTTCTTCATCTTCCTCGATGTCTCCTACGATCCCAAGGTGTTGAATGTGGCTCGATTGCATATTCTCCGGCGGATGGGCGAATACCTGCGCGGCGAGACGGGCGCCGTGGCGGATGACGATACGGCGCGAGCCGCATGCCGCGCCCACCTGGAACATGCCTATAACGATTTTGTGAACTCCTCGCCCCTCGCTGAGCGGGTGTTTAAAGTTCTGAAGGATGCCGTGAAGCCGCCTTCCACACCGTTGGTTTCGCTCTCGTCGCTGATGCGCAAGAGCGAAGGGGATTAACGCAGGACTAACCGAAGTAACAAAAAGGACAAACCAACATGGATCGATTGACGCTTTTCGGACTTTTCGCTGTCTTGGCAATGCTGATCAGTTACGCGCTTGAAAATCGCGGTTCCGGTTCGTACTCATCTTTGCAGGTTCCTGCGTATTGGGTTCGACTTACGGATTCCTTCAAGGCGCGTGGCCTTTCGGAATGGTGGAAGCAGTGTGGTCGGTCGTAGCGGTTCGCCGCTGGTGGTCGATTCGCGGGTAGGGAACCATTATGCATATCGTTGTCTGCATCAAACAAGTTCCCGATAGCGCGCAGATCCGCGTCCATCCGGTCACCAATACCATCATGCGGCAAGGGGTGCCGAGCATCATCAATCCGTTCGATTTGTTCGCGCTTGAGGAAGCGATGCGTCTGCGGGACTTGGCGGGCGGCGAGGTGACAGTGCTGTGCATGGGGCCCCCGATGGCAGAAGACAGCCTGCGTAAAGCGCTGGCCTACGGCGCCGAACGCGCGATTCTTCTGACGGACCGCCAGTTCGCAGGATCGGACACTCTGGCAACGACGTTCGCGCTGGCATCCGCAATCGTCAAGATCGGCACAACCTGGAGCGAGCCAGCCATCGTGTTCACCGGCAAGCAGACCATCGATGGCGACACTGCGCAAGTGGGCCCCGGCATTGCCAAACGGCTCAACTTCACGCAACTGACTTACGTCTCGCGCATAGTGAATGCGGACTCCGCAACCGGTGTCATTACCGTCGAACGCCGCGCGGAAGGGGGCGTGCAGGTTCTCGCTTCCCGATTGCCCGCGCTCATCACCATGCTCGAAGATACGAACACGATGCGACGCGGTACGATGGCCGATGCGCTGCGGTCAGCGCGCGCCGAAGTAATCAAATGGAGTGCGGTGGACGCAGGCATCACCGATACATTGAAGTGCGGACTGCGCGGTTCCCCGACCGTAGTGAAGAAGGTTTTCGCGCCTCCCGCGCGGGACAAGAAGGCACATCAAATCCCGGTGATCAACCGTTCGTTTGCCGAGTTGGCCGAGGACCTGATGACGGAAATATTTGCACGCAATCCGGCGATTGAAGCCGACCTGGTTCGGCGCGCGGAAGGCGAATGAAATGAGCGAGACAAAACCCAAACACGCGGCGGGCAGAGCGGGATCAAAAAAGGAACTTCCCGAGCATTTCAAGGCGTACAAGGGCGTCTGGGTATTCGTGGAGTACGAGCACGGCCAGATTCATCCGGTATCACTCGAACTGTTGGGAGAGGGACGCAAACTCGCCGATAAGCTCAAGGTCGATCTCGCCGGCGTCATCATGGGTTCGTCACTGGCGGAGGTCGCGCTCGCCGCCGGAGAGTGTTTCGAGTTTGGTGCGGACGTCATTTATCTGGTCGCCGACCCTGTACTTACTCACTACCGCAATGAGCCCTTCACGCGGGCTATGACGGGCTTGGTCAATAAATACCAGCCAGAGATTCTGCTGCTAGGCGCGACTACCTTAGGGCGCGACCTCGCGGGATCGGTGGCAACCACGTTGCTAACCGGTCTGACGGCCGATTGCACCGAACTCGCCATCGACGATGAACGCTCGCTCGCGGCTACACGGCCAACCTTCGGCGGATCACTACTCTGCACCATTCATACCCTCAATTGCCGTCCGCAAATGGCGACGGTCCGGCCGCGCGTAATGGGGATGCCGTCGCGCGAACCCGGCAGGCTGGGGCGCATCGTCGAGTTTCCGCTCGGCATGGCCGAGGATGACATTATCACCAAGGTGCTGCAATTCATCCCGGATCGCGACTCTCACAATGCGCAACTGGCTTTCGCGGATATCGTCGTGGCAGGTGGTCTGGGACTCAAATCGGTCGACAATTTTCAGGTAGTGAAGAACCTTGCGGAAGTTTTGGGAGGCGACTACGGAGGCTCCCGTCCGCTGGTACAGAAGGGCTGGATCGCGGCAGACCGGCAGATCGGGCAGACCGGCAAAACGATCCGTCCGAAACTTTACATCGCGGCGGGCATTTCCGGCGCGATTCAGCATCGCATGGGTGTGGAGAGCGCCGATCTGATCGTCGCGATCAACACCGATCCGAATGCTCCCATTTTCGACTTCGCTCATGTCGGCATCGTTGCCGATGCGGTCGAACTTCTGCCGGCGCTGACCAAGACGTTACGCGAGCGGCTGGCAATCAACTGTGTCCCGGCATAGAGGGGGATATCGATGAACGAGAAATTCGACGCAATCGTAGTAGGCGCGGGGCCGGCCGGTAATACGGCGGCGTACACCATGGCCAAGGCGGGGCTCAACGTTCTGCAACTGGAGCGGGGCGAATACCCCGGCTCAAAAAACGTTCAGGGCGCAATTCTCTACGCCGACTCGCTGGAGAAGATCATTCCCGATTTTCGCGACGACGCGCCTTTGGAGCGCCACGTCATCGAACAGCGCATGTGGATGATGGATGAGACATCCTATGTCGGCATGCACTACCGTTCGGAAGATTTCAATTAAGAGCGGCCGAACCGCTACACGATTATTCGCGCGCAGTTCGATAAGTGGTTCAGCGGGCGGGTACGTAGCGCCGGTGCTGTGGTTCTTTGTGAGACAACGGTTACGGGCTTAATCCGTGACGCTCACGGCAAGGTCGTTGGCGTCCACACTGATCGCCTGGATGGCGATGTTTTCGCGGATGTCGTAGTCCTAGGTGAGGGCGTAAATGGGTTTGTCGGACAGCAATCGGGGCTAAGGCCGGAGCTCCAACCCCACGCGGTCGCTCTGGCTGTCAAGGAAATGCACTTCCTACCGCAGGAAACGATTGAAAACCGCTTCAATCTGAAGGGTGACGAGGGAGTGGTGATTGAAGCGATGGGGACTGTCAGCGCCGGCGCGGCGGGGATGGGCTTCATCTATACGAATAAGGAGTCGATCTCGATCGGCATCGGCTGCCTGGTCTCCGATTTCGCTGAAACCGGAGCTACGCCTTATGGACTCCTGGAGGCCTTTGAGAATCATCCCAGTGTGAAGCCGCTACTGACGGGATCCGAGTGCAAGGAGTATGCGGCACACCTGATCCCCGAAGGGGGCTATAGGGCTATGCCCGAACTCTGTGGTGACGGGTGGATCATCGTTGGCGATGCGGGACAGTTCGTCAACTCAGTCCACCGCGAGGGCTCGAATTTGGCGATGGTTACAGGGATGGTCGCAGGCCAGACGATCGCCGACTTGAAGCGCGGGGGCAAGCCATTGAGTAAGTCGAACCTGGCGGCTTATAAGAAGACGTTGGACGGCTCTTTCGTCATGAAGGATCTGAAGAAGTACAAGAACATACCCGGCTACATGCACGCTAACAGCAAGATGTTGTTCGGAACTTACCCGCGATTGATCGGCCAGGCGGCACAGAATTGGTTCCGGGTCGATGGCGTCGATAAACGCACGAAAGAGAAGGAGATTCTGTCCTCCTTTTTCCGGGGCAGGAAGCTGACAGGAGTTATTGGAGACGCAGTCAAATTTGCGAGGGCATGGAGAATATTAGGCTACGCTGAAATTCAAGAAGCTTTTGTCCCTGAAGATATAGTTGTCAAGCTGCCTGCGGTGAAAGTGGAGGGTAAGCTTTACTCCAACCGCTATCTTGTCGACTCTCATAATCCGCATATCAAGGTGAGGCCCCACGACAAGCCGTCGCCTGCCTTGGTTTCGCTAACGCACATTTGTCCCGCCGGTTGCTACAGCATGAACGATAGGGGGCATGTTGAGATCGCGGCCGATGGCTGTCTGGAGTGCGGCACTTGCCGTGTCGTATGCGCGCCTACCGGAGAGATCGAATGGAACTATCCGCGCGGTGGCTTCGGCATCCTGTTCAAGTTCGGGTAGGCGTGACTAAGACTGCTCGAAGCGGCCGTCCGCAACCGCTCCCGTCGGCGAAGTGTTTTCGTACCAACCTACGCGGTCGACGGGAAAATGGTCGAAGGCGGGAACGTAGGGCTTGATGTCGAGCAACGGCGTGCCGTCCAGGATATCGACTTCGGCCACGAGCAGCGCGCTACCCTGAACTCTTAGCAACCGGACTGGCGACATTCCGATGTGGTTCGGCCGCACAGGCGATCGGGTAGCAAACACGCCGCAGTCAATCTCCTTCAAGTAAGGCCGAACTACCAGTTGCGTTTCAGCGGCCCGGTCGAAGGAATAGAGCAACCAGACGCGATCAAATCCGTCGATGTCCTTTAGCCCCGCTTCGAAGCCTGGAAACAATTCCACCCTCCCTTCCACGCCCCGTGACACCGAACTCTGAATCGGAGTGCCAGCGGTCCCAGTCCCGACCGTTACCTCATGCAACCCGGCCCGGCGGAACGCCACGACGGCAAGCACGGCGGCGGCCTCGTTGAACGCCGATCCAATGCGCTGATCTTCACATCATCTCCTCTCGGGATTCGCCCGCTGCCCTATCGCTGCCTCTATTTATTCGCCCATTGCCTATCAGGTCCGGCCTCGAACGAGGAAGCACAGCCAAACACCAGCCGCGCTGGCCGCATCGTAGATGCGGGCGCGGCATAGCCGTTTGTTGTGCTTGCATTCTCAGCCCTTGGCCCTGATCGGCTGCGGTCTCACAAGAGGCTACATTGGGTGGCCTCACCAACGAAAGGAAAGTTTTATGAAGAAATCAGCGCTCATCATCGGCCAGTTCACCAAGGAAGAACACGTCTTCAAGGGCAAAATCAAAACCCTCGCCATCGACGCCACCGTCACGCTCCAGCCCAACGACGACAAGGAGAAGGACATCCACCCGGATTACATCGTCCTCCACGGCCATGTCGTTGCCTCTCGCTAAGCTCATGCTGTGCGTGTACTTGACAGGGGGCCTGTTCATATTCGTCGTCCCGGGGAGCGATCGCGCGCACGCACGGCTTCAGTCTCTGGAAATTCCTCTGAAGTACATTGAAGATGAGATATTGATCGTGATGGGAACCTCGTCTTCGAAAACGGTTTTGCCCAGAATGATCGCCAAGCCCGAGAATCTGGGTTGTGCAAAATCGGTGGTGGGGCTGGTCGTCCCGGTGGAATACGGTTCCAACCTGGATGGGACTTCGATCGATCTGACGATAGCCGCGATCTTTTGTGGCGCAGTCCACCAATACGCAGTTGAGCACGGGCGAGGAATGGTGGATTCTGCTGATCCTGATGCTGACGTCGAAGGGCTCGGCAACGGTGACCGGTGGAGGGTTCATCACGCTCGCCGCCACACTCTCTTCGATCGGGACAGTTCCGGTGTCAGGTATCACGCAGTTGCTGTGCGTCGACCGGTTCATGTCTCAGAGGCGGTCCGTGACGAACCTGATCGGCAACGGCGTCGCCACCATCGTCGTCGCGAAGTGGGAGCGCGAATTCGACGACGATCGAGGCGCCTTGTTGTTGAATGGGACGCCCGTGACGGCGGACGAACTCGCCGGGAGGATAGCCGGGGCCTAAGCCAATGCAATCGAGCTCATCGTTGATCGAACTGCGGCATCTCCGATACTTCGTGGCGGTGGCCGAGAATCTGAGCTTCCACCGGGCCGCGATGCAACTCAACCTGAGCCAGCAGCAGGTGAGCCAGACGATAGCGAGCCTGGAGTCGATCGTGGAGGCCCGGTTATTCGACAGGACGACCCGAAGCGTCACTTTGACGGAAGCGGGCTCGACTCTGCTGGAGCGCGCACACCACTTGTTCGATCATCTGGATCGCGCGCTAAGCGACACTCAATTATCGAGCCGAGGCGAAACCGGCAGGCTCACGATTGCGATCGCTGGGGGAACGGCGGAGAGCCTGCTTCCGCGAGTATTCGCAGAATTTCGCGATCGATTTCCGGAGATTTATCTAGATATACGGCTGCAAAGCTCCGGCGCGCAGATCGAGGCGCTGGTGCGGGGCGAGATCGACGCCGGATTCGCGATATCGCCACTACCCAGATCCGGATTATTTTTCGACACCTTACACCGGACGGGCTTTGTGCTGCAGGCGCCCGAATCCTTGCGCGAGCCAAGGCGCCCGAAGGTCCGCCTGAGCGAGTATCGGGATCAGTCATTCATCGCGCTCGCAAGCAGCGTGACTCCCGGTTATAGCGCCCGCTGCGATTTGCTTTTCAAGGAGGCCGGCTTCACTCCAAGGATTGTGCAATACGCGGATAATCGTCAGACCATCATGACTCTGGTGTCCGCCGGCGTGGGAGTCAGCGTGGCGCCGGCATTGATTCAAGGCAGCCAGCGGGTGGGGGTAAAGCATGTTCCGCTGACGTCGAAAGTGAAGGTTGAACTGGTGATGGTATCGAAGTCCGGCGACAAGAAAAAGAGCCTCTCCTCGCTGCGCGAGATCGCAAGATCGGTATTCGGCGTGAGGCGCCCGGTCGAGGCGGCGGATTAGGACACGGCCGGATTTCGTCAAGTCCGGCTTTCGTCAGGTTCCAATTTGAAATTGTTGGCTGACGCGGTGAAGGGTGGCAATGACCGACAGGCTTGCCAGGCGGCTCGATTTCGGGTTATCCGCGCTGGGCCGATTTACCAGCCGAACGGTGGCCTCGCCAAAACTGCCCCGGATGAAGACCTCGTGGACATTTCGGGTCGCAGCCGGATCGGCGATAATCCTCACCGTGGTTCTCTGGAGACCCAGGCCGGCCAGGCTGATCGCCGCGGCTACATTCAGATTTTCTGGAAAAAAACGAACAGCCTGCGACGCGGTGCCTTCGAATATCAGCGTCGACCGACGGATGCTTTCGAGATCGATACCCTGCTGGTCGACGTAAGGGGCGCCCCTCAGAGCTCCGGGAGGTTTGGTGGTCGTCAACCGGCATTCCTCGAGCCCGCCAAACATAGCGGCCTTGACGATATCGAGGCCGCCTATCGCACCGGAGGGGATATGGAGCCGCCGGTTCGTCCGGTTCGCCAGTTCGATCAGACGGCCGAAGAATTCGGCGTCCGCAAGCGCTCCCACGCTGACAATCATCAGGTTGGCGCCCGACTCGAAGATGTCGACAGCGAACGAACGAACGGCGTCCGCGGAAGCCGCTTCCAGAACCAAGTCCGGCTGGATATCCAGCAGAGAGGGGACGCCGGCGAAGAAAGGACAGTTCACGGCCGCCGCCACTTTCGCCGACGCTTCCATTCTCATGGGATCCGCTATACCAACCAGCCGGAGCCCCGGCAAACATCCCGCGCCGATCGCCTTCACGACGGCGCCTCCGATCGAGCCACAGCCGATCAAACCGAGTCGCATCACTTTCCTCCGTCAGATTCGCCGCTCGTACGAACCGGCCAAGTCGAATTGTAGGCCAGCGCGCCGGTCCAGTCAAACAAGTCTTTATCGTCAGATTGACAACTATCTATTGTTAATTTAATTCACAAGTTATAGTTGTCAATATAGCCAGCAAAACATGTTTGACAAATAAACGGGCCCGACCTAGAATCGAATTATTCCAATAGCCGCCGTAACCCGCAGAGGCCCCGCCGCCCCTCGGGGATGCGACCACGTTGACGTGCGACAGCACCGCGAGCTTGAACAGCGCGGTCCAGGGAGGTAACAACGTGCCGAATCGAAAACCGTTTTTTGCGAAGCCTGTAGAGCTGTCCGCCGCCGGGCTTTCCCCCGCCGGGAGCTTTGACCCCGGCGAACCGCGCTCCATCAAGGAGAGTTCCCCAATGAAGCGCCCGATTATCTTTTGCGTTCTTGGTCTATGCGCGGCGCTGAGCCGGCCGGCGTTGGGTCAAGTCGCGTCGTCAACCACACTGGTGGGCACCGTCACCGACAGTTCAGGCGCACTGGTGGCCGACGTGAACGTGGTCGCCGTGCAGGACGCGACCAAAGTCGCCTACAAAGGCAAGACCGGCAGCACTGGCAGCTACACGCTCCCCTACGTCGCGGTCGGCACGTATACGATCACGGTCGAAGCGCCCAACTTCGGAAAAGCGGTGCACAGCAACGTGCTGGTGGAGGTCAACCAGACTGTGCGCACCGACTTCACTCTGCGGGTCGGCGCGGTGAGCAATGCGGTGACGGTATCGAGCGCGCCGCCCCCGATCGCCACCGACGACGCAGCCTTGAGCACGACCGTCTCGACCACGGCAATCTCCTCGCTCCCGGTTGTGGGCCACGACACGTTGAAACTGTCCCTCATGACGGCCGGGGTCACGCAGTCCGGCGACGTCACCGTCGGCGATCCGCCAGGAGAATCCTTTGCCGGACCCGGCACGCGAGGGGAGCAGAACGACGTCACGATGGATGGCGTGACCATCATGAACACCCTGCATAGAACCACGGATTTCCGCCTCTCGCCGGACGCGGTGCAGGAAGTGAGCGTGCAGACCGGAACCTACTCGGCGCAGTACGGCAGCTACCTGGGCGTGCATATCAACGTGGTCTCGAAGACAGGCGGCAATGACCTTCACGGGGTTCTCAGGGAGTCGCTCGAAAACGACGCCTTGAACGCCCATGGCCGTTTCGACAATCCGGGCTCGCCGAAGAATCCCCTGCGGCAAAACCAGTTCGGCGGCGAGGTGGATGGCCCGGTTGTGATACCCAAGTTGTACAACGGCAAGAATAAAACCTTCTTCATGTTCGACTACCAGGGGCGTCGCCAGTTCTCCCAGACCACGGGGCTCTACACCGTGATGACGGCTGCCGAGCGCACGGGCGACTTCTCTGCTCTCCTGAAAGCCCCCAAACCGGTCACGCTTTCCGATCCCGTCAACCCAAGCTGCATAATTGCCAACATCATCCAACCCGGATGTATCGATCCACATTCGCTGCAAGTGTTAAAGTTCATGGCGCCGCCGCCGAACCTGCCGGGCCTGACCAGCAATCTGAGCCTGGCCACCACCAACGGCGACAACTGGGATCAGTATATAACGCGGGTAGATGAGAGCCTCGGCGATCATGCCCGGTTCTATTTCCGCTATGGGTACCAGAAAGCCAACGCTTTCACCGGCGCCGTCTTTGTCCCCGACACGAACTATGTTCCGAGCACACAGAACAATTTCGTAGCCGGCTATACGCAGGTGTTCACAGCCAATCTGGTCAACGAATTCCAGGCGGGCCGCAATCAATATGCCGAAAACAGCGCGAATGGATACTTTGTGAACCCGTCGCTCGATAGCCAGCTCAGCGTGCTGACCATTCCAGGCTATGCCAATCCGGCGGGGAATCCGGGCGATCCTTCGGTCACGATCAGCAACTACACCGGCACGGGCAGCGCGGCCCGCAACTCGCTGCAGACCGACCAGGTGTGGACCGCCGCCGACACGCTGAGCTGGAATCACGGGGCCCACAACGTCGTCGCCGGCTCGGACGTCTCCCGCGTGTACACCACGCGCTTTGCCGCGAACAATCCCCGTGGGAGCTTCACCTTCAACGGCTCGATGACGGGCGACGCCGCGGCGGATTTCATGCGGGGGCTGATCGTCAGCGACACCACGCCGACAGTGCAGTTGGGCTCTTCGGGTTTGCAATGGCGGTACGATCTCTTTGTTGAGGACAAATGGAACGTCACGCGCAACCTCACACTGAACGTCGGCTTGCGTTATGAACTGCCCACGGTGCCGGTCAGCCCGACCGGCATCGCGAACGCGCTCAGCGCCGATGGGACGACGCTCGTGCCCAGCGTCACAACGCCGAATTATAAATTTACGCTGCCCAACCACGATCAGTGGGCGCCCCGCTTCGGCTTCGCGTACCGGCTGGGCCAACGGTGGGTGGCGCGCGGCGGATTCGGTATCTACTACAGCCCCGACACGAACAACTCCATCACCATCCTTTCGCTCAATCCGCCCTTTGGTAGCAACTTTACGTACAACACATCGAGATCGAATCCGGTGATCACGTTCAGCAATCCCAATCCGGTGGCGGCCCTGGGCACAGCCAGCCCGACGCCCGACATTGTGACCGTCGGTCCGTACTATCCCTCGGGCACGATGAACCAGTGGAGCTTCGACGTGGAGCGCAGCCTCTGGCAGGACGCCGGTCTCGACGTGCAGTACCAGGGCAACCACACCTATCACCTGGACACGAGCTGGCAAGAGAACGCTCCCCTGCCGGGTCCGGGTCCGATCCAGTCGCGGCGGCCGAACCAGAACTTCGGCAACATCCGCGACATCGATGATCAGGAGTACTCGAACTACGACGGCATGAACGTCGTCTTTACCCAGCGGATGCATTGGGGCGTGACGGCGCAGTTAAACTATACCTGGTCGCACAGTCTGGATCAGGGCCCCTACTCGACGGGCGGCGGCCAGATCGTGAATCCTTACGACTGGAAGGCCGACTACGGCAATTCCTCGGCGGATATCCGCCATCGATTCGTGGGAAACTATGTGTGGCAGATGCCCTTCTTTCGCGGCCACTCGCACGCTTTGTTGCGCGCAGTCGCCGGCGGATGGTCCTTGAGCGGCATCATGTCGATCCAGACCGGCATACCCGTCAACGTGACCATCAGCCAGGATCAAGCCAATACCGGGCAGACCAGCCAGCGGCCCAATCGCGTCGGTCCCATCAACGCATCGAGCTGCGGCGCGGTGATCGTTGCGTGCGTCAACAGCAACGCGTTCGCCATGCCGGCGCTCTATACTTATGGGAATTCCGCGATGAATCCTTTCTACGGACCCGGACTCGTCAACCTGGACTCTGCCCTGGCGAAGGCGTTCCCGATCCGGGAGCGGTTGAATTTTCAATTCCGATTGGACGCGTACAACACGTTCAACCACGTGAACTGGGGCAGTCCAAACGGGGTATACGGTTCGCCCTCGTTCGGCAACATCACCTCGGCCGGCCCGATGCGGGCGTTCGAGGTCACGGTCCGGTTGGCCTTCTAACTCAGGCGCTCGCTATGGCTCAGCATACAACTTCCACAAAGCGGTCCCAGATTGCGGTGGTGGCCAATACTTACCAGACGCACCTGCACACGCAACATATCATCGACCGGATCCTGGAGGGATACGGTTGGGGCGGCGTCTTTTACCATTCACCGCTCGAGGTGGTGTCGCTGTTCGTCGAACAGAGGGGCGAGGGCGACCTGGTCCCCGACCGGACCAAGCGGCATCCGGGAATGAAGGCCTACCCCACGATCGCGCAGGCGCTGACAAGGGGCACGGGCAAGCTTGCGGTCGACGGCGTGATCTATATCGGCGAGCAAGGCGCCTATCCGCACAACGAGAAAGGGCAGACCGAGTATCCCCGGTATCGGTTCTTCGAAGAGGTGGTCGACGTATTCCGCGGGAGCGGCCGCTCCGTACCCTTTTACCTCGACAAGCACCTCTCCTGGAAATGGGAGGAGGCGAAGGATATGTACGACACGGCACGCAAAATGGGATTTCCATTCATGGCCGGATCGAGCCTCCCTTTGACGTGGCGGATGCCGCAGGTGGAGATGCCCCTGGGGGCGCCGATCCGCGAGGCCCTGTGCGTCGCCTTCGGCGGCTTGGACAGTTACGATATCCATGCCGTCGAGGCCGTCCAGTGCATGGTGGAGCGCCGCAAGGGCGGGGAGACGGGAGTCGACTGGCTGCAGGCCTACCGGGGCGACAGCTTTTGGAGGGCGCACGAAAAGGGACTGTGGTCGCCCGCGTTGTTCAAGGCCGCGCTGTGCCGCAGCGAGACGCTCAAGTCCGGCCGCGAGACCTTCACCGGCGTCTATCCGACGCTCGAGCAGATGAAGACGTTAGCCCCAGATCCGGTCGCGTATCATTATCGATACAAAGACGGGCTCCGTGGCACGATCATGCTGCTGAACGGACTGGTGCAGGATTTCACCTTCGCCGCGGCGATCGAGGGGCAGCCAAAGCCATTCTCCACCCTGATGTATTTGTCCAAGCAGGCCCATGCCGCGACAATCGAAAGTTACTTTAACCCCCTCGTCCACTACATCGAACAGATGATGCAGACCGGCAAGGAGCCGTACCCGGTGGAGCGCGTGCTGCTCGCGACTGGGCTAGTCTGCGCCGGCATCGACAGCCTCTTCCAGGGGCAGCAGCGGATCGAGACGCCGCACCTCGCGATCCGCTATCAACCCGGACAATCGACTTTGAGGATCACATAATGCTCACCCGCCGCCGTTTTATCCGCTATTCCGCTCTCGCGCCGGCCACGCTGGCGTACTGCCGGTCCGCCGCTGCCCAGGCTCCCGGCGAGTCTTCACGGGCCCCGCTTCGCCTGGCGATCATCGGCAGCAGTTACCACTACGGATCGGATCTGCAAACGATCGCGGACCGCTTCCTGGTCGGCTACCCGTTCGAGGGAGACTGGCACATGCCGAATGTGCAGGTGGTTTCCCTGTACGTGGAGCCGAAGGCGCGCGCCGGGGAGGGCGCGCCGGTCAGGCGGCGGGCCCAAGAGGATCGGCGGACGCACGGCACCGAGCGGCCGATGGTCGCGCAGAGCGTGCAGCCTCCGGCGCCGGCCGGGCGAGGAGCCGCGGCCGCTCCCGCCGCGGAGGATGATTCCGGTCCGCTGGCCGATTTGAGCGTGAGCCGATCGAAGGAGTTCGGCTTCCGTCTGTGCGCCAATATTCCGGAAGCGCTGCGCGCCGGCGGCGGCCAACTCGCCGTCGACGCGGTGCTGGTGGTGGTCGAAGGCGACTATCCGCGCAACAGTAAAGGACAGATCCTGTATCCGCGCTACGACTTCTTCGAGCAGTGCGCTCAAGTCTTCGAGGAAGACGGGCGCGCCGTTCCTTACTTCAACCACGAGAGTCTCTCGTTCACCTTCCGCGAGGCGCAGACCATGGTAGCCACCGCCGAGCGGCTCAAGTTCCCCATGCTGGCCGGCTCTTCACTGCCCGTGACCTGGCGGCTGCCCGACATCGACATCCCGGTCGGCGCGAAGATCCAGGAGGCGGTGATGGTGGGCTTCGGCGGCAGGGATTTCGACGCCCTGGAAGCGATGCAGTGCATGCTCGAGCGGCGCGAGGGCGGGGAGACCGGTGTCAAGGCGGTGCAGTTACTGGAGGGCGACGATGTCTGGGCGGCGGGCGATTCCGGGCGCTGGTCGAAGGATCTGCTGAGCTCGGCTTTATCCCGCAGCGACGCGCCGCTGGGCCTGACACTGCTCGACGGCCGCTTACAGGATATGGTCGCCTCCGGCGTGCTGCCCCAACTGGTAAAAGATCCGGCCGCCTATTGCGTCGAGTATAACGATGGCACACACGCGACGCTGCTGATGCTGACCGGCGCAGACCGGAACTTCACGTTCTCAGCGCGCGTGATTGGGCATGGGCTGGTCGCGACGCAATTCTTCCAGTCTCCCGCTCCCAACCTGACCTACTCGGCGAGCCTGGCGGCGAAGATCGAGCAGATGTTCATGACTCGCGTCGCGCCTTACCCGGTGCACCGTACCTTGCTCACCAGCGGGATTCATGAGGCCTGCCTGACTTCCAAAGCCCGGCTCAACGCAAGACTCGAAACTCCCCAACTGGCCGTGAAATACCAGCCTCCCGCGGAATCGCAATATGCCCGCACCTGAGAGCCGCCCTCAGGTCGCGGTGGTCGCCAATATTTATCAAAGGCGGCTGCACACGCAACATATCGTCGACCGCATTCTCGATGGATACGGTTGGGGCGGCGTCCATCACCATTCGCCGCTCGATGTGGTGTCGCTGTTTGTCGAACAGAGGGGCGAGGGAGACCTGGTCCCGGAACGGACGAAGCGGCATCCGGGCATGAAGGTTTACACGACGGCCGCGCAGGCCCTGACCCGGGGCACGGGCAAGCTCGCGGTCGACGGCGTGATCTATATCGGCGAGCAAGGCGCCTATCCGCGCAACGAGAAGGGACAGACGGAGTACCCCCGGTATCGCTTCTTCGAAGAGATTGTCGACGTGTTCCGCGCGAGTGGCCGCTCGGTTCCCGTTTACGTGGATAAGCATCTCTCCTTCGATTGGCATGAGGCGAAGGACATGTACGACACGGCGCGCAAGATGGGCTTCCCGCTCATGGCCGGATCGAGCGCGCCTGTGAGATGGCGCATTCCGTCGGTCGAGATGCCCTCGGGGGTTTCCGTCCGCGAGGCCATGTGCGTTTGCTTCGGCGGCCTGGACAGCTACGACATCCATGGGTTGGAGACCATCCAGTGCATGGTGGAGCGGCGCAAGAGCGGGGAGAAGGGAGTCGAGTGGCTGCAGGCGTACCGGGGCGACAGCTTTTGGAAGGCCCACGAGGAGGGACTGTGGTCGCCGGCGCTGTTCAAGGCCGCGCTGTGCCGCAGCCACATGCTGATGCCCGGACGGGAGGGCTTCACCCACGTCTATCCGACGCTCCAGGAAATGAAGAAGCTGGCGAGGGATCCGGTCGCCTATCACTACCGGCATTCTGACGGCCTGCGCTGCACGATGATCATGATGAACGGGCTGCTGCTCGATTTCAACTTCGCGGCGGCGATCGACGGGCAGCCGCGGCCGTTCTCAACCCAGATGTATGCGTCCCGGGAGGCCGAGGGGGCGACGCTCGAAAATTATTTCAGTCCGCTCGTGCACTACATCGAGCAGATGATGCTGACCGGAAAAGAGCCTTACCCGGTGGAGCGGACGCTGCTGACCACCGGCCTGCTTTGCGCGGGTATCGACAGCCTGTTCCAGGGGCAGCGGCGCCTTGAGACGCCGCATCTCGCCATCCGTTACCAGACGGGAGAATCGACTTTCGTGAGGTCCTGATGACGACTCGGCGCCGCTTTCTACGCTATTCCGCTCTGGCGCCCGCGCTGCTGGCGCATCGCCCGCTTCTGTGCGGCGCCGATTCCAGTCCTAACATTTCCGCGCGTGCGCTGGAGATTCATAAGCGCGCGCTGGTTTTCGACGGCCACGTTCACGCCCTCGACCGCGAGTTCTATCACGGTGACAGCATGGGCGATCGCAAATCCGACGGCTATTGGGATCTGCCGCGCGCGCGGGATGGAGGAGTCGGCGCTTTCTTCCTCTCTATCTACGTTCCGGAGCGATACTATCCCGGCCGGTTCGAGACCAGGCAGACGCTACGCCGGATCGATCACGCGCTGCAGCAACTGGAATTGAACCGCGACCAAGTGGAACTCGCGCTCAACGCCGACGACGTGGAGCGGATCCGCGCCAGAGGCAAGATCGCCGCCGTGCTGGATATCGAGGGCAGCTACGATCTGGATGGCGATCTGGGCGTGCTTCGGGATCTGTATCGACTGGGCCTTCGCTCGGCGCAGCTTTCGGCGCACAATTGGAATCAGCATTACGCCGACACCTGCTGCTCGCCGCCGCAGTGGCATGGGCTCACCGCGCACGGCCGCAAGGTGATTCGCGAGATGAACCGACTGGGCATGGTGATCAATGTTTCTCACGCGTCCGACGAGTCGACCTCGCAGGCCATCGACGCCAGCTCCGACCCGATCATCGCGACGCACAACGGCCTGCGCAGCGTGGTCGAAATTCCGCGGAACATGCCCGACTGGCTGCTGAAGAAAATGGCGGCGAAGGGCGGCGTCATCGGCTTTGAGATCGGCAATGAATTTCACAGCCCGGAGGAGTACGCTTACCAAACCGCGCACGCGAACAAGCCATTCTGGGATACATCGAGCATCCCCAAGGAGGTCGAGGGCTTGTCGATCTACGACGTGGACAAGCTGGTCTCGCCCGAATTTCCCAGGGTCGGCATGGCCGTGCCGGATTCCGTCAGGATCACGGTGGACGATTGGGTGGGTGTGGTCGACAAAGCCATTCAGATGGTCGGAGAAGATCATGTGGCCATCGGAACAGATTTCGACGGTGGCCCCAATCTGCCGCGCGGCATGCGTGACACGCGCGACCTTCCCATGATCACCGACGGGATGCTGCGCCGCGGTTACTCGGAAGAGAGAATCGATAAGTTTTGGGGCGGAAACCTGCTTCGCCTGTTCCGTAAGGTCACCCGGAAACACGCCTAAAAGCCAGTCTCATGATGGGCTTTCGCTAGCGCGGACTTTGTCGGCCCCCGGAACGTTATCTAACTTCGCGGCAAGCCAGCCGAGACTCTGGCAAGTCCGGCTCGATGTGGATAGTCCGGGAAACGAAGTCCACATGAATTTTGGCCCGGGCTCGAGCGTTACGGTTTCCCCGGATGGCTGCCACGTCGTCTTCAGCGCGATCGGGGCGACTGGTTTGCCGGATGGAGTTTCGAAATCACTTATGAGAGTTATGTTCAATCGCAGAAATTTTGTTTTCAAGAACTGGCGCATACGCGTCCGCCGTTCCCCGCGACTTCTTCAAGGAGCTAGGCGGTCGCACGTTCATCAACGCCGGCGACCCCTACGCCACGCTCACCGGTTCACTGATGAAAGTCTGATTTTCCTCACAGTGGCGGAAGTCATCAAGCAACTCCGGGAAGGCGAACCAGGCATCGAGGTGCGGTCGAGCCCTCCCGAGGCATTGGAGTTAGGCGTGTGGCTTCTTGACCCCGGTGAAGCGCAGGTGGTCGCTCGGCGCTTGAGTCAGATCCTGAGGAAAGCTTAATCCTGATGAACTGCATCGCATTCTTATCGTCCGCAGCGTCGGCGTTATTGGCCGCGGCATTCAACACTGGCATGATCACGTCGTCAGATCGTCGCGTCGTCAGTTCACCCGAATTCCCCAGACCGCTGGGTCCGTATTCGCAAGCTATCGTTGCCGGAGGGTTCGTCTTCACCGCAGGACAAGCGCCAATCAACCCGGCTACGCAGGAATTCGAACTCGGCGATATCCAGTCGGAGACCCGTCTGGAATTGAGCAACCTGTCGAAGATTCTGCAGTCATCAGGGAGCAGTCTGGCAAGAGTTGTCAAGGTCTCGGTACATCTGGCAAACCTGGACGACTTCGACGGAATGAATCAAGTCTACAAGGAATTCTTTCCCACCGACTATCCGGTGCGAACCACCACTCAGGCAATCTTGCGGAGCGGCAGAAAAATTGAGATCGACTGCATTGCGCGGGTCAACTATTAATTCAATTTCTCAGAAGGAGCAGGAGCCACGTGTTGAAAATCAAGCGTCGTTACGGCCCATCAAATCATCTACCATTCGGCAACTCAGCCTTCTCACATCAGGCTACCGGTGATTTCATGAGTACAATCGCACCAGGCACTCGCCGGGAGGGTCATACCGCGGCGCTCCTGGCGGGCTTTCTCGGCTGGACACTGGATGCGTTCGATTTCTTCCTGGTGGTATTTTGCCTCACCGCCATCGGTCGCGAGTTTCACCAGTCCGATGGCGCGGTGGCGCTCTCCATTACGTTAAGCTTGGCGTTCCGCCCCGTAGGAGCATTCATCTTCGGCCTGCTGGCGGATCGCTATGGCCGACGCCTCCCGTTGATGCTGGATCTGGTCTTCTACTCGGTGGTCGAGGTCCTGTCGGGTCTGGCACCTAACTTCACGACGTTTCTGATTCTGCGAGCATTGTTCGGCATCGGGATGGGTGGTGAGTGGGGCGTGGGAGCCTCATTGGCGATGGAAAAGGTGCCGCCTCGATTGCGAGGCGTCCTTTCAGGAATCCTTCAACAGGGTTACGCAGCGGGATATCTACTGGCGGCCGCCGCGTACTTCTTTCTCTTCGATCGGCTGGGCTGGCGCCCCCTGTTCTTTCTTGGTGGCCTTCCAGCCCTGCTGGCCCTCTTCGTACGCTTCAATGTCACCGAATCCGAAGTCTGGGAGGAGTCGCGGCATGAAACGTGGAAAGGACTGGGACACGCACTCCTGGCTAATTGGAAGACTTTCCTTTATATAACGTTATTCATGACGACCATGAATCTGGCCGCGCATGGTACGCAGGACATGTATCCGACCTTTCTCGAACGTCAGTGGGGACTGCTGCCGGTGCAGCGCGCAGTGATAACAGCCCTCACCATGGTGGGCGCGATTCTGGGCGGCGTCCTCTGTGGCCACCTGTCGGATCGCTGGGGACGCCGCCGCATCATGATGATCGCCATGGGCTGCGCACTATTTGTGATTCCCCTTTGGTCTCGCGCTCCTTCGTTAGCTCTCCTGGTGTTTGGGGGCTTTCTGATGCAATTCTTCGTGCAAGGGGCATGGGGCGTGGTGCCGGCACATCTCTCGGAGTTGTCTCCTGATTCGGTGCGCGGGTTTCTGCCAGGTTTTGGTCATCAGTGTGGAGTTCTTCTCTCGAGCACGGTAGTCTACGTCGAGGCCGTGCTGGCGCATCGCACAAGCTATGCGGTCGCCATGAGTGCAACCGCTCTGTTGGTTCTCTTGTCGGCCATAGCCGTGACTGGGATGAGTCCGGAGGTCCGCGGCACCTCGTTCGGACGCCAATAAATAGACAGTGGCGGGACCTCCAATCCTGCCAGACCCGCGACACAATCAGCCGCAATTATTTTTACGAAGAGCAATAGGAGCTTACATGATGCGCCAGTATATTGAACGGTCTTAGTGACTTTCGGCTGAGTCTTCCTGGCAGCCGTAAATGCCGAGTGATTGGATGGTGAAGTTCGTGCCGGTGCGGGAGGGCATTTTGCAGACTGACGGCTATGTCGCATACGACAAAGTGGGCGGCGCTGGCATGGTGCATGCCTGCTGCTGGGCTCATGCTCGTAGGAAAGTATTCGACGCGCTGAAGCTCAATCCGGACGACCGTCTTGCAACGCAACTTGTGTCGCGGATCGACGAGCTTTTTGCAATTGATGCCGAGGCTCGCGAGGCGAGCATGGATCATGCTGCGCGACATCTTCTGCGTCAGGACCGCGCCCGTCCACTGCTCGCGGTCGTCAAGCAAGAGATGGAGACCACGGAAGCCGCAGTGCTGCCAGCCAGTGCGCTGGGTAGGGCGATCAGCTACACGCTTACGCTCTGGGCCAAACTCACCCGGTTCCCGGAACATCCCCAACTGGAGTTGAGCAACAATCTGGCGGAGAATTCCATGCGCCGGTTGCGCTTGGACGCAATTATGTACCGGCTGTGATTATGTGCAGTCCGCCAAGTTGAAAGTCTCTATCGATTGATTCAGGCCAGCGACGAACCGCACATAATCCTTACATTACAAACTCTGTAGAAATCCAAGTAGCCCGGTTGGAGGCTGGTATCGAACTTGTTTCAGAGCGGGAGGCTTGACGACTTTCAGAGCTTCCTCTTTCATCTTCAGGTCGGCTTCCACATAGATGTGAGTTGTCGCCGGGCTCTCGTGGCCAAGCCAAAGCGCGATGAGCGTAATGTCGACGCCGGATTGCAGCATGTGCATGGCTGTCGCGTGTCGAACCGTGTGCGGTGAGATGTTGCGGCCAGCCAGACTGGCGCACTTCGTGGTGGCGGTTTTCGTGGCGCGCTTCAAGCGATCCGTGATTGCGGATCGTGTGAGGTGGCCGCCGGTGGCTGCGGGAAACAACGGCTTACCGAGTGACGGATCGATCCGTGGCAACCAACGCCGGATATGAGCCGCGGTGGCAGGCCAGATGGGAATCATCCGGTCCTTGCGGCCTTTGCCACGAAGATGAATACTGGGGCTGCCCTCCAAGACCACGTCGGCAACTTTGATGCCGACCGCCTCTGACACGCGGGCTCCCGTGTTGTATAGAGTGGCCCAGAGAACCTGATCTCGTTGTCCTACCCAAGTCGATGAGTCAGGCGCGTCGATGATCGCCTGCACCTCCTCGCGTGACAGAAAACCCATCAGAGTCCTGCTGCAGCGCTTTGTCGGAATCGCGAGTGAGCGGTGAATCAGGGCGAGCGACTCTGGGTGCTTGAGAGCGGCGAAATGCAGGAATGACCGTAGAGCGGCCAGGCGCGCATTGCGGCTCCGAATCGAGTTCTTCCGTTCCTTCTCGAGGTGATCCAGAAACGCGAGTACCATGGGAGCATCGAGATCGGCCAGCACCAGGCGGTCGGGAGATTTGTTGCAGTGATCGCGTGCAAACTCGAACAGGAGTCGAAAGCAGTCGCGATAGGCCGCGACCGTTTGAGGGCTCGAGTTGCGCTGACGAATCAGCCGCTCCAGGAAAAACTCCTCAACGAGTTTGGCAAACCGACTTTCCGGGGATGCGGAAACTTTCATTGAGCGCCTCCAGAACAGAAGCGGCAGAACCGTTGTGATGCTTCGCCCATCAACGCCGGAGTGGCGGAGATGTACCAGTAAGTATCAGAGACTTTCGCGTGTCCAACGCAGGTCGAGATAGCGTCGACCACACTGTCAATCTGATTCTCTTGTTGGCCGCGCAAGAGTGCCCGGCAGATAAACGTGTGGCGCAGATCGTGAATACGTGGATGCGGATGCCCGCCGCGGGCCGCCCAACCTAAATGGCGTCGCAGGCGCTCGAACGTGCAATTCACAGTTCGCTTCGGAAGAGGGCGCCCTTCTGCTGTAAGGAAGACCGTTTCAATGCCGGGCTGGCGTGGTGCTAATTGAGTCGCTTGTTGATAATCTGCGAGCGCCTTCGCCGTACTGAAGTGAATCGGCACCAGTCGTGACTTCTTGAACTTGGTCTGACGTACCGTGATGGACGGGGCCTCCAAGTTCAAATCTGTATGTTCCAAGCCAAGCGCTTCTGACAAGCGCAGCCCCGTTGCAGCCAGCAGCCCGAACAAGGTCGCATATGTGAGTGGACGCAATCCGTCCAGCTTCAGATCACGGGTGGCGGCGAGTAGAGCGACCACTTCCGCTTCTGTGTAAATGTGTGGAGACAGCCGCCGATGGGCTGGGCCACAGTAGTTCGAAGGGATAACGGGACAGACGGGGTCGAACTGTCGGTAGTACTTCAAAAACGGACGCAGCACCTCCACACGCCGGGCTGCCGTAATCGGCCCCGGCGTGGCTGCTCCCTGTACCCATCGGAGCAACATCTCCATCGTGAGCGCACCAGCCTCGCCTTGCTGGGTAACAAAGCGGGCAAATGCGCGGAGTTGATACCCCTCTCCCCGCAACTCGAAACCCATGGCGCGTCGCGCCGCCAGGTACTCTTCGACCTGCGCCGAGATAGTCAGCGTTCTCATTGAGAACCTCCGGGCCAGGGCTGAGCGATGGCGCTGAGTCGCGTCCAGTCGACCTTGGCATAGATGGAAGTGGTGTCGAGACTGCGGTGCCGCAAAAACATCGGCAATCTCCTTCAAGGTCGCGCCGCCCTGGAGCATCCGCGTCGCTGCGCTATGCCTTAGGCGGTGTGGTCCATGCAGTCGACCGAGAGATCACTGCGCGTCGCCGCTTGCCGGACTACCGACCGGATGACGGAGGCGTCGATCGGAACATCTAGTGGTGCACGGTGCCGTACAAACACGGCGCGGCTCTCGGTCGCAGGCCGAGCTTTGAGAAGATAATCGGCGATCGCCTGACCCGTTACAGCAGGTAGCGGTAACACGTCAGCGCGCTGCGACTTGCCCACACAAATTGTTAACGTGCCGATTTTCCAATCGATGTCGTCCAAGCGTAATGCCGCTACCTCGCAAGACCGAAGGCCTAGATCGGCCAAACACCGAATGATGGCGTAGTCGCGCTGGCGCTGCGGCCCGCCCTGCTCAAAGCCTGACAGCAGCTTGACGATTTCGGCTTGACTGAGGTACTCCGGCAACGATGCCAGACGCCATCGCGCTGCCGTGGGGACCGCTGCCATGACGGCCTCAACCGGGTCTGCATACCGAACGGCTCGGAACCGGAGATAACTCCGCACCGACGAAGCAACAACCTGGGCAGTGCCTGGTTTATAGCCTTGGCATTGTACGGTGAAGAAATCCCGGATTTCCTTCGGCCCCAACCGGGACAATACGATATCGCCAGCGGAAAATAAATGAACGAGAAAGTGGCCAATCCATTGGCGGCGTGAGATCAGAGTCGCAGGCGTGAGTCCACAGACATCGGTCGCGTAGACACAATAGGCTTGCAGTTCGGAGTTGATGAAATCCGGAAGGCACGACGGTGCTGGAGCCAGAAGTCCGGCGGCGCGAAGGATCTCCAATAAACGTCGCAAAGCCGCCAGGATCGTCACCTTACCCCGTTGAAGGCGGCCCGGACAATCGCAACCAGGGAGATGCTCGTCGACGAAGCGACGAATGGAGGCTTCTCCAACCTCCACGGAATCCGCGTTAGGCGAGGACAATGCAAGAAAGTGCTCGATGGCACCCCTGTAGGTCTCAATTACGATCGGCCGATAACCTCTGTGCTCAAGGGCCGAAGTATATAGGTCTACCAAACCGCGGATCTGAACCAGATTCGGCTTGGCAGAAAAGTTCGTAGCCATGTTTTCTCCTTCGGGACGGAAGTCCCTTGAAGAACATGGTCGGATTATGTGCGGCCGTATTGACCTATAGAGATAGTGAGCGCCAAGCTCGGCAAGACTCAGGCGGCGGTCAAGACGGACGGACTGCACATAATCACAGCCGGTACATAATTCCGGCCAAGAGCGACCGGGCGCATGGAGTTCTCCGCCAGATTGTTACTCAGCTCCAGTTGAGGATATTCCAGAAACCGGGTGAGCTTATCCCATAATGACAACGTGTAGCTGATCGCCTTGCCGAGCGCACTGGCGGGCAACACCGCGGCTTGCGCACTCAACAGTTCTTTCTTTAGGATTTCCAGCAGCGGCTGCGAGCGTTCCTGTCGCAGCACATGGCGCGCTGCATGATTCATATCGGCTTCGCGAGCCTTGGCGTCAATCGCGAAAAGCTCGTCCATTCGCGATATAAGTTGAGTCGCAAGACGATCGTCCGGGTTCAGCTTCAGGGCATCGAACACCTTTCTGCGGGCATGCGCCCAACAGCAGGCGTGCACCATCCCACTGCCCCCCACATGATCGTAGGCGATATAACCGTCGGTCTGTAATATCCCTTTAAAGTCCCTCAGGAATTTCTTCGGACCCTCCCGGCCACGACCCATCTGAAAATCGAACAGGGTACTCCCTCCCGGTCGACCGTATTGCCATAAGTAAGCCTGATGGTTCTTCCCGCGCTTGTCGTGCATCTGCACGGGGATCGGAGTTTCATCGGCTTGAATGTAGCTTCCCGCCACTAACTCCCGTCCGATCGCCGCTGCCATCGGAACCAGTAAGCCGCCGACGGTCATCACCCATCCATCCATGGTCGCCCGGCTGATGGTGACCTTGGTCTCCCGCTCCAGAATCGCACTTTGCCGATACAGCGGCAGGTGGTCACAGTATTTGGAAACAATGGTGTCGATCACCACCCGATCGCTCACCAGACCTTTTTCGATAATCCGGACCGGCAGCGGCGCGGCACTCACCCCTTCGCTGCAACACCGGCAGGCACGCTTTTCGCGCTTGGTTACGACTACAAAAAAGCGGGCTGGTTCCACATCCAGCTGTTCGCTCTGCTCGTAGCTGATCACCACCGTATCCTTGCCGCAGTTCTGACAGACACATTGTTGCGGCGTGCAGGCGATCACCCGTTCCACGCGTGGCAGATCCGCCGGAAGCTCCTGCCGTCCGGGATGGGGGCGGCTCTTGTGCGGCTTCTTCGCCAAGGGCGAGGAGGCCGGAGGCATCGGTTCGCGCTGGCTTTCCGCCTCGACCTCCGCCGAACTCACCCCCGGCTCTAGTTCCAACAACATCAGTTGCGCGTCGTTGAGCGTCTCGCTTTTGGGTCAATATTTGCGAATCAGTTCCAGGCGCAGCCGTGCTTCCAGCGCTTGGATTCTCAACTCGGCCCACTGCAGTTTCTTTTCCAGCAACTCAATTTTTTGAGCTTCGGTGAGGGGCGGATTGGAAGGTGACGGGTTCACGATCAGCTTCTCTATAGGATAGCCGAAACCGGAACGGAATAAACATATATTACAATATTTGTTTTAACTATTTTTACTCCCCGAGCCGCTCACCCTATGCCATGGCCGGCGCCGGGTCTGGGTCAGATCGATGCCTCCGATCAGCAACATGAGTTCCTCGTGGCTCAGGGTCACCTTGGCTTCCTGGCCGGCTGCTTCTGGCCAGCGGAAACGGCCCTTCTCCAAACGCTTCGCGCAGACCTATAGGCCGCTGCCGTCCCAAAAAATCAGTTTCAGCCGGTTGCGTTGCGCGTTCGAGAACAGAAAGATATGCCCGCTCAGTGGATCGCACGACAGCCGGTCGCGCACCAACCCGTACAGTCCGTCGAAATTCTTGCGCAGATCCGTCGTACCGGCGGCAAGATAAATCCGCGTCGCAGGTCCGACCCCAAACATAATTACATCCGCTCCAGCGATGCCACCAGCAACCGGAGTGTATCGGTGTCGAATCCGGGCTTCACTTCGATGCGCCGGCCACCGGATAACAGCACAGCCAACTCAGCTCTGCATCCGTTCTGGCCGACCACTTTTGCCTCCACCCACCGCTGCGGCCCGTTACCTTCCGACTTCTGCTTTCGATAGCGCGTGACGTATCGAGCCAGCGTCTTCAAGGCTACGTCCTTTTGTTGGCAGAACTCCTCGCGGCTTAAGCCGCTGGCTTCGTACTCAGACGCTAGGCGGTCCGCTTCCTGCCGGCTTCGTCTACGCTGCCTTCTTCCACTTTGGTTCTCGATCATCCTCCCAGTTCATCACCGGGAAGCGGTCCAAACCAGATGCGGTTACTCAGACGCTTACGATGCACATGTGCACGTGGTCCGGCATCAGGTGACCCTCGATAATCTGGCACTCCTTTTGCCGAGCCAGTGCGTGGAAAACTGGACCCAATTGCTTACGGGCGTTGCCGAAGATGGCTTTCCGCCGTCGCTTGGGCACGAATACTACGTGGTACTTGCAGTCCCATTTTGAATGAGATAGGCTTTGATAAGTTTCAGACATTAAATCCTCTCCTTGTGGGGTCATCAAGCCACTTGGAGAGGATTCTACTCCCGGAACGGTCAAACCTGTTCGAGTCTCACTGGTCGAACCAGTGGCTTACCCATTGAGTTAGGGGCCTGAACTCTTCCGTTGACGGTTAATAGGGCACGGCAGAATCTGTCTGCCAGGAGAAACAACAATGAATATTCCCATCATTCATGAAGTCACCCACGGCAACCCTGACGAGTGGGCTCTATGCTTTCAGTGGGTTCGTTACAATTTTGATGACCAACCACCAAGACCCGGATATCGGTTTATCTGGCGAGACGAACAAGGGCGTCTTCAACCTGAACGCGGGCAGGCCCGCATTCCATCAGCTGCAGAGTTGTTCCTCTTGATCCAACTCGCAACCGAAGCCGGCTGGTTTATAACCTGTGAGCGGGAAACGACAAGCTCACAATTTTAATACGGCGGCCACATCTCTGTGACCGCCTGAAGTACTCCCCCGGGTGGAGTTTCCTTCTAGCTCCTCGCTGCTCATCTGGTCAGGTTGCTTACCGTCAGGCACACGGAGCGACTTGACCCAGACGCGGCGGCCGAGCCGGAGCATGATTTCGTCATCGAGCAGCCCATGATCGCCACCACGAACGGATAGCCGGCCTGGTGGACTTTCATGCAGTCAAAATATCCTTCTAGCACAATCAAGCCTTTCTGCCCAGTCGCGAGTGCCCGATGCTTGGTTGGCTGACCGCGAGATTTTCGCGCGTATAGGTGCGACAGAAAGTGACAGTTTGAGCGGAAGAAAGGCTCGTGAAGCACATCAATCAGGGCGGCGGTACCGAAGATTTGAGCAGGCGCACATCTTGGGTGATAGGGGTAAGTGCGCCCGGCAGCGCGTCTAAGGGTTGTAGCTGAGAGACGCACTTGATCGGCGAATGTTACCGAAGCTGCGTCAAAAATTTCGTAGCTGCCGCCGATGAACGGCGTGCACCACGCGCTATTGGGGTAGAAGGCCGCCCCGGCGATCCCGCGTTCGTCGCCGTTCGAACGGGCACGCGGCGGTCATGACAGCAGCATCTCGGCCTGCCGGCATGCACACGGGCTCCGCGCGAGGCCCCGAACAAGCTCTCCAGTTCGTGCCCTCGGTCGATCGCCGGCTGCGGCGCGCAAAACCGCGAACCTCGTGGACGTCGCCGAGCGCGAAAACACCGCGAAAGCGCGTTTTTCAAAAAAGCTGCGTGGGTGTGTACTTGTGTCCGCTCTATCCCTCGCCGGTGCTTGGCGCGTTCGCTGGTGTCGTGTGCGGTGTGGCCGCGTCGAGGATCGCCGGCAGGATCGCCGCGCGTCGCGAGCTCGAGCGGGAGATGCGCGTACTTACGGAGGATGCCCCCAACTGAATTTTGAAAAAGCTGACTGGCTGTAACAAAGTGTCCGGATGTGGCGGGGCATCAATATGTGGCGGGGCATCAATATTGTGATGCTCTGGGGCTGGGCTGCCGCGACCGACCTGCCAAAACCTTTCGAGGTTCCGGTCTTTCGCGAGACATGGCAGACGGCTTTCCGGCAAGATCGTGGCGAAGAAAGCTCGGGCAAGGCACGGTGTTCCGGTTGGACCGATTGGGAATGGATCAGATCACCAGCGGGCAGGGTTCGGGCTCCGATGTGCGCCCGGTACTCCTCAAGGGGTGATTCTGGCGGCGGTTCACGCAGACGAATACCACGCACAAACCGAAACCGGACAGAAATAATGTTCCGTTTTCAGGAGTATTGTCCGTGGCTGTTTCCAGGGTCAGCGAAACTCCGCCAGGATCGTAAGCGGCAGTCCAGAACTCAGCCGCCGGCAGACCAGAATCGCTAATGTTGTTAAACGCTCCCGTGATTGAGCTGTAGGTCACGACCAGAAACGTTTCGCCAATTGCGGGGTTGAAACCGTTCAGTTGGGTGACATCGAGAGTTCCACTGAGCGATGCCGAACCGCTTACCTGCAAAATTGTGTTTGTCGCGGGCCCGGCGAGTTCGACATCGAAAAACCCGGTTTGAACGTAATTTCCGCCAATGCCCATGGTGATGGGCAAGCCGTTCCCCGGGTCCAGCGTGCCGAGGTTGCGAACATTGGCATCGATACTTCCGGACCCG
The DNA here is from genome assembly GCA_963747535.1 of Terriglobia bacterium. Classification (GTDB taxonomy): domain Bacteria; phylum Acidobacteriota; class Terriglobia; order Bryobacterales; family Bryobacteraceae; genus CAVVFX01. The sequence goes on from CAVVFX010000001.1 coordinate 260,896, forward strand.
ATAATCGTTCCGCTGTTATTAACCGTGGCGGCGGTTAGAATACCGTCCACGGTTGTCGATGTGCCGGTTTCCTGCGAAAAATCGCCGCCCAACACGTTGAGTTGTCCGCCGTTTGCGATGGTGGTAACCGTTCCCGCAGTTCCCTGCGTGTAGCCGCCGCTGCCGATGGTCAGGTCGCCGCCTGAGCCAACTGCAACCGTGCCGCCGGTAACGTGGAACAATGCTGTTGAAAGCGAGCCATCGACTGTGGTGATTCCATTACCTTGGGAGTAGTTGCCGGCGAGATTCATCTGACCGCCAGAATCCACCTGCGTCGCGACGTTCAGATCCTCGGTGTAGCCGCCGTTGCCGATGGTCAGGAGACCGCCGCTGCCGACAGTTACCATGCCGCCGGTTACGTGAAACAGCGGTGTGTCGAGTAAACCGTTGACTTGCGTGCTGCCTCCGCCTTGCGAATAGTTTCCAGCGTCCAGAAAACTACCGCCCGAGGAAACAGTGGTGGCGGCGGTCGCCGTATCTTGAACGAAGCCGCCAGAGCCGCTATTCAAAGTTGCCGCTCCGTTTACCGTGGTTGCGCCAAACGAGGTTATTTCACCGGCAGAAAGGTTATTCGCGAGCACCAGTGTGCCATTTGATGAAATTGCAACATTATTCAGTTGGGCTGTTGGTATGTCAACCGTCACGAGGGAGGCTGGAACGGTATTGTTGATCAGCACCTGGTATCCAGCCTGCGGAATGCCGAGAGACCACTGTGCAGGATCGCTCCATGGTCCGGATCCTCCCAGCCAGGAACTTGTGATTACGGCTGCTTCTAATGAATGGATAATCAGAGCAGTCAGGAAGGAGAAGAAGACTTTCGAGCGCATAGTTCACTCCCGTTTGGTTAGTTCGAGGTTGAAGTGCCGATGGCCCATTCCTGGTGAGTAGCTCAATTGATTTACGCGAAAACCGGCGTCCGTCACGAGCCGCAATAATTCCTTCTTGTTGTAAATCCAGATGTGATCGTCAATAAACTTCCGGGAAGGGTCTGCGGGCGGCAAATCCTTGAGCCGCGAATAGTATTTCGTTTGCCGTCCCCATTCGTCGGCATCTGGTGTGGAGAGAAAGAAAACGCCGTCAGGGGGGAGCGCATCGTGAATTTTTTCCAAAGTGGGTAAGGGATCGAAATTGAAATGCTCGAGCACTTCGGTCATCAGGATGACATCGAACGAGCTGGGCGCCGGAACAGGATCGAGCTGAATGTTTCCAAGGGTGAAGTGAAAACCGTGTGCGACCCCGAAAGGCGGCAAGTAATGTATCACATCGATGCAGTAGGGTTCCGCGTGATAGATTTCGGCGGTAAAGGCCAGGAGCGTCCCGTAGCCACAACCGATGTCGAGAACCCGCGGGGCCTTATGATGTTCCGCATTACGACGGATCCACACCGGGAGATTCACCCAATAGGAAGTTTCATCTTTGCGGTAGGTGTTCGTGTAATAACCGGACGAACCATCAATGGCGGCCAATTGACTTTGGAGGGGAATAATTGCCGGATCCGGCGGAACGCGGGACTTACTACTATTTGCAGCCCAAAGGAGTCCGAATGACGCCGTAATCGCAATCAATTGTAACACGCTAGAGCAACGCATTGATCGCTCTAATGTACCATATCGGGATTACCCTATTTTGCTGTTAGTTCTGACTCTAGTTACTTTTGACCTGGAAAGAACCAAGTCCATAATGCCTTGCACATATCCGATCTCGGAAATCAGCAAGTATCCGGTATTGACCAGACCGGGTAGATAATACTGAAGCACCATGGAGAGCATCTCTCCGGCATCCGCATCGAGATTCTGTTGGGAGATCGCGTAGTAGCCGACCACCAGCCATGGATACAGATCCTGTGGTTTGACGGGCCAATCAGGTGCCGCCTGGTTGAGCACTTCGAAACCCCGGTGAAGGCGATAGTAATCGCCCGGAGCGTCGTTGCTGTGAACGTCGTAAAGGTGCGGGTAGATCTGGGCGGTAAGGTTCGGATACCAGGCATTACTTGCCGGCGAAGGCACGTCGCACCACTGCCAACGGTTGGCGTTTATGTCGAACAAGGTGTGAATTGCGATACCCAGATGCATTGCGAAGCTCGAATAGTAATCCGCATCTGGATCGCTGGTCTCGATCAGATATTGACCGAAATCGCGAAGACCGCTATACACCTCGCATTGATCCATGAGGTAGCTGGTTTGATTTGCGTTCGGAGCCTGGAATCCTCGGACTAAGCCGTTGTTTTTGATCTGGGTCAGGATGTTGGAATAGGCCACGGTCTTGAGCCGTCCGAGATTGGCCGCCCACCAAGCGGAATCTCTGGTAGCCCGTACGTATTTGACAGCAAGAGTGAGAAAAGTTCCAGCATAGGCGTCATTCGAATCGGGGGGAACCGGGGTTACGAGATCGGCTCCGACATCGAGAATGAAGTTCTGCCATGGATCCAACGAACGAATGTAAACATCCAGGTATGCCCGAATGGCATCCGGGAACTCCGTAATGAGGAAGGAAAGTCCGATGTTGGCGAAATACCAGTTTATGGGGCCATTCGGAGTCGACCGATACCCACCCGCATACTTTCCTGCAACAATTGCCAGGTCCCCCATGAGCCGCTGAAGGGGAAACGCGCCGGTTCCCGCATTTGTATTCGTCTGTTGCGCTTTAAGAAGCGAATAGCCCACGAAAGCCGAGGAAACCAAGGAGGTAATTGCGGCCCGGCGGTTCAAACGAAAAGAGTCCGCCCTGTTCTTTTTGCCCGGATACTTCACCATCTGATCTCTGCTGCTCTTATCGACCACAAACGTGAAGTTTTATACAAAAATAATCTGTCTGAATACTCTTCACTGGGGGTAAAGGGGGGTAGCGACTTATAATTGCTCCAATGGCAGCTGGATTATGGTCGAAGAAGCGCCCGCGAAGGCCGTTCCTGGAAGTTCCCAGGGGTCTGCGCTTTGTGGTGTTCGACCCTGTATCCATCCTATCCACGCTGCTTACGGCCGCCGCCCTGAGCCTCGCGATCGCCCGGTTCGGAACGCTGTTGCTGACATTTCACGAGGGCCGTATCCTGGCATGGATAGGAATACCGACTAGCGGATTTGCAGCGATCGCTGTTTTCGGAGGCGCGGCCGTCCGAAGCCCGATCACGGTGGTCGCCGACTATGCCGCGCGACCGTGGCTGCTGGCGACCGTATGCGCCGCCATGGCTGCAGTGTTTTGCGCGATCTATGCCTATTCGCACCTGAGCCGCTGCATGATGGTCTCGGCGCTATTTCTGTTACTGGTTTCCGCGGCGGATTCACTGCTGTCGCCGGTCGGGAAAGGCGATTCGAACTTTTTCAGCGCTTTCTGGCTGCGATGCGAGCTTGTCATCTGGATTCTTACGCCGTGGCTGGTGGCGATGCTGGCGGGGATTGTCTTGCCGTCCTGGTGGGCCCGGGTATTGTGGATTGTGGTTGTCCCGGCCTACAGCATTGTCTGGTCCGCCGTACGCCTGACTTTTTGTGCGGGCCTGCTCTTTTATTCCGGACCGATACTGATGTTGTTGTTGTGGTCGGCATTCGGCGTTCTGGCCGAATTGCTTTCACTGTGCCTGTTCTATTCATTGATCGTATACCAGGCAAGTTCGTTGTATCGGCAAAGAATGGCGCATGGATAGTTCTGGAACGCTCGCGCGGGCCAGTTTTATTGCCGCGACAATTGTCCTCGCGTTGTACGCCGCACGGCACTACTTGCTTTCTTTTTTTCGCATGTTTCTGGCCGAGCCGCGTGGTTTCTCGGAGGTCGAGGGTTTTTTCCTGCCGAAGCTCACGGTTATGGTACCTATGCACAACGAGGAGGACGTCGCTGCCGACGTGCTGGAGGCACTAGTGGTGAGCGACTATGATCCCGACCTGCTTGAGATTCTCGCGGTCAATGACCGCTCGCGTGACGGTACGGGCGCGATCATTGATCATTACGCGGACCGTCATACGGCGATCCGCGCACTGCACCGGACCGAAGGACGGGGTGGCAAGGCGGCGGCGCTGGCTTTCGCGACCGAGCTGGCGGAGGGCGAGATCATCATCGTCTTTGACGCCGATTACGTGCCGGGTCCGCAGATTTTGAAGATGCTGGCGGCGCCGTTCGCGGATCCGCAAACCGGAGCCGTGATGGGCCGGGTGGTTCCAATCAATGCCGGCACAAGCCTGGTGTCGGCCTTACTGTCGCTCGACCGCGCGGCCGGCTATCAGGTGGGGCAGCAGGCACGTTTCAACCTTGGCTTGGTACCTCAGTTCGGCGGTACAGTGGGCGGCGTTCGACGGACGGCTCTCGATGCGGCAGGGGGATGGAACGTAACGTCGCTGACCGAGGACACGGATCTCACGTGCCGGCTGTTGCTGGCCGGATGGAAGATCGTTTACGTCAATGACGCGGAGTGCACCGAGCAGGCTCCGGAATCGTGGGACGTCCGGCGACGGCAGCTCCGCCGATGGGTGCTGGGGCACAACGAGTGTTTTCACCGGTTTGGATGGGCAGTGATGCGGTCTTCGGTACTCACGATCAGGGAGCGAATCGACCTGATCTTTGTGCTGGCTTGCTATTGGACCGCGCCCATCCTGGTTTTGGGCTGGCTGGCGTCGCTGATCCTGTTCTTCCGGCAGCAAGCGGTGCCAGCGGACGCATTGACGGTGGCCCTTGTGCTGATCGGTTGCCAGATGTTCTGTAATCAGTCTACCTTTTTTGAATTGGCGACGGCGTCATTTCTCGACCAGGAAAAGGAAAAAGGACTTTTGCTGCCGCTGACGTTTCTGAATTTCATTGCAAGCACCGGAACGATTTGCGCGGCGCTGTGCACATACTACTTGACTACAATTTTCGGGTCTCGTGAGTTTGACTGGCACAAGACAATTCGTTACCGGACGGATCGCAATGGGAATGGTGCGAAGCGATGAAAGACTGAAGGGTGGGAAAGTTGAGGGCGATCGGTTTTTTTGCATTCGGAGCCGTATTTATCTTCTGGTTTTCTCTGCATCTTGCCGCATCCCTATGGGCGTATCGGAAGTTGAAGCGCGAAGGCGTTCCGGGGACCGGCACGCGCGTAGAACGCTACCGTGGAAGTCCCGCTGATGTCCATTTTCCGGGTGATGGTGTTCTGCGCGGTCCATCGGTGACTGGAGTTGTTATCGCTCAGGGCTCATTAACGTTACTCGATGGAGCGCTAGTGACGAAGTCCGCCCACAGCCAGGGAAATATGACGATCGGAAAAGGGTGCGTAGTAGAGTGCCTTGCGACGTCCTGCGGAGTGATGCGACTGGAGAGCGGTGCAACCGCGCAGGTCTGCAGCGCGCCCGAAATTACGACCGGTTGCGGGCCGGATAATTCACCATGCGAAACGCCACTCCGGGTCCGTGAGAAAACCACAGTGATACCCGGAGCGACGTTTCACGAACGCTTCCAGCAATTGAGCGCGGATACGTGGGTGTGCACAGGGGATCTCAAGTTAACCGGACCGGTCTGCCTGAAAACGAGACTGGTGGTGCGCGGTTCGTTTTCTGCGGGTGCCGGGAGTGAACTTGCGAGCGACCTGAAGGCGACGGGCGACCTGACGATCGGGCCCGATTCGACCTGCCGGGGGAAACTGCTGTCGGAGGGAACGATTTCCCTTGGCGCGAGATGCCGCTTCGACGGTATCCTGCACGCCGGGAGAGACCTGCATCTTGGCGAGGGCGTGCGGAGCGAGAACGGCCGGCCGGTAGTGGCCTACGCGGCAGGACGCGTCGTCCTCGCTCGGGGGATCAGAATCCGGGGAAAAGTGGCGGCCGGCCGCCAAGTGGTGGTCCCATCGTGAGGTTTCTGGTTGTCACGTACCTGGGGATGAGCCTGGTTACAATGCACGCGCAGACTCCGGATACAAGTGTGGAAACGCCCCCGGACGTCAACGCGGCGACGATTTTACCTTTTCGGTTGGAGGTGGGCGGCTACGGGACCTACTTTCAGAATGCCGGCGGCTGGTGGCGCGGCGTTGATTCCACCCTCTGGATCCGGAGCAGTCCGAAATTCATTCCGGCGCTGACTTTCGACGACCGGACGAGCAATGCCGGCACAGAGCGCTACTATTCGTTCTTTTCATATGCCAACTGGACTCCTAATTTCTACACGACCCAGTCGATTTCGGGAACTCCGGAAACCGGCGATAAGCCGTTGCTGTTTCCACGGTTCCGTTATGACGTCAAGGCGTGGTTCAAACCTCCGCAGCGCAAAAGTCTGGTTGCAGGTCTGGGGGTGACGAGGTATACGTTCGACCACGGCTTCAGCGGGGTAATCCTGAACCCGGGGTTTCTCTATTACAGAGGCAGGTTCGTCTTCGATGCGGAGGGCTTTATCAATCGGAATCAGCCGGGGAACCTCGGGTCAGGTTCGGGGCAACTCACCGTTCAGAGAGGGCAAGAAGGCCAGTACTGGGCCGGCGTGACGATCGGAGGCGGCCACCAGACGTATCGGGAGTTGGAGAACCTGCCTCTGGAGGTGCGGTTCGCCAGTATTTCGGTGGATGCTTTCTATCGCAGGTGGTTGACCCGGCACGTCGGTTTTGTGATATCGTGCGGATACCAGGACGCGTTCCACACGTATCAGCGAGCCAGCGTCGCATCGCACCTATTTTTCGAGTTTTGAGCCGGCCGGAGCTGTGGTCTCTCCCTCGCGTAAGCCGGGAGACGCTGGAATTCTTGGGGCAATGGCTTGAGAACGAAAGCCGCAGCCAAGATGTCGCGGTCACGTTCGCCACGATAGGCCGCCTCCGGGACGAATATCGCGACGGCATCGTTCCTGGGTTCTGCCTTCACGACGAACTAGAGTGGTTCACGAAGGCCGGGCTAAGCACGTTCGAGGCCTGTCCATCCGGCACGTCCTTAAAAGATCGGATTGTACCTTTCGAATTCAGATACCTCGCGGCGATCTGGAAGGCGCGAGCGAGCCAGCGGTAATCATCACCCTTCCCCAACCCACGTAGGAGAATCGGTGGTGACTGTGTTTCAATGTGGTTGTTTGAGTGTATCGCAATTAGCTCAAGCGAGCCGCTCACGCCCAAGGCGACCGTGACGGGCCTTCTACAAGGCGCTCTTCGACGCGTTTCCTGACTGCCACGTGGACACTGAGGCCATGTACGTCGAGGGGGACGTGCTGACGCGGCGCTTCCGGTTCTCGGGCTCCCACACCGGCAAGTTCCAGGGCATCCCGCCGAGTGGTCGGTCCTCCGCGGTCCCCAGCATCACGATCCTGCGCTTCGGGGCGCACCGGTGCGTGGAGCGATCTTCAAGATGAGAATGCGACGGAAAGCGACGTTTCGCGCGCGCTCCTTTTCAAGGCTCTTCGAACGGCGGTCTCCAACTGCGCCACCGTGAACGGCTTCTCCAGTACGGAATGCACTCCCAAACTATGCGCAATGGTGTCGGAGAACGCGGGGTATCCGGAGGTGAAAAGCACTGGCCCGGCAAAACCCTCCCCAATTATACGATTAACCAGTTGAAAACCAGATATTGGCTTCATGCTAATATCCGTCACAATCAGATCGATCGGAACTTGACCGCCAGCCTGAACGGCGAGTGCCGCGAGCGGATCAGACAGCGCCGTCACAGTGTGACCATCACGCCGCAATGCGGTTGACATTAAGGTGAGCAACACCAACTCGTCGTCAATGAGCAAAATATTTGCCATGGGTTGTCTGGATTAAAATTAATGGTATCACCCAAAACAAAACCTTTGCCTTGCAATGTGTGACGCATTGTGAGTATCAATTGCACTATAATCGAGCGCCGTTGCGACGCGAAAAACCGAGAACCGCGAACCTCGTGGACGCCGGGCGAGCGCGAAAACACCGCGAAAACGCGTTTTTCAAAAAAGCTGCGTGGGTGTGTACCTTGTGTCCGCGGGCGGGCGGGGCGACCTCAAGACCCATGTGGTGATTGTCGGTCAGGATCGGGGCGACTCCATTGGCGTTCCCATGCGATCGGGTAGTATGTTTGAATCCGGCTCAGCCAGATCCCCTTAGGCAAAGTGCGAGAGGCCAACGATTGGGACTAACTGCCGTGAGCGGGACCTCGCGGATCGTGGGTGTCGAATAGTTTCGTGCTCTATGGTTGCTCGCCTCGCTGTAATCATCGCTACTTCCGCCATTAACAGTTTCGGCCTTAAAGTTTCCATCGCCTCAAAATCATGCATGAGGATTGCCAGATTGAACTTCAGCCTAAGTTCAGCGCATAGTTCGCAGGGCGAATTAACGGGCACTCTTGGAGTATAACGGATGTGATCGGCGGATAGTACTCGGGGTTACCCTAGGTACCTCTAGACGACCGCAGGCGCGTGGGCTCCACCCGCCGCGGCGATCCCCGCGTTCGCCGCCTCGCTCGAACGTGCACACGCCGGTCGTGACAAAAGCGCCAGGTCCGACGCCGTGAAAGACCACGGCGGTGCCCGGCGACATTTCAAACAAATTCGAAGCACTCATGATGGACAGTAGCCAGCGCCCTGCGTTTGGAAAGGTGGTGCCATGACACTGCCCTCCACACCCAGTTTCTTCATCTTGTAGAGAAGCGCCTTATAGTCGATCTTCAATATGGCCGCGGCTCTCTTTCGATTCCACCGTGTTGCATTCAAGGCCGACAGGATCGCCTCGGTCTCAGCCTGCTGCTTGGCCAGTGTCACCTTTTCAAGAATCGCCGCATTGCTCGCTTCCGGAGGAGCAATCAGGCGCGGTTCTGTTACGGAGGCGGACACAACCGGTTTGCGTCTGGTCTTCAACTGCAGTTCGCGGACAATTAGCTCCGGATCGCGCAGCACGATCAATCTTCGAATAACATTTTCCAGTTCGCGAACATTCCCGGGCCAGGAATAATTGAAAAGAGCTTCTTTGAAATCCCGAGTCAGCAGAGGCGCCTCCCTCTTCGCCGGAGAGTGCCTCTTCAGCAGGAACTCAGCCAGGGAAAGGATGTCATCTTTACGCTCCCGTAATGAAGGGAGAACCAAATTGATGACATTGAGCCGGTAGTACAGGTCTTCACGAAAACTCCGATCCGCAATGGCTTGCTCCAGATCCCGGTGGGTTGCCGCCAGGACTCGCACATCGACGCGGATCGTTTCCCTTCCGCCGATTCGTTGAAACTGCTGATCCTGGAGCACTTGGAGTAGCTTCGACTGAAGCCGCACGTCCATATCGCCGATTTCATCCAGGAGAATCGTGCCGCCGTCAGCCTGTTCGAACATGCCGACCTTTTTCTGGAACGCTCCGGTAAACGCGCCTCTCTCATAGCCGAACAATTCACTCTCCACCAGTTCAAAGGGCAGAGCGGCGCAATTCAGTTTCAGGAATGCCTGGTTTGCACGCGGCGAATGGGCATGCAACTCCCGAGCCAGCACCTCTTTGCCCGTGCCCGTCTCGCCTTGGATCAAGACTGGCGCGTCCGACCAGCCGATCTGTCCCACAAGCGAATAGATTTCACGCATCTGCTGGTTCCCGCCGAAGAAAGCATTAGTCTTCGGGGCGGACACTCGGACCGGCGGCGGTCGGTCGGCACGGTCAGCTTCCAATGCTTTGGCGATTGCTTGCTTGAGGTCTTCGTGCACCACCGGTTTGCAGAGAAAATCCGTGGCGCCGCATTTCATTGCCGCAACGACATTCACCGGCAAGTACTCACCGGCGAGGATGATTACCGGCAGCGTCGCACTCATTCGCCGGATCTCGCACAAGGTTTCCAGCCCGTCCCGCTCAGGCATGATGATATCCAGCAGTACGAGAGATATACCAGAGCCGGCCGACTGTAAGCATCTGAGGACTTCATTCCCGCTTTCAGCGACTTCGACTCGATAGCCCAAACACCTTACTGTCATTTCGAGATACGCGCGCACCTCGAGTTCATCTTCGACCAGCAGAATGCAAGGGCCGTTAGGCCTCGTATTCGTAATCACTTACGCCTCCTCCGTCCACGCTGTTACTTTAAGTTTCTGTCGAACTTTAAGCCGATTCTTCACCGCGAAGAGTAATTAAACGCGGGATTCAATCCCAAGAATACTCCAAGAGTACCGTTGGTTCCGCCCAGTATCTCGAAAAATATGAAACTCATTCGTAAATAGTCCCACTCGCACTACGCCGACTAGCGGAGGAACGCGATCCGTCTATCTTTTCGTTCGGGTTCCCCTTGGCTCGGGCTGGGAAGTCGGCGGCGCTTCCGAATCCGGATCGCGCCCTCCGCGGCGATCCCGGGTTCGTCGCGTCGCGCGAGCGGGCAAGCGGCGGTTATGACAGCAGCACGCGGTCCGGCGCCGGCCAAACGAATGCCCCGACCTCGCACACGCCTCTCGGCCGCCAATCCGCGCAATCGCGGGTGATCCGGCGGCACCAGGCGTTTGGCGCATTCCTCGGACGACTGCGCCACGGCCCCATAAGCTCGTGGCTCGCAGCCGCGGCGATCCCGCGTTCGTCGCCTCGCTCGAAGTTGATCGCGGGCCGCGCGCGCCGATCCCACGTTCGTCGCCTTGCTCGAAGGGGTACCCCGGCCTCGCGCGCGTCTCTCGGCCGCCGCCAGGAGCTTTGCGCGTTCCTCGCGCGCGTAAGAATGCGAACCATTTGCGACACTTTAGGCCGACGCCGTTGCGCAGGAGCAGTGGACAAGCCCGCCGCCAACTAAATAGTTGCGGGCGTGAGTGCCGGTCTTCACGCATACGTCCAGCTGCCATGCCGCGCGGCTGACTGCTCGCCCAGCATGGCTCGGCGATAAGAGTCAGCAACTTGACTGGCCCCCGACGTAGCGGCGCCTTGCCGATTCAGAAGTGCAGCGCATCGTCAGGGATCGTGTACAGATCCTGCCTGCCGGAGTAGTTCAAGCCTGTCCACGTTTTGCCAGTTGGACTGGATTCACCATCCGGGTTAAGATAGCCCGAGCAGCCGTCGCTCTTGCGGTGCCAGCGCAATAGCAACTGGCGGTAATCGAAGGTATGCGCAGCGACGTACTGCCTCACCATCTGAATGGCGTTGGTGCAGGAAGAGGCAGGCAGTCTAATGAACTCGTTTTGCCCTGCAACGTCGCTGATAACGATCTCGTAGCTGACTGCTCCGCTTGTTCCAAACTTGGCGTCTGTCATAGTCTGCTCCTTGACTTGTGGCCCAACAAAAGCATGATGCGCCAATTCAAACATGTTCTCAATAGAGCACTTAGTACTTTTGGGTGCTCAGAGCAGAAGTCACGGCGCGAAGTGATCCAGTTTCCGCATCGCTGCAAAAATAGAAAAAGGGCCAGTATTAGCCTCAAACGTGGTTCCCATTTCATTTGGGTGCGGCTACTTTAGAACGATGGACAAGTACTCATAATTCAATCAGTTAGAGCCAATCGGCCTGTCTTCGGCTATCGCTTAGCCCGGGGATATCGAAATAACCCCTGTTTTTGAATCAGTTCTGGCGCTTGGACTCTGCCAGTTCGGCTTGGTGTCGCAGGATGGTTTTGGAGAGTTTGTCGAGGCGGTTGAGAAGGGTTTTCAACTTGCGGTATTGCTGTGCTGCGGCCCTGTACAACGGGGCCGCTTCCGGCGAGAGTTTGACATTCACCGTTTTGCCGTTGGCCTTGTAGGTAAGCTCGAAGTATGGGCCGTGGCGCTTGGTGGCGTCGGAGGCACAGGCGCACTGGGCTTTGCCGCACTTCATCATTCGCTTCAGTACTGTACCTTTGCAGAAATACTCGACCTGCTCCAGTCCTCGTCTGAGTTCCAGGAAGCGTTGCGTGTGGCGTTCCAGGGAGGCATTACGTACAAGGGGACGGATACCGCTTTTCGAAACAGAAACACGTGACATTGTCTTACGGTGATACTACCGTAAGAACATGACAATGGCAAGTTGTTTCCCTGCTGATACGAGACCTGCGTTTGTTGAGTTCTCGCTGCTGGAGTCCTGGCTGGCATCCTCCAGCGCCCTCCAACTCCCTCTCCACCAGATCGAGTCCCAGCAGCAGGCTAAAGGCCGCGAGGTCCAACGCCTTCTCCTCCAGGCCCATTTGCAGCATCGCGGCAACGGAGATATAGGGCCTGCCTTGCAACTGGAACAGGCAGACGGCGCGGTGCTCTACTCTCACCGCCGCCTGAGCATCCGATCCCTGACCACCGTGTTTGGAACCGTGGAACTCGTCCGTATGGGCTACTCCCGGCCCAGAGAGCCCAGCATCTTTCCGCTCGATAAGGCACTGGCCTTGCCTGCACGGTCGTTCTCCTACGAACTCCAGCGCCGCCTGGTTAAGGCCGCCGTACAGAACCCGTTTCTGGAATCGGTTCAAACCATTGCCGAGTTGACCGGCGTTGCCGTATCCAAACGCAGTCTGGAAGAGATCCTGCGGCTCTGGACTTTGATGCATTCTACCAACAGCGCTCGGCGGCCACCGCCGTCGGCTCGATCCTGGTGGCGGCGGTCGACGGTAAGGGCATTCCCATGGTCAAGCCTTGCGGCTCACAACCCACCGCACGGCTGACCAAAGGGCAGAAGGCCAATAAGAAACGCATGGCCACGGTCGCTACCGTCTTCACCCGCGCCCCTTGGGTGCGGACCCCACAACAAGTCATCGATAGCCTTTTTCCCACCGCCCGTCCGGCATCCGGTGAGGCGCCTCCTCCTCCACGGCCGGAGAACAAGCGAGTGTGGGCGAGTTTGCTCAAGGGCAAGACCGCCGTTATCGAGGAGGTGGCTGAAGAGATAGAGCGCCGCGATCCCTCGCGATCAATAACTCGACTGGCCTTGACTGACGGTGAGCGTGCTCTCCAGATTCGGGTTGATCAAAGACTCAAGGTCACCTTGATCCTGGATCTGATGCACGTGCTGGAGAAACTCTGGAAGGCCGCCTATGTCTTCCATGCAGAAGGTAGCCTGGAAGCCGATCTTTGGGTCCTCGACCGAACTCTGCGAATTCTATTCGGCGGGGTCGGCCAAGTCGTCAAAGGCATCCGTCAGAGCATTACCAAACACGGCCTGTCCGGTCCCAAGGCCAAAACTCTCAACGCGGTCGCCAACTACCTCTATCGCAACCGCTCGCGAATGCGCTACAACGAATACCTCGCCAACGGTTGGCCGATTGCCAGCGGCCCGGTTGAAGGTGCCTGCAAGAACTTGATTAAAGATCGGATGGAACGATCTGGCATGCGCTGGACCGAGCAAATGGCGGAGGCCATTGTACAACTCCGAGCCATCTACCTGTCAGGAGATTTTGATCGCTACTGGCAATTCCACATCGATCAGGATCAGCGTCGCCTATACCCCGTCGTCCGGGCCGTCGTTCCAAAGTAGCCACACCCATTTCATTTCCAAAATGAATTGAAACCGGGCATCGATTTCGAAATAGGGATCGCTTGGCTCGGCTTCACACGGCGCGGGAACAAACTGAATAACTTCCGTCCGGGCTCAGCGGTTTCCTCCGGCTGGCCAGCCAGACTCCGCGCGAAGGACTCGTACGCTCGGCCCACGACCGACTCAGCCGCCACCAGACGACGCTTCAGATTCGCTTCCCAAATACTCTTGTAATCGTTGGGAATCAGTCGAGAGATGGGATAACCCAGAATCTCCGTGATGGCGGAAGGGTCCGGGCCATCCTTGGAATACCGATTTAACACGATCTTCAATCGGTCTTCCGGCACGCCCCGCTCGAGCAATCCAGCGCATCGTTTGCGTGCCAGCATCAGAGAAGGAACCTCCGGCGTGCACACTACATACACCGTCTTAGCGCTCGAAACAATGACTTCGGTTGCATGATTTACCACCTCCGGCAGATCGAAGACGACGTGCTCGTACCTGAGGCGGACAAACATGAGCAGCCTCCGCTAAGGTGTTGCTAAACAATAATCTGTACAATCAGTCGAGACATGAAGTCAGGAGCGAGGCAGTAGCGTGTAGTTCCAATCGGGATGCAATTTGTGTCGTTTGAGGCGCAGTTGGTCAATGTCGTCCTTCGAGACCTCGACACTGGTGTCATATTGATTAGTGTCTAAGACTGCTTTGACCTTGAGTCCAGTGCTCGTCCGAGTGCCGCCTATTAGATTCACCACGGTTTCGAAGTTGATCAAGGGCTTACCCTTCCAGTTCAGGCTTATGAAGGAGAATAACCGGTGCTCGATCTTGTTCCACTTGCTGGTGCCCGGCGGATAGTGACAAACGGTGATCGCCATCCCTGTTTCATCGCTTAACGCTTGGAGATATAGCTTCCATGCCCGCGTCCGGGCGCCGCTACCCGCCTTGGCCGGTATGAAGACAATCACATTGTCGGGGCCCACGCTCTGTACCGCGCTCATCGCGCCTTCAACCTGTTGCGAGAAATCTTCCAGTGTGATGGCAGTAGGAATGACACTGAGATACCCGCCGGTTGTCTTCATTACCCGCTCGGTTACCCAGTTATCGTTGAATCCCAGGATCGCTACTTTTGGGCAAGAGGCATGTATTGTCGATTCGATCTTGAGGGCATGCTCGCGGTCATCGAACTCGATAAACACTAGTTCCGGATTGAAGGAATTGATAAGTCGGACCATGTCCGGTGCTGTCGGCCGATAATCCGCGCTGCGCAACAGGTTGAGGTCACCTGAGGGACGACGCAACAATAGATTCACATCGGGGCAATCGTATAATTCCATGCGGGCAGAGTCGAATGTCGTTTGAGGGAAAGACGGCGGACCTGCTCTGGAGCGGGTGAGGTACCGGTTGGATAGTGCCGACGGTCGAGGTAGGCCGAGACAGTGAGACCGGTTCCGGTACAGGTGTTGCGGATGAAGTTGAGGATTTTGGGGTAATTGTCAAGAGGCTCGGCGGCCCAGTTTTTGGAGATTTCGGAGAATAGGCGGTGCTCGATGGGATTCCATTTGGAAGCGCCGGTGGGGTAATGAGCAACGGTTACTGTGAGCCCAAAGCTGTTGCAGATTTGGCTTTGAAGTTCGGTTTTCCAGGCGCGGGTGCGGCAACTGTTGCTGCCGCCGGTGTCGGCTAGGATGAGCAACTGCCGGCAGCGATGGTAGCGATTAGCGCCGTCGCGCTTCCACCAACCGGCGATGGAGTGGGCGGCAAAGGCTGCCGTGTCATGTGAGACGCCTATGAAGACCGAGCCTCGGTTGGCGAGCAGGTCATAGATACCGTAAGGGATTGCGACGCCGATGGCATCGGAACGGAAGTCATGATCATTGACGCGCACGGGCATGCGATCCCACTTCACGCCATTGTTCTTGAAGTTTCCGACGAGTTCTCGTTTTTTGGTATCGACGCTGATGATGGGAATCCCCTGGCGTTCACAGCGAGTGCGTAATGACGAGATATAACGGAACTGTTTGTCGCGATCCGGGCTAGAGTCGGTGGCAATGGTTTTGCGATTCACGCGGAGAGAAAAATCCATATCGTGAAGCAGCCGCGCCACGGTATTGGCTGAGATCTCGATATCGAGTTGCTGCAGCAGTTCGGCGATTCCGGCAGGTGTTTTGTGAGTCCATCGAATGCCGGTGATGGGATCGCCGGCGGTGTCGTGCTCCAGCAGGATTTCGATGGCTGCGATTACTTCGGGCGTTTTTTTTCCACCGATTTGCGTCCGGCGCCGGACTGTCGGATGCGGCCGACCTCGACATCCTGATCCAGCAACTGGCGGCGGCCGCGGGCGATGGTGTGCGGATCGAGGCCAAGAAATCCGGCCAGCACGCTGTCGCCGCCGTGGCCGAGTTTCATGGATTCCAGACCGGCGTACAAGCGGCGCTGCTGCTCGTCCAGCAGACTGTAGAACAAGATGATGGCAGCTTTCATCTCATCGGGAGACACTTCCAGACGAGTGGCATCGACAATCGTGGGAACTGATTGGTTACTACGACGTGTCAGACGTTGTCGCTGACGGATGGCTGGATCGATAGCGGTATAGAGGAACAAGCCGGAGATCACTTCCCGGGAGATCCTCTTCTGCTGGACAAGGTGGCGTAAGACATCCTGCGCTCCTACGTGTAGGATCGCAGACAGTTCTTCGGCAAAATATCCCGCGACTGAACTACGGATGAACGCCTCGGCGGTGGCCAGCAGAGTACCGTAGCGGGAGAACCAGGCGGGCGCGCAGGACCACAGACCATCGGCCCCGAAACGGGCAATCTCGCGAAGAGTGTAAAAACGGCCGCCATGAGAGTAGCTGGTCAGGTAGTCGAGTTCTTTGAGCTTTCGGAAAACGGTGAGGTCTACGTCCGTGCCAAGGGCGCGTTTCAGGTCGGGAAGAGTTGCGATTTTGTCGTGGAGTAGCAGCTTTCGCAAGGAATCAGGAGAGAAGGCGAGAGGTCTCATAATGTTATAGTTGCGACTAAAACAACAGAATAATCGCAACTATAACATAACTAGCGGTCGATGGGAGCAGCGCACGGATAGGCTCCAACTGCCTATCCAAATTGGGGAAATCGACTACCGTGAGGAGAATGAACTAAAATTGGCAGCGGTGGATAATGTAGCTATCACGCCTACTGGTGAGTGGTTATTTCTGCGTGGACCCTGAGTGGTAGTGTTGCAACTTTCAAACTGCGCGTAGGAGCGGGTGCAGTGGGTGTTTGCCTTGGCCTTAAGCGGCCAGTTCGAACACTTCGTTGATGAACTGATTCTGACGCCGAACATCAGTCCCGCTCACCCATCGAACCTGTCCCTTTCGCAGCATGTGGATCGCTTCGTAACCCTGAATCGTGCGTCGCGCCGAATGGAATTCTCGGAACCCTTGCTTGGCATTCACTCGTCGTTTTGATAGCTCGGTGGTCTTGCTCGATGATGTTGTTCAAATACTGCACCGGCCGGTGCCCGCACCATGGAGGGATCGCTCCTTCCTTCTTAACGGCCGAGATTGCTGAGGGTAGATGGGTGCCAAATCCGTGTTGATGACGCGAGGCTGTGGATGTGATGGATCGCGCAGTGCTTTCCGAAACAGCCGTTTGGCCGCATCCGCGTCGCGCCGAGCCGACAATAGGAAATCGATCGTCGCACCCGCCGAATCGATTGCTCGATACAGATAACGCCAATGGCCCTTAACACGAACGTAAGTCTCGCTGCACCCAACGCCATATCGTCGTGTGATCGGCTTCCAGGCCACGCTCCTCTAATAGCTCTTCGACATCGCGCAACGATAACGAGTATCGCAGGTACCAACGAACGGCACAAAGAATGATCGCGGGCTCGGTCTGCCGCCATTTGAAGATCGCTCGTCGATTAGCCACGGGGGTCTTTCAAGCCTACCAGTCCGCGCCTGCGCGAAGTTGCAACACTACCCGTCTATGGGATTTGAATTGTAGCTACTTGAAAGTAAAGCACTAGCAAAGAAGCATCAGTTCTTGTCGCGGTGTGGTCGAACCTCATAATGGTAGACGACTCGACTGCAGATTAGCACACGCGAAGCGTCTGTGGCCGAAGCTGAAGGCGAGGCCACTTCGTTCAAACGCGTTTCGCGGTGTTTTCGCGCTCGTCGACGTCCACGAGGGTCGCGCTTCTCGGTTTTTCGTGCCGCAACGGCGATCGACCGAGAGTGCACGAGTTCAGGGCGCTCACTCACGGCGCCGGGCCGGCCGCTGCTGGTCGTGCCGCCGCGTGCGTGTTCGCGAGGCGGCGAACGCGGGATCGCCGCGGCGGACGCCATGCACTCGTCTTCGGGGTGTTGCGCTACAAGCCCCACGGCGAAAAGGCGATGGAAAGTTAGACGGATCGCGTTCCTCCCGCTAGTCGGCGTAGTGCGAGTGGGACTATTTACGAATGAATTTCATATCTTTCGAGATACTGGGCGGAACCAACGGTACTTTTGGAGTATTCTTGGGATTGAATCCCGCGTTTAATTACTCTTCGCGGTGAAGAATCGGCTTAAAGTTCGACAGAAACTTAAAGTAACAGCGTGGACGGAGGAGGCGTAAGTGATTACGAATACGAGGCCTAACGGCCCTTGCATTCTGCTGGTCGAAGATGAACTCGAGGTGCGCGCGTATCTCGAAATGACAGTAAGGTGTTTGGGCTATCGAGTCGAAGTCGCTGAAAGCGGGAATGAAGTCCTCAGATGCTTACAGTCGGCCGGCTCTGATATATCTCTCGTACTGCTGGATATCATCATGCCTGAGCGGGACGGGCTGGAAACCTTGTGCGAGATCCGGCGAATGAGTGCGACGCTGCCGGTAATCATCCTCGCCGGTGAGTACTTGCCGGTGAATGTCGTTGCGGCAATGAAATGCGGCGCCACGGATTTTCTCTGCAAACCGGTGGTGCACGAAGACCTCAAGCAAGCAATCGCCAAAGCATTGGAAGCTGACCGTGCCGACCGACCGCCGCCGGTCCGAGTGTCCGCCCCGAAGACTAATGCTTTCTTCGGCGGGAACCAGCAGATGCGTGAAATCTATTCGCTTGTGGGACAGATCGGCTGGTCGGACGCGCCAGTCTTGATCCAAGGCGAGACGGGCACGGGCAAAGAGGTGCTGGCTCGGGAGTTGCATGCCCATTCGCCGCGTGCAAACCAGGCATTCCTGAAACTGAATTGCGCCGCTCTGCCCTTTGAACTGGTGGAGAGTGAATTGTTCGGCTATGAGAGAGGCGCGTTTACCGGAGCGTTCCAGAAAAAGGTCGGCATGTTCGAACAGGCTGACGGCGGCACGATTCTCCTGGATGAAATCGGCGATATGGACGTGCGGCTTCAGTCGAAGCTACTCCAAGTGCTCCAGGATCAGCAGTTTCAACGAATCGGCGGAAGGGAAACGATCCGCGTCGATGT
Source organism: Terriglobia bacterium (assembly GCA_963747535.1). Classification (GTDB taxonomy): domain Bacteria; phylum Acidobacteriota; class Terriglobia; order Bryobacterales; family Bryobacteraceae; genus CAVVFX01. Next base: position 279,648 of record CAVVFX010000001.1, read on the forward strand.
GCGAGTCCTGGCGGCAACCCACCGGGATCTGGAGCAAGCCATTGCGGATCGGAGTTTTCGTGAAGACCTGTACTACCGGCTCAATGTCATCAATTTGGTTCTCCCTTCATTACGGGAGCGTAAAGATGACATCCTTTCCCTGGCTGAGTTCCTGCTGAAGAGGCACTCTCCGGCGAAGAGGGAGGCGCCTCTGCTGACTCGGGATTTCAAAGAAGCTCTTTTCAATTATTCCTGGCCCGGGAATGTTCGCGAACTGGAAAATGTTATTCGAAGATTGATCGTGCTGCGCGATCCGGAGCGAATTGTCCGCGAACTGCAGTTGAAGACCAGACGCAAACCGGTTGTGTCCGCCTCCGTAACAGAACCGCGCCTGATTGCTCCTCCGGAAGCGAGCAATGCGGCGATTCTTGAAAAGGTGACACTGGCCAAGCAGCAGGCTGAGACCGAGGCGATCCTGTCGGCCTTGAATGCAACACGGTGGAATCGAAAGAGAGCCGCGGCCATATTGAAGATCGACTATAAGGCGCTTCTCTACAAGATGAAGAAACTAGGTGTGGAGGGCAGTGTCATGGCGCCACCTTTCCAACCACAGGGCGCTAGTTGGTAGCGAGGGAGCCTCATACCGCCGAGAAGATAGTGTTTGCATGAGCCGGCTTTCAAGCCGGCTCAATGCGTTTTTCGGCCGGGGCCATTGGCCCCGGCCGCGGCGATTGATAAAGTTGAAGTGTCTGGGAGGTTGCTGTTATGACCGACTATGGCACGTTGCTACGGGATCACGTCACGCTTCGCTGCCGTTCCATTGACCGTATTTTTCTTCAGGCGTACGTACCCAGACTTCAGGCTGTCGGGGATGTATGTACGTATCTTCGTTGGCAACGGAAGTATCCCATTCCTTCTTCAGCCGCGTTTGGCAAAATCGGGGATGCGTATGTGAAGGCGGTCTACCGCTTTGCCGAATCGCAGCAGATTCCGGTCGTGCACTTCAAAAAAGGTGAGAAGAAAGAGGAAACAGCTCTTCCCTATCTGGCGGCAGCAGCGCGTGAGGGTAAGGATCGGGTAGTGCTGATCGGCATAGCCCAAGAGAAAGCATCAGTTTGGAAATCGTGGCCGAGGAAAGGCCAGGAGAAGGCCCGCCACCCACACATGGATTGGGGACGGGAGATGGCCTATATCAATCACTTCTATTTCTATCTCTGGGATTCGGAGTGGGGTGGGGCGTTCTGGAAGACCAACTCCTATGCGCCTTACCCGATCTGGGTTTGGCTGAATGGCCATGAGTGGGCCAAAACGGCAGTTGGAGAAAGCCGGCATCGGTTACGAAGCCCTGGATAATGGATTCCGGACGTGCAAGGATGCCGCCGCATTGCAGAAGGTCTGTAATCGCCTCGGTCCCTGTGCGGTGCAAAGCTTCTTCGGGCGGTGGTTGCGGCGGTTGCCTTCGCCGTTTACGGAGGCCGATCTCCGGGCTGGATACGGGTATCAAATGTCGTTTCGGCAGTTCGAGATTTCAGACACCTGCGTGTTCGACCGGCCGCAAGCAGGCCGGATGTGGTTTGAGGGTGTGATCCGGGATCACCTCGATGTGGGGCGATCGGATCAGATCATGCTGATTTTTCATCGTCAGGTAAACTCGCGTACTCCCGGTACATTTCGTACACGGGTTATCACCCGTGGCGTCGATCCCACGCTGTGCTGTTACTACAAGTCTTCGCGGGTCAAGCAATATTTCAAAGAGGAACGGGCGCTGCGTACCGAGACAGTCATCTGTAACACCAATGACTTCGATATCGGTCGCCGCGTCTGCGTGCAGAACTGGAATGCCCTTCGGGCAGTTGGCGAATCCGCCAACCGGTGTCTATGTGACGCCGAAGCAGCAGACGCTCAGCCCGCTCCCGACGTGGCCACCTTTTGCCAGGTGACCCGACCATCCACTAGCGATGATGGTCTCTATGCCGCAGGACTTCGCTTTGGCGAACAGCGTGTGATGGCGATCCTGGCCGCGTTAATCGGGTTTTGCTTTCTGATTCGAGGCTTCACCAACCGTCAACTCGTCGAGCGCGTTGGAGCCCTTCTGGGGTCGCCGTATACCTCCCGGCAAGCGACTTACGATCTTCGTCGGCTTCGGCGCAAAGGGCTAATTGCGAAGATCGTGGGCAGGCAACGATATCGACTCGCCGGCCTGGGCCGCCGAGTCGCGGTGCTCTTCACCAAAACTTACAGCCGGGTACTCGCTCCAGGTCTGAGCGCACTTGATCCTCGATTGCCAGAAGACGCTACAGCCCGGAGCAGTCTCAGAACTTCCTGGCGCTGCTTCGAAAAGGCTCTCGACGACTACATGGAGGTGAAATTGATCGCCGCGTGAAACTTGACCGATTTGTGAACTTCATGGCCACCAAGTGGATCTAGTAGCCGCTGAGCCGAACGTCTCTGAAACCGACGATCACAGAGCGATGAGGAAGGATCATACGTGACCTCTATTTTGCACTCGTCAGCACGCCGGTACTCTCCTCGTGCAACAGCCACACCATGGCGTTACGAAGGAGACGCTGTGTCATCGGATGGTTAAGCGCCTCCGGGGTATGTCCGGGAGAGAGATAGCGCATGCGGCCTTTACCAAATTCGTTCCACCAGCCGGCTGCTGCCTGCTTGTTGTCCGGTGCAACGGAACGGAGTAGCAGATGCTCCTGGTCCAGATTGTACTTCGACATGTGCTGCTCGTCGAAGATATCGTAATCTTCCACTCCTGCGGTGATTGGATGATTCTTGTTTTCACCCCGGATGGTGAACGTATAAGGCTTGGGATGGCCGCCAAAATCGCCGCCAAAGAGTTTGTAGTAGGGCCCGCCGGGCGGATACATCGTATGTGCGTTGTGTACGCCCAGAAAACCTCCCCCATTATTGACAAAATCCCATATAGCTTTTTGCTGCGCGTCCGTCATCCACGCGGTTTGCGACTTTCCGTAGCCTTCAGGCCAGTAGCGGCCGTTGCGGGCGATGATAAGGAGCGAACACTCGGCTAGTGATATTGCGTTCAGCTCTGTCGGGTCCTCAATAAAAGTAACGGGTATGTTCTCTCTCACCAGCGCCGTGATTAATCCGTCGCGCATCATCACAGGGCCGTGATAGATGTCGCCGATGAGTGCCAGGGCCTTCGGCCGGTGGGCGGTAGCATAGACCCGGTCGGGAACGACTCCCGTCGTAGGCCCGGACTTATTCGTAACCTGCGCCGCCAAAGACATACACAGGGCAATCGAAAACAGAAATCGTCTCATTGTAGTTACACCTGCTTATGGTCGTGTACCGTAATGTGGAACGGGTTGGCCCAACTCGAGTGCCCCGAGATCCGGAGCCTCTCCGGTAAAGCCGTCGGTGACGTTGGGCAGAACCACCCAAACTCGCTCCTTCAAACCTGCGAGGGACGCTCGAAACCCTTTTAGGCCTCGCTTTGATCAGTCGAGTCTTTCATTTGAATTGATCGTTGTCAAGGGGGCCCCGTACAAAGGGGCGGATGCAGCACTGCCAAATCTTGCCTAGCTTTCACGTTCATGCTCCAGCTTGTTTTGATTAGCCCGGCCACGACACTGTGCCATGGCGGAATTTATGTGCGATTTCCGGACATCATCGAAGTCGACCGGATGGAGATCAGCGCTATCGCGGGCGACACTCTGAAACTCGAGCGCATCACCGCGTGCTGCGCGGCGCCTCCCGAAGAGGTGGTGTTTGCACTGCATTATCTGTTGCGCTCGCAGGACAGGAAATAGACGGAGACGGCGGATGGAAGACAGCAAGGTGCCGGACCGTCAGATCGCTTACTATGGGGCGCGAGCCGGCGAGTACGACGAGTGGTTCTTGAGGAAGGGGCGGTACGATCGCGGTCCGGAGCAGAAGGAACACTGGATGCGCGAGGCCGGAGAGGTGAGAGACGTGCTGCAGCAGACATTGCACGACGATGTCCTGGAGTTTGCGTGCGGACCGGGCTGTGGATGCGGCATCTCGCCGGGATCTGCCGGCACGTCGTAGCACTCGATTCGTCGCCGGAGGTGATCGAGATCAACCGGGGGAGGGTGGGTCGGGACAACGTGGAATTTCGGTTGGCCGACCTTTTCGTATGGGCGCCGGACCGCCAATATGATGCCGTCTTTTTTTGCTTCTGGCTGTCGCACGTGCCGCGCGCACAGTTGGACGAGTTCTGGCAACTGGTGCGGCGGGCGCTCAGGCCGGGAGGGACGGCGTTTTTCATCGATAGCATGCCGGAGCCAACGTCGAGCGCTGTGGATCAGGGCCGCCGAAATGAGATGGGCGTGAGGCGGCGGCGACTCAACGACAGGCGCGAGTTCGACATCCTCAAGATTTACTACGACCATTCGGTGCTGCAGAGTCGGCTCCAAAAGATTGGATGGAGAGGCTGGGTGCGATCGACGGCGGGATTCTTTCTGTACGGCGCGGTAGTTTAGCGCGGGATCGGATGTGGAACGCAACTACCGCCTCGCGTGCGATCAAGCACGACGTCATCCGGCAAAAGCATCTTTCCCACTTGGCTTTCCCAGGCGACCTGCTAATCGATTAAGATTCTAGACGAGGAGGCTTGAATGAGACGAGCCAGTCAACTCTCCCGGCGCAGTTTACTCATCTCTTCTGGAACCCTGGCAATCATCCGCCGCATGCGCACGGCGAACGAGGACGCAAGGGAAAATCTCCCGATCGTCCCCAAACGTGTTGAGAGGGTATTCAAGGTACCCGCCATCAAGGAGCCGAATGACCTCCAATTCGCTCCCGACGGCAATCTATGGATTCTTGACCAGGTTGACCCCGACAAGGTCTTCAAAAATCCCAAAGACGGTTCCATCCTCGACCAGGTGCAAACCGAATCGATGCACGGCAGTGGAATTACATATGGAAATGGAGCCTGGTAGATCGGTTCTACCAAAACGTTGAAGACGCTCAAAGTGGATCCCAAGACCGGTAAGACCCTAAAGTCCTTTGACACGCTGGGAGCAGGGCTGTATGGCAAACTAACAACACCTTCCGGCGCGCATGGGCTGAAATGGGTGGACGGCAAATATTGGATGGCCGTCCCGGCTTCAGGCAAGATCTTTTTGATGGAACCCGAATCGGGAGCGATTGTTCGCAGCATTCCAGCTCCCACGGTGCGCACGCATGGCCTGGCTTGGGACAATAGGACTCTTTGGTGTGTCTGCTCGACCGAGCGCGAGATCTACAAGATGGATCCTCGAGATGGAAAGTTGCTGGCGAAGATCAAACTCGCGAAGGACGATCCTGAGCCGCACGGCCTCGACCTATACCAGGGCATCATGTGGTATTCCGACGCCTCCAGCGGCTGGTCTCGAAGCTCGTATGAAGACGCAGATCGACACAACAAACGGCCGTGCCCGCTACGCCTGTGTGCACAGCGCCGCCTGGACACCTACGTCGGCAACCCTTTCAATGGGACTCAGGTCCTGCTGGAGGTGCGCAACACTCTGGCGAAATGACAGGTTGCGAAAGAACTCGACGAAGCGGATCAGATCCCCGCCGCGCCCACAACCGACAATAGAACAGATTCTTGCGGGCGTTCACATAGAACGAAGGGCGGGTCTCCCGATGTAAGGGACACAGCCCTACGAACTCTTGCGCGGTGCCGGCGGGATGGGCGTTCCAGTTGTGCCGCCGCAAGTACTCCAGCAGCGGGAGGTTTTGTTTCAGCCGTTCCAAATTCTCACTCATGGTGCGGTTTTCCCTTCCACGGTCAAGCGTAGGAGAAGAACCGCCGTAATCCCAGGCGAGGATGGTGGGCGGCTCAGTTTTTCAGAGGCGTAACGGCCAGAACCGGTCGAGATAAGGAAATAGGTTCCGCCAGTTCACCCGAAGGCAACCATCGCAGAGATGACGGCCTGCATCCAGCGCCTCACTTACCGCATGCATGGTGGGGCGCAAGAACGAGAACGGTGGCCGACAGGAATCCAAACCGCGAAACCATCGGCGGAGGGTGGAAGCATCGGCCAGTCGGTTGGGGTCCTTAACCATCGGCGCTGACGCTTCCCAGCCACAGCAGTCCACAAAGTAACGGCGCAGTGCCTGGCTGCGGGCGATCAGACTGTAATGGCAGTAAGGTGGAGAGAACGGCGGCAAGAAAGTGAACGTCTTTCCGCACTGACTGCAAAGGCCGCGGCGGATCTGAATCCAATCGTGATCTTCGTCATGCGACTGCTTCCGACGACGGCCAGGGCCGATGACCGGATCGCACCGACAAATCGGGCAGTGGCGAAGGATCGGTCCTCCACCAGCCTCGGCCCAATCGGCTTCGAGGTTGTTCTGCGCCGCCGAAAGTGAGATAAACAGAATCGTGACTACGGGGGCTCTCCTTCGGGCTGACCTTGCCAAGATCGCGGTCCGAAGACGGAGCCCACACCTCCGGAAAAATTCCGACTGGGAAAGAATATCGCTTTCCGACTGGGCACGTTCATCCACCGCCGGTTAACGGTAGTGTTGCAACTTCGCGCAGGCGCGGACTGGTAGGCTTGAAAGACCCCCGTGGCTAATCGACGAGCGATCTTCAAATGGCGGCAGACCGAGCCCGCGATCATTCTTTGTGCCGTTCGTTGGTACCTGCGATACTCGTTATCGTTGCGCGATGTCGAAGAGCTATTAGAGGAGCGCGGCCTGGAAGCCGATCGCACGACGATATGGCTTTGGATGCAGCGTTATGGCCCTGAACTACAGCAACGGCTTCGGCGTCGACGAGACTTACGTTCGTGTTAAGGGCCATTGGCGTTATCTGTATCGAGCAATCGATTCGGCGGGTGCGACGATCGATTTCCTATTGTCGGCCCGGCGCGACGCGGATGCGGCCAAACGGCTGTTTCGGAAAGCACTGCGCGATCCATCACATCCACAGCCTCGCGTCATCAACACGGATTTGGCACCCATCTACCCCTCAGCAATCTCGGCCGTTAAGAAGGAAGGAGCGCTCCCTCCATGGTGCGGGCACCGGCCGGTGCAGTATTTGAACAACATCATCGAGCAAGACCACCGAACTATCAAACGACGAGTGAATGCCAAGCAAGGGTTCCGAGAATTCCATTCGGCGCGACGCACGATTCAGGGTTACGAAGCGATCCACATGCTGCGAAAGGGACAGGTTCGATGGGTGAGCGGGACTGATGTTCGGCGTCAGAATCAGTTCATCAACGAAGTGTTCGAACTGGCCGCTTAAGGCCAAGGCAAACACCCACTGCACCCGCTCCTACGCGCAGTTTGAAAGTTGCAACACTACCCTCGAAGGGGTACCCCGACCTCTTCCGTGACCTCTCTCGGGCCTCTCGGCCCGCTGACATCTCGCTGAGCCCGCCGCCGCGATCACTGGGCGGGGCGGCCATGACGCGTGCCCCGTGCGGCGCCAGAACAGCGACCGAGGGCTCAAATCGAGGCTTCAGAGTCGCGTATCGACCGAGCGGGCTACATCGTCGCCCGTGGCGGCGATCACGGCATCGACGAAGCCAGAAACCAACGGCCGGCAAGATACCGCGTCCCTCGCGCGAGGGTGCCCCGAGCCCGACGGCCAGTGCATCGCGGATGCTGCGGACGATCCCGCGTTCGCCGCCGCGCTCAACGGGCACGGGGCGGTCATGACAGCAGCGCCCGGGCCGGGGGATGGCGACCTGCGCCACCGCGCGGCCCCTCGGACACAGCCAACTTGGTTTTGGCACGGAATTGTCCACCGGGCTGCCAGCCGTTTGCACGTCCCTCGCGTGAACGCCTCGGGCCGCCGGCGAGTGGATCGCGCACGCCGCGGGCGCGCCCGTGTTCGCCATCTTGCTCGACCGCCCGCGGCGGTCATTCCGGCGCCTGGATCGGATACCGAAATCTCTTGTTAGTTGAGTCCTCTTACAGTCAGGATGTTAAATGCGCCTTTCCTGCAACTCCCGTTCCGCTGCGATCAGGCGGTACTGCTCTAAAGCGGACTCAAAGCTCTGCGCAAGCCTCTCGGGTGGACAAGGTTTGGTTAAGAACTGAAATACTTTCCCCTCGTTCACAGCTTCCAATTCAGATTGCAAATCGTCTTGGCCTGTAAGAATGATCCGCACCGTATCCGGCGAGACTCGCCTGACCAACGACAGGAAACGGATTCCATCGATGCCTGGCATCCGCAGATCTGAAATCACGACGGCGAACGGCCCGTCGTCCTTTAGCGCCAGGATGCCGTTTTCGCAGCCCAGAGCGGTATGTATGTCAAACCGCCTACCGTGCTGCCGCGCTAGCGCATGAAGCAGGTTCGGATCGTCGTCAACACAAAGAATCTTTTTCGTCATCGTCCACTCCTCTTGTCAGTACTTCATTGGCAAGCTGTCGCCACCGTTTCAGGTCGCCGATTAAGCTGGCGCGCCGGAACACCTCAATATTCAGATCGTCGTCCGGTACGTTATTTACTAGTGCATTTGCAAACTCGACGATCGTGGCTGGATTTCCAGGTACAGTCGGCGCATCGGCCGATCCATGATGCCACAGCACGGCCTCGATCACTGGGTCAGGCAGGCCCCACAACCAAAGCAGGTATCCGCCAACCTCGGCGTGCGAGGCGCCCAGTACCTTACGTTCCGCATCACTTTGAGACAATTGTTGCTGGTGGCTGAGGAGTAGCGCCTCAGCATATTTGTCCGGGTAGTTGGCGTTAAGGACAAGTTTGCCGACATCGTGCAACAGGCCCCCGGTGAAACAGTTGTCGATTATAGCTTTGGGGAGCCCCATATCAACACCCACGCGTTTGGCGAGCATCCCTACGTGAACACTGTGAGTCTGCAACTCCTCCACACAAAAATTGCCGGTTCTCTCAAACTGCGAAAAGGCGGAGACAGTGAGCGTCAAGGCTTTTACAGTTTCCAATCCCAGATAAACGACGGCCTCCGTCGGATTGCCGATATGCCGGCGCAATCCAAAGAATGCCGAATTAACCAACTGCAGAATCTTGGCGGTCATCGCTACATCGCTAGCTACGATCTTCCCAATCTCCCTGAGCGGCACATTGGAGTTTCGCAATGCACGAAGGAGCTTTCCATACGAAGAAGGAACACTGGGCAGCCTGTTGATGCGGGAAACAAGCTGCTTCAGGGCGGGCTGGTCCAGCATGACACGGAAACTGAATGCCCTCTCGATAGTTCCACGCAACGTCTCCGCATCGCATGGCTTAACCAGATACTGGTGTGCCAGCGTTGCGGAGCGTAGTGTGGATTCTTCGTCCGCGGTTCCTGACAGGACGATTCGAATCAATTGAGGATGGCGCTTCACAATCTCATGCAGCAAATCGATGCCGGTCATGGCCGCCATGCTCATATCTGTAATGAGTAGGTCGAACTCCGAATTGGCCAACAACTCCAAAGCTTGTTTCCCACTCGTAGCAAAAACCATCTCCCACTTGTTTCGAATGGGATACAGCATCCTTTTCAACCCATCCAGAACTCTCGGCTCGTCGTCGACAAAGAGGATGCGTTTCATCGTTCTTCATCCCTTCGGGCCAGCGGAAGTTGGATGATGAAGGTCGTTCCGGCGCCATGCTTGGTCTCGAACCGGATCGAACCCTGGTGCTTCTGCACGATAACGGAATGCGCAAGGGCCAGGCCCTGTCCAGTGCCCTTTCCGACGTCCTTCGTGGTGAAGAACGGGTCAAAGACCCTGGACTGGATGTTCTCTGGAATCCCAGTGCCGGTATCGCTAAGCCGAATTTCAACAAATTGATCTTTTCGCCGCGTAGCTATATGGAGCAAGCCCTTCTGTTCCGTGCCGCGCACCACATCCGCAATCGCGTGCGCTGCGTTAACGATCAAATTGAGCACAACTTGGTTAAACTCTCCGACGACGCATGGTACTGGCGGCAAGTCGGGGTCCAAATCGGTTGTAAGATCCGCAACATACTTCCATTCATTCTTCGACACGAGCGCAGTGCTCTCGATTGCACGGTTAATGTCCACGAGGGTCATCTCCACTGAGCTTGGATGCGAGAACTCTTTCATCGCACGAACGATTCGAGCGACGTGATCGACCCCTTGAAGTAGTTGCTCTATCGCCAGTGGTACCTCTCCGCGGAGGTATTCCAAGTCAGTCCGCCCAACCACGTCGTCCCACGCAATAACAAGATCAGTTTTGTTCACCGACCGCAGAGCCTCAGCCAAGTGGCCTCCGGAATCTACCAGGCGGAAAAGATCGCGGAATCCCTCTTCCAGGAACTTGGCATTGTCGCCGATATACTGGATCGGCGTGTTGATTTCGTGGGCGATACCAGCCGCCAACTGTCCGATTGATTCGAGTTTCTGGGCTTGAACAAGCTGTCGCTGGAGCATCTTGATCTCGGTGACATCCCACATTATGTAAGCTCCACCAACAGCCGCCCCTGTCTGGTCCAGTATTGGAGCTGCGCTGAGCAAAATCTGGATGGATTCAGCGTTCTTTGTTATACATACGGTCTCCAAGTGTTCGGTTTTCTGCCCTCTGCCAAGGCGTTCGCCGATTTCCTCGTACGGGCGCCGATAGTCGTCCGGCGCGAGTAGGCGAACTGGGGCGCCGGCAATCTCTGTGGCGGAGTATCCGAAGATCCGCTCGGCACCGGAATTCCAGTTGACGATATTTCCAGCCAAATCGCTACTAAAGATTGCCAGATCGGCGAACTCCACTATCGCCGCGAACTCGCGGTTCGATCTCTCCGCTACCTTGCCTGCCGTAATATCGAAGTCGACGCCTATTAGCTTGCTCGGCTGCATATTCGAATCGAACACTACCGTCGACTTGGTATGTAGCCATCGGATACTGCCGTCTGGCCACACAATTCGATACTGGTAGTCAGGATTCTCCGACCGACTTGAAGGGGCTAATGCGTCTCGCATTATGACTTCACGATCGTCGGGATGGATTCTCTGAGCCCATTGCTGTAATGTCAGGCCTTCCAGGTCAGACTGAATACCGTAGATCTTGAAGAGTTCCTTCGACCAATTCGATTTCCCAGTTTTTAAATCCATTTCCCAGACACCCAGGCCCAGGCCGGCATGTGGTAGTTTCAGCCGGCGCTCCGTGATTCGCAACGGCTCTTCCGTTTGTCTGCGATCCGTGACATCGCGATGAATGCCGACCGAGCCTTGAACACATCCTTTCTTGTCACGCAAACCCGAAAAGGAGATGTCCACTATAAGCCGTTTGCCGCGCGCATCGACGCACGTGATTACGCCTTTCCAGTGGCCATTCTGAACGATCTGAGCATGGATAGCAGCACTTTCTTCCTCAGATGACACAGCGCAGTTGTACGCTTTTTTTAGCACTTCCTGGGCATCGCGGCCAAATAGATTTTCGGCGGCGCGGTTCCAATAAATGATTCTGAAATTCCGGTCGACCGTGACGATTGCGTCATTATCACATTCCAACCATTCAAAGAGCGCGCGAAGCGCATCGCTGGTGAAGTCCCCAACACCTTTTGAAATGAGCTCTGCAATCGCACATCGGAATTCCTGTTCTGCTTCTACTCGCCGCCGGGTGCTCACATCCTGCGAGATCACTAGAATCGCGTTCCGGCCTTCGAAGCAAAGGTCGGTTTGAATGACCTCTGCTGCGAAGGTCTTCCCATTTTTTGCGCGGTGGGGCCAAACGCCGGCAAGATTTGTTCCGGTCGTAGTGGTAGCCGCCTTGAATGGGACGATGGAGTCAACGGTTAGCGAAAGACACTCTTCCTTGCTATATCCGTACGTGCGGATCGCCGCCTCGTTCAGTGCAACTATCCCGAGAGTTTGTGGATCGAAAACCCACATCGGCTGTGGGTTCATTTCGAATAAGGTGCGGAACTGGTCGGTGGAAGGCATCACGTCACTTGCCCTCGTCTGGCGATATTGGAGCTGACACCCTGGAAAGAAGACTCGCAACTGACTGAATACTGTAAGAACTGAGGCGAATTGGTGGCTCGAACGCAAAACGTTGTCGATATAATATGCGCAACTGGACCTCCACTGACTGTCATGTTGATTGCTTTAATCCTCATATCGGTGGAACTACAGCATGGTTCCAATGTATTTAAACGTTAATTAGGAGGGTAGTGTTGCAACTTTCAAACTGCGCGTAGGAGCGGGTGCAGTGGGTGTTTGCCTTGGCCTTAAGCGGCCAGTTCGAACACTTCGTTGATGAACTGATTCTGACGCCGAACATCAGTCCCGCTCACCCATCGAACCTGTCCCTTTCGCAGCATGTGGATCGCTTCGTAACCCTGAATCGTTCGTCGCGCCGAATGGAATTCTCGGAACCCTTGCTTGGCATTCACTCGTCGTTTGATAGCTCGGTGGTCTTGCTCGATGATGTTGTTCAAATACTGCACCGGCCGGTGCCCGCACCATGGAGGGAGCGCTCCTTCCTTCTTAACGGCCGAGATTGCCGAGGGGTAGATGGGTGCCAAATCCGTGTTAATGACGCGAGGCTGTGGATGTGATGGATCGCGCAGTGCTTTCCGAAACAGCCGTTTGGCCGCATCCGCGTCGCGCCGAGCCGACAATAGGAAATCGATCGTCGCACCCGCCGAATCGATTGCTCGATACAGATAACGCCAATGGCCCTTAACACGAACGTAAGTCTCGTCGACGCGCCAGGACTTATTTGTGGGCTTGAGGTGACGCCGAAGCCGTTGCTGTAGTTCAGGGCCATAACGCTGCACCCAACGCCATATCGTCGTGTGATCGGCTTCCAGGCCCCGCTCCTCCAATAGCTCTTCGACATCGCGCAACGATAACGAGTATCGCAGGTACCAACGAACGGCACAAAGAATGATCGCGGGCTCGGTCTGCCGCCATTTGAAGATCGCTCGTCGATTAGCCACGGGGGGTCTTTCAAGCCTACCAGTCCGCGCCTGCGCGAAGTTGCAACACTACCGTTTTGAGACCTTCAGATGGGCTGGAAGTGGTCCGCAGAGCAACAAACGCTTGCACAATACGGTTTCTATGGAAATTTTATGCCGTTTTTCGACACCTAAGGTCCACATAGCTGAGAGAAATTCGCGCCCGATAGGGCGAACCGCGGTACGGTTTGGTTCGACCATAAGGCAGGGGACGATAGTGGCCCACTATAAGCTAGGGGACGATAGTTCTTGGCCGGATTCGACCCCGCCTTCTGGATTCGGTTTAGATTTAACCGTGCGCGTGTCCGGGGTTAACAGCCGAAAGGTCTTTTTAATTGAGCTACAGGGCCAATAGACCGTCTGGTACCATAGTTTACTAGATTACTAACACACTACTCTACAAGGTTATCAGTAAACCAACTAATCAACCAGTTTATTAGTATATCAGTGGACGATAGAAGTAAGGTATTTGGGTCCAGAGGTCAAGTGCCAAACCGCCAAATCATTTGGGTATCCGGGCGAGCAACATGTCTTTAACACACTCCGGCCGCTTGAACGCGGAAGGGCAGGGAAGTCTCAATTGATGCACGTTCAGGCGCTTAAAGCGTTCCAGCTCCTCATCCCGCCTAATTGTCTATCCTTGCCTCGACATGAAATACAACGCCCTCTGACCTTACAGCGGGAGGAATCTACTGGAGCTGTCGTTGGGGCGGGCGTGGAGATAGCGGCCGGTGGTGGTGATGCTGGCATGGCCGAGGGTGGTCTGCACCAAATGAATCGGCGCGCCGCGGTCGAGGGCGTGGGAGGCGTGCGCGTGCCGGAACCAGTGCGGCGAGACCGGAAGTTCGATGCCGGCGCGCGCTGCTGCCTGGCGAACCACCTGGAGCACAGCCAGCGGCCGCAGAACTCCGCCGTTGCTTTTCTTGCGGGAGCGGAAGACCGGATCGCCGGGTTCCGCGCTGTCACCCCGCAAGCCGGTGACGAGTTTCCAGACGGAAGCAGGGATCTTGACAGCCCGGGTGACGCCGCCTTTTCCGAGCACCGTCACCTGGCCGCCGTCCGAGTTCGCCTGCAGATCCTGCCAGCAGAGGCCGCACAGCTCGCTCACCCGCATGCCGGAGGCATAGAGGAGGGTGAGGATCGCCCGGTTGCGGGGATTCGTCTCCAGGCTCAGGACCCGGTGTAGATCGGCTTCCGGCAAAATGCGCTCGGCCAGGCGGCTGCGAACTGCCAGCAAACGGAGGGCGCGACCAACATCGTAAGACAGGTATCCCGTCCGGTGAGCGAAGGCAAGCAGAGACTTAATCGCTGATAGAGTCCTGTACCGGCTGGCCGGCGCCAGCTCGCCGAGCGAGTCCGCGAAGCCTTGGAGATCTGCCAAGGTCACCTGCAGGAACGGTTTGCGCGCCCACGCCAGAAAGTGATCCACATCGGCCCGATAGGCTCGCTGGGTGTGCCGGGACCGGCCATGCATCCAGATCTCCAGCAGTTGGGTGTCGGAGTTAGCCCGGGGCGCTTCCGGCAGCTCTGTAAAAACCGGAGAAACCGCAATTTCTTCGCTCATTTCTGTCAGTCTAGCACGAAAGATAGATAATGTCCTTATCTATCTTTCAAGAAACAGGCACAACTGTTGCATTTTGCGCACCTGCGCACTAACATAGTCGATTCACCTAGCCTCGTAAAGTAGTCCATAATAAAGGGGAATTCCGTTGACCCTCAAAATGGACAGCGGGCCGCGTGATCCTGCCCAACCCCTTCGGGACCGGCTCACGTTGCATGCTGGGAGCGATCTTGAACATCGAGCAAACTCAGGACCTGCTGAGGCCTGCTGACCGAAGATCAGATTTCACACTGCACTCCCTTTGGCAATATGCGAGGTTAGTTCCCTTCGCAGCCAGGTATGGTTGTTTCTTTTATATTTGCCGGGCACTTTGTCATTGTAGTGGTGCGCCCGTGATAGATCCGGGACCATTCCTGGAATTTTGTACGCTAAGCCGCGCTAACTTGGTTGAGCTGAGGGGCCGCCGCGTTCAATCGCACGCTGGCCGAGTTTCTCTTCAATGCCCGACGGAGCAGCATTCTGAACACGGCAAGCTCAGGACCGTGATTGACCGGAGCTCGCCCGCGAACTGCGCGAGTACTTCAAGAGGTTGCCATGAGAATTTCAAAAAGTTGCGTAGGTGTCGCATTCTGTCGTGTATGGGCAATTCATGCGCCTTGCCACAGAAGAAGAGTCAAATTGTAGCAGCCGTGCATGAGAGCGGCGGCCAGAGCGGAGCCGGTAGAAATTCTGACCAACCCGTAAGCCGTGCCAGTCAGCGTAATCCACAGCAACGTTGAGAGCGAGGGGAAGCGGCCGCGGAAAATACCATGCTCGAGTGCGAAAGCGGCTCCGGTCAACAACGCCGCTAAGAGCGGTTTAAAGTGGCGCTGGACAACAGGCAAGACTGCGCCTCTCCAAACGGTCTCTTCCACCAATCCAGCACCAAGGACACCAAACAGAAGCGCGTCTACAGTCGTGTGAAAGTGGATCCGAAATCGTCTCGGGTTCTCGATCAGCATTACCATAAGCCCCAGGCCCACTCCGGAGACCGCAGCGACCGCCCAATCGATTGCTTTGTGCGGCCGTACCCACCCCAAAGCAGCCCACGGACTCCGCCGAAAACGCACGTAGAGAATGAGATAAAGAATGGCGAGCGGTCCTGGAACATCGGTCATGGCGCCTGCGGTGGCGGCAGACAATCCGAAATGGAGAACAATCTGATAAAGGCACGTGACCAGCAGAACCATTCCTGCCGCATACAGCGCCAAGTCGTACCATCCCCAGAAGGGCTCCAGATTCCCTGACAACGCAAGCATTCTCGCTCCGGTAATTGGTTGCTTGTTCCCTTCCGCGGGTATGGTTCTCCGGCGAGAAGCCTTTGAGGTTGGCATCACTTCTCATGCTGGCATGCGAAGTCGAATAAATCACGCCGAAATCGTGTCGCAGCTTCCAAATATTGAACGTGTGCCAACAACGAGTTCGGAAGAATACACGTAGAAGGAGGAGGCGTATCGCAAAAGACCGGGAGCGATGGAACGGTCCGCCGGGTCACGACGGCGGGCGCGTGCCACAAGCACGAGCGCCAAGGCTACGGCTCCCGCGATGATGACAAACGCGTACTCCACGGCTCCCAATTGTGGCACAGCCTCGTGTCTCCGAAACGGGTGCCCGCATGAAATCGGTTACCCAAAGTACCATGCGTTCCATTGAAAGCAGATCCCCCGGGGCGCAACATTAAAGGGTGCGAAGGGTGAGCGGTCGTGTGGCAGGTCATTGTCATCGGAAGAAACGATCCTTACCCTCGCGCGCCAACTGGGTGCCCCGGGCCCGACGGGCGCGTGCATCGAACACGCCCCGGCGATCCCGCGTTCGTCGGCCCGACAAGAAGACTACCAAAAGTACTATGTGCTCCATTGAAACAAGATCGCCCTTGGCGCAATATCGAGAGGGTGCGGAGATCTTCTGGAACTAAATCGCACGAGAGCACAGATCACCCGCATGAAAGAGGCAGTGGCTCGATTAGAGTCACACATAGCACAGCAGATCGACCACAACGCCGTGCTTAGTGAATTGTCACTCCTCCGCCAGACAGTCGATGCCACAATTCGTATTGTTCAGAAGGCTCAAAGGGAGTCAAGGACAAGCGAGAGGTCATACGGTATGGACCACGCCAAAGAATATGCGGAACCTCTCATCGAAGCGGTCACCAGCCTCGATTGGAGTGTTGACCATCCTAGGCACGCCATGAAAGCGATACAAGAGGCGGTTCTCAAAAATACCGGCGACCGCTTGTCAGACGCGGAAGCACTCATCGTGCTTAGCCGGCTGGTGGACCGCAAACTCATCCGGACAAGAATCGATCCACCAGCCAGCCATTTTGCCGAATCCGGAAGGTCAATCACCGGCCGCAAAGGCAAATATTTCCGGGTCCCCGAGAATGAGCGCTGAACTTACCCCTCTGACCATTCCGCGAGGTCTCGCGTCGCTGGGCGGCAAGCCGCCTTCACGCGCACGCGGCGGCCACGACAGCTGCGCCCTGCCCGGCGCCGAGCCCCGAACCAGCGCCCTGAACTCGTGCCCTCGGTCGATCGCTGTTGCGGCGCGAAAAACCGAGAACCGCACCTCGTGGACGCCGGGCGAGCGCGAAAACACCGCGAAACGCGTTTTCACAAAAGCCGCGTGGCTGTGTAGTTGTGTCCGCGGGTGGCCTCGCGCGAACGAGCTCGCGGCGGTCACGACAGCAGCGACCGGTCCGGCGCCAGGCCCGAATGGGCGCCCTGAACTCGTGCCCTCGGTCGATCGCCGTTTGCGGCGCGAAAACGTCGACGAGCGCGAAAATACCGCAAAACGCGTTTTGTGTTTTTCAAAAAAGCTGCGTGGGTGTAATAAAGTGTCGGGTTGTGGGGGTAGAGTTGTCGCGGGGCGCCGCGGCGCCCCGCGTTCATCGCCGAGTTCGAACGTGCACGCGGCGATCATGACACAGCGCCGGGTCCGGCGCCGGCAATGTCGACCGTAGCGGGAAGCAGCCCATGTGCATAAACGCTCCTTTGTCGCACAGCAAATCCTTGCGTCAGTCGCCCGAGGAACGATGGGAAACGCGTTGGTGCTGCATCAGGACGGTCACAGATTTCCCCTCCAACGAGGCCAACTCGATCTGAAGCGCTTCGGCTTTCTCATGATCGTAGCTGTGCAGGGCGTTCTCCGCCGCTTGTCGGAGCCTGCGGATTTGGGACACGCACTCCCGATAATCGTCCCATATTGACTGACATTCCGGGCAGGAGTCGATCATGGGCGCTTGGAAAACCAACCAACTAGGTTGCCCCAGATGGCGTCGAAGTTACAATCATACGCGACGTTGATCGCCGCCGTTGCGGCGACCCCGCGTTCGCCGCCTCGCTCGAACGCGCCCGCAGCGGTAACGAAAGCAGCGCCCGGTCCCGTCGTCGTGGCCCCGAACGAGCGCCCTGAGCTCGTGCCCTCGCTCGATCGCCGTTGCGGCGCGAAAAACCGAGAACCGCGAACCTCGCGGACGTCGACGAGCGCGAAAACGCCGCGAAACGCGCGTGTTTCAAAAAACTGCGTGGCTGTATCATTCTGTGCGGGAAAGGCTGAAGCCCGGGAGAATTTCGCCCGCGAAGAAACGCGACCGTTTGCGTGGAAACATGCCGAAGGTTAGCAACACGCAGGTGAACCATCGGATGGGTCGTCCCAGTACGATCCGGTCCCCACCCGGCCCGAGACACTCGAATGGGTACTTTTTGATCTTTTGCAGTCCTAGTACGCTCGGAATTGTGATCGTGGTGTCTCTACGATCGGGAGAAAGGCAGCATCACCGTTGCTGTAAGGGCCCTCAAGATGCAGATTGGCGCGCTGGCATTCGCTGTCGCACTCAGTTTCACCACCCTCCTGGACACTGCTTCCAGTAAGGTTTCACGGAATTTGCTGGCATTGAGTTCGGCCGTCCAGGGAAATCAGAGCAATCCGGGCGATCCCGCGCAGGTAATCGGCCAATACCGCGTGGCGCCCATCGACCCATACCGCCAAAAGATCGAACTCATAGGAGAGTGCCTCCACCGGATCCTTGATGTGATCAAGGCCGCGCATTATCAGATGCCGGCGCCCGCGATCCTGAACTTGGCGGATGACATGGATGTTAACTATAGTTCTTGGGATCGACCGGTTCAGGGTATGCTCACGCGCCGGAGCCGAACGGCCGGATGCCGCGGCGGTATGACGGTAGCACCCGGCTCGGCGCCGGCAGCTTGCGCTAGACGGCAGGCCAGTGCTTTCCGGATAACTTGGCGGAAGCGATCCGCCGCCAGCGCCAGTGAGTTTAGGCGTTCCGCATGCGCGTAAGAAACGCGACCATTTGCGACACTTTCGCAGCGGTCTCGACAGCAGCGCCCGGTCGCGCGAGACCCGAAGAGCACCCGAAGCTGGTGCCGTCACTCGACCGGGCGGCGCGGAAAACCGAGAACCGCGACCTCCGTGGACGTCGCGAGCGCGAAAACTCCGCGAAAACGCGTGTTTCAAAAAAGCTGCGTGGGTGTGTACTTGTTTCCGCAGGCGGGTTACTCGCGGCGGAAAGGCCGTTGGTCCGGCCGCTCGCCACACTCGCTGAACGCCAGCGCCGGCGCCAGTCGGTTAGGGCGTTCGAGGAACGCGATCCGTCCAGTCCTGCGTATTCAGAAAAGCGAGCGTGGGCACATACTAGTGTGCGGAAATATGGTAGTGGGTCGATTAATGATAGAGCTACTGCCGGAAACTTTAAATAAAATCAACCATTAAATACGTGATATTTACTCCGCCATGTGATAACAATACATATTAAGTGTTACAAAACCCTATAATCGCGGTCTTTGGCAAGTCTGGTTGTAAGGGGCGCAGGGTTCCACATTCGCCACCGCATTCAGGTTCGCGATTCGGAACGCTCCTCGCGGGCGTACTTAGACGTCTGAGCCGAGTGTTCCTCGAATCGCCTGTCTTTTTTGAAATCCGCAATATCCGCACAGGCGAACCGGCTGTGCAGCATGGAACGTTTACCGATGGAACACTTGCGGACCGGGAGGCCCGCGAACTCGGGCGGGATTGGCGAGTGTTTCGCCAGGAAACCAGCACAGACAAGATCCCAATGTCACCACGCGAAGCTGTTTCCGATAGCGGATTCGTTAAGTCGTACTTGCCGTTAAACTTTCATACGCGCTCCGACGGACGGGCGCAGGACTCTGTCCCGTTTTTTCGTCAGGAGAGCAGCACAACTGAAAGTCTGGGGGCGTTATGCGAAGCTCTTAAGTGCAGTCAACCCGTTGCTGCCGTTTTGCCAGCGGACACTCATGATGGTGAGTCCTTGTTCAACTCGTCCGGACTTTCCAATAACATTCGATTCGAACGCGGCCAAGTGACTGTTGCGTTTGCGAACGCGTTTGAGCTACAGGAAAGGCTTGTTTTGCTCTCGCTCGCGCTCGCCAACGAGCCCGATGCGGTCGAGCACTACTCGACGAACGCGCCGCCGGAAGCATCCGTTGACCTCCAAAACCGTTAACCATCCTCCAAGCTAATAAAAGTGCCGCAGATGTCTCTAACCCTTGGCCTGCGGGTTCCGGCGCTCATCGCCAGGGTCCAATGAACAGTCGACCTTGCGCGCCTCTCCGCCGCCAGCCCGCGTTAGACGGGCAGGCAAGTCTTGGCGGAAGTGATCCGGTGCCTCCAGTCGTTTTACGCGTCCCTCGCGCGAGCGCGCCACCGGTGCCGCGACCACGGGCGAGTGGATCGCGCCCTCGGCGGCGATCCCGCGTTTGCCGCCTCGCCCAGCGCGCACTGACGCGGCGGCCATGACACGCGCCCAGTCCGGCGCCCGGCCCGAACGAGCGCCCGAGCTCGTGCCCTCGGTCGATCGCCGTCGCGGCGCGAAAAACCGAGAGCCGCGCGGCCTGCGGCTGTCTCGGTGTCGATGCCTTCGGTAAGGATTTGAATTTCACGCTGCGCCGTTTTAAGTCGTCAAGAATGCCATTTAGTGTGTAAATTGACACGATCACACAAAGTGATGAGGCGATTTAAAGTCCTGGCATGGCTTTCTCATCTTAAAATAAACAAAGATTCAATGTTTGTAAACGATTCGTCAGCTTTTGATGGCCATTAAGTGGCCTAGAGCCGTCACCCGCTAGCTGTTCTCCAACGGGATGGCTAGCGGGCTTTGCCTACCCGATTCCGGGACGTTCGAATGAAAACCTTCGAGGGAACTTCCTGGAGTTGCATCTCAACCAAGCGCCTGACGAGGACGAATCCGAATACGAAGTCGAGTATTTCAGTTTGCTGATGGGCATGAGCATGTCGTGTTTCCTGCTTGGGATGCGGGCGGGTCAGGAGATGGAGAAAACAGGAGTTGTCCGAGTGAGCGACGAACGGGGGCGCGAACTGATGGCCGCGGAGCTGGTGCCGCGGTCGGTCTACGTGGTTGCCAAAGACGACTGGCCGTTTCTCGCGACGCTGTTCGTGATCGACGTATCAACGCCGTGGATTGACTTCTATTCCGGAACATTGCGGATGGTCTTTAGCGCGAAGCGAAACCCCGATGGCACGCTGCAGGACGAGATGGGCGCCCGCATTCGCGTGTGGCAGTGGAGGGGCGATCCAACGGTGCAATGACATAAAATGCTCAGCTTTGTCGCTCACAAAACCGTCGCCTCGTCGGGAGCAACGGAACGGTGAAGCGGCTCCGGCTGTTCTTCGAGGTGGAAACGCTCAACCCGGGAAATTTGGAGTAGCGCACCAGGGAGCCAGCTGCTGCCCGGACGAGCGCTGAGCGCTCGTCACGAGCGGCACTTCGAGCCGTATCGCCAAATCAAGAAAGGCCACATCGTAGCCGGCGAACTCGCACGTCCTCACCTCGTGGACGTCGCCGAGCGCGAAAACACCGCGAAAACGCGTTGTTCAAAAAAGCTGCGACGGTGTGTACTTGTGTCCGCGGATGGGCGGGACAACCTCAAGACCCATGTGGTGATTGTCGGTCAGGATCGGGGCGACTCCATTGGCGGTCTCATGCGACCGATCGGGTAGTGTGTTTGAATCCGGCCCAGCCGATCCCCTTAGGCAAAGTGCAAGACGCCAACGATTGGGACTAACTGCCGTGAGCGAGACCTCGCGGATCGTGGGTGTCGAACTGAAGTTTCGTGCTCCATGGTTGCTTGCCTTGCTGTAATCATCGCTACTTCCGCCAATAACAGTTTCGGCCTTAAGGTTTCCATCGCCTCAAAATCATGCATGAGGATTGCCCGATTGAACTTCAGCCTAAGTTCAGCGCATAGTTCGGAGGGCGAATTAACGGGCACTCCTCGAGTATAACGGATGTGATCGGAGGATAGTACTCGGGGTTACCCGTGCCACGGCGATCCCCACGCCAGCCGCCGCGCACTGGACGCGGCGGTCGTGACAGCAGCTCCGGGTTGGGAGCCGGGCCCTGAACGAGCGCCTGAGCTTGTGCCCTCGCTGGATCGCCGTCGCGGTGCGAAAAAGCCGAGAGCCGAGAACAACGAACCGGATTGTTTTCTATATGTGCGAGACCGTACTGGAGGCCCGCCAAGTTGCGTACTTTCCTGGTTCATTTGAACCGCAGTTAGGTACGCTAGCGTTGTATCGTTCTCGATCCAAAGTGAGCGTTGAATGACTCGCGAGCAAATTGAAGGCAAGCTACACGAAGAACTGGCGATTGCCTATTTGAGGTCCGGCGCTGATCCGGACAGTGTAGAGCGACAGTCCGAACTTGAATTAGCCCAACGTCGATACACAGGATTGTTTATTGATGAGGTGACGCCATCCGGCCTTAAAGAGCGCAAGGTGATGGCCCAGACTGCCTGATAAGCGCCTGCGGCGGCTAAATCATGGCCGAAGCAAGCGGAAAAGACAGTTCCGGACCGCCAGTGCTAGGTTTGCGCGTTTCCTCGCGCGAGCGGGTGCGACAGAAAGGTGAGAGAATGGGCCGCGGCGATCCTAGCACCCGTGCGTTGCGCGATGCTCGTCAAGTGCGCCGTGGGCAGCCATAAGGGTAACCCTCGCTGAGTCAACTTTTGCTCGGAGCTTTGACTGCACATCCTTATCGCTTTGGGTTAGTGTAGCTGCCGACAGTTCCAACGCAGTCTTCGCATGGGAACATACCGCTGCGTTCAGGGAATCTAATAAGGCGTTTCGCGTGTCGCAGATCATCGCACCACCGACAACTCTCATCATAGGCTGTTCTCTAAAAGGGTCATAGCTATCATACGCGCCCGTCGCGCGATCAATCCGTCACTTTGCCATTCGCCTCGGCCCGTGCTTAGAACGGACAGTCGAATGACCGCCCGGGTCTTGGCGGAAGCGCTATGCCGGCGCAGGCGTTTTGCGCGTTCCTCTCGAGCGGTGCCACGGCCCGAGGCACGTGCTCCGCGCCCGCCCCGGCGATCCCGCGTTCGCCGCCTCGCTCGAACGCGCCCGCAGCTGTCGTGACAACAGAGCCCGGTCCGGCGCCGGGCCCTGAACGAGCGCCCCAGAACTCGTGTCCTTGCTCGATCGCCGTTGCGTCGCGAAAACCGAGAACCGCGACCCCCGTGGCCGTCGACGAGCGCGAAAACACCGCGAAACGCGTTTTGTGTTTTTCAAAAAAGCTGCGTGGGTGTAACAAAGTGTCGGGTTGTGGGGCGCTGATAACGAACAGGAGAATGTTGGTGACAGCTAAGTATTTGAAAGAATTACACATGTGAGTAAAGAACATACACCCGCAACATCCACTAGCCCAAGTACAGGGCGATGGCGGCCACGATCATATACGGAGCCATTGGCCTGCGGTTTTCGGTTCGATGCAGTTTTCCACGGTCTGACGGAAGCAGATTTGGGGCCAAGGACGGTGCGGTTTCCGGCATCGAGGTGCCGGCCGGGCGGCGCGCGTGAGAATGGCCGGCAGGATTACCTGCCGGATCAGATGGGCCACCGAGGCGGCGGACGTGCGCGCGGGCCTCTCAACCGCGGCCAACTCGCGTGGCCGCCGGTGACAGTCAGTTTGGGCGTTCTTCGCGCGCGTAAAAGCGCGACCGTTTGCGACACTTTAGGCCGAAAAAGCGGTGGCTGGTGTGACGAAACGTAGCAGTATTCGCCGCTAATCCATCTTTTTTGGGAGTATCATAACGACTACGCTTCATGCCGAAAGAACTGTTGCCGGAAATGGCGAAAATATCCCCTGCATTACGAAAAGCACAACGGCGGGGGCCTGAAAGGTTTTATGTCCAAGATACTCGTCGTAGATGACGAGCCTATAATCCTCGATCTGGTGGCCGCCACTCTCCAGCGAGAGAAGTATGATGTTCTCACTGCTGCGAGCGGTGCTGTAGCGCTTCAGCAAGCAAAGCTTTACGAACGAGACATCAGTCTTCTGATTGTCAATCATTCTGTAGGTTTCCAGCCGGGCCGAAATCTCGTCGATGAAATATTGCCGGTGCAGCCACAGATGAAGGTACTTCGTTTTTCAGGCCATCTGGAAAGTCAACTTCGCGCAAGGGGTGAAATGCGTCCCGAAAGCTTTTTCATTCAAAAGCCCTTTATGCCAAAGGAGCTAATCGGCAAGGTCCGTCAGATTATCGGTCTGGCATAAAACTATCAATTCGTTGGCGGGTGCGGCAACGTGGCGCTAAGTACCCTTTGTGCGACCAAACGAAACCCACGGTTAAGCCGTCGATTGAAGAACAGGAGATAATATTACGCCTATGGTACGAACAGCCGCTTTTCTGTTTCTGGCCGCCGCCGCGCTGACGTTTGGTCAGGACCACCAAACCATGGTGAACGAGCACGGGGACCACGTAATGGGATTTTCCCACGAAAAAACCACCCATCACTTCGAGTTGAACTACGACGGCGGTGTCATCGACGTCCGCTCCAATGACGCGCGAGACACCGAAAGCCGCGATCAGATACGCAACCATTTTCGGCACATCGCGCAGATGTTCGCTGAGGGTAATTTCAACGCCCCCATGCTCGTCCACGGCGTAGCTGTTCCCGGTACGGCAACAATGACCCGTCTGAAGACTGAACTTCACTGGAACTTACAGGAGACGCCGCGCGGGGCGAAGATCATCGTGATGGCCGATAACAAAGAAGCGCTAGACGCCGTTCACGCGTTCCTGCGGTTCCAAATCGAAGACCACAAAACGGGCGATTGCCCGATGGTTCACTAAACCGCTGTAAACGACGGGCCCGGTGACAAAGCCTCGATAATCCGGCAGTCCGCAATAATTCCTTTGCCCTGACAACAGTTGTTTAAACGGCGCAGTTCCTTGGCGAGACGTTTTAGGTCAGAAATTTTCTGCTCGATCTCGATTAGATGGTGGGCCGTAATGCGGTCCACCTCTGCGCACTCCTCATCTTTCCGGGAAGACAAGCGAAGAAGATCGCGAATCTGATCGAGCGTAAACCCCAAATCCCGACAGCGGCGAATGAACTGTAAGCGGCGCACATGTTCGTTGCTATAGGTCCGATAGTTCCCCACGGTTCGTGATGGCACCGGCAACAGCCCGACTTGCTCGTAATACCGGACCGTCACAACCTTGGTTCCGGTCCGCTTCGCCAATTCTCCAATGCCAATGTGTTTCTTTCCATTCATAGCTTGACCCTATAGCGACTATAGCCTTTATGCTGGAGGAGGAACGAGAATGAACGCAATCAGATCTCTGTTTTTCACATCACTGTTTTTCTGCCCGGGAAACGTCTCCGCCCAGTCGGTCAATAAAGACCCTGAGCCTGCGGCAATCGTCGAGCTCGGCGGAGCAGTCGGACAGGATCTCAAAGGTGGTGGGTCAAGCTTCGGCGGGGACCTCGCTGTCGAGTTTACGCCGATAGAGAATTGGCTGGAGATTGAAGCAGGCACCACTCCGCTCTTCCGTCATCACTCGACAGAATGGGATACGGACCTTCTGTTCAAGAAGCCTTGGACCCTCTCAGAACGAGTGGAATTCATGCTTGGCGTTGGTCCGGAGTGGATACATGCGAGGGCGTATGGCCTGACAACGAACGCAGTCGCCGGCGAAGTGGTGCTGGACTTTATGTTCTGGCCCTCCTCGAAGCATAGATTCGGCTGGTTCCTCGAACCCGGCTACGACTACAGCTTCGCGCGAGGGCACGAGCGCTCGATTGGGATGAGCGGTGGCCTGCTCATCGCGATCTCACGAAGACGTTAAACCTTGCAAGCTAGCCAGCGTCGCACAAAGGAACCTTTCTGCAACACTGTCGATCTGCATAAATCGCGTGACCTTAACCCGGTTTTCCGTTCCGTTGATCCCCAACACCCAAACCAAGCAAGGAACTTCGCGAGTTGCTGGGGGTGGATCATGTGGCGTGAGCAATAAGGGTATCCGGATAGAGGTAAGGATGCTGGCTAAAACTGCCCTCGTGATACTCCGCAGAAAACGCGGCTTCCCAGGCGGACCAAGCGACAACCAAGCGAACCAAGCGGCGGTGCCTTGGATGCGTTCGAAGGATCGGATAGAATTTTGGCTTCTTCTGGGCGCCGGGGGCGGTCGATACTATGGTCCGAGGGGTGATGCATGATGTATGACGCAATAATTGTCGGCGGCGGCTTGGCCGGTTCCACGCTCGCTAAAAGCCTTGCGGAGCGTGGCTACCGGGTGATCGTGCTCGAACAGGAGCGCGAGTTCAAAGATCGGGTCCGCGGCGAGCAGATGCACCCCTGGGGAGTTGCCGCGGCGCGCAAACTCGATATCTACGATTATCTCGCTCGAACCTGCGGAAACCAGACTCGGTGGTGGACAACCTGGATGGGAGGTGTCGCGGTCTTCAACCGCGACCTGGAATCGACAACGCCTCATGGTGCCGGCTCATTTAATATCTACCATCCAGCTATGCAAGAGGCGCTCATAATGCTCGCGGAGAAAGCGGGCGCTGAAATCAGGCGCGGAGTTAGGGTGAGCGGCCTCGGTATGGGCGATAATCCGGGCGTTCACTTCACCGATGGCGACAAGGAATTCTCACTCACTGGCCGCATCGTAGTGGGAGCGGATGGAAGGATGTCACAGGTTCGTTCCTGGGCTGGCTTTGAAACTGATTCTGATCCTGACCGCCTGATGATAGCCGGACTCTTGGTCGAGGGAGTATCTGCGCCGGAAAACGCGACACATATGAGTGTCGGGCCGGCCGGCAGCACGCTCGTGGCGCCTCTCGGTCAAGAGCGCGCGCGACTGTACTTTATGTACCGGAAAGCGGATGGCCCGCGCGAACTGACCGGAAAAGCACGCATTCCCGAGTTCCTGGCCTGCTGCCGCAGCGCGGGGATTCCGGCCGAATGGCTGGATGGAGCATCGCCGGCCGAGCCTCTCGCGGAATTCAACGGAGCCGATCGTTGGGTTCCGCATCCCGCGCGCAACGGCGTAGTACTAGTTGGTGATGCGGCAACCGCCACAGACCCTGACTGGGGTACTGGGCTGTCACTCACGCTTTGGGATGTTCTTCATTTGAGAGATGCCCTGTGTGCATCAGCCGACTGGCGGGGTGCTGTAGAGCGTTACGCGGTTGAGCACGACGGATATTACGGGGTCCTCCATGAAGTCACACGGTGCTTCGCTGAACTGCTCTGGTCTACAGGGAAAGCAGCAGACGAACGCCGGTCACAGGTCCTGCCATCGCTGCTAACCAACCCCGTGGGAGTTCCGGACGTGATCGGCTTAGGTCCCGAGTCGCCGGTCGATGACAGGGCGCGGCGCTTGTTTTTCGGTCAAACTCAGGCCGCTATTGCCTGAGCAACCGTTAGGGCGGTGATGACGGAGTCAATGTCGTTGAAAGCCTATGGCATTGAGTTGGCGTCAAGTTGACGGGAAAGCCCGACGCTGATATTAAGGCCAAAAATAAAGATTAAGACGAGTGTGACGATTTAACCAGGAACCCACAGGAGGGACCGTGACCACAGACGAGATCAAGCGCACCGGCGTCGCCGCGATCGAATGCTTCAACGACCCGGCGCGACGGGACGAGTACTTCGAGACGCTCTACGAAGACGATGTCGTCCTATACGGCTACACGCCGGAACCGCTCACGCCCAAGGCGACCGTGAAGGGCTTCTACAAGGCGCTCTTCGACGCGTTCCCTGACTGCCACGTGGACACTGAGGCCATGTACGTTGAGGGGGACGTGCTGACGTGGCGCTTCCGGTTCTCGGGCACCCACACCGGCACGTTCCAGGGCATCCCGCCGAGTGGTCGGTCCTTTTCGATCCCCGGCATCACGATCCTGCGCTTCGGCGCGCACCGATGCGTGGAGCGGTGGTCAGTGGCCGACTTCCTGGGGATGATGATCCAAATAGGCGCCATCCCGGCCCCGCCGGCGGCTTGATCCCGTGACGTTCAAGAACTAAGCGCGAACTTTGCTAATGCGGAAGACCAGGTCCGGGATGGTGGCCGGCGATGGCGGGGCCCAGCGGTCAACGTTCAACTTCAATGGTTTCATATAGAATCTCCTTGGCAGAAACCGGAAACGACGGTATCCAGGTGAAGGCTGTTAGGGGGTACCGTCGGTTGAAAAAACGGGCAATCGCTGACATTTGCCTTTGCCCCCAGCGGGCATAGGCAACGCACGGAAGCGCCATCAGAGTCAGATCCAAACCCGAGCCGCGCGGGAAAGAAACAGAAGGAACCTTTGTGGCTCCCGGAGCATTTACCTAAACCGATAAGGATTCTTCCATACCAGTAACTGATGAATCACCCCACCAGCTAAGAACTGGAATCCCTCATAGCGGAAGCCGGCTCGCAACATAGCATTCAGGGCCTTTACTATCTCTTCATCCTCTATGGCGACTGCCTCATTCAATTCCGTTGCGACTGCCGCATTCACTGCCTCCTTCAATTCCCGTATGTCATCCAAAGTCGGCCGCTTCTTTGTCATACGGAAGATCAATTCCGGAATACTCGCCGGCGGCTCGACAACGGGCTCAGAATTATTGACCGGCGGCCCGATAACAGGCTGGGAATGGATGACCGGCGGCTCGACAGCAACCGGCTCTGAATTCCCGGCCGGCAAACACCAATGCTCCGCGGGGATTTCAATCAGGGTTCTCTCTTTGTTGTGGCTGAGGATCCGGATCACTCGACGCTCATCGCGGTTGAGTTGGTGCAGTGCGGGCAGGACCGTGCGCCGGGAGAGGCCGGTGGCCT
The DNA here is from genome assembly GCA_963747535.1 of Terriglobia bacterium. GTDB lineage: Bacteria > Acidobacteriota > Terriglobia > Bryobacterales > Bryobacteraceae > CAVVFX01. The sequence goes on from CAVVFX010000001.1 coordinate 308,221, forward strand.
GGGCGATCTCCTCGCTCGATTTATCGATCTGGCGATCGGGGCTCGCGTCGGCGATGCGATAGAGGTACGCGACGATCTTAAACTTGGTGGTGCTGAGTGTGCGGGCCCAACGGTCGACCACCACGGTCAAGAGGTTAGATGAGGTCATACATTTGTATTATATCTGAATTCTATTGAAACCACAGCGAATCGGCGGTTTGCATATGCCCCCAGCGGGCATAGGCAATCGACGCAAGCCGCGGACAGGGCCAGTTCCAACCTGAGCCGCCTAGCCTGAAAAAAGGCCGGGCGCGCGGCAAAAGAAACAGAGAGAAGCCATCTATATCAATTCACCGCTATACACAAAACCTCCATTACCACTACCCCTTCTGCCTTACGAACGAACTCATCGATCAATGGCGCCATCTCCTTCACCCCCTCGACCGGTGTTTGACGGCCCGACGCCTGAATCAACTCCAGCCAGCACTCGACGTATTCGATCCAGCGGATCCGAGGTATGAAGTGCAGCAGAAAACGCGGGTGACAAGACAGCCATTGCTGAACCGCAGCCTCCGTATGGACGCCACATCCATACCACTGCATCACCAGATGAACTTCCAATTCCCCAGGGACTTTCCCGTCGAGACGGTTCAAATACGTGAGAAAGCTGGCGGGCTGGCCGCCCACCGCCGGCAGAGATTGCGCAGCGGCCCGGAGCCGGAGTAAGTAGTTCACATCCTCGATAAAGCTGTCGAGGTTAAGGCTGGCGGGCTGGCTGTCGCCGATGGTGGTCACCGCCGGCAGAGATTTCAAAGCGGCCAGGAGTGAGTCGATTTCGGCGGCGGCAGGCCCGCCGCAATCGCCATCCGTGAAGCTTGCGGAAATGGCCGGGCGCGGGTCCACAGCAAAAGCCAAAGCCCGGTCGATCGCATGGTAATAGAGACCCACCACCGCCGTTATCCGCAGACCAAACGACGGATCCGGACTGATGATGACCGGATCCGGATACCCCTTTCCCCACAGCTTGCGGCCGGTGATCCCATACTTCTTCCAGGTGCGCTGTACCGTGGCCCTGCTAACGTGCAGGTGCCGCGCGAGGCGATGAATAGTCCACCGCAGGCCGCCATACTGAGGGTATGATCCAAAGGAGAGATTGACGATCTCCAGTTCTTTGCGGAGATCCGCCGCGCTTCGGTCAGAAGGCGCGCGCGGAATCAACAGGCCTCCGAGACCATGCTTCACATAATCCCTCCGCCACTTGATCACGGTGGGCCGGCTGACGGAAAACCGGTCGGCCAGTTCATGGTTCGAGAGGCCCTCGGTGGCGCCCAGAATAACCCGGGCGCGAAGCTTGAGCCGGGCCGGATTCAATTTCGAATCAATGAGTCTCCTCAACTTCCAGAGGTCGTCATCAGACACCGTCAAGGATTCGGCTTTCCGGGACATAGGTATTCAGTAAAACAGGGAACTTTTCTGGTGCAGCTGGCCGGCTCCTCTTTTCCGAGCGCCGGACACCTGTCCATCATCCACCACGCAAGCCAGGCCGGCCGGCGGAGGCCGCTTCTCACAGCCTCCTCCCGGCTGATGGGGTGACCCTCTCTGCAGAGTAGGGGTGGCCCATGTTTTCCAGCTTTTTGCCAGATCAGAGGAGTGTCACAGTAAAGTTAACCGGGGGATTCGGGTCGAAAGCCCGCACGTGGATACGTGAAAAGCAGGTTCCATCGGCCCGCTACCCCATATGCAAAATGCTGCTCAGCTCGAAATTGGGCTGCCCGATGTCGCTGATGCGGCTAGCGGCAGAAAGAATCTGGTTGGCCAGACTGGTTGATGATCAGGGGGCGTCGGCTGAAAAGACAAGTTGGCTGCCGCGCTCACCCGCCAAAGATAGCCAAGGAGAGAGAGGAAATGACGGCCTGATCCGCCGCGGCCACGCCGGAAGTAATCAACCGGGAGAGTGCACCCTGACCTGCGCCAAAGCACCCAATTGGCGGCATTCATCCCGGGCCAGGGCTTTGATGCGAACGTATACCTCTGAAAACCACCCTCAGCCTAACGGTGCTCCTGGTACTTACCCGGACACCTTTCCCGGCCCTTTTCCCAATCAGTTTAGGATGTACTTTCCCGTGGGTCATTTTCCCTTCCGCACGATCGACTGTGAAATTTCTGGAAATTCCCGGCCAGAAAGTACTAGTCAGCTCGTCGCCCGACCGCCCGATGTCGCTGATGCGGCTGTCGGCAAAGGATCTCCTTGGCCAGCTGGTTGATGATCAGCGGGGAGTTCACCGGGAGGTTGTTGATGTAGTTGGCGGCCGCACTCACCGCCGAGGAGAGGATCACCGCCTGGTCTGCCAGGCCTACCCCGGAGACGAAGCTCACGGTGGTCGACAGGCTGATGCCCACCAGGTCCGGCGTCAGGGACGAGCCCTGAATCGGAAAGGCCGCCGTATTGTTGATGGTCGTGTTCGCCAGCTGGGTCAGCGACGGCGGAATCACCGGCGAGATCCCGTAGAGGTACACGATGAAGCTGCCGGCCGAGCTCGAGAACACCACGTCCTGGATGCCCGGGAGCTGCAGCAGCTGGAAGCGGATCGCCGCCTCATTGATGCCGCTCTGGCTGACCAGTTTCAGGTGGATCCTGTATTGGTAGGAGGTGTCGTCCTCTACGTCTCTCCCGCCGATGACTCCGTAGTTGTTGGTGACAAGGAGGCCTCCGGTGGGGAAGGAGGTGTAGTTGGTGAAGTTGGTTCTGGTGAACACGCCGGCGGCGGTGTTCCCAGAACTTCCAGTGTAAACGGAGGTCGCTGAAAAGGATTGAACTGAGTTTGCAGCCGGAAGATTGATCGCATCGGTTAGATAGATGGGGCCATTGGGCGCCGCGGTGAAGATCTGAATGTTGGCCGGGATCTGAATGTCGTTGCCGGAGTTCAGGTCGCCGAAGGTTCCGGTCCGGACATAGAACTGGAAGTTGTTATCGGATACGTCGGAGTAAGCATCCTGCGCCTGGATACGGGTCACGCCAAAGATCTGGCCGATCAGGTCAAGTGAATCTCCCGAAGCAAATGGCAGCAGTGTCTGGGTGACATTGAGGAACTCATTGTTCTCCAGGATGCCCAATTCGGCAGCTACGATGTCGGCGAAGGCGCGGGCTTTTCCGCCCGGCGCCAACTGGGTAATGCCGGACTGAGCCAGGGCAGTCAGGATGTCGGAGGAGTAAGAGGCTGTACTTTTAGGGGTGGATCAGGCACTCGGAAGGTCACCAACAGTTATGATGCGCGCCCCGCGGTTTTTTCCGCGGCGGCGCAGAACGCAGCGTAGTCGTTGTGGGCGGCTTTGGCGAGTTCAAAGAGTTTTCCGAGCAAGTCTTCCGGCTTGTCGAACTGAACCATCAGGCAGCCGGCCTCAAAGCGGATACCGGTAGGGAGGTCCGCCATCTGCCGGTCGAGTGCATCCGCGCCGACAGGCAGCACGACCTCGGCGCCCGCCCTCAGGCGGCGCGCCTGGTCGACCATTTCCGAGAGCCGCTGTTTACGATGCATCTCATACTCGAAGCCCGGGTCCCGGTGAATCCGCTCGAGCTCGGCAATGAGATGAAGACGGTCGACGAGAAAGGTCCGGCCGGCCTGGAAGCCGCCGAACCGGTGGCAGAGGCCGATCGCCTGGCGGCGCTTCAAGGCGAAGAGTTTTTCGACGAGGGCCCGGTCGACGACCGGCGCCTCCAGTACCTTCAGCTCACCGATAATCTCCGGAAGTAGTGGAAGCCATTGACTGGGGGCTGGCATGGCAGGAGAATGAAAGGCGAAACACCTCTCCTCTACGTTACCGCACAGTTGTGCAAAGCGGACCGGAAATAACTTATGACAATGGGCGTTATAGATAGCTATCCCGTGTTTGTACGAGATGACGGAAACCAAGCCTCTGGAGAGCCGGAAACGGTGGATCTGGCCGTACAGGAGGCTAATGGCCGCCGTCTAGCGGCCCTCCCGTCACTGGTCGTCGACAGCGTCTCGGCGCCCAATTCCAAACGGGCATACGGAAGGGCCGTCGATAACTTCCTCACCTGGTATCAGCAGGAACAACGCGGACCCTTCTCGAAAGCCCTGCTCCAGGCCTACCGCGCAGAGCTCGAGCAGCGTGGTCTCGCTCCCGCCACCATCAATGTCGACCTGAGCGCCCTGCGCCGCCTTGCCGCCGAGGCTGCCGACAATCGCCTGCTCGATCCCGACATCGCCTCCGGCATCGCCAAGGTCAAGGGGGCCCGCGGCCAGGGTGTACGCACCGGGAACTGGCTCACCAAAGAACAGGCGGAAACGATGCTCCGCCTGCCGGATGTCTCGACGCTCAAGGGCAAACGGGACCGGGCGATGCTCTCGGTCCTGATCGGCTGCGGTCTGCGACGCAGCGAGGCTGCCGCGCTCAACGCCGAGGATATTCAGCAACGCGACGGCCGCTGGGTCATCCCGGATCTACTCGGAAAACACAACCGCATTCGAACCGTGCCCATGCCGGGGTGGGCAAAGGTCGATCTCGATGTCTGGCTCACATCGGCCGGAATCACGACCGGCCGGATCTTTTGCGCCCTGCACAAGGGCGGTGGCATCCTGCGTCAGTCCATCACGGCGCAATCGATCTTTCTGATCCTGGTCGATTACGGCGAGCGCATGGGAGTCCGGTTCGCGCCGCACGACGCCCGCCGCAGCTTCGCCAAACTCGCGCACCGCGGCCGCGCTGCCCTCGAACAGATCCAGCTTACCCTCGGTCACGCTTCTATCCAGACTACGGAACGCTATCTCGGCGTCCGCCAGGATCTATCTGACGCGCCCTGCGACCACCTGGGACTGGATCTGGAGGGCTGACTCTGCGGGTCTTAGGAGCGAGCATGAAGAGAAAACGTCAGCGAGGACTCAGACTGAACCCGGCGTGGTGCTACTTGTGCGGTCTGCCAATCCCACGCGACATCGTTTCGCCAACGCACCCGCTATTTGGGACTGTTGACCACACCATACCCCGCTCCAGAGGAGGTCCGGATGCGCTGTACAACCGAGCACCCGTACATCTGCTATGCAATCAAGCGAAGGGCGACAGAATCATATATGACCCCGAACGGTACGCTGAAGAATTAGCAAAGAAAGTAATACCTCTCTTGCAGTCTATGCGTCGCAACGTGAGTCGCGGTGACCGTGCGACTGCGATCCGGCGAGTAGTAGAAGAGTGGCCGTCGTGGGCGCTGACGTTCAGGCAAGACAAGAAGTTCGAGTTGCAACGGTGGGAGGATGATGGGGGCAGCGTCATCTAAAGCTATTCTTGTCCCGGCTGTTTTCGCGGAGTAAATTGAACAAAAGAAGCAGAAAAGACGGTGATCAATCGGAAGGAATTTGAGGTTTGTAAGCGCCGCGCGGCCATGATCGCCAGGCACCCGGCACACCGCAACCTGGAGTTTGCGAATCCATCCCTACGTGGTGACGGCCCAATATCGAACTTTCAGGTGAGAGTTCAATAGCGGATTTATTTGTCGCATCTCATCGTTAATTGACATGGTAATCAAGTTTGATTACCATGTAGAGATGACGGCGAGTGAAGCGAAACGGAGGCTGGCGAAACTGGGCTGCACATTCGAACAAGGCAAGAAGCATCTCGTCGTCATCTACAAGGGAAAAGCCACAGTCATGCCGCGCCACCCCTCCAAAGAGATCGCCACTGGCACATACCAAGCCATCCTGAAAAAGCTCGGAATCAAGGAGTGAGGCCATGAAGTACCCAGCATTATTTGAACGCACAGACAGGAACAAGATCCTGATTACCTTTCCCGATATTGATGAGGCAGTTTCTCAGGGCGACGACGAACAGGACGCCGTGGAGATGGCTGAGGACGCGTTGATCACGTGGTTCGCGCATTGTATTCGTCATGGCAAACCGATCAATCCGCCGTCCCAGCCGAAAGGCCGGAAATACCGTATGATCGACCTTCCCGCGATGGTTGCGGTCAAGGTGGGGTTGTACATGGCGTTCAATGAAGCCGGCATCACCAAGGCGGAATTGGGCCGCCGGCTGGGGATTCCCAAGACGAACGTGGACCGGCTGTTCGATTTCAAAAATCACACCCGGCTGGATCAACTTCAGGCCGCCTTTCGCGCGTTGGGCAAGGATCTGTCGATTCATATTTCTGAGGCCGCATAAGCCCTACCTTCGTTACAACCGGCGCAGCAGCAGTTCCCGCACGGCGCGGTCGTGATAGGGTCGTCGACAGCGTCTCTGCGCCCAACTCCAAACGCGCCTATGGCCGGGCAGTCGATAACTTCCTCGCCTGGCATCAGCAGGAACAACGTGGAACCCTTCTCGAAAGCCCTGCTCCAGGCCTACCGCGGAGACCTCGAGCAACGCGGTCTCGCTCCCGCCACCATCAACGTCGATCTGAGCGCCCTGCGCCGCCGGCATTGCCAAGGGACGCCGTCTTACGGCTGGTCGGGCGATCTACGGACGATAAATTCCGTGGCCTGAAGGACGCTGAGCGGAATCGACAATCGGCCAGCAACGACGGAATCAAAAAACTAAAAGAGGAACTTCAGCGCAACCTGCATGATGCGAGGATCGTTAGCGCTGGTGATCTGGCCGAAGGCGGCGCTGCTAAACGAAGTGATTGCCGAAGTTCGCGCGGTTGAAGAGATTGAACACCTCCCACCGCAAAGTCAGTGACATGGACTCCCTGATGCGAAATGATTTGAAGGCTGACATGTCCACGTCGGCGTAGCCCGGCCCTACCAGTATGTTTCGGCCAGCCGAACCGAACGTACCCAGAGCCGGAAGCGCGAAGCGCGATGTATTGAAGTAGTCGCTGACGTTGCCGTAAACGGCCAAGGGGCCGGCACCGATCAGGTCGGCGCGGTCACCAGCACCACCCGAAAGGCTGCGGTTGACGCCCGCCATGACACTGAACGGAACGCCGCTCTGGAGCAGAACGATGCCATTCAATTGCCAGTCGCCCAGCACAGCCTTCCGCAGCCCATGCGCCTTGGCTAGCCATGGCACTTGCCATATAAACGAAGTGGTGAAGCGGTGAGTCCGGTTGTTGTCCGCGATGCCCCGGTCGTAGTTCCAGTCAAACGGATCGGTCGCTAGCGAGCTGGTTGAGCCGTGGCCGTCGTCGGATGTCATGTCAATGAACTTGGAGAAGGTGTAGGAAGAAAGGATTGAATAGCCTGCCGCCAACCGTTTCTTCAAGGTCACCTGCAGAGCATGATAGGTGGAGTTGCCGTTCGCTTCGAGCGTCTCAATGATGGAGAAAGGCTGGTAAAGGCGACGCTGGTTGATGTTGCCGGAGGTGGAGCAGGACCTGGCGCCGTCAACCCGATTGACCCGCACTACAGTTGCCGGGGATGTAAGGCGCACCGTTTTGCTCCTCCGGAATTTCGAGGTGGGTGCCCTTGGTGCCGACGTAGGCCGCAGTCAAGACGAAATCCTTGATGATTTCCCGCTGCACATTAATGTTCCACTGCTGCGCGTAGCAATGTTCCACTGCTGCGCGTAGCCGTTCGTAAAACCTTGGGCGACGCTGCTGACAGGCACAGGGGTAACGAACTGGTACGAGGTGTTTCCCAGGGGCACCCCTCTCGAATACTGCACCAGTGCGTTGGCTACGTTCTCATTGCCGTTATAGGGGTCGGTCAGGCTGTACGGGTCGCTCACTGTCGTGCCGATGGAGAACGGCTGGCGACCAGGGAAAATGTTATACGCGACGAGCCGTGGCGTATCGGCGAAAATCCCGTAGCCGCCGCGGATACTCATCTTGCCGTTACCCTGAGGATCGAAGGCAAAGCCAACTCGCGGAGAGATCTTTAACCATTCCGCATTGATGAGCGAGTCAGGCACTCCCGGGTCGCCCGCCACCAGCAGCCCCTTGGGCGCGTTCGGATAAAGTGTGGACTGCTCTCCGGAAATGAACTCGGTAAGGCGGTTATGCTGTTCATGGAGCGGCAAGTATGGCTCCCAACGGACGCCGAGGTTGAGGGTGAGTTTCCGGCTAGCCTTCCAGTCGTCTTCGAAGAAGAGCGTCGGCACAATCTTGTCGGTCCAGCTTAGCAATTCAGTTCCCTGGGTCAAGGTGACGGGCAAGCCGAGGAACCAATCCGCATACCCGTTGCCCGACCGGCTGCGCGACCCGTCGAAGCTGTAATCAGGCGAGGCGCCGCTGGGAAATTCTTCCCCATGCCGCCGCGCCTTGATGAAGGCACCGCCCATGGTTAGCAGGTGGTTGCCGAGACTCTTGCTGAAGCTATCCTCGAACTGTTCGTTTTGCATATAGCTCAAGAACGCTGTGCTACTGCGAATGCCGATACCGCCGGTGATGCTGACGGTCCATTCGGTGGGCACGCTCGCCGGATGCGTGACCACGCAGGAGATGCAGCCGAGCTCAGTCCAGTTTTCGTCCTTGCCAGTCGGCAGAGGCGAGCGTATGAAGGTGTTGCGGTTGAAAGTGAAGGTAGCGGTGTTCGTGGTCGTCGCATTGAAGGTATACGTGTGGGATAGCGCCACGTTCTGGCTGGCCCAGTCGTAGTCCGAATTGAAATTGAGCAGCGCGTCGTTATTGAGGTAGTGGTCATCGTCGTAAAGGTAACGGAGCATGAGGCGATTGCGATCGCTGAAGTTTTCGCTCAAGCGGCCGGTGAACTGGTCGTCAGTGTATGGGACGGATACGGTGTAGTTGAACAGGTTGGTTCCAAAATTGGGGAGGGGCAGGAAGTCGGCCGTGAATTTTTGCGCCACCGGGTCCAAACGGGATGTCGGAATAGTGTTGTTAAGGAAGGGCACCCCACTGAGCGGATCGGTCACTGGCCCCGTAGGAAGCTTAGACCCCGAAAAGTTCCCCTCCCGTTCGAGCGCGGTCGGGACGACGTTACCGGCCGACGTTACCGGTTGACGTTGGCGATTGCCCTCATAGGCCCCGAAGAAGAATAGCTTGTTATGCAGGATCGGTCCCCGGCGTTGGCGCCGAACTGGTTCTTGCGCAGCTCCGGGATCGTCGCGGCAAAGAAGTTTCGCGCGTCCAGAACGTTATTCCGGAGGAACTCGTAGAGCTCGCCGTGGTACCCGTTAGACCCGGATTTTGTGACCATGTTCACAGCCGCACCCGGAGTTCCACCGACAACCGCCGTGTAGTTGGTGGTCTGAATGGTAAACTCCTGCAACGCGTCGGGATTGGGGAAAGCGGCGGGTGTGTTGTTGTACAGATCCATGTTAATGGCGCCGTCCAGCAGGTACAAGGAGGCACTCGGGCGAGTGCCGTTGATCGCGAAGGTGAGGTTAGTGTTCAGCGCGATGAGAGAGGCTGCCCGGCCCTCCGGGGCGAGCACCACTCCTGGCAATAAGACTTGCAGTTGCAGCGCCTGCCGGCCGTTCAGCGGGAATTCCTCTACGCGGTGTGTATCCACTGTCTCATTGATAGAAGACGAGTAGGTATCGATGCTGCTGGCGTTCGCCGAGACCTCCACCGATTGGTTGAGCTCGCCCACCTGCAATGTGAGATCGACATGCGCATATTGATTGACCTCTATCACCACGCCGGTGTGCAAGGTGCGTTTAAAGCCTGGCGTTTCGGCGCTGATGCTGTACACTCCTGGCCGCACGTCGGGAATGACGTAATTGCCGCCTGGGTTCGTGACAGTGGAATAGTTGGTATCGGTGTTGGCCAGTGTGGCGACAACTTTGGCGTTCGGGGACGGGGGCACCGGACGAGTCAGTTATCGTACCTTGTATCAGCGATGTCGACAATTGCGCAAAGGCGGAGGGTGAGATCAGGATAGCCAGGGTGATGGCGGCGGAGCGCAACAACATAGATCCTCCTTTTCAGACAAGGCCTTAAGCCCGATGACCTTGCTTAAGCGTTACAGGCCCTCAGTAACGTAATTTTAGAAAATCATATTGCGC
>CAVVFX010000002.1:0-1403005 GCA_963747535.1 Terriglobia bacterium
TGTGGCGCGCCACATAATATGCGTTATGTGGTCCCCAAAATTATGTGGCGTCCAGCGGTTAAGTCGATTGGCTTGAACATCACGCATTCAGCGAACGCCACATAACTAAAACTCGATACTGATCGGGCATCCCCATTTCAAAGGAGGTCCGACTGTGTTCGAGACTTTATTCGAGTATCCTGCCATCGTCACTCGGCATCGCGAGGGTCCGTTTGCGGAAGCCCGGGAGCGGTACCTGAATCATTGCGTTAGCCAAGGCCTGGCTCGCGCGACTTTACAACGTCACGCTCAAGAGCTCTTAGTCATTGCCGAGCGAATCGACATCAACATCGGTTCGGCTATTAGCCCTTCCGCCATCGTGGCGGCCGCCGATCGTTGGGCTACTGAGCAGCACCAAAGGCGACGTACACAAGACTTGCAGTGGTCGCGAGAGCTCTTCATTCGAACGGCGACGACATGGCTTCACTTCTTGCGACGTTTGGAAGAGCCCCAACCCAAGATCCTACCCTTTGCGGACCGTCTTGCCGACTTTGCCGCTTATCGACGAGATGAACGCGGCTTGTCTCCGGTCACCATCCGCAATCAGGGCTGGCATTTGGAGAAGTTCTTGGGATGGATGGAGGATCAGAGCCGTTCCTTCGTCAATGTTTCTCTTGAAGATGTGGACGCTTTTCTGGCCAGCCATGGAAAGCAGGGTTGGGGGCGCGTGTCAGTGGCCAGCAGCGCCAAAGCCTTGCGCGCGTTCTTTCGATACGCAGGTGTGCGCGGTTGGTGTGCGCCCAGCATCGCCGCCGGCATTGATGGTCCGCGTTTGTTTCGGCACGAAGGACTCCCGGTCGGCCCACCCTGGCCGGACGTGCGGCGATTGATCGCCAGCACTGAAGGCGATTCGGCACGCGATATCCGCGACCGAGCCATCCTGATGCTCTTGGCGACCTATGGTTTTCGCAGTGGTGAAGTGTCAGGCTTGTGCCTCGAGAATCTGAACTGGGAAAGCGAGATGATTTCGATCACGCGTACCAAACCCCGGCGAGTTCAGGAATATCCCCTATGCAGAGAGACCGGCGAGGCTATCCTGCGATACCTGCAAAAGGTGCGTCCTCGTTGCGCGCGCCGGGAGGTTTTCCTCACCCTTAAGGCGCCGTATCGCCGGCTCTCACAAGGCGGTCTATACCATCTGGTCAGCACTCGCCTGGGTGCGTTGGGAATCCACGTTCCGCGCCGCGGGCCGCACTCGCTCCGGCATGCCTGCGCTGGCCATCTGTTGGGAGAGGGGTTTTCGCTGAAGGAAATAGGTGATCACCTCGGGCACCGCAGCGCCTATGCAACCCGCATCTACGCCAAGGTGGATTTAGCTGGTTTGCGCGAGGTTGCGGCTTTTGACTTAGGAGGGCTGCGATGAAACTGGCCACTCTAACCACTTTGTACGTTGACTACAAACAGTCCATGGGCATGCGGTTCCACACCGAAGCCCGCACCTTGCGGTCGTTTTGTCGAACTATGGGCGACATCAGCGTGGCAGAAGTCTCCGCTGATTCTGTGCACGCCTATATCGCGGGGACAGGCCCCATCACGCGCTTCTGGCATCGTAAACACGAAGTGCTCTGCGGCTTCTACCGTTTCGCCATGGCACGGGGATTCGCCGTTATGTCGCCCCTTCCCAAAATCGTTCCCCAACCACCGCAGTTTGTTCCCTACATCTTCTCGCATGCGGAACTTCAGCGATTGCTCGACGCCTCCGTCTGTTGTCAGAGTTCACGCAGTAAGCTCCAGCCTTACACCTGCCGCATGCTCGTCTTGCTGCTGTACGGAGCGGGACTGCGCATTAGTGAAGCGCTTTCCCTGACTCTTGCCGATGTGGATCTGCCCGAGGGCATTCTCACCATTCGGGAAAGTAAATTCTACAAGTCACGGCTGGTGCCTATGGGTTCTGCTCTTACCGGCGCCTTGGGGGACTACGTGGCTCAACGTTCCAAGGATCACCCCACACAGTTGCGTCTGGAGTCGGCGCTGTTCCTCACCCGCACTGCGACTCCGACGAAACGTAACACCGCAGAGAACATCTTCAGCCGGCTGCGAATCCGCGCCGACGTTTTGCGCTCCGATGGATGCCGTTATCAGCCGCGCCTGCACGACCTCAGGCACGCCTTCGCAGTGCATCGTCTCATTTCCTGGTATCGCCAGGGAGCAGACGTGCAACGCCTGCTCCCACAACTAGCGACTTACCTCGGCCACATTCACATCGCGACTACCCAGCGTTACCTCACCATGACTCCTGAATTACTGCAGGAGGCCAGCCGGCGTTTTGAGCACTACGCCCAGGAGGGACAGCGTGAATAATCTAACATTGCTGGGACCTTGGGTGCGGAGATTTCTGCTCGAACATCTGGTGGCCGAGCGCAATCTGGCGCGCAATACACAACGTAGTTACCGCGATACCCTGGTGCTGCTGATTTCCTTTATCTCTGGCAAACTGACCCGAGCCGTCGACCGACTGACCGTGGTCGACATATCGACGGATCTGGTGCGTCTTTTTCTGACGGACTTGGAACAGTCGCGGAAGTGTACAATCAGCACTCGCAACCAGCGCTTGGCTGCGGTGCATGCTCTCGCTCGTTTCGTGGGAGAACACAGTCCGGAACACATCGACTGGTGTGGTCAGATCCGTTCAATCCCATTTAAGAAAACCAACAAGGCAATCGTCCCCTATTTGGATAAACCGCAGATGGATGCTCTGATCGCTTCCCCCGACCGGCAAACTGCCCAAGGCCGCCGCGATCACGCTTTGCTGCTATTTCTCTACAACTCCGGCACTCGTGCCCAGGAAGCCGCACAGTTGCCCGTGAGCGAACTGGACTTGGCTGGTTGTTCCGTGAAAATCCGGGGTAAGGGTGGAAAAGAGCGGCAATGTCCTTTGTGGCCGAGTACGGTTAATGAACTCAAAGTTCTCATTACCAGCCGCTCTCCGGCCGCATGTGTCTTTCTCAATCGCTGCGGTCATCCGATAACAAGATTCGGCATCCACACGCTGGTCGAGCGATATGTCAGCAAAGCTCAGGTCCAAATGCCCTCACTGGCGGAAAAACGGGTCAGTCCCCACACGATCCGCCACACCACAGCCACACACCTGCTCCGCGCCGGCGTGGACATCAATACGATTCGCGCCTGGCTCGGGCATGTCTCTCTCGACACTACCAACATCTACGCAGAGATGGATCTGGAGATGAAAGCCAAGGCTCTGGCCAAGTGTGAAGTTGTCGAGGCCGATAAACCAGCGCGCCGCTGGCGGGATGATCCGGCCCTGATGACGTTTTTGCGCGCGCTTTAGCCGTGAAGTTATGTGGCGTTCAGTGCGATCGCGTCTATGAATCACCGGGGGTTGTCCGCTGGACGCCACATAATTTTGGGGACCACATAACGCATACGGTTCTTACCTTGGATGTGACGCGTTGCGTCTGGCGTCGAAACGTTCGTCCGGATAAGCATGTACAACGTGCGGAATGGGCAGCCAGTGGTCGAAGATGGGACTCAGCTTGCCCCATGTGGGTCGCCGTTGGCTACGATGGCACAGGGTTTTGTACCATAGGCGCGCCACCTGGTACCGAAATCGGGTCAGCGTTGGCAAGTTCCCAGGCACCGCGTGGTATTGATAGTAACCGCGCAGAACGCTCTGCAGCCATTCGCCGACTTGCGCGATCGGCGCGTGCATTCTCCGACGCAGTTCCTGCTTGAGTTCTTGCAGTTTCCTCCGTCTTCGTTTGCCGTCCGTAATGCGCTTTATCTCGAATCTGCCCAGCCTGTTGCTCCCGCAGATATGTTGGAACCCCAGGAAGGTGAACGACTCCGGTTTTCTCTCTTCACGTTCAGCCCGGTTGATCTTGGCAAACCGCCCGAATCGGATCAGCCGTGTCTTTTCTTCATTCAGCTCCAGTCCATACTCGCGCAGATGCTCCTTCAAATCGCGAAGGTAGCGCTCTGCCTCGTCTTGGCGTTCGAAGCCAAGGATGGCGTCGTCCGCATAGCGCGCGATGGTAACGTCGCCACGGGCCGCCCTCCTCCACTGATCGGTCCATTGATCGAGAACATAGTGCAGGTACACGTTGGACAGCAGTGGCGATGCCACTGAGCCTTGCGGCGTCCCTACCTCTGTTTCCGACCAGACACCGTCCTCCATTACTCCTGCTTCCAACCATTTACGGAGGATGCGCAGGACTCTGGGGTCGGCCACTCGCTGCTCGACTAACTGGATCAGTTTCTCGTGCGAAATGTTATCGAAGAAACTTCTTAGATCCAGATCGAGAATCCAGTTCACCTTCTTCCGCTTGATCGCCACGTACAGTGCATCGAGCGCCATATGTTGATTGCGCCCTGGCCGAAAACCGTAAGAAAACCCTCGAAAGTCCTCTTCATAGATTGCGTTGAGAACCGTGACCATGGCTTGTTGGACAATCTTGTCCTCCAGAGCCGCGATCCCCAATGGCCGTTGCTTGCCATTGGCTTTCTTGATCCAGTGTCTCCTGGACGGCTGTGGTCGATAACTTCCGCGGTGCACCTGGCTGTGTAGATCGTTTAGTCTGTCCTCCAGCCCGATGGCATACTCTTTCCATGTCACCCCGTCTATCCCCGGTGCTGCCTTTCGCTTCAGGGCGTAAAAGCTCTCCCGTAGTAAGTTCAAGGTCATATGGTGGAGCAGTGCAGTGAACCGTTCTTGCTTATTCTTTCGTGCTCTTTCCCGCACACCCTGTAATCCCTGGGACACCTTTTCCCCGCTCTGGGTCAGGCCAGTGTTAGATTCCATGATGTTCTCCTTGGTCACCGGCCTTCCCTCCCCCTCCTCCGCCGGCCATGTCTCCATCGCCTTTGTTCAGTGGTTCGTAGGTACTATGCCGACGTTCGACTCCTCGCCAGCGTCCATGCCCGGATTGCGCTTTTGGCTTCCCGGGCCGTTCCGATGGCGGATTAGCCCCGGATGCCGACGAGGTCTCTCGGTTCTCGCGCGTGTAGTTTCTCGACGTGCGTAAGGCTCCCGGACTACGCTGGACCTGCTCCGGACTCGCGTATATCGTCATGCGGCAGTGTTGCCTTCCCGTTGCAAGCACACGGTCGGCGTCCAGATTGCGTTTTTCGAAGCTCATTTCCTCGCCCGTCGATGCCTCTGTCTACGCTTCACCCGGCACCTCGCGGTACCCGGCGCAAGACTCGAGGTCAAGATGGTCGCTACTCCTTTCTTGTGGGGCTCTTTCATCCCCGACTACACGCCGGTTTATCCCGACGATTGCGCTTGCTTACGCGCGCGGCTCAGTAGCGCTAATTCTGAGCTGGGACTGTTTACGGTGCGTCGCCCAGGGCGGCTGCTGCGCAGCCGGGCAGACCACAAAAACGATGGTCCGCCGTACGGGAGACCGATTGGGTTGGACACTATACAATGAGGTCTCTATGAAACGCAGGGACTTTGTCAAGATTGCAACTGCTGGCGCAGCGGGTGCAGTCAGTTCTTTTTCGGCGGCACCGAAGCGCCCCAACATCATCGTCATGATGGCGGACGATATGGGTTTCAGCGACTTGGGTTGCTATGGCAGCGAGATCCAAACCCCCAATATCGACAGCATGGCTCAATCCGGCGTGCGCTTCACGCATTTCCGCAACACGGCGCGATGCTGTCCGAGCCGCACAAGCCTGCTCACAGGACTCTACGCGCACCAGGCGGGCATCGGCCACATGGTGAATCCCCGCCCGACGCTGCCGGGCTATCAGGGCGACCTCAATCATAGCTGCGTGACCCTGGCGCAGGTGTTGAAGGGCGCGGGCTACCAGACCATGATGAGCGGCAAGTGGCACGTGACGCCCAATAACGGCAAGAAGCACAACTGGCCGTTGCAACGCGGCTTTGATCGCTATTTCGGTATTATCGCCGGCGCTGCCAGCTACTATCAGCCATTTACGTTGACGCGCGACAACGAACCCATCGAAGCCGAGGGCAAGGACTTCTACCTTACCGACGCCATCGGACAAAACGCCGCAAAGTATATCGAAGACGCGGCGAAGCGCCTCGAACCGTTCTTCCTGTACACCGCGTTCACCTCTCCGCACTGGCCGCTGCACGCGTTTGAAAGCGACATCGAGCGCCATCGCGGCCGTTACCGGGATGGCTGGGACGCGCTGCGCGAGGAGCGTCATCAGAGGCAGATCAAGATGGGACTCGTCGACGCGAAATGGGGCATCACACCGCGCGACGAAGAAGTCCCTGCCTGGAAGGACGCGCCTGACCGGGAGTGGTACCAGCGCCGCATGGAGGTCTACTCAGCGCAAATCGACCGCATGGACCGCAATGTGGGTGCCATTCTCGATGCCCTTCGCCGCACAGGACGGGATCAGGACACCCTGATTTTGTTTTTGGCCGACAATGGCGGCTGCGCTGAAGAACTGGCCGCGGGGAAACTCAATAACAACAGCCCCAAACAGGCGCGCGATGGACGTCCCATGCGGCCGGGCAATTCGCCCTCGATCATGCCGGGCGGTGAGGACACCTTCTCCAGCTATGGGATCGCATGGGCCAACGCATCCAATACGCCGTTCCGCCGCTACAAACACTGGGTTCACGAAGGCGGTATCGCTACTCCGTTTATTGCGCGCTGGCCGGGCAGCATCGAACATCGCGGCGCGCTCACACACGAAAGCGGGCACATCATCGATCTCATGGCCACCTGCGTCGATGTGGCCGGCGCGCGCTACCCCGAGAGCTTCAATGGCGAGCGCATCCTCCCCATGGAGGGGCGCAGCCTGACTCCAGCCTTCCACGGGAAAAAGATCGCGCGCAGCGAGGCGTTCTATTGGGAGCACGAGGGGAACCGTGCCATGGTAGACGGACGTTTCAAGCTGGTCTCGCGCTTCCCGAATCGCTGGGAGTTGTACGATCTGGAAGCCGATCGCTGTGAAATGCGCGATCTCGCAGGCTCTGATTCGTCGCGCCTCGCAAGCATGACCAGCCGCTATGTCAGCTGGACCCAACGCTGCAACGTTCTCCCGTGGGACGAGGTGAAAAAGATCGCGGCAACGGACGCGGGCGGGTAGCTCCGGCCGCTACCGATCGATCTACCGGCCGTCTGAACCGCGTTTACTAATAGGCTGTGCCCACGCTCGACCAAGGTTGAAACACTCACGGAGGGTTATTGGGCTGCGGATACGTGCCACGGCGGATGCAAACAAATGGGAGGCGGCAAGGATTGCCCCTAAGCATCGAAAGCGGGAGCGTGTCGACGGCGGCATAAAGGCCGACACGAGTGCGACGCAGTCCAGGCGGACCGCCCCACCAAGCCCCGTTACACTGGAGTGAAGTAATGGCGCTTCCGGATTCCGGCACAGTTGCGGTCCTCGCTGAGAAACCTTCGGTCGCCCGAGACATCGCCCGCGTGGTCGGTGCAGCATCCAAGGGCGACGGATATCTGCACGGCAACGGATACGTGGTGACGTGGGCGATCGGCCACCTGGTTGCGCTCCCCGAGCCGCACCAGATCAATCCGGAGTGGCGTCGATGGCGGCGCGAGACGCTCCCTATGCTGCCAGCCGAGTGGCCTCTCGTCGTTTACGAAAAGACTCGCGACCAGTTTGAGGTGGTGCGCAAAATTCTGGATTCGCCACGTGTGTCGAGTATCGTCTGCGCCACCGACGCCGGCCGCGAAGGCGAGCTCATCTTCCGCTACATCTATGAGGCGGCCCACTGCCACAAGCCGGTCAGCCGTTTGTGGATCTCCTCCCTGACGACCGAAGCCATCCGCAACGGGTTTGCGAAGCTGAAGCCCGGCGTGTATTACGATCCTCTCGCGGACGCAGCCCGCGGACGCAGCCGGGCCGACTGGCTGGTGGGCATGAACCTCTCCCGGGCCTATTCCATCGCGTACAACGAAGAGCTCTCCGTGGGTCGCGTCCAGACACCGACTCTTGCCATGCTGGTCGACCGCGAACTGGCCATCCGCAACTTCGTCCCCGAGGATTATTTGGAAGTTCAGGTCACTTTCCGGCCAATGGGGCGGAAAGATGGCGTCAGCTCCGCAGACGGGCAGAGCTATCAGGGGACTTGGTTTCGACAGCAGGACGGTAAGGCCGAAAAAGAAACTCTCCAGAAGTCGATGCGTCTCGCGGTCGACGGGGAGGAAGCCGCGCAAATCGTTGCTCGCGCGCGCACCGGCCGCGCGGCTATTGAATCGATCGAGGCCGAAACGCAGCGCATGCCGCCGCCCCCGCTCTACGACCTCACCGAGTTGCAGCGCCACGCCAACCGCCTTTTCGGCTTCAGCGCACAAAAAACGCTGGACCTCGCGCAAGCTCTCTACGAACGTCACAAGCTCATCAGTTATCCCCGTACCGATAGCCGGCATCTCTCACGTGACGTCGCCGCGACTCTGCCGCGCATTGTTGACGCCGTCAAGGGGCCGTATACCGAGCACCTCGCGCCCGGGACCGGTGAGCGTGCGTTAGGACGGCGCTTCGTCGACGATGCCAAGGTCGCCGACCACCATGCCATCATCCCGACCACCACGCCACTCGATCACGCGAGCCCGTCTCCCGACGAACGCAAGATCTACGACCTGATCTGCCGCCGCCTGCTCAGCGCCTGGCATGATGACCACATCTGGTCCGTGACCACCGTTATCACGGTCATCGTCAATGGCCAGATGGTCGATCGCTACCACACGTCGGGAACCGCCATCCAACAAATAGGCTGGAAGGCGCTCGAACTCGCGGACCGGAAGCGCAATGCCGATGACTCTCCTTCCCTGCCCTCCAATCTCGCGAAGGACCAACCTCAAGACGTCGTCGACGCCAAACCGCTGCGCAAGACTACGCGTCCTCCTAAACGGCTTACGGAAGCGACGCTGCTCACCGCCATGGAAACCGCAGGCAAGACCCTCGAAGAGAAGGAACTCTCGGACGCTATGAAGGAGACCGGGCTTGGCACTCCGGCCACGCGTGCGGCGATCATCGAGGTGCTGCTGAAGCGCGACTACATCGTGCGCAACGGCAAGAGCCTGGAGGCCACCGAAAAGGGCATCCGGTTGATCGAAGTGGTACACCCCGAAGTCAAGAGTCCCGCGATGACTGGCCAGTGGGAAGCGGAGTTGCAGCGTATCCATCGAGGGTCCGGAAAGTTAGAGCCGTTCATTCACGGGATTGAGGAATATGTCCGGCAGGTGGTCGGGAAGGTGGGTACGGTGGTTGCTAGCGAGGCGCGACCAGCAGCGAACGTCTGCTACGCAGACGGGCAGACCACAAAAAACGATGGTCCGCCCCACGGTTTGCCTGGCGAGGCGCTCCTCGAACTGCTGCGGCGAACGTTTGGATTCTCCGGATTCCGGCCCAACCAGGAAGCTGTCTGCCAAGCCGCGGTCGAAGGCAAGGACGTGCTGCTCGTCATGCCTACCGGCTCCGGCAAGTCGCTGTGCTACCAGTTACCGGCCATCGCACGTGGAGGCACCGCACTGGTCATCAGCCCACTCATAGCCCTAATGGAAGACCAGGTCGCCGGTCTACAGTCGAGAGGCTTCGCCGTGGAACGTATCCACTCGGGACGCGACCGCGCTTCCTCCCGCCAGGCTTGCATCGACTATCTCAACGGTCAGTTGCAGTTTCTCTTCATCGCGCCGGAGCGTCTGCGCGTGACCGGTTTCCCCGAGATGCTGGCCAAACGCAAGCCTTCGCTCATCGCTATCGATGAGGCGCACTGCATCTCCCAATGGGGCCACGATTTTCGACCGGATTACCGGATGCTCGGCCACTATCTTCCTTCCCTGCGGCCGGCGCCGGTGATTGCGCTCACAGCTACCGCGACACCGATCGTGCAGGACGACATCGCCGCGCAGCTGGGGCTTGCGCAGCCGACCCGGTTCATCCACGGCTTCCGGCGCGACAACATCGCTATCGAAGCCGTCGAAATCGCCACCTCTCGCCGCAACGACATGGCGGAACGCCTGCTGCTCGACAAGGCTCGCCGCCCAGCCATCGTCTATACTCCCACGCGCAAACAGGCCGATGCGCTGGCGGCCCAATTGAACCGGCTGTTTCCCACGGCGGCATATCATGCAGGGCTCGATACGGGGCATCGCAAACGAGTCCAGGAGCAGTTTCTCGCCGGGCGGATCGAGGTCATGGTGGCCACTATCGCTTTCGGCATGGGAATCGACAAGCCCGATGTCCGGACCGTGATTCACACGGCGTTGCCGGGAAGCCTCGAAGCCTACTATCAGGAGATCGGACGTGCGGGCCGCGACGGACAGCCGAGCCGCGCCCTGCTGATGCACTCCTACGCCGATCGCTACACGCACGATTTTTTCATCGAACGCGACTATCCCGACGTCACGATCCTCGATGCGATTTACGCCCGGCTGCGCCCCGAACCGCAGGCGAAAGAGGTTCTGCACAAGCAGATGCGCATCGACTCGGACACGTTCGAGAAGGCTCTCGAAAAGCTGTGGATCCATCGCGGCGCGACGCTGGATTTCGCCGAGAACGCGAGCCGCGGATCGTCCGACTGGCGGGATTCCTACATTGCGCAAGGCGAGCAGAAGCGCGCCCAGATCGATCTGGTGATCCGTTTCGCGGCCAGCAATCATTGCCGCATGTCCACACTGGTCCGTCACTTCGGCGATTTCGCCGACGGAAAGACCAACTGCGGGATCTGCGACTTCTGCGCTCCCACGGAATGTGCCGCGCAGCAGTTCCGCATAGCGACCGAGGCCGAGCGCGAGACCATCCTAACCGTCGTCAAGACTCTCCGCACCGTCGGGGTCAAATCGACCGGAAAACTGCACGCCGAGTTATTTCCAAAGGGCGAGATGGTGCGCGACGAATTCGAAGAGATCCTGGGCGCTATGGCGCGGGCGGGGCTCGTTTACCTGACGGAAGCCGTATTCGAAAAGGACGGCAAGAGCATCCCGTACCGCAAGGTGAGTCTCGCGCGCGAGGCGCAATTTGTCGACGAAGCGTCGCTCGCCGACTTTGTGGTAAAGGACGCCGGGTCCACGACAGCCAAGCCGAAGACCGGGAAGAAATCGAAGCGCAAGCGAGAGCCGGTATCGAGCCGGGGTGCCGTCAGGGCCCGTAGGCGAGAGGTTTCCGCGGGTTCTGCCAAGCAAAGCGCACCCGTGCCGCCACCGCCGTCCGCCGGACCCGAGCCCAATCCGCACATCGAGGACGCCTTGCGGAAATGGCGCCTGGCCGAGGCCAGACGTCTCGGCGTTCCCGCTTTCCGCGTCCTTACCGACCGGGCGCTACGCGCCATGGCCATCAACCGGCCCGTCACGGCGGCCGAACTGCTTGCCATCCCTGGAATCGGCATCGCTACAGTCGAAAAATATGGCCGGCAGTTTTATCGCATACTGAACAGTACTGCCGAGCAAAGACCATGACGGCTAGCCTGTGCTCCAGTTGCCCACATCCGGGGGTTGGGCGGACCAGTCAGGTACACCGTTTCAGAAGTTCGCCAACGTATTCTGCCACACCGACTCCCTAAGCAAGCGGTACTGTACGCCAATTTCTGCAAGTTGGTACTAGTTCCGAACAAGCCCATTGAGACGATTGGGGAGCTGAGCGATAAGGCGACCTAACGGTGATTATTCATCTGGAAAGCAAATGCTGTATCCTTCTCGCGAGCGATCTGACGAAATCTTCGATACAGTAAAGCGAGGAGGTCCAGGACCACATGATCCCCAAAATGCTTCGCAGATTTATTTGCGTTGCTGCTCGTGGCGATTGGTTGCGGACTGGGTCAGGTGACCATTCCCGACACTCCTGCCGGACATACGCTCCAAGCGTGGCTGGATGCCTTCAATAGCGGCGACCGCTCCAGGATCGAGACGTATGTAAAGACCGTGGACCAGTCGCTTCTCAAGTGAGACGGATGTTATGCGTGAGTCGGTTCCACGTGTCGTGATCGTTAGTGGAGGCTTTGGTGGATTGGCCTTCGCCAAGGCCTTGAAGAGGGCCCGGGGCAACAAGTCGCTGTAGAAACGCCGGAGCGTGTTCTCGGTTACTGAGCAATGGAGAAATCACCCGGCTTTGTGGAGTCCCTTTGCGCGGTCGAGTCCATTTACCAAGCTGTCCCTTGCTTCCCACTTCTCCTACCGGTCCTGCAGTCACATCCGGATCAGCTTCAATACGCTCCGGTCCATTACTCGCATTCGTACACACGCATGTAAAAGAGCAGGCGTGGTCTTCTGACGAACCGCCGGATAGGTATTTCAGAAGTGCTTGGGCATTGGTGCCGGTGCAGAATAGCTTAGCTTGAGTCCCCAGTCGGCATCGGACGGGAAGTCGGGGAGCTGGATTTCGCCGATGTTGTTGGACTGCAGCGTGCCGCTGCCTACGTCCTTCCAAGTTCCATCGCGCGGATCGAACCACTGGGCGCTGTAGATACTCATGAGCCGCGCACCGCGTACCAGGCTGCGGGGGCAGCCTTTCTCGAAATAGACAAGGAAATGCTCGCGATCGGCTGTGCGGGCAGCGTACGCCCAACCTTCATAGCCTTTCGTAACATGCGTCTTGTTGGGTACGGCGAGGTCCGGATCGGGCACGAGATCCTGATAACGCTTGCCGATGGACATCGCGAACAGGCGCAAGTATTTCATCTGAGCGCCGGAATTCCATTGAAACGCGTCCCACATCTTCACTGGCGCAGCCGCTTCGATATCGGCACCCCAAATGCCTTCCGCACCGTAGACGTGGCCGGCAAGTCCACCCGATAAGAAGCTACCGTACATAGCAGAGCGCACGTACTGATCGTCCTTGGCCGTGCCGCCGGGAGCTCCGTACTTGTAGCCACCGCCCTGGCCGCGAGCGTCGATGTAGCCTGAATAATAGGGCTCGCCATTTAGGCCGGGCCGCGGGTTCGGTGCGCGAAAAATGTCGGTCATGTACCAGTAGTATTCATGCTCGCGCTTGTTGCCAGTCTGATGCAGAGTGACCCAGGAATCTTCACCCCAGTTGGTTAACGTGGAGGGATTTGCGTTGGCGGACAGCAGCGTGCCGAACGGCGGAGGGCCGTATAGCCTGAGCACTCCATTGATAGCGTCGAGGAAGTCCGGAACCGTGATGCTCTGCTGGATGATGTCGAGATGGATGGGGCTGAGGACCGTATTGTTGGCCTGATAACGGCTCCATACGTACTGAATGAAGCGGGAGTAGGAGTCCGGCCATGAATAGTACTTCTTCCAGCACTCGCTGGCGTCGCGGCGCGAGACTTCGATGAAGGGGACGAAGCCCTGGTCGTTGAGGTAGTCGATCTTGCGGTCCAGGTAGCGGAAGTATTCCGGGTTAATGCGGTCCATGTCGGGGAAAACGTTCTCGTAGCCAGGGACCTTACCGGGGAAGAGGAACGGGCGACCGCCCTCGTTGGTCATGTTCTTGGCACTGCCGGTGCGAGCATCGAGGCCGGTTCCGAACTCGATCCATGCGGAGCGGACCGTGGTCTTGTCGGGATCGTCCATGACAATCCGCCAGGACTGCCCATCAGGGTGCCAGTTCGGGAACGCAGCAATGATGTTCACCCAGTTGTACCCCTGCGTCTTGCGATAGCGGACGTAGTCTTGAAAGCCCGCGTTGGGGCCAATTGGGTGGTCGCTCGCGTCGTCGCGCCAGCGGAAGCGATTGGTGCCAGCCGCGTACCACGTGTCGCCGATCACGAAGAACGGATTACCATCGGCCTGTTCGAGCGCGTGCCGATTCGCGGTAGCGCGCAGAAAGCCACGGCGGACCGGATTCTGCTGCTTCTCCGGCTCGGTCCAGTTGATGGCAGTGAAGGAACCGGCCTTGCCGCTCAGTCCCGTGTCCGACGGCGACGAGCCGCTACGCCACGCCCAAGTGCCGGGTGCCGTTGCAAGGACGCGCACACGGAAGGTATTTCCGCCGTCCCAGAAACCGTAGACACGTTTCTGGAAACCAGGGCCGATGAGGTCGACCCAGACGGTCACCTCCGTATATGGATTGCCGTATCTGGCGTCGCTGGAGAGCGTCAGTTCCTGCTTTTCCCAGACGTGGACTGGCGCAGCGAGGGTGGCTGTGGAGGCCATCAGTAGCCCGGCGATGAATGGGCTGGTCTTCATGACGGCGATGAGTCTATCACGTTCGGCCAGAGGAGACTTACCGCTTGACTCAATTTCGGCGTACTCGTCGGTGGGTCTGCGCGGGCGCAGTGGATACCGTACCGCTCACGGATGAGACGCACGCGAAGACGCCGTCGCGCAAATCGTCGTCGATCTCGCCATACTTTCGTATGGTGGAGACTGCTCCCGTGAGACGTCGGCTAGATAATCGAATTATGCGGCGTCGTGGTGAACGCTGTCGCATGGCGCGCGAGAAGATAATCAAAAACAGGATCCCGGCGATGTTAGATTTATAGTATCAAATCCCCATTTCGAGCCGTGGCCGTCCATTTGCTGACGGTACCGCGAACATGTCCCCGAAATTCTCGAATCCAAATCGCCGACTCAGTCCTCCGTCGGGTACTGGCGGGACCGTTGCCCTGATACTCACAATTGTCGTTCTTTGCATTGTGGTTGCCGTAATCAAGGATTGTCACGGCGGCGGCCACCTGTTTTCGCCGGCCGTGCAGCAGAGACCGGTAGAACGTTAACGGCGTCGATGCTGATGCGGACTTGAATCGCACCGCCAAAAATATCTGGGGTGAGCCGGAGTTGCGTTTCGGAGTGGCCTGCCCCCAGCCGGCTGCTTAGCGCACGGCCACCCACGCGATGCCGTCAGAACCCGATTTGCACCAGTTCCTGTTTCGGCTCGGCATAGGAGAGCAGGCGGAGGTTGCGTTCGAGTTCCGCGATCTGCTTCTCGATTTCGAGCTCCTTTCCCCGTCGCTTGACGATGTCCTCGCGGTAACGGCGCAGGAAATAATCGATCGTCTCGACGCGAATTCTGACCGATCCAGTGGGCTTGTTTTCGTCCAGATCCTTGAACGAAAAGTAGGGCGTTCCGGATTTCTCGATGATGCCTTCGATGGTTCCGTAAATCGGCGCATCGTGGCCGCACTTAAAGTTGGAGATCTCCATGGCAACCAGGTTCGGGTGACGCGCTGTAAACTTGGCAGCCCAGATCTTCTGATTGGTGCTGGCCGAATAGCGGTTCTTCCAGGCGTCGGAGATATCGAGAGGATGAGAAATAATGCCGGCGCGCACTTCGTCTCCAAACAGCCGGTCCAGTAGATCTTCGTCGAGCGGCAATAAGCTCTGGGAGAAGATCGGGTAGCCAAGTTTCTGGAACTCATCCAGAATTTCGTGGTTCAGGCCGGGATCGTGATGGTACGGACGAGCCAGCATGACGATCCCAATGCGGTCCTCACGCTCCAGTTCGTCGAGGACTTCGCGCGCTTTCCGGCGCAGATCGCGTTCAAAGTCGTCGAGAGCCTTGAAGCCGGCCTCGATGGCGCGAACGTTTTCCGCCGCTGAAAGGCCGAGGATCGACTGGAACGCCGAGAATAGCTGGTGTTCGAGCACCTTCTGGTTCAGGAAATCCAGCAGAGGATTCAGGTACGTCACGCCGGCTTCGGCGAAGACGTCGTTTTCTTTGGTAAACGCCGCCTTCACGGTTTCCGGGCATGCGGTGACCGTTGGGCAGGCGTTCGACCCGGTGAGATTGACCAGCGGCGTACGCAGTTTGTCTACCATCGGGAAGAAGAGGATGTCGAGCTTTTTCTTCGCCGATTTGAGCGTCAGCAGATTGTGTGCATGAGCAATACCGATCTTAGCCGGGAAGCATGGGTCGATGGCGCCCCGGGTAGCGCCTGCGCGGTATAGCTCCGAGCTGGTGTAGTCCGAATAAACGATGTTCTCCGCCTTGACGCCCAAGCTCTCGAAATAGGCGTTAACGAATGGCGCATAAACATACATGTTGAGCACGCGGGGAATGCCGATGCGCAAATTGGGACGGTTTTCCATCAGCGCAGCGCGCTCCCGCTCGTTGCGGAACCACTCGCCGATGAAGCGGCGGCGCGAAGGAATAGGATCGGCTACCGACGCGGTATTACGGGAGCGGAAGGCTTCGTGAGCGGCCAGATCGACGAAATTTGGATACGCCTTCTTCGCCGCGTCCAGGCCGGCTTTGATGTCCTTCATGTCGTTCACATCCTCCACGGTCCCTTTCTCGCAGGTGGCGATGATGAGCCGCTGCTCATTCTGCTTCAGCGGAACTTTGGTGACCTTCTTTATGGGGACAAAGTTGGCCGCGACCGCCTGAGGAGCAGCGGCCCCGGTGGTTACGTCGATGAACGTCCGCAGACAGTTGTTCTTGCAGAAGTAACACCGCGTATCTTCGTTGCGGGTGGTCCGGTAGGTGATGCGGTCGACTGCGTCCAGTCCGATGAAGGTCGTTTTCTTGCCGTTTTTCCAGAGACGCACGGCCTCCACGGCCGCTCCGATCGCGCCGGATTCACCACAGTGCTCATGCACGATGATCTCCGGTTCCTGCCCGCTCGCCCGAAAACTGGCGTGGATGAAATCGACCTCGGCCTTAACTGCCGCGAGGTTGTTCTGCGTGCCGCCCTGCAGAATGAACCGGCGTCCCAGCGCCGCCAGATTCGGAATGCTGGCGACGTAAAGGAAAATGTTCTTCGGCAATACCGCCGCGAGGCCCGCCAGGATTTCCTGCGGTTTCCAACCCTGGCGCTGGAAGTTGACGATGTCCGACTGCATGAAGACTGCGCAGCCGTAACCGAATACCGGCATGCTCGTAGCGGAGAACGCGAGATCCGAGTAATCCTCCACCTTCAGTCCGAAGCCCTCGGCTGTCGATTGCAGGAAATAGCCGTTGCCGGCGGAACACTGCGTGTTGAGTTTGAAATCCTTCACTCGGCCGTTCTTCAGAACGATAAGTTTAATGTCCTGGCCGCCGACATCCACGATCACGTGCGGATCGTTATAGAACTTGACTGCGGCTTCGGTGTGCGCCACGGTTTCGACCAGCGCGACGTCGGCGTGTAAAACGTCTTTGAGGATGTCTTTGGCATAGCCCGTAGTCCCCACGCCCAGAACTTCCAGGCGCGCGCCTTGCGCGTCCACCTGTTCCCGCAGTTTGACGAACAGCTCTTTCGTGTCCTGGATCGGATTGCCGTTGGAAAGCTGGTAGACTTTCAGCAAAACGTCCCCGTCCTCCGAGAGGACAGCGGCTTTCGTCGATGTCGATCCGGCGTCCAGGCCCACAAAACCGTAGATGGTTTCGCCGGATTTGAGGGTCGCAGGAACGAACTTTTTCCGTTTGAACCGCTCGCGAAAACCGGCGAGTTCATGCGGGGAGTCGACTAGTCCGCGGCTACCGGACTCAGCTTTTTCCTTTTCGCGCCCATGCTCCATGTAATAGAGAAGATCGTCGACTCCGCGATAGCAGCCGACGCACTCTTCTTCGTCCTTGCCGAATTCGATTGCGCCAATGG
This sequence comes from Terriglobia bacterium, assembly GCA_963747535.1. Taxonomy (GTDB): domain Bacteria; phylum Acidobacteriota; class Terriglobia; order Bryobacterales; family Bryobacteraceae; genus CAVVFX01. The sequence continues at coordinate 17,426 of CAVVFX010000002.1, forward strand.
CCGCGAAATACTGCGCGTTTTCGGGCACCTTGATCAGATCCGCGGGCTTGGCGCCTTCGGGAATCGCAACCTTACGCTCCACCCACATGCGCGGAATATTGGCCTGCCAGGCTTCCCGCATGCCGCGGATGAAGGAGTTCGGCCCCCCAAGCAGCAGAACATGGGGCTTCAATGTATGCCCGCGCGTCAAAACCGAAAGGTTCTGCAACACGATGGCTTCGAAAAGCGAAGCCATCAGTTCATCGGGAGGCGTTCCTTCTTTCTGCAGACTGTTGATGTCGGTCTCCGCAAATACGCCGCATTTGCCGGCCACCTTGTGCAGTTTGACGCCATGATAGCCCTGGTTCGCCAGCTCGGCGACGGGAATTTTCAACTTCGCGTTAATCTTATCGATGACCGCCCCAGTACCACCGGCGCATTTGTCGTTCATGGACGGGATTTTTTTCTTGCGGCCGCTCTCGTTGTCATCCTTGAAGACGATGATCTTGGCGTCCTGGCCGCCCAGTTCGACCACTGAGTAGACCTCCGGATGCATCTTCTCGACAGCTAGTGAGACGGCGGTCACCTCCTGCACGAACTTGGCGCCGATAAGAGGCGCGAGCGTGCCGGCTCCGGACCCGGTCATGAACACGCGAGTATTGCGAGGCGTGATGGCCACATCCGCCTCCATCCGGCGTAGGAATTCGACCACCTTCTCCGGCTGTTTGGTTTCGTGCCGCTGGTAATCCTGCCAGATGATCGAATCTGCTTCGACGTCGCGGACAACCGCTTTCACGGTGGTCGAACCGACGTCCAGTCCGACCATAAGTCTGGCGTTAGAGTGCATGGGCGCTTCTCCGGGTGCTCGACTGTTAATGATGCGTCAGTGGGACGTAGCGAGGCACACGCGTGAACGCTTGCGTGTTGCCAGTTCCTTATCCATCCGCTTGGAGGCGTGGATCACGAATTGTGCCGCAGTTCCTGCGACGCCTTTGGCGTATGGCACGTGGTAGAACGGTCGGCGCATCTCGGGATGTTCGGAGACAAACTCGCGGATCTCCTCGATTCGCTTGCCCGTTGAAGACAGCGAGGATTCAAATTCGGCGCGCGCTTTCACTTTCGCTTCGCCCAGCGCCATCTGCACGCGGCTGTGCGCGTTGACCTCGCCCTCGCCCGATGTTTCGATCGGCAGGAAGATCATGTCCTTGAACTTATTGATCACCGCCGATTGAACGCCGTCCGACTGCGTGGAGGGCATACAGCCGAAGGGCTTGAGCGTCAGTACCATGTGGCACTTCTTATGAATCGTGTAATAAATGTTCTTGCCGACTTCGAGATGCCCTTCGCCACCTCGTACAAAACGATGGTAGAAGGGCTCTGCCACACGCGCCAGTTCTCTTTGATCGACCAGCGTATGAGCCAGACCGCCCAGCTTTCGGCCCACGCGGTGATAAAAGTGAGACCACATAACTTCACCCGCGGTCAGTCCGGCGAGCTTCGACTCGTACTGCAGCTGTCTCGCGATTCTTTGCTTGACCTGATACCAGCGCAAAGGCTCGTTATGATTTCTGATCTCGCGTGTATGCGCCGCTTGCGCCTTCGCCTGGCAGAGCAGATAAGCCACCCATGTCGCGACGGGTTCAACCACTACCTGCGCACCTTCCCGCTCGAGGAATCGGAACATGTTGAAGTTGCCGTCTCCCTCGGTCAGCGACGCCCAAAACTCGCCCGTGATCTTGACCACCGGCTTTACCTTGGTACGGTCTACCTCGATCTGATCGACCGTCTGCCGGCACGCTTCGAGAGCATCGAGGTATGGCTTGCCATAGAGATTCTCTCGAACTTTCGCGAAAGCGTTGAGCGTCCTGTAGGCCTTCCGGTCCTTCGGTAGACGTGTGTTGATCCATGCCGGAAGATGGTCGCTGAGCTCGTACGGAGGACGTGTTCGGAGCGTGTGGCGGAGATCCTCGACGGCCTTATCGAACGCGCGGTCAGTCTCACCCGGATTCACTTCAAACGGGCGGATCTGATACATGATGTCGCTGATTGAGTCGCCCAGATTCATGGCGTTCAGCATGCCCATACCAAAATCGACCGTAAATTTCAGACCCGGTTCACCAGAAGCCGCCTTGATTCCATCCTGCATCTGGAAGAGCATCACGCGAAAGCCGTCGAAACCGGCATTTTGCAAGGCCCACCGGTACTCGGCCTCGTACATGCCGAAGCGGCAAGGTCCGCAGGAACCCGCCGTAAAGAAGACGTAGCGGTCCACGATCTCCTGCCGGGACATGCCGGATTTTTCGATTTTCTGAAGAAACTGCACGAGGTTGCCGACGGTGAAGTAAGTCGGATTGCACTGCCCGTTGTTTCCGTATTCTTTCCCGATCTGGAAGGCGGGGACATCGGGGACCGGCAATTCCTGGCACTTGTAGCCGCAACCTTCGAATACCGCGCGAAACAGCGAATCATGCTTCCAGGTCATCCCGCCGAGGAGAATCGTTACTTTGTCTCGCTCGGCCGCCACAAACGGCCGCTCCTGGGGCTTTTGAAACGGGCTCAATTGTACGAGTCCGGCTGTTGCCCGCAAGCGGGCGCGTTCCGAATTGACGCGCGCCGTGATCGCTTCTTCCGTCAGCACGCCAGAACTGTTCCGCATCGTATCGTTCATGGAACTGCCTTTTTCGAGAGTGATTTTAATACACCTTTCCCACAATATGGAAGCAAGTGCACCCTCGGGTCAAGGGCAATTTTTTTCCGTATGTACGTCACGCTACGCTGCTAAGTGACTGTATACCTTTGATTTGCAAATTGCATCAAAGGTGACGTTCCCATCATCAAGCGCGTCGTGCTGACGCCGCCCTTGCCGGCCGTCTAAATTATCACGCGTTTCCCCGGTAACGGCGCCATTTGCCTATTGCTCACTTTCTTGCCTGATCGGCCGGGCACCGTTGATGAGAATGTCCACCAGGCGCCTGGCACTTTGCTGCCAATCAGGGCTGGTCACTACATTGGCGACGCCGACCAGAGCCCGGAGCAGGTCGATGGAGTCCAGATCCTTACGTATGTCGCCGTTCTTGATTGCGCGCTTCACCAGGGGACGAATCGCTTCGTGGATCTGAGCATACGAATCTTCGAACAACTTCTTGGGATCGCCGACCAGTGCATTCACTACAGGGGCAATGATCTGCTTCGTGCCGACGGCATCAAGGAACAACAAAAGCCAGGCTCGCAGCCTTTCAATTGGGGGCATCGTTTTCGGCGAGCTTCTGCTCGGCTGCGGCCAGCCTTTGCATCTCAGTCCGATAGACCGCCACGAGAAGGTCTTCGCGCGTAGGGAAATGGCGATACAAAGTTCCCGGTCCAATACCCGCTCGTTGGCGATGTCGTCCAGGCTGGTATCAGCGCCCGATCGCGTGAATGCTTCCTTGCCACTTCCAGAATGCGCTTGCGATTCCGCTGCGCATCTGCGCGCGACTTTCGAGCGTTAGACTTCGCACCTTGAGTCGCCATCCGCTAAGAACTCTCAACCGGAGATAGCCTCCGGTAATCTATGTATCCGGAGACTAGCTCCGTTTTGCCAAATTTGCGATGGCCTCTCGGCCCTTCGGGTAAGCCAACGTGGCGTACAAGGAGATACTCGAGATCTCGAGTCCGAGAAGGAATGAAACGAATGATTGCGGACCACAGCTGATGTTCACCCTGACCCCGATCTTGGAGCTAAGATGGAGAGTCTAGGGATTTTACGTGAGACATCCGAGTCCCCGCAGCCGACAGTTCAATAGTGGTACTGCAGATGGTGCCGGGTTTCGAACGTTAGGCCGCGTTGGATACGGGTCATGGTGCCAGCTACGCTCGTTTCTAGTACTTGAAACGCAATCGCGCCCAACAGCATCGAGGCAGTGGGTTTTGTTGTATTCGCATCCATGTCGGCAAAAGTGGATCTCACAGATGTGTGGCCTGCCTGTCCGGGGACGGTGGCCATTGGCTTTCGGTATTGGCCTTGCCTTGTTTCTTTCCAGAAGTTGCCAGACGGCACGGGGCCGCAGCGGTCGCCGGTTATTCCGCATACAGAAAGCAGGGTCTGATGAGCACTGATCGGGGCCCCATTCGCATTCTCTCGGTCGATGACCATCCCCTCCTCCGCGAGGCCGTGGCCGCACTTTTGGCCACTCAATCTGACATGACACTGGTGGCCGAGGCTTCTAACGGCCGCGAGGCGGTCGAACAGTTCCGCCTACATCGTCCGGATGTCACCTTGATGGATTTGCAGATGCCGGTAATGGACGGCGTCGATGCCATGATTGCGATTTGTGGAGAATTCCCTGGGGCGCGAATCATCGTTCTGACGACTTACGCGGGAGACGTCCAGGTGTTACGCGCGCTCAAAGCCGGCGCTCGGGCCTACCTGCTTAAGAGTCTCGTGCGGAATGACCTGATGGAGATCATACGTCGAGTGCATGCCGGGGAAAAGCGGATACCGCCCGAAGTGGCGGCGGCAGTCGCCGAACATGCCGGCGATGACGCCTTATCATCGCGCGAAATTGAGGTCTTGAGGTTGATTTCGGGCGGGAATGCCAACAAAGAGATCGCTTTCCACCTCTCCATCACGGAAGAAACCGTGAAGGGCCACATGAAGAGCATTTTCACCAAACTCGGTGTACACGATCGAGCCCATGCTGTTACCGTCGGGCTGAGGCGCGGAATCATCAATCTCTAGAGACCGCCAAAAAGCTGGGTGCGCAAAAACCATCTTCCGGCGGCGAGAGCAGGCGAAACGCCTACTCCACAGATTTCCAGAGGGTTGGCCCGGTAGCGGGCTAGTACTACTGTGTTACAAAATGGTGCGACCCAATTTTTGTCGGCGGGCTCTGGAGGCACGCCGTTATTAGGTTTCGTACGAGTTGGCTCGGGATCAGCCGGACGCAACTTCTGCCGATCCGGAGATGCAGTGAAGCCCGGGCAGGCATAGAGTTTTGTGATTTTGTAACACAGTAGTACTAGTATTGTTGCGAGCACTGGCAGCGATTCCAGCCGTTCAAGAAGGGATTGCATGACTGATGACGGCGCATCTCGAAGCACCGCTCGTCCTGCAACTGGCGTGGTTTGTGGCGCCTGTCGCGGGGTGTTGGACCCTGGCGCGTGGTCCGCGGATGCGCATCTATTCGGCCGGAAATAAATTGAGATTTCGCGGCGGTGGCACTGCTTCGCGGCGGTTTCTCATGGCCACTGGCCCATTTCGCAAATGACCGAGGCGTGGGCGTTAGTTTCATAGTCCCTGAAAGTGGTACCACCTGCCGCCATGATCTCGGTGTTTCGCGGAGCTTCCATCGAGGGATGTAAATAAACGGGACCAGGCCCAGAATAAAACCAGAAGCGGAGAGTTTCCAGTCTGGTACCGGGACAAAACAGGAGCCATCCAATGACAAAAAGTGAACTACAAAGATTTCGAGAGATTCTAACGACAAGGGTTGCTGAACTGGAGTGCGTAACGCGCCAACGGGACGGGATCGCGGTTGAGAGAAGCGCGGATCTGATTGAAGAGGTGCAGTCGGCTTCGGAACGCGCACTTGCGGTTAGTCATCTCGACCGTGACTACAGCCAGCTCAGAAACGCCCGGGCGGCCCTGAGCCGTGTTCAGGATGGCAGCTTCGGGTTCTGCCAGCAATGCGATGAGGACATCCACCCGAAGCGGCTCGCCGCGGTACCGTGGGCTCCGTTTTGTATACAGTGCCAGGAAGCCGTCGATCGCAATTCCGAGGAGATCAAGACACCAGTTCGCGAGCTCCTTGCCCGCGCCGCATGAGGGTCGCGGTATGTGGAAAACTCCAAAACATTACTCGATAAGGGTGCCTGAATTGGCCGGAAGGAGAAGCAAAATGCCGAACATCGCATTATTGGATCCCACTAAGACAGGGCGGCAGGCTGACGATCTGGAGGACCAGCTCCACCACCTCGTCGTTGGCCAGGACGAAGCCATTCAGCAGATCGTGAGGGCTTATCAAACACACCTGGCTGGGCTGTGCCCGGTTGGCCGGCCGGTCGGAAACTTTCTGTTTTTGGGTCCTACCGGCTCCGGAAAGACGCGAGTGGTCGAGGCAACCGCCCAGGCTCTGCTGAAGGATTCCCGGGCCGTTATCAAAATCGATTGCGGTGAGTTTCAACATAGCCATGAAGTAGCGAAACTGATCGGCTCGCCTCCGGGATACCTGGGGCACCGTGAAACTCATCCACTGTTGTCGCAAGAAGCGCTGAATCAGCATCACACGGGAAAGGTGAAGCTGAGTTTCGTGCTCTTCGATGAGATCGAAAAAGCTTCCGACGCCGTGTGGAATCTACTCCTGGGCATCCTGGACAAAGGAACTTTGACATTGGGCGACAACCGCAAAGTCGATTTCTCCGCGGCCATGGTCTTCCTCACGAGCAATCTCGGCGCAGCCGAAATGAGCTCTCTGGTGAGTCCACGGCTGGGCTTCCACGTTAGTTCGTTTGAGGACGCCGGTTGCAATCAGCAGCTCAGCTCCCGAATTACCTGCGCTGGCATCGCAGCCGCCCGTCGGAAATTCACGCCGGAATTTATCAACCGTTTGGATAGGATCGTAGTCTTCAAATCTCTGGGTTTCGAGGAACTGCGCCAGATCGTTGATATCGAGCTTGAGATGGTGCAACACCGGATTCAGGTTGCTGCCGGAAACAAACCGTTCCTGGTGGACGTCACCGAGAGCGCGAAGGAGTTCTTACTCGTGGAAGGCACCGATTTCAGATATGGCGCGCGGCACTTGAAGCGCGCTATCGAGCGCCTGCTGGTGCAGCCGCTGTCGAACCTGATGGCCAGCGGCCAGATTCGCCGCGGCGATTCGATCCGCGTTAGTCACGAGGACGGCTCAGCCGGCCTGTTGTTTGGCCGTGAACTTGAAGGGGTACAAGCGTGGGAAGTCTCAAGCCGCGCGGCATAGCAGCCGCATCTGTCATAACTCCACGGGAACCGTTACTGGAATGCCATTCAAGAAGAGTCAACGTATGTGTAGCAGAGTGCCCGCTCTGACCGGGTCCGAACAAGAGGTCGTTGGCCACAGTCCCGCATTTTAATGCGTCCTGAATCAGATTCGCATCATCGCGAAGACCGACTCTGTGCCTTAATTCAAGAGGAGTGCGGCACCGGTAAAAAGGTGATCGCACACGCCATTCACAATCAGAGTTCACGAAGCCGGGTGCCATTTGTAACGTTGAACTGCGCCGCGATTCCAACCGGCAGACAAGGGCACGCTCTTTCTGGACGAAATCGGCGAGTTGCCGCTGGAGTTGCAACCCAAGCGTTTGCGCGTCCTGCAGGAACAGGAGTATGAACGGTTCCATTGCGAAGCCGGTATGCTGAACACAAGAGAGCCTTTCTATTTCACCTGAAGCCTTTATTAATGGGTCTTTCGGCGACCCCACTTGGAAACGAAACAGCGAGAATTGGAACTTCGCAACGGAACCCCTATCGAGCCTCTACTCTTCGCGGAGCACCAGGGCTGGGTCTGATCGGGTCGCCCGTCGTGCCGGGATGTGGCATGCGATCAACACCGTGGTCGTCAGCAACGCGGCCGGAACCGCCATGGTGAACGGATCGTTCGGCTTCACTTCATAGACAAGGCCCGTGATCAGTTTCGTCATCGCCAGCGCGCCTGCCAGACCGATCGCCATCCCCGCCAGCGCAAGCTTCATTCCGCTGAACATGACTAATCGCCAGACTTGATCCGGTTGAGCGCCCAGCGCCGTCCGGATGCCGATTTCCCTGCGCCGCATGCTGACCAGGTAATTCATTACGCCGTAGATCCCGGTGGCCGCGAGTGACAAAGCAAGGCATGCGAATGCACCGAGTGCGTACGCCGAAAATCTGCGTGGCACAAGCGAATCGGAAAGCAGTTGGCTAAGGCCCATGACTTCGGTTACGGGTAGATCCGGGTCTTGGTTGTGGATCGCGGCAACAGCGGCATGAGCCAACGCGGCAGGATCGGCGTCCGTGCGAATGACCATATAGGGCGTGGTTCCGCCGGGAAAGTACAAGTCCAACGAGCGGGTTGTCGCGTCAAGTCCATACTGATGAATGTCGCCCACCACGCCGACGATCGGCGACCAGCACGGAGTGGGAAAAAGCGAACACAAATTGATTCGTTTTCCGATGGGGTCGGCATAAGGCCAGAATCGACGTGCGAATTCCTCATTGACCAGAATGTTGTTACCACCGTAGTCCGCCTGTTCGAGCCAGCGGCCCCGTTTCAACGGAATTTTCATCGCCGCGAAATATCCGAGACTGACCGAGCGAGTCTCTGCAACAGGGCGTGCGCCCGCGTCAAGCGCTGGCCAGCCTTCCACGAGGAACCTGGACGCCGACCGGATCTCGGTGCCGAGGGGCAGGATGCTGATTCCTCCCACCGCGCGGACCCCGGGCAGCGCCCTGATTCGATCCGCGATCTCTTCGAATCGCCGCGATTGCCTTCGCGTGAGCTCGGTTTGCTGATCGGCCGACAATTTGGCGAGTTCACTGAGCGGAATGGCCGGCTCGTTGATTTTGAGCGAAAGCACCCGGTCAGGCTGAAAACCGGGATCCACCTGAATCGCGTTGTAGAAGCTTCGAATGAACAGCGTAGCGCCGAGCGTAAGCACGATCGCGAGGGAGGTTTCAGCAACCACGAGTGCATCCCGGATTCCTCGGCGCACTGGCGCGTCCGAAGTCCTTCCGCCTGCTTTCAATGCCGTATGGAAATCGCGGCTCAGGGTTTGCGCGGCCGGAATCAGGCCGCAGCCGATTCCGGCGATCAGTGCCGTGGCAATGGTAAAGCCCAGCACCTGCAAGTTAAGCGTCGCAGCGCCAACCGCCGAGAGATTCCCGGGCAGCGTCGAATCGAGCACCCGCATTCCGGCGAACGCGATCAGCCATCCGAATGCGGCGCCCAGTCCCGTCAACATCAGGCTTTCGATCAACAGTTGGAGCAACAGGCCGCGCAATGTAGCACCCAGCGCAATCCGGACCGCGATTTCCTTCTGCCGGGCTGCATTGCGCGCAAGAATCAGGTTGACGACGTTCGCGCAGGCGATCAAAAGGACAAGCGCCACCGCTCCGAACAGTACGAGCAAGACCGGGCGGAGCTTCCGAGCCGAGGGATCTTCCATGGCGCCGGCCACTACCTTCCAGCCTTTGTGTGTATCGGGAAAAGCCGTCTCTTCATACCGATCGAGCACCTCCAATTCGGCCTGCGCCTCTGAAATCGTCACGCCTGGCTTCAACCGGGCGACGGTTGTAAAAGGATGGTGAACGTGTCCGGTCAGGTCGTCTCCATACTGTCCGACCGGGAGCCACAAATCGGCCGCGGGCGCCAATTGAAACGAAGCGGGCAACACACCGGCAAGCGTGTAGCCGATACCGTCCAGCCGTAGAACGCGGCCTGCAATCGACGAGGTAGCCCCGAAATGCTTCTGCCAGAGCCGATGACTAATCAGCACCGAACGAGCCGCGCCCGGCTTGTCTTCTGCGGGCATAAACGTTCGGCCAACTACCGGGCGAATCCCGAGCAGCGAAAAGAGTCCAGACGTCGCATATCTGGCTTCCAGACGTTCCGGTTCACCTTGCCCGGTCAGATTGAAGCCCTGGGGCAAATCGACCCATGCCGCCATGCCGCTGAAACTGCGGGCCTGCTTTTCAAAATCGTAGAAATCGCCTGGCGATATGGCGAGTTGGGGGGCGGCAACGAGTTTTGGGTAGGTATTCCATATGCGGATCAGACTCCCGGGATCGCTGTATGGCAGAGGCCGCAATAGGACGGCGTGTACGACACTGAACATCGCCGTATTAGCTCCAATTCCCAGCGCGAGCGTGAGCACTGCCACCGCCGCAAAACCGGGATTCCTCCGCAACGCGCGGGACGCGTACCGTATGTTCCTGATCAGCGTCTCGATCATGGCGAATGTCCGATTTTCCCGGTATTCTTCCTTCACCGATTCCATGGCTCCGAACTTGCGCATCGCGGCGTAACGGGCCTCCGATAGATTCATGCCCATTCGCAGGTTGTCTTCCGTCTGCATGTCCACGTGGAAGCTCAACTCTTCCTGCATCTGGCTTTCGAGGCGGCTGCCGCTGAATAAACCGCGCAGACGCGCCGCCAGCACTCGCGGTCCGCTCATGGCGCCTCGTCTGCCAGGGTCTCCGGAATCGGCCCCATGAAGCGGTCGATCGTGGAGCGCATTCGTTCCCAGTCCTTCGATTCGGATGCCAGCCGTTTCCGGCCCCTGGAGCTGATCGAATAAAACTTCGCCTTGCGATTGTTGTCGGAAGTCCCCCATTTTGACGTGATCCACCCTTCCTGCTCCATTCGCAACAGAGCGGGATAGAGCGTGCCCTGATTGAGCTGCAGGAGTTCCTCGCTGATCTGCTCGATACGGCGCGCGATGCCGTAGCCGTGGAGGGGGCCAAGCACTTCGAGGGTGCGAAGCACGAGGAGAACGAGAGTGCCCTGGAGGACGTCTGCTTTGGCGGTCGGCCGGTCTTTCATTTGGTTACCTATAGGAGTATAGCCGACCTCCACTAGGTAATCAACAGAGGTGGCTCACGCTAGCAACCGCAGTTTCAGACCGGCCAGACGGGACGTTCTTCCGTCCGCCGAGTGCCGATGTTCGGCAGTACAGGATGGCGGTAGGCAGCTTGACGTGAAACCAAGTCAACCACTTACAGCTGTCATCGAAGAATGCGGCACCCGCCGCGCGGATAATGTCAGCCACCTCCACGGGTGGTCGCGGCATCTACTTGGCTTCGGAGACTTGATTGCGGTTGCGGAACGTCGCAAGTGTATCCAGCGGAACTGGCGGCGGCGTGGAGATGCTGCTGTGACACGTGCAGGTAAACCGTGGCCTCTTTGAGGGTGCTGTGTCCGAGCAGCATTTGAATGGTGCGCAGGTCCGCACCATTCAATTACTGCTCGGCCATGCGGACCTGAAGACCACCAGTCGCTATCTGCATCTGTCGCAGTCGCAGCTCCAAGCGGGCTTTGGAATTAACACTGCCGGACCGCAACCGCTTCATTGTGCCGCTGGAACGACCGTTCGAGTGCGTCTGTTACCTAACCTGCTCCAGAATTGCGAAATCGCCAGGATTCCAAGCCTGCGCAATCAAGTAGTACTTCTTGCCAATCTGGCGGAGCACCGCATTGTGGATGTGCATGAAGTTCGTGAGGCCGAGTTCCTCCTTCGGCAGGATGGTGGAGATGATCTTGTCGTTTTCCAGAATGTAGATCGCGGCCCCCTTCGTCTTGTCGGGATTGTTCAGCGAAGCGATGGCGATGTACTTTCCCAGATAGTACGTGTCGCACGGGAAGGAATCTTTCGGCATTTCGAGAGTGGACAGGTACGTGCCATCCGGGCTGAACCGATCGATTTTGCCATTCGCGCGGTCGGCAACGTCCAGCCGCTTCAATTTCGGCGGAACGGTAATCCCATGGCCCGTGTTGAATTTACCGGGTCCCTTGCCCCTGCCGCCGAATGACAGATTGTTCCAGGCCAGTTCCACCGGGTTGGTCTTCAGAATTCGTGCGGTGAGTACATAGTCCAACGGTGAATAGCCCGTGGTCATGTAGAGCTTGCCATCCAACTGTTCGACGTCAGTGGGAATGAATTTTCCGTTCGATTTGAAATAGTCGTTGGGGACCGGGTTGCCCAAGTCAACACCGGGTTCGGGCGTCTTCAAGACGGCGTTGAGCTTACCGTCCAATTCCGTTACAAAGACTTTGTTGGCCTCATTCGCCGGAAACAGCAGATGGGACTTGCCGTCCGGAGCATGCCAGATGGTGGTGTTGTGGAGATTCGTATTCTTCATCTCGTCGGGTGTGTCGATCATCCGGGTGGACTTGAGATCGACGCTGATCTGGATAATGCCGGCGCCCTTCAGGGCAAAGTAGGTCTCTCCATGGCCTTTCCGCAGATCCACCGCGAATCCGCCATGCGCGCCTTTGAGAACTTTTTGCGCTTCCGGAGGAAGATGGTCTGACGTGTAGAGTACCTTGAACTTCATCTTGCCCTGCCCACTGACCACGGTGTTGTCACGCGCACTGACGTAGCTGATCGCGAGTAAGGCGGCGAACAGCGAGACGAGGTAGATCCGCTTCATGGGTTTCTATTGTACGTCATCAAAGGTGGCTACCTCGCCCGATGCCGGCGGCCAGACTACGATGCAACAGCGTCGGTCAATGGACTACAACCGGCTTTCGGCCAGGTGAAGCTTGGTGGCGCGAAAGGGATTCCGCGACGACGCCTTACCGAAGGCTCTCTTCGAGTGCACCGTAAGTCATCCACAGCGGAATCGATAAACCACCTCGATATGCGCCTCCAATCATTGACTGCTCATCGATGAAGAAAAAAGACGGGCCATGGATGGGAGCACAGCTCCACTTTGCAATGCGAGGCCACATAGCGCCCGTCTTGGAGCCCGGGGCAGCCACTTGATCACGAAGAACGCCAGAACCGGCATCTGTCCCGCCATGAGTAGCTGCCATATATAGGCAGTGGTCCTCTCATGCCGCTGCAGGTATCGAGAACTACGGTGAGGTGGTCACCGACAACTAGCGCGGGTTGCCGCGGCTCGTTCGGGGACACTGACACAAACGCAGCCATTGCCGGGGCACTTCTTGGGGCGGTCTATGGTCGGGAGCGATCCCTGCTCAGTGGCTAGAACGGGTGCTGGGGTGTCGGCCTGAAGCCGGGCAACCGCAAGTGCGACATCCTCGCCCGAAATGCTTCTGGCCCGTGGACACAATGGAATTGGCGGCAGAACTCTAACGAGGCTCCGCCTCAGACCGACGAGCATGTGGGCGTTGTAAGGCGTCGGCTAGACGCGCATGATCGGCCCGCCGCTAGGAGCTAGAACTCATCGAATGCCAGCACCCGCCGTACAATCCCATCACGCAATAGCGGAAGGTTGAAGTTGATGAGGAGGCTCGCCTTCCAGCCACCCAGACGCAGGTATGTCAGCAGTTGAGCCTCGTGGAGGGGGGTGATGCGATCAACGGCCTTGACCTCCACTACCACGGCGTCCGCCACGACCAGATCGAGCCGATAGCCACAATCGAGTTTAAGTCCCTTGTATTGTACCGGCAGCGGCAGTTCCAACTGGAAGGGTATTTGGCGCAAAGCTAATTCGTAACATAACAAAGACATTGGACATAAGCAGATTCCAGCAGTCCAGGCCCAATCGTGCGATGCACTTCTATGGCAGCGCCGATAATTGCCTCCGTGACTTCATTGACCTGCATCGTATGAGTTTATCCTTGTTGCTCTTCTCCCCTGGGCTCCTTTTCTCTGCGACCTCCGCGCCTCTGCGGTCGACCCCAGCGTCCGGTTCAATGATTAACCGCAGAGCATCTTACTGGGCCGGGCCCAGTCTGGTGGGGAAGGAAACAGCGGCTTCGGCGGGTAATTTTGATGGATCCAGACGCGGTACCTAAGTCTTTTGTTTCCAGCAAACCACCAGTTTGTTTCTTAGGAGACGCAGAGGGCGCAGAGGGAGCATCAGAGGACGTTACGTCACGGAGCAGTCTAAGCACCGCATGGCGCGGCTTCGAAAAGGCTCTTGACGACTACATGGAGGTGAAATTGATCGCCGCATGAAACTTGACCGATTTGTGAACTTCATGGCCAGCAAGTGGATCTAGAGCCTTCAGGCAAAGGCTAGATTTTGGCCTTTCTACGTAGCCGGCGGATCAGAATAATTCGGCCCCCTCTTGTCTTCGCGTGGGAGCTTCAGCGTGCCGCCTTCAACAAGCCATCTTGCCGTGATAGTCGAGAAACTCGCGTTGCTGGCGGTAAAGTTGCCGACGCTCAACGTTCATTGCCTTGCAACGCCCATCTTCTCCGACGGGACGGAGCCTGATATACTCCCGAGTCATGCAACATTGTTTTAAAATCACACTGGCTCTGGCGGTTTCCTTTGTGGGCGGCACCGGGACCATTTCTCTGTTGGCCGCGGACTCTGGGTCGCAACTGGAGCGTAGGCTCTATGTCACCGACAAGTCCGGAATCAGCGTGTACGACATTGACAACGGACACAAACTGGTACGCAAGATCGGGATTCCTGGCACCGGTGATTATAAGGGCATCGCAGCCAGTCCGCAACTCGATAAGCTTTACGTCACTTCGTACGAGAAGGACGAGTTAGTTTGTCTGGATCTGACCACGGACGAACTGCTCTGGCGAAAGAAGCTGGGCAAGTACGCGGACAGTATGATGCTCACGCCCGACGGCAAGATCATGTATCTGCCGTTTCGAAACGAGATTTTCTGGAAAGTGCTGAATGCCTCCGACGGCAGCGTCATTGCGACTATCAACACCGAGCGGGGTAAAAACTACGATGTCGATCCGATTGCCACCACGGGGCCACACAACACCTGGATTAATCCGAATGGCAAGCGGGCGTATCTTGAAGTTCTCACGGTGCCTTATCTATACATTGCGGATACTGCGACCAACAAAATCCTGGGCAAAGTTGGGCCATTCAGCAAAGGCATTCGTCCGTTTGCGGTGACGGAGGATGACAAATACGTCTACGCCAATGTTGACGGACTGTTAGGTTTCGAAGTCGGCGAGGCCAAGCCCGGTGGAAAGATGCTCTACCGCGTCGAGGCGCATACGCCCCAGGAGCGTCTGTCCCAGGTCGAACCGCCGGAACACAAGCCGCATAGCACACCGAGTCATGGTCTCAATCTGCGGCCCGATCAGAAGGAGGTCTGGATCGTCGATGGGGTTTACGGGTATGTGTACGTCTACGATGTGACCTCTCTGCCGCCCAAGCAGATTGCCAGTGTGGCGATTTTTCGGGATGCCAAAGAGCGGCCGCATCCTGGATGGCTCACGTTCAGCATCGACGGGCGGTATGCCTACCCGGACGGTGGGGCGGTGATCGATACGGCGACCAAGAAAGTGGCTGCCTGGATACCGACGAGCGAGAAACTGCTCGAGGTCGATTTTCGGGGCGGACGGCCGGTGAAGGCCGGTCACCGGTAGCTTCTAGAGGCTGGCGACCGGTAGATCGTTTGTATAACGGTCACGATTTCGAACTTGTGAACGGCAATTGTGCTCCTCACCGTCCGCGACGGCCACTCATAGCGCGACCCGTGAGTGGCGTTCCGCGAGGAAGTTAAGTTGTCAAAGATCTATGGGGCAGTCACCCAGGGGCCGGTTCAGCGCTGTCAAAGTCTGAGGATTCCCTCGTAGGCCGGCGGAGTTTCTGTCCCGCGCCCCACTACGGCGGCGAGCCCCGCTGCCCGTCAAGACGGTCCCTGTGCTGAATCAGTACACTCCGGTTCGAGGAAGTTGTGTGACACTTAATGCAGTCAACGGACTGAAAGGTCCGTCGGGCCGGCAGAAGCCCAGCCCGCAGGCCAGAAGGCTTGTTCCCAGAGTGTCACCGAAGACCTAATCTCACAAGCTTGATATCTGGGCGTTCTATAGGTAGACGGCCGGGTCGAATAGCGGACGGACTTTCGTGTGAATGAACCACGTAATTCTTCAGCTCAGCATGCGTTATCGACCGAAGACTGGTTGGTATCGGATCTGCATAGGCCAATGCATTAATCCACGACAAGTGGACAAAGGAGATGTAAATGGCTAACCAAGAACAACAACGACAATCGCAAGGCAATATGATGATGCGCCGAGGCGACAATCCAACCGGGTTGCTGCTGGCGCCAGGCAACTTATTCCGCATGAACCCCTTCTCACTCATGCGAAGAATGAGCGAGGAAATGGACCGCGTGTTTGGAGAGTTCGGCCTGAATCGCGGCAACGAAGGATCGGCCGTGTTTGCGCCGCCCATCGAGGTCTCTCAGAAAGACGGCACTTACCAGGTACGCGCGGAACTCCCCGGAGTCAAGCCATCGGACGTGAAGCTCGAAGTAACCGAGGATACCGTGATTCTGGAGGGTGACCGCATCGCGGACAAGCAGGAGAAAGAAGGCGGGATGGAAATATCGGAGCGAATCTACGGACACTTCTATCGCGCTGTTCCTCTGCCGGAAGGAGCCAAGCCCGACCAAGCCAAGGCGAATTTCGACAACGGTGTACTCGAGGTCACAATTCCGGTTGAGGAACCGAAGGAGAAGCGGCGTCAGATACCGGTTTCATCGGCTGCGCCCGCTAAATCCGGAACTGCCGAAAAGGCTGCGTGACCACAACCTTACGGAAATCACAATGCGGAGATGAACATGAAAATTGCACTGATAACGAACTGGTGGGCGCTCGTTTTGCGCGGCTTGGCCGGCATTGCCTTCGGCATCCTGACCTTCGCCTGGCCGGGCATTACGCTGCTGGCTTTGGTGTTGCTCTTTGGCGCATACGCATTGGTGGATGGTGTAGTCAGCTTGACTGGCGCAATACGCGCCATGGGAAGGCACGAGCGCTGGGGGGTCCTGGTGATGGAGGGTATCACCGGTATTCTGGCTGCCATCATCACCGTGGTGTGGCCTGGGATCACAATGGTGGGGCTGGTGTTCTTAGTCGCCGCATGGGCCTTGGTTACCGGCGCACTCGAAACTACGGCTGCGATTCGTCTGCGGCGCCAGGTCCCGGGCGAGTGGCTACTCCTCCTGACAGGCATTGCATCCATGGTGTTCGGGTTTCTGCTGATGATTGCGCCGATCGCCGGGGCAGTGGTCATCGCGATCTGGATCGGCGCGTACGCGCTGGTGTTTGGAGTGCTGTTAGTAGCGCTTGGGTTCCGTCTTCGGTCCTGGAGCAGGCATGTCATGGGAAGAGGACCTCTCCCGGCTCCCGCACATTAGAAACTTGTGATTTAGAAACTTGTGATTTCGATATTTGAAGAAGGAGAAAGTTTATGGCGGCACTGGCTTCCACACTACCGAAGAGTGATGCATTGATAACGCAAGATATTGTGAACGAGCTGAAATACGATCCGACGATCACCTCGAGCGACATTGCTGTAGCGTTCAAGGATGGCGTGGCAACTTTGTCCGGATATGTCTCCAGCTATTGGCAAAAGGACGCGGCTGAAAAGGCGGCCAAACGCGTCTACGGGGTCAAAGCAGTGGCGAACGATATCCACGTCAAGCTGAGTATGGTTCGCACGGATCCCGAAATTGCACGCGACATCGTACGCGAATTAGACAGCCACGTTGGCGTCCCCGCCGACAAGATCAAGGTGACGGTGAAGAATGGCTGGGTCACGCTTGAAGGCAAGGTGGACTGGCAGTATCAGAAGGCGCTCGCCGAGTCTTCGGTCAAGAAACTGAGGGGTGTCTTGGGTGTCATTAACAATATCGATGTAACGTCCAATGTTACTCCGACCGAAATCAAGAGCAAGATCGAGGAGGCCCTCAAGCGGAGCGCGGAACTCGACGCGCGGCGGATCACGGTGGAAGTCGAAGGCGGCACCGTGAAGCTCTACGGCAACGTGCGATCGTGGGCGGAGCGGGAGGAAGCGGCCCGCGCGGCATGGTCCGCTCCAGGCACGACGAAGGTGGAGAACCTCATCGCGATCACTCCGTAGCTTGCGTTTGAGGTCACCTCCGATGTGGGGCAGGATGGTCTGCTGCGCGGCAGTCGCAACGAATCGCAGGTGAAGCAACCTGCCCCACGGGTTCACTACGCACAAAAGGAGCAAATGGAATGCAGTTCGGAATCGTCGGACTCGGACCGCGCGGCGCCGGCACGGCACGCCAACTCATGCGCGGCGGTCATCGATGCGTGGCTTACGATCGCGATCCGGAGCGGGTATCGCGCCTGGCGCTTCAAGGCGCTGTGCGCGCCCGATCCATCGCCGAACTTGCCGGGAACCTGCAGCCGCCACGCGTCGTTTTACTCATGCTGCCGGCGAGAGAGCCCACGGCCGACGCGCTGCTGCAACTGGCCGAGGACTTTAAGGACGGAGATATAACGGTGGACGCCGGTAACGCGTGTTATCAGGACGACCTTCTGCGCCGCGATCGGCTTGGAGAGCCGGCATTGACCACGTGGATTGCGGAATGCCCGGCGGGATCATGCTGGGAGGGTGTGAAGAAACGCTCGACTATCTCGCTCCCATCCTGCACACTCTGGCGCCCGGTAAATGCGCAGGCTGCGTTCACTGCGGATCGAGCGGCGCCGGACACTTCGTGAATGGGGTTTACAAACGCATCCAAAACGGAGCCTTCGAAGACAGAGCATTTGTGTCCTTCGTCGAGGAATTCGATCTCCTGAATCATGCCGACACGTTCGGCTACGAAGTGCCGCTCGACGATATAACAGACTCATGGCGGCATCTGGACATGATTCCATCGCGTTTGCACGATCTCACCGGACACGCCATCCCGCTGTCCGAGGACGTGATCGGAAGTTTAGACAAACGACTCCGGGCAGAGTCAAACCGCCGCTTCGCAGAGAAGACACTTACTGCCATCCGGCTTGCCATGGGCGGTGACGGCCTGTGAGGTCGCGGTACGCATTGAAGTTCAAGAAATGAATAGGAGCACGAAATGGCCAAGTCAGTAGGAATCGATCTCGGAACCACAAACTCCGTCGTGGCAGTCATGGAAGGTGGCAAGCCCACGGTGATCATCAATAGCGAAGGGAGCCGCCTGACGCCGTCCGTGGTTGCCTTCACAAAGTCGGGCGAGCGGCTGGTAGGACAACTTGCCAAACGGCAAGCCGTACTGAACCCGGAAAATACCATTTATTCGGCAAAGAGATTTATCGGGCGGCGGTATCCAGAGGTTCAATCAGAGACCAAGAACGTGCCGTATCGCGTCGTGTCGGGTCCAAACGACGCGGTTCGCTTCCTCATCATGGGTAAAGAGTACTCGCCAGAAGAGATCTCCGCGCAAGTGCTGCGGCGGCTGGCGGATGATGCGGGAAAGTATCTGGGCGAAAAGGTAACGGATGCCGTCATTACGGTCCCCGCGTATTTCAACGACGCGCAACGCCAGGCGACGAAAGACGCCGGCAAAATCGCCGGATTGAACGTGCTTCGGATTATCAACGAGCCGACGGCTGCCGCTCTCGCATACGGTCTCGACAAAAAGAAGAACGAGCGCATTCTGGTATTCGATCTCGGCGGCGGCACGTTCGACGTGTCGATATTGGACGTCGGTGATGGTGTGTTTGAGGTACGCGCAACGTCGGGTGACACTCACCTGGGCGGCGACGATTTCGACAAACGTCTGGTGGATCATATCGCGGAAGAGTTCCAGCGCAACCAGGGGATCGACCTGAGAAAAGACCGCCAGGCTCTGCAGCGCCTGACGGAAGCGGCGGAAAAAGCCAAGATCGAACTCTCGAACACGGTAGAAACTACCGTCAGCCTGCCGTTTGTCACGGCCGACGCAAACGGACCCAAACATCTGGAGTTGAAGATCACGCGCGCCAGGTTCGAGGAACTCACAGCCGACCTGGTGGAACGCTGTGTCGGGCCAGTAAAGCAGGCCCTGGCGGATGCCAAGATGACCGAACGCGAAATCGATGAGGTGATCCTGGTCGGGGGCGCCACGCGTATGCCCGCCGTCCAGGCTCTGGTGCGGCGGCTAACCGGCGGCAAGGAGCCCAACCAGTCGGTGAACCCGGACGAGGTGGTCGCGGTGGGCGCGGCGATTCAGGCGGGCGTTCTGGCCGGTGAGGTCAAGGGCGTGGTCCTGCTCGACGTGACGCCGCTATCGCTGGGGATCGAGACACTCGGCGGAGTGATGACGAAGCTGATCGAACGCAATACTACGATTCCGGCCCGCAAATCCGAGGTCTTCTCCACGGCGGACGACAATCAGACGGCGGTCGATGTGAAAGTGCTGCAAGGGGAGCGCGAGCTGGCCCGCGAAAACCGGACTCTAAGCACATTCCGGCTGGAGGGCATACGGCCAGCTCCCCGCGGGGCACCGCAAGTGGAGGTGACGTTCGATATCGACGCGAACGGGATTCTTACTGTCACGGCGAAAGACAAGGATACCGGGAAGGAACAGAAGATTACGATTAGCGGCTCGACCCAGCTCTCCAAGGACGAAATCGACCGCATGGTCAAGGATGCGGAGGCGCATGCCGATGAGGACAAGCGCCGGCGTGAAGAGATCGAAGCGGCCAACCACGCCGATTCAGTGGCGTACCAGGTCGAGCGCCAATTAAAGGAACTTGGAGATCGCGTACCCGCCAACGAAAAGGCCCGTGCCGAACAGTTAATCTCCGAGACGCGGACAATGGTGAAGCAGGATCCACCCGACACGGCTCGTCTGCGCCAGCTTTCGAGTGACCTTCAGCAGATGGCATATGGGCTGTCGGCGACGGCATCGGGTCCAGCGTCGCATGGGGCCCAAGCCGCCGGAGCCGGCGGTGGACCAAATGGAGGACGCAAGCCGCCCGGGTCGGAAGACGATGTCATTGACGCCGAATTCAAGCGCGCAGGATGAACATGGCAACGGAAACCAACAACACCGCGGCGGTCGAGCCGGACGCCGAACGCGAACGGCTGAAATCCGAACTGCGCCAGGAACATGAAATGTACCTGCGGGCCCTCGCCGATTTCGACAATTATCGCCGGCGCGTGGATCGAGATCGCGCGAAGGCAGCCGTAAGCGGCAAGCGCGATATACTTCTTTCCCTGCTGGACGTGGTTGACGGCTTCGATCGCGCAATTCCATATCTTTCGGCTGCCCCTCCCTCCGTCGCCGAAGGTGTCCGGGCGATACACCGCCGGCTGCTGGATTTGCTGGACGTGCAGCAGGTAAAGGCCATAAAAACGGTTAGGGAACAGTTTGATCCCACGCTTCACGAGGCAATCGGAACGGTCGATAACGATGAGTATAATTCGGGCATGGTAGCCGAGGAGGTGCAGCGCGGGTATCGGCTCGGCGACGAGGTGCTGCGTCCTGCCCGGGTTAGAGTCGCGCGATAGGCAAATGGTCTGCAGATGGCGGTCAAGTTCAAAGACTACTACGAGGTGCTCGGCGTTCCGCGAACCGCGACCGAGGAAAATATCCGTCAGGAGTATCGAAAGCTCGCGCGCAAGTATCACCCTGACGTGAATAAAAGCGATAAGACAGCCGAAGAGAAGTTCAAAGAGATCAACGAGGCGTACCAGGTCCTCTCCGATCCCGAGAAGCGAAGGAAGTACGATGCACTCGGATCGAACTGGCGCGCCGGTTCAGACTTCCGGCCTCCGCCCGAGTGGGGAGAGCGCTCGGAAGGGCGCACCGGGTTTCACGACTTTGGGGATGCCTTCGGCGGCGCGGGCGCGAACGGCTTCAGCGATTTCTTCGAGAGCCTGTTTGGAAGGCGCGGCGCAAGGACCGGCGCAAATTTTCGGATCCGGGGCGACAATCTCGAAGCGGAGATCCGGCTCACTCTGGAAGAGGCGCACCACGGTGTCACGCGCCGGATCACTCTCGAGTCCAATGAAGCGTGTCCCACCTGTGGTGGAACGGGGACCAAAGACGGCAAGACCTGTCCGACGTGCCGCGGCCAAGGCGTAGTCGAGCGTCCGAAACCGCTCGACGTGACCATTCCCGCCGGTGTGCGCGACGGTTCGATCATACGGCTGGCGGGGCAGGGCGAGCCTGGCATCAACGGAGGGCCGGCGGGCGACCTTCTGCTTCACGTAAGGCTTGAACCGCACCGCCTTTTCCGGATCGTGGACGCAGAGCATCTCGAACTCGACTTGCCGGTAGCTCCGTGGGAGGCAGCGCTCGGCGCGAAAGTACCCGTGCCCACGCTGGATGGGTCCGTCGACATGATGGTTCGGGCGGGCACACAGGGCGGCCAGAGGCTGAGGCTGCGCGGTCAGGGCCTGAACCGGCGCGCGGGCGGGCGCGGCGACCTCTACGTCAAGGTCATGTTGGTCAATCCTCCAAAGTTAAACTCCAGGCAGAAGGAACTGTACGAACAACTGGCGGCTGATACTCAGTTCACTGCACGTGAGTTATTGCCTGGGTCTAAGTGACGTCGAAAGGTAGATGGTTGATTCCACCCAGTCGACAGCAAAAGAACTTAAGTCCTGCCTTTATCATTCATAAAAAAGAAGTTCCTTCGGCGACGAATGGCGCACGGAGTGCTTTATCAAGCTTGTACGCCGCGAAGCGGCAAGACACATGAAAGGAATATGCAATGCCAGCCAGCAAATTTGCATTTGATGTTGCGAACAGAACACGTGGACGCAATCACGCGACGACGCTTCTACTCGCCGTTCTCCTCCTGTTACCGGCGGGTCTCGCCGCGAAACACGACAAAGACCACAACGATGCGTTCCGCTCCGGCCCCGTAGATGAGAGCCGGATCGCCCAAAAGGTGCGACATGAACTTCTCATGTTGCCCTACTATGGGGTCTTCGATGATTTGGCTTTTAAGGTCGACGGCGGTACTGTCACGTTATTGGGCGAGGTGACCCGACCAACGCTGAAGAGCGATGCTGAGAACGTAGTAAAGCGCATCGAAGGCGTTACGAATGTCATCAACCAGATCGAAGTCCTCCCGCTATCCCCAATGGACAACCAGATCCGGATGGCCGAATACCGGGCCATTTACGGAGATCCCGCGCTGTCCACGCGCTACGGATTCCAGGCGCTGCCTTCCATCCATATCATCGTCAAGAACGGGCACGTGCGGTTGGAGGGCGTGGTGGCCAACGAAGCAGATAAAAATCTGGTGGGCATCAGGGCTAACGGCGTAGCCAACGTCTTCTCGGTCGAAAACGATCTGCAGGTCTAGGGGAAATAGCTCGCAAGCTTGTCTCTCGCCTACCCCTCTCCGCGCCCTCTCCGCGCCAGGGTGGACCACTATCTTCCGATGGTCTGCCCCGGGCGCGGAGTGCATCCCTCCCAGCTAAATCCTCCTCCTTCCTTAAATTTCCCTGTAGTATCGATGGCTGTCGGGACAATCTACGCGTCGACATTACCTGCTCAACCGGTCGACAAATCACCGTGCTTTCCAGAATAACCGTCCCTAGGATTGGTTCATAAATAAGGGGAATAATTCTACCCCGCTCACTTACTCACTGGCATGGGAAGTGCTTCCACGGGATTGCTGGCAAAAAAGGAGGTGGTTAGTTGCAATGCGAACTACTTACTTCCTGGCGATCGCGGCTCGGTAACTTGCAAAAGGAGCTGAGCCGCACGCGTCAGCATAAATACAGTTGAGGGAAACAAGTCATGTTACTAAGACGCCTTGCAGTTGGAATTGCGCTGGCCGCCGCTCTTACGGGCCTGGCGACGGCACAAAACGAAGATCAACGACATTACACAATCGACGCGGGAGCCGGACTGACCACGATTGTCGGTTATGACTCCGGCAGGTTAGACCACGGCGGCAATTTCCAGGTAGGTGGCGGATATTTCTTTAACCGCTATTTCGGTATAACTGGCAACTTCATGTTCAACCAGTTAGGAATCACCGGACAAGAGCTTCAACTATTGAACGAGCCGGACGGTAACGCAAAAGTTTACAGTCTGACTGCCGATCCGACGGTGCGCTTTCCTCTCCGTCGCGGCTGGAGCGCTTATGTGCTCGCTGGCGGCGGGTATGTTCGGAGGACCGTACAGTTTACCCAGCCGACTGTCGCCCAGACGACTATCTTTGATCCCTGGTGGGGCTACTTCGGTCCCGCGCTCGTACCGGTGAACCAGATTCTGGGATCGGTCACTTCCAATTCGGGTGCGTTCGACGTGGGCGGCGGGCTGAATATCCCCCTGCCTAAGACATCCGTCCATCTCTACGTGGAATCGCGCTACCTGAAGGGTTTTACCAGTAACTCGCACACGACGGTGGTTCCCATTGTATTCGGAGTTCGCTTCTAGTCATATAGCGTACCTGGAGGAATGTATGCGCTTCATCCTTAACGATACTTCCGGCCTGACCCTGGCCTGCTGGGCGGCCGTGTTTCTATTCGGTCCGCCGGCGCATGCCCAGGTTCGAAATACAGAGGACCAAAAGGCCGGTAGCGCGAACGGGAATGCGACTGCGGGAACACAGAAACTTCAGATTCCGTCCCGAGCCTCTACGCCGCTCTTCAAAGGTGCGCAGGGGAAACAGAAGACTGAGATTCATTTCGATCCAGCCACTCGCGTCGTGACGCTGAAACTCGTGGTTCAAGACCCGAACGGGTATTTCATTCCAGGAATACGGCGCGAGAACTTTGCGGTCTACGAGGACGACACAAGGCAGACCAACGCGAACGTCGACATCGAGCACGCGCCGGTTACGTTGGCCGTCTTCTTGGAAAACGGTGGCCACTATCAGGGATTGAATCGGTACCTGGTTGAAGAGACCTCCAGAGCCAGTCATCAACTGATGGATGAAATTGAGCCCGCGGACAAGGTCGGGGTTTGGGCCTACGCGGATACGGTACAACAGCTGCTTGACTTTTCACCGGGCCGGCAGGACAAACTCTACGATCTCTTCGAAAGGCCGCAGACACCGCTGGTATCGGAAACGAATCTTTACGACGCTCTCGTGTTCGCGCTGAATCGTACGCGCCCGGTGAATGGACGCAAGGCGATCATTCTACTTTCGACCGGCATCGACACATTCAGTAAGACAACTTACGATGACGTCCTGGACCGGGTTCGGAACGGCGATACGCCGATATACGCGATCAGTCTTGGACCGGTCCTGCGCGACATTGCCAGCCTGCACAATATGGATGGTGCCCTTCGCAATGATTGGGACGGAGCGGAGAAACGACTTCTGGCGATAGCCCAGGCGTCCGGAGGGCGGCTCTATTCTCCTCACCGCACGATCGATTTAGCGCCGACTTACGATGACGTAATGGAAAATTTAAGAATCCGTTACGTAATTACTTACACTCTGCCTCGCGACGTGAGCCTCGCCGGGCCGCACACGGTGCGAGTGGAACTGGTCAACCCCCAAACGGGGAAGCTTTTGGAGATTGTCGACGCCGATGGAAAACCGATTCAGGCCGTCGTTCCAGTCGAGTTCACCTTAACGCCCGACTCAGCTTCCAAACTGACGGAGCGCTAAAGCGTTTGAGGGACAGACGATTGTGTTCCGGACCCGAACGTATGCATCCAGGAACGCAGGCGGAGGCCAAGCGCGATCAGCAGGGCGCCAAACACAAAGGCATAAGCCCCGAGCCAGTACGCGATCGATAGCGGAGTCGCAAGCGGAATAGCAATTAACAGGATTCCCAGCAGGAAAGATGCGATTCCGCTGGAAGCAAGCAGCCATTCCCCCAACACCGATTTTCTGAGACGCAACGCCGCGGCGATTTCGGATGCTCCACTGCCGATGGCCCAGGCTGCGATGACATACAGCAGGGATAAGTTTGACATTCCCTGCCATGCGACGGCAACGACGGCCGCCGCTATGCCGACCAATCCGTCAATCAAGAGGGACCCCCAACGCTCGTGCTGCTCGGCTGCCCGCACCGCCTCCGCGATACCTACCAGTCCGTCAATCATGGCATAAGCGAAGAACACCAGGACCAATTGACCGGTTGTGATGTCGGACCATAGAAGGGTGATTGCGGCGAGCACAATCGCGGTCAATCCGCGAATGATCAGTGACCACCAGTTTTTTGCGAGTGTGACTGACATTCTGATTCCTCTCCGTCCAATCCGGGGCAGTTGCGATGCCATGCGGGAGGACCCCACCAGTCTTTAACAGAGTCGCAAGGTTCGCGGATTTCCACGATTCAGCTTCGTCTACCGGTAGATGTTCCCTATCCAAGGGACGCCCACGCTGCTGGGCGGCTCAAGCGGATTTCGCGCGATCTCTCTTGGGCAGAATATGGCAAACAAACTGCATCAGTTCGCCACAAGCGAGGTATTTATGAGCGAGTCCACCAGCGCATCAGTGCGACGTTCAACACAAGAGATTCCCTTTGATCAATGGATCCCGTTCCTTGCGGGATTCACCCGCGAGAACCGCGGTGCGCACGCGCGTCTGGATGTATTCGGTCGCGACTTCGGGTATCGGGTAGAAACCGAAAACCGGCCATTCGACGGTGTTTCAGCGGACCAGAAGAGCGGAGAGCGTTTCGTTTGGATCACCTTTGGGTCTACGCCGAAAGCTCACTTTACCCACGGCGTTAACAGCGCTACGGTGATTCGGGTGCTGCCGGCGACGGATCGGACCGGCGCAGTCCTGGAGGTGGAAGCTCAAGACGGAACCCGGACTGTGCTGGAACTGACCAGGCCGGAAGACTACGCGCTGCCTCCGGCTGCGGCATAGATTACCCCTTCCAAGCTGCCAGCCACGCACGCTTTACGATCCACATGGACGTTTTCGCCCATGAACTCTCTCCATACTACCCAACCAGATATCAGGTTCCGATAACCTCTATTGCATCTCTTCACACAAAAGAGATGCGCCCGCAGCATCCAATATCACGCTTTCTACGCTTCGTATTAGTCATTTATACGAAGGTCTGATGGCATCATCGCCGGCCCCGATCTAAAGTTGCCTATATGAGCGCACCCGCCACGGCGGCGTGACGCTGAACCGGTTCAGTTGCTCACGGTTGTGTGTTATCCGGTTTTTCCGGAGAAGGAACATTTTATGAGAAGAGTAAATGCCTTTGCATATGATGGAACACTGCTCACCGAGGAGCGATCGAATACTAACCGAATTGCACCCGAGGTCATCGGCGAAAGCCCCCGAATCCAGGCCGTAATGCAACAGATCGAAATCGTCGGCTCAACCGATTCCACAGTTTTGATCCTGGGTGAAACCGGCACTGGCAAAAGCCTGTTCGCGAGTCTGATTCACAATCTCAGCGCGCGGCGCAATCATCAACTGGTGAAAGTGAACTGCTCGGCCATCCCGCTTGGCCTGTTGGAAAGCGAGCTGTTTGGCCACGAGCGGGGGGCTTTTACGGGCGCGATTGCCCAGCGTCTGGGACGTTTCGAGGCGGCCAATCATGGCACGCTGTTCCTGGATGAAATCGGCGACATTCCCCAGGAATTGCAGCCCAAGCTTCTGCGCGTCCTCCAGGAGCACGAATTCGAGCGACTGGGCAGCGGAGCCACCATCCGCACCGACGTTCGCCTAGTGGCTGCCACACACCGCAATCTCAGGCAGATGGTAAGCGAAGAAAAATTCCGGGCTGATTTGTTCTACCGCCTCAATGTGTTCCCTATCACGATCCCGGCACTGCGGGACCGGCGTGAGGACGTCCCGCACCTGGTGAGACACTTCGTCCAAAAATTCTCGAGGCAGATGGACAAACAAATCGAAGTGATTCCGGAAGATGTGATGGAGAGGCTGATGCGCCATTCGTGGCCCGGAAACATTCGCGAACTGGAAAACTTTGTTGAGCGTGCGGTGATCCTTACGCAGGGCGTCGCGCTGGAAGCGCCGCTCGATGAACTGGAGGACCGAAGCAAGGGCGATGAACCCGATCCGGTCACTCTTAAGGACGCCGAGCGGGCTCACATCGTCCGTATTCTGCGCGACGCCAACGGTATTATCGGGACCGCTGCGACCCGCCTGGGCGTTCCGCGATCTACGCTTTTTTACAAGATGCGCCGGCTCGGAATCGTCGCGACACGGACATCCGCGCGGCATAGTCCGGAAGTGTTAAAGTGCGCGCATGCTTAGAGTTTTGGATTATGTCTACGGTTTTGCAGGTCGACGAGGATCACGCGATTCGCACATTATGCAACCACGTACTGACAGGTTGCGGTGTGGACATTTTGCAGGCCGGCGGAGATTGCGAAGCCATCGAGGTTTCGAATCTATACCGCGGATCGATCGATTTGCTGTTGTCGGACACACTAAGGTGCGGCTTCACCGGGGCTCAATTAGCCCTGATACTCCTCCGGTCCAGGCCGGCCATGCGTATCCTGTTGATGTACAGCCACGGATACGTTGAGCTTCATCCGGAATGGCACGTTATCACGAAACCGTTTCGCAAGGAGGCACTGGCATCGAAGGTCCGGGAATGTCTGCTCCCACGCTTCAGCCCCGAATCGAAGGGACGTTTCAGAATTACCGGCTAATCAACCTACATGGAGATAAATAAACATGGACATGAATCGGTTCACAGAAAGGATGCAGGATGCCCTTCGCGCCGCGCAGGCGGAAGCGACCCGGTACCACCATCAACAACTCGATGTCGAACACCTGTTGCTGGCGCTTCTTAAGCAGGATGGCGGGCTGGGCGCGGCGATGCTGACCAAAGCAGGCGCGCCGGCCGATCTCTTGCAGCAGAGACTGGAAGACGAACTCAACCGGATGCCTAAGGTCACGGTCGGTGCGGGTGGCCCGCCGGACCAGGTCTACGTGACGGGCCGGTTGAACCGGCTTCTGGTCCAAGCCGAAGACGAAGCGAAAAGGCTCAAGGATGAATACGTTTCGGTCGAGCATATTCTGCTCGCCATGCTCGACGACAAGGGGGTCGCCGGCCGTCTCCTCAGCCAATCGGGTCTCAATCGCGACCGCTTCATGCAGGCACTTCGTGAGGTTCGCGGTAACCAGCGCGTCACCTCGCCGAATCCGGAAACGACTTACCAGTCCCTGGAGCGTTACGGGCGCGATCTGACCGATATGGCCCGACAAGGGAAACTGGATCCGGTCATTGGACGCGATGAGGAGATCCGGCGGGTCATCCAGGTCCTCTCACGAAGGACCAAGAACAATCCGGTTCTGATTGGCGAACCCGGTGTCGGCAAGACGGCTATCGTGGAAGGCCTGGCGCAGCGAATCGTCCGCGGCGATGTGCCGGAAGGTTTAAAGGACCGGCGGATCGTGTCGCTCGATATGGGCGCGCTGATTGCCGGCGCCAAATACCGGGGTGAATTCGAAGAACGTCTCAAGGCAGTGCTGAAGGAAGTCCAGGAGTCGGAGGGCGCGATCATCCTGTTCATCGATGAACTCCATACGGTGGTCGGCGCAGGTAAAACGGAAGGCTCCATGGACGCCGGCAATCTGCTAAAGCCGATGCTGGCGCGCGGCGAACTGCACTGCATCGGTGCTACCACGCTCGATGAATACCGCAAGAACATTGAGAAGGACGCCGCACTGGAGCGCCGTTTTCAGCCGGTACAGGTAGACCAGCCTTCGGTGGAGGACACCATCTCCATTCTGCGTGGACTCAAGGACCGCTACGAAGTTCACCATGGCGTGCGGATCAAGGACTCCGCGCTGGTGGCCGCCGCGGTTCTCTCCAACCGCTATATCGCGGACCGCTTTCTGCCGGACAAAGCCATCGACCTGGTGGATGAAGCTGCGGCCAAACTGCGGACCGAGATCGATTCCATGCCATCGGAGCTTGACGAGATCCTGCGCCGCGTCATGCAATTGGAGATCGAACGTGAAGCGCTGAAGAAGGAGACTGATTCCGCCTCGCGAGAACGCCTGGCCAAACTCGAGAAGGACCTCGCCGATCTGAAGGCCAAAGGTGATGCGATGAAAGCCAAGTGGCAGGTCGAAAAACGGGCCGTGCAGCGATTGCGCGCGCTTCGTGAACAGATCGAGCAGGTCAAAATCGAGATGGAGAAAGCCGAGCGCGAGTACAACCTGAACAAGGCTGCGGAGCTCAAGTACGGCAAGTTGGTGCAGCTCGAGAACCAACTGAAAACCGAATCCGATCAATTCTCGAGAAAACAAGGCAGCACTTCGCTGATCAAGGAGGAGGTCGACGAACACGACATCGCCGAAGTGGTCGGCCGGTGGACCGGAATCCCGGTTGCGAAGCTGCTCGAGGGCGAAGTGCAAAAGCTGCTTCACCTGGAGGAGGAGTTGCACCGGCGGGTAGTCGGCCAGGACGAAGCTGTCACAGCCGTCGCGGAGGCTGTGGTACGAGCCCGCTCAGGATTGAACGACCCGAACCGGCCCGTGGGAAGTTTCATCTTTCTGGGCCCGACCGGCGTCGGCAAGACCGAATTGGCCCGGGCGCTGGCCGAGTTCCTGTTCGATGACGAGCGCGCCATGATTCGCATCGACATGTCGGAATACCAGGAAAGACACACTGTCTCGCGGCTGGTAGGAGCGCCGCCGGGCTATGTCGGCTTCGACGAAGGCGGGCAATTGACGGAAGCCGTCCGGCGACGGCCTTATTGCGTGATCCTGTTCGACGAAATCGAAAAGGCTCACCCGGATGTCTTCAATGTCATGCTCCAGATTCTGGACGACGGGCGGCTGACCGACGGCCAGGGACGCACGGTGGACTTCAAGAACGCGATCCTGATCATGACCTCCAACATCGGCAGCCAGCGCATTCTAGGCTATCGCGGCGCGTACGATGAGCACGAGTACCAGCGTATGAAAACCGCGGTGATCGAGGAGATGCGCGGCTTCTTCCGGCCCGAATTCCTGAATCGCGTCGACGAGATCATTGTGTTCCACTCTTTGTCGGAAGACCACCTGATCAAGATCGTGGAGATTCAACTGAACCGGCTGCGGACGAGACTTGCCGAGCGTCACATACAGCTCGAGTTGACGCCCGAAGCAGCGCGATACCTGGTCCATGTAGGATATGATTCCGCGTACGGAGCCCGGCCGTTAAAGCGCAGCATCCAGAAGAATATCGAGACGCCAATAGGACGCCTGCTGCTCGAAGGGGTTATCCGGGAAGGGCAGACGATTCGCATCGGCTACGAAAAGGCCGCCGACAAACTGACCTTCACTCCACAGTTGGAACCGTCAGGACACGCGACGGCTGCCTAGCCTGCCTAGCCTCAATACGGTTCACCTGAGGTTGCTGCCCGATAGGTGCGCCGGCGCAGTGCGTGGATACAGGGGGCCTTTTTGCGAAAAGGAAGCCAATTTTCGATAAGTGGCTGTTTATTATTTGAGTTATCCGGGAGCGGCAAGTGACGTCGGCTTTGGGTTTGTGCATTACTGTGCGCGGATCGCGGAAAACATGGGGCTCCGAATGGACGAAAATACGCGCGAATTGGTCGGGCGCCGCGGAAAAAACGAACCCCTTGTCCGGCTTGGGGACGTGGCTCGGCCTGGTCGCGCGATGGATTTCACGAATCTGCTGAATTTGGTTTCTGGCCGTAGGCGGCGATTCCGCAACCAAGGGGATGCCCACGGGTGGGCTGATTGCCGGACGTTTTGCGGATCGAAGCCAATTTCCTCTAAGTAGATGCGATTTGTTTTGGTTACGCGGGTACCTGGCGCCAGCGGGGATTTGCCGTTTGTGTATTTTGTGCATGGATCGCGGAAATATGCACTGAGGCATAGAGCCGCGAGACCAATGACATGACCGAGACGGGAGAAGATGCAAGAAACGCAGAAGGGCGGACGCTGACCCGTTCCGCGACGAGGACCGGTTTCGGGTCTTTCATTGTTAAATGGCGTTGTTAGTCGCATTGTTAGTGTTGGGTCCTTCAGGCGTGCGCACAGGCGTGAGGGTGACGCATCTTGCATTTCTTGGGATGCGGGCGTCCGCGGCACGGCACGGTCATTGGTCGAGGCGGTGAGGGCGAGCAACGTTGTAGGCAAATGGCACTTCCAACTTTTAAGAAAACGCGCGCGGGCGACCTTGCGGACTGCACACCTTGGCCGTTCTGCTTTCAGGTTGACACGCGAGTGCGAGGTTTTTGAGGCGGGCGGTGCCTATGTTGTTGTGATGAAGGGGCAGAAATGGGCGAAGGGCTGGTTACCGGCAAGCGGGTCAGTTGGGAAAGTGCACGTCGATCGTCCGTTAGGGATGCAGCGTGGCGTTCGGCCAAGTCGGTTCGGCGGATGGAAACGCGTTTCTCGTTCCCTATTTCTTGACCGGGGACACAGGAGCGAGATCCAAGAGCCGGACTAGCCGCTCGTTTTATGAAGGTGGACACTCGCGAAGGTGGCATTGTTTTTCGGCCCGACCTCGTATCCCCAACGCCGGGAACACAAAACGGTATCCGGCCAGTTCAGCAGTGTTTGTCGTATCGACTACGGTTGAATCAGGACCGTTGTTCCAACGGGGCCGAACGATACCGTCATTTGCACCAGGTTCCCTGCGGGCGCTCGCAAAGCGTTAGGTACTTGGACGTCGACCTGCTCAATCCCAACCAATCCCGGTGCGAGACCGGCAAATAGCACTCCGGTCATCTCCGGCGTATAGTTCTCTGCGTACCAGGCAATGCTCACCGGACTCTCCACCGTCGAAAGCGGGTCGAGCGGTCCAGGCTGTCCGTCCGCAACAGACGGAATTACCGCACCTAACCCTGTCACGTATAGATGGAGGATTTCGCCGGGACGGGCGGGATTCTGCGCGGTGACCGGGCCGGAGAAATCCTGGTGGATGACCGACCTCGAACCGTCGGAATTCGGCCAAAACTGCGCGAAAATCTCGCTGAGCCCCAGGCTGCGTGACCGAAGCCCGGCGAAGGGCGACGCGGTGTCCGGGAGGCTGAGAGTATGGGGGCCAGTCGTTGCTTCCCACGGAATTTGAACGACGATCTCTTTCGGCGATACGCTGAGCAACGGCGCTGGCTGGCAATCCAGAAGCACCTGCAAGCCGGCGAGAGCGGTGCCGAGCGGAATCGTCGACGTGGCGGGTCCGAGCGCCAGGCCGCTACCGGTCACGCGAAGCAGCGCCCCTGGCGCGCCACGCAACGGCACAAAGTCCATTCTGGGATTCATCTGATCCCAGTACCAGGGCTGATCCAGCGCAATCGTCTGAGGGATGATCTCCTGAGTGGCGCCCGTGCTTCTTTCGATGGGCAGTATGCGGCCGCCGAACGTGGCTACCCAGACGATGTTCCCGTCATTGGAAAGCGTGGCCGCCGAAACGCTGGCGGGATCGTGGGTGACCGCCTTTATGGCCCCCGAGGAGGTGTCCACAGTCCAGGCTTGCCGCGCCCGAAACGGCCCGCTGCCATTGCTGCCATCGAAATTCCCCGGGCTAATGAACAGGACCGTGGAACCGTCCGAGGACATTGCCTCCAGCGTGCAGACCGCGTCAGCTGAGACCATGACCGTCTCAGAACCGCCGAGTCCGGCGGAAGGGGTGGTGAGAAGTAGTCTGCAATTGGTGAAGGTCTGTTGGTATACGACGCGATCTCCAGCATCGTTGAGCGCGGCCCGGGCGGAGAAGGGCTGGTCAGGAGAGATTTCGTCCGTTACTAAGAGCGGAGTTCCATCCGGCTGGAACAACCACAAGTTTCCCTCCGCGTAGGCTAACGCCGAGCCGTTCGCGGCCACTTGGCGCCGCCTCCGGCCAGCGACTGGAACTGGCCGACCGGGATTTGCACCGACTGCGTCGTCGCCAGATCGATCACTTCGATTTGCTCAGTCGGGCCGAGGTAATCGTAGTCTTCGTGCATCACATATTGCCCATTGCGGCTGAGATGAAATATGCCCGGGAAGTCGGTCTGACCGGCGCTGGTGGATATAACTCCCAATGGGTCCCAAAAAATCATGTTGCAGACGCCAAAGACCCCGAAGTCGCAAATCGGGTTTCCCGTGTAGACGAGCACGCTGCCATCGCCCGATACTTCCGGATTGACCAACTGATATGCGCCCCCCGGGTCGACCAGCGAAACGTTACCCTGCGTGTCTACCGAAAAGATCAAGCCGAAAGACGAGGGTTCGACGGTCCCGCGAAGCATCAGCGGCGTCGAAAACCACAACCTGCTGCCAGCGTCGTCTGTGGCAAGATCGGAGAACTGCGCCCAGAGCGGCCACGCCGCCAGGACGAGAAGAGCCGGAGTCCGCATAGGGTTGCCCCTATCGGTTCGGCGTAACATATATCCCAAAGTGGGCCGGAAGGTCTTGGCTAGCATTGGCGGGCGCTAAGTGAATTTACGGAGCGAACTGCACCAGTGAAGGGATCAGCCCCCGATTCAGCCGATCCCTCCGAGAGTACACACGTCGGGCATTATCGCAGGGCGGCAGCAGACGGTCGGGTGTAGTCCGCACAACGGATCGGAACCCGCCCCGAGTATGTGCTGTTGCCTACGCGCGGATGTGCGCGGCCGATTAGTAACGATAAATCGGCATCGCGCTGTTATACAGTGATGCTCTCCGGCGACCGTTCCCGGGGACGTACAATAAGATGTGGGTCTCGACGATTACAAAGTACTGCTTTATCGCAATCAACCTTCAGGTTGGGTGGCCGAGGTCCCGTCTATTCCGGGCTGCTACGCATTGATGCCCACCAGAGCAGAGGCTCTCGCGGAGTTGGAACAGGTCTTCGCCCTCATTGAGGCTGAGTTCCGCGACACGGGTGCTGAACTTCCCGCCGACACAACCGAAGTCGTGCATGCCTAGCGCACGGGCGGATGAGTTTCGCCGGGCGGCGACGCGGCTGGGTTTCGAACGTCAGCGGCAAACTGGCAGCCACGAGCGGTGGCTTCACCCCGACGGTCGCTCGGTAACAATCCCGATCCATGGTGGCCGCGAGATCGGACCTCCCCTGTACAACAAGATTTTGTCGCAACTCGGGATCTCTCCAGAAGAGTTCCGTCGGCTAACATAGCTAAAATAATTTAGCAGGTCCAATAATTGCCACTCTTCCGTGCCGGCGATGGTACGCGCAGTTCCCCCAAGAAACGATTACTCTCGATAAGTCGCTTTATACCGGCCAAAAGACCGAACGAGGGCTCTCTCAGATGAGGCGAGGGAGCGGTCATGAAATAAGTGGCATTGCTACAAATTGAACTTCCGTCAAAGTCGCGATCCGAGACGATTCGGCATCATCACATTGATCCTCCGCGTCCTCGGCGGTTCTCGGCGCCTCCGCGTTTAAGATTTCGGGCCGGGCTCCAGGATCCTGATGACGTACGTGAGTCCGCTTATCCAGGCGCTGATTTTAACGCGGAGGCGCCGAGAATCGCCGAGGACGCGGAGGGATTCCAGTGGATAGGCGTCCATTTCTTTTTTCGTTCGAGTTGTCTTACCTGAGGGCGCGCTCACGCCACGCTCGGGAGGTTGCCGATCAAGTTGCACAAGGACATGACGTGCACAGACGCAGGTGGACCCACCATGATCCGATCTTAAGCCAATCCTCACACCCTTCAAAGGTGTGGGGGCGGATACCGTGGATCTCGTTTAGATGCGTACATTCGGCCATAACTCCTCTTTTCAATTGATATCCAGCACAATCTTCCCGAATAC
Source organism: Terriglobia bacterium (assembly GCA_963747535.1). Lineage (GTDB taxonomy): Bacteria > Acidobacteriota > Terriglobia > Bryobacterales > Bryobacteraceae > CAVVFX01. Next base: position 52,403 of record CAVVFX010000002.1, read on the forward strand.
GTGACCTTCGCCCAAGCGTTTGTGCGCCCGTGAAGCGTCACCCAGAGAAAAGCCAGCTGCGATGGGCACTTGCAACTTGGCGCCTCCACAGCCAGCGCAAGGTTATCGAACTGGCGAACTCCGGGTTCCGCATCGTAGGGGATCATGCGGATACCGTGGCGCTTCCTGGGCGCTGGTTCAATACCGTAGGGATAGGCAACAGCGCCACCCGACCCTGACGGTAGCGACGATACTGTCAGTTGGTAACCAGCTATCACTGCGTATATGCGGCAAGATCATGCGAGCAAGAGCATGTGGGCTTACGGTGTATTCGCCGTCCGGTCTTCGATAGACGATGTCTATGGATTGAATGGATAACATTTCGCTGGGACAGTCCGTGCTGATCACAGAACAAACCTAGAACGGCGCTCGCTAACAGCGGACTACGCGAACTCAGTTCGAAGTGGACGGCCGACTGTTGTAGGATGTACGCACAAACGCGCTCCTCCAATAGCTCTTCGACATCGCGCAATGACAATGAGTATCGAAGGTACCAGCGAATAGCACAAAGAATGATCGCAAGCGTCTTGCCACATCCTGCCATCGACTCAAGCGCTCGCTTGTCAGCGGCCTCTTGCGTGCAGCCCTTCATTTGGCGGGAGTGATAACGAATGAACCAAGAAGAATCTGTCGTATATGTCGTGGATGACGATCCATCTCTGCGGGGAGCGATCGACAGTCTTCTCCGGTCGGTCGGGTGGCGCGTTCAGACCTTCGTCTCAGCACGAGACTTTCTGGACTCAGAGCCGCAGGATCGGCATGCCTGCCTGGTTTTGGACGTGGCCTTGCCGGGGCTGAGCGGCTTGGACCTCCAAAGCGAACTGATCAAGAACGAGATCCAGATTCCCGTTATTTTCATCACAGGCCACGCCGACGTCCCTACGTCCGTGCGCGCGATGAAGGCCGGTGCGGTGGAATTTCTCACCAAGCCGTTTGAAGATGAAGATCTGTTGGAAGCGATCCGGCAAGCGATCGAGCACGATCGCACGAGCCGCGAGCAACATCGCGATCATCAAGAAGAACTCGCGGCTGCGGCGCGCATCCAGCAAGGCCTGATGGCCGTGACGGCTCTCCAACCCCCGTTCGCCGAGGCGTTGGGAAAAAGCCAGCCCTGCAGGGAAATCGGTGGGGACTTCTTCAGCATCCTCACCGTGGGCGACTCCGTGGTGGCGGCGATCGCGGATGTGTCGGGCAAAGGCGTCGCGGCGGCCGTGATGGCGTCGCTGCTGCAAGGCATGATTCACGAGGGTCTGTTATCCCATGTGCCGCTGCCCGAGATCGCACGCAATGCCAACGAGTTCTTCTGCGTCCGCGATCTGGGATCCAAGTACGCCACGCTTGTCATCGTCTGTGTGAAGCCGGATGGCCAAGGCGAGTATCTCAACTGCGGCCATATTCCCCCGTTTGTCGCGCGCGCTGGTGGAGAAGTAACGCGCCTCCGCGAATCCAATCTGCCAGTCGGCCTGATGCGAAATGCGGAATATCGCCGCACCGGCTTTCGTTTGAATTGTGGGGACCGGCTTATTCTGGTCACCGATGGCGTCACGGAAGCACAGAGTCCAGAAGGCGATTTTTTTGGCGAGGAGCGGCTGGAAGCGTTCGTTTCTTTAGGAATGTCGCTGGATCAGATCTTCACTTCTGTGTGTCTATTCCAGGATGGCCGCCCCCTGAGCGACGATTGCACCCTGCTTGGCCTGGATTATGTCGGCACAGGAGCGCGCTTTTGAAGCAAGGGCGCCAGTGAGTGGGCCATCTTCAGGCAGGCGCACCGATGCCGGGATCACGTCATTATTGTGGCAGGCTGGCGAGGAACGCGTTCATCTCGCGCAGCGCCGTCTTTGGCGACCGCCGCTTCGGCCATGTCTTCGTTTATCACAATACTGCTCCTTGTTTCTATGGCGGTAGGGCGTTCCGCGGGGCTGCTGTAGGGCGTTTGGACAAGACTGACATGACCGGCTAAAGCCTGTCAAAGGCTGCTCCGCAGCCGCAGACCACAAAAAACGATGGTCTGCGCCACGGAGTCCTGGTTGCGGCACGGCGGCGGACATGTACAAACTCGATTGACAGGCTAAAGCCTGTCATGGGCGGGACTACTTGGTAGACGGTTTCCCGGATGGGGCAGTTCTTACCGCACTTACAATAAACCGCTGCGGTGCGGAACCTATGAAATCGAAGGGAAAACAGGTTACCAGCGTGACGGTTTCTTCTTCCGTGGGGCGCAAAACTTCGACCGCCTTCGGCACAACCTTCTTCGTCGAAACCACGCGATATCGATATTCGCCGCGCGGCGTCCTGAGGACCACATCATCGTTCCGCCGGACGTTTCGCAGCCCGCGGAAGAAGCTGTCGCGATGCGCCGCCAGGCCCACATTCCCACTCCGGCCGGGAAATGCGGTTCCCGGGATATGCCCTACTCCGCGGCGCAGCACGGTTTCGTCACTGCCTTCCAAGATGACCGCCGAGATGCCAAGGCGCGAAATCTCAATCCGCCCAATCGCATCGCCCTTGTCGACCCGGTCCACGGAGACCGTTTCCGTCTGCCGCTCCAGTTTGCTCTCTCCGAGATGTTGGGAGAACCACGTGTCCGCCAGAGAGGCGCCGCAAAACACAAGCGTCACAAGGCCCGCGACCATCAGAACCCATGAGGCCTGCCTCATTGCTGATCGCCTGCCCGATAACCGGCACGCGTCCGCACCGACAGTTTGCCGTGGTTCGGCGCACTCGCCGTCACGCGAATGGTTCGGTACTCGCCGGGCTTTGCGGGCTCAGATGGAGCGTAACCGATGGTGTACTGATTTCGAATGTCCTTCGCGATACGCGTGCAGATACCCGTCACTTCGTTCAGTTCTTTCGGAAAGAAGGCAATCCCGCCGGTCGCTGCCGCCAGCTTCTTGAGAACCCCGGGATTGCGGTCGGTATCGTCTTCGTCGAAGATACCCACGGTATAAATGATTGTGCTCGATTGCTCGGCGAGCTTCAGAATCTGGGGGAGTTTGTGAAGACTCGAGTTGTCGCCGCCGTCGCTGATCGCCAAGAGCACTTTCTTCTCGCGGCTGCCCGATTGCAAGTGTCGCAGTGCGACGGCGATCGCATCGTAGAGCGCCGTCATACCGGTTGCCGGAGCGCGTGAGATCGCCTGTTCCAACTTATCGGGATCGCTGGTGAAGCGAATCGAATCCGGCAGCCCCGACTCGACGTGTTCGTTGAAGTTGACCACGAACATCTCGTCATCGGAATTACTCGCCTGTACAAACGCCCTGGCCGCGGCGCTTACTTCGGCGAGCTTGGGCTTCATGCTTCCGCTGTGATCTATCAATAAGCCCGCTGTAACTGGGACATCCTCGTGCTTGAACATCTTGATCCGTTGCCGGACTCCGTTCTCGTAAACCTGAAACTCCTGTTCGCCCAGATCGGAAACCAGGCGTCCGTGTTGGTCGGTGACCGTCGCGTGCAGGACGACCAGGTTGACGTCGACTGAAATCCGATCGTCCTGGCCCCTAGTGACGGGGACGCACACCAGCAGGAGGGAGGCCATCGCGGCACACCGCGCATTCCCTCCCGCTGCCGCACGAAGCATCATAATTCCTTGCCAATTGGTGTGGGGTACTAACTCGGCCGCTGCATACGCATTCTCAGCATCACTCCCGTCAATAACAAAATCAACCCGCTCAACCCAAGCAGCGGAATCGGACTCGCGGTCTTGGGCAGTTCCGATGGCACGGTTGGCGCCGGGTCATCGTGCACCAGGGCCACTAAAGTTCTTTCGGCGGGAGGAGGAGGCTCAGGCGTCGTGGGAGCCACTATGAGAAATACCTCACTGACTGGCGCCTCATCGCCCGAAGGCTTCTCAGCTTTGATGTCCGCCTGCTTCATCTCGTTGACCTGTTGCGAATTCTGGTTCTGAGGCGCGGAAGTAATATTCGAGGCCATTGACGTGGGCATGGACGGAACATTCTGTTTGCTTTCAGCGGCCAGTTGCGTTGCCCTTGCCTTTGGATAGACAAACTCGTTCCCGTAGTTGTCCCCGGGATAGAACCAGGATTTTATCGCTTCCGGGGCCCCGGCGGCTCTCTCTTCGAAAGTGAGGAGAGGCTTGTCCGGCGGCTTCATGCGGTAATCCGGGATCGTCAGAAACGTCCCGATCAGGTGATTTTGATCCTTGTCGAACACCTGTACGATGTGCCGGTCGGCCTGGGTGTCCAGCAGTTTGAAAACATAGGAGCCGGGCGTTAGAACCTTGCCCGGCACCTCCACCGGCGCGTTAAACGTGAATATCGTCTTCTTGTCCCACTCGTCGCCGTAAACGATGGAGGGCCCGAACGCAACGCACAAGCACGCGCACGCCGCCAATTTCATCTTCGTCATTTGTGATCTCCTTCTGTCGCCTTGATGCGACTTGAGTCCCGTGCCGGAAGGGAACACGGCAATGGCCAGAAGCGGATCGTGATCGTTTCGGTCGAGCTCCGCCCTCGCAACCGATTGTGTCGCAATCAATTAAAGCGAAGGAATCATTTCGGGGAACGGTGCGAACCTTTTCGTTCTAAGAGCGGAACCGTCGATTATCCGACGGATTCGTGCGATAGAGCGACGGCAGTGGCGGTCCGAATTGCGTTCGGCAACTTCCTGCACGTCATTCAGGCTCGCCATTGATCGCCGATTGGATTGCGCCAAGAAGAACATCGTCATTAAAAGGCTTGGCAAGCAATGCCACGGCGCCCAGCCGGAGCGCACGCGCGCGTAATCCATCGTCCGCCTGCCCCGTGACAAAGATAACCGGGACGTTCAGATTCATCTCGCGCAACTTGAGATGAAGCTCGAAACCGCTTAGTCCGGGCATTCGGATATCCAGCACCAAACAGTCTGTCTTCCGGGGACCGGAGGCAAGGAATTCCTCCGCGGAAGGAAAGACGGCGCACTTATAGCCGGCTGACCGCATCAGACTGCTGAGTGCGGCGCGAACAGGTTCGTCGTCGTCCACCACCCCAATCACCCCAACCACCGGCTGGTGGTCGATACGGCGATCCTCTCGATTCAGGTCGGTAGCACCCATAATGCGTTCAATTTAGCATGTAGATCCGGTATCTGCCAGTCGTCGAATTGTCGTTCATTCCGTCCACCTATAGACGATCATTGCCGGCGCCATGACGCGACACGCCGGGAACAAAAGATCCGTCTGTGGCATTTCATCTGCATAAATTCGCGATATGAGTTACCCTCGACCCTTACCGGCTCTTTTCCTGACAGCGCTGTGCGTATCTGCTCCGGCATTCTGCCAGCCGATTCCTCCCAGCCCGTCGCAACTCGATCAGCTGGTGTCACGAATCGCACTTTATCCTGACCCCCTGCTGGCCCAGATACTGACTGCGTCAACCGACTGGAGCGAAATTCCCGCCGCTGCGGACTGGGCAAATCAACATAGCTATCTGACCGGCGATGCCCTGGCGGCCGCCATTAAAGAGGACAACCTCGCGTGGGCTCCGAGCGTGATCGCGCTGCTGCCGTTTCCGTCTGTTCTGGAGATGATGGCTCAGGATCCGGCATGGACGCAGCAATTAGGCAATGCCGTACTGACGCAACGCGCCGAAGTAATGGACGCCGTTCAGCGTATGCGAAGAAAGGCGCGTGAATTTGGCTACCTCCAGTCAAACCCCAATGTCAACGTGGTAGACACCGGTGGATATGTCGAGATCCTTCCGGTCACCCCTGGATTGATCTACGTGCCGACTTACGACCCGCTTGTCGTCTTCGCACCGCCGCGACCCGGTTTTGTTATCAGCGGCGCCATTCATTTTGGTCCGGGAATCACAATTGGTGCGAGCTTCGCTCCCTGGGGCTGGGCGAGTCCCGGCTTTGTCTGGTCTAACCATACCCTCCTGATCGACCATGCGCCGTGGACAAGGCATTGGGAAAACCGGGCGGTGTACGCGCATCCGTACGCGCATCCCTGGGTGCGGGCCTTGGGACCTGTGGTCGAGCATCACGAGATCAGGAGCAAGAGGCGGTAGGGAGACTTCGCAGCCTCTTCAGCTCAATGATCGGCAGTCGTGACTGATTGACCGGCTCGCACTGAGGTTCAGTCGCGACTATCGCCCATCCAGGACGACCCGCTTGTGGTGTCACCAACAAATCTACAAAAAGACCTCAGGGTTCTGGTCTCGGTGCGGAACCGCATACCCATACCCGGCTTATATGCAACGTATTGCGAGGCAAGGGCCGACAGCTTCATCGCAGACCGCCCAGATCGAAACTCGCCACCTCCCGTAATCCCGCCAGATCAACTTTGGGCGTATATACGAGTGGCGTAATTTGGCCAGTTCGTGACCGGCGCTACGCGGCATCGCGACGTCCGTTAACAGCAGATGAATCGGTCCAGTGTCGCGTTCCGACTGCAGTGTGGCCTGTCGCGGGTCGGCACGGAACAACGCCGGTCGGCTCTTGCCGATTCGCGTCACCGTACCAGAACCAGCGCCAGTCCGGTTTGACACTGCCCGAATGGCAGCTACAGCGACGAGCCGAGTACCTGCCTGACAGCCTCAAGCAACTGATCGGGAAGAACCGGTTTGGTCAGTGTTGCCTGTGCACCGAAAAACTTGGCGACGCTCAGAAATTGGCCGCCGAATTTACCAGAGATAGCAATGATTTTGAGGCCCGGTCGTCGCCGGTGAAGTATCTCGATCGTCTCGAGCCCCTCTTGTTCCGGCATAATCAGATCCGTGATCATCAGATCGATCTCTGAAGTGTTGACGTGTTGGACGGCCTCCTTTCCGTCCTTCGCTTCCAAGACCCCATAGCCGGCACCTGACAGAACCCTTCCCAGAAAGCCGCGAACCGCCGGGTCATCGTCTACCACGAGAATTGTGCCGAGGGTCCCTGGCACGCCCAGTGCCTCCCTCACTTTGGATGCGAGCCCCTCGGGGGAAAACGGCTTCGGCAGATACGGGAGGTCCGAATTCAGAATCCCGCGATCTACGATTGCACGTTTAGCATAGCCCGACATGAAGACAATTTTCATATCCGGTCGCAGTGGACTCAGGCGGGCAGCCAGTTCGGCACCGGTCATACCGGGCATCACCAGATCGGTCACCATCAAATGAATTCGACCCGTATGGCGCTCAGCATGCACTAGGGCTTCGCTTGCGTTCGCCGCTTCGAGGACTTCGTACCCGTAGCGCCTCAATATCGCTGCCGCTAACCTCCGAAGTTCCTGCTGGTCCTCAACGACGAGCACCGTCTCGGTCCCTCGCAGCGTCGTAATAGCAGTCTTCGTTTCACCTTCCGCCTTCATCGCTTCATCGACGCGCGGCAGGTATATCTTGAATGTCGCCCCCGCGCAGGGTTCGCTGTACGCCCAGATTGCCCCGCCGGTTTGCTTGATGATGCCGTACACTGTTGCCAGACCAAGGCCGGTGCCTTCACTCTGCTTCTTGGTTGTGAAAAATGGTTCGAACAAGTGACTGCGCACCTCTTCGCTCATTCCGAGACCGTCGTCGGATACCGTCATGAGAACATACGGACCGGGCGCAAGTTCGGGGTGCTGCAAAGCATAGCCCTGATCGAGATCCACATTCGACGTCTCGATCGAAATCTTTCCGCCGCCCGGCATGGCATCGCGGGCGTTTACTATCAGATTCATTAAAACCTGGTGCAATTGCCCGGCATCGGCCCTGATCAATCCTAATGACGGGCTCAGACTGGTCTCGATGCGAATATCCTCACCGAGAACCCTTCCCAGCATATTCTCGACTTCGCCGATGACCTCGTTGAGATCGAATACCTTTGGCCGGACCACCTGTTCGCGGCTGAGTACCAGCAGTTGCCGGCTCAGTGCGGCCGCCCGCGCGCCGGCTTTCCGGATCTCGGAGATCGGCTCTTGGATCGGGTCTTCTGGAGTGATTTGTTGAAGCAGCAGGTCGCTATAGCCGTTAATCACGGTGAGGAGATTGTTGAAGTCATGAGCGACTCCTCCGGCCAACCGGCCAATGCTTTCCATTTTTTGGGCCTGTAACAGTTGCGCCCAGAGCTTTGCTCGATCCTCCTCGGAGCGTTTCTGGCGGGTGACGTCCCGTGAGATCCCGAAGATCCCAATCAGATTGCCCTGCCCATCGAACACCGGCCCTTCGGTCTTTTGGATTAATATATGTTCTCCGGTCGCGAGGATGAGTTCGTCTTCACAGGATTCAACCTTTCGTGCAGCCATAAGGCGGAGATCGTGGGCCATTCCCAGTTCCGCCGTGACGGGCGCAAACAGAGTCCTGTCATCCCGCCCCAGAATTTCCTCGGCGCTCTTCCCGACCATTTTGCAGGCGGCGCCGTTGACCAGGAGAAATCGGCCATCGCAATCTTTTACATAGACCGCATCCGTCGTGCCTTCTATGACAGAATTCAACATCGCTAATAAACGAAGAGCGGTCGGATTCAGATTACTGAAAACACCCTCCGTGTGAACAAAGATCTCGTCGGTTGCACTTTTGACAAGCCGCTGGAAGTGCTCTTCACTCCTTGCGAGCAATTCTTCAGATTGCTTTTGGGCTCTCACATCCCGGCCGATCCCGACGAAGTGAGTGATCACCTGATGGTGATCCCGCACCGGGTTGATCCAGAGTTCTTGTTTATAGAGCGTACCATCTTTGCGGCGATTCGTGATTTCGCCTCGCCAGGTCCGTCCGGATAGGATCGTGTTCCACAGGTCCTGATAAAAGCCGGTTTCGTGGTAGCCCGACTTCAGGCAGCGCGGATTCGCGCCGATCACCTCCTGCGGGCCGTAACCAGTTAGTGCACTGAATGCGAGGTTTACCCAGCAAATAGCACCATTGCGATCTGTGACAAGAACGCTGTCCGGTGCAGACTCCAGCGCTGCGGCAAAAAAATAGGCCTCAGGCGGGGAATTGGTCAGTTCCAAACATACTACCTCGTGGGAGTCCGTCGAGTTAAGCGGAGGGATCGTCGGGAAGTATTGCTTCAAAAATGAGCATAGCTGTGTTTGTCACTCGATACTATCGGTCCTGCGTGAATTTACGGCCCGGAGGCATCCGACAACCGCGTCGGTGAATGCCTGACAGGATCGTCGGCGACGCGGCTCCGTACTGTCATTCGATCAGTCCGTTGGCAAAAGCGTAACGCGTGAGTTCGGCATTTGTTCGCAAGCCCATCTTTTCGAGGAGGCGCGCGCGGTAGGTGCTGATAGTCTTGTCACTCACTCCCAGAATCGCCGCAATTTCGGAAACGGTCTTGCCCGACGCGATGAGCCGCAGAACTTCGAATTCCCGAACCGAAAGAAGCTCGTGGGGCCCTCCGCTGTTTTCCTTCTCGAGGTGCAGGACGAGCGCATCGGCAAGCTGAGGGCTGACATACTTGTGACCCTGGAGCACGACGTGAATGGCTCGGGCGAGTTCGGAGCGCGAACTGTCCTTCGTGATATATCCGGCGGCGCCTGACTTGAACGCGCGCCGTGCATACTGCGCCTCGGAGTGCATGCTCAACATCAGAATTGGCGTACGGGGCCGCAGTTGCTTGAGTTCCTTGAGCGCGTCCAGGCCGCTCCGGCCGTGTAGTGAGACGTCCAGAATGACAAGATCCCAATCCTGTTCGGCAGCCAGATGGACCGCCTCCGCCGCTGTGGCAGCGTCGCCGAACGTCGCAGGCGGTCCGTTTTGATCGAAGATCCTCTTCACGCCGTCGCGCAGCACTTCATGGTCGTCAACGAGCAGAACTCTGGTCAATGTCTGTCTCCGGTTCGGAATTGGCAATGGGGATGTGGACGGCCACGGTCGTACCATGGCCGCCTGTGCTCCGGATTTCGATTCTGCCCCCGGCCAGATGAGCTCGCTCCCGCATGCCTAATATCCCAAGGGATACCGGATTTGCGATTTGCGAGTGAGTAACACCTTGACCATTATCGGTGATTCGCAATTCGAACTCGGCGCAAGATTGCCTGATCGCCATATGGACGCGCGTAGCCCTGGCGTGTCGCACGATGTTCGTAAAAGCCTCCTGCGCGATGCGAAAAACCGCCGTCATCTGGTCTCGGTTCAAAGGCGTGCTCTCCACAGCGATTTCGCACGTTGTCCGGATGCCTGTCCGAGCCTGGAACTCCTGCGCCTGCCACTCCAGGGCTTCACATATGCCCAAGTCGTCCAAAATGGATGGCCGCAGTTCGGACGAAATCCTCTTAACGGCGCGAATGTTGTTCTCGGCTGACTTCGCCATGCGTGCAATCCGGTTGCGCAACGCCGCTATGTCCAAATTCGCGGACGTCGCGTCCAACGAGTTCTCCAGGTCCTCGAGGTCCCATTTCAAACTGGTCAGCGACGATCCCAGTTCGTCGTGGAGTTCGCGTGCGATCCGCGTATCTTCTTCCTCGCGCACGCGTTCTACCTGGCTGGCGAGCGCGCGTAGCTGCGAGGCCGAGATTTGTAGTTCCCGCTCGACAAGCCTCTGCTCTGTGACGTCCATGGCCACACCCATGAATTCCACAAGCTCTCCGGCTTCGTTTGTCACAGGGTGCCCGATGCTCACGATGTTGCGAGTCGTCCCGTCAGGCAGGATCAGCCGGAATTCGAACTGATAGTCTCGTTTTTGTGCCACGGCATCGTAGAAAACCGCCAGAGTGGCAGCATCATCGGGATGCCACCGGTCTAGAACGGCCGCAAGGGGTGGGATCCCGCGCTCCGGATCGAACCCGAAAATCCGGTAGTGCTCATCCGACCAGAATACAATCTCCTGCGTGATGACGTTCACCGCCCAGGTTCCGATGTGGCTCAGCCTCTCGGCTTCCGCCAGGTATGCCTGCGCACGACTGAGTTCTTCCTCCGACCGTTTTCTCTCGGTGATGTCCTGGATCATGGCCAAGCCAAATGTCGGCTTCCGGTCTGAGCCGCGTACCACCGTGGCGGACAATACCACCCAGATGACTGCTCCGTCTTTGCGGTGATAGCGCTTTTCGAATTCGTAGTGATCGCGCTTGCCCTCGAGCATTTCTCGGACGTACAGGTCTTCCTGGCACAGGTCTGCATCGAACGTGAACTCCCGAAAGCTCCTGCCGATCAGTTCGCCCTGTTCATAGCCGAGGATTTTCTCAAATACGGGATTCGCAAACAGCAGGCGGCCCTCCAGGTCGCCGACGGCGATACCCATGCGTCCGTGTTCGTAAATCGCCCGAAACCGTTCTTCGCTGTCCCGAAGCGCTTGTTCCGCCCGCTTGCGTTCGGTGATGTCCTGGCCGATGCCGACCCAGCGTCCATCTTCGAAGTGAACGTTCGTCCACGTCGTTTCAATCGTCCGGCCGTCCCGTGTGCGGGTGCTGAAATCCGTCCATTCCGCCTTGCCTTCCCGGATGAATGAATGGACTCGTTCACGTTCCCGGGGATCGGGGTACAGTGCCTCGATGAGGGATTCGGTGTCCTCGGCAGCCAAATCTTCGGCCGTCCAGCCGAGTGTACGTTCCCACGCGCGATTAACGATCTCGATCTGGCCCTCCGAGCCGACGTTGACCATTAGGGGCAGGTGATCGAAAATCGTCTGTAAGAGATTCTTCTGCTGTTGTAGTCGTTCGTCCGCGTCCTGAAGGGCCGCAAGTTTACGGCGCAATTCCTCGTTTTCAGCCTCGAGAGCGCGTATGCGTTCGGCCGAAACATTTCGCACGTTGGCCATCGCGTATCTTCTTCCGATGCACGTTGAATAACGGCACCTGCTGTGTTCTCTCCATACAGAATGGCAGATAACAATTCACCGCGGTAAACCACGACCGCGACCGGCACTGCGGCCTGTTTCGCTATCCACTACATCATCCTCGACACGGATTCCTCAACGACTTTGAACTTCTCGCAACGCCTAGGGACCTGCTTCGGCGCTCTGAACGAGGTGGTCTCAGTCCCACGGCTGACCTAAGGCCGTTGCTTCCAGCACTCAATTCTGGGCATTATCGGTGCGCGCGATCATCTCATCCAACCCGCGCGCTCAAAAGAAGTTGTAGCAGGCAAGCGCTGCCGGAGCCAAAATGGCTTGCTCACCAGCAAGGCTGTTTTGGGGCGACAGAGATCGCCAGAAAACTGCAACGCTGAGTGAGGTGGCTGAAGACCGGCCTGGCTGCCACACTGAGAAGCCGATGACAAACTCCGGGTGGAGGGCGATTAACGCGCAAATAGGAAGTTGGCCTTTTCCGAGTCAAGTGAACGGGACACCTTGTTTATGAGATGTGGACAGATCCTCGCTAACGGCGTAGTGTTTACCTGTATCCGCTACGACCGAATTGCCTTATCGGCCCCATCTTCGCGCGGGCTGCTGCCGACGAATCTGACGCTGTTCGTGCCGCCTCCAGCTTCCGATCTCGCTCAGCATGGATCTCCTGCTGACGCCCGGCGAGTATGGCCTTCGGTGTAATGTAGCCGATGGCACTGTTCAGGCGCACGTTATTGTAATGCTCGACGTAGTCCTCCACCGACGCCGCGCATCGTCCAGCGACAATGGCGTTCCCGGCCCGATGCACCCTCCGTTGAGCGATTTGTGCCAACGTTCGATTTTTCCATTCGATTGGGGATAGTGGGGTGAAGTTCTGATGTGGGTCATGCCCGAGATCCGAATGAACTCCTTGAAATCTTTGGCAATCAATTGCGGCCCGTTGTCGGAGATGATCCGAGGCTTCGCCTCCGGATGAAGCTTCTTGGCGCGCTCCAAGATGACCTCGATGTCCGCCTCGGTCATCGACTCCTGCAGATCCCAGTTCACGATGTAGCGACTGCAGCAGTCCGAAATGCTGCACAGGTAGTAGAATGTCCCGCCTGATGTTGATGTACGACAAGTCGATGTGCCATTGTTGATAAACAGCCATCGGCTGTTCAAAGCTCGTACCCTTCTTCGACGGCTTCCCCGTTCCACTTCGATAACAGGCCCGCCTGCCCCAAGACGCGCCATACGCTCGTCGGACTCACCGCCACGATGTCTGCGTCGAGCATCATGAACGTCGGCCGGCGGTAGCCTCCAGCGGGTTCTTCAGACCTAGGAGAACGCGGAACAGCCAAACTCGAACCGGACACCGAGCCGGACAGATCTGCCCGGGGTACGGCCCGGGCAGTCTCAAGTCCGGGTCGATTGAGACATTTCAGCAGACGCTAGTCCTTGGAGGGCGGCGGAAATTTCTTGAACATTTCAGCTACGACTTTGTCGAGTTTCTTCTCATCCTTTTCGGGCTTGCTGGTCAGAGTTTCGCTGGCCCTTCCACGCCAGATCAAAGCTTGCGTCGAGCCGTCGAAGAGGTCGACTGCCAGGGTACCAACCGGAGTCTCGTCCACGGTTGTGGTGGCAAGTCCAGTGCCGCCCCAGCCGTGCCAATGCCAACCCCCGCCGAAGCCTGAGTACCAGGTCTCCAGGGTCTTTTTTTCATGGACTGAACCAAAAGCTGCGACGGCGGCATCCCCGTTCATCGGCACTTTGCCCCAGCCCTTGGCTACCAATTGCGTATCGATGGCGCGCATGACGCGGTCTTCCCAGAGGGGATCGTCCACCTTTACTTTGATCCAACTGTAAGTTTTGTACTTATGGAAATCGACGGCGTGATCATAATCTGTTACTACCGTCGCAAAGACAATGCAGGCACCGGCCAGCATCGAGAGGAGTAGCTTTCCAACATGCTTCTTCATGATTGTTGCCTCGCTAGTCAATTCGTTGATCTCGCGTCCCGCGGGCAGAGTCCGTTGAGGCGCGTTGGTGTGAGTGCAATCGCCCGGCCATGCGGATGGTTCCTCTCAGTTGTTTGGTTTGAATGAGGTAGCGGAGTCAGGTCGTTTTTCCATGGCGCCGGATGTCGATGTGTGGAGAAAAAGCATCTACTGTTCGAACGCCCGCCGTGCGGATGTGCGCTATCGACTAAAAGCCCATCCTTGGGCATTTGTGCAAATGTCCGACCACTTTGACGGTTATGATATCCTTCCGCCATGCCGGTGACGTTCGGGGGAAACCTAACTCTTTTGTGCTTGGATCGAGTCCCTGTCGGATGGCTTCGAAGTCTTCCGCACATGACCACCCCGCCCAAGCCGATAAGTTCCGCGCCGCGCCCAAACCATTCCCCAACCACGCGCTCGCCTGCGGCGTAATAGTCGTTGTGCTCCAGATGTCGCGCAGAATAGCCTTTGCCGTCCGACATAGCTCCTATGGTTAGCATGCCTCGCGATTATCGAAAAGAAGCTCCAACAAGACAGCCGATCACGAAGATGCCCAGCGCGCCCAATAAAATCGTCGTCCAATGAACTCGGATGAGGGTCCGCGTCAGGCTCTCAGTCGCCTCCTTTGATGTCCGGGTTGCCGAAACAATTGAAGACTGGATACGATCGATAGCGGCACGCGCTTCGGCGGCCGCCCCATCATATTTGTTGTTGATCTCTCGCATCGTCGCCACGAATTCAGCCACGCTGTGCTTAAGTTCGGAAGCGGCAGAAGTCAGCGCCGCACCGGTCTGCGGAATCGTAGTCTGAAAGAATTGTTGCCGCAGACTTTCGTTAACTCGTGCGGCGACCTTTTCTGGAGCAATGCTACCCGAAACCGCCTCGGGCAGACTGTCGAGCCGATTCTCGATCGTTCTCAACGCCGAGATGGTGCCGACCAGATTCTCATTGAGTTGTTCACGCTCGCTAGCCAGGCGAGCTGGCGCTTGATGGATCAGGATAGTCAGGAACTGCATTGCCCGGAGAATCCGGAGCATTTCGTCGTTCTCGGGAAGTGAACGGCAGTGCCTCATCTCGCGGTAATAGTCCCCTCGTACATCGGCAGGGAGGGACTCCGCGATGCGGTCGATGATTCTGCAGTGCTTAAAATGGCGGAGAGAGTGGGATTCGAACCCACGTTAGAGTTTCCCCTAAACACGCTTTCCAAGCGTGCGCCTTCAACCACTCGGCCATCTCTCCCGAGGTCAACCCCAGAATAACACGCGTTCGAAATCGCGCTCCCTATTGGACTCTCTTTGCCGTCCATTCGAGCGTCATACCACCTCCCGCGCCGCCTGCCATTTCGGACGTCAGATGGATCTGGTCCCCGCTCACCTTACCCTTATAATTCAGCTTCACCTCGTTGTCCTGAAACTTCGCCGTGATACTTAACGAGATGTTGTCGCCGTCAATCTTTCCATCCGTGAAGGTCGACTTCCCCATCATCGTGCTCGTCGTCTCGCCGGTGAGCTTGGCGCCATCCACCTTAAAGACAAACGTCCTTTCGATGCTTCCGTTGGGACCCTCCGCGGTCCCCTTCCATGTACCTGTAATATCGGCAGCCAGCGCGCTGAGCCCAAATACTGCCAGTAAGAACAAAAGTCGTTTCATGTCGGCCGCTCCCTTACTGCTTAATGACCTGACCGTCCCGTTTGCGGATCTCGCCCCAGCCGCCATTCAACCGCTTGCGCTCACCGTTCTCCCCAAAACCGAACGGATACTTGGCCGCAGCCTTTTCATCCACTTCGATTCCCCACCCCGGCGACTCGTTGACCCACAGGTATCCATCCTTCATCACCGGACATCCGTGGAAGACTTCCTGCGTCCGCTCATTGAACGGCGAATACTCCTGGATGCCGAAGTTGTAGCTCGTCACATCCAGCGTCACCTGCGCCATGTGTCCGATCGGAGACACGTCGCCCGGACCATGCCACGCCGTCTTCACGCCAAAGATTTCCGCCATATGCGCAATCTTCTTGCAAGGCGTAAATCCGCCCGCCTGGGACACGTGAATCCGGATGTAGTCGATCAGGCGCTCCGTTATCAGCGGCGACCATTCGTGCGGGCTGTTGAACAGTTCACCCATGGCGAGGGGCGTCGCACATTGCGAACGGATCTGCCGGAAATACGCGATGTCCTCCGGCGACAGCAGATCCTCCATATAGAACATCCGGTAAGGCTCCGCCGCTTTGGCAAACTGCACCGCCTGGTTCGGAGTCACCCGCTCATGCACATCGTGCAGCAATTCAACCTCTTCACCCAATTGCTTGCGGCACTCATCGAACAGCTTCAATGCGCGCCGGACGTACGGCGCCGGCTCGAACACCGGGCCCTCATGCAGCCCTTTGACCATCGCGTCGCCGCCCCGGCTGCCGCCATAGCCTTCCATTCCGGGCACGCCCACCTGCACACGCACATTGCGGAAACCCTGCTCCATGTATCGCCGCGCGCTTTCGATCACCTGCGGATAATCATTTCCCGCGGCATGCCCATAGGTGTCGGCCGCGTCCCGGCACTTCCCGCCGACCAACTGGTAAACGGGCATTCCGGCCTGCCGTCCCTTGATATCCCACAGCGCCTGGTCCACCCCGCTGATCGCATTGTTGAGGATCGGCCCGTTCTTCCAATACGAGCTGTCGTAGCAGGATTGCCAGATATCTTCGATGCGATCCGTCGTCTTGCCTACCAGAAACGGCTTCAGGTAGCGTTCGACGGCCGGCGCGACCAGGTCGGCGCGCTGCGTGAAAGTTCCGCAGCCGTATCCGTACAGCCCGTCCTGGTCGGTCAGAATCTTGACCACCGTCAGGCGTAAGCTGGCCGGCGCCGTCTGGATGACCTGAATATCCTTGATCTTCGGAGCGGGCGTGCCCCTGGTGGCCTGCGCCACTTGCGCCTGCGCCTTCAATTCGCGGGCAACCGTACCCGCTCCTGCGGCGGCAGACAAGGTCTGCAGCATCGTGCGTCGTAACATACCGGATGACTTCATGGCCGTTCTCCTTCCCGATCACCGATCATATTCTTCAATCGGTTCAGCTCCTGTCGAATCTTCTGCTCACGGCGCGCCAGATAGACCAGATACAGCACGACTACCAGCCAGGCGGCCGCAAAGCCATAAAACATGAAAGCGAAATTTCGCGAGTCCATTAGGAAAGCCGATTATAACCCGTAGAGCGGACCATCGTCTTCCGCGGGATGCCGGGCGGCGCCGCAACCCCTTCTCTTTATCGGTTGTACGGCCGCACGCGGAACAGCGGCAGCTTGGTCTCCGACTCCTCCATCGTGTACTTCTGCTCAGTCTTCGCCGGATCGTAGTCGCGCCATAGCCAGATTAGCTCTTCCGGCAATTCGGAGTTGCCGTGCGCACCGTTGTGAGTACCGTTCCCGAAGCTCAGGTGGAAGTCATAACCCATCAATTTGAGCGAGTTTGCCATCTGCAGATTCTGCAGCGGCCAGCTCCCGTGGTTGTTCTCCAGATCCTCCGAGCCATCCTGCAGCCACACGCGGATGTTGCGCTTGGGCTCCTTGCGAATCTTGAAAGGAAAAACGTTGCCGCCGTCCAGTTCGCCGGGATGCCATTGGATGCTCGTGAAACTGCCGATCCGCGAGAGCACGCGGCTGAACTGGTCGGGTTGTTGCCACGCCACATTGAACGCGCAAATCCCTCCCGATGACCCGCCGCCTAATGCGCGGCTATAGCCGTCTTTGCGGATGTTGTAGTTCTTATAAACTTCCGCCAGTATCTCATCGCGCAGAAACCGTGCATAGGTGTCGTTCACGGAGTCGTACTCGATGCTGCGCATCGCCTTTTGCCCGACCATGCCGGGTTGGATGTAGACCTGCACGATCACCGGGATCTTGCCCTCCGCAGTCAGATTGTCGAAGACGATCTGGGAGCGTGTCGCTCCGTCCCGTTGCACCAGGCCCTGACCATCCTGCCAGACGAATAAAGCCGCGGGCGTGCCCGGATTATATTGCGCGGGTGTGTAGACCCAGTAGTTGCATTCCATGCCGGGATAGATCTGGCTCTTGAAGACCATCTTTTCCGAAAGCTTGCCGTGCGGCACACCCGGCTTCTCAAAGGATTCCGGACCGTAACAGGGCACATCCGTCGAACCGCCAACCTTGGCGTCGCCGATCATGTAATAGAAACTGTGCGACCGGCCCGTCTCGAGAGTCGCCGCCGTGTACCACACAATCGACTTTCCGATGCGCTTCAGTGCCCCAACGCGTTCGTCATCGACAAACAGCTCAGGCGGCTTCGACGCCTCCACCGCAAAGAAAAAGTCCGGACCTTCACCGAGGTATGCGGTGCCTTTCGAGATATCGGGAGCTTTGAGCGCAGCCTTGAGAGCCTTCTCGAACTCTTCGGAATTCGGCTTCCTGGAAAGCTCCTTGAGTGTGGCGAACGTAGGCGTCTGCGCCATACACCCGAGCGCGGTGATAGCCAGGAGGAAAGCAGCTTTTCGCATTGGACCGTCGATAGGCTATCACATTTCCAGTTCGCCCCGATAAGGATTGGCCACGGGATTGGCGGCAAGAGAACGGCGCTGAGCCCCGTTTCTGAGCCGCGCGCGTAAAGCAAGCGGTTCCGCCGAATTCTTGCGACTACCTCTTTTACTCTGGGCCGCGCCCTCTCACCCCCCCCAGGTAATATTTGTGAGAAAAGCGGCTGGAGGCGGCCACTTATACGATATGACAAGATTCATCCTCATATGGGGAGGGCTCCTTGCGGTGGCGATGAGCCTCTCCGCCTCTCCGGCGGCGCGCGTGCACTACGTTGGGGGAACTCTCACTCAACTGCCGGCGCAAGCCTCCGGGACCCTGCATGTCGGCGATGAGGATTGTTTCACCTTCCAGTCCTCCGGGGCCACTATCCGCGTACCCTATCGCGACGTCGATATGCTCGAATATGGCCAACATGTAACCCGCCGCTATCTGGAAGCCATTGTGCTCTCACCGCTGTTCATTCTGGCCAAGCGGCGCACCCATTTTCTGACGGTCGGCTACGTCGATGCGGAAGGCAAACAGCAAGCCATGATCTTCCAGGTCGGCGGCAAGGAGATACGGCCCGTGCTGGTGAGTCTCGAAGCCCGGTCCGGCCGGAAAGTCGAATACCAGGACGACGACGCCAGAAAGTCGGGTAAAGGATGATCCGCATTTCAACGCCACTGTTCGCCGCTCTCGCGCTTCTGGCACTCGCCCCGATCCTCGTCGCCATCGAACCGGGCGAAGGCGACCAGCTCCTGGGTATCAAACGCCTCTACGTGGACAAGCTCGACGGCGACCCCACGGCTCAGGAGATGCGCGACATGATCATCAGCGCGCTCCAGCAGACTCACCTGTTCGTCATCACGGAAAACGAAGGCCGTGCCGACACTTTCCTGCGGGGCTCGTCCGAGGATCTGGTCTTCAACGAACAGCACTCGTCGAGCGACGGCGTGAACGCGCACCTCTCGGCCAGCGAGGGAAGCTCCGGATATAAAGCGGGCAGCTACAACAAATCGGTTGGCGGCGGCATCGGGGAAAACGAATCCAGCCACAGCATCGAGCGTAAGCATGAAGCTTCAGCCGCGATCCGGCTGGTAAACAAGGACGGTGATGTCATCTGGTCCACCACGCAGGAAAGCGAAGGCAGCAAATTCAAAGGCTCCATGGCGGATGTGGCTGAAAAGATCACCCGCAAGCTGACCGACGATGTAGCCAAAGCCCGCCTGGAGCGCGACTCCTTGCTCAAGGGTCAGGCCCATACCATCGTCCCTCTCAAATGAACCGGCGCAACCAAGTACACTATCGGAATAGCTACCCTAACTCAAAAAACCGAACGTACTGCATTTGCCGTACTGGCGGCCATTAGTTTTTGTCACTGCCTGAACGACATGATGCAGTCGCTGCTGCCGGCGATTTATCCCATCCTCAAGGCTTCCTATCACCTCGATTTCACGCAGATTGGACTGATCACGCTCACCTACCAGCTCACGGCGTCGCTGCTGCAGCCGTTGATCGGCTACTACACTGACAAGCGCCCTCAGCCCTATTCACTTCCAATTGGGATGAGCTTCACGTTATTGGGTCTGTTGGCACTGTCGGCGGCGTTTCACTTTGGCACGTTATTGGGAGCTGCGGCGCTCATGGGAATCGGGTCGGCTGTGTTTCACCCGGAGTCCTCGCGCGTGGCGAGAATGGCGTCCGGCGGACAGCATGGGCTGGCGCAATCGCTGTTTCAAGTTGGCGGGAATGCCGGGACGTCCGTAGGGCCCTTGCTCGCCGCATTCATCGTTCTGCCCAGAGGGCAGAAAAGCGTCGCCCTGTTTTCGCTGATTGCCTTGGTGGGCATCGCGGTTCTCACCCGGGTGAGCGTCTGGTATCAAAGGGCGAGAGAGGAGCAGAAAACGCTTCGCCCGGGCCATCGGGAAGCCGCGGGTTCATTTTCACAGGCCAAGATCGTCAGGTCGTTGGCGATTCTGGGAGCGCTGATCTTCTCCAAATACTTCTACCTGGCGAGCATCGTCAGCTATTACACGTTCTATCTGATCAGCCGTTTTCAATTGCCCGTACGGACCGCGCAGATCTATCTGTTCATCTTTCTGGGCGCGGTGGCGGCCGGTACCATCATTGGAGGGCCCGTCGGCGATCGGTTCGGACGCAAGTATGTGATCTGGGTCTCCATCCTGGGCGTGCTGCCGTTCACCCTGGCGCTCCCGCATGCCAATCTGTTCTGGACCGCGGTGCTCAGTATCATCATCGGGCTGATTCTGGCATCCGCATTCTCCGCGATCCTGGTTTACGCCCAGGAACTGATCCCGGGACGCGTCGGCATGATCTCAGGGCTGTTCTTCGGCTTGGCGTTCGGCATGGCCGGCCTCGGAGCGGCAGCCTTAGGCCGCCTGGCCGATGCGACGAGCATCACCTTCGTCTACCAGGTCTGCGCCTATCTCCCGGCCATCGGGGTGCTCACCGCATTTTTGCCGAATCTCGAAAGACGCCGTTAGCCGCGACTGTTTAACAGATCCGGAAACATGTCAATCCTGCCGACGAGAGGTTCCAGATATTTGTGGAATCCCCGCGCAACATTATTCGACTCCGTCGAAATCCACTCGTCAGGAAACGGCCGTTCGATCCGCGCGACATTTTCAAGATCGGTCAGGTCGAATTCGCACGCATAAGACCTCTTCGGCACACGGTGTAAAGTCACCATCTTGTAGGTCACACCCGCCAGCGCCGCCTCGACAGCCGCTCGTCCGCAGTCCCGGGCCTCCTTGCGATCGATCTGCGACGCCAGTGCAACACACGACCGCCCCAGCAACCCAGGCTTCTCCGCGCGCGCCCGGATGCCCAGCTTACGCGTGAGCTCCGCCGCCAACGTGTGTCCAAGGTTTGAAGCCAGGCGGTGCACTGTCGAATCCGGACGGTCGACATCCGCCCCGAACGGCTTACCCTGATCATCGAGCTGTCCCTCACACACCGCGATCACCACGCGACCGATGCGCCGGTAGACCCTTTCGACATCGGAGGCAATCCGATCCAGACTCAGCGGCCGCTCGGGAAAGTAGATCAGGTGCGGCGCATCATCGGTATGAAAGCGAGCCAGCGCCGTAGCTGCCGCAATCCAACCTGTGTTGCGTCCCAGCACTTCCAGAATGCAGATGGGCGAGGGCAGCGCGTGGTTGTCGAATCCGATATCGCGCGCGGCATGAATGAAGAACCGGGCCGCTGATGGATACCCGGGAGTGTGATCGGTGACAGCCAGATCATTGTCGATGGTCTTGGGAATCCCAATCACCTGGAGCTCATAGCCGCGCTCCCGCGCCGTGCGCGACAGCCGCAGCGCCGTTTCCATCGATCCGTTACCACCCGTATAGAAGAAACAGCGGATGTCCCGCCTGCGAAAGACTTCGAGGATCGTGTCGTAGTCCTGATCGGTCAACGCCAGCCGGCTCGATCCAATAAGAGAGCCCGATGCCTGCGCGGCAGCGCTAACGAGTGCCTCAGGCACCTCGGCAAGATCGACGAAATCATCCTTCAGAATTCCCTGGACGCCGAACCTCGCGGCGAACAACCTATCGTTTTCGCGATATTGACTCCACGCCTCGCAAACACCCGCGAGACTCGCATTGAGAACGGCCGTCGGCCCGCCACCGTGCGCGATCGCTCCTGTCAAACTCATGCGAAAGCTGCCCTTCCTCAGGCCGTCACCTTACCGTCGCGTCGAAACGTCCCTCGCGACCAGCCGTACAGAGCGCCGCACGCCATCCACACGGTCCCGGCAATCTTGGCCGGGTTGCTGAGATTCAACCAGATGTAGAAGCACACCGCAAATCCCAGGATGGGTGGCGCCCAGTCGGTCACATTCCATTTTCTTTCGCGCAGGCAATCGTGCACGAAGGCCGATGCATTCACACCCATGAAGGCGATGAATGCGCCGTAGTTCAATAGCTCCGCACCCAAATCGTAGCTCAATACCAGCGCACCGGCGAGCGCGATCGCTCCACTAAAAATCACGTTGTTGCGAGGAATGCTCCGCACCGGCTCGAGCACGCCGAAGAACTTTCGCGGAATCGCATTTTCGCGCCCCATTCCATAGAGCAATCGCGCACAGGCAAGTTGCGAACCGAACCCCGAGCCGATCGTCGCGACCACCAGGGTCAGATTCATCAGTCCGAAAAGGAACACTCCGCCGGCCCTCATGGCGATATATACGAAGGCCGTGTCGACATCGGGATAGTGCCGGAAATCCGGCCAGATCAACTGCCCCAGGTACACTTCGATAGATGCCAGCACGCCGGTGATCAGACAGGTCAGCACCGTGGCCAGCAGGATATTGCGGCGTGGATTCTCAGCCTCCTCCGACAGCGTGGAAACGCTGTCGAACCCGATGTAAGTCAGCACCGCGATCGCGGAGCCGGTAGAAAGTGCCGGCAGAGAGAAAGTCTTGGGATCGTAGAACGGCAAGAACAATGCTGCCGCGGAGTGATCTTGACCCATCACATAATGCACTCCGAACGCGAAGAACACCAGGACCACCAGGCCCAGCGTGATTCCCATCCACTGATTGATCTTCGCCGAAGTCTCGATTCCGCGAAGATTCAACAGCGTGAAGAGCAGGGCGAAGAAAACCGCCAGCACCGGATACGGCACGTGTGAGATGTACGGAAAATTGGCGGCCGCCTTGGAACACCAAATCGTGCAGATCAGGGGATTCAGCAGGTAGTCCATGGTAATGCTCCACCCCGTAAGGTATCCGAGTGCGGGGTGAATCTCGCGGCTGACATAGGTATAAGCAGAGCCTGCCGTAGGATAGACGCGCGCCATTCGTCCATAGCTGACGGCGGTGAATAACATGGCCACCATGGCGATCAGAATCGCCGTCACCACGTGACCGCGCGCCGCCTGGCTCACCACGCCGAATACCGGCATCGGGGCCGTCGGCTGGATGATGATAATCCCGTAGAATATGAGGTCCCGCAGACGCAGCACGCGGCGGAGTTGTGGCAGCGATGGAGCGCTAGCCATGCAGGAGGTCCGGCGGGGCGCTAACAGAGAGATTCGACATGGCCGAAGCGAAGGAGCTAATTTTTTATTGTACCGGTTGTGTCAGTCGTCAGTACGCCGCCGGGATCGAGCCCCTCTTTGCCTGCGTTTGATTTGCAACAACCTACTTTACGTCGACCAGCGCTTCCATCCACTCGCGCAATTCCCAGCGATCGAATGACACATCGGCCGTAATCACGACCGGAAGGGCTACCTTTGGGCCGACCGTAACCGGAATCATAACTTCACCCGTGCTTCGTGGCGCTGCTGCTATCTTGAACGGACCGCGCCCGGCGCTCCAGCCCTCAGGTACGTGCGGGTTCACGACAAATTCCCGCTGCACCGGCGAATGGTTCAGCACGATCACTTTCAATTCGATGCGCTCGCCGATCTTCGCCTCGCTCCGGTAAGGATAGAAACGAGCCCACTGCTCGTCCACGCCGAAGTTTGGATCGTCCCACGGAAACAGCGCCGCTAACTGCGAACGTCGTTTCTGCAGGTTCTTGAGCATGGTATCGATCTGCTCGTCGGAGAAGTGGAACGCGGGATTCACATGCTGGTTTACCAGCCAGTCGGGTTTCGCTCGTTTCACATAATTCAAGCAGTATTCATACCCCTTCTCCGGCTCCACAAAATTCCGGTTCAGCACGCAATAATCGTCGATGCCGCTGGGTGTGAACGAGTCACCGATGAAGAACACGCTCTCGCCTCCGTCCTTCTTCACCAATAATCCGTCGTGGTACAGCGTCTGGCCAGGAAAGTAGGAGTGAGTGAACACGAATTCGTGCCATCGCCGCGACGAGCCGTCAGTGACCGTACTTACGTTCCGGATCGGATTGGGAGTAAGACAAGGCATCTTGTAAGCCACCGGGCGTTCGAGAATATCTTTCAACTCCGGAGTCGAGAAGACCGGCGACTTCAGCTCCTCGGAAGCCGTCTGGACGAAATTCGTATGGTCGTCGTGATAGTGCGTGACCCAGATCCCTTCCACAGTCTTGAAAACACCGTCGCGTTGCAGTTGCTTCACTCCGTCGAGCAGGCGGCGACTCCCGCAATCCACCAGGAACGCATTGCCCGAACTCGAAACGATCACTCGCGTGTTCCCGATCACGCGAATCCAGGACGGCGGGTCGGCGGTCTGGGCCGACGGCATCCAGTCGACCGGGCGGTCTCCCAGGATTCGTTGCGCCTGGGTGTTTAACTTGTCATCACCGCGATAAAACCGCAGCGCAGAAGTCGCGAAGTAGCTGGCGAAAACATCTTGCGATCTGCCAATCAGTTTCTGCATCGCTTCCTGCGGATCGCGGATTACTGGACCTCGCGCAGGAATCAGGACGTCCGGCTTCCATTTCGCGATCTCCCGCAGGCTCGCAATCACATTTGCGGCCCGGGCCGCGTACCCGTGATAGCCATCTTCTTTCGTCTCGGCGATGGCGTCCTGCAGGCTGAAGAGATCCAATATCCGGCCATCGCCATAAATCAGATCGCCCACGCACGCGATGCGCTTTCCGTCCGCCAGCAACAGGTACGAGACTGCCGCGCGTGTGTAGCCGGGAGTATCGCGAACCTCGATGTCAAAACCGTTCCACGCGACGTGATCGCCGCCCCGCACACGTCTACCGGCCTGAACCGGCGACGCCAATACCTTGCTGCTCTGGTCGGCGTAATCATGAAACTGCGAATAGCCGGCCCAGAACGCTTGCACGCCGGTGAACAACTGTTCCTCAGCGGCAGGATAGATGGCTTCAGCGCCCTGTTGAACCATTCCGGTTCCCGCCCACGCCACGTCGCGCCGGTAATGCGTAAAAAGAACTTTGTCGACACGCACCTTCTTCGCACGAGGATCGCCGTACACCACGAGAGTCTTGCCGCTCCTGGCAATTAGAACGCCATTGACCGGACCGTGGATTACCGAGATGCTGGTCGTGACCTTTTCGGTGGTGATCCTTTCCGCTGCACCCGAGATCGTTGCCGGCAGAACAGAGAGAAGGCAGAGGCTGTAGGTGGAGTATGCCGTTGCCCTGCTCCGGCGCTGGACCATGGCCATATGACATCACGTTAACAGGCCAAAGGGCCGCTCCACAAGAAAGAGTGCAAGGCGGCCTGCACTACGTCTGGGATAATCGCCGTATATGCGTTTCCGTCTCCTTACGTTTCTTCTCGCGGCGCCGCTCATCTACGCGCAGAAGGACCCCTTCGATGCGACGGCGATGATGCAGCTCGCGCGCATATCCGATCCGCAAGTCTCGCCTGACGGTAAAACAGTCGCTTTCGTGGTACAAACGGTCAACCTGGAAGCCAATAAAAAGCCCAAGAACATCTACACCGTGCCGCTTGAGGGCGGAAAACCCATCTTGCTATCGAGCGCCGGCGAGAGCAACGATCGGCCGCGCTGGTCAAAGGACGGTAAGATCTTTTTCATTTCCGATCGCTCCGGCCTTCCGCAGATCTGGAGCATGGATGCCGACGGTTCCAGCCTCAAACAGATTACTTTTCTCTCCACTGGCGCCGGCGGCGTGCTGCCTTCCGCTGACGGCAAGACGCTGGTTTTCACCAGCGACGTATTTCCCTCCTGCGGCGCCGACGATGGTTGCAATAAGAAGATGCTGGATGACCAGAAAGCAAGTAAAGTCAAGGCGCGCCTGATCACCCAACTCCTTTATCGCCACTGGACCACCTGGCAGGATCCCACGCGCACGCATTTGCTGGCCATCCCCGCGGAGGGTGGGACCGCTATCGACCTGACTCCCGGCACTCACATGGTCCCGCCGTTCTCGCTCGGCGGTCCGGACGATTACGCGATTTCGCCCGATAGCAAGGAAGTCTGCTTCACCATGAACACCGAGGAGGTTGCGGCCATCAGCACCAACAATGACCTGTTCGTGGTGCCGATTACCGGGGAGAATGCCGCGACTCCACGGCGGATCACGCCCAACCCGGCATCGGATAACTCGCCGCAGTATTCGCCCGACGGCAAATACATCGCGTTCCGCTCGCAATCGCGTCCCGGCTACGAGAGCGACCGCGCGCGCCTGCTGGTTCTTGAACGCGCCAACGGAAAGCTCACCTCGTTGACCGAAACTCTCGACCGGTCGGTCAACAGCTTCACCTGGTTTCCCGATTCCTCCCGCCTCTTTTTCACCGTGACCGACCGCGGACGCCAGGGCATCCAGGCAGTCCCCGTGGCAGGCGGCGGCATGCGCGTCGTGGCCTCAGGCAATAGCACCTTGGACGATATGGCCTTCACGCCCGACGGCAAGACGCTGGTGTTCACGCGGCAGAGCGGCGCTGCACCGACCGAAATCGTGCGGGGCAGTTCCGGCGGCGGCGCGCCTGTCCCGCTGACTCACTTCAACGATGCCGTGCTCTCGTCCCATCAGCTTACAGGGCTCGAAGAGCTGTTTACCGACGTCGGCGACGGAGTGCAGATCCAGAGCTTTGTGGTGAAGCCCCCGGGATTCGATCCGGGCAAGAAATATCCGGCTATGATACTGATCCATGGAGGTCCGCAAGGCGAGTGGGGCGAGAGCTGGACGTACCGTTGGAATGCGCAGGTCTTCGCTTCAGCCGGATACGTCGTGGTGATGCCCAATCCCCGCGGTTCGATCGGATATGGACAGGCCTTTACCGACGCCGTCAATCACGATTGGGGCGGCAAGCCTTACGACGACATCATGGCTGTCACCGACAAAGTTGCCAAACTCCCCTACGTCGATCCGGACCGCATGGTGGCCGCGGGGGGTTCCTACGGTGGCTACATGATCGATTGGATCCTCGGACACACTACGCGCTTCAAGGCGCTCATCTCGCACGCCGGCGTTTACGATCTGCGCAGCGAGGCCGGGGAGACCGAGGAGTTATGGTTTCCGATTTGGGAATTCGGCGGCATGCCCTGGGACAATCCCGAGATGTACGTGCGGTGGTCGCCCAGCATGTACGCGAAAGAGTTCAAGACGCCGACGCTGGTCATCGACGGAGAACTGGATTTTCGCGTCCCCTACGGCCAGGGTCTGCAGTTGTTCACCGCGCTTCAGTTGCAGAAAGTGCCGTCACAGCTGCTGATCTTCCCGGATGAAGGACACTGGGTAATGAAGCCCCAGAACAGCATGCTCTGGTACAAGACATTTATCGATTGGATGGATCGTTGGGCAAAAGCTCCAGTCCCGGCTCCCTCGAGCCCGGAGCAGCCCGCGATTCCCGCTACGAATGGAATAAAACCGTGAAAATCATATTAATTATAGTGGTGGTGGTGCTCATCGCAGTGCCCGTGACTCTCTTTTCTCTTTCCGGCTCAACCGGAATTCAGGTAACCCCGGAGGTGAAGGCTATTGGAGATTCGACTCCCGTTCATGTCGTCCTGACCAACCCTCATGGCGTCCGCAACGTGAAAGCGATTCTCGAGCAGGACGGAAAAAGCTATACGATTCCCGGACCGCAAGAGCCGGCGCATCGCTTTCGCTTCTTCAAGAACGCGCCGCCCAGCAGCCTCACGTTGAACGTCGGCCGCGGCAATGCACCTGCGCTCCACGACGGGAAAGCCAGGCTTACCGTCGAAGCTCAGTCCAACGATTTCCGTGGTGGGACCAGCACGGTCTCCTATGATGTCGACGTTATCACCCGGCCGCCGCACGTGGTCGCCGATGGCGTGCAGCATTACGTCAATCAGGCCGGCTGCGGCCTGGTTACGTTTACGCCGTCGGGTTATGTGTCCGATTCCGGAGTCCAGGTGAAAGACTATATTTTCCGTAGCTTTCCGCTACCCAATCACGCCGGCGAGCGGTTCAGCCTGTTTGCTTATCCCTGGGACTTGCCAGTGGGCATCGAGCCGGTGGTGTTTGCCTCCAATCCCGCGGGAGCAAAGGCGACGGCGCCGTTTTACGTCAAGCTCTTCCCTAAGAAGTTTCATGAAAGCACCATCGTCCTGACCGATGCATTTATGCAAAAGGTGCTGGGCGACATGGATCCGGAAAATAAAATTCCCGGCGATACCTTGGCGCGCTTCATTTATTGCAACCGCGAGATGCGAAAGCTGAATTCCAAAACGCTGTACGATCTCCGGCTGAAGACCGAGGAAGCCATTTTGTGGAAAGGTCCCTTTGTTCGTCCGGCTACCAAGAATGAGGCCTTCTTCGCCGATCACCGGACCTATACTTACAACGGTAAAACGGTGGATGTGGAAACCCACCTGGGCTTCGATCTGGCGGATCGAAAGCACATGCCGATCGTCGCGCCCAATAGTGGCAAGGTGATTTATGCCGACCGGCTCGGCATCTACGGCAACTGCATTGTTCTCGACCACGGGTACGGACTGCAGACCATCTACGGCCATATGAGCCACTTTGACGTCAAAGTCGGCGATCGGGTCGAAAAGGGACAGAAGATGGGGAACAGCGGTGAAACTGGTCTGGCCGGCGGCGATCATCTGCATTTTTCCATGCAGGTGGACGGCGTCCAGGTGAACCCGATCGAGTGGTGGGACGAGCACTGGATCAAGGACCGCGTTCTCAGCAAAATGTAACCTGACAGCACTATACTGACGAAATGGCGATTGTAGAAAAACTCATTCCCGGGTCCTTCTGCTGGATGGAACTGGCCACCACCGATCAGAACGCTGCGAAACAATTCTACTCGTCGCTGTTCGGATGGTCGTCAACCGACTTTCCCATGGGGCCGGTCGGAGTTTACACTACTTTTGAGCTAAAAGGCCAGCATTGTGCGGCTGTGTACACGCTCATGAAGGACCATCTGGCGCAGGGCATACCGCCGCACTGGATGATTTACATCGGCGTGACGAGTGCGGACGAAAGCACCAGGCGCGCCATCGAGTTGGGCGCCACTGTGCTCGAGGGGCCTTTCGACGTGATGGACAAGGGCCGCATGTCGGTTGTCCGGGATCCGACTGGCGCGCATTTCTGTTTGTGGCAGGAGAACACGAGTAAGGGAATCGGCATCGCGGGAGAAGCCAATTCCTTCGTTTGGGCTGACCTCAATACGCCGGATCGCGACGCGGCGAGGAAATTCTACTCAGGGCTGCTCGGTTGGAAGTTTGTCACCGGCGAAGGTAAAGATGAGTCGACCTATTGGCATATCATGAATGGTGAACGCGGAATCGGCGGCTTACCTCCGATCGAGTTTCAGCCGCCCGGTGCTCCGCCGCACTGGATGATCTATTACATGGTGTCGGATTGCGAGGCATCGTTCGCCAAGGCGGCTAGCCTCGGCGCCAAGACGCACGTGCCACCGATGACCATCGAAGGCACCGGAAAAATGGCCATAATCGGAGATCCTCAAGGAGCCGTATTTGCGCTCTTCCAACCCAATATGAAGGCTTAGGTTCCTCGTGACTTACAGGCGTTCAAGCCGGGTATCGGCATCGCCGAAGTGATCCAGCTTAACCCCCATCCGGTCCATAATCGACAGGTACAAGCTGCACATCTTGCGGTTACCCTCGCCGGCGTCCAGATAATTCAGCGAGCGTCCAGTCTCGAGTGTGCCGCCCAAACCTCCTGCCAGCACCAGCGGCAATCTGGTGTTGTCGTGCTTGCGGCCCGCCCACATATTGGAGAGAAACATCAGGCACGAGTGATCCAGGACAGTACCGTCGCCCTCCGGCATGCTATCCAGCTTGGTAGCCAGATAAGCCAGCTGGCTCAGATGGAAACGGGAGATGCGTTCGTAACCGTCGGAAAGGTTGTTGTGAGATGCGGAATGGTGCCCTTCGCGCACTTCCAGGAACGGATAGTAGAGGGCCGAAAGGTCGCGGGCGAGAAGCAGCGTGGCGACGCGAGTCTTGTCCGTCTGGAAGGCAATCGCAATCAGGTCGCACATCAGGCGCGCATGCTCCCGAAGATCTTCCGGCAGGCCATTCGCCGGCCGTTCCATCGTAAACAGGGGACGGTTCCTATGCTTCGAAAGGTCGTCCGCCTGGTCTTTGTTCTTGCGCATGCTGTCGACGCGTTTTTCCACTTCGCGCACGCTGGTCAGATATTCATCCAGCTTAGCCTTGTCAGTCGAACTGATTTTGCCGCTGAGCGACTCCGCGCGATCCTTCACCCGGTCGAGAATGCTCGCGTTCAGGGCGCTGCCGCGGTTCTCAAACAGATTGTCGAAAGCGAGCGATGGATAAACTTCCACCGGAACCGGCGAGTCCGGAGTCTGCCAGGATATGTGAGAGCTGTAGGCCATCGAGAAGTTGGTCTCGTGGTAACCCGTCATAGGCAACTCGCAAGCCAAAACGATACTCGACTGAGGCGTGTCTTCTCCGACGCGATTCGCGATCATCTGGTCCACGGTGATGCCCGCTTTGATGATGGCGCCCTTCTGGATGACTGCGCCGGACAGTAGACCTCCCGTCTCCGCCGGATGAATCCCCATACCGGTGGACGGCTTGTTGAAGAGTCCGTCAATCACATTGATCTTGTGCTTCAACGGCTCCAGGCACGACAATGTCTTGCTGAGCTTCATCGCGTCGCCCGAGCCCTCAGCGCTCCAGTGATCCTCATTGATGCCGTTCCCCATGAAGAGCACTGCGAAGCGCTTGGGGAAGGTCTCCGGAGATGCCGTGCCGGCGAAGGCGGAAAGAGACTCGAGCCACGGCAGGGCCATGGTGACTCCGGCGCCGCGAAGAACCGTACGGCGTGAAATTCGATGGGCGCGTTGCTGTGTTCGATCGGGCATTGTTTTTATTTTATCTTTTCGCGAGGTTGGATTTTTGAGGGGACTCTGGACTGCGTTTATTAAGGAACTGAGGGCTGGTGACTATGGTCTCCACCATTGAATCAAAGTGATAACCCGTTGCGGACAGCCTGGCTTCCATAAGCTCAACCGTAGGCTCGTCGGAAAGCATGAGAGACCGGCCCAGAGCGTAAGTCAGCAGCTTGCGGCTGAAATTATCCAGAAAGTCGTTCTGACGATGCTCGCGGATGTAGTTGAGCACGCCTTCGTATCCGGAGCCCTGGCTACCGCCCGGAAAAGTTGCCTGCGTGTCGACTGGGCGCCCGGCGAGGTCCTTGTTCCGCACCTCGCCGATGGGCCCGTAGCCTTCGAACGCCAGGCCGAACGAATCAAATCGCGCATGACACCCCGCGCAGACCGCGTTTTCCCGGTGCTTGGCCAGCATTTCCCGCAGTGGCAGTTCCGACTTCGCCTCATCGCTCGGCAATTCGGGCACCTTGGGAGGCGGCGGCGGAATCGTCTCGCCGAGCACCCGGCGGACGACCCAGTATCCCCGCTTCACCGGGCTCGTCCGCAAGCCGGGCGCGTTCTCGGTGAGGAAGACCGACATGGGCAGCAAGCCGCCCCGACCGTAGCGGCCCGCATCGTCCACCCGGATCCAGGTATCGGCGTTGCCCGTGACTTCAGGCATACCGTAGTGCCTGGCCAGGACCGGATTCACGAAAGTGTAGTTGCCGTACAGCAGGTCGAGGACCGGGCGATTGTTGTGGATCACGTCCTCGATCAAGCGGATCGGTTCCTGGAACATGGCCTCGCGAAGATCATTAGTAAAGCTCGGGAAGCGCTGGCGATCGACCGCATTGTGTTGTTCAAAGCGGCGGAAATCGAGCCAGTTCCCGCCGAACTCGGTAGCCAGCCCGCTGGCGCGATCGTCCTTCAACATCCGGCGAGTCTCCGTAAGCAGAACGTCGTGTCTCGACAAATCGCCGGCCGCGGCGTGAGCCAGCAACTCCTGGTCAGGCATGCTGGACCAGAGAAAATAACTCAACCGGCTGGCCAGTTCATACCCGGAAAGTCTGCATCCCCCGTGGGGCACACCATCGTTTTTTATGGTCTGCCCGGTTGCGGAGCAGCCTCGTGCGTCCGCCAAATCGATGCGGTAACAAAAGTCCGGCGCCATCAATACGCTGACGATCGAATTCCGAATCGCCTCCTCATGCGTCAGCCCGCTCTTTTCACGAAGCGTCCGGTAATAAGCCAGAATGTCCTCGCGCTCGGCAGTCGAGAGCGGCCGCCGATAAGCCCGTGCCGCAAACTTGAGAAGAGCCTCCAGATGCTGGGGCTCCGCATCTGCGTGCATCTTCTCTAAAGTGCGGAGGGTATGATTCATGCGATCAAAGTGATAGCGCATCGCCTCGGGAGCAACCGGATCGTTCTTCGGATCGGCCAGGGCTTTGGCCAGATAGGCGTCGCGCAATCCCATGATGACCGCCTCGTCTGTAATCTCGTGATCCGGCGGGCGCGCCGTGCCGGACTCGGCGCCCTTCCCTTGAACTTCGCCGCTCTGATTGAAGAAAAACTGAACCCACGTTCGCGCCGTGAAATCGGCGATGAAGTCGAATTCGATCCAAAGGCGGTTGAGTTCCTTCTGACCTTTTTCGTCGAGGATCAACTCCATAAGCGGCGTATCGTCGCGGAAAAAGCCCACGACGCTGTGATAGCCCGCGCTCAGGAGTCGCCCCTTGTCCTGAGAATCGTCCGGGAAATAGCGACCACGCTCTTTGACGTAGAAGGTGTCCGGGAAAACGGCAGCGAAGCGCGCGAATGCAGCTTCATACCGGCTGCGCTCGGTAGCTGGAACTACCAGATCGTTATCGCCGGCGCGGGCTTTCGCCGTGAGAGCGGCCCAGCGCGGAGCCGCCTCCCGGTGCAGCCCGGCATATTTCGGGATCTCCGGCACCACCGGAGGAGGGTCGGTATCGTTGCGCAGGCTTCCGGGATCGAAATCGCGGCGGTGCGAAGCGAACTCGCGCAGTTTCCAACTCAGCAGGGGCTGCGACCCGGCAGGCAATCCTTGCACGATCGGCGCAGCGAACTGCATGGCCGTGTGGTTCCGGATCCGGACCACGAAATCACGCATCGCGATACACTTCGTTCGGAGAAGGTCTTGCGTGTTCGCCTGCGGCGTGGGCAGCGCGCGCCACATCCCTCGCAGCTTGGCAACCGGACCCACGTCGTCTTGCGTGCCATCCAGAAGCTGCCAGATCATCGGCAGATACTTCGGGCTCACCTTCGCGTCGTCCGCCATGGACGCCAGACTGGCATTGGGCTTACCTAAAACCGAGCGGTACTTGAAGCGCCAGGCCGCCTGAAAGTAATCTGCATAATCCGTCGGTTGGCGATCGTAGAAATCTATGATCCGTTGGATGGAATACTTCTCGCGATCCGTCTCGACCAGCATCGGATAGGGCGCGAAGTCGAAGCCATCGGGCTTGAGGACCATGTGATCGCCCACCTCGCGCGCGGCCTGCAGATACTTATTGAGCAGCGCGGGCGACATGGTTAACGATTCGCCGGAGTTGTCGAAACCGGCTGGATTGGCCGGATCAACAGGAAACTCCCGCGTGGGGCGCATGTCCACGCCAGTGAGGTCGCGGACGGTGTAATTGTACTCGGCATTACTCAACCGGCGAGCCAGCACCAGCCCGGGATCCCCGGCATTCTTGCGTGCCTCATCCGCGCGCATGGCCGCAATCCATGCGATCACCTGCTGACGGCTTTCGGCCGGCGGCTGGGGCACCTGCTTGGGAGGCATCTCCTTCGCCGTCAATTTCTCCAGCACCAGATTCCAACGGGCGTAGTCCCGCACCACCGTGTCGAGGGTGGAGTAAGTCCGGAGGTCCAACTGGGCGGCGGGCGCATCGCCGCTATGGCATCCGATGCAGTAGCGGGTTAGAAAGGGGCGGACGGTTTGCGTGAAGTTGCGCTCAAGAGTAGGGCCTGCAGCGCCGGCTGCGGGTATCGCGAAAATGGCGAGAACCAAACGTATGACGAGGACGGAGCGAAGTTGCATGAGTGTCGAAACGTATCATGATCATACAAGGACGCCGCACCGGGAACAAGGAAGGTAGGGCTTCTGTCATGTAGAATGTCAGTTTCATGGAGAGGCATAGGCGAAACTTGAAAGCACAAATCGCTTGGATCGCATGTTGGCTTTGTGTCCCCTGGTGCTTTGCTGCTGGTGAATCATTAGCAGCCGATGTCGTCATCTACGGAGGCACTCCCGGCGGACTGGCAGCCGCCGAAGCCGTGGTTCGCGAAGGTGCGGCGGTGATTGTTGTCGAGCCGACCCGATTCATTGGCGGAATGGTGACCGGGGGTATCGCAATCACAGATACCAGCACTCCCGATCTGGTCGGCGGCATTGCGGCCGAGTTCTTTGATCGCGTTGCCCTCGAAGAAAGTAAGAAGACCGAGCCCTCGCCTGTCCTCCAATTCCGCGGCACGGATATGCCCTGGCCGAAGCCAGAGAGGTGGACCCTTGAGCCCAAGGTGGCACGCAGCGTTTTCGAAGATTGGATACGAAAGGCAGGGTATAAAGTGCTGCGCGGACAACGAATCGACGCCGTGCAGAAGAAAGGCAGAACCATTACCGCGATCAAGTTGGAGAACGGTACGGTGGTCTCCGGCAAGATCTTCATCGATGCCAGCTATGAAGGTGATCTGCTGGCACGGGCCGGCATCTCCAACTTTTATGGGCGGGAAAGCCGCAGCCAATATGGAGAGAAACTCGCGGGAGTCCGCGAGCCGCACTTCATCAAGAACTACAGCGAAGAGGATTATGGAACCCCCACCAGCGTCTACATGCATCATGGGCAATTCGGGGCCGACATTCCGGCTCGTGACTCCGGAGGCAGAATGTTATGGGGGATCGATCCCGCTCCACTCGGGGAGGTTGGAGCGGCCGACCGGCGCATGCAGGCGTATTGCTATCGCCTGATTGCCACCCAGCGTCCCGGGTTGAAGTCCGCGTGGCCCAAGCCTGCTCACTACTATCCCGAACGTTACGAATTGGTCCTCCGCTACGTTCAGGCGCACCCCGGGATCGCGTTCGCCCGGCTGGTTCATCTCGGCCCGATTCCCGGCGGTAAGTTCGATCTGAATGCCAGTGGACCCTTTTCCATCGATTACGTAAACGGCAATGTCGGGTATCCGGAGAAGTCGTATGCTGAGCGCGATCGCATTCTGCAGGACCACGAAGATTACGAAAAAGGCTTCTTCTGGTTTCTCGCGCACGAACCGCGGGTGCCCAAGACGCTTCGGGATGATGTGAACAGTTGGGGCTTGGCCAACGACGAGTTCACTAATAACGGGCTCTGGCCCACGGAGATTTACATGCGCGAGAGCCGCCGGATGATTGGCCAATATGTGATGACTGAAAAGGACATCCTGGTCGATAACACCAAGGACGACTCTATCGGGATGGGTTCGTTCGTGCTGGATTCGCACTGGGTCAGGCGCTTCGAAAATCCGCAAGGTTTCGTGCGCATCGAAGGGCATCTCGATGAATCCATCCGGCTGGATCAGAATCCATACGAGATCTCGTACCGCAGCCTCGTACCCAAGGCTGATGAATGCGGGAATCTGTTGGTTCCCGTTTGCGTATCCGCCACCCATGTCGCTATCTGTACGATCCGGATGGAACCGGTCTACATGATCATGGGGCATTCGGCGGGTGTGGCGGCCGTGATGGCGTTGCGATCGAACAGGCCGGTGCAGCAGATCGACCTGCAGGCGCTCTTAGCGAAACTCAGCTCACAAGGACAGGTACTGCACAAATCTCAGCGAAGAAAGCTCGAGCCTCGTGCGGGAAAATAGAACTAGAAAAGGAACTTCAGAGCAAACTGAAGATCTCGAGGGTCGTTGGCTTGTGATGTCACC
Source organism: Terriglobia bacterium (assembly GCA_963747535.1). GTDB lineage: Bacteria > Acidobacteriota > Terriglobia > Bryobacterales > Bryobacteraceae > CAVVFX01. Next base: position 88,279 of record CAVVFX010000002.1, read on the forward strand.
TGCCCGAACAAGGCCGACGTGACGGTGCCGTTCGGGGCCGCGAACTGCGCCGTATTGAACAGATTGAAGCATTCGATTCGCAATTGAGCCGTTATTTTTTTCTCGGCGATGGCGAAGGCGAAATTCTTGCTTAGCACGGCATCGATGTCCCGGGTCCAATCCGTTCGAACATCCGGTAATACGGGGCCCACGTTGCCGAAGGTATAAGCCGGAGCTACCGAGAAATCGCTGGTGTTGAACCATTCCGCGATACTCTTGTTGTTGAGTTCCGCGCTCTGTCCATTGTTCACGGAAGGGCGGCTGATAGAGATCGGCACTCCGCTCAGGAGAGTTATGAAGGAATTGAAGTCCCAACCGCCAACCAGGGCATTCGCAATGCGGTTGAGACTTTGGCCGTGTGCGCGGCCACGGCCATAGGGGATTGAAAACACCCAACTCAGCCGGAAATTGTTGGGGATATCGACCGCGGCAAGTCCCCTCTCGGCATGAAGATCGTAAGCGTCGAGCGGGCTTCTAACGTTATCAATATTTTTGGATCGAGTGTAGACAGCCGAGAAGGTGAGGATGGACGACAAGCGTTTTTCAACCTGGAGGCTGCCGGCCTCGTAAGTAGAATCCCCCCAATTCCCGAAAACCTGGCTGATGCCGGTGTATTGCGGATAGGGCAGAAGCGACTGCTGGCGTGAAATCTGTGCGCCGGAAAGCACTCCACCCAGACCCAGACCCGCAAAGGGATTGGCCACCAACTGGTTCAGTTGACTGCCCAGAGCCAGGTACTGATTGGGAAGTTGATCGAGGGGGAGAGTTACGGTGCCCAATACCGTGGTGGCATCCGTGGCGACGTGCGTTCCCTTGTTCCCCCAATAGTGAGCATCGAGAACCAACCCGCCCGGCAATTCACGCTGGATCCCGAAGTTCCACATCTGCGCATACCCAAGGGAGGTGGCGTGGACGGGCGTGGTGATACTGGACCCCACATTTACCAGCGGGTTCCGGTCATTCAACGAAGGTATGATTCCTGTCGGAAACGGATTACTGAGCGTGTTGACCGCGGTAAGGCCGTTCAGAGACGTGACCATGGTGGTGACTTGATTCGTTTCGAGTGCGCCATAACCATTGGCATAGACCGGCCGGGGCAGGTAGTCAATGCCATACCCTCCGCGAATCACGGTTTTCCCGAGGTTGTAGGCAAACCCGACGCGCGGGCCGAACCCAAAATTGGCAGGCAGCGTGGTGCTCGGGTTGCTCCCCCCGATCCAGTCCACAACCCCCTTCAGGTTCGACAGACCGGGATTGGAGGCGAGGGGCGATTGCGCCGACTGGTTAAAGGTCGCAATCCGATTATATTTTTCGGAGTCCCCAACGTTCAACTCATAACGCAGGCCGAGGTTGAGAGTCAAACGGGTGGTCACCCTCCAATCGTCCTGCACATATAGACCATAGTAAGATCCCATGGTGGACATTGGCGACATCGTCTGAATCGAACCGCTAGAGGCGTCGCCGAGCAGGAAACTCGCAAAATCGTACCCCGCGGTCGCACTGGCCTGGGTGGGGTTGGGACCTTGCGTGTACGAGCGCGACATCGTGAAATTACCCGAAGCCGCATTATGCTGATCTTCGTTGAAATGCATCCAGCGCATGTCCTCGCCGAATTTCAAGCTGTGTTTGCCATGTTGATGACTCACGCTCCCTTCAACGGAGAAGACGTTGCGAGGCTGAGTTTGCAGAGCGTCGCTGGGGGCTGCAATATCGGTACCCAAAACGTCCGACATGGTATAGACGGGGAAATAGGGAAGAGCCACACTGGTGTAACTGGCGGGAAGCCCCAGCGAAGCTACGTTAAAGCCGTAAGAGGCTCCCTTCTGAATTGCCTTCCCACGGAGGAAAGAGAAATTGACGTCCGCCACGGTGGTGGCAGAGAAGACGTGATTCAGATCGACGACCTGTTGTGTAAAGGTGTCCCACACATTGCCCCCTCCTCCAATGTCACCCGGCATCGCTCCCGGCGTATAGCGTGTGTCGCGTTCTTGCGAGAAGCGGCCAAACATCCTTGTATTCGCTGTCAAATTAGCGTCACTGCGGAAGTCGTATTTGTCGATAGACACCGTCTGCTCGGGGGCGTAGACGTAGTTGCTGGCGCCGGTCACCGGGTTGCCAGGCAAATTCGGCGCCGGGTAATACTTCGCTGCGGCCGCGGACACCGGGTTGATTTCCGAAACCGGGATGGTGTTATTCGGAAATGGGGACCGCTGGAAAGTACCGTTGGGCAGAGTCACCAGAGTAGAGGGGTCGTAAATGGTGATCAGGGAACCGTTGCTGGCGTGGGTCTGCGAAAAATTGCCGGTCTGCTGTAAAGCAGTCGGAAGGGTGCTGATCTGGGTACTGGGGACTCCCTGCCGCAGACCTTCGTAGTCTCCGTAAAAGAACCATTTATCTTTAATCACCCGACCGCCCAGATTAGCGCCGAACTGATGCCGACTCCAGGAGGGGAGCGCGAGGCCGCTCCTGTTGTTAAAGAAATAGTTTGCATCCGTGACGCTGTGGCGCTCGAAATCGAAAGCTGCCCCGTGGAGTTCGTTTGAGCCGGACTTGGTGACGATATTGACTGTTGCGCCCGAGCTGCGGCCGAATTGCGAGCTGTAGTTAGTGGCCTGAACCGAGAATTCCTGCACAGAATCGAGAGGGGGATCTATGATCGACTTACTAAAATCCCCCACCACGTTCGGCGCCCCGTCAATCATGACGTCCTGCGAACCCGAGCGGCCGCCTCCCACGTAGTAATCGGAATTGAACCAGGACCGCCCGAAGTCGGACGTTCCTCCTCCCACGCCGAAATTCGAGCCCATGATGGCTCCCGGCGTGAGAGCGATTAATCCGTAAGGATCACGGATGTTGAGCGGCAGATTTTCAATGCTGCGCGTGGTCACCACCTGGCTCAGACTGGCGGTCTCGGTCGCCAGCGGCGCAGCGTCGGCATTCACCGTGAGCCGCTGAGTAACATCGCCCGGCTGCAACGTGACGTTAACCTCCAGCACCTGGTTGACTTGCAAAGTAACGGGTCCCTCTTCGAACCGCTTAAACCCGGTCACCTCACAGCTTATTTGGTATATGGCTGGCCGAAGATAGGGCAAAGTGTAACTGCCACTCGCGTTGCTTTTGGTGGTAGCGACGGCGCCTGTACCCAGATCTTTCGCCGTGACTACTGCTCCTGGCACAGCGCCACCGGATGCATCCGTGACAGTGCCCGTAACTTGCGCCTGAAAAGTTTGAGCCTGAACTCTGTTCATATTTATGACGGCAACAAACGACGCCATAGCTACGATGCCCATTCGCTTACGAGATGACAGCACGGTACCCCCCTGGAAAAATCAGATTGACAAGTTGATGGCTAAGGTCCCTTGAAACATGCTTCTGAAGGAAGTCTATGTCGGGTGGCGACGGTTGTCAAGCGCTTTCCGGTCGCTTTTCAGTCAGTTCTCCAGGCAGCCTGTTTTCTCGGCAGGATTCACGCAGAGACCCGGCGTATCCTGCCGGTTTTGCGGGCCGCGGATTGGCGCCCAACGGCACCAATTGGCCAAGGAGCGCATGATGGAGCCGCCGGAAAAACCGTGTTGGCAGCTAACCAGTGCTGGGTTCCAGACTCGTTCGCAACCCGGGCGATGGGCCCATCCGATCCACTGTCTTGCCGGTGGCCTCCAACGGTCCGTCGCGGCGCGCCGGAATCTCGAAAGTCAAATGGCTTGGCCGAAACGCCTTCGCCTCCCGCTCGACCCTCCGGAGCTACGCAGGTCGGCGTTCGACAGACCGTTCGCCAGCATCCCACCGAGCGTCGGACTCTCTTCAATAGCCCCTACCCGCAGACCCTGCCTGCCCGCCGCAATGGCTGCACCCACTCCTGCCGACGTGGCGCCCAGCACGATAAGGTCGAAACTCAGGACCTGCCCCCAAGCTCTGAATAGAGGCGCGGCAGCCATCGCCACGGTGCTTTTGATCAAGGTTCTCCGTCTCATGGCTGCCAAATTCAGCGTGCGCTATCGGGACATCAGATCTAGCGCTTCCACCGCCAGAGGCATCCACCCCGAGTCCCATCTATGTATGCGCTGTGTGCTGTCGTCGTAGTAATGGGGGATGTTTAACGAGTTCAGCAATGCGTGGCATAGTCCGATGTGGTCCACCCCTCGGTCGGTATTGGGTCCGGAGAATACAGCGTAGCCAAACAGCCCCAGGCGGGCTTTGCTTTGGAACAAGGAAGCTTGCTGGGGCAACAAGGTAGGAATGCAGTATTGGTTGAAGTTGTCTTGAGTCACATAGATTTGGGGCATCTCAAATTCGTCCGGAGCGGTCTTCATCACCGGTGCGTCCCAAATCGATGCGGCCATAAAGAGGTCCGGGTGCCGGAGGATGAGTTGATATGAACCGTTTCCGGATTTGCTAAATCCCAGCAAGAGTCTTTTGCCAATCGCTTCAGGGAAAAGACTATCGATCAGCGGAACAACCTCCGTTATAAAATAAGTCTCCTGTTGGATGGTCGGGTCGGTGGGGTTATTGGCGTACCAGGGCCAATTCGTGAACGAAGGTGCAACTGCGACGAAGCCGTACTCATTGTGAAGATCCCCCTGGAGGATCGTATAGAGGCCGTCATTCCACTCAGTGGTCACGTCCGGATTTACCGGCAACACGTATACCACCCTGGGGTTGTTCTGATAGCGCATTTTCCCAAGAGAAGTATCAGGGGTTAAGATACGGACGTTCGTGTCGTAAGCCTCGTTGTTCGTATGCACGATGTAAACCTGGTGGCGAATCACCAACGACGTCGTGATTTCCGGGAAGCCTACGGAAGAACTTTGCGCCCGAAGCTCAGGTGCGACGCTGCCCACCATACCAGCGCCCGCGAGAGCTAGCAATTGGCGTCGGTTGAAGCCGGCGCCGTTTAGAGGATTCATAAGTCAACTCCTTTCGAAACAAATGGTTAGAGAAACGACCCGATTATTCGTGATTTCATCTGAACGAGGAAGTTTCTTGACGTTACACCGTGTAACTCGTTTACACCCAGCATCTTTTTTCCTGAGTTACATCGCGTATCAGACACCGTTACATTCTGCGGCTCCCGTGCTCAACGCGACAAATATGATCCCAGTGGCGAACAATCGTGTCAACGGGTTCACGCGCTTTTGCGTCAGCGCTCTTCGCCGGCAAGATGAGAAAACGGGCTTTTCCGCACTAGTCTTCGTGGAACCCTTGTAGGCGTACCTCCGGCAGTCCCGGATCGCGATTCTCTGGGATAAAATAGCATCCATGAGAATCGGGCGAAGGGCTGGTAATTCCGTCGTTCAAGACGAATTGGCGGATACGCTGACGCTAGAAAGTCATTTTCAGGAGGTTCTCAACAGCCCCAGTCTTTTGAGGGCGCAATCTCAGCGTTCACTGCTCTTATATTTATGGCAGCATCGCGGAGATCCCGTCAGCGAATACGCGCTTGCTGTCGATGTGTTTGGCAAGAAGGCAGACTTCGAGTCCAAGATTGACGCTTCTGTAAGAGTACAGGTCTCGCGCCTGCGCCTCAGACTGAAGGAGTTTTATGACACCGACGGCGCGAGTTCACCGGTCCGATTGTCAATCCCGGTGGGCAAACATGAGCTGCGGATTCAAAGTAAGCCTGCCGCCGCAAAGATTGCCGAAGCCAACCCCACCCTTTGGCCGTTGGTTGTGGTTCTTGCGGGGACTTCCATTCTCTTCGCGGCACTTTGGGCCGGTGCTTATTCAGAGAATCGGAAATCCGGAGGGCGTCACCCGGCTAGTGGGACTGCCGAAGTGCTGCCTGCATTGTGGAGACGATTCTTCGCTAATGGAAAACCGGCCAGCCTGTTTCTTCCCACCCCGGTCTTTTTTGAATTTGCAGGTCAGAACCTCAAGGTTCGTGACCCCGTTGTGAACGATTTCGGTGACCTCCGAAAATCGCCGGAGCTCAGCCTATTGGCGGAAAAATGGGGAGAGCCCAAGCTGCTGCAGACCTATACGGTCGCTTCCGATACTTTTGGTGCGCTCGGGCTGGCCCAATACCTTGAAACCAGAGGGATCAGGATCTCAATCGCAGGAACCGCGGATTTGTCTATCGATTCGGTAGGAGATCAGAATGTCATCCTCATAGGCGTTCCGGGAACCAGTCGCCAATTGGATGAGCTCTTGACCAGGACCAACTTCCAACCCTTGTCTGGGAGTACGGGAAACACGGGGACCATAGTGAACAGCCATCCGCTACCGGGCGAGCGCGCCCAATTCCAACCCCTGGCGGAATCAAATATCCGCCGCACTGCACCAGGTCTGGTTTCCATCCTACCCGGGAAGTTGCCCGGTACCCGGCTCCTGTTGATTACCGGCTCGCACACTTACGCACTCGTTCATTCGCTCGTAACGGAACCCTTGGAGCGAGCTGTGGAGGGTGTCTGGCAACAAGCCGCGTCTCCCGATTTTTTTGAAATGGTCCTGAATGGAGAGATCGAGGGCCAGGGTACAGTGCTTCGGATGTGGCCTGAGGCGATACACAAAGTCAACATCAATGACTGGAAATAAGCGGCCAATCTTGCGTGGCTCCTGGGAAGGTCACCGGAAAAACAGCGGTCACCGTGAAGGAAAGATATGACGCCTACTGGCAGTTCCCTTCCCAGTATCGAATCAATAGCAATTTCAGCGCACCAGTGCGACTGCGGCGCTGGTTCCACACGATCACCTGTCCAACCAGGCGGCAATGTCTTCGCGCCGGACTCGCAGCCGTGATTTTCGGCGCACCAGCTTAGGCTAAGCTCACACATATGTCCTCTATCCGGCTAGCAGCGGTCGCCCTCTGCGCCACGCTTGCTCTCGAAGCCCAGTCTGTTGAAATCCAGATCAATGCCGCCAAAGTAACAGCCCGCGTCAGTCGCGCTCTCTACGGCTTGATGACCGAAGAGATCAACTATTCGTACGACGGCGGCCTTTACGGCGAACTCGTCCGCAATCGCAGCTTCAAGGAGGACCCTCATACGCTTGCCCACTAGATGTGAACCCGGGTGCGATGCAGTGGAAGACCGACCTGATCGGCTGCAAGACACTGATGAGCTACGGATCGCCGGCCTCCTATGCCCAACAAATGTTCAGCCGGAATCATGGAGACGAAGGTCCTGGCCATCGACGCCAAAGGAATCCCAACGCGCGAAAGGCGACCTCCAGCCCCGCGCGGAAAGCAGCCTTGCATCCGCCGCAACAGGTCCCGTTGCCTTTCTTCAACGCCACGCGCGATAGCAAAACCGGTTCGTTGTTTCTGAAAATAGTAAACCGCGCGGACACGGCCCCCCAAAGGCCAAACCATCACCCTATCCGCCGCCAGTCCCGACAACACTAACTCCGTCACGGAACCGACAAATCGTGCCCGTGACGCTTCAAATCGAGGGGTTAGGCCCGGACTTCACCCGAACCTTCCCTCCGTACTCGATCACCGTCAACGAACTCAAATCGGCGGTCGTCAGTGCGGGGGAGCAGAGCATCAGATAACATAAACCTTAGGCTCGTACATGCCGGCAGACGACCAACAGGTGACGCGCCTTCTCAAAGAATGGGGCGGAGGCAACAAAGAGGCCCTCGACCAGTTGATGCCCCTGGTCTACGATCAACTGCGCGCTCTGGCCGCCCGCTGCCTGTCTGCCGAACGGCCCGAGCACACCCTGCGCGCAACTGCCCTCGTCAATGAAGCCTACCTGCGGCTCGTCGGCTCTGAACTCACTTTCAACGACCGCGTTCATTTCTACGCCGTCGCTGCGCGCCTGTTGCGCCATATCCTGGTGGACCATGCCAAGTCTCTGAACCGCGCCAAACGGGGCGGCGGCGCACCCAAGCTCTCGCTCGATGAAGCTCTGGTGATCGGCCAGGCCGCCCCCTCCGGCATCCTGGACCTGGACGATGCGCTCAAACGTCTGGCCATCCACGACTCCCGCAAAGCCGAAGTGGTCGAATTGCTGTTCTTCGGAGGACTGACTTACGACGAGGCCTCCGCGATGTTGAACATCTCGCCCGCCACTGTGCATCGCGAACTGCGTATGGCCAAGGCTTGGCTGCATCGCGATCTCACCAGCGGCGCGGCCGCCCACGGCGACTAGTCCATGGCTTCCGGCGATACTCCAAGTTTCTGGAAGCGCCTGGACGAACTGTTCAATCAGGCGATGGACCTGGAGCCCGCCGCCCGGAAGCAGTTCGTTGCAGACCACTGTGGAGATGACGCGAAGCTCCGCGCCGAACTCGAATCTCTGTTGCACGCCGCGGAAACGTCTGATGGACTGGAGAGCCTGGTTCACGGCGCAGCTCAGGACTTCCTGTCCAAGACGCCTTCTACCCTCGAACCGGCCAGCCGGATCGCGGGCTACGAGATACTCTCTCTGCTGGGCGCAGGCGGCATGGGCCAGGTCTATCTCGCGCAGGACGTCCGGCTCCGGCGCAAAGTAGCGATCAAAACCCTTAACGCGCAATCCGTTTACGATCGCCAGAGTCTGGGCCGGTTCGAGCAGGAGGCGCTGGCCGCCTCGGCGCTCAACCACCCCAACATTCTCACCATTTACGAAGTCGGTAAGTCCACTGGTGTTGAGTTCATCGCTTCCGAGTTCGTCGACGGGGCCACGCTGCGGGAAAAGATTTCATCGGGCAAGCTCACAACGGCAGAGGCGCTCGACATTGCCATCCAGGTTGCGACCGGTCTCACGGCCGCGCACGCAGCCGGCATCGTGCATCGCGACATCAAGCCCGAAAACCTGATGGTCCGCGGCGATGGGATCGTGAAGATCCTCGACTTCGGAATCGCCAAGCTGAATTCGGACTCGAGCAGTCAGCCGACACAACTCAGATCCATCCGCACCTATTCCGCGACACGCCCCGGAATCGTTCTGGGCACGGCCCGGTATATGGCGCCTGAGCAGGCGCAGGGACTGGCAGTCGATGGCCGCGCCGATGTCTTCAGTCTGGGCGTTGTCCTGGATGAAATGGCCGCCAACCGGCCCAATTTCAAAGGAGCGGATCGCCAGGAGATCATCGCCGAGCTGCTGAAAGACGATCCGTCGCCTCCGCTCTCCCTGAGCGCCATCAGCAAAAAAGCGATGCACCAGGACCGCGAGCAGCGCTACCAAAGCGCCCAGGAGTTGCTCGATGCGCTCCAGACCTTCAGGCGCGAACGCGAATTCCGGGCAACTGCGCGCCCTCCTGCCGCGGCTCCCTCGGCCACTGGGCACCGGACGTGGCCTATCGCCGTCCTGCTTTTGGTTCTCTTTCTGGGAGGCAGTTATCTACTTTGGAAGCGATCCACCGATCGTGCCGGCTCGACTCCGCTCCACCGCCTCGCGATCCTTCCGTTCCGCAACCTCAGGCAGGATACCGCGACCGACTTTCTCGGCTTCTCCCTGGCCGACGCCGTCATCACCAAACTGGGCTACATCAGTTCGATCGCGGTCCGCCCGTCCTCTTCCATCGATCAATATCGCAACCAATCTGTAGATCCGAGGAAAGTTGGCGCGGACCTCAACGTGGATACTCTACTCACCGGCAGCTATCTCAAAGACGGCAACGACCTGCGCATCAACACGCAATTGATCGACGTGAAACAGGACCGCATGATCTGGCAGGATACCATCGATATCCGTTACGAGAAGCTGCTCACCGTAGAGGATCGTGTCGCCCAACAGATCATCAGCGGCCTGGAACTGAACCTGTCCCAGACCGAAGTGGGGAATCTGAAGCTGGATAATCCCGTCAATCGCGCCGCCTATGAGGACTATCTTCGCGGCGTCGACCTCTACGCGCAGAGCGATTTTGCGAGCGCCGTCAGGGTGCTTGAACGCTCCGCGGCGGAAGCTCCGAACTATGCGCTCACATGGGCCCACCTCGGCCGCGCCTACACTACCGCCGCCTCGCTCGAGTTCGGCGGGCGTGAGATGTACCGGAAGGCTCAGGCTGCCTACCAGAAAGCCTTATCGCTCAATCCGGCGTTGATCAGTGCGCGCATCTACATGGCGAATCTGCTCACCGACACGGGACACGCCGAAGAAGCTGTGCCGTTGATGCAAAAAGCCCTGGAGGAAAATCGGAACAGCGCCGAGGCTCACTGGGAACTCGGCTACGCTTACCGTTTCGGAGGCCTGCTGCCCGAATCCATCGCCGAATGTGAACGCGCCCGCCAGATCGCGCCCGCTGTAAAGATCACCAGTTCCGCCTTGAACACGTACCTCTACACTGGCAACTACGACAAGTTCCTCGCGAGCCTGCCTCCCAACGGCACCGCTTATCTCACCTTTTATCGGGGATTCGGGGAATACTACAAGCACGACACGCGCCACGCGATGGCCGACTTCGACCGTGCCTACGAACTCGATCCCGGACTCTTGCAAGCCCAGGTCGGCGCAGCGCTGGCGGAATCCATCCGGCACAGGAATCCGGAGGGCCTCGCTATTCTCCGGGATACCGAGACCAAGATCGTGGACCGGGGTGTAGCCGACGCTGAAGGGATCTACAAGGTCTGCCAGGCGTCAGCCGTACTCGGCGATATCGGGTCTGCCTTACGCCTGTTTCGCCTGACCGTTGAAGGCGGGTTCTTCTGCTATCCCTACCTCGTTAGCGATCCCCTGATCGACAACCTTCGGCATGACCCCGGCTTCCCTGCCCTGCTGGAGAAAGCCCGTCAGCGCCACGAAGCTTTTAAAGCAAAGTTCTCCCATCCGTCGTAACACTTGTGGGACAGACTTTAGTCGTTCACTCTGCCAAAAAATCCTGTCCGCCATGAGGGAGTTCCGCCAAAGACGTCGCTTTGGAGGGTGGAACAGAGAAAATGCAATTCACAACCCAAATCGCGAAACTGGCGCTGCTGGCCACCGGATTCTGCGCCGTGGTACAGGCATCCACCGTTTTCAACTTCGACAACGATACCGTAGGAACCACAACTACCTTCACGGATACCGTCGGCAATCTCTCGGCGACATTCTCGAGTTCCAGCATTCCTGGGGCTTACTCCGTGCTGCCGAGCTTCTTTGACACCCTGACAGGCAATGTCCTCGCCAGCGGCACGAATGCGCCCCTCATGATCAACTTCAGTTCGAATCTTTCTGCCATCGGTCTGCTGTTTGCCACCGCGGATTTCACGACTCCCTCGCCGTTCACCCTGACCGCTTACGAAGAGACCACGCAAGTCGGCAGCAACACTTCAACCGGGACGTTCCCGGCGGGATTCCAATTCCCCGAAGGCCAGATCGCCTTCAACGGAGCGACCTTCAACGCAGTCATCCTCTCCAGCACGGCCCCCAGTTTCGCGATCGACGACATAACCACGGCGCCGGCGGCGGCCACGCCCGAACCCGGTTACGGTTGGATCCTCGGCCTGGCATTAGTCGCTCTCGGCACGGCGAAGCGCTCTAAGTAACTTACCCCGATTTCAACGCCCGTCCGACGTGTGTCCAGCGGGCGAAAAGACCAACGACTTACTCAACTTAACTGAAATGAAAGAGAAAACTGCCATGAAAACGATCAACTTCACGCTACGTACCTTTGCCGCTCTGTGCGGCGTCCTGACCGCCGGCGCGCAGACTCAGAATGCGATCCTGCCACTGACCCCGCCGGTGGTATCGACCGTCCCTCCGAATGGCGACGTCAATCCTTACGGAGTTGCCGTAGTACCGCGCACGCTCCTGGGGAGCACGGTGCTTCAGAACGGAGACACCCTGGTTTCCAACTTTAATAACGCTCAAAACCTCCAAGGCACCGGAACCACCATCGTGCGCATCAATCAACAAGGCCAGCAGTCTTTGTTCTTCCAAGGTCAGGCCCCCGGACTCACCGCGGCCCTGGGAGTCCTGTCGGACGGTATTGTCGTGGTCGGCAGCTTACCGACGGCGGATGGCACCGCGGCCACCGTGCAGGCGGGCTCGCTCCTCTTCATCGATCCGCGCGGCAACCTGCTCGGCGCCGTCAGCCAACAGCCCACGGTCAATGGGCCCTGGGGGATGGCAATTCATGATTTCGGCGGTGGTGCGGCGCAGATCTTTGTCTCCAATGTCCTGAGCGGTCAAGTCGTCAGACTTGACATCGCCTACGACGGCGGTGGGCAGACCGTGTCGATTCGGGACACAGTCACAATCGCTTCGGGTTATTCACATCGCACCGATCCGGCCGCACTCGTCCTGGGACCTTCCGGACTGGCCTACGACGCCCAGCATGACATCCTGTATGTTGCGAGTTCGGCCGACAACGCGATCTACGGCCTCTACGGAGCCGGCAATGCCACTTCGTCGCTGGGAACGGGCTCGATGGTTTACGACGACGCCACCAAACTGCACGGTCCGCTGGAGCTTTCGCTGACGCCGACCGGTCACCTGATCGTAGCCAATAGCGACGGATCGAATGCGGACCCCAACCAGCCAAGTGAACTCGTCGAATTCACCACCACCGGTCAGTTCGTCGCCCAATATTCAATTGATCCAAATAATGGCGGCGCCTTCGGCCTCAATGTGACCACAGTCGGTTTCGCAACGGTGCGTCTGGCCGCGGTCGACGACAACGCCAATGTCCTGAAGATATTCACCACGCTGATCCAGTAACCGGCACAACGGTGGGGCAGACCATCGTTTTTTGTGGTCGGCCAGGCTGCGCAGCAGCCGATCAGCCGGCTCCTCACAAACTCTAATCTGTCGGTGCGGCGTCGCAGAAAGCGGCGCCGCCATGTTGTCGTTTATGCTACATCCATGAGCACTTCCTCCGAGCCTTCCCAAATCCTTCAAAAATATTGCCGCGTCGCAATCGTAGGACTTTCACCCAAGCCTTATCGGGCAAGCCATAGCGTTGCCGCCTATCTCGACCAGCACGGCTATGAGATCACGCCTGTGAATCCTAACGCCGGCGAGATCCTCGGACACAAGTGCTACCCATCGCTCAAGGAAGTCCCGCAACCGCTCGAGATCGTGGACATCTTCCGCAATCCCTCCGCCATTCCCGCCATTGTGGCCGACGCCATCGAATGCGGCGCCAAAGTGATCTGGATGCAGCTGGGGTTGATACACGAAGCGGCAGCACAGCAGGCGCGGGAGGCGGGCCTCCAGGTGGTCATGAATCGCTGCATCGAGATTGAACACGCGAAATTTCACGCGCAGCAAGTGCCATCGAAGTAAACTGAACTCAAATGGTACATGCTCCCGAATTTCTCAAGCTTGTCGACGACGCGAAGTCACGCATCCGCCAGATCGATATTGAAGGCTACAAGAGAATGGTCGCCGCACAGGAGAAGCACCTGTTGATCGACGTGCGCGAAGACCGTGAGTTCGCGGCGGCCCATGCGGCCGGCTCGATACACCTCGGCAAAGGAATTATCGAACGCGATATCGAGCGGACCGTGCCTGGGAAAGATACCCAAATGATCCTTTATTGCGGCGGTGGTTTCCGATCCGCTCTGGCGGCCGACTCGCTGCAGAAGATGGGCTACACCAATGTCATCTCGCTCGACGGCGGGTGGCACGCCTATGAAGTGTCGGGCCTGCCGGTCGAGAAGTGAAGCTACTGACGCCGGTTGGGTGGAGGCGGCTGCTTGATCGACGCCTCGACCTTCCCGTATTGCTCCGCATCAAGCGTAGTTTTGAGCTGCTTTAGCAAGTCTTCGCGAACCTGCCTCTGCTTTTCGCCATACTGCTGAAGGATAGTCTGGACCTTCTGCTTCTGGTCGTCCGACAGAGGCTCCCGAAGCGGCAATGCGTTCAGGACGGTCCGGCAGACAGGGAGGCCCGAGACCTCTTCGTCACCAATCGGAAGACGCGCCGCCGCCGCCGGAATCTCCACCGCCGAATCCTCCGAAACCGCCGCCGGAACCGCCCGAATCGTAGCCGCCGAACCCTCCGCCGCCGCGTCCTCCGTAGGAGGCGTTATTGAGCAGGTTTCCCAGCAGCATTCCGGTCCAGAACCCTCCCCCGCCCCCGCCCCCACGTGTGCTGGAACGAAGCAGCGACCAGAAGATAAACAGTCCGAAGAGGATAGGGATCCACGGCACATCTCTATGCCGCTGGATAACGCGTCGACGCCCCGGCGCGGGAGCCGCAACGGTCACGTTCCTGGCTTTAGCGATAACCTCGCCGATCGCCTGGGCGGCCGTGAGCATGGCTTGGCCATACTGCCTGGCGCGAAGTTCGGGGCGCATGTTGTCGAGCAGCAGGCCGTCGTATCCGTCCGGCAGAATCTCCTCGAGGCCGTTCCCCACTTCCAGCCGGCTGCGATGGTCCTGCACCACCAGCAGCAGCATCACGCCATTGTCTTTATTCTTTTGACCAATCCCCCAACTGTGAAACAGGTCGTTGGCTACATCTTCGATCGGTTCGCCCTGCAGCGTTGGAAGAGTGACAAACGCCAGTTGCGCACCGGTTGCTTTTTCAATGGCGGCGGCATACTGATCGAGCGCGGTACGGCTCTGCGCATCGATGACACCGGCAAAATCACTGGTGTAGCCTTGCGGCTTGAGCGCTTTCCAGTCGACCGCGAAAGCGGATGAGACCGCAGCCAAAAAGCAGAGCGCCAGCTTCGCCGGTCGGGCCGGCCGAAGTCCACACCCCATTAGCAGGCCAGTTCTTCGCGGCTGATCTTGAATCCATCCAGATTGCCGAGAATGGTGAGCGCGATGCTCTTCGGCTCGAAGAACTCTCGCGCAATGCGCTGGACGTCATCTTCCGTGACGTTCTCAATGCTCTCTCCCAGTTCATCGAGCGTGAAGAACTTCTTAAAGTAGATCTCCTGACGCGCCAGATTGGACATGCGGCTGGAGGTCGATTCCAGGCTCAACATCAGTGAACCTTTCAGATGATCCTTCGCGCGCCGGATTTCGTCCGGAGGAATGCGATTCTCCTTCAGGTCTTTGAACTCCTTGAGAATCGACTCTACCACCTTGCCCGCCGATTCAACCGACGTGCCGGCGTAGATCGAAAGGCACCCGGTATCGCGGTAGGGATTCAGTTCCGAAAACACCGCATAAGCCAGGCCCTGGCGCTCGCGGATATTCTGGAAAAGCCGCGAGCTCATTCCGCCGCCGAGCAAGGTATTCATCACGTAACAGGAGAATCGGTCCTCGTGCGGAACCGGATACGACGGCACTCCCATGCAAAGATGCACCTGTTCCAGTTCCTTCTTATTGCGCAGGGCAATCCGCGCATGCGTCGATGGCTTGGATTGCTCCTTAGCGGCGCCGTTACGGGAGAAATCGGAAAACCGTTCCTGCACCAGGTCGACCAACCGCTGATGCTGCAGATTGCCGGCTGCGGTAATCAACAGGTTATGCGGCGAGTAAGCGTCGCTGTAAAACTGGTAGATGATCTCGCGGTCAAAACGCTTGACGGTTTCGCGTGTGCCGAGAATGGGCTTGCCTAACGGATGGTCCTTCCAGAAATTCGACGAAAAAATCTCGTGGACGAGATAGTCGGGATTGTCGGCGTCCATTTTGATCTCTTCCAAAATGACGCCTTTTTCCTTCTCGATATCTTCTTCGCGGAACAGGGGATTCAGCAGTAGATCGGCCAGGACATCGAAGGCCAGCGGCAGATGCTCGTCAAGAACCTTGGTGTTGAAGCAGACCAGTTCCTTGGAAGTGAAGGCATCGAGATTTCCGCCAATGGAGTCGACCGAGCGCGCAATGTCTTCCGCGCTGCGCGTCTTAGTCCCCTTGAAGAGCATGTGCTCAATGAAATGGGAAAGGCCGTTCTGCTCGGGAGTCTCACCACGCGATCCGGAGTTGATCCAGAACCCGACCGACACGGAACGGACATGCGACATCCTTTCAGTAATGACGCGGAGACCATTCGGAAGAACGGTCGTTTCGATATCACGCTCGGGCGTGAGGGTAGGTGACATGTTTTATGGCCTGAACAGCTCTGCTTCCATTAGACCTTGTTTTTACCTGTCTCGGGAAGGCTGAAGGGTAACTTGGAAGCAGCGTGCTAAACTAACAGAGATGTCGCAAGCGATTGTAGGACTTGAGCTTAGCGAAATCCGGGAACTCCTTGGCCCCCAGCAGCCCGCTTTCCGGGCAAAGCAGCTCTATAATGCAGTTTATCACGAACGGGTAGACAACCTCGTTCAGATCTCGACACTGCCCGTATCGCTGCGCGGGGATCTGGCCGAAAATCATGAACTCGGATTGCCGCAGGTTGACCGCTGTTATAACTCCACAGACGGCACCCGGCGCTACCTCCTGAGGCTTTCCGATGGCCGCACGATCGAGACAGTCCTGATGCCGGAAGGCGAGCGCGACACCGTCTGCATCTCCAGCCAGGTCGGCTGTCCGGTAGACTGCAAGTTCTGCATGACTGCGCTGATGGGTCTCGAACGCAACCTCACCGCCGGCGAGATCGTCGGCCAGGTGCTTTTCGTCGCCCGCGATAATGGTCTGCTCGAAGCCAACTCGCGTTTCAATATCGTGATGATGGGGATGGGCGAGCCGCTGCTGAATCTGCAGAACGTGTTGAAGGCCACGCGCTTGCTCACTGACCCGGAGGGCATCGGCATGTCTGAGCGCCGCATCACTCTCTCCACTTCGGGAATCATCCCCCGAATGGAAGAACTCGGGCAATCGCCGGTGCGGCCGAAGCTCGCCATCTCGCTCAATGCGTCGACGCAGGAGACACGGCAACAACTCATGCCGATCACGCGCAAATATACCCTCAAGGATCTTCTCGAGGCTTGCCGCGCCTATCCGCTGCGCACCTGGGAGAAGCTGACCTTTGAGTATGTGTTGCTCGGTGGGGTCAACGATAGCGATGCGGATGCTCGACGAGTGGCTAAACTGCTCGCCCATCTGGACTGTAAGGTGAACCTGATCGCGCTCAATCCCGGCCCGGGAATCCCGTTCGAGACGCCGTCGCAGGAGCGGGTCGAATCATTCCAGACGATCGTCCGGCGTTCCATCCCGTGCTTCGTGCGCAAGCCCCGAGGCCGGGATATCTTCGCTGCCTGCGGGCAACTGAAGCGCAACGAACCATAAATAGACTATGGTTCCAGCTGAGTAGCATTCGCTGTACAGACGAGAGTCCATCCCTGGAGTTTGGCTATTTCATCCAAACCGTGGCGCAGACCATCGTCTTTTGTGGTCTGCGGGCTGCGCGCCCGCCCCTTGACCGCTGGCTCTTCCTTTAAGAAACCACCGCCGGTTGTCATTCGTTTTTAACTTTGGCGCGATAGGGTGTAAAGGTCTATGGCAACTGTTGCGTCCACTCTATCCCCTTCCGTACACGATAAGTTGAACAAGAGTCCAGGTAAGATCGGAATGGCGCTCTTTGCCCTGGCCCTGGTCGTCGGCTTCGGATACGCTACCATGCAACTCGTATCCGACCTCGGAGCGGTCCATCCAGACTCGGTCTACCCATTCGTCCTGCTCGGCACAGCGCTCTTCATCGCGCTCGGATTCGAGTTCGTCAACGGCTTTCACGATACCGCCAACGCCGTCGCGACCGTCATCTATACGCACACCCTCGAACCGCATGTCGCAGTGGTCTGGTCCGGAATGTGGAACTTCATCGGCGTTCTGACTTCGAGCGGCGCGGTGGCTTTCGGCATTATCTCGCTCCTGCCGGTCGAACTGATCCTTCAAGTCGGCCGCGGCGCCGGCTTTGCGATGGTGTTCGCACTGCTGACGGCTGCGATCATCTGGAACCTGGGCACGTGGTATTTCGGCCTGCCCTCGTCGAGTTCCCACACCATGGTCGGTTCGATTATCGGGGTAGGCATCGCCAATCAGCTCATGGCGGTGAAGACCGGAACCAGCGGCGTCGATTGGGGACAGGCGGCGAATGTCGGCAAGAGCCTGCTGATTTCGCCGATTGTCGGATTCGTCTGCGCAGCGCTCCTGCTGCTCCTTTCAAAGGTTCTCATCAAAGACCCGCAATTGTACCAGGCGCCCGAAGGGACGGAACCGCCGCCTTTCTGGATTCGCGCCCTCCTGGTGCTCACTTGCACCGGAGTTAGTTTCGGCCATGGATCGAACGATGGACAGAAGGGCATGGGCCTGATTATGCTGATCCTGGTCGGAACGGTGCCGACGGCCTATGCTTTGAACCACGCCATCACGGCGGCCCAGACTCCCGACTTTGTTGCCGTTTCGCAGGAAACCGCCGGTGTGATCCATCACTATGTGGACACCAATGCAATCATTGGCCAGCCTGCGGACGACATCACCGATTATGTCCGGACCAAGGCGTTCAAGCCCACCACGATGCTGGCGCTGCAGCAACTGGTTACCGACATGAGCGGAGAACTCGAACATTACAAAGATTTGAAAGGCATCCCGGCAGCGGACGCACCGAACTTCCGCAACAACATGTATCTGGTCAGTGAAGCCCTGCGCCTAATGAAGAAATCGGGCCAACCGGCTATCAGCAACGCTGACTGGCAAGTATTCGATAACTACAAGAAACACATCGACGACGCGACCAAGTTCATCCCGATCTGGGTGAAGGTGGTGGTCGCGTTGTCTCTCGGACTCGGCACCATGGTGGGCTGGAAACGCATCGTCGTCACCGTCGGCGAGAAGATCGGCAAACAACACCTGACCTACGCCCAGGGAGCGGCCGCCGAGATTACCGCCATGGGAACAATCCTGGGAGCGGATTATCTGGGACTTCCCGTAAGCACCACTCACGTACTGTCGTCGGGCGTCGCCGGCACCATGATGGCCAATCACTCCGGCCTCCAGTGGAGCACCGTTCGCAGCCTCGCGATGGCGTGGGTCCTGACCCTGCCGGTTTCGATTGTGCTGTCCGCTTTGCTGTTCTGGCTGTTCCGGCAGTTCTAAATCGCGGCCGACGCCGCGTGTCCCTCGTGAGGGTGCTTCAGATAGTGCTCGCGGAGCAAGTCCTTGCCGTAATCATTGCCATTCGGCGTCCGGACTACGCAGTGGATATGCTGGCGCGTAACCTGGTTCCGATCGGCGGCAAACTGGGCCAGGTTCGCCGGACGCTGGTGGTCGAATTCGATTAGGACCACGGGACTGTGGATGCGATAGTAGAAGACGCTGTCCGGGGCCGTCCCCCCGATCCATGCGAACCAGGTTTCGCCGATGTGGCGCTTGATTTCCTCCATCTTCACGCGCGCATGACCGGTGTCCATGTTGCCGATGTAGATTTCGGTCAGATCGAGCAGACGCGCGTGCTGTGCCGCCGGTAACTCGGAAACGCGCACTCCGGCGTAGTCGAGAACCACGTTATCTTTGAAAGCCTCGGTCAGATTGTTGTTGCCGGTCTTGGAGAAGTTGAGGATCGCTTTCTTGCGCGACTCTTCTCCCATGCCTTGCAAGAAAGCGAATCCTTGATTCTGCTCCTCCTGCAGAATGGAAATGCCTTTGTATTTGCCTGATGTAGCCGTGACGGGCTCCGACCCGGTGAAATGCGGCGTCATCACTACCTGGTCGCCGAGCACGAAGTAATTGACGATCGCGTGATGTCCGTCGAGCTGGAAACCCCAAGGTTCGGTCGCCGACGGCCGGCCCATGATGGTGATGAAGTACAGCCACTCGCCGAGAAACTCGTGGTCGCCGCTCAGTTCGGCCAGCGTTTCGTTGAGCCGCATGATGTTGCGCGTCAGTTCAAAACCGCGCGCGCTGAGGGACGCCTGTAGCAGGCCGAATGCGGCGCTACGCTGCGCGTCGTCCATCTCTTTGAAGCTGACGCCCTGGCGCACATAGAAATGCTGATTCATCCATTTCCGCCACTCCGGGTCGTCGATCGCGAACAAGGTCCTGGCCCGTTGCGCGGGATTCAGCGACGCGATGAACCGCTCGGCGGCACTGCGTACGGCCGCTGTAGACACGCCCGTGGACTCGATGGGGAACAGGCCCGGCGCGACGTTCCCGTCGGCCGTAATGCCCTTTAAAGGTTCCGCGAGTCCTTTACGCTCGAAGTCCTCGGACATCTGGCGGAAGCGCGCGGCCATGTTCTGCGGCGCTTGTGCGAAGGCGCGGCTGGCCGGTAACGTGGCCAGAAGCGCGGAGAGGAAAGTGCGTCGCGACTTAGTCGATTCGTGCCTGTGTTGACACATGAGAAGCTCCTTTGGAGGTTCCTCCATTGTATGAAAAACTGCTAACCATTTTTGAATGCCGTCGTATATACTGCTAACCGGCATATGGCGGATATCGGAGGAATAGATCGGCGATGTCCCGGAGCGCTACTCTTCGTCCGGGACTCTCAGTGGCAGTTCCAGGCACTCATCCTGTTCGTACGTGGGTCGAATCTCCTGCTCTTCATCGGTCGAAATGTCCGCGCCCGGATAGAGTCTTCTGAGATCCCATTCGTTCACCCATCGCCGCACATAGGAGCGCATCGGACGTCGCATCGCTGCCGCCGGCCATGGAATATCCGGCGCATCCCATCGGTACGCATTCGCGTGAATCTCCTTGATGGTTTCGTAGGTATTTCGCAGAGTAGATTCATCGGGCGGACGAAGCATGAGGGACTCACGCTCGATCAGGCGCATCCCCGTTTCAGCGCGGGCTGCCAGGTTGACATACTCATCGGTTGCCTTAGCGCGCAACCGTGTTCCCACGATGTCGCGGTCGCTCCTCGTCTGCAGGACGGCGAGGCCGAAATCGTCGGTAATGGCGGCCACCGACAGGAGCCCCGGAATGACTTCCCCTTCGACTTTACCCATCCAACGGGCCAATTCAGCATAAGATCTGCCGCGCTGCAACAGGCTATAACGGCCCACCAGCTCAACTTCGTCAATCAGCAAAACCCAGCCGGCATAACCGGCAGCCAGAATCAGGCGAGAGACAAACAAGAACCTCTGCAACGCCAGTTCCTTGAGTTTCGCCGGCTTCAGCGAGTACATGCCGGAACAATTGATCTGCTTCAGTCCCTGCCGGATACGGCTGATGGAAAGGCGTTCCCCGGACCAGAAGTTGGTGATCTCGTCCAGCCACTCCGGATCGCTGTTGAGTCTTTCGTGAAGCAGGACGGTCGCGGCAAACATCTGACTCAAGCCGCTCGCAGGGCTATTGGCCCAGGCGAGAAACTCGCTGTATCTGGGAGTACCGGGCTGCAAGCGAAGCGAGATCTCACGGATGGTTTCCCCGCTGACCCCCGGAACGACGGCGCCGTCGATGGCGGCGAGCAGGACCTTGGAAGGATCGAAAAGAGGTGTCTCCTTGCTGATCACAATACGGCTGCTGACAAAATTTTCCGAGCCGGCCAGATGCTCCAGGTAGTCCAACAAATGCGATTTGCCGGCGCCGAATCCTCCTGCGATCAGAAGTCCGGGGACTTGTTTGCCGTTCCCGGCGGCACCCTGCACTAAATCCAGCCGATCGCAGAACGCCTTTTCCGCGTCACTCTGATGGCAACCGAGCACGCTCACCGCGTGACGGTTGGGCACACCGTTTCGCAAAGCCTCGAGCGCGCGCCGGTAATGGATCTGTCGATCAGTCTCCATGGTTATTGTTCCTCCCAATTGGCAGTTGCAATGCGGGCCAGTGAGACCATCGGGTTCACCAGGTTTCGATCCCTGATCTCGTCGTAAACCCTGAACTTCAGCGCCGCGTAGGAGCTGACCCCGCGATGAAGGTCCTCGAGGAAGCTCAAATCCGGCACGGTTACCATGAAAAAGCCTTCAAAATTGTCTGCTGTGTCGATGAACTGGCGCAACACCTCATAGGTGTCCAGGACCGCTGCCTTGCTATAGAACAGGCCGAGGTCTTCGGATTTGCGAGCCTGCATCAACCGTTGAGCGTCGAGTAGAAGCACGATTCCGGGGTATGCGGTCGCTCTCAACCAGTGGACCATCGACTCAAAGAAAAATCGGGCGGTGGTGCGATTGATTTTGCGAAAGATGTGATACGGTTTGACAGCACTGACTGCCCTGTTATGCCCGGTCAACCAGTCGGTCAGGACCTGAACCGTGGTTGCCCCATCCTCCCCTCCGGTGAGTTCGGCAATGCAGAGATGGGTCATGGCGATGCGGAAATCACGCGCTAGTCTTCTTTCCTTAAAAACCGTCGCACCGATGGCCTTTTTCAGGTCCAGCAAAAGCATCTGCGGATCCACCTGATTGGTTTCGGCGAGGCTGACATAAAGCGGGCCCTCCAGATTCTCCGTCCACACATAGCCTGAATCAGCCGCGAGCTTCGAGACAAATCTCCGGCTGAGAAGTTGCCATGGGATTTGTTCGGCGGTGCGGAAGAAAATCTCATCGGCCATGTGTACGCGGGTCTCAGCCGCACTGATTTTGACTACCGTGTAACCGGCCTGTCCGGCGAGCCGAGCCAGTCCATCCAGGAGTTCCGGACGGCATGCTTCATCGAGCGGGACGGCAAACTTAATGGCAGAACCGCCATCGCGCACGAAAGATCCCAGGTATTCTTTGTCAATAAAGCTCAACCAATCGGAAGGCGTGATAGAAGCCGTCACTCTGACACCCCGCTGAAGCGAATCCCATAATAGGTCACGGTTTCGCCGTCCGGCGCCACGAAGGTATAAGTACCCCTGATCGTCCTGGTGCCCGTGCTGGCAGGGAGGGAGTAGATCGCGCCTGATTTGGTCCGGTTGACGCCGCTCCGGTCCAGCAGAAAGAGATCGCGGACATAGTCCGTTTGATCGTAAGTGGCGTTCGAGCCCGGCAGCAGCGTCAAAGTTTCATAGATGCTGGAAAGTGCGACGGTCTTGCCATAATCCGCGCCTACCAGCAGCCGGTACGCCCGATGAAGCACTTCGAGAAACTGCTCTACCGACGCTTTGGACTTTCTCGACTGAATGGCTTTCAGGACCTTGGCAAGCCGGCTCGGGCGGATGCCTGGCACCTTTTTGCGATTGATCTTGGCGGCCCGATCAGCCGGCAAAATGCGCAGAATGGATGGGAACACGACCAATCCTTCATCGCGCTGCTGGATTTGCAGACCTTCTTTTTTCGCCGCGTCGATCAGTTCGCCAGCGAACGATTCCTTCAGGTATTTCTCTTCGTCTTCCGGGCTGAACGGCCACGCTGTTTTCGCGTTCGCGACTTCCTGTCGCGCCGATTCCAGAATCACTGATAGTCGCTCGGAAGTCTTGCGCATCTTGAGAATGTCGCCCTCCGCGGCAGCCTTCTGAAACTGACGCGATGCCGCGGCGAGCGTCGCGACGACTTTGGTGGCGGCCATCGCAGCACGTTCGGTGTCAGCAAAGCCGGATTCGAAGGTCATAGTTTTACACCTGCCAGAGTGGCAACATCTTCGATCGCGCGGTAGAGATTTCGCATCATGATGATCTTTTGCGGGTTGCCGGCCTTCAGATCCTGAATGTCATCGGCCGGCAGAGTCTTGATTTTTGCCGTAGCTTCCTTGATCGCCCAGAATGCGTCGCTCTGGAGCGAGGGGTCTTCCCGCACCAGCACCTTTTGCGCTTCCTCGAAACCCGACTGCTCCAGCGCCTTCACGGCTTCCGCGTTGGCGAGGATCACCGGCAGGTCCCGAACCTGTTTCGAGTCGTTGATACGCTCTTCGCTCACCCATCTATGAAAGGACTGCTTAAAGCGCGAGTCCTCTTTGAAGCGCTCCCGCAAGTCTTTCTTTTTTATTACCTCGTGGAAGACCGCGAACTTCTTCACGTTGACCGGAGCAGGATGAAGGCTCAAGTATTCCGTGGTGGTCTGGTAGGCGTCCAGCAGTTCTTTGATCTTGCCCTTGCTGAGGCGGAGATGGTTGCTTAACCATTCATAGGTCTTTCCGTAGACATGGAAAAGGTCTGAGACGTGCTTCGCCTGCTCGTACGCGTCCCAATGAATTTTGCCGCTTACGTGCATGTCGGCTAAAAGGACGGCGAGGTCTTCTTCGGTAAGTTCCACGTCGAAGATCATGGCCGGCATCATTTTGAAGCGGCCATCGTTGGGATGCTGATCGAGCAGGTGACGGCACGCGACGGTCCGGCAGTTGCCCTCCCTGACGAGAAACTTCTGGTCCTTGCGTTGGACGATCACGGCCTCGTAAACGCCGCCGTTCTGGAGGATGGACTGGCCGAGCGACTTCACCGCGTCCTTTTCCCAGATGAGTTCGTCGAGGTCTCGCTCGTTGACGATTCCCGCGCGCTGACCGATAAGGAATTGGATGCGTGGATTCTGCGGGTCGAGGACGCATTCGTCGATCGACACTGCACCGCGGGTGTAGGGAACGCTTCTCCCTTGTATGACGATTGTTTCAGCCATCGTGGTCGTCCTGTTCCGATTGGCCCTATACCGGTGCCAGCGTATCAGTTAACGCCATTTTCGTCAAGAGTACTGGCGGAAAATATTTCGACTGTTCAGTACTGTATCGGAGCATAGCTTTTCTAATGTACGGCGAAATCGCCCGGAAGGAATGAAGAAAGGAAGAAGATCCGGGCTCACAATATGGCTGTAGGTTATTGACGTAGAAAAAGTTGCTGGACCGTGGGTTCGTTTGGTTGTTTGGCATTTTTGGGTTGCGTGCAGAATCTCCGGGAGGTTGGAAAGGTGACGCACCTGGATGGGAGAGCCGACTGCAGCGTCCGTATTTGGGCCGTGCGAGCGCGACCCCTCAGATGGTTTGAGTTCAGGAAACTTTTTCATCCTGACTTCAGATTACTAGCGAAGGGTAACTGGATGGAACTTAAGTGCTTTACATTCAGCAAGAAGGTGGCGTGACTGATAATTGGCTCAGGTTAGGCGCAATGCTGTTCACTTAACGCATGGAACCCTGAAACAATTCGCGTGGGTTCATGCCATAATGTCTTCCGCGATCCGTGAACAGGAATGCTCCCCAGATAACCCACGCATCTGTCGGACGGACAGGCAGTCCTGATGGGGTGAGCATGTTCGTCAGACGGGGGATCTCCATCGCCGTCCTTTCCCTCGCAAACTGCATGTCGTACTGCCACATTGCACTACGACAAAACCTGTCAACGCACTCACAAAATAGCCGGAAACTAATCACAAGGAGCGAACCAGATTGAGCCTGACCGCAAGCAAAGTAATGTTAATACGGCACGCGGAAAAACCAGTACCCGCGGACCCGACGAGTAAACCTCCGACGCCAGCATACGACGGTATCGACATTTATGGACAGCCAGACAAAGACTCGCTGATTCCCCAGGGCTGGCAGAGAGCCGGAGCCTTGATCGGCTTATTCACTTCTTCGACCGGGCCGTTTCCCGTGCCTCAGTTTCTGTATGCTCCGAACAACTTTGGAAACGGGACCAGCAAACGCCCCTACGAGACCATCACCCCACTGAGTCAAAAGCTCGGCCTCGCGATCAATCCGCCCAAAACCGGGTATTCCAAATCCGATTACACAACGATGCTGGAGAGCGCGACGAGTTGTAACGGCGTGGTTCTTATTGCCTGGGAGCACGGAGAAATCCCGAACCTCGCCGCATGGCTACTGGGAAACGATAGCGCTCCAAAGTGGCCGGCTAATCGGTTTGACGTCGTCTGGGTGTTCGATCTGACCCCTGCCGGGACCAGTTACGCGCTGAGCCAGGCGCCGCAACTCCTGTTGGCCGGTGACCAGATCGGCCCCATCTTTTGACTCCCAACGGCAATTAAGACGCGCGAGGATGCATTGTCGACGAAGTTATACTTCAGATGGCCTGCCCAATAGCCCGGCACACCAAGATGCGCGTCACAATTGCGATATTCCTGCTCGCAGGTTTGCTGATCGGGTGGGACAGTAAGATTCATTCCGGGATCATCCATGCGTCGCTCATGGCCATCCCGGCGGAAGACCGCATCGAGGAGCGGTGGGGCGACGAGGTCTGGAGGCTGCGCGAGTACGTGCAGATGGCAGACTGGATCAATACCTTGGTTTCCCTGCGCGAAGAATGGGATACCGGCGGTCAGACGCTCGAACAGCCCGGCATGCAATTCTTCGCCAATGACTACCTGTTGTTCCCCGCCGCGCCTCACCCGTTTCAACACGACGTTCCCGAGGTTCTGGGCACCTACCGGCCGTTCTTCCTTCGCGCACTCCAGGCGCTGCGGACCGAATCTCCCGCTAATGCGGCCCGCTGGACCGGCAGCCTGCTGCATTTCGTCACCGATTCCGGGTCGCCGCCGCACGCCATCAGTCTGCACGGCGCCGCTCACACCAAGATGGAATCATGGCTCGATACTTCAGTCATCGATCTCAGCCATTACCATCCGAAGCTATTGGGCGATACCGATGAACGTGCGTTGCAAGGACTCATCGCTCGTATGGATGGGTTGATCGCGTTCAGTGCTGTCCGCGGGAAGGCTATGCTGCCGTTTGTGAAGGGGGACGATCGCGCCCACATGGAACCTCTGGCCGTTGAATCGGCGTCGGAAACGGCGAGGGTCGCGGCCGACGTGATTCATACGCTGCTGAAGTTGACGGAGCCTACAGGCAAGGCTGCGGGAGCGTCACTCATCGTCGATCTATCGGCGCCCAACCTGGATGGTCTCGAAAACGTTCCGGCGAAACTGATGCTGCTCGGGACCGGTTACTCGACCCTTTCCGAGCAATCGCTCCCGGCGTTCCACACGTATCGAGGGGTTTTCTCCCTCCGGAACATTCCTGCGGGGAACTATCGCCCGGCCGTTGAACGAGTGGGGAGCAGGACGCTCTTTTTTCTTTCGGATGTGACCTTGAAGGACGGCGAAGCGGCCCGGCTGTCCTGGAATCTCCAACCAGCTCAGGTAGAAGGCAACCTGGTGCCGAATCCGGAGTTGACGCTGCAATGGGTGAATCACGATGCGCCGGACCACTGGCGTCTGGATGCTCCGCGGCATCAATGGGTCTCCGACAACATTCCGGTGATCCCGGGACGAAGTTATCGCGCCGGATGCGCCCTCCACAACCAGGCCAACGATGGCGTGGAATTGCAATGGATGGCGCATGCCTGGGAGATCATGAAGACGCCCGGTGTGCCCTTCGATTTTTCATCGGCAACGCGCGCTGAAATGTCGGTAACGGCGCCTGCCGGCGCCATCTTCGTGCGGTTTGTAGTCAAGACGCAGCGTTATCCGGGTATCGTCTTGGCCGGAGTATTCTTGAAGACGGAACATCCGTGAAGAAGGACTTGCAGGGAAGCGCGGGCTGGGGTCCTGTGACACCGCCGACACGGACCAGGATGCTGACGGTTCTGAGCGGCGCGGCGTAGGGGCTTGAGCGATGACCCTGTTGGTATTGACGGAGAACAATGGCATCGGCGTGAGGTTCAAATTGGTTTGGACGGCAGGAGCGGCAAGGCTGTTGGGAAACCGGTAGAGGATCCTAAATTGGCCCCGTTCATCTGCAGGATGCCGCGGCGTCCGACGGTGGCTGGCGCAGGAGGCGAAAGCGCATAATGAACTTAACCCATTGCAGTACAACTGATCCGCCATGACACGACGCACTCTTCTCTCTCTTAGCGGCCTGAGCCTGACGCGTGACATCCACGGCCGGGGCGCGGCGATTGAAACCATCAGCGCCCAACCGGAGTTCTATCACGGCTGGCCCACGCTGGCGCGCCGATCGAATGGCGAAGTGCTGGTGGCCTATTCCGGCGGACGGGAGGCGCATGTCTGTCCGTTCGGACGAGTCGAGCTGATTCGTTCCTCGGATGCGGGCCGTTCGTGGAGTTGGCCCGAGGTCATCTTCGATTCGCCCATCGACGACCGTGATGCCGGGATATGCGTTACGGCGGCGGGATCGATCCTGGTGACGACCTTTACTTCATTGGCCTATCAAGCCGTGCTCGATGCTGCCCGAGACTGGCCAGGTGACCGCCTCGCACGTTGGCGGGCTGTCAATCGACGGTCCACGGCGGCCCAGCGACAGGCCCTTCTCGGCACCTGGATGCTGCGCTCGACCGATGGAGGGATGACGTGGTCGGCGCCCTACCGGGTACCGTTGAACAGTCCACATGGTCCCGTCACCGTATCGGATGAACGGCTGCTGTATGCCGGGAAGCAGCTGTGGGAGCCCGGGACCAAAGTCGGCGTGTGCGAGACAACCGATGACGGCAAGACCTGGCGTTGGCTTGCCGATATCCCGGCGCGACCCGGAGATCGTGTGGCGGACTATCACGAGTTGCACGCGGTCCAGGCGGACGGCCGTTTGATTGTGCACATTCGCAATCACAACGCGGCCAATCGCGGCGAGATATTGCAGTGCGAGTCGCCGGACGGCGGGCGGTCGTGGAGCGTGCCACATGCCATCGGAGTGTGGGGCCTGCCGTCGCACCTCCTACGGCTCGCGGACGGGCGACTGCTGATGTCGTACGGTTACCGCCGCGAGCCCTTCGGCAATCAAGCCCGGCTGAGCGAGGATGGCGGAAAAAACTGGTCGCAGCCAATCGTCATTTCCGATGATGGAGCCGGAGGGGATCTGGGCTACCCTTCGACGGTAGAGTTACCTAACGGCGAACTCCTGACCGTCTGGTATGAAGCGCTCAAAAGCTCACCGCGGGCGGTCTTGCGACAGGCGCGCTGGCGCGCGTAGTACCGTTGAAAAAACGTCCCTGCCTAGGAAAGCGCCGCCATCCCTGCCCCACAGTCGTAGGGCGGTATTCCGCCTATTCCAGCGGCTTAGGCCAGCCTTCCCAGCTTCGGACGTTTCTCCCCTCGACGGCGACCCGAAACCAGCCGTCGTCTCCCTCGCCCGTCAGCACGGACTCGCTCTCGGTAGCGACGCGCAGTTTCTTCCACTTGCCCTGGAGCACTTTCCGATAGAGGTGAAAGAATCGCAGAGCGGTTTCGTGATCGCTCCACTCGGAGACGTAAACCAGCAGGATGGGTCGAGAGTTCTTCGCAACACGCTTTCCTTCCAGCAACCGGTACTGGCTCCCCGCCAATTTAGGTGCAATCTCCTGCGCGTCGTCTCGCGTCGTATACTGGCGCAGCAGAACGGAATGATCGAGTTCGCCCATTACTCCTTCGGCGAATCGCCTGGTTCCCTTGGGATCCTTGGGCAGAGCGGGAACGACCGGCGCAATGTGCGCAAAATACTTGTCCGGATGGAGCACTTGCTGGCTCGAAACCGGCGGATCGCGGAACACTTCGGTGAGGGCCTCTTTATGGTCCTTGTCGAACACCGCGTCCTGGAATTGCTCGCCCGCTGAATACGGGAAGATCAGATTCTCGCGAATGTAGAGCGGCGCTTCATCGAACACGGGAAACTTGCCGCTGGGCTCACCTTCATCGGCAGACTCGGCCTTGGGTTTTGACCGCCCATCCCGGCGCGCAATCACGGCGCTGGTAAGCCACATCGCCTGGCCTTCTACCACGGCTTGCCGCGCCAGCGACTTTTCGCTGTCGTCTTCGACCTTCTTGGTAAACTTTTCCAGTGAAAAACTCTGGTCCGCCAGGGCGTGAGCCAGCTCATGAATGAGTGCGACATCGCGCATGCTGGTCTGCGCCCAGTCGCTGATGAACAGCTTCTTACGATGGAAATCGTAGAACGCCGCGGCCTGTTCGGTGAGCAGGTCAATGGTGTTCTTGCGCAGATCGAAGCCTTCGGGGACGAATCCGAATTTCTTGAGTGTCAACTCTTCGGCGCGCAGTTCCGAGGGTTTGGTGGCTTCTTTAATCCGATCCTGCAGGTACCGGTTGATCTGCTCGCGCGTGATGGATTCGAAGACTACCGGATGTTTGATCGGGAAGCCAGTGATCGCGGAGAGTTCGCTCAGCGCCTGTTGAACTTCCTCCTTGGTCGGGAGTCCAGTCGCCGGATAGAGAGCATGAGCCCACAGCAGCAGGATTGGGATCAGGAAGCGCCGCGACAGGATATTCATGTAAGGGGGAATAACTTAAGCATAATGCGCGCTACAATGAGAGTTCAATCTGAACATCTGATTAGGAGAATTTAGAAATTGGCAGACGAGAAGCTCTACAAAGCGGAATATGTCGGAAGCGGCACGTTCCTCATCAGCAAACCCAAGCGTAAGAAGATGAAGGTACGCCAGTCGCAACTGAAGAACCCGCAACGCGGCTCCCGCAAAGGCTAAGACTTTTAAGCGGGCGTTCCGGTCTGCCCAACTAATCTTCACTCGATGTCCGTCGGGTGTCCGCAGTCGCGGGCGCCTGATGGTGCATGGCCCGTAGCCACGCTTCCAAAAGTGCCCGCTGCAGCAGGAATGCTGTAGCCATGCTTCCTGCCAGGGTCGCTCCTACCACGAAGACTTGCATCGTCTCATCCACCTCTGCACGTGTTAATGCACACCGAGTACCATTGGTTTCCCTAAAACTGATGAAAATTGTTTCACCTCGCAGGAATCTGGTTGTGGCTATTTTTCGCCGCTTCGCGCGGGCCCGTGTTATGGATCGAAGCCGAGTAAGTTGAACGACGGGCGCCGCACACTATCCGTTCGGATATATACCAACCGAACCGGTGCGCTAGACTTGCGACTGAGCATCCGTGCCCGAAATCATTCAAGTGAACGTGTCGCGCGGCGGCGTTCCCAAACGCCCCGTGTCCGCCGCCATGATCACTACTCTGGGGTTGGAGGGCGATTCCTGGGCCCATCCACAAATTCATGGAGGACCGGATCAGCGGGTTCTGATTATCGCCGCCGAAGTAGTGGATGACCTGGCCGCTCTGGGTTTTCCGGTATTTTACGGGGCGTTAGGAGAGAATCTGAACGTACGCGGCCTACCTCTCGAAGCCCTGCGCGCGGGTCAAAGCTGGCGCGCCGGCGATGCAATTCTGGAACTGACCAAGGTGCGCGTGCCCTGTAGCACTCTCGATGTCTACGGTCCGTCAATCCGCCAGGAGATTTACGACACACGAGTGAAGCAGGGCGACACAACTTCCCCGCTCTGGGCGCGTAGCGGTTTCTATGCCTCCGTCCGGCGCCCGGGGCAGGTCAGGCCGGGGGCGCCGTTCGAACTACTGTTCGAAGTAGCGTAGCCAGT
Source organism: Terriglobia bacterium (assembly GCA_963747535.1). GTDB lineage: Bacteria > Acidobacteriota > Terriglobia > Bryobacterales > Bryobacteraceae > CAVVFX01. The sequence continues at coordinate 119,128 of CAVVFX010000002.1, forward strand.
ACCTTCATGCAAAAATTGCCGTACCGGAGGCACAGACTGAAGAAGTAGTTGCAAAACTCGACCTGCGCAGGCGAAACCGCTCGCGCCACCTATGCAAGTCCAATGTTTGCGTTGGTGGGGCTTTCGGTTTCGCCTGCCTCGGCCGCTGGCGGCCGAATTTGCGAGAACCTCTGAAGTCTGTGTTACAAGCGTTGCGCCAGGGTCAAGCCATCGCCGATCGGCACGAGCGTAATGTGCACGCGATCGTCCTGACGAAGACATTGATTGAACCGGCGGATCGCCAACGTGTCTTCGTCCTGCACGGCCGGGTCGATCACCTGTCCATGCCATAACACGTTGTCGACGACAATCAAGCCGCCGGGACGAACCAACTCCAACGCGCTATCAAAGTAGGCCTGATAGTTGGCCTTGTCAGCATCGATGAAGGCGAAGTCGAACGTGTTACGCCTGCCTTCGGCAAGCAATTGGCGTAGCGTCTCCAACGCGGGCCGGAGGTGTAACTCGATCTTTCGGTCGACTCCCGCTTCCCTCCAATACCGCTGGGCGACCGTGGTCCACTCTTCACTCACATCGCAGGCCACAATGTGCCCATCTTCGGGTAACGCGAGCGCCACACTCAAAGAGCTGTAGCCGGTGAAGACGCCGACTTCGAGCGTCCGCCGGGCGCCAGTCAGCCGGGCCAGAAAGGCCAGGAACTGACCCTGCTCGGGCGACACCTGCATGCCGGACATGGGATTCGACGCGGTCTCCTCACGCAGGCGCGCCAGAATCGGCAACTCGCGGAGGGACACACTCCGGATGTAATCGCCCATTTCAGGCGTCACTTCTGTATTGAGTCGGCTCAAGCTCTTCTAGTGGGTTTCCTTGGCGATGCGAGTCTTGGCGTTTTCCAGCTTTCGAGTTACCTTGGCCATTTCTTCCGCATCGGTGTCTGCCGGAGGGCTGCTCTTCCACTCATTCAGCGAGGACTGCCACTGAAGGATAGCTTCCTTGACCTTACCCTCTTTCAGGTAAACGTCCCCCAGGTGATCGTGCACGGTCGGATCGGAACTCATGCGCTCAATGGCCTTGAGCAGGTTATTCTCGGCCTGGTCCAACTGGTTCTGACGGTAATAGACCCAGCCCAGGCTATCGAGGTACGCGCCGTTCGTCGGATCGAGTTCCACTGCGCGGGCAATCATCTTCTGGGCTTCCTCGAGCTTCACGCTGCGGTCCGCCAGCATGTAACCGAGATAGTTGAGCGCTCCGGCGTTGTCCGGATCGTCGGCGATCACTTTGCGGAACGAGGCTTCGGCCGCGTCATAATTCTTCATGCGCTCGTACATGGCGCCGCGGGCAAACTCGACACCATTTTTCTCTTCCTGGCTCTTCGAAACCGCCGCGGCATCATTGAGCGCCTGCTCTTCTTCCTTAAACCTCTTTCCCTTCTCGTAGATCTGGGAAATCATCAGCAGGAGCGCGCGATCCTTGTCGCCCTTCATCAGGCTGCGAATCTCGGCGACCGCTTCATCGGTGCGGTTCATATCACCCAGCACCGAAGCATGCTCAACCACCACCTCTTTGTCAGTGGGGAATTTTTTCACTGCTTCTTCGGCTTCCTGCAGAGCCGCCTTCAAGTTGTGAGCCGTACGATAGGTCTCGATGACTTCGACGGCCGCAGCGGGGGCTGCTTCGCTTTCCATGGCGCCAATCTGACGGAATGCGGCGACGGCCTTATCCGTCTGGTTGGCCTCGCGGTAAAGCATACCCAATCGCTCATACAATTGTGCGCGGCGAGCCTTCTCCTGGTCGTTGGGAGTGGATTTCCCGATGTCGGCCAGAATGCTGGTCAGTGCGGTAATCGCGGCATCGGTTTTGCCTTCCGCGTCCAGCAGGTTGACTTCGGAATAACGAACATCGAGGTTGTCACCAGCCAAGGCTTTGGCCTTGTCCAGTTGCTCATGGGCTTTATCGAACTGGCCCTTCTGGCGGTAGATCTCGACCAACTGCCACGGGATTTCGACATCCTTCTCGTCTTCTTTTTGGAGCGCCAGGTAAAGAGCCAGGGCGTCGTCGAGTTTGCGGGCAGCCACCAGATCCAGGCCCAACTGCATCTGCAGCTTCGCCTGCTCTGAATCCTGAGCCAACGGGATGGCTTTCTTCCAGGCGTCGGCGGCGTCGGCGAAATCGCGCATGTTTTCGTAGAAGCCAGCCAGGCGGGCGAAAGTATTCACATCCGGGTGCTTGTCTCCCGCGCGTTTGAGCATTTCAGCCGCAGTCTTGGTGTCGCCCAGATCGGAATACACCATCGCGAGGCCGGTGAGAGCTTCGTCGTTATCCGGATCGGCCTGGAGCGCTTGTTTGAAGGCCTTCTCGGCTTCCGGCGACTTGTGTGATACACGGTACAGACGGCCCAGGGTCAACCAGCTATCGACATCCTTCGGATCTTTCGCAGTGACAATGACAAATTGGTCGATCGACTTGGCAAGCATCTTCTCGTCGATCTTGCCGGTGTTGCCGTCGCCGATCATACGGGCATAAATCCGTCCGAGAACGCGGCGAGCATCCAGGTTGTCAGGATTCTGCTTCAGCAAATCCTCGGCTTCGGTAACCGCGCGCGCAAGCTGGCCGGACTGGATGTAGAGATCGGTCAACTCTTCGGAAAGAAAGGTGGCCGAAGGATCCAGTTTCAAGGCTGCCTGATAGTGTTCAATGGCCTTGTTCACGTACTCGCCGCGATTGCCGTACGCAGCCGCCATCTCCGCGTAGAGGTGTCCCATGGCAAAGTTATAATAAGCTGCCGCTTTGGCCGGAGCCTCGGCGGCCTTGACCGGCTCAGGGGCCTTATTCTGAGCCAAGGCAGCCGGCGCGGACAGGATCGCAAAAATCACTGCGGATATCGACAAGCGCGCTTTGGGGGTCATCAGGTTGTACACTTCAACTCGTGTGAAAGACGAGCCTTTCTTCTTCATTGTATAACGTGGATCAGGAAATAAAAGTTTCGACACCCATCAACGGTTTCGAAGTGCCTCGAGACCAGCCGGCTATCCTCGCCATAGTGGGCCCGACGGCGTCGGGCAAGAGCGAATTGGCCCTGCGCGCAGCCGCTACCCTGCAGGGCGAGGTGGTGAACTGCGACTCCCTGCAGGTGTATCGGGGGTTCGACATCGGCACGGCCAAGCTACCCGAGGCTGAGCGGCGTGGAATCCCGCATCATCTGATCGACATACTGGAGCCCTCCGAGGTGTTCACGGCCGGTGAATTTGCCCGGCGGGGACGGCTGGCGATGGCCGAAATTACGCAGCGTGGGAACCTCCCCATTCTGGCAGGCGGCACGGGATTCTATTTGCGCTCGCTCATCCATGGACTGTCGCCCGGACCGGAACGAGACGAGAGGCTGCGCGAGCGGCTGGCAAACCGCGAGCAGCGGCGTCCCGGAGCCTTGCACCGTTTGCTACGGCGTTTCGACGCTACCGCGGCCGCCCGCATCCATCCGCACGATGTCCCCAAGACGATGCGCGCGCTGGAGATCTGCCTGCTCAGTCAACGGCCGGCGTCTACCGTCATGGCCCGGAAACGAGAGACTCTCGAGGGCTATCGCGTGGTGAAGATCGGGCTGTTTCCGCCGCGCGACGCGCTATACAGCCGGATTCAACTCCGCACCGAACGGATGTTTCGCGAAGGGCTGATCGAGGAGGTGGAATCGCTGCTCGCTCGCGGAGTGCCCGCGGATGCGAAGCCGTTCGAATCGCTGGGGTACCGGCAGGCTTTGCAAGTCATACGCGGCGAAATTGACACTGCGCAGGCCATTTTCGACACCGCGCTGAGGACCCGGCAATATGCCAAACGGCAGATGACCTGGTTTCGACACGAGCCCGACATTCGGGTGTTCTGCGGGTTCGGGGAAGAGCTAATCATTGGGCCGCGAATGAACACGAATGAACACGAATAAGGAAACCCCAGTTAGTTCACTCGGATGAGCCAGACCTCGCTTAGCTGGACGAAACGGCCGTTGCCGGCTTCTTCCGGATTGGCTTGCCATTCCAGGGTCAGGCTGCCACTTTCGGTGGCTTCTGGGGGAACGTCGAATTCCTGCGGATTATAGTTGGGTTGACCTGTTTGCATCGGGTGGATTTCGCGAGTTCCATTGGCCACCAGGCGCGTCTTGCGGCGCGCGGATTCGAGGGGTTGGATGTAGCGGACTTTGTAGTGCGCGTGCGGGTCCAGTTCCCGGTAGGTTAGTTTCAGCGAGTTTCCGTAGAGCGCATCAATGTGCCGGTGCCAGGCGATGCGGAGAGGCGTTCGATTGCCGGAGTTGAAGTCCGTGCGAGGCGTGTGGAAGAAGGCGGGATCGTTCTCGAAGCCTATGCCGGGGTCGAGGTGCGGGCGATTGGAGGGATCGCCCAGATCGTCATAGAAGCCGCCGGGGCCCGGGTTCGTCCAGTTGAGGATTTGGTTGATGGCGAGGAGACGGTCGGGCTCCTTGGGCGCTGTGCGAATTTGTGCAAATTGTTGCGCTAACCAGGGAGCATCGGTGATGGGCTGGTCGATCAGGTCCAGGTTGGCGCCGCGTCCGGGAGAAATGGCTGCGTAGCGCGGGACGCTCAATTGCATATGGATGCTCTGGAAAAGAGCCTCCGCGAGTTCGAAGACGCGCATGCGGAGGGCGATGCCGGGACGATTCAGCGGGTCGACCGCAAGCTCCTTTTCGGCTGCGTCGATGGCGGGGATGGCGCCTGTCGAACGGGCTGCGGCAAGCCGCTCCAGGGCACGGCGTTCACGTTCGGTTTCATCGAGCAGACGCGTCCTTAGATAGGCGTCATAGTGGGCGCGGTAGAGCGCTTCCTGAAAACGCCAGTTGAGCTTTTGCTGCGGAGTCGCTTTACGCTCCAGGTCCTTGAAGACGGCCAGCGTGGAGTCGACGCCGGAGTTGGCGAGAAGCGGTCCGCGCCAGTTCCGTTCCAGCGACAGCAGGCCTTGAGCGAAAGCATCGGCCATATCCGGGCCGATGAAATAGCGGCCAAAGTCGCGCAGCGCGGCGGTGATATCGACATCGGGATTCCAGCCGAGCGAACTCCAGACGAACTTATTCACGTCGTCGTTGCAGCCTTCCGAGTAAGTGATGAAGCCGGCATTCGCGTAAGGTTGCAGCTTGCGAAAAATGTGCGCTTCGTCGAGCGGCCGGGGATTGATGACTTCGCGCTCCTCGGTCATAGCAAAGGCTACGTCCCAATCGTTGACGGAGTGTTGCGATGCAATGCTGTGGGTGATGTCGGGATAGTAGCGGATCGGATACCGCGGGGGAATGCGGCGGCGCAATTCGGACAGTTCGACGCGCACCTGGGGTCCGGAAACTACGCCGGTGAGCCAGGCGGGCTGCCGGTCCATGAGCCCGAAAAACTGCTCCATCCACGGGGCGTTGAAGCCTTGGGGTGCGACCCACATGCCTGCGTTGGGGTGGTAGCGTTTGAGACTGGCGGTTTGCTTTTCGAGCAGCGCCATCAGGTAGCGGGGCTCCGTGTGGCCGGGATCGCCGCCGGGCACGAAGACGGCGTCGATGCGGGGCAACTGGCGGAAGACTTCGGCCCATTCCTTCAGGGCGAATTCGACGGTGGCGGGGTCGGAGTAATCCTTATCCATCGCGGGATACCAGATCCAGCATTGCAGGCCGTACTCCTGCGCGAGGCGCGACATCTCGATCATCATCTGCATGGGCGGGAGGGGGAAATGGGGACTGTCGGAATCGTCGTCGGAGCGCGGCGGGATGAGCTCGATGGCGTTGGTGCCGAAGACGGCGAGGTCGCGGATGTAGCGCTCCCACATGGGCACGCTCCAGCCGTCGTAGGCGTTGGTTTTCGGCCGGTAGCCGAGTTGGTGGCCGCGTAGAGGGTACTTCGGCGCGGTGTTGACGTTAAGGTCGTGCGGGAGGGTGATGGAATCGCGGCGCATTTCGAGAGCACGCAGCAAGCCGCCGACACCGAAGAGCACGCCGCGCTCGTCGTTGCCGGTGATTTCGACGCCGGGCGCGCCGGAGTTGTCGAAGGATCGGAGCTGGTAACCTTCGGGTGGTTGTGCGTTGACTTGCCGGATGACGACCACGGGCTCACCGGGATGCGGCGGCGTAGTTGCCACCGGCCATTGGAGTCGGGAGCGCTCCTGGACGGCATCGACCAGCAAGGCAACGGCTTTGCGCTCGGGTCCGGTGAGGTTGGCGGGCACCGAGACGGTGGCGCGGCTCAGGTCGGCGGCGAGGGCGACGTTGCAGCAAAAGAGAAGCAGGGTGAACTTCATTCGGATTAGGTATAGCAGATTCGCGAGCTGTCGCACAGGAGTTTGTTAAGATAGTTGAGTCTGCTGGGAGGTCGTCCAACGGTAGGACTGCAGATTCTGGATCTGCCTATCGGGGTTCGAATCCCTGCCTCCCAGCCAACCCTTTAGAATCAATAACTTACAAATAGTTCTTGACGGATCGTACTGAACTCGGTACGATTTGGGCATGAAAACCAAGGTTCACGCCCATGAAAACCTCGTTTTATTCAAGCGCCACTATGATGCCTGCTCGGTTCACGAGAGTCGCATTCCAGTGGAAAACCGCCGTTTCTGGATGGAGTGTGAGTGCCCTATCTGGATCGTAGGCCGAACTCCCAACGGTGACCTGGTACCGCGTCAATCCACGGGATGCCGGAACATCAAAGAGGCCGAAGCTTTCCGGCTGTCGCTGATGAAGCAGACCGAACCGGAAACCGAGAAGGGACCACGGATCGAGGAATGCATCGAGAAGTACATCGCCTCACGTGATCACGAGATTGGCGGTAAGACGAGCGGCCAATACGGCATCACCCTCAAGAGACTCCAGGTTTACTGCACTCAAAAAGGAGTCTTCTACATGCGAGGGTTGAACGTGGATTTACTGGAGACGTTCAAAACTGATGGCCTTCCCAAAAAGATGGCGGACACTTCAAAGGGAACCGTAGTCAACAAACTGCGCTGCTTCCTCAGAGCGGCTTTCAGACGCGGGTGGATAACCGAAGACCTAGCTAACCGGGTGACCGCTCACACGGCCATCTACGACCAAAAGGAACCGTACACAGATGAAGCGGTCAAGCTCATCCTGGATGGGGCTTTACGTCTTAGCGGTGGTCGGCATGGCTACTCAGGTCATCCGGCAACCTTTCGCCTGTTGCTCGAACTCATGCTCGAAACCGGGATGCGCTCTGGTGACGCGGTCCAGTACGATCCGGCAATGGTGACCAAAGGGGAGTACGCCTGGATTTATTCGTTCTACCCGGAGAAGCGGAAGAGGACGGCAAAAAAGGTGCTACACGAGGTGTACCTTCCCAATCGGCTCAAGACGGCCATCGACAACTGTACCTGGCTATCTAAAGAAAAGCCGTTCCATTACGACTGCGGCGATTACTCTCTGGCGAAGGCCGTGTATGAGCGGATGCAGGAGATTGGGAAGCGATGCGGTGTGGAGGACTGCCGGCCTCACCGCTTACGGGACACGTTCGCGGTTCGGAAGCTTCTTGCCGGCATGCAGCTTGATGATGTTTCGCGGCTTCTCTGCCACTCCTCCGTTAAGGTCACGGAGACGTACTACGCGAAGTGGATCACCGCTCGGAAGACTCGACTGGAGCGGCTTGTTTCGGAGACCTACGCGGACGCGTAACGCTGCCGACTGACGGTCAAGAACTCTCACTACGGCACTCTCCGGGATACGGAGCTGTACCTTCGGTCCGTTCCCAATCCGGATTACGTCCGGCTCACCCCCGAATAGCTTAGTGATCGTGTTGCGGGAGCAACCCAACACCAAAGCCAGTTCTTTAACCTTGTAGTGTTTTTCGATCACCGCCGCCGGGTTGATTACCACTACCGCATTGAGCAGCGTTTCCCGCGTCTCCTTCATTTTTACTTCCCTGTTCTTTCTGTAGGCGCATTTTTCCGTCCTTGCCCCATGCGCCGCCATAGACAGAACTGAGCAGCGCGCAATCGAGTGAGCACACCCGTGATGTTGGTGTGATGTGTGATGTAGTGGAGACTTTAACGGCGTCGCCGCTGGCTGTGCGGCTAGTGACCAGTGCCTGAAAACATCCTACCGCCGCGTAGCCACCCCATGCAACTTCACTCCACTTAAACCGTGCGAAACCCGCACCAGTATTGCGAAATGCCGATTTAGGATGAAGGCATCTGAATATACGGAGAAGCGCCAATTCCGCTGTCTTGCGTGCACAGCAGCCTGCGCCTAAGTACGCGTTACAAGGCCCGGCTACGGTGTCCACAGGTTTGTTTTTCCCACCCCAAATCACGCGAAAAACAGAAGGTCCTTTCGTTTCAATGGGTGTACTGAAAGGGTAGTTCAGTACAGCGCTAGACCAGGCGGTTTGTAGCAATTCGGTCGATTTGACATCCCACAAAAATTCAAGCACACTTTAGTCACCCGTAACCCAGGTCGCCCCCCTCCGACCTTGGTAAGCAGGACACCCGGTGCATTATTCCCGGGCGCGAAAACAGCGTAGCCGCAAGCGCGATGAGCTTGCACCTGCGCTATTAGTGTGTCCGTCTTAACCCCCGTACATAGAAGGAACCCCATTCGATGAAGACCAAATTACACGCCATTCACGCCATTATGGATATCATCCGGTTTGGCCTGGACAGGCTACCCCAAATCGAGTACCTGGCTTTACTTTTCTTCGCTGAGCGTACTTTTGACGAAGACAAGGAATCGATTATCTGTAGCATGCTGCAGATGACTAATGGCATGCGCACGCCTGACGGAGAAGAGATTCGCGGCTCAAGTGGATTATGCAAGCGATCTTGCCTATTCGCGATTAGAGGTCTGCTCGCTAAAGGCCTGATCACCCGCACCCGGCGGCGCGGTGGCATTAACGGCACTGGTAGCACCCTCGCGTCAGAGTACACGCTCAATCGCGACGCGATCCACGCCTTTCTGTGTGCTCCTGCACCCATCTCCCTGAAGAGCTGGCGACCGGAGAAAAACCGTGTCCGCTATCAGCTCCAGTAATAACCAAAAAAAAGGCCCCTCAGTGACGAAGGGCCAGAAAGATTAATATCCATGTCCATTGTACTCGACGTATTCACCGTCTCCAACTGGCGACCGCACGTAAAAGGCACCTTACGCGCCAGGTTCCTGCGCAGCGCCTCGGCGGCCGTCTTGCGGTTCCTTGAAGGCACCGGAGGTATACGGTGAGCGCATCGACCGACCCGCCGGTATCACTTCGACCTGGCGACCCGTTCAACCCCTATAAGCGCTTCCATGGCATTTTCGTGCCTGAGCAGATCCACCGCTCTTCTCTCTCCTTAGGCGCAAAGCTCACCTACGGCCGCCTGTGTCGCTACGCGGGCCAGGACGGCAATGCATACCCGTCAGTCGCGACGCTGGGCCAGGAATTAGGTGTCTGTACGAGACAGGCCCGCCGCTACATTCACGAGCTTGAAAAAGAGCGCTTCATCCGCATCGAGGAAATGTCCGGCCAAACAAACCGCTACATTTTTCTGTGGCACCGGCTGCTCGATCCTGGGTCTACCCCGTTCACCCCGGACAAATCCGGTACCCCGGGTGGCAAATCTGATACCCCGGACAAATCTGTCAGGGGTACCCCGGACAAATCTGTCCGCCCCACCCCGGACATATATGTCCGCCTAAGAGAGTCAGTGGTAAGAGAGTCAGGTAAAGAAAACAGAGACTTCGACTGTGCGTCCCGCAAAAACAGCGGGCCACACGAGTGTAAATACCCCAAACTTCGCGAAGCACTCACGTACTACATGCGGACCGAACCGACCGAGCGCCAGGTCCTCAACGTCATGGAAGCGGTCTCCGAAACCGAAGCCGAGGTCGTTCGCTGCCTGGTGTTCTTGTATAACGAACGTGAACTGATACCTGGTACTGAAAACGGGCCACGGTCTTTCGCCTGGTTTCCCACTGTCGTACAGGATTTCTTCCACAAACGGGCGATGCTCCCGGAAGCGGCGAGACCGAGTAGCTATGACGAATGGGAATTTCGCAACGAAAAGAGAGAAGCCAATCGCCACTAAAGCCAGAAAACGGCGCTCCCCCTATCCCCTCCATCACTGAATCGGTCGCCGTGGCCCTTCCGGGAGATCCCTGGCGCATTCGGCGAGACAATTTGGCACCAGTACACCAGGTTTTTCGTCCTAGGGCCTCCCTTGGCCTCGCTGTAGCCTACGGCTTGATCGCAAACCGGCCCGTTACCCCTCCCGTATATGGGAGTACCGACGGTCAGCCTGACGGACATAGACTCCCCTTCTCCTGCGGACGACTTCGGCGACAATAGGAATCACCATGGAAACAGCACCAGATCAGCAGCTCACAACCCGAGGTCCGAATCGCTGGCCAAAAGGTACCTCGGGTAATCTCGGCGGCAGACCGAGGTCTGGCACCAGCCTCTCGGAATTGCTGCGCGGTCGCCTCGAAAGCGAGAAGCGCATGCTGATAGATAAGCTACTCGAACTCGCGAACGGTGGTGAGTCAGTGCCCCCTCTCGTGCAGCTCGGAGCGATTCGCATTGCACTTCAATACGGATGCGGACTTCCGTTCCGGCAATCAGAAGAAGACAATCGCACGCTGGTTGTACAGGTAGAATATGTCGACGAAGGCAAGCGGCCTGACGCGGCTGAGAGTATCGGCGGCAATGAAGGAGAAGTATGAGCGTAAGTATCACGGTTAATATTGGCGGGATCCCGGTACCTGCCGAGGTCGAAGAGTTTTCCAGCGCAAATACTCTTCGCGTCACAGCTGGGACGAACTGCCTAAAAGGCGGCGATAGTGGCCATGGCGGACGCACGATCCTGATACTTGACGGCAGTGGAAACACTGATATCCACTTTTCTGTTAACGGCGACAGAGTCAAGGTGGTTCTCGGTGGTGACACTGAATGCGAGACGCTTATCGATGGACTGGAATTCGCCGCAAAGACTCTCAGGCGTCTAAAAAAGTGAGCCGACCCTTGCGCGCTGCCTCGGTGGTGACCAGTATTTATCGGTAACGTAAAGGAGCTTTAGCGTTAACGTGCTAGTCACCCGGCCAACTCCAGAATGTTCTTGACCGTCTGGCTGCCCCATGTGCCGTTTTTCTTCGTAGCGACATGGTCGGAGTTCAGCGCATCGGCGATCCGGTTGAAGCTGACGCCATCGGCGCGTAGAGCGGCCATTCTTGCGATTACGGCCTGCTCTGCTGCGTTCGCTACCAGTTTGCCGTCTACTACGTCCATCCCATACGGCGCATGATTGTAGGCTTCGCCATGACTCTTTTTAAAGTTCAATGCAGCGGTGGTGCGCTCGGCGATCATGTTCCGTTCGAACTCGGCGAAACCGGCAAGCATCGTGATGAGCATCTTGCCCATGGATGAGCCAGTGTTGACCGATTGACCACCCATATCGACCAAGTGCAAGCTGATTCCAGCGTGCTCCCATTCATCGACGTGTGCGAGCGCATCACCTGCGTTACGGAAGAGTCTGTCGAGTTTGAGCGCGACGATATGACACACGCCAGCTTCGGTTAGCTCGGCGATCCGCTTCCCTTCAGGCCTCTTATTCAATTTCAGTTTGCCGGTTACGGCACGCTCGCGAATGATTTCTACAAGCTCCAGGCCGTAAGTCGCGCAGTAAAGCCTAACGCGCTCTTCCTGCGCATCCAGGGACAGATCCTGCTTACCAGTACTGACTCGAACGTAAGCAACGGCCTTAGTGCACTTCGATGTTTTGCCCATGTCTGATCTTAGGCTCAGGTGCCTCTATTTGTCAACCCTCGAACGAGAGTTGATAAGATTTATGTGCAAATAGTTTGGTGGTCTACGTGCCTGGGATACACTTCCGACGAATTCACCGGAAGTGATTCCGTACTCCATCGGTCGGCTGAGTACGGCTGATCGAGTCCCGAGGGTTCAGTACACCAGCTCGCGTACGAGCGCTGCTCCTGCCTGGCCTCACCATCATCCTGGCCTGCTCGATCACGCCTTGCGCCTGCCAGGTGCCTGGCTGACCGAACGTTACGCACCCCCCCGTCTACGTTTTCAATAGGAAGTGCCGCCGGCCAAACTACCGCATGACCCCTCACGCAAAAATCCCAACCTTCGCAGATCACCGGTCTTCAAAACCGGGTATCGAAAGGTTAACCTCGAACACCGGGAGCGGTGTCCGACGTCGGCAGCCTCGTGGGCTTTCAAAACCCGCATCGTGCGGGAATATGTCGGTCTCCGAAACCGACACCGCAAGCAGCGGTGGTGGGATACCACATGGAGTGCACACCACTCGGTTCTCAGGACTGCTGCCAGGTTGGCCTCTGTGCCGGTTCCGGAACCGGTTCCAAACTTTGCCGCCGTCTCACCGCTACGATCACCGATCACCTGCCCGGCTCTAGAGCCGGGTAGCCAGGTAGAAAGCGAACATGTCGCTCCACGACACCGAGGCCATTTGGATTCAGTGTGCCCCAGGAACACAAAGAAGTTACTCCCCGGGCACCAAGTTTATCGAAAGAAGCTTGGCACCGAGCTACAAATGCCCGGCCTATAAAGTGCGCCACAACGCCCACTTGCCGGGCTGAAATGCGGCTCCACATTTACCTGGGTGAACTGCAGGTGGCCTTCAGGAAGCCACTTCAGAGGGTTTACCCTCTGGCAGAAAATCAGTGTACTCCCGAAATTTGAGTCAGCACCACATGCAACCCCCGGGGATGTACCCGGCCTGGTCGATCACGTGTTCGGCGAGCTAAGGAGATCGGCGCAAGCAGCCACAAGAATGTATTGAGGTGGATGGATGCAGCGGAGGTATTTATGACCATGCAGCTTGGCGCTAGAGCCAACCTACTTCAATCGGAATACCTGAGTGGTCTCGAACACATTCACGCCGCTCCAAAACACTCCCAGACAGTGGCTAATTGGAAACCATGAGCGATACAGTGAAATTGCAAAAAACAGAGCCTGAAATAAGGGTCGGCAGCCTTATTTTAGGTTTGCCTTTCCTGCAATCATGTCTGTAAGTTACTGATTCTATAGGCGCATGCTGGGCCAGGCGTTCAGAAGAACACTTCGGGTGAGACTTTAAAATAATCGGCAAGGCGCTTGATTTGTGCCTTACTGATGCCGCGCTTACCGTTCACCAGGTCGGACACCTGAGCACGCGAACCGAGTACAGGCACAAGGTCAGCCTGCTTTAGTTCGCGATGCTCCATCAGGTACTGAACCATTTTGTAGGGTTCGACGTCAGGTAGCGAATAGTTGGCATCGTCATAATCTTGAACCAACTTCGTCAGCAATTCCGCCAGTATTTTTTCTTCGGGCGATGCGTTCGGTTTGAAGGTTAGGCGCTCCAGGTGTCCTACTATGCGGTCGAACTCTTTTTCGTTCTTGATTACCCTGGGAACGGTTTGCGCGCAGAGTTTGCCGTACTTTGCCGGGTTGACAGTGGCTAGGCCCATTTTTTCCACTCCTCTCGGTCGTATTGCTTGTGGGTCAGCAGAGCTTTCACGAAGATTCTCTTCGTCGGATAATCGACAGTCGTAATCAACCGGAAATCGTTCCAGGCGACGTCGAACACGAGTACTTTCCCGACCTGATCTGCTGATCGGAATTCTTTCCGTACGTCTTGTAGGCGAGTCCATTCAGCCTTCCTTGCTAGCTTGTACCATGCTGTGAGTTCTTCGATAGCGGCGGGGTGTTTCTTCGCCAGAGTCAACAGGCCGCGCTTGCTGATCACATTCACTACCCAACCATGTTAGCACTTTGCTTACACCGTTGCGGCTGCTGCGGGCGGAGCAGGAAGCGATGGCGAGCCATGGGGAGATTCACGGGGAACCGGAACGCGGGACAGATGGCCAGTTCCTCGCGTCACCCAGAGCTGACAATGTCAGATCAGGGTCGCCTGGTCCGCTGTTTGACAATGTGAAGCCTAAGAAGAAGGCGAGGTCTGACAAGTCTGCCGGCAAGGTGGCTGGTAACTCGCCTGACTACGCGCTGAAGCGTCTGAAGCGGGACAACCCGGCCCTAGCGGCGAAGGTGGTGGCTGGCGAAATGTCGGCGCACCGGGCAGCGGTCGAGGCTGGCTTCCGGCGGCGCATTCTGACGATTGATGCGGTCGACGCAGAGAGGATCAAAGCGCAGATGATTAAGCGCCTGGGCAAGGACCTTGCGCGCGAAGTGGCTGCACTAATCCTGCAGGCGTGAGCGCCGAGGCCGTCGTACGGGGCGGTAGCAGCAGTCCCAGACCGATTTCGGAATCTTGATGCCGTTAGCGGGACCAAAGTATTCTTGCGGTGGAAGGTCGATAAAAGTGCGCTTGAACCACTCCCAGAAACGATGTCGCATAGCCCACGGTAACGCTACTGTGGCAGCGGTGCAAGGGTCGCCCGCTACATATCGGCGAGCGCTCGCAATTGGTCGATTTCATGGCGACGTCGCTCTAAACTTCGACCTGCTTCGAAACCCATAACGAGAATCGCTGCGACGCCATCAATCGGCACGTTGTAGTGGTTGGCGCGCGATTGGATCAACTCAACAATGAGCGGCGCATCCTCGATGCACCCTACTAAATTATGCGTCGATTCCGGAGTGCTCGATGCAGCTTCGAGGAAGCCTGCGAGCAGCTCTTCTGGTGAGATTCGTGCATTGTCTGTGGTCATAGCGTTACCGGTTGAACCTCTTATAGTCGGAGCGCATCAACTGGGCGAGCGTTGCAGCATGTTCCTGCAGCTCCGCATCGGTCATTCGGCCTGCGCTGCTGAATGAATTATTGTGAGTCACATTGAACGTGTGCCCGGCGGCGACCTGGCCACCGCCACCGCTGCCGTTCGCGCCACCGGCGGCGATCATGGATTGCAGCCCTGTCGATATCGGCGCTGGAAGAACCATCTCCTTGGGGTGCAGGGTAGTAGTCAGTGAGCGCACATTAGCGGGCACAATACCTCCCTGCTCGGCTGACGCTGCTGCAGCGAATCCCGCACCGATTGCATAGGCGATTGCAGCATCGGCAGTAGCAGCCGGAATGTCACCACCCGTGCTCACAATGGCGATTGCGAATTCATTAGCGGCGGCTACGGCTGCATCGCTGAGTGCGATCTGCACGTTAGCGTTTTTCTGCGTCTGTGCGTTTTTCTGGGCTGCATTCGCTGCTGAAGTATCAACTCCCAAAGCTCGCAAAATCTTCGTGATCGCGATCATTGCAACCACGTCAATGGTGTAGCTTTCCGCCATCTTCAAAAAGTCTTTAACGGCATCTTCAGCCAGGCCCCTGAAGGCTTCCTTCATGCCCTGGGCGAAGCTCTTCCCATGGAAGAGCATGTCGGTGATGGCCTTGTTGAAGCCATTTTCAAAGGTCTGAAAGGCCTGTTGCCAGGGCTGCTCGATAGCTTTCGCAATGGCGTTATTGTCCTGTTGAATTTTTAACAGGTCGACATCCACTTGTTTCTGGTACGCGTCCCAGGCCTTCGTGTTGGCTTCAATCGCCTCACGTGTCGGATTGGTTAGCTCGTCAATGTCGCTCGCCTGGGCCTTCGCGTAGAGTGCATTCTCTTTCGCGTTCGCTTCCTGAACGTCGAAGGCCTTGTTAGCTTCGGCGGCCTCGACAGTCGTACGTTGACTCGGCGGCCTCAATTGCTCCTGACCGCGCCGAGTCTCACGAGCTACTCCGATATCCTGCAGTGCCTTCGCTTCGTCTGCTGCAATCTTCAAATTGCGCAAGTCTTCAGTGAGCTTCCTGGTATCGTCGGCAGCCTTGCGCGAAGTCTCGGCATACTTCGATTCCGCATACTCTAACTCCTGCCAGCCAGTAGCCAGGCGAATGGCTTCAGCCCAAAACGCCTTCTGTTGGGCGAGAGTCTTAGTGCCGTTTTCTTCGAACAGCCTGAAGCGTTCTTCGAGGCCCTTCTTTAGATCCTGCTCACTCTCAGTGCCTGCTTCGCGCTCTTCGGCGAGCAGTTTTTTCTTCAGTGCCGTGTAGAGTTCAAGTGCGCCTTCAGTTTCATCGATGACACCTAGCCAGGCCTTCGCTACCTGCTCGCGAAGGTACTGCAGGCCGCCGGCCTTACCGGCAATTGACTCGATGTCAGCTAACCCCTGCTCGATGTCTTCGAGCATGAGCGCTGCTGACTCTTTACCGCGTTTCTCGGCATCGCGGAGTTGCTCTTCATCCTGACGCTGATAGAGTGCTCCCAGTGTCCGCTTGATCTCGCGAACGCGGTCAGCGTAGTTAGCTTCGAGTTGAAGTCTGGTCTCCCAGAATGAGATCACCGCACCGATGGTGAGTTTGTGGTCCGCTTCGAGGTCGGCGAGCGCTTCCTGGTCAGCCTGGCGTAACGCGGTCTCGGCTTTCTTCAACGCGTTCTTATCCGTGATCCCAGGGAAAGGTTTCCCTGCTCCAGGGTCTGCTGCTGCAGGCTTCGCGTTAGCCCAGAGCGACTGAATGAACTTGATGCTATCGGCAGTCTCAGTGCCGATATCGTGACTCACTTTTACGACGTCATCGCGAATATCCTGGAGTGCGGCCTTCGCATCGATTGCGACCATTGACCAGCGACCAGTAGCTAAATCTTCGACGACCCGACCAAAGCCCTTGGCCGCATCTACGGCTGACTCCAGGCCGAGCAAAATGGTTTGCGTGGTGGCTTTGAACGCGATAGAGACGCCACTGGCTGCAGTGCCGATAAGCTTCAACGCGAAGATTAGAGCAGGGATCGAAGCGGCGGCGACGGTCTCGAATGCGCCTTTCAGCTCCTGTTCTACGACGGTCAATTTATGGGTATCGTCGACCGCACCAGCGCGAGCGGTAGCCAGTGCACCGGCAGCGGCGATGTGTTCGCGTAATGCGGCGCTGCCCTGGCTCAAGATTCCGATCAGGTCAGCTTCGCTGATGCCGAGAACCCGAGCTGCAGCTTCGAGCGCTTCCATGCGGTCGCGTGTGTTGTGGACCGTATCGGCGATCTGAAGGAATGCGGCGACAGGATCTTTAGCCGATACTCCCACGCGATGTAGCTCGTCAGCCATCGTGGCGTTACCACGCTGAGCCTTTTCCATCGCTTCCCCAAGATGGAGGATCACCTGGCCAAATTTCTCACCATCGCCACCGGCCTGGGTAATACCTGCCTGGAACCTGGCAAGCTGGTCGACGGCGATGCCGGAAGCAGCACTGAAGTTACGAAGGTCTTCCTCCGACTCGCGAAACTTCTCTAACGCATCGAGACCACGCCTGATGAGCATCAAGACGGCGAACAGTCTAAACATGGGGATCGCAGCGCCACCGGCGGCTGTACCGGCTGCAGCCACCGCTGGTGCGGTTTGCCTGGCTGCCACGGCAGCGCCTGCCATAATCTGACCCAACGGCATGGCAGCACCGGCTGTGGCAGCCAGGCCAGCGGTAGCAGCTGCAGCGCTACCAGCTAGGTTTACATTCGCCTGGGCGGCTGCATTGGTGGCAGTAGCCGAGGTCTGGGTAGCCTGGGCTACGTTGCGCTGTGCGGCTCCTAGGCCAGCGAGTACGGTCTCCAAGCCTTGTACTTGGGACTTATACTTCTGCGCTGCCAGGTCGACGTCAGCGTAAACGCCTTTCATCGCTGAAAGGTAGTCGGCGGCGACTCGCTTCGATTCTCCGGTAGCCTGGTCGAAGTCTTTGTGCGCCTGCTTCAGCCTGGCCAATGCTGCGGCGCTCTCGGCACTGGTGACGTTGTAGCTGTTTCTCGCTGCGGCGAGCGCGCTCAAAACGGCATCGAGACCACCGGGAATTTGGCTTGCATCAATTACTGCGCCTACGCGAATCGTATTATCTGGCATGAGACCTTTCAGGGATAACGTTCCCCTATTAACAATGGTACACTTTTTGTAGTATGAAGACGGACTATTTGACCGTCCCTGAATGCGCTTGTGCCGTGGGACGTGGGACCAAGACCATTGAGCGCGCGATCTACGGCGGCGAGCTGCCAGCCGAGAAGGATCTATTAGGCCGCATCATGGTTCATCGCCAGGCGCTCGAAACCTGGGCGGCGAGTCGGCGCTACCCGTTGGTGGTCAGCTACGCGGCTGAGCCGACAGACCTGGCTGACCTGGTCGATACGCTCGATGCGATGTTAGCCGCAAAAAAGGAACAGCATGCCTGAAGCAACACTTGCAGATTGGACGCGTCGGCGCAAAGCCTTCGAGAAGGTTATTCCGCTCTACGCTTCGGCCTGGGCGCTCAACGTCGGCGGCAGTCTCGAAACGCTCACACTACTTCAGGCTGGTCTCCAACACTGCGTCAACCAGAAGGAACTCAGCATGCTAAAAAGCCTCGACTCTGACGAAGACATCGAACCGGCAACAGTGATCACGCCAGCTGGGAAGGCTACGCTTACACCGAGACCTGGCCAGTGGGTAGATGACAGCACTGGTTTAGAAAGTGACTCGATGCCAGTTTGGCGATTCATCCCGCCTGCAGAATCAGACGATACCACCGGCCTCGAAGGCCAGGCCGAAGTAAAACCATCATCTGTGGTTAAAACCACAACCAACGTCGAAGACGATTCGACAGGATTCGAGTAAAAACATGTTCGCCTTAAAGTCATCACGCACCCCCGCACCGGTCGACAGGCGCTCTGAAATTGACGCGATCCTGGATCAATGGAACAGCCTGAAGGCCGCACTTACCAGCGCTCGCGAAGTCGTTGAAGCGCAAGTGCGGCTAGTTACGAAACTCAATGACCCCAGTACGCGCATGGTCGACGAAGATGAATTTCTTTACGAGCAATCCGCATTGAGAGGAGTTAGACGTCTGCGCGATACGGCTGCAGGCGAGTTAGAAGCCTTCGAGCTTTTGCACCCGGTTGATGCGCTCTTCAGTGAGAGAAACGCGATTGATGCAGCGCTGGTACGGGAAGCACAGGCGACGCATCGTAAGGAGATTGCCGGCGAGTTTATCGAGTTACTCGACCAGTTAGAAGCGGCTGCTGCGACTTACGCGCGCATCGTGGCGCTGTTCGACCAGGCTGCTGCAACCTGGCCTAAGGATCTTGCATTAGTGTTAAAGGATTGGTCGATTCTTTCGCCTGGCTTATTGTCGAGCAACGGTCAGCGGTCGGTAGTTAGCTTTATCGGCACAATGATCGCGCTCGCCGATCCTGAGTTACTCGAAACCAACCACCCGGCAAGGATCGCAGTGGAGCAGGCGCGCAAAAAGGGTGAGCAGGTGCGTACTTGGTCACCTGGCGTGGTCTGGTCTTGAGTTATCGAATTCCCTGTCAGGAGTTCCTAGCAGTTCACCTGGCAGGTGCCCTTGGGCTGTCCTGTCAGCGGCAAGGGCAAGATGCGACGGCGCGATTAGTCTACTCCTCTAGTCGCGTCGTCCTGCAGCTCGATGGAAAGGTACGGAAAGGAATTTAACGTGACTTATCTTCTAGGCAACGGCTCTACCTCTCGACACACCGCACCGAGTGGCGTTGTTTATACCTTAGATTCAAACGGCTTGGTTGGTGTGTCGCCTGCCAATGGGTCAGACATTCCTGCCCTGGTAAGTGCAGGCTTCACGGTCGTCACCGTGGCACCAACTGTCTATCGGCTAACGACTACACCAAACACCAGCTACACGACGGCGAGCGGCGCTACGTATCGATCCAACGCAGCGGGCCTCATCATTGTTCCCATTTCGGCTAACCCCGACGCGGTCAATTTAGTTTCAGATGGCTGTGTGTTAAATGGCTCGTTCTAAGGAAAGGAAAACCAATGAACTTTTACAAACTGATCGCCAACGGAAGAGACGTACTCAAGACTTCGAGCGGTCGCGAATATTTGCCTGACATGCGTCTCGAAGTTTTGGCTCGTCAGAAAAATTCGTGGGTTGATTCAGGCTCGGGCAGTTTCCCAAGTGTGTGATAGAGAGCGAGTTCGAGGGCGCGGAAGGTACGGAAGCCGTAGGATCTTCTCATAGTGACTTTAGCTTTGTTGTTCAGGCCCTCCACAACGCCGCTGGAAAGTAGCTTTTGAGCGTGGAAATAGTTGAGAATCAGTTCACGGTGCCGGCGTAGAGTCCGGGCAATCTTCTTCATGGGCTCGATACGGGACCGCATGACGTGCCGGCACCATTCGTCGAGGAACTTTCCTGCCCAGGCGGGGGAGTTGTAATCCCAGAGTTGCTGGAAGGCTTCCTTGAGAAGATAGGCCCGGACGCTCTTCAGGTTGTAACGAAGGAGATCGCGAAGGCGAAATCTTTGCTTGCCGGTGAGGTTCTCTTGGCGCTTGAGCAAGAGCCAGCGGGATTTCTTCAGGACCGGGTGAAAACCTTCTTGCTTCATGCGACGCGCCTCTTCAGCGCGGACATCGTCGAGAGCTTGGTTCATCTTCGCCACGATGTGGAACCGGTCGAGAATATGGAGGGCGTCGGAGCATTTCTCGCGGATGACCTTCAGATAGGGCTCCCACATGTCGGAACAGACGAAGACGATCTTCGAGGCCACCTCGTCACCGATGGTGGTGAAGAATCCCTGAAAGGATTCGATCGTTCTTTCTTTTCCGACCCAAAGCAAGCGCGTGACGTCAAGATCGATCTGGTAAACCAGCGTGAGGTACTTATGACCTTTGGCGTACTGGATCTCGTCGACGCCGATGGCGTCAATGGCACCGAGTTTGCGGTTTTCTAGCCCAAAGGCGACGACGTGTTCCACGGCGTCGAAAACCTTTTCCCATGAAGTGCGGAAGGCTTCGGCTGTTTCCTTCCATGAAAGCCGCCGCGCCCAGCGGGCCAGAAACAGCATGTACGCTCTGGTCAACGTGCGCTTGCCATCGCCCCACGGAACTTCTTCGACGACGACCGCCTCACAGCGGCGGCAATCGACGCGCCGCATGGAATAAAGCAGAAAAACCAGAAAGCCCCAAAAAGGGATGAACTCGAAACGCCTTTCGGAAAGTTGATCATAACCGGGGGCCGGCTGATGGCAGCGCGAACAGACCGCCCCCGAACCTTTACGCGGACGCACGGCAATCTCAATACTCATATGATCGGAACTGAAGCGGGCCTGCTGGTAAACGAATCCCGGAAAGTGGTGACAGCGGTTTAGAATCGTGATGAGCTGCAGCATGAAATGGAAGATAATGAAGGCGAGAACTACCAAGATAAACCGCGCCACCTCTGCACCACGTCGCGACCTTGAACATTACTGCCGTGATCTGAACGGTTGGCCACGCTCGTGGATGGGGTTGGAAAAAGACCTGCCACCAGGCGAGCAGTTGGTGGCATGCTTCCGCCCGTTCCTTGAATACCTGGCAGCCTCGGACCTGTCACCGAAGACAATTCAGAAGCACGTCGACAATATGTGGGCACTCGGAGGGGAGTTCATTCGCGACCTCAACGACGATCCGTCCCTGAGAAAGCGGTCGGTCGAACAGACCCTTTTCAAAATGATCGAGGATGGCGGCCCGCTTCTCTATCACGGCGGTGAAGATCAGCAGAGATCCTTTGATTCCACCTGCCGCAAGTTCCGGCGTTTTCTCAGCACCATGGCTCCCTGAAAGAAGAAACACGGGGCGGTAGGGATGAAACACCAAGGAACGGCCACGGCCGAAGCATCACGCGACGAGAATCAACTGGCTACGAAAAAGGGCTGCTGACACCCACAGATATCCCCGACGAGGCGAAGTTTTAGTACCTGTCGCGAATGGCGCTGACGCATCGGAGCTGCAGCAGAAATACGGCGCTACGATGTGCGGTTTGGTGTCGACGGCTGCAGGCGCGACATCGGAGGTCGTATGAAGGTACGACGCCATAAGTTCAGGCACGTACCCGACTCTCGCCGAGACGGCGGCAATAGCTTCGGCCTAAAGCCCGTCGACAACACCACCCTGGACTACGCGACGCAACCCACCCGCCGGCCTGCTCCCGGGCTGCCAGGCGATCCGGAAGAGGATGGTGAGCCTGTACTGTTCGATGATGATGACGGCGGCGACCAAGCGGCCTAAGTTTACCCCCGAGACAGAGCGACCCGCAGCACCGATGGGCATGGGCGCTGCGGGTCTAAGAGTGTCGGCTGGAGCGGAGGTCAGGCCAGTTGCAACGAACACTCCTGCGTATAATTTAACATGGTTTTCGGAAGCGCTTGCAAGAGTTTCGCTTCATGTTCGCCACAACGTGCAGCCAACGTGCAGCCACGGGAGCGATTGGAAGTCCTTTATTCCGTCAAGTGCCAAAATAAAATTCCCTTAGATATCAACTACTTACCGCTGATTACCAGACAAGTACATCCTAATCTACGGGTTCGATTCCCGTTAGCGCTACCATGTTTTCATAGAGTTACGGGAAATGCGCTAAGACGCGCTAAGACCAGGATTTCTAAGGGCGTTGCAGTTCTATTCGAGCAGGTGCCACCAAGAGACCCACCCGAGAGTGAAGCCAGTTCAACAGGACCACTTTAACCAGTCCCCAAACTTCTCTGCTTAATTTTTGTTCCTCAATCCCCTCCGGGGTCAGGGCCGGAAAGAAGAGTGTGCGGTCAGCGAACGAAAGCTCGCCGCCGTGTGACAGACGGGACCTGAATTCGTAATAGAGCCTTGTACGGGCCTCTTGGAATTTCGTGGTTGCCGGAGCGAATTCGTCGAAGAAATCGACAAGCCTCCGAACTGACCCGCGCCCCGTTGGCCGATCGCACACGGGACACTTACCGACGGATTTGTCCTGCGGAATAAGGCACTCTATGGAACTAATCAGAGCGGTAAATGCGGCAGAGTCAGAATAGACTGAGGCGTTTTTTGCGTGATCAAACCAGAAGCAGCCGCGAAGGAACCGGGACTGCACTTCTAGGGGTGCCAGGAAGAATCTGTCAAGTAGCAATTCAAGGCTCTCGGGTATCTCTAGACTCCGATCTGGATCATTGATGACAACCGTTCTCGCGTAGTACTCTTGAGTATCGACCCTGGCCAATGAAGGAATGCTCTCAACGGGAGCAAACGAGTCGGCCGAAAACCTGTCAGGAAGGATGTACCCCGCCGGCCGATACTGACTCGTATGACCCGACGCACCCGTATCGAGTACCCAATGATGCCGCGATGCCTCCGGCATGAACACACTGACTTCCAATAGACAATTCAAAAGCGGTTGAATCCTTCGAAGCTCGGCAGTTCGCCGATAGCCTCCAAGGAACGGTGTCTGACTAGGTCGAAACGGAAACTGTACAAGAAGGGGATGGTCGCCAAAAAGGGAATGCCCACGAGGAGCGTTAGGGGGGACCGGTTGAATCTGGAATTTGTCGCGATATCGGAACCACCCATTGACGGGCAGGTAGGCAAATAAGACGGCCGTGCCGATCTCCGCTTTGTTGGGTTCTTGTAACTCACGGTCAATCTTCGCCCGGAAGGCCCCGGCGCTTTCCTCGCTCAGCGTAGGGCCGGCGACAACTTTAATAAGCCGTTGCTTCTCTTTATTGTGGTAGACGAGTCGTATCGCATATGAACCGATACCATCGCCGCCGAAGTTAACTTCAGTAGGGCCGCCGTCAGCTGCGCTACCGAAATGCGATAACGCAATCTGGCTCAGTTCTGAAGGCTCGATCTCCGCCGCGCGAAAGAATTCAAGAAGATTTTCAGGTAACGCCATCGGCTAATATCCCGAGTCCACCGCACCTATTATACAGGCGACTCGCCAGGGCGTGCTAGTCGTTCAGTTGACCGATTCTGTTCCTGGAATTCTTCCCACTTCTTTACCGCCTCGTCGTCTTGACCATGAATCGCGTGCGCGTACACGTCCGCAGTGACCCGCACGGAAGAATGTCCCAACCGGGCAGACACAACCGGAAGGGGAACGCCGTTAGCCAACATGTGCGACCCGTGGCTATGTCGTAGGAGATGTAACGCCGCGCCGTTAGGTTTTGGGATCTTGAGACGCCTGAACAGTGCGGAGACCGCCGAGGAAATCGAATCCGGCCGCAACGGTGTACCGTTCGGATTCGCAAAGATCAAATCCAAATGTCGGCTAAAAACCGTACCGACACCGTACCGAGTACGGTAAATCTATGCGATTTGTGAGAGCTACGACATATAAGAATCAGCAACTTACAGATTACAAAGAAGCTTCTTTAATCGGGGTTCGAATCCCTGCCTCCCAGCCAACTCCTTTTTTGATCAACTACGTGGATGCCTCGGTGTAGTGTCCACGAAATAACCGGACAGAACGGTCGCCGGTGTAAATCTACGAAATTAGCGATCCCGGAGGACTCGTTTCCATTCCACCTTGGGCTTCTGGAAGTTGATGCGCAGCGCCACGCTTATTGGCAAAGCGGTCCACGCACTTCAACTCAACGATGACCTTTTCGCCGGCCACTAGATCGGCCGCATACTCGCCGAGGTACTTCCGTTTGTAAGAGATAGGGAAGATCTGATTTCCATTCGTGTCCATCCGTGGCCCCATTGTATGAGTGGCGCAAGGTGGGCGAAAATCTCAGAAAAAAGGTAGCTCAGGCCACGGATGCACACGAATCCTATTGTCCAGTTATTTCGTGGACACACACTAGATGGACATGCGCGTACGAATACTCAGAGTGACACGGACGCGTACTGCCCGGTGACCCTTACAACGTGGGCAACGGAATCCACCGGGCCACCGTAATTGTTCCAGGTGCGCTCGGCACGACGCACATATTGGGGTCGGCTGAGTCAAGGGGATACCCACTTAACCGCAAAAGGGAATTGAGATGTATTGGACATGTTACTTAAATTGCACATTGCTGTTCTGGGGCCGAGCCGAACACATTGAAGATCGATCCTTTGGCGATGGACCCGCTAGGAAGCCGGGGGTCTGCAAAACTGGCCGCGTTTTTCACTCCCTGCGCGGCGATGGCCGGCGCGGCAGGGGCTGGTGCGGCGGCGAGGAGAATTGCTGCAGTTAAGATTAGGGATTTGTGCATAGCGTCTCCGTATAGCCTCTGGGTTAGTTGCTGGTTGTCGAACTGGCCGCCAGCGGGGCCGGGATACAAACCGAACTGATACCCGGAACGTAGCTGTTCAACATGGTGAACACGGTATTCGCGATGTCGTCGGAGAACACCAGGTCAGGCTTGCCGTCTCCATTCAGATCTCCGATTGCGAGGGCCGGTGGACCGCCTCCCGCGCCATAAGCCACCGCGTTGCGCAGCGTGCCATCGCCATTGCTCAGAAACACGGTGATGGTCTGGCCGTTGTTGCTTGCCGCCGCAACGTCCGGAAAGCTGTCGCCGTTAAAATCCGCCATCGCTACCCAGTTGAGGTTTGCCGACGCATAGCGCACGGCATTCTGGAACGTTCCGTCGCCATTGCCCAGCAGCACCGCCAGCCCGCCAGGCTGCGGCGGGTAAGTGCCGCCGCCGCCCGAATCCGCAGCCACGATGTCCGGCTTGCCATCGCCGTTGATATCGCCAATGGCGACCGACGCACTCGTATAGCCGATGGTGTAGTTCACGCCCGATTGGAAACTGCCGTTGCCCTTGCCCAGGTAAACGGTGATCGTGCCGACCGAACTGCCGCCGGGCGGCACCAGGACCGCGCCGTTCGCCAGTACCACGTCCAGGAAACCATCGCCGTTGACATCTGCCAGGGCTATCGGACCCGCCATGCAACCGAAACAACCGAGAGTCGAGATACCGGTTCCTGCGTGGAACGTGCCATCGCCATTGCCCAGTTGGATCGATACTCCGCCGATAGCCGACACGGCGAAGTCGAGCGTGCCATCATTATTGAAATCGCCAGCGGCAATGTAGTTGGTGCCGGCAAAATAGGAGCCCACCGATTTCGCAGCCTGAAAGGTGCCGTCGCCGTTGCCGAGAAAGAGCAGGACGTTGGCGCCGGTTCCGTTCGCGACCACCAGGTCCGGCTTGCCGTCGCCGTTAAAATCTCCTGCCGCGACCGAATGCGAGCCGAACGCCGTGGTGTACGTCGAGGCCGCCTGCAGCGTACCATCGCCATTGCCCAGCAACACAGACAGGTTGCCGCCGAAGCCCGAGCCCACTACAGCGACATCCAGTCTGCCGTCCCCGTTGAAGTCGGCCAGAGCGGGCGCTTGCGGAGTCATTCCCACTGCGTAGTAATTGGGGCCCTGCAACATTCCATTCGGGGTGCCCAGCATCACGCCGACCTGCGTCGGGTTCGTGGTCGTGTTGGCGACGATCAGCAGATCGGGCGTTCCATCGTTATTGAAGTCGCTGGCTGCCACGGCCCAGTTGGGCTGATCCGTGGGATTCAATTGGACCGGTTGCTGGAACGTTCCATCCCCGTGTCCCGGGTACAACGAGATGGTGCCGATCTGGTATGGCGATGTCTGATTGCTGACCGCCAGATCGGGAATCCCATCGCCGGTATAATCGGCGATTGCCACGCTTGTTGGCAGCATTCCCGTGGAATACGTGATGGGGCCTTGAAAGGTGCCGTTTCCGACGCCCAGCATGATGGAGACACTATTCGATAAATTTCCTACCGTTATCACATCGAGGATGTGGTCACCGTTCACGTCAGCCGCGACCACGGCCACCGGTCCGAAAGAGGTACCGTCGCTGACACTCGTGGGAGCGGAGAGATTTGAGAGATTTCCTTTGCCGTCGCCCAGCAGGAGGTAGAATCCGCCATAAATGCTGCCTACGACGACGTCGAGGTTGCCGTCGCCGTTGAAGTCCCCGACTACGATGCCGCCCTCTGTGTAGCCTGAACCCTGTCCACCGGGTGGCGGCAGGATGAAGGTCCCATCACCTTTGCCCAACAGGATCTCCGCGGGTTCCGACTCAATGGCCAGATCGGGTATGCCATCGCCGTTGAAGTCGCCCACAGCAATCGAAGATGTAGAGGCGTTGGTGATGATCGGCGTCTTGAAGGTGCCATCGCCGTTGCCCAACATCACCTGGATCGCGGAATTAGCGGCAACGGCCAGATCCAGCTTGCCGTCGCCATTGAAATCCGCTGTCACCACCCACAAAGCATTACCCAGCTTATAAGTGGCCCCTGCGGTGAACGTGCCATCGCCGTTGTTCAGCAGGATGGAAACTCCCAAGCTGTCGGTCACCGCGACGTCTTTGAACCCATCGCCATTGAAATCGCCGATCGCCGGTATCTGGGCCGCAACCGCCGCCGGGTACACGCGGGCGCCGGCAAACCTTGGGCTATCGCAGGTTTGCTGCGTTGTTGCAGCGTGGCATAAAGGGCCCGTGAGCGCAGACACGAGAAGATTGATGAGTATTATGGCGGAAGCTCTCATAGAACCACCTTAATCGCGTCGAATTATACCATGACCCATTTCAATCCGTTCTAAAGAATTCTAAAGCCAACTGTAACCTTTCCGGCACCCTGCGGCCGGAGCAATGGCTGAAAACACGGCTTCAGTTCGTAAATGCGGGGCAGCGTCCGCTGGCTGGCTAGCTTGGCCAGTACCTACTTGCAAGAATTGCCGTACGGAAACCGCTTGCTTAACGCGCGCGGCTCAGCAACGACTTCCGGGCCGCGACCGTCAGGGAGTGGTTACGCGAACTTTTGCAAGGACGTGGTATCAGGCGGCTTATGCTCATCCGGTTGTTTGAGCAAACCACTGGCAGACTGCTGAAAAAAAGCCGTCCGCCACCGCTCCCTCACGGTCGCGGCTCAGTCCGTTTTCTGATCCGGCGGCGGTAGACGCAAGCAAAGCCGCCGGGCAGTGATCTGTGGCATGCTGGACTTCATGCGAAATGTCGTTTTAATCTGCGGCCTGGCGGCTACCGGGGCGCTGATGGCGAACGATGCGTACCCTCCGCCGCGGTTCACGGATCCGCAGAGGGTGGAGAAGCTGGAAGCCGCGATGCCGGAGGTGGACCGAATCCTGCGCACCTACGCCACGGAAAAGAAGATTCCAGGAATGGTGTGGGGCGTGGTGATAGACGGTCGGCTGGCGCACACCGCCACATTCGGCGTGCGGGACCTGACGTCGAATGCCCCAGTGACGACGGGAACGGCGTTTCGCATCGCGTCGATGACCAAGAGCTTCACGGCTCTGGCGATTCTGAAGTTGCGCGACGATGGGAAGTTGTCGCTGGACGACCAGGTGGCGAAATGGATTCCGGAGTTCGCGCGCATGGAACTACCGACGCGGGACACGCCGCCTTTGCGGCTGCGGCAGCTGCTGAGCCACAGTGCCGGGTTCCCGGAAGACAATCCATGGGGAGACCGGCAATTGAGCGTGACCGATGCGACAGTGGATGAGTGGCTGGGCAAAGGGATTCCGTTCTCCACGCCGCCGGCAACACGCTATGAGTATTCCAACTACGCTTTCGGGCTGCTGGGCCGCGTAGTGACGAAGGCGGCGGGAATACCTTACGAGACTTACATGAGGCGGGAGATTCTTTCGAAGCTGCGCATGGACGGCACTACCTATGAGTTCGCCGAAGTTCCGGCGGCGAGCCGGGCCGTGGGGTACCGGCTGAAGCCGGACGGGACTTACAGCGAAGAGCCGCCGCTGCCACACGGCGTTTTCGGATCCATGGGCGGATTACTGACGACGGCAACGGATCTGGGCCGGTATGTGGCGTTTCATTTATCGGCGTGGCCGCCGCGGGACGATGCCGAAGCGGGGCCGGTAAACCGGGCGTCGGTCCGAGAGATGGCGCATTTGTGGACGCCTTCGAATTTGACCGCGTCGCGTCCGAACGGCGTGCTGCACGCTTCGGAAAGAGGGTACGGTTTTGGGCTGGGCGTGGCCAGCGATTGCCGCTTTGAGCAAATTGTGGCGCATGGGGGCGGGTTGCCAGGTTTCGGTTCGTACATGGCGTGGCTGCCTGAGTACGGGGTGGGCATGTTCGCGATGACGACGCTGACTTATTCGGGACCGGCGGTGGCGATCGACCAGGCGTGGGACGCCATGCTTAAGACGGGCGGGTTAAAGAAGCGCGAACTGCCGCCTACGCCTCTGCAGACGCAGATGCGGGAACACATCCTTAATTTGTGGAAAAATTGGGACGACGCAGAGGCGAAGTTGATCGGGTCGATGAATCTGTTGCTGGACGCGCCCGGGGAACAGAGGAAGACCGAGATTCAGAAGCTGAAGAATGAAATGGGCGAATGCCGAGCGGCGGGGCCGGTGATACCGGAGAACTGGCTCCGGGGCCAGTTTAATATGACCTGCGCCAAAGGCACGGTAGGGGTGTTCTTTACGATGTCGCCGACGCAGCCGCCCAGAGTGCAGCACCTCGCATTTCAGAAACTGGCGACGGAAACTGCAAGGCTGAGTGCGCCTACGGGCGCTCCAGCAGGGGTGGCGTGTTCTCAGTAGGGTGGACTAGACCTTTGAAATGTTTGCCGTGCAGGGGGCGCTTGCCCCAGGGACGCCCGTAGCTCCGATTCTGCGAGCGGAGCACCTGCCGTTTTATCACGCGCAGTTCTCGCCGACGGGCGATGGATCGTATTTCTGGCGCACTTCGGACCGGGACACGGCGCGATCTATGTGGCGCGGATGCGGGGGTTCCGGGAGATTCCAGGAAGCGACTGGCGGCCGGTTGTCGACAGCCGCGATCCGGTGGATAAACCGCGCTTTTCGCCCGACGGCAAGCTTCTCTATTTCACGCTGGACCGCAATGGCGGCCGAATCGTGCAGGCCTTACGCTTCAACGCGGAAAGCGGCCTTCCCATCGGCGAGCCTTTCCTGGTGTATGATTTCCAGAGTCCCCGTCTGTCCATGCTGGCGGTGAATCTCTCGGACCTGGAACTCTGCGTGGCGCAAGACAAGATCGTCATGCTGCTGGCAGAGGCGAACTGGAACATCTGGATGACCGAGTTGCGCGCGCACCGGTAGGCCCGTGCATCTGTTCCGCCGCGCTTGCTGAAGCAACCCTGGCGCTGGAGGGTCGGGCATCCGGAACTTGCCCACGTTTGGCCGCAACCTCGGCACCGCGTGTGAACGAAACTTTGAGGGTTCCTGCCGAACTTTTTCGACGACCTGCGCCCGTGCGCGTCATACGGGCCTGATTCTTGAGACTATTCTTCCCGCAGTGCCACCATCGGATCCACTCGCGTAGCTCTCAGCGCCGGCACCAGAATCGCAGTCAACGCCGCCATCGCCAGAACCACGGTCACCACGGTCAACGTAACCGCGTCCCTCGCGGAGACACCAAACAGGAGGCTCGCCAACACCCGGGTAAGCGCCAGTGCACTCGACAGCCCAAAAGCTATGCCGACCCCGACCAGCGCCATGCCTTGCCGCAACACCAGTCTCACGATATTGCGCGGCTCGGCACCCAGCGCCACCCGCACGCCGATATCTCGTGTGCTCTGCGACACCAGGTACGACATCACGCTGTAGACCCCGAGCGCCGCCAGCAGCAGCGCGAATCCCGCAAACGCACCCAACATGATGGTGGAGAAACGCTGCCGCGCTAGTGAGTCGTGAAGGCGCTCCTCCATCGTGTGAACGTCATAAACCGTCGCGTGCGGATCCTCCGCGTGGATTTCCCGAGTGATCGCGCTCGCCATGCCCGCCTCGGGAGATCCTCGCACGACCAGGTACATGCTGCTGTCAGGAAACTGCTGGTGAGGAAAGTAGACAACCATCTTGCTCTCGCTATCGAGGCCATACTGTTTGACCGCTCCCACCACGCCCGCAATTGCGAACGGCTTCTTGGGATCCTCCCACACATGCTTGCCAATAGGATTCTCGTGCGGCCAGAACCTTTGTCTGAACTTTTCGTCGATGATGGCTACCGGCGGCCCATCCATCGTGTCATGCTCCGAGAAAAACCGCCCTCTCACCAGGGGAATCCCCATGGCGCGAAAGTAATCTTCACTCGCGATGCGAATGTCCACCTGCAATTCCTGCCCGGGCGGCGGCGTATAGCCCTCCACGCTCATCTCACCCCAGCCGACTGATCCGGTAAGAGGCAGCGCCGAAACCACGCCCTCGAGTGTGACGCCGGGCAGCCGGCGAACGCGCTCTTCGATCCCGCGGTAAAGCCGAGTAGCCGCCTTCTTGTCTCGATATCGTGGCCCCGAGGCGCTAACCTGCATCGACAGAATATGGTCCGTGGAAAAGCCCGGTGGAACCGCCAGCAGCCGCTCGTAGCTGCGAATCAGGAGCCCGGCGCCTGCCAGCAGCAAAAGCGAAAACGCCAGTTCCGTGACCACCAGCATTCCGCGCAGAGGATTGCGGCTGATGCGAATGCTGGTTTCGCCCTGTCCGCTTCGGCCGCCCGATTTGATCGACGTATTCACATCCACCTTCATCGCCCGCCAGGCCGGTGCGATGCCAAACAACACGCCCGTCGCCAGCGAGACAGCGAACGTGAAAGCCAGGACCGTGCCATTGATGGCGATGTCGTCCAGCCGGGGAATGTTTCCAGGATTAAGGCTTCGCACGACACGCTGCGCCCCTTCGGCGATCAGCAGGCCGAGCCCACCTCCCATCAGAGCCAGCAGCGAACTCTCGGTGAGCAACTGCCTGACGATACGCTTCGCGCCCGCTCCCAGGGCCGTCCGGATGGCCACTTCCTTCTGGCGGCCCGACGCGCGGGCCAGTAGCAGGTTCGCCACGTTGGCGCACGCAATCAACAGGACCACCCCGACCGAACCGAACAGCACCAGCACGGCGCGCCGTACGTCGCCCACCACCTGATCCTCAAGCCCGACCACCCAGATACCGAAAGTACGGTCGCGTTTGTCCTTTTCGCGGATTTGTGAAGCAATGATATCGATATCGGCCTGTGCCTGCCGCACCGAAACGCCCGGTCTCAAGCGCGCCATGACGTTGTAGTTTTCGTCGCCGCGACGGTTTACGGCATCCGGGCCGAATGGCAACGGTAGAAAGATGTCAGCCTTGTCCATGGAACTCTCCGCGGGCATGACCTCTGAGCTTAGTTGAAAATCGGGACGCAGCACGCCGGCAACGGTGTACGGCTTGTCGTTCAGCGTGATGCTTTTCCCCGCGATCTGCGGGTCGGATTGGAATCGGCTGCTCCAAAGCCGGTAGCTCAGAATCGCCACTGGAGATTTGCCTGGCTTATCTTCGTCCGCGTTGAGTAAGCGCCCCAGTAAAGGCTTCGCGCCCAACATGCGCAACAGCGTGGAGGAGGCCAGCATTCCTTCCACACGCACGGGTTGTTCGCGCGTCGCTAAGTTGAAACTGGTCAAACGGGCAATAGCCATCGTTTCGAAAGAATGGTTTTGATTCTGAATATCGATATACTGCCCCGGCGATGGCCAGTCGCGGAAGATGCCGATCCCGGGCGATTGGAGCCAGACGTTCACCAGCCGGTCCGGCTGAGGATACGGAAGCGGGTGGATCAGCAGCGCATAGACGACGCTGAAAATGGCTGTGTTCGCGCCGATGCCGATGCCCAGCGAAACTACCACTGCCGCACTCAGGCCGATGCTTTTGCGTAGCATCCGTAAGGCATAACGGAGATCCTGCAGGAGCACATTCATAGGTTCATCCTACCTGCGCGTGTGGTGCCTCTGTTGGCGTGAAGCGCCGCCGATCCCGCGCGCGACACCCAGCTCGCCAGCGGCGCCCGCCACAGGGACCCCGGTGAAAAAAGACGGAAATGAAATCTTAGCGCCTAAAGCGTTAAGCCATTCACGGGAGGGAGGCACGTTGCGTCGTGCTTGCCCGGATACCGTCAAGGGGTCCAACGTCGATGAGTCGCCAACTCATCGAATCACCAAGCCCCCAAACTCGTGAGATACGCCGAACGCCGGGCGTTCGGTTGTTTCCTGGCTTCGTCGAACCAGGCACGCTACTTCCGGGAGTAGTTTCAGCGCAGAAATGGAGGTGTTGAGGCGCGCGGAATGACTGAGATGCGCCTCAATGTCATTATTGAAGTACACTGTATCGAAACAAGGACATACTGGATAGAGCACGGGTCGGGCGCTCGCTGTCGGAGCGGCCGGGTTGGAATCGCGCCTCCGCAGGAGAGGTGTTATGCATGTTCGCAAGGCCACGAAACTCGAAGTGGTTCAGGCCAGGAGGTAACGGTTGTCGCTGAAACACGCCGCTATCGGAATCATGGCAGCGCGCCTGGTGGTTTGCGCCGATTTCGAGTGGAATCTGCCGAAGGGTTTTCCCCGTCCACCGGTTCCCGCCGGCAACCCGATGAGCGCCGCCGTTGTGGAACTGGGGCGATATCTGTTCTACGACAAGCGCATGTCGTCCAATGGGAATGAATCCTGCGGGAGTTGTCATCGCCAGGAACTGGCCTTCACCGACGGCCGATCCCACGCCGAAGGAACCACCGGCGAACTCCATCCCAGAAGCAGTATGAGCCTCGTCAACGTAGCTTATGTGCCTTTTTTGACCTGGGCGAATCCGAAGGTGACATCGCTTGAGGAACAGGCCCTCATCCCGATGCTTGGGGACGCTCCGATCGAACTTGGAATGAAAGGACGAGAGCGCGAATTTCTGGACACCCTGCGCGGAGATCCGAGCTACGAGCGGTTGTTTCGCCAGGCCTTCCCGGGAGAATCGACAGGGTACACGCTAGATCAGGTCACGAAGGCGATCGCTGCGTTTGAGCGATCCATCGTTTCGATGCGCTCACCTTACGATCGCTATCGCTGGGGCGGCGAGCCGTCGGCGATTTCAGAATCCGCAAAACGCGGGGAACTAATCTTCTTTTCAAGCGAGCGCGGCGGATGCTTCCAGTGCCATGCAGGATGGAACTTCAGTGCACCGATCCAATTTGAAGGAAGCAAGGCGACCGCCGCTCTTGCGGGGTTCTTCAACACGGGCGTTTCCACCTACGAGGCCCCGAACCGCGGACTTTACGAACAGACGCAGCGGCCCGAAGACATCGGAAAGTTTCGAACTCCATCCTTGAGGAACATCGCTGTGACCGCTCCTTATATGCACGATGGTAGCCTCGCGACGCTGGAGAAGGTAATCGACCACTACGCGGCCGGAGGAAAAATGGAGCACGCCAACAAGTCTCGCATCCTTCATCCGCTTACGCTCTCGGCGGAGGATAAACGGGATCTGATCGACTTCCTGATGTCGCTCACCGACCAGGCGCTGCTTCACGATTCTCGCTGGAGCGATCCGTGGCCGCAGGCCAGCCGCTAGTATCTGTCTCCGAATAACCATTCCAACCGCTCCCTGAGAAGCTGAGAAAAAATCGGCCGCCTGCGGCCTTTGATTTTTTCACGGCTTCTGACGGTTGCGGCTCAGAATCAGCGGTACAGAGCCGCGCGCGTAAGCAAGCGGTTCCCGTTAGTCCTTTTCGAGCATCTGGACAGAGCATACAAATCGATGGTCTGTCATACGGTTGCTATCAAGACGGGGAATAGACTTGACTTCCCAGGGACGCTCATAGATAATCCTTGGCGCAGGGTCTCAAAAAAAAAGTAAAGTTTTGGTACGAGATAGCACCTACCTTTTAAGGAACCGTGTTAGTTGCTCGAATGAAAGGGGCGGGAATGTTGAATCGCGTTATCTCTCTGCTGGCTACCGGCATCTTTGTTTCTACAACCGGTTGGGCGCAGTTTGAGTTGGGATCGGTAGTCGGCACGGTAAGAGACCCGTCCGGATTGGCAATCGCGAACGGGGCCGTCGAGATTCGGAATCAGGCGACCAATGTTGCCCGCCAGACTATGACTTCGGGGACCGGTGAATACGACTTCGTCAATCTGCAGCCGGGCCGGTACACACTTACCGCGAAACAGAAAGGATTTAAAGAAACAACTCAAAACCTTGAACTCGCGGTGGGTCAACGCATGGAATTGAACGTGTCCCTGGAAATCGGGGCCGAGAGCCAAAGCGTTACAGTAGGCGCCAATGCCGTGACCGTGGACACCGCTTCATCCGACTTGAGCAATTTGCGCACCAGCCAGCAGGTGGTGGACCTGCCCCTGGACAGCCGGAATTTTACTCAATTGGTGCAACTGGCTCCCGGCACGAACGCCCACGGCAACTCGACCAACGTTACCAATGGAGGCTACACCGAAGGACGGGGAACGAATGGATTTGTCAGCAACGGTAACCCGTCGGATATCGGAATGTATCTGATCGATGGCATTCAGAGCGTCGATGCCGATGCCAACGTTCTGATCTTTTACCCTCCGGTCGATTCGATCCAGGAATTCAAGGTTCAGAGCAGTGCCGCGCCCGCGGCTTATGGCGGCGGCCCAACCATCATCAATGTTACGTTCCGCTCCGGCACTAACAATTATCACGGCACGCTTTATGAGTTTGTCCGTAACTCGGACTTCGACGCCAAGAACTATTTTGATTCCCAAACGCAGCCGATTCCCCCGTTTCATATGAATCAGTTTGGCGCCAATGTAAGTGGACCCGTGATTATTCCTCACGTGTTCAACGGGAAGGACAAACTGTTCTTCTTTGCGGACTACGAAGGGAAGCGGTCGAGCCAACCCCAAACCTATATTTCCACGGTACCGACGGCGGCTTTCCGCACAGGTAATTTCTCCGCGCTGCTGCCCAAGACGGTTATCCACATACCAGGCACAACTACGCCCCTGCCGGGTAACCAGGTACAGGTGATCGATCCCACTGCGGCAAAACTGGTTGCGCTGTATCCGCTGCCTAACATACCGGGCGGCGCTTTGGTGAATAACTATCTCTACAACGGCGCGCTGGTAAACAACATAGACCAGGGCGATATGCGGGTGGATTACCGCACCAACAACTCGACTATCTTCGGCCGCTTCAGCAGGGAGTACCCGTCCACGACTAATCCGGGCTATCTGCCCGCTCCGGCAGTGGGTGGAGGGCCCGGGTACCCCGGCCTGACTCTCGCGCCAGGCACACAAGCCGTGCTGGGCTACGGCCTCTCCATCGGCGCGACGAAATACTATGAGTTCCGCGTCGGTTATTCCCGTTTGATGGAGACCATCATCGATGCGGATACAGCGTTTGGCACGCTGGCTGAACAGCTTGGTATTCCGAACGCAAATCCCGGCGGCGCTCCTGGTTTGACTAATATCGGCGTTTCAGGGACTGCGAGTTTGGGCGACGGCAATGGAAGCGTCAGCAAAGCCAACAACATCTGGGAAGCTGATCAGGCGTTCACCTGGGTGAAGGGCAGTCACGAGTTGAAATTCGGCTTCAATTTCATGATTACCAACTTTGCGTTTTTCACCCCCGCACACCCGAATGGAACCTATAGCTTCAACGGGTCTTATACCGGCTACGGCCTGGCTGACTTCCTATACGGTGTTCCGGCCACTTCTGAGATCGATGTCACGCAGTACTTTGACATGCAGCGCTATAAGGCTCCCTTCTATGTGCAGGACAACTGGCGAATCACTCCGAAATTGACGCTGAACCTGGGACTTCGCGACGACCTGGTGACACCGTGGAAGGAGCGGCATAACCGGTTGGCGGTTTTCGACCCGACCAATGGCGGGAATCTGGTGCCGCTGGGCACACCCGGGTTTCCGGCAAACACTGTCACCAACGGGCGCTATACCAACTTCGGGCCGCGCGTCGGGTTCGCCTATAGCCGCGATTCGAAAACGGTGATCCGCGCAGGCTTCGGCATTTTCTACGCATATGAGACTTACAATTCCAACCCGATGGCCAAGAACGCGCCGTTCAACGGCTCCCTGTTGGTGAGCAATAGCTCAGGCGCTGCAGGCTACGCGGCGGCTGTGCCTATTTCCACGGGCTTTCCCGCCAATCTCCCGGTTCTATTCCCTGCCGCCGGCACCACTTTTCAGGTATACCAGCGAAGCTTTCCAAACCCGTCCTCCAACCAGTGGAACTTCAACGTGCAGAGGCAACTTTCGAGTCACGACACCCTTTCGGTGGCCTATATTGGCCAAAGTGGCGAACATCTACTCATTAACCCGAACATCAACCAGGCCGTTCCGGGCCCCGGTGCGGTTGCCAGCCGCAGGCCTTATCCCAACCTTTCGGATGGGACTCTGAACTGCACCTGCGCCCACTCCTCGTTTGACTCGCTCCAGGCCACCTACATTCGCCGCGTGATCAACGGGCTGGATTTCCAGGGAGCGTACACCTACGCCCACAGCATTGACAACTCCAGCGGGAATTCAAACGCGAACGGTATACAGAACCCGCTGGATCTAGCCTGGTACAGGGGGAATTCGGACTTCGACGTCCGCCAGGACCTGGTGCTGAGCTGGTCGTACGAATTGCCCTTTGGCCGCGGTCAGAAGTTTGTGAGCCATGCGCACGGCTTGCTGCAGGCGGCCGTCGGAGGGTGGCGATTGAACAGCATCGATACCTTTCAGAAAGGTAGTCCGTTTACGCCCGTCATGACGACCAGTCTGCTGAATTCCGGTAGTGCCGGCCAATGGCCCAACCGCATCGGCTCGGGGACGCTTCCCAATCCCACGGTCCATGCCTGGTTCAATACTGCCGCGTTTGTCTCTCCGGGAGCCTATATATACGGGAACTCGGGGAGAAACATTCTGTTCGGACCGGGAACCAAACAGTTTGATTTATCCATGTTCAAGGACTTCGGTCTTAACGAGAGCGCCAGCCGCCACCTGCAGTTCCGGGCAGAGGCCTTCAACGTTTTCAATACGCCCCAATTCAATAACCCCAACGCCTCGATCGGCAACGCAGCAGCCGGAACGATTACCAGCGCGGGTGCTCCATTGCTGTTCCAGCGGACCTCCCGTGAGGTACAGCTTGCATTGAAGCTGTATTGGTAATAGGTTGGTCAAGTAGCTCAGCCATTCTGTTTTGGCCCTCGCGAGACTGGTGCGGTCGCCTCCGTATACGGTTCTCCCCGCGCGCAAACACCGCGATCCAACTGGATCTTAGTACGAGGTGAATGTCATATGAATCGCAGGCAATTCTCTGTTTTGGCCGCAGGTACGGCGCTGTCCGGACCTTTGGCCGTGCCGGCGCGCCCAGCGGGCACCGCACCCATGCGCATCACGAAAGTAAAGACCGTGGAGGTGCGCGGCGTCGTCTCGGGCAAGGGACTGGTGCTTCCCTGGGACCCGAAGAAGACTCCGCACGATACGCGAGACTATGTGATGGCGCAGTTCTTCACCGATTCTGGCTTGATCGGAACGACCATGGACGGCGACGAAGAACTGCCGGCTGGAATAGCAGAAACGGTGCGCCAGAAGGCGGAGTATTTCATCGGCAAGGACCCGTTCGAGCTGGAAGTCCACAATCGCGATTTTTTCCAGAAAGAGAAAGCGCCGGTAAGGCTTTTTTTCCTGGAGGTCGGGCTGTGGGACATCATCGGCAAAGCACTCAATCAGCCGCTCTATCATCTTTGGGGTGCGTCGCAAACCAAAGTGATACCGTACGCCGCGACAGTTCATTTCTACAAGACGCCGGAGGAGCGCGCCGAAGATGCGTTGAAATTCTATGAACTAGGCTTCAGGGCGATCAAACTGCGCCTGCATCACATGGATACGAAGGATGATATCAAGATGGTCGCGACCGTGATCAAGGCCGTGAACGGCAAGATGGCGGTGATGGCTGATGCGAACATGGCAAGTTACAAGCCGGGTGCCCCTCCACCGGCGTGGAGTTTTGAGACCGCGCAGAGGATGGCGCTCGAGCTCCAGGATCTCGGCCTTTACTGGCTGGAGGAGCCGCTGCCGCGCCACGATTATGACGGTCTGGCGCGCATTCGCAAACAGCTCACGAAGATGTACCTGGCGGGCGGCGAAGCCAACGTGGGCCTGGCGGATTACAGAGAGATTCTGGGACGCAACTCGCTCAGCTACATCCAGCCGGATCCGATGATCGGCGGCCCGGTTACCGTCATTCGCAAAATCGCGGCGATGGGAGAAGCCTTCGGAGCGAAATTCGGGCCGCACCACGGCAAGAGCGGCGTGGGGATGATGACCAACCTGCATATGCAGTGCGCAGCGCCGAACACCGGCTATATCGAGTACATGTACGACCCGGGCTTCTGGAATGCGGACGGTTTCCAGGCCGGCTTTGCGCACCCGTACCCGATCGACAAAGAGGGCTACATGCATGCTCCGAATCGGCCTGGCCTCGGGATTGAATGGGACCGGGCGTTCTTCAAGAAGTATGGACTGGAGTATGCGTAGACGCGCAGCGGGCGCAGATCGCTGAGGATGTGCGGCACCGCTCCTTGACAGTTGCGGCTCAGAAGTGTTTGGTTGCCGAGCCGCGACCGTTAGGGAGTCGATGCGTTTCACTGTGAGAATACGAGCCCGCATTTATGAAATGGTGTACTTAGGTGCGCGAGGGCGGGCTCAAAGCCGGCTGCGGCCACGATTGGCCGCCCCACAAATCCAAGCGAGGGAGTTTTTTACGTGGTGGTTAAATTGAAGTAGCCGCCACGAGCGGCTGGAGGAGGCATTCGTTGTCTTCGATCGCCGTATCCAAAGCCTTGGAGAGATCGGCCAGTGTCGATCTCGCACTTCTGGACCGGATCCAGGCGCGCGTGCTTTGGCTGAGCACCTACCTGATCCACTACGCGAACCACATTCGTCCCAATTCCGACACGATCAAGGTCGGCGGGCACCAGGCGAGTTGCGCTTCTGTCGTGACCATGCTCACGGCCTACTACTTCGCGGCGGCAGAATCCGGTGACCTGATCGCTATCAAGCCACACTCTTCGCCGGTTTATCACGCGATTCAATACCTGCTGGGAAATTTGTCCCGTGAGAAACTCCTGCAATTTCGCAGCTTCGGCGGCTTGCAGGCGTACCCCAGCCGCTTGAAGGATCCGGACGGGGTCCAGATCTCTACGGGATCGGTGGGATTCGGCGCGGTGATGCCGAACTTCATGTCGCTCGTCCGCCGGTATGTGGAAGATCATTTCGGATATGACAAACCGCACCGCTTTCTCGCCCTGATAGGAGACGCGGAACTCGACGAGGGGAGCATCTGGGAGGCGCTGGGCGAAGATAATCTGCAGCGCCTGGGTGGTGTGATCTGGATGGTGGACCTCAATCGCCAGAGCCTGGACCGCGTAGTCCCCAGCGGCAGGGAGCAGAAGATCACTGCACTGCTGCGGGCTTTCGGCTGCCACGTGATCGAGGTGAAGTACGGGTCGCGGCTCGAAGCCGTCTTCGCGCGGCCCGGCGGTGAGCGGCTCCGCGAACGCATCGACCTGATGTCCAACGAAGAGTATCAGAGCTTGCTGCGGATCGCCGAGCCTGACGTGCTGATGAACCAGCTCTGCCGGTTCGGAGGGCAGCCGGATGCCGGCCTCAGGCAACTTCTGGCGCAAGAAGATCCCGCGGAAATCGGAGCTTTGATTGCGGATCTGGGCGGCCATGATCTCGGCAAGATCCTGGATGCCTTTCGAGCAGCGAACACTGTCACCGACCGGCTGGTTGCCATTGTCGCGTACACCGTGAAAGGCTGGCGGCTCCCGATTGCCGGCGATCCGGCCAATCACTCGCGACTGCTCACGGACGAGCAGGTGGAACTACTGCGCAACCGGCACGGCATCGCGACGGGCGCAGAGTTCGACAGCT
This sequence comes from Terriglobia bacterium, assembly GCA_963747535.1. Classification (GTDB taxonomy): domain Bacteria; phylum Acidobacteriota; class Terriglobia; order Bryobacterales; family Bryobacteraceae; genus CAVVFX01. The sequence continues at coordinate 159,462 of CAVVFX010000002.1, forward strand.
TTCCCGTGGAGTCCGAGGAAGCGCGCCTTTGTGCAGCTACGCGCCGGAAGCTTCAGGATGGTGCTCGTCCCGGTCACGGCGCCGGCTTGTCGTCAAAGCCAGGCTTTCCCGAGACGCTCTCCACGGTTCCTCGAGCCACGATTTCCACGCAGCAGGCGTTTGGCAACATTCTTTCGGAACTGGCCCGCAACGCTGACGTGGGCGACCGCCTGGTAACCACCAGTCCCGATGTCGCGGTTTCCACGAATTTAGCCGGTTGGATCCAGAAGGTCGGAGTATATTCACACGAAAGCCGTACCGATTACTTCGGCGACAGCCACATTCCGGTGGCGGTGAAATGGAAGCAGAGCCCGCAAGGGCAGCATCTGGAACTCGGCATTTCGGAGAACAACCTTTTCCTGATGCTGGGCGCGCTCGGTGTGTCGGGTGATTTGTTTGGCGAAGCGCTGGTGCCGGTCGGAACGCTCTACGACACGTTCATCTCCCGCGGTCTCGATGCACTGCACTATGCCATCTACAATGGCGCGAGGTTCATCCTCGTGGGCACGCCTTCGGGCATCAGCCTGAGTCCCGAAGGAGGGTTGCACCAGTCGCTGATGCCTCCGTCGTTCGGCATCGAAAGCCCGCGTATCACCTATTTCGAGCCGTGCTTTGCGCAGGAGTTGGAATGGATATTGCTCGACGGCGTGCGGCGGATTCTGGAAGACCGGGACGCGGAGAGTCTCTACCTGCGGCTCTCTACCGTGCCTCAACCGCAGTCTCTCTTTCCCGGTGAAAGCTCCGCCGGATTGCGGCGGGATGTACTGCGGGGCGGTTACCGGCTGATCGATCGTCGGGGGCTGCCCGGCTATCGTCCGGGCGGGAACGTCGTGAACCTGGTCACCTGCGGTGCTATGGTTCCGCTGGGAGTGGAAGCCAGTAACGACCTCCTCGGCGACGAATTGTTCGTCAACGTCATCAACGTGACCAGCCCGGATCTGCTGCATCGCGGCTGGGTGGAGGCGGGGCGCTCGCGGATGAATGGCCAACCCGCCTCGCACCATCTCGAACAATTGATCCCGGAAGACGAGCGCCATTGCCCGTTAGTCACGGTGATGGATGGGCATCCGCACGCACTGTCGTTCCTGGGCAGTGTGTTCGGCGCGAAGACCGTGGCTCTCGGGGTGGATCAGTATGGGCAGTCGGGATCGAGGGAGGACCTGTATGCCTATTACCAGATCGGTTTGAGATCGATCCAGCAGGCCGTGCTGGACGCGATCGGTTGATTTCGACGGTATCTGATTGAGTCAGGTCTGTGCGGTTGGCGGCTAAAGTGGCCCCGAACCCTTCAGCAGACTACCTATGAGTTGAACGGCCTGCGAAAGAGAGGAGTTCGGTAGTTCGTAGCAGTCTATTCGTTGGATCCAGTGCACCAGGCTGCGCACGATGCGCTTGTCCAGCGCCGATCCGACCACCAAAACCTCCTGCATGAGACGCCGTAGTGCTTCTGCCTTCCCGATTGGCCGTAATTCCGTGGTCGCGCGCGGAGAATATTGCGGGAAAACAATCCACCCTGCCGGAAACGTCCGGTTCCAGTCGTAGCTAAGCGACGTCATGGGAGGATTCAGGTAGGTGACGGTTTCAAAGTCTTCACGAGTGTGATTGGCCGACCGCCGTAGTTTGGGAAACAACGGCGCCAGAACCTCGAGCGCACCGGACTTTACCGAAAGGCTGATCGGTACCGGCCTTACCTCGAGGTCCGGCTCCTGGAGCAAGGCAACTTCATCGGAGAAGTATTGGAAGCCCGCTGCAGTCAGGCCGGCAGTCAGGGTAGTCTTGCCACTGCCGGGGGCAGCCGGAAGCAATAAACACTTCTGGCCGTTAGAGACGACACCTGCGTGGATCTGGAAAAGATAGGAATGGCGTTGCACTGCCGTCTGGAGCAGCAAGGTTTTCAGGCGCGGCGTGACTCGGCTAAGATCCCGGCAGAAGCCAAACGGAGCAATGCCGTTTAGCAGTACGTGCCCGCCTTCAGCTTCAAGAACGTCGAACACGGCGTCGGAGCGCGCCGCTTCGACCTCTAAGTGGGCGACAGCCGGATGCACTCGATCCTCCTCGGCTGCGGAAGAGAAGCCAAGGGCAAAGGTCGTGGTCAGAAGCTGGTAGTACCGTACGCGATGCATTCCCCAGCGGCGCTGTGCGCTGGCGTCGAGTGCGGCCTCAAGAACACTCCGCCGGCTCTTCCCTGCTCTCGAAGACCAAAGGACGAATTGGCCGCTTTTGAGGAAGTTTTCGAAGGGCTTCGAAGATTTTGACTTCTGGAGCCGTAGCGCTTCGGTCTCCAGGGCGGCAGGGCGAAGTGATAACAACGCCTGGCGGTCAGAAGCACGAACCTTCAATTCCCTGGCGACGACCGTAGGGCTTTTTCTGAAGTCGTCTCGCAGAGAAGGGCTCGCCGTCAAGCGGGCTAAAGCCGTGTTCCAATCTATCTCGGAATGCGCAGTGTCCGGAACGCCTCTGATGAAACCGGATGCCTGCCAGCGCGACAGCAGATCGCCGGTCGACTGCGCAGCTTGCTCGATGCAGACATCGAAGCTGGCCGAAAAGGCGTCGGTGATCTCGTCGGGAGTCAGGCCTTCCTCCAGGCAACACCAGACGTACGTGGCGGGCGTGTTCAACACGTAGATCTCCTGGTGACCTTCAGAGAAGAGAATCCCTTCATCCTCCAGGAGAAAGAGACTGAGGCCTTCCTCAATACTGGCGAATTGTCTCATTCGTGGACCGAAGAGGAAAGGTGCGGGATAGCTGCTTTATCCGGGCGAGTTCGCGTTCCATCGCAAAAACCGGTGGATAGCTCCCTTCGCGTTCCAGGATGATCGCGCGTGGGCTACAATACCCAACGACTTCTTCGACCAGGTTCCAGACATCCTCCTGAACCCCACCCAGGTGCTCGTCAAAGCAACGATGGTCGCGCCGCGAGTAGCCGGAGACGTGCAGCTGCAGGATGAATCCCTGGTCGACCTGGCGCAGCCAATCGACCGGATCGAAATGGTGATTGAGAGCGTTCACCAGCAACGCGGTGACATCGAGCAATAGACCGCACTTTGCCTTTCGACAGACTTGATTGAGGAAATCGGTCTCGCGTATGGAGCCACGGGGCCGAATCGACGATGCCGTGGTTTCAAGAAGCAGGAGCTTCTGGCACGCATCCATTACCTCGATGGCATGATCCACGATCGCACCGAGGCTGCGCGGGCCAGGACGGACGGGCAGATAAGCGTCCCAACTGAATTCATCAGTCCGCGAAAAGCCGAGCGGTTCGGAAACCCAAAGCGGATTGGTTCGTTCGACGATGGCGGTGAAGGCGCGCAAGCGGTCCGCCTGCAGGGGACCTGGCGTGCCTAGAGAGAGAGCGCCCTTCGAGATGATAGTGGGACGAAGCTGGCAAATCGACTCTACGAGCCGCGGGCTAATGGAATAAAGGCGGAATGCCGGTACCTCAAGGCAATCGACCGACGTTTGCGTTTCCTCGAGCCAGGGGGCAAAAGCCGCTGTGTAAAGGACGCCCGTTCTGGCAGACCGTTTCAAAGCGGAAGAATTAGCTGCTACCGCTGCCGCCGCTGGTGGTCGCGCAACCGGAGCCTCCGGCGGCCAGTATTTGTGCCTGTTTGGTGCTGGCGGAAAGCAACAGGACTGCAGCCGGCACAGTCGCCGAGCTCTTCCCTATCTTCTTGAGGAATTCACGCCGGGCTTGCTTTTCGTCGCCCACGTGGTCCGTTTCGGGTTCACTGTCTCTTGGGGTTAAAGGCCGCTCCATCGACGTATAGTAGCCTGAATGCCGTATCGGGTCAAGTTTTTTTCGCGGCGAAATCCAGTACTGTCATGCCCTTGAGTTTTTCCTTGTTGGTCGCGGAAACCCCGTGCTAGCCTTGGTGTGGAAAACTCCAGACATTGCGCAGCCGGTCCAAACCTAAGCTCGCCAGATCCAGCCTGATTCTCCCTTTTCCTTCCGGGTGGATGATCCAGTCGGGCTCAGCGATTGTCGAGGTGCGCTCGAAGGGATTGGCTCGAGCCGGGGACGTACTCATTGATCTTTTCGACGGAAGCCACACTCTCGGCGCGATCGCACGCCAAAGCGGAGTGCGGCTCCCAGAGTTGGAGCGGCTGACGAGGCGTCTGGCACAATTGCATCTGCTCGATACCGCTGCCAAGACCGCTCCCATCCCGACGCAACGCCACCCGTCGGTGAGAACCCCCTCGCGCGTTAAGAATTCCGGCGGGATGCCATGCCCCACGCTGCTGGTTGGCCTGGGCGAACTGGGGCTGGCGGTTCTCGACCAGTTACTTCACTACGGCCCACGTGTCGTATACATTTTCGATCCGGTCCCGGTACAGGACAGCGACCTCGCTCCGTTTTACCTCCCGGGTGAGTTGGGTCGGATGAAAGTCGACGTGGTTTGGCGCTCGCTCGGCCGAATGGGTCGAACCATCGTGCAGCGCGTGGAGCCGGCCGGTGGAGATCGGGAGACGATAACGGCAACGTTAGAGCAAATTGTCGTTAAGGTGGGGATCGTACTGAGTTGCATCGATCGCGCCAGCCAACTATCGGAATGCGTTTCTGCAGTTTGCAAAACGGCTGGGGTTCCGCTGGTTGTGGCGGAACTTTCGAACAGCGGCGGATCGGTCGGTCCTGTTAGAACTCCGGACGGGGCGCGAGAGTCCGGCGGATGCATTTCCTGCGTATCGCTGTACCGCGCGGAAGGAGATCCCTTTTTGTTGCTCGAGCGGGAATACCTGGGGCGCCGCTTCCCGCTCCCGGTCCGCGCGCGCCCTTCAGTGGAACCCTGGCTGATCGAGATGATTTCGCGTCTGACGCTGCTAGCCGCCTTCCAGATCAGCGACCGGGCCTCGAACTCCGCCAGCAGTTCAAGCATGCTCTGGCAGCTCAAAAGCGAGCCTTTCGAGGTTGTCACTGCAACAGTCCCCAAACACTATGCGTGCACGCAGTGTTTTCCGGAGCCGGGACGCACTTCGGCCGGGTTGCGAACGCAGGCGATTCGAGAGTGGCGGCAACACTGGACTGGCCCGGCGACGGAGCCTGTCGATTTGTTGGACCTCCGACGGCGATCGCAGCACCTCATTGGGGAACGCTTCGCAGTGTTTCGTTCCTGCACTCAGGAGTCGGCTCATCAGAGACGGGCTGTCTATCGGTTCTGCCGCGACCGCGGCGCCAACCCCCGCGACAATCTCGTGGCGAACGCATTTCGCGCCGTGGTGGAAAGGCCGGGCCGCCGAGCCGATCCAACTGTGGCGTTTGCGGAGGGCTCGGACTTTCATGACGGCCGCAGGGCGGAAGCCCTGGCACTGATGGAGGGGATCGAGCGGCTCTTTACGCTCGAATATAGCGACCCCCGGCGGGTTGTGGCGGCGAGTTATCAGGCCCTCGACGGATGCGCCCTGGATCCGATGAAGTTCCCGCTATATTCGACTGAGCAGTATGCTCAACACGGCTTTGGACTGCGCAAGTTCGACCCCGGCCAATGCATCCCATGGATCTGGGGAATCCGCATTTCGGACTCCGAGCCAGTGCTAGTGCCGTTGGACTTCGTGTCCGGCGGCCGCCCGGGACCACGGCTCTACCGGGCGAACAGCAATGGCGCGGCCTGCCACAGCAGTCTTCACCACGCGGTGCTGGGGGGGCTCTACGAAACCATCGAGCGGGACTCGCTCATGACGGTATGGATGAACCGCCTGTCGCTGCCGGTGCTCAAGTCTTCCCATGCTGCGACTGATGTTCGCCGCGATTTCGAGGCGCTGTCTCTCAAACTGAATTGCATCGATATCACAACCGATCTCGACATACCGGTCATGCTGGGCGTGCTAACGGACGAACTCAACCCGGATTTTTTGTTGGTCAACGCCGTAGCTTCCTTGTCCCGGCTACAGCTCGACAGGAAACTCGACCGGGAAATTACGCAATTCTGCCGCCCATACTTGAGCAATCGCCGCTGCTTTACCAACCGCGTCAGTACGTGCTCCGACCCCGAATCAGTCAAGAGCTTTCCGGATCATCTGAAGTTCTATCAGAACCGGGAGAAGATCAAGCACGCGCGCTTCCTGACGGCAGGCCCAACCAGGAAAGATGGAATGCACCCGGCTGGCGCCGGCGAACCAGGCGGGGTTCGCGAAGAGCTGAGCACGGTTGTGGATCGGCTCTCGCGGCGCGGATACGAGGTTATCGTTGTGGACTGTTCGGTACCCATGATCCGGGACCTTGGGCTGCACGTCGTGAAAGTTCTTGTACCCGGCCTCCAGCCGCTGCACGCCGGTCATCGCTATGCCGCCCTCGGTGGGGAGCGGCTTTATCAAGTGCCACGGTTGATGGGGCTGGCGGGCCGCGACCGGAACCGCGAAGAACTGAATCCCTGGCCACATCCATTCTGGTAATTGGAGGTACGCGTGATCTTCCGCCTTTCGCCTTACTGTGTCTTCTATCCCGACCCGGACGGCTCGCATGTCGTGCTGATCCACTCCCTGTACGGCAGCAAGTTTCGGCTCTCGGCGGAGATGTTCCGGATGCTGACGGCATTTCTGCACGGATCCGACGTGGAGCATCAGGATGCGACCGATCCGTCTTTGGGTGCGATACAGGATCTGATCGAGGAGAAGGTGCTTATCGGGGAGCGCGAGTTCTCCGAACTGGGAGGCGAAAAACTGTTTCATCTCCGCCTCAACCCGCTTGAGCTCGCGTTTCAAAGGGAGTTCAATGAAGGCGGTTATTTCCCGGACACAGTAGACGCCTTGCAAGCCCCCGCCCCGATGAAGCGTGTCAGGGGCATCAAGAGTATTGCGCTCCACAAACACACTGACTTTCCCAAGTGCGATCTCTACGAATCCCTGGTATCGCGGCGCTCCATTCGCAGCTATTCTCCCCGGCCGCTCGAGAAGCGCAAGGTGGAGCAATTCCTGCAATTGACGGCCCAGGCCCACGCGCTCGTCGAACACCGCGAATTGGGTACAACCTCGTTGCGCAATTACCCGAGCGGAGGAGCTCGGTATCCTCTCGAAGTCTACCCGCTGGTGGAGAATGTTCAGTCGCTCCCGAAGGGGATCTATTACTACCACCCGTTTGAGCATCGCCTGGAACTGATCAACCAGGCTCGGCGCTATCGAGTGGCGCTGTTGAATTCCGCCATGCGGCGCATGGGAACCGAGGCGGCGCATGACGGGAGGCCGGCCGTGTTGTTCCTCGTCACCGCGGTATTCGGACGGACTGCCTGGAAATACCGCGGCATTCCGCTGCATTTGATCCTGCAAGAAGTTGGGGCGCTCTATCAGACCATGTGCCTGGCAGCCACGGCACTGGAGTTAGCGGCTTGTCCGGTGGGTGCTTTTCCGGAGCGGGCTGTGGCGGAAATTCTTAATTTGGATAGTCGCGATGAATCAGAGGTCGGGATGTTTGCGCTGGGCGTGCCGCGCGTGTCTCTCAAGCTTTTAATCGAGGATTTCGAAGTGCGCCGTGGATCTCCATTCAACCGTGCCGCGAGCGCGCGAAGCGTCGCACTGCTGTTTTCAAACGGACAGCGAGAGATCCTCGACCTCGCCGATTTACGGATGGAACGGTCGGCGGCGGGCGTGGTGTGGTGTCGTGTCTTGCGTGGAAGGTATCGGGCGGAGTTGGGGCTCAAGGCATTGCGGAAACTGGTCCGGATGGTCACCGGTAGGGGAAAAGATCCAGAGTTTTCAACCCGCTTCAGCCACCTGGCGGACTAAGGGGTCTTCAGGAGGGCCCTTTTTAGCGGACGCCCCAGAGGCCGCCAGACATAGTCGTGGACGAGTTTAATCGGAACGTACAGAAACACCAGAGGTCGGGGCAAAGACACCATGCGGATATGGGGGCCGTGCGGCGTGGTCACATACTCCCAGCAGTAAAGTAGTTTGTCACGGAAGCGCTCGCGGAGTAACAACAGGTAGGGTTGAAAGCCGCTGAAGAGATCTCGTTCTCCGGCGCGAAAGAAATCCGCCTGCATTTGCCCGGCTAGTTGCCTCACTTTTGGATCGGCATGAATGCAGTCTTTCACCGGGTCGGGTAGTTCGGTCCCCAGTAAGGACTCGGCCAGCGTCAAGCCCAGCAAGAGCATGCGCCGGCAGCCTTGTTTGCGCGAAAGCTCCAGGCAGAGATTCCAGTCAATCGCAGTATGGGCGTCCAGGAACTCGTGGACATCGCATATCCATTTCAACTTGCACCAGAAGTGTTTCGACCCGTGAACGCAGAGGAAGATGAGGTGGTCTTCGCACGAAAGCGAGAGCACGGACCGGCCTGCGAACGGGACCGCACGGGCACGCTCCCAGAGGCCATGGGTATCGAAGCGCACGGCCATAAGAGGCGGATGCAGTTTCCAGTGCAATTCCGCCAAAATGTTTTGGTCCGGGCGCTCCAGTTCGTAGGCATAATGACAGCGTCGATAAGCCGCATCCTGCCCGGCGCCCAGCGAGTATCTCAATTGGTACCCCCGGCTACCGAAGATGTCCAGCGCAGATGAGACGCACCGCTCGGGGACCAGAAGATCCAAGTCGCCGCTTTGCCGCAGTGCCAGGTCGCCAAAGAGGGTCTTCGCGAGCACGGGTCCTTTGATGGGTATCGCAGGGATGTGGTGCGTCTCCAGCAAGTCCACGATAGTCACGATCTCATGCGCCAGTGCGAGGTTTCGCGCATGGTTTTGGGCCAGCCAGTCGCGGAGCGCGTCGGCCAGTTCGACCGGTAGCGAGTCGGAACAGGAGCGGGCGAGGTTCCAAGCCAGCAGGGGTGTCAGACCGTGGGCCATGGCACGTCGAACCACCAGAGTCCAGTCGACTTCTCCCTCCTCGACGATGGCCTTGATATGCTCTATTGTTTCCCAATCGAGCCGGTTCCTGGCGCAGGCGAGAAGCAGCGCATTTTCCGGGCCGTCAGGGTGAGATAGATCTCGAACTGCGTGACTTGCAGTTGAACGTTGGCCGCCCACCCGGCGATTATACCGCCCATTACGGTCTTGTCTGGGTACTATCGGAGTACTTCAAATTGGAACCCGAGCCGATGGCCGCGAAGCTCAGCCGCTCGGGTCACGTCACTTTCCTCGAGATCAGGACTCCGCCGTCCGAGCCACGCTGCGCGATTCGGGATTGCCGCCGCTAAACCACATATCGGCGATCCATGCGAGAGGTGGCATCAGGAACACGAGGCACGTTCCCACGATCACCCGCCTGCATAGCACGGCAGGCCCCGGAAAATCGCCGAGGGCAGCTATGGAAGCCGCTATTGCGAAGTAGGTAACCGGGTTGAGCAAGACGAGCATGCGGAGAGCCCGAAATCCGCTATAAACCTTTTCTCCGATCATGACACGCAGCCCGGCTTGCGCGGCGGCGCTTGGAGTCCAAAGAAATCTGTCGTCAAAATCCCAACTCTGAAAGAACCTTCGGGCTCGTTCGGCTGATCCACGCCGGGGATCGTACAGCACGGGAACCGGACCCTCCGGCCACGCGACAAACGCCAATGAGGCCGCGGTCATGCTGTAGAAGAACAGTGTGAAGGTGGTCCCGGTAAACAGCAGCAGACCTGATTGAAAGATAATATTCGCGATCACCGCCCAATAATTCAGCTGCGGAATCAGGATGCAGGGCACGACTCCGAGTTCGGTAACGATCGTCATCCAGCATACGAATTTGGCAAGCACCATGGAGGGAAGCATCGCGTCCAAAGCGATATACAACTGCTGGTGCAGGCGGTTGACGGCCCAGTTCTCGAAAAAGACGCCGGTGTGCCAGTCCCCGTCCAGCGCTTTGTTGAGTCCGGCTCCGAAGTAGGTGATCGCGAGTTGCCAGCGCACGAAGGGAGGCCCGCCAGGCTTGTAAAGGCCCGCCAGGAAAAGCATCAGGCCACAAAATGTCTTGTTGTTTCCGTAATACGCCTTGGACGAGACTACGGCGAGCAACATGGTCAAGCCGAGAATGAGGGACCAGAGTCGAATGCGGCGGTTGAACACGATTGCCAGCACTGCAACGACGAACACCGTTTGTAACGTCAGCTGAAACGGAATGGGTGGAATCAAGGCCAGCCAGGGTATAAATGGTAACCAGGGATCCGGGAGGATTCGAACGTGGTTGGTCACCAGGAGAACGATGGCCAGCACCTTTACCAGGATCGTCAGGTTAACCGGAAGATCGGTCCCGGTACACTTGAGCGGATTCCATGAGGGGCCGGCCGGTGTGGTTTGAACAGTCTCGGATGCCTGCGGCATTGTCGCTGATTGCCTCTGCTGACCGAATATTTAATCACAACGCTACCGGCAAATGGGGGAAGGGGAACTCCCGGTTAGGAGCCCGGCGGCCAGTGCCACTCCTGGGGCGCTTTTCCGTTCACGCGATATTTCATCGAGATGGTCGCCTGCTCACCGGGTGCGGCACGCTTCTCTTCTACCTGCTGCAACATGTCGATGACGTGCTGCGGCGACCGGTTATCGAAGCCGTGCATGGGCCGGCGATAGCGCTTCCGAAACTCAGCAGGCGTCAACTTACGGCCATTCACCGAGGCGGTGGCCACATAGTCCGTTTGGGTGTCATAGGGAGCCCAGCAAAAGTATCGTGTCGGGACGAAGCGCGCGTAAGCGATGGCTCCGAGTTGAAACGCGAATAGGAGTAACGGTATTACGATTCGCATTGACCCTCCTGGACCGCGGAATTGGACCTCTTCAAAGTACCAGATAGCGGATAGTGAAACAAAATGGCAACGATGAAGGCAGATAAGACGAGGGACTTATGAGCGCATGGCGTTTCGATTTCGGATACTATGGAGCGCAGTGCGAATGAAAAGACGCAGTTTTGTAAAAACCGCAGCCGTGACCGCAATCGGTGCGATAACCGGGGCCAGTCCGTCCTCCGCAGCCGATACGGAGATTGAGCTTTCGCCGGGAGACGCCGGACCGTTGATCAGTCCGCAGATCTATGGGCACTTCATCGAGCATCTGGGCGGCGTGATCTACGATGGGGTCTGGGTCGGCCGCGACTCTTCCATCCCCAATGTGGATGGCATCCGCAAGCAGTTTGTGGATGACATGAAGCGGATCGGGGCTCCGAATTTTCGCTGGCCCGGCGGTTGCTTTGCCGACGGCTATCATTGGCGCGACGGCATTGGGAAAGCACCGGCCAGGCCGCGCACTTACAATTACTGGCAACGCAGCATGCCTCCCGGCATGGATGCCACCGAGACCAACCAGTTCGGGATCCAGGAATTCATGCATCTCTGCCATCTGGTGGGAGCCGAGCCCTATCTCGCGGCCAACGTGGGCTCCGGAAGTCCACGGGAGTTCCATGACTGGGTCTCCTACTGCAATGCTCCGGCGGGAACTGTGAGCCTCGCCGCGGAGCGGGCGGCCAATGGCGATCCTGAACCTTACCAGGTGCGGTATTGGGGAGTGGGTAACGAATCGTGGGGCTGTGGCGGGTCGATGAAACCCGAGGAGTACGCTACACTCTACCGGCGCTTTGTCACGCAGTTCCCGGCGTATACGCAGCCGTTCCTGGTGGCCACGGGCCCTCGTGGACATTCCGCGGATGGCGACATCGGCTGGACCACCGGGTTCTTCGGCGCTATGCGCGGCGCCATCCCTCCTCAAGGCTTTTCCGTTCACTTTTACACCGACTTTCGACCTACCGCGGTGAAGGCCGGAGATTTCACGGCAGCCGAGTGGTACGAGGTGTTTCTGCGCGGCGTGCGCCTGGAGAAGGTGATCGAAAACCACTGGCTCGAAATGGGAAAATTCGATCCGGCTCACCGCACCAAACTGGTGGTGGATGAGTGGGGCGTATGGTATCGTGCGGGTTCGGAAATCGCGCCCGGCTACATCCTGAGCGAGACCATCACGCTTCGGGACGCGCTGCATACCGGCATGACGTTCGACATCTTTAATCGACATGCCGACAAGATTGCCATGGCCAATGTCGCGCAGACCATCAACTGCATTCATTCCCTGTTTCTGGCGCACGGCGCGGACTTCGTCCGGACTCCCGTGTATCACGTTTTCGACATGTACCGGTCCCACATGGGAGGCCGGCTCGTGCCGCTAAGAAACCCTTTCCCGGAAGTGACTGTCCCGGCACTGGCGGGCACGGCGCATTTACCGGCGATGTCGGCTTCGGCATCAATCCGCAACCGGCAACTGACCGTGACGCTGACCAATCCTTCGCTCGGGACCAGTGTGACGGCGCGGCTCCGGTTGACCGGAGGGGCCCGGCCCGTCGAGGCGCGCGGGATCGTGCTGACGCATCAGGATATGCGCGCGACCAATACCTTTGCGAAACCCGAGGAAGTGAAACCCGCGGCGCACCCGGTGAAGGTAGCCGGAGACGCGATCGAATTAGTTCTGCCGAAGCACTCCGTCACGCGGGTGGATTGCCGGGTGGGGTAGCCAATAGGCTGCTCCGCAGCCGGCAGACCACAAAAAACGATGGTCTGCCCCACGGGGGCCGGTGCCCCAGCTCTATTTATCCACCTTCACCACGATGTAGGGAGTTTCTTTGGCGAGATCGGGATAGATTTTGCCGTTGCCCTGGTTGTCCATGGTTTCGAACAGGTACATCAGGTCGAACTTCGGGTCGATGTTTTCGGCGGGGATGGTGGCTTCGAACTCATCATTGTGTCCGGTCGGCAACATCGGCAGCAGTTGGAAATCCTGATGCTGGCTGAGGCCGCGGTAGCGCAGCCGTACCCAGCGGATGCCGGAGGGATCTGTCACTTGGGCCACAATCCGCAGCGGTTGCGAGGGACGCGCTGATTGGATCGGCGTGTGATGCAAGACCGGCGGCTCTTGATCGCTGGAGACCGCAACCTCCACGGGATGCGCGCGGCCATCGTCGGGCCAGGTGGATAAACGCCCGGCCGAATCCTCGGCCTCCAGAAAATAGTTGACACCATCGACAACCGTCGAATGCGGAATCTCGACGCGATACAAGTCCGGCCCGGCGCGCTCCATGTCGATTTTCTCGAAGCCATGGCGCCGGTCGCCGTACCAGACCCGTACGCGCGAAACCGGTGCGATGCCCGTTACGGTAGCGCGCAGCAAGAGATTCCGGCCAGGAGAGAGTCGGCGCACGGGGACGTGCGCGATCAACGGATCCACTCGCGTGACGGTCATGGTGCTGGCATGCCAGTCGGCACTGGTGGCGTTGTCGAACAGCACTTTCAGTTTGCCATCCACAGCCGAAGCTTCGATGGTGCGGTGCACCTCCTGACCCGCCGGCACCGTGAAGGTGTCGGTGTAATGCACGCCGTTGACTTCAATCCACATGGGACCATGACTTTTGTTCGCGTCGTGGACGCCGGCGTCGATCTCGTAGCGGCCTTGCGGCACATGCACGGTGAAAAGGTTGCTAGCATTTTTTTCAGACATCGAGGACGTCCCGCGCGCTATCCGCTCATAGCCGGGGAGGACCGGGCCGGTACCCAAGTCGTACTTGCCGACCACGCGGCGAGCATTGGGATGAAACCCGGTTCGCTCACTTTCGAGCTTCGCCAATCCGGCTTTGAGCTTTACCAGTTCATCTTTCCAACTCCCGCTGAGATCGTATTCCGGCAAGCCCATCATCAAATCGGAGTTGTAAGCATTGCCGGCGGCGCGGATGACGCCCTCCCAGGCCTGAATGGCGCTACGCTCGCCATCGATGGCATCATCGAGTGCGTTGCGGTCCTGCGTTAAGGTGAATAGCGCGTAGCTCAAGCCGGCGGGGATGCGGCGCGAATGGTACCAAGCGAGATTCGCCAGGATCCTCAGGTCGACCATGGTGGAGCGAAATTCCGGCCCGGTATTCGGTCCTGCGCGGCGTTCGGCCTCGTCAAGCAGCTTCGTGACGTCATTAAAAGCCTCTGCGAACCACCGGCTGGTGGCCAGCGGAGAGATGCGGGCGGAGTCGCCGCCTTCGACCATCTGCCGGGCGGCGTCGGCGAGGCTTTGGAACTGCTCGATATCGCTCGGCTCGGCTTTGGCGTAGGCGGGAAGGTCTTCCTGCCGCTGGCGTTCGGGCCACCCGCGCGTGGTCGGGAAACGGTTGGGCGGCAGGCAATAGGCCACGATATGTGGCAGAATCTGGCTCGCGCGGTGAAGGGCCTGCTCGACGTAGGGCGCGGCTTCCCGACCGAAGCGCCGCTCGAATTCGTGATCCCATTCGCTCGAAGGTGTAGCGGGATTGTAAGTCAGCCGGCCGAAAACTTGAAAGAAGTGCCAGTAGCGTTCGAACTCGTAATCGTACGAACGATAGCCGGGCGTGAGCAGGTCGAACGGCTTCATCTCCTGCGGATGGCCGGCCATCTTGGTGGCCTCGGGCTCCATGATGTCGAAACCATCGGCGCCACCCAGGTGCAGCGTGCCGGCAAAGCGGCGCACGTACTCCGGGTCACCCCAGAGCAGAATGCGCGTGGTTCCGGAGGTCCACAGGGTCCAGTGAAGCCGGTAGTCGCGAGGATATTTCGCCATGTCCGAGTAGCCGTGGCGCCGTTCAAACTGATTGAGTTCCTGGACATGCGTCGGGTGAAAAGGCAAACCCACCTGCTCGGCCCAATATTTAGTGTTGACGCGGATTTTCAGCCCCAGTTTGAGCCCGTATTCGATCAGGTCGTCGGAGACACCTTTGGCCCGGATCTCGTATTGGAAGTTGGGCCCGGCTTCCTTCATCACGCGGTAGATGCTTTCCCAGAAGCCCTTCATGTCCTCGGTCTTCAGTCCCGATTCGTTGTGCATCAGGAGCATGATGTTATCGACCTCGGGGATGGCGCGAAGGAAGGTGGCGAGCGCGGCCCTGGTATAGGGGATCAGGTTCTCCTCGGTGAGGCCGAACACCTTGCCTTTAACCGGGACATCATGGCTCGCAGGTTGCCACGTGGGGGAGAAGCGGTAGTAGTGGCACCAGAGTCCCACGGTCACTTTGATGCCGCGCTCGTGGGCCATGCGGATCAGGCGATGCAGGTCCGCCAGATTGCGCTGCTGCTGCTCCTTGGTGAGGCCTTCGACGCGGATGCCGGGAAAGCTGTCGACATTCACGAAGTAGGGATAGGCCGGGCACATGTAGCCATCCATCTCGTAGGCGAACAGCACCTGAAAAGTGTTGAAGCGGTCGCGCGCCAGCATATCGAAGTAGCGCGACCAGTAGTTCTCGTCGTGCAGCCGGTTTTCGAACTGGGCCTGCTGCATGGTAAAGATCGTCACGCCGCGATCGGCCACCGACGGCGTTTCCACGGTGTCGCGCACCTCGCTCAACGGTTTGGCGATGTCGGCGGCCCAGGCTACGCGGTCGGCGACTTCGAGCAGGCTGTACATCAGTCCGCGATCGTCGGCGCCGCTCAACAGGAGGACGGGCCGACTTCGAAAGACAACGTTACGGATGAGCAGGGACTCGGGTGCGGACGGTACCGCAATCGCCATAGACTTCTGCAGGGCGGCAGCGGGTCCCGCGGTGGACGCGAGTCCCGCCACGATCAGGAATTGTCCGTGCGCTTCCTGGACGTTCGCCGGCTCGTCGCATAGAATGCCCCTGGCTGCCAGCGCGGCCTTCAGTTTCGCCATGCCGTAGCGTGCGGGCGCCCCGGCGTCGCGATCCTGAATCAACGAAATCCGAACAGGCTCCGGGACCGCCGTACCGTAAGGAACGAGCAGACCCGCGGCTACCAAACCCAACAGTAAGCGACTCATCAGATTCTCCCTCCAGGCACGGTGAAGAAAATACCGGAACTCCAATTCTACATATCGACGAGTGACATGCGGTGAAACATTGGCCACGCATGAACACGAATGAACACGAATAACCTGGCTGCAGTCTTCAGGCGAGTGCTACTAGGCGATATGGGTTATACTGATCGGCAATTCGGCATTTAATGAAATTGCAGCCGTTCTTCTGCATACTATGGCTTGTGCTGGCGGGTCTTGTTCATCAAGTATCTGCTCAGCCGTCGGTTCCGCTCGCGGAGAAAAGCAGGCTTGCCAAGCAAGCGTTGCTCGACGGACAATATGCCAAAGCGGTCGATCTCTATCGCGAACTGGTGAAGGCGCTTCCCGATAATCCGGGAGTGCGCTTAAATCTTGTCATCGCTTTGGAGAAAGCCGGACACCCGTCAGCCGCCATCCCGGAAGCAGAGCGGGTCACTCACGCCAACCCTTCGTCCGCGCCCGCGTGGTTGTTGCTTGGCCTCGCCTACCAGCAACTGAACCAGCCGCAAAAGGCCATCCTGCCTCTGCGTGAGGCGGTTCGTCTGGACTCGCAAAACCGCGACGCACTGTTCGAATTGTCGGATGCGGAGCTCACTTCCGGCGATATCCACAGTGCGGCGAAGGATTTCGGAACCCTTGCCGGGACGCATCCGGATTTCCCCAAAGCCTGGGAAGGACTCGGCCGCGCTTACCTCGCGCTCAGCGAGCAGTCATTCCAGCAACTCGAAACACAAGCTCCCAATTCGGCATTTTACCTGGCGCTGTTAGCCCGCTCCCGCGCCAGTGAGGAGCGGTACAGTGAGGCGCTGTCGCTCTACACGAATGCGCTCGAACGGTCCGCCGCCGTTCCGGGACTTCATCTCGCGCGCGCGGAGATTTATCGCCGCACCAAGCACGACGATTGGGCAGCCATCGAACAGGAACGGGAATCTCGTTCGTCCAAACCGGAGTGCTCCCGACAGCCGGCGGCGTGCGCTTACCTCTCTGCCGACTGGCAGCGTACACTTGCGGTTGCGGCTCAACTCCGGTCGCCCGAAAACCTTTACTGGACAGCCTTGGCCAGTTCACGCATCGCCGAAGAGAGCTTCGACAAGCTCGCCACCTTTCCGCAATCTCCCGGGCTGCACAGCGTGATTGCGGATTACTATCAACGGACGGGCCGCCGTCTCGATGCCGTCGCGGAATGGCGTAAGGCGCTGGACTTGAATCCGTCCGATCGCCTGTTGCAAGCGCGTCTTGCCGAATCGCTTTTCCGCGCTCGCGAGTACCCTGAGGCCGAGCGGATCCTCACCGCGCTGGTCGCCCGGCAGCCCGAGAACGGGGAGTGGCAATACCTCCTCGGCAACGTGCTGCTGCAACTGAAGCGTGACGAGGATGCGCTTCCCCATCTCGTCATCGCCATTCGCCTGTTGCCTCATCTATTGCCTGCGCAGGAAGCTTTGGGTCGCGTGTATCTCGATCTGGACAAACCGGAGGAGGCCGTCGCGCATCTTGAAAATGCGCGTCCCCTTGACGACGGTTCCATTTCGTTCGCCCTCAATTCCGCCTATCGGAAGCTGGGCCTGCAGGAAAAGGCCCGCGCCGCACTAGCCCGCTATCAGGCGCTCTCCAAACAGGAGCACACAGCAGGTTCCAGCAACGAGGGCGCGATCCCTCCTCCATAGAGGGGAATGATCATGGCCACGGATGAAGAGCAAGCTGCGCCGCAGCCGGACACCATTGAGGAACTCGGCCAGGTAGGCGCGACGGCTGACAGGCTAAACAGCTACTTGCAAAATCCGACCGGCGCAGGCGCCGGCGGCCGAATTTTGCAAGTCCCTCTAAGGTCTGTCACACAAGAGAAGAACAGGCTGAGGCCTGTGTCACGGTTTTCCATGGCTGTTCGTGGGCCTTCGGCCCGTAGGGCAGCGTTGTGGGCGGCCGCGACGGCCGTGCTCATGTTGTCATTCGCTGCAGCATTTTCCGCGGAACAACGGAACACGATTGTGTTTGCCGACGCCAGCAAATCTTCGGGGCTCGATTTTGTGCTGAACAATGCTCCGACAGAGAAGCGCTACCTGCCTGAGACGATGGCGGGCGGAATGGCTGCGTTTGACTTTAATGGCGACGGACGGCTCGATCTGTTCTTTGCTAATGGCGCTCAAATGCCCGGGCTGGTAAAGACCGGTCCCGAGTTCTGGAACCGTCTGTATCGTAACGACGGGCATGGGCGCTTCGTTGATGTCACAAAGGATTCCGGACTTGCAGGCGATGGCTACTCCATTGGCGCAGCCGCCGGCGACTTCGACAACGACGGGAAGGTAGACCTTTTCGTTGCCGGAGTCCACGGAAGCCATCTGTATCGCAACCTGGGCGGAGGACTTTTTGCAGACGTGACTGCGGCGGCCGGCATTCACGAGGATCAATGGGCGGTCGCCGGCGCGTGGTTCGATTATGACCGGGACGGGTTGCTGGACCTGCTGGTGGTGCATTACGTGGCGTGGACGCCGGAGAGCAATCCACTCTGCCATGATCCCTCCGGACGTTTCGCTGTCTACTGCCACCCGAAGGAGTTCAAGACCACCACCAATACGCTATATCACAACCTGGGCGGCGGGAAGTTCGAAGATGTTTCGGCCAGTAGCGGGATTCGAAAGGCGGCCGGCAAAGGGATGGGTATCGCAATTGCGGACTACGATGGCGACGGTTATCCCGACGTATTCATCACCAACGACACCATGCCGAATTTTCTGTTTCACAACCAGCGGAACGGGACGTTTGCGGAAGTTGCGTTCGATGCGGGTGTGGCATTGCCTGACGACGGCAATGCGGTCTCCGGCATGGGCGTCGATTTTCGCGATTACAACAATGATGGCTTGCCGGACATTGTGTTCACTGCCCTGCAAGGCCAGACGTTTCCTTTGTTTCGGAATGCGGGCAAGGGACAGTTTAGCGCCGCGCATGCGAGCCGGTTAGGCGCCTTGACCAGCAAGTTATCCGGCTGGGGCGTGGCACTCGCCGATTTGAACAACGACGGATGGAAGGATCTCTTAACCGCGAACTCCCACGTGACAGACAATATCGAAGCTTTTTCCGGCGACCGCTATAAGCTGCCGAATGCAGTGTTCCTGAATCGAGGCGACGGCACATTCGCGGATGTATCCGCGGACTCCGGAACCGCGTTTCAAACTCCGCGGGCGCACCGTGGTCTGGTAGTAGCCGATTTCGACGGCGACGGCCGGCTGGATGCCGTTGTCTCAGTACTCGGTGAGCGCCCCGAGTTCTGGCGTAATGCGACCCCGGGCGCCGGACACTGGCTGGATCTGCGCCTGATAGGAGCCGCGAGCAATCGCGACGCGATTGGAGCGAAAGTTCGAGTCGGGCGTCAGTCGAACGATCTGACCAGCAGCAGCAGCTACGCTTCGTCGGCATTGGCGCCAGTGCACTTTGGATTAGGCGCGCTAACTACCGTTGCAGACATTGAAATAACGTGGCCAAACGGAATTGTCCAGCATTTGAAAGACATGAGCACAGATCAGTTACTAACTGTGCGCGAGGAAGCCCCAAAGAGTAAGTGAGATTTGGCACATTCCCGGAGCTTGACTGCTTCACTAACACTAATTTAGCTTGACGCCGCCTGCGTAGATGCACCAATCTAAATTCAAGCGAATTTTTCAGGAGGCAGTTCTATGTTCAGAGCACAAGGCCGTGTGGCCTTTTCTTCAAATCGCGTCGTAACGGCATTCTCTCTGCTGCTCCTGCTGAGCGGACTTCCTTTGTACAGTCAGCTTTTCACCGGGTCAATCAACGGTCTGGTGAACGACCCGAGAGGGGGCGCTGTTCCCAACGCCCAACTAACCATAACCAACGCGGCCACATCGTCGGTCCGTAAGGTTACCACAGGATCGGACGGGCATTACAGCGTAACTCAGCTGCAGCCTGGCAGTTATAGCATCAGCACCACTGCACCCGGATTCGAGACCTACACGGTAAGCAATATCCGGCTGGAGGCGAGTCAAAACCTGGAGTACAACATCGCCCTTGTCATAGGCAACGTGTCCCAGCAGATCGAGGTCACCGGCGCCGCGCCGGTCTTGGATACTGAAGACGCGAACAAGTCTATTACGCTGTCGAGTCAACAGGCGCTCGATTTGCCGATTCCGACGCATAACTCCCTCGGCCCGGTCTGGTCGCAGAACGGCGTGGTGGCGGTGCGTACCGGCGCGACTTCGAATCCGACGCAAGGCGATCAGAATATGAGCCGTTTTGCGATGAACGGCGGCAGAGATGAATCGACCGCGGTCCTGGTCGATGGTGTTAGCGTTACGTCGGGCGACTGGGGCGGCGCGATGGGAATTCCATCTATTGAAAGCGTGCAGGAATTCCAGGTGCTTAAGAATACCTTCGACGTGCAGTATGGGAAAACCGACGGCGGCGTGGTCGATCTGGTGACGAAAAGCGGCAGCGATAAATTCCACGGCGGCGGCTTTGAATACTTACAGAATGCCGACCTGAACGCCAATACCTGGACCAACAACCTGTCCCACCTGCCCAGAACCGCCTACCGGCTTAACCAGTTTGGCGGACATTTAGGCGGGCCGGTTTTGCGCGCCAAGCGGCTGTTTTTCTTCGGCAACTATGATGGTATCCGGCAAGGGCAGCCGTCCAACGATTTGACCACGGTTCCGACGGCGCTACAAAAACAGGGTAATTTCTCGCAGACGTACAACTCCAACGGAGCCTTGTCGCTAATTTACAATCCGTTTACCACCGTTCAAACCGGCACGACCTATACTCGAACGCCTTTTCCGAACAACACCATTCCCTCCAGTTTGATTAACCCCTCCGGGCTGATGGCCGCGAATCTTTATCCTGCGCCTAACTTACCGGGGAATCCGATTACCGGCGCCAATAACTTTGCGGCCGGCGGCATAGGTGTCAATCGTTATGACCGGATGGATCTGCGTTTCGATTGGGTGGCGACCGATAAGTGGTCCGTGTTTGGAACCTTCGAAAGGCTCTGGTCACTTTCGGGTGTGCCCATATTTCTTGGTCCTGGCCTCGATACCAATTACACCTCCCCGAACACGTCATGGCGCGCCCTGGCGAACGTGACCTACGTACCGTCGCCCACCTGGGTGTTTAACTTTGTGATCGCTACCGATACCTGGAACCAGGAGCAATTGTCTCCCAGCCTGGCGGCGAACATCAACGGCTCGAAGTATGGCTTACCCCAATCGCTGCTGAATCAGTTCTCGGCGCCTACTCTGCCCGACGTTACGGCCGAAAACTACTCGTCCATCGGATATGACCGTCGCCTCCTCTATTTGCAACATAGCAATGATGCGCAGGTTAATTTGTCGAAGAGATCCGGCAACCATCTCTATAAATTCGGATTCCAACTGCAGATCCAGCAGATGAACGACAACGATCAATCTCCGGCTACATTCAACTTCAATCGCGGTCTCACTTCCGGTCCCACGGCCGCGACCGATAGCAGTTCGTCCGGGAACGGAATTGCTTCAATGCTGCTCGGAACCATGTCCAGCGCCACGGCGGTGAATAACATTGCGCCGGCCGCGCAAAAACGGTACTTCGCCTGGTACCTCGAAGACGCCTGGAAACTGACCAACCGCCTGACGGTGAATTACGGCCTGCGGTACGAGATTCAAGCTCCAATTACGGAACGGTACAACCGGCAGAATTACTTCAATTACACAACGCCTAACCCGCTGTCTCAAGTAACCGGCCTGAATCTGGTGGGCGGACTGGTATACGCCAGTGGTTCCAACCGGGATTATTGGGATACCGATTACCACAACTTTGCTCCGCGCATCGGCATTGCTTACAAGATCACCGATAAAGTGGTGTTCCGGACTGGTTACGGCATCTTCTTTTCACCCACCAGTACTTCGGCATCCGGAGTCGCCGATGGATTCTCGATAACCAACACCGCGGTAACGACGCAATCCAATGCCGGGTACATCCCCGCCAATTTATTTAACAACCCATTTCCCAATGGGCTCAACGCGGCGACTGGAAGCGCTAATGGCCTGCTCCAGGACGTGGGCAATTCAGTGAATGCGTGGGACCGCGGTCATCCCACGGCGTACGTGCAATCGTTCAGTGCCGGTATCCAGTATCAGCTAACCCGCAACGCGATGGTTGATGTGGGTTATCAAGGAAGCCAGGGAAGAAAGCTGCCTCTCGGATATGGGGCTTATAACATCAACCAGCTTAACCCCGCATATCTGTCGCTGGGAACTGCGTTGAACGCTTCGGTGCCGAATCCATTCTTCGGACACATTACTTCCGGATCGCTAAGCGGAGCAACCATTCCCTACTTCCAGACGCTGCTGCCCTACCCGCAGTTTACGTCGGTCAATCTGCCGAACGATTACGTGGGCGCAGGTTCCAGCTACAACGGCTTCAACGTGAAATTCCAAGACCGCTTGTCACAGGGCGTTACGGCGCTCGTCACTTACTCCTGGTCAAAAGCCATAGACGATACGTCGGAGACCCAGGGCTGGGAAATCGGAGATCAGGAGCGCAATGCGTACAACATCTCGCAAGAGCGTTCCATCAGCGCGCATGATGTGCCGCAGTACTTTGTCGCCTCGCTCGTTTGGGATCTGCCGGTGGGGCGGAACCGGACGTATGGGGCGCACATGAACAAAATCGCGGATGCGGTCGTCGGCGGTTGGCAAGTCTCGACAATTGTTAGTCTCTATAGCGGCCAGCCCTTACAGTTTTCCTGCCCGAACACACTGTCGAGTTATGGATTCCAGGCTTGCCGGCCGGATATTACCAGCCTAACCGCGCTGGCGGACGTCAGCCGCTCCTTGCAGTCGTGGTTCAATACTTCGGCTGTGTCCGCGCCTCCGCCTTTCACCATCGGCACAGCGCCCCGTTACACATCGAACGAGCGCTTCGGCTTCACGCACAATGCCGATCTTACCCTTCGCAAGCAGTTCAACATATATGAGCAATTGAAATTGAACATTATGGCGAGTGCATATAACCTATCGAACACGCCTGTCTACGGCCGCGCGAGTACCACGGTTGGCAGCTTGACCTTCGGGCAGGTAACCGGGTTGGCGCCGGGCGGAGTACCGCGCTCCGTTGAAGTGGGAGCGCGGCTGCAATTTTAATCGGATCATTTCCCGGCCATCGACTGCAGCAACTGGCGCGCACGCTGCGAAAAGGGATCGTAGCTTAGCGCGGTTTGCAGATTGACCCGTGCGGCTTCCGTGTTTCCCGACCGGTACTGCGCCACCGCGAGGTTCAGCCTTGCCGCCTCAAGGCCGGGGTTTCGCCGCAGTGCCTGTGCCCACGAAGTCATCGCGGCATCCATGTCGCCGCGATCGGCCTGGCAGTTGCCGAGATTGACTAGTGCGCCCGCGCCCGGCACGTTCTCCCTGATCGCCGCGGCAAACAGATCGCAGGCCGCTTCTGCGCGCCCCATACGGTCATCGAGCTGAGCCAGCTGTTCGGCAGCGGCTGCATCGGCTGGGTGTTTTGCCAGCGTTTCCTGCAGCAGCGGAACGGCGCGCGTTCCCCACGTTCGATTGTTATGGGCGAGCGCCTCACTGGCATACGCCAGGCCCAATTCGCGCGGCTCCGCTGTGCTGCCAGGGAACGGGAGCAGTGATGCGTCGGACACGGCCTCCGCGGCGCTCTTACCCGGAATGCGCGATATTGTGTGGTCGGTCTGGGCGGCGTGTTGCACCGTGGTCAGGGGCTGCGATGGCATGTGGCACGAGACGCAATCGTCCTGCGCCGCCCGTCTCTGTTGGGCTGGCGCGCTGCAGTCGGGTGCGTTCCGGGTGTGGCACGTAAGGCAGCGCTCCCGATAATAGGTTGCCCGCGCGGGCTCCGCCACAGTCTGGTGCGGGTCGTGACACGTGCCGCACCACAATTTACCCTGGCTCCGCCTCCAGCACGCACTTTCAACCAGTTGTTCGAAGTGACTATTGGCCGCCAGTCGATGCGTTCCGCCGCTCAATAAAAAAACGGAGGTGGAATCGAACAGCCGTCTCCCCGGCTCGTACCTGGTTGAGTTACCGGTCCTGGCGATCCGAATCGCACCGATGAGATGGCATTGACCGCAGATGCTGTCCCGCTCTGCAATGTTCAGTTTTGCCGGGTTCACAATACCGGTACCCTGCTGGTTATTTCCGGATTTCATGCGCGTCACGTGAATATCGCCCGCACCATGGCAGCGCTCGCAACTCACACCTCCCTCGGCAAAGACCGGCTTCTCATAACCATTCACGGTGCCGGCAACAGTTCGCAAGCCGCTCGCGTGGCAGGTAAGGCATGCAGGCTCGATGGGCCGGGTCATGTCCAGGCGGCTCGAACTTTCGAAACCCGGCGACAGGTCCCATTGTCCTTTCGACGAGTAGTAAGCGACGGGCGCTTGAAATAAGAAGCCGTCAATGTCCCACGCATAACTCCGCCCCGTCACGCCGGCCCCAATAAAGTAGTCGAGCCTGCGTTCCCCTTCCGCATCGCCTTGCGAGAAATGGACTAGCGTGACGCCGTCCTTGCGTTCGACGCGGAACCGGGTGTCCGTGATGGCATGCGTAAACTCTATTGGCCCCGCAACCGGAGCGCTCGAGCTGTCTACGGAGCCACTCGTCTGGGCCATGGGTGTCGCTATGTAGCGCCGGTAGATCTCGGCATGACACTGACCGCAAATCTTCGAATCCGTGGCGTTCGCCCCTGCGCCAAACAGGACGGCGGCGAAAAGAACGAAGTGAGAATTGCGCGCCATTCAGCCAGATTAGCTCGAACTACTGCCTGCTTGCGAGACTTCGTGCCGACTCCCTGAGAAGGACGGCCAAAGGCCTACTATGTACTACTAATAGTCCTGCGAAGAATTCTGTGGAGTAGGCCTTTGGCCTGCCGTAGGGCAGACCATCGTTTTTTGTGGTCTGCCCGGCTGCGGAGCAGCCGTCTCGGCTTTGGTCTTTTGTGGGGCGGACGCCCTCGTCCGCAAGCGACCCCCTGGTCGCTTTTGTCGCTCCAGCGACTGACTTTGGTGTGCGAAGCTGCCTGGGTTGCGAGTCTTTCTGCGGCTTTGCCTTTCGCTCGACCATTCGAGACGAAGCCGGAGAAACGTGCTTTCCCCATTACACGTGCCCGCTGCTTCGCGAGAAGTTGAAATTCAAATGGCCAAAGCCGAGCCGGCTGCGGAGCAGCCGTTTTTGCGGCTTGCCGCTATACGGAGTAGGCCTTTGGCCTGCTCCTTCCCGGATGCAAACCGATTTTTTCACATCTTCTGACGGTCGCGGCTCGGAAACAAATTCCCGCACCGCTATTCCAGGAGCTTAATCCACGCATGATAGACTGCTGGCTGAAGGTACACCATGAAATCCCGACGGCGAGAATTCCTCGCCGCTGTGGCCGCAAGCACCGTTGCCTGCGGCGGCCACCCGAGCCGGTGGAGGTTCCTGACCCTGGAAGAAGCTAAAACGCTGGAAGCCGTGTGCGCGCACATTATCCCCGCGGACCGCGATCCAGGCGCGGTGCAGGCCGGAGTCGTCGAGTTCATCGACCGGCAGTTGTCCGGCTTCTACAAGACGCACCAGAAGACCTATCGCGAAGGGATCGCCAGCCTGGGTGCGTCTTTCGTGCAGCTCGGTTCCGCCGAACAACTGGCACAGCTGAAGGCGCTCGAAAAGAAACACTCACCATTCTTCGACCTGGTGGTGACCCATACCATGCAGGGCTACTACGGCAGCCCGCGGCATGGCGGCAATCGTGACGCGGTGAGTTGGAGAATGCTGGGTGTTCCGAATCCTCCGGTCCGGGGGCGTGCATTATGAAAACCGCAATCGTGGTGGGCGCCGGCGCGGGCGGTGGGGTGGTAGCCAAGGAACTGGCCACCAATGGATTCCATGTGATTCTGCTGGAGCGCGGCAAATGGAACACCGCGTACGACTGCCGCAAAGACGATCTGCGCAATCAGCGAACGTCGCTGCTGGGCAACGCGTTCGGTCCCGAGGAAGGGCTGAACCCGCGAGTGATCGTCGACGACCAGGGACGCGAGCACACCATCCAGCCCAGTCAGGGCGGCTATCAGAACAACGCAGCCTGCGTCGGCGGCGGCACGCTCAGCTACGGCGCCATGGCCTGGCGCTATATGGAAAAGGATTTCCGCATGCGCTCGACCTACGGAACTCCGGCGGGCAGCACGCTCGATGACTGGCCGATTACCTACCAAGATCTGGAACCTTATTACGAGAAAGCGGAGTGGGAGATCGGCGTCTCCGGCGATGTGAGCAACAATATCTTCGGCGCGCCGCGGCGTAAGCCTCTGCCGATGCCGCCGCTCCCCCCGACGCGCGAGCATTCGATTCTCAAGCCGGCAGCAGAGCGTCTGGGCCTGCATCCCTTCGACATTCCCATGTTACGCAACAGCGTGCCGTATAACGGTCGCGGCGCCTGCATGCGCTGCCGCTGGTGCGTCGGCTTTGCGTGCGAGGTGGATGCCAAATGCGGTACGCAGAACACCGTGATCCCCATCGCGCTCGCCACCGGTAACTGTCAATTGCAGACCGAAGCCATCGTACGCAGGATCGTTACCAACGATCAGGGCCGCGCGACCGGCGTCGAGTACTTCGACCACGGCAGAACCTTGCGGCGAATTTCCGCCGATCTGGTAATCGTCTCCGGATCGGCGATTGAATCCGCGCGCCTGTTGTTGAACTCCACCAGTAAGCTCTACCCCAACGGCATCGGCAATCGCCATGACTGGGTGGGACGAAATCTGCAGGGCCACACCTACTCCGGCGCGGTAGGCTTATTCGAAAACCCGACCTACGATGATCTCGGACCGGGCGCTTCCATTGCGCTCTCGGACTACAATCACGGCAATCCCGGGCTCGCGGGCGGCGCGGTGCTGTGCAATGAGTTCATCCGGCTACCGATCCAGTTCATCGGCACCCAACCGCCCGGCATTCCGCGATGGGGGCAAGGCAACAAAGATTACATGCGCGAATTCTACCGGCGGAACATTATGATCCAGGGGCCGACGCAAGAGATGCCCATGTTCGATTCGCGCGTGCAGGTGGATCCGAAAGTCAAAGACTATTGGGGGATTCCGGTGGCGCGGCTTTCCGGCAACAAGCATCCGCATACTTTGGAGATCGCGCGTTACATGACAGGCAAAGCCGAGGCGTGGCTGAAGGAAGCCGGCGCGATCCGGACCTTTAAGAAGATTCCGGGCAACGGTCTCAGCGGCGGCCAGCACCAGGCGGGCACCTGCCGTATGGGCAACGATCCGAAAACATCGGTGGTGGACAGGAATTGCCGGGTGCATGAGGTCGACAACGTGTATGTCATCGACGGCAGTGTGCACGTCAACAACGGCGGTTTCAATCCGGTGCTGACGATCATGGCGAATGCGTACCGCGCTTCGGCACAAATTGTGAAGACCTGGAGCACGGCGTGACGCGAACGACGCGCTTGGGCTGGACGATAGTGGCGGCCCTGGCAGTGATGGCGCTGGCTCCGGCAGCGAGTGTTTATTATGAATCGAAAGGCGGCCCGGGATGCGGCAGGTGTCACGAGATCGAGCCGATTTACGAAACGTGGCACACCTCGACCCATCGCAAGATTGCGTGTGGCGCGTGTCACGGCGACGCGGCTACGCTGGACGCGGGATTTCATCTCAACAATCTGAAACGCGTAGTGGAACACTTCCGCGGAGAAGTTCCCGAACAGATCAAGATGCGCCCGGTGGATATCCCGGCGATGCTGCGGCGCTGCCAGTCGTGCCACCAGCAGGAATTCGCCGATTGGCGCAACGGCCCGCACGGAGTCACGTACCAGAAGATCTTTCTCAACGCCGATTTCTACCGCACCAAGAAGGAGCCGATGGACGATTGCCTGCGGTGTCACGGAGCGCACTTCGCCGGAAGCATTCGGGATCTGGTAACGCCGGTGGATCGCAAGGGACCGTGGCGACTTGCGGCCGGAATGCAGGATCAGCCGGCGATTCCCTGCATGGCCTGTCATCAGGTTCATCGGGAAGGGGGTCCGCTCGAGCGGCCTCGTGAGGGCGCGGCGTCCGCGGCGCAGGAAATCGTGCGTCCGTCGCTCGCTCTCTTCGACCGCCGGACCCGGATGCATGTCGCGGTGGCGAATCTGCCGCTGCCGGAGATGCGCGAAGGGGATCGCGTGGTGAAGATGAGTCCGGACCCGCGACAGGCGCTCTGCTATCAATGTCACGCGCCCGTTGCCGGAGCTTTTCAAGCGAGCTCGGGTGACGACCGCACCGGCCTCGGAGTGCACGAAGGGCTCAGCTGCATGGCCTGTCACTTCAAGCACGGACAGAAGACACGCGCGTCCTGCGCGGAATGTCATCCGCGTTTATCGAACTGCGGCCTCGATGTCGAGAAGATGGATACGACTTTCTTTGCGTCGAAGAGCAAGCACAATATTCATTTCGTAAAATGCGGCGACTGTCATACCAAGGGCGTGCCTCCGAAGAAAATTGCCAGGCGGTGAAGGGAGGGCCGGCTCAAAGCCGGCTGCGGTCAGGATTGGCCGCCCCACAAAGACTAAAGTCTGTCACTGGAGTTTGGCCATTTCAGCCAAGCCGTAGGGCAGGCCATCGTCTCTTGTGGTCTGCCGTCTGCGGAGCAGCCTTGGACAGGCTAAAGTCTGTCACACAAGCGGCTAAAGTCTATACTTGCGTAGCGGTGGAAACAGCCAGGCCCAGGCGAGGGCGATCGCGATCGTCCCGACACCTCCTAACACGACCGCGGGAACCGCACCGAGCCACTGCGCCGTAATTCCGGACTCAAATTGACCGACTTCGTTGGATGCACTGATGAACACCATGTTTACGGCGCTCACCCGTCCGCGCATGGCGTCCGGCGTACCCATCTGGATTAGGGTATGACGCACGATCACGCTCACCATATCGCAGGCGCCGCATAGTGCCAGAGCTGCCAGTGAAACGACAAACACGTGCGACAGCCCAAAGACCAGCGTCCCGATTCCGAACCCAAGAACTCCAGCCAGCATCGCTTTGCCGGCATGCTCGCGCGGAGGCCAGTGCGCGGCTGCTATGGCCATGAGGACCGCGCCTGCTCCGGGCGCGCCGCGCAGCATGCCCAGTCCCCGCGCCCCAACGTGCAGTATGTCGTGCGCGTATACCGGCAGCAGCGCCACCGCGCCGCCCAACAGGACGGCGAACAGATCGAGCGACATGGCACCGAGAATCAGTTTCTTCCGCCAGATGAAGCGCATTCCTTCGAGCACCGTGTCGAGCGAAACCGGCATCCTGGAACGTACGGTCGAGGCTACGCGCAATCGGGAAAAGAGCAGCAGCGCGACCAGATAGGCAGTCATCGCCGCGGCGTACACCGGCACGGGACTCCCGGTCCAGCCGTACAGGAATCCGCCGGCGATGGGACCCAGGATCACCGACAGCTGAAAGATGGATGATGACCAGGAGACCGCGTTTTGAAAATGCTCTGGCGGCACGATCAGCGGCAGGAATGACTGGCCGGCCGGCCCGTTGAACGCGCGCACGGTCCCGTTCCAGAGCAGCGCCAGATAGATGGGCCAGACGCTCTTGAGGCCGTGCAGCGCGAAGAGCAGCAGAAGGAGTGAAGTGATGGAGAAAGCTCCATAGCAACAGGCGATGATCTGCTTGCGGGGAAAATGGTCTGCCGTGTGGCCGGCGGGCAGGAAGAGCAGGATGCCGGGAAGGAATTGCGCGAGTCCGACGAGTCCGAGGTCGAACGGGCGGTGGGTCAGTCCGAACACCTGCCACGCCACGGCCACCGCCTGCATCTCTGATGCCGCTGTGATCAGGAAGCGCGCCAGCATGAAGTAGCGAAAATCGGGATAACGGAAGGCGACGCGAGGCGGAAGAGCAGTCGAGGGGCTGGTATCTGCCGGCGGGATCAAGTACTAGATTAGCTGAATTTGCCGATTTCGGTCCCCTCACCTGGGTCAACGTCAGGATGGTTCGCTACTCCTTGAACTCGTTCACCGCCGCTCGGAATATTTCTATTCCACTGAAATCAAGCCACCTACCCAACATCCAATCTCTCGCGTGAAACCGCTTTTCCAGCCTCGCGGGCTAGAGTGAAGTCGAGAACGTGATCGCTATGTCCGATTCCTCTGTTTCGTCGCAACAACTGCAAGTCATCATCGCCCTCTCAGAAGGCATGAACTCAACTGATGCCGCGGCCCAGGCCGGCGTCCACCGCAACACCATTGCCCATTGGCGTCGCAACTCCCTGCCATTTCGCGAATCTCTCGCCCACGCTCAATACGACCGCGCCATCTTCTTCCGCGAGAAAGCCGAAGACATGGTCGACCTCGCCTACCAGACCTTTCACGACCTCCTGGTCGATCCCAAAACCTCGCCCTCGGTCCGCCTCAAGGCCGCCATGTACATCATCGAGATGGCCACCACTCCCCCGCCCCAAAAAGAACAGGTCCCCCTCGACATCGAGAAAATCCGCATCTCCCGGACCCCGCCCGTCACCATCGACCAAAACGCCCAAATTGTGCATCCCGTGCACAATTCTGCACAAAGCCCCACCCCCGGCGCCGCATCCGGCACTGCCGAAAACCCGTCATCCGCGCACAATCATGCACAAACGCCCTTCCGCCGCGAAACACCCAAACTCGGACGCAACGCGCCCTGTCCCTGCGGGGTGCCCTCTGGGCCCGGTCAAAAACACAAGCGTTGCTGCCTCGACAAGCCGCAAACCCAGGCCGCCTGACCTCATGGCCGCCCGGCCTTCCGAAGTATATTCGTTGCAGGGCCCCGAGTGCCCGGAATCCATGAAGAAACTCATCAACGATCCTCTCTCCATCGTGCGCGAATCGCTGGAGGGCTTCGCTCTGGCGCACGCCGATCTCGTCAGAGTCTCCTTCGATCCCTGCTACGTGGTCAGGCGGGACGCGCCGGTGCGCGGCAAAGCCGGCGTAATCTCCGGCGGAGGCAGCGGCCATGAACCCATGCACGGCGGTTACGTCGGACGCGGTATGCTCGACGCGGCCATTCCGGGACAGGTGTTCACTTCGCCCACTCCCGATCAGATTGAGGCCGCGACGCGTGCCGTGGATGGTGGCGCGGGTGTCCTGCACATCGTGAAAAATTACACCGGCGATATCCTGAATTTCGAGATGGCCGCCGAGTTGTGCCAGATGCAGGGGATCGAAGTCCAGGCCGTAGTGATCAACGACGACGTCGCGGTGGAGGACAGCCTCTACACGGCCGGACGCCGCGGCGTAGGGGCGACAGTTCTCGCCGAAAAAATCTGTGGCGCGGCCGCGGAGCGCGGCTACGATCTCGCCAGGGTCGCCGCCTTGTGCCGGAGGGTAAATGACAACGCCCGTTCCATGGGCATGGCCCTCACGTCTTGCACCGTACCGGCTGCCGGGAAGCCTACGTTCCAACTGGCCGAAAATGAGATGGAAATGGGGATCGGGATCCACGGAGAGCCGGGCCGCGAGCGTATGCCCGTTCAGCCGGTGCGCGAAATCGTGACGCGCATGGCCGACACCATCCTGGCCGATCTGCCGGTAGCGGGCGGCCAATTCGTCATCGCCATGGTCAACGGCATGGGAGGCACGCCGCTCCTCGAACTCTACCTCGCCTATCGCGAACTGGAAGAAGCCTTGCAACCCCGCGGCATCGCGATCGCGCGCCGGCTGGTCGGGAACTACATCACCAGTCTCGACATGGCGGGCTGTTCGGTCACGCTGCTGCGCGCCGACCAGGAACTCCTCTCGTTGTGGGACGATCCCGTGTTGACGCCGGGGCTCCGGTGGGGGGCATAAGGATGGCCGTCGACCGGGATCGAGTGCTCGCGTGGTTCCGCGAACTGCAGCGCGTCTTTGCGGCCAACAGCGAGCGGCTGACGGAACTCGATTCCGCTATCGGCGACGCCGATCACGGCAGCAATATGGATCGTGGCTTCACCGCCGTCCAGGCCGAACTTGAGAAAAGCGCCTCATCGAACATCGGCGCCATGTTCAAAACCGCGGCCGCCACGTTGATCAAGACCGTCGGGGGAGCGTCAGGGCCGCTCTACGGAACTTTCTTTCTCCGTGCCGGAGCCGTTTGCCCGGACCGGACGGAACTCGACGCGGCCGCCATCGCCGCGATGTTTCGTGCGGGTATTGAAGGCGTCGTCCAACGGGGCAAAGCGGGACCGCAGGACAAGACTATGCTCGATGCCCTTCTGCCCGCGCAGGAAGCCATCGAGAGCAGCCTCGCAGCCGGAGCGGGCATTGGCCAGATGTTCGCGCACGCCGCTGCTGCTGCGGAGAGCGGCATGCAAGCGACCATCCCGATGCAGGCGCGCAAAGGCCGGGCCAGCTATCTCGGCCCCCGCAGCATCGGACACCAGGACCCCGGTGCGACATCGTCCTACCTGCTGTTCCGCGCCGCCGCCGACGTGTGGCGAACCGCATGATCGGCGTCGTCATCGTCTCCCACAGCGCCAAACTGGCGGAAGGCGTCGTGGAACTGGCGATGCAAGTTGCCCGGGACAAAGTACGCGTGGCCGCAGCGGGCGGCACGACGGATGCCGCGAACCCCATCGGTACTGACGCGTTCCGTGTCCTCGCCGCAATCGAAGCAGTCTACAGCGAAGACGGAGTGCTGGTCATGATGGATCTCGGCAGTGCCGTGCTGAGCGCCGAGACCGCTCTCGACTTTCTGGACGAAGCCCGGCGATCTCGCGTGCGCCTCAGCGCCGGTCCGCTGGTGGAAGGCGCCATTGCGGCTATCAGCCTGGCGGCCGCGGGCGGAAGTCTCGATGAAATCGCCGCGGAAGCCGAGCACGCCAAACAATCTTCAGCAGTAGGCCTTTGCCCTGCTCGCGCCAATGCCGAAGAGCGGCAAGTCACTTTGCCGAACCGCCTCGGACTACACGCTCGACCGGCCGCCCGCATGATCCGCCTGGCGCGCCGCTTCGACGCTCGCGTGACCCTCGAAAACCTGACCGCGCACACCGGGCCGTTCGACGCTGCCAGTCTGAATGGCATGCTCAATCTCGGCGCCCGGCAGAATCATCAAGTGCTGCTTCGCGCCCAAGGCACCCAGGCGAGGGAGGCGATAGCAGAACTAGCCGCCTTTCTGGAATCCGGCGCCGGCGACACTGAGGCCGCGCCGGAACCACCGCCGGCAGCCGTAGAAGCGGATGACGGAATCCACGGGATCGCAGCTTCGGCAGGAGTCGCGATTGGCCCGCTCGTCAGATTCCGAACCGCGGCGAACCTGACGCAAGCCGTCCCGCAGCAGGCTGCCGTCGATCCGGAAACCGAGTGGCGAACTTTGCAATCAGCGCTGTCTGCGGCCCGGGACGAGACCCGCGCTTTGTACGACTGGACGCGCAAACATGCCGGAGAAAATGAAGCCGGCATCTTCGATGCGCAGGCGTTGCTGCTCGAAGATCCGGAATTGATCGAGCAGGCTCGGCGCCTGCTGTTCGAAGACGGCCGCGATGCCGCATCTGCCTGGGACTCAGCGGCGGGTACACTCACCCGGCGGCTTGCGGCCATCGATGATCCGTACTTGAGCGCCCGTGCAGCCGACTTGTCGGATGTCGCGGCGCGAGTCCTCGAGAGAATTACCGGTTCGACCGGCGCAACCCTCAGCCTCACCCAACCCGCCATTGTCGCCGCGCATGACTTGCTGCCTTCCCAAGTCGAAAAGCTGGATCCTGCCCTGGTTCTCGGGCTTTGCCTGGAGACCGGCAGCGCCAGCGCTCATGGCTCCATTCTGGCGCGGGCTCGCGGGATTCCCACCGTCGTCGGACTGGGACTCGCCCTCTCGACGATTCCTGAGGGGACCATCGTGGCCATCGACGGCGAGCAAGGGAAACTCTGGCTATCCCCCGGCGAGGACGAGACCCGCCGCCTCGAGGAACGCCGCCGGACCTGGCTGGCCACGCGGCAGACATTACTGGCGGACCGCAACTCGCCGGCAGCTACGCGCGATGGCCGCCGCATCACTCTTCTCGCGAATCTCAATCGCGAAGCCCAGGTGACCGAGGCTCTCGACCACGGAGCAGAGGGCGTGGGAGTCTTGCGCACCGAATTTCTCTTCCTCGATCGCAAGACCGCGCCGGATGAAGCCGAACAATTCGACTGTTACCGCAACATCGCCGAGGCGCTCGCGGGCCGGCCGCTGGTCATTCGTACCCTCGATATCGGAGGAGACAAGAACGTTCCGTACGTGGACATCGGTGCCGAGTCCAATCCGTTCCTGGGCTGGCGTGGCATACGTGTGTCGCTCGGGCGTCGCGACCTGTTCGAGACCCAGCTTCGCGCCATCCTGCGGGCGGGCCATGGAAATGCGGTCGAAATTCTACTGCCGATGATTTCAACCCTGGCGGAACTGCTGGAGGCCAAAGCGATCATCCGCGGTGTTGAGGAAGCGCTGCAGCGGGAAGGTGTGCCTTTTCGAACGCAGATGCCGGTTGGCGCGATGATCGAGGTACCCGCGGCCGCCGTCATCGCCGACCGGCTTGCCGCCGAAGTCAGCCGCCTCAGTATCGGTACCAACGACTTGGTCCAATATCTGATGGCCGCCGATCGGACCAATTCCCGCGTCGCGCGCACCGCCGATCATTTTCAACCCGCGGTGTTGCGTGTGATTCAGGATATCGTGAACGTGGGCCGTCGTACCGGCATCCGCGTGGATGTCTGTGGTGAGATGGCGGCCGATCCTGTCGCCGCGCCTCTACTGCTCGGCCTCGGCGTGGAAGAATTCAGCATGAGTCCGCCGCTGATCCCGGAGTTGAAGCGTGTCATCGCCCGCTGGACATTGCCCGAAGCAGAGGCTCTCGCGCGCGAAGCCCTCCTCGCGGAATCGAGCGACTCCGTGCGCCAACTGCTCACCTCTGCATGAGCTGCAGACAGAAATCAGACAGATCACATTTCCCCGTGGGGCAGACCATCGTTTTTCAGTGGTCTGCCCGGCTGCGCAGCAGCCGCCTGGTTTTGTGGTCCGGGGCACCCTCTGGCCCGCCTGCGCAGTAGCCGTCCATGGCACGTGCAGATTTCGATGAAACTATACTGGGTGTGTCCGGCCTATACCCGGCGCACTGGAACCAGCAGAAAGAGAGAAGAAAGCGGTAATGTCAAAAAACAATGGAAAATTAGGCCGGCGGGATCTGTTCAAGACCTCGGCCGGGATCATGGGCGGCGCGCTCCTGTCGCGTGAAGCTGCAGCCCAGCAGCCGGCACAGAAGAATGTCAATACCAACTCGAGCCCGTCCACGCTCAAGATCACTGACCTTCGGGTGGCCACCATCGTAAAGCCCGGACCGAGCCCCTGCACCATCATCCGTCTCGACACCAATCAGGGCGTGTATGGACTGGGTGAAGTCCGCGACGCGGCCAGTTCCACTTACGCGCTATTTCTGAAGAGCCGCCTGTTGAATGAAAACCCGCTCAACATCACTTATATCTTTCAGAAGATCAAACAGTTCGGCTTCGGGGGCCGGCAGGCGGGTGGCGTGGTAGCCGTCGAAGAAGCACTCTGGGATATCGCCGGCAAAGTGTACAACGTGCCCATCTATCAAATGTTGGGAGGCAAGTTCCGTGACCGCGTGAGAATCTACGCCGACACCGATGAATCGACAGACCCGAAGGTCTTCGCCCAGCGCCTGAAGGCCCGCAAGGAAGAGATGGGCATAACCTGGCTGAAGATGGATGTGGGCATCAACCTGGTGCAGAAGATTCCCGGCACAGTGACCGAGCCCACCGAGCAAACCATGTGGGAGAGAAGAGCGCTGCCGCATCCTTTCGTCGCCGCCGAGGTAACCGAGAAGGGCATCGAGAAGCTCTCCGAATATGTGCAGGCTGCGCGCGAGGCCGTCGGCATGGAGATTCCCCTGTCCATGGACCACCTTGGACACATTGGCGTGAACTCCATCATCCGGCTGGGCAAGGCTTACGAGAAGTTCAACCTGTCCTGGATGGAGGATGTGATTCCCTGGCAGTACACCGAGATGTTGCAGCACATCACCGCCGAAAGCCCGACGCCCATCCTGACCGGCGAGGACATTTACCTGAAGGAGGGCTTCATCAACTTGTGCGAGAAGCACGCCGTCAGCAAGATCCATCCGGACATCTCCACTTCCGGCGGGATTCTGGAGACACATAAGATCGGCGAAGCCGCCATGGAGTTGGGCGTGCCCATGGCCATGCACTATGCCGGGACCCCTGTGGGCTGCATGGCCAGCGTGCACTGCGCGGCGGCCACCGCCAACTTCCTCGCTCTCGAAAACCACTCGCTGGACGTACCGTGGTGGGGCGACCTGGTGGAAGGCGTCGACAAACCCGTGATCCACAAGGGATTTGTCACGGTTCCTGACAAGCCCGGCCTCGGCGTCACCTTGAATGAGGAGGTGGTCCGGAAGCATCTGCAGCCCGGCACCGGCTATTTTGAGCCCACTCCGCAATGGGACCACGAACGCTCCGCCGACTGGCTGTGGAGCATGATGCGCACGCATGAAGCCAACCGCCGCGGCTAGCGGACAACGGATAACGGACAACGGATAACGGATAACTAATAGCTACCCGACTGCCGCAGCATTCCGCCATCGATGAAATAGGTCGACCCCGTAATATAGGCTGCTTCGTCCGACGCCAGATACACGGCCAGCCCCGCAATCTCTTCCGGCTTGCCCCAGCGGCCCAGGGGGATCTCGCTCATCAGCGCCTTCTCGATTTCGGGTTTAGCTTCGATATCGGCATCGATCGGTGTGTAGACGGCTCCGGGGCCGATGTTGTTCACCGTAATCTTGTCTTTCGCCAGTTCCACGGCAATGGTTCTCGTGAGCATCCGCAACCCTCCCTTGCTTGCGCAGTACGCGGCGTTGGTGGGCATGGGGAGATCCTCGTGAATGGACGAGATATTGATCAGGCGCCCGCCCTGTCCCTGCCGGATCATCTGGCGCGCCGCGGCCTGGCAAACCAGAAATGGACCGACCAGGTTGACCGCTAAAATTTTCTGCAGGTCTTCGAACGGATATTGCACAAACGCGAATTTCGTCTCGATTCCCGCATTATTGACGGCAATATCGAGTTTGCCGAAAGCCTTTACCGCGGCGTCGATCAGGTTCTGAACCTGGTCGGGCTTCGAGACGTCGGCCGCTATCGCAATGCTTTCCCCGCCGAAGCTCGCGATCTCTTTTTCGGTCTGAGCGGCAACATCCGGGTTTCCGACGCAATCGACGACCACCGAAGCACCCTCCCGGGCAAAGCGAATTGCAATCGCCTGCCCGATGCCGGTCGCCGCGCCGGTCACAATCGCCACTTTGTTTTGTAATCGCATCCTATTATGAAGTGTACGTCTATCGAAGCATGCGACACATGTTCTTGTCTCTGGTCGTGCTTGCCGGCGCCGGCGGAGCACAATGGCGGCACTTTGGCGAGGAGCCTCTGGCTCGCGATATGCTCGCCGCCCACAATGCCGTGCGGGCGCGGGTGGGCGTGGCGCCTTTGGCGTGGTCCGATCAACTGGCGGCGCGTGCGCAAGACTGGGCCGGCACTCTCCTGTCGCGCAGGCAATTCGTCCACCGCCCGAACTCGACCTACGGCGAGAATCTGTACGGGATCACCGGCGCGGCCGCATCGCCGGCGCAAGTGGTTAACGCGTGGGCCGGTGAATCCCGGGATTACGATTACCCCTCGAACCGGTGTCGCGGGGTGTGCGGGCACTACACACAAATCGTCTGGGGCGACACGAAAGAAGTAGGCTGCGCCGTGGCGCGCGGCGGAGACCGCGAGGTTTGGGTTTGCAACTACGATCCGCCAGGTAACTGGGTCGGCAAGCGGCCGTATTAAATCGTCCCAACCCAGCGGAAGCCGGCGGACAAGAAGCGTAGAATCGGTGTCATGAGATGCAAGTCTGCGCTCTCTCTGTCGATCCTCGCAGCGATGCTGTGCCTGCCGGGCGCTGTGGCACAATCCAAGCGCGTTAAGGACTTGGGCGTGGGCAAACTGCTG
This sequence comes from Terriglobia bacterium, assembly GCA_963747535.1. GTDB lineage: Bacteria > Acidobacteriota > Terriglobia > Bryobacterales > Bryobacteraceae > CAVVFX01. Next base: position 197,156 of record CAVVFX010000002.1, read on the forward strand.
GTAGCGCCTCGCGACGCTCCCGACCCGACCTTCGCGAAGACCGTCGTGCTGCTGGTGAGCTTGGATGAAGACGGCACGGTGGGTCTGGTGATCAATCGCCGGACCAAGGTGCCGATCTCAAAGGCGCTGGAGCAACTCAAAGCGGCGAATAACCGTTCTGACCCGGTTTACGTCGGTGGTCCGGTCAACATGGCAGCGGTGCTGGCGCTGCTTCGGTCAACCATCAGGCCGGACGAGGCGCAGCGGGTGATGGGCGACGTGTATCTGGTTTCCACGCGCCCTTTGCTCGAAAAGGCCTTGGCCGCGGGCACGGGCCCGGATGAGTTTCGCGCTTTCGTGGGTTATTGCGGCTGGGCCGCCGGACAACTGGAGAATGAAGTGAACCTCGGAGCCTGGTACATCTTCGACGCCGACACAAAAATGGTCTTCGACGCCGACCCTGACTCGCTGTGGTCAAGGCTGGTCGCGCGAACTGAACAGAGATTCGTGCGAACATGGCCGCCCGCCTGGGCCGTCAAAGCAGTTACTGAGTCGCGACCGTGAAAAATCAATGGTGGAGCAGGCGGTTTCGCCTGCCCGGTCCGCTTGCGGACCTGTTCCACTCAACTTCGGGATAGGGGCCCGAACTCAATTGCTGAAGGTCTTGTTGTTCCTGTTCGTCCTCGCCGCCCCGCTGTGGGCCGCCCAACGGACAACCCTGTCGCTCGACGGGCAGTGGGACCTCGCTGATTCCGTGGAGCCCGGCAAGTTGCCCGCCGCGTATTCGCATAAAGCCCCAGTGCCCGGTCTGGCGCATTCGGCCGTGCCCGCCTTCCAGGATGTGGACCAGTTCGAGAGCCGGCAATTGCTTCAGAATCGTGTCCAGAAGGGCCTCGCGCCGGCCTCGGCGTTGGTCTCGAATGCCGGGGTATCGCACCAGGAACGGAATTGGTTCTGGTATCGCAGGCAGTTCGATGTGCCGGCGATGCGCAGCGTAGCGACCCTGCGGATCAATAAAGCGCAGTTCGGCGCCGCGGTCTGGGTGAATGGCCGTAAGGTGGGAGAGCATCTGCCTTGTTTCACCGCCGCGATCTTCGATATTTCGGACCAACTCCGGCAGGGTTCGAATGAGATCGTAGTGCGGGTGGGGGCGCATCCGGGCGTGCTGCCTGCCACGGTCTCGGCAGGCACCGACTTCGAGAAGAACCGCTGGACCCCAGGCATTTATGACAGCGTCTCGCTCGCACTCAGCGACAATCCTTCCATCGAAACCATACAGGTGGCGCCCAGCCGTGACCTCCAGTCGATTACGGTCGAGACCAGGCTGCGCAACCACTCTGCGCAGCCGCAGGCATTCGCGCTCAAGCAGGAGGTGCACCCGTGGAAATCGGATGAGGTAGCGGTACGCGCGCCGGTGATGAAGATCCGACTGGCGCCTCACGAAGAGCGTACCGCTACGCAGAAAATTGCCATCCCCGCCGCGAAGTTGTGGACGCCGGAACAGCCCAATCTGTATGTGCTCGAAACCAGTTCCGGCGGGGACAGTTCCAGCACGCGCTTCGGCATGCGCGAGTTCCATTTCGAAACCGCGACGAAGCGCGCCTATCTCAACGGCCGTCCCTACTTCATGCGCGGCTCCAATATCACGCTGCATCGCTTTTTCGAGGATCCCAAATCCGGCGTTCTGCCCTGGGACGAGAAATGGGTGCGCAAGTTGCTGGTTGAGATCCCCAAAGAGATGCACTGGAATTCCTTCCGCTTCTGCATCGGTCCGGTTCCCGATAAATGGCTGGAGATCGCCGATGAGGCCGGATTGTTGATCCAGAACGAATACTTCGTGTGGACCGGCAAAGCCTGGCATGGCGCTGAAAGCCAGGTCCATTTCGACGCCGGCGAAATGATCGGCGAATATGGCGAATGGCTACGCGACAACTGGAATCACCCGAGCGTCGCTATCTGGGATGCCAACAACGAGACCTTCGATCCCATGTTCGGCGAGAAGATCATCCCTGCTGTCCGCGGACTCGACCTTTCCAATCGTCCCTGGGAAAACAGCTACAATCCGCCCGCCGGGCCCGACGATCCGGTGGAGGACCATCCCTACGAGTTTATTAACATGGCAAAACCCGACGGGCCGGAGTTCAGCATGACCACGTTCGAGAAGCCCGGCGGCAAAGCTCCGGGAGCGCCGACCGGTCACGCTCTCATCCTGAATGAGTATGGCTGGCTGTGGCTGAACCGCGATGGTTCTCCCACGGAACTGACCAAGGATCTCTATCCGCGTCTTCTGCCTAAGAACTCTACCGCTGAAGACCGGTTGGCATTGAACGCCTATCTGTTGGGCGGCATCACGGAGTACTGGCGTGCTTACCGTCAATACGCCGCCGTGCTGCATTTCGTATATCTGATGAGCAGCGATCCGCTAGGCTACACGTCCGATCACTTCCGCGATGTCGAGAAACTGGAACTGGAGCCGCACTTCCGCGACTACCTGTCCAACGCTTTCGCACCGCTCGGAGTGTACCTGAGCTTCTGGCAGCCGAAACTGGCTGCGGGTCCGCACATCTTCCAGGTGATGCTGGTTAATGACGAATACACCACGGCCTCGGGCACCGTGACTTTGTCTCTTGCATGCAAGGACAGCGGCGAAACGGCGCATGCACAGGCGCCTTTCGAAGTCGGCGCCCTGGGGCAGACCACGCTCTACATCGATCTGGAAGTACCGAACACGCCGGGCGACTACCTCCTGCAAGCCAAAGCCGTAGCCGGAAAAGGCCAGCCCACGTTGAGCCGGCGTAACGTCAGGATCACTCCACGATAAGATGGACTCGTTTAGGAGACCAGATGAACCAACGGCGGAGTTTTTTGAAGGCAGCGGGCGGAGTTCTGTTGCTCAAACCGCAGACCGTGTTCGGCTCGCAGGCGAACTCGACGGTCGAAGTCGGTCTTGTCGGATGCGGCGGACGTGGCAACTGGATCGGGAAGTTCTTCCCAGAATTCGCTGGAGCGCGCGTCGTCGCGCTCGCCGACGTCATTCAGGAGCATCTCGACCAGACCCGCGACGCGTTTAAAGTTGGGAGTGATCGTTCGTATTACGGCCCCAACGCTTACCAGGAGTTGGCGCATTCCAAAGTCGACGCCGTCGTGATCGAGACGCCGCCATACTTCCACCCGCTGCATGCGCAGGAAGCGGTGGACGCGGGCAAACATGTCTACTGCGCCAAACCGGTCGCAGTGGATGTCCCCGGCTGCCGCACCATCGCCGACAGCGCCAGGAAGGCCGCCGCCCGTGACCTCAGCTTCCTGGTCGATTTTCAGAGCCGCTCCCAACCTGTCTTCCAGGAACTGGTATCCCGCGTCCGCCGCGGCGACATTGGCAAGCCTGTCCTGGCGCAGGTCTTCTATTATGCCGGCCGCCCGTCCAAGAATAAAGGTACGGCCGGCATGGACTCCGGCCAGCAGCAGGTCATGAACTTTTATATGGACAAGGTGCTCGGCGGCGACATCATCGTCGAGCAGAACATCCACGTCATCGATATGGCCAACTGGTACATCGGCGCGCATCCGATTCAAGCCAACGGCGCCGGCGGACGCACCGACTGGACCGGCACCGACTACAACACCGGCGACGCCTACGATCACTTCATGGTGCACTACTGGTATCCCGGCGACGTGCAAGCCACCTTCAGTTCGCATCAATTGAACGGCAGCTTCTCCGACCTCTGCGTGCGGCTCACCGGGATCAAAGGCACCGCCGACACGCACTACGGCGGCCTGGTCCGGATCACCGGTCAGAACGCCTGGATGGGAACCGACAAGGACGACACCTTCCGCTCCGGCGCCATCGCCAACGTCAAGGCATTCATCGAGAGCATCCGCACCGGCAAGCATCTCAACAACGCCGACCAGGCAGTAGAGTCGAACCTCACGGCCATCCTCGGGCGCACGGCGGCGTACCAGCAGCGCGTCGTCACCTGGGACGAGATGATGAAATCGACCGAGCGTCTGCAGATCAATCTGAAGCTACGCTGGTAGCGGCCTACCGTGGGAACGGCGTGGCTCCATCGGGACCTCAATCGACTGAGCGCCTGCAGGCGGGTGCACGACACAGAAGTGGTAGATTCGGGGAAGTACCGGCACAGTGATCAAATCCTTGCGTCGGGATACGCTCAGCTGAGCCGCGACTGTAAAGGAGCGGTAACGGCTCGCCGGCTTATGCGATACTTCATTACTTTTGCTTGCTACGGGTCGCACCTGCATGGTGATGAATCCGGCTCTGTTGACCGGAACCACTTGTGTTCCCCGCAGTCGATTAGCCGAAGCGAACCCACGGCCTACCGCGGGAACGGCGTGGCTCCATCGGGACCATACCAGTCGTAATCCACCTCCGCGCCCCGGATGCGCCAACGCCCGGGCGTGGTGGTCTCCATCCAATCCAGAGGCTCGGCCAAAGGCTGCGGCTGACTGGCGGCAGCAAACGCGCGTTGGATAGCGGCCTTCGTCTCTGAATTGAGCACCTTCGGATCCGGCGAGACGAACAGGGCCGTTCCGCTAAGCGCCACCAGGTCCAGCCAGCGCGAGGCCAACTCCCAGGGGACCTGCGGGGTGAGCGGGGCGCAGTCGGCGTCCAGGGCGAAGAAGGTCCCGTGCTGCGGTGCGCGAAATGCGAGCGTGTTCACGCCCATGCGGCGAGTCCGGTTGAACTCGCGGCCGCTGGTATCGTCGCCGGTTCGCTGTAGCTCGAACAGCCCGGCAGCGAGGTGGCCGAAGGTGTTGCAGCCAATGAGCGGGACGTCACCGGCGGCCTCGCGGATAGCCCGGTATAGCGCCAACACCACTTCGGCTGTGGTCTTGCTCCGGTCCGCAAAATGCCATCCGGAGTCGGTAAGTTCCCCGGCCATGGCGAAGCCCCATCGGCCCAGCAGATCGAAGCTGGAGTAATCATGCTTCACCAGTTCGAAGCCCCACGAGACGATGCGGCGAATATCATCGCGGACGAGTTCCAACATCTCGGCGACGGTCGGGTCGAGGGTAGCGTTGGGCGAGTTTTGACGGCGTGCGGTGCGGGCGCCGGCCGGAACCGCGGCGGTGGTGTGCAGAGGGCGAATCCAGATGCCGGGGCGCACGCCGCGCTGTTTCATTTCGGAGGCGAGACGGGCCATGTCGGGGAAGCGCGCGTTGCCATGCTCCCATGGCCCCGCCGCATTCGTCATCTGCCAGCCGTCGTCGATCACCACGAAGGGCCGGTTGGGCCCGGACGGCGCCAACTCGGCGGTCAGGCTGGAATCGCGCAGCATGTCGTCGGCCGAGCAATTCCGACCATAGGCGTAGTACCAGTTGTTGCTGCCGTAAGCGGGCCGCGCGGGTAGCCGGGGTTTGGCGCACAACGCGCGGCAGAAGCGTCGTGCGGATTCGAATGCGGATTCTTCCCGTGCACCTCGCTGCGTGCGGATCACGGCCGCAACCAACCTGCGCTGGCCCAGGCTGACTGCGCCTCCACCGTTGCGCACATCTAGCCACAGTGAGATGCCGTCCGTGTCCACCTGCCAGAAGGCGAAGCACGATGCGCCCGTGGCCACTCCATAGCCGTGTGTGGCCTGGCCATCGAACGCGAGGAAGTACCAGGGCAGAATGCGTTCGCCAATCATGCCGCGCCACTCCAGGTCCCCATAGCTGCGCTCCCATTGGTCGTTGAGAATGCGCCAGCGCTCGGGCACGCGCACGCGCCACCTGAGATGGATTCGCTCGAGCGGCGTTTGCGGCGCCTCGATGGCGACCGGTAGTTCCGAGCCTTGTGGATTGGCTTCCAGAGCGATCCCTCTGGCCGTCCAGCGCCGGCCTTCGCGCGCCAGCGGAATGGTCTCTTTTTCGACGTGCGCGGTCACCTGGTCGGGGAGGCGCAGGATATCGACATATCCGGTTGCGGCCGGCGCAGACTGGCCGGCCGCGATGGCGGGAAATGCCGCCGAAGCCGCCAGCAGGCTGCGGCGGGAGATTCCTGGTTGGGACATGGTAGCTACCTTCAAGTGTCCGCCAAAGCTCAGCCGCTGCGAACGAGGAATACGAACCGACGGCCTGGGAGGATGCTTAAGGCTCTTCCGGCAACGGCCCGAGAATGTCGATCTTGTATTTCGCGGCCACTGCCATTAGCTTCCCCAAGTCAGGCGCCGATGGCGGCAGCGTCGGGTCCGTAGCCGGCTCACTCATCTCCAGAATGAAATGCTCAAAACCGGAGGGAGCGCACAGAATCAGCATCCTTGCGGGGGCAGCGCCGGCAATCTTGAAGCCGTGAGGAATTTCGCGCGGCCCGAAGACGTACGCGCCCGGTCCAGCCTTCAACCATTTGCCATCACATACGAATGCGACTTCTCCCTCGAGGATGTAAAACGCCTCATCTTCCAGATGGTGGACGTGGTAGGGCGAAGCCCACCCGGGAGGAATCGTCAGGTGCTCGATCAGCCCGAATGCTCCATTCGTCGTTTCGCCCGTCGACCTGATGACCGTGGGTAGGCCCAGGAACACGACTGCCGGGTCTTCTCTCGTGTTGATGTAAGGCTGTTGCTCTCTTGTGGTCATTTGCATCGCCGAAGAATTATAGCAATTCATTGGAGCATGGGCTCCCGGGTGTGGTGTACCATAACCGGGATATGAGAAGCCCAGTGAACACCGTGGCTGCACTTGGCCTCGCTCTCGGTGGAGTGTTCGGCATGGTCGGGACCGTGGTCACGGAACAGCATCTTCGAGCGGCTTCCTGGGGGATCGACGCGGTTGGTCTGGTGGTGGCTACGTCCCTGCTCGCCTTGAGATTCTTCAGAAAGGGCAACGATTGTGTCGCTGCCGGATTTCTGGTGTTCGCGATTGGAGAAGGCGTCATGCTTTCCGGGACAGCGGCGACCCTGGCGGAAAGCATTCCTTCCTTTGGGGCGGGCACGGCGTTATGGTCCGCGGCGCTGCTGCTCACCGGTGTTCCCAGGGAATTCGCCGGTTGGATTCGCCTGGTGGCCATTATTGGCGCCATTCTCTTTGCGATTACGTCGGCCAGAATTTTTTGGGGCGAACAGCTATTGCCAACCGCCTCGCCGCTGCCGTTCTTCGCATACCCGTTCCTTGTCCTCACGTTCGCCGGTTGGATTTGGACGTTGCTGAAGGCCGATTGAAGCGTGCCGCGACTTGAAGATCGCCCCACGCCGAGGCTGCACGGATTCGCTTGACCGGGGAGCTCACCGTTTTGGTGCGGCCAGCCGATGTAGAGTGTTTTTGTCGAGTGGAGAAGAGGCGCGCCCTGTGTAGGTCGATCGGCTTCCGATGTATCCGCCCTTTCGAGCTATGTGGCAAAGAGCCGCCAGACCGTGCATACGTTTCCTCCTCCCCCTCTAAAATTCCGTACGGCGGGTTTTCCCCAGTACGGCTTCAAACTGGATATCAGCCATGGCGACCTTCGCCAGCGAATCGCTCGGCCGTTAGCGTAAGACACGCATCTGCACCGAACTACCACCGACTTATACGCCATCACTCGCCCTCCGCCGGCACCCCTGTGGTCCTTTCGGACAAGATAACGGGGTCCACTGCCAGGACGTTCCAGTCCAGCGGCCCTTGGCTCACCAGCGGGTTGTAGTGTCCCACCGGGTCGTCGCTTACGATGGCCGCATCCGAGTCTCTCAGGAACTTCCGCCGATTTATTTGTATTCATGCAACGGATCTTCCCCTTTCAGTCTTATCCAGGGCTGCCCCTGAGAGGTTCCCCAATTTACTCTGCACGTCTTTCCCTCCGTGCCGTCTTCTATACCCCGTTGGACCAGGAAGGTGCATTTGACCGTTACTTCCCTTCCCGCGTTGGCCTTCGCCAGTTTCGCAATGTCTCGGCATCCAAAATATCCCACGCAATCCGATTCGACGTGGGGGCTTTCACGAGGCTGCAAAGTTCACTTCATGTTACGGCCCGGCAGGTTTGCTGGCCCTGCATCGGTCAGGACTTTTACGCTCGAGCTTTCACTTCCTTTGTCGCCATCGGAAGCGTCGAGTATTACTACACGGGCATACAGTCAACTCCCGTGGCTGGACTTTCACCAGCAGAACGCGCAGCATTATGGGCTGCGAGCGAAACGAAGCCAGTTTTCGGTATATGGCTGTCTTTTGCTTGAGTTACGCGGGGGAATGGACCGGACGGCAACGCTCGGGTTTGTGCATCCTTGTGCACTTAACCGGCTTTATGCCGAGTACCGGATTATGCCGAGTAAGTCCCGGCGAGCGACAGCGGGGCGGGGGTTCGGTGCAACATGTACTCGGCATAATTAGAGAGCGGACAAGAAAGCCAAAAGCGCGTCGTCGGGTTTGAATCGGGGAAAACCGCCCTCAACTGGTTGCAGTTTCCCGAGCGCCTGTTCCTTGGTCTTCAGATCGGCCTGGATGTACATGTGAGTGGTGTCCAAGCTTTCATGGCCGAGCCAAAGAGCGATCACTGCGATTTCTACTCCAGATTGAAGAAGGTGCATCGCCGTGGTGTGGCGGATGACGTGGGGAGAAACCCTCTTGGCTTTCAGCGTCGGACAGGCAGGTAAGGCGCGCCGCACCGCCTGCTGAAGGATGTAGGTGGCCCCGTCGGTTGACAGAGGTCCACGCCGAGCGCTGGGGAACAAGATGCGGTCACCACTGTCGCCACACTCGGTAACCCAAGCCCGCAACGTGCGGGAAGTGGTAGGCCACAACGGAACACTGCGTTCCTTGCGGCCCTTGCCCGTAAGGTGAAGCAGCGAGGTCGCTCCGAAGGCGAGGTGATGTTGCCGCAGGGTGAGTATTTCTGAGATGCGGGCTCCGGTATTATAGAGCGTCAACAACAGGGCGTAATCGCGCTTTCCGATCCAGGTCTGAGTGCATGGCGTAGCAAGAATAGCCTCCATTTCCGGCCGTGTCAGATAGCCGATCAAGCGGCGGTCCGCACGTTTGGTGGGAATCGCCAGTACTTGCGCCGCTAAATCGATGCACGCAGGTTCACGGAGAGTTACCAGGCGAAAAAAGGACCGGATGGCTGCCAAGCGCGCGTTCCGGGTCTGAACACTATTACCGCGGTCTCGTTCGATGCCGTCGAGGAAGCGCATGATCGCTTTTGCCTGCAGGTCGTCCAGGGTTAGGTCAGACGGCTTCCTGCCGATGGTCTGGCTCAGATGCTGGATCAGTAATCGAAATGTATCTCGGTAGCTTGCCACCGTTTGTGGACTGGCACGGCGTTGGCGGACCAGATGATCAGTAAAGAAGGACTGCACCAGCGGCGCGATCAGCCCGGTGCCGCTGTTCATGAATCACCTCCTGGCTCGCAGGAACGCCGAAAAGCTTCCCCGGCGGCGGTTAACAACTCCGGCGTGGCCGTCAAATACCAGTAGGTCTCTTCTTTGCTGAGGTGGCCGAGATATACCGACAGATGGGGTATCAGGGCGCGCACATCCAGATTGTCGGCGTACCACGCCAGGAGCCGCTGGACTGCGAAACCGTGCCGGAACGAATGCAGTAAAGGGCTTCGCTTGCCGCCGGCATTCTTGATCCCGATAGACTGAACGAGTTGGCGAAACATTCGGCGGAGTGCAGAATAGGAAAGAGGCTGCCGCCTGCCGGTAATGAAGAACGCTTTCGAAGGTCGGCGCAGCTTGACCCGATTGCGTTCCTGCAGGTACGCACGCAACTGGTCTGCGGTGCTGGAGTGGATGGGTACGATCCGCGATTTATAGAACTTCGCCTTACGAATATAAAGTTGCGGTGGATCTGAACCTAAACGAACATCATCGACCGTGAGAGCGATCACTTCGCCTGCGCGGAGCCCCGTGCTGGCAAGCAATCCGATGAGCGAGTAAGAAGTCCGTTGCGATAAGGAGCCGGGTTTCCACAACGTAGAGGTGGCTTGCTGGAGCTTGGCGATTTCCTCGGCTGAGTACCAACGGGGCTTCGGGCGTGGCTCGTGCGGCAATAGGCCGGGCCCAGGTACTTCGGTGTCCGGCACGCTGGCTCTGAGGTGTTTCAGAAAACAGCGTGCGTGGGTCAGTCGCATTCTCTGCCCAGGAAGGCCACAGCGAAGCGAAGCGGCACCGATCCAGTCCAATATCGTCTGTGTACGGATAGGCCACGAGAAACCTTTCGCTTCTACGTAGTCCGACAGTTCCCGCAGATTGTAGGATTCGTACTCCGTCTGGAAACCGAGCGAACTCCGTAAGTTCAGATAAGCCTCGATGTGTACCCGAAACTGAGCCGGATTCATTGTGCGCCTCCCGGCCAAGGCAAGGCCACCTGTGCAAGCGACGGCAGGTCGAGTTTGGCGTAGATCCCTGTGGTCGTGAGCGAACCATGCCCGAGGATGTCAGCGACCTCTTTGAAACTCGCTCCGTTGCGGACCATGCTGGTGGCTAGAGTGTGCCGCAGGACGTAAGCGCCGGAGCATGGAGCGCCGATTCCTGCCTTTCGCAGGAGGCGGTTCACCAGCTTGGCCATGAACCCATTGCCATGTATCGGTGGGTGCGCAGGTCCGCAACTGAGAAACACTGCGCGTTCGGTACTGACTGGCCGTGCCTCGTGCAGATAGCTGGCCAAGGCAGCGCCCGCATCCTCGGGTAACGGCAGCACTCTCTCCCGGTTGGTTTTGCCAGCGCGAATGAGCACACTGCCAGCGATCCAATCCAGATCCTGTAATCGGAGTCTCAATACTTCGCTGGGACGCAGGCCCAAGCGAGCACACAGCAGAAGCATGGCCCGATTCCGAACCGCGCCTGAGCCTTCTGCCGGACACAGCGCTAGCAAATTCTCCAGTTGCTCCGCAGAGATGTGCCGCGGAACCGTGGCATGCTTAGAACGCCAGATCGGCGGCACTGCTCCATCGAGTCCTGTTCGGATCAGCCCTTCACCGCCAAGGAAACGCAACAAACTCCGAATGGCAGTCGCCGGATTCTGGCGGCTCACCAGGGAGAGCTTCCGCGCCCGACCGCCGACAAAATCAGCAATCTGTGCGGCGGTGAGGTTGCTCCAGCTGATTGGTTGATCCGAAAAAACACCGACCAGCAAGGCCCGTGCTTCCCGTCGATAATGCTGGCGCGTTCCCTCTGTGCAGCCGCGCTGTCTTTCCAGATGCCGATCGAAGTCGGCCAGCACCTCCTCGATTGACGCCGCCGCCGATAAGACCGAAACGGGTCGTTGTTCACATGTCTGAGTTTCGTTCACTTTTTCTCCTTGCGACCCTGTCGGTCGCAAGAAGACACTCGCAGAATTATGCCGAGAAGATCAAATGAGGGCGGCTGCCGCACCCACGTCCCATCGCATCGGCGCCAAACCTATCCCGCGGCCCTCGGCATAATCCGGTACTCGGCATAAAGCCGGTTATGCCGAGCTCGGCATAACCGGCTAATCCGGCCAGGCTGACGCGCCGGCACGAAAAGCTGAAACGGGAACCGCGTCGCCAAGGCGGAGCCGAACGGCGCAAATAACTGAAAGGAATTCACGAACTTACTTTTCCCAGTTGACTTCTCCTCGGAACGAGCCAGAATTGATTTGGGGACACCGGCGGCACCACCCCAAAATGAGCAAAGATTGGCCGGACAATGTGCACGGATCGAGATTTTTCCAGGGATGATTCGTTGGTGAAGCGTTGGGGAGTAGTGACATATCGGATTCTTTTCCGGGGTCGCGGACGCTCCGGGACCGTAGCAACTTTGCGGATCGAAGCAATTTCCGGGGATTGGAAGTGCGGGCTCGTAGCCTTGGTGACAGATATCGCGGCTTTTGGTATTTGATTCCGGCGTAGGTGTGGACCGGTGGCCTTGCGGCCCGGGAAAGGAGTTCCCGTTTGTGCTTCTTTGTGCGTTTTGTTGCAAAAGTTCTGGTTGAAGCACACTATCGCTGGCGGCCGCGAGGGAATGACGAAAAATGAAATCCCGATTGGTCTGGTTGACGGCAGTGGTGCGCGTTTCGAAAAAGACACGCTTCCTCATCTGATTTCAGCGTAGCGTTCGTGTTGACTGGACTTGAGGGGTGTCGGCTGTAAATGGTTGATGGGGTTAGTGAGATTCTTTCGAATGTATTGAACCGCGGAATGGTTATGCTGGCTGAATTTTCGGCCCGACGAGCGCGAGGTCTCCCTACCGGTGCCGCGTTTTCTGGACGGAACGAGGCGAAGTTCGAGGTGCTGGCCTAATGCATCTGCTATCCGTTGCAGCATCGTCAAAGAGTGGCCCTTATAGTCGGCGTCTTCAAGCCGGGCAATGACTGGTTGCTTCGATCCAATAAGAGCGGCTAGTTGACTCCGCGACAAACCAGCCCGCGTGCGAGCGTCATGGATCATCTGGGCCACCTCCAGATTCGTTCTCGCTTGGGCGATCCCCGCTTTCACCGATTCGCTGGTTCCCATAACCCGAGCCAAGATGGTCAATGCGTCTTTGGTCCTCGCCATGTTAAACCTGCTCCTCCTCCCAGTAAGAATGTATGGCCGGATGAGCCTCAAAAGCTTTCTTTCGCTTCAACGCTCGTTCAATTTCAGCCACCGGCACCTTGTCCTCCTTGGTAAGAGCGTGCCCCAGCGCGGCCAAACTCCTTCCGTGAAAGAAATAGAGAATCCTACTGGTCCACGCGGACGTCGTAAACGCCTACGCCCAGGGCGGGAACCACATATTCGCCGCGGTCATCGGTCACGGCCGATCTGGAGAGCCCCGTCGCTGGTGCGACCACGGGGACTTTGGCTCCGCGCGCGGCGGAGTTGGTCGGATCGGTCACAGTGCCGGAGATACTGCCGGTCGACTGCGCGTGCAGCCATAGGAACAGAAGCAAGGCAGGTAGGCCAACCGCGACGCTGTGACGGACCAACCGGAGAAGCTTCGCTACCGAGATCAAGTCGACGCCTACAATCGTAAGTGCCCGTGTCCCCATGAAGTGCCTCCTAGAGCGCGTATCTTAGGGCTGAACAATCAAAGTTCAGTGGTCAATTCTGACTATCAGCAGACGAAGCAGATTAAGTTAGTTTTGTCTATTCTCACCTTCTTGTCAAGAAAAACCAGCGAACTTGAAAACCCGGTAATCCGCGACCGATAAATCACTATTCCGGTAGGGAAGTTATGAGTGTGATATCGTTCTTTTCAGCGTGACAAGATCTTTACCTGCAGGCGCCCTCTTACTTCTCCTGTCAGCTCAGCCACTGCTCTCACAGCAGGCATTTACTGACCACTGTGCCGCCTGCCACGGTGAGGACGCACGCGGCACTTCTAAAGGGCCCGGCCTCGCCATGAATCCGCGAGTGGCGGAACAATCGGCCGAGCAGTTGCGTGCCTATCTCGAGCGCGGCAATACCGGCGCAGGCATGCCTTCCTTCGCCGACCTGCCCGCCGGCGACCTGATGTCGCTCACGAAATACCTGCGGCGTATCAATGCGAACACGATAGTAGGGCCGGTGACTGCCATGGAGCCCGCCCGCAAAATCACCTGGGGCGCGCCCCAACCGGGCGACTGGCTGACATACAACGGAAATGACTCGGCTAATCGTTATAGTCACCTCAAACAGATCAATACCGCCAATGTGTCCGCACTAAAGTTGAAATGGGTTTTTCCCATTGCATACTTTGGCCTGGAGGTGACGCCTCTCGCAGCGGACGGCGTGCTCTATGTCACGGGCCCCAACGAGGTCTTCGCCCTCGACGCTCTCAGCGGCAATGCGCTATGGCATTATTCGCGTCCAGCCAGTGCCGGTATGGTTGGAGATGCCAGACTTGGCACCAACCGGGGAGTTGCGATTCTGGGCGATAAGGTCTTCTTCGTTACCGACAATGCCCACCTGCTGGCGCTGGGCCGCGCCAACGGCAAACTGGTCTGGGAGACTGCGATGGAGCCTGACGTGCATCAGCACTACGGCGGAACCATGGCGCCAATGGTCGTCGACCAAACCGTCATTGCGGGTGTCGCGGGAGCCGATGAAGGCATACGAGGGTTCGTCGCCGCCTTCAATCCCGATAGCGGCGCTCTGGTCTGGCGGCGCTGGACAGTGCCCCGGCAAGGCGAGCCCGGCATAGAAACCTGGCAAGCGGAAGAACCAGTTACCGGCGGCGGTTCTACCTGGCTTACGGGCTCTTACGACCCGTCCTCCGATACCCTCTACTGGCCCACCGGCAATCCCTGGCCTGATGGAGACGACCGTGACCGTCCCGGCGATAATCTATACACCGACTGCGTTCTCGCCCTCGATGCCAGGACTGGAGAGCTGAAATGGCACTATCAATTCACGCCACACGATTTGAAAGATCGTGACGCCACTGAGCCCAACGTGTTGGTCGATACCGTCTATAAAGGCAAGCCTTCCAAATTGCTGCTTCACGCCGATCGTAATGGCTTTTTCTATGTCCTCGACCGAACCAATGGCCAACTGCTTCTGGCTCAACCCTTCCTGCGCCGTGTCGACTGGGCTTCGCGCATCGGACCTGATGGCAGACCGGTGGTGGTCGATCCCCGCGGCTGCCCCAGCGATGCAGCCAATTGGGACTCAACCGCGTTCTCTCCTGAAACCCGCCTCTACTATTTCCTGGCACTGGAAGAATGCACCGGCAAGCCGACCGGCTATCCCGATCAGACCGGCCAGCGCTTCCTGCGCGCTGTCAACATCGAGACCGGCGCAATCGTTTGGGAGGTGGCGCAGCCTGGACCCGCGCGCGCCAAAACCTGGTCGGGCGTTCTCGCCACCGCTGGAGGTCTGATCTTCTACGGGCAGCCGAACGGCGGCTTCGCGGCCGTTGATCAGCGGAACGGCAACGTGCTGTGGCATTTCGCGACGAATGTTCGCATGAAAGCCTCGCCCATGACCTTTAGCTTCGGCGGCAACCAATACGTCGCGGTGGCCGCCGGCCCGAATATCCTCTGTTTCGGCCTATGACTGCCACCAGACGAAGATTCATGCAGTTTGTCGCGGCTTCCGCGGCATCCGCGACTTCACCGTTCGTCCGCGGGGACGTGGTCCCTTATCACGAGGTCTACCGGCCGCAATTCCATTTCAGTCCCAAGACAGGTTGGACCAATGATCCCAACGGCCTCGTCTGGTACAAGGGCGAGTACCATCTTTTCTTCCAGCACAACCCATTCGAGACCAGGTGGGGCAATATGACCTGGGGTCACGCGATCAGCCAGGATCTGGTTCATTGGACGCAGATGGAGAACGCTCTGCTTCCGGACAAAATGGGTACCATGTTCTCGGGCTCCGGCATTGTCGACAGCGACAACACCGCCGGCCTGCAGAAAGGCCCTGAGAAAACGCTGATCGTCTTCTACACCGCGGCCGGCGACACTTCCGACGAATCGAAGGGCCAACCCTTCACGCAATGCATGGCCTACAGCAACGATCGCGGACGGACCTGGACGAAATATGCCGGCAATCCTGTGGTGCCCAACATCGTCGGCAGCAACCGCGACCCCAAGGTGGTGTGGCATGCGCCTACCCGCAAGTGGATCATGGTCGTCTATCTCACGGGAAGCGCTTTCCGCTTCCTCTCCTCACCGGATCTCAAGAGCTGGACCAAACTGCAGGACATCAGCGTACCCGACACGCGCGAGTGCCCCGACTTCTTCGAAACTCCCGTCGAAGGCGAGCCGGGCGAAACGCGGTGGGTATGGACTAGCGCCGCCGATCGATACCTGGTCGGCTCCTTCGATGGCAGGCGCTTCATCCCGGAAGTGATGACGCAACCCGGAGCTCAGGGTCAGAACTATTACGCGGTCCAGACTTACAGCAATATTCCGGACGGGCGGCGCATCCAGCTCGGATGGATGAGTAAAGCCGTCTACCCCGGTATGCCGTTCAACCAGCAGATGAGCTTCCCCTACGAACTCAAGCTCAGGCGGTTTCCGTACACGTTGAAGCTCTGCTCGGAGCCCGTCAAGGAGATCGAGTTGCTGCACGATACGCCGCGGACATGGAACCATCTGGATCTCGATCCTGGCACCAATCCCCTTGCCTCTCTTTCAGGCGATCTCTGGGACATCCAGGCTGAAATCGATCCCGGTCGGGCCGTGGAAGTCGGTTTCCGGATTCGGGGACGCAAGGTTTCATTCACCGTCAATCCGAAAGAACCGCGCCTGTACAACGGCGAGGCCAGCACGGCAGTCGTACTTCCCGCCGATGGGCGGCTCAAACTTCGCATTCTCGTCGATCGAACTTCCGTCGAAGTTTTCGCCAACGACGGAGAGTGGGTAATGCCGTGCTGCTTCGTGCCGAAACCCGAGGACCAGAGTGTCGCACTGTTTGCCGATGGCGGACGCGCCCACATATTGAGCCTGCGCATCCACCGCGTGAAGTCGATCTGGTCGTAGGCGCTGTCCTGGCTTCGTGATATTCGGAAGGTTGAGACGCCGGACGCGCCGGCAAGGTGTATCCTAAGCAGGAAGCTCGCTTACCGTCGCGCCGGGCGTGGAAGACAACTACGCGTTGCGAAAAACGCGCGGACCGTTAGCCACGCTGCGACAACGACCAAGACGATGCTGACGTCGAAAGCCTGCGAGATCGACGGATCCACGGCGGCGTCCGTGCCGGCTCTGTCCTCGTAGGGCCTGTTTCGGCTTGCCGGACGCTTTGGCCGAAGCGCCAATGTCCCCGCAGTACAGGAGGTTCTTGATGAGGCATTTGAGGTGTCTTGGGTTACTTACATTGTCTCTTCCAGTGGTTGCTGTTATGTCCTTTGGAGCACCCCCCGCCGGGATCGCTGCCGGCAGGCGGGTAGCGGCCAATTACGGCAAGATCCCGCTCACCTTCGAAGCCAACCGAGGGCAGACGGACGCTCGTGTGCAGTTTCTCTCGCGGGGCGCCGGCTACTCGCTCTTCCTCACTCCGGGTAAGGTGGTCCTGAATCTGGAGCGGCAGCCAGCGGCAGTTTCGTCCCGTTCGCCGGGCAACCAGCCCGCGGCTTTGCCTGCCGATACGCTGCACATGAAACTGGTTGGAGCCGATAGCCACGCGGCCGTCACCGGAGCCGATCCGCAATCCGGCGTGGTGAGCTACCTCATCGGGAACGACCCGAAGAAATGGCACACCGCTCTCCCCACCTACGGCAGAGTCAATTACGCGCAGATTTACCCCGGCGTGGACCTGGTCTTCTACGGCAACCAGCGCCAGCTAGAGTACGACTTTGTGGTCGCCCCCGGCGCACAGCCCAGCCGCATCGCCTGGCAGATCGACGGCGCCGGCGCCTCTCTCGACGCGGAGGGCAATCTGGTGCTGACCGCTCCCCACGGGACGACCAGTTTTCAGAAGCCGGTCCTGTATCAGATGGACGGCGACAAAAAGATCGCCGCCGAAGGCGCATTTGACTGGGCGGCGTCACCGGCGCTGGCGACAATGTGGCGTTGACCGGTGCTATCCATCTGGACGGAAATGGCAATGTCTACATTGCCGGCCAGACGTCCGCGGGTGGCTTTCCGCAAGTCAACCCCATGGAACCTGACGCCGGTGGCTATCAGGAGGCTCTGTGGCGGAGTTCGACCCCACCGGCTCTCAGTTACTGTTCTCTACACCCAGCGGCAACGGAGGCAGAGGCAATAACTCTGCGTATTCGCCTGCCGGACTTGGGGTCGATGCCGTTGGCAATATCTATCTGGCCGGCATTACGCAGGATACGGGGCTCATCGTCACTCCCGACGCATTCCAGACAACCTCTACTGACGGCGCCTGTTGCGCCTACGGGAACGGCTTCGTAGTCAAAATCGCGCCACAGAGCACAGCCGCTGTCGGTCTGGTCGTTTCGCCCTCCCCATCTGTATCCGGCGAAAAGGTCATCCTGACAGCCACCATCACCCACACGCAGCAATACGCATCGGCGCCCACCGGAAGCATCGCCTTCCTGGACGGATCGACAGTATTGAGCACGGTCCCGCTCGGTCCTAACGGGACAGCTATCTACACCACATCCACGCTCAGCCCCAGCAGCCACAACCTGACAGCAGTCTACAGCGGCGACAGCACTTATCCATCGGTCAGTGCCGCGCAGACGCTGACGGTGAACGCGTCCGACCGCGAACGTCTCTAGCCGGGCGCTCTCCAGAACCGATTAACGGTCCCCCGGCTCTTGCCGCCTGGAGGCAAGACCGTGCGACTGCATCCTGACCCGATGGCACTGGGGGCATTTCCACTTTCGCTTCTTGTGGTATATGTGCCCCTTTAATTCTTTCATCCGAACCCGGCACTTTTTGCAAGTCACCGTTTCGATGATCGCATTCCGTGGCCGTACGCGGATCCGGCCGCTCACGATGTTGCACGTGACGGGTGTGGAATCCGCTTACCACGGTGTGCAAGTGACATAATTATTCCAATGAAAAATCGGTATGTCCTGGTCCCGGTGCTGCTCGCGCGCGCGGCGGCGCAATCGCCGTTGCCCGGAACTGCGCCCCTGACTACCCCTGGAGACCTCGCCGCGCAGATGGTCGACGGCATCAATGACTACCTGGTCCGGCGGTCCGCCGCGGCCCCGGCCAGTCGTGCCAGCTACTGGCGCCGGGATTTTTCGAGCGCGGCGGCGTATTCCCGATCCATCGAACCCAATCGCGAGCACCTGGCCCGGATCATTGGCGCCGTGGATCCTCCACTGCAAGTGAAGGCTCTCGAGTTCGAGTCTTCGACGGCAGCGGCAGCGTTGGTCGGCCGCGGCCGTGGCTATCGCGTTGAAGCCGTGCGCTGGCCCGTGTGGGAGGGCGTGTTTGCCGAGGGCCTGCTGCTCGAACCCGATCGTCCACCGGTTGCCCGCGTCGTTGCTCTACCCGACGCGGACTGGACTCCCGAGGCACTGGCCGGTCTCTCGTCCGATATACCCGTTGCCGCGCAGTTCGCGCGCCGCCTGGCCGAGAACGGCTGCCAGGTGTTGGTGCCTGTAGTGCTGAATCGCCAGGACACCTGGTCGGGAATCCCCTGGGTCAAGATGACCAACCAGCCTCACCGCGAATGGATTTATCGCATGGCGTTCGAAGTGGGCCGGCACGTCATCGGGTATGAAGTGCAGAAGGTGCGCGCTGCCATCGGCTGGTTCGAGACGGAGAACGCCAGCCATCCCGTACCTGTCGTCGTCGCGGGATACGGCGAGGGCGGCCTGCTGGCTCTCTACAGCGCTGCCCTGGACACGCGCATCGATGCCACACTGGTCAGCGGCTATTTTCAGCCGCGGGAACAGTTGTGGAAGGAGCCGGTGTATCGCGACGTTTGGGGCCTGCTGCGGGAGTTCGGCGACGCCGACATCGCAAGTATGATCTCGCCCCGCGCGCTGGTGGTGGAAGCGAGCGACGTCCCGCGGGTCAGCGGTCCTCCGAAGGAGAGCAAGGATCGCAGCGGCGCCACTCCGAACGGAACGCTCGCCACGCCGTCGCTCGCGGAGGTGCGCGCCGAAGTGGAGCGCACTCGACCGTTCTTCCAGGGACTGGGAGTTTCCGCGAAACTGCAGGTGGTCGCGAGTGCCGGAGGCGATGGCCAGCCCGGCTCCGATGCCGCATTATCCGCGCTGCTCACGGCAGCCGGCGTAAAGGAGAAGTTGACCGCATCCGGCGCGCTGCCCGAACACGTGGGCAGTGCGGTAGATCCCGCCGCCCGCATGCACCGGCAGTTCGATCAACTGGTCAGCCACACGCAGGAATTGATCCGCCAGTCGCCGCGACGCCGGGAGCAATTCTGGGCTAAGGCAGACGCATCTTCGGTAGAGAATTGGCAAGCCAGCACCAAATTCTACCGGGACTACATCTGGAGCGAGGTGATCGGCCGCATGCCGGAACCGGACGCACCGGCCCACCCGCGTACGCGGCTGATCTACGATGAGCCGAAGTTCCGCGGCTACGAAGTCGTGCTGGATGTGTGGCCGGGCATCTTCGCGTATGGGATTCTTTTGGTCCCGAAAGATATCAAGCCGGGCGAGCGGCGCCCGGTCGTGGTTTGCCAGCACGGTCTAGAAGGGCGGCCCAGCGAAGTCGCCGATCCGAAGAGCGACTCGCATTTCTATCATCGCTTCGCCGCGAGGCTCGCCGAAGAGGGGTTCGTCACCTACTCGCCGCAAAACCCGTACATCGGCGAGGATCGGTTCCGCATCATCCAACGGAAGGGACATCCGCTACAGCTCTCGCTGTTCTCCTTCATTCTCGGGCAACAGCAGCGCACCCTGCAGTGGCTCGCCGAACAGCCGTTTGCCGATCCGGGGAGGATCGGCTTCTACGGATTGTCTTATGGAGGGAAGACGGCGGTGCGCGTTCCGCCCCTGCTCGACGGTTACGCTCTCTCGATCTGCGCAGGCGATTTCAACGAATGGGTCTGGAAGACTACCAGCGTGGATTCGAGTTACAGCTATATGTTGACCCGCGAGTATGACATGCTCGAGTTCGATTTTGCCAATGTCGTCAATTATTCGGACTTGGCGAATCTCATGGCCCCCCGGCCATTCATGGTAGAACGCGGGCACAATGATGGGGTCGCGCCCGACGAGTGGGTGGCGTATGAGTACGCGAAAGTGCGCCGGTTCTACGATACGAAAATGCACCTGCCGGAGCGCACCACGATCGAGTTCTTCGACGGTCCGCATACCATTCACGGCGAAGGGACCTTCGCGTTTCTGAGAAAGCATTTGCGATGGCCGCAATAGAAATTCAAGTCGTGCTCCAAACCCGCGGCGTTCCAGAAACTGCGGCCAAACTTCGCCCGCGGCGGCAAAGGCGCAAGCTTCAGATACGTTGGACCGCGGTCTGCCCCACGGGCGCCGGTGACTGGCAGTTTCAGCCCCCTTTGGAGCGCACCGTCGCGGCCTGCTCGTGCGGCTGAAAGGCGGCAAGTTGGATTAAACGTCGGTTATGCCTTGTTTCCTGTCGAGATTATGCGAGTACTTGCGGTCCGTTGTGTTATTCCAGCGCTCGTGCACGCCGAGGCTTCATGAACGGCCTGTGGCAGAAGTCTCTCCAACGCGCGAGAGCAGGCGAAAACGCCTACTCCACAACGAAGTACACGCCCACATCGCCGCGTCACGTGTCCCGCTCTTCGATCAGCTCTCTCTGTATGTCCAGCGCGATGTTCAAGTGCTCACGCATGGCTCTGCGCGCCCCCTCGGAGTCTCGCGACGCGACACATTCGATAACTCGAACGTGCGTCGGCATTACGCGCTCGGGAAGACCGCTCTTCTCACTTACCAGTGTTCGCACCTCTGCCATCAGGTCCTGGATGGAATCGAGCAGTAGAATCAGCAAGGGGTTGTGTGTAGTCCGGGTCAGGCGGCGATGAAACTCGGAGTCCTTCAGGGCAAACTGTCGCGGGTCCGGGGCTTCCTGCATTTCAACGCAGATCCGAACCAGGTCAGCGAGTTCGTCCTCCGTTCGTTGTTCCGCCGCCAGGCCGGCGTTCTCTACTTCCAGAATCGAGCGGACCTGATGCAAGTGCTCAATATTGACCTCCTGGCCACAGGTCCGCAGGAACAGGGTCAGGGGCTTCACGACCTCGTGGCGGCTGACCGCCCGCACCATGGTCCCTATTCCATGCTTGGTTTCCAACAGGCCTCTGGTAACCAAGGTCCGTACGGCTTCCCGGACCACCGGACGACTGACACCGAGGCTGTCCGAAAACTCCCGCTCTGGAGGCAACCTGGTTCCCACCGTGAGCTGGCCGGTCAAGATTTGAGATTCAATGGCATGCACAACCTTATCTACCAGACCGTCCTTCCGCCCGATGTTCCGGAATCGCGGCCGGCCGGGCTTCTTGCCCTTGGTGGTGGGGAACATAGATAAGACCAGCTTCAATTGTAGGGTCGGAGGGTAGCCAAGGTCAAGGACCAATGAGGTCAGTGGTAATAGGTAATACCACTTTATAAACTACTGTTTATAAAGGACTTGAGCAGCATGCAACAAAATCTTCTTGACAGTATCAGGCGCTGCGCGTAAAATCGACGTCGGCTAGATAAAGCTGACTTCCAAAGGAGAGACTCCATGTCGCAGGTTCACACTCGAGTCAATTCACGAAGAGTATTTCTTCTGTTGCTCATGGCGATTTCCGCCATCTTTTGGGCTCCGCAAGCGAAGTCTCAGGCGGTTGCGGTCGCCGAGGTAGCAGGCTACGTCACCGACCCCAGCGGACAATCCATTCCGGGCGCACAGGTCAAAATAACCGAAACCGGCAAGAACCGGGTAAACACGGCCACAACCGACGCGCAGGGCCGATACTCATTTCCGAATCTGCCGGTTGGGACTTATGATCTCAGTGTCACGGCGAATGGCTTCAAGACGTATGTGGAGTCGAGTATCCTTCTGCAGGTTGCCAGCAATCTCGAAATCAACGCGAAGTTACAGCTGGGGGCCGTTTCAGAAACCATCGACGTTAAGGCCAGTGCGACGATGGTCGAAACGAAAGACAACTCGCTAACTGAGGTGATCGACGAGAAACGGGTAGTGGACTTACCTCTTAACGGAAGAAACCCTACCCAACTGATCACCCTGACAGGCGCGGCGACTACCAGTTCGAGTTCCGATCTGATTACCAGTAAGAACATTGGAGGCTCAAACGCATCGGGAACCTTCTCGGTCGCGGGTGGACAGGCGAACGGAATCAGTTACTTGTTGGACGGCGGCGATAACAACGATCCTTTGTTTAACGTCAATTTGCCGCTTCCGTTTCCCGACGCACTACAGGAGTTCAGCGTACAGACCACGGCTTTGCCGGCGCAATACGGTCTGCATCCGGGCGGTGTGGTGAACGCGGTCACGAAGTCGGGCACGAACGTACTCCATGGCGATGTGTTCGAGTTTCTGCGGAATGGCGATATGAATGCGATTCAAGACAACACGCCTGCGCGCGACAGTCTGAAGCGCAGTCAGTTTGGAGGGGTCGTCGGCGGCAAAATCATTCGGGACAAGCTGTTCTTCTTCGGCGGATACGAGGGCACCCGACAGCGGAGCAATCCTCCCGCACAGATCAGTTACGTGGCAACCGCGGCGGCCCTGAATGGCGATTTCAGCACATTGGAGGCGCCCAAGTCTGCTGGAGGCTGCCTGTCTGCAAGCAGTGCGCGTCAACTGAAGAATCCCTCAACCGGAGCCGCGTTCCCCAATAACCAGATACCGGTTTCGTTATTTAGCCAGCCGGCGGTAACTCTCCTGTCCAAGTATCTTCCCGTGTCGACCAGTCCATGCGGTTTGGTGCAATATGGATATCCGGCGGATAATCCCGATGATCAGGTGATCGGTCGCGTCGACTATATTCAGAACGCGAAGCATTCCCTTTACGGCCGTTACTATATTTACGATTTCACCATTCAGACCACCTTCAATGGTACGGATCTTCTTACCACGCAGCAGCCAGGCAACTTAGGGCGATCACAGACCGTCACCCTGGGAGATAACTACGCGTTTAGTCCAACGACCTTGAATTCCTTCCATATCACCTTCGACCGGCGTCGAAACAATCGCGGGGCTGCTCCCAACGTCATCAATCCGCAGACGCTTGGAATCAACATGACGGCGACCATTCCGAATTTCATTTACCTCAGCGCCAGCAACTATTTCACGGTAGGCTGCGGGACATGTTCGCCCAGCCACTTCAATACCAACACGTACCAGTTTTCCGATGACGTCAACATCATCCGCGGCAAGCATCAGTTTGCGTTCGGCGGCGACTTCCGGCGTTTGCAAGCTAACCTGCTGACCAACACTTACACCAACGGCCAGATTAGTTTCAACGGCGGTTATACGGGCGACGCATTGGCCGACCTGCTGCTGGGCGATATTTACCAGATGAACCAGGCCAACCCGCAGCCCGATGCGTTGCGCCAGACCGTGTTTTCCCTCTACGGGCAAGACACTTTCCATGCGACCCCGCACCTGACTTTGAACCTCGGCCTCCGCTGGGAACCGGAGTTGTTCCCGTACGACTTATATGGCCGTGCACCGGCTTTCTCGCAAGCGGCTTTCACTGCCGGCACCGTCAGCACGCGATATCCGAATGCCCCAGCCGGCCTGATTTTTCCGGGCGATCCCGGCGATCCGTACGGCAAGAGCCAGGTGAAATCGTACTGGCAGGAAGTGTCACCGCGCGTCGGCGTGGTTTGGGATCCTACCGGCGGGGGAAAACAGACGATTCGCATTGGCTTCGCGCTGATGCATGACACCAACATGCTGTACTATCCGGAACGATGGACGTACAGCCCGCCTTACGCTTCCCAAGTGATCATTACCAATCCCGCCGGAGGTCTGAGTAACCCATGGGCAGGACAACCGGGCGGCAATCCCTTCCCTAACACCGGCATCTTTCCGATCGGCGGAACTTACTATATCGTTCCAAACCAGATGCCGCCCACTTACATGATCAACTGGAACTTGACCTATCAGTTGGAGATAAAGAAAAACTGGCTGGCCCAGATCGGCTATCTGGGAACCAAATCGGTGCACGTCTGGGGGCAATACGATATTAACCCGTCTGTTTATATTCCGGGCAGTTCGGCCAGTACCAATCTGCGGAGACTGCTCTACCTGCAGAATCCGGCACAAGGCCAGTACTATGCGGCGATTGATTCGGGAGATCCCAACGGCAACTCCAAGTACGATGCGTTCTTAACCACGCTGCAGCACCGGTTCGCGAACAATTTTACGATTCTGAGCAACTACACCTGGTCGCACTGCGTGAGCGATACGGACCTGTCGGGAGAAATCGC
This sequence comes from Terriglobia bacterium, assembly GCA_963747535.1. Taxonomy (GTDB): domain Bacteria; phylum Acidobacteriota; class Terriglobia; order Bryobacterales; family Bryobacteraceae; genus CAVVFX01. The sequence continues at coordinate 221,782 of CAVVFX010000002.1, forward strand.
GGGCACTTACCGCGAAAATCCTTACTCACGGAGTATGGAGCGCGGAAACTGCATGTTCGATCACCGCCATCTCTTCAATCTCTCCTTCATTGCCGCAAGCCCGGGCGCGGGCCAGGGCTGGGCGTTTCGTCTTACCAGGAACTGGCAGTTTTCGACCATTTTCACGGCGTTTAGCGGCGCTCCAATCAATATTACTGACGGAGGGACCGATCAGTCTAAGACGGGACAGGGAAATGACCGGCCCAACCAGGTTCTCGTGAACGTTTTCCCCGCCCAACAGACAACCTCCCAATGGTTTCTCCCGTCAGCGTTCGCGATTCAGCCAGTCGGAACCTTCGGTAACCTGGGAAAGAATGCTCTTTACGCCCCGGGCTCGATCGATGTCGACGCCGCACTCAGCCGGACTTTCCAAATGGTTGAGAGGTTGGGTTTAATGTTCCGCGTGGAGGCGTTCAACGCGCTGAATCATCCGAATTGGGGTGGCCCGACGACATCGATAACCAGCGGACAATTCGGCCAGATCACCAGCTTTGGCGCTCCGAGAATCTTACAGTTGGGGATGAAGCTGATTTTTTAGCCGGCTCTAACAAAGACAAAACAGTAGAGGGTTCCTATGAAATGCCGTTCGTTTTTGACCTTTGCCGCGCTTGCGGTTTTCAATTCAAGCGCAGGCTACGCGGCGCCGGCGCCCCGGGAATTAGTGATGACGCGGTCCGAGTATTTAGACCGCGTTAAGGCTATCTGGACAGCGCAGATGATCGGACAGCTGACCGGTTTGCTCTTCGAACATAAGACCGCGTCAGCACTCAAGGACACGCCGCAAGTTCGCGGCCGGGGATTCGCGCTACCCGACGACGATTACTACTACGAGATGGTAGCTATCAGAGCGTTTGAGAAATACGGCATCAATCTCACGGTCGAGCAGCTAGGCGCTCAATGGCTGGAAAACAATGCCGGCTCCTACGGTTCCAGCGAGCAGGCGCTCATCCTGCTCAAGCGGGGAATCAAGGCGCCCGATACCGGCAATCCTCGTTACAACAAGCTTTGGTGGACCATCGGGCCGCAGTTCAGCAGCGATGTCTATGGCACGCTCAACCCGGGCATGCCCAACGCGGCGGGAGCCATGGCGCGTCGCCTGGGCCACATCAACGGCTATGCGGAAGGCACCGACGGTGCAGTCTTTGTCGCAGGAATGATCAGCCTGGGTTTCGTCGAGAAAGACACCCGAGAAATCGTCCGCAAGGCCGCCCATCTGCTGTCGCCGCTGTCCCCCTATCGCCAATGCCTGGACACGATCATCTCCATGGCTGAAGCGGGCAAGTCACCCGAGGAGATCTTCCGGGCCATCGATGAGCGCTGGGGAATTGAATATCCCGCGACCAACAACGCCGTGTTGAACGGGGGAATCGTGGCCACCAGCGTATGGTTTGGGAAAGGCGATTTCAAGACTACGGAAAACCTCGCGTTTGGAGCGGCGGACTTTTCGGATACGGATTGCAATGCCGCCAATGCCGGCTCAGTGGTAGGCGCGATGCATGGTATGGCCGCGCTACCGGAAGAAAATGTTCAAGCGTTCAATGACCGGGTTCGCGGCGAGACTATGGGCCCGCTGAAACTAACGCCGCCACTCGATGAGAGTATCTCGCGACTGGCGGAGCGTACGGCAGCGATTGGCGAGGAGATACTACTGTCTCATGGCGCTAAGCTGGAAGGCGACAAGTTAGTCGTGCGCATAGAGCAGCCCAAGACGCTGGAGCCGGAACTCTTCAAGCTATCGGATTTGACCAGGATGTGGAATCCCGATTGGACTCTGGAGCGCGCGGGATACGGAGGCGCGGGTGGAGGAATTAGAGGAGTTCGGGGCGATACCTACCTGGACGGCGATACCCTGGCGGTCTTTCCAAGAGACGAAGTACGCGGCGCTCTCCTACGCCGCTCCGTGCAATTGGGGGCTAGCCCATCCCTCTCTTTCGATGCCGGCGTTGACGTAGGGAAGTCCTGGCATGTGCTGGTTTATGTCGACAACGATAAAGTACTTGACCAGCTCATCGATGGCGCTAAACTGCAACCGGAAGAATCCTCGAAGCGCGCCTGGAAGCACCTGAATCTCGATCTGGCTAAATACCGGAACCAGGCCGTGGTCATCAGGCTTTACGACCTCGTACTTGTGCCCGGCCATGAGGCAGGTAACTCCTATTGGAAGAACCTCAAACTTGAATAGGTGACAGCGAAGTCCACGGACGTTTAATGGTCGAATGGTCTGAGAGAGGAAGTGACCGAAGCATGCTGCGACGAAGTCTGATTGGCGCCGCGCTTGCCGCCACCGGCGCTGCGGCAGTCCCCCGGAGCGGCCCCACGGATCCGAGCCTTCTATTCGACGTCCGCAAGTACGGCGCCCATGGGGATGGCAAGACCCTCGATACACGGGCGCTGCAAGCGGCTATCGATGCCTGCACGCACAGCGGCGGCGGAATCGTGTACTTCCCGAAGGGACAATACTTGTCCGGCACCATCACTCTGAAGGATGGCGTGACCTTGTATCTTTCCCCGGATGCCACCCTCCTCGGGAGCCAGGACGTTCGCGACTACCCGGCCAAGCCCTTTCCCGCTCGCGATCTGGATGTCGGCGGGTTCGAGATCTGGGCCCTGATTTACGCGGAAGGCGCCAGGAACATAGGAATCGAAGGTCCCGGGACGATCAACGGCAACGGGAAACCCTTTCCGCCCCGCAAACCTACGAACAATCCGGATATCTCGACGGGCGCCCGTCCACGCCTGCTCTTCCTCAAAGGATGCGAAAAGGTGTCGTTATGCGATGTTACTTTACGCGACTCCGGATGCTGGACGGTGCATCTGGCGCTGAGCCGGAAGATCATCGTCGACGGCATTAGTATCCATAGCGATTTTTTCGTGAATCAGGATGGTATTGTCCTCGATAGTTGCGACAACGCCGTGGTCTGCAATTGCTTTGTCAGCACCTATGATGACGCGATCATTATCAAGGCGTCATTCCCGGAGCCTTGCAGGAATATCGCCATCACGAACTGTGTCCTCACCACCCGGTGTGCGGCGATCAAGTTCGGTACACAGTCGCTGGGCGGTTTCAAGAACGTGAGCATTTCCAATTGCTGCTGCTATGAGTGTCCGCTCGGCGGACTCAAATTCCTGACCGTTGATGGCGGCGATCTGGAGGACGTCGCCATATCCAACATCTCCATGAACAACGTCTCGGCTCCGATCACCTTCGTCAGGGGAAATCGCGCTCAGGATTTTGGATTTAAGAATGTCGAGCATCCGCGGCCTATCGGCAAACTCCGCCGTGTTACCATCAGCGGCATCCGGGCAACGGTCTCCAGTCGGGACAGCACCTGGACGCGAAACAACACGATGAATGGCAACACCATCCTCATTGCCGGCATTCCCGGTAACCCGGTCGAGGGCATCATTCTGGATGACATTCACGTCACCTTCCCCGGTGGAGGCACGCTGGAGCAGGCCACGCGCAGTATCGTTCCCGAACGAGAGAACGCATACCCTGAAAACACCATGTTCGGGCTTCTGCCGGCATACGGGATTTACCTTCGCCACGTGAAGGCAGCAACGCTCAATAATCTCCGGTTTGAGCTGGCTTCGTCCGATCTAAGGCCGGCAATCATCGGCGAAGACGTCGAAGATCTGGAATTGAACGGATTCAAAGCGGCTGGATCGGGCGGTGAACCTCTCGTCCGGCTGCGGGCCACGCGAGGCGCGTTAATCCATAATTGTCGAACGCTGGGCCCTATCGAGAACTTCCTCCGTGTGGAAGGCGAGACCAGCACAGATATCGCCCTGATGGCCAATGATTTCCGGCAGGTTCGACGCGCATGGGTGAAGGGCGAGGGCTTTTCCGGATCTATCGCGGACACGGGCAACTTGACGTGACGATACGATTTTATTTATATGAGCACATATCAGGCACTACCAGCCTGCTACCCTTACGGCACGAGTCACTCGCAGGAGATGATTCGAGACTTGTCCTGGCGTGCCCAGCGATTTCGAGTTCAAGTCTTGAAAATGGTTTACGAGCGCGGCACGGGACACATCGGAGGCGCATTTTCCATAGCCGAGATATTAACCGCTCTGTACTTTCACCATCTGCGCGTAGATCCCGCGAGACCTGCCTGGCCGGAACGGGATCGACTGGTTTTTTCCAAGGGCCACGCTTGCGCGATGCTTTACACGGCGTTGGCCAACCGCGGTTTTTTCCCCGTCGAGGAGTTAGATACCTTTCGTTGTTTGAATAGCCGTCTCCAGGGGCATCCCGATCCGGAAAAGACACCCGGCATTGAGGTCGCCGCCGGGCCGCTGGGCCACGGGGTAGCGATTGGAGCCGGGATGGCGTTGGGGGCACGGCTCGATAAGTCACGTCGCAGGACCTACGTGATCCTGGGTGATGGCGAACTCAATTCCGGGGTAATTTGGGAAGGTGCGCTGGTGGCCGCGAAATTCGCGTTGGACAACCTGACAGTTATTCTGGACTACAACGGCGTGCAACAGACGGGCACTACTTCACAGGTGATGCCGACCGAGCCGATCGCACTGAAATGGGCCTCGTTCAACTGGCACGTGATTGAAATTCATGGCCACAACATGAGCGAGGTTTTGGACGCACTGGATCTTGCGGATGAGATCCACGGACGCCCGGTCATCATCATCGCCCGAACGACAAAAGGCAAGGGTGTCAGCTTCATGGAATACTCGCCGAAGTGGCACGGTGGCATTCCTAACCGGGATGAGTATCAGGCGGCTTTGGCAGAGCTACAACAAGGGGACGGCTTGTGAGCAACATCGTTCGTGAACCGTTCGGCCCGCCGGTTCTTATGCGACAGACATACGGGGACGCATTGGTTGAGCTGGGACGAAAGCGCAACGACGTCGTCGTGCTCTCCGCCGACGTCTCTTCGTCAGACTTCAGTTGGATGTTCGAAGCTGCTTTTCCCGACCGGTTTTTCAATGTGGGAATCGCCGAACCCGCCTTAGTGGATGTCTCCGTCGGGCTGGCCAACACGGGGAGAATTCCTATTGCCAATACCTTCGCCATCTTTTTGGCGACCCGCGCAATTGAAATGATTCGCACTCATTTGTGTTACGGCAAGGCCAATGTCAAGCTGGCGGGCGCTTATGCCGGCCTGTCCGATTCATTCGACGGGCCGACGCATCATTCGATCACCGACATAGCGATCATGCGCAGCCTTCCCGGCATGACTGTCGTGGTTCCGTCCGACTCCCTTGCGGTGACGAAGCTACTTCCGCAAGTAGTGGATTGGAACGGACCGGTCTACTTTCGTTTGTGCCGCAATGAGGTCCCGCAAATCTATTCGAGTGACAGCTACCAGCCGGTCATCGGCAAGGGCATAACTTTGATCGAGGGTAGCGATGTGACCTTGTTTGTCAACGGCGTTTTAGCTTCGCGGGCGATTACCGCAGTTCGCGAACTGGCGCGTCTCGGGGTAAGCGCGAGATTGGTCGAGATCCATACGGTCAAGCCGCTTGATTCGGGATTGATCTCGCAGTGCGCAATTGAAACCGGGGCGGTGGTGACGATCGAGGAGCATTCCATTGTCGGGGGACTCGGCGGTGCTGTGGCAGAATGTTTGTCCGGATGCCATCCGGTTCCGGTCGAGCGCGTGGGCATAAACGATTGCTTCGCGGAGACAGGTCCCTACCAGGACTTGCTCGACAAGTACGGCATGAGCGTGGAGGCCATTGTCCGCGCCTCCAGGCGAGCGGTAGAGAGGAAGGAGCACGTGGTAACTATTCCACTGAGAGGGACGGAGTTGAGCAATGCCTAAATTTGCAGCCAATTTGTCAATGATGTTTACCGAGGTGCCATTTCTCGACCGCTTTGCCGCGGCGAAAGATGCCGGATTCCACGCTGTGGAGTACCTCTTCCCATACGATTATTCGCCGGACACCGTGCGGCAGCGTCTCCACGATTCCGGGCTTGAGAACGTGCTCTTTAACATGCCTCCCGGGGATTGGGCGGCCGGGGAGCGGGGGATTACGAGTATTCCGGGACGCGAAGCAGAGTTTCGCGAAGGTGTCCAAAAGGCCCTGAACTATGCGGCTGTGTTGGGTGTCAGGCGTCTTCATGCCATGGCAGGTATTCCTCCGGCAACCGCGGACAGGGCCGCGTGTAGGGCGACGTTAGTTAACAACTTGCGATACGCTGCCGAGAAACTGGCGGGGTCGGGAGTCACACTGCTTCTCGAAGCGATCAACACCAGGGATATGCCGGGATTCTTCATTTCAACCCAGGCGGAATCCTTCTCGGTTTGTGCTGAAGTTGGTGCGTCGAATCTGAAAATGCAGTTGGATTGTTATCACATGCAGGTCATGGAAGGCGATCTCACTACAAAATTGAAGAAGTATCTTCCGTATTGCGGGCATATACAGATCGCCGGCGCTCCCGACCGGCATGAGCCGGATACCGGGGAAGTGCGCTACGAGTATCTGTTCCGGGAAATCGACAAAATGGGTTATGACGGATGGATCGGCTGTGAATACCGCCCGGCGGGCAAGACAGTCGATGGCCTGAGTTGGTGGCGGGCGCTTGGCGCCTGAGCGAAAAGTAGTTGTATTCGATACTGGATGGGAGGAGATCAAACGATGAAGATTGGATTTGTAGGCCTTGGAATCATGGGCAAGCCGATGGCCCGGAATGTCATGAAGGGCGGCCACGATGTGGTAGCCTACGACGTCGTCTCCAGTTCGCTGGACGCCGTTGTCGCCGATGGCGCGGCGCGCGGGGCATCATCGAGTGATGTCGCGAGCCGGTGCGAAGTGCTCATCACCATGCTTCCCGACGGACCGCAGGTACAAGAGGCGATCCTGGGGCCAAACGGTGTCCTGGAAGGGATGAGTTCGGGAGCGGTGGTGGTCGATATGAGTTCGATCAGCCCCCTGGTTTCCCAGCAGATTGGCACCGCGTGCGCGGAAAAGTCGGTGGGCTTCGTGGACGCGCCGGTCAGTGGCGGAGAACCCAAAGCGATTGACGGAACCCTGGCGATCATGGCCGGGGGCGACCCCGCGATATTCGAGCGCGTAACACCAGTTCTACGGTTGATGGGTTCGAGTGTAACCCTGGTGGGACCTGTCGGCGCGGGTAATGTCGCCAAACTATCAAACCAGATTATGGTGGCTTGCAACATCGCGGCGATGGGAGAGGCGCTGGTGCTGGCGACTAAGTGCGGGCTTGACCCGGAAGTGGTGTTCCAGGCCTTGAAAGGAGGCTTAGCCGGCAGCACCGTGCTCAACGCCAAGGCTCCCATGGTGATCGCCCGTAATTTCCAGCCGGGTTTCCGTATTCGCCTCCACGAGAAGGACCTGCGAAACGCGTTGTTAACGGCGGAGTCCGTTAAGGTGTCTCTCCCCCTGACGAGCTTGGTCCAGCAAATGCTGATCGCACTGATGAACTCCGGAGACGGTGATCTGGACCATTCCGCAATCGTCACTTTTATAGAGAGCATGGCCAATGCTAAGGTACAACGGCAATAGGCAAGGCTGGACCGTCGCCCGATCTAGCAGCTTGTGGCAGAAGTCGACGCAGGCCAAAGGCCTACTCCACAAGGCTTGCAAGCAGTTGATTCTTCGTTGTGGAGTAGGCGTTTTCGCCTGCTCTCGCGCGCTGGAGAGACTTCTGCCACAGGTTGCTGGGATTTTGGTTGCGCCGGCGATTGCCAGCCGGCATAGGACGTTATGACGCAGATGCCGACTGCCCCGCGGTTACCAGGAGCGAGGTGCGCTCCATGAAAATCGGCCTGGCCGTGGCAACCGCTGACGCGCTGCCCAGTGCGTTCGTAGTCTTCCGCGATGATCTGTGCACCCTGGTGGATCGATGCTGCGACCTGGGTTACGACGGCGTGGAATTGGCGCTGCGGTTCGCTCATGAAGTGAATCTGCCCGAGATCAAGCGCCGCCTCTCGGCGACCGGGATGGAAATCCCCTGCATCTCTTCCGGCCAGGTATTTGCCGCCGATGGCCTCTATTTTACTCATCCGGACACGGCCGTGCGCAACGCCGCGGTGGAACGGATTACGGACATGATTCACCTCGCCGGAGAACTGGGCGCGAAGGTGAATACCGGGCGCGTCCGCGGCGTCATTCACGAAGGTGAAACGGTCGCAGTGGCAACCGATCGCTACCTTTCCTGCATGGAACGGTGCGCGGACGTAGCCGAACCGCTGGGCGTGGAACTGATCGTCGAACCGGTCAACCGCTATGAAGTAAATTTCATCAACAACTGCACCGAGGGTTTGGAAATCGTCCGCCGTTGCGGGCGTCGGTCGGTGAAGCTCATGCCCGACGTGTTCCATATGAATATCGAGGACGCTTCTTTCCGGCAGTCCTTCGAAACCGCGCGGGCCTTCGTTTCTTACGTCCACGTCGCCGACAGCAACCGCCTGGCCCCCGGATGGGGTCACCTGCCCTTTGACGAGATTTTCACTATTCTTTCGGACATCGGCTACGACGGTTATCTCACAGCCGAGATTCTTCCCCGGCCGAATCCGGAGGCCGCTGCCGGGCAGGCAATCCGGTTTCTGTCTACCCGTGTTACGCGAAACCGGAGCGGGATCAGAAGGTGATGCCGGCGATGAGAACGTCAATTCGTCCATACCGGTGGCGGATTGCGGTTCTCCTGGCTGCGGCGACGGCGCTCAGCTACATTGACCGCCAAAGTTTCCCCGTTGTTGCCGGCGAGATTTCAAAGACGATTTTCATCTCTGACGCGCAGTATGCCCGGCTGCAGTTCCTGTTTCTACTCACCTATGGCTTGATGTACGCGGGCGGCGGCCGCCTCATCGACTGGCTTGGCACGCGGCGCGGCCTGGGGCTGTGCATGCTCTTGTGGTCGGCCGCCACTGCACTGCATGGCCTGGTAACCAGCGTTGCAGGTCTGGGCGCGGCCCGCATTCTGCTGGGGCTGGGTGAAGGCGGGTGCTTTCCCGGAGCTGCGAAAGCGGTAGCCGAATGGTTCCCGAAAAAGGAACGATCGCTGGCCTTCGGGATTTTCAACACCGGTTCGAGCGTGGGGGCCGTGGCCGCTCCCCCATTGATTGCGGCGATCGTACTCGAATCGAACTGGCGCTGGGTATTCATGGTGGCGGGCTTGGCGGGCATCGTGTGGCTGCTGCTCTGGTGGCAGACGGACGATCCGCCCGGTGTGCCCGGCAATGAGGGGCCAGTGGCAGCGAGTGCGTCCTGGGCAGGACTTTTTCGCAGAAGCGATACGTGGGCCCTGGTGTCGGCAAAGTTTCTAGCCGATTCCGCCTGGTATTTTTTTCTGTTCTGGTTGCCGAAGTATCTGGGCGATGTGCGGCACCTGGACATCAAAGCCATCGGCTACTTCGCGTGGATTCCTTACGCGTTTGCGGGCGCCGGCAGCCTGCTCGGCGGATGGTTGAGCAGCTTTCTCATCCGGCGCGGCTGGTCGCTCGACGCGTCGCGGCGTATCTCGCTTGGCATTGCGGCAGCCATGCTGCCGGCCTCGCTTTTCATCGTCAATGCGCCGCTGAGCCTGGCGATCGTGTTCTTCAGCATGGACATGTGCGGGCACCAGTTTTTCTCTACCATCATGCAGACGCTGACCGCCGACATGTATAAACCCGCCGAGGTGGCATCCATCGCGGGGTTGGTCGGCGCCGCGGGATCTTTCGGCGGCATGCTTTTCAACTTACTGGTGGGCGCGATCCTGACGGCTACCCACAGTTACAGGATCGTCTTCATGATTGCGGGTGTCCTGCATCCAGCAGCATTTTTGGTCCTGATGTTGTTCGTCCGCAGGATCGATCGGAACGAAGTCCCTAGCGCGCTACACGAGGAGGTCCCGGTTTGAAAACAGAAACGAAGAAGATCTGGATCGGCAACGATCATGGTGGTTACGAGTTAAAGCGGCAGATCGTCGAATACCTCGAAGGCAGAGGCGTGCCCGTGCACGACGCAGGTTGCCCTTCGGCGGAAATCGTCCGGTATCCCTACTATGCCGCGCAGGTGGCCGAGGCGATCGTGCGCGGGGAGGCGGACCGCGGGATCCTGATTTGCTCAACCGGAATCGGCATGAGCATCATCGCCAACAAGTACCATGGCATACGCGCCTCGCTGTGCACCAGTGCGACCATGGGCCGGCTGACGCGCGCGCACAACGATTCCAACGTACTCTGTCTGGGCGGCAAGATCACGGGCGTGTTCGAGGCGCTCGATATACTCGAGGCGTGGCTCCATACCGCATACGAAGGAGGCCGGCATAACATCTCGCTCGGCTTGATCTGCAGTGCGGAAGAGACGCTCTCGAAGTCGCGGGTCTGGGACCCGGCGGATCCAATGGCGGCGCCGGTCACCGGCCACTGAGCGGTTCGTGCGTCGGCGTCAAGCCGTCAGCTGAATGTCAGTCCTGTCGAGGATGTAAAGCGTGCAGGAGTGCCGGGAACGCCCGGAAATATTCCTCGAGCGTGAGCGGTGCAGTTCCCGTGAAGCGGAGGACTGTGTCGCTGATGCGCGCGAGTTCGCCTGCCGCGATCGCCTCGAACCATCCTACGGATAAATCGACGCGCCACGCTAATGGCTCCAGCCTGCTCAACCGCTCCCGTGCCGCATCCGCGGGTTCATCCTCGTAGCGAAGCGGCCGGCCTACCAGCGCAGACAGCCGTCGGGCAATGTCGGCAACGCTTAGCGCTTCCGGGCCGGTCACATCGCAAACGCCGCCGGGCTGCATCTGTACTGCCGCGGCCACGGTCCTGGCGGCATCCTCTCGGGAAACGAAAGCACCGCAGCCGCGCTGAGCCGGTCCACGGAGCACCCCATCCGCGTCGAATTTCTCGAGGAACATGTCGACGTAAAAGGCGTTGCGAAGCACGGTGCACGGGAGGCCCGTCTCGAAGAGGTACTGTTCGCTCAGGTAATGATCGCGGGAGAACGGATACTTCGAGTCCGGAGCGGCGCCCTGTAGAGACAGATAGACGACGTGTTCTACGCGGGCAAGCGCGGCGGCTTGAAAGGCATTCCTGTGCAGCCGTGCGCGCTCGCCAGGCTCGCCGGACGCAGAAACCACCAGAGCAGCGCTCACTCCCGCAAACGCGTCTCTCAGTGTGGCTGGTTCAGCGAAATCGCCGCGGACCGTCTCCGCCTGCGGCAGTTTTGGCGCGTGCTGCGGGCTGCGAGTCATCAGGCGCAAACTGTGCCCGTCCCGCGCCAGCAGTTCAGCCGCGCGCCTGGCGACCCGCCCGGAGGCGCCAGTAATCAAAATCACACCGGAACAAGACGTCTTCGTGCTGAGCCTCCGTACCGACCGCGCGCGTCAACTGCCATGTTATCGCGGTGCATAATGTTTCATAAGTGCAATTACGACAACGATCCCGTTAGCCGCGGATATTGCAGAGAGTGCCGAAGAAAACCGATACAGTATAAGCAAAGGACGCAAGCGTCGAAGAACCGCACATGACGCCGAGCTTCCCGCTAAAACAACAGAAGAGTCTCATAACGTGAAGCCATTAACCAAACCAAAGAACCCTTGTTTTTCGTCCGGACCCTGCGCCAAACGCCCAGGCTGGACGCTGGATGCACTGAAGGATGCCGCCGTGGGGCGATCGCACCGGTCAAAGATCGGAAAGACCAAGCTCGCTGAAGCGATCAGTCGCAGCAAGAAGCTGCTAGGCATGCCGGAGGATTACATCCTCGGCGTCGTTCCCGCATCCGATACGGGCGCCATCGAGATGGCGATGTGGTCGATGCTCGGAGAGCGTGGCGTAGACGTGCTCTGCTGGGAGAGTTTCGGCAGCGGCTGGTCGGGCGACTGCAAGAACCAGCTCAAGCTGAAGGATCTACGGGTATTCAAAGCCGACTACGGCAAGATTCCGGATTTGAGCCAGGCAGACTGGACGCGCGACGTCGTGTTTACCTGGAACGGGACCACTTCGGGAGTGCGCGTGCCGGACGGGGACTGGATCCCGGCTGAGCGGCAGGGGTTGGCCATCTGCGATGCGACCTCGGCAGTTTTCGCGATGGAAGTGCCCTGGAACAAGCTGGACGTAGTGACCTGGTCCTGGCAGAAGGTGCTTGGCGGAGAGGCCGCGCACGGCATGCTGGCGCTCAGCCCTCGTGCGGTGAAACGGCTGGAGGGTTTTTCGCCGGATCGTCCGTTGCCCAAGATCTTTCAGATGAGCAAGGGAGGCAAGTTGATGGCCGGCATCTTCGCGGGCGAGACGATCAATACGCCTTCGATGTTGTGTGTGGAGGACGCGCTGGACGGGTTGAAATGGGCGGAAGGCATCGGCGGACTTCCGGCGCTGATCGCAAGGTCGCAGGCCAATCTGAATGCCATTGAAGATTGGGTGGCGCGATCCAGCTGGGCGGCCTTTCTGGCCGAGGATCAGGCGATGCGGTCCAGCACGTCGATCTGCCTGAAGATCACGGACCCGGCTTATCTGGCGCTGCCGGCCGAGGACCAGGCCAAACACGCAAAGTCGGTGGTGTCGATGCTCGACAAGGAAGGTGTGGCGTACGACATCGGGTCGTATCGGGACGCACCCGCCGGAATCAGAGTATGGGGCGGCGCGACGGTGGAGACCTCCGATATCGAATTGCTGATGCCGTGGCTCGATTGGGCGTACGGGGAAGTCAAAGCGGCATTCTGACACCAGGCGCTAAGTTGCGCCCGCGAGCAAGAGCCGCTTGAAAGGCGGCTTTTCGCCTGTGTCAAATTTTACTTCGCCCTGGCGCCCAGATCGTCTTTGATCACAGTTCCGCCCTTCATCACGAATTTGACGTGCTGCATCTCGGTAATGTCCTGCAGCGGGTCTCCGGACGTCGCGATCAGGTCCGCGAACTTTCCCTTTTCGATGGTGCCGACTTTGTCCTGCCAGTGGATAATCTCGGCATTCACCGTGGTCGCCATACGCAACGTGTAAAGTGGCGTCGCCCCCCAACTGACGAAGATGGGAAACATCTCGCTCTGCACCCCGTGGGAGCAGTTGCACGCGGCGTTAAAGATTCTGCCCTGCCCGTTGGAAACTGGAGTGGCGCCGCTCCCGTATCCGAGTCTCACCCCGGCCTTCAACATCTTCTTCCACGTTTGCTCCATCAGACGAAAGCGGCTATAAGGCGCCCATTGCTTCAAATCTCCCGGTTCATCCTGACGAAGATCGAGAATCGTCGAAGTGATAGGCAGATTTTTCTGGAGGATCATTTGGATGTCCGTGTCGGTCGCCGCCACGGCATGCTGGATGTCTTCGACACCAGCCTCGATTGCCCATCTCAGGCCGTCACCGCCATAAGTATGGGTAGCGACGAACATCCCGCGGCGACGGGCTTCGTCCACTACGGCCTTGAGTTCTTCCAGACTGGGAAGCGCCTGGTTTACCATTTCCCCGTTCGGCTTGAAGTAAAACGGCCCGGTGGTGTGTATCTTCACGTGATCCGCGCCATAATGGGCCAATTCGCGGACGCCCTCGCGCAGGGCGCCTGCGCCATCCTTGACAATTTCCACCTCGAATGGTTTGAACTCCAGAGGGTACGGTCCATTGCCGGGAGCCGTGATCGCCAGGATCGGCCCGGCCGTCAGCAGACGGGGCCCCTGCACTAAACCCTGTTCGATGGCTCTCTTCAATTCCACATCGGCGAACCCGCCCCCATGCGACCCCTGGACGACTTGCGTGGTGTAGCCGGCCTTCAGACTCTCCGTCGCGCTGTGGAACGCCACCATCATCTGGTGCTGTAGTCCACCCACCGCGTCTGTCAGGTGTACGTGGCCGTCTATCAAGCCCGGCAGCACCGTGGCACGGCTCAGGTCGATCACGTTCGCGCCCGCCGGAATCGACACGCTGGCGGCGGGGCCGACACTCGTAATGCGCTCGCCCTGGATCAGCACCACCTGGTTAGTCAACATCTGGCCCGACTTCGGGTCGAACAGTTTGCCCGCCCGTATCGCGGTCGGCTGCGCAGCCTGCGACCAAAGCATGGTGGCCGCACCAAGCATCCCGGTGACCGTTATCGACAAATATCTTAATCGCATCGTGTACCTTTCTGTTCTGTTCAAAATGCCATCTTACGTCAGGCTTGCGGCTTTGGTGGGTTAGAGGCGGTCCGCTGCAGAAATTACGGCGCGATCCACATGCCGATGCGCCAGCCGGAATTCACATCGCCGGCCCAGAACACCGGACGCCCGAACCAGTTCGCAGGCTGCCAGCCGGTCAGCCCTTTATCAGCCGTGAAGACGAAGGCGCAAGGAGAATCCCCGTACTGCCCGATCCGCCGGGCAAGCCATGAGTCGGACGTCAGGGGTGCGGCCAGCACAACCGGGGTTCCTTCGAACCATGCTAGATCAGCGCCGAACGCTTCGTCCCGCTGGCGCTTCGCCGCGGGCAGATCGAACGCTTTGCGGTACTGCCCAATCGAGTCTTCCAGATTGTGGACTCCGATCACCACCAGCCCAATACCGCGGAAGCGCGTTGAGGTCGGTTTTCCGGTCGGGTATACCCGGTTCGCACGCGGAGTGAAATCACGAATCAGAAACGGGAAGAATGATCCGCGCGGCCCCGGCCCGACGTCCGCTGTCTCCCACGAGAGCACCACTCCATCCGGACGGGTACGCCCGCTCTTTTCAGCCGCGCCGACACGCATTCCCGCCTTTTTGAGCTGCTCGATTTCCGCGTTCACGTCAGTCGAGCGTAGCGCGAAGGCGCAAGGCCCGCCGTTGTTTCGAAGGAACTGGCTCCACGTGTGCGACGCCACCGCCGCCGGATCGGCCCGCTGCACGATGCCCATCAGTTCGAGATAGGAGCCATCGGGAAAACTCGCGAGCGCCATTTCCGTTACATGGTTCGCATGGGGACCGCCGTACTCAGTTGGAATCCCGGTGGCGGCAGTGAACGCTTCCCGCATGGACTCGAGCCGTTCGCCCGCAAGGGTCACGTGATCGATTTTGAGTTCGGCCGCCAAGAGTGGGAGTGACATGATCATAAATATAAGAGCGGATCGCATCAGGCTTATCATAGCCAAGCCGGGCCACAGGCTGGGTACCGGAGATTGGTAGCCAGCAGAGTCTTCACGGGTGGATGAAACCTTTAACCGTGCGAAAATACATTCTCCTGTCCTTTCGGGCCTCGCCCATACCAACGGCCCTTCCCTTTGCGCTGAACTATACAACCGGCCGCTTCTCCCCCGACATGTACGTGTCAGGCTGGACTAGCCAACGTCGTTTAACGCGCCAATCGGAAGTGGCATCACGCCGCGCGCCGTCCGGCAGTCTATTTATGCGGGATATCTCATGGATGACTGGAGAGCCAGGTCCAATTTGACTGTCAATCTGGGTTTGCGTTATGAAGCGGCGACGGTCCCGAGCGAAGCACAAGGGAAACTCTCGAATCTGCCATCGTTGACTTCAACAACCCCACACCTGGGAAATCCTTTCTTCTCGAATCCGACCAAGCTCGACTTTGAACCGAGAGCGGGCTTTGCGTGGGATCCGTCCGGTAAAGGTAAGACATCGATCCACGGTGGATTTGGAGTATTCGATAATTTACCTCTCCCCTATCTGTTCGGGGCGGCGATGCTGCTGTCGGCTCCGTTCTTTGAGTTGGGCGACAACACGGCGCTGCCCCAGGGGTCGTTTCCGAAGGAAGCATTTTCGCTATTGACCACGCCTACCCTTCGTTACGCGTATATTCAGCCGAATCCGCCGCGCAGCTATGACATGGAGTGGAACTTCAACGTTCAACAGAATATTGCTCCGGATACCGTGCTGCAGGTGGGATACACGGGATCGCGCGGCGTTCATCTTCCCTACTTTATAAACAATTTCGACATGGTGCTTCCAACGGTGACGCCGCAGGGCTACGTATGGCCCGTGAATGGAACTCCTTTGAACCCGAACGTAGGCCAGATTTCCGGCACTCTGTGGAACTCCGATTCCATTTTCCATGCGCTTGAGGTACAGGTAACTCGCCGGCTCAGCAAAGGACTGCAAGCCGGGGTGTCATACGCGTGGGGCAAGATTATTGACTCGGGTTCGGAATCGGCGTTCATCGATAACTACGCGAACAGCTCCCCTCGCCTTTGGTTTGATGAAAGGAATGGGCGTGGACTGGCCGACTTCCATGTAGGTCAAAACCTCACGGTCAACTACATCTGGGAAATTCCGCGTCTCAAAGCGGGTCCGCCAGTGCTGCAATGGGCATTAAACAGTTGGCAATGGGGTGGGATTCTGCATGTAGCCTCCGGCGAACCGTTCACACCGACAATCACCGGAGACCCATTAGGGATGAAGGGCGACCAGTTCGACCGGCCGGACGTACTGACTGGACCGGGATGCAGCGGCTCTCTGGTGAATCCAGGAAATCCACTTGACTACACCAAAACGCAATGTTTTGCTTTTCCCAATCCGGGCACGCGGTTTGGGGACGCGGGGCGCAATATACTTATCGGTCCAGGCATTCTCAACCTGGATACGTCGCTATTTCGCAACATAGGCGACTTGGAGAAATTGCATGCGCAATTCCGGGCAGAGTTCTTCAACATCTTGAATCACACCAATTTTGCGTCGCCGGTGGTCACGACCAACAATACCAGCTTGTTTGCAGCCAGCGGAGCCCCGATTTCTTCGGCAGGAGTGCTGACCTCCACCGGGACCACATCACGCCAGATACAGTTTGCACTAAAGTTAATCTGGTAGGCTGCGCCGCGTTGAAACCGGGCAACTGATGCTCGCAAAATGCCGGCCAGCAAAAACCGCTCCCTCACTGCGCCGATCGATACGCGGAACCAAATGGTCTGGTAATACGCCGTCGCGATGGAAAAATCCAAAGAGGCGCCGGCGTCGTTCCACACCCCGCTGTTATTGGAGGCGATCACACGGAAGCGGTAGCGTCGCGGCTCAAGATCGTTATAGAACGCTTGCCGGCGAGTGTCCGCGTCCGTCCAGTCACGATCGTGCCCTTCCAGCTTGTACCGAAACCGTACCTTCTCCGGTGCGACGAAGCTGAGCGCAGTATAATCAATCGCCAGATCTCGCACTAGCGATGGCAGCCGTGGATTCGAGCTTGCTGCGGCACTCTTCCAAACCCCTGTGCCGCCTATCAGCCAACTCCGCACCATGCGGACTTACAAGTCAGCATAGCCGCTCAGCCTGTCTCGTTACCCATTGTAGATGCTCAGGACAATCGATTCCGACGTCTCTCCACATCCGAAGGGATATCCCAGACAAAAGTAGATTTTATTGCTCAGGACAACTTAGGTTTTATGTGGTTTGGAACGCGGTTTGGACTCGCTGTCACTCCACCGTCGCTGATGGCGGCCGAGCTCTTCGGCTACGAGAAAGGCGCCTTCACCGGTGCCGATCACCGGCATGCCGGGCGCTTCGAAGTCGCGAATCACGGGACGATTTTTCTGGATGAGATCGGTGAGATGCCGGGCGAAACCCAGGTCGCCTTGTTGCGGGTCCTTCAGGAACGTGAGTTCGAACGGGTTGGAGGCACTCAAAGCATTCCAGTCGACGTGCGTGTCATTGCCGCTACAAACTGCGATCTGCCTTCGGCAGTTCGTTCCGGCAAGTTTCGTCTGGATCTGTTCTACCGGCTGAACGTCTTTCCAATCCGCGTCCCGCCTCTTCGCGAGCGCCCGGAAGATATTCTTTTGCTCGCCAAGTATTTCATCGAACGCTACGCTGCTAAAGAGGGCAAGAGGATTCAAAGGGTAGAAAAGCGGACAGCCAGGCTTCTGGAGGGCTATCACTGGCCTGGCAATGTCCGGGAACTTCAAAATGTCATCGAACGAGCGATGATCCTCTGCGACTCGGACACGTTCTTTGTGGAAGAGGCGTGGTTGCGGCCGGAGCCGGAGCCTTGGGCCGGCCTGCAGCCGTCGCTGATTAACCAGGAACGAGAACTCATCGAAGCTGCGCTTGCGGAAACCCGCGGCCGCGTTTCAGGACCGGATGGAGCTGCCAGGAGGCTGAGAGTTCCGCGGACGACACTGGAATCCAAGATCAAAAGCTTGCGCATTAACAAACATCGCTATCGGCTCGGTGCCGGCGACCTCGCATCAAGCAGGTGATCTCCGTTGTGGAGTAGGCGTTTTCGCCTGCTCTCGTGCGCTTGAGAAACTTCCGCCACACGCAGCCGGCGTTCACGCCCCTTTTCGAAGCCATTTCCCTTTAAATCAACTCGCATTCGCGTTTCGCTGTCTCTCGCGCTGCTAAGTTCGAATCAGGAGGCCGAAAGTGTCGTCAATTAGGGAAACCTCGCGTTTTCGCGTACCGGTGGAGCGCTGCGTAAAAATTCACGACCAAAGCCACTTTACACTTCCTTTATGCAAACGAGGTGCGCCGGCAGCTGTGTCCGGCGGCACCATCCGCTACACGGCCATAGTCGCGTCTCCGGCCGGACAACGTATGATAACGAGTGAAGCCATGATCCATCGATTTGTTCTGCATAACGGGCGCATCTGTTCCTCTTCGGACAACGTGCTAGCCCCGGGCCAGCTCGGCCTCCTCGCCGGCTGGGGCGTGTTCACCACCATTCGGGTGACCGACGGCGTGCTGTTCGCCTGGGATCGCCACTGGTCCCGCATGGCACACGACGCTGCTTTGATGCATGTCCCCATGCCCGACCCAACGGCGGTCCAGAAGGATCTCGTTCGCCTGATCGAGGCCAACCGCCAGCCGACTTGTACGCTGCGCCTCGTGGTCATCCGCAATGGCGGAGGCTTGTGGGAGGGTCCGGCGCGCGGCACCGCGTGCGATGTGGTGGCCATGACCGCCGATCTCAAGGACTGGGGCGACTCGGCGCGGCTCGCCGTTCAACCCTACGGGCGCTACGCGGCGTCGGAGTTTGCCGGCGCCAAGATCAACTCGTGGTCCATGAATCTCACCTGGCTCCAGAATGCGCAGCGCCGCGGGTTCGACGAAGCGGTCCTGCTCAACGAGCGCGGCGAGGTTTCCGAATTGACTTCGGCCAACATATTTATGGCCGCCGGCGCGAACGTGTGGACTCCGCCGCTCTCCTCGGGATGTCTGCCGGGAGTCACGCGCGATCTGCTTCTGTCGGAGGTGCACACGCCCGGGTTCACCGTGGGCGAGCGGACACTCAGTCTCGACGACCTGTATCAGGCCGATGAGGTGTTCATTACTTCCTCGACGCGCGATCTGTTGGCCGTGGCGGAGATCGAAGGACGCGCCGTCAACCGCCAGGGCAACGCGATGGCGGCACTCAAATCGACATTCCGCGGCTATATCGATTCGTATGTGAGAACGCACGCGCGGGAAGGTGCGGCAGTTTCGTGAAACGGCGCGATTTCCTGGCCGGCATCGCGGCGTCCGCGTCGTTGGCGCGGTTGCAAGCGGCAGCCACTGGCAACTCGCTGCTCATGATGACTGCCGATGAAGGGGAGCGCATCCGCAACGCTGTCCCGCAGGCGTCCGGACGGCTGGCGGAGCGGGTGCGGCAATTGCGATCCCTCGCCGCGCGCGAATTGCACAACGGGCCGTGGAGCGTTACCGGTCACCGGCCCGAAGGCTACCAGATCGATCCGCACGATTACTTCAGCGAGGGTCCGTATTGGTGGCCTGATCCCAAGAATCCCGGCGGCCCGTATATCCGGCATGACGGCAAGCGGAATCCCGAGCGGTTCTTGCATAACCGCAACGATCTCGGCGCCATGGCAACCTGCGTCCTCACGCTGGGCGCAGGCTCCTGGCTGTTCGGCGATGCAGGCATGGCCCAACATGCGGCGGAGGTCCTCAGCGCGTGGTTCATCGCTCCGGACACGCGCATGAATCCGCAACTGGAGCACGGGCAAGCCATTCGCGGGATCAACGATGGGCGCGGCACCGGCCTCATTGATACGGTCTCGCTGATCCATTGCGCCCAAGGCATCCTGCTGCTCGAAAGAGCGGGACGGTTGAACACCGCGATGTCGGCGGCTTTGCGCCAGTGGTTCGCGGAGTTCCTCGCTTGGATGACCACCAGCGCGAAGGGCCTGGCGGAAGGGAAATCGGGCAATAACCACGCCACCTGGTGGACTGCGCAAGTCGCTGCCTACGCGACCCTGACGGGCAACCACGGCGCACTCGATGAGGCGTGGAAGCGCTATAAGACCTATCTGGTGCCGGAAGAGATCCAGCCGGATGGGAGCTGCCCGCGCGAAGAGGCGCGGACCAATTCGCTCAGCTACTCGGTAATGAATGCCGACGCGTTCGCGACCATCTGCAGGATTGCGCAATCCTGGGGCCTGGACTTGTGGGGCTTTGAGACGCCCAAGGGTATCGGCTATCAGAAGGTTGTGCGCTACCTGGAGCCGTTCGTCCTGCATCCGGACACATGGAAGGGTGAGCAGATTTCGCACTTCAACAACGATTCGAGCGTCTTTCTGGGCTTGGCGGGCGCGGGCCTGCACGCCAAGGATCTGCTTGACGCGTATCGAAGCCTGCCGCGCGCCGAGTCGGCCTGGGTCACGTTGGTGGATTTGATTTTAAGTTCATGAACCGGGGTTGGTCGTGACACTCCAACCGGGCGCAGAGTCTCCATGTCACCTTTAACAGGCGAATGCATCTTTAAGGTGAGAGCCATTATGGAAGTTACGATTCAGCACCGGGGAGGTGTGAAGTTCGAAGCCGGCACGCGGGGTCACCGCGTGGTCTGCGACCAACCGCCTGAGAATGGCGGAGCGGACAGTGGAATGACACCCCCCGAATATCTACTGGTGTCCCTGGGGACCTGCGCCGGGTTTTATGCCGCTCAGTATCTGCAGGCGCGAGCATTGCCATGTCACGACCTCGAAGTGAGAGTCAGCGCCGAAAAGGCGACGCAGCCCGCGCGACTCGCAAAGTTCAGGATTGAGGTGACGGTTCCCGGGCTGGATGTAAATCATCAAGCCGGCGTCCTGCGAGCAGTCAAGGCGTGCCTGATCCACAACACTTTGATCCACGCTCCCGCTATCGAAACCGTGGTCAGCACGCCTGTTGAGGCGCACGCGGTTTAGTGGGAATGGTAGGCGCGAGAGGAATCGAACCTCCAACCCTCGGTTCCGAAGACCGATGCTCTATCCGTTGAGCTACGCGCCCGTAGACATTATTATCGCGCACCCGAATTGTATCCCGCACATTTCCCGGGGTCCCTAACGGTCGTAGTTCGGTAAGGCTCGCACTCCTACCGGAGAACGGTCAAATGAGCGGCGGTGCTGGAGGCGGTCCCGACAGTAACGACCACGGGCTGCACACCGGTGGACAGGTTGGATGGCAGTTGATAATTGATCTGCATGACGCCCACGAGACCAACCGGGATACCCGCAAACTGCACGGGAGCATTGACGCCCCCCACCGTTACACTCACGGGTTGGTTCACAGGCTTAGGCAGATTTGCTACGGGCGTGCCGGAGGCTGGAGCGGCGCCGTCTGCCACCGCTGGCGACACCATACCCGCTCCGGTGATGTAAAGGGTAAGCGTGCTGCCAAGGTTCCCGCTGGTATTCGGGACAGGAGAGCCACTCGAGTTAGTGAAGATCGCGGGCGCGGTATTACCGACGGTGAAGGAATAGCTCGCAGTCTGGCCGTTGGACTGAACGACTAGCGTCGCATTGCTATTCGGCGCAGTCTCGTAAGGGATCTGGACGTTCAACTGTCCGGGCGATATCACGTAGAGTGGAGCTGCCACTCCGGAAATCGTGACGGTAACGCCTCCCATCGAGGAAGGCAGCGGAAGCGAAGACGCTGTCTGGGTGGAAGTCGCAAGGCCGGTCCCGAAAATGCTCAACACTTCGCCTGGGGCGTAGGAATGGCCGAAAGACGCACCGTCGGCTACTCCTGTAATCGTTGGCGAGCCGGGTGCCGACGTGACCGTGATGGTAACCGATGCCGCGGCGTTGGTAAACGTCGAGTTATTGCTGTTGTATTCCGCCGCGATGTTGTTGACGCCGGTGGAGAGTTGCGCAGCGGACACGGTAAGTGAGGCGGTAGCAGTGCTGCCCGTTCCGGACAGGGGTGCGCTTCCCAACGTAGCCGTACCGAGCAGGAACACTACCGAACCGGTCGGGGTGGTGCCGTTGGAACTGGTCACGGTCGCGGTAAGAACCGTGGAGCCGCTGGTCGTGAGCGCCGTCGAACTGGCGGAAACGACTATCTGTGGAGTCAGCCGGCCGGCGACACCGTTCCAGGCATTGAACAGATTGAAGACATCGACCGAGCCGAGTCCGGTAACCTGATCGTAGCCTACTCCGGCGTTGTAGCCCATCGGAGTCGGCGTCGTTGTCGTAGTGCATCCGCGGCGTGGGCAGGAAGGCGTCACGATATTGTTGCCGGTCGTGATGTCGTGGAATGCGCTGGGAGCGCTCTGGACGAGACTGTAGAGCTTGGGATTGATGTTGCCCAGGCCCGCCGCGGATTGCGTGCCGTTTTGCACCAGGTACTGATTCAGGAGCGCGACGATGCCGCCGAACACTTGCGCGGACGCGGAGGTCCCGCCAACCACCTGCAGCGCGCCGTTGGAAACAATCAGATAGCCATCGTGATCGGCCGAGGCGTTGAGCGCCAGATCGGGCACATCCCTGGCTCCATCGCTCGGCACGCCGACGCCGGATTGCCACGTCGGTTTCGCGAAGTAGATGCTGGCGCCACCTCCGCTCGCAGACGGCGAGCCATCTATCGAGCTGTCGTTCCAGGATGTCTCGGGAATGTAGGACAGGACCGAAGCTCCATCCGCATTGTTGGTGGTGCTCCAATAGGTCCCGGAGCCTTCCGTGAATTCCGTGCCGCCCACACCGGTCACTTCCGGGATGGATGCGGGTATATCCACAGCCTGCAGGTTCGCATTGTTGGTGCCGTCGCCTGTACAGTCCAACGCACCGGAATCTCCGGACGCGGCCGACCAGGTCATGCCTTGCGAAGTGGCTTGCTGGGCCAGTGCCCGCATCGCGGCAGACTCCGCGCTGCCGTTATCCAGTTCACACGACCCGTAACTCGAATTCATTACCGGCGCCAGATTCTGGTCTACCGCATACTGCCAGGAATCCGCTACGTTCGCTGCATAAACGTAGATAATGGTGGCGTTGCGTGCCACCGAGCTCGACCATTCGAGATCCAGGTCCGCTTCTCCCAGATCACCCTGGCTGATTCCCACGCGACCGCTGTTGGGCACCAGAACCTGCGTCGGAGCTTGCGTCGGAAGGTTGAACATGGTTTGAAACTGCGTAATATCAGAGACATTGATTTCGGTCTGGCCGACGACTACCAGTTTCTGCCCCGTGCCGTTGATTCCCTGGGCGAACAAAGGCAGGACGTCGTAGATGGTCGCGAAATCGTCGGGTGCGAGGGCGTTGCCGGTTCTGGCGGAGGTGTAGTCCGGCGCCGGCCCCCGGGATTTTATCCGGGGTTTGAGACGGAAGTCGGTGAGTCCACGAATACTGCGGACAACCGGCTGGAGCGCCGCGGGGATGGACGGCTCGGCGGAGTTCGCAAAATGGAGTTCGCCATTTACGAGATAGCGGTGAAGTTCCATACGGAAGGCGTTCTGCACGGCCGACGCCGTGCCGTCAAACGTGACAAAGTTCCGGGCGCGGGCAGTCCCGGTTACGGTGAGGCCCTGACTTTGCAGCCACCCGGTGGCGGCAGCCAGATCGGCGTCGCTCAAGCCGAAACGGGCGCCGTACTCTTCAGGCGTGAGCCATTGGTGGTAACTGGTGGATCCGGGATCCTGTTGCGCACTCAGTAACTGCGCGAGGTCGGCCTGCTGCGCCGCTGACGGCTGGAAATTGAGCGTGAGGTGAGTAAGTTGGAGGGACGGATCGACCGGCCCTTGATCGTACTGCGGCTGCGCTTTGGGAGAAATATGTCCGGTCAGATACACGCGCCGGCTATCGTCGACGGCACTCGGAACGCGATTAGGAGGCGCCGCCAGCGCACTGGCCAGCCCCCCGCTGATCAGTGTGGCGATGAACCACGCGCCGCGCCGTGCCGGCTGATTGGTTATGGCATCAGAAACGAAGAGCTTTGAACGCATGAATGAGCTAATTCTCCCGAAACGACCTGTAGGGGCGTAGTAATACAGCCTGAAATCTTGACGTGACGCGGGGCGCCGGCGTTTCGAGTCGCCGGCGCCGGATGTCCGGCTCTCGGAGGCTTAGGCCGGTTCTCACGTTCAAGCAGATACAATCGGCGCGTCACAGGTTTCTCTCGAAGCCATAAGTTAACCTTCTTTACGGCGAGTTTGCATTACTTTGCAGTCAGCCACCGTGTTGAGACGGTAGTGTAAGACAGGGAGAGGCACTCGACCGGATTAACCTATGGATATGGAGAACATCAAGCAGCGCACCTGGCGCGCCTGGGCTTCCGCCGGACTGCTGGCGGTGCTCTGTGCCGTACTGGCTGTGCTCCAGAGCGGCTTGATCAGCGAAGTCAGCATGGCCGAGCGCGATCGTCTGCGGGTGCAATTGCAATCAGGCCTGACACGACTCAGTGCGGACTTCAATGACCGCGTGGCCGCCGCTTGCGCCAGCCTGATGCCCGACGCGACTCAGTTTGAGCAGGGAGGACCCGAGACTGTCTACGCGAATCAATACCGCCGCTCAAAGGAAACGCAGGAGCCATTCTTTCGGCGTATCGCGCTAGTGGTTCCGGGCGACGGTGACCTCGATTTCTATTCGCTGGACCTCGATAGTGCGCAATTTACGCCGGCGAACTGGCCGCCGGAGTGGTCTGATGTGCGGGATGCACTGAATGCCCGCCGGTTAGGGGAGCCCCTGCGGCAGTTCACGCAGCGGGAGTCGGCGCTGATTGAATTGCCGCGCTTCGGAACCGCCGTCGATGAGTTTGGCGGCTCCGGGGTTCAAGAGCAGGACTGGATGGTCGTCGAGCTGAATCTGGATTATATTCGCGGCACGGTAATTCCGGAACTGCTCTACCGCTATCTGGGTAAAGACTACGATGCGGAAGTAGTGGTCGCGGGCGATCCGTCAGCATTGATCTATCACTCCATGCCGGAAAACCAGCGTCTGGCCGAACGTAGCGCCGATGCGTCCGTGGGATTGCTGGATAACAGCTACGCCGGGGTGACGCGGAAGTCGCTGCGGGTAGGCGGTGTGCGGTCCGGCGCCACTTCTCCCGCCCCGCTAACGGGGGCCGGACTGTCCGGACCGGCGCGATGGAAACTGCTGGTACGCCACCACGCGGGGTCGGTGGAGGATATTGTGGCGCGCGCCCGTTTGCGCAACATCGCGGTGTCCGGGTCAATTCTGCTGCTGATTCTGGCGACGGTCACCTGGCTGTTCCGGATTACAAGGCAGGCCCAACGACTGGCGGAACTGCAGATGAACTTCGTGGCCGGCGTCTCCCATGAGTTGCGGACCCCGCTCACCGTGATCCGCACGGCTGCTTTCAACCTGCGCGGTAAGATAGCCTCACGCCCCGACCAGGTGGAGCGCTACGGAAGGTTGATTCAAGATGAGAGCGAAAAGCTGGCCGTCCTGGTGGAACAGATCCTGCGCTATGGAAGTTCGCGCACGGGCCGCGTGATCCGCGAGCGGGAGCCGGTGTCCATGGAGTTGCTGATCGAGGAAGGTGTGCGATCGAGCCGCGTAAGTCCCGATCTGGTCCTCGAGAAACAACTCGCGCCGGGACTCCCGCTGGTGCTGGCGGATGAGCAGGCGCTGAAGCATGCGCTGCGTAACCTGATCGACAACGCCGTCAAGTATGGAACGGAAGGCAACAATTGGATCGGAGTGTTCGCGTGTACAGTAGAAGACGAGCATGGACAAGCGGTCGAGTTTCGGGTAGCAGATCGGGGCCCGGGCATTCCGCTGGAAGAGCAGCCGCATATTTTCGATCCATTCTTCCGCGGACGCCGCGCGGTGCAGGACCAGATTCACGGCACTGGCCTCGGGTTGAACCTGGTCAAAAAGATTGTGGAAGCCCATGGCGGGACAATCAGTGTCAAGAGCGAGCCGATGAAGGGAACCGAGTTTACCGTGCGGATACCCGCCGCGCCGCCGGAGTTACAGGATGAGTTCGCGCATTCTACTAGTTGAAGACGAACCGGGACTGGTGCTGACGGTTTCGGACCTGTTGAGCACCGAGGGGTACGAGGTAGAGAGCGCCGCCGATGGGGAGAGCGGTCTCGGCAAGGCCATTGCCGGGAAGTTCGATCTGGTGATCCTGGACATCATGCTGCCCCGCAAAACGGGGTTTGAGGTTTGTCGGGAACTGCGCCAGAAAGGCATCGATGTGGCCATCCTGATCCTGACCGCGAAGACCCAGGTGGTAGATCGCGTAGTCGGTCTAAAGCTGGGCGCGGACGACTATCTGACTAAGCCATTCGATCCGGCGGAACTGCTCGCACGGGTCGAGGCATTGCTGCGGCGCGTCCAGAAAGAGAATCGGATTCCGGTGCAGTCGTTCCAATTCGGCGACATCGAGATCGACTTTGAACGCGCGTTGTTATTGAAGGCCGGCAACCCGGTGACGTTGGCCAGCAAAGAACTGCAGTTACTGCGCTACCTGGTGGACAATCGCGGGCGCGTGGTGCCGCGGGAGGAGTTACTGCAGAACGTCTGGGAGTATTCGAGCGACGTCTCGTCGCGAACCATCGATGTACACGTAGCCTGGCTGCGTCAGAAGCTCGAGGACAATCCGCAGAATCCGAAGCATATCCATACGATACGCGGCAAAGGCTATAGATTCTCTCCTTGAAGTTGTTAAAGGGTTTCAAAATTGTGCTAAATACGTAAACTCTGACTGCGAGCTCTTTCTTTGCGCCTGCGCTCCCGGTAGTATCGGAAGTGCGGATGAGATTTCTCGATTACTTGCGCTTGGTTACCTGGGGACGGAATAGCCGGCTGGGCTTTCCGGTGTTGCTTCCATTGGTTTTGGGAGTGGCACTCTTCTGGGCGGGACATTATCTGGCGGGCGAGAAGCCACATCTTCAGCACCGCACTCCAGTGCCGGTGCACACGGTTTCCTGGAAGCTCGTGGCTGCGTGAAGTAGCGTCTGCTGCGCAGACGGGCAGACCACAAAACACGATGGTCTGCCCCACGGTTGCGTTGTGCTAGTGGCCCTGACCTCCTCCTGGTTGCCCTCCTCCGATCGGACCCGCGCCAATTTGAACTTCCGGGGCCGCGCTGCCTACATACACGTGAGTCGCGCCGGTCGTCGAATCGTAGGTCTCGAGCGAATAGCGCAGGTCGCATGGCGCGTCAGCGGTTGAAGTGGTGGTCAGGCCGATCACCCCGATGACTTCAGCGCGGGTAGTCGACGAGCTGATTTTGGCAAACGGCAAGGCGACCGAGGAAATCTGGCCTGCGGTCACGGTGAAGGGGGTGGACGCACCGATGGCGGCGCCGGCGCTGTTATTAAAGGTGATCGTGCCGGTGCAGGACGCCGCCGTGCCGGTCGATGAATTGGACGCCATATTGGCCACGTTGATCTGAATGGTTTCGGTGCTTCCGACACCCACCGGACCGATGGTCGTGTCGCGCGTCGTGGTAGTCGTCGTGGTCGTCTGCGCCATGCCGGCGATGGCGGTCATAGCGAACGCAAGTGTAATTCTTCGAAGTTGCATTGTTACCTCTCGTTTTGGGTTTCTGACCCGGGGCGCAAGTTTCTCGCCCCGATCATTGCTACTTCAGACGGGGTTCGCAACCTCGCTGATACGGGGGCTGAGGCTAACTTTACCTGCTTTGCCAGAAGTTACATTAGTTAACCGGAACTTTAAATGAATTTAACCTTCGCGAAGAGCGATGGGCTTCTTCACCAGCAACTGAAAGACTAAGAAAGCTGCCGGGTGCAGGAATCCCATGATGACGAAGATGGCGTCGTAAGAGAAGTGCTGAACGATCTGTCCGGTCATCCAGGTGAATGCCGCGCCTCCCAGTCCGTTGCCGAAGGCGGTGAGGCCGGATACGGAACCGACTACCTCCACCGGATAGATGTCATTGGTTACAGTCGCCTGGTTGGTCTTCCACGCCATGTGGGCGAAGGTGACGATGGAGATGACAGTGAGCGCCGTGCCCGCCGATCGCGTATAGGGAATGAGTATGCTGATCGGCATCAGCATGGCGAACGGCCACATGCCCGCGACTCGCGCCTGGAGAGGCGCCCATCCGCGCTTGACGAGAAAGCCGGAAAAAAGGCCGCCGAAGATGGACCCGATGTCGGCCGACAGATACGGGAGCCATGCCAGCAGGCCGATTTGGGCCATACTGAAACCCCGCTGCTCGACGAGGTACTTCGGCAGCCAGAAAAGATAGAACCACCAGACGGGATCGGACAGGAAGCGCGACCAGAACAATCCCCAGGTCTGAGGGAAGCGCAGCAGATCGATCCAGCGCATGCGCTGCGCGGCGGCGCTCGGCACCGGGCGCGATCCCTGAATCAGAAGCAACTCCTCTCGGGTAATTAAAGGATGGACTTCGGGAAGACGATAGAGCCACAGCCAGCCAATAAGCCAGACAAGTCCGGACATGCCGGTGATCACGAACGCGGAGCGCCATCCGAAAAAGCTGTACAGCGCCACAATCAACGGCGCCGCAATAATGGCGCCGATGGCCGCGCCGGACTGTGTGACACCATTGATGAAGGCACGCTCCTTGGGCGGGTACCATTCAGACGTCACCTTGCTCGCAGCCATGAAGTTGCCGGGCTCGCCAATCCCCAACAACACGCGAAACGCCCCCAGGCTGAATGCCGAATTCGCGAACGCATGCAACATATTGCTGACAGACCACCACGTCATGAAGGCGGCCATGGCGCGACGGGTGCCCCAGCGGTCGACGATGATCCCGGACACCAGGTACATCACCGTGTAGGCGTAGAGAAATCCTTGCAGGATGTTGGCATATTGAATGGGACTGAGATGCAAATCCTGGGTCAGGACGGGTGCGAGGATCGAAAGCACCTGGCGGTCGACGTAATTGATGACGGTCGCCGTGAATAACAGCGCGGCGATATACCAGCGCAGGTGCGGAATTTTCACCGCGAGGTTGCCACTGGCTCGCTTTGGCCGTCGGCTTTCAACGAGGAGGCCCGCAAGGCCGCGAGCATGGAATCCTTGGCGCGGTAGATGTGCTTGCGCAGAGCGGCCGTGAGAGCTGCGCCATCCTTAGCTTCGATGGCCGACACGATCGTTTCGTGTTCGGCCTGCTCTTCCTGCATGCGCGCGGGCCAGTTGGATTCAGCGGCGTGAATCCGCACGATGTTGATGTGGGCGTTGAGGGCGTAATACATCTCCCGCAGTTTCCGGTTGCCCGCCGCTTCCACGATGATCTGGTGCAGTTCCGAGTTGTCGGTTTCATGCATCTTGCGGTCCTCGTCGGTGACCACGCGTCTCTTGAGCGAGCGAAGAAGTTCCTTCAGGCGGTGCGACTGGCCGGGCTTGATTCTGCCGATGGCCTCCTCACCCGCCAGACATTCCAAAGCGCAGCGGATTTTGAAAGTTTCGTCGATCTCCTGGTAGTTGAGGCTGGCGACGAAGGTGCCGCTGCGGGGACGGATCTCGATGAGCCCTTCGGTGGCAAGCTGCTGGATCGCGCCGCGTACCGGCGTCAGGCTGACTCCGAACTTCTGGGCAAGCTCTTCCACGTTGAGGCGCTCGCCGGGTTTGATCTGGCATGAGACGATGGCCTGACGCATCGCCTGATAAACCGAATCGACCGCACGCTCCCGCTGGATCCTGGTAAATTCCATGTGATTCCTATTATTTCAGATTTAACCCGAGTGGACTGCTCCGCAGCCGGCCGGGACGAACTAAGTATCTGCTCCGAATCACACTCCCAACCGCTCAGAACCAGCGGCACTGAGCCGCACGCGTAAGCAGGCGGTTCCGGAATGGCATAGTTATTTTCTGACAAGCCCTAAGGTCTGTCACACAGGACCTGTTCTATCGTCTTCCACCGTGAAGATGCGGTTCTCGAACTGCGGGTTGATGTAAACGTCCTTCCGAATGCCCTTGAGATACTCGCGTCTCCAGGCAGCCGGACTGCGTCCTTCCATGACGGTGAAGAGCCGGGTGAAGTGATGCACGGTCTGGAAACCCACCTGTTCGGCGATCTCTTTGAGCGCGTAGTCCGAGTACTGGATTAGCGTCTTAGCTTTGGCGATTCGATGGCGCTGCAGGAAGGTTAGCGGAGGCATACGGAAGGCGGCCTGGAAGTGGAGGCGCAGGGTACGTTCCGTACAACCGGCCGCGCGAGCGATCTCACGGATGGTCAATGGGTTCTGGTAGCGGGTGCGAACGAACTCCAGCGCGCGGGCCAACACCCGGTCGTGCGCCATCGCGCCGGCAGCCTCGGCGGACTGGTCAACGGGCGGCCCATGCTGGTCCTGACGCAGGTAAAGGTAAAGGATCTCGCTGAGCAGGACGCTGCATAGTTCGCGATAGAAGAGCCCCTTCTGCTCGCCCTCGGCGCGGATGCGTTCGAGGCGCGCGGCCAGGGACGGTTCGCTCGACAGCAGCACGGTAGCCGCGCTATGCAAACGGCGCAGCAAAGCGCCCGGCGCGACGCGAAACTTCACGTCCAGGGTGCGCACCAGCGATTCCGCGCGGAAGGCGTGCTGCTCACCGGGACGAAGCAGAAACAGTTCGCCGCCGTGGATGGGAAATGGCCGGTCGCAAACGGTAAACTCACCCCGTCCATCCAGGAAGAGGATCATCTGGAGGTAATTGTGATGGTGCAGCCGCAAAGTCCAGCCGGGACCGTAGTCGTAGCGTGCAATCCAGAGCACATCTACTGGCAGCCCGGCCATTTCATAATTGTATCGATTTTTCCGTTTCAGACAAAAAGATTGCTGACCTGTGGCTCGACAACAAAGCGTCCGGAAGATAATCTTGAGCCAAGAGGTTAGTATGTTACAGTCCATGTTGAGATTTACGTTGTTCGCGGCAGCGTTAGCCGTGTTTGTGTCCCCTGCCCCCGCCCAGACCATGTTCGGTCGAATCTCCGGCACCGTCACCGATCCTTCCGGAGCCGCCATTCCGGGCGCCAAAGTCGTGATTACCAATACCGACACACAGGCCACTCGTACCGAGATGACCGACGAGCGGGGCTTCTACGTGGCCGAGAATCTAGCCATCGGACCCTATTCCGTCACCGCCGATCACACCGGTTTCAAACGCTCTCAGCAGGCCGCCAGTTCGGTGGTAGCCGACGGCAGGCTGACAGTGGATCTCCGGCTGCAGATCGGCGACGCTTCCCAGACAGTGGAAGTGATTGCGGAGAGCGAAGCGCTGAATAGTGTATCGGCCGAAGTCTCGCAGGTCATCGATAAGAAGCAGGTCGACAACCTGCCGTTGAACGGGCGAAGCTATATGGAACTGCTGACGCTGGTCCCCGGCGCCGTGATCACCAATCCGGACCAGTTCAGCGTGCTCACCTCGCTCAGCGCCACCAACCAATCGGTGAACGGCCATCGCACCAATTCCAACAACATGACCGTGGATGGCATGGTCAATCTGGATGGCGGAGCCAACGGCAGCCTGATCAACAACGTCAGCCCCGATTTCACCCAGGAGGTCAAGATTCAGACCTCCAACTTCTCAGCGCAATATGGCCGTTCGGCGGGTGTAGCTTTCAACCTGGTCACCAAGAACGGCACCAACGATTACCACGGCGCGGCTTTCGAATATTTCCGCAACGACGCGCTGGACGCGCGCAATTACTTCTCGCCCAGCAATACCGAGCTTCGCTTTAACGATTTCGGTTACGACGTGGGCGGCCCGATCAGGAAAAACAAGCTATTCTTCTTCGTGGGTGAAGAATGGAAGCGGCTGCGGCAACAGGCCGCGCCCATACGCGTTTCGCTGCCCACGACCGCGGAATTGCAGGGCAATTTCGTCGGCAGCGGCAAGACCATCGACGAACCCGGGACCAAAACCCCCTACCCGGGCAATATCGTCCCCGCGTCGGCGATCACTCCGGATGGCAGGGCCATCGCGAACGTGTATACCTACGCCACTTCTCAAGCCGCCACCTTCACTAATACACCCATCGCGAACAACACCATTTTCGAAGTTCCCAATCCGCTCAACTACCGCGAAGACCTGGGCCGGATCGACTATCGCATCAACGACAAGCACACGCTCTACCTCCGCTTTGTAGACGACTCGAACAACATCTACCTGGCCTACGGTCCGGGCAGCGTCTCTTCCTCCTACATTCCGGCCGTGGCGGAGGACCGCAACCGTCCGGCCAGGAGCGTCCTGCTGTCGGAGACCTGGCTGTTCTCTCCTACCGTCGTCAACGAAGTTCATTTCGGCGCCAGTTGGAATGGACAGCGCTACCAGAACCTGGGCGACAGTTGGGAGCGCAGCACGCAGGGCTTTACGTTCCAGCGCATCTACAACTCGGTGGGGCCATACGCCAACGGAATTCCCGACGTGACAGTGCAGAACTTCGAGCAGTGGAAAGGTCCCGACCAGACCCTCACTTCTCCCATCACCAACATCGATCTGGCCGATAGCGTTTCGATCGTGCGCGGCCAGCACTCCATCCGGGCAGGCGCCTCGGTCACGCGTTACCGCAAAGACCAGAACGGACGCTCCTACTACGACGGCAACATCGCCTTCAATAGCAGCAGCACTTCCAACACTACCGGCTATGCCTTGGCCGACGCGCTGTTGGGCAACTTCTATACCTACACCGAGGCAGCCTACGATCCCGTGGGCCACTATCGCTATACCGAGCCGGGCGCATTCGTCGACGATTCCTGGCATGTCTCGCGCAAACTCACCGTGAATCTGGGCCTCCGCTACGAGTACATGATGCCGTTGTACTCAACGGTAAGTAACCTGGCGAACTTCGTGCCCTCTCTCTACAACCCTGCGCAGGCCGTAACGGTGACCTCGGCGGGCGTCGTGGTGGCGGGCTCCGGCAATATCTATAACGGCTTGCAACGCGTAGGCAGCGGCATCAATCCAGCCGAGGCCTACCTGGTACCCAACGCGACGAATCCGGCCATTTTGGCGGTGCCGGACGGCGCGCCTCGCGGCATGTACAACGGCCAGAACACCTGGCAGCCGCGTTTAGGGTTCGCCTATGCCGTGGCTGAGAAGACCGTCATCCGCGGCGGTTTCGGCATGTTCTACGACCGTATCCAGGGCAATCCGACGATGTACACGCTGAACAATCCGCCCTACGTAGGGAGCGTTGCATACCAAAGCGGCAGCCTGTCGAACATCAGCGGCGGCGCTACCGTCAACGCTCCGTGGGGCACGATACAAACCATGGATCCGAACCTCAAGACTCCCTATTCAGAGGAAGTCAGCGTCGGCATTCAGCGCGAGTTGCCAATGCAGCTCTTCGCGGAAGTGGACTATGTGAGCAGTTTCGGACGCCACCTCCTGACGGAGCCCGATATCAACCAGCCCAGTTGGGCCGTCCTCACCGCCGCCTCTTCCAAGGCCAACGAGAACTATCTGCGTCCGTATGCCGGCTACTCCACCATTGAGGAATTCCAAAGCGCCGGCACGTCCAACTACCATGGCCTGCAGGCACGCCTGGAAAGGCGCTTCGGCAGGGTCCAGTTCACCACCGCGTATACGTTTTCGAAGAACCTGGCCGACACCTCTTCCGATACCGATAACAATTACAACGCCTATAACATCCACGCCGCGTACGGTCCGGCTTATTCCTCTAACGCCGGAGCCTCAATGGATGTCCGCCACACTTTTGTGGGCACGGTTGTCTGGGATCTGCCCGGGCTGAGGAATTACAATCGTCTGATTCGCGCGCCGCTGGGTGGTTGGCAGCTCAGCGCCATTATCCACCTGCAGAGCGGGTTCTACTACACCATTACAGGGAGCACGCTGATCGGCACTCGCTCAGCTAACTACATCGGCGGGCCTGGCTTGCTGCCGAATCCCGGAGCCAACGGCTGGTTCAATCCCGCGGCCTTCACGGCCGCAGCGCAAGGCGCCTTTGGCACATCCGGTTTCGGTAACGTGGAAGGCCCCGGCATGCAAATCTATAACCTGTCAGTATCCAAGTCGTTCAACCTCGCGCGGGATGGCAGAGTGAATCTCCGGGTAGGCGCCGACTTCCTCAACGCCTTCAACAACGTGAATTTCGAATCCCCGGCCAGCACGATCACCAGCAGCGGTTTCGGCACCATCTCGTCCGCATACCCGCCACGCAATATTCAATTGAGGCTCAAGCTGGCGTTTTAGGCAGGGCGGAAACATTGGACCGCGAATGCAAACGAATAGATATTGGCGTCCAACATCTTCTGCCCTCCAGAAACTGCGGCCAAACTTCGCTCGCGGCGACAAAGGCACAAGTTTCAGACACATTAGACCGGGGCCTGCCCCCCGCGGCTGGCGGCTCACCGGGAATTGACGGAGAGGTCCACATACGACGCGTGCGGCGCGCATGATAGATGACGTCGTGCGCGGCCTCCGGGTTGGGTTCGAGCTTTGGGAAACTGCTGCCCGAAATATCGATTCGGATGCGGTGCCCGGACTGGAACAGGTTACCGGTGGTTCATAACTCAAAGCCGGCTGAATGCCGGGTGCGGTTGCGATTGCCCAGATGAGGAAGCTGCCGAACACGCATTCTACTCGGTGTAGAGCCAGCGAGGATAGCGGATTACCGGGAGCGCCTCGCGCTTGATCCCGATACAGTAGGTCTGCTCGCCGCGCAGGCGGATGTCGTAGCCGTTCTCCTGCAGAAAGCCGAGCAGGTGCCGGTGGTGATCGTACTCCGCGATGTTTTCGGTGAACAGCGTCTCGACTTCGAACCCGGCGGCTTGAACGGTGCGGCCCAATTCGTCGGCAGTGTACTCACGGACATGGGGGATGTCGGGTTCCGCGCCCGGACGGGGTCGCGTGTAAATGGAAAAGATCTGCGGATTGTCGCGCCCTTCGAGCAGTGCCGCCACGCTGGCAATGGACGCTAAGTTGGGAGTCGAGATCAGCATGCGTCCGCCTTCCTGTAGCACGCGGCGGATTTCGAGCAGCATGAACATGGGATCCGACAAGAGGTGCTCGATCAACTCACACACCAGAACCAGCTCGAAGTGATTGTCAGGATAGGGAAAGGGGTCGCGCTCGGCGTCGAAGTGATCGACATCGCATTCGAATTTGCGGCCTCCCGGGTAGACGCATTTGTGGTCGACGCGGCCGGGAGTGCCGTAGTAGCCCCCGCGAACTTCTTTGTAGCCGCTGAGGAAATAGAGTGCCGGGGTGATCTGCATATAGCAGCCCAACTCCAGGGCACGGCCAGAGAGGTAAGGGCGCGGGATCAGGGTCAGGGTCCGGGCAAGCCGCGGAATGTGCTTTTCGAGGTAGGCGCGGCTGTCGGGGCCATCAGTTTCGAGACGGCGCAGTTCGTCGACGGCGGCCTGGTAGAGCTTAGGATCGGGCGGCGGCACATCCTGAGGAGCGGCGAAGTGTTTTTGTAGCGACGCGTTGAGCAGCCTCACTTTATCTCGCAGCGTCCGCAGGTACCACGGCTCGGAATTGTCGGGCATTCTTTTCTATGGTAGTGCGGGGAGCGTAACCCTGAAACCGGCAAGTCGCCCGCCGGAGGCTGTGCAGCCGGGCAGACAACAAAAAACAATAGTTTGTTCCGCGCGCAGGCGGACATGTTAGAATTGATACTACTTCAGGTAAATCCGTTTTGATTGATCAAGACATCGCCACCATCGCGCTCCTACTGTTTGTCGTCCTTTATCTGCTGATGTTTCCCGGCGGGCCAGGGACGCCGCGCCGGTTCCGGAATCCGTGGCAAACCGTGCGCGTTAAGATATAGCCCGTGAAAATCCTCGACGTCGGCTGCGGCATCCGCAAGTATCCCGGTTCCATCGGGATCGACCGGAACCTCTCCAGCAACGCCGATGTCATCTGCGATCTCGACCGCTTTCCCTATCCGTTCGCCGACCGCTCGTTCGATCAATTGCGCGCCATTCACGTAATCGAACATGTGGCCGACGTGATCAAGACCATGGAGGAGTTTCACCGCCTGGTGCGGCCGGGAGGACGCGTGCGCATCGAGACGCCGCACTACACCGACTTCAGTTCGTTTTGCGACCCCACTCACCGCAGCCATCTCAACAGCTTTTCGTTTCGTTACTTCGGGCCTGACCACGGCGGCTTTGGATATTACACGCACGCAAAATTCCGTGAGATTAAAGTGCGCGTAAAGCTACTAGCATTCTGGAGATGGCTGGGGTTCGAATTTCTGGTCAACCGGTTCCCGCACTACCGCAGATTCTGGGAGCATTACCTTTGCTTCGTGGTGCGCGGCAAGGTGATGGAGTTCGATTTCGAGCCGGTTGAATAACATGCTCGCTCGACTCGCCGATGCCGTGCGCTGGAGAATCCGGCGCGATCTGGGCCGCCGCGGTGAGGATCTGGCTCATCGCTATCTGCGCCGCCGCGATTATGTGATCGTGGCCAGGAATTACCGCCCGGCGACGGGCTCTCCAGGGGAAATCGACATCATTGCGCGAGAAGGCGCGCAGTTGGTCTTCGTCGAGGTGAAAACGCGCTCGAGCGACGCCGTTGCGTTTCCCGAGCGAGCTGTCGACGACGACAAACAGCGCTACATCCTGCGCACTGCCCGGGACTACACCAGGCGCGCCAACGTGGATTGGAGCGACGTCCGGTTCGATATCATCGCCATCACCGGTAAAAAGAATCCGGTGATTCAACATCTGAAAGATGCGTTCGGCGAGGCAATGAGAGTAGACTAGTTTCTTGCCTGAACTAAGAAGAGATCCCGTCACGGGACGCTGGGTAATTATTTCCGCCGATCGCGCACGGAGGCCGGGCGATTTCAGCCGCGAGACTGTGCCTCCGCCGCTCGCGACCGGCACGTGCCCGCTATGCCCCGGCAACGAAGGCCGAACCCCATCCGAGGTGCTGGCGTACCGTAACGGAAGCGGCGCCAACCAGCCGGGCTGGCAGATTCGCGTCATGCCGAACAAGTACCCGGTGCTCGAGATCCATGGCGATCTTAACCGGGAGGGCGAGGGACTTTTCGACAAGATGGAAGGGATCGGCGCACACGAGGTGATCGTCGAAACGCCGGACCACGCCAAGTCGTTGGGCGAGCTGAGCGAAAAGGAAGTCGAGGATGTCCTGCGCGCATTCCGCGATCGCATCAACGATCTGAAGCGCGACATCCGGCTGCGGTATATTCTGCTTTTCAAGAATCACGGCGCGGCCGCCGGCGCGACGCTGGAACACTCGCATTCGCAACTGATCGCGCTACCGGTGGTGCCCAAGCGCGTCATTGAGGAACTGGAGGGCGCGAAGCGCTATTTTGATTTCAAAGAGCGGTGCGTATTCTGCGATATCGTTCACCAGGAACGCCGCGATCAGGTGCGAGTGGTCAGCGAGTCCGAACGATTCATGGTGCTGGAGCCGTATGCGCCCCGGTTCCCATTCGAAACCTGGATCTTACCCCGGCATCACGCCTCACACTTCGAAAACACCGACCAGGCGCACCTGCAGGATCTCTCGTGGGTGCTCCGTTCGACGCTGCGCAAGATCGATAAGGTGCTGGAGCGTCCGCCCTACAATTTCGTACTGCATACCGCGCCCGTGCAGGAAGCCTCCATGGCGCACTACCACTGGCATATCGAGCTCATGCCCAAGCTGACCAAGGTGGCCGGGTTCGAGTGGGGCACGGGGTTCTACATCAATCCGACGCCGCCGGAAGAATCGGCGCAATTTCTACGGGAAGCGGGATTGGGATAGTAGTCGGTGCCCTCCAGGATTGGCAGATCCAGTGTTGACCCGCTGCTCATATCCCAGACTGCGCGAACGGCAGAGACTGAAGTCTGTGTTACTAAATCTTCGTTTCTTTGCGCGCCGCGACGTTTTGGTGGGCGCCAAAGCGGCTGCTGCCTTACCTGATAAATCATTGGCGGGTGAGCTGTTTTATATCGCGATCCACAAAGAAGGCGGCGCACGTTAACAGCAGTACGCCCGCGATGCAATAGACGACTGAGGTGGTCGCGATGGCAAAGCCGAGAGTGGTGCGCTGGGCTAGCAAGCCCACCAGAATCGGGGCCGAGCCGCCGCCGGCCAGCCAGCCGACACAGTTCATCAGTCCCGCCATCGTGCCGCGAGCGTCGGGACGGATCACATCGAACGGCGAGGCGAAGATGTTGGCATCGTACATGCCCTTGAAGAAGCCCCAACCGGCAAGGGCGACAATGAGCCACGTCACCGACTGCGTCATGCCGCAGAGCACGACGAAAGGAGCACCGGCGAAAACACCTGCAGCCTGCACCAGCACTCTTCCGCGGCTGGTCCTCCTGACGGCCGCGTCCGCCAGCCATCCCCCCGTGGCTGCGCCGGCCATGCCTGCAACCTGCGCGAAGAGAGTCGCGCTGAGACCTGCCATCGCGAGGCTCATCCCGAACCTTTGATAGAGGAACGTCGGCATCCAGGAGAGCAGCACGACGGCCACAAAATTGGAGCAAACGAAGGCAGCCATCAGCAGCAACGCGGAGGGCGTCCGTAGGATCACGGCGAGGGTAGCGAGGGGCGGAAGTTTTTGCGGGGGCTCCTGGATGTACGGCTCCGATGCCCCGCGCACGGGTTCCCGCAGGAAGCGCTGCAGCACCAGGCCGAGTAGAATCCCCAGTCCACCGAAGACGACGAACGACCACCGCCAGCCGTAGTGCTGCCCGATCAGCCCGGCAAAGAATCCGCCGCCGATGGTGCCGACGTAAACGCTGGTCTGCAGGAAACCGAGGGCTCGCGAGCGTGTCCCTTTGCCGTGATAATCGCTGATCAGCGAAACCGTGGCCGGATAGTAGATAGTCTCGCCGCAACCCTCCGCCGCGCGGAACAGGAGAAGCTGCCGGAAGGTTCTCGACAGCGCGGTGGCCATGCAGATGGTGCTCCAGACATAGAGGCCGCCCATGATGGCCGATTTGCGGCGAATCCGGTCGACGACGATGCCGGCGAGCGGTGCGCCCAGCCCGTACAGCCAGGCAAAGGCCGAGCCGAGGAGGCCGAGTTGCACGGGGCTGAGCTGCATCTCCTTCTGCAGGAGAGGGAATACGGAAAAGACCGCCTGCCGGTCAGCGTAGTTGAAGAAGCAGATGCTCCAGAGCATGCCTACGACGATCCAGGGGTAGCGCCGGCTCGCGATGATCATGTTGGAATCAACCCCTGCCGGACACTGTCGCCGGCCACCCTTGCAAGTCCAATGTTTGCGTTGGTGGGGCAGGCGGTTTCGCCTGCCTCGACCGCTGGCGGCCAAATTTTGCAAGTTCCTCTAAAGTCCGTCACACGTGGGCCGCGCGAAAGCGGTTTTCGGGTTGGCCTTTTATGTTGGTTTCGATGGTGAAGAGGCCTCCTCCAAAGCGTTCCGCGGGCGCGGTGCCGAGCCCTGCTGAGGTCACATACAGAGTGGTGAGGTCCGGACCGCCGAAGGTGCAGGTGGTGACGTTCGAGACGGGCATTTGAATCACGCGGTCGATGACGCCGTCGGGAGCCACGCGCACGATGCAATGACCGCCGTAGCGGCAGTTCCATAGATAGCCTTCAGAGTCCATCGTCGAGCCGTCCGGTTTGCCTCGCGGGAAGCCCGTGAAGAATTTTCGCTCGCCTGAAATGCTGCCCGTGGCGGGGTCGTAGTCAAACACGTAGACTTCGTTGAGGAGCGTGTCGGCGGTGTAGAAACGTGTATGATCCGGGCTCCAGATTACGGTATTGCTGATACCGATGTCACGCTTCCACTCCGTGACGGCTCCGTCCGGATCGATGCGGACCAGGAAGCCATCGGTACCACCTGCCTCCCCCGGCGAGCCGTCGGGATTGACGTTGTTCCGCATGGTGCCCAGCCAGAGCGAGCCACGGGAATCGGCTCTGGCATCGTTGGAACGGACGTTGGGCCAACCAGGGACACGGTAGCCCTGGTCCTGACGCTGATCGGTGGACGGTTTCCATAGAATCACGCGGGAGCCCAGGGTCACGGCGAGGGTATCGTCGCGATCGGTGAGGATCATGGAGGTCACCGGTTCGTCGAAGAACCATGTCTGGACGGAGCGATCGGTGGAATCGAAGCGATGGATGAGGAACCGGTTGATGTCGGTGAAGTAGAGGCTTTTTTCGGCGGCGTGCCAGGCCGCTCCTTCTCCGCACCAATCACCGTTGGGTGCGACACAGACTGGCGATGCGATTGAGATCATAAGGCAGGCTCGTCATATTGTACCCAGCTACGTTGTACACATCCACGGGCTGCTTTGCAGCCGCTGGAGTTTGTACATTTTTCAGGCCGCGGCAGCAGCGTTGAAGCCGCGATCGGTCGGATTCAAGCCGAGGTGGGCGACGAGTTCCGGGTGTTCGGCCATTTCTTTGCGGAGTAGCGTGATCAGATCCAAAGCCGAGGGTCGTGCAGCGCGACGGCGCCACTTGGGGAGGGCGGCGTAAGCCGTGCCGCGTTCGGCTCCGAAAGCCTGCAACGAGGCCAGGAGGAGTGCGCTGTAGCTGGCCACAGCGAAGGCCGGCTGCTTGGGCACCGAGATAAAGTTACGTAACTGGGCTTGCCCCACGCCGAGGGTGTCCTTTTCCTCGCGGTGGTTGACTTCAATCTGCCATCGGTCGAAGTAGATTTGCAATAGTTGCCGCACTGTGCCGTCGACCACGGTTGTGAGCAGGTAGGCAGGCTGGGTGTAACAGAAGCGGGTACTGTTTTTCTTGCGATAGCGCGTGGGTTTGACCACGAGCAGCCGCAGCGGCCGCTGACGTGCCCCGCCTTGCCAATAGATCCCTGCTACCTGTTTGTACTCGACCTGGCGCCGTTTTCCACCATAGAAGATTTTGGTGCTCTTCCAGGCCCTGGACTCGTCGAACCGCACCTGTTCCGGGGTGAATTTGTGGGTATCGTAGAAGCGGCGCGATCGGTCCTCGGCGCGGTGGCACAAAACCGCATTCTTGCGGGCGCGAGCGATCAGTTCGACGCCCTTGACTACGGTCTGGAAAACCGTGCGATTGCAGAAGCTGTTGTCGATTGCCAGCAGCAGAATCTTGTTAGCGGCTCCGGCCGCATCGAAGCC
The DNA here is from genome assembly GCA_963747535.1 of Terriglobia bacterium. Classification (GTDB taxonomy): domain Bacteria; phylum Acidobacteriota; class Terriglobia; order Bryobacterales; family Bryobacteraceae; genus CAVVFX01. The sequence goes on from CAVVFX010000002.1 coordinate 262,803, forward strand.
TGTGCGCAGACGGCCCATCAGGTGGATGAAGTGAGTGGAGAGATTATGGAGTTTTTGGGCCGCGCGATACTGTTTCCACTCCTTCTCTAAGGCGGCGTCTTTCGCCTCCGGTTGCGGTACCGGCTCTGCCTTTCCAGCTTTGCGTGGACGCTTGCTCTGGGCCGCCTGATTCTGCCGGCCAGAGGATTTAGGGCGCCGCTTGCGGGGCCGTTTGACGACTGAGGATTCCTCAAAGGCGATGGGTATGGCGCGGGCACCCACCTTGGCGTGGCGGAACAGTGGAACCAGCAGGGAGGCCTGCAGGAACCGCAGGCCCAGCATGAAATTGACGCGATACTTGGGGGAGAGGGGATCGCGCTGCAGGAAAGCCTGCTGAATGCGTAATCCGGTTTTGTGCAGGCGAGTGTCGTCGATGGCCACACCGATATAACGGCCTGGACAGTAGGGCAAGGCGCGCTGCAAGAGGGGAGCGAACAAGGCGGAGAGCTCCCACTGACAACGCGAGAACAGAAAATACTCGGCGCGCCAATCCTGGTGTTGGTCGCCGTTGGTCCAAATGATGCGAGACAGAGTGTGGCGGCCGAGGCAGACCAGCCCACCTACCGCCTGGCGTACGGCGCGGAGAAAGGTGCGCTTCTGGGGGAACACCGTCACCCAGGAGGCCAGGATATCGAGAAAGCAGCCCAGTAGGGTCATCGGGTCTTCCGCCGAAGAACCTCCGTCCGTTCTGGAACGCGATCCAATTTCTTGCGGAATCGGCAGTGATGGTTGCATGTCAGTTCCTCAAAACAGGTAGGTCGGCGCATAGCCGTTGGCGACAGAGGCGGTGTAGGGGATAGAGAAAAATCTGCTTGCGGATCCCTTGGGCCTGTCCGGAACGGTCCATGCGTCCGCGGCCGGTGGTCATGCCGGCTTCGATCCAATTGGCGGCGCGATAGCAAGTGCCGCGGTAACGCGTCGGGTCCACCAGGGTTTCCATCAACACAGGGGTGACACCATAGCGGGCCTGCCAGTCGCGCGGTAGTTGTTGCGCGGCTCGCGCCAGAATATGGCTGGCCAGATGGGGAACGCGTGCCCAGGGGAGAATCAGAAAGCGGCTGTGGTTGATTACCAGAGGGAGATTGCGCTGACGAACCTGGTCACTCCATCCGATCCAGCCGTCGCGCGGCGCCATCCGCCACGCAGCGCTGGTGAACAGTAGGGCGGCCAGCGGCGGCAAATCCGGATTCGCTGCCCGGGCCCAGTAACGAAGTTGCGCCCCATAAGGAGCACGGTAGCCGAGGTAATGATATTGTTCCAGATATCGACGGAACAGTAGCCGTTGCTCGGGGCATTCAATCAGCTGCAGTGAAATGGGACGGTAGGACTCCAGCGCTCCGGTGAGCGCAGGGGGAGCCGCGAGTGGCAAAACTGCCGGTCTGGGTGCGGAGACGCGGGGATGTCTGGGCTGCGGGGCGGGCAACCAAGGCAACCATCCACGGTCGTGGAGTTCGCGCAAAAACAGATAACACTCGCGGCTCTTGAGCCCACCGTTGGGACGTCGCCACTCCAGCAGTTCGCAGAGGGTTGCCGCCAGTTCGGTCAAAGTCAGACCGGCAAACTCGCGCGTGATGCTGCGAATTAGATCCAATTCGGACTGACTCAATGTGTGACCGCAGAACGAAAGGCCGTCACCAATTGTGATAGGCATCGCATGCGACCTGCCCAATGCAGGTCCTCATGCTTACGTTACAGAAGCTTCACGCAAAAGTCCAGAGAAATCTCCGCGCCAAACCCAGAAAAATGTACAAACTCCAGGGGCTGCTTTGCAGCCGGTGCAGATTAATGCTTCGGCATTGCAAAAACGCGCGGGACGCTTGCCTTCCAAAACATGGTCCACCTGGAACAGGATTTCTGATTCGCGAACTGCGGCGCGTTACATCCCGCCCCGAGCCGAGCTCAAGCCAAGATCAGACGGCGACCCTTGGGCTCCGGTATCGGATCGCCAAATTCCCTGGCGGCCTCAAGCCACAACGAAATCGCATCTTGCGCGTTCCGTAATGCCTCCGCTTGCGAAGGGCCGTGCGCCGCGCAGCCTGCCAGTTCTGGCACTTCTGCAATGAACGCGTCGTCTTCCTGGCTCCACTAAAGAATCACTTCGTATTTCGTCATTGGCCACCTAGCTTCGCTTCGAGAATTATAGCCCGGACCTGCCTAACCTGATATGGCTTAGCGTTTGCGCCGTCCTTCTGCAGGGTGATTAAATAACGGATCCCGCTGCATGTTCACTTGGCCTGCGTCAGAAGGGTTGACAACCTGCCCCACAAGAAATGGCCAAGGCTACCGGGTCAGAGCGGCAGGGTGAAGCGGAATGTGGCGCCCTGGCCGAGGGCCGACTCTACCCAGATGCGGCCTCCGTAACGTTCCACGATTTTCTGGCAGATGGCCAGCCCGATGCCGGTGCCGGGATATTCGGTTGAATTGTGCAAGCGCTTGAAGATTCCGAAGATCTGGCTCGCGTATTTTGGATCGAGACCAATGCCGTTATCCTGAACCGAGAACTGCCAGACGGCATCCCGGCTGGCAGTGATGTGTACCCGCGGAGGAACGTCACTACGGTACTTGATCGCATTGCTCAGCAGATTCTGAAAAAGCTGCTGCAGGTGAACTTCATGGATCCTTACACGGGGCAGCGGATCAGAGGTGACGGACGCGTGTTGTTCCGCAATCAAAGGCTGCAAACCACAGACCACGTTATCGAGCACTGTTTGTGCGTCGATGGAATCGTGATGGTCATCCTCCAGGCTGGTGGCGCGGGTGTAGGCCAGCAGATCCTTGATGAGCAACTCCATCCGCTTGGCCGACGCGACGATGATGGAGATGAACTCGGCTGCCTGCGAATCGAGGTTCTGCAAACATTGATCCTTCAACAACTGCGTGAAGATGGCGACGTTGCGCAGAGGCTCCTGCAGGTCGTGACTGGCCGCGTAGGCAAACTGCTCCAGGTCCGCGTTGGAGCGCCGCAATGCCTGGTTGGATTCATGGAGGGCGCTCTCCACCTGCTTCTCCCGCGCGATGTCGAGGTTAATCCCGGCCCAGCACAGCGTCTCACCGTCGTCGCTACGGATCGGCACGCCTCGCGCCAACACGTAGTGCCAGACCGAGTCGCGCCCGCGATAACGATGGGTGTGGTCCCAAAACGCACCACTCGCGACGCTGAGTTTCCAGGACGCGAGAGTCTCCTCCGTGTCATCCGGATGCAGGACGCCGCACCAGCCAAAACCGGCGCACTGCTCCTGGGTGAGGCCGACCAGTTTCAGAAAAGATTCACTGGCATAAATATTCCGTCCGTCAGGGGTGCAGATCCAGATGCCGAAATCGATCGACTCCCCGATCCCGCGATAGATTCGCTCGCTCCCCCGCGCCTGGGCCAGCAGCGCATCCCGCTCGCGCAGGATGTCGCAGATCTCATATTGGCGGCGCCTGGCGCGCAAGGCTGTTTGTACGGCACTCAAGAGAGTCGCGGTGCGGAGGGGGCGCTCGAGGAGGGTAATGTTGCCGAGAGGGCGCACCAGTCTCAGCCGGAATTGACTGGCGTCGGTCGCCTCCCCGCCGCTGGTCATGATCAGAACCGGCAGATCCGACCAGTGGGGCTGCGCTGCAAGGATGCGCGAGAGCGCCTCCACGGTCTTGGCCTGGAGCGCCTCGTCGCCAATGATCAGGGCGCCGGCTCCCTCGGGAAGCTGAGCCAGCAGGCCCCGCATGTCCGGATAGGCGATGGCGTCAATATGAGCGCGGCGGAGGACTTCCGAAATCATGCTCCCATCGCGACCGAACGGCGCATGAGTGAGGACTCGTTCGGTTTTCGCGCTGGGCTCAGGTGCGGTCATCCGTAAGGTCAGGCGGACGCTCCAAAATAGAGGGCGTTCCGGTAAAGACGCCGTGGAACCTTGCAAGCGGTTCGCCAACTGTCACGCGACCGTTGCCGACGTAAAACTCCCTGACGGTGTGTTCGTGCGCGCCGGTACGCTTCTTCAGAACGGAAAGCGCCTTCCTGACCTCGCCTGCAAATTCAAAGTAGCGAAGCAATAAAACATTGTCGGCAAGATAGCTCAAGTCCGCCGGATCCCGCATCGTCCCGACCAGACCGGCCTGGGCCATTACCATGAGAGTCACGACCCCACGCTGATTCAAATACATGAGGAGTTCATGCATCTGAATGGTGAGCACAGCCTCACCAGGCATCGCGTTCATCAGGCCGTTCAGACTGTCGATCAGAATCACCCGGACGTTCTTCTGCTCCACATACTGAGCGATTTTGTACACGAACTGGCCCGGGGAGAGTTCCGCGGGGTCTACCTGATCGATAGTGAAATGACCGGATTCGAGCAACGGCTGCGGGTCCATACCGAGCAGCCGCGCGCGCCGCACGGCAGAGCCTCTGGTTTCATCGAAGACGAAGGCCGCCACGTGTTCGCCGCGCCGGGCGGCTGCCACGGCATAGCTCATCGCCAGGGTGGATTTGCCGGATCCGGCGGGACCCAGAATCAACGTGCTGGTGCCGCGGTTTAATCCGCCGCCAAAGAGTACGTCCAGGGCAGGGATTTCGCTGGGGATCTCGCCGTCAGGAGCCTCCGAGCGGTGCTCAGAGGCTACCAGCCGCGGATAAACCGTAACGCCCCCAGTCTCGATGGTATAGTCGTGGAACCCTTCGCGGAAGCACGCGCCGCGCAGTTTGGCCACGCGTAAGCGCCGCCGGTCGACGCCGTATTCGCGATGCGCCCGCTCCATCGAGATCACACCATGGGCGATACTCTGCAGCTGGTGAGGGTTGTTTTCACTGGTGCGGTCGTCAAGGAGTATGACCGTACAGTTTCGATTGGCGAAGAAATGCTTCAACGCCAGGATCTGCCGCCGGTAGCGAAGCATGTCCCGCGCCAGCATGCGGATCTCGGAAAGCGAATCGAAGACAATCCGCCTGGGCTGGAGCTCTTCGACCTGTCCCAGGATGCTCTGGGTGGTATCGGTGAATTCCACCTCGGAAGGATGGAAAGCCGAATATTGATCTTCGGGCCGGAGGCTGTCCTCTTTAGGACTGTATTCGAGAATCGAGATTTTATCGATCGACCAGCGGTGCGAACGGGCGACCTTCTCGATTTCGAATAGGGACTCGGAGAGGGTCACATACATGGTCTTCTCGCCGCGGTCCGCCCCGGCGAGAAGAAATTGCAGACCCATGGTGGTTTTTCCCGACCCCGGCTCGCCGTCCACCAGGAATAGGTGGCCCTGCGGTAAGCCTCCCCCGAGCACCAGGTCCAGTCCGGCGATGCCCGTCGATGCGCGCAAGTCCAGGTTCCCGCCGGCTGCGTCGAGCGATGGTTCCATGATCACCTGTTCCCTGCCCTGCACAGTTACAAAAACTCCAGGTCTGAGTTTCCTCTTGCCAATGGGGGACCGTTGTCAGGAAATATACGCGCCGCGCCGCCCACTGCGCGAACATGCTTCACGCCGGTGTGACAGGCCTGGCATCGCACGTCATAGCCGGCCGGATTGCGGGCATGATGGGCGGTGGGTCCGCGGCAGGCTTCGCAGCGCACAAGGAGTTCGTACGGCACGATGTCTTTTCCGTGAGAAACAGCAAGTTCGAGATAGGTTTCGGCGTCCCGGTGTTGGACGAATGTGATGGCCTGCGAGCCTGCGCTAAAAGGCGGATTCAGCTGCGAATGGCGCGGGGGACAGCCGGGCGAGCAATGCGAGCGGTAGGCGTGACGGTAGCCGGGGCATCTTCTTCGTCGTCAGCCGGTTCGTTCAAATGATAGTAATACGTGACAAGGCCGGCGCAAATCGCGAGGCCGAACAGCACCAGCGTCCAGAGGGTGATGCGCCGCCGCGCGTGAGGACTATCCGAGGTGATCGCAACGGTGAGGCGGATTACCGCGGCCGCCATGGCGAAGCCGATGCCGGCTTTCCAATACCATGCCATGTAATCGAGGTGATTCTGGCCGCCCACCTGGCCCCAAACCGTGTAGACAGCGATGAGCGCGATGAGAAACTCGAGAGCGTAAAGAACAGGTAGCAGACGTGGGGGCATGGGTCCGTTGCTATGGTACCCGATTGGGGAACGAGCCTTCGTGGGGCAGACGATCGTTGTTCGTCGTCTGCCCTTTTCGTGGTAAGAGGAGGCAAGCCCTCACTACTCGCGAATGAAGATTCTCTGCTTTCGGAAAGCGATTAAAGCTGCACCAACGGTGAGAAGCATCCAGGTCGCGGGTTCGGGCGTCGTGGTGCTCGATAAACTGGGCACGTTGGCATAGGGATTGGCATTCAGGTTGGAAACATCGGTCGAGCTCAAGACCCCGTTGAACGCTTCGAACAGAGCGATCTTGCCGCCTACATACTCGCCCTGGCCGCCGCCAGCCGTATTGTCCAGGAACAGATTGATCAACTGGCTTGGATTGTCGGCAGCGTTCAGATTCATCTGGTTGAGACCAGCCCCCTGGTTAGCCACGGAGAAGTCGAGAGTCCCATTGATATACACACTCGCCGTGGTCCCGTCATCCGTCAGGATCAAATCGTAATAGGTGCTCGCGCTGAAAAGGGCAGTCCCGGCGGGACTATCGGAGTAGATGTCGAAATTTTCACTCGGGTCCACGTAAAGACCGTCGTCTGATTGCCGGTTTTGCGTGTCGACCAGGCGGAGCCATCCCGACCCGCTTCCAACATTTGTCACACTATTCAGCTGGAAAACCATTTCAATCGAATAGGACGTGGGTGAAATCAGGTTGGAGCTGTCATCGAAGGTCAGCCCCGCGTTGTTTCCGGAACTGCTGTTGAAGGAGTACACCGGGTGAGTACTGCCCAAAACGGTGTCGCTGCTGAAGGCGTTGGTGCCTAGCGGGTTAGTGGCAGTCAGTGCGGATACTCCGCCTTCCTGCGCGTTGAGGTTGTTATTGAAGATATACGCAGCGTCCAAGGTGGCTGCGTGGGCTCCGGATATTACAATGCATACACTCGTCACACATACAAACAGGCAAGAAAGTCTCACGGTTCCTCCGAACTGGACAATTTCTAACAGAGAGTATACGGAGCGATGTGCCTTCTTGTCAAACAAACGCATGCGACAACAAATCGCATACGAGACTGTGAAGCAACGTACGGAACCGCAGCGGTTCTTCTTTCGTACGTTATCCTGGTGATAGATGGTTCAGCAACAATCTGATTGGGTTCGTTTGCGCTACGAACTGCTGACCGCCATTGCCCTCGCCTTCGATTCCATCCGGGCCCATAAACTGCGCAGCTTTCTGACGCTCCTGGGAGTGATTATCGGGGTCGCCAGCGTGATTCTGGTGGGATCGGCAATCGAGGGTCTCGGCGTGTATGCGCAGCAGAGTACGGCCAAAGCGTTCGGCACGGAATCGTACCTGATCGCGCAGGTTGCGCAGGTCGGCAACATGAGCCGCCGCGAGTACTTCGACCGCCTACGTACCAACCGCCCGATCACGATCGACGAATTCCGCTTTCTACGGACTATCAATGAGGATAATTCGATCTACAGTCCGTATCGCCAGAACACGGTCGACTTCAAGCGGGACAATTTGATCCAGGAAGATTCCACGGTGATCGGGTCCGCAGCCGCACTGGCGGACATCCGGGATATCGGGGTGGTCAGCGGGCGCTTCTTCACCGACCAGGAAGAGAAGAGCCGGTCCTTTGTGGCCGTGATCGGCGACGACACCCGCCTCAATCTGTTTCCCGAAGGTTCGCCGCTGGGGAAGGCTTTCAAAATCAACGGCATCGATTTCACCGTCGTCGGCTTACAGGAGCGGCTCGGCGCGTCCTTCGGAGTCAGCCGCGACAATTGCGCCTACATTCCGATTACCAGTTTCAACCGGCTGTTCGGACCGGGGTCGGGTTTCGCGCTTTTCGCGCGCGCCAGGCCGGATACCGGTCTCACCCTGGAGCAGTCGCTCGACCTGACCCGCGTGGCACTGCGCACGCGCTTCCACGAGCGTCCCGGACAGAAGGACCGCTTCGATACGCTAACGCCGGATTCGATCCGCGGCTTCGTCGACACCATGCTGGCGATGATCAGCGTAATCGTGGTCCCGGTGACGCTGATTTCGCTGGTGGTGGGAGGCATCGTGATCATGAACATCATGCTGGTGAGCGTCACCGAGCGGACCCGCGAAATCGGCATCCGCAAGGCGCTCGGCGCGCGCCGGTTTACGGTGCTGTTGCAGGTCCTGGTGGAATCGATCATGCTGTCGTCCTTCGGCGGACTGATGGGGATCGCGGTGGGCGCGCTGCTGACGTTCGTGCTCGGCAAGGTATTCGACCTGACGCTGCATATCACAGTGGCGTATGTGGCGCTGTCCATTTTTGTTTCCTCGGCGGTGGGGGTGATCTCGGGCTGGTATCCGGCCTCGCGCGCGTCCAAACTCGACCCCATTGTGGCGCTGCGATCGGAGTAAGCGACAGCTATGGCGACATCGATTTCACCTTTGCAGAATATGGGAATCGCGATGGACGCGGTATGGGCGCATCGCTTTCGCTCGCTGCTGACCATCCTGGGAATCGTTATCGGGATCACCACCGTGGTGACCGTTTCGTCGCTGCTCACGGGACTGCGGCAGGGCATCGTGATCTTCTTCCAGGAACTCGGGCCGGACAACGTTTTTGTCTACAAATTCAGTGGCAACCCCGCAGCAGCGCGCGGTCCGCAGAAGGAAATGAAGCGACGTCCCATCAAGCCGGAATATGCCGAGCAGATCAAACGCTTCGCCGGATCGGTGGAGGACACGTGCCTCACGCTGTACATTCCGTCGATGGTGAACGGTCAACCGGTGATCGCGAAAGTTCCGGGATTTGAAACCGAGAGCATTGGCATGATCGGCGAAACGCCGAACTCGATCGACATAACACCGCGCGATTTTCGCTTCGGCCGCTATTTCACACCCGAGGAAAACGACCGGGTAGCGCACGTGGCGATTTTAGGCAGCAACATCTCGGATGCACTGTTCCCCGACGCGCGTCCGCTGGGCCGGACGTTTATGGCAGACGGCGCGGAGTATACCGTCATCGGAGTTCTGGAAAAAGCGAAAGGCGGATTCTTCGGCGAGAACGACATGGATAACCTGATGATCATGCCGTTCAAGACCGCGGTGTCGCGCTATCCGCAACTGGATCGCTTCATGGTGACGGCAAAAGCCAAGAAGGGGCGTCGCAAAGAGGCCTACGACGAGGTCGATGCAATCCTGCGCCGTCTCCGGCATGTGCCGCGCAACGCACCGGACGACTTTGCACTGTCCTCGCCGGACCAGATTATCCAGCAATTCGACCAGATCACGGGGCTGATCGTGATGGTGTCGATCGCGATTTCAGCGCTGGGGCTGGTGGTGGGCGGGATCGGGGTGATGAATATCATGCTGGTCAGCGTCACCGAACGCACGCGCGAGATCGGAGTGCGCAAAGCGCTGGGAGCACGGCGCCGCGACATTACCGGCCAGTTTCTGGCGGAGGCGGCGGCGCTGACCGGGACCGGCGGCGTACTGGGCATCGTCATCGCGATCGGCGCGACGTTTCTTATTGGGTTTCTGGTTCCGTCACTGCCGTCGGCCGTGCCGCTGTGGGCGGTGGTCGCGGGTTTCAGCGTTTCGGTCGCGGTGGGCGTGTTCTTTGGAGTGTGGCCAGCGGTGAAGGCTGCGAGGCTGGACCCGGTGGAAGCACTGCGGTACGAGTGAGAAAGACCAGGAAACATTTGGCCACGAATGAACACGGATGAACACGAATAAAACAACCCGGTTGACCCGTTCCGTGAATGCTCCCGGCTGTGGGCGGTGGTCACGGAAACGATCGGCTCTTTTATTTGTGTTCATTCGTGTTCATTCGTGGCCCATTAGAACCGGTGGAATTCTTGACCGATTTCGCGGAGGCAGATGCGGTCGGGGGATGCGCCGGCTGCGCGTAGGAGTCGCTCCATCGGCTCTCCTGCGGGTTCACGGCCTAGCTCGAAGGTCCGATGGTGCACGGGTAGGATGAAATCTGCGCCGGCATCATTGGCCATGGCGAGGGCCTGCTCGGGATTGCAGTGCACGCGGATCCAGGGATTGTAGGCTCCGATCGGCATGATCGCCAGGTCTATCGCGCGTGAGGTGCGGAGCTGGCGGAACGAATGGGTGTACGCGGAATCGCCGCCGAAGACGATGCGATACCGGCCGCATTCGATCAGATAACCGTTATACCCGCGATAGGTATCGTTGCGCATGCGTGCGCCCCAATGAATGACTTCGAAAGCCCGCACACTCGCCGGACCGATCTGCGCGGTGTCGCCCCAATTCAGTTCGTGCACCTCGCCGTAGTGATCAGGCCGCAGCAGGTCACTGGTCCGGGAGGCGGTGACGACCGTCGAAGCGGGATGCTCGAGCGTCCGTAGCGACGGGATATCGAAATGATCCATGTGCGCATGCGACAGGAGAATAAGATCCGGGCGAGGCAATTCCGCAAGTGGCACGGCGGGGGCGACCCGGCGCTTGAGCCCGATGGTCATCGGCCCGAAGTTGATGCCGATTTTGGCGCTGAAGACCGGATCGGTGAGAATGGTGAAGCCGTCGAGCGAAAGGAACACCGTGCTGTGCCCGATCCACGCGGCGTGTAAGCCGATCTGCGGCCATTGGTGCAACGAAGGATGGCGCGGAGCGATGAGGATCGGCCGCTTTCGCTCTTCGGAAACACGCTCAATAAACTGCGGCGCCATTTTGGCGGCGAAACCCGCGAGACCCACGATGCCTTTGACCACGTTTACATAGATGAGATCAGATGAAGATTCGTTCCAAAACGCTATCAGGTGTGAAATAATTTATTAGACGGGAGACAGCATGAACCGACGAGATTTCTTTAATGCCGCGGGATTGGGCAGCTATTCACTTGTCGTGTTGGCGGATGCGGCTGCGGCCCAAACCACCGGCCCCCATCCCGACTTCGAGCGTATCGCTCCCACACACGCGCCCTTCGCTCAAGCCGAGCCGAAGATGCGCCTGGTGAATCTGGATGCCGACGTACTGGTCGCCGGCGGAGGACTCGCGGGCGTCTGCGCCGCCATTTCCGCTGCCCGGCACGGCGCACGAGTGGTGCTGCTGCAGGACCGCTCGCGACTGGGCGGCAATTCTTCGAGCGAAGTGAAGATGCACGTGGTCGGCGCCAACATGCATACCGGACGTCCGGGCTGGCGTGAAGGCGGGCTCATCGAAGAATTTCGTCTCGCCGACGCGGTCAATAATCCGCAGCGCAGCTTTGAATTGTGGGACATGCTGCTCTACGACAAAGTGGTGAGCGAGCCCAACATTACGCTGCTCCTGGAGACTACGCTGTATTCGGCCGCGGTGAAAAACGGCCGCATCACCGAAGCCATGGCGCGGTGCGACAAGAGCGAGAGTCTCTATCGTATCCGCGCCAAGATGTTCTGCGATTGCACCGGCGATTCGCGGCTGGGTCTGGAAGCCGGGGCCGAGATGCGCACCGGCCGCGAAGCCCGCAGCGAATACGATGAGCCGCTCGCGCCCACCGAGCCGGATAACCGGACGCTGGGCTCCAGCATTCTTTTCACGTCGCGGCTGTATCACAAAGCCATGCCGTTTACTCCGCCATCGTGGGCGCGCAAGATCGGCAAACAGCAGTTGCTGCATCGCAAGATCGACACGTGGGAGTACGGCTACTGGTGGATCGAATGGGGCGGCGACAAAGACATTATCATCGACAACGAACGCATCCGCTATGAACTGCTCGCCATCGTGATGGGCGTCTGGGATTACATCAAAAACAGCGGGGACTTCCCCGACAGCCGCAACTGGGCGATGGACTGGGTCGGGATGATGCCCGGCAAACGCGGCAGCCGGAGATTGCTGGGCGACCACGTCCTCACGCAACAAAACCTCATGCAAGGTGATTTCCCGGATGGCGTGGCGATCGGGGGGTGGGCCATGGATGCGCATCCGCCGGAGGGTTTCGACCGTCCCGATCTGCCGCCCAACACTACGCTGCGTCCGCCGGAAGTTTATCCGATTCCATTGCGGTCGATGTACAGCCGTAACATCTCGAACCTGCTGATGGCGGGGCGCAATATCAGCGCCAGCTACGTGGCTTTCACGTCGTCGCGGGTGATGGCGACGTGCGCGGTGATCGGGCAGGCCGTGGGGACTGCGGCTGCGCAGTGTATCGAGTCGGGAATTCTGCCGCGCGATCTGGCAGGCTCGCCCAAACACGTGGAGCATCTGCAACAGACGCTGCTGCGCGACGACCAGACAGTCAAGAACGTCCGCAATCAGGATGCGCGCGATGTGGCGCGGCAGGCTTCGGTGGTGGCGTCGGCGGAAAAGGACAACGCCAAGGCGGCGCTGGTGATTGACGGTTACACGCGCGATATTCCCGATAAGCGCGGCGATCCGATGGAGGTGCATCAGTGGGCCGCGCCGGTGTCGGACGGCAAGCCGGCCTGGATCGAATTGAGATGGCAAAAGCCGCAGCGCATCCGGCACGTGCAGCTCACGTTCGATAGCGGATTCCGGCGGCAGCTTACTTTGAGCGCACAGAATGCGGTGAATAACGGCATCAAGAGGGCGGCGCAGCCTGAGACCGTGAGGGACTATGCGGTGGTGGGTCAATCGCCGGATGGGGCAACGCACGTGCTGGCTAGCGTGAAGGGAAATTTCCAGAGGCTGAATCGCCATCAGTTCGATGGGGTGGAACTGGCGTCGTTGCGGGTCGAGGTGCAGGCTACTAATGGGGATTCGCTGGCGCGGATCTTTGAAATTCGCTGCTACGGTTAGAGGTGATGGCGCGCGACCGGGCGGTCGGGCCTAGCGGGCATCCGGGACGAGGTCGTCAGCCCCACGGTTATTCTCAGAGCCTTTAGCGCCGCTGCCAGGGCGCCACCAAAGAGCACGAGAGCCGCGGACTCGAATGATCGCCGTGCAAAAGATGTGGTTCGTACTTACGTTTATCTACCGATAGTGAACGAGTGTGCCCTGGGCATAAAATGGCCACAGGAAGGCGTCCGCGCCAGTAAACTATTTATGCTCAGGGAATGTGTACTGGAGAGGCCATCGGAAGAGCAGCGCCACGATTTGCCGGTTGTGCGGCGGCTTGCCGGAGCTGCCAGACTCGCCGTTCCGGGAATCTTACTGGTGCTCGCATGCCTGCTGCCTTACCTGAACAAGGCCTACACGATTGACGATCCCAATTTTCTCCTCTCGGCTCGCCAGATCCTGCACCAGCCGCTTCGACCGATGTCGTATCCGCTTTGCTGGGAGTATCCGCAAACGTGCACCAACGGCATCGGGGCCGGTTTTCCTGGATCTATGCAGGCACTGATGGGGTACCTGCTGGTCCCGGTGATTCTGGCTGGGGGCGCGGAGTGGGTGGCTCATCTGCTGCAGATACTGCTGGCATGCATCGCGGTTCTGGCGATGGTCAGGCTCGCCTTACATCTTGGTTTTGATCGTATTCAGTCCGCCGCGGCAGGTCTCATGCTGGTCGCGATTCCACCCTTCCTGTCGATGGCGAGCACCGCGATGCCTGACACAGCAGCCCTCGCTTTCGGACTCACCGGCATGGAACGTTTACTGGCCTGGAAGGACGAGCGCCGCTGGCATCAGGCCGCACTTGCCGGCCTGGCGCTGGGCCTCGCCTCCTATGCCCGCCCTCACATGGCCCTGCTGCTACCGCTCAGCGCCCTATGGCTGATCAACGATTTTCGGTTCCGAAGCGTACTGCGGCAGTTCCGCCTGGAAGCCTACCTGTGGTCGCCGATTTTGATCGCGGCCAGCTTTCTCATCACGGTGAACCTGTTGACGCACGATCCTCGCCCGGCCTCTGAAACGGCAACATCCCTGGTCGGGTTTAGACACGCCCCGCCGAATCTGTTGGCATACCTACTGTATTTCTCTTTCCCTATTCCGTTCGCGGCAGTGTGGCTGGCCACGCATTGGCGTAAAGCGCCAATGCTCCTGGTGTTGCCGGCGGTTCCCGTCCCTATTCTGCACTACATCCTGTTTCCGTCGCGGGGTCTGTTACAGGAGTGGGCAGCAACTGCCGTATTGTACGGTTTGGCGACGCTGGCCTTTATGTTGTACCAATCCGTGCGCGCACGCGACCGGATTGGCATGCTTCTAGGTCTATGGGTGCTGATTCCATTGCCGGTAATCATCTACCATCAGTTCCCGATCAAATACATGTTGCCCGTGGTGCCAGCCGTCATTCTGATTGTCATGCGGATCCTCTCAAGCCGCCCCAGACGCCGCGAGTTGTCAACCTATGGTGCGATCGTGCTCGCGGGCACGGCATATTCCTGCGTGCTCCTAAGAGCGGATGCCGACTTTGCGGAATACGGGCGCAGAGCTGCTGTGGAGCTGATCGCACCGCACGTGGCCGCCGGCGAAAAGGTCTGGTACGGCGGGCAGTGGGGTTTCTACTGGTACGCGCAAGAGGCAGGGGCGAGGATCTACAAACCCGGCGAGCGCGGCCCAAATCCGGGAGAATTACTTGTTGTGGGCGTGATGGAAGGCGGCGACCTCACACGCGATCATTTTCCGAAACGCGAATTGGTCGACTCGCGCCACTACGCTTCGCCTCACGGCCGCACCATGGGATACGGCGGCGGCCTTTACTGCAACGGTTGCGGGGACGCACCGTGGGTGTGGAACCCCCAGACAACCAACGATTACGAAGTCTGGCGGATTCACTAGCCCTACCTTCGCATTCCTGAACGACAAATAGCGTCGGGAGGGCTCCAGCGTCATGAGATATGGCTGTGACGCTTTCTTTCTGGACGAAATCATGCTACATGAAAGATATGCATGTTTTCGAACGGGATGTGAATGGCCTCCGCTACCGTATCGCGGCACAGTCGGTGTGGGACCCGGTCCGCGGCCGTTCCGTTGCGCGCCAGACTGTGCTTGGCCCGGCAACAGCGGCTCCTGTCGCGGATCTGGCCGCCACGCGAACGGTGGGGACCCAGGCCGTTGGGGATGTCGGCGCGTTGATCTGGGTTGCCGAGCAACTCGATCTGATAGGGCATATCGACCGGGCGTGCAGCAACCTTGGCGCCAAAGGTGGCCCGTCGGTCGGTGAGTTGGCCTTGGCTGTCGCCATCCAGCGGGCCTGTTCGCCCGGACCGAAGCGGGACTTGGCGGAGTTTCTGGATGGGGCCGTGCCGCGCTTGTCGTGCCTGCCGTCTTCGGTCTTCAGTGGCCAAGCCTATCATCGCGTGGCCCGGCAAGTCACCGATGAACAGTTGGAGCACGCGCAAATCGCGATTGCGAAAGCGGCTGTGGCCCGGTTCGAGCTTTCGGCCGACGTGCTGGCGTTCGACACTACGAATTTCGACACTCACATTGCGACGGTGACGCCAGGGGAGTTGGCGCGTCGCGGTCATGCCAAAAGCAAACGGAGTGATCTACGTGTAGTGGGGCTCGGCGTGCTGGTCAGCGAGACGGGCCACGTGCCATTGCTATACCGAACCTATCCGGGGAACAGTTCCGATCAGGCGGTGTTGACCGCATGCCTGGGTGGGTTGAAGGAACTGCATCAGTCGCTGGACGACGGAGAGAGCCGGGGTAGGGCGCAGCGGACGCTGGTGCGCGATGGAGGTTCTTGGAGCCCTCAGTTGGAACTGGATCTGGACGTTGTCGGCTACTACAGCCTGATCTCGTTGCCGCTGGGACATGCGGCGGCGGAACAAGCGCTGCAGATGGCGGCCAAGCGAGGTGCGATGAAGCCTCTGACTGGCAAGTTGGCCCAGGTTCGCGCGGCGCGGGTGCAGGCGAAGGTCGGCAGCCTGGACCGCACGTTGGTGGTGGTCGAGAGCCAGGAACTGCTGGAGGGTCAGAAGCGCGGCATTGCGGTGGCATTGCGCAAAGCGAAGGCGGAGTTAAGCAAGCTTGATCGACTCGTAAAGGCCAAACGCATCTCACGCAGTAGCTTGGAGCAGCGGATAAAGAAGGCGCTGGCCCGCGAACATTTGTCGAGATTCGTGGTAACCGAGATCGGCGGCGACGACAAACAGCCGACCTTACGCTGGCATGTGGATGCGGTGCTGCGCCGCCATCTGGAAAAGACCCGCCTCGGGCGGCGGGTGCTGTGCACGGATCATCACTTGTGGAGCACCGGCCGGATCGTGCAGGCGTTCCGCGGTCAGTGGAACGTCGAAGAACTGTTCCGCCGGGCGAAGAAGGGAGGCGTGGTGCCCTGGGGGCCGTCGCATCAGTGGACAGATGGGCCCATACGCCTACATACCTTTGCGACGGTACTCGGACTGATGCTTGTGAGTCTGGCAAAGATCGCGCTCGGAACAGGCGACTCCGCTCTGGCGATGATGGGCGATCTCGCCGCAATCCGCGCCACACTGGTGCGTACGACGACGGGCGGGCCGGGACGTCGCGCAACGGTGATGATTGCGCCCGAGTTGACTACCATACAGCGCCGGGCCGTTAAGACATTCGAGTTGGATCGTTGGATGCCAACACTTCTTTCATGTATGACCGCCAGACCTGTTCATACATGATTGACACCCGTAAACCCGGATTCACCCTATCCTGCTGCGAAGGTAGGGCTAGACTAGGATCTGTGCTGTCACACATCACTAACGTTGATACCCTCCTGCTAACTTTCTGCGTCTTGTGACATCTGCTTCGGCGAACATAACATCGAATTACTACTCATGACTGCCGGATGTCGTTCCCCAGGCGCGGTGGATCGCGCGACACGCCCGGCCGAAGATCTACTGCTGAAGCGCGCGCTAAAAGGACATGTGCGATTTGCCGTCCTGTGCGTATTGGGAGTTGCCTGCAACGCATCGCTGTTCGGACCATCGCTCCGAGCGACGGCGGACGGAACAAACGACTTCATGAGCATCTATTCCGGGGCGCGCCTCGCGTCCACCGGCGGCATGTACAGTCTGAATGAAAACTTCCGGGTACAGCGGGAGACCGCAGGCTGGGAGAATGCCAATCGCCTCTTCCTTCGCCCTCCTTTCGATGCGCTGCTGATGTGGCCTTTAGGACAACTGCCGTTTCGCTATGCGACATATGTCTGGGAATGCCTGATCGTCGCAAGCGTGGCCTTATTCTGCTGGGTGTGGCCCGGAGACCGTAAGATGGCTGCGCTGGTGTGCTGCTGGTCCTTTCCCCTCTTCTACGTCTTCGCCGACGGGCAGGACGTCGCGCTCATTCTGGTGCTGACTGCGCTGGCCATGCGTGAGATGCGACGCGGCCGGGACACTGCGGCTGGAATCATCTTTTCGCTTTGCTCCATTAAGTTTCATTTTCTACTGTTACTGCCGCTTCTGATCCTGCGCCAGAAGCTTTGGCGGTTTCTGTGCGGTCTAGTTGCTGGAGGAGCGATTCTGTTCGCGGTGTCGTTTCCGCCCGGCGGCTGGAACTGGCCGGCGAAGTATCTCGAGTTACTACGGAATCCCGTAAGTAATCCGTTTCCGGAGGCCATGCCGAATATTCATGGTTTGACCGCGAGCCTGGCGTACGGCACTATCTGGCAAGCGGCGGGAACGCTGGCGGTGGCCGTCCTGGCGTGGTTCGCATTTCGGAGGGGCGGCTTCGAATACGGGTTCGCGGCCGTGCTGGTAGGGGGTATTCTGGTCGCGCCACATGCATATTTATCGGACTGTGCGATGGCGGTTCCCGCACTCCTCATCACCATGCCCCTGGTCACCGTGGCCTGGCAGAGGAATCTTCATCTGTTTCTGATGTCACCCCTTTGCTCAATCTGGGCAATGATTCATCCAGCTTGGATTACGACTGTGGCACTGATGGTATATCTAGCGACGACAGCGTTCGCGTTAGGGAGACCGCGGAGGGCAGACTAAGTCTGTCACCCGATTCTTCGTATACCAAGGTTCATGCCCGACTGCTAACCATCCCAGTCTTGTAACACATACTTCCGGACATATAGGATCGAACTAAGAGACGCAGGACTGAAACTCATATGGACTGGATTGCAACGCTGCAGGCATTGATCAAGCCGCTCGTGATACTCGCTTATGCAGCGCTTGGTATCTTTCTGCTGTCGGCGGCGGCCGGACGAAGAATCCGATTTATCGCCATACCTTCTTTGCCGGTGAAAGTTCTGCTTGGCTTAGTTACTGGGTTGATTTGGGTGTGGTTCATGTTGCACGGCTATCCGTTTATAGTTTCGGTTGCGCTCGGTATCGTGGTGTTTGCCTTCAAGGATGGGGCATGGCGTTCGCGTGGCTTGACTCTAGGAGGCATTGCCGTTGTTATTCTGTCGGTGTCGTTGGCCTGGTGGCTGGGTGACGGTCCTCAACCGCCCGGTTACTGGCGACCCGTAGTGTTTGGAATCGTCGTGTGGTGCGTGCAAGCGGGTTTAACGCGAGAGGCTGAACGTCCGGATCGGAACTGGCTGCCGATCATATTCCTGGCCTTTGGCGTGGCAGGCTTCGCACTGCAGGCAAATATGGCGCAGTATGAACCGGGAAGCAACGCGCTTGCGCTGCTGGTCCATCATCAGGGAGCTTACATCGGGCCGGCGCTGCACGTGAAGGCGGGACTCGTTCCTTTCTACGACATTCCACTACAATACGGTCTGGGTCCAACCCTGTCGATCGCGGCGGTTTGCGGAGCGTCGAATTGCTGGTCCGGCATGGCGTTTCTGATGGTTTCGAGTACCCTCGCTATGGGTCTCCTCATCCTCTCGATGGGCTTGTCGACCCGTGTGGCGCGTGGAACCATCGAGCGCGTAACGGCCGCTCTGGTTATCTTTGCAGCGGTGTTTCTGTGGCCCGGCTTCATCTTTCTGGGGAGCATCCCTGCGGCCTCTCCGAGTGTGGGCGGGTTGCGCTTTCTACCCGTTACGCTGATCGCATTCCTGCTATTTTTCGGACGCACCAGACTTGCTGCAGCAGTCCTTGTGCCGGCAGTGCTCTGGTCGCCTGAAACCGCAGTGATGTCATTGGTAGTTTTTGGCGTACACGAGACCGCCAGGCTGGGTTTTCTGAACGCCGCGATCCGGTCCATTGCCATTACCGGCGGAACGGTGGCGGGTTTTGCACTTGTGCATCACATAATCTACGGAGTGTGGATCCAGCCGGACGTGGTCGCTGAATACATCTTGCATGTTCCAGGACCGCTTCCCATTAATCCGATTAGCGATTTCGTTGTCCTCGCGGGAACCTTGGGGCTGGGGGCGTGGAATGTTTACCGGCAGCCGTCAGATCGATTGGCTTTCCGGCAAGATCTGGTGATAACGTCTTTGCTGTTTGCTTCCACCAGTTACTATCTGGGCCGCAGCCATCCCAACAATATCTGCAATCTGATGCCGTTCATCGTTCTGGTGGCACTAAGAAGTCTGGATGGGAAGGCTCCGTCCACGCTCCCCGGAATGCCGAGACTGGCAATTCTGGGAATCTCCGCGGTCACGGCTGCCCTGATGTTATCTCCCTGGTATTATCCACCTTTCCAGCATGGTTTCTCCGTCGATACTGAGCGGCTTGCAGCGGCGGCGGCACGCCTGGACTCCGATATGATCGATATCCGATCGCGTATAGCGAATCCCGAACATCTCGGGGTTGCCGATCTCGGGCACTTGAACCGGAACCCCGCGGAGACAACGTTATGGACACCCATGGACCCGGCTTCCGTCTGGACTTATGTTCCGAGCCAGCGCCGGCAACTCTACATCAAGCGCTCGGCTACGCGATTGCATCTGTCAGGTTGGGTCATCTTGGGCGATAATCAGCGGGACTGGTTGAACGATTTCCGGGTTGCCTACCAGATCACGGAAGAGAAAGAATACAAGATACAATCCGCAATGTCCAATCAGCCACAAACTTATCTCGTCGCCCACCTGACACCGATCGAGGAGGTGGGAAGAAGATAGCGGGTACTAAAGTCAAGACACACCCATGACGACCCATGAGGAAGAGGCCGCGGCGCCCGGCGTTGCTCGCGCAGCAATTCAACAACACGAGAAGAGAATGGTGGGCCTGGCGTTTTGGCTTCTACTGCTCGAAGGCTTTTTCTACGTACTGCCCAATCTGGTGCCAGTGGCGAGCAACTTCCAGGATGACCACTGGGCCGCATTTCTCAACCTGGCGTTTCTCGCGCACAAGCAATTTGGCACGGACGTCGTTTTCACCTATGGCCCGTGGGGGTTCCTTGTACATCCAAGAAATATTGCGGGAATCTATGGCTGGGTGTTATTCGGAAGAACGATCCTGGCGACAGGCTGTTGCCTGGGCCTGGCAGCTCTCGGAGTTCGCTGGATCGAGCGGCGCAGCATCCGCGTGTTGTGGGCGTCGTCAATCCTGATATTTGCGGAACCGATTTACCTGCTTCTGCCGCTGCTTTGTTTGCTACTTTGGCGCGAGCCTCCCGCCCGAAGCGTAAAGGACCGGCTGCTGCTTCATGCGATTGCTTTCTCAGCCGGCCTGGCGGCGCACACAAAGTTCACCTGTTTTATTTTGCTGGCTCTTCTCCTCCCTCCGCTGCTGCTCCGCCGCCAAAGCCGGTGGCTTTCTGTCACCGCGATTCTGTCCTGGGTGCTGTTTTGGCTTATGGCCGGCCAATCGTTGTGGCGGATTCCGGCGTACATTTCGAATTCACTCGCCATGGCGTCCACTTACAGCGCCGCTCAGGCATGGGGATCCGAACCTTTGGCACGGATGGCCGGGTTTCTTCTCTGCGGCCTGCCAGTGGTCCTATGCGCGATTGCGGAGTTGCGTCGCCCAAGCCTTGGATCTTTCGCGCTGGTCTGTTGGATTGCGCTATACGAGTACATAATTCTCGGACAGGCAATTATCCGTTGCGACAGCGGTCACATTGCCCTGGGTCTTGTCGGGGTAGCCTTTCCGCTAGCTCTTGTATTCATCCCTTGTCCTCATCTCTGGCCGGCGGCATCACGCAACGCGATTCTAAATCGGCCGTTCTTCGTGTTAGCAACTTTTTTCAGCATGGTCCTCACATACCTTTGCGTCGGTCGCGCTGTGTGGATTTTGCAGCCCAGCTACAGGCCACCGTTCGTTGAAGCGATCCATCGAGTCCAGGAGGCGGCGCATCTTCGCCGTATGGCCCCCATGTCGTCCATCCCGCCTCTATCGGCTTCGACGGCGTTAACAGCAGATGCTCAAATTGGGGTCGGCGTGCTCCCGTATAGACTCAGCTATGCCTTTGAAAATCGCCTTCATTTGATCAGTCTTCCGACACTGCAATCGGTTATGGCGTGGTCGCCGAGTTTGAGCGCAATTGATTCGGACTTCCTGGAGAGTGCGAAGGCTCCGGGATCGATGTATTTCGAGGTCTTCCCGTTCGACCGTCACTACCCCTCGCTTGAGGACCCACTCGCCTGGAGATCACTGCTTACGCACTACCAACCTGCCGGCAGTAAAGACGGCTTCCTGGTTCTTTCCCGCCGCCCCCGACCGGCGCGATCCGTCCGTACGCTACTCGTCTCGCGTAGCGTCCGACTGGGTGAGAACGTTGAGGTCCCTTCTACAGCCGGCAACATAGTCTGGGCCGAAATCGAGGCGCATCGGAACTGGCGTGGGAAGTTACAGATGATCTTCTTCAATTTCCAGCGGCTGGTGCTGGACATCGAGACACCGCTCGGCAGCCGTGAGTTCTTTTTCCAGGACGCCAATGCGATAAGTGGATTTGTTCTCTCGCCAAATATTGATTCCGAGGATGCAATGAAGAGTTTGTACACGCCTGGCGGTCCGGCGAATTCTCCTCAACGGGTGAACGGTTTCATTTTGCGCGGAACGCAGCCGGCGATGGAAAGCTTTTCAGCAACCGTGCAGGTACGGCTTTACTCGCTTTCGATTCAGTAGGACTAACGACAGCACGACTGAAAGTCGCGTTGCGGCTGAAGCCGCAGCGACCTATCTGCCGCAGTCTGTTGTCCGGCCTTGCACCGCCGAGATGCCTGTTTGCGTGATGATTTCGGTCTGAATTGCAAACCCACAGATACTGCTCGACTGGGGCCAGCCGAGACTTCCTCCCAGCAGCGTGGCTGGGAGCAGATCGCCTGAAGAGGCGATGGGTTTAGACCGGGCGCGTTGAACTAAACTGACGGCTTCGCCAAAACAAGATTAAGGCCCTGAGCGGAAAACTTTCACCTGAGCGCCGCAGACGACGCCGCGGGGCTGGCCCGTTTTTTGTAGACGATGAACACCTTATCGACGTTACTCTCCGAGAACAGGAGCTTCCGGCTAGCTTCGTCTGGAACGTGAAATTCGCGAAGGAACTGATAATCCTGCCGGAGCCATTGCCCGCTGGCACTGGCGGCCTGCACTTCGCCGGGTCGAAGAACCAGATAATCAGGGCGGAATGCTGCAAGCATATCCGAGAGGGTATGGTGCTGCGGGTGCTCCCGCATAAAGCGGGTCACGCTTCGATTACACAGGCCGGGAAAGTCGTATACTATGCGTCGGGAATAGTAACCGATATAGCCAAGCGGCTCGCACCCGACCGTCTCATCAGGCCGCATGACGCTACCGAGAAAGAGGCCGATCTGCTTTCTGTTGCCATCGTCGACGATCTCCTGAACGCGTCGCTCTGCGCCCATCAGACTAATACTAAAGACAGTCATCATTGATAGATACAGGCCTACTCCACAAGAAGTGACGACGGTCACCCGATGGCTTGATGTCCGGGAAATCAGGTACTCTGTCCCCATCGCCACCGCTATGATAGTGACGGCTGTCACCGGGACAATATACCAGCCGAACATTTGGGGTACGGCGAACAGGTAGTAAGACACGTAGACCAGAACGAAGCCGCACACGCCCGCGCCGGCAGCGTTCCGCCGCTCTCTTGCGAAGGGCAGCGAAAAGCAAGCTATCGCGAGCATCGTTCCAACGATAAAACCGTTGCCGGGGAGTAACTGAAATGCGTTGCCGTTCCCGCCATAGGCCGGGCCGAGGCTGGCAAAGATGCGAAACCACAACCGCGCCCATATATACCAAAACGCGGATGTAGAGCTCCAGTTATGAAACGAGGGGTATCCGTAACCTTTCGCAAGAATGGTATTTGGGATAACGGATCCATAGTATGCCGTCGTAAAGACAACCCATGGCCCGTACACTACCGCGCTTACGGCCAGGGCGACAACTAAGGGACGCCAGTTTCGGTTGCGAAGACAACGGTTGGCAAGGACTAACAACACGATGACTACCCAGAATAGAAAATCCGGCCGTACGAGCATACAGAGACCGATACCCAGGCCGACTCTCCGAGGCTGCAGGTCAAACAACGTATAGATGGAAAACAACAGAATCGCCACAGCAATTTGTGATTCCATACCAGCCATACCCCAAAGTATCTGGTGATGCTCCACCGCCAGATAACCACCGACCAGCAGAATCAACGCGTCGTTTAAGCCCAACCGGCTCGCGATTTTCATGCCGAGCCAGGCGGACAGCCCGCCAAACATTGCCGAGAGAATTCGCAAGAATGGCAGCCCCAGGCCGGCATGGATCAGCTCGCCGATTAAAGGGATCAGAACGCTGAGCGGACTGGTGAAGCCGTGTAGAGCCGGCCCTGCCTGGGGCGTATGGGTGAGCCCGAGTCCCCGGGCGGCGTTCTCGGCGTGCTGAACCGTGATCAATGCGTCTTCCCAGGTCCGCTCGGTGTAGTACCAAAAGGCGAGACGCAGAACAATCGCCAATACAATGATTCCTGGCCGAGCGTACTTCATCACAAGTCGGGAACGTCCAGGCGATGGCGCTGACAGTACGTTCTCACAAAGTGCGGCTGTGGAGATTTGCATAACTTCTTCCCTGATGCACTTGATTAAGTCTCTTATCTAAGCATGACGTCATTGGTTTTTGCGTGGACGCCTCCTAACGGTCGCGGCTCGGTAACAGGCTGCATTAACTTCATTGACTGCATGAGGCCCGCGGTCTGCCTGGCCACTGTCAAACTGATCACGGTCACAACGAACGCTACTACCAACAGCTGCCCAAGTAGAGGTTTATCCGAAACGATCAGCAGCACCGGCATCGGCGATAGCAGAAAAAGGGACCAGACCGTAATCCACATGGGCCCACTTTGCCGCTGGACGGTCAGGAGCGCAAGCGGAATCAGGAGCACGCAGTCCACGGAATAGGAATGGTTAGCCAATAAGAGACCAGCGGCGGCGGCGGCAGCGCCGGCCATCCCCAGATCGGTGTTGTCCCGGCATGCCATCCAAAGCAGTAACACCACAGCAATCACGAGGACCACCTCGATTGATGCCGCCTGCGGGAGCCAGGATGCGATGCCGTGGAGGTTGGGCATCTTGTCGAACCCGGGCGAGAATTCCGGCATTTGCACTATCTTCACGTAATGCGGCAGCCAATCGGGTTCGATCATAAAACTAAGCGCGAGCCACACTAGGACGGCCGCGGTCCCGGCAATCAACGTTTTCCAGCGTTTCTGAGCCATCAACATGATGGGGATCCCCAGTGCGAGATGGAACTTGCAGATGCAGAGCGAGAACGCAAAGCCGGCGCTCCAGGGTCTCTTTCTCTCCAGCAAAGCCAGGCCGGCGGCAAAGAACATCAACCAAAAAGCCAGATCCTGTCCGTAGACCAGAATCAGGATTGCGGGCATCGACCAGGCCAGCGCAACCATCATGAGCATTCGCCGGGCGCCAGGCCAAAGGAAGGCAAAGAGGATCAAAGACACGATGCTCCCGGCCAACCAGATGGATCGCGCCACGCCGTACGGAAGCCTCGCGAGATATTTGTGACCGTAGAGGACGATAGGGAGCCGAGCACAAGGCACTTCGGTGTTACGCTCGGCCTCGATCTTCCTCAGGGCGTCCCAGTCGTAGAGATGGCCGGTGCCAACGAGATGGCCAGCGGAATAAAACTGATTGAAGTCGACGCCCCAGCTACTCCAACCGGTTACCGCCGGCCAAACGTTGAGTGCCAATCCAGGAATCGCAAGAAGAGCGATAGCAACGGCCGCGGAGATTTTCCTGCGTTGCAGAGCTTCCAGAAATTTATGGTTTGGTTTCATATTGCAGCGCCTTACCTGAATGCAACGGCCGAGAGGTTCCCTGGCTTAGGATCGTTCCTGCAGCCTGTGGCAGAGAGCAGCCTACTTCGCGGGTCGCGAAGAATTGTGAAGTAGGCTTTTGGTCTGCCGTAGGGCAGACCATCGTTTTTTGTAATCTGCCCGGCTGCGGAGCAGCCGTTTTTGCGGCTTGCCGCTATACGGAGTCGGCCTTTGGCCTGCGTCGACTTCTGCCACAGGCTGCTAGCCATGCGCTGGCTGGTTTGGGCAGGCGAGGTCACGTCAAGATTGCTCTTTCCCGGCTGCAAGGCGTACCTCTCCATCCCGAATGATGCTGCGCTGGATAAATAGCGGCCGCTGTTTCACCTCTTCAAAAATCTTGGCTACATACTCGCCGATCATGCCGGCGGCAAAGAGGTTGATGGAGCCAAAGAATCCAACAACCAGCAACACGGTAGTGAAGCCTTTCGGGGCGATATCCGGCACGAAAAGCTTAAGCGCAACTTCAAGTGCCATTAAGAGTAACGTCACAAACAGCAAGACGACCCCAAGCGAACTCAAGATGTTGAGAGGCACATTGCTGAAGGACAGGATTCCCTTCTTGGCCCAGCCAACGTTCTTGAGCAGGCTATTGGTGGTGACTCCAAACTGCCTCTCCGGGCGAACGTAATCAACGCCTGTCTGGCGGAAGCCGGCGAAGGCCCGGACGCCGCGCAGGAAGAGGTCGCGCTCGGGAAATTGGAGGATCGCCTGTACCACCCGCCGGTCCATGAGAGAGAAATCGCCTGCGTCATGCGGAACCCGGACATAGGAGAAGTAGTCAAAGACCCGATAGAACGCCTTATAGGCGAACTGCATAAACATGCTGGCTTCCCGTTTGACCCGTCTTCCGTAAACCACGTCGTAGCCTTCGCGCCACAAGCCAATGAACTTTTCGATCAGTTCGGGAGGATCCTGCAGGTCGCCATCCAGCAGGACGCAGGAGTTCTTGGACGCCACCCGCATGCCGCTGACAAAAGCCGCCTGTGAGCCGAAATTGCGCGAGTGGCAAATCCCGATGACGCGCCGATCGTTGCGTGAAATACCACGGATCACCTCTTCGCTGTCGTCGGGACTGCAGTCATTGACGAAGATAATTTCGTAATCGACGTTGAGTTTCGAAAAGATCGCTTTGAGGCGCTGATACATCAGCGGAATGGCCTGGTTGTCCTTATAACAAGCGATGATCGCGCTGACGCTGTGTTTCGTGTCCAGCGTGAATTGCTTGGACCAGCGATGGTAGGCTTCGTGGTCGGGAAGCGCGCGGTACCAATCGACGGTTTTGGCGAGGCCTTCCCGGAAACTCGTGCGGGCTTTCCAACCGATCCGCTCGTTCGCCTTGCGCGGGTTGGCGTACCAGTCGGTCACATCCCACCGCCGCTCCGGCATGGTGAAGGATGGCGATCGATCGATGGCAAAGACATCCCGAGCCAGCGACGCGACTTCCTGGATGGAAGTTTTGTGTCCCGATCCGATATTGAAGGATTCTCCGAAGTCTTCCTCGCGGAGGTTCAACGCGGCGTCGAGAAACGCTTCGGTCACATCGTCTGCATAAACGAAGTCGCGTGAAATGGCAGGATTAACGAAGTCGGGATACCCGCCTTGGACGCCTCGCCTGATGACGTTTGGTATGAGGCGCGAGGAGTCTTCGAACGGGCCATACACCGAATAGAGCCGCAGATTGCAGCAGGGAAACTTCTTTTTTCTGCCCCAAAAATAGAGCAGGTTGGCCGCGGCCACCTTCGAGACCGCGTATTCGCTATTGGGGTTGGTGGAGTCGAACTCGCTGGGAGCGGCGGCATTGTCACCATATTCAGACGAACTGCCGGCATGAATGTAACACGCGATATGGCGGCCGGCGAGCCGCTCCACAAGGCGTGAAACGAAATTGAAATTGGTCTGATAGATCAGCTCGCTATTGGTCTCAAACGAATAGGCGCCGTGGGCTACGCAATCGAAAATCGTGCGCGGTTTGACCTCGGCGAGAAGCGCGTCCAGGTTCGAGTTGACCAACAGGTCGACCACCCGGATATGACTGCCGGCAAGCCCTGCGAAGCGCCAGGCGGGCAAACGGGTGGTGGTGCCCACGACATCCTCGCGAACCTGCGCAAGAGTGCGAAGCAAATTGGCCCCCACAAATCCGCTGGCTCCGAGGACCAGTATCGGACCTTGGAGCTTCTTGATTTTGGTTTCGAGATACTCAGCCGTTGTTGCGCCGATTGCTGTGGTTGCTGTCATGCTTAGCCGTTATCCGTTTACCGCTTTCAGCTAATTCCTAGCGCCTGCAGAACCGATTGTGGATCCAGGCCGCATTTTTGGCGGTAGAACTTCTGTGAACCGGAAACGCCGGTAGTCGCACCCGCGGCACGGTGTTCAAACCGGCGCGGCGCCTGGCCGGCAGCCATCAGGCGGAGTGCCAGCATTTCCGCGGCGCCGCCGTGCGTTACGTGCTCCTCCACGACAAAAAGGTGTTGTGAGCGTTCTACGTCTTCGAGAAAAGCCGTGGGCAGATCTGGAATGGGCAACTCGGTGAGCAGCCATGTAGAAGGCCGCAGGTTCTGCGCGACATTGGCGACGGCGCTGAGAATCCCTCCGGCCAACGGACCGACCGCCAGCAACGTTGCGCCGTCCCCATGCAAAAGTTTTCGCCAGGCACCGTAAGCGGGGAGCGGGATCTGCTTAGGTTCCTCGGAAAGACCCAGGCGAAGGTAGGTTGGATGGCTTGCAGTCATCAAGTGGGAGACTGCGGCCCCCACGTCGGCATCGAAAGCCGGGATCCAAGCCCGCATGTTCGGCAGGCTCAACAACGCTCCGTAGTCTTCGACTGAGTGATGAGTTGAGCCCATCACGCCGTAACCATAGCCACCGCCGTTGCCCACCAGGACAACCGGGAGGTCATGCTGGCAAACATCGTTGCGGATCTGCTCGAAGGGCCGCGCGTAGACAAATGGCGCGATGCTGTAAACCCAGGGGCGCAAACCCTCGCCCGCGAGTCCGGCTGCCACGGAGACCATGTTTTGTTCGGCCACGCCGGCGTTGATGAAACGCTTACCCAAGGCATCGCGGAGCGGTTCCAGCGCACGGAATCCCAGATCCCCGGTCAAAAATACAAAGGCGGGGTTGGACGCAGCGTTAACGAGAGCATCGCAAAAGGCCTGGCGCATGTTTGGTTACCCAGCCAATCCCATAATCGTCACCGGGGACTCGTAACGTGACTCAATGTCTTTGGCCGCCTCGGCATACTGATCCGCATTCATCGGAAGATAGTGCCACTCCATCTTGTCCTCCATAAACGACACGCCGAACCCCTTGTGCGTTCGGGCGACGATTGCGCGCGGGCCTTCCGACAGGCCGTGGTGAGGCAGCACGGAGCACAGGGCATCAAGGTCATGACCGTCAACTTCCTGGGCCGGGACGCCGAAGGCCCGAAACTTATCGGTCAAAGAATTCAGGTCCGCTACTTCCCGGGTTGTGCCAAATCCCTGGAGCCCGTTGAGATCGACGATGAAGGTCAAGTTATTCAGCTTCTGCTGACGGGCAAAGATCAGCGCTTCCCAACAGGACCCTTCGTTCCATTCACCGTCCGAGGTAAGGCAGAAGACATGACTCTCGCGATCCTGTAACTTGCGGGCAAGAGCGAGTCCCGCGGCAATTCCCATGCCGTGTCCCAGACTACCGGTTGCAAAAGGGATCTGCGGTATGGCGCCGGCAGTTGGATGACCGCTGAGCCTGGTCCCCTCCTTATGGAAAGTGCGAAGGTCGGCGTCGGTGATCAGGCCCAGCGACCAAAGGGTGACATAAAGAGCACCTGCCGCGTGACCCTTGGAGAGAACAAAGCTATCGTTCGGCTTCATCACATTGTGATAGAGACATAACAATGTGTCGATAGCGGAAAGGTTCCCTCCGATGTGACCAACGCCTGCGTCAAAGTGCATCTGCAGGAGACGCAGTTTGACCCGCTGCACGAATTCCCGCGCCAAAGGCTTCCTCGCGGAAGTTATTCCACCGGTTAAGTGCAGGTTCAGCAGTTCTAAAGTCTTGAGGGTGTCATTCATATCATTCACCGTTTGCCCGGCGCTGGAGGCCACGGCTAAGGCATCTCCACTTCGACGAGAAAGTTTTCGGTTAATTCGCCGGTGTAATGGCCCTTCTCTACAACCCTGGCTCCTTCATCCTTAAGTTTTTGGATCGGCCAGGAATCGCAATAGACATACGGACCGAAGGCGAAGAATTTCTTATGTTCGCTGGTAAACGTGCGGTAATCCGCGAAGGCCGCCCTGAAATGATGGAACCTTTCGAGATTGGGAAGCGTGTCGAAGATCGTTGACCCGCTGTACTGGAGGGAGGCGTCGCGATCGGTGAGATAGAAGGTGCGGGCCAGATCGGAGTCGGATGCGTACATCTCGGCGGGTAAGAAGGCGACTCCACTCGCAATTACCAGGGGCACCCCGGCAGGCACGGACGCGTAAGGAACCGCGAGTCCGGCGTCCCTTTTCCTCACCTCCGCCGGGTTGAACGAGTCGCGCAGTTGATCCATGCCGAACAGGAAGACGGACAGGAAAAACAAGACTATCGAGGCCGTTTGACGGCTGGGAGCCAGTCGGTCAAGGATCAGGATCGCCACCATCACCAGTCCCGCAATCGCAAAGATGGAATAGCGGGGGAAGAACCGCTGATTGATCAATACAGCCAGAGCGATGGTGAAGATGGGAAGAAAGGCCAGGACGCCGGCAAATACCGTTTCATGAAAGGGAAAACCGGCCAGGCGAGGTTTGGCATTCCTGGAAATCAATCCCAGGCCGATGATGAGCAGGCCGAAGAGAACCAGAAGAGCTATGCGGTTGTGGAAGAAGTGTTCGTAGAAAACCGGGAAGTCGCTCCAATGCGCCAATCTTTCCGGGCTCACAATTATACCCTGGGCCGTCTTAAGGGGAAACCAATAAACGGGGAGAGGCAGCAAGGAGGCCAGAAAGCAGATCCACAGCTTCCAATCCGCGCGCCGTTGCCGGAGGGCTCGAGCCAATTCCGCAATGGCAAACATCATCACTGAAACAATGGCATAGGCATGGGTGGATGTTACCAGTGCCAGCGACAAGGCAAAGAGCGGCAAAGCGACGCGGCGCCGCGGATTCTCAATGGCATTTCGCCAAGCCAGCAGAGCCAACCCGCTAAAGCCGAGCAGTAATCCGTAGGGCCGAGCCTCTCCGGCGTAGAATTCCATGTCGGTCACCAGCGGGAGGATCATCGCGGAGAGCCCAAAGAGGACGCCGAGCCTTTTGGCGGCGAAAAAGAACATGCACCAGGAGAAGAGGAGGACGCCGAGAGTTTCGGGAAGCCGCAGAGCTACCTCATGGGGTCCCAGTAGTAGCGCGGAAATCCGCGTGAGGCAAAAGAAGATGGGCGGCTGCATGTCCAGCCCTCCGGACCACGCTTTCCACATGTTCGTCCAGGTAGGCTGCAGGGCAATGATCGCGGTATAGATTTCGTCATACCAGAGTCGGCGCGAGCTGAAAGTGAGATACCGAAGAAAGGCGACAACCGTAATACAAACGCCTATCGGAATCGCTCCTCTTTCGAGAAGCGAGTAAAATGCGGACGAGGGTGCTCCGCCGCTCGAAGGAGCCTCGGGAGGCGCCGGCTGCGGCGGGACCTCAACAACAGTTTCCAATTGTCGAGTCTCCTTTTGAGTAGTGCCAATAGAACTGTGCATAGCCATACCCAGTGCGACAGCGCGCTGGACCGAAGCTCGCCCATGGCGCCAGGAGGACGCCCGGACTACAAGGCCAACCCGTCCCTAGCGCAGCCCATCCAACAAGAGCGAACGCAGACCCTGGACCGGCGGCGCCGTCAACGGATCATGGAGACCGCGAGACTGCTGAACCGGCTGGTCCAGGCGCCCCTGACCAGCGGCGACGTTGCGCAAACCGTAGAGGGCCAGCTCGAAGCGGTCTTTCACGCCGACTTTCTGGAACAGACGGGACAGATACACCTTTACAGTGTTCTCAGAAACGCACAGGACCGTCGCGATCTCCTTATTCTTCAGACCTTGCGATAGGAGTGTTACCAACTGTCCTTCACGGCGAGTGAGGGAAACCTTGCGGGCCGAGAGCATACTGTCGGTCAGCGTCTTTTCAAACCACAATTCGCCCTGGTTTACCTTGCGGAGGCACTCGATGAGAGTCTCGGCCGGCAGCGTCTTCCTGACGATGCCACGCACGCCCAAGCCCATGGCCTGGAACGCCAGTTCGGTGGAAATAGCGTTCACCCAAAGAAGCATCTTGCAGGTATCGGATCTCTTCTTCAGTTCGCGAAGGAGCTGGAAACTCACATCTGACGTCAGATCAAGGAGGAGGATGTCCGGCTTCTCGGTCTCCAGCGTAATCGCAAGGTTATCGGTGCTGCTGCTCACTCCCACCAGGCGAAGGTCGGCATTCCCGCTCAGCACGGAAGAGAACCCTTGTGCTAGTATCGGCTCGGAACTGTACAAAAGAATTCGCGTCATGGCAGGATAATAACATTTGATTAGGGTGTGTAGGCAATAGTTTTTCCTTCCTATTAATACCCATTTGGCAGCAATTTATTACGTGCGTGTTTTAGCGCTGTTTCGGCCTCACGGAATACCGCACGCCGCGATCAAAGACTACCGCAATAACTACCAAACACTACGTAGCGGAATCTACGTAGTTCCAGACGGTCTTTCCTGACAACTAAATCGCATATTGTTGAATCTTGCAGCGAAGGGTACATTCCGGTATATCCGATATGAACCGACGCACAAACCAGCGCGAGAGTGTCCACCTCAACTGCCGGCTGACAGGACCGGGCAAGAATTCCAAGAAGCTTCAAGGAAAGACGGTGAATATCAGCCGTCATGGTCTTCTCACAGTGTTAGTCGAGCCGACGACGCCCACCCTCGATTTCCTGCAACCCGGGAAGATGTGGACAGTTGAGGTTCAACTACCATCGGACCACCCATTTGAGCCCAAGTGCATGCATTGTCAGGCGACCGTGATGCGGGTGTCGCCTGGAACCGGGAGCGATGTTCGTGTCGCTTTCAAGATCAATTATATGAAGTTTCAGAGTTATGGCGGCAGTGCGTCCCTGCAGGATTTTGCATCGGATTTAGCTCTTGTCAGGCAGCCAAATTAGAACATGACATCCAAAGCCCAGAGCGTCGCAGTGCGGTTCCTTCCGTCCCTGACGGATGTAGCCTTTATTCTGCCGCTCATCTTCCAATTCGACAAATTGGGGGGCGCGTCCTCTTTATTGTCCGATGGAGATACGGGCTGGCACCTGCGCACTGGGGAATGGATTCTGGCAAATGGGCGGATACCGCAGCAGGACTTGTTTTCTTTCACGCATGGAGGACAGCCCTGGTACGCGTGGGAGTGGCTCTGGGATGTCTGCTTCGGTTTCCTGAATGCGCATTTTGGATTGCAGGCCGTGGTGGCGCTGTCCATGCTGTTGCTCTGCTGCACCTCAGCACTGCTGTATCGCCTGGTTCAACGCAAGTGCCCGAATCCGCTGATCGCGATTGTGGTGACGATTCTGGCCAATGCGGGCGCGTCGATTCACTGGCTGGCGCGGCCCCATCTTTTCACGCTCTTTTTCGCCGTCTTGTTCATGGGAATTCTGGATCGGGCCTATGTGGAGGGTACCACGCCGGCAGCTGGCGCAGAGAACACCCGAGGGCCCGCAGTCAGAAGAATGTTGTGGCTGCTACCCGCGCTAACCGTGCTATGGACCAACATCCACGGCGGATTTGTCGCAGGCTTGATTCTTATCGCGGCCTATACCGCGGGCGGTCTCATGAATGCGCTCCTGGAGCCCTCTGGCGAAACCAGACGGGCAATCCTGGGACGAGTCAGGCCATTTTTTCTTTGTGGGGTCTGGTGCACGCTGGCGACCCTGTTAAATCCATATTTCTTCGGACTTCACGAACACATTTTCAAATACCTGATGGACCCGTATCTGTATGAGCACATTACGGAGTTCATGTCGTTCAATTTCGGCCATCCGACGGCCCCGTTTATTGAAACACTGATGTTGCTCGGCGGGGCGGCCGCCTGCTGGAACCTGTACCACAGGCGCTTTGAATACTTCATACTGCTGGCCGGGTGGTTGCATCTGGGGTTGCATCTGCGGCGCAACATCCCACTCTTTAGCGTGGTATGCGCGCCGCTGGTGGCGGAAGCGCTACGCTGCTGGCTTCGCGATCTGGAGTCAGTGAAGGCTCCCGATTGGATCAAGTCCGCCATCCGCCGGTTTGCGGCTGCGTCCGCGGAGATCGGCGTGACGGACCGTTTGCCCCGGCTTCACGTGTTCAGCGGCGCCGCGATCATTTTAGTGATTGCCTTATTGTATGCGCCAGCGCCGCCAAAAAGTTTTCAGGCGACGCAGGATCCCAAGGATTTTCCCGTCGAAGCGGCAAATGTGCTAGCGCGCTACGGATACGACCGGATTTTCACCAGCGATAGTTGGGGCGGCTACCTGATTTACCGGCTGTACCCCAAAGCCAAGGTGTTCATCGATGGCCGAAGCGATTTTTACGGAACCTCTTTTGAACTAAAGTATCTCGATGTTATCGCGGCCAAATACGATTGGGACCAAAACCTGGATCGGTACGGAGCCCAAACCGTATTAGTGCCGGCTGACGCCGCGCTGGCCAGTGCCCTGAAGGAAAACCGGCGCTGGCGAGTGGTTTACGACGACAAAATGGCGATCATTTTTCGCCTGGCCGCCGGTCAGCCATTGCAACAAGTTTCCATCTGCCCTAACCGGGGCACTGGAGAAAGCTGCGGCGAACCTGCCGCAGGTGCAGTATCCACGGGCGCCTTGACCTTCATAGGGTCTGGCCGTCCAAAAAACAACTTCGTAGCGGAGATCGGCCCGCCAAGGCTTCCGCTGCTTAATCGACCGTAACAAAAAACACAAGGAGCAACCAACCATGAAAAACTTTTTCGCAACTTTCGTTAAGGACGAGCAGGGCCAGGATCTCATCGAATACACCCTCCTGCTCGCGTTTGTCGCGCTAGCCTCGGCAGCGCTGTTCACCTCAGCCGGCACCAGCGTGAGCAACATCTGGAAGTCGGCCAGCACCAACCTGGCGAGCGCAGCCGCCAGCTAGGCCAGATGAAACCGGCGGGCAGGCGGATGGTTAGGTCCGCCTATTCCGCGGGAATTGATTTAACTGCTAAGGAAGGAGTCAACCATGAAGAACTTAACGATTAACCTACTGCGCGACGAGCAAGGGCAGGATCTCATCGAATACACCCTGCTGCTCGCTTTCGTCGCGCTCGCGTCCGCAGCTTTGTTCATCGGTTCCGGCGGATCCGTCAGCAATATCTGGGGCGCAGCCAGCAGTAATCTGGCGAGCGCCGCCGCCAGTTAATAACAGAAATTGATCCCTTTTGAAGGGCATGTTTAGGCATGCCCTCTTTTTTGTAACTGGTATATATACATGAATAAACGTTTGCTATCCGTCCTAATCTTCGCGTTCCTGAT
Source organism: Terriglobia bacterium (assembly GCA_963747535.1). Classification (GTDB taxonomy): domain Bacteria; phylum Acidobacteriota; class Terriglobia; order Bryobacterales; family Bryobacteraceae; genus CAVVFX01. The sequence goes on from CAVVFX010000002.1 coordinate 297,347, forward strand.
TTCGGCAGGAGCAAGCGTTGCCTTGTACCAGCTCATCTCCAGCCGGGTTAGCGTCAACGCTAACGCCAAAGCCCCGGCGGCGCAGGTGCTGGTCGCGGCGCGCAACCTGGACATCGGATCACTGATAAAGGATACCGATTTCAAGATGACGGAATGGCCCGGGGCGGTGCCCGCCGGCGCCATCGTAAAAAAAGAAGATGCGGTGGGACGCGGCGTCATTATTGGGATATTCGACGGCGAACCCATTATTGAAAGCCGCCTCGCTCCCAAGGGCGCAGGCGCCGGCCTCGCGGCCAACATCAAGCCAGGCATGCGAGCCGTAGCGTTACGCGTTAACGACGTGAACGGACTCGCCGGATTCGTCATTCCCGGCATGCATGTGGACGTGCTGATCTCCGGAACACCTCCGAACAATCCTAATCCCAGTGCGGGTGCGGTGGCGAAGACGCTGCTGCAGAATATAGAAATTCTTTCCGCCGGACAGAATATTCAGAAAGACGCGGAAGGCAAACCCGTGGTCGTGAACCTGGTCAATGTCCTGGTGACACCGGACCAGGCGGAGGTCCTGAACCTGGCCACCAACGACACTCGCGTGCAACTCGTACTTCGCAACCCGATCGATCATGAGACGGCGGTCACCAAGGGCGCCTGGCTGCAGGAACTTTACAGCGGCGCGATACCAAAAGCCAAAATGGTCGCCAAACGAGCCCGTCCCAAGGCCGATCCATTACCTCCCGGGGTTGCCGCACCGGCGAAACCCGATGGTCCCTTCGTACTCGAAATCATCAATGGAACACACCGTACTGAGACGGTATTTGAAAAATAATCCAATGAACTCGAAAACCGTACAGCGAATTATTCTAGCGACACTTTGTATTCTGGCGGTGTACGCGGCCGCGGCAGTGTTACTGCCGTTGATGGCGCACGCCCAGTCCGTTCAAGCAGCCGCCGTAATGACCGAGCCTCAGGCCGCCGAGCTGGCCATTCGCCACCTGACCATAACCGTGGGCATGTCGCAGATTGTCGAAAGTCCCATGAACATCCAGCGCGCCTCGGTGGCCCTGCCCGAACTGATCGAATTCGTCGCAGTCTCACCGAAGGAACTGTTGATCAACGGCAAGAAGGAGGGTGAAACCAGCCTGATCTTATGGGAACAGGGTGGTGGCCGCGTGATGTTCGATGTGATGATTACCCCCAACCCCAACAAGGTGGATGCCGTCCGCCATCAGCTGAAGGATGAACTGGCCGGCCAGGACGTCGATCTCGTTTTCGAAAACAACACCCCGTTTCTCCGAGGAACGGTTAAGGATTTGACTAGCGCTGAACGTGCCGTATCCATCGCGATGACGCTTGGAAAGCCCGTCAACCTGCTGCACGTGACCACGCCTCCGCCGCAGACCCAGGTGCTGCTGAAGGTCCGTTTCGCCGATGTGGACCGCGAATTCTCGGGCGAATACGGCGTCAATTTCTTCCGCAATGGCACCTCGGCAGTCGGCGCCGCGGTTTCGACAAGCCAGTTCAGCCCCACAAGTTATTCGACAGCGGGCCCCAACGGCCAGAGCGTGTCGCAGACCTCGTTTACTCTCGGCAACGCGATGAATCTCTTCCTCTATAGCAAGAGCATTGACCTCGGAGCGATCATCAACTTTCTGCAGACCAAAAACATCCTGCAAATCCTGGCCGAGCCCAACCTGCTGGCCATCGACGGCAAGCCCGCCAGCTTCCTGTCCGGCGGCGAATTCCCTTATCCAACGGTCAGTGCTGCCGGAGCCGGTGGAGCGGCCCAGGTTTCCATTTCGTTCCATACCTTCGGCATCAGTCTCTCATTCGTCCCGCACATCACCTCGCGAGGCACCATCCGGCTCGAAGTTACTCCCGAAGTCAGCAGTCTCGATTACGCCGACGGTCTCAGCTACCAGGGATTCAACGTTCCCGCATTGTCGACTCGCCGCGTCCAGACCGAGGTGGAACTAGAGAGCGGCCAAAGCTTTGTCATCGGAGGATTGCTCGACAATCAGGTCACCGAGACGTTGGCCAAAGTTCCAGGACTAGGTTCCATTCCATTGTTCGGCAAACTGTTCCAGTCACGCTCCGTCCAGAAAAACAAGACCGAACTGCTGGTGATGGTGACACCCGAAATCGTCAGACCGATCGCCGCGGACCAACCCACGCCCAACATCGGGTTCCCTTCCCCGTTCCTGCATGAGGGCGGCGATACAGTGCCGCGCACCCCGGGAATGGACAAGACCGGTCCGGTACCTGTTACACCGCCGTCCCCGACCGTCGCGGTCGAGACGCTGATCGAGGAAAAAAGTCGCGAGAAGAATAGAACTACTCCAACGCAGTTACCATCGCCTGGTGGACCGAACAATACACCTCCGCCTGATATGAATCAACCGGCACAGTCTGGAAATGGACAGGGCAGTTCTTCCGCTCCGCCGCCGGACACTTCTTCGGGCCCCGGTAACACGGGCAAGTAAAGGCAGACGAGCCACCGTGTATCCACTTACGATTGGGCTGATTATCGAAAAGAAGGAACTGCTGGACGCGGTCCAGGCGTGTCTGCACGAGCTGCCGGTCCGCATTCAGTTTGAGCAGTCCGGCATTATCGACTGGGTTGAGTTGTCGGACAAGCTGGTGCGCTCGCGCCCGGACGTCGTGGTTCTGGACGTCTCCACGCTGGTCGATCACCTGCCGGAAACGGTCGCCAAGATCAAAGCGACCAACCTGAGTCCAATGCTCATCGCGTTGAACGAAAGCGCCGATCCGGAGTCGATTCTCGCCGCCTTGCGGGCAGGTTTTCATGAGTACCTGTTTCCGCCGCTGCACGGCAACCTGCGGAGGGCCTTGGAGCGCCGCTCGGAAGAGCGCGACCACTTTCGGGAGGGTTCGCGTAAGGGCCGTGTTATCGGATTTCTCTCCGCCAAGGGCGGGTGCGGCGCGACGACTCTGGCGTGCCACACGGCCATCGAGATTCAGAAGCTCAATAAGTACGATATTCTCCTGGCCGACATGGACTTCGATTCGGGAATGGTGCACTTCCTGATGAAGACGAAGTCGACCTATTCGGTGCAGGACGCCTTCAACAACCTGCATCGTCTGGACATGAGTTTCTGGAAGGCTATCGTATCCAACGGAACTCCCCGTCTGGAGATCATATCGGCGCCGAGTCCCGTGTGTATGCGCCAGCAGCCTCGTCCCGAGCAATTGCAGCAGGTGCTTCGGTTCGTGCGGCAGAACTACGACTGGTCCCTCGTGGACCTGGGCAGGAATCTCAGCTTCCTGGGGATGAGCGTGCTCGACGAAATCGACGAGACGTGCCTGATCACCACGCTTGACGTTCCAGCGCTGCATCAGGCCAAGCAGATCGTTCAAACCCTGATGAATACGGGTTATGCGCGCAATCGCCTCCGTCTGGTGTTGAACCGCGTCCCGCAACGGCTGGAAGTTACACCGGAAGAAATCGAAAAGATGTTCGGAATTCCAGTCTTCGCCGTGTTGACGGACGAATATCAGGACCTGTATGACGCGTACGCAGCAGGACGACTACTCTCCGAGGGCAGGCTGGCGCGCCAATTCCACTCCTTCAGTATGAAGATTGCCGGGGTCCAGGAAGAAAAACGTAAGTTTCGTCTATTTGGTTAATCCATGCTCAGAACGAACTCAGAACCACCACCACTTCCGCCGCCTCCAGCCGGTTCAAACATCGGTGCCGGAGCGATCGAATTCCAGGAGATCAAGTTCACGCTGCACCGTCGACTGCTGGACCGGATCAACCTGGAGGCGCTTTCCTCGATCGTCGGCGACCGTGCCCGCGTTGAAATTCGCGCAGCCGTTGCCCGGCTGGTGGAAGAAGAGAATCCACCGCTCAACCTGGTCGAAAAAGAGCGCCTGATTGAAGAGGTTCTCGACGAAGTTTTCGGATTGGGGCCCCTCGAACCGCTATTACAGGATCCGAGCATCTCGGATATTCTGGTAACCACGCCCAAGCTGGTGTACGTCGAACGCGGCGGTAAGCTCTACCGCACGCCGGTGGAGTTCAAGGATAACAACCACCTGTTGCGAATCATTGAAAAGATCGTGTCGCGGGTGGGACGCCGTGTGGACGAATCGTCACCGCTCGTCGACGCCCGCCTGCCGGACGGATCCCGCGTAAATGCGGCCATCCCACCGGTGGCAGTGGATGGACCGCTGCTCAGCATTCGCCGGTTCGGCTCGCATACCATCAACGGCGACGACCTGGTGCGCAAGGGCGCCATGACCAGCGGCATGCTGGAACTGCTGCGGGGCGCAGTCAAAGCGCGACTCAATATTCTGATCGTCGGAGGAACCGGCGCCGGTAAAACAACCCTGCTCAATGTTCTTTCGAGTTACATTCCGGAAGACGAGCGCATCGTGACCATCGAAGACGCAGCCGAATTGAAGCTGCGCCAGGTTCATGTGGCGCGCATGGAAACACGTCCGGCCAACGTGGAAGGATCCGGCGCGATCAAGATTCGGGATCTGGTGGTCAATGCCCTCCGTATGCGGCCCGACCGTATCATCGTCGGTGAAGTTCGTAGCGAAGAGGCGCTGGACATGTTGCAGGCCATGAACACGGGTCACGACGGTTCGCTGACGACGATCCACGCCAACAACCCGCGCGAAGCCGTGAATCGTCTCGAAGTGATGGTTGGGATGGCCAGTGCCAACATGGGAGTTCGTGCTATCCGGCAGCAGATTTCGTCGGCGGTCGATCTGTTCGTCCAGGTGGCCCGTTTCAGTGACGGTTCCCGCCGCCTGACCTATGTGACTGAACTTACCGGCATGGAAGGCGATGTGATCACCATGCAGGACATCTTCGTCTTCGACAAGATGGGCATAACCGAGGCCGGCAAAGTAATGGGGCGTTTCCGTGCGACTGGTATCCGGCCGCGCTTCTATGATCGCCTGCTGGCTTGCGGTATTACGTTATCGCCTGAGATCTTCCAACAGGTAGTCGAGGTCAATCTGTAAATGCTCGTAACCACTATCCTCGTCGCGTTCGTCGTCCTTTTCGCCGTGGTGTTGCTGTCGGTGAGCGTGGGACTCAAGTTTCTCGAGTCCCGGCGCAAGAAAGAAGTCACCACGATGCTGAAGACGGCTACGGGCGAGGGGCCTGCGCAGAAAACCCAGCTGCTGAAAGAAATCCGGGAGTCGAGCGACAACTTTTTTGAAAAGATGTTCCGCAGCCTGGATCTCGTCAAGAACCTGCAGGAATACATCAGGCAAGCCGATCTTACATGGTCAGTGGAGGGCTTTGCGCTGTTCTCGCTGATCGGGTTGACGGTCGGCGCCATGCTCGGTACGCGGCTAAAGATGTTGCCCACCGCCTATGCAGGCCCGGTCGGCTGCGCCATAATCCTGGGCCTCGCCCCATTTGGGTACGTCGCGCAGACACGCAAACGCCGTCTGAGAGGGCTGGAAGCGCAACTGCCGGAGGCGCTCGACTTCCTTTCGCGTTCCATGCGCGCCGGCCACGCGTTTGCCATCAGTCTTCAGATGGTGGGCGAGGAACTCCCGGACCCGATGGGACGCGAATTTCGCACGCTCTTTAATGAACACAATCTGGGCGCCCCGCTCGAAAGTGCCATGCGTGCAATGTGCGACAGAATTCCGCTGCTGGATCTCCGTTTCTTCGCGTCGGCCGTCATGCTGCAGAAACAGACCGGCGGCAACCTTTCGGACATCTTGACACGGCTCTCTTATGTCATTCGCGAGCGCTTCCGGCTGCGCGGTCAAGTGAAAGCGGCCAGTGCGCACGGACGCATGACCGCGGCAATTTTGGGCGGACTACCGATCGTCACCGTGATCGCCCTCCTGTTCGTTGCACCCGGGTATCTCGACGGAATGGTGGCCGATCCCGATGGCAAGAAACTGATCGCCGGCGCTTTCGTCGGGCAGATTATCGGCAACCTGATTATCCGCAAGATCGTCAACATCGAGGTTTAAATCTATGGCCCTCGTCGTCTGCATATCGCTGTTCCTGGCTTTGATGATCGCTATTTCGCTGTATGGCTACCGGCGGTACCTGCGTCCCGCCCGCGTTTATGAAAGGCTCGGGCGACCGGTAACCGCTCCCTCCGCCGTAGTCAACGTGACCGACGAGCCGGAACAGACGATGACGGTCAAGCTCATGGAGAACCTTGGCAATCTGATGCCCGTGTCGCAACAGGACGCGGCCGGGACCAAGGAACGCCTGGTGATGGGAGGGTTCCGCAAGGACTCCGCGGTTGCGGTCTTCTTTGGGATCCGGATCCTGATGTGTATCGCGGGCATTGTTTTTACTTTCCTGATCCGCGAGAGGATCAGCGACAATCCAGTACTGCGGGTGGTGCTGGTGGTGTTCGGTGCAGGCGGGGGCTTCATGTTGCCAAGCTTGCGGCTGGACTCCCGCATCACTAAACGCCAGAAGAAGTTGCGCCTGGCGCTTCCCGACCTGCTCGACCTCCTGGTGGTTGCAGTAGAGGCCGGACTCGGTCTCGACCAGGCAATCCAACACTGTGCGCGGGAATTGGAGTTTGCCCACAAAGAACTTAGCGAAGAGATGGCCCAGGTCAACTTCGAAATGCGTGCTGGTAAGAGGCGATCGGATTCACTAAAGAATCTTGCGGACCGCACCGGTGAGCCCGAAATTCGCAAGCTTGTGGCGATTCTTGTTCAAACGGACCGGTTCGGAACCTCCATGGCGGAGTCCCTGCGCAATCACTCCGATGACTTGCGCATCCGGCGCCGGCAGGAGGCTGAAGAGCGCGCGGCGAAGGTCGGTGTCAAGCTGGTGTTCCCGATCTTTATATTCATTCTGCCCACCATGCTGGTGGTTTCAGCCGGACCGGGCCTTTTACAGGTATTCAAGAATCTATTCCCGATGATGAACGGGTTCGGGCAATAGGGTTCCGCAGCGCTCCGGCGTGAGCGCTTCAGGTTTTCGAGAGAGCGAATTCTAAGAAAGGAGATGCAAACCATGAGCAACACGATTATTCAAGCGATCATCTGGGTCGCGGCCGGCGCAGCGCTGGTGATGTTGATGATGCGCCGCAAGAACCGTAAGGTATCGCGGTAGTCGAGTGGAGCGCAACTCCACGAGTCGTTTTCCGGAAGAGAAGCGGTTCGCGGCTGACACGGCCGCGGATGCGCTGAGGTTCTTTTAGAAGGGCCGTTCGGGAAAAGAATTGAGACGAATGAGCAACGCACTTGAGGGTTAGATCGGTTTACGCCGAAATAGAAAAGGAGACAAAGCAATGAGTAACACAATGATTCAAGCAGCTATCTGGATAGCCGCCGGAGTAGCCCTGGTGATGCTACTGATGCGCCGCCGCGGCCGCAAAGTTACCCGGTAGCCTTTCTTAAGCCGCCAACCGCTCCCAGACGCGCCGGCGTCAGGGAGCGGCCTGTCTGTCGCGCAAAAACGACATAACGTCATATGATCGATTCTCTCGGAACCCTCCAGAACCCGGATGGCGGCTGGCCTTATCGTCCAGGCGGCTCGTCCTGGACCGAACCGACGGTCTACTCGCTGCTCGCGGGCTACGCAAACAGCGACGATACCGGCCGGGCTCATGCCTTGGAGTGGCTCCGGAAATTGCAACTGGTCGACGGTGGCTGGTCCCCAAAGCCGGGCGTGGAACAGAGCACGTGGGTCACGGCGCTCGCAGCACTCCTTCCCCCTACGGACCTCGGAGAAAGGGCGCATGCTCGGGCCATCCGCTGGCTCGTGGGATTGACCCCGGCCAACGCGACGTTTTATGCCCGTATGCAGGCATGGCTAAGTGGATCGCCGACGGCCGAACCGAACGAGGGTTGGCCCTGGCTGCCGGGCACGGCGGCATGGGCAACTCCCACTGCCATCGCCACTCTGGCGCTCCACAGACAGAATCGCCGCAAACCGGACCCGGTCCTCCGGAGCCGAATTCAAAGTGCGCGCGGCTTTCTTCTCTCGCATCGCTGCCAGGATGGTGGCTGGAATCACGGCTCGGCAAAGGCTTTGGGCGTGGATGCACCTTCATATCCCGAGACTACGGGTACGGCCCTGCTGGCCGTCGCCGGCCTGGATGCCGCGACGCTTGCGCCCTCCATTGAGCGTGCCGAAGCCTGGTGGAAAGATTGTCCATCGTGCGAGGCTGCAAGCTGGCTGACCCTTGGACTGGGGGCCATCGGCCATATCAAAACCAACCCTCCCGAGTCGCTCAAACCGCGGACGATTCAAGATGCCGCACTGCGCATTATCGCCTCCGCCGGCGCTCGGGGAGTAGAGGTTTTCATCGGATGAAGAAGATTTCGAGACGCGAGATGCTGGCCGGCGCTGCCGGTTCACTGCTGATGCACTCATGCTCCCGGCCGCCCGTAGCGCAAGTCCTCGATCCCAAGGCACCGAAGCCGCTGGTCTCGGTGATCCGCACGGCGGCTTATACGCAGGACGTTTACGACACGGTCCGCCGGATTGTGAGCGATCACAAGTTGAACGTGAGAGGCAAGCGCGTGGTCCTCAAACCCAACCTGGTCGAGTTCGACCGAAACACTGCCATCAACACGCATCCACTGCTCGTGCACGCGGCGCTTGAAGCGTTCAAGGCAATCGGGGCGGCTGAGGTTCGCATTGCCGAAGGACCGGGCCATCGCCGCGACACGCTCGACCTGGCCGAGGCCGCGGGGTATTTTGATATAGTTCCCGGATTTGAGGATCTCTTCACCGATCTCAATCTCGACGAAATCTCGAAATATAAGTTACGCAGTCCGTTTTCCAAGCTGCGCGACGTGTATCTGCCCAATACCATTCTCGGAGCGGATCTGGTGGTTTCCATGCCGAAGATGAAAACTCATCATTGGGTGGGCGCAACGCTCTCCATGAAGAACTTCTTCGGCATCATTCCCGGCGGCGTTTACGGTTGGCCGAAGAATGTGCTGCACTGGTCCGGGATTCACGAGTGCATTGTGGACCTGTCGTCGATCCCCGGCCGCACATTCGCGATCGCCGACGGAATCGTCGGCATGGAAGGTAACGGTCCGATTCAGGGCACACCGAAGAATTGCGGCGTTATTGTGGCGGGGCGCGCGCTGGCCGCGGTGGATGCCACGTGCGCCCGCGTCATGGGCATCGATCCGAATAAAGTGGTCTACCTGAATGCACCCGACCGTCCGCACTACAACGATGAAGCTGACATCGTCCAAGCCGGCGAGACGCCGCGAGCGGTTCGGACGGACTTCGCATTAGTCAAGGATTTTGCCCAACTGCGGCTGGCATAGCAACTGGCCCGGCAGTTCCTTGCAACGAGGCCGTCGGCGCTAGAAACCGGGAAGCGAAGACCAATACGCAAAGAAGTTTACCATTCGTCTTGGTCGGTGGGTATTCAGCAATGATTCCGAACTGCTTCCATTGCCAAAGTAACGCTTTATGGGTTTGCGTAAGGTGGTGCAGAACCGTATGACTCATTCGGCCTACCGCAGCGCCCTGCTTGACGTTTCGTTCTTACGGATGGCGCGACGGGCCCTGGAAACCGCGTTATCGCCGAAGTGGTCCAACCGGTCCGGCGTTGTACGAGGGTAGGGACTGGGATCGCGTGATCAGAAACGACGCGAAATGCGATTCTGGGATCGGCGAGGCATGATGGAACACGGTATGATCGGAACAGAATGACACTCCGGATCACAGAATCCGAACTCGCTCGTGACGTCCGTGCTGTGCTCGATCGGGTGGAGCAAGGCGGCGAAGTCATCATCGAACGCGAAGACCACCGCCCCGTTGCTGTCATCAGCGCGCCACAACGCAGCGGTCGGCCGATTACGGAAATCCTTGCAGAAGCCAGGCGGCGACGATCCACCGTTACTCTGGATGAGGACTTCGGGAAGGATATGGAAAAGGTAATCGCGGCACATAGGACCCCATGGAATCCACCATCCTGGGAACAGTGCTCGACTCGAGCGCTGTCATCGCGGCGGAACGTAAGAAACTCGAAGTAGCCGATTTCATTGAGGAGATTCTTCAGGCCCATGGCTCGTGGATCTATCGCTTTCGCCGGTGACGGTAGCCGAACTCGTGCATGGGGTCTTCCGCGCCAAGGCTTCTGGGACTTCAGCGCGCCGTAGGGCCTATATCGAAGAGTTGATTGCTCTGATTCCGGTGCACCCAATCACCACCGGAACCGGCTGGCTAGCAGGCCAGATTGAAGGACAGGAGGCGGCGAGGGGTAACGTGCTGCCCTCCAGTGATCTCTTGATCGCGGCCGGCGCAATTGAGCAGGGGTATGCCGTGCTGACTGGCAATGTTCGGCACTTCGAGAAGGTCCCCGGCCTGACGGTTCTCGCCTTGTAGTTTTTTGAAGCTGCTGGACCTATCGGCGCAAGGACCAGTCAATCCTTCGTAAACCGCGTTACCGGAAAAGTGCGAACCTATCTGTCCTCTTTAGTCGCCCGGCGTTTACCAACGTGTCCGCTCCAGGCGATTGAAGGCATCCGGAAGCTATCCAGACAAGAAGCGCACGTCGCGTAAAACTACAGCCCAAGGGTCCAAGAAACGCACTGTGGGATGCTGAGAGCAGCCCCTACGATCAATATCGTAGGGCTTACCGTTCTTCTTGTCTGTATGGTTTTTCGGCTTCTTGAGGTTCGGCCGAACTGTTCCTGGGCGCCGTAGCAAAACTGATTCACTTGGGTTGCACACAATATCTCCAGGCCCGTCCGGGAGTTGGAAGCACCCCCTATCCGAATTCGCCTGACCCCATGATAGAAGTGGAATTAGGTATTGGACGTGTGCGCCGTCGACGGAATGAGCCCGCGGGATCGCGATCGTCGTCGTGGTGGCAAAAGTTCCTTGATAACTGAAATTTTTGGACAGGGAATCAGGCAATCCAAATTGGCTTCGTTTCGTCAGAAAGGTAATCAGCCAGTCCGGGCCGCCTCGGATTGGGTTCGTTTCGCCACGTAGTGCCCGACTGTCACTTAGTCAAATTGGCTTCGTTTCGTCAGAAAGGTAATCAGCCAGTCCGGGCTCTTCCCGGATTGGCTTCGTTTCGTCAAAAACGACTACCCAAGCGCCGATGTCTAAGTCACGGACATGCACTCTGTCCGGCGGTCTGCGAGCGATTGCGGCTTGACGGGCCGTTACATACCTCGGCTGCGACAACTCGGGCCGCTAATGCAACTGGCTCCTCACTCCTGATTCCTGGACGGAAAGCCTACGCACCTTAAGTTACCGCCTATGGGACGCCATGCTGCCCCACACCGGTCTGTCGTACTGCGACTGCGAGTGCCAGCCGGTTTGCCACGGCCGCTCGTGGGCCTGTGGCGCGGCCGAACGGCTGCCCGAAGCGGATCAGGAGTATGCGACAAAGACGAGCTGTGTTACGTTACCTGACATGAACGCTTCGGTTCCGCCGCTGACGCAGTTGAACGAGGAAGAACAGCTCTTTCGCGACACCGTAAGAAAATTCGCGCGCCAGCAGATCGCGCCGCATGTGCGCGAAATGGACGAGTGCGGCGTATTCCGTAAGGACCTGCTGCGGCAGTTCTTCGAACTCGGTCTGATGGGGATCGAGATTCCCGAAGAGTATGGCGGATCGGGCGGCAGCTTCTTCCAATGTGTATTGGCGATCGAGGAACTTTCCGCGGTGGATCCTTCGGCCGGGGTAATCGTGGACGTGCAGAACACCATCGTCAACAACGTGTTTTTGCACTATGCGAGTGACCATCTGAAGCGCAAATATCTGCCCCGGCTGGCGGCGGACGCTGTAGGGTCCTATGCGTTGTCCGAAGCCGGCTCAGGATCGGATGCCTTCGCTCTGGCGACGCTGGCCGTCGAGCACATCGATCCTTCCGGGGACGATCACTTCCTGCTGAACGGGCGCAAACTATGGATCACCAACGCGGGTGAATCGGATGTGTTCGTGGTGTTCGCCAACGCGAATCCGGCGGCGGGTTACAAGGGCATTACGGGATTCGTAGTGGAGCGGGGATTTCCCGGTTTCCAGGTCGGCAAGAAGGAGGATAAGCTCGGGCTGCGCGCGTCATCCACTTGCGAGCTGCTGCTCGACAACTGCCGCGTGCCGCGCGAGAACGTGATTGGCCAGGTGGGCAAAGGCTACAAGATCGCGATCGAGACGTTGAACGAAGGGCGCATTGCAATCGGGGCGCAGATGATCGGGCTGGCTCGCGGCGCTCTGGAGGCTGCCATCGGGTACGCGAAACATCGCAAACAGTTCGGCAAAGCCATTGCCGAATTCCAGGGCGTACAGTTTCAGCTGTCGGTGATGGCGACCGAACTGGAGGCCGCGCGTTTGCTGGTGTACAACGCAGCACGGCTGCGCGATGCGGGAAGGCCTTTTGTTGCGGAAGCCGCTATGGCGAAGTATTATTCTTCAGAGGTGGCGGAGAAGGTGGCGTCGAAGTCGATCGAGATCCACGGCGGCGTGGGGATCACCAGGGACTGTTCCGTGGAGAAGCTTTACCGCGACGCCAAGATCGGCCGGATCTATGAAGGCACGAGCAATATACAATTGCTAACCATCGCCAAGAAACTACTGGGGAAATAAATCCGTCACAATAGGAGTATTATGCGCTCCATAGCTGTTTTCGGAACGATATTGATGGCCCTGCCTCTAGCGCTGCCCGTGAGAGCCGCGGACGCGGGCAAGGATCCCGACCCACAAGAGATCATCCACCGGTTTGCCGCCAAGGAGGCGGAGTTCTCTCAGGCCAGGGGCAATTATACCTATCGCCAGACCGTGAAGATTGTTGAACTCGATCCGTCCGGCAATCAGCAGGGCCAGTACGAGATGGTGGAAGACATTATCTTCACACCGGACGGCAAACGCAGCTCGAAGGTTATTCGCGCGCCTATGTCGACCCTCCATATCCTGCTGACGCCTGAAGACGAGCAGGATTTGCGGAGCGTCCAGCCGTTTGTTCTGACCACCGACCAGATACCGTATTACGACATCGCATATCTAGGTCGGCAGAAAGTGGATGAGGTCGGCTGTTTCGCGTTTTCCGTAAAGCCCAAAAAACTGGAGAAAGGCAAGCGGTACTTCGAGGGGCAGATCTGGGTGGATGACCGCGATCTGCAGATTGTGAAGACCTACGGCAAAGGTGTTGGGATCGTCAAGAAGGGGAACGAGTTCCCGCGCTTCGAGACCTACCGCGAGCAGATCGACGGCAAGTACTGGTTCCCGACCTACACGCACGCGGACGATGTCCTGCACTTTCCGGGACAGGATCAGCGCATCACTATGACGGTGAAGTATCAGGATTACAAACAGTTCAAGAGCCAGACGAACATCACGTTCGGCGACGAGGCTACGGACCCGGGCAAGAAGCCGGATACGAATCCGCAGATTACTCCTAAGAAGTAGAAAATGACTCCGTGGCGCAGACCATCGTTTTTTGTGGTCTGCGTTCCGCTGGGCAGCCTTGGTCCGCCCTGCAGGCTTTTGTGAGATGATTTTAGACTTCATGAGAGCACTGGTTCTATTTCTGTCCCTCGCGCTGCCGGCACTCGGCTCTACGCAGAAATTCGACGTCGTCGTCTACGGCGGAACTGCCGGCGGCGTGATCGCGGCTGTCAGCGCCGCACGCGAAGGACTGCGGACTGCATTGATTGAGCCCGGCCACCACCTGGGCGGCATGGTGTCCGGCGGTCTGAGCGACACCGACTTCGGCAAGAAAGAAGTGATAGGCGGCTATGCGCTGGAATTCTACGCGCGTGTGGCGGAGCATTATCACTTATCGCGCTTCGGCGTGCCGGTCGCGTGGTATCACGAGCCCCACGTTGCCGAGGATATCTTCCGGCAGATGCTCGGTGAAGCGAACGTCGCGGTATTCGAGAACCATGCGCTGCGCGAGAAGAACGGAGTGCGCAAAGATGGAGCCACGCTGCTCGAAATCGAACTGGACAGCGGCGACGTCTTCGCCGGCCAGATCTTCATGGATTGCAGCTACGAAGGCGATCTGATGGCGCAGGCGGGCGTCTCCTACACCTACGGACGAGAAGGCGCGGCACAGTACAATGAATCGCTCGCCGGGGTGCGCGGCAAGACGCCGTTCCACCAGTTCCTCGTCAACGTCTCGCCGTATGACGATCAACACCATCTATTGCCCGAAATCTCCGCCGGGAAACTGCTGCCGCCGGGCTCTCCGGATAAGAAAGTGCAGTCCTACAACTACCGTATGTGTTTGTCGGAAGTTCCCGCGAACATGGTCAGTTTTCTCAGGCCGGAAGGCTACGATCCGCATCGCTATGAATTGCTGGCGCGGCTGATCGCGGCGCGTACCCAGGCGGAAGGCAAGGTCCCGTCACTCAAAACGTTTCTGAAAATCGACCCGATACCGAACGGCAAGGCCGACATAAACAATCAGGGTGCATTTTCCACCGATTACATCGGCGGCAGCTACGACTATCCCGAAGGCGACTATCGAACCCGCGCGAGAATCGCCAAAGCGCATCGCGACTACCAGGCCGGCCTCTTCTATTTCCTCGCCAACGACCCCAAGGTTCCCGAGGTCTTGCGCAACGAATTGAACCACTGGGGACTCGCCAGGGATGAGTTCGCCGACACCGATCACTGGCCCAACCAGCTATATATTCGCGAGGCGCGTCGCATGGTCGGCGAATATGTCGTGGTCCAGAAGGATGTGCAGACGGAACTCACCAAGCCGGACCCCATCGGAATGGGTTCTTACAACAGCGACTCGCACAACCTGGAGAGGATTGTCGATGCGGACGGGTTCGTGCGCAACGAAGGCGACATGCAAGTGGCCGTGAAGCCGTATCAAATCCCGTACCGCGTCATGCTGCCCAAGCGGACCGAGGCGCGCAATCTGCTTGTCCCGGTGTGTTTCTCGGCGAGTCATGTGGCCTATTCGTCATTGCGGATGGAGCCGCAGTACATGATCATCGGCCAGGCTGCGGGGGTGGCGGCTAAATTGGCGATCGCGAACCAGAAAGCGGTGCAGGAGATCGACACCGCCGCGTTGGGCGCAAATTTGAAAAAACAGGGCGCCGTGTTCGAATATGTTCCGTCACAGCAGATTTCCGGCGCAGGGCTGGTTCGTCGAACCGCATCACATTGACACTACCCCGCACTCCGGAAGCCCTGCGTTGCCTTCCTGCTACCCTGAGACTTCGAGTTCAAGATGAGTCAAACAAGCGGTAACCCGCAGCAAATCGTGGCCGGGGTGGATCTTGGCGGAACGGCCATCAATTTCACGTTGGTGAACAGGCAGGAACAATTCCTGATCGAGGGACTGTGCGAATACCCCGCCCGATCGACAGAGGGTCCGGAAATTTGTCTGCGGCAGATCGAGGACGGACTCAGGATCGCCGTGGAAAAGACAGGCGCACGACTGGCCGACATAGCGGTCGTGGGTCTCGATACGCCGGGTCCGGCTAGTTCGGCGGGCGTCCTGAGCGCTAAAGGCTCTACGAATTTTGTGCATCCGGAGTGGGCCGGGTTCGATATCCGGTCGAGCCTGGAAAGCCGTCTCGGCAAACCAGTACGGTATCTGAACGATGGCAATGCGGCCGCCCTTTGGGGACATTTTACGATCTTCGGCGCAAGCAGTATGGAGACCTCGCTTTCCGCGATCATCGGTACGGGCCTGGGTGGCGGCATCATCATCGGGGGCCGTGACGTCAAAGGCAGGTGCGGCTTCGGCGGCGAGTTGGGTCACGTGCTGCTACCTTATCAGTCGATCCGCGGCATAGAGGGCCTGCAGCCTGACTGTAACTGCGGGCGTACGGGAGATCTGGAATCGCTCTGCTCGCTCACTGCGATCCAAAAGACTTTTCTTCCGTATTTTTTTGAACGCTATCCGGACCACGAACTCAAGAAACTCGGTAACCCGGGTAAGGCTGCGAAGTTAGTGCGCGGTCTCGCTGAGCGCGGCGATCCAATGTGCAAAGAGATCTTCCGTGTCCAGGCTCATGCGCTCGGGCTGTTCTTCGATGAAATGGTAAATACCTTCGATCCGGATGCGCTGATTGTCGGCGGAGGCGCGTTGGAGACCGGGGAAAAGTTCCAGAAGTGGTTCCTCGACGAGATCCGCGCAGGGATGCCGCTGCAGCGCGCCGAGCAGGTGGATATTCCGATTTACGTGATACCCAACGGCGATACCGCCGGTGCTCGCGGCGCGGCGATTGAAGCGCTGCAGTTTGCCCGGCAACTCTGGGACTAATCCCAATAGTGTTCACCAACCGGGCACGAAGCCCGCGTAAGGCCGGCTCTGGAGTTTGGCCACTTCAGCCAGACCGTGGCGCAGACCATCGTCTTTTGTGGTCTGCGGGCCGCGTAGCAGCCTTAGCGGGCAGAATTGCACGCCCCACCAATCAATCTTTCCGGGCTGTGCCAAAATCAAAGTTTCCGTGGGCCAGGTTCATCTCGCATTCTTCATCACAGCAACGCTGGCGTTGGGAACAATTTCCTGCCATTCCCAGCGCACGCCGCCGCGCACCGAATCTGCCTACACCGATGCGAAACAGTGCAAAGCCTGTCACCTTGCTATCTACCAGACTTACCAGCGCACGGGCATGGCGCAGGCTTTCTATCGTCCGGAGCCGAAGAATACTCCGGCGGGCACGTTCTTCCATAAGACCTCCGGAACTTACTTTCGCGTGTCGCAACGCGATGGCAAGTTCTACCAGCGTCGTTGGCAGATCGGCTACCAGGACCGCGAAGAGAACGTGGAGGAATCGCAAATCGATTACGTCATGGGATCGGGCCACGCCGTCCGCGCCTATCTGCATCGCACCTCGCGCGGCACGTTGATCGAGTTGCCGCTCGCCTGGTACTCGGAGAAGGGCGGTCACTTTGGAATGAATCCGGGTTACGACACAGTAGCGCCGGACACCCGCCGCAAGATCGGTTATGACTGCATGTTCTGCCATAACAGTTATCCCGAAGTTCCGGCAGGTCATGCGGCGGTCGGCAGTGAACCCGTCTTCGCTGGGAAATTGCCGGAGGGCATTGACTGCCAGCGATGCCACGGCCCCGGCGCGAATCACGTGGCGTTAGCACAAACCGCGGGCTCGACGAAGGAGACCATTCGCGCCGCGATTTTGAACCCGGCTCGCCTCGCCGCCGACCGCCAGATGGAGGTGTGCATGCAATGCCATCTGGAGACCACCAGCCGGCGCCTGCCGAGCGAGATCAAGCGTTTCGATCGCGAGCCTTATTCCTATCGTCCCTCCGAGCCCTTGAGCCGTTTCAAGCTGTTCTTCGACAACGCTCCGGGCACGGGACGTGAGGCCAAGTTCGAAATTGTGAGTTCGGCATACCGGTTGCGCCAATCGCGCTGCTATCTGGCTACCGGTGGCAAGCTGACCTGCGAACTGTGCCACGACCCGCACAATATTCCGCGTGGAGACGCAGCCCTGACGCACTACGCGAAGATCTGCCGGCAATGCCACGCCGCAGCTTTTGACAGCTTGGTCGCGGCCAATCAGCACCCGCGCGATGCGGACTGCACGGCCTGTCACATGCCGAAGCGGCGCACCGAGGACGTCGTGCATGCGGTGATGACCGACCATCTGATCGTGCGCCGCAAACCCGTCCGTGATCTGCTCGCGGAGTTCCCGGAGCATAACGATACCGACGCTACATCCTATCGGGGCAAGGTGGTTCCCTACTATGGTGAAGACGCCTTGTATTCGGCGGTTGCGCAGGTCAGCGAGAAAAGCAATCTGGTGGCGGGAATTCCGCAATTAGCCGCGGAGATCGAAAAACAGCATCCATCGCAAGTGGAGTTTTATATCGCGCTGGGCGATGCGTGGCGCGACTCGGGCGATGCCGGGAAGGCAGTTGGCCCTTATGAGGAGGCGCTAAAGCGAGATCCGGGATCGGTGACTGCGCTGAAGCGACTGGGGCTCGCATTGGAGGACTCCGGACAGTTCTCGCGTTTGGGAGAAGTCCTGCAGCGCGCCACGCAGGCTGCTCCAACCGATCCTGCAGTATGGTTTCAACTCGGCTCGTTCGATTCCGATCAAGGTAGAAATGCGCAAGCGTTGACGGAACTGAAGAAGGCCGTCTCGCTCGATCCGGACATGGCGGAAGCGTACGAAAATTTTGGCGTGGCGCTAGCCGAGACCGGCCAGGTGGATCACGCGGAAGCGGCCTTTCGCGACTCGCTGCGCATTCGCCCCTACGATGCCCGGACTTACGCGAACCTCGGAAAGTTGCTGGCTCAAAAGAACGACGTGCCTCAGGCGATGTACTGCTATGAAAAAGCCATCGCAGCCAGGCCCGATTACGCTAATGCGCACTTCGAGTACGGTGTGCTGCTGGCGCGCTTGAACCGTTTGGATGCAGCGCAACAGCAGATGGAGGCGGCTCTGCGTTATGATCCACGATTCGCCGAAGCCCACAACCTGCTCGGCGGAATCTTTGAGATGAAGCAGAAAGTTGCGGCCGCCGCTCACGAGTATCGTGAAGCGGTGCGCCTCAAGCCAGGATTCGCACGCGCGCAGCTGAATCTGGGCGCATTACTGGCGGCCAAAGGCGATCGCGTGGAAGCTGTCGAGCACCTGCAACTCGCGGCGCAAAGTAACGACGCGGAAACTGCAGGCCAGGCACGCCAGATGCTAGCGGAACTTCACACCAAATAGCCCTGTGGCGCTGACTTCAGTCTGCTCTTTAGTAGCCGCGGTGTAGGGAAGAACTTTCTCCGGATGCCGATTGCGTCACGCCCGGCTGCATGAGTTCCGACACCGATACCGTCTGCTTATCTGCTGGAACCGCCAGCCGTATATCGAGTTCCCTGACGCCGCCACTGCGTGAAACAGTCACTTCACGCTCATAAATTGCGTAACCGTGAGCAGTGACTCGAAAGTCATACTCTCCGGCCGGCAACGTAGCGAAAGAGTATTGCCCAGCCTGATTGGTGACAACACTGGCCACAAACCCCGCAGGAGTGCTCATCGTTACAATCGCATCAGGGATCTGTTTTGTACCCTGACCGTCGAGAATCCGACCACGGAGATCAAAATGACCGGCCGCCAACAAGGGCAAAGCCGCTAACATAATTAAGGCAGTTTTCATTTCCAGGACCCTTTATTTCTTCACTTACTTCGATGCGGCGTAAACGCTTTCGGTTATGAAAATCGGCCAAACTTTACGGAATTTAATAATTATGTGCAGCGGTTGATTCACTGTGGCCCAATCGGCACAGCCCGTAGTACCATCACAAAGTACGCCGTGGTGCTCCAATACCTCCTCCCGATTCTTGTCGTGATACACGCCGTTGCGCAGGCTGCGCCACCAGACGACGGCTACACCGAGACGGTGCAACCGTTTCTTCGTCGCAACTGCGTAGCTTGCCACAATGACCAGCTCAACTCCGGCGGAATGAATTTTTCGCCGTACCTCACCGCGACGCCGTCCGTGGCCCTCAAGGATCGTGAGCAGTGGGAGCTGGTGGCGCAGAAACTTCGTGCCGGCGAGATGCCACCGAAAGGAATCCCGCGGCCTCCCGGCGACCAGATCGCCGCGCTGGTGAATTGGATTGAATCTTCTTACGCCCGCATCGATCGGGACACACCGCCTGATCCCGGACGCGTCACCGCGCATCGCCTCAATCGATACGAGTACAACAACACCGTGCGCGATCTCCTGGGATTGGAATTGCAGGCGTCCGCCGATTTTCCGGTCGATCCCTACGGCTACGGCTTTGACAACATCGGCGACGTTCTATCGCTCTCGCCGGTGCTGACCGAGAAGTATCTGAAAGCCGCGGAGCACATCGCCAATATCGCGATTCCGCCGACCGGCCCGATCAAGCCGATTATGTCGCGGTATCTCGCCGAACGCACGGGACAAGCACGGCAGCTCCACGTCGAAGCAACCCACGAGTTTCCCGTCGACGGCGAGTACACCTTGCGGTCGGCCTGGTTTCAAGGTCTCAAGATTGGAACCAAGCTGGAGGGCCGGCTCTATCTCGATGGCAAAGAAATATCGCACCATCCGCTGACTGTCTACACCGAGATGGACCGCGGATTCCAGACGTCCGGCGTACACGTCACCGCGGGCCTTCACCGGATCGAGGCTGACATTCGGTACGACGGTTTCCTGAAAGATCCGCCGTTTCTTGAATACATCCAGGTGTACGGGCCGGGCAAGCAGACTCCGGCCCAGGTTACGCCGGCTTATCAGCGCATTTTCGTCTGCGGGCAGCACACGCCTGAATGCGCCCGGCGCATCATCGAACCGTTGGTGCATCGCGCCTATCGCCGTCCCGCAATGAAGAGCGAGGTCGATGAACTCCTCAGCCTCATACGCATGGCGCAGAATCGCGGCGACACCTTTGAGAACGGCGTCCGCGTGGCACTGACGGCTATTCTGGTCAATCCGAATTTCCTGTTTCGGATCGAACGGGATCCCGCAGGCGCAGGTTCAATTCATCGCATCAGCGACATCGAACTGGCATCGCGTCTCTCCTATTTTTTGTGGAGCAGTATGCCGGATGACGAAATGCTCACGCTTGCCGAACAGGACCGCCTGCACCTTCCGGAAATTCTGCATGCCCAGATGAAACGGTTGCTCGACGACCCGCGGTCCCGCGCCCTCGTGGATAATTTCGGCGGCCAGTGGCTGCAGTTCCGCAATCTCGATGTGCTCCAACCGGACCCCCACAAATTCCCCGAGTTCGACGCCGGTCTGCGCGAAGCCATGCGCACCGAAACCGAACTCTTCTTTGCCGCAATCATTCACGAGGACCGCAGCATTCTCGATTTTCTCGACGGCCGCTTTACCTATTTGAACGAACGGCTCGCTAAGCACTACGGGATCGACGAAGGGACGCCCTTTGGACCCGAGTTTCGCCGCGTCGAACTCGACGGCGCCGAGCGCAGCGGCGTTCTTACCCAGGCGAGTGTTCTCACGGTGTCTTCGTATCCCACGCGCACTTCGCCGGTGATTCGCGGGAAGTGGGTGCTGGAGAATCTCCTCGACACACCCCCTCCGCCTCCGCCTCCCGACGTCCCGCCATTGAATGAAGCTGCCGTCGGCACCACCGCTTCTCTGCGCGAGCAACTCGAGAAACATCGCTCCAATGCGGTGTGCGCAGGATGTCATGCTCGCATGGACCCGATCGGCTTCGGCCTCGAAAATTATGACGCGATCGGCCGCTATCGTACTACCGACGGCAAATTTCTCATCGATTCGTCGGGCACGCTACCCAATGGGAAGTCCTTCGCCGGGGCTGCCGAACTGAAAACCATACTACGCAACGATCCGCAAAACTTCACCAGGGCGCTCAGCGCCAAGCTGCTGACTTACGCTCTGGGCCGGGGTCTCGAAGCTTACGACCGCGCCGCAATCGCCACCATCATGAATCGTGTCCAACAAAACGACTACCGATTTTCGGCCCTGGTTCAAGCTATTGTAGATAGTGTGCCGTTTCAGATGAGACGTACTGCGCCGGAGTCAAAGCCGGAGATAAAGCCATGAAAGCTCTCCCCCGCCGGACCTTCCTTCGAGGTCTGGGCGCTTCCATTGCGCTGCCTTTTCTCGATGCCATGGTTCCGGCGTTCGCCGCCGCCCATCGGGTCGCGCAAACGCCCTCCCGATTGATGTTCGTTTATGCCCCCACCGGCGTGATCCCCAAGTATTGGTTTCCGGAAGCGACCGGGACGGACTTCGATTTTCCGCGAACCGTGAAGCCGCTCGAGAAATTTCGCGACGATGTTCTTTTTGTGAGCAACCTCGCTCACCACAATTCCCTTTCGCTCGGCGACGGTCCCGGCGATCATGCCCGCGCCGCGGCTACTTATTTGACGGGCATGCACATTAAGAAGACGGAGGGCGCCGATCTGCGCGACGGGATCTCGGTCGATCAGATTGCCGCGCGCAAATTCGGCGCCGAGACACGGTTCCCGTCGCTCGAGCTGACTTGTGAAGACAGCCGGCAGGCAGGCGCGTGCGACAGTTATAGTTGCGCTTACCAGAACATGTCGTGGAAGTCCGAGACGCAGCCGCTGCCGCCCGAGATGAATCCGCGGCAGGTATTCGAGCGCTTGTTCGGCGATCTGGATGTAACGGCCGATCCCGCCGCGCGTGCTCGCCAGCAGGCTTATCGCCAGAGCATTCTCGACATCACGCTGCACGATACTGAGCGTCTCGAGAACCATCTGGGACCCACGGACAAACGCAAGCTTGACGAGTATCTCACCTCGATCCGCGAAGTGGAGATCCGCATCCAGCGCACCGAAAAGGAAACTCCTCTTCCTCCCGGTTTTGAGAAACCCGCCGGCATTCCAACCACCTTCGCTGAACACGCCCAGCTCATGTTTTCCCTGGTGACGCTCGCGTTTCAGGCGGACCTGACGCGCGTCGCCACGTTCATGCTGGCGCGCGAGGGCGGAGTCCGTACCTATCCTGAAATCGGAGTGCCCGAAGCGCACCACTCGTGTACCCATCATCGCGGCGATCCGGTGCTGATCGAGAAGGTGGCCAAGATCAGCGATTACCACGCACAGCAATTCGCCTGGTTCGTCGGGAAACTCAAGTCGACCCGGGACGGCGACGGGACGTTGTTGGATCATTCCGCGGTTACTTACGGCGCTGCGCTTGGCGACCCGAATGTCCACGACCACATTCATCTGCCCACCCTGATCGCGGGCCGCGCGCACGGACAGATCAAGCCCGGACGACATATCAGGTATACCGAGGGAACGCCGATGTCCAACCTGCATCTCTCGCTGCTTGACCTGGCGGGAGTGCCTACCGAGAAGTTAGGCGACGCCACCGGCAAGTTGGATCACATCACTGATTTGACGTAACACTGACTTATTAAGTCCGTTCTTCTCGCCCGCTACGCTAACAAGACTTCGACATCCTGAGCTCTCAGCATATCCTGATACTCCTGCGCCAGGCCCGTATCCGACACGACGATGTCGGCCTCGGACAAGGGTGCCAGATGAATGACCGAGCCGCGTCCAAACTTGCTGTGGTCCGTGACGACGATCAGCTTGCGGGCCGCCTGAATCATCTTTAACTCCGGACCCACAATCAACGTGTTACTGTTGCTGAATCCGGACTCCGTTACGCCGCCGATGCCCATGATCAGTACGTCGGCCGTGACACTCGCGAGCACCTGCTCACACAGCGGGCCCACTGTCGCGCGAAGCCGCGGATAAAGATATCCGCCGGTCAACGTGATCTCCACCTGGCGCGAATCGCCAAACACCTCGGCGATGGGCAACGAGTTGGTGATCACATGCAGAGACCTCCCGGCCAGTTGACGCGCGACCGCCGCAACCGTCGATCCGCCGTCGAGAATCACCGTCTGGTTTTCCTGCACCAGGGCCGCGGCCACCGCGGCAATGCGCAGTTTCTCCGCGGCCAGGTGCTCGCTCTGCCACGCGAAGTCGAGCGCATGGTCCCGGGTCTGCATAGCCATCGCGCCGCCGTAAACACGCTTCAGAATGCCTTCGCTTTCCAGCCCGGCAAGGTCTCGCCGAATCGTGGACTCGGACGCATCCAGCGCCGTTTTGAGACGTTCCATGTCGAGGAATTCCTCGGCCTCCAGCATCTCCCGGATTTTTCTTTGGCGGACGGCGCCATTCATGGGAAGTGCCTCGCGCCTAGGTTTTCGGCTTGTTGGTCAGCGCCGCCATCACCGCATCGGTTACGGACCTCACGATGGCGTCGACATCCTCCGCGTTGGGTGCATCGGAAGGTCCGCCAGATCCGGGA
Source organism: Terriglobia bacterium (assembly GCA_963747535.1). GTDB lineage: Bacteria > Acidobacteriota > Terriglobia > Bryobacterales > Bryobacteraceae > CAVVFX01. The sequence goes on from CAVVFX010000002.1 coordinate 321,040, forward strand.
TGCGGCGCGATCGCGATCGCGCCAACAGGTTCGGGCATGTCGCACAACTGGCACTCATGCATACCGTGGCGAGCGTCGGGGAGGCCGAGTTTCTGCTTGATATCCAGCAGATCCTGTGTTTTATCAGGCGGGATGAAGGTGATCGGAGAACCCAGCTGGCTGGCGATCATGAGTGTCCAGCAATAGGTCTCGAGCACCTCGGCGTACCATTCGGCGTGCGTGACAGTATCGGCCCAGCACACGATGCCGTGATTCGACAGCAAAATCGTGTTATGGCTCTTGGCGAACGGAATCACGGTCTCGGCAAACTTCTTGGTGCCAGGCGTCTCGTAAGGAGACACTGCGACGCGGCCTACGAAAACCTCGAACTCCGGAATAATACACGTCGGCGGAACGCGCCCGGTGATCGCGTAGGCGGTGGCATGGGGCGGATGACAGTGGACCACGCCCTTGGCCTCGGGAACGGCTTTGTAGATCTCGAGGTGCAGCAGAATCTCGCTGGTTCGCGCACGTTCGCCCGCCAGTTGATTGCCGTCCAGGTCGACCAGCGACATATCCTCGGGCTTCAGATCGGATTTGCTGACCAGTGTGGGCGTGCAGAGGACCGCTTCATCGGTCAGGCGGTACGAGATGTTGCCGCCGTTACCATCCACATACGAACGATGCCAGAGCTTTTTTCCGACTGCACAGATCTCGTCCTTGATCTTCTTCGCTTCGGGGGAATTGAGCAACGCTTCCCACTTCGATTTGTTCGTCGGCCCCGCACCCGTCGGAGCAGCAGCGGCACCCGGCGCGGTGCAGATCGTAATTTCAATACCCGCGCTGGTAGCGGCATCGCGCGCCGACGGCGTGATCACGGCACCCGGTCGAAGCACGACGGACTTGGCGCCGCTCTTCGCCGCGGCCGCAATATCCATTGCCGCAATGACTTTAAATTCGGTTAAATCAAAGCTGCTCATGAGTTCCCCTTAACGGCTGGCGGCTGATAATCCAGATTGTTTACAATCAGCGCACAGTACGCGTCCACCGGCACTTGCTTCGGCCAATACGGATTGGCCGCTTCGCCGCCTTCACTAAATGCGATCAGCTGACCGATTCCCGGTCCGAGATGATCCGCCACGATCAACGCTTTGCCGCCGCCGCTGCCATCGTTCTTCGACAAATTTTCCGCGGTCACCGGCTCCACTATCAACATACGGATGCCTGCTAATTCCGGTATCGCCGCGCTCAGCACTACCGTTCCACGCACCACGCCGATCCTCACACGGCCTGTCCTGCCACGTAGTCCACCAGGCCCACCACGGTCAATCGCGCCGGACAATTGTTCCCGCGTAACTTTCGTTGAATGTCACCGTCGGTCGAAACCAGCACCACGCCCCCGCGCGAAGCGCCTAGAGTATCGAGCATAACCAGCGGCTCTCCGCTGGCAGCGCCACTCCCTTCGAGGCGCTGTCCAATCAGCAGACGCGCTCCCGACAGGGTCTCGTGCTTGACCGTCGAGGTCAGGGTCCCGTCGATGCGCGCTAAAAACATTGCTTCAGTCTGTGCAGCACTGCCGTACGGCAGACCATCGCTTTGTGTGGTCTGTTCGGCTGCGCAGCAGCCGTTTCGGTATCCATCAGATAATCCGATACCCACCGCCGCCCACCGTCAATTGTCGCTCGCGCGTAAACGTCAGCGGAGTGGTGACCCCTTCACCGGTCGGAGTCGCGATGCTGAAACTCAGATAACCCGCACCTTCGCCGCCCAGCGCGGCCACGCAAGGCGCATTGTGGACAAACAGCGTGGTATTCATCGCGCGGGCCATCTTCGTAACGTTGTCGATATTGCGCGAGTGGATCATGGCGGTATGCCGGTAGCCGTGCTCGGCCTTTACCGATTCGCGAATCGCAGCGTCGATGCAGCCGACCCGCACCATCGGAACGAACGGCATCATCTGTTCTTCGACGACGAAAGCATGGTCCGCCGTGGTCTCGCCAAAGAGCAGATCGGTTCCCGCAGGTACCCTGACACCCGCCGCAGCCGCCAGGACCGATACGTCCTTGCCGATCAAGTCGCGCTTCAAATGGCCGTGACCGCAGCCTCCGCTATATTCGCCCTTAAACTCGAACGAAGCCTTGGTGAGCCGGTCGATCGCCGCCGCATCCAGTTCGAACGCTCCCGCCTTTTTCATCGCCGTCTTGAACGCATCCGCCACCGACTTGACGACGAAAATTTCTTTCTCGCCGATACATAGCAGATTATTGTCGAACGATCCGCCCAGAATGATATCCCGCGCAGCCCTATCCAGGTCAGCCGTCTCGTCGACCACGACCGGAGGATTTCCCGGACCTGCGGCGATCACCCGTTTGCCATGCTTGCCCGCAGCCCGTACCACCGCCGGCCCCCCGGTTACGCACAGCAGTGCAATTCCAGGATGCTTGAAGATCTCTTCCGCCGAGCGGATACTCGGCTCCCGCACAGTGGTCAGCGCGTCGGTGATTCCCAGTTGCTTCCGAATCTCGCGATTGAAAACCTGCAGCGCATAACATGCCGCTTTGGCGCCCACGGGATGCGGGCTGAAGACTGCCGTGTTGCCCGCGGCGATTACGTTGATCGCATTGCTCGCCATCGTGGGGATCGGGTGCGTGGCGGGCAATACCATGCCGATGACACCCCACGGCGCGCGCTCGATCAGGCACATACCCCACTTATCGGTCCGTGCATCGGACCGCATCGCTTCAACGCCCAGCACGTTCTTGACGATTTCAAGTTTTTGAAGCTTGTGATCCAACCGGCCGAGACCGGTTTCATCGAGCTCCAGTTTGCCGAATTCTTGCTTACGGCTTTCGCACAGCCCTCGAATGATCGAGATGATGCGTCCACGATCTTCCAGGCTGAGTGCCTCGACCTTCTTCTGCGCTTCCGTGGCTGCCTTCACAGCATCGTCCACTGTTTCGAAAACGCCGTCCGTGCCGGTGGCCGGGACGGGCTGTTCCGCCGCCGCGCCGCCGTTCCTATTCGCTTGCAGCCGTGCGACCACTTCTTTCGCGATCTCGGCGACCATTTGTTCCCGATTGAACATTACGGTTTCTCCACCACTTTCCCTTCCACCTCGACCGTATCCACAATGCCGATGATCACCGCGTCCACAGGTGCGCCCTTGGTCGTAGTGGTCAGCCGCGCGGAACTCCCTTGAGTGAACAGCACGCATTCACCCTCGCCCGCACCGACGCTGTCCACGGCAACAATCGAACTGCCGGACTGCACCAGCTTCTGCTCCTTGTTGATGTACGGCTGGATGAGCAACAACTTCATCCCCTGAAACTCAGGAGCCTTTTGCGAAGCCACAACGCTGCCGATGACCTTGGCCAGAAACATGGCGACCTACTTGGGCAGCACCGCGTTGAGCTCGTCGTGCGGACGCGGGATCACCTGCACGCTCACCACTTCGCCGATGCTGCGCGCAGCCGCGGCGCCTGCGTCCACCGCCGCTTTCACGCTGGCGACATCGCCGGACACAAAGGCGGTGCACAACGCGCTCCCGACCTTTTTCCAACCCACGAACTCCACCTTCGCCGCTTTGAGCATGGCATCCGTCGCGCACACTAACGCGACCAAACCTCTGGTTTCAATCATTCCGATGCTTGGCATATCTTTTCTCCTTAACGCAGCATTCCTTCCATCAGACCGTCATGCGGACGCGCGATAATGTGCGCCGCGACCAGGTCGCCTGCGCGGCGAGCCGCTTCGGCACCCGCATCCACCGCGGCCTTGACGCTTCCCACATCGCCGCGAACCACCGCCGTGACATAACCGCCGCCGATTTCCACCAGCCGGACCAGGTCCACGCCTGCGGCCTTCACCATGGCGTCGCTGCCTTCAATCACGCCGACTAATCCGCGTGTCTCCAGCAGGCCGACCGCGTTGGCCGCATCTTTTTTAGCGTCTGCCGCTGGCGCCGCTTTCTTGGTCGCTGACTGGACGAACTTGTCCAGGTCGTCGTGCGGCCGGGGAATGACCTGGACGCATGAGACCTCGCCGACCCGCCGCGCAGCCGACGCGCCGACGTCGGTTGCAGCCTTCACCGCAGCCACATCGCCCTCGACGAAGGCCGTCACCAGGCCGCTGCCCACTGGAACCCATCCGGCGAACGTCACGTTAGCCGCCTTCAACATGGCATCGGTCGCCTCGAACATGGCGACCAGCCCTTTCGTCTCGATCATTCCTAGCGCTTGCTTCATGTTTCCCTTCTCTCCTGAACAAAGGCACAGACGGAAGTCTGTGTTACAGCTACTTGATCAATTCAAATTCCTTGGCGAGGTGCAGACCGCAGCCATTCGCCTCGTCGGTATCCATGTGGACATTCAGCCGCACCGTCGGATCCACGCGAACGTGCAGGCGGTTGAACGTCACGCCGGCTTCTCCGCCGACCCGCAGTTTCATGACGTCTTTGTGCTTCACGCGATAATACTCAGCGTCCGCGGGACTCATATGCACGTGGATCGCGGCGCGGATCACGCCCTCTTTCAGCTCCACGTTTCCCTTGGGGCCCATGACCAGGCAGCCGGGTGTGCCGTCAATGTCCCCCGATATTCGGACTGGAACATCCGGAATCCCCAGGCTGATGATATCCGTAAACGCCAGCTCAATCTGCGACCGGTCGCGCAAGGGCCCGAGAACCCGCAGGTTCGAAATCAGGCGGCTGCGCGGGCCCACGAGCGTGACCATTTCCTTCGCGGCATAATTTCCGGGCTGATAGAGAGGACGATCGACCGTCAACTCGTGTCCCGCGCCGAAAAGCTTTTCGAGATCCGCTTTACACAGATGCATGTGGCGAGCCGACGCGTGCACCACCAACTGGTTAGGCGGCGCCTCACCGGCATGGTTGGAACTTGACCCGATGCGGTCGAGCACCACTCTCCTGACAATCTTTTCGACTTCCTCACGGCTGATCGTTGGTGTCGACGGCGGTGTCATCTACTCAGCACCTCCAGCGCCGCGCGAGCCACAATACGCTCTTCATCGGCGGGAAACATCCAAACCTGTACTTTCGAATCGGGCGTTGACAGGCACGCTTCACCCGACGCCGTACGATTGCGATCGACATCCAGCCGGATGCCGAGGATATCGAGTCCCTGGCAAATCCGCTCCCGAATGTCGGCGCCGTTTTCGCCGATTCCGCCCGTAAACGTCAGCACATCCAGTCCGCCGAGTGTCACGAAAAACGAGCCCATGTAATTGCGCACGGCCCGGATCAGCACGTCCAGCGCCAGGCGGCACCGCGGATCTCCTTTCCCGCAGCCGTCATCAATATCGCGTACATCCCCACACGTGCCGCTCACGCCGGCGAGTCCAGACTCACACCCCAGAATCCGGGCCATCTCGTCGACGCTCAGCGACTTCTTCTTCATCATGTACAAAACGGCGAATACATCCAGATCGCCGGTGCGATTATTGTGTGGCAGCCCGGATTGCGGCGACATGCCGAAGCTGGTGTCCACGGCAACGCCATTGCGAATCGCTGCCATACTGGAGCTTCCGCCCAGGTGACACGATATATGCCGGATGTCGTCCTTCCCGGCCAGTTGACGCGCACGCTCGCTCGCCGCCCGATGGCTGGCGCCATGGAAACCATAGCGTCGGATGCCGTACTGTTCTTTCCACTCGAACGGGACCGAATAGGTGAGCGCGGCATCGTCCAACTGATCGAAGAATGCGGTTTCCAGAAGCGCGACCAGCGGCGTCTCCGGCAGCGCCTTTTCGAAAGCCCGCATCGCGGCGATGTAGGGAGGATTGTGCGCCGGCGCGAAGAAGCTGAAGTCCTCCATCGCCGCCAGCAACTCATCGTCGACCAGCCGCGCGCCGCTCAATGGTCCCGCGAAAACGGCCTTGAAGGCCACGCAATCCAATTCACCGAGACCGCCGAGGCATTGCCGTATCGCCGAATCATAGTCGGGACAACTGCTGCCGGGTTGTCCGATGCGCTCGACCATCCCTTGAGCGACTACAGTCATCGTGTCGGTGGTGAATAAGCGGTACTTGAACGAGGTACTGCCAATATTGGCAACCAGGATCTTCATGGCGCGAGTTGACTATTCGTGTGAATGATAACTATAATCAGCTTTCGAAGTCAATCAAGATCGCGCAACATCAAGCACAATCTACCAAAAAGGCGGCATGCTCAAGCGAATTGAAGAGTTAGGAGTCGTGGGAGCCGGCGGGGCAGGCTTCCCGACTGCGGTAAAATTCCGCACCCAGGTCCCGACCTTCCTGATCAACGGCGCAGAGTGCGAGCCGCTGCTCCACAAAGACAAAGAACTGCTCCAGCACCACGCTGACGCCATGTTCCGCGGCCTCGCCATCGGCATGCAGTGCACGGGTTCGAAAGAAGCAGTCATCGGCATCAAAGAGAAATACCACGACGTCATCGACATGCTGCAGTCGAAACTGCCGCCGGGTGTCCGCACCTTCCCGCTGAACGATTCGTATCCTGCGGGCGATGAGTTCATCCTAGTGCACGATATCACGAACCGGGTGATCCCACCGGGAGGCCTGCCGAAAGATGTCGGCACAGTGGTGGTGAACGTCGAGACGCTGATCAATATCGGCTATGACAAACCGGTGACGCACAAGTACCTGACGATAGCTGGCGCCGTGAGAAATCCGGTGACATTGCGGCTGCCGGTAGGCATCAGCATCGGCGAGTCGATCGAACTGGCGGGCGGCGCGACAGTCGCGGATTTCGGCGTCCTGCTGGGCGGCGTCATGATGGGGAAGCTGTGCGCAGATCTTACCGAGCCGGTCACTAAAACCCTCGGCGGCATCATCGTTCTACCGCAAGGGCATCCCACTCTGGGGCGCTATCAGAAGACCTGGAAAGAAATCCATCACATCGGCAAGTCCGCGTGCGACCAGTGCCGCTTCTGCACGGACATGTGCCCGCGGTATCTGCTGGGCCATCCTATCGAGCCGCACGCAGCCATGCGGTCTCTGCTCTTCGGCAACTCGAACGAAAAGCTGATTGCGGCGACACTGTACTGCTGCGAATGCAACCTGTGCACCATGTTCGCCTGTCCGGAAGATCTCGATCCCAAGAATGTGTGCGTGCAAGGCAAACCGGCCGCGCGCGAACTGGGCATGACGTACAAAGGCTTGATCGAAGATATCGCGCCGCATCCTATGGGCGAATACCGGCGCGTCCCGACCAAGCGCCTGATGCTCAAGCTCGGCCTGATGGACTTCAAAAACGAAGGCCCGCTCGTGGATCTGCCCATTCGTCCGCAACGCGTGACGCTGCCGCTGAAGCAGCACGCGGGTGCACCGGCCATCCCCACGGTAAAGGCAGGCGACCGGGTCAACGAGGGCGACCTGATCGCGAAACCCGCGGAAGGCGCCCTGGGTGCGCGAATTCATTCGAGCATCACAGGCGTAGTGCGGACAGTCAATGACGCCGTCAGTATCGAAGCGTAAAACTAGGACATTCAAATGGCTGAAATCGACTCCATCGGACTGATCGAACTCTCCAGCGTCGCGCGCGGCTTTGTCGTGCAGGACGCCATGATCAAGGCGGCGAATATCCAGGTGCTGATGGCGCGCACCATCTGCTCGGGCAAGTACATCGTGTGCGTAGCCGGCGACATCTCGGCGGTGCAGGCGTCAGTGGACGCCGGGGTTGCCGTGGGTACGGGTGCGGTGATCGAGAAGCGCACCATCTCACGCGTCCACCCGGCGATCTTTCCGGCGATGTTAGGCAACGTGTATCTGGATCACCATCAAGCTGACGCGCTGGGCATTATCGAGACGTTCTCCGCGTCGAGTATCATCGAAGTCGCCGATGCCGCGGTCAAAGCTGCCAACGTAACCCTCTTCCGCGTGCACCTCGCCATGGCGCTGGGAGGCAAAGGCTTCGTCTTGTTGACCGGCGATGTAGCAAGCACCGAAACCGCGGTGACCGTCGGAGCTAGAGTCGCCGGTCGCGACGGGATTCTGGTCGATCGCGCGGTCATTCCACGCCCGTCGAAGGAATTGTTTAAAGAGTTCGTGTAAGTGCTCCACATGGGCACAACGATGCACGGAGTGGACCTCTGGAGACTAACTCGTGCCGCGGCGTGCAGGCGGAAGAACGCGGAGTTCAGCCGGGCTAAACAGTCGCAAACTTAGAGAGCCCATGTTTCGCTGCTCTGACGGACAGCGATGGTTTGTCTGGATAACCGAGCCGCAGCAGCGTTTCGCCGTGTCTCTCCAGAAACAGATTTTGGAGGTCCGGGGGCATTTCCTCGCGCCAGGAGCCTGCCTTACCCCTTCTGAAGAACCATGGAACCGCGTCGTGCAGTTCCTCGAATGAAGGAGGCTCTTCAGCGCAGGTCGGGCTGCAAAGACCCAATCGCCCTAGCGTGCCCGCCAAAATGTTGATCGGATCTTCGATCAGGTCCTCATATCGAATTACCATTTCCGGGCCAACCCGGTTGATCCAGGCATCCACATTTCGGCTCCATCCACCGAATGTCTCTCCGGTAATAATTTGTTTCAGCGTCGCTTCGAACTGATCTCTGCTCGGCCGGTCGATTCCGTGGTCTGTCTTAAGACTAAAGTAAGCATATGAGACCATCGCATCCCGGCCATCCCGTATTAATGTGACGGCAGGCAAATTGTCATCCTGGGGAAGATCGTGAGTCTTCACGAAGTACGTTTTGGAATCGCGGCGCAACAGCTCGATTTCGCATTTCCCATAATGCGTTTGGCCCGTCAAACTTATTAATTTGTCGGTATCCTCCTGACATTGCATCGCCGAGTCCGCTACCGAATAAACGGAACACGATTCAATCCGGAAAAGACGATGGAGAATGATGCGGAAGAAGGTATTACCCGACCTTGGATATGAAGCTAACCAAATGACCATTCATTACTCTGAACACATCCGGCCGGGAAGTGACTCGGATTTATTTCCTGGCGCTGTTCTCAAACAAGCCATATCCGCAACCGGTGAGCCTCTACTTCGCGTACCAATCCCGGATGCGCACCTCGACCCCACTCCCTTCCAACGCCTTCTGAAATACCGCCAGATCCGATCCCCGGTAGTGGTACGGATAAACCACCTTCGGCTTGAACGCTCTCACCGCCTCCGCCGCTTCTTCCGGAGGCATGGTGTACGGCAGGTTCATGCATACGAAGGCCACGTCGATATTCTTTAGCGCCCGCATCTCCGGAATGCCTTCCGTGTCACCGGAGATGTAGAATCGCTTTCCCCCGTAGGTCAGCACGTACCCGTTGCCCCGGCCCTTGTCATGAAAAAATGTTCCAGCCGACGGACCGCGCTTCAGGTTATACATCGGAATCGCCTCAATCGTCCAGCCCGACCACTTCTTCGATTCACCGTTGTTCAACACCTCCGCTTCGGTCACGGTCTTCGCAACCGCGGCCGGCGCGATGATCACGGTGTCGGACTTTTTTATTTTCGCGATCGCCGGAGGCGACATGTGATCGCCGTGAATATCGGTAAGCAGAATCAGATCCGCCTTCGGCAATCCCTCGTAGAAGTCGCCCACGGGATCGATCTGGATCACCTTGCCGCCCGCCTCGATCATCAGGCTGGCGTGTTGGAGCGGAGTAATTTTCACCGCGCCCGCGCTCGTCTCGAACGTATCCGAGGGACGCGTAGCGCCAAACGCAAAGGCTGTAGAAACCAGGACCAAAAGCGCAGCTTTCATGGTCGCGATTGTACCGCAGCGCGCCTGACCCATACTACGCCCGCGTACTTTCGCGCACCACCAGTTCGGGCTTGATCCGCACGATCTTCGGCGCCTTCTTCTTCCTGGGACCTATCATCCCCAGCAGAATCTCCGCCGCCTGCTCGCCGGTGTGCGTGCTCTGCTGGTCGATCGTGGAAAGCGGCACACGCAGCAGATCCGAGTAATGCACGTTGCCTGCGCCGATCACCTTCACGTCCTCGGGAATCCTCAACCCCGCCTCGATGGTCGCTTTCATTGCGTTCACCGCATACGGATCATTGAAACAAACGATCCCGTCCGCACGCGGATCGAGCGCCAGCAGCTTCTTGGCGGCGGCGTAGCCTTCGTCACCGGAGCCCTCGACCACCAGTTCGTCCCGATACTCGATGTGGTGCGCCGCTAGAGCTGCTCGATAGCCTTCCAGCCGGCCCAACCCGGTCGTTATCCGCGGTCCCGCAATATGCCCGATGCGCTTAGCCCCTTGTTCAATCAGATGTTCCGTCGCAAGTCGACCGATCTCGCGATTCTCCGCGCCCACGTATGCCGCCTTTGTCTCCGGAAAACGCCGGTCGATCAACACATAAGGCGTGCCTCTCGCTTCGATCCGCCGGAACAACCCATCTTCACCGGGAGACTGCGACGACGCGATGATCAACCCGTCTACCTGCCGGGAAAGCAGGTGCTCGACCTCGCTCCGCTCCAGGGCCGCGTCCTCTTCCGAATTACAGATCACGACATCGTACCCGCGGGGACGTATCTTTCTCGTGACGCCTTTAGCGACCTCCGCGAAGAACGAGTGCATCAGGTCCGGAACCACCAGCCCGATGATGAACGTCTGCCTCGCCGCGAGACTGCGTGCGATCCAGTTGGGCTGGTAGTTCAGCTCGCGCACGCGATCCAGCACCCGTTTCCGCGTAGCTTCGCTGACGTCGGTCTGACCCCGCACCACCTTCGACACGGTCATTACCGAGACATTCAGCTCCTCGGCAATGTCTTTCAGACGAACTGGCGGACCGTTCGCATCCCTAGGCATCGGTTCTCTCGAAGCGTAACACAGAGCGCCTTCGCCGCAAACTGGCCGCCACCTGCCGTAGCACAGACCATCATCTGGCGGTGCGCTCCAAAGGGCCCCCGCAGGGCAGACCATCGTTTTTTGTGGTCTGCCGGCTGCGGAGCAGCCTCCGAACGGCGCAGTTTCCGGAGAGTCGCAACTCGAGCCCCTGCCCTGTGCCTTTATGGCTGACTTGTTGTTTAGACTATGAACGTGGACAACAAAGAACTTGCGCGGGTCCTCTGGGAGACCGCGGATCTTATGGAAATCGCCGCCGAAGACGGCTTTCGCATCCGCAGTTATCGTAACGGCGCAACCGCTATCGAAGGCCATCCCGAGAGCATCGCCGTGATTCTGAAAGACCCTTCGCGCAAGGTCACCGACATTCCCGGCATCGGCAAAGGACTCGCCGCCGTCCTCCGCGAGATTGAAGATACCGGGTCGTGCGAACGCCGTGACGTGCTCCTCGAAAAGTATCCCGCGGCCGCACTCGAGTTCCTCAAGATCCAGGGTCTCGGACCCAAAGGCATTGCTCTCCTGTTCGAACACTTCCGCATCACCACCATGGATGAACTCGAACAACTCTGCCTCGACCAGAAACTGCGCGACCTGCCGCGCATGGGCGCCAAACTGGAGGAAAAAGTTCTTCGCTCCATCGCGCAGTACCGCCTTCGCACCGGCCGCTTCCTCCTCAGCTTCGCTCAGCAGACGGCCGACGAACTGATCGCACACCTCAACGGCGACGGCATTGAATCGATAGTGCCCGCCGGCAGTTTGCGGCGTGGCCGCGAAACCGTCGGCGACCTCGATCTTCTGGTCACCGGTCCCAACGCCACCGGCGCGCTCGAACGCATGGCCACGCATCCCCGCGTTCACGAAGTTCTCAGCCGCGGCGTCAACAAGACCAGCGTGAAACTGGGACGCGAAGGGCTGCAAGTCGACGTCCGCGCCTTGCCGCGGGAAAGCTTCGGGGCCGCCATGCAATATTTCACCGGCAGCAAGGAACACAACGTCGCCATCCGCCAGCGCGCCGTCCGTATGGGACTCAAGCTCAGCGAATATGGTCTGTATCGCGTGGAGGACGATGCTGTTGTCACCGGCGAGACGGAGGAAGGCGTCTACCAGGCGCTTGGGCTAAGCTGGATCCCGCCGGAGATGCGCGAAAATCTCGGCGAGATTGAATTGGCCGCCGAAGGTCGCTTGCCCGAGTTGGTAGAACTCGGCCAGATTCGCGGCGACCTGCACATGCACACTACCGAGTCCGACGGCCGTGCCTCGCTGGAGGAAATGGCTCAGGCTGCGCGCGAGCGCGGTTATGAATACATCGCCATCACCGACCATTCCAAGTCGCTCGCGATGACCAACGGTCTCGACGAAGGCCGCGTCACTGCGTTCGCCGCACAAGTACGCCGTCTCAATGCCGATGGAGGTCTCGGTATCCGCATCTTCTCCGGTGTCGAGTGCGACATCATGCGGGACGGCGCCATGGACCTCGCCTGGGACGCCTTAGCGGAACTCGACTTGGTCATCGGCAGCGTGCACAACAACATGAACTTGGAAGCCGCGGAAATGAGCGATCGTCTACTACGAGCCCTGGAGTGCCCGTCATTGCGTGTCTTCGGCCATCTCACCGGACGTCTGCTGCTCAACCGCGACGCCTATCCTTTCGATTTCGAGCGGCTCGTCGACGAAGCGGTCAAACGCGGCGTGATGTTCGAGATCAACTCGAGTCCCGAACGCCTCGACCTCAGCGCGACCATGGCCCGCGCCGCAAAAAAGAAGGGAGCGAAGTTCGTCATCAACACGGACGCCCATCATCCCAAGCATTTCGCGAACATGCGTTATGGGGTCGCCACTGCCCGCAGAGCCTGGCTCGCCCCCGGCGACGTTCTCAATACCCTACCGCTTGCCGAGTTTGCCGCCCGGCTGGAGCGCACGTGACACAGAGCAACACAGCCGCAACCAAACCATCCAGTCCGAGCTTTCAGCATGCTGCCGCATAAAATCTTCGCGCGCCCAAAAGATTCTCAGGTCTAGTAACACAGTGCGCCTTCGCCGCAAACCGTAGGGTAGACCATCGTTTTTTGTGGTTTGCCCCGGCTGCGCAGCAGCCGCTTTGGCGCCCACCAATTCGCCGCGGCATTCAAACAGAACAAATTTAGTAGGAATACAGCCTTCAGCCTGTTGTTGCGGCGCGGAGAGCCAGCTAAATGGGCGTGGAGACTTCAGTGGCATTCGTAAAATTCGGCAGAATGCGGTTACGTGATCTTGCGCAGCAGGACTATGGCTTGGGCTTCCGCCGAGCGGCCTTCCCCAACCGGACCTACGGTCTCCGCCGTTTTGAATTTCACGGACACTGAGTCCACGGGCAATTGCAGGGTATGAGCCAGGCTTTCGCGGATAGCGAGACGGTAGTCCTTCAGCTTGGGACGTTCCAGAATTACGGTGGAGTCGATGTTCACCAGTGCGTAGCCCGCTGCCAGGGCCAGATCGCAGGCGTGGCGGAGGAACTGCAAGCTGCCGGCGCCTTTCCATTGCGGGTCATTGTCCGGGAAATGCATGCCGATATCGCCCAACGCGGCAGCCCCCAGTATGGCGTCGGTGATCGCGTGGGCGAGAACGTCGGCGTCCGAATGACCTGCGAGACCGAATTCACAAGGAACGAAAACGCCGCCCAGGATAAGGGGCCGGCCGGAAGAGATGCGGTGGACGTCCCACCCCATCCCGGTTCGATAATCTGTCACGCGGGCTTCACGGTTTCCTGTTCGTGGAACAGCCGCGCCAGGTCCATGTCGCCTGGGCGCGTGATCTTGATATTACGGTCGGAGCCCAGCACCACGCTGACTTCGATCTGGTCCAGACGCTCGACCAGGCTGGATTCGTCGGTGCCGATGAAGCTGTCCTCGCGAGCCTTTTGAAACGCTGCTTTAAGAACTTCGTAGCGAAAGACCTGCGGGGTCTGGGCGAGGACCAGGCGCTCGCGCAAAATGGTCGCGCGAATCTTGGTTTTTCCCGCTTGCGCTCCGCTCACCTGCTTGACGGTATCGACCGGGACGATGCCCACAATCGCAGCCCCGCTGATGGCGGCCTCTTCGACGGCGCGACCAATCGTTTCCAGTTCCACAAACGGGCGCACGGCGTCATGCACGGCAACCAGGTCAGTAGCAGGGTCAATCGCGTTGAACGCGTTCTCGACGGATTGCTGCCGGCTGTTGCCGCCTTCCACTACGCGAATCGGTACACGTCCCACTTCGCGCTTCAGGAGCCCGTCGACCCACTCCAGATCCTCCTGACGCAACGCCACCACGATCTCGCTGATCTGGGGCGACGCCGCGAACTTGCGCACGGTATGAACCAGAATCGGCACGCCATCGAGCAGCATGAACTGCTTCCGGCTGATTCCCGCGTTTTCGGCCGATGCCTTTTGCATCCGGGTCCCCAGACCCGCGGCCGGCAAAATCACTGCAACCCTCATTATCCTTCTCCAACCGCCTGCTCACGCCGCGGCGGTCTCTCCGCTTTCTCGGTCTGTTTGTCGCCCATGCCCACATGTACCCGATCGTCGAACTTGCCGAAGATCATTTTACCGGCGGTGGTCTGTAAAACACTCGTAACGGAGACATCGATAGTTTTCGAAATCATCCGGCGAGCGTTGTCGACGACCACCATGGTACCGTCATCGAGATACGCGACACCTTGATTGTATTCCTTGCCTTCCTTGAGAATAAACACGCGCATCGTCTCACCGGGTAGCACGATCGGCTTCAGCGCATTGGCAAGTTCATTGATGTTCAGCACTTCGACGCCCCGCAGCTGAGCGACTTTATTCAGGTTGAAATCGTTGGTGACAATCTTGCAGCCGTAGACCTTAGCAAGCTCGATGAGTTTGAGATCGACCTCGCGAATCTGCGGGAAATCCTCTTCGACGATGCGGATTTCGAGGTTGGCGATCTTCTGGATGCGCTGCAGGATGTCGAGACCACGGCGTCCGCGGTTGCGCTTCAGGGAGTCCGCGGAATCCGCAACCATCTGCAGTTCCCGCAGCACGAACTGCGGGATAACCAGATTGCCATCCAGGAAGCCGGTCTCGGCGATATCGGCGATACGGCCGTCGATGATCACGGAGGTGTCCAGTATCTTGTGGGTTTTGGTAGCGCCCTTGTCCCCGCCGAAGAGGCCGATGGCGCTGAGGTTCAGCGCATCGCTTTTCTGGGCTCCGACGATCAATCCGACGTAACCCAGCCACATGACCAGGCCGAGCTGGAAAAAGTGCAAGGTAGTGGAATTGTCGGGATTGACATGCGCCAGCACGACAGACATGAGGAATCCGCCGCAGATACCGGTCGCTGCTCCCAATGCCGATCCGATTAACCTGGGAAGACTGACTCTCTTCAGGCGAATTTCGACAAAAATGATGGCCAGGGCAACAAACGAGCCGCCTATCGCTGAGGCCGGGGCCGTGGCGCCTAGCGGCTTGAAGTGAAATGCACAGGCACTGACTAATAATATGAAAAGTCCGCGAACGAATATAAGATCTAACAAGAGGCACCCTCCACGGGCGAGGGCGAGGTATCAGAACGCTCGGACACGAGCCCCCTCTGAGCCGTGGCAGGATTATAGCATGCCGCGAGGGTTTCGGGCTAACAGATTGACTGGCTTGGAGCAAAAGGCGGCTACCACCGCGGGTCCTAATGTATGGCTATTGTTACACCCGACGGGCTTGGGTTGGCGCCCACCTGTACGACTAACGGGACGGAACTACCCGACGGTGCGCCTGCTGGAACCAGGACATTCACCTGTGTCACGCCCGCCACGAGCCCGCTGGAACTTCCCGCATATTGCACCGGCGCTGGTACTCCGCCGATGGTCGCGGTGACGCTTCCCAGGGGCTGGGACGGGGTACTGCCGGCCAATTGCCCGTCGACTCCGGCCGGGTTGGTTTGTCCCGCTCCCGTGATGAAGATCTGGAGCACGGAACCAACCGACGCGGGATTCGAGGAACTGTTCGCACTGTTGTCCTGGTTCAGCACCGCGCCCTGACCGCTGCCGCCGGAGGCGGTGAAAATGGCCGGGGAAGCGGACGCCAGAAATTCAGTTACCGGGCTGGAGGGGATTCCCTGCACCGCCACCTCGACTTGAGTGCTCACGGTGTTACCGGACAGTTCAAAAGGGACAATCGCGTTCACCTGGGTAGCCGAGGCATAGGTCAGCGGCGCGGGGACTCCGTCAAACAGGACCTGGGTACCGCCCAAGGAGGTTGTGACGGATTGACCGTCGGGGGTCAACTGCAGTCCCACGGGTGACGTGGGTCCCAGGGCCGAGCCGAAAATGGTGATCAGCTCGCCGGGCGCGATCTGACCGCTTTGGAAGCTGGCGCCGTTCACCACGGATTGGGCTGTGAAAAGAATCCCAACACCCGCCTGGTTCACGGTGACGGTTTGCCCGGCGACGTTAAGCGCGGCGGTCCGCGATTGTGACGAGTTGGCGGCGGCAACCGTGTAACTGACGGTGGCATTTCCCGCTGGCGAGGCAACGGGCACGCCCCCGATGTTGACGTTGCTGATCCAGGTTACGGGATTCTGGACAGTCCAGGAGCAGGCGCTGTCTGTTTGGACCGCAATTTGACCTTGTCCACCGGTCGCATTGTAATTGGCGGTGAGCGGTGTGACCGTGTAGTTGCAGCCGGTACCGAGTTGGGTAACCGTGTAAGTCTGGTTGTTGATCAGAATGGAACCGGTGCGGCTGGCGACCGAAGTATTGGGCGCGACCGTATAGGAGAGCGTGCCATTGCCGGTGGTTCCGCCTGCGTTGATGGAGATCCAAGGGGTAGTGGTGCTCGCAGTCCAGGTGCAGTTGGTGCTGACGCCGAGCGAAATGTTGCCGCCCGGAGGTTGCACGGACTGATTGACCGGCGTAAAGGTGTAGCTGCAAACGGCGGCAGCCTGGCTCACGGTAAAGACGGCAGAACTGTCCCCGTTATTCACCGATATAGTGCCGGTACGAGCCGTGTACAGCGTGCTCGCGTCGACGGTGTAGCCTACGGTCCCGCCAGAGTTTCCGCTTTGCCCGAAGGCCACAGTGATCCAGGAGGTGTTGTTGCTCACGGCCGTCCAGCGGGGGCAGCCAGTCCCGTCCGTCACTATAACTGAGCCCGTAGCTGCAGCCGCCGTGACGCTGACGGAGGACGGATTTAACGTGATCTTGCATTGCGCTGCCGCGGGTGCGCACGCCGCTACCGTCAGGAACAGCAAATATAAAGACTTCAAAATAATTGAACCCCGTTTGGTGCCGAAAGGCCACATGATATGGCAAAGTCTTGGGAGGTGGTCCGAAACGTGCTCACCCTCGTAGCGATGAAGACCTTTACTGCTGGCTTAGCAATCGCCTCCTGCATCACGCTGCTTGGCTGCAACTCGGACACTGCCCATCGTGACGATCATAACCAAACTCCTGGCGAGCAGGTCGGACGGGCGGCCTACGTGGCGAAGCAGGATGCCAAGAAAGCTGCCAAAGAACTATCCCAGGATCTGAAATCCTTCAGGCACGACGCGCAGGAGGGTTATCAGGAAGAGAAGCAGAAGCACGAGCGCGAGAAAGCGAATGACGACCATCCGGCGCCGCCGCAGTGAACGCGACAGCCGTCGCGTGTCCATCCTTACGGGTGTGCGATCGCGATTTCGTCCCCGGGACTTACGCCTGAAGTAACCACAGCCATGGTGTTGGTACGCGAGGAAATATTGACGGGAACTTCTTTCCAGCCTGCACCGTTGCGCACTTCCACTGTTGAACCGTTGGGCGAAGTGCCCAGGGCTTCGAGCGGTACCAGCACTCCGGAATGCGGAGGGCCGAGTTGCAAATCGGCGCTGGCGGAAAGATCCGGAATCAGTTGCGGATTGGAGCCGTCGATCGCGATCTTTAGCGGCACAGTACGAACCCAATAGGAACTCGATCCACTGGACACGCCTAGGGCGCCAATGCTGATGACCTTGCCGGTAAACTCGAGCTGCGGAAATGCGTCGAGATGAATCTTCGCGGCCTGGCCGATCCGCACCGCCTGGCTTTCGGACTGGTTTACCGAAGAGTCGACTTCCATAGTACGTATGTCGACCACCTTGGCAAACGGCTGTCCGGGACTCAACTGGTCTCCCTCCTGCACCTGGCCGAAATCACCGCCTCGGAAGATCGTATTGAGCACCAGCAGCCCGCTGATCGGTGCGTGAAGGGTGAAATTCTGAGAGTCCCGCACATGGCGGTTATGATGCCGGACCTGTTCTTCCTTTTGCGACTCGAGCAGAGCTATTTGCGAAACGAACTTCTTCCTGGTGATCTCGAGCCCGGTTACCGCATTGTTATAGGTCGCCACGGCTTCATCCACGTTCAGCTTCAGGATCTCCTGGTCGATATCGGTACGGATTGCACGGGCCGCGTAATCGAGCTTGGCCTTATCCCAGACGGCCTTGGCCGACAGGATACTCTGGCGCCAATTCTCTAGTTCAATGGTTTGGTCGGCCCGGCGGCGCTTGATCGCGTCGTCAGCCTGCTGGACCAAGGCGAGGACGTCATCCGCGTGATCATTAATTGCCTGGGTATCGAGTTGGGCGATGAGGTCTCCGGTCTTCAACATGGAACCGGACTTGGCGAGCGATTGCAGAAGCAGGCCGCGACCCGAGTCGGGACCCATCATAACCGGCGCATTGATAGACGCGTAGATCCGTGCGCTGGTCGAACCGGTAACGCGCAGTACCGGGGCGGCGGCGCCGCGCGACACCTTGATCGTGCGGACGCTCGCGGTCACCGCCGTCCGCGAGGATTGCGCGCGCGACCGGTAGAGGACATATGCGCCGCCGGCGAGGATGAGCATTGTGAGCGCGATGGAGAGGCCGGTGAGCGATCGACCGGGCCGCGGCGTGGCGACTAACTGGAGTTCCTCCACCGGAGCAACCGGGGCTCGCTTGGGTTGCGGTGACATTCAGCTACTATTGTGCGACAGTTCCACAGCGGGGATTGCGTAACGCCCGCAAAACCCGTGCCGACATGGTTGCCGACACCTGGAGTCCGGCCATTTCTGGCGGAGCAGCCCTTTGAGCTACCGTACGGCAGACCATCGTTTTTTGTGGTCTGCCCGGTTGCGTAGCAGCCCTTGTCGGCATGAGTGCCGAAACGGCAGCCTGAGAGGCCGCGCCACGTCTCCCTCTAACGTGACCAGATTGGCATCAGTCTGCGCTACGAATACGCCTGGTTCAGATACGAACGCAATTGCGCCAGATCCCGCTTCATCGCGGTGAAGACTTCTTCCTGACTTCCTGTGAGCTTGCCGGTATCGGCGCCGGCCAGCGGGTACTCAAAATGCAATTGCATCGGACCTGCGAAGTTCGTCTTAGCCACCATCGAGAAGAACTGCGGCAGCCGCACCATGCCTTCCCCTAAAGGCTTCCACGCCGGAGCCCAGGTGCCGCGTGCGTTCTTCGCCCAGAGGAAATCCTTCACCGCAATACCGCGCACATACGGTCCGCAGATGTTGAAGCTGTTGATCCAGCCTCCCATTCCGCCTTCGACCGTCGCGTGTCCGATGTCGTAGTTCACCGCGACCGAGGTGGGATCGAAATCTTTGAGCAGGATGTACAGGTCCCAGATCGAAGCCCCCACCACGCCGACTCCCGAATGCGTATGGAACATCGCGTTAGCTTTGTAGCGGGCATTCAATGTGGCGAGTTTGGCGATGCGCGGTTTCATCGCGGCAAGTTGCGCGGGGTACGACTGACTCCCTTCGTACTTGAGTCCGCCCCAGCGATAGTAGCGGATGTTGAGTTCCGCCATCGTTCTGAGCATGTCCTCGGCGTAGGGTGTTTCGATGTCGACGATGTCGGTAGTGATCATCGGCACTTCGAGCCCGTGTTTTCTGATCAACTCGACCAGCGGAGGAAGATCCTGGCGCACGCGTTCGGGCTGGACATGGCCGCCTTTCCGCACCGCGAGATCGATGCCGTCGAAGCCGATCTCGGCCGAGGCTTTGGCCAGGTCTTCTCCGTGCAGGAAGAGCAGGTGCTTGGAAAAGATGGCCACCTTGGGCTTGGGCCCCATGGCCTTTTGGTCAGCCGCTTTGGCCTGTGCGAGCAGGGCCGCTCCGCCGGCAACGGCGCCGCCGGCCACTAACGCCCGGCGTGAAATCGTGCTTTGAGTGATATTATTTGAGCGCATCTTGAAACCCTTATTATAGTAATCGATACTACCCTGGAGAACCATCCCATGAATGTCAATCGAAGAATTTTCCTTTTAGCCGGTAGTGGAGCGCTGGTCTCGCACGCCGCGCCTCCGTCGGACCAGGTCACATTGGGCGTGATCGGCGCGGGGAGTCGTGGGACATTTGTGATGTCCACCTTCCAGAAGGATCCGGCGCTGCGGGTCGGCGCGATCTGCGACGTTTACGAACCTAACCTCGAAAAGGGGGCGTCCACCGCGGCGAAGGCGCAGAATGGCGCTCCGACGATGTATCGCAACTACAAAGAACTGCTGGCCGACAAGACCGTGCAGGCGGTGCTGATTGCGACGCCGGAACACTGGCATTACCAGATGGTGCTGGATGCCCTGGCTGCGGGCAAGGACGTCTACGTGGAGAAGCCGCTGTGCCACACGCCCGAACAAGGTGTCGCCTTGGTGGCGGCGGAAAAAAAGTCGAAAAACATCATTCAGGTCGGCATGCAGCGGCGTAGCTACGATCTGTTTCAGGACGGCCGCGAGGTGGTGGCATCCGGCAAACTGGGCAACGTCCGCATGGTGCGTTCGTGGTGGCTGAATAATTATCTGAACAGCGCAAGAGCGACCAAACTCGACGGCCCGCTCGACTGGGAGCAGTGGCAGGGCTCCGCGCCGCACCATCCGCTCGATGCGGATCGCTTCCGCAACTGGCGCTACTATTCCGACTACTCGGGCGGCATCGTCGCCGACCAGGGCGCGCATGTCTTCGATGGCATTCACATGCTGATGGGTGCGGGCTTTCCGTCGGCGGTCAACGCATCCGCCGGAAGGCCGCACAAAGCAGGAGTCGATCAGCCGGAATCGGTGGTGGCGACAGCCGAATATCCGCAGGACTTCATCGCCTGCTTCACGGTGAACTATGCCGCCATGCACTACAAATTCCAAAACGATCAGCTCACTCAACTCGATGGCGATGCCGCGCGCATGGACATCAGCCGCGAGGACTTCAACGTCTTTATGCAGGGCATCGAGGATAAACCCGCGATCAACAAACACTCGCCGAAGGGATTCTTATGGGCCACGGATCTGCATGTCCAGAACTTCCTCGACTGCGTGCGCACGCGCAAGACGCCCGCCGCACCGATGAGGCTCGCGTTCCAGGCGGCGCTGGTCGTGCAGTTGGCGAATCTGTCGCTCAAGAATGGACGTCGCTATAAATGGAATGCCGAGACCAGCAAAGTTGAAGTGTAATGGGCAGCCCGGCCGTACGGGAATCATCGCTTTTAGGGGTCTGCCGGTAGCGACTCCGTGGCTGGGTCCTAATGGCTCTGGACAGATGAAAGAACTAAACGGAGCGTCACAAGTGATTGCGCATCGCTAACACTCATCCTACTGAGCCGTGACCGTCAGGGAGCGGTTGGCGCGCAAACTCGAGCGACGCTGTGTTTAATTGGACGATGCGCTAGTTGTTGGAGTAGAAGCCGCCCATGGTCTCGTCGTCGCCGTCTTCGCCTTCGTGCTCGTGGGGGAGCATCATTTCCAGTTCGTCGGTGAGTTCCAGATACTCGTTGTACCAGTCGGGCTGAAGTTCGTAAACGTACAGGCGCGAGTGGTGGTCGAACGCGATCTGGATGAAGCAGGTCTTGCCGAGGTAGGCGCGAAAACGTCCGAGACGCTGCTCAATGTCGCGGACGTGTTCACGGTCCAACCCGGAGAGAGCTACGTCCGCTTCGACGTCGTCGATGTCCTCGTTCTCGAATGCGGCTGCGATAAAGATGATCACCTTTTCGCCGCTACGGCCGGCAGTGTCGAGAAACATGCGGTAATCGGGGAAGCTTTCGCTGTCCCAGGTGATCACAGGCAGCTCATCCAGGGCGCCGGCATGGCCACGGAAGACGGCGAACGTAGAAGCCTCCAGGAAGCGCAGAATCTCGTCTTTGAGTGAGTCCAGGTTGAGGTCCATGTATTAAAAGCCACCTACAGAATATCACCAGGACACCACTATAATGGGATATTCTCCTGTAATGAAGCTCTTCGAGGAATCCTTGAACCAATCGGAGAACACTATCCCACAAACACCTCTGGATCTCTATCGGATTCAAGTTCGCGAACTGAACAACTACGCCATGTTCACCATCGACCGGTGCGGCATTCTGATGTCGTGGAACGCGGGCGTGGAGCATTTGTTCGGCTATTCCGAGCAGGAGTGGGTCGGGCAACACGCTCAGATCATCTTCACTCCGGCGGAGAAGGCCCAGGAAGTCTGCGCAACGGAATTGCGGAAGGCGGAGGAATCCGGCTCGGCCACCGATATCCGCTGGCACCGGCGCAAGGACGGCAGCGAGTTCTTCGCCTACGGCTTCATGAATGCCATTCGCGATAATGCGGGCAAACTGATCGGCTTCGCCAAGGTCATGAGCGACGAGACGGCGCGCAAACAATTGCAGGATTCCCTCACCGAGTCCAACGCGGCGCTGGAGCAATTCGCGTACGTTGCCAGCCACGATTTGCAGGAACCCCTGCGGACCATGTCCAGTTTCGCCGAGTTGCTGGCGCGTGAGTATACCGGCAAACTCGACGGCGATGCGGACCGCTATCTCTCGTTTATCACCCAGGCCGCACAGCGCATGAGCAGCCTGGTGAGGGACCTGCTTGATTATGCCCGGGCCAAGACGGAGGAGGAGCGGCCCGCTTCCGTCGCTCTGGACGAAGACCTGGAAGCGGCGCTTACGCACCTCACTCAGGCGGTGGAGGAGAGCGGCGGTTGCGTTACCCACGCTCCCCTGCCCACGCTGGAAGTCGATCGCGGCAAGATGGTTCGTTTATTCCAGAATCTGATCGGCAACGCCCTCAAGTACCGTAAACCGGACGAAGAGGTGAAGGTCCATGTCTCGGCGGAGAGAAGGGGCGACGAATGGGTGATTTCAGTGGAAGATAACGGCATCGGCTTCGATCCGGTCCACGCCCAGGCGATTTTTGCGCCGTTTAAGCGTTTACATAAGGCCGGAGAGTATTCCGGAAGCGGAGTCGGGCTCGCCATCTGCCGGCGGATTGTCGAGAGTCAGGGCGGGAGGATCTGGGCGGAATCTGAACCGGGGAAAGGCTCAACCTTTCGCTTTACGCTTCCCGCGGATGGGCCTCCCAAAATCAGAAATACGCCGGATGAAGCGGAATGGCGCGAGTAAACTTCGCTCGCGGCGGCAGACGCCAAAGGACTACTCCACAAGGACTGCAAACAGTTGATTCTTCGTTGTGGAGCAGGCGTTTTCGCCTGCTCTCGCGCGTTGGACAGACTTCCGCCACAGGCCGTTAGCAACCGAGTGTCGTAACGTTAACTTAATGGCGACTCTTTACCGATACTTGCGGGATTACTGGAAACTGGTGGTGCTGGCGCTCGTACTGGCGGCAGTGAACCAGGTGTTTTCCCTGCTCGATCCGCTGATCTTCCGGCACATCATCGACTCCTATGCCACGCGTTTTCACGAATACACGAGCGCCCAGTTCATTCGGGGCGTCAGCGTCCTGCTCGGCGCCGCGGTCGGCGTAGCCTTCGTCTCGCGGGTGGCCAAGAATTTCCAGGACTACTACGTCAACCTGATCACCCAGCAGGTGGGCGCACGCATCTACGCCGACGGTATCCGCCACTCGCTCGAACTGCCTTATGCGCAGTTCGAAGACCAGCGTAGCGGAGAGACGCTCGGCATGCTGCAGAAGGTGCGGACCGATGTCGAAAAGCTGATCAACATCTCGGTGAACCTGCTGTTCACCACCTTGATCGGCGTCATTTTCGTGATGTTCTACGCGGCTAAAGTGCACTGGTCGATCGGGCCGGCGTACCTGCTCACCATTCCGCTGCTGGGCGGGTTGAGTTCCCTGCTCAGCCACAAGATCAAGGCGGTGCAGAAGGTGATCGTGAAGGAGACCACGGCGCTGGCCGGGTCCACCACCGAGTCCTTGCGCAACATCGAACTCGTAAAGAGCCTGGGCCTGGCGCAGCAGGAAATCGGACGACTCAATTCCACCACGGCGAAAATTCTGAAGCTGGAGTTGAAGAAGGTGCGCTACCTGCGCAGTTTGAGCTTCATCCAGGGCACTTTCGTCAACATGCTGCGGACGTCGATCCTGTTCCTGATGCTCTACCTGATCTTCACGCAACGCATCACGGTGGGGCAGTTCTTCTCGTTGTTCATTTACTCGTTCTTCATTTTCGGACCTTTACAGGAGTTGGGCAATGTAGTCAACACCTATCGCGAGACGGAAGTTTCGCTGCAGAATTTCGAAAAGATTCTGGCGATGGAGCCGGAACCGCGGCCGGAACATCCCGTGCCGGTGACACAACTCGAAACGCTCGAATTCGAGGAGGTCGGGTTCCAACACCAGTCGGCGAACAAACCGGCTCTGGACGGGATAACATTCCAGGTCTCGCGGGGGCAGACGATCGCGTTCGTAGGCCCGTCGGGAGCAGGCAAGACCACCCTGGTCAAGCTGCTCGTGGGACTGTACCGGCCGTTGACCGGCCACATTTTCTACAACCAGACCAGGGAAGACGAGGTGGAAATCGACAGCCTGCGCGAGAAGATCGGGTTCGTGACGCAGGACGCGCAGCTTTTCTCCGGCACGATTCGCGAGAATCTGCTCTTCGTGCATCCGGGCGCGACTGACGCCGAGTGCCTGGACGTGCTGCGGCAGGCGTCGGTAGGCAGTTTGCTGGCGCGTGCCGACCGGGGACTCGATACCGTGATCGGGGAGGGCGGCGTCAAGGTATCGGGCGGCGAGAAACAGCGCCTATCTATCGCCCGGGCTCTCCTGCGCAGGCCGCAACTGCTGGTATTCGACGAGGCAACGTCGTCTCTCGATTCGCTGACGGAAGAGGAGATCAGCTCGACGATACGCGATGTCGCGGCGACGCGGGATGCGATTACGATTCTGATCGCGCACCGCCTCTCGACGGTGCTGCATGCCGATCGCATCTACGTTCTGGAACGCGGCAGGATCGTGGAAGCCGGACGGCACGAAGAGCTGATCGAAGGCAAAGGCCTCTATTATGCGATGTGGCGCCAGCAGGTCGGCGAGGGCCGCGCGGCGTTGACGGCTCGTGTGATGCGGTGAGATCCTCCATCCGCCTACTCATTCAACCCCGCTAATTCTCCCGAACCTGCCGCGCCATCGTGTTGATACTATTTGGGTATTCCTATTTAAGTATTATTGACCTTGAAACCTGAAACTGATATATATTGATTGGCGGAATTTGGAGAAAATGTATGATGTGTTGCGACCTTTGCGGGGAGGCAACCGAATGCCTCCAAAATGAGACCGACGGCCAGGAGTTCGGCGTTTGCGAGAGTTGCCCGCTAGCGGAAAAGCTAAGCGTAGCGGGATCGGTAAAGGCCAGCCCCGAGAAAGCCGAAGAGCTCGAAGAGGAAGAGTACGAGGAGACTTTAATCTAGCCATGTTAGTTGCTGATGCTCCGCTTATAAGGGAGTGTGGCACCCGGCGGGAGGCCCAGCCGCTGATTGAGACCCTTTTTTCGCTGGCGGGGAAAACCGCCGTAGTAGTTGGCGGAGGAGGAGTGCTCGCGAGTGAGATAGCCATGGGATTCGCAGGAGCAGGAGCGAATGTCGTCATTGCCGACCTCAACAAGGAACACGCGGAAGAGCATGCCCGGGAGATCCGCGAGCAGGGGCGTAAGTGCCTGGTGTGTCAGGCCGACGTTTCGAAGAAGGCGGACATCGAGCGCATACTCGAAGACACTTTAGCGAATTTCGACGGCGTCGATATTCTGTTGAACGCGGCGGGCATTAATTCCGGCACGCCGTTTTTTGACATTGAAGAAGCCGAATGGTCGCGCATCCTCGATGTGGATCTGCGCAGCGTCTTTCTGGCTTGCCAGGTGATCGGCAAGGCCATGGTCATCGCCGGCAAAGGTGGATCGATCATCAATATTTCTTCGGCATCGTCCGATCCTCCGCTCTCCAGGGTGTTCACCTATTCGGTGGCCAAGGGGGGTGTCAATCAGATCACTAAATTCCTGGCGCGCGAATTTGCTCCGCACCGGGTGCGCGTGAACGCCATTCAGCCTGGTTTCTTTCCCGCCGAGCAAAACCGTAAGCTGCTCACGGAAGCTCGCGTGGCCTCGATCATGAACCACACGCCCATGGGTCGTTTCGGATCGCCTTCGGAGCTGGTCGGCGCGGCGCTGTATCTGGCTTCCGACAAGGCATCCTCGTTTGTCACGGGCAGTATCGTGCGGGTTGACGGCGGGTTCGCCGCGATGACTATTTAGCACCGTTGCCCAACCGTGGCGCAGACCATCGTTTTTTGTGGTCTGCGGCCTTTCAGCCGCACGAGTACGCCGCGACGGTGCGCTCCAAAAGGGTCTGAAACTGCCAGCGACCGGCCCCCGTGGCGCAGACCATCGTTTTTTGTGGTCTGCGGCCTTTCAGCCGCACGAGCACGCCGCGACGGTGCGCTCCAAAGGGGTCTGAAACTGCCAGCGACCGGCCCCCGTGGCGCAGACCATCGTTTTTTGTGGTCTGCGGCCTTTCAGCTTTTGCGGCGCCGGACTTGCTCGGGAAAAAGGGCGTAGCCTTCCGGAGGCGGAAAGATGCTCTTGAGCAATTCCAGGCGCTTCCGGATGTAGCGGCTGGCGAGCTGTCGCGGGCCGGCTTCGACGTCGATATCGCAGCAAATACCGTGCAGGTAGAGGGTCAGCGTGTCACGCAGTGCCTGCCGCTGGTAGTCCGCCCAGAGGGTCGATTCACGCTTGCCGTTGCCGGATGACCGATGCAGGTACTTCTGCTTCAATTCCCAGCTGTCCTCGCGAATCTCGCCGTTGACTTCGCTCGCGAGCTCCTCACGCAATAGCTTTGCAAAATCTGCGAGGAAGGACGCTGGAGCGCGCTTTGCGATCTGGGTTGCAATCGCATCGTACAGAGTGTAGTGGTACTCGGACATGTCGACGCCAGAGGTGGCGAGCGCGACCAGCACCCGGTCATCGACGGTGACCTCGGCTGTCAATAATGACCGGCCCGACGGCGGCGCTTCGAAGGAAACCATGGCCGGACCGCGGCCGGTGCCTTTCTCCAGATGAGGGACCAATAGCAGCCCGATGGGCGGCAACATCTCCCCGACGGCCGGCGGCAGCGCTGCGACGGGTTCATGGACATACTGCTTCAGATCTTCGTCGACGATGGGTGTCGTGGAGAAAAAAGAGAAGCTGCTGTTTACTGGCACCATCTGGCCCGCTACTTGACGGGCGACATCCAGGATAGTGAATCGTTCGGTGTGGTTGGGCATTCCCCGGTTGAATTCTAACACGCAAGGGAGTTTTCAGTGATCAGTCTTCAGTTATCAGTTCCAAATGCTGGTCTTCCGGCTGACAACTCTCCAGAAACTGCGGCCAAACTCGCTCGCGGCGAGAAAGGCGTAAGTTTCAGGCACATTGGACCGCGGCTTGCCCCGCGGTTAGCGGCTGAAAACTGACGACTGAAGACTGTTTACCCCGCGACCGACTGGAAATCTCCCGGAGTATCGATATCGGTTTCAGCTTCCGGGCAAGGGATGCGGATGGACTGCTCGAGATGCGCGAGGATGACTCCTTTGCAGCCCTCGGTCGGCAGGAGCGATTTCAATTTCGGGAAAATCTCGCGGCTGAAGAACGCCGGCATTCCAACCGTTCCGGCATACTCGGACGCGATGATCGGGCGGCCGGTTTCTCCGTGCTCTTCAATGAGGTGCTGGAAGATTTCAGCCGACACGAGAGGCTGATCGGCGAGCGCCAGGATCGCACCTTCGCAACCTAAAATCTCGGCGCCCGAGATGCCTGCGCAAATCGACGTCCCGACGCCTTGTTCCCACTCGGTATTCTCAACCACCACCACATCCAGGCCTTCGAGAGCGGCTCGCATCTTTTCGACATCGCAGCCGAGAACTACCACCACCGGATCGCATCCGGAGGCAACCGCTGTTTCGGCGGCATGGCGAATCAACGGCCGTCCCTGATAAGGCAGCAGTTGCTTGGGAGAGCCCATGCGTGTCGACCCGCCGGCAGCCAGTAAAACTAGTGCGATATTATCCATGGATGCCCTCATCATCGCGCAAAATGGCGGCTACTGCACTGCAATTGTGGGATATTTACACCCGGGCATGTGAGAAAGTTTACTTGTCGGGCACGGTGGGAGAGTTCGAATTTACGAGAGATAACATGAAAATCAATGCTTTGGTAGACATTCCCTGCTTCGCGGGCGAAAACCGCCCGATGTTTGCGTTGGTGGAGTAGGGCGTTTTCGCCTGCCAAACGCCTAATCGTGGGGCAGACCATCGCCCTTTTGTGGTCTGCCTGGCTGCGCAGACTTATGTCGCGAATTTCTAACTCAGGACACTAACGAGGCTCCGCCTCGGACCGACGAGCATGTGGGCGTTGTAAGGCGTCGGCTAGACACGCATGATCGGCTCACTCGCTACGAGCTAGGACTCATCGAATGCCAGCACCCGCCGTACAATGCCATCACGCAATAGCGGAAGGTTGAAGTTGATGAGGAGTCCCGCCTTCCAGCCACCCAGACGCAGGTATGTCAGCAGTTGAGCCTCGTGGAGGGGGGTGATGCGATCAACGGCCTTGACCTCCACTACCACGGCGTCCGCCACGACCAGATCGAGCCGATAGCCATAATCGAGTTTAAGTCCCTTGTATTGCACCGGCGGCGGCAGTTCCAACTGGAAGGGTATTTGGCGCAAAGCTAATTCGTGACAAAGACATTGGACATGAGCAGATTCCAGCAGTCTAGGCCCAATCGTGCGATGCACTTCTATGGCGGCGCCGATAATTGCCTCCGTGACTTCATTGACCTTCATCGCATGAGTTTATCCTGGTTGCTCTTCTCCCCTGGGCTCCTTTTCTCTGCGACCTCCGCGCCTCTGCGGTCGACCCAGCGTCCGGTTCAATGATTAACCGCAGACGCAGAGGGCGCAGAGGGAGCATCTATCGTGACCCAACTGCTAATGCGGCGAAACGCCAACGCGAAAGCAAACTGATCGCAGGCTCCGCTTGCGTGCATGAGATGGAAGGTATTCAATAACCTCCATGAGTGGGACCACCGTAAGGCGATCGCCCGGCCGTAAAGGCACCCCGCAAGCGGAGCCGCCATCGAAATTACCACAGACCGTGGCCGAAGTATTGGACCGGCACGTGACGCTGCAAGTGGAATCGATCGACCGCATGTATTTGAACGTAATCGTAGGCCGATTGCAGATCCTGGAGGGAGCACTTCGCTTCCTTCGTGTCCAGAGGAAAGCCAAAGTCCTTGCCGATGACGCGGGCTTTCGTCCAAGCCATCGAGCAGTTTGCCACAGACAATCAGATTCCATTGATTACCTTCCAAAAGAGGCAACGCAAAGATGATGTAGCCGCTGGGTTCCGGGCCAAATACCCGAACCGTGAAGGCGTGGTTTCATTGGCAAGGCACAGGAGAGATGCACGGTCTATCGCACCGAGAAACGGCACAATCCCAAGAACCATACCAGCTATGCCTGGATCGTCAAATCGACCGCCCTGGTCAACCACTATTATTTCTATTGTGTCGACGAGAACTTCGGCCCTTTTTTCCTGAAGTTCTGCTCCTACTTAGCCCTTTGTCCTACTCTGGCGACGACAATTGCCTGCCTTACCGAGTGAGCCACCCAAGGGTGAAGCGTGCGAACGTGATGCGTTCGATGGGAAGCTTTTCGCCCTGCTCGTACAGCATGCCGAGGGAGCCGTCGTGCAACACAATCACAGTTGAATAAGCTGCCGGGCCGGGTTGGATCACGCGCCACACGGGCCATGTTCTCCCGCCGTCGTAGCTCAGACGCACGGTCAGGAGCCTGCGTCGCGCTACGTCCGCGGCGTTGCTGAAGATCAGGATGTCTTTGCCGTCCCGGTTGTATCGCGTAATGCCGGCATTGCAGGCGGGATCGATCAGCGCGGCGTCGTGCTCCATGGGACCGAAGGTCACACCACCGTCCACGGACCGGGCGATCGCTCGCGTGCGGCCGTTTCGCATATTCTGCAGAATCGTCCCATCGGCCAACTCCACGACGTGACTCTCGTCGGTGCCGGTACCGGACAAGGCTCCAGTTTTCCAGGTCTTGCCGTGATCGTCGCTATAGGCGTTGCGCGACCCGATCACGCCATACGCGTCCTTCACCACCAGCGGCAATAATAACCGGCCCTTGCTGGTCTGGATGTTCGTTCCCGACGTCGCGAACAATCCGAACCAAGACGGGTCTTTGACCTGCGGAGTCAAATCTTCCGGGGCCGACCACGTCACGCCGTCGTCATCGCTGTGGATGGCGTTGACCTGCAAGGTGTCGGCCCCGGGACGGGAGTTGCCGAAGCCTACTCCAGCCGGACCGTAGGCATGCGTGCACCAGATGCGGTTAGTCTGTCGATCGACGAGCAGCGAGGCATCGCCGACGCCTCCCGATGTCACTGCGCGAAGAGTCTGCATCGGGGACCAGTGTCTTCCGCCGTCCGTGCTGCGGCGTGTAACGAGCGAGATGCGCGCGGGCAGGTCGCTCGGGTTGTCGTGCCGCGCGTCAACCACGGCGAGGAGTGTGCCTTTGGCGGTTTGGACCAGCGCGGGGATGCGATAGCTGTGAATGCCGCCGTCTCCCTGGTGGAAGAGATCGATCTGCTCGAAGCTGGCAGCAGAGCAGGATATTGAGATGGACAACAGTGCCACCACGCGCAGTCGCATTGCAACCTATCGTATGCTGTCGGACGCTGTCCGGTAAACCCTACAAGTGGATTCCGGTCACTTGGGCCATCGGCGCCGTGCTGCATTTGGGACAAGCCCTACGTTTTGCGGTGGTATCGGGCGGAGTTGCCGATTCCAACAGGAATTGCCGCGTGTCGGTGCTCACGTTGTCCTGCGCCGAGACGGAGAACTTCATGTCGAAGTCCTGCAGCGGAGTTCCGGACAGTATGCCTGTAGTGGGATCGAAGCCAGCCGCTACCGGAGAGGTCCGTATTGACCGACCACGTGACCGCACCGCTGTTGCCGGCAGCGCTGAACGTGTAGCTGAACGGCGTCCCGGTGATGGCGCGGGCAGCGACTGCGATCCCGTGATGGTCAAACCTCGCACGGGAATCGTCACCCCGAGGTGTTCAGAGAGCATGGCTATCGGTGACGTGAAAGGTTAAGCCGGCGCCGTTCTGCACGCTATCGATCGTCAAGGTCCCGTCGGAGGAAAGCTGGGCGAGCCCCGGGACTGGAAAGGGGAAGGCGTAGTCGCTTTGCCAGGTGTAAGGAGGCTGCCACCGACCACTTGAAGGGTGCGATGGTAGGCTGACCCAAATAACCGGCAGGCAGGATATTCGATACCAATACCAGGTTCGCGACCGTGAGTTGCAGCGCCTGCTGGAACTGATCGCCGTTAGCGTCGGTTACGTGCACGGTAAAGCTGTAGGCGCCGGTTGCCGTGGCGCTGCCCGACAGAACTCCGCTGCCGGATCGAGTGAAATCCCATTGGGCAGGCTGCCGGCAGTAATGGCGAACTCATGTCACCGTCAGCGCTGGAGATGGCGTAGAGCGGCTGCACGTAGGGCGCATTCACAGCGGCTTTCGGCAACGCCGATTGCGCGATATACAGGCGTTGGGCTGATCCCATGCCTCGAGATAATCGGGCGTAGAGAAGCCCGTGGTCTGAAAGACCGGGTGCCTTTATCGAAGGTCCCATTGAATCGCACAGAACTCCTAACGAACGGGATGGGCGTCATGATCAGCATTCCCGCGGTTCCGGATCGTCGACGAACATGGAAGTGATATCCGGAACGTCTTGACCGGCGGTGATCGTGCCGCCCGTGCCCTGGATATCAAATTCGAGCGGCACCCTGCAGTGAGCGGTAGTCGATCGTCAGAATATATCCGCCAATCCAGCGCCCGGTGACAAGATCCTTCCAAATTGATCGTCGGCGCAACCGAGTGGGAGAGTGTAGTTGCCGGTCAGCAGCATGTCAATGCCGGCGGTACGACGATGTTGGTGATTGATGGTCCGCGAGAACGGCCGTGCTGCCGAGCAGAACGACACCGCAGAAAACGTACGCTCCCCAGTCACTCGCGCGGCCCGCCGCTCGGCCCAAAATCCGGTTGCCGTTGCATCGCGCGAAAGTTCCGTGCCACGGCCAACGAATAGCCAAAGCAATGCGACGATCGCGGGAAGTGCAACCAAACCTGATTCCGCGGTCAGTTGCAGGAGATCGTTGTGGGCGGTGGGAGTGAAACTGGCGTTCGAAAGGAAATGTTGTCCCCAGTCGGTTTGGAACATCCGCGCCTGAACCTCGGGGAAATGCATGCCGAAGGCGCCCGTGCCCACGCCCGATGGCGCGCCACCGATCACGCGTGCCGTGACCAGCCAGATCCATAGCCGCCCGCGGAGTGAATCCGAGTTGACCAGATAGCGCAGCATATCTGGCCGGAAAGAGGTCGCAACGAGGCTGGCCAGAAACGCGCATCCGGCCAGGGTGACGGCTTTACGCGGCACGCGGATGCCGCTTGTAAGAACGAGCGCGACGATCCCGATTCCGAGTGACAGCCAGGCACCGCGCGAGAAAGTGCAAGGTAGCCCGGCCGCCATCAACGCCAATGCGGCGGCGGAGAGCCTGGCAAACTTGCCGTTGAGACCTCCGAGCGTAACCAACATCGCGGCGACGAGGAACTCGCCGGTCCAGTTCGGGTTGCCAAACGTGCCGAACGCGCGCCACTTGCCCGGGAGTTCCTGCGATGGAAAAACAGGATCCCCGGCAATTGTCTGGCAGAGCACGTAGGCAGCCTCCAAGGCGCCAACCGCGGTGAAGACGGCAGCCAGACGAGTGCGGCCGGCAGGCGAAGAAATAGCGGAGGAAGTAACGGCGAAAATCGCCAGCCCGCTGGTAAAGAGAAGGGCGGTATCATACCTGGTCGCGCTGCGGAGCGAACATGCCCCCAGGATCGCCAGGGCTGCGATCGGCCACCACAGCGGGGTCAGGGCTACGCTGCGGACCTTCGCCGCCCAAAGCACCAGAAGCGCAGGAGCGGATGCGACCAGCACCAGTTCCTTGGCTGCCACCCAGGGCTGCGCTAGAGGGGTGATGAAGATCAGCGGGAGTACCGCCGCCAGGAGGCACACGGAGGCTTCAGGTGAACAGACTCTAGATTCCGCGCTGGAATCACCCACAGATATCCCTGTTTACATATTTTAGGAGCTTTATATCCCTAACACCAGAATTATTTTGGGGTACCGGCATCAGGGTGTGCGCAGACGATGTATGGCCATCTTCGATCTTCTTTTGGCTCGGCGGGAGTGATCCGCATGGCTCTGACGCCATTCCTCCCGACGAAGCGGCCGCTCCCGTCCAGAGTCTGTGTTACGGCCGGACTTGTCCTTCCAGCGCAAATCTCGGATGATAACCTATTGATCTTCAGTACACACCGGCAAATCTATCCCATCCTCGACTGCGAGACGCTTCGCGCACGAGGATGTTCCGCGATCGAGGCAGCCAAGGCTATGCTCGACGCCGGAGCGGAGATTCTGCAGTATCGCCACAAGTATTTCTGGAGCCGCGAGGTTCTCGCAGAAGCCGAACGCGTGGGCGAGTTGTGCCGCGCGCGCGGCGCCTTATTCATGATCAACGATCGGGCGGACTATGCCAAACTGCTTGGCGCAGGGGTGCATCTCGGTCAGGACGATCTTCCGCCGCGAGCAGCCCGGACGTTGCTCGGAGCCGGCGCGGTGATCGGGTATTCGACGCACAACGCCGCGCAACTTGCGGCCGCCGCAGCGGAACCGGTGGATTATGTAGCGCTCGGGCCGATATTTGCCACGGGATCGAAGCGCAACCCGGATGCAATCGTGGGCGTCGGGAGTTTGAGGGAGTGGCGCAGCCTGATCCCGCAACCGCTGGTGGCGATCGGGGGAATCACCCGGGACAATGCAGCGGAAGTGTGGAGCGCGGGAGCGGATATGGTCGCGGTGATCGGTGATGTATTTCCGGCGGTGTGCGATGCTGAGTCGATCAGAGAACGGATGGTTGAATGGCAACGGTTGACACAGACGTAAGAACAGGACTCGTCAAGGGACTCGGGCTGATCGACGCCACGACGCTGGTGATGGGCTCGATGATCGGGTCCGGCATTTTCATCGTATCGGCCGATATTGCGCGGCAAGTGGATTCACCGGGCCTGCTGATCATGGTCTGGCTGATCGGCGCAGCGCTGACGATTGCGGCGGCGCTGAGCTACGGCGAACTCGCGGCCGCTATGCCGCACGCCGGCGGACAGTACGTCTATCTGCGGGAAGCGTTTGGTCCGCTCGCCGGCTTCCTCTACGGTTGGACGCTGTTCCTGGTGATTCAGACCGGAACCATCGCGGCGGTGGCGGTGGCGTTTGCCAAGTTCACAGGAGTGTTCGTGCCGTGGATCTCGGCGAGCAATTATCTGATCGGCGCAGGGAAGATCGGGCTGACCACGCAACAGTTGCTGGCAATCGCGGTGCTGGTGTTGTTGACCGCGGTCAACACGCGGGGCATCCGCACCGGCGCGATGGTGCAGAACGTGTTCACCTTCGCGAAGGTGGCGTCCCTGCTGGCGCTGGTCGGGTTCGGCTTTTTGCTGGGAAGAAATACGCCGGCCGTCGAGGCTAATTTTCACGATTTCTGGCGGCATGCGGATTGGGGCTTCAATACGATTCGCCTGGTCGGCGTGGCGATGGTCGGGGCGCTGTTTTCATCGGATGCCTGGAACAACGTAACGTTCACGGCGGGCGAGGTGCGCAATCCGAGGCGCAATTTGCCGCTGTCGCTCGCCCTGGGCGTGGGCGTGGTTTCGCTGCTCTATGTCGGGTTGCAACTTCGTTTATCTGAATGTGCTGACGCTGGATGCGATCAAGACTGCGCCGGAGGACCGCGTGGCAACGGCGGCAGCGGCGGTGATGTTCGGACCGGTCGCGGTGCAGTTGATGGCCGCAGCCATCATGGTGTCCACGTTCGGCTGCTTGAATGGAATGATTCTCGCCGGAGCCCGCGTGTACTATACGATGGCCCGCGACGGGCTGTTCTTCAAGCGGGTGGGAACGCTCGATCCGCAGAGGCACACGCCGGTGACGTCTCTCGGCATCCAGTGCGCGTGGGCAGTGCTGCTGACGCTGAGCGGGACGTACAGGGATCTTCTCGACTATGTTATCTTTGCAGTTCTGTTGTTTTACATCCTGACGATCGCTGGTCTGTTCGTGCTGCGCCGCACGAGACCCGATATGGAGCGTCCCTATCGGGCTTTCGGCTACCCCGTTGTTCCGGCAGCTTATATTGTGGTCGCGGGAGTGATCGAAATCCTCCTGCTGGCCTACAAGCCGAACTATACCTTTCCCGGACTCGTCATTGTGCTACTTGGCGTACCGGTTTATTACATATCGCGGAAGAAAGCGAGTCTGATATGAGCTTATTTCAAGTAAAACCGCTGGATCGAATCGTGGCGGAAGCGGACGCGGGTGAGCATCATCTGAAGCGTACGCTAGGGCCCGGCAATCTGGTCGCACTAGGAATCGGCGCGATTATCGGCGCGGGACTATTCTCGCTGACCGGGATCGCGGCCGCCGAGAATGCCGGGTCCCGCCGTGGTGTTTTCATTCATCATCGCGGCGATCGGCGTGCGCCTTCGCGGGCATGTGCTACAGCGAATTCGCCACCATGATTCCCATCGCGGGCAGCGCCTATACCTACGCCTACGCCACCATGGGCGAACTGCTCGCCTGGATCATCGGCTGGGATCTGGTGCTCGAGTATGCGGTGGGCGCGGCGACCGTCTCGGTGAGCTGGTCGAGATATGTGACCAAGCTGCTGCACTCCTTTGGAGTGAATCTCCCTCCGAGCCTGGTGAATTGTCCATGGGACTCGACGCCAGGCCTGATCAACCTACCGGCGGTGTTCATTGTCATTTGCGGTTTCGATCCTGCTGATGATCGGCATCTCGGAATCGGCGCGGGTGAATGCGGTGATCGTGGTGATCAAGGTGACCATCGTCATCATCGTGATCGGCGTCGGCTTCGCTTACATCAAGCCGGCGAACTACGTGCCGTTCATCCCGCCCAACACCGGCGAGTTCGGCGAGTTCGGATGGAGCGGAGTCATGCGCGCGGCCGGGGTGATCTTCTTCGCGTATATCGGGTTCGACGCGGTTTCGACCGCCGCGCAGGAAGCGCGGAAGCCGCAAGCGCGACATGCCGATCGGCATCATCGGATCGCTGGCGATCTGCACGATTCTGTATGTGCTGTTCGCGCGCGTCCTGACCGGCATGGTCAACTACAAGACTTTCCGCGGCGACGCTTCGCCGGTTACCACCGTGATCCACCTGTTCCCGAGCGTGGCGCTGCAGGTGGCGATTCAGGTCGGCATTATCGCCGGTTATACGTCGGTCATTCTGGTCATGCTGCTGGGGCAGTCGCGTGTGTTTTACTCCATGTCGCGCGACGGGCTGCTGCCGAAGGTATTCTGCGACGATTCATCCGAAGTTGCGGACGCCGTGGCGCTGCAATCTGATCTTCATGGTCTTCGTTTCGCTGTTCTCGGGCTTCCTGCCGATTTCGAAACTGGGCGATATGACCAGCATCGGCACCTTGCTGGCATTCGTGATCGTGTGCGTCGGGGTGATCGTGATGCGGAAGACCAATCCCGAATGCACCGCGCCCCTACCGGACGCCGTTTGTGCCGATCGTGCCGATTCTCGGCGTGCTGGTGTGCCTGTCGATGATGGTGTCGCTCGATGTCATGACTTGGTACCGGCTGGTGATCTGGCTGGCGATTGGAATGGCGATTTACTTTGGGTATAGCAAGTCGCATAGCCATTTGTCCCGCGGAGAGCTGGCGGGAACGACGACGCGGCATTAGAGCTGGCGCCGCGTCATGCTCCGCGAGTCGACTATGGCGTCCAACTGCCCAGGCTTTGCCAGCCCATGCTAAGCCCCGCATTGGAGGCAGTATCCGCCCAGATATTCTGGGCGCCCGTGAAACCGGACTCGAACGTCAAAGCCAGATTGAGCGTCAGGGTGTTGCCCGAGTCGACCACCGACGAACTCCCTACGTTCAGACTGCATTGACTGTTCTGCAGAGTCCCGCTGGTGCCCAGGGTCAGGGGACCCAGCGTCCCCGAGCCGGCGTTGTTGCCCAGGTAGATCTGTTTGCTGGACGGGCTGTAGTAGATATAGCAGCCACCGGCGGCAGTGAGCCCGGAGTTGATAATGATCTGTTGCCAAGCCATGTCCTGGTAGCCGGAAGAGTCCGTAAACACGAAGCTGAAGGTCTGCGATATACCGCTGCCCGACGATGGGCTTACCGAAGTCGCCGCCGGCCCTGCTGCTCCCGGGGTCCATGTCCCCAAGGTTTGCCAGCCCATGCTAAGCCCTGCATTGGAGGCAGTATCCGCCCAAATGGTTTTGGCTCCAGTGAAACCCGACTCGAAGGTCAAAGCCAGATTGAGCGTCAGGTTGTTGCCGGAGCCGGTCGCCGTGGAACTCCCCACGTTCAGACTGCATTGACTGTTCTGCAGAGTCCCGCTAGTGCCCACGGTCACGGGACCCAGCGTCCCCGAGCCGGCGTTGTTGCCCAGGTAGAGCTGATTGCTGGACGGGCTGTAATAGATATAGCAGCCTCCCGCGGCAGTGAGCCCGGAGTTGATAATAATCTGTTGCCACGCCATGTCCTGGTAGCCGAGCGGGTCCGCAAACACGAAGCTGAAGGTCTGCGATACACCGCTGCCCGACGATGGGCTTACCGAAGTCGCAGACGGTGGCGTGGCGCTCGCTGGGGTCCATGTCCCCAGGGTCTGCCAGCCCATGCTGAGCCCCGCATTGGAGGCAGTATCCGCCCAGATGGTTTTGGCGCCCGTGAAACCGGACTCGAAGGTCAAAGCCAGATTGAGCGTCAGATTGTTGCCCGAGCCGGTCGCCGTGGAACTCCCCACGTTCAGAACGCATTGACTGTTCTGCAGAGTCCCGCTGGTGCCCACGGTCAGGGGACCCAGCGTCCCCGATCCGCTGTTGTTGCCCACGTAGATCTGTTTGCTGGACGGGCTGTAGTAGATATAGCAGCCTCCCGTGGCAGTGAGCCCGGAATTGATAATGATCTGTTGCCAAACCATGTCCTGGTAGCCGAGCGGGTCTGCAAACACGAAGCTGAAGGTCTGCGATAAACCGGTGCCCGACGATGGGCTTACCGAAGTCGCCGACGGTGGCCCTGCGGTTCCCGGGGTCCATGTCCCCAGGCTTTGCCAGCCCATGCTAAGCCCCCCACTGGAAGCAGTATCCGCCCAGATGTTCTTGGCACCCGTGAAACCGGACTCGAAGGTCAAAGCCAGATTGAGCGTCAGATTGTTGCCCGAGCCGGTCGCCGTGGAACTCCCCACGTTGAGAAGGCATTGGCTGTTCTGCAGCGTCCCGCTGGTGCCCAGGGTCTGGGGACCCAGTGTTCCCGAGCCGCTGTTGTTGCCCAGGTAGATCTGATTGTTGGATGGGCTGTAGTAGATATAGCAGCCTCCCGCGGCAGTAAGCCCGGAGTTGATAATGATCTGTTGCCAAACCATGTCCGGGTAGCCGAGCGGGTCCGCAAACACGAAGCTGAAGGTCTGCGATATACCGGTGCCCGACCGCGGACTCACCGACGTCGCCGACGGCGGCGTAGCGCTAACCGGGGTCCATGTCCCTAAGCTCTGCCAGCCGAGGCTGAGCGCTGCATTGGAGGAGGTATCCGCCCAGATGGTCTTGACGCCCGTGAAACCGGACTCGAAGGTCAACGCCAGATTGAGCGTCAGATTGTTGCCGGAACCGGTCGCCGTGGAACTCCCCACGTTCAGACTGCATTGACTGTTCTGCAACATCCCGCTGGTGCCCAGGGTCTGGGGACCCAGCGTCCCCGAGCCGCTGTTGTTGCCCAGGTAGATCTGATTGCTGGACGGGCTGTAGTAGATGTAGCAGCCTCCCGCGGCAGTGAGCCCGGAGTTGATAATAATCTGTTGCCACGCCATGTCCTGGTAGCCGAGCGAGTCCGTAAACGCGAAGGCGAAAGTTTGCGATAAACTACTGCCCGACGCAGGCGTCACGGAGACGGCCCAGGGCGCCTCCACTACGATAGGGACATTCCAATAACCCAACGGCGCCCAACCGGATGATCGCCCGCCGACACTGGCCGCGCTGGCGAATACGGACTTCGTTCCGGAGAAGCCGGCAGTGAAGGTCAGACCTACGTTTACTGTCAGAGTATTTCCGGAGGCTGCCGCGCTGGAGGTGGCTCCGTTTACCGCGCACTGGCTATTCTGGATCGTTCCGGTCTCGCCCAACATGATAGGTCCCGCCAAGGTCGAACCTGCATCGGTCAGCAGATAGATGGAGCTGTGCACGAGGTCGATCAGCACCTTGCACATCGGCGGGAGATTGAGGGTGGCGCCGATGAGCGACGTTGCCGAAACTATGTCGGACGCGCCGGCCGGATCGTAAAAGACGAAGCTGAAGGTCTGGCTGGCACCGCTGCCCGACGCTGGTGTAACCGAAACGGCCGAAGGGGGCGCCAACACGCCCGCTGTCAGTTCCCGGACTCGATTGTTGCCACCGTCAGCGATGTAGACTCTCCCGGAACTGTCAACAGCGACGCCTTGTGGATAGTTCAACTCGGCAGACGAAGCCACCAAGTCATCGCCGTTGTAGCCAGGCGTCCCGTCGCCCGCGACGGTCGTGATGATACCGCCTGATACTTTCCGAATTCTGTGATTGTACGTGTCTGCGATGTAGAGGTTTTCGGAACTGTCGACTGCAATGCTCTCGGAGAAGGACAGCAAAGCTGAGATGGCTTCGCCGCCGTCGCCCCCGAAACCCGATCCACCGTTGCCCGCTACGGTGGTGATCATCCCTCCCGACACCTTGCGGATTCGATAATTTTCGGTGTCTGCGATGTAGAGGTTCCCGGAGTTATCGACCGCGACACCAAAAGGAACCCACAGGGAGGCCAACGTAGCGTCGCCGCCATCCCCTGTGAATCCCATTCCCCCGTTGCCCGCCACGGTCGTGATGATGCCTGCGGACACTTTGCGGATGCGACCGTTTCCGGTGTCTGCTATATAGAGATTTCCCGAGCTATCCAAGGCGACGGTCTCGGGGAAGTTCAATTGGGCTGAGGTAGCGGCGCCCCCGTCGCCGGCGTAGCCGCAGTTCCAGTTGCCGCTGCCAGCCACGGTTGTGATGGTGCCTCCTGACACTTTGCGGATGCGACAGTTGTCGGTATCCGCGATATAGAGAGTTCCCGAGCTATCGAGCGCTATGCCTTCAGGGTAGGACAGCTCCGCTGCGGCAGCGCTGCCTCCATCACCGTTGTAGCCACAGATGCTGTTTCCGGCAACCGTTGAAATAACTCCCGAACCGAAAGCTACCTTGCGCACCACGCAGGAATTGAGATCGGAGATGAAAAGATTCCCGCTGCTATCGGCTACCGCATACTGCGGTTGATCGAGTTGCGCACTCGTCGCGACCCCTCCGTCTCCGGTCTCGCTTAACCCGTTACCCACAACCGTGGTGATGATCCCGCCGGCTATTTTGCGGATTCTATTGTTGTGCGTATCCGCGATATAGACATTCCCGACGCTATCGACCGCGACGCCATAAGTCAGGGACAGTTCAGTGGAGGTGGCAAGCAGGTTGTCGCCGGTATAGCCCTCATTGCCATCGCCCGCCACAGTTGAGATAACTCCGCCTGAAACCAAGCGGATTCTGAAGTTGACCGAATCGGCGATATAAAGGTTCCCAAAACCGTCGACGGCGACGCCGTTGGGAGCGTATAGCCCGGCTGAGGTAGCGCTGCCGCCATCGCCTGAAAAACCGTCGTACCCGTTACCCGCGACAGTCGTGATGATTCCCCCGGATACTTTGCGGATTCGACTGTTCTCCGTGTCCGCGATATACAGGTTTTCGGAACTGTCCACGGCGACGCCTCCGGCATACGTCATCCCGGCGGCGGTCGCGCTACCCCCATCGCCCGAGAAACTGTATATGCCATTGCCGGCTATGGTCGTGATGATCCCTCCCGATACCATGCGAATGCGAGAGTTGTAGGTGTCTGCGATATAGAGGTTCCCGGAGCTATCGAGCGCAGCCCCCCTGGGATTGTTCAGCTCGGCCCGGGAAGCTACGCCGCCGTCACCA
Source organism: Terriglobia bacterium (assembly GCA_963747535.1). Lineage (GTDB taxonomy): Bacteria > Acidobacteriota > Terriglobia > Bryobacterales > Bryobacteraceae > CAVVFX01. The sequence goes on from CAVVFX010000002.1 coordinate 362,189, forward strand.
GAAAAGCCAGCGTACCCGTTTCCTGCCACGGTCGTGATGATCCCGCCAGACACCTTGCGGATTCTGTTGTTGTAGGTGTCCGCGATGTATAGGTTCCCGAAACTGTCGACAGCAACGCCCCACGGGTTGTTCAACTGAGCCGATGCCGCGGCGCCGCCATCGCCTGCAAACCCGCAGGCGCCAATGCCGATGACCTGCGTCAGGAGACCGCTGGAATTCACCATCCAAACCTGGCACAAATATGGCAACGCAATGTAGCGATTACCCGCCAGGTCCACGGCTATTCCTGAGGGCTGACCCAATCCGTAGCTGGTCGCGCTTTGGCTGGTGACGATGGCGCCGCCTCCCGCAACCGTACTGATCGTGTAATTCTGTGCATTTGCTGGCGAAACCGCGAAAAGCAAGAGCACAATCATCTTCCACATGGTTACGTTTCCCCGTCAGTGCGAGCGCCGACAACGCGGCGCATTTGACGCGGATATCCACATTCGTGACATCCACATAAATCGAACGATTTAGTGCTAGCTACAGACTGGCCAGTGAGTTGCAGTTATTAAGCTTACGCTGGCACGGACGTTCGCTCTGCGACACAATCCGGGAGAGAGCCGCGGCGAGTAAAATTCATCTCCGTGGCAGGTCCAGTGAGCGGCGCGTTCAAGCTAATATTCAGTCAATGATCCGCTCCAATGCGTAAAACATCCACTGTGGCGTAATTGTCGCTCATTTGTCAACCCGATTTCATCAGATCATACCGGGTGGGGAAATGCGCCGCCGGGTCTGTCCTGTCGACCTTTTTCCATCCGATTGTGCTCGGGTGCGCCTTGCGACCGCTGCGAAACCTTTTGGGTGCGGCGGGGAACACGCGCGTCGTGATACGGGGCCGACTTCCGGTCCCGCGACGCCGCGATGGCCGGCAGAGTTTGCCCACGCTCGCCCAGTCGCTGTTGGTTCCTCCGTTGGACGCCGTGACCGTCCGAACACCGTCGAACTACCCACGTTCAAAGCGCATTGACTATTCTGCAGCGCCCGCTAGTGTCCAGATTAGCAGCTTGTGACGGAAGTCTTTCCAGCGGTAAGAGCGGGCGAAACACCTACTCCACAACGAAGAATCAACTGTTTGCAAGCCTCTTGGAGTAGGCCTTTGGCCTGGCCTTTCTCCTGCGTCTAGCTTCTGCAACAAGTCCCCGACCCGCTATCGACGCCCGGCACTCGGTAAACGACTATGGCGTCCAACTGCCCAGGCTTTGCCAGCCCATGCTAAGCCCCGCATTGGAGGCAGTATCAGCCCAGATATTCTGGGCGCCCGTGAAACCGGACTCGAACGTCAAAGCCAGATTGAGCGTCAGGGTGTTGCCCGAGTCGACCACCGACGAACTCCCCACGTTCAGACTGCATTGACTGTTCTGCAGAGTCCCGCTGGTGCCCAGGGTCTGGGGACCCAGCGTCCCCGAGCCGGCGTTGTTGCCCAGGTAGATCTGTTTGCTGGACGGACTGTAGTAGATATAGCAGCCACCGGCGGCAGTGAGCCCGGAGTTGATAATGATCTGTTGCCAAGCCATGTCCTGGTAGCCGGAAGCGTCCGTAAACACGAAGCTGAAGGTCTGCGATATACCGCTGCCCGACGATGGGCTTACCGAAGTCGCCGCCGGCCCTGCTGCTCCCGGGGTCCATGTCCCCAAGGTTTGCCAGCCCATGCTAAGCCCTGCATTGGAGGCAGTATCCGCCCAAATGGTTTTGGCTCCAGTGAAACCCGACTCGAAGGTCAAAGCCAGATTGAGCGTCAGGTTGTTGCCGGAGCCGGTCGCCGTGGAACTCCCCACGTTCAGACTGCATTGACTGTTCTGCAGAGTCCCGCTAGTGCCCACGGTCACGGGACCCAGCGTCCCCGAGCCGGCGTTGTTGCCCAGGTAGAGCTGATTGCTGGACGGGCTGTAATAGATATAGCAGCCTCCCGCGGCAGTGAGCCCGGAGTTGATAATAATCTGTTGCCACGCCATGTCCTGGTAGCCGAGCGGGTCCGCAAACACGAAGCTGAAGGTCTGCGATACACCGCTGCCCGACGATGGGCTTACCGAAGTCGCAGACGGTGGCGTGGCGCTCGCTGGGGTCCATGTCCCCAGGGTCTGCCAGCCCATGCTGAGCCCCGCATTGGAGGCAGTATCCGCCCAGATGGTTTTGGCGCCCGTGAAACCGGACTCGAAGGTCAAAGCCAGATTGAGCGTCAGATTGTTGCCCGAGCCGGTCGCCGTGGAACTCCCCACGTTCAGAACGCATTGACTGTTCTGCAGAGTCCCGCTGGTGCCCACGGTCAGGGGACCCAGCGTCCCCGATCCGCTGTTGTTGCCCACGTAGATCTGTTTGCTGGACGGGCTGTAGTAGATATAGCAGCCTCCCGTGGCAGTGAGCCCGGAATTGATAATGATCTGTTGCCAAACCATGTCCTGGTAGCCGAGCGGGTCTGCAAACACAAAGCTGAAGGTCTGCGATAAACCGGTGCCCGACGATGGGCTTACCGAAGTCGCCGACGGTGGCCCTGCGGTTCCCGGGGTCCATGTCCCCAGGCTTTGCCAGCCCATGCTAAGCCCCCCACTGGAAGCAGTATCCGCCCAGATGGTCTTGGCACCCGTGAAACCGGACTCGAAGGTCAAAGCCAGATTGAGCGTCAGATTGTTGCCCGACCCGGTCGCCGTGGAACTCCCCACGTTGAGAAGGCATTGGCTGTTCTGCAGCGTCCCGCTGGTGCCCAGGGTCTGGGGACCCAGTGTTCCCGAGCCGCTGTTGTTGCCCAGGTAGATCTGATTGGTGGAAGGGCTGTAGTAGACATAGCAGCCACCCGCGGCCGTGAGCCCGGAGTTGATAATGATCTGTTGCCAAACCATGTCCTGGTAGCCGAGCGAGTCCGCAAACACGAAGCTGAAGGTCTGCGATAAACCGCTGCCGGACGATGGGCTTACCGAAGTCGCAGAGGGTGGCGCTGCGGTTCCCGGGGTCCATGTTCCCAAGCTTTGCCAGCCCATGCTAAGCCCCGCATTGGAGGCAGTGTCCGCCCAGATGGTTTTGGCGCCCATGAAACCGGACTCGAAGGTCAAAGCCAGATTGAGCGTCAGATTGTTGCCCGAGCCGGTCGCCGTCGAACTCCCCACGTTCAGAACGCATTGACTGTTCTGCAGAGTCCCGCTGGTGCCCAGGGTCTGGGGACCTACCGTCCCCGAGCCGCTGTTGTTGCCCAGATAGATCTGATTGCTGGACGGGATATAGTACATATAGCAGCCTCCGGCGGCAGTGAGCCCGGAGTTGATAATAACCTGTTGCCACACCATGTCGTGGTAGCCGAGCGGGTCCGCAAACGTGAAGTTGAAGGTCTGCGATAAACCGCTGCCGGACGATGGGCTTACCGAGACCGCTGACGGTGGCGATGCCTGGCTGACGGTAAAGCTCTGGGTGACCGAAGGCGCCGCGGCGTAGGCGGTATTGCCGGCCTGGCTGGCTGTAATCGAGCACGTGCCGGTCGAAACCAGAGTGACCGTTGCGCTAGATACCGTGCAGACTGGCGATGTCGTCGAAGCGAAGCTGACGGTCAGCCCCGAACTCGCCGTCGCGCTCACGGTAAACGGAGCAGAACCAAGCAACTGGTTGCTCAGGGCGCCGAACGTGATGGTCTGCGATAGTTGTGCCGTGCCAATAAGTTCCCGAATACGGTTGTTGTTGCTGTCGGCCACGAAGACGTCTCCGGAACCATCGATCGCGACGCCGATCGGAGAGCTCAAACTGGCGGATATGCCGTTGATATTATCGCCGTTGTACCCGATTGCCCCGGTGCCCGCGATGGTCGTAATGTTCCCTCCTGCTACTTTGCGGATGCGCTGGTTGTTGGTATCTGCGATGTACAGGTTTCCAGAGCTGTCGACACCGACGCTATTAGGAGTATTCAGTTGTGCGGAGGTCGCACTGGCGCCGTCGCCGCTGAATCCCTGAGTACTTCCCGCCACAGTCGTTATGTTTCCGCCGGATACTTTGCGGACTACATTGTTGCCAGTGTCGGCGATGTAGATAAAGCCGGAGTTGTCAACGGCGACACCCTGAGGATTTTTCATGGCAGCAGCAGTAGCGCTGGCGCCATCCCCGCTGTAGCCGTATGCCCCACTACCCGCGACAGTGGAGATGGCCCCGCCGGATACTTTGCGAATGCGATTGTTGTCCCTGTCTGCGATATACAGGGCACCCAAGCTATCGACCGCTACGGCTTGCGGATATTCGAGCTGCGCGGAGGTAGCCAGTCCACCGTCTCCGCTGTAACCAAAAGAGCCGTTGCCGGCGACGGTGTTGATGATTCCGCCGGATACCTCACGGATACGATTGTTCGAGCTATCTGCGATGTAGACGTTGCCGGAACTGTCGACGGCGATGCCGTGAGGATTATTCAACTGGGTGTACTGGGACGTAGCGCTCAAGGTATCGCCACCGTAGCCACAGGTACCATTCCCCGCAAACAGCGATACTATTTTTGTTCCAGATGCAACCTTGTAGACATTGCAGGTTAAATCGCTGATATAGAGATTGCCACTGCTGTCCACGGCCGAAAACTGCGTGCCGACCAGTTGTGCACTCGTCGCGACGCCTCCGATTCCGCCATCGCTCGAGCCGTCGCCGGCCAAAGTCGCGATGACTCCCCCCGTTACTTTGCGGACTACATTGTTGCCGGTATCCGCGATGTAGATAAGGCCGAAGCTGTCCACGGCGACTCCCAGCGGACCGCTCACTTCGGCGTAGACTGCTCCGCCGCCGTCCCCGAAATAGCCGGGTGAGCCATTGCCGGCGATGGTGCTGATGTTTCCCCCGGACACTTTGCGGATTCGATTGTTATTGGTATCCGCAATGTAAACATTTAAGGTGCTGTCGACGGCAACGCCGGTTGGGTTGTTCAGTTGGGCGGAGGCGCCGCCGCCGCCATCTCCGGAGTAGCCTGGTGACCCATTGCCGGCAAGCGTGTTAATGATGCCTCCGGCCACCTTGCGGACCCGTTGATTATTGGTATCCGCGATATAGATGCCGCCGGAGCCATCGACCGCAATGCCTTTAGGATAGGCTAACTGGGCTAAGACAGCATTGCTGCCGTCGCCGCCGAACCCGTATGAGCCGCTGCCCGCCACGGTGTTGATGATGCCACCGGATACTTTGCGGATTCGACAGTTACCGGTGTCGGCGATGTAGAAATTGCCCGAACTGTCCACAGCCACGCCCGCCGGGCTGTATAGCGCGGCAGAAGTGGCGTCCATTCCATCGCCGTTGTAGAACGTGTTCCCATTCCCCGCCACCGTGGAGATGTTTCCACCGGATACCTCACGGATTCTATTGTTGCCACTGTCGGCGATGTACAGGTTCCCGGAGCTATCCACCGCCGCGCCGGCAGGAGCGTTCAATTGAGCCGACGCCGCGGAGCCGCCGTCACCTGAGTACCCGCAGTTCCCCGTGCCGATCACCTGCGTCAGAGTGCCGCTGGAATTCACCTCCCAGATCTGGCACAAACTTGAAAGCACGAGGTAGGTGTTGCCCATCGAGTCTTCAGCGACGGAGGTAACAAAACTGGCGGCGTAACTGGTCGCAGACTGACCGGTTGTAATCGTCGGGGCGCCCCCCGCCACAGTTGTAATCGTGTAGTTCTGAGCGTTGGCCCACGAGGCAACCAACAGCAACGGCAGAGTTGCGTTGCGCATAGCTAAGATTCCTCCGGTTCAAAGATATCCGTTGAGAAAGGCTCCGATCTGGTAGTTGGCCGGCAGCCTTATACTATCCGTTCGAAAAAACTCATCCTATTGGAGCAAATGCTGTACAGCGATGCAACATTAGTAGGACTGCTTGACCAGCGATTTCGGTACGAATACAAACAGAACCTGTACGCGATGCAGTATTAACGAAGTCGAGAACGCGTTTGCCGGGGATAATCCGGCGGGCAATGTACGAATTAGCCCGTAGTCCTGACCCAGGGAAGGCTCCGCGCGAGAGTTCGACAGCTTATCCATGCACGTGATTACCCTGGAATGAGACCGTTTGCGACCGGCGCCGACGTTTTCGGTAGAGCCGGCAGTTCCTTCGATGCCCTGTCTTACGGAAACTATGCCTCCAGCGCGCGAGAGCAGGCGAAAGCGCCTACTCCACAAACTTGTGCCAGAGGCTGCTACAGCTCTCTCCAGTGACGGTTATCCTTCTTGAGTAGCTCTTCCTCATCCTTCGGCCCCCACGCCCCGGCGGGGTAGTTGGGGAAGTTGCGCGGGGGGAGCGCTTTCCATACGTCCAGGATGGGTTGGACGACAGACCAGCCGGCCTCCACCATATCGGCGCGCTGGAAGAGCGTGGCGTCGCCAATCATACAGTCATACAAGAGGCGTTCGTAGCCGGTGCTCGGTTGAGTTCCGAAATAGTCGGCGTAATGGAAGTCCATATTCACGGCTCCCACTCTCACCTGCGGGCCCGGGACCTTGGCGCCGAAACGCAGTGAAATTCCTTCGTCGGGCTGGATGTGCATGACCAGCAGATTCGGCGTCAACTTCTCGACGGGCGTGTCGCGGAACAGGACGAACGGCGCTCGGCGGAACTGAATTGCGATTTCGGTCACGCGGCTGGGCAACCGTTTGCCGGTACGAATGTAAAACGGGACGTCCGCCCAGCGCCAGTTGTCGATGGAGAGTTTGAGCGCGACAAAAGTCTCGGTATGGGAGTCGGGCGCCACCATCGGTTCGGTGCGATAGGCGGGAACATGCTCCGTGCCTATGACGCCTGCGCCGTACTGACCGCGAACCGCGCGCGCGAGGACCTCTTCCGGAGTCATCGGCGTAATGGCATGCAGCACCTTGGCCTGCTCGTCCCGCACGGCATCGGCCTGAAAAGAAACCGGCGGCTCCATGGCGGTGAGCGAGATGAGCTGCATGACGTGATTCGGGACCATGTCGCGCAGCGCGCCGGCATGTTCGTAGTATCCGCCGCGGCGTTCCACGCCCAACTCTTCGGCCGCGGTGATCTGCACGTGATCGATGTAGCGGCGATTCCATACCGGCTCGAAGATGCCGTTGGAGAAACGGAACACTAAGATATTCTGGACGGTTTCCTTGCCGAGATAGTGGTCAATGCGATAGATCTGCTTCTCGTTGAGCACCTTCTGGATCTCTCGATTCAGGTTCCGCGCCGAATCCAGATCGCTGCCGAAGGGCTTCTCAATCACCACGCGCCGCCAGAGGTGTTCAGTCTCGCAGTTCAGCTTCGCGTCGCCAAGCTGCTTGATGATCTCCGCGAAAAAGCCAGGCGCAACGGCCAGATAGAAGAGGTAGTTGCCGGGCGTGCCGTAGGCCTTATCGAGTTCAGCGAGCTTGTTCGCCAGATTCTCATACAGCTTGGGGTTTTTGAAATCGCCTCCGATATACGACATGCGCTCAACCAGCCCGTCGCACATCGCGCAATCGACGGGCGCCTTGGCCTCTTCCGTCATCTCATGACGAGCGCGCTGGCGGAAATCCTCGTCCGAAATCTGGTCGATAGCGACACCGACAATGCCGAAATGCTGAGGCATTAGTTTGGCGCTCGCAAGATTGTAGATCGCCGGGATCAGTTTGCGCCCCGTGAGATCGCCGGAGGCGCCGAAGATCACCATGATGCAGGGATCGGCGGGACGCGCCGGCTGTTGCACTTCATTCGGATCGGTCTGAGTCGTGGGTACGGGCGTCATGCGTTAGATTATCCCCCGGAAGGCCGTTCCATATGTCCGCCGAACTGTTTGCGCATCGCCGACAGCACTTTCTCACCGAAGGTGTGGTCCTGGCGGGAGCGGAAGCGGGTGTAGAGCGACGATGTGAGCACATCGGCCGGGACAGCCTCTTCGATCGCAGCCATGACGGTCCAGCGGCCTTCACCCGAATCGTGCACGAAGCCGGTGAATTCGTGGAGGTCGGGACTCTCGGTGAGCGAGATGGCGAGCAGATCCAGCAGCCACGAGGCTACCACGCTGCCGCGCCGCCAGACTTCGGCGATCTCCGCGACGTCGAGATCGTAGCGATGCTCCGGAGGCAGTTCCTTGGTATTCGCGTTCTTGAAAATGTCGAAGCCCTCGGCAAAGGCCTCCATGAGGCCGTACTCAATGCCGTTGTGAATCATCTTCACAAAATGTCCGGCGCCGTTCGGTCCGGCGTAGATGTAGCCCTTCTCGGCTCGCGTGGGCTCGCCGGTGCGGCCCTTGGTGCGGTCGATGCTGCCGACTCCCGGAGCGAGGGTCGCGAAAATGGGCTCCAGACGATTGAAGTTGTCAGGCTCTCCGCCCACCATCAGGCAGTAGCCCCGCTCCACGCCCCAGACTCCACCGCTGGTGCCTGCATCCAGGTAGTGAATGCCCTGGTCTTTGAGCTTTCTGGCGCGGCGCACGTCGTCTTTGTAGTAGGAGTTGCCGCCGTCGATGATGGTGTCTCCTGATTCCATCAGGGCGGCGAGTTGGTCGACGGTTTGTTCGGTCGCGTCTCCCGAGGGAACCATGATCCAGAGAGCGCGCGGCTTGGTCAACTTCTGGACGAGGTCCGGCAGACTCGTTGCGCCTGTCACTCCCTTGGCTACCTCCTGGACCGTGTTTTGGACGGCGGTCTGATTCAGGTCGAAGACAACACATTGGTGTCCTCCGTTGGTCAGGCGCTTGACCATATTTGCGCCCATTCGGCCGAGGCCGATCATTCCTAGTTGCATGCGGTTCCTTTCCGGACAGACTCAACAGGGACTTGCAAAATTCGGCCGCAAGCGGGCGAGGCAGGCGAAAGCGCCTGCTCCACGGGAGCAAACAGGGCGGATTTTGCAACTGCCTCTAAAGTATGTAACACAAGGATGCTAAGGCACATTTTTCGGTCTAGGCGTCGCAAAACTTCTGCTCGAGCACATCGATCTTACCAAGGCGGCGGACGTGGCGTATTTCGTGTGTAAACTGTGCACCGAGAAAAGCATGGACACATTCGCGGGCAGTCTCTACACCGATGATGCGGGAGCCGAGGACGATCACATTCATGTTGTCGTGCTCCACGCCCTGATGGGCCGAGTACACGTCGTGGCAGAGGCCAGCGCGAATCCCTTTGAGTTTGTTCGCCGCGACGCTGGCGCCGACACCGCTGCCGCAGATCAGGACCCCACGCTCGGCATGACCGGTGAGGACAGCGCGTCCGACCTTTTCCGCGAAGTCGGGATAGTCGACAGGGGCCGTGGAGTCGGTGCCGACGTCGAGTATCTGGTAGCCCTGCTGCTTCAGACTGTCAATGACAAAATGTTTTAAATCAAACCCTGCGTGGTCGCTTCCTACAACAACGAGCATGAATAAGAGTGTAACTGATGGGCAAAAATAACCAGCTTCGTGAGTGATGTGGAAATCACAAACCGCACCCGGCGGATGTGCAACAGCCGTCGCAAGCTGAGGAGGCTGTCCGCCCCCGGTGCCTGGTCATGCACCCAATTCGCTGGCGATTGCATCCATGGTCTTCTGGTACTGTATAAAATAACTCTAAAGGCAGGCGAGAGTGCATTTCTATGAAGCGAGGAGGGTTCTTGTAACAGGGGGCCTTGGTTTTATCGGCAGCAATCTGGCCATCCGGCTGGTTCAGCTCGGCGCCAGGGTCACGATTGTCGACTCGTGTATAGAAGGGTGCGGCGGCAATTCCCACAATATTGCTCCGATTTCGCGGGATGTGCGCGTGGTTCGTTGCGACATCGGCGACATCGGCAGCGTGGGGCCGTTGCTCGATGGCTTAGAGGTCGTTTTCAACCTTGCGGGGGAGATCAGCCACTCGCACAGCATGGCATATCCCGAGCGTGACCTGGAGATCAACACCTGGTCGCAAATGGTGTTTCTGCGGGAGTGCAGTGCACGGATTCCGGGCGTCCGAATGGTGTATGCCGGCACACGGCAGGTCTACGGGAGGCCTGAGTATCTTCCGGTCGACGAGTTGCATCCGGTCGCACCGGTGGATTACAACGGCGTGAGTAAGCATGCAGCGGCCGAGTATCACCTGATGCTCACCCGGGCCGGGCTCCTGGATGCGGTCATTATGCGGCTCACCAACACCTACGGTCCGCGCCTGGCGGTAAATGTACCATGCCAGGGGGTGCTCCCGGTTTATTTCATGCGCCTGCTGTTGGGACTGCCGCTCGAAGTCTTTGGCAGCGGCGGGCAGTTGCGGGACCCGGTTTATGTGGACGATGTAGTGGACACGATGCTGCGAGCCGGAGCCGCGGACAAGTTGCAGTCCAGGATTTATAACGTGGGAGGCCCCGATGCGCTGCCGCTCCGTGAGATTGCCGCCATGCTCAGCCGGCTCGCGGGAGCGTCCGTTCCGGTCTACAGGCCGTTTCCAGGAGAGGCCAGCCGGATCGACATCGGCAGCTTCTACGCGGACTCCACCCGCATACGGCGCGAGCTGAAGTGGCAGCCAAACACTTCGCTCGAAAGCGGGGCCGCTAGAACACTTGAATTCTTTCGCGAGCATTTGCGCAATTATCTCAATCCGGCTGATGGGTATCCGGAGTGCCATTTGCGACGTCTCACCGGTGTGGAGGGTGTGAAGGAAAAGGCGCCGAAATACGCATGATGAATCCGGCGGAGCTCGCCAATATTGCAAAATTTGAAAGGGAATTCTGGTGGTACCGGGGAATGGAACAAATCCTGTTCGGCATTCTCGATCCGATTGTAAAACAGCGGGAACCGCTAAGCGAAACCGCCTGCGCCACCGCCGTGGAAGCGGGTTGCGGAACGGGCTACATGGCGTCACTCCTGGAGCAACGGTACGGCTGGCGCGTGTACCCGGCGGACCTGCAGCGCGAGGCGCTGTTATACGCCCTAGAGCAAGGATGCCGGCGGCTCGCCCAGGCCGATATCGCGTCGCTGCCGTTCCCCGACCGCGGCTTCGACGCGGCCGTCAGCCTCGACGTCCTGGTCTATATTCCGCGCGGCGAGGAGGCGAGTGTGTTTAAGGAACTGGTCCGCGTTCTCGCGCCGGGAGGGTTGCTGGTGTTGCGCACCGCGGCTCTCGAAATCCTGCGCAGCCACCACGCCGAGTTCACCGGTGAACGGCAGCGATTCACCCGCAAACAAATTGTGAAACTGGCGGCGGAAAACGGGATCAGGGTACTACGCTGCACCTATGCGAACTCCCTGCTTCTGCCCATTGCGCTGGTCAAGTTCCGTCTTCTCGAACCGCTAGTCAAGGCCATGACACGAACCCAGCCGGAGAGCGGAGTGAAACCTGTCGCCGCGTGGCTCGACCGCGTCCTCTATACAGTGCTGAAACTGGAGGCGCGGTGGCTTGGCTCCGGACGAAATTTACCTGTAGGCCAGTCGTTGATTTTGATTGGAGAGCGAAGCGCGTGATCTCTTCCCTGACCGTGTTTTTTCCGGCCTACAACGACGAAGCCTCACTCCCGGGCCTGGTAGACAAGACTTTCGCCATACTGGGCGACACGGCACGTGACTTTGAAGTGATCGTGGTGAACGACGGAAGTTCTGACGGCACCGCCGCGGTGCTCACTGAACTCTGCCTGAAACACGCACCCTACATGTCGGTGGTGACGCATGCCGGGAATCGGGGATACGGCGGGGCGCTGCGCAGCGGTTTCGCTGCCGCGAAGAAGGAGTTCGTCTTCTACACCGATGGCGACGGCCAGTACGACGTGGGCGAACTACCGCAACTGATCGAACTCATGGAGAGCGACGTCGGCCTGGTAAACGGTCACAAGCTCAAGCGCCACGATCCCTGGCATCGCATCGCTATCGGGTTCCTCTACAACCGGTTTGCGCGGACACTTTTCCGTGTACAGCTCAAGGATCTCGATTGCGACTTCCGCCTGATGCGCCGCCAGATGCTCGACGGCTTTCAACTGACGTCGAACAGCGGGGCGATCTGCGTCGAATTGGTGCGCATGGTGGAGCAGACGCCCTGGCGTGTAGTCGAAACCGGGGTGCATCACTACCCGCGGCTGCACGGGCGATCGCAGTTCTTCCGCGTTCGGTCGCTGCTTGGTACGTTCGAGCAGTTGATGAGGCTGTACTGGAGACTGGTGGTGCTGGCTCCGGCGCAGCGGGCTCACAAGCCGGCGGTTGACCGTCCCGTCACATAAGTTGTGGGAAGTGAAGCGGCAGGGATCGACGCGGATGAGAACAAGCACAACCTGCGATTCGAGAAGGAGTGTGCCTTTGAGTGCTCGAGTTAACCGGGTTGCGAGGGCGGCAAAAATCAAGGCGGCAGGGATGAACGCAGATAAGCATTTCGACGGTGACTCATGAGCGTTCCGATGTTCAATATCGAGCCTCAGCTGCGCGCGACAGAAGCGGCATGGAAGGCTAACCTCGAACGGCTGTTCGGGCGGATGCATTTCATCTGCGGCGAACAACTGGCAGCGTTCGAGGAAGAATTTGCCGGCGAAACAGGAGCGAAGTTTGCAGCCGGCACGGGCAGCGGAACAGCGGCGATCGAGTTGTGCCTTCGGGCGGCCGGCCTGGGTGGTTCAGGCCGCGAAGTCATCGTGCCGGCGCTCACGTCCCTTTTCACGGCACAGGCCATTCTCGCCGCCGGTTGCGTCCCACGCTTCGCCGACGTCGATCCTGAAACACTGCTTCTCGACGCCGGGGAAGTCGAGCGGCTTCTCAATAAAAGAACAGGCGCGATCCTGCCGGTGCATCTTTACGGGCATCTTTGCGGTCTTCCGCGACTTAAGAGACTGGCGCGGGAGGCGAGTGTCGCAATGGTGCAGGATGCGTGTCAAGCACATGGCGCGCGATTTGCGGGGAAGGCGCTCACGGATTTTTCGCCGTTCGTCGCGTACAGTTTTTATCCGACCAAGAATCTGGGAGCTCTGGGCGATGGAGGCGCGGTCACCACCGGACAGCGGCAAGTTGCGGACAGGGTACGGTTGCTGCGCGACGGTGGACGGCGCAACGATCAACTCAGCCGGATCCCGGCGATCAATTCCCGTCTCGACGAAATGCAGTGCTGCTACCTGCGAGCCTTCCTGCCGCAGTTGCGCGACTGGACCGCACGGCGCGGACGATTAGCTCAAATCTACGACGACCTGCTTCGGGAAAGTGCCACGGTTCGTCCCATCCCGCGCGGCGGAGGTTCGGTGGATCATCTCTACGTGGTGCGTGCCCGGAAGCGCGAGCGATTGCGCGCACGATTGGCAGGACAAGGCATCATGACCGCGGTCCACTATCCGATTCCGCTGCACCGTCAGCCGGCCTTCCGTACAAAAGATATTCTTCCTCACGCGGAGAAAGCCTGCCACGAGATTCTGTCGCTGCCGCTCTGGCCATATCTCGACGAAGAACGTGTCAGAGAAGTGGCGAATGCAATACATTTGGCGGCTTGATGTGTCTAAGATGGTTCATGCAAACGACAAAGAAACGATTGCTCCGGGTCATGGCCGGATTTACTTTTGCGCTCCTGCTGATTGGCGGGAAGCCCCTGGCGGCCCAGGACGACTGCAAATTGGTTATGGACGCCATGACTAAGGTCTTCGACACTCCCACTCACGCCTACGTAACCATGAACATCAGCGGCCAGCCCCAAAACGGAGAGTCGATCTATGCCGGCGGCTTAATCTACGCAAAGTACAACGGCAAATGGAGTACCGGAACGACGATTAAAGAGATGAAGGAAATTGACGAAAGGAACCGGAAGAATAATAAGACGACGTGCCGTTATCTGAAAGACGAGCTGATAAACGGTGAAATGGCCGCGGTCTACAGTGTGCACAGTGTGTCACTCAGGGCTACATCCGATTCCAAGACCTGGATTTCCAAGTCGAAAGGGCTGCCGCTGCGCTCGGAAACCGACATGGACGCGGACAAAATGCACTCTTCTACGCGATTTGAATATGGCAACGTCAAGCCGCCGATGTAAGAAGCCCGGGAAGGCAAGCCGCAAAAATGGCTGCTCCACAGCCGGCAGACCACAAAAAACGATGGTCTGCCCTACGGCAAACCAAAGGCCTACTCCACCAAGAAATCTTCGCGGGTCGAGAGGATTCCAATTGTTAGTGGGACATCGAGGTACGGGGACACATCTAAATTGAAACTGAAGCTTTCCCGGTGGGGAGAAATCCTCCTCGACTTCTTTCTCATTTTCTTATTTGCGGCGGCGCTGATCCGACCGTTATTCAAAGCTGCATACCTGGACAAGTGGGCGTCCATCGAAAGCTCCTTTATCGCGGACGCCCGTTTCCTGATCGAGCATTGGCCGCATCCGCAATGGCAGCCTTTGTGGTATGCGGGAACCCGCTTCGATTATGTCTATCCGCCCGCGCTACGCTACGGCACAGCGTTGATCTCGATGATCACGGGCCGGTTGCCGGTCCGGGGTTACCACATCTACATCGCCCTTTTCTATTGCGTAGGGATCGCCGGAGTCTACCTGCTGGTACGCGTCGCGGCCAACTCGCGCGGCATGGCGTGGCTCGCCGCGCTGTCGACGGCGTTGATGTCGCCCTCGTTCCTGTTCCTGACTCCAATGCGGCTCGACGCCTGGCAAATGCTGCCGGCGAGGCTCGGAGTGCTGGTGAAGTACGGCGAGGGTCCGCATATGACGGCGCTCGCGCTGATACCTATTGCGCTGGCGTTCACGTGGCTGGCCCTCGATCTGCATGAAGGCGCCAGGTGGAAGCCGGCCGCGATAGCGCTGGCCTCGGTGTTTTCCGCGGCAGTCGTATCGAACAACTTCTACGGCGCGATCGCTCTGCTGGTGTTCTATCCCATCCTGGTATGGAGCTTTTGGATCACGCGGCAGGACCAGCAAATCAAGATTCCGGCCATCGCAATCCCGGTGCTCACCTATGGGCTGACCGCGTTCTGGCTGGTGCCATCCTACTTCAGAGTCACGGCTGAAAATCTGAAGTATGTTTCCGAGCACGGCACGACATGGTCGATCTGGGTCGCGGTGGCAGTGGCTATCGCGTTCGCCATCGCGTCCGACCGGCTGGCTCGCGGCCGGACGGATCGCACCTGGGCTGTTTTCACAGCCGGCTGCGCGGTCTTCTTTTCGTTGAACGTGCTGGGCAATTATTATTTCAATTTCCGAATTTCCGGTGAGCCGCTGCGGCTGGCTCCGGAACTGGACCTGGTTTATATCCTGCTCGGGGCGACCATCCTGCGATGGATGTTGACCCGGCCAGGCGCGGGATTGCGTTGGACCGCGGGAATCATCGCGCTCTTCTCCTTTGCCACGGCGGGCGGCTACGTCCGGCATGCGTGGCACATGTTTCCGCTCTGGCCGAACTACGAAGATCGAATTGAATACAGAGTCTCCGACTGGATCTGGAAGAACATGCCCGACGCGCGCACCATGCCCGCCGGGTCCGTGCGGTTCTGGTTCGATGCCTGGCACGATTTGCCGCAACTCGGCGGGGGCTCCGATCAGGGAATGGTCAACGGTATCACCGACCAGGCACAGTGGGAAATTAATCTGGCTCCCAAGCCTGAAGCATCCATTCTCTGGATGCAATGCCTGGGGGTGAACTTGACGTATGTCTCGGATAAGAACTCGCAGGAGATGTTCAAAGACACCACCTATCCGCAAAAATACGAAGGTGTCCTGACGGCGATTTTCGATGATCATCAAGGCAACCGGATCTTCCGCATCCCGCGGCGTTATCCGGTGAGAGCGCGCGTCGTGGAAACGGCGCGGCTCAATGCCCTGCATAAGCCGCGAGCCAACGACGACGTGGAGTATCTGCAGGCGTACGCGGACATGATCGAGAAGGGGCCCGATTCACCGGTCACTCTGTCGTGGCAGGGTACCGATGCGATGCATGTGCGCGCCGACCTCGCGGCGGGTCAGTCGATCGTGGTGCAGGAGAGCTACGATCCCGCGTGGCACGCCTGGTCCGGCGGCAAGCCGCTGGCAATGCGCAAGGACGCCATGGGCTTCATGGTGATCGATCCGCCGCCAGGGAGTCAGGACATCAGACTGGCTTTCGTCATGCCACTCGAGAACCAGGTCGGGCGCATGCTGACCGGGATTTCGGGGCTCGCGATTCTGGGGCTGACCGGCGTGGGCATTCGCCAGGAGTGGCGAGATTGAAAAAGCCGGCCACGACGCGACTGGTCGCGCCGCTGATGGCGTTGGCGATTTTCCTGCTCAACGTGCTGCTGAATGCGCCTCTATTCATGGCGGGAGAGTTGCCTTTCCGCGAATCGATAGAAGGCGGCTACGTCGGGATGGCACGGTTCATTTCAGAACACCCCAACCCGTGGGGCTGGAATCCTTTTCCTTACTGCGGGCTCCCAACCCAATTTATGTACGTGCCGGGTGTACCGTACGTGTCGGCGCTGTTCATGTGGTTATTGCCCCACGTCTCCCCGGACCAGGTTCTCCGAACGGTAGTCAGCTTGATGACCTGTCTGGGGCCGGTCACCCTGTTCCTTTTCGCTCTGTACTTCACGCAGGATCGGGAAGGGTCGTTCGCCATGGCAATCGCATACAGCCTGCTGTCACCGTCGTACACGCTGTTTCCCGCGGTGGAGAAAGATCGCGGCATCGCGCAACTTTCGTGGCATGTCAAGGTGTTGGCGAAGTATGGCGAGGGTCCGCACAACAGCGGTCTCACGATTCTGCCGCTGGCGTTACTCGCGGTATGGAGGGCGATCAAAGGTCGCGGGTATCCGCTGATTCTGGCCGCGGCCATTCCGCTGGCCATGATCCCGTTAACGAACTGGGTAGCAGCGCTGGGCCTCGCGATCTCCTGCGTCCTTCTTTTGTTGGCCGCGTGGGGAGAGCCCGACGTCAGGTTGGAGAGGGCTTTGATCGCCGCGGGGATGGCGTACCTGCTGGCGTGCTTCTGGCTCACTCCCAGCTTCATCAGGAACATCGTGTCCAACTGGCCGGTGGATTCCTACGGCTACCGGGTGCACGACCAACAGGCGTGGTCGCTGATTGGATTAGCCGTCGGGGTTATGCTGATCCGCCTGCTATTCCGGTTTCTGCGCGGCGGGTTCTATTTCTGTTTTGTCACCCTCGGCGCATTTGTCTTCGGCTGGATCGCGACCGTCTATTACCTCTTCGGCGCCGATACGGTACCGGAGTCGCACCGCTACGCGATCGAATTCGAACTCTTCTTGGCACTCGCCCTGTTGGAGACTTTCCGGCTGACGCTACGCAGTTCAGATGCCACCATCCGGATGTGCGCCAAAGGAACGATGGGTGTGATGTTCCTGGTGAGCGCGCCGCAGCTTTGGGCCTATTTGACGCAAGGCTGGGAATCGTGGGCGCCGTCGCCGCCGGACAGTACAGTGGAGTATAAAATCGCTCAGTGGATCGCGCAACATCCTCCCGCGGGCCGGGTCTTCGTCACCGGAGGGCTGCGTTACCGGCTCAATTCGTGGTTCGATATACCGCAGATTGGAGGCGGTTTCGAGACCGGGCTGACCAATCGCGTACCGGTCGAGATGGCTTATCACATCCGCGTGGGAGACGGCCCATGGCGAGGACACGAACTCGAGGAAACCCTGCTGGAACTCAAGGCGCTGGGGACCGAATACGTGGTGATCCATGGTCCCAAGTCCAGAGAGTTTTATCGCGATTTCCGACGGCCGGAACGAATCACAGAAAAGTTGCCGGCGGTGTTCCATGTAGAGGACGACACCGTCTATTCCCTGCCCTTCCGTTCTCTCGCACACCTTATGCGTCCGGACGAACTGCCGGACGCGGATGTCGTGGCTTATCCTCAGGCCCTGTCACGCTACGTTGCCGCGATGGAAGATCCGTCGCGACCCGCTCTGCGCGCAAATTTTACGAGTGCGGACCATTTAGAGGTAACCGGACCTGTTTTATCGGGCAATGTGGTCGCTGTGCAAGTCAGTAGCGACGCCGGTTGGCGGGCCACGCAGGACGGGCACGATCTCGAAATCGGGGCTGACCGTCTGGGATTCATGGTGCTGCATCCGTCGCCTGCCGCGGACGCTCATATCGAGCTTCGATATCGGGGAACGATAGAGCAAAAGCTGATGGCGTCGTTGAGTATCCTGGCATGGATAGCCGCGGTTCTGGCTCTGTTGCGTGAGAGGCTCTGGACTCCTGATGTCGCCGCGGGTTTTGGTAATCGTGAGAAATATCGGTGAGGCGAGATGGCGGCTGCTGCGCAGACCACGAAAAACGATGATCTGCCCCACGGAAATGGACGCAATTGCAGCGAAGGTGCGCTTTGTTCATCAGGCGCGCGGCTCGGAGGGGCGGCGTCCATCCGGCATCGTGCAAAATGAGATGAGATGACCCGCCGGTACTTTCTTCTCTTCCCATCCGTGGTGGCGGCCCAGCAGGCGTCACGGCGGGAGTTCTCTGTCGCCAAATTCGGCGCGCTGGCCGACGGCCGCACTCCCGATACCGAACCCATCCAGAAAGCGATTGACACGTGCAGCGCGCAGGGCGGCGGTACGGTGCGCTTGCCGACCGGACATTATCTCTGTGGATCAATTCAACTAAAGAATAAAGTGACTCTGCACCTGGACGACGGCGCAGTGCTGCTGGGGAGCGCCAATCCCGCGGACTATCGCAGCACGGATCCCTTCCGGGAGGGCACCGGGGCCGAGCTGGGCTACGCCTTCATCAGCGCGGTCGACGCGAGCCTGGTAGGGGTTGAAGGCGTCGGGGTAGAGCGCGCCGGGGTGATCGACGGCCAGGGTAAAGAGGTGCTGGCGGCGCTCAAGTCCGGGGAGCGCAACCGCCGGCCGTTCCTGATGCGATTCGTGCGGTGCAACAACGTCACGCTGAAAGACTTGCGGCTGCGTCAGTCCGCGGTTTGGACGGTGCATCTCTCGCAGTGCCACAACGTGTCGGTGGAGCGGCTCAACATCAACAGCCACGCGGGTTCGAACAACGACGGCATCGATATCGACTCCTGCGAGCTGGTGCATGTTAACGAGTGCGATATCGACACCGGAGACGACTCCATCTGCCTCAAAACTACCAGCCAGCTTCCCTGTCGCGATATAACGATCAGCAACTGCCGGCTGCGCAGCGATTGCGCGACCATCAAGATGGGCACGGAGTCGGTGGGGAATTTCGACAACATCCGCATTTCCAACTGCCAGCTCCTCAATGCGCGCCTCGGTGGGATCAAGCTGCTGTCGGTGGATGGCGCGATTTTGCAGAATGTGGAGATTAACGGCATCACCATGCATGCCGGTCATATCCCGATTTTTCTGCGGTTGGGCGGCCGGTTGAAGACGTTCCGTCCGGGCGATATAAAGAAGGACGTCGGGATGCTGCGCAACATCTCCATCCGCAATTTTCAGGCGACGGCTGAGGGACCGGGCATGGTGATGAGCGGGATTCCGGGACACCGCATCCAGAAGGTGCAGATGGATGACGTAGAGCTGCGCCTTACCGGAGGAGGCGCGAAAGACGAAGCCGAGGTGGTGTTGCCGGAAGCGGTGGAGGCTTATCCGGAGATCAGCATGTTCGGACGGCATCTTCCGGCGGCCATGCTGTATGCGCGCCATGTGGAGGGCCTGGAGATCACCCGGCTGAGGACCAGTTTCGAGCAGCCTGACGAACGTCCGCTGAAGGTGCTGGTGGATGCAGAGGACGTTAAGGTCGACGGGTAGACTGCCAGGCGAACGAGCACGTGGCTAACAGGGCAAAGGGCTGATTGACTAAGATAACAACGACGCCGCCATACACTGAACGCGAACGTAAGGCCTCCTTAGGATCAACCATGCGGGATTTTTCATTCGACACACACATCTTCAAGGAAGGGGCAACCTACGTTGCCTATGTTCCGGCTCTCGACGTTTCGAGCTGTGGGCGACCGATGAAGAGGCTCGCCGAAATATCCGCGACGCGGTGTGGGGGGTTTCTTGCGGCATGCGCTGATATGGGTACTCTCGACGAGATCCTGCGGGAAGCCGGCTACGAACCGGATGGGCAGGGTTGGCGCGCCCCGGAATTCGTGTCGATCGATCGCCTCACAATGAGTATTCAATAGCCGGCATGGCGGCCATTCGGCGGTACACTACCAGGACTTGATCCGGGTGTTCGAACAGGACGGATTCTGTTTCGACCGCCAGGAAAGGGATCAGCGCATTTACGTCGAGGCGGGCGTGAGGCGCCCGATAGTGATTCCCATGTACCGTGCTATCCCGGTATTCATTATCAAGAACCTCCTGCGAACCGCCGGCATGACCCGTGAGCGTTATTTTGAACTGCTCGAGGGTTAGGCCACTGACGGGAGTCTGCGGAGCCAAGCCGCGCGATAGGCTGCGCGGGTGATAAAACGGACGGCGAAGACCCGCTCGTTGGGGAACAGAGCAGCGGCGGCATCCATTTCTATCTTGCTTGGGAAGATGCCGAAGATGGAGGATCCGCTCCCGGTCATCCGGGCGCCGGTCGCACCCGCTCGGAGCAAGCGGTTGCGGATCGACTTCAACCTGGGATATTGCTGGAAGACGACCGGCTCGAAATCGTTGCTGGCCGAAGCGATTTGGTGACTCCACAGGCCGGCCTGAAAGCCTGCCAGTTTGGGTCCGGCCGATTCAGGCGGGAGCCGCTGGCTGAGCGCCCGATAGGCCTCCGGCGTGGACACATGAATATCCGGCGAGACTACAAGGACGTGCGGGCTGCGCAGATCCGGAACCGGATACAGTTCTTCTCCGCGTCCCAGGACCGCAGCGGTCCCTCCCAATAAGAAGAAGGGGACGTCGCTGCCGAGTTGCGCAGCGAGGTGCAGCAAGCGCTCCATGCGGACCGGTTGGCCGGCGAGAGCGGGAAGCGCGAGCAAGACTGCGGCCGCGTCCGACGAGCCGCCGCCCAGTCCGGCGCCCATGGGGATGCGCTTCGCGAGGTCGAAATCGAGGACGGCCGAGAGGCGCATTTCCGCGAGGCAAAACCGCGCGGCCCGGACGATGAGGTTATCCGCGATCTCCACATTGCCGGCGATGGCGATCCGGGTGCGACGCGACCGCCGGAAACGGATGCGGATCTCGTCGGCGAGCGAAATAGTTTGAAATATACTGCGCAGCTCGTGGTAACCGTCCGGACGCTTGTACAGTACCCGCAGGTCGAGATTGAGCTTCGCGAAAGCCGGGACTCGCGCTTCCACCATGGGTGACGTCACTTATCGTACTGAAGCAGCGAAAAGATGTCGTAGCCGTCGAGCTTCGCGCGGCCGTTGAGGAAGGTCAACTCGACCACGCAGCCGAGGCCGGCGACGATCCCACCCTGCTTCTCCACTAGTCGCGTCACCGCGCGCGCGGTCCCTCCAGTAGCCAAGAGGTCGTCGACAATCAGCACGCGGCAACCCGGAAACACCGCGTCCCGATGCATCTCCAGGCTGTCGGTACCGTATTCCAGGTCGTAGGTGATGCTGACGACCTCTGCCGGAAGCTTTTTGGGTTTTCGGACGGGCACGAAGCCGGCGTTGAGAGCGTAGGCCAGAGCGGGAGCGAAGATGAAGCCGCGGGCTTCGATGCCGGCTACCAAGTCGACGCCCGCGCCGGCGTAATGATTCTTGAGACCGTCGATCACGCCGCGCAGGCCATCGTGGTCTTTGAGCAGCGTAGTGATGTCATAGAACAGAATGCCCTGCTTCGGGAAATCGGGAACTTCGCGTATCAGGGTTTTGAGATTGTCCATGGAATTTGTGTACGTCCCGTCACGATTTTAACAGCCTGTGGCATAAGTCTCTCCTGGCGCGCGCGAGCAGGCGAAAACGCCTACTCCACAACGAAGAATCAACTGTTTGCAAGCCTTGCGGACGCTGCTAAGGCTCAACTTGAAAGGAATTGAACTTCTGCATTGCGGCTTCCTTCTCCGCCACGTTGCGCACTTCCGAATGATGGGGACCGGTATGGACGGCGCCCGCAAAGCGAGCCATGGAAAGAGGATCTCCGACCGCGTAGATAAACACGGCGCCATCATCTTCGTTGCGAACATAGCCGCGGATACCTATCGCATCGGCATTTTGTTTGATGAAGTAACGGAAGCCAACGCCTTGCACACGTCCCTCCACGCGGTAGGTCCGGGCAATCAATTTGTCCTTTGTTCCGCTCACACGATCTGCGGGTTGCCGTCATGAAGCGCCGGAAGCATCTCGTTAACCTTCCGTTTAAGAGAGTCTATGCTGAAAGGCTTGGGAAGTAAAGCGAAACCCTCCTTCAAAACGTAGCGCATAACAACCTGGCGGTCGTCGTAGCCCGACATAAACAGCACGGGCAGGCTCGGCTGGATTGCCAACAACCGATCGACGAGCATCGGGCCGCTCATTCCTGGCATCACCACGTCGGTCAGTAGCAAGTCGACGGGCCTCTGAAGCTTCTCGAACAGATCGAGCGCCATGACGCCACTGTGCGCATGAACTACCTCAAATCCATCGCGATTGAGTGCAGCTTCCACTACCTTCAAAATGTCCTGCTCGTCGTCTACTACCAGAATGGTTCTCAAGGATTCGCCCGAACTAATGATATTACATCATTGTGACAAAAAACACACCCGCTCAGGTAAGTAGGCACCGGATCTCATTCTTTTTGTTCCGCGGCGCTGAAAAAAACCGCGGGAGACGAGATGGGGGCTACACCAGACTGGTCAAGTACCAAGTTGCAAAAGTTCGCATAAGCACTCGTTGACGGTCCCGGCTCGGAAGTCGTTGCTGAGCCGCGCGCGTCAGCAAGCGGTTTCCGTACGGCAATTCTTGCAAGGTAGGTACTAGCCTCGCAACTTGGTCGTGATCATGGCCACACGATGACCCTGGAGGCGGGCCAGCTCCAGATCCTCGGGCCTGGGCTTTAGTTCACCCGTGGGTCCGGCGATGGTACTGGCGCCGTAGGGAGTGCCGCCGCGAGCATCGGTATGAATCATACCTATGTAGCTGTAGGGTACGCCGACGATAATCGCTCCGAGGTGGAGCAGCGGGATCATCATGCTGAGCAGCGTGGTCTCCTGGCCCCCGTGAGTGGTGCCCGTGGAGGTGAACACGCCGGCCGGCTTTCCCTCCAACTCGCCCTTTTGCCACAACGAGCCGGCGGAGTCGAACAACTGCTTCATCTGCGCCGTCATATTTCCGAAGCGGGTCGGCGAACCAAACAGCATCCCATCCGCTTCGCGGAGATCATCTAACGTACACACCGGAATGTCGCGCTGCCGGTCGCGCACCTGCCGCATAAAATCGTTGCCCTCGATGGTTTTCTCGACGGCTTCGAACTCCTGCACGCGGCGCAACCTCAGATCCGTCCCGGGGACTTCACGGGCACCGTCAGCTACCGCATGCGCCATCTCCAGCATGTGGCCGTACAGGGAATAATAAGCTACCAATATCTTCATGGTGTTTCCATCGCATCGGTGGTGCGGGATTCTCGGTCACCCGGCGCCATTGCGACAGGCGCGTCCCGCTTCTAGAAACGATGCGAACAGGACCGGCAACGATGCGGAAAAAAACCGCCCAACCGTAAGATGCGGTCCAATCGATTGAGGGTGGCCGGCCGGGTGCGGTCCGAGTAACACCGCGGACAGATCATAATTCCGCCGCCGTTGCCCGATTCGGCTGCGAACGCCGGCTGGAGCGGCTCGCCGTCCTGCATGAACTGGCGCTTCCATGCGTCGAAAACCGGAACTGTGTCCAAAGCCGCAGAAACTGGCGCAACCCAGACCGCTTCGGACACCAAAGCGGGTCGCTTGCGCGACGACGGCGACCAGGGGGTCGCTTGCGGACGAGGGCGTCCGCCCCACAGAACAGCATCGCCCGGGCCGAGAGGACAAAAGGCTAAGGTCTGAAGGCTGCGGCGGACAGGGCTAATCTGTACTACCGGGCGTTCATGGGAGCAAAGATAGAAATCGGGCTGAAGGAGGTAACCACCCAATGCTTCCCTCGCTTCTCGATTTTGAAGGTAACTTTGGTGCGCCGCCGTTCGATCAGGTTCTCATCCTGTTGGGATTTCAGGGACATATACCAGTCGAGATCAGCGGTCTGCACGGATGGGGTACCGCTGTTGGAAATGAGTTCGATGGTGCAACTGATGAGGGTCTGGTCGGTTAACGCATTGAGGTCCTGCTCGAGTCGCCGGTAGCCGGGCATCGCGCGATCCAGGCTCTCCATAAAAAGTTGGGGATTGTTGGCACTGAGCGCACTGGCCAAGGTACTGACGACGGCGGTGATGTCCTCCTCGGCGTCGGCGAAGAGGGGCAGCCGGGTCAAAAGGAGAAGTATGAGAAGACGCGCGATCATGTGCGGTAGCTCGCGTTGATGTCGATATATTCTTTGGTAAAGTCGCAGGTCCAGAAAGTGGCGCTTCCCTTCCCTGTCCCGCGGATGATGAAGCGGATGGGGCAATCGGGAGCGTCCAGTTTCTGTTTCAAGCCGGCTTCGGAAAAAGGCGCCGCCAGACCGGCCCTGCATACCGGAATGCCGTGCATCTCGATATCCACTTTCGAGGGATCGAAGGCCGCGCCGGAGTAGCCGGCCGCACAGATGATGCGCCCCCAGTTCGGGTCGGAACCGGCGATGGCGGTTTTGACCAGCGGCGAATTGGCGATCGCGCGGGCGATGACTGCAGCCTGTGCGTGGTCCCGGGCGCCGCGGATTTCGATGGTAATCAGCTTCCTGGCTCCCTCGCCATCGCGCACGATCTGGATGGCGAGCGACTGCATCACACGCGTCACCGCGGCTTCGACCAGGGGCATCTCTTTGGGATCGGGGCGCACGCCGGACGCGCCATTGGCCAGCAAAGCCAGAGTGTCGTTGGTAGAAGTATCGCCGTCCACGGAGATGCGGCTATAGCTGAGATCATTCCCGTTCACCAGCATGCGGCGCAGCGCCGGGAGCGGAATGGCAGCGTCGGTAAGAACAAAGGCCAGGGTCGTCGCCATTTGGGGATGGATCATACCCGAGCCTTTCGTCATGCCCGCGATGCGGATGGTCCCGCGGCGGAGCCGTAGCTCTTCCGACGCGGTCTTGGGGACCGTATCGGTGGTCATGATCGCGCGGGAGACACGCTCGAATCCATCGTCGGAGAGTGACGCGGCCAGCGACGGCAAAGCATCGGTAATGAGTTTCGGATCGAGTTCTACGCCGATCACTCCTGTGGACGCGGGTAGGATCTCAGCCGGTTTCAAGCGCAGGAGCCTGGCGGCGGCCCGGCAGGTGGCGAGGGCCACACGCTCGCCGGTGCGGGTTGCGCAGTTGGCATTTCCGGCGTTGATGAGGATGGCGCCGATTTTCCCCCGCGACGTTTTCAGATTCCGGCGCGCCAGGCGGACCGGTGCGGCCTGCACCAGGTTCTGCGTGAATACGGCGGCAGCATTAGCCGGCAGGGCGGAAACGATGAGCGCCAAGTCGTCTTTAGCGACCGCGCGAATGCCGGCATACGAGGCGGCATAGCGATAACCGACGGGTAGATTCAAGGCTTCGATTCTCCTAAGACTTCGTGCTCGATCAACCGCGCGCCGTTGGCAAACACGTCGCCAGGCAGACGCTTGCGGCCTTCCAGTTGCACTTCTCGCAACTCCAAGAATAAACCGTCTCCGGCTGCCGAGTAGAGATGGCGGCGATCGAGGAAGAGAGTTCCAGGCGGGTGCGGTGAGGGATGGCTGGTGACAGCCGACTGCCAGAGGTGCAGAGTCTGACCGCGGAAAACCGAATACGCGCCGGGCCAGGGCTGCAGCCCGCGAATCTGGTTGTGGATTTCGCGCGCTGACCGGTTCCAATCGATGGCGCCGTCCTCTTTCTTCAGGATAGGGGCGTACGTGGCTGCGGAGTTGTCCTGCTTTTCGGGTGTGATCAAGTCAGGCTGCGCGGCGATTTGAGCCAGGGTTTCGACCAGGAGATCCGCTCCCATTTGGGCAAGCCGGGGCGATAGCTCGAGGGCAGTTTCCTCGTCTCCGATGGCAGTTTCGGCCCGTTGGAGGATGTCACCGGTATCGAGGCCGGCGTCGATCTTCATGATGGTAACCCCGGTCGAGATCTCTCCGTTGGCGATGGCCCACTGGATCGGCGCGGCGCCGCGGTATTTGGGGAGCAGAGACGCGTGAACGTTGAGGATACCGTGCGGGGCGATGTCGAGAATCGCCTGCGGGATGATCTGGCCATAGCCGACGATTACCATGATTTCGGGGGCGATCGCGCGTAGCCGTTCCACCGCTTCGCTCCGTCGCACGCGCTCCGGCTGGAAGACTTCGAGCCCGTGCCGCAGCGCGGCCTGTTTGACCGGAGGCATGGCTACGGAGTTCCCGCGGCCTTTGGGCCGGTCGGGCTGGGTGACGACGAGCCGGATCTGGTGCCCGGCAGCGAGCATGCGCTCGAGGGTCGGGACGGCGAATTGGGGAGTGCCGAGGAAGATTGAGCGCATTGGGGAAGCGTTGTCCGTTATCCTTTTTCCGTTGCCAACGCCGCTTGCGGATGACGGAAAACGGATAACGGAAGACGGATAACGCGCTTCATCACTCCCATTCGCCGGCTTTGATCATCTTCTTGATTTTGCGCTTGATCAGATCGCGCTTCAGGGGGCTGATGTGAGTGATGAACAGAATACCGTTGAGGTGATCGATTTCGTGTTGCATGGCGCGAGCCAGCAGATCCTCGCCGGTCCGCTCGAACCACTCGCCTTCGAGGTTCTGAGCCCGCACGGTGACCTTCTTCGCGCGCTTGACCTGTTCACGAAATCCGGGGATGCTGAGACAGCCTTCTTCGCCAACCTGCTTGCCTTCCCGGGCGATGATCTTAGGATTGATCAGGACGATCTTGTCCGAAGGCGGCGCACCCTCGTCCTTCACGCCGCCCGAGATATCGATGACAGTGATTTTTCGGCTTTCGCCTACCTGGGGTGCAGCGAGACCAACGCCCTTCGCGGCATACATGGATTCGAACATATCGTCGACAAAGGCTCGAAGCTCCTGGGTACCGAACTCCTCGACCTTCGCGCCCTCGCGCTCCAGAACCGGATCGCCGTATTTGACTATCTTGCGAATCATGGTTTTAGTAGCCGCTCCCTTACGGTCACGGCTCGGTAAAAAGCGGCTCGTCAGTAGCCGGCCACCTGCGACATATAGCCAGTGTAGTTGCGTTTCGTCTCACACAGTGAATCGCCGCCGAATTTTTCGACGAAAGCGCCGGCCAGGACAATCGCGACCATGGCCTCACCAATCACTCCCGCGGCCGGAACGACGCAGACGTCCGAGCGTTCATAAGCTGCCAGGGCCGAATCGCGGGTTAATAGATCCACTGATTCGAGAGGACGCCGGAGAGTGGAAATAGGCTTCAGGAATCCGCGTACCCGCAACTCCTGTCCGTTCGTCATGCCACCTTCGATCCCGCCTGCGCGGTTATCCCCGCGGAAGAAACGGCGCTGTTCCTTCTGATAGTGAATGGTGTCCTGCACTTTAGACCCAAAGGCTTGGGACCCAGCCTCCGCCTCACCGATTTCCACGCCCTTAACCGCCTGCATCGATACTATCGCCTGCGCGAGTTTGCCGTCCAGTCGTGAATCCCAGGTGATATGCGAACCGAGTCCCACGGGCAGGCCATGCGCCACTACTTCAAAGATGCCGCCCACCGTGTCTCCGGTGCGATACACTTCGTCCACAACCGCTTTCATTTTGACTTCTTCCGCGGGGTCAACGCAACCGAGGACGACTTCGCTCCGGTGGTTGAGTTCCACGATCTCATCCCAGGATGCCGTGCGCTCCATACGCTGCGAGCCGACCGCGATGACATGGCTGAGGACCGCGACGCCGAAGTGGCTCAGGTAGGCTTTGCAAACTGCGCCGACAGCGACTCGTGCGGTGGTCTCGCGGGCGCTGGCGCGCTCCAGAATATAGCGGGCCTCGGGGAAGTTGTACTTGATCGCGCCGGCCAGGTCGGCATGGCCGGGGCGGGGCCGCGTGACAGGTTTGTGCTTTTCGGGATCGCCGGTCTCAACCGGCAATGACTCGGTCCAGTTCTTCCAGTCGGAATTGCGAATGATCATGCCAATCGGCGATCCGATCGTCCGGCCGTGACGCACTCCGGTCACGATCTCGGCACGATCGGTTTCGATCTTCATGCGTCCACCGCGTCCAAATCCCTGCTGGCGACGCCACAATTCGTGATTTATGGCGTCAAGCGAGATGGGAATGCCGGCCGGAAGCCCGGTAAGCGTGGCAAGGAGACACTCGCCGTGCGACTCGCCGGCTGTTTCAAAGCGGAACATGTGGGTGAAATCCCATCGTAACAAACTGCGGCCGCAAACTGCCGGCAGTTCATTGCCGCGACGACGGGTACGCCCTGATGAACGTGTCCGGCGGCAGGCCTGAGGCAACCGCGCGCTGCCGCAACCCTCGGGCGGTCTCCTCGGAGAGGTCCGACCCGATGACCACACGGTAATAGCCGTTGAGGGCGGAGGGCTGGGACACTTGGGGAGTGAACTCCGGCCATTCGCGCGCGATCGACTGCGCCTGCTGGAGAGCGTTCTGGAGACTGGAAAAGCTGCCCACGACGACCTCGTGCGCCTGTTCCTCCTGCTGGTTCACGGGCTGCTGGTTCCCGGGCGGGACGCTGGAAGAATCAATGGCAAAACTCCGTATCGTCTCGCTCTCAACCGCCCGAACCGGCCGGTAAGACGAACCGGGGCCCCGGGCGACAACGAATAAGCCTTCGGCGAGCAAGAGCAGAGCCGCGGTCCCATAGACTGCAATTTCCTTTACTGTCGACGACCGCTCCCTGGGAAGTTGGGGAGGAATCCAAGTGCGCAGGCTAGACCGCCAGTGCCAGCGCTCCAGCGCGCGAGAGCAGGCGAAAACGCCTACGCCACAACTAGGAGTCGGTTGGGGATCAGGCGGGGGAGCCGGGTCCGGCTGCACGACGCTCGACAGCCATGCGGCTGCGGAGCGGGCGGTCCACGGTCGGGCCGAATGCGTTTGGAGGGAGCCTTGGACCAAATCCTGAAGAGGCTTCGGAATCGACGCGATCAGGGACGGACGGCGCTCCTGCGTCAGTGCCTCGATGACGGTCAAGCCCAGGGCCCACATATCCTTCGAGGCCGAAGCCACCGAACCTTCACGCCGGATCGAGTCGACGGACAGTTTGAATGTGCCGCCCACCACCAACAGGTTACTGGGGCGGATTCTGGCATGCGCTAACCCGCGGTCATGAAGGTATGTGAGCGCTTCCAGGGCGGGGTACAACATTTTCCGGGTCTCGTCAGGGGAAAGCGCCCGGGCCGACAGCACCGCTCCGAGATCTCCATCCGCAAGCTCGGTCACAAAATAGTGAAAGTAGAACTTACCCGCCTCACAAGTGCCGCTATCGAAGAGCCGGATAATGTTGGGATGGTCCAGCAGCGGAACGTTTAGGGGCGCTTCGCCGAGCGGCGATAGCTTAAGGGCCCCGCGGCCGACCCCGTGATCCCACGTGACCAAATAAACGCCGCTACGCGCGGTGCTACCGATCAATTGCCGGAGCCGATACTTGCCGGAAACCGTTAATCCAACGAATTCGTCCCAAAACACCGTTTCGCCACTCCTTTATCGCGACGGTGAAAGGACCATTCTAATCCTGAACGGTAGATTTTGCTACGTCTACGCGGATTCCTTCAGGGCCGGTTGGGGGGCGCGCGTCTCCTTCGCGGGCGACTCAGAGCGCCGGACAATGTCGATACTCCCCTTGAAATAAGCGCCGTCCTCGATGACAATTCCCGCGGCTTTGATGTCTCCGACGAGTTCGCCGCCTTTGCGAATCAAGATCTTCTCCACGGTCTCGACATCGCCGTCAATCCGCCCCATCACTTCAACCTCGCGGGCTTTTGCTCCCGCGTGAGCTTTACCGTTGGGTCCAATGGTGAGCCGGCAGTTCTCCACTTCGAGGGTTCCCCGCACTTCACCGTCGACGTACAGATCTTCGCTGCTCTGGACCTTGCCAATAATTACCATATTGCTGCCAATCACCGCCATGTGCGGAGTAGTTCCGACGCTTTTCGCCGGAGCTGGAGGCGGTTCAACAACCGTTGGTTTGGTGAATTGTTTACGTTCTTCCCACATAGGCACGGTATGGGGTAGAGCAATTCCATGTCCAAGGTCTCTCGACTCGCGCTAAAAGCAATGAGCGAGCGATCAACCTGGTAGCGATAACCGCGGGTAGGCCGCGGTCCACTGTGTCTGAAACTCGCGCTTTGCTGTCGCGAGCGACGTTTGGCCGCAGTTTCTGGAGAGTCGGAACTTCGCGAGAATCGTGACGGCGCCGCAAATTCTACGCCGAAACATTTCACGTTTCCGTCAGATTTACCACCGCCGGCTAAGGGTGAATTTGGCTCGCAGGCCAAAGGCCTACTCCACGTGGAGTAAGCTGCTGTGCGTGACAAACCGTAATTTTTCTGGCAGGATCGAAGTTTAGGGCAGAAGGGAGACCACGGTGTCTGGAACCCATCGAGAACGCGCCGCTGAGCGTATTCCTATAGAGCTAATTGAAGCCGACTTCGAAATTGCCTTCAATCTGATCGAACTTGCGGGGGCCGAGTTGGAGATAGGCGACCTGACTTCCGCATCACGCGCGAGGCACGATGCGGACGATGTTTTCCATGACATCGAGCGGCGTCTGGCACTCATCGGAACTGCGAAGAGCCGGCCTTTTGCTTCGCTGGTCGAGGATTTGAAGCGCGAGCTTTCTCTCGCAAAATCGCAGGCCAGTTAGCGAATTTCGAGTTGGACGAGTTCACTGGCCTTCTGCTGCTCAGCGGCCGGGATGGTCTGCGGCGCGCGCCAAAAATCCATATAGGACGTGTAGTGGACACAGGCGATGGTGCAGCGCGGCGCGCAACCTTTTTCGGTGATGAATTCGCGGCGAATATCGTCGACCGTATAATCGGCCAGCGGAATCGCCGGAAAACCGCGCTGCTGCGAACAGTAATGCACCAGCCCGTCCTCGCACACGTAAAGATAACGCGCACCGGACCGGCATTTCCACTTATTCTCACGGCCGTTGGCAATGTTGTCCTGAAAGAAATTGAGACGGGCATAATTCTTCTTGCCCATCTGTTTCATTTTGAGAAAAACCTCACGCTCCTTTTCGCTCAGAGGCCGCAACTGCCCGTCGTGATCATGGATGATCCCGACCGTGGACGTGAAGCCCAGGTCGACAGCCCGGCGTCCGACTTGCAGCGCGTCCTCGGGAAAGTGCACTCCGCCGCCCACCACCGAGTTGATGTTGACGTGAAACTCGGCGTATTCCGCGAGCATCTCCAGTTTCTTGTCGAGAACCTTCAGGCTCTTCTTGGAAACGTCATCCGGTTTGACGTTATCGATGCTGATCTGCATATGCTCGAGACCCGCCCGATTGAGGCGCTTAATGCGGTCTGGCATCAGCAGATAACCATTGGTGATCATGCCCGAGATACAGCCGTGGCTTCGTACGCGGGCGATCAGGTCGTCGAGATCGGGATGCAGCAGCGGTTCGCCGCCACTCATCGAGATGATGCTGGTGCCGAGGTCCGCCAGTTTGTCGATGCGCCGGTACATCTCGGCGACCGCTACAGGCTTCGAAAAATCATCGTATTCGTTGCAGTAAGTACAGGAAAGGTTGCAGCGCCGGGTAGGAATGATGTGGGCCAGTACCGGGTGATCCGTCGAACGGAGTCCTTTGGCAACCATCATCCATTCGCGGGTGCGGCGGTGTGTGGCTTTCCAGCCTCTGCGCAAACGAAGGGACAGATCCATAAGAACGCGGAATCTCTATTAGAACACAGTGTTACACCGTGTAGATGCTCCGCGCACAGGTTGGAGGCCAGAAACTTTCATCAGTCTGTAACCGGCCGGCCGGCGATATTCCACGCGGCGGGCGTCGCGGGATGCGTCCCGATGAGTCGGGACGGGCACGCAAGAGTGCGTGCGCCACGCTTTTTTTGAAGGTCAGACGCCGGTGACGGTTTCGGTTTTTTCAGTCACCATGGCATCTGTTCCGCAACCGGCGTGACCGCAGTTGCAGGACAGCTCCATGGTGTCTTTGGCGTCCTGGCAGTAAGTACTGCAATACTTGCTGTCTTTCGTGCGGGGACATACACAGGATGGGTGTGCACACTTCTCTTGTTTCTGTGCCATAACGGCCTCCGCCGTTAGCAAGGCACGCGAAGAACCACTGTGCGCCACCTGACCAGGCGGGCAGCGATGCGCAGCCGGCAGACCACAAAGAACGATGGTCTGCCCCACGGGAGAGGTGCTATTTGGCGTAGTAGCCTTGGGTCGCCTGAACTACGAGATCCTTCTTTTTCGTGGTCAGGGTGATTCTACGGAAGCCCGCTCCGTTGTTGGAATCCGAGGTGTAGCCGAGGCTGTACTGATTGCGCAGGTCTTCCTCGATCTGGCTATAAATCTTTTCGATGGGGTGCTTGTCGGAGACTTCGAAGAAGCCTCCGCCGGTCTCCAGGGAAATCCGCTGCAGGATCTTCTTGCCATCCGGGCGGCTGCCCATCGGCGGACCGCCGCGGCCCATGCCGCCGTGCCGCCCCATACCTCCCAAAGTGCTCAGGGGACTCTGGTTGCCGTATGCATTCTTGTCCGCAAAGAGGATCGAATAGACCAGGGTGTTGGCACGTTGCGCCGATTCGATGCATTCGGAGATGCCGACTTTGCTGCCATTGTCGACACCGTCGGAAAGCAACATCATGGCCTTGCGGCCGGTCTGCTTCTTCATGAGTTCGTTGGAAGCCAGCAGCACCGCGTCGTAGAGAGCGGTGCCACCACCGCCGCGCCCACCCCTTCCTCCGCCGCCGCCGGGATAACCGCCTCCGCCACCCCCGTTGGGGTAGCCGCCACCTCCTCCGCCGCCTCCCTGCCTCTGCAGTTGCGGTTGCGAAGCCCCGCTCATCTGATCGAGGGCATCTTCCAGCTTCTTCTTGGACGGCGTCAGATCCTGCAACAATTCCACTTCACGATCGAAGTGGATCAGGAAGGTCTGGTCCTTGTCCTCACGAAGAACCTGCTCGATGAAGGTGCGGCTGGCATCGCGTTCTTTGCCAAGGACACGCCGCTGGCTGCCGCTCGTGTCCACCAGCAGTCCCAGGGTGAGAGGCAAGTCCGTCTGCTGCGAGAAGTACTTGATAACCTGATCGTGGCCGTCTTCCTGGAGAACAAAATCATCCTTGACCAGGTTCTTAATGATGGCTCCCTTCTTATCGCGCACGGTCGCCAGGACGCTGACTACCTTCACGTCGGTGGAGAATTTTACAGGGTCCTCATCCGCCCCGAACAACCGGGAAGCCGGCAGAAAAGCCAGGGCAGTTGACAAGAAACCGCGACGAGAGACGCAAATATGCTGCTGCATGTGGATAGAACCCGCCTATTTCGAGATTGATGCATCGCGACCTACGAACGTTCCGATAATTCAAATGGCCGGACCCAAAGGGACTGCACCTGTTAAAATTGAAGTTTCCGATTCAAAAAACACAGACTAGAGTCTGTGACACAAGAGGGGCTTAATGGCAGTTGCAACAAGGCGAAAGTCTGTCGCGGTCGATATCGGCGGCATCAAAGTCGGCGGAAGCAATCCAATTGTAGTACAGTCGATGACCAATACGGATACGGCCGACGTCACCGGGACGGTCAACCAGGTGATGGCCCTGGCGCAGGCCGGCTCGGAACTGGTTCGCGTCACGGTCAACACCGAAGCCGCCGCTGCTGCAGTACCCCGGATCGTCTCGACGTTACGCCAGTTCGGCGTGCGCACGCCGATCATCGGCGATTTCCACTATAACGGACATCTTCTGCTGAAGAAATTCCCGGAGTGCGCGCGCGCGCTGGCAAAGTACCGGATCAATCCGGGCAACGTCAACATCGGGAAGAAGCACGACGACAATTTCCGCACCATGATCGAGGCTGCCATTGAGTATGGCAAGCCGGTGCGGATCGGCGTCAACTGGGGTTCCCTCGACGGGCAGTTGCTCACGCGCATGATGGACGAGAATAACCTGCGGAGCGAGCCCAAGGACGCGCGCGACGTAACGCTCGACGCGATCGTCGCCAGCGCTCTCCTGTCGGCTCAGGCGGCGGAGCATTATGGGCTATCGCGTGACCGTATTATTCTCAGCGCGAAGGTCAGCGGCGTACAGGACTTGATCGACGTGTACCGCATGCTCGCTTCGCAAGGCGACTACGCGCTGCATCTCGGCTTGACCGAAGCCGGTCTGGGAGCCAAAGGGATCGTCGCGACCACTGCGGCGCTCGCGGTGCTCCTGCAGGAGGGCGTTGGCGATACCATCCGCGCCTCCCTTACGCCGCTGCCGAATGGCGACCGCACCGAAGAGGTGATCGTCAGCCAGCAGATCCTGCAATCGATCGGGATCCGCAGTTTCACACCGCAGGTGACCGCGTGTCCGGGGTGCGGGAGAACTACCAGCACGTTCTTCCAGGATATGGCCGACCAGATCCAGACGTACCTGCGCGAGCAGATGCCGGTGTGGAAGGAGCGGTACGCCGGGGTGGAGATGATGAAGGTCGCGGTAATGGGCTGCATCGTCAACGGGCCGGGTGAATCGAAGCACGCCAATCTGGGAATTTCCCTGCCGGGAACATTTGAAGAGCCGGTGGCGCCGGTATACATCGACGGGCGGCTTTCGACAACCCTGCGCGGTGACCGGATCGTCGCGGAATTCATTGCCATCCTGGAGAATTACGTCGCAATGCACTATGAGCGGGCGCAAGTAGCGGTTTAGGACGGCCGTCGAGGTCGCGTGACAGCAGGCGGAACGCCTACTCCACAACGAAGAATCGACAAATGTGGCTGGAATGCAATACAATATTTATACAAGCCGGACAATTCTCAGCTAACTACTCCCCATGGTCCATCCCGGCAAGGATATTGCGTTTGCGTTACGGACGTTGATCCGGAATCCTGCCTTCACTACTGTAGTGGTGTTGACGTTAGGACTGGGGATCGGCGCGAATACCGCAATTTTCAGCGTGGTGGACGGCGTGCTTCTCAAGCCCCTCCCATTCCGCGATCCCGACGCCCTGTTAACGGTGTGGGAGAAGCGTGCGACGGTGCCGCGTATGACAGTCTCGGAGCTTGACTTAGAGGATTACCGCGCTCGCACGCATGTTTTCCAGGGCCTCGCTGGATTTGTGGCACCAGGATCCAGAACCGTGATTCTGACGGGCGCGGGCGACCCCGCTGAAATTGCGCCGGCGTATATCACCCAGAATTATTTTTCGCTGCTTGGGGTTGCGCCGTTCATTGGGCGCGATTTTCTGCCGGAAGAGGGCCGCCGCGGGCATAATAGCGTGGCGATTCTGAGTTATGCGCTGTGGCAATCGCGGTTCGGCGGTTCGCCCGATATCCTGCACCGGCAGATCACGTTGAACCAGCAGAAACTGCAGGTGGTGGGCGTCATGGGTCCGCAGGTTTATCCCGCCGAAGCCGACGTCTTTGTGCCCTTCACCTGGGTGGACCCGGAAAGGCTGGCGCGAAACTTCCACGAGCTGAACGTGGTAGGCCGGCTACGCCCGCAACAGACTGCGGCGGCGGCACAGCGGGAGATGGAAGCGATTTCAGCGGAGCTGGGGCGCTCCTATCCCATGACGAACGCCGGCATCAGCGTCAATGTCCTGCCGCTGCGGGAAGAAATCACGGGCAACGTCGAGCAACCGATTCTTCTCTTACAACTGGCGGTGGTGCTGATTCTGCTGATCGCGTGCGGAAACGTCGCAAACCTGGTTCTGGTGCGGGCGGCGGGACGGCAGAAGGAGATCGCGATCCGAGTCGCATTGGGTGCAGGTCGTGGCCGGATCATCGCACAATTCGCGATCGAGTGCCTGATTCTTTCGGCTGCGGGAGCCGCAATGGGTCTCCTTTTGGCCTTCGGCTGCATGCCTCTGCTGCGGTGGCTGGGCTCCGAGCGCATCCCGCGGCTGCAGCACGTAGTGATCGATGGGCGCGTACTGCTGTTCACGGTCGCCGTAGCTGGGTTGGCGGGATTGATCTTCGGGTTGATTCCGGCGCTCAAGTATTCGGCTGCCAATCTCAACCAGATATTGCGCGCCGGGGGCCGGACTTCGAGATCGGACTCCGGCCGGCTGAGGAATTCGCTAGTCGCTGGAGAAGTCGCGCTCGCGCTAGTGGTCATCGTTGGGGCAAGTCTGCTGGTGCGTAGCCTGAACGAACTCCTGAATGTGAATCCCGGCTTCCGAACGGATCACGTCTTGGTCGCGCATATCCAACTGCCTTCGAATCATTACGAGCAAGTCGCGGTCGAGAAATTCTACCAACGGCTGCTGCCCAGGATCGCCGCAATCCCCGGTGTCATCGGCGTTTCCACCGCGACCACTTTGCCCCTGGCGGGGCCGATCATTGAAATGCGCTTCGCGCTGCAGGACACCCCTTTGCCCGAGCCGGGTAAATATCCCGTCATGGCGATGACTTCGGTGGACTCGGAGTTTTTCAAGACAGCGGGAATACCGATCTTGCGCGGGCGCTCCTTTAAACGCGAAGAAGTAGGTGATTTCGAGCATGAGAAGTGCATCATCAACCGGACCTTCGCCAACACTTACTTCGGTAGCCAGGATCCCATTGGCCGGATTATCCTTACCGGTGTCGCGCACACCGCTCCGGAGCCGTGCCAGATTATCGGGGTGGTGGGAGATACGCGTCTGGCCAGCCTGGACGCGCCGCCTCAGTCGTCCCTGTATTTCGCCTCGTATGTGGTGAGAGACAATCTGGTGGTGCGGACCGCTGCCGATCCCTTGTCGGTGGCGCAGGCGATCCGGCGGGAGGTCGCTGCGACCGACCCGGGACAGCCGCTCAGCAACGTCCAGACGATGGAGGAAGTGGTCTCGCGATCGCTCTCCCGGCGGGCCTTTGCGGTGGTGCTGCTGGTCGTGTTCTCGTGTCTCGGATTGTTTCTGGCAGCGCTGGGACTCTACGGCGTGGTTTCGTATTCCGTCGCCCAGCGAACCCAGGAGATCGGGGTGAGAATGGCTTTGGGAGCACAGCCATCCGCTATTTTCCATCTGGTTCTCTGGCAGGGAGTGTTGGTCACCAGTATCGGCCTGGTCATCGGTGGAGTGATTGCGGGCGGCGCTACGAGACTGATGTCGAGCCTGCTGTTCGGCGTCGGCGCTACGGATCTGCTAAGTTTCGGGGGAGGGTGTCTGTCGCTGTTGGGAGTCGCGGTGCTGGCGTGTTTCCTGCCTGCCTACCGAGCCACACGGGTCGATCCCCTGGTGGCGTTGCGGTACGAGTAGCCGGCCACGGATAACACCGCTACGAGGTTGGTCTGTACTGCTAAATGCAAGAAACGTCTGCTTCGCAGACGGGCAGACCACGAAAGACGACGGTCTGCCGTACGGGAATTTGGCGGGCTACCGCCCACGAGAGGCGAGCACTTCAGCGGTTGTGCGAAATGGAACGGCCGGCGCGGAGGAGGACGTTGTTCATCGCGTTGAGTTCGCCGATCAGCAGTTCTTCCCGTTCCGGCGAGATGTGCTGGCGGACGCGGGTTTCCTGAAATTCTCCAGTCCTGGAGAGAAGGAACGCCCAACCAATATAGGAGCTGATCTCCAGCACGGCCAAGGCTGCATTTTCGCCGTTTACGTGGGCATAACTGTTGGGCAGAAAGCTCATCACCAGCAGGATGGCGGAATCACCCAGAAACCAGGCACTATACACCATGCAGAGAACTACGTTATTGCGCGGCAGTCTGATCGGGTATCGGGAAATAAAATACAGCATGATGATAATAAAAATCACCAGCCCCAAGGTGATACCGCGCTCAAACCGGATGACCTGGCGCGCCCTGGCCGAATGATTGAAGGCCGTCACGCCGCTGGGAGCCATAATCAAGCCGAGCCCGACCATAGCAATTACTGCGGCAGCCCCCATCACCCATCTGCTGAGAGAACGCAGACCGGCGTAGTTTCGGAAGATGACCGAGAACAACTCCCAGACCACTAACACGTACAGAATATTGCGGACGTATTCCACCCTGTTATAGGTGCGTAGAAACTGGTCGCTATCGTCCCCATAGTGCACAGCCACGAGCTGGAGAACCAATGTAATGCAAAGCAGGGTGAAAAAGAAAGGATAGACGCGAAACAGCTGCAGGTAGATAAGGCGAGAGACTACTATGACGACAAAGAAGAGGGAAAGAGCTTGGAGGTTCTGCTCAATAGAGGCGCTCATCGTGGGGTCGGGGCTGTAAGCGCCTCCATCAAAACCAGTTTAACGCAACTAGACCTCTGTAGCCAGAGGTAATACGGCAACTTAACGAATCTCGGAGCAAACGTTGCAGCTCGGGACCGCTTTCGCGCGACTCTCGGAACAAACGTTGCAGCTCGGGACCGCCTTCACGCGACTCTCGGAACAAACGTTGCAGCTCGGCACCGCCGCGACACGAACCTCTGAGCAAACGTTGCAACTCGGAACCGCAGCCACCGAGGCATTGACAGCCGTGAACGAAGCCGTCAGTAAGAAGGCAAACATCAAGATCGCTTTACGCATTTTCGTAGAATCTCCCTAGGTGAATCTCTGTAATACCAAGATACACGGGTAGTATACCGAATGTATGGGAGTGTTGAGAAGACTTTCTTTGCGATACAACGATATTTTTTTTGGTACCACCCTTAGCTCGTCATCTTTCGGCTTAAGTTCAGTTACTCGAATTACGGTTACAGCGGCTCTGCAACTGTGCTATAAACTTGGTCGAGTGACCGGATGAAGAAGGACTCGACAGCTGCCGCGGACCTCTGGCGTAACACTCTCGCGCAGATCCCCACGCTCTTCGGGAGGCTCTGGTACTTAGCTTCGCTACGCGATCAAAACACAGGCATTTACCAGCATTTCGGCCTGGCTCAGCGGTTCGATAACGAAGAGGCCAACCGGGTTCTCAGGCAGTCCCATTTGGCCGTGTTTGAACAGTGGCTTTGCTACGGTCTGGAACAGCAGAAAGATGAGGCCGACGCGTATCTGCAGAGCCAGGAGGGGGATGCCAAGGTCATTATCACGAACTGGCTGAAGCTGACTCCCTACCGGAATTGTATTCCGGTTGGAACGCGGGAGGTGGAGCGAAAGCTCTTCATGTCCGACCTGAAGATAGTACTCGAACTACTTAGGAACGAATATGACGTCGCCGATCCAGATCCAGAAGCATAGCGACACCGGTTACTTGTCCAAGGATGTCAATCTCTTGCGGGAATTTAAAGACTTGTGGAGGGCAGAGGGACGCCGGGTGAGGTTGCAGAACCAGATTTTCATCGCTCTGGGTGCACCAGCAGCAGGCATAACCGTCGCGGTGCTCCATGAAGTAAATAGGGCGTTCAAATTCGTTGCTCCAGCCGGAGTTCTGGACCTTGCGACGCGTATCGTCGATGGTAACGAGCGCGCCCGGTTGAATCACGGGATACATATTCCAGTCTTCCGACCCGATCAACGCGTATCGCAACTTCTTTTTTTCCAAGCCGTTGAGAATAGCTAGCGGAACCTTCCCCCACTTGGCGACCATGCGGCTCAAGAACACCGTTTTCTTAGGGTCGATGCCGGGGTCGAGAGAGAGGGGAACCGATATGTCGCCGTCATTGGCGCGAAAATCGATCAGGTGGGTGCTCGCCAGGCTAATGGCCATGGCGTCGGCAGGTAGATCCGGCAAGGTGACACCGTACCAGCCCAGAACCTCGACATAATCGAGCCGGTAAATGGCGCAGAGGGTGTAAATCCGATAAATCGAGGGCACCACGCTGTGATTCTCAATTTCGGAGAGCCGGCTCAGGCCCAGTTTGTATTCCTGGCTGCGCCGCCGATCCACGATGATCTGACTTTCGTTCTCGACGTCCCGCAGAGTGAGCCTCAATTGCTCGCGAACCCGCTTGAGCCGATAACCAGGATCTTCCGTGCTATGATCCTGCTTCAGGGCGCTCGATCGGTCGACGATGGCAGGAATGGCCATAATCCAGAGTGTTCCTAGTACTCAGAAGTATAGCCTTAGGGTTTTGTCCGGGGCAATGGTTATTTAATAACTTTGTTCTGAATTCAGAACAAATTGATACTAAGAGAGGTCTTCCGCTGAGACTCATCGTTGGCGTATCTGGTGCTAGTGGATCAATTTACGCAGTACGGTTGCTCGAAAAGCTGAGGCAAAGAGGGGGTATTGAAATTCACCTCGTGGTGACTCGGTCAGCAGAAAAAACTTTGTTCCTTGAAACAGGAAAGAGAGTCAATGACCTGAAAATCATGGCTGCGCATAGCTATTCTCCGGAGGATATTGCGGCTCCACTCGCGAGTGGGTCCTATCAGACGGCTGGGATGGTGATTTTGCCGTGTTCGATCCACACGATGTCATCCATTGCAGCCGGAATCAGTTCCAATCTGCTGGTCCGGGCGGCCGATGTCACGCTGAAAGAACGCCGGAAACTGATCCTCGGAGTACGCGAAACTCCCTTTCATCTTGGACACTTACGGACTATGGTGGCGTTGACCGAGATGGGCGCAGTGATCGCCCCGCCGATTCCGGCTTTCTACAATAGTCCCGCCAGCATCGAAGATCTGGTAGATGGGACCGTGGACCGGGCTTTGGATTTGTTGGGGATACCAGATGCCAACGCCAAGCGCTGGAGCGGACCGCACCAATCATGAAAAAGTCAAGCGGCAAGGCAAAAATTACAGCTTCATTTCAAGGTGAGCCGGGAGCGTTCAGCGAAATGGCCGCCCGGCAATTACTGGGTGACGAAGTCAACGTTTTTCCCTGCCAGCGGTTCACGGATGTTTTTGAAAGCCTGGAGTCGGGAAAAGTGCAGGCTGCGGTAATTCCAATAGAGAACTCGCTGCACGGCTCGGTGCACGAAAATTACGACCACCTGCTGCATCACGATCTGCCTATCGTGGGCGAGACCTACGTGCGGATTGTCCATAACCTGATCGCGCCTCCGGGAGTCAGCTTTCGAAAAGTTCGCCAGGTTTTCTCGCATCCCGTGGCGTTAAATCAGTGTCTGAGCTTTTTCGAAAAATATCCCCAACTGGAAAAGGAACCGTTCTACGATACGGCCGGCAGCGTCAAGATGCTGATGGAAAAGAACTTGCCCGATTCGGCCGGGATTGCCTCGGCCGCCGCCGCAGAGCGCTACGGAGGGGTGATTTTGCGTAAGTCCATCGAAGACGACCGGCAGAATTTCACGCGCTTTTTCCTGCTGAAGAAAAAACCGGCGAGGGTGAACCACGCCTCCGGGCGAGCAAGCACCAAGTGGAAAACTTCACTGGTTTTCACTACCCGGAATATCCCCGGCGCGCTGTTTCGCTCTTTGAGCGCTTTCGCACTGCGCGATCTGAACCTGATGAAAATCGAATCCCGGCCCTTGCGCGGCAAACCGTGGGAGTACCTGTTCTACCTGGATTTCCTGGGTCACGTGGACGACCCGGTCAGCAGGAATGCCATGGGGCATCTTCAGGAACTGGCGGATTTCCTGCGGATACTGGGCTGCTATCCGGCCGGCCACGGATGAACATAAGGCTGCTTCGCAGCCGGTTAATTGGAGCCGCCCCAGTCTGAGCGAAAGTTCGTGGGCATTGGTGGCCCAAGTGTTTTCTAATCCATAATGAGAATTGCCGAAGGCAATCATTATTGGCGGCGGACTGGCCGGTCTCGCATCCGCGGCTGCGCTGGCGAGCCTGCAGTTCGAAGTAGAGATCTTCGAATCGCGAGGCTTTCTGGGCGGGCGGGCAACCTCCTGGCCTGCCAATGCGGCGGCGAATCCCGAAACCGACTCAAGCGAACTGGTGGATAACTGCCAGCACGTTCTGATGCGCTGCTGTGTCAACCTCCTGGATTTCTATCGCCGCCTGGGCGTCGACCAGAGCATCCAGTTTTACCGGACCTTCTACTTCATCGAGCCCGGCGGACGCGTTTCCAAATTAGAACGCGGGAGGCTTCCACCTCCAGCCCACTTTGCCGGGTCATTCCTGGGGATGAGTTGTCTCGGCATCGCCGACAAAATCGCTATCGCGCGCGGCATCCTCGCAATCCGGCGCGAGCAGTTCCGTACCGACCTCGACCGGATCTCGATGGCCGACTGGCTGCGCAGCCATGGGCAAACGCCCCGCGCCATCGAACGCTTCTGGCGCCAGGTGCTGGTGAGCGCCATCAATGAAGAGCTCGACCGCATGGCCGCGTTCCATGGTTTCCAGGTGTTCCGGCTGGGCATGCTGGCGCACAAGGATTCCTACGAAATGGGAGTGCCTGCGGTGCCGCTGCGTGAACTCTATCGCGAGGATGTGTGGCAACGCGCCAGCGGCGTCGTTTTCCGGCCGAGAAGCGCCGTCAGCAGGATCGTCGTTGACCACGGCAATATCGGGGGCGTCCGGGTGGGCGAACGAGACTACTCCGCCGACCACTATATCTGCGCGCTGCCTTTTGAACGTGTACCGGCGCTCATCCCCGAATTGGGCTTCCGCATAGATGAATGGGAACACTCACCGATTACCGGCATCCATCTCTGGTTCGACCGGCCGGTGACTTCCCTGCCCCACGCCACCCTGCTCGATCGCACCATCCAGTGGATGTTTAATAAATCGGAAGGCCGCTACATCCAACTGGTGGTGAGCGCCTCCCGGAACCTGATTGAGAAGAGCCGCGCCGACGTGATCGCGCTGGCCGTGAAGGAACTGGCCGACTTTTTCCCCAGCGTGAAGACTGCCCGGCTGGAGCGGGCGCATGTGGTCAAGGAAGTGCGCGCCACTTTTTCCGCCAAGCCAGGTATGGAATCTCTGCGGCCGCCGGCTCAGACGCAGTTCTCGAACCTGTATCTGGCCGGCGATTGGACCCGATCCGGGTGGCCCGCCACTATGGAAGGCGCGGTGCGGAGCGGCTATGCGGCGGCCGACGCAATTGCAGTCCGTGCGGGTCTCGCTGCCCGGTTCCTGCTGCCCGATGTTGCATAATCAATCTATGACACGTCGCTCATATGTTCGAGCCATGGCAGTCGCGGGCTTAGGGACCGTGGCTTCACTCATTCCGGCATTGAACGGGGCTGTGCCGATGACCGATCTGCAAATCTTGGTATTGACTCCCGGGGGCCGTCCGCTGGACCGGGCGAGCGTGATCGTCACGTTCGTCAAGGGGCGGGCGCCGGCGAAGCTATACAAAAAGGAATATACGCACTGGGAGCTGAAGACCAACCAGGAAGGTATCGCGAAAATCCCGCCGATTCCCCAGGGCACCATCAAAGTGCAGATCATCGCGTCCAACTATCAGACCTTTGGAGATTTCTTCCAGGTCGACGAAGCGGAGAAGACCATCACGATTCAGCTGAAGGATCCTCAAAAGCAGTATTCCGCGCACGGGGATAACGATCCAACGGCCCCGAAGGAAAACAAGTAATATTACCGACGCCGGCGAATTGGTCGCACGAAAGTTTTTCTCGCCGACATAGAAAACATCGATTGGACCTTCAGCCGTCCGGCCTATAGACTGAGAGTGTCTAGCGCGCCGGGCTGGTTCCGCCCGCAGACCCTGCCCTCCTCCCTGCCGAGTAACCCAACGCCAGTACAAAAACATTCGTTTAAGGAGGAAGCCCTCATGAGACGATTTGCGATTGTGTCTCTCGCGGTCTGGGTATTCGCGGGAGCGCAGGTCTACGCGCAGTTTCAATCCAAAAACATGTTCGAGTTCCGGGGACGGCTGGTGGAAAGAACCGATCCTTCCTACGACGGATATGTTGTCGAGATTGCCAATCTTCCGGAGCGATCGATGCGCGAGCGTGCGGACGTGAT
Organism: Terriglobia bacterium; assembly: GCA_963747535.1. GTDB lineage: Bacteria > Acidobacteriota > Terriglobia > Bryobacterales > Bryobacteraceae > CAVVFX01. The sequence goes on from CAVVFX010000002.1 coordinate 405,884, forward strand.
GCCTGACGGCACTTTCGTGTTTCGCGCCGTTGCCGACGGCGATTACATGCTCCGGGTGCTCACACTGTACGGCGTTGAAATAATGAACAGTGTCATTTCCGTAGGGTCCGAGGCTGGTTCGCCGTACGAAATCCGCCTGCCTCATGAGAAGCTGCAAAAGCCGTTGACCGGCACCGTTTCCATTCAGCAGTTGAACCATCCGCTTTCCAGGCGGGTTCGCAGGCTTCTCGAAAGCGGGCAGAAGCTGGTCGACGACCGGCACTACAGCGACGCGGCCGCCCGCTTTCGAGAGGCCGTCCACGACGACCCTCAATCTCTACAGGCCCACGCTGATCTGGGATTGGCATTGGCCCGGATGGGCGTTTGGGATGGCGCTATCGAAGCGTACCGGTCGGCGACGGCGCTCGACCCCCGAATCAGCGTTCTGCACAGCAATCTGAGTAGCGTGCTAGCTTCGGCGAACCGTGTCGACGAGGCCGAAAGCGAAGCCTCCATCGCCCTGAAACTTGATCCGCCAAATGGGCGCGCACACTATGTGTTAGCCGGCTTACTCCTGCACGTACCGGGGCGTCTGGAGGAAGTCGTAGCGCACCTGGTGGCCGCCGAAGATACCCTCCCGCCGGCCCGGACGGCGCTCGAACAAATCTGTGCAGTGAAAAGCGTGCATGGTTGCCCGTAAGGGTTAGCGCGAGCGGCAGCAATGATTCCAGCCTGGCCGCCTCAAAGCCGGCTGCAGCCAGGATTGGCTGCCCCACTGGTCACTCTTCGTTTTTCTTATGAGGCTGACCGGTGTGTTCGCTACCGATGTTGGGGATTCCGAGGCCGCCAAGATCCTTCAGGTCTTCCAGGCGGATCTTACCGGTAATCTCGATCACGGATAATTCTTTGGGCTCGGCGGACATGATGCGTAATCCGCCCACTTCGCCTTCGGCGACGGACTTGATCCAGATACGCGAGATCTCGCGTTCCTTTTTCTCGTCGGCGCTGACCACCAGCTTCCAGCCTGGCGCGCTCATTTCAGAAATGAGCTGCTTCACATCGGCATCGGAATAAACGCCCTCTTTTTCAAATTCGAACGAACGAATGAGGACATTGTTCAGCCCTTCGGCGAGCTTCTTGATTTTGGCGCCATCGCCTTTTTCGCCTCCCAGAAAACCGGCGCCCAAGCCGAGCAGGTCCTTGCTCAGGTTGAGATCGACTACGTTCGATGCCTGGGCCTTCAGCTTGTCGAACACGGCGAGCTTTAGCTCCTGCGCTCTGGCCAAAGGGGCGACGGCGAGCAAGACGAAAGCAATCAATCTTTTCATATAGCGTTTCTCCTGTCTAACTGACGAACTACCATTTGCCGGGTCTTTTGCAATTTGCTTTGGGTGATCTGGAGGGCTTTGATCAGGTTCGCCCCCGCCTGCCGACGGCGCTCCTGACGGGCCTGATACTGAAGCACTCCGACAGGCAGCGAGATCATGAGGATGATGGCCGCGGCGAAGGCCAGCACGCGATTCCAGGAAGACGGCCGCGAGTACGAATCGCGAGAAAAATCCCGCCGGGGTTCGATGCGCCGCAACGCCTGGCGAAGTTCCAGCTCCAGGTCGAAGTCATCGGGGTTGTTGGGTGGCATCATCGGACGATTTCCTTTTTCAATCTCTGCATCTTTTCACGCAGCATGGCGAGCGAGCGATGCAGATGGCTTTTCACGGTGGCGACGGGCATGCCGATCGTCTCGGCGATTTCAGACGGGTCCATGTCCTCCTGGTAGCGCAGCAGGACGATCAGGCGGGGCGTTTCGGGCAGCGTCGCGACCAACTTACGCAGCGTCTCACTCAGGATCGGATCCTCGGAGCTTTCCCGAGCGGCCGGCTCACGGATCTCTGCGAGGGTGAGCCGCGGACGAATTTTGCGCCGCCGGGCCGCATCGATACAACGGTGGCCGGCGACTTTACGCAACCAGAAGCGGACATGCTGTTCGGTGGTCAGCGACGCCTGCTCACGATAGAACTGTAGAAAGACTTCCTGGGTGACATCCTCCGCCAGAGGGCGATCCTGCAGAAAGTGGTACGCGAGACTGAACACCATGGACTGGTGCTGCCGGACGACCTCTGCAAAACCGTTCACATTGGATTATTACGCCATTTGGCGGGCGGAGTATGCAAAAAGTTTTTGGGCAGCGGAACCGACTACTTTTTACCGGCTAGCAGGCGGTCGAGTTCCCTCGACAGGCCGTCACCTTCGAAGATGCTTTCGTTGCCAGGCTCGTAAGCCCAATCGTTCACGATCATTCCGTTGGGATCGACGAGGAACGCGTGGGGCAAGGTGATATGAGGCGAAGAGGGCCCCTGCTTCAGGTAGGACGCGGCGACCTGACCACAGTCGAACAAAATAGGGATGGTGACATTGTACTGCTTGATGAAGTTTCTCACGGTGTTCAGGTTGTCGGGCGGCACCGTGATGCTCAACGCCTCCAACCTGCCGCGACGCTTCAGCATCAACTGCTCGATAATCTCGCTGAATTTGATGCAGTGCGGGCAGGCAGTCTGCATGAACTCGATGAGCACGTACTTACCGTGATAGTCATAGAGATCGTGTTGCTGCATGACCGCATCGTAGATGGAGAAACCCGGCGCGCGACGACGGGAGAGTTCGCCTGCGCCAAAGAGCGTGGAGGTCAGGAAGAGAAGAATGAACGTTCGTTTCATGGTGAGTGTTAATCCTTCAGGTTAGCAAGCACGGGGTGAAGCTTGTGGTGCGTCGGCGGGGTGCTGCGCAGGCGATGGCTGCGGCGCAGCCTCCGGCTTTGGCGTTCGCATTCTAACCTATTGGGAAGCAGACGGGGAAAGCACGTTGCTCCGGCTTCGTCTTCGCACACCAAAGCTTGTCGCTTGCCCGACGAGGGCGACCAGGGGGTCGCTTGCGGACGTGGCGTCCGCCCCACAGAGCAGCATAGACACAACCGGGCCTTCCGGTAAAAGCCGCCTTCAGCATGCTCCCGCATAAAAATGTAGTGACGAAAAGGGCTCTTGATTGACCGCAGCAGACGATAGTCAGCCGTAGGGGGGATCCTGGCTGTGATGGGAATGTAGACATGTGCTACATTTGAATTGCAGCGCTTGGCCTGTGGTTTTCGCAAGGGTGTTTTCTCCTGCTGGACAAGAACTACCGCTTCGATAGTTTTAACGGATACAACACCAAAACGGGCCTGGCGCCCCTCCCATTTCGACAAGTTGTTTCCGATACGGCCGTCGCTCGGGGTGGTGGTAGAGCTGTGATCAGCGGCGGCAATGGGTTGCGTGGGGTAAAATCCGTTGGTGTCTATCTCACGTCGCAGCCTGCTTGCCGCAGCTACCTCTTCCCTGCTGGCACAACCTTCCACGCACGGCTTCAAGGTCATCGTTGCAGGCGGCCATCCTGGCGACCCTGAATGCGGTTGCGCCGGCACCCTTGCACGCTTCGCCGGACTTGGGGCGGAGGTGGTCCTGCTGTACCTGAATCGCGGCGAAGGATACTGCGGTGGAGAGTCACTTAGCCGCTGCGCCGATATCCGGACTGCCGAAGCGCAAAAGGCTTGCCAAATTCTCAAGGCCCGCGCGGTCTTCGCCGGCCAGTACGACGGCCGCGCCATCGTCGACAACTCGCATTATGAAGCCTTCGCGGCACTGCTCACGGCGGAACAGCCCGACCTGGTATTCACTCAATGGCCCATCGACCGTCACCGCGATCATCGGGCCGTCTCGATCCTGACGCTCGATGCATGGTTCAAGTCCGGCAGGAGTTTCGCGCTTTACTATTACGAGGTTGCGGAGGACACCAGCATGTTCTCACCCGCCGACTACGTCGACATCTCGGGGGTGGAACCGCAGCGTCGCGCCGCTTGTTACGCTCACGTCTCGCAGCAACCCGATAAGTGGTATCCGAAACAGGTCGAGATCACACGGCGACGCGGCGTGGAGTCCGGTTTTGCGCAGGCCGAAGGCTTCGTCCGCCACCCGGAAAGCAAGCTGCCGCCATTCAATCTTTTCAAATCGAGCCACGGATGAACACGGATTGGGGACAGCGTTCTTATCGGTGTTAGTCTCGGGTCCATCTGTGGCGTGAACTCGGTTTGGGCACGAGCGGGGGCAGAGCCGCCTGAGCCGGATAACCTTCGGCTCGCAGGTTAAACAACCTGCCCCGCAGACAGCACAGCCACAACCAAACACCTGTAGCCGGCACGTCGTTTTCGGACAACAGCAGCACACGGTCCGAGCTTTCAGCTATCAGCGATCAGCCTTCAGCTTCCCGAGGAGCGCCGCAAGCATGCGTTTCATTTCTGAGGTAACTTCGGCGAGATCTCATTGTTCTGCCTGCCTTCTCGTTGTTAGAGGACCTCCCAATACTCGTCGTAACTGCCGGCCACCGTCCTTGCGCGAAGCTCACTTTCAACCATTGTTCTGAAACCGACAAGAAATTGCCGATCTCATTGTGGCCATTTTAGCGAGGGGAATGGCGGAGGGCGGCTGGATTCTCTGCCACAGGCTGCTAACCTAAGTTAGTAGTCCTGCAGTAACCGAACTTGTAAGGCCGAAGCCTTCTGTTGGATAGTAATTACATGCGACGTAGAGGTTTCGTCAAGGCGCTAGCCGCCATCCCAGCCGCCCCTGCGCTTTTTGCGCAGCAGCCCGTTCCCGCACCCGCCGCGGCGCCAGTCGGTCCCACGACGGACGAGCTTCCGGTCCTGACCCCGAGTGTCCCCGACGCAGCCGCGGAGATGATGCCCCGATTCTTCACCTCCGCTCAGTTCTCCGCATTGCGCAAAGTGAGCGACCTGCTGATGCCCGCAACGAATGGCGGCGTCGGAGCCCTGGACGCGAAAGCGCCCGAATTTCTTGATTTTCTGATTGGAGATTCGCCCGCGGAGCGGCAGCACGTTTACCTTGCCGGTCTCGACGCGCTCAACGCCCAGTCGGTCAAGCGCTTCAACCGGGCCTTCGCCGAGCTTGACGTCGCGCAGGCCGAAACGCTCCTCACACCGCTCCCCTCGCCCTGGACCTTCGACGAGCCTGCCGACCCGATTGCCGGTTTCCTGCGTGTGGCCAAACAGGATGTCCGGACCGCTACACTCAATTCGCGCGAATATAGCGCTACGTCCGGCGGAGCGGGCGGGCGCCGGTTCGGTGGCGGCGGCTTGTATTGGTATCCGCTCGACTAACGCCTCGACCAAGCACCAGGAGATTCCCATGGCCACCAACAAAGACTACGACGTCCTCATCATCGGCTCAGGCGCTTCCGGCGGCATGGCCGCGTACGCGCTCACCAAACAGGGCCTCAACTGCCTCATGCTGGATGCCGGGCCGCTGGTCGACTTTACCCGTGCCCTCACCCCCAAGGCCGCGTACGAGCTTCCCTATCGGGGCTTTGGCAAGCCGGGCCGGTTGCCCCACGTGCTCCAGGCAAACGAATGGAATGCCAACCAGTGGGTGGACGAAACGGAAGTTCCTTACACCCACGATCCCAAGCTGCCGTACAACTGGGTCAGGGTCCGCATGATCGGCGGGAAGTCGTTATTCTGGGCGCGCATGTCGTTCCGGCTCAGCGACTACGAATTTAAGGCGAAGGACCACGATGGCTTCGGCGAGAACTGGCCCATCGACCATGCTGAACTGGCGCCTTTCTATTCGCGGGTCGAACCGATCTTCCGCGTCGCGGGCCGTAAAGAAGGATTGAAGCAACTTCCCGACGGAGTCTTTGAGGAAGACAGTTCGCCGTGGAGCGAGCCCATGAACAAGTTCATCGCTGCCGCAAAGCAAAGAGACATTCCGGTAACCAAGATGCGCCGGTCCCTGGGCCGTGGACAGTTTGCGAGTTCCTTCAACCTGCTGCTCCCTGACGCGATCGACACCGGGAAGCTGACCATGGTACCCAACGCCGTCGTGCGCAATCTTACGGTGGATAAGAATACCGGCCTGGTTAGCGGTGCCAACTTTGTCGATCGTCATTCGAAACGCGAGATGCATGCCAAGGCGCGTGTCGTGGTGGTCGGCGCGTCGTGCCTGGAGAGCACCCGTATCCTGCTCAACTCGAATCTCGCCAATTCGAGCGGAGCGCTGGGGCATTACCTGATCGATCAGACCTACGTTTCGCAAGGGGTAGTGGCCGTTGATAAGACTTCCAAAGGCGGCAGCACCGGTGGCAGAAGAACCTATGGTGGCGGCGGTTACGTTCCCCGCTTCGTTAATTTGAAGCGCGGCAACGAAGAGGACTTCATTCGCGGCTACGCCTACGACTTCAGTTTGGGAGGAACTCCGGACTCCAAATACGTTCCGGGATACGGAGAGGAACTCGAGAAGGCGTTGACCGATTATCGGGGAACAGCATCCTCCGTGACGATCATGGGCGAGGTCTTGCCGCGCTACGAAAATCATGTCAGCATCGACAAAAACGTGGTCGACGCATTCGGCATTCCGGTGCTGCATTTCGAGTGCAAGTACGGTGACAACGAAGCTAAAATGCTCAAACACGCGATGAATCAGTTCGAAGAACTATGTCACGCGTCCGGCATGGAAACGCTCGCCAAACACGACCAGCCCAATCCTCCGGGCTACAGCATCCACGAGCTGGGGACGTGCCGTATGGGTGACGATCCCAAGAAGAGCGTGCTGAATAAGTGGAACCAGAGCCACGACATCAAGAACCTCTTCGTGGTGGACGGCAGCAGTTTCGTCACCGGCGGCTATCAGAATCCGACCATGACGATTCTGTCGCTTTCTATGCGAGCCTCAGAATACATCGCCGGCCAGATGCGTGCCGGGAACCTCTAGCCGCGAATCCACACGATCGCGCGGTAAAATCTCCCACACCAGGCGACCCGGCGTCTAATAGCCTCTCCGCGACTGATGGCAGATTCCAGCCCATGGATTCCAATCCGAGGCGCTGCCTGATAAGCCCCAAATATTTTGAATCTGTAAATTAGGCGATCGCATCATCGGCACGCAGAATTCGTGAGACCAGCTCCTCCTCGGTCGGAACAGACCCCGCGCGGAGCTTTTTTCACAGTGAAGGGTGACTAACTAAAATGACTCTAACGAACCAAGCGGACCAGACACGACCGAACATAGTGTTCATCCTGTGCGACAACGTCGGGTGGGGCGACTTCTCGTGTTATGGGGGAAGCACACCCACGCCACGCATCGACAAACTGGCGAGCGAGGGCATCCGTTTCACCAACTACACTGTTGAGTCGCAGTGCACTCCCACCCGCACCGCAATCGTGACCGGCCGCCAGTCGGTGCGCTGCGGCACTTACAAGGTGGTGATGCCTGGTCAGGGCGAGACCGGTCTGGTGCCCTGGGAGTACACGATCGCCGAATTGCTCTCCGACGCGGGTTATGCGACGTCGCTGTGGGGTAAGTGGCACCTGGGCGAAATCGAGGGGAGGCTGCCCAATGACCAGGGTTTCGACGAGTGGTGGGGCTACAAGAACAGCGTTGATGAGGCTGGATGGACCTCCTACGCGACATTCAACGCGCTCGCGAAAGGCCTGGGGCTCGAGTCACCCAAGATCTGGGAGGGCAAAAAGGGCCAGAAGTCCACGGCGGTCCGCGAACTCAACCTGGAGGTGCGCCCCCTGCTCGACGAGCTAATCGTGGGAAAAGCGGTCGACTACATCAAGCGCGCTGCCGCCGGGGACAAGCCATTTTTCACCTACGTCGCCCTATCGCACATGCACCCGCCGGAAGGCGCGCACCCCGATTTCAACCAGACCGATCCCTCGCGCCTGGGGATGTTCGCGGACCTGGTTGCCGAAATGGACTACCGGGTGGGACAAATCGTCGATTGCGTTGAGCAGGCCGGGATCGCTGACAACACGCTCATCGTGTTCTCCAGCGACAACGCGACCGGGCTGATCGACGTCGTGCCCCCCGGAGGTTCCAACGGCCCGTTCCGCGGTGGGTTCATGACCCCTCCATGGGAGGGATCCATGCGCGTGCCAGCGATGGTCCGCTGCCCAGGCAGGGTGCCCGCCGGCATCGTCACCGAGCAGATGCTCTCGGCCCACGACTGGTACAAGACGTTCGCGGCCCTGGCCGGCGCCTTGGACAAGGTGCCCACCGACCGCCCGACGGACGGCATTGATGCTTCTAAATTCCTGCTCGGCGAGACCAAGGAGAGCGGCCGGGAGACTCTTCTGTTCTTCGGCCCCGACGGTTCGCTGATGTCATCCAAGTGGCGTAACGTCAAGGCAGTCTTTCGCTACTGCCTGGGTATCTCCGAGCCCATCCTGGAGCCGCAGTTCCCGATGGTCTTCGACGTCGGCAGCGACCCCGGTGAGCGTTGCAACCTGTTCAACACCAAACTCGATATGGGTTGGATGTTCGGGGTTGTGTACCGTCCCATCGCCGCGTACGAGAAGAGCATCGCACAGTACCCGAACATCAAGCCTGGCGAGGAGTTCACCGGCTATCAAAAGCTGAATAAACCGGCGGCAAAGGTTGGACGCATCGGAGCAAATTAGCGCCAGTGCATATCAAGACTCAAGCCATGCCCGCAATCTCGGATTGCACGTCGAATAAATGAGGAACATGGGAGAGCCAGATGATTACACACGAGGCGCTGCCTGACAGCCTCAAATGTTTTGCATCGGTAGATCAGGCGATCGCATCACCCCACGCGAAACCTGGTGAGTCGCGTTCCTCGGCTGGAGAACAGACCGGCGCTGGGCTCCCCTCAAAGTGAAGGGTGACTAACTAAAATGCCGCAAACGATCCAAAGGACCGCGACTCAGCCCAACATCGTGTTCGTACTATGCGACAACATCGGCTGGGGTGACTTTTCCTGCTACGGCGGGACCACCCTGACGCCGCGCATCGACAAACTCGCGAGCGAGGGCATCCGCTTCAACAACTACAACGTCGAGTCGCAGTGCACCCCGACGCGCTCCGCCATCCTGACCGGCCGCCAGTCAGTGCGTAGCGGCACGTACACGGTCCCGTTGCCCGGTGAGGGACTAGGCGGCATGGCGCCGTGGGAGTACACCATCGCCGAACTCCTCTCGGACGCGGGTTACGCGACGTCGCTGTGGGGCAAGTGGCATCTCGGTGAGACGGAAGGCCGGATGCCGGGCGACCAGGGCTTCGACGAATGGTGGGGCTACCTCAACAGCGTTGACGAGGCCGGCTATGCGTCATACGCGACCTTCAACGCCATCGCCAAGGCCAAAGGGATCGAAGCGCCCCATATCTGGGAAGGCAAAAAAGGCCAGAAGGCTACCGCGGTCCGCGAGCTGAATATGGAGGTCCGTCCTATTCTCGACGAGCTGATTGTCGGCAAGGCCACCGACTTCATCACGCGCGCTGCCAAGGGCGGCAAGCCGTTCTTCACCTACGTCGGACTCTCCCAGGTGCACCCGCCGGAGAAAGCGCATCCCGCCTTCGACCAGACCGACCCCGCCCGCATGGGCCTGTACGCGGACCTCATCGCGGAGATGGACTACCGGGTGGGACAAATCGTCGATTGCGTGGAGCAGGCAGGGATCGCCGCCAATACGATCATCGTAGTCTCCAGTGACAACGCGTCCCTGAATATCCCCGCGATCGGATTCGGCGGCTCGAACGGACCATGGCGCGGGGATTTCTTCACCCCGCCGTCGGAAGGCTCCATGCGCGTCCCCGCGATCGTTTGCTGCCCCGCAACGGTGCCCGCCGGCATGATCACCGAGGAGATGCTCTCGGCCCACGACTGGTACAAGACGTTCGCGGCTCTCGCCGGCGCCTCCGACAAGGTCCCCACCGACCGGCCGCTCGACGGCTTTGACGCGTCCGCGTTCCTGCTCGGCACCAGCCCTCACACCGGCCGGGAGTCTCTATTGTTCTTCGGGCCGGATGGCTCAATGATGTCGGTCAAGTGGCACAACATCAAGGTGTGGCTTCGCTACAGTGAGGGCGCCGATAAGCCGATCGTCAAGCCCCAGTTTCCGCTGGTCTTCGACCTCGGCAACGACCCTTGCGAGAAGTACAACCTCTTCACCACCAGGATGGACATGGGCTGGATGTTCGGCCTCGCCATGCGGTCCATCGTCGAGTACCAGAAGAGCATCGCCCAGTACCCGAACATCCAGACGGGTGAGGAGTTCACAGGCTATCAAAAGCTGAATAAACCAGAGGCAAAGGTTGGGCGCGTCGGAGCTGATTAGCCCCGGCGCGTATCGGACTCGGGCCATGCCCGCAGTCTCGTGTTTCGCGTTCTACAAATGAGACACACACAGGAGAGCCAAATGATTACACAAGAAGACAAAGAGACAACTTCACTAGACAAAGAGGCAAGTCCGCCCCAACCGAAGAGTCCCTACGGCGGAGGGCCGAGCACCGGCCTGCAGTTCCCGCCGTATTACAAACCAACACCATCCGTCCGCAGCCGGAACAATTACTTTCCCGGCAGCGAAGCCCTCGGGCCGGACGAAATGCGGATCTCGTTCGTCGGCAGTTGCCCTTACCCGCCCCGGCGCGACCAGGCGGGCACGTGCATCATGGTCGAACTGGGTAACGGCGACCGCTTCTTCTTCGATTTCGGTCCCGGCTGTATCAAGAACATTATGGCCATGAACGTCCCGTTGGCGGGAATTAATGACATCTTCCTTACCCACCTGCACGTGGACCATTACCACGACCTGTCCTATCTCCTGCCCTTCTCGGCGTGGGCAGGACGGTGGAAGATGCCGCTCCGTATCAACGGGCCCTCGGGACGCACGCCCGAACTCGGGACCAAGGCCATGGTCGCGGGCATGAAGCAGATGCTCAAATGGCACCTGGAAGCTTTCGACTCCTGCCCCATCGGGGATGGCTATGAGGTCGAGGTCAACGAGTTCGACTGGAAGGACGAGAACGGCATCTGCTACAACAAGAACGGCGTCACCATCCGCCATTGGCGGCGCTCGCACACCAAGGACGGCGCATCAGCCTACCGTCTGGACTGGAACGGTCTTTCCTTCGTGTGGACCGGCGACGGACGGCCGGACGAACTGACCGAAAAGTATGCCAAGGGTGTCGATGTCTTTGTCACCGAATTGCAGCCCGATTTGGCCCGCATCAACCAACTCAAGTACGGACTGCCCGAAATCCTCTTCAACTATACTGTGGACATCCACCATACCGTGGCTTACGCTTCGGGCTACCTCATCAAGCAGGTCAACCCACGGGTCGGCATGGTCACGCACATGGAGTTCGACAACGACACGCTCAACGAGTGCAGTGCCGGAGTTCGCGCCCACTGGGATGGGCTTTTCCTTTACGGAGCACCGGACGTAGCGGTGCTCAACGTGACCAAAGACGCAGTCTGGCACCGGATGGCCGCACTGCCAGGGTTCTCGGGAGCATCCTTCCCGAGTCCCACCTTGCTATTCGGCGACCCGCTGCCGATCGCTACTGGCATGGGCATCGTCCCGCAGCCCAGGTTGCCGCGCGAGGAACAGCAGGAGCAACTGACCCGCGACCTCGAAATCGATCCGCACAAGTATTATCCGCCGGACGTCTATCGCGAGCCGATCACCAAGCTCAACAACCCGGAAGTGGTCAATCTCCTAGAGTTGGCCAAGGTGATGGGTATTGACGTCACCAAGTTTGCGCCAAAAGCCAAAGTCTAGTCCTTTTCCCGTGGGGCAGACCATCGTTTTTGGTGGTCTGCCCGGCTGCGCAGCGGCCGAAGACTTAGCGATCTGACGGCAGGAAACCTTAAAACCATGGAAATCACAGACGACAACGGGAAGACCGTTCCTATCACCATCCTGACCGGCTTTCTCGGAGCGGGAAAGACGACGCTGCTGAACCGCATCCTGACCGGCAATCACGGCCTCCGCGTAGGCGTCCTGGTCAACGACTTTGGCTCGATCAATATCGATGCCGAACTCGTCGTCGGGGTGGACGGTAACATGATCAGCCTGGCCAACGGCTGTGTCTGCTGCCAGATTCGCGACGACCTCGTCGAGTCGGTCGTCTCCTTGCTCGCACGCCCGGAGTCCGTCGAATACATCCTCCTCGAAGCCAGCGGCGTCGCCGACCCGGCCGGGATCTTCGTGACCTTCAACGATCCCAATCTGCGGGACCGGATCAGGCTGGACAGCGTGATCTGCGTGGTGGACGCGGAACAGGTCTTCGCGCACCCCGAGTACCCCCCGCTGTTGGAACTCAAGCTTCGCCAGGTCGGCTTTGCGGATATGCTGATCCTGAACAAGGTGGGCCTTGCCGGCCCCGAACAGGTCGCGAAGGTCAAGGCTTGGCTCGACGAACATTTCAGCCGCCTTCGCATCGTCGAGACCGATTACTGCGACGTGCCCTACGAGATCCTCTTGGGTGTCGGGCGTTTCGATCCTGCTCGGGCTGGCCTCAACGCGAAAGGTGTTGAGCACATCTGCAACGACTTGGCTTGCCACGACGACCACCATGGGCACGACCACTCGAAGGTGTTCAGCACCTGGAGCTACGAGACGGACCGGCCGATGGCGCTGGAAGCATTGCGGGAAACCATGCGCAGGTTGCCGGGATCTGTTTACCGGGCCAAAGGGGTGGTCTACTCGACCGACGCGCCACGGCGGCGGGCGGTGTTGCAAGTGGTCGGCAGGCGGGTGGACATTTCGCTGCAAGACGAGTGGGGCGAGCGTGAGCCGTGCACCCGGATCGTAGCCATTGGTGCGGCCGGCGGCATCGACGCGAGTCTTCTGGAAAAGACGTTCGCCTCCTGCGTTTCGGCCGCAACCACGCTGGGAGCATGATGCCGATCCTCAACGCTTGCCGGCCGTTGAAAACGTGCTGGCCGCCGCGCAAATCGACGGGCAGAAAACGCCTGATCCCATGGCTGTTGATCAACGAAGCCGATCGACCCAGTCTGTCGACGCCTCACGTTGTGTTCGGCAACCGTAAATCGTGTTTGACTAATTCGGCCGGACTTATTCCGTGACTCTGCTAAAATAAGCCATTGTTACAATCGCATCCATTGCCTACGGCGTGGGTAGCGCTCCGGAGCCTTCGATGTTTGTGGCCGTTCCTCTCTCTCTGTTTGGCAGCGATCCAGGCAACAGCGCAGTCTCCTCAAGCCCTACCGATTGGCGAAGCGATCCGCAATCGCAGCGACCATCGTGCCGTGCATCTCAACGAGACGCTGATGATAACCGGCGTCGTCACCGACGTACCCCATGATGTAGGCTTGGGAAATAGCCTGGCCAACATGCAGGACGCCACCGGTGGCATCGCGCTTTTTGGTGACCACGCGGTGCTTCCGCCCGGAGGCTTTAAGCGGGGAGACATCCTGGAAGCCAGCGGCAAGTTGACCCAGTACCGGGGAATGGAGGAATTGCAACTCGACAGCGCCCGGCGAACGGGCACCACCGTGCCTCCTCCCCCCGTGAACGTTTCGACCGTCAAGTTGAACGGAGAGGAGCACTCCGGCAGCCTTGTTCGGGTCAAAGGTCAAATCGTTCTCCAGCCCAACGGCGGCATCGCGCTGCGGGATGATTCCGGAGAGATACCGATATACCTGCTCCGTTCCTTTTTTCAGCACACCAGCTTCGTACAGCGGCTGCTGCAAGGGGGAGAAGTCGAAATTGTGGGGTTTGCCCGGCAGCGCGTCAATGACGGCGAGCCTCCGGGCTCGGGCTACCTGCTTGCGCCGCGCGACGATCTGGATTTCAAATTCGGCCCGCTGACGCGCTACCGGGAAACGGCCGCGGTGACTCTCGTAGTCCTGGGTTGCTTCCTATACCTTTGGTGGCGACGTCGTGCAGCCGAAAAAAGGGAGCGCGCACTTACGATCCTGTCGGAAGGCTGGAAAGAGAGCGACGAACGATTCCGCCAAATGGCGGGAAGCGTGGGCGAAGTCTTCTGGATGCTCGATGTCAAGAGCAATAAGCTCCTTTATGTGAGCCCGGCGTTCGAAAGGATCTGGGGACGCAGCCCCAGTATCCTCGATGAGCGCCCGAATCTCCTGGAGACCGTGCACCCCGAGGATCGCGACCATATCCGTGCATTTCTCGAGAGAAACGCGCTGCACCCCTGCGAGGAAACTTATCGAATTGTGCGCCCGGACGGCGCGGTGCGATGGATCCATGACCGTTCCTTTCCGATCTTCAGTCAGGATGGCAAGCCCTACCGGGTGACGGGGATTGCCGCGGATATTACCGACCAGCGGGAACTTGAGGAGCAACTCCGCCAGGCGCAGAAAATGGACGCAGTCGGAAGGCTGGCCGGGGGCGTTGCCCATGATTTCAATAACCTGCTGACAATCATCGGCGGCTACTCTCAAACCCTGCTCGACAGCACGCCGGCTGAAGATCCACAGCGCACTCAGCTGGAACAGATCCTTAAAGCCTCCAATCGCGCCGCCGCGCTCACCAGCCAACTGCTGGCCTTCAGCCGCAAGCAGGTGGTACAACCCCAGTTGATTAACTTAAATCATCTGCTGACCAACATGGAGTCCCTGCTGCGGCGTGTCATGGGAGAACACATTAGCCTTCGTACCGCGCTCAGCAAGGCCTTGCTTTACGTCAAGGCCGATCCCAATCAACTGGAGCAGGTGTTGATCAACCTGGCGGCAAATGCACGCGACGCCATGCCCGAGGGAGGCGAATTCCGGATCGAGACCACCGTCCTCGATGCGCGGGAGGGAGGAGGCGAAGGGCGCCCGAAGGAAGGGAAATATGCCTGCCTTAAGGTTACTGATACCGGGATCGGCATGAACCACGCGGTCCTCGAGCATGCGTTCGAGCCGTTCTTCACGACCAAGGGAGTGGGCAAGGGGACCGGTCTTGGCCTGAGCACGGTTTACGGGATCGTTCAGCAGAACCAAGGCACGATTCACTTAAGTAGCGAACGTGGGCGAGGGACCGTTTTCGAAATCTACCTTCCAGCTGTTCCCCCGGGCGAGGAGGCGAAGGAAGCCGCCCGGGTGACCGAGAGCCTGCAAGGCAATGAGACCATCCTGGTCGCCGAAGATGAGCCGGACGTCCGCAAACTCGTGCGCGATGCCTTGGAGAAACTCGGATATACGGTATTGCCGGCGGCGGACGGCTATGAAGCAATCCGTATCCTCGAACAGCACAGCGCTCCCGTGCACCTGTTGTTGACCGATGTCGTCATGCCCTTGATGAGCGGACGGGAGCTCGCGAAGCGAGTGCAATCCGTCAAACCCTCGGTGAAAGTCATATATATGTCCGGCTATACCGACGACACTCTGGCCTTCCACGGATCCCCCCAGCTCGATAATGGTTTCATCCAGAAGCCGTTCACCGTGACCGTTCTGGCAGAGAAAGTCCGCAAAGTGTTGTCCGATGATCGCCGGTAGAAGCGGCGTAGGCCTCCTTTCCCATTCGTGTTTATTCGTGTTCATCCGTGGCCCAATGTCTTTCCCGCTTGCCGAGAAACCCATCGTTTTGCGCGAAATGGCCAACAACTCCGGGGCAAATCGCGCACAGGCGACAGGATGAGCTCAGCCACTCCTGATCCCCAGCCAACAATGACGCTGTTAATCTACTCCCATCCTTAATGGCACCCCGCGTGCTTCACTTTCACTCCATAGAAATAATTTATGGAAGCAGCGGTTCTGGAAGCCAAACCGGCACGACAGGTACGTGCCCCTCAGATAGTCGATCAACACATCGTAGAAATCGTCAGCGATTCCGGGGAAGGTGCACAAACCTGCGGCCAGATGTTTGCCGACCTCTGCGCCCGCCACGGCAACGGCATCTGGACGGTGGAGATCATCCCCGCCGAAATCGAACCCCCCAGCCGTTCCCGTGCCGGAGCCAGCGGCAATCGCATCCGCCTGGGGACCAAACCAGTCACCAATGCCGGCAACGAGGCTGACGTGGTGGTGACGCTGAACGAGCAGGTGCTTTATAGCCGCATTGACGCCGACGCCCTGCGTCCCGGAACGCTGGTATTTGTCGACAAGATCGGCGGCAGCAATCCCGACGACTTCATCCGTCGACCCTACGTGGACGCCATCCACGATTTCTCCTCGCGCGGTTACGCCGTAATTGAAGTCCCCATCGAAGAGCAGTGCCGCAAATACACCGACGATCCACGCAAGGGTAAGAATATGTGGGTGCTCGGGTTGCTGTGCGCGCTCTATAGCATCGACGATGCGCCGGTCAAGAAGAGCATTGCTGCACGGTTCGCCAAAAAAGGCGATGCCGTCGTACAAAAAAACCTCGACTTGCTGGACGACGGTTACCGCTGGGGACTCGAAAACCTCGAGCAGCGCTTCTCCGTTCCGGCTGAAAAGTCGACCGAGCCCATGGTCGTGATGAACGGCAACCAGGCGATGGCCTTGGGGCTAATGGCAGCGGGGATTGAAGTCTGCTCCATGTATCCCATCACGCCGGCCACTTCCGTGTCCCACTTTCTCGCGGCGAATCTCGAGCAGGTTGGCGGGTTCGTGCACCAGGCTGAGGATGAAATCGCGGCTATCGGTTTCGCCATCGGCTGCTCCTACGCTGGCAAAACGGCCGTCACAGTAACCTCGGGTCCGGGTCTGGCATTGAAGACCGAATTCCTGGGACTCGCGGTGATGGCGGAAGTCCCGCTAGTCGTGGTAGTGGTGCAGCGTGGCGGACCCTCCACCGGACTGCCGACCAAAATCGAACAGGGCGACCTGATGGCCGCGCTCCACGCTTCACCTGGCGACGCGCCCAAAATCGTGATGGCGCCGGCCACCATTGAAGACTGTTTCCACTTCGCAATTATGGCGCGCAAACTGGCCGAAGATTTCCGGGGCCCCGTGATCATACTCTCCGACGCCAATCTCGCCACAGGGCAGCAACCCTTTCCCCGCCCCCGGCCGACCGAGGAGTGTCTCGCGCCGCCGCTCGATCAATCGCCCTGGGATCCCAAGGTGCCACCCTTTGACTGGGATTCGGAAACCGGACTCTCGCCCCGGCCCATTCCGGGCCAGCGCGGCGGCGAGTACGTCCTCACCAGCCTCGCCCACGATGAGAAGAGCCAGGTGGCTTACGAGTCGGCGATCAATCAGCGCTCCATGCAAATGCGCAGCCGCAAACTCGCAGTTCTGCAGGCCGCGCTGCAACCTCCCAAAGTTCACGGCGATCCCGAAGGCGATCTGCTGGTCGTCGGATGGGGCTCGACGCTCGGGGCCATTGAAGAGGCTGTCGATCTGTTGCGCGGCGACGGATTCCGCGTATCGTCGGTCCATCTGCGATTCCTCTCGCCGCTCGAGCCGGGCCTGAAAGACATCTTCTCCCGCTTCCGTAAGGTGCTCACCGTAGAAGTGAATTACAGCGACGACGCCGGTGACCCCTACATCACCGCCGAGTCTCGCCGTTACTCACAGCTGGCGATGATGCTGCGGTCGCACACGCTGGTGGACGTAGACTGCTGGTCGCGCGTGCCGGGCAGCCCGATTCCACCTGGAGAAATCAAGAGAGAGTTGCGCAGAAGACTGGAGGTAATCCGACATGTGTGAAAGTCTGTTGGAAGAACGTAACACAGAATTCAGTTTGTGCTTTTGTGAGGCGTACAGTCTGAAAACGACTCCGGAAGAGCGCGAGATGGACCGGGACGAACCCGAAGTCTCGCCTGCGCCGCCCGAGGAGGGTCTCTAAGAATGTACGGACAAAAACAGGAATGGGAAATTGAAGCGCCCGCGCGAAACTGTGTGCTCGAAGATTACCAGGGGGCGGCGGCTCGATGGTGCCCTGGCTGCGGCGACCACGCCGTTCTGAACGCGGTCCAGCGCCTCGCGCGCGACCTGCAACTGCCCCCCGAGAAAACCGTCTGCGTCTCCGGCATCGGCTGCTCCAGCCGGTTTCCTCACTACATGAGCACCTACGGATTCCACGGACTGCACGGCCGCGCCTTTCCGGTAGCCTGCGGGGTGCGCGCGCGACGGCCCGACCTGGACATCTTCATGGTGACCGGCGACGGCGATTGCTGCGCCATCGGCACGGCGCACTGGATCCACGCCGTCCGCTACAACATGGATCTCACCGTCCTGCTGCTCGACAACAATATCTACGGGCTGACCAAGAACCAGACCTCGCCCACCACGCGCACCGGCGAGAAGTCCAACACCCATCCGCGCGGTTCTGTGTTGCCGCCGCTCAATCCGCTGAGCGTCACCCTGGGGATCAACAACGCATCTTTCGTTGCGCAGACGATCGACTGGAATCCTCCGCACCTTTATAACACCATCAAAGCCGCACACGCGCACAAGGGTCTGTCTTTCGTTCGCGTGCTGCAGCGCTGCCCGCATTTCACCTCGCACGTCTTCGCCGGCGTGCAGCATGACCTCAGCCAGGTGCTGCTGATGACCCACGAAGCAGGCATCCCGCTCGATGCCAACATTGCGCGCCTGTTCCCCAATCGCATGGCTCACGATCCGCACGACCTGCACGAGGCTCGCGCCATCGCCGAGCGCGAGGATGTCTATCCCATCGGCCTGCTTTACCGCAACGAAAACGCCGCGCGCTATGACCTGGCGACCTCGCAAGGAATCGGTAAAACACAGCAACAGAAACTGGCCGCCGTCGAGAAGGCGCTCGACCGGTTTGCCGTCTAGAAAAATACCATGCCAACCGAAACCATAGCCCCCGAGGTAACAGGCGACACAACGTCGCGAGAGCACCTCCGGACATTTCACCTGACGGGCACAGTTCCCGGCGATGCCGTCTCTCAAGGCGCGCTGAGGCCCACGATCCTCGAGCACCTGACCGGACTTCCCGGCCTCGAAACGTTCTATCCCATGTGTGTACATCCGGACGGAAGCGCGCGGCCGTTCCGGGACGTGGTGAATGAACTGGAACACGCGCAAATCATCACCTCCGCTTTCCGCACGGCGCTGGACGGTAAATCGTCCGTGGTTCTGGCTGACGCGGCCCCGGCAGCGATCGCATCCCTGAAAGAATGCTCTCCCGCGGAGATTTCGCGGCTGCGCAAACTGCTCCCGGCAGGCGCGTTTCTCTTGGCATTCCATGCGGACTCGCTGGTTCTGCTGCACGCCGCGGCGTTAGCCGAAGCGCAGCGCGCGGAGCGGGACCGTTTCTGGGAAGATGTGAAGCGCACCGCCGCCCGACTGCGCGAGATGCTGGAAGTGGACCGCTCGCATGCACCCGGCGCGATCTCGGCCGAATCGGTATCCGCCTCGCTAGGTTCGCGCGTCGGGGCGTTTTTCAATCCCGGGTTGCTTGCTAAAGCGCTCCAACGGCCGGCCAATCCTTTGCGGTGCATGGCACCAGAGCGGCGGTCGCGTTGTGAAGAGACGCTCGCCATTCTCGAAGAAGCGCTCCACGATGCCGCGAACGAGCCGGCATTCTTCCTGTTTCATCCCGGCGAACCCCGCCTGGATGTCGCTTCGTTTCACGGCGTGGTCAAGTGGGCTGCCGATATTTTCGCGGCCGCGATCGAACTGCGCGAAAGCAGTCTCGACCGTCTGACGCAGGTGTTGCGCGCGGTCCGCGTGGCGCGGCTCGAGATCAATTCCGCCTACGATCCATCCGTCCACGACGAGATGCTGGCGCGCTTCGATTGGCAATCAGCCGCAGCCGGGGAGTTGATGGCTCTTCCGCCGATTGTCGCGCTGGAAACGGCCGATCGGCTGGCCCAGTCCTCATTGACGTCGTTCGGCAGGCTGTTGCGCTCTGGCCGTCCAGTCCAGATTCTGATTACCCACGAGGGTATCGAGCCCCAGGACCTCAGCGGATTCTCGCCCGACTTTGGCTACCTATCCATAGCTCATCGCGAATCATTCGTTCTGCAATCCAGCATGGCGCAATCCTCGCATCTGCTTCCTGGCCTGGCCGGGATGGCTAAGACGCACCGTCCTGCGATAGCGGTGGTTTCGGTTCCAGGCGCACTTTTCAGTGAGGACGATGTCCACCTTGCGGAATCCCTCCTGATCATCTCGCGAACCTTCCCGCTCTACAGTTATGATCCGGACGCGGGCTCGCGTTGGTCCGAGCGGTTTCGCTTATTCGTTCCGCCGCCGGCAGACCTGTCGCCGGCCCACGCAGCCGCAGTTGCAGGCGCTCTCCGGCAGCATTTCCGCGTCATCCCCGCATCCGCCTGGAACAGCGATCAGATGGAACTACCCGACTACCTCGCCGCATACAAGACGCGGCCGCCGCTGGCCATCCCGTACATCTGGGTAGAGGGTCCCAACCAGACCCAGCAGCGTGCGCTGCTGACCCGCCAACTGGTAAATTACTGCTTAGACCGACGTCGAGCCTGGGATCTCTTCGAAGAGCTGTCCGGTATCGGCCAACCGCAACTCGTGCCCAACGACGCGGCTCGCCAGGAGGGCGCAAAAGAAGCCCTCCAACAAGTGATTGCGATGCTGACGACCGCATAACATAGACTTGAAGTCGTTTTAATCGGGCTAAAGGTTGATTGAAGCTCAGTTAGATGAGGCGCTAAGGATCTGCCGTGAAATAGGTAGCCCAACTTGACTTGAGCAAAGGGCATGATTCGAGACGGTACGGCATCATCAGAGTGCTCCTCTGCGTCCTCCGCGGTTCTCGGCGCCTCCGCGTTTAAGATTTCGCGCCGAACTCCAGGATACTGATGGGGTACGTGAGTCCGCTTGCCCGCGCGCTGACTTTAACGCGGAGGCGCCGAGAACCGCGGAGGACGCAGAGCGCAACGTTCCAGCTCCTAGATGTTCCTATTTATTTCGTGGCAGATTCCGATCTCCGGTGGACAGTCTCTCATTTCTTTTTCGTTCGAGTTGTCTTACCTGAGCGCGCTAAATAGGCCCTCTCCTGGCGGAAGTTTCGGGGGTTGTCGATCCGTTGTACAAAGACCTCTTGCGGTCCGCAGTTTCATTGTGCAGAATGGTCCTTCGCGGTCGTGAGTGACTTGCGGCGCTCCACGAAGTTGTGAAAAAAAATTGATTCGCAGGCCAAAGGCCTACTCCACAAGGCTAACAAGTGCTGCTGAATTTAGCCCCGCGGCTTAAGATACCCGCTGTCCGTCATCCAATCGGCCAGCCGTGCGGGCCAGCTTGACGTCGGAATTCCCTTATCCCGCATCCCGAACCCATGCCCGCCGCGGCGATAAATGTGCAGCTCAGCCGGTACGCCGGCCTTCTTCAGCAGCAAAAAGTATTCCGCACTCCGCTCCGACCCGATCCGATCGTCATACGCCTGAACCAGAAAAGTGGGCGGCGTATCCGGCCGGATCTTGACGGCATCCGCACGTGTCCCCGGATAGGCGAGAATCGCAAAATCCGGCCGCGAGCTTTCCCGCTCGATCGGATCCGACGCGCTGTCATTGCCCTTATCGAAACGCGTCTCGACCAGCGATGCCACTTCGCCGCCCGCCGAGAATCCGAGCATCCCGACCCGCGCCGGATCGACGCCCCACTCCCTGGCATGCGCCCGCACCATGCGGATCGACCGCAGTCCATCGGCCAACGCATGCTCCTCCACCCTATAAGGTGAGTTAGGACTGCGCGCCAGCCGGTACTTGAGAATGATCCCCGCGACGCCGATGCTGTTGAACCATCGCGCCACCTCGTGGCCCTCCAAGTCGATCGACAGGAACTGGTGCCCGCCCCCCGGCGCGATAACCACCGCGGCTCCGGTAGCCTTCTCCTTCGCCGGCAGGTAAACAATCAGGCTGGGATTGTGAATGTTGGAGACCTGGCGTGAGGTCACACCGTTAGCGCTCAAATCCTTGACAACCTCCGCGCTGGTCTGGCCCTCCGACCCCGGTGCGCCATTGGCCCATAGCGGCAGGGTAAGAGGTTCATCAGCCGGCAGAAGCGCCGGCGTCAACAGGGCCGCGACAAGTAGTTGTAGACGGTACATGTGCACTATCTTCCAACAAACGGACCCGCCTGCGCCATCGCCACTGCCTTCCGAGGGTTGATCAAATTGCGCCGTCCATCCGCAGTCTTATCGGCCGTAGTCTTGATAATCTCGATTACCTCGACAGGGTTCAACTTCGGGTTCACCGCCAGAATCTTGGCCGCAAGATTGGCCACGGCCGGCGATGCCATCGACGTGCCCGACATCTTCAGCCTGTCGCCGCCGGGCACATAGCTCTCGACCTGATATCCATTCGCGTGGACCGCAACCGTCGGACCGTAGCTGGTAAAGCTGGCTTCGTCGCCGGCAATATCGACCGCGCCCACCGTCATCAGATTCGGCAGCCGGATGCTGGACGGGATGAATTCGTTGAACGTGGCGTCGCTGTTGGCGTTACCCGCGGCAGTAATGAAAAGGATGTCCGGAGCCGAACTGAACGCCTTCTCCATAGCAGCCTTGTCCCCGTCGAAATACCCGCGCGCAATCTGCTTGCGCTCATCCGCCGACTTGCCGATTCCGCAAAGCTCCAGGCCGCCTTCGTAATCTTTAACCGAGCCGCCCCAGCTCATATTGACGACTCGCACGCCATTGCGTTTGAAGAAGTCCACGTACTCCCCGATGGCTTCGTCGCCGCGCTTGACCAACGCCGGAGAAGGGCACGGGTCCGGGATCATCTTGTAATCGAAGGTCAGGCGCCCGACCACCAGGCGCGCATACGGATTGCCGTCGAGCAGAATGCCGGCGACGTGAGTACCGTGCATATAATTGCCCGCCAGGCCGATATCCTCGATGAACGCTTTCACCTCATCGGGTTTCATCGCAGCCATCTTCTTCTTGAGTGCCGAGGCCTCTGGAGTATCCAGATTCGCCCGCATATCGGAGAAGGCCTTCTCTTCCGTCTCCAAATCGGGGATCTTCTTTTTCTGCTCTGCATTCAACGGAAACAGCTGGCCCGCGGTCTTGCGCGATTCAATATCGAAGGCGATGACGTCAGGCTCGCCGGACTTGTCCTTCGCCAGTCTGTCCTTAAAGATGTTGGTGTCGACGCCGCTATCCCACACCGCAACGTTGACTGTCGAATATCCTTTGCCCGGATCGAGTTGGACAGATCGCGCGGCCCAGATGTCCTGCTTCTCAACGTTGTGGACCGCCAGGTAGCCGCCGAAGGCTTCGACGAGGCTATCCTTCAACGGTAGAAGCTCGGTCATGGTGAACCGCATGTTCGGCAAGGCGTGTGCCATGTCGGAGCTGAGCGCGCCGCCATTCTGCTTGAGCGTGGGATCCATAACGGCCTGAATCTGGCCGATGATCAGGCTCTTGCTCAGCATCTCGTAACCTGCCTTGGTACTCTTCAGATCGTTCGCCACGACGTCGAAGGGCATCCCATCCAAAGCCTCGCGGATGCTGCGATAGACGGCTGTGCGGTATTCAGGCGAATTATGGTCCTTGATGGATTCCTGGGTGTGGAGGATGGCGCTGGTGCTGAGGCCGCTGAGCAATCGGGAGGCCGGCTTCTCCTGCAGCGACTTCACCTGGTCAAGTAGCTTCAACGCGTCAACGTTGCGGCCGTCGAGGGCGTCGAGCGTCGCCAAGGTCGAGAGGAGTCCACGCAGAGTGCCTTTGTCTTCGATGTCGTATTTTGAGAGCACCGACTCGACGTTCTTCCGGATCTCGGCGGCTAACGCGTGAAACTTCTGGTCGGACTGCAGGACGTCTTCCACTGTCCCGTCGATCTTATAAGTGAAGACAGGAAGGTCGGCAGCCCGAGTGATCTTCTGCTTGGGCGCTTGCGCCAGCAGTAAAGTGACGGCGAGGAAAATTGCGAAGATACGGTGCGGCACGATTTGATGGTAGCTTATGGGCCGGTGTATTTCTCGCTCCAGCAGTGCGGCCGGCAATCTCATCGCGATACCAGTTTCAAACCTCCGGTCAAGCCCGAAGGCATCGTCTGGACCTGGTCCATATCCTGCGCCTGGAAGCGCTCTCCATAGCGCAGGTTGAGCAAACGATAGTTGGGCAGCGACTGGCCGGCCATCTCGTTAAGCGCCAGGTTGCCCACCACGATGCTGATGTCATTCTTGCCTGGGTGCACGAACTTGGTGACATCGAGTTGATAAGGAGGATGCCAAACGCTGCCGGCCTTTTGGCCATTGATAGTGACGACCGCGGCCTCGTGGATGGGACTCTCCAGCAGCGCTCGCATGCCCGGACCAGTTCGATGAGGATCAGGCAACGCTGTACCTTCGCCGAAATCGAGGACCACTTCATGTGCTTGAAGGAACGAGGCGGGGATATCGACCGTCTTGCGATAGTTCATCTGGCCCGAATAGAACTTGGTCGCCTCGTCGTCGCTCCAGGAGTGGAGCTTTTCCATATGCCCGCCCGGGGTCACGTTCCAATCGGATGCGAGATCAAGCGCATTCCCTGCTGCATGAGACGGCAAGGCGGGGGCGTTGCCAACCGGTTCGCCGGCAAGGACCAGGATGCGTGATTCATAGGGAGCGAGTTCCAGCGTCATAGCAGCCGGTGTTCCTTTGACGGTGTATACGGAGCCTGACATCGGATCCCACCATTGAGGCTCGGGTCCGGTGATGCGAACCGCAGCCGTCGTGTGGACCGCGTGATTGCTGCTATTGACGACAAAGTATAGATCGCCGAAATCGAGCTTGCGATGCACCACTCCGATAGCGGACTGATCCTGGGCCACGCTGAAGTCCGGTGGAACCAGCGAGGTCATCTCTTTGCCAAGCGTGTTGACATCCTTGACCAGATGGCCCTTCGCACTCGCTGCTTCAAACAGTCCGCGCGAGATTTCACCCACGCGGTCTGCGGAACCCTTGTCGCTGAGCGTCGGTGCATGACCCTCCGCAATGACGATTCCTCCCTTGGCCGCAAAGGCCGCAATCTTCTGATAAGACTCGACCGGAATGCGTTCGACTTCCGGCAGCACCAGGATCTTGAACGGAATGCCGGCGTTCGCTATGGCGCGATCGTCGATGAAGTCGAAGTTGTAGCCGGCGTCGAGAATCTGCGGAACCAGTTCCGGGTTGAGCACGCGGGCAAGGTAATTATTGATGGTCGCCTGGCCCCGCTCCATGTGGGCCCATGCGTCGTCAGTCGCCAGGTAAACCGCGACGTCGTTGGCAGGCTTGCCCTGGCGCAGAGCGAAGCTGACGCGCTGCAGGTACCTGGTGATATCGGGCATCACGATCCACCAGGGATTGTGATGATTGAAGACCGCGGCCGCATAGAAGCGCCATCCTGGTTCGCCCGCAATATCGGGAGAATACGGCCAGCCGTGCCCGATGAGTTGATTAATACCCTCCAAAAAGTGCAGGTCGGCCTCGGCTTTCATGTCGAGCGGTGTGGCGCGAAAGACCGGAGAATGCAGCCAGGTCCAGGTCTCCGACGAAGTGACCGGACGGTTGTACAGATGGCTGGCGGAAGAGGCCCAGCGCGTCGAGGAAAGCGCGCGCCATTGTGCGCCTTCGCCTTCCGGAAGCGCCACCAGCGCGTTGCTGGACATGGCAACCGGAGGATAGCCGTAAGTCTGCGAACGAAAGCGCGTGCCATGCTGCCTGGCCCATTCATTGATGGGTGTGAGATAGTTTTCGTCGACCAGTTCGGTGAGAGTCTTGCCCCAATCGTGCCGGACGTCGAGAGTCTTCGGCCCGATATCGCCGGCGAGCGCGGGCAGAAATGGGGTGAGGTCATAGCCGCGCCGCTTATGGAATTGCTCCATGAAGTCCGGCGTCCAGTCGGCCGAGTAGACTTCCAGGCTGTCGCTGAAAACCGCGTAAGGAGGATGGGTCCCGAAGGCCGTCATCAAGCGATCTCCGATCACCTTGAGATGCGTTTCGATAGCGCTGTGGTCGTAATGGTTCAGGACAAAACCTTCCGATCCGACGGCGGGCCGTTTGACTTGCTGGCCGGTGGGGCTGGAGATAAACAGCAACACGGTATTGGCGCCACCCGGATCGTCGGGCAGCACCGCGCGGCGATCGATGGCACTGCGCGTAATCTGAAACTGGCGTGTGGACGCGAACGCCATGCCGGGAACACGTCGCCCCTTGCGCGGCGTAGCCGGTTCAGCTTCTGCAACAGTCTTCGCGTTCGCGAGAAATGCGGCAACGAGTTTCTCGCTTTCGATCATGGCCGGCAGCGCGAAGGTACTCTCGCCCGGATGAATGGCGACGTGCTCAATGCGCAATGTTGTGGAGGCGTGCGCGGCGGTCACATAGGGTCCGCCGTACGGCCAGCCGCTGCACAGCGTCATGTCCATGCGCAGTCCGAGTTCGCGGGCCTTCTCGCTCGTGAACCGCACCATGTCGAGAAATTCGTCGGACATATAGGTGAGGTTCTTGAAAGGGATGTTTGGGTCATCCAGGGCGAGCGGGTAGACCGGCTGGACTTCGAACCCGCCGATACCGCCGGCCTTCATCATCCGCATCTCCTTTTCCAGTTCGACCTTGGTGACTCCGGGTCCGAACCACCACCAGCGCATCATGATCCGGGCATCGTCGGGTGGATTCTGAAACGACGTTCTCAAGTCGGCGACCGGTCCGGCGTGCAACAGGGTGCCGCTCGCGAGGAGAGCAAGAATGCAATAACGAGGAATGGACATTGGCTGCACTGCTATTGTGACGCTAGTTTGGTTCCGGAGCAACGTTTTGCGTCGTCCGGACACAAATGTGCTCCCGTCCGGAATACAATAGTTTCCGACATGAGAACCCTGTCTTTACTCGCACTCGCCTTATTGGCCGCGTTGGCCGTCTGCCTGACCGGCCAGACGCCTGCCGATCCACTCTCCGAAGGATTCAAGCTGGTCGAAGTCGCGTCCGTCGCCGACGCCATGGAACAACTGTACGGACAGAAGTCGTACATGACCCATGACATGCGCCCTCTCAGTCCCACCAAGTTCGCCGGACCAGCCGTCACCGTGATGTTGAAAAAGGAAGAGCACCAGGAGGGAGCGAAAGCCTCTGGCGGCATGCTCGATGCGATCGATAAGGCGCCCGCCGGTTCAGTCTACGTGATGGTGCTCGAAGACGGCCTGGACACCGCCGGCATCGGCGGCCTGATGGCTACTGCGATGAAATACCGCGGCCTCGCCGGCGCCATCATCGACGCAGGTGTGCGGGACACGCCGCAGATTCGAAAACTGCAATTCCCGGTGTTCAGCCGCGGAGTGGTTCCGTCGACTTCCGTCAACCACTACCGTTTCGTCGGGATGAATATTCCAGTGACCTGCGCGGGCGTCCACGTATCCCCGGGCGACATCGTCACAGCCGACGAGGACGGCGTTGCGGTAGTTCCCAAGGCCCACGCCGCCGACGTTTTGAAGAAGGCCCAGGATCTCGACAACACCGAGCACAGCATGCTGCCGTTCATCGAAAAGTACCACTCCATCACGGAAGCGGTCGCCAAGTTTGGACGTATTTAAGAAACGCCAACCGTATGTGGTCAGGCGCCGTATCTGATACGCTATGTCGTCATGAAGCTTCTTTGCTTTGCCCCGTTACTTGCGGCCGGTCTGCTGCACGCTCAGATCTACACGCTGACCCACGACCAGATGGTGAAACTCACCGCCGAGAATCCTTATGAGCGATTCCCGGACGGACGGCCCAAAGTTCCCGACGCGGTACTCGAAAAGTGCAAGGGCTTGTCGATCGAAGAGGTCTGGGCGGTACTCAACAGCAAAGGCTACAAATGGCAACTTGCCGGCTCCAGCCTCCTGATCATGCATCCCGAGAAGAAACTGATCGGACGCGCCGTCACCGCTCAGTTCATGCCCATGCGCCCGGATCTCGCCAAGGCGGCCAATCCTGCTACCGATGGTCCGCACATTTCGCCGCACCAGCGGATTCTAATCGATAACCTGCAAATGGGGGACGTGCCGGTGGTGGACCTTTTCGGCAAGATCGAAGGCGGGACCATCGTCGGAGATAATCTGGCCACTGCGATCTGGAACGCGACCCACACGGGTTTCGTCGTCGATGGCGGCCTGCGCGATCTCGAAGGCATCTTCCCGATCAATATGCCGGTTTATTATCGCGGCGTTCATCCTTCCGCGATCAGCTACGAAAGTGTCATGATGACCGGCCTGAACGTGCCGATCAAGATCGGCGACGCCACCGTCATGCCGGGAGATGTAGTCTTCGGCGACCGGGGCGGGCTCTACTTCGTCCCTCCCGCGCTCATCAAAGAGATCCTCGACAAAGCCGACGTCACTCACATCCACGACGAGTGGACCAAGATGAAGTTAGACACGGGTAAGTACAAATCCAGCGATATTTACCCCAGCCCCCACGACCCCGCACTCAAGAAGGAATACCAAGACTATTTGAAAGCCCACCTGGGCAAGTGACGTGTGGTAGATTCTCAGCATGACACGCCGTGATCTTATCCGTCTCGCCGTCGCGCTTCCTGCCGCGGGACTGTTTACGCGCTTCAAAGCCCTCGCCGCACCGCAGATCAATCGCGTAAAAATCACCGACATCAAGGCGATGGCGATTCAGAACATCGCGGGCAATTGCCTGATCCGGATCGAGACCGATAGTGGACTGACCGGCTATGGCGAAGCGGGCGCGACGGGCCCCATGGCGCGCGCCCGCATCGCGACGATGAAGGAACTGCTGGTTGGCCAGGATCCGCTCGCGATCGAGGTCCACTTTCAGAACATGACCTCGCTGATGCACACCTACATGGCCCACATTCCGACCATCAGCGGCATCGATATCGCGCTCTGGGATCTCGCGGGTAAGATCATCGGCTTGCCGATCTCAACCCTGCTGGGCGGTCCGTTTCGCCCCTCGATCCGGATGTATTCGCATGGTGTCGGTATGGACATGCTCGACAAAGCTTCGTGCCGGGACTTTGCGCAGCGGGTGAAATCGATGCCCGAAGGCTTCAACGCATTCAAATGCGACATCCACAACCCCCTGAGAATCCCAGTGGCGCGCTTTGCATCGACTCTGGATCAGGCGCAACTCCGTAACGTAGCCCGCGCTTACAGCAATGCCCGCGAAGCGCTCGGTGAGGACATCGAGATAGCCGTCCACTGCCACGATGAGTTCGACGAGCCCAGCGCGGTGGGAATCGCGAAGGCTGTCGAGCCGATCAACCCGTTGTTCATCGAAGATCTGCTGGCTCCGCCCTGGACACCTGCGTGGCAGTCGATCCGGCGGCAGATCCGGGTCCCGCTGCTGACCGGGGAAAAACTGGAACTGTTGCACGGCTTTCAGCCTTTCATCGACAATCAGACGGTCGACATTATTCATCCGGACCTCTCGTTTGCGGGTGGCTTCACCGGCGTCAAAAAGATCGCGAACTATGCCTATGACTACCGCATGCCGGTCGCCCTGCATAACGTGGGTTCGCTGGTGCTGACGTACGCGAATGCGCAGTTCGGGTCGTCGATTCACAACTTCTACCGGTCGGAAAGCCAACTTGGCCGGCCGGGACATTACATTGAGGGAATGACGACGCATGCGCCGGAGGTACGGGGCAGCCATCTGACTGTCCCCACAGGTCCGGGCTTAGGTCTCGAAATCGATCAGAGCTTTCTCAAGAACAACCTCGTTGAAGGCGAACCCTATTGGGGCTAGAAAGTAAGTGATCACCTGCCCTACCATTGGGCTCCCGCATTGGTGGAACAGGCGGTTTCGCCTGCGAAGTTCAGCTCCAGAACCGGTCGTGCGACCGCTCTTTGTCCCACTCTGTCGTAGGTTCGAAGTAACCGCCGCTGTCGGGCATAAGATGCGCCTTCATGACTGCATCGTCTTCGACGCGTCCTGGGCGATGCATGGGCTCATGCGGGGCATCCGGCGGCAGACCGGGCAGCGACCGTCTCCAGAGTCAATGGCCGAGGTGAAACCTGCCGCCCGGCAATTATGATCAGCGGCTCCAGCTCTGTCTCAAAAGGAAGTCAAACCTCCAAGCGGCGGGCGAAGTTCGACCAAGCGCTGGAATTTCCGCGTTCGCGCCAGTCGAAGGAACAGTTCAGCGCGCCACCGCGCACACACAGCTGAGAACGGGCGTTTTTGCATGACAAAATATTCCACGGGCGAGTTTGTCAACCATGGAAGAACATGCGGTGTCGAGATCGGCTAAGAGTACTGTGGACTGATAATTGGCTGACTCAGGCTGAAACAATCCCGGTAGCTCCAGTAAACGTTCGAGCATTGGCGGCGATGGATGGGGCGTCCTGATCGCTGAAGAGACAAAACGCATCGGCATCCGGAAAGCGTTCTCCATGCGGCCCTGTGCCTGCCAGCATCCAGAACAACGTTCCGGCGCCGTTATACTCGGCAACGGTATTCAACCATTCCCCATATAGGACATCGCGATCCTCGGCACCGGCAACAAACCCATCCCCCAGAGAAAGCCCATATTCCTCAAGAAGCATCGGCTTTCCGACTTGACGCGCAAGGCTGAGATGCTGTTGAATCCACTTCCTGCCGAAAGCGCGATTCTGGTTCCAGCATTGCGGGTACAGGTGAAATGTGCCGAAGTCCACAGTTGGCAGTTCAAGCAACTTTCTCGTATCGAATCCGTCACTACCGTTGTAGAGGAAGTTGCGCGAGACTCTATACTTGAAAAAGCCCTCGTCACCGACCGCAATCAAGTGGTTGGGATCGAGCTTGCGGACCGCTGCACTCATTCGCTGAACCCAATTTAGGATGCGACCGGAGGACGTACAATCCGCGCGCGCAGGAAGTCCGTTGGCCGAATGACAACGCGGTTCGTTGGCGAGTTCCCAAGCCAAGATAGTGGGCTCATCTCGATAAAGTCGTCCAGTCAGCAGGTTGGTGCGTAGAACGAGAGATCGAATCCATACCTCGAACGCCTGACATAGGTCCTCCTGATCGTAAAAGGCGTCGTGAAACAGGCTCGTGCCATTGCGAGCTAACCACTTCGTGTACTGGTCCATTCCTCCAAAATCCGGCATGCTGTTCGTCAACACAAGAATAAGCTTGATGCCGCGCTGCTCGGCAAGCGCGATCGCGCGATCAAGGCGTGCCAGACCGTCGGTAGATTCATTCTGTCTCACCAGATCTCCATCCTTAAATTGAAAGAAGCCACCCCACGGTATTAAATCGCGGGAAATGGGGGGTGGCGAGGGCTCTAGAAACGCCCATATTCGCATCACGTTAAGAGCCATATTGCGCGCACTATTCAGTACCGACTCCGCCATCTGAGGAATGTCGGCGGGACAATATCCGAGGTAGTAACAGTTTGCACCCGCAACCGGATAGTCTCGGCCGTTAAGATTGAAGCGAGTACCGTGAATGGTAACGTAGTTACTCATCGACGTTTCCTGTCTTCACGTTCGCCACCTCCAGAACCTTCTGAGTACCGTTCCTCTCGCTGGCTAAATTCCCCATCAGTCTCTTGCGCGCCCGCGTCAGATTCCTCAGTTCCACCGCCCCCCTTTTCACCGCCCCCTTGGGGTAGGTACCTTCCGGTCAGCATTGCCGTGCCGGTTGAGATTAGATGCGCCAACGGCATAGCGTCGCTGAATCGGTCTTCTCTCCTTTCCTCTCCCTCGAACACACCAGCACCACCTCCAAACTTTTCTCCAATACGTTCTTAGTCGGAATCCAATAGGAACCGTGCTCTCCATGGCCACCGATGTAATGCCCTCCTGGGTAGCCTCGGTCCAAGTCCGCCAGCGGGGCCATTTTAGGATACGGGGTTGACCACTAATATCTACTGCGGTCTTCGCTCGACGCTCGCTAGATCAAATGGCATTCTACTCTTCACCGGCGATTGAGGGATACCGGCCACGGCGCGTTGTCGCTGCGTCGGCACCCGGTTACGAGATAAAACAGGGAAAATACGACCCCAGACTACTCCCCTCTTGACAGTTCGGTGTCTACCTGGGCGAGAGTCATGTCAGTCTCCGAAGTGACCATTGCCTGAAACCTTTGAGATCGCCTCCGTACTTGTTCCAACATTTCAGTTCCGAAGCGGTCGCTTGGCTCAACTACAGAAGACTCAGTCCACTCATTCCATGCATGAATGAATACTACGTTGTGCGCCGGATGTTTTTCTAAATTGAAAGCGATCGCTTTGTCGATGAATGAGCCGAATAGATCGGGAGTTACTCCCACCACTATCGGTGCCCAGGGAAAGCCGCTCGTGGATCTAAGGCTCGACAGTCGCTCTCCTCGAACTGAGGCGTCCCAGCCCGCGGAAGCAACCGGAAAGAACGGTATGCTTAGTCTACTCTGCAGCACATACCACTCTCTAACTCGCTGATCGATCAATTCTTGATACTGTTGTACGGCTGGTCCCCTCCAATTAGGAAGCAAGGCATAACCTGTAGCAGCATCGAGAGGCAAAGAATTGGCGATGTAGGCATTGCGCGAGTTTGCCTCGCTGACCAGACCAATTATATAGGGATCCTCTCCGAGGTTCTCCTGCAGCACTTTCCGACCATAGAGCAAAAGAAGCCTAAACTTGGCTAAACCATAGTGATACGTAAACTCCGTGAGATTTAAAACTGAGCACACCGGTCGCCCATCGATTTTCCAATAAAGTGAGCTGGCAGCGAAGTCCTGACTCCACACCGTAAATAGATGTTTGACATCTTTCCACTCAAGCTTCGGAATACGCATCTCCATCGTGTTAAGCCTCTAAGTTGACGGCGATTTCACGCGAGCTTGATGACGCTTGGCCTCACCGGTCCGGATCACCTCTCTATTTCGCCCTTCACGTTTCTTGGAAGACTAACCGCTCTTTTCCTGCGAGCATGCCGTTCTACGAATTTTGAGGTTGCCGGATGAATGAACTGACGTAATCTCTCCAAAGTGTCCCTCAACTGGTTGACTGTCATATTCTTCAAACCAGAACGGCCGATCCGGCTCGTCAAATCTGCTAAGTTGAGATGATCGAATACATCGGCGTAATCCGCTTGTTCCGCTGCAAGTTCCGGGAGAATCAACGCATCCGCAAGAGTAAATGCATCCAGGCCTATCGCGGTAAGGTTGCGTATATCCGCCACAGAGAGATGCTCCAGAACATCCTCATACTCAACTAAAGGCCTCAGCGCCCCGAATAGGCGGACGACTTCGCCAACATTGAGCGCCCCTAAGTTGCGACTCTCGATCGTACGGTCGAGTTCACGCCACGGTATAGACTCAAAGGCGTCTTCATACGCGAGATGTCGGCGATACTCTTGCATTAATGTTTCAAGCTGGCCGATGGGCAATCCGCCGAGGCCCCTGCTGGTGAAAACCCGATCGAACTCAGCGAAGGTTATTCCCTCGAAGAAACGGATTGGGCCGCCGCGGCGGTCCCCATAGTCGCTAAATGACGTATATATGAAGTAGTCAAGTATCGCTCCGAGATCTGCGAACGTTAACTCCTCCAACTCATTTGCGCTGAGAGTTCTCTTCAAGTCAGCTACCGACACCACATCGAACAGATCCCGATACTCGCCATGCGATTGGAAATTCGACAGAAGCGCTTCCAACTCACTCAATTTTCGGAAACTGAGTGCATCTATTCCATGTACTTCAAAGATGCGGGTCAGATCCTCCAAAGTGAAAGCGTGAAAATCGCCATAGTCCTCACGAAAACGAACCGACCGAACCTCCGGGGTATCACCGTAGTCCGCTAGAAAACTAGTCCTCAGGATCAGGTTTCTCACGGCTCCGATCGGTAAGCTGGCTAATCCCTGATCCGCTAGCGTCCGCTCTATGTCACGGAAGGGCATCGTCTGGTAAACATCGGCGTATTCGACCGCCCGCAACCGAATCTGTGCGACAAAATCTCTCAAGTCGCCAATCGAAACCTTTTGTATTCCGGCGTCGGTTAGCATACTATCAAGCTCGTAGAGCGTTAATCTACTGAAGGCGTCGCGATAATCTGTTAGGGGCGCCATCGCATCAATCATGCCAACCAGCGAACCCACAGAGATACCACTCAGACGGTGTTCACTAAGAGTTGTTTCCACCTGAGCCAGGCTCAGTTGATCGAAAACGTTTTTTTGAACAGCGGCGTGGCCAAAAGACTGAATTAGCGCTCGTACGTTACCTAAAGTCACATTTTCAGATACGCCAGTGAAGTTCTGGAAAGCGCTCTCCAGCTCATTCCAGCTTAAGAAATTGAGATAATCATCGTCATAAGCCATGTTGATTTCCTCGGATAACTCCGCTTGAGCATTACGTCTTTCTTGCGAGCCGAATCAAATCGTATGCGGAAATGTGATCCAAAACTTCATCGCCAACTAACCGCTGAAGGCTGCTCAGCCGCAGGTCGGCTAACGAAACCTCGTCCTTACGTGAGATCGCGCTACGCCCGCCACTGCTAGTGTTTCGAAGAACTGGTCTGCCGCCTCGGAAGAGTGGGGCATCCCTCAAGGAAGCACGGGCGGGAATAGGAAACTGCGCGTGAGGGAGCCGAAGGCACCACGTTAACCCTATCGAAAATGGAGATACCTTGGAACCCAAGCTGAACGCTGTATAGAGCGGCGCGGACAAAATCAATTCGTTCGGTTGGTAGTACAAGAAATACGTAAAAGCGTCTATTCCGAATGATTTTGCGAGTTCTATTTGCGCAAGGGCTGTCTGCGCTTCTGAATCATCGTAACATTCTCCGTCCTTCGGTCTGGGCGGAGCCAAATGCCCATTGAAGTACGGCGCAAACTTATCGAGTAGTTGCCATTCATCGACGGTAGGTCGGTATCGCGAGCGATGCCATCCAGGATAAACGTATGCCACAAAGGTAGGAGGCGACGGCATTTTGTTCCCAAGGCACGGATCAGAGTGGTAAATCGTTGAAACGTTAACCGGGCTATGAACCACCCTTAACTTTGAGCGCGCCGCTCCGTTTGGATCCGTTAGCAAAGTAATTCTAGTTCAAAATCAGTTCCTCGTCAAGGATCATACAGTTCATATAGCTCAGAAGTTCAGGAAGTCTAGAATCTCGCCCACTTTCGAGAAAGGAGTCCGTTCTGCCAACGCCCCGATGCGGGGTCGCCACTCTATTTCACACAAGTCCGAACACAGATGTTGTGATGTTGTTGACAACTCACGTGTAATCTGCCTGTTCCGACGTTCGCGCCACGAGTTGCGTATAAAACCCGAATCCAATAGCAGGAGCGCCTCCCCTCGTATAAGGGTATGGCATTGCCAATTTTCCGCAAGGGTAATGTTTTGTATGCGAATGGTATAGCTGAGGGAACCTAAACACTCCGGGTAAGGTGCCTGCAGCCCGAGCATTTCAGGTAATTTAACAATCGTTTCGAACTATCGAGGCGATTCTAAAACGCCGTCACCGGAGTGCTTTGAGCATCGGATGGTGCTCAATCGTCTGGACTTACTGTTCCTAATCTCACAAACGACACGGAACGTCTCGAATGTTGATCGCACGCTGCGAATCCCGGTTTCAGTCGAATTTTTGGTCCCCCGGAGGTTTGGGTTTAATTAGTTAATCTAGACCTCTTGCCCACGGTACTGGAAGCGATCAGATGTAGGCGTTGCCAACCATTGCTCGAGCGTCTGGGCTTTCGCATCCTTGCCGGAAAGAATCGGGTTGTCGACCGGCCACTCGATGCCGACAGTTGGATCGTTCCAAAGAATACCGGATTCCGCCTTATTATTATAAATGCCTGTACACTTGTATTGAATCTCGGCGTAATCGGACAGGACGCAAAAGCCCCGGGCGAAACCGGCTGGCGCCCAGACCTGCTTCTTGCCGCCCGCGGAGACTTCCAGACCGTACCACTGGCCGAGTGTGGGTGAACCCTTGCGGATATCCACCGCAACCAAAAAGGCTCGGCCCAGAGTGACCCGCATGAGCTTGCCCATGGGCGGATCCCATTGAAAGTGCAGGCCTCGAAGTACGCCCTTCACGGAGCGCGAGTGATTATCCTGAACAAAGTCGGCAGGAAGATCCATTTCCTTGAATAGGTCTGCCCGATAAGTTTCCATAAAAAAACCACGCTCGTCCTCATGGACGTCTGGTACGACTACGGCGATTCCGTTCAGGTGCCTGGATTCTATTTGCAGGGGCATGGATCATGTCCGGGCGGATTGTTCCTTTTGAAATGTTCGACTTGGGCACGAAATATTTCACGGGGCCACTCGTGGCTTGGCAAACGACGCCCGCTTGCCGGTCGGCAGTTCCACAACGCTCCTGGTAGCCGGCATCTCGAAGATAGTACCGGTTATGTCGATAATGCGCCTGATGTCTTCGAGAAGTTCCATCCAGCGAATATTGTAATAGCGATCGTTGTCGAAGTCGGTGTAACCATATGCATGGATATTTTCCACCATATGCCTGACGGATTCCTGGACAGTGATCATCGGCTTGTAGTTCAACACACTGAGAATCTTCTTTCCGGAGACCCGATAGTTCCGGATGCCGGCGCATTGGGAGGTGCTTTTGATTTCGACTGGCACGCCCATCCCCCTCAAGGTATCGCAAACATGTAGTGCCAGCTCAGAGACCCGGAAGTTCGCAGCCACGATGTTGAAGATCTGGCCGGCAACCTGCTCCTCTGGGGCCTCCAGAACCGCGACATAGGCATGCGCTGCGTCGCGGACATCCACAAGGGGCCTCCACATCTGTCCGCCATGGTGAAGGGTCACGTGGCCTTTCGCTATCGCGTCCTTCACGAACGTGTTCACCACCAGGTCGTAACGCATCCGAGGGGAGAAACCGAACAGGGTCCCCATGCGCAGGCTCACAGGGCAAAATGTCTGGTCGCCCAGAGCCATGAGTTGCTGCTCGCCCGCCAGTTTGGAGACTGCATAGGCTGCGCAAGGCTGCACGGCGGATTCTTCGGTCAGCAGAATGTCGCGTTCCTCGTCCACCCCTCCCACGTCAAAGATTGAGCAAGATGATGCGTATAGATAACGCCTAATGCCGGCATTCTTGGCCATTTCGCCGAGCATCCGGGTAGCGACCGTATTCATTTGATGATTGGCCACTGGATTGTATTCCGCGGTGGGATCGTTCGACAGGCCGCCAAGGTTGATCAATGCGCTGACGTTCTCAAGCACGGAAGCGGAAATCGAACGTATATCGCCGCTCACCAAGCGGATTCGGTCGCGTACGCGGCGCAATCCGATGTCGCCAAAAAACAAGCGGTCGAAGACGGTGACTGTGTAGCCCCGGTCAAGCAGCTCGGCTACAAGCACGCACCCGAGATATCCAGCTCCACCGACAACAAGAATTGATTGATCTTGACTCATCTCCAAGAATCTCCTTGTCTACCATGGTGTTCAAGCCGGTGTTTGCCCGTTTCAAAACCGAGCGCGTGGCTGAAGATTCAGTCTATCTCAATTCTCGGCCACGGCCGAGGGCACCGAAAACCAAGTTGCTGAGTGCCTCCAGATACAGTCCGACATTCTGCGTCGCCAACTCGCCGAAGCGACCAATCAATCGAAACACCAAGGTACTTTCTGCTGTCCCGGGCGTAACAGTCTGCGGATCGGCCGCGGAGAGCGTACCCCCGGCTGCCTGAGGCTGCCTACCATTACACCGCGCCGCTGAGTATGCTCATATCCCACAGGAGCGTGATGTAAGATACAGATCATAATTAGGTTTCGAGTATTGGCAGGCTATTTGGAACCTTCTCGAAGATCATTTCGAGAAGTTGATTCTCTAGACTAGATTAGAGCTGCTGCGCAGCCAGCACCGTTGGAAAACATCCTCGTCCTACGAGAGCGCCGGCAATGCAACCGGCGCGCACAATACCACCATGCCCCACAGTGGTAGGACGGTCGTTCGTCCCCGCTCGTGAGCCGCTCGCCGTTGGCCCGCGACTCATAATCTGCCGACCACAAAAAACGAAGTCGGAGGGACAGACCTAAAGTCCGTCACACGCGACATCACGTGCGGCTGATGGTCGCGCTCACCGGGCGTCCACCCACCGGGACCATAGTAAACAGCGGCGCGGTCTTGTTGTGATGGTTGCCCCACTGCTGGATGGATGGCACCCGGATCACCGCGACGTCCCCGGACTTCCGGTTGAGCACCAGGGCGTATTGACTGTCCGGCGTGATCACTACCTCCTCCGGATCCTGGCCTACCGGAATGCGCGCCACTACCCGTCGCGAGTAAATCTCGATTACCGTAACGTCGCCGCTATCGCTGTTGGTTACGAAGAGGTAATCGCCCACAACCGCCATTCCGCCCGGGGAGTGCCCCGCCAGAATGGTTTCGCCGACCTCCGTTTGATACGGGCTGACAATCGAAACTGCATCCATGCCCGCGCCGGTGATGAAGAGCTGGCCGCCATCCTGGTTGTAACAATAGCGCCGGGGCTTCAACGGCAGCGGCAGTTTCACCATCACCTGACCCGTCGCCGGATCCGCGACCGCCAGCATCTGACTGCGCGGATCCCCACTCATGACGACTCCGCCGTCGGGACGAAAGCAAATCATCTCCGGCGCGATACCCGTAGTGATGGTCCGCGACACGCGATCGTTTTCGACGATGACAATTTCCCCGCGGTCCGGCAAACTCACTGCCGCCATCTTGCCATTGACGTCGATCGCTCCCGCAGCCCCGGGTAGCCGTACCCTCGCACCCGGCCGAAAAGTTCCAAGATCCACGGCCACCAGCGTGTTGGGTGACTTGTTCAGGACCCAGACGCGCTTGCCGTCAGGATCCAGACGCATTGCGAGAGACTCATCGCCCACACGAACCCGCCGGCGAACCGAGACGGCTTCGCTATCGGTGGCGATCAGCGTACCTTTTCCCGGCAAAAGGCACAGCACCAGCGGTGGATCAGACAGGGCAATCACCGCGGACGGCGCTGCGTCGAGTCCGAGTTGGCGCGTCACGCGGAACCGCTCCAGACTCACCGCCGAGAGAGTGTGCTCAGTTTCACTGGCCACGATGGCGAACCCTGGGAACCCCGTGGCTTGATGGCGATTGCACGCAGCCATCCCGAGAACTCCGCCAATCCCACCTCCAATCCATGCCCGGCGCGTGATCATGATCTCACCTGAGCCGCCCCAATACCGACGTCCCGCGCGCTCTCGCTAGCTTCACACCCAGTATCTCCGCGAAGGTCGGCGCTTCATCCAGCATCGAAATCTCCGCCAGCCGTACATGCTTCACGCCCGACCCAGTCAGAATGAAAACCGCGCGCGAGCTGTCATGCGTGGGCCACAACCCATGCACACCCCTATGATTCCCAGCGCCAACTGCCGGACCGACCGTCTCCTCATTCGCCACAAATCCCAAGGTCGTATCGAAAGCCGCAAGCCAGGTTCGCAAATCCGGCGCCAGTCTGTGTACTTCCGCCATCGGGACTTCGCGCGCGATCCCTGAACGCGGCGCGCCGATCGATCTGCGCAACAACGCGGCCGCCTTTGCGTTGTTCGTACCAATCAGCCCGTACATCACCGACACTGTATCCGCCAAACCGGCAGCTTTCAGCATGACCTTGGGGCGGACCACATAGCTCACGGTATCGAATCCATGGTCCGATACGATCGCTACCGCCGTCCCAGGCGCGGTCTTCTGTAGCGCGGAACCGAGCAGTTCATCGTCGTTCTCCAGGACCTTGCGCGAATAGATGCTCAACGCTCCGGTCTCGTGCTGTTCCGCGTCCAACTCAGGCAGGTGCAGCAGGATCAGATCGAGCTTCTCTTTCGTGAGAAGAAACCGCAGCACATCGATGCCCACGGCGTCATCCCACAGCGGCGCCAGAAAAGAGTTGTCCCACCTAGCCACCCGGTCGATCAGCCCCGGCGTGCATTTCGCTGTAATCTGATCGAACTCGACCGCATTCTCTACTCCGCCTTCCCAATACTCCGGACAATTGAAGTCGACTTGCGCACCCACGGTGCTGGGCCAATAAATAGACGCGGTCTTGAGCCTATTCAGCGCAGCCGCACGCCAGATGGGCGCGACTCTCAGATCTCTGTCAAACCACCAGTGATCTTCCGGTTTGCCCGGCTTTACATCGCCTGTAATGCCGTTCACATCGGGTGGCGTTCCGGTGACGATAACGGCGTGCGCTGGCCAGGTGGTCGTGGGCGTCAGACCCACCACGTCGGCGCTGATGCCGTTCGCTGCCATCCTCCGCAGATTCGGGATCTTGATGTGCAGCCGGTCGGCGTCCCGGAAGAAGCGCGAATCGAGACCATCAATGGAGATGATGATCAACTTCCGGCCGGGAGCAGCAGGCGTCGTCGCATTGACCGGTGCTGCTTTGACCGGTGCTTCTGCCAGCCAGCACCAGGACACTGACAGGCCTGTCAGAGCCAGGCATAGCGTGGCAGAGGTAGCGTTTCTCAAAGCCCCAACTCCCCCGCCCTCGCCTTCATCGCCTCGATGCAGAACGCAATGTGCTCGTCCAGATCGACGCCCATACCCGCGGCGCCGTTCACGATGTCCTCGCGGCTCACCGAGCGGGCGAATGCTTTGTCTTTCATTTTCTTCCGGACAGACTTTGCGTCCACCTCGGCCAGACTCTTCGAAGGCTTCACCAGCGCCACTGCCCCGATGAACCCCGCAAGTTCATCGCAGGCGAACAGTGTTTTCTCGAGCAGCGATTCCCTTGGCACGCCCGAGTAGTTAGCGTGTGAAAGAATGGCCCTCCGTATGTGCGGAGCCACACCTTTTGCCTCCAGAATCGGTTCACCGTCCCGCGGATGTTCGGGAGCATTGGGATGAATCTCGTAGTCAAAATCGTGCAGCAGAGCGGTCACCGACCAGTCATTTTGATCCTCTCCGAACTTAATAGCGTACGCTCCGACACAGGCTTCTACGGCCAGTGCGTGCCTGCGTAGGCTCACCGATTTCGTATACTCATGTAAAATGTCGAGAGCCTGGATTCGATCAACGATTCGCTCAACCATGTCAGGAACTTCCATTCTAGCGTCTGTATCCTCCCAACAAAACTCTTACAAGTCTTCACAAACCGAACCATTGGTAAGCCGCATGCATGTGGTAGAATCCGTAATAAGGAATCTTTCGGCAAGTGAATTCCAATTTTCGTAACTTCTTGGCCCTACACTGCGTCCAATGGGATGCGAGGCGTCAATTGGTGCGCGCAAATTGACTCCCGATGGTGCGATGTCAGAAATAAATCCGCAAGACGATCATCTCGACCGGCTACTCCCTGATAATGTGGAACCGCCGTGGTTTGTTAGCCTCTGGCAGAACATTCAGGAAATGATCCATCCAGAGAAGCTTCCACCTTTGGAACTCACGTCTAAACCCGTCCCGGTCAAGGACATCTGGGGACTTTACGCAACCGACAGAAAGTCCATGGTTTACTCCGTGGCACTCCAGAGTACGGTGGTCTTACTTCTGTTCACGGTCTCCTTCAGCAAGACGGTACAGCAGAAAGTAAAGGATACAGTAACGCTGATCGCTCCGGTTCTGGAGCCGCTGAAGCCGCAGAAGCAGACCATGCAAGGCGGCGGCGGCGGTGGTGACCGGTCACCCATCCCCCAGGCCAAGGGCAAGCTGCCGAAGATCGCACTGAAGCAATTCGTGCCTCCGACTGAGATCATTCGCAACGAACATCCCAAGCTCGTCATGGAGCCCACCATCGTCGCTCCTCCGGACGCGGTTCTCCCCAACGTGAACCTGCCGAATATCGGCGATCCGCTGGCCAGAATCGGCCCTCCTTCTAACGGCTCGGGTTCAGGCGGCGGCATTGGCTCGGGTAGCGGCGGTGGTATCGGCTCCGGTAGCGGCGCTGGACTGGGACCTGGTTCGGGCGGCGGTTTCGGCGGCGGTGCGTTTCGCGTTGGCGGCGGTGTATCCCAGCCCGCAGTCATTTATAAAGTCGATCCCGAGTATTCCGAGGAGGCTCGCAAAGCCAAGTACTCGGGTACCGTGCTTCTCCAACTGGTTGTCGATGTTGACGGTAGAGCGAAGAATATCAAAGTTGTAAAAGGCGTTGGTTTGGGTCTGGATGAAAAGGCCATCGAAGCTGTGCAAAAGTGGAAATTCTCGCCGGGCAAGAAGAACGGTTCGGCAGTACCGGTTTATGCCACAGTGGAAGTTAATTTCCGACTGCTCTAACCTGCCAGAGTTTTATTCCTCCGATCGAGCCGGGAACTCAGGTTCCCGGCTTTTTATTGGTTAGGGTGTGGTGCAGTCCCCGTACGATAGACGATCGTTTTTTGTCGTCTGTCGGCCGGCGACAGCCGGCGACTTGCCGGTATTTCGAGGATGTCAGCCGTTGCGCTTACCCGGCCGAGTTTTTCAATAGCGGGCGCGTGCGTCAAGTTGAAGTGACGGCAGCCCCGCGGGAATGATCCCCCTTGACCAGCCCTAAAGGAATTTTTTGAGTTCGTCCGCTGAGTTGACAGTCATGCAGCAAGCCACGCCGGGGTCTCGCCTGGGTGCGTTAAGCGAGCCCGTTCGACGGTTTGGGCGTTAGCCACCCAGTAGACCGACCTTTCTCCGCGTGCCGGCGATCCGGGCAAAAGCAGCCAGACATGCCAAGAACGTGCCACTTCGCACTGATATAATCGAACCAAAGTGCGGTTGCAACCTTCGCGCCCGCTGCTAGCCGGTGTAGCGGTCGCATATGGCACGTCGCTGCTTCTCTTTACGGGCGCCTCGATTTACCTGACGCTGGCGGCTCCTCAGATCGAAGTCGAACTTGGCTGGGATGGCGACTACGTACCCGTAGACCGAGTCGAACTTGTCAGATCGGTAAAGAGCAACAGCCCAGCCGAAAAAGCCGGTCTGCTCTCCGGAGACCGCATTGTTGCCATCGAGGGTGAACGCCTCACGGACGCGGAGTTCCAAAACCGGATCTGGATGCGTCACAAACCCGGCGATCAGATCCATCTCACGATCGCTCGGAAAGGCGTTGATGCTCCTGTCTTGCTCACCGGCACATTTCGCCGCCGGCCGGAGTTTACCTGGGGGGACCGCTTCGGGAGAGGGTTGTCCTTTTCCCCTTGCCTTTTGTTAGCCTCAGTCGCAAGCCAGGTGGCGATGGCCCTGGAGAACATGCAACTCGCCGAAGAGATTGCCGCGCGTCTGGAAACCGAACGCCGTGCGGAACGCGAAATGGAGATCGCTCGCGAGGTACAAGCACGGCTTCTCCCCCAGACTGCCCCGCGCCTGGCAACTCTTGAGTGCGCCGCGCGGTGTGTTCAAGCCCGAGCGGTCGGCGGAGATTATTACGATTTTCTCGATCTTGGACCCGGACGTCTCGGGCTCGTTCTAGCCGATGTCTCCGGCAAAGGCGTACATGCTGCCCTGCTCGTCGCCCACCTCGAAGCCTACCTGCGCAGTCAGAGTTCGATACTCCCTTCGAGCCCGTCAATGTGTTGCGGCAGGTGAATCGGATGTTGTTCCTTTCGACTGCACCCCAACACTATGCGACGGCGTTCTTTGCCATGTACTCGGAGGCGACGCGCGAACTCCGGTATGTCAACTGCGGCCATAACGCACCCGTCTGGTTGCGCCATTCCGGAACAGTAGCGCGGCTGGAACCAACCGCCACCGTCCTCGGTGCTTTCGCTGAG
Organism: Terriglobia bacterium; assembly: GCA_963747535.1. Lineage (GTDB taxonomy): Bacteria > Acidobacteriota > Terriglobia > Bryobacterales > Bryobacteraceae > CAVVFX01. The sequence goes on from CAVVFX010000002.1 coordinate 449,132, forward strand.
TGGCATGGGTCAGAGTGCCGCGTGCGTCTCGATCCCGGCGATCTCGTCGCGGTGTTCAGCGATGGCGTGACAGACGCGGCGCACGAGGAAGAGGAATTTGGCGAGGACCGGCTACTCCAGGAATTGATTCAACTGAAGGGCTGCTCTGCCGATGAGGTCGTCTCCGGTATCATAGCCAGGGTGCAGGAGTACAGTAATGGTGCTCAGTTCGACGATCTGACTTTGCTCGTCGCACGAAGCACTTGACTGGCGCATGGATTCCGCAGGGCGTTACACTCCCCCTTCCATCTCGCGGAGTTTGGTAACGGCGAAATACTGCGATTGACTGTTGGGTCATTTTTGCCGGTTCCGTCCGTGTCGCGCTACCCGGAGAAAGCCTGCGCGGCGCACCCGTCGGCTTCGACCTCCCTACGAGTGCCCGACTTATACGGCCTTATGCCGAGTACCGGATTATGCCGAGGGCCGCGGGATAGGTTTGGCGCCGATGCGATGGGACGTGGGTGCGGCAGCCGCCCTCATTTGATCTTCTCGGCATAATTCTGCGAGTGTCTTCTTGCGACCGACAGGGTCGCAAGGAGAAAAAGTGAACGAAACTCAGACATGTGAACAACGACCCGTTTCGGTCTTATCGGCGGCGGCGTCAATCGAGGAGGTGCTGGCCGACTTCGATCGGCATCTGGAAAGACAGCGCGGCTGCACAGAGGGAACGCGCCAGCATTATCGACGGGAAGCACGGGCCTTGCTGGTCGGTGTTTTTTCGGATCAACCAATCAGCTGGAGCAACCTCACCGCCGCACAGATTGCTGATTTTGTCGGCGGTCGGGCGCGGAAGCTCTCCCTGGTGAGCCGCCAGAATCCGGCGACTGCCATTCGGAGTTTGTTGCGTTTCCTTGGCGGTGAAGGGCTGATCCGAACAGGACTCGATGGAGCAGTGCCGCCGATCTGGCGTTCTAAGCATGCCACGGTTCCGCGGCACATCTCTGCGGAGCAACTGGAGAATTTGCTAGCGCTGTGTCCGGCAGAAGGCTCAGGCGCGGTTCGGAATCGGGCCATGCTTCTGCTGTGTGCTCGCTTGGGCCTGCGTCCCAGCGAAGTATTGAGACTCCGATTACAGGATCTGGATTGGATCGCTGGCAGTGTGCTCATTCGCGCTGGCAAAACCAACCGGGAGAGAGTGCTGCCGTTACCCGAGGATGCGGGCGCTGCCTTGGCCAGCTATCTGCACGAGGCACGGCCAGTCAGTACCGAACGCGCAGTGTTTCTCAGTTGCGGACCTGCGCACCCACCGATACATGGCAATGGGTTCATGGCCAAGCTGGTGAACCGCCTCCTGCGAAAGGCAGGAATCGGCGCTCCATGCTCCGGCGCTTACGTCCTGCGGCACACTCTAGCCACCAGCATGGTCCGCAACGGAGCGAGTTTCAAAGAGGTCGCTGACATCCTCGGGCATGGTTCGCTCACGACCACAGGGATCTACGCCAAACTCGACCTGCCGTCGCTTGCACAGGTGGCCTTGCCTTGGCCGGGAGGCGCACAATGAATCCGGCTCAGTTTCGGGTACACATCGAGGCTTATCTGAACTTACGGAGTTCGCTCGGTTTCCAGACGGAGTACGAATCCTACAATCTGCGGGAACTGTCGGACTACGTAGAAGCGAAAGGTTTCTCGTGGCCTATCCGTACACAGACGATATTGGACTGGATCGGTGCCGCTTCGCTTCGCTGTGGCCTTCCTGGGCAGAGAATGCGACTGACCCACGCACGCTGTTTTCTGAAACACCTCAGAGCCAGCGTGCCGGACACCGAAGTACCTGGGCCCGGCCTATTGCCGCACGAGCCACGCCCGAAGCCCCGTTGGTACTCAGCCGAGGAAATCGCCAAGCTCCAGCAAGCCACCTCTACGTTGTGGAAACCCGGCTCCTTATCGCAACGGACTTCTTACTCGCTCATCGGATTGCTTGCCAGCACGGGGCTCCGCGCAGGCGAAGTGATCGCTCTCACGGTCGATGATGTTCGTTTAGGTTCAGATCCACCGCAACTTTATATTCGTAAGGCGAAGTTCTATAAATCGCGGATCGTACCCATCCACTCCAGCACCGCAGACCAGTTGCGTGCGTACCTGCAGGAACGCAATCGGGTCAAGCTGCGCCGACCTTCGAAAGCGTTCTTCATTACCGGCAGGCGGCAGCCTCTTTCCTATTCTGCACTCCGCCGAATGTTTCGCCAACTCGTTCAGTCTATCGGGATCAAGAATGCCGGCGGCAAGCGAAGCCCTTTACTGCATTCGTTCCGGCACGGTTTCGCAGTCCAGCGGCTCCTGGCGTGGTACGCCGACAATCTGGATGTGCGCGCCCTGATACCCCATCTGTCGGTATATCTCGGCCACCTCAGCAAAGAAGAGACCTACTGGTATTTGACGGCCACGCCGGAGTTGTTAACCGCCGCCGGGGAAGCTTTTCGGCGTTCCTGCGAGCCAGGAGGTGATTCATGAACAGCGGCACCGGGCTGATCGCGCCGCTGGTGCAGTCCTTCTTTACTGATCATCTGGTCCGCCAACGCCGTGCCAGTCCACAAACGGTGGCAAGCTACCGAGATACATTTCGATTACTGATCCAGCATCTGAGCCAGACCATCGGCAGGAAGCCGTCTGACCTAACCCTGGACGACCTGCAGGCAAAAGCGATCATGCGCTTCCTCGACGGCATCGAACGAGACCGCGGTAATAGTGTTCAGACCCGGAACGCGCGCTTGGCAGCCATCCGGTCCTTTTTTCGCCTGGTAACTCTCCGTGAACCTGCGTGCATCGATTTAGCGGCGCAAGTACTGGCGATTCCCACCAAACGTGCGGACCGCCGCTTGATCGGCTATCTGACACGGCCGGAAATGGAGGCTATTCTTGCTACGCCATGCACTCAGACCTGGATCGGAAAGCGCGATTACGCCCTGTTGTTGACGCTCTATAATACCGGAGCCCGCATCTCAGAAATACTCACCCTGCGGCAACATCACCTCGCCTTCGGAGCGACCTCGCTGCTTCACCTTACGGGCAAGGGCCGCAAGGAACGCAGTGTTCCGTTGTGGCCTACCACTTCCCGCACGTTGCGGGCTTGGGTTACCGAGTGTGGCGACAGTGGTGACCGCATCTTGTTCCCCAGCGCTCGGCGTGGACCTCTGTCAACCGACGGGGCCACCTACATCCTTCAGCAGGCGGTGCGGCGCGCCTTACCTGCCTGTCCGACGCTGAAAGCCAAGAGGGTTTCTCCCCACGTCATCCGCCACACCACGGCGATGCACCTTCTTCAATCTGGAGTAGAAATCGCAGTGATCGCTCTTTGGCTCGGCCATGAAAGCTTGGACACCACTCACATGTACATCCAGGCCGATCTGAAGACCAAGGAACAGGCGCTCGGGAAACTGCAACCAGTTGAGGGCGGTTTTCCCCGATTCAAACCCGACGACGCGCTTTTGGCTTTCTTGTCCGCTCTCTAATTATGCCGAGTACATGTTGCACCGAACCCCCGCCCCGCTGTCGCTCGCCGGGACTTACTCGGCATAATCCGGTACTCGGCATAAAGCCGGTTATGCCGAGCTCGGCATAACCGGCTAATCTCTGCCCGATCCTATTGTGGAGCGCGCAAGTCACCCACAACCGCGAAGGACCATTCTGCACAATGAAACTGCGGACCGCAAGAGATCTTTGTGCAACGGATCGACAACCTTCGAAACTCCCGCCAGGAGAGGGCCTATTGAGCGCGCTCAGGTAACGCAACGCGAACGAAAAAGAAATGGGAGCCTGTCCACTGGAGATGAGAATCTGTCACGAAATAAGTCGGAACATCTAGGAGCGGGAACGTTGCGCTCTGCGTCCTCCGCGGTTCTCGGCGCCTCCGCGTTTAAGATTTCGCGCCGAACTCCAGGATACTGATTGGGTACGTGAGTCCGCTTGCCCGCGCGCTGACTTTAACGCGGAGGCGCCGAGAACCGCGGAGGACGCAGAGGATCAGCCTGATGATGCCGTATCGTCTCGAATCATGCCTTTGGCTCAAGTTCAAGTTGGGCTACCTATTTCACGGCAACTCCTGAGCGCCTCATCTAACGGAGCTTCAATCAACCTTTGGCCGCATTAAAACGACAAATCCGGCTAATCTGAGCCTGTTTTTCGCTTATCGGCCACTTGACACTGCGTGGTCGCCGGTGATCTCTTACCCGAGTATGCTGCGACCCACACCCAAAGAACAAGATCATCTGACCCAAGCTTTGACTTGGTCGGCCGGGAGTTCTCTGCGTCTTCCTCTGCGGCTCAGCGCCTCGGCGGTCATCTTGCGACGCCAGGCCCCGCCAGCCCACCTTCCGGAGGCCCCCGTCTATATGTCAGCTGCAGCGCTGAACCTCACCGCAGAGGCGCCGAGCCGCGGAGGAAGACGCAGAGTATGATGGGGCTCCGGATTGGCCACCCATCGAATGGCCGCGATCGGTGAGAGAAATGACTGAAAAAGAAATGGTTGTCCTGGTATTCTGTTATCTCCAAACATTAGCGGTTAACATTCACCCTTCAGTCAAACTTATATTTCCTTCCACCCGAATAACTTACTAACCTCGGAGAACGTTTTAGCCCCCCTCTCTGCTATAACCAAATCAGCCGGGGACCGCTGTGCTCGCCTTCCGGCTACACATTCACTAAAGAACCAGGGAAATTATCGCGGCCCCACGGGACCGCCAGGGAGAGTTGTATCCATATGGCCACCGAGGCTCAAATCGAAGCCAACCGCATGAATGCGCAGAAGTCCACCGGCCCCCGCACGGACGCGGGAAAAGCCCGCGTCAGAAGGAATGCCGCGCGTCATGGCCTCTGTATCACCTTCGCCGTGATGTCCGACGAGGATCGCGACCAGTTCGAGGAACTGCTGGACGACCTCAACAAAGAGCACCAGCCCCAAGGCACCACTGAAGCCGTCCTCATCTACAAAATGGCCCAGGCCTTTATCAGCAGTTGGCGCGCCAACATCCTCCTGACCGAACGCCTCGACCTCAACGACACCCAGGACGACTCCAAACAGGTCGCGCTCATGCTCCGCTACTACAACACCGCCGACCGCGCCTTCAACCGCAACCTGCACGACCTCCGCAAGCTGCAAAAAGAACGCCGGCAAGAAATTGGGTTTGTTCCGCAAATGCCCCCGTTGCCGCCCCTCAGGGCGGTAGAAACGCCCAAAACAGCAGCCGATCGGCCCATTTGTAGCTCGATCGACCCGAACATTCAGCCCCTCGACTTCATTCAGCCCTGGAAATCACCCGGCGAGCCGCCCAAAAAGGCCGCCTAGGCAATAGAAAATCGAATGCAAGCCACTTCAAAAGCCCAAGGTGGGACATTCGGCGGGTTCTACGCCGCGTTTCTCGCGCACAGCCTGGAAAGCGGACTACAATTCCAGAAAAGGCGTTTCCGCGCCCAGTTAGTTAGCAGATTGCACGGCGCGGGATCGGCTCGACCTTTGTCCGGGTGTCCGACTTATGCTTGCGGAACCGCTTTAACACCATAGGTCCATTCTCTAAGCAAAATTACTGATAACAGCAGGCCAGTTGAGTTAAGGTACGAACGTAAAACGAAATGTGCTGGACAGCGCCCGGTTATCTTGACCAGGCGCAATGGCGCTGCTAACTTCGAAAGTATCTCACGGGGCGATCTGTTAGTTTCCCGGGGCGGAAGGGTATGAGAAGAGAACAAATGAAGCTAATTAAGAAGTTATTGAAGGAAAATCACGGGCAGGACCTGGTAGAGTATACGCTGGTTCTGGCATTCGTCGCGCTGGCGTCCGCGGGCCTGTTTATCGGGGCCGGTAACAGCACGGCAAGTATTTGGGGGGCCGCTCAGTCTACGCTCACCAACTGCCCGAGCGGAACCACAGCGACGGGGATGGGTGGTAATAATGCATGCTGGGGCACCACCACGAACAACGGGGTTACCCAGGGGATCTTAGTCCCGGGCCAGTATTGATCAATCCCGCTCACAGCGGAGGAAATGACCGAGCCGGATGCCCGCTTCCAGGAACCCCAGCGCTTCCAACGGCGGGGTTCCATCCTTCTTCCCGCCTTCGAGATTCAAGATACAACTTCAGACGGCTTCGCCGATAATCACGGATAAGGGCGCCCTCGATGCCCGGGTCTCCTGCGGATTCTTCCTTTTCGTGCGGTGGACCCACGTCCACTGTACGACTTTCCACATTACGCTTGCACGGCAGAGGTGCTTAAGATAGAATTAACACCCAGGGCGAAAGGGGTTCTTCGTTGCGATCTGAATTAGCATTTCTATGTTTGTGTGCCGTGCCTGTGTCGCTGTTCGGACAGGCCGGATTGGGCACTATTACAGGTACGGTGGTGGATCACAGTGCCGCAGTCATTCCCGGCGCCAAAGTGAAAGTGGTGCAACTATCGACCAAGTCGACCCGCGAGGTCGCTGCCAACGCGCAAGGGATCTTCAATCTGCCGTCGCTTGTGCCGGGGCAATATACACTAACCGTGAACGCTACCGGATTCAAGGAAGAGACGCTCGATAACATTATCATCAACGGCTTCCAGGAACTCGATCTGGGACAGGTTGCACTCGAGGTCGGGGCGGGCCCCGCCACATCCGTCACGGTGACAGCCGACCAGCAATTGATCAAGGACTCGGGCGAGCGGGTAGGTACACTGCAGTCGAACCAGGTCGCCGACATTCCGAATAACGGCCGTAACTGGGCGAATCTGCTGGGGATGATTCCCGGCGCCATCGCCAATGACGACACCGCCATCGCCGGGCGGGAATACGGCTACTACGGCTATCAGGACTACACCATCAATGGCAAGTCTTCCGTTACCATGCAGATCAACCTGGACGGCGGCAGCATCGTCGACCACGGCAGCGACCAGAAGGTGACCGTTTCGCCCAGTCTCGAATCCATCCAGGAGATCTCGGTCCTCACTAATAACTTCACCGCCGAATACGGGAATCGCAGCGGCGCGGTAGTCAACATCGTGACTAAGTCCGGTACCAATGGGTTTCACGGTGTCGCGTTCGACAATTTGCGCAATGAAGACCTGAACGCCAACTCGTGGTCCAACAACTATAACGGTTTGCCCAGGGCGATCTACCGTTACAATTATTTCGGCGCCAACCTCGGCGGCCCGGTCAAGAAGAACAAGGTTTTCTTCTTCTACAACTTCGAAGATTTCAAACAGAACATCCCCGGCTCGATCGTGCAGACGCAGGTCCCCACTGCACTCGAACGGCAGGGTAACTTCTCACAGACGGTGAATACTCTTGGACAGCACCCCACCATCTACGAACAGGGCTCCCAATATAACGGCACAGCCGTACCGCTTCCGGGTCTGATCGTTCCGCAATCGCTGATCAATCCCCTCGGCCAGGCGATCCTGAACCTCTATCCGCTGCCCAATAATCCCAGTAATCCCAGCGCCAACTACAACCTGGTCTACCAGACGATACTTCCCCGGCTGTCGCAGGTTGCCAAAGTGGATTACAACATCAGTAACTCGACGCGCATGTATCTGCGGTACTCCAACGACGGCAGCACGAATACCCAACTGGGAACCTACAATACCACCGCGCCGCTGCCCTTCAATCTCATGAATCAGTACCGTCCCGACCGCGCGGCAGCCGGCAACATCACGCACACCTTTTCGTCGTCGATGGTATTAGAGAGCTTCTTCTCCTGGAGTTATGACTACGTCAGCGTCACTCCCACGGATCCGGCCGCGGTCGATACGACCAAGTTAGGCCTCTCGGGATTGCCTGGCGTCTTCAAGGCGACCAACGACATCCTCCCCGGAATCAACGTGGGCGGCACTTATCCGACCTTCAGTTTCAATCGCCTTCCAGCCTTTGCCGATGCCAACGAATGGCAGGCATCGAGCACCCTCACCTGGACCAAAGGGACCCATACTTACAAGTTCGGCGGTCAGTACCTCATCGACACCAAGCAGCAGATCAACGCCGCCAACGACAAAGGAACCTACGACTTCAGCCCCAGCCACAGCCCGTTTGACATGAACTACGGTCCGGCCAATACGCTCGTAGGAGCCCTCAACGAATATACCCAGATTTCCTCGATCGATTACGAGAACTCGGGCTTCAAGGATTTCCAACTGTTTGCCCAGGATTCCTGGCGCGTCAGCCGCGGCCTGACACTCAACTACGGACTCCGCGTCTACCACATGCCCGCTGAGGCCGACGTCAACCCTGCCGGCAGCAAGGACGCCGTGTTCCTGCCCTGGATGTACAACCCGGCTCTTGCGCCTCGTTACTATATTCCCAATCCGGCCAACAAGAATCAGGTGATCGACCCGGCCAATCCGAATAACCCGGTGTCTTCGAATGTCTCCTCGATCTTGCTCTACTCCATCGTTCCCGGATCAGGAAGCTTGACGAACGGGTTGGTCCCCCTGGGTACCGCTGGGGTAGGTAACGCCGGATTCTTCAGTCCGCCCCCGATCATGGTAGCGCCGCGCGGAGGATTTGCCTGGTCGCCTGAGTTCGATTCCAAGATGGTGATCCGCGGTGGTTTCGGCTGGGCTTACAACCGCAACGTGATTGGCGACACAGTCGTCAACTTCGAAAACGGCACCGCCCAGCAGGTGGATTATCTGCAGACCAGCCTCACGACTCTCGCCGGCGGTTCCAGCGTGGCGCGCATCTCGCCGCCGTCCAGTGTTACCGCGCGAGACCCGTCCACAAGACATCCGCAGACAGTGTACGACTACAGCCTTTCGGTGCAGCGCGAAATTCCGTTCAAGATGGTGTTGGACGTCGCCTACGTCGGCAATCTGCAGCGCCATCAGGCGGTCGAGTTTAATCTGAACACAATTCTGCCGGGAACCACGTACAATCCGGCTTATGTCGATTCGACCAACGCCGGCTATAATTTCTACGGCCCCATCACCTCCTCCAACCCCGGGCCGCTGCCGGGCAGCAACGCGATGAATGCGCTCGTCATGCGTCCGTATCAAGGCTTCAACACCATCAATGACACCGCCAACGTGGGGAATAACCGCTTCGACTCGCTGCAGGTCAGCGTGCAGAAACGATTCGGCAATGGCCTGTCTTTTCAGGCGGCCTATAGTAACAACCGGTTGATCAGCGGGGTAGAGAACGCCGGCCTGTACTCCTATTTCTGGAAAGCGTACTCCGGCTACCCGTCCGCTGCCATGCGCACGAATAATCTCACCATGAATTACATCTACCAGTTGCCCAACTTCGCTTCGCACTGGCTGGGCTGGCACAACATCGTGGCGCGGTCGGCCATGGACGGATGGCAGTTTGCGCATCACCTTACCTTCTTCGGTGGTTTGCCCGTCTCGCCGGCGTTCAGCGTTCAGGAAGCGAACACCGGAACCAGCATCAGTGTCCCGACCGTTTTCATGGGTACGCCGGACCTCACGCCGCGCGTCAACATCACCGGAAATCTCGCCTCGCCCAATAGTTCCGAGTACTTCAATCCGAGCGCTCTGTCGGTGCCGCAGATTTATCCCGCGGGCAACGGCACCGGGCCGCGGAACTACATTACGCAGCCGGGCACTTTCGGCAACGACATGACGATGTCCAAGAAGTTCATCATCCGCGAAGGCTATACGCTCGAACTGCGCGTCAGCGCCTACAACGCCTTCAATAATGTGCGGCGCACGACCATCAATTCGAGCATCACGTATAAGGCGCTGGGTGCGTCTTACGCGAACGGCTTCGAGGTCTACAATACTCCGGAACAAGTGGTGTCCCGGCTGGCAGCGAACACTAATCCGATCACCGCGTACAACCAATACCGGACCGGCGTCGGTTATTCCAACCTGACCAACGTTCAGCCCATGCGCATCTTGGAACTGGGACTGAAGTTCAGATTCTAAGCACCTATGCAGTCTTTGGCTTTGTTGCGTTCTGGCCTGCGCGAATCTTCAGGCGGCCGGGACGCTCACCGTTGTCTCGGCCGCTCGCTCCGGAGTCCTATACTACGTTCACTTACGCAAATCTGGCAGTTACGGGACGTCATCAGTCACTCCTGGCTGTCGGTGCCAGGGCCATATCATGGTCGGCTCGTCCTCACCCGACATCCGGTTACAATCTCAATGATGCTCACCCGACGCTATCTCCTCCTCGCAACGCTCGCAGTTACCCTCCACGCCGCGGACATCGATGCCGCGCGGCTGAAGCTCATGCCGTCGCGCATGCAGTCCTTCGTGGATAGTGGCGCCATCTCCGGAGCCGTCACGCTCGTCGCGCATCAGGGCCAGATCGTTGAACTGGACGCCGTGGGCTACGCCGACGTCGAGAACAAGAAGCCCATGCGGACCGACACGATCATGCAGATTATGTCGCAGACCAAATCCTTCACCGGAGTCGCGGCCATGATTCTGGTCGAAGAAGGCAAGCTTGATCTCACGCGGCCGGTGCAGGATTACCTTCCCGAGTTCAAAGGACAAATGCTGGAGGAGAACGGCGTCGTGAAAAAGCCCCAACATCCGCCGACGGTTTGGCAGGTCGCATCGCACACCGCCGGATTCCCGTTCCTCCCGCCCGACGGCCCCTACAAGCGCATCAACTTCACGCTCGACGCCACTCTCGCTGATGCCGTGAAAGGCTACGCCGCCGCGCATATGATCAACGAGCCCGGCCACAAGTACCTTTACAGCAATATGGGGATCGCGACTCTGGGGCGTATCGTCGAGGTGGTTTCGGGACAAGAGTATTCGCAATTCGTGAAGAGCCGCATCCTCGATCCGCTGGGCATGCAGGACACCTTCTACTTCCCGCCCGACGATAAAAAGCCCCGCATCGCCATGATCTACCAGCATGACGACGGCAAACTCGCTCTATCCCATGAGCGTGCGCAAGCCGGCGATCCGGCCAACTATCGTGCCGGCGCCAAATACCCCGGCCCCGAACTCGGACTCTACTCTACGGCATCCGATTTACAGCGCTTTTATCAGATGCTGGCGAATCGAGGGATTTACAACGGACGGCGCATTCTGTCCAGGCAGAGCGTCGAGGCGATGACTCAGGATCTCAGCCCCGACCACACCGGCTACGGCATCAGCCTCCAGATCATGAACTCGCATACCCTGCTGAATCTGGTTTCGCCCGGCACTTTCGGACACGGCGGGGCCTTCGGCACCGGTGGCTGGGTGGACCCGAAAACAGATCTGGTCATGGTCTTCCTCGCGCAGATGAACGACGGTACCACGAATCCTGCGAAAGACGCCTTCTGGCAGATTGCCGAATCGGCCGTCCCGTAGGACAGACCATCGTCTTTTGTGGTCGGGGTACCCTCTGCGTCGCTGCGCAGCAGCCCGCCCCTAGCAGGCCAAAGCCTGTTGCGCAGAGCGGTGGGCCAATGGCTTAATACGATCCACCAGAATCCTGAACGCCTGCAGTCTTTGCTTCGAGCCGCGAGCCGTGTATTCGTAGGGTTCGAGCGAGCCTTCCACGTAAACCGGATCGCCGTGATTCAGGTTTTGTTTGACGAGTTCCGCCTGGTCTCGCAACGCCAGGCATTGGAACCATACTGTCCGGGAACTGCCGCCGGGACGGGGAGTATCGACCGCGACGCTGAACTTCGCGACCAGCATGCCTTTCGGTGTCGCACCGATCTCCGGGTCCCGTCCGAGATTGCCCGCGACGACGATCTTGTTGATGCACCGCATAGCTTACCTCACTTCTGCTAGTGTATCACTAAAAGCGAATAAAAGGCGAATATAGAAGGTGGGGCTTCCGCGCCGCCGATGGCGACGCTCACGTCGCTGCTCCTACGGCGTGAATACTAGGCCGGCAGTGTACCTGTCGCTGCGACCGCGGGGTTCGAGCTGTCCCCGCTGGCTGTCCATCGAGCTTGATTTAGAACAGAAAAAGCCGGTCGCCCTTGTGGAGCGGCCGGCCAATGACAGGTTTAACCTGTCACACAAGTCTAAGCAGTTAGAACCGCAGATATCCGGCGACGACAATATACCGCGGGGTGGATTGTGTTGCGCTGATGATGCCGAAGCCGTTGTAGTTGGTGGCTCCGCTTGAGCCTGTTGTCCAGCAGCAACTTCCGCCTGGGTTGGAGAACACAACCGTATTAGTCAGGTTGTAGGCTTCCCCCTGCAACGTAAAGTTTAGCTTCCCTTCCTTTATAGGAAAGATGCGGGAAATGCTGGCGTTCCACTGGAAGAACCCAGGCCCAAATAAGCCTCCCAGATAGTGGCCCGTCGAACCCAACACACCGCTCGGTGGATTAACGAATGACGACCCGCTGAAATAAGGATCGTTGGAATCGTGGCCGCCCAGGACCTGCACTATGGGATTGCTCTGGCTGGCGCTGTTCGCCTGGCCACCCGCATTGACGTTGGAAGTGGTACTGACACCGAACGGTAACCCACTTTCCCGCGCGAGTGTACCGCTAAGCTGCCAGTTGCCGACGATCCAGGATTCCCACCCATGATTGATCCAGGTGTGCCCTTTCCCGAACGGCAAATTGTAGACGTAGTAAAACTGAAAGTTATTCGGCCGGTCGAAGCCGGCGATTTGCTTATTCAGCGTGTACGAGACCGGATAAGCGCGCCATAGAGTACCGTCGCCGTTGTCGCCGTTCATGTTATTGATCGCCTTCGAGAAGGTGTAACTCGCGCCAATAATAGATGCTCCAATGCGCTTGCGCACCGACGTCTGCAAGGCATGATACGTGTTGCTGCCGAAGGGTTCATACGAGTTCATGTCGCTGGTGACGTACGGATAAAGCTGTCGTCCGGCAGTGCCGGTGCCGGGAGCGGAGCCGTTGATGTTGACGCCCATATCGGTGTGGACTCCATGGGTGCCCACATATGAGGCTTGCGCCACCAGGCTGGGAGAGAACTCGTGCTGGAGGGTGAAATTCCAGGTCTCATAGTAGCCCCGGTCAAAATTGGCCGGGAAGGTTACGGTACTGATGCTCGGCAGATAGGTGGTCGGTGACGCCGTGGTCGACGGCTTGATGATCCCAACCGTTATGTCCGGGAACGTCGGCAGAGGAAGGCCATCGGCTAGCGACACCCGCGCCGCCCCATCGGAATTCGGCACGCCGGCGTAGCTGATGAACTGGTAGGTATTAAGCGGCTGGTACACCTGGTTGACGATCGCCGGATACTGGTTACGCTGGTTGCGCATGTTGTCCGGATCCACGTTGATCCCGAAACCGCTACGAATGACGGTCTTCTCGGTCAGACGGTAAGCGGCTCCCAAACGCGGCGCGAAATCCTTTTTGCTCGCCGTGGCGCCGGCATCCCACGGTACGCCGTTTTCCCCGCCGACGTAAATGTAATCATTGGTGGGATCGAAGCGAACCGCACCGTAATGGTCGTGCGAATAGATCGGATAGTATTCCCATCGCAGACCGTAATCGATGGTCAGCTTGCTGGTGACCTGGTATAAGTCGCGCACATACATCGACCACGTCGAGAAGCGCAGCGCGATAGGATCGTTCACCTGCGTCACCTTGCCGGTCTCGGAAGGATAGCCGAGAAGGAACTGCGCCCATGAGTTGGAGGGAGCGCCGGGCAGAGTGCTCCCTGGCTGCGCCGCGTTAATCGCCGCGCCTCCTTTTAGCGCCGTCAGCGATCCGTCAAAACCGAACGTACCGCGGGCTGTCCCGAACGTTCCGCCCTGCGGCTGGAAATGGTTCAGCGCGAACTTATCGTATTCGAACCCGGCACGGATGTTGTGCTGGCCTTTGATCTTGGTTACGTTGATGCTGGTGGTGTATTGGTTGTCGCGGAACTGGAACGGGCTGCCGGTGTTGGTGTTTCCAATGTTGGCGATGCTCGCGATCTGAAATCCGGGAATGCCTTCATAGTTCGGTCCGACGCCGTTAGTTCCCGGGATATGCAGCACGTCGAGTCCGTAATAGCCGTCTTGCGGATCGCCATTCGCCCCGATATTCTGCCGCGTGTAGCCCACGTTGCCATCGAACAGCAGGGTGGGGGTCAGGGTGTAAGTGAGACCGGCAGCGGTTACCTGGACGCGGCCGCCGGCATGGCCCGGATTGCCGCCGTTAAAGGCATCGCCACCCGCTGCTCCCAAAACCAGCGGAGCGACGATGTCCATGGGAGAAATGCTGTACCGGCCCCAGATCATGACTTTCTCCGTCGGATTGTAATTCACTTTCCAGTCGTAACGATCCACGCTGTAGGTGGTGGCGCCGTAGGCGTCGTAGTTGTTATAGAAGGTGTTCGGCCTGGTCAACGCCGGCAATAGCCCGGTAAGTGTCGCCGACGCGGATGCGATCCGGCTGGCGGGAAGAATGTTGCCCGCAAAGGGAGTTCGTCCCGTGCCATCCGAATTGCCCGTGAGGGGATCATACACCGTTACGCCGGTCGCGCTGAAGTCGCCGGTACGCATTGCCGCGGTGGGCAGCGTCAGATTCGGATCGGAAGCGAACTGGTTTTGGCGAGTACCTTCGTAAGACATGAACCAGAACAGTTTGTTCTTACCGTTATAAACTTTCGGTATAAATACCGGCCCCCCGATGCTGAATCCGAACTGGTTCTGAATGTTCTTTGCGAGGCGCCCGGGATGGCTGAAATAGTTATTAACTGCCTGCGTATCGTTGTTGTTATTGCGCTCGAACATGGAACCGTGTAACTGATTGGTGCCCGATTTCATGACCACGTTCATCGCGAAGCCGCCTGCCGCTCCCTGTTCGGCATCGAATGCGTTGGCGCTGATAGATACGGCCTGAATGGCTTCCGGAGAAGGCACGTAAGCAATATTGACCGGCAGCCAGGGATAAGCGTTCAACGCGCCGTCGAGGCGGGTATTGTTTGCCTGCGAGGAAACCCCGTTTTGAAAGACCGTAATGGCCCGCTGCGGGTTGCCGGCCGCCGAATTCGCCTCACCGGTTCCGGCCGTCGTCGCCGTGCCCGGCTGCAACAGCAATAGGGACTGGAAATTCTTGCCTTCCGTGCCGTTATATGGCAGTTGCTCCACTTCTGTCGGCGTGATTTCCTGATGGATATCGCTTCTATCGGTTTGCAGCACCACCGACCCTGCCGAGACTTCTATCGATTCGCTGGCAGACGCAATCTGCAACTGCACGTCCACGCGATTCACGGCATTAGCCTGCACCTGAACATTGGTTTCGGTAAATTTCTTGAAGGCTACCGCGGTGACACTGACCTGATAGACTCCCGGTTGCAGGTCCGTGAAGCGATAAATACCGCGATCGTCCGTATCGGTTTCGTGCTTTACGTTTGTGTCCTGAGCTATGGCTTCCACGTGCACCTTAGGCACCACCGCCTGGGCGGGATCGGTCACGTTTCCGGTGAGCGTTCCGTAGAGGACTTGGGCTTGCGCGGCATTGTGCGCGAATGTCAGGGCGAGCAGGGCGACGCTGCAGCGGGTCGCAATCCGCATTCTTTGGATCATAAAGTTTGCCTAACCTCCTTGAGGAACCACTCGGTTCCCAATTCGTTGTCGTATCAAACTATATATCGGTTTCGAGAGAGAAAGTCAAGGGTCCCCAAACGAATTTAAGACCGGCTGGACGACCTCTGGAAAACCTGCTCAAAAGTGTCCGGCGTTTTCATCGGATTTTTCCGGTTTGACCCGGCGATATTCGCAGCCGAGACGGCTGCGTACTCCGTCTCGGCCACATGGGGATCTGCCGATAGCTTTACTGAGGCGGACGCCATAAACATCCTCGGGGTCTAAGCCTGATTACAAGAAACTCTTGCTTCAATCCTAATAGAGGAGTTAAATATAGTTTGACATTGAAACTAACTACTATTGCGTGTGCCGTCCTGCTACCGGCGTCCGCCGATATCGCTTTCGCCCAGCAGCCTCCCCCTTACAAGGACACGTCCCCCTCGATGGAGAAGCGCGTCGACGACCTGCTCTCCCGCATGACGCTCGAAGAGAAGGTCTCCCAGCTCATGAACGATTCAGTGCCTATCGAAAGGCTCGGCATCCCAGCCTATAACTGGTGGAACGAGTGTCTGCACGGCGTCGCGAGGGCCGGCCGCGCCACCGTCTTTCCTGAGACGATCGGTCTTGCCGCCACCTGGGACACCAATCTCATCTTTCGCGTCGCTACTGCCATTTCCGACGAAGCGCGAGCCAAGCACCATGAATTCGTCCGCCGCGGCAAGCGGAACATTTACCAGGGGCTCACCTTCTGGACGCCCAACATCAACATCTTCCGCGATCCGCGCTGGGGCCGCGGGATGGAGACTTACGGCGAGGATCCCTACCTGACGGGGCGCATGGCGGTGCAGTTTATCAGGGGCCTGGAAGGCGACGATCCCAAATATCTGAAGACCGTGGCCACCGCCAAACACTACGCCGTGCACAGCGGGCCTGAATCCGAGCGCCATACTTTCGACGCGGTAGTGACGGAACAGGATCTCCGGCAGACCTATCTGCCGCAGTTCGAGATGGCGATTAAAGAAGGCGGCGCGTATTCAGTGATGTGCGCTTACAATCGCGTGGATGGACTGCCGGCCTGCGCGAACCCGCGCCTGCTCGACCAGATCTTGCGCAAAGAATGGGGCTTCAAAGGGTATGTGGTCTCTGATTGTGGCGCGGTTGGCGATATCTATCAGCATCATAAGACCTCGCCCGATGCCCAGTCCGGCGTGGCCAGCGCGCTGAAGGCCGGAACAGACCTCAATTGCGGTGTTGAGTATACTAACCTGATGCCGGCGGTGAAGGCCGGCCTCGCCTCCGAGGCTGATGTCGACCGGGCCGTCCGGCGACTCCTGCTGGCGCGTTTCAAACTTGGCGAATTTGACCCCCCGGGGATGGTGAAGTATGCGCAAATTCCGTATACCGTGAATGACAGTGAGGAACATCGCAAGCTCGCGGTCGAGACAGCGCGCAAAGCGATCGTCCTGCTGAAGAATGACGGGCACACTCTGCCGCTCAGCAAAGCCCTCAAGACAATCGCGGTGATCGGGCCTAACGCTAATGATGCGGAGGTGATGGTCGGCAACTATAATGGCGATCCGACGGCCCCGGTTACGCCGCTCGAAGGTATCCGGCGCAAGGTGGGCGCCAACACCAAAGTTCTGTATTCCCGTGGCAGCGATCTGGCGACCGGCATGCCCAGCTTCGAAGTCGTGCCGGCCTCCGCGCTCTCGGATCTCAAAGGTGAGTATTTCAACAGCGCGAACTTTGACGGTCACCAACACCGCCCGCGAGAACTCACCTATCCGAACTCGGGCCGGTACCTAGGATCGATTCCGCAGGGTCTGAAGCCGCTGTTCACGAGGGCCGACGCCACCATTGATTTCAAATGGTGGGACGGATCGCCCCGTCCCGACCTGAACGACGATGATTTCGGAGTCCGTTGGACCGCTCACCTCTCTGCCCCGGTAAGTGGAACTTATCAACTCGGCGCCATCGGAATGAACGCGTTTGAACTCTATCTGGACGATAAGCTTGTTGTCAGTTTCAACGGCATCCACGAGCGCGCCTATCAGTATAAGCAAGTCGAGTTGCAAGCCGGAAAGCAATACGCGCTCCGCCTCGATTACCACGAATTCCTCAATGACGCCGACATTCAGTTAGTGTGGTCGCGCCCGCATGACACGCAGAGTGCCGATGTCAACGCCATCGTAAATCAAGCCGACGCGGTGGTGCTGGTACTCGGTCTTTCGCCGCGTCTTGAAGGCGAGGAAATGCGCGTGCCCGTGGCAGGATTCAAAGGCGGGGACCGCGTCGATCTGGGCCTTCCGCGAGCCCAGGAAGATCTGATGCAGAAAGTGGTGGCGAGAGGCAAGCCTGTGGTTCTGGTGCTCCTCAACGGCAGCGCCTTAGCCGTTAACTGGGCACGGGAGCATGTCCCCGTCATCGTCGAACTCTGGTATCCCGGCCAGGCCGGTGGCACTGCCCTGGCCGATGTCCTGTTCGGTGATTATAATCCCGCAGGGCGGTTGCCGGTTACCTTCTATAAGTCCGCTGAACAACTTCCGCCATTCACCGACTACGACATGAAAGGCCGTACTTACCGGTACTTCACGGGCGATCCGCTATTTCCCTTCGGCTATGGTCTGAGCTACACTACCTTTGCGTATCGCAACCTGAAGTTACCCGCACGGGTCTCCTCGGGTGACGAGGTCAAGGTGACAGTGGACGTTCAGAACACCGGAAAAACGACCGGCGAAGAGGTGGTGCAACTCTACCTGACCCGGCCGATTCGTGCGCTGGAGGGCTTCACTCGCGTCTCACTTGCGCCGGGAGAGACGCGAAATATTCAATTTGTCTTCACTCCTGGCCAACTATCGGATCCGCGGTTTGAGATCTCGGTGGGCGGAAAGCAGCCTGGATTCAAAGGTGCGGCAAACGCGCTGACTACCGGCGTCGTCAGCGGCATAGTGCAGCTTTCTCCACGGGGAGTGGTCCATTAGTCGTTGGACACTGGGTATGCAGGCCATTAGATCCAAGCACACGCAGGTAGCCTCTAACGAAGTCGTCCGCGACATCAACCGCCGGATCATCCTGAATCTCATCCGGACGCGGCACCCGATTTCGCGCGCCGACCTCGCGCGGGTTTCCGGATTACAGCGCAGCACCGTCTCTTCGATCGTGGAGCAGTTGATCGCAGAGCGATGGGTCCTCTACGGTGCGACCGGCCGCCTGCCGCGGGGCCGGCGCCCTACATTTTTGCGTCTTAACGACGAACGTGTAATCGTAGGCGTCGATATCCGTCCTGTACAAACGACAGTCGCGCTGGCGGACGCGAATGGCCGATTCATCTCCCAGGAAATGATGCCGACCTCTTCGGATCCCGAGGCTGGAGTCAAAGCTTTGATCGATTCAATCCAACGCGTCATGCGATCCTGCCAGGGGCAGAAGATCGAAGGGATTGGGATCAGCCTGCCGGGCCGCTTCAGCCCCGTGTCTGAGCGGCTGGTTTTTGCCCCTAATCTGCGCTGGGCTGACTTCGATATCCATACCCCGATCGTCAAGGCTACGGGGCTCGAAGTCGAGATGGAGAACGCGGCCAACGCCTGCGTGCTCGCCGCAGTCTGGTTCGATCACATGGAAGAATGCAAGAACTTCGTCGTGGTCACCGTTTCGGAAGGCATTGGGACAGGCATTCTGGTGAATGGACGGCTGGTACGGGGCATGAACGCGATGGCTGGCGAATTCGGCCATGTGCCGCTCGATCCGGAGGGTCCAGTCTGTGGTTGCGGCAGCCGCGGCTGCTGGGAAGTGTTTGCCTCGAACCGGGCCGCCGTTCGGTATTACGGCGAATCGGGGCAGGTAGCTGCAGGGCTGAGTTTCCCGGACCTGCTCAGCCGTGCCGATCACGGCGATGTCCTGGCAGCTCAGGCCCTGGAGAAGATGGCGCATTATCTCGGCCGGGGCATGCGGATGATCGTTGCCGGCCTCGCGCCTGAGCGGATCGTGGTGGTCGGCGATCTCACCAGGAGTTGGCATCGGTTCGGACCGGTTATCGAGACTGAGGTCCAGCATCAGGTACTGCCCGGGGGGTGCGCTCCACGACTGGTCCCCGCACACGAGGATGGCCGAGCCCGTTTGCGCGGCACGATCGCGTTGGTGCTGCAGAAGCATTTTGGGGTGTTCGACTAATTCGCGGAGCGCAGGCGAGATGTAAGTCCGCTTTACATCGCGGATTGCCTCTGTGGGGCGGTCAATCGTGGCCGCAGCCGCCTTTGAGGCGGCTCTTTCCGGACCCGTGCGGACCACCCGCCCGAGCCTCCTCTCCAGAAACTGCGGCCACACTTCGTTCGCGGCGGCAAAGGCGCAAGTTTCAGACACACTAGACCGCGGCCTGCCCCGCGGTTAGCGGCTGAAAAGCCGGGAGAAGCCAATCTTAGCTGCACTACTCTCGGCCGCGCGGGGTGCAGACGCGGACGCATATCCCTCGCTCATTGCGCGAGAAAGCGAATGTCATCCTGCGTGGCCGGATGCTGGGGGCCGAGAACCTTTCATCGATGCTGAATGCCTGGCGGTAGAGAAGCTCGGCTTCGGAGAATTGACCGGTGCACCGCAGTACGTCGGCCAGTGTGCCCGCCGCGGCTGCGTTGTGCGCGTCAAACTCTCCGTAGTGGCACTGCTGGTTAGCCGGATTCTGCTGGTACAACTCGCGCAGCATCGCCGGACAAGGCTGGGCAGATGCCCCAGTCACAGCCAACAGGAGACGCGCTCGTACGCGGGCATCGGGCGACCTCAAAAACCGATGGTCTGACCTACGGGCTGCGATTTTCGCTATACTCGTGTCCCGACGATGAATTCTCTCATGCGTGGCCAAATGATGGATTATCCCCTGACGCTCACTCCCCTGCTGGAGCGGGCCGTGCGGCTGTTCCCGGACCGCGAGATCGCCAGCCGCAATCTGGACGGGGGAATGCATCGCTACACGTATCGCGATCTGTCTGCGCGAGTCCACCGCCTGGCCCACGTGCTGCAAGATCTGGAACTACAGCCAGGCGACCGCGTGGGAACACTGTGCTGGAACAGCTTCCGCCATCTGGAATTGTATTTCGCGGTTCCCTGCTCCGGCATGGTGCTGCACACGCTGAATCTGCGGCTCTCGCCGGATCAGCTCGCCTACATTATCAACCATGCCGGAGACCGCGTCATTTTCGCCGACCAATCGCTGGCCGGCGTGCTGGAGCCGATCCGCGATCAGATTCCGTGCGTGGAGCGGATCATCTTCCTGCCGGATACCGGAACCGGCGATTACGAAGATCTGCTGGCCGCCGCTCCGGAGACGTCGTTTGCGTGGCCGGCTTTCGACGAACTGACCGCGGCCGCCTGCTGCTACACGTCCGGCACCACGGGCAATCCCAAAGCCGTGCTCTACACGCATCGCTCGCTGGTGCTGCACGGCTACGGATTGTGTCTCGCGGATTCGTTCGGATTCTCCCTCCGCGACACGGTGCTGTTGGTCGTGCCGATGTTTCATGCCAACGGATGGGGAATGCCGTGGGCCGCAATCATGGCTGGCGCAAAGCTGGTGTTCAGCGGACGACAGCTACAACCCTGTGATGTAGCGTGGCTGATCGAGAACGAGTGTGCTACATTTGCAGCCGGCGTGCCGACGATCTGGATGGGGTTGTACGGGTATCTCGAAAACCATCCGCACGATATTTCGAGCTTGAAGCGCGTGGGCGTCGGCGGATCGGCGCTGCCGCGGCAGTTCGTGGAAGGCTTCGCGAAAAAGTATGGCGTACCGTTCAAACTGCTGTGGGGCATGACCGAGACTGCGCCAGTCGCGACCATAATGGCTGTGAGCGAGGAAATCGACGCGCTGCCCGACAGCGACAAGTTCGAAGTTCTGGCACGCCATGGTATACCCCTGCCCGGCATTGACGTCCGCATTGTAGACGATCAGGGCCGCGAGCTTCCCTGGGACGGCGGGACCATGGGCGAATTGCAGGTGCGAGGATTGTGGGTAATCAGCGGATACTGGCAGGTGGAAAGTCCGGCATCGTTCGCGGACGGGTGGTTCCGGACAGGCGACGTAGCGACCATCGACCGGCACGGATTCATCCAGATCACGGATCGCACCAAGGATCTGGTGAAGAGCGGCGGCGAGTGGATTTCGACGGTGGACCTGGAGAACGCAATCATGGGCCATCCGAAGGTGGCGGAGGCCGCGGTCATTGCTATGTTCCATCCCAAATGGCATGAGCGCCCGCTCGCCTGCGTGGTGCCGCGGGAGGAGTTTCGCAACAGCCTCACGAAAGAAGAGATAATGGACTACCTCACGCCGCGAGTCATCAAATGGTGGCTGCCGGACGATGTCGTGTTCATTGATGCCGTGCCGAAGACCAGCGTGGGGAAGTTCAATAAGCGCGCGCTGCGGGAGCGGTTCAACCCAAGGACAGACTGAAGAAATCGTCGCTCTTAAGAGATGCGGCTATCGCCCCGTGTCCCGGGTGGAACGGCTGCGCGCCGGTCGAGTTCGCGCTCCAGCCAGGCCTGTGCCAACCGCAACTCGCGGCGGACTACCGGAACGGTCAAATCGAGGACGGATGCTGATTCCTCGGCCGTCAAACCGCCGAAGAAGCGCATTTCGATCAGGCGCGCTTTCTGCTCGTCGCGCTTCTCGAGATCGCTGAGGGCGTCGTCGAGCTCGATCATGGTGGCCGATCGTTCGACGGACGCGGAACTCGCTTCGAGCAACGGCACCTGCAACGCCGCGGAGCGTTTGCCGGCGTTGCGGCGGCGAGCGTAATCGACCAGGATCTGGCGCATGACGCGCGCTGCAATTCCGAGAAAGTGAGCGCGGTCCTGATAGTCGGGCTGGCTACCGCCGAGGAGCCGCAGATAGGCTTCGTGCACCAGCGCCGTACGTTGCAAGGTGTGACCGGGGCGTTCCCGTCGCAGGCAGGAATCGGCCAGACGACGGAGTTCGGCGTAGACCAGCGGAAAGAGACGGTCCATTGCCGACGGGTTGCCGGCCCGAGCTTCGTGAAGCAACTGCGTCACGGATGAAGGGGCGTCCATTACTGGTCAGTGTATCAACCCGCCTTCCCTGGTCCGGAGTTTGAAAGGAGAAGGTCCGGGCACGAGACGAAGAAAACATGCCGGACCTCATATCACCGTGTCCCTTGATCCCATGCTCGCCCGGAGTCTGTCACACAAGGCACAGACGGAAGTCTGTATTACAATCCGCGAGTTACCGGAAGTCTTCCTGCAGCTTTTCGAGAACCTCCGCGCCGGGACACAGTTTCTCGTAGGGAATCGAAGCCAGCGGCGTCTCCGAAGTCTGGCTCATATCATGAAAATCGCCGGTGGATTCGTCCAGGTACAGCAGTCCTGTCACCACTTCGCCGGTGCCGGCGTGCTCTTGCAGATACGCCGACACGCGGCGGCGATCGGTCGGATCGTAGCCAGGAGGCACCGCGGTGAACTTGACCGTGCCGCCGTTGTGCATGGTCACGGTGGTCGCCCCATGCGAGGAGATTTGGGCCAGGATTTCCTTTTCCGGCGGGACGAAATC
Organism: Terriglobia bacterium; assembly: GCA_963747535.1. Taxonomy (GTDB): domain Bacteria; phylum Acidobacteriota; class Terriglobia; order Bryobacterales; family Bryobacteraceae; genus CAVVFX01. The sequence goes on from CAVVFX010000002.1 coordinate 472,101, forward strand.
GGCTGCGATCGCGGCCAGCGCGTGCTTGCGCGTATAGAGATAGCTCTTGGTCGAACCCACGTGATCGTTGAAAGTCACGCATGGAGATACCACGTCGACCAGCGCCAGGCCTCGATGCGCCAGTGCAGCCTTGAGAATCGGAACGAGTTGTTCCTTGTCGCCGGAGAAACTGCGCGCAATGAAGGTGGCGCCTAACGTCAGTCCGAGCATCACCGGGTCGATCGGCGCCATGCGGTTGGGTTCGCCGCGCTTGCTCTTCGATCCCACATCCGATGAGGCGGAGAACTGACCCTTGGTGAGTCCGTAGACACCGTTGTTCTCGATGATGTATGTCATCCGCACATTGCGCCGGATGGCGTGGCAAAGGTGGCCGAGACCGATCGACAGCGAGTCGCCGTCACCCGAAACCCCGATATAAACCAGGTCGCGGTTGGCCGCATTCGCGCCAGTCGCGATGGCGGGCATGCGTCCATGCGCCGAATTAAAGCCGTGCGCGCCGCCCACGAAATAGGTGGGTGTCTTCGAAGAACATCCGATCCCGCTGAGCTTGGCCAGTTTGTGCGGCACGATCGATGACTCCCAAACCGCGCGTACGATCGCCGCCGTGATCGAATCATGGCCGCATCCGGCGCAGAGCGTGGACATGGTGCCTTCATAGTCGCGGATGGTGAGCCCGAGCTCGTTCCGCTGCAGGCTCGGGTGGGTTACAACTGGCTTTGCGATAGAAGGCATTCCGACTTCTCCAACTGCATCGTGATTTGCTCGACAACATCCCGGGCGCTGAGCGGGAATCCGCCATACACCAGGATGGACCGCAGTTGATCTTTTGCCACCGGCGTTTCGAGCAGGAACAAGGATCGCAACTGCGCATCGCGGTTCTGCTCGACTACAAAGCAGAATTCGTGCTCGCACAGGAACGCCGCGACGTCTTCATCGAAGGGGAAGCCGCGTACGCGCATGAAGTCCGCCGTGATTCCCTGGGCGGCGAGGATCTCCAGGGCTTCGTTCACCGCCGGGGTACAACCCCCGATGGTGACCACACCGAACTGCGCGCCCTCGAGTTTGCGAATCTCGGGCGCAGGGACGAACCGCGCTGCCGATTTGTGCTTGCGCAACAGGCGGTCGATAACTTCCTGATATTCGGCCGGTGTTTCCGTGTAGAAGCCGAATTTGTTATGCCCCGAGCCGCGCGTGAAAAACGCGCCCTTGGGATGCACGCCGGGCAGCGTACGCGCCACAACTTGATTTTCATCCTCGTTGTTGTACCGCTGGAAGACCCGAATCTTCTCGAGATCGGCTGCCGTCAGCACGCGGCCGCGATCAGGGCGGTAGGAATCATCCCAGTTGAGGCGTGGCACGACCCAGTCATTCATGCCAATGTCGAGATCCGACAGCATCAGTACCGGTGTCTGGAAGCGTTCCGCCAGATCGAACGCCTTGGCTGCGAACTCGAAACATTCCCCCGGGTTCGACGGGAACAGGAGAATATGTTTCGTATCCCCGTGCGACGCGTACGCACATGCCAGGATATCGCCCTGCTGCGTGCGTGTGGGCATTCCCGTGGACGGGCCGACGCGCTGGACATCGACGACCACCGCGGGAATCTCGGCATAGTATGCCAGCCCGAGCAGTTCGTTCATGAGCGAGATGCCCGGACCGGACGTGGAGGTGAACGCACGCGCGCCATTCCACGAAGCTCCGATGACCATGCCGATCGCGGCTAACTCATCCTCAGCCTGAATGCTGATGTAGTTGTACTTGCCGGTCTCCGGGTCCCGGCGATACTTATCGCAGAAGCGCTTGAACGCGTCCATCACCGAGGTCGACGGCGTGATGGGATACCATGCGGCAACCGTGGCGCCCGCGTACATGCAGCCCAGGGCCGTGGCCGTGTTGCCGTCAATCAGGATCTTACCGTCGTTCGCGTTCATCTTTTCGAGGCGGAACGGAACCGGGTGGAGATGCTCCGTGGCGTAGTCATAGCCGAGCCGGAGCGCGCGATGGTTGGACTCGAGAAGCGCCTTCTTGCCCGAGAAAGTTTCTTCGAGCAGCGCTTCGACGATTTCCATGTCCACATCGAGAATCGCGACCAGTGAGCCGGCATAAGCTATGTTCTTCATCAGGATCCGCTCGCGCGAATCCCGGAAGCTACGGTTGCACATGTCCGACAGTGGGACCCCCAGAAAGTTGACATCCCCTCGATGGAGGCTCGGGTCGAGCGGCCAGGTCGAGTCGTACAACACATAACTTCCCGACCGCACCTCGCGAATGTCCTGCGCGTAGGTCTGCGAGTTCATCGCGACCATGAGGTTGTAATCGAGGGCGCGCGCGGTGTGGCCGTGCTTATTGACCCGGATCTCGTACCAGGTAGGGAGGCCCTGAATATTAGACGGAAACAGGTTCTTTCCCGAGACGGGAATCCCCATGCGAAAGATAGCCTGCATGAGAAGCCCGTTGGCGCTTGCCGAACCGGTTCCGTTCACATTTGCCAGTTTGATTGCTAAGTCGTTTATCGAGACGCGTTTTACCGTCATGCGTGTGTCAGCGTGGGTGTGCACGCTTCTGCTCCAGCGTAAGGAATAAGGAGGTCAAATTTTTGCATGTCCCAGGCAGCAGTCGGACAGCGCTCGGCGCACAGTCCACAATGGACACAAAGATCTTCGTCCTTGACCATAATGCGCTCCGTTTGCGGCAGCGCTATTGACACAAAAAGGTCTTGCGTCAGATTGACGGCCGGCGCGGACAGGCGTTGACGCAGGTCGTCTTCTTCCCCGTTGCGGGTGATCGTAAGGCACTGCACCGGACAGATGTCGATGCAGGCATCGCACTCGATACATTTGGGCGCGACAAAGGCAGTCTCCATGTCGCAATTGAGGCAGCGTTGTACTTCGCGCGCGGTCTGCTCGGCGTTAAAACCCAGTTCGACCTCGATGTTGAGTTTCTGGAACCGTTCGACCAGATCCACGTGGCGCATCTTCTGCCGCGCCGAAGGATCGTAGTCGTTGTGATAGCTCCACTCGCTGAGCCCCATTTTCTGGCTCATCAGGTTCATCCGGTCGGGTGGGCGATTGGTGACCGGCGCCCCCTGGCAATAATTGTGGATCGAGATGGCGGCCTGGTGAGCATGCTCGACCGCCCAGATAATATTCTTAGGACCCCAAGCCGCGTCTCCGCCGAAGAAGACGTCCGGCCGCGACGATTGCATGGTGACCTCGTCCACCTCGGGCATCTCCCATTTATCGAACCGGACGCCGATGTCGCGCTCAATCCAGGGGAACGAATTTTCCTGGCCGATGGCGAGAATCACATCGTCAGCCGGAAGGAATACGGTATCGATCACAGTAGAGCGCTTCGCCGCGGCATCCCATTCGAGACGCTCGAACTCCATGCCGGTCAGCTTGCCTCCATCCATCACGAACCGCTTCGGCGCATGATTGATCACGATCTCGATTTGTTCCTCTTCGGCGTCATCGAGTTCCCAGGGCGATGCCTTGAAGAATTCCCTGGGCCGGCGCGCCATCACTTTGATCTCCCTGCCACCCAATCGCCGCGAGGTACGGCAGCAATCCATCGCGGTGTTCCCTACGCCGATGATAAGGACGTGTTCGCCAATGGAATCGGTATGGCCAAAGGCGACCGAATTGAGCCAGTCGATCCCGATATGGATGCGATCTGTATCGTGGCGCCCGGGAATATCGAGATCTTTACCGCGCGGCGCACCCGAGCCGATGAAAATGGCATCGAATCCGCTGGCGAGGAGTGCCTTCATACTGGTGACCGGCGAATTGTAATGGATCTCGACGCCGCGGTCGAGAATCATCTCGATCTCATCCGAAAGGACGTCATCCGGTAGCCGGAACGAAGGAATGTTCGACCGCATCAGACCGCCCGGCTTGTCGAGCTTCTCGAAGATCTCGATCTGGTAGCCGAGCGGCAACAGATCGTTCGCGACCGCGAGCGACGCGGGGCCTGAGCCGATCAGCGCCACGCGTTTCCCGTTCTTCTGTTCAGGAACCTGCGGGAGGCGGTGCCGGATGTCACCGCGATGATCGGCGGCGACGCGCTTCAGGCGGCAGATCGCGACGGGCTTGCCATCCAGTCGTCCACGCCGGCAGGCGGGTTCGCAAGGGCGGTCGCAGGTACGCCCGAGGATTCCGGGGAATACGTTCGACTCCCGGTTAACCATGTACGCATCGGCGTAGCGTCCCTGAGCAATCAGCCGGATGTATTCAGGCACATTGGTATGCGCCGGGCATGCCCACTGACAATCGACAACTTTGTGGAAATAATTAGGATTGCTTGTATTGGTCGGTAACACGTATCCGAGTCCCTTGTGCACCCTGGTGGCACAGGTAAGCGCTTCCCAACTATTCTACATCCACTTGCGGAGTGGCTGCATCGTCATCAGGTTTGGGTGGATCTGCAGGGGCGCGAGGGGCGGGCCAAACGGCCTGCCCCCACCAACTTCAAGGAAGACTGGACCCGAGCGACAGAGAAGAATTTACACGGATCGCCGGCCTGTGATCAGTCCGACTACGAACAAAATCAAGAACACAAAGAAAAGAATCTTAGCAATACCGGCGGCCGCTCCGGCTATTCCGCCAAAGCCTAGCACCGCTGCCAGGATTGCGATGACCAAAAATACCCAAGCATAATGTAGCATTCAAAATTCGCCTCCGCTATGGATGGAAGCAATCGAGTGGCCATTGACGGCGGCAGAATGTAAGACAGGGCGGTCAGTACACCTCGAAGCAGAAGACGTCATTGGCGCCTTCAGGGGTAAAAGAATACTGGCCCTTGGGGAGGCTATCGCTCACCTCGAGACGAATCATGCCGTTGTCGAAGCGCTTGACGTCGACCCGTACAGGCTCAGGGTTCCTGGCGCCCCTGCCGGTGCGGAAAGTGATTTCGCGGTGGCCGTTCTTGACGTCGAGTTTGAAGAGCTGGAGCTTTTCGGCAACCAGATCCCTTGCTTTCAATAGGAATATCGGACTGGCGAGGGGAGTTCGCGCGGAGGAGGCGGCGCCGGCCACGACATAGACGGTCTCGCCCTTCTTGCCCTTCTGTTCCTGAGCTGTTGCCGCCTCGGTCGGAATCAGATTGTCAGCCTGGACCAGGTAGAGCAAATCCTCTTTCTCGGGCACAGGTCCCGAGTACTTCTGGGCGAGGGCAGCCAATACTGCCACGAAGAATACAGCCAGTCGCATAGTTATCTCCCGATGGACGCTATTGTAGCTCCTAACCACGCCTCCAACTCCGGAGCGAAAAAGTCGTCGACAGCAATGGCCGTGCCGGGCAACGCAGGATGCGTGGTACGCAAACCCGCCACTCGCATCCCCGCGGCCAACGCGGACTCCACACCGGAGTATGAGTCTTCGAACACGATGCAGTCCCGCGGCGCCGCCGGCAGAAGTTCCGCTGCCTTCAGATACACGTCGGGCGCGGGCTTGGGATTGCGCACCTGGTGTCCATCGACGATGACGCGAAAGAACGAGCCGAGTCCCGCCGACTGGAGCACGAATCTTACATTCTCCGCTTCGGCATTGCTCGCCACGGCCATGGGGAGGTCGCGGTGCCGCTCCAGAAACTCGCGCACGCCGGGAACCAGTGAAGATGCGAGGCTCGGCCCGGCGAGTTCACGGTAGAGGCGCTCCTTGGCTGCGCCGTGCTCAAAGACTTCGGCCTCATCCAAGTGGCTGCCCAGGAAATCGCGCACGATCTGGTCATTGCGCTTCCCGTACATCCGCGCGTGCATCTCCTCGGTGGTTTCGATGCCGAGGCGGCGATTGTAGAGTTCCCAGGCCTGGCGATGAATCGGGTTGGAGTTGATGATGACGCCGTCCATGTCGAAGATCAGGGCGATCATTGCGTCTCCCCGTCAATCCAAGCCAGATAGTTGGGAGAGCCATCCACGACGGATATGGCGAGGACCTCGGGCAGTTCGTAGGAATGGGCGGTCTCGATGGCAGTGCGCAGTTGATCGAAGCGCTCGCGGCGAGACTTGATGATGAGCAGCCACTCACGCGATTCTTCGATCACTCCCTTCCAACGATAGACGCTGACCAGGGGACTGACAATGTTGACGCAGGCGGCGAGATGTTTCTCAATTAAGATCGCAGCCAGCTTCCGCGCCTCTTCTTCCGAGCCACATGTAGTAAATACGACAATCTTGTCGGTCATGATAGAAATCCATGGAATAAGTCCATGCGCAAATGTTAGTATAGATTTTTCCAAGGCAGAACCCGATGCGCATTTCAATTGGTAAAATCTTTTTCGCATGCCTGCTAGTGGCTTGCACCGCTTACGGAATCAGGATTTTACGCGGACCTCACGCTTTCAGTGAGAAGCACCGCATGATTGAACAACTGGAGAAGGAAAACGAGACCCTGAACCGCGAGATCGAGGACAAGAAGGCCTATCTCATCCGACTGCAGAATCCCGAAGAGATGGGCCTGGCGATCGAGGACCGGCTTAAGTTGGTCAATCCCGGGTCCAAGAGCTTCATGCTTCAGGAAAAGGGCAAGCAGGATGGGAGTGGGGCGGAAGATGCTCCGCATCCTGCAAGTGGCACTGCCCGCTAGCGCCATGCCATTCGGTGCGCGACACGCCCTGCACCTGTGTCACGCTAATTACTTGTGAACGACATCCTCGATCAGGCCCCGAAGCTTGCCGCGCTGATTGTCGGCGACGTGTGTCTCGACCGCTGGTGCCGCTACGATCCGCACCTGGCAGAACCTTCCCGCGAAACCGGCATTCCGCGCACTGCCGTGACCTCCACCGAAGTGACTCCGGGCGCTGCAGGTACCGTGGCGAATAACCTCGCGGCTTTAGGCGTGGGTCGGGTCTCGGTCCTCGGTGTCATCGGGCGGGACGGACACGGGTTCGAGTTACGGCACGCGCTACAGCAACGCGGGATCGAAGCCGACCTGCTGGTGGAGTCCGCGGAAGTTCAGACCTTTACTTACACGAAGCTGATCAACCACCGTACCGGGAAGGAGGACCAACCGCGAATCGATTTCGTCAATCAATCAAAGTTGCCTTCATCCGCGGTGCGCCTGGTGCTCGACCGGCTACAGGGCGTATTCGACCTGTTTGATATCGTGATGGTCTGCGATCAGGCGGAGAGCGGCTGCGGCGGCGTAGTCAACGAGGCGGTGCGGACCCTGATCCAGGAACTGGCACCGGTTTACCCGGATAAAGTAGTCATGGTGGATTCCCGAACCCACATCGCGGATTTCCGTAGCGTGATCGCCAAGCCGAACCATATCGAAGCGGGACGGGCATCGCAGGGAATCTTGGGGAGGGTCGATTATGGCGCACTGCGGGAGCACATGCGGTCTCCGCTGCTGCTGGTCACGCATGGCGGTGAGGGCGTTCTGCTGGTGAGCCCGCAGGGTGAGCGCTGGGTGCGCACCGTTCCGGTGGAGAACCCCGTGGATATCTGCGGCGCAGGCGACAGTTTCGCCGCCGGGTTCATGGTCGCGTATGCCGCTACCCGCAACGCAGTTCGCGCGGCCGAGTTCGGCAACCGGGTCGCTTCGATCACCATCATGAAGCCCGGCACCGGTACGGCGTCGCCCGAGGAGTTACTGGCGGTGAAAACATGACGACTCTCGCCATCGACATCGGCGGCACCAAGTTTTCAGTGGCGGCGTTTGATGGCGACCAAATGGTCAGGCGCGAGTCGCGCAGCACGGACCGCGAGGGCGGCCGTGCATGGCTGGTGCCGCAACTCGACCTGCTGCTCCAGGATTGGAAGCAGGACATGCAGTTCGACCGCTGCGGCATCGGATTCGGGGGGCCGATCAATTTCACTACCCAGACGATCTGGCAGTCAACTCACGTGGGCGGCTGGGAGGGCTTTCCACTGACGCGACACATCGCCGACGTGCTGGGCGCGCCGGTAGTCATGGATAACGACGCGAATGTCGGAGCCCTGGGCGAATACCGCTTTGGCGCCGGAAAGGGATGCTCGCCGCTGTTCTACATGACGATCTCGACCGGGATCGGGGGCGGCATTCTGCTGAACGGCGAGATTGTCCGAGGCGCGGACGGATGGGCGGGCGAAATCGGCCACATCAATCTGCTGCCGGACGGGCCGGATTGCCTGTGCGGATCGCGCGGATGCTTTGAGCGCATGTGCTGCGGTCTCTGGCTGGAACGCGATTATCAGCGGAGCGCCCGGGAGTTGATGGAAGACCCGGCATTTGTCGCGCGGTATGTAGTGCTTCTCGCGCGAGGTCTCAAGACCTGTATCATGGTCTTGAACCCCGCGCGGATTGTGATCGGCGGCGGATTGAGCAAGGCGGGAGACCGGTTGTTCGGACCGCTGCGCGAAGAACTGGGCCGTCAGATTACGGCGTGGTCCGGCGCGCGCAAGGATGTCCAACCGGCGGCACTGGGCGATGACAGCGTGCTGTACGGGGCATTGGCGCTGACTGGCGCCCTGACAGAGGCAGTCTAAGGAGCCACATGACTTTCCCGGAGATTTATCGTCGCGATCTGCTGGAAGCGATCGGCAGGATCGACACTCGAATCGTAGACCAGGCGATCGACTGGCTGGCCGAGGCACGAGAAAACAATCGGCATATTTTTATCTGCGGCAACGGCGGCAGCGCCGCAACCTCATCGCACTTCGTGGTCGATATGCTGAAAGGCGCGAGCCACAATCGCGAGAAGCGCTTCCGCATCATGTGCCTCAACGACCAGATGCCCACGCTAACGGCTTACGCCAACGATGTCCACTACGACTGTGTCTTCGTCGAGCAACTCAAGAACTTCGCGGAGCCGGGTGACATTTTCATGGCGATCAGCGGTTCGGGCAATTCGCCCAACGTACTGCGCGCCATGGAGTACGCCAATTCGATTGGATGCAAGACCATCGCAATGACCGGGCGCGACGGCGGCAAACTGGGACCCATGGCGGGATTAAATATCCACGTCCCTGCGCCGCATATGGGCCGGATCGAGGATGGACACCACATCGTTTGCCACATGATCTGCTATTACTTCATGGAAGAGCCGGTGAAGGGATGAGAGTTCTAATCATCGGAGTAGCTGCGCTGCTGGCGGTTGGGTTGGCAGCAGAACTGAATCTCATCCAACCGGGGGAACTGGCGACTCAACTGGCCGCGAAAGGCGCGAGCCCGGTGGTTTTTCATGTAGGCCCCAATCTGCTTTACCGGGGCAAACATATTCCGGGGGCCATCTACGCGGGCCCTGGATCCCAGCCGGAGGGTCTCGCATTACTCAAGGCGGCTGCCGGCAAGCTACCGCGAGATCGTGAGATCATTCTCTACTGTGGCTGCTGTCCTTGGAGCCACTGCCCCAACGTTAAGCCTGCCGTCGAGTTACTCAAGCAGATGGGTTTCACTCACGTGAAGGCGATGTTCGTCGAAACTAACTTCGCCACGGATTGGACCGGGAAGGGTTATCCCGTCGAACCCGGAACCGCCAGGAAGTAAGCTGGCGGCCGGTTTCGTGACTGACTGGAAGCGCACCCAATCGTGCTAAAACAGTCTGGTGAACCATAAAACATTTGCTTCCAGCCTGCGCGGAGTCTTCGGCTTTCCCATTACTCCTTTGAATAAGGATCTTTCGCTCGACCTCAAAGGTCTGGCCCGTAACGTCGACGAGATGGCCGCTTTCCCGTTCTGCGCGATGGTAGCCGCGGGCGGCACGGGCGAAGTGTATTCGCTGAGTATCGACGAGATCGAAGCCGTAGTGCGTACGACCGTTGAAGCGGTGAACGGCCGGATGCCCATCGTCGCCGGCACCGGTTTCAACACCCCCATGGGCGTAGAGATTGCGAAGCGACTGGAGAAGGCCGGCGCCGATTGCATCCTGGTCCTGCCTCCTTATTACTCGCACTCCCCTTTCGAGGGCGTCCTCCACTATTACGAGACCATCGGCAAGGCTACTGGCCTACCGTTGATGATCTATAGCCGCGATTGGGCGGCCTTCACGCCACACCAGGTAGCGCGGATTGCCGAGCACGTACCGTCGCTCGCGTGCTGGAAAGACGGGCAAGGCGACGTGCGGAAGTACCAGCGCATCATGAACTATGTGGGCGATCGACTGGCGTGGATCGGCGGCCTCGGCGATGATTGCATTCCGAGCTACTTTTCCATCGGCGTGCAGGCTTACACGTCCAGCATTTCGAACATCGCGCCCAAGCTTTCGATCGACCTGGCGAAAGCCGGCACGGCACGCGACTTTACGACGATCGACAAGCTGATGGAGCGATATGTACAGCCGCTCTATGCGATTCGCGAGCGGCACCGGGGATACGAAGTCGCAGTCATGAAGGATGCCATGGAGATGCTGGGGATGCCCGCGGGTCCCGTACGCCCCCCGCTGATGAATGTCCGGGAGCAGGACGTCGCCGATATCCGGGCGCTGATGGAGATCTACAAGGAAGTCCGCTGATCAGCCGCTAACCGCGGGGCCGGCCCGCAGTCCAGCGTTCGCGCTGACCGTGGGCTCCCCCGCGGGCTGGGAACGCAGTCAGTGCGGAGGAAGTCGAGAGAATCCGGTGTGTGGTCAGGTGGGATAACGCTTCTCCACGGAAGCGGGAGGGGTATCAGTGAGGATGTTTGGTCAAATGGAAGGAATTTTTTTAGTGAAGCGGATTCTCTCGATACAACTCTTCCCGATTCAAGAGTAGCCTGTGCCTCATGAAAACCGGATCTCGCAAAACAGCTAATATTTTGATTCGGCTAGAGATAAAGCGGAAAAAGCAGCGGTGAACACTTTTTTGCCAACGCGACGGTCGTTTCTGGGGGCTCTCGGCGGTGCCGCTCTCGCGCAAGGCGCGGCGCCCGCCAGGCGGCCCAACATCCTTTTCATTCTGCCCGACCAGTTGCGCGCGCAGGCGCTCGGATGCATGGGTAACCCCGATGTCCATACGCCCCACATCGACCGGCTCGCGGCCGATGGGGTCATGCTGCCGAACACCTTTGCCAATACGCCGGTCTGTTGCCCCGCGCGCGCCAATATGCTCACCGGTACTTACACGTCCCGGAACGGAATGGTGGCGAACGATCTCCGGTTGCGCGAGTCGGTGACTTCGATTGCCGGCATTCTTGGCCGCGCCGGGTACCGAACGGGGTTCATCGGCAAATGGCATCTCGACGGAGGGCCGCGGATGCCCGGCTTTATCCCACCGGGTTCGCGACGGCACGGGTTTGAGTTCTGGGCGGCCAATGAATGCAACCACTCGCACTTCGACACGCAGTATTTTCGAGACACTCCGGAGCCCATCCCGATTCATAAGTTCGAGGCTGAGGCGTGGACCGATATCGCGCTCGATTTCATGAAGGACGCGCGCGGCTCGCGACCCTGGTTCCTGATTGTCTCGATGGGGCCGCCGCACGATCCGTATCAAGCGCCGCCGGAATTCGCCGCGATGTACGATCCCGCGAAACTGCATATGCGTCCGAACTGGCAGGCTGGAGCGGGCGTGCCGGGCCCTACGGAAATCGCTCAATATTACGGCAACGTATCCGCCGTGGATGCGCAGATCGGGAGACTGGCCGCGGCGGCGGATGACAACACCATCGTGATGCTCTCCTCGGACCACGGCGACATGCTGGGTTCGGAAGGCCGGCGGTTGAAACGCAAGCCCTGGGAAGAATCGATCCGCGTGCCGGGGATTCTCAGATGGCCGTCGCGTATCAAAGCCGGGTCGCGGAGTGAGGCGATCTTTACTCACGTCGATTTCGCACCGACCTGGCTAGGGCTGTGCGGGCTCAAGGCTCCGGCTGAAATGCAGGGCGCGGATCTGTCGGGGGTGATTCTGGGCCATTCGAGTGCTGCTCCGGATTCGGCGTATTTTCAGATCTTCGGTCCGTTTGAGGGTGATGGCACGGAAGATGGCTGGCGGGGAGTGCGCACGCACCGGCATATGTATGCGCGGTTCCAGTCAAGGCCCTGGGTCCTTTATGATCTGGAAAAAGACCCGTACGAGATGCATAACCTGATAGGCAATGCGGCTCTGGTGGCGGAGATGGATGGCCGGCTTACAGCCTGGATGAAACGGACAGGGGATTCCTGGAAGCTCGACTGGCACGAACTGGTGGAAGATAAGGGCCGGCTTTACAACGACGGCACTTACTACAGCGTGGATGAGTATTTAAAAGCAGCGGACAGGCGACGGCCTGTCACGCATTAATCTACCGGGACTGACGTTCCTTTGGGTTCGGCGTGGCGCGTCAGACGGTCTATCCTTTCGTCAATCAGGCTGCGCAGCCCTTTTAGAAATTCGACGCGTGAGTTGCGGAAGTGGTCGCGAGTGACCTTCGACCACAGATGTTCGGCGAACGCCGTCGCCTCAGGGCCGAGTCCACGACAGAAGCAGCCCGGGTTTTCGCATTTCCTGGTTTCTTCGCTCATACCTTAAGTCTCCTTCATTTCGACAATAAGTTCCTGATTCTCCAGTCTCGCACGGGACGGCATCAGGGCGGCCATGGAGGTCGGCAGCCCGATGTGACGCCGCAGGGTTCCGATGGTTACGATCAGTTCATCGCCCTTCTTAAATAAGCCTACATCGCCTTTCACCGCAAAAGGAAGACGCAGCCGGACGCTATATTGTTCGCCGATTTTCTCGAAGCTGAACGGCGGGGTGGTTTGCGTGACCACTGAAGGGTCGTCACGATCGTTATACAGCACGCGCGCGAGATCTTCCAGGCGTTCGCGTCCCAGAACTTCGTGAGTAAACAGGGGCACGCGCTTGACCGGTACGGGCGCGAAATATCGTTCGATCTCTTCGAGAACCGCGCCCTGCGCCAGCCGCCACTCGTCAAACCATGCATCCTTCACCGAGTCGGGCAGCACGCGATTGACGACAATCTGATCGACCGAGAGCCCGTGCAGGAGAAAGTAGACGAAGGCCCGCTGGGTCTCGCGCAATACCATCTTTTCCGGGTTGGTCACCAGCCGGATACTGGTCACTTTGGGATCTTCGAGCACCTCCGCGACGCCTTCGATGCGCGTGAATAGCTGCTGCATATTGGCGAAATAGCTGTCGCTCGGGAGTTCCACAGGCGAGACCCGATTGGCAATCGGGCGCACGGCTTTGAGTAACCCGCGCTGCCAGGGGAAAATGTGCTTCATGTACCAGTCGAGGGTAGTCGGCATGCTGACGAAGCGGAGCGACTCGGCGGTAGGTGCGCAGTCCAGCACCACGGCATCGTAGCGGCCTTCACGGCGGTACTGGTTGACGTACATCATGGCGCTCAGTTCTTCCATACCAGGCAGGATGGCCAACTCTTCGGCTTCGATGTCGCTGACGCCGGTGGTGCGCAGGATGGAAACAATGTACGTCGAGATCTCGTTCCAATAACGCTTGATCTCGTGCTGGATGTTGACCTCGTGAATAGAGAGAAAGTCTGTCACTGGGAGGGGATCGGCGGTCCTGCCCTGGAAGAGGTTGACCTGGAGGTCGAAGGCGTCGGCGAGGCTGTGTGCCGGGTCGACGCTCATCACCAGGGTTCGAAGCCCAAGTTTGGCGAGTTGCAGGCCGGTGGCCGCAGCAACACTCGTCTTGCCCACGCCGCCTTTGCCGCTGAAGAGTAGAATCCTCATATTTTCAGGATAGGCCCTGTGCGGCGGCCGGAGCGCGGCTTCTCTGATATACAATTGACCAAGCTAAACACAGCGTCGCTAGAGCTTGCGCGCCAACCGCTCCCTGACGGTCACGGCTCAGTAGGATGAGTGTGAGCGATGCGCAATCATTTGTGACGTTCTGTTTAGTTCGGATGATGAGCTCCAGTGGTAGTAAAGGCTTCAATGACACAGGCAACCGTTCTCCATTTCAGCGCCACCGAGGGCGACAAGTTCCGCGAGGGGTTCGAGCGGCGAATCATTCAGACACGCGATCTGATGACCGTGGTGCTGGACGTCGACAACGGCCCCTGGGCGCTGCCGGACCCTTATCATGCGCATCCTCACGAGCAGATTACCTACCTCGCAGAGGGCGAGATCCTGTTTTTCGCCGAGGGCCAGGAGCCGCAGCGGTTGACTGCGGGTGATCTGTTTGCCGTGCCGTCGGGCGTGCCGCACTCCATTCAGTTGCTGTCGGCGAAGGCGCGGTTGGTGGATACGTTCAACCCGATTCGGGAGGATTTTTTGCCTAAAAGCACAGAGTTAAGTCTGGGTTAGAAACGTCTGCTACGCAGACGGGCAGACCACAAACAACGATGGTCCGCCCCACGGTGTGCGGCTACCGGTAAGTTTTGTCGTCGATGCGGCTGAGGTCGACCGAGTCATCCAGGACGCCAATGGTCACGATGGCGAAGGTGAAAACGTTGGTGCCCGGTTCCAGGTGACCTCCGAAAGCTTTGTCAGGATTGGCCAGCGTCATATGCGCGTGGATCGCGCCATTGATGATGTAGCCGTTCATGCTGATCAGGTCGGCGGGCGCGGTGGGATCCTTCACGAACGTATTCTTCGACGGGAAAGTGCGGTTGCTGACCTGGTGCACCTGGTAATTGCGCACGGAGCCGGCGCCGGCGAGGATCACGGCATTCCTGATCTTCTCCTGGCTCACCATTTTCCGGATGCCTTCGAGCAGGTCGACACCGAATTTGAAGCGCAGGATCACCACGCGGTCGAATTTGCCGCTAATGGCGTATACGTCGGGAACCTTGTCGCTATTGGGTTTGGCGTCGCCCTCGGGAGTGGGTGCGGCATTGACAAGCTCGCGGCGAGTCTCCTGCGGCAGAAGGAGGGACGAAAGAACGAGGGTCAGGATGAGTGGTTTCATTGGTTTTTCGTGGCCAGTTCCACGCCACGCGTGCTTACATAATACTTGGCCAGCATATAGGAACGCTCCCATGCCGGCAGCGATTGGGGAGCCTTTGCGTACTCGAAGAAACGCCGGGCGACTTGCGCGAAATGCTCTTCGTGTCCGACACGGAATTTGTCCGGAACCACCAGGCGGGCTTCGGTGTCGTTCTGTTCAATCGCGAGACCGGGCCAACGAGCCTGCAGTTGATCGACCTTCTGCTTCAGCGCGGCGAAGACGGCCCGGCGCGCGGCATCTCCCCCGTCGGGCGCCGGGACAATGTAGACTTCCGGGGTAAATTTCTGAGCGGCTCCCTGGCGGATTTCGGCGCTGGCCTTCGTGCCACGGAAAGCGGCTTCGTAGACATCGCCCGATCCCGCCGGCGCCTCCCATTTCCACAGGATGTCCATCTTCACGTGCACGCCGCGCAGGGTGTAATGGACTGAATTGTTGCAATAGTAGTCCAGCGTGGCGGGAAAGCCTGCATCGCCGGTCACCAGCCGTAGCTGCTCTTTGGATAATGTCAGCGGCCAGCGGCGTCCTTCGAGCACCTGGACATCCTGGTGATAGTCGAAGACCTGATCCGGCAGCAGCGTCCATTGCACGAGATCGACGACGTGGGTGCCGACGTCGGCGAGGCCTTCACCGTATTCCGCGATATCGAAGAACCAGGACGGACGCCGCAGCGGCACGCCCGCCACTACTTTCATGACATGATGAACGCTCCGCGCGACGACGCCGGGGTGCTGCGCGTCCCCCTTGACGGGCTCGCCGAAGATATCCCGCGTGTTGACCAGGTCGCGCTGCAATTCGGAAGTGACTTCGTAGCGCTCGGTCATGATGTCGTAGGCCGCGACATGGTGAACGGCCGCCAGGTCCAGCGCCTGTTCAAGCTTGGGCATGTCGCTCGAAGAGATGATCCACGGCTTGTCGGCCAGTACGTGGAGGCCGGCGGAGATGACCGGCAGCATGCGATCGATCTTGCCGCGATTGCGTCCCGTGAACACTACAATGTCACCCGCACGGTCGTGGAGCATCTCGGCGAGCGAGTGTTGCGTGCAGTGAATGTCCAGGCTCCAATGCGTGGGGTTGACGGGACGCGAGTTGAAGAGAGAAATGCGGTTCAGGTAGTCGAGCAGCTCGGGACCGAGCGGCGCGTATACCGAGACCCGTGAGGCGAGCTCGGGATACATGTCTTTCTGCAGCAGCGTGGCGTGGAAGTGACCGGGATCGAGGACGATGAGACGCATAGGTTTATTTTGACCGAAGAGCAGGAGCGCAGACATCAAGAGCAGACAAAGACGCATATTCACGAGTTTAACCGGCAAATGAAAAAGGGGCGCGGCATCGCTGCCTGCGCCCCCGGGTTGACCAGCTAAAGCCTGTACTACTGAATCTTCGGTTGGTTATTGCGCACAAGGCGGCTGCTGCGCAGCCGGGCAGACCACGAAAAACGATGGTCTGCCCTACGGGTGATTACTAGAAGACGAACTTGGCCGAGACTTGCAGTTGGCGAGGTCCGTAGAGGCCGTTGACGGACGTCGTCGTTGCCGGGGTAAGGAACGTCGGGTTCGGCACCAGGCAGCCGTTAGTGCCCGAGGCGAGAGCCGTGGTGCACGCTCCGGTGCCCACGTTGGTGAAGTTGTACGAATAGTTCCCGATCACGGTGGTGATGTTGGTGTGGTTGAAGAGATTGAAAGCTTCTCCCAGGAACTGCAGGCGATATTTCTCAAAAATCGTGAACTCGCGCATGATGCGGAAGTCGGTGTTATAGAGCGGGTGTCCAACGTAGATATTGCGGCCATACTGCGGGGGACGTCCGCCGGTGTTGACGCCGCCGTTGGTGACTTCGCCTCCCGTGACACCGCCGTCGACGCCGCCGCTGGGATATCCGTTGATCAGGTTGCCTCCCGAGAGCTGGCCTGGCTGGCTGCTCGCCGCGGTCTCGATGACCGCGAAATTGAAGCCGTCGAACAGAGTCCTGGCCAGCTTGTTGCTCAGCTTCTTGAACATTTGCGGAGAGTACATCAGGCTACCCACGAACCGGTTACGCTGGTCCAGATCCGACAGCGCATTTTCCTGCTTCTGGTTATAAGGATTCAGCGTGTAGTCGGTGCCGTAGAACGTTCCGTTGGCCCCGGCCACCGCTCCGTCATCGATGGACTTGGCGTAGGTGTAATTGATGAGAGCCTCAAACCCGTGGCTCATGGGCTTGCGCCAGGTCAGCACCAGGCCGTTGTACCAGGAATTCACGACGCTATAGCCGGTGAGGACCACACCCGTTTGGGGATTGATCCGCTGCGTATACCAGGGCTGGGTTATCTGCTGAGTGACCGCTCCACTGGAATTCAGGACGTCGTAACTGTGGGTCAGAGTGGTGGGCGCTACGTTGGAATCGATGAAGACCGGGAGGTGCAGGCCACGGCTGAAAATGTAGCTGGCGGAGAAGCTGGAATTGCCGGGCAACTGTTCCTCGATCGCGAACTCGCCCTCGTGAACCAGCGGGTTCACGAAATCGGGAACCAGGCCGTGCGCCAACTGCGTCCCAGCCGGGGGCACGAACGGTGTCACGTGAGGCGTGAGCGCGCCTGAGAACGGAGCGGCTGGAGCCGGTCCCGGCGGATTGTAGATCAGGTTCGGGAAGGTCAGCGCCGGGCAACTCGTCGGAACGCAATTGTACGTCTGCTGGTAGACGCCGTTTTCCACGCGGATGGCGTACATCGTGCTATCCGAAGTCTTGGCGTAGAACATGCCGTAACCCGCGCGTACCACCGTGTTTTTGAAAGGATTCCAGGCGATGCCGATGCGCGGCGCCAGGTTGTTGGAATCGATGTTGATGGATGAAGTATAGAGAGTGGTCAACGGCGTCGAGGTATTGGGAGTAGGCGGTTGGGGAATGTCCTGCAGCTCGTACCGCATCCCGAGGTTCACGGTGAGATTCGGCCGGAGTCTCCAGGTGTCCTCCATAAACCACGCATAATCCCAATCGTTGAAATTGTCCTTGCCAACTCCGGTG
Organism: Terriglobia bacterium; assembly: GCA_963747535.1. Taxonomy (GTDB): domain Bacteria; phylum Acidobacteriota; class Terriglobia; order Bryobacterales; family Bryobacteraceae; genus CAVVFX01. Next base: position 489,902 of record CAVVFX010000002.1, read on the forward strand.
ATGGGATCGGTCACTTGCCCGAAGGAACTCCAGTGGCGGCCGGTGAGGCCATCGCCGTCATTGATTCCGAACACGTCCAGAGCCCAGTTCGCGAAGGAGGTATAGCTGTAAACGCCACCACCTTCATACAAATTGACGGCCAGTACGTGGACGTCGTTGACGTCGTAGCCCATCTTGAACTGGTGCTTGCCGAGAGTCATGGAAAGGGTATCGGCGAATTGCAGGCGATGCTCATCCGGAAAGGCAGGACGTGGCAGGGCGTTCGGCATACCATAGGTCATGACGCTGGCGATGGCGACGCTCGGGCCGCCGGCATTGGCGCCCGCCACCTCGTTATCCACGCCCCATTGGAAGCGGAAGTTATTGATCATCGTCGGGGTCACGGTCGAATCCAGGTTGGAGACGAAGAAGCGCTCCTGGACACCGGCCGGGCCGTTGGCCGTGACTGACAGATTGTTGTAAGTCGGGCCCGAGCTATAAGAGTTCGGTGCGTGATAGTCATCCAGATCGAAGGCCATGCTCAAGCGGTTGTTGGTGTTGATCTGATAATCGATCTTCCCGAAACCAATGTCGTTGATGCCGGTGCGCGGGTAGGAACCTACCTGGCCGGCCAGAAATGCATTCGCCGCGGAGCATTGTGCCGCGGTGAGGGCCTGGGTGGTGGTTCCAGGGAGCACAGGACAGGCCTGGGGGAACTTGGCGGTGCTGGTGTAAGTGACGGGGAAAACTTTGCGCGAGCCGTCATAGTTAAGGAAGAAGAAGAGCTTATCCTTCTTGATCGCGCCACCGACGCTGCCGCCGAACTGTTGCAGTTGATGAGTCGGCAGGGTGTAAATGCCCTGGGACTTCCCATAGGAATCGAGAGCACTCCAGGACGGATAGCGCAGGTAGTAGAACAAGTCGCCGTGCAGCGTATTCGATCCGGACTTGGTCACGGCATTGACCACCCCGCCGGCCGCCTGACCGAACTCCGCGCTGTAGTTACTGGCGCTGACCTGGAACTCCTGGATCGCGTCCATGCTGTAAATGTAGGGAACGCCGGTGGTGGCGGTACTGCGTCCGCGCGCCTCGGAGAAGAACGCCTGGTTGTTGTTGGCGCCGTCGACGGAATTGTTGTTATAGAGGCCGGAGATGCCGCGATAGGAAACCAGGGCGCCATCGGTGGTCACGCCGGGCGTGAGGAGCACGAAGTTGTCCCAGCGGCGGCCGATGATCGGCAGGCCCTTCACCAGATTCTCATCGACCTCCTGGGAGACTTCGGTCTTCTGGGTATCGACGACCGGAGCTTCGCCGGTCACGGTGACGGTTTCAGCGCCGCTCTTGACGGCGAGTGCAAGATCGATGGTCACGGTCCGGCCGACCTCTACCACCAGGTCTTTCCGCTCGATGCTGGAAAACCCCGTCTTGCTGGCCGTGACAGCGTAATGGCCGGGTTGCAGGAACGTGGCGCTGTAGAGACCTGCTTCGCTGGTCTGGATGGTCCGGTCCGAACCGGTATCCGCGTTGTGCACCAAGACTGTGGCGCCGGGGACCGCGGCACCCGACGGGTCGGTAATCGTGCCGGTAATGGTTCCCGATCCGGCGGTCTGGGCCATAGCTGCCGCAGCCAGAACACACAGGATAGAGAGCTGCTTACATATGGAGATACTGAGCTGCCGTTTTATCACAAAAACCTCCTGAAGTTAGAGACATTGTAACAGCGCCGGAGAACAGCCACCACTTACGGGGGATCTGCTTGCGTCTACTTTGACCTAACAGGCAGATACATCTGTGGGAACAAAAAGTATAGCATGTATAGCTATATTTTTTGGTTACAAATTGGTTAACAAACCGAGCGTCCCAGCCCGCGGCCCGCGCCGGGAAAAGGCGACTAACTTATTCTATTGCAGTAGCTTACGATCGGTCATCCAGGCCAGCAAGCGATCCGGCCAGGTGGCGACCGGCAGGTCGGTCGACCGCATCCCGAAACCGTGGCCGCCCGCCGCATAGATGTGCATTTCGGACGAGATCCCCTGCTTCTGCAGGTCCAGGTAAAGGTTCACGGTGGTGACAACATGGCCTTTGTCGTTATCCGCGCATACCAGGAAAGCTTGCGGCGCATCTTTAGGGACCGTGATTTCGCCGGGTTTGAAGCCGGGATATACGATCACCGAAAAGTCCGGGCGCGAACTCTGGCGCTCAATGGGATCGGGCGAGCTGTCATTGCCCTTGTCGAAGCGCGTTTCCATCAGTGCGGCAAGCTCTCCACCGGCCGAAAAGCCCATGAACCCGACGCGAGCGGGATCGATACCCCACTCCCTGGCATTGGCGCGGACCATGCGGAGGGCACGGTGAGTGTCAGCCAGCGCGTCACCCTCCACGGTGTACTTCGAGTCCTTGGCGCGGGCCAAACGGTACTTCACGACGAAGCCCGCGATGCCGTGCTGATTCAGCCAATCGGCGATCTGCCAGCCTTCATGGTCGATCACCAGTTGCGAGTGTCCGCCGCCGGGGGCGATGACGACCGCCATGCCGTTGGCCTTGCCGGCCGCCGGCAGGAAGGCGTACATCGAGGGATAGTGAACCACCTGGAAGGCTTTGGGGAACTTCGGATTGTCGGAGGGAGTGAAGACTTCCTTCGCGGTCACACCCTCGGAGCCGGGCGCGCCGTTGGGCCAGAGTTTGAGTTCGTCGCCGCGGTCCAGGCCGAAAGCGAGGGTGGCAAGGAGAAGGGTGAATAGGAGTTTCATGGTGCGGAAATGAGTTTAACAGATAACATTGGGCCACGGATGAACACGAATGAACACGAATAAGAATTGTGGGTACACTTCGGGTTTGTGGGGTGGCTTGCATCTGACTTTCGGAGCGCTACGCGGCTTTTTTGGGCGGCGTGGCGGGGGTTTTCGGAGTGCCTGGGACGTCTAGGGGCTGGGTTTCGTCGTCGAATGGGGTCGCGGCGGGCCAATCGACTCCTGTGGGGGGTGTTTGGACGGGCTGCGGCCGGGAAGTTTGCGAAACGAACCCAATTCCTTCGATCTTTCGCTCTTTCTGCAGTTTACGAAGGTCGGTCAGATTTCGGTTGAAGGCGCGGTCGGAAGTGTTGTAGTAGCGGAGCATGAGGGCGAGCTGTTTGTGCTCGTGGTCGTTCTGGTCGAGCCGTTCGGAGAGGAACTTGCCCGTTTGCCAGGTGAAGTAGGCGCTCTGGGCCATTTTGTACACGAGAACGGTCTCGGTGGAGCCGACAGGCTGGTGCTCTTTCCTGAGAGCGTTGAGGAATTCGTCGAATTCGATGCGACTTTCTTCGGATAGGAGCGCGCCGTTGGAGCAGAATCCATGACGGGTCGCATTTTTGCTAGAGCTTGCTTTGCCCTCGGGGGTGATGGGGCCAGTCGATTTTTCGGCGTTTTTGCGGTTGGCTTCGATTTGTGCGTCCGTGGCCATGGGGGTGGTTCTCCTTAGATTGGCCGGGAGGTGGGTGCAGCATTCCCGGTCGATTTCGTTATAACAGATGGAGGGGCGAAAACGTTCTACGCGGTTTGTATGTTGTTGGGGTGGTGGGGGATGTTGGTTGTGACTGGAGGTTACCGTCAGGCGGCCAATCGTGCCGGGTAGAGGGCTCACCCTTCGAGTCCAAGCACTCGTTGATCTTCACAAGCGTGAGGGTATCGCAGTTCAAACCGGTTCTCGCATGAGACGCGGAGGACGGAGGAACTCTGGTTGCGCCGGGCCGAGGTTCGCGCATAATGCGTATGGCGATGACCATCAGCTAAATCGGGCTAATGAAGCAGAATTTGGCTCGGATTGACCAAATGAGTCAGGCGGCGAGGGATTTTTCGATGGACGCGAGGAGGGGCTCCCATTTCGGACGCAGCTGATTCTTGTCACGAAGAGCGGTCAGGATGGCTCGTGCGCGTTCGAGGTGCTCTCTACCGCCTAGTTTGTTGAGGGAGATGGCGAGACCAATCTGACGACCGGGATGATCCGGTTCCTGGTCGGCTAGCCGCTGGATGATATCGAGCGCCTGCTGGTAGTGCCGGCGCGCCTGCTCGGGCTGTCCGGCGTCCCGCGCCGCGTCGCCCAGCCTTTCGTATGAAATCGAGAGACCGCGAAGGTAGTCGGTGCGGTCCGGTTCCTGGTTGACCAGCCGCTGGCGGATATCGAAGGCGTGCTGATAAAGCTGTGCCGCGGTCTCGGTCTGTCCGGCCACATCTCCAAGGTTTACGAGTGATATCGACAGATCGCGAAGGGAATCGGCGCTATCGGGCTCCTGTTTAGACAAATCCTCGCGAATCTTGAGCGACTTCCGGTAATATTGCCTCGCCTGCTCGATCTCGCCTGCGTGCTTAGCCAAGTCCCCCAGATTACCGTAGGAGGCCGACAAATCGCGAAGGTATCCGGCGTTGTCGGGCTCCAGGCCGACTAGTCGCTGCCGAAACTCGAGCGCTTGCTGGTAGTTCTGTCGAGCTTGCTCGATCTGGTCCGCTTTGAAAGCCACGGTGCCCAGTTTGTCGTAACAAACTGCCAGATCGCGAAGGTAGTTCAGCTCAGCCGGCGCCTGGGCGACGAGGCGCAGGAAGATCTCCAGCGCGCGCTGGAAGTACTGCCGGGCCTGCCCGGTCCTCCCGGTGGAGACCATCAAATTGCCTGCGTAATTGAGCACAAAGCCAAGTTCAGCCAAGAGTATCTGGTCGTCGCCAAAATCTGCGAGGGCCCTTTCCGCAACAGCGAGCGCCTTATCATAAAGCCGTCCCGCGCGGGCACTCCCACCGAGCGACTTGAGCGAGTTTCCCAGAAGCACCAGCGCGTTGATAACCTGAACCGGGACCTTCTTCCCCAGTGTCCGGGAGTTCTTATCCAGCCATTCCCCGGCCCATTCGCCAAACCGGTCCGCAAAACGCTCGGCGAAGGGTGCGAGGCTTTTCGCATTCTGGAAACCTTCTTCCAGCCAGGTGGTGAAGATGAACTTCGCCCCGAGTTCCTGCGCGTCTTCGATCCCAGTGGTGGATGATCCGAGCAGACTGATCACGAGGCGGGCTACGGTCGAGCGCTGTCCGGTCTCTCCTTCGACTATTCTGCGCAGGAGTTCGTCGCCTGCGCCGGGGAACTCTGCCAGCATCTCGAACAAGAACACCAGGGTCTCATGCCAGACCTCGGCTGCCGCGAGTTCGGTGCACTGAAGGCAGAGCTCTTCGAAACGCCGGACGTCGCCCCGCAGACGCCAGGCGGCGAAGTATTCCTGAAACGAGAGATGCGCGAAGGCGATCTCTCCGGTAACGCCGGTGACCAAAAGTCCCGAACGCTTCAACACGTAGTCCAGGAATCTCTCGGGATCGGCGGTCTCGCGGCCAATCGCCGTGCGCAGCCAGTCGATCACCTCCGACCGGCCTGTATACAGGCGCGGGCCGCTCTCGGTCCGAAGGAGTTGCATTCTCCAGCCGACGGCGGCGAGCCAGCGCTTCATCTGCTCCAGCGAGGCTTCGAATGGCGGCAGTTTGCGGTACGACTGGATGGTTTCGAGGTAGGCGGCGACGATCTGGTCGTAGAGGCGGAGAAGGTCGGGAGGCAGTTTCCCGGTGGCGCGGTGAATCAGCGCCATCATGGCGAGCATTCCGGGACGCTGCGCCAGTTCCTCGGTTTGCGGACTGCGTTTGATGGCGGCGTTGAGGGAGGCGATCAACTGCTGGCGGCGATTGGGGTCCGGTTCACGGAGGGTGTACCAGCGGAAGACGTAATCCTGAATCTCTTCCGGACCGAACGGCGCAAGATAGCAGCGAGTTATGGATTCGAACGGCGCTTCGTCGTAGCCGGCAGCCCGGCTGGTAATCACGGCGAGGCTGTCCTTGCTTTCGGCGAGCAGCGGAAGGAGAACCTCGTCGCGCAATTGCCGGCGGTCGACGGCCGAGCCTACTTCGTCGAGTCCATCGATGAGCAAGGCTCCGCGGCCGGAGCGCAGGATTTCCAGCAGCCAGGCGGGCTGCACATGCTGACGAACATCGTCCGGCAAGCTTGCGGCGTAGTCCTGCAGCATGTCGGCCGCAGTGCGCCAGTTTTGCACTTTGTAATCGCGCAGCAGGATGGGGATGGGGATGAATTCGCCGATCTGACTCTCCAGCGGTGTCTGGCCGGCGCTTCCCAGCGAATAGGCGATCAATTGAATCAGGACGGACTTCCCCGCCCCGGGGTCGCCGAGCACGACGATGTGTTTGTGACGATTCAAAAGGCTGGCAAGAAAGTGGCGCTGCTTACCCTCCGGCTCGAGGAGCAGACGGGTGGCTACGTAAATGGATTTGAGAGCCAGGAGCGTGCCGTCCTGGAAGCTCGGAAGCCCGAGGAAATCGATGTTCGCGTACCGCCAGGAGACCGAGAGCTTGTACTTGAATTCGACGTTGGCCGGCGAAAGGGTAGTGGCCATGGCTTCAGCTCCTAGGGTAACGCGGCCGTCGCGGCAGGCGGAAGCGCGAAGAGCAAATGCCGCTCAATGTTGGCCGGCACGAGAAGCAAAGGATCGACTGCGTTCAAAGTGCGAACGGCGTCCGCGATCCAGAAAACGCGGGCGGCCGGGGAAGGTGCGGCCGGCTCCCCAGGGATCTTGGGCTCGTCCACCTGGGAGAATGGCGGGGAGAAGCTTTCGGTCAGCTCAGGCGAAAAGGTGGGCCGGCTGGACAAGGTCCCGTAAGCGAGTTGCAGGCCATCGAAGAGCTGGCTATAAGGGGCTGGGGCGGCGCCGGTGAGGCAGAAGGGAACGATGACGTCGCTGAAGAAGGCGGGCGCCTCTTCCACCTTCCGATACAACGGTTCTTCAAACTGCGCGAGATAGGTAAGGATAGTAGCCAGACGCCAGTTGAGCGTCCGGGCCGCAGTCTGGCTGAGGAGGTAGAGATAGAGTTTCCAGCCGGCGATGAAGCCCTTCACCTTGCGCGGATTATGGGGAAGATTTCGATCGAGCAGGTTGACAAGTTCGGAATGACCCTCTTTCTTCAGAGCGAATTTGGTTTCCAAACAGACCGTGAACGGGCCGGCATCGATGTTCAGGGTCTCGGCGATGAAAGGCTTCATGTCCCGGGTGATGGGTAAGAGGAACTGGCACTGGAACATTTTGCCCAGGTACTCACGGGCGAGGGGACGGTAGCGCGCGTGATCCTCCTTAGTCGAGAGGACTCGCGAGACGGTCTCTTCCAGGTGTTTCTGGTCGAGGGCCAGAACGTAGATGCAGTTCTTGGCATTGAGGTAGAGCTTGAGAGATTCGAGCAGGCGGTAGGTGACGTCGCCTTCGCAGCGGTCCAGGTCGTCGATGAAGACGACCATGCGTTTCCTGCCGCCCATCGCCTGCGTGATCGCGGCTTCAAAGAATTCGCGGAAAGATTGCGACGAAAGCGGGGTACTGAAGTGTTCCGCTTCGTACTCGCGGCCGCGGTCCATGATCTTCTTGGGGTCGATTTTGGGAAGAAAGCTGCTGAGGTCGTGAAGGACCGTCATCGCGGAGTAGATGGCCATATCGAGGGTTTTCCTGGCTTCCTCGCCGACCTTGCGTCCCGCGCTGAAGCTTCTGCGAATCTCCTGGAGGAGGGCTACGGCGGGGTTGGATTCGAATTGGTGATGCCAGGGATTAAACCAGATGGGATGGATATCCTCTATCTTTGGGGGCCAGCCTGGATACCAACGCTGCAGATCGTCGCCGGTGGCATCGGTTTCGCCGCCTAAATAAGCCCAGAGTTTGCGGAGGAAGCTGGTCTTACCGGAGCCCCACGAGCCCTGGATGCCGATTACGTAAGGGGGATCGCACTCGAAAATGCGCGCCCCGAGGTGCATGGCGAGAGTATGGTGGCCGAGGCTGTCGCGGACGACCCACTCGTCGTTGAATGGGGTTTTAAGTCGAGCGGCGATTGACTCCATGGAGGATACTTTAGCGCGAGAGGGGCGGAGTGAGAGAGGTACTGGTGTATCTGGTGTCCTGAGTTAGAAATTCGCGACATAAGTCTACGGCTGCTGCGCAGCCGGGCAGACCACAAAAGACGATGGTCTGCCCCACGGTTGGGCGGTTGACTTATTTAACGAATTTGTAACTCAGAACACTAGACTAGTCCAGCCTTTAATTAAGCCCCCCAAAAGGGGTATGCGCGAAAGCCGTCTTCTCGGGTTTCGATCGTGTTCCGGATGTAGGTACTCTGGAAATGGGTACGTGTTGCAACGACTTTTCGCGACATTTCCGGAGGGTTGGCCCGGAACCGGGCTGATACTGCTGCGAGTAGTGACAGCGATTCCACCTGTTTATCAGGGGATTGCGGGGCTGCTGGCGGCGCCTCTCGAAGCACCGCGTCTCGTGCTACTGGCGGCGGCGTTCTTCGCGGCGCTATTGCTTGTTGGATTGTGGACGCCGGTCGCGGGCTCGTTGGTGGCGGTCTTGGAACTGTGTCTCGTCCTCACCCACCCTGCCGATCCATGGATGCATGTGCGCATCGGGACGTTGGGCGCCGCTCTGGCCATGCTCGGGCCCGGGGCGTGGTCCGCGGATGCACGTCTGTTCGGACGGAAGAGGATTGAGATCTCGCGGCGGTAAGAACTGCTTCGCGGTATCTCACAACCCATCGTTCATTTTGCACTCCCAACTGGCAAACCACCACGCAACCTCCGCGCAACAACAGGAGATGGGCGCGACCGGTCCGCGAACAAACCTTTTAGCCTGGCGCAAAGCTGCGCGCACTTCACCAACAAGGACAGGCAATACCTCAACAATTCGAGCGGCGAGGCACGGGAGTACGTCCAGCTACCTCGAAAGGGGGGTTGCCTGCCTCCTTAATCATGGTGCTTTGCAGGGCTTCCATCGTGGGATGTAGGGAAACGGGAAGGGATGCAGAATGAAACCAGAAACGGAATGTTTTCCAATCTTAAATCACGGCAGAACAGGAGCCACACAATGACCACGAACGAAGTGCGGGGATTTCGAAAGATTCTAACGGCAAGAGTTGCCGAACTGGAACGGAGCGCCCGCCAACGCGACGGGATCACGATTGAGAGAAGCGCGGACCTGGTGGAAGAAGTGCAGTCGGCCTCGGAACGCACACTTGCGGTCAGCAATCTCGACCGTGATTGCACCCAGCTCCGCAACGCCCGTGCGGCCCTCGGACGAATTCAGGATGGCAGCTTCGGGACCTGTCAGCGGTGCGACGAGGAAATCCATCCGAAGCGCCTGGCGGCTGTGCCATGGGCCGCCTTTTGTATCCACTGCCAGGAAGCTGTCGATCGCAATTCTGAGGAGTTCGAGATGCCGGTTCGCGACCTCCTCGCCCGCGCTGCATGAAGGTGCGGTATGTGGAAAACGCCAAAACATTACGTACAAAGGCTGACTGAGGTCGCCGGAAGGAGAGGCACCATGCCAACGTTCGCAGTACTAGATCCTGAAAAGACGGGAAGGCAGGCCGAGAATCTGGAGAGCAGTCTCCGCCACCTCATCATTGGACAAGACGAAGCCATTCACCAGATCGTGAGGGCCTATCAAACACACCTGGCCGGGCTGACTCCGGTTGGGCGGCCGATCGGAAATTTTCTTTTCCTGGGGCCTACCGGCTCCGGAAAGACGCGGGTCGTCGAGGCCACCGCGGAGGCCCTGTTGAAAGATCCTCGCGCCGTCATCAAGATCGATTGCGCGGAGTTTCAACATAGCCATGAGATCGCGAAGCTGATTGGGTCGCCTCCGGGATACCTTGGACACCGCGAAACTCACGCATTGCTCTCGCAAGAAGCGGTGAATCAATATCACACGGAAAAGGTCAAGCTGAGTTTCCTGCTCTTCGATGAGATCGAAAAGGCCTCCGATGCGGTGTGGAATCTGCTCCTCGGCATCCTGGACAAAGCCACATTGACGTTGGGCGACAATCGTAAAGTCGATTTCTCGGCGACGATGGTTTTCCTCACCAGCAATCTAGGCGCGGCCGAAATGAACTCTCTGGTGACTCCGCGGCTGGGCTTCCACGTTCCCTCGTTTGAAGATGCCGGTTGCGACGCCCGGCTGAGCGCACGGATTTCTGGCGTGGGCATCGCAGCGGCCCGCCGAAAGTTCACTCCGGAGTTCATCAATCGCTTGGACAAAATCGTAGTCTTCAAATCCCTGGGGGCCGAGGAACTGCGCCGGATCGTGGATATCGAGCTCGAGATGGTGCAACAGCGCATTCGGGCTGCCGCGGCAAGTAAACCGTTTCTTTTGGAGGTTACCGACAGCGCGAAGGAGTTCCTGCTGGCGGAGGGTACAGATTTCAGGTACGGCGCGCGGCACTTGAAGCGCGCGATTGAGCGCTTTCTCGTGCAACCCCTGTCGAACCTGATTGCCACCAACCAGATTCGCTCTGGCGACTGCATCCGGGTGAGTCACAAAGGCGTTTCAACCGGGCTGCTGTTTGGCCGTCAACTCGAAAGCGTGCAAGCGTGGGGAGTATCAAGCCGCGCCGCATAACACCGCGACGAAAATATCGGAACTAAGGAGAATCAGCATATGTATAGCAAATTAGCCGCTGTTACTGAGTTTGACCAGGAGATCGTGGGCCGTAGTCCGGCATTTCAATACGTCTTGAACCAGGTTCGGATTATCGCGAAGACCGATTCCGTGACTCTAATTCAAGGAGAAACCGGCACGGGGAAGGAGGTCATCGCACGCGCCATTCACAACCACAGTTCACGATGCCGGGGGCCGTTTGTGAAGTTGAACTGCGCCGCGATCCCTGGGCCATTGCTGGAGAGCGAGCTCTTCGGACACGAAAGAGGAGCTTTCACGGGAGCATTTGCGCAAACCAAAGGGCGATTCCAACTTGCAGACGGGGGCACGCTGTTTCTCGACGAAATCGGAGATCTGCCGCTGGAATTACAACCCAAGCTATTGCGCGTCCTGCAGGAGCAGGAGTTCGAGCGCTTGGGTAGCGGCCAGACCATTCGGGTCAACGTGCGGGTGGTGGCCGCAACGAATCAGAATCTAGAGCGGCTTGTTGCAAACAAGCAGTTTCGAGCAGACCTGTATTACAGGATAAATGTTATTCCTATCGCGCTCCCTCCGCTGCGTGAACGCGTTGCAGACATTCCGGCACTGGTGGAGTATTTCGTAAACAAATTCTCCGCGCGATTCAATAAGCCGATTGACCTGATTCCGGATGAAGTGGTGGAGGTCCTCAAAGCGCACGACTGGCCGGGCAACATCCGCGAACTGCAGAATGTCATCGAGCGTGCAGTCGTCCTTTCGCCTGAGTCCATCTTGCGTCTCGCCCTGACGGAGTTGAAGCAGATGACGAAGCAGCCGTCGGCAACCGCATCACGCACCCTTGCCGACGCCGAGCGTGAGCACATCCTGGAGGTATTGAAGCAAACCGGCTGGCTCATTGGGGGACAGGAAGGCGCTGCCACACGACTTGGTTTGCCGCGTACGACTTTGATTTACAAAATGCGGAAACTTGGGATTGAAGCCAGCGGGGGACGCCGGGCGCGACCGCTCCAGCAAACCGGTGCCGGCAAGTCGCCGCTGTTTGCCGGCACGACGGCTGGCGACTTTCGGCTCGGCGAACTTGAGGCTGTCGCCTAAGAACCGGGGCGGACTACTTGCGACTGGCCCGCGAAATCCGATTTCACATCGAGTTGACGAGTAACGGGTTGCCGACACTTAAAGGGCACTCAGACATGTCCGGAGGTATTCTTGCCTGACGGCGAAGCGCTGGCTTGTCGTTCCGTCCAGCCGGTCAACTTTCCGGAACTTACGTCTGGAGAACGACGTTATGCGAATTCGGCGTCTTCGTTCAATTGGAATCACGACGTCGGGACTGAACCGCCGGAACTCTCACTTAGCCGTATGTCACGTTGGGCGAAACCGACCGTACATGCCGAACTCCTTTGTAACCCGCCCAAGGAAGACGCATGAGCGAGACGCCGACAAGTCGGAGGCATACGGCCTCGTTCCTTGCCCGCGAAATCCGTGCATCACGCATGGACGGAGGACGAGAGCCTGACGATAGTGGGAAGGCGATGGGGTTCACGAGGAAGTTGGGCGCGAATCCACGAGGCGACGGCGACAACCAGAATGTGAGAAGGCGCCCAGGACGGCAGCTCTAGTTTCCAGCAGCCGCACGCGCGTTTATCGTTCCTGATCCAGCACGTCAGCTTCAGAGGGACCTTTCTCCGAGTGCCGCGTGACCCGCGCGGAATCTGGCTCCCCACACTGGACGCATTCAGAACTCTTGCTGCCTGAATCCGGTGACGCTCGAACCCCAGCAACTCCTGCCGCAGATGCCATAGCTTACACTCAAACTACATGCTCAACCGGGGCTATGCCTACACCACAATCATCAGCAAATACCATGGACAAACCCTGCTCTCCCACTTGGCAAGCCTTTACCCCCACTCAACCCGACAAGCCTGGCAACAAAAACTGAATAACGGCGAAGTCACCCTCAACGGCGTCCCCGCCACCGGAAGCGAATCGGTCACTTTAGGCCAAACCCTTGTCTGGAGCCGTCCACCCTGGATCGAACCAGACTCCCCCCAGCACTTCGAAGTCCTGTTTGAAGACCCCCATCTGTTGGCCGTCAACAAACCCAGCGGGCTGCCCACCCTCCCCGGCAGCGGCTTCATGGACAACACCCTCCTGCGCCTGGTGCAAAAGCAAACCCCCAACGCAAACCCTGTCCACCGGTTAGGCCGAGCCACCACCGGCATCGTCCTCTTCGCCAAAACACCGCAGGCGGCCTCTAATCTATTCGCAAACTGGAACACACCCAAAATTCAAAAAATTTACCGGGCACTGGCTCAAAACATTGCACGGCAGGACGCCTACGAAATCCTCACACCCATCGGCCTCGTACCGCACCCGCTCATCGGTTCCGTGTGGGCCGCCAACCCAAGTGGCAAACCGTCAAAGTCATTGGCAAAGGTGATCTCACGCACCACCAGCACCACAACATTTGAGGTAAGCCTACATTCGGGCCGCCCTCATCAAATCAGAATCCATCTGGCATCCATCGGCCATCCACTGGTAGGCGATTCTCTGTACGGCTTAACCGGCCAGCCTCTTGAAAATCTCCCCGGCCTCCCCGGCGATGGAGGATATTTCCTCCACGCCCAATTTCTGAAATTCCACCACCCGATCACCGGAGAACAAATCAATCTTGAGGCAGCTTTGCCGTCCGGATTCTCATTGCATCAGTAGGTAGCACGTCAGGGCCGACCCCGACGAGTTTACCTGATGCGCGGATTGCCGGTGATTTTCGGGCTGTGGAAACTGAGCTGGATTAGGAGTCAGCTTGTGTCCGCCGGTGTCCGGATCACGCCAACGCAGAACTCCCAGCCTGGCAGCCCACGAAATCCAGACATCCCACGACCCGCCAAGCGGCGAGGCGTTTGACCTCTTCGGGATCGGTTGCATTTCGGAAGCGTTCGGCGAGGTCAAAGAACTCTTGCTGCCTACATTTCTCCGCCTCCATGCCGTTCTCGATCAATTCCAGCAGCATCCGGCTCGCACTCACCCTGCGCGCTTTCGCCAAGGCGCGAACTTGCGAGGCGACGTTCGCCGGCAAGCTGATGCTTTGCCGCACTATTCTTCCACCGGGCCTCATTACACCATGATGTAGTCGACGCTGTCGGAAACTGAGATCAAACACCGCGCGGCGAGCAAATCCCGACCGCGAAGCGTGGCCGGAGGCTGCTCGATTTCTTCAGGGGGAGGCACGCCGCTTGCTACACTGCAAGCTGTGCCTTATCCTGAACAACTCATTGCTCCCATGCGTGCGGATCTGACCCGGTACGGGCTGGAGGAAGCGCGGACCCCTGCGGATGTCGATCGTCTGCTTGAAGCCGGAACCGGCACCGTCTTAATGGTGGTGAATTCGGTTTGCGGATGTGCGGCCGGCCGCGCCCGTCCGGGAGTCGGTCTGGCGCTACAGCATCCTGTGCGTCCCGCGCGCGCTGCCACGGTTTTCGCCGGGGGAGATGAAGCCGCGGTAGCCCGTTTGCGCAGCATCCTGTCGGATTATCCGCCGTCGTCGCCCTCGATCGCACTGTTTCGCGACGGCAAACCGGTCTACATGATGCACCGCGCCGATATCGAACGGCGGGACCCAGCGCAGATTGCCCAACTGCTGACTGCGGCGTTTGATCGCCTGTGTGCGCCGGAAGTTGCCGGCAAGGTATAGCCGAAGCCTGTCTCTAAGAAGTCTAGGGCAACGCCAGCGCCACCAGTTCGGCCGGAACTCCAACTGCTCCCACCGCCACCACGATAAACTGTCTGCCGTCCGCCATGTACGTCATTGGAATGCCGGTTGCCGTTGCCGGTAGTTCCATCTCATGCAGCACTGCCCCCGACTTCTTATCGAGTGCACGGAACGTATTGCCTCCTCCTCCGGCAACCGCATTGAAAAGATTACTGCCATCGGAAGAGAACAGCAATGTTTTGGTCAGCATCAGAGTCGCGCGCGATGGCCGGCCGGTCTTGCCGATATCGACACCTTTCAGCAAAGGGTGGTTCTTTACGTATTCGGGCGTATCGCCGTTCGCGATCGTCCAGGCGGTTTCACCTCTGTTCAGATCGATGGCTACGATGCGCCCCCACGGCGGTTTCGTCAGAGGCAATCCCTCCGGCCCGATGTTCCTTTGTGGCGCCGCGCGCGCCGTGTTCATCTCACCCGCATCTGGTCCCGCCCCACGCGGTGCACCTCCGCCGCGCGAACCGCCGACATAGCCCATATCCGACCGTTTGGGATCAGCCGGCGCAACCGCCAACGGGTCCGCGTTCGTAACCGACGCGACGTAAAGCATCCCCGTTTCCGGATCGAAAGCGCCACCCTGCCAGTTAGCTCCCCCAACGTGGGAAGGCAGCAGCAGCGTTGCCTTCTTTCCGTTCGCGTCGGCGACGATAGGAGGAGTGAACAAGGGTCCAAGCTTGTATTGAGCAGCGATTTTAACGGCCTCAGCTTTGATCGAAGGTGTGAAATCTATGAGATCGTCAAGTGAGATGCCCTGCCTGTCGAATGCGGGGGGCTTGGTCGGGAAGGGCTGAGTCGGGGAACTCTTCTCTCCCGGCACGTCGGATTGAGGAACGGGACGTTCTTCGATGGGCCAGACCGGCTCACCCGTTACGCGGTCGAACACATAGGTAAAAGCCTGCTTACTGACCACCGCAACGGCCTTAATCTTCCGGCTATTCACTTCGATGTCGGTGAGGATGGGAGCTGCCGTAATGTCCATGTCCCAGACATCGTGATGGACGAGTTGGTAATGCCACACGCGCTTGCCGGTCCGTGCGTCCAGACAAACCAGGCTGTCGGAGAAGAGATTGTTGCCCGGCCGGTTTCCGCCATAGTAGTCGCCCGTGGGCATTTCCACCGGGATGTACACATATCCCAGTTCCTCATCCCCACTCAATGGCGCCCATGCTCCGGTGTTCCCGGAATATTTCCACGACTCGTTTTCCCAGGTATCGTTCCCGAACTCCCCCTGTTGCGCCACCGTGTGGAAGGTCCAGAGCGTTTTCCCCGTCCGGACATCGAACCCGCGAATGTAGCCCGGCACGTTCTGTTTCGACGGAGGTGCGTTGCCCGCGGTCAATGCCGCGCCCACCACGATGGTGTCGCGGATGACAATCGCCGGCGAACTCGACCCGATTTGTCCCGGCTTCACCACGGCGCGATCGAGACCCTTGGTGAGATCGACGATTCCATTGGCGCCAAAGCCCTGGAGAGGTAGGCCGGTCTTGGCATTCAACGCAATCAACTGGTAGCCCGGCGAGATCAGCAGAATGCGGTCATCGCCCTTGCCATCGCTCCACCACGCGAGACCCCGATTCTGCGGCCGCGCCACCAGCGCGCCTCGGGCGCCTTCATCCAGACGATAGACCCACAGAGTTTCCCCGGTTGTGGCATCGATCGCGACGGCATCGCGCCGGGTCCCGGCAGTGATGTACAGCACGCCGCCGATCATCAACGGCGTCGCCTCCCAATTGAAGTCCGGCCTCTTGCCGAGATTCTGCGCTTTCCACTCCCAGACAATTTTCAGATCCTTCACGTTGTCTCGATTGATTTGGTCCAGCGGCGAATATTTTGTGGTTCCCGCGTCCCCGCCATAGAAGCGCCATTCCCCATCGCTCGCGCCGCGTTGCGCGAGAGCCGGTATAGCCATCGGTAAGGCAACGAAAAGTCCCAGAAACCGCAGTCCAGTCATTTCTTCTCCTCGATCCTGATGTCTTTGAGCTCGGAGGGTGGGCTTCCGAGTTCTTTGGGTCCGGCCGGGAATTCGTTCGCGTTCAAAATATACGCGGAGAGGTCCGCATATTGTCTGCGGCTCAGGCTGCCCGGATCCTCCGATGGCATGGTCTTAATCATGATTTCGAGCAAGTCGCCAACCGTGCGGCCGTTCCAGGTTTTGAGGAATTGTTTGCCGACCAAAGCGGGTGCATCTTCTCCACCGGCTAGATTCTCACCGTGGCATTTGGCGCATTCCTCCCGGTAAGCAGCTTGTCCACGAGTTGCCTGATTGCTCGTGTAGATGCCGTCCCAGATGGATCGGGAACCGGCGGCGAGGCAGCACGCCATGCACAACAGAAAGACGAGAGTCTGCAGCATATGAATTCGCAACCCGGCGAGTTTCGCTCTCAAGATATCTTACAATGGTCGTCCGCCAGCCGGCCTGCTGCCCGATCTTGAGTGTCAAAAACAAATAGTAGCCGCGCTGAATACCAACGCTGCCGGGCCAGGGGATCCTCGCGATCTGAATGGGGATGGCAAGATCGATCAGGCTGACGCACATATCCTGAAAACTTTAGTGCTCGCGCGCAAACCGTGCGACCCGATAATCAGACGATATTGGAGCTATAATCGGTCTCAGTCTGGAAGCCGGAGCAAAGATCTGGAGGCACGAAATGACGGAAGACACAAATCCCGTAACGCGAACGGGGACCTACACGGCGACCGTCGCTCTGGTGACCTTCCTTGATGTGCGCGGTAAGTTTCGTAGTTTCTCGAACTTTCTTCTTTCCTCCATCTTATTGCTGCTCGGGCTAAGTCTGTTATGCAGGCTGCTCGGCGTGGGAACAGCCATTGATGTGGGCATCGTCTGGCAGCCTGAGAATCTTACCGGGAACCCGTTGATGCTTTTGTGGATCTTGCTAAGCGCTTACTTCAGGCTTTATCATGCCGTGACATTCTGCGTCGCACTAGCGTGCGGGATCTATCTCGGCTACCGCCATGCGAAGGCCGCCGAAGCCAGGGAGAATGCCGCCAGGGAGAATCCCGCCGAGGAGAATGCTGCAAAGGCTTGACGTTTGGCCGCCGCACTCACCGCATCCCTTCATAGTACCCCCGCCTGCCGCATGATGGGCTCGGCTTTGCGGCGGATCGCGGCAGCCACTTCGTAGGGATCGCCTTTTTGCAGTTGGGGATAGAAAAGCTCGACCGATATCGGACCGGCATATCCTTTTTTCTGCAAAGCCTGCAGGATCGCCACCAGCGGCGAGACGCCATCGCCGGGCATATCGCGCGTCGTGCTGTCGAGAAGTTCGCGCGGAATCCTGGGCACGTCCTGGAAGTGAACGTGGTGGATCTCGCCTTGCCGGATGAGCGCCAGGTCTTCAAATTTACTCAGGCCTGCCCAGAAGTGGTAGCAATCGAACATCGGCTTGATATTCGGGTGCGCAGTGTCGCGGGTGAGATTCAGGGAGGTGGGGAGAGTGCCGACGAACGTGGAGCCGCGCATGAATTCGAGCATCGCGACGATGCGGTACGGCTTGACGATCTCGCCCGCCTCGCGGAGGTTGTCCTGGCCGCGCTTGTAATCGTCCAAGGTGAATTTCTCCGTGGCGCCGCAGGGGCAGACCATGCGGTCGACACCGAGTTCGGCGATCATGGCCGCTTTCGCTTTGAGGTCCTCGAGGGCCTTGGCGCGATTGGGATTCGGCTCGGCGAGGCTGCGGACGCCGCCGCTCGACACGGCGGTTAGACCCAGGTCCGAGAGCACGCGTTTAGCGGCGGGAATACCTTCCTGCTTGACGAACTCCTCGAACTGCGGCGGGATGATCTCGACATACTTGATTCCAGCCTTGGCGTAGCCTTCGAGCGAGCGGCGGTACCCGGCGGCGGCGGATGTGGTCTGGTGCAGGCAGAGTTGCATAGTGGAGTGGGACGCAGCCATCGCGGCTGCCGGAGCGAAAAGGACTGAGCGGCGGCTGAACATCTCCATTACGATATCAGGAGATCACCTGGATAGGGTAGAGACCCCCGCGCCTCGCTGTTCGCCTTTCAGGCCTTTTGTGGGGCGGACGCCTACGTCTGCAAGCGACCCCCATGGTCGCTTCAGTTGTCGGGAGAAGCATAATAAGAACAGCTCCGATTGCTCGGCGCGCCCGGTGACGAAGATGATCGATTCGATTTTGAACCTGCTTTTTCGCTGCCCGCACAGGCGGCTGACGCGTCCTGTCACGCCGGTCAGCAAGGATGGCAAGCCGCATGGCGACACTTACGTCGTGTGCCTGGATTGCGGCAAACAGTTCAGCTACGACCTTAAGGAGATGCGTATCGGCAAGGGGCTGCCGACCTCGGCGGAGTCAGGTGTGTTGCCACCCACGATGCCGCCGCCCCGTACGTCGAAATTGAAAGTGGCGGCGATCGCATCGGTTCTGCCGCTCGGCTTCGCCCTTGGGTCGTTGCTGACCTCGCGACGCCGCCAGCGCGAGTTGCCGGAACGTAAGCCGGACGAATCGGGCCAAGCCGATCCCGGGCCCGGACCGCATGGCCCTGCTGCATGAACTCTCTGCTCTTCCACGACAAGTCAAGTCAAGTCCGGTGCCGGCATTGGACACCCGCCCCGGTTGCTTATATAATCCGCCTGTAAGTGACTCCACGTTGCGAGGTGAGAAGTGAGAACGCTTTGTGTTGCAATTCTGCTTGGTGTCGTGATCTGCGTGGTGCTTCCATTAACCGCGCGCGAACCTCTGGCAGCGCGGATCGCGCACACCGATCCCGCTAGGTACCACCACAGTCCCGCCGTCCACAACGGGCCGGGAGCGCTGGACTACATGGCGCTTTTCGACTTCCACACGCTCGACACCAACCTGTTTTTCCTCCATCGAGGCGTCATCGAGCCCAAGAGCGGAATCGGCGCTCATTTTCACAACACATGTGAGGAGATGTTCGTCATCTTCGACGGTGAAGCGCAGTTCACCATCGATGGCCGCACTTCCACGCTGAAGGGACCGGCCGGAGCCTTCTGCCGCATGGGGCACTCTCATGCGATCTACAACCCTGGCAACACTCCTGTTCAGTGGATGAACATCAACGTGTCGGCCATCAAGGGCGCTTACGATGCTTTCAACCTGAATGACGGCCGGGCCGGTGCGCCGCTCGATGCCATTCCAACCTTCATGACGATGCATCTGGACCGTGAACAACTGCGCCCGGCCAATGGCGCGCACGGCGCGAAAGCGCCTGTGCAATACCGCCGCGCGCTGGATTCGTCGGTGTCTTTGACCAACTGGTCATATGTAGATCACCTGTTGCTTCCCCCGGGCAGCTCAACCAGTCCGCACATGCACATGGAAGTGGCCGAATTCTACTACGTGATGAGCGGCGAGGGTACCGCGACGGTATCGTCCGGCGGGCGCGGCGGCACGGCCGAAACCGCTCCGATCAAAGCGCTGGATGCTATCCCGATCAACCTCGGTGACGTTCACTCCTTCGCGAACACCGGGAACGCGCCTTTGGAATTTATGATCGTTGGCATTTCGCGCGACGGCCACAAGACCGATGAAGTCAGCGTCCATTAACCCGGTCCTTTCTTTACCACTGACAAAGGGAATCTTCCCGCCCCCGAAGAACCGCCGTAAGGCAGACCATCGTTTTTTGTGGTTTGCAAGTGATGAGCCGCGGGCCTGGCGAGGGCCCGTGGCTCACGAGCGGGGAATGAAAAAAGTGATTCCGTAAGACAGACGATCGTTTTTTGTCGTCTGTCCGTCGGCGGAATTTCTGGAACTGCCGGATGTCCGCGGGGGTCCAGCCGGAATCGGTGGCGCGAAGGATCTCGGCTGCGTTGCAGAATGGACCTCCTGTCCAGGCCGCGAGTAGTTTGGCATCATTGCCTTCGAAATCCCATAGGGTTCCGGACCACCCGTTGAGGATCTCGATCGCCTTCCGGGCATGCGCGCGATCACCCGTGACGTACCATTGCAGGGCCTGACTGTACGCCGCGTTGGCGCCCTGTGACAGATCGCGGTCGCCCACGCCGCCGCGTCCTAACCGCCGCGAACGATGTACGGAATCGGCCTGGGTTGAAAGTCGGGCGACGAATAAGGCTGGCTGAGTAAGTTGTCCCATGCCTGCTTCCAGGGCTGCGCGGACGCCGTCACTTTCTGCTTCATGAACTCCAGATCGTCGCGGCTTTGCAGGATTCCGGGATGCCGGAAGGTGCGTGGCGGCGCGGCGGCCCGCACTGCCGGAGTGGCAACCAGGAGCACGGTAGCGGCAAGGATGCGGTTGAGTGATGTCATGCGTGATCTTCGGGCTGCCGTAAGGCAGACCATCGTTTTTTGTGGTCTGCCAGGCGGCTTTGCTGCCGCGATTCAGTCGAAGAAGTGACGATCCTCGTCCGCCAGGTGCGATTTAGCTGCCGGCACATTGAACGTGACACCGAGTCCCGGCCGATCCCAGACGTCGATGAAACCACGATTGACGATCGGGTTCGGCAATCCCTCGACAATCTCGTACCACCACTCCGGCTGGCCCACCGGATACTCGAAGGCGATATAATTTTGCGGCAGCGTGGCACACATTTGAACATGCGCGGCGAGCCCGATGAGCCCGTCGAAAATCCCGTGCGGAGCCACCAGGATGCCGTGAATGTCGGCGTATTCCGCGATCCACTTCAGTTCCGCTATGCCGCCCACGTCTTCCGGGTCCGGGCCGATAACATTGACCGCCTGCTTTTCGATGAGATCCTTGAAGTTCTCCCGCAGATAAATCTCTTCTCCGGTGTGAATCGGGATCGAAGTACTCTGCGTGACTTCCCGAAAAAGTTCTGCGTTGGGGTATGGCATGTAGTCGCCCGTGATCAGGTCTTCGAGCCAGGTGATATGCAGCGGTTCGACCGCTCGCGCAAACGTGATCGCATCTTTTACTGTCCAGCCTGGTCCGCAGTCAAGGGCGAGCCCGATCTCATCTCCCAGGACTTTCTTCATGGCTTCGACGCAGGCGATGACATGTTTCATGCCACGCTCCGTCATGAGACCGCGATCGGGGTGCGATGCTCCGGTCCGCGGGTCGTCGTACCAGGCGTTGGGCACCGCGCGCATCATCGCCGGATTATGAAAGCCGACGGCCTGCTTGATCAGGGTGAAACCCTCTTTAGATTCTTTCATCTTGGCCATGTTCTCGGCGTAGTCTTGCGGCGTTTGGCCGGTCATGGGGAAACGGACGCCTCCGTTGTAGGCGCGGACGCGGTCCCGCATCTTCCCGCCCAGCAGTTTATATACCGGCACTCCGGCCACCTGCCCTGCGATATCCCAGAGAGCGATCTCGATGGCGCTCACCGCCGAACCCCAGGGCTTGAACGCGCCCAGCCGGCGAATCTTCAGCAGCACCCTGTCGACATCCGTCGGGTCTTCGCCCAGAAGATAGTCTTTATAAAAGAGGACCATCGGCTTGAGATATGGCTTGGTGGACTCGGCTTGACCGTACCCGGAGACGCCCTGATCGGTGACGATCCGAACTACCGGGTTTTTGCCGATAATTGCGCACCTGAGGTCTGTGATTTTGATAGCTCCGTGCCCCGTCCGCTTTTGAGCCGCTAACGATGTTGCAGCCGCTGCCGCCGAGAGCGATCCGAGAAATCCCCTTCGCGTCCAATTAGCCATAAGTCTCTCCTCAATTCAATTTAGCGCTAGTGTAGACATGTCGTGGGGCAGATCATCGCTTTTCGTGGTCTGCCAGGCTGCGTAGCGGCCGTGGACTTTGGCCATTTGAATTTCAACTTCTCGCTGAAGCAGCGGCCATGTCTAACGGGGAAAGCACGTTTCTCCGGCTTCGCCTCGAATGGTCGAGCGAAATGCAAAGCCGCAGAAAGAGCCGCAACCCAGGCAGTTTCGCGTACCAAAGCCTGTCGCTGGAGCGACAAAAGCGACCAGGGGGTTGCTTGCGGACGTGGGCGTCCGCCCCACAGAAGGCCAAAGCCGAGAGGCTGCGGAGCAGCCCTTTGGGCTTACCGTACGGCAGACCATCGTTTTTTGTGGTCTGTCGCGGCTGAGTAGCGGCCGTGGTCCGTTCAACGAGTCTCATTTTGCGCAGCCGAACTGCGCCGCATCCGTAGAACGTCGCGTTACCAGTACAGCTTCAGGGCAAGTTGCATGTCGCGCGGCGAATTGGACTGCCCGCTGACAATACCGAACGCGCTGCTGTTCAGATTGGTATTCGGATTTGAGAAGACGGTCCGGTTCAGCAGGTTGAAGGCCTCGGCCCGAAAGTCCAGCCTGAAGCGTTCCGTCAGGGCGAAAGACTTGCCCAAACCCACGTTCTCGTTGAGGTTCGGGAAACCGCGCACCAACGGGTTCAGGCGCGTCGCATTGCCCAGTATCCCCGGCACCTGGACAGGAAAATCTGCGGCGCTCAAAAACGTGTCTTTGTTGGGATCGAAGCCGCCGCTCCAGGTCGACTTCCAGTTATAGTTGGTGATTTGCGGGCGGTTGGTCCCATTGAAAATTGCGATGGGCGCATTCACTGTCACACCGATCGGATAGCCGCTGGCATAAACCTGGATCGCACTCAGCCGCCATCCGCCGAGCACCTGGTTCGCGAACCCGTGCGTCAGCCAGCGCTTGCCTTTTCCGAACGGCAGTTCGTAGACCGTATTCAGTTTCACGACATGCGTCTGGTCGTAGGCGCCGATGGACTTCTCGATGCGGCGATTGCCATTATCCTCGGCGAAACCGGCGTTGGCATAATAAGTATCGGAATCCGTCAATAGCTTCGAAAAGGTATAGCTCAACTGCGCCGTCAGGCCGTTTGACAACCGGCGATTCAGTTTCAGGACCATAGCCTGGTAGTTGGAGTGGCCGCTCTTGTCGCCCCCGCTCTGGCTGGTATCGACGGTCAGGTATTGCGGATAAGGCCGCAGCGCCTGCGCGACGCTCATATTCTGCTGCACCGCGGGATTGGTAAAGTTCGGATAGGGAATCGGAATCCCCGCTGCCACCGCTGTAGCGGACGTGATACTGGCGTTCAGCAGGTTGATCGTCTGGGTTGCGCCCAGTTTCGCGATGAGCGCATTGACCGTGGACATCGGCACCTGGTTGACGTTCTGAATACCGCTTTGCAGGTGCACACCCACTACCGCGTTGTAGTCGGCTTCGATCAACGTACTGCTCGAGATTTCACGCTGAATCGACAGAGTCCAGTTGTCGTCTTCCGGAGCCCGCGTCGCG
The DNA here is from genome assembly GCA_963747535.1 of Terriglobia bacterium. GTDB lineage: Bacteria > Acidobacteriota > Terriglobia > Bryobacterales > Bryobacteraceae > CAVVFX01. Next base: position 513,303 of record CAVVFX010000002.1, read on the forward strand.
TCCTTACCATTCCAGTAATCCACATTGGTGTTGTTGGAAAACGCGGGATTGATCTGCGGCGGAAGTGGATAAGACGGCAGCCCCTGATCCCAATAGAAGGCGGGCGTCACGCCGTTGTTCGACGACGCGAAGGCATACTGGCCGATAAACCCGGCATAGTGGCTGCTGCTGGCTACCACCGTGACCCGGCTGAACGAACGCGCGGCGCCCACGCGAATCGTGGTCTTCGAATCGAGCGAATAAGCGATACCGAGTCGCGGTCCGATCGCCCCGTAATACCCCGGAACCAGGCTGTCCTGCCCCGATCTTCCCGGCCCGGTGCCCGCGAACACCAACGCGCCCGGATAATTGTTCACCGCCGGATTGGGTGTGATTGGCGAGAAATTGGAGTACTGGTTGGCGCCCGCCACCGGTGGCGATGTGTACTCGTAGCGTACCCCCAGGCTCACCAGCAGTTTCTTGGTGACGCGCCAGTCGTCCTGCGCAAAGAATCCGTTGTATGCGTAAGTTTGAGGAAGATTGCGGATGGTCTCGGTTGCGCCGGTTTGAGCCGCGCCCAGCAGAAATGACGCGAAGGAACTGCCGCTGGTGAACGATGTGACGCCGGGAACTCCGGTTTCGAGGAAGCTGAAGCCTGCGTTCCCCGCGATGTTCTGTTGACCGAATCCATCCGCCACCTGGTGGTCGAAGGTGTAGCCGAATTTCATGGTGTGCGCGCCATGGATCCAGCTCAGGGCGTCCTGGAACGACCATGAAGGCTGCGACGTGCCGTTGTATGCGGTACTGCCCCAACCGGTGAATTCCGTGAACGTGATGTTCGGGAAATTTACCTTGCAGTTCACTGCGTTGGGAATGCAGGTTTTCCAGTTTCCTCCGACGTTGGGTGAGTAACTGTTCTTGGAGAACTTATTGTCGCCGAACGAGAAGTGGTTGAACAGCGTAGGCGAGACGGTCCAGTCGTAGCTGGCGCGATACAGTGCGGCATCGTACTGCGTCACCTGGCCGTTGTAGAGCGGCTCGGGCAATCCGGACGGACCGGCGGGTCCGGGAAGCTGATTGTTGCGCGTGCGGTTGTAAAAGAACGACACATGGTGATTGGAGCCGAAGTTCTGATCGATGCGCATACTGCCCTTGTCTGTCGGGCTTTCACTGTCGCCGCCGTTGGTAATGTAGTTATTGTTCACATAGGAGAAGGTTCCCGGAACGATGCCGGCCCGATTGGGCGTAACGCCCTGGGCATACGGGATCATCGACACCGAGACGGTGCTGAACATGGACTGGGGAATGATGTTGTTCGCGAATGGCGTCCGCACAAAACCGGTGCCGCTGGGCGCGGTCGTGAGCGGGTTGTAAATGGGGATCAACTGATTCTTGTTGTTGACCCACTTGGAAAAATCGCCCTGGTACATCTCCGGCGTGGGGACCGTGAACACGCTGCCATTGGCGCCGAGCCGGTTGCGAAAACCTTCGTAAGAGAGGAAGAAAAACGTTTTGTTCCTGCCGTGGTAGACCTTCGGAATGATGACCGGGCCGCCCACGGAAGCGCCAAAGTCGCTCTGCTTGTAAATGGAACGGCTCTGTGCAAAAAAGCCCCGCGCGTCGAAGTCGTCGTTGCGCAGGAATTCGTAAGCCGAACCATGCAACTGATTGGTGCCGGATTTCGAGGCGAAGGTGATCACACCGCCTCCCGCCTGGCCGTATTCAGCCTTGAAGCCGTTCGTATCCACGGCGAATTCGGTAATCGACTCGACTGAAGGGGTGAGGTAAGCCGTTTCCCCGGCGTCGGCGGAGCGATTGGTGTTGACCGGGATGCCATCGAGCGTCGCGCTCCAACTGGCCGCCTGCCCTCCACCGATGGAAAGGGTCGTGCCGCTGCCCTTTGAATCCGCGGCAACCGACACCAGATCGAAAGGACTCCGCATGGCGCCGCCGACCACTAAGGGCAGATCGTCCACCATTTTGTTTTCAACCGATGTGGAGATCTTCGCATTTTCAGTTTGCAACTGTGCAGCCTGGGCATTCACTTCGACCGTCTCGCTGACCTGGCCGAGTTGCAGCCGAGCGTCGATGCGAACCGTGGATCCGGCCGTTACGGTGACGCCGGCTTCAGTGAAGCTTCGGAAGCCTGGAGCGACTACTTCGATCCGGTAAACGCCCGGCGCCAGGTTCACGGCGCTGTATTCGCCCGCGCTCGACGTGAAGATATGCTCCCTTGCGTTGGTAGCCTGATTCACCACGTTCACCGGAACGTTCGCGATATTGGCGCCGCTCGAGTCCGTGATGATTCCAGTGATGCCGCCGCGCTCGGATTGCGCGAACGCAAACACGGCTACACACATCACGGCACAAATTAGCTTTTTGTTCATTACCCTGTCCTGTCCTCCGGAGAACCCGTTAACGTGGAGGTTTGATTGGGTTAATACTATCAAATTCATCGGTGGGGCGGGCAATCCTTCCCGCAGCCGGCTTGCTGCCCGAACGGCAAGTGGAATGATTCCTGGAGATAGAAGCCCAAAAGTCACCTGACTTCTGTTAACTTCTTTTTCGGGGCAGCCAGCGCGATGTGAATCGCTCCCGAGACGATGAACCCGACGAACCAGGCGTAATCATATAGAAAACGCACAGCCGGAATCACCAGGCCGATGAGCGCGACGGCTACGCCTGCCCCGAGGGCAGCCATGGCGCGATAGTTTACGCCGCGCGTGTACTCATAGATGCCGCCGCGGATATAGAGGTCAGTCAGGTTCAGCTCTGCTTTTCTCACGATGAAATAATCGGCGATCATGATGCCGGCGATGGGTCCGAGCAGCGCGCTGTAGCCGATCAGCCAGCCGAAGATGTAGTTGCTGAAATCCCCCAACAGTTTCCACGGCATCATGAGGACGCCCACCACTCCGGTGATGAGTCCGCCGGTGCGAAAGGAGATGTGCTGCGGGCTGAGGTTGGAAAAATCGTTGGAGGGCGACACGACGTTGGCCGCCACGTTAGTATTCAGGGTTGCGATCAGCAACGCTACCAGGGCGATGGACGCGATCAGCGGTTCGTGGAAACGTCCCAGCAGCTGCACTGGATCCCAGATCGGTTCGCCGAACAATACGGCCGAGGCGGAGGTCACCGCGACGCCGATAAAGCTGTAGAGCGTCATGGCGGTCGGAAGTCCCAGCGCCTGCCCGACCATCTGCGCTTTTTGCGATTTGGCGTAGCGGGTGAAGTCGGGAATGTTCAGCGCGACGGTGGCCCAGAAGCCTACCATGCCGGTCAGCGACGGGATGAAGAAATGGATGAATTCAGGGGTCGAGCGAAACTTGCTGGGCGCGCTTAATACCGGGCCGAGGCCGCCGGCCTTGCTGGTGATCCACCACAGCAGCAGCAGTCCGACGCCGAGCATAAAAGGCGCTCCGATGCCTTCGAGGAACTTGATGGTTTCAATGCCCTTCCAGATGACGAACATATTCAGCGCCCAGAACGCGAAGAAGCAGATCCAGATGCCGGCCTGCATCTGTGCGACTCCAGGGAACAGGATTTGAAGCATGGAATAAATGGCCTGGCCGCCGATCCAGCATTGGATGCCAAACCATCCGCAGGCCACCAGGGCGCGCAGCACCGCGGGCACATTGGCGCCGCGCACGCCAAACGAAGCGCGCACATAGACCGGGAAGGGAATGCCGTATTTAGTCCCGGCGTGAGCATTCAGGATCATCGGGATCAGCACGATGATATTGCCGAGCAGAATGGTGCCGACGGCCTGCCACCAGTTCATGCCTCCGGCAATGAGTCCGGAGGCGAGCATGTAGGTGGGGATGCAAACCGACATGGCCACCCATAGGGACGCATAGTTGTAAGTGCCCCAGGTTCGCCGTTCCAGCGGGACCGGTGCGAGGTCAGGATTGTAGAGAGCGGAATGGGTACTGACAACAGCACCGGACATTACAGAATTATAGCCACAGATGGACCCGAGACTCCTGGAAACGTGCTAACTCTCTGTGGGGCGGACGCCCACGTCCGCAAGCGACCCCCTGGTCGCCCTGGTCGCCCGAGAGACAGGCTTTGGTGTGCGAACCGGCCTGGGATGCGGCTCCTTCTGCGGTTTTGCTTCTCTCCGCTATTGCAAGTGCCCGCTGCTTCGCAAGAAGTTGAAATTCAAATGGCCAAAGTCCAGGAGCCGGAAGTCATGCGGCTCTGCGCCCGCTGGTTTCATGCCTCACGGTGGCCGGCTATAGGTGTTTCATCCGCGTTCGTCTTTGCTATTCGTTTCGCCGACGTTTTTCGTGAGCGCTACGGCAATCAGCCCGGCAGTCAGCGCGATGCCATCCTCGACCAGCGCGACCGTCCGATCCGAAACGTCGAAATAGTGGCCCGCGCGCTTCCGCAGGTAGTAGGTCCCGTACGCGGCGCCCACTGCGGCTGCGGCCCCGACCAACGCACCCAGCAGCACATTGTGCCGGCGAGCCTTGAATATCGCTGCCCCCGCTGCGCCGCCCGACACCGCCCTTGCCAATAGGACCGTACTGTCGCTGCGACTGGGGACAAAAGGAGCCTTGTCGGCGAGCAATTCTCCCAGCGCCATCGCGACCGCCGTCCTGCCGATTCCCGGACCTTTGAAAGCCGAAAACGGCGTACTCTCCAGGTCCAGGCCGGACCTGCGCGCCGCCCACGAGATCACCGCGGGCGCCATCATCGATTGCATTCCGGACACTGCGCCCAACGTCAGTGCGGCTGAATAGGGGGCTTCGTACATCTGCACTTCGAGCATCTCACTCACGAGTGTACCTGCAATCCACTGCCCCGTGCGACACTCGGTCTATCGCGAGGTGTAGCGCTTCGCCCCAAATTAAACCGCAACGCTCCGTGTTTGCATCCAAATTAACAATGCAGGAACGAGTCCGCGAACTCAACCACGCTCCGCTCCGTGAGAATGCCCAGTATGTCCTCTATTGGACTCAGATGAACCGCCGTGCCGAAGCGAATTTTGGGCTCAGCTTCGCCGCCTCGCTCGCCAACAGCCGTCGCCTTCCCCTGCTCGTCTACGAGGGCCTGACCTACACCTACAAGCAGGCGAACGATCGAGTCCACACCTTTATGCTGCAGGCCGTTCCCGACACCGCGCGGCAAATGCAGCAGCTCGGCGCGGGCTACTGCTTCTATTTGCGGCGGAACCCCTCGGATCCCAACGACGTTCTCTACCGTCTTGCCGGGAACGCCGCCGCGGTAGTCACCGACGACTATCCCACGTTCATCGCGGCGCAGCACAACCGGAGCGTGCCCGGCAAAATCGGCGTGGCGTTCTATGCGGTCGATTCCAGTTGCATCGTGCCCATGAGCCGTCACGACAAGCGGGCCTACGGCGCATACACCATCCGCCCGCGCATCCACAAACTGTTGCCCGAGTATCTCCGGCCCGCGCCGGAAGTGAGTCTGGACCACCGCTGGCCGCCATCCCTTGCCAGCGTCACTGCTCCGTGGCACACCGAAGTGACTCCACGCAATATTGCGGATCTGGTCGCCTCTTGCGCCATCGACCATCGCGTCCCGCCGTCGCTCTCTTTCGACGGTGGACGGCAGCAGGCCGAAAAGCACCTCGCGCATTTTCTGGAGCAAAATCTCCGCCGCTACGCTCGCGATCGCAATGAACCCAGCCGCCATGCCACTTCGAATCTGAGCCCCTATCTGCACTTCGGGCATATCTCGTCGCTCGAAGTGGCACTGGCGGCCACGGAGCATGCCCGGCACTACGACTTGATTGCCGATGAATTCCTGGAGGAGTTAATCGTCCGGCGCGAGCTGGCCTTTAACTTCGCGCGCTTCGCCGCCGACATAGAGTCCTTTTGCGATCTGCCCGCCTGGTGCGAGCTGAATATGAAGAAGCACGCGTCCGACCCGCGCGATCCCGTGTACAGCCTCGCGCAGTTCGAAGCCGCCGCGACCCACGATCCGCTCTGGAACGCGACTCAAACGGAGTTGCTCCTCCGCGGTAAGATCCACGGCTACTACCGCATGTACTGGGGCAAAAAGATCATCGAGTGGTCGCCGGCTTACGAAGACGCGCTGCATACCATGCTTTACCTGCACGACCGCTATGCTCTCGATGGGCGCGATCCCAATACCTACACCAATATCCTCTGGTGCTTCGGGCTGCACGACCGCCCGTGGCCCGAGCGTCCCGTGTTCGGCACCTTCCGCTGGATGTCGTTCGACGGGATGAAGCGGAAGACCGATATCCAGGCCTACATCGACGAGATCGGGCAACTGGCCTTCCTGCGCCGCGATCCATTCAAGTTATAAGCGATATCATGATTCCTATGCCGGAAACGCAGAGCTATCGTCCAGAAGGTTTCAGCAACGTTACGCTTCACCTGACCGTCAGAGGCGCATCGGACTACATCGACTTCCTGAAGAAGGCCTTCAATGCGGAGGAGGTTGACCGCTCTCCCATGCCCGACGGCCGCTTGATGCATGCCACGGTGCGCATTGGCGATTCCAGTATCATGCTCAACGATCATTTCCCGGAGATGGGAGCTCCACCGATCGCGGAAGGGAACTGGCCGCTGCGCATCAACCTCTACGTCCCGGACGCCGACGCGCAATGGGCTCAAGCGCTGGCGGCAGGGTGTACGGTGGTGTTCCCGCTGCAGGACCAGTTTTGGGGCGATCGGTACGGGCAGGTCCAGGATCCGAAAGGCTTCGTCTGGTCGATCGCGACGCGCAAGGAGCACCTCACTCGCGAAGAAATGGACGACCGCGCGCGCAAACTCTTCGCACCGTAGCCGGCTGCGCAGCAGCCGCCGCAGTTTCGCCATCTCCACCGCGGGACAGACCATCGTTTTTCGTGGTCTGCCCGGCTGCGCAGCAGCCGCTATTGCCGCTCCTGTTCCCGCCCCGATATACAATCAGTGCATCCGCAATTGGAACAATATGGATACACCCAAAGAAGTCACTAGACGAAACGCCATCGCGACCGCCGGCGCACTCTTCACTACCTCTCTTTTCACCGGCAGCGTGAAAGGAGCCAACGACCGTGTCGCGGTCGGGTACATCGGCTTAGGCGCCATGGGCACCGGCAACGTAGGCTACGGAATGCAGGTGCCGGAAATCGTGCCGGTCGCGCTCTGCGACGTCTATCAACCCGCGCTCGAGCGGAATGAAGCCGCGGCCAAAAAGAAGGGATTTCAGCCCAAACTCGTCAAGGACTTCCGCGACGTCCTCAGCGATAAATCGATCGACGCCGTGTGCATCTCGACTCCCGATCACTGGCACGCCTACATGATGATCGAGGCCTGCAAAGCGGGCAAGGACGTCTACGTCGAAAAGCCGTCGTGTGTGTACGTCGAAGAAGGCCAGAAGATGGTCGCGGCCGCGCGCAAGTACAATCGCATCGTCCAGGCCGGCACCATGCAGCGCTCCGGCGGCTACTTCCTGAAAGCCAAAGAACTCGTCAAGAGCGGTGTCATCGGGGACGTCACGTTCCTCCACGCCTTCCAGAGCGGCTCGACCGGTAAGCACCGCTTCGGCAGTCCGGAAGACGGCCCGGTCCCGAACGATCTCGACTGGGATATGTGGCTCGGACCCGCGCCCAAGGTGCCCTTCAATCTCAATCGCTGGGGAGTCCACGACGCGGCCCATCCGCAATACGGCTCCGGCTTCCCGACCTTCCGTTATTTTTGGGATTACGCCGGCGGCGCCATGACGGACTGGGGCGTCCATCTCATCGACCCCATGCACCAGTGCTTTGACGAAATCATGCCGCTCACGATCTCCGCGCAAGGCGACAAGTTCTACGTCGACGACAACACGCAAACGCCCGATACGATGCTGGCGACGTTCCGCTACGAGAAGTTCCTCATGAGTTACGAAAGCCGCACCTGCAATCCGCTGCCGATGTTTGGCCTGGGCCAGGGAGCCGCCACCACCATACACGGCACCGAGGGCACCATCCTCGTCAGCCGCAGCAAGTGCCTGCTGATTCCCGCGAATAACAAGGTGGAGGCCCAAACTTTCGAGAACGACCACGAGATGTCCCAGATGAACGTTCCGCACTGGAAGAACTGGATCGCCTGCATCAAGTCGCGCGAGAAGCCCACCAGCGAAATCGAAACCTGCGTCCGCTCCTCCACCACCTGCCTGCTTGGCAACCTGGCCATGCGGCATAAGACCTTCCTCGATTGGGACGAAAAAAACTGGACCGTCAAGCAGGAAGCCATCAAACCGTACCTCAAGGCCCATTACCGCAAGCCCTGGAAACTAGAGGTGTAAGCCTCCGTGGGGCAGACTCTCCAATGTTTGAGTTGGTGGGGCAGGCGGTTTCGCCTGCCTCGGCCGCGGGTGGCCGAATTTTGCTAGTCTAGGCTAGTGTCCTGAGTTAGAAATTCGCGACATAAGTCTACGGCTGCTGCGCAGCCGGGCAGACCACAAAAGACGATGGTCTGCCCCACGGTTGGGCGGTTGACTTATTTAACGAATTTGTAACTCAGAACACTAGAGATTGATGATTCCCCGTTTCAGCCCGACCACGAGAGCGTGGGCCCGATCGTGAACGCCGAGTTTATTGAAGATGCTCTTCATGTGGCCCTTCACGGTCTCTTCTGTGATAGAGAGTTGAAAGGCGATCTCCTTGTTGGCATTCCCGCCCGAAATCAGCCTCAGAACCTCAATTTCCCGTGATGACAAGGCGTCATCGCAGGCATGCTCGGCGAGCGCCGCCGCCACCTCGGGCGGAATCCGCTTTTGCCCGGCATGTACCAGGCGGATGATGTCCACCAGGTCTTTCCGCACAAGACTTTTGAGCAGGTAGGCGCGCGCCCCGGCTCTGAGCGCGCGCAACACCTGGACGTCTCCCGCGTAAGTTGTCAGAACGATCACTCGCGCCCCAGGGAATTCGCCGCAGATTGAAATCATCGCATCGACGCCATCCATCACCGGCATCTGCAAATCCATCAAGGTGACATCGGGACGATGTATGCGGAATTGTTCGATCGCCTCGCGGCCATTAGAAGCCTCGGCAACCAGTGTCATGTTCGATTGACCGGCCAAGAGGGCGGCCACGGCCTCGCGGAGGAGGGGGTGATCGTCGACAGAGAGAATGCGAATGGGGGCACGATCAGGGTTCATGAGAGCCTGCCTCCTTTGGTGCCGAACAGCCGCAGACCGGTGCGGCGGCGCGCCGTTTCGTACGCTTTGGAGCCGGGAATGCGCAACTCCACCTCGGTCCCGGCTCCAATTTCGCTCCAAATCTCCAATTTCGCGCCGATCTGTTCGGCACGCTCGCGCATGCCTGCCAGACCCCAGTGTCCATCTCGTCCCGCGTGCAGGTGCTCCGGGTCAATCCCCTTCCCATCGTCCCGGATCCGCAGCCGGAGCAGCGCTTCCCCGTACGTAATCTCCGCTTCGACTTGACTTGCCTGCGCGTGGCGGAAGGCATTTTGCAACGCCTCGCGCGCGATGCGGTAGATGTCGTCGCGGACGATGGGATGGAGGTCCCGCGGGGGGCCCTCGATAGAAATGCGGAATGCTGCCGAAACGTTCTCGCCATTCTTGGCGCCGGCGAGTTCCTCACCCAACGCGGCCATCGCCTGGGAAAGTTCGTTGCCAGCCTGCGTGGAGGATCGCAGATTCTGAATCGCCTCGCGGCCTTCGGCGATGGCCCGATCGGCCCGATCGAGAACTCTTTCGAGAGCCTCCTGCGCTTTGCCGGGCGGAAGTTGATCCTTTACCGCCTGAAAATGAAACATCAACGCCTGAAAACTCTGCAACAGCGTGTCGTGCAGTTCCCGGGCAATGCGGGTGCGCTCGCCGACACGCTCTTCCAGGCGCATGTCGAATTGCCGCGCGATCTGATGGAGCCGGTATCGATACATTCCCCAAAGCAACGATAGAAAAGCGATGGCGCAAAATCCCAGGAACCAAGAGGTCTGATAGTACGCGGGCTCGATAGAAAAATTGAAAGATGCGCCGGCTTCATTCCACACGCCGTTGTTATTGGACGCCATCACGCGGAAACGGTATTGGCGCGGAGGAAGATCGTTATAGAATGCCTTCCGCTCATTGCCAACATCTTTCCAGCCGGGATCGCGGCCTTCCAGCTTGACGCGAAAACGGATTTTCTCCGGCGCCGCCAGGCTGAGAGCGGTATAGTCGATTTCGAGATCGCGCACCAGCGGAGGCAGACGTAAGTTCGACGCGGTGTCGTAAGTCTGCCGGTCGGCGACGATTTGTTCGATATGCACCGGCGGGGGAAGTTTGTTGAAGGGAAGATGATGTGGATCGACGACGCTGACGCCGCCGAAAGGCAAGAACCACAATTTCCCATTCGCGGTCTTGGCGGCACGGGGGCTATAGCTGCTCGTGTTTGCGTGGCTCCTGAAGCCGTCCGATTCGTCGAAAACCGTCACAGGGATCATGCGCTTCGCATTGGCTAGCCACGCGTCCAAATCGGATTTGGCAATGCGCACCAGACCGCAGGCCATGCCCAGCCAGAGAGCATGAGAGTCGTCTTCCAGCATCCAATTAACGGCATCGCAGGGCAATCCGTTCCTGCTTGCCAGCGTGGTGACGCGACCGTTTTTCACCCTGCTGAGCCCGCCCTGCGTCGCTGCCCAGAGCGCACCGTCCGGATCAAGCTGAAGGTCATTGACGTGACCCTCACCCAACCCGTCGGCGACACCGAAGGATGCGCGGACCTGACCATCCTTGAAGTACGCCACGCCGCCTCCAAAAAATCCGACCCATAGTCCGCCCTGAGCGGGATCAGAGAGCAGAGTGGACGCGATGTCCTGACGTCCCAGCCTGGCCCATGGAATGGTTTCGACCACTCGCCCTTCCAACAAATGTAAGAGGCCCCGATCCTGATCGCTAATCCAGAGGTTCCCTGCACTGTCTCCGGCGATGGAATGCATCTGTCCGCCGGGCAAGCCTTTCACAGGAACGAACCGTCCATTCTCAAAGTAGGCGCCGCCTCCCAAGGAAGAGGCCCAAATGCGCCCGCGAGCGTCCTGAAAAAGGGACTGGACAACACTATCCGGCAATCCACTGGTCTCCTTTCGGTAAACCGTAATTTGGCCGTCATTCAATCTGTTCAGGCCTTTTGGCGTGCCAAGCCAAACGCTGCCGTCCCTCGCCGCAAGGACAGACCAAACATTGGCGCTAGACAAACCTTGCTTCACGGAAATCGTGGGGACGGCGAGATCGCGAAAGCGGTCGAGGCCATCAAGAGTGGCAGCCCAAATATTGCCTTCACGATCCTCAAAGAGTCTCGCAACGTTATTGCCTGAGAGACCGTCGGACTGCGTAAACACATCGGTTCTTCCCTGGTGTAGGTGCAAGATTCCCCGGTCCCCCGTTCCGATCCACAGACCTCCATTGCGATCACGGAGCAGCCGATGAGCCGTGATCGGGAGCGCGACGCCAGGAAGTGGAAACGCCTCGGCTTTCCCGTCAGCGAACTTTGTGATGCCGCCAGCCGTCGCGATCAGGAGAGCGCTGTTGTCGCCTTCGACCAGAGCGTAGATCTCGCCATCCTGATCTCGTTTCGGGTAGCGTTTCGGAGGGCCGGGCTTCCATCGCCACAGTCCGTTCGCCCCTCCTGCCCACAGATTACCTTGGCCGTCCTCACACAAAGTGAGAATGCCGCGGCCGAGACTGCCGTCCTCTCCATAGCACTGGATGCCGCCGGTTCGAACCGCGCACAGCCTACCAGTGGAAGTCGCGAACGCACCGATCCACACCGTCCCTTCCCGGTCCTCTAGAACCGCAAGAATATCCTGCCCAGTCAGCTCTCGGTAATGAGTCAGCTTGCCGTTCTTCCAACTGGTAAGCCCTTTGTCGGTGCCAATCCAAAGACGTCCGTCGCGCGCGACGAGCAGTCTCCGAATGCTGTTGCTAGGGAGATGCTCACCAGCCGGCGGCTGCCAGGGGACGCTCCGAACGCCGTCGAAGCGAAACAAGCCGAATTCCGTGGCGAGCCAGAGATAACCGTCCGGAGTCTGAGCAAAGGAGTCAATGGCGCCTTTGAAAATACCGTCACGGGTCGTCCACGCGGTGTGCGCGTATTGATTCACGTCGAGAGATGGGTTTAACGCGATAGCACAACGGCAACACGCCAGGCCGATGCCAAGAGCGATAATGAGCCGTTTCGGCATGCGCATAATTATCGCGCACCGAAGCAAACCGGCTGTGGCGCGTGTCGATAGTCCGTCAAAAAGGCGGCGGACCGACTCCACGCTAAACGACTGCCGGGGTCTCCAGTCATACAAGTCTCTTAATTGCAGGACCATCAGGCATTGGGGGTTAGAATGCTCGATGACCGCCTTGCATTTCCCAAACCGATCCATGGGTGGGGCGGGCGCCCTCGCCCGCTCGGAGGCCCCTGCCTCCGCCTCACAAAGCGGCCGCGCAGTGGATCTTCTTCCGGCGGTCCGGCTGGCGTGGTTTGCGGCGGCACTGTTCGCCACGGTCCCCGTGCTCGCGCAGAACGCTGAGACAACCAGGGGCGCCCCGAAGGGCGCCCACCACCTTCGCCTGAATCCCGCCGTCAGAGCCGGTCGCGAAAACCTTCCGAGAGTTGGTAGGCCGCCGAAAGTCGTCTATAATGCTGGGGTCGTCTGGGTTGACGATTGCTCCAGAACGTCGGTTCGACCCGAGCGAGCGTACCAGGCGTTCGATTGTCCGTAACATCGGCGAACGCTGGTGCAGGCCCGCGAATCTCCCGTTTGCATCACGAAGATGGCCATTAAAACAACCGATATTCGGCCAACTGGTCAAGGCCAGGCTGCTCAGCGGGCCCCCGTCGCCACTTCCGAAAAGGCCGACGGCATCCGTCGTATTCTCGAATCCGCGACGAAAAAGACAACGGTAATGAATGTCGCCGATGTGCGACGTCTCGCCGTGATCTCGCGCAATATGACGGACGTTAATGGGCGCGTCTCCCAAGAAGTAGCGAAGGAACTTGGGCGGATCGAACGCGAGTACAAGTTCACGCGCAGGGCGAGATCATTATTCCAAAACACGCTCGGCAAGTTGGGTATCGACTCAGATTCCCCGATCCGGATGCCCGTGGATGACAAGCCGTATTGGATGAGAAATGACCATCCGCTCATGACGTATCGGTCCAACACGGAACTGCCCTCTGCGGCGGACGTGGTCATAGTTGGGGCTGGGCTCACCGGAGCATCGGCGGCACACTACCTGAGTAAGGCTGCGAGGCCGGGTCTGCGAATTGTCGTGCTTGACAAAGGTGCGCCCGCCAGCGAAGCCAGTGGGCGCAATGGCGGGAATTTCGAGTTGTTGCCCGAGAACTCACTAGGTATTTACGAAGGGCTGGCCCGCGGACGCCTGTCGTTCCTTCACCGAAGCTATCCTGCCGTACCGATTGAGATCCTGCGGACTGAAAGTGAACGGCAGGCATCGATCATATTTGGGCTTGCGCTCCGAAACCGCAACACGATGAAGCAGATCATTGAGCAGGAGAACATTGAATGCGATTTCTGCCCCCGCGGCTGGTTATATCTGGCCCACACGGAAAATGAAGAACAGGCGATCTGTGAAGAGGTGGTTCTAGCCGCCGAGCAGCGACAAAAGATAGAGATCTGGTCGCGCGTAAAGATCAGGACTGAGTTTGGGTTCGATCGGGATCACATCGGACGTTTCATTCCGGGCGACGGCTCCTATCATCCGTTTAAGTTTGTTTGTGGCCTTCTTGAGAGATGCCTGGCATCCGGCGTTGAGTTGTACACGGGGATCAGAGTTCGCGAGGTCCGCACGTCGAATGATGTCAGTCATTCCGTGATAACCGATGATGGCACGATCATCGCTGGGCGCGTCATTGTCGCCGCTAATGCGTTCACGAGTCAGATCTTCCCTGAGCTGGGAGCAATTCAGCCCACTCAAAGCCAGATTGCGGTGACTGAGTTCGCGCCGGATCGTTGTCGCGGACGAATTGTGACATCCGAGGAGGGCCCGGTGTACTTCAATCAGCCGCGAGCGGGTGCACGATACGGTGTTGCCCCGCTTCTCATGGGCGGAGGAGCGGACCGCCCCACCAATGACCCTTCGTCGCGGCGCAGGAATGCGAAAATACACGAGAAGCTGATTCGTTTGCGCGAACGGTTCTTTCCTGAACTTAAGAAACGGCCGTACTCGGCGGAATGGGTCGGGGCCTGCGGTTTCACGCCGGACCAACTGCCTGTCGTTGGCTTTCTTCGGCCTGGAATCGTCATAGCAGCGGGATTTAATGGTTATGGCGGCAGCTATTGTTGTATATCCGGCCAGGTAGCGGCTACAATGGCACTCAGCGGGAAGATGCCTGATTGGCTGCCAGAAGACGTTCTCTCCCCGAAGCGGCTTCTGACAAGGACACCCCTTTTCATGACTGGGACGGAAGGTCTGTGGCGGATTGCAGCCTCATTATGTGCGCAGTTGCGGGCGGTCAATCGTCAGATTTCCGACGCGATCTCCTTTCCCTCTGAGGCGACTCGATCTTCCAAGAGAGCGCGATCTTCCAATCCCAGTCACTTTTCATCCCGGCTCTCAGACGCGAACGGCGCTCCCGCATTGGGCGTCGATCCTAAATTGTTGTGTTCGCTTCCGGCTTTCAGTGAATTCACGCCGGAAGAGAGCCAACAGTTGCTCGCCATGATGCGCCGGTGGGATCTTCCGGGTCGGATGTTGCTCTTTACGCAAGGTAGCCCCGGAAGAAGTTGTTTCGTCGTTCTGAGCGGCGCGGTAAATGTCAGCATGAAGGTGCGCGGTCAGGAGCGGCTGCTTTCCACACTTCATCCCGGCAGCATTTTCGGACAGATCGCGCTCATCGAGGGCAGCCCTCGAACCGCAACCTGTGCCACCGTCAAGAGTGCCGTTCTACTCGAGATTGAGCAAGACGCCTGTAAACGATTATTCGCGACGTGTTCTCCAACGGCGCTGAAGTTTCTTGGGGCGCTTAATCAGGGGCTGATTTGGGCATTACGCGGAGCCGACCGGCAATTGATGCGCCTCAACGTCGACGGCCGCGCCACGCGACCTGTAAGCGCGGATGTTGAGCCTGGAGCGCGGCAAGTGCCTGAGACCGACGGGCTATATTTCCAATTGGCCACATGGCGCGCAGCGGCTGAATAGTTGATTCCTGCGCTTTCCTGAATCCTGACATTGGGGTTGACAATCCAGAACCCTGGCCGGCAACGGGGTTCGAGGAGATCTGGTAGCCCGCAGGTAGCGGTGCCAGGCCGCCGTGGAGCAGTAAACGGCGATATGGGAAACGGACGGATCAGGTGGTTGTCACGAAAAGGTCAACGGACTTACCTCCCGCGCAGCTACCTCCTCGTGAGCGCCGCCGCCAGATACCGGAGTTCGGATTCCACTTCCGCGGGATCGGCCACGGTATCCGCGATCTCCTGGCGAAAAACTTCGCGATACCTCTTCCGGAGCCTGTGAATCGCCACCTTGAGCGCCCCCTCCGACGTGTTCATTTCGCGAGCCAGCGTGACATACGGTGCGTCCGACTGCCCGAGAAGGAACACCTTCAGCCGTTCGAAATGCTCCGGGCGGCCGTGTTGCATGAACTCGTCGCGCAGTTTCCCCACGACTCGATCAAGCACGGAAAGCGCCCAGCGCCGCTCGAAGATCCGCTCCGGCGTCTCGTCGTGCGCAGGCTCGCGCTGGTAGCGCTCTTCGCCGGACGAGAATTCAAGCTGCACAACTATACCGCCGCCCCTTTTGTATGCGCGGTGGCGATCTGCCTCGTCGGCCACGAAGAATTTCAACGAACTCAAAAGAAAGGACCGGAACCGGCCCTTCTCGGGATCCGCGCGATCGAGATATCGCCCTTCGAGCACCCGTACGAAGAACTCCTGCGTGAGATCCTGCGCCTGATCGGCCGGGTAACCCCACCTGCGCAAATAGGCATATAACGGATACCAGTAGTTTTCGCAGAGCGAAACCAGAGCGGACCGAGCTTCCTTGCGATGTGGACCGCCGGCAGCGATAACCAGCGTCCAACGCGTCGTCGGAAACTGGGATGATCCCGACAGTGTGTGCATGGTCTCGCCGTTCGTCATGGTCTTCCTCCGGGTCGTTCTGTTAAATAGAATAAGGAGTCCCCAGCCAAAGGTTACAGCGTTACCATCACAGCCTGCCGTACTCGGCTTTGGCGCTCTTGAGGGCCGGGACCTCGGGGTCTGCGTTTGTCCAAAGTGCGAGGAAGGTCTCATAGGCCGCTTTTGCCTTGAGCTTATCTCCCGATAACGCGAACACTCTACCGAGTTGCAGGTGCGCCAGTGCGCCGATGGGATCCGCGCCCACGATGCCGCGATGATGGAGGATCTT
Source organism: Terriglobia bacterium (assembly GCA_963747535.1). Lineage (GTDB taxonomy): Bacteria > Acidobacteriota > Terriglobia > Bryobacterales > Bryobacteraceae > CAVVFX01. Next base: position 529,611 of record CAVVFX010000002.1, read on the forward strand.
CTGAAACTCGGCAACCGCCTCGGTATACCGGTGCTCGGCCGTGAAGGCCTCGCCTCGCACATACGCCGAGTGCAGACCGCCCAGATAAGAATGATTGAAGTTGAGGCCATTCGTCGCCAGCTCATAACGAAGAGCGATTTGCAGGTCCTCCACGCTCTCTGCGGGCTTGCCGTGCTCCAGCGCCGACAACGCGCGCAAAACCGGCACGTACGTAAATTTGACAAAAGTATCTTCCGGGAAGCGCTTTTCGAGGTCGTCGGCCAGCCCTTGTGATTGAGAGGCGTCTCCCGAAAGAGCCGTACCGAGGCCGGCGGCGTATTCGACATCCCGGCCCTTCGAAAGCGCCAGCGCGGCCGTGGCGTTCCTTTTCGCGTCGGCGGCATTCCCGTAGAGCGCTTCCCACACCGCCCTTGCGGCCTGGTAACTCGCTGACACCTCGCGATCTCCCTCCTGCAGGGCTACATCCACGGCTCGGCTCGATGACCGCCGGGCGGACTGCAAGCGGCCGGAACGAGCCAGAGCAAGAGCCTCCGCGTTCGCCACCATGTGTTCCGCTCCACGCTTGCCTTTGGCCAGAGCCGCTATTCGATCCAGCTGGTCCTTGTCACCCCTTAAGAACGCGAGAGTCCATCGGATCACCATAAGATAGGGATCGTCCAGTTTGCGTTCGGAGGCTCGTTGAAGAGTGCTCTCCGCTTCTCCGATACGATCCAGAAACAAATAGCCGCACGCAAGATTTTCATACCCGTTTACCGAGTCGGGATATGCTGCGATTTCTCTTTGGGATGCATCAATCGCTCTTTCAAATCGGCCTGTGCCGTGAGTGGCAAGGCCTCCTAACAAACGCCAGGGACTCGGCTGTTCCACGCGAGGATAGGTCTGTATCCACAATTCGAGGGTTTGGTACGCTTTTTCCAGATTTCCCGTCACCTCCCGGTCGTAAGTAAAGTCGATGAAAAATCTCTCGCGATCGCTGACGCGATCCCGCAATTGCCAGCCTTTCGTAGTGCTCTGGGCTGCCAGCACGGACTCTCCAACAGTGCTGTACGCCAGCCCCAAATCGGCGTAGGCCATCGCGAATTTGGGGTCGATTTCGACAGCGCGGCGGAAAAAAGGTATTTCTGCGGAATGCCCGGAGGATCCGTCCGCCTTCATTCCGGCGCTGTAAGCTTTCAAGGCTTCGAGTGAAGATGTCGTAGCCTGGGCGAGCGGGATCGAGTGCTTTTCCACCGTACTCAGCGATTCACCTACCCGGGTTCTGAAACTACGGGCGATCTGACTCAGAGAGTTCAGGACATCTTCTCTCTTCGCCGCCACCGCCTGCTCCTGGTCCAGAATGTTTCCGGTGTTGCAGTTCTTTGCGCGCAAGCCCAATACATACTGGCTTCCAACGCTCACGATCGAGCCATCCAGAATTGCGGCGCTGGCAGTTCGCTCACAGACCTGCTGCGCGATTTCCGGAGTCAGCCGTGCATCTTTCGGCTGACCCATCAGAGACAAAGTCTGCTGGACCTGCCTGTCCGAAATCAGGCTGAGGAACGGAGATTGTTGTAGCTCCACGGACAGTCCCTGACGCAGCGTGTCGTCGAACACAGGATCGCCGGTTTTATTCTCGAAATCTGCGAGGACAAGGGTATCCTTGTCGGTCAGCTTGGGCCGCGACGCGAAATCGCGATGGAAAAGCGACCACGCTGTCACTCCGCCCAATACGACGAATAGGACTGCCGCGGCTGTGACGAGGGCGGGCAGCCTGTGCCTGCGAAGAAACTTTCGCGCCCGGTATGCGCGATTCGGCGCCGAGGCCAACACCGGCCGGTGTTCCAGGTGCCTCTGGACATCTGCCGCGAGATCCGACACCGAAGCATACCGCCGTTCGCGCGTCTTCTCGAGGGCCTTCATGGTGATCGAGTTCAGGTCGCCGTCGACCAGGCGGCGAAGCGAAACCGGGTCGGTCTGACGGCGTGCGGCGATGTCGCTCGCTTCCGCACCCATCGAGGTGAGCTTTCGCGACAGCGACGGGGCTTCGTCTTCCCGAATGATCCGCAGCATTTCCGCTAAACCGGCGTTGCGCAGCTTGGCCGTGTCGAAGGGCACGGCTCCGATCAGCAACTCATACAAAAGCACGCCGAGCGAATAGACATCGGAGGCCTCATCGATGTCCCCCGTCATCGTGTCGGCCTGCTCAGGACTGGCGTACTCCGGTGTCCCGACAATCTGCCCGAACTGGGTGAGCAGCGTGTTCTCGATGGCCCACTTGTCGGTGGCCTTCGCGATGCCGAAATCGATTACCTTGGCAACCGGTGCGCCGTCCTGCTCTGTCACCAGCACGTTGGACGGCTTCAGATCACGGTGGATCACACCCTTCTGGTGCGCATGCTGGACCGCACGGCAGACCGCGAGGAATAATGCGAGCCGCTCCCTGGTGGTCATCCGCTTGTGATCGCAATACCGGGTGATCGGCGCCCCTTCGATGTACTCCATCACGAAGTACGGGCGCCCTTTGGTGGTCGCGCCGGCGTCGAAAATTTGGGCGATGTTGGGGTGATCCATCATCGCCAGCGCCTGGCGCTCGTTGTGGAACCGGACAAGCACCTGGGCGGTGTCCATGCCGATCTTCACAACTTTAAGAGCCACGCGCCTGCGAATGGGCTCGAGTTGTTCGGCCAGATACACCGTGCCCATCCCCCCTTCGCCTAGAGACGAAAGGACGCGATATCGTCCGAAATCGTCATCACCGGCTGCCGCTGCTGTATCGATCGTTTGCGCTGCAGATTCTTCCGCGCCAAGCGAGCTACCGCCAATCGAACCATCAAATGCCCCCAGGATCAGACATTTCGGGCATAGTCCAGCGGGATCACCGGAAACCAATTGATCTCCGCACTGAGGGCAGTTTGGCATCTGAGAAAAGTGTAGGCCTTATTCTACGCTTTTTCGCTCCGAACGCTGTAACCTTCGGCTCCGCGATTCCTTATTCAGGGCAGGTGAGCCGGCCGGAGAGACCACCTGATTGATCAAGAAATGGAGATTCGTTATGAAAAGCGTTTTGATTCGCTGCCACCCTGGGCTTTGGATGGCAGTCAAGGAACCCGCGTCTGCCCTTAGGACGCGGAGGACTCTACAACTCATGAAGCATAAATTCCATGTTAGTTCCTGGAGTTTGATGTTCCTTTGCGCCTATGCAGCGGGTGCGGACAATCGGTTCACGTTGATCGACTTTCCGAACACCAGTAGCACGCAGGCTTGGGGAATCAACTCGCGCGGCGACATCGCCGGCTACTACACGGGCGCCGACAACAACAGCCACGGTTTTCTAATGAATGGAGGCCACTATACAGCTATCGACTACCCTGGCGCGGCGGTCACGCTCATCAACGGAATCAATCCTCAAGGGGACATCGTGGGTGAGTTCGGCGTGACGGCGACCAGTCCCCACCGCGCCTTCATGCTCGGAGCCGACGGAGTTTACACCGCGTTCGATTTTCCCGGCGCCACGACAACCTCGTTCGTCGGTATTAATGCAGGCGGCGAAATTTCCGGACAATATACGCTCGCCGATGGCGCCCGGCATACATTCCTGAGGGTCGCCGGAAGTCTCACCAAAATCGACTATCCGGGGGCGACTGCAACCGGGCCGCTCGGCATCTCGCCGGAAGGCGAAGTGGTTGGAGCCTACATGGTCAACGGCGTGGCTCACGGTTATGTGTATTCGACCGGCAGCGGGTTCGCGACGATTGATTACCCGAACTCCACCTACACCAACGCCACCGGACGGAACGCCTCAGGTGATGTCGTGGGACGCTATCTGGACGCGGCGGGAGTCAGCCATGGATACGTCCTGTCGAACGGTCAATTCACCAGCATCGACTATCCCGGCGCCTCCTTCACAGGATTGACCGCGATCGACCCGGCAGGGAACATTACGGGCCGATGCACGGTGAATGGGTTGACCCACGGGTTCCTGCTGGCCACCACGCAACCGCCGCTGCGTTACACGATCCGCGACTTGGGCATGGTTGGAGGCCCGCCCGGGCAGCCGAGTACGGTCGCGAATAACCGTCTGATCGCGGGCAACGTGGTATCGGATGCCGGTTTGGCGCATGCCATCGTATGGTCCGGCAGCGGCGTCATGACCGACCTGGGTAGTCCAGGCCTCAACAGCATCGCGTTCGGGATCAATGACAGCGGCGTGACGGTAGGGCAAGCCGAGATCGGGGCCCAGGATCCGGGCGGCGAGGATTTTTGCGGCACCAAGGCGTTAGGGCTTACCGGAGCCGGCGCCACCTGTGCGGCGTTCGCAGCCCAAAACGGAATCATGAGGCCGCTACCGACGCTCGGAGGCGCAAACGGGAGGGCAAACCTCGTGAACTCGCGCGGACAGATCGTCGGAACCGCCGAGAACATGACAGTCGATCCTTCCTGCCCGTCTCCGCAGAAGTACCAGTTCAAGCCAGTGTTGTGGCAGGGCGAGGAGGTGCTGGAACTTCCGACGGCCGGCGGCGACCTGAACGGCCTGGCGTACGGCATCAATGAAAACGGAGAGATGGTGGGCGGCTCCGGCAGTTGCGCCGCCTACGATACCAATAACCTGGTCTTGTTGCAATCGCTCCACGCGCTGCTGTGGGAAGCGGGCCGCGTGGTCGACCTCGGGAATCTCGGCGGCGATGGCCGGCTCATGGGTCATTTTGCGCGCAGCATCAACAACAACGATGAGGTGGTCGGCAACTCTGATATCGCCGGCGACCAAGCCGTTCACGCATTTCGCTGGACCAGGAACACAGGAATTGAGGATCTGGGAACGCTTGCCGGCGACGGCCATAGTGTCGGACTCGGAATCAACGATCAGGGCGTGATCACCGGTCTCTCAATCGCTCCCGATTTCAGCTCGATCCGCGGGTTCGTGTGGCGCGGCGGCGTGATGACGGACCTCAACCAATTGATCCCCGCGACGTCAGCTCTGTATTTGCTGTCAGCCTGTTCGATCAATGCCCGCGGCGAAATCACCGGTTTTGCGGTGGACGGGAATGGCAGCTTGCACGGATACCTGGCGGTGCCCGTCGGTGCCGGCGAAGGCGGCTTTGAGATGGGGTTAAGCCCATTGATGTTGTCGCCCGCGGCGCGCGATCGAATGCGGCACTTTGGACTGGGGCTCGCACCCGGAAAGCTCGGTCGCTAGGCTTAGTCCGGTGGTTACCAGGGCGGTGACACTATCGCCGCCCTGAAAACCCGGTGTGAAGGGCCCGGGGCACAACTCGATTCCCCCAGCAGGTCCCTTGTCGTCGGTCACTAGAAACCGTATGGTCGGCCACTCGGAGGCCAACCAAGTTGACGTTTAGTCTCCAACGCGTACGTGGGCGAGATACGGGGTTCAAGGAAACTGATTCTCCGTTGTCGCCGAGCGGAAAGAGTTAGACCCTCGCACCTGCTCCGCCGGAACAGGGCGGGCGAGAGCACGAGCACACTTCATCCAACGCACCTCCGTCGGTGCAGCGTCACGCCGGCCGCACTCGACCAGGTCGTGCTATTGCAGCTTGCCCTGTGACAGTTCCAGCAGCTCGCATATGATCAACTTTTTCGGTCTTCAACGCGCAACGCCTCCGCAACCACGGCGACAACCTGCGGAATCAGATCCATGAGCTTTGGATGGGGGGGATAATCTCCGCGACGAGGCGCCGGACGTGAGCTTCGAGCATCTGGGATTCCGAGCAGTTTTCTTGGTGCGCTGACCGGCGATCACGGCTCCCTGAATCTACCGCGATGAAGAGCTCCTCGTGACAAGTTATTTTACGCGCCTTCCATTGACGAACCGCCTTACAGAGGTGACGCGCAGGGTCCCGCCGACAAGATCTGAAACGATCACACGGCATCCGTTTTGTATGGGCTTGGGAACCTCTTTATGAACAATCATCAGGCGATTGTTAGCGACTCGGTAGCGATCTCCCGTTGAACCGCAGCCCCATGGTTCCGTCAGGTAGCGCGTCATTATTTCCTGCTTTTTCGGATCAATGCGGCGCTCAGCTGCTTTCAGGCCCCTCAGATCCCGCGTTAACTCATTCTGGACGAACCGGTCGGCCGTAGGATCATAAACCCACCACCACTCACTTCCCCAGGTCCCTCCGAATTCCGCGAGGACGGCAAAATCGAGATAACCGTCGAAGTTGACGTCCTGAGCATGGAAGGAACTCGCAAAATACATAGACTGCCACGCCATTAAAGCTATCACCTGCAGCCGCGTTCCATCCCGGCAGCGTGCTACTTCAATATCGCCCGCGTGAACGAAAATACCTTGGCCTTGCGATTCGATAGGGATGGGTCGAATCGTGATGCGGAACGTCGGTCCGCCCGGTTTGACCGACAAGCGAAAAGCGCCCGAGCGGTGCCCATCCGCAACGCTTTCAGAAGGAGCGGGCGGGAGTCCCTGGCACACGTCCGCCCACAGTGCGGTCGTCCCGCACAATACCAGTCCAGGCAAACGATGCCACATACGCTACATCCTACATTGTCTGGTTCCCAAGGACATCTGGCAGCGCGACGGCGCCCTCGCGCGTAAAAAAACGCGAAGCCAGGCTGTGCCGCCATTTGCGACGGGCGCTATGAAGACGCGAAGGCGACATACACCCTGTGATTGCAGACCCGGCCCGACAGGGCGCCGCTTGCAGCGAGCACCTGATGCCGCTGTCCTCCGTACGGGTCGCAACCTCCACAATCCGGTTGTCCGGCAAAGTTTTTTGAAAGTAATTGCCGGCTGACCCCACTTCTCAGCGGAGGGTAGGAAAGGCGCGGGGCGCATTTCTGCAACTACAGTTCGCAGTGAAACCGTTCGATATGGAAGTAACCCGACAATCAGCCCGTCGTCATGAATGTCGGCGACATTGCCAGGAACTCCGGTGTTGCTTGCCGATTCGCTAAACGGATCAAGTCCCCAAAGGCGGATCATGAATGAACCTTCTTGTTGGCAAGTGGCGATGAAGCCGGGCAAACTATGAGCGTGCGAGGACGCCCGTGCTATGCGAGTGGCCCTACTCATTTCCACGCTTCCATTTTGGATTTCGCAATGCGTAGTGTATCGGTCGGTAGAGTTCTTCTGTGAGCACAAAGGAGGTGAACGTGACGAATGGTATTCGATGCCTGCCTGAGTTTGCTATGCGCGGCAACGTCCTTGGGTCAAACGCCTAAGGCAGCACTGGACTTGCAGCGGTGGCGTGGGGGGAACCCGGCGTACAGGCATCCAGAGAAACGAGCACACAGACTATCCGAAGCGTATACTTGGAGCCACTATGTTGCACATCGCCAGCTTCCTCACCGTGATTCTTCTTAGCGCTCCGAGTATATTCGCGGCCAATGATACCGCCCAAACCTGGCAGCCGCTATCGACACAGACTTCCTCCGCGGAGGCAACCGCTGCGCTGGCTGTGGACCCGCAGAATACCAACAACCTGTATTCGATTTATAACGCCGTCAAAACGCCCACGCCGCCGCCACAAGGCGTTTTTCGATTCGGCGGGCAGAATGCGCAGGTATCGTTCTCGGGACCGCAGGGCGCGTTTGCGGGACTCGATCAGGTGAACGTACTCGTGCCGCCCAGCCTCGCGGGCAGCGGATCGGTCAACATCGTTTTGACTGCGTCGGGGCAGACTGCGAACACGGTCAATATATCGGTACAGTAGAGTACCGGGTGAGCACAAAGGAGCGTGGAACGTGAAGAGAAGTATTCGGTTCTTACTTGGGTTGCTGTGCGCAGCGGCCGCCGCGGGTCAAACACCCACATTCACGCAGGTGTACACGTTCCCTTTCACGGTGAACAACACCTCCACGGGAAGTGGCTACTCCCCAAACGGAACGATGCCGAATGGGCCGCTTCTCCAGGCCTCGGACGGCAACTTCTATGGCACGACCATGCTCGGCGGCGACGACGGCCAGTGCAGCAAGCCTCCCACGCCAGGAAATCCTATTCCTGAATGCGCGGGCACGGTCTTTCAGTTGACGCCCGCGGGCAAGCTTACGGTGTTGCACACCTTCTCTTGGGAAGGCATTACTACGCCGTACGCCGACGGCAGCACGCCGAACGGCGGACTGGTGGAGGGCCCAGACGGCTACCTGTATGGGAGCGCATCGCGTGGCGGGGTGAATATGGGCCAGGCAGCCAATGCCGGCAACGGCATCATCTTTCGCATCAGCAAGACCGGGACATTTCAGAATCTCCACACCTTCTGCACCGGGAGTTCGTGCACTGAGGGGAGATACCCTACCGCTCTTGTCCTGGGGATTGACGGCAAGTTTTACGGAACCACAAGTACCACCATCTTCCGTATCAGCGCATCCGGAGTTCTGGAAACGCTGCATACGTTTAACAGCATCCCGGATGGAGGAAACCCGCTAGGGGGGCTGATCCAAGGCAGCGATTGCAATTTCTACGGGATCACTTTGGGCGGCGGTCCGACTGCCAATAGCAGCGGCACCGTGTTCCGCATCACGCCTGGCGGCGTCTACACCGTGCTCTACTCCTTCTCCTCAGCAGCGGGTGCGCCGCTGCTGAACGGCCACTCTCCGCGGGTGGGGCTGGTCCAGGCCTCGAATGGCAAGCTTTATGGCGCGACGACTCGCGGGGGGGTCTACGGCTGGGGCACGATTTTTGAGGTCGACCTCGCCGGAAATTTTCGCGTCGTCTACAATCTGAACAATCCGGGCAACGCAGGCGGAGGACCGACGACTGCGTTGATTCAGGCGTCGGACGGCAACCTTTGGGGCACCGGCACTTCGCCCTTCGCCACCGTTTACGCGCTCAGCATCGCTGGAACTTTACTGCAATCCACACCTTTCGCGTGCGCCACAAGCAATACGTACACCCCGTCGGGCTCCTTGATCCAAAGCACGGACGGCAAGCTCTATGGCGCAGGCATGCCTGACGAATGCGTGAATACTACAAAAACCAGCAACACCGGCCAGATCTTCAGTATCAACGCCAGCTTGCCGCCGCTGCCTAACCCGAAGGTCGCCGCCGTGACGAATGGCGCGAGCTTTGCGGCAGGAAGCCTGGTTCCGGGAGAAATTGCTACCGCCTTCGGCACCAGTCTCACCAGCGGCACTGGAATCAACCTGAGCTCGTCGTTGCCGTTGCCTGCCAGTTTGTTGGGCTCGCAGGTGTTGGTGAACGGCTGCGCGGCCACGCCGCTTTTCGCGGTCGACAATGTCAGCGGCCAACAGCAGATCAATTTTCAAGCGCCGTGGGAAATCGCCGGACAGCAGGTCGTCGGGGTGCAGGTAGTGAACAACGGTGGCATCAGCCCGATGGTAGGCGTTCCGGTGCTGGCTGCGCAACCCGGCATCATTGCGATTCTACACGCCGATTATAGTGCGGCCACTACCGCGAGTCCTGCGACGGCGGGCGAGACGGTGCTGATCTATGGCACGGGACTCGGAGCGGTGAACACGGCGCAGGTGGACGGCACGGCAGCGAATGGCGAATCTACGATTGCGCTTCCCACGGTGACGGTCGGCGGAGCCCCAGCCATGGTCGCGTTCAGCGGATTAGCGCCAGGCTTTGTCGGACTGAATCAGGTCAACGTGATGATTCCTTCGGGTCTGGCCAGCGGTAACCAGGCGGTCGTTATGAATGTGAATGGGGTTGCCAGTAATTCGGTAATGCTGCCGGTCCATTAGAACGTTCCAGAAAGAAGGAAAAATGCAGCATCAACGGCTTTTGCACCTCCTCATCGCGCTCCTGTTGGTCTTGGATACCTCTACTGCATCTTTGGCGGCGACGGTCATCTACGCCCAAACCATCAAGGGAGTGATCTACAAAAGCACCGACTCCGCCATGACCTGGCAGGCGGCAGGCACTCCGACTCTCCCAAATACGAATGGAGCCAGCCAGATGCTGGCTGTGGACCCTCAGAACACCAACAACCTCTATACAATATTTGTGACTGGAGCCACTGTCGGACGGGCGGGTAGCACAAACGGGATCAATCGATCAACCGATGGCGGCCAGACGTGGACGGGAACTGTCCTCGCAGCACCCTTCCATCCGCCCCTCGCCGTAGATGCGACGATGAGCAACATCGTTTATCTCGTCGGCAACGGTGGCACCAGTGGCACTCAGTCCTATCGGAGCACGGATTACGGAGCCACGTTTCAGGCCGGCACTTACCCGGCTTTTGCCGTCTCAATCAAGACCTATCCGACGCAGCCCGGGGTGGTCTATCTGCTTTCGGATGGCGGCACTTTCGCAACCATACCTAATCCCGGCGGCATTTTCAAGAGCACGGATTACGGTGTCACGTGGGCTCAAATCGCGACGCTTTCCACGATATTCGGTAATTCGAGCGGCGGAGCCACCGATCTGGCAGTCGATCCCAACAACAGCAGTGTTCTGTATGTCGCCGCAACCAGTTCGGCCTGTGGAACTGGAACAGCGACGGCAGGGCCGCCTCCTTGTGGCCTGATAAAAAGCAGCGACGCCGGGAAGACCTGGCAAGTAGTATTCGCCGATGACATCGGAAACGTCGTTGTGGATCCCAGGAACGGCAACGTTTATGCCGGCGGTTACCGTGCGGGGACGGCAACGGTTCCTCGTCCGACTGGAGAAGTCGTGAAGAGCACCGATGGCGGCAAGACGTTCACCAGCGTTACCAATGGCTTGAACACGCTGGGAGTTGAGGTGCATCTCGACCCGGAATCCCCAAATGTGCTCTATGGATCGCAGTCGCGAGTTGTCGGACTGGTAAATACAGGTGGCGCACCCGTCCCGGGAGGCGTTTTCGTAAGCAAAGATAGCGGCACGACGTGGACCCTGGGCTCGGTCGACCCGGCACTCACGGATCCTAACGATGAGGTCTATTCTCTGGTGGCGCTTTCGATCAAGAATCCGCCTCCGGGAGTAGTGAATGTATCGGCGGCGGGCGGCCGGACGGACTTGTTCGCGCCGGATGCGATTGTCAGCGCGTTTGGTTCGGGCCTCGCCACGGGAACTGCGGGAGCATCCACGAATCCCCCGTTGACGACGCTCGGCGGCGCGACGGTCACGGTGACCGATTCCACCGGCAAATCGCAGCCCGCCGAGTTGCTGTACGTTTCCCCGGTGCAAGTCAATTACATTGTCCCGGATGGACTGGCGGCTGGCGCGGCGACAGTCGCATTCAATAACGGCAGCGGCACACAGAACCAAACGATCCAGCTCGGTCCGGTAGCGCCGGGGATGTTTACGTTCAACGCAGCGGGATTGGTTGCGGGAAGCGTGCTGCGGGTCTCCGGCGACGGCACTCAAACGGCCGAGAATCTTTTTCAGATGGATAACTCGGGAAATATTGTCGCGCTTCCCACCAATTTGGGACCCGCGACCGACCAGGTCTTTCTAATCCTCTATGGCACCGGTTTCCGCGCTGCTGGGACAGCGGGGACTTCGATGTCGATCGGCGGGCAGAATGCGCAGGTATCGTTCTCGGGACCGCAGGGCGCGTTTGCGGGACTCGATCAGGTGAACGTACTCGTGCCGCCCAGCCTCGCGGGCAGCGGATCGGTCAACATCGTTTTGACTGCGTCGGGGCAGACTGCGAACACGGTCAATATATCGGTACAGTAGAGTTCCGGGGCGTTCACCGATTCCTGGCGAGTATAGCCCTTCCATCCAGCGAAGGGCCTGCCTGACCCGAAACGGCTTTAAACCGGCTTACTCGCTGGCCATTCCGCGGATCAGGACTGAGAAACGCGCCTACCCCCGCCCAATCCACTTACCCACACATCCAGCGGTCGCCAACGTAGCCCCACCCAAAAACCACACATCCCACGACCCCACCAAAACGGCGAAGTCGTGGGACACCTTTCCTCCAACTACAACTTCAGCGGCGCGAAATCCGAGCTAATCGCCTCCTCCACCAGCGCCCGGTCGAACACTCCGCTCACCGCATCTTCGAATTCGCAGCAATACTCCTGCCGGAACCATCGCTCTCCCATCGCCGCTTTTTCCTCCTTCAGAAATTCCGGCGCAATCCGCGGACAATCCGCCGCCGTCACCTGGACCCGCTCCCAGTCCTCGGTGCCGTGCGCCCATCCACCGTGGCGGGGAGATCGGTAAGTACTGGGCGAGGCAGAACCCGGCCCAGAAACCAGTTTCGGGCGGTTTCCATATATTTCGACCTCATCAGATCGGTGTGCCAACCTCGATCGGGCTGCGGCCGAGGAAAACCTCGCGCAGGTGGATAGTGTGTTCAGATGGTAATGAACGAATGGGCAGCGGGACTTCTGAGAGCCGACGATGGCCGAGCGGGAACCAACGGAAACGGAGCCTCGCGCCTTGGAAGCTATCCTCTTCCCTTCGGGCTAAGCGCTCCCGCGCTCCGGCGCGGGACGCGAAAGGTCAATCGTGACATCTGCATGATCAAAAAAGTTACAGTTGCTTCCTTCAAATCGATTGAAAGAGCCGACGTCGAACTCGGAAACCTTAACGTCTTTGTTGGCGCGAACGGCTCAGGAAAGAGTAATCTGCTCGAAGCGATCGGGGTCTTATCAGCGGCAGCCGATGGGAAGGTCACCGATCAAACGTTGCTGCAGCGAGGGGTTCGTCCGGGAGTTCCGAAGCTCTACAAATCGGCGTTTCCGACGCCGGGCAAGCAGCAGGCCGACCATATCTACTTTAAGGGGTCGTCGGCAGAGGCTCATTACGACGTCTCGCTAAACAACCCGATGTCCGACCCGAGTCCCTCGTGGAGATTCAAGACGGAGTTGCTTGGGCGCGGGGCCGCCAAGCTCGCAAGTAGAGGACCGAACATGCGAAACAATCCCAACACCGAAAATGGGCTCGCCGCGTTAAAAGTCGTGGAGCTCAAGGAGGGCGACCTCGCCTTGGCCCTGATGCGACGCCTCCAGAATTACGTGATATTTTCGCCTACTACCCCAGTGCTGCGCGGGGTCGCGCCGGAAACACAGCCCAGACAGCCTCTCGGCCTGTCTGGAGGCCGGCTGCCTGATGCGGTGCACGAACTGCTGATGGGACGTCGAGAGAACGAGCCAGCGAAACAAGTGTGCCTCGAGGCCCTGGAGCTCATTGGGTGGGCAAAGAATTTCGGTTCCGCATCCGCGTCTGAACTCCCGCTCTCTCCGGCGGCCAACCCGTCAGCAAAGGTGATCAAGTTCTGGGACAAGTACATGAAGCCAGGTCGTAACGTCCTTTCGGGCTACGACGCCAGCGAGGGTGCCTTGTACATACTTTTCCTGGCCGTTCTAGCCGCACACCCCCAGGCACTTTCCTTTTGCGCCGTCGACAACGCCGACCATGGGCTGAACCCCGGTTTGGCGACGGCGTTGGTGAAGCGCTTCGCGCATTGGATTCTGAAAAGCAAAGATAATCGGCAAATTTTGATGACCAGCCACAACCCAGCCGTCTTAGACGGCTTGCCATTGCAGGATGATAGGGTTCGGCTGTTCACAGTGGACCGGGATAACCACGGTAGGACGATAGTCAAGCGAGTACTGGTCACCCCAAAGCTATTGGATATGGCTTCCAAGGGGTGGACACTATCTCGCATGTGGACAAACAAGCTTATCGGGGGAATGCCGAGTGTCTAGCACCATGAGGATCGCCTTGGTGGGCGAGGGGGTAACTGATTTCGAGGTTCTGAAGGCAGCCATCGACTTCATGCTCAATGGCCGCTCGTTCGACCTGAAACTTCTGCAACCCGAAGGGAGCGTCGCATTTATGGGCCGAGGGAACGCAGGCGCACTCGGCGGTGGATGGAAGGGGGTGTATCGGTGGTGCCTACAAGCCGCCCTTCGCGGCGGGGGCACCCTCGCCGGCGACCCGCTTTTCATTAGCTACGACCTGCTGATACTTCAATTGGACGCCGACGTTGCGGGCGAAGATCCGGCAAACGACGCGGTTGATCCGATCCCCGAACTGAATGGACTATTACCATGCGAGCGGGCGTGCCCTCCCCCTAACGCGACCACCGACGCGCTCCGGCTGGTGATTCTCTCGTGGGCGGGCGAGGCGCAAACGCCGCCGCAGACTGTTCTCTGTACGCCTTCGAAGAGCACCGAGGCATGGGTAATGGCCGCTTTCTTTCCAGGAGACACGGAAATGGCAAGGCGGGGCTGGGAATGTCATGCGAGCCCAGCAGTTCGACTTGCTCAGCAACCCTTAGCTCGGCGCTTCGCGAAGAGACATGCAGATTATGAGGCGCGTTCGCCGCAATTACGACTTGCATGGCCCGCGATTACGACAAGGCTCTCTGAGGCGATGCGGTTCCAAAACGAATTCATGAGTGCTGTCCAGAATCTACGTGCCGAGTGAATCGGGCGGCCCGATCGCAATTAGCTCTGGGATCTCGCGGCCGTCAATCGTAAATTGGTCCGAGACGGCGTTGTGGGAAGTTGATCCCGTGAAGTTCACAAGAAACACACAGACCATCGAAACTGGCTTACTCGCGGGTCATTCCACGGATCAAGACTGACAAATGCCCCTACGTCCGCCCAATCCACTTACCCACACATCCAGCGGTCGCCAACGTAGCCCCACCCAAAAACCACACCCCCCACGACCCCACCAAACGGCGAAGTCGTGGGACACTCCACCTACCTTCTACAACTTCAGCGGCGCGAAATCCGAGCTAATCGCTTCCTCCACCAGCGCCCGGTCGAACACCCCGCTCACCGCATCTTCGAATTCGCAGCAATACTCCTGCCGGAACCATCGCTCTCCCATCGCCGCTTTTTCCTCCTTCAGAAATTCCGGCGCAATCCGCGGACAATCCGCCGCCGTCACCTGGACCCGCTCCCAGTCCTCCGTGCCGTGCGCCCACGCGTCGTAGAAGAACCCGCGCTTCCCGAACGGTGTGCTCATCAGCCACAACGTTCCCCGGCTCACCGCCAGCATCGGCCGGATCGCCATGTACATCTCGTCGCTCACTCTCGAAGCTTCGTCCACCAGCATCAGCGACACCGCCGAAAAACCGCGGACCGTCGCCTCCGTTCCCGGCAGCCCGACAATCCGCGACCCGTTTGGAAACTGGATCGATATCTCGTTGTCGCCGTCGCCTCGTGGATTCGCGCCCAACTTCCTCGTGAACCCCATCGCCTTCCGCACGAACTCGCCGCTCTGCCGTGCGGACGGGCTGACCACTATCGTCAGGCTCTCGTCCTCCGTCCATGCGTGATGCACTGCCTTCGCCGCCGCAATGGTCGACTTGCCCCACTGCCGCGTGCAGTTCAATATTCCACGCTTCGGTTCAGTCGAGAGCACGCGGGCCTGTTGACCATCCGGTTCAAACCCCAGCATCTCGCGAACCCAATCCGCCGGCGCTGCCGCTATCTTCAGCTCCGCTGCCGGCCGGACCTCCGTTGTTTCATGAACTACCTCATACACTTCCAAGCATATCCAGGAGACCGGAAAAAACGTCCGATCCGAGCTCGATCGAAGCCCGCATCCCTCAGAAACAAAACACCATCCCGTTATCCTGATCCGGCGTGATTCGTGTTCATTCGTGTTCATTCGTGGCCCGATGTTTTGCAGCCTTTCCCGGAGTTTGCATACCATTAGGTCTTTATGACACTTCGGCTGATCGCACTCACTCTCCTCGTAACCCAAGTACTGGCGGGAGCGCAGAAGCCGGAGAAGCAGGATGAGGAATACAACCAACTCATCAAACAATATCTGCAGGATCCGCGCATCTCCACCGACCTGGTCGACCACATGCCCGCCTCGGAAACCGTCCCGTCGCCGCTGAAGTTTTTCGGGCGCATTCCCGGGACTCCCGGCGAGTTGACTTACGCCAAAGACATCCATCGCTATTACGAAGCGCTGGCCAAAGCATCACCGCGGGCACGCTTCTGGAAAATCGGCCAGACCGAGGAGGGTCGCGACATGGTGATCCTCGCTATCGCGGACGAGACCACCATCAAGCAACTCGACAAATACAAAGATATGCTGGCCCAACTCGGCGATCCCCGGAAGATCGACGAGGAGCAGGCCCGCAAACTCATCCATACTGCCAAACCGATCTATTGGGTAATGAGCGGCGTACACTCACCGGAAACCGGCGGTCCCGAGATGCTGATCGAACTAGCCTTCCGGCTCATCGTCGAGGATACGCCGTTCATTCAGGCCATCCGCAAGAACGTGATTACATTTATTACGCCGGTCATTGAAGTCGACGGCCGCGAGAAGGCGGTCGATACCTATTACTACGGCAAAAAGACCGGGAAGCCGCGACCACCGCTCATGTACTGGGGCAAGTACGTGCAGCATGACAATAACCGCGACGGCATGGGACAACTTCTCGATCTGACCAGGAACATCACCGAGGTGATCCTCGAGTGGCATCCTACCATCGGGCACGATCTGCACGAAGCGCAGTCCTATCTCTACATTTCCACCGGCACCGGCCCGTATAACAATTCGCTCGATCCGCTGCAGATCGACGAATGGTGGCTGCTGGCCGAAACGGAAGTCATGGAGATGGCCAGGCGCAATGTTCCGGGCGTATGGACCTATGGCTTTTACGACGGTTGGGTGCCCAACTACCTGCTGTGGATCGCCACCACGCACAACCTCTTCGGCCGTTTTTACGAGGTGCAGAGTTATGGTCCGGACCTCGATGAAAAGCTGCACCTCGGCACCGCGGTGACCAGCCGCGAATGGTATCGCCCCAATCCGCCGCTCGCCGATATCAAATGGGGACCGCGGAATAACACCAACATCCAGGAATCGACTTTGTTGATTGCCATGCACAAGGTGGCGGAAGAACGTGAGCTATACCTCGAGAACTATTGGCTGAAGAATCTGCGCGCCATCGACAAGGGCAAGCGGGGACCCGTTTTCGCCTGGCTGATTCCGGCCGATCAGCGCCGTAAGGTGGACGCGGCGGAGATGGTAAATCACCTTCGTCATCAGGGTCTCGAGGTTCACCGTGCCGATGCTGCATTCAGCACGGACAAACTGGAGGTCGCCCAGGGGGACTATATCGTTCGCGCCGATCAGCCCTACCGCACCCTCGCCGACATGTACTTCAGCGTGCAGGATTATCCGCCGCAGAATCCCCGGCCTTACGACGATACCGGCTGGACCATGCAGTATATGCGCAACGTGAAGTTGACGCCGGTGAGAGAGAAGGCGATCCTTGACCATGCGATGACCCTGTTGACGGCCGATGCGAGGCTGGCCGGAGGGATCGATGGTTTTGGCGCCACGCTGGTGATGGAGCACACTACCGACAACGCGCTGATGGCCTTCCGGTTTCGCAATAAAGAGACGAAGATGCTGGTGGCGGAAGAGAATTTCGAAGAAAGCGGCCATAAGTGGCACGCGGGAGCGTTCATTATCCCAGACGCGGACCGTGCCAAACTCGAGCCGGCGTTGAAAGAGCTAGGGCTCATGGCCACCGCCGTAGCCGTCCGGCCGCTCGTCAAATCCCACGAGCTGAAGACGCCGCGCATCGGCTTTATCCATTCGTGGTCGAGTACCCAGGACGAGGGGTGGGTGCGCGCCGCACTCGATTACTACGGCATCCCGTACACTTACTTCGCGGATCAGAAGCTGCGGGAATGGAACCTGAGTTCCAAGTTCGATGTGATCATCTTTCCGCAGACCAGGGGCACCTCGCGGGAGATCATCACCGGGATTCCCCTGAGCGGCAAGGATCCGATCCCGTATAAGAAATCGGAACTGACTCCTAACCTCGGCGTCGTCGATGAGACCGACGATGTGCGCGGTGGAATGGGAATGGAGGGTCTGCTGGAGTTGGAGAGGTTTGTGGAAGAGGGAGGCACGCTGATCACGGAGGGCTCGACGGCGGCATTGATGGCTGAGTTCAACCTCAACTCGGGAATCACAGTGGAGCATCCATCGCAGTTGTTCGCGCGCGGCTCCATTCTGCGCGGAACATTTACCGACTTCAAGAGTCCGATCGCTTACGGCTACACCGAAAAAGATCTGCCCGTCTATTTCAATCAGGACCCGGTTTTGTCGGCGTCAGCCGGACCTTCCGCGGCGTCATTCAGCGGCAGCCAGAATGTGGCCGTCAATGCTGGAGCGGTGCATCTCTCGACGCTCGAGGGGAACCAGGCCGCTGTGCCCGCCCCGGTGCTGGGAGGTCCAGGTCCGGTTGCAGTTCCAGCGCCGCCCGCAGCGCCTCAGCCGCGGCCCACGCCCGGTCCGGACAACCGGGCGATTTTCTCCGGTCCCAGCATGACTCCGCTGGAGCGTCCCCGGATCATCATGCAGTTCCCTGCCAAGGCTGAAGACATGCTGCTGTCCGGAACCCTGTCCGGAGGCGAGGCCTTGTCCAATCGTGCGCTGGTGACGGATGTGACTCTGGGCAAAGGGCACATCGTGATGTTCGCCTTGCGCCCGTTCTGGCGCTGGCAGACGCAAGGCACCTTTTTCCTGGCCTTCAACGCCATCCTGAACTGGGACCACCTGGGCGCCGGACGGCCCTGATGGACAGGCGATGGTAGTCGCGTTAAAGGCTGCCGGGCAGCCCCGCGCAGCCCAAAGGGCTACTCCGTATAGCGGCAAGCCGCAAAAACGGCTACTCCGCAGTCGGGGCAGGCCAAGGGCCTTCTCCACAATTCTTCGCGACCCGCGAAGGTTCAGACTATTCGTAGTACACTACTTCACTTTTCCCGCCAACGCATCATCGAACGACACGCCATTCCTCTCCAGCGTCTCGCCCAGCACCTGGTCCAGAGCGACACGCGCATGCGTATAAGTGGCCATCGCGGTAATCTCGGACAACTGCGCTGCAGCCAGGTTACGCTGATCGGTGACCAGTTCGGCCAACGTCGCGCTGCCGGAGGCGAATCGCTTCTGATCAGAATCCAGCAATTGCTCCTGCAGCGTGCGCGTGTTGGTGGCTGCCGAGTAGCGCGCGCGCGTCTGCCGGAGCGCGCTCATTTGCTTCGAGATATCGACCACGATCTGATTGTTGTCGCGTTGTCCGCTGACTTCGGACTGGCGCAGCAGGACTTGATCGACCCCATAATCGCCCTGCGCCTGGCGATTGTTGAACGGGATCGAAAGATAAATGCTGGCCTGGTTATTCGGAAAGTCGCGCCGGAAGATCTGGCCCAAGGCGGTCCCATAGCCGCCGACCAGTTGCGGAGCCGGCGGGACGCCGCTGGAAGCTTGCGGTGTGCCGGCCGCTCCTCGATCATAGGTCTGCGCGGCGCCCTGCAACGTCGGCAGCAGAGGATTCACGGTTCCGAGAGCATTGATCTGCGCCACTTCGTCTTTGATCTTAGAGACGGCAACGTCGGGGCGCTGCGCCATGGCTTTCTTGACCAACTCCCGCAACGGGGGCAGATCGTCTTTCTCAGGCACCTGAATATGATCGACCGGAACAATCTCAGCCGCTTCCAGCAGCGGGTCTTCATTGCGGGCCAACGTTTGCCTCAACAACTCAGCCTGCTGCTCGACCGCTGCCTGCGCGATGCGCAGATCCATCCGCCGGCTGGCGACTTCGGCCTCCGCGCGGGGCAATTCGTACCTCGCCTGCACGCCGAAGCTGATCTCCTTCCTGGTGTCACCCAGGAACTTCTCCGCCACGTCCAGCGCATGCTGACGGGCTTTGACCTCGTCGTATCCACTCGCCAGGTCCCAATACAGGTTGAGCACGCTTGCGACCAGATCGATCAGTTGGGATCGAAACGTCTCGCGGGCCGCGCCGATATTCATCTTCGCGATGCGAATGCCCCGGTTATTGAGGGCGATGCCAAAACCCTGGAGGAAGTTGTGCCGGATGAACAGGTCCATGTGCGGGCCCACCACGGGATTGAGCACATCGCTCGGCGAATTCTCTTTCAGATACTGCTCGTAGTCGCGAAACTGCACCAGGCCGCCGCTGAGCAGGCCTTGCTGAAGAACGGTGTTGTAGGTGCGCTCGTCGTCGACCAGCGCGGTAGTCTGGCTCACCACGGTATTGGCCTGGGGCTGGGTGAGATGCGAAAAGGTCGTGGTGTTTTGCAGAACCGGATCGAGGTTCGGCGTGATCGCGCCGATTTGCTGGATGGATGCCGCGCCGCCGCCACCGCCACCTCCGCCGCCGCTGCCGCTCAAAAGGCCGGCGCTCTGCGTACTGCCGTTCACTCCGATGCCGCTGTCGACACTTGATACCTGGGCGCTCGCGCTCGGCACGCCGCGTACGGGACCACCCGCTTGCGAACGCTGATACGCCGAAGCGGCCAACAGCGGCCCATAGCGATCGATCTCCAGATCGAGATTGTTCTCGAGGGCCAGCGCCAGGGCGTCCTGCACCGTCAAATACAGCTTGCCGGCGCGAATCAAATCGCGCAGCCGGGTGGAGTTGTTGAGCCGGACCGGCGGAACCGCCGGTGTGCGATAGGGTCGAATGAGAACGGTGCCGCCTGGTTTCTCGACCGTGATAGGAGAGTCCTGGGCCAGGGTGGTTTGCAGGAGGAGGGCAGCCAGTAACAACATGCGAATTAGCGGGCTGTTTTGCAGCCGGGCAGACCACGAAAGACGATGGTCTACCCTGCGGGCCGAGGCGGGGCTGCTTTGCAGCCGCTGGACTTTGGCCATTTGAATTTCAACTTCTTGCGAAGCAGGGGGCACTTGTAACGGCGAAAGCTCGTTTCTCCGGCTTGGTCTCGAATGGTCGGGGGAGAGGCAAAGCCGCAGAAACGGCCCCAACCCAGGCCGCTTCGCGCACCAAAGCCTGTCGCGTGGGCGACAAGAGCGACCAGGGGGTCGCTTGCGGACGTAGGCGTCCGCCCCACAAAAGGCCAAAGCCGAGGGGCTGCTTTGCAGCCGGGCAGACCACGAAAGACGATGGTCTACCCTACGGGCCGAGGCGGGGCTGCTTTGCAGCCGGGCAGACCGGGGCGAGGGGATCATTTCGGCTCCCCTTTCAAAATCGAGTCGGGGATGAACGACTGGCGCGCCACATGCCCCGACACGGCCTCGTCGAACGAGATGTGGTTGACATCCAGAGTCCGGCCGACAGCCTGGTCGAAGGCAATCCTGGCGTGGGTGTAGTTCGCCATCGCCTCGACCTCCGCGCTCTGATACTGCGCGAGATCTTTTTGCGCCTGGATCACGAGGGCCACGGTCGATACGCCATATAGGAACCGGCTCTGTTCGGCCTTCAGGCTCTGCTCCGCGAGAACCCGCGTATCGACAGCCGTCTGGTACCGGGTGCGCGCCTGCTCAAGTCCGATCACGGCGGTCTTCACGTCCAGGCGGACTTGATTGACCGCGCGCTGGAGCTGCAGTTCGGCCTGCCGCAACAGCAGTTGGTCGGTGACATAATCGGCCTGCGCCGCACGGTTCCGGAACGGGATGGTGAGCGAGAAGCCCGCGGAGTAATCCGGGAAGTTGCGGCGAAATACCTGACCGAGCGCGTTGCCGGCGCCACCGACGAAATACTGTTCGGGCGCGCCGGATGAGCCGTTGTAAAGCGGATTGACAGGACCCGCGAGACCGTGATTGGTGAGTTCTGCAAAGGCCTGCAAAGTGGGCAACAGGCCGTTCTTGTCGCCGTTGAGCAGAATCTTCTGGCTATCGATATTAATCTTGTCCTGCTCAATTTCGATACGGCTCAGGAGGGCATCCTGGACTAACTCCGGAGTCGGTTTGAGGTTCTCCGCAGCCGGGACGTCGGTGCGGTCGAGCGGAATGATGTGGACGTCGTCCAGCCACGCGTTGGCTGCTCCGCTCCGGCTGATGGCGTTCTTCAGGACCATCTCCTGTTGTTGGACGTTGGTCTGGGAGATCAGCAGGTCCTCTTTGCTGGCCGACGCTTCCGCCGCGGCGCGCGTGACTTCGATGGGCGACAGGGTACCGATCTCAACCTGCTTCCGGTTGTCTTCGAGCAACTTCTCCGCGGTAGCCAGCGCCTGTTCCTTGATCCGCACGTCCTCGTCGAAACTGACGAGGTCCCAATACAGGTTCAAGACGGCCGAGACGGTGGTGACCACCTGCCGCTTCACTTGCAGATTGCTCACCTTCACGTTGTTTTTGGCGACCCGGATATCCCGGTTATTGACACTGGCGCTCAAGCCTTGCAGGAGGTTCTGGCTGACCTGCAAATCCAGATATCCGGTGATCGCCGGATTGAGGAGAGGAGTCGGGCTGTTGAGCAGGCTGCGGTACGCCAAAAACGTAAACTGGGCATTGGTCCCGGTAACGAACTGCTGCGAGTACTGCGCCACGAACTGCCGGTAATCGTTGGTCAACGCGGTCGTCTCGTTGAGAATCGTATTGGTCTCCGGGGTAGTCAGATGGCCGAAGGAGCCGCTGAGATAGAGACTCGGATCGAGGTTCGGCGGAATAGGTCCGATCTGGCTGACGATGCCGCCGCCCGAGCCGACGCCGGCCCCTCCGGCGAGCCCGCTGGCGTTGACGCTCACTCCCGCGAGACTTACGCTCACCGGTCCGGCGAGTACGGGGGTATCGACTTGTCTCAGGTAGCCGCCGCCTTGCGTGCGCCGCAGGACTTCCTTCGAAAGAAAAGGACTATAGCGTTGAACCGCGATATCCAGGTTGTTCTCGAGAACCAGCGCGATGACATCCTGGGCGGTCAGGTAGAGGTTGCCGCCATGAACGAGTGACTCCAGCCGCGGCGAGTTGGTCAGCCTGGCCGGCGATACAACCCGCTTCTCCAGGTGGAAGGGCCGCAGAATGGGGCCGACGATCCTGGGCTGCGGCGGCGCGGTGATCGATACCTCCGACGACTGGGCGCAGCATAACCCTGCGACCGCGAAGATCGCCAGCCATTGGTGATGGGAACTCATTTAGGTGATTGGTGGCGACCAGGGGGTCGCTCGCGGACGAGGCCGTCCGCCCCACAATTCATGCATGTTCGACCCGGTCGGTCACAATCTTGCCGTCGAACATATGGACGGTGCGATCCGCCAGATTTGCATAAGTCGGATCGTGGGTCACCATGCAGATGGTTGCGCCGTTCTTGTGCAGTTCGCTCAGCAGGTCCATGACTTGTTTCCCGTTGTGCGAGTCCAGGTTTCCGGTCGGCTCATCCGCCAGCAGGACCGAGGGACTCCCGGCGAGCGCCCGCGCTACCGCCACGCGCTGTTGCTGGCCGCCCGACAACTGCGAGGGATAATGCTTGGTGCGGTTCGACATTCCCACTCTTTCGAGCGCTTCCTGAACGGCCTTCTTGCGGTCCGCGGAACTCATGCCGCGATAGGTCAGCGGCAGTTCGACGTTCTCGTACACGGTGAGATCGCCAATCAGATTGAAGGCCTGGAAAATGAAGCCGATCTCGCGGTTGCGGATGCGTGCGCGCTCGGCGATGTTCAAACCGCTGGCCGCCTTGCCGTTCAAAACATAGTCGCCCTGCGTCGGCGTGTCCAGCAGCCCGAGAATCGCCAGGAGCGTGGACTTGCCGCAGCCGGAAGGTCCGGAAATCGCAACGTACTCGCCCTTCTGAATGTCCAGTTGGATATCCTCCAACGCGTGCGTCTCGAGTTCATCGGTGACGAAGACTTTGCTGACGCTCTTAAGATGAATCAAGCTTTCCGCTGCCATACTCATGTATACTTGCTCCCTTTAATTCAGACGAATGCGGTCGTGGCCATCCTGCGCGGTCATGTCGGACAGGATGACCTGATCCCCCGGCTTCAATCCGCTCAGGATTTCAATGGTGTTGACCGAAGCGCGGCCCAGTTTGACCTGGACGCGCGTAGCATACTGCCTGTCCGGTGTGTACTTAAAGATGCTGATGGTGCCGTTCGGCTGGCCGTTAGTCGGCCGGCCCATGTAAACCACGTCGTTCAACCGCTCGAGTTCAATCGTGCCGTCCACGCTCAGGTCGGGCCGCGCTCCATTCGGCAACTCGCCCATCAACTTGACGTCGACCGTCACGTTGCCGTTGACGGCGGTGGGATCGATACGGCTGACTTTGCCCTGAATGATGCCGTTGCGCGTATCGATGC
The DNA here is from genome assembly GCA_963747535.1 of Terriglobia bacterium. Classification (GTDB taxonomy): domain Bacteria; phylum Acidobacteriota; class Terriglobia; order Bryobacterales; family Bryobacteraceae; genus CAVVFX01. The sequence goes on from CAVVFX010000002.1 coordinate 553,512, forward strand.
TGGCCGGCTGCCCCAAGGCAATATCCTTAGCTTCCGTCTCGTTGATCTTGAGCTCGGCCTTCAGCTTCTGCGGCTGAGCTATCTTCGCCAGGATGGTTCCGGCCATGACTTTCTGGCCGACCTCCAGTTCAGGCGCGGCGGTAGTGGATCCTGCGGGCGCGCCGGGACCCAGTTGCGCCATCACGCCCGTGGCGCCGGCGCGAACCTTCAACTGATCCAGTTGCCCCTTCTTCAGGGCATAGAGCGCCTTCGCCTGCTCGATCTTAACCTGCTGTCCGGCAAGCTGCGCCCGCGCCGATTCATCGATAATCTTGAGCCGCTGGTCTTCCAGATCGTTGCGGATCTTGAGCTGGTCCGCCTTGTTGGTGGAAATCTCCGCGTCCAGCTTGGGGATCAGACCCTCTTTTTCAAGTTTCAGATCGCGATCCGCGTGGAGGGCGGCCTCTTTATAGTCTGAAGTGACTAGCGCGGCGGCCGACTTCTTGTCGAAGAGCTGGGTCTTGAGTTGCACGGCGAGATCGTCATAGCCTGCTTCTGCCACCTTCACGGCGTACTCGGCGTCCATCGTTTGCTGCTGCAGTTCGGGATTTTCGAGTTCCATGAGGACTGTATCGGGGTGCACCATCGTGCCTGGATAGACGTTAATCTTGACCACGCGTCCGTCTGCGATGGCCGGAACCCACAGGACCTCTTCCGCGACCAGCGTTCCGAGGCCGTGGACCTCGCGGAGCATGGGCCCACGCTTCACCGTATCGGGATAAACCGATCCGGCCTCCACGGTCGGCACAGCCGGCTGCAAACGCATGACACCGTAGCCCGCCGCGCACAGGGCAGCGAGCACGACCACACTGATAGCGATCCGCTTCAGTATCCGGTTCCGGCGAACCTCTTTACCCCGCTGAATATCCATCTAGGCTCTTCCGATTCCGGCAAAAGCAACAGGCACAGAAATATATACCGTCATTCCCTTATAACGTAACGCCTGGATGCTTAGTTCGCAATGAATTCGTTTGGTTGGACGCCGGGCGTGGAGATTTGGTTAGCAGGCGGGGTGACTCTCGCCTCCGGTGGCGGACAAACATAAAGAAACCATAAAGTAGGTTAGTTCGTGCACAACGCCTCCTGCATAAACTTTGCACTCCGCGACGGGGTCAGGCTCAAGCCGCTTGGGGCGGTTCTTTCAGACGCGCGCGAAACTTTAGCCAATGCACATCTTCAACGTAGCACGCGCCGCCTGGATTTCCGGGCTCTCGCGGGCTGGTCCGATGCAAGCTGACCCGACGCCGTGACGGACTACCGAACTCCTGATGGCATGGCGTAATATCCGGATGACGAGGAAAATAGGTCGAGTCGCAGGCCAAAGGCCTGGCCAAAGGCCTACTCGCACAGCGGCAAGCCGCAAAAACGGCTGCTCCGCAGCCCGGCAGGCCAATTTCCATGACTGGCCTTCGGGACTACAACTCGGCTAGAGCCTCCACTGGCGAAATCCGGGTGGCGCGCTGAGATGGCACCAGACAGGCGACCAGGGATACCACGGCGATGATGCCGGTGGCCGCGCCAAGGGTCGGAACGTGAAGAGGTGGGACTTGAAAAAGTAGCATCCGCATGGCTCGGCCGATCAGCCACGCTCCAAGGGTGCCCAGTATCGTACCGGCAACCAGCAGACGTAGCGCGACTGCGAGAAACTGGCTGCGTATCTGCCCCGGCCGCGCTCCCAATGCCATTCGCACGCCGATCTCGCGGCGTCGCTGCGCCACGGCGTAGCTTAAGACACCGTAGGTGCCGACCCCGACAAGGAGTACAGCGACCAGCGAGAAGATGGCCGCCAGCAATGCCGGTGAGCGTTGCGCCACAAGGCTGTCGGCGATACGAGTATCCATCGACCGCAGGTCGTTCACCGGCACCTCGGGGTCGATTTGCCGAACGACTTTTTGCAGTGCCGCTCCGAGCGATTTCGGTTGAAAGCTGGTGCGGACGACAATAAAAAGGTGGTCGTCCCAGTTCAATGCGTAAGGATAGTAGACCGCCCCTTGGGCCGTCTGGTCAGTCAGTCCCGCTTGTTTCACAGCGCCGACCACACCCACCACAGTGTACGATTGAGCATCGTTTGTGGCTTCGCCGCCATCGAAAAGATGTTGGCCAAGAGCGCTGGTGTGAGGCCAGTAATAGCGCGCGAAGTCCTCGTCTACGACGCAGACGCGCGTTGGCCGGCGCGAATCGTCCGCCGTGAGGAAACGTCCTTCCCGCAGGGAGAAGCCCATCGCGGCGAAGTAGTCGCCATCGACTCTATAGGAGTAATGTCCCCGGGCCGATTCGCCCGGCAGGCGAACGTGGCCCTCTACGGTGGCAGCGCTTTTCCCGTTGTTGCCGCTCAAGGGCACATTGTTGACCACTCCAGCGGCCAAAACTCCCGGCTGGCGCGCGAGGCCCTTCAACAGCCTCTCGTCTAAGGTCAGGCGAGCCGACGAGTCCGGGTATCTGTTCGACGGCACCGAGATTTGTGCGGACAGAACATGGTCTGGCCGAAAGCCCGGAGAGACCGCCACTGCCCGCTCCAGACTGAGACCCAGCAGAGCCGCCCCGCTCAATAGAACTGTTGCCAACGCGATCTGCGCCACGATAAAGCCATGGCGCAGGCTTTGAGCGGCGCGGCTGGGCGTTCCGCCACGGGCCTCCGATTGGATCGCGCTGTTCAGTTGGCCGCGCAAGTTGAACCAAGCGATGGGCACCGCGAGCGCGAGCCCCATGGCGGCGGCTCCGAAAACCGCGATGCATGCCAAACGGGAGTCGAAAGCTATGTGACTCCCCAAAGGCAAACGATCGACAGCCAGGACACTCAGCAGGCGGATTCCGCCGGCCCCGGCGGCCAGCCCTAGCAGGCCTCCGGCCAGCGTGAGCAAAGTGGTCTCGACGATCGCCTCGCTTACCACGTGCAACCGGCTCGCGCCCAACGCCCGCCGGACGGCGATTTCCTTCGAACGACTACTCGCCCGGATCAAGAGCAGGTTCGTCAGGTTGACCGCGCCGATCAGCAACAAGAGCGAAGGCGCCCGCCTGCATCCACAGCAGAGCGGGGCGGATGGTTCGAACGTGGTCCGCGTGAAGGGGCGCCACCACAGAACGAAAGCCGGCTTCGGCCATCATTTTGGCCTCGGGATCTTGCGCTTCCAGCGCGCTATTCTGCACGTCGATCTGAGCCTGCGCCTGTTCCAGGGTCGCGCCTGGCTTGAGGCGGGCAATCATATGCCTGGAATTCCCACCCGAGTGCCGCTGCACGGAAGCACGATCTTCAGGACGCGACGAGAAAGGAAAGTACAGACGCGCCTCGGAGGAGAGGAAGCGGAAGCCGGGCGGCAGCACACCGACTACCGTGTTCCTCAGTCCGTTCACGCGAAGGTGCCTGCCGATTATGTGGGGATCGCCAGCGAAATTCTGCCGCCAGTAAGCGTCGGTGAGAATCACCACCTTGTCGGTTTGAAACGAGGTTTCCTCCTCCGTGAAACTGCGCCCCATCGACGGACCCGACCCGAGCGTCGCGAAAAAGTCCGGCGACACTCGCGCGATCTCCTCGCGTTCCGTTGAGCCGGCCTCGCCGACGACCGCCGTGCCATCGGAATAGAGGGCGACGTCCGCGAAGGCGGGAATCCTGCCACGGCGTTCGTAGTAGTTGGCTACCGAGGAACCGTCACGATCGACGCCGGCTTTGGGATAGGTATTAAAGACGGTGACGAGCCGGCCGGCTTCGGGAAACGGCAGGGGGCGGAGGAGGATGGAGTCGACCACCGCGAATATCGTCAGGTTCGCGCCGATGCAGACGGCGAGGGTCAAGAGGGCGGTGGCTGTAAATCCGGGTGTCTTGCGCAGCGCTCGGACAGCGTGACGCTGTTGCCTGACCAGTTCGTCGAATGGGCGGAGCCCACGTGCTTCGCGACACTCTTCCTGTACGCTGTTCAGGCTGCCGAACTCGATCCGAGCCCGCCGGGCCGCTTCCTGCGGAGACACTCCCGAGCGCACCAGGTCGCAAGTGTATTGCTCGATGTGAAACCGCAACTCCTCGGTCATTCCCTGTTCGAAATCACGCCGGGACCTGATCACGCGCCAAAGAGAGCGAAGACGGCTCAGCACGTCACACCTCCTCCGGTGTAGTGCTCAAGGCCGCGGTAATCGCCGACGCCAGCCGATTCCAGCCGGCCGTCTCCTCCCGCAGGCGGCGCCGTCCAGCGACGGTTAACGTGTAATACTTCGCCCGGCGATTATTCTCGCTTACACCCCATTCGGCGGCGATCAGTTTCTGGTGCTCTAACCGGTAAAGCGCCGGATACAAGGATCCTTGGGGAATCTCCAGCGCATCGCCCGAGATCTGCTGGATGCGCTGCAATACGCCGTATCCATGCAGCGGTTTCAACCCTACGGCCTTCAGAATCAGCATGTCGAGAGTACCCGGCAGCAGCTCGGCGGTTTTGCCCACGATCGTTTCCTCCTAGGCTAACTAGGAGTATAGACGAACTCTCCTAGTTTGGCAAGGGGAGCGCGGACAGGCCCACGAGCAGTGTAGGACAGGCGCCAGCCAGTTGTTGGGATGAGGGGGAGTGCGGGTTTGATTGTCATTCCGGAGCGCGGCGGCACACACCCTATCCTGAATGCCGCCGCGCATACTCAGCCGCTAACCGCGGGGCAGGCCACGGTCCAAGTTCTCCGGAACTTGCGCCTTTGCCGCCGTGAGCGAAGGTTTGGCCGCAGTTTCCGGAGAGCCGCTAACCGCGGGGCAGGCCGCGGACAAAGGTGTCCGAAGCTTGCGCCATTGCCGCCGCGAGCGAAGGTTGCTGCAGTTTCTGTAAAGCTAATGAAGAACGCTGCCGTCCTATTGGCTGTTCCGGGCGCGAAAATGGTTTCGCGCTACACCTTGCGCGACTGTCTCTCCCAGTTGGCGGCCGGCCTCCAGCGAATGATAGAAGTGGAAGCCCGCATACATGCGCGCCCAGAAGACCTCGTCCATCAGGTCGCGCGTATCTTCGAATACGTGTTGATGGACGCCGTCGGTGAATGCCACGCTATCCGTGACAATGTGGACCCTGGTGGTGCCGAAAAAGTCCGCGATCAGGGTGGACGCCGCACCCGTCAGGCAACCGTGTGCCGCCGGATACTCGGGATGGTTGGGAGTCGTTCCGAGGGACGTCCAGGCCGGGTCGGCAGGAGTATCAGCGTTTCCGCCGCCGGCGGGGATCGCCGTGACGGGTCGCCAGAAACCGTACTTGTACTTCCCGTTGAAACACCCGATGGCCGCGTCCGCAACGCCGGTCCAAAGCATTGCCATGAGACGGGAGGCATCGGCGGTGCCAAGATTATTATTGGCCACCAGGTAGTTGAATGCCCGGGCATATTGTTGCCCGGTGTGTTCTGTCCAATAGACTCCGATCTCGGTTTCCGCGGCGGATCGAATGGTGCTGTTAGCTCCTCCGTAATTTCGCGTCAGGTTATAGTCCCTGCTCCAAGGCTCGCTGGTCAAAGGTCTGGGAGGGTCCGGGAGTTGGTCGCTCGCCGATTTCATGGTGAACGGCCGCATCTGACCGAGCCATGGAGTCGCGGCAGCGGCATAGGCCGGCGGCGTAGGAATCCACGCCCCAGGACCCGATCCAGGCGTGTAAGTTATGTTCGCTTCGAGGCCGTCTCCCGTGCGTGCGCTGATCACCGCCATCGCCGCCGCCTCACCTACTGCGACGCCGTTTGTCATTGCATCCGGATCCCCCATAACACCGGCTAAGGACGCGGTGAATTGAGTGTCCAGGGCCGCCTGTTGGGCGGGGAAATAGTTGACCAGAATGCGATGCGCCGCGGCCACGGCAGCGGCGTCGAGGGAAGCGTGGGAAGGTCCGGCGATGCGGTAGTAGAAGGGCTCGTGCTCGCCGGTGATGGCGTTGACGGCATCGTACATGGCGAGGCTCATGTAGGCGAACCAGACGGTGGACGCGCCGGGCGTCTTCCCTCCATTCGCCACTATCGTGGTTGACCCGATGGCGTTCCAATCCGAGACTACACTCCCGGCGCGAAGCCCGGAGGCCAGGACCAGGGGCGCGATAAACCAAAGCTTTTTGCTGCGTATCATAACTTTTCTCCTTTTCGTGATGATTCCGGGTAACAATTCCCTGGACCTACACGCGAGAAACAGGCGCCAAAACCACAACAACAGGCAAATTTTTTTCGCGGTATCATGATCGACTACGATTGTGGATTCGCAAGTGTCCGATACTACGCAACTGCTTCTGGCTTGGGCCGATGGCGATGTCCGGGCGCTCGATGCGCTCACTCCGCGCGTCTATCGCGAACTGCGCCGCATGGCCGCGACGTTCATGAAGGGCGAGCGCGAGGGGCAGACGCTACAGGCCACTGCCTTAGTTCACGAAGTCTACCTGCGGCTGATCGACGTTCAAACGGTACCCTGGCACGGCAAAGCTCACTTCTTCGCGATCTGCGCCCAGATCATGCGCCGGATCCTGGTGGACGCGGCCCGTAAGCGCGCGACCTCCAAGCACGGCGGCGGCCTCGGCCGTATTGAACTGGGCGAGGTTCACGACTTGAGCGACGGTAAGGACCGCGAGCTCCTGGCTTTGAACGACGCGCTCGACCAATTGAAGGAGGCCGACCCACGCAAGGCGAAAATCGTGGAGCTTCGCTACTTCGGCGGATTGAGCGTGGAGGAGACTGCCGCAGTGCTGAATGTCTCGGAGGGAACGGTTACCCGGGACTGGCGTCTGGCGCGAGGGTGGCTACTCGCGGAAATCGCTAAAGCCTGAACTAGGGACAATCGCAGGATAAAATCGCCGGTGTTATGGTTTTTGCCTACGGGCTGCTACCGGTACTGTGTTAGAAAAGTGGGCAGCCAATCCTGGCCGCGGCCGGCTTTCAGCCGCGCGAGCGCGCCGCGATGGCACGTCCGTAGGGGTCTGAAACCGGCGAGGACCTGGCGACCTGGGGGTCGCTTGCGGACGGGGGCGTCCGCCCCACATTTGTGGAGCAACCAGCCTGAGACTGAGCTGCTCCAAGCCGGGCAACGCGAGCTGCAAGTACCACTACACGAGTTCGCTCGGTCCCGGCCAACCGGTACACGATCCCGATGTCATCGTCGACAACTAAACCGGTTTGAGCGATCTGTCTGCGATTTCATCCACGCCGCACGAGGAGTATGAGATTCCCTCGGTGCTCTTCGCATTTCTGCTCTGGTAAGTAAGAACGTATATGGTCGGCTCGGTCATTTCGCATACCCTCCCTACGACTGTGTGGCAACTTTCGCATGGGGGTTTCGTCCCAGGCGTCCGGGATGTTCATAATCGGGAACACCCACAGTCAGCGAAAACTCCAGAGCGCGGGCCTGCCCCGCGGTTAGCGGCTATTTCGAATGGTGAAAATCAGCCTCAATCGAGCGTATCGGGTCGTGGCCCCATTCCAATGACTGTCGATCCCACCTGGCCAAATTTGCCGCGGCTTCATAGGTGGTCTGGAGAAATTCAAGCAGTACCTGATCCGGGTCCTCCGACTGTCGCACGGCTTCATAAGGCAGAATGAATTCCCGATAGTCGGAACTGTAGAACGCCGCTGCCGGCTTGACCGGCGCCTCGGAGAACCCGACTGGCTCCGGGTAGGCATAGGAATAGAACGCGGCGTACGGGACGGCGCCACCACCAGGCCAAAACCCGCAGCTGCTCACTTCGTGCGAGTATGCCTCTCGCGTGACATAATCCGGCAGGTTCGGTACCCCACCGGGATGCTGGGGAGCGACTCGCCCCGAGAAGCGCGTGACCGCCAGATCGAGGGCGCCCCAGAAAAGGTGCACGGGACTGCACTTGCCGATGAATCGCGCGCGAAATTCCTTCATGATTCGATCGGCCTGCACCAGGATTCGCCAGAACCGGTTGGCATACTCCTTTGAGTAGGCCTTGTGAGATTCGTCCTGATCGAACCTGACCGGCTCGGGAACTTCGTTCGGTTTCCGGTAGATGTCGACGTGAAGGTCGAGTTTCCCCATCTCATCCATCAGACGCCGATAGAATGCCGCTACCGATTGAGGCTCAAGTGAAAAGCCTGCTATGCGCCCGTCGCTCGACCGGATTGCCAGTCGATGATCGATGAAATCGAAGTCGATTTGAAACGTCCGAAACCCGTATGGAATTGGCGAAGTGGTGAGACCAATCGAGGTCACATAAAGCGTGACATGCCAGGAGTGATTGATCCACGGGCTTTGCACGAGGCGGATCTTGCCCACGATCTGCGTCCACATGTGCAGGGTCGCACAGGTGTCGCTCCAGGCGTCTAATGGCAAGTTCGGCCAAGCCTGTTCACGCGGATCCGCCGGGAGCATCCCACAATTCTATCCTGGCCGCGCCGCCGATTCCAGGTAGCATGGTAGAGTCGTGGTCCGTAGACGATGCTTTTGCATCCGGTTTGAGTGAGAAATGAAGACGCGTGTCGAGGTTCGTGTTGCTTTGCGCCTGAGGGAAGCATGAAACCACCCAGGCGCGTCGTTTTGGCGGATGACCACGCGATTGTCCGGGAAGGTTTACGCCGCATCCTGGAGCCCAGCTTCGAGATCGTGGGTGAAGTCGCGGACGGGCGCGCCCTGGTGGCAGCCGTCGAGACGCTCCGGCCCGACATCGTCATCGCCGATGTCTCCATGCCTTTGCTCAACGGCATCGACTCGGCTCGCCAGATCCGGAAAATCACGCGGAAGGTGCGCATCATCTTCCTCACGATGCACCCCGAAGTTGCCTACGCGGCCGCGGCGCTTGGCGCGGGAGGGTCTGCGTACGTTCTGAAAAGTTCCATGGGCGCCGAGATCCTGGAGGCGATTCGAGAAGCACTCAATGGACGGATCTACGTGACGCGATCCATCGACAGGGAGGAGGTGCGGGCCCAAATGGAGCGGGCCGAACGCCGGGACGGCGTTCCCTACGAACCAACCCAGCGCCAGAGAGAGGTGCTCCAGTTGTTATCCGAGGGAAAAAGCCTCAAAGAGGTCGCCGCTATTCTCAATGTCTCCAGCAAGTCGGTCGAGTTCCACAAATACAAGATCATGAAGCAGTTAGGCCTCCGCAGCAACGCCGAGCTGACCAAATATGCCGTCAAACTCGGCATGACACCCCTCTGAATTACACCCTGTAATTTAGGAGTATTCCTAATTGCGGTGCGCGTTTAATGCGACTAATCTCAGACAACGGGCGCAACGCGTATGAATATAGCACGCATGGCGAATCATTTCGCAGGTGTTGAAACGGTGCAACCATACCCCGTCCTGCTGGTGAGCCCTCGTATTGACGATCATAAATCACTACAACGCATCTTTCGTACTTCGCGGGCGAAGTTGCTGGGAGCCTGCACGGCGAGTGACGCGCTGATCACGATTCGCCGCAATGGCTCCGAGATTCCCGTGGTGATCTGCGAACAGAGTTTGCCGGATGGCGACTGGAAACTCCTGCTCGCCGAACTGCAACGGACGGCTGTTCAGTCGCGTCTCATCGTTTGTGCGCGCCTGGCCGACGAGCGCCTCTGGGTCGAGGTGCTTGACTTGGGTGCCTATGATCTTCTGCTGTGCGCTCCATTTGTGCCCGAACAGGTTCTTCGGGCAACGGAGAGTGGGTGGCGCGCATGGGACAGCGAGGGTGGCACCAGGGTCGTCCCGCGGACCGTCCATGGAGTTATCCCTGCCGGTCCGAAAACGTTCGCTGCGGCTAACACTATTTAAATATTAACTTCGAGGAGGATTGCACATGCCCGCACCCAGATCAACACCGCTATCGGCAGCCTTACCCACACAGGCGCCGGAACGGAGTTCGAGAACAGACCGCACCGCCGTAATCGTTGGAACGAGCCACCTGATCCCGTCCGGCGATGGGAGCTTGTCTTCCGGGCACGCACAGATGGATCCGCAAGGACTTGCACTTCTGGCGTACTCTTACTGGGATGAACGCGGATGTCAAGGCGGCTCAGCCGAAGAAGACTGGCTTCGGGCAGAACGATTCCTTGCAACCAGCCACGGAAAATGACATGGCTTCTCCAGCATATCGGCCGATTGACCGCCAGTGGGACCAATTCCCAACGGAGTGGGCGATGACTCACGGCAATAGCCCGGATGGCGGGCAGCCAAAACTGCAATCGGAAAAACCCGGCGCGCACGGATTAGAAGAGCTGAGGGCCGAGTTAACCAGTTCCATCCAGAGTTGCCTGGATTGGCTGGCGGTCTCCCGGACCACCAATCCTACGGACCCCGTAGATGTCCTCACGGAACTTACCTCGCGAAACTTGAATCTCCTGATGGACCGGCTGAGCAGTCTGGAGATGACTTTGCATGCGATTCGGGAAGGAAAGGGGAGGTGCACCTCCTGCGATGGCGTGATTCCGCTGGAGCGTCTGGATGCGGTAGGCTGGCCATCTTGTTGTGTGGCTTGTGAGGTGAACGGTGGAGAAGTTCCGCCCGCGAAGCCAGACGAGACACAGAAGACGGCCGGAGGCGGCCATAAATCCCCGACCCAGGCGGCCTGGTGTCCAAATCGGAAAACTTATGGCGATGACGCCCACGCAGAGGATGATCAATACCGCGAGTAGAGGCGTTGAGACGATTCTCTTGACTGAAGACCAGGAGCCTGTTCGGTCTTTGATGAAGATTGTGTTGAAGCAGCACGGCTATCAGGTCATCGAAGCATCCGATGGCCATGCGGCGATTGAGGTCGCCCGGCAGCACTCCGGGGTGATTCATCTATTGGTGACCGACGTAGTGATGCCGGGGATGTGCGGTAACGAGTGATTCAGGCGGCTGAAGGTGTTGCGCCCGAATCTGAAAGTGCTCTTTACGTCTGGTTATCCCGCGGAAGTGATCGCTGAGCGCGGCGTGCTCGACTACGGTGCCGCTTACATAGCGAAGCCATTTACTCCCGACGGATTGTTACGGAAAGTGCTTGACTCATTAGCCACGCCGGCTCGTATCGCGAGCCAAAGCGCTACCAATCGATCGCTTTTTTAATTTGGAGGTTGGCTCACGCGGCCCATTTGAATTTCAACTTCTTGCGAGGCAGCGGGCACTTGTAATGGCGAAAGCTCGTTTCTCCGGTTTCGGTCTCGCATGGTCGGGTGAGAGGCAACGCCGCAGAAACAGCCGCAACCCAGGCCGCTTCGCACACCAAAGCCTGTCGCTTGGGCTACCAGGGGGTCGCTTGCGGACGTGGGCGTCCGCCCCACAAAAGGCCAAAGCCGCGAGCGCACGCAGGAATGCGTGTGCCACGGTTTCCCCTGCGAAGTTATTCTTCCGAACATCCGGACAGAGCTATACCCATGCGGCGTCCCTATACTAAGACATGCTCCGACCGCAAAACCTGAAGACCGCCGGAGTACCCTCACTGCTCGTGGCGCTTCTGATTGTGACGGTGAGCGTTGTCTTCTCTTATCGCACCTGGGCTTCCTTCAACCGCAGCAGCCAACAGGCGGCACGCACCCGACAGGTGGTGGACCACGCGAATGCGCTCCTTTCATCCCTGAAAGATGCCGAGACGGGAGAGCGTGGATTCGTGTTGACGGGCCGGGACCAGTACCTGGAACCGTATCGTCAGGCGTTGAAAGAAGTCCCAGTCACCATGGATAGCCTGACGGTCCTCGCCGGGACCGACAGCCGGGACCAGGCACAGCGGATCGACAGACTGAGGCTGCTGGTGAACGCCAAGCTCGAGGTATCGCAGCGCATGGTTGAACTGCGGCAGGCCGAGGGCCGGGATGCAGCTATCGCCGCGGTTCTGACCAACCGTGGGAAAACCGTGATGGATCAAATCCGGGCTCTCTGTTCCGAAATTACGGCCGTCAGCGATCGGAGGTTGACGGAGGAAACAGGGGCAGCCCAGAACAGTTCCTACTTTCTCGGGCTTCTCACCACGGTTGGAAGCGCGGTCCTCATTCTGATCCTCATTCTTTCGACCCTCACGATACAGCGGGTAACGCATCGCCGCGAAGAGCTGATCCACGATCTTCAGAGGAACCAGGAGTTGCTTACGACCTTTGTGCGCTATGTGCCGGCCGCTGTCGCGATGCTCGACCGGGACATGCGTTACATCGAGGTGAGCGATCGCTGGAGCACGGAATATCAGTTGGGTGATGTGCCGTTATCAGGGCGCTCGCACTATGAAGTTTTCCCCGATATTCCGGAACGCTGGAAGGATCTTCATCGCCGCGGCCTGGCGGGCGAGATCCTGCGGGCCGAGGATGATTGTTTCGAACGGGCCGGCGGGCTCCGCACCTGGCTGTGCTGGGAAATCCGCCCTTGGGGTCACCGCGACGGGCTCCCGGAAGGCATTCTGATCTTTTCTGAAGACATCACCCGGCGCAAGGAAGCAGAGGAGACTCTGCGGGATCAGCATGACCGGCTGGAGAAGATTGTTGCCACCGCCCCGGGAGCCATTTGCACTTTTCGATTGCGTCCGGATGGCTCGACTTCACTGCCCTATGCCAGCCCCGGTTTCCGGAAGATTCTCCCCGAACTGCCCGACTTGCAGCATGACGCCGCGCCTCTGTTCGCCATGATGCATCCCGCGGATGTGGAGCGAATCCGCTTGAGCGTCGCGGAATCCGCGCGGTTGATGACACCGTGGCGTGACAGCTACCGGCTTCTGACTCCGGCTAGAGGTGCGATATGGGTCGAGGGGCATTCCATACCCACTCGCGAGCCGGACGGCAGCGTCTGCTGGTACGGCTCTCTCACGGAGGTCACCGAGCGCAAACGGATGGAAGAATCGTTACTCCAGGCGAAGCGTGAATACAGGACCCTCATCGATCACAGCCCCGACGCAATCGTTCGTGTCGACCGGGAATGCCGCCACCTCTTCGTAAACGCCCGACTCCTGGAGGTCACCGGGATCCCGGAAGAGGCCTTCATCGGCAAGAGAGCCGACGAGGTTGGCTTCCCTCCCAATATCAATGAGCCGTGGTTGCGTGCCATCCGCCGCGTGATCGCGACGGGGCGTCCGGAGGGAAGTGAGTTCAGTTATCCCACAAGAGCCGGCGAGACGCATTGGCAAATACGCATGATCCCGGAATTCGCCCCGGACGGATCCGTACAATCCGTACTGGCGATTGGTCTCGATATCACTGAGCGTCTCCGTTCCGAGTCCCTTGTGCGTCAGAGCGAAGAAGAGGCGCGGGAACAGGAGTCCATCATCGCTACGCTTTTCGATACCGCTTCCCAAGCCATCTTAGGAGTGGGCGGCGATGGCCGGATCCGGCTCGTGAACCGGATGGTCGAAGAGCTTTTCGGTTACGAGCAGAAGGAATTGCTCGGAGCACCCATGGAGACTCTGCTTCCGCTACATCTTCGGCAAATGCACGTGGCTCATCGGGAGTCTTTCGCATCCGCGCCAAGAAACCGGCCGATGGGCCTGGGACTGGAACTGCAAGGCTGCCGCAAGGATGGTTCCGAATTCCCGATCGAGGTCAGCCTCAGTTATGTGCACACCCGCGACGGGTTCCTGGCGGTCAGTTTTATAACGGACATCACGGTACGAAAGATGCATGAGTTCGCGCTCGTCAACGGCGAACGCGAACTCCGCAAACTAAGCAGTGCGCTGATCGTGGCTGGAGAAGAGGCGGCAGGCCAGATCGCGCGAGAACTTCACGACGATATTACCCAGAGGCTTGCCTTCCTGTCCATGGAAATCGGAACAACCGCTGCCCACCCGCCCGTGGCGGAGGAGTTAGTGCGAGGGTTGAGGTCGTACCAGGCGAAGATTTTCGCCATCTCCGAGGGGATTCGGAAGATTTCCCATCAGATGCACCCTTCAATCCTCGACGACCTCGGATTGGGCGCGGCGCTCGAGTCCATGTGCCTCGACCTCGAGCGGGTTGAAGGGATGCCCATTCACTTCGTGGCCCGCGATGTTCCGGAAGCTATCGACCGTACGGTGGCGTTGTGCTTGTACCGGATCACTCAGGAGAGTCTCCGCAATGTTTCGAAACATGCCAGGGCAAGTGACGTGACTGTGGCACTGACGTGCGAAGGAGAGTGGCTTGAATTGGCGATTCTGGACTCCGGAGTCGGCTTCGACCCGGCCACGCGCAAGGAGGGGTTGGGCACGCACAGCATGAAGGAACGAGCCCGGCTGGCGAACGGAACCCTGTCCATAGATTCATTGCCGGGTGAAGGTACGCATGTCACCGTCCGTGTGCCGGTTAAAGGAGAGCAGCGTGAGGCGCGTGCCTATTCTGCCGGGATGTAATGTACTACTACTTGGTTGCGGCTGTGCTGCCGTGTGGGGCAGACTATCGTCTTTTTTGGTCTGCGCCCCACGCCAGTCGCCTCCTCTCCAAGGGATGTGGCAAACTGAATTATCGTGACACGCCGTCAGTTGTTCGGCGCTTTATCCGCTGTTCCGTCGCTCGCCCGTTTGCGAGCCGCGCCGTCGACATCCTACCCGTCGCCGTATCCCGGCGTCGCCTACCGCGACTACTTTCGCTGTCTGCCGGACGTGCTGGATGAACTTGCCGCGCGAGCCTATCGGGCGCGCAACCGGCAGATCGCCGCCCTGACCACGCCGGCAGCCGTGCGGCGTCGCCAGCAGTGGACGCGGGATACATTCTGGAAGCTGGTCGGCGGAGCGCCCGAGCGGACGCCGCTGCACGTTCGCACCGTCGGAGGGTTTGAGCGAGAGCACTACCGCGTGGAAAAGCTGCTCTATGAAAGCCAGCCGAACCTGCACGTTCCCGCGAACCTCTACATTCCCAAGTCTCACCAGCCGCCCTTTCCGGGGGTGCTGTTTCAGATGGGGCATACGGAGAACGGCAAAGCCGGGGCCACCTATCAGCGGTGCTGCCAGGGCCTGGTGCAATTGGGCTACCTGGTGCTGGGCTTCGATCCCATGGGCCAGGGCGAGCGGATCTATTATCCGAATGCTTCCGGAACACACACCCGGCTGGCTTCACCGGACGCGGAACATTCACACGCCGGCCGCCAGATGCTGCTCGTCGGTCACAGCGCCACCCGCATGCAGGCGTGGGACGCGGTGCGGAGTCTGGACGTGCTGGCCTCGCATCCGCTGGTGGATCCCAAGCGCATCGGCGCCACCGGGCAGTCCGGCGGAGGGACGACGACCATGTTTCTGTCCGCCGTGGATGATCGCATCGCCGCGGCGGTGGTGTGCAGCGGAAATACCGAGAATGTCGCCTGTGCGAACTTCATCGCACCGGGCTCGACCGATGACGCCGAGCAGGATTTTCCCGGCTCCGGACCGCTGGGCTTCGACCGTTGGGACCTTCTGTATCCGCTGGCGCCCAAGCCGCTGCTGGTGAGTGTCAGCGACCGGGATTTCTTCGGCACCTATTCGCCGAGCTATATTGCCAGCGGTTGGGAGGAATTTCAAAAGCTGCGGAAGGTATACGCCGTGCTCGGCCAGGAGGGCCTCATCGCCTGGGACGGGACTCCGCTTCCGCACGGCCTCTCTTACGACACGAGGTTGCTGGTGTACAACTGGTTCGCGCGCTGGCTGAAAGGCGAGAGCGCTCGCATCGAGGAGGAACCTCAGACCGTGCTGGAGACGGACTCGACGCTGTGGGTCGCCACCTCGGGCAACGTGGTGCGCTCGTTCTCCGGCGAGACTCCCTTCTCCCTGACGCGGGCGGCGTTGCCTGGGACGAAGACGCCGGCAGATTCTGAAACCACTCCTCGGAGTTGAGGTGCCGCCGCCGGCTTTGACCGCCCGCGTTCTCAAACAGGTACCGTCGGGGGGGTGCCGGATCGAAGCCGTAGAAATTGCGTCGGAGGCGCATGTCTGGTTGCCGGCATGGGTGTTCCGGCCGAGGGCAGGCGCTCCCGTGAAATCTGCACTGTTATTGCTCGAGCCGTCTGGTCGTAACAACGCCTGGCAGGAGGGCGGCCTGTATCAGACGTTGGCGGCGGATGGCCACATCGTGTGCGTTCCCGATCTACGCGGCGTGGGCGACCTGACGCCGGAGATTGGGCGCGGTGCAGCGCACCACGCAGAACGTCACAACAGCGAAGAAGAGTGGGCATGGGGATCCATGATCCTGGGAAAGCCGCTGCTCGGACAGCGTGTGACCGATATTCTGGCAGCCCTGGAGGCCTTGCGTCATCACGACGGCGCCGGGGATCGTCCGCTCATTGTAGCCGCACAGGGCAACATGACGGTGCCCGCGCAGTTCGCGGCTGCACTCGATTCCAAGTTCTCGACCTTATATCTGTCCCGGGGTCTGCTGTCTTTCCGCAACATCGTGGAGACACAAGACTATACTCATCCGTTCGCCAATTTTGTGCCGGGCATCCTCCGCCACACCGACCTGACCGACTTACCGGGTCCCAAGCGCGTCGTGCTGGCAGGCGTGGTGGACTCAGCCGGCCGCGCGGTGCCGCTCGACGTTGTGCGGACGGCCTACGCAAAGGCGGGCAACGTGGAAGTGATCGCGGAGGCGCGCTGGGACGCTGCTACTCTATCGGCGCTCGCGCCGCCTCGACCGTAAGGGAACTCAGGAAAATCCAGATCCGCAGGCGCAACCGCCTGCGCCACCAATTCCGGTGCTCTGTTTGCCATGGTGGGCAGGCAGTTGGTCCGCAAACAGTAGTGGCGCGCAGATGCTCATATACAATAAAAGCGCCATTATGCATCTCGTTCCCACTCAAGAGGAAGTTGTCCGCGTGCTTCGCGAGACGGGCGCTCTCCGCGAAGGCCACTTCGAATATGCAAGCGGACTTCATTCCAACGAATATCTACAAGTCCCTATCGCGATGCGATACTACCAGCATCAGCGGATGCTCACCGTAGGGTTGAGCCGCTTGCTGCGCTCCCATCCGGAGATCCGCGCCATTATTCCGCACCTCTCCATCGTGGCGCCTGCCACCGCCGGACTGCCGGTCGCCTACGGCGTCTGCGAAGCTCTTCGCGCTCACCAGGTCTATTGGGCCGAGCGCGACGATCGCAGCCAGTCGCTCCGCTTCCGCCAGTTCCTCGAAACCTGCCCCGGCGAGCAGGTCATACTGGTCGACGACATTCTCCGGAGAGGCCAGATTCTGGGAGAGATGAAGTCTCTGCTCGAAAAGAATGGCGCGACCGTAGTCGCGATCGCGACGGTGATCTACCAGCCCACCCCTCAGACTCGCGACTTTGGGTCCTTACCTTTCTATTACCTGGCGAAGCTGGAAGCCACCTACTATACGGACTCCGCGAATTGTGAACTATGCCGAAAAGGCATACCGTGCGAGAAGGTCTGGGCGTAAGGGGGCAGAAAACTGATCATTAATTATTCTGATGTGAGGTATAAGTTGTTGAAAGTGAACGGCTAAGCTATTGATTGAAGACTCTGCTGAATTCGAGTGCATTATGTTACAGAACCAATGCAGAGTGGTACTTACGTAGTCTCGGCAAAGGACTTTTCCACGACGTTTTCCACAGGAACGATGAAATCTTCGTCAGTAGACGCTTATGAAGTTCTCCGGACGACCGCAAGGGTCGCGCCAAATCAGTTGGTGTGTATCCCGGAAGGAAAGTCTCAAATATTTTTCGCTGGCTTTAGAGGCCTCCCATGTTCACGCGCCGCCGCTTTCTCTCGACCGGAGCCGCCGCTGCTCCGCTTGCCGCCGTGCCTCGCATGGCCGCGGCAGAACCACCGGTTGCCGCCGCGCAACAGTGTGTCTCACTCGATGGGCTCTGGTCCTTTCGCACGGGTGCCGGCGAACCTGCCGCCGAAGAAAGCTGGCGCCAGGTGCACGTCCCCCATACCTGGCAGATTGAGCCAGGCAACACCGAATACCGGGGCTTGGCCTGGTACACCCGGGACTTCAGCGTGCCGCACTCGTGGCAGGACTGCGCCGTTCGCATCGAATTCGAAGCCGTCTTTCACTCGGCAACCGTCTCCGTGAATGGCAAGGTCGCTGGCGAACACCTGGGCAAAGGCTATACTGCGTTCACCCTCGATCTCAGTCCCCTGCTCCACTATGGAGCGGTCAACACTCTCCTCGTCAAGGTCGACAGCGCATTCAATGAGAACATGCTGCCGCGCGGGCGCTCCAGCGACTGGGCCCATGACGGCGGCATTTACCGGCCGGTGCAATTTCTCATCACGCCGAAAGTTTTCATCGAGCGGGTCGCCATCGAGACTGATCCGGACGTCGCAGGCAAGACGGCCTCCGTTGCCGTGACGGCCGTGGTCCGCAACACTTCACTCCGGGCGTGGGAAGGAAGCATCGGATATCGTATCGACGACGAAGCCACCGGCAATCCGGTCCTCCAGGAACTCGACGCCGCAGCCGTGAAACTCGCGCCCGGAGAAACAAAATCGATCGCCCTCCGCCGCTCCGTCATCCGCGACCCTCGTCTCTGGCATTTCGACCACCCCAACCTCTACCGCCTCGCCACGGAGTTGTCCAGCGGTCATTCGATCGAGTCCACCTTCGGCATTCGCCTGATCGAGATCCGCGGCACCGCCTTCTATCTGAACGGTGAGCGCGTCCGGTTGATGGGCGTCGAGCGCATGGCGGGCAGCAATCCGGAGTACGGCATGGCTGAGCCCGCTTCCTGGCTCGCCCACGATCATGCCGACATCAAAGCGCTCAACTGCGTCTACACGCGCGTGCACTGGCCGCAGGACTGCCGCACGCTCGATTGGTGCGACCGCAACGGAATTCTGATTCAGACCGAGGTCCCGACGTGGGGAGCCGGTACCTTCCGAGGTATGTCCAATGAGCCCGATGCCGTCATCATGAGCAATGGCCTCGAACAGTTGCGCGAGATGATCTCCCGCGATCGTAACCATCCTTGTATCTTTTCGTGGGGGGTCTGCAACGAGATCGGCGGCCAGAATCCGCCGGCGTATCAATTTGCCAGCCGCATGTACCAGGAGTCCAAACGTCTCGATCCTCAGCGGCTGGTTTCCTATGCCTCCCATTCGCTCTTCAAGACTCCCGCCCGGGACGTCGCCGGGTTGATGGACTATGTGATGTGCAATGAGTACATCGGAAGCTGGCAGCAGGGTGGCACGCCCGAGGTGATCAAACTCCTCGAATCGATTCACGAAGCCTTTCCCGGCAAGCCTCTGGTAATCTCCGAATACGGCTACTGTGCCTGTACGGCCGACCGTCCGGAAGGCGACGGACAGCGCATCTCGGTCATGCTCAGCCAGGATGAGATCTTTCGCAGATACGACTACGTCGCCGGCCTGATTTTCTTCTGCTACAACGACTACCGCACCCATGTCGGCGATAAAGGCGCGGGCGTCATGCAGCAGCGCATACATGGCGTGGTCGATGTCTATGGCAATCGCAAGCCGTCGTATGCCGGATTACGAACGGAGTCCAGCCCGCTCCAATCTCTCGAAGTTGGAGGGAAGCTCGGCGAACTCACCGTCAAGCTCAAGACGCGTGCTTCCGTGCCGTCGTACACGCTGCGAGGGTATAAGCTTCGTGCCGTAGTCTATGGATACGGCGATATCCCGCTGGAACGTATCGAGCTTCTCGTTCCTGATCTGGCTCCCGGAGTCGAGCATTCCGCTGCCATGAAATTTGTCGAAGCCCGCCCGGTGCGAATAGAAATTGACCTCCTGCGGCCCACCGGATACTCGGCCCACACGGCAATCTGGAAACCGTAACACAGCACCCTTTCTGCCGTACGGCAGACCATCGTTGTTCGTGGTCTGCCCGGCTGCGCAGCAGCCGCCACGCTGTCTGGCTTTATCCGCGACTGCCCCGTCCCATTGACAGCCGGTCCCGCAGAAGTTCGGTCACTGCGCGATGGCACTTGAGACACAGCGTCCGCATGTTGGACAGATCGCACTCCCCTCCCCCTTCCGCCACGGGGATGATATGATCCGCATCCCACAGCGATCGCCGGAAGCCGTCCTTGAGATTCCAATCGCGCAGGAACCGGTACCGGGCCTTGTAGTCCAGCTTGAGAAAATGCAACCGCAGCGCGACCGTATCGACGCCACATCCCGCGCACACGCCTTTATCCCTCTCAAAGACCCTATCGCGCAGATAACCCGGATCGGTGCGGAGTTTCCATTGATGCACGCAATCCTCGGAACAAAACGACCGGCGTCCCTTGGGAACCTCGTTCTCGCATCGCCGGCAGAGGGGCCGGCCATGGGGCCCTTTCGGGAGCTTCCGTGGATTGATCCAGCCGCCGGGTTGAGTACGTTGCCGCGAGGTCATCTCAACAGCATGATACCCGGCGGCCGGGTACCCCACCGGGTACGGCCCTGTAGAATAGCGTATGAAAGCCTTCCATCCTATGCTCACAACCCAACTCGGATCCACGGGACCCAGCGTCTCCCGCATCGGTCTAGGCTGCATGGGGATGTCCGGCATGTACGGTCCGGCCGGCGAAGCCGAGAGCATCGCAACTATTCACGCCGCCATTGACGCCGGGATCAACCTGCTCGACACCGGCGACTTTTATGGCATGGGCCACAATGAAATGCTGCTCGGCAGGGCTATCGAGGGGCGCCGCGACCGGGTATTGCTCTCCGTGAAATTCGGTGCGATGCGTGCGCCTGGTGGGGCATTTATCGGCGTGGACGGGCGTCCGAAAGCGGTCCGCAACTTCGCCTCCTACAGCCTGCAACGGCTCAAGACCGACCGTATCGACATCTACCGCCTGTCGCGGCTCGACCCCGACGTGCCGATTGAGGAAACCATCGGCGCCATTGCCGACCTCGTCAAGAGCGGTCAGGTGCGCTACATCGGGCTGTCCGAAGTCGGGCCGGAGACCATCCGCCGGGCTCACGCGACTCACCCGATCACGGATCTGCAAATCGAATATGCCCTCGTCACGCGCGGCATGGAGACTGCCATACTGCCCACTTTGCGCGAACTCGGCATTGCGGTGACCGCCTATGGGGTCCTTTCGCGAGGCTTGCTCAGCAACTCCCAACCCGCGCCGGTCGGAGATTTCCGTGCGCACCTGCCGCGTTTCTCTGGAGAAAATCTGCACAAGAACCGACAGTTGGTCGATGCGCTCGCCGCTTTTGCGGCCGCTCGGGGAGTTTCGCCCGCGCAGGTGGCTCTGGCCTGGGTCCTGCACCAGGGAGCCGACATCGTTCCGATCATGGGAGCGCGCAAACGCACTCAGTTGACCGAATGTCTGGAGGCACTCGAACTCCAGCTTTCGCCCGCGGAACTGGCGCAACTTGACGCCGCCGTTAGTGCCTCGCCCATCGCGGGCACCCGCTACGATGCCGCGCAAATGAAAATGCTGGATAGCGAACGCCCGCGATGATCCCGAAGTACATTGCGAATTAAGGTCACCATACACCCACGTAAGTACCACCTTATTAGAACTATTTTCTAACTTTCTGCTACGTTCTA
Source organism: Terriglobia bacterium (assembly GCA_963747535.1). GTDB lineage: Bacteria > Acidobacteriota > Terriglobia > Bryobacterales > Bryobacteraceae > CAVVFX01. The sequence goes on from CAVVFX010000002.1 coordinate 574,843, forward strand.
CTTGATACATTCTCATCTTAAATGCTTAAATGAGGTTAATTCCATGACCTTAACGGATGAGCCTACGTCTCCTCTCGAAACCACGTTGCAGGAACCAGCCCCCGCATTGTCTTATTTCTCGTTATTGCTCGAGAGAATCGAAGACGGTAGTGAGGAGGCCGTCCATGAACTCCAGCTCCATTATTTTCGCGGCATCAGGTATCTCGTGGCTCGCCATCTCGGCCCGGATCGCGCTTACCACCTGGCGCAAAAGGTCTTCGCGACCGTGATCGTCGCGATTCGAAACGGAGAGATAAGGCAACCGGAGCGCCTGGCGGGTTTTGTGCGAACGGCCGTCCATCGAACGATCGACTCCGAAACTGACAGGCAGGCGACCAAAGCCGGGTCCGACGTGAATCGCGCTACAGATCATGCTACGGCGGAACGGGTCCTCCGCGCGATGCCGTCGAAGGAAAGAGAGGCGCTGATTCGCTTCTATTATGAGGAAGAACCAGCGGAAACAATTTGCCGGGAGTTAGGCCTGACGCCTGCGCACTTTCGCGCTATCAGGAATCGAGCCAAGGACAAATTTTCTCACCGCTAAGGGCCTGTGGCAGCAGTCGACGCAGGCCAAAGGCCTACTCCACGATTCTTCGCGGGCCGCGAAGTCTTTGACTGTTAGTAGTACGAGGCTTGCAAACAGTTGATCCTTCGTTGTGGACTTCTGCCACAGGCTGCTAAACCAAGCCTCTTCCGAGCCTCCTTCGGCCGCCAAAAAATATTTTTGAGAATATTTATCTGCTGTTCGTACTAGTACTACGTAAACACGATGAGGTATGAAATTCCTGGAATATCTCCTCGTAGCTTGGAGGTGTAGTGTGACGAACCGTAAGAGGTCAAATGTTGAACAAGGGGCCAACTCGAGCCCAAAGTGTGAATTTCTCCGGGAGGAACTCCTGGAGTCCTATCTTCTTGGAAGACTGCCCGGCCAGCAACGGGGCGCGGAAGACGATCCTGAAGTGCGATGTTTGGAGGAACACCTGCTTTGGTGTGAAGTGTGCCAGGTGAAGGCGGAAAGGGAAGAAAAAGAGCTCGCGGAACTTCGCGCGGCGTTATCGACCTGCCGGCCGGTGTCAAAACGCCGCAAGCCGGTGAAGATTAAGACCCTGTCGGCACGGCGGTAGAAGGTGAGAAAGACCGATTCGCAGGCCAAAGGCCTACTCCGTACAGCGGCAAGCCGCAGGAACGGCTGCTCCGCAGCCGGGCAGACCACAAAAAACGATGGTCTGCCCTACGGCCGCATTCCGCTAAGAGGTCACGGGCAGTTCCTGGATAGTGCACTCGAAAACTCGCGGGAGCCGTGCCACGCGAGCCAGTAAAGCGACGAACTTCGGTTTCTTTCCGCCGAGCTCAGGCAAGGTCGAAGCGATCGAGTTGCATCACCTTGTTCCAGGACGCCACAAAGTCCCGCACGAACGCCTCCTCCGAGTCGCTGCAGGCATAGACTTCCGCGAGGGCACGGAGCTGGGAGTTGGAACCGAAGACGAGATCGACGAGGGTGCCCGTCCACTTGAGTTCGCCCGTCGCCCGATCGCGTCCTTCAAACACGCCTTCAGATGTGGCGGACTTCTGCCACTTCGTGTTCATGTCGAGCAGGTTGACGAAGAAATCATTCGTCAACGTCCCAGGCCGCCTGGTGAAAACACCGTGTTCAGACTGCCCGAAGTTTGCACCCAGGGCGCGCATGCCACCAACCAGAACCGTCATCTCGGGAGCGGTCAGGGTCAGCAGGTTGGCCCGATCCACCAGCAGCTCAGCCGCTGATGTCTCGTATCCCTTCCGGAGATAGTTGCGGAACCCATCTGCGGCCGGCTCCAGTACGGCGAAGGAATGCACATCGGTCTGCTCCTGCGAGGCATCCGTGCGCCCCGGCGAGAAGGGCACCTTCACGTCGTAGCCGGCCTTCTTCGCAGCTGCCTCGACTGCTGCACAGCCGCCCAGAACGATCAGGTCAGCAAGCGAGACCTTCTTCCCTCCCGAATGGGCGCTGTTGAAATCCTTCTGGATCGCCTCCAGCGCCGGAAGAACCTTCGCCAGTTCGGCCGGCTGGTTGACTTCCCAATCCTTTTGCGGCGCGAGACGAAGTCGCGCCCCGTTAGCTCCGCCCCGTTTGTCAGTGCCGCGGAATGTTGCCGCCGACTCCCAGGCCGTCGTGACCAGTTGGGAAATGGAGAGTCCGGATCCGAGGATCTTGGCCTTCAGAGCAGCAATATCCTCCTCCCCGATCAATTCATGATCCACAGCGGGAACGGGGTCCTGCCACAGCAACGGCTCCGCGGGGACGAGCGGGCCAAGGTACCGTGAAAGAGGTCCCATATCGCGGTGCGTCAGCTTGAACCAAGCCTTGGCGAACGCGTCCGCGAATTCCTGCGGGTTCTCATGGAAATGCTTCGAAACCTTCGCGTAGGTCGGCTCAACCTTCAGTGCGAGGTCCGTCGTGAACATCATCGGGGCGTGCTTCTTCGACGGATCGTGGGCATCCGGCACAGTGCCCGCTGCCGCTCCGTTCTTGGGAGTCCATTGGTGAGCGCCAGCGGGGCTCTTCGTGAGTTCCCAGTCATAGTTGAACAAATTGTCGAAGTAGTTGTTATCCCACTTCACCGGGTTGGTGGTCCAAGCGCCCTCCAAACCGCTGGTGATCGTGGAGGCGCCATTGCCATTACCAAAGGCATTTATCCAGCCCAGTCCCTGGTCTTCGATTTTGGCGCCCTCGGGTTCGGGACCCACATACCGGCTCGGTTCGGCAGCGCCGTGGGCTTTGCCGAACGTGTGTCCACCGGCGATGAGGGCAACGGTTTCCTCGTCATTCATCGCCATTCGGGCGAAGGTCTCCCGGATATCGATGGCCGCGGCGAGCGGATCCGGGTTGGCGTTGGGCCCTTCGGGATTCACGTAGATGAGGCCCATTTGAACAGCGCCGAGAGGATTGTCGAGCTGGCGGTCGCCGCGGTAGCGCTCATCTCCAAGCCATTTGGTCTCAGGCCCCCAGTCAATGTCTTCTTCCGGCTCCCAGATGTCCGGGCGACCACCGCCGAAGCCGAAGGTCTTGAGTCCCATCGACTCCAGTGCCACGTTACCGGTAAGAACCATCAGGTCCCCCCAGGAGAGTTTCCGGCCGTACTTTTGCTTGATCGGCCACAGCAGCCGGCGCGCTTTGTCGAGGCTCACGTTATCCGGCCAGCTGTTGAGGGGAGCAAATCGCTGTGATCCGGAGCCCGCGCCCCCCCGGCCATCGGCGATGCGGTACGTGCCCGCGGCATGCCACGCCATACGGATGAAGAGCGGCCCGTAGTGGCCGTAGTCCGCGGGCCACCAGCCCTGCGATGTCGTCATCAAGGCATGGAGGTCCTTGATTACGGCGTCCAGGTCAAGACTCTTGAACTCCTCGGCGTAGTTGAACGTCTCGCCCATGGGGTTGGACAGCGGGCAGTGTTGGTGCAAGGCCTTCAGGTTTAGTTGATGGGGCCACCAGTCTGCGTTTGTTCGTGCCCCCGTGGTGGCGTATTTGCGAGCGCCGGACGAGAAGGGGCACTTGGCTTCACTAGACGCCTGATTATCGGGGATAGGCTCCCCCACTGCGATTTCGAATTGTTTCTCCATATGTTCCTCTTCCTGCGAATTATTTAAAAAACTGTCACGAACTTGCGAACCCATCCTGGCTCTCCGCCGCGCCATTCATCCGGTATCGACACGCCTGGACACTTTACGGGACGCGTGCCGCGGAGCGCACTTCGTGCAGAGCCCCCGGAAAATGAGTTCCCATTCGCGAAGAATCCGCCTATCGAGGGAGCCCGCGGCAGGCTTGGGCACGTCGTACCACTCCATGTCCTCAACATTGCCGCAGTGGTCGCAGATGAAGTGGTGATGCCGCAAGCCTTTCGCATCGAATCGAGCGGCGCGGCCTTCGGCGGCCACTTCACGCACCAGACCCGCCTGCACCAAGTCCCGCAGATTGTTATAAGTGGTGGCCCTTGAAGAGCGCGGATCCACGCGATTCACGGCGTCGAAGATTTCTGCAGCTGTGGGATGCCTGTTATGTTCCATCAAGAACGCCATCACGGCGTAGCGCTGCGGAGTGCACCGCAACCCGCAGTCTTCCAGGGACCGTTTAATCGCTTCGGCGTCCATGAACAACATTAGATTATATCTAATCTGACATTTTGTAAAGAGTGAGGCTTGGGTTCAGATCCTGACTACCGGCCTCAACTCCTCGACTTCGGCGAGATTCTTTACCATGACGTTCAGGAACAAGCCGCGCGGATCGAGGCTGTCTGCCACCAACTTCAGCTCATCTTTTGTAAACGCACCCCGAATGAGGAGCGGCCGGTTCGCTTGCTGTACCTTGCGGAAGTGGGGAATCATGTCCGCGACCGGCGGGCCGAGCGCGTCATTGTTGACCTCAAAGCAACTGATCTCTTCGATCTCGAGGATGGCATCCAACAGGAACATCGAAGTGGAATGAAGATGCATGAAACTCGAGGCAAAATGCCGGGCGATCATGCGGTCCACGGGCTGCACAAACCGCCGGTAGAGGCCCGGTGAGTAAATGGCGGTGGCGTCTTCCTGCATCCGGATAATAGGATGCGGAGCCCATAACGAATACTGGGCGTCGAAATAGCCGCCATGAAATAGCGGCAGGCGGCTCCAGATCGCCTGGGTAATGTCGCGACAGATTTCACCCATCCGCCAGAGCAGGCATTGGGATTTCTCCGGCTCGTCGCTGAGGTCGAGCAAGCTTTCGGTGTGCCCGCGCAGCGTTGCATGCAAGTCCGTCGGGCCGATTTCAGCTGCATGGCTGACCGGAAAACGTCCCGCCGCCAAGGTGACCAGAGCATCGGCGTATTCCATGTATTTCGAGTACCAGGGATCCTCGCAATCGAGGCGAACTGCGAGCGCTCGATCCCAGTCGAAATGCATGTCTTCACCGACTACCGTGCCCGGCAGGATGCGCACGCGACCGCCGAGCATTCCAGCCAGCCAGGGAAAAGCGAGTTGCGCCGGACAGGCACCGCGGATCAGATCGTCATCGATAATCTCGCCCTCTTGGAGAAGACGCAGATGATCCGAAAGAAAGGCCTCCGGTTCGATCATGCCGGGTACCAGATATTCGGTTTGCTGCCACGGACGACAGGCTGCGAATTCGTGCAGGGGAAACCAGTCTGCCAGAGTAAATCCCACCAGGGGCCGGGCGGCATCGGCGCGGTTCCAAAAGGCGCGGTAGCGTTCGATCTTCGCGGGATCGTTACCGAACGGGAATGGCGATGACGTCATAGATCGTTTACCCCGAGGCAGGTGAAAGGCTCCCCAGCACCTTCATGAGGAGCTTTGCCCGTCCGGGTCCGGATACTCCTCGTTACCTGTTGGGATTATAACGCCGGTGCTGTCGTCCGGTCGCGGTTTCCGGAACGATAACGGGCCCCGGATTCTTCATCGCGCCATGGCCACAGACTCATTCCTGCACGCGAACATTGAAGCCGGCACCAATTTGGCGTTTACTGCGTTCGTTAGCGTGTCGTACCAACAAGAAGAAAATGAGTGTCCGAGGTCTTCGTCGAGTCCCGGAAAGTCATGTCTGCAAAAGTAGCCGCGACTTTCCCTTCGGATGAGGGAAGACTGCATGATGGCTTCCGCTACCACGAGAACACCGGCAGCGTCACTCAATTCCCCGTACTGGCGGTCGAGACGCCGACGGCGCTCTTGCAACCGGTCAATGCACTGTTGGCCGGCGGCCTGATCCAGGCGCTGTTCCTGATACTCAAAAAGAAGTTTCTGTATAAACTCGATCACCGCGGGATTAAACGAGCTGTCCACCGGAACGGCTGGAAAGTCCTGAAACGCGCACCCGATTTCTAACCCGGAGGCACCAATCTGTTCAGCGATCCTTCGTCCGGCACACAAATACAATCCCCATGGCAGCCCGCCCACGCGATTTGCGCCGAAATCGTGCATGCACTCCCCGCTGACATACACGTTGTGAAGATTCGTGAGAAAATCGCGATGCGCCATGCCCCCCATCGAAAAATAAGTAAGTGGTGTCACTCTGAAGGTCTTTCGACAGACGCCACGCAGCAGAGGCTTTAGTCTTTCAAAGAGTTCGAAGTCAATTGGATTCTCCATGACTTCGTTCCGGACTCGCCCATGTAAGTCTTCGGGGAACAGGTCCAGCACTTCCTGGACGACCGGCAGTTCCGGTGTTGGCGACACGCCGGCGAGCCCGCCTCTCAGGCGCTGCAATGCCAGGAACAGCGGGCGGAATGACAAGTCGACAACGAATCTCGTTTGGGGGTCGCGAAGCCAGAGTTGGACGGCCTCAAGGTGGGTGTGTGTACCCTGGCCATCGAACAAGAGGCGCTCCATGTGACGTTCGCGCCTCCGGTGGTCGTCGTAAATCTCGGCTCCGCCTAATTCTTCGGTCGGCGTCACGTCATTTGTGTCGATGTTCCCGTAGCCGTGTTTGAACAGAAATTCGAGGTTTGTGGCGATGCCTCCCGCCATAAGAAAGCGCCCGAGGATGTTGCCGTAACATTTAGTTTGTACCGCATGCCGGTAAAGACTGCTGTATCCGCCGGTCGCCAGAACGAGACTATGGCAAAGATGTTTGCCCACGAGACCATGGCTTTCGTACTGCACGCCCTGACACGCGGAGGGGCTGGCTAAGATCCGCGTCACCCACCCGCTCAGGACGCGGCCGCCGAGGTCAGTGAAGGCCTCCTGTATCCGCCGAACACATCCCGCTCCGCTGTGGGAGGCAAGCGCGTACCCGATCTTGATGGGTTTTAGCGGCAACAGCTGTTCGAATTCAGCCAGTTCCTCACTCAGATAACGACTCATTGCCGAGGAGGCCGAAGGGTGAACCTGGCCGAGCCCGAGCAAGGTCATGAAATCGTCAAAGTGCTGGTGCGATAAGGCAGATGTATTTATTGCTCCCGCAGAACGGAAGGTAGCACCGGGCTGGTCCCCCCGCGTGTTGTCGTTCGAGGTAATGAGAGTCGTCTCGACCCCGCGTTTTGCAAGTTTGTAGGCCGCCCAGGTTCCGGCGATACCACCGCCTACGACAACCACCGTTGAACGGTTTAAGGGAAGCATACGCTCACTCATGGGAGGTTATTTCGCCAAAGTGTCGGTTTCGATTCGCGCGGCAGCATGCTACTCAAGAACATTTCAGGAATAGTCATTTCCCGCGACTCCCTTAGATGTATGATACTTTGCAATCGCCAATACCGTACCTGTATTAAACAATAATTGTCTGATATTGGAGAACGTAAATATGGCTTATCGTGAGATTACCGACATTTCAGCAGTACAAGGAAAGACAAGAGGAAACACGCGGTGCCCAGAGCATTACCCGACCCCGGCTGAAAGCCACGCCGCTTCCAACCGAAATAGGGAGCAGTACACGGGCCTCTACGCGCAGCGTTTCGTGACGATTCAGGATCGCGGCTGCACTTGAGGCGCAAACGGTCCCTCGCACTCCCGCCGACTATCGATGCGACGAACAGATAGCTCTGTACGGTCGGAACGAATTCTGGCGATCGCAACAATGGGGCCGCACGCGCCACGAAATGCGGCTTCGATTAGGCTTAAGACGCAGCCTGCTTTTTCTTTACTTCCGTCTCCGCCTTGATTTCCTTAAAGTCTTCACGAGCCTCGTCAACCATCTGTTGAACTTCCTGACTAAGGGAGACTCCGCCCTTCACTACTCCCCGGACCGCGGGTTTAAGCAGTGGAAGGACAAACGGTGCCGTAACAAGACCTAATAAGTACAGCCACATCTTATTTGTTACTCCTGTTAGTTTTTTTGGTATCACCAAATACTACTCCAGCTTGGGTTTCGAGTGCAAGCCGCATAATGATAAAAATACGGCTTGGGTGGGACTTCACAACAGTAGTGTGTTAATTCCAACCAAGAATCCGAATATTGATGGCGAGAGGATAAAGAAAAGACTGTATGCTAATATTTCGATTCACAAACAGTGCTGAATCTCGCCCTCATTAAAGAGGGAAAACGAGTGAATGCAGGAGATGTCTGCGGTGTCGGCGCCTGGGAGCGGAGGAACCGGCGTGACACCGTTCGTTTGTGCATCGCGGGTGCGCCATGGACATAGAGAACAGCTTCCCGAAGGACATGCCAGTCGGGTCGGAGAAATTCAGCTGCGTCCTCATCGGTAACGAGGCAATGCTGATCTGCTGCAGCGAACTCCTGCTCAAGCGGGGTCACGCTGTACGGGGCCTGATCGCCGCAGGGTCCTCGGTAAGTCAGTGGGCGTCATCGCGGGGCATCCCTCTTCTGCGGCCAGACGAAGATCTGAAGGCGTTCCTGAGTGCGGAGCCCTTTGACTATCTCTTCAGCATCGCCAATCCGAGAATCTTATATAAAGACATTCTGGAACTCCCTCGCAAGTACGCGATCAACTGCCACAATTCATTTCTTCCCAAATACGCCGGCGTTCACGCCACCGCATGGGCGATCCTCCACGAGGAGACGACCCACGGCATCACCTGGCATGCGATTACGGAGGAGATCGACGGCGGCGACATTCTCCGGCAGGTGGCCATCGATATCGATCGGAATGAGACAGCCTTCACGCTGGACGGCAAATGCTACGAAGCGGCTATCAACTCATTCGGTCAGGTCATCTGCGATCTCGAGCAGCCCGGCGTGGCGTTTAGAAAGCAGAATAAGAATGAACGCTCTTATTTTTCAGCCTCCGCCAAACCAACTGCAGGATGTGTGCTTTCCTGGAACAAACCGGCAGGGGCGTTAAATGCTTTGGTGCGGTCGTTGGACTTTGGAACCCATCCGAACCCGCTCGGCCTGCCTAAAATTGCCTTACGGAACGACTACGTCATCGTGACTCAACTCGACGTCCTCGATGACCTGTCGACGGCCGTCCCGGGAACCATCGTGGATGTCGGGCCAAATGGCATCCGCGTTTCTTCGTCGACCGCCGACGTGATGCTGCGTCAACTGCATACGCTTGATGGGCGGCATCTCCCGATTCGCGAGTTGGTCGAGCAATACGGACTGCGCGTTTCGGATCGCCTGGCGGAGTTGGATGAGACGACCGCGGCTCGCCTGCAGCCGCTGGAATCCCGCCTGGTGCGACACGAAGCCTTTTGGGTTAAACAGCTGGCTGATCTACGCCCGCTGGTACTGCCTTACCCATCCGGTCCGGCATCAAACGGCACAGGCAGGGAGCGTCTCTTGTGGCATGCTCCGCAGACGGTCGAGGCATTTCTGCTCGATCCTCCGCAGTCTTCTTCGACAGCGCGGGATTTCCTCGTCGCGACATTGGTCGCTTTTCTGAGTCGAGTCTGCCAGACAGACTGCTTCGATCTGGGATTCACCCATTCTGGCCTGGTACCCTTTGGCGATTTTCATCCGTTGTTTGCCGGCAGCGTGCCACTGCGCATACAGGTTCCTGCGACGCACACCATCGCGAACCTTTTAGATGATGTCACTGCGCGGGTAGCAGTGACTCAGCGCCGTCTGACTTACCCTCGCGATATCGTGCTTAGGTACGCAGAGCTTCGATCTGGAGAGGCCTGCTCTCCCGAGCTTCCGGTTGCGATCGAGTATGTCAGCACCCTTGACAACAGCGGTCCGGATACACCACAGGAGTTGAAGCTCATCATTCCCGAAGGCGCCCTCACCTGGTCGTGGGTTTACGATGCTGAGCGGTTCAGCGCCGACACCATCAGCCGCATGCAAGCGCAGTACTCAATGTTTCTGGAGCATGTGATCGCCGGTCCGGCGCAAGCGATTGCCACGATTCCACTGCTTTCCGAACGGGACCGGCATATCATGCAGGTTGCATGGAATGCCACCCAGGCTCAGTATCCGGATGATACCTGCATCCATCACATGTTTGAAGCGCAGGTCGAGAGGACGCCGGAAGCCATCGCGCTGACGTTCGAGGATCAGGCTCTGACCTACGCGGCGCTGAACTGCCGCGCCAACCAACTAGCGCACTATTTGAGGGAACTCGGCGTGGGGCCCGAGGTGCTTGTGGGTCTGTACGTCGAGCGTTCTTTTGAGATGATCGTGGGTCTCTTAGGTATTCTCAAGGCCGGCGGCGCCTATGTTCCGCTTGACGCGGCATCTCCACCCGCCCGCCTCGCGATCGCGTTAGAAGATGCCCAAGCCAGGGTCGTACTCACGCAGGATTCGCTGCGGGAAACATTGCGGGCATATCAGGGCAAAGTCCTGTGTCTGGACACTGACTGGCCTGAGATTGCACGGAGGAGTCAGAAGAATCCGCGCGCAATCGCGAATGCGGAGAATCTGTGCTACGTCATTTTCACCTCGGGCTCCGCGGGTAGTCCGAAGGGCGTGCTGGTCGAACACCGCGGGGTGTGCAACCTCGCCGCGGGACTCGGCCGACTATTCAATGTTACGTCAGAGAGCCGCTGCCTTCAGTTCGCCACCCTGAGCTTCGATACCTCGGTGGCGGAAATCGTTACGGCCCTGTGCGCCGGAGCCAGACTTTGCCTGGCGCCATCGAGTTCCCTGCTCCCGGGACCGGACTTGCTGCAGTTCCTGCGGGATAAGAATATTACCCACGCAGTATTGCCACCTTCAACTCTGGCTGTGCTCCCCATCGAACCATTGCCCGCGTTGCGCGTATTGACTGCCGCGGGGGAGGCGTGTTCTGCCGACCTCGTAGCCACGTGGGGGGCCGCTCCGGGACGCCGCTTCTTTAATGGTTATGGTCCTACGGAAACCACGGTTTGCGGCACCGTTTGGGAATGCACGGGACAACCGGGAAAGCCGCCTATTGGCCGACCCTTTGCCAATACCCAGGCCTACATTCTCGACCGCCATCTGCAATCCGTCCCAGTGGGGATCCTGGGTGAGTTATACCTCGGAGGAGTAAATCTGGCACGCGGTTATCTGAACCGCCCCGAGCTGACCGGGTCCCGCTTTATTCCTGATCCTTTTAGCCAGGATCCGCAGGCGCGGCTTTACAAGACGGGAGATCTGGCTCGCTACGCCGCTGACGGAAATATCGAATTCGTGGGCCGGTCTGACCATCAGGCGAAGATTCGCGGTTATCGTATCGAGCTCGAAGAAATTGAAGCCGCACTGAAACTCTATCCGGGGATCGAGCATGCGGCTGTTAACGTATACGAGGCCAGCCCCGGCTATCAAAGCCTCGTAGGATATCTGGCGCCGAGGGAAGTCGAGCGGCCGGCCGTCGCCGAGGTGCGACGCTTTTTGCTCGAACGGTTGCCGGAGTACATGGTGCCCGAGCGATTCGTCATCCTCGAGTGCATGCCCATGACCCTGAGCGGTAAGGTCGACCGCCGCAAGCTTCCGGCACCTGTGCAGCAAGTGCCGGAGTACAAGGCTCACAAGACGTCGTCCAATAATGACGTAGAACGATTTCTCATATCTCTCTGGTCAACAATGCTCGGCCGGGAGAGCGTGAGCATTCACGATAACTTCTTCGACCAGGGAGGCAATTCGTTTCTCAGCCTGCAGACCACGGAACGCATCGGTCAGGAATTCGGCATCAAAATTCCCGTGGTCACTTTATACCAATACCCCACCATTCATGCGCTGGCAAAGCACCTGACGGCGAACCGGAAGGTTGCTCCGGCCCGTCCGCCAGTTGCAGAGCGTGCGACGCGATCGCCGGAGGTCAAGAGCACCAGGCACCGCGACAAAGATATCGCGATCATCGGTATGGCGGGCCGTTTCCCAGGCGCGGCCAATGTTACGGATCTCTGGCACAAGCTGTGTGCCGGTGAGGAGTGCATCACTTTCTTTACGGACGACGAGCTATCGCCGTTGATCGATCCGGCGCTCAGGCAGGACAAAAGTTATGTCAAGGCGAAAGGAATTATCTCCGGCGCCGATACTTTCGATGCCGCCTTCTTTGGGATGACCCCCAGGGAGGCGGAGATCATGGACCCGCAGCACAGATTGTTCCTCGAGACCGCCCACGAGGCTCTGGAGAATGCCGGTCATACTCCGGAACAATTTGACGGAGCGATAGGTGTGTACGGTGGCTCGGGGTTCATGAGCTACTTCGTCAATAACCTTGAGAAATGCCCCGAAGTCTCCGGTTCGGTTGGCGGTCTTGTCAAAGTACTCAGCAATGACAAGGACTATATGACGACCCGCGTAGCCTATAAGCTGAACCTGCAGGGGCCATGCGTCAGTGTCGGGACGGCCTGTTCTACGTCTCTGGTAGCAGTAGTTAACGCTGTAACCAGCCTGGTGAATCACCAATGCGATATGGCCATAGCGGGCGGCGTGACGATCGACACTCCACTCAACTGCGGTTACTTGTATGAAGAAGAGGGGATGCACTCCCCGGATGGACATTGCCGTCCGTTCGATGCCAAAGCTCAGGGCACCGTGATGGGTAACGGCGTAGCGATTGTTGTCCTGCGGCGCCTCGCGGACGCGTTGCGAGACGGCGACCATATTACGGCTGTAATTCGAGGCGTCGGGATCAACAACGACGGCTCCGGGAAGGTGAGCTTTAGCGCGCCGGGCGTGGGCGGACAGGCAGCTGCCATCGCGATGGCCCACGCGGACGCGGAGATCGATCCTGAAACGATTTCCTACGTCGAAGGGCACGGGACAGCCACGCCCTTGGGCGATCCGATTGAGGTTGCGGCGTTGACGCAAGCCTTCCGCGCCCGCACGATGGCCACCGGTTTCTGCGCACTTGGATCCATCAAGGGCAACCTAGGACACCTCGACACAGCGGCCGGCGTTACCGGGCTGATCAAAACAGCCTTATCCCTGCAACACCGGAAGATTCCTCCGTCGTTGCATTTCGAAGCACCCAATCCGCAAATTGATTTCACCAACAGTCCGTTCTATGTCAATGCCTCGCTCACAGAGTGGAAAGCAACCGCGTGGCCGCGGCGTGCGGGAGTCAGTTCCTTCGGTATGGGAGGAACCAATGCCCACGTAGTCTGTGAAGAGGCACCTGACACCGGCGCCTCCGGGCCTTCGCGGCCGCACCAGTTACTGGTACTGTCGGCGAGGACTCCCTCTGCCTTGGAGGCCGCAACAGCGCAGCTTTCACAACACCTGCAGCAGCATCCGGAGACGAAACTCGCCGACGTCTGTTATACGCTTGCCCGGGGCCGGACCGCGTCACCGCACCGGCGCTTCGTCGTCTGCCGAGAGACTGCCGATGCCGTAAGCGCGTTAACGCAGTTGCCGCCGGGAAAGGCCGCCAGTCGCCACGTGCCGCCGAGAACATCTGAAATCGCATTTGTCTTTCCGGGTCAGGGTTCCCAGTATCTCAATATGTGCCGGAGCCTGCATGAGCGGGAAGAGGTATTCAGGAAAAACCTTGATCTCTGCGCAGAACTCCTTGCACCTGACCTTGACTGCGATCTGCGCGATGTTCTATTCGCGTCCGATTCCCACGCCGCAGAGACTCTAAACGAAACAACATTTACACAGCCGTCTATTTTCTCTGTCTCTTATTCCCTGTCGAAGCTATGGGAAAGCTGGGGTGTTCATCCTGGCGCCATGATTGGACACAGCATCGGTGAATTTGTCGCGGCGTGTCTGGCGGGCGTTTTCTCCCTTGAGGACGCCCTGCGGCTCATCGCGAAGAGGGGCCAACTGATGGGAGCCCTTCCACGAGGCAGCATGTTGTCCGTGCGTTTAGGTGCGGCCGAGATGGAGCGGCGACTGGGAGCGGACGTGGCCATTGCCGCCATAAATGGCCCTTCGCTGTGCGTCGTGTCCGGAACAACGGAGGCGATCGCCAGAGTGCGAACTGAATTGGAGTCGGACCAGGTACTTTGCCGGCCCTTACAGACCTCGCATGCTTTTCATTCGGCGATGGTGGAACCCGTGGTGGCACCTTTCACGCAGTATTGTGCCCAAGTCAAGTTATCGCCGCCGCGGATAGAGATCGTCTCAACGGTGACTGGGGACTGGCTGACTTCATCGCAAGCTACCGACCCGGCGTACTGGGGCAGGCATTTGCGGGAGCCGGTCCGTTTTGCGGCAGGCATTCAGAAGCTATGGCAAGTCCCCGAAAGAGTGTTACTTGAGGTCGGTCCGGGTAACACCGGGACGATCTTAGCGCGGCAGCAGATAAAAGATATCAACAGACAAGTCGCTATCTCCTCACTCGGCACAAGCGCCTCAGACAACATGGAGTCTACGACTTTGTGCGCGGCCGTGGGCCAACTATGGCTCGCTGGAGCGCGCATCGACTGGCACCGTTATTACGAGGCCGAGCAGCGCCACAGGCTGGCCTTGCCCACCTACCCATTTGAACGGAAGCGTTTCTGGATTGAACCTGCGAGAGACAGCATGAGACATACACCCGAACCAACGTCATCGCGCCATTCTTTAGTCAATGGACACGCGCAGGCATCCACTGGCGAGATACCCCTTGCCCATCCGGACTCCGACCACCTCGCAGCAGCAAGCGGACTGATTCGGGCCCTGAAAGAGATTGTGGAGCAAAGCACCGGCTTGGACATGGAGCCTATCTCCGGGACAACTAGTTTTGTCGAAATGGGGCTCGATTCTCTTACGCTGACCCAGATCGCGCAACGCCTGCAGAAACAATTCAATTGCAAAGTCACTTTCCGCCAGCTTTTGGAAGAGTACCCAAACCTTAACACTTTGGCGCTCGCACTTGCGAGAGAGGGCCAGGCCGAGTCGAACTTAAGCCCTCGCGGTGCGGTTAGGGCGGCGACGCCACCGGACGTGATCGCGGCAGAACACAAATTCAGAGCGTCCGGCAACGGCTCCGCAAGTTTGCCTGTCGAGCCGCCCCGGCCCTTTGGCGCCGGATCGCGGATAGCACGGCATCGCGGACACGAGTTGAACCCGTCGCAACAGGTGTTTGTGGAGCGTCTGATCGAGCAATATACGCGGCAGACGGGCGGATCGAAAGCCTATGTGCAAGATCACCGGCTCCATTTGGCAGATCCGCGCACGGTGTCCGGCTTCGATCCCGTGGTCAAAGAAATGGTCTACCCGATTGTTGCCGCCCGATCCGCAGGCGCAAGAATGTGGGACGTCGACGGTAATGAGTATATAGACGTAGTCAGCGGCTTTGGCTCCAGTTTGTTCGGTTACCTACCTCCTTTTATTAAGGAGGCGATCGAGGCTCAACTCGAGCGCGGCATCGAAATCGGGCCTCAGACAAAAATGGCCGGTGAAGTCGCTGAACTCCTCTGCGAATTGACACATCTTGACCGTGCCACGTTTTGTAATACGGGATCGGAAGCCGTCCTCGGAGCGATGCGCCTCGCCCGTACGGTAACCGGCCGCAGCAAGATCGCGCTGTTCTCAGGCTCGTATCACGGGATTTTCGATGAAGTGCTGGTGCGCGGCACGAAGCAACTACGACCGATACCCGCAGCTCCCGGTGTGACGCAAGAGGCGGTAGACAACATACTCGTGGTTGATTACGACAGTCCGGAAGCGTTGCGGATTCTCGAGGCGCGCATCGGAGAACTAGCAGCGGTGCTCGTCGAGCCCGTGCAAAGCCGCCGGCCGGAACTCCAGCCGCGCACATTCCTGCATCTGCTCCGGCGCCTGACCGAGAGAGGCGGGGCCGCGTTGATCGTGGACGAAATGATCACGGGATTCCGTATCGATCAGGGGGGCGCACAGGCCCACTTCGGTATCCGTGGGGATCTGGCAACGTACGGAAAAATCATCGGCGGAGGAATGCCGATTGGCGTCCTTGCAGGTAGCGCAAAATTCATGGATGCCATCGACGGAGGTTACTGGCAATACGGCGACGCCTCGCTGCCGGAAGTGGATATCACCTATTTCGCCGGCACATTTGTGCGTCATCCCCTGGCCATCGCCGCGGCCAAGGCAGCCCTGGAACACTTGAAGACGGAAGGACCAGGCCTGCAACGCCGTCTCAATGAGAAGAGCAACAACTTTGTAGCGGAGCTGAATAGCTATTTCTCGCGGTTCGGCGCTCCTATGCACCTGGTCAACTTCGGCTCATTGCTCAAACTCGAATTTCATGGCTCGGTGCCATTCGGAAACCTCCTGTACTATGTACTCCGCGGCAAGTGTATTCACATTGGAGAGCATCGACCGTTTTTCTTCACGACAGCGCATTCCGATGCAGATTTTGAGCGAATCGTAGTGGCCTTCAAGGAAGCCGTCGCTGAACTCCAGCGCGCCGGTTTCTTGCTTTCGGACGAAGCGATCTCTGCGGGACCGGAAATGGACACGACTCTTCCATTGGAAGCCCCGGTACCGGGAGCGCGCCTCGGGCGGGATCCGCAAGGCGAACCCGGATGGTATGTGCCAGATGCGGCACGTCCTGGAAAATACGTCAAAGTGGAGACAGCTGTCGCGCCATCGCCTGCGGAGCATGCAGCGAACCGCGCCGGAGCGTGACGACGGCCTCGATGACGCGATGATCGCCATGAGTCCAAGCGACACTGAATATCGCATTAGTGCGATCCCGGTTGATTTCGACCCTTTTTCCGAGGGCGAACTCGCTCTTATGGTACCGAGCACGGAAGCGCAAAAGGAAATCTGGCTAGCGACGCAAATGGGAGATGCCGCCAATTGTGCCTTCAATGAGTCGATCGGGATCAGGCTCCGTGGTTTCCTCAATGTCACAGCCCTCAACGAGGCTTTCCAGCACCTTGTAAGACGGCACGACGCGCTCCGCAGCGTACTGTCTCCCGATGGTGAAACGCTTTGCGTATTGGCCGGGGCGGCTAGAGGAATTCCGTTGTTGGATCTCTCGGCAGCGAGTCTCGCGGAGAGAAACGAACGCCTGGGCGATGTGCTCCTGCGGGAGGTAACTACTCGTTTCAATCTCGTAGAGGGTCCGTTATTTCGCTCGAGGCTCGTCAAACTGGCCGACGAAGAACATTGCCTGGTTCTCACGGCGCACCACATCATCTGCGATGGCTGGTCATGGGGTGTGATTCTAAGTGATTTTGTCGAATTTTACGCCGCGTCTCATCAAGGGACTGAGCCGGACCTTCCGCCAGCAGAGTCGTTCAGCGCGTTTGCCCTTGGACAGCGAGGACAGACGGCGGCGCAGGAAAGCATGAAAGCTCGGGCCTACTGGCTTAGGGCGCTGTCCGGGACGATCCCGTTACTCGATTTGCCTACCGACGAGCCTCGGCCGGGGTTGAAAACCTACAACGCCGCACGCCACGACTATCGTCTCGGCGCCGGTGTGCTGGGGGACCTGAAACGACTGGGAGCGCAGCACAAATGTACCTTGTTTACGACCCTCCTGGCCGGCTTCACTGTGTTCCTGCACCGGATCACCCAACAACGAGACGTGTTCGTAGGGATCACGGCGGCTGGACAATTGTCCAGCGGTCAAAGCCAACTGGTAGGACATTGCGTCAACCTACTGCCCTTGCGTACCTCGATCGATAGCGCCAGGAGCTTTCGAGACTACCTGCCGGATTTGCATCGCACTCTGCTTGATGCATATGAACATCAGCAGGTAACCTTCGGAACACTCCTGAAGAGCTTTACTCCGCCACGCGACCCAAGCCGACTCCCTTTGCTGCCGGTCAGGTTCAATCTTGCCAGAGATCCGGGTACGCGCGTCATCGGGACAAAGGGGGTCGAGTTCGAGATGTTTACGAATCCCCGGAGGTTCGAAAACTTCGAGTTCTTCCTAGATGCGATGGAAACCGATGGCGCCTTGTCGCTGGAGTGCTACTACAACACCGATCTCTTCTCCGCGTCGACCATACGCAGGCGTTTGGCTGAGTTTGAAACACTCCTTCAGGGGATTGTGGTGAGCCCGGACCGCGCGATGCGCTCCTTATCTATGCTGCCGGACGCGGAATATGAGTTACTCAGTACTTACCGGCAGAATTCGGCCAGGCAAACACAGAAACTCTATATACCTTCTGATGCCGAGGTGTTCGTTCTCGACAACTACTTTCAGCAAATGCCAATCGGCGTCGGAGGCGAGTTATATATAGCCAGCGGGCCGTTTGAACACTTGCGTCATGGTTATCAGCAGGTAAAGACCATGCCGGACCAACTCGAAATGGAGCCCGGTCGGAACGTGTACAAGACTGGCTATCTCGGCTGTTATACGGGAACAGGGGACCTGCGCGTGTGGGCGAAAACGCAGGATCGACTTCGCCTATCTGATTTGCAGCCGCCACTACCGCCGGCGACGGCGCCCGATGCGATAGACCTCGATTTGATGGAAATCTGGAAGCGGCTGTTAGTTGTTTCGCACGTCAACCCGTGCGATAACTTCTTCGACCTGGGTGGCAACTCTCACGCGGCCATGCTTCTTTCGCGGGCGATAGCCCAGACCTTTGGCCAGACATTGCCGCTTGCCGTATTCTTTAGGGCTGCCACTATTCACCAACAGGCTGACATTCTGCGAGCCAACTGCAACACCTGCGCGCCGGCAACGCATGGGAAAGCGGGACGATGAGTCAGGACCACAGACACGAAGACAGTCAATCTCTTGAGCGGCGCCTGCGGCGGCTCGAAGACCTCGCGGCACACCACGCGAGACGCTCGGGCAAAATCGATTCCGACTCGCCGGTCATGCCGGGCATGGACGACTTTAACTTCTCGGAAGATGAGTTTGCCAATGCCGACAAAGCATCGGGTTCTGTCGAATGGTCTCCGCCATTCCAATTTCCTAATGGCAATACACGGGGACTGACGTGGGACTCGGGCTCCGGAGGAAGCTTGTTCGTCAACTCATCGGTGGGGTTCATCGACGCTACCGGTGAGTTGTTATCGTTCGTCGATGCAGCGGAGCCCCAACCAGCCTGTATCGATACGGCATATCGCTTTGTGAAGACGCATTACCGGTTCTATTACCGCCATCCGGAGCGTGCAGGGCGGCTCAGAATCACGGCCACTTTTGCAATCAGGAATGCACATATCAACGACACGGTTCATGACGGAGAGGCCGAAGACGGTGCGGTCGATCTCCTCGATTTTCAGAATCTCCGCATCGCGGCATACCGGCAGCGCGAGGGCGACTGGGAGCAGTTCGGCAAGGTGATCGACGAATACCATGAATTGTCATGGAATATCGGGTGGAACACCTGGCCATCCCGGAGGCAGCCCTACGACTACAACCGGCAGGCGGGGCAACACGCGGTCGTCATGACAAGCCGTGCCGAACTCACAAGGCAACAATTGGCTAAGTTCTACGTGGGCATCTGGACGGGCTTAACGCTGTCAACGAACGCCTGCGGCTACGCCACTTTTAACCGATTTGACGTACGCCTGGAGAGGGTGCGTGGGGAGTTAATTTGACGTATGAGCGAGGAGCCGGTATGAACACATTTTCGGCAGTCAGGAAGCAACCCGAACGAACGCCGCAAATGATCAGCATGCAAAACTGGGTGGAAAACTATGTGTGTGGTACGCAGGCGGAGCAGAAAGTCGTGGGGAATCGCCATGACAATCTCAATCTTACTGTTACCCAATTGATGTTTGACCGCAAAAACCGCTGGGCTCATGTTTGCCCCTACGTCATCGATGCCCTGGACTACGATTCCTGTTGGCTCGAAGAGTCGGACCTCGATGGCAGCCATCCGTCCGCTATCGCGCACCTGCTTCTCACCCAACTCAAAGACTTCAAAAAAACTCCTCCGGCCCATGACCCCGTTTTGCAAGGCCCGGCCCCTTTGCCCGCACTGTGGAAGACATTTATTACATTCTTTCCGAGGATCGTCCGCAACCCGCGCAGCGGCCCGTTTCCTCTGATTGACGACCTATATACGCAGCTTTTGCCGTCCTTTGTCCGCGAAGGTTTGATGTTCGGCGAGTTCTATCCAGGCTGCCCAAGTACTGGAATATACAATCCGGAGTGGCCTAAATCGTTTGTCTGCCCTTTTCCTGCGTTCGTAATGCGGTATATGGCGAAACACGATCATCTTTTTATCACACGGAATTCAGCGATATGGGATGCTTATAATTCTTACTTTCCGTCCGGCGATCAGGTTGTGTAGGAAGCGACGATGCCGATCCTAATCCTAATCCTAGCGGGGGCTATATACGCCGGCGGCCAGGAAGGCCCCAGGCGCCGATGGCTCGACCCCCTTCCGGACAGGAAGAGGAAGAGACGGCGGGAGGACGCTGTCGGAGACAATACTCACCTTCCTGTCCTTTCACGCGGCGAGCAACTACGGGCAATAGCGCTGCACCCTACTGAGTTGGAGCCGAGCGCGGCCGAGCGTAATATCAATCGCCGGCTCATTCTGTCGGCGGTGGCCCTGGTCCTGGCAGCTCTCGGGGCCTTCTTCTACGCCCCTTTGAGCCTCGTCAGCGTGCTCTTTATTCCGTACCTCTCGTGGCCGATCTGGCGCGAAGCGTATAGTTCTCTCTTCAAGGAACACCGGCTGCGGGTTTCCGTCCTCGATGTCATTTTTATCCTCCTGGGTCTGTACACCGCGAACTACCTCGCTCTCGCCCTGGGCGGCTTCCTGTTTTATGCCAGCCGGAAGCTGCTGATCAGGACTGAAGAACGATCCAGAGGATCTCTGGTCGCTGTGTTTGGAAACCTGCCTCGTTTTGCGTGGGTGCAGATTGGCGGCGTGGAAATCGAGGTGCCGCTCAAGGACGTGCGTGCGAACGATATCGTGTTGGTGCATGCGGGAGAGACGGTCCCGGTCGATGGGGTTATTGCCTCGGGTATCGCAAGTATCGACCAGCACATGTTGACCGGCGAGTCCCAGCCCGCCGAGAAAGAAGCGGGAGACCAGGTCTTCGCCTCAACGGTCGTTGTCTCAGGCGCTATTCAGGTAAGGGCCGAACGATCGGGAGACTCGACTGCAGTGGCGCAAATCGGCGCGATCCTCCAGCGCACGGCTGATTTCAAGGCGTCCATCCAATCACGCGGCGAGGCGATGGCCGATAAGTCGACCCCGCCTTTCCTCGCATTGGGCGCAGTGGCTCTACCGCTGTTAGGTCCGAGCGGCGCCGGTAGCGTGCTCGGCGCCAGTTTCGGCTACCATTTGCGCATCCTGGCGCCTATCGGCATGCTCAACTTTCTCACACTAGCTTCTCGCAACGGCATTCTAGTGAAAGATGGCCGTTCGCTGGAGTTATTGAATCAGGTAGACACGGTGGTTTTCGATAAGACCGGAACGCTGACCCTCGAGCAGCCGCAAGCTGGGGCGATTTATGCGTGCAACGGCTTCGATGAAAACCAGATCTTGCGATATGCTGCGATGGCCGAGTACAAACAGACGCATCCAATCGCGAGAGCGATTCTGCAGGAGGCGGAAGCACGAAGTGTGCTGATCCCGGTTAGCGGCGCTGCGCAGTATGAGGTGGGGTACGGGATTAAGGTCACTACCAACGAACAGGTTGTCCGCGTGGGAAGCGCGCGCTACATGGCTTTGGAAGGTATCACGATACCTCCCAACATCGCTGCAGTGCAGACGGAGTGCGACCTGGACGGGGCGTCACTCGTCTATGTAGCGCTGCAAGACAGGTTGGGTGGAGCGATTGTCTTACACGCCACCGTGCGGCCGGAAGCCAAATTTGTAGTAGAATCCTTACGCCAACGGCGCATGTCCGTGGCGATTATCTCGGGGGACCGCGAACATCCGACTCGCAACCTGGCCCACTCGCTTGGGGTCGACCGTTATTACGCCGAAACCTTGCCGGAAGATAAGGCCAAGCTGATTGCACAACTGCAGGGTGAAGGCAGGAAGGTTTGCTTTGTTGGCGACGGGATTAATGATGCCATTGCCCTGAAACAGGCCAATACTTCGATCTCGTTGCGAGGTGCATCCACGGCTGCGGTCGATTCGGCTCAGATCATTTTGATGGATCAAAGCCTCCATCAGGTCTCTAAAGCATTTGACATCGCACGTGAGTTCGATGCCAATATGCGTTTTGGTTTTGCCATGACGATCATCCCCGGCCTGATAGGGCTTTGGGGAGCCTTCTTCCTGCGTTTTGGCATGGTTGCGCCTATCCTCTTAAACAATCTTGGATTGGCCATAGGACTGGTCAATGCCATCCTACCCGGTTGGGAAGCCCCGACTTACCCGCGGCTATCTGCCCCGGCGCCGGGACGGCAGCGGGAAAACACTTCAGGTAACGACGATGCCGCGACGCCGCTCTTAGTCGAGCCTGAACCAGTGGGAGGTCAAGCTTCGTGAGTAATATTTCCCAACACCTTGCTTCGATGTCCGCGCTGAAGTTAGCTCTGGCTGCTCAACAACACGCGACGACGCGGCAGCTACTGAAAGCGGAGCCAATCGCCATTATCGGTCTGGCATGCCGCTTTCCACCCGCCGCGGATACACCGGAGAAATTCTGGCAACTCCTGTGTGAAGGCGTGGATGCCGTACGGGAGGTGCCGAACGACCGTTGGAATATTGACACGTTTTACGATCCGGACCCCGCCGCTCCCGGCAAGATCTCCACACGTTACGGCAGCTTTCTCGATCAGGTAGACCTCTTTGACCCGGCCTTTTTCGGTATCTCCCCGCGTGAAGCGACCATGATGGATCCGCAACAGCGGCTACTGCTCGAGGTTGGCTGGGAAGGCCTGGAGCGCGCGGGCATTGCCCCCACCACTCTGCAAGGCTCTCCGACCGGCGTGTTTATCGGGATGATGGGGCAGGACTATGCGCGCCTGAGCGCCGGTGCCATGGCGCCGATAGACGCATATACCGGGACAGGGAATCTGATGAGCGTGGCGGCCGGCAGGATCGCGTACGTCCTGGGCTGTCAGGGGCCAACCTTGACAGTGGACACAGCGTGTTCGTCGTCGCTCGTCACCGTCCACCTGGCTTGCCAGAGCTTACGCCAGGCGGAGTGCGACCTGGCTCTGGCAGGCGGGGTAAATTTGCTGCTGACTCCACACCATAGTGTGATGCAGTCCCGAGCCCGCATGCTTTCTCCGGATGGACGATGCAAGTCGTTCGATGCAGCCGCTGACGGCATGAGCCGCGGCGAGGGATGCGGAATCGTGGTCCTCAAACGTCTTGCCGATGCGGTGGCTGACGGCGATAGCGTGCTGGCGGTTATTCGCGGCTCGGCAGTGAATCACGATGGCCGCAGCAGCGGGCTAACGGTGCCGAGTGGCCCGGCGCAGGAACGGGTGATCCGGCAGGCATTGGACAATGGCGGCATCGGTGCGGCGCAAGTTAGTTATGTTGAAGCGCATGGTTCGGGTACAGTGTTGGGCGATCCCATTGAGGTCGAGGCGTTGGGCGCCGTATATGGCCAGCACCGCCCGACGCCGTTGCTCATTGGTTCGGTGAAGACGAATATAGGCCACCTCGAAAGCGCCGCGGGCGTCGCCGGACTGATGAAAGCGGTACTTGCGCTGCAGCATCGGGAGATTCCCCGACACCTGCATCTCAACCATCCCAATCCGCACATCCCCTGGTCGGAGTTATCGATCAGCGTGCCGACCACCCACCAGCCGTGGCCTGCCAGCGCTTCACGCCTTGCAGGGGTCAGCTCGTTCGGTGCCAGCGGAACGAACGCCCACGTTGTACTCGAAGAGGCTCCGCTACTGCCGGCGCCTCGACCTGACTACTCAGTAATCAGTGAGCGACCCTGCCACCTTCTTGTATTGAGCGCGCGGACGCCAGTAGCGTTGAACGAGTTATCGCGACAGTATGAGGACTACCTCGCAGCCAACCCGGAAGTTGCACTGGCGGATATTGCCTATACGGCCAGTATCGGGCGGTCACACTTCGGACACCGGTTAAGCGTGACTGCGAACTCTGTGGCCGATTGCAGCCAGAAGCTTGCGACTCATAACGCAGGCAAGCCCACATCCGGCGTATCGACCGGTGAAGTCCGGCCTGCCAAGCCCCAAATCGCTTTCCTCTTTGCGGGACAGGGGGCACAACACGTCGCCATGGGGCGGCAACTCTACGAGACACACAGGGGTTTTCGTGAGACCATCGACCGCTGCGACGCCATCCTGCGAAACCGTTTGGAGCGGCCGCTGCTCAGTGTGCTCTATCCCGATCAAACGGGACCTGGCGGCGCGGAAGATCCGCCCGCACTCGATGCGACAGGCTATGCCCAGCCTGCACTCTTCGCGCTGGAATACGCCCTGGCTGAATTGTGGCAATCCTGGGGAGTCATTCCGGATGTCGTGATGGGCCACAGCAGTGGGGAGTATGTGGCGGCTTGTGTCGCGGGCGTGCTGAGTCTTGAGGATGGACTCACCCTGATCGCCGAGCGCGCCCGCCTGATCCAGTCCGTAGCCTCCGGGGGCGCGACAGCAGCTGTTTTTGCGAGTGCGGAGTGTGTCGCAAACTTGCTGGCTGACTCAGGGTACGCGGAAAATATTAGCATAGCCGCGGTAAATGGGCCGGAAGAAACGCTGATTGCAGGCGCCGCCGCCGAGGTCGAAAGTGCGCTCACCGCATGGAAGGCAATGGGAGTGGATAGCCGGCGCCTGCGTATCGCGCACGCCCCTCACTCGCCGCTCATTGAGCCTGCTCTCCCTTCGTTTGAGCAAACGGCTCGAGATCTGACCTATCATGCGCCCCGAATTAAGCTAATCTCGAACGTCACCGGCGAGCTACTGCAACATGTGGACGCCACATATTGGCGGCGGCATATGCGGGAGCCCGTGCAGTTCGCCGCGGGAATGCGGCAGGTGGAAGCGGCAAACTGCGATGTGATGCTGGAGATTGGCCCACATCCGGTGTTGCTCTGGCTGGGACGGCAGAATTGGAGGGGATCACGCCAAGCGTGCTGGTTGCCATCGTTGTGGGGAATACGGAGCGACTGGGAGCAGTTGCTCGAGAGTGCCGGTGATCTTTACGTTCGCGGCGTTGACATCGATTGGACGAGTTTCTACCGCGATGAGCCTCGCCGCAAGCTGGTGTTGCCGACTTATCCCTTCCAACGCCAGCGCTACTGGGTACAGACTCCGGTAACTACACCGCAGTCCCCAACGCAAAGGGAAAACGATGTGCGTGCGCACCCGCTGCTCGGGAGGCGTGCGAACTCTGCCGCATCACGGCCTGACGAGATCCAATTTGAGAGCCTGCTGTGTCAGCAGAAACCTGCCTGGCTCGCAGACCATCGCGTCTACGAACAAACAGTGCTGCCGGCTACTGCATACCTGGAAATGGCCGGCAAGGCTGCCGAGGTAGTCCTAAAAAGAACTGACGTAACCATTGAGAATGCTGTGATCAGCCAGCCTCTCGTGCTTTCGAATGATCCTGCCGGATTCGTCGTGCAGTGCCTCGTGGCTCCGCAACCACCAGGACATGTCTGGCAAATTCATGCGGCGGTGGCTGGGCAGGACGGCACTCCGTGGACTCTTCACGCTGAAGGGCGCTTTTCTGCTTCCACTTCACTACGCCCCGTGGCTACCGACCTGGCGGCTCTACGAGCTGAGGTGAATTCGGAAGTTGACGTTGCAGCGTTCTACCGCATCTTTGAATCACACCACTTACAATATGGCCCTCAATTCCGTCTCATCACGCAGCTCTGGCGCACTCCTGGCAGGGGAT
The DNA here is from genome assembly GCA_963747535.1 of Terriglobia bacterium. Classification (GTDB taxonomy): domain Bacteria; phylum Acidobacteriota; class Terriglobia; order Bryobacterales; family Bryobacteraceae; genus CAVVFX01. The sequence goes on from CAVVFX010000002.1 coordinate 600,328, forward strand.
TGGGCCATGTTCGCCTTTCGGAAAATCTTGAGCCGGAGGCCAACCTCTATCGCATCCACCCTGCATTGCTGGACGCTTGCTTTCAGGTTTCGGCGGCCATTTTTCTGGACGAGCCAAACACTTATCTTCCCATCGGCGTCGAAAAGATCGACTATATAGGTCGATCCGGAACCGAGCTATGGTGTGAGGCCCGGCTGCGAGCTATGCATCCAGAGGCCCCGAGCGTTGACTTACACCTCCTGACACCCGAGGGAGAGACCGTGGCCCGCATCGAGGGCTTGCAGTTGAAGCGCGCGGACGTGCAGACTATTGTCAGCCAGGAACCAGTCGACGATTGGCAATATCAGGTCATCTGGCAAGCCCGCGAACATCGAGTCGCCCCTGCGGACAGCACACCCATGTCGCGCTGGCTCATCTTTTCGGGGGATAACGGCGTTGGCCCGCGACTGGCCGCGGCACTTCGCGAGCGGCACGCGGCTATCCTGGTGCTGCCCGGAACTAAGTATGAACAGGTTGACGACCACACCTTCCGCATTGATCCCGCGGCTAAGGCTGACTATCAGGCTCTTTTCGAAGCGGTTTCGGATGTTAGTGGGGTGCTGTATGGATGGAGTGGAACGTCTGGCCCCGACGAACTGCAGGAAGTAACAGCGGAAGGCGTGGAAGCAGCCTCGGTCGCGGGCTGTGCCAGTCTCTTATATCTGGTTCAGACGATCGTAAACTTGAAGGAATCGCCTCGGCTTTGGTTAGTCACCACCGGAGCCGTGGCTTTGAGCGGCTCCGACGCCGCGCGCCCACACCTGACAGTACGGAGTCTGCAGCAAGCTCCTCTGTTGGGGATGGCGAAGGTCATTGCCCTGGAACATCCGGAACTGCGCTGTGTGCGAGTGGATCTCGACCCCGTCGAGGCGCTCGATGAGAACGTAAAAATGCTCGTCGGAGAAATGACCGCTCCGGGCTCCGGGTCGATCGAGGATCAAGTCGCTTTCCGTAGCCGGAAGCGTTACGCCGCCCGATTGGCGCGCCTTCCGGACACGCAGGAAAATACTCCCGTTCGCCTGAGGATGACATCGCGCGGAAGCCTGGATCGGCTCCGCCTGCAACCTATGGATCGTACTCTTCCCGGGGCAGACGAAGTTGAGATCCAGGTCCGCGCGGCGGGACTGAATTTCCGCGATGTGCTGAATGTGCTCGGGCTGTACCCCGGCGATCCTGGCTCCGTGGGCAATGAGTGCACCGGTGAAGTCATTGCCATTGGCGATGCTGTCAGCGCGTTTGCGGTTGGGGATCAGGTTATCGCGCTGGTCGACGACGGCTTCAGCCACTATGTCACTGTTCCGGCGAATCGCGTCGTGGATAAGCCGGCGCAGATCAGTTTCGAAGAAGCGGCAACGATACCGATCGCGTTTCTGACTGCCGCGTATTGTCTTGACCACGTAGCCAAGATTCAATCTGGCGACCGCGTCCTCATCCACACCGCGACCGGCGGGTTCGGCCAGGCGGCGATACAGTTGGCGCGAAACGCGAAGGCTGAGATCTTTGCAACCGCCAGCCGGGACAAGTGGCCGGTGCTCCGGGATCTTGGTGTCGAACATATCTATGACTCGCGCACGCTCGACTTCGCGGCCGGAGTGTTGGCGGATACCAGCGGCATGGGTGTCGATATCGTCCTCAATACCCTGACGGGACCTGGCTTTGTCGAGAAGAATCTTGCCGTACTTTCTTTGAAAGGACGGTTCGTTGAAGTAAGCAAGCGGGATGTCTGGGATGCCGCGCGTATAGCCGGCGTGCGGCCCGACGTGTCCTACGCACTGGTGGATTTGGCTGAGATGACCGCTAAGCAGCCGGTGGTGGTGCAGTCCATGCTGCAAGGCCTGATCACGAAGTTTCAGGATGGAGTCCTCTCGCCTTTGCCAAGAACATGCTTCCCTCTCGCGGAGGTATCGAGTGCTTTTCGGTGCCTGGTGCAGGCCAAACATATTGGCAAGATTGTCATTACTCCGTCAGAATTGCGCCGGGTGAGTCTGCGCGAAGATGGCACCTATCTGATAACCGGCGGCCTGGGCGGTCTGGGCTTGCTGATGGCCCGCTGGATGGTCGAACGGGGAGCGAAATACCTGACACTCATGGGGCGTCATGCACCACGGCAGGAGGCCCAGAGCCAATTGGATGGGCTGAATCGCCTGGGCGCCACGGTCACCGTCGTGCAAGCTGATATTGCCGACACGGCCCAGGTCGCGAGGGCGTTGAGTTTAATCGATCGGTCGCGCCCGCTACGAGGAATCATCCATGCCGCGGGGGTTCTCGACGATGGAGCGCTGGTCAATCATAGTGTCGCGCGCTTCGCGGATGTCCTGGCTCCGAAATTACAAGGCGGATGGAATCTGCACGCCTTAACCCAAGACGAGCCTCTGGATTTCTTCGTTATGTTCTCTTCGGTTGCGTCCCTGCTTGGCTCAGCTGGTCAGGGCAATCATGCTGCCGCCAATGCTTTTCTGGACATGCTCGCTCACTACCGCCGCGCTATGGGATTACCGGCGCTCGCCATAAATTGGGGGGCCTGGTCGGAGATCGGCGTAGCGGCTCCGCTGGTAGAGCAAATACGGCGTCAGGGCCTGGGCGCAATTTCCCCGGAAGAGGGAAAGCAAATTCTTGATCGACTATGGTTTTCGCCTTCTGCGCAGGTGGGGGTTATACCGATCGACTGGACACGGTATAACGCCAATAGTCCCTTCCTGACTGAGTTCCGGCAGGCGAAGGCGGGGCAGCGACAGTACAGCATCCCCTTCATTGAACAATTGCGGGCAGCGCCGGCCAACCAGCAGCAGCACTTATTGGTGCAACACATCCGCACTCAGGTGGCACAGATCCTAGGACACCAGGACGGCGATGCGATTCCAACGTCGCGGGGCTTTCGCGAACTCGGGATGGACTCGCTCACATCGCTGGAATTGCGAAATCGCCTCCAGACAAGTTTGAACTGTCAGCTTCCTCCGGGGCTGGTTTTTAATCACCCGACTGTTGAAGCCGTCGCTCAATACATTGGTCAACATGTGGTCGAGACCCATCCCACGGGCGATACTACTCAGCAGGTCACACGGGTTCTGCCACGGCAACCGGCGGCCGCGCTGAAGGCCAAGCCTGCGGACCCGCTCATGCGCGAACGCCGTCTTGATAGTAAGGGCATCTCTCTATGCGTGTGCGAATGGGGCGCCGATAGCGGTTCACCTGTTGTTTGCGTGCATGGCACGCGAGACCATGGCGCCAGTTGGGAAACGGTTGCCGGCGTCCTGGTGAGTCGCGGGTACAGGGTAATAGCGCCCGACCTGCGCGGGCATGGCAGATCCGACCATAACGGTCCACTGAAAAGTTATGATCTGCGAGATTTTGTAGGCGATGTCGATGCGATTCTGTGTCAGCCTCGTATGCATCCGGTAATTCTCGTGGCGCACTCACTGGGCTCCCTGATTGCAGTACGGTATACCTCTGCCCATCCGGAGCGCGTCAGAGCCATGGTGCTGGTTGAGCCTCCCCTGCCGCCGGAGCATCATCGCGGACCTACCTCCGCGTCCCACACGGTAGGGCGGCCGGGTTTTCCGGACGCTATGCCACGAGGGGCGATCATGTCCGATCTCAACGTCGCGGCCGAACGCCTCCGGCAGGTGAACCCGGCGATGCGTTATGCGACGGCCCTTCGGATGGCGCAACGCCTGACCATACGACAGGAAGAAGGACTGGTCTGGAGTGTGGATGCACGTCTCGATGCGACGCACGAATGGTTACTTTCGGCGTTAGGACGCGAGGAATATCTTGGCATTCTGGAGCGGCTTCAGGTTCCGGTCACCGTAGTCTATGGCTCTTCGAGCGGCTGGATCTCAAACGCGGACAAAGATCGCATTCACGGTGTCCTGCCGGAAGCGCAGTCCGTCGTCCTGCACGGTGGACATAACCTGCATCTCGAATCCGGTGCGGCTCTTGCAGAGATGATCCTGCAGGCGGTCGACGAAAACGCCACATTTGCAGCAACTGGCGTGGCGGGGGCCACTTGAGTGAGCCAGGCAAATAATATGACGGACTTAGCGGACATCCGGGTGGTGGGAGTTGTGGGGGCCGGTGTTATGGGCCGTGGGGTAGCGCAAAGCCTTGCCCAGACAGGACATCGCGTGATCCTGGTGGATCTCCAGGACGACATTCTGTCGGATGCCGGGCAGGAAATCCGCACGAACATCCGCATGCAGACGCTGTTTGCCTGCGACGTGCCGGCCTGCGGACCGGACGACGTCATCGAGCGCATCACCTTTACCACGGACTACTCTTGCCTGGCAAACGTAGATTTCGTCATCGAAAATGTCACTGAAAAATGGCATGTCAAAAAATCGGTTTATCCGCAACTTGACGCGGTGTGTCCGCGATCGTGCGTGTTTGCGGTGAATACTTCCGCCATCCCGATTACCCGTATTGCGTCGCTAACGACGCGGCCGTCCGCGGTCGTCGGTACGCACTTCATGAATCCTGTGCCCCTGAAACCAATGGTGGAAGTAATTCGCGGCTATCACACATCGGAGGAAACGATTGCTCTGACCAAGGGGCTGATAGCCCGTATGCATAAAGAGTGCATCGTGGTCAACGATTCGCCGGGGTTTGTCACTAACCGCGTGATGATGCTGACCGTGAACGAAGCTATCTTCCTGTTGCAGGAACAGGTTGCCGCGCCGGGAGACGTGGACCGGCTATTCAGACAGTGCTTTGGACACAAGATGGGACCTCTGGAAACGGCGGATTTGATTGGGCTCGATACCGTTCTGTTATCGATCGAGGTTATTTACGAGGAGCTAAACGACAGCAAGTACCGGCCATGTCCGCTGCTCCGAAAAATGGTGGACGCCGGCCTCTACGGCCGCAAAAGCGGCAGAGGCTTTTATGAATATCGAGCCCAGGCTGGAGAGCCCAGGCCATAAAGGATTGCGAAGGAGACACTGATGGATATCAGGACACGAGTGCGGGAGTATCTGAGCGGCCGTATCAAAGGCCATAACTTACTGGATGACGACGATTTCTTCGCTCGCGGCTTCGTTGACTCGATGTTCGCCATGCAGTTAGTATTATTCCTGGAAAAAGACTTTGGCATTTCTATCGAGGGAAGTGAGATGCGTCTCGATAACTTCAGGACTATCAATGCAATAACGGAGATCGTTTCGCGCAAGACAGCAACTGCCGCCTAGCGCGAGGCTCGACAACGTCTCGTCATGCTCGCGGAAAGGACAAACGCCATCAGTACCGTATATATTCCGCTAAAAGTTCCGGTGCCCGCGACCTTCTCTCAGGAATTAGGTAAGAGGCTGTTCTATGTCTCGGATGAGATCAAGGATTTCAAACTGATCGGGAATGACGCTCTGATACAGGGTGTTGAGGTCAGTCTTTCCGGAGAGAACGGTACGGGAACGTTAGCCGAGAAAATCGACTACATCGTCACGACAGACATTCTGCGGCAAAAGGAGATCCCATCCGCGGTCATCTGGCGTTCGAACCAGACGGCAGCGTACCATCCGCGGATGTTTCAGACGCTGCTGGACAAAGGGATCGCGTTCGAAACCGGCCCTGGGCTGGTCGGCTTCGGAGAACCCCTGATTTCGTTCTTGAATTACCTGGATACACGGTTGAAGAACATTGCCAAAGATGTGTTTCAGGCGCGCGAATATCAGTACCCGACTCTGGTTCCCACGCGCGTAATGGAAGAACTGGATTATTTTACTTCCTTTCCCCACTTCATCATGTTTGTGACGCGACTACACAACGACGTCGACGTGTACCGCGCGTTCCTGGCGGACTATGAAGGACAAAAGCACATCTCGCCATCCGTTTTTTCCTACTGTCACAACCATGATTTCTGTCTGCCTCCCACCATGTGCTATCACACGTTTCACCAGCTGCGCGACCGCCGGATCGAAGACAACCTGGTGGTCACGTCGCGGGGAAAGTCTTTTCGGTTCGAATCGAAGTACTCATCCGGCCTCGAGAGGCTGTGGGACTTCACGATCCGGGAGATTGTGTTTCTCGGAACGCGGGAGTTTGTACTCAGCAGCCGCCAGCAGTTTATGCGGCATGCCCAGGCGTTAGTAGAGGAACTGGGCCTGTGCGGCTACTGTGAAATCGCACACGATCCTTTTTTTGTAGGGCCGCAAACCGTAGATAAGATCCTTTCTCAAAAACTGATGGAACTCAAGTATGAGCTCCGGATCCAGGTAGACCCCCATAAGTCGATTGCCGTAGGTTCCTTCAATTACCATGACACCTTTTTCGGACAACGTTTTCAGTTGAGCCAGGACGGCAAAACGCCGCTGGTGACAGGGTGTGTCGGTTTTGGCCTCGAAAGGCTGGTGTATGCATTCCTCTGTCAGCACGGTCTGGACGATCAAAGGATAGCCGCCGCGATGGAGGCCGGAAGATAGGCTGTGCCACATACCTTGACAGCGCAGCAGGAGGCGGACCAGGCAACCTTCAGGGCCTTTGTGGATGACCATATCGTTCCCAACGCGGACCGCTACGATTGCGAAGAGGCGCTTCCCCCTGAGCTCATTCACAAACTGGCCGGACAGGGCTATTTGATTGCAACGCTGCCCCGCGAGGCTGGCGGCTTAGGCATGGATGCGTTCACCTATGGCTTGTTCACGGAGGAGATTGGGCGAGGCTGCGGGTCAGTTCGTAACTTGCTAGGCGTTTCCGGTATGGTTGCCCATGCCATCCTACGCTGGGGAAATAAGGCCCAAAAGGAAAGATGGCTCCATCGCCTTGGTGCCGGCGACCTCACGGGGGCGTTTGCGTTGACCGAACCGGAGATAGGCAGCGACGCCGCGCATATTGCGATGACCGCGGAGCTCGCCGGAAAAGCTTACGTCCTCTCGGGGCGCAAGAAATGGATCAGTTTTGGCCAGACTGCCGGCTTGTTTCTGGTTATCGCGCAGTGCGAAGGCCAGCCGACCGCGTTTGTCGTCGAGCGCAACACGCCGGGCCTGTCCGTGCATCCTTTGCGGGGACTGCTCGGACTACGAGCCTCCAAGCTGGCTGAATTGCACTTCGATAACTGCTCCATCCCGTCGGAGAACCTGATCGGCGCCGTGGGATCCGGGTTCGCCTGGGTCGCCTCTTTCGCGCTCGACTATGGCCGCTATAGTACCGCTTGCGGTTGTGTGGGACTGGCCCAGGCCTGTCTGGATGCATCACGGCTCTACGCTCAGGAACGCCGTCAATTCGGTGTGCTTCTCAAAGATCATCAACTGGTTCAGCGCATGATCACGAATATGGTGGCCAACGTAACCGCCGGGCGGCTGCTTTGCTGGCAGGCTGGCCACCTTCGCGATCATGGTGATCCGGACGCCGTGCGGACCACGCTGATCGCAAAGTATTTCACCTCCACGATGCTGGCGCAGATTTCGAGCGACGCCGTGCAGGTGCATGGCGCCAGTGGCTGCAGTGAGGATTATTCAGTACAGCGGTATTTCCGCGACGCAAAGGTTATGGAAATTATCGAAGGCACGACCCAGATTCATCAGGTAAAACTCGCGGCTATGCCTGACGCCGGCAGGAAAGCGTAAAATGGCGACAAACGCCCCTGACACGATACTTAGATATCTGGCACTACGAAGTCAGCAGTGCCCGGATGCGTTGTCTGCACGCTATCTGTTTCCAGACCGTGCCCCGGCGGAAGTAACCTACCGGCAACTGGTGGATCGCACGCGTCAGTTCGCGTCTCTCTACAGCGACCATGGCGTTCGTCGGGCGGACGTTGTACTGATTATCCTGCCGCATCACGAAGATCTGATGCCGGCCTTGCTGGGCGCTATGTGGCTCGGGGCGATTCCCGCCTTCATGCCGTTTCCCACAGCCCGGTTAGACCCGCAAGGCTATTACTCCAGCTTACAGGCGTTAATGGCCTATACGAAACCGCGCGCCATCATGACCTATCCCGAGTTGCGCGAAGGCTTACAGAAGGTGGACCGGAATTCTGAAGAGCAACCGGTGGTGCTGATCCAGGACGATGTGATATCGCAGTCCACCTGTGCCGAACCTCATCCGCACGATGCCGAAGACATAGCTCTCATCCAGTTTTCTTCCGGCAGTACCGGACTCCAAAAGGGCGCGCTCCTCTCGCATCGCGCGCTGCTCGCGGAGATGCAGGGCGTTGGCGACTTCTTTGAACTGACGGCTGAAGACAGCATCATCTCGTGGGTGCCTCTCTATCATGACTGGGGTTTGGTGTGTGTCGCATTGCACTCCTTGCAGTTAGGCACGAGTTACACTCTGTTGTCCCCGATGCACTGGCTCATGCGCCCTTCGGTAGTCTTTGAGGCTGTCCATGCCTATCGGCCGACAGTGTTTTACCAGCCGAATTTTGCTTTCAACTATATGACGCAACGTGTGAAGGATGCGGAGATGGCGGGTCTGGACCTCTCCTCGCTGCGTATCTGTTGCAACGGGGCTGAACCATGCTTCTATGACAGCCATAAGATGTTTTCGGGCCGCTTCTCGCGCTGGGGCTTCAATCCCGACTCGCTGGCGATTGTCTATGGTATGGCTGAAGTAACCAACTCGGTTTTCGCCGCCGGGAATCGCGAACCGATCCAGGTCGATTGCATCGACCGCAAGATTCTCCAGGAGGAACACCGCGCGCAGCCTGTCACTGACGATGATCCTTACTTGATGAGAATGCTGGGAGTAGGCCGGGCGCTGAAGGGGACGACGTTCAACATCTTCGATGATCAACACCGCGAACTCGGGGAACGCGCGGTGGGTGAGATCGCAATAAGATCGCGCGCCAGATTCCACGGGTACTATCGCAACCCCGCAGCGACGCTGCGCTGCGCCCATGAAGACTGGTATCTCACCGGGGATCTGGGTTATCGGGTCGGGGATATTCTGTACGTCACGGGCCGGAAGAGTGACCTGATCATTACCGGCGGAATGAACATATACCCGCAGGACGTGGAAACGATTGTAGCGAAGCATCCGGAGGTAGTGGCCGGACGGGTGGCTGCGCTCGGGATGTACGACGCGGATCTCGGAACTGAGCGGCTGATCGTGATTGTGGAATCACGATCCACCGCGCCCGAGGTGTTACAGCAGATCGCGCATCACACGCGGTCCCAGGTACTCCAACACTTGGGTGTAGCCGTAGACCGCATCTATCATGCTCCCCCCAGGTGGGTCATCAAAACATCCAGCGGAAAGGTCGCTCGAGTCCCGAACCTCGAGCGCCTGCCTGAACTCGCCTCGCGGATCGGGTGATTGCGCATGGAGTCGAAAATGGATTGCGAAAACCAACCCTCCGGATCGTTGATCGACACGCTTCGCCGGACCCCCGCTTTCAAACGTCAGGCAGTTCTGCTGGAGAGTATCAGGGAAATCGTGCAGGATATTCGCAGTGTGGAACTCGGCAGACCCTTTCAGGCCGATCAACGGATCCTGGCACTTGGCCTGCCATCACTGCAGCTCATCGAACTCAAACAACGTATCGAACAGCTCTTCGCGGTCGAACTGCCGGTCACGCTGTTCTTCGAGCATGTCACTCTGGAGGGCCTGACGACCTATCTCCTGTCCAATGTCCTCGGGTTGGACACGGGGCCGCGGCCTTCGGCCCCGGAACCAGAGCCGGGTAATGACACTGCTCGGCGGACAGCAGAACTGGCGCAGTTGTCGGACGAAGAGGCGGAGTCCAGGCTGCTCCGGCACATCGCTGGTCTCGCAAGGACACCTGAGCCGTGAGCCCGGATTCAGGACCTCTATCTCCAGTCAAGCAAGCGCTGCTGACGATCGAGACGTTACAATCCAAGCTCGATGCGCTGGAACGTTCGCGCACTGAGCCGATCGCAGTAATCGGCATGGGATGTCGTTTCCCTGGCGGCATCGACACGCCGCAGAAGTTCTGGCAATTGCTGTGCGAAGGGCGCGATGTATTCCGCGAACTGCCGCCGGAACGTACTGAGCTATGCGACGTTTACAATCCTGATCCGCTGACGCCCGGCACCATGTACATGCGCTATGGCGGCTTTCTGGAGCATTGCGATCTTTTCGATGCGCAGTTCTTTCGGATTTCACCACGTGAGGCCCATCAGATGGATCCCCAGCAACGCCTCTTGCTCGAGGTAAGTTGGGAAGCGCTTGAGCACGCCGGCCAGGCACCCGACGCGCTTGCCGGTAGTCAGACCGGTGTCTTTGTCGGGGTGTTGTCGACCGACTATGCGCATCTGCCTGGAAGTTTGGCGGAGCGAGTGGATGCCCATTATTACCCGGGGGTGAACAGTAGTTTCCTGGCCGGGCGCCTGTCGTATTTTTTGGGGCTGCATGGCCAGAGCCTCGTGGTCGACACCGCGTGTTCCTCCTCCTTAGCCGCCGTCCATCAGGCCTGCCAGAGTTTGCGGAGTGGAGAGTCGGCTCTCGCGTTGGCCGGTGGTGTGAATCTGATGCTCTCGCCGGAAATCAGCGTGTTTCTCTGTAAGGCCGGGGTCATTTCTCCTACCGGCAGTTGTCGCGCTTTTGACCGGGATGCCGACGGCATCGTGCGTGGAGAGGGATGCGGAGTCGTGGTGCTCAAACGTCTCTCGGATGCGCTCGCCGCAGGCGACACCGTGCATGCGGTAATTCGTGGCACAGCGGTCAATCACGATGGCGCCAGCGGTGGCTTGACGGTACCCAATCCGCGCGCGCAATCCCTCCTCTACCGCACGGCATTACGCGACGCGGGCGTGGAACCGAACGAGGTCAGCTACATCGAAACGCACGGGACCGGCACCAAACTCGGCGATCCCGTTGAGCTGCGGGGGCTCTCACAAGTGTTCGACTCTGCGCGGTCTCAGCCGCTATACATCGGCTCTGTGAAAACCAATCTCGGCCACACGGATTCGGCGGCCGGTATCGCCGGGCTCATAAAGCTCGTCCTGATGCTGAAACATGGCAGTATGCCGCCGTCGCTGCATTTTTCCTCGCCCAATCCCGTCTTCACTTGGGATCGATCGTGTCTCAAGGTCGTGCGCGAACAGACACCCTGGCCTGTACAGGAAACCGCCCCTATCGCGGGAGTGAGCGCTTTTGGATTGAGCGGCATGAACGCTCATGCGGTATTGCAGGCCGCTCCTCCGCCTCGCGCCATACCAAACATTGACATCGCCTTAGAACGCCCTCGCCATGTGCTGACGCTCAGCGCGCAGACCGGCGAGGCTCTCGATGCCCTCGTCGCCCAATACCAGACACTGGCGATGACGGCGCCCAAGCTGGACGTGTCCGATGTCTGCTACACGGCCAATACAGGGCGAGCGCACTTTTCTTGTCGCCTCGCCGTCGTAGCCGCGTCACTAAGTGAAATCGAGGACCAGCTACGGGCACGCCTCCAGGATGCTTCGAAGCCGCTCGCACGGGGCAACACAAACGCGCCCAGGGTGGCCTTCCTCTTTACCGGCCAGGGTTCGCAGTACGTGGGCATGGGTCGTCAGCTCTATGCGACCCAGCCAACGTTTCGACGCGAACTCGATCGCTGCGATGCCATTCTGCGGCCTCTCTTACCTACGCCGCTTCTCGACGTGTTGTATTCTCCGTCCGGGCCGGAAGGGCCCGGGGATCTGCATCAGACCGTCTACACGCAGCCGGCGCTTTTCGCGTTGGAATACGCCCTCGCCACCTTATGGCAATCGTGGGGAATCTTGCCGGACGCGGTGATGGGGCACAGCGTGGGTGAGTACGTGGCGGCCTGTGTCGCGGGTGTCATGAGCCTGGAAGAAGGCTTGACATTGATCAGCGAACGCGGCCGGCTCATGCAGGCGTTGCCGCAGGATGGCGCAATGATGGCGGTCTTCGCCACCATGCACGAGGTACAGGAAGCCATGCACCCCTATGAACGGGACGTGGCGATCGCCGCCATCAATGGGCCGCGGCACATCGTGCTCTCGGGACAACGCGCGTCCATCCAGCAGATCGCCTCCTCGCTTGCGGCGGAGGGTGTACGTATCCAATCCCTGCAAGTCTCCCATGCCTTCCACTCGCCCCTGATGGAGCCCATGATCGCGCATTTTGCTGCCATGGCCGCGACAGTCCGGTATAGCGCGCCTCGCATAGACCTGGTGTCCAACGTGACGGGAACTTGCGTCGGAGAAGAAGCCGCCACGCCGGACTATTGGACCCGGCATATCCGGCAACCTGTACAGTTTGCCGCGGGAATGGCGACGCTCTATCAACAGGGATGTGAGCTCTTTGTTGAGGTGGGACCGAAGCCCATCCTGCTCGCTATGGGTCGCGAGTGCCTGCCCGGGGAAGCAGGCGCTTGGCTTCCCAGCCTTCGCCGCGATCGGGAGTGGGATACCCTGCTCGGAAGTCTGAGTGAACTTTACGAGCGTGGCGTCAGGGTCAACTGGACTGGCTTTGATCGTGATTATGCCCGCCGCAAAGTGGAATTACCCAACTATCCTTTTCAACGGCAACGCTACTGGGTATCCAACACCACCGCCGGCCCCACGTCTCCACTCTCTGTAGGCCGTGTGGCATCTTCACACCCCTTGCTGGGGCAACGGCTACACCTGGCGGAGTCTCGGGAACGCCGATACGAGTGCCAACTCAGTTCGGAAGTGCCGGCCTATCTTACCCACCACCGCGTTTTCGGCCACGCTGTCCTGCCGGCTGCGGCGTTTCTGGAAATGGCGTTGACAGCCGGGCTGGCGGTTTCCCAACTCACCCTGACAGAAAAACAGGGGTCTCAACATTTGGCGCTGGAGGATTTCACGATCCACCAAAGCCTGATCCTTGCAAATGGTGAGGCTCAACGTATCCAATGCACTTTGGCTCCGGACGACACACAGGCATGGTCTCACCGGATGCACAGCACTGCAATGCCTGGAAAAGAGGAGGGCTCTGAGCCCGAGTGGCGGCTGCATGCCTCAGGCTCCATCCGAGCCGCTCACAATGTCCCTCCACCACCGATCGACATCGAGGTGCTGAGGAGCACGCTCGACAAGGAGCTGTCTGTACCTGAGTTCTACCTGAAGTGCCGAAACCTGGGTATTGAATATGGATCGAGCTTTCAGGCCATCGAACGGGCTTGGGTCGGGGATCGTTCAGCTCTGGCAAAGGTGCGTGTGCCGGACGCTCTCGCAGACGTGAGCAGCTATACTGTGCATCCGGTATTACTCGACGCCTGCATGCATGTGTCTCTGGCCGCGCTGCCAGAATTCCTCACAGACGTGTACGTGCCGGTGAGCATCAAGCGTCTGCGCCTCTATCGTCGCCCCGGCCGCACGGTGTGGAGTCATGTCCTGTTACATGCGGTGGACCATGCGCCACACCACGCCTGGATCGCGAATGTGCGTCTGTTTGACGAGACCGGTGCAGTCGTAGCTGACCTCGAAGATCTTACTCTTCGAATGTCCAGCCGTGCCGCCCTGCTTTCGCACGCCGTGGGGTCCCTGAACGATGACTTCTACAAGGTCATGTGGTATCCAGCGCCTCAAATCAGCCAGGAATACGAGCGGCAAAAAAGGACACAGCCGGGGCACTGGGTAGTACTGAACGACAAAGCGGATACGGGGCGTCAACTGGCGTCCCATTTGCGGACCGATGCCTCCCGCTGCACTCTCGTGTCACCAGGCGGCCAGTATGAGCAACTGGACGAAGCTTCGTTTCGCATCGATCCCACCAATCCTGACCACTATCGGCGCCTCTTCGAAACCCTGCCTGACGTGACAGGAGTCATATCTCCGTGGAGCTTGGACGCCCCTCCGGACGACTTTGCAACCGCCCTGCAAAAGGTCTGTGGCACCACCTTGCATCTGGTACATGCCTTGACGAGCCTGACCACGCCCCCGTCGCTGTGGCTCGTGACCCAGGGAGCGATTGCCTGCCCCAAAGATCAACGCCTGGCCGCCGGTGATCAGGTCCCGGGAATCGCGCAATCCCCGCTCTGGGGACTGGCCAACGTCATCGCGCTGGAACACCCCGAACTACATTGCGTCCGGATAGACGTAGATCCTGCCGCCGTTGACGTAGGGAGCTTGTGCACGGCTATCTTATCCCCTACGCGCGAGGATCAGATCGCCATACGTGAGCACGTGCATCTGACGCCCCGGTTGATTCCCGCGCGCTTGCCGAGCGCTTCCAGCTTGCCGCTTTTCCAGCCGGATTCGGCCTACCTGGTTGTAGGCGGGACGCGCGGGTTGGGTCTCGTGGTTGCCCGCTGGATGGTATCCAAAGGCGCCGCCTACGTGGTCCTCATGAGCCGCTCCGGCGCCGTCGATGCGCAGGAACTCGCAGTCCTCGAACGTATGGGGGCCCGGGTTTCGGTGATCCGCGCGGACGTATCCGATCTTGACCAGACTGCCAAAGCGTTGGCGGAGATCGACCGTCCTCTCCGCGGCATCATACATGCGGCCGGCGTTTTAGATGACGGGATTATCCAGCAGCAGACGCTGGATCGTTTCACGACGGTGATGGCGCCCAAGGCGCAAGGCGCATGGCATCTCCATACATTAACTGAGGGACTACCGCTCGACTTTTTCGTGATGTTTTCATCGGTTGCATCCCTGTTGGGGTCCAGCGGCCAGGCTAATTATGCGGCGGCAAATGCCTTCCTTGATTCCTTAGCGCACTATCGCCGTAGCCGTGGACTGACCGCACTGACCATCAATTGGGGTGGCTGGTCTGAGGTGGGGGAAGCAGCGCGATCCGAGATCAGAGCCCGCATGCGCGCGACGGGGCTGTTGCCGATTTCGCCCGCCCAAGGCCTGGCGGCGCTCGAGCAACTCCTGCAGCAACCCCGACTGGACGGAGCACCGGCGCAGGTGGGTATCACTCCTATCGACTGGCCAACTTTCGTGCAACATATCGTGTCAGGCGAGGTCCCACCTTTCCTCAGCCAGCTAGCGGGTAGAACGCCTGCGCCAGCCCCGACGGCAGCCGCGGCAAACGGGACATTACGCCGTGTTCTGGAAGAGGCGCCCGTCAGTGAGCGCACGAAACAACTATCGCTGCATGTGTCTGAACAGGTAGCGCAGGTTTTGGGTCTGGCGAATGGAACTTTGCTCTCTGCGGAGC
Source organism: Terriglobia bacterium (assembly GCA_963747535.1). Classification (GTDB taxonomy): domain Bacteria; phylum Acidobacteriota; class Terriglobia; order Bryobacterales; family Bryobacteraceae; genus CAVVFX01. The sequence continues at coordinate 615,394 of CAVVFX010000002.1, forward strand.
AAGGTTTTTTCGCTTTAGGGATGGATTCATTACTTTCTCTGGAACTGCGCAACCGGCTGCAGGCCAGTCTCGCGTGCGCGCTACCGGGCACCTTGACGTTCAACTATCCGACGATTGCTGCCTTAGTGGGCTACCTGGCCGAAACGATCTTTGCGGGAAAGACGGTCCCACAGGAAGCCGGACGGCCCAACACGAGTAACGAACTGGGGTCCATGATCGCGCAGATCGAACAGATGACTGACAGTGACGTACAGCAGTTACTGCGCAGAAAACCGTGAGCGACGCACCTTAACGCCTGGTTGCCAAACAGCTAAAGTTCCCGGAGAACTTTCCGCTTCAGCTTACCTGTAGCAGTCTTGGGTAACGATTGCAGGAATTCGACCGACTGAGGGCATTTGTAGCGCGCGAGCCGTGTTTTCGTATATTCGATGAGAACTCTCTCCAGTTCCGGCCCGGCGTTCACGTTCTCTTTGACCACGACATATGCCTTGACCTGGGACAAGCCCGCAGTATCAGGACGGTTGACAATTGCGGCTTCCAAAACCGAATCGTGTTCCAGCAGAATAGACTCAACCTCGAGCGGTGAAACCCACATCCCATCGATTTTGAGCATATCGTCCGCTCGACCACAAAAAATGAAATCGCCTTCGGGCGTTTGGCGAAAGTTATCGCCAGTTCTCACCCACTCGCCTTGAAATGTATTTCTGGTAGCTGCTTCCTCATTCCAGTAGCAGGCTGCGGCCGTCGGACCGCTTACCTGCAGTTCCCCCACTTCACCCAACGCCACTTCTTTACCTGTCTCGCCGACCAGGCGAACTCTGTATCCGGGCACCGGACGCCCGGTGGTCCCATATTTTACGGCTCCGGGGCGATTGGACAGGTATATGTGAAGCATTTCTGTCGATCCGATGCCATCGAGGACGTCTACACCAGTCTGCCTGCGCCAGGCCAGACCGACAGATTCCGGCAGCGCCTCTCCGGCCGAGACGCACAATCTCATTGCGTGGTCGCCAGACCGGACCATATCGGGAACCGCCAGAAGAGAGTTGAACAGGGATGGCACCGCACAGAAAATCGTGGGCCTCTGCTCGCGCAATAAAGATATCGCTTTTGAGGGAGAAAATCGCCCCTCGGACAAGATGGCCGTTGCCCCAAACGCAATCGGAAACACCAATGCGTTGCCCAATCCGAATGCGAAGGATAATCTCGCCGCCGAATAAACCACGTCATCCTCTTTGATGCCAAGGATGCCTCGCGCAAAAAGCTCCGCCGTCAGAACCATACTTCTGTGGCGATGCACCACGCCTTTAGGCTTTCCGGTAGAACCGGATGAATACAACCAGAAGCAGGGGTCATCAGCTTTGGTCGCTACCGTGTCAATCGCGTTGGAACTCTGACTCATCAGCTGTGACAGAGAGAGATGTCTACCGTTTGCGGACCCTGCAACCACAACCAGCCCGCGCCAATCGGAACTCCCGGCCGCCTGGAGAAACTTCGAAAGTAAGGGTTCAGCAACGACCGCTCCGTTCGCCCCCGAGTTTCTCAGGAAGAATATCATGTCGGTGACGTTCGTCAACGTACTCAGGGGAATGGGGATGATACCGGCCTCAATCGATCCCAGGAACGCAGTAGTGAAATCGATACTGTCGGGTAACCACAGGATAATCTTGTGTCCGGACGTAATGCCGATGCTGCGCAAGGCGTTTCCGCAGCGATGCATGCGTTCCGCTAAGTCGGAATAAGTATACGATCCCCGATCGTCCACCACCGCAACCTTGCGTCCTCGATCGCTCCGAAGATTCCGTTCGATTAAATCACTCGCGGCGTTATATGGAAGGGTCTCATTCCCGGACGAATTCGAGGGGGACGCGGATCGAAGCAGGTCGGGCATAACGAAGGTTCCAGAGTTAAAAATCGAACTGAATTGCCTATTATAGTTGACTGAATGCGAGTACGTATTTATTCATCAAACGGGCGAATGAGCGCTGACATTTCGAGAAGACCCGGTTTGGCGCAGAGTACGCGAGCCGCCGCCTGCGTTAACATGTGGCAATGAAGCTGCGTGCCCGATCCGCGCTGCCCGCGCTCCTCCTGACCGCTGCGGCTATGCGTCCCGCAGCGCAGACAGTGGCAGGCGAACAAGGCCAACCGGTCGATCCCGGCCCGGCCTATGGCATGCGGCTGGAGGGTTTCGCCTATCCCTGGCCGGTCGCGCAATACCGCTTCCACTCGCAGGGTCAGACGCTCGAAATGGCGTACATGGACGTGAAGCCGGCGCGACCCAACGGACGCACTGCAGTATTGCTGCACGGCAAGAACTTCTGCGCTGCCACCTGGCAGGCTACCATCACCGTACTCGTGGATGCGGGCTACCGCGTGGTCGCACCGGACCAGATCGGCTTTTGCAAATCGAGCAAGCCCCAGCAGTACCAGTTCACCTTTCAGCAGCTTGCCGGCAACACTCATGCGCTGCTCGAATCACTTGGTGTACGGAGCGTGACGATGATTGGCCACTCCACCGGCGGGATGCTCGCGATTCGTTATGCGCTGATGTACCCGTCGGAGGTCGACCAACTGGTCCTGGTGAACCCTATCGGGCTCGAGGACTGGAAGGCGCACGGCGTGCCGTGGCGGAGCGTAGACGGCTGGTATCAGCGCGAGTTACAGACCACAGCAAATAGTATTCGTACTTACGAGCGCGCCACCTATTACGTCGACAGTTGGGAGCCAACCTACGAGCGCTGGGTGCAAATGCTGGCCGGAATGTATCGCGGCGCAGGACGCGCCGTGGTTGCCTGGGACTCGGCCCTGTTATACGACATGATTTATACGCAGCCGGTGGTTTATGAGCTCGGGGCTTTAGGCATGCCGGTACTGCTGATAATTGGCGACAAGGACTCCACCGCGATTGGCAAAGATCTGGCGACTCCGGAGGTGCGCGCCGCGCTTGGCAATTATCCCGTACTCGGCAAGCGGGCCGCAGCGCAGATTTCGCACGCGAAGCTGGTGGAGTTCCCCGATCTTGGGCACGCGCCGCAGATCCAGGACCCGGAACGTTTCCACAAGGCGCTGCTCGAAGGCTTGCGAGCGCCCGCCGCCGCGCCATAGAGGCCGTGGCAAAAGTGGAAGCCTACTCGGTATGGCGGCAAGCCACAAAGAGGGCTGCTCCGCAGCCGCTCGGCTTTGGCCATTTGAATTTCAACTTCTCGCGAAGCAGCGGGCACGTGTGATGGGGAAAGCACGTTTCTCCGGCTTCGTCTCGAACGGTCGAGCGAAAGGCAAAGCCGCAGAAAGACTCGCAACCCAGGCAGCTTCGCACACCAAAGTCAGTCGCTGGAGCGACAAAAGCGACCAGGGGGTCGCTTGCGGACGTGGGCGTCCGCCCCACAAAAGACCAAAGCCGAGGGGCTGCTCCGCAGCCGGCAGACCACAAAAAACGATGGTCTGCCCCACGGCCAATTGAGGGGTTACGCGCGAGCAGCGTTAAGCGCGGCAAGCACCCGCGCGTCCCGAAATGGAACTCTACGGAGACGAACACCGGTCGCATCGTAGATTGCGTTAGCGATCGCAGCGAGCATTGGTTTGCAGGCCGCCTCTCCGGCTCCATAGGGCGGGAGATCCGGCCGGTTCGGATTGGGATCACCGTTCACCAGCACGACCTCGATCGTGGCCGGCGTATCGGCATGTGTGAGAGTGGGGTGAGAGACCCAATCCACGCTGGTGACCTTTTCGGTATCGAACTGTACTTCCTCGTGAAGCGCGCGGCTCAGAGAGTGGAGCATCGCGCACTCGATGGTGTGACGCAGGCTCTGCGGGATTGACGACCAGCCCGCAGTCATGAGCGCACACTAACCGTTTCGCCCAGACATGGCCGGTTCGGCGGTTCACCTCGACCTCGGCGATCTCCGCAACAATGGTCTGGCCGCGGAATCCGTACGCGATGCCGCGTCCGGTCAGGATATCTCCGCTGCTGCGTGGTCTCGGTGAAGGACGCCTGTCCCAGCCATAAGCTTCCGCCACCGCCTTGACGACCGCAATGGACCGTGCGCGCCTGAACCCGGCGTCATCAGTCGAGTTGGCCGTCGAGAAGCTTCAGCCGGAATTCGAACGGGTCGGCTTTCGCCGCCGCCGCCAGTTCATCGATGAACGATTCGGAAGCGAATGTCGACTGGGGACCATTGGGATCCCGCAGATTTCCGGTGCGAAGCGGCGTCTCCCAGATCAGCGGCAGGCTTACCACTTGCGCGGCCATCCGGCGGTTGGGGATGGCGTACATTTCCGAAGGCGTGGCCGCGCTGCCCTTGGCGGGATTAGCGCGCCTGGACCCCATGAGCTGAGCGATCAGCACGGTATCGGGCTCGTTATAGCCGACGTGATTGTGGTCGGCTGCCCGGGCATCGTAATCGTACGCCACGAGATTCCCCCGGCATCCAGCCCGCCGCGCATCTTTACCGCGAAAGCCGGGGCCTTCGTATCCCAGGCCGTCTCCTCGTTCCTCATCCACTGAATGCGAACCGGGCGGCCGAGTTCCTTGGCCAGGTAGGCTGCCTCGCAACCCGCATCGTCAGCGGCGGTGCGGCCGTACCCTTGCGGGCCTTCCATCCAAACCACACGCACCTTCTCCCGCGGCATCCCGAGAAAAGCGGCGACTCCCGTTCGCATGCCATAGGACTTCATGTCATTGGAATAGATCGTCATCTGGCCGTTCGACGGATCGGCCATGGCATGGGCCGGGCCGAACGCCGTGTGTCCCTGGAACGGCACCTCGTATTCGGCTTCGATGACTTTCGCCGCGCCCGCGAATGCCGCGTCGGGGTTTCCCACGACGATCGGGTTGGAAGCCGACGTGGGCGTCGCGCTGCGAATGTATTTGAACAGGTCCTCCGAAGCCGGAAACGGCGCAGTGGCCGGCTTTTCCCAGTTTGCTTTGAGCTGCCGGGCAGCGTTGATGGCCTGCTCTTCGCGTTCGCAGACTACGGCGACGTAGTTGCCCTTGCTCACCACTTTGATGAATCCCGGCATGCTCTCGCACGGACGATTCGTCGATGCTGATCAGCTTCGCGCCCGCGAACGGCGGTTTCACGTTGCGCGCGTGAACCATGCCCGGAAGCTTGACATCCACGGCCCATTTCAGCGAACCGTCCACCTTGGCGGGAATGTCGTAGCGCTGCGGAGACTGGCCGACGATCTTGAGTTCCTGCACCGGTTTCACCTTGGCGACGCCGGTCGTCGCGTTGATATTGTTCCCGGTCAGCGTGACATTGAATCTCTTTCCCCCGATCAGTTGCCCGTAGGTGACGCGCTTCGATGGATCGCCCTTCACCGTGATCACGCCGTCGCTGACGGTCAGTTGATCGACAGGCACGCCGAGCCGCGCGGATGCCATTTCGAGCAGCACCCGGCGAGCTTCAGCCGCGGCGCGCCGCATGGGCCAGGCGTCCCTCTCCATCGCGGTCGAACCGCCGGACCCGCCCTGGTCGACAGTGATGTCCGTGCTGCCCATGATGCAGGTGGTCTTGTCGTAGGCGATGTCCAGTTCATCGGACATCAACTGCCGGAAGGACGTTCCGGTACCCTGGCCGCAATCCGTCTTGCCGACATAGAACGTTGCGGTGTTGTCCTCGTGAACGACGATCCACGAATCGAGTTGTCTGAAGTCGGGGTCGGGATACGGACCCGCAGCATGAGGCAGCGCACCCGGCCGGGTTTGCGCCGTGACAAGTTGGCTGGCGCCTGCAGCGCCGAAGCTCACCACGAGCAGGCCTGCGCTCTTGAGGAAGCTCCGTGCGCGGCGTCGTCGCGTTCCATTTTTCCAACACTTCCTCGACCTCTTGCGGAATCTTGGTGAAGGCTGTCATGCGACCACCTCCTTCTCCGCAGCCGGACGGCCGTCCGCGATCGCCTTCGCCGCGCGCTTGATGGCGGCCTGAACCCGGTAATACGTCATGCAGCGGCACAGGATCCCGTTCATTCCCTCGCGGATCTGCGCATCGGTCGGATTCGGATTCTTGATCCAGCAGCGCCTTGGCCGTCATGATTTGCCCGTTCTGGCAGAAGCCGCACTGCGGGACCTGCTCGTCGATCCAGGCCTGCTGCACCGGGTGCAGCTTTCCCTTGTGGCGCAAGTCCTTCGAGCGTGGTGATTTCGCTCTTTCACGGAGGAGACCGGCGTGATGCACGACCGGATCGCCACGCCCTTTACGATCACCGTGCAGGCTCCGCACTGGCCAAGTCCGCACCCGAACCGCGGCCCTTGCAAGCCGAGATCATTGCGCAGGATGTAGAGCAGCGGAGTCGACGGGTCGACATCCAGCGTGTGCGTTGCTGCCATTCACCTTCAATGTTACGTTGCTCATTTTCCAGTTTCCTTTAATTGGTGGGTCAGGCGATGCGACGGAATGTATTTTACCTGAGTTTTGCTGTCGGCAGGTAGTGAGTGGACAGCAACTGTATTGCCCACCACGCTACTCCCGTAGTTACTTCCCGTCCCCGCATCTGAGCATCGGCGCATTCCTGGCCCCAATTGAAAGAACCGCTCCTGGGGGTGAGCGCGAAGCGATTGCGCTTGATAGGATATTTCAAGACCGTGCGCAACGGCCAGATGCCCGCGACGGTCCCGAAAACACAAGAGGAGTTCGAGATGAATCGTCGATTTCCAGCAGTGGCGCTTACGGCAGCGCTCGGTTTAATGATTTTCCAGGCACAGGGGCAAACGCCTCCGCCCAGTGCCGACCCCTATGCGCACAACGCGGATGCGGGAAAGCTGCAGTTCCCCCTTGCCGCACCCGCCGGCACGAACTCCGGCGCAATCACGAAAGCGCCTCCTGGCGCGGTCAATCAGGGAATGCTGGATCTGGCCAAATGGAAATACGGCCCGGCATTCGATGCACCGCCAAATTCCAAGATCTGGAATCCCGTAATGATCAAGATGATGAAGGGCGAGAAAGTGACCGGCGGCACGGTATTCAGTTCCGACAGTCCGGAAACTTATTGCGCCATGGCTAATGCCGGCTATGACTTCATCTGGACCGAGATGCAGCACGACTCGCGGGACTGGGAAGCGGTCGGCCGTATGTGGAAAGCGTGTCCGCACGCCAAGGCAGTCCCTGGCGTGCGAGTCGCCTACACTGATGAACGCGAAATCCAGCACGCCATGGATCTGGGTGCGCTGGTGATCGTGATCCCCACGGTCCGCTCCGTGGAAGAGGGGAAAGCCGCGAGGGACTGGACGATGTTCCCGCCCCTCGGCAAGCGCAGCCTGGGTGGCGGCCAGGCTTTTGATCCCTTGATGTGGGGCAATGTTCCAGGCGGGTATCGCAATACGATCAACAATAACGTTGTACTGATCGAGATGATCGAGACGCTGGATGGCGCCAAGGACGCACGTGAAATTGCGGGGATTCCAGGCGTAACCGCGGTCTTCGCGGCCAGCGGAGACCTGGGCAATTTCTCGGGCTACAAGCAAGGCTCACCCGACTACGAGCGGTTGATCAACATTGTGCACGACGCGGCGCTTGGGGCGGGCAAACGGCTCTGCGGTCCGTTCGCATGGCGCGACCGGCCTGATTTCACCTGCTTCCAGAATGCCAGCGAGACGGCTGCCATTGCGCGCGGCGTTGCCGCCGAACTCGGGCCGCTGAAGGACACGCAAGGCAAGCCCGAAGTCGGGCCCTATGCCGAGAAAAAGTGAACTTGCTCTGCGGATCGCAAGGTTCGCATTCCGCTGGAGGCTCCGCTTATGCAGCGACGAGATTTTCTGAAGTCCGTACCGCCGGTCATTCTGATGCCGCAGTTACGCTCTGCGCCACGGCTCAAAATCACGGATATCCGGATCGTGAATCTGAAGAGCGGTCGCGAGACCGGGAAGATGGAAGCCGCCTGGAACCCGGGAACCGTGACCACCCATCGGATCGGTGGCGGCTCGGTAATCGAAATTCAGACGGATCAGGGACTGTCGGGTATCGGGCCGGCTATCGACAACGGTGCGCTCGACTCGAGCAAGGCACAACTCATCGGTATGGACCCGTTCGGGATCGAGCGACTGGCGGGTCCGCTACGCTATTACGCCGGCCAAAGCCCGCGTACGGTTTCGAGCCTGGAAATTGCATTGTGGGACCTCGCCGGCAAGGCCGCCGGCCAACCACTCTACAAGCTCTGGGGCGCGGCCAAGGACCGTGTCCCGGCCTATGCCAGCATGATCCAGCTTTCCACCCCGGAGGAAAGAGTCCGCATGGCGGTGCAGCTCAAATCGCAAGGTTGGAGGGCGATAAAACTCCGGGCGCACTATCAGACATTGAAGGAAGACGTGCGCCTGGTTGAAGCGGTTCGCAAAGCGGTGGGCGACGATATGGACATCATGGTGGATGCCAATCAGGCGCAGTCTTCCGGGACATGGCAACCGGGCGTGAGGTGGGATTTCCGCCGCGCGCTGGAGACTGCGCGGGAACTCAAGCGTTTGAACTGCCTCTGGTTGGAAGAACCACGGTTGCGGTACGCTTTCGATGAACTCGCAGAGCTGAACCGCCTGGTGGGCATTCCGATCGCCGGAGGAGAGAACAACCGTGGGGTACACGAATACCGGTGGATGCTTGAGCAAAATGTTTTTGACATCCTCCAGCCCGATATTATGGTGGCCGACGGCGTCACCGGCTTTCGCGAGATTGCGGATTTGGCCAAGGCGCACAACAAGACCGTGATTCCGCATCACGGCGGAGGCAATCTCGGCACCATCGCCCAGTTGCACGCGATCGCGTCCTGGCCGCACTCGCCATGGATCGAGATCCTGCACGACCCACCTGTCGCCGCCTACACCAATGGGTTCGCGATGATGGAGAACCCGCCGCTGGTGGACCAGGAAGGCTATCTGAACCTGCCACAGGGTCCGGGCCTGGGCGTAGCGATCAACAAGGATTTGATCGCTTCGTAGGTGTTTTCCGAGGCGCGCCCGTTTCCCCTACAGTCGACCCGTGAGACGTTGCGTGCTGGTAGACTTATCCGGCTAAAGTCTGCCCGATCCAATGAGGGGACGCGGCGGTCACTCAAGACCCACGCAGGACCATTCTGCGTAATGAAAGTGCGGGCTGCAAGAGGTCCTCGCGCGACGGATCGACAACCTCACGAGGGTGGCGTGAGCGCCTTCAGGTAGGTAAGATCACTCGAACGAAAAAGAAATGGAAGCCTATCCACAGCAATCCCTCCGCGTTCTCGGCGGCTCCCGCCGACTCCGCGTTCAAGATTTCGCGTGGGGCTCCAGGATCCTGATGGGTACATGAGTCCGCTTATCTAGCAGAAGTTGCAAAGGTTCGCGTAACCACTCCCTAAACGGTCGTGGCTCGGAAGTCCCTCCTGAGTCGCGCGCGTAAGGCCCTGATTTTGACGCGGAGCCGAGAACCGCCGAGGACGCGGAGGATCAATCTGGAGGAGTGTAAGACTTCCGGTCTACCGTGCGGCATCAGGTCGGTTTCCCTTTGTATAGGACGTACCGGGGCTACCTGTACTTGTTGCCGCCGCATCTCCCCGACCTATCCTTTTGGGAACTACTGCGCACAATCTCGCTGCCTTACGCTCGTGTCATGATGATTTTCAACACTGTGACGGGTCGTGCCGTGAAGGCCACGGCACTCTGCCTGGGCCTGTCCATCGCGATCCACGCGGCTACCGTCGACCTCACTTTGGACGGTAACTTCGCTACACCTGACTATGCCTTCTACAGCTTTACCGACACGGCCGGCGTGGCGCAAGATCCCATTCCGGTTGGTCCCTATATCACGTACCTGAATGGGGATGGCTATAACGACGCGCCTGCCTACACCATCTGCTACGACATCAACAGTCCAACTGCTGTCGGAACGTCATATCCCGGTCAGTTGGAGGTGCTCACCGACGCGGCTACCATGGAAGCCACCTATCTGGTCAATCAGTTAAACCTGGCAGGCGGGATCAACGCCCCCTTAGCCACCAGAGGAGCGATCTCCCTGGCGATTTGGCAAATCATGTACCCGTCTTCCACAACCAACGGCACCGCGTTCCCCAGCGATCCAGCGGCCCAGCCCTATGAGACGGCAGCCGCCACAGCGGTCTCGAATGGTTCGTGGACCACCGCGGATTCGGCTGTCTATCCGACGTGGGTGCCGAATGACCCCTCTGTCCAGCGGTTTGGCGTGATTCTCCCGGGAGTTACAAGCATTACAACCGTAGAGTCAGGCACGCCCGAGCCCGCCAGCTTGGGTCTCATGGGCTTAGGCATTCTCGGAATGGCCGTTTTGGGCACAAGGCAAGAGATCAGGCGCCGAAGTCCTCGCGCTCTGAACCACGCGGCATCAGGCGGGGATGCCAGCCGTTGAGACCGCCGGGTATTCAGCCTGCCACTACTTCTGTCACGGCTGTCCGTTTTGCACGAGAAACACAACAGTCATACGCCGGCAGGGATTCCGGGTAATGTATTGACTCCGCCTTTTCCCCCCGAGGTTGCCGGCAGGCGTGTCAAGTTCTACCACTGTGCCGCATAAAAAATAAAGAGCCTTGCTGCCGCAGCCTTGCATCAGACCACAAACCCGGTATGCACCCGGGAAAAACGTATGAAAACAAAAGTCAGCGGAGACGCCGCCTCGCCTTCCAAGCTGATCGCGGCTGGTAGCATCGTAGTTCTTTGGGCTGCATATTGGCCGGCGGGTGCCGCGCAAATCGTCAATGCTCAGTCCGGAGACCTCCACAGCGTTGGAATCCCAAGGACGGATGAGGTTAAGTACTGGTCCAAGGACATCCAACCGGATTTGCAGGAATTACCGCGAATCTCTTTTCGACAACTTTGCTTTTCATTTGCCAGCAAAGGGAAAAGGGCCCACCACGTCGCGGTGCGCGCCTTCCAGAAAGTGGCTGGCCAGCCCGTAGATTTCGATGCCGGTATAGCGAATCGGGCCGACCATTTGATGCTCCAGTCCTACTATAGCGATCAGACCTCGGAGGAGGTATCGAAGGTGTTCGGCGCGACGTTCGCGCGGTCGCTATATCAGCTCAAATCAGGCGGTTGGCAAGGTCCGATCGAGTCACCGTACGGTTGGCATCTGGTCTGGATCGATTCGATCACAACCAGCCGCGGGCCCACCTTTCACTGAGGTGGTGGCGCAGTTCAGATCCCAGAGTCGCGGCGCGCCGAATCTCTTCCTCAGGCGCGCATTTGGTCCCGTCTCCCAGACTGGCTCCTGAGTTAGAAATGTATTGAATAACACTTGTCTGAAGGCGGTCGACCGGCTTCAAGGCGATCGGAGTTCGCGCGACGAACTTCGCCCAGTGAGATTCTTGGCCCTTTGCGCCAATCGCCTCCAGGATGAGCAGACATTCTAAAGCGGACTATGACAGAATGTTTGGATGTTGGACGGTGCCTGTTTCGGTGGCCTGGTAACCGAGTGACTTGCGAAAAGGGTAGCCGCCAGCGGCTTGGTAGCTGGACCGTTCAGCCGTGGCGCGGAGTCCACGTACGACTCGCGCCATTTTGGTCCTTCCGCCGCCGCATGTAGTCGTCGGACCCGGCTAAACCGCTTCGACGACGGTCTTGCTAACCTCTGGGATATGTTCCGGCGCAAAATATCGATCGCAGTATGCATGACGGTTACTGCGTCACGGGTGTTCTCACAATCTGTACCTCAAAAGGGAGACTGGCCCGCCTATGGACGGGACCCCGGTGGATCCCGGTATTCACCTCTGACTCAGATCAATACGGATAATGTCAGCCGGCTACGGCGCGCGTGGACCTATCACACCGGCGAACAGGGACGGTCGCTCGAGACGACTCCGATTCTGGTGGACAACGTCCTGTATTTTTCGACGCAGAATCAGAACGTGGTCGCCCTGAGTCCGGAAACCGGCAAGGAGATCTGGAAATATGCCACCAGATCGAACACGCGTGAGTCTCGCGGGGTTTCGTACTGGCCTGGGGATCGGCGAACACCTCCGCGAATTCTGTTCGGCACCGGTGACGGGCGGCTGATCGCGCTCGACGCAAGAACCGGCCGGCCATCCACTGGATTCGGCGACAACGGCGTCGTCGATTTGCGAATTGGGATCACCGACAACTTCCCCAAGGCCATCTATGGGATCAGTTCTCCGCCGGCGGTCTATCGCGACGTCGTGATTGTGGGCCCGACCACACAGGAAGGGCCTAGCCGTGGGCCGAGCGGCGATCCACGCGCGTTTGATGCGCGAACCGGAAAACTCCTGTGGAGATTCCACTTAGTACCGCAGCCCGGCGAACCCGGGAGCGAAACCTGGGGAACGGACGGGTGGAAGGATCGTTCGGGTCCAAGTCAATGGGGAGCCGCAACGGTGGACACGGAACGCGGTCTTGTTTTCCTGCCGATCGGCAACGCGGCAGACAGCTTTTACGGCGCGGATCGGAAGGGGACAAATCTCTACGCAAACAGCGTAGTTGCGCTGGATGCCCTTACCGGAAAGCTGCGCTGGTATTACCAGATGGTGCACCATGACCTCTGGGATTACGACATCAGCGCGCCCCCGGCGCTGATCGAAGTGAAACGTGGCGGGAAGCCGATTCCGGCTGTGGCGGAGATCACCAAGATGGGCCTGTTGTTCATCCTCGATCGAGAGAGCGGCCGGCCGGTATTCGGGGTGGAGGAGCGCCCTGTGCCCAGGAGCGACACGCCGGGCGAGGAATCGTGGCCAACGCAGCCATTTCCGCTGAAGCCGCCGCCATTGGCGCGCATGAGCCTGACGAAGAACGACCTATCGAAACGCACTCCCGAATCGCAACGTTTTTGCGCGGAGTGGTTCGGCCGGTTGCGCCACGAGGGACCTTACACGCCGTTTGGCCTCACGCCATCCTTGTCGATGCCGGGAACGATGGGCGGCGGAAACTGGGGTGGAGTCTCCTACGATCCCCGGCTGGGCTATGTGTTCGTGAATACCAGCAGTCTGGGCGGCACCGGCCACATGGTGCAGGCGGAGCCGGGCGCGCCCATGCCATATCGGAACGACGGAGGGTACACGCGGTTTCTCGATCAGGATCAGTACCCGTGCCAGCAGCCACCCTGGGGCGAACTGAGTGCGGTGAACGCCGATACCGGCGAGGTCGTCTGGCGGCGACCGCTGGGCGATTACGACGAACTGGAGGCACAGGGACTTAAGGACGCCGGCGCGCCCAACATGGGCGGATCCATCTCAACTGCGGGTGGACTGGTTTTTATTGGCGCGACGACCGACTCCAAATTCCGGGCGTTCAATTCGCGTACGGGCAAGGAACTTTGGGTCACGAAGCTGGAGGCCAGCGCCGAAGCGGTTCCCATGACCTATCTGGGCCGGGACGGGAAGCAATATATCGTGATTGCGGCGGGTGGCACGAACCGCTTCAGGATGATTGCCAACACGGCGGGCGCGACCGCTGACGCACTGATCGCATTCTCTTTATCCGGGACACAGGACGTACCGGGCTCTGTTCACACAAGCCGTTCCTCAGGTTTGGGCGGTCGAGCAGATTCCGCATCCGCCGCTGCGTCTTTGCCCGACGGTGACGGAAAGCCAATTGTCGTGCGGCTCTGCACGAAGTGCCATGGAACAGGAGTTTTTGCAGCGCTCAGAATGAGCCGAGCCGGCTGGGAGACCGAAGTCACCTCCATGGTGGATAAGGGAATGGTTGGAACAAAGGAAGAACTTGGGACAATCGTGGATTACCTGGCGAAAAATTTGGCGCAACGTTCCATGCCGTAAGCGGTTCTCAGCCATTCAAGTTCGTCGCGGAACTCGAACAGCGACGTGGGACTCATGACACTCCGCGCGGAGCAACTCGCGCGAACGTGCGGCACCAGTCCCAGTACTAATGGGCAAGTTGCGCTCGCATTTACGCGGTGTGTTCTTATCGGTACCTGTTTACCTGATCGGACTGCATTAGGCTTGGGTTGATGACGAGAGATCAATTTGACCCAGCTTCCAGTCGTGAGTTGAGCGACTTGCGCGGAGCGGCCCGTTTCGAGCCGACTTGCGACCGGTTGATCGGTTCGGGCTCATCATCCCAGGGCGTTTACGATCTGATCCGGCGGGTCTCCAATTTGGATGCCTTCATTCTGATCACCGGTGAGAGCGGCACCGGCAAGGAACTGGTCGCCCGCGCGATTCACAATCTCAGCCATCGATCCGCGGCTCCCTTTGTCGCCGTGTCATGTGGCGCTATCCCCGAGACTCTCCTGGAAGCCGAACTGTTCGGAAGTGAAAGAGGAGCGTACACCGGTTCGATCGGCTCGCGTGAAGGCTACTTCGAACAGGCAGGGAAAGGCACGCTCTTTCTGGACGAAATAGGAGAGCTGAGTCTGCATGCTCAAGTCAAGCTGTTGCGCGTTCTGCAACAGAAAGAGTTTTGCAAGCTGGGAAGCAGCAGGGTCATCCCGACGAAGGCCCGCGTTTTGTTTGCAACGCACAGAAACCTGGCCCAAATGGTCACAGAAGGTAAATTCCGCAGTGATTTGTACTTTCGCATCAATGTGATGCAGATTCAGGTTCCGGCTCTGCGGCAACGGTCTGAAGATATTCCGCTTCTGGCCAATCACTTCCTTAGGAAGTACGCATCGGAGTACGGGAAGACGGTCGAAAGCATTCACCCCGCCGCCTTGTCTCAGTTGTTGAATTACGATTGGCCTGGAAATATCCGCGAACTCGAAAACGCGATTGCCCGCGGAGTCATCGTCACGCAGGGCAATTGCATCGCGGCGGAGGATCTACCCGACACGCTGCAGCCCGAGGAAGACGTGATCTGCGTCGATCAACCAATCTCAGCGACGAATTCCTTCGAAGAACACCTGCGCCAGTACAAGATCAAACTTGCGAATCGCGCGATCATGGAGTGCAACGGGAATAAAACGTTAGCCGCCCGCAGCATGCGTATCTCGCGCGCCTATTTGCATCGCCTTGTTCGCGGCTGCGCGGATGACGGCGATCAGGGAACCTCGGAGGACTTTAAGGTCGCCGCAGCGGGAGCCTGATCAGGGTCCCTGTGACTGACGACAAGGCAGACCCGGTTTCGCGACCCACTTATCATCCGCACTACAAACTGTACGTTTCACCACGTATGTATGACAGAAGTGTGAAACTCGCGGAGTCTCGGATCATCTACTGGATGTCAGTAGGGATTTTACCTGGAGGCAGAACCGCGTATGGCAATTCGAAATCCACGCACGCGTCTCGTGAATATCCGGCTCTCCGAGGAGGAGTTTGCCGGCCTTCAGCGAGCCACTAACGAGTCCGGAGCCCGCAGTATCTCGGACTTTTGTCGCAACGCAATCTTAAAATCCGATGGCGGCACCAGCCGGCAGGACCTGCACGAAGTGGAGCGCCGTCTCGGGCAGTTGGAACGAACCATGACTCAGCTGGCTGAGCGTCTGTACGAAGCCTTTCCGGAGAAAGGTCGGCACGCCTGAAGGATAATTGGGGATAGCCCGGCGAGTGACAGTTCATCGGAAGTGGGCAGCAAGGCCGAGGGCGAGTGGATCGATGCCGCGGGCGGCTCCGGTTGCGTCGGCCGAGTCTGGGGATTCGGCGACGCCGTGGGAACGACCGACATTTCGAGCAGAAACCCTTCCGTCTTTTCGTCAAGGCGCGAGCCCTGGCCGGGGTCTATGCTCGGCGCTTACTGAGCCAGACGTCCCGTCCCTGCGGTAACGATCCCTTGCTCGTGATAGACAGGCGAGGAACTGACGCCAACTCGCCGGCAATGCGGCCGGACCTCTCTGATCGCTCGGACGCGAGCCAATCTCGTAACTTCTCAGGATGCAGCGAAATGCCTCGGCGCGAATGTCGCAGGTAACCGTCACGCCGGAACTGATTCATGGACTGCGTCACGAGTTCACGGGAAGTGCCGATATATTGCGCCAACAGTTCATGCGTTAAAGGGATCATCTGCACAGACCCGGCCTCGTCTTCACTCCCCATCCGTTCCGCGAAACGGAGCAAGGCCAGGGCCAGTCGACGGGCGATCGTGTCCCCCGAAAAACTCTCGATGCGCTGCACTAAGTCCGTGGAGCGTTGTGCAAAAAGTTGAATCAGTGCCAACGCAAGCTTTGGACGGTCCGCGACGAGATCCTCGATCGCGGCGTTGGTCCACGCCATGACGGTTGTGGGCTCCATCGCGACCGCAATTTCACGGCGGCCATGGGATGATCGGAGCAAGGACGATTCGCCGAAGAATTCATCGGGGACGTAAATGTCCACCACAATCTGTCCGCCATTCTCGGCCAAATGACCAACCTTCACCTTGCCGTCTATCACGAGATAAAGATTCGTCGATAGCAGGTTTTGATCGTAAATGGTTTGGCCTTTAGGATACGCGTAAATCATCGAGCACGGCAGGTAAGCCAGGGGATCTTCCAAGGTTCGATTACGCGTTGTGGGATGCATGTGTTTACTTTAGTTACGATAAAAGTACCATCGTTCGGAGGCCGTGAATCGTTTCCTTGCGAATTTTTGCGCGATTTAGTACTGGTACCCGATTGTCAGAAAGTTTGGTTCAGTTTGACCAACTTGTCCGGCGGAAGCGGCTGATCTCTGAGCAAGCCTCGGCTCGATGTGGGACACGTGCAGAATGCGACCAAGTGCATCGGTAAACGCTGCGGGGTGACCGCGGCAGCCCCGTCACTTCGAGATGTCATTCAGGACTGAAGTGTTTCCTGACGTGAAATAAGGCCGACGACAGTTCCTGACCTGTCACAGCGAACTTCGATCCGTTCTCCGTCGTCGACCCGGTAGAGCGGAAGTGGAGAGCCCGTGAGGACGATTTGCCCGCGTTGAAGAAACCGTCCGAATCCGGCGAGATGCGTCGCGAGCCGCACCACACTGCCGAACGGTCCTTCCGGCAAGGCCCGCCCGTCAGCGGTACCGAGCGTAGTCCCGTTTATCGAGACCTGGATCGACGCATCTAACAGTGCCGAGGGATGGCTCAACGGTGGTTCTGTCAGGGGCAAAACCACGCCGGCGTGAATGGCATTGTTTCCGATCAGCTCTTGCGCGTTGTGCGGCGTGTTTCGAAATACGTAGTTGTGAAGCTCAATCACTGCAAAGCCGGATGACAGTGCCTCGTCCGGATGGCTTCTGAGCCAAGCTGCATCCGGAATGTCTCTGGCGATTCGGACTGCGAACTCTCCCTCGATTGCCAGTCCGTCGAATTCGTTGGGGTTAAGCACGACTCCCGACCTTCGGATTTCCGTCTCGAACACGCACCCAAATACCGGATGATCGAGCCCTAATTGCGCCTGCATCACCGGAGTGATGCAGCCGACTTTATAACCAGCGACCGGCTCCCCTCGCAGCACTCGAAGATGCGCCACAGCTATCTGGAGTGCGTAAGCGTCATCAACGGTCATCGGAATGGAGTAACCTGCAAAGAGACCGCCGGGCTGATGACGGTCATAGTCGTCCAGTTGCCGCTTGGCTAGTTGCGCAATGTCCATCTGTGGCTCTCCGCGATTGGCATCCTATTTTATCTTGCGCCCGGCCCGGTAGATAATTAAGGACGCTCTCATTTCGCATCCTTATTGAGCCGTTCGAGATTGAGCTGTTCGAGCAGTCGATCCAGTTCCGCCTCCGCTTCGCCCATTTTGCCCGCTTCGATCAGAGGCTTGAACTTCTCTTCCATCGCCCGGGCGATGGCCGACGGGTCGCGCCCGCTGTCCACCCATTCTTGCGCGCCCGCTTTGACGCGCTCAACCTTTTCAGTGAGCCGTCTGCGCGCCGCTTCGACGGAGTCAGCCGGCGACCCGGCATTCACATTGCCGGGAAAGGCGGCAGACTGTGCGCTCGCGCCCATCAACTTGAGAATTGAATCGGCCGTATTCTCGACTTCCTCGAAGTTCTTGGCTTTCAACTGTTCCTGCATTTGTTGCATGAGCGCAGCGGCCTCCGGGTTGCCCGTCTTCCCGATCCATGCGGGGAATTCATTCTGGATTTTATGAATCTTCGGAGGCAAGCGTTCCAGCAGGGTCAATGTAGTCTGCCCTTCGATCAGCAGGTCGCCCGCCAGAAACTTGCGATAAGCTAACAAGGCTTCTTCGCCCTCAGTCACCAAGCGGAAACTCATGTTCTTGTTGGCGTCGCCCCCGATTCCCCAGGCGAAGACGTTGACTAACGTGGCGCCATGGTTGAACATTTTCGCCAGGTAGGTTTCCATGGTCATGCCCGATTGTCCCGGTCCGGACCCGAGCTGTAAATTGGTTCCCTCGGAGGATGCCCAGCCCACTTGCTTGTGCTTGTCGAGTTCCTCGTAAATGTCGTCGAACCGGCCCGGAGCCGGATAGGTTGAGAAGCCAGGCCGGTGGTATTTCCCGAAGGCCACCGAAGGAGGCGCGAAGTGATTGTGTTGCGAATAGGTGGCCTCTTTACCGCCGCCAGGCGCGAAGGCACGGTGCGGGAAGGGCGCGGTGTGGGAGTAGATTTTTTGCGGTGACACACCAGCGTCGGCGAGTCCTTGCGTCCAAAGTTCAATGAACTCCTGGACGACTTTTTCCCGTTCGAAGTCCATGTCCCGGGGCGGGTGTTCGCGACTGAAGCCCCGGTTCAGCAGCGCGCGATAGCCGAGATACTTGCCCGTCTTGAAATCCTGGCCGATCATCGTCTCCCAACCGGCAATCACGCCCGAGAACAGTTCCGGCCTGTTGAACTGCTGCAGCCGATTCACGCCTGCCTGGATCGCCTTGCCCAAGAGGGCGGAGCGCTGCTGCACCTCTCGCTGAATCACCTTGCTGTTGAAACACATCTGCGGCGGAGCCATATCGGGCTTTGATCCAGGTGCGGTTTGCCAGTCGAGGCGCCGGCCGGTATTCGGTGTCCCATCCCAGTCCAGGGCCTCCACGTTGTTCGGATCGCTCCACAGGTCTTTGCGGCGCGTCCAGAACATGGAATCGTCGATATGGAAACCGACAGCCACGTCGGTCTCAAGAGCTAATTCAAAGCCAACCTCAATGAACCTGGTGACCTCGGCGTCAGTATGATCAAAGCTGAGCGGCCCGAGCGTGACGGCCAACCGGGTCTTCCGGTCGCCTATAGTGCCGATCCGGCGTTTGATGTCTTCAATGTACTCGCGAAGCACCGCCTTGTCCGGAAACCCGGCGATCGGGTTCATCCCTTCACCCATACGTGCGATTTTCGGATTCGGACCGTAGGTGAAGATCTGAAATGCCAGATACCTGGTCTCCGGCTGCGGTCCGGCGTTAACCGCGTTTTGAAAGACAGAAGCGAGAAGGCCCGTGAGGAGGGTTTTTGACGTGGTTTTCATTGAGGTTTCGTGACGCTATACATTTTGAATTGCTGCGGCGCGAGAGTGATCTCCTCGGAGCCACGAGGAGTAGATATCGTTCTCGTTTGCGGCTTGTCTGTGCGGTTGAAGACCAGAATGCCCTTGCTGAACGTGGACACCAGCACGCCATCGCGCGCGTCGAGCTTGCCGGGGAATTTGGACTCCAGGTCATCTACGTTGTGGCCGATCTCGATAACTTTCCCTTTGCCCTTCGGGAGATTGGCAAACGCCGCCGCGCCTTCAACGGTGTGGATGTTGTCGATATCGGCAATCATCAGCGTGCCGCCGTTTTCCACCCAGCTTTTGACTTTCCGTAGCGTCGCTGCTTCAACGACCTTCCCCGCGGGCCAGATCAGCACGCGATAGGCGTCCAGAAATCCATCCGACACCAGGCGCTCGTCGACTACGTCGTAATCGATCATGTCTCGCAGTTCTTCCGCATATTGCTGCAGTCCGGCCGGGAATCCGCCGTTGAAACCGAACCCTTTCCAGTTGTTCCAGTTTTCAAGATAGTGTGCCGTAGTGGGAAAGAACAATGCGGTGTCCACCTTCGGATATTCCGCGTCCATCCAAACGGTGCGATAGTCCGCCAGAGACTCCTTGCAACGGTCGTAGTTCGCTCCATAGTCGAAATGCCATTTCACCCCGGTGGTCAAGTCTTTAAAATAGGCGAGAGCCATCTGCTTGCATGGGGCGTTGCCGTCTACCGGCTCGCTGGAAAAGCTCGCCGGCGCATAATGCCGCGCCGCGGTGGCAACTCTTTTCGTAAACAGAAACGGCACCGACGGACCGGTAGGAGTCCGCACATAGATGTGCTTCGCCCCGGCCATTTTGATGAGCCCAGTGATTTCCGCGCCCAGATTGATTTTCTCGTAGGGCCAGCCGATGTTGATGTTGATGGGGGTCTGGGGGAAGTGCTTTTGCGCCACGTCAACGACCTTTCCCATGCGCTCGGTGAACCCCTGGTGATACCACGAAACAAAATCGAGCCAGTAACGCACGTGGGTGGTGTCTTTGGGATAGTCGAGGTGCTCGAAATCGGAAAACGTGGTCCCCCACGCAGCATTCAGCGCGTGTACCGTGGTGTACTTGTTCTTCATCCAAGCCTTGAAGTGCGCCCGGGCGGGAGCTTCGTTTACCCAGAATCCGGACTCCATATTTTTCATGGGAAAGGCAAAGTTTGCCGCTCCGGCTGGATACGCACATTCCCCATAATCATAGGGTGAGCCGATCCGCAGGATGTCGACGGAGTCGCCGAGCTCGCGCTTCGCTTCGCCGTAAAGCCGGTCGTACGCTGCGAGCGTCTCGGGTGCGAAGATGGAGAGCGCCCCAGTCTCCAGACCCGTCTCGACATTGCTGCTGAAGACGTATTGCGGATCAGCTTTAACCCATGCGGGCAACGTCTGTATCCAGATATAGGGGATGAAGGATAATCCGGCTTTTCGGATCGCAGCAGCGTCTTCGCGATAGATGTCCCACTGCGGCTCTCCCTTTTCCCGTTCCGCAGCGGCCCAGCCGATGTAATCCTCTATGCCAGATATGTTGAAGGTCTTGGCGATGGCCAGATACTTGTCACGCTCCTGGCGATGAAGCTGTTCAGAATCGTCCGGCACAGGCGTGTCCTTCGCGCCGAGCATGGCGAGGACCTCATCGGCAGCTTTATCAGCCTCCGCGAAGCGGTGTTTCGACCCGTACCCGGCGATTTTCTCCATCATGGATTGCAGCAGTGCGCGATCGCCGCCTTTCTTGGCCCACTCCGGCGCGATTTGCTGGATAAGGTGAATTTTTGACTCCACTCGTCCGACTGGAGAATCGATGGAGTGGAACATGAGCGGGAGTCCGATATTTCCCAGCGTGAGCGGCGGCTGGTTGGACGAAAAGCCGGTGGGCGTGCGCTGGAATCCCAAAGAGAAGGCGCAAAGCGCGAGCGTGATGAGAACCAGTCTCTTGACGTAGATAGTCGACATTATTTTCCTTACCGGTGCTTGTGTTCCTGTTGGCGCGGCTGCCCGCGCGGCGCACATCCGTCATCACTACACTTGCACTCCCGTGGGGGGTCTCGCCGCTGCCGTCCAAATTTACGGTCCACACGATCGTTTCCGTAGTGCCGTCGCTCGAGAGTCTCACCGGGTTGGAGCCGGTGGCGGACGCGTCAACGAGCGACCATCTCCATAATCAACAAGACACCACCGCAACAGGTCCCGTTCAGTGGGATACTTAACCTTTTTCATTCCGGATTCAGTGAACGCGGCCGAACTCCACGGTGTCCTAATGGGTATGGAGTTGTGCGTCTGAACAGAATGATTGATCCGGGATCGGTGGGTGAGAATAGGGGCAATGCCACAGCCGGGCTCGGACAGAGTGGATTTTGAACGGCTTATGCGCGAATCGTACCGGCTGGTTTACCAGATCGCGTACTCGGTCCTCGGCAACGGCGCGGATGCCGAGGAGGTGACTCAGGATACGTTCGTGGCCGCGTATGAAAAGATCGGGAGCCTGCGAGATCCGGAAAGGTTCCGGCCGTGGGTTGCACGCGCGGGTTGGCGACTGGCGTTGAACCGCCGTCGCGGAACCACGCGGGCAATGGGCCGGGACGGCGCCTGGATAGCAGACCGCCCGGTTTCGGAAGATCCGGAGGCGAGGGCCACCGGGCGCGAGTTTGAGGCGCGGTTGCGGGCGCAGGTCGAATTGCTGCCGGAGAAGTTGAGGGCGGTCGTGTTGTTGATAGGAGTCGAGGAAATGGATGTACGGGCGGTAGCCGGGATTCTGAAGATTCCGGAGGGAACGGTGCGGTCGCGGCTGCATCTGGCGAGGCGGCAATTGCTGCGGGAGGTGATGCGATGAAGGGTTGCGCGAACTGGCGGGACGCGGTCGCCGACTGTGCGTTGGGCATAGTGCAGGGTCCCGCATTCGCAGCGCATATCGACCGCTGTCCGGATTGCGCGGAGGCATTGCGCGAGACCCAGGCGGCGGCAGCGAGAATGAATGCCGCTCTCGATCGCCGAGCCATGGTCGCGCCGCCGTCCTACGGGCCGGACCGGGTGATGGCGCGTATCGCCGGGCGGAATCTTCCGCATACCACTCTGTGGTGGAGATGGGCCCTGGTGGCAGGCTTGACGGCAATGCTGATCGCGAGCGTCCTGTGGACCCGGCGTCCCACGCCGCAGACGAGCGTCGCGACCCTGGCAGCACTGGTATCGTGGCGTTCGCCGACTGAGGCCTTATTGCAGCCGCCGGTCGGGGCGGCATGGACCACCATGCCGCGGTTAGGAGAAGTTTTTTTTGAAGTGAAACCGTCAGGAGAAATGCATGCGCGATAGATTCCAATGGTTAGCCGTGTCTCTGTTGATTCTTAGCTCTTCGCTTTACGCGCAACGACCGGCGCATCCGGATCCGCTGGCCGATTTGCTGTTTTCGCCGGACTTGATCCTGGCCCGGCAGAACGCGATCGGCCTGAGCGACGCACAAAAGGCGTATCTTCACGCGGAAATGCTGAAGTCCCAAACACGCTTCACGGACCTGCAGTGGCAACTGCAGAACGCGATGGAGGGACTGGCAGAACTCTTGAAGCAACCCAAGGCGGATGAGGTTCAGGTGGCTGCCCAGTTGGATAAAGTTCTGGCCGCCGAGCGGGAAATCAAGCGCGCTCAAATTGTACTGCTGGTGCGAATCAAAAATGATCTGACACCGGATCAACAGCACCGACTGCAGACCTTGCGCAGCGAATCGAGGTGATATGGAGAATGGCTTTGTCGGTAAGATTGCCGGCTCTGCCCAAAGCGGAGAAGCGGCGCTACTGCCGCGCGTTCCCTCGACGATGCGGTCCGGGCGCATGAACTCAGCCGTCGAGGGCTCCGCACCACCCGCCAGTCGCCAATCGCAGTAACCCCTGGGTCTATTGATCAACAAAGCCGCCAAGTAGCAAAGACGTTTAGCACCAGGCGCACCATCTCGTCGGTTTGGGTTCGAAGACCTCGCTACAGTTCGGGAACCGTCAGGGAAGTCGGAGGATGGTCCGACTTTCCGGTCCAGGGTCCGTGATATTCTTCCCGGGATGTCGGATATTTTTCGTGAACGTCTTCTCGCTGGTCAAGTTGCCTTTGTCACGGGCGGCGGCAGCGGCATCGGTCAGAGAATCGCCGAGCGCTTCGCCCAACACGGTGCGAAGGTGGTGTTGGCGAGTCGCAATCAGGAGAGACTGGACGCGGCTGCGTCCACCATTCGGACAGCCGGTGGCAGTGCCGAGACCGCGGCACTGGACGTTCGTGACTACGCAGCGATCGAGATGGCGCTGCGCCGGACGCGTGACAACTTGGGCGAAATCGACATTCTTTTGTGCGCCGCAGCCGGCAACTTCCCAGCGCCGGTGACCGGCATGTCTTCCAACGGATTCAAAGCCGTCATCGACATCGATCTTTTGGGAACTTTCAACACCTGCCGGGCTGGTTACGAGTTTCTGCGCAAACCCGGCGCGTCAGTACTGAGTATCTCGGCTGCTCATGCCCAGGTGCCGATCCCATATCAATCGCACGTGTGCGCCGCCAAGGCCGGCATCGAACTTCTCATGAAGACGCTGGCAATCGAATGGGGACCGCATGGCATCCGCGCGAACTGCCTCACGCCAGGCCCCACCGACGATACCGAGGGCATGCGAAGGCTTGCGCCAACGGAGGAGGTCCGGCACCGCGTGGAGCGAAGCGTTCCGCTGGGAAGATTTGGTACAAAAGACGAATTGGCCGATCTGGCTTTGTTCCTGTGCTCCTCAGCGGCGGGTTACATTACCGGAGCGGTCTTTAATTGCGATGGCGGAAGTTCGCTGACGCGGTTTAGCGCAGCCGGAGGATCGTAGTAGCTCAGCCCGTCGCGCAGACCATCGTTTTTTGTGGTCTGCGGGCTGCTGCGCACCCGGGAGGCCCCACGGGAGTTTGCGGGTTAGGGCGGAGCCGTGATCAAGCTTAACCCTGGCGGAGACAGCGAGCCTGCGACGCTCAATCGGACTTCAGGGTTGGTTGGCGGCAAATCGGCGGGCAAGCGGACATTCACCTGATAAAGTCCCGCGTTGAAGGGAGCAATGCCCGCGTATTGGACGAGCGAAGGATCGATCGCGAGGCCATCGAGCAGCACCTGGAACGCGCCAAGTTGGACGATAGGTGCTGCCGTCGGGGGAATGGACCGGTCGGGCGGATTGGGCTGAGCCGGTCCCAGACCGGTAGCGTAGAAAACCACCACTTCATTTGGCACGGCGGGCGCGGTCTCTGTCACGGGAGTTCCGTCCGCGTGGGTTGCCACGGCGAATCCGGGAGACGAGGTGAATAATCCGGGCGCGAATTCCTGGATCGTCACCGGCTCGGATTGACTGGCGACGCCGCTGCGCACCACCGTGACCAAATAGGTGCCCGATCCGATGGAACTCGGAATCAGCAGATTGATCTGGTTCGCCGAAAGGTAGAAGAGACCGGCGGGAGCAAGACCAATCAGGACAGTGACGCCGGCGAGCGTCTCAGGTACCTCGGAGCCGCCGTTCGAATGAGCGGCGCCATCGAGAAACAGGTTTGTGCCATAAAGAGTAGCAATCGAGTACGGTGCCAGGACTGACTGGTCGGTGGCCGCATTCACCAGGCTGGCGGAACTGATGGACGGTGCTCCAGGCTCGGAATCGGCAGTCGCGAGGTGCCATCCGCTCAACGCCGCAAGCAACGCGAGACGCGTGGCAAGCATACAGTTTCAATCTAACCGAGGGAGACGATTTGCGCTATTCCTCCAAGGAGGTAGCACGTCATGGGTTTTCCGTTATCCGTTTTCCGTTACGGACAACGGATAACGGATAACGGACAACCTATACCTTCACACAACACGTCTGCGGGCAGTCGTCCAGCGGCACTCCCAACGTTCCTTCAGCCCGGCGAGGCGTACCGGGATGGGTCCGTTCCCGGATCAGCTCAGCGATCATCGCGATGAACTTCAGGTGCGTACCGGCGGTTCCGGCACGGACCATCCGAATCCCCAACTCCTCGCAAAGTTGAGCTGCTTCGGTATCCAGATCGTAGAGCACCTCCATGTGATCGGAGATGAAGCCCAGGGGAACCACCACTACATCGCGCGGCCGTTCGCGGCGCAGCCAATCGCCGATATCAGGCTCGAGCCAGGGCTGAGACGGCGGCCCGCTCCGGCTTTGGAAGGCCAGGGTCCACTCCGTCTTCCCTCCCCTCAACCCGGCGACTCGCTGCGCCACCCGTTCCGCAGTTTCGCGTAGTTGCTGTTCGTAGGCTGAACTCTGCGCCATCGCGACCGGGATACTATGCGCGGTGAACACCAGTGCAGCCTCCGGAACCTGCTCGAAGGCAGCGGCGGTTCGCTCGACCATGGTTTCAATGAAGAGCGGATGATTCGAGAACGTCCGCAACTTGTGGATGATCATGGGCCTGGCGTCCTCTTGAAGAGGGATCTCGAGTTGAATCTCGGCTAACGCTTGGGCGATATCTTCGCGATACTGCCGGCAGCCGGAATAGGAACTGAACGCCGATGTAGCGAACGCCAGCGCACGCCGGATGCCATCCTTTTGCATCTGCCGGAGGGTGTCCGCGAGCATCGGATGCCAGTTGCGATTGCCCCAGTAGACCGGCAAATCGAGGGCTTTTCGCAGCGCCGCGATCAGTTCCCGATTCTGGTCGTTGATGGGACTTCGGCCGCCGAAGTGATAATAGTGTTCGGCGACCTGCAGCATCCGTTCACGGGGTACGTTACGCCCGCGCAGTACATTTTCGAGAAACGGAATAACGTCCTGGGTCTTTTCGGGGCCGCCAAAAGAGACGACGATGAGCGCGTCGTAGAGCATGCGTATCTCTATGATAATTACACGGAAGCCGATTGCACGAACGACGATTGCACCAGCCATTGGGTTTGGCTTACTTAGTTTCTGGGCGGCCTTTTATGGGTCGGGCGCAAGCGCCAGGGCCCAGACTCTTCCCGGCGCGGCCGACGTCGACGCGGTGATCGACCAGGGAATCCGCGACAACCGGATGCCGGGCGCGGTACTGGTGGTCGGACATCAGGGCCAGATCCAGTACCGCAAGGCGTATGGAAACCGTGCCTTGGTCCCGGCGGCCGAACCCATGACCGTCGACACGATCTTCGATATCGCATCGCTCACCAAAGTCGTGGCGACAACCAGCGCAATGATGAAGCTTTTCGAAGAGGGCAAGGTCCGCATCGATGACCTGGTGACCGCATATCTCCCCGAGTTTCAGGGCGGCCATAGTCCCATCACGATCCGCGACCTGATGACCCATTACTCGGGAATGCCTCCCGATCTCAAGCAGGTTCCCGCCTGGAGCGGTTACGACACGGGAATCAGGATGGCGCTCACGGTTATGCCTGCGGGGCCGCCTGCGACGCATTTTGTGTATAGCGACATCAATTTCAACCTGACTGCCGAGATCGTACATCGCGTCAGCGGCGAAATGCTCAACGATTTCTGCCGGCGCAATGTTTTTGAGCCCCTGGGCATGAAAGACACCCAGTTCCTGCCGCCCACCGGCCTGCGCCCGCGCATCGCTCCCACCGAGCAGCAGCCGGACGGCGAGATCCTGCGCGGCGTGGTCCACGATCCTACCGCGCGGTTCATGGGCGGCGTAGCGGGAGACGCCGGTCTTTTTTCGACCGCCGACGACCTCGCGCGCTTCTGCCAGATGATGCTGAATCGCGGCACGCTGGACGGAGCACGCGTCTTTAGCCCGCTCACCGTGGATTACTTCACGTCCCCGCAATCCCCGCCGGGTCAGCGAGACATTCGCGGGCTGGGCTGGGATATCGATTCCAGATATTCGGGAAATCGTGGCGAACTTTTTCCTAAAGGCCGATCTTATGGGCATACCGGCTTCACCGGGACCTCCCTCTGGATCGATCCCGTTTCGCAAACTTTCGTGGTGTTATTGGCCAACTCGGTGCATCCGAAGCTGCGTCCGGCCATTACCTCGGTCCGGGCTCGCGTGGCGACGGTGGTCGCGGCGAACTTGGGATACGAGGGTCCTCCGCCCGATCAGCCGCTGCGCACCGGTCTCGACGTCATGGTGGAGCAGCAGTTCCGGCAGTTTAAGGGAAAGCGCGTCGGCTTGATCACCAATCAAACCGGTATCGACCGGAATGGGCGCCGCAATATCGATCTAATGCTGGAGGCAGGCGTGAAGGTAGTGGCGCTATTCTCGCCTGAGCATGGGATCGAGGGTGTGGAAGATCACGAAAATGTCTTAAGTTCGATCGATCGTAAGACCGGAATTCATGTTTACAGCCTTTATGAAGGCCCCAACCGGCGGCCTAAACCGGAAATGTTGAAGGGGCTCGACGCGCTCATCTTCGATATAGCGGACATTGGAGTCCGATTTTACACCTATGAAACCACTATGGCTTATACGTTGGAAGAAGCGGCCAGGTCACGGGTGCCCTATTATGTATTGGACCGTCCCGATCCAATCACTGGAATTCATGTCGAAGGACCGGTGCTGTCGCGCGGCAACGAATCGTTTATCGGCTATTTCCCACTGCCGGTGCGGCATGGCATGACGATTGGCGAGTTGGCGAGGCTATTCAACGGCGAGAATGCCATTCACGCAGACCTTACCGTGATACCGATGCTGGGCTGGCGTCGCGCGGAATGGTTCGATGCGACCGGCTTCCAATGGGCTAATCCATCGCCGAACATCCGGAATCTGAACCAGGCTTTGCTGTATCCCGCGGTGGCGATGCTGGAAGGATCGGAGAATTATTCAGTTGGGCGGGGAACGGACTCGCCATTCGAGGTCGTGGGCGCAGAGTTCATCCGCGGAGGGACACTGGCGGGGTATTTGAATCGACGTTTGATCCCGGGACTTCGTGCCTATCCCGTGCGCTTCAAGCCGGCGGAGTCGCATCTGGCCGGTAAAACCATAGAAGGCGTCCGTTTCGTGGTGACGAACCGGGATGTTTTCGATGCCGGCCGTTTTGGAGTGGAACTGGCAGCAGCCTTACAGCACCTGTATCCCGGAAAGATCGCGTTTGGCGCGGACCGGAAGTTGATCGGCAGCAACTCACTGGTGGATGGCTTAGTTAAGGGCGTTGCGCCGGAGGATCTTCTGAAGCAGGAGGAGGAGAGTTTGACGCGGTTCGAACAACTGAGGGAGAAATACCTGTTATATCAATGAAAAACAGTTCGGAGCCCGCAATCGAGGAGGGCAGGAAGTGCTTGGGGCAGGCTTGCGGCCTGCCCCTTTAAGATTTATGATGTCGCGGCCTGAGTTTTGTTTTTACTTCCCGGAGGACGCCCGCGCTTCTTTGCTACTGTCATCCAGGCCGGAGGCCGTCCGCGACGTTTGCCGCGACCCCGAGCCAACCGCTCGAGGCTAAGAATGGCCTCCTCCAATTGATCACGCTCCTGGCGAAGGTCAGCCAGTATTTTCGTTACATCCATATAATGCCCCCCTCCTGCTTCTTTCATTTTGTTCCGGATGTGAAACGGACGGGTCAATCCAATCCACACACCACACTCTAGATGTACTCCAGATAAACCTTGCGTGCAAGCTTTTTGTTCTGTTTTCGGAACAAAAACTTCTAGTTGTCGCTAATTAGTACCGATCAAGTTGTTGGAAGGTTGGCGGAAGACCCTGGACCGGGGCGCCTTTTCCAGTAAAAATAAAAAGGCAATCCCAATAGAATCAGTACAATTCCGGCAATCGATTCGCGCGGTGACTGTTTAAGCGTGAAAACCTCGAGAAGAAACGCCGTCGCCACGAAAAGTATGGGCACTAGAGGATACCCCAGGGTGCGATAAGGCCGCGGAAGGTCCGGGCGTTTCCTTCGCAGAACAATCACCGAGGCGGTTGCCATGGCATAAAGAATCCAGCTGGCGAATATCACGTACGTATAGAGTTGGTCATATCGGCCGGAAAGCACCAAAATTCCTGACCAGGCGCTGAGCAATAGGATGGAGACTCCCGGCGTGCGGAAACGGGGATGGACGTACGCCGCCGCGCGAAAGAAGCTGCCATCGCGCGCCATGGCATAGGGAACGCGCGCCCCGGTCAGAATCGACCCGTTCAACGCCGCAAAGATCGAGATCATGGCCGCCAATGACACCCAATTGGCGCCCGCTTGTCCTTGAATGCGCCGCATCATTTCCGCCGCTACCAGTTTATGTCCGACAATCGTCGCGGGACTCAGCACCAGGAAATAAGCGATATTCGCCAATAGATAAATTACCATCACAGCCAGCGATCCGCCGATCAAGGCGCGCGGCAGATTGCGCTGCGGATTCTTCACCTCCGACGCCACCATGCCGACATTGTTCCATCCGTCATAGGCCCACAAGGCGGCGACCAGCGCGGCGAAGAATCCGGCGGTGGTCGGGATAGCCACCGGCGCGTGGGATTCTGCGGTGTTGCCATGCAGAAGCCCCGCCAGGATAATGAATCCGATCAGGCCGACTTTCACCACCGTGGCCGCGATTTGCACGTTGCCCCCCGTTTTGACGCCGAAGTAGTTCACCACTGCCAGCACCAGGATCACCGCGATCGCGAAGATCTGGCCGTAGCTGACGTTGAGCGGCGCGCCGTGTTCGCCGAGCGGGAGGGGAATCTGAAAGAAAACATGCTCCAGTTCGGGCCAGAAATTTCCCGAATACTCGAAGAATGCCGTGGCCAGCGTGGCAATTGAGCCACTTTTGGCGACCCACATCTGCGTCCAGCCGTACAGGAATCCCCAGATCGGGCCGTACGCTTCGGTCAGATAAACGTATTCGCCGCCCGCGCCTGGCAGCATGGATGCCAGTTCGGCGTAAGTCAGGGCTCCGGCCATCGTCAGGATCCCGCCTACGATCCACACGGCGAAAACCATGCCGACGGAGCCGGCGTTCTGAGTCATGGCCTGCGGCACGCGGAAAATCCCGCTGCCGATGACGGTGCCGATCACGAGGGAGACGGCGGCCCAGATGCCTAGATCGCGTTTGAGTTCAGTCAAAGGTTTTCCTTGCCTCGAAAATACCGTAGGGTAGACCTCGTCCTTTGTATTCTGCCCGGCTGCGAAGCAGCCTTAATGGAGTCGACGGTTGCCTCGAAAATTCCGTAGGGTAGACCATCGTCTTTTGTAGTCTGCCCGGCTGCGAAGCAGCCTGCCTGTTTTCGAGCCCCGAGGGTGAAGGCTCGCCTTTTGGGGGTTTGTTAATTGAGTCGACGGTTGGGTGGGCCCGCGGTTGGAAAGGCCAAATGAAGGACGCCGCGCAGCCCGCAAGAAAGGTGGAGCAGGCGCCGATCGGCACCCACCAGGTGAACGCGATGTAGGTCGCCAGCTTGACATAGAGAATCACCGCCAGGCCCGCGATCACACCGGCGATAGCCGCGTTTTCACCGACGCGTTTGGTCAGTACGCCCAACAGAAACACGCCTAACAAAATGCCCAGTGTCACCGAAGCGATGGAAAGTCCGGACTCGAGTACCGACCCCCAGTGGCGGGCCACCAGGCCAATGGCGACCAGCACGACCGCCCAAAAAACCGTCGCCCACCGCGCGAGACCTATCTCTCCAGAAACGGCGGCCAAACTTCGCTCGCGGCGGCTAAGGCGCAAGTTTCCGACACATTGGACCGCGGCCTGCCCCGCGGTTAGCGGCTGCCGGCCGTCTCGTTTTGCTCCAAAGAAATCCACCACCATGGCCGACGAGAGCGAGTTCAGCGCAGCACTGAGATTGGCCATCGCGGCAGCCAGAATCGCAGCCATTACCAGCCCGGCCGCTCCGACGGGGAGTTTTTCCCAGACGAAGCCCGGGTAAAGCCGGTCCATGGGCTCGGGCGGCGCAAGGTGGTTTTCCCGATAATTGACGAACAGCAGCGCGCCGATCAGCAGAAAGAGCGAGAACAGGATGAACACCACGACCCAGCTCGAGAGGAGCGCCAGGCGGCTCTCCCGCTCGTTACGCGCGCTCAACAGCCGCTGAACCACCAGTTGATCGGTGCCGTGGCTGGCGGTGGTGAGGAAGCAACCGCCGATGATCCCGGCCCAAAAGGTATACGGCTGGCGAAAGAAACCGGGTGTGAGGGGAGACGAGAAGTCGAAAATGGTGAATTTATGAAATTGCGCTGCGACGTCCACGGCGTGAGACAGGCCGCCCTGCGCCTGCTGGATGATAATGATCAGGCTCAGGACCGCTCCTGCCACATACATGCCCATCTGGACCACGTCAGTCCAGATCACCGCGGTCATGCCGCCCTCGAAAGTATAAAAAAGAGTCAGGGCCACGATCAGTAGAATGGACGCGATTTCGCCGGTGCCGAGGATAATCGAGACGACGATCGCGACCGCAAAAACGCGCACACCCTCGGCCAGTGATCGGGTGACCAGGAACGTCATGGAGGTGACTCTCCGGATGCGTGGCCCGAAGCGGCGCTGCATCAATTCGTAGGCCGTATAGAGTTCGCCGCGAAAGTAGTGCGGCAGCAGGATCAACGAGATGACGATGCGAGCCAGCAGGTAGCCGAAGACAATCTGCAGAAAACCGAAGTTCCCCCGGAAGGCCAGCGAGGGAGTCCCTACGATGGTGAGGGTGCTGGTTTCGGCCGAAACGATGGAGAGGCTGATCGCCCACCAGGGCGCGTTGCGTCCTCCGAGGAAATAATCTTTGAGATTCTGCTCGCGTTTCCGGAAACGCGCCCCGAACCAGGTCACCGCTATGAGATAAATGGCGATCACGCTGAGGTCGATTGGCCGCACGGAGTCTGCAGTCTACCACGGAGACGTCCGGCATCGCGGCTGGTAAACTCACCGTGACCGGCCCCCGTAGGGCGGACCATCGTTTTTTGTGGTCTGCCGGCTGCGGAGCAGCCTCCGAACGGCGCAGTCTCTGGAGAGCCGGCCTTGGCGCTCGACCAGACGCATTATCTTAAGCGCTTACCGCCGCCCGCCCCAAACAAGCTTCTGCCATCGCTTTGCCGGGCAATTCCGGGAGATGGGAATAGACTACCGGGCCGGGAACTATACTTGAATCTCTGGCGTCCAAGAGTTCTGACAGTTGCGGACCGTTAAGTAGCTCGGATATACTTCCGCAAGTACCCTTGTAACTTCGTTGTTCGCGCGGGGAACCCCACAAACGGAGTCATACCCATGGAAATGAGTTGGAGGCATCAGTTGCTGAATCGAGTAGTGAAGGCAGTTTTCATCGTCGGAGCCGCGTGTCAGATTGCGCAGTTGCCGGTTTTGGCGCAGGATGCGGCCAAGAAGGAGAAAAAGGTTAAGGACCAGGGCGAGTACGACATCTTCACTGCCGCCAATAAGGAAGCCGACCCAACCAAGCAACTGGCGATTCTGCAGACCTGGAAGGAAAAGTATCCGGATTCGGACTTCAAGCAGGAACGCGCCGATGCGGTTGCCATGGCGTACCAGAAGTTGAACAAACCCGCCGAAACCATAAAAGCCATCCAGGATGCCCTTGCCATCAATCCAAAGGACCTGACGGCCCTCCAGTTGTTAGCCGGGCTTGCCGGCAGCGTGCTCAGAACCAGCAATCCGCCGGATGCCCTCCTGGCGGTAGGAGACCAGTCTTCCGGTCTGCTGCTCTCTAATCTGGATAACTTTTTCGACGCCTCGGTGAAGCCTGCCAATGTTCCCGATGCGGCCTGGACCAAAGCCAAGGCCGATACCGGATTACTGGCGCATACTGTTCAGGGATACGTCAAGTGGAAGCAGAAGGATAAAGACTTCCCAGGCGCCGAAGCCGCGTTCCGCCAGGTACTGGTGGCCAACGGGGAGAATCTACAAGTGTCACAGTGGCTCGCCTCGGTTTTTTATTCCCAGAAGAAGTACTCCGAGGGCCTTTACGAGTATGCGCGGGCCGCCTCCTACACCGGTACCGGCGCATTGGACCCCAAAAGCCGCCAGGCCTTGACGGATTTTCTGAAAAAGGCGTACGAAGGGTATCACGGAAAAGAAGACGGCTTGGATGACTTGAAGAAGCAGGCCATCGCCGCTGCCCTGCCGCCTGATGGTTTCCATATCGACAGCGTGATCGACGTCCAGAAGAAAGAAGAGGGAGATCAGGCCAAGTTCGCGGCCGACCATCCGGATATCGCTTTCTTCCGCACGCTCAGGGAAGCACTCAAAGGGGACACCGGACAGGCCTACTTTGAGCAGGGTGTGAAAGATGCTTTGATCCCGCCACAGGAGGGCGCGTTCAAACAGTTCAAGGGGCATGTGGTTTCGCAGCCCAGCCCGAAAGAACTGCTGCTGGCGGTCGATGACACGAATGGCGACGTGACGCTGGTGCTCGATCCGCCGCTAAAGGCAACCGCCAAGCTCGATCCGGGAGCGGAGATCTCCTTCGCCGGCGCACCGGAAGCATTCACCAAAGATCCGTTCAACCTCAGGTTCAAGGTGGACCGGGCAAATGTGACGGGACTCCCTAAAGACGCAGCGCCCGTGCGACATACTGGCGCCCCAAAGAAGACGACTGCGAAAAATTAGACTATTCTATGAAAGAGTGATCTCAAGTATCGCGGAGTTGACCATGACGGATGCGTCTGGAATTCAGATTCGTGATAGAACTTTAACGGGAGGCAGCAAGTGCTCCATCGAGTCGTAAGATCGGTTTTAGGAATCGGATTAGTGGGGCTTCTCATCATGCCCCTTTTCGCCCAGGCGCAAAAGAAGGTTAAGGATCAGGGCGAATACGACATCTACAATGCGGTGTCGAAGGAGACTGATCCGAATAAGCAGTTACAGCTTCTACAGACGTGGAAGGAAAAGTACCCGGATTCGGATTTCAAGGAAGACCGGGCCGCCATGGTGGCGCAGGACTACGCCAAGCTCGGCAAGCCCGCCGAAGCCATCAAAGCCGCGCAAGAAGTCCTCGCCCTCAATCCGAAGAGTTTGTCGGCGCTGGTCATCATCGTCAACAATGCCATTCGGGTGAACCCACCGACGCCGGACTCTCTCAGCGCGGGTGAGCAGGCGGCCAATAGCCTGCTCTCAAACCTGGACGGGTTGAAGCCCGCGGGCGTGAAAGATGCCGATTGGAACGCTGCCAAGGCGCAGATCGAACAGCTTGCCCAAACCACCCTTGGCTGGGTCAAAATGCAGCAGAAGCAGTACGACGCCGCCGAAGCTGCCTTCCGCAAGGTGCTCCAACTGAACCCGAAGAACGGCCAGGTCTCCTACTGGCTGGGAACGGTCCTGTACGCCCAAAAGAAATTTGTCCCGGGGCTGTTTGAGTTTGCGCGTGCTGCCGTGTACACGGGAGAGGGCGCGCTTCCGGATAGCGTTCGCCAGGGTGCGGCTCAATTCCTCGAACGAGCATACAAGGGCTATCACGGGTCGGATGACGGTCTGGACGATCTGAAGAAGGCGGCCGCAAACGCGGCTCTTCCTCCCGACGACCTGAAGATCGCGAGCATTACCGATATCGCGGCAGGGCAGCAGCAAAAGGACCAGGAGTTCCTCGCAGCGCATCCGGATATTAAGCTCTGGCGCGAACTGAGGGATGCCCTCAAAGCCGATGGCGGAGAAGCCTATTTCAACGCGAACGCCAAAGACGCGTTGATCCCTCCACAGGAAGGAGATTTCAAGCAGTTCAAGGCCAAAGTGGTCTCTATGGATAATCCCAAGGAGATCGTTGTGGCCGTCGATGACACCGATGGGCCGAGCGGGGACGCCACCCTCGTATTTGACGCGGCGATCAAAGGCAAGCTCGAGCCCGGCGCGGACATCTCGTTTGCCGGCGCCCCAACTTCGTACACCAAGGATCCCTACAACATCAAGTTCGTTGTAGATCGCAAGAATGTGACCGGACTCCCGGCAGCTACCGCCCCGGTTCACCGTCCTCCGGCGAAGAAGAAAACCCAGTAGTTTTCCGTCGTCCGTTTTCCGTTATCCAGAGTGGGATCGCTGAGGATTGATAACTGACGACTTCTTGGCGCTATCACGAAATCTGATAGAATAATACTCAGGTTTGGGTTGTTGAATGCCAATTTACGAGTACAAATGTAATTCATGCGGTAAGAAGTTTGAGAAGATCGAGAAGTTTTCCGACTCTCCTCTGGAGACCCACGAGGAGTGCGGAGGTCCGGTCGAGCGGTTGATTTCGGCTCCAACCTTTCAGTTCAAGGGTACCGGGTGGTACGTCACGGATTACGCCAAGTCGAACGGCAGCGGCGGGAAGAACGGCTCGGATTCCAAGGCGGAGTCCAAGAAAGAATCTTCGTCGGAGGCCAAATCCGATAGCGGTAGTTCTTCCAGTTCGGAAGGCAGTAAGAGTTCCGAGAGCAGTTCGAGCAAGAGCGACTCCGGCAGCACGTCTACCCCATCTACTTCCTCCTCCTCGGATAAGAAGTAGACGGACTCATAAAGGCTACGCTCGTCTTGGGTGCGGTCGTCCGGGTGGGCTCGCTTTCAGGAATGCGACGTCCAGTCAGGCCCCAATACGCGGTTGCCGTCTTTCCTTGATCCCGTCCCTACTAGCCGGGAGTAGAGAGAAGCCGCGGGTGAGCTGAATGCCGTTTAAGCTATGCTCGCAGGCCGACTGCGCCGTTCAGCAGCCGCTGCGGGGGGTTGCCTGCCGGGGCTTGGAACCCGGAGTTCTGAGAAGCCGTCCTTCCGAATAGCACCCGTGCAAACGATTGGTCGGGAGGGGACCCGTGATGAGGCCGCCCGCCTATTAAAAACGACCACGAGACACGAAGGTTGCTGCCGGCCCGCGCGCTTTCGGATAGAATGTCAAATATCTGAGAGGATACCGATGTCAGAAGAAAAAGATCTTTCACGCCGCGATGCTATGAAGTTCGGGACCGCGGCGGCTGCAACTGTCGTCACCCTGGCGGGTGCGCCCGCGATCGTGCATGCCGCCCCGGACCAGGTGAGGTACGGCATTATCGGTGTTGGCGGACGCGGCCAATACCTGATGCACCATCTGAGCCGGGTGGATAACGGCAAATGCGTCGCGGTCTGTGATGTCGACGAAGATCACGCCAATCTGGGCATTCAGGCTCTAGGAGGAAACAGCAAGCCCAAATACTATAAAGACTACCGGAGCCTGCTGGGCGACAAGGACGTCGACGCGGTCATCATTGCAGTACACCTGTCAGCTCACTACCCGGTGACCAAGGACACGCTGCAGGCTGGTAAGCACACCTTCTGCGAAAAGAGCCTGGTGTTCCGGCCGGAGGAAGTTCACGCTCTGCGCGCTCTTAAGAAAGAGCACCAGAATCAGGTGCTGCAAGTGGGTCTGCAGCGCCGCTACAGCAAGTTCTATCAGATGGCGAAAAACATTGTCGATAAAGGGATCCTGGGCGATGTTACCCATATCCACGCGCAATGGCATCGCAATCCGGGCTGGGTCATGAAGGGCGACGCCGCCAAGGTCGGGAAGTATAAAGCCAATTGGCGGATGTACCGCGAATACTCCGGTGGACTGGCGGCGGAAATCGCCTCTCACCAGACGGACGTCGCGGACTATATCTTCGGCAGTTCTCCCGAATTTGTGATTGGACTCGGCGGCCTCGATCACTGGCATGACGGCCGGGACGTTTACGACAACATCCAATTGATCTACCAGTATTCCGGGGGCCGCAAGCTGACTTACAGCGCGATTACCACCAATTCGCACCTGTCGATGTTCAGCAGCACGCGGCCGGAGATGGGCGAATGCATTATGGGCACCGAGGGCGCCATCGAGATCACAGTAGGCAACGGCGAGAGTACGCTCCCGACTGCGCTATGGTATCGCGAGCCGCCCACCGCGAAGGTAGTTCCGGCAAGCAGCGGTCCGGCGCCGAAGGCCAAAGCAGGAGCCTCCTATGTAGCAGGTGGCGCACAAAAAGGCTTTCCGCTGGCGATGGCGCTGGAACCGAGCCCCAAGGTGACCGACCCGTTCCTCGATCGAGAGGTGCGGTTCGCCAAGAACTGGCTGGCACAGAAGGGCGTGTTGACGTCGGATGAAGACCGCAATCCGGTGGAGACGGAACTGGAGAGTTTCTTCAACGATGTCAAACGCAACGGCCATCCCCTGGCTGATATGGAAGTTGGTTTGTCCGACGCCATCGGCGTGATGATGTCTAACGTCGCGATGGATGAGAACCGGCGCGCCTATTTCAGCGAGATGGATAAGATGGGCCGCAATCCGGGCCCCGAGCCGCAGCCTCCGTTCTTCGGTGGCGCTCCCAATTTCAAGCTTAGCGCATAAGGACTTGCTTGTGACAGCCGTCCGGCCCGGGAGTCTGGTTGCAATCCCCAATCCCGGGCCGATTTTGACCTGCTAACCTTCCTAAATTCCGTTACATGCGTCCCCAGAGGCGATTGTGCTATAGGTGTGTATGGTGAGGGAACTTTATGGCGAGTAGCGTATGGAAAGGTCAGTTGACGTTTGGTCTGGTGTCGATGCCGGTGCGATTGATGACGGCTGCGCGCAGCGAGACCATCAGTTTCAATCAACTCCATAAGACCGACGGTTCGCGGATCAAGCAGATGATCTACTGCCAGGCGGAAGACAAGCCGATACCGCGCACCGAAATCGTGAAGGGCTATGAGTACGAAAAGGATCGCTATGTCGTCATTGATGACGAGGAGATCAAGAAAGTCGCTCCGAAAACTGCGCGGGTGATGGAGATCCAGGAGTTCGTCAAAGCCGCCGACGTCGATCCCGTGTACCTCGAGAGCTCCTATTACATGGCCCCGGAAGATGGCGGCGAGAAGCCCTATACGCTGTTATTCGAAGCCTTGAAAGACACCGGTTATTACGGCATCGCTAAAGTGGCGATGCACAACCGCGAGCATGTCGTGATCCTGCGCCCTGCTAAGAAGGGGATCGTGCTCCACACCATGTACTATAGCGACGAGATCCGCGCGGGCGAGGAGTTCCGGACCGACAGCAGCCAGGTCAAAGAAAAGGAGTTGAATCTCGCCAAGATGCTGATCGAGACGCTGCAGGCCGATTTCGAGCCGCAGAAATACAGCGACACCTATCGCGAGAATCTCAAGAAGATGATCGAGGCGAAAGTGGAGGGGCATAAGATCGTCGAGACACCGCAGCCGCATGTGGCTCCGGTGATCGACATCATGGAGGCCCTGAAGAAGAGCCTGGAGCAGAAGAAGAAGCCGCCACAATCCGCCACGGCATCGAGTGGAGAGGCGGAGGAAGCGGCCGAAGAGCCTGTGGCCAAACGGAAGCGTGGCGCCCAGAAACGGGCAGGTGGAGCGTAGGCTTTATCGTTTTAGGAGAAAAGAGACTAGATAATCCTGTGCGGCGTCTTCGTAGCGGATCAGGGCCCACGTTTCAAATGCCTCGCTCACGAGAAAGAGCTCTTCGTCAACTTCGTCGCGGGTCCAACTTTTTGAATTATCGTAGTCTGCCGACTCTCGCTTTTCCTGAAGACGGACAAACGTTTTGGCTATCTTTTTGAGTCTGTCTAAGACCGGGTCGGGCGTGGCCGGCTTGCGGTCGAGAATCTCCTTGGATGCTGTTTTCATTCTTCTGTGTTCGAAGACACGACCCAATTGGGCACGGTCTTTTTCTCTACTCCAGTTGATAACTGCGTCTCCGATCAGTAGGTGGAAAAGCGCGTAATAACCGGTTGAGACGGCCCGCCGCAGGCTGGCTTCTTTTGGAGGATCCGGATCTTTACCAGCCAAATGAAAAGCCTGCTGTAATAGCTCTTCAGCATAGGCCATCTCCTAAGCCCACGCCGGGTCAAGTAGTCTTTTCTGCTCAGACTCCGTGCGAAGACTAAAGTAAGACAACAACCCAAGCTCACTAAAATCCAGCCGCTCCTCGATTTGCCGCTCTACCTCCTTCATTGTTTCATGCACCTTTCCAGTCGCGCTTACGTCATCGGAAAGGAGCACCTGAAAGTAAATCGCCCAGTCCCCGCTCCAGTCACGATCGAACTTATAGCGAATCCACTTTACGCTGGGGGACAGCAGTTTCTCAACATCTTCCACGGCTGCCTTGATTTCAGACTCCCGATAATAACCAGGGGGCATCATATCTTCAAGATAGCGCAGCCACTATTGCTGCTGTTGCTGCTGTTGTTGGGGTGGTTCTTCTTCCGGAGGAGCCTCCACCGGGCCCGCGGCCGTCTCCTGCAGATATTCGTGACCCTCGTTATCGAGGGCGGGACGTACCCGCACATCGACCGATAGCCGCTGGCCGGCGTGCCCCTTGTAAACGCCCCGGACCGGAGGCACGTCTCCATAGTCACGGCCATAGGCGACTCGAATGTGCTGCAATCCGGTTGCCCGGCCGAGCGTCGGATCCTGGCCGACCCAGCCTACGTTCGGCACGTATACCTCCGCCCACGCATGCGACGCCTGCCCGCCGATCACTTCCTCGACACTGGCGTCGGCCGCTGCCGTTCTCCTCGGGACCAGATAGCCGGACACATATCTCGCCGGCAATCCGCGAACCCGGGCGAGGCCGATCAATAAGTGGGCGAAATCCTGACACACGCCCGTGCGGCTCTGCAGCGAATCCGAAATCGACGAGTTGACGTGCGTCGCGCCCTTCTCGTATTTGAACCGGGAGTGGATCAGCTTGACGGCAGCTTCCACAAATCCGCCTACGGTTCCGTTCCCCTCGTGCTCGGCCAACTCCGCCAAGGCGCTCAACTCCCTGGTATGAGGAATAAAAACCGACGGAGCCAGAAGATCATAGAATTCGTCGGTCAGTTGGTCCTGCATGGCGGTCAACTGCTGTAGCGGCATCCCGTCAATAGACGGCTGTTTGGGAGCGTGAACCAGCACCACGCACTCCGCTTCCACCCTCAACGACCGGTGATCGCGCAGGATATTGAACTGATGCACCCAATTGCCGAAGAAATCGAGATAGGAAGAAGGCGAGGAACTCGGATTGGTCGTCAGGCGGAACGACAGGCAGGATTGCATCTCATCCTGCAGTGGACGCAGCCGGACCTCGTTGTAGCTCTCCGATACAGCGCCGTCGTAATTGAATTCGGTGATGTGAAACAGTCGATAGCGATTCATCTCATCTCCCGTTCAGGCGACGGTCGCGTAATAGAAATAAGTCATAGCGATGTGGTGGCCGACCTGGCGCGACGTTTTCTGTACGTCCGTAAGGTATGGGTGCAGCCCGCGCGCGAAGATGTCCTCGATGCGATCGTAGGCCAGGCTGGTCATCAACCGGCCGGTAAGCCGCTCGGCTTCATTGGCGTAATACCCTACCCCTGCGCCGCTGATGGCGCGCAACGCCGCCTGCACCGTCTGCACGTTGAAGCGGATTGACCGGGGATGCTGCGGATGCAGAATAAGCATCTCGGCGACGCGCTCCGGTTCGATTCTCGAATGATACTGGCGCCGGTAAATCTCGTACGCCGCAACCGACTTGAGCACCGCCATCCACTGATGGTTGTCCGGCTTTTCTCCGGGGTTCACGCGCTCGACCAGGTTGTGATACTCGACGTCCACGATGCGCGCGGTCATGTCGGCGCGCTCCAGGGCCCGGCCCATCTGCAGGAACTGCCAGCCCTCGTCGTGCGGCAGCGTATCGTCGCTGACTCCATGAAAACGATGGCAGCCGGAGCGGATGGTGTCGCAGAAGCGATGCGGTCCGACTGCCAGTTCCTCCTCGGCGCGGAAATGGCTGACGCTGTGATACAGGCTGTTGATGTCCTGCCACATCTCGCGAGAGATGCGGTCCCGGATGGTCCGAGCATTCTCCCGCGCGCGGAAGATGCACTGCAGAATAGAATTCGCGTTGCGCTCGTCGAAGGCCAGGAATTCGAACACAGTCTGAGTATTGGCGATCTGGTATAGCTTGAAGAATTCTTCCTGCTCGCCGGTCATATGGACCAGCGGCTCCCAGCGCAGCCGGATGGTCTGCTGGGATTGCTCCAGCAGCATATGGTAGTTCACGTCCAGGATGCGCGCGGTGTCCTCGGCGCGCTCCATGTAGCGCGCAATCCAGAAGAGCGAATCAGCGATCCGCGAAAGCATGCTCATCTCTCACCTCGCAGGACCCAGGTATCTTTGCTGCCGCCGCCTTGTGACGAGTTGACCACCATCGAGCCGGGTTCCAGCGCTACGCGCGTCAGTCCCCCCGGCACAACGATGGTTTTCTCGCCGTTGAACAGGCAGTAGGGACGAAGGTCAACGTGCCGGCCGGAGATGGTATTGCTACGCACGTCGAAAGACGGAACGCGCGACAGGCCGATCACGTGTTGGGCGATGTAGTTTCGCGGGTCGGCCTTCAGCTTGCGCCGGAAATCTTCGATCTTGTCGGTAGTGGAAGCCGGACCCATCAGCATCCCGTAGCCTCCGGATTCTCCCACTGCCTTCACCACCATCTCGGGCAGATGCTCCAGAACATAGCTTAAATGGTCGTGCCGTGAACAGAGATAAGTTTCCACGTTGCGCAGGATGGGGTCTTCGCCGAGATAGTACCGAATGAACTCCGGCACATAGGCATAGATGGCTTTATCGTCCGCCACGCCGTTGCCGACAGCGTTGGCTAGCGCCACGTTGCCCGCCCGATAGGCGTTCATGAGCCCGGGCACGCCCAAAACGGAATCCTGGCGGAAGACCAGCGGATCTAGAAAATCGTCATCGATGCGGCGGTAAATCACGTCCACGCGAGTGAGACCGCGGATGGTCTTCATGTAGCAGACGTTGTTGTCGACTACCAGGTCGCGTCCTTCGACCAGTTCGATGCCCATCTGTTGGGCCAGGAAGCTGTGCTCGAAGTAGGCGCTGTTGTAAATGCCGGGCGAGAGCAGGACGACCGTCGGGTCGCCGTCGCCGCGCGGTGCCAGGCTGCGCAGGATCTGAATCAATTCCAGCGGATACTGGTCGATCGGCAGAATCTCGCACGCCTGGAAAATCTTGGGGAACGTCCGCGTCATGACCAGGCGGTTCTCGAGAACGTACGAGACGCCGCTGGGAGTGCGGACGTTGTCCTCCAGAACGAGGTAATCGCCGGTCTTCGAATCGCGCACCAGATCGATACCGGAGATGTGCGTGTAAATGCCGCGGGGCACCTGGACGCCGGACATCTGGCGCTGGTAGTGCTGGCAGGAGAAGACCAGCGAACGCGGTATTTTGCCGTCCTTCAGGATGCGCTGCGGACCGTATACGTCCTGGAGAAACAGATTCAACGCCATCACGCGCTGCGAGAGCCCGGCCTCCAGGCGATCCCATTCGAAGCGCGGGATGACGCGCGGGATCAGGTCGAACGGAAACAGCCGCTCCGTGCCCCGGCCATCGCTGTAGACGGTGAAAGTGATGCCCTGGAGCAGGAACGAGAGATCGGCCAGGCGGCGGCGCTCTTCAAATTCCGTTGAGGTCATCTGCTCGAACGCGGCATACACTTCTTCGTAATGTGGGCGCGGCTGGCCCGGGGACCCGAACATCTCGTCGTAGTAGACGCTGAGGTCGTATCCGGAGAACAGGTTTTCGCGCGCCGTGGCTTCCTGTTGCTGAGTCATCAAAACACGGAGTATAACAACCTTGAAAGCAAAAGTTACCGATTAATCGCGGTCATCAAAACGTTCAATAGCAAAAGACCCGCAAATGTGGGACAGACTTCAGTCTGTCCTCTTAAGTTTGTACATTTTCGCCGTGGCGCAGACCATCGTTTTTTGTGGTCGGGGTACCCTCTGGGTCGCTGCGTAGCAGCCTTTAGCCTCTCCTGTCGGGCACGCCACGCTTCATCCGCCTGCCCGAGGCCTGGCCGAGTTTGCGAAC
The DNA here is from genome assembly GCA_963747535.1 of Terriglobia bacterium. Taxonomy (GTDB): domain Bacteria; phylum Acidobacteriota; class Terriglobia; order Bryobacterales; family Bryobacteraceae; genus CAVVFX01. The sequence goes on from CAVVFX010000002.1 coordinate 658,377, forward strand.
CAGTGACCTCGGCAGCAACCGAAGGATGTTCACGGAAAGCTTGTACTTCCACCCGGTGATGACAATCACCTTGCTGCCCTGCAAGGCCCGGAGCGAAGTATCCACGACGCTGTCGGCCGAAAGCCACAGCCAGCCTGGTATCCGCGAACGATCCATTCCTAGAGTATCGTGAAATTCCGTAATCGTAAAACCGGGACACAGAGCCTGTACCTTAACGGGTGAGCCGACGGCCCGAAGTTCCGCGTCCAGGGCTTCGGTGAAGGCGTTCATCCACGCCTTCGTGGCCCCGTAACTGGCGCTGCCTGCGCCGATCGCGAAGGCTGAGACCGAGGACACGTTGATAACCGCGCCTTTACGCTGGCCGACCATCTTGCGCAAAGCCGCGTGACACAGACGCATGGTAGCCATGACGTGCACTCGGTGCATCTGCTCCTGGCCCGAGATGTCGGCGTCGAAAAAGAGACCCTTCGTGCCGAAGCCCGCATTATTGACCAGGATTTCAAGATCGGGCGTCGAATTGATGTATTTCACCACAGTCGCGACTCCGTCATCCGTAGCCAGATCGGCTACGAGGGGCATCGCGCGGATGCGGTAGTCGCGCATCAGTCCGGCGGCGACCTCGGCGAGACGTTCCTGCCGGCGGGCGACCAGCGTCACATCATGCCCGGCCTGTGCCAGTTTCCGGGCGAACATGACGCCCAGGCCGCTGGACGCGCCGGTAATGACGGCAACGCTCATCTGCGAGCCAGGAAGGCTTCAATTTCGTCGATCTCCGGTTGTGACAGGCGGAACTCCAGCGCGCCGACCACTCCATCCACTTGCGCCGGCGAGCGCATCCCGACAATCGCACCGGTGACTGCAGGGCGCCGCAGGGTCCACGCAATGGCGACCTCGCCGGCGGTCCTGCCGTGGCGCTGGCCGATAGCCTTCAACAGGTCCGCGACCTGCAGGTTGTGGGTCAACGCGGGCTCCTGAAAGTCGGGGTTGCGGCGGCGGAAATCGTCCGCGGCAAACGCGGCCACGCGTTCCTTACTCATGCCTCCGCTCAGAAGGCCGTTCCGCATGGGCGAATACACGATCACGCCGATTCCGTTCTCCTGCGCGTAGGGCAGAAGGGCATTTTCGGAATCGCGAACCAGCATGGAATAAGGCGGCTGCAGCGAGGTAGGGGGTGCGATCGAGGCGATGCGCTGCAATTGGCTGACGCTGAAGTTCGAAACTCCGATCCAGCGGACTTTGCCCTCCTGCTGTAGCTTCGCCATGGTTGTCCAGCCTTCCTCGATGTCCGCATCCGGCTCCGGCCAGTGCATCTGATACAGATCGATGCAGTCCAGCTTGAGCCGCCGCAGGCTGGCTTCACACTCCGCGCGCACCGAATCGGCTTTGAGGCTCTTGCCGATCTGACGCTGCTCGTTCCACACCCGGGCACACTTGGTGAATACATAGGGGCGGGGCGAGATTCCTTCGACCGCGCGGGAGACCACCTCTTCGGAATGGCCCAGCCCATACACGGCGGCGGTATCGATCCAGTTCACGCCTTTTTCGAAAGCGGCGCGAATCGCCGCAATGGATTCGTTGTCGTCCTGAGGTCCCCAGGAGAAGGCCCATCCTCCGCCGCCCATAGCCCACGCGCCGACACCAATGGGTGTAATCTCCAGATCGCCATTACCGAGTTTCTTCTTGGTCATCGAAACTATTATCGTCGAGAGAACCGCGGGCGCTTGACAGAGGGCTCGCGGATTCGTGTAGGCTAGCGCTATGAGTATCAGAACAAGAGTGCTCTTCTATCTTTGCTGCGCGCCGCTCGGGTTCATCGCCCAGAACAATATCCTGAGCGCCCAGAATAATCTGACGACCACGGTTACCCAGCGCTACTTCAACGGAGTTCGCAAGAACCTGGAAGCGGCCGCTGACGCGATGCCCGACGCCAAATACGGCTACAAACTGACCGATGGGCAGATGTCGTTCGCGGAATGGCTCAATCACTCGACGGAACGGAATTACTCCGATTGCGCCACGCTGAAGGCGGAAGCCGCGCCGGAAGCCGCCAAGAAGGTGTCTGGGCTGAAGAGCAAAACGGAAGTCAGCCAGGCGTTGAAGGATTCGTTCGCGTATTGCGCGGCGGCGCTCGCAAGTACCGACGATCAAAAAGTTCTCGCCTCGCCACAGATGACGTACTCGCTTCTGCACATCGTGGTACACAACAACGAGATCTACGGAAACATCGTGGGGTATTTGCGATCCAGCGGAATCGTGCCACCTTCCACGGCTTCGCGCATGGGCCAAAAGGGCAAGAAGCAGTAGCTGGAGCCGAGCCGTCCCGCGGACAGCGCGGTCAAAAGTGAAACTTGACCGCCAATTGAATCAGCCGTGGAGCAGCCGCGCTCACCACGCGGCCAAAATTCGGATCGTTGATCTCGCCGTCTACCGCGGATGGGCCATAAAACTGTGCGTGGTTGAAAACGTTGAACGCCTCAATGCGAATATCGAACGATTTCGATTCCGTGATCGGCACCGTTTTGCTGAGCTCCACGTCGAAATTCTCCATGCCCGGGCCGTAGAAGGACCGGCGCGCAGCGTTGCCGAGCTGTCCCAGCGTCTCCGGTGCGAACAGACTGGTATTGAATTCAGGCTCGCCGTTACGGGGATTGGTGTTGATCCGCAGCGGCCCCGACGTCATTTGTGGCGTATCGAGCAGTGCGTTGTTGACGCCGTTGCCGAGGGTCCCGAGGAGAGACCGGTCCGAATCATCCGAGAGCGTGACCGGAAACCCCGTAGTGAAGCGGGTGGTTCCGGAAAGGCTCCATCCCTCGGTCAACCGGTTGCGCCGGAACCACTGATCGAACGGCAGGGCGTAGGTATAAGTCGCCACGAAATTGTGCGTCATGTCCCACGAGGAGATCACACGCGTGAGGCGTGCATTGAACGGGTTGGTTTGCTCGCCGAGATTGGACGCCTCGTCGATCGATTTCGAATACGTATAGCCGACCAGAAGCGTAGCTCGCTTGGCGGTAGCGAATCGCAGATTGACTTCGATCGCGTTGTAATCTGAATTGCCCACGGACTTTTGCGCGGTGATCGATCCGTAGCCGGCACCCAGGCCGGATCGAGTCCCCTGATAGCTTTTGCCCGACGCGGCCAGGTAGGCGGCATCTTCTCCGAAGGGCCCGCAGGCGGCGCTTCCCGGAGCCACCTCGTTGGGATGGCTCAGACTGAGACAGAGCGCCGGATTGCCCGGGTTCTCCGGGACCAGAACCAGCAGATGATGGCCTTCGTTTCCAGCGTAGCTGACCGTCAACAAAGTGCTGTCGCCGATCTGCCGTTGCATCGAAAACATGTAGTTCTCGGTATAGGGCACGCTGTTCTTGTAGTAGAAGTAAGGATCCCCGCTGATCGGCGAGACAGCCGGGAAATTGAAACCCGTGTACGGATTTTGCGCCATCACATTATGCGGCGGGAAACTCAACGGAAACGGATCGGTATTCTGGGCGCCGTTCGCCGCATTGACAAATGGTGTGGCCAACAGCGGCGGTCCGGGACTTAGATAGGTGTAGCCATAGGGAGGGACGCCGTACATGATCCCGGCCGATAATCCGGGAAAGGCTGTATAAAAGACGCCATAGCTTGCGCGGATGCTGTTCTTGCCGCGCTCGCCAAATAGTGTCTTAAGCAATCCGCTGTCGAAGGCCGGAGAATATGCCAGCCCGACTCTGGGAGCGAAATTGTGAAACTTCGAGGGCGATAAGGTCGGCGGAATTCCAGGATCGCCGGGCACCACCAACCCGTTCGGCGCGTTCGGATAGAGCACCGACTGCTCGCCCGGGACAATCGTCTGGATCTGATTATATTTTTCCCACCAGGGCATAATGAGATCCCAGCGCACTCCCGCGTTCACCGTAAGATTGTTTCCGGCCCGCCAGCTATCCGCCGCGAAGGCAGCCCCATAACGGTTGCGCAGGTAGAAGTGCTGGCCCGATGTTTGGGTGTAATTACTCGGGAAACCCAACAGAAAATCCGCGAAGGCCGAGCCGGTCTCGGTTCCGTCGATATTAAACGTTCCATTGAATGTCGCGTTGGGGTCTTCATTGACCTGGTCGTAATGGAACTGGCCGCCGAACTTGAGCGTATGGGTTCCGATGACTTTCGAGAGCGTGTTACTCAAATAGATCGTGTTATTCCATTGCTTGACGTTGGTGATTGGAACGCCCATCACGAAAGACGGGAACACGATGTTCTCGACGCCCTCAAACTGTGGCGCCTGCACCACGATGCCGGATGTACCGGCGCCGGTGACGAAGCCTTGCGACTGCAGCGTCACTCCCAGGCCGCCGTGCGGCTGGCCGATCGTGTTCGCATTTCGCAGCAGTCCGAGGTGAAGCTCGTTTACCGTAGTGGCGCCCAGAACCTTGGTATCGCCGAGCGAAAACATCTGCGCCTGGCCGACCGTCAAGGCATCGAAGCCGGGTATGCTTGCCCCGCCCTGACCGCCGGGATACGGGTTGTCCAGCCGATAGTTGTCCACGAAATAGTAACCGGAAAGCTGACCGAAGCGCGTATTGGCGTCGAGACGAGCGCCACCTTTGTCATCCCGTACGGTCTCAGGATAGGCGGAGGTGGCGAACTGATCGGACCCGGCGTTGGGCTGCGGAATATATTTCAGAAGATTCACCGCCGGCGATGACCAGGCTCTCGCCGGGATCACGGCACCGGGAAAAACGCAGATCAGCGTACTCGTGCAATTCGGCGAGTAATATGGCTCGCCTTGAGAAACACCGTAGCCGAGCTTTTGCGTTAGCAGCCCGGCAGCGTTGGCTCCACTCACCGCCCCGGTAAGCGTACTCGCCACATCGCTGAGATTCCCGGTGCGATCCTGCACCGAGGGCACGGACGTTACGGGCGACGTGATGCCTTCTACCGTACGCGTTCCCTGGTAATCGAGAAAAAAGAAGACTTTGTCCCGCTTGATCGGACCACCCATCACACCGCCAAACTGATTCTGCCGGAAAACGCCTCGGGTGTTGTCGAAGAAATTCCTCGCGTCCAGATCCGTGTTGCGCAGAAACTCGAACGCGTCACCATGCAGGGCATTGCTGCCGGACCTGGTCACGACATCAATCATTCCGCCGTTATAATTTCCGTATTCGGCGTCGAAGTTATTGGTGAGAACCCGGAACTGCTGGATGGAGTCCAGATTCGGAATGACCGATGTACCCCCATTCATGTGTTCCTGCACGTCGACGGAATTCAGCATAAAGCCATTGGACGATTCGCGCTGTCCATTGATGGAAAGATCGCCGGGATTCAGATCGCCGGAAGGATTGATGGTTCCCGTCACGCCCGCCATGATCACCGAGGTCGGCGTCAGCGTCGTCACCGGCGTTACGCCGGGCTGAATCGCAAGCAGATCCGTGTAGCTGCGCCCGTTCAGCGGCATTCGCTCCATTTGTTTATCCGACACGACTTCACCGAGATGGGTGGCGACCGTGTCGACCTGAGTCTCAACCTCGGTTCCGGACTCGGTAACCGTGACCGCCTCGTTGTGCTGTCCCAGTTCCATCACCGCGTCGACGCGGAGCGCGGAATCGGCATCGACAAGGAGATCTTTCTTTCGCCGGGTCTGGAAGCCTGGTGCTTCAAGCGTCAAATCGTAGGGACCCACGGGGAGTGCCGGGAAAGAGTAGAAACCCTGCGCGTCGGAGATTGTCTTGAATTCGGACTTGAGCGTAGTGCTGGTCAGCGTAAGTCTGGCGCCGTGAATTGCGGCTCCGCTCGGATCCTTCACCACCCCGGAGACGCTTGCTGCGGCGAATGCCCACAGGCCCATTCCGCCAAGGAGAACCAGAATGGCGACGTAGCTCAGGCGTCCGGCTTTGCGAGATCTTTCTGGCACAAGGTTTTTCCCCGCTCAAGCGGTATCACGAAATTGGCTTACGTGATACTATCACGGCCACACGATCCTTCAAATCGTGTTACGTGAGCTTAAGCTCTTTCGGATTTGCTATAACCTCAGACTACCGGAAGTGCGATCGGCTCGTCAATACTTTTTGCAACTCAATTGCAAATTTCTAACTATATTAATATAGCTTTTGGGCAGTTAACTCAATAATTTGATACTCAGTTGCATCGTCTACGCCATTAGCGGGTTCGACCAACCGGGTAGTTAGTCTTCTCGATTCTCCCCGCGGCGGAAGCGCTCACCGGAGAACCCGCCAGAACTGCCGTGATCGTTCGCGTGAGTTGCGATACGATGAAGCGGTTAATCGAGGTAATGCGGGAGGTGAGCAAAAGATGTCCGGACAGAGTGTGGCGCGGCGAACTTTCCTCGGCACCGTCGCTGCGCAGATCGTGGCAACGCAGGTCCACGCCACGGCACAGACCATGAAACTCGTCGTCGGATCCGACCACGCTGGTTTTCCGATGAAGGGGCCGGTGATCAAGTCCCTGCAATCCTGGGGCTATACGGTTAAAGATTGCGGAACATTTTCTACCGATCCAGTCGATTTCCCGGATATTGCCCGGCAGGTTTGCGCAGAGATTACCTCGGGACGGGCGCAGCGGGGCATTATGGTCTGCGGCACCGGTGTTGGCGCATGTATTGCCGCAAACAAGATCCCGGGCATACGGGCGGCCTTGTGCCAGGATACGCTGTGCGCCCATCAATGCGTCGAGCACGACAATGTAAATGTGCTTTGCCTGGGAGGGTGGATAATCGGACCCCTGATCGCCGACGAAATTCTCACCACCTTTCTCAATGCAAAGTTTCTAAGCTCCGATCCGGATTTCGCCCGGCGCGTGCATAAACTGGAAGAAATGGATAAGCGCTAAAAAAGACATAGGAACCCCAGGAAAAAACGAAGAATCAACTGCTTGAAGGCCTCGTACTACCAATAGTCAGAATCGCCGCGGCCTGTTTGTTTCTTTGTAGGGCGCGACGATTCAGCGAGGTTTCGTGGGGCGGACGCCCTCGTCCGCTATGCGACCCCCAGGTCGCAGGAGGGCTATTTGCGGCTTGCCGCTATACGGAGTAGGCCTTTGGCCTGCGTCGACTTCTGCCACAGGCTGATAGCTTAGTACTCCTCAGCTTTTTCACCGCTCGTGAATCACAATATCGGAAGTTGCTTCGGACAGGCCCGACAACGCGCGTTTTGATAGACTCGGTGCGTGATTATAATGCGCCGGTGCAAAATTGCGTTAACGGGTTTGTTCCTTTCGGCACTGGGTGCCGCGCAAACCCCAGACTGTGATTTTCAGGGATATCACGCGGCCGACGGATTGAAGGCCGAGATGAACTTGGGTTCCCTGGTACTGACATGGCAGGGCGAACGGGACCAGACGCTGCGCGCCATACTGGGCGTGAAGTCTGGCCAGCCTGTGGTGCGCGAACTGGCTGTGGAGAAGAAAGGTTCGGATTTGTTGCGCAAGTGGTCCGTACTGGGAATCGACCTGACTCCCGAATATCAGGTCACCGCCGGCCGGCGCCGTATCTCCGCCCAGCAGGAAGTGCCGCTGCGGCAACTTGGCATCTACACGCCCGACGTTATCGAACGTCAGAAATGGTTCGCCTTTTGGGACGCTCCGCTCAACGTCCCTGGGCATCCGGGTTCCAATGCAGCCGTGGATCTGCCGCGCAAACCGGAGGAGATCCAGCGCGCCTGGGCAACCTATCAGATCACCGGCTGCCAGGTCAGCACCGATGGCGCCCGGCTGGAGGCGAATTTTCCCGGAGTCTCTCTCGGCCCCTTCACCGGCGGCCTGCGCTACACCGTTTACCGCGGCGCCAACCTGATTCGCCAGGAGGTGATCGCCAAGACGGACGCTCCTTCCGTGGCCTATAAGTTCCTTGCCGGACTGAAGGGTTTCACCATTGGTGCCGATACTCGCCTGGTGTGGCGCGATGTCGCACGCGGCTGGCAGCACTACCTGTTCGGCGGCAGCGTCAACACCGATCCCGTGGCACTGAAGGCGCGCAGCCGGCTGGAGATCATCGAAAGCGGCGACGGCTCGCTGGCAGTTTTCCCGGCATCCCACAAGTTTTTCTTCTCGCGCGAAGTGGAATCCAACCTCGGATACAACTATTACCGCAAGGATAGCGACACAACTTTCGCTGTGGGGGTACGGCAGGCCGATCGCGAGGAATCGTTCAAACCTTACGGTACGACCGACGCGGTCTGGCAGCGCCGCGTCACTCAGGCACGGGAGTTCGGGGAAAATTTCGCGCTTTACAATGCTCCTCCGGGCACGCTGCAGCGGATGGCCGTCTATTTTTACCTGGATTCCGCCGACGCCCAGGCCACCGAGCAGGCAGTGAGCGCCTTCACCCACGACGATGTCTATAAACACTTGCCCGGGTACCAGGTGATGGTTAGCCACTTCCACTTCCATTTCAACGAGGAACTGACCGACGCCGGCACCATCGACCATCAGCCGGCGTGGATCCCGACATTCAAAGCACTCGGCATTAATATTGCCGCGCTGTGCGATTTTCATGCCGATTCGCATCCCACCGATACCGGCAAGATCCGCCTCGAGGAACAGCGCGTCTACTTCGAAGGCAGTGCCCGCTTCTCCGATCGCGATTTCCTCATCATTCCCGGGGAAGAACCCGACGCCAGTTTGGGCGGCCACTATATGTTCCTGTTCCCCGAACCGGTCTACTATACGCATGCTCCGCTCCGCCGTTCGGGTTCTACGCAGCCGGCGCCCGAACAGGCGAAAGTCCAGCCGTACACGGAAAACCTCGCGCCCTATGGCAAGATCTATCACACGTCATCTCCCGAAACCGAGATGCAGTTGCTGAACGACGAGCACGCACTGATGTGGCAGACCCACCCCCGGACCAAGAGTTCCGATGGCTACCCGGATGCTGTGAAGGACAAGCCACACTTCATCAGCGATCGCTTCGCCGGCGCTTCCTTTCAGTCATTGCCCGTGGATCAATCCCAGAAGCGTCTGTGCGAAGTGCGCTGCCTTGAACTGCTCGACGACATGAACAACTGGGCCGGCCCCAAATACCTGATTGCCGAGGGGGACACCTACACAAAATCCCCGGAGGATGAGACCTACCCCCAATTGGATGTCAATTATGTCAAGCTCGACCGTATCCCAAAGTTCTCTGACGGCTGGACGCCGGTACTCGACGCCCTGCGTGCCGGCAACTTCTTTGTGACCTCCGGAGAGGTTCTGCTCCATGACTACACCATTGAGGGGACGGGCTCCAGGCAAACCTTCGTCGTCGACGTAGACTGGACCTGGCCCGCCGAATTCGTCGAATTGGTCTGGGGCAACGGCCGGACGACCGACCGCGAAATCATATCCGCAACTTCGTTAGCGCCGTTCTCCACCCATCACTACCGCATCCCGTTCGACGCCACGGGAAAGAAGTGGATACGTTTCGCGGCGTGGGACTCGGCGGGTAACGGAGCCTTCACGCAGCCCGTGCATTTGCAGTAAAGGAACAGCGGGACGAAGGCGTCCGGACCAGGGGGTACCCCGGTCCAGGCGGCACTGGCGCTAAAATAGCGCCCCCCAAACTTCCAGGCCAGCGCCGATCTTCACACTTCAACGCGATGGGAGTTAGACGGCCAACTGACGCGTCGCCACGGGAGTAATTGGAGACTGCAGCCCTGAAAAAGCTGATGTACATCCTACAAGTATTGCGTTTTCAACAATTTACAAAGACATCAACCTTGATGAGGCCGGCGTCTAGGTGAGCGCTTCACCCAGAATCAATAACTTACGCGGATTCAGCCTGGACTCTAGCGGTTCTGTGGTTTCGCAGAATGGGACTTTGGATCTTGTCTGGACTCCTGTGTATTGAGCCCTTATGAAACAAAAGGACTTAATAGCGAGGCACCAGCCTTACGGAGGCTGCGTTCCATTATCGGCAGCTGAGAGCAGCTAATCAGGAGCCTGCGGCAACTGGCAAACATGCCGCACATCCAACGGTGGCGAGGCTCGGGACACGACCCAAAAAGGTCTTTACCCGGCTCGCTCCAATCCGTCGCGGATTGCTCGCTTGAGCACGGTTTGATACCCGATGCCTCGCCGGGCGGCGATTCTCTTGGCAGCCTCAATGTCGGATAGCGGAACTCGGAGCGAGATGGCTTGGGTAACGTTCTCCTTTGCGCGCGCAAGCAGTTCAGCGAGTAGCTTCGGATCGGTCGGCGGAATATTCAACCCCTTGGGATTGACGATGAGCGTGCCATTCTTCATCGCTCGCTCGAATTCGCGGCGTCCCTGTCTACGTCCTGCCGGCGTCGCGTACCAGTCGGCCTCTTTGGCCTCTGATTTGAAGTTGGGCATCTTAGTCGATTTGCGGGCCATAGGTTCTCCTGTCGGTAACGTTCATTTCATAGGCCGTGACCGTGCGAAATAACTTCCGGCGAACCGTGAATACAATCGCCAAATAGCGCCCGGCGGATGTCTTTCCAAGCAGTCTCCAGCGGTGCTCACGCTTAACAGTCGCGGCAGGCACAATCACGATTTTCGAGCGGCGGGCCACTTCCTCGACTTCGTTGACGGTCACGCCGTGACGCCAGATGTGACCGGCGTTCGCGTCGTCCCAGTCGAAGCCGTGTAGTTTATCCAGCACAACTATAGTGTATACAATTTCTGTATATACGCCCACCATGGCAGCGCTGCCACGATTCTCTCCAGTTCAAGCCATAACCGCCGATCGCATCCACGTGGCTCGCATTGCACCGGAGTAGGCACCGGCAACCAGGATAGGTCAAGCGAAACGTTAAGCCCCACACGCCTGCGGCCGCCACGTTCGATCACGTAGTCTCCGCCGTGGGTCCGTTGATCTTCACGTTGAAGCGATTTAGCCACGACGCCACGATCTTCACGCTATACGCGCGCGAGAGGCTTTTTTGTTTCGTTTAATTTGGAAATTAAACAGCAAGAAAAAATCTCGTCTACGCGTCGACCGGGCGCGTACGCGTAAGAGCATGTGAAATTCCAACTCCGTTGGACCTGAAAGTCCGGCGAAACTGATGCAGTCCTCTACCAGGTCCAAAAAAGCAAGGCTGGTGTCTCCGGGTCCAAATCCGGTCCAAATCTCAAGTCTGTAAGTCTACGAAACCACTAGAAACTTGTCTGTAAGTGATTGATTTGGCAGCCCTGAAAAGGCTGGCGTCGGCGGTTCAATTCCGTCCCTGGCCACCGGCTCTAAGCCATACCAAACACAACTACCACCGGACCACTCAAAAGTGGTCTCCCGAAGTCCCTTCAAGGTCCAAACGAGGTCCAAAACTCCGTGGTGTCCGATGGTATCCTTGGACATCGCATAATTCAAAGGCGCTGGCGTCCGTGGTATGCATGGCGATCGTTTTCAATCGTTTTTCGTAGCACGAAGAATCCGTTGGTTCCAATGCTTACCAAAACTTCTTTGCCCGCGAGATGAGCCATGGGTTCGAAAGACGCGTAGCCCGGTTTATACTTGAGTCATGTCCACGTCCACCGAGAATCGGATCACCAGGACCCCCGGCATCTGCGGCGGAAAAGCCTGCATTGCCGGCCACCGCGTCCGCGTGCTCGATGTCGTCGCGTGGCATGAGCATCTAGGCATGACCCCCGACGAGATCGTTTCTCACGTTCCTACTATTACTCTCGGGGACGTCCACGCAGCCCTCGCCTACTATTTCGATCACATCGAAGAAATCCAGCAGGAGATACGGCATGAGCGTGCGTTTGCGGAAGAGTTCCGTCGTAGTAACCCATCGCTGCTAGACGCGAAACTTCGCCCGGAGCGCTTGGAAGAAGCATCTTGACCGGTGCCTATCCGCTTTCATCTCGACGAACATATTTCCGTCCACATCGCGCAGGGTCTTCGACGCCGTAACATCGACGTCACAACCACTGCGGATGCAGGCTTGGTCGGCGCATCTGATGGGGCGCAGCTTGAGTTCGCTACCGTCTCCGGACGTATCGTCGTAAGGCAAGACGATGACTTTCTTCGGCTCCACGGACAGGGCGTACCCCACGCTGGCATCGCCTATTGCGAGCAACGATCGGTGTCCGTTGGAGAAATGCTTCGCCGACTGATCCTGATCTATGACCTGCTGTCGCCCGAGGAAATGGTGGGTAGAGTCGAGTTCTTGTGAAATGTATTTGAAAACATTGTTTGTAATTTACTAGAGAAGGTCGCCGGCAGAGCTATACACAGCAATATTACGTTCCATCGGAGACAGCGGTGCGCCCAAACGCCCCTTCTCTGGGCCGCAGCCCACCACTACCTCTCGGAATCCATCCGGAACCCGGCCCGTCCCTAATCCCCCTCCTTCCAAAACCTCGAACCTGAATTACCCCGCTTGGCATTATTTCTCTCCAGCCCTTTCAGTCACTTCCAGCCAGTCAACGCTGACTCCACGCTTGACCTCGCGTTACCAATAAATCAGAAAGTGAATCTCACGCGACCGAAAGGAAACTCTCATGGCAACAGCCGCTCAAATCACCGCCAACATCGCTAATTCGCAACACTCCTCAGGACCCCGCACCGACACCGGCAAAGCGGCCTCCTCTCAAAACTCTTTGAAACACGGCTTGACCGCCAAATCCGCCCTGCTCCCCGAAGAGGACGAAGCCGCCTATCGCACCATGTGCCAGGGCATGTTCGACAGCTTTGCCCCCGGCTGTGTCCCCGAGACGGAACTCGTCCAGTTTCTCTGCGACACCCAATGGCGCCTCCAGCGTTGCGCACGCATCGAGGCCGCCATCCTCTCTGCCGACGTGCCCGACTTCAAAGCCCTCGACATCATGAGCAAGCACCAGTCCCGCCTGAAGAAACAATACTCCACCACGCTCCAGGAAGCCCGCGACCTGATCGATACCCGCCTGACCCGAGAGGCGTCCGAGATGCGGGACGCCGTCACCGTCCGCCGCGCCTACCGGAAAGAAGGCCGTGACACCAACCTCCAGGAAATTGGCTTCGTTTTTTCGAACCCGGAAGTGGACGCTGAAATCCTCCACCAGGACACTCTCGCGAGCGCCGGTAAGACCCTGTCGGCCGACCGTATCAAGCCGGACTGGAAAGCCTTTCTCAATCAGAAGCGCGCATCGCTCCGCTAAATTGGCTTCGTTTTATTACCTGGGTAAGAATACCCGAAAGTTCCTTGAAAACTGAATAAAACCGCATGCCAGACCTCACGTAAGCCGTGGGGCAGACCATCGTTTTTTGTGGTCTGCCCTCCCCTGTGAGCGACGCGACGTCGGCAGACGACGAAACTCTTGTCGTCTGCCCCATAACGCAATCGCGGCCGGCGACGACCGAGTCAAGGCGATAGCCATTCGGCTCTATCGGCTTCAACGCGCGCCCCAGTCCCTGATCAATTAACGCCAGAGCCCTTATTCTAAAGCCCATGGGTCCAGGCGGACTGCCTCTACTGGACCCCACAGGGATACCGCTTCACGTTCAACTCGCCGGGTAGTATGATTGCTCGATGCGACCGTTCTTCGTGTGCACCGCCCTGATCCTGGGTTATGCCGCAGCCGATTCCAATCCACCCCTCCTGCTGCAAAAGCCGACGTTAAGCAAAACACAAATCGCATTCGTGTATGCCGGCGATCTCTGGACTGTGCCTCGCGAGGGCGGCGACGCCCGCCATCTGACCAACGGTCCGGGTCGCGAGGATTATCCCGTCTTTTCGCCGGACGGGTCCACGCTCGCGTTCACCGGAGAATACGACGGTAACGTCGATGTGTACACGGTCCCGGCGGCAGGCGGCGTGCCCAAGCGGTTGACGTGGCATCCCGCGACAGACGTTGTCCTGGGATGGTCGCCCGATGGCAGGAAGATCCTCTTCGAGTCGAATCGGGATAGCACAAACCAGGGTATTCCCGCGATGTTCACCATGGATATCAACGGTTCCTTCCCCGAGAAAATTCCACTTCCCTGGGGCTATGAAGCGGCTTACTCGCCGGATGGAAGCCGGCTGGCATACGTTCCGATGCGCCGCGCGTTCACTGCCTGGAAGCAATACCGCGGCGGCGATACCACGCCCATCTGGCTCGCCGACCTCGCCAGTTCGAAGGTCGAGAAGGTGCCACGCAACAATTCCAACGATTACAACCCCATGTGGATCGGCGGCAAAGTCTATTTCCTGAGCGACCGCAATGGCCCGGTCACCCTGTTCTCCTACGATGCGCGCAGCCGGCAGGTGAAGGAAGAGATCAAGAATACCGGGCTCGATTTCAAATCCGCGGGCGCGGGCCCGGACGGCATCGTCATCGAACAATTCGGAGGTCTGCTCTTGTTCGACCTGAAGACCGGCAAAGCCAGGCCTGTTCCCGTCAGGATTGCGGGCGACCTGCCTGAGGTGCGCGACCGGATGGTCAACGTCGGCCGCCGTCTGGGCAGCGCCCACCTTTCACCTAACGCCGCACGCGCCGTATTCGCGGCCCGAGGCGAGATCCTGACTGTTCCCGCCGAAAAGGGCAATGTGCGCGTGATCACCAACACCCCGGCCGTCATGGAGCGCTCTCCCGCCTGGTCTCCGGATGGAAAGACTATCGCGTACTTTTCCGACGAGTCCGGTGAATATGAACTTCACCTCGCACCCCAGAACGGCGAGGGCACGGTAACCAAAATCCCGCTGCCGGAACCGGGCTCCTATCGTGCGCCGCAGTGGTCGCCCGATTCCCAAAAGATTGCTTTCGCCGATTCGCGCATGCGCATCTGGTATCTCGACGTCGCTTCCCGCAAAATCACGAAGGTAGATAAGGAGCGCTTCTGGGATCCCGCATCGAATGACTGGACGCCGGTGTGGTCGCCCGATTCCAAGTGGCTGGCTTATTCCAAGCGGCTGCCCAATTATCTGGGAGCGATTCACGCCTACTCGCTGGCCGATGGCAAAGTGACCCAGATCACGGACGGCTTGAGCGATGCCAAGATTCCGGTCTTTGATAAGGATGGCAAGTACCTCTATTTCGCCGCTTCCACAGACTCCGGCCCCGCGCTTCAGCCCGACGTCGGCAGTTTCACCCGGCCGGTTACCCGCAGCGTGTACCTGGTGGTCCTCGCCAAGGACCAGCCCTCGCCGTTTGCGCCGGAGAGCGACGAAGAAAAGGGATCGGACTTGACGAAATCCGACGCACCCAAATCCGACGTTTCAGCACCGGCCGACGAGGGCTCCAAAACGCCTCCGGCAGACGCTTCCAAACCTGCCGCCAAGCCTCCCGCGGCCAAAATACCCGACGTCAAAATTGATTTCGACAACATCAGCCAGCGGATTCTGGCCATGCCGCTGCCGCCGCGCCGCTACATCGCGCTGCAAGTCGGCAAAGCCGGCGTGCTCTTCGCGGTGGAAGCTCCGCTCCCCGCCCCGGACCAGCCACCGGCTCTGGCCGTTCACCGTTATGACTTGAAATCACGCAAGGCCGACGTCGCGGCAAACGGCGTCATGTTCTTCGAGGTCTCGCAAAACGGCGACAAGATGCTCACCCGGCAAGGCGAAAACTGGTACATCCGCAACCTTCCGCCGCCTCCGCCTGCAACAGGCGGGCCCGCGCCCACCCCTCCTCCCGCTGCCACGGGTGGCCAGTTGAACACCGCGGACATTGAAGTGAAGATCTCTCCGCTAGCCGAGTGGAGGCAGATGTACCACGAAGCCTGGCGCGTCGAACGCGACTACTTCTACGATGCCGGCTTCCATGGGCTCGATCTGAAAGCGGCCGAGAAGCGCTATGCGCCATTCGTCGACGGCATCGGGTCCCGCGCTGACCTCAACTACCTGTTCGACGAGATGCTGGGCAACATGGTGGTCTCGCATCTGGGCGTCTTCGGCGGCGAACAGCCCGAAGTCAAACGCGTACAGACCGGACTGCTGGGCTGCGATTTCAAAATTGAAAACGGACGCTATCGCTTTGCCCGCGTCTTCAATGGCGAAAACTGGAACCCGGACGCGCGTGCTCCCTTGACCCAGCCGGGAGTGAATGTGGTGGCCGGCGAGTACTTATTGGCCGTGAAAGGACGCAACCTGACCGCGTCCGATAACGTGTACGGCTTCTTTGAAGACACGGCCAACAAGCAGGTGCAGATCCGCGTGGGTCCGGACCCCGCCGGCGCCAATTCGCGCGAGGTCACGGTGCTTCCCGTGCCGACCGAAGGCCGTCTGCGCAATCTCGCCTGGGTCGAGGACAACCGCCGCAAGGTCGATCAGATGACCGGCGGCCGTGTGGCATACGTCTATCTTCCCGACACCGCCTTCGGCGGGTTTACCAATTTCACGCGATACTTCTTCGCCCAGGTGGACAAGCAAGCCGTAATCATTGACGAGCGGTTCAATGGCGGGGGCGCCCTGGCTACCGACATTGTCGAATTCCTCTCGCGCAAGCTGATGTCCAGCGTAGCCACTCGCGACGGCGATGACGAAGTGCAGCCGCAGGGAGCGATCTTCGGACCAAAGGTCATGCTGATTAACGAATTCGCCGGCTCCGGCGGCGACGCGCTGCCCTGGTATTTCCGGCGCGCCGGTCTCGGTCCACTCATCGGCAAGCGAACCTGGGGTGGTCTGGTCGGTCGCGCCTATGCGCCGCAGCTGATGGACGGCGGCATCGTTACCGCGCCTTCGTCGGGCGTGTGGGATCCGGCCGAGAGCCGCTGGATCGCCGAGAACAACGGCATCACGCCTGATGTGGAGATCGAGTACGAGCCCGAACTCGTCCGCCAGGGCCATGACCCGCAACTCGAAAAGGCCGTCGCGCAGATTCTCGTGGAACTCGAAAAGAATCCGCCGAAGAAGCTGGTCCGCCCGAAGCCATCGAAGTATCAGACCCTGCGGTAAAGGTGACCTTATTGCATCAGTTGCCGGAGGTACTCGTTGTCCTGAGCATCGCTTCGATCCGTAAGGTCGCCCAGCACGTATCGATACTGATACTGAGAACCTGCCGCCGCGACGCGGCCCATCCAGTTCGTCGGGTCCGTCCACAGGACGCGACGGTCCCCCATTTCCTTCGTGAGATCCCCCAGGTCGTAGTGCAACGAAAACCCGGTAATGACCGCGTCCATTAAATTCGCGTTCAGCGCGTTCTCCAGCGCCTCCAGCAGACTATAGGGGGTCTTATCCAGCCAGACCTTCCGGATTCGCGGATCAGCAGCGGCCGCCAGCAGGAGCCAGATCCCTTTGACGCCTTGGGCGGCTGCGCGAATCGAGCCCGGATCGACATCTGCACGGTGAGCAAGCAGGTCCACTCCGCGCAAAATATCATGCGCCCGCATCGCCGGCAGGTTGCGTCCGATCAGGTCCGCCCGCGTGTTCACCAGCCAATCACCCACGAAAGGCGCGCGAGTACTCCAGCCAACTGAATGACGAGGTTCCAGATTCAGAACTACGCTTCCAGACTGAGCGATTCGTTCCGCCAGGGAATCGGACAGCTTGCCGGCCACCAGCAGCACAGCCGGCTTTCGCCCGGTCACCGGGGGAATGAAAAGCTGGGCATCGATTTCGATTCCCGGCTCGCTCTCATACGAAATATGCTGCGATCGGAAACCCGCGCCCTGCGATTCGTCGAGTATTCTCACCGAAGGCGCTGAACCATCGGTAGAAATCTGCAAACTGCGCAGTTCGGCCTGCAACCCCGACGCCGTGCCCTGCTTCCTTTTGGCGTGAAGGTCGTCGAGGATCAACTGATACAGCTTCCGGCTTCCCGGCTCATCCTCGACACGGCCGGTTTGGGTGACCAGCAGTTCCTGGTTGGTGTAAAGCTTCGCGGGCTGTTCATGGAAATCTCCCTGGCCATTCTGGAGCCACCGGATGAACCACTGATAGACTGCCTCCCGGCTGACCAGTGGCGTGCCATGACCGCCCGGCCCTACGAAGTATCCGACCTTTTCTTCGGCGTCGTACAACTTGTACCAACGCTTAGCCTCCTCATAAACGAGCTTGGCTCCAGGGGGCGTGAAGTAATCCTGCTCGGTCGCCTGGATGAGCCAAGGCGTCGGGGCAGACAATTCGACAAAGTCCGCGGTATCCAGTCCTTGAGACAGCTCCTGCGGAAGGGACATTTCGGCATGCGGATCGCTGCCGGTGAACAGCAGCCGGTAGGAATTGGGAAAACAGGCGGGAATCACCGCTTTCAGCCGCGGATCGAGAGCGCCGATAAACGTGGTCAACGCCCCTCCGCCCGAGCAGCCGGCAGCTCCGACACGATTGGGGTCCACGTCGGGCCTGCTGATCAGGTAATCGAGCGATCGCCTGGCATCAAAGATAAAATAGCGTGCCACACCCTCGCCCACCAGGCGGGCATTTGCGTCACCCTGGACATGTTCGGGGACGGACCACCCCGCGGCCGGCGCCTTTTGCAGCGGATCGTAGGTCTGCTCCCTTTCGCCCTGGCCGATGGGATCGAAAGACAGGGCAACAAAACCCTTCAGCGCCAGGTTGGCCGCCAGCAATTGAGGCTCGCTCTTCCCTTCCTGGGTATGGCCCGACTGCAGAAGTACCGCGGGATAACGGCCGGGCCGGCTCGGCCGGTAAAGATCGGCGGTCACATAGAAGCCGGGGAGCGTTTGGTAAATGACTTTGTCGATGACATAACCATCCGCCTGGATGCTGCCGGTCACTTTGGCATGCAGCGGTCCATCGTAAGTGGGCAGTCCACCCAGCACCTCCAGGATCTTGGCGCGGACCCAAAGTTTCCGCCGCTCTGCATCGCCTACCGTATGGATTGCACCGATGGCCTTCTCTCGCGAATCCAGTTCCTCCTGCGCGATCTTGTCCATCCAGCGCAGAAATGGGTCCTGAGCGGGCGTTTGCGCCACCAGAGGCGACAAAGGGAGCACGGCCGCGACAATCAACGCTACGGTCAGTTTCATAGTGTCTATCTTACAGGCGAAGATCAAGTTCGCCGCAGGGGGTCGCATAACCCGTAGGACAGACCGTCGTCTTTTGTGGTCTGCCCTTACGGTGGGTGCTGATAACGGAAAACGGATAACTTTCTAATGGGTTTCTTATGGCCGGCCGGCTATCTTGAGATCGTGAAGGCACTCGAGGTTGGTGACGTACTGGATTATTACCGCATTGATGAATTGGCGGCGCGAGGGGGAATGGCGTCGGTTTACAAGGCGACCGACCTGCGGACGGGAGCTCAGGTTGCGCTAAAGGTGCCACTTCCAGAGGCTGAAAGCGACGTCGTATTCTTCGATCGTTTCCAGCGTGAAGCGGAGATCGGCCGTGAGTTGGATCATCCCGGCGTGGTGAAAGTCCTACCGCGGGAAAAGCAGAGGCGGGTCTACATGGTGATGGAATGGGTCGAAGGCCGGCTGCTGCGAAGCATTCTGCACGAGGAAGTCACTCTCGCGCCGGACCGCGCAGTGCGGATTGCCCTGGCGATCTGCGATGCGCTCGAGTACATCCACTCGCAGGGGATCGTGCACCGGGATTTGAAGCCGGAAAATGTGATGGTCGATGAAGACGACCAGATCAAGCTGATCGACTTCGGTATCGCGGGGAAAGCACGGGCCCGCCGCCTGACGTTCGGCAGGCTTTCACAGACGATCGGCACGGTAGACTACATCTCTCCGGAACAGGTGAAAGGCAAACGCGGTGACGCGCGCAGCGACATCTATGCGCTGGGCGTGATGCTCTACGAAATGGTGAGCGGCCAGTCGCCGTTCCTGGCGGCGAATCCGTTCGCCGCCATGAATGCCCGCCTGGTGAGTGACGCGATCCCGGTGCGTCAGCTGAATCCGTCGGTCTCGCCCGAACTCGAGGCGATCATTTCGAGAGCCATGGCGCGCGATCCGGGTGAGCGATACGCGGACGCACGTGAACTCTCGTTCGAGCTGACGCATCCGGGACAGATGAAGATCGTGGAATTGCCGCGCAAGACCGAGACACGATCGAAGAGACTGCTCTTCTATTCAGCGCTGGCGGCGATTCCAGGCTCGATTCTGGGGTTGATGCTGTATGTCGCGGAGCATCAATAGGGAGCAGTCGTCAGTTATCAGTTGTCAGCCGGAGGCAGAGCGCCTCAAACTGACGACTGACAACGGAAGACTCGTGCTTTCGGCATGAAACCTATTGTCCCTAAGCGGTTCGCGGGGGAGGAGCGCGCGGCCAGCGCGGCGCGGACCAGGATCGTCTGGCCAGGCTGGCGGCCGGGGTCGCCCCTACAGTTTGTTGCCTACCCATAATCTCCAGGCACGCTACACTCGGATTTGTGCCTGGCCGAGACTTTTGGAACAACCAACGCTGGCGGCTTGAGCGACTGGTCTCCCTGCTGTTTATCCTTTGGGCCATCCTGTCCCTGACGCGCGCGCCCGGCTGGACCACTGCGATCACAGGTATCGCGGTCGTCGTGACCGGGTCGGTGCTGGCCTTCCGCTATGTGCGGAGCGGGATTCGCCGCGCCATCTGGCGCCTGCGCAACCGTCTCATCGTCACCTACATCTTCGTCGGCGTCGTGCCGGTTCAACTGATCCTGTTGCTGGTGTTTATCGGCAGCTACATTGTTTTCGGCCAGGTGGCTGTCTATCTGATCACTACGGAACTCGACCGCCGCGCCGACTCGCTCTCCGCCGCCGCGGACATCCTGACCCAGGAACCGGCCGACGTTCTGGACGCTCGCGTAAACGAGACCCGGAAGCGCTTGTCCAAACGCTTCCGGGAGATCGAAATCCTGGTATCCCGCGGCGATGAGCGCTTCCGCTCGCCCGCAGGATCCAAACTCGAAGCGCCTCCGAAGGCGTGGGGCGACTACGCCGGACTGATGGAACGGAATGGCGTGCACTTCGAGTTCGCACACGAAAACCGCGACGGCGTAGAAGTGACACTGCTATCGCCGATCACATCGGATATTCTCTCGACCCTGGTGCCGGGAATGGCCGACGTGCACTTCATGGGTTTACGGACCGGCGATGCGCAAAAGAAGGCGGCACCGAATCCCAAGGTGCGTCCAGGACAGTACCTGCCTCCCAAGGCGTTCCGCTTCGATTACGAAATCACGTGGGTAAGCCCTTCCCGTTTGCCGGATTGGAGCCATCCCAACCAGCAGACCAGCGCGCTGATCAGTATTACGACGCGGGCTTCAGCAGTCATCAACGCAGTCTTCGGACAATCATTCGACATGGAGCAGTTTAGCCTGATCGCGTTTCTGGTGGTGGCGGGGATCTTTCTGCTGGTCGAGATCGGGTCGATCATCATTGGTATTTCGCTGACTCGCACGATGACGGGCGCAGTGCACGGGCTCTACGAAGGAACCGAGCGCGTGACCGCCGGAGACTTCTCCCACCGAATCAGCGTGACGGGAAACGATCAGCTTGGCGAACTGGCGAAATCGTTCAACAGCATGACGGAAAATCTGGAGCGCCTGATCGTGGTGGCCAAAGAAAAGGAGCGGCTCGAATCGGAGATCGAGATCGCGCGCGGGGTGCAGAACCAGCTCTTTCCCAAAGCCGCACCCGCTATGAAGACCATCCAACTCAGCGGGAGTTGCCAACCGGCGCGTATGGTCTCGGGCGATTATTATGATTTTCTGTGTCTGCCCGACGGCAATGTGGCGATTGCGATTGGGGACGTAGCGGGCAAGGGGATCGCGGCGGCGCTGCTGATGGCGTCGATCCAATCCATCATGCGGACGCAACTCACCTCCGGACTTCCCCGCCCTGTCGACGGCAATGACCACATGCGCATGGGGGGATCGGTCTCGCAGATGGTGGGAGAGCTGAACCGCCAGCTCTACGCCAACACGTCCCCGGAGAAATACGCGACTTTCTGCTTTGGTCTGTACGACGAAGAGGAGAAGACTTTCACCTACACCAACGCGGGACACCTGCCGCCGATTCTGCTGCGCAACGGCAACGCGCAACTGCTCGAAGTAACCGGCACCGTCGTGGGACTGTTTCCGACGACCCAGTATGAAGAGCGGAAGATCGTCATGCAAGCCGACGACATTCTGCTGGCCTACACCGACGGCATCGTGGAACCGGAGAACGTGTACGGCGAGGAGTTCGGCGCGGAACGGATGGTGGACCTGGTGGTCAAGTACCGCAGCGAAGCGTCGGAAGAGATCATCGCGCGCATCATGGAAGCCGTGCCGCATTGGACCGGCGCGCAGGAGCTTCCCGACGATATGACCGTCGTGCTGGCGCGCCGGACGAAATAGGCCTCACCCTAATTTTGACGTTCGCCGTTATAGTACTACTGTGTTACAAAATCACAAAACTCTATGCCTGCCAGAAGTCGCGTCCGGCTGATCCCGAGCCGACTCGTACGAAATCCAATAATGGCATGCCTCCAGAACCCGCCGACAAAAACTGGGGCGTACCATTTTGTAGCACAGTGGTACTAGTCTGGTCCGTCGCTCCTCACTGACTGCGCTCCCAGCCCGCGCCGGCCGGCCCCGCGGTTAGCGGCTCCGGGTGTTACAGGTTTTCTCGGAACCAGTCGACGGTCCTGGCCAGCACGTCCTTCTGATCTTCGAGCTTGTGGAAGCGATGGCCTTCGCCCGGATAAATCACCAGGCGCGTCTTGACGCCCCGTGTCTTCAGCGCGTGCCAGAACTCGTACGACTGCGGCGCGGGACACTCCTCATCGGAATCGCCGACCAACACCAGCGTCGGCGTCTCCACGTTCCGGATGTAAGTGATCGGCGAACTGCGCGCATACATGGCTGGATCGTCGTATACCGACTTCCCGAAATACGGGATCATCCACTGGTCAATCAGATTCTCACCGTAATAGCTTTGCCAGTTGGCGATCCCCGCGCCCGCCACCGCGGCGTGAAAACGATGCGTCTGCGTGACCGCCCACATGGTCATATATCCACCGTAGCTCCAGCCGCCAATTCCCAGACGGTTATCGTCGACGGGCAGATCGTGCTCGGCCTGATCGACACCCGCCATGATGTCGCGCAGGTCCCCGAAGCCAAAATCTTTTACGTTGCCCCCGGTGAACGCCTCACCCGCGCCGAAACTGCCGCGCGGATTGGGGAAGAGCACAAAGAAGCCGTCAGTAGAAAGCGCCGACATGTCGAACCATACCGGCCACGATGGCTTTTTCGCAGCCGCCGGACCGCCATGCACCGAAACAATCAGCCCGTATTTGCGACCGGCCTGGTAATTGACCGGATACATGAGCCAGCCTTCAACGCGCTGCCCTTCGCTCATCCAGTGCAGCTTCTCGGCCTTTCCCCACACCGGCTGGAGAGATGCGTTGGCATGCGTGATCTGCTTCCAATCGTTGACCGGACCCGCCCAGACCTCGGGGGGAAGCGTCCACGAACTCCGCGCCGTGGCGATCGCCTGGCCATCGGCCGACGCCGACACGGTATCGTCACCCGCGCGCAAGGACTCGTCGCCCTTCCAGAGCACCTCGCTGCCACCTTTGCCCGGATTGAGAAGCGCGATGGCGCTGCCGCCGTCGACTGTCTCGGCATAAAGCATCCGCCCGTTGGGCAGCCAGTCGATCCAGCTTGGGGAAGCCTGGATATCCGGCGTCAGATTCCGCGCCGAACCGCCTTCCGAGGGGATGGCGTAGATGTCTCCGCCTGTCGACCCTTCGTCACTCATCAGGCCGCCGATGAACGCGATCTGCCTGCCGTCCTTCGACCATCGCGGCACCGCGATCTGCAAGGGCGGTTTATAGAGATGCTTGACGTCGCCGGTAGCGGTTGCGATCGTGTATAGCTGGGCGATCCACCAGTTGTTGTCGCCGCTGCCTTTGGCGGCCGTATAGACGATGCGCGCACCCTCCGGCGACCAGTCGAATTCATATACGTAGGTGTCGGCCGGAGAAAGGATGCGCGCCGCGCCACTGTGCGGGTCCACCAGGGTGAGACGCTGCTCATGGATTACCTCTTCTACCACCCCGGCATCCTTTGCACCGGCTTCCGTGGGCCCGGCGATTCGCGTCGCGTTCTCGGTGAACAGCACCGCAATCTGCGTCCCTTCCGGCGACCACTTCGGCGTCTGCAGATAACCCTTGAGCGAAGTCAGCTTGCGGGTCTTACCGGTACCGGCGTCAGCCACGTAGAGCTGAAGCTGCTTGGGGCTGGCACAATCGGATAGGAACGCAATCTGCCGGCTATCCGGCGACCAGGTGATGTCCTTCTCCTGACACTTGACACCGGAAGAGCCGACGGTGATGCGCCTGGGCGGCGCGCCATCCGTCGAGATGTAGATCATGGAATTGCGCGAATCGCTGTTGTCTACGTCGCGCACGCCTTCGACATACGCCACCCGACGTCCATCAGGCGAGATGCTTGCCTGGCGGAACTGGATGGTCGAGCTGGTCACCGTAAAGTACGGGGAATCTGCACCGAATGCGGCGACCGCTCCCGCGAGGATGATGAAGAGGCGCATATTAAAAATCGGTTTGCATCCGGAAAGGAGCAGGCCAAAGGTCTACTCCACATTGATTCGGCAGCACTTGTCAGCCTCGTACTTCGCGGCCCGCGAAGATTCGTGGAGTTGACCTTTGGCCTGCGAATCGATTTTTTCTCACCTTCTCACGGTCGCGGCTCAGTAAGCGTTACAGGGTCTTCAGGTAGGCGATCAGGTCAGCCTTTTCATCGTCGGAAAGCATCTCTTTGTAAGCCGGCATACCATTTCCGCCTTCGTTGATCTTGGCTAGGACATTGGCTTCGGTCGGCTTCTTGCCGTTGGTCAGCTTGTCTTTCGCGAACAACCCTTTCAGGCCGGGACCCATCTTTTTCTCTGTGCTATCCGCGTTGTGACACACGCTGCATTGCTCGAATACCTCTTTGCCCTTGGCCGCATCCGGCTTCTTGGCATTCGCCAGCAGCATCATGGAGCCGGTAAGGGCGACAGTCATAATGAAATACGGCAGTTTCTGCGTCAAGCGTTTCTCCTTGGGACGAATATTTACCAGTCTACAATCACTGACGCCACGCTGTCAGGAGGGTGGCAGCAGAATTGCCAAGTATATTAGAAGGGGCCAGGCAGAGGCTCGAAAGGATGGTTTGTGGCCAAATTTCTGATAGGCGTTCTCACCGGCGGGATCCTCGTCATCGTGATCGGGATCATCATCTTCTTCTCGTTCGCCCGGATGCGCGACAGGACTCCGGACGTCGCACCCAATAGCGTGCTCTATCTCCGTCTCAACGGCGAGATTCCGGAGCGTGTCGCGGTGGACTATCCGATCCCTTTCTTCAAGTCCAGCGACATCCTCACGGTCAGTGACATCTGGGGTGTGCTGCGCAAAGCCGCGGCCGACTCGCGCATCAAGGCCATTGTCCTGGAGCCCTCGGATCTCAGCCTGGGGTGGGGCAAGATGCAGGAAGTCCGCGCCGATATCGAGCAGTTTCGGAAGTCCGGCAAGCCGGTCTATGCGTTTCTCAAGACTCCCAGCGCGCGCGAGTACTACATCGCCAGCGCCGCTAACCGGATCTACCTGGCGCCGCAGGACTACCTGATGCTAAAAGGCATGCGCTTCGAGCTCATGTACTTTCGCGGCACGCTCGATAAGCTCGGCGTGACGGTCGACGTAGAGCACGACGGGAAGTACAAGGACTACGGCGATATGTTCACCCGCACCAACATGAGCCCCGAAACCAAGGAGGTCCTCAACAGCATGATGGACGGGCTCTATGGCGATCTGGTCACCGGCATCGCCAACGGACGAAAGAAATCGCCGGACGAAATCCGGGCCACTATCGACAACGGTCCTTTTCTCTCGGACCAGGCGCTGAAAGCGGGACTCGTCGATCGCGTGCGCTTTGAAGACGAAGTGTACGGTGACCTCAAAACCGATCTCAAACAGAACGATCTGAAGAAGGTCAGCGGTAGCGTGTATGCCAAAGTTCCGTTCTCGTCGGTGGGCCTCGGCGGCAAACAGCAGATCGCGTTCGTGGTTGCGGAGGGAGACATTACCCGCGGGTCGCCCGACAGCGATGGGACCGACGGCATCCAATCGGAATACTTCAATCGGATTCTGCGGCAGGTTTCGAACGACTCGAGCGTGAAAGGGGCGATTGTACGCATCGATTCGCCTGGCGGAGAGGTAACCGCATCCGATGAGCTCTGGCGGGAGATGAATCAGCTCAGCAAGAAGAAGCCGCTGGTGATCTCGATGTCCGACTACGCGGCGTCCGGCGGCTATTACATGGCGATGACCGGCGACCCGATCGTGGCTTACAGCGGCACGGTGACGGGATCTATCGGGGTGGTCTTCGGGAAACCCAATCTCCACGGGCTGTACGATAAGGTTGGCCTCACGAAAGACGAGATCACGCGCGGACGCTTCGCCGATATCGACTCGGATTATATTCCGTTATCGGACGCCGGGCGCGCCAAGCTGAAGGAAGGTATCGATTACGAGTACCGCGATTTCGTCAGTAAGGTCGCGGCCGGACGGCATCGCCGCTTCGAGGACATCGAGCCGATTGCCCAGGGACGCGCGTGGTTGGGTTCACAGGCGAAGAATAACGGCCTGGTCGACGAAATCGGCGGATTGGACCGGGCCATCGAGATGGTGAAGAAGAAAGCCGGTATCGCGGCTGGCGAAAATATCAACCTGGTAACTTATCCTCCGCGCCGCAGCATCCTGGACCTGCTTTTGCAACAGCAGTCGCCGGATTCCGACGCCCAGGTGGAGGCCCGCATCGCAAAATTTCTGGGCGTAAAGACGCCAGGAATCGGCCCCTGGCTGCACGGAGGAATGCTCGAAGTGCTGCCGTTCCGGTTGGAGTGGCAGTAGGCGCACGATCACGAGTACGCCGCTAATCCCCCGTAGGGCAGACGATCGTTTTTTGTGGTCTGCCGGCTGCGGAGCAGCCTCCGAACGGCCCTCTTTCCGGAGAGCCGCAAGTGCACGCCGATCCACGCCTGACCCGACCTACAAAATGATTTACTGAGGTGGAAAAAGACGACGAGTAAGCGCGCACGGGACTCCCCGTGCGCGTCGAGATCTACGGCAGACAGACTAAAGTCTGTCCCACATTACGCGACGTGGTCGTGCGTCGTGGTGTCTTGCGTAGTGGGCTCAGCCGGCTTTTCGGTGGCCTGCTTCATGGAATCGCGGAAGTTGCGGATACCATCACCCAGGCCTTTACCGAGTTCCGGCAGTTTCTTCGGCCCAAACACAAATATCGCAACTGCCAGGATCACCAGCAGGTGCATCGGTTGAAAGAGTCCTTCCATATAATCCTTTGTTCCTATTGTAACGCAAGCTGTGGCCATCCGTGGGGATAAGCCGGACCGTCCTTGCTAATTGCCCAAGAACAGCGGTTTCACGTGGCGGTCGAAAAGATTCTCCGTCACATTGCGCGAAATCGATTCCTCGCACTGCTTCAGCATGTTGAGGTACCGATCGCCCTTCTTTGCCGCGACCTTGTAGCCGACGTGGAGCAACTGCCGAACGTTGGCATTAAAGCCCGGGTTCTTCTGATCGTGCCGTAAAGCTCCAGTATACTGCGTAGCGGTCCAGCCCTTCACCTCTTCGGGAGAAGGCAGCTTAGCATAGTCGATGTCAATCACCGACGCGTACGGTTCGCACAACGCTTCTTTATTCTCGTACGCCTTAGCATACACCTCTTTGGCAAGTTCCAGACCCTCCGGACCCGCTTCCGCCAACCCGATCAATTCTTCGAGCCAGGTAGTGCCCGCAGTCTTGACATGAACCCCGGCGCCGGTCTTTTTCAGCGCTTCATGAATCGCCCCGTAAATAGAGAACTTATCGCTGCCCGAGTGTACGCTCAGCTTCAGCGTCTCCGGGAGACCGTATTGTTTGATGGCGAACGCGATGACCGCGAGATCGTCTTCGAATTCCTTGGCGAACTGTTTCGCGTCGCCGACGTAGTCCACGCCCTTATTGAACCGGCCGGTGAACTTCGGCGCGATGGTCTGGATCGGGATCTTCTCATCCGCGATGGCCGCGAGGATGATCAGCAGTTCGGGCGGAGTCTGGGGCGCATCGGTCTCATCCATGGAGACCTCCGTGATGAATTCACCTTGTTTATTTTTCAGGATGTGCTGATAAATCTGACCGGCCTGCTGAACCGCGAAGAGATACTTTCCGGCGACTTCCGCCACGTATTCCTTGCTAATATTCAGGGACTTGTCGATGCCCGGCACCGCCAATGCGCCAATCAGCTCCTTATGGCGGCCGGCGAATGCGTCGATATCTTCCGCCTTGGCGGGCTTGCCGATGAAATGGGCGACGTCCAGCGTGTAGAAATCGCTGGCTGCGATAAAACGATCGACAGTGTCGAGATTGATGTGGTCAGCATCCACGTAATAGGATTTCTTCCAGCCGGCAGCCTGTACCGCAGCATCGGCGGCAGCGCGCACGCTGGCGGGTTCCGAACCGACGATCATGTGCTCCCGGTTGGATTTGTTCCAGACCGGAATGATCTCAACGCCTGCTTCCGCGGCCAATTGGCAGGCCCGCAGCTGCGCTTTCGCCTGGTGAGCAAACCGGTCGCCAACGCCTAGAGTGTACTTTTCAATTTTGAGCATAGAGGTAAAACGTGTATTATATATCCGATCACTCCGATGGACGCTCTGACGGAGCGGCGTTTGGGGAGTGGCGGGGATTGGTTTGCTTTCCGAACCACGGCAAGCGATGTGCTGCTATACAGTTGTAACGTACTATTCATTATGTTGATTAGGGACAAAAACGTCGATCACGAAGCTCTGGATGACTGACGTGGTCATTTTGCACTACAGACTGTGCGTTTTAGCGCATTTGAATGACGAAAGTTTTCAAGAAAGCATAACCGAACGAAACAATGAAACATCACTAATGTTTCGGACAGAAAGTTACACAGAGGCAGAATTTAAAAAAATGGCAATTCAAAAACCACGCACACGTCTCGTTAATATCCGGCTCTCCGAAGAGGAGTTTGCCAGTCTTCAGCGTGCCACCAATGAGTCCGGCGCTCGCAGTATTTCGGACTTTTGTCGCAACGCAATCTTGAAATCGAGCGGCGGCAGCGGTCAGCAGGACCTTCACGAGGTAGAACGCCGCCTGGGGCAGTTGGAAGGCACGATGACGCAGCTTTCGGAGCGTCTGTCGGCCATTCTGCCGCAGAAGGCGCAGCACGCTTGAAAGGATAGTGAGGGCTGACCCGGTGAGCCGCCGGGTTGGCGCGCCGCATCCGCCGCTCACGGTCACGGATGCGTAATTATTGGTGAATTTCCCAGTTCCGCGAGTCCATGTTGACGCCTCAAGCGCTAACATGGAATTCGCGGCTACATGGGTCTAATTACTATCAGCGGACAGCCGGGATGCCGGACCGCCGAGGTGGCGCGCATTACTGCGCAACGTCTCGGATTCGAGCTGGTCACCGAATCCCGTCTCCACGCATTGCTGCCCGAAGAATTCGGAATCGTTGCGCCAGTACCTGAGCGGGCGTGGCTGGACGCCATGCTTGCGCTGGTCGGACCGCTCACGGTGACGCACCATCTGATCCTTTGTTTCGACGGCGCTGAGCGGCTGGCGCCGGAGTTTCCCGGTTCATTGCGTGCGCGCATCCTGGCGCCTGAAGCGGTACGTGCCGGGAACCTGATGGTCGACCGGCGCCTCGATCGCGCCCAGGCCCGTCAATATCTCGCCGACCTCGAGAAAGAATACAAGGCTATCTCTAAAAAGAGATTTGGCCGTGTCTCGCAGGCAGCCGAGGATTATGACGTAGTAGTCAACACGCGAGTTCTTTCAAGCGAAGCAGCGGCCGAATTAATCGACTGTGCCGCGCGTTCCGTTGGCTTGGCGGAAGGTGAACTGCTGTCGGCCGCAGACGCATCCCATCTCGAATTCCGCGTGCGCCTCGCACTGGCCCGCCACGGGATCACTCCCGGCATTGGCCGTATCGGCCGTATCGAGCTGTCTCCCAAGCCGTTCGTCAATTCGAGCGAGGAGATCTTTGCCAACCTCCTCGATTTCTATCGCATCTCCTGGGAATACGAGCCCAGGAGTTTCCCGATCCAGTGGGATAAGGATGGGCACGTCTCGGAAGCCTTCACGCCGGATTTCTATCTGCCGGAGTTCGATCTGTACGTCGAACTGACCACCATGAAACAGGCGCATGTTACCAAGAAGAACCGGAAGGTGCGGCTGCTGCGCGAGATCTACCCGCATGTCAATATTCAGGTCTTCTACCAGAAGGACTTCGAAAATCTGATGTTCAAATACGGCTTGGTGCGCGACACTGGAGTGGAGACTCGCGCCAAGTGAACGCAGCCTATTCAAGTGAAGACCTCCTCTGTATCGAAAAGGTGCTATTCACCGAAGAGGAGATCGAGTCCCGGATAGCTGAACTCGCCTCGGAGATCGAGGCCCGTTATCGGGGGCGTAGCCTCAAGCTGATCGCGGTGCTCAAAGGTTCGGTCTTTTTTCTGGCAGCGCTGACGCGCCGGATGAACATCCCGGTCCGCATCGATTTTCTGGGAATCTCCAGCTTTTCCAAAAAATCCGGTGCGCCGGGACTGGTCCGGATCTCCAAGGACCTCGACGACAGCATCGAAGGGGAAGACGTCATGCTGGTCGAGGATATCGTCGACACCGGCTTCACACTGCGTTATCTGTTGCAGACGTTGGCCAGCCGGGGTCCGAATTCGCTGTCGGTGTGCACGTTTCTCGACCGGACTTCACGCCGCATCGTCCAGGTGCCGGTGGACTTCCGTTGCTTCGAGATCCCGGACCGGTTCGTGGTGGGCTTCGGACTCGACTATAACCAGCTTTATCGCAATCTGAATTATGTCGCGGTGATCAGCACTTCGCGCGACACCCCGATGTAGTCTTGGGTTTTCTCGCCGCGAAGAACTCCGTGGAGTAGGCCCTTGGCCTGCCGTGGGGCAGACCATCGTTTTTTGTGGTCTGCAGTTTATGAGCCGCGGGCCATTGGCGCGCGGCTCACGAGCGTGAATGAAAAAATCGGCTGGTTTCCGTACGACCGACGATCGTATTTTGTCGTCTTTCGCGCTCGCCGACTGGCGCGCGGCCGTTTTTTCAACGGTGTTGAGACGAAGCCGGAGAAACGGGCTTTCGCCATTACAACTGCCCGCTGCCTCGCAAGAAGTTGAAATTCAAATAGCCAAAGTCCAGCCGGCTGCGGAGCGGCCGTTTTTGCCGCTTGCAGCTATACGGAGTAGACTGTGTAACGGGATCCGCATATGGAGGCGATTCAGGTTGTCCTCGATTCCAAGCTATTGCGCGCCACGGAAGTTGCAGCGCGGCGGACGAAGATGAATCGCTCCGCGCTGATTCGAGAAGCGTTGCGATCTCACCTGAAGACCCTTGTGATCCGGGAGCGGAAACTGCGGGACCGCCAAGGCTATGAAGCCGGCCGGGGAGATTCCGGTGAACTGTCCGGTTGGGAAGCAGAGGCGATTTGGCCGGAGGAATAGCCCGGGGCGATATTCGGCTTTACCGTTTTCCTCCTCCGGACAAAGCGAGGCCAGTCGTCGACTTACCCGCGACAGCGCTCTCGGATACTTGTCCATGGCAACGGTCGCGCCAATCACCCCCAGCATCCGAGGGGTTCCCTCGGAAGTGAGGTTGGACGAAGAGGACGGTATGAAGGCGCCTTGTGTGGTAAATCTTCACAATGCGGTAACGGTGTCGCAACAGCGTTTGGGTAAGCGTGTGGCGCATCTCGCTCCACAACGAATGAGGGAGATATGTGCAGCCCTGGGTTTTTCTCTGGGCTGCGACCCTGACTAACTGCCGACCTCGGACTGTGCGTGCGAGAATGTGCTCGCTCCGAAAGGCAAGCCCACTTATCGGTCCCGATCCGTCGAACGCCCCCTCTTTCCGAGTGTCCGACGATCCTCCCGGTGGCGACGGTAAACGCTACGCCGTCAGGCAGGATGTAGCCGCCGAGGTCGGCAGAGGTCAGCCTCGGCCGTGATACGGCGCAGTAGGCCCTGGATGTGGGGCCAAAATGGAGGACCAGCGGTACCGTATCCAGCTGTTCTACTCATTTCACGTTTCGGTCATGTGCCTCTAGGTCATGGAATGTTGTTCTCATACGCTCCCATGCGGCTATGTTGAGGCGGTTGTGGTCGAGACCCACTACAAAATCATTGAACGCGTCGATGAACTCCCGGAACGTGCGCATCCATTCAGCATCGCCAAGACGAGCGTAGCAGTGGAGTTCGGGTGCCAGGGCGGCCGAAGTCGCCGCGATGAAAAAACGTCGATTGAGCCGATGTCGCGCTTGCTCCACGGTTGAACCCCTTTTCAGTCCGAGGTTTCCCCCCGATCGAAAGCTCAACAGGCTTCCTGCCGAATGAGATCCCTGATTCTGTGTGCAACTCCCTTAGGACGGAGCATGTACGCAGTGTGCCCGCCTGGGAACTCAACGGGCGTCCGGTGCAGAACACCAGCCAGCGCGACCGTGCACCGATAGGGAAGGGCAGAGGGTGAAGTGGCGGCGCCAAACGCCGGTATGATCTTGGATCCGGCAGCGGTCACGGCGGCTACGTCCGGCTGATAACGAGTGACCGCCGGAACATCGCACGTCAGGAAATGCCGGAGATTGACAAAATGCTGTTCCATGGCCTTGGGATCGGCCGTCGAAACCGCCACCGCGGGGATTTCCGCTTCGCGATCGTTCATGTCAGTTCCGCTTCGCGCAAACATGAGTTTCATCGCCGCGGGCATTCCCTCCCGCTGAAATGTCTCGAGCGCCTCCTTATGACCCCGGAGCGCTTCGCCCCGCTCCGCGCCTTCGAGCAGCGCGTATAGCCCCGGCTCATGAGCTATGAGGAGGCGAACGAGACCGGGGTGTCGCGCTGCAAGTTCAACGCCGATCAAAGCTCCGAGACTGCTGCCAAAGACGAATGCACGCTCGCCGGAGAGCGCAGTGATCAACCGCGCTGCATCATCGGCGTGCGTCGCGATCTCGTATCTCTCTGCCCGAATTGGCGTACTCCGGGACAGTCCGCGGCGGTCGTACGTCACCACAGTAAAATCGCCGGCAAGCTCGTTGGCCAGGACTTCCGAGCCGTCGGCGTTACCAGCGCCGCCCTGCAGGATCAATAACATCGGCCCAGAACCTCGGATCGTGTAGTAGAGGTTTACTTCGGGTGTTTCGAGTTGAGAGGTGATCATATCAGGTAGCCTGATATCAGGATGCCTGATATAGTCGGATTGTGTCAAGGAAAATAATCATGTCTGCGGTCAAGCCGATTGCGGTCCTCTTACGGCAAGTCCAAGGCGCGACGAGGCGCGCGACGGAAGAGGCCCTTCGGGACAGCGACTTGACGGGAGCGCAAGCGAACGTCCTCGCGGAGCTCGCGTATGGCCAGCCTCGTTCCAATGCGGAACTGGCCCGTTTTCATTCGGTAACTCCTCAGAGCATGGTTGAGATGCTGGTTTCCTTGGAACGTCGCGGGCTAATTTCACGATCCGCAAGGCCAGAGGGTGGCAGGGCCATGCCGGCGGAGTTGACCAAGGAGGGGCATGCTCGACTCCTGTCCGTCCATCTGGCGATGCGCCAGGTGGAGCAGCGACTCCTCAACTCGCTTTCGACGGCGGACATTTCACAGTTGCGGAAGTTGCTGGAAGCTTGCCTGATCGGTATCGAGAAAGAGTATCCTGGAAGCGATCCTAACGAATAATGGCGACTGCCCAGTTGAACGTGTAGTCGCCATTTTGTGCTTTGGGTGGCCCTCACTCCGAATACGGGCTCTGAGCAGTAGCTCCACCCTAGTCGCGCAGCGTTTACCGACCATTCTTGAGATTCTTTCCGGTTTGTTCCTGGATCACGCGGCACTCGGAAAGAGCTCCCTCTGTAGCTGACGTCCTGGGTCACGAATGATAAAACACGCTTCCATTCTTCGACCCACCCTGGCTGAATTGCCATGTCGTACCGACCGGAGGATCGGTCTGTGCACTTTCCAAACTGACCCAAACCTGAGTCACCGCTCCTGGCATTATTTCTCTCCAGCCCTTTCAGTCACTTCCAGCCAGTCAACGCTGACTCCACGCTTGACCTCGCGTTACCAATAAATCAGAAAGTGAATCTCACGCGACCGAAAGGAAACTCTCATGGCAACAGCCGCTCAAATTACCGCCAACATCGCTAATTCGCAACACTCCTCTGGACCTCGCACCGACACCGGCAAAGCGGCGTCCTCTCAAAACTCTTTGAAACACGGCCTAACCGCCAAATCCGTCCTGCTCCCCGAAGAGGACGAAGCCGCCTATCGCACCATGTGCCAGGGCATGTTCGACAACTTTGCCCCCGGCTGTGTCCCCGAAACGGAACTCGTCCAGTTTCTCTGCGACACCCAATGGCGCCTCAATCGTTGTGCACGCATCGAGGCCGCCATCCTCTCTGCCGACCTGCCGGACTTCAAAGCCCTCGACATCATGAGCAAGCACCAGTCCCGCCTGAAGAAGCAGTACTCCACCACTCTCCAGGAAGCCCGCAACCTGATCGATACCCGCCTGACCCGTGAGGTGTCCGAGATGCGCGACGCCGTCACCGTCCGCCGTGCCGACCAGAAAGAAGGCCGTGACATCAACCTCCAGGAAATTGGCTTCGTTTTTTCGAACCCGGAGGTGGATAGAGAAAT
This sequence comes from Terriglobia bacterium, assembly GCA_963747535.1. Taxonomy (GTDB): domain Bacteria; phylum Acidobacteriota; class Terriglobia; order Bryobacterales; family Bryobacteraceae; genus CAVVFX01. The sequence goes on from CAVVFX010000002.1 coordinate 692,857, forward strand.
CCTCCACCAGGACACTCTCGCGAACGCCGCCAAGACCCTGGCGGCCAACCGTATCAAGCCGGACATAAACGCCTTTCTCCAGCAGATGAGCGCTTCGGTCCGCTAATTGGCTTCGTTTTTTCACCTGGGTAAGAATACCCGTAAGTTCTTTGCCTCGAAAATACCGTACGGTAGACCATCGTCCTTTGTGGTCTGCCCGTCTCTCAGAGTTTGGCCATTTCAGCCAAACCGTGGCGCAGACCATCGTTTTTTGTGGTCTGCGGGCTGCGAAGCAGCCTCTGGAGTTTGTACATTTTTCTGGGTTTGGCGCGGAGATTTCTCTGGACTTTTGCGTGAAGCTTCTGTAACGTAAGCATGAGGACCTGCATTGGGCAGGTCGCATGCGATGCCTATCACAATTGGTGACGGCCTTTCGTTCTGCGGTCACACATTGAGTCAGTCCGAATTGGATCTAATTCGCAGCATCACGCGCGAGTTTGCCGGTCTGACTTTGACCGAACTGGCGGCAACCCTCTGCGAACTGCTGGAGTGGCGACGTCCCAACGGTGGGCTCAAGAGCCGCGAGTGTTATCTGTTTTTGCGCGAACTCCACGACCGTGGATGGTTGCCTTGGTTGCCCGCCCCGCAGCCCAGACATCCCCGCGTCTCCGCACCCAGACCGGCAGTTTTGCCACTCGCGGCTCCCCCTGCGCTCACCGGAGCGCTGGAGTCCTACCGTCCCATTTCACTGCAGCTGATTGAATGCCCCGAGCAACGGCTACTGTTCCGTCGATATCTGGAACAATATCATTACCTCGGCTACCGTGCTCCTTATGGGGCGCAACTTCGTTACTGGGCCCGGGCAGCGAATCCGGATTTGCCGCCGCTGGCCGCCCTACTGTTCACCAGCGCTGCGTGGCGGATGGCGCCGCGCGACGGCTGGATCGGATGGAGTGACCAGGTTCGTCAGCGCAATCTCCCTCTGGTAATCAACCACAGCCGCTTTCTGATTCTCCCCTGGGCACGCGTTCCCCATCTGGCCAGCCATATTCTGGCGCGAGCCGCGCAACAACTACCGCGCGACTGGCAGGCCCGCTATGGTGTCACCCCTGTGTTGATGGAAACCCTGGTGGACCCGACGCGTTACCGCGGCACTTGCTATCGCGCCGCCAATTGGATCGAAGCCGGCATGACCACCGGCCGCGGACGCATGGACCGTTCCGGACAGGCCCAAGGGATCCGCAAGCAGATTTTTCTCTATCCCCTACACCGCCTCTGTCGCCAACGGCTATGCGCCGACCTACCTGTTTTGAGGAACTGACATGCAACCATCACTGCCGATTCCGCAAGAAATTGGATCGCGTTCCAGAACGGACGGAGGTTCTTCGGCGGAAGACCCGATGACCCTACTGGGCTGCTTTCTCGATATCCTGGCCTCCTGGGTGACGGTGTTCCCCCAGAAGCGCACCTTTCTCCGCGCCGTACGCCAGGCGGTAGGTGGGCTGGTCTGCCTCGGCCGCCACACTCTGTCTCGCATCATTTGGACCAACGGCGACCAACACCAGGATTGGCGCGCCGAGTATTTTCTGTTCTCGCGTTGTCAGTGGGAGCTCTCCGCCTTGTTCGCTCCCCTCTTGCAGCGCGCCTTGCCCTACTGTCCAGGCCGTTATATCGGTGTGGCCATCGACGACACTCGCCTGCACAAAACCGGATTACGCATTCAGCAGGCTTTCCTGCAGCGCGATCCCCTCTCCCCCAAGTATCGCGTCAATTTCATGCTGGGCCTGCGGTTCCTGCAGGCCTCCCTGCTGGTTCCACTGTTCCGCCACGCCAAGGTGGGTGCCCGCGCCATACCCATCGCCTTTGAGGAATCCTCAGTCGTCAAACGGCCCCGCAAGCGGCGCCCTAAATCCTCTGGCCGGCAGAATCAGGCGGCCCAGAGCAAGCGTCCACGCAAAGCTGGAAAGGCAGAGCCGGTACCGCAACCGGAGGCGAAAGACGCCGCCTTAGAGAAGGAGTGGAAACAGTATCGCGCGGCCCAAAAACTCCATAATCTCTCCACTCACTTCATCCACCTGATGGGCCGTCTGCGCACAGGCTTCGATGCGGCCGGAGCCGCTAACAAGATTCTGCTGCTGGCAATCGACAACAGCTTCTGCAATCGCACGGTTTTCCAGACCGTAGTCAAGGGCGTCGAACTGATCGCTCGCGCCCGCAAGAATGCGGTTTTGTGCCACCGCGCCGAGGACCGATCGCGCCGCTTCTACGATACCCACAAATTCACCCCGGAACAGGTGCGGTTCGACGAGTCCAGGGCCTGGAAGAGCACCAAAATCTTCTATGGTGGAAAACGGCGCCAGGTCGAGTACAAACAGGTAGCAGGGATCTATTGGCAAGGCGGGGCACGTCAGCGGCCGCTGCGGCTGCTCGTGGTCAAACCCACGCGCTATCGCAAGAAAAACAGTACCCGCTTCTGTTACACCCAGCCTGCCTACCTGCTCACAACCGTGGTCGACGGCACAGTGCGGCAACTATTGCAAATCTACTTCGACCGATGGCAGATTGAAGTCAACCACCGCGAGGAAAAGGACACCCTCGGCGTGGGGCAAGCCCAGTTACGTAACTTTATCTCGGTGCCCAAGCAGCCGGCCTTCGCTGTGGCCAGCTACAGCGCACTCCTCCTGGCCTCGTTGCAGGCTTTCGGAGCCGAACGCGGCACGGCTTACGCCGCCCTCCCCAAGTGGCGCCGTCGCGCTGCACGACCCTCGGCTTTGGATCTGATCACGCTACTCCGCAAAGAAATGGCCGAACACCCGGAACTCGTCGCCCACCTCGGCTTGAATCCGACCGATCGCGGCTTCAACGCTGCTGCCGCGGCCTGAAAAATGTACAAACTCCAGGGGCTGCGAAGCAGCCTGTGTATTTTCGAGCCTCGTGGGTGAAGCCTCGCCTTCCGGGGGTTTGAAAACTGAATAAACCGCACGCCAGAGCCCTCATTTTAAAGCCTGCGGCGCGCGAGTGTCCGGCCCCGCGGCGTTCAATGAGACGCGGTAATCGAGTTCGTAGCAGCGGATTGCACCGAGACCATCACCGGCGTGCTGGACTGCGCGTTGTCGAGCGAGTGGACCACCACCACGTTCGTGCCGGAGACGATGTTGGTCGGAACCTGGGCCACAATCTGATTCGCCGAAGTCTTCAGCAACTGCAGCGGCACATCGTTAAACGTGACGCACGAGCCTCCGAGTACGGTCGGAGGGGGCGTCGTAAGCGCCGTCCCGGTGGAGGCCAGCGCGCTTCCATTGATGTCGATGAAACTTCCGAGCTGGATGTTCTGGGAACCATCGGCGGCATTGACGACGCCCGTAGTACCGGTCGCGACAACGGGTGTCGATACGCCGTTGGGAGTGAGCGGAATGACCGTGAGACCGGAGATAGTGAGCACGTAGGCCACGTAGTTCGCATCGACCACCATGGAGCGCGGCGAGACGTTGTAACGCGTCGTGCCGAGCAGGGTAAAGCGTGGATTCTCGGCCGCTACTGCGAGCTGCTGTACGGCTCCGGTCTGGTAATTCACCAGGTCGATAAGCGGCCGCGGATCGTCGGCAGGGGTCGTCGTGATGGTGGCTTTGACCGGCGTCGACATCCGCACATAAGTAGTGTCATTCAGGGGGTAGGTCGCTACCGTGTTGCGTGCGGTACCGACATCGAAGAGCTCGGTGAGCGAATTGTTGAAAACCTGGTGACCGATGGTGAAGTAGGAACCGTCGGGCGCAACTCCCAACGGAACATAGAAACCCGTGATCGGCGTAGTGATGATACCCGACACTTTGGACACATAGGAATCGTTCAAGGCGCTATAGACATAGCCGCTGCCGGTTCCATCGAAGGTCAGGATGGTGCTGGCGTCTGCCGAACCCATCATCATCTGCCAGGGTGCGGGGAGCGTGTTGGTGGTGCCGTTGAGCGTAACGGTGTCCGGCGCCCGAATGGTGGCCGCGTTACCGAAGACTTCCCATTGCGAGGCCGTACCGGCAGTGCCGGCGGCCAAAAGGAACTGGAGTCCGGAAAGACCGTAAGCGAGAGCGCGGGGATTCGATACCGTTGCGGTAGTGCCGCCGCCCGTCCGCGGAATCGCCGGGAAGGCCACCGTTCCGGTCACCGCCATCTGGGTAAGATCGACAATGCTGATCGATTCACCCCCCGTGTTGCCGACATAGAGCGTATTGCTGTCCGAACTCAGGGCCATCTGGTGCGGCATCTGGCCAACGGGTATCGGATTGAGGAAAACACGATTGACTGTGTCGAACACCTCGATCCGGTTATAGCCGGAATTGGTGATGTAGACCAGGTTACGCGTGCTATCGAGCATGATATCCCAGAGACCCTCGTTGCCGCCCGTAGTGCCGGTCAGAGGCGCGGTGGAGTTTGCGTTAGGCATCTGGGGAACCGGATAGACCACGCCGCGCTCGTCCGACTCGCGGTAGTTCATATATACCCGGATATTGGCCGGAATATTGATCGCGTTGGCGGAGTAGAGCGTGACGTCGATCGGGTTGCCGGAAACGGAGGTGCCGCCTCCGGTAATCAGGTTGGTGCCGGGCAGACGGGTTTCGCCGGCGCGGCCCGGCTCGTATTGGAAGGTGATAGTTGCCGGAGCCACGCCGGTGTTCACCTGGTAGGTCAGGGCGGCCGTCGTCGGGATATTGACACCATAAGTGAGGGTGCCGGTACCCGCGTTCAGAACCTGGACCTGCCCTGTCACCAAGCCAGGATTGCAGGGATCTTGTTCCATGTAGACTACGGTGCCCGAAAGCTGCAGTATGGGGTTGTTGTACAAGGTGGAAAGGGGCAAATAGGTCACGCCGGATTCGGAAAGGCTCCAGGCGTTCTTACCGTCGGCAGTTATCACCATCCTGGCCAGAATGTTTTCCGGGAGACGGATGCCGAGTTGGATGCCCAGAGCATTGGAGTCGTTGACAAACAGGGTGGAAGACTGCGGCGGGGGCGTCGGAGTCCCGGCCACGGCGTTGTTGAAGGCGCTGTAGATTTTCGTCCCATCGGGAGTAAAGACGCTGCCGCCGAGGTTGGTCTGAACGCTAAAAGGAGTAGCAATGGTCCACGGCGCGTTGGCATTGTTGGCCTGTGCGATAACTCCCAGAGTGGCTGTGTCATACAGCGTGAACCCAGCCATGAACCGCGAACCATCGGGCGACACGGAGAGCACCGTGGATTGGCCGGTAACGCTTCGCGAGTTAATGATGGTACCCGAAGCAACCTCATAGACGAAGAGATAAGTTGTGGTGGTGGTGGGAGTGGTGAGACCGATGATGAAGTTTCCGTCAGGGGTGGTGATCAGCTTACTATTCCAGGCGAGGGTCGGGCGCGTGACACTGGTGGTGCCGATTTGTGTCGGTGTCGACGGAGTCGGCGGGGCTAGCACGCTCAGCAATTCCTGTCCGGCCGCCTGTGTCTTGTCGAGAATCAGGAGACTCGATGTGGTACTCAGGGTGGAAACCAGCGCGCGGCCATCGCCGCCGACTGCGACACCTTGCGGCACGGCCGGCATCGCTACGGTTTGAGCCACGGCGTTTTGCGTGAGGTCAATGATGCTGACCGTCGATACGCCGGAGTTAGTAACGTAGAGCGTCGTGTTGTCCGCGGACATCGCGGCGGCCAGCGGGGTTTTTCCTACCAGGATGGAGCGAACCAGCTTCTGGGTGCTGGTGCTGACCACGTCGATCCGGTTGGAGTTGGTGTTGACCAGATAAAGCACGCCGCGGGATTCATCCAGGACGATATCAGACGGCGAGTATCCCAGGTTAATGATTTGGCCGAAAGTGGCGGCCTGCTGGGTGGTTTGGGCGTGGATGCTGCCAACGAGAAGAGTAAGACAAACGAAATTATAGAAATGTCGATTCATCGCGAAACATATCCCTATTTGGGGCACGGCTGCAATTAGTTTTTGAAGCCGTTTTGTGAACCCCGCACGCGTCCCGCAGGTTAGCCCGGCGCGTGCAAATTTAACTCAGCTTGCAAAAAAAATTACATTCCTAACAAAGGAGAACCAGTTGATTTACATCTGCTCGCGCGAATGCGTCACCTGGCAACGTTTTGTCGTACGCTATGACTTACGTGGTAGAACCATGATCGAGACTACAAGCAGCGCGGAAAAGGTTCGGGCGGCTTTGCGCCATCAAACGCCCGAGGCAGTGCCGATCGACTTCAGTGGAACGTTTGTGAGCGGTATACACGTGAGTTGCGTCGCCTCGCTTCGCCGGCATTTCGGTCTCGGCAATGATCCCGTGCGAACGATCGATCCCGGCCAGATGTTGGGGGAGATCGATGAAGATCTGAAGAGAGTGCTTGGAGTTGACGTAGAGGGCGTGGTTCGGCGGATGACGCGGTTCGGATTCCCGCTCTCCGATTGGAAACCATGGCGGATGCCCGACGGCTTGGACGTGCTGGTGCCGGGCGGTTTCGAGGTTACCACCGATCAGAACGGTGACATATTGATGTTCCCCCAAAGTGATCGGACGGCCCCTCCCAGTGCCCGTATGCCCAAAGACGGCTACTTCTTCGACAGCATTGTCCGCCAGGCGGCTCTCGACGAGGAGCAGCTCGACCCACAAGACAATCTCGAAGAGTATGGCCCGATCTCGGGTCCCGATCTCGACTACCTGGAACAGGAACTGCGCCGTGCGGCGGCCACGGAGCGGGCCGTCGTCGCTAGTTTTGGAGGGACCGCGCTCGGGGACATCGCGCTGATTCCCGGCGTCGGACTGAAATATCCTCGCGGAATACGGGATATCGCAGAGTGGTACATGTCCACCCGGAGCCGCCGGAGTTACGTGCACAGCGTGTTCGAGGGGCAGTGCGAGATTGCGCTTAAGAACCTCGCGCGCATCAACAGCCGGGCCGGCGATCTGGTCGATGTAGTCAACATTTGCGGCACTGATTTTGGCACGCAGAACTCATCCTTCTGCTCGACCGGCACGTTCCGCGAATTATGGCTGCCCTACTATCGGAGGATCAATGACTGGGTCCATCGAAACACGGGCTGGCGTACGTTCAAGCACTCTTGTGGAGCGGTGTCGAAATTCATTCCCGGATTCATCGAATGCGGATTTGACATTCTCAATCCGGTCCAGTGTTCCGCGGCCGGCATGGATCCCGGGGAGCTCAAGCGGAGCTATGGCGACTCGCTGGTCTTCTGGGGCGGTGGCGTGGATACGCAGAGCACGCTGCCGTTCGGCTCGCCGGACGAAGTGCGTGATCAGGTTCTACGACGTTGCGAGGTTTTCGCACGCGGAGGGGGGTTCGTGTTCAATACGGTGCACAACATACAGGCGCGTACGCCGACTGCGAACATCGTGGCGATGGTGAACGCTGTCCGCGAGTTCAACGGTAAGCCGCCTATATAACCTGCCCACCGGAGGCTGGGGCAGACCGAATCGGTGATACGTATTGTCACGGAAGTTCGCATCAGGTTCATCCCCGCAAACGACAACTTGCGACCGGCACTCTGAGAGCAAGCCTGAGAGGCTGCGCCACAGGCATCATTTCAGGCTCAAGCCGCCGTCGACGGCCATGATCTGACCGGTAACAAAGTTCGATGCCGTCAGGAAGAAGACCACCGCATCGGCGATCTCGTCGCCTGTGCCGGCGCGCTGAGCGGGAGTCCGGCAAATCATGCGGTCGATGCGTTCATCGGTGCCTCCAAACGGAATGACCCCCGGCGCAACGCTGTTGACCGTGATCGCCGGCGCAAAGGCCTTGGCGAGAGCTTTGGTCAACATGATGACTCCGGCCTTCGACGCGCAATAGTGGGCGTGCTTTGACCAGGGCCGCAAGCCTCCGAGTGAGCTGATATTCACAATGCGGCCCGGACTATCATGCTGCCGCATGATCCGACCAGCGTTCTGGCAGCAGAAGAAGACCGCTTTCAGATTGACCGAATGGATGAAGTCCCAGTCCGCCTCGGTTATTTCGAGAGGGTCCTTCATGGTGAAGCGGGCGGCGTTGTTTACCAGGCCGTCCAGCCGGCCCAGTTTCCCGTCGACTGCATCAAACATGCGGCGGATGTCGTCGACTTTCTCGAGATTCGCCTGGAAGATCCCGGCCGCTCCGCATTCCTCCGCAGTGCGCTCAGCCTCTTCCCGCGAGGTGTTGTAGTGGATTGCCACGGCCGCGCCCTCACGAGCGAGGCGAAGCGCAATGTCGCGTCCAATACGCCTGGCCGCGCCGGTGACCAGGATGACTTTAGATTGTAGGTTCGCCATGGATCTCCATATCCGTTTCAACTTGCAACTCGGGTTCCTTCAGCCGATCGGTGATGCTGGCCCAAGCCCAGAAGATGGCCGTCATGGAACTAAGGATACCTGCGCAGGCGCCAATCAGTCGCGGGCTGTAATGTTGCGAGGCGATTCCCGCGGCGGTCATCGAGAGCATCATGGTAGACCAAAGCATCGATTCAATGGTGGAAAACACGCGCCCGCGATACTCGTTGTCGACATGACGGAGTAGCTGATTCTGATTCAATACCGAGCTGATGGAGATGGCCGCGCGGGAGACGGCGATGAAGAAAAGCGCCCACCCGAACGATTGCATCTGACTGAACACCACGTACGCGCCGCCGTGTACGATATAGCAGCCTGCAATGGTCCACCGGTAGGCGCGGAAGGAGAGGCGTTTTCCCAGCTTATAGGCGATACCGCCGCCGACCAGGAGCCCGATGCCGGCGAAAGACCAGATGACCCCGATACCGGCCGCTCCGCGACGGAATACCAGTTCGCCAAACAGGCTGAAGAGAATCTGGGCCGCGCCGCCTCCCGTGGCCCAGCCGACGGCGAGGAGTGCGATGCCGAAGATCAGCGGCGAGGACTTCATGTAACGCAGGCCTTCGCGGTATTCGTGCCAGGGACGCGCGACGTCGGATTCGGTGAGCGCGGCGCGTTGGGGCCGGAAGCCGCCTTCCCTGACCCGCAGACGCGAGATGCACAGCGCCGAGATGACGAACGAAAGCGAGTTGAAAATGAAAGCCCAATGGAAGCCCAACTGGTCGACGGCAATGCCGGCGAAGAGTGTGCCGAGGGTCAGCGTCGCGGCTTGCGTGGTCTGGGTGAGTGAATTGGCGATGTGCAATTCTTCGGGCGTAGTGATGGTCGGCAGGATCGCCGAGCGTCCGCTGCTGAAGAAGGGCGATGCGAACATCAGCAGCGCGCTGAACCCGTATAGCATGCTGTTGCCGCGCGAGTGCAGCGAGAGAATGAAGCCGAGCGCCAGAACGGCGCGAAAGATATCGCTCGCCATCATGATACGGCGACGGTCGTAGCGGTCCAGGACCACGCCCGCGATTGGGCCTGCCAGGATCGCCGGAATCGCGCGAGAGAGCATGATGCCCGTGACCACGAGTCCGGACTGGGTGTGAGCCAGCGCCAGGCTGAAGACGGCGATGTTATTGAAGTGGTCGCCGATCTCGCTGACGACCTGGCCGATCCACGTATAGCGATAGTTGGGGTTGTCGCGAAGGACACCTAAAAATGTCGGCATGGCAATGCGAGATAAAGGCACAGACTGAAGTCCGGGTTACGAAAGCACCGCCTCCTCGACCGTAACCGACTTCAGGAAATCATGATCGATCTCATAGCCGAAGCCTGCCGATTCACTGACCCGTATGGTTCCCTGAGAGGTCGTCTCGATGGGAGTCACAATGTCGCGTTTCCAATACCGCTTGCTAGCCGATACATCGCCCGGCAGCACAAAGTTGGGGAGCGTAGCCAGCGCCACGTTGTGTGCGCGTCCGATACCCGATTCCAGCATGCCCCCGCACCAGACCGGCACACTGGCGGCCTGCGCCACATCGTGCACCTTCTTTGCCTCGGTGAACCCGCCCACACGGCCCAACTTGATATTGATGATCCGCGCCGCGCCGATGCGGATCGCCTGTCCGGCGTGATGCGCGCTGCGAATGCATTCATCGAGACAAATGGGCGTTTCGAGCCGGCGCTGTAATTCGGCGTGATCGATGATCTCGTCGTGCGCGAGCGGTTGCTCCAACATCATCAGATAGAATTCGTCGAGACTTTTGAGCCGCTCGACATCGGCGAGAGTGTACGCGGAGTTGGCATCGCCCATCAGCTTAGTCCCCGGAAACCGGCCGCGAACCTTGCTCAAGACATCGATATCCCAACCGGGCTTGATCTTCATCTTGATGCGCTGGTAGCCCGCGGCGAGCTCGGTTTCAATTCTGCCGATCAACTGCTCGACGGAATCCTGGATCCCAATGGAGACGCCGCAGGGAATTTCCTTGCGTGCGCCTCCGCCAATCTCCTGATAGAGGGGACGGCCGTTGCGCCGCGCCTGCAGATCCCAGATGGCGACCTCGAGTCCGCCGCATGCCATCAGGTGTCCGCGGATGTGCGCGGTTCTTTGGGCGACGCCGGCTGCCGATGCAAAATCGTGGTGCAGGATGCGCGGCGCCGCGAAGTCGCGCAGGATCATCCACGCCGAGCCGGTCCACTCTTCGTTGTAGAAAGGCTTCTCGCCGCAGGTGACCTCGCCCCATCCGGAGAGGCCTTCGCTCACCACCTCGACGATGATGATCTCGCGATCGTAAGTGCGTCCGAAACTGGTCTCGAAGAAGTGTACCAACGGCATCCGGATGCGCCGCAATTTAATCTGATCAATTCGCATGTGTCCATTTTCCGAACAGGTAGGTCCCCGCCGTTTCCGACTTCTCGAAGCCCACAACCGCTAAGCCATTTTCGAAGTTCACGAGAAACTGCGCCGAGGCTTCCGCCTGGATCATCCGAGCCGCCTGCGGGTCCTCCTTTTTCAACCGCGCGATGTCCTGAGGGATCGATATGCGGGCAAGAATCGGGGGCCGGTGGCGTTCGCGGCGCTCAATTGCCGACGCCACCCAATCGGTTGCGATCCACCATTCCGCAGTGCAGCGATCGGTGGGCAAGCCGGCCTGCAGACGGCTGGAACTGATGCCATACTGATTGCGCACATAGCGTCGCACGATGCAGCCGAGGCTCTCGATATTGAAGTGGGCGTTCTTCAGTTCGAGCGGATCGAACGTCCATTCGATCAGGTGTACGCCTTGCGCCAGCGCTTCCTCGCGTTGCTTCAGCTTCAGGATACGGCCGAGCCCCGAGTTGCGGTACTCCGGCAGAACACCCAACATGTGGCTGTGAAGATAGGTTTGCGCGTCAGCCTCCAACGTGGGTCGTTTCAATCCCGGAATCGCGATGCAGAAGGCTATCATGCGGTCGCCGTCGTACGCGCCAAATGCCTGACCGCCAATCCTGGTGACGACGATGAAAAAGCGCACCGGCAGCAAATCTACGTCGTCGAAGCCCCAGATGGTGGTCTGAAGTTCGACCGCGTCTTTGAACTGGTCAGGGTGAGTGAGCCGCTTGATCTCGATGTGGCGCTGCGGTTTCATTTGCGTTTGGCTTCCTGCCACAGCTCCTCCATTTCGTCGATAGACGTTTCGGCGAACTTCCTGCCGCGCTCCGCGAGGCCTCGTTCGACGTGCGAGAAGCGGGTGCGGAATTTGGCATTGGTGCGGCGGAGCGCCTGTTCCGGATCGACTTTGACGAAGCGGGCGAGATTCACGATGACAAACAGAAGATCGCCCAGTTCGTCCTCGATGGCCGACTGCGGGCCGCTCTCCATCACGGCTTCGAACTCGCGGCGTTCTTCGTCGAGCTTGGCAAGGACTTCACGGATGTTGGGCCAGTCGAAGCCCGCGCCGGCCGCGCGCGAGGCGATTTGCTGTGCTTCCACGAGCGCGGGGAGAACGCGCGGGACTGAGTCGAGGAGTCCGGCTGCGGCGGGTTTGCCTTTGTCAGCTTTTTCCCTGGCTTTGATCTCGCCCCAGAGTTTGCGGACATCGCCTTCCGTCTCGGCGGTTTTATCGGCGAAGACGTGCGGGTGACGGCGGATCAGCTTTTCATTGACCGCGTCGATCGGAGCCTCGATGTTGAAGTGCCCGGCTTCGGCGGCCATCTCGGAGAAGAACACTACCTGCAAGAGAAGATCGCCCAGCTCTTCAGCCAATTCCGGCCAGTCGCGCGCGTCGATGGCCTGCATTACCTCGTAGGTTTCCTCGAGGAGGAAGGGTTTGATGGTGTCAAAGGTTTGTTCGCGGTCCCAGGGACACCCTCCAGGCGCACGTAACCGCGCCATGATGGACACCAATTGTTCAAACTTTTTACCGGCGCTCATAGGGGAACTTTTACTGTACCTTGTGGCGCGGACTGTCAGAGCATTTTTCATGGCGTCAGGAGTTCGCAGTCTCGCCAGCGGTTCCCTTGACACGTATCGTGTGCACACATGCTGCTGCCACGCGGAAACCAGGCATTGATCCCGAAACGGCGCAACAAAAGGCTTAGTTGCTCACGCGCACCCGAGTCGTTCGCTTCGTCGAAGGCGATGTGATAGGGGCCATAGAACTGCATCGGCTGCATCGAATTTTTTGGGGACGCGATGACCGTCCACGCAGCGCGTCTGGCGGGCGCGGACGTTCTCGACGGTGAGGACTTCAGCGCGGCGCAATGCTGGGCGGCGTTCGCCCCAATAATCCTTTCTTGGCGGTCTGAATGAGTCGAACTCTCCCTGGAATACCTCTTTGGAGCAATTTCAAATCCCCTAGCGATCTGCTACTTTGAAATCGCACAAAATGAGGACCCCCTTCCTCGCCTGTGCTTTGATCGCCGCTATCGCGGGATCGAGCCAGGCTGCCACGGTTGATAAGCCACCGGTCACACCGACCAGCACCAGCGCCGCAAGGAAAGCACCTCCGCGCGGTCTTCCCGACGCGGTCATCGAACGGACCATCCGGACCAAACTCGCCAAATCGAAAATCGGCGCCGACAAGTTTACGATCAAGGTCCAGAACGGTGTCGCCTATTGGGAAGGAAAAACCGACGTCATCCAGCATAAAGGAGCTGCCACTCGAATGGCCAGAACCGCGGGAGCCGTTGCGGTGGTCAATAACATTCAGATCAGCGACGCGGCCAGGAGAAAGGCTGCCCATAACCTAACGGGTACGACGCCGCGCGCACAGGTGAAACACCCGGATACAACCGCGGTCCCGTCCAAATAGCCTTCATGTTACGCTGGGATTTCCGAGTCCGGAGATTCCCCTGACATGAAAAAGCTGTTTCCATTTGTACTGTTTGCTTCCATTCTCTACCCCCAAGTTCCGGCTGCTCCGCCACCGGAGCCCGCGCCACAGACTGTCATCGCCACGATCGACGGAAAAAACCTTACCTACGGCGAACTGCATTCGTACATCTCGACACTATCGCAGGCACAAGCGCAAAGCGCCATGATGAACCTGGAGCAGACGGTAAAGCAATACGCAATGCTGGCGCGGCTCTCGAAGATGGGTGAGGATGAAAAGCTCGACCAGAAGCAGCCGTACATCGACATCCTGAAAGCCGGGCGCATGCAGGTGCTGGCGCAGGCCACTATCTCAGAGCAGTACCTTCAGACGCTCGTCCTTCCCAACGAGCAGGAGCAATATTACAACCAGCACAAGGCCGACAAGTATTCGAAGCTGAAGGTGAAGACCATTTATATTGCGTTCGCGGCGAACCCCACGGCAACCTCGGCGTCCGGGAAAAAGTATCGGAGTGAAGCAGAGGCGCGCGGGCTCGCAACCAGCCTGGTTGCCAAACTCCGCGCCGGAGCCGATTTCGTCGGGCTGGTTAAACAGTACTCGGAGGATGAACCGTCCAAAAAGGCCGATGGAGACTGGGGCACGGTCAATGCGAGCGACAATCTTCCCGACGACTTCAAGACCGCGGTCTTGGCTTTAAAGGTTGGCCAGATCACCGATCCCATGCGCCGGTCCGGCGGCTTCTATATTTTCAAAGCCGATTCGATGGTGGAGCAGCCTTACTCCGAGGTCAAAGACGACATCTTTAACCTGCTGAAGGACGTCAAGATGCGGCAGTGGATGGACAAACTGCAGCAGAGCATTCCGATCAAAGTCGACCCGGGGGCGATCAATCCGACCCAACCCGCGGGGCCTCCGGCTGGCCAGTAGGTGGCGACTATCGCCGGGTTAGACAGGCTAAGAGCTGGGTTAGAAGTCTGCTGCGCAGGCTGGCAGACCACAAAAAACGATGGACTGCCTTACGGTTGTCCAACTAGTTTTCGCACCACTCGCCGTCCCACGATCTCATAATTTCCGCTCAGTACGATGCCGATGGCTTCGGTGTAACAGCGATGTTCCTCTGCCAGAATGCGCGCCGAGAGGCTTTCCACCGTATCGTCATCCAGAACCGGAACCGCCGCCTGTAGAATGATCGGACCCGAGTCCAGAAATTCGTCGACCAGATGGACGGTGCAGCCCGCGATCTTCACTCCGTGTTGCAACGCCTGATGCTGCGCATCCAGTCCGGGAAATGCCGGCAGCAGCGAAGGGTGAATGTTGAGGATGCGCTGGGGAAAGGCCTGCACAAAACGGGCGCTCAACAGGCGCATGAAGCCGGCGAGACATACGAGGTCAATGTCGCGGTTGCGCAGTTCCTCGATCAACAGTGCGTCATAAGTCTCGCGATCCAGGCCCTGGGATGGAATCGACACGGCAGGAAGACCGCGCGATCTCGCGATCTCCAGGCCGCGAGCAGATGCACGATTGCCGATCACCACGGCGATCTCGGCGTCCAGTTTGCCGGCGGCAATGGAGCCGGCGATCGCCTCGAAGTTAGAGCCGCGCCCGGAGAGCAGGATGCCGAGCCGTTTCACAGATACTCTACCTGGCCGCGTCCCCGCCTCTGCCTGGCAACATGGCCAACCAGGGAATAAGGCTCGCCGAGCCGCCTGAGTGCACGGTCGGCCTTCGCCATACCCGACTGGGGAATGATCAGGATCATCCCGATTCCCAGATTGAAGGTGCGCCTGTAATCGGACGGGTCGAGATTCCCCAGCTTCCGCAGAAGCTCGAAGATCGGCGGCACTTGCCAGGAACGTGAATCAATCATTGCGGCCAGGCCCTTCGGCAGGACGCGTGGAGTATTATCGGTGATGCCGCCGCCCGTAATATGAGCCGCGGCGTGAAGCAGACCGGCCTGATGGAGCACCTGTATGGGTTTCAAGTAACTCCGGTGCACTTTGAGGAGTTCCTCGGCAACACTTAGCCCCGAGTCCAGCAGCGGACTCTCGGGGCGCAGGCGAGCTACTTCGAATAACAGCTTCCGGGCGAGCGAGTAGCCGTTGGTATGCAGTCCGCTCGAAGCGAGCCCGATCAATTGGTCTCCCGCCCGGACCTTGGCGCCGGTGATCAACCGGGATTTCTCAGCCGCTCCGACGATGGCGCCGGCGAGGTCGTATTCTCCGGTGCCGTAGAGTCCCGGCATTTCCGCGGTCTCTCCTCCGATTAGCGCACATCCGTTCGCCCGGCAACCTCGCGCGATTCCAGAAATGATGGCAGTCGCCACGGTAGCTTGCAGTTTTCCGACGGCGAGGTAGTCAAGAAAGAACAGCGGCGCCGCGCCTTGGACCGCGATGTCGTTGACGCAATGGTTCACGAGGTCCTCGCCGATGGTGTCGTGCCGGCCAGTTGCGAACGCAATTTTTATCTTAGTTCCCACGCCGTCCACCGAACTGATCAGCACCGGCCGGCGCATGGAGGGCAGCGCGAAGCAAGCGCCGAACGAACCGATGCCGGTAAGTACGTTGCGTGTGAAGGTGCTTTTCGCGAGCGGCTTGATTGCCTCGACTGCCCGGCTGGCTTCATCGATATCGACGCCTGCAGTCTTGTAAGATATGCGTTTTCGAGTAGACATGCTAAGGAACTCACCAGTATATCGAGCGAGCGCCGGCAAGTCTCCGGCGTGGCAACGGTCGAGTAAGTGCCTGCTTATATAGGGACGCGCATGGCTCGCTAAAGTCAGGCTGTGGGAGAACCCGAATCACAGATCAGAGTAACTGGCCCTGAGTTGTCGATGCGCACCGACATGTGCGCCTGGAAAACACCGGTCCTGACCACCGGACACTTCTGGCGTGCGCGGTCCACGAAATAGTCATATAACTCGCGTGCCTGTTCCGCGGGAGCGGCCTGATCAAACGATGGACGCCTGCCTTTCCTGCAATCACCATACAAAGTGAAGTTCGATACAATCAATAAATCCCCGCCGGTCTCCAGTACACTCAGGTTCATTTTGCCTTGTTGGTCAGGAAAAATGCGGAGCTGCGTCAGTTTACCTACCAGAAAGTCAGCATCCTTCTCGGTGTCGTTCCGGGCCACGGCAACCAGGACTACGAGTCCGGGTCCGATAGCTTCCGGAGGACCACCTTCTATTTGAACGGAGGCCGAGCTTACCCGCTGTATGATTATGCGCATCGAATATCTAACATTCTATTTGACAATATAATTTCAAATCATGATATATTGCAGAGGGAGAAATCATGCCAAGAGGCCGCTCAGCATCACCGGACACAACTACTCTAGAAGCCGCGTTAGTCGGCCTGGAGCTCAAAAAAAGCGAAATCGACGGATTGATCAGCAAGATCAAGAAGCAACTCGGTGGAAGATCTTCTTCTGCTATGTCGGCTTCGAGCACTCCCGCTTCCGCCAAGAGTCAAGGCGGTCCGCGGAAGAAGCGTGTACTTAGTGCAGAAGCTCGCAAGCGGATTGCGGCAGCGCAGAAACGCCGTTGGGCGGAACATCGGAAGGCGCAAGCTAAGTCTGAGTAGCTGCCTATCCAGTCTAAGGCCGTTTCCTTGTCCGAAAGGTTGACAAGCGAATGACTTTGCCTCAGCAGGCACCGGCTTAAACTGCGGGTTGACATTTCTATAAGCCGGCGGGATTTGATACGTCAAGCCGGTGCAGTACGGACCGCCCCACAATGGCTCCAGAATCAGCGGCACGGGAATGTAAGTGGCAACGACCTTCTCTGACGTGAGTGCGCGTGCCGCGCGAATCAGGGCGCCCTCGCTATCTCGAGTCTGCTAAATCCGCGTGCGATATCAGATCGTTTTCCCGCTCTCCCCAAACCTCTATCCACGGCAAATTTGGAGGTTTGTCGCGGCGCTCGAGGTCGGGCATTTGCAAAGGCGCGGAAAAGCCTTTGGTATGCTGGAATGTAAATCTAACAAGCAGGAGAAAGCAACCGAAAATGTCAATTAAAGTGGGCATCAACGGCTTTGGCCGTATCGGCCGGAATGTGGTTCGCGCCGCCTTACACAATCCGGAGATCGAGTTCGTCGCAGTTAACGACCTCACCGATACCAAGACATTAGCTCACCTCACCAAGTACGATTCCGTTCTCGGAACGTTACATGAAGATGTTCGGGTGGAAGGAGATTCGATCGTCATTGGCTCGCGGAAGATCAAGGTCTTTGCAGTCAAGGACCCCGCTGAACTGGACTGGAGTTCCGTCGGCGCGCAGATTGTCATCGAATCCACCGGTAAATTCACTGATAAGCCGAACGCCTCGAAGCATATCCGCGGCTCGGTCAAAAAGGTCATCATCTCCGCCCCGGGCAAGGATGAAGACATTACCATCGTGCTCGGCGTCAATGAAGACAAGTACGATGCGTCCAAACATAATGTCATCTCCAACGCGTCCTGCACGACCAACTGTCTCGCTCCAGTGGTGAAGGTGCTACACGAGCAGTTTGGAATCCTTAAGGGTTCCATGACCACTATCCACAGCTATACCAACGACCAGAACGTTCTCGACTTTCCTCACAAGGACCTGCGCCGCGCCCGCGCTGCCGCGCTGAACATGATCCCGACCACCACTGGCGCAGCCAAGGCCATCGGTCTGGTTATGCCGGCGCTGAAGGGTAAGTTGGACGGCTATTCGATGCGCGTCCCCACGCCGGACGTCAGCGCGGTCGACCTGGTCGCAGTGCTGGAAAAGCCGGCTACCACCGAAGCGGTGAATGCCGCTCTCAAGGCCGCTGCGGAAGGACCGCTCAAAGGCATTCTTGCCTACACCGAAGATCCGGTTGTATCGACCGATATGTTGCATAACCCGAACAGTTCGATTGTCGACGGACAGATGACTAAAGTCCTCGGGGGCGACCTGGCGAAGGTGCTGGCCTGGTATGACAACGAGTGGGGATATTCCTGCCGCGTAGTTGACCTGGTCGAGTTCCTGGTCAAAAAGGGCCTATAAGTAACGACTAACATCCCAGCGTTAGTTTATTGCCTGTGGAAGAAGTCTCTATGGCGCACGAGTGCAGGCGAAATCGCCTGCTCCAGAACGGGGAGGCTTTTCGGCCTCCCTGGTTTGTGTTGCAGATGTTTATCCTTCAGAAGCGAGACGCACCGCCAGCGGGGCGCGTGGGCATATAATCTAACGTAACTATGCGGACGCTTATTCTTACTTCCTTACTCGCTGGTGCGGCCCTGGGTCAAACCGGCAAACTGGGAGTCTTCACAAATTCCGGTGACGTCGGCGATCCGGCCATCAAGGGCTCCGCAGAGTATGACACCGCTAAAGGCCAATACAAGCTCACGGGCGCAGGCACCAACATGTGGTCCGCAGCGGATCAACTCCAATATGTGTATCGTCAGATGACGGGCAACGTCTCCGTGACCGCGACTCTCCAGTTCGTTGGTGAAGGGGCGGTGGCACACCGTAAAGCGGGTATCGTGCTGCGGAAGACTCTCGATACCGATTCGCCCATGGTGGACGTGGTGATCCACGGTAACGGTATGCCGGCGATCCAGTGGCGGACGACCAAGGGCGACATCACGAACGGGGTCGATTTCCCGTTTGACAGTCCGGGTAAGTTTAAACTGAAACTGGTCCGGACTGGCACCGGTATTGATGTGTTCATCGGCAAGGACGGCGCGGAGTTGAAAGAATTGGCCAAGACCGAGGTCCAATTGGGCAATCCAGTTTATGTCGGCCTGGGGATCTGCTCGCATAAACCGGATACGTCGGAAACCGTGGTGTTCTCGGATGTCTCGGTAGAGGCGTTGCCGACTCCGGCCCCCGCCAAAAAGAAGACAGACTGAAACCGGTCACACACGTGCGATCTCTCTTTCTGTTGCTGACCCTGAGCTTCGTCCTGCACGCAGCCGTCACACTGACCCGCGTGGGGGGTCGCGTCCATATTGAAATCGACGGCCAACCGTACAGCGATTTTTTCTTCGGCAACGACGCGCCGAAGCCGTACCTCTATCCGCTCCGCTCGGCAAGCGGCAAGATTGTCACTCGCCATTTCCCCATGGAGAAGGTCGAGGGCGAAACTACTACCGACCAGCATCATCGTTCCATGTGGCTGGGCTTCAAACTGGTCAATGGCTACGATTATTGGGAGAACGAATTCTCCTACAACAACAAGAATGCAGGCAAGGCCGTCACGCGCTCGATAGACCTCGTCAAGAGCGGCGACAACTCCGGAATCATCGTGGCGACGATCGTCTGGCTTTCGCCCACCGGCGAACCTCTGATCGAGGAGCATCGCCGGATGACCATCGCGGTGGACGGCAAGTTGCGCATCATCGACACTGACATCCAGCTCAGAGCGATCGAGAAGATCACGTTCGGGGACAGTAAAGACGGGGCGTTCTCGGTGCGCGTAGCTGAGTCGATGTCGGAACGCAAGGGCGGGCTGCTCACCAACTCCGAAGGCGGCCGGACTATGGTACAGACCTGGGGCAAGCCGGCGAGATGGGTCGACTATACCGGCGACGTGGATGGCGAGAAGATAGGCATCGTGCTATTCGATCATCCGGAAAGCTTTCACCATCCGGCGCGCTGGCATGTGCGCGACTACGGATTACTGGCAGTGAATCCGTTCGGCGCGAACGCTTTCGACAAAACTCTTCCGGTGCAGAACTCAGTTCTGGAGCCGGGCCAGACCATGCAACTGCGGTACCGTGTGATCGTGCATCCTCCGATGTCCAGGGAGGAAATCGACGGCTTGTACCAAAAGTTTGCTGCCGAGAAGTAGGCTACGCCAGCTTCCACGGCGCACGGTAGGGCCGCGACATCATGGCCGCGGCTTCAGAATCGCGCGTTACTTCCTGAGCGGCGGCATCCCATTGAACCGTGCGATTCAGTCGCGTGGCGATATTGCCGAGGTGGCACATGACCGCCGAGCGGTGTCCTTCCTCGACATCCGCGTTGGGGCGATTGCGGCTCTTCACGCAGTCCAGAAAGTTGCGCATGTGCGCGTCGTCAAGATTATTGCCTCTGACTTCCATGCCTTCCATCGCAGGCTGCCCCTTGATGATTTCCGGCGTAATCGTGAATTGCGAACGAGAGATCGTGAGAACGCCTTTCGTCCCCATGGCCTGCAGGTCGAACTTCTGTGTGCCGGCGCAGATTTCGCGCGTCGTCCAGGTGACGATCGCCTTGGGAAAGCGATAGATGACTTCCTGCAGATCGGGAGTCTCGCCGCCGTCATGGATCGCATAGCGGCCGCCGAAGGCCGCGACACTGAGCGGGGCTGATTCGTTGAGGAACCAGCGCGCGATATCGAGGTGGTGCGCGCCCCAATTGGTCATCTGCCCACCCGAATAATCCCAAAACCAGCGGAAATTGTAGATGCACCGAAACGCATCAAACGGGCGCTGCGGCGCGGGCCCGAGCCACCTGTCCCAATCGAAGCCAGGCGCGGGGCCGTCCGCCATCTGGGTGGGTTTGAAGCCGCCCGCGGCGTTGCGAGTCATACCGGCGCGGATCTCGTGGACCTCGCCAATGGCTCCGTCCTGGATCATTTTAGCGGCCTGTGCGTAGTGTGTTCCCGAGCGCTGCTGCGAGCCGGTCTGCATCACGCGGTTAAACTTTCGCGCGGCCGCGACCATCTTCTTCCCATCGTCGATGGTGAGTGACAGCGGCTTCTCGCAGTAGACGTCCTTGCCTGCTTCACAGGCCGCGGTGGCCATGTAGGCATGCCAATGGTCCGGAACAGCGATGATGACCGCGTCGAGGTCTTGGCGCTCGAGCACACGACGGAAGTCTCTCTCCTGTGGAACGCCACCAGCCATCTGAGAGGCTTGCGCACGGAACGGTTCGTAAAGATCGCAGACCAGGACGGGCTGAGCGTCCTTCTGCTTCAGCAGTGTGGTCCAATCCTGTTTACCGCGTCCGCCGCAGCCTATCAGGCCGATCCGGATGCGGTCATTCGCGCCGTAAGCACGCGCCGCCGAGAGTGCGGTCGCAACAGCGGAGGCGGAGAAGTTTCGACGGGAGATTTGCATAGCTCTCCAGCCACTTTATCGCAAAAGTTAAGGCTGCGCGACTGCGTTGACCGCCGCGCCGATGATGGCGGTCCGGTCATCGACCGGCGTGACTTCGAATACGCTGCCCTGCAGCGGGCTCATCTTCACCATCTCGTAGACGTAGCGGCTCAGCAATTCGATGTCGATGTACCGGGCATTAGGGCCGGTGATGAAGAAGCGTCCAGGGCCGCTGATGTGAACGCTATTGGCTGTTCCCGCGGCCAGGGCGCGATGCCAGAGATGCACAAACTTTGCGCACCGTTCGTCGCCGGACCTGGCGTTGAGAAAGACTTCGTCGGGCTCCATATCGAGGAAGCGCTTGCGCATGGCGCGCGTTCCCATAATTCCTTCCAGATGTCCTACGCCGCCGCAGCCGCAGAAATGTTCTTTGGGGTCCAGTGTCACGACCATGTGTCCACCCTCCCACACGCCGGGAACCGCGGGATAGGTGCCGAATCCGATTCCGCGGCCCAGTGTCCACGCGCGAACCAGTTTTTCCAGATGACCGTGAATGGAGGCGATACCGGCAGCCAGCGCGTCGGCGTCGTTCGAAATGACCACCGGCGCCGCATGGATTTCCAGGCCGCTGCGAATGGCGGCGCTCAGACAACAACCTTTCATCTGCGGTAAATTAGGCGATTCTCCCACTACACCGTCTTTTATGATCCCGGGAAAGCCGACGCCGATTGCGGCGAGCGACGCGACCTCGATTTTTCGCGCGTGGCACAACGTTCGGATCTGTTCGCAAATAACCGAAACGACGGCATCGGCGGGCATACTGGTGAGCGCCGCGTCGGAGTCTTCGGGTGGAGGGAAATGCTGGACTCCATCATCCATGTGGCCGTCAGCGACCAGACCGGCGACGATGCGCTCCGCCGCCAAAACACCCGCAACAATCTTGTTTGGAGTTTCGCTCATTGAAGACCGTCCTAAAAGAGGCACAGACTGAAGAGGTAGTTGCAAAACTCGGCCACCAGCGGCCGAGGCAGGCGAAACCGCCTGCCCCACCAACGCTTGTCGAATTTGCAACTACCTCTGAAGTCTGTGATACAAACGTCCTAAAAACGCGACAGTTTATTGATACCGTTGAAAGCCGCAGCCTTGTAACATTCGGCCAGCGTCGGGTAATTGAATACTGTATTGACGAAATAATCGATAGTGCCGTCCAAGATCAAAACCGCCTGTCCGATGTGGAGCAATTCAGATGCCCCTTCACCGATAATGTGCACGCCCAGTATCTTGCGTGTCTCGCGATGGAAGATGATTTTCAGCCGGCCGGTGGTATCGCCGCGAATCTGCCCGCGCGCGATTTCGCGATAGTAGGCCAGGCCAACCTCGTAAGGTACATCTTCATCCGTAAGTTGCTCTTCGGTCTTGCCGATAAAAGAAATCTCGGGGATGGTATAGATCCCGTAAGGATAAAATGCCGGGTTGGAGTGGACCGGAGCGCCAAAAGCTTTTGCGGCGGCAATGCGGCCCTGCTCCATGGAGACTGAAGCCAGGCTGGGGAATCCGATCACATCGCCTACCGCATAGATATTGGGTTGCACGGTTTGGAAATCGGCATTGACTTGAATTCGGCCGCGCCCGTCGGCGGTAATGCCCGCGGCCGCCAGATTCAGATCGTCGACATTGCCCTGACGGCCCACAGCATAGAGCAGCGCGTCAGCCGAGATCTTTTTCTTGCTCTGCAAGTTCGCAACGACCCCGGTGGGAGTCTCTTCGACGCTCTCCACTTCCTCGTTGAGCCGCATGGTGACGCGGGAATCGCGCAGGTGGTAGGAAAGCGCCTCCACCATCTCGTTATCCGCAAACTCCAACAAGCGCGGGCGCTTCTCTACGAGGATGACGCGTACGCCAAGCGTAGCGAACATACAGGTGTACTCGACGCCGATGACTCCGCCGCCGACCACGATAAATGTTCGCGGGATCTCGGGCATCTCCATGATCTGGTCGCTGTTGATGATGGTGCGGTTGTTGATCGGGACCTTGGTGGACGCCGCCGGCTTCGTTCCGGTCGCGATCACGATGACGGGCGCTGTATATTCCTGGACCCCGCGGGAGTTCTCGACTTTCACGCTGGTCGGGCTGGTGAAACTGGCAACGCCGTAGGCCACCTCGACGTTGTTGCGCGATAGTTGCGCCTGGGTCACGTCGACTTCGGTCTTGATGACATGCTGCACCCGGAAGGAGAGGTCGGACATGGTGACCTTGTCCTTCACCCGGTAATTCATTCCGTAAATGCCCTGATAGAGGAAGCCGGAAAAGTGGAGAACCGCTTCCCGGAGCGTCTTGCTGGGGATGGTGCCGGAATTGATACAGACGCCGCCGACCACCTCGCGTCTCTCAACCAATACGACACGCTTACCGAATTTGGCGCCCTGGATCGCCGCACGCTGTCCGGCGGGTCCGGAACCAATCACAATCAGATCGTAACTCTGCATGAAGTCTTTATTGAGTTTAGGACATGCGACGGTAGTTGTGCATGAAAAGACCATGACGACGCAACCAGAGGGATAGACCCGGGGTTTGCCGGCAGAGGCGTCTACCCCCACACCGTCTCAACTGATATGCTGTTCGTTTGCTGTGAAAGAAAAGGAGATCACAAGTGAAGGTCGGCGTTTTCACTGCGCTTCTGTCGCAGATGTCACTCGATGATGTTTTGAAGAAGCTGAAGTCGGTCGGTGTGTCCACTGTTGAGTTGGGCACCGGCAATTATCCAGGCGATCCGCATTGCAAGCTCTCCATGCTGGACAACCCCGGTGAACTGGATACGTTCAAGAAGAAACTAGCGGACAATGGATTCTCCATCAGCGCTCTCAGTTGCCATGGAAATGCGTTGCATCCGGACGCGGCTTTCTCCAAACAGAGCCAGCAAGTCAACGAAAAGACCATCTTGCTGGCCGAGAAACTCGGTGTGCCGGTAGTGATCGACTTCTCCGGCTGCCCGGGCGACAGCGACACCGCCAAGTATCCCAATTGGGTGACCGCCCCCTGGCCGCCTGATTTCCTCGAGCTGCTGGACTGGCAGTGGGAAAAGAAAGTCATCCCTTACTGGACCAGGCGTGCAAAATTTGCCGCGGATCACGGTATCAGGATCGCGATCGAGATGCATCCCAACTTTGTCGTCTATAGTCCCGAGAACATGTTGAAGCTGCGCTCCATTGCGGGCCCGTCGATCGGCTGTAACTATGATCCGAGCCATATGTTCTGGCAAGGGATCGATCCGATCGCCGCCATTCGGGTATTAGGTGACTGTATCGTCCACGTTCACGCCAAAGATACGCAGATTTACGATCGTAATCTGCCGCTGACGGGCGTGCTCGACACGAAGAAGTACACCGACGAGCGCAACCGCGCGTGGATCTTCCGCACCTGCGGCTACGGCCATGGGGCAGAATGGTGGAGCGAATTTATCTCGACTCTGCGGATGTTTGGCTACGACTACGTTCTTTCGGTCGAGCATGAAGATAGTCTGATGTCCCCCGAAGAAGGGTTATCAAAGGCTGTACGTTTCCTCGATAGCATCATCATCAAGGAAGCGCCTACGGCCGCGTGGTGGGTATAACGCTTGAAAGGTGTTGCGTTATTAGCGGCGATCTTCGCCGCATTGGTCATGGGCGCCGACGTTCCCCGTCCGGCGCCCGAGTTCGCCGTCCGCATGATGGATGGCACGGACATGCTGCTCAGCCAGCAGCGCGGGAAGGTGGTGTGCCTGATGTTTATTCTCACCACCTGTCCGCACTGCCAGAAACTGGTCGGCACCATGTCAAAATTACAGCCTGAACTCGGACCTCGAGGCCTGGTGACCATCGCAGCCGCGACGCAGGATATGCCCACGCTGTACGTGCCCGACTTCATTCGGGATTTCAAACCCGCGTTCCCCGTCGGGTTTGTGGATAGAAATCTTGCGATGGAGTTCATGCAGCATGATCCGAAGTATATCTTCTACAATCCGTGCGTCACCCTAATAGATCGGAAGGGCGTAATTCGCGGGCAGTTCCCCGGCGGGGACGCGATCTTCGACGGAGATCAGGAAGCTAATTTCCGCGCGAAGATCGAGCCTTTGTTGAAGGAAGGCGCTCCGACCGGCACGAAAAAGAAGTAAAACGGCCGGAGCCGCTGCATCGCGGCGCAGCCCCGGCAATTGAAGGGACGTCAGCGATTGTTGTTCGACGGCATAAATGAGGCGCTCGGAGACGAGGATTGGCCTAACTGTTGACCGATCACCTCGCCACTGACCACCAACTCCACGCGGCGATTCAGCGCGCGACCCGCATTCGTATCGTTGGTCGCTACAGGATCCGCTTTGCCGAGTCCCTGTGCCGTGATGCTCGATTGGTTAAGGCTTTGTGACACCAGATAGTCACGAACGGCGTCAGCCCGTTTCTCCGAGAGTGTCTGATTATATTCATCCGATCCGATACTGTCGGTGTATCCTTCCACTGAGAGTTTCAAACCGGGATAAGCGAGCACGATTCCGGAGACCTTGGCAAGCTTCTCACGAGCGCCCGGCTTCAACGTGGCTTTATCGAAATCAAACAGCACGTCCGACATATTGATGATCAGGCCTCGAGCCGAATCGCGCGTGGCCAGAATCATGTTGAACTGGGCGAGCAACCGCTGGCGTAGTTCCTGCTTCTCAGCCTCAGCCCGCTGGGCAGCCATGCGCGCACGGTCCGCATCGGACTGCGCCTGTTGGTTCTGCGCCATCGCCACGTTCTTGGCTGCTTCCGCAGCCTGACGGTCGGCCTCGGCCCGGGCCGCCAAAGCCTGGGCGTCTGCGCGGGCCTTCTCAGCGGCCGCACGATCGGTTTCCGCCAACGCACGAGCCTGATCTGCCTGCATGCGAGATTGATCCGCTTGCGCACGCGCCTGGGCTTCCGCCGCAGCCTTGTCGCGCTCACTCTGCTCGCGAGCTGCCGCCGCGGCACGTTCAGCAGTCAGCGCGTCCGCCTCCTCACGACGGACTGAGATGATGCGCGCATCCTCGGCCATCTGGGTGGCTTCGCGGGCATTGGTCTCCAGCGACTTGGCATCCACGTGCTTATTGCGATAGAAATCTTCCGCGTTCAGTAAATCGATCGACGCGGTGTGCATGGTGTCGGCGGCATACCGCTCAGCGCCCTGTGCCTTAGCTATATCCATCGCCATGCGCGCTTCGCGCAATTGCAGCGGAATGTGAATGTCGTTGACGAAAGGATCGGGCTGGCGCAGATTTACCGTGTAGGTGCCGCGCTTCAGCAAATCATACTTGGCGTTAACCTGTTCCATCGTACCGGTCGTATCTTTACGGATAAAATTCTCCATCACGACCACATCGCTGGGCTGAGAAACCGCCCAATAGGGTTCAGCAGTTACGATCATGCCGAACGACTGCAGATCGGAGGACGCCACGATTTCGGATTTACCGTCGTTGTTCCTGGACACGACCTCACCGATGCTCTTGGCACGTCCTTCCGGCGTAATCGCCCAGAGAACAAAGGTCAAAAACTCCGGGCCGAATTGCGAAGGCTGGCCCAACTTCTCAAACCGGACAGTCATCCGGGTGGCGCCGGTATTGCTGGCCACATCCGCGACGCCTTTAGACAACGGCATCAGTTCGGTGCCGTGAAGGTCTACTTTCGTAGTGCCGTTGCGGTGCTGATAGTTGATCGCGGGGATGGTTCGAGATACCACCGTAACTCTGAAGATAGGTTGTGGAACACCGTTGTCGACACTGCCGGACAGCTGCTGAGTAGGATTCGGTACCTGGGCAAGCAGAAAGGGTGCAGCGGCGAATAGTAAAGTAGCTCTTATTTTCATTTCTTCCTCTTGTTAGGCGGAGGCACGGGTATGGCCAGTTAGGCCAGGAGTCCAGCCGCGCACGTGCTGCATGTCACATATAGCCGGCATAATAAACTGGATAATTCATGCCCATCATCAAACGCGCGCTGATCAGCGTCACGGACAAGAGCAATGTCATCTCATTCGCTAAAGCGTTGAACGAAGAATTTGGAGTCGAGATCATTTCGACTGGAGGTACCGCTAAACTCCTTCGCGAAGCTCAAGTGTCGGTTCGAGACGTATCGGAAGTCACCGGCTTCCCCGAAATGCTTGATGGACGCGTCAAGACCATGCATCCAAAGATTACGGGCGGAATACTCGCGATCCGTTCGAATCCTGCTCATATGACCGCCCTAGGTCATCACGACATCCGTCCGATCGACCTTGTCGTAGTGAATCTCTATCAATTTGAGAAAATCGCGGCGAGCGCAGATGCGAAGCTCGAATCGCTCATCGAGAACATCGACATCGGGGGTCCGACGATGATCCGTTCCGCTGCCAAGAATTATCAGGATGTCGCGATCGTCGTCTCTCCACATGATTACGACGCCATCCTATCGGAGATGCGCGAGAATGGCGGCGATCTCACGGTGGCCACGCGCTGGCGCCTGGCGCAGAAAGCCTTTCGTACCACGGCGGAATACGATCGCGCGATTACGGCACGGCTGGCGCTGGTCGACGGTCCCGCGCCGGTCTTGCCGGATCCGCTCGACATTCGCGTCCCCAAGCGGATGGATTTGCGTTACGGCGAGAATCCGCATCAGTCCGCGGCGCTCTATGGCGCTGGACACGGGGTCGCAGGCGGAGAGCAACTCGGCGGAAAAGAGCTGTCGTACAACAATCTGGTGGATCTCGATGCCGCGTGGCAACTCGCACAGGAGTTCGAGCATCCCGCCGCTGCCATCATCAAGCACACCAATCCATGCGGCTGCGGAGAGCAGGATTCGCTCGCCGAAGCTTATCGCAAGGCGCAGGAGAGCGATCCGGTTTCCGCTTATGGGGGCGTGGTGGGGCTCAATCGCGCGGTGGATAGCGAGACTGCGCGGGAGATCGCAAAAACATTTATCGAAGCCGTGGCTGCGCCGGATTTCACTACGGAAGCCCGGGAGGTTCTGGCCGCCAGAAAGAATTTACGCTTGTTGAAGGTCACTGCCGTGGACGAGCCTCTCGTGGTCAAGAGCATTTCCGGCGGGTACCTCGCTCAAACCTCGGATGTGCATCGTCTCCAGCGTAGCGAGTGCCGCGTGGTGACGAAACGCGCGCCGACCAACGCAGAGTGGAACGCGCTCGACTTCGCGTGGAAGGTTGCCAAGCACGTGAAGTCGAATGCAATTGTCTATGCGACGGCTGGCCAGGCTGTGGGTGTCGGGGCGGGACAGATGAGCCGGGTAGATTCAGTCAAGATCGGCGCGGCGAAAGCAGTGCTGCCGCTCAAGGGTACCGTCGTGGGATCCGACGCGTTTTTTCCATTTTCCGACGGCGTCGAGGAACTCGCAAAATATGGCGCTACGGCGGTGATTCAACCGGGCGGTTCGGTCCGCGATAATGAGGTGATTGAAGCTGCAGACCGGTTGGGGTTGGCGATGGTGTTCACCGGCGTCCGGCATTTCCGGCACTGAGAGGCCGAGGCCGGTAACAAGTAAATCTTCGTTTCCTGCGCGGCACGATCATTTGGGCAGAAGAGCGGCTGCTGCGCAGCCGGGCAGACCACGAAAAACGATGGTCTGCCCCACGGGAGCTCTGTTATGCCAGCATTTCGGTGATGACGTTACCTCCGAAGTCCGTTAGTTTCTCGTTGCGGCCGTTGTGGAGGAACCAGAGGCGGTTTTGATCGAGACCCACGAGTTGCAGGATGGTCGCGTGGAAATCGCGCATGGAATAACGCGTGCCGACACCGCGCAATCCCATCTCGTCGGTCTCGCCGACGATAGCGCCCGGTTTCACGCCTCCACCCGCAAACCACATGGTGAAGCCGTGCGGATTGTGATCGCGACCGTCACCACCTTGCGACATCGGCAACCGGCCGAACTCCGCGCCCCAGATCACGAGCGTGGAATCGAGCAGTCCACGCTGCTTAAGATCCTTCAGGAGTCCCGCGACGGGCAGGTCGGTCAAACCGCACATCTTCTCGTGATTGCCGACCAGGTCCTTGTGCGCGTCCCACTGCATGGACACGGGCCCACCGCCCGAATAGAGTTGAATGAAGCGGACACCGCGCTCCACCAGCCGGCGGGCCAGCAGACATCGTGTACCGAACTCGCTGGTGCGCTTCTGGTCCACGCCGTACAAGCGCCGGGTCGCTTCCGTCTCTTTGGACAGGTCCACGGCTTCGGGCGCGTAGCTTTGCATGCGGAAGGCGAGTTCATAAGAGCTGATGCGCGCCGCCATGTCGGTGTCGCCGTCGAGCGTATCCATTTCGTTCATCTTTTGCAGGAAGTCGAGCGTGTGCCGCTGGCGTTCCGGTGTCATGCCTTCGGGCGGCCGCAGATTCAGAATCGGACTCGCGCCCGAACGGAAGACCGTACCCTGATAGACCGCGGGTAAGAAGCCCGCGCCCCAACACGGGGTTCCGCCTTCCGGCGTACCTTCCGGCTGCGGCATCACGACATACGCCGGCAGATTCTCGCTCTCGCTGCCGAGGCCGTAGGTGATCCACGAACCCATGCTCGGATATCCCATCAGGATCCGGCCGGTGTTGACCTGATACATCGCGGGCGCGTGCACGGTGCTGTCGGTGTAAAAGCTACGCACGAAACAAAGGTCGTCGACGCACCCGGCGATATGCGGAAACAGCGAGGAAACTTCGCGTCCGCACTGGCCGTACTTCTTGAATTTCCACGGACTGCGGAGCAGCGGCGTATCGCCTTTGGTAAATTGGCTCACTATAGTTCCGTAGCTCGCCGGCAGCGGTTGTCCGTTATACTTCTCGAGCGCCGGCTTAGGATCGAAAGTGTCGACCTGGCTGGGCGCTCCGACCATAAAGAGAAAGATCACCGATTTGGCTTTCGCGGGAATCTGCGGAGGCTTCGCAGCCAGCGGGTTCACGCGTTGCGCAGCGGACAGGCGAGGGTCGAGGAGCGAGGCCAACGCGATCGAGCCAAAACCATTCGCGGCGCGGACGAGGACATCGCGTCGTGTGAGTTTAGGAAACCCCGTGAAGTTATGGAACATAGACGAACTCATTTCGATTGAAAAGCGCCAGCGAGAAATCCGGCAGCGTGCCGCCGGACGCAAGGAATTTTTTGGCAAGCTGGATTTCGGGTTTGCGCGGAGGACGTGACAAGGCAAAACGCCACGCGGAGTTGACGACACAGTTGCGATCCTTGCCGCAGGTCTTTTCAAGACGCGCCGCGAACGATCGCGATACTTCCTGCATGAAATCGGAATTGAAGAGCGAGAGAGCCTGCAGAGCGTGCGTCGAGATCGGGCGGACCGGGCATGACGTGATGTCGTCGGGTTGGTCGAAGGCGGAGAGCAGCGGCAGGCGAACGCTGCGCTTGTTATAGAGATAGATAGCGCGGCGGTTCTGCACGTTCTTGTCGGGGCTGACAGGCCACAGGCCATCACGCTCATTTTCCGTGAAGATCAGGTTGTAAACCTCGGGCTCGATAGGGATCTTTACCGGCCTGCCACCGATCTCCGGATTGAGGGCGCCGGCGACCGACAGCGATGCATCGCGGATCATTTCGGCGTCGAAGCGCTTGCGGTTCATACGCCAGAGAAAGCGATTGTCGGGGTCGATCCTGGCCTTGACTGCATCCGGCGACGACGACTGGCGATACACATTGGACGTCACGATCATGCGGTCCAGCGCTTTGACACTCCAGCCTCGCGCCACGAATTTCGCAGCCAGCCAGTCGAGCAGCGCGTGACTTTCGGGTTTGTCTCCCATGGTGCCGAAATCGTTGGGAGTGCGCACCAGCCCGTAGCCGGTGCGGAACTGCCAGATCCGATTCACCATCACCCGTGCGGTGAGCGGGTTGTTGGCTGAGGCCAGCCATTTGGCCAGAGCCGTACGCCGTGCTTCCGGCGCAGGGGGAATTTCGTAGCCGGCCTTGATGACCAGCGGTACGGCGGGATCGACCGGATCGAGGCGACTGTGCGGATCGCCCAAGCGCAGTACGTAGCTTTGCGGCACGGCGTCCGTGCCGTCGACAAAAGCATAAGCCGTGGGTAACGGGTCGGGCGCAGTCATCTGAATCGCATGAAGCTGCTCGCGCAGTTTCGCACGAGTGGCTTTATCCTCTGCCGACATAGCGGCAAGAACTTCGTCCCATGACGGATTGATTTGCGCCAGAGCGTCCTTAGCATATATCTGTTGTCCGGGGGTCTGTTTGCTTTTCGGAGTGTTGAGCGCTTCCAGAAGCTTCGGGGCCAGATTCGCTTTGCGCTCTTCCGAGATCCTCTCCTCATACGGATGGGCAAGGGACTTTAAAGCGGCTACGATGGGTTCCAGACGCGCCTTGTAGGCCTTGTCCGCGGCCTCGAATGCTGCCTTCTCCTCCGGCGTGGCGATCTCGACTTCTTTGCCTCTGGCACCGGCGAAGACGGCTTGCAGACGATAGAAATCGGCCTGCAGAATGGGATCGAACTTATGGTTGTGGCAGCGCGCGCAGTTGACCGTCATGCCAAGGAATGCCTGGCCAACGTTGGTGGCGATCTCGGTGAGCACTTCCTGGCGACTCTCTTCCGGATCGATGTTCCCGGACACAACATGTTCGGATCCGGCCCGAAGATAACCTGTAGCGACAAGTGCTTCGTTGTTGCCGGGAAACATCTCGTCACCTGCGATCTGCTCCTGGATGAAGCGGTCGTACGGTTTGTCGCGATTGAACGCGTCAATCACGTAATCGCGGTAGCGCCAGGCATGCGGACGATCTTGATCGAGTTCAAATCCGTTCGTGTCTGCATAGCGGGCAACGTCGAGCCACTTGGACGCCCACCGCTCGCCGTAATGCGGGGACGCGATCAGGCGGTCCACTACTTTTTCATAGGCGCCGGAAGACTTGTCATTCAAGAACGCCGTGACTTCTTCGGGTGTCGGAGGAAGCCCAACGAGGTCGCAGGTGACGCGCCGGATGAGCTGGGTGCGGTCGAGCGCGGGCGAGGGCGCGAGATTCTTTTCCCGCAGGGCATGCAGGATGAAAGCATCGATGGGCGTGCGTATCCAGGGGTCGGCGATCGTCGGAACGTTGGGGCGGATTACCGGCTGGTACGCCCAATATTTGCCTCGCGCTCCAATGAAGGTGGCTTCAGGACCCGTGGCTGCGGTCAATGCGGCGGCTGCGAGCACGGCCGCTACGCAGCCGAGCAGACCACGGAAAACGACGGTCTGCCCCACGGCTATCGGGCTCCTTGTAGATAGGTGACCACTTTTTCCGTTATATCGCTTTCTGCAGCTTCTGTAAAAGGCGAGGTGTTCGGCTCGTACCCACCTTCTGAAATGGCCTGCGCCGTCGGAAAGTATCCGAACCAGCCGTTGGTGTAGCCGAAGTAAAGCGTGTGGGTGAAGGGCGACAGGTTTCTCACGTGGATCGCGATCTCGCAGAACAGCTCGACCGGCGCAGACCAGATGATAGTGTCGTTGATCTGCAGGAAACGGACCGGCAGCTTGACTAACTTGCGACCGGCGCTGTCGACGCGTCCGTAGTTCGCGAGCTCCGGCGGCCACTCGAGACCGCTCCGCAGCAAAGTTTCCACGGTGGTCTCCTCCGCGTGCAGCGTTACGTCGTCGGTGCCCTTGGGAATCGCTCTGTTGGCCTGCAGAATCCTGTCGCCGAGCAGGACGCGGAACTGGTTCAGGTGGCCCGCGCCGGGGGTCGCGTAGACGCTGTAGATGGGTGCGAGATTGCCGGCTGCGCCATTAATGAACAGGACCGTGGCACCGAGTTTCTGTTCCAGATACGCTGCCACGATGCCGGGCGCATCCCCGCTGATGAGCTTGTTATCGCCGCTGAGAACCGTCCCGTGGATCGCGTAATTGGCAATCAGGGCCAGCAGCGAGCCGTCGGGCCGTTCGATACGGATCAGCCCGATTTGCCGGTCGGCCGGCCCATCGGGATTGAGTCCCAACGTTACCTTGCCGTCGACATCCTTCGCGCGGCGATTGATGTTCGCCAGCGACATCCCCAAACCGATCTGGAGCCGCGCCGGCTCGAGCCTGGCACGCGCGTCCTGGACGGCTTTGATGAGCGACGAAGTTACCTGTTGCGTATAGTCGCGATCCCACTCGTGGTTGAAGCGGTTCGCCAGAAACACCTTCGACATGGCCGGCGGACCTAGTTCGGGCGCCGAGTGCGTATGAGTCACGGACCACCAGAACTGCTTTCGCGGAATGCCGGTGGTGCGCTGTAGTTCGGCAGCCACTTCGTCGTAGAGGCCAGGTGAGAAGAGGCAGATGTCGCTCACCGCCAGAACGAACTGCGTGTGTCCGTCGTCAATCGCGATGACTCGCGTGTAGAGCGGATCATGCACACCGGTCGACTGACGTGGACCGTAACCCAAGAGCCATTGGGGCGTCTTGGGTGTGATGTCGACGGTGACGGCCGCCGCGCGGAATCCCGCGGCATATAAGGGCGCAGTCAGGAAGATTGCCAGCAGAGCTTTCTTAAATCTCATGGCGCGTGCTCTTTATTGTATCCGCTCGATGCATTTGTGGACGGAGCGCGAAAAAGGGGCAGGGTCGTCCGAAGCCCGCAGCCCAAGCCTCTAGGCCCGCGGGCGTAGTCCAGAAGGAGGTGCAGCGCGCCCACAATACCAGGCGATATGGGAGCATTCAAAACTCCCCGATGGAGCAAGCGGCTGACCAAATCGATTCGATCTTCCGCAGAGCAGATCGCCGAGAGCACAAATCAGCGGCCGTGCGCAGCTTCAACCCGCGCTCGGTGATTGCGCCGAAAGGCGGTGCGGGTCTAATACGACTTGGCGACCACTACGCGGCGGTCGACGGTTTCGCCGGTGACGATGCATTTGCCCGGACCATCGTACTCGTCGACCAACGGGATACAGCGCACCGTAGCCTTGAACTCTTTCATTCGCGCATCGCAGGCAGGATCGTCCTTTACGTGCGCCATGACGAATTTTCCGCCGCCCTTCTCCGCAGTCACGTCGCGCAGGATCTCCTCAACTTCCTCGATGGAGTTTGCCAGCACGGTATTGTCTTTGAGACGCTGTCTGGCCGCGTTGTATTGCGACGTCTGCATTGCGTCGAGCGTGGACGCGAGTTTGGATGCCAGCTCGGTTTGAGGAATGGGCTCCTTCGCGCCGGTGTCGCGCCGCTTGAGCACGATCTTGCCGGACGCCAGGTCGCGCGGCCCAAGCTCCAATACCGTCGGCACCCCGCGCCGTTCCCAGTAGAAGAACTTCGCGCCCGGCGATTGGCCTTCACGAAGGTCGACTTTTGCGCCGACGTCTCTGGCGATGCGCTCGGCCGCTTCCAGTACGGCCGCCCGCTCGTCGTCCTTTCGATAGATCGGCACCAGCACCGTCTTGACCGGCGCGAGTTTGGGCGGCAGCACAAGACCCTTATCGTCGGAATGGCTCATGATGAGTCCTCCGATCAGCCGCGTACTGACGCCCCAGCTGGTTTGCCATACGTAGTCGAGTTTGCCTTCTTTGCTTTGGAACTGAACATCGAATGCCTTACCGAAGTTCTGCCCCAGGTCGTGGCTCGTACCGGCCTGCAACGCGAGACCGTTCTGCATCATGGCTTCGATCGAATAGCTCTTCAGTGCCCCGGCGAACTTTTCGGACTGCGTCTTCACGCCTTTAATTACCGGCATCGCCATCACGGTTTCCGCGACGTCCGCGTAGACGTCCAGCATGCGCAGCACTTCTTCGAGCGCTTCCGGGTGGTTGGAATGCGCGGTGTGGCCCTCCTGCCAGAGGAACTCGGTAGTGCGCAGGAACATGCGCGTACGCAGTTCCCAGCGGATGATGTTGGCCCACTGGTTCATCAGAATCGGAAGATCGCGATAACTCTGGATCCACTTCGCGAAGAAGTGGCCGATGATGGTCTCCGAGGTCGGGCGGATGACGTACGGCTCTTCGAGTTTCTTACCACCCGCGATGGTGACCACCGCGAGTTCCGGCGCGAAGCCTTCCACATGTTCGGCTTCCTTCTGCAGAAAGCTCTGCGGGATGAGCAGGGGAAAATAAACGTTCTGGTGACCGGTAGCTTTGAAGCGCGTGTCGAGTTCGCGCTGCAGGACCTCCCAAACGGCATAACCGTTGGGTTTGATGACCATGCAGCCTTTGACGATCTCGGCAGGTTCCGCCATGTCGCCCTGCAATACGACGTCTTGATACCACGCGGCAAAATCCTGGGCGCGTGGAGTGATCGGTGATTCAGCCATAATTGGGTGCTTTTGTTTAGAGTACGACACCTGCTGTCCCTCACCCGGCTGAAGGAGGCGATCTGATACGCTGGATTTGAACTCTTTCTCTCCATGCTCACCCGACGTACCTTACTCTTCGTGTCGCTGGTCGTTTCCGGCGCCGCTCTTACCTCTGGACTTTTTGCTCAGGCGCCGACGCGACCCAAGCTGGTGCTGGCCATCGTGGTCGACCAGTACCGTTACGACTACATGACCAGATTCCGCGCGGATTTTACCGGCGGATTCAAGACTTTATTGACTCACGGCGCGGTATTTACCAACGCGCGATATGTCCACGTTCCAACAGTTACGGCAATTGGCCATAGTACGTTTCTCTCGGGCGCCACGCCGGCGATGAGCGGTATCGTCGGCAATGAATGGTGGGATCGCGCATCGGCGAAGAAGGTTACCAGCGTCACGGATGACCAGGTAAAGCTGCTGGGCGGTTCGGAAGCGCCCACGGGCTCTTCACCGCGGCGCATGCTGGTCAGCACGCTGGGAGACGAGATGCGGATCGTGGATAGCCGGAGCAAAGTGATCGGCGTCTCGCTCAAGGATCGCGCGGCAATTCTGCCGGCCGGACACATGGCCAACGGCGCCTATTGGTTCGATGGCGGCACCGGTGGTTTCGCCAGCAGCACCTACTACTTCCCCGACTTGCCGGCGTGGGTGAAGGACTACAACGCAACCCATCCGGCAGACAAGTACGCCGGAACTACGTGGGGCGGGAAGACGCTCGCAGCCAAGGCGGGCGCGGCATTCTACAAGAGTCTCCCGGCTAGTCCCTGGGGCAACGAGCTGATCGAAAACTTCGCCGAACTCGCGGTCGCGTCCGAACAGATGGGCATGTCGGGGTCGACCGACCTGTTGGCCGTCAGTTTCTCATCGAACGACTACGTGGGTCACGACGTGGGCCCGGACGATCCCAAGGTCCGCGACATGGCCGACCGCACCGACGTGCTGCTGGGCAAACTGTTCGCGTTCATCGATAAACGTTTGGGAATGCAAAATGTCGTGGTGGTGCTGACCGCCGATCATGGAGTTGCGCCTCTGGTGGAAGTCGACGTGGAGCATCGTATGCCGGGAGGGCGGCTGATCGATGAGCCAACGCAGGCAGTTGAAGCGGCACTGAACAAGAAATACGGCGAGGCCAAATGGGTGGCGAGCACCAATGAGTATTTAATCTATCTGGACTGGTCCGTAATCGACAAGCGGAAGTTGAGCCGGACAGAAGTGGGGGAAACAGCCGCGGAAGCCCTACGGGCAGCACCCCACGTCTTCCGGGCCTACACGCGCGACGAATTGCTGCGGGGCGAGATCCAGCATGACTTGGTCGGCGAACTGGTAACCAATGGCTTCTTCGAGCAGCGCGCTCCTGACTTGATATACGTGCCCGACCCCTATTGGATGAGTGCGACCAAGACAACCGGTACCGGACACGGTACACCCTTCGGTTACGATACCCATGTTCCCGTCATCTTCATGGGTCCTGGAATCAAGCCCGGAGTTTATAACGGGCAGATCAAGCCCAACGACATTGCTCCGACGCTGGCGACACTGCTGGGCGTGGAGACGCCGAGCGGATCGATTGGACGGTGCCTCAGCGAGATTCTGAAGTAGCCGGCGGCACCTGGGCCTTTTCCGCGGGCGCAAGCTGGGATTTTGGAACCTTGGCAGAGGTCTGCGGTTGATTCTTGACGTTATCACCGATGGTGAGGATTTCGACGCGCACTTGCTTTTTGCCGAAGGCTTTGGCCGCCGCCGGGTCGGGAATAAAAAGGTCGATAGTGCGTCCGGCGACTTTATTTCCGGTATCGGTTACAGTGTAGTCGCCCGAGTATGCGCCGGCGCCTGACACGCGAACTTTCGAACCGAGCGGAATCACGGTGGGGTCCGCCGCCGCAGTTCCGGGTTTCGTGACGTTGCCTTTGACCGTTAAACCAGTTGCTGAAAAGGCCGTAGCGGTAAAATTCATTGGTCCCGACGAATGCGGCTGCCACGCGATTCCAAGCGGCAGAATCAAGATTGCCAACCAGTAGAAGAGAGCGACTCGTAACATGACCGGTACGAGTACACGCTGCGGGCCGATGTCATTTTCGAGACATTGCGTCGGGACGCGGCTTCCAGAGTCCTAGCGCGTTTTTGGCCAAGGCATGCAGGAAGGGGCGGCCGTAGAGTCCGGACGACAACAACCCACCGAACAGGAACACCGCATGAACGCTCTCGCGGCCCTGCTGTTCCCAATAGACGTCACGAAGGTTGAGCCACAACGCGAACTCATCGAGAGTGAGGGCGGCGCCGACGCCATAGAGAATCGTCAACATTATGCCCGCGGTGCGGGATGTCCCGCCCATCCCGGTGCCGACTTGCAGCAGCCAGCCGTAGCCTACGCCCAGCAAGAGAAGGATTCCCCACACGAGGTGGTGAATGTGCAGGTCGCCATGCGAGACATTGTGGAACGGTCCGATCCCGTTGCGGATTGCGTGAGTGATGATGCGGACGATAACGAAGGCGATGAAGAACGAAAACGACGCAATGAATAGCCGCTCGCGACGCGTCTCGCCGAGGTGCTCGTGGTAGATCTCCTTAAGCCGTCCGTTGCGGATGGCGGCAAAAAGAAACCATAAGATGATCGCGAGAAGGACTTTGGCAGGCCACGAGTTGATAAATCGCATGAGACCGATATTGTACGCCAGGGATAAAAAGGCACAGGAGCCAGAGGACGCCTCGGTCTGTACTATCTCCGCAGGGAGACGCCTGCTGCGCAGACTGGAAGACCACGAAAAACGATGGTCTGCCCCACGGGTAGGGCTGCTGGGCGGACTGGCGGACCACAAATTACGATGGTGTGCCGTACGGAAGCTGCGATAATAATAGAATTTCCAATTATGACGATACATGATCCAGTGACTACACATTCAGCAGTGCCTCTCAGCGAGAACACGCATCTTCTCCGATGGGTTGAGAAGGTTGCACGTCTGACCAAGCCCGCTGCGATCCATTGGGTGGACGGCTCGCAGGAAGAGTACGACTTACTCTGCACGCAGATGTGCCAGACCGGGACGCTCATCAAACTCAACCCGGAGCTATGGCCGGGGTGCTTTTATGCGCGTTCCAACGTGAACGACGTCGCTCGAGTGGAGGACCGCACGTTCATCTGCTCGCAAGCGCGCGATAACGCGGGCCCGACCAATAACTGGGTCGATCCGTTTGAGATGCGGCGCACACTCAAGGTCCTGTTCAACGGCTCGATGCACGGCCGGACCATGTATGTACTGCCGTTCAGCATGGGGCCGGTGGGTTCGCCGATGGCCCGCGTCGGCGTCCAGCTTACCGATTCGCCCTACGTGGTAGTGAGCATGCGCATCATGGCTCGCATCGGCATACCGGTGTTTCAGGAGATCGACAAGGGGAAGCGCGTGGTGCCATGCGTACACAGCGTCGGCGCGCCACTGGCGCCGGGTGAGGCTGACGTGGCGTGGCCGTGCAACAAGGAAAAGTACATCGTTCATTTTCCGGAGACGCGGGAGATCTGGTCGTACGGATCGGGCTACGGCGGCAATGCGCTGCTCGGCAAGAAATGCTTCGCGCTGCGCATCGCTTCCAATATCGCTAGGGACGAAGGCTGGCTGGCGGAGCACATGCTGATCGTCGGATTGGAAGATCCGCATGGCGAGAAGACGTACGTCACGGCGGCGTTCCCCAGTGCGTGTGGCAAGACTAACCTGGCCATGCTGATCCCACCGGAATCATTCGAAGGCTGGAAGGTGTGGACGGTGGGCGACGACATTGCCTGGATCCGCCCGGATCAACATGGACAGCTTCGCGCCATCAATCCAGAAGCCGGATTCTTCGGCGTGGCGCCCGGAACATCCTGGAAGACCAATGCGAACGCGATGGCGACGCTATCGAAGAACAGCATCTTCACCAATACCGCGCTGACGCCCGATGGAGGCGTGTGGTGGGAGGGCATGACGGACGAACCGCCAGCCGAGTGCCTGGACTGGCGGGGCCAACATTGGACTCCGCAAATCGGCCGGGAGACGGGCGCGAAGGCGGCGCATCCCAATGCACGGTTTACCGCCCCGGCGTCGCAATGCCCGACGATCGATCCGTCCTGGGAGGATCCGGAGGGGGTGCCGATTGCAGCGATGATCTTCGGCGGCCGGCGCGCGACGACTATGCCGCTGGTTTACCAGGCGTTCAACTGGACGTCCGGGGTGTACGTGGGGGCGACCATGGGGTCCGAGACCACGGCTGCGGCGGCGGGCGCGGTGGGAAAGGTGCGGCGCGATCCGATGGCGATGCTGCCGTTTTGCGGTTATCACATGGGTGATTACTTCCGGCATTGGATCAAGATGCAACGGTCGCTGAGCATCACGCCGCGCCTGTTCCATGTGAACTGGTTCCGCAAGGATGCGAATGGCAAGTTCCTATGGCCCGGTTTCAGCGAGAATATGCGGGTGTTGAAGTGGATTGTAGACCGTGCGCACGGCCGCGCGCTGGCGCGGGAAACACCGATCGGCTGGATGCCGCGATTCGAAGATATCGAGTGGAGCGGTATGCCGTTTCCGCGCGAGAATTTCGAAGAACTGCAGGCTTTCGACCGGAAGGCGTGGCGCAGCGAGGTGATCGACCACGAGGAGATGATGCTCGATCTGCACGACCATTTACCACCGGAGATGATCTATGAGCGCGAGCTGCTGATCTGCCGGCTGTGAAACACTGGGCCACGAATGAACACGAATTAACACGAATAAGAAAAACAATGATTAGTGCTGGAGGTCGACGGATATGCAACTGTCCGGCGTCAGGTGAACTTCCTGCGGAGCGCGTCCTGTTACGGAAAGGTTCCAGTCGGCTGGAGGCAGACCGTCAAAGGTGAACTTGCCAGCACCGTCGGTGATGGCGTAGCGGATGTCGATGCCGGATTTCGCCTGGATGTTCAAGCCCTCGCTGCCGGCCGTTCCGGAGATGCGGGTCCCCCGGCCGGGTCCTTGCAGCGCCGCGGTCAGATAAGTGAGATCGGCGGCTGCGTTGGCAACGAGGACGGTGCCCAGGCACGCGTTGCTTTCGGTACGGCCGTTATCCTTATTGACCCGGGCATAGATCAGGTACATCTGGTTGGCTTCGATGGTAAGCGGGCAGTCGCTCGGCGTCATCCAGATTTCCACGATGTCCTGCCGCTTGCCTTTGTACCACTCACGCACCAGAAAGCGTACGCGTTTGCTCTTCTCCGACCGCTTGTGGATCGGTGACTTGTGGGTGTCGAGCATACTCATCCAGGCGTCTTCGGCAGACCCTGTAAAAATGATGTCGCTGTGCTGGTAACGATCGCAAACCGTCGAGGTTTCACGTGGAGTTTTTACGGTCGGAGTGGGGGGAGACTTGGCGAGACTCACCATTGATAGCAGGAGCAATACAGTTCCAAAGCGCGCGAATAGCATAAGCCTCCAAAGTAGCATGCCGCCGTGCTATAGTGTCCGGACATGAGTCGAACAATGATCGCCCGGGGCTCCGCCGGCGTCCTGCTATTGATGGGATGCTGGATGGCTTACACACAGAGCCAGAAACCACCCGCGCAACTGACGCTGAATAAGGTCAAGGAAGACCTGTACGAGATAGAAGGCGACGGAGGCAATGTCGCGGTGTATGTGACCGGCGAGGGCGTGATCCTGATCGACGACAAATTCGAGCAGGACCACGAAGGCATCATGGAGAAGGTCAAGAGCGTGACCAGCCAGCCGGTGAAGTACGTGATCAACACGCATCATCATTCCGACCACAGCGGCGGCAATGTGAAGTTCGTGGGCGCGGCCGAGATCATCTCGACGGCCAATGCACGCGCGAACATTGTGGAACATAAGCAGCCTGGCGCACCCGCCAACATGACTCCAGCCGGCGTGGTTTTTGACAAGCAGTGTTCGGTGTTTCTGGGCGGCAAGGAAGTGCGCGCCGAATACTTCGGACGGGGTCATACCAACGGCGACGCCGTGATTTACTTCCCTGCCCTGCGGACCCTCCACACCGGCGACCTCATGGCCGGCACCACTCCGCTGATCGACTACGGCGGCGGCGGAAGCGTAGTGGAGTGGACCAGGACGCTCGACGGGGCATTGAAGCTGGATTTCGACACGGTGATCCCGGGTCACGGCAAGTTAACCGATAAAGCCGGCCTGGTGACCTATCGGAATAACGTGGAGAAGCTGCGGAATCGTGCGGCGGGCCTGATCCGCGAGGGCAAGAGCCAGGAGGAAGTCGGCAAGGTGATGGCGGCCGAGTTTGGATGGGCGGCTAACAGCATGCAGATGCAGTGGAGTTTGCCGGGGATGATGAAGGAGTTGATGTAACAGCAGGCTGAGTTGCAGCCGACAGACCACAAAAAACGATGGTCTGCCCTGGTCTGCCCCACGGGTCACTGCATGTCACAACAAGGAGCTACACGCCCCAGCAGTAGTCTTCTACGGCTTTTTCGATGCTTTCATCCTTTTCGGTGAGGCGCATCAGTTCCAGGCGGAGCGCGTCGAGGAGGGCCATCCAGCTGGCTTCGATAACGTCGTCCGAGACGCCTACGGTGCTCCAGCTCTTACGGTGGTCGGTCCATTCGACAAGCACGCGGACTTTCGCGGCGGTGCCCTTCTTGGAATCGAGCACGCGGACCTTATAGTCGGTGAGGCGGACGTCAGAAATTTGCGGATAGAGCGCGGAGAGGCACTTGCGCAGGCAGATGTCGAGGGCGTGGACCGGTCCATGACCATGGGCCGTCTCGGAGTGGACGCCGTCCTGGGCACTGATGTTAACTGTCGCAGTGGAGCGCATCGGGCCGGTGCCGGAGCGGGTGGTGACTTCGTAACCTTCCACATCGAAGAAGTGCAGTCCGGGGCGCAACGCTTCGCGTACCATCAACTCGAAGGTTCCATCGGCAGCTTCGAGATCGGAGCCGAGAAATTCCATCTCCTTGATACGTTCCAGCAATTCGCGGCGGGCATCCTCGCCGAGACGTTCGAAGCCTTGCTGGCGGAGCTTATAGAGAATGTTACTTTTGCCGGAGAGGTCGCTGACCAGGACACGCTGCCGATTGCCGACCGACTCGGGCTTGATGTGCTCGTAGGTCGCGGAGTCCTTGAGAACCGCGCTGACGTGAATGCCGCCCTTGTGCGCGAAGGCCGACTGTCCTACGAAGGGCTGATCGCGGCGCATGGGCAGATTGGCCAGTTCGGCGATGTAGCGAGAGACCGATGCCAGTTGGATCAGCTTGTCGGGCCCGATGGTAGTGTGGCCGAGTTTCAGTTCCAGGTTGGCGATGACCGACGCGAGAGTAGCATTGCCGCAGCGCTCGCCGTAGCCGTTCATGCAGCCCTGTACGTGGGTCGCGCCCTCTTCCACGGCAGCGAGGGTGTTGGCGACTGCGACGTCGGAGTCGTTATGCGTGTGGATGCCGATGATCCCGTCGAAGCGCTGGCGGACCTGCGACACGATCTCGGCAAGGCGTCCGGTGAGGGTGCCACCGTTGGTATCGCAGAGG
Source organism: Terriglobia bacterium (assembly GCA_963747535.1). GTDB lineage: Bacteria > Acidobacteriota > Terriglobia > Bryobacterales > Bryobacteraceae > CAVVFX01. The sequence continues at coordinate 735,770 of CAVVFX010000002.1, forward strand.
CACAGGACATAGGCTCCGGCGCGTTTGGCGAACTCGAGGGTACGCAAGGCGAAGTCGGGATTATGGATGTAGCCGTCAAAGAAATGCTCGGCATCATAGACCACTTCTTTGCCGTGGTCAACCAGGTACTTCACGGTTTCGAAGATGAGCTGCTGGTTCTCTTCTTCGGTGACTCCGAGGGCGCGTTTGACATGAAAGTCCCAACTCTTGCCGAAGATGGCGACAACGGGAGTTCCGGCCTCGACAATGGCTTTCACACTGCGATCTTCGTGCACCGGGTTCTTGGCGAAACGCGTGGAGCCGAAAGCGGTCAGACGGGCGTGATGCAGCCGCAAGTGCTGGGCGCGTTCGAAAAATTCTTTGTCCTTGGGATTGGAGCCGGGCCAGCCGCCTTCAATATAGTCGATACCCAGCTCATCCAGCTTTTGAGCGATGAGCAGTTTGTCATCGACTGAGTAAGAGACGGCCTCGCCTTGGGTGCCGTCGCGGAGAGTGGTATCGAAAGTCGAAATGCGCATAAGCTATGGGCTCCAAAAGTCAAAACATTGGGCCACGAATGAACACGAATAAACACGAATAAGACAAGGAGTTTTTATTTTTCTTATTCGTGTTCATTCGTGTTCATTCGTGGCTAGATGTTTTTTGTTTTAGGCGGATACCGCTTGTTCTTGCGGGACGCCTACTTCTTTTTTCTTTTTGAGGAAGGTCATCATTTTACGAAGTTCGGCGCCGACCACTTCGATTTTCTGGTCGTGCTGGGCTTCGCGCATGTGGAGGAAGTTCTTGCGGCCGGTGCGGTTTTCCTCCATCCATTGGCGGGCGAAATCTCCGCTTTGAATTTCGTGCAGGATCTTCTTCATCTCCGCTCGGGTCTGGTCGGTGATGATGCGCGGACCTCGCGTATAGTCTCCATATTCGGCGGTATCGGAGACGGAGAACCGCATGTAGTTGAGGCCGCCTTCGTAGATCAGGTCGACAATCAACTTCACTTCATGAAGACATTCGAAATAGGCCATTTCAGGGGCGTAGCCAGCCTCGACCAGGGTTTCGAATCCGGCCCGAATCAACTCCGACACTCCTCCGCACAGAACCGTCTGCTCGCCGAAGAGGTCGGTCTCGGTCTCTTCCTGGAAAGAGGTCTCGATGACTCCTGCCTTGAGTGTGCCGAGCGCCAGTGCGTAGGCTAGTGCATTTGGCAGAGCCTTGCCGGACGCATCCTGGTGAATGGCGACGAGCGCCGGAACGCCGGAGCCATCCACATATAGCTCACGGACGCGATGTCCGGGGGCTTTCGGGGCGATCATCGTCACATCGATATCGGCCGGCGGCTTGATGAAGCCAAAGTGAATATTGAAGCCGTGCGCGAACATCAGCGTCTTGCCCTTCTTCATGTGGGGCGCGATATCGCTGTTGTAGAGGTCCGCCTGAATGTGGTCGGGGACCAGGATCATGAGAACATCGGCTTGCTGAGCGGCTTCGGAGACGCTGAGAACCTTGAGTCCGGCAGCTTCGGCTTTGCTCACCGACTTGCTGTTCGCCGGCAGGCCGACAACAACACTAACGCCGGAATCGCGCAGGTTCAGCGCATGAGCGTGACCTTGGCTTCCGTAGCCGATGATGGCAACAGTCTTGCCTTCGAGGTTCTTGAGGTTTCCGTCTTTTTCGTAATAGCGGTTGGGCATGTAATAGTTCCTTAAAGTCAAAACAGCTAGCCACGAATGAACACGAATGAACACGAATATGAAAACCCAAAAGTCTTTGTTTTATTCGCGTTGATTCGTGTTCATTCGTGGCCAAGTGTTTCTTAGACGTTTACTTCGTTGGGTTCTTCTTTGCCTGAGGTCGCCCGGGTAGTGACGGGCGGCTGCAGGCGTAGTTTTTTGGATTCGAGCGACATGGCGACTCCACCCGAACGGGTGACGTCAATCTCTCCGTAGCTACGCATGACTTCAATGAATTCTTCGAGCTTTTCGGTTTCTCCCGTGGCTTCCAACGCAAAGCCTTCTACCGAAGAGTCTACGACTCTGGCTCCGAAAATTTCGGCTTCTTTGATCACCGCGGTACGGCTGTCCTGCGCCGTCTTGACACGCACCAGCACCATTTCGCGGCAGATGGCGGGCGCATCGGTGAGATCGGTGGCCTGTAGGACATTGATCAGCTTGTTCATCTGCTTGACCACCTGCGCGCGGAGACGCTCTTCCACATCGAACACGATGGTCATGCGCGAAAGCTCGGGATCGAGGGTGCGAGCGACTGTGAGACTCTCGATGTTGTATCCGCGAGCGCTGAGAAGACCGGTGACGCGCAACAGCGCACCGGGTTTGTTCTCCAGCAGAACTGAGATTACCTGTTGCATTACTTCGTCACCTCAACTTCGATATCCGCGGGCACTTCCACGGGACCTAACACCATTTCATTGATCGCACCGCCAGCCGGCACCATTGGGTACACGTTTTCCGTCGCCAGAACCTTCACGTTGAGAAGGAACGGGCCGGGCTCGCGGACAGCCTCTTCGAGCGCCTGCGCCAGTTCGGACGGCTTGGAGACCGTGCGTCCTTTGAAGCCGTAGGCGCCGGCAAGCTTCTCGACATCCGGGAAGCATTCGAGCGAGCAGGCACTCAGGCGGTTGTTGTAGAACAGATCCTGCCACTGGCGGATCATGCCGAGAACGCCGTTATTCATGACCACGATTTTGATCGGCAATTGATGCGCGGCAATAGTCGAGAGTTCAGGGATCGACATTTGGAAGCCGCCATCGCCGGCGATGGCGAAGACCAGTTTGTCGGGACGGGCGAATTGCGCGCCAATCGCCGAGGGAACGCCGAAACCCATAGCGCCGAGTCCGCCGGAATTGATCCAATGACGGGGATGGTTGAAACGGATGAGCTGCGCAGCCCACATCTGGTGCTGTCCGACATCGGAGGTGACAATCGCTTCCCCGCCCGAAAGACGGTCGATCTCGGTCATGAGGTGCTGGGGGGTGATGACATCCTCGAGGCGCGAAACATCGTAAGGATGTTCTTTCATCCATTCGCGCACCTGGCTGTTCCACGCGGCGCGCGAGGCCGCTTTCTTGGGAGCTTCTTCAGCAGCAGTCTCTTCGAGGATGGTGTTCATCTTCTGGAGAACGCGTTTGACATCGCCGACGATAGGGATGTCGGCGATGCGGTTCTTGCCGATTTCCGCAGGGTCGATGTCGACGTGGATGACTTTGGCGTGCGGCGCGAAGGCCGCGAGCCGGCCGGTCACACGGTCGTCGAAGCGAACGCCCAGGGCGATCACCAACGAGCAATTGTACATGCCCATATTGGAAGCGTAGCTGCCGTGCATGCCGGGCATGGAGACATAATTCGGATGATTGGACGGCATGGCGCCGATACCCATCAGGGTGGTGACGACGGGGCAATCGAGGCGCTCCGCCAATTCCCGAAGGTCAGCGGACGCGTCACTCGCAATGATGCCTCCCCCTGCGTAGATGTAGGGCCGCTCGGCTTCCCACATCAGCTGAGTGGCGCGGCGGATCTGTCCGGCATGACCTTCAGCCGGAACCTTGTAGCCGGGGAGATGAATGGAGGTCACGGGTGTATAGTGTCCCTGCGCCTGGAAGACATCTTTAGGAATGTCGACCAGCACCGGGCCGGGACGGCCGGAGCCGGCGATGTAGAACGCCTCGTGGATGATTGACGGAAGGCTGGCGAGGTCTTTGACGAGGTAGTTGTGCTTGGTGCACGAACGTGTGATGCCGAAGGTATCGGCTTCCTGAAACGCATCACTGCCGATGAGTTTGCTGGTGACCTGGCCGGTGATGGCGACGATCGGGATGGAATCCATCATGGCGTCCACCAGACCGGTAACAAGGTTGGTGGCACCGGGTCCGGAGGTGGCGCAGCAGACGCCCACTTTGCCGGTCGCGCGGGCATAGCCTTCCGCGGCGAAGGCGGCATTTTCCTCGTGGCGTACGAGGATGTGTTTGATGTGGTGGTCGTAGACAGCGTCGTACAACGGAAGGGTGACGCCGCCAGGATAGCCGAAGAAGACATCGACTCCCTCACGTCCCAGACATTCGAGCAGCATCTTTGCGCCGTTCATCAGGTTCGACATATGATTTTGGTTCTCTCTACCTCGAAGTTATCGTTACACAACAAAAAAGGCCATCAGCGGGGGTTCTTGCTCCCTGCTGATGGCCTTGGTTTCTAACCGGAAAGCCTCAGACAGGGCCCGTAATGATGACCGATACGACTACGAATACTACGCTAAGGAGTACGAGGAAGGTCCGGGATGTGAGGCTGGACGACATTGAGACTAAAAGGTCAGTGTAGCTTGAAAGTTTCTTAAATGCAAGGTAATTGATCTATTAGAAATGCTTATGGCCACTACGGCCGGGCTTCTGCCCGTAGGACCGACCACACAAAACGATGGTCTGTCCTACGGGCGTTACGCGGGTGCGGTATGGCCCTCTGATACGATCCTTACTGTGCTGCTGAATCACGTGAGATCGCTGCTGCGCCTCTACTTAGCGCCGGCCGCGGCTATGGGCGCGATCCTGGACCAGGGCAGCCTGCTATTTGCCAGCGTGGCGATGCTGATCGTGTCGATGATGACTCCGACGGGTCTCAGTTTCTATACCCCACTGCTGGTTCTCGCCATCGTCTATGTTCCGGGCGTCCTGGTGCTCAGTAAGTTGCTGGCGCGCTTAGGAGGTGGGATGGGAGCCGTCTTTCAGCGCGACTACTCACCACTCTTGACCTGCGCCGCGATGGCGTGGACTGCGGCAAATCTTCCGCTGGTTTTCGCGGGCCGATTGCTGCCACCGTCGATCTGGCTGATCGTCGCAGGACTGACGCTGCTCTATTTCCTCATCCTGATGTTCTTCGCGGTCCGCACGGTGTTCGGAACCGAGAACCGGGTGGCAGCGGTGGTGATTGCCTTATCGTGGCTACCCTTACTGGCCGCGGTATTCCTTTGGGGACCGCTGCGATTTCTGCTGGGCTGGATCGCTTCCCCATTCTTTCTCTTTTACGCGTATTACTACCTGGGAGGGGAGTTCAGCCACCTCGGCGCCGGATTACGGAGCCGGCAGACTTTTCACCGGATGCTGGAGGCTGCGGCGGTGAATCCCCACGACGGCGAAGCGCAGTATCAACTGGGACTTATTTACCAGGAGCGGCGCCAGTACACGGAGGCTATTCAACGCTTCAAGAACGCGATTGCCATCGACCCTGGCGAGACCGATGCGCATTTCCAGTTGGGCCGCATTGCGCGCGAGCAGGGACGACGCCGCGACGCACTGCAACACTTCGAAGTGGTGCTGAATCAGGATGAGAAACACAGCCAGAACGAGATCCTGCGGGAACTTGGCGCGGTTTATCTGGCAGCCGCGCAGTACGAGGATGCACGCGGCTTCCTGGAGCAATACGTCACGCTACGGCCATACGATCCGGAGGGCTTGTACTACGACGGACAGGCGCTGGAAGGGCTAGGGCGAATCGATGAGGCCCGTGCGAGGTATGCACAAGCGACCGAAGCGGATCGAACGGCACCGCGTTACCGCAGACGGGTGACGGCGAAATGGAGCCGGTTAGCTCAGAAGCAGATTCGCAAGCTCTCGTTGTGAGAGAATGTCCGCTGAATGCCTTCCACAGACAGACTGAAGTCTGTCACACATATGCCGAAGCGATTCGTCTTTGTCCTTACTTTGATCGCGACTTTGATCGCGCTGCTTCCGGCGGACGCGCAAGTGACGGCCGCAATCTCCGGCAGGGTGGAAGATGCGACGGGCGGCACGGTGCCCGGGGCAATCATTACGGTGAAGAGCATCGAAACCGGTGCAACCCGCACCACCAGAACCGACAGCTCCGGCAATTACGCGGTTCTTTTACTACCGCTCGGACCGCAGGAAGTCAAAGTGGAAAAGGCTGGATTTCAGCCGATCGACCGCACCGGAATTGATCTTCGGGTGGGACAGAACGCGCGCGTTAATTTTCAGCTCCAGGTTGGGGAGTTGGTGTCCCAGTTGACGGTCACCGAAGAGGCCCCTATCGTCAACATCACGACGTCGCCAACGTCCGGGATGGTCGGCGAGCAGCAGGTGAAGGACCTGCCGCTCAACGGGCGCAGTTTCGATAACCTGGTGACGCTAAATCCCGGCACGATCAACTACGCGCTGAAAAGCGCCGGCACCAGTACCAGTAACGGGAATACGTTCAGCATCGCGGGCCGGCGGCCGATGGATAATATCGTGCTGTTCAACGGCATCGAATATACGGGGTCGAGCCAGCTCGCCGATACTCCGGGCGGAGCGAGCGGCGAACTCCTGGGCATCGACGCGGTGCGGGAGTTCAACCTGCTGAGCGACACCTATCCGGCGGCTTACGGCAAGCGCGCGGGCGGACAGGTCAGCGTGGTGACACAGTCCGGGAGCAATGTGGTGCACGGGTCGGTATTCGAGTTTCTGCGCAACAGCGATCTCGATGCGCGGAATTTCTTTGACCAGGCGTTCGTCCCGCCGTTCCGCAGGAATCAATTCGGCGTTTCGCTGGGCGGTCCGATCCGCAAGAATCGACTCTTTCTGTTCGGCAACTACGAGGGCTTCCGGCAGGCGCTGGCGGTGAGCAGCCTGAGCGAGGTGCCGGACCAGTATGCGCGTCAGGGGCTCCTGCCGAATGCCGCGGGCGTGTATACGCCGGTGACCGGACTGAATCCGGCGATGCTGAAGTATTTTGCGCTGTGGCCGCTGGCCAATGGTCCGGAACTGCTTTCTAACGGACTGCCGAGCGGAACGGCATTGTCGTATAACAACCCACGGCAGAGCATTCGCGAGGATTTCGGCACGACGCGCCTCGATTATACGCTCAGCGAACTGGATAACTTCACGGCCGCGTACACCATCGATAATGGCAACAACCTGACTCCCGCCGCGGATCCCTTGTTCGCCTCGTACCTCACATTAGTGAGCCAGGTGGCCAGTGTGCAGGAGACGCACGTTTTCTCGCCGCGGATTTTGAATACGGTGCGAGCGGGATTCTCGCGCGCGGCGTTCAATTTCGATGCGCCGCTGTTGACGCCGTTTCCGGCCGATCTGTCGTTTGTGACGGGAAACGGCGGTCCGGGCGGGATTGTCATCGGCGGCGGCGTCACCACTACGGGCGCGTCAGCCATCACCTCGGCGGGGCCTAATAACGCAGCCAATGTTTGGAACCGCAGAAATCTCTTCACCTGGCAGGACGATTTACAGATCACCAAGGGCATGCATCAATTGAGTTTCGGGGTCTGGTTCCAGCGCGTGCAGGACAACGAAGACACGGCTTCGCGTGCGCTGGGACAGGCGAGCTTTGCCAGTCTGCAGACCTTTTTGCAGGGGACGACGACCAGTTTCCAGGTGGTCCCGAACCCGACGGAGTTGGCTTGGAGAAGCTTTTTCGGGGCGTGGTATATCGAAGACAACATACGCTTGCGGCGCAATCTCACGGTGCGCATTGGATTGCGCGACGAATTCACTACCGGTTGGAACGAGGCGGACGGACGGGCGGCCAACTACCTGACGGATTCGAATGGCGTGCTCGAGACCCTGCCGATGGTCGGACATTCGGTGTTCACCAAGAACAACGCGACTCACTTGCTGGGTCCGCGAGCCGGTATCGCGTGGGACGTCTTCGGCAATGGGAAGACGGCGGTGCGGGCAGGCTTCGGGGTCTACTATTCACTGATCGACGATCTCAGCTTCCTGCTGAATTCCCTGCCCCCGTACAACGGGTCGGCAACGTTTACCGGCAGCCTGCCTTCGCTTGTGCCTGTTGTGTCAGGGGTACAGCCGGCGCCGCAGTGCGCACCGGGAGTGCCCACGCCTTGCACCACGTTTGCGCCGCAGGGGGTCCAAGCCAATGCGAAGACGCCGACGGTCAACGAGTGGAACTTCGCCGTGGAGCAGCAACTCGACCGGAATACGGCGCTGCGCGTCGCATACGTCGGATCATTTGGGTATCACGGGCTGCTGAGCATCGATCCAAACTCCATCCCGGCGCAGATCTGTGCGAATTCGAGCGGATGTACGGCGGGGGGTAACGGCACCACCAAGAGCACGGTACTGGAGGGCGCCCAGTACATTCCGGTTGGGACGCGGCCCAATTCCTACCTCGGCGCGGGATTCTTCTGGTATACGGAGGGCAATACCAGCTATAACTCGCTACAGATCGACTTGTCGCGGCGCTTGAGCCATGGTCTCGAATTCCGTGCCAACTATACGTGGTCGAAGAACCTGGATATCAACTCGGCCCTGACCGGTGCGCAAGCCAGCAATCAGGCGCAGATGGTGCTCAATCGCAATGATGTGCGTCTCGACTGGGGTCCGTCCGCGCTGAACGCCGCACAGCAGGTCAGCCTGTCAGCGCGGTACGCATTACCGTTCGGGCATGGGAGGCTTTTGGGGGGCTGGCAATTGAACGCCATCACGACGCTATTGAGCGGATTCCCGATCACACCGCAGATCGGCTCCAACCGGTCCGGCGATGGAGATACGCGCAATCCCGACCGTCCGTCACTGAACCCAGGGTTTAACGGTGCGATCATGGAGGGCAACCCGAACCAGTGGTTCAATCCGAACGCGTTTATCCTGCCGGCGGCTGGAACCTATGGGAATGCCGGGCGTGGAATCCTGACCGGGCCCGGATTGGCGGATCTGGACCTGTCGCTGTTCAAGGATCTGGCGATCTCTGAAAGATTCAAATTGCAGATACGGTCGGAATTCTTCAACGCGCTGAATCACGCGAACTTCGGAACGCCGAACGCGATTGTGTTTGCGAGCGGGGTGGTCAGTTCGACGGCGGGCTTGATTACGAATACGGCTACTACTTCGCGGCAGATTCAGTTTGGGATGAAGCTGGTGTTTTGAGCAGGCTACTTCTTCTGCTTCATCTCTGTCGCCATGCGCTGGATCTCCGGCATTACGTCTCCCATTAGTTGCTGACTGACCGCCATGGACTTCTGCATGAGTTGCGGCATTTTCTCGAGCATGGCTTGGCCGGCCGGCGACCTGTAGAACCCGAGGATGCCGTCGATTTCTTCTTCAGTGAACGTTTCGGAGTAGATCCTAATATAAGCCGGCTTGACCTTTGCCCAGCTCATCCGGTCAGCGATCAGTGTCATCATTTTCTGCTGCATTTCGACTGCAGCCAGGCGCGACTCCTCGGGCATGTTCGTCTTGGACACTTGGGCCGTCACCATGCCTTTCATCTGATCAAACACTTGCGTCAGCATGCGATCCGCGTGGGTCAGTTGCAGCAACTCCTCGACCTTGGCGGTCTTGCTGGCTTCGTCGGCTAACACCGACGCGGGGCTGTATAGCAAAGCCACCCCGGCTAGAGCTATCGCGATTGAACTCATCATGGCATTCATCATCGCACTCGTCGTGGGCGCTGCCAGGCGATCTCATTGGCCGCAAAGGCCGGGGCTGGCTAAAATCCCGATAACATCCAACGATAAGACTACCCGTGCGGCCTTGCCTCGTCCCGGGTGCTAACATAAAAAATTCCCCGCAAATGATTCGAGCTGTTAAGGGAACCAGAGATCTCCTGCCTCCGGACACCGCCGTCTGGAACCACGTGGAAGGCGTCGCGCGCCAGGTACTCGCCGCGTACAACTACCACGAAATTCGCACGCCTGTACTCGAAGAGACGCAACTGTTCGCCCGCGGCGTCGGCGCCGACACCGACATCGTCACCAAGGAGATGTACACCTTCGAGGACCGCGACGGCTCCTCTCTCACGCTCCGCCCCGAGAACACCGCGTCCGTCATCCGCGCCTACATCGAGCATCGCCTCGACCAGCGTCCGGGACTCCAGAAGCTCTATTACATGGGCCCTATGTTCCGCCGTGAACGCCCACAGAAGGGCCGTTACCGTCAGTTCTATCAGATCGGCGCCGAAGCCATCGGATCAGAATCGCCCGCGATCGACGCCGAGGTGATCGAGATGGTCAGCGAGATCCTCACACGCGCCGGTCTGACGGATTTCGAGCTGTTCATCAACTCGGTGGGCTGCTCCGACTGCCGTGCCGTTTATGTCGAAAAGCTTCGGGAGGCCCTGAAGTTGGTCGCGCCCAAACTGTGTGGAGATTGCCAGCGCCGCGCCGACTCGAATCCGCTCCGCGTGCTCGACTGTAAAGTTCCTGAAGACCAGCCGATCATTGATCAACTTCCGTCGATCCTGGACTATCTCTGTGAGGTCTGCCGGCCGCACTTCGCGGCGGTACAGCAATTTCTGACCGACCGCACAATTCCTTTCACGGTAAAGCCGCGACTGGTCCGAGGTCTCGACTACTACATGCGCACGACGTTCGAAGTGGTTCACGGATCGCTCGGCGCGCAAAACTCGGTACTCGGCGGCGGACGATACGACGGGCTCGCCGAATCGCTGGGTTCGAAAGTCCCGGCCCCGGGCATAGGCTTCTCGATCGGTGAAGACCGCCTGGTGATGTCCGTAAGCGATCAAGAACCCGTAACCGGCCCGGATCTCTATATCGCTCCGCTCGGCGAAGCCGCCCTGCGCCACGCGGGAATCCTCGCGCAGGAACTACGCCGCAACGGCCGCCGGATTGAAGTCGGCACCGATTCCAAACTGAAAAAGGCGATGGAACTGGCCAACAAGCTGAACGCCCGCCAGGTGCTGATTATCGGTGACGACGAAATCACGGCAGGAACCTACACGCTGAAAGACATGGCTACGGGCGAACAAAAGAAAGTGACAAGACAAAGCATCTAGCCACGAATGAACACGAATGAACACGAATAAGAAAGCCCGAAGCGATTTGTTTGATTCGTATTCATTCGTGTTCATTCGTGGCTAACGGTTTTTAGAACTCATGCCTGACGACTTACAACTCGATTTTCTCGGCGACCTTCGCCGCACGCACTCCTGTGGACAACTTCGCGCCGATAACGCCGGCCAGCGCGCCCTCCTGATGGGATGGGTCCACCGACGCCGCGACCATGGCGCAGTTATCTTCGCCGACCTCCGCGACCGTGACGGCATCACCCAGATCGTCTTCCAATCCGGCGTTGCGGAAGACGTCCATAAGCGCGCCGAACAGATCCGCTCGGAATACGTGATCGCTGTCGAAGGCCACGTGGCGAGGAGATCTCAGAAGGACACCAACCCCAACCTCGCCACCGGCGAGATCGAGGTGGTTGCCGATCGCGTCTGGATTCTCAATTCGTCCCTCACCCCGCCGTTCCCCATGGACGAAAGTGCCGACGTAGCCGAGGACGCACGCCTCAAGTACCGCTACGTCGATCTCCGCCGTCCGCGCATGCAGCGCAACATCATCTTGCGTTCGAAGGTTTCGTTCGCGGTCCGCGAAGTCATGTACGCACAAGGCTTCCTCGAAATCGAAACGCCCTTCATGACGCGTTCCACGCCCGAAGGCGCGCGCGACTACCTGGTCCCCAGCCGCGTCCAGCCAGGCACGTTTTACGCATTGCCGCAGTCGCCGCAAATTTTCAAGCAGCTTCTCATGATCAGCGGCTATGAAAAGTATTTCCAGATTGTCCGCTGCTTTCGCGACGAGGACCTGCGCGCCGACCGGCAGCCTGAGTTCACCCAGATCGATATCGAAATGTCCTTCCCCCAGGAAGAGCAGATCTTCGAAACCGTCGAGCCGCTGGTCACCAAAGTTTGCGAAGTCGCCGGTTTCAAAGTGACGGCGCCGTTCCCTCGCATGAGCTACGCCGACGCCATGCGCAGCTACGGCATCGACAAGCCAGACTGCCGCATCCCGCCTTTCCACATCCTGAGTACCGCGCCTATTACCAACGGCCCGTTCACCGTCGCCATCCACATTCCGAAAACCGGCGCGCTCAGCCGCAAACAGCGCGACGAAATCAAGGCTGAGGGTCAGCAGCGCGGACTCCGGGTGTTCGACGACATCAAGAAGGTCGACGAGGCCATTTCCAGCCAGGCCCGCGGCCTTTCCGGTGCAGGCGAGGAAGATTTCCTGTTCCTGGTTGAATCGCTCGGCCAGGAGCAGGGGCCGCGTCCCGAGGAAACGTTCCTTAAGGCCTGCGGCCAACTCCGTCTCTCGGTCGCCCAGAAGTACAATGACAAACACAAACTGCTCGATCCCGGCCGTTTCGAATTTCTGTGGGTGACCAGTTTTCCGATGTTCGAATGGGATGAGGAAGACCAGCGCTGGGTCGCGGCGCATCACCCCTTCACATCCGTTGTCGACGAAGACATTGAAGCGCTCGGCAACGATCCCGGCAAGTGCCGCGCCCGTGCCTACGACCTGGTGCTCAATGGCACCGAACTGGCGTCTGGCTCAATCCGTATTCATCGCCGGGACCTGCAGTCTAAAGTTTTTGCAGCGCTCGGCATGGACGACGCGGAGGCCCGCCGGCGTTTTGGCTTCCTGCTGGACGCCCTCGAATACGGAGCGCCCCCGCATGGCGGTATAGCATTAGGTTTGGACCGTTTGGTAATGATCCTCGCGGGTGAGACTTCCATTCGCGACGTGATTCCATTCCCCAAGACCGCTAAGGGAACTGATCTGATGTGCGAAGCCCCTGCCCCGGTGCCCGAAAGACAACTGCGGGAGCTGGGCCTCGCCCTGCGAAAAACTACCTAACACATTAAGGAGCTAATCAAGTTGAGAAAGAAAATCACCGTAGTAGGCGCCGGCAATGTAGGCGCGAATTGTGCCATGTGGATCGCCGGTAAGGAACTTGCCGACGTAGTCCTCGTCGATGTAGTCGAAGGCGTCCCGCAGGGAAAGGGCCTCGACCTCCTGCAAGCTGGCCCTGTCAACGGCTACGACGTCATGATCACCGGCGCGAACGACTACGCGCCCACTGCCGATTCCGACATCGTCATCATCACCGCCGGCTTCCCGCGCAAGCCCGGTATGAGCCGCGACGACCTTCTGTTGGCCAATTACGAAGTCGTCAAGACCGCTACCGAACAGGCCGTGAAGCATTCGCCGAACTCGATCATCATCGTGGTGACCAATCCTCTCGACGCCATGGCCCAAACCGCGTTCATGGTCTCGCAGTTCCCCAAGCAGCGAGTGATCGGGATGGCCGGAGTCCTCGACACGGCCCGTTTCCGTACCTTCATCGCTCAGGAACTGCAGGTTTCGATTGAGAACGTGACGGCTGTCGTCCTCGGCGGACATGGTGACACCATGGTCCCGCTGGTGCGGCTGAGCAATGTGGCAGGCATCCCGCTGACGGATCTCATTGAGGAATCGAGATTAAAGGCGATTGTGGAGCGTACGCAGAATGGCGGCGCGGAGATTGTCAAGTACCTCAAGACCGGCAGTGCTTATTACGCCCCGTCGGCAGCCGCGGTGGAAATGGCCGAGTCGATTCTCAAGGACAAGAAAAAAGTTCTCCCCTGCTGTGCGTATCTGGAAGGCGAATACGGCATCAACGGCCTCTACGTCGGAGTGCCGTGCAAACTCGGCACTAACGGCATCGAGAAGATCTACGAACTCAAACTGACCGCGGAAGAAACGACTGCGCTGCACAAGAGCTCCAACGCCGTGAAAGAGCTCGTGGCAGTGATTAAATCGAAGATGTGACGGGACGGTTCCTTACTCTCGGCAGCCTTCGTTATGATAGAAGTTCGCTGAACGAGATGTTAGGAGGCGGAAAAATGGGATTGGTACGAGCCATCCTGGATGGGTCCAGCATCGACGGACTGGAGTCATTGATCGAAAGCGTCTTCCGGGCGAATGATAGGGCTTCCATTCACGGCGCGATTCTGGCCGCCGCGTCCAAGCCCAACTCGTGGAGGTAATGTTGCGCTTTTCACTCCTGATGACCCTCCTGGCCGCGGCCGCTCTCGCGCAAGAACCCGGCGGTGCAGTAACAGCAGACCCCCTACGGGAGATCGTCGACCTACCCGGACTCCCGCGCGTCCTCATCATCGGAGACTCCATCTCGATGGGTTACACCGAACCACTGCGGAAGAAGCTCGCCGGCAAGTACAACGTGCATCACATCCCTGAGAACGGAGGCCCGACCACCAACGGCGTGACACACATCGACAAATGGCTGGGCGATGGACGCTGGGATGTCATTGTCTTCAATTTCGGGCTCCACGATTTGAAGCTTGACGAGAAGGGCGGACATCAGATTGAGATCCCGCAGTACGAAGCGAACCTCAAAATAATTGCAGACAAACTGAGTAAGACCCACGCCAAGCTGATTTGGGTCACCACGACTCCCGTTCCGGGCGGCAAACTCAATCCGCCACGTAACACCGAGGACGTAGCCAAGTACAATCCTGCAGCTGAGCGCGCCTTGGCAGGGACGCGTCACGACGTTTGCAACCTTTACTCCGCCGTACTGCCCAGCGTCTCTGAGTTCCAGCAGAAGGAAAACGTCCACTTCACACCTGCAGGGTACGAGTTCCTCGCACAACAGGTAGCTAATGCCATTTCGCCGCCCTAACGCATCCGCGCTATCTTGGGACACGTGAACCGACGTCAATTTAGTGCAGCTACTGGAACGGGCGGCGCCCTGCTCCAGCAAAGGGCCGCAGCAGCCTCAACAACCCGATGGCGCTGATCAACGCGTGGCACATCAAACATCCGCCCTGGAAGCAGGTGGACCGCGCCGCCAACAACGCCGGGCAATTCTCTCCAGACTGGGAGGATGTGGAGGCCAAGTGCCGCTCCGTCATGGAGCTACGTATGCGCCTCATTCCTTAAATCCATGCGGCCTTCGTCCGGTACCATCGCGACGGGCTGCCTCCATTTCGCGCCCTCGTGATGGACTTCCCAGGGACCCGAAGACCTGGGTGATCGACGACCAGTTCCTGATCGGCGAGTCTTTCATGGCCGCACCCGCGTTTGCCGGCGAGCCTTCGCGCGATGTGTACCTGCAGGAGGGGGACTGGTTCGATTATTTGGCCGGTAAGCGCTACACCCGAAAGCGGCAAATTCGTCTGGAGGTTCCGCTCGATCAGATTCCCCTCTTCGTGAAATCGGCGACTTTGCTACCGCTAGCTGAATCGACATTGCACGCGGACGATCCGGCAAGTTGGCGATTGACTGTCCATGTTTTACGGCGAGAAGACCATTTCCGCCGTGGTTTACGAAGACGATGCCAGCTGGGCTCCCGCACTTACTCAAGTGCAATTGGCCTGGGACCCGGACCGCAAGACCGGCGCGATGACACGCTCCTGTCCCGGCAAATATGAAGTCATGAAATAGATACCAATTGGCTAGAACTGCCAGTACGAAGCACTTGCTAACCACCATTACTGATAACCAAATCCAGCTTGGTCCAACCTTCATCCGCCGGTACCATCGCTTTATGGATTTAGGAAATCAAGACATAAAGGATCTGTTGAACAACTACGGAGCCATCGGGATCGCTGTCGCACCGATGAGCGCGAGCCTCATTGCGCGCATGATATTCGGCAAAAGCAAGATGGTCACCGCGACGGTGCGCCTTAGTGCCGGATGGCTGGCAGCCAGGGTGTTCCTCACTCCGCACGTCGACCAGATGAAAGAGACGCTGGTGCAGCTCACTGGCGTAATCCATAACAACGGCTTCTAAAGGATCGTAAAATGCAAACGAAATTCATCCGAATTAGTAATAAAGCGGTCCGTCTGGATGCCATCAGCTACATTGAATTTCTGGAATCCGGGCGCGCCATGGTCATTCTCTCGGGACTTCCGCCGGAAAAGGCGCACATCTCCGTCGACACTCAGGAGGCGCGGATGCTGCGCGAATACTTCGAGACGAGTGAGGTGACTACCAACCCGGCAAGGGACTCGCGGACTACGGTGGATTGGCCGCATCCCTTGCCGCTTCGGGCGTAACTAAGGCAAGACAGCTTGCCCCGCCAAGCTCTTACTGAGACGCGACCGTTAGCGAGTGGTTGGATGACCCGCCGCGAGTTCTTGGCCTGAAGCTCTTCTTGTCAGCGCTGGTCGACAGCACCGCATGATAAACAGCCGACCGAAGAGGATACGAGCCACCGACGATACCGGCCATCGCCGCAGTGGCAATCGAGGCAGTTCCGGATCTCACGAACTCAATGTAACGTAGATGGCCAACGGCACATAAATCGCCTCGCCAGCGGCACCCACATAAGTAAGTCCGTCACCCTTGCATCCGCCGGCGTCACGCACCAAGTTGTCTACCGTAAGATAGTTCCCAGACCTCGGTCAATCAAGGCGCGCTTTCGATGGGCGCCGACATCAAGGAGATTTCGGGGTCCTCGGGCTTGAATTGGACTGGAACATTCTTGCCGCGGAAGCTTTCAACAAACGCCCTGGCGTCTTTCTCCGTCTGGAAACGGCGGCGGTAAAAGCCTGAGTAATAATGGCCCTCAACGCAATACGAATAGGCGAGTTCCCCGACATAGTGCCTATTCCGTCGACCGCCTTCTGCGAGGACATCTACGAATTCGACCGTCGATTCGGTCAATGGCCATGAAGCTGCGCCCTTAAACTTAGAGTTACTCCGAGCGCGCAATACCACCCTAAGAACGACGAGCGCGACCACCAGAACGGCGTAGGCCACTGCAAAGGGGACGGACACTTCGAACCTCGAGCCTAGATTAGCGCAGCTTCAACCGGGCCAGGTCTGCCAGGTCGAGACGGCCCGTGTAGATCGCCATGCCTAATGCAGCATGGATACCCATGGCGTCGATGGCTTCGATATCTTCTAACGTAGTGATGCCGCCGGCCGCGGTGATTTCGTGCGCAGTTGCTTCGCGCAGTCGACGGAACCAGTCCAGATCGGTGCCTTGCAGCATGCCTTCTTTGTCCACGTAGGTGCACAGGAACCCGGAACAGTAGGACTCCAGGGAATGAATGACATCTTCCGCCTTCATGTCGAGCGATTCGCGCCAGCCTCTGACCGTGATCTTGCCTCCCTTGGAATCGAGCGCCAGGACGATAGGCTCCGGTCCGACTGCTTCGATCAGCGCTTCGAGAAACGGCTGGTTGATACCTTCGGAGGTGAACGCCGCAGTCCCGACAATTACGCGATAGGCACCTTGCGCCAGGACCTTGGTCGCTCTTTCGACGGTGCGGACGCCTCCTCCCACTCTGCATACAGCTTTAGACGCGACCAGCTGAACCAGTTCATCATTCTCGCCGTTGCCGATCGCAGCGTCGAGATCGATCACCTGAATCTGTGGAAAAGCGGCGAACTTCTGCAGCATGGTAAGAGGATCGTCGCCTTCCAGCGCCTTTTCCCTTCCCTGCACCAGTTGGACTACTTTACCTTCCATCAAATCGATGCACGGGATAATCATAGGGGTCTCACGGGAATGCCGGCTTTGTCGAGGTGCTCTTTCAATTGTCCGACCGTGTAAGTGCCGTAGTGAAAAATCGACGCGGCCAGCGCCGCATCGGCCTCACCCTCGGTCAGCACGCGGACGAAATCGTCCGGCTTCCCCGCACCGCCGCTCGCGATCACCGGTATGCGGGTCGCCCGCGAGACCGTGCGGGTCAATTCGCAATCGAAGCCCTGTTGCACGCCGTCGGTATCCATCGACGTCAGCAGAATTTCGCCTGCTCCCAGTTCTTCTCCACGAGCCGCCCACTCGATCGCATCGATGCCTTCATCGTCGCGTCCGCCGCGGGTGTAGACATGCCAGCCGCCGGGCCCGTGACGCCGCGCATCGATCGCGAGAATGACCGCCTGGGCTCCGAATTCCAGGCTCAGTTCAGTAATCAGTTCCGGACGCCGCACCGCCGCGGTGTTCACCGAAACCTTATCGGCGCCGGACATGAGGATGTTGCGCGCATCGGCCACACTGCGGATGCCTCCACCAACGGCTAGCGGGATGAAGACACGCCGCGCCGTGCGGGCCACGACATCGGCCATGGTTTCACGGGCGTCGCTCGATGCCGTAATGTCCAGGAAGACGACCTCGTCCGCGCCGTCGCGATTGTAGCGCTCCGCTAACTCGACCGGGTCACCGGCATCCCGCAGATTGACAAAGTTCACACCTTTGACGACCCTTCCGCCGGTAACGTCGAGACACGGAATAATTCGTTTTGCCAGCATTTAGATCTTCAGAAAATTACTGACTATCTTCAGACCCGCCGGGCCGGATTTCTCGGGATGAAACTGCACTCCAAACACGTTATCCGACCGTAAGACGGCCGTATAGGGAACGGAGTAAGTGCAGGTCGCCGCAGTTACATTGGTTTCCGGTACATAGTAACTATGGGCGAAATATAAATAAGGGTGTGCTCCCGCTCCTTCCAGCAAGGCGCAAGGGCGCACTGCGGTTACTTCGTTCCAACCCATGTGAGGGACCCGGGCATCCGTGGGAAAGCGCTTTACAGTTCCCCGAAAAAGGCCCAAGCCCTTCGCTTCGGGAGCTTCTTCGCTGCTTTCGAATAACCCTTGCAGACCCAGGCAGATGCCTAGAAATGGGATTCCCGCGGCGATTCGTTCCCGCAGCGTCTCGCGGACACCCAAGTCATCCAGGGCCCGCAACATCTGGCCGAAATGGCCAACTCCGGGGAGGATGATTTTCGTCGCG
Organism: Terriglobia bacterium; assembly: GCA_963747535.1. GTDB lineage: Bacteria > Acidobacteriota > Terriglobia > Bryobacterales > Bryobacteraceae > CAVVFX01. The sequence goes on from CAVVFX010000002.1 coordinate 754,279, forward strand.
TGGCGGAGGCCTGCGGAGTCTCGCACTAACTCATAGGTTGTGCCTATCTCTGCCAGTGTGTTTTGTACTGAGCGGAGGTTACCGGCTCCATAATCGAAGATAGTGATCATAACAACCCTTTCGTCGACGGGAGTTGATCTTTCAGGCGTTTGTCTGTCGACACGGCGTATTTCATTGCCCGTGCGAAGCATTTGAAAATGGCTTCGATCTTATGATGATTCGAGCGTCCATAAAGTACCTTGGCGTGGAGGTTGGCTCCGGCGTGGTTGACGAAGCCTCCGAAGAAATCTTCGACCAGTTCCGTCTGCAGATCGCCGACCAGGCGGACTCTCACACGATCCTGGTAGACTAGCGCCGGGCGTCCGCCCAGATCGAGCGCCACCATGGCGAGCGTCTCGTCCATGGGGAGAAGGAAATAACCTGCGCGATTAATGCCTTTCCGGTCACCTAGAGCCTTAGCGAAAAGCTGGCCCAGCACGATGCCCACATCTTCCACGGTGTGATGCTGATCGACATCCAGATCGCCATCGGCGTGCAGATCGAGATTGAAGCCCCCGTGCTTAGTGAACAGCTCCAGCATATGATCGAAGAAGCGAATGCCGGTCGCGATTTTGTAACGGCCCTTGCCTTCGATGGTCAGCGATCCGGAGATGCGCGTTTCTTTGGTGTCGCGTTGGATGGTGGCGCGTCTCATGCGCAGGTTACCGCCTCGATTTCGTTAATGTCTCCGATAACGGCCCGGGCTCCCTCAGCTCGAAATAGTGCTACCAGTTCTTCACGACGGAGCCCGGACGGTGCCGCAATACCGATGAAAGGGACACCTGCCGCCCTGGCGCTGCGTGCGTCGTCGACCGTGTCGCCGGCATACCAGACGCGATTGTGCGGGAGCATCTCGCGGATCTGCAGTAGTCCCTCAGGGTCGGGCTTTGGCTTGCCGACGTCGTCCGCTCCGATCACGGGATGGAACGTGTCCGGTGCAAAACGTTGCAGGGTCAGTTCCGCTTCCCAGCGCAAGCGTCCGGTAAAGACAGCGCAGTTCATTTGGAGCTTCAAGCGAGGGAACAGATCCGGCTTCGCTATCCAACGTTCTCGCAGCATCAGGCCGTTGGTACCGTCGCCGTGGAAAAGCTTTTGGAATTGGTCTACGACCTGTTGGTACTCGACGACGGTGCCTGCGGACTTGATTAGCGCTTGCGAGAGTTTCCAGTCGTCATTCCAGCCTCCCTGGTTTTTCCATTCCTGGATGGTTTCGCGTGCAATGCGCCGGCCCGTGAAGTGTTCGACCGTCTGCTGGATGGTTTCCCGATAGGATTCCGAGACCTCGACGAGCACGCCGTCCATGTCGAAGATGAGAAGGTCCTTCACCATATGCGGCTCAATTCGTCCAGGAGGCGCTGGGTCTGTTCGCGGGTTCCTACCGTGATGCGCACTGCGCCTGGAATCTCGTAACTGCGATCCCGCACCAGGATCGCCCGGCCACGCAGTGCGTCGCGGACTTCAATCGCCCTCGCTCCAAAATGTCCCAGTACGAAATTGGCTGAACTGGGGGTGTAATGGATGCCTAGCTTTTCGAGACCGTAGCACAACAACTCACGCGCCGCGAGAACCTCCGTGACGTAGTTCGTTATGTACATGTGGTCCTCGACAGCCTCTTTCGCGGCCAGTGCAGCCAACGAGTTCACACTATAAGGCGACTGCGCTTTGTGCAGGTATGCGATGTTCTGGGCTTGCGAGAAAAGACAGCCCATGCGCATCGCGGCCATTCCATAAACTTTGGAGAACGTCCGGCTGACGAAGAGATTGGGCGATCGCGTCAAATTACGAATGGCGGTGACACCGGAGAATTCGTAATAGGCCTCGTCGATCAACACCACGGCATGCGACGCGCGCCGCACAATGCGCTCTATTGCGGTGAGCGAGATGCCGGTGCCCGTTGGATTGTTGGGATTGGCAATCAACACCGCCTTGGTCCGCGGGCTGATCGCGTCCAAAAACTGCGCCAGCGGAAATTCGAAATCCGGCGCCTGGTAATCGATCTCCCGAATGGTCGCGCCGGCCACCTCGGCATAGAACCGGTACATCGCGTAAGACGGGCGCAACAGCAGGACCTCGTCGCCGTCGTCCACGTAAGTGTTGATGAGCACCTGAATGGCTTCATCGGTCCCGTTTGTCAGCAGGATCTGCGACGGCTCGACTCCGAAGTGCGGCGCCAGCGCCTCGCGGACCCCGCTATAGTCCGGGTAGACGGAAATAAGCGCTTCGGTAATGTGGTCGCGCAGAAACTGCGCGATGCGCGGAGAACAGCCCACGGTGTTCTCGTTGAAGTCCATGCGCAATTTGCCGAGACGTTCGCCGGTGGGCGGAGAGTAGGGCGCCATGTGGATGACCGCTTCACGCGGCTTGACTCCATCGTATTCAGCCACGGCCATTGCCTCGCAGCCGGATCTCGGTGGAGCGGGCGTGCGCTTCGAGACCCTCGGAACGGGCTAGCGTGGTGATCGCCGGCGACAGATTTCGCAAGGCTGTTCTGGTAAGCTGCTGGACCGTGATCACCTTGACGTAATCGGCCACCGACAGTCCCCCACGGATGCGCGCAGCGCCGCTGGTCGGCAGAACGTGGTTGGGACCCGAGGCGTAATCTCCCGCGGCTTCCGGACTGAAGGGACCGACGAAGATGCTGCCGGCGTGGCGAATCTTTTTGAGCATCGATTCGTCGGGGATGTTTAGGTGCTCGGGCGCGAACGCGTTGGACAATTCGATGGCTTCGTCGATGGACCTGGTGACGATGATTGCGCTATTGCGTTTGATCGCGACGGATGCGACCGGCGCGGTCGACAGCGTCAGGAGTTGCGCGTCGATATGGTGAGCGACCTCCTGGGCGAGCGATTGCGAAGTGGTGAGCAGGATGGCGCTGGCGTCGACGTCGTGCTCAGCCTGAGCCAGCATGTCAGCCGCGAGGAAGCGCGGATCGCCATCCGCGGCGATGATGAGAATCTCGGTCGGACCGGCGATGAAGTCGATGCCAGTCTCCCCGGCCAACAGCTTCTTCGCGGCCGCAACGTAGATGTTGCCCGGTCCGACAATGCGGTCGGCCTTGGGCACGGTCGCGGTACCGTACGCAAAAGCCGCGATCGCCTGGGCCCCGCCCATCTGAAACACCTGAGACACTTTCAACAGGTGAGCCGTTCCCAGAACCTCATCCACCGCGCTGGGACTACACGCACAGATGTTCGGTACACCCGCAACTTTCGCCGGCACCACAGTCATGATCAGCGTCGATGGCAGCGGATAGCGGCCTCCGGGAATGTACGCGGCGATGGTATCGAGCGGCCTCACGATCTGACCCAGCGACAAACCGGGCTTGAGCAGTTTCTGGTGCTCGTGCGGCATTTGGCGAAGGGCAAATTCGCGGACATTGGATTCGGACGTCCCGACTGCTGCACGAAACGCGGGCGTCAGGCGAGAGGCAGCCGCTTCCAAAGTGGCCTTCGGTACAGCAAGGGACTTGGCGTTGAAGCCGTCAAACTTGCGGGCGTAATCGAGAACCGCTTTATCGCCGCGTTTGCGAACGGCTTCGAGAATGGGCGCTACGGTGGCCTCCGCTTCAGTCAGTCGCGCCTGGCGACGCTTCAGGATCTTTGCCGCTTCGCTCGATGGGAGAATTTTGATCATCACATTACGATCTTGTTTAGCGGGTATTCTACGATGCCCTGCGCTCCCGCCTTCTTGAGGCGCGGGATGATATTGCGGACCGTGGATTCATCCAGAATGGTATTGACTGCCAGCCAGTCTTCATCGCTCAGGTGCGAGATGGTTGGCCGCTTCAATGCCGGCAGCACATCCAGCACGGCCTGGAGATGCTCCTGGTGCACGTTCAACATCATCCCGACCTTGCCCAGCGCGTTGATCGCACCTTCGAGCAGCATCCGCATATCTTCCAGTTTCAGCCGCTTCCATTCATCCTGCCACGAGCTTTTGTTGGCGATCAACTGAGTGTTGGATTCCAGCAGCGTATCGATGATCTTGAGCTTGTTGGCCCGCAACGACGAGCCCGTCTCGGTCACTTCGACGATGGCATCGGCCAGCACCGGAGGCTTGACTTCGGTCGCGCCCCAACTGAATTCCACTTTGGCCTTCACTCCGTGGGATGCGAGATAACGCTTGGTCGTTGCAACCAGTTCCGTGGCGATGATCTTGCCTTCCAGGTCCTTCACCGACTGAAATCCCGAGGACTCCGGCACGGCAAGCACCCAGCGCACCTTTCCGAAGCTCTGCTTGGCGTAAATGAGGTCGGCGACGGGTTGCACATCGGCTTCACCTTCTTCGATCCAATCGCGGCCGGTGAGGCCTGCGTCGAGGATGCCATCCTCCACGTAACGCGCCATCTCCTGCGCGCGGATGAGCATGCACTCGATCTCCGGATCGTCGATCGCGGGGAAATAGGAGCGGCTGCTGGTGGTGATGTTATACCCAGCGCGGCGGAACAGATCGATGGTTGCGTTTTCCAGGCTGCCCTTGGGAATGCCGAGTTTCAACTTCATCAGTGCTTGCTCCCGTAAACTGCGTCGGGGTCGTAAGAGCGCTGGTCGACCTCGATCCAGTTGCCCGCCTGCGCCTGGCGGTAGAAACAGGATTCGTACCCGTTGTGGCAGACGCCTGGTCCGAGGGCGTCGACTTTGACGAGCAACGCGTCCTGATCGCAGTCGGTCGCGATGCTTTTCACGACCAGGCGATGGCCGGAACTTTCTCCCTTCAGCCAGAGCTTCTGGCGCGAGCGGCTAAAAAAGGTGGCGAAGCCGGTTTCGACGGTCTTGTCGAACGCTTCCTGGTTCATGAAGCCGACCATCAAGACGCGGCCCGAGGTGTTGTCCTGAATGACGGCGGTGATGAGGCCGCCGGTTTTTGCGAAATCTAAGTCCAAGCTCACAGACAATAAAAAAGCCCGTCAGGCGTTGACCTGCGGGCGTCCTTTCTGAAAATACAGTAACAGTTTAGAGCAGCGCCCGGCGTTGTGCACAAAAGTGCGTGGAATGGTGATGATGATGATGCCGGGTACCGATCATGGAAACCGAAGTATAGCATAGGCGAAATTCTGAGCAGCGCTGAATGCGGGAGGGAACTCTAAATAAGAGTATAAAGAAAAGATAAAGTGGCTTTGATCGTGCTCCCATTTTCATTTCCTGGAGAGTCCGCAACATGGTCCCACAGCATGCCGGTTTTCCGCGCAGGGTTCGCTCGCTCTCCGCTATTGACGCGGGTGCACGGTGACATCTTCCACCTAATGATACGCAGGCCGGATATCTTATGGGATGATCGCGGAAGAACAACTGATTTGTTTTAAATAGGATGGGGGTCGAAAAGGAGCGGTGATCCGCGGGGAGCGACCGCATGATTGCCGACGGTAGGCGTTGTTTCAATCCACCTAACCACGCACATCTTTCCGGGTGGCTGTGCGCGAAATGGGGCAGTGCAGCGTTGTACGCATCCTCCGGAGGTTTGGCTTCCTGGGGCCGCAGCGCATTCCACCACGCATGCAAAGGTGCGTGATCCAATGTCGTGGTGCATGGTCCCGCGAGAGCGCCGGTATGCAAACGGCACGCGGATACCATCTTGTCCCACAGTCGTAGGGCGGGATTTCGTCCCCGCTCGTAACCTGCAGACCACCAAAGACGATGGTCGAACATACAGGTTATTTTTCTCTTGCGTTTCTCCTTTTATTCGCCCAAGATAAGGATATGGCTCTCACCAAGCGTCAAAAGGACGTACTCGACTTCATTGCCGGCTTTGTGGAAGAGAATGGCTACAGTCCCAGCTACGACGAGATCGCTCAGGCGTTAAACCTGGCGTCACTGGCGACGGTACATAAGCACATCACCGCGCTGGCGGAGAAGAATTATCTGCGGCGAGGGGCGAATCAAAGCCGCTCGGTTGACGTTGCGCCCAAATATCTACAAGAGCAACGCCGGCAGAAGCAGAAGACCTCCCTCGAAGTTCCGTTGCTTGGGCGAATCGCGGCCGGAGCGCCTCTTGAGGCGATCGAGCAGCGGGCTACGCTGAGTTTCTCGGAGTTCCTGGGACACTCGGAGACGTTCGCGCTCGAAGTACGGGGCGAATCAATGATCGAGGATCATATCTGCGACGGTGACATGGTGCTGATCGAACGCGGGGCGGATTATCGCGAGGGCGATATCGTGGTTGCGCTGGTGAACGGCAGCGAGGCGTCGTTGAAGAGGATCTATCGTGAACCGCGCCACGTCGTCCGGTTGCAGCCGGCCAATGCGGCGATGAAGCCTATGTATTATCCAGCGAGTGAGGTCGAGGTCCAGGGCCGGTTGCTGGCGGTGCTGCGCAAGTTTAAATAGCAACCGCTTGCTTATGCGCGCGGCTCAGTAACGTACGGCTCAGTAACATCTCTATCAACGCGTTCCTTTATCGATACGGTCCATTTCATGCGTGTACAGGCTGTTATCCGGAAAACGCCGGTGCAATTCCCCAAGCAGTTCCCGCGCACCGTTCGGATTGTTGTCGCGCACCGCGGCCACCGCCAGCAGTAGTTTTGCAAGTGGCTCCAGATAATGGCCGTGAGACGCCGTCTCCCGCACCTCCTGAAGGCCCTTGTCGCGATCTACGTTCGAGCCTGTAATCCGCAGCAGAAATCGGAGCGGGAGCGGTTTTAAGCTCAACAGGTAATTCTCCACGCCCGGCCCGAGGTAAGCGTCGGCAGCCTGCGGATCGGCCTGCATGAGCCTCTCGGCGTAGACGCGGCCCTCCTTCGAGTAACTCAACGCGGCAAAGGCCTGCTTTTGGATCAGGCCCGCATCATCGGCGCGCAGGCCGCATGCCAGAGACTTGACGAACAGCGCTTTGGAATCGGTTGGAGACTTTTGCAACACTGCGTCTGCGAGCTGTTCCGCCTGTGTGATCTCCTGAAGGAACAACACCTTTATGGCCGGATCCGGCCGCAATTTCGCCCGCTCCTTGAAGCGGGAATCATCGACAAAGAATTCCCATTCGAGGGCCCCGAGCCGGGACAGTTCAGAAAACAAATAAGCCGCGGCGTTGGATGCCGGGCCCAGTGAGTCGCCTGGATTGTTTAGCTTCCAGGCGGCGAAGATCCGGTGCGCATCGTCGAACTTCATGTCGTACATCTTGAGCCACCCGGCGTAAAGTTCGTTCTCCGGAGTAGGGTCCGCCGCCGCGGTCGGAGCCGCGAGGGCAAGCAGGATGGTGCTGGATATAACGAAATAAATAATTACGGCAAATTTGCGCATGAGAAACACGGTTGCTATTACTAAACGCTTTCCTGACGGCACCGGTTGCCGTGATGGCATTGAATCACAAGTCACTGGAGCCCATTATACTGATAGCCACCTTGCAGTTGTCTGGCCAAAAGAGCTCAACTCCGGCAAACGCCGGAATTCGCGGCTGCTGCGCAGCCGGTGGAGCAGGCCAAAGGCCCTACTCCACATGGGGCCAAACTCGAGACTTCTTTACCGGCAGGTGGCCACGGCTCTGAACTCACGAGGCGCCACCGAGATGATTCCCTTTCGTTGCATGAATCTCAGGATGCCGTTGACTGTATCCTCAAGAGACGGGTCCGCCTGGCCCCATACGGAGGCATCCCGGGCAGCCTGATAAGTGGAACTATCGTAGCGTTTGAATTCCATTGCCGAGATGTTGTCTACGGAGCCGACGAGAAAGTCCAGGAGCGGAAAGAGCAGGTCTTCCTTCCTGCATCTCCGGATCAGTTCGGGAACGAAGTCGGGAAGGCTGAATACCTCGAATTGCCGCCCGGTCGCCTTGGTAATCAAGCCGGTAATATCCAGCATGTTCGCGTAATCGTCCCGCGTAACATGATAAGTCTCGTTAGCCGTGCCGGGAGTCGAGGAGATCGCCACGATATTGTTAGCCATGAGGTCCGCAGGAACGAAACTAACCTGGTTGAGTGCATCGACTCCAATGCCGTGATTCACCATGAACGCAACTAAACGCACGGCTATATCGAAGTTATTGCCTCCGCCTGTAATGGAGGGACTAACCAGAGCAGGCCGGAAAATCCGCGTGGTAAGTCCCTGGCGGCGGGCGTCCATAACCACCTGTTCCGCAACCCATTTGGACTGGCTGTATCCAAAATCGAGAAGCTCCATATTCTCGTTCATGTCGGTTTCATACAGGACTTTTTTGACCGCCCAGCCAAAGACGAAGGTAGTCGAGATGTAATTGAAGCTCTTGGGCCGGCCTTCGAAGGCCAGCCTTAAGACCTCGTTCGTTCCGAGCACGTTAGCGTCACGCATCCGGTCGTAGTTGAACAGGTAATTTACGGTCGCGCCGTTATGGAACACCGTGTCTATTTTATCTCTGAGGAAATCCCAGACGTCTTGCGTCAGTCCGAGTTTGGGCTGCCCGAGATCTCCGCAAATGGGAATCACGCGGGCCTCGAACATCTGCATCATTCCAGGCGCACAAGGTCCCATCGATTCCATCGCCGCCCGCAGTCTTTGCCTGCCCTGATGTTCGTCAGAAGACCTGACGAGAACGTAGATCTTCGCGCGCGTCTGTTCCAGCAGACTCTTCACGAGGAACGGTCCGATGAAGCCCGTGCCACCCGTGAGCAGCACATGATTCAGGACCGGCACCGCGGGCAATAACTGAGGCGCCGGAGGCTCGAAAATGAGCTTCCGGTCGTTGCTCATCATCAGTTTTTCCGCCGCGCGCTGCTCTTCACGGAAGGCCGCCAGGGAATGCCGCAATAGAACCAGTGCTTCTTCGGGAGCCCGCTCCAACTGTTCGGCAAGGCGAAACAACTCGGCTACGCTGACACGCTGAATGAGACCGATATCGACCTGCCTCGCCAGCATCTCGGCGCCTTTATCCTTCAGAAGCTCCTTGATCTCGTGCATGAAGACAACCAGATCCAGGGAATCGAGGCCAGCTTCGACGAGGTTGTACGATTCGGTGCCGGTCAGGCCATACCGGGCTTTCAATACGTCGAAAGAGGACTGGTATGCGGACGTCGAGGGCCCGGCGTCCTTTTCGCGCGAAAACTCGGAGAGAACCGTAAACTGACCAGCCAGAAACATCTGCTTGGTCTTATGGCGCATGATCTTCCCAGAACTGGTTCTCGGTATCGAACGGGGTGCTATGAAGGAAATCAGCGCTACCTCCACGTTGAGAAAATTCCGAACCGCGACCGCAATCTTCAAGGCATCCGGAAGCGCTTTAGGATTTTTCACTTCGGCCACGATAGCCAGGGCGGGCTCGCTGTCTTCGTGAATCTGGAACGCGGCTACGCAGTGGGCCCGGATGAGGCTGGAGGCTTTCTCCACAACTTCTTCGATGTCCTGCGGGTAATGGTTTTGCCCGCGGAGGATAATCATGTCCTTGATACGGCCGCAAACAAAGAGTTCGCCGCCGTGGAAGAAGCCCATGTCGCCCGTCCGAAGATAGCCATCGTCATAGGGGCTGTCGTCCACCAGCCGGGCATGAAACATCTTAAGCCCCAGTTCCGGATTATTCCAGTAACCTTGGCACTTACTGCCACCAGCGACCCAAATCTCGCCGATGTGTCCCGGCTCCAGGGCGAGGTGCTTCTCCGAATCCACGATTTTTACAGTGAGGCCCGGTAGTGGGGTTCCACAACTGACAATCTGAGTGGCCGCGCCGATTTCAGAAACCTCGGTGGTCATGCGGGCCTTACCCAGCGCGATGGCGTGCTTGTTGACTGATATGATGTTGCGGCCGCGGTGTGAGACGGCCAGGGTATTCTCAGCCAGCCCGTATGCGACAAAAAAGCTCTCCGACTTCAGTCCGTGGGGCTGAAACGCCTCCAGAAACCGCGTGTAGGTACCGGGTTTGACGGGTTCCGCGGCAGCGAGCAGCAACCTCAGCGAACTGAGATCGCAGTTTTCCAGACTCTCCTTCGAAAGCCGCCCGGCGCGCAGGCAATAGTCGTAAGCAAAGTTAGGCGCCGCCGAGGCGGTGGCCCCGTAAGTCTTAATCGCGTCGAACCATAGCGCCGGGCGCTGGATGAAGTCCGTGGGGGCGAAGCCGTAAGTCGTGCCGCCTGTAAGCGCGGGATAAAGGTAGCACCCGATCAGCCCCATATCGTGATATTGCGGAAGCCAGGATACGACAACCGGCGCGTGATGGTCGATCACGAGCGGGCAGTTATGCAGGATGTTTTCGTGCGTAACCATCACGCCTTTGGGATCTCTCGTCGACCCGGAGGTGTACTGGAGAAACAGGAGCTTCGAAGCGCCGTTGGAATTTCCGTTGGAATTTCCGTTGGAAGCGCCGTGGGAAGTGCCGTTGAAGGTTTCGTCCGAAATCGCAGTCACGAAGTCTTCTGTTACGATCCACGGAAGACCGGAAATATAGTCGACGTCGACTCCGGACGCCGAGACTCCGCTTCTGGCGAGATTGGTCTTCAAGGAACCGTGGTAGTCCCTGCTGGTCAAAACACCGCTGGCCTGGCAGTCCTTGGCGATGTGGACCATCTTGTACAGGGCGCCCTGGAAGCCATGGGAAGTGGGGGGATAGACGGGAACGGGGATCAAACCCGCGCGCACGCAACCCCAAAAAGCACAAATCATTTCGAGGCCCGGCGGGTAGGCGAGCAGAAGCCGGTCCTGCGCCGCGAAACGGTGCTCCTTCCGCAAATGTCCGGCGATCACTTTCGTCCGGCGAAGAAACGACTCGTATGAGTAGCCTTCGATCTGATTGCCATTCAGGTCAATGTACGAATAGAGAAGTTTGTGCGGGTGTTCATCCGCGAGACGATCCAGTTTGTCTAATATCGACGCTGTCATAGGTTAGATTCGTTATTATGGCGGCGATACCGCCATTCGCTTTCTCTCCGAGGTTGAATAACAAAAACTCTTTATAAGAAACCTCTGTATAAGAAACCCAAAAAAGTCTTACTGCTCCCCACGGGCAGGGAGGCGAAAGCGACTGAGTCTCGGAGTGCGGAACGATAGTGCTGGCCGACTTTGAGAACAGGGGCATAACTAACAGCGCCAAGGCGTCGACCGGCCCGGTAAGGACGTCGACGGCGAGCCTCAGCGCAATGTGATTGATAAGCGTAACGCCATATACGGATCTTGTTTGTTTCGCGGGAAACGGGGCGGGTCCCGCACCGGTAGGTGCTAAATCGTCTACGGGCTAAACCGCCCGGACCGCCGGAGTCGGTGCTTGCGGTCTGCGACAACACGGCTGCCGATCTTGCTGCAGGATCCGTCGCCACGCGCGAAACCGATTTCAGCGCGTTCCTCTTCGTGTTGTCCATACCGAACGTCAAAAAGTCTGTCACCGAATCGAAGGAAGTTCCGAATTGATCCGCTATCATCGGCAGACCCCGGCCGCTGGCTGCCGACGTCGAAGGATGCTGCAACTGCCCACTGTCATATAGAGCAAGTCCCGCCGAAAGGCGAATGCCGAGACAATAAGACATTGCAGCGCCCCGCCGGGCGTCTGATCGCCCGACACAAAGCGTTCTCGTACCATACCATCTATCGGTCTATGCTAACAGACATTTGCGAAGCTTGGGAAGCAGCGCTGCGCGCTATCGCTTCCGAGAGCATGCGTCTCACGCCGGATCTGCCGGGTCCGAATTACCTTGATTTTCTTTCAGATTTCGAGCTAACATGATCAACTGAGGCTGCCAGTAGCGGTATTTGGGCAACAAAATCCACTGCTGACCCAGGCGGCCTGCTGTACGCGGGCCGGGATGCGCCGGGCCGACTTGACATTGAATTCGGCCATCAAATGCGAAGTCCCTGGTGACGGCCGAAACAGAGGCGGTTATCAGTCTGAAGCCGGACATTGACGATCTTGTACCATCGGAGGCGTCGCCGCGGCAACCCGTCGGCGACCCGGCGAGTGCGTCTTCATTCCCGAAAGTCTTGCGCCGCCGTCTGGACAGTTTCTTTTCCGACAGGAACATCTCCCCCAAGGCGGACCGCACGATGTGGGTCAAAATTGCCTTGGGCCTGGCTGTGCTGGCGGGCAGTTGGATTGCGATCTACGCGCTCCGTCCGGATTCATGGAAGTTTGTCGCCATCTATCTTGTAGGTGGCCTCGCCCAGACTTTCCTTTTGCTGAACATCGCGCACGACAGCAACCACAATGCCATTTCTTCCGTGAGGACCGTTAACAAAGTCCTGAACTATGTTTTCGATGTTTGCGGAATCAACTCCTACATGTGGCGTATCCTCCATCATCGAGGCCACCACTCCTGCATCAATCTTCACGGTGAAGACGACGCGCTGTCAGGACGGCGGGTACTTCGTTTTACGCCTCACGAATCGCGCGCGCGCCTGCAGCGGTTCCAGCACATCTATGCCCTGTTCTTTTACGCGCTGTTTTCTCTCGACTATGTTTTTCTAAGAGATTTTGAGTGCTTTTTCTTTCCGTCCCACGGCTATTTGAAGCGCACCAGGCATCCGATGCGAGAATACGCCATCCTCTTTGCGGGTAAGGGATTCTACATCACCTACATGATTATTTTGCCCATCGTGTTACTGGGGAAATCGCCCCTGCTGGTGGGTTTGGCTTTCGTACTGGTCCACGTGATCGTCGGTTTGACGGTGTCGCTGGTATTCCAGACCACGCATACGGTCGACAGCACTTACTTTCCCTCGGACCGCAGCGAGTTTGACAACGGGGTCTATCACATCTTCGCGACAACGGCCGACTATGCGACGAGTAACCCGCTCGTCGGTTGGCTTGCCGGCGGGCTCAACCATCATGTAGTCCATCATCTGTGCCCTTTTGTGTGCCACACCCACTATGCGCCTCTGACCCGGATTGTAAAAGAGACCGCCGAAGAATACGGCATCGCGTACCGGCAATATCCCACCATGAGCCGGGCGATCAAACATCATCTGCTGCTTTTGAAGCAACTGGGAAGCGAAAATTCATTTTCGAAGACGTAATCCTTTACCTATGGTTAGGCAAGCTAAATATGACGTGATGACTATTCGTGAAGGAACCGCTCCCTCACGGTCGCGGCTCAGTAATGGGCGGTCGCCGGTCGGTAACAGGCACTCTACGGCAGGCGAGGCGTGACCTTGTCCCAAACTGCACCCGTCGTTTCCCGATTTCGCTCATTCATGGATTCGCGCGCGATGGCACGCAATCCCGTAAGGGTTTTGTCAAAGTACACCGAACTCTACGGCGACACATTCCGGTTCTATTTTGGGGGTGTCAGAGAAGCTATCGTCACGACCAATCCCGCGGTCATTCAGCACGTGCTGAAGACCAATGCGGAAAACTACCATAAATCCGAAATACAAGTGAAGCGGATGGGCCACTTCCTGGGCAAGGGTCTTCTCACCACCCACGGGGAAGCCTGGCGCACGCAGCGGCGGCTCATCCAGAAGGGTTTCGATCGCAAACAGCTGGAGATTCTCTCCTCGATCATGCAGGACTCCCTCGCGGACTCGCTGCGGGAATTCGACAGGCAGGCGCGCAACGGCCCTGTCGATATCTACCCCCACCTGATGAAAATGACCTTTGGGATGGTCGGCAGGTCGCTGTTTGGCGCCAAGCTGAAAGATGAAGATATCGACCTCATCAGCCACACCATCATGACCGTCCAGGGATTTATGGTTCGTCAAACCATTCAGCCGTACCTGAATCCCTGGTTTGCAATCTCCGGCGAACTGCGCAGGCACGAAGAAATGCGAGCCCGCGCCGACAGCATTCTGCGCGACTACATCAAAAGGCGACGCCAGGAAGCGCCCGGCCACGATCTGCTGCAGATCCTGATGGATGCCCGTTACAGCGACGGCCATGGCATGAGCGATGATCTGGTCCTGAGCGAGAGCATGCAACTGCTCGTCGCCGGCCATGAAACATCGTCGAATGCTTTATCGTGGCTTTTCTACCTGCTCAGCTCGCGGCCGGATTGTCTCGAAAGGGTACGGCAGGAGTTCGATTCCGTGCTGGGCGAAAAGCCTCTGAGTTACTCCGACGTTGCGAAGTTCGAGTTTACTACGCAGGTCATACAAGAGGGGCTGCGCCTTTACCCGCCGTTTTGGATGGTCGACCGGATGGCAGTCGTAGACGATAGTGTAGGGGATCTCGCGATCCCTCGCGGGTCGACGGTGGTGGTGTTCGTTTACGGCGCTCACCATGCGCCGCAGTACTGGGAAAACCCGGAGAGTTTCGACCCCGAGCGCTTCTCCAAAGCGAATGAGAAGCTGCACAGCCCGTGCACCTATCTGCCCTTCGGAGCCGGGCCGCGAGGCTGTATCGGCGGTAACTACGCCATGCTGCAGGTCCTGATGATTCTGAGCGTTCTGCTCAGAAAATACGATCTCCAGCTGACTCCGGGGCAGACGATCGAAGCACGACCAATGGTCATCCTGCGGCCGAAGAATGGAATCCGCATGACCTTCACCGAGGCAAACACGCCGGCGTCGGCAGATCGTTCGACCGTTTGCCCTTACCAATGAGGGTAATACTCTCCGTCTTCGCGATGCAGACCATGCTTTTGTGGTCCGCGGAGCTCAAACGGCTGCTCCGCCTGAAATAGCCAGACTCCAGGGGACTGCGTAGCAGACCGTCAGGCATCACGGAGCTCATGGTATACTGCGAACACTGCACTCAGACGCTGCAGTTTTCTGGGATCCCCGTCCGGAATCCGCTTTCTCTCATAGCTCCAATTTCTTTTTGTTTCCGTGAGTTCGTGTCGGTACGTCCCGGCATTGTAGCTGAGCTGCGACCCTTGAACCTGGATGACCAGACTGCTTGTGTCTAAACCCGGCGTCGCCCGGCGAGTAGAGGTATGCGCGACCCATTGTCCCTACTGCTCGCTGCAATGCGGCATGCACCTGCAGTCCGAATCTGCAGGTCTGTGGAACGTGACGCAACGCGATTTCCCAACCAACAAGGGCGGCCTGTGCCAGAAGGGCTGGACGTCGGCCGAATTGCTGAACAGCCCCGAACGTTTGCTCAACCCTTTGATGCGGGATGACCGATCCGGTCCGCTTCGGCCCGCCACGTGGGATGAGGCGCTGGACCGCATCGTTCTGGCGATTAAAAACGCTCAACGGCTTTACGGTCCAGATGGCGTCGGTGTCTTCGGAGGGGGCGGCCTTACCAATGAAAAGGCTTACCTCCTGGGCAAGTTTGCCCGCGTTGCGCTGCGGACTTCGCAGATCGATTACAACGGAAGGTTTTGCATGTCTTCCGCGGCGGCGGCGTCCGTCAAGGCGTTCGGCATCGACCGCGGTCTGCCGTTTCCGCTGGCCGACATAGCCGGGGCGGAAACTATTCTTCTGGTCGGCAGCAACCTCGGCGGAAACCATGCCGCCGGTTATGCAGTATTTCGAGGAGCAGAAGAAACGCGGCGGCTCGCTCATCGTGGTCGACCCGCGCCTGACGCCTACCGCTGCGGCTGCGACACTGCACCTCCAGATCACCCCGGGCACCGACGGCGCGCTGGCAAACGGCCTGATGCACATCGCCTTGAAAGAGGGGTACACAGACGACGCGTTTATCGCCGAACGCACGCGGGATTTCGAACTGGTGCAACGCGCCGCAAAGTCTTTTTGGCCGGAGCGCGTCGAGAGAATCACGGGAATACCGGAGAGCCAGCTCCGGCTTGCCGCGGGCTTACTGGGCCGCGCGAAGACAGCCATTATTCTTACCGCGCGCGGGCCCGAGCAGCAAAGCCAGGGCGTGAACAACGTGCTCGCGTTCATCAATCTGGCACTGGCGCTGGGCAAGGCGGGCAAACCGTTCTGCGGCTACGGGTGCCTGACCGGGCAGGGCAACGGGCAGGGCGGTCGCGAGCATGGGCAGAAAGCGGACCAGTTGCCCGGCTACCGAAAGCTGGATAATCCCGCAGCACCGCGCTTTTATTGCCGGCGTCTGGGGCATTGAGGAAGAGGATCTGCCGAAGCCCGGCCGGTCGGCTTACGAAATGCTCGATGCGATGGGCGCCGACGGTGGAGTCCGCGCTCTGCTGGTCTTCGGCTCCAACATCGCGGTGTCCGCTCCGCGCGCCGGCCACATCGAACAGCGCCTGGACGCGCTCGATTTTCTGCTGGTGTCCGACTTCTTCCTCTCGGAAACAGCCGCGCGGGCCGACGTCGTTCTGCCGTCGGCGCAATGGGCGGAAGAGGAAGGCACGATGACCAATCTGGAAGGCCGGGTCATTCTGCGCCAGCGGGCCATGTTGCCGCCGGAAGGCGTCCGCACCGACGTCGAAATTCTCTCGTGTCTCGCGGAACGCCTGGGGTACGCGAAGTTCTTTCCGTCGCAGCCCGCGGAAGTCTTCGAAGAGTTGCGGCGGGCTTCAGCAGGCGGTGTGGCCGATTACTCCGGCATTACCTGGGAGCGCATCCGGCGCTCCGACGGAATTTTCTGGCCGTGTCCGAGCGAAGACCATCCGGGCACTCCGCGCCTCTTTCTGGACCGCTTCCCAACCGACGACGGAAGGGCCCGTTTTCATGCGGTGCCCTTCCAACACGCCATGGAAGAGCCGGACGACGAGTATCCGCTCTATCTGACGACCGGCCGGATCATGGCACAGTACCAGTCGGGCACGCAGACGCGACGGGTCGCGGCTCTTATGGCGTCCGCGCCCGAAGCTTTCGTGCAGATCCATCCTTCGATGGCGCGAACCTACGGAATCGCAGAGGGCGATCCGGTGCGGCTGACCACGCGGCGGGGCGAAGCCCTGATGAAGGCGCAATTGACGTCCACCATCCGCATGGACACGCTGTTCGTGCCGTTTCACTTCGGCGGAGCGGGCCGCGCAAATCTGTTGACCAATCCCGCGCTCGATCCGATTTCCCGAATGCCTGAATTTAAAGTGTGCGCTGTGCGTCTCGAGAAAGGGAATACATGTTAGAGAAACCTGCATTCATACAGGGGTTGTTCAACTTTGACGGTAAAGGACTCGCGTACCCGAACCCGTTCGATCCGCCGGCCACCTATGAGGTTCCGGCCGACAAGCGCGCGCAGACCATCTATTTCAGGGCGGGAAATGCCTCACCCGAGATGATCTATCTGGTGCTCACGCGCCGGAGGCAGGCCCATGCGCTACTTTCCGGTCGGAGCAAAGGGTGCGATCCACGTGCCCCTCGCAGTGGTCGAGGACATGACTCCCGGAACCAGGGTGGAAATTCTGCTTGCGGCGCCGCTGGGCGTGAAATCCGCAGTGCTGGTCGATATCGGGTTTATGGAGATCGATTAGATGAAAAAGCAAAAGCTGGTTGTCATCGGCAATGGGATGGCCGGCGCGCGGGCGGTGGAAGAGATTCTCGAGCGCGGCGGCGCGGAACAATTCGACATCACCATGTTCGGCGAAGAGCCGACCGGAAACTATAACCGGATTCTGCTTTCCAACGTGCTGAACGGGTCTTACAAGGAGGACGAGATTTTTCTCAATCCGCTCTCCTGGTACGAAGAAAACAACATCCGGTTGCACGCGGGAAAACGCGCCTCGGGCCTGTTGCGCAGAGCGAGGCTGGTCTACGGGGAGGATGGCAGCGCCGGAGCCGTACGACAAGCTGATCATCGCCACCGGCAGCCGGGCCTTCATTCCGCCGATGGAAGGCACCACCATGCCGGACGGCAGCCTGAAACCGGGCGTCTTTGTATTTCGCTCGCTCGACGACTGCCGGAAGATCGCAAGCTGGGCGCAGGGAAAGAAAACGGCTGCGGTTATCGGAGGCGGATTGCTGGGCCTCGAAGCCGCGCGCGGACTGCAGAATTTCGGGCTCGAGGTCAGCATCGTTCACCTGGGCGGCCATCTGATGCCGCAGCAACTGGACGCGGATGCCGGCGCGATCCTCAAGAAAAGCATGGAAGCGCTGGGACTCAAAGTGCTTCTCAAGAAAAACACCAGCGCGATTCTGGGAGAGAACGAAGTGCTCGGTTTGCGGTTCGCCGACGGCGGTACGCTCGAATGCGACATGGTCATCATCTCCGCGGGCATCAAGGCCAACTGGGAGATCGCGGCCGGTTGCGGCTTGACGGTGGAACGCGGAATCGTGGTCGACGACCAGATGCGCTCGGTCGACGATCTCAATGTCTATGCGGTCGGTGAATGCGCCCAGCATCGCGGGCACATGTACGGGTTGGTGGCGCCGCTGTGGGAGCAGGCGAAAGTGCTCGCCGACCATATCACGGGAAAGAACCCGCGGGCCGCGTATCATGGCTCGAAGGTCGCGACCAAGCTCAAAGTGATGGGCGTGGAAGTGGCATCCATGGGAGTCGTGGAGCCGCAGACTCCGGACGATGAGGTGGTGCAGTTTTCCGAGCCGAAGAAGGGCACCTATAAGAAGCTGATCATCCGCGACGGCCGGTTGGTGGGAGGCATCCTGCTGGGCGATATCAGCAAGGCCGCGTACCTGATCCAGACCTTCGACCGGAACACGCCGCTGCCCGAAGAACGGCTGCATCTGCTATTCGATATCGGAGATCCTCCGAAGCAGGTAACATTCGCCGAGATGAGCGCGAACACCCAGGTCTGCAACTGCAACGGTGTAAGCAAGGGCGCACTGGTGGCCTGCGTCCAGTCCGGAAAGCGCAATGCGAAAGCGGTGATGGACGCGACGCGCGCGGGGATGGGATGCGGTTCGTGCAAGAGCATGGTGGCGGAGATCGTCGAATGGGCTTGCGGCGGTGAGACCGAAGAAGATCCCTCCCTTCATTACTACGTTCCCGGTGTGCCGCTGACCAAACCCGAATTGATTCGCGCGATTCAGGAGCGCAACCTGAAGTCCGTCTCAATGGTGTTCGACTACCTGGCCGGCGGCAAGGAAGACGCGGCGAGCAAACCCGGCCTCGCATCCCTTCTGAAGACGCTATGGAAGGGCGAATACGAGGACGAGAAAGATGCGCGTTTTATCAACGAGCGGGTGCACGCGAATATTCAGAAGGACGGCCGGTTTTCCGTGGTGCCACAGATACCGGGCGGCATTACCAGCCCCGCGCAACTGCGGCGTATTGCATATGTCGCGGAGAAATATCATGTCCCGCTGGTCAAGCTGACGGGGGGTCAGCGCATCGATCTGCTTGGCGTTCGCAAGGACGATCTCCCGAAGGTCTGGCGGGATCTGGACATGCCCTCCGGCTTCGCGTACGGGAAGAGCTATCGCACGTGCAAGAGTTGCGTCGGTTCCGACTTCTGCCGCTTCGGGCTGGGCGACAGCATCTCGCTGGCACTCAGGATCGAGAATGAGTTCCAGGGCTTCGACAGCCCGCACAAGATGAAACTCGCCACCGCCGGTTGTCCGCGCAACTGCTCGGAGGCCATGGTCAAGGATTTGGGGGCGGTCGCAGTGGAAGGCGGAAAGTGGGAGATCTACATTGGAGGCGCGGCTGGATCGACCATCCGCAAAGGCGACATCCTGTGCGTGGTGGATAGCCACGACGAGGTACTGAAATACATGGGGCGCTTTATCCAGTATTACCGCGAGAACGCGAAATACCTGGAGCGCACCCACGGTTTCGTGCAGCGCCTGGGAATCGAGAAGTTACGCGCGATCGTGGTGGAGGACAGCGAAGGGATCGCCGAGCGACTGGACCGCGAAATAGCGGAATCCAAGCAGGCTTATCAGGATCCCTGGAAGGAAGCTTTGATTCCGGAAAATGAGACCCAGTTCGCGTCGGTGCTCCCCGTACTTTCATGACGCCGAACAGGACGGAAGCCAAATTAGGTCCAGTGAGCAAAATTCCACCGGGTGAAGGGCGCGTTTATTCGGTGGACGGCGAGAACATAGCCGTATTTCGCACGCGCAACGGCGAGGTTTATGCTGTGCAGGCTGCGTGTCCGCATCGCGGTGGGCCGCTGGCGGACGGCCTGGTCGGGGGAACCACGTTGATTTGTCCCCTGCATTCCTGGAAGTTCGACCTGGCGAGCGGCCAGGCTCTATTCGGCGATTGCGGGATAAAGACTTACCGGGTGCGTGTCGACAGCGACGAACAGATCTTTCTGCTCCGCGAGGAGTAAGCCGCAGACCACAAAAAACGATGGTCTGCGCCACGACGGGGGCCAAATGAACATACGTCACAAAGCTACTACCATCAAGCTGCTCGATTTCCACAGCGCACCCATGCGTGCGTTCCACATGGCCTGGCTGGCTTTTTTTCTGTGCTTCTTTGGATGGTTCGGGATCGCGCCGCTGATGCCGATCATCCGCACTGAACTCCATCTGACCAAAGAGCAGATCGGCAACTCAGCCATTGCCGCGGTTGCGATCACGGTCCTGGTGCGTGTCCTGATCGGCTGGCTCTGCGACCGTATCGGTCCTCGCCGGGCTTACACCGGGCTGCTGGTGCTGGGGTCGATTCCAGTGATGGGCGTGGGGCTGGCCCACGATTACACGTCGTTTCTTGTCTTCCGGCTCGCCATAGGCGCGATCGGCGCCTCGTTTGTCATTACACAGTTCCACACTTCGTTGATGTTCGCACCCAACATCGTCGGTACCGCGAACGCAACGGCGGCCGGCTGGGGCAATCTCGGAGGCGGTGTCACGCAGTTCGCCATGCCGCTCCTGTTCGGCGCGTTTATGAGCTACGGCTTGGGTAGCTGGTGGAGTTGGCGCCTAGCGATGCTGGTAGCGGGTTTCGCGCTGCTGTTGACGGGTATTGCTTACTACTTCCTGACCCAGGACACGGCCGACGGCGACTACCTGAAGCTGCGGCGCGAGAGCGACGTCTCTCATGATCGAGGCAAGCCGAGCGGTTTCGAAGAGGCCCTGGGCGACATACGCGTGTGGTCCCTGGCGGCCATGTATGCCGCTTCGTTCGGCATTGAACTGACGGTCGATAATTTTGCCGCCCTTTATTACACCGATAACTTTCACCTTTCGCTGCAATCGGCGGGGATCGTCGCCAGCATGTTCGGGATGATGAACCTGTTCGCAAGAGCGCTGGGCGGCATGGTCAGCGACCGCTGCAATCGTCGCTGGGGACTGAAAGGCCGCAGCAGGTTGCTGGGTTTCACCATTGGCGCCGAAGGTCTGGCGATGGTGCTATTTTCTCAAATGCCCGTGCTGCCGCTCGCCATTGCCTCGATGATGCTGATGGGTCTGTTCGTGAAAATGTCGAATGGAGCGAACTACTCGGTGGTCCCGTTTGTCAACAAACGGGCGGTGGGAGCGGTAGCCGGAATCGTCGGCGCGGGTGGTAATATGGGAGCTGTTTTTGCCGGATTCCTTTTCAAGACGTCCAGTCTCAACTATTCACAGGCATTTTTGATCCTGGGAATAGTAGTCGCTTTGTGTTCTATGTTCGTCTTTATGGTGCGTTTTTCGGAGACAGAAGAGGTCGCCGCAAAACAGGAGATCGCAGCCCGGCTCGGCGCAGTTCTTTCTCCGGTCAGCGCAACTGCAGGGGACTAATGGCGAAATTTCTGGCTTGCCTGATTCTGGTGGCCATTGCGTGGGCGGACGATGACAACTCGTCCGCACAGTCATCCACCGCCGCGCAACCGGGTGCGGCGGCCCCATCGAACGTAGCTCCTCCCATCAAATTCGGAGATGTAACCTTCACGGCAACTCTGCGATCGCGCCTATACGTTTGGAATTGGTTCCAGGCTCCCCCGGGCGAGAATCAATACGAATACTCGGGCAATCTTCTCCGCTTGAATTTCGAAGAGAAAGGCGCTGCCTTCGATTGGGATGCGGAGTTCGCCGTGCCCTTCCTGTTGGGCTTGCCGAAAAACGCGACCGACGCCGCGCCGCAAGGGGCGTTGGGACTTGGCTCGAACTACTACACGGCCAATGGCGGACACCAGAATACCGCCATGATCTTCCCGAAACAGCTGTATGCGCGTTTTCACGGCACGGCCGGAGGTGGCGCACAGGCACTGCAGGCGGGAAGATTTATTTTCCTGGACGGAAGCGAGGTCACGCCCAAGAATGCTACGCTGGCGGTGCTCAAACAAACACGCGTGGCAGCGCGCCTGCTCGGCGATTTCGGCTTCTCTGACGTGGGGCGGAGTTTCGATGGCGTGCATTACACGTATTCCAAACCATCGGACGATTTCACATTCATCGCCGCTACTCCGACGCGGGGCGTATTCCAGGTCGACGGCTGGGGTTGGAACCGGATCGGTTTCGGTTATGGAGCCTATACTCACGAGACAAACAAGGGCCGGCACGCCTCCGACACGCGCATCCTGGTGCTCGAATACGACGACTTCCGCCATATTCTCAAGACCGACAACCGGCCTATGGCAGTCCGAAAAGGGGACACCGAGAACATTCTGATCCACACTTTTGGAGGCCACAGCCTGCACGCATTCACGACCGATTCGGGCATCGTCGACCTGCTTGGCTGGGGTGTCGTGCAAACCGGCCGTTGGGGTACGCAAAAGCAGCTCTCGTACGCGATCGATTTCGAGGGCGGCTTTCAGCCTGCGATTTTGCCGAAGGTAAAACCCTGGCTGCGCGGCGGTTTCTCCGAAGGATCCGGCGATGGAAATCCCAACGACAACCGCCATGGAACGTTCTTTCAGATTTTGCCCACGCCCAGGCTCTACGCCCGCTTTCCCTTCTTCAACATGATGAACCTCCAGGACGGCTTCGCGAACCTGATTCTCAGGCCCCATGCCAAGGTGACGATATCGAGCGAGTTTCATACGCTGCGGCTGAGCAATGCCAACGATCTTTGGTATAGCGGAGGCGGCGCTTACCAGCCGTGGACGTTCGGCTACACCGGCCGGTCGACATCCGGCGAGCGATCTTTGGCAAACCTGTATGATACGAATGTGGAGTATCGGGTTTCCCGGCACCTTACGCTGACGGCCTACCTCGGCTATGCGCAAGGCCTGGCGGCGATCGAAAAGATTTATCCGCGCGGCACGGGAGGACAGTTAGGTCTCCTCGAAGCTCTTTTTCGTTTTTGATTCAGGGACGGATCCATAGACAAGTGCCCATCGACAAATTCCTGAGAGGCATCGCTCATTTCCAGAGGCACGTCTATCCGGAGCACCAGGATCTTTTTGAAAGGCTGGCAGGCGGGCAGCGGCCCGAAGCACTGTTCATCACCTGCGCCGATTCCCGCATAGACCCCAGCCTCCTGACCCAAACCAAACCTGGTGAACTGTTCATCTGCCGCGTGATCGGCAATATTGTGCCGCATTATCCCGATCTTGTCGGCGGCGTTTGGGCTACGATCGAATACGCGGTCGGCGTGTTGCGAGTCCCGGCGGTCATCATCTGTGGCCATACCGATTGCGGCGTCATGAAGGGCGCACTGAATCCGGATGCGTTGAAAGCTTACCCCAGCGCGAGGGCCTGGCTGAAGCATGTACCGGTCGAGGGTGGCGACGCCGAGCCGGGCGACGATTCTCTTCTGGCCCTCACGCAACGCAATGTGATCGCCCAACTCGAAAACCTGCGTTCCCATCCCCTGGTTGCGGCTCGACTGGAGGAAGGCGATCTGTCACTGCATGGCTTGGTGTACTATATCGGTCCCGGCACGGTGACCGCGTATGACGAACGGAGTAGGAGTTTCCGGGTGGTAGAACCGGTGGGTTAGATTAGCTTCAGTGCGCGAAAGCAGGCGAAAACGCGTACTCCACAACGAAGAATCAACAGTTTGCAACCATTGTGGAGTAGGCCGTTGGCCTGCGTCAGGCGCTCCCAGCCAGTTCCAGGAAGTCCCCGGAGGAGCACGCCGGTTTCGCAGCCCGGGCGTCGTGCACGACGACGATTCCGGAGGCGGTCACCAGGTGTCCCGCCCGTCGATCCGCATCGTGGTCTATGCCGATTTCCGAGTTCTCGGGGAGTTGCACGTCCTGATCGATGATGGCGCGCCGGATTCTGCTGCGACGGCCGACCGTGACGTTGTGTAGCAGGATCGAGTCCGCGATATCGCAGAAGCTGTTCACCCTTACGCCGGGGGACAGGACGCTACGGTTCACCCGGCCACCCGAGATGATGCAAGCGTGGGAGACCAGCGAATCGATAGCGACCCCGGTACGGCGGCCTTCGTCGGCAAAGACGAATTTCGCGGGCGGACCTTGGGGCGGGACGCTGCGAATCGGCCACTGGCGGTCATACAAGTTGAAAGCCGGCGTCACGGCCACCAGGTCCATGTTGGCCTCGTAATAAGCATCCAGTGTGCCCACGTCCCGCCAGTAGCGGACTTCCTTCCTGTTCTCGTCGACGAAATCATAAGCGAAGATCCGGTGTCGACCGATCAGCCGTGGGAGGATATCTCTCCCAAAATCGTGGCTCGAATCCGGATTCCCGGAGTCGCGACGCAGGGCGTCGAGCAGGACCTTGGTGGAAAACAGGTAAATACCCATCGATGCGCTACAGTATTCAGGGTTGAAGTGGGACCGCTCCGGGTTTCCATGCTGCGGCTTCTCTTCGAACCCGGTGATGGCGAATTCGCTGTTCATCCCCAGAATGCCGAACCGGCCGGCTTCGTCGGGCGTGACTTGGGTGGTGGCCACCGTGACATCAGCTTCGTGTTGCAGATGCCACTGCAGCATCTGTTGGTACTTCATCTTGTAGACGTGGTCGGCCGACAGAATCAAAACGAAGGGAACGTCTTCATCCTCAATGCTTTCGAGGTTCTGGAACACGGCGTCGGCGGTGCCGAGGTACCATGTGTCGCGGACGCGCCGGGTGGGTGGGAGGACTTCGATGAACTCGCCTAGCTCCGGCGAAAGAATGTGCCATGTATCGCGCACATGCCGGTTCAGGCTAAGCGCCTTGTGCTGGGTCAGGATATAGACTTTCCGGAGCCCCGAGTTAATGCAGTTGGATAAGGTGACGTCTATGATCCGATAACTGCCACCAAAGGGCAGGACCGGTTTGGCGTGAGTGCGCGTAAGCGGATAGAGCCGCTCTCCTGCTCCTCCAGCGAGCAGAATCGTAAGGACCCTCGGAACGCCGCGGTCCAGGCTGAACTCCGGCGGCGCCAGTGATGCCGACAATTCTCCTGCTTCGTCCCCAGGTAGCCTGACTCGCGTCTCGATGGCCTCGTCCAACCGGGTCCTCCGCCTGGTCACAGGCTGTGCGATATCTTTCCTGGAATACTTGCAGATTGATAGTTAGCGAGTTCCGTCACGGCTGATTCAGGTTGCCCAACGGGTCCACGGGTCCGGTGCGCTGAGAGACAGCGAGCCGATCGAAGCTCTTCCGGAAACCGCCAACCGGGTCGGCCATCCCGTCGTCCGGGACTGTAAAGCGATCGCCCCCCGAGTGGCTTACCGGCTGTCCGTCGAAGAATTCAACCTCGTAATCCATGGCCCACTCGGTCGGGAATCTTTCCACCGGTTGGACTACCGTTCGTTGCCATCTTATTGCATCCATGGCTGTTCTCCTGCCGGCTAATTGCCATTCCGAAGTTGTCGCTCCGCCCTGAGCCAGTCCTCTTCCGGCGAGCCACCCTGGCATCCGCGGGCCTCCCAATAAGAGTGGGCGAGCATGGCGATCTTCTCCGGCCCGATTTGAAGGTTCGCGGACGACACGCTGCCGCCGGCTTGCGGAGCGGGCGGCGCTGTTGCAGATACGATTGCAGCGCTTTGGGGAATCTTGGCCTTAACCCGTCTGGCTGAGGGTGCGGACATGTGCAATACTCCTTTAGTTTGAAGGTTTTAAGTTGAAAATCAGAGACAGCTGCCGGCTGCAGCCGCTCGTAATCCGCCGCGCATCGGACTCCGGGCAAATTCCAGATCCCTCCGCTGGACGGATTTCAGCCAAGACACACTCTGCCATGCCGACCACGCGCTCTCCGTCACACGAAGAACTTCCTCGGGCACGAATGGAGCGCACAACAGGAGGTCAAAGGCTCCAAGATTGAGGACTTCCACCCAGAGCCGCTCGTCAGCCAGGCGTGAACACACGATGAGGCTCGGACGAACCATCAGGTTGTCGAGCTCCGCCAACAGAAGTTTCCAGTCGCCATCCGGCAAACTGCGTTCGCAGATCACCACGGATATTTCCGTGTGATTGCGGTGAACCATCTTCAGACCCTCAGCCGCCGTCCGGGCCCCCTGGACCTGCCAGCGCGAGCCACGGAAGATGCTTTTGAGTGAATCATGGTCCTCATTGCGAGGACTAACCAGTAAAACCGACTGCGGGTTTTCCGGCAACGGCGCCAAAGTACCGGACATATATGACAACTGTCCTTCCTCTTATTTTTCCGGCTGTCGCTACAGGCTACTCCCCTGCGGCCGGGCTGCTCGGGTCAGCCGCCTGGGATTTTATCTAGGCCTTTTGGGGCTTAATTTCAAGCTATTCCCGTGCGATAGGGGATGGTACTAGGAGTACTCCTAGTTTACCGTTACAGGGAAGTCATGCCTTGCTTAAGGCCATATTTCGTTATTTCAGCGCTGCTGCGAAGCCCTAATTGCGCCATGATTCGGTATTTATGGAACTCTGCCGTCTTGATCGAGATATGCAGGATGGCGGAGACTTCCTTGAGGCTCTTTCCCTCCGCCAGCAATTGTAGGACTTCCCGCTGACGGGGCGTAAGCTCGGAATGGATGCCGGTCCGAAAACTGGCCCGTTGCATCTGGGCCAGCACCACGTCCCGATCGATGGACTGCGTCACGAAGATCCGTCCGCTGAGCGCCTCTCGAATCGCCTCCAGGATCTCGGCTCCGGCGGCGCTCTTTAAGACATACGCCGATCCGCCGGCACGCAGCGCCTCGGACGCGAAGGTCACATCGGAGTGCATGGTGAGGAAAACAATTTTCACTTTCCGGTTGGTTTTCCTGATCTGAAAGGCGGCTTCTACACCGTTGAGCAAAGGCATCGAGATATCGGCGACGATGATATCGGGCCGGAGTCGCTCAGCGGCGGTTACCAGCGCGCGCCCGTCCCTCACTTCGGCGACGACTTCGAAATCGGGCTCCAGGATGCTTCTTAGGCCTGCGGTGACAATCGCATGGTCGTCGGCCAACAACACACGGGGAGGGGACTTCATACCTAAATCCTGCGCCAGGGAACACGAACCTCGACACGCGTCCCCGTTCCCGGCTCAGACTGAATAGAGAAAGTACCGTTTACCAAGCGGACGCGTTCATCCATACTGACTAGGCCCAGACCGCCTTTACCTCTGGCTTCTTCGATGTCGAAGCCGTCGCCGAAATCCTCGATCAGCAGCGCGATCTCTTGGTTGTCGCCTTTGAGAGTGACGCGAACCCGGACCGCCGAAGCGTGTTTGCCAATGTTCCGCAAGCTCTCCTGGGCTACACGGTACAGGCACAAGGAGACGTCTTCGGGCAAACGCATCCGGACGTTCTCAACCGACAATTCCGCCGGAATGTCATACCGTTCAGAAAACGCCAGGCACTCATTGTTGAGGGCGGCGGCCAGCCCGAGATCGTCGAGGATAGCGGGGTGGAGTCGCCGCGACATCTGATGGATGTCCTTCGCCAAGCTATTAATCTGCCCGGCGATCTGACGTAACCGGTCGTTAAGCGCTTCGGCAGAATCAGGCGGCCTATGCGCGAGGGAGTCGATCTTCATCCCTAAGGCCGCCAGTTTCTGGCCGAAAACGTCGTGGAGTTCCCGGGCGAGGCGCTTGCTCTCCGCCTCCTGCGAGGAGATGAGCCTGGCCGTCAATGCCTGGAGTTCCTGCTGGTACTGGAGGAGCGCGGCTTCACCCTGCTTCAGTTCCGTGATGTCACGACCGGTGGACTGAAACTCAACGATCCGGCCCTGATCGTCGAAGAAAGCGCGCGTGATCCACTGACGCCAAGGCCCATCCGGCGCCTTCCCCTGGCGCACGGAGGTTTTAACCGGGTACTCGATGTTGAATCCGGCCAAATGCTGGCGAGCCGCATCATGGTCGATGTCGGCGACCAACTCTTCGATAAAGTTGTGCCCGATCAACTCTTCCCGGCGGCGGCCGAAATAGCGGCAGTAGGCGTCGTTGGCGAAAGTGAGAGTTCCGTCAGGCAGGTACCGGCAAATTAATTCGACCTGGTCTTCTACGATGGCGCGATATCGTGCTTCGCTCGCGCCAAGCTCCTTGGTCGCCTCAAGCTGACCCGTGGCGTCTTGGATGGCTAGAAGGATCATACCCGTGCCCGCTCCCGCATGATGAATCTGGCGGGCGTTGAGCAGCATATGCCGGTGGCCAATGGACGGGAACACGTGCTCCACTGCGAAGTCATCGATACGGGCATCCCGCGGCAGAAGTTCTTCCAGCAATTGGCGCAGCCGTGGAATGTCCCACTGGCCGTCTCCCAGTTCAAAGATCGACCGGCCCAACGTTTCCGATTCCGAAACCCGGAAAGTCTGCTGAAAGCTCGTGTTGGCACTCAGCACACGCATTTCGCCATCGAGAACCAGGAGCGGTTCCCGTATGGTCTCCATGATGGCTTTGGCGTAGTCACGAGCCTGCCGGACCTGGTCGAGACTGCGCTTCACCGGATCTATTTCTACTAACGCCATCATGAGACCGTTCATCTCATTGTCGGCGATTTTGCAGGGCTGCATGGTGAGTGTGTACCAGTTCCCCTGGTGATCCTGAACCTCGCACGTCACGGTACGGAGGTG
This sequence comes from Terriglobia bacterium, assembly GCA_963747535.1. Taxonomy (GTDB): domain Bacteria; phylum Acidobacteriota; class Terriglobia; order Bryobacterales; family Bryobacteraceae; genus CAVVFX01. Next base: position 782,769 of record CAVVFX010000002.1, read on the forward strand.
GTCCAGCACCTCCGAAAACAACTGGTTCCAATCGGTGATCATCAGGTTGGTCGCGAGTTGATCGAAGGGTCGCCCGGCACCGGCAGGCAGCAGTCCGAGAACCTTCTCCGCAGCCGGCGTGAAACGCCGGACTCGCAAGTCGCGATCCAGAATGACGATTACCTCGTTGCTGGCCATAGAAGGCTCGCTTCCCCTCCGGGTAAACTTCGAGGGCGATCTTCCCGGAGCCTTGTCGCACAGTAATCACCTTAGCGTCGCCTCGTTGTTCCTCTAGGGGACGCCGTCCGGAGGCGGCTTTTTTATCAGGCTGCCGGGGATGCGATTGGGCTCAGTATCTCGATCGCCAGTACGGAACTCCGTTTCGGTCCCGAAGATACAGCGTCGACTGGCCTTTGGTCACCTCGCGTGCCAGGACAATAGAGCCGCCGGAAAACTTGACTTTCGAGCCTATCACGTGAATTCTGTCGCCCCTGGCGAATACGATTTCGAACTCCTTAATGAAACTGGCCGGTCCGAGATAGATATCGACAGTCGCATCGGTCTCGGTCCTCGCGGTCAGACGAATGCCGTCGAATTCGTTCTCTCCCGCCATATCCCGAATTTCAGATAATACAACCTGTAAATCTACGACCGTGGCCGAATCGTAGCGCGGCTCCGGCCCGGTTTTGGGTACTACCGCCAGCAGGCTCAACAGAACCGCCAGTGCATTGAACGCCATACAATCGCTCCTTCGTTATTCATTCGCACGCCCTCCCCCACGTATCAACGGCGCCCTCAGTTGTAAATAAATGGAGGCGGCCATTGCCGGACAACGTACCGTGACTGGAGGAATGCGACGATATCGATCATTTGTTGCGTATCCATCTTCCCGGCATAACCGGGCATTATTGACTTACCGCCGGAAGTGATCTGGTCCTTCGGATAGGGTGCAAGCCGATAAGAGGGATCGAGCATGGAAGTAACCAGGTAAGCATCACTGAGTCTTTGGTCTACCTCGCCTCCGAGGGTGACGGGAATCGCCGGGTGCACGGTGGGAGCCGGCAGGTCTGCTCCCGATACTGCGTGGCAGGAGTGGCATCCCAGTTCTACGAAGGCGGCTTTTCCCCGGTCGACATCACCGCCCTTCGGCAGGTGAAAGGCCGACGACGAGTGACGGGAATCGCACGCCACACACGCTCCGATCAGGGCTGCGAGGGCTGCTAGTCTCGAACAATACAGCATGTATGAACCATCCTTTACGGAAGCCGGGCCACACCTTGTACAGCTATGGCCGCGGGAGCAATGAATTAGTCTCTTCAATCAGACTGATGCCCGCGAAGACGATCGCGAGAAGTAGAAGTGTGATTAGGAGGAACCCGGCTGTGCGAAGTCCCTGTTCCGTATTGAGTTGCAGGAAGTCCGGAAGCCGCGAGTGATGCGCGTGAAGGCCATGTGTCATGCCAACACCTCCCCAATCTCCGCAAGGAGATTTCCTGCCTTAATTTTAGATCCAAATGTCCTGAATGGAGCACATATATTTGGCACGGCAGTGCTCGAGGGCGTGCTCTCGAATAGGGCTGCTGCGCAGCCGGCAGACCACCAAAAACGATGGTCTGCCTTACGGCAGGCCAAAGGCCTGCTCCACAAAATTCGTCGCAGGCCGCGACGAAGAATCAACCGTTTGCAAGCCTTGTGGTGCCAGGCCTTTGGCCTGCGCAAATTCATTGCCCGGCCGGCGCGCCGCGGTTCTTGCAGGCGCGGTTCGGATTTGATAGTACTCTCAAGCTTATGTCGAAGATGCTTGAAGAGATCCGCCACCAGCCCGAAGCCCTGGAGCGGACTTTGCGGGCCGAGTTACCACATGCCGAGAAATTCAAGTCGGCGTTGACCCGGACGAAGCCGCGCCTGATTATCCTGGTGGCTCGCGGGACCTCTGACAACGCGGCCCAGTTCGGACGCTACCTGCTGGAGATCACCACCGGTATCCCCGTGTCGCTGTGTGCCCCCTCGGTGCATACGCTGTATCGCGCACAACTCGACCTGTCGGAGGCGTTGGTGATCGCCATCTCGCAATCGGGTGAATCGACCGACACCAACGAGGTCCTTCGCAACGCCCGCGAGCGCGGAGCGATGACCGTGGGGATCACCAACGAAGCGAAGAGTTCGCTCAGCAAACTGGCGGAGCGAGTCTTTCTTGTCCGCGCGGGTAAGGAGCGGAGTGTCGCCGCGACCAAGACCTACACTGGCCAGATCATGCTGCTCTATTTGCTCGCTTATGCCTTGGGCGCCGACTTGAAGATCGAGGATCTGCGCCGCATCCCCGACTTCGCCGCCCAAGCCCTCAAACTGGAAGACGAGATGACCAACCTCGCAGGACGATACCGATTCATGGATCATGCCGTGGTGGTGGGACGGGGCCTGAATTATTCGAACGCGTTCGAATTCGCGCTCAAGCTGATGGAGACGTGCTATGTGGTGGCCGAGCGGTTCTCTTCCGCCGACTTCCTGCACGGCCCGATCGCGCTGGTGGAGGCCAACTTCCCGATGTTCGTGTTCGCTCCGTCAGGCGTAACCTGGCCGGGAATGAAGGACACCATCTCCAAGCTCCAGTTGCTGCGCGCCGAGACCGTAGTCATCACCGACGAAGCCAACAAATCGGTGACGGCGTCGCGCGTCGTTCGCATTCCGGCGAAACTCCCGGAACTCCTGACGCCGATTCCCTATATCGTGCCGGCACAACTCCTGGCCGCGTGCCTGGCTTCCGAAAAGGGTCTCGATCCGGACAAGCCGCGAACGCTGAACAAAATCACCCGGACGATGTAAGTGGGGGGTGGGGCTCCATAGCGGCTGACGACAAGCCGCTAACCGCGGGGCTGGCCCACGTTCCAATGCGTCTGAAACTTGCGCCTTTGCCGCCGCGAGCGAAGTTTGGCCGCAGTTCCGGAAGAATACAGGAATGCCCGGCTGCGTGGCAGTTAAAGCGCGCTTCAGGAGTCCACCCAAACCCTAAGTGAACCCCCACAAACTTAAGACCGCCTGGCGACTTCTAGAAATCCTCTTCTTCTTTTTTCTTGCCCTTGCGGCGCATGATAACGATTGCGACCAGAACCACTGCGAGGATTCCGCAGACGACCTGTACCATGGTTGTGCTCATGAAAATGTGCTCTCCTTAACGAGTTCGATTATAGCAATCGATGGACTAGTGCAAAACCCCGACAAGTACGCGGAGTTGCAAACACGCGTCTCCAGCTGCTAACGCAACAACTTCCAGACGGCTAACTTCTTTTAGGTTCCCAGGTGCAGGTTGTTGTGGATGGCGTACAGCGCCAGTTCGAGCCGGTCCGAAACTCCCAGCTTGTCAAAGATATTGTGGAGATGGTTCTTTACGGTTTGCTCGCTGATGAACATCTTCTCCGCCATCTCTTTGTTCTTGTAGCCCTGAGCGACCAAACCTACAATCTCGCGTTCCCGGGTGCTGAGCGAACCTGAGTCCCGTTCCCGGCCCGCAATCCGCCTGGGCATTTCGTTTTTGGAAGCGAACTGCCGAACTACTTCAGCGGTTGTATTCCGGTCCAACCACATTTCACCGGCATGGACCTTGCGGATACTCTTGATGAGCAGTTCCGTCGGAGTACTTTTCTGGACAATGCCGGCAGTCCCGAAGCGCACTGCCTGGAGCATTTCGTCCCGTTCCTCGGAGGAAGTCAACAGGATGACTTTAACTTCAGGATGCGCGGACCGCAGACGCTGCAGAGTGACCAGTCCGTCCTGTCCGGGCATGGTAAGATCCAGCAGAACGACATCCGGCTGGTGCCGCGCCGTCATTTCGAGAACCTCATCGCCGTGTCCTGCCTCAGCCACCACGTTGAAATCGGGGACTGCAGAGAGGAGCTTTCGTACGCCATCACGGAACAGCAGATGGTCATCGGCGATCAGAATGCGAATCCGCTGACTGGGATCTCCAACGGGTGTGGTGGAAGGACGGTTCCCGCTCCCCGGACCACTAGTTGCGGTATTGATCGAAATCGGAACTCGGTTCGTACTCATTGGTTCACTCCCGTACCTTTCACTGTACCCGTTACCTATGATTCTAGAGTCCTAGTAGTACTAGCGTCAATGCCTTTATATTTTTTTAATGCCAAAGGATCTACGTAAAACTTCCCTAAAGCACTACGTACTCTAACCTGCGATCTAACAGTAACCCGCCCAACCGTGCATCGCTTCGCCTAAACAGTTCATCGGCACAATCTTTGGTAATGTTTAGTCTGTGACCGCAGAATTTTCAGATTCCGAGTATCAGCGCTTCTGGCGACGGCTTCAGCAACTGGGACTGAATGCCTACGAGGCACGTTCCTATCTTGTTTTACTCGGCCATCCTCAGTTCAAAGCTCTAGAGCTCGCGGCGCGATCCCATGTACCCCGTCAGAAAGTCTACGAGATTCTGGATAGCCTGGTTGAGAAGGGATTCGCGCAGGTTGTCCAGGAGAAGACAAAGCTGTTTTCGGCCGTCGAGCCCGCCATGGCCATTCCGTCCTACATCCTGCGGCGGAGACAGGCGCTGGAGCACGAACTTGCCGAACAATCGCAATCCGCCGAGGGGTTGATCGAAGAGCTGAAAAGCGTTTACAGCGAAGGACAGGTCGGACGCGGTACCCTCGACTACCTTCGCATCGTGACCGATACGGCGCAGACCGCTACGGAATTCCGGCGGATGCTGGCAGCGGCAAAACATGACTACCTCGAGTTTCTTTGCCCGCCGTACGCAGCCGATCCTTTTCATGAGAGTCTGATTGTGGACGCGGCGCATCGCGGCCTGCGCTGCCGGTTTCTGGTGGAGGCGCCAACCCTGCTCGACGATCAGAGGCGCACGCTTACGGCTTATCAGGAGGCCGGCATCCAGGTGCGGCTGGCCTCGTCGCTGCCCTTGAAACTGGCGTTGTTCGACGACACGGAGGGTCTGATTGCTCTGCTCGATCCAGTCATTTCACGCCCCAACTGGACCGCCGTCGTCTTCACCCATGCCGGCATGGCGGAAGCGATGAAGGCTCTGTTCGAACAGCGCTGGCCGCTGGCGGAGGAGTTGGGGCCGGAGTCTTCGGGAACCACAGTGTAGCTACTTCTTGGCACGAAAGACCGCGCCCTGACGGTCACGGTTCGGTAAGTGCATGAATATACGTAGACACGTTTCTGAGCCGCGCGCGTAAGCAAGCGGTTCATGTACGCCAATTTCTGCAAGTAGGTACTAGCCTAGTTTTAGCGGCGAAAGCCGCCTAGAAGGCGACCCTGGCGCTCGACCGCTGAAACTGCTCGTCACTCATTGGCAGGCAGGTATTCTAACCACCGTCAGGGAGCGACCACCGTTGCTGCGACCGATTCCTCGCAAAAACGGCCTCTTGTTTGCCATGTCACGGCCCATTTTGTCTCTCGAGCGCGCGAGAGCAAGCGAAAACGCCTACTCCACATCAAAGAATCGACTGTTTGCAAGCCTGTGGAGTAAGGGCTTTGGCCTGCGTCAACTTCTGCCACAGACTGCTAGTCTAGGCGTCCCGTTCAAAAAGTAACGTCTTACGCATAGGTCACATACATCTTTTCTTCCCTGTTTTGGGAATTACGCTTCAAGAGTGTATGTGCTGGTGCGGAGACGATCAAGTTAAGTAAGTTAATTTAACCTACTGGGTGGACTTGGTCGCCGCTCGCCGCTCTATTCTTCGACGACCTCTATGGCATTAATAAGCGCATAATTAACCACCGGAACGAAATCAAGATCGATTTTTCCCTGGGGCGAGGCGGGAATCCCGTGGAATACGCGTACCAGCGCGCAGTTCCCGCCTCTAGCTTCCTTAACAATGTCGAAGCTCTTCAGCAAGGTCGTCCCGTCGCAGTAGACATCAAACACACGGCTGCCGATACCGCTTTCGGGTCTGTCTTGCGTAAAGAACGGCTCCGAAAAATACAGCTTGACCGCATAGCGCCTCCCTTCGATAACGGGAATCGAATAGTTGAAATGGCCGACGCGGTAGCTTTGGTACAGACCTGGGTCTGCCGATCCAGTGACCCGCGCATCGGCAGCAAGTCTTCTGCGGGCGCCCACGCCGCACTCATCCGGCATCCAGATCTGCCCAAGGTAATCGCGATATATCGTGTCGCGGGTTGTTAAGCGGATGGGCCGCATTTTGCCGCGGGCGCCGGGGAAGATTTCCAGTGCATTTAGAAAGCTCCTTCCCAGGAAGGTAAGGTGGAGGGCACCGTCATTGGCAGGTGATATGTCCTTAAATATCTTCACGGTGGCGGTATTCACGCCGTCCGCATCGGAAGCTATGTCCACGGCGGGAACCGGCAGCCCGTTGATGGCCATGCTCACGCGGCGCTGAGACTCCGAGCCCGTTTCAGCGAAATGGAGGTGGAGTTCGTAGGTTCCGGGACTGAGCGGGATGTCGTAGACGAACTGGCCTTCACGGCCGGTCAAAAACAACTCAGGGTCCAGCGTACGCTGGATTGGCAGTGGTCCGCGGCGAAAGGTTGCGCCGCCGCGAAAAAAGCGATCGTCCATCCAGACCCTGCCGAGTTTGTCCGAATAATCGCCATGCCGATCGCCGGCGGCGATCCGGATCACAGCCTCGTCGCCGTTCGCTACCAGGGACGCCGCAGGAACTGGCACCACGCCTTGCTGAGCCGAACTCTTCCTGTCGACAGCCAACAACCACCAGAAAACCAAGGATAACAGTGCCGCTCCGGTGGCCCACGTCAATTTCGCCGTGAATGGACCCGGAGCGTGGTAAGCCATAGCCGCGTGCTGTTCGCCTAGCGGTGATCCAGCACCCTTGGAGTCCTTATTTTCGGAGGGGCCCGATTCCACCTTAGGCATGAATTTCGGGATGTATTGTCCGCTCGGGAGCACGATCCGAATTTCATGATCGCGCCCCTCCGACTCGTAGTACTGGTTTAGGCGCTTCCGAAGGTGGTGCGTATTTACGCGGACCAGGGCGTCCTGCTGCGGGTCGAAGCTGGGGCCGCGGCCGAGCGCATCCACTCCAATGCCATACTCGGTGATCTCTTGTGCCAAGCCGAGAAACCACTTCTCGCACAGGTAAACAAGCAGGCGGGAGAGTTTTGGCGATCGCTTAAAGATATCGGATGCGACGACCGCCGCAAGCTCCGCTTTCTCCCGCTGGTTTAGCTGATTTCCGCCATCGCGTGCCGGAGCTGAGGAAGCCGTCATAAAAATATCCCGATGTTGGTGCGATTCTATCACGGCCTTGCCGATTTACGGCCTTGCGAATGACTACAGTTTACGTCTTTTAACGCACTCATGTTCGCAATGATACCCGGTAAAGTTTCCTTATTAATAAGAGGTTACCGAAGGAATGAACGGGTACGACTTACCTGCACGTAAAGCGTCTGCCTCATTTATGCCGAGAACTTCCGATGGTCAATTTACTCCTCGACTACTTGCGGCCAACCCTGTGGCCTGAAGTAGCTGAGTGATTAGGCAGCGCGACGAGGCCTTTTCGGATCGGCCGATCTCATGCGAGCAATCGATCGCCCGACTCGTAATGCACCCGTAACCCATTCGATTAGCGCCCTTTGCTCAAAGCTACCGGATCGGCCATTTCAACTATTCCCGTTATCGTAAAGGAGCGCGCTACACGGTCACGCTGTATTTTTCGGAGCCGTTCTTTACGCAAGACAGACCCGAAAGCAATCAGCAGCCGTGTTCTCGATGTCTAACTGCGACGGGGACTACCGTGCTGAAGAGCTTCGACATTTCTAAGGAAGCTAAACTAATAGTAAGTTGCGAAAGTTCGCAACCACTCCCTGGCGGTCGCGGCTCGGAAGTCATAAAGCAAGCGGCAAGTTGGAACTAGAAGTAGGAACTGCGCGGTGTGACGCGTATTCCACGGAATTCCTCCTCGCCTCAGAAAAAATCGATCTTGACTTCGTTCCGGTGGTTAATTACGGGCTTATCGAATAGGCGGCGAACGACGACTAAGTCATCCAGTAAGTTAAATTAACTTATTTAACTTGATCGCCTCCGAACAAGCACATACACTCCTTCAGGGGTTATTCCCACGAACTTGGGAAGAAAGGCGTATGTGACATATGCGTAAGACATTATTTTTTGAACGCGCACAAATCTCGCGTCATGCATCCGCGAAACGCATAATGACTTGTCTGGTGGCGGTTCTGGTTGCGCTCGGTCTAACATCCGTGAGCGCTATGGCGCAGTATATAACCGGCCCAGCCGCTACATGCGGCAACCAAGTGTGGGCGATTGGAAATACGTTGCCGGCAACCACCCCCGCCTGGATGAACCCGTCGGATCCCATGTGGACGGTGGCCAACCCGTATACGCCCGCCAACCGGGCGATAGCCCTCCTCGACGCGATGACCTTGGCCCAGATAGAGCAGCAGATGGCTGGCCCGGGCGGCACGTTCGCTACCCAACTCAACGACATTGTGGGGTGTGGCAATGGTGCACGTCATCTTGAAGGCATTGCGTCTTTGTGCATCCAGACTTATCGCATCACCAACGGGCCCCCGGGAGTCGGCACGGGCGATTGTTCTCCTTCGCCGGCGGCTACAGCTTTACCTGGGGATCTTGCGCTGATGGGGTCATTCGACCCAACGCTCGCATACGCATACGGCAACGTAATCGGCTCGGAAATGCTAAGCCTCGACGTGCAAGTGACCGAGGGGCCCGGCATGGACATGTTGCGCATACCCCAGGGGGGACGCGCTTTTGAATATGCGAGCGAAGACCCGTTCCTCGCAGGCACGATGGTTGCCCAGATAGCCATTGGGAACCAGAGCCATGGCACTATCGCGATGTGCAAGCATTTCCAGGGGAACGAAGAGGAAGTAGACCGCACGAGTGCCAGCGACGTTCTTGGCGAACAAGCCAGAAACGAAATCTATTTCACGCCTTTCCGGATGTGTGTCAAAGACGGGCAGGCTCAATCCGTCATGTGCGCCTATAACCTCGTAAATGGCATACACCAATGCCAGGATCCCACTTCCCTGACTGACGCCCTGCGCACCCAATGGGGCTTCCAAGGTTACGTCCAGTCGGATTTCGGCGCTATCAACAGCACTGCGCCGTCAATACTGGCCGGTGCAAATATGGAAGAGAATACCGTAACGCATTTTACGCCTGCCTTCCTCAGCGACGCTCTGTCCTATCGACCGGCCGATGGGTGCACTCCTACGGGCCTCCCCCTCGCGGGTTCCGTCAACCCCGGCGTCACGCCCAGTCCCGTGTGCCCCGTCGGTACGCCAGCGGGCGTCGTCAGTTCCAACCCCCTCCCCGGTCCGGGCAGCGGTCCCTTTGGCCCACCTGCTTGCGGACTGAACGCTTATCAGAATCCTAACTGCATCACACCGCTGCAACTCTATACTGCCCTACAGCAAAGGTACCTCACGAATTTCAAACAAGGCATTTTCGATAGGTCTGAAGGCGGGCTGGCGGGTGCGTATAATCCGAATGCTTCGGTCCCGTCGCCGTCGGCTTCCTACCCCGCGTTACCGACGCCTCCGTACCCTACCGGCACATCGGCCACGGCGGGGCCGCAGATCGATTTGGCTGATGCGATTGCACACAGTGCCACTGCCAGGTCGATCGCCGATCAGTCCGCTGTTCTGTTTAAGAATGTGAACAAGACGCTCCCGCTCAAATGCACCGGCGGCACGCAGACCATCGCGTTGATCGGACCATCGAGCCTCGTTTCCTCCGCATACACTGGCGGTGGCGGCAGTTCCATGGTGGCGCCCATCTATAGCGTCGCTCCCCTAGTGGCCCTTCAACAGGCCTGCCCAACGGCAACCATAACCGTGTACCCGATCACTAATACGACCACCACCGTAGCTGCGGCGGAGGCCGGTGCCTCCACAGCCAACCTCGCTATTGTTATAGTCGGCGACGAAGAATCGGAAGGTTCCGATCGAGCCACTGTTGGCATGGTTGCGATAAATGGCGGCCCGTTGCCGGACGTCATAGTCCAGGACATCGTCGCAGTCCAACCAAATACGGTCGTTGTCCTGGTGAACGGCGACCCGGTTACGCTGGGTAACCCGGCTACGAACCCGTGGCCCAATCAGGTCATGGCGATTCTGGAAGTAGGGTACCCCGGCCAGGAATATGGCGACGTCATTGCAGACCTGTTGTACGGTTCGTGCACTGCTTGGAGTGTGCCGTCGTCGAATCTTGTGCATTCCTGCATCAATAACGGTATCAATACCACCGCCGTGAACCCCTCTGGTAAGAGTTGGGCGACCTTTCCGGTGCTGGCCACGGACGTCCCCGCGTCCACCACAGAGGAGTATGGAATTGCAGCACCTCCCGGCGTAACCCAAACCAATCCCATCCCAGTGCCTGCGGACTATACCGCCAGTGCCATCAGCGGCGCACCGGCCAGCGCGCCATCCGCCAGCACACCGGCCGGCGACAGTTATTATTTTGACCAAGACTATACCGGCCTTTATTATTATTACAACGAAGGATTGGAAATCGGCTACCGTTGGTACGAAGCGCAAAACATTACGCCGCAGATTTGCTTCGGCTTCGGGCTTTCGTACTCGACATTTACCATTTCCAACGTCTCTGTGTCACCGACGACCGATGGAGTGAAGCCGATTACCGTCACAGGAACCGTAACCAACACTTCGGGCCCCTACGGCGCCGAGGTAGTGCAGGTGTATCTTGGGTTTCCCCAGAACCTCGGCGAGCCGCCCAGGCGGCTGGTCGGTTTCCAAAAGGTTTGGCTTCAACCGGGTCAGACACTGCCCTTCACCATCACGATTGACCCGGCTGCCACAAATTACCCATTGTCGTATTGGAATTCCACGACTCACAATTGGGCGATTCAGCCCGGCACCTATACCGTATACGTGGGCAACTCGTCCGGGTCAGTGGGCAGTTCGCCCAACTTTGGCTGCACTGGTTTCGCATTTACCGGCAACATCACGGTAGGCAGCCCGACTTCGGAAACGGCTACCAACGTGAGCGCGTCGGTCTCCGTGACTTCCAGCGGGCTGATTTATCAGAGGCTGGGGCAAACCGGTACGGAAACGGTCACGATCTGCAACAACAGCGCTGTTTCAGCTATTGCCGGACCGATATATCTGGTGCTGTCAATTAACGGATCGGGAGTGACGGCGGTGAATAACACGGGTACAAGCACTGCCTTGGGCGGAGCTCCATACTGGACAGCTCAGCCCGGCTCACTCGCGCCGAGCGCATGCGTGCCAGTCACCGTGAAGTTGTCGTATGGCATCGATAATTTCACCACTACTCCAACGGTTTACTCGGGTTACCCGATGAGCATCAACTAGCAGGTTTCACCAGTTCAAGGAGGAATAGTATGTACATTGCAAAGACGCTTCTAAGCACGGCCTGTTGCCTGGGTATGATTTTAACCGAGCCGGCGTTCGGAAACACTCTGACTTTCATCATCACGGTGAATACGGCAAGTGTCTCCGGGACGACGGGTTATATGGACCTTGGGCTCGATCCAGGGAGCATCGGTGCACTGGGAGTGACTGCGGATATAAGCAATTTCTCGGGTGCGACCTTAAGCACGAACACGACGACGACCGGGACTGTAACCGGGACGAACCTTTATTTTGTCGATGGCAACGTGTCGACCACGCCCGCTAGCGCCCCTATCCTGCTCTCGGCCACGAACACCCTGACGATGGTGAACAGCGATCCCAACAACGAGCTTACCCAAGCGCTGAACTTTGGATCGTCCCTCACCTTCGACCTAATGCTTTTCGGCCCGGGCGTAAATCAGTCGGGCAGCGCTGGGGGCACATCCGGCACGATCTTCACTTTAAGTTTCCTTAACGACCCGCAAACCGCTTACCTGTTGAGCAGCGATCCTACGGGTAGCACAACCTCGCTTTGGGCGACTAACGTGATCAGCATCGACAACACCGGCGTTGTTACGTGGGTCGACAATCCCGGGCCGGGCGGCGGGCCAGCCGACGGGACCATCACACCCACACCGGAGCCATCATCGCAACTGCTGGTGCCGATAAGTGCCGGACTGTTGATCCTCGATACGAAGAAGCGAAGGCGGATGGCACAACGGCGTGCCAGCCGAAATTCTTGATCGGCCTGCGGGGGCATATCGCGTTATGCTCGCAACGAGATCAGAGTTGGTCAGGCGTCGCAGCGTCTACGTTTGATTTGTTTACGTTCTGCTGACCGCTTAGTGCCGATTCAGCTTTTTCATTAGCTCTGCTGGGCACTGTCACCGACCCCAGCGGGGCGGGCCATTGTAGGGTAGGCCTTTGTTACCTATCAGCCGGTAGCAGAAGTCTTTCCAGCGCGCGAGAGCAGGCGAAAACGCCTCCTCCACAACGAACAATCAACTGTTTGCAAGCCTTGTGGAGTAGGCATTTGGCCGCGTCGACTTCCGCCACAGTTCTAAGCGCCTGGATTAAACAAGTGACCCATCGCCAGCCTGTACAGGGACGGCCCAAATCACGCCGACTTCAGTGCTCGCGCGCTTTGGTCCTTCTCCTCCAGCAGCCACGCGACATCCGCAGTCGAATCGGCGAAGCGCTTGAGCCCGGCCTGACGAATCGCCGCGTCGGGGACCTTCTGCAGCGGCGTGTACCTGGGGTGATGCGATTCCTTATAGGGATCGTTGCGCGCGGCGTTGTAGCAACAGATCATCGACCAGCGCGGATTCTCCGAACGGTTCTGATCGGAGCGGTGCAACAGGTTGGCATGAAAGAAAAGCGCATCGCCGGGGGCCATTTCGACGTGTTCGAGCGGCATCCGTTTGAGGATCTCATCGACCCGCTCGCGATCGGCGCCGGCCTGATCGCCGGTGAGGACATGCTCGATGCGCCCCAGGGTCTGCGAGCGCGGAATCACCTGCATACAACCGTTCTCCCGCGTGGCCGGATCGACCGCAATGAAAACGCTCGTCAGTAGCGGAGCGAGCACGCCGTTCTGATACCAATAGCCGTAGTCCTGGTGCCTCGCCCAGGCGCCGCCGACCCGGGCGTCCTTCATGATCATCTTGGAATGATAGTGATAGACTTCGCCGTCGAGCAGCTTTTCGGCGGAATTCACCACCGATTCGCAGCGGGCGAACATTCCGTAAATGGTATCTCCGGGATGATTCCACAGAGACAGGCGGACCTGACCGCCCTCGCCGTCGCCGCGCGAAAAGGAGTGCTGGTCGAGTTCCCGATCCTCTTTGGCAGCCCGCCTTAGGAGCGCGATCTCCGCGGCGTCGAAGAAGCCGGGAGCCACAGTGTATCCCAGGTCGCCGTAGTCGCGCAGCTGATCGTTTGAGAGAGGTCCATTGGCCATGACGCTCCAGTTGTATACCGTTGCGCCCCGGTGTGTCAATCGGCGCGTCTGTGTCCAGCCCTACAACTATTAACCAAGAGAAATATGAGAAGCCTTAATATTAAGCTGGCTTATGCTATGCTGGGCCAGGTGGTTCTCGACGACTGTAAGCTTTTCCGTGACGTTGCCCAGTCTCGCAGCGTCAGTAAGGGTGCTGCTCTGAATGGCATCAGCCAGTCAGCGGCCAGCCAGCAGATTCAGGAACTGGAGGATCGTTTCGGGATCGAATTGCTGGACCGGAGCACTCGCCCGCTAGGTCTTACGTCTGCGGGACGGTTGTATTTTGATCTGTGCCGCGAGGTTCTCCGCAAAGCCGAAGAGTTCGCGTCGGCGCTGGACGAACTCAAGCACGAGATCGGCGGGACCGTACGGATTGCTTCGATTTATTCCATTGGCCTGTCCGAGATGCCCATCCTGCGCGAGAAGTTCGCGAGTCTGTATCCGAAGGCCATCATCCGGACCGAGTTTCTGCGTCCCGACCGCGTCTATGAAGCGGTGATGACTGACGCTGCCGACCTGGGGCTGATCAGCTATCCGGAACACCGCCGCGAGATTACAGTCATTCCGTGGCGCGATGAATCCATGGCAGTCGCGCTACCGCCGGGGCATCCTTTGGCGGAGAAAGCAAAGTTGTCGCCGGGACATCTGGAGGGGCAGAAGTTCATCGCGTTCGACGAAGAAGTGATCATCCGCCGGGAGGTCGACCGGTTCCTGCGGGAACATGACGTCAATGTGATCCCCGTGATGCAGTTCGACAATATTCAAAGCATCAAAGAAGCGGTTGGATCGGGCCATGGCGTCAGCATTCTGCCGGAGCCCTCCATCGCCTCCGACGCCGAACAGGGACGCGTGGTCTCGGTGCCCCTCGATGCTCCCGGATTTGTGCGGCCGGTCGCGGTGATCCATCGCCGCCGAAAGAAACTGAACCGCGCGACACAGGCGTTTCTCGATCTGCTCCTGATACCGTCGGTCAGGCATGAGTCGCCGGATGTCGAATTCGTAGAGAGATAGAGTACGTTGTCCGTATCCGCTATCGGATAACGGTATAACTACTGCGTACGTTTCACCGGCTTGACGGTCATCGGCCGGGTCGCCATCGGCTTGGTCGCGATCCGTTTGGTCGCTATGGGCTGGGTCGCGATGTGTTTGGTTGCGATCGGCTGGGTGGCAAGGTGTTTAGTCGCAATGGGCTTGGCCACGATGGGCTTCGTGGCTATCCGTTGGGTCGCGATAGGCTTGGTCTCCATCGGCTTGATCCGCTGGTTCGTCTGGCCAAACACTGCGTTTGTCGGGAACGTCAGAACCGCGAGCACTGGCGCAAGCACGACCCACTTCCACGAATGGCGGGTTTTTTCGAGAGAGATCAGCCTGATCATGCGTCGAATTACTTCTGTCTTGGATAGTACCATTTTCGTAGATTTTTCCCCAAGCGTAAGCTTCGTTCACTGAGTTCCGCCGACAGGTTCACCCCCAGTCTTCCTCTCCTGAGTGACCGGGTGGTAATTGGGATATTTCGGCTTCTTCGGTTCGGACGCCGGACTCCTGGCAAGCTTCTCCATCGCCACTGCCACGGCGCGCTCCAGTTGCGGATCGTGCCCCTCGGCGACCAGCTTGGGATCCATCTCGACCACCACATCCGGAGTGACTCCGTGATTTTCCACGTCCCATTCGCCGGAAGGACTGAAGAACCCGAAGTCAGGTGAGGTGACGCTGGCGCCATCCATCAGCGGTGGAGTACCCGAGATTCCCACCAGGCCTCCCCAGGTTCGCGTGCCGACCAATGTACCCACATGGCCCTCGCGGAAATACCACGGCATGGCGTCGCCGCCGGATCCGGCATACTCGTTGGTGACCATGACCTTGGGTCCGAAAACCGCTCCTTGCGGGGTGCGGTAGATGGCTCCGTAACGAGGCGCCCAGTAATTCATCAGCGGACGCCGCAAGACTTCGATCACGTAGTCGGCCGCCTGTCCCCCATGGTTGAAGCGCTCATCGAGCACCACGCCCTGTTTGTCGGCCTGGGCGAAGAAGTATCGATTGAAGCTGGTGAAGCCCCCGATCCCGGTATCCGGCATATAGACGTATGCGAGTTTGCCTCCGCTCAACTGGTCGACCTTACGGCGATTGGCTTCGATCCACGCGGCCATCCGCAGAGGGCCTTCCGACGCCACCGGCACGACTGAAATCTCGTGTGCGCCGGTGCCCGCCGCGTCCGCGGCAACCTTGAGAATCACGGTCTTGCCCGAGGTGCCCTCGAGCAGGCGGGAGAGATCATCGGACCCTGCCAGATCCTGTCCGTTCACCGCCAGGATGAAATCTTCCGTGGCGACCTTCACGCCGGGTTGAGCCAGAGGCGCGCGATTCTGCGGATTCCAACGCTCTCCGTTGTAGATGCGCAGGATGCGATAACGTCCGTCCACGATCTCGTAGTCTGCTCCCAGCAAGCCCCCGGCGACTCGCGCCGCGCTCGGAATCGTGCCGCCCGAGCCCCGCAGATGTCCGACCGTGATATCGCCGAGCATCTCCTGGAAAATATAGTTGAGGTCGGCGCGCGAGGCGATGGAATCCAGATAAGGCTCGAACATTTTCTCGCGAGCCGCCAGATCGACACCGTGGTAATGGGGGTCGTAGAAGTGGCTGCGTTCGATTCGCCACACCTCGCGATACATCTGTTTCCATTCCGCCCGGGGATCGACCTTCACCTGCGTGCCGCTCAGCCGCAACATACCTTCGCCCGGCTTCCACGGCGCGGCCGGGGAAACGATCGCATACTGTGGCGCGGCCGGTTGCACGACGCCGTCGGAGTTACGGGGCGGTGAAAATTCGAGCAGCATCTTTTCGCCGTCAAAGGAGATCTCAAAGGCGCGGATGCCGTCGCCGAGTTTCTCAGTGGCGCGGGTCTTGACGTCGAAGGATCTCAGGGTACGCCCACTCGATTCGGCGTCCAGCAGATACAACTTGCCGGGTTTGCCGGCCCGGACCGCAACATAGTTCAGTGCGGGAACCGGCAGCGGCACGATGCGCTCCTGCAGGTTGGCCAGATCGATGTGCACCGGGACAGCGTGTGGCGTCGAATTCGCTGTACCCGTGGGCTTTGGCGCCGCGGGCTTTTCCTCGTCGCTCTGAGGCTTGACCGGCGAGGCTCCATCGGCCGCGAGTACCAGCGCATAGATGTTGCTCGTGGGCTGGTAGAGATCCGAAGTCATGTCGAGATGGCTCTTGGTGGCGCCGTTATTGGTGCTGGCGGTGAAGTAGAGGTACTGCCCATCCTTATCGAACGCCGGAAAATGCGCATCGCTCATGCCGTCGCTGACGGGTGTGCTGTGGCCGCTCTCGATAGAGAACAGCAGGACCTGGTACAGCATGTTCGGCAGCGACTTGGTGTAGGCAATCCATTTCGAATCGGGAGACCAGGCCATCTCGTGGTCGATGTCGTGCTGGTCGTTCGAGTCAACTTTGGTAAGCTTGCCGGTCTGCGTATCGAGAAACCAGACGTTGAGCTGGTTGTCGTAAAAGCAAATGAGCTTACTGTCCGGCGACCAGAGAGGATTAAAATAAAAGGCCGATCCTCCGGCTAGCGGGAACTTTTTCGCCGTACCCTCGCCGGTCTGCGATCGAATATGGAGCGCGTATTCTCCCGTTTCATCCGAGAAATACGCAATCTGCTGTCCGTCTGGAGCCCACGCCGGTTCCCGTTCCATGACGCCTGGGGTATTGGTCAGATTGCGCGCGTCCCCGTGCGAGGCTGGAACCGTCAGGATCTCGCCATGCGCCTCGAAGAGCGCCCTCACGCCGGACGGCGAAAGATGCGCATTTCGCAGCTCGCGGCTGACGTCGGCGAAACGCGTGCGGACTTCGGGCATGTCGCCGGTGATGGAGACGTCGATAAGCCTGGACTTTCCGGACGCGAGATCGTACAGAAAGAGCTCGCCGAACTGGTCATAAACGATTCCCCCGGGGCCGGCGCTGGCACTGCGGATATCGAAGCCGCTGTTGCGCACGAGCTGGCTCACTTGCTTTTTCGCTGGGTCGTAACGGTACAGGGTCACCGCTCCCGCGCGATCGGAGAGGAAGTAAATCTTCTCGCCGATCCACATGGGGTTGAAGTCGTTGGAGTCCTGCCGGGGAATCTTTTCGGCATCGAGCGTCTTGAGGTCGACAATGCTCACCAGGGTCGCGCGTCCTCCGCGATAGCGCTTCCAGGCGACATAGCTGTTGAAAGAGAAGGGGGAGCCACCCGAGGTCGGAGTATAGGCGAGGCGCTTGCCATCGGGAGAAAAAGCCGCTGAGAAGGCCAAAGGCAGAGGCAGAGGCAGCGCGAGGCCGCCCGTTGCGGGGACGGAATAGAGCTTGGCTTCGCCGGCATGGGAATCGCGAGTGGACGTGAAGACGATGTGCGAGCCGTCGGGAGTCCAGGTGACCGCGTAGTCGGGATCGGGATGATAGGTGATGCGCTTGGGAATACCACCCGCTGCGGGAATCGTATACACGTCGATGTTGCCGTCGTAGGAGCCGCTGAACGCGATGGTCGCGCCGTCAGGGGAAAAGACGGGATTACTTTCAATGCCGACGCCGGTGGTCAGACGTGTGGCGTCACCGCCGGAGCGAGGCACGCTCCACAGGTCGCCGGCGTAGGTGAATACGATGCGGTTCTGGCTGAGGGAAGGCTGCTGCAACAGATGCGGCGTCGGAGCGGCGATCATCAGCGGGAGCAGGCAGGCGGAGAGGGAAATGAGGATCGTATTGCGCATGGCAGACTCGATAGCTGTATCATCGCGCAAATTCTAGAGGGGTGGCGTTAGTCGCCGGTATAGGCCGATTCGTCGTCCTGAGTAATTAAGGACGAAGGGCGGTCGAGGTCCAAGTCCGGACGAACAAGTCTGCCCCGTAGTGTATGCAATTTGAATTTGCTTGCGCCGCGGGCGGCTTTCCGGTCGAGATGACTGGTTAAGGCTTCCTACACGATCTCGGAGAGTGTGACGCCCGACTCGGAAGCCTGCTGCCTTAGGTCATTGAGGAGGGGTTCCGGAAGATCGATTGTGGTCCTCATAATCTCCATCGTACCGGCTCGGAAACCTCACTGTTGCAGCCGGCGAATCGCCTCCACAGCCTTGGCGTGCAGCGGCGTGCCGTCCGGATTGAACAGTCCAAAGCCGGGATCCTTGGGCACGCGAGGCTCGAATGCCTGCCAGAAGAAGACTAGCGGAACACTCTCCTTCAAGGGCAGCAGCGCCGAGACGATCTTCGCATAGCGCTTATCCGGATTGTCCTTGTCACCGATCTCCCCGACGATTACCGGCGCGGGCGCGCACTTCTTCATGATGTCCTGCAAGTCTTTGGTGAGGCGGTTGCGATTCACGCTTTCCCACGCCGAATACGAGCAGACGTCCGGATGCACCGCCGGGACCGACGTGTCCAGGACGCCCTTGTAATCCCTGGAGCTGATACTCGCTCCCGAAACTTTCCTGGAGGCAAAGATCGTGTTGAACTCCGCCGCGTGGTACACCTCGACGTTGCTTGCGCCTGCCGCGATTGCGCGCTTGCGTCCTTCCGCAATGGCTTCCTGCCGGATTTTGAGCCACGCGGTCATGCCGGCCAGCCGGACCTCGGGATATTGCTCGATGCATGCGTACCGCTTGTGATCGACCGTCTGGAAGTCGTAGCTCGAACCGCAATACACCTGGTTGTCGCCTTCCCAGTGCCCGATGATGAAGACGCGGCCGCTGCCGGAGTACTCGTGCAGGAGAGTTTCAGTGAGATCGCGATACTCGTCGAAAACCTGCTGTCGATGGGCGCTGAGAAATTCCGGATCGAGATAGTGCTGGCGCGGGAACGAGGTGAAATCGTAGGCAGTGAACATCACGACGTCGAGGGTCTTGATGGACAGGGCGCGCTGGTAAGCATCGCTCAGAATCAGGCACTTGAGAGAGGTTCGGCCTTCGGTGCAGCGGAATGGAGGGAGCGAGTAGGCCCGGCGGGATGCCGGCGACAGCAGAAGCCGGATAGCATGAAAACCGTCGTGGTCGAGTGCCGCGATACCGGCGGGCAAATCCGTGAGCCCGTCCCAGACATACAGGCCCGGTTCCAGTTGGTGCTTGGAAAGGAGGGTCTCCCCGGCTTGTATGGGACCTGGAAGTGCTGCCAGGATGATAGCGACTCGGAGCAAGGCTTGAGCACGGCGGAACAGACTGAAGAGGTACTTGCAAAATCCGACCGGCGCAGGCGAAACCGCCCGCGCCACCCTTGCAAGTTCAATATTTGCGTTGGTGGGGCCGGCGGTTTCGCCTGCCTCGGTGTTACGTGTGCGATTCAATGTTTGAGCTGGGCGAGCCATTCTGCTACAACCTTCGGACCGGAGCGATGCAATCCCTCGAGTTGGTAATTCAGATCTCGCATCGATTTGTCATTCAGAGTTCCCGAAAGTTCCTTCAGCGCGCCCTCGAGTCCGGGGAATTTTTGCAACGCCGCCTCGCGAACCACAAAGGCTGCCTGATAAGGAGGAAAGTAATGCTTATTGTCCTCCAATACGAAAAACTCGTCTCTGGAGAGCTGTCCGTCGGTTGAATTGCCTGCGGCCAGATTCACTTGCCGTTGTTCCAGGGCTGCGTAGAGCAGGCCCAGGTCCATGGTGCGAACAGGTTCTGCCATATGCAGCCCGTACGCCTTCTCGAGTCCGGGTAATCCGTCAGGTCTCCCGACGAACTCATACCCGGCGCCTAGTTTCCAGTCTGTCCGGAAGGCGGCGTCACTCAGGGTGAGAAGATGATGGGCTTCCGCATAGCTGCGCAGGGTAATCATCGCGAAAGTGTTGTTGAAACCAAGCGGATCCATCCAGCGCAGGTGCCAGGGCTTGTAGCCGCTGCGCACTTCTTCGAGGACCACCGCCGGGGCGTCATTGGCAAGACGTTTGAGAACCGCAGTCAGGGCCGTGCCGGTGTATTCGGGATAGAGATCGATGTCGCCCTTCACGAGAGCCTCGTGGGCGAGCAATGTGCCGCCGATCTGGAACTTTCGCTCGACCGTTATATGGAGCCGGCGCTCGATCTGCTGCGCGGCAATCTCGCTCAGCAGAAGCTGCTCCGCGAAATTCTTCGATCCGACCACGATCCGGGGTCCCGACTGGCAGCCGGCCAGCAGCAGGACTGTTAGCGGTAGTGCGAAAATCTTCGTTCCAACCATCCGAGCCCTTCGTCAGCCAAAAGCGCCATGAGTGCGGCCGGCACTGCGCCTGAGAGGATCTGACCGGAATCATTGAACGAGATCCCGCGAAAAATCAACACACCCAGTCCACCGCCGCCGATTGCCGCTGCAATTACCGCAGTGCCGACGGAAGTCACGGTAGCAATCCGCAGTCCAGCCATGATCGTGGGCGCGGCGAGCGGCAGTTCCACCTGGCGAAGCACCTGGCCAGGCGTCATACCCATGGCGACAGCCGACTCGCGTACCGCCGGATCAACGCCTAGTATACCTGTCAACGTATTCCTCAGTAACGGGAGCAAAGCGTAGACCACGAGGGCGACGATGGCCGTGCGTTTCCCGATGCCTCCGATGATCGGAATGGGAATCAGGAAGCCGAAGAGCGCCAGGCTGGGTATGGTTTGCAAGATGTTAGCGAGGGCCAACGCCGCGCGGCGCGGTCCGGGCTTGCGCGACAGCAGAATCGCGCCGGGAATGGCGATCAGGCACGCCATGCTTATCGACGATAGGACCAGCACGATGTGCTCCACGCTCAGGGAAAGAATTTCCCGCCACTGGTCAGCGCTCATTGGATGGCATCCAGATGCGTCGCGAGCGTCTCCAAAAAGGCCTGCGCTTCGGGTTGCTCGCTGCGAGTGAACTCGTCCGGCGGTCCGGTAAATACCAGTTGTCCGCTGGAAAGCAAAGCGATGCGAGTCGCCACCAGCAACGCTTCGCGCGTATCGTGAGTGACGAAGAGCGCGGTCTTGTGCAGGGTATCGCGCAATTGCAGGAACTGCTTCTGCAATTCGAGCCGCGTCACCGGATCGAGAGCGCCGAAGGGTTCGTCGAACAGCAGGATCGGCGGATCGTTGGCCAGCGCGCGGGCCACACCGGTACGCTGCCTCTGGCCGCCGGAAAGCTGATGTGGATAGCGCGCTCCGTATTCTTCCGCCGGCAGCCCAACCTTCGCGAGCAACTCCTCGACTCGCGCGCGCGTGCGATCCGCCTCCCATTTTTCGAGGGTCGGAACCAGTGCGACGTTGTCATGAACTGTGAAGTGGGGGAACAGTCCCGCCTCCTGGATTACGTAGCCGATCCGGCGGCGAAGGCGCACCAGATCCCATTCGGAGGTAGGCTTGCCGTCCACCAGGACCTGGCCGCTATCCGGCATCAGCAGCGCATTCACCAGTTTGAGCGCGGTGGTTTTGCCGGAGCCGCTACGGCCTAACAGCACCAGCGTTTCGCCTTCGTCGACACTTAGATTGAAGTCGCGCAATACGTCGCGCCCACTTACGGAGTACGTCACATTGGCGAACTCAATCACTTTCGGCATGGGAGCTTAAGAGGCACTTGCAAAGTGGGGCGGTCCCCCTGGGACGCTCGGGACGCCTCGTCCCGCTCTCTGAGGCGGAGGTAGAGGCCTCCGAACGGGCGAGGGCGCCCGCCCCACCAAACGATGCCAACTTCGCGGACCTGAGTCAAGTGGATGCCCCAGTTTTTGGCTGTCCCAAAGTCTGTCTCACAATGCTAACAGCAGGCTTTCCGCGAAAGGCCACTCGCGATCGATCCATTGCCGCCGGCATGCGAAACCGGCGCGTTCCGCCATGTGTCGAATCTGCTCCGGCCGGAACTTGTGCGAGGACTCGGTGAAGATGGTCTCGTGTCTGCGAAACTCGATTGACCGGTCGAGATCGGCGATACGCACCCGCTGCGCCATGCGCGATTGCAGATGCATCTCGATCCGCGAGTAGCGCTCGTTCCAGCGGGCCAGATGGCGAAACGCGGAACGAGCGAATTCTCCGCCCAGTTCGCGATTGATGCGGGCCAGCAGGTTGAGATTGAACGCCGCCGTCACGCCGATGGGGTCGTCATAGGCATCAAGCATTTGCTCTACCGGCTTCACCAGGTCCGCGCCCAATAGCAGTCCGTCGCCGGGCCGCAGAGCCAGCCGGATCTGGCGGAGGAATGCCTGCGCCTCCCGCGGGGCGAAATTGCCGATCGTGCTTCCAAGGAACAGGAGAAGAAGCGCCTGCCCGGGTTGGCGGCGCTGGATGGTCTCGGCCAGCCCATCCAGGTAACTCGCTTCCACCGGACGAACCTCAACTCCCGGAACAGCCCCTAACTCGCGACGGCAGTGTTGCAGCGCCGCAGCTGAAATATCGATGGGAAAATAACGAACGGCGCCGCGAGACTCGACGGCTGCGGCGGCTTCCAGAACATGGCGCGTCTTGGTACCGGAGCCGCTGCCCAATTCCGCGATCAG
This sequence comes from Terriglobia bacterium, assembly GCA_963747535.1. Lineage (GTDB taxonomy): Bacteria > Acidobacteriota > Terriglobia > Bryobacterales > Bryobacteraceae > CAVVFX01. The sequence goes on from CAVVFX010000002.1 coordinate 805,556, forward strand.
CAGGTCCCGGGGAAGTTCCGCGACGATGTCGCCCGAGTGGCTCGCCAGCAGGCGCGAATCGGCGCGCGTCAGGCCATATTCCGGCAGCAGAGTGATCACTTCGAACAATGCCGACCCGACATCGTCATACAGATATTGGGAGGGCAGCGTCTTCCGTCCCGGCGCCAGAAGGCCGGCGAGAACATCCGTGGCAAATTGCCGGCACTGTGGGCGTTCAACCGCGGTTGCGAACATGCATCAGTTCTCGACGAGCCGGAAGCCCGTGTACGTGTAAGGATATTCGGACCGGTACCAGTTACGGAAGGAGCGGCGCGTCAGTTGAACGGCGGTACGTGCAGAGGCTCCCTTGACGACGTAATGGTGGCCGTCGAAAAAATCGGACGAATAGCCGGGATAATACGGCATCCTTTCGAATCCCTCGAACGGCGCAAAGACGGTGGACGTCCACTCCCAGCCGTTGCCTCCCAGTTGAGACACGCCCCAGGCGCTCACGTCGTCGGGCGTCGCGTTCACAGGTACGGCGTCCCAGAACCGGAAGTCCTTGTTGCCGGCGCCATTACCGGGCAGGCGGGCGGCCTCGCCATCCGGGGTGCCAAAGGCCGCACGATGATACTGCGCTTCGGTGGGTAGAGCCAGTCCTTTCCAGTTGGCATATGCGAGCGCCTGGTCGCGAGTCACATATACCGGCGCATCGAGCGGCAGCGGTTCGAAACCGAACATCCCCCGATGGAGCCAGGCTGTCGCATCCGGCTTCCAGAAATGCGATGGAGATCCGCCCTCACGAACAAAGTCGAGATACTCGCGATTCGTCACCTTGTTCTTCAAGATGCGGAACGCGGGTGTAAAGATACGCTGTTCCTGAAATTCGTTGTCCCAGCCAAACTCGCCGTTGCGCGGCTGACCGAGCGTCGCGTATCCCGCCGGGATGAGAATCATCTCCTGCGGTATCTGTCCCCGGACGGGCAGAACCGCCTGGGCATGGGGCAACTTCTTCTCGGGCGCAAGATTGTGCAGCATGTACGCGAACGTTTCCGCGTGCATCTGGCGATGCTCGATTACCATTTGTCGCCGCTCACGGGGAGTTTCCTCCCATCGTTTGTCTAACCTCTCTCGGGTCTGGAGGTTATAAGAACGAACTTCCTCGACCGACGGCCAGTCCTGAGGAGTATCGGAGGGTAACTGACCGGGGTCGGGATCGATACCGCGCTCGAACAGGCCATCGAAGACGGGATGAAACGAAGGTATGTCCAGGCACCGTCGTCCCAGATGGTTCCAATCGAAGGCCTCGAGGTGGCCGAGGTAGAAAATGATTCGATGCCGTTCCGGAATCGGGCGATCATACAGCGCAGCCGGATCCAGAAGACGGAAAAGTTGATCGGTTTGGGAACGCGCTACTACTAGCTCCTGACGCAGGTCGGCGGAGAGTCGCATCCTTGGCAAGTGTAGCAAGCTACCTGCCGGTTTTGGCAAGCGTGCATTCCTAATGCCATGTTAGAAACGGCACGTCCGATTTGACTTGCTTACCGCGATGCCGAAGCCTTCTCGCGCGTCAGCTTGACTTTGCCGTTGATATCGCCCGAATCGATGGAACCCTTCATGGTACCTTCCATCCGGTCGCCAACGATCTTAAGCGTGAACTTCATCGGTCCGCTGGTCTCGTCGCTGGCCGCTTCGAAGACCAGGGTATCGCCCTCCATTTTCGCGTTCTTGATCGGTACGGCTTCGGTATCCTCGACCCGGCCGATCTTCCCCGACAGACCGGCGCCCTGCTGCTGCAGCTCAATATGAACCTGCGTAGTGATAGTCGTACCGCTGCCCGTATCATCAACTGCAATCGTGCCGGTCCATGTGCCGGCCACGTCGGCGCCGAACGCCAGTGCGCAGATAATTAACATCAGGATGAGGAGTCTCATACGGTGAAGCCTACTCAGCGTTTTCAGTATAATCATTCCCGTGAAGCGTACACGATTCGTTATTATTCCGATTCTTGCGGTCTCCGCAGCTGCAGCCCAGGGTATTTCCCAGGCGCCTCCGAAAACGGGGCCTAAGACAAGTGGGACGACGGCAAAGAAGGCTGTGGTTACCCGACCTTCTCTCTACCGGCCATCTTCTTTACACGATCGCGCTCCAGAGCAGTTTCGTGCGAGATTCAGTACCACGAAGGGTGAAATCATTGTGGAGGTGACACGCGCCATGGCCCCGCTCGGAGCGGACCGTTTTTACAACCTGGTGAAATACGGGTTCTACAACGGGAACGGTTTCTTCCGCGTCATGCCGGGATTCGTCGTGCAGTTCGGGCTGAGCCCGACACCGGCGATCAACGCCGCCTGGGAGAACGCCAAGATCAAGGATGATCCCGTACAGGGCAGCAACTCCCGCGGGACCCTCTGTTTCGCTACCTCCGGACCCAATACCCGAACCACCCAGCTATTCATCAACCTGGGCAACAATGCGCCTCTCGATCCGCAGGGGTTCGCGCCTTTCGGCAGAGTCGTGGAGGGGCTGGAGGTAGTCGACAAGATCAACGCCGCGTACGGCGAGAAGCCGGATCAGAATCGGATCACGAAGGAAGGCGCCGCCTACTTGAAGCCGAACTTCCCGGATCTGGATCTGATCACCAAAGCCATCATTGAGCCGCCGCCCAACCCGGCAGCGGCGCCCGCTACCGCACCGGCCGCGAGCCCTGCGCCGAAAGGCGCCAACTGATGCCGTTACGGACGCACTTCTGACATCAGCGCCAGCAGGTTGCCATCCGGGTCGCGAAAGAAGGCCATCCACAAATCGTGGTCCGGCAATTTCGCAACGAAGTGAGGGGACTGCTCGAACGTTACGTTCCGTGACATGAGGCTGCGCGCTTCGGCGTGGATGTCGGTCACTTGGAAATAGAGTACGGAGCCGCGTCCGTGGGCCTCGCTGCCTTCGGGCTTGCTCAGCATGAGGCGGACACCGGCGCAATCAAAGAAAGCCAATCCGGGGAACTGGAAGAGAAACGGAACCTGCAACGTGTCGCGATAAAATGCGACCGCGCGGTCCAAATCCTCGACGTTGAGGGCGATTTGGCCGAGTTGGGAGAGCATTCCGCGCTAGTGTAACAAATCTTGCGTGGCGCAGCCTCTCAGGCTGCCGTCGCCGCACTCCTGCCGAGACATTTTTCGCCGCACAGGCCGAGCGTCCCGAAGAGTCGGGACGCGGCACGCTGAGAGCGTGCGCCACAGCCGGTGGTTTTTACTCTGCGGTCAGAACCTTAGCGGCCATCGCGTGCTTTAGTTCTTCTATGCCTTGGCCGGTTGCGCTGGAGATCTCAAAGAACGGGAGGTCCCCTTCCCGCGCGATTTTTCGCAGGGCCTCGACTCGGGCGGGATCCTGCGACGCATCCATTTTGCTGGCCACTACGAACATCGGCTTATGCGCCAGATCGTCGCTGAAGCTTTCGAGTTCGCCCATGATGGTCGCAAAATCCTGAATCACGTCACGCCCGGTGTCGGACATATCCACCAGGTGCACCAGCAGCCGCGTGCGCTCGATATGGCGCAGGAATTGAATGCCCAGGCCATGTCCCAGGTGCGCGCCCTCGATCAGTCCCGGCATATCCGCCACCACGAAACTGCGAAAATCCCCTAGTTGCACGACCCCCAGATTGGGTTGCAGCGTGGTGAACGGATAATCGGCAATTTTGGGCCGCGCCGCCGAGATGCGCGAAATCAGGGTGGATTTTCCGGCATTGGGAAACCCAACCAGACCCACGTCCGCCAGAAGCTTCAACTCGAGGCGAAGCCTTTTCTCCTGCCCCGGACGTCCCGGTTCGTGCTCGGTCGGCGCCTGATGGGTTGAGGTGGCAAAGTGTTGATTACCCTTCCCGCCCCGGCCGCCGTGCGCCACGACAAAGGACTGCCCTTCCTCGGTGAAGTCAAACAGACGCTCACCGGTCTCCTCGTCGTAAACAATCGTGCCGACCGGCACCTTGACCGTGGTGGAAGCGCCTTCCTGGCCGCTGCAATTGCTGCCTTCGCCATGACGCCCGCGCTCGCCGTTGTGCTCCGGATTGAAACGGAGATGCAGGAGTGTGTTGAGGTGCGGATTCGCCTCGATGATGACGTCGCCGCCGCGACCGCCGTCGCCGCCGCTCGGTCCGCCGCGGGGAACATATTTCTCGCGTCGAAACGCAAGACAACCGTTGCCACCGTCGCCGGCTTTCACGCGGATCCGAACTTCATCAATGAACATGATTGGTGACGCGGCCCCTTACGGTGCCGTGACTGTTAGAAGGTGAGAAGAATTCAGGCTTAGCCGCCGCTGGACACAGATTAACGCGGATAAAAGCTTCGCCTTCAATCTGCGTTCATATGCGTTCATCTGCGGCTGGGATCTTTCCGGCTCTTGAGGAGCGGCTTTCAACTCGCGGACACCGTCTCGGGCTTGATGCTGACGAATTTGCCCATGCGCCCGCGATCCTTGAACTCGACTACGCCGGTCACTTTGGCGAAGAGCGTGTCGTCACTGCCTAGCCCGACGTTGTCGCCGGGCTTGATCGGTGTGCCGCGCTGCCGGACGATGATCGAGCCGCCGGGTACCAGTTGCCCTCCGAAGCACTTGACGCCGAGGCGCTGCGCATTGGAATCGCGACCGTTTTTGGAACTGCCTAAACCTTTTTTATGTGCCATGGAGTTAGCTCACGATGTCGCGGATGCGCACTTCGGTATAATCCTGCCGGTGCCCCTGCGTACGCTTGTATTGCTTCTTTCTCTTGAACTTGAAAACCAGAATCTTCTTGGCGCGATCGTGATCTTCGACCGTCGCGTTTACCTTGATATCGCCCGCATTCTCACCGACCACCATTTCGTTGTTGTCGTTAAAGAATGCCAGAACGCGGCCAAGCTGAATTTCCGAGCCGACTTCGGCTTCCAGTTTCGGGATACGAATCACGTCGCCGGAAGTAACGCGGAACTGCTTTCCGCCTGTCTCAATAATTGCGTGCATGTTTTGGTTTCCTCGGGTACCCCTGACTAACTTGCGTAACGGGGACACACGTAGTGCTCCAGTCTGGTACCGTAACTCATAATTCTAGTACAAAAGGAGAGTGATGACAAATCGGCTGCGGATGGCCGCCTTCCTCATGGGGCTAACTTCCCTGGCAACTATGAGTTGCGGACACGCACCGGAGGTTCGCGAAGTGCACGTTGCAGCCGCCGCCAACCTGCGCGAGGCGCTTCAGGAGATCGCTCGCGACTTCGAGGCCACGACTCGAATTCACCTGGTGCCCACCATCGGCGCCACGGCGCAACTCGCGCAACAGATCGAAAATGGCGCTCCGGTGGATGTCTTCCTGGCCGCCGACACCGAGCATGTCGATCAGCTGATTACGAAGGGTGTAGCGGATCCGCGGAGCCGTGCGATCTACGCTCGGGGGCGGCTGGTGTTATGGGCTCCGCAGCGACCCGACATTACCGGCCTGCGCGACCTTACGTCTCCCGATGTCAACCAGGTCGGATGCGCGCGGCCGGAACTGGCTCCCTACGGAGCAGCCGCCGTTCAGGCGTTGAAGAAAGAGGGCCTATGGCAGAAGGTCGAGCCCAAACTGGTGTACGCGCAAAGCATCTCGGCCGCCAAACAGTTCGCCGACTCCGGAAACGTTGCGGCAACGTTCACCGCCCTGTCTCTCGTATACAACCTGAAGGGACATTATGTGCTGATTGACGACCAGCTTTACGATCCGCTGGATCAGGCGCTGTGCATCGTGAAGCAGAGCGCGCAGCAGGACTCCGCGCAGAAGTTTCGGGACTACATTTTGGGCAAGCGAGGCCGCACTCTCCTTGCCCGGTACGGTTACACTCAGCCGCGCAGGTAGATTCTTCGTTGTGGAGTAGGCGTTTCGCCTGCTCTCGCGCGCTGCAGAGACTTCTGCGTTTAATTTGAGCCTTTATGAAACAGCTTTTTCTTGATATCCGGCCAGAACTCCTTGAGCACCTGCGAAACGGCGTCGGTCCCGCATTGCGTCAGCAGCTTCGTAGCATTGTCCGCGACGGTCCGGTTATCAGGGTAGTAGGTGTTCGAGATTGCCACTGACGTCGCGTTCCCCAGCCACTCCGAATAGTTGAAGCGCTTGCCTCCCGCGTCCGTGCGGGTCACGAAAATGCGGCTGATCGCGTATCCCGTCCGGTGCCACTTACTCCCCTTCCCCATCCGGAAGTACCTGGGATCTTCGTGGAGTATCACTGGAAACAGGCCTTCGGTCAACAGGTTCCCCGAGGCTTGATCGGCATAGTTGGTAAGAAGCCGGTGTGCGAAGCCCTTCACTCCCTGGCCAAACGAAGGGTCCTGGTTGGAGAGCTGCCCCAAGCCCGCGAAGGCGCCTGCGAGCAAAACCAGCGGATAATCGAATGAATCCTTACTCGCGATAACGAACTTCTGACGAGCCGTGAGGACGGTGCTCTCCTGTGACGCGTCCGCTGTCCGGTAGTTCGGCAACACGCCGAAGACGCGCTTACCACCGGGAGGCTCCGCGGTCGTATCGGCAACAGGCGCGGGGCCCGGCGCCGGACCTTCCGCTTTGCTGGTCGGCGCCGCTGGATCTTGCACCACCGGTTCCTGCGCAAAGACCGCCGCGGCCCATAGCCACAAAACACAACAAGCCCGGCTTTTCATTTAGATTTTGACTCCCTGTTAATGAGCTTGTTTGCGAGAACTATTCTCAAATCAGTTAGCGACAACCTGCATGCCTGTCATGATAGCGTGAATCCCGTGTGCTGGATGTAGGCCGTTGCTCGGGCAGCCAACGGCCTTCCGTGGGCAGATTATCGTTATTTGTGGTCTGCCGGCTGCAGAGCAGCCTCCGGTGCGACAAAGCCCTACGTTTCAGATACATTGGACCGCGGCCTGCTCCGCAGTTAGCGGCTGAAAGGGGCAGTTGCCGCAACGATTGGCCGCCCCACGAGCAAAGACATATTGATCGTAGAGTTGGCCGGCGATTTCAGGGATTGTGCGGGGACTGTCCTACGACGCTCACCTCCCGACGGAACGCAACACTTTAGCGGCGAGAGCGTCGGCGGCGGCGATGTCTTCCCGGGCAGCGGCGAGGTCTCCAGCCCCGATGTCGCGTTTGGCGCGGGCCAGCCGGGAGTGCATGTTAGCCATAGCCGATGTGGTATCGGGATTCAGCGTTTGTCCGGTCTTCGCCAGGCTCTGCCGAACGGGCTCGATGGTCTGATCGGCGATCTCTACCTTCGATGTCGCGTTCGCCATCCGCTCCTCCACGTCCGCCAATTCGGCAGGCGGGACTGCCGGCGTAGCTGCCGGAGGCGGAGCTTGCACCGGAGGCTCATTGACCGGCGGCGTACTGGCAGGCGGGGGCGCCACCGCCTGCTTCTGCGCAACCTTTACCGGCGTCTGGACCACGGGCTTGGGAGCGGGAACCGGTATAGCCGGCGCCGCTTCTGGTGCAGGCTGCGGTGTAACTTCCTGGCGAGGTACATTCGACGCCTGCGTACCAGCCCCGCCGGACTGCAAAGTGCGAATGCGATCGTTCAAGCGCGCCAGTCGCTGTTTGGCGGCCGCGTTATCCGGATACTGCGCGCTTACATTGCCCAGGACCTCAGCGCCTTTTTGGTAAGTGCCCACCGCCGCCTGACGATTTTTCCCGTCCGACGTGTTTTCCTGTAACAGACCCAGTTGCTGGTAGCCGTCGGCGATTTCGATACCGAGGCCGGGATCGGGCGGCGAGGAGGTGCGCACCCGGTCGAGAACACTGACGCCACGGGTCAGCAACGCATCCCGTTCGGGAGTGTGGCCTGGCCGGGCCGCGATGGCTGCGGTGAAATCGGTCCCAAACGCCTTCATCAGCGTCTGGACATCCTGCTTGTCTTTGGCGATCGCTTTGGCTGCGTCCTCTCCGCTCGGAGGGGCCTGACCAGGATTGGCCGCCGCAGTGCTGCTTTCGAGCTTCTCGATTTTCTCGAGGAGCTGAGCCTGCCGCGCCTCCGCTTCGGCCTTCTGCTGCGAAGCACGCCACCACTCAAATCCGCCGAAGCTGCCCAACAGGAGAAAACCGATGAGGACCGCGATGGCCGCACGCTTGCGCTTGAATAGCCTGATCGACTTATCGGCCATTGAATCGTGATGCGCGGTGACCGACTGGCCGTCGAGGAAATGCTGTAGATCGTTCGAGAGATCCGCGGCGGATTGGTAACGGCCCCTGGGATCGTAGCGCATCGCCATCAGGACGATGCTGTCGAGTTCGCCGAGCATGGCGCGGCGAAGTTGCGCGGTGCTCTCCGGAGTGGCCCGCAGATCCTCGCGGATATTTTGGCTGGGCAGCGGAGGATCTTCGCGCGAGGCCAGCTTGGCGATCTTGTCGTCGAGGTTCGCGTAGGGATTGCGGCCGGTGAGCAGCCGGTACAGAATCACTCCCAGCGAATAAATATCGGAGGTCTTCTGCAGCGTCGCGCCTTGCATTTGCTCGGGGCTGGCATAGGTCGGCGTCATGGGACTGCCTTGCGCGCTGGTCAGTTCCGGATTGGTGGCCGACGCCGCGCCCACCATCTTGGCGATCCCGAAATCGAGCAGCTTGACCACGCCATCGTTGGAGACCAGGATGTTGCCGGGCTTCAGGTCGCGATGCACGATCAGGTTCTGGTGCAGATAGTGCACGGCCATGCAGACCTGCTGGAACATCTTGATGCGCCCGGTGATGGACAGCCGTTGCTGGTCGCAATACTGATCGAGGGACAAGCCTTCGACATACTCCATGACGTAGTACGGCATGCCGTCGGGAGCGTCTCCGCCGTCCAGGATGCGCGCGATGTTGGGATGATCGAGCGCGGCCACTACCTGCCGCTCCTGTTTGAACCGCAGGAGAAATTCTTCGTTGACCTGATCCCGCAGCAGGACTTTCAAGGCCACGTTTTTGCGAAATGCGCCATCATCGCGCAGGGCCAGGAACACGACCCCCATGCCGCCGCGTCCCAATTCCCGCACCAGCCGGTAGGGTCCGACGAACTGCGGAGCAGCGCCCGGCGCGGCGGTACCGGAGTGTGAAGGCGAAGACATGGGCGGTGCGGAATGTGAGGGCGGTGGGATCGAGGGGGCGAACGGCGGACCCGCGGGCGATGGAGCAACGGGCGGTGGAGGTGGCGACGGCGGCTCTACTACCGCGGGCGCCTGCTGCACGACGGTCAACCCAAAAGCCGTCGCGCCCACCGCGGGCTGCTGCAGGAACGACTGCCCTGACGGCTGCAGCATGCCGCGCAACTCGGAAAGCAGCGCGGGGTCGCCTTTGCATTCGTCCACCAGCCAGGTGTCGCGCTGCGCCGGCGGGATGGATTGCGCCTGATCGAACAACTGCCGGACTCGCGTAAAGTTGGTCATCCCGCCCGCGCCGAGAGCAATCCCGGCGGATGCGGGACCGGTAGCAGCGGTGCAAGGTGTCCCGCACACGCCACAAAAGCGCGCGTCGGCGGCCGTCGGCGAGCCGCACTTGGAGCAAAACTGATTCGGTGTAGTGGGCATAGGGGTCCTGGGTTCTCGAGGGGCTATCGGCCGACCGTCTTGAATACTTTTTCCGTCTCGTACTCCGCGCGTTCGAGATTAACCCGGGCGTCTTCCCAATCCTGTTCCCGGAGCGCATCCGCCGCGGTCTCCAGGTAGAACTGGACGCGCGCGATGGAAGTCGCGGTCAGAGTGTTCAGCGCCATTCCTTCGGCGGCCAGGTTCTGGCGCAGAACCTCGGTGGATTGCCACGCGGTTGCGGCCTGAGCGGCGGCCGATTCGTATCGGGTCTGCAAGTCCCGTGCCTTGGCTTTATCCGCCTCTTTTACATTGGGGATCTCAGGAGCCTGCATTTCGTAGGGCGCCTGGGCGCGTGTGGGTGGTGCGGGCCGCGCTTCGGTCGCGCCATTTCCTGCGCCGTACCCGGAGCTATACATCGACGCCGGCGGCGGACCCACTTGCGACGCCAGCCCGGGCGGAAGTGCGTAACGCAGTGAGAGCAGCGCCTGGTTTGCCCGCCGCAGTGCAAACCGCACCCGCGGATCCCGGCCCATCGCATCCATGGCTGCCAGATAAGCCGTCATGCGGCGGATCAACTCGCGGTTGGCGGCATAATCGCCAGGCGTCAACGTGGCGAAATAAGGCGTGCCCAGCCGGACGTTCTCTTCGAATCGCTGCAGGTCCTGCAGATTGGCCGTGCCCGCAGGACGCGACAATAGCCCCATCAGAGCGCTTCGCCACTGCTGTTCGCTGGCGGCGGTGTCCTGAGCGGAAAGGGACGGGCACAGCAGGACTGCCAGTAAGCATACGGCCCGCAACATGTCAGTCCCCTCCGAGTTTGTGCGCGAACTTATCGAGCAGCCCTTCCGCCTGTTTGGTTTGCTCGACGGCAGTCTTCACATCGCTTTTCCCGAGCGCAGCCTCGGCCTTATCGAGAGCCGCTTCGATGCGCAAACGCAGCGAGACCAGCGACGGATGCAGCGTGCCGCCCTGGGCCTTTAACCGCTCCTCAATGGAATCGGCGGAACGAAAGTTGGCCACGGCGCGCGTCGACACCAGTCCGAATCGCTGGCGAGCTGCCTTCATGGCAGCCGTATCCTCCGCGGCCGCCGGACTCACCAGCAATACTGCAGCGATTAAGGCTTCGAGTAGCTTCATAAGATCGTCGTCCGTTATCCGTTATCCGTCATCCATCCATCGCCGTTGCCGCGACCACACGGATAACGGACAACGGATGACGACTTCACTTACGCACCACGTCGCCGACCACCGGAGCGGCCGTCCCGTTGAAATTTCCTACAGCAATCCGGTCGCGCACCATGGTGATCGTCAATTGCCCGATGGGCGTCGTCTGCACGTCGAGGACTTCACCTGTCGAAGGATCCTTAATCTCCTTGCCCTTGTGATAAATGGTGAAAGTCTGCCCCACCTGTAATCCAGCCGCCTGACCGGCGTTGATCGTGATGTTGTTGCCGTCGACGTCAGCCACTCGCGCGTCCAGATCCACTTGCCGGCCGGCCGCGCCGCCGGAGAGATTGACGGTCCGGATCTGCATGGCAAGTTTGTCGACGGCATCCATGGTGGCTTCGCCGATGATGGTCTCGCCAAAATTCGAGCTGGCCATGTTGAATGCTCCGCCCCCGCCGGTCCACCCGGTGAGGAGAGCGGCGCCGAAACCGGCACTGGTGCGCTTCGACTCACCGCGTGCCTCACCGCTCGCGATAACCTCCGAGGTCTCCACGTCCACGATCCGGTAATCGAGCACGACCACGGCCTTATTGGTGCTCTTGTATCCACCCGCGGCTCCGCCTGCGCCGGGTACAATCGCGCCTGCGCCGCCGCCCACACGCCGGTCATCGCGGCCGAATACCACGATGTCGCCCATCAGGGTCAGGTCCGCGCCCGTGATCTGGCCGACGCGTGACCCGGTTCCGCGCTTGACCCGGTTGCTGGCATCGAAGTCCTGCTCCTTCGTCAGAGCGGCAACCTTGCGCCGTTCCACGATGGTGAAACGGCCATCCTGCTGGATGCGCTTGGTCATCATGGCGTTGATGCCCTGGCCGATGTTCTGTTGCGTGCCGAAGATGGCCTGGACTGAAGTCATCACCGCCGAGAAATCGAAGTTATCGATGGACATCGCCTTCTTGGTTTGCGCCGCTAACGCAGCCGCGCAAACCAGCAAAAGAACTAACACCCGCTTGGCCCTCATGAGATCCTCCTCCTTGCGTCACCGACTTCGGTCACTCATCTATAGCTTCTTTCGGGCAATGAAACCAACCGCAGCGGGCGTTCCCGTATAGGTGCCGGTTGCAATCTTGTCCCGCACATTGCTGATGGTGAGTTCGCCGACCTTGCTGGTGATCCGGTCGAGCACTTCCTTGGTCACCGGGTCCTTTACTTCCCGTTCGATGCGGAGAATCTCGAACACATCCCCGACCCCTACGGTGTCGTTGGCACCGGCGCTAATCGTCATGCTGTTGCCGGAAACGTCGGCCACGTACGCTTCGACCGCGCGCACCGTCTTCTTCATGGCGTCAGACTGTGTAATCAGGATGTCCGCGAGTTTGTTGACGCAGTCCTGGGTGGCCTCGCCGATAATCGTCTGGGCGAAATTCGAGCTGGTCATATCGAGGTTCCCTCCGCCTCCGCCCTTGCCCCACGCGCCGGCCATTGCGCCCCAGTCGGTGCTGGTCCGCGTGGACTCGCCGCGCGCCTCGCCGGTGGCAATCACTTCCGACGTCTCTGCATCGACAAACCGGTAATCGATAGCCACCACGGCCTTATCGGTTTTCTTCGCTCCGCCAACCGCGCCGCACAGCTTGCAGAAGCCGCCGATCGCGGATGCTGCGCCGCCTTTCTTCTTGTCGTCCCGGCCGAAAATGATGATGTCGCCGGTGAGTAGCGCGTCCGCGCCGCTGATCTTGCCAATGCCGGCGCCCGTGCCCTGCTTCACGCGATTGCCAGCGTTGCGGTCCTGTTCCGCTTGCAGCAAGCCGATCTTGGCGCGCTCCACGACAATAACCTTGCCCTGCTGGGTCAAACGAGTGGTGAGCATGGCGCGGATGCCTTTGCCGATATCCTGCTGCGTGCCGAAAATCGCCTGAATCGACGTCTTGACGGCCGAATAGTCGAACTCATCGACGATGAGGCGCTTCTTCTGAGCATTGGTGAGAGCCGCAGGCGGCATACCGGCCGGGGCGGCGGAAGCCACGGGGTCGGCCGGAGGAGGCGGAGGAGGCGGCGCAGCCGCCGGCGGGGCTTCGGCCGGCGGTGGGGCCGGGGCCGGAGCGACTGCCGCGGGCGCGGGTGCGCTCGGATCCATCATGACCCCCATGATGTTCTCGGAGACGCCGGCACTCTTCAGTTTCACCATATCCGCCGGTGTGAGGTCCACCGGCTTGTTTTCCTTTTGCAGCTTCTTAATGATTAAAGCCTCGGAAAAGCCCGCTTTGACCATGCCGATCACGTCATCCACGGGAGACGATTTCGCCGCCGGCTTGGCTGCCGTTTTGGGTGCCGGTGTCTGGCCGGGCGCCAGTGTGGCCACAAGCCCGATGATGACTAAACCTGAAAGCGTCCTTAATTTCATAAACCTTTGCCTTCCCTATTCGAGTACGCGGCAAACCTCCGCCGTTTTGCTCAACTTTTTTCCGCGCCCATTCGATGGCGTAGCCACGAACGCGCAAATTCCCAGTCACGCCGCAATTTCGCAATGTTGATCCCCATGACCAGTGCGGCCTCGCGGTCGGTAAGTCCGCCGAAGAATTTCAATTCCACCACCCTGGCGGCTTCGGGAACCTTGGTCGCCAGCAGATTCAACAGCTCGTCGAGGGCTTCAAAATCATACTCCGGACGCGCCGCGAGCGATCCCGGATCGGCGTCGTCGAGTGAGATTTTCACCCCAAAATTCCGCTTTGTGGCGCGTTTCTGCCGCGCGTGGTCGATCAGGATCTGGCGCATCTGCCTGGCCGCCACACCCAGAAAGTGCGCGCGATTCTGCCAGTCGACCGAAGCCCGCTGCCCCTCGTTCGACGCGTCAACGGGACCAAAGAGTCGCAGATACACTTCGTTCACGACTGCTGTTGGTTGGAGGGTGTGATCGGGCCGTTCGGACGCCATATAGCGCCGGGCCACTTGCCTGAGGTCCGCATACATCACGCTCATCAGCTTGTCCGCCGAGCCGGCATCGCCCGAGCGGACGGCCTGCAATAGCGAGGTGATGTTTTCCGTATCGGGCACGGTCAGTTACCTGCCTGCGGAACGATTGGCTTGCCCACGCAAGTCAACTGGGAACTTCAGTAACTGGCACACTGCAAATTCCTCCGTGTCATGACAAAACGCCTACTTTTGTCGGTCGCTTCGTCAAATCTACCACAATCAGGGGCCAAACTCCACCGCTCCTCGCGGCCTTTTGCGCTGCCGTCGGGCAGACGATCGTTCTTTGTGGTCTGCCAGCTGCCGTAACCCCACGTCTTTAGCCATTTTTAGCCATTGAGCGGAGGCTGGCGCTTATGCCAGTCTGTTGCCGATTGGTACGCGTAGCCGATACGGAAGAGGGTGGCCTCGTCGAAAGGTCTGGCACAGAATTGAATGCCGAGCGGGAGTGACGGAGGGCCAGCGGTGAACCCGCAGGGCAGCACGATAGCCGGAATCCCAGTCACATTGGCAATGTTAAAAGAGTCGGGCCGCGGTTCCGCCGGCGGATCGGTCGCGGCGTCGGTCCCTACGATTTCGGCGTCCAACCGGGGGGCCGCATTTCCGGCTGGAAGCATCAGGACATCGCAGGTCTCAAAGACCCGCCGCATCTCCTCCATCAGGACCGTGCGGAGGCGTAGCGCCTTAATGTAATCGACGGCGGAATTGAAGGTGCCGGTCTCCAGCCGTTCGCGAACCAATGGATCGAGGAGGTCACTCTTCTGCTTGAGCCTTTGCTCGTGGAACGCGGAGGCCTCGGAACCGAGAATCAGCGAGGAGACGGCTCCGCAAAGAGCGGCGTCGCGCACTTTCACGTCCACCGGCACTACACCCATTCCCTCGAGTAACGAGATGGCGCGGCGTAGCGCAGCCTCCGTCTCCCGGTGGACGTTGTCGAAGAAGTGCTCGGTCGGGATGCCCATGCGCAAACCTTTGACATTCCCGGTGAGCATATTGGAGTAATCCGGAACCGGGACGGCGGACGCGTTTCGGTCCTGAGAGTCCGGGCCGGCCATGACCTGAAGCAGGTGGGCGACGTCGGCGACCGTGCGGGCCATCGGCCCCACGTGGTCGAGTGTCCAACTGAGCGTAGTCACGCCAAAGAGACTGACTCGCCCGTAGGTCGGCTTCAGACCTACAATGCCGCAGCTTTTTGCGGGACCACGAATGGAGCCTCCGGTATCGCTGCCGATTGTCAGGGGAACCATGCCGGCCGCGAGCGCCGCGCCGGAACCGCTCGATGAGCCGGAGGGAGAATAACTCAGGTCCCAGGGATTGCGAGCGGGTCCAAACAGCCCTTTCTGCCCGCTACCCATCGCGAACTCGAGCAGATTGAGCTTGCCAACCAAAATGGCGCCTGCCTGGTTGAGGCGGGCCGTGACGGTAGATTCGTAGTCCGGGGTCCAGCTGGCGGTCGCCTTCGAGCCGTTGGTGGTGCGGATGCCTTTGGTGGCGATCAGATCCTTGGGGGCGTATGGAATCCCATGAAGCGGGCCGCGATAATGGCCGGCGGCGACCTCCTGTTCTGCTTTTCGCGCCTGTTCGAGCGCCTGGTCACCCGTAATCGTGATGAAGGCGTTCACCCGGGGATTGACGGCGTTGATTCGTTCCAGAGAGGCACGCACCACTTCCACCGGCGAGAGCTTGCGCGTCTTGATCAGGGGCGCCAGTTCGTCAACGGACTTGAAGAGGATTTCAGAATCAGCCATGGCCCAAGATCCCCTGCGTCGGCGCGACGGCGTCGTCGACAACAAAGTCACGGAGGGTATTTAACTGTGGGAGGCGCTGTTCGAGGACTGGCTTGACGACCCGCAGCCGATCGTCGCTCAAATTGGTTCCATTCACCGCGGATACGTCGCGAAGAGCAGCTACACTGATGGCGGGCTCTGCTCCCTTAAGAGCCGCGCCTTGCCCAACGGTGAGAGCAATAGACTGGATTAGCCGTCTTCGGTTGACGTTCATCGGACTTTTCCCCCCTTTCTGTTCCATTTATGTGCCGTCCTTAACGTATAGTCAATTCGAATCGGCGTGTCAAATCATGGTGGGGCAGATGGTTTCGCCGGCCGTGTGCATTTGAACTAACCCACTACGCCGTATATACTAACAGTCCAGCAAGGAAACCAACGGTTTGAGGAGACCCAGATTATGAAATTCTCTCGCAGAACAGCTATGCAGATTGCCGGCGCTGGGGCACTGGCGCCTTTTGCCGCGGCGCCGCTCGAGTCAGCCCAGGTTCCACCCGCACCAAAAGAAGGCAACGATACGCCCAAGATCGCCGTGAGCATGGGAGACAGCGGCGTTGGAATGGGAGGAGGCCGTGGCGCGGCGTCGAATGCGACTCCCCCGGATCCCGCGACCGGTCCTCGCCGGATTAAGCAACTGGGCGTTTCTTGGGTCCTCGGAGGCGGTGGTCAGCCGCCTTGGACTGAGGAAGGCCTCACCAAGACCATGGAGCCCTGGAAGGCGGCCGGCATCACGGTTGGCAATCTGATGATCAACTTGTCTAACGACATTCTCTATGGCCGGGAAGGCGCCAAGCGTGAGGAGGATACCGAGAAGATTAAACAGTCGATCATCGCCGCCGGCAAAGTGGGACTGCCGATTGTCGAATACAACTTCTATGCGCATCGCGCCATGGAGGGCTACTTCGAGGAGACCGATGCGAGCCGCGGGAACTCCGGCTGGACCGGCTTCGACTACGAACTCGTCCAGACTGCCAATCAGCAATACCAGACCAGACCGGACGAGAAGGGGATGAAGTTCAAAGATCTCCCTCCCTTGCCGAACGAAGGCGCGCACAATCTCGACCAGATGTGGAGCAACATCACCTGGTTCCTGAAGGCGGTGATTCCCACCGCGGAGAAGGCCGGTGTGCGTCTGGCGCTGCACCCCAACGATCCGCCGGCGCCGATCAGCCGTGGTTCGCAGCAAATCATGGGTACGGTGGCAGGCTGGAAGAAGCTGATCTCTATTGTCGATAGCCCTTCGAATGGCATCACGTTCGACTGTGGTGTGACGCGTGAGATGGGCGAGGATCCGGTGGAAGTCTGCCGCTACTTCGCTTCGCGCGACCGGATCAACCATGTACATTTCCGCAACGTCCTGGTAATCAAGCCCTATGAACGGTACCGGGAAGTGTGGATCGACGAGGGACTGAATAACATGTTCGCTGTTATGAAGGAACTCGTGAAGAACAAGTACAAGCACGAGATTTATCCTGAACACCCGCGGCGCCTCGACTACGATGCGGAAAGAGGCCGGATCCCTGGATATCCCGGTGGCGGCGCGTATACCGCTATTGCCTACAACGTGGGATACGCGCGTGCGATGCTGCAGGCGGCGATGTCGTAGGGACCCGCCTTGGGTATGATGCGACGGCCAGCCTGAAGCATGAAATCAGTCCGTCGGCGGGCAGGACATAAGACCGCTCCGCAGTCGGAACTGCAAAATCGATAATCCACCCTGGTCTCCTGGGTGCCTTCAGGGTTAGCATGCAAACGAAGGATATACATATGTATTGCTGTCCTGCATCCCCTTTTGAACAGGGCATTTGTGGCCACTATACTTTATCCGGTAGGAGAAATACTGAAATCGGGAATTCCGGACGGAGCAGGGTCCGGTAACCTATTGAAAATACGCTATTCTGAAAGAAAAAGCGGGTGATTTGGTGGCACTGTACGTGCTAACAGATAGAGCGCGTCGAAGTGTATCAGTCCGCTCACGAACTCTGATGTTCCAGGAACTGAAGTTTCAGCTCTCGTCGGCAATCCTGACCGTGGTTACCATCGCGGCGGTGGTGGCTGGAGTTTTGAACTACGACCAGAACCGGCGGTTCCCGCTACCTGACGATGGAGTGACGTGGATTGATGCTGAAAGCTCCTCCGGTACGGTCGTCGACGCATATCAGGTAGCACCGGAAAGTGGCGCTTCCCGCGCGGGGCTGCACAAAGGCGATGAAGTGCTGGCCATCAATGGGGTCCGGTTGCGTAACTCGCTGGACGTCGCGCGGATTCTGGCTGGAGTCGGAGCCTGGGGTTCAGCCACCTACACTATCCGCCGGGACGGGGTCGAATTCCCCGCCAGAATTTATATCGGCCAGGCGCCTCGCTCTCAAACGCTATTTTTCCAATATCCGGTTGGCGTCTCTTACCTGATTATCGGGCTGTTTATCTATTTCCGTCGCAACAGCGCCTATAAGGCCCGGCATTTCTTCGTTTTCTGCCTGACTTCGTTTATTTTCTGCTGCTTCCATTACACCGGCAAACTCAACACCTTCGACAAGGCGATCTACTGGTGCAATCAGGTCGCCGGATGGCTGGCGCCGACCCTATTCCTGCATTTCTGCCTGACCTTCCCCGAGCCGCGTAGGTGGTGGAGAGAACGGATTCACGCTCCTCTGTTGTACCTGCCCGGCTTGGCCTACACCGTGGTTTTGGTGGCCGTAGCAGCGGACCTTTTGCGGTTCACCTCTATGCCCTTGATCGAAGTCCGGTGGATGCTCGACCGGATTTGGATGGGGCTGTTGACCGGCTTGTACCTGATCGGTGGAGTGGTGCTGGCGGTTGAGACCCGGCAATCGGAAGACCCCATCATCCGGCAGCAGCTCAAATGGCTGCGCAACGGCGCCTTGTTCGGATTCGTCCCGTTCGCGATCTTCTACTCGATCCCGTACATCACTTCGGGCGTCGGGATGCAGTATGCCGTCCTCACCCTTCCGCTGATTCCGTTGACGTTGGCTTATGCGATCGCTCGCTACCGACTGATGGATGTCGACATCATCTTCAGACTGGGTTACGCGTACACGCTCGCGACGCTGTGCGTACTGGCAGGTTTCTACGCGGTGGTCTTTTCGCTGGCGCGCATCGTCCAGAAGAACTTCCAGCAACTGGGCAATTCCGAATTGATGGTGGTCATGCTGATCGCCGCATTTCTGTTCCAGCCGATTCGCAACTGGATCCAGGAAAAGCTCGACAAGTTCTTCTATCGCGATCGCTACGACTACCGGCGCACCATGATCGAATTCGCCCGGGAATTGAATTCGGAGATGAATCTGGACCGGATGCTCTCCTCGGTAGGCGACCGGCTGATGCAGACGCTGTCGATCCGCCACGTGAGTTTCTTCCTCGAGGGCGAACGTCTGGCCGAAAGCCAGCCCTCCTTCCGGCTCGCCAAGTCGATGGGCTCGAACGGTCGCGGACCGGTCGATCCGGCGCAATTGGATCTCTCCTTCCTGGCCTGGAGGCGGAATGCGCCCTATATCTTCTTCGAGCGAACCCGTTATCACCTGGACGCGGTAGCCGAATCCTGGCCGGCCTCGGTGCGGCAGACGGTCGCCGATCTGGACCTTAGCTATTACATTCCCTGCCTGGTGCTGGGCCGGACCATCGCTTTTATCGGGGTGAGCCGCACGGAAAAAGGCGAGTTCCTTTCGACGGAAGATGTTGAGTTGCTTCTGACGCTCGCCGGCTATGTGGGCATCGCCATCGAGAATGCCAACCTCTACCGGTCGCTCGAGATGAAGGTCGCCGAGTACGAGCGCCTCAAAGAATTCAGCGAGAACATCGTCGAGTCGATCAACGTCGGAGTGCTGGCCGCCGGGCTGGACGATCGGGTAGAGAGTTGGAACTCGCAGATGGAGTCGCTGACCGGGATTACCCGGGACCAGGCCCTCGGGCAGCCTCTGTTCGACGTGCTGCCGGCTGAACTGTGCGCTCAACTGGTGGGTGTCCGCGGTGAAACCGGCGTTCATCACATTTACAAATTCTCCCTGCGTCGCGACCCCAACCTCAAGGGCGACCCCAGCGTCAAGCCTGTCAACGGCAACGGCAACGGCCATACACCCGACGACTCTCGCGCCCGCGAAGCTATTGTGAACATCGCGGTAGCGCCGCTGATCTCACGGGACCAGGAGCACATTGGCCGCCTGGTGATCTTCGATGACATCACCGACCGCTCCGAACTGGAACGGCGCCTGGTACAAGCTGACAAGCTTTCCAGCATTGGACTGCTCGTTGCCGGCGTCGCGCACGAAGTCAATACGCCGCTTGCGGTGATCTCCACCTATGCGCAGATGCTCGCTAAGCAGGTCCAGGGCGACGAACAGAAGTCGCGCATGCTGGAGAAGATCGCCGGACAGACCTTCCGCGCCAGCGAAATCGTCAATTCGCTACTCAACTTCTCGCGAACCTCGACCACCGAAGTGGCCGAGGTCAACATCAACCGGGTGATTCAGGAGACGCTTTCAATCATCGAACATCAGTTGAAGAAGGCCACTATCCAAGTCAAGACGCGCCTTGACGCGTCCGTGGGAATCAAAGGAAGTCCCGGCAAACTGCAGCAGGTGTTCCTCAATCTCTTCCTGAACGCCCGGGATGCCATGGAAACCGGTGGCACGCTCGAAGTTGAAACCACATCCGACGAGACTGGCGTCCACATTGATGTGTCGGACACGGGTCATGGTATTGCGCCGGAGAACCTGCACCGGATCTTTGACCCGTTCTTCACCACTAAGGGAGCGAAGAAGGGGACCGGCCTGGGTCTATCGGTGTCATACGGGATCATGCAGGAGCACAACGGAGTTATCGAAGTTTTTCCGCGGCCGGGTGGCGGAACGCGATTCCGTCTGGAGTTTCCAGGAGTGCAAGCAGTGAGGAAATCGGTCAATGCCTGAGGCTGCCATCGCGGAAGAGCGTCAATTGATAGCTACTAAAGCCCGCGTCCTGGTGATTGACGACGAGAATGAGATTCGCGAGAGCCTGGAACTGCTTCTCAACATGGAAGGCTATTCGGTCGATCTCGCGGCGAACGCCACCGAGGGTGTCAAGAAACTCGACGCTCACATGTACGACCTGGTGCTGCTGGACGTCATGATGCCGGACCGGTCGGGCATGGACGTTTTGCGCGAGATGCGGGAACACGGCGACGAAACGCCGGTTTTCATGATCACCGCGTACGGGTCCGTAGAGGCTGCCGTCAGCGCGTTGAAAATCGGGGCCAACGACTACTTCCAGAAGCCCTGGGACAACGAAAAGCTGCTGCTGGAGATCGACCGGGTACTTGCCGGCCGTCGCCTGCAGGATGAGAACACCCAGCTCAAGCGGGCGCTGAAGCAGCGCTATAACTTCACCAACATCATCGGTAAGGGCGAGCGGATGCTCAGGCTGCTCGACCTGACCGGCCAGGTGGCGTCGAGTCGCTCCACAATCCTCATTACCGGCGAAACCGGCACGGGAAAAGAGCTCATCGCCAAGGCGATCCATGCCAATTCTCCGCGCGCCGACCATGCGTTCGTCGCGGTGAACAGCGGCTCCCTGCCGACCGACCTGCTGGAATCGACGCTCTTCGGCCACGTACGGGGCGCGTTCACCAGCGCCATCCAGAATAAGAAGGGTTCGTTCGAAGTTGCGGACAAGGGCACCATTTTCTTCGACGAGATTGGCACGATCGGGCCTGAAACGCAGGCCAAACTGCTGCGCGTGATCCAGGAGAAGGAAATCAATCCTCTGGGATCGAACGACACCATCAAGGTGGATGTGCGGATTCTGGCCGCCACGAATGCCGACTTGCGCAAACTGGTCGAAGAGGGAAGGTTCCGCGAGGACCTCTATTACCGGCTCAACGTAATCAATATTGTTCTGCCGCCGCTGCGCGAGCGCAAGGAAGACATCCCGCTGCTGGTGGAACACTTCTTCACCAAGTACTGCAAAGAGAACGAGAAGTTTCTCGATACCACCGGGAAGTCGGTGCTGAAGTTCCAGCCCGAGGCCATGCAGTTGCTGATGGACCACAATTGGCCAGGAAATGTCCGCGAACTGGAGAATGTTGTGGAGCGTGCCGTAGTTCTGGCAGCCGAACCCGCGGTCCCGGTGGATGTGTTTCCCGAGCACCTGCTCATGGCCAACGGCATCCGCCTGCGGCACGGCAATGGCGCGTTACCGGCGGACGCGTCACTCTACGAAATTGTCGCCGACTTCGAGCGGCGCACCATCATGGAGGCGCTGGAGAAGACTAATTGGAGCCAGACTGAAGCGGCTGATAGTTTGCGAGTCCCGCTGTCCACGCTGAATCAGAAGATCAAGCGTTTGAGCATCGAGATCAAGCGACGCGGGCAATAGAGCAGTCTTCGCGAACATCTACGGTACATGTGGGCGGCAAACCCTGTGTACGTGGGATGCGTGCAACCGTTTGCACGCTGGTTGGGCTGGCTGCCGCAGGCCATTCAGCGATATTCTTGCTGCCTACCCGTATCTTGAGGATGAGGATATCCGGCAAGCTATCGAGTACGCTACGTGGCAAGTCCAGGAGATCGAAGTGCCGCTTCCCGCTGCATGAAGAGATGACCTCTCGGAGCAACAGGCGCGCATAATCTTTTGTTTGGGCCGAGGCGACTGCCGGAAGAAGCAGAGAGAGTACCGCCATCCTTATCACGGACCCATCCTACTTCACCTCTGCGCGCATCTCTCCCTCCGCGAGCCGAATCCGTAGATCGGAACCTGCCTCAACCGGGCGCGTCAACACTTCTCCACCAGGACCCATCACGATGGCGTAGCCGCGCTCCAGGATGCGCAGTGGGCTCAGCTGTAGCAGTTTCGCTGTGCAGGTTTCCAGCTTCCGCCGGTGTTCTCCTAATTGCAGATGGATGGCGTGGACTGCGGCCAGTTCGGCAGCTTCCATCCGGCGGCGATCCTGCGCCAGCCTCGGACGCAGATCAAAGACGCGCAGCCTGCGCTCCAGTTCCTGCAGAGTGCGCTTGCTCGACTCGATGGTCCGACGCAGCACCTCACGCATGCGGTACTCATGATCGTCCATCTGTTGCAGGCGCCGGCCGATGCTGCGATCGAGGACCGACAGCGCTTGTTCGATCCCCTGCTGCCGTAGACGGCGGTCCAGCATCGCGATGCGATAACGAACCATCTGCGTAATCTTGTGCTCGATGCCCGCAATGCGGTCGAGCAATTCCTGCCTTGTGCAGACTACCAGTTCGGCCGCGGCCGAGGGCGTTGGCGCGCGCAGGTCCGCTACGAAGTCGGCGATGGTGAAATCGGTCTCGTGTCCGATGGCCGAAATCACGGGCACGGCGCAATTGGCAATGGCCCGCGCCACGGCTTCCTCGTTGAACGTCCACAGGTCTTCGAGCGATCCGCCGCCTCTCGCCACCACCACTACCTCCGCCCAACCGGACGCGCTGAAATACTGGATTCCGCGGATGACCTCCTGCGCCGCGCCCTCGCCTTGCACTTGCGCCGGATAGAGGCGAATGTGCAGACCGGGGAAGCGGCGCGAGACGATCTCGATAAAGTCGGAAATGACCGCGCCGGTGGGCGAGGTGACGATCCCGATGTGCTGCGGAAACTTGGGCAGAGCGCGTTTTCGCGAGGCTTCGAACAGTCCTTCCAACGTGAGCTTCTTCTTGAGTTGCTCAAAAGCCAGTTGGAGCGCGCCGTGTCCTTGCGGTTCGATGGCTTCCACCAGGAACTGGTATAGGCCGCGCTGCTCGTAGACGTCTATGCGCCCCCGGGCCAGGACATGCAAACCGTCCTGCGGCTTGCACCGCAGATAGCGGAAGCTGGTCCGGTAGCAGACGCAGGAAAGTTGGGAGTCGCGTTCTTTGAGAGTGAAGTAGCAGTGCCCGCTGGTAGAAATTTTGGTGCCGGAGATTTCCCCGGAGATCCAGATGTCCTGGAAGTTCTCATCGAGCAGCGCCCGAATGGCGGCGTTGATTTCCGCAACAGTGAAAACCTGGCGCTCGGGGAAGAGGGATAGCGCAAACTGTTCCACGGCTATCTGGACAGGCTAGCGCCTGTCTCACAGAGGAAGCGGTCGGCTTCGGCCTGGTTCAGGCTTTGAATGGCTTCCCGGACGATCGTCACTTGATAGCCACGGTCGAGGAGCCCCATGACGCATTCTCTGACGCAGATCTCCGTTACCACTCCGTAAACAATGCATTCATCCGGATTGAGCATCTCGATGAGCGCTGCGGTGTTGGGATTGGTGAACAGACTGAGGTGCTGCTTCTCCAGGATAATCTGCTCGGCGCCCTCAAGTGCCAGCGCGACCGGGTGATTGGGTACGACTACTCGCTTCTCCCGCAACAACGCGGCCGGTTTGGTCTGGCCCACCGTGTCAACTACGCAATGATGCGGCCACGTCTTGAACTCGGGATCATCCTCGGTATGCGCATCCGTGGTAGAGATCACCTTGCCTTCGCGATTCAACGCGGCGATCAGCGGCAGCAACTTTTCGGCGCCAGGAACGTAGAGCGCACCGGCCGGATACATGAAATCAATCTGAGTGTCGATATCGAAATAGAGTTTCATCGCGCCTCCTCGCGCACCTTCCGGGCCAGCTCGAGCAGGTCCTGGCTATATTCGACCATGTGGCGGGCGGGGTCGATTGCGGCGAGGTGCTTGCGCGCCCGCTCGCGCGCCTGAGTCAGTGTCTGATGGCACACGATCTCACCTTTTACCATGACTGGTTTCTGCAGCGCTTCCGCCCCGCAGGCGCATTCGTCCGAGCATGCCACCAGATCGCGATCAGAATAGCGGAAGACCTGTTTCGAACCGGGCAGAGAAGTCTTCTCCGCGCTGTACTTGGCGGTTGCCCGCTTCACACCGTTCGACTCCAGCTCGACGATCTTGTAAATCGCGCCCATCGATGGGGCATCGGCGGAGGTCGCGAGGTCGGTTCCGACACCGAAGCTGTCGACCTGCGCGCCGTCAGCCAGAAGGCTGGCGATGCGAGTTTCATTGAGGTCGCCGCTGAGCATGATCTTCACATGCTGCATGCCGGCCTGGTCGAGCAGTGACCGGACTTCGCGGGAGAGCGCGAGAAAATCGCCGCTATCAATGCGTACGCCCAGAAGAGGCTCACCGAGAGCAATGACGCGGCGCGCTCCTTCCAGCGTGTCATAAGTATCGATGAGCTGGACGGTACCTTCCGCGAGGAACTGTTGCAGGCGGCGGAAGGCTTCGAGCTCCGAGTCGAAGGACATGATCCACGAGTGGGCCGCCGTTCCGACCACCGGTACGCCGTAGCGGAATCCGGCGAGCGCGTTGCTGGTCCCCGCACAGCCGCCGATGTACGAAGCGCGCGCTCCCAGAACACCGGCTTCGGGAGTATGGGCGCGTCGCGTACCGAATTCATAAACGTCCCGACCCTGTGCGGCGCTGACTACCCGGGAGGCTTTGGTCGCAATGAGGGTTTGAAAAGTGAGGGTCGAGAGGAGGTAGGTTTCAGGGATCTGGGCTTCGATGATCGGAGCTTTGATGGTCAGAATAGGCTCTCCGGCAAACATCGGGGTGCCTTCGGGCACGGCGAAGACATTGCCCGTGAAGCGGAATCCGGCCAGGTAATCAAAGAACTCCGCCGGCGCATTCCTGAATTGCGGGAGCCCTCGCAGATAGGCAATCTCGTCGGACTCGAAACGAAGGTTGGCGAGATACGCGAGAGCCTGCTGCAGTCCTGCCACTATGATGAAATCGCGATGGAGGGGCAGGCGCCTGACCGAAAGTTCGAAGGTTGCGACGTCGTGATGCCTGGCGGCCGAGAAGTATCCGGCGGCCATCGTGAGTTCGTAGAGATCGGTGAGGAGGGCGCTCATCTTCCTACCGCTGCTTCGCAGCCAGGCAGACCACGAAAAACGATGGTCTGCCCCACGGGTATCGGTAGGCCTTTCATTTATTTCTTGGGTGGCGTCTTGGCTGGCGGCTTCGCCGGGGTCACGCCCGCCGCTGCCTTTTGCAGATCGTCCACCGATTTGGCATCCAGCTCATAAAAGCCGGGCTCTCCGGCGCGTGCGGCAAAGTACGTATCTTTATCCTTAGTGATAATTACCTTTTCCGTGCGCGGGTTGCTCTTGGAATCGGGCGCCGTTACGGCCGCTTCGAACACCTCCGCGCCGCCGGCCTGATCGGCGAACTTAGTGGCGGACAGGTCGCGCAATTTGTCGACCACGTTTTGGATGCTGATGGAGTCCATTTCGGTGCTGCCGGACATCCACTTTTCGCCCGATTTTTGATACGTCGCGTTCTGTAACTGGATTTTGGTCGGCTCGGTGAAGCCGAAGTCAAACAGCTTCTTGCTGCGGAAATCATCCGCCGATTTATCCAGCGCGTCGCCGAGATCGGAGGCAACCTTGTAGATACCTTCGACCACCGAACTCCTGGCGTAATAGTTCTTGGCGGAGTCCTTTCGGACTTCCAGCGTTTGGGGTCCGGAATTATCGGTAACCGTGACAGCGGCAATCTTCGGAGAAACGGCGAATGCTGCCTGGGCCTTCTTGGCATCCTCGGCCGAGATGGTGGTATCCATCTTGGCGTCTTTCAATTTGCGAACCAGGTCGTCGATCTGGCTGCCGTCGGCCCGCATCGGCTTGGGTTTCACGATGGCCCACTCGTTCTGGGCATTCTTGCCGAACTCGACCGACTGGCCTTTGGCTGCCAGTTGCACGCTGGTCAATTTGTCGGAATTGAAAGTAAGCAGCCGCTTATCGCGCAGATCCTGGGCCGTCTTGTCGAAGTTAGTCTTGGTGTAAGTCGGAATGACGAATACCCTGCCGTCACCTTCCAGCTTGGCAAAAACGCCGGAGCCGACCGGACTATCGTCGCCGATCTCCAGCGTCTGGGTTTTGCCATCCTTCTTCGTGATGACAATTTGCTCCTTTGGGCTCCCGAGGCCGAATTGAGACAGATCGGCCGGTTTCTCGTCCACCACCCGATCGGCGTTGAGCGAGGAGAGGGCGGTAATCATGGAACCGACCGCCTCCTGATCCGCAGGCATGGCTTTGGGTAGCACGAGCATCCATTTATCGGAGACCTTGGAAACCACCGTAGGTTCGGCGTCTTTCTTCGCGATCTTCACCTCTTTGAACTGGTCCTCGGGAATTGAGAGGACCTTGGGTGTCTCGGTCGCCGAAGCGGCCGGTTTTTTGGCTTCGTCGGCCTTATGTTTATTGGTCCAGTAAATGCCGCCGACGATCGCTGTCAGAACTATGACGGCGGCCAGAAGTCCGTTGGGTTTCACTTTTTATCCTCGTGCATAAGTGCAAAAAACACCGACTGAAGTCTGTGTTACCTGCGCTTCCACCAAACCCCGAAGCCTGAGAGCACTACGATCAGAGGCAGGACGATCACGCTGAACAAAGCGATCATGTTCATCTGCCTTCCGCTGAGCATAATGCGGCGATCTTCGGGCTCCTTGCTGGGAATCGAGATGAGCGATTCATCCGCGGTAAGCCAATTCACCATGTTCAACGCCAGGTCCTTGTTCGCTGTCGGATAGCTGAGAGCCGAATTGGAAACCCAACTCGAGCTGCCGACGACTATGAGGCGGCCCTTGCCATTAACGGTCCCGCCCGCGCCGAGCGTGAAGGGTCCCTTCTTGTCTTTGTCGGGATCCAGTTTGATTGGCGGTGTGAGACCAATCTTTTCATAGCTGGTATCGGAAGTCTCAAACAGTTTCTCCATGCCCGAACCGCTCTTCACATCGAGACTGCGGGAAAGCGGGAAGACGGTTGCGCTACGGCCCATCTCCTTAACGACGGGCTGAGATTCGTAGTGACCCACTACCGGCGCAGCCTCACCGAACACCTGCGAATAGGGACCCACGTCATAGATGAGGTCATTACTGACCGTGACGCCCCAGCCGGCCACCAGCTTTTCAAGTTCCGGTTCGCCTTCGGCCGCACCGCCGCGATCGGGGATGGCGGGCGTGAACATGATGAGCGCTTTGCCTCCGTCGTCGACGAACTTCTTGACAGCATCGCGCACGGGCGGAATATAGTCGTGAGTCGGGCCGGCGACGACGACGATGGTGCAGGCTTTATCGACTTCGGCCTTCTGCAGCATGGGCAGTTCTTTGGTCTTGATACCGTTCTTTTCGAGGAGATCCTTGAAACCGGAATAACCTTCGCGGCCGGTTTCGGTGATGCTACCCTCGCCGCTACCGGAGATGAAGCAGGCGGTACGGACACTGCTGGTCATCGAGCGTTTGATCGCGCCGGTGATTTCCTCCTCCGTCAGGGACTTGGCCTCCTCATGCTTTTTTGTGGCCTCGTTGTCGACGAAGATCGAACCGTAGTTCTGTACATGCGCGAGTCGCGCAAGCTCAGGCTTCTTTTCCGGATCGATGTAAGTCACTTTGATGTCTTTTGACTGATCCTTGTAGCGGTCGAGAGTCGCTTGTGCAGTTGCAAACGCGCTCGTTTTATCCCAGTACGTGATGCTGATATCGTTCTTCAGACCCTTAAGCGTCTGTTTGGTCGCATCCGACAAACTGAATTGCTTGTTGGCCGTCGCATCATAGGACTTATTATTTGCATTGGCAAGCCAGTTGGCTCCGACCACAATCGCCAGGACGACCAGGATGTAGACGGCAAGATAGGCGCCGTACCGGGTCTGGCGGGCTTTCATCCACGATGTATTCATTTGCGTTATGCCCTCCACCTTAGAGACTCGATGGAGCGCTCGGTCAGGAAAAGACCAAAGAAGATGACGGACACAAAGTAAACCACGTCTTTCAGTTCAATCACTCCTCGCGTGAACGACTCGCCGTGCGACAGCACGGAGCAGTAAGCCAGCACTTTCGCCCACGCGGCCGTTTCAAAATTCAGCCAGCTCAAAACCCACAACAGAAGCACCACCGCGAAGGTCACACTACCGGCGATGATCTGATTCTTGGTGGTAGTGGAGATAAATGTGCCGATCGCCAGAATCGCCGCGCCCTGCAGGATCAGGCCGAGAAGACCAGCGAGAATTGGCTTCCAGTCGGGTCTGCCGTAGGCAAACAGCATGAGGATATTGAGACAGGATATCCCGACGATTACCAGGAACATGATCAAAGATCCCAGCCATTTACCGATCACCAGTTCGTAATCCTTGATCGGAGAAGTCAGCAGAAGTTCGATGGTGCCGCGGTTTTTCTCCTCGGCGAACAGGCGCATGGTCATCATGGGGATGAGGAACAGCACGATGACGCTCATGTTACTGAGCAGGGGTCCAATCACCAGTTCGTTGACGCTCATCGGTTGCGTGCGGCCGCTCATCTGCATTTCGAGACCAGCTTGCACGAAGTAAGCAATCGCGCGCCAGAAGAAGTAGCCAAAGATGACGGCGAAAACGGTGATCAGAAGATATGCGATCGGGGAAGAGAAATAGGATTTTAGTTCCTTACGGCAGATGACCCAGATGTTTTTCATTATTTGTCTCCTTCGGGGCGCACGGATAATTCGGGCGCCGGGGCTTCAAGAGCCGGCGAAGCCGACTCTCCGGTCAGTTGGAGGAAGATATCCTCGAGGGTCATATTGATGCCGCGCATTTCCTGCAGATTCCAGCCGGACTGGACCACCGCGCGTGCGAGTTCGGGCCGGACCGATTGACCGGTCAGGCTCTCCACTTCGACCACCACCCGCGAATCCTTGGTGTCCTTCACTTCCACGCGGCTCACGCCGGGAATCTGTTCGAAGCGTTGGCGCACATCCGCTGGATTGAGGTTGCTGTATTGCACTTCGAGAGAGACCGTGTCGGTGCCGCTCCTCATCTTGCTGGTCAGATTGCTGACCGATTCGCTGGCGACGATGCGCCCACGATTGATAATCAGCACCTTCTGGCAGGAGTGTTCCACCTCTGACAGGATGTGCGTACTCAAGATGATGGTATGGTCTCCCGAGAGACTGGCAATCAGCTCGCGAGTTTCGATGATCTGCTTGGGATCGAGGCCGGACGTGGGTTCGTCGAGGATCAGGACATCGGGGTTGTGCAGAATGGCCTGGGCGAGCCCTACGCGCTGCCGGTAGCCTTTGGAAAGCTTGCTGATCAACTTAGTCTTAACGTCGGCTATGGCACAGCGCCCGGCAGCCTCGTTCACCCTTTTGGCGACGTCGCCGCTGGGGATTCCCTTCAGCCGTGCAACGAAGGTAAGGTATTCGCTTACCTCCATCTCCGGGTAGAGCGGCGGGGTTTCGGGCAGATAGCCGATACGTTTCTTGACCTCCATCGGGTTCTCAAGAACATCGAAACCGGCAATGCTCGCCTTTCCCGAGGTTGGGGGCAGGAAGCAGGT
The DNA here is from genome assembly GCA_963747535.1 of Terriglobia bacterium. GTDB lineage: Bacteria > Acidobacteriota > Terriglobia > Bryobacterales > Bryobacteraceae > CAVVFX01. The sequence goes on from CAVVFX010000002.1 coordinate 835,286, forward strand.
AAGGACCCGCATAGTGGTAGTCTTCCCGGCGCCATTGGGGCCGAGGAAGCCTACTATCTCGCCTTTGCCAACCTCGAAGGAGATGTTGTCGACCGCAACATGACGCGCGTAGCGCTTGGTCAGACCTTCGACTTTAATCATAAGTAAAAAATAAGTGACGAAACTTGCGAAATCAGCGTTTCAGAAAGAGCGCTTCACAGCAGAGTGCCATACAGCTAACTCACACTGTACGCGTTCGCGTTTGTCTTGCCTGAGAATCTATCATAACAGGTAGGACTGCACAAGCTCAGGACCTACATCTACTTCATGCCTCTTTCCCTTTTTGCCGCCTTCATTGGAATCGCAGGAGCATGCGCGGGAGCTTATCTGCCGGTCGCGCACGGCCGCGCGCGCGTATTCGTGCCGTTGAGCGGGGCGATCCTGCTGGCGGTCTCGCTGTTTTCGATTCTGCCGGAGACGGCCGGTAAGACGGGGTGGTTGCGAACTGGAATCCTTTTCGGGGCCGGATACGCGGTCCTGTTCGTCGTGGACCGGTATGTCCATCCGGTGTGTCCCTCGTGCTCCCACACTCACGATCATGGACACTGCGACGTGGAACTGCACGGGTTCAGCGTTCCGCTGATCGTGGCGACGTCGATCCACGCGTTTATCGACGGCTGGGGTATGACGGTTGCGCAGAATTCCGGCGCGGGATCGATGCGGACTACGATTCCGCTCGCGGTGCTGCTGCATAAGATTCCCGAAGGCCTGGCTTTGGGTGTGATGCTGCGAGCATCGCTCAAGTCGCGCGGCGCGGCTGCGGCATGGGGTGTCGGAGCAGAACTCGCGACCGCCGTCGGAGCGATCGTCGCGCTGTCCCTGACGCCGGGGGTATGGGCTAGCGATCTGCTGGCCGTGGCAGGGGGTACCTTTCTGTACCTTGGATTCCATGCCGTGCATGGAGCGCTGGGATGGCGCTTGTTGCCGGCGCGGCGATAAGGCTGGCCCTGAGATCCGACTATGAAATACTTTCGTCTTAGATCCATCACAGCTTGCGGACTTCGATGCCAATGCAGTGCTGACTGAGTACGAGCTGATCGAATTGCAATAGTTTCTTAACCGGTGACCGGCCCCCCGGTGGGGCAGACCATCGTTTTTTGTGGTCTGCCGGCTGCGGAGCAGCCTCTCGGCTTTGGTCTTTTGTGGGGCGGACGCCCACGTCCGCAAGCGACCCCCTGGTCGCTTTTGTCGCTCCAGCGACTGACTTTGGTGTGCGAAGCTGCCTGGGTTGCGAGTCTTTCTGCGGCTTTGCCTTTCGCTCGACCATTCGAGACGAAGCCGGAGAAACGTGCTTTCCCCATTACACGTGCCCGCTGCTTCGCGAGAAGTTGAAATTCAAATGGCCAAAGCCGAGCGGCTGCGGAGCAGCCTGGCCTGCGGCGACTCTGCACTACCGGGGAAGAACCTGGCAAGACAACTGGCGCAAAGCCTCTAAGACCAACACCGGATCACCCCCACCACGAATCGCCTTTGGCGATGTGCGCCCGCAACCAGTCCTCGTTGATTTCAAGTCCCAGCCCCGGCCCTTCCGGGACTGGAAACACGCTCTTTCGTACCGCAGGTTCCGGCCCTTGCGCCATCTTTTCCTTGTTGCCTCGAAAGGCTCCCAGAGCATTTTCAACCTTAAAGAAGTTCTGCACGGCGGCGCCCACATGCATCGACGAATAGAAACGGATCAACGAGCAGGGACCGCTGTGCATCCCCATAGGTGTACGGGTAAGAGCAGCGTAATCGGCTATTTTTCGACATCCCGTGATGCCGCCAGAGTATGCCACATCCGGGTGAATCATATCTAGGACCTGGTTGTCGAGATAAGGCCGGAATCCCTCCACCAATTCGACCTTTTCGCCCGCCAGCAATGGCACGCGCGTCGATCGCTTCAGTTCCAACCAGGCTTCGGAGTACCGAACGGTCAACGGATCTTCAATCCAAAGAGGATCGATTGGCTCGATGGCCTTGCAGAGGCCGATCGCACTGCGCGTATCGAACTGTCCGGTGCAGTGCATTGCGATATCGATGTCGTCGCCGAGCGCCTCCCTGAGATTGGCGTAATCGTGCGCCGTCTTACGGAAGACGCCGCCGTCCAGGGTTGGGTTATAAGGACCGGTCGGCCGCCCGCCGCCGCGCCCCCCACCCCCGCGACCCTCGCCCCCTCCAGTGCCGGCGCCAGCGCCCGGAAAACCGAACCCAAATTTGAATGCTGTGAATCCCTCGGGTGCCGATTTCACCTGCTGCGCCCAACTCCGGCACTCGGCCTTATCCGACATGTCCCGCGGTCCGCCGTGCGAGTAAACGGGAATCTCTTTCCGGATGGGACCGCCGATAAGCCGGTAAACAGGCAGCCCGATAATCTTGCCCGCCAGATCCCAAAGCGCGATGTCGACACCGCTTACGGTCGGGATATTGGCCATGAATGAGTACTGTGTGGCCGCCATAAAATAAAAATGGCGTTCGATTGCCAGCGGATCCTGACCGATTAGCTGAGGCAGCATCAGCGCGATCCTTTGCCGTGCGGCGGCCGAAGGCAAACCCGCTTCACCGTACCCTACGATGCCGGCATCCGTTTCAATCCGAATCAGACATCCGTCGCCCACATTGTCCAGCCCCATGGTCTTGATCGCCGTAATCTTGACCATCTTGGAGGCCGGCGAAGCCAAGGCGCGAAAGTTGGTCAGCCATCCCGCTGCAGGCATCGCTAAAGCACATTTCAACAGATCTCGCCGCGTCAGGTTCATGTTCATACTAATTTCCGTTATGGCTCCCGGTGGGCTAGTATACACCCAACCACCATCCTTTGATCTTGCTTGGGAGTTGCAATTCTTGGCGCCGGGAGCCGCCCTCCACCCCGTCCGGGCGCACTATACCCAGCCTTTGTTCGGTCTGGGTTTTTCTTCCCTGCCGGTTGGCCGCCGCCTTTGGCCAGCGCTGCCGCTTGCAAACGCGGCAACACGCCACCTTCGGGCAGCGCAGTTTTTCGAGAGCAGGCTAGGCACTGGATCGAGGAAGTGCGCAATTCACCGATTTTCTTGAGACTTGAGAGAAGCCATATCGATCGAGAAGCGGTACTTCACATCGGCCTTAGCCAGTCTCTCGTAGGCCTCGTTGACCTTCTGGATGGGGATGACTTCTACATCGGCGGTGAGGTTATGCGAGCCGCAAAAGTCGAGCATCTCCTGAGTCTCGCGGATACCGCCGATGGGAGAGCCGGAGAAGCTTCGGCGTCCCATGATGAGGCCGAACACCGAGACGGCGAGGAGCTTCGCCGGCGCGCCGACCATGGTGATGTTGCCGTCGCGGCGCAGGAGTTGGATGTAGGCGTTGATGTCGTGATCGGCCGAGACCGCGTCGAGAATAAAGTCGAAGCTCCCGGCGTGCGTTTGCATCTCATTGGCGTTGCGCGACACGACGACTTCGTCTGCGCCGACCCGGAATGCGTCTTCCTTCTTGTTGGGTGAGGTTGTGAAGACGACCACATGGGCTCCAAGGGCGTGAGCAAACTTCACGCCCATGTGGCCCAGTCCGCCGAGACCCACTACCCCGACTTTCTTGCTTTTTGTGACGCCCCAATGGCGCATCGGTGAGTATGTTGTGATTCCAGCACAGAGAAGAGGCGCGGCGCCGGCAAGATCAAGATTGGAAGGGACGTGCAGGACAAAGCGCTCAACAACGACAACGCTGTCCGAGTAACCGCCGTAGGTGACGCCTCCGAGGTGCTTATCGGGAAAGTTGTAGGTGAGCGTTATGTTCGGGCAGAACTGCTCGAGGTCCGCCTGGCACTCGGGACAGGTGCGGTCGGAATCGACCATGCAGCCCACTGCGGCGAGGTCCCCGGGCTTGAACCGGGTGACCTCGGAGCCGACTCTGGTAACACGGCCGACAATTTCATGGCCCGGGACACACGGGTACACGGTCGGCATCAAGCCGCTCCACTCATTACGGACCTGGTGCAAATCGGAGTGGCAGATTCCGCAAAATAGAATTTCGATCTGCACGTCGTGTCCGGTTGGATCTCGACGCACGACCGTCGCGGGGGCTAGCGGCGAGGCCGCACTGCCAGCGGAATAAGCCTTAGCGTTGTACATTGATTTATGCTCCTGTTGGTCAGATTCTGGCCCTCAATCAGGCCTTGTATTGCTCGTCGCTGACGTGCTCCATCCAGTCGACAACCTTGCCGTCGAGCTCTTCCTGAATGGCGATATGCGTCACCGCCGTCGTGGCCATGGCCCCGTGCCAATGCTTCTCACCGGGGGAGAACCAGACCACATCACCCGGCCGGATTTCCTCGACCAGGCCGCCCCAGCGCTGTACCCGGCCGCAGCCGGCCGTCACAATCAGGGTCTGACCGAGCGGATGTGTATGCCATGCAGTTCGCGCCCCGGGCTCGAAAGTGACGCCGCGCCTTGAACCAGCGCCGGCTCAGGCGCATGAAAAAGCGGGTCGATACGCACGGTGCCGGTAAACCACTCTGACGGTCCCTTGGCGGACGGCTGCGAGCCAATTCTTTTGATATCCATTTTCGAACTCCTTCCGGCCTTGCTCAGCGACCCGTCATTTGCTCTAGCTTTTCGGGGTAACGGGCGCCTTGCACCGTGATCTTTGAGGCGAGGTTCTCGATGTCACCGAGATCGTCGGGCGTGAGTTCAACTGACAGTGCCCCGATGTTTTCGTCCAGGCGATGCAGCTTCGTGGTGCCTGGGATCGGTACGATCCACGACTTCTGGGCCAGCAGCCAGGCGAGTGCGATCTGAGCAGGTGTCGCGTTCTTCCGTTTCCCGATGCTGGCAAGCATGCTGATCAGGGCCTGATTCGCCATGAGAGCCTCCGGCGTGAAGCGAGGCAGGGTGCTGCGGAAGTCGGAGCTGCCGAACTTCGCATTTTCGTCGATCTTGCCCGTGAGAAAGCCCTTACCGAGCGGGCTGTACGGGACAAGGCCGATGCCGAGTTCCTCAAGAGTCGGTATTACTTCCTTCTCCGGAGTTCTCGTCCACAGCGAGTACTCGCTCTGGAGAGCAGTAAGCGGCTGAACCCGATGTGCGCGACGGATGGTTTGTACTCCTGCCTCGGAAAGGCCGAAGTGCTTGACCTTGCCCTCCTGAATCAGGTCTTTCACTGCGCCGGCTACGTCTTCGATCGGTACGTTCGGATCAACCCGATGCTGATAAAGCAAGTCGATAACGTCAATCTTGAGCCGTTTAAGTGAGCCCTCCACGGCCTCTTTGATGTGCTCTGGACGACTGTTCAGGACCGGCGAACCCTTCATCCCGCGGGGATCGGAATTCGGGCTGAAATCGAATCCGAATTTGGTGGCAATCACTACACGGTCACGGAAAGGAGCGAGAGCTTCGCCCACGAGTTCTTCGTTCAAGAACGGGCCGTAGACCTCGGCCGTATCGAAAAATGTGATGCCGCGTTCCACGGCTGCCCGGAGAAGGGATGTCATCTCCTGCTTGTCTTTGGGTGGGCCGTAAGAAAAGCTCATTCCCATGCAGCCCAACCCGAGGGCTGAAACCTCCAGGTTGCTCTTTCCCAATTTGCGTTTCTGCATTGTTTCTCCTTCGGAACTGTCTCTTCCATCTCCAGGTTAGTGCTTTGCGCCCAGGAAGCGGTATCCTGATCCTTCCGATTTATTGCCAATTCCTCTTGCAATAGGATGAAACTGTCGATGGGATCACTTCGGCAAGGCTATCCTGGAGCTAGAGGAGAGCGAAACGGTGATCATGACAAATATGAGTGAAGCCCTTGTTCCAATCGTAGACCGAGTGCGCGCGATGCGGGTCGGGCTTGCTCGCAAGATTGCCTTGTATGTGGGGTCGGCGGAGAATCGGGCAACAGAAATCCCCGGCGTCACGCTGCATCGGCGGACGGCTCCGACCTCTCCGTGCTCCGCGACCTACGAGCCGGGCGTGACCGTGATTGCCCAAGGGCGAAAGCGGGTAGACCTCGGCCGAACCACTTTCATCTACGGCGAGTCACGGTACCTGCTGACGTCGGTCGATTTGCCAATCGTCAGCCAGATCGTCGAAGCCAGTGAAGAAGCGCCCTGCCTCGCGATGTCGCTGAAGCTCGAAATGCCCGTCGTCCGGGAACTTCTCAGCCGAGAGGAGATACAGGTGGCAGAAGCGCCGTCAGAGAGTCCGGCCATGGCAACCGGTGAAATCACCCTGGAATTCCTCGGCGCATGCTGCCGGCTGATCGACCTGCTGAACACCCCGCAGGATATCCCGTTTCTCAGCGGCCTCATTCAGCGCGAGATCATCTACCGGATGCTTCGGGGACCAGAAGGGGCGCGCCTTCGAGCGATTGCGACGCTGGGAGATCAGAGCAACCGCACCGCAAAAGCGATTGGGTGGCTCAGGGCGAACTACGCGAAGACGCTACGGGTAGAAGATCTCGCACAAATCGCGGGCATGGGCGTATCGACGCTGCACCACCACTTCCGGACGCTGACCGCCATGAGTCCTGTTCAGTATCAGAAACAGCTTCGATTGCAGGCAGCTCGCGGACGTATGCTCATCGATGGTCTGGACGCCGCAAGTGCGGCGTTTGAGGTCGGATACGAAAGCGCCAGCCAGTTCAATCGCGAATACAGCCGTCTCTTCGGCCAACCACCAATGCGGGATATTCGGACTCTTCGCTCGCCGGGCGCTCCTCTGTTGGAGTCGGTCGCGAACGGCAACATTTCTTGATCGTGCCGCAGCCACGCTCGGCATCGCCTGGCGAGGTCTTAGTTCACGGTGAGTGACTGCCTATCAGGACCGGCGTGCGACAGAAATCGTGGTGAGCATCCGAGCGCCGCACGGCTCTTGCAAGCCACCGCCTTTGAAACCGCGCTAATCCTGTTCACCGAGGGTTTGTGTGTAGGTTTTGCCGTACGGATAGAAGAGTTCCTTGCGACCTTGTTGCCAGGCCGCCTTTAGTTCGGGCGTGGTGATATCCCAGTCCGAACGGCATTTCTTACTGACGGCGCGCAGGTCCTGACGGAGGTCTTCCATGGTAGGTCGACCGAAGAACCAGTAGCCATTGTAAATCTTGTAAACGACAAGACCGGGCTCGAGGACGATGACGTGGGGAATCATGGGATTGTTGACGGAATCGGTGTATTCAGCGATGTCGAGATCTTTTTGAACGATACGTCCCGCATCGGAGAGGAATGGCCAGTGAGCACCGACTCCACTGCGGTATTCATTCGTCTGAGTGATATTGTCGGTGCTGATCGTGACAAGCCGGCAATAGGCAACCTCGAGCTCACGATGGAGTTGGACAAGTCCTTCCGCCTGCCTGCGGTCCTTGGGGCAAAAGCCACCGCGGCTGAGGACGAGAATCATGGGATGTTGTCCTTGCAGTTCGGAGAGCCTCCGGCGTTTTGCAGTGTGGTCGGAAAGCTCGTAGTCGGGGAAGACAGCCCCTGGAACAATGTCAGATCGCATATGTAACCCTCAACACTTCGATGCGCGCACCGCCAGGTTAGGTCGCAAATAGGTTAAGCCTGCGCTCCCGTAACTATCTCAGCCAAAAAGCCTCGAACTAATGCGGCGATCTCATCTGCCGCTTTGTCCAAAGCGAAATGACCGGCGTCGAGAACGTGAACTTGAGCGTTCGGCACATCCGGGCGATAAGCTTCCGGCTCCGAAAGATGTGCGTGGCCGATGCCCGATTCACTCGCTCTTCTCGGAGTACCGCTAGCATCAACGAGATTCGCTAACGCCCCACCGAACTTTCACGGATGGCCTTACGCTGTCTCTTCTCTCTTTGGCGCTCGTTCACCTTCGGGCTGCTGCTCCTCGGCGTCTGTTTCTAAATCGAGTTCGCCGAGCGTAGCCGCCTGCTGGATTTCTTCCACATAGCACCCGGCAGCCTTCAGGCGGTTCAAACAATCCTGACAAGACAACAGGTGTTCCTCGACCTCCGAAAGTGGCATCTCAGTCTCGATGCCCATGTGATAGGCCTCAAGATCGTCCTCTGAGATATGGTCTCTATTGATCATGTTGACGTTGGAATAATCAAAGCAAAGTGTTGAGATACTCACACTTTATACCAATTGTGATAAGAAATACAAATTCCTCGGCATCGACGGATACCCCGGGATACCGCGGTGTGGGTCGACGTCCTGGCGGCGAACTGCACGCTGCTCTTGTTGACCGCTGCGCGCGCGTTCGAGCCCGGGGGCGAACGAGGGATCGTCGCGGGGACGCGATGCACTGGCCTTCGGGGCGTGGCGTGCTCGCACGAGGGACGCGCAAAAACGACGGGCGCTCCCGGCGCCGAGCCCGGCGCTGCTGTCATGTCCGCCGCGCGCGCCAGTCCGGCATTGGTGTTCTCGATGATTCTGTGGAAACCCTCGTTGTAAACGATCATGACGCGGCTCGCGCGACTATCGACCAAAGGCTCCGAAACCGCCCTTGCCCCTCATTTCACTGGCAGGAGAGTTCGATCGGGCAGGCGGAACCTCGCCATCGAGTTCGGCTTCGAGCGCCGCGATGTCCACATCGAATCGCGGTAAGCGGTCGGACCCGGAGGCTTTTGCGAGATAAAGATCCTGATCGGCTGTGCGAAGAAGCTCGGAAGGATACAGCATACAGTGGCGCCAAGTGGCGCACCCGAACGTTACACTGGCGTGAAAAGTCTCGCCGGACGCCGCACGGAACTCATGCGCCCGAAGACGATCTCTGATCCTCTTTAGCGGCGCTTCCACCGGCCCGCTCCGAAGCACGACACAAAATTCATCCCCGCCCAGGCGTCCCGCCAGATCTCCGGCGCCGACTTCGCTGCGCAGCAGGCGCGCCATATACGAGAGAACCTCGTCGCCCGCATCGTGCCCGTACGCATCGTTGATGGCCTTGAAACAATCCAGGTCCGCGAGCACCAGGCTGAATCCATCGCCTCCCGCTTGCGCGGCCGCAAACGCGGTGTCCAGTTCGCGCATAAGCAGTCTGCGATTCGCAATGTTTGTCAGCGCATCATGGCTGGCCTCGTAGTCCAGCTTCCGCTCCGCGGCTTCCCGGTTGGAGATGTCGATCCCGGTGGCGATGATGTAGTCGACACGACCCGCTTTGTTCACGAGCACAGTGTTCGACCATGAGAACAGACGCGGTCCCTCGCAGGTCTGCCAGTGGTATTCATGATCGCTGTGCGAAACGCCCCCGGCCAGCACGGTAAACAGTTTATGCACTTCCACACGTTCCTCCGGCGGCACGAAAACCTCCCAACTGGTCCGATTGCGGACTTCCTCGAGCGTCTTCCCGGTGATCCGCTGGCAAGCCCGATTCAAGCGAACAATCCGGCCGGACCGATCAGAGATGAATACCAGACCGCCGGCGGCGTCAAGCGCGGCCTCGGCGAATTCATAGGCCGATTTGACCGCCTGCCGGACGGTTCGTTCCCGATGGATCAATACCGCAAGAAGAACCACCAGTGCGCCCAGAATTGCTGCGCAATACCGGAACAGGCGCGATCTCTGCTGGGCTTCCGTCAACTCCTTGACAATTCCTGTTTCATCGGTAGTATCCCGAAGCCATTTTCGATACAAGGCGTCCAGCGTCAGGTCCTGCGCCATGCTGGTGATTTCGGCGCGCAACTCCTTGGCCTTGCCGAAACCCTTTCGTGTCGCGCCGATCGCCATCCGGAAACTGGCGCCATCCACTGTGATGATTTCCAGCGGGAACGAGGAGCAGACCTCATTCGGGTGAAGAAGCCGCGGGATGAGGTGTTTCATGTCGATAAAAGCAGCGTCCGCCGATCCGCTACACAACGCCTTCAACTCCAGTCCTGCCGCTTCCGCCACCGGAATGAAGTGCGGGAGAAACCTCCGGGCAAGGCTGGACGCTAGCGGCGTGTTGGTGTACGACACACGGCGTCCTGTAGCGTCCCTGACGCTTTTGATTGCCCCATTTTCGCGCACCGCCAGTGCGAATTGCGTGCGCAGCCATGGATCCGTATAATAGGCCCACTGATGGCGCTCTGGAAGATCCGTCAGAAGATGCCAGACATCCACCTTGCCGCTTTTCAGAGCAAGATCCGGGCCCTCCGGAGCCACCACCCATTGGATCGCCATGCCTCTCCGCCGCGCGGCTTCGCTGAGCACTTCCACCGTAAAACCGGAATAAGAACCATCGCGGTAGACGATGGAATAAGGAGGCGAGTTATTGATACCGATCCTCACCACTTCCGCGGTTTTTGAAGGCCCGAGGAAAGTAATCCATCCGGCGCCTGCACCCGCGATGGCTACCGCGGACAGCGCGATACTGAGCCTTACTCGCTTCACTGTCCTTGTATCGGCTGGCGCTTCGATTTACTTTAGCCCGTGACTCAGTCCTCTCACTACTCCTCCTAGAGGTCGTCCCGGTTTCCCTATGTTGTGGCCTGTCTGCGGAGTAACCGTCTGATCGAGGCGACGGTTGGCAGTACCCCACGTGAACCTGCCAACCGGCGACGGAAACGGATGGCGGATGCGCGGCACCAGTCGAGAATACGCAGTGCCGATCGGCGAACGTGTCCTTGTAACCGATGCCGCCGGCGTTCGAAACGTCCCGGCGTCATTTTCGTTCCTCTTTAACCTGTAACAGCCGCCCCCGGATTCCGTAAGGGGACAGTTCGACTGGAACCTGGAGAGAATACAACATGAAGGTTACTACGCAACTGAAGAGCCTGGCCGGCTTCTCCATAACCGGCCACGGCGAAGCATCGCACAGCCGCACCTGGCATCACTGCGCGAGACTCGCCATAATCTGTCTGGGATTCGGATTGAGTTCGGCCATGGCGATCATCGGTGGAACCAGTGCCGATTGGAGCCAGTATCCCTGGCTGGCTATGGACGTGGCCATGTTTCCCGGCCAGACTCAATGGCGTGGCTGTTCGTCGATGATTGTAGCGTCCAGCCTAAACAACCCGGATTTCACATGTAACACTCCACAACGATCCGAAGTTGCTGAGACGACATGCTTCATGAGACGAAATCGCCCGTGAAGTACGCGTTCGGGACCTGACGCTAAGCGGGGGCGCGAAACTGCCAAAGGGATTTCCCCGACGTGAGGCCAAATGATAAACTCTGGAAGAAAATGACGGTGTTGCTTGCAGGACAGCCAGCAGTCTTCACAATCCGCAGGGAGATGGACCAGGCGAGACCCGTCTGATTACGGGACAATGGAGACACCGGTAAGAGCAAACATCCATGAGGAGGATCGATCCATGAGGAACGATAAATCGATCAGGGCCGACTTAAGCCGGCGCGATATTTTAGGCGTGACGGCGAAAGCCGCTACGGCAGCGGCTGTTGCACCTGTCATCCATTACGCCATCCTTTCGTGTGCGAACGCCGCAACCGACGCTTCGCTGTACGCCATTGCGGGCGTCGATCGTGTCACCGTCCTGCCCGGCAGAACGCACCTCCGGGGGTGGGCGGGCTACGGCGACCCTCTTCTGAGACGGCCGCGAGGACCGCAGTCCGGGCAGACGTCAACCACTTCGACCGGACCAGCTATTGGCGCAGTGTGGAGCAAGGAGTCGGGTCCTGGCGAAGTCAAATTCGACGATCCTAAGGCGCTCGTCACCACTGCCACATTCACTAAGCCGGGTGCTTACGTTTTGAAGCTGACAGCCGACAACGGGCAGACCAGGAGTTCTGCCACTCTGAACGTCTCGGTTGAGACAGCTCCTCCGGCGAGACAACTCGATGCCGTTTACACCAGGAGTTTTAAAATTAACAGCAAATTCTGGGATCCGCGCGTGAAGGCGCTGGTTGTCAACTGGATTCCACATTGCATCGATGTCATTAACCGCAGTGACGTGACGCTTGGCCCGGGTGGAATTGACAACTTCATTGAAGCCGGCAAGAAATTGCGCGGCGAAGAAGCCGGCCTTCACAAGGGATACGTTTTCTCCAATGCCTGGGTGCACCAAACCGTCGAAGCCATGAGCATCGCACTCATGATCGACCCGCAGGGTGATCCGCGGATGATTGAGGCGCATGAAAAGTTCCGCGACACGCTGGACGATTGGATTCCGAAAATCCTGGCTGCCCAGGAACCCGACGGATATTTGCAGACCGCGTTTACTTTGAACCGCGCCGGCCGGGAAGGCGACATAATCGAGAGCAGCAAGTTCCAGCACTGGGACCCGGCGCACCGCGGCGATCACGAAGGCTACACCGCCGGCTACTTCCTCGAATCGGCCATCAATCACTACCAAATGACCGACAAGAAGGATTCGCGGCTTTACCATGCGGCCCGGAAACTGGCCGACTGTTGGCACAACCATCTCGGCCCTGCGCCGAAGAAACCCTGGTACGACGGCCATCAGGAGATGGAGCAGGCGCTGGTTCGCTTCGGACGGTTTGTCAACGATGTGGAGGGCGGCGGCAAGGGCGACAAATATATTCAGACCGCCAGATTCCTGCTGGACTGCCGGTACACGGCAGCGGTCGATCCCATCCGCGACCGAAAGGAGTACGACCAGAGCCATCTTCCTGTGACGCAGCAGTATGAAGCCGTCGGCCATGCTGTCCGGGCGGCATATACCTATTCCGGAATGGCCGACGTGGCGGTGGAAACGCACGACCCCGAATATCAGAGTGCGGTGAAGTCGCTGTGGGACAACATCGTCAACAAGAAGTATTACCTGACCGGAGGTATCGGTAGCGGGGAAACATCCGAAGGATTCGGTCCGAATTACTCGCTCCGCAATGAAGCGTATTGCGAGTCGTGCTCCAGTTGCGGAATGATCTTCTTCCACTGGAAGATGAATCTGGCTTACCATGACGCCAGGTATGTCGACAACTACGAAGAGACCATGTACAACGCGTTGCTGGGGTCCACCGACCTGGAGGGCAGGAACTTTTACTATACGAACCCCTTGGATACGGGTATGGGGCGCAGTTCGTGGCACACCTGCCCGTGCTGTGTGGGTAACATCCCCCGAACCTTGCTGATGGTGCCGACGTGGACGTATGCGAAAGCGCCGGACGGCGTGTACGTGAATATGTACGTCGGGAGCACCATCACGATCGAGAATGCCGGCGGAACGGATGTCGAGATGGTGCAGCGAACGGATTATCCATGGAGCGGCAGCGTCGCGATCACGGTGAATCCGAAAGTAAGCAAGAGGTTCTCTGTTCGCCTGCGGGTTCCGAATCGCACTACCAGTACGCAGTACACGCCGGTGCCGGAAGTGAACGGAATCGTTTCGCTGGCCGTGAACGGGAAACCGGTGAAGCCATCGATGGAAAGAGGATACGCGGTGATCACGCGCGAATGGAAGGCAGGCGACCAAATCGACCTGGAACTTCCGCTGAACGTCCAGCGCGTGACGGCAACGGAACAGATTGCGTCCACGCGTGGCAAGGTGGCGCTCCGTTACGGACCGCTGATTTACAACGTCGAAAAGGCCGACCAGGATATTACGCAGACGCTGGCCGCCAATTCCCACTTGACTGCCCATTGGCGCGGTGACCTGCTCGGCGGAGTCACCGTGATCAGCGGTGAATACGCGGACGGCAGCAAGTTGTTGGCAATCCCCAACTACGCCCGAGTGAATCGCGACAAGGAACTGCCACCGGAGGCCGGGCCGCTTGCTGCAGACCCATCGCTATATATGGGGCCGACTGCCCAGAGTGCCGGCGCGCCGGTTTCGCAGCACGCCCCGCCTCGTCCGCCGGTATCGATCGTTTGGATGCCGCGAGCATAGCGGAGCAATCGCGCGCGCCGATACCGATAACCTGGAGGACCGGGAACGGCCGCAACTGCCCAGCCACGCATGATACCGCGCGCATATTCCGCTACTGCCAACGTGCTCCAGGTCAATACTGTGGCACTACCGTACATTGATGCGGTACAAATGTTCAGAAAATCTTGCAGCAATTGGAGGCCCTCCGCGCTCCTCTGCGGCTCGGCGTCCCGGCGGTGGGTTTGGGCTTTCCACGTCATGTGCCTGGGAATATTCGGAGGCCGCGGTTCGGTAATGCGGTGAACCGTAGATTACCGGTAGAGGCGCGGAGCCGCAGAGAAAAACGCTGAGGAGATCGTTTTCCAGACCGCGGAGAAGAAAAGGCACGGAATCTGGACGTTCCCGCAACTGACCGGCAGCGTGCCCGATGCGAACAAAAGAATTAGCCCCGCAGTTTTGCGCCAGAAGGTAGCTAGCGGTGGGCCGGGTTGATGAAGGCTCCGTTGCCAGCAACATCCCATACTTCGATGCGCGCCCATTGCCAACTCTTGGCCTCTGTGCTCCACTCGAACGTCGCATTGCCGAACGCGCGAGTCTCGCTGAGATCGAAAGTCCGGGTGAAGGTTTCCTTGCCATCACCCCAGACGATCAATCCGAAAGCCAGTGGGAAGGTCCACTGTATCCGGGCTTTGGCCTTGATAGCCGAGGGCGAGGCCTTTGATATTTCAACTTCCGGCAATAGAACCTGGCCCATCGAGATAAAATAGTCGGCCCGGCTCACTGCGTCCAGCATGCGACCGTAGTGATCAAAATCCGGCAATTCGCCGATCCGCACGTAATTGGCGTTCATATGCGCGTAGATTTCGGAAGTGTGGTCAATGGCAAACATGTCGGTTTCGGCCAGCAGATTCTTGGGCAGGCCCCAGTTGTTCATGTCGTTCAGCAGATTCAGGGCGCGAATTCCCTGCCGGAGCGTCGAGCGGTCGGCGGGCATTGCCTTCCAACCGGCTCCGATGAAGCGGGGGTCCCGGAAAAAGTTGGTGTCGCGAACCTTATCGGGATAGCCGAAGGAGTCTTTGGTACGCGGATGGGTCTGATACATGATGCCCTGTTCGCTTCGAACCATTTCGAGGATGTCATCCGGCGACCCAACATGATAGACCGTCCCGTACTTGGGATGCGTCTGCCGAAGGGGGACGTCAGTTGCTCTGCTCATGAACCAGTAGACCGGCTTGGGGAACGCCAGGGACCAGTGGCCACCCAATATGACGTCGGCCTCTTCCGAGGGGATCAACAGGAACTTCGAGTCCGATTGCTTGCGGCACATCCGGTAATAGGCATCGAGTTCCTGCAGGCGAAGGTCGGTCAGGTCCCGCGGATGACCGTCGCCGTGGAAGTCACAGGTGATGGCAGCGTCGATTCCCATATCTTTGAGAACCTGCGTGAAGGGTGGAACCCAGTTTTCCCCCTGGTCCAGAGCCTGAATTGTGTAGCCCCAGTGCCAGTGCGAGGTTAGCGTCTTGTAGCCGGGAAGCGCTGGAAACCGGTCGCGATTGGTGAAGCGCAGGACATCCTCCAGCGCTGCCTCCGGCTTCCCATCCGAAACCATGTAAAACAGCCCCATGCGCTGGACGGTGGCAGGCGGGGCGTTGATCCAGGGATAATAAAGTCCTGCGCCGTCGTCGACGGGGTGTCGAACACCGAGCCCGAGTTCCCCGCGTCCGGTTCTACCGGCCCAACCGTGGAACCAGACGTATCCCATGTTAGTGGTGTAGTCGCGAGGAGCGATGTAGGTATGCGGTGGCGGAAATACCGCCAGGCTGCCTGCGTCCAACAATGCCGCGACTGTTCGGTATCGGACATACGCCGGCCGCCGGTCCGGACCGGTCGTCATCTCCGTGCGAAGCTTCCCCTCCGTATCGTAGTAAGTGACCGGAGAGACGACTTCCCGGCGCCCGGGTCTTACGCCGGAAGCCGGAGCGGCTAAACGTAGCCCGGTGTCATAAAGGTAGGCGGTGTTGGGCTCCTGAGTTGAGACCACGGCCTCCTGATAAATTAGCCGGGTGCCTGGATAAAATGTGTACGCGATGCCGCCCTCGAAAATGCCCAGTTTCAGGCCTTGGAACAGCACTTCGATCCGGTCCCCGACGCTCCGGACCGTGGCTGTGACCGGCCGGAACGCGCCCTCGAACCGTCTGGTTCCCTCGGGATGACTGCCAGGAAAATCGAAGAACTCGTCGAACCCGGCGCGGCCGCGGCGTTTCCCGGTCGTGGCCCAATATTGCGGGTAGGCGTTGCGGATGACTGGGGTCGTCCCCACCCCGATCTGCGTAATGAGCGGCCTGTCGGAGTTCAACGAGAATTCGGCGGTCCACATACGGGATGACTCGTCCGGCCAGCGGACGGTCAAGGTTTCAGCGGAGGCTGAGACCGCGATTGTCCCTGGCCGGACACCGGAAATGTCTGCTGGCACTATGCCGGCTACGCTGAGGATGGGAACGAAGAAGATGAGCGATCGCATTTTCGATTGGGCTCGGAGACTTAATCTTACATCCTTTAACGCGCCTGTCGCGGGCGACCGCCCGGCTGATTTTCCAGCGCCACAGTGCGGTCGTTTCATCGCCCCAGAACTTCAGAATGCTGAATTTGGATTGAACCCGAAGTCGCAGGCCATGGCTACCGTGCGTCGCATTCCCCCCAAATTAGCGTGTTAACAGTGACGCGACCGGTTCCGTGACATCGCATCACGCGACAATTTCTTTGACGACCTGGCCGCCGACGTCGGTGAGGCGAAACTGACGGCCCTGAGAGAGATAAGTCAGTTTCTCGTGATCGATCCCCAGGAGGTATAGTATGGTCGCCTGAAGGTCATGGATGTGGACACCGCCCTCGGCTACGTTGAAGCCGTAGTCGTCCGAACGGCCGTGAACATAGCCGGCCTTGACTCCACCGCCGCACATCCAGAGAGAGAAGACGCGGCCGTGATGATCGCGCCCGTAACTGTCGGGCTTAATCGCACCTTGGCCGTAAGGGGTGCGGCCGAACTCGCCGCCCCAGACGACCAGGGTGTCGTCCAACATCCCGCGCTGCTTCAAGTCGAGGATCAGACCCGCCGACGGCTCGTCAACGTCGTGCGCTAGGGCGGGCAGCTTTTTAGGAAGCCCGGCATGGTGGTCCCAGCCACGGTGATAAAGCTGAATGAAGCGGACGTTGCGCTCGGCGAGGCGCCGCGCCAGCAGACAGTTGGCAGCAAAGGTGCCAGGCTTGCGCGAATCTTCGCCGTAGAGCTCATGGACATGCTCGGGCTCGCCGGACATGTCGGCCAGGTCGGGCACGCTGGCTTGCATCCGAAACGCCATTTCGTATTGCGCAATGCGTGTCTCGATTTCAGGGTCGCCGACGCGCTCGTGCAGGTGCTCGTCCAGCGATGCCAGACCATCGAGCTGGCTGCGACGCTGCTCCCTGGTGACGCCCGGTGGATTGGACAGCGAGAGCACCGGGTCGCCCGCACTGCGAAATTGCACACCCTGGTATTTGCTGGGCAGAAAGCCCGCACCCCAAAGCCGGGAGAGTAGACCCTGGTCGGGTATCCCGTTGCTTGGCAATGAATTCAGCACCACGAACGCCGGCAGGTTCTCATTTTCGCTGCCCAATCCGTAATCGATCCACGAGCCCATGCAAGGCCTGCCCGGCAATTGGCTCCCGGTTTGGATAAAAGTAATGGCTGGATCGTGATTGATCGCGTCGGTGTTTACCGCCCGCAGAAGACAGATTTTGTCGACGATCTTGCCGGTATGAGGCAGCAGTTCACTCAGCCACATGCCACTCTCGCCATACTGCTTGAAGCCGTACATGGTGGGAACCACCGGGAAGCGATCCTGTTGGGCCACCATTCCGGTAACGCGCTGGCCGCCGAAAATAGATGGAGGAATGTCCTGGTCGAAGCGGCCTTTCATAGCCGGCTTGTAATCCAGCAGATCGAGGTGCGACGGACCGCCTGCCTGGAACAGAAAGATCACGCGTTTGGCGCGCGGCGCGAAGTTTGGAAACGCACGGGGCGACGCAACCGCCGCGTGGGCCTGACCCGTGCCTAGCAAACCGTGCAGCGCCGCGGCGCCGAGACCATAACCGAATCGCGCCAGCAACTCGCGGCGCGAAGAGAAGCCGGCATAGTTTCCACATTCCATAACTTCAGCCTTTCGTAATCACTTCATCCAGGTTAAGAATCATGTTCGCGATCGCGGTATACGCGGCCAGTTCGCCTACTGGAATCGCAGGATCGCGCGGCGATGCGCCAACTGACACGAGGGAGCGTGCACCATTCTCGTTGACTTGGTAACTGGCCAGCATTTCGTCCAGTTTCTTTCGCAATATCCGCATTTCCTCATTGTCCGGACTGCGGCCCGTAGCGAGTCTGAACGCGAATCGAAGACGGGCGTCGGGCGCGGAGCCACCTTCATGTATGGAGCGCTCGGCCAGTTTACGCGCCGCTTCCACGAAAATAGGATCGTTGAGCAACGTCAACGCCTGCAACGGCGTGTTCGTTGTGGAACGGCGCACGACACAAAATTCGCGGTCCGGAGCATCCAGCACCGTCATTACAGGATGCGGCACCGTCCGTTTCCAGAACGTATAGAGGCTGCGGCGGTAGAGGTCGTCACCGGTGCTTTCAACGTACTCGGTACCGGGATATTTCGCGGCAACTACGATGCCCTTATAGAGGTCCGCCGTCTGATACGGAAAGACGCTCGGTCCGCCGAGCCGATTCTTCAGAAGACCGGAGATCTCGAGGGCCTGGTCGCGGATGATCTCGGCCGGAAGGCGGAAGCGCGGACCTCGTGCCAGCAGCCGGTTTTCCGGATCGCGCGCGATCAACTGCGGCTTCGCCGCCGAGTCCTGGCGATAGGTCGCCGACAGAACCATCCGCTTCATCAGCGCCTTTACATTCCAACCAGAGTCTACGAACTCCCGCGCCAGCCAATCCAGCAGTTCCGGATGACTCGGGAACTCGCCCTGCATCCCGAAGTTATCGCTGGTCCTCACCAGACCCTGCCCGAACAACTGCTGCCAGAAGCGGTTCACTACCACGCGCGAGGTGAGCGGATGATCCGGCTTCGTGAGCCACTGCGCGAGGCCGAGCCGGTTCTTCGGAGCGCCCTTGGGCCACGACCCGAGTAATTCCTCGGGCACACCGGCATCCACCTTGTCGCCGGGAGCATCATAGGCGCCGCGGAGCAGGATGTGCGTCTCGCGCGGTGTAGGCAGTTCTTCCATCACCATGACGCTGGGCAAACTGCGCCGCAGACTCAGCCATTCGGCGCGCAGCCCATCCTTCTTTCGTAGATCCTGGGCGTAAGCTGCATCGCTCGAAGCAAGGAGCGCCGCCCGGAGCCAGCCGGTCTCGACAAGGGAGGCCTGACGCTGCCGTTGTCTGGCTACCGCATACGGAAGTGCCTGGCTCTCGAACAGGCCAGTAATCTCGGCAGGAGTGAGGGCTCGGTTCCAGACCGCCAGTTCATCGAATCGGCCTGCGTAGCGTTGACCATTAGCGCTGTTGTCCCAGCCGATGCGGAACCGCGCGAATGCTGACTTATCGTTATCTTTGTCCGGCAGCGACAGGCCGTCGTTGAGGACCCGCACCGGCAGTTCGCGCCCGTCGGCGAACATCCGCACGCGTGATGCTTCCGAACGCAGTGATTCCTCCACAGCGCCTTCATAGATCACGGTCACGTGCCGCCACTCGCCAGGCGCGATGCCGGCGCCCTCGGAACGAACCCGTATGGAGTAAGCCGGGAACCGGTCCGCAAAACGGAATTCCACTTCGCCGGCGACCAGGCGGAGTTCGAGCCCCTTTCCGAAGGTTGTACCGGCTAAGTTCGTGGCATAGTCCATCGTGGAAAGCAGCGCGACATCCGTATCCGCCGCGTCAGGACGAAGCCATGCACTCAACGTTAGAGGCTGCCGTTTCGATTCGGGCACGCCCTTGCCTTGAAGTTGCGGCTGCAAATGAGCGTCTCCTGCGACGCAGGAGTGCCCAACCACACCCTCCGCCAGCGCGAAACCAAAGGAATCCTTGGCCGATTCGCAGGAGATTTGCAGCACGGCACCGCCGGGCGTGCCGGGTTGTGCCGCGAGACTCAGCGCCTGCTGGGCACTCTCGTCGTGCCAGTTCCAATTCTTTTCGCGAGCCTCCAGCTTGTGCGTCAGCGTGGCGATCCCGGACTCCAGTTCGCGCATTTTCACCTGCTGCTCGGTGGTCGGTGCCGGCATGATCGGAACCGCATTGGCGACACGTCCGTCCTCGCCCATCTCCGGCACATTATTAAAGAAAGCGAAGAATCGGTAGTGATCGCGTTGGGTGATGGGATCGAACTTATGGTCGTGACAGTGGGCGCATCCCAGCGTAAGCCCCAACCATGCTGCGCCAACCGTGTTCACGCGGTCCGTAACGTACTCGACCCGATACTCCTCGTCGATAATGCCGCCTTCCGAGTTAATTACACCGCTGCGTCCGAAGCCGGTGGCGAGACGGTCCTCGACCGTAGGATTCGGCAGCAGGTCACCCGCCAACTGCTCGGTGATAAACCGGTCATACGGCATATTGCTGTTGAAGCTTTGAATGACCCAATCGCGCCAGCGCCACATGGAGCGGGCAGCGTCGTTGTTGAATCCATGGGTATCGGCGTAGCGAGCCACATCCAGCCAATCGAGCGCCATCCGCTCACCGTAGCGAGGCGAGGCCAACAAGCGATCGACGGCCGCGCCATAGGCCGCTTCGCCATCGGCCGCCACGTTTTTCGAAAACGAGTCCAACTCGGCAAGTGAGGGCGGCAAACCGATGAGGTCAAGCGAGACACGGCGCAACCAGGCTTCCGGAATGGCGGCGCGGTTGGGCCGCAGTCCTTCCGCTTCGAGGCGTTGGTAAACAAATGCATCGATCGGCTGCTTTACCCAACTGCGATCCGCGACGGATGGCACCTCAGGTCGTTTGGGTGGTACAAAGGCCCAGTGTTGGGAGTAGACGCCGCCTTCCTCAATCCAGCGTTTTAGAATCGCGATCTGGTCCGCAGTAAGAGTACGATTGGAAAAAGCCGGCGGCATGCGCCGGGCCGCTTGCTCCGCGGTGATGCGCTGATAAATGGCTGACGCTTCCGGCTTGCCGGGGACGAGAGGAGCGTGGCCGCCGCGATCCGCAGTGGCTCCCTCGAACGAATCCAGACGCAGTCCGGCCATGCGCTTCTTGCTGTCCTGGCCATGGCAGAGGAAGCAATTTTCCGAAAGAATCGGCCGGATATCCCGATCGTAGTCGAGAGAAGCCTTACCCGCACCTGACGCGATTCCGCCGGTGCTCACCCAAGTCAGGACGAGGCCAACCGCGAGTAAGTAGACAAATTGTGTTCGTTGCTCCAAGCATCATCATATGTGAATTCGGTCGACGATTTCATTCGACGGCGCTTCTCCACTCGAGCCTTCACTTCCCTGATTGGATTGCACGACTGAATCGCTCCGCCAGCCAACAGATGTGCTGGATCAGTTCGGGAGTTTTCCGCACATTGTCGGAACCCCGCCAACGCAAGCTATAACGAGGAGTAAGCCGGGCAAACAGGCCCCGAGATGGATTTCGCAGCTGTGCTCGTCGATTGCCTCCAACGTTCCTGCCCCGGGAGATATCCCCTCGACGATGTGGCGAACGCCCTCTTGGTGCGCTGCCAAATGAAACGCACATCTGATCGCCCTGCGCTTCGCGATTCGTTACGAGGAGATGTCGCTAATCTTCAATGACCGCTAACCCAGTCCATCCCGTCCGGACCTTTGCCCGTGGAAATCTTTTCGGTCATCTCGAGCGTCTTCAGATCGACGACGCCGACATAATTATCCGGTGTGGCCCCGATGTACGCCTTCGATCCATCCGGCGCCACCAGAATTCCCGCGATCCCGCTGCCAATCTTGATCCGCTTAATCTCTTTCTTTGATGCGACGTCGATCACCAACAGATTTCCGGTGGCCAGATCCGAGATCAGCACGCGCCTTCCATCGGGTGTAAATTTCAACCGGTTCGATCGCTTCGCATCCACCGGGAACGTCTGCGCCACCCTTTTCCCAGGGACATCGACGACAGATACCGTTCCGTCGCCTGCATTCGCCGCCCAAAGCTCCTTTTCATCCGACGAAACATCAAATCCCTCCGCGCCGTGCCCCACCTTCACCACATTCTGATGCCAATCCCCCTGATTACCCGTGTGCTCGAAAATCGAAATCGAACCCGACGCTATATTCGAAGTGATAATAATCTTGCCGTCCCTGCTCAGCGCGATCATGTGCGTGCCATCCTGACCGGTGCCAAGCACCCAATCGACGCGGTCCGCGGCCGGATCGTACCTGCCGACCGTCTTTGTGCCTTCACAGGTGAAATAAACTTTGCCATCCGCAGCAAACAGCCCGTGTGGCCGTGTCTGCGGCGCCAGATCGACGCGATGAATCTCCTTGTAGGTCGCGATATCGATCACGGACAGCGTATGCCCCGGCGCCTGCGCCGTTCCATAATTGCTAGCGACTGCCAGCTTGCCGTCGGTAGTCGAAACCACTTCATGCGGTCCGTCGCCCGTCGGCCCTTTGCCCAGAATCTTATGCGATACCGGATCGACCACCGCGACGTTGCCCTCTTTGTTGAGCACCAGCAGTTGCGCCGCCGCGCTCGACGCAAACATCATCGCTAGAATTTTCACCCGAGTCATACCACCTCCATCTAAAGCCGGGACTTATTTCAAGCCTCCGCAGGCCACATTTTACATCACACGCCGGTTGATTTTAGGAAACTACTACCGCGTTGGCCTTCCCGTAGCTCGTTCCTTGCTGTTCATCTGTTACCTCGCCTGAACTAGCAAACCACATGCCGAGCTTACCCCGGGTCTCGTACGAGTTCTCCACCGCTTTGGGAGAGAACTGAAACCCGCTGTTTCGCATGCGGTCGATCGGCCGCAGTTTCCCGCGCAGGATGAAGTGGTCGTAACTCACCCTGGTGTGCAGAAGTTCGTTGTACCGGGGGGCCAGGAGATCTTCCGATGATGACGCCGTTGCGGATGATCCAGACGCTCGGCTCATCTACGATCCATTCGTTGAGGTCGCGGCCGTTGAACAGCGGAACATCAGCAGTGTTCACTTCAACATCTAGCCGCGCGGCGAAGGGCCGGACAGGCGCCCGACCCATATCCGCAATCCAGGAATGAGCGGGAAACCACTCTTAATCGCGTCGCATTCGCCGTAAGGGCGACCCGTTGGCGGCTCGGGCCTAATCGACGAGCTTCAGCTCACCGAAGGCGTTTGGTACATGAAAAGAACGGCGCCCGGTCGGTTGCCAGTTAATGAGTTTGTGATCGGCGCCCGCTCCCTGTGAACGGTAGAGATTGATGCGCAGACGATTCCCGGCATTGGCCGGTCTTGAGTCAACCGCCGCATAGGGAATTCGCATAAAGCCATACCAAATCCGGTGTGCAGCGTCGATATGCGCGCCAGCTTCCATGCCGGAATTCCACAGCCATCCATCCGCAGGGTGCGGTGTGTCGAGGTCGATATCGAGATCGACCCATTCGGCTTGCGGAGAGATCTCAAACTCCTTATAGCGCCGAATATTCCGATAATCTGCACCAATAAAGGCCTCGGCAACGTCCCAATTCCACAGTTCGTTGGTTTCGGTTTTGGTGTCAGCGTCGGGCTTTAGGTGAAGCTGTTCATAAGGACAGATGAAGAGGAAATAGAGATTCCGGTCCGTCCACCGCGAGCGGATCTCGGTGCGATAACCCGGAAGTGGCGTCCCCGACGTGTCGCGTTCGGCAAATATCGCAGGAACTCCGCGCCAAAAGCTGGAGTTCGGGTCGGTATCCACGGCCGTGTCTTGCGGGGATCTTGTACTCTCCATCGTGTCAGCTGCCATCACCATGCCTGCCGTGAACGCCAGAAAGCACGCTTCAACACCGAATCGCTTAATCATTATACTTACCTTTATCATTACATCTAAAGAGTCGCAAGGGAGAGTTTCATAATAAGCGTGCCGGCTGGTCGGACCGGAGGGACACCTGAGTCTGGCAACGCACGCAGCTACGACCGCCCCGCAGCCACATTCTTTCTCGAGTTGGTTACGGCAGGAGATTGGATATACTTTTATGACACGCAGGCCCGAGAGAGCGGGTGGAGCACTCCACTAGCCCGGCCCGTATGGATTGTGGATCATGGCAAAGACACTTCTCGCCATCGGCGCACACTATGATGATTGCGTTTTTGGTGTCCCGGGAATCATGCTGCAGGCCCTCCGCAAACATTGGCGGGTTGTCGTCATTGCGCTGATCGGCGACTACAGCAATTGGCCTCCGATGAAGGGCCGCTATCAGGTACTGGTCCCCGGATCTCGCGAACTGGCTCGCTCGTTTGGCATGGACATCCGGTTTGGCAAGTTCGCCTCGCACTTGTTCGACGTGACATCGGAAGCGAAAATGGCCGTGGCTGAGTTAGTCGCCGACGTGCAGGCTGATGTGGCCCTCACGCTCTGGCCGAATGACACGCACGACGACCACAGGGTTGCCTCGCAACTATCTGAGATCGCGCTCAAGAACGCCGGCCAGTTGTTGAATCGCGAGAGCTACCGCCCCCCTGGCGCCCTTTACTATTACGACAACGGACCGCGTCACACGATCGGGTTTGAACCCGATACTTTCGTTGATGTCACGCCTGATTGGGCAACCGCACAGGAGTGGCTGGGGAGGCTGATGGCGCTGGTCCGCAACGAAAAATACGATGCTGCGGGCGTGGATCCCGCGCAGGAGCTGAAAACTGCGATTGCTGCGTACCGAGGCAAATCGTGTGGCGTGCGGTACGCCGAAGGTCTGCGTGCATACGCGAAGCGGCCGGTGGACATCCTCAGCTAGGGCTTTGGAACAGCAGAGCGTAGAGATCGGCGTCCGCGGACACAAAAGTACAGCCACGCAGCTTTTCTGAAAAACGAGCTTTCGCGGTGTTTTCGCGGTCGGCGACGTCCATCGAGGTTCGCGGTTCCCGGTTTTTCGCGCCGCAACGGCGATCGACAACAATCGACCGAGGGCACGCGCTCTGGGCGCTCGTTCAGGCCACGGCGCGCGACCGGGCGCTGCTATCGTGACTGCCTCGTGCAGGTTCGAGCGCGGTGGCGAACGCGGGATCGCCTGCGGCGGGCGCGATGCACTCGTATTCGGTTAATCGCCCCAAACGGCCGCACCCGGATACTGCAGAGAGCTCAGGGCGGTAACCGCTTTAAAAGAATGGTGGGGGCGGAGTCGCTGAGATTAACCTGCCGCGCCAATTTGGTAATCCGCAACGGCAGGGCGTGGTTTTGACGGGGATTCGCCCAGGTCTACCTTGGGCACAAGGTGACGGTAGCAGCCGCAAGCCGAGCTCTCGATTCCGAGCGTCACGCTCGTTGGCGTTCGACGAGTGATTTCAGCACAGTTTTCAGCGCGACTTGTCCCTTTCGGGAGCCGGCTTGGCCGCTCTCAAACTCGATCCAGCCTTCATTGAAGCCGTCGAGCATCCGAATCCGGGGAGTGGGGTTTTTCATGCCCTGCGATTGAAACAGCGCCTTCCAGGTCGCGCGCGGGACTGCTTCCATTCTCACCGGCTTACCGATCAGATCCGCGAAGGTGGCCGCGATCTCGTTCGGGGTCAGACGTTGCGGTCCTTCCAACTCGACAACCCTGTGGCCGTCCCAGGTCTGCTGGAGCAGTTCCGCAGCCACGCGCCCGATATCGGCTGTCGCCACCATCGGCACCGGCTTGTCGAGAGGCTGCAGAAAGCTCGGAATCACTCCCTGCTGGCGTGCCGGGCCTACGTCCCAGCTAGAATTCTCCATGAACCATCCTGGCCGCAGGAAAGTAATGGGGATCGTCAACCCGCCAAGCACCCGCTCGATGATCGTGTGCTGGCTGAGCAGGTTGGTCTGGGTCGCCTGTGCCCCTATCGTCGAGAGATAGACGATTCTGCCGGGACGCGCCTTTTCCAGCGCGGAACGCAGGCAATCCGCCGTCGCTTGCGCCTCGGGGAAGCCTGGCTCCGGATCGAAGTTCGGCGGAACGAGCACGAAGACTCCTTCAACTCCTCCGAATGCGGCCGCGAGCGCCGCGGCGTCCCGGATGTCCGCACGCGCGAGATCGCAGCCGCGCTCCGCCCAGGCGGCGCCTTTGCCCAGATCGCGCACCACGGCCCGGACGGGTTGCTTCGCCGCCAGAAGATTGCACGCCACTTCACCGCCGACGTTGCCCGTGATTCCGGTAATTGCAAACATTTGGTTTCTCCGTGTCTTCTCTTACTAGGCCAGAGCCAGACGGCCAGTCTCAATTGTATTAGCGGATGGAAGCCCCGTCATCACCCGCGAGGTCCGCGGACACAAAAGTACAGCCACGCAGCTTTTCTGAAAAATTAGTTTTCGCGGTGTCTTCGCGCTCGGCGACGTCCATCGAGGTTCGGGCGGCGAGCGCACCGGAAACGATACGGCTTTCCGTGGATTGGCGACACGGCTCGTGACGAGCGATCAGGCGGAAAACTCCCCAGGTGTTTAGTCATGAAGAGTTAGGAACCGCACAAACACACTCACATCCGACTAACGGGGCAGTTTCGTAAGTCATATTTGTATGTATAATTCTGTCTACCCCTGTCAGGGTGAGAGACAGGGGGAAACGGAGGAAGTGAACTTGAAACATCTCTTGTTACTAGCTTCAGGGCTGGTCTGGCTACAGGTTGCGTCCGCGACGCCGCTTTGTGTCAACGGAACTCTCGCTAGTTATGAAACTCTCGGCGCCGGTGGTTGTATGATCGGCGCGAACACAGTGGCGTCATTCGTGACGCTCACTGGATCTACCGGAGGCACACCCATCAGCCCGACCGCAGTGACGATCATGCCGACAGGTGGGACGGCAAATCCTGAGTTAACGTTTGGTGTCAGTCTGACCGCGAGCGCGCCCAACGTGGACGAAGCGATTTTCAATTACAACATTTCCGGGCCGGCCTACCTGACAGACGTAATCACACTGTCCGGCAGTTCGGAAACCGGCAATGGGGACGTGACCGATGTTCAGAATTACTGCGTGAGTGGACACTTCGGACCGGACGGTGTCGACGGTTGTACCGGCTTGAGCTCGGGAGCGCTGGTGACGATCGATGGGGTTCAACAAACCGACAACACCAGTTTTTCCGGCCCGACCTCGCTCAGCATCACCGACGATTTTGTGCTGGATAGCGGCGGAACCGGTTCGGCCACGGGCGGTACTTTTGCGGATCAGTTCACCGCGACGGGGGCGACTCCGGAGCCCGGCGCTTTTCTCCTTACAGGTACGGGACTTGTATGTGCAGTTCTTCGCAGGTTTCGTAGGGTTAACAGAAGCTCTAACGATTAGCAGGAGACATCCCAATGCATAAAGTGAAGTCCTATGTGTGCGTTTTTTTGACGACGCTGATGGCCCTGCCACCCGCGGGATTTGCGGCCAGCCATCGCGAAGCTCCCATTACCGCGCTGGACCAGAAGGCCGACATCACTGACTTTTTTGCCTTCGTCAGCTATGACAATGCCAGTAAGGTCACTTTCATTCTCAATGTCGATCCCTTCCTGGAGCCGGGGAACGGACCGAACTACTTTCCCTTCGACGACACCATCCAGTATTCGATCAACATCGACAATAACAATGACGCCTTAGCGGAGATTAGTTTTCAGGTCCAGTTCACCACTCAGATCCTCGCTCCAGGAGTTTTCACCGGATTTGTCGGCGCAGGCAACGGAATCAACGCCCCAGCCAATTCGCCTGCCCCGGTCGCTCCCGGGACGCCAATCATTCCTCCGGCGATTACCGCCCTCACCGGAGCGGGCGCGGCGGGGCTCAGCCTGATGCAGACTTATACCGTAACGATGATCAAAAACGGTGTGAGCACCCCGCTGACAAACGCCTCGGCAGGACCACTGGTCGCTGTTCCGAGCAACGTCGGTCCCCGCACGATGCCGAACTATCCGGCTCTGGCGGCGCAGGGTATTTACAATCTTGGCAACGGGATTCGCGTTTTTGCGGGCACCGTGGACGATCCGTTCTACATCGATCTCGGCGCAGCGTTCGACAGCTTGAATTTCCGGACCGCCGCCGGCGGCGGGGTGCTTTCAGCCGCTGCCGACGCGAATGACAACGTTAACACCGCATCGGACTACGTGTCCGGTTACAACGTGAATACCATTGCCATTGAAGTGCCTATCACGATGCTGACCAGCACGGGTACGGTGCTACCGTCTACCAGTCCGGCGGCCACCATCGGAGCCTGGGGAACGACTGCCCGGCCGCGGACCACCGTACGCCGTGCGCCGCTGCCCGCGGCCTCGTCCGGTTCCTTCAGCCAGATCCAGCGCATGGGCAACCCGCTGATCAATGAATTGATCATCGGCACCGGCAGCAAGGACTTCTGGAGTATGAGCCAGCCGGTAAACGACTCGCAGTTTGCCAGTTTCGATCTGGACCCGCTGTTCGCGCGAGTGTTGAACGCCATTTACGGTATCGCCATTCCGACCCCGCCACGCACCGACCTTCTTCCTCTGGTTACGTATGCGCCGCCCATCGCCGCGCCAGGGACGCCAGCGGGCCCCATAGCGGACCTGTTGCGTCTCAATACCGGGGTTCCTCCAACTCCTATGGCGAGCCGCAGAAGGTTGGGGCTACTCGCCGGAGACGCCGCTGGTTTCCCGAACGGCCGCCGGGTTTCGGATGACGTGACGGACATTGCCTCGCGAGTCGTGGCTGGGATCCTTGCCGGACCGCAGTACAACTACCCCATCGGCGACGGCGTCAATACCAATGACGTTCCGTATCAGGAGACCTTCCCTTACGTAGCCTGGGCGCAGAGCGGACGGCAACGACGGCACATCGATCCGGGTGAAGCAGGTTGCACCATGGGTGCGGGCGCCGCGTGTCCGACTAACTAGGACCCCGGGGCCTCCGGCGACTCGTGCCTGTGAGGCCCTTTTTTACCATGCAGTCTTATATCGCGCCCATTCTCGGGCTAATCGTACTCTCCGGGGTATGTACCGCTTCAGATCCAGGGGCGGCGCGCATCGCCTCGGCTCGAAAAAGCGTCCAAACCGATCCCAAGGCTCCCCAAGGCTACATCGATCTGGCGTCGGCTTTGTGCCGGCAGGCACGGGATTCCGAAGATCTCGCAGACTACAGTGAGGCCGCGGCCGCGCTTGATCGTGCTCTCGAACTTTCACCCGGAAACCTCGACGCGCTCAAACTTCGCATCGTGGTCCTGCTCGGCCGCCATGACTTCCTGGAAGCTTTGAAGCAAGCCACCGCACTGAATCGCAAGGTGAGGGACGACATTGCCGTGTGGGGCTACCTCGTCGATGCGAACATGGCCATCGGCGAGTACGGCGAGGCAGAAAAGGACGCCCAGTGGATTCTGGATCTACGCCGCGGCAGTACGCTCGGATTCGTAAAAGCGGCGGCGCTACGGGAGATGTTCGGCGATCTCGAGGGAGCTATCGAATTTTACGACGAAGCGCTGCTCCGCACTTCGCCCAACGACGTGGAGGACCGATCCTGGCTGATGACCCAGAATGCGCGTTTGCAACTCGCATCCGGGAATGCAAAACGCGCTGGAGCACTGCTCGAAAAGGCAGTGACACTGAATCCGGATAGTCAGGTCACCAGAGGGACTCTGGCGAGTTTCAAGGCATCGCAAGACGACTATGCCGATGCTGTATCGCTTTGCAGGCAGCGATTTGAAAGGGCGCCGAACGCAGGCAACCTATACCGACTTGCAGAGATGCTGGAGAAAGCAGGCCGGGATGCCGAAGCTAAAGCGGCGTTTCAGAAGTTCGAGGCAAAAGCCCCGGCTGAGATGGCGTCCCCGTTCAACGCCAACCGCGAGTTGGTTCTCTATTACGCGGATCGCCGGAACTCTCCCGCGGAAGCTCTGGCGATCGCGGCGAAAGAGGCGGAAACACGCCACGACTCGGGGACGCTGGACGCCTACGCCTGGGCGTTGTTCCGGATCGGCAAGTTCGCTGAGGCTAAAACGCAAATCGATCGCGCGCTGTCTCCCGGAGTTCGCGACGGGAACTATTTCTGTCATGCCCGGCAGATCGCGGCGGCAGTGGGAGACCCGGCGGCCGTCAAGCAACTCGAAAAAGAGTTGTCGGGCATGCCTGCTACAGTGTGCCCGTTTTCTCCGGAATCCGCAAAATGAAGCTTGGGGGATTACTGGCGATCTCCGCGCTTCTGCTGCCTGCTCAGGATCTGTCTTCTCCTCGCGCCGTCGTGACTCCGAATGCCCGGACCCTAGCGCCCACGCCTGCCGGCGCGACCACCGATGACAGGATTCGCAATGTGGAACGGGAACTCCACGGGAACCCGAATAACTCGAGACTGCAAACAGCACTAATCTCCGCTTATCTGCAAAAGCTGCGGGAGACGGCTGACGGCGCCTATCTGGAGCGGGCGTCGCTACTTGTCGACCGCATGATCGAGCAGGATGGAGGCAGTTTCGAGGCCCTCCGCTTACGCAACGAGATCGACTTGCAGCGGCACGACTTCAAAGCGGTAGCGGAGCGGGCGCGCAGTATGACAAGAGACGAACCGTCGGACGCCGGTAACTGGGGAAACCTCGGCGACGCCCTGATGGAACTGGGCGACTACGAATTGGCCGGTCAGGCTTACGCGAAAATGTTTGCGCTGCGGCCTAATCTGGCCAGCTATAACCGGCTCGGTTTCTTCCGGTTCGTGACTGGCGATGCGCAGGGCGCAATCGGTTTTATGCGGCTGGCGGTCGAGGCCAGCGACGCGGCTCCGGAACATACCGCATGGTGCCAGGCCGAACTTGGCGACTTGTACTTCAAGACAGGAAAGCTTGCTGATGCGAGGATGGCCTATCGATCAGCGCTGGATTTGTTCCCGGGGCTTCATCGGGCGTACGCGGGACTCGGAAGAGTAGAGGAAGCGGAAGGACACACGGAGGCCGCGATCCGCAACTATGAGCACGCGCAAGCCATCGTTCCGCTGGTCGAATACGCGAGTACCCTCGAAGACCTCTACCGGAACCAGGGAGAGAACAAGAAAGCCGACGGGCAGCAGCATCTGATCGACGCGATCGACATGCTGGGGCGGGCACGCCAAGAAAAAACGAATCGAACACTGGCTTTGATCCTCGCGAATCACGACCGGCGCCTGGGTCGCGCACTGGAATTGATCGAAGCAGAGATCCCGGAGCGAGGAGACGTTTACACGTGGGACGCGTTCTCGTGGGTGCTTTTCAAACTAGGCCGCCTGCAGGAGGCACGCGCAGCCAGCCTAAAGGCGTTGAGAATGTCGACGCCCGAGCCGGACTTTTACCGGCATGCCGCGCAGATCGCAGAAGCCGCCGGCGAAAGAACCATCGCAGCTCAATACCGCGAGCATTTGACACGATAACAGGACGCCCTCAAACCACCGCATTGGAAACGTCCTCGGACACAAATGGAAACCCACGCAGCTTTTCTGAAAAATGCGTTTCGCGGTGTTTTCGCGCTCGGCGACGTCCACGAGGTTCGGGGTGGCGAGCTCACTGGCTACAATGCGACCCTTGGTGAATTGGCGATACAGCTCGAATTGCCACTCGTGACCAGGGTCAGGCGCTCATCCGGAGGCGACGGGATCGCCGCGGGCCGGGGCGAGGAACGCGCGAACCGGCTGGCGCCGGTAGCCTGTATTTATCAAAAGCTCCCACATACCACCAGGTTGGGATCGACCGATCCCAGTTGGTCTATTTAATTGGCGACGGGCGTGTCCACTGCTCCTGCGCAACGGCGACGGGCCATGCTTTTGCCTCGGAAGGGTTATTCAGCGCGGAGAGTCTCAGCCGGATCCACGGCCGCGGCTCTTCGCGCCGGAAAGTAACACGCGACTACAGCCGCGGCTAACAGCACGGCTGGCATGACTGCATAGGTCATCGGATCGAGCGGTGTCACGCCGAACAGCAGCGATTTCATGAGCCGGGCCAATGCGATCGCGCCCGCCAGTCCCACGCCGCAACCGATGGCGGAAAGGACCATACCTTGCCGCAGAAACATGCCCTTCACCGCCGCCGGTTCCGCACCCAGAGCCAACCGGATCCCGACCTCTCGTCGCCTTTGTGCAACCGTGTAGGACACCACGCCGTAGGTCCCGATGATCCCGAGCAACAGGGCCATTCCGCCCGCGATCGCCAGCATGACCAAGGCAAAGGAAGTGCGGGCCATGGACCGCCCCGCGATCTGCTCCATTGTGAGCGTATCAGCGATGGCCAGTTCTCTATTCACGGACCAGATGGTTCGGCGCACGTCTTCCACCAGACCCTGCGAGCCTGCACGCGAGGTGCGAATGACAAAAACCGGCTCACGGATGGCCGCCCGCACATCCCGCGGGACCCACAGCAACGAGTAATAACTCGGCCAGTAGACCACTGCCGGCGCCCTTTCATTCACACCCGTGATCCGAACGTCTTCGGCGACTCCGATCACCTCGTACCACGGCAATCCCAGCGAGGGCAACCTGGCGTTAATGCGCTTGCCGATGGCCGCGGCGGGGCTGCCCCAGAACTCACGGGCCAGATTCTCGGAGAGGATCACCGCTTTTTCGCCTCTCGAAAGATCGTTCCAGGTATAGTCTCGCCCCGCCACCAGTCGCGTACCCATCGATTTGAAAAAGCCGGGCCCGATATTTCGGAAAACCCGAGAGGGGGGATAGGCGCCTGGTGGAATCGTCTGACCTTCGGCGAACACACTGTCCCAATTCAGAGACCCTCCGTCCATGGGCACGGCGTCGGCATAACCAGCGTCGATCGCACCCGGAATCGCGGCGAGCCGATCGCGAATATCCTGTTCCATCCGAGCCACGCGCTCCGCATCCGGAACCAAAGCCCGCGGGATCGCCACACGCAGGGTTTGGACCTGTGCGGCCCCGGCGAAGCTGGGCGCGACCTTGCGCATGTTTTGAAAAGTGCGAATCATGAGTCCGGAACTGATCATCAGAACCAGCGCGAGCGAGACCTGCACGACAACCAAGGCGTTCCGCGCTTTCTGCCCCTCCGGTCCAGCACTGGCCGTGCGCCCACCAGCCGCGCAGCCGTCGACTGCGATTTCAGCGAGGCGCGGCAGATTCGCCGGGGCGATCCACTGAAGCAGCCGAACTCCGGCGAACGCTAACCCCAGCCCCAGCAAAGCGCGCGCGAAAACCAGCACCCCGCTTACCGCCAACAGTTCGCGCACCAGCCGGCCGCGTCCCGCCCCAAGAGCCGCTCGGACCGCTAACTCTCGCCGGCGGCCTTCCAGGTGAACCAGCAAGAGATTCGCCACGTTGGCGCAAACGATGAGCATCACCGCGCCCAACGTGCCCATCACCACCCACAGGACATCGCCCACGTTGCCCACTATCGTCTCGCGCAGCGGCCGCAAGTTCGGCGCGACATGCCACGATCCGAAAACCAATCGTCGTGGCATTGGCTCCCCAGGAATGCATCCAAATCGGAATCAGACGGGCCACATCGGCTTGGGCCTGATCGAGGGAAATTCCAGTTTTCAGCCGGCAAATGGAGTTCAAAAAGAACCCGGACAACTCGGCACGCGACCGGTCCAGTTGCATGGGTGCGTAAATGGCGGCCGGAAGATCGGCGATGCGAAACGATTTCGGCATCACGCCGATCACTTGCCGAGGCCTCGAGTCGACGATCACCGTGCGTCCGATCACATCCGGCTCGCCGCCAAACCGCTGCTGCCAGTAGCCGTGGCTCAGCAGAATCGTGAGCGCTGCGCCGGGCTTCTGATCGTCCGCCGAAAACCAACGCCCACGCTCGGGCGGGACAGCCAGAGCCTCCAGAGTGCCTGGACTGACCGCAATGGAGAGCATTTGCTCCGGGTCGTCCGCGCCGCCGACCGACACCCGCGAGGAGGTCCAAACACCCATATTCTCGAATGATCGATTCTGTTCGGTATAGGTGAAGTACATCCCGGTGGAAAGTCGCAGGCCGGTTGCCGCGGTCACGCCGCCCAAACCCGGTGCGACGTGCTGGATCGACACTAGCCGATCCGGTTCGCGATACGCGAGGGGCTTCAGGAGTACCCCATCCACGACACTGAACACGGCTGTGTTCGCGCTGATGCCGATGGCAAAGGTCAGGATCGCGGCCGCGGCGAAGGCTGGATTCTTGCGCAGGGTGCGGACAGAGAAACGGATGTTGCGCGCGGTTTCTTCGAGGAATGAGATCGTGTTCATGCGGTACACCTCTTCACACACCTGAGTCGTGTTGCCGAGCTTCCGATGGGCGGCCGCACGGGCGGCCTGCGGATCCATGCCGCGGGCGATGAAATCTTCGGTAGCATGCTCCACGTAAGACTCGAGTTCGCTCCGCAGACCGGAGTCAACATCGTTCCGACGAAAAGACCGTCGCCAGTTCATGCTGTCCTCACCTGATCTTGTCAGGGGCGGGATTCAGGACGCGGCCGATCGCCCGTACCACCTCTTCCCAACGCGACGTTTCAACCGCCAGCTGCTTTCGGCCTCCCGGAGTCAACCGGTAGTATTTTGCCTTGCGATTGTTTTCCGAAGTTCCCCAGAACGACGCAATCCAGCCGCGGTTTTCCAGCCGGTGCAACGCGGGATAGAGTGAGCCTTGTTCAATCTGAAGGACCTCATCCGACCCCTGCTCAATCGAGTGGGCGATCGTGTAACCATGGGCTGGGCCCAGCAACAGCGTTCGCAGGACCAGCATATCCAGCGTTCCCTGGAGCATCTCAGAATGTAACGGAGATTCGCGGCGCGGCATGTCTTACTCCACTCGATGATCTTCTGGAAGAATACAGGAACGGAAGCAAATCGGCAACTCCAGCACATCCGCGGACACAGGTACACACCCACGCAGCTTTTCTGAAAAACGCATTTTCGCGCTGTTTGCGCGCTCGACGTCCACGCGACCGTGATCTATGAGTCTATGTGGGGTGCGGTTGGTTTTGTGCTCTTGATCGTGTGTGCCAATCTGGCGAATCTCATGCTAGCCCGATGGATTGGCCGGTCCCGCGAGATCTCTGTCCGTATCGCACTGGGAGCAGGAAGGTGGCGAATCATTCGGCAACTCCTCATGGAGAGCCTCATACTCACCACCGTGGGCGGCGTAACCGGCTGGTGGATAGGCAACTGGGGGATACGCAGCTACGGACTGCTTGCTAATGTGCCGGGCTATTCCATGTTCGAGTCCGGGTTGGACTATACAATGGACTATCGCGTTCTGGCCTATCTTCTAGCGATTTCGATCGGAACGGGGTTAGTGTTCGGGCTCGCGCCGGCGTTCCAACTCTCAAAAATCGACATTAACACATCGTTGAAGGATGGTGGTCGAGGGGCAACTGGCGGAGGGCGCGGAAAGGGTCTATCCTCCCTCCTCGTGATCACCGAAATGGCGCTTGCGGTAGTTCTGCTCGCGGGAGCGGGGCTGATGGTCCGCAGCTTTCTGAGTATCTACACCGCGGATACGGGCGTCAAAACAGCCGACATCCTGACAGCGTTATGGGTATTGCCTGACGCCAGGTATCCCAATGCGGAGGCACGGATTTCCTTTTATCACCGCCTCAAAACACGTGTGGAAGCGATTCCTGGGGTAGAGTCTGTGGCCATTGCCGACAGGTTTCCGACGTGGGGTGCACGGCGCCTCCCCTATGAGCTTGCTGGCTCTCCGCTCTCTAATTTTCAAGGAGATGAGGGGCGCCGTCCAAAGATTCCGGTGTTGATCGTGAGCCCGCCTTATTTTCAGGCGCTAGGAGCGGCGGTCCTCTCTGGCCGCGAATTCGATGACGCAGATGGAATCTCAGGACCTCCGGTAGCGATCGTCAACGAGCGATTCGCGAGCAGGTATTGGCCGGGAGAAAACCCGTTAGGAAAACGTCTTCGGCTATTCGATGGAAAACCCGACGCTTGGCTGAACGTCGTAGGAGTGGTTTCGAATATCGTTCAGACTGACTTCACTCGGCAGGAGTTCAATCCTTTGGTCTACTTGCCCTACCGCGAAAAGCCGGAAGGGCTCATGAACGTTATAGTGCGAACTCGCGTCCCTCCCGGCAACCTCGCAACAGCCCTTCGGCGTGAGGTCCAGGCGATGGATTTCGATCTACCCATGTTCGGCCCCTTTACTCTAGCTGAACGTTTGGAGGCGAACTATTGGAGCCGAGGACTCTATGGAGTTCTGTTCCTGGTTTTTGCAGGGATTGCGCTGTTGCTTGCTTCGATCGGCCTGTATGCCGTCGTCGCGCATTCGGTGAGCCAGCGCATTCAGGAGATTGG
Organism: Terriglobia bacterium; assembly: GCA_963747535.1. Taxonomy (GTDB): domain Bacteria; phylum Acidobacteriota; class Terriglobia; order Bryobacterales; family Bryobacteraceae; genus CAVVFX01. The sequence goes on from CAVVFX010000002.1 coordinate 871,318, forward strand.
AATCCGGATGGCGATGGGCGCAAAGGCACACGATATTCTCAAGCTCGTGCTCCGCCGGGGAATCCTTCCGTCGGGAATTGGTCTGATGATCGGACTGGCCGCGTCGTTTGCCGTAAACCGCGTCTTGAAAGCTGAGCTAGTCCAGGTTTCCCCTTCCGACCCCATCACTCTTGCCGCCGTTTCCGCCGCGTTGGCCGTGGCGGCCATACTCGGTTGTTTAATTCCTGCGCGCCGCGCCACGAGAGTAGATCCGGTTGTGGCGTTGCGCCATGACTGAGCCAAAAAGGAACTTCATGAATTTTCACTTTCAGGCCCGTCCTCGGACACAAAAGTACAGCCACGCAGCTTTCTGAAAAACGGGTTTTCGCGGTGTCTTCGAGCTCGTCCGGCGTCCATCGCGGTTCTCGGTTCTCGGTTTTTCGCGCCGCAACGGTGATCGACCGCTTTCCGTCCGGATTTGGTCCGAGTCCCTGCGGTTAGCCTCGATGGCTATACTGAATCCGGGAACCAGGGCTGGGACAAAGACTACAACTTCGGTCCGAAGGAAAAGGTGATGCCGCGGTGGAAAGCCGTGGTTCGCGCTCGCCCCGACTTCATTTCGACCGACCAGATGGAAGACCTCGCCGCTGTCTTCCAGGCCACACGCTAATCACAGCAATCCGCTCTTATACTGTATACAAATGAAAACCTTATTCGTTATGTTAGGCGCAGGGTGCCTGCTTCTCGCCTCTTCCGGTGGATATCATCTGCTCAAAAAAGTTCCCTTGACCGCCGCACCGGGCGGCGGTGAGTATTTCGATTACATTACATTCGACGATGGCTCCCGCCGTCTCTATCTTTCGCATGGAACCGAAGTCAAGGTGCTCGACGCAGACACCTATGCTTCGCTGGGTACGGTCACGGGTTTGAAGCGGGACCACGGCATCGCCATAGTCCATGAGCTCAATCGCGGTTTCATCAGCGATGGCGACGCTGCCGAAGTTGTTATGTTCGACCTCAAGACCCTCCAGGTCACCGGGCGCATCAAGACGGACAAGGACGCCGATTCCATCATTTACGACCCGGCGTCGAAGCGCATCTTTTGCTTCAACGGCGATCCGAATAGCGCGTACGTCATCGATCCGGCGGACGGCAAGGTCATCGCTACGCTGGCGCTGGGCGGCGCGCCCGAGCAGGCCGTCTCAGATGGGAAGGGTACGATTTACGACAACCTGGAAGACAAGAACGAGGTCATCGCCATTGACTCGCGGAGCCTGAAGATCAAGTCGCGATGGCCAGTTGCGCCGGCTGGCCAGCCTGTCGCCATCGCGATGGACCGCCAGCACCGGCGGCTGTTCATCGGCTCGCGCAATCCCGCGGTCTTGGTAATGATGGATGCGGACACCGGAAAAATTATCGGGTCTTCTAATGCGATTGGGGCGCGGGTGGACACCGCTATCTTCGATTCCGAGACCGGCGATGCGGCCTGTTCTACGGGCGACGGCACGATTCACATTTTTCACGAAGAGTCACCCGGCAAGCTGAGCGCGGTAGAGACCGTCAAGACGGAATCCGGCGCCAAAACCATGGCTTTCGATCCCAGGACCCACAACCTCTTTGTCGACACCGCGGATTTCGGCGCGCCAGTCAATGGCAGGCCTGCCCCAAGGCCAGGGACTTTCCGATTACTGGTGTATGGGCGCTGATTTTGAGTAGTCGCAATCGACACCGCGGTGTCACGAAACTTTCACCGGCACCGTTTAAGATATTAGCCTACGAGGGTCTTGATCGCCGAAGACAAACCTCGCATGGCGGCGATGTTGCGGCGCGCTCTGGAACGGGAAGGCTATCAGGTTTCGGTAGCAAACGATGGCGAGCAAGCGCTGAACTTAGGCATGCTCGGCGGGATGGACGCGATGATCCTGGACGTCATGTTACCCTACCGCGACGGATTCGAGGTGATACAAACGCTTCGCCAGGCCAAGCAGCTCGCCCCCGCAGTTGAATCTTTCAACGGCGATACATCGAAACTGGCGGCCTTGATCCGTCGGAACCAAAGCGCTATAGGCGAGTAAAGATAACTTCGCCTTATCTGTCTTTCGACCCGCCCTACTGACGGACCCCATGCGTTTCGCGCGGGCTCGGAGATCCCGTAAGCTGTATGTGGCAGTTTTGATCCTCAGTGGAAACCCGGGCGTAGAGGGCAGCAGTGATCGTGGGATCGGTGAGCATGATCCGCTGGTCATGGCGACCTAATGAGTCCGCCGAGAAGGGACTCCCATTTATCCGGGCGCTAACACGGAAAGTCCAATTATGCGGAACTGTTTTGCTTTGTCGAGGTTTAAGCACGCGGCGAGTGCCTACTCCGGCAGTTGCCGCAGAAGCTCCTGTGCTTCCTGCCGCACTTCGGGGTTTGCGTCCCTAGCGGCCTGCGCCAAGTGCTCGCGTGCGCCGGCGGCATCGCGCGTGGCGGCCAAGGCGGTCCCCAATCCCAGATGCGCCCGTCCCGATCCCGGCTGGACGCGCAGCGCCTCACGGTAGTGCTCAACAGCATGCGGCCAGTCGCCTCGCCTGGCATAGAGATCCCCGAGAATCGCCTGCGCCTCCGCGAAATCAGGTGACAGCCTCACCGCCTCTTCGATCTGCTTCTGTGCCTCGTCGAACCGGCCACGGCTGGCCAGCGCCGCCCCATAACCATAGCGTGCCTGTGGATTGGCGGGGTCTAGTTGCATCGCCAGATGATACTCTCTTTCGGCCTCAGTCAAATCGCCCTTCGCGGCTAGCGCGTTGCCCAGATTGGCGTGCGCCGCGGCGAAGTCGGGCTGGCTCCGAATGGCTTCTCTCAGCACCTCCTCGGCTTTGACGCGAGCGCCCGTTTCGAGCAACAGATTGCCCAACGAATTGCGAATTTCGGGCAAGTCCGGGTCCTGGCGAACGGCCTCCTGGATCGTCGACACGGCTTCAGTGACGCGGCCGAGTTCATGATAGGCGAGGCCGAGTTCGTGGAGCGTCGCGGCATCGTGAAAGTCCAAAGCGCGAGCCTGTTCTAGGGCCTGCACCGCGCCCTGAAGATCGCCGGATTTCGCGAGCGCCGCGCCCAATCCACGTAACGCCACCAGACTGCGCGGGTCGCGCTGTAATGCCGCGCGGTATGCGGCGATCGCCTCCTCGCGACGTCCCTTACTGAATAGCGCTTGCGCCAGCGCAATGTAAAACTCGGGCCTCCGCGGCTGGTAAGTGCGCAGAGCTGCCTGGAGTTCTAGAATGCCGCTGTCGATGTTGCTCCTCTGCGCGACTTGTGCGACCGCGGTGTACAAGTCGCGGTCGGCGGCGTCAGAAACAGAGGACGGAAAGTACAGAACTACTTCGCCGCGATATGAGCCTTCAGAATCGTGCCGTTCAGCGAGCGGCGCCACCGGGTCATGCGCCGGCACGCGGCGCAGAATTCGATGATCGGTCATTACCGCGTGAACGACATCCTCAGTGCGCCGCTTGGCCATGTGGCATGCGATGCAGTTCGTCTGGCTGGAATGCCGGCCGCTCCGGATCAAGGTACTCAGCGTTTCCTCATGACATTTCCGACACGCGGTTGTATATTGCGCGATCGCCTGTTCGCCGCGCGGCGCAAAATGAGGATTGTGGCACGTGGTGCACACCAGAGCTGTCACGCTCTTCTGAAAACATGCGGATTGGCGCAACCGGTAAGCTGCGCTGACGATCTCAAACTTGTCGTCATGTCCGGTGCCTTTGGCGTGGTCGAAGTGCAGCATGAAATCCTGCAGCGGCTCACCCGGACGGAAAGAAAACGTGCCGCGACCATAGCGCTGGATGGAAGCCGGCAGTACGAAGCTGGTGGTCTCCAAGTGACATTGCATGCAGATCTCTAACTGCCGGCCGGCAGGCAATCGCGCGGGGTTGAGGATCGCGTGACGCACCTCTGCCGCCGGTCCGCTTCTTTGCACCGCAGCAACGTGCGCGCTGCCTGGCCCGTGACAACGCTGGCAATCGATGCCTTCGGGAAGTTCGGCGGGATAAATGGCGTCCGCATCGGCGCGGTCGCTTCCGGAAGGGATCGCGGGATAGGCGTTGTGGCAAAAGAAGCAGTCGTAGCCGACCTTCCGGCGAAAATCGAAATGGTCGGCACGATCATAGCCGGGGCTCATGGCGAAGCCATCCGGATACCACGTCACCGGCAGCTGCACCAGCCGGTTCTGCCCGGTCCGATGGAGGTAGGTGCGGGCATGATTGCCCGAACCCATCACGTAGTCGATCGATAACTCAACAGCGTTGGTGTCCGCCGCAGGACCTTTCTGATACCGGCGTTCGTAGAAACGGTCGCCGCGGCGGATCATCTGATAGTCGCGGGCCGAGGCCTTGTGATAGAACTCCGCGCCATTGCCAAAATGCTGAGACATCGCGGCGGGCGTGGCGCGATAAAAGGAATGGCCCATGCCGGTCTGCCGGTAGGTTTCCCACTGCGATGCATGGCAGCCGGCGCATAGCTTGGGATCGACGTAGGTCGATTCAGGCTGCGGTTGCGGGTGCGTGCAGGAAACGAGAAACAGGGGCGCCAGAGCGATCGCGTGGATGATCTTCATGGTCGTGCAACATTGTACCTGGGAATCTCCATGAGCTTTTCCCTGCCTGTTACGGACGTCAGCAGGTGGAGGAGAACCGGCGAAAATCGAGAGTTCCTCACACCAACCGGCTGGGGTAGGTTGACGGATACTGAAAGGAAGTACGACCATGCGCGACACAGGTGCGAGATCTATTTTCGATGGCTTTCGGAGATGACGCCTCCCGAACGGCTGGGCATCGGCGCAGCCCTTTGGCGAGCAGGCGATTCTCTCCCTGGTGAAATCTGCGGGTCAGTAAACTCGGGTGCCACTAAACAAGCGCGGCCGACCGTTTCTGAAACCGACGAACAAGAGCTATCGCATCGACGAGACCTATATCAGGGTAAAAGGCCAGGACAGGTATCTGTATCGAGCACTGGATTCGACCGGACGGACGGTGGAGTTTCTGCTCGCAGCGAAGCGCGATGCCGCAGCAGCCAGGCGCTTTCTGGTCAAGGCGATCGAGGCATCGGGCAATGCAATGCCGAGGGTGATGAACGTCGATAAGAACCCGGCTTATCCGTCGGCGGTGGTTTTGCGGCAATGCAAGTATCTCAATAACGTGATTGAACAGGATCACCGGTCGGGAATTGAAACTGTGATCCGGAAGGGAAGACTGAAATGGCTGGCCAAACAAGATAGCGTTGGCCAAGCGCTTTTCATCGATGCCTTGTTCGGACTCGCTGCCGCCTGATCCAGGATGAAGATCAACGGTTTGCATTGCCCCGCATCCCAGAACTTCGCAACGAAACCCTATGGCGCTATCGACATCGAAGCAACGAACGTGTATAAACAGAAAGGTATCAAAATGAAACGACGAAATCTCCTCAAAGCCTTACCCGCTGCTGCCGCAGGCATCGCGAGCACGCTCGGCGGCCCCGGGCCTTTGCAGGCCGCGCAGGCGGCCGCCCGCCGCGGCATGCCTCCGCTGACGATTACAGACGTCAAAATTATCTCCACCGCCCCGACCGGCTCCAACTGGACAATCGTCAAGGTTATGACCAGCGAGCCGGGACTGTACGGTCTGGGCTCGGCGACCCACCAGGAAGTTCCCCAAGCCGCGCAAGCCTATATCGAGAAGCGGCTGAAGCCTTTTGTAATTGGCAAAAAGTGCGACGAGATTGACGATATCTGGCAATCGGCCTATGTGCAGGAGTATTTCCGCTCCGGCCCGGAAGGCAACAATGCGCTCAGCGGTATTGACGGGGCTCTATGGGACATTCTAGGCAAGCGGCTCGGAGTCCCGGTGTACCAGTTGCTGGGTGGCAAAGTGCGTGCCGCGGTGCCGCTCTATGGTCACACGCAATCCATGGACTTGAACAACCTCGAAGATCAGGTTAGGAAGTACATCGAGGAAGGCTATCAAGTAGTGCGCATACAAACCGGCGTCCCTGGATTCTCGGGCTACGGTGTTAACGCGAAGACCTCCGATGCGACGCAGGCTTTGCGTCCGGATGGAGCAAGGGGCATCTCGCCCGTCTTCGACGCCGGCCGCTATATCAACGCGACGATAAAGATGTTCGATCATATACGCTCGAAGATCGGGTTCGATATCGGACTTGTTCACGACGTGCATGAGCGGCCTGCGCCTAACCAGGCCATTCAATTGTGTAAAGCGGTCGAGCAATATCGTCCGTTCTACATGGAGGATTGTCTCGCTCCTGAAGACGTCGGCTGGTTCCAGATTTTCCGTCAGGAGACCTCTGCGCCGCTCGCCATGGGCGAGCTATTCGTCAACCGCCAGGAATGGATGCCCCTGGTCGCCAACCGCTGGATTGATTTCATCCGCTGCCATATATCCGCCATCGGCGGATTGAACATGGGCCGCAAGGTGGCCCACATGTGCGAGTTCTTCAATGTGCGAACCGCCTGGCACGGCCCCAACAACGTCGACCCGGTAGGGCATTGCTACAACCTGCACCTGGATCTGGCCACGCCGAACTTTGGCATCCAGGAAGAGACGGTCTTTTCGGAAAAGACTCAGGAGGTCCTGCCCGGCTGCCCCATCATCAAGAAAGGCTACATGTATTCCAACGACAAACCCGGCCTCGGAATTGATATTGATGAAGCCGCCGCCGCCAGGTATCCCTATAAGGTCGACTTCGAAACCCGCGGAAACGACCGGATGCTCGATGGCACCATCGTGCGGCCTTAACTCGCTCGTTCCTGGAGAGCAGCAACATATCCACTCGTTGCGTGCGAGAGGCGTAATATCTTCCCCTGCTGTTAATGCTTGCGGATCGGACGTAAGTGCTTTTGTTAAGTCTGCGGACACTTCGTGTACCACACCGCTAGAAATCTTTTCTCGCGCGTAGAGAGGCCACATAAAACGACGCGCCGCCATTTGGTCTCAACCACAGTCGAATAGCTGACGCCGGGCGAAACGGTTACCTGGGATATGGTCCACAAGGCTTCGCTTGCAGCCAAAAAGAGAAGGGCTGGCGGGCGGCATCGGCGTTGCACAAAAAACCTTTCTACAACCGTCGCTTCGTATACTCAGCGTCCAATGCCCAACGGCTGATACGGGTTTCGCCACTTGGCCGTTCAAGTCACGATGTGGGAAGTTGATAACAAGACCCTCCGAGAGCCGTCGTCAGGATGAGAAGTCGGCCCTGGAAACCTGAGAGAATAGACCCCGATATTTAGTATTAATGCTGGCCTTTCCGCATTGTGTGGCCCGTTTCCCAGCCGTTTCCGGCCCGCCCGCGGCATACGTCCGAGTTGTCTACACGGGCCGAGCGACAACGGGCGTTCCGTTGGGCAGCCATTGAATCACGACGATTCGTCGTCGAGGCCAAGTGCCCACGCTTGCCATCCGGCGTCGGGTTGCCCGGCGAGCCAGTGGACGCTCTACGTAGAAATCTAGAAAATGCGGATACAGCTTCCAGTCATTCTAGGCCAGGATGAATGTCTCGCGCCTGATCGAGGCTGCGTCCGGTCCGATTGCGAGAACGCAATCGTAGTCTGCGTTATCTCAAGGGCTTCACCGTCTCGGCGATGGCTGCATGCCCGCCGGCGCCGTCTTTGGCGTTAGCCAAGCCGGCAGTTCGGCTTCACTGGCTTTGGCCTCGCGTACCTCCGCCGTTGAACCTCCGGCTTGTGCACTCTCCTTTACCCAATCGGCCGGGAAACTGGCATTCGACCAACTTTCGCAGGCACTCGATCTGTGCTCGCATGCCCATGCCCGGAATTTTACTACTTGGCGGCGCACTCTTTGCCAGAAAAGGGTCGGAAAACAGGCGAACAGACGGTAAAAGACCAGTAACTGCAGGGAAGTCAAAGGAAGGTGCTAAGTGCAATCAAATCAGGTGTTTTGTTGGAGGCGCGGATCGGAGTCGAACCGATGAATAAAGGTTTTGCAGACCTTGGCCTTACCACTTGGCTACCGCGCCCGAATTGCAGACTACCTTTGAAACATATCGTGCTACACACCCCTAAGTCAATCTCGTGCCGACGAAATTGGTGGGCGCGCAGGGACTCGAACCCCGGACCTCTTCCGTGTGAAGGAAGCGCTCTAACCAACTGAGCTACGCGCCCTTTGTTGTAGGCAAATGATGCAGGCGAAACTATCAGTCTACCAAATCCTATCCCCGCCACCGCACGCCTAGATCCAACTCCTTACGGCAGTAAGCCAAGCTCCGCTCCATGTGCTCCACCTGCTGCAGCTTGAGTGCGTCCATGAACTTCGCCGCCGATCCCGGCTCGTCTTCGGAGACTTCCGCCTTATCGTACGGCTTTCCCTGTCTCGCCAGCGCGATGAACCGCGACAAATCCTTCGAGCGCCCGCGCGGAAACCATTTCGTCCAAAACTCTTGCTGATACACCGGTATCGTCACCGGCGGGCGCGCCGTGATCGGCTTGCAATAGATATACACCGGCGGCAGAATTTCCGCCGCTCGCGCCACCAGCGCTTTGAAATCGACGGTCCCCTCTCCCAGCGGCACCCACTTCACTGCGATGCCATCCGGGACCTCATATACCACGGAATCCCTCAAATGCAGACACACCGCGTAGGGACCGAGTTCCTCCACGGTCGTCAGCGGATGCTCCGCGACGAACACCGGATTGCCGGTATCGAGGTACGACCCGACAAACTCCTTGCCGGCTGCGACGATCAGTTCGCGAGTCTGCCACGCCTGCAGGTCTTTGTGATTCTCAATGCCGATCTTTATCCCCGCGTCCATCACCTGCGACTTGAGTTCGCGCAGGATGCGCATCGCGGTCTCGACGTGCCGCTCCACCGGACCATCGTCCGGCATGTGATACCGGTCGCTCGCCAGCAGCGTTCTCACCATCGGCGACCCCATCGCGTGAGCTCGCTCGATATTCTTGCGCAGTTCCGCGATCTTCGCCGGATACGCGGCTTCCGACTTCGGCAGCAGCGCCGACCCGCCCGTCTCGATGTGCAAGCCCGCATCTTTGACCCAGGCGCGTACGTCGGCCCAATGCTTCGGCTCCATCACCGCCGGATCGAGCGAGTCCTGCAGGAAGATCGCATCGAGCTTGTCCTTCACACAGTAATCGATCAACTGCCGGTCATTCCATCGCTGAAACCGCAGGCAGTAGGTGTTGAGTCCCAGCGGCCATCGCCGCCCGGTCCCGGCAGCAGCGGCCGCCGCAGAAGACGCAGCTAAGGCGCCACCAACAAACGCACGTCGTGTCATCGAATATGAGTATATCTTTCTCGTGACGGCGGTTTAAAATACCCTAGATGCCCTTAGACCCGAGAGCCGGCCACCCGGCCACGTCCGACATGCTCATCGATCCCGCGAAACTCGAGCGAGCCTATTACGAGGTTCCCGCCACCCGGCCCGTGGCTTTCGGCACCAGCGGACATCGCGGGACGTCGACAGACGGCAGCTTCAACGAAGCTCATATCGTCGCCATCACTCAAGCCATTTGCGATTACCGCGCAGGCAATGGCATTGACGGTCCCCTCTTCATCGGCAAGGATACTCATCTGCTGTCGCACCCTGCCCAACGGACTGCTATCGAAGTCCTGTCAGCTAACGGTGTTAAAACTTACATGCAGCAGAACGACGGTGCCACGCCGACGCCGGTGATTTCTCGCGCCATTATCATGTACAACCGGCCCGCTGCACTCGCTGATGGGGTGGTCATCTCCCCGTCCCACAACCCTCCGTCCGACGGCGGCCTCAAATACAATCCTCCCAACGGAGGGCCGGCCGACACCGACATCACCTCCTGGATCCAGAACCGCGCCAACCAGTTGATGCGCGGCGCCGGTCGCGCGGTGAAGCGCACGCCGTACGAGTCCGCCCTTAAAACCGCGTTGGTCCGGCAGTACGACTACATCACTCCCTACGTCCACGATTTGCGCCTCGTCATCGACATGGACGCCATCCGCGGAGCCGGTCTCAACATCGGTTGCGACCCCTTGGGCGGCGCATCGCTCGACTATTGGGACCCCATCAACGCGGCCTACGGGCTCAAGATCAATGTCGTGAATCGCAAAGTGGATCCCACCTTCGGCTTCATGACGGTCGACCACGATGGCAAGATCCGCATGGATTGTTCGAGTCCCTACGCGATGGCCAGCCTCGTCGCATTGAAGGATCGCTTCGACGTCGCTTTCGGCAACGATCCCGACTCCGACCGCCATGGCATCGTCGTCAAGTCCGCGGGTCTCATGAATCCGAATCATTACCTCGCGGTCGCCATTCGCTACCTGCTCACTCATCGGCCGCACTGGAGCGAGCAGGCTGCGGTGGGCAAGACTCTGGTCAGCAGCAGCCTGATCGACCGCGTGGTTGCGTCGCTTCATCGCCAACTCGCCGAAATGCCGGTCGGCTTCAAATGGTTCGCCCCCGGCCTGTTCGACGGAAGTATCTGCTTCGGCGGAGAAGAAAGCGCGGGCGCCAGTTTACTGGAGCGCGAGGGCCGGGTCTGGACCACCGACAAAGACGGTATCATTCTCAACCTGCTTGCCGCCGAAATCGACGCGGCTACCGGTAAGGATCCTGGCCAACATTACAACGAATTGACGGCCCAATTCGGTACCTCCTACTACACCCGCATCGACGTTCCCGCGACGCCCGAACAGAAGAAGCGGCTATTGTCTCTGGATTCGTCGGCCGTGACTGGAGAACTGGCCGGGGAGAAGATCGACGCCACGCTGACCAAAGCTCCAGCCAACGGAGCCGCCATCGGAGGCGTGAAGGTGGTCACGCAAAATGGATGGTTCGCCGCCCGCCCCTCGGGCACCGAAAACATCTACAAAATCTACGCCGAGAGCTTCCAAAGCCAGGACCACCTCGACCAGATCGTGCGAGAAGCCCAACTGATCGTTACCAAAGCAGCCGGATAACGTGGTGGGGCAGGCGGTGTCGCCTGCCAACGTGAATACCAATCAGAACAAAATACGCGGGCGAGGGAGCCATCGTCCCACCACTGTGATGATTCTCACTTTAGAATCCGCCGGGCAAGTGAGAGGGATGATACAGCCGATGATATTGTGAATAGAGCGCGTTAGTCTCAACTTGAAAGTCCACCGTTACCGTCGTACGAGGCATTTGGCTTCCCGGTGGGCTGGCGTGTGTGGGCAAGAGCGATGGACCAAGGGAGTACAAGCAAGTTCCTGATCGCCGGTATTGGTGCGTCCGCTGGTGGCCTGGAAGCTCTCGAACAGTTCTTCCGGCACATGCCGGCCGATGCCGGAATCGCGTTTGTCGTAGTCCAGCACTTAGCCCCCGACCACGAGAGCGCACTGCCGCAACTGTTGTCCAAATACACCAGCATGCCCGTCCAGCAGGTGCAGGACGGGACGCAGGTTGTTCCGGACCACGTCTACATTATTCCCCCCAACGCCACCCTGACGATCGAAGCCGGCATGCTGCGCCTGACACTCCCCGCTGAGCCGCGCGGCCGGCGCACACCCATCGACAGCCTCTTCACCTCCCTGGCGGAGGACCGCGGGGAGAACGCTGTCTGTATCGTCCTTTCCGGCACAGGCACTGATGGCACGCGCGGTCTCATGGCGATCAAAGAACACGGCGGGATGGCCATGGCCCAAACCATCGAGTCCGCCAGGTACGACGCGATACTCCGCAGCGCCATTGCCACCGGGTTGGTAGACCATGTGCTCCCGGTAGCAGAGATGCCCGCGAAACTCACGGAGTATGCTGCCCACTTAAGTTTGCTCGACGGCAAGGCCGGCACTATCCGGGAGCAGATCGCCGCTCAACTCGGCTTGCTTCATGGCTTGCTCCGGCGTAGGACCGGGCACGACTTCAGCCAGTACAAAGAAGGCACCATCGCGCGACGTCTGGAGCGGCGCATGAAAGCTTTGCAGGTTGAAACCGTCAAGCAGTATCTACGGATGTTGGAGCGGCAACCGGAAGAAGCTTCACATTTGTTTAAGGACCTGCTGATCGGTGTTACCCAGTTCTTTCGCGATCCCGAGGCCTTCGAGGCGCTCGGCCGCGAAGTGATTCCGAAGTTGTTTCAGGGCAAGGATGAAGGCGGCCAGGTACGTGTCTGCGTCGTCGGCTGCGCATCGGGAGAGGAAGCCTATTCCATCGCGATCCTGCTATGCGAACATGCCTTCACGCTGAAAAGTGCTCCGAAGATCCAGATCTTTGCTACCGATATTGATGAACGGGGTCTTGAGACGGCCCGCAAGGGCCGCTATCCCCAGGGAATTGCGGAGCACGTCTCCCCGGACCGCCTGGAGCGCTTCTTCATCAAGCAGGATGGCGCCTATCAGGTCAACCGGGAACTCCGCGACATGTGTGTCTTTTCCACCCACAGTTTCATCAAAGACCCTCCGTTCTCTCGTTTGGATCTGATTTCCTGCCGCAACGTGATGATTTATCTCGGGCTGGATTTGCAAGCCAAAATGATCCCGCTATTTCATTACGCTGTGCGGCCGGGCGGGTATTTATTTCTGGGTCCTTCGGAAAATGTGACCGCGCAAAGGGAATTGTTCCGCACGGTGGACAAGAAGCACCGGATTTTTCAGCGGAGGGAAGGTCTGCCGAGTTCTGTGGCTCGATTTCCGCTCGCCGGAACTTCCCGCCCGAACCTGCCCCAGGGGACGCCGCCGGCAGCGCCGGAGCGAGACCTGCCGAAGCACCTGGAGCGGATCATCTTGCAACGCTACCGCCCCGTCTGCGTCGCGGTCAAGGAGAATGGGGACGCGATCTATTTTTCCGGCCGGGTCGGCCTCTACCTCGAACAGCCCGCCGGCAGCCCCGACATCAATGTGCTGAACATGGCCCGCGAAGGCCTCCGAATTCCGCTGCGCACCGCCCTTCACAAAGCGGTTACCTCGCGTGAGAAGGCTGTCCAGGAACGAATTTCTCTTCACACCAACGGTGGGACAGAGAGCTTTGTCGATCTCACCGTTGAACCGCTGGCTGAATTGCAGAGCGCGAATCTCTACATGGTTGTCCTCGAGGAATCGGCGCCTGTTCCAGCCTCGGAACCGGGCGCAGGCCCCCCGGTTCAAGCTGGCTCTGAAGACGTAATCCGGCATCTCGAAGCTGAACTCCGGGTGGCCCAGGAACGCGCCCAGACGACCATCGAAGAGCTCGAAACCTCGAACGAAGAACTGCAATCCACCAACGAGGAGTTTCAATCCACCAACGAAGAGCTGGAAACCTCAAGGGAGGAGCTTCAGTCGTTTAACGAAGAACTGGAAACCGTTAATGCTGAGCTGAACCGCAAGGTCGCCGAACTCGATCATGCCAACAGCGATCTGCAGAATCTTCTCGACAGCACCCAGATCGCCACCGTATTTCTTACTGCGGAATTAAGGATCAAGAATTTCACCCCGACGGCCGGCAGCGTATTCCGGCTCATCGCTGGCGATATCGGGCGACCCATCACTGACCTTGCTCCTCAATTTGCGGAGGACGGCCTCGTCGAAGACATTAAAGGGGTGCTCAGAACTCTTGAACGATGCGAGCGGCATCTGACTGCGCCACCTGGGCGCCATTACCAGATGCGCATCCTTCCTTATCGGACCGTCCATAACGTAATCGACGGCGTGGTTCTAACGTTCACCGATATCACCGAGCTCAAGGAAGCGGAACTGCGCGCCCTGGACGCGAAGACTTACGCGGAAAATATCGTGGCAGCCGTGCGGGAGCCGTTGCTGGTCCTGAACGCCGACCTGCGCGTCATGTCGGCCAATAAATCCTTTTACCAGATGTTCGCAGCTTCTGAAAGCGAGACCGCCGGGCGGAATTTTTATGATCTCGGTGACCGGGGGTGGGACCGCGCCGAGTTGCGGGCTTTGCTGAACGATGTGCTCCCCCAAACTAAGTCAATCAATGACTTCCAAATGGAATACGACGTGCCGGGCGCTGGACGGAAGATGTTGCAGCTCAGTGCCCGGCAGATCCAGCAGCAGAATGGCGGAGCACCGCTGATTCTGCTTGCCATAGAAGACATGACGCAGTCGCGGGCAGCCCTGCTCCGGTTGAACGCCGATCTGAAGCACATCGCCTACGCCACTTCTCACGATCTGCAGGAGCCGCTGCGAATGGTAGTGAGCTATACCCAACTGCTTGCCAAACGGTATAAGGGCAAACTCGACGCGCAAGCCGATAAGTTTATCGCCTATGCCGTTGAAGGCGCCTTGCGAATGGAAACGCTGTTGAAGGATCTCCGTGAGTATTGGTCGGTAAACCAGCAAGGAGTGGAAGCCAAAGTTCCAGTCGATTGTGAGCGCGTTTTCGAAAAGACGCTCGACACTCTGCGGCGGCAGATTCACCAAAGCGGTGCCTTGATCACGCACGAACCACTACCGGGAGTCATGGCCGACGAGGTTCCGCTCGCACTGCTTCTGCAAAATCTCATCGGCAACGCGATCAAATACCGGCGGCCGGACGAGCCGCCCCTGATCCACCTCCGGTCCGTGAGGAAGGACAGCCTGTGGCACTTCACCCTTGCGGATAACGGTATCGGGATCGAACCCAAATACCTGGAGGCGATTTTCGCTCCTTTCAAGCGCCTGCACGGACTCGAAGAGTATCCTGGCAGTGGCCTCGGCTTGGCCATTTGCCAGAAAATCGTGGAAGGATTGGGGGGGCAGATCTGGGCCGAATCTTCCAAAGGGCGAGGATCGACATTTCACTTTACGATTCCCGCGGCGGATGGTGCCGCATGAAAGCCGCTGAGATCGTACTCGTCGAGGATAATTCGGCAGACGTATACCTGGTGGAACTGGCTCTGAAAGAGAGCGATATAACCTACAACATGACGAGGTTCGAAACCGGTGACGAGGCTGTGAACGTTCTTTGCCGTGACGGATCTTTGTCAGAGGGGTTCGTTCCGGATGCTATTCTGCTCGACTTGAACACACCGAGGAGCGAAGGCTTTGAAGTGCTCCTCAGACTAAAACAAACGCCGCGCCTGGCCAACGTTCCGATGGCCATCATTAGTTCTTCGCATGCCGCTTGCGACAAGCACCGTAGCGCTCTCCAGCGCACGCGTTACATTGAGAAGCCTTCGCAACTGGCTGAGTTCCTCGCCACCGTGGGACAGGCGGTCAAAGAAATGCTGCAGTCGTGAGAGGCTTTAAATAGGGTCTCGAATGCCACTTCAACTCATATCCCCCGAAAGCAGGGAATTCCTCCTCAAACTGCGGAATCTGCTCCTCGAACAACACAAGCTGCTTCTTCACCGCGAACGGGATGAATACGAAAAGACCCATGGGCCCATCGCCGGCACTGGCGCCTTCCTCGCACTCGTCCTGGAGGACCCGCACTTCGCCTGGCTGAAGCAGATCTCCACGTTGGTGATCGAGATCGACGAAGCCGTCTCGCGTCGGAGCAAGGCCGAACAACAAGTGGCGGATGCGATGATCACGCAGGTCCGCGAAATGATGAGACCCCGCGAACAGGGAACCGATTTTCAGGTTCGCTACTACCACGCACTGCAAGACTCGCCGGATATCGTAATCCTGCAGTGCCGCATCGAGCAACTACTGGGAAGTTGACTTGTCATCGTTGGGGGTGGAATGGAGTTGTGCCGCAGTCCGCTCCGGTAAACTCGGGACTCTCGATATCGAGGTTGACCACGATAGGGTCCTGACCGCTTCGGATAACCACGGCTTCACAAAGTTGGTCCGCGAGAGCATTGATCTCCTGATGCGGTACGTAAGGCGGAACATATATGAAGTCGCCGGGCCCGGCTTCCGCGCTGAATTCCAGGTGGTCTCCCCACCGCATTCGGGCTCGGCCGCGAACCACGTACAGCACGGTTTCGAGTTCGCCGTGGTGATGGGGACCAGTCTTCGCATCGGGCTGGACCACCACCGTGCCCGCCCACAGCTTGGTCGCGCCAGTCCGGGCATGCGTGATGGCAGCAGCGCGAGTCATTCCGGGTGTCTGCGGCGTGTTCGGGTCCAGATCGCCCGCTGAGACGATTTTGACGCCGTTATATTGCCAGTCCATGATTCACAGCATCGCATACGCCGGGCGGTTACTGAGCCGCGACAGTTAGCTTAGGAAGCGGTTTGATAACCCCAAAATCTTGCAAGCAAGTGCGCGATACAATGCGAAACATGCGAACCATCGCCGTCTTCGTCATCTTGGGGATTGGCGCCTTGATGCTGGCTCAGGCACCGGACCAATCCTCGAAAATTACTCTGCGATCCTGGGTGCAGCCGTTCAAGGGCAGTCCCGAATGGCAGGAAGTTTCCTTCGAAAGGCAAATCCAGTTTCACCACACGGCACTGGTCCTGTGCGACATGTGGGATCACCACTGGTGCAGGGGCGCCGAGAATCGGGTGGGAATATTGGCAGCCAAAATGGAGCCGGTGATCGAACAACTCCGGGCCCACGGGGTGCTCATCATCCATGCTCCGTCGGAGACTATGGAGTACTACAAGGAAAATCCCGCGCGCCTGGCGATGCTCAAGATTCCGCAGGAGGCGCCGCCGCGTGAGCTGGACCTGACCGCGCCTCCGTTACCCATCGACGACTCCGATGGTGGCTGCGACACCGGAGAAATGGCACAGATGCCGGCAAGCCGGGTCTGGACGAGGGAGAATTCGCGTATTCGCATCGCGCCGGGCGATCTGGTTTCGGACAAGGGGCAGGAAGTTTATAGCGCCCTCTGCCAGCGGGGAATCCACGATCTGCTGATTGCCGGCGTCCACGCCAACATGTGCGTACTGAACCGGGGCTTCGCGATCAAACAGATGTCGAAATGGGGTATGCGCTGCATTCTGATTCGCGACCTTACCGACGCCATGTACAATCCAATGCGTGCACCATATGTGACGCATGCGCAGGGGACGGAGTTGGTAATCGAGCACATCGAGAAGTACTGGGCTCCGACGACCACTTCGCCGGAGCTTTTGAGCGCGTTGAAATAGCGTGGAGTAGGCCTTTGGCTTGGCCAAGGCCTACTCCACGGAATTCTTCGCGGGCCGTGAGGGTTCCAAGATGTGCCATCGGTTCACTCGTAACGGAGCGCGACCATGGGATCCACGCGGGTGGCGCGCCTGGCGGGGAAATAGCATGCGGCCAGTCCGACGCAGACGATTACGGCCACTACGCTCAAGAAAGTCGCCGGGTCGTGCGGAGAGACGCCCCATAGCTGGCTGGCAATCGCGCGAGATACTGCCGACGTGGCGAGCAGGCCGACTGCGATGCCGATCGCACTGAGGCGCAGCCCCATCCTCAGGACCATTTTCAGCACATCGTTGCGCGCCGCACCCAGCGCCATACGGATACCGATTTCGTGCGTCTGCCGGGAGACGGTGTAGGCAATCACGCTGTAAACGCCGAGGGAAACCAGGACCAGTCCGACACCGGCGAAGATACCCAGCAGAATGAGGCTGAATCGCGGCCCGGCGTAGGAGAAGCGCTTCAGATAATTGGTCAGTGAGTCGGTGAACGTGATGGCCACGTTGTGATCGACGACCCAGATTTCGCGGCGCACGGTGTTCAGCATCAGCAATGGGTCGCCGGCAGTACGAACGAGTATGCCGCCATCGAACTGCCCCGCAATCGTGTAGGGGATTAGTGCTTCCGGCAGGACTGGATCCTGCACTCCCTGGTTCTTGGAGTCCGCCATCACGCCCACAATCTCGAACACCGGATTGGCCACCGGGTTCTTCTTAATCGTCGACAGAAACGACAGCTTCATCTGCTTGCCCAGCGGATCTTCCCCACCGAAGAACTTCTGCACGAAGGTCTGGTTCACGACGGCCATTTTGCGGCCCCCGTTGATATCGGCTTCGGTGAGCAACCGGCCGCGCAGCAAACGGAGGCCAAGCGTAGGAGGGAAGCCTTCGCTCGACATTTGAACAATGGCCTGCCATTTCTCATCGTGGGTTTTTCCCGGAATCTCCACCTCGCTGCGCATGCCGCCGTAGGGGGGCAAGTCGCTGGTTTCGGTGGCAGAGACGACTCCGGGAAGCGCGTTCAGGCGAGCCAGCAACGGACGAAAGAATCGCTGTTTGCCGCCGGCGCCTTCGTATTGGCCTTGCGGAAGCGGCAGGTACGCGACCAGGATTTTGTCCGGGTTGAATCCAAGATCGACCGTTTGCAAGTTGATAAAGGTGCGCATCATCAGCCCGGCGCCGGAGAGCAGTACCAGTGAGAGCGCAACTTCGATCACGACCAGGGTACTGCGCAATTTGCCGCCACGAAATCCTCCGCTCGAGCCTTTTGCCGAGTCCTTCAGCGCTTCGACCACATTGGGCCGGGACAATTGAACAGCGGGTGCGAGACCAAACAGCATGGCCGTGCCGATGGCGACACCCAGGCTGAACAGGAGGACCTGCCAGTTCAGCGTGATCACAGCCTCTTGCGGAATGGCGCCTTCCGGGAGCGCGGACACCAGCAACTTGATCCCGCCGTACGCCAGCACACAACCGAGGATGGCACCAGCCACCGCCAGAATGAGACTCTCGATCAACAATTGAATAACGATGCGCCCGCGGCTCGCGCCCAACGCGACGCGGAGCGCGACTTCTTTCTCCCGCGCCGTAGCTCGTGCGAGCAGCAGGTTGGCGACGTTGGCACAAGCGATCAACAACAGCAGCGCGACCGCGGCGGCCAAAGTGTAAAGAGTCGGCTTGAAACGTCCGACAATGTTGTCGACATAGCTCTCCACCCCGACGCTGAAATTCTTCGGATAATCCTTTGGATAGATCTCCGCGACGTGGCGGGCGACGACACTGAACTCCGACTGTACCTGCTGCATGGTGACGCCCGGTTTCATTCTCGCCTGGAACATGAAATAGCGCTCGTCGGCGCGATCCAGCGTGACAGGACGATACAAGTCCGCGCCGCGCTTGGTAAATCGCACGGGCATGATGCCGACCAGTCTGGTTTTGACGCCGTTGAGCGTGAAATCGCGGTTGAGAATGGAGGGGTCCTGGTTGAAGGTTTTGAGCCACGCTTTGTACGACAGTACGAAGACCGGTGGCGCGCCAGGTTTGGCGTCGTCGGGCGTGAGGGTGCGGCCGAGTTGGGCCGGGACGCCCAGAAACTGAAATGTGTTGGACGTCAAATAGGCGCCCTGGAAATATTCAGTTCCGTCCTTGGTAGTGTACAGGACGTCTTCGTTGCCGCCTCCGATGACATCTTCGAAGAGATCGCGATGCTGCTGGTATTCGATGAATTCGCCGGCTTTGAAGAAACTGCGTCCGCCGGGGCGGGAGTTGGAAGTGTCGTGGATATAGAAATCAACGATGCGCCCGGCGTCAGTGTAGGGGAAGGGGTTCAGCAGCACGCCGTAGATCGCGCTGAAAATTGTGGTGGATGCGCCGATTCCGAGGGCCAGTGCAAGGATGGCCAGAAAAGCGAACGCCGGTTGGTTACGGAGTCCGCGAAAGGCGTAACGAAGGTCCTGGAAGAGCCAGTGCATGGAACTAAGACGCTGTTACGCGCCAGACGTTCCATGGGTTCGCAAATATTTCAGGACAAACTCAAGTGGCACTTGCAAGAGTAGGAGAGACTGCCTGCCAGACGGCCCCGAAGAGCAGTCCAAAGCCCACTCCACATGTTTGCGGCCAGCTAAGGTTTGTCACACACGGTGTAAACGCGGGTCCGACCAGAGCTCCGGCAAGATCGCCCGGCCCACGCCTGGCTTGGCCACCTGCACGGGTGAGGGTGAGGTGACCGGCATGGGCGCTTCGGCGGCGACGAAGACCGTGGGGTCCACGCTTTGGAAGAATTCGCGATACAGCAACTCGATGCTCCGTTTCATCTCCGCTTGCGGAACAATGAGGCTGAGCTTGAGACCGGACTCGGTGTCCGGGACGCATACCATCGGCAGATTCCGGAGGGTCGCGACCACGCGGGCGAGAAGGCCTGGAGTGGAGTTGATGCCCTGTCCAACGAGTGTGATCAACGCAGAATTGGAGTGAACGCGCGCGGCCGTGCAATTGAGGCCGGCGTCATTGGAGTACTGGAGCGATTCCAGGCGCGCGGAGTTTTTCACGGCGAGAAAAAGCGCGTTGCCGGCGACGCCGGTGAACTCGACAGGCACGTTATGCCGTTCGCACAAATCTTTAAGGCTGTCCGCCAGGACTTGCGCGGAGCCTAAGTTGGACCGCACCTCCAGCACCGTCAGATGTTGTTTGCACGATATGCATTTGACCGGATTGGTCCCGGAAGGGGCTGAAGGCACGATGGCGGTCCCTTCGACCCCCGGCCGGCGCGAGTTGCGGATCACGATGGGAATGCGCTGGCGGATGACGGGGCTGACGGTTTCGGGATGCAGGAGCTTAGCGCCGGACTTGGCCATCGCCGCAGCCTCGGCATAGGAGATGGTTTTCAGGCGATAGCCGCCCGGCATCACTTTTGGGTCGCAGGTCAGCATCCCGTCGACATCTTTCCAGACCTGCACTTCATCGGCGGAGATGCCCGCACCAACCAGCGTTGCCGTGAGGTCGGAACCGCCGCGTCCCATGGTAGTCGTCGAGCCGTTGCCGGCGGCGCCGATGAAGCCGCCCATCACGACCACCCGGTCGCGCGCGAGGATCGGGAGAATGCGCCGTATCCGGGCGTAGGTTTCCCACAGGAGCGGTTGGGCTTGGGTGTGGTGAGCTTCGGTGAGGATGACCTGGCGGGAATCGATATGGACGGCTGGAATGCCGCTGCTTTGGAGTGCGGCGGTAACCACTTCACTGGAGAGGCGCTCGCCATAGCTCAGCACCTCGTCCTGCAGTGCGGGACTCAAAGGGCAGCCCTCGTCGGCGATCGAGAGCAGCATCAGGTGCAGGTCTCGGAACTGGCGGCGGAGAGAGATTTCGAGCCAAGCCATCGACGCATCCTTGACGACACGGTGAGCTTCATTGAGGTGGAACTCCTGCAGTTCTTTGATCTGCTTCCAGACCTGGTAGCCGTGGCCGCGCCCGGCATCTTGGGAGACGGCGATCAGCTGGTCGGTGGTGGTTCCCATCGCCGATACAACCACAACCGGTTTGCGTTCGAGCTGGGACGAGACGATAGACGTCACACGCGCCAGGGCGTTAGCGGATTCGAGCGAGGAACCGCCAAACTTCATTACAATCATGAATGATCAGATCCTTTCGGCATCACGGAAACGAGTTCGATGGATGCCGTTTCCAATGTCAGAGTAACCGCACGGGCATTAGAAAACGCGTAGAAACTTGGAAGGATTCCGCGAAAGTTTGCTTAGAAAGAGGTTTGAGGACGGGCAAGTGCGTCGCGTCGCTAGGTACACCATTTCATAAATGCGGCCTCGTATTCTCACATTGAAACGCACCGACTCCCTGACGGTCGCGGCTCGGAAGTCGTTACTGAGGCGCGCGCGTAAGCAAGCGGTTTCCGTACGGCAATTCTTGCAAGTAGGTATTAGGGCACAGGCTGCAGTCTGCGTTACGTTAACATTGCTTTCGCGGCATTATAGCCTGGTGCTCCCATGACACCCCCTCCGGGATGCGCGCCGGAGCCGCAGAGGAAGAGCCTGTGGATGGGGGTGCGGTAGCGAGCCCAGCCGGCTAATGGACGCATGACGAACATCTGGTCGAGACTCATTTCGCCGTGAAAGATATTGCCTCCGGTGATGCCGAAGCGGCGTTCGAGGTCCAGGGGAGTAAGGGTCTGGCGCTCCTCGATGATGGAGCGGATATTCGGCGCGTATTCTTCTATCACGTCGAGCACGCGGTGAGTGAAAGGCTCGCGCAGATCATCCCAGGTGGCGTCGCGCAGGGTGTACGGCGCGTATTGGAGAAAGATCCCCATGATGTGCCGGCCGGCAGGCGCGAGCGAGGGATCGTACATCGTCGGCACGGTCATTTCAAGGAGGGGTTTCCCGGACGGGCGGCCATACTTGGCATCGTCCCAGGCGCGCTCGACGTAGTCGATCGACGGGCACAGGTGCATGGTCGCGCGGTGCTGCGGTCCGGGAGTGCCGGGGAGCGCGCGGAAGTCGGGCAGACCGGAGAGCGCCAGGTTGATCTTGAGCGACGTACCTTCTATGCGGAACTTCCGGATGCCGGCCAGGAAGTCAGCATCGAGATACTTTTCTCCAACGAGGTTGAGGAATGTGCGCTTGGGATCGAGATTGGACGCGATCATTTTCGCGCCGATCTCTTCGCCGTTTTTGAGAACCACGCCGGTCGCTTCGCCATTGGCGATGCGGACGTGATCGACATCGGCGTCGACGCGGATCTCGGCGCTGGCGTGACGGGCGGCCGCGGCGATGGCTTCACTGATCGCGCCCATGCCTCCGCGCACGAAGCCCCACAAGCCGCGTTTGCCGCCGACGCCGCCCATGACGTGGTGCAGCAGGATGTAGGCGGTGCCGGCCGAGCGGGGTCCACCGTTGGCGCCGATGACGCCGTCGGTAGCGAGGGTCACTTTGAGTTCCGGGGATTCGAACCATTCGTCGAGAAAGTCGGCGGCGCTCTGCGTGAAGATTTTCACCAGGCCCACGGTTTCGGCGCGGCTAAGCTTGTAGACTCGCGCGGCGATTTTCAGATATTCGAGGAAGTCGCCGGGGCGCGCGGGCGGGAAATTCGGGGGAGTGGTGAGCAGTAGCGATTCGACGAAATGGGCGAGTTGTTCGAGATGTGCCTCGTACTTGGGGAACGTATCGGCGTCGCGGCGGGAAAATTTGGCGATCTCTTCCAGGGTCTTTTTTTCGTCGCCCCAGAAGAAGAGATAACGGCCGTCGGGGAAGGGCGAGAAAAAGGAGGGGTCCTTGGGATCGATGTGGTAGCCCCAGTGCTCCAGGTCGAGGTCCTGGACGATGCGGTCCTGCAGAAGGCTGCTGAGGTAGGCGGCGGTGGAGACGCGATAGCCGGGCCAGATTTCTTCGGTAACGGCGCATCCGCCGACCAGGCTGCGGCGTTCGAGGACCAGAACTGTTTTCCCGGCGCGCGCGAGATAGGAGGCGGTGACGAGGCCGTTGTGACCTCCGCCGATGATGATAGCGTCGTAGGTTTTCATGATTGCAGAAGTGCCAGCTGCGCAGACGGACAGACCACGGAAAACGATGGTCGGTCGTACGGAAGCTCTAGTGTATCGACTTCCGGCGCAGGAGGTAGAGCCAGCGATGAGCACCGTCGCCGTGTTGGGTGCGCACGATGTCGAAGCGGCGGCGCACGGCGGTTTCAAAGTACTCGCGCGTCAGATGTCGATAGAGTTCCTGCCGGCC
The DNA here is from genome assembly GCA_963747535.1 of Terriglobia bacterium. Lineage (GTDB taxonomy): Bacteria > Acidobacteriota > Terriglobia > Bryobacterales > Bryobacteraceae > CAVVFX01. Next base: position 894,528 of record CAVVFX010000002.1, read on the forward strand.
GCGAACCAGCCGCTGGAACATGGAATCTTCGGGTGCGATGAATTCGATCAGGGCGATTCCGGTGGTGGAATGGCAGACGAATTCGGCAGCGAGGTCGAGGATGGCATCGAGAGGGATCCGTTCGGTGACCAGCAGATGATGGATCAATGCCAGCATCAGGACGGCGTCGAAATGCCCGCGCGCGCGGTCGAGGAAGGCAGGCGTTTCGCGGTTATTCCAACCCGTGGCAGGCGTCGGGTGGGAAAGATTGACGACTAGTGGCAGAATAGACAGATCTTCGAAGAGGGATCGCCGCCAGAGATCTCCGACCACCACCGGATCGGAATCGATGGCGGTGACGTCGGCTCCGGCTTGTGCGGCCAGAACACTGAAATGCCCGGTATTGCAGCCGATATCGAGGACCCGGCCCGGAGCAAACCCGGCCAACGCGTCGCGGACAAAGTTTTGCTTTTCGGCGAAATGCGCGGCGGAATAGTTGTTGTTCGAGACCAGATAACTGGACCAGTTGGACTTGCGGTCCGTCGCGGGAGCCGCTGCGGCCAGTTGTTTTCCGAGGCGGCGAAAAAGAGCGTCCAGGATATAGCGGGCTTCTTCCGGGTCAGCCAGGATGCGTTTGCAATAGACGCTGCCGTCGTCCTGATTGCGCCGCGCGCCCAGCCACGCAGGGATAGTGACCAGCGAAAGAAATGGGGGCATTAGGCGCTTGAAAGGCGGCGTCCAGTGGAGAACCTCCTCGGGTTCGAGGCCGTCGCGGCGGGTCGCGAAGATCTGGTCGAGCGGCATGTGGAGGCAGCGGTTGGCGAGCAGAGGCAACAGGAATGTGCGGATGAACTGCCCGCAGGGGGTCCAGGTGCTGTCGCGAGGGTTGCGGCGCTCGAAAGACAGGACGTCGATGAAGACCGGCCGCGGACCGCGGAAAAGCACGTTGTAGGGCGTCGCGTCTTTCAAGCCGATTTGATGCGGCAGGAAAATTCGCGCGAGTTCCAGGGTCAACGAGGCGGCGGCGTGCAGCATCTCGGGCGGCCATTCGGTGGGATAACTCGGGAACAAGATTCGCTCGTGTTCGAGCAGTAGGGGAATGTCCTGGCGGTCGGCGAGCAGTAATTCGCGGCGGATGCCATCGACGGGCGCAGAGCGCACGATGCGTCCGGTGGCAATCAGAGGGGCGGCCGGGGGGGTGGCGAGGAAGGCTTCGAAATCGCGCACGCCCTCGCTGGTGACGGCGCGGTAAATACCCAGATCCTGCGAATCCGCGAGCGTGAACACGCTACCTGCCGGGTCGCGGAACGAGGCCGCGAACGGGGCGATTGCTGGCGTTGTGATGTTCCTATTTTGACAGATGGCTGGAGCAAGGTGAACAGCTCCATTGTGACCGAAGGGATATAGGCGCGGGAATAGAATGCAAATGAGAGCTAAAGGAGTGTTTCGATGAAACTGATTTGGCTTGGATTGATGGCATGCCTGCTCTCCGCGCAGACGGTTCGCGTGGGGACTTTCGATAAGGCGGGCATTGCTGTGGCGTACTACCGGTCCCCGTTGTGGGCGGAGGTGCTGAAGTCGCAGAGGGCGGCTTTGCAGGCGGCCAAGCTTGCGAACGACACGCTGAAAATTAAACAATTGGAAGAATGGGGTGCGAAGCAGCAGAAGATTGCGCACCAGCAACTGACCGGCGAAGCTCCGATTACCAATATTCTGGAGGCGCTGGCTCCGGCATTTCCGGAGATTGCGCAACGGGCGCAGGTAGCGATAGTGGCGCCGGATTTAGCGTACGCCGATAAGTCGGTGCAGACAGTGGATGTCACGGACTACATTCTGGACTGGTTGAAGGCGGACGAGGCTACCAGGAACATGGTGCGGGATTTGCGAAAACATTTAGCCACGAATGAACACGAATAAACACGAATGGCCTCGCAGGCGACCCGACGGGTTGCTCGCGGACGAGGCCGTCCGCATCACACCGCGCTAAGATTTACAGATGAGTCCTCCCGGTTTCTGTGCGCTCCTCCTTGCGGCCACCGCGACAGCCTCGTCAGCCACCTTCGACACGCTCTCGGAAGGCGCGATAATCTCCGGTTTCCAGACCGTCTCCGTTTACCTCGACGCCGCAGGCCATCCATTTGGCGCGCGATTCCGCCATAGCAAGACCGGCTTCACCCTCGACCTCATCCAGATCCAGTCCGTCCCGCAGGCCTTCACTTACGTCAACACCTATCCGACGTCCGACAAAGGCGAACCTCACACCCAGGAGCACCTCCTCGTCGGCAAAGGTAATAAAGGCCGCATGCTCTCCGAATCCGAGGCCATGACCCTCACCGGATTCACTGCCTTCACCATGCAGTGGCGCACCTGCTATCCGTTTAACACCGAGGCCGGGCCGCCGGTTTTCTATCAGGAGTTCGAACGGCTTCTCGACGCGCTGCTGCATCCCGATTACTCCGATGAGGAAATTCGCCGGGAGGTCCGCAACTTCGGCATCGCCGAGGATCCCGCGACCCACAAACTCCATCTGGAAGAGAAGGGTACCGTGTACAACGAGATGGTCAGCACGACCCGGCAGCAGTTCTGGATCTTATTCCGTGCCATGTACCGCACCGTGTACGGACCCGATCATCCCCTCGCGTTCAACTCCGGCGGCGAACCTTCCGGTATCCGCGAGATGCTCCCTGCCGATATCCGCAAGTTCCATCGCGAACATTACTTCCTCGGCAACATGGGCAGTGTCGTGTCGCTGCCCAAAGGCGAAGCGATCGACAGTACGCTTGCCCATCTCGACGGCATTCTCACTCGCCTGCAGCTTGAACCGGTCCATTACGCGGTTCAGACCGAAGCTAACCTTCCCGCGCCTAAGCCCGCCGCTGCCGGCAGCATCGCGTTCTACGACTTTCCCTCGCAAAACGATAAGCAGCCCGGCACGATCGCGGTAGTCTGGCCTGCCGATCGCGACCTTACTCCGCGCGAAGAGATTCTGTTTAATCTTTTTCTGGATACTTTCTCGCAGGGCGCGACCTCCGACCTCTATCGCCTGTTCATCAATAGCAAGACGCGCAAGTTCGACCTGGGCGCAGCCGGGGTGTTCAATAACGTCACGACCGATCCCGGGCATGCCGCCATGATCGGCCTGAGAGATGTGGCCGCTGCCAACGTCAATGAGCAGAAGCTGAAAGAAGTTCGTCAGGCTATTCTCGACGACCTCGCTCGCATCGCTGCCATGCCAGACTCCTCTCAGGAGCTTCTCGAATTCAACACACGACTGCGCAACCGCATCACGCAGGATCTTCGGCAGCTCGGCAAAATCACCAATTCGCCCCCCGGCTTTGGCTTCCGCAGCGGAAGCTCGTTCTGGATGCAGCGTCTCGACCTGCTTAACAAAGAGCCCGGCTTCCGCAAAGCGCTCAGTATGCCGGACGACTATACCGCCATTGAGTCCCTGGTCGCCGATGGCAAGAACATCTGGAAAGAACGCATCAGGTCGTGGCGGCTGACGGATGTCATGCCTTACGGGATCGCGACACGCCCCAATTCCGCGTTGCTTAAGAAGGAGTCCGATGAACGCGAGGCCCGCGCGTCAGCGGAGACACATCGGCTGATGGCGGATTACAAGGTCTCCGGCGAAATGCAGGCTCTCCAGCGTTACAAACAGGAATACGATGCGAAGACCGCTGAACTCGATAAGCTTTCGAGCCAATCTGCGCACCTGAAGTTCATCGACAATCCGCCGTTGACTCTCGACGACCAGCTCGATTATCAAGTTATGCAGCTCAAACCCGGCGTGCCACTGGTCGCCTCCACGTTTGAGAACATGACCAGCTCAACCACCGGCCTCGCTCTTCGTCTCGATGGAGTCCCGGAGTCAGATCTTTTCCTGCTGACGCTGATCCCGAGTCTCCTGACGCAAACCGGGGTTATCATCGACGGGAAGCCCGTCTCCTACGAAGAAATGCAGGAGATGCTGCGCAAAGAGATTCTGGGAGTTGGCGCAGCCTTCTCGACCGACCTCTCGTCGAACCGCGCGGAGTTGGTGGTGCAGGCGTCCGGCAACAACCTTGCGGAGAGCCGGCGCGCCATTGAATGGATGCAACTGGTGCTCCTGCATCCTGACTTGCGCCCGGAAAACCTTCCACGCATTCGCGATCTCGTCGAGCAGCAGCTAGCCGCTTACCGCAACTCCATGCAGGGCGCGGAGGAGCGTTGGGTTCGCAATCCGATTAATGCGTACTACAAACAGACCGATCCGCTCTATCTCGCGATCGAGTCCTTCCTTACCGGCGCCGACAACGTCGACCGTCTGCGGTGGATGTTGAAAGATGCGGGCACACCAGAGGATCGCTCTTCGATCGCGCCGTTTCTGGAAAAATGTGGAACGGGTCTTGGCCTGACCGCGCCTTCCGCCGCCGGTCTCAAACCGATCCTGCAAGCCATCGAAGCCGGAACGTCCGGGCACCTGACCAACCTCACGCCGCGCGCCCGCGAAATCGCTATTGACGTCGCGAAAGATTTGGACCAGTTGCTCCCCGATCTCCCCGACGCCACCTTCGCAGCGGACTGGAGTTATCTCTGTAACCGCATCCGTCAGGACCTCGCTGTCACGCCCGAGACAACTCTGAAAAAGCTCGACACTCTGCGCGCCGGCCTGCTCACAACCGGCAATGCGCGGCTGTGGATGGTCGGGTCGACCGACAACAGGCAGCAGCTCGAGCCGGACGTACAGGCTCTCGTGAGTAAACTTCACGACGCGCCTCGCAACGTGGTTGCCTACAGCCGGGTCCGCCGCATCGACCTGCGGCTGCGCGAACATCAGCCTGACGCGGCAACTCCGCGCTTTGTCGGCCTATTCAACGCCAACATGCAAGGCGGCGTCTTCAACACCATCACGCCCGGCGTCAGTTACAAAGACACGGATCGCGAATCGCTGCTCCGTTATCTGACGCGCAATCTTTTCGCCGGCGGAGGCGCTCATTCGGTGTTCACCAAGACCATCGGCGCCGGCCTCGCATATAGCAACGGGGTCGGAGGCTCGCTGCGCGACGGCACCGCAACTTACTACGCCGAGCGTATGCCGGACGTGACGCAGACGCTCCATTTCGTTATCGATACGATCCGCAATGGCCCACGCGATCCCCGGCTCGCGGAGTATGTCATGGCGGGAGCCTTTGGCGGGTCCAACGCCGCGAGTTCGTACGAGGTCCGCGCGAAAGCTATCGCCGATGATCTGGCCGACGGCATCACGCCTGAAGTCGTCAAACATTTCCGCACGGCTATTCTGGGGTTGCGCAAGGAGCCCAATCTTGCGGACGAACTTTTCAAACGTGTGGACCAGGTCTACGGCCCCATCGTTCCCGGCTATGGCGTCAACGCCAGACAGGTCCCCGGCGCGATTTATTACCTGATCGGCAACGACAAGCAATTCAAGTCTCTGGACGGGGATGTTCAGGCGCGGGAGGACGAACACGTGTATAAACTGTATCCGCGCGACTACTGGCTGATGTGACGGAATGCTAGCCAGTGGATAGGTCGGTCAGTGAGCGGCCGCAAATGTCATACTCTAAACTATGCTTCGTAAGTTCGTGTTCACTGCCGCGAGTCTGGCTGCATTGGTGGCCGTAATCCTTGCGCAGGGCTCCTATAAGTTAATCAAAACCGCGAAAGTCGGAGGCGACGGGGGATTCGACTATGTCTATGCCGATTCCGCCGGGCGACGCCTCTACATCGCGCGGTCCGGAAACCCCGGGCGCATGACCGTATTCAATCTGGACACCCTCGAGCCGGCTGGGGAGATTCCCAATGTCAGCGCTCACGGCGCCGCGGTCGACCCCAAATCGCATCACGGCTTCGGCACCAGCAAACCTGTCGCGATGTGGGACACCAAAACGATGACGCTCATCAAGACGATTGACGTCGACGGCGGTCCGGACGGCATTCTCTTCGACGCGTTTAACGATCACGTCTACATCCTGAGCCACCGCGCGCCCAATGCAACGGTGATCGACTCGAAGGACGGTTCCATCGCGGGCACCATCGACCTCGGAGGCGCACCCGAGCAGGCTGTCGCGGACGGCAAGGGCCATGTCTATGTCGACATTGAAGACAAAGGCAACATCGCGGTGGTGGATGCCAAGACCATGACCGTGACTGCTCATTACGATCTCGCAGGCAAGGGCGGCACTTGCGCCGGACTCGCCATGGACGTGAAGAACAATATTCTCTTCGCAGCCTGTCGCAACCCGGCAACCATGGTGATACTGAACGCCTCGGACGGCAAGATCCTCGAAACTCTTCCCATCGGCAGCGGCACGGATGGAGCGGTCTTCAATCCCAAAACCATGGAAGCCTTCAGTTCGCAAGGCGATGGTACGCTCAGCATCATCAAGGAGAACAGCCCCACCAGTTTTGTCGTAGAGCAAACCGTACAGACGCCGCCGCGCGCCAAGACGTTGACGCTCGACAGCAATACCGGCCACATCCTGCTGATTACTGCCGAATTCGGTCCCCCTCCCGCCGGCGCACCCCCGCAAGGAGGCCGAGGTCCCCGCGGTCAGATGATACCTGATTCGTTTTCGATTGTAGTGGTTGGGAAGTGAGACAGACTGAGGGAAGTCTGCACTACAACTTTCGGATAAAACTCGCGGGTAAGTAGTTGCCACCGGCATCCCGGCGAAGGGCGGCGCGAAACTCTCCTCCATCAATCGTCTTACATGTGTCAAGATGGGGTACCCATGAAGACCGCCTTCTTCGCCGCATTATTGCTAACTCTCAGTGCTCTTGCCCAGGCGCCCTTACCGTCGCGCCAGGTGGCTGTCAATTACGGTAAACTTCCTCTCGGCTTTGAGCCGAATCAGGGCCAGACGGACGCACGAGTCCGGTTCATCTCGCGCGGAGCCGGATATGCCATCTTTCTCAGCCCTACCTCTGCCACGTTTGCCCTGCACGGCAGCCAGGAGTCCGCCGTCGTCCGCATGGACCTGCTTGGAGCTGACTCTAAGGCAGCCATCGAGGCTCAGGACAAACTCCCCGGCATCACCAACTACCTGATGGGGAGCACTCGCGCCCGGTGGACCACCAGCCTTCCCACCTACGCGAAGACCCGTTCCCGTGACGTTTATCCGGGGATCGATCTGGTTTACTATGGCACCCAGGGACGTCTCGAATACGACTTTGTTCTCGCACCCAAGGCTGACCCGTCGAAGATTCGCCTGAAGTTTGAAGGTGCCACACCGGTCGTTGATGCGTCGGGGGACCTGGTCTTAGCGCTGGGCGACATCCGCTTCCACAAGCCGGTCCTCTATCAGGAGGCGAATGGAATCCGCCGGCCGGTGAGCGGCAGATTCACGTTGGCCGCCAATCATGAGGTGGGCTTCCAGGTTGGCGCGTACGACCCTAGCCGCGAACTGGTCATAGACCCGGTGCTGTTGTACTCCAGCTACCTTGGCGGGTCCAGTACTTCGCAGATCAACGCCATGGCTGTGAATGCCGCCGGCGACATCTACGTTACCGGAGCCGCATACGCCACCAATTACCCGACGACTCCGGGCGTCATCGAGCCAACTTGCCCGCTTGGGAACACGCAGCTTGGCGCACCCGCAGGTGTCCCCAAATGCGGTGAGGGCGAGAGCGGGACGCCGGCCGCCTTTGTCTCCAAGATCAGCGCCGACGGCCAGACACTCATCTATTCCACTTACCTGGGCGGTGGTGGCAATGGGGCCGGTCTTGACCTCGGCACGGGCATCGCGGTGGATGCCAACGACAATGCCTGGGTCGTGGGCCAAACCACTTCGAACGACTTCCCGATCACAGCCGATGCCTACCTCGCCTACTGCAACCCCGGTGCTCAGGGCTTCAACTTCAGCACTCTTCAGAACTATGGAGAAATCAGCGCCTGCATCGGCAATGGTACCCGTTCTTTATTCCTTGTCCATCTCAATCCGACGGGCACGGCCATGTTGTACGGAACTTTTCTGAGCGGCACGGGTGATGAGCTAGTGGCGCAGATCGTTCTCGATGCGGCCGGCTCCATCTATCTCGCCGGATCAGCCCGCACGGGTGGCGTGGGAACGCCATCGTCTGTCTTTGCCAACAACGGACAATTCAACTTTCCGACCACGCCGTCGGCCTATCAGCCCATCGTAATCGGTGGTAACAGCTACTCCGCGCATGTCACCAAACTCGCGGCGGACGGAAAGTCCCTGCTCTACTCGACGATGTTCAGCGGCCCGAATCAGAACACGTACAACAATGCCCTGGCTGTAAACGCGGGGAAAATCTTTGTCGGGGGGTACACCCAGGACCCGCACCTTCCCACCACGCAGGGCGCCATTTCGCACACCTGCGTGGGTGGCCCGACTGCTGCGGGTCCCGACACGGTTTGTATTAATAACAGCCCGAACGCTTATGTCGCCGAGTTCGATCCGGCCCAGTCCGGCGCCGCATCGCTCGTCTTCTCCACTTACTTGAATGGTTCGGTTTCGACGCAAGGCAACGAATCTTCGACGATCAATGCGCTCGCGGCCGATGCCGCGGGCAACGTATACGCCGGTGGCCAGGATACGTACACCGTGCAGGAGGGCTTCCCGACAACACCGGGAGTCTTGCAGCCGGCCTGTATCGTTGCCAACAATTCAGGTGAGTGCGGTACCGGCTTTGTAACTAAGCTGAGTGCTGCCGGAGCGATGGTGTGGTCGACGTTCTATGGCTCGCCCTCTTCGACCGGAGGACAGGGTGTATCGGAGATTTCGCTCGATGCCTCAAATAACGTTTACATCGCCGCGAATGCCCAAGGACTCGGCGACTATCCGATCAGGAATGGCTTCCAGTCGAGCGGTGGCGCCTACATCACTGAATTGAGCAGCGATGGTTCACAGGTGCTGTTTGGCTCCTACTACGGCGGCGCGGCAAGCACCTTCACCACGGGACTGGTGGTCGACAAGACAGGAAATATCTACCTCGCAGGCTACACCAACGCGTACCTGACGCTGGTTAACGCTTATCAAAGCAATAATTTTGGCGGAGGGTTCCCAGAAGGGTTCTTCGCCAAAATTTCGAACCCGCCGCCCGGTCCGGCTGTATTCGTGTCCGCGGCCAGTTCTCTGTCAGGAGCGGCCGCGACGGGGTCAATTGTATCTGCCTATGGAGTCGATCTGGCTACGGCAACGGCTTCCGCGACATCCACACCTTTACCGGTGAGCCTCGCGGGAACCAGCGTCAATGTTGCCGATTCCACCGGCGTCACGATGCAGGCCCCGCTGTTCTTTGTTTCCTCGGGTCAGGTGAACTTTCTCATTCCGGCGGGGGTCGCCAACGGAAGCGCGACGATCACTATTGCTTCTGGGGATGGAAAGGACTCAACGGGTAAAGTCATGATTGCCGCTGTTGCTCCCGGCCTTTTCGTACTTAACTCAGCCGGCCTCGTGGCTGCCGACGTGATCACTGTCGAGGCTGACGGCACGCAGGTAACCAGCAATAGCTATCAGGTAGCAAACGGCGCTATTGTTCCGCTTCCCGTCAATGTTGGACCGCCGGCGCAGCAGGTCTTCCTGGTGCTGTATGGAACCGGAATATCGGGCCGCAGTTCGCTCGCCAACGTGAGCGTGTCGATCAAAGGACTGTCGCTGCCGGTTGCGTTTGCGGGACCGCAGGGAGATGCAGGCCTCGATCAGGTGAACGTCCAGATTCCGGCGCCTCTCGCGGGAAGTGGAGATACTGCGCTCTCGGTTATCGTCGATGGCGCGGTCTCGAATACGGCGCACATCACGATCATGTAAGCCCCTGCAGTCCAAACCCGGTCGGCCGTTCGTGGCTGCGACGGACGCGTGGACTACAGAATCCAGCTAGGACACCCACTACTTGTTCAACCGGCGGAGCGGATCGCGGGCAGCGTTCTACTATCTTGCCAGGAGCCGTTTGTCATGGAACTCGAAGGCATGCCTCCACTCGACGTCATCGAGGAGTATTTCGAAACCTGTTTCGACATTACGAAGACGGGGCTGGAGTACCACCTCTCCGATGATTCGTGGTGGCCATTCGACGACGAAGATTGAGGCGCGCTTACTTCGTGTTTACCTTCACGACCGCGTAAGTAATCTCCGTCCCGGGATCGAGCAGCATCTGGTGCGGCACGCCTGCGGGGATGGTGAGGAAATCGCCGGGGCCGAGCTTGTGCTTCTGTCCGCCGCTGACCGCAGCACCGCGAAGTTCGTGTGGCTGCGTAGTCTTCGCATTGGGGATAGTTCCGCCTGTGACCAGCGTGCAAGTGCCGCTGACCACATAGAAGATATCGTTCCGGGTCTGATGCAGTTCGGCCTGGCCACTGGCATTGCGATAAGCGACTGACATCTGATAGTTGCCGAGGACGGCCAGCGACTCGGTGCCCACCTTTTCCTTTCTGGCGGCCATCTTTTCCGCGAGCGCCTTGATTTCGGCGCTGGTCCACACCTTCGAGGTATCCGCACCATTCAGCGACGCGGTGACGAGAAAGATGGCGAGGAGGCCGCGCATCATGTAGTTCCCGTCAGCTTGGGGATGCGATCGGCGACCGGCGGGAGTGCGGGGAAATTCGTGTACGGCTGGCTCTGGTACCAGTAACAGACCGAGAAGAAGTTATCGGCACGGTCGTCGGCGTGGCCGTGCTCCATCGTGTGCTTCAGATACTTGGTGAACGTCACGGGATTGTCGCCGTGCCAGCGATAAAGACAATAGCGTCCACCGGTCTTTTCCGCGTCAGCGATGAACGGCGCGCCGTTATATTGATGGGCGAACGGGGTGGCCCCTTTGGCTCCGCCGAAATCCCAGGCGCCGTTGATGTAATCTTCCGAACCGGTACCGGTAATGACGGGCTTGGTTTCATCGTCGATGAAAATCATGTCGTCGCCTTCGCCCATCCACCGGTCGGAATTCTGCAGGACCCCGAGTGTGATTCCCATCAGGTGCCCGCGCCCACGGGTTTCCACGAAAACGTAGTTGTTCTTGCCGTCGAGATTCAGCTTGGGCGATCCCGTGGGAAACAGGATCGCTACGTTGGGCGTCGCCTGGCGGTATTGGGCGTGGAAGTAGACGATGTCGGTGGGGAGTGATGGAACCAGCTGATAGTCGATATTGGAATAGAACGAGCGGACGGGTTTGTCGCCCTCGTTGGTCGCGGTGAAGCGAGCCGATTTGCGGAAGGGCATCGAAAAATAACAATTCAGCGCCTTTACCGAGGAGCAGTTCAGGAACGCGGATTGATAGACGAAGTAGTTTCCGAGATTCAAGCCGAAGAAATCACCCACCGGCACTTCGACGCTGGGCTTTTCGTTGCCGTCCCAGTAGCCGCGGATCACGACTTCCTTGAGGTGGTTGGGACTCTCTGCCGCGATGGTGAACCAGATGTGGGTGATGATTCCGGGGCCGTCGGAATTGAAGAGCTCCTGCGTAGAGCCCGCCGGGATCGGCCAGCGGTCGGAATTCCCGCCGGTGCGGTCGAAGCTCGATTGCTTCAACGACTTGTAATTCTGTTGCCGGGCATACCACGGGAGCGACGCGGCCGTGGCGCCGCCGGGCCTGTTGGCGGCCGGTTGATTCTGCGGGGATGCGGGCGCAGCCGCCGCGGCGGAAAGACCGGCAACACCGATCAGCCGTTGTAAGAAACCACGTCTTGGAGGAGGCAATTGATCAGGCATTATTTCATCTCGATCACGAGTGTTCGATAGGGTTGATTGCCGATATTGGTGAGTACGGGCGCGTCCTCGCCCTTATTGTGCCAGATGACGTCACCGGATTTATGCTCGCGGATCTCTTTCGCGCCGGTCTGCGAGTCGAGGCGCTGGTACCGGCAATCGTCCAGAAAGACGATGGCCTGGTCCGTTGGCCGGGTGTAACGGGGGCGCGGCTGATTGGGTGCGTAAACGATCTCGGAGACACGGATACGCGCGTTCTCGAATTTGGCCTGGCCGGGCGAATGAGCTTGCGGCGCCCAGCCCAGGGCCGCGAGGGCCAGGATCGTAAGGACCACGGAAACCGCGGCCGTACAGATCAGTTTTGGCATTTCGTCACCTCAGAGACACTTTTCCAGCGACTTCAAACGTATCATAAGCTTTTTGTCCTGCCAACAGGATTTTTCTGTTGCTATGAGACGTTTCTTATTGCACAATGGCCTTGCCATGCGAGTTAGCGTTTTGGGAATCGTTCTTGCCGGAGGTAAGGGAACCCGCCTTTACCCACTGACCAAGGAACGGGCCAAGCCCGCCGTTCCATTCGGGGGAAAGTACCGCATCATCGACTTTGTCCTGAGCAACTTTATCAATTCCGGCATTTATTCGTTGTATGTGCTGACACAGTTCAGAAGCCAGTCGTTGCTGCAGCACTTAAATGAAGGCTGGCAATTCGGCAATATGCTGCGGCACCAGTTCATTATCCCGGTGCCGGCCCAAATGCGGTCGCCGGGAGAGACATGGTATCAAGGCACCGCGGACGCCATCTACCAGAATATGAATCTTCTGGAACAGGCCAAGCCGGACGTGGTCGCGATCTTCGGCGGCGACCACATCTACCGGATGAATATCGCCAGCATGATTGAATACCACGAGAGCCGGAAGGCCGCGGCGACGGTCGCGGCGATTCCGGTGGAGAAGGAGTGGGCGCGCGAGTTCGGAGTCATCGAAACGGATGACGACGGCCGGATAGTCGATTTCCACGAGAAGAAGGCGGACGCGCCCACGATCCCCGGGGATCCGAGCCGCGTGTACGCCTCCATGGGCAACTATATCTTCTCGACCGACGTCCTGCTGCGGGAACTGGCGAACGACGCCGCGGACGAGGAAAGCTCGCACGATTTCGGGCGCGATATTCTGCCTTCGCTGATAAAGCGCGAAGCGGTTGTCGCCTACGATTTTCAGACCAACAAGATCCCCGGCGAACGGCCGGAGGATGGCAGCTATTGGCGCGACGTCGGAACGATAGACGCTTATTACGAGGCCAACATGGACCTGCGTGCGGTTAAGCCCGCGTTAAATCTCTATAACCGGCAGTGGCCGCTGCGTACCAGCGGGTTCCCCGACCCCCCGGCAAAATTCACCTTTGACGACGAAAACCGCAGAGGGATCGCCATCGATAGCGTCTGTTCGGGAGGCTGTATTCTCTCGGGGGGAACGGTGAAAAACTCGGTGCTGGCCCGTGGCGTCAAAGTTCACGCCGGCGCAGTCGTGGAGGATTCGATTATTCTCGACAACTGCGACATCGGCCGCCGTGCCCACATCAAAAGGGCCATTCTCGATAAGAATGTTCGAGTCCAGCCCGACACGCGGATCGGCTTCGATCTCGCGGCGGATAGCAAGCGCTACCACGTCACGGAGAGCGGAATTGTGGTTGTAGAGGGTAATCGTTCACCGGTGGAAGTCGCCGGCATCAACGTGTAAGACTGAAGTTATGGCTACCGCGACTTTCACTCCGATCGAAGAGTACCTGTCGAAATCGTGGAGTCCGGACCGCGAATATATCGATGGCGAGGTGTGTGAACGGAACTTGGGCGAATTTGATCATGCGAATCTTCAGACCGTGCTAGCCGCGTGGCTCCACGGTCGGCGGCGCAAGTGGAATATTCGGGTTGTCGTCGAACAACGCGTACAGGTCTCCGCAAGGCGTTTTCGTATTCCCGATGTATCGGTCCTCTCGACGGACTGGCCAGTTGAGCAGATTATCAGGCGACCACCGCTGATTTGCATCGAGGTTCTTTCGAAAGTCGATACGGTTGGCAGCTATCGGGATCGCGTCGCCGATTACGTCGCCATGGGCGTCCCAAACATCTGGCTATTCGATCCCGAACGCCGGGAAGTTTGGACTTGCACGAATGACTCGATGATCAAGGTCACCGGAGACGTGTTGACCGCCTCCGGGACCGAAATCATAATCCCGCTCGCTGAGATCTGGGCCGATCTCGACTGACGGAAGTTACCAACTCAGACGAAGCATCAGGTTCATCAACGGCTCGCCGTTGAGGCTGGCAGTCGCTACGTCGGACGTGATCTTTCCGAACAACTGCGGATTCTTGAAATCCACCGTGGCGTATGGTGCGGAGAAACCGAAATTGTGGAACGGATTCTGGAAGTCGTAGCGTAACTGCAGAATGATGCGCTCAGTGATCCGGAAGTTTTTCTTGGCCGAGAGCATCGAGTAGTAAGACGCCGGTCCGGTCAGGATGTTGCGTCCCGCATCGCCAGGCGTGAACGGCGCCGGCGGAGCGAATGCGGAGATGTTGCAGAGTGGAGCTACACAGTTCGCATAGCTGGCGGGCGACCCGCCGGATGCCCCGACCAGCGCGTATTCGGCGGACTGATTGAAGCGGCTGGGCCCGATGTCGTAGCCCAATCCGAATTGGGACATGGTCGGCGTGGCGACCAGGTTTGGAACGCGCGCGCCGATGTTCGTCGGGTAGTAGTTGTAGGGGCTGTTGGCGAAGGTGAAGCCGAACGGATTGCCGGTAGCGACGGTCTGAATCCAGGACAGATCGTAACCGCCGATGACGTAGTCAAGGAAGCCTCCGCGGTTCATATAGTGCCTGCCTTTGCCGACGGGCAGTTCGTAGGTGGCGCTGGTAACGAACCTGTGGCGCATGTCGTAGCCGGCCCGTCCTTTATTCAAGTTGCGATCTGAGATGGGGGCTACGCCGGTGCAGGTGCCGTAATCCGAGTCACAGTCGTCCAGCGCTTTCGAGTAAGTGTAGAACGAATCCACGATCAGGCCATTGGAATAGCGCTTCGAATACTGGATCGTGCCGGCGTCGTAGCTGGAGTGGCCGGTGTTGGCCATGTGCGTAATAGTGCCGAACTGCGGATAGGGCAGGTAGGCTTGTGTGTTGGCGAAGGCCGCATTCTGGAGGGCCGGATTGCCGGCGCCGAAATTCGTCGGGAAGGCGTTGATATTCCAGCTTTCCACCAGATGAACGCCGACCGATCCAGAATAGAAAGCTTTGAAGAGATTATTTGCGCTGATCTGGTACTCCGCGGTGACGTTCCAATTCATGACGTAGCCGGGATGCAGCGTGGGGTCCATCCAGGTGATATTGCGCGAACCGTAGTTCGTGCCGACGTACTGGGCAGTGCCGTTGGGCTGAATATTATAAACTACCGGCGCCGGGCCCTGGCTCAGCTGAAACAGCGGCAGCGGGTTGTTGGACAGGCGCTGCTGGACCACCTGAGCCTGGTACTCGTCGAATTGCATTCCCTGATTCGGCCATCGGATATCGACAGTATTGAGTCCGAAGCCGCCCCGGAATACCCATTTCTCGAGGGGATGGTACGCCATGCCGAAGCGGGGCTGGAAGTTCTTGAGATCCCGATTATTCAAATTTCCCGTCGGGTGGATCACGGCGCCCATCATCCCGGTCAAAGAATCGATGGTGGTGGGGCTGAAATTGCTCTCTTGGCCATGGGCTGTGTGATACGGGCTCTCGGTGGACCAGCGAAGGCCAAGGTTGAGAGTCAGCTTCCTGGAAAACTTCCAGTCGTCCTGGAAATAGAAGCTGTTGATCGATTCCCGCGGCTGCCACGTGTTGGTATAGGTGCTGAAGTTTACTGCAGACACCGAGCCCAGTTCGAGTCCCGCGAAGGTGTTGCCGGTGTTCGGGATGGGTTGCCCATTGGCCTGGAGTCCGGCCGTCGTGTTGGCAAAATTGAATTGGCCGCTGGGGTAACCCTGCTGGTAGAAGTTATCCGTGAATAGGAGGACCTCATAACCCATTTTGAAGGCATGGTCGCCATAGACTTTGCTGAAGTCATCGCGCAAAGTCTCAACCTGCCGGATCTGTCTGGTCGCGCCTTGGACGGTCAGACCGTACAGTTGCGGATAATCCGGGGCGCTTGTATAGGTGCCCGGGCCAAGCGCGGTAGGGCTAAAAGCAGGCATCAGCGCCGGGCTGATGTTGGGAATGCCCAAAGTGGCGCCCCAGTTCTGGTTTTCAGACGGTACAAAAAAGTCGTTGCGGGGCCGGAAGAAGCTCACCCGAAATTCGTCGAGCGCGGTTGGACTGAAAACATAAGTGGCGCCGGCGGAGGAGTTCTGTTGAGTAGCCGGCGCGTTATAACCGGTAGTGCCGTCGAACACCCCTACCTGAATGCTGGTGGGCCGTTCCAGCCCGTTCTCATGGTTATAGGTCCAGCTTCCGTAGAGCCTGAACTTCGAATTCACCTGATGATCGACGCGTTCGGAAAAGTCCTCGAAGTACGTGCGCGAGGGCGGATCGTAGGTGAAATTGCTGACCGGGCCGGTGCTGCTGAAGGAACCGGGCATGTTTGGTGGGCGCCAGATGTTATAGGAGAGGATTTTCACGTACACCGGGTCGAACCGGCTGGCCGGGAGCACGTTGGTTGGAAATGGATCCCGGGTCCAGGTGCCGTCCGCGTTCTGACGCGTCGTGGCGGGGTCGTAGAGTGGCTGTCCGGCGCCGCCGAAGGTGAAGTCTCCGTGCAGTTCGGCCGGCGTGGGCGTGACGCTGGTATAAGCTTGGGTCTTCTTCTCGATCAATTTGCTGTAACCGGAATACCAGAACGTCTTATTTCGGCCGTTATAAACCTTAGGGATGACGACCGGGCCGCCGCCGTTTCCATCCGGCATCATGAACCAGGCCGGCACGCCGTTGGGGTTGCCGGGTTGCGGTTGCGCCGTGGTGTACAAGTTGAAATACTCGCGATGCGTCATGATGCGGGTGCGGCCGTAGTCGGAAACGGCCCCGTGAAACCCGTTGGTGCCGCTCTTCTTGACGGTAGTTATGACGCCGCTGGCAGAATGCCCATATTCGGCGGGAAGAATTCCCGTGAGAACCTTGACCTCGTCCACGGAATTCATGATGGGTTTAATTACCAGGTTTTGGCTGGTCAGCGGGTCATTGGCGAACACGCCATCCTCGAACGTTGCCGTTCCGGAAGTGCGCTGGCCATTCACGTTAAAAGCGCTCAAACCGTTAGTTCCGCCGGTGGTCTGGTTGCTCACGCCCGGCACGATGGACAGGGTGTTGGTAATGTAGCGCTGATACATGTTCAGCTTGTACAGTTGGCTTCCCTCGGTAACGG
This sequence comes from Terriglobia bacterium, assembly GCA_963747535.1. GTDB lineage: Bacteria > Acidobacteriota > Terriglobia > Bryobacterales > Bryobacteraceae > CAVVFX01. The sequence continues at coordinate 911,558 of CAVVFX010000002.1, forward strand.
TACCGGTGGTAGACGTCTCGGTTTCGAGCAGCGTACCCTGAGCCTGCACTTCGACGGAGTCAGTGACCGCGCCGACTTGCATCGTCGCATCGACGGGTAAGACGTCTCCGACCCTGAGCGTGAGGTTCTCCCGAACCATGCGCTTAAAGCCTGGCGCTTCAAGCGTAACCGTGTACGGTCCGGGCGGTAGCGATTCAACGCGGTAAATGCCGTCCTTGTTGGTGACCGATGTGTAGTGGAAACTTGTCGCTGTTTGGTTGATCGAGACTTGAACATTCGGCATGGCCGCACCGCTGGAGTCAACGACAGTCCCCGTGATGGTGCCGGTATCGGCTTGAGGGAAAGCGACGAAGACCAGGCCAAGAAAAAGAGCCGGGAAGAGCAACAACGACGTGGCTTTGCTGTACGAACCCTGCATGGAAAACTCCTGCCTTTCAAGCGATAACCGGCGCCCAGGGCCGGTTTGTCTGGAAATGTTAGCACCTATTTCTGACTTTTAGAAGAGGATTGTTCGGTGCATCACGGTGAAGACCTGACAGACCGTGCGCCTTCGCACGGTTCAAGTCCTTTAAGGGCGATCCGGGGTGCGGCAGAGGCGTGCCGGATTACTTGTAGGTCACGAACCACGGGCTGGTCCAGGCGATTTCCGGATCGCCCGTGGGGTTCTCCGTGTCCGTCTGGAATACGCGCAAGTAGTAGTAAGTCTTGCCGGCCTGCGCGTCCGTGTCCTGGAAATGGAGCGTCGTGCTGCGGCTGTTTGGCCGTGTCGTAAAGATATACTTACCGTTCTTCACGACGTCGACCCGCAGAATGGTATCCGGCGCAGCGATTTGCGCCTCGATCCCGGGTCCCTTCCCGGCCGTCGCGTTGATCTGCTCACCCACCATGTGCCCGTCGGCCGTGGCTTTCACGACCATCTCGTCGCTGCCCGCGTACGTGCGGCGCGCCAACATGCCGTCAAACAGCCCCTCGCGATTCTCCTTCGACGCCCATACACAAGCCCAGCTGTTGTGCGTTGAGCCGTGATCGCTGAAGGAAACGAAGCCGTAGAGATTCCCGCGGTTCAGAGCGTCCTGGGCAAAATGTCCCTTCTCGGCGATCTGCGAATTGCCGCGTTTCTCGCCCGCTGCCAAATTCCACGCTTCATAGCTGGAGCGTGCGCCCTGGTAGATCTCGAGCAGGCAATCGAACGGCGGATTGTCCCACAGGAAACTTCCGATCGGCTGGCTCTGTTCGCCAAAAGTATGGGGGACAATGACGACCTTCTGTCCTTCCTGCTGGAACACGTTGGCCTTCACCCACTCCCAAAGGTTAGGCGGCAGATTGTCTTCCTGCTTGTTCACGCGATCCGCGATACGCAACGGCGCGCCGCGCTTCAGGAACAGCATGTTGCGATGTCCGGAGGGCGCGTTGAGGCTGTGTTCATAGCTATAGACGCCGATGAAGACCGGCGGATGCGACATCAGGTCCACGGTCTTTTGCGTGTACCACCACTGGTAGTCGCGCAAGCCATCGGGCCAGTTCGAAACCACTTCGTTGTGATCGGAGGTGCCGAGCCAGTCGAGTTGGGCTGCATCCATGGCGTAGCGGTAGGTGTCGAGAACGGAGCCATCCACACCGCTGTGGCCGCGGATATCGGTGTGACGGTGGGCATCGCCCATCAACAGGCGATAGGTCTGGCCGTTACGGGACATGGTGGCACGCGGCCGCAGTGCAGGCTTGGTTTGCGGCGGCGGAAGCTGGAGATCGTCGAATTTCACAACCGGCGGTCCGTCGCCTTTGGTCAGCTTCGACACATAGACGTTGTAGTGCAACGCATGCATCGGGCTGGTGGGCAGAACGGTCTGCGACCGGCCGTCGCTGGCATACCCGACCGCGAGCCCGCCGTCCGGAGATTGCACCAGTGAAGCGTGCTGCGTATTATGTCCTGAACTCTGGCTGAAGCGGACCGGCGTCGACCACTTGTCGCCTGACAGCCGCGTCGCATAGAAATGATAAATCTCATTAGGTTGCGGAAACGTCCAGTGGCGGAAGACCATCCAGAGCGCGCCGCTCGAATCGAACGAAAGGTGCGGAAGTTCCGCGAACCGCGCGGCCCGGCCGTCCAGGATCGCACTCAAATCCGCCCCGGGAGCCTGCACCCGCCCATTGGCGTATACGCGCAACCCGATCTTGCGCGAGTAGTGCAGGCCGCGACTGCCGGGCGCGGCGCTGACTTTGGAAAAGTCCTTGCCCCAGTTCTGATCCGCCTCATCCCACGCGACCCACACACGGTCCTGGTCATCCACTGCGACGGACGTGTGGAACTGCGCGGCCGGCTCGGTGGTTATGGCGATCACGTTTCCGAGCTTTGGCTTGGCCGGGCGGCCATCGAACGAACGGAGATAAACGTCGTAGTTACCGGTCTTGTAGCCGTCCCACGAGATCCAGGCGGTTCCATTGCGATCGAGCGCGACGGCCGGGTCCCAATCGTCGAACTGGAGCTTCGCTTTGTCCTCGGAGATGCGCGTTTCCGGACCCCAGCGCTTGCTGTAGCGCCGCGCAAAGACGTCCCCATTCAAGTTGCGGAAAGACTGCCAGACGACGGTTACATTTCCGGCGGCGTCGGACACGGCTCGTGCGTTGAAGTCGCTGAAGCGCGCGGTGGTGAGACGTTCCGGCCTGGAGATCTTGCCTTCGTTCGAGATAGTGGCGCTAAACAGATCGAAGTTGCCGTCCGACTGCCCGGACCAAAGAGCCATCACGCCGTCCGGTAGCGCGACGATGGTTGGTGAATAGTGGTCCCAGTTACCGTCCCGAATTTCCATGGCCGCTTGCCAGGCTCCATTGCCCGGCCTCCGCGAGACCAGCACGCGGTCGGCATCCTTGTCGTTCCATTCGATCCAGATGGCCCACTCGGAGCCGTCGCTGCCGGACGTGATGGCAGGCCAATCGCCCTGTTTGCCGGGATCGCTGACCCGGTCGCCGGAGATCTCGCCGGCGATGGTGAGGGGCCCCATATCGGCCGCAACCGCACCTTCCGGATTCGGTGAATTGGGATTATTCTTCTTTTTGGCCTGTTGAGCCGGCAGCGACACGGTGCAGAGCAGCAGGATAGCCGCGACTGAAGTCTTGCGCAAAGGAAGCCCTCGTTCAACGAAACTATCACAGTTCCCGGCTGGGACCGGCACACCGTAACGTGCCGCCCCGCCCGTCCGCCCGAGTCCCAAGTTAACTTGCTATGCTTGGGGCAAGGCAGCAAATGGGCATGCGGAAAGCGTTACTGATCGCAGCAGTCGCGGCGGCCTTTCTGGGCACACTCTTCGCCTTCCAACGGCCCTTCCGGCAATACCAGGGAGTGGAATATCGCAGCTTCGAACTCCCGTCCGACTACCAGGAAAAGACCGAATGGGTCTTCGCCCGCCTCATGTACCCTCCTGGACCCAACGATGGTTATCGCGGCCGCTATGATGGCGACTGGCGTGATGGCCTCTCGCTGTGGACCCAGGACTATCCGCGCGCCGACCGGCATTTCTCGGAAGCCGTCCGGCGGCTGACGCGCATCCATGTCCGGTCCGCCGAACAGCCGGTCAACCTGGAAGACGGCGACGACGCCTACAACTGGCCCTGGCTGTACGCCGTCCAGGTCGGCGAATGGGGACTGACCGCTGAACAGGCCAGGATCATGCGCGAGTATCTGCTGCGCGGCGGTTTCTTCATGGCCGACGATTTTCACGGCAGCTTCGAATGGCAGATGTTCGAGCAACGCATCAAGCAGGTGTTTCCAGACCGGCCAATCATCGAAATTCCCGATAATGACCCGATCTTTCACACGGTCTACGACCTGAACGACCGCTATCAGATCCCCGGCTCAGAGCACCTCGGCCAAGGCTACAAGGGGTCCGGCGGTGACGGTAAGGGCGCGCACTGGCGCGGCATCTACGATGACAAAGGCCGTATCATGATCGCGATTTCGTTTAACTCGGACGTCGGAGATTCGTGGGAGTGGGCGGACGAGCCGGAGTATCCCGAGAAGTTTTCCGCCCTCGGCATCCGGATCGGCGTGAATTATATCGTGTATGCCATGACGCACTAGCTTCGGTCCCGCCCCGGAGCTCCAGGCCGGGGCCGTCCGCCCGACGAGTACCTGCTACATCAAATAGGCCCACAACGCCAGGACGATTCCGCCGAGCGCGGCGATCAGTCCGATGGTCGGGAACATTTTGCTCTTGGAAATGAAATAGAGCGAGGTCAGGATCAGGCCGATCTCCAGCAGACCTTCGCCGAAGTCATAATTCAGGGCGCGCTTCTCGAGTGCGGTGGTTTGCGCTTCGAGCGCGTTGGCCTCATCCTGGATCTCTTTGGCCTGCTTGCTGTACTTGTCCTTGTCCTTAGCGTAGCGATTCAGGGTTTCAGCGGCTTCCGGTGTTTTGCCGGGAAGGGCATTCAACAGGTCCGTACCGAGTTCCAGGTTGTGAAACTTGATGCGGTTCGCCTGGTAATACGACCACTTGTCGTTGGCGTCCGTCTTGAGAAGCACGCCCTCGGTATGAGCGCGGTGCGACATGATGGTGACAATCGCCAACAGTACCGCCAGCACGGCTGCCATGATCCCGATCGTCTTTCCCATGGGGTCTTCTTCGTGTCCGTGTTCGTGATGAATTTCCAGTTCGGCCATAGTCACTCATTCTAAGCTAAGAGGGTCGGCATGGACGAAACTTTTATGGAGGAAGCCCTCCAACTGGCTCGCGGCGCGCAGGAGCGCGGTGAAGTCCCGGTTGGCGCAGTGATCGTGGTCGATAGCAAGGTCATCGGCCGCGGCGCCAACGCTCCGATCGGGACCAACGATCCTACCGCGCATGCGGAGATTCTGGCCCTACGGGATGCCGCGCAGTCCCTCGGTAATTACAGGCTGGCTGGAGCGACACTGTATTGCACTATCGAACCTTGCGTGATGTGCGCCGGAGCGATCGTGGCGGCGCGCATCTCGAAGCTGGTTTTCGGTGCACGCGATATACGGTTTGGCGGAGTCCGCGGCAAATTCCGGATTGCCGACTCGGATATCCTCAATCATCGCGTGGAGATCGTGGAGGGCGTCCTGGGCTTCGAGTGTGCGCAATTGCTGCGGGAATTTTTCGAGCCGCGACGTTAAATTTGAGGGATCATCGACGGCAAGCGGCGTTCTCGCCGCCTCTGCCCGGTAACCCGGCGGCTGAAAATTTGCTTGACTCCTGTCAAATAAAGTCGCACAATTTGATACAAGTACAGTAGTTCCTAAGTTAGAAGGGGTGAAATATGATCGCAAAACGTGTGTTGTTGATCTGCGGACTTGTGTGTCTGGCCGGTCTTCCGGTGTGGGCGCAAGAAGTCAGCGCGGGCATCACGGGTACCGTAACGGATCCGTCCGGCGCGGCGATTTCCGGGGCGGCTGTTATCGCCACGGATCTCGACCGCGGAACTGAGTTTCCCACCAAAACCAACTCCGATGGCATCTATGCGTTTCCTCGCGTACCTGTCGGCCGGTATCAAGTGAAGGTGGAAGCCACCGGTTTCAAACAATTCATCAATCCCGAACTCACCCTCGAAGTCAACCAAAGAGCTCGCCTGAATGTCGCGATGCAGATCGGCGCAATGTCCGAGAGTGTCTCGGTGACCAGCGATGCTCCCTTGCTGCAGACCGATACGACGCAGGTTGGCGGAGTGATGGACTCGACCACCATTCAGACCATGCCGCTCATCAGCCGCAATCCGGTGGCCCTGACGCTGCTGACCGCGGGTGTGACGAGTCCCAATCCGACCACTATGAATAACGGACTGCGGACCACCGGCGGCGGCAGGCCTTATGTCAATGGCAACCGTGAGGAAGCTAATGACTTTCTACTCGACGGCGCTGACAATAATTTCACTTCGGACAACCTGGTTTCGTACCAGCCCAATCCGGACGCGATTGAAGAATTCAAACTGATCACCAACAACGCCTCGGCTGAGTTCGGCAATTTTCAGGGTGGCATCATCAATGTCGTCATCAAGTCGGGTACCAATCAGTATCACGGCAATGTTTTCGAAGATTTCCGCAACGACAAGTTGAATGCGGATAACTGGGCGCGCAATTGGCAGGGCTTGGCGCGGCAGCCGCTGCGGTGGAATCAATTCGGCGGCACGCTGGGCGGCCCGGTAAAGAAGGACAAACTGTTTTTCTTCATGGATTATCAAGGCTTACGGCAAGCGACGCCTCCGGCGCTGAGCTCTTTGACCGTGATGCCGCTGGCGTGGCGCGGGGGAGACTTCTCCTCTCTTTTGAACACCAGTTTCACTGGCGCCAAGGCTCCCATCCAACTTTACAATCCCTACCAGGTGGATGCGTCGGGTAACCGCTCTCCTTTTGTGGGAAACATCATTCCGCAAAGCCTGTTGAGCCCGGCGGCGGTGAAATTGTTGGGCAATGTATCGCAGTACCCGGCGCCGCAGAACGGTAACATCACCAACAACTATACTTACTCAACCGCAAGTTACATCAACTCCGATCAGGGCGATATCAAACTGGACTACAAGCCCAACGATAAAGACTATTTTTCGTCTCGTTATTCCCATGGCCGCCAGGACAATCCGGGCGTCAATAACTTCCCGCTGCTTTATAACAGCTTCAGCGAAGCGCCCTTTCAAAACGGGGTGATCAACTGGACCCGGACCATCAGCCCGACGCTGGTCAACGAAGCTCGTGTGGGTATCAATAACGTGATGCTGGTGGCCGGTGGCGCGGATAAAGGCCTGGGCAACTTCGCCTTGAACGCCGGCATCGCCGACGCCGGGCCGGGCTTGCTGAGTCTCACCGGCTTTGCTTATGCCAGCGCGCTTGGCAATGCCAATATCGGGATCCAGACGCTGTTCGCCAACACCACTTTCCACTACGCCGACAACCTCACCATCATCCGCGGCAAGCACATGATGAAGACGGGCGCACAGCTGTTGCGGCAATGGATCAACGCGTACTATGCCTCCAACAGCGGCCGCAGCGGTTTCATCGACTCCAACGGCCGGTTCACTGCACAGAACGCAATTAATCCCTCCGGCACGCTCATCGGCGAAGCCGACTTCATGCTGGGGCTGCCGGATAATCTGGGCCAGGGCCTGCAGTCGGGAACCTGGGGCCAGCGTGCCATCGTTCCGGGCATCTACTTCCAGGATGACTGGCGCGTAACCAACAACCTGACGCTGAATCTGGGGCTGCGCTGGGAGTACCATTCCCCCTGGATTGAGGTGGACAACCGGCAGTCGAATTTTGGGATGTATAGCGGACAGTTGTACCTGGCCGGACAGTCTTGCCCGTTCAGCAACTGCCGGGCTCTCTACAACAGTTTCAAGAAAGACTTCCAGCCGCGTCTCGGCTTCGCATACAACCCGGACATGCTCAACAAGAAGCTGGTTATCCGCGGCGCCTACACGATTTCGTCGTTCCTCGAAGGCACCGGAACCAACCTCCGGGAGACGCTCAATCCTCCTTACTATCAGGAATACGCGGCCATCTACAACGTTGCCGGCGTAGCCAACGAACTACCGGGCAGTACCCTGAGCCAGGGGCTGTCGGCATTGAACCCGAAGAACCCCTACTCCGGTGCCAACTTACGCCTGTGGAATCCGGATGTGCAACCGTCCAAGGTCCAGCAGTGGAACCTGTCCGCCGAATACGAACTGCCGGGCGCTATGGTCCTGACAGCAGGCTATGTCGGACAGCACGGCACGCACCTGATGGTGCCGATGAATTACGCCCAGAACATCCTGGTCAACGGAGCGGTGGCCGAGGGACCCATTCTCGCGGGTAATCCGACGCTGCGCAACGAAATTGCGCAAGTCTCGGGGACGGCGTCGATCGGCAAGCAGAAATACGAGGCGCTCCAGATGAGCCTGAGGAAGCGTTACGCCATGGGCCTGGAATACCAGTTTGCCTTTACCTACTCGAAGGCTATGTCCGATGCCATCGGTTATTACGGAGATAGCGGGCAGGCGGGAAGTCAATCCGCTTACTGGCAGAACCCCTTCAACCAAGCTGCGGAAATGGGCCCGGCGTACTTCGATACCAAGTTCAATTTCACCGGTGCGCTCACCTATCATCTTCCGTTTGGCAAAGGTCTGAAGTACGGATCGAGCTGGAATCGCGGTGTGGACGCGCTGCTGGGCGGCTGGCAGATCGGAGCCATTCCGACGCTGCACACCGGGTTCCCGCTCACCATCAAGCTGTCGAGCGATCCTTCCGGCACCACTGCCCGCAGCTATCGTCCCAATGTGGTCGGTACACCCAACGATCCGCACCAGATTGGACCTGGGGAGCAATACCTGGATATCTCGGCTTATGCCACTCCGGCCCGGTTTACCTTCGGCAATATCGGCGTCGGCACCGAACGTGGAACCGGGATGGCACGCGTGGACATCTCGCTGGCAAAACAGTTCCACCTCAACGAAAGGCGTTATTTCGAACTGCGCTGGGAGGCCTTCAACCTGACCAATACGCCGATTTTCTCGAGCCCTGCCTCGCAATCGATCGCCAGCACCCTGTTCGGGCAGATTCGTAGTTCGAGCGGCGAACGGAACATGCAGGTAGTTGGGAAGTTTTACTTCTAATCAGAACGTCCAAGTGATTGGACATCGCTCATACTCATCCTACTGGGCCGTGACCGTCAGGGAGCGGTTGGCGCGCAAAACTCTAGCGACGCTCTGTTTAAAAGCTGCACACGCGGCTAGTCCACCAATCTGTGGTAGAAGTCAACGCAGGCTAAAGCCTTGGCCTTTGGCCTGCTCCGGCACTGGACCAAGGCCAGTCCTCCTATAGTCGCGGCAAGACCGCACGAACGGAATCCCGCGCGATGTACCGGATCACTCGGTTGAGCGCCTCGCTATTCCTGGTCACGTGGTCGTTTCAATGCCCCCCGCAATCGAGTCGCTGCGACCATCACAATCGTCTAAGCCAGACCTGACGCATCGGTCGTCCTGCAGGCCGAAACAGGCGCGAATGGTATACGTGGTAAAACGAGGAACAACAAAATGACGATTGCGCGTTCCGGCTCTGCCCGGACAACCATGGTGGCGCTTGTGTTATTGGGACTGCTTCAGGCGCAGGCGCCGCAACCGGCGCTCAGGCCGGACGCCGACGCAACTCCCATCGACGTCGATCGCGGTACGGCCGGCCTCGATCGCTGGCTGCGCGCCCTCTCGACCCGCGCCAGCATCCTGATGGTTACCGCGCATCCCGACGACGAAGACGGCGGCATGCTCGCTTATGTAACCCGCGGCCAGGGCGCACGCGGAATCCTGCTCACGCTCAATCGCGGTGAAGGCGGCCAGAACGAGATGTCTTCCGATATGTACGATCGGGAAGGCCTCGTGCGCACCCAGGAGCTGCTTCAGGCGGACCGCTTCTACGGAGTCGATCAATACTGGACCCGCGCCATCGATTACGGCTTTTCCAAAACGCGCGAAGAAGCGCTGGATAAATGGAATCATGAGCGCGTGCTCGCCGATGTAGTGCGCGTGATCCGCATGACGCGGCCGCTGGTGATCACGTCGGTATTTGTCGGAGCCGCGACCGACGGCCACGGCAACCATCAGGTGGCGGGCGAAGTCGCGCAGGAGGCTTATCTCGCGGCGGGCGACCCGAACCGGTTTCCGGAACAGATTAAAGACGAAGGCTTGCAGCCCTGGACGCCGCTGAAAGTCTATGCCCGAGTGCCATTCTTTGCGGTCACGCCGAAGGGCATGTACGATTACGCGATCGATAAATTCGTGCCGGTGAAATTCTTCGACTACGTCAATGAGAAGTGGTCGGACACCCGCCCATCCGCCAACATTGAGATTCAGGAAGGTGATTACTCGTCTACCGCCGGATTGTCTTATCTCCAGATCGGCCGCGAGGGCTTAAGCTTTCAGAAGAGCCAGAATGGCGGGATCGCCCTGCCGCCCCCTGCGCCGTTCTCCAGCCCCTATCATCGCTACGGATCGCGTGTGCCCGCCAACGATCAGGAGCAATCTTTCTTCGACGGTGTGGACGTTTCCATCGCGGGCATTGCGGCGCTCGTCCCGGGACAGCCCGCGTTCCTGAAAAGCGGCCTGGCGGATATTGCGGCCGAAGTACAGCAGGCCGTCTCCGGATTTCGTCCTGAGCATCCCTCCGGGATCGCACCTGCACTCGCCGCTGGACTGCAGCGCACAGCGGCCCTCCTCGGGGAACTTCGCTCGAGTAGTCTGGCCGAACCGGGCCGCGCCAACGCCATCTATGAGCTCGAACAGAAACAACTGCAGTTCGGCAAGGCGCTGACCGCGGCTCTCGGCCTTTCTTTACAAGCCATGGTGTTATCCGACCGTCCCATGCAGACCCCCTATGGGCCGATGCAGGGGGAAACGTTCACCGTAGCCATCCCGGGCCAGTCGTTCAACGTGCAGGCTCAACTGGTCAATGAGGGTGGCGAGGCTGTGGATGTGAAGACTGCGTCCGTCACAGCTTCCGACGGTAAACCATGGACGATCTCCGCGAAGCCCGCCGGCGAGATCAGGAGCGACGGGTTGGGCCGTATGGGCAACCAGCCGCCTGTGATCGTGAGCGCGGCTCCCGCGACCGTCGCGGCGCGGCACGAGGCCAGGTTCCAGTTCAGCGTAACCGTGCCCGGGGATGCCGCCCTGACCCGGCCCTACTTCAGCCGCGACAACGAAGAGCAGCCCTATTACAACATCGACGATTCGCGCTTCCGCAACCAGTCACTGGCTCCCTATCCGCTCACGGCTATTCTGCAAGTGACTTATCGTGACGCGACGTTCCCGCTGGCGGAAGTGGTGCAGACTTTCCAGCGTACCTCCGGGCTCGGGCTGCTGCCCAATCCCCTGCTCGTAGGACCGGCGATTTCGCTCACTCTCGCGCCATCCGCCGGCGCCATCCCTCTCGGGACGAAGTCGTTCTCGTTCGCGGTCACGGTGCACAGCAATGTGAAGGGAGCGGCGAAGGGCGCCGTCCAACTCAATCTACCCGCCGGTTGGAAGTCCGCACCCGCGTCCGCGCCGTTTGCGATGAATCGGGATGGTGAAGATCAGACGCTCGCGTTTACTGTTTCGCCCGGCGCGATTCAGGCCGGAAATTTCCAGATCACCGCCGTCGCCGAATATGCGGGCAAGCGATACCAGGAAGGCTACCGCATGGTGGGCTACGCGGGGTTGCGGCCCTATCCTTTCTACCGGCCCGCGATCTATCGCGCCGTGGGCGTCGATGTGAAGACCGCGCCCGGACTCCGCATCGGATATCTGCCCGGCACCGGCGACGAGGTCCCGCAGGCGCTCGAAGATCTGGGCCAGAGCGTCAGGATACTCGCGGAGAGCGACGTCACGCAAGGCGATCTTTCCGCGTTCGATGCGATCCTTCTCGGCCCGCGCGCTTATGCGGTGCGGCCTGAACTGAAATCGGCCAACAATCGCCTGCTCGAATACGTGAAGAATGGCGGCGTGCTGATCGTACAGTACAATCTCCAGGGCTTCGACCGGGACTACGGTCCCTATCCCTTCAGCCTCGGCGCCAATCCCCAGAAAGTTGTGGATGAAGGGTCGAAGGTGACCCTGTTGAATCCCGTGAGTCCTGTGTTCGCCTGGCCGAACAGGATTACGGACGCCGATTTTTCGGGATGGGTTGAAGAGCGCGGCCACGGATTCATGAGCACCTGGGACAAGCAATATGAGCCCCTGGTGCAGACTCACGATCCGGAACAGGACCCCCAACTCGGCGGTCTGCTGCTGGCCCGCTACGGCAAAGGAGTCTACATCTACGATGCCTTTGCGCTTTACCGGCAATTGCCCGTGGGCGTGCCTGGTGCCTACCGGCTACTCGCGAATCTCGTGAGTCTAGGCAAGAATCCGGGCTTGGCCAGATAGACCTCTAATCTCCTAGCCTGGCAGCCTGTGGCTGATTCTTCGTTGTGGAGTAGGCGTTTTCGCCTGCTCTCGCGCGCTGGAGAGACTTCTGCCATAGGCTGCTAGGCTAGGCTAGAAGCTAGAGACCTGAGAATCTTTCCAAGGTCCTGCAAGAGCTGATCGCTGATCGCCTATGCTGCTCTGTGGGGCGGCCAATCCTGGCCGCAGCCGCCTTTGAGGCGGCTCTTTCCGCCCGCGAAAGAATCCCCGCACCAAGCCGGATGAAAAAAGGAACTACCGTCCAGCCTTGGTCAGATGGATGTGGATCGCTGGAGGAACGCCATCTGAAAGGCCGTAGAACTGAACCGTGGAAGCGCCCGGTACACCCGGCGGGAGAATAGAGAAACCGACAACCGCGCATCGATTGTCCTCACCCACGTAAACCCAGGAACTCCCGTAGCTCTTCTCATCTATGCCGTTGATGAGCCGTTTGAATTCGGAAAACGAAATCGGGTTGGGATTGTTTCTGTAGTCTCGAACGGAATTCATAAAAGGTCCTTCTAAGTCAACCGCCATACTCATAATTCACCCCGATCTTTCGGTTCATTGCCGTCCTGCGGATGAGCATTGGCATCCTTGTGCTGATCGCAGTTCGGGTTCCTGGTATCCTTACGGCTATCGAACTCCTGCCCGCCGGGTTGTGACCGATTTGGCGAGTGCAAGACATCTGTGATCATTTGAACCAACTTAATGGCCACAAATGGCTTCTGAATAAACGCCCAGCCGTAATTGAGAACCAGTAGGTTTCCATTTGTCCCGCCTGACATCAGCATTACATGCATCAATGGGCGGGTCTTCTTCAAAATCTCGCCCAAATTCGGTCCTGACATGTGCGGCATGTCCACGTCAGAGAGAAGAAGGTCGATCGTTCTGTCGGTCCCTGCCGCTACCTCAATGGCTCTTGCACCGGAATCGGCTGAAAGCACCTGGAAGTTGGCCCGCTCCAGGACTAAAATCACAGCATTGCGAACAGATTCGTTGTCGTCGACAACCAGAATAGTTTGGAGCGTTTCTTTCAGCGAATCGGACATTCGCCTCGATTTTAGCGTTTCCTATTGCGGTTTGTCTGATCAAATCTGCTCACTAAAGAAGCGCAGGGATACTGCGCAACCCGTGAATAGGCTATGACTAACATCACCTGGCCGTGACGCCCTAGTCATGCAGAATGACATTTAGCAATGAACTGTGGATCTTTAGACTTCCGTTGTATTCAATAAAACCAAGCTTGCGAAATCGGTTCATGAAAAAGCTGACCCTGGACCGGGTCGTTCCAATAATCTCCGCCAGTGTTTCCTGGCTCATCTTCGGAATTACCTCCTCCGGTCTACCTTCCTTTCCGAAGTTCGCCAGGAGCAGCAGAACTCGCGCCAATCTCTTCTCGCTGGAGTTGAATAACTGGTCGACCAGATCTTCTTCTATCTTGATGTTGCGGGACAGAAGGTGGGCCACGAACATTTCAGAGAACAACGGCTCTTCATGCAGAAGTTGGACCACTCTTGCCTTCTCCAATCTCATGATCGAGCAGGGGGACAGGGCGACGGCACTTGCCATGCGCAGCGATTGCCCTGCCAGGCAGCCTTCCCCAAAGAAATCGCCTTCTCCCAGGAGTGCAATGACGGCTTCTTTGCCCTGCTTGGAAACGACGGTGAGCTTAACCTTGCCCCTTTGGATGTAAAAGACAGCGTCAGCCGTGTCAGCCTGGGCAAAAATGCGGTCGTTGGCACGGTACGAACCAATCGTTCTCCCACCGTTAGCCTTAGTCAAAAACTCCCTTACATCGAAAGCCCCTTTGGACTTGCTCTTCACTGCCACTGCTTTACCTTCTCCTTCACTCTTTAAGGACAATATATCAGAACGCCAATACCGGCGCATTGCACCATATTTAATGTATTGGCGAAATGTTGTTGCCATATACGTCAACGTGAGCAATTTTGAACAGACAGCCCGATGACATTCCGCTAAGCTGCCCACTAAAGGAAATATGAGGCTGGACCTTGGTCCAGGGAAACCTGCTGCGAAACAGGAGCCGTATGCGCCCTGATGCTCGCCGCCTGTAATTCTCATTATGGACGATAACGTCCGGATCTGCAATCTCGTGGATATTCTGATGCGGTGTAGTAGATTTGTCAATCACCGGTCGGCAGGTGCCCAGGCTCAAGGTCACATTTCAAATAGAAAGGCAGCACTATGGCAACAGCCGTGTCTGTAAAACAAGGCGGCGTCCAGAGCGGAAATCAACAATGTTGGCTCGAATCATTAGCCGGATTGACTTACAAAACCGCTGCCGATGAGGACGAGGACGACGAGGAAGATGACGCCCCCGCTTTCCGTCGAAGATAGCCCGGAATCCACCACTCGCCTCCTTTGGGACACTTCGGGCAGCATGTTCCCGGTTGGCGTCCGTATTAGCGTGTTCGGAGAATTTGCCTGCCGGCAACTTCCGGCAGAAGAGGAACACCAGTATGCTCATAAAGATTCGAGGAAACGGCAAAGTCGAGCCGGTAACCACCCAACCCCACGAATGCATCTTTCACAACTGGACTCAGAGCCTCTCCCCGACTGAGTTCCAGGGCATCTGTGACACTCTGAACGATTTCCTTAACCATAAGGGTTCGGGCGAGATCGTTACTTCGAGGTGCCTTAAAGATCCGGACTGGACTCATACGCCTTATCTGCTGATTTACGAGTCGGTGGGCCGGAACTCGGAGATGGCCAGTTTCCTGTTCAGCTTGATCGTGTGGCGGGTCATGATGAACCGCCCGGAGACGTGGGCTCTCGGGCGCTATCCAAGACAGATGGTTGATGTCATTAGCCTGACTTACTTCCGGGTTTCGATCAACTGACCGTAGGGCACCATCGTTTTTTGTGGTCTGCCCGGCTGCGAAGCCGCCGCTTGAGTTTGTACATTTTGGGTGAGAATCTTTCAGGTGGAAAGACACCTGTATGGGTGGGGCAGACGGTTTCGCCTGCCCGTCCATCGCAATGCCTGAATACCGAAGAAGATTGCCGCATTACCATCCAGACGGTGCCCGTTTGTTCCCGACTTGGCGTCTTTGGAGGTCACTTCCTGCCAAGCCGGATTCTACTCTGTACGCTACTCCAGGGCACGCTTTCGCGGCTCAGGATCGGGTTTTGGGCAGGCGCGCCTCGGGACCCTCAGATTGCCGATTTGGTCTCCAACACGATTCTGGTTGGAGATTGCGAGAGGCACTTCTATGACCTGGTTGCTTGGGTGGTGATGCCTAACCATGTGCATTTGCTCATTCTTCCTGTGGTCGCAACACCGGCGCTGAGGCGCTGGTTAAAAGGATCAACGGCGAGAGCTGCTAACCAAATCCTGGGGCGGTCCGGACAGCCGTTTTGGCAGAGCAAAATCCGGTTTCGGCCGGCCTGGTGTGCTCTGCGGAACACTGGGGCTGGTCCAGCGCCGGGTGGCAGGCGACACCGCCCGCCCAACCAAACCTCATGGCTCCCTGAGTCAACATGTACAAACTCCAGAGCCGCCTTTAGACGGCTTTCGCCGCTTGCAGAATTGTCCATTTATTTCGCGGACACTTGCGCGATATGACGTTGTGGCCTAATGCACCGCAACCGTCACACCAGCCGGACTGCCCGCGGTACCAATAGTCAGCACGACATCCCAATTTCCCGCCGCCACCGCTTGAGCCCCTTTATTTACCCTTTCGTCACAGCCACATGCGCGCAATCCGCCTCACGGCTTCGGTCTGCGTGTGGCAACTTGAAAGTAGACAGGTCTACGTGTGCGACACACGATTTCCCAAAATCCACGAGCCACTCGATTGCCCGCATGCATGCTTTCCTGCATTGAATCCGTCCCCGGGAGATACCCGTATTCTGAAAATCACTGCGATTTATCCGAAATTGGCTTCTTCCGAAAATATCGCGCAACGCCGGTGCGAGATGGGCGGCAAGTCACCTCAAATCTTCGACTTATCTGCGTTCATCTGTGTTCATCCCTGCGGCCCTTACCTTTTCTCTTTTACGTCCGTACAATCCGCGCCAGCTGTGTTCGGTCTCAATTTTCATTTCCTGGGGTGACCGCGCGTATGGCGGTCAAGGCTTTCGTTTCGCAGAATCCGCTGCAGCCGCTAACCGCGGCCAAAATACAAATCATGCGAAACCGTAATCCCGCCAACTGCGCTGATTGTGCACAATTTTGCACAACCCCAAACCGCGCCCCTTCGCCGGTCACTCCCTTAACCCTCACAAACAAACCGCCTTACCGGAAATTGGCTTCTTCCGAAAATATCGCGCAACGCCGGTGCGAGATGGGCGGCAAGTCACCTCAAATCTTCGACTTATCTGCGTTCATCTGTGTTCATCCCTGCGGCCCTTACCTTTTCTCTTTTACGTCCGTACAATCCGCGCCAGCTGTGTTCGGTCTCAATTTTCATTTCCTGGGGTGACCGCGCGTATGGCGGTCAAGGCTTTCGTTTCGCAGAATCCGCTGCAGCCGCTAACCGCGGCCAAAATACAAATCATGCGAAACCGTAATCCCGCCAACTGCGCTGATTGTGCACAATTTTGCACAACCCCAAACCGCGCCCCTTCGCCGGTCACTCCCTTAACCTCCACAAACAAAGCGCCTTACCGGAAATTGGCTTCGTTCCGCAGAAAACTTCTAACGGGTAATCCCCGCCTGGCTCAGCAACCACGCATACTCGAAGGCCTGGTCCTTCAACCGGTCATAGCGCCCCGACGCACCGCCATGCCCCGCCGGGTCCATCTTGATTTTCAACAGCAACGGATTCTGATCCTCCTTGACCGCTCGCATCCGGGCAACGTATTTCGCCGGTTCCCAGTACATGACCTGGCTGTCGTTGAAACTTGTGGTGATCAACATCGCGGGATATTTCCGCTTCTCCAGATTGTCATAAGGACTGTACGTCATCATGTAGTCGTAATCCGCCTTCTCGTTGGGATTGCCCCACTCGAGATACTCGCCCACCGTCAGCGGCAGGGATGCATCCATCATCGTGTTCATCACGTCGACAAACGGCACAGCGGCATGAACCGCGTGGAAGAGATCGGGGCGCATATTGACCACCGCGCCCATCAACAGACCGCCGGCGCTACCCCCTTCGATCACCAGCCGCTCCTTCGACGTCCATTTCTCGTTCACCAGGAACTCCGCGCAGTCGATGAAGTCGAAGAAAGTGTTTTTCTTCTTCGCCAGCATTCCGTCTTCGCGCCACTGCTCGCCCATCTCGTCCCCGCCGCGGATGTGGGCGATCGCGTAACTCATGCCGCGATCGAGCAGGCTGATCCGCTGGCTGGAGAACACCGGCGGGATGCCAATTCCGTAAGAACCGTAGCCGTAAAGAAAGAGCGGCGCTGTGCCGTCACGCGGCAGGCCCTTCTTGTACACGATCGAGATGGGAACCTTCACTCCATCCCGCGCCGTCGCCCACAGCCGTTCGCTCGCATACTGCTTCGGATCATAGCCGCCCAGCACCTCCTGTTGCTTGAGCAGCGTCGACGTGCCGGTGCGCGTGTCGTAATCGAAGACGCTGGGAGGCGTGATCAGGCTCTGGTAGTTGTACCGGTAGGTGCTGGAATCGAAGTCGGCGGTAACGTCCGGAAAAGCGGAATACACCGGCTCCGGGAAGGCAATGGAGGTCCATTTTTCCGTCGTGAAGCTATACACCCGCAGATGATTGAGCGCTTGCGATTTTTCTACCGAAACCGCGAAGTCCTTGAAGAGATCGATGTCCTGCAGCCGGACGTCGTCCTGGTGCGGGATGAACACCTTCCAGTTCTTCGGAGCCGGATCCTTTTCCGGCGCGGTTACCACGGAAAAGTTCTTGCCTTCTTTGTTGGTGCGGATGTAGAACAGATTCTCGCGATGATCGACGTAGTAGCGGTGCTTCCTCTCGCGCGGCAGCAGGACCGTGAAGACCGGGTCCTGTGCCCGGTTCGCCTTCAGGTAGCGAACCTCGGTAGTGTCTTTGGCTTCGATCTGCAGAAAAATATACGCCTTGTCGCGCGACTTCCCGAGACCGATATCGTAGAGTTCGTCCTTTTCGTTGTAGAGCAGCCGGAAATCGGCCGACCCCAGAAGATGGTGCAGAAGCTTATCGCTGCGTTTGGTGACTTTATCCTCGGTGGTGACGAAGAGGTGCCGGTTGTCGGCCGCCCATTCCACCGAGGTCACCCGCTCGATCGTGTCCCCGAGCAAACGTCCGGTGCGCAGGTCCTTGACCTCCAGGGAAAACTGGCGGAAGCCCGTGTAGTCTATGGTGTACGCCAGCAGATTCTGATCGTCGCTGACTTTGAAAGCTCCCAGCCCGACAAACTTATGCTCTTTGCCAAGTTCGTTGAGATCCAGCAGCACCTCTTCCGGCGCTTCCATGTTTCGCTTGCGCCGGCATTGGATTGGATATTGCTTACCCTCCTCGGTACGCGAATAATAAAGATAGCCGGCGCGCGGGGAAGGGACGCTGAGATCAGTCTGTTTGATGCGTGCCAGCATCTCGCTGTACAGGGCGTCACTAAACGGCTGCAGATCCTTCGTCATCGCCTCGGTATAAGCATTCTCAGCCTGCAGGTACGCGACCACTTTTGGGTTCGTTTTTTCGCGCAGCCAGAAGTAATCGTCGCTAATCGTAGCGCCGTGGCGAACCTCACTATGCTCGATTCGTGGCGCGACAGGAGGGGCAGGAAGAGTTTGTGCGGACATAGCAAGGACCGGCAAGAATGCGAAAAATGCGAGTTTCCGCAAGGGCTTCATTCCCTTTCAGGCTACCATCGCCCCTTCCGTACGAAAGACCATCGTTTCGTGATAGCTGTGGGGCAGACCATCGTCTTCTGTGGTCTGCCCGGCTGCGCAGCAGCCGTTTTTCGAGAGGGCCAGTCTCGCCGGCAAAGCCCCACCGGATTGATAGACGATAATAAGTCTTTCATGTCTGAGAAGCCTTACGATCACAAGCAAATCGAACAGAAGTGGCACGAGCGTTGGCAGAATACCCCGCTCTATAAGGCCGAAGAGGACTCCGCCCGTCCCAAGTATTACGTG
This sequence comes from Terriglobia bacterium, assembly GCA_963747535.1. Lineage (GTDB taxonomy): Bacteria > Acidobacteriota > Terriglobia > Bryobacterales > Bryobacteraceae > CAVVFX01. The sequence continues at coordinate 930,513 of CAVVFX010000002.1, forward strand.
CTCGAGATGCTACCCTACCCGAGCGGCGCACTCCACATCGGCCACATCCGTAACTACTCCATCGGCGATGCCCTCGCACGCCACATGTGGATGCGCGGCTATAACGTCCTCCATCCCATGGGCTGGGACGCGTTCGGCCTGCCCGCCGAAAATGCCGCCATCAAGAATAACCGGCCCCCGCGCGAATGGACCCTCGAAAACATCGAGCGGATGAAAAAAACCCACAGCCGCTTTGCCTTTTCTTACGATTGGGACCGCGAAGTCACCACCTGTGAGCCCGACTATTACCGCTGGAACCAGTGGTTCTTCCTCAAAATGCTGGAACGGGATCTGGCCTATCGCAAGAAGGCGCTGGTCAACTGGTGCCCCTTGTGCGCCACTGTGCTGGCCAACGAACAGGTGGTCGACGGCTGCTGCTGGCGCCACGAATCGACGCCCGTCGAACAGCGCGCCCTGGAACAATGGTTCCTGCGCATCACCGCCTACGCCGACCAGTTGCTCGACGATATGAAGCAACTCGAAGGCAACTGGCCCGACCGCGTCCTCACCATGCAGCGCAACTGGATCGGAAGGTCGGTGGGCGCGGAGGTCGACTTTACAGTCGAAGCGGGCGAAAAACTGCGCGTCTTCACCACCCGCATCGACACCATCTACGGCGCCACTTGCCTGATCGTCGCGCCCGAGCATCCGCTGGTCGAGGCCCACGGTTCACCGGAAGTCCGCGCGCAAGCCAAGAGAATGATCGACGCGCGCGCCAGCCAGGGCCCCGGCGAGGCCGAAAAGGAGGGCTTTCCGCTGGGCCTCTCCGCCACTAACCCGTTCAGCGGCGAGACCATCCCCATCTGGACCGGTAACTTCGTCCTGATGTCCTACGGCACCGGCGCCATCATGGCCGTTCCCGGACACGACCAGCGCGATTTCGAATTCTGCACCAAATATGGCATCCCGGTGCGCCCGGTTATCCGTCCCGTCGGCGCTCCGCTCGCCGATCCCGCCGCCATGAAAGAAGCCTTCGGCGACGACGGCATCGTCGAGAATTCCGGTCCTTATTCCGGACTCCCCAGCGCCGAGGCCCGCGAAAAAATGGCCGCTTTCGCCAAAGAACGAAATTTCGGTCAATTTGCTATTACTTTCCGCATTAAGGATTGGGGCATCTCGCGCCAGCGTTTCTGGGGTACGCCGATCCCGATCATTCACTGCCCGTCGTGCGGTATGGTGCCGGTCCCGGAAAGCGACTTGCCCGTAGTCCTGCCGGACGAAATCCACATCACAGGACAAGGGCGCTCTCCGCTCGATGACGTGCCGGAATTCGTCAATGTGAAGTGTCCGAAGTGCGGCGAACCCGCGCGCCGGGAGACCGACACCATGGACACGTTCGTCGATTCCTCCTGGTACTTCTATCGCTACTGCGATGCCCGGAACAATCACGCGCCTTTCGACTCGCCGAAGATCGCCTACTGGTTCCCCATCGACCAGTACATCGGCGGAGTCGAACACGCCATTCTGCATCTCATCTATTCGCGATTCTGGACCAAAATGATGCGCGACCTCGGGCTTATCCAAAACAACGAGCCCACCCGCAAGCTGTTCACCCAGGGAATGGTGATTCGCGATGGGCACAAGATGTCCAAGAATAAGGGCAACGTGATTGGCGCAGACGAAATCGCGGAAGAATATGGTGCCGACTCCGCACGTCTCTTTGTGCTTTTTGCCGCACCGCCCGAAAAGGAAGTGGACTGGACCGACTCCGGAATTGAAGGCATCTATCGCTTTCTGGGCCGCGTCTATCGCTTCGTTACGCGGAATCTTCCGTCCGAGACCCCCGGCGACGGCACGTCCGACGAGAAGGTGCTGCGCAAGCTCCACCAGACCATCCGGAAGATCACCAACGATTTCGACACACGCTGGCATTTCAATACTTCCATCGCCAGTCTGATGGAGTTGATTAACGAACTATACGCCGAAGAACCGCGGATCTCGCCGGGGGCGATGTCGGAAGTGCTGCGCTCGCTGGCATTGATCCTCGGCCCGTTTGCGCCGTTCATAGCCCAGGAAATGTGGGAAGCGCAGGGCGGCGAAGGCTCGGTGTTCAAGCAGTCCTGGCCCCCGTTCGATCCCGACCTGGCGCGTGAGCCGGAATCGGAAATCGTAGTGCAGATCAATGGCAAGCTGCGCAGCCGCATAGTTGTGCCCTTCGGCACGCCGGCCGGCGATCTCGAGAAACTGGCGTTGGATGATGCGAAAGTCAAACCGCTGCTCGCCGGCAAGACCGTCGTCAAGATCATCTCGGTGCCTGATAAACTCGTGAACTTGGTAGTTCGATAGAATCTTGAGGATATGAATGTCGACGGCGGCTGCTAATGCTTGAAACTTATTCCCTGTCCGATACCGGCTGCATTCGGCCGAACAATGAAGATTATGTCCGTGTTCTACCCGAAATCGGCCTGTTTCTGCTGGCCGATGGCATGGGTGGCGCGCGCGGCGGAGAGACCGCCTCGCGCATGGCCGTCGATACCATAGCGGACATGTTACAGTCCGCGCCGGCCCGCGACGCGTCTACGCTCCTGAAGGCGGTAGAAGAATCCAATCTGCGCGTCCTGGACCAGGCCAATCGGGATGCCCGGCTGGAAGGCATGGGCACAACCATCGTCGCCGCGCTCCACACCGGGACCGCGGAAGATGGTGTTGAGGATGTAGCGATCGCCAGTGTCGGCGACAGTCGCGCTTATCTGCACGACGATTCCGGACTGAGAGCCATCACTCAGGATCAGACTTGGGTCCACGAAGTAGGCAAGCCATTGGGACTCGACGAAGAGAGTCTGCGGACGCATCCCATGCGTCACGTGCTCACCATGGCGATTGGGGTCGGATCGGCATTGACGATCAAGTACTACATGGTCACCCTGCGTTCGGGTGCGACACTGCTGTTGTCAAGCGATGGCTTACACGGCGTGATCAAGCCGGATCAGATCGAGCAGATCCTGAAGGACAATGCTGCGCCTCTGGAACAAAAATGTCGCCGTTTGGTTGAGGCAGCCCGTTCGGCCGGCGGTCCCGATAACATCTCCTGCGTGCTGATCCGCGCCTCGTAAGAATTACCTTGGGGCAGACCATCGCTTTCGGTGGTCTGCCCCAGCCACCATCAGGCTAGTACTCGCCCTTGCGGGCCGCGGACGTGGCAACGCCGCTGGAACTTTCGCCTGCCGATGCAATGTCCTCTGCTCCAGTGCCCTTCAGCATGTCTTTGGCACGTTTGACTTCCTCTGAAGTGTTGCAATGGACCGACAACAGGACTCCGCCATTCTTCAGGCGACCCTCATACCGCTTCGCCTCGTACTCGGGAATTCCCATGCCGACCAGCGCGCCGATCAGGCCGCCAACCGCACCCCCGACTCCGAGTCCGGCCAGTCCACCCATGATCGGACCGGCGGCGATAAAGGGACCGATTCCTGGAATGGCAATAGCGCCGATTCCCGCCAGCACCCCGAGCGTCCCGCCGATGACGCCACCGGCCACTCCGCCAGTGGTCGTGCCTTCAGGCGCTTTGGTGTCCTTCTTGTGCGCGAATTCCCGCGTACTCTGGTCATCCGGCAGCAACACCGAGATGTCATTGTTTGAGAATCCCGCCCGGAGGAGCGTATCCACTGCACGCTCTGCGTGCACCGTGGAATCGTAAATACCGAAAACTGCCTCATTTTTACTGGACATTATTGTGATCTCCTTGGTTATAGTTATGAACTTGCATCCGCTTACTTAGGCTTTACCGAAATCTGGTCGTCTACCTTGCTCGCGTCACCCGCGACCTCGACAGCTTTCTGCTCGACGGTTTTCTTCTCGTCTTCAGAACGCACCACGCCCTTGAGCGTAACCATGCCGTTCTGGGCGATGATCTTCACGTTATGGGCGTCTGTTGATAGCGATTTGTCTGCTACCACTGCTTTCCGGATCTTCTGTGCCATATGGCGATCGACGGAATCATTCTTTTGTTGATCGGCGGTCGGGGGCGCGTTGTTTTGCGCGAACGTCGAACCGGAAAATGCAAGACCGCAAACGAGCAGCCCCGCACAAGCAAAACGATTAGAAATCATGGTAATTATTCCTTTCTGAACTTCTCGGACTCAAATGGCGAAAGACCGCGAGGTACACACCGCTACTGAAAGGACCAACCCGGCTACCGTAACCTCCAATTTTCACCCGACAAATCGGCAGCTCTGAGTAATCTTTACCTCAGTGCATCAGTTCTTGGCACGCCGGCGATCCACATGTTCAGAGGGAGCAGTTTCGGGGCCTTTGGGACGCGGCTTGAGAGTTGGAAGTGTATCCGGCAGTGCGTTACACCCGGGCTGGGCCTCGGGAGGCAACACAGAGCGCCTCAGGCGAGAAGGCGAGGGAAATTGATGGCCACAGAAGAAGACTGGTATACACCGCGTCTGCTCAGTCTGTCGCACGAGGGCTGCATTTCGGCAAAAAAAAAACGGGCCCTTGCGGGCCCGCTTGGATGGGAAACGATGCGAGAACCTTAGACCACTTTGACGAAAATAATGGCGAAGGTGTAGAGCGCCAGCGATTCGATCAGAACGAGACCGAGGATGAGCGCAAAACGAATCCCGGCTGATGCGCCCGGGTTGCGGGCCATGCCTTCCGCTGCGCCCGCGATTGCCCTGCCCTGTCCAAGAGCGCAGAGGCCCGACGCGATAGCCATCGAGAAACCGGACGAGATGGCGACCGAAGCCTGCTTATAGATCGCGGCCCAGTCGGGTTGAGCGCCCGCCGGGGTTTGGGCGAAAATGGGGCTGGCGAAGCACAGCAGGGCCAGCATAAACAATACGTACTTCAGGTTCTTCATGGTGTTGCTCCTTTAATAAATTGCTCCCCGGAGGTGGTTCCGTCTCAGTCCTGGGGGACGAGGGGCTCACGCGAGAAGCGTTATCATGCCGTAAGAAAAATCTAGTGCTCTTCGGTGACCGCGCCGCCCACATACATCATGGTCAGCAGCATAAAAATATAAGCCTGAAGCACGGATACTAGAACGTGTAGCCCCATAAACATGACGGGGGCAAGAAAAGGTACCAAACTCAAAAACACCAGCGTCACCTGCTCACCGGCGTACATGTTGGCGAAAAGACGTACCGATAGGGACAGCGGCCGCGCCAGGTGGGAAAAGATCTCGATGAAGAACATGATTGGCGACATCCACCAGATCGGACCCAGAAAATGCTTGATGTAGCCGGGTCCAAACCTGAGAATCCCGACCAGGTTGTAGTAGAGAAACGCCACCACTGCGCAACCCGCCGTCACGTAGATCGTCTGCGTCGGGGATTCAAATCCGGGAATAATGCCAATCAGGTTCGAGATCAGAATGAAAAGAAAAAACGTCCCAAACAGCGCGATATGCCTGTGCCCATCGTGGCCGACCTGATCGTCCGCCTGTTCATGGACGAAGTGGTAGATCAGTTCAAAAGCCTGCTGCACCTTACCCGGTTTATCGACCGAAAGCCTGGGCTTGATCAGGGCGAACAAAATCATGATGATGGCGACCACCAGCAGTTGCATCACAATGAAATTGGCCCAAGGCCGGCCATTACCGGGTAGCGCCTGATGACACAGGCTCAGGATCAGGTTGCCCGGTCCGGCAAGGTAGTCATTGAAGAATCTGGTCAACCAGATTTCGTGCTCGGTCATAATCTGTTTTGAAGTGGCGCCTACCCGCTTACCACGTGGGAAACCAATTCGTAGAGGATCTCCATCACTACGGCAGCCACCGGCGTAAAAAGACCGATGAATACGGCCACCAGGCGAATTCGGGTAAATCGAATTATAACAAACACCGCTACCACGATGAACAACAACCGTAAGAGAAACCTGAAAGTCGAGCGGGGCGCATCGCCGGTCTGCTCGACGGTTTGCGCCACACGATCCGCCACGCCCCGTATGGCAACGTAGTTCCAGTAGCCGCCAATTGCGCCGACCAGGAAACTGGCGCCCCAGAGCGCGCCACCGTGCCACCAGGCAAAGGGCAATGCCGCAGCAGCGGTAAGCGCCATCCAGCGCGGCAATCGCTGTAACGCCCGCTGATAGAATCCGGGATCCGGATCGGGCGTCGGTGGGGCTGCAGGCTCACCGTAGGAGTCTTCTGGAGAAGGCGGAGTAGGATGGGGGTCCATGTATTCGCTACAATCACGACATGCCGAACGAGGTGTATGCTCTATTTGATACTACAGAAGGCAAGTTCAAGGCGCGGCTGTTTGCGGACAAAGCGCCTAAGACGGTTGAGAACTTCGTCTCTCTTGCGGAAGGCGCCAAGACCGGTAAGCCTTTTTACGATAATCTGATTTTCCATCGGGTGATTCCCGACTTTATGATCCAGGGCGGATGCCCGGAAGGATCGGGCCGCGGAGGACCCGGATACAAATTCGCGGATGAGTTCCATGACACGCTGAAACACTCCAAGCCAGGTTTGCTTTCAATGGCGAATTCCGGCCCCAATACCAACGGAAGTCAGTTCTTTGTCACCGTGGCGGCCACGCCATGGCTGGACAAGCGCCATAGCATCTTCGGCGAAGTGATCGAGGGCTATGACGTGGTGGAGAAGATCTCAAAACTCCCGCGCGACTCGAGCGATCGCCCCAGGAAAGAAGTCAAGATCAACTCGCTCAAAATCGAGAGGAGCTAGAAAAATCATTGGCGAAGAATGAAGACGAATGAGCGCAGAGGGATATCCACTTCGTGCCCCGGTCCAGGCGGAGCGCCCCACAAAGCCGGCGCCAGAGATTTCCTTAAGTGAGTGGATACACCATTGAGCGCGAATAGAGGCGACGGGCCGGCGGTGGCGCCGGCTCGAATCGCTATTTTTGGCGGCACGTTTGACCCGGTTCACGATGCACACATTGCGGTGGCGCGAGAAGCGGCCGACGCGTACGAACTAGATCGCGTGCTCTTCGTGCCCGCAAAGAACCCCCCTCATAAGCTGGGCGATATCCACGCCGGCTTTGACGACCGGTTTCGCATGGTAGAGTTAGCCTGCCAGGCCGACATACGTTTCGAAGCTTCGCGGATTGAGGACCGTCCGGGCCGCAGCTACTCGGTCGATACCGCAATGCTGGCGTGCCGTCAGTTCGGTGAGACAGGAAGTCTGTACTTCCTTATCGGCGCCGACGCCTTCGCCGAGATCCAAAGCTGGCACCGCTGGCAGGAGTTGGCAAAGCTGGTCGAATTCATCGTGGTGAGCCGTCCTCGCCGGCACTTCGACGTCCCCGATGGCGTTGCAGTCCAGAGGCTGGATACACTCGAACTGCCCGTATCTTCATCGGCGATCCGCAGGAGCCTGCAGCGCGGTGAACTCGATGTTCCGATACCAGACGCAGTCCGGGATTACATACGGGAGCATCAACTCTACCTCGCGTCTACTGCAGGTTGACTTCGCCTTTGCCGGCGAAATCGGGCGGCGGGATGCTGAGACAATGCTCCTGTCTCGCGGGCAGGAGTCAGTCCGGCGGCGAAGGTGGACTCCGCCGCCGGAGTGTTGCCATAGCACCTGTTACTTGTTGGCTGCCATGGCAGCCTGGTGCAGTTCACCCTTTGCCTGCTGGAGTAACTCCTTCGCTTTCGCAGCATGACCGTGCATATCAAATTCATTAGCCTGCTGTGCCGCACTGATTTTTTCATAAGCCTGGTTGCATAGCTGCTGTGCCGCCATAATGTTCGGATGGCGCGGTTGAGCGATAGACATCACGGCAGCCATGAGTAGCGCACCAAGAAGAGAAAAAAGGATTCGAGTTTTGACCATAGGCCAGATTCTAGCCTTTACTTTGGTCCAGTGCAATAGATAAACTGCTTTTGATTCAGTTAAATCCACTTAATACATGCTTTGGTCTACTAACTTAAGTTAGCTATCTCGCCGCTGCCATCTGCAAAAAACTGCGTCTACGATGCCTCACCTGGAACCTTCCGTAAAGAGATTATCCGGCTTCTGCGACAGCATCCTGATGCGCAACGGCGAGCGGAGATTCTGGTCGGATTGAAAAACGTGCGCCTCACGTTTGCGAAATTCGTCTTCAGACATCGTACGCCCGAGCGCGTCGCAGGGATTCACGATGACGATGGGCCGGGGCCAAATCGCGAGCATCAAATCGCCCGTATCGTATTTGCGCAACACGCGAGGGATCACCACTTCAGAAACATTGCGATGAAGGGGCTGGTCGACGATAGACCGGTAGTCGGCAAGCGCATTCTCGATCACTATGCGGGCAATGCGCGCGTCCAGAGCACCCGCATGCAAGGCGACCAGGCCCAACGCGCCGCTGCCATACACCGTGAGTTCATAGCCTTTCATGTCTTTGCGCCCGGCGAGCCAGTTCAGCGCGTGAAGCGCGTCGTCGAGCCGAAGTCCGATAATCGTCTTTCCAACCAGGAAGGCGCGCAGCGAAAGCAAATTGTAGATGCCCAGATAGGGCGATTTGATGCTCTCGGTACCCGGCGGCGACGGTCGCGTTTCGATTGACATGACGACGTGTCCCGTCCGGGCAAGCCGTTCCATAGCCTCGCCGGCCTCGCCGAGCAGCAACACAACCTTATGCGCGTTGTCGGCCTCCGGAATCGCGATCCTTCCCGAGATTTCAGCGCCGCCTTCGCTGGGCATCGAGATCGTTTCGATCCGATAACCGGCGCGCTCTTCAGTAGATTTCACTACTACGGCTGGAGCCGGGTCGCCCGGCCGCGTGACCATTTCCGTAAGGCTGCGGATGTCCTCGCGCAGACGCGTTTGGAAGCCGGCTACGTCAGCTTTGTTGGTCAGCACCTTCAGCGGCGCGATCACGCTCTCCGCCCGTTTTCGGTTGAGCGAATAAACCGTCTCACCGCCGGCCTCACTGGCCAACGACGTCGCAACCTGACCGGTCGGCGTGCACTGCAGATCCTCGCGATGTTCGAGGTGCATCGGCGTAAAGGTTGCCGGCCTGTCGGTCCCTTTCAAGTTCTTCGTAAAAAATGACATGATGGCCGGCGCAATCGGTCCAAGATTACCGTGGCCGCCAGGTCCAGTGAGCCATTGAATGCTGTCGCCTGCTCCGTAGATCGAGTAGAACCGCTCGGCCTCTTCGTAGCTCTTTCGTGCGCCTTCGAACGGGAACATGTCATTCGTCGTCGACACGATCGCGTAGGGCTTGGGCGCAAACAACTCGACCCAGTCGGCGAGATCCAGGCCCTGTTCCACAAAGCGCGGGATGGTCTGTTCGGCATCCTGATTGCCAGTTGGAGAAGCCAGCAATTCCTGAAACGCCGTGACGAAACAGGCGCTGGCAGCAACTTTGACGCGTGGGTCGAGAGCCGCGAAATACGCGATTGCCGTGCCTCCTCCAGAACAGCCGAATGCGCCGATCCGGTCCCCGTCTATATCTTTTCGGCTCTCCAGATAGTCGACCGCGCGCATGGCATCATTCACCATGTAGCGAGCCAGATTGTCGCCGATTAACAGAGGCGGGATGTTGGCCTCGCCATGCTCTCCGGTCGGATTACCAACCTTGGAAGCCTTCTTCTCGGGATCGAAGTACTGCAGCCGCTCTCCCTGTCCAAGAGGATCGTACGCCAACACGACGATCCCATTCCTCGCGAAGTTCACGCCCCAGTTCCAGTCCTCTAGCTTTCCCGCAGCCCCGTGGCCCGGAGCCACTACGATCGCCGGAAAGGGTCCGGCTCCTTCGGCGGGTAGATATACATTGGCCGTCACCCAGAATCCGGGCAAGCTTTGGTAAGCCAGTTTCTCGACGCGAAATCCGTCGCCTGCGATCGAGCCGAACCGCTTCACCGCGACCGGACCGCTACGTTCCGGTAAGCCGCCGATCAACTGCAGAATCTTCTGGCGGACAGTAGCTTTTCGTCGCTCGGCATCCGCGCGCGTGTGGATCTGCGAAATCACTCTCTGGCGCTGCTGAAGCTGATTCCCTGCGAGGTTGTCGAGATACTGAATCAGTTGCTCGCGCGTTTCGCCGCCCAGCAAAACGGCGGTGGCCGCCAACCCGAGAATGAATCGCAAAAGACCTCCTGGTTTACTTGTGCTATGGTGCTGAAGCTATTCTATGCTTCCACGCAAGAGCAGTAGCCAGGGCTCGGCGGTGGGCTTCTCGATAACCGCCGGATTCGCCGGAACGCTCGCGGGCTTTGTCTTGCCGTTTCGCGGATCGAACCACAAACCGCCCGTCTGTGCGGTCACCGTGCGCAGCAATCTGATCGACGGGCCCGCAAGCGAATACAACAGCGTGGCTTCGCCGCGATCATCGGCCAGACACCAGTTGTCGGCTGCTCCTTCGACCCATCCATCGCGCGGCCGCATCTTCATGAGAATGGCCGCGAGATGATCGCGCACGAATGTGTCGAGCGTTGTGTGGTCCACCTGTCTTCCCTGCCCGTGCCCTCCCGACGGATTGCGCAGCAACGCTTGCGCGCCGCCGGCCATCAGCACCGGGATCGGTCCTGCGCCCCCGTTCCACGCCACGATAGCCTTGTCCGGATACTTGTCATGATATTCACGAACCTGGCGGTAAACCTGCAGCGGCGTGGTGTCGGGAGGCGTGTCGCCGGGCCGTTTGAAGTCGATGCCGATCATTTCCCGGAAGGCGAGATTCTTTCCGCCCGGCGGAGCCCATAACGAGCCGTCCGGACGGTATTGCCAGTAACGCATGTCGATCACCGCGACCTGCCGCGCGCGCACTGGGTCCGCCAGGATAGCATCGGTGATGTCCTTGCTGGTGGCCAGTTGGATGCGAACGGTGCGGCCGGTCCTCCTCTCCCATTCGGCAACGGTGTCCTGGAAGAATTCCTGGAAAGCGAGAGGTCCGGCGAACTGGAAGCCGAGGTTGAAGATGAGATTGTGCACGCTCGAGAGTTCGTCGAGCTCATGCAGAATCAGAGCGCGATGAAGCTGGCGGCGAACCGGATTCGTCACGTCGTAGACCTGGTTCGCCACGTGGATGTGATTGCCAGGCTCGATGGGCGGCGGTTCCGGGAGACCGGTGTCGTTCACATTGTTCGCGGGACGCCAGGGGTAATCGATCCAATGGGGCGGAATTTCAAGCACGTTGTGAGTGTTGTAAATATTGTGATAGAGGACGAAGCCGTGGGCGTCACACTGCCTCCCGAATTCGCGAAGGCGCTCGTAATACCAGGGATTGAAGCGCGACAGGTCGTATTTGCTGAGTCCGTCGGAGGCCGTTCCTTTGCCGCTGCGAGCCCACGGCATTTCGTAAAAAGGCGCCCACACGTTGCCGTCCGTGCGAGACACGATGGAGTGCTCATCGCGACGGCGGTCGTACCACAGGCCTGGGATGTTCTGATAGAAGGGCGTGCCATCGGCGGCCATTTTATCGGCCAGGGCCGGGAGATCCTCGGTGAGACCTGGACCCGTTTCTCCCGGGACGAAGCGAGTAATAGCCACGCCTCCGGCGTCGAGTGCGGTCACAGGGTTGGCCTGACCGCGCCACCAGCCATCGTTCACGGTCCCACCCCAGACGACCTTGCGGTCTGCCACAAATCTCCCGTTGACGATGGTGATTTCCTGCGGCCGCGGAATCGGAAGTCCCTCGGAGCGGCTCGGCATGGTGAAACCCGGAGGGAGCGCCGCGTCGGCTGCGGTTGACGAAGGAGGCGTAAGCTTTCGCCCCGTCCGCTTGAACAGCTGATCTTCGTAGAGCGGCTCCGCCGACACCAATGAATTCGCTGCCGTCCACCCTGCGCCTTGCGCACGCGAACTGTCGTTGGCGAGGCTGATGCCCGCGCCGTCGACGCGCACACGTTCGTACAGGACGCCGGACGCCCAGCTTTCAAATGACCCGCTGGGTCCGAGCGCGCCCGTAGCCGTGCAGTCCAGAAAAACGTTGGGACCCGCCGCCAGAAGCCCGACCGCGAAATCATTCATCCCGTGCTCACTCCGGCATTGACGCACCAGCACCTGCTGACCGTCGACGAGGAAGCTCTGGCGGCGATATCCGGCTATCTCCGAAACTGGCTTCTCGCTCTGGCAGTTCTCGATCGTGACGCGCCGCGCGCGATGTCCTACACGTACGGCTGACGCGACAAAATGCCTCGCGACTACGCCGCGCACCCACGCATCTTCCACGTGATCGAGCGCGATCGCGATCCACGAATGTTCTTCGTCGAGCGGATTCGCCGGATCGAATTCACTTTCAAGGACGAGGTTCTCGATGCCGATATGCGACGGGAAGGGACCGGACGCTTTCGCGACCGTGCCTCCGCCATACCGCTTTTCGAGCGCAGTGGTGATCGGCGCATCGACTGTTATCTGCTTGTGTTCGGCGTCAATGGCAGTTATCGAACGATCCCAGAACAGATCACGAGAGCCCGACGTCCAATCCAGCCTTTGGTTGGCGAAGGTGCCTGGCAGCCCGCGCATCTTTAAAGAGTCGATCCACTCCGTGGTGCTGGGCCGCGTTATCACGACCCGATCGCCGGTTCGCAGACCAGCGATGCTGGCGAGCGTGAGTTTCGTCGCTCCGGCAGGCGCATCTTCCATGACCTGAATTGGAGCGACGGCCGTCGGATTCCCGACTGCGCCCACTTCAATCAACGTTCTGCGAGACTTTCCAGTGGCTACGATGGTGACATCACCTTGCCCGCGCAACACCGCTCCGCTGCTCTCAATTCGCAATTGCCCGGCGACATGATACCGTCCGGGACGAAGAATTACCGCGCCATGCAGGATTGCAGCCTGCAGCATGGCCGTGTCATCGCCCCCCGATGGGCTCACCGACAGCACAACAGGCACCGCCGGTATCGGCACTTCCCCGCCCCCGTAGCCTGCGTACGAGAAATCGATCGCGGTTTGAGCCGATGCCGCGACCGTGCTGAATACCAGCGCGGCCGCGTAAGTGAGTGTCAAGTTACTTGGCGGCTTGGGGAGCGCCCGCCGGCGGAGTCGCCGGACCAAAGAAGGCATCGTCCAACTTGACACCGGCCTGCTTCTGCAAGGCGTCCATCTGCTTCTTGGCAGCCTCCGGCTTCACCTTGGCTTCCAGCGTCGGACGGGCATCGTCGAACGATGTCGTTTCGACCTTGTCCACCCGGATGATGTGATAGCCAAACTGGGATTTGACCGGATCGCTGATCTCGCCCGGCTTCAACGAGAACGCGGCATCCTCGAACGGTTTTACCATCTGGCCGTGCTTGAACGAACCGAGATCACCGCCGTTCTTACCCGAACCTGCATCTGCCGACTCCGCTTCGGCGATCTTGGCGAAGTCCTCGCCGGCCTTCAGGCGCTTAATGATTTCCTGAGCCTTGGCGAGAGCTTCTTCTTCCGTGAGGTCCTTCTGTCCATCCTTCAGCGGGACCGGCGAACCCTTGAAACGGATCAGAATGTGATGGGCCGAGACCTGTTCGAAATCGCCTTTATGGGAGTCGTAATACTTGTGGAGATCCTCGTTGTCGACCCTGGCGGTGGCCATCAGCGCTCTTCCGGCCATGCTGGCCAGGATGTTTTCCGTGGCGAAAGCGATCTGCTGTTTGGCCTCGGGGCTATCGTCCAGGTGCATAAGCTGGGCTTGGTGGGCCAAGACCTTGATCTGCACCAATTGTTCCATGAACTGCCGTTTGGCGGGACCACGGGCTTGTGCCTGATATTGCTGAGGAAGGCCATTCACAATGGTCTCAAACTGAGCAGCAGTCATGGTCTCTGTTCCGATTGTGGCAATCACGCGATTGGGATCCAGTACCTCGATACCTGGCGGAACGGTAGCGAGAGTTCCCGGCACCGGGCGCGGCGTGGCAGGAGCGGCTGTTGTTGGCGGAGCCGGCTTCGGAGCCGGCGTTTGAGCATAGGCGACCGAAATAAATAGTGCAGTAAAAATGGGGTAAATCTTCACAATGCTATTCTACCGTAGGCCGCCCCGCAGTCTCGCGAGGTGATTCTGACACAGTGTGGACTAAGCTGCCCGTGGCGAAAACCGCTCCCTCACGGTCACGGCTCGGTAACCGATTGAATCTACTGAGCTGCGCTCGTAAGCAAGCGGTACTGTACGCCAATTTCTGCAAGTTGGTATTAGATTATCGAATCTTGCGACTATGCTAAAGTCTGCACCACAAAGGTAGTCATCCGTATACCTACCTTCCGCAATATTGAGTTCGGGAATCAGCCGTTGGAATCTGACAGTATGCGGAGAACCCTCTTGACAGCCCTGCTCGCAACGGCCTGTTCGCTGTCGGCAGCGCCGGTCAAGATCCACGGGTATATCACCAGCCTGAAGTCCACACTAGCTTCGAGGTCGACGATTATAAGATCACGCGGGACGACAAAACGGCGTTGGATCTGGACAAAGGAGACTACCCCGATGCCACCTTCCGCCCTGAAGATCTGCGCGTCGGGACCGAGATCCAGGTCGAGGGCGACTTCAACGATTCCACACATGAGTTGCGTGCCTCCAGCATTAAGGTGTTCGTCAATGACACCTTGCGGGTGAAGCGATCCGCCGTGATTGAGCAGGCCACGAATCTGGAGCGAAACGGAAATACACTTAAGGGCGTGATCCACGCGGATGGGCAAACCATTCAAGTCGATGAAGACACCCATATCGTAGTAAAAGAATGGCAAGCTCCCCAATTGAGCCCCGGTAGTTCGATTTCTTATGAGGGATATAGAAACCGGGATGGATCCATCGCCGCGACCCGGCTCGAAATGTTTCAGGGCGGAAACGGAAGACCCGAACCAGGGTCGTCGCGCGATACCGTGCCCAAACTGAACTCCGAGGGGGAGATTTCGATTCGCGACGTGAAATACAAACTGGTGCCCGATGCGGAAGCCCAGAGCTATGTGCAGCGGATCGGCATGAAACTCGTACCGCCCTATTATCAGCAGGAACTTTCGGGGGGCGCCGCGAGGAAGGAAGCCTTCGAGTTCTACCTGGTTGCGAACGACGACTTCAACGCTCACGCCTTCTCCAACGGAACCGTGCTAGTGAACTCAGGAGTGTTTCGAGTGCTGACCAGCGAAGCGCAACTCGCAGCGGTTCTGGGGCATGAGATTGCCCATACCACCCAGGAGCACTCTTATCGCAAGAAAAAGGGCTCCGCAGAGATGCAGGAGAAGGGCTACGCCGGTGGAACCAACGGCGATCCATTAAGCACCGGTTACTCGCGCATACTGGAGAACCAGGCCGATCGTGTGGGACTCGAATATATGATTGCCGCCGGTTACGATCCGCGGGAGGCCCCGGAAGTGTGGAAGCAGGTATCGCGCGCGGCGGGTCACACCACCGGTTTCTGGGATGGTCAGGACAACACGACGGCCCGGCGCAGCTATTTGCTCGCGGAACTAAGCAACAATTACGCGGGCGTCGACTACCGGTCCTACGTGCGGGATGAGGATGAATTCGACCGCTTCGCTGAACGATTCGGCAACACCGCGATCGTAAAGCATGCGCCCGAGGCTGCGCTCGCCGTGTCTCAGCCGGTGAATCGGCCGGGGTTCCAACCGCCGGTTGCGCCCAAGGCCGAACCCCCGCAGAAGCACTATGGGCCAAATGCCGTGAGCATCACGTCAGATCCGGCCGGCGCCGATGTGTTGCTGAACGGACAGACCATCGGCAAGACACCCATGATCATGCCGACCGCCAACCTTGGCATGCCCTATATCATCACGATCCAGCGCGCCGGCTACCGGAGTTGGACAGGTCAAATGGTTGCGGTTCCCGGCAGGACCAGTTTGCACGTGGAATTGTTGTCGGTGCAATAAACCTGGCCCGGGCCAGGCGCTCTTCTGCTAGCCTTCGGCTATGAGGCGTATACGGCTCATTCACTGGCAACCGGAAGAGGCATCCCCGATTGCGGAGATACTCGAAAGCGCGGGCTTCAAAGTCGACTACGACGGCAAGATCGCGCCGGAGATCCTGCGCGCCCTGCGACTCAGCCCGCCGGATGCTATCGTAATTGACCTTTCACGGCTGCCTTCCCACGGCCGGGAAATGGCTATCGCGCTACGAGGGAACAAACAAACCCGGCAAGTTCCGATTCTCTTTCTGGACGGCGCTCCCGAGAAAGTCGCAGTCGTACGGCAGACGCTCCCGGACGCCGCGTACTGCGAGCGCCCGGGGCTCAAGGCCGCCTTGCGGAAGTGCATCCGGGAGGTCCCCGGCAATCCCGTAGTCCCCACGCGGATGATGGATCGCTATGCTGCCCGGACCACGGCGCAGAAGCTGGGAATAACTCCCGGGTCAAGGGTCGCGGTGATGGATGCGCCGCGGGACTACGCGCGGGTGATTGGTGCCGTGCCGGACGATGTCGAATTCTACGAGGACTCATGGGACGGCTGTGCGGTTACTTTGTGGTTCGTCGAAGAACCCGAGGTGTTCCTCGCGGCGCTGCCCAAAATGAGACGGGCCGCCGCAGTTTCCAGGCTGTGGGTTGCCTGGCCGAAGAAGGCCGCGCGCAAAGATTCGTTGCTGAACGAAACGGCGATCCGCGAAACAGCTATCGGGAGCGGGCTGGTCGATTACAAAATCTGCTCGGTGAATGAGACTTGGAGCGGCCTGTGCTTCGCGCTGGAGAAGGCCCGCTGAAGACGCCGCCTTCAAACACCCCGTGTCCCCCGACAGTGCGACATAATAGCGCTTGGACGAGACTATGCGATTGTTCAGATTTTTACCGCTATACCTGATTGCTGCCACCAGCTTGGCGGCGGATCTTACCGGCAACTGGGTGGTCGCCCAGCCGCTCAACGACGGCACGACGCGCCGCACGTACTTCAACTTGAAACAGGACGGCGACAAGATCACGGGCGGCATCCGGACCGGCCAGTTCTTTTACCACGTCGCGGAGAGCAAGGTTGTGCCGGAGGGCTTCGCCATTACCGGCGCCATGATGGACGGGAATCAGGAGCGCAAGGCCCAATACCAGGTGAAACTCGTGGGCGACGAACTCCACATTCTGACGTGGCGCCGCGCGAATCAGCCGCCCGTGGAATCGCTTGCGCATCGCACTGCGCCCGGCGAAGGCGCGATGCCGGTGAAGATTCCGGTGCCGCCGCTGCACCGGGTCCCGTACAACGGTCTCGCCAAAACGCCGCCGATGGGCTGGAACAGCTGGAACAAGTTCGCCAGTCGTGTGGATGATGCGGCGGTCCGCGGCATGGCCGACGCGATGGTGTCGAGCGGCATGAAAGACGCCGGCTATGTCTACATTAATATCGACGACACCTGGGAAGGCGAACGCGACGCCCAAGGAAACATTACCAGTAACAAGAAGTTTCCGGACATGAAGGCCCTGGCCGATTATGTCCACGGCAAAGGATTGAAGCTGGGAATCTATTCTTCGCCCGGCCCCAACACCTGCGCGGGTTACGAAGGCACCTACGGGCACGAAGAGCAGGACGCCAGGACCTGGGCCGCGTGGGGCATCGACTATCTGAAGTACGACTGGTGCGGCGCACGCAACATTTACACCGATGACGAAATGCAGGCCGTGTACCAGAAGATGGGCGACGCGCTCAGCAGGTCCGGCCGTAAGATCGTCTACAGCCTATGCCAGTACGGCCGCGCGGACGTCTGGAAGTGGGGTCCCGAAGTGAGCGGCAATCTGTGGCGCACCACCTATGACATTCGCGACAGTTGGGATTCCATGATGAAGATCGGCTTCAGCCAGAGCGACCTGGCGCAGTATGCCGCTCCTGGACATTGGAACGATCCCGACATGCTGGAAATCGGCAATGGCGGAATGAACGAGGACGAATACCGCGTACACATGAGCCTGTGGTCCATGCTGGCCGCCCCGCTGATCGCCGGCAACGATCTGCGCAGCATGACGCAGCCCATCAAAGATATTCTGATGAACGCGCAAGTGATCGCGATCGATCAGGATCCAGCCGGCAGGCAGGCGCAGCGCGTGTCGCCGGACGGCGCCCAGGAGATCTGGGTGCGCGAACTGGCCGGCGGTGCACATGCCGTGGCGCTGTTCAATAAGGCGTCGGAACCGGCTAAGA
Source organism: Terriglobia bacterium (assembly GCA_963747535.1). Taxonomy (GTDB): domain Bacteria; phylum Acidobacteriota; class Terriglobia; order Bryobacterales; family Bryobacteraceae; genus CAVVFX01. Next base: position 948,490 of record CAVVFX010000002.1, read on the forward strand.
TGACGGTCAAGTGGGCCCAGATTGGAGGAAAGCCTAAGCACGTGCGGGATCTGTGGTCGCACTCGGACGTGAATGCCTCGGGTGACGGCTGGACGGCGGAAATCCCCGCGCATGGCGTGGCGCTACTGCGCGTGAGCCGCTAAAGACTGATAACTGATAACTGAGGACTGATAACTGACCACTACGCGCCGGAGGAGAAACCGAGGCCGGCCTCGTCAGCCAGCAGCTCTTTCAAAATCGCGCCAATTTTCAGAAATTCGTCCAGGTCGAGCGGCTTCGTGATGTACCGGCTAATCCGAAACTTATCGATTCTGTCCCGCTCTCGCGGCGAGGAGGAAGAACTAAGAATGGTCACGCGAACATCCCCAAAGGCAGGATTGGCGCGCATAGCTTCCAGGATCTCGACTCCGTCGTATTTGGGTACATTCAGGTCGAGAACCACTAGATCTGGCACCGGAACGTCTATGTATTTCCCCTGCTGCCGAACCAGCGCGAGCGCGTCGGCGCCGTCGTCCAGCACCGTCAATTCGCAATCGAGTCTGGCCTTTTTCAGCGCCAGCCGGAAAAGCTCAACGTCACCGGGATTGTCTTCCACCAGAAGTATGCGGGCTTTCGATCCTCCAGCTCTTGCAGTCATCTAATGCTCCACTTTGAAGTATTCATGATTCGGCAGCGTAAAAATAAACGTCGTTCCCTTGCCCACTTCCGACTCCACCCAGATCCGTCCGCCATACCTCTGGACGACCCGCTGGCAGATCGCCAGACCTATGCCCGTACCGGGAATCTTCTTGCCGTGGAGGCGCTTGAACGCACTGAAAACCTTCTCGTGGAACTCCGGCGCGATGCCCATACCGTTATCCGCAACCGCAAAGCGCATCTGCTCTGCCGTCTCTTCATAAGAGACGCGAATATCGGGCTGCCGGTCACCGCGATATTTTATGGCATTTTCGATCAGGTTTTGAAACACCGAAACGAAGTGACCCTCGTAAGCGCGTAACGAAGGTAAACGGTCCGCGCGGATTTGAGCGGAGCTGTCGTCAATGGCCACCTTCAGATTATGCCTGACGCTATCGATGACTGCATTCAGGTCGACGATCCCTAGCGGCTTCTCCGGACCAGCGCCGATTTCGGCATAGGCCAGCAGATCCGCCAGTAACTCACGCATACGCGTAGTGCCACCGACGATATAGTCCACAAACATCGTTGACTGTTCGTCGACGGGGCCATTTTGGGTCTCGATCAGAAGTTGCGAATAGGCGGTGACCATCCGCAACGGTTCCTGTAAATCGTGGCTCGCCACGAATGCGAACCGCTCGAGATCCTCATTCGACCGCGCCAGGCTTTCATTCGACTTTCTGAGGTCCGCGTTCAGTTGTTCCAGCCTCTGAGCCGCCCTTACCTGTTCGGTAATGTCCCGGGCGATTTTGGATGCGCCGGTGATCCGCCCCAGCGCGTCATACAGAGGCGAGATCGACAGGGACACGTTGATCAGATTTTCACTCTTGGTACGCTGTACCGTCTGATAATGGTCGACCCGCTCCCCCTTCCTGATCCGTTCCAGGATGGCCACCATCTCGTGTGCGCGGCCCGGCCCCGCGATCGTGGATATGGGGCTGCCAATCATTTCCGCGGCCGAATAGCCAAAGATGCGTTCCGCCCCTTGATTCCAACTGGTGACCACGCCATTCAGGTCCTGTCCGACAATGGCGTCGCTCGAATATTCCACGATGGACGCCAGCAGACGGCTGGTTTCATCGGCGTGTCTGCGAACCGTGACGTCGCGGAAGACCAGAACAGTACCCTGAATCAGCCCATTCTCCCCGAAAATCGGCGCGCCGCTCTCGTCGATCGGTGTTTCCGTCCCATCGTTCGCAATGAGAACCGTGTGGTCGGCGACGCCAATGATTCTGCCCTCGCGCAACACTTTCGCGACCGGGCTCTCTATCTTTTCGCGGCTGAACTCGTTGACGATGTGAAAGACTTCGTCGAGCCTCCGGCCCGTCAGGTCCGCCTCCGTGCATTTCACCAGGGACTGCGCGACACGATTGGCGAAGACCACCCGTCCCTCGACATCCGTGGAGATGACCGCATCCGCAATGCTCTCCAGAGTCGTTCTCAATGAATCCCGGGCATTCTGCGCTTTGCGCAGAGCCTCCTCGCGAGCCATCAGTGCCTGGCGCAGCTCGTGGTCTCGCGTCTGGATGCCTGCCAGCATCCCGTTAAACGCATCTACCAGGCTCCCGAGTTCGTCGCCGGAAAGTCTTGGTGCGCGAATGCCGTAGTCCCGCGTTTCCGATACCGCGGACGTAGCTTGCACCAGTCGGGAGAGCGGCGTCGCGATCACTGCGCTCAGCCTGGAGGCCAACAGAATGGCAATCAAACTGGACGCAATCAGGACCGCGAGAACCGTTGCGCCGTACAAGATCCTACGCTCGTAGATTTCACCGAGATCGTACAGCAGCACCAGCCAGCCAATCCGCTGGTTGTTCAGGACGATCGGCCGGGATACCGTCAGGTCTTCGCCGGTGAATCGGATTTCGTGTTGCGGGTCGGCTGGCGCGCACTTCGGGATTGTGCCCGGACGAAAGTACGAAGCCAGGATGGTCCCGTTTGCACGGTATATGCAGGTTGATACCAGGTGCGTCCTGGCCCGCAAAGTTGCCAGTATCTCCGCGGCCGCACGGGGATCTTCGAAGGCCACTGCGGCGGTACTGTTTTCGGCGACGATCTGGGCCAGCGAGGAAACGCCGCGCTCCAGGGAAGCGTGCAGCAGGAGGGAGTCCGAGACTATCACGCCGAGACCGGATAGCGCGAGCGCGGCCGTCGTGGTCAACATGATAATGACCATCAGCTTCCGGCGGATCGGAATGTCGCGAAAACTACGCATGGCTACGCGCTACTTCTCTACCTGCCTCGCTACGCTGAACAGCTTGGAACTCAGCTTCAGGGCCGAATTTGCCGCTGCTTTCTGATTGATGTCGAACCGCACGCGCCGGTCCTCGATAACAAAATTGATCATGCCGCCGTCGGCCAGGAAACCTTCCGACTCACCAACCGTGAGTACGCTCCGGCCGAGTCCGGCCAGAAGTTTAGACACATCTTTTTCGGTCTTGCTGACAAACAAAACCTGGCAGCTTTTCGACGGCTCGGCCGGTGCTCTCAACGCCGCTAGTTTCCTGCCTCTTACCGATTCACCCGCCACTATTTGCTGCAGCACCAATTCGACGGGAGTGTCTCCTGTCACGCAGATGGAAATGGGAGAGACGGCGTCCGCGAAGCCGTCAGCGGGCCATTCTACAAACTTGGTAAAGTTCAGCAGGAACGCGGCCTTGACCTGGTACTCGAGCGAGGGCTGTTCCGCGGCTTGGGAGCCGGCCATTGCGCCGAAGATCAAACTATTCAGCAGGCACGGCAAAAGACACCAATCCCTCAGCAGGCTTCGTCTGGCGATTGCCGATGTCCCTCTAACCGTCATAAGCTGTCATTTAATAAAACGGCTGTCAGGCCGGATGCCGGTTCCACTCGTCAATGCATCCATGTGACTTTCAAGTAGCCACTCCGCTTAATGCCGATGAGTGGTCCGGGATCGCTTGAGTACTCGAAATGCGACGAACAGATTCCGTGCCACCACCGCCAACTCGATTTGCGGCCTGACGTGCCATGCAATCTGCGCATCTCCCGTCGAATACGCAGGAACCGCCAGTCCCGGCAGAGCACTGACGTACCGGTACGTGAGATCCAGCGCCAGCGTTTTCGCGATGTTGAAAGAGGAGACGATGGTCACCTCGTGATGTGGACTCGATCCATCGATAATGGGCGCAGTGCCCAGGTCGCCCGAATTCGGCGCCTTCTCCAGGTTCATATGGAGGTACGAATACGAGCCCCGCAGCCGCCAGGATTCCGTCGCTCTCCATTCGGGAGCGATCTCAACGCCCTTGGTGTAGCCCCGGAGGTCGTTGCGGAATTGCGCCGGAAGCAGCAGGTGCGCGGGCGGCGGGGAATCTTCAAGGTACGTCGCGCCGTCAAAATCTTCACTAAAGAGATCGTGGTAATGATTGAAAAACGTCGCGACGTCCAGATACAGTTTCTTGCCCAGCAAAAGACGATAACCCAGTTCCGAGCCGTTCAGTTGCTCCGGCGCGAAATTCGGATTGGGGTTGAATCGCGCGAAGTATGGCACGCCGGATGCCGTGGTAGTGACGTATCCCAACAGAGAAAAGTTTTCCTCCGCGTCGGACGGCGTTCGCACCGCGTGAGTGAATGCGAGCCATATCGATTGCCTCTCGGTCGGCGTCCAAAGCAGGCGGGCACTTGGTGCGGGTTCGAAGGTGGCAAAGTTGGTGTGCAGCAGTTTAGTCCCGACCGTCAGGGAGAGGCGATGATCCACCAGGCCGATTTCGTCCTGAAAGAAGGCCGTGTAGAGATCATCCATTCTTTTGAGAGGCTCGAAGGTCAAGCCGGAAACGACCACCGGCGTATGCTCCAGGCTGAAGCGCGCTCCCAGTCCCCACGTCAGCTTCTGCCGGTCGGTCCAACGATAATGTTGGATGAAATCGACATCGTACGTGTTCTGGAAATCGTCGAAGTTCGGCTGACTGCGATTGGTCCGGTCATAGTACATCTGTAGCTGAAAATCCGTCCCATTTCCCGAATCTCGGGTCCAGCGACCCAGGATATTTCCGCCCGATAACTGTGCATTCGCGTCCACTATCTGCGAATAAGGCGGCGTGTAACTGGTCGCGGTTACGCTCTCGCCGGCCTCCTCGCGGTAGAGATCGCCTTGCAGCGTGAAGGTGTCACGGCTGTCTTTTTTCCAGTCCATCCGGAACCCGCCCTGCACGGCCCGCCAGTCGTCGAAATTCCGGCCATCCGAGTGATACTCGGGGCCACCAGTGAATCCCATGCCGTACACCCGATAATCGAAGCCCTTGCCGTTGCCGCCCCCGTAGCGAAAATTTGCGAAGCCCTGTTCCACGTTTCCGCCGCCCGCGGACGCCAGTATTCCATGGGTGTCTTTTGAGTTCTTCGTAATGATGTTGATCACGCCGTTTACGGCGTTTGGTCCCCAGATGGTGCCTCCCGGACCGCGAATGACCTCGATCCGGTCGATGTCATCCATATTGGTCATTTGCACTTCCCAGTAGGTGCCGGCCAATAACGTACTGTAGACCGTGCGGCCATCCATGAGCACCAGAATGTCGCGCGTAAGATTGCTGCCGAAGCCGCGAATTCCGACCGACCACTGATGGGCATCGATCTGGGCGACTTCTACGCCGGGGGCTAACCGCAAGGCGTCCGGGATGGTAGTCACCCCTGAGCGCTTGATGTCATCGCCCGTGATCACGTAGATCGCCGCCGGCGTTTGCAGGACTGTCTCCGGCGTCCTGGTCGGCGTCGTCACTTCAATCTGAGACAGTTCTTCCAGGCTGAGGGATTTGAGGTCGGTCGGTACCGACCCTGGATCACCGTAGGCCGTCGGCAAAACGGCTGCCAGCGAGAGCCAGAGCAGACATCTGGCCGGACACCGGTTTTGCGATAAAAAAGACATCTTCCCCATCCGTCCTCCACCGGCATAGGGAAATTTACTCCCGTCACCGGTGCGAATCCGTGCGCGGAAGAACATTTTTTCCGTCCGATGCATCATGTTTTTAATGACTGGATCGGGGGTCGGCACGTCGGGGGCCACTTTTGTGTAGTACGTAATCATACGTGACTTGAGTTGATGGCGCAGGCGGTAGCGCCGGCGGATTCTTAAGCTTCCGCCGTTTCAGCTCAGAGCTAAGGCGAGCCGTGTCATACTGAACAGGAAAGATCGATTGCACTCAGGGTAAAGCAGTTGACCGAAACCGTCCCCGATATTCTGGCGCGCATTGTGGCGCGAAAACGTGAGGAGCTTGCCGGCCTCTCCGCGTCATGTGCCGAGCTTGAGACTCGTGCGGAAACACGTCTGAACGACAAGCGAAGTTTTGCCGCGGCACTGCGCTCACACCAGCCGGCCATCATCGCTGAAATCAAGCAGGCGTCGCCCAGTAAAGGACTGCTCTCGCACGACTTCCAGCCTGCCAGGACTGCCCGCGAATACCAACTCGGCGGCGCTGCCGCGATCTCCGTCCTGACCGATCACGATTTCTTCCAAGGGAACCTGGACGATCTCGCCTGTGCGCGCGCAGCCGTCACCCTGCCGGTGCTGCGCAAGGACTTTACCATCGACAGACTACAGATCCTCGAAGCCGCGGCCCATGGAGCCGATGCGATTCTGCTCATCGCCGCACTTCTCTCTGCCCGTGAAATGCGCGACTTCCGGGAACTGGCCGCGCAGTTCGGCATGGCAGCGTTGGTCGAAGTCCACGACCGGCAGGAATTGCAACCGGCGCTCGATTCCGGCGTGGAGATCATCGGTGTCAACAATCGAGACTTGAGAAATTTTCGGGTTTCGCTCGAGACCTCACTCGATCTCGCAGCCCTGATGCCGGCGAGCGTCCTCAAGGTCAGCGAGAGCGGCATCCACGACTCCGCCGACGTGCGGCGCCTGACGGATGCCGGATACTCGGCGTTTCTGGTCGGCGAACACCTTATGAAATCCGGCGATCCAGCCGAGGCTTTGCGGCGCCTATGTTCGTAAAGGTCTGCGGCCTCACCAATCAAAAAGACGCCGAAGCCGCCGTCGCGTTTGGCGCGACCGCCCTGGGTTTCAACTTCTATCGTAAGAGCCCGCGCTACGTCGATCCGGCGACTCTGCTGTGGCTCGCCGGTCTTCCTTCCAACATCTGGAAAGTTGGAGTCTTCGTGAATGAGGACCCGGTGAATGTCCGCCGGATCGTCACCCAGCTCAAGCTCGATATTATCCAGTTGCACGGTGACGAACAGCCGGCCGACTGCCCACGCGACCTGCGGGTCTGGAAAGCCGTTCGCGTCGATTACGCGTTCGATGCTTCGCGGTTGAGAAAGTATCCCGTCGAGGCGATTTTGCTCGATGGCCCCGCTGGAAGAGCATATGGCGGCACCGGACTGACGTTCGACTGGACCGTTGCTGCCGGCCTCCCGGTGAAAGTGGTCGTTTCCGGCGGCCTGCACGCGGGCAACGTGCTGACCGCCATCGAGTGCATCAGGCCATGGGGCGTGGACGTATGCTCCCGTATCGAATCGGCGCCCGGCAAAAAAGACCACGCCAGCATGGCGGAATTCCTGAAGGTGGCCCTAAGAAAGAATTAGGTAAAGCATGATTCAATTCGAACCAGACGCGGGGGGACATTTCGGCCCTTACGGCGGGCGATATGTCCCGGAAGTTTTGATGACGCCGCTCGAAGAACTGGAGCAGACCTATCTGCAGGCTCGCCAGGATCCGGCGTTCCACCTGGAACTTGACGACCTCCTCCGCAACTACGCCGGGCGTCCGACTCCGCTCTATTACGCGAAGCATCTCAGCGAAACTCTCGGCGGCGCGAAGATCTACCTCAAGCGCGAGGACCTGCTGCACACCGGCGCGCACAAAATCAACAACTGTATCGGACAGGCGCTGCTCGCGCGGCGCATGGGCAAGAAGCGCATTGTCGCCGAGACCGGCGCCGGGCAGCATGGCGTTGCCACCGCGACCGTCTGCGCGCTGTTCGGCTTCGACTGCACGGTCTATATGGGTGAAGAGGACATGCGGCGCCAGCGCCTCAACGTCTTCCGGATGCGTCTGCTGGGAGCGAAGGTGGTCGCGGTAACCAATGGCAGCCGCACCCTCAAAGACGCCATCAGCGAGGCCATGCGCGACTGGGTCACCAACGTCACGACCACACACTATCTGCTGGGCTCAGCCCTCGGCGCGCACCCGTACCCCATCATGGTCCGCGACTTTCATAAAGTGATCGGAGAGGAAACCATGTGCCAGATTCGCAGGGCGGAGAATCGCCTGCCCGACGCCATCTTCGCGTGTGTCGGCGGCGGCAGTAACGCCATCGGCATTTTCTATCCTTTCATCCAGGAGACCAGCGTGCGGCTGATTGGCGTGGAAGCCGGCGGCCGCGGTCCGAAACTCGGCGAACACGCGGCGCGTTTCCACGGCGGTTCGCCCGGCGTGCTGCAAGGCACCCGCAGTTACCTGCTGCAGGATGACGACGGACAAGTCGCGCTGACACATTCCGTCTCGGCGGGACTCGACTACGCCACAGTAGGCCCTGAACATGCCTGGCTGCACGACAACCATCGCGCCGAATACGTGTCGGCATCCGACCAGGAGGCGCTCGAAGCCGCGCTCACCTTGAGCCGTACCGAGGGCATCATTCCCGCGCTCGAATCCGCGCACGGCGTCGCGGAAGCCATCGCGCGCGCGCCCAAGGCTAAAGGCGAAATCTTCATCGTCAACATCTCCGGACGCGGGGACAAGGACATCGACATCTACCGTGAAAATATGAAAGATCTGGACCAGGCGTGACCCGAATCGCGCGCGTTTTTAAGGAGAAGCCCAAAGTTCTGGTGGCGTATATTACCGCCGGCGACCCCCACCCCGAGCGTACCCCGGCACTGGTCGCGGCTCTGGAACGAGGCGGCGCGGACCTCATAGAACTGGGCGTGCCGTTCTCCGACCCCGTCGCCGATGGCCCCGTCATTATGCGCGCCGGCGACCGGGCCTTGCGCGCCGGCACCACGGTCGCCAAAGTTCTTGCTATTGCGCGGGAAATTCGCCGGACATCCGAAGTCCCTTTGCTGCTTTTCACTTATCTGAATCCGGTTATCCGCTACGGCCTTGAACGCCTTGCGGCCGACGCCAAATCGAGCGGCATCGACGGTTGCCTGCTCACAGACGCGAGTGTGGAAGAGGCTGGATCGTACGTCGACGCCATGCGCGCCGCCGGCCTCGACACGGTATTTCTGGCGGCGCCAACCAGCACGGAGCGGCGACTCCAGTTGGTTGCACAATATTCGAGCGGCTTCGTGTATCTGGTATCGCGCACCGGAGTGACCGGCGAGCAAAACGCGATCTCGTCGAGCGTCAAGCCTCTGATCGCGGCCGTCCGCGCGGTCACCAGGCTTCCGCTGGCTGTGGGCTTCGGCGTCTCGCGACCGGAGCATGTCGCCGAAATTGGCGCGGTAGCCGACGGCGTGGTGGTCGGCAGCGCGTTCATGCGGCTGATCGAAGAACACGCCGCCAGTCCTGACCTGGAGCAGCGTCTTGAAGCTTTCACCCGCAGCCTGAAGGAGGCTTTGTGAAACACACTTCTTGTATACACACTTCTTGTATACTGAGCCGCGACCGTAAGGGAGCGGTTGATTGGGCGAAATGACACGCGAAGCCGCACTCGAAGCACTCGGCAAATGCCGCCGCGAAATTGACGATCTTGATGTCCGCATTCTCGACTTGCTGAACCAGCGCGCCGGAATCGTCGGTCAAATCGGGCATATCAAGCAAGCCGCGGAAATGCCGATCTACGAACCCAAGCGAGAGGATCAGGTTTTCGAAAATGTCACAGCTCACAACGGAGGCCCACTTTCCTCCGGCGCTGTGAAGCGCGTGTTTGAACGAATTATTGACGAAATGCGAAAGGTCCAGAGGGATCGGATGGAAGCGGACAAAAAACAATGCTCGTAGTCATGCAGGAAGGCGCGGCCGAGCCTCAAATACAACAGGTGATCGACCGGCTGATTGAAATGGGATTCAATGTTCATCGCTCGACCGGTGTGCTCCACACGGTGCTGGGCGGAGTCGGCGGCCGTGACGACTTCGACACCGCGATCGTCGAGGTGATGGATGGCGTCAAAGAGGTTCACCGCATCATCTCGCCCTACAAACTGGCCAGCCGGAGTTTCCGTCCCGGTGGCACCATCGTCAAAATTAGAGACGTGGAGATCGGCGGAAACCGGGTGGTGGTAATGGCCGGGCCATGCAGTGTCGAGAACCGCGAACAGATCGAGCGGGCCGCTGACATTGTCGCCGATGGCGGCGCTCAGATTATCCGCGGGGGCGCATTCAAGCCCCGCAGCTCGCCCTACAGCTTCCAGGGACTCGGCGAAGAAGGTCTCGACATTATGCGTAAGGCAGCGGATCGCCGCGGCCTGCTGGTGATCAGCGAGGTGATGGATCAGACGCAGATCCCGCTGCTCGTCGCGTATTCCGATATCTTGCAAGTGGGTGCCCGCAACATGCAGAACTACAATCTGCTGCGCGAACTCGGGAAGATCCGCAAGCCGGTTCTGTTGAAGCGGGGCATTTCGGCGACCATCGAAGAGTTGCTGCTGTCCGCGGAATACGTCCTCTCGGGCGGCAATTACGAAGTAATCTTGTGCGAGCGCGGCATCCGGACGTACGAGACCTACACGCGCAATACCATGGACATCTCCGCGATCCCGGTGGTGAAGAAACTCTCGCATCTGCCGATGATCGGAGATCCGTCGCACGGTATCGGACGTCGCGATTACGTGCCTGCGATGGCGCGCGCAGCAGTGGCTGCCGGCGCCGACGGACTGATCATGGAGGTCCACCACGATCCTGACCATGCTCTCAGCGACGGCGCCCAGTCTCTTTTTCCGGGCCAGTTCAACGACCTGATGCAACAACTTCGTCTGATCGCCGTTGCCGTGGGAAGGACCTTGTGACCAAAGCCGTTCCCCCAGCAGCCTGTGGCAGAAGTCTCTCCAACGCGCGAGAGCAGGCGAAAACGCCTACTCCTCAACGAAGAAAAATCCGCCCGGTTGCGCAACAGCCGCTTTGGGAGCCATGGAAACAGTAGCCATCTTCGGAGCCGGCCTGATCGGAAGTTCCTTCGGCCTGGCCCTTCGCGCCGCCGGCTTCACCGGAGAAATCCTGGGTGTCAGTTCGCCGGGCACCATTGCCAAAGCCACGGAACTCCGCGCTATCGACGCAGGCGTGACCGCCGAGGAAGCCTGCCGACGCGCCGACCTCCTCTATCTCTCGCAACCCATCGGACGCATCATGGACACGCTCCGGCATCTGCAACCGAAGGCTGGTGCCCTGATCACCGATGCCGGCAGCACCAAGAACCAGATCGTCAGCACCGCGCACCAGCATCTGAAAATGGGGCAGTTCCTGGGCGGCCATCCGATGGCTGGAAAAGAAACGCGAGGAGCCGAATCGGCCGACGCCCGGCTCTTTAACGGCAGGCCGTACATCCTGACCCCGGGCGACCCGGCTGAAATGGAAACGCCCGCGGTCTGCGAATTCTTGTCCTGGCTGGACAAAATCGGAGCAAAGACTCTGATTCTCGGCGCGGAGGAACACGATTATCTGGTGGCCTACAGTTCCCATCTTCCGCAACTGGCTTCTACTGCACTCGCCGCGATGATCGCCGAATCGGCCCCGGATGCGGCTGCAGTAGCCGGACCGGGCCTGGTGGATGCAACACGCCTCGCGCTCAGCAGCTATGATCTCTGGCGCGATATCCTGGCCACCAATCCCGACGCGGTGGAAGAAGCGCTGAATGCGATGATAGGCAAACTTGAGCACCTCCGCGACAACCTCCGCACGCGAGAAATGGAACAACAATTCCGCACAGCGGCAGCGTTCGCCGCAGCGCTCAGGCGTAAAACGTAAGTTCCTTCAAGTTCTTATCTGCGTTCATCTGTGTTCATCCCTGCAATTTTTTTCACGTTTACTTCAGATCGTCGATCCGTTCCGGCATATCCGCCAGCACATAACTCATCACCGCGAGCGAAGCCACGTTGGCCTGAAATTCCTGCGGCACGATCTTGTCGAAGCTATCTGCATCGGTGTGATGCCAGTCGAAGTAATGCGTCGCCGCCGTACGTACGCCCAAGCCGGGCACGCCGTCCGACATCAGCGGAGCAATATCCGAACCTCCGCCTCCAGGACTGATCGCGCCGCCATCGATGCCGGCCAGCAATTTGCCAATCTCCACCACCCGCTGGAACGCCGCCGGTGACTCCTGCGCCACTCGCGACCGTCTCCTGCCCACGCGCTCCTCGCCACCTCCGCCAAAGCCGAACCCGATCGGCTTCTCGGCCCCGCCATCCATCTCGATCGCCGCAACATGATTCTTTATCGCCGGCCCGACCATTTCGCGATACGCGCGTCCGCCCGCGCCGCCATTTTCTTCGTTGACCCAGAACACCACGCGAATCGTGCGCCGCGGCTGCAGGCCCAGTTTCTTGATCAAAGCCACCGCTTGTAGCGTCGCCATGATCCCGCTGCCGTCGTCATTCGCGCCCTGACCGATGTCCCAGGAATCGATGTGGCCTCCCAGCACCACGATTTCTTCGGGCTTCTCGCGCCCGCGAATCTCGCCCATCACGTTATGCGAATCGGCATCCGGCAACTGGTGCGCCTCCATCATCAATCGCACGCGCACAGGAGTTCCGCCGCGGACCAGCCGTTCGATCATGGCGGCATCTTCCACGCTCAAAGCAGCCGCGGGAATCTTCGCCACGTCATCGGTATAGTCCATTGCGCCGGTATGTGGGGTCTGCAAACTATGGCCGGTCATCGACCGCACCAACACCGCAACCGCACCGAGTTGGGCCGCGCGCGCCGCACCTGACGTCCGGTACTGCACCGTCTGTCCGTAGCCGAGCCATTCCGGGTTAAAGAGCACAATCTTACCCGCGACCTTCTCGCGTCCCAGCGCCGCTAATTGATCGAAATCGTCAGCCACCACCACGTCGGCGGTCACACCTTCCTTCGGTGTTGCGATGCTCATGCCGAGGCCGATCATAGTCAGCGGCTTATTGACAGGCGCGAGCATCACTGCCGATTCACTTCCGCGCACCCAGTGCGGAACCTTCACCGGCGGAGTCTGTACGTTCTCGAGTCCGGCCTGCCTCATCTCCGATGCGGCCCAAACGATGGCGTGTTCCAACGACTGAGTCCCGCTCAATCGATTGCCGATCCGGTCGCAGAGATACTGCAAGCGGTTGAGTCCCTCCTGGTCCGCCATGGCGGCTGCGATTAGTTTCCCGGCGGTTTCGCGGTACTTTTCGGTGATACCGGTCGGTTCAGCGGCAACGAGGGCGCCCGCCGCGAAAATAAGCGGAAGCGTTCTTCTCATGCGTCAAACTTAGCACGCCTGTCACTTTGTGCGATACTCTCTTCTTTCAGCGCATCTCCCCGTCGGCGCCAGGCTGAGTTGCCTCAACTCCACTTATGAGAGAGTCAAATGAAGCGACTGGTTCTATTCCTCTTTTTAGTTCACGCTTGCACCGCGGCCGCACCGCAACAGGGAACCGAGATCCTTTGGGATAAGTTCGGTGTAGCGCACGTATACGCCAGGTCAACCGAAGATCTCTTCTACTGCTACGGCTGGGCGCAGGCGCAAAGTCACGGCGATCTGCTGCTTCATCTCTACGGTGAATCCCGCGGCCGTGGCGCCGAGTATTTCGGACCGGCCTATCTGGCCGGCGATGAATGGGTCTGGACCAACGGCGTCCCCGGCCGCGCTGCGAAGTGGCTCAGCCTGCAGACGCCCGAGTTCCGCTCCTACCTGGAAGCGTTCGCCAAGGGCATCAACGACTACGCCGCCAAACATCCCGAGGCGCTCTCGGAAGAGGCCAAACGCGTGCTCCCGGTCACGGCGCTCGATCCGATCCAGCACACCCACCGCATCGTGCACTTCACCTACATGGCGCCACTGCGCCTCACCACGGCCGGTTCCGCATCGACCACCGCGGGCCTGCTCGAGACTCCCGAGGCTACCGGCTCCAACGGCTGGGCCATCGCGCCGTCCCACACTGCCGCAGGGAAAACGTTGCTCCTCGGCAATCCCCACCTGGGGTGGGGCGGATGGCAGACCTACTATGAGATTCAGCTCACCGCGCCCGGCATTGATCTTTACGGCGCCAGCCAGGTCGGATTCCCGGTGCTGCGTTTTGTTTTCAGCAAATACCTCGGCTTCAACCAGACCGTCAATTACATCGACGGAGTCGATCTGTACCGCATCCAGACCAAAGACGATGGTTATGTTTTCGATGCGCATTTGAAGCACTTTGAGACGGAGTCGCACGAATTGAAGATCCGCCAAGCCGATGGATCGTTCACCACCAAAACGCTTCAGATCACGCGAACCCTTCACGGACCCGTGATCCGCCACGATGACGACGCTCCCATTGCGATGCGTGTCGCTGCACTCGACCGGCCTTTCATGCTGGAGCAGTATTGGCAAATGGAGACAGCGCACGATTTCCCCACGTTCGAGAAGGCGCTCGCGCGGCTTCAGGTGCCCTGCTTCAACATCCTCTATGGCGACCGCGACGGCCACATTGAGTATCTGTACAACGGCACGGTTCCCCGCCGCGCGAAAGGCGATCTGGCTTTCTGGGCGGGTGTCGTCCCTGGCGATACCTCCGAGACTCTGTGGAACGACTATCTCACTTATCAGGCACTTCCCAAGGTCATCGATCCGCCCGGCGGCTACGTGCAGAACACCAACGATCCGCCCTGGAATGCCGCGTGGCCGAACTCGCTCGACCCTGCGAAATATCCGTCCTACATTGCGCCCGCCACGAGTTCTTTCCGCGCCGAACGTTCTTTGCGCATGCTCTATGAGGACAAAAAGATCACTTACGACAAGTTCATCGAGTACAAGCACTCCACCCGCGCGGAACTGGCGGACCGCATTCTGCCGGACCTTCTCGACGCCGCCGCGCAGTATGGCACACCGCTGGCGCAGCAAGCGGCGCAAGTCTTGAAGGCATGGGATCGTCAGGCTGAAGCGGACAGCCGCGGAGCCGTCCTGTTCCACGCCTGGGCGACGCGTTTCATGGGCGGTCCGCTGATGGCCAGCCAATCGGGCTTCGCCGTGCCCTACGATCCCAAGTCGCCGCTGACCACCCCTCGCGGCCTGAAGGATCCCAGGAAAGCTGCCGCGCAGTTGGATGGGGCCGCTAAAGAACTGCAGGAACAATTCGGCGCTCTCGATATCCCCTGGGGACAAGTGATGCGCTTCCGGCTGGGCGGCGTCGACTTACCTGCCAATGGAGGTTTCGGCAACCTGGGAATCTTTCGCGTGATCACCTTCGGACCACTACAGAATAAGACTCGATCCCAGACTCATGGTGAAACATACATAGCCGCGGTGGAGTTCGCCGAACCGATGCGCGCTAAAGTGCTCCTGACCTACGGCAATTCTTCCCAACCCGGATCGCCGCACCAGACGGACCAGCTCCCCTTACTCGAGAAAAAGCAACTCCGCACTGCCTGGCTGACGAAAAGAGAGGTTGAAGCCAACCTCTCCGACCGCAAACAATTTTGACGCAGAACTTTAGCCCGCGACGGGCTTGACGGACCCCGTACGACAGACGATCGTTTTTTGTCGTCTGTCGGCCGGCGACTGACCGGGCAGACCATCGTTTCTCGTGATCTGCCCGGACGCATCGCTACTGCACTGCAATAGTCGCGCCGGCCTGGGTACTGACGCCGTTGATCGTCGCCACTACAGGCATGTCTCCGGCTGCCAGGGACGCGGGCACCATTACGTTGAGCTGATACACACCCGCTTCCGTCAGGCCGGCGTACACTACCGTGGCTGCCGTGCCGCCAATTGTGACCGTTGGCATGGTAGCCAGAGCGTAGGATTGCGTGAGCAGCTGCCCGGTCGGATACGCTGGACTCGTCGGGCCGAAGCCGGTGGCGAACATGACAATCGTTTCTCCAGGCGCGGCGGGCGTGGAGGAGCCCGGGAACAGCGTAGTGTCGCCAACAATCGAAACGTTATCGGAATGCAACGCTGCAATCGCATTGCTTTTGTAAATGAAGAACGCCGGGGCCAGCGCCGCCAACGGAATCGAGGCAGATGCGCTCGCCAGGCCGTTGTTGGTGACGACCACCGGTACGGGTCCAACCGTCGAGTCCGCCGGCGCAATTACGTTGACCTGTTTAGGACTGACGAAAGTCACGTAAGCGGGCTTGCCGTCGATCATAACGCTGACTCCGTCCAGTGACGTCGGAAGCGCTCCGTTGACAAAATCGCTGGTGGTCCAACCGCGGGAAATCGGCGAAAGGTTCGGACCGAAAATTGAGAGTACGGTATTCGGTGCTGCCCCGGCAACCAGGCTGCCACCGTTGACGACGCTGCTGGTGGTGATCGCGGGAGCCGCTTGCAGGCTGCCTAACACGCCATGCAACTGGCCGCCCGTTCCCGCCGTGAAGTAAATCGCGCTGGGATCGCCACCGCTGCCTCCGTTGCCGGCGAGCAGCGCCCACAATCCGGAGATGGCGATGGGATTTCCGCTAGGGTCCTGTAGCGGGCCAAGCGATGATCCGGTCGCAGGGTTGAAAGCATTGATCCGCCCGTCGCCGAAATTGCCCACCAGAAGCATGCCGGCGAAAGCGCCGAAGTTAGCTGGCCCGATGGCGAGTCCCCACGGCGCATTCAGAACGCCTCCACCGGCCACGCGCTTCAATAACACGCCGTTCATGTCAAACGAGTCCACATACCCGACACCCGGGCCAACAGTCGAAGCGTAGTTCTTTTTGGTGGCGTCCTGCAATGTGTAGGCCACGTACAGGCTGGTAGTGCCGCCGACGGTCAGCGGCCAGATGTTGAAGGGCGCATAACCTGCGGGAAGCGTCGCGTCGACGAACGCTCCGGGCATCGCAACGGGCGCGAAACTCGTGTTATAGACCTCGATTTTCCCGCTGTAGAAGTTCGCCGCGTATAGCAGTTGACTGGATGCCGCGCCGCCCGTGGGAGTGAGTACCGCCAAACCGGTGTAGACCGCATTGGTGCTGGAGTTATCGACCGCGATGTTAGCGGTCGTTCCGCCGGACCATCCGGATATGGTCCCGTCGAGAGTGTCAAAAACAAAACTTGAATTGGTTCCGTTTATAGGGAATGATCCGCCGCCGACCACGATTCCGGTGGGCGTTCCTTTAGCACTGCCGCTGGCGGCGCCGGCTGGGACAGCGGGTTTCGTCCCGCTGATACTCAAAGCCGTTGCCGAAGCCGTATACACCGTAGAAAGTCCCGAACCGGTGTCGCTGACCCAGAAAGGGCTGGTTGCCGATGTTACATTGCCCCAGGGGTTGATTAGATTCGGATCCACAAGGTCCGCTCCCTGACTAGCCTGGTCAGCTATCAGGTTATGCCTTACGTAGGCGTTAGCCGTGGTCTGCGCAATAAGCGGAGATGCCACGAATGACAGAATACCGGCCAGTGCCGGGACTGAAAAGCGCATCTGAAAACCTCCCGAAACACACTCAAATTGACAAGCCAGGATTGATTATATGTCCATAAGGCTATGTATCTGAAGATAACTTTGTAAACAAACTGTTACGGAGGGTCCCATCCGTGACATAGAAAACGTTTATTTGACCCGTTGGCAGCTATGAGTTAGCATTGAGTTATCAGTGCCTGACGGCCCGATGAGCGGCTTTGATGTTTCCGGCTCAACTTGCTCCCGTCGGCACTCCGCTTTCTCTCTGCTGAGAAAAACTCGATCGCGAGATGAATTAGTTTGCGGCTACGCTTGCACGATGGTTCGCATTTGCGACTCGTCTGTGTTACGCCGCGCAACTAAAACTCACCTTCATCTTGCACAGTGACAGAAGCAAAAGGGAGATTTACCTACATGAAAAAACAACTGATCAACGTGTGTCTATTTGCCGCCGCTGCTTTTACGGCGACGGTTCCAGGCCTGGCCCAGTCCCAGATTCTGGTGAAAGTGCCGTTTGACTTCACCGTGGGCGCGACCCCCATGCCTGCGGGGGACTATTCCGTGCGCGAGGACTCCACTGGGGTCATGTTTATTACGTCTCAAGGTGGTAAAACGATCGGCGTACTAACCACCGCCGATGTGCCCAATCAATCCAATGAAGCCGCACTGAGGTTCGACAAGCTCAACGGACGCTATAGCCTCAGCGAGGTCGTGCTCCTGTCCGAGCCCAGCCGGCGCATAATCGGATCGCCTAAATCGAAGTAGCATTTGTGGAGCAGGCCTTTAGCCGGCCTTTGGCCTGCTCTTACGGCAACCGTGCGGGAGGGACAAACACTTCCCGCACGTTACCGATCGCATCTTTGTACCAGAAGTTCAAGCACCGCCCATCATTCTTTTGTTTGACATTCCCTTCGGGTTCGAAGAGCACCATCCCACCGAATTCGCGGGCCGCGGATTCCGCCACTAACGGGATATACGGGTAACAACGAATATGAATCGGGCCGTCCGCATGCCTGACGGCGTTGATCAGGATGTCCGTTGGTAACGCCCGTGCCCGATACTGCTCCGCTTTCTTGCGCCATAGAATCGAAACATTTACCATCATGATGATGGCGGCAATTGCCAGGACCAGTCTTCCTCCCAGGCGTTCCCATACACAAGCCATTGCGGCCGCCACCAGCAGGGACAACCCCACGCTAGCCAGGTAAGTCTGACGACTGGGCACACGATTCATATAAGTGAGAAAACTGTAAGGAATAAGACCAAGAATCATCCAGGCCAGCGAATAACTCACCAGCCGTAGATACTCTCGCGCGCGAAATATACCTAGCGCGATAAGTGCTAGAAGACCCCAGACGAACAACAATCGTCCCGCGCTCTCAGCCAGCACCCTCGGGAAATGCCCGGTGAGTGAAAAGCTCCCGTCCCCGAAACGCGGATTCGACATACGGCCGGCCCCAATCCAGACCACTACCGCAGCGGCTATCGCGAGAAACGGCAGCCATCCCAGAACTGCCGTCATGCGCTTCTGTCGTTCCGGGCACACGGCGTACACATCGATGACCGGCAAGAACATGAGCGCTGCATAAATGTAAGCCGACTCCTTGGAAAAGATCGCCAGCCCGAACGATACCATCGCGAGTCCATAGTAAATCCATCCCTTGCCTTCCAGCCATTGAATGAAGCACACCACGGCCCCGACGCCGAAGAGGAACAGCAGCGTTTCCATGATCGCCGAGTACCACATAACGGCCTCCTGGTGCCCTTCGAACACCGCAAAGAAACACGCTGTGATCAACGCGACCTTTTTCCCGACCGGCCTCCAGACCCCCAGCGCGTAGACCAGCCAGCAACACAACGCATGTAGCCCGACGGCTACGCCATGATAGATTTGCGGATCGAGGCCGGCGGCCCGGTCGACCCAGTAAGTCAGCACGAAGAACGTCATGCGCCAGTGCGCAATGGGCTGGACGTACAGATTGTGCAACCCGCCCGGTTCCGCAATCGTCCGGCTCATCTGGATCTGTGGAAAATCATCCGCGATGAAAGAGAGCTGAAAGGCCGGAAGATAAGCCAGGACAGCCAGAATTGTAATCACCAGCAGGGCTGAACGATGAGACAGTTAGATTCTCCTATTGCAATTATCCATGCATTCCACATGCACCCTCGACTCTCTGCTTAAACTGGAAGGTTAATCCCGCATGGACTCCAAGCTGCATTTCCGCTTACCCCTGCCGGCAGCGCTCGTCCTCTCGAGTGCGCTGTTCGCCACCACTGCCACCGATACTGCGCGCGGAGTCGTGGACGCTGGACTCGACCCGGCCGAATGTTACCGCGTTCGCGACCTGCACTTCGCGGCCGATCGCGCCAAGTTTTTCTTCACCGATGGTTACCTGATTCTGGGGCGTCCCGTCCAGGGACGCCGCGTCACCGCTTTCTTCACCACGGACGTCGAGGGAGGTGATGCCGAAGTTCTGCTGCTTCCGCCCAATCGCGCGGAGCGGCGATCGCTGGCGACCTATACGGAAAGCCCCAATCTCGACGAGCACTTCTCCGCCGCCTTCCTGATGTTCAGCCCCGAGATTCTCAGCCAGTTCACTGAACAGATCCAGTCGAATGGGGTTCGCAAAGCGCCTGAGATGGGCGCGCTGCTCGACTCCCAGTTCTCTCCGCTGGCGCGCAATGTTGCATCCAGTTTCGATGTCCGGCTGACCTGGAGCCTGCTCGCACCCGAATCCAACCGGGGTTTCTTTGAGGCGCTGATCAGCGGGAAAAAGTTGGGAAACTTCGACGTGGCGTACGATCCTTTATCGCCCGAACAGGTCACCGTCGGTACCACTTCGTTCCGCGACAATCAGACTTTCTTCGATATCTGGACGAGTTTCGCGGCGCGCCCCGGTTCCTCACCGCCGCTGCCCCAGTTCACCATATCGAACTACCGCATCAGCGCGGCCATCCATCCCGACCTCTCGCTCGCCGCCGTGACGCGCTATCGGCTCCGCGTCAATACCGCTTCGAGCGTCGTGCCGGTCGAGATCTCGAGCCTCATGAACATCACTGACGCACGCATCGACGGAGTTCCAGCCGAGGTACTGCAACACGACGACCTCCGCGCCCGCCTCATGCGTCGCACTAGCACGGAACTGGCGCTGGTGGTCGCTACGTCACCCCTCGAACCGGGACGCGACCACGAGATTGAGATCCACCACGAAGGTCACGTGATCGAGGACGCCGGCAACCAGGTCTATTACGTTGCGTCTCGCGGCAGTTGGTATCCCGCCTGGGGAACCACCTTCACGTCGTACGATCTCATCTTTCGCGTTCCCAGGAACCTGCAAATTGTGCTGCCCGGCCAGCCTGTGGAAGATGGCATCGACGGCGACGAACGCGTGGTTCATCACCGGATCGAGACTCCCGTGCGCATTGCCGGCTTCAATCTGGGTGTCTATGAGCGGACCAGTGTGACGCGCTCGGGCTTCACCGTGGACGTTTACGCCAACCGTGAGTTCGAGCGGGCGCTGCAACCTCGTCCGGAGGCCATTCTACCGCCGCCGCCGCCTCCCTCCGTCAATCGCAGGACCCGTGGTGTGCCCCTCGTGGGCCAGGGCACCATCTCGCCGCAGCCTGCCGGTTCGCCCGTCGGACGGTTACAGTCTCTCGCTGCGGCCATCGCAGGCGCTATGGATTATTTCGCTTCCCTGTTCGGGCCGCCGCCCTTACGCCGTCTGGAAGTGACCCCTCTTCCAGGCAACTTCGGCCAGGGATTTCCGGGGCTGATCTACATCTCGACGATGTCCTACCTCGGTTCGGGGTTTTCCGGCGCCGGCGATCAATCGAAGAAGCTCTTCTTCGAAGAACTCCTCGAGCCGCACGAAGCCGCGCACCAATGGTGGGGCAACGTGGTCTTTGCCGAGGGTTATCACGACGAATGGATTACCGAATCGCTGGCCAATTACTCCGCGCTGATGTATCTCGACAAACAACACGGCGGCCACAAGGTGAGCGATACGATCCTCGCTGCCTATCGCGACCGGTTGATCGCGGGCGACCTCGACGCTACCGGTCCCATTGTGCAGGGGCGGCGCCTGGAAACCGCGCCAAAGCCCTTCGCGTGGAACGCCATCACTTATGGCAAAGGAACCTGGATCTTACATATGCTGCGCGCCCGTATGGGAGACGCTGCGTTCTTCAAGATGCTGTCGAGCCTCAGACAGGATTACGAGCGCAAAGAAATCTCCACTGAACAGTTTCGCCTGCACTGCGCTAAATTCCTGCCGGCGGGCACTGCGGATCCACAACTCGAAGCCTTCTTCGACCAATGGGTCTACGGCACCGGAATTCCGCAGCTCAAACTCACCTGGACCGCCAAGCCGGGCCGCGTCTCGGGGGCCATCAGGCTCTCCGGCGTCAGCGAGAACGTCACTCTCGAAGTACCTATCGAGATCCGCGTGGGTCCCAAAGTCATACGAAAAGTGGTTCGCTCCGATAGCGAAGAATCGGTGTTCGGATTTGCGGTTACCGGCACGGTTACCAAAGTCACGCTCGACCCGGACAACACACTTTTGCGCAAACCCTGATCCGGACCTCGCGCGGTTTAACCTCAAGACGGTTCACGTAAGGGCTGTCTGTCCGCCCGACAGGTGCGCTGGGGCAGTCAGCAGATGCGGAGCGGGTCTTTTTGCGGAACAAAGCCAATTTTGGATAAGTGGCTGTCTTTTGCTTTAGTTATCCGAGCAGTGGCAAGTGGCAGCGGTTTTTGGTTTGTGCATTTTTGTGCACTTAACGTGGAAATATGCGCGGGTGCACAAAGCCGCCAGACCCATGACCCGGACAGGAGGAGATGAAAGAAGCGCAAGAGAGCGGATCGGGCGCGTTCCACGTCGCGACCAGTTTCGGGTCTTTCGGTATCACCGGCGGATCCTGCAATTTCCGGGTATGCACGTTTCTCCGGCACGCTACGGTCGGCAGGCGAGGCGGTAAAGACGAGTAACGTCGGCAAATGGCACTCCTCAAATCTCAAAAAGGTCGCGCGCGGGCCACCCTCAGACGGCACACCTTGGCCGTCTTTGGTATGAAACGTCAGCCCTTTCCTCCATAGCGGCTGACCGCTTACGAGTTCATGGTTTGTCGCCTATGCGCTGAAGTGTCGGCTCTGGATTACTCCCGCAAGGAGGTGGGAATTTACAGATCGTCTATGCCCCGGAACCACGCCTTTTCGGATTACTCCCCGCAAGTCATCTTGCAGCCGATAGTCGGGGCAATGCGGCATTTGGCCGTGTAACGACTACCGGTGGAAGTACAATGTGGCGAACGATCGGGTGGTGCGTTCATTCCTTCGTTTCCGTTGGCAGGCTCCATGCGTTAAGTGAACAGCATTGCGTCTAGATCCTGTTCGGCCTATAGTCCAGGCAGGGAGAGCGCCGAGTTCGGAATCTCGGCGCAGCCGGGAGGAGTGCCGGCCCACTTCGGTTTCGTGGGTCAAGTCATTTTCCCCAGCCGGACCGAGATCTTGGGTGCGACTTCAGAAGTTCGGAGTCTGGCCTCGGCACGGCCTCGGCCGGCTTTCCTGACGGCACCAATGCCCGTCGCGCGCAGGTCGACGTGCGTTTTAGGTTCTAATTGGAAGGCAACTCCTTCCTCTGTGCGGCGCGGACGCCCTCGTCCTGGAGGCCCTTTTCCGCAAGGCCGCCCCAATATGCTCCCTTTCCTGCAACGCCTTGACACGGGAGACCGTCCCACAGGGGTTGATACCATAGAAAGAGATACATGAGGAGGCTGGCATTACTGCTACCGCTCGCGATCCTGGCAATCGCGGCGGCGCTCTGGGGAACATACCGGTTGAAGGTGCGCAAACTGAACGCGGCTGCGCCGCCGACACCGGCGCTTTTGTCCACCGTCCTGACGTCCAGCGCCGACAACTGGCAATGGGCTCAAAACAAGAACGGTAAGCCGATGGTCCAGATCAGCGCCAAGGGCTCCCGCTTCCTGAAGGACGCCGGCAAACTGGAACTCGAGGCCGTCGAGCTCAAGCTCTACCTGAAGGACGGCGAGCATTACGACCGGGTCAAGAGCCCCAGAGCCGTCTTCAGCCAGACCGAAGGGAAGATGTTCTCCGACGGCGAGGTTGAAATCACACTTAACGTTCCCGTCAACGGTAATCCGCCGCACCAGTTGACCTCCATCAAGACGACCGGCATCACCTTCGACAGCAAAAACGGGAAAGCCGAAAACGACAAACCCGCCAGCTTCACGTTCGAAAATGGCAAAGGCACGTGCGTTGGCGTTTTCTACGATCCGGACGTGCATGAATTGCACATGAACGCCCAGGTGGACATCTATCTCACCGGCAAGGGCAAACGCAGCAAGCCGATGCACGTCCAGAGCGAGCGGCTGGTGTACCAGGAGTTTGCCTCCAAGATCTTTCTCGGCCCCTGGTCCAAGCTCATGCGCGATAACACCGTAGTGGATGCCGGCGGCAGCGTCATCAACATGAAGGATAACCAGATCGACACCATTGATGCCGATCACGCTCACGGCGTCGACTCTTATCCCAAGCGCAATCTCGATTACGCAGCGGATATGCTGCACCTCACCTACAATGACGACGGTGAACTGGAGAAGATGACCGGCCTCGGCAACGCCCACCTGACCTCGGTGTCGAAGGGGTCCGCGACCACCGTCAGGGCCAACAGCGTCGACCTTTATTTCGAATCCGAGAATAACGAGAACGTACTGCGGCGGACCCTCGCCAACGGCAATGCGTTCGTCGATGCCAAGCCCGAACCGGCACCCGACGGCAAACTGGCGGAAACCAAAATTATCCACAGTGAGACCATCGAGCTGAAGATGCGCAAAGGCGGCAAGGAACTCGAAGAGGTCGCCACCCATGTTCCGACCAGCCTGGAACTGATGCCCAATCAGCCCACGCAGCATCACCGGATTCTCCACGGCGCCGAGATGACCATCCTTTACGGCCAGCAGAACCAGATTCAGTCGTTCCACTCCACCAAGGTCACCACCGATACCGATCCGCTACCTCCCCCTCCGCCTAAGCCCGGCGAGAAACCCAAGCCGCAAACCCTGACCGTCGCCCACACCGCCAGCGACAGTATGACGGCCGAGTTCGATCCCAAGTCGGGCCAGATGAAGCGGATGAAGCAATGGGGCCATTTCACTTACGAGGAAGGGGAACGGCACGCTGTCGGCGACACCGCGTTCCTCGAGAACGACACCAATATCATGGACATCGATAAGAATGCGCGCGTTTCGGATGCCACCGGATCGACCAACGGCGATCACATCAAGGTCGCCGAGAATACCGGTGACTTCGATGCGGTGGGCCACGTCACCACCACGCGCCTTCCCGAAGCCAAGAAAAGCGCATCTACGATGCTCGATGACGATGAGCCCAGTCAAGGCGCCGCAGATCATATTTGGACCGTTTCGGTGCCCGGACACAAGAATCGCCTGGTGCACTACGAAGGTCACGCACTGCTGTGGCAAACCGCCAATCGCATTCAAGCCGACAGAATCGATATCGATCGCGATAAGAAAATTCTGGTCGCGGACGGCAATGTAGTCTCTGAATTCCTGGACCAGGATAAGGACAAGGATAGCGACAAAGACAAGGCGAAGCCGGCCGCACCGCCGCCCGCCGCCACGAGAGTCGAAAGTTCTCCCGTGGCCGCTGTCTCCGCGCAGGCCATAGTTGTTTCTGCCAAGCCTGCGGCCCCGCGCGATCCTTTGGGCGGGATTCAGGTCCCTCCCGCGTCCTCCCCTCAGAAGGCCGTCGACAAGCCGGTAATCTATACCGTCGTCCACGCGCCCAAAATGGTCTATACGGATGAGAATCGCGTGGCCGATTACTCCGGTGGCGGCATCGTGCTGACACGTCCCAATCTGAGTGTGAAAGGAAATCAGCTCCAGGCTTTTCTCAACCCCAAGGACTCGCAGGAAGACTCGCGCTTGAATCACATGTTGGCCGACGGCGATGTCGAAATCTTCGACAAAGGCATCGATCGCACCCGTACCAGCAAGGGCAACCACGGCGAATACTACACCGCCGATTCGCGCGTCGTCATTCGTGGAGTCCCTGCCCAAATGGTCGACTCCAAAAAGGGTGAAATCAACAATGCCCTGGAGATGACCTATTTCTCCGATGATGACAGGCTGCTGACGAAGGGCGAACTGACTAAACCGGTGAAGAGCCGCCTTCATCGGAGACAATAAATGTCCATCCTCGAGACTAGCGATATCTGTAAGTCCTACGGCGGACGAAAAGTGGTGGACTGCGTGTCCGCCCACGTCAGCCAAGGGGAAGTGGTCGGTCTGCTCGGTCCCAACGGAGCCGGCAAAACCACCTCCTTCTACATCATCGTCGGGCTGATTACCGCCGACGCCGGCAAGGTCAAGATGGACGGCAAAGACTTGACCAACATGCCGATGTACAAGCGCGCCAATCAGGGCATCAGTTATCTTCCGCAGGAAGCTTCAGTCTTCCGCAAGCTGACCGTGGAAGAGAACCTGATGGCAATCCTCCAGACACGACGCATGTCCGGCCGCGAACGCCGCGAGAAGCAGGACCGTCTGATCGATCAGTTAGGCCTCGAAACCGTGCGCCGCAGCAAGGGCTATCAGCTTTCCGGCGGCGAGCGGCGGCGCGTCGAGATCGCGCGCTCGCTGGCCATCGATCCTTCGTTTCTGCTGCTCGACGAACCCTTCTCCGGCATCGATCCGATTCAGGTCCTGGAGTTGCAGCGCATCATCTTCGACTTGAAGCAGGCCGGTATCGGCATTCTCGTGACCGACCACAACGTCCGCGAAACCTTGATGGTCGTCGACCGCGCCTACATCATCAACAACGGAAAAATCTTCCGCACCGGGACACCCGAGGAACTGGGCAGCGACACCGAAGTCAAACGAGTGTACCTCGGCGAATCCTTCAGCCTGGGCTTACCATGAGCCGCGGAAGCGCGATGGCAGTCACGTTCCAGCCGGCCTGAAATCCTTACCGACCGACCTCTGTTACAACTTCCCCGGGCGAGGCGACGCGCGCACGGCCCGCTCGAACGCCCACGCGCGAATGAGGTCGATCTGCTCTTTCATGGTGCGCGACAGAGGCACTATACCGACCGCGGTTTTTATCAGGTCGTGCCCGGTTAGTTCCCGCTCTTCCAGCTTCGCCGTGGTGATCGCCGACACTACGCATTGCTCGATCTCCGCTC
Organism: Terriglobia bacterium; assembly: GCA_963747535.1. GTDB lineage: Bacteria > Acidobacteriota > Terriglobia > Bryobacterales > Bryobacteraceae > CAVVFX01. The sequence goes on from CAVVFX010000002.1 coordinate 974,820, forward strand.
CAGCCCACCCGATCGTAAACTGTTTTAGCTCCGGAAGGTCGAAGCGCGACGCATCGACTCCTCTACGTTCCAGGTGAATGCGAAAGATCTCGACGCGCTCGTCGTCCACAGGCAGGTCCACGAAGAACACCTCATCGAAGCGCCCTTTGCGGATCATCTCGGCGGGCAGCAGGTTGATACGGTTGGCCGTGGCGGCGACGAACAACCCGCGCACCTTCTCCTGCATCCACGTCAGGAAGAACCCGAAGATGCGGCCTTGCTCTCCGCCGGATTCGTTCGAGGTGATGCCCCTCTCGATCTCGTCGAACCAGAGCACCGCGGGTGACATGTCCTCCATCATCTTGCACGCCGCCACAAACGCGGCTTCCGGCTTGCCATGCCGCCCCGAGAAGATCTCCACCATGTCCACGCGATACAACGGAAGATCGAATGATGAGGCGATGGCCTTGACCGCGAGGCTCTTGCCGCAACCCGGCATCCCCATCATGAGAAGCCCCTTGGGCACGATCTCGCTATCGAGCTTGTCGCGCATCTGAAATAGTTTCCGCCGGTCCAGCAGCCATTTCTTGAGGTACTCGAGGCCGCCGACTTCCCCTATCGTCGTGCCCGCCGCGATAAACTCGACAGTCCCGCTGCGATTGACCAGCAGCCGCTTCTCTTCGAGCAGGAACGGCAGCGACTCAGGTCCCAGTACCGGACTCCTGGCCAGGGCCCGGCGCACGGCATAGCGCGCTTCGTCGAGGTTCAGTCCCTGCAGCACGCGCGCCAATTGAAAGTAAACCTCCTCGCTGGCGCCATCCTTGGACTCCTCGCGAAGGAAGGCGACCAACTCCACAATGTCGGGCGGCCGCAACTCGATGAACATGACGCTGCGCTCGAGTTCCTCCGGAATGAAGCGGACAGGCGAGGTAATAACGACATACTTCTGCTGGTCGAAACATTCCTGGTAGACATCCCGCAGCCTGCGCCGGATCTCCGGAAATTCCCGCAGTGGCTCGTGAAAGTCCTTGAGATGGAAGATGGCGGCACGCGGATGAGCGGCGATGAAGTCCAGTACGGCGCGCGGGTCGGCAGTGCCCGGCTCGGACTCAGCGCCATCGCGGCGCAGTCCCTCAGTGAGGGTCCACGTCCAGACGGGCACCGTCCGCGACGCATGCATTCTCTCGCCAGTTTCGCGCAGCACGTTGCCGACGCGCTGCTCTTCCGGGGTGTGAACATAGGTGATGGGACGTCCAGACTCGAAGATCTCGCGAATCAACTTGGCCGCGCGGCTCTCGGCCGGCTGATATTTTGTAGAATGTTCCACGGATGCAGGCGTACTCTCTTATTATGGATGACGTGTGCGGGCGCCTTTTGGACGATGCGTCAAAGACACAGTCTGAAGAGGCACTTGCGAAATGCGGTCTGCGCAGGCGAACCGCTCGCGCCACCCCTGCAAGTCCAGTGTTTGCTACGGTGGGGCAGGCGCTTTCGTCTGCCTCGGCCGCTTGCGGCCGAATTTTGCAAGGCCCGCTGAAGTCTGCGTCGCTAGTTGTCGCTAGTTATGGCACTTGCCGAAGGTCATGACCCTATGATAAGGTTTGCGAACATGGTGAACCGACGACTGGCTATGGTCCGTTTCGCGCAATTCCTTGCGGGATCGCCGCTCCTTCTGGCCGACCACAAGCACAGCGAGCTTGGAGACCCTCTGCTCGCTCCCGCGAACGTCTTCGACTTCGCCAAGCTCGCCAAATCCAAACTGGATCCGCTGGCCTGGGACTACATGGACGAAGGCTCGGACGACGAAGTCTCCCTACGGGACAATCGCGAGCGCTTTAACAACATCATCATCCGGCCGCATTTTCTGCTGCACGATATCAGCAAAATCGACACCTCCACCACCCTGTTCGGCAAGAAGCTGGACTATCCCATCTACATCTCGATCACCGGCGGCAAAAACTGCTTCGTCCGCGGCGGCGAACAGGAGACGGCGTACGGAGCGGCCGCGGCCAACTCGATGATGATCACCAGTGGCGGCATCGACAACGTGCTCGCCTCCGGCAAAGGACCGAAAGTGTGGTTGCAGTTCACCACGGCTGCGGAGTTGCGAACCAAGAGCCAGATGGTAGACTACGCGGACAAGCTCCAGGACAAGGGTTGCACCGCAATTTCCGTAACCGTCGACATCTATCAGGTGTCACATCGCGAGCGCGGCATCCATAATGGCTTCTCGCGCAATTGGTGCCAGGGAAACGGAATCCCTCGCGATGAGAAAGGCGCACTCAAATATAATCCCGATGATGTCCTCTGGACTACCGGCGACCTCCCGCAGCCCCGCCCGTTTCCGACCCCGACATGGGACACACTGGAGCGCCTGCGGGAAGCGAGTGGTCTGCCGGTCATCGTCAAAGGCATTCTCACGGCCGAAGACACGGATCACGCGGTCAAGTCAGGGATGTCCGGCGTCGTGGTTTCCAATCACGGTGCGCGCCAACTCGATCAGGTCGGTGCGACGATTGAAGCGCTGCCGGAGTGCGTCCAAGCGGCCGGTGGAAAGATTCCGGTACTCGTTGATGGCGGTTTCCGGCGCGGGACCGATGTCTTCAAAGCCCTGGCTTTGGGTGCCGCCGCGGTAGGCGTCGGACGTCCGTATTTGTGGGGTCTGGCGACGTTCGGACAACGCGGTGTCGCGCGGGTGATGGAGTTATTGCGCGCCGAACTGGCCGTTGACATGGGGATGGCGGGAGTGAGTAAGATATCGGAAATCGATCGCTCCTTCGTACGTATCCGGAAATGAGAGCTAAGTTCCTGATCGTTCTCTCTGCTCTAGCTCTATCCGCTGCCGATAACGACGCGGGAAAGATCATGCGGCCCACGGACGGTGCAGCACTGGCCTCGAATGAAGCCGATATCATTGCCACCGCGCCGTCCGGTAAACTCACCCTCGACGGTAAGGATATTGCTGCGCAACAGCCGTTTCCAAACGTGTTTCACGCGGTAGCCAAAGTAAATCCCGGCGTCCACTCGCTGACCCTCTCGTGGGAGGGTGGCAAGAAAGAGATCCGCTTCTATACCGGCCCGGCTCCGCCCGCCGGATTCGCGCTTTTCCACGAGCATCCGCCTCTCGCCGATGTTCCCTGCACCCAGTGTCACGAGGTCAACAAGCGGGGACGCTTCCGTTTTAAGGGTGGTTGCTTCGATTGCCATCAGCAGCAGGGATTCGCCAAAGTTCACACCCATGACCCCGCACGTTTAGAACAATGCGGGATGTGCCACAACGCACACGGGTCAACTGTGAAGGCGCTTCTTCTCTATCCCAAAGAGACAGCTTGCAGAATCTGCCACAACTTATGACCAGACCACCGCTCCCTGATGGTCGCGGCTCGGTAGGGTCCTTGGCACCCTTCGGGAGCGCAGTTTTTGACACAGGCAGCAGCAAATTGCGTGCCGCTATTCGAAAGGACCTAGTCTTCTCATTCCATCTCCGGGCCGGCTGCACAGCAGCTGTTTGCGGCGACAGCAACGCTTCTCCAGGATTGGCGGAAATTCGGCCTGTCCCTCAACCGAGATCCCCCAATTCGGCGACCTTTCCGGTACTGTCGCCCAGTTTCTCGATGGCCACGCCCATCGCCGCCAGCATCGAAACATAGAGATTAGTGATCGGCGTCTGCGGAGCCGCCTGGATGAATCGGCCAGGGCGAATGGCTCCGCAGGCGCCACCTGCCAGCATCGTCGGCAGATGATCGTGCTGGTGCGAGTTGCCGTCGGCCAGCCCGGCGCCATACAGAATCATGGTGTGATCGAGGAGCGTGCCGTCGCCATCGGCAGTCCGCGCCAGCGACGCGACGAATTCGCTGAACAGCCGCAAGTGATGACAGTTAACCTGAGCCACCTTCTCGATCAGGGCTGCGCGTCCCTGGTGATGCGTGATGGGATGATGCGATTCGGGTACGCCGATCTCGTCGTACGAACGCAGACTTCCCTCGCGGCCGACCATCAGGGTAGCGATACGCGTAGAGTCGGTTTGAAAGGCGACCCGCAGGAGATCGTACATCAGCCGCAAGTGCCCGGCCAACTGAACGGGAATGGCTGCGGGTTTCTCGATCGGCGCGCGCACCGGATCGTTGCCCGGGCTCTGGATCCGCATCTCGATTTCGCGCACGCTGGTCAGGTACTCGTCGAGCTTGCTGCGGTCCCCGGGGCCAAGCTCGGTTTCCAGGCTATGGGTTTCGCCGAGCACCCAATCGAGAATGCTGGAGTCGCGCCGGCGAGTCGCCGCGCGGACGGCCGGGTCGGGATCTTCGGAGCCGAAAAGAGTGTCGAAGACAGCCCGCGGATCGACCTCCGGCGACCCCGGCGTCGCGGCCGAACGCCAGGAGATGTTATTGCTGTAGACGCAACTGTAGCCGGTGTCGCAAACTCCGACCATACGTCCGTCCTCGCAGGTCAGCTCAAGCGATGGGATACGCGTGCGCGCGCCGAGTTGTTGGGCCGCGATCTGGTCCATTGAAATGCCCGCGGCGATGTCGGAACCGCCGGTCTTGCGGATGTGCACGCCGGTCAAATACGTGGAGGCGGCACGCGCGTGATCCCCGGTGCCGTCGCCATTGGGCCAGCCAAAGCGTTGTGCCAGACCCTCGATTACCAACATCCGGCTGCGATAGGGCTCCATCGGCTGCAGGATACGCGGTAAGGCGAAGTCCGCGCCAGTCGCGGTGGGGAGCCAATCCTTCATCACCATGCCGTTCGGCACATAGTTCACCAGCATTCGGCAAACTGGTTTGGTTCGCGGGGCGGCGAATGCCGGCGTCATGGCGTCGAGCAGCGGCAGGGCGAGCGACACACCTAATCCGCGAAGCATTTTACGGCGCGAGAGATGCTTACTCATGCGCGTCCCCTGCCGTCTGAAAAACCTGGCTGGTTACTATGCCAAGAATCAAATCTGAAAACCGGTAATGCTTTTTCGCGGCCGATCTGACTATCGCGGCGGCAGACGCACGATCCGTGGAGTCCAGTCCGCGACCCAATGCGAAGGTGAGCAACTTCTCGGTCAGGCACTGCGCAAAGGCGTCAGGGTGCCTGGCGAGGATTGCCGCGAGTTCCGCGGGGCTGGAGAAAGACTCGCCGCCTGGCAGCGTACCCGTCGCATCGATCGGGACAGCCTCCTCTTGCGTGCGCCAGCGTCCGATCGCGTCGAAATTCTCCAGCCCGAATCCCAGCGTATCCATGCGCGAATGACAACCGGCGCACGCGGGGTTGGAGCGATGTTGTTCGAGCTGCCGGCGAAGCGACGAGTCGGGATCAGCAGTTGGATCGCGCAAAGCGGGGACATTCGCCGGCGGAGGTGGCGGCGGATCGTTGAGCAGGTTCTCGAGAATCCATTTGCCCCGCAGCACCGGCGACGTGCGCGTGGCGTAAGACGTCACGGTGAGCACGCTGGCCTGTGTGAGAACTCCGGCGCGCGCCGTGCCCGTGAGATCGACCTGGCGGAAGCCGTCGCCGGTCGCGCCCGGTATGCCATAGAGTTTAGCGAGGAGTTCATTCACAAACGTATACTTCGCGTCGAGGAAATCGAGTACACTGCGATCCTCATGAATGACGTGTTCGACGAACAGTTCGGTTTCCTTGCGCATCGCGTTGCTCAGTTCGCCGGTGAACTGGGGGAAGCGCGCCGGGTCGCGATGTAGAAAATCGAGGTTCCGGAATTCCAGCCACTGGGCGGCGAAGTTTTCCGCGAGAGCGCTCGATTTCGGATCGGCTAGCAAGCGCCGCGTTTGCGCGGTAAGCACGGCGGGGTCGGCGAGTTGATGCTGCTCGGCGATGCGGAACAGTTCGTCATCGGGCATACTGCTCCACAGGAAGTAGGACAGGCGCGAGGCCAGTTCGAAATCGTTACCCTGCGGCATCCGAAATAGAAACGACGGCGACACCAGAATCGCCTCCACGCCCGTTTCCATTTGGGCATCCATTCCCTGCCCCGCGCTAACCAGTCGCATCAATTTATCGATCTCGGCAGGAGTGACAGGCCGCCTCCACGCGCGCCGGGCGAGGTCCGCGAGATTCGTGCGCACGCATGCGCTGGTGTGCTGTCCCGGAGGATGACCGCAGGTGAATACCAGCCCGTACCCCGCGGGGATGGCCGGAAACACCAGGCCGTAGGGACCGCGCGCCTCGACATATTCGGGATACGGCGGCACGACTGCGCCGGCATAGTCGGCCAGCGTACCAGCGATCAGACGCGCGCGAATTTCGGACTTGGAACCCGGCTCGGCGCCGGACTTTCGGGCGCGCGCGATTTCGTAGGCCCACGCCTGATCGACCGCGCGATCATCGTCTCGGACGGCGAAGACGTGCAATCGATGTGCGCCCGACGCGACATGCAAGCGGGTATCGGCATAGCGCCGTCCTTCGAAATCGACAGACACGGAAAGGTGCTGAGGCTCGCCAGCATCCACCGAGACATACAGCGCGAAGGGATCGGCGCGTCCGGCGATGGCCACGTGGACGTCATAATCGCCCTCCCAAGTGAAAGTGCGCTGCCAGGTGATGTCGGACACCGCAGAAGCGTTGGAACGGCGCTCCAGTTCGGGCATAGCCGGCGGAGGAACCGGCTCGATCGCGGCACGCGCGATTTTCTTAGCCGCGTCCAGATACCTCTTGAGCAGCGCAGGCGTGACCGTCAGGGTGTCCGCGTTGTTGTCGAAACCATAGCTGAAATTGTCCGCGGGAAAATCGTTGCCGGCGCGGAAATCGACGCCGAGCAGATCGCGGATCGTCGCATTGTACTCATAGCGATTGAGCCGTCGGGCAGGCGTTGCGGCGGGCAGAGCGGCAACGAGGGCTAACAGCAGTGAGAGCGCACGAAACTTCATGATGGAGGGTTGCTCTCATTTTCGCTCAGTCTGATCGTCATGTTTCCGTATCTCATCCGTACACTATTCGTATATCCGTGTCGAACTAGGTGACTGTCACGTACTGAGATGTGGGGCGCGGTCAATTCCGGCCGCAACCGCTTTTCAAGCGACTCCTGCTCGCGGATGCAAATCTTCGCATAATATAGTGGCGTGTACTCCAGAAGGTGTATTGAAGCCGCATTCATTGCAGCATTTTGCGTCAACCAACTTCACGCCGCCTCCGCTATCGACGCCATGTGGATTCCGGGACCCGGCGAATCCGCGCCCACCATCGTGGTGATTGGCGGCCTCAAAGGCGCTGACGCCTCCAGTGCGGCGATCGGCAAGATCACCCAACAGAAGCGCCCCTTCAACCTTTACACCATCAGGCTGGCAAATCCCGAAGGAGCGGAACTCGTCTTCCCGCCCACCGGCACTGCATACCGGGAGAACGGACAGTCGCACTTCATCTGGCGATGGCTCGGACTGCACGCGCCGGACCTGGTCATCGTAGCGGGCGACCAGGACTTCGGCTTGACCGACGCCCTGGCACAGAATCCGGTCGCCGGCGTAGGACGTATTCCGGCAATCCACGCGTCTGCGGCCAGAGACATCCTGCGCTCTGTCCCGAAGCAGATTGCCGTGTCAGAGGCGCACCTGGAGCGAGAACGGCGTCTGAGACGGACGCCGCACGAAGTGGCTGTGGAGCTTTCGCAATACTACGGACATGACTTCGATCAGCCAGTCTACATTCCGGCCATGGCTCTGATCAGCCGTGTTCGCTTGGGACAGCAGGCCGATGTGGAAGCGCTGGTGGCTCCGTATGTCGACGGCCGCAAGGACAGCCTGGCTAATCCGACCTCGAGCCATCTCGCCGGGCATCTGATCTTCGCTGAGTTGGCGCAGCGGACCCACGACCAGCGCTATATCGATCGGGTTCGCGCGGCGGCAGATCTTGCGTTCACCGCGGCAGGCGAAATGAAAGATGCCATGCCGATGCACTCTGAAATGAGCGACTCCGTCTTCATGGGTTGCCCGATTCTCTCGAGTGCCGGCGCCTTGACGGGGAAAGGAATTTATTTCGACATGGCGCTGCGGCATCTGCAGTTCATGCAGAAGCTGTGCCTTCGTCCCGATGGTCTGTACCGGCATTCACCGTTGAACGAAGCGGCGTGGGGACGAGGCAATGCCTTCCCTGCCCTGGGATTATCGTGGACGCTGCTGAACATGCCCGAGAATCATCCCGGGCGTTTGATCATGCTGCAGAGCTTCCGGGATCATATGCATGCGCTCCTGAAGTTTCAGGATCCGGACGGGATGTGGCACGAGGTGATCGACCAGCCGGGCTCCTATCCCGAGTTCTCGGCGACGGCCATGATTGCAACCGCCATGCTGCGGGGAATGCGTCACGGATGGCTGGATCCCTCGTATGAACCGCATGTGCAGGCTGCATGGCGCGGTCTTCTCGTGCGTATCGGTCCGGGAGGCTCCCTGGTGGATGTATGCGAGAGCACCGGCAAACAGAAGACGCTGGAAGATTATCTCAACCGCGCCGCGTCCCTCGGAAAGGACGCGCGCGGCGGCGGGATGGCCATGTTACTGGCCACTGAACTTCCCTGACACAGCGCGCCTTCGACCTGCAACTACCTCTCCAGTCTGCGCGCTCTACGTCAGACTCCAGCCCTTCCGAAACGCCGGCCTGATCATCTTGTTGGCTTCGGCGTTGTTGGTCACGCGCATCTTCTCGCTGTCCCATTCCAGCTTGCCTTCGAAACGATACGCCAGAACTCCCAGCGTGATCCATTCCGTGAACGGCGCTGCGACGCTGAAATTGGAGCAGGCCGGGTCGCCCCCCTTGCAGGCACGGATCCAGTCGCGATAGTGTCCGGGAGAACGGGTCAGCAGCTCGGGCGGGAATTTGTAGTCCCTCATCCTTTCCACTGGCAACAGGCGGGTGTTCTCGCCGTACGTTCCCGTGGTGATAAAGCCCTTCTCGCCGACAAACAGACTGCCGTTGCTCCCCGCGTTCGCGGCGCGATTGATCTGCGCTTCGCGGCGGGCTACGGCGTCGGTTGGTTGGGCTTCCTGCGTCTGGCGTTCTTCACGCTGCGCTGCCTGGGCCTTTGCCTCCTCCTGTTGTTCGAAGAAAGCCTTCGCGTTGAACACCTGGCCGATGACTCGCGGATCTTGCGCTGGAGCGGCCGGACGTTGTCCCTGCCCTTGGCCCCGCTGCTGCGGTCCGCCCATCCGTCGGCGTGGCAGATCGCCCAGAATTTCTCCCTGGGGAACGCCCGGGATATCCGGCTGTTCCTTCATCGCGTCGTACCAGAAAATCTTCACCGGCGGCATGTCCGCCCGGGCGGGGAAATCGAAGCGCAGAACGGATTTCGCCGGGAAGTAATACTGGCTCTTGCCTTCCTGTTTCAGACACTCGACGCTGGTCGGCGAACCAAGCTTCAGCGCCAGGTTCGGTGCACCCAGGATGTGACAGGCCATATCGCCCAGCGAGCCGCAGCCGAAGTCGAAGAAGCCGCGCCAGTTGAACGGCGCATACTTGTCGCTATACGGACGCGAGGCGGCGATGCCGAGCCACAGATCCCAATCCATCGTGGTCGGGACGGGCATCTCAGCCGGCAGATCAGGCAATCCCTGGGGCCAGATGGGACGGTTGGTCCATGCGTGGACTTCGGTCACGTTGCCGATTTCATCATTCCAGATCATCTCGGCGCATTGGCGCGTGCCCTCGTTGGAGTAGCCCTGGTTCCCCATCTGCGTCGCGACCTTGTACTTCGCCGCAGCTTCCGACAACCAGCGGCATTCCTGAATAGTATGGGCCAGGGGTTTCTGAACGTAGACATGCTTACCGCGTTCCATGGCCCAGGTGGCCGCGGTGGCATGCATAAAATCAGGGATGGTGACGATGACCGCGTCGACATTGTTGATTTCTTTGTCGAGCATCACCCGGAAATCTTTGTACTTCGGAACCTTGTCGTGCAGGTCGAACATCCTCTTGGAGTTCTTCTCGTCGACATCGCACAGCGCGACGATGTTCTCCGTCTCGGCGCACGCCGTAATATCACTGGCCGCTTTTCCGCCCGCCCCAATGGAGGCGATGTTCAATTTCTCGTTGGGCGATTTATAGCCGACCGCCTTGAGGGAGAGCTTGCTCCCGAAACCGCCGGTCGGGACAGCGCCCGCCAGTAAACTGCCGAAAAAGAAATGCCGTCTGGAAACGTTGTATGCCATTTTTAAAACCTCGCCCCGCCGACCATGATTTTATACCATTTCCGCCATAGAGCCCTCGTTCGTCGGCTGCAGCTTGGCCATTTCAGCCAAACCGTGGCGCAGACCATCGCTTTTTGTAGTATGCGAGCTGCGTAGCAGTCTTGGCTTGCCCAATCAGCCGTCGGATAGCCGCCGTTGTATACTCCCCCTACGGCGCGAGAAGACTCTCCGCAGATATAGGGCTCTCAAGACACCATCGACGCTGTTTCCCGCGCTGCGAGTTGCGTCCTGAGCACCTCGCCCAGGAGGAAGATATCGGCGAGGACCGCACGCAGATGTATGGACGCGTTCAGGTTGTCGATCAATTGCGAACTGATCGCGGGTTGATCGAGCACCAGTTCCACGCAGGCGAGTGAATCCCGCGCGTCCCGGTCGAGGACCGCCAGAAATTCCAGGAGCCGCCCTCTTTCGAGCTTCTCCTCGCGCATCGCAGTCGCGCAGTTCCCCGCCAGGCCGGAGAGTGCGTTCACCGCTCCCTGGAGGAATTCCCGCAACTGCCGGCCGTTCTGGCTGCCCTGGTCTGTCGCGAGTCCCTGCGCGGCAAACGCCAGCATGAACTCGTAGCATTCTTCGATCGCTTCAAAACGCTCGAAAATATTCGTCGACCCTCCCCGCGCTCGGGATTCGAGTCGTTTTTCATTGCTCATCCATGTACCGCTCATGCCGCTTCACCTATGCCCATAATCCGTGAAAACGTAATCTCTCGTCTTCACGCTCGTGTGGCACGCGAACCCGCACTTGGCGTCGTTCCCCTGCGGAGGCTTGCCGGCCAAGGTGCCGGGCGTGAATGTATCGGATGCAGTGTCATAGTCGAACACGGCGTATCCCCACCCGCCGCTGTCCGCGAACCTCTTGCTGTCCTTCACCATGAAATCGACGTCATGCTGGGTACCTGGCACCGTCGCTTTGGGGAACGTCTCCATCTTTTTCGGGTTCCAATGGATCTTCGCCATCTTGGCGCCGTCGGGGAAAGGCTTGCCGTTGCCGGGAACGCCGGCCTGGTAGGCCTTGATCATCAGAGGATTAGCGAGGACCGCAGCAATAAGGGGTCCATCCTGACTGATGGAGACAATCTGCCAGGCCTCGTATCCTCTGAACTCAGAGAAAGAGAGCCCATTCGGCACTTTCACGGTGTACTTATCCTGGGCAGCCACGGCCAGCGCCGCCAGAACACAGAGAGATGCTCCAAGGAATGCGATTACCCCGATACTTTTGCGTTTCATCCTAATCTCCTTTGTTGAACCTAGCTCACTCACGTTACTTATGGCGTGAATCATCACGTCCTACTCGTTTCATTGCGGCGTACCCCTGTTCTTGTCGCGCTGTCCGGTGTCAACGGAGGGTGAGCGGTGCCATACGCTTCACGATTTGCAACTTTCCCGCCAACCTGGATTCTGACGTTATGCGATTGAAGTGAAACCGTTTGTGAAGCGCTTGGCGCGCGATATCGTTTCCGAGCTGTCGAAACGCGGTCGAATTGACAGTTGAGTACCCAGAAGTGTCGGTTGGCCGACACGAGCATTCGCTAGCAGCCTGTGGCAGGAGTCGACGCTGGCCAAGGGCCCTCTCGACAAGGCTGCAATCAGTTGATTCTTCGTTGTGGAGTAGGCGTTTTCGCCTGCTCTCGCGCGCTGGAGAGGCTTCCGCCACAGACTGCCAGGTCACGTAGCGATGCTCCCTGGTCGCCGGCGCTGACGCTGGCTACGGACCATGCGCTCCGCCAGTTGAAGGGCACCCGAGCGCAAGAGCTAATGACTTAGCGGCCGAAAGCCGACACACGCCCATCATTTGTCATCTGCCGAAGATTTGGCCTCTGATGTCATTGCCAGCCGCCGCCGAGCGCCTTATATAGCTGCACGACGCTGAGTAGTTCGTTCAGGCGGATTTGCGCCAGATCGAGCTCGGCCTGAAAAAGGTCGCGGTCCGCGTCAAGGGCATCGAGCTGCGTATCCACGCCGCCCTGGTACCGGATATACGCCAGCCGTTTGCGGTCCTGCAGCGCAAACACCAGGCGCTCCTCTTCCAATCGGCTCTCCCGCGTACGCTGGTGAGCAATTAGCGCGTTCGAAACCTCGGCGAAGGCCGTCTGAACGCTCTTCTGATACTGGACCAGAGCGCTTTCACGCTCGGCTTCCGCCAGCTTGACGTTGGATTTGAGGCGTCCGCCGGCAAAGAGTGGCTGGCTGACCTGCGGCACGAAGCTCCACGTGCTGTGCGGTCCCGAAAACAAGCTGGTCAACTGAGTGCTCTGCCCACCCAGCAAGCCGCTCAAGCTCAGCTGAGGAAAATATGCCGCCTTGGCAACGCCGATGTTGGCATTCGCGGCAATCAGAGCCTGCTCGCCGGCACGGATGTCCGGACGGCGCTCGAGCAAAGCCGAAGGCAAACCCGCGGGAACCTCCGGAGGCAGTTCCTGCTCGAGGAAACTCCGGCCGCGCGTCACCTCTCCCGGATTTTCGCCCAGCAACAGATTGATCTGGTTTTCCTTCTGCTCGATCTGCTGCTGCAGCGTCGGGACGGTCTCGGCCGCGGTGCTGACCAGTTGTTCCGCCTGGCGAAGATCGAGCAACGTCGCGACGCCCCCTCCCTGGCGCTCCTGCGTCAGGCGAAGCGATTCGCGCCGGGTCTCCAGAGTGCGCTCGGAAATCTGCAGCTCATAGTCGAGCTGCAGCAGGTCGAAATAATTGGTCGCGACATCGCTCACCAGCGTGGTGACCACCGCCTTGCGGTTCTCCTCCGCATTGAGAAGATTGGCACGCGCAGCTTCCGTCGACCGGCGCAGCCGTCCCCAGATGTCGAGCTCGAAAGAGAGCAGGTTCAGCGAACCCTCCCCCCAATTGCGATTCTGACTCGGGACGAAGCTCGCGGGCAGCGGGAGACTGCCGTCGCGAGAGAGCCGCGTGATTTCCAGATCTCCGCCAGCGCTGAGCTGAGGAAGTTGATTGGAGCGCGTGATGCCGAGATTCGCGCGAGCCTGCTCCACCCGCGCCACGGCATCGCGGAGATCGTAGTTGTCCTTGAGCGCCTTGTGAATCAGGTCCTGCAACTTTTCGTCTTTGAACACCTCGAACCATTTCTCATCGGCGAGTGACGCCACATCTGACGACGGCAACGGCTCCGGAGCCCGGAAGTTGGCGGGCACCGGCACCTTGGGCCGCACGTAATTCGGTCCCACGGTGCAACCGGTCAAGAAAACGGAAGCGACGAAAGCGGCGGTGGCGATAGTGACAGCGAGTAAGTATCTCATGATCAATCTCCTTGCACGGGGGCGGGAAGCATCTGCGGCTCCGCTTTGCGGGCTCCCGAAACTTTTTCAACAACGTAGAAAATGGCGGGGATAAAAAAGATGCCGATGGCGCTGGCCGCCAGCATGCCTCCGATCACCGTCGTGCCCATAATCTGGCGCCCCACCGAACCTGCCCCCGAAGCTGTCCACAGAGGCACGCAGCCCAGAATGAACGCGAAAGACGTCATCAGAATCGGCCGCAAACGAAGCCTGGCGCCTTCCAGCGCCGCATCGGCCAGGCGCATGCCGCTTTCGAATTTGTCCTTCGCGAACTCGACAATCAGGATGGCGTTCTTGGCCGCGAGGCCGATCAACATCACCAGTCCGATCTGCGAGTAAACATCGTTTTCGATCTGGATCATATAGGGAGGCAGGAACAACCCCATGAGCCAGCGGCGCAGCCACAACATCCCGAAAGCCCCGAAGATCGCGATGGGAGTGCTCAGCAACACGCTGAAGGGCAGCGTCCAGCTCTCATACAAGGCCGCCAGAATCAAGAACACGAACAGCAGCGAGAAAGAGAAGATCGCCCACACCGGCACGCCCTCCTGCGCCTTCTTTTCCTGATACGACATGCCCAGGTAGTCGTAGCCCATTTCGCGCGGCATGGTTTGGTCGAACGTCTCTTCGAGCGCTTTCATGGCCTGCGCGGAGCTGTACCCGGGCGCAGCCGCGCCGATAATCTGGGCCGAACGATACAGGTTGTAGCGCATGGTGAACTCGGGTCCGGGACGCGATTCGAACTTGGTCAACGCCGAAAGCGGCACCATTTCGCCTTTGGAGTTGCGCACGTAGAACTGGTCGAGGTAATCCAGGTTCTTGCGGTATTCGCCTTCTGCCTCCACATATACCTGCCACTGCCGTCCGAAGCGGTTGAAGTAGTTCACGAACAATCCGCCCATATAAGCCTGGACAGTGCGATAAACATCACTGAGCGCGACCCCTTGTTTGAGCACCTTCTCTCGGTCCACGTCCAGAAATTGCTGCGGGACGCTGGGCAGGAACGTACTGACCAGGCCGGGCGCGATCTCCGGCCGCTTGGAAGCGGCAGCCGTAAACTTCTGCAGGTTGTCGGCGAGGAACTGCACATCTTTGCCCGCCCGGTCTTCCAACACGAAAGTGAATCCTCCCGACGTACCGACGCCCGGAATCGCGGGCGGAGGAAAGCTCAAAGCGAATCCGTCGGGAAGCTTCGAAAGCTCCTGGTTAACGTGCTGGACGATCTGCTGATACTGAGTCTGGCGGCTGGTGCGCTCGCTCCAGGGATCCAGAGTCACGAAGAAAAAGCCGGTATAGCTGGTGCTGACGAAACTCAACAGGCTGAATCCGGCGACGCGCGTGGTGTACTTCACGCCGGGCGTATGCAGCAGAATCTGCTCCACCTTCTCCGACGCAGCCTCAGTACGCTCGAGCGACGAGGCGTTGGGAAGCTGCAAGTGCATAAACATATAGCCCTGGTCCTCGCCGGGCAGGAAGCTGGCCGGTACGCGGCTGCTCAAGAAAGCTGCGCCAGCCCCGGCGACAACGAGAATGGCAATCGCGACCGCGCCTTTGCGAATGAGCACTCCGGACCAACGAAGATAGCCTTCGGTAGCGCGACCGAACAGCCGGTTGAAGCCGTCGAAGAATCGCTGCAGCCAGCTATTCTTCTTTGACTTGTGCGAACGGGGCTTGAGTAGTAAAGCCGCGAGCGCAGGACTCAGCGTCAGCGCATTGAATGCCGACAGAATCACCGAAATCGCGATAGTCACCGCGAACTGCTGATACAAGCGCCCGGTGATGCCAGGGATGAAAGCAGTCGGCACGAACACCGCGGACAGCACCAGAGCAATGCCGATGACAGGACCCGAAATCTCCTCCATCGCTTTGATCGCGGCGGATTTCGCATCCATCCCCTCCTCAATGTGGCGTTCGACGGCTTCTACCACCACGATGGCGTCATCGACCACGAGCCCGATTGCCAGTACGAGACCGAACAAAGAAAGCGTATTGATCGAAAACCCGAACACCGGAAACATAACGAACGTGCCGATGAGCGATACCGGAACCGCGAGCAGCGGAATCAGAGTGGCGCGCCAGCCCTGAAGGAAGACGTACACGACGATAGTCACCAGCGCAATAGCGATCAGAATCGTGACCACGATATCCTTCATGCCTTCGGTCACCGATTCCGTGGTATCGAGCGAAACAACGTACTCGACATCATTCGGAAACCGCTTGCGCGCCTCTTCCATCACTTTGCGGACGCCGCGCGCAGCGTCCACCGCGTTGCTGCCCGGAAGCTGATAGACGGCGATGATCGCGCCAGGCTTGCCGTTGATGCGGCCATCCAGAGTGTAGTCCCGGCTCCCGAGTTCGATGCGCGCGACGTCGCGCACCCGGACGATGCCTCCATCCGGCAATTCGCGAACGATGATGTCGCCGAACTCTTCGGGAGAAGTCAGCCGGCCTTGCGCCCGCACGGAATAGGTGTACTCCTGGCCTTTTGGAGACGGCGAGCCGCCAACCTGTCCAGCCGGGTTGACGGTATTCTGCGACTGGATGGCATTGACCACGTCCGTCACAGTGATACCGAGCTTCGAAAGCTGATCCGGCTTGATCCACAGACGCATGGCATACTGACCCGCGCCGAACACCTGTACATTGCCGATTCCGGGAACGCGCGTCAACTGGTCATTCAGGTTGATATAGGAATAGTTGGCGAGGAACTTGCCGTCGTAAGTGCCTTTCGGCGAGTAGAGTCCCATCACCATGAGCGGCGCGGTGACGGACTTCTGCACCGTGACGCCGAAATTGGTGACGTCCTGCGGCAGTTGCGACGCTGCCTGGGTCTCGCGCAACTGGGTCAGCATCAGGTCGGTGTTGGGATCAGTCTTGACGTCGAAATCCACGATCATGGTCATCTGCCCGTTGCCGGCCGCATTCAGCGAGTACATGTAATTGAGGTTGTCCACGCCGCTCATCTGTTGTTCGATGGGCGTAGCCACCGATTGCTCGATGGTCTGCGCGTCGGCGCCGACGTACGTGGCTTGGATCTGTACCTCCGGCGGAGCAATCTGCGGGAACTGCGCAATCGGCAACTGGGCAATCGTCACGAGCCCTATAACTACCATCAGGATGGAGATCACCATCGCAACGATGGGGCGATTGATAAAAAACTTCGACATTACTTTGCCTCCTTCGAGCCGTTAGGCCCCGCAGTCAACGCACCGGCCAGTTTCGGAGTCACCGGCGCGCCCGGTTGAATATGGAACAGACCATCGGTGACCACGCGCTCACCGGGCTTCAAACCGTCTTCGATCACCCATTTGGAAGCGACACGTGCACCGACTTTAACCGGCGCGAAACGAATCGTGTTGTTGGGATCGACCACGGCCACAAGGTAATTGCCCTGCGTCTCGGTAACCGAACGCTGCGGAACCAGCAAGACTCCGGCGCGCGTGCCGATGGAAGCATGCACGCGAGCGTACTGGCCTGGCCGCAACGTATTGCCGGGGTTAGGAAACAGTCCGGTCAATTGTATCGAACCGGTAGTCGCATTCACCTCGCGGTCGGCAAAGGAGAAGCGGCCCTTGTGCGGATACACAGCGCCGTTCGAGAGAATCAGTTCGAGCTGCAGTTGATCGAGCGCTTTGCGATTTAGAACCAGATTGAGGTATTCCTGCTCGCTGACGGTGAAATTTGCCTTGATCGGATCGAGCGTCGAGACGGTGGTGACGGCGTTGCTTGACGAGCCGACCAGATTGCCCACCTGCGTCGTGGCGACGCCCGCAATGCCATCGATCGGCGAAACCAGGCGGGTAAATCCGAGATTCACTTTGGCGGTTTCAACGGCAGCCGTGGCCGCGGTCACGCCAGCTTGCGCGGCTTCAATCTGGGCCTGCGCCGTTTCCACTTGTGCTTTCGCCGCGGCTACCTGGGCTATTAGAGATTGATTCGACTGTCTGGCATTGTCGAGGTCTTGCTGCGTGATGGCCTGTTGTTGCGCGAGGGGCACGTAGCGGTCCTCGTCGAGCTGAGCCTTGCGCTGGTTGGCTTCGGCGGAGGTCAGTTGCGCCTTCGCCTGGACGAATCCTGCCTTGGCCTGCGCAAGCTGCGCGTTGGCCTGCGCCAATTGTCCTACTGCCTGATCCACGGCAGCCTGGAATGGCCGCGGATCGATTTCAAACAGCAGCTGCCCCTGCCGTACAAACGAACCCTCGGTGTAATTCTGCCGCATCAGATAACCGGTGACTTCGGCCTTGATGGCCGCGTTGACCATGCCGTCGAGTGTGCCGATCCATTCGCGTTCGATAGGGATGTCGCGCTGTTCAACCGTGGCGATTTCGACTTCCGGTTTCGCCGGAGCGGTGGTTCGCGCGATCGTATTCGTGCAGCTCACGGTGCCCAGAACCGCGGCGGATAAAAAGAGCCCGGCAAACAAATTCGTTTTCATTAATGTTTCCTCCCGTTGGTTGTGTTCAGGTTTTCCAGCAGGTGCTTCATCTCAACTCCGGATGCGACGAATTCAACACCTGCGCCGCGCATCTCCGACAAAAGCTCTTCTCCGTCCCCGTCAACGAATGTGACGTCGCGCAGGTCCATCACCGCGTGCGATCGCGGCGCTTGCTTGCGGGCATATTGCCAGCACGCGCGCAATTCGTTGACCCAAGGCCCGGCCAGGCGCCCGCACAGACACCAACGGTGGCCAACAGCCGAGTCCGAAAAAGAAATCCTCAGCATAAACATTTCGCTTTCGCGCATGGAAACGCATGCGGTATTCCAACGCTGCGGGGCTCTATCTGGTTGATTCTGGGAGTGGCCGGGTATGGTCTCGGTAAGTGCCGATGCCACGGATCAGGCGGGCTGCCGGAAATTCGGCAGTTGAGATTTGCTACCCCGGGGCAGCCAATCATGACTGCAGCCGCATTCCAGGCTGCAGGCCGCCGCTATGGGGAATCGACTCGGGCAGCTTCACGGGCCTTACTGGTGTGAAGGAAACACGCACCAGGAAAGGGGCCATCCAGGACACCGTGATTTTCTCGTCAGCTTGATCTCTACCCACCCGTCCGGATGGCGCATGATCCAGGACTTCGCTGCGGCCGCGTCCTCGATCCGAACGTAGCCCGGCCTCTATCGCGAGCAGCTACCGTGATCAATGTGCGCGGGCGCGGAACATTTTCATCCTTCGTTGCGGCACGAAGGACTTGTGTCTTACTCGTGCCGCAGAGCCGCCAGCGGATCAATTCGGGACGCTCGCCTTGCAGGCGCAAGCCCGGCGAGAATCGCGGCGCTCAGGAGGACGACACCTGCCAGCGCCAGGGTTCCCGGATCATTGGGTTGGGTCTCGAACAGAAACGATTTGACAAGCCGGGTCCCGACCAGCGCGGCAGGCACGCTGATCGCGAGTCCCACCGCCCCCAGTAGTAGAGCGCGGCGCAGAACCATCCATATGACGTCGCCGCGTTGCGCGCCCAGCGCCATACGGATTCCGATCTCGCCGATTTGCCGCGTGACGTTGTACGACATGGTTCCGTAGAGCCCCACGCATGCGATCAGGAGAGCGAGAACCGCGAACCCCGTACACAATTTCGCGAACGTAAGCTCCCGGCTGATCGTCCGATCGATCTCTGCTGCCTGCGTGACCACGTTGGTGACCGGTATGCGGGAATCTGCCTCCCGCACGATCTCACGCACACCCCCGACATACATCAGTGGATCACCCACAGTGCGCAGCGCGTAGGTCACTCGGTCCGGAGGAAACTGACTGGCCGCTGCGAACACGGTCATGGAGCTCCCTCCCTGTTTCAGAGGACCGTACAGCACGTTAGCCGAGACGCCGACAATTTCGAGATCGCGCTTCTCGTCCACGAACGTGATGCGCCGGCCCAGCGGATTCTCGTTCCCGAAGTAAGTCCGCGCCAGCCGCTCGCTGATCACTGCAACCGGCGTGGAGCCCGGTTGGTCGCGGTCGTCAATCTCACGCCCGGCCAGGATCGGAATCTGCATCGTCGTGAGGAAACGCGGTCCGGCGGCCATGACGCCTGCGCCTGCGATGGTAACAGCGCCGATCTTCATGGTCCCCCTGTATGCCCCCCCGGCAACGCCGGCGCTGACGATTGAGGATTGTGAAAGCGTTGCGCTGCTCACTCCGGGGATCGATTCGAGGTGCTTGCGCAGGTTCGCGTAAAAAGTGGCCATATCCGGGTCGCGATGCCCGGCCTGGCGCGCATTCAACGTGAACAGAAGGATGTTCTCGCGGGCGTATCCCAGTTGGACGGAGTGCAGCTTGTTGAGGGTCTGGACAAACAGACCCGCGGCGACCAGGATGAGAAAAGAAGTCGCGATTTGGGCGACCACCAGAACGTGCTGCGCGCGGCGGGGCGGTCCACCCCCACGGCCATTCTTTAGCGCGGGCATGACGTCCGGCCGCGTCGACTGAATCGCCGGAGCGAGGCCAAATAACAGGCCGCAAACCACCGAGAGCGCCGCCGTCACGCCCAGCACGCTCCAGTTCAATTCCGCGTGCAGCGTAAAGTTCTCCTGCCCGTGGGAGAACAGAAACGTCAGCGCTCGCACGCCCCAGATCGCACACAAGACCCCTAATGCTCCGCCGAGCGACGCCAGCATCACACTCTCGGTAAGCAACTGCCGCACGACGCGGAACCGTCCCGCTCCCAGGCTGAGCCGGACCGCCATCTCGCAGCGTCGCGCGGCGCCCCTTGCCAGCAGCAGATTGGCGATGTTCGCGCACGCGACCGCCAGGATCAATCCCACCATCGCCAGGAGTACGTACAGAGGCTTCGAATATTGGCGGCGCAGGCTGCCCAGACCGGCGGCGCCGGGATTCAGAATCAGCGCGGGAAGTTTGGCGCGCTCACCATCGGTCTTCGCTGTGGTGGCAACCCATTGATGGAAGCGAGGAGCCAGCGCAGCCTGCGCCTGGGCCATGCTGACACCGGGACGCAGGCGGCCCATCATTTCGATCCAGTAGAAGTTTCCGTCGCCATACATACGAGCCGCTCCGGTACCGTCTACAAGCAGATTCGTGTGCAACGGAAGGTAGAGGTCCGGCGCCGCCGCGGGGTCGACTCCGAAGAATTCCGGCGGCGCGACGCCGATCACCGTGAAGGGAATGTTATCGACGAGAACCGACTGTCCAATCGCATTCGGCGGTCCCCCAAAGCGATTTTGGCTTGTAGTGAAACTGATTACGGCGACCGGCGCTGCGCCTGGACGGTCGTCTTCGGAGTTAATCAGACGTCCCGCGGCCGGCGCCACTTCGAGGCCGCGAAAATAGTCGCCGGTGACGTATTCCGCGCCGGCAGTTGCGGCCTGCCCATGGATAGACAGGTTACGGTTCCGTCCGTTGAAGTATCCGAAGAGCGTGGAAAAGACGGGATTCTCCTCGCGAAGCGTCTCCAATGCGGCGTATGGGAAGATCCCGCTAACCAGGGTGCCTTTGTCGCCCGGCCAGAACATGCCTTGTAACCCGTGAATGACGTGGACCCATTCCTTGCTGCCTTCCTGGGGCGGCCGGCTATGCCAATTCAGGACCACCAGCGACTCGGGATCGGCCACCGGCAGCGAGCGCAACAGAATCGACTCCATCAAGCTGTAAATCGCGGTATTGGCCCCGATGCCGAGCGCCAGCAACAAGACCGCCAGGGCGCTGAATGCCTTGTTGGCGGTCATGGTGCGACAGCCATAGCGGACATCCTGGACAAGTTCCGACCAAAACCGTGTCATCCAAATCTCCCGTGACTCTTCGTGCATCAGGCCGGCGTTCCCAAATCGCCGGCGCGCTTCAGCCCTGGCGCACTCCAGAGTCATACCGTCTGCTTGCAGTTCCGCAGCCTGCTCCGCAAGATGGAGTTCCATTTCCTCGTGCAGTACCTCGCTGCGCCTGGCGCTCTCCATCCAATACCTCAGCCGTCGTATCAACATGTCCGTCACTTCGCGCCCATCACACGGGCGATTGCGAGCGTGAGTTTCGCGTACTTCCGAGCTTCAACCGCCAGCTGTTTGCGGCCAGCCGCGGTGATCTTGTAGATCCTCGCCCGCCGATTGTTCGCCGTCACGCCCCAGAAACCCTCGACCCAGGCGTTTAGCTCCAGCCGCTGGAGAGCGGGGTACAGTGAGCCCTCCTCGACCAGGAGCTCATTGTCGGACGATTGTTGAATGAACTGGACTATACCGTATCCATGGAGGTCGCGCAGCGACAGCGTCCGCAGAATTAACATGTCCAGTGAACCGGGCAACGAATCGTTCTTTTGCGCCTTGCGTCCCATACCAAGAATTCTTAGCTTACAGCGACGAGATTATGCGAGTCAAGTTCAGAATGGCAAGCCCTCGCGACGCAAGATGATTTCGGGGTGCTCACGCGCGCCGGATGCGAATCGCTATGGCGCGCGTTGCCGCTGTCGACAACAGGCTACGTCCGATCTCAACTGGCGTAAAGCGTCAGAGCGCTCGTGCGAGTGGTCGGCAAGCCGGAGGGGATCCAGTTGGACGAGAAGTCGCCTACCCTGAGAAATGCCATATCGAGATCAGTAGCGATAAGTTTGCAGTGGTCGAGCGCAGGGCCGCCTGAAAAGCGTGCCCAGACGGCCCCCAAGCCAGGATTGGCTGCCCACCGTGTTCACGCGCCCGTTCGTGAGATTCGGATGCCGAGCTTTTGCATGCGGGATTGCAGCGTCGACCGCTTCACGCCGAGCCGGGCGGCGGCCCCATTGGGTCCCGCGACAGTCCAGCTGCTCTGCTCCAACGCAGTAAGAATCTGCTGGCGCTCCGCGTCGTCGAGCATAGCCCGCATGTTTCCGGACCCATTGCTGCCGGCGGCAACCGGCGGAGGAGCAGGCGCAGCTTCCGCCATGCGTAATTGATCATGTTGCACCTGCAGCACCGGACCGCTCGTCAGAATCACGGCGCGCTCCACCACGTTCTGCAACTCGCGAATATTTCCCGGCCAGGGGTATTTGATGAGCGCGCTCATCGCCTCCGACGAAATCGTATCGATCATCTTGCCGAGCCGGCGTGCGAACTGCTCCACAAAGTGACGCACCAGCAGGGGAATGTCGTCCGGGCGATCCCGCAGAGCGGGGACGTGAACCGGAAACACATTGAGTCGATAATACAGGTCCGAGCGGAACTTCTGTTCGTTGACCAGCGCCTGCAAGTCGCGATTGGTGGCCGCGATCAGGCGCGCGTCCGTGCGCAAAGTGCGAGTCGAGCCCAGTCGTTCAAACTCGCGCTCCTGGAGCACGCGCAGCAGCTTGGGCTGCAGTTCCAGCGGCACTTCGCCGATCTCGTCCAGAAACATGGTCCCATGATTCGCCAGTTCGAAGCGCCCGATGCGTTGCGCGATGGCGCCGGTGAAGGCGCCCCGCTCATGCCCGAATAGTTCGCTTTCCAGCAGGCCCGTCGGAATCGCCGCGCAGTTCAGCTTGACGAAGTTGCTCGACTTGCGTGTACTCAAATTATGCACGGCGCGCGCGATCAACTCCTTACCCGTCCCGGTCTCGCCGTAAATCAGCACGGTGGAATCGGTCGGCGCGACGGTCTCCACCTCCGCCAGAACGCGGCGCAACGCTTCGCTCTTCCCGACAATCTCCTCGAATTGGAGCTCACTCCGGATCTCGTCTTCGAGATACAGCTTTTCAAGAGTCAGCTTGTTCTTCTGGTCGGAGACCTCGCTGTATGCGAGAGCGTTCTCGATGGCGATGGCAACCTGCCGCGCGATCTGCGTCAGAAACGCCACATCTTCATTCGAAAAAGCGTCTTCGCGATAGGTGCCGAGCGACAGCACGCCCACAATTCCGTTGCGTCCCAGTAACGGCATGTGCGCGAGAGAGCAGATATTGTAACGCCTGGGTATCTCTTCCTTCTGCAGTTCGTCGCGGGACAGAACCAATGGCTCGCCGCTGCGGAAGACTCGTAAGGCGCTTGCCTTATCGTCAGCCGGCGGTTCGAATCCTTCCTTGATGATTCCCGGATTGTCGGGAAAATCGAGCGCGTAGATGCGCAGCCGGTGGTCCTCGGGATCGGGCAAATCAATTCCCACGCCGTCGCATTTCATGACACGGCGGATGTTGGCGGAAATCTCCCGCAGCACGTCCCGCAGGTTCAGGTTGGAAACCACGCGGTTCGTGAGGTCGAGCAGGAGCTCCAGACGTTCGCGGGCCTGCTGCGACGCGTGGAAGTTCATCGAGTCGTCCATCGCCAGGGCAATCTGACTCGCCACCAGGCCGCAGAACCGGACTTCCTCTTCCGTGTAAGCATCGCGGCGGATGCTGGCAATTGCCAGGCTGCCCAGCCGCCGGTGAGCGGTCGTTAGCGGAAACGCGCAAATTGATTGGATTCCAGCTTCGCGCATGACAGGGACGGACGAGGGAAATCGGTTCTCCCCTTCCAGAGACCCGAGCACCAGCGGTTCCTGGTGTTCGTACACCCAGGCTGCAATGGTCCCGTCTTTATCGGTCTCCCAAGGCGTCTCCCGCGGTTTGATGCACCAGGGACAGATGTACCAATCCATTTTATTGGACGCCTCGTCGAAACGCGCGATCGCATCGAACTGTATGACGTGGCCGAGTTCTTTCACAAGAATGCTGAACAGTTCCCGAGGGTCCGTTTGCGCCCGGATGGAGTCAGCGATCCGGATGAGCGATTCATAACGTTGCGCTGTCGATTGATCCGTTTGTGCCTCTATGGCGGCTGCGCTCATATCAATGCACCCAATTCCCGACAACCCGTAAAATTACAGGATGCATGGCGCGAAGGACGGGATTCAACCGCCGGTGTTTCTCATACGTTTGACGGCGACTGACGTTGGACAGGCAGACTTGTTCGCCCTCCTTAGGTGGACTTTGTCACGAGGCTCCCATCCCGTCGGTTAACCCGGCGAAACGGCCCGTCAGCTATCGAGTCATACCGACAACTCCTGGAGTGGGAGTTTCACCCACTGGTAAACTGCGCCCGCTGGGGCGCAGTTTCGTTTGCAAAAAGGGCAAACTCCAAAGACCGAAGCCCTACCGCGCCGCCGCAACCTTGCGCGCCGTTCCCGTGCGGCCGTCGAGCATCAGCCCGAGGCCTGCGGAATCCACCGTGTGCATCTCGTCTCGTCTACGGTCCGCTCGCCACAGGTCGCTTAGCGATTGGGAGTGTCGTACTTCACCTCCAGAGGGGTCTCCTCCAGAGACCGTATACCGGGCGAGATCTGCTTTTTGACGCCCTCCGGCATAGCGACTGGCAAAGCAAAGTCGGGGCCACTGCTACCATATTCAAATCGGATGATCGTCGAAACCCAGTATGCCCGCTTCGACAGCATCTCCCTGGAAAGCGGCGCCTCGCTTGCGCCTGTAGAGGTCG
Source organism: Terriglobia bacterium (assembly GCA_963747535.1). Taxonomy (GTDB): domain Bacteria; phylum Acidobacteriota; class Terriglobia; order Bryobacterales; family Bryobacteraceae; genus CAVVFX01. Next base: position 999,609 of record CAVVFX010000002.1, read on the forward strand.
CTTATCAGACTTACGGAGAACTGGACAGCGAGCAGTCCAATGCGATTCTGATTCTGCATGCGTTCACCGGAGACGCGCATGCCGCGGGGATCAGCAAGGAAACCGGTAAGCCCGGATGGTGGGATAACATGATCGGTCCCGGCAAGGCTTTCGACAGCGACCAGTACTTCGTCATCTGCTCCAATGTGCTGGGCGGTTGCCAGGGGACGACCGGTCCATCGTCGATCAACTCGGCCAACGGCAAGCCGTACGCCATGTCATTTCCGGTGATCACAATCCGGGACATGGTACGGCTGCAGCGAAAGTTGATCCAGTCGATGGGCATTGAACGGCTGCTGTCTGTCGCCGGAGGGTCCATGGGCGGCATGCAGGCGCTGGAGTGGGCCGTGTCGTATCCCGAGATGGTCCGGTCCGCCATTCCCATCGCCACCACCACGCGGCACAGCGCGCAACAGATCGCGTTCAATGAAGTCGGACGCCAGGCGATCATGTCCGATCTCGACTGGAACGAAGGCAATTATTACGACTCGAAGCCGCCGGGGCGCGGTCTGGCGATCGCCCGGATGGTCGGCCACATCACCTACATGAGCGATGAGTCCATGCGTGAGAAGTTCGGCCGGCGTCTGCGCGAGAAAGAGAAGCTGGGCTACGACTTCTCCGTCGATTTCGAAGTCGAGAGCTATTTGCGTTATCGCGGTCTGCAGTTCGTCGGCCGCTTTGACGCCAATTCGTACCTCTACATCACCAAGGCTGAGGACTACTTCGATCTCACTGACGGCAGCGGTTCCCTGGCCGCCGCATTCGAACGGGGCGAGACCCGCTTTCTGGTCATCAGCTTCAGCTCCGACTGGCTGTATCCCCCGTACCAGTCGCAGGAAATCGTCCGCGTGCTGCGCCGGTTGAACCGGGACGTAGCCTACAGCGATCTGCAGTCCAACTATGGTCACGACGCTTTTCTGGTGGACGTGGTCGAGCAGACCGACCTCATCCGCGGTTTCCTCAAGAGCGCTTATCGGGCGGCGCGCGAGTAACTATGGCAACAGCGGACCAACCTACGAAAGTCTCGCGCACGTCGCTGGCAGGGCGCACGGATTTCACCATCATCGGCCAGATCATCGAGCCGCGCAGCAAGGTGCTGGATCTCGGCTGCGGCGAGGGAGAACTGCTGGCGTGGCTGGCGGAGAACAAGTCGGTAATTGCGCGTGGAGTGGAGATCGAGCCGGCGAGAGTGCGCAAGGCGATCGCGCGCGGGCTGTCGGCTTATCAGGGCGATATCAACGAGGGTCTGGCCGATTATCCCGACGAGGCGTTCGACTATGTGATTCTGAGCCAGACGCTGCAGGAGACGCGCGATCCGCGGCGCATTCTGAGCGAGATGATGAGGGTCGGCCGGCGAGCCATTATTTCGTTCCCTAATTTCGGCCACTGGGGCGTGCGGCTTTCCATGCTGGTGTTTGGACAGGCGCCCAAGACGCGGCTGTTTCCTTACGACTGGTACGATTCGCCGAACATCCATTTCCTCACCGTGCGCGATTTCGAGGACCTCGCCGCGAAGCAAGGTTTCCGCATTGAACGCCGCTATTTCGTCGCCGGCACGAGGAGCCTTTCGATACTGCCCAACCTGCTGGCCGAGGTCGCGGTTTATTTGGTGAGCAAGTAAGGCTATCCTGTAGAGAAATGAAATCCACGACCGTCGTACCTACGCTTCTGCTTCTTTCCACCGCACTCCACGCGCAACTTGCAGCGCCCAACGGAATGGGTGTAGCCATGGGGCATCTCCATATCAACACCGCTGACGTAGCGGCTCAGAAGAAGGTGTGGATTGGCATGCTGGAAGCGAAGCCCGTCAAACTGGGAAACCTTGAGGGGGTCAGCATGCCCGGCGCCGTCATCCTGTTTACCGCGAAGGCACCCACGGGACCCACCGAAGGGTCGAGCGTAAATCATGTAGGCGTACTGGTGCCCAGCATTGCGCCATTTCCCGCCAAACTCGACGCCCTGGGACTCCAGTACACTAAGAACGCCAACGGCAAACAGATTATGGTCGCCGGTCCCGACGGACTGAAGCTCGAACTGTCCGCCGACCCGTCCATTACGGAACCAGTTCGTTTTCATCACATCCACTTCTACACCGCCGATCCGATCGCGATTCAAGCGTGGTACGCGGAAAAGTTCGGCGCCATACCGGGCAAACGGGCACAATGGGATGCCGGCGATGTGCCGGGCGCCAATCTCACTTTCGCCAAAGCTCCCGGAGATGTAGTGCCGACGGTTGGCCGCGCGCTGGACCACATCGGCTTCGAAGTCCACGATCTGGAAGCGTTCTCAAAGAAGCTGGAAGCTTCGGGAGTCAAGTTGGACACGCCCTACCGGAAGATGCCGCAGCTCGGCCTGGCTCTGGTATTTCTCACCGACCCCTGGGGCACGCGCATTGAGCTGACCGAAGGGCTCGGAAAGCTCTAATTCGTCTGCAGCACCAGGACAGACGCAATCTTCCCGGGCGCTGCAGCCGGAAGCGCGACGCTGATATGGTCGTCCTTCTGTTGCACCTTTAGCGAAGCGTGCTTCGCATCGGCAAGCAGATAGGCCTTCTTCACTTTGCCCTGCACTTTATCCAGTTCGAAAGCGCCTGCCGGCCACTTGAAGATCGTGATATACAGTTTGCCGGGCTTCGTCGTGCAGCGCCAGTCAGTCTTGGCGTTATAGGTTGGATTGCCTCGTTTGTCTTTCAGTCCGGTAGGTGTTCCAAGCTCGTCGCCAAACGGAGTCGGCCCTGCGCCATAGATTGCCTCGCCGTTGACCTTCAGCCATTTCCCCACCTCGCGCAGATTGTCCTGGCTGGCTTGCGGGATCACGCCTTCGGACGTGGGCCCCACGTTCAGCAGGTAGTTACCGCCCTTACTGGCGATGTCCACGAGTTTGAAGGTCAGGTCTTCGGGAGTCTTCCAATCGGTGTCATTTTTCTTGAAGCCCCAGGTATGGTTTAAGGTCGCAGGAACTTCCCAGTCGCCTTTGACAACGGTGTCGGGGATCCGGTTGTCGCCCATGGAACGATAGTCGCCTTCCTTCCCCAGACGACCGTCGATCAGTGTGGCCGGCTGCGCGTTGTGCACGATGTCGATGAAGCGCTGCCCGCGATCGTTGACGTCCATCATGCGCGGCGTGTCGAACCAGACCAGGCAGATGGGGCCGTAATTGCTGAGTAACTCCTTCACCTGCGGCTCAGCCTTACCCCGCAGATATTGATCGAAATCCTTCTTGTCGTCCGGACCGAAATCCCAGGTATTCCCCGCCCCGTTCGGTTCATGCCAATCCTGCGCCTGCGAGTAGTAGAACCCGAACCTGATATGGTGCCGCGCAGCCGCCTCGGACAGTTCCTTCAAAGGATCGCGATGAAACGGCGTGGCGTCGTAGATATTGTATTTGCTGACTTGCGAGTGGTACATCGCGAAGCCGTCGTGATGTTTGCTGGTGATCACGATGTATTTCATCCCCGCGTCCTCGGCCATCTGAACCCACGCTTCGGCGTTGAACTTCACCGGGTTGAACTGGGTGGCGAGCTGCTCGTATTCCGTGACCGGAATCTTCGCGCGGTTCATGATCCATTCGCCGATGCCGTTGATCTGCTGCCCCTTCCATTCGCCGGCCGGGATGCAATAGAGCCCCCAATGGATGAACAGTCCGAACTTGGCGTCGCGGAACCATTGCATCTTCTGGTCCTGGGTCAAGGGCTGCTGGGCCAGACCCTGGGAAGTGGACAACGCCGCCACGAGCAACGTCAGGCGGAACGGGTTGGATGTGAGTCTCATAAGGTGGTAACTATGTTATCGCTAAATACCGGCGCCGATTGAGCCCGGGCTTTAGCAGATTCGCGGGAGTTGTTCTCCGCTGATCATGTGGAGGATGCGCTCGCCCCCGGCTATGGAACGCAGATACACCGTCGTTGCGGTTTCGCTCAGGACTGTGCCTACTCGCGAGGCTTCCGGCAGAAGCTGCAACGCCTGCTCCGCCTGGTTCGCTGGGATGAACGCTACGAATCGGCCTTCGTTCGCCACGTACAGCGGATCCAGACCCAAGAGTTCACAGGCTGCGCGGACCGTTTCCGTCACCGGTATTTTGGATTCATCGAGGTGCACGCTCAACTTCCTCGACTGCGCCAGTTCGTTCAGCGCACTCGTCAACCCACCGCGGGTCAAGTCGCGGAGGCAGTGAATATCGATCCCGGCGTCGAGCAGTGCTGCGACCGGTTCCCATAACGGCGCGGTGTCGCTCTCGATGGGCGAATCGAATTCCAGGCCTTCCCGAGTCGACATAATGGTGATGCCGTGCGCACCCAGGTCCCCGCTGACGATGATCGCGTCGCCGGGCTCAATTCGCTCTGCGCCGACACCATGGCGGACTTGCCCAATCCCCGAAGTGTTGATGTACAGGCCGTCAGCCTTGCCATGATCAACTACCTTGGTGTCTCCGGTGACCAGTTGAACACCGGCACGATTCGCCGCAACCTTCATCGATTCGGCAATGGTCCGTAGGATAGCGATCTCTAGACCTTCTTCCAGGATGAAACCGCAGCTCAGATACAGAGGCTGCGCACCGCACATCGCGAGATCGTTGACGGTGCCGTTGACCGCCAGGTCGCCGATGGTGCCTCCGGGGAAAATGAGCGGCCGGACCACGTAGGAGTCAGTCGTAAATGCGAGGTTGGCATTGCCGATCGAGAAGACTGCACCGTCGTGACGCGTGTCGAGCAGTTCATTGGAAAACAGCGGCATGAAGACCGACTCGATCAACCGCTGTGACATTCTGCCTCCGCCGCCGTGGGCCATGGTGATGCGGGCGCCATTGTCGACTGAGACCGGACACTGGAGGGTGAACTCAGGCTTTGGCATAGAGGTAGTATGCGGCACACGCGCCTTCCGAACTCACCATGGGCGCGCCGAGCGGATGTTCCGGCGTGCATGCGCAGCCGAACGCGGGACAGTCGAAGGGTTTCTTGACGCCTTGCAGTACCAGGCCGCTGATGCATTCCGCCGGCTCGGACACATGGCCCACATCGATGCTGAAACGCCCTTCCGCATCGAAGCGCCGGTATTCTCCTCGCAGGCGCAGACCGCTGGACGGGATCTCGCCGATCCCCCGCCAGGTACGCTCGGAGACTTCGAAGATCTCGGCGACCGTCTTCTGCGCGGGCTGGTTTCCGTCGCGTTGTACCGCACGCCCGTATTGGTTCTCGACCTGCGCCCGGCCGCTTTCGAGCAGCCGCACGCAGAGCAGCACACCTTCCAGAATGTCGACCGGCTCGAAGCCGGTGACCACGATGGGAACGTGGTACTTCGCGGCCACCGTCTCATAGTCGCGAAAGCCGGTGATGGTGCACACGTGGCCCGGCGCAAGGAAGCCCTGGATGCGGCAGTTGGGAGACGAGAGAATCGCTTCCATGGCCGGAGGCACCAGAACGTGCGCGACCAGGATCGAAAAATTATCGAGCCCCAATCTGGCGGCTTGCCACACCGCCATGGCGTTGGCTGGCGCCGTGGTCTCGAATCCAACCGCGAAGAAGACCACCTGCCGCAGCGGATTGGCGCTCGCGATCTTCACCGCGTCGAGCGGCGAATAAACCATGCGGACGTCCGCGCCCTCGGCCTTCGCATCGGAAAGGCTCCTACGAGATCCGGGGACGCGCAGCATGTCGCCGAACGAAGTAAAGATGACCTCTGGGTACGCAGCGATCGCGATCGCCTTGTCGATCAGTTCGATGGGCGTCACGCATACCGGACATCCGGGGCCGTGCACCAATGAAACACTCGCGGGCAGCATCGCTTCGAGGCCGCTCTTCATGATGTTGTGGGTCTGGCCGCCGCAGACTTCCATCAGCGTCCACGGGCGAGTCACGCACTCGCGGATGGCTCCTGCGAGTTTGCCGACTAGCTGCGGGTCGCGGTATTCGTCCAGGTGTTTCATAGAGTCATCCTTGTGGAGTAGGCCTACTCCACAAGGGCGACGTGGGCCTCGCGTTTGCGCAGCGCGGTTACGCGATGACGGAACCAGGCGATCCAGCTATCGATCCCTTCACCGGTGCGGCAAGAGATCGGGAAGACCGGCGCGGACGGATTCACCTTACGTACATTGGCCGTAAGTTCTTCGAGCGAGACGCCGGCGTAGGGGATCAGATCGACTTTGTTGAGCAGAATCGCGTCGGCCGTCTGGAACATGAGGGGATATTTTTGCGGCTTCTCGGCGCCCTCTACGGCGCTGTAGACCATCACGCGCAGATCTTCGCCAAGGTCGAATTCGGCCGGGCAGACCAGGTTGCCGACGTTCTCGATGATCAGCAGTTCGGCTTCGCTGATGTGAAATTCAGTTAACGCACGCGAGATCATTTTGGCATCGAGATGACAGCAGGTACCGGTCGTGATCTGGTAGGCGGGAACGCCGGCCGCTTGAATGCGATCAGCATCGAAGGTAGTGTAGAGATCTCCTTCGATGACCGCCATCTGAAAATCGTCCTTCAGTGCCCGCAAGGTCTTCTCGAGCACCGAGGTCTTCCCTGCGCCCGGCGCGGACATAAAGTTAACCACCGCGAGCCCGTGCTGTTCAAACAACCGCCGGTTGGCTTCGGCACACTGGTCGTTCCGGCTCAGGACTTTGGTCTCTACCGTCACTCGTTCCATTGATTTCTCCCAGTTCCACCCATTCCACTTGCATTTCACGGCCCGAAACAATGGTGACAGGCGCGTGGCAGCGGGGGCAGATCAGACAGTATTCTTCTTCCGGCGGTCCCGTCCAGTGGCATGCGGGACAGGCGCCGATTAACGGGACTCGTTCTACGTCCAGAAACGCATGGGCTGCCAGCGTGTCGATCTTCAGCACTTCAAACGCAAATTCCAGGGCCTCGCGGACAACTCCGGTGAAAGCTCCCAAGTGCAGGTGAATCTTTAGAATGGCGCGTCCACACGCAACGCCTTCCGCGATCTCGATCACACTGGCGGCTATGCCTGCTTCGTGCATGGCTAATGGCCCAGTTCGTCGGCTACCAGACCCATGGTTTCCAGATCTCTCAAGGTTTGCTCGGCTTCGTCCTCGTCTATCTTGCTGATGGCGAAGCCCACGTGCACCAGCACATAGTCTCCTGGCTGCGCTTCGGGCACGAAACCGAGGAAGGTCTGCCGCGTGATGCCACCGAATTGCACTTTTCCGACGCGCATCCCGCCGATCTCGTCCGTATCCACGATTTTTCCGGGAATCGCCAGGCACATCTGCGCTACCTCCTTGCCGCCTGGAGCACTCCCGATGCGCACGCCAGGGCCGCGGGGAGGGCTTTCACCACGCTGCGGCTTAAGCTGATGCCCGTTCGAATCGTCTCCGGTTCAATCCCCACCACCACTACTTCCCGCGGTTCCCAGCCGAGCAACTTCGCATAGGCCAACAATTCGAGCGCATTGCTCTCGTGCGAGGTGGAAGCGCGTCTGGCGCGGAGTTCGTCCAGGTCGGCTCCGCGCAAAACGTGAATCGTTCCCGGCTGATCGCCGAGTGCCACCGCGTCCAATACCACGAGGAGTTCGCGCCCGGTGAGTTGTCCCAGCAACGCAAGCCCCTGGGTCCCTCCATCGATAAACTCGACTTCGTCGCCAAAGTCCCGCTTGGAGAGTTCCTGGAGCATCTGCAGACCTGCCCCATCGTCTTGCAAGAGGAGATTGCCGACACCTAAGACGAGAATGGGCGCGGCAGGCCAAAGGCCTACTCCACGAGGATTGGCGAGATCGGGTTTAGCTAAGCCAGCGGTCATGATCGAGGTCACCTTTTTCGTAAAACTTGTAGCCTGCCACCATGGAGGAGATCAGGCCATTCTTGTACTGCCGGTCGTCATAGAGCACGATGTAGACGTGCAGAATCGCGAAGACAATAAAGCCCCAGGCGAAGAGGTGATGCCACATGTGCAGTCTGAAAGACCCGCCAAACAGCGGGATCATCCAGCCGACCAAGGTGTCCCAGAAGCCGCCGGGGTTCGATTCCGAATAGAGAGCCAGGCCCGTGAGGATCTGCAGCCAGCCCAAGCCGATCACCAAGACCGTGTACGACAGACCGGCCAGCGCGTTGTGTCCCAAATGGACGTGACCCCGTTCCAGGTACAGGTAGCGCAACGCCTGGACCCGTAGATCCTCCCACCAGGATTTACGCCAGACGAACGGGAATCCGGATCGGGCGTAATTGTTCCCGACATAGAACCAGTAGACGCGCAGCAGAAAGCTGAACAGCAGGATGTAGCCGAACAGAAAATGAATCTCACGGATGCGGCCCATGACGAAATTACGGTAAGCTTCCCCGTTGGGCGCAAGAATCGGATGGTTGATGTAGAGTCCGGTCAGGAACAGCATCGAGAGGCTGATGACGTTGACCCAGTGCGAGATGCGCACCGGGAGTTGCCAGACGTACTGGCGGCCGTAAGTCGGCTCCTCGCCGGTTTTGAGTGGGCGATATATGCTTGTTGCCATAGCGTCCCCTACCTCACCACCACCTCGGCCAATTGTTCGCCATCCGGACCGATCACGTGTGACGCACAGGCGAGACAGGGATCGAACGAATGGATGGTGCGTAAGATCTCGACCGGTCGTTTGGGATCCGCCATCGGCGTGCCGATCAACGCCGCTTCGTAGGCCCCATGCTGTCCCCTGCCGTCTTTTGGCGAAGCGTTCCAGGTGGACGGAACCACGATCTGATAATTGGCGATCTTCTTGTCCTTGATCTGGATCCAGTGGCACAATGCGCCGCGCGGAGCTTCGGTGAAGCCGAGGCCCTTCGATTCCGGCTTCCAGGTGTCGGGCTCCCAATTCCGCGTGTCCGCGGTCGCCGAATCGCCTGCCTTCAGATTGGCGATCAGACGGTCGTATTCGTTCATCAGCCAGTGAACTGCCAGGCGCGATTCCAGGCCGCGGGCAGCGGTGCGGCCCAGCGTGGAGAACAGCGCCTCGGGCCCCACCTTCAGCCGCCCGAGCGCCTCAACCACGACTTCTTTGAACTCCGCCCGTCCGCTCGCAAAACCCACCAGCATGCGGGCAAGCGGACCAACTTCCATGGCGTTGCCTTTCCAGCGCGGAGCCTTAAGCCATGAGTACGCCTTGGCTTCGTCCAGTTCTTTGTAAGGCAGACCGGGCCCGGTGTATTTCGCCTCCGTGACGCCTTCCCACGGATGTAGGGAAGTCTTGCCGTCAGGGTAGGTGTACCAGGAATGCCCAATCTCTTCCTGGATCTGTCCCATATCCGCAGGATCTACGGGAAGGACTTCGCTCAGCTTTTTGCCAAGAATCGCGCCGCGCGGGAATAGGAACTTCGAGATATCGCCGATGCCGGCCTGCGGCAGATCGCCGTAGACCATGTAGTTTCCGAGGCCGCCGCCGATCTGGGTCCATTCCGGATAGAAGGAGGCTACGGCCAGAAGGTCCGGGATGTACATGTGCTCGACCACGTGGATCGCCTGTTTGATCAGGTCGCGTACCAAGTCGAGCTGTTCCATGTTGATCGCGTTGTCGCTCTGCATGGAAATCGCTGACGCCATGCCGCCGACGATGTAGTTGGGATGTGGATTCTTGCCGCCGAAGATGGTGTGGATCTTGATGATCTCCTTTTGCCACTTCAGCGCTTCCAGGTAATGGCATACTGCCATCAGGTTCGCTTCCGGCGGAAGTTTGTAGGCCGGATGTCCCCAATAAGCGTTGGCGAAAATCCCCAACTGGCCGGACTCCACGAACTTCTTCAACGTTCCGGCCATCCCCGCGAAGTAGGCGGCGTCTGCCGGTTGCCATTCCGGCGCAACCTTCTGGGCCAGCGCCGCCGTGGCGACGGGATCGGCCTTCAATGCCGAAACTACATCCACCCAGTCCAAGGCATGCAGGTGATAGAAGTGGATCACGTGGTCCTGAACCATCTGGGTAAGATACATGATGTTGCGGATGATCTCGGCGTTCGGCGGAATATGGATCCCCAGTGCGTTCTCGACGGACCGCACGCTGGCCAACGCGTGCACCGTCGTGCAAACGCCGCAGATCCTCTCGCAGAACGCCCAGGCATCGCGCGGATCGCGTCCCTGGAGAATCACCTCGATACCCCGCCACATGGTGCCGGAGCTCATGGCGTCCTGGATCTTGTTGCCGTTGTCCAGCATGGCCTCGACGCGGAGGTGACCTTCGATGCGCGTAATCGGATCAACCACTACTCGCTGTGACATATGCTCACCTCACCCTTTGCTCTCGGTCTTGCTGTCCGGTTTCGCAGGGTTATCCGGCGCCGGTTTGTTCTTCATGACTTCCCGGCCCAGGTGCGACACCAGGTGCGCGCCAACGCCGACGGCAGTCAGGCCAGCCAGCGTTTTGCCGATCTTATCCGGAGTCGACTCGATGCCCGGCACCGGAATGTCGGTTAGCCGCGAATAGAATGGACCGTTATCCCAGAAGTTCTCTTCGGAGCAGCCGATGCATCCATGGCCGGAACCGATCGGGAACGACGTGCCGTTGTTCCACTTGACCGTCGAGCACGAATTATATGTCGAGGGGCCCCGGCAGCCCATCTTATAAAGACACCAGCCTTTGCGTGCGCCGTCGTCGTCCCAACTTTCAACGAACTGCCCCGCATCGAAAAACGCGCGACGGTAGCATTTATCGTGGATCCGTTGTCCGTAAAACATTTTTGGACGGCCTGCGCGATCGAGTTCCGGCAACTGATCGAAGGTAAGAATGTAAGCCAGTACGCCGGTCATCACCTCGGCGATGGGCGGGCAGCCCGGCACATTGATGATGGGCTTGCCAGTGATAATCTTCTTCACCGGTTGCGCGCCGGTCGGATTGGGTTTGGCGTTCTGGACACAGCCATGAGAAGCGCAGGAACCCCAGGCGATGATGGCCTTGGCATCCGCGGCGGTTTCTTTGAGGATTTCCAGGAAGCTTTGCCCGTTGATCATGCAGTAGACGCCGCCGTCCCTGGTCGGCGCGTTGCCTTCTACGGCGAGAAGGTATTGTCCTTTGTAATCCTTCATGATCTTTTTGCGGATTTCTTCCACCTGGTCTCCGGCGGCAGCCTGCAGGGTGTCGTCGTAGTCCAGCGAGATCATATTTAGCACCACGTCCTGGGCGATCGGATGGGAGGACCGGATGAAGCTTTCACTGCAGCAGGTGCACTCCAAGCCGTGAAGCCAGAGAACGGGGATGCGAGGTTTGGTATCCATGGCTGCCACAACCTTGGGAACCATGTTGGCGCCCAGGCCCATGGCAGCGGTGATGGTTGTGCAGTACTTGAGGAAAGTCCGACGATCGACTCCATGGTCGCGGAGCAGATCGTAAGTGGATCGGCCAGTCGTCACGAAGCCTCCTTTTCCGCGCTTCTTAAGAAAAGCGCGCGCTTCGGGGAAATGATGGCGAGGCTCCGTGCACGAGTTGAACCAAACCGGATCCTGGCGTTTGCTTCGAAAAATACTACAGGTATGTTGGGGCTGCTGCGTTTTTTAACGCAAAGACTGGCGTAGGTGCTTGTTTTCGCGCAGCTAAGGCTGTTTCTGCTGGTGATTCCCATTCGCTCCACGTGTCTAAGTTGCGTAAAATTCGTTTGGTCGTTTAACATTCGGCGGCTGCTCGTAGGCGGGTCTTGGTGCTTTTTTCGTTCATCGGCATAGAACCGCTCCTTGGAGCATGGAATGAGTACATGGGTGGAACGGAAGGCTGCTCCGCAGCCGGACAGACCACACAAAACGATGGTCTGTCCTACGGATGATGAGGAAGAAAGGCTATCGTACACGTCGGCTCCTTTGATTTCAGGTTGACACCTCAGGAGCATCGTTTTGAGGGGACGGGCTCTTATGTGGATGAGTTGAAAGGGTAGAAATTCGTGAAGGTTCAGTTATTCTAAACCGGCCAAATTCGGGAAATGACTGGGCCGGCCGTGGCCATCCGACGGGTAGCCTTGTCTTCTGCGGCTCCGGCCGAGCCGCGGAGGAAGCGCAGAGGGTGCCCCGTCAGCGAGTCCAAGCTTTACGCCGCAGTCCTCTCGTTGTCGGCCATGTTAAACGACGTCGATGATCATGAGCGTGATGTCATCCTGCTGGGGAGAAAGGGAAGCAGCTTGCCAATTGCCGATCTCAGACATCAGTTGAGCCGCAGCATCGACCGGCGAACGCGACCGGCTTTCTTGAATCACTTCTTCCAGTTTACAGTCACCAAAGATATCTCCGGCGCTATTCTCAGATTCAACGACTCCATCGGTATAAACCAGAAAACGATCACCCCGGTTGAGTGGCATATGACAGACGGGGTAGTCGCAGTCCGCCCGGACTCCGAACAGCAGCCCGTTGCTTTCGATTCGTTTCAGATTACTGTCCCGCAAGCGCATCAGCGGCGGGTGTCCCGCAGCCGAGTACAGGCCTTCAGCTATTTCCATATCGATCCACAAATAGGACGCAGAGACGAACTGGCCGCGCAACTGGCCCGTAAGGATGTGATTCAGCCGCCGGAGCACCTCTGCCGGGTCATGCGCGCAGGACACCACCGATTGCACCGCTACCTTGATCATCGACGCGATCAGTGCGGCCGGAATCCCATGTCCGGAGACGTCCGCCACCAGGAAACCAATACGGTGTTCGTCCGCCTGGATGAACTGGTAGAAATCGCCCCCGACGGCAGTCATGGGTTGGTACAACGCGGCAATGCGGAGGTTCCTGACCTCGGGGATGACGGTCGGGAGGATCGAGGCCTGTATCTGCCGCGCAATCTCTAATTCGTTTTCGATGGATAGCAGGCGCCGTTCGTTGGCGAAGACTTTCTGTCCGGCAACGTAAGCAAATGAAAAAAGAAAACCTGCGAATATCACGTCGTTGACCCAACTATCGGGAGGCCTGAAACGCAGGACGCCCGCCAGGTTTATATACAGAGCCTCAAGGGAGAAAACAACCGCGCTGACGGCGAGTATAGGATTGTTGAAAGCCAGGAACCTGGCCGACAGCGCGGGCACTGCTACGCAAGTGGTTTGAACCAGGATTGCGCAGATCGCAACGAGATTGTTGTAGAGCAGGAGCTTGTTGGGCGAACCGGTGACGATAAACCAACCGATGCCCACCAGACCGATGGCCAATCCCAGAACAGCCAGTGCCTGCGTGAAGAGTCGAAGTTTGCCGACGGTCAACTCCACCCAGGCAAGCAAGGCGGCCACTACGAGAAGGTACGTGATCACGTTGATCACGTAAGGAGCGCTGATCTGGAGCCAGCGCGGCATAGCCGCTATGAAGGCGGCCGACTCAAGCAGCAGGCGAGCGCCGTACATCCCGCTCCAGATCCCGAGCCATATCAGGATGCGCACCTCTGACCGCTGACGGATGGCGGCGATCACGCCGGCAGTCAATCCAAAGAAGAGGAGAACAGTTCCCAGAATGATGAATGCGAGTTCGCCTCGAAGCCGCAAGAGAATCTGGTCGTTCAGGACATACCTCCGTACTGCCAAAATAGCAGGGCCGAGGTAGAGTGAACGCACGTTCGCCTAATTTGACATGCGGTGGTGCCGCCGGGAGGATGTGCTCCGCATGAGGCATGGGACAGACCGAGGCCTACTCCGTATGGCGGCGTGCCGCAAAAAAGAGGCTGCTCCGCAGCCAGGCAGACCACAAGAGACGATGGTCTGCCCTACAGTTTGGCTGTAACGGCCAGACTCCGGACGGCTGCTCCGCAGCCAGCAGACCACAAGAGACGATGGTCTGCGCTACGGCGCGCTTCAGAAGTTCAGGCGCAACTGCATCGTGATGTTGCGAGGACCGTACTGCGGGCCGGTGGCGCGACCAAAGTTGGGGCTACCGACGGTACCGTTCACCCCGAAATTGGTCCGGTTGAAGGGATTGAATGCGTTGGCCATGTACTGCAGCCGCATCCTGGATCCATCACCCTTCGGCCACACTGCCAGTTGCTTGATCACTGCGATGTTATCGACTAACACCGGCGGTTGACGGAATTTGCTGTTGTACTGCGACGAGGTTCCGAACGCGAACTGGGCGGGAACCGAAAAGGCCGCGGCATTGAAGTAGATGCTATTCGGGTTATTGGGATTGAGCGACGTGCGGCTTTGCCCCGTAAGGACCGGCGCGACGTTTTCATTGCACATCCGGGCATCGGTGAAGAGAACGCCGTTGCCGAGCGTGTCGGCGCAGTTAAGCGCGATCAACGCACCACTACGGTATTGATGGGTGTCGGAAACGGTCCAGTTGCCGACGATGGCATTGAGCAGACGACTGCTGTGATTGAGGAAGTGCTGGCCGGTACCGAAAGGCAGATCGTAAGTGCTCAGGAAATTGAAGACGTTCGGCTGATCGAAAGGCAGATACGATTTCGCCTGGTTCAAGTTGTACATATCCTGCGGGTACACCTGAGTTTGCGAGAAGATCTGGCGGTAGGTCAACAGACCGAGACTCTTCGACCGGACATACGACGCCATGAATTGCCAGTTGCCGAAACGGCGCTGTACTTTGAAGGTTGCGGAGTCATACCAGGTTTGTCCCTGGCCGCTGTTGCGGGAGAAGACGTTCTGGAACTGCGGGAAAGGCCGCAACGCTTGCGCGAGCGTGCCGGTGAAACTGGGATAGGGCGCTTTGAATCCCGCGGCCACTACCGCGGGGGCGGTAATGGGCTGACTGAGCAGCGATCCGAGATAAAGGTAAGACGGATTCACCTGGTTCAAATCCACGGTGGAATTCAGGCGGTACCCGCGGTTCCCCTGGTAGTCGACATCAATGAGGAATTTATCGATCTCACGCTGAAAGTTGAGGCTGTAGGTATAGATGCGCGGCGCTTTGCCGAACGTGGGTCCCATGAAATCAACGGCGGTGCCGTTGCCGACGCTGGGGCTGAGATTCGGGGGCGGCTGATAGCCGGGAGGTTTGGGAAGTCCGCCGTCCCATTGAAACGGAGCATTGAGACCATCGGAAACCTGCGTGAAGGTGTAGTTGGCGCCAGTGGTGCAACCGCAACCGCCATTGCTGGTGGCTTCGTAGAAGATGCCGAAGCCGCCGCGGAGAACGGTCTTGGGGGTGACCTGATAGGCGAATCCGGCGCGCGGACCGATATCGGTGAAGTCCATCGGCCAGAACCGGGTCATGCCGGAACGGTTGGGGCCGCTCCCGGCGAAGATGTAGGCGCCGGGATAATTATTAGCCGCCGGGTTGGGCTCTGTCAGCGAAATGGAGCCCATGATCGGCGCATACCAATTGACTGGAATGTCATAGCGCAGCCCCAGGTTCAAAGTCAGCTTGGGAGTGATTCGCCAGTTGTCCTGGAAGTAGAAACCGTAATACTGGTAGCGGATGGTTGAAAACTGCACGGGCGTGGCTTCCGCCGTGGCAGAATCCGGCAGGCCGAGCAGGAAACTCGCGAAGGAGTTACCGGTGGTCCCGGTCGCGCCGGGCATCGCGGTCTCATTGCGTGAGAACAGGTAATTACCATTGGTGCCGGCCAAGTCGTAACCGTAGGTTTCCAAGCGGCGCATATCCCAGCCCATCTTGAATTCGTGCTTACCCTTGACTACAGTCAACCCTTGGTCGACCTGGGTCGTGTAGTTGTTCTGGCCTCCGTCGTTCACCTTGCCCTGCTGCATGCCCCAGCCGGTGTAACCGTCAGCTGCGGCGAAGTTGATGACCGGCGTCGCGTCCGAATTTCCGGTGATTCCAGGGAAGCCCACTTTCGACGCGAAGCCGCTCTGGGCGGGCACGAACCACAATTGCACGGTACGAGAATATCCGTACGTGGAGTGCAATAGAACAGTGGGGGAGATGGTGTAGTCGGCATTCACGCGGAAGATCCTGGGCTTCTGATACTGGCTGCCCAGCGCGGTTCCGAGCGGACCGTTAAAATCTGAAACACCGGCGGTAAGCTGGCTGTCGATCGACTGGAAGTACGAAATCCGCAGCTTCTCATTGATGATCTCGTCGATTTTGAAAGCCCAGACGTGATCCGTCACTTGCGACGTATTGACGAAAGAATGATTGTTGGTCAGCGCGGATCCATTCGGCGGAGGAATGTAGGGAATGATGTTGGCCGAGATTTTGCTAAAGCGGCTGGTGGGGATGATGTTGCCGGGAAACGGGGAACGGGTTGGATTGGTACCGCTGGTGGTGGTGGCCGGATCATAGATGGCCTGGGGAATCTGGCTGAAGTTCCCTTGCGTTTCGAGCGTGGTGGGAACCGTATTCACGATGGCGGTCGGCGCGACCGGACGTAAATCGTTGTCGTCGGAGAAGTAGAAAAACGTCTTGTTGCGGCCGTCGTAGACTTTGGGAATATAAACGGGGCCGCCGATACCACCGCCGGTCTCGTTCAAACGATCCTTGGGCCGGAAGCCCGGGGGGTTAGCGGGATTCTGATTCACGCTCCAGCCCGCCGCTTCCCAAATCTGGCGCTTCATGCTGTAGACCCAGGTCCCATGAAGATCGTTGGTGCCGGATTTCGTATTGAGGATCTCGATACCGCCGCCGGTTCGTCCGTATTCGGCGGTGTAGGTTCCGAGCAGCAGCTTGAATTCACTGAACGCTTCCATGGAGGGCGGGTTGAAGACCGTGCCACCGGACTCCGGAATCACATTACTGGTGCCATCGATCAACTGTTCACGCGCGCGGCCCGTAGATCCGGCAATGCTGGTCTCCGAACCGTTGTTCACGCCGGGCATGTAACCGAGGAAAGCCGAAGGGTTCTGCAGGCCACCGTTCCAGAACGGCAGCGTCTGGTACATTCTCGGCGTCAGCGTCTGACCTTTCTCGCTGGTCTCGGTATCGAGAAGCGTCTGGGTGGAACTGACCTCGACGCTCTGCTTCACATCGCCGACTTCCAAGGGCAGGTCAAGAGTCTGGCGCTGTGCGATGAACATCTGAATTTCGGTGCGGACTAACTTTTTGAAGCCGGGCTTTTCCGCGGTGACCGTCCATTGTCCTGGCGGCAGGCTCGCAAACAGATATATGCCGTCATCGTTCGAAACCGTGTGCAGGGTGATGCCGTCGGCCACGGAGGTCACATCGACGCTGGCTCCCGCTATAGCCGCGTGACCGGGGTCGAGCACGATACCCGACAGAGACCCGTTTTCCGTTTGCCCGAAGGCAACGGCACAAAAGGCCGCGAGAATCAGGCAATGAATACATAACTTACTTAGATAATCTGGGCGCTGAACAATGGCTGACATGGCGAGTTCCCTTCGATCGCTACGAGTTATCGAGCAACTATATTCGGTTTACCTCACCCAAGTCAAGCCATATTTTGCGACCCAAAATTGTGAATTCCTGCTTGTTTTCCGCGTGCGATAGCGATTAACTTGGGTTATGGATCGCCGTCGATTTTTTTCTTCCGCCGTGGGCGCCGTGGCCGCGTTGCAGGCTGATTCAGTCGCCCGCGCCCAAAAGGCTGCGCAGTCGGTCGCGGGACGTCCGGCTGACCTGGTGGCCCGCGATGAAGACTTCTGGTTCAACATCCGCGAAGCTTTCACGGTCGACCGGACGCTGATCAATCTCAACAACGGCGGCGTCTCGCCCGCGCCGCGTATCGTGATGGATACGGAGATTCGTTATCTCGAGATGGAGAATATGAATCCCACTTATTACATGTGGCGCATCCTCGATCCGGGCATCGAAACCTGCCGACGGCGACTGGCGCGGACATTCGGCTGCGACCCGGAAGAGATTGCGATCACGCGCAATGCCAGCGAGGCCCTCGAGATCGTACAATTCGGTCTCGACCTGAAAGCGGGAGACGAAGTCATCACCACCAACCAGGATTATCCGCGGATGATTTCGTCGTGGCAGCAGCGCGAGCGACGCGACGGCATCATTCTCAAGCAGATTAAATTCCCCGTTCCGCCGCCCAGCCTGGATTTTCTCGCCAAGCTTGTCGAAAACGCGATCACGCCCAAAACCCGAGTCATTCACATCTGCCACATCACCAATCGCACGGGCCAGATTTTCCCGGTCAAGCAAATCTGCCGGATGGGGCGCGAGCGCGGAATCGAAGTCATCATCGACGGTGCGCACGCTTTCACGCAGTTTCCATTCACGCATGAGGACCTCGATTGCGACTATTACGGCACTTCGCTGCATAAATGGCTGCTGGCTCCGATCGGCACGGGAATGCTGTACGTGCGGAAAGCTAAAATCCCAAAGATATGGCCGATGATGGGGGCCGACGAGTCCCTGCACAACGATATCCGGAAATTCGAACAGATCGGGACGCATCCAGCGTCGCAGCGAAACGCCATCGCCGAGGCCCTGACTTTTCACGAGAGCATCGGAGCGGAACGTAAGGCAGAGCGTTTCCGTTATCTACGCCGCCGCTGGTCCGATCCGCTACGCACACTCGAGGGAGTGAAGATTTTGAACAGCGAGGATCCCGAGCAATCGTGCGGCATCGGCTTTATCAGCGTGGATGGCTTCGAAGCCGGTAAGTTGGTCGGCTATCTGTGGAGTAAGTACCGCGTCTGGACAACTTCGTTCGATTCGCCGGGCGAGTATCAAGGTCTGCGGATCACGCCTAACGTCTACACGACGCTCGAAGAAATCGACACGTTTGTAGAGGCCATGCGGGACGTGATCAAGCGCGGGGCTATCCCGGCTTGAAACGACGCATCAGAGTATCCGGGATGCTGCACCGGCCAGGCATCGCCTCTCGCGTGACCGCAAGATTAACAGGAAGGTTTGCCGACTGCTGTCTTGGCAACTGTTCCTTCGCGTGCCTGCTTCTCCTGGTAGCAGTTCCACTCAGCGCCCAAGACACCCTCTACGCCTGTGTAACGAGCACCAAGGACTATGTAGTCGGCGCCAGGCTGCCGGCCAGCGGCCTATTTCTCAAGACCCCAGCCTCAGACTGGCGGCACGCAGGCTACAACCATCCATTCCTAACGGCGATCGACTACGACCCGGCCGATCCCTCAGTCGTTTATCTCGCGGCCGGGAATGCCCTCATCCGCGCCGCCGACCACGGGAACACGTGGAAGTTCCTCACCGGAAGCGACGTCACCGAACTCCGCGATGTCGCCGTCGACCGCAATGCGCCCGGGACCTTGTACTTCGCGCACAGCCACGGAATCCGTGTCAGCCATGATCGAGGCGCGACGTGGCAGGAGATCGGCGGGGGGCTGCACCGCAAATACACCGAGGCTTTGCGCGTTGACCGCCGGCAGGCTGGAGTGCTGATCGCAGGCGGCGAAGAAGGCATCTTTCGCAGTGAAGATGGCGGTAAGGCGTGGCGCATTGCAGGCGCGGCGGGCTTTCAGATTACGCATATTGAACAATCGCCGCACGATGCTTGCGAATGGCTTGCCACCACGCAGATGGGCGGACTCTTCGCGTCCCATGATTGTGCGAAGACGTTCGAGAACGCCGGCCGTATCGGAGTCGGCAGGCATCTTTACGACGTTGCATTCGATCCTACGGACCCGAAACGCATCGCCGTCGTCGGCTGGGATCCCGGGGTCCTGCTGTCGGAAGACGGAGGCAGGAGCTGGCAATCGCGCAATGCCGGTCTGCCGCGACTCGAAGTGGTTAGCGTGGTCTTCGACCCGGTAAAATCGGGACGCCTGTACATCGGCGTGAACGAGGAAGCACTCTATGTTTCCGATGACGGAGGCAGGAGTTGGTCCAAAGACGGACTGGACGGGACTCAAATTAATCGAATGAAATTCGTTCACGAGGGGCCGGGCAAATGAACCGTCGCGTACTGCTGGCGCTGGTCCTGAGCGCGCCGCTGGCTGCTCAGACGCCGACATTTGACCAACGCAAGATGGCTATCATCGACGCGTACGCCCATCCCGCGGGAGGCCGCGACTACGGCTATGCCGAGATCGCAGCGCGACTGTGGCGTCACGAGGACGCCGCGTGGTGTTCCCAAAGGCTGGAACAGCTATTGTCCGCCCCGATCAGCGGCGATATGTTCTGGATGTTCCCGATTACAGCCGTCGCGCACCTCGATCAAGGCCAGTTATCGGAATCCGCGCGCCTCGCTTTA
This sequence comes from Terriglobia bacterium, assembly GCA_963747535.1. Lineage (GTDB taxonomy): Bacteria > Acidobacteriota > Terriglobia > Bryobacterales > Bryobacteraceae > CAVVFX01. The sequence continues at coordinate 1,019,606 of CAVVFX010000002.1, forward strand.
AGACGTTCGTGGAAGACTTACATGCCCTATCGGGGGGACACAGAAAATCACTTTCTGCTTTACTACACTTCGCTCTACCTCATGTCGCAGTTATGGCCGAATCAGCCGGGCCAGACCTGGTATACGGGCAAATCCTCGGAAGAAAATCTTGAGGAAGCGCGGCAATGGATCGAGTCGTGGGTTAAGTTGACTACCACGCGAGGCCAGGGCGAGTACGATTCCCCGCATTACATGGGCGTATATCTACTCCCGATGTCTTACCTCGCTGCATGGGCCACGGATCCCGTCATGAAGAAGCGCGCCGCCATGATGCTCGATTATCTCATCGCGGACTACGCTCCGGAGAACCTCGACGGGCTCTATGTCGGAGCACATGCCCGGGTCTACGAACAGAATCTGCTGGAGAAATGGGCCGGCGTATCGAGTGACTTCGGCTACCTCTGGTTTGGCGTAGGCAGGCCTCTCCCGTTTCCTGATAACTATGTCATTTACTATTCGTTGGCCAGCGGGTACGAGCCGCCGGAGATCCTGCAGAGCATCGCCACGGACCGCACCCAGCCCTACACTCACTACGAGCGCAAGCGCACACGCAATCGCTGGCGCTTCCATGACGAGTTACACGGCCCGGTATACAAGACTACTTATGTCCGGCGTGAATATGCCGTAAGTTCGGACCAGGGAGGAGTGCTGCAACCAATCCAGCAGCATTCCTGGGATGTTACCTGGCACGTGCCGGACGCGCGCGGAATGCAGAACACATTTCTAACCCTGCATCCTTACTCATCGATCGAGGAGTTACAAACTTATTTTGTATTCAACTCCGATAACGCAGTGGAAGGCGTGGTCAAGTCGAAGAAGACATACGATTCGCCGGATAAGTTCCTGGGCGGGTCGCCCTACGAGAAAATCGTGCAGGATCAGGACACCGTGATCACGCTCTACGATATCCCGCCGGGGACCCGGTTCCCGCATGTGAACGGCTTCTTCTCCAAAGATCTGAGCGAAGTGATAGAAGACCCGTCCGGGTGGATTTTCATGCGCGGCGGGGACTCGGCATACATTGCCTGCCGTCCGCTCCAGCCGTACTTCTGGAAACCGATCGCAGGAGGCGGCCGCCGGCTTTTCAGCCCGTATTTAAAGAACGGCTTCGTGGTGCAGGTCGCGAGCGCATCCGAGTATCCGGACGTGCGGTCGTTCGGACGCGCGATAGTGAAGCTACCTTTGCAGTTTCGCCTGGATCCCAGCCCCACCGTGCAGTTCCAATCTCTACGAGGCAAGTTGATCGAGTTCACTTATGGCGGGGTCCCGCGTATAGATGGCGCGGCTCTGGACTACGACCACTGGCCGTTATTCGGAGGTCCGTTTCTGGAGGCCGCTGTAGACTCCGAACAGCTGATCCTGAAGTACAAGAACCTGCGCCGCACACTGGACTTCAAGAATCTTACGGTTGTAGACTCGGTGACCCGGTAACAAGGCGAGCCGGCTAAATGCCGGCTGCGGGCAGAATTGCCCGCCCCACTCAAGGTTGCCCAGTGATATATTTCTCTTCAGAGATGCTGCTACGTCTACATGTCACCGTCTTTCTCTGCGCTGTGTGCGTGGCGGCACAGATGGCCGAGAAAGTGGAGTTCAACAGGGATATCCGGCCGATCTTTTCGGACCGCTGTTATACCTGCCATGGGCCGTCGCAGTCGACTCGTGTATCGAAGCTTCGCCTCGATTTTCCGGCCGGCGAAGCCACTCGGAAGGAAATCCTGCGGCGGGTCTCGCTGGGCGACAAGCCCGGCCACATGCCGGCGGCCGGACCCGCGCTTTCACAGCAGCAGATCGGACTCATCCGGCGCTGGATCGATGAGGGCGGCGCCTGGCAAAAGCGCTGGTCCCTGATTCCGCCGGTGCGTCCCTCCGTCCCCGACGGCGTCAATCCTATCGACTATCTCGTCCTCGCCCGCCTGAAACGTGAAGGCCTGCAGCCGTCTCCCGAAGCAGACAGGTCCACGCTGATCCGACGCGTGACTTTCGACCTCACCGGTCTGCCTCCCACGCCGGAGGAAGTGGATGCGTTCCTGAACGACCGCTCACCAAACGCATACGAGAAGGTAGTCGACCGCCTGCTCGCCTCACCGCGATATGGAGAGCGCATGGCGATCCGCTGGCTCGATGCGGCACGGTACGCCGATACCAACGGCTATCAGACCGATGGCGAGCGTTACATGTGGCGCTGGCGCGACTGGGTGATCGATGCGTTTAACTCCAACAAACCTTACGACCAGTTCACCATCGAACAGCTCGCCGGAGACCTGCTACCGAATGCCACTCTCGATCAGCGCATCGCCTCCGGCTTCAACCGCAATCACCGCGGCAATGGCGAGGGCGGCATCGTTCCGGAAGAGTACGCCGTCGAATATGTGGTCGACAGGGTTGATACGACGTCGACGGTCTTCCTGGGACTGACAGTGGGCTGCGCGCGTTGCCACGACCATAAGTACGACCCCATCACGCAGCGTGAATACTACCAGCTCTTCGCATACTTCGACAACATCCCGGAGCGCGGCAATGCCCAGAAATACGGCAACTCTCCTCCGCTGATCAAAGCGCCGACCCTTACCCAGCAAGCCGACCTGCAGCGCATGGATATGGCGATCGCAGCGGCGGAGAAGAAGGTGGTTGCAAACGGGCAGAGCGAGTGGGAAGCGAGAATTGCACCGGATGCCGACTGGTTCCGGCAACGGCAACTCGACGCTGCGAATGCCGGTGACTTCGGTTTTCTGGACAAGTTCACTCTCGCGGCGCGCATCAATGCGTCGGCACCGGATGGATCCATTTTTTCCAGAATGAAAGACGAGTCCGAGGGCCCCGGTTACCAGCTAATCCTGAAGGACGGCAAGATTCATGTCAACCTGGTGTTGCGATGGCTCGACGACGCCATCCGGGTCGAAACCCGTGAGCCGGTTGAACTCAACCACTCACATCATGTCGCCGTTACCTGGGACGGGTCGCGCTTCGCCGACGGCTTGAAGATCTATATCGACGGCATCTCGCAGCCGCTCAAAATCAACCTCGACCAGATGAACCAGAACTTCGCGGTGAAAGTACCCCTGCGCATCGGCGCGGGCTTCCAGGGCGCGATCAGCGAGGTTCACGTCTACAAGACGGATCTGCCTCCCGATGAGATTGCCGTCCTCGCGGTCCCGGAAAACATCAGCCGGATCGCGGCCATCAGCCCGGCCAGGCGAACCGCGGCGCAAAGCGACAAGATCCGCCTGGCATACCTTGACACGCTACCCCAATGGAAGACGCTTGGCGATCTGCGAGAACAGCGCGCCCACTTTTACGACTCCATCCAGACCGTCATGGTGATGCAGGAACTGCCTACGCCGCGCGAGACCTTTCTGCTGAAGCGCGGCGCTTACGACCACCCCGGCGATCGCGTCGAGCGCGGTGTTCCCGCCGCTCTGCCGCCACTCGCGAAGGACGTCGCCAACAACCGCCTTGCCCTGGCCCGCTGGATCGTGGATCCGGGCAACCCGCTCACGGCCCGTGTCGCCGTCAACCGTTACTGGCAGATGTACTTCGGCACCGGGATCGTCAAGACGGTAGAGGACTTTGGCTCCCAGGGTGAATGGCCCGGCAACCCCGAGTTGCTCGATTGGCTCGCCACCGAGTTCGTGCGGACGGGCTGGAACATCAAGGCCATGCAGAAGACCATCGTAATGAGCGCGGCGTATCGCCAGTCTTCGAAAGCTACGCCGGAACTGCTGCAGCGCGATCCCGAGAACCGCCTCATCGCCCGAGGTCCCCGTTTCCGCCTGCCCGCCGAGGCCGTTCGCGACCAGGCGCTCGCGGTCTCCGGCCTGCTGGTCGAAAAGCTTGGCGGACCCTCGGTCAAGCCGTATCAGCCGCCGGGCCTCTGGGAAGAGCTTTCGGGCGGCCAGGGCTATCAGCAGGACCACGGCGAAGCTCTCTACCGCCGCAGCTTGTACACTTTCTGGAAACGCGCCTCGCCGCCGCCCATGATGGCCAGCTTCGATTCCGCCGGCCGGGAAGCTTGTACCGTGCGCGAAACCCGCACCAATACTCCGCTCCAGGCGCTTGACCTGATGAATGACGTTACGTTTGTCGAAGCCTCGCGCGCGCTCGCACAGCGCATGATGAAGCATGGCGGCAGCGACCCTGGCGTGGACTTCGGCTTCCGCCTGGCGACGTCGCGCCTCCCCACTGAGCACGAACGGCGAATCCTGTTGAACAGCTACAGCTATAACCTGGACCGTTATCAGACCCATCCCGAGGCGGCGCTCAAGCTTCTCTCACAAGGAGAGAGCCCGCGCGACACCAGACTCAACCCCAACGAACTGGCTGCGTGGACGAACGTTGCGAGCCTGATCCTGAACCTCGATGAAACGGTGACCCGCCAATGACGACCCGCCGAGACTTTCTGAAGACCGCCGCTCTGGCCACTCTGCTGAAGGCTGACGATTCCCCCAGCGAGTTCAAAGCCACGCAGTTTCCGCCCACGGCCAAACGGGTCATCTATCTCTTCCAGTCCGGCGCGCCATCGCAGATCGATCTCTTCGACTACAAGCCTGCCCTCGAAGCACTACGCGCCAAAGAGCTGCCGGATTCCATCCGCCAGGGGCAGCGCCTCACCGGCATGACCGCTACGCAAACCAGTTTCCCGGTCGCGCCTTCACTCTTCCACTTCGCGCAATACGGGCGTTCCGGGGCCTGGATTTCCGAACTCATGCCGCACACGGCACAAGTGGTCGACAGCCTCTGCTTCATCAAGTCGATGAACACTGAGCAGATCAATCACGATCCGGCCGTTACCTTCTGCCAGACGGGCTTCCAACTCGCCGGCCGGCCCAGCATCGGCTCATGGCTCGCCTACGGACTCGGGAGCGAGAACCAGGAACTCCCGGCCTTCGTCGTCATGATCTCGCAGGGCTCGGGCAACCGGGCTGATCAGCCGCTCTACGACCGCCTCTGGGGTAGCGGTTTCCTGCCCAGCAAGTATCAGGGCGTCAAGTTCCGCGCCGGCGGCGACCCGGTGCTCTACCTCTCGAACCCTCCGGGCGTCGATCCCGGCATGCGGCGGCGCTACCTCGACGACCTCGCGCAGATGAACGAGGTCAACTTTCATGAGTACAACGATCCTGAAATTGCGACGCGCATCTCGCAGTACGAGATGGCTTTCAAGATGCAGACCTCGGTGCCGGAACTGACGGACCTTTCAAAAGAACCCCAGCACATCTTCGATCTCTACGGACCGGACTCGAGGAAGCCCGGCACCTTCGCCGCGAACTGTCTGCTCGCGCGGCGCCTGGCCGAACGGGGCGTGCGATTCATCCAGCTTTTCCATCGCGGATGGGACCAGCACACCAACCTGCCGAAGCAGATCCGAGGACAGGCACAGGATACCGACCAGGCTTCGGCCGCCTTGATTACCGATCTGCGAGAGCGCGGCCTGCTGAACGACACGCTCGTTGTCTGGGGTGGAGAATTCGGCCGGACGGTTTACTCGCAGGGCAAACTCACCGCCGACGACTACGGTCGCGATCACCATCCCCGCTGCTTCACCATCTGGATGTCCGGGGGTGGGATCAAGCCGGGCGTGGTATTCGGTGAGACCGACGACTTCAGTTACAACATCGTGCGCGACCCGGTAGACGTCCACGATCTTCACGCTACGATTCTAAGGACGCTGGGTATCGACCATACCAAGCTGACCTTCAAATTCCAGGGGCGCCATTTCCGGCTTACCGATGTGAAGGGCCGCATCGTAGGCGAACTTCTCGCCTAGCCTGAGCTGTCGGTGTGAACTGCCGGGCAGTACAGCAGGGATAAACGCGGATCAACCTCGCGCAGCCGTTGGCGTCAACCAGAGCACTTCAAAAGCCGGGGCGATTGTCCTCTGTACCCTCGGCGGTCCTCCGAGCCTCTCGCGTTAAAACAGAGCTCCACGCCGGCGGACGGCCATTCGTTAACCGTGATTCGCGCCCCGGGCAGCGCTCAAATAGAACGCGGAGACGCGGAGACCCGCGGAGTACGCCGAGAGCTTGAGGTGGCTTGCGCCCGCAATTGGCTGTCTAATTGGCGGATATGAAGAGCCTAGCGGAATTGTGGGTTGACATCGGGGACCTGCTATTTTGTCCACGTAGCGGGGGAATGCAGCCCAGGTCCCCTTACGAATAGCGCAGCAAGGCTTTGAAGCCGTAGTCCATGTGTTGTTGGATATGACAGTGAAACAACGCCGGTCCCGGCTGGTCGGCGGTGAAGTCCACGCTGGCGCGCCCATAGGTGGGGACCACGACCGTGTCCTTGATTACGCCCGAGGTGGCCTTGCCATAAATCTCGGCGATCTCGAGCTGGTGGCGGTGCAGGTGCAACGGGTGCGCATCGTCGGTGCGGTTATGAAACGTCAGCCGGTAGCGCGTGCCCTGTTTGAGCAGGAATTCCTGGTCGTGAGGATAGGATTTGCCGTTTACCGTGAAACTGTTGAATTTGCCGGCGCCGCGCGGCACTTTTTCAAACACCATGTCCAAGCGCTCGGCAGGCGCCGGTTGGGATGCCGGCTTGCCAAAGAGGGTATAGTCCCAGACGGGTTTGGGCGGTGCCACCCACTGTGGGGTACGGTGCTGATTGGCGTATTCGATGGCAATTCCCAGGCCCCCTTCGCGTACCGGATCCTCGGGCGCGCCCAGGATCCAAACCCCGGGCTGGTTCATTTCCACCCAGGCATCGATGCGCTCGCCCGGACCCAGCATCAACACGTCCACGGCGGCCGGCGTAGCCACGGGATTTCCGTCCAGCGCAATCACGTTGAATTTGTGGCCGGGCAGCGCGAGATGACGGTTCTCGATGGCGCTGGCGTTCAGAAAATGAAACATCACGCGTTCGCCCGGTTTTACGCGGATCGGATCGCCGGCACCGAGCGCCTTGTCGTTGATGGAATAAATATCGGCCGTGACTTCCAGCCCCACCGGCCGCGTATCCAGCACCGCCGGCTTTTCGGGCTGTTTCAGCAGGGGATCGAGGTCGTCGGTATCCATCATCTGGTTGGTAAAATAGGGCTCCCAATCGCGCAAGGCGAGGTAGTGTTCCTGATCGAAGCGGCCGGGATTACTGGCTCCTTCGACGATCAGAAAGCCAAACATTCCGGTATAACTGCCACGGTGCAGGTCGTCCATCGACATGGTGTGGGTGTGGTACCAGCGGGTGCCGGCCGGCGTGGGCGTGAACTGATAGCGGCGGCTTCCGTGCGGAGGGACTACCGGGGTGCCTTCTTCCTCCGATCCGTCCACGTCGGAGGGAATGAGCAATCCGTGAAAATGCACAAACTCCGGCACGTCAGTGTTATTGATCACGTTCACCGTAACCGGCACGCCCTCCTTCATGCGCAGCAGCGGCCCCGGCGAAGTGCCGTTGTATCCGACGGTGCTGATAATGCGATTGGGCGCCAATTCAACCGTGATCGGCGCGATTTGCAGCGTGAAATCGGTCTTGGCCACGTCCTGCGGAGCCGGTGGGCGCCAGGAAGGATTGCGGTTGCTGACCCACCAGCTGACTCCTGGTGGCCGCCGCCAGTCCGGCAATCTTGAGAAAGTCGCGTCGTTGCATGAGAAATGGGGAAAAACAGCCTTCGGCCAATGGTAACCCAACGTTGCCTTGGCGGAAGTCTCTCCAGCGCGCGACAGCAGGCGAAAACGCCTGCTCCACAACGAAAAATCAACCGTTTGCGAGCCTTGTGGGGTGCGCTTTTGGCCTGCGTCGACTTCCGCCACAAGCTGCCAGGCGTCCCCATGTGTTAAGTTAATGTCAATTCAATGGGACTCTTCGCGCCCTGGTTCCTGGCCGGTCTAGCGGGGCTTGCGCTGCCGCTTTACCTGCATTTGTTGAAGCGGCAAACCACCACGCCAAAGCCGGTGAGTTCGTTGATGTTCTTCGAGTCGCGCACGCAAAGCTCGACCCGTCATCGCCGGCTGCGCTATTACCTGCTGCTGTCGCTGCGGCTGCTGTTGCTGCTGCTGCTGATCGTCGCCTTCGCCAATCCGTTCATCAACCGCGACCCGGCCACCCTGGCGAACGACCGGCTGGTGCTGCTGATGATCGACAACTCTTTCAGCATGCGTGCCGGAACCCGGCTGACCGATGCCAAGGACGCGGCCATGAGAGTGCTGTCCGGAAAGGGCGCCGCGCGCGCCCAAGTGGCGGCGTTTGGCTCGCAGTTGCGGTTCGTGACCCAACCGATCGAGGACCAGGCGGCGTTGCGTGCCGCGGTGCAGGGCATTCAGCCCGGCGATGGCCACGGTAACTTCGGCGAACTGGCGCGCGCGGTGCGTGCCATGGCCGAAGCGGTCCATACTCCCATCGAGATGCACCTGTTCAGCGACATGCAACGCAGCCAGTTGGCCGCCACCTTCTCCGATATGGCGCTGCCCGCCAACGTCAAACTGGTGACGCATCCGGTGGTGACCAAGGGCCAACCCAACTGGACGGTTGAATCGGTGGATGCCCCCGGACAAGTCTGGGGCAAGGATGCCAAGCCGGTTCATGCACAAGCCGTGATTGCCGGATACGGCACTCCTGCGGCCCAACGCACCGTTTCGCTGGTTGTGAACGGCAAGACTACGGCGACTAAGACCGTCGCAGTCCCCGCCAACGGACGGGCGACGGTCGACTTCCCTGCCCTCGAAGTGCCCTACGGCTTCAACCGCTGCGAGGTCAAGATCGACGATGCCGACGGCTTCCCGGCCGACAACCTCCACCGCTTTGCCGTCCAGCGTTCCGACCCGCAGAAAGCGTTGTTGATCCATAATTACGGCGACAACCGTTCGCCGCTTTACATCGGCGCAGCGCTCTCGGCGGCGGCGCAATCGGCCTTCATCATGGAATCGATCAACGTCAACGAGGCCGCCGACCGTCAGCCGTCCAAGTACGCTTTCGTCGTTCTCTCCGATCTCCGTACGCTGCCGTCACTGCTGGAAAACGCGCTCATGGGGTATGTGCGCTCCGGAGGCAGTATCCTGATCGCGGCCGGCACCTCCGCGGGCAGCCGCTCGCAGATCCCCATTTTCGGCGCGCACATCGTCGAGGCCCGCGACTACAGCCGCGTTCCGGATCGTTACATGGCGGTCGGCTCCAGCGACTCCTCGTATCCCGCGGTGGCCAAGGCGGACGGCTGGCACGGCGTGAAGTTTTTCTACGCTCTCGATGTCGATCCCGGCGACGCGCGCGTGGTGGTTCGTCTAGGCGACCAGACGCCACTCCTGATGGAGAAACGCATCGGCGAGGGCCGCGTGGTGCTGCTCACGTCCGGGCTCGACAATCTCGGCAACGATTTTCCCTTGCATCCCGCATTCGTCCCGTTCATCGAGCAGACCGCGCGCTATCTAGCGGGCAGTGAACGCCAGGGGGGCGCCCGGACGGTGGATGCTTATCTGGAGCTGCGCAATGCCAAGGAACGTGGGCAAGGGGTCGAGGTCACCGACCCCGAGGGGAAGCGCCCGCTCACGCTGGGGGAGGCTGCCTCCGCCCAGTCGTTCCAGCTCACCGAGGCCGGCTATTACCAACTTCGGCTCGCGAACGGCCGGCGGGACGAAGTCGGCGTCAACCCCGATCCCAAAGAATCGAATCTCGACGTTATTCCGGATGATGTCCTGGCTTTGTGGCAGGGCAAAGATGGCCAGGAACCGCAAAATGCGGCCGTCCGTAAGGGGTCTGGCCCGGCTACGCCACCCAAGACGCCGCAAAGCTTCTGGTGGTATGTCATGGTGCTGGTGCTTGCTTCCGCCGTGGCCGAATCGGTCGTGGCCAGCCGGCACCTGGGGACGCAGAGGGAGGAGGCGTGAGGGCCGGCGGAAGTTACTTTGCATTCGATATCAGGTGAGAGTCAGGCCTCGCTTCGACGTTGGATCGAGAAGCAAGAGTCATCAGTATGGTCGTGTCCAACGCGACATCGGCTAAGTGAAGGCGATGCGAAGGGGATCTCGTAACAATTATCGGGTGCGGACAAAGACGATCCGACCGTAGACCCCGCTTTGGCCGAGTAGGCAAGCAGAGGATTAAGGGCACCGGCCCGCTGACCAAGGAACTTCCGCCGCCATTTGCTGAATGGAGAAACAGGTCGAAGAGGACAAGCCGTTCTTTTTATAGTGCGAATCGACGGCCGTGCACTTCAGAACCCACCTCGCCGACAAGAACCGTGGCAAAAGGGGGCAAGACGACTACTGCGATCTTATTTCATCAACCGGACGTTGAGCAGTTTGTTGTAATCCGCCCCGTGCCTGAAACTCTCGATCTCGTAAACGTTCTTTTTCTTGTCGAACCGGATCTTGGCAGCTCCGATTGCGGTGCCTGTTCCTTTGCCGTCCTTGTCGACTATTAAGTCCAGCATCGTGTACGGATAATCGACCGACCGCCCCCCGTTTCGAAGCTCCGCAAACGACATCATTCGCAACGTCAACACACGAATTTCGGTCTTGTCGCCATTGACCAGTTTGCGGGCAACCGCCAGCGGCGTCCCAACCTTGCCCACCGGAGAGAACTGTCCGACATCCTCTTTCTCCAGGGCACTTCGAAGAGCGGCTGGGCCGCTGTTGGCCAGAAGAGTCGCATACCGCATGATTTCCTCGTTGCTGTTGTACCTGTTAATGCGAATGTCAATCGGCACAGTGGTTCCGCCGGCACTTCCTCCAGTGACCGCCCAGACTGCAGAGTAATGTTCCGGTACCGGTTCTCCCTGTCCGAACGCCGCCCCTGACAGCAACCCAGCCGCCAGTGCAGCCATGCTAATGCGAATGATTCGTTTCGTCATGATCTTCTACCTCTCTCTTTCCCTTTGAGTCCTGAGGCGGCCCACCTCTATTGCCATATCTGAAGCGCCTGCAGAGAATTTTCGCACAATCAACATTATTTCGATATTTCGCCAAGCCCGACAAAGCCCGGCCCCGTGGGTAGAGATAGCTTCCTCAGACAGCGCCTCGTTCCCACTGAAATAATCGCCGGTTTCGAATCTCCGCGATATTTTATTTTCGTTTCCCGATCATAGTGGCCAGACCACGCTGAAAACGGAATCTGCGGGTTAGGATGAAGGTCGCCACGCAGCCGACTCATTATGTCTGACGGTGTTATTGCCTCGCCGGACCTGGCCCGGTCGGCATCCTGCCGTTTGCAATGTCCAGCACTAGGAACCGACAGTTTACCTTCAAGTGGTTGATTCTCATCCACGCTCTTATCCGAAGAACACCTTGATCAGACGGGTCAGCAATTCCTCAACCGACAATATAGTCAGCGTCAGTGGCAACAGGGGCGCGGCGGATGCGGCGACGAGCCATGCGATATCTCTCAGTCCGAAGGGAACGATGCGCATCTCGCTCACGACCGAGTAGCTGTGTGCCATGTCGGCCAGGGATTGGATGTCTGACGCACCGAGGAGTTCGCTCGTTTCTTCGGCCCCTCCTCTTATCCACTTCTCTTCAAACCCGAATATATACCGATTGGCCAATGAGCCATATTCCGCCGAGCCCTTCGCCTTGGTACGGTCGAGCAGCGGGGTGAACACGACGAGCGGCCCGATGATACACAGGGTGAAAAGGCTCACGAATCCCGCTGCCTCCAACCTGAAGGACAGGAGGCTGCGCCCGTCATACAGCATCCGATCGGCGATCAATCCGGACAGCATGGCGCCTTGGGCGAAGAGCAATGGCCCGAAGGCGTAGGCACTCTTACCGACAAAGCCGATCCCGCCCGCTCGATCCGGGTGAGCGGCAGTCAGGTGCAGGTTCAGTCTGGAAACCTGCCACAGAAGCCGGAACCAGATCACAAGGCGTACATACCACCGCAGTAGCATGAATTGAAAAATCGGGATGCTCACCAAGGCGTACCAATACCCGGCCAACGTCAGATGCAAGTTGGTGCCCTCCGGCGCCGCATACCAGGTCGCCCCTCCCGCGGCGATCTGGCTACGCCAGATCCAAAGCCCCAGGGTATAGACCGATACCAACAGCGCCGCTTCAAGAGCGACTGAATTTCGTGCGTGTAACGCTGAGTTTACAGCCTCGCGGAAGCGTGGCAGGTCTTCCGTCACCACAATTCGTCTTTCCACCAACCTCCGCAGCACGGGGCTGATGCGTCGATGGACAATTACTTCTAACAGGATGAGTAAAGGCAAGGCGATCAGGAATCGAACTTGCGCCTCGACGTCGTACAGGAAGGGAATCTTGATGGGTCCGCCAAGGGCATGGCCATCGAGCACCGACAAGAGCAAAAGAGGCAACCATGCGAAAACCGTGATAACCAGGACCCGGCGTCTCACCAATTCCAGCGCACCCAGGGACAAGTGCGTTCGCCCGTATAGGTGAAACAGAGGCCCACCCAAGACCAAAGAGAAGTCGGGGACCTGCTGGGCTGTGAATGTTTTCACGTTCGCCTGGTCTTCTTTGATCACATCGATACTTCCCATCCGTGTTGCCTTCAGAATTTCCACCCGACCGACGTGCTGGTGCCGAAGTCGTTTTTCGGGGCAGTCACCGGTGGCCGGCTGTCGTAATTTTCATAGATACTCACCTTCCAATAGAGGTTCCTGACGATTTGGATCTGCAGGTTGGAGTCCTCGCTCAGTCGCACGCGCCCCAGCGTGGTGAGGTTCGGGTAAGCCACCACCTGTCCGGTGAACTGTAACTTCTTGAAAGCATATTTGGAGAAAAAAACTCCGAACAACGCCTCTGCCTGATTTCTTTGTGGCTCTACAGCTGTATTCTCAGAGTATTGTTCCCGGCTAAACACCACGGCGCCGAGCACCGATAGGGATGCGGTCCCGGTTCGCACGAAATCCCTTCCTATACCGCCCCCACCGCTGGCTCTCAACGTCAAGTCCTGCTGGTTGCTGCTCAGCAGACTCGCCGTGACCCCGGCGTACCAGTGAGGGCCCACGTATTTTGCGTACAGGAAGTCCAGGGTGTTGCGGCCCGAATTCTTGGCGCCCGACTCACGATTCAGTACGGAACTACCGTTCAGACGGGTGGCCCACCCTTCAGTTCGGTATTCGACGCTGCCGGATAGGCTGGACTGCATGGTATCGCTGCCGCCGGTGAAGGAAAATCCGTAGTCGATGGCTCCCGTGAGCTGTGCCCAAAAACTGTCTTCGACTGGAGTCAGCTTCGCGACTTCGGACTGCCCGGCCTTGATCTCGGCCCCGCCAGATTGGACGACGAAGTCACTTCTCGTCTCCTGGTTTCCCGGTTCGGCATCGATCGTGCCGGTCACGTGCTGGCCGCTGCTGAAAAGCACGTTGAAATGGTCGGTGCTTTCCAAGCGATCCACTCGCGCCCAGTCGAGCTGAACCGCGTCCACCATGTAATCGGCCTTAAAATAAAGAACGCCGTTCTCGAGCTTCTTGATTTCCCCGGTAAATTTGTCGCCATTCTTCATCACCACCACATCGCGGTTGCTCTTGGCTTCCAGTCGCGCGCTGGCCAGTGCGCCAGATATAACCAGGATCGCGGCGATTGGAAGCAGACGCCTACGGTGCTTTACGGTCCACGTTGCTCCGGTTTTACCCATAGCATGCATCCTTGCCTCGACGGACCTTCCCAGCGCTAAAAAGGGGGCGCGCGATAACAACTCTTGAGCCCTCGAGTTAGCAAAGGACCGGTTCACGGGGCAGGCGTAGAAACCGGCAACCTTTCATTCCTCCATTTACCGCGAGACCATTCAAATTAGCGTTTGCAAGATCGGCTGCTGCTTTTGCCCTAAGGCCGGCGGAACCCGCCGGCGTGCGGTGACTCACTACAGCTATGCCCGCCTGGGGCCGGGTTACTGCCGCGCCATGGCGACGCGTACGGCTTCCTCCGGCGAGATAAGATGATCAACGCTTTCAGCAGCCTCTGCGATCGCTATCTGAACGCCCTTCACAACTCCCGAAAACTCATTCCCGCGCGAACCGTAGTCCGGTGAGACAGGAGCTCCGGTGTCCATCCCCACGTCGCAACCGTCGTCGGCGGAGAAAACCATCGCCGCCGTAGCGGCTACCTTGCCCTCGCCGACCTTCTTGCCATCCACGTACAATGACGCCGTACCACCTTTGCCAAGGCCACCCCCAGCGTAGGCAAACTCCATACGCACCTGGTGATCACCGGGAGGCAGTGCGGTGCTTGATTCGGCGTAGAATTGCTGAATGCCGAGCAGATTGTAACAGTATTTGAGCTTTCCGCCCTTGGCGTAGAGGCTCCAGCCCCCAATGTTTCCGCCTTGGGCGACGATGACGCCCTCAGCCCCGCTTGCGGGCACCACGATCTCAGCGGTAATCGAATGTGACTTGTTCTTAATATTAACGACCGAGTTTTCAGATAGGCGCCCCATGCTGCCAAATAGGATTTGGGAGTTGCCCCTAATCAGCACCGGTCGCCCTGCTACATTCGCGTCCAGCCGTTCCGCAACCCTGTCATCGAGAGGCAGTACGTTATAGCGTGTTGCCTCGATCAGCCAGAGGCGCTGGAGCTCGTGAAGCTTTTCAGGCATCTTCGCGGCCAGGTTGTTCGCCTGGCTCCAGTCTTTACTGGTGTCGTAAAGCTCCCAGTTGTCATCGTCGAATGCCGGGACCTTCTCTCCAACGAGAAGCCATGGCGTCTTATGCCGCGTCACTGCGGTCCAGCCCTTGTGATAGATGCCGCGGTTGCCGAACATTTCGAAGTACTGTGTCTCGTGCCGCTCCGCCGCCTTGGCATCGTTGAGCGAGTACGCCATGCTGACGCCTTCGATGGGGTGCTGCTGGACTCCGTTCACGGAAAGCGGCTGGGGCAGGCCGGCCAGTTCGAGGATGGTCGGCGCGATGTCAATCACGTGATGGAACTGGCTGCGGATTTCACCTTTGCCCGTGATTCCCTCGGGCCAGTGCACGATTGTCCCATTGCGTGTGCCACCCCAATGAGAGGCCACCTGCTTGGTCCACTGGTACGGCGTATTCATGGCGTGCGCCCAGCCCACTGCATAGTGGTTGTAAGATTCCGGCCCACCCAGCTTGTCCAGCCGGGCCATCAGGAACTCGGGGGTTTCGAGCGCGGCCGCGCCATTGAAATTGATCATCTCGTTGTAAGTACCATGCAGCGTCCCCTCCGCCGACGCACCGTTGTCGCCGACGATGTAGTAAATCAGCGTGTCATCGAGAAGATCGAGCTTTTTCAGCGAATCCACCAACCGGCCGACATGGTGATCGGCATACTCCAGGAACCCGGCGTAAACTTCCATCTGCCGGATGAGCACGGGCTTGAGCGCGGCAGGCATTTCATCCCATGACGGGATTTCTTTGTGCCTTGGCGTCAGCTGGCAATCCGGCGGAATGACACCCAGCTTTTTCTGGCGGGCAAAGGTCTCTTCGCGCAGCTTATCCCACCCTTGGTCGAATTTGCCTTTATACTTATCCGCCCATTCCTTCGGGACGTGGTGTGGAGCGTGTGTCGCACCCGGCGCGAAATAGACGAAAAATGGCTTGTCGGGAATCAGGGCCTTCTGTTGTCCGATCCAGTTGATGGCTTTGTTCGTCATGTCTGCCATCAAGTGGTAGCCCTCTTCGGGCGTCTTCTTCACCTCGACCGGGTTGGTGCCTTCATAAAGCGATGGATACCATTGGTGCGCCTCACCGCCGATGAACCCGTAGAAATATTCGAATCCACCTCCACCCGTAGGCCAGGCATCAAAGGGACCGGCTGGACTGGTCTCCCAGACCGGCACTTCGTGACATTTGCCGAACTGCGCCGTCGCATACCCATTGAGCTTGAGGGTCCGGGCAAGGGGCGCACAGGTGTTCGGTAGAACCGAGCTATAGCCCGGCGAGCCGCTAGCGATTTCAGTGATCCCGCCCATGCCAACCGTGTGGTGGTTGCGTCCGGTCAACAGTGCTTGCCGCGTCGGCGAGCACAGTGCCGTGGTATGAAAGCGGTTATATTTCAAGCCGCCTGCCGCGAGGCTTTCCGCCACCGGCGTGTTACAGGGACCGCCAAAGGCGCTGGAAGATCCAAAGCCCGCGTCGTCAATCAATACGACCAGGACGTTAGGGGCGCCCTTGGGCGGCCGCAATTGAGTAATCGGCGGGAACTTAGTATCCGGATCTTTTGCGTCATAAGTGATCAAACCGGACCGGGGCCGATCGGGAATGGGAAGAACTGTTCTTTGTATATTGTCTGGTGAACTCACAGGTTTTGCCTCGCTTGTCCCGAAGATGATGACTGATGCTCACTGACTCAAAACATTTGAACCAGCTCCGGCACTTGTTTTTCGTCCTCGGCCTTCCGTATCTAAATACACTCCAAAAAAAAATAGAGCCGCGAAGCTATGCGCGCCATCCCTCGACCGTATCGTAAGGTTCGTCAGAACATGAACGGCGGGCGGGAGTGCGACCCCGTGATAGTTTTTGTCGCCACTCGAAAGAGGTACACATAATGATCAGGACTTTTATGAAACAGTTTTTGTCCGGGGCGTTGTCACTCCTGCTGGCGATGCCGTTTGAAGCCGGAGCACAGCAACCGGCACCGCCACCAGAAGCGGATTCGACCGGACATTCGGGACAAGGCGCGCCTCTTTCACCGGAGGAGCTGCAGCAATTGGCGGCGCCCGTTGCTTTATATCCGGACTCCCTGGTTGCTCAAATTCTGGGAGCCGCGACCTTTCCCGACCAGGTTGCCGCCGCCAGCAGTTGGCTCGAGCAGAACAAGCAGCTCACCGGCTCGGCTCTCATGCAGGCCGTTGATCCACAACCATGGGACCCCAGCGTAAAGGCGCTCACGCAGTTTCCCTCGGTGCTCGCCAACCTGGCCAAGAATCTTAGCTGGACTTCCGCTTTGGGAGAGGCGTATCACACTCAAGCGGCCGATCTCATGGCGGCGATTCAGGTGTTGCGCGCCAAAGCAAAAGCTGCCGGCAATTTGAAATCAGGTTCACAGATTACGGTCGTCGAGCAGTCGCCGCAAGTGATCGTGATTCAGCCCACCAATCCACAAGTGGTGTACGTCCCGCAGTACAATCCTACGATTGTCTATGGCACGCCCTATGTGGTCCCTGGGTATACCACGGCAGACGTAGTGGCCACCGGCATACTCGCATTCGGACTTGGTATTGCTATAGGCGTCGCGATGAGCAATAGCTGTTGCGGATGGGGCTACAGCTACTGGAACTGCAACTGGCACGGCGGCGCCGTGGTATACCGAAGCACCACCTACTACGGAAACAGCGCATGGCACGGTGGAGTCTATGGTTCCAGCGTGGGTGCGGTCGGCCCATACGGGGCTGCGAGGGTTGGGACGGCCTATAATCCGGCGACCGGAACGTATGCGCGCGGTGCGTCAGCTACGAACGCTTACGGCACTACCAAGGTTGGTCAAGCGTACAATCCAAACACAGGAGCCTACGCCGCGACGCACCAGACTTCCAATGCCTATGGGAGCTATGGAAGTTCGGTGGTCTCAAAGAACGGCAATACCGCTTACACCCAGCACCAGACTACAGCTAACGGGTCCGTGGGAAGCGTGCAAACTTCGGCGGGCGGCAGAGGTGTAGCCGCAACCGGCGCGTACGGCAACAGTGCTGCCGCGGGTCAAACGGCCAATGGCAACAAGTATGCCGCCTCAAATGGCAACGTCTACAAGAACACCGGGAGCGGTTGGCAGCAGACCCAGGGTCAGAAACCAACCGCCACCCCACACTCCACAGGCGCGAGCAGCTCCAGTTCCGCTGCGGCTCGCGGCTATGGGGGACAGACAAAAAGCAGCGGGTCTCCAGCGTTTAGCGGAGCTAAGGGCGGCGGTTGGCAATCGAGGTCGGAAAGTGCACGTGGTTCGGCGAGCCGCGGGGGCGGTGGCGGATGGCGCAGATGAGTAGAACTACCGAAGCTTTGGAGGATATCATGTTGCTTAAATATCGCGGAAGCATCTCAGGGACTTGGTTACTAGTTCTGGCGCTAGCCGTTCCCCTTGTCTCTTGTAGTAAGTCCGAAAAACCCGAAACACCGTCGGCCAAGGTGTTCGCTTCATCTGACGAAGCGGGTAATGCGCTACTGGCGGCGGCGAAGGCAGGCGACGAAAACGCGATACTGGCGATTTTCGGTCCGGATTCGAAAGGTATCATCTACTCTGGCGATACCGTACAGGACAAGAAGGTAGCCGAAGACTTCGCGGCTGCGTATGGGACGATGCACCGTTGGCGCAAGATGGCGGATGGTTCCCAAATCCTGCTGGTCGGAGCTGACAATTTCGCTTTCCCGATCCCGTTGAAGAAGAATGAGGGTGGGCAGTGGTACTTCGATGCGGCTGCGGGAAAGGACGAGATTCTGTCGCGCCGGATTGGCCGGAACGAACTGGCAATTATCGATGTTTGTAATGCACTGGCGGACGCTCAGGCGGAGTACTTCGCGCAGGTTCACAATGGCGAGGCCACGCAACAATATGCGATAAAGTTCATTAGTGACCCTGGCAAGCAGAACGGCTTGTATTGGAAGGCTGCGGAAGGTCAACCAGAGAGCCCGCTCGGGCCGCTGGCGGCGAACGCAGCTGCCGACGGATATACCGCAAAGCCCGAAGGCCACACAAATTTCCACGGCTACTATTTCCGTATGTTGAAGGGGCAAACGGACAAGGCGCCGGGCGGAGCAAAAGAATATGTGGTCGATGGAAAACCGGTAGGTGGATTCGCGTTCGTCGCGTATCCGGCGGAATATGGCAACTCGGGGGTCATGACTTTTATCATCAACCAGGATGGAGTTCTCCTCCAAAAGGATTTGGGGAAGACTACGACGGAAACGGCTACCGCAATGAGCGAGTTCGACCCCGATTCCAGTTGGGTCATCGTCGAGGAGTGATTGAGGCGGCAGCAGGTCATTACTTGGGTAGCTAAGTTCACCGTTTCAGAAGTTCGCCAACATATTCTGCCACACCGACTCTCTAACGGCCGCGGCTCAGAAGCGTTTGGTTACCCCGGAAATGCGGCCTTCGTGTCCGTCCTGTACGATACCGCTCAATGTCGCGGCACCCGAAGGAGATTGCGCCGCGATTGGCCAAATGCTAAGAAGAGATGCCAGGGACACGACTCCGGTAGCGAAGGTCTGGAACCTCATGTTAGTTACCCCTATACTGAGTAATAATAACGCTGCCCCAGCGTCCGGTTCATCCAGTGAAATGGATTATATCGAAATCGTGCTACCGAACCGGAGAATCGTATTGCAAGTTATGGATGACACCCGATGAGTCGTGTGCAAGGATCGTAACCGCCCTGCCAAATGATAGGCGCGTTAGCTTCCGCCGCGCAACTACCGCAACCATTCAACCGTGCGCACGCGAAGCGTCTGCCGCAAGGCTTCGTTCAAACGGCGATCTGGGAGGTTGATCGAGCGAGGTCCCGGTCACGTCAACTTGCCAAGAAACGTACTACCCGCGGAACTGCATGCCCACGAGGCGTTGAAGATGTGGCAGCCCGCCGACGCTGCCAATACGCTATGCTTCAAGTATCAGCGTTGGCCGCGCCGTTGGAGGTTCCATGAGTTTCCGCGAACAACTTCACGCATACATTGCGCAACTGGAACAACGTCTGCGCTGGAGCACCTTGCTGCGCGGCCTGGCCATTCTCACCGGCAGCGCTTTGGTGGCGACGCTGGTGCTGGTCACGATCGCCAACGCGCTCGCCTTTTCGCAGGGAAGCGTGACCGCCGCGCGCTTCGGACTGATCCTGATTCTGGCCATCGCCGCTGCCGCCGGGTTGGCGCTGCCCCTGCGCCGCCTGACCCGCCGCCGCGCGGTCGGAACCGCCGAAGCCGCCTTCCCGCAATTCGAGCAGCGCCTCACCACCTTCACCGAGCGCGACGGCCAGGATCCCTTTATCGAACTTCTGGCCGGGGACACGCTCGAAGTCGCCCAATCCGCCGAGCCCAGGCAAATGGTCACCGACGGGCGTCTTTGGATCTCGCTGGGCACCTGCGGTCGGCGCTCTCGCCATGCTGGTCTGGATGATCGCCGCAGGACCCGGTTTTCTTGGCTATGGCGCCTCGCTGCTGTGGACCGGTCCGCACCACGACAAGCCCGCGCTTTACGATCTGCGCGTGACTCCCGGCGACGCCGTCGTGCGCCGCCACGCCGACCAGTTGGTTTCGGCGCTCCCCACCGGCCTGCGATCGCCCAGCGTCAAATTGTATGCCCGCTTTCAGAGCTCGTCCAAGTGGGAAGAGATTGCGATGCAGCCCAAGGCGGCCGGCAGTTTCGCGGGCGGCTATCAATTTCTATTTGCCGGTTTGCCCGAGAACGTCGAGTACTACGTCACCGCCGGAGCGATGACGTCGAAGCACTATAACATTCGCGTCACCGATTTGCCCGCGGTGAAGCAGATTCGCGTCACCTACCATTACCCCGCCTGGACCGGCATGCCGTCCGAGGTCGAGGAGCGCGGCGGCGATCTGCGCGCCGTCACCGGCACCGAGGCCGAACTCGAGGTCTCGACCGACCGCCCCCTTCAGGGCGGCCAGATCCAGCTCGACAACGGACAGCAAGATCCAGCTCACCGGCGGCCAGAATAACGTCTATCGCGGCACCGTCAAGATGGATAAGGACGGCGTCTACCACGTCGCCGGCGTTGAGGCGGGCCAGCCGGTTCGCGTCAGCGAGGATTTTTTCATCGAGGCCCGCAAAGCCAATCCGCCGCAGATTGCGCTGGTGCGTCCCGGCCGGGGCGATTACCACGCCAGCCCCATCGAAGAGGTAACCGTTGCCGCCAAGGCCACCGACGAATACGGCCTCAAGGGCGTCACGCTGCATTATTCGGTCAACGGCGGCCCCGAGACTACGGTGGATCTGCTCCAGAAAAAGGGCGGAAAAGCAAGCCGACGGCTCGACCACGCTTTCGCTGGAAGATTTCAAGCTGGTTCCGGGCGATCTGGTCAGCGTCTACGCCACCGCCAAGGACGCCAACGCCGAAGCCCACACCGACATGATGTTCATCCAGGCCGACCCGTTTGAGCGCGAGTTTTCGCAATCGCAGCAGTCGGGCGGCGGGGGTGGGGGCGGCGGAGGCGGCCAAGGCAATCAATCCGCGCAGATCTCGCAGCGGGAGAAGGAGATCATCTCCGCCACCTTCAAGCAGCAGGGCGACAAGAACTCGACCCAGCAGCAGGCGACCGACATCGCCAAGCTGCTGTCCCAATCCCAAGCCACCTTGCGCGATCAGGCCGTCACGCTTTCCGGCCGCTTGCAGGCCCGCGAGTTGACCGATGAAGTGCAGGCCATCAGCGACTTCCAGAAGGATATGATGGCCGCCTCCGAGGCCATGGCGCCGGCCGCGCAACAATTGCAGCAGGAGAAGTGGAAGGACGCCATCCCCAACGAGCAGAAGGCTCTGCAATTCCTGCTGCGCGCCGAAGCCACCTTCCGGCAGATTCAGGTTGCGTTTGGAGCGCAGGGCGGGGGTGGAGGCGGCGGTGGAGGCGGCGCGGCGCGCGATCTGGCGGCGCTCTTCGATCTCGAGCTCGATACCGAGAAGAATCAATACGAGACGCAGAAAAGCCGCGGCTACCAGCGACGAACAGAAGGCGCAGGAAATCGACGACGCGCTGAAAAAGCTCGACGAACTGGCCAAGCGCGAGGAGGATCTGGCCCAGCAGCAGCGCAACGGCACCCAGACCGCCGAGCAGAAATGGCAACAGGAGATGTTGCAGCGCGAGGCGCAGCAGCTCCAGCAGCAGATGGAGCAACAACTGGCTCAAAATGGCCAACAGGGCCAGCAAGGGCAGCAGGGTCAGCAAGGGCAGCAGAGCGCTGCAAGTTCCGGGCAAGCGAGCGGTCAGGCGGGCCAACGCGGTGGGCAAGCCGGCAGCCAGGCGTCCGGCCAGGACAACGCTAATTCCCAGCGGGCTTCTCAACAGGCTTCTCAACAGTCCGCCGACGAGGCCGCCGACAGCCGTCAACAGGCGGCCCAGCAGGCGCTCGACCGCTTGCGCCAAGCGAATGACGACATGAAGCGCGCCGCCTCGCAGAATGCCAGCGCGGCCGATTCCCGCCGCGCCGCCGACCGCTTGCGCGAAGCCACCGACCTGCTTGGCGGCATGCAGCAGCAGGACGCCGCCGGCCGCCTCAACTCGATGGCCCAAACCGCCGATCAATTGGCGGCCCAGCAAAAGCAGCAGGCGGATCACGTGCGCGATTTGATGGCTCAGCAGAATGCCGCGCGCGCCTCCGGCAAGCCGCCGAAGCTATCCCTCGGCCCAGGAAATCGACAAGATGGTCAACGATCGCCAGCAGGTGACCGATGATCTGGCGCGCCTCACCCAGCAAATGCGCACTGCGGCGCGCGAACTCGCGCCCACGCAACCGGCGGCTTCCACCAAGCTGCGGGGCGCGCTCGATGGCATGGACGAAAACGATCTCGGCACCCGCATGCAACGCAGTTCGGATTGGCTGCGTAGCGGCAACTTCTCCGATCCGGTCGAAACCGCGCTCACCAGCGACCTGCAGAAGCTGGGTCAACAGGTCGGCGACGCGGCTCGCGCGCTGGGCAGTGCTCAGCACACTTCCAAGGACGCCGAACTCAACCGCGCCATGGACGATCTATCCCGTCTGCGCGACCAACTCGCCGGCCTTGGCGGACGTTCCAACTCTCAACCCAACTCGCAACCCGGACAGGGTCAGCCCGGTCGCGCTGCCCAAGCCGGCCAGCTCAGCCGAAATGAGCAAGGCGGTCAGCCGGGTCAACCAGGTCAGCAGCAGGCGCAAAACGGCCAGCCCGGGCAAAACGGCCAGCAGGGTCAGCAAGGCGGTCAAGGCGCGCAAGCCGGTGGCGGGCAGCGTGGCGGCGGCCAGCAACAGGCGGGTCAGAACGGTGGAGGACTTGGGGGGCCGGTTGGCAACCGCCTCGCCGGTCCAGTTGGCAATCCGGCAGGTGGTGCGGGCAATCGCGATAGCACCGTGTTCGGCGGCTAGGACACCGGCAATACGCGCATCGCCGGTCAGGCCGTGGCGCCCCAACAAGGTCCCAACCCGGCCGATACCCAGCGCGAGATTGACCAGGGATTGAACCTTCTCAACCAGGTTCGCGCCGCCGTGCAGGATAGTCCCGAGGCGCGGCAAGCAGCTGCAGTCCCTGATCGATCAGATGCGCAATCTGGATCCCAGCCGTTTCCCCGGGAATCCCGCCCTGGTCGAGCAGATGCACCAGCAACTGGTCAGCAGCGTGGACGCGCTGGAACTGCAACTGCGCCGCCAGCTCGAAGAAAACCAGGGCGGCACGATCCGCAACACCGACCCGACCAAGGTCCCCGCCGGCTATCAGGACTCGGTCGCCGAGTACTACCGCAAACTCTCCGAGCGCCGGCCACTAGCCGGCCCCCCCGGGCATGCGAGACGGCCTATTTATGTTTTTCGGTGATCCGCCGGAAGACCCGCAGCACGTTCCCGCCTAGGAATTTGTCGATGCGTGCTTCGGAGTAGCCGCGACGCACCATTGCCGCGGTGATCATGGGGAGGTCGCGGACGTCCCGCATACCTCGGGGCGGCGTCGGTCCACCGTCAAAATCGGTACCGAGGGCCACGTGATCTTCGCCGACCAGTTGAATGGCTCGATCCACCACGGCCACCCAGTCATCGGGCGTGAATTTAAGATCCTCCGGCACATTGAACGCGTCCATTGGGAATTGGGGAGCGATCATGGCATCGATCTGTTCGATCGTCATGTGGGCCTCGCGCTCCTGATTTGGGGAGGGTTTCCAGAACGCTCCGGCCGAGTGCTCGGTACGATACGCGAATTCCTTTGGATTGTGAAATTCGTTGCCAATCTGGAACCCGATGACGCCGCCCTTCGCGGCAAGTTTCTTGATTAACCAGTCCGGCATGTTACGCGGAATATCGTTGACGCTCCGCATGCCATGGTGCGTCGCCATAACGGGATCGGAACTCGCGTCGATGGCCTGGGAAATGGCATCGTCCGAGGCGTGCGAAACGTTGATGACCATGCCGAGCCGGTTCATCTCATGAATCAACTCGCGCCCATGTTCGGACAGGCCATGCGACTGCGGCGGAGAGCAACAGGAATCGGCGTAATGGTTGGGACGATTGTGCGCCGACAACTGGGCCGAGCGCAAACCCAGACGGTAAAGGTCGCGCAGCACTCCGAGGTCGCCGTCCAGATCGTAGCTGCCTTCGATGTCCAGAACCGCGGAGATCTTGCCTGCGCGATGGATACGCTCTACGTCTCCGGCATTCAGAGCCAGCTCAATCCGGTCGTGGTTCTTCTGCAGTTGGGTCAGCGCGCAGTCAACCACGCGCAGCGCCTGTTTCGTCTCGAGCCGGGCCGGATAATAGGCTTCCGAAACATACACCGAAAAGAACATCGCCCCCAGGCCCCCTTCGCGAGCGCGCGGCAGGTCGAACTGTCCGTTGGTTTTGCGGACGCCAATATCTCCGCCGTTATAGAATTCGCGGTCTATGGCGTGGATGTGGGCGTCGAACACCAACGCCCGGTCGTGGATCTGTTGCGCTTTCTGGGGGACCTGGGATGCCGCCGTCAACGCCAGGCATAGAGCTAGGAGGCCAACACGCATGGGAAACCCCCGTTACAGAGCAGCGTTCAGGCCAGCGATTCCGGGTCTCGCGCGGTGGAAGACGAAGCGCTCGGGATTGGCCGATGTGGCACCGGGTGTATCGACGAGTTGTATCTTCGCCGCTACCGTTTCATAGGCGGCACGAGGCGCTACGGTGCCTTTCACGGTCAAGATCTTCTGGCGCTCGGGGTAGATACCGCAGACCGTCAACTGGTGCAGCGAAAACGGGCAGGAGCGTTCGGAGGTCAGGAGCAGAAGATTCAAATCGTCGCGAGTGGAATGCGCTTCTTCAATCACGGCGCAGTGTCCCATGTTCCAATAGCGGTGGCCACCGTGACGCACGGCAGGCTCAATGAAATTGCCCTGGTGAAGGGAGCGAACGGTCCCTTTTACGGCGACCGGCCCGCTCACGCTGCTGGCACACCGGCCGCCAACGGGCATGTCCCACGCGCCGCCGATACCGATCGACTTGGCGGCGGCAACCGCAGCGGGATCGTTCAGAACGACGACCCAGCCTGTCGCCTGTTGCCGGAGAAGTTCTTCGAGCAAGGTGGTCTCGTCAGCGGCAGAGCCACCGCCAACATTGTCCCCAACGTCAAAGAGAGCTACCGGGAAGCGATCGGAGCGGATCGCGGCTGCAACGGCGGAAGCGGCGTCCGGAAGATTGAGCCGGGTCTCGCCGCGTTTTTCCCACATAGAGTCGGAAAGCCGCTGCGCCTCATGCGTGGCCAGCGCCTGATCGCCGTCCACGACTACGATGACGGAAGGACCGATGTAGGGCACGTCGTTATACTGAAAACCGCCGGCCACGCTAGCTGCGAGAATCCCGGGGCGCTGCTCCAATTCCATACTCGCGGCGGTAATTGACTTTAACGGTTCCTGCGAGGTGCCCTGGTGAACGATATTCCAGAGCAGCGGGGGCTTGACCAGCGCTTGCCGCGGCCGGACCTCGCCGGCGAGCATGCGCGACAGAATCGATACAGCCCTCGCGCCCCGCTGTTTGGTGTCGAGGTGAGGATTCTGCTGGTAAGTGAGCAGGACATCGGTCAGTTCGACGATAGCCGGAGAAATATTGGCATGAAAGTCGTGCGTGACCACGAGCGGGAGGTCAGTTCCCATGGCGGCGCGCACACGGTGGACGATCTCCTCATCCGCTTGCGGAAATTCTTCGGTGTACATGGCGCCGTGCAAGGCCAACAGAATTCCATCCAGGTCCTGCAGTTCGCGGAGCGCCTGGATCAACCGCGCGGTGAGTATCTCGAAGGCGTCAGGCGTCACCGCACCGTTGGGAGTCGCACTGGCGTAGATGGTTGGGATGAGATCGAGGCCGAGTCGTCCTCCCTCCTCGATAAACCCAGCTACTTCCGAATTGCCGGAAGCCCAGTTCCGCAACGTCGCTGCCGCATCGGGCCCTTCGCGGAAAAGGAAATCGGCCAAGCCGGTCGGCTCGGAATTGAACGAGTTGGACTCGTGCATAATACTGCCAATGGCGATCCTGGGACCTCTGGCTCGAGTTCGCATGGACGCGAGTCTAGCACAAGTTCCCGATCAAAAAACATCATTCCAAGCCACTGCCGGGCGAAGCCGAAACTTCGTATACTCGCTGAAGCGGGTATTCATGCCATATCGCCTTCGAGTCCTCGGACTGCTCTTCACACTTATTTTCGTGATGTATCTCGACCGGCTTTGTATCGCGGTTGCAGGACCCAGGATTCAGCGCGAGATGGGAATCAGCCCAAGCCACTGGGGCTGGGTGATCGGCGCTTTCACGCTGGCCTATGCGCTGTTCGAAGTCCCGAGCGGCGTGCTGGGAGATCGCATCGGCGCGCGGAAGGTACTGACCCGTATTGTTCTCTGGTGGTCTGCGTTTACCGCCCTGACCGGAGCGGTGACGAGCTTTCAGATGCTGCTGGCGGTGCGCTTTCTTTTCGGTGCGGGAGAAGCCGGATCGTTCCCCAATTGCACCTCGGCAGCCTCGCGCTGGGTACCCGCTGCCGAAAGGGCACGCGCGTTAAGCGTGTTTTGGATGGCGACGGCGACGGGAGGCGCGCTGACCCCTCCGATCGTCGTGTCCATAGAACAGAGTTACGGATGGAGGGCGGCCTTTTTCGTTTTCGGCTCGCTGGGCGTTTTTTGGAGCGCGATCTGGTATGGGTGGTTCCGCGATACACCCGCCGAAAAGAAGGGCGTTTCCGCGGAGGAGAGGAAGAAGATCGGAGTGCCCGCGCCTCGCTCCGGACATCGCGTGCAATGGTCGCAACTGGTGCGTAACGGGAATTTTCAGCGGCTCCTGCTGATGTATCACACCTACTGCTGGGGAGCTTACTTCTATCTTTCCTGGCTTCACACCTATTTACAGGTGGGCCGGGGGCTGACAGAAGACCAGATGAAGATCGCGTCCTCACTGCCATCCTGTGCGGGGTTCGCCGGCATCGTAGCCGGGGGCTATTTCAGCGACCGGCTGGCGCGCACGCATTCACTCCGCTTTGCGCGCTGTGCCATCGGCTCGACCGGGCTGATGATCTCGGGCATACTGCTGTTGTGCGCCACGCTGACGCCGAACAAATGGGCCGCAGTCGCTCTTCTCAGTATCGGGCTGGGAGCGATGGATTTGATGCTGCCCGTCGCCTGGTCCATCTGCGTGGATGCGGGAGGCGAGCATGCCGGTGCGATCTCGGGCGCGATGAACATGGCAGGACAGACCGGTTCGCTCATCTCGTCGGTCGCGTTTGGGTACTGGGTGGAGTGGTACGGGAGCTATGACCACGCGCTCATGCCGCTGGCGGCTATGCTCATCGTGAGTGGCTGCGTCTTTGCGACTATCGACCCCTCCCGGAAGATGCTGCCGGATTACGAGCCGGAATTAGTACACCCTGAATGAGTGCAGACAGCGCGCACCGCCTCCAGGGTGCGATCGATGTCTTCATCGGTGTGGACTGCCGAGACGTACCAGCGCCCGTCCGGCAACACCAGCACACCTTCGTCCAGCAATCCGAGGATAAAGTCGGCATACAAACCGGTCCGCGCCCGCAGAGTCTCCCGATAGTTTGTGGCCGGCTGTTCCATGAAGGAGACCTGAAAAACCGGACCGTCGCCCGAGAGGACGACGGGTAGACCGGTGGTTTGTAGCACTGCGGCAATTCCTTCCCGCAAGCGGTCGGCCTTGGCTCTCAGACCGCGGTAGATGCTGCCGTTGTCGGCCGCCAGCACCTCGATCGCGGCGCGCGCGGCAGCCAGGCACAGCGGGTTTCCGTTCAACGTTCCCGCATGGACCACCTCGCCGCGCGCAATCCGTTCCATAAACTCCGACCGGCCTGCGAGAACGCTGAATGGCACTCCGGCTCCGACCGCTTTGGCGTAGGTGGCCAGATCCGGCATTACTCCCCAGCGGCCCTGGGCGCCGCGAAGGTCGACACGAAATCCGGTAATGACTTCGTCGAAAATCAGAAGGGCGTGGTGGCGTTGCGAAATCTCGCGCAGGAATTCCAGAAAGCCGGCAGCGGGTGGAATGCAGCCGCTGTTAGCTAATAAAGGCTCGCAGATGATTGCCGAAATCTCCTGGGCGTGCCCGGCGAAGATCCGCTCCACGTGCCGGCGGTTGTTCCACTCCGCGACGATTACGTGCTCGTTCGGAAGTTGTCCTGCACCTACGGGAGATGGCATCTCCAAAGGATCCTCCACCCGCGGATGGAACGCGATGAGAGCCTCATCGCTCCAGCCGTGATAGTGGCCCTCGAATTTGAGATACTTTCGCCGTCCGGTGACGGCGCGCGCCAGCCGGAGGGCTACCTGAACTATCTCGGTCCCACTGTTGGCGAAACACACCAGATCCGCGCACGGGATGATCCGATTCAGCAGTTCGGATACCTCAAATTCCAGGTCATGCTGGGCTCCGAAGGTAAGCGCGCGGCCTGCCTGCCGCTGCACCGCTTCGACAACCTGGGGATGCGAATGGCCAAGGATCAGCGGTCCCCAGGCCAACCCGTAGTCAAGATAGCTGTTACCGTCGACATCGAAGACTCGAGAGCCCACACCATAGTCGAAAAAGAGAGGATAGGGCTTGGCGGAGCGGCGCATGGCGGTCGACACGCCACCGGCCAGGGTACGGCAAGAGCGCTGGTAGCGTTGCAGCGAGCCGGGAGTCTTCCGCCGGACGTTCTCCGCGTGAATTTCACCTTGGAACAGGGTGCTCGCGGGTGACGCCTCTTTCAGATCAGACAAGTCCATACCCCCGTGATTGGCATAATCTCACTCATGATGCTCTTCAGGAACCGCTGGTGTCAATCCAATGCGCGTTTTGGGGTTGAATTTGGGCTGGGCTGAAAAAACGAACTCCGGCCCGGCAGAGGGAGCCGTCTAAGGCACAAGAGGCGGGTCGACTGGAGATTTTGCGGATCAAAGCCAATTTTGGCTAAATGGTAGTTATTTGTGGGAGTTATACAGTGGGCTCGGCACGCGCGAGGATTTTGCCTTTGTGCACTATTGTGCACGGATCGCGGAAGTATGCGCACACGGAGCCAGGTTCGCAGCCCTGAGATGGGGACATGCGAGAAGCTGCTGGTAGGCTTCGGATCTTCCAGGTCGGTTGGTTGCGGCGCCTCCGGCGAGGCGGTTAGGATGAACGAACTTGTCGGCAAATGGCACTCCCGATTTTGTGAAGGTCGCACGCGCACGAGCGGCCGGCAGACGGCACACGTGGTCCCATCTATCTTCAGGGTCGCACGCAAGGGCAACGTTTTTTGGGATCCTATGCGTATGTGGTTGTGATGAAAGGGGCAAAATGGCCGAAAGGCGTGAACTGTTGCCGCGACTCGGTCGGCCGGATTGGCGGCCGAGGGCGTTGAGTGTGTACCGGAACTAAGCTGGTTCTTTGGGATTACTGTTCGAACGTTTGCTGAACCGGGATCGCCGCGTCACAGCCCTCACTTTCACGCATATAACAAGGCGAAATCGGGAGCTTCAGCATTGATACTATCGAGTTGATCGTTGCCGCGAACGTAGATACGCCTGATGGAGGCTTGGGCGGAGTTACGTGGCACCCATAGAGCCGCTCAAATATGTGTTTATGAGTATCGAGTCCGGTCCTTTGAGATCGTCGCCCCCTACAGGCTCCGGGTATGTTTTGACGATGATGCCGAACAAACGATCGATTTTCGACCGATTCTTGCAGGCGAGCTATACGGGCCCCTGCGCAATCTCGATCTGTTCAACGAGGTGCGGATTGATCCTGATGTCGATACACTGGTGTGGCCCAACGGAGCGGATTTCGATCCGGCTACTCTGCACGACTGGCCCGCCAATGAAGCGGCGTTCAGGGAACTTGCGCGCCGGTGGGAGGCTGTTGAGGCGTAGAAATCGGTGTCGGCCGCGCGCTTTGCGATGACAACGGAAAGGAGCCTCGACTGTTGGTGAGTGCCGATCTTGTCTCAACTTAGTTTCGGGTCGCATTCGCGTCATCGAAGTGGTGATGACCGCCCTAGATCCCTCGGCGCTCGGATACTTCATTGCATTCAATGGCACCGCTTACGCCGGATGACTTCGGTATGGAAGCCGTCTTATGATGTGGAAGGTACCACATGCAGTATCACTCGTTCGCGAAGTCGGCGATGCGCCGAAGTGCTCGTCAGATTAGTAACGATAACGTGGCCGGTGATCCGGGAGGCGCGGCATTTTTGACCGCGTAGCGCCCTACCCTGTATGAAATGCAATTTGATGAAGTTTAAGTGAGCCGCATTGATGGCTTAAACGCCCGCGATCACTTCGATTTCCACCAGGCATCCTTTCAGGGGAATGCCCGCCACTGCGACGCAGGTGCGTACCGGAGGCTCGGGACCAAAGCGGCCCCGGTAGACTTGGTTCATCGCCGCATAGTCCTCCAGGTGCTGGAGGTAGACGTTGCACTTCAATGCATTTTGCATCGACGAGCCGGCGCTGTGCAAACATTTCTCGATGCGGTCCAGGACGGCCGCGGTCTGCATTTTAACGTCCGCGGAGGTATTCACTCCATGACCGGACACGAAGACCGTGTCTCCCCAGGAAACCACTTCGGAGTAGATCGGGATCTCTTTGGAAGCGGTTTTGCCGTCGGGATAATACACGCGTTTGGTCTTACCCGCTTTCACGGGCGCCGGTTTGGTCTGGGCGTACGCTGCGGCCGCAGCCAGCGGCGCAGCAGTCAACAACTTCCTTCGCGAATTGTTCATGAACTCTCTCGAGGACGGATTTACCGTGGGATGGCAACCGCTGCCGGCTCCCACTTGGCGCACCATTCTAGCAGGAGGAGCCCTAGCAGGAGGAAGCCGCCTCTCCAGAGACTGCGGCGTTCGGAGGCTGCTGCGCAGCCGGGCAGACCACAAAAAACGATGGTCTGCCCTACGGCGGGTCAACGGCCTACTCCACAGAATTCTTCGCGGGCCGGGAGGACAGGTCTCTATGCAAATGGGCAAACTTCCCGTTACAATCCAAAAATGACTCGAAGAGATTGGCTTGGCGCGGGAATTGCCGTCCCGGCTCTAATGGCCAAGGCTGCACCACAGCAGCCATGCGCCGCCGACGCCCGTCGCACGAAGGCCGCAGCGGTAGTCACTGTTTACCACCATTACTCTCACGCCGACGTTCTCATCGGGAGACTTCTCTCCGGCTATTCTGCTAATGCGGTCTGGACTCCCTCGGGCACCCATGTGGTCTCGCTCCACGCCGCTCAGGTACCCAATGACGCCGATATGAGCCGCGACCTGGCCGCGCGCAATGGATTCCATCTCTATCCGTCCGTACGGGAAGCGTTGACGCTGGGTGGGAAGTCGGTAGCGGTCGATGGGGTCGTGTTCATCGGAGAACACGGTGACTATCCCACCAATGATGTTGGACAAACGCTGTATCCGCGCTACGAACTGTTCTCGCAAATCCTGGACGTTTACGAGGAGTCGGGGCGGTCCGTTCCGACATTTTTCGATAAGCACTTTTCGTATTCCTGGGAGAAAGCGGATGCGCTGTTCCGTCGTGCAAAGAAGATCGGATTCCCGTTCATGGCAGGCTCCTCCATACCTCTGACGATTCGCAAGCCCGCGCTGGAGCCGCCGCTCGAGACCAACATCACCGAAGCTGTGGCGCTCGGTTTCGGCGACCCGGATGCGTACGGGTTCCATACGCTCGAAGGTCTGCAATGCCTGGTCGAGCGACGGACAGGCGGCGAGACCGGAATCGCCTCGGTTGAGTTTATCGAGGGTGAGGCGATTCACGCCTGGCGCGATGGGCCAGGGGCGTGGTCCATGCCGTTATTTCAACCCTTGCTCGATCAGTCCCAACAGTTGAGTGGCCGGCCTTTACTTGCGCTGGGAGAGGAGCACTCAAAGAAACCTGTGCTGCTGGTCCTCAACTATCGCGATGGGTTGAGGGCCGCGGCCTTGGTGCTGACCCAGAACGTCGGATTCAGCGCGGCGTTCCGGGTGAAGGGACAGGATCGGCCGCTCTTTACATCCTTTTCCAACCCGGTCGACCGTCCCTTGCCGAACTGGGACGCGATGGCTCGCTGCGTGGACCGGTTTCTGGCCACCGGAGAGGCTCCTAATCCGCCGGAACGAACTCTGCTCACAACCGGTGCGCTAGCTTTTTGTTTCGAGTCGAGGAGGGCCGGAAAGCCGGTCGAAACGCCTCAACTCGGGATACGGTATCGTGGGCCGGCACACAGCTGGTTCGAGACAGCATGATGGGACGCGCGAAGAGGAAGAGGAGGAGACGGATATGACGCGAAGAGATTGGCTCGGCGTTGGGATGGCCGCGCCGGCATTGGCTGCAAAGGCAGCGCCGGAACACCCGTGTGCGGCGGACGCCAATCGCACGAAGACCGCCGCGGTGGTTACTGTTTATCGATATAACTCCCACGCCGATGTTCTGGTCGGCAGGCTGATTTCCGGCTATTCGGCCAACGCGAGCTGGACTCCTTCCCATACCCATGTGGTCTCGCTTCACGCCGCACAGGTGCCGGCCAACACCGACATGAGCCGTGACCTGGCAGCGCGCAACGGATTCCAGCTCTATCCAACCATACGGGAAGCGCTGATGCGGGGCGGGAAATCGCTGGCGGTGGACGCGGTGGTGTTCGTAGGCGAACACGGTGACTATCCCAACAACGACGTTGGACAGACTCTCTATCCGCGCTACGAACTGTTCTCGCAGATCATGGATGTTTACGAGGAGTCGGGCCGGTCCGTGCCTACGTTTTTCGACAAGCACTTTTCCTACTCGTGGGAAAAGGCGGATGCCATTTACCGGAGGGCGAAGAAGATCGGGTTCCCGTTTATGGCGGGCTCCTCGGTCCCATTGACAATGCGAAAACCCGCGCTGGATCCGCCGCTCGAGACACCCATCACGGAAGCGGTAGCGATCGGGTACGGCGCGCTGGATGCGTACGGCTTTCACACGCTGGAAGCGCTGCAATGCATGGTCGAGCGCCGGAAAGGCGGCGAGACCGGAATCGCGTCGGTACAGTGGATAGAGGGTCAGGACATCTGGACGTGGCGCGACAGCGCGCAAGGGGCCTGGTCGAAGCCGCTTTTCGAGGAGGCCATGCGCTTGCAGCCGTTGCCCCTATCTCTGCCGATTGAAGCGCCGGCCAAACAGCCGGTCCTGTTCGTCCTCAATTATCGGGACGGATTGAAGGCCGCCGCTTTGATGCTGGCGCAGGATCAGGAGAATTGGAGCGTAGCGTTTCGGGTGAAAGGTCAAAAACGGCTGCACTCCACGGCCCTGGTCACGCCGGCGGGTCCGCCGTTTCGCAGCTTCGACGGGCTCGCGCGATGTGTCGACGAGTTCCTCGCAACCGGTAAGGCTCCGAGTCCGGTGGAACGAACTCTGCTGACCACTGGAGCGCTCAGTTTTTGTTTTGAATCGAGGCGGGCCGGCAAGCTGGTCGAAACGCCTCAGCTCGAAGTGCGTTATCGGGGGCCGGCTCACAGTTGGTTCGAAACGGCTTGATTTGACTTGTGAAGAGGAGGACGCGAAGATGACTCGAAGAAATTGGCTCGGCGTCGGGATGGCCGCACCGGCATGGGTCGCAAAGGCAGCGCCGCAACAGCCGTGCGTAGCGGACGCCCATCGTACGAAAACGGCAGCGGTGGTCACGGTGTATCGGTACAACTCTCATGCGGACGTTCTCATAGGGAGGCTCCTCTCCGGCTATTCGGTCGATGCCAAATGGGCGCCCTCGCAAACCCACGTGGTCTCGCTGCACGCCGCTCAGGTGCCCGAGAACACCGACATGAGCCGCGACCTGGCAGTGCGGAACGGATTCCATCTCTACCCCTCCATACGCGAGGCGCTGACTCTGGGTGGGAAATCGCTGGCGGTCGATGGGGTCGTGTTCATAGGCGAACACGGGGACTATCCGACCAATGACGTGGGACAGATTCTGTATCCGCGGTACGAACTGTTCTCGCAGATTCTGGATGTTTACGAGGAATCGGGCCGATCGGTCCCGACGTTTTTCGATAAGCACTTTTCGTATTCCTGGGAGAAGGCGGATGCCATTTACCGCCGGTCGAAGAAGCTCGGCTTTCCCTTCATGGCGGGCTCCTCGATTCCGTTGACCATTCGAAAACCCGCGCTGGACCCGCCACTCGAGACGCCCATCACGGAAGCGGTAACGATCGGGTACGGCCCCGCGGATGCGTACGGCTTCCATACTTTGGAAGGTCTGCAATGCATGGTCGAGCGCCGGAAAGGCGGCGAGACGGGGATCGCATCGGTCCAGTGGATAGAGGGTCAGGACATCTGGGCGTGGCGCGACAGTGCGCAAGGCGCGTGGTCGAAGCCGCTGTGGGAAGAGGCCTTCCGGCTCCAGCCGCT
Organism: Terriglobia bacterium; assembly: GCA_963747535.1. Lineage (GTDB taxonomy): Bacteria > Acidobacteriota > Terriglobia > Bryobacterales > Bryobacteraceae > CAVVFX01. The sequence continues at coordinate 1,054,008 of CAVVFX010000002.1, forward strand.
GCCGCAATCCCAGGCTCTTGAGGTACAAGCCAAGGAACCCGTGGTATTCGTATTGAACTATCGGGACGGGTTGAAGGCGGCCGCGTTGGTGCTCACTCATAACTCGGCAGGATTCAGCACGGTACTCCGGGTGAAGGGGCAGGAGCGATTGCAGTCGGTCGCGTTTGTCATTGGCGAACCCGGCGTGCATGAACCGCTGGCGCGCCGGCCGTTGCCGAACTGGGATGGGATCGGGCGTTGCGTCGACCACTTTCTCGCAACCAGCGAGGCTCCCAACGCGGTGGAGAGAACTCTGCTCACGACTGGCGCTTTGGCTTTTTGTTTCGAATCCAAACGGCAGAAAAAGGTGGTGGAGACCCCGCAGTTGCAGGTGAGTTATCGCGGACCCGTCCATAGTTGGTTCCAGACAGTGTAGCGCGGGTGCCGGGCACCCGGGCAGACCACGAAAAACGATGGTCTGCCCAGGTCTGCCCCACGGACGCTTGCTGCACGGCGCTCTAGAGTGGAACCGCACGTCGGGAGATATACTCTTCCAGGCGCGGATCGGGGGCAATATAATGAAACTCTTCAGCGTACTCGAGCCCGTGCTTGCGGCCCGTTTCCGCATCGCGGGGTTCGCACACGGCCTTGATGTACGCATCGATGGCCCCATCGTCGGCGCCCGAAAGCTCGGGCACTTTCAGTTTTCTGGCGGCGAGTGACGCATTTGCTCCCTTGACCATGTTCGTCAGCATCGTCTTGCAGGCGTGGATGGCCGCGCGTTTCGCTTCGAGCGTGGGGCCGATATCCACCACGCGATTCACCACTTGTTGGGGGCCGCGCGCGAAGTAATATTTTTCGCGCACCCCGTACGGTTTCAGGCCCGCCTCAAAATGTTCCGGGAAATCCTTTCCGCCGCCGGCCATCCAGCAGGCGGCCTCCACGGATTGCGCGGTGACGAAATGGTCCGGATTTTCCTCGTAGTGGTCCCACGGATCGTAACTGAACACCGTGTCTACCTTGAGCAGACGGAATAAAAAGATCAGGCGTGCGCGCAATTCTACGCGACTGATATCGTCCATGCGATGATTCCGGTAACCCAGATCGTAAACCTTTTTCAGACCGGTGATTTGAACCAACGCACGCGCGTCGCGCTCATTGGCCAGAACGGTCTCGCCAAGACTTAAATCGTAGGAGTCCTTCTCGTCGTTGCTGGTGCGGATCAGGTAGCCGGAGTAGCCTTCACGAAGAAGTTTCGCAATAGTGCCGAAAGCAAAGATGGGTCCGTCATCGAGATGCGGCGTCACCAGGGCAAGCACTTTGCCTTGGTGCGGCGTACCCCCGGTGGCCCGTTCGACAGTCACGCCGGAGGGACCCGCGACGCTGATTTGTGCGGCCAGCGGTGATGCGCTGGCCAAACCTGCGGCGACCGCTTTACCAAAAAAATCGCGCCTGTCCATTGAACTCAAATTCCTTCCGTTAGGCCCGGAGCCCGTTATGCGCCAGCGGCTTTTCCCAGAACTTCCTTGAGCCGCCGCGCAACGATCAGTTCCTCGCCAGGTTCGAGCATCCATACGCCGACGACGATGGTGCTTTCATCGGAGGGAAGGCCCCCGCCCTTCCTACCCGTTGATGGATTCAACTCGATGCTGGGAGATCCCTTGCGCAGTTCGGTCATCACTTCAGCAGGTTGTATCTTGACCCGCGACGTGTCGTAACGGAGCAGGAGGTGCGGCACGGCATTAGCGGCGACATTCGGAATCACCACCCGCGATTCAAGCGTCGGGATGCTCTTGAGCTGTGCGGCAATCCGTTCGGCGCGGCGCCGGAACTCAGTCTCCATCGATGCGTCGGACTGGCTGAGAAACCAATCGACCGCGGCTACCATGCCGACAATCTGTTCCTTGGCGACCTTCATGCCGCGTCCGACCGTATCGGAATTGGGGCTGTTATTGCGCGTAGCTGCGGCAATGAGATCCTTGCGGCCCAGCAGCAAACCGGTATTTTGGGGACCACGCATCCCCTTGCCACCGGAAAACGCCACCAGGTCGAAACCCATCTGCGTGTAGTTCCACAGGTTGGAAATCGGCGGAACATCGGCGGCGGCATCGTTCAGGCAGGGCACGCCGTGAGTATGCGCCACGCGGACCCAATCCTCGCGGCTGATCTCACCCTGCTCGGCCGCATTGAAGAAATTCGTCATGACGGTCCGCTCGGTGAACGCGGCCTGGTAATCGGCGAGCGTCACCACTTCGACGAACTTCACGCCGCAATTGCGGATCGCATGATCGTATTCGTAGCGATGGCCCTTCTGGACGACGACTTCGTTCTTCAGTCCCGTAACGTCCGTCGGAATGTTGTGAATCGCAGTCCGGTTGCCCAGCGTGATCGCCGCAGCAGTTGCAAGGGTAAGAGCGGAGGCAGCGCCTGCAGTCACCATCGCGGCCTCGCACTTGAGCTGACGTGCGAGATATTCTCCGGCAGCCTGCTGCAACTCCTGCAAGCGGACCGGATGCTTCGCCGCGCGCGCGACCGCTGCCTGTACCGAGGGCGGCATGGTGGAGGCGGTGAGCGCCGTGTAGGTGCCGGCCGCGTTGATGATCTTGGTGACACCGAGCTTCTCGTAGTAGTCCTCACCCTCGGCTGTATGGTGGGTGTCGGCCGCCTCAAGTCTTCGGCCCGCGAGGCCCAAGCCGACGAGCCCCGAATTCGCCCATCCCAAAAAACCGCGTCGTGTGTGCGCTCCGTTCATAACACCTCCTTGCGCTGATCAGCTATATGCTAATACAATCATGCGCTGAGAAGAAAATATGCAAACGCCAAATAGGCCCTTGTGGCCAATTCCTATCCTTATGAGCGCCAGCCTCGGGTTCGCGCAGACGCAGCCATACGATCTCCTGCTCCAGGGCGGCCACGTGATCGACGCGAAGAACCATATCGACGAGGTGCGCGACGTCGCGATTCGTGACGGCAAGATCGCCATCGTCGCGCAGCATGTCGATCCGGCACAGGCCTTTAAGGTGGTGAACGTCAGCGGGCTTTACGTCACGCCGGGACTGGTCGACATTCACGTGCATGTTTACACGGGTACGGGAGAGGCGCGCTCCTACGCCGGAGACAACAGCTTATATCCGGATGGATACATGCTCCGCGTGGGCGTGACCACGGCAGCCGATGCCGGTTGCGCCGGCTGGAGGAACTTCGAGGATTTCAAGCAGCGCGTCATCGATCGGGCCAAGACCAGGATCCTCGCGTTCATCAATATCGTCGGGGCCGGCATGCGTGGATCGAAGTATGAAAACGACCTGGCCGATATGCAGGCTGAACCTACGGCCGAAATGGCGCTGAAGTACAAAGGCTTGATCATCGGCGTGAAGACGGCGCACTACGCGGGTCCGGAATGGACGCCGGTCGAGCAGGCAGTCAAAGCCGGTACCATTGCCAACATCCCTGTGATGGTGGATTTCGGCGCGAACCGGAAAGAGCGGCCGATGAGCGAACTGGTCACGAAGAAGCTGCGTCCCGGCGACATCTATACGCACTGCTATTCGGGATTGAGAGACGAGCAGGATGCGTCGGGTCATGTCAACCCGGCGATGATCGAGGCGAGAAAGCGCGGGGTCATCTTCGACGTGGGTCACGGCGGAGGAAGCTTCGCCTGGCGGATTGCCGTGCCGGCCATCCAGCAGGGGTTCCTGCCGGATTCTATCTCTACGGATTTGCACACCGGGAGTATGAACAGCGGCATGAAGGATATGGACAACCTGATGAGCAAATTTCTGGTGATGGGTCTGGAGCTCAAAGATGTGGTGGCGGAGTCGACCTGGAACCCGGCGCGCGAGATTCATCACGAAGAGCTGGGCAATCTGTCACCCGGCGCAGGAGCGGATGTCGCCGTTCTGCGCCTGGAGCGCGGCGATTTCGGTTATACGGATATGTACGGCGCGCGGCTTAAGGGCAACCAGAAGCTAATCTGCGAGCTGACTCTTCGGGATGGGAAAGTGGTCTGGGATCTGAACGGCATTACGCGTCCGGATTGGACTACGCTGCCGCCCAATTACCGGCAATCGGGCGACGCGCGGTGGGACACGATCAATCCCGCACCGGTCAGAAGGCAGAATGCAAAGTGATGATGGCTAACGACGGCCGTTTGTGGCCAAAATTCCGGATGGGTAACGTCTGGGGAATCGGCAGCGGGTTGGTAAACGCTGGGGCGTCAGGCAGGAGTAATCACGCCTCCGGGTATAACCGTGGTTGAGGTGCTCACCGTGGCGAAATCCAGGCAGCAGGACGTCAATCGAGTAATCGGGCGATTCATCGTCGCCGATCCTGCGATCTGCCACGGTCAGCCGACTTTCCGAGGAACCCGAATCCTGGTAGCAGATGTCCTGGAGCAGGTGGCCGCTGGTATCGCCTGGGAGACGATTGTAGAGGAATGGCGAGGTGACGTGTCTTCGGACGCCATCTCGGAAGCAGTTCGATTGGCGAGCCTGGCGTTCCGCGATCATTCTGCCCATTACACAGCGCCCGAATACGTGCTCGACCGAGCCAGGGCTTGATTCATCCTGGACGAAAACATCCTTGACGGACAGCGCCTGCTGCTCCAGGCCTGGCGGCTGCCAACAAGGCAAATTGGTTTCGCCTTGGCGGCAAGGGTTTGAAGGACGAAGAGATAATCGTTCTATTGCGCCGGCAGCGAGGTCCCACGTTTTTCACCCGCGATGCGGGTTTCTATGAGCCGACCTTCCGGCACCGAAGCTACTGCCTGGTTGTGGCGAGTGTCGGGCAAAACGAAGTGGCTGCGTCCGTTCGCCGTTTCCTCCGTCACCCCGAGTTTGATACCCAAGCCAAGCGGATGGGCAGGGTGGTTCGGGTCTCGCATACCGGCATGGCAGCATGGCGCTTACGGTCACAAACCGAGATGCACACTGACTGGAACCGAGCCAAGTAGCGGGCGTTTGACGGATTGTGTACGGCTTGGGCATGAATCGAGCTGAAATCTTTAGGCCCTGTGCCGGACCGCGCGCCACCGTGCCCGGCCGTATTCGCCGATTTGCAAGTCTCCCTGCATCTCGGGACCCGATACGGAGCCCACAAATGTGTATGTCAGTACGTTGCCGTCAGCCGGCAGGGTGCTGCGAAATTTCACATGGCCCCCGTCAATCAGACCCTTCAAATCGCCTTCATACGCCCAGCCTTGATGGGTCCCGCTGATCTGGTTTCCGTTGAGAACCAGAAAGACCTTGTGCCGCGCGGAGCCGACTTCGTATTCGATGTCCACATCCCACACGCCGGCGACATTGGCTGACGGCGATTTGAGCGGTGCCGGACTCTTTCCCGCCGGAGCAGCCGAGAGTATCTGGAACAGTCGATCGGCGACAATCTGGTAATCTCCGGGCTTCATCGCCACCGGCCGGATGAGGAACGAATTCCCTTCCCCTTCCGCATGGGTCATGATTCTCGGCTCGCCGGCCAGCAGTTTGCGCCCCACGTCTCCAGCGGTGATGCCGATTTTCTGCATGTCCCACGATACACTTAGCGTCGGAAACGGGCCGCCGCGCACGGGTGGAATGTCCTTCGTGTTGACACCGTCGACTTTGGTAATCCGCTCCGAGATGTGAGCGTACCAGCGCTTCCACTCTTGAAAATCCGCGTCGAGTTCGCGTCCGCTGCGCCAGACTTCGACGGCGGCCAGCATCCCCATAATCTCTTCTTTGGTGACTTTCAGTGCCCGTCCAAACGCGTGATGCGGAGCGCTGTTCGCCCAGGCAGCCCGCACCAGGTCTTTGCGGCCGACCAGCAAGCCCGCACCCTGCGGACCGCGGAGGATCTTGCCACCGCTGTACGCGACCAGATCGGCGCCCTGTGCGAGATAGGGATTCGGCACGATGAGATAGTCCGCCGCCGCGTCCACCAGAATGGGAATGCCCCGCTCTCGGGCGATGGGCGCAACATCTTTCAGGTCGAGGTTCGCCTTCCCGAAATAATTTCCGAGCACCTCGATCATGGCCGTGTGCGGTCCGATGGCCCGCCGCAACTCATCAAGGTTGTTCACCTCGATGACCTTGACTCCCAGCGTGCGGACGGCGTGATCGTACGGATTGCGCGATTCGGTGGGGATGATGACCTCGTCCTTCAAGCCTGCCAGGTTCGGCAGCCGCTGCATCTTCTCCGGATCCGTCCCTACCAGGCAGGCCGAGGTGGCGTGAGTCAGAGCAGCGGCCGTGCCGGCGGTCACAATGGCCCAATCCACGTGGAGCAGTTCCGCGAGACGAGCGCTCACTCCTTCCATCAGCTCGTCGAGATCCACATGGAAGTGTGCGGCCTGCTCCATCGCTGCGATCACTTCCGGCAACGTCAGCGAGCCGCCGTTGATGGTCAGCGTGGCAGTGCAATTGATGAACGGGTGAACGCCGACGCGGGTGTACACATCGGGGTTGGGAGCGGCAGCACGCGCGGGCGGACCTGCCGCAAGCCCCGCCGCAATGGCTCCGCCCGACTGAAACAATTTCCGCCGGCTGAGACCGGCTGTCACGCTTTTGTAGGGATGAGGCATATGTTCCCTCCGGTAATGTCAATTCTACACTGGCCTTTGGCTTTGTTTCAGTATTCACCTTGGCAGGCGAAGCCGCCTGCCCCACCAAATCTGCCGCAGGTGTTTGGTTTATGATGCATCTCATGCGCGCGAGCACTATTCTGAACATGGTTCTGTGTTGGGTTGTCTTGTGGGCGACCGCGAATGCTTCTGCCCAGCAGTACGATATCGTGTTGCGCGGCGGCCGCGTGATCGATCCCGGGAATCATATCGACGGTGTAATGGACGTCGCGGTAACCGGCAACCAAATCGCTGCGGTGTCCACGCACATTGCGGCCCAGCAGGCGCGCAAGGTCATCGATGTGGCGGGATTGATCGTGGTTCCGGGGTTGGTCGATCTGCACGCGCACGTCTTCGGTTACGAGGGCTCTCTGTGGCCGGATGACACCGCGTTGCCCGCCGGAACCACCACGATCGCCGATGCAGGCGGCAGCGGGTGGCGAACCTTCGAGAGGTTCCGCCATACCGTGATCGCGCACTCGGCCACGCGGGTTCTGGTCTGGCTCAATATCGTTGGCGCAGGCATGGTTGGCGAGCCTTACGAGAGCAACGTCGACGATATGGAGCCGGCTCCGACCGCCGAAACGATTACCCGCAATCGCGATGTCATTATCGGGATCAAGACCGCACACTTCGCAAAACCTGGTTGGGCGGCTATCGATCACGCCGTCGAAGCCGGCCGCCGCGCCGGCGTTCCAGTCATGGTGGACGACAAGATCCTCACTGGCGCACAACGAACTACGCAAGAGGAACTTCTGCAGCACCTGCGTCCCGGAGACATCCACACACACATGTACAACGACCGTCAGATGGAGCTGATCGATCGCGTCACCGGCAAGGTCCAACCCTGGATGATCGAAGCGCGCCGCCGGGGCGTGCTCTTCGACGTCGGACACGGAGCCGGGAGCTTCCTGTGGCCGGTGGCGAGGCGGGCCATAGAACAGGGATTTCTCCCCGATACCATCAGCACGGACCTGCATTCTTCGAGCATCCTGATACAGCAATGCGACATGACCAACGTCATGTCCAAGATGATGCTGCTCGGCATGAGCCTGGAAGACGTCATCCTACGTTCCACTGTCAGCCCGGCCAAGGAAATCGGACGGTATCCGGAAGTCGGCACCTTAGGTACCGGACGCGGCGCCGACATCGCTGTGCTGGAAAGCGAGAGCGGCGTGTTCGCGTTCAAGGACTCCTGGCCAGCCAAGCGACTAGGCGTCAAGCGCCTGGAATGCGTGTTGACGATCCGCGACGGCCGGATCGTCTATGATCGCGACGGACGTGCGTTTCCCGCCTGGAAAGCAGCCGGCGATTACGGAGTCCTCCCATGAGAAACTGGCTGGCCGCTCTGCTGTTCGCCTGTTCCCCGATTTCCGCTCAACAGATTTACGATCTATTGCTAAAGAACGGCCGCGTGATCGATCCCGCCAATCATCGTGACACCCAGCTTGATGTGGCCATCATCGGCAACCGGATCGCGCGCGTGGCTCCCAATCTGCCGGAGGCCCATGCGCGCGTCGCTGTGGACGTCGGCGGCTATATCGTCACGCCAGGCCTGATTGATAGCAATGTGCACTTCGGCCTGACTCTGAAACCCGACTACAACACGCTGCCGAGCGGCGTCACGACGGCGGTCGACGCGGGAAGCGCGACGTGCAAAACGTTCGCGGATTTCAAGACGGAGGTCATCGAACACGCGAAGGTCCGGTTACTCGCGTTTCTTTCGCCTGTTCTCCCGGGCAGCGATGCCGAGTGTACTGCCCGGGTGGCGCGGCAGGACCACGAGACGATCGTCGGTATCGCCGCTACGCCGGCGTCGCTTGAAGCGGGGCTGAAGGCGGCCCGGGCAAGCGGCACCGTGTTGATGGTCCGCAGCGATTCCCAGTCGTCCGAAGCCTATGCCGCTCTGCTGTCGAAGCAGCTGCGGCCGGCCGATATCAGCACACACATCTACGGCCGTCTGACGCCCCAAATGGATTCGACGGGCAAGCTCAGTCCAGTGATTGAGGAGGCACGCCGGCGCGGAATTTTGTTCGATAGCGCACTCGGAACCGAGGGATTGTGGTTTCGGATTGCCCAACCGGCTCTAGCTCAGAAATTTCTACCCGACACGATTTCGAGCGGCATGGATGGGAATAGCGTTCCGTTGCCGAGGGCCAACCTGTCTACCTCCATGTCGATATTTCTGAACCTGGGGATGACCGAAGAGCAGATCATCGAACGAGTCACTGCTAATGCCGCGCGCGCCATAAGACGTCCGCAACTCGGCAACTTGAACGAAGGCGCCGTAGCTGACGTTGCGGTACTGGAAGTTCAGAAAGGAAAATTCGGTTTTCTCGATTCCGGACACGCTCGAATGGACGCCGCTCGCCGTTTTCACTGCCTGCTGACTGTACGCGACGGCGTGATTGTTTGGGATAGCGACGGGTTGAGTATTCCGGATGCCTCCAGAGCGGGCCCCTACTCAAATTTCAAGTGAGAAATTTGTGATGAACGGTACCTAAACAGACGGCCTTTAACTAATGCGGAACCGGACCGTTCTGACCGATGACTGAGATAGTGTACTCTTGTCTGACGCTCCGGTGCTACTTTTTTTTTCGATCTCCGTCATCAAGAAAATTCCTCTTGACACCGTGTTTTGAGCGATGTACCATCTGCTGATAAAAGTCTCTAGGTTACACCGTTACACTATTGATCCGATTCCGGCGAACTTTTTCGGCCGCGTCTTGCTGAGCGCATCCCGGATGACGCCGCCGTTCCCTGCGGCATTTTTTTTCATCGAAACGTCTCGGGCGGGCAAGAAGCCTGACCCACAAGTTGCATTTGGGAGCCGCTTTCGCTACCCGCGCACGCGGCGTGCCCCGGAGTTGTCCCGATGAGATTTACAGTCGCCTCGTCTGCGGTGTAGTGCATGGCAGCAGAGTGCAGCTTTTCGGGATGGGCTTCAAAAAAGAACTTTAACCGAATCGGAGATGCTATGACTAAGCGCTTTTTCGTCTCGTTTTGCTTTTTTACGTTCTTCTCTCTAATCGCCAGAGGTCAACTCGCAACCACCACATCGCTGGTTGGGACGGTTACCGATTCCAGTGGTAAGGTTATCTCGGGCGCCAGGGTTACCGCCGTCGAGACGGCCACGCTGGACACGCACACCACAACCACGAACGACCAGGGCTATTACACGTTTGAGTTCGTTCGAACGGGCACCTACTCGATCACGGTCGAGCATCCCGGTTTCCAGAAGGTCACCAAGACTGGAATCCAGGTCGAAATCAACCAAATCGTCCGCACCGACTTCGCGGTGTCGGTGGGCGCAGTAACACAGTCTGTCACCGTGGAGGCTTCGGCCTCCGCCATCACGACTGACGACGCAACCATATCCGAGGTGCTCGGCACGCGCTCGGTCGCGGAATTACCGCTGAGCGGACGCGACCCCATGATGCTGGCCGTTACGACGCCAGGCGTACTTCTGGGAATTAAGGCTTCCGCCTCCGGCACACCGCCCGGCGACAATTTCAACGGCGCCGGGACGCGCGAGGTCGACAACGAGATGTCGCTCGACGGCATCAGCATTATGAATAATTTGATCACCAACACTGCGGCGCGGCCGATGGTCGAATCGATTCAAGAGGTCGAGGTCCAGACCGGCACTTACTCGGCTCAGTACGGTTCGTATCTGGGCGTGCATATCAACATGGTGACCAAGTCCGGCACGAATCAGATCCACGGTGCGCTGCTCGAATTCTTCCGCAACCAGGTCATGGACGCGCGGACTTTCTTCACCTTGCCGACTCCCACCAATCCCACCGCTGCGAAACCGCCGTTGCGGCAGAACCAGTTCGGCGTGGAGTTCGATGGGCCGGTCATGATCCCGAAACTATATAACGGCAAGGACAAGACTTTTTTCATGGCGTCGTATGAAGGGTTCCGCAATGTGCAGGCGTCGACCGCGCTCTCGACCGAAATGCCGACCGCTTTTTTCAGCGGCACTTTCCCGGGCGTGACGACGGTGATCAAAGATCCGTTCAACAGTAACACCCCCTTCCCTGGCAATGTGATCCCGACTACGAGGATTTCGCCCGTGGTGCAGAAACTGGCGCAGTACTTCCCGTCGCCAAACCTGCCGGGGCTGTCGAACAACTTGTCGGTTCCGGTGCCGAGCACAGCCAGTTACAACCAAACCATTGACCGTATCGATCAGAGCATCGGCGAGAAAGTCCGGTTGTACGTGCGCGCCTCGTACCAGAGCTGGACCACGTTTAGCGGGAATTCGGTTCCGGTCAATGGTTCCACCACGCCGTATACCACTATCAACGACACGGTGGGCTACACGCAAACGTTTACGCCGCACCTGGTCAATGATTTGCGCGTGGGACGGAATTATTTCACCACGGCGACGATCAATCCGTTCGCTACCAGCGGCAACACGATGGCCGGCACGAATTTGGGAATCCCCGGCTTCACCGGAGATTCGCAATTCAACAACCCGGGCATACCGGACTTCGGGATCACGGGCTTCAACGGACTGAGCAACGGATCCAGCAACTGGTACCAGAATGACAGCACCAGCCAGCTCTCCGAGCAGCTCAGTTGGATCAAGGGTTCGCACAACGTCATGGCCGGCATGGAATTCCGGCGGCTGGCTACCGGCCGCGCCGCCGTCAACAGCGCTCGAGGTGCATTCACTTTCAATGGTACGCTGACCGGTTACGCGCCGGCCGATTTCATTCTGGGTACGCCGCAAAGCTTCACCACGGACGGACCCGAAGTCCGCGGACGGACCGCCGAATGGCGCGACGGCTTCTTCGTGCTCGACAAATGGGAAGCGACGCGCAAGTTAACCATCAACTACGGAATACGCTATGAGTTGCCCACCGTGGCATACACCATCAACGGTGTCGCCACGGAACTCAATCCGCAACAGACCGCGTTCGTCGGCGGCACGCCCGGCTTCCGCTTCACCGGTCCAAATCACACGGATTGGGCGCCACGCCTTGGCATCGCGTACAGAATTAACGATAAGACCGTATTCCGGGTAGGCGGCGGCATCTATTACAACCCGAACCAGACCAACAGCTATACATTCCTGAATATTAACCCGCCCTTCACCACGCAACTTAGCTGCGTCTGGTCGACCGGGCTGACGCCGCCCACGCTGACCAACCCGTTTGGCTCGCCCGGCGTCTGTCCTACGTCTCCCACCGCCGGGACAGTTTACACCGATCCCTACAGACAGCCAACCCCCCGTATGAATCAATGGAGCGCCGCTCTGGAACGTCAGTTGTGGAACGGCGGCGGTTTCGACGTGCAGTATCTGGGCTCACATTCCTACCACCTGGACCGCAGCTTTTACAACAACACGCCTTATGTACCTGGGCCAGGAGCGGTCAACTCGCGCCGGCCGAATCCGCTGTTCGGCGTCATCCGCACCATCGCCGACGACGAAATCGCCAATTACGAGAGTATGAGCCTGGTCTTCCATCAGCGCCTGTCGCACGGCCTGCAGGTGCTGGCCAGCTACACCTGGTCGCACGCGCTGGACGTCACCACGGACTCCAACGGCGGCGGCACGCCGCTGATTCCTTACGACTGGAAAGACGATTACGGCAATTCCAATTGGGACGTCCGCCATCGGTTCCTGGTCAATTTTGTCTATAACATTCCGTTCTTCCACGTATCGAATCCATTTGTGAAGGGCGTGTTCGCCGATTGGCAGACCAATGGCATCATCACGTTGCAGACGGGTGTCCCGATCAACGTTACGACGGGCACCGACACGGCTAATACGTCGTCCAGCGGCACCTACCGTCCGAACCTGGTTTCCCAGGCGACCGACAACTGTGGAATCAACCAACTCGTCGGCTGCATCAACCCGGCAGCCTTCACCCTCGCGAACCTGTATCCCGTGCTTCCGGGGGCCTACGCTTACGGCAGCGCCGGGCGCAACCTGATCTATGGTCCGGGAATCGCGACCGTCAATGCCTCCCTGTTCAAGAATTTCCCGATCAAGGAGCGCCTCAAGTTCCAGTTCCGGTTCGAGATGTTCAACGCGCTGAACCACGCGAACTTCAGCAATCCAGCCGCGACGTTCGGGACGTCGAGCTTCGGCAATATCACGGGCCTCTCGACCAACGCCCGCAATATCCAGCTCGGGGCGAAGCTGCTTTTCTGACCCTGTTCCCGGTGAGGCAGACCATCGTTTTGAGTGGTCTGTCTCTTCTCAGCCGCTGACAGGCTGTGGCAGAAGTGTCTCGCGCGCGCGAGAGCAGGCGAAAACGCCTACTCCGTATAGCGGCAGGCCGCGGTCCAATGTGTCTGATCTTGAGGCCTTGCCGCCGCGAGCGAAGTTCGGCCGCAGTTTCTGGAGAGTCAGTTCTCTACGGAAGCCACTACCGCGTTCGAGACGAGTCGTAGAAACAATCCGTTATCCACAGACAGCGGCCGGCTGGTCAGAATTACGCAGATTAAACCGGTCTCCGGATCAGCCCATTCCATAGTTCCGGATGCGCCCATGTGGCCGAAGGCGTCCGGAGATACGAGGTCGCCGAATTCCTTACCCTGGGAACGGCCCAGTCTCCAGCCCAATCCCCAAGCCCCGTTCAAATTCGCGTTCTGATCCGAAATCATGGTCTTCACCGTCGCCGGACTCAGGATTCGCTTCCCGGAGTAGGTGCCGGCATTCAGAAAGGTCTGGAGCAGGATTGCCAGATCCGTCGTCGTGGTGTGCATGCCTCCCCAGGGATTGCCCAGATTCCGCCAGTATTCGCTGTTCGCTCCCCAACTGGCCAGTTCTGCGGGATCACCGGATTCCTGGACCTGGACCGTGTCACTGATGGACCTGCCGCCCATGCCGAGCGAGCTATGCGCCATTCCCAGCGGCTCAAAGATCTCCTTCCGCTCGAAATCGCGCAGCGGCGTTTTCGCAATCCTCTCGATGATCTCGGCCGCCAGCAGGATCCCCATGCTCTGATAACGAAATGCCGTGCCGGGGGTGAACAGCAGCGGAGTTGTATAAATCTGTTTGACGAACTCGCTAAGGGGCGCATGGGCGCGTCGCAACTGGGTGTTCTCCGGCAACATATCGGGAAGGCCGGAAGTGTGCGCCAGCAGGTCGAGCACACGCACCTTGCGCCTCTCACCTCCCGTGAATTCCGGCAGGTACCTGGTGACCGGCTCACTCAACGAAACCTCGCCCCGTTCGACGAGAATCATGAGCGATGTCGCGGTCACGGGTTTGGTGAGAGAAGCGATGATGTAGACCGAATCGGGTTTCACCGGAGACGAGCCAGACTGCTGCGAAGAGCGGCCAAATCCCTCGTGAAGAACAATCTTTCCACGCCGCGCTACCAGGATCGAAGCGGACTGCAGGCCTCGCTGCCGGACCTCCGATTGCAACAAGCCGGTTACGCGTTGGAGGCGGACCGGGGATATGTCGACCGCAGCCGGATCACCCGTACTAAGTTGAGCTAGCAGCGGCACGCCAAGCAACATCAATATCACCGCCTTCCTGGTTTGACGAATCATGATAGCCATGCTAAGTATCTGTCTCCGAATAGCCATTCCAACCGCTCCCGGACGGTCGCGGCTCAGAATCAGCGGTACTGAGCCGCGCGCATAAGTTATTTTCTGACAAGCCCTAACTCAGTCCTCCAGCGAAAAAACGTAGAGAGCATTTCCGTTAAGCGGATGATGGATGTCCGGTGCAATGACGTGCGGCACATCGCGCGGACTGCCCCCACCAAGCCCTGTCGTGACCGCTATATACTGTTTTCCGTCGATCGCGAAGGAAACCGGATGGCCCTGCACCGAGGTTCCCAGGCGGGACTGCCACAGCAGCTTTCCCGACTTCACATCCACCGCTTTGAAATACCGGTCGAGATCGCCCACGAAGGCCACTCCGCCGGCTGTCGAGAGCACTCCCGTCAGAAAAGGCGCCCGTTGCTCGATCGACCAGTTCTGCTTCATGGTGGCGATGTCGTAAGCGGCCAGCTTGCCGATCATCCCGTGGGTGCCCGGCATCTCCATGAACTGACGCTCACCCGCCCCGCCGCCCGACCCGGCCTTGAATTCCACAGTTCGGCCCGACATGTTCATGCAGCTCTGGCTCAGAGGTATGATGAGCTGGCTCGTACCGGGGTGATAACTCATCGGCTGCCAGTTATGACCGCCTTCGGTGCTCGGACATGCATACAGCTTTTGTCCGATGCGCTGTTCGAGAATATCACTGCGGTAGGTCGGCTCGCCGGTGTGCGGATCGATTCTCGAGAAAACATTCTGAAAGACGGTTTCCCGGAAATCGAGAAAGCGCCCGGTCGCGCGGTCCAACTTCCACAGAATGCCGGCCTTGCCGATCGTGAACAACAACTTCTGCGGTCCGCTGTTTACGACGACGCGCTCGAACACTTCATCCAGGTCGAACGTCTCGCCGGGCACATGTTGAAAATACCAGTCGAGCACTCCGGTATCCGGATTGAGCGCGAGTGTAGAACTGGTGAACAGACCCTTGTCGCCGGGTTTCGCGCCGCGGCTGACGCGCAGCCACGGTTTGGCCTGAGCCACGCCCCAGTAGGTTTGATTCAGTTCCGGATCGTAGCTGCCCGCAATCCACGTATCGCCTCCGGCGCGCAGCAGATCCGGAAGCTCTCCCCAGGTGTCACCGCCGGGCTGCCCGGTCCGCGCGATGGTCTGAAATTTCCACGCCAGCTTCCCGGTCTCCGTATCCCATGCGCTGATGTAACAGCCCGGTTCTTTCCGGTACTGCCCACAACCGGTAATTCCGCTCAGCACCTTTCCGTGAATCACGATGGTACCGGAGGTCGTGCTATAGCCGTTCTTCCCATCCGCCAATGCAGCCTGCCAGACAATTTCGCCGGTACGCGCGTTGAGTGCATAGAGTCGCGCATCGGTGGTGGAAACGAAAACTTTATCGTTGTATATCGCAATGCCGCGCGTAGCTCCATAGGCCCGCGTCGAGTCCGGTCCGATCCGGTTTTCCCAGATCAGTTCGCCGGTCCGGCCATCGAGAGCCTGCACGGTGTTGCTGGTATTCGAGAGATAAATGATTCCGTTGTGCACGATGGGCGTTGGCTCGTTGGCGCCGCCGTCGTTCATCGCCCAGACCCATTCGAGGCGCAGATGCCTGACGTTGGCCGCGGTGATCCGGTCGAGCGGGCTATAGCTCCACGCCTGGTAATTGCGACGGATCATGAGCCAGTCGCCCGGATCGGGGTGCAGCAGCATCTCATCGGTGACCGGCACAAAATTTTTCACTTCGCCTCTTACCGACAGGCCCTTCGGCCGGGCGAGTGTCTGAGTCAGGCCGGCTTGATCGGTCGTGGTCCGGTTGAGCGACTCGAGAAGCGCCGCGGGCATTTTGCCAGTGGCTAAAGACCCAATACGGAGGTTTGAAGCGGCGGTCAGCGGCTCCGCGCCCGGAGCCGCTCCGTTCGCCTCGAGGATGAACGCTACGAGGCTGGCGCACGCCTCCGGCGGCAAGCTCCCAGCGTTGCCGGGCGGCATCGAAGTCCGGATGTATTCCATCAGGTTGGTGGTGGATCGGGCGCCCCACGTCCGGATGAAGTTAGACCCGGCCAGTGGCGGCGCTTCGTTGCGCCCGGCCAGGTCCCGCAGGTGACAACTCCCGCAGTTACTCGAGTAAATGAGCCGCCCCGTGCCCGACTGCGCAGGTGTATACGCGAGTAGGGCACCAGCGCCAACCACGGCAAGGAGCGAGAACGGTCTGATCAGAGCGAAGGCCGGGAGGAGATCGCGAAGGTTCTTACGAGGAAGCACAGGACCAGAAGTTTCAGCCATCGCACCCCAATTTAGCACTGGTTGAGCGATTTTGCGCTGACCGAATAGGATCTTGTAGCGGCAAGCCGCAAAAACGGCTGCTCCGCAGCCGGGCAGACCACAAAAAACGATGGTCTGCCCTACGGCAGGTCAATGGCCTGGTCTGCAGTTTTGGCCATTTCCGCCGTACGACAGAGCCTCGCTTTTCGTGGTGGCTGCGCAGCAGCCGCCTGGCAGGTCAAGGGACTGGACGCTCAGCCAACCTTCTCGGCAACCTGGGACACCGCATACTCTTCCAGCTTGAGTGCGTCGCTGTTGAATTTGCGAATGCCTTCGGCCAGTTTATCCGTCGCCATGGCATCTTCGTTGTGCATCCAGCGGAAGGTCTTCTCATCCAGGTGCAGACGCTCTTCCTTGCTCGCCAGCGCTGTCGCCGGATCGAGCTTGCGCTCCATGGTGCCCTCGGTCTGATCCAGCTTCTCGAGAAGCTCCGGACTGATGGTAAGCAAATCCGATCCGGCCAGGCGGACGATCTGATTCACGTTGCGAAAGCTGGCTCCCATAACCTGGGTCTTGTAGCCGTACTTCTTGAAATAGTTATAAATGCGGGTGACGGATGCAACGCCAGGATCCTGGTCCGGCGCAATCTCCTTGCCGCCGCCCTCCTTCTTATACCAATCGTAAATGCGGCCGACGAAAGGCGAAATCAGGGTCACTCCAGCTTCGGCGCACGCGACCGCCTGCGCAAAGCTGAAGAGCAGTGTCAGATTGCAGTGGATGCCTTCCTTCTCGAGAAGCTCGGCTGCCCGAATGCCTTCCCAGGTGCTGGCGACCTTGATGAGGATGCGTTCGCGCGACACGCCTTTCTTGTCATACAACGAGATGAGCTTGCGGGCTTTGGCGATGGTTCCCTCGGTGTCGAAACTCAACCTGGCTGCGACCTCAGTAGACACCCGGCCGGGAACCACCTTGAGAATCTCGCATCCGAACGAGACGAAGAGTTGATCGATAAATTCTCCCGCCATCTGTTCGCGACCACCTCCTCGCTCCGACGCAAGTTCGGCAGCATCTTCTACCAGACGCCGGTAGGCCGGCATCTTGGCCGCGTTAAAAAGAAGGGAAGGATTGGTCGTGGCGTCCTGCGGGCGATGCCGGGCAATCGCATCGATATCGCCCGTGTCCGCTACTACCGTCGTATATTTCTTCAAAGATTCAAGCAGTGTCATGGTTGTCTCCTATAATTCAAGCTGCAAACTGTTTGTGTTCGAGTTCCGCGACCTTGGCCAGACGGCGGCGGTGCCGCTCTGCACCGCTGAACCTGGCGCGGAGGAACTTTTTGGTGCAGTCCCAGGCAACTTCGATACCCGTGGTCCGGCCTCCAAAGCAGATTAGATTCATGTCGGCATCCTCCACTCCCTGGCGGGCCGAATATTCATCGTGACAAAGCGCCGCGCGCACCCCCGGCACCTTATTGGCAGCCACGGAGGCGCCCACGCCGCTGCCGCAAATCAGAACGCCACGCTCGACGTTCCCACTCGCGACAGCGCGAGCGACGGGGATCGCAAAATCCGGATAGTCATCACCGGTGTCATACACCCTGTTGCCAAAATCGACGACTTCGTGACCCTCCTTCGCCAGCAGCCTGGCGAGTTTCTCTTTCATTTCGAAGCCACCGTGATCCGCGCCTAATCCAACTTTCATATTGTGCTCTCCTTCCGCTCCGGGTGCGTTTCCGTCTCGCTCCTCGCAGCAGTTGCTGCGGTGAGGCCGGGATTCTTCAGTTGCATCAGCGGCGCGTAGGCTCCCAACGATTGGATGCAGAAATCGTGCCCTTTGGTCCCAGTGTAGCCGAGCAGGCGGTTGCGCGGAGATTGGGGAGTTGGCGGATCAACAGCGAGATGGATCGATGGAGTAGAAGTCGACGCAGGCCAAAAGCCCTTTTAGGCCAAAGGTCAACTCCGTATAGCGGCAAACCGCAAAAACGGCTGCTCCGCAGCCGGGCAGACCACAAAGCACGATGGTCTACCCTACGGAAGACCAGGGGCCTACTCCCCAACCATCCTTATTGCCATCCTCCTCCAAGCGTCTTGTACAGTTGAACAACTGTCAACAGCTCATCGAGCCGGATTTTGGACAAAGCCAGTTCCGCCTGAAACAGATCGGTATCGGCGTCGAGAGCGTCGAGTTGTGTATCGACTCCACCGTGATACCGGAGGTATGCAAGGCGCAGCCGATCCCGCAACGCGAAGACCAGCGCCTCCTGCTTTTCGCGGCTTTCCCGTACCCGCTGGTGTGCGATCAAGCTATTCGAGACCTCGGCAAATGCGGTTTGAATGGACTTCTGGTATTGGATCAACGCGTGCTCCCGCTGGGCCTCTGCCAGCTTGACACCCGACTTCAGCCTCCCCGCCGTGAAGATCGGCTGCGTAACCTGCGGCACAAGGCTCCAGGCGCTATTCGGTCCGCTGAACAGACTCGACAGTTGGGTGCTCTCGCCTCCGAGAACTCCGCTCAAGCTTAACTGGGGGAAATAAGCGGCCCTTGCCACGCCGATCTGCGCATTAGCGGCGATCAGATCCTGCTCTGCCGCGCGGATATCAGGACGCCGTTCGAGCAACGCCGACGGCAAACCCGCAGGCACTTCAGGAGGCAGGTCTTGAGACGTGAAGCTGCGTCCGCGCGTCACGTCGCCAGGGTTCTCTCCGAGTAAAAGCCTGATCAGATTCTCCGTCTGCTCGATCTGCTGCAATATGACGGGGATGGTTTGCGCCGCGGTATACACCAACTGTTCGGACTGACGCAGATCGAGCAGAGTCGAAACCCCACCCCGCTGCCGGGATCGGGTCAGTTCCAGCAATGCCTCGCGCGTTTGCAGGGTGCGCTGGGAAATCTCCAATTCGTAATCGAGCTCGCGCAGCGAGAGGTAAGCGGTCGCGAGGTCGCTCACCAGAGTCGTAACCACGGCCTTCCGGTTCTCCTCCGCGCTAAGCAGATTAGCGCGGGCGGCTTCGGTAGCACGCCGCAGCCTGCCCCAGAGGTCGACTTCAAACGACAGCAGGTTCAGCGTGGCCGTTCCGAAGTTGCGATTCTGGTTGGGCAGAAACACTGGCGGCAGCGGCGTTTCGCCGTCGCGGGATAGCCGGTTGATTTCAACGCTTCCGGCCGCGCCGAAATTCGGGTACTGGTCGGACCGTGTAATACCGAGACTGGCGCGGGCGGCTTCCACCCGGGCTACCGCGTCGCGAAGATCGTAGTTCTGCTGCAATGCCGTGCGAATCAAATTCTGCAGCTGGACATCCTTGAAGATCTCAAACCATTTGAGATCGGCAAACGAAGCGGCTTGAGCGGCAGGTAGCGGATCGGGCGCGCGAAAGGCTGCCGGCGTCGCCACGGAGGGCCGCTGGTAATTGGGGCCGACCATGCAGCCGGTTAGACCCATCGCGATCAGGAGGAAATTGATTCGGTGCTGCATGGTTCAGTCCCCTTGCGCCGGCGAGGGCTCGGGCGGAAGGATTTGAGAGCCCTGGCGCACAGCCGCGCCCGAAACCTTTTCGACCAGATAGAAAATAGCGGGGACCAGGAAGATGCCGATGACGCTTGCAGCCACCATGCCGCCGATCACTGTGGTTCCCATGATCCGGCGGGCGACCGAACCCGCTCCGCTAGCGATCCACAGAGGAACACAGCCGAGGATGAACGCGAACGACGTCATGAGAATCGGCCGCAGGCGCAGCCGTGCCCCTTCGAGCGCAGCTTCCGCGAGCGGTACGCCTTTGTCAACCCCGTCCTTGGCGAACTCCACAATCAGGATGGCGTTCTTCGCCGCGAGACCGATGAGCATCACCAGGCCGATCTGCGAGTAGACGTCGTTCTCGATCTGGACCATATATGCCGGCTCGAAATGTAACAGCAGTGTCCGGCGCAGCCACAGCACGCCGAAAGCGCCGAAGATCGCCACAGGCGTACTGAGCAGGACACTAAACGGCAAAGTCCAGCTCTCGTACAGTGCCGCGAGAATCAGGAACACAAAGAGCAGCGAAAAGCTGAAGATCACAGATGGCGAGACACCCTGCTCAGCCTTTTTCTCCTGGAATGACATGCCGGAGTAATCGAAGCCCATTTCCCGCGGCATGGTTTGCGCGAAGACTTCTTCGAGCGCCTTCATCGCCTGGGTGGAGCTGTAGCCCGGCGAGGCTCCGCCGTTCAATTGGGCCGATCGATACTCGTTAAACCGCATGGTGAACTCCGGGCCGGTCCCGGACTTGAATCGCGTCAGCGCCGACAGGGGCACCATTTCGCCACTCGAATTCCGCACATAGAACTGACCCACGTTCTCTGACCTGGTGCGATAGTCGCCCTCCGCCTCCACGTAGACCTGCCACTGCCGTCCAAAGCGGTTGAAGTAGTTGACGAATAAACCACCCATGAACGCCTGGATAGTCCTATAAACATCGTTGATCGGTACTTGCTGCTTGATTACTTTGTCGCGATCGACGATCACGAATTGCTGCGGAACGCTGGGCAGAAAGGTCGTGGACAGACCTGCGATCTCCGGTCGCTTGCGGGCCGCGGCCATGAACTTGTTGGTGTTGTCCGCAAGGAACTGGATATCCTTGCCGGAGCGGTCCTCCAGTATAAAAGTAAACCCGCCGGATGTGCCGACTCCCGGAATCGCCGGCGGCGAGAAACTGAAAGCCACGCCTTCCGGAAGTTTGCTCAGTTCACGGTTTATATAGGCTTTTATGGCCTGCATCTGTTCCGCCTGTTTCTTCCGGTCGTCCCACGGCTTCAGGCTGATGAAGGCAAACCCGGTATAACTGGCGCGTACCAGGCTGAGAAGGCTGAAGCCGAGAACCGTAGTGGTGGACTCGACTCCGGGCGCTTTTGCCAGAATACCCTCGACCTTCTTCGTCACTTCCTCGGTCCGTTGGAGAGAGGCGGCATTGGGTAGCTGCAGGTTCAGGTACAGATATCCCTGGTCTTCATCCGGGACGAAACTGGTGGGCAATTTACCTCCGAGAAAGAAGCCCGCCGCGCCGAAGCATACCAGGAGAACCAGCACGAACGCGCTCTTTCGAACCAGTACTCCGGACACTTTCACATAGCTGTCTGTCGCCTTCCCGAAGACACGGTTAAACCAAAAGAAAAACCTTCTCAGCAGGCCACGGCTTTCGGTTTTCGGTTTGAGCAGCAGTGCCGAGAGCGCCGGGCTGAGCGTCAGCGCGTTAAACGCCGACAGAACCACCGAAATAGCGATGGTGACCGCAAATTGCTGGTACAACCTGCCGGTGATGCCCGGGATAAACGCCGTCGGTACAAATACGGCGGACAGGACTAGCGCGATGCCTATGACCGGACCGGAAAGCTCCTCCATGGCCTTGAGCGCCGCTTGCTTGGGCGGCAGACCTTCTTCGATGTGACGCTCGACCCCTTCCACTACCACGATCGCGTCGTCGACCACCAGTCCGATGGCCAGCACCAGTCCGAAAAGAGAGAGTGTGTTAATGGTGAAGCCGAATAACGGAAAGAACAGGAAGGTCCCGACCAGCGATACCGGAACCGCCAGCAGCGGGATCAGCGTCGAGCGCCAGCCTTGCAGGAATAGGAACACCACCATGATCACCAGTCCAATCGCGATCAGAAGGGTTTCGACAATTTCCTTCATGCCCTCGCTCACGGCTTTCGTCGTGTCGATCGGGACCACGAAATCGATGTCGTCGGGAAAACGGGTCTTCGCTTCCGCCATCAGCTTCTTCGCGCCGGCGGCAGCCTCAACGGCATTGGACCCGGGCAATTGGTAGAGAGCAATCACTGCGCTCGGCTTGCCATTCAGGCGTCCGCTCCAGCTATAGTCCTGCGCGCCCAGTTCGACTCTGGCGACGTCTTTGACGCGCACGATTCCGCTGTCCGGCGTTTCGCGAACCACGATCTGCTCGAACTCTTCCGGGGAGACGAGGCGGCCTTGAGCACGCACGGCGTAAGTGAATTCCTGGCCTTTGGGAACGGGCTCGCTGCCCACCTGCCCGGCCGGATTCACGGTGTTTTGCGTCTGGATTGCCGAGACGATCTCCGGGACGGTGATCTGCAATTTCGCCAACTGGTCGGGCTTGACCCATAAACGCATGGCGTATTGGCCCGCGCCGAAAACCTGCACGGTCCCGATGCCCTTCACGCGAGTGAGCTGGTCGACCAGGTTGATATATGCGTAGTTGGCCAGAAACTTCGCATCATAGGTGCCCTGCGGCGAGTACAGCGCGACCAGCATGAGCGGCGCGAGAACCGATTTCTGGACTGTCACACCATAGTTAGTCACATCCGTGGGGAGCTGCGATGCGGCCTGGGTCTCGCGGCTTTGGGCCAGAATGAGATCGGTGTTGGGGTCGGTGGCAACGTCGAAGTCGACGATCATTCTCATCTGACCGTTGGCGGTGGCGTTCAACGAGTACATGTAGTTCATGTTGTCGACGCCGCTCATCTGTTGTTCAATGGGAGTGGCCACTGACTGCTCGATGGTCTGGGCGTCCGCTCCCACATAAACAGCGGTAACCTGCACTTCCGGCGGCGCAATCGCAGGAAATTGCGCTACCGGTAGAGTGGCGATGACCACGGCGCCCACGATCACCGTCAGGATGGCGATCACCATCGCCACGATGGGACGGTTGATGAAGAATTTGGACATTTGTTTACCCGGTGTCGCTACTAGATGCCGTTACTGGATGCCGGTGCTTGATTTACGGCCGGCTTCGGATTGACCTGGAGCCCTTGACGAACTTTCTGTACACCCTCTGTAACCACGTGTTCGCCCAGCCTGACGCCGTCACTGATAATCCATTGATTGCCGACTTTCTCGCCGACTTTCACAGGGCGAATGCTGACCCGGTTGCCGCTATCCACCACCGCGATCTGATAGCTGCCCTGCAGTTCGATGACGGCGCGCTGCGGCACTAACAGCGCCCCGGGAAGGAATCTGGTCGACGTGCGGATCAAGGCATACTGGCCGGGTCGCAGGGTGTTCCCCGGATTTGGAAACAACCCCGCAATGCGGATGGCGCCGGTCTTGACGTCGACCTCGCGATCTGCAAAATAGTAGGCCCCCTTTCGCGGGTAGACCGTCGCATCCGCTAAAATGAGCTCCAGCACCAATCCCTTCCTCGCTGCGTCCAGGGTTGCCGGGGTGGAGTAGCGCCGGTGAAACTCGAGATATTCCTGCTCGCTGACCGTGAAATATACCTTGATCGGATCCAGCGTCGACACGGTGGTGATGACCGGGCTCGATGGACTCACCAGCGCTCCTACTTGTTGCTGAGCGATCCCCGGAATGCCGTCGATGGGCGAGGTGAGCCGGGTAAATCCCAGGTTGATCTGCGCCGTTTCTTGGGCGGCCTTCGCCGCCTGAACTGCGGCGTTGGCCGCGCTGATCTGCGCCTTAGCGGTTGCGACCTGGGCCTGGGCAGACTGCACCTGCGCTTTGGCCGCGAGGTTGTTCTGCGTGGCGTTGTCCAGGTCCTGCGTAGTGATCGCCTGTTGCTGCGCGAGCGGAGTATAGCGATCCACGTCGAGTTGTGTCCTGCGCTGATTAGCTTCCGCCACGGCAACCTGAGCTTCGGCTTGCGTCAACTGAGCGTGCGCCTGCTCCAACTGTCCCTGTGCCTGCGCGAGTTGAGCGTTGGCCTGGTCGAGCACCGCCTGAAACGGGCGCGGATCGATCTGAAAGAGCAACTGGCCGCGGGTGACAAAAGTCCCCTCTTTGTATGCCTGGTCAAGAAGATACCCTGACACCTGCGCTTTAATGTCGGCATTGACGAATCCGTCCAGAGTGCCGATCCATTCGTTATAAATCGGGACGTCCTTTTGTTGGACATCCGATATTTCAACCTCCGGCGGTGTGACAACCATTGCTCCGCTGGTCTGGCTGGAGCACCCCGTAGTCGCGACAACCGCACCGGTGATCAAGAGGACTGACACGATAAGCGGATTGGTCACGGGCATGACCCGGGCAATCGTGATGCCACCTACCCAAATTCCGGGCCGACGGTTCTTACAGAAGGACTTAGCTGGACGAAAGCGGCAGCAGCACTCCAGGATGGCGTGTCGAATGGTTGACTTTTCGTCACCCTCCGACTTGACACCGGTCCGACTGCAGTTACGCGTTAACTCCGGCTAGTACTAAGTTGCGAAGGTTCGCGTAACCACTCCCTGAGAAGCTGAGAAAAAAATCGACCGCAAGCGGCCGAGGCAGGCGAAACCGCCTGCCCCACCGTTGGCAAGACGCGACTTGCAGTGGTGGCGCAGGTGCTTTCGCCCGCGGCCTTTGATTTTTTCTCACCTTGGAACGGTCGCGGCTCGGAAGTCATTGCTGAGCCACGCGTAAGCAACTGGTGTGTTTCACTTGCTCTCGCGCGGTGGAGCAGCGTCGGTCTGGTTCACGGGTGTACGAATTCGTTAGCGTGGGGGACAAGCCGGAAGTAGACGGCATCGTTCATATCGGTATCCCAGTGACCACTCCAGCGGCCGTAAGCGTAGGTGCCCAGGAACAGCGCGGCGATGCCGGCTGCAATCACCCACGCAGGTACCCGCTTATGGCCTGTCTTTGAAGAGGGCCGGGAAAGATACAAGGCACCCTCCGCCGGACACGCTGCGATGCACTGCATGCAACCGATGCACTCGGCCGATCGGATCGTGACCAGTTGATCCACCGGCAGGACCGATGGACAAGCCTTCGCGCATTTTGCGCAATCGATACACAGCTCCGCGTTCCGGCGAACCCGGAGCGGGCTAACGAGCGACGCCATCCCCATAAGCGCCCCGTAGGGACAAAAATAGCGGCACCAGAAGTTCTGTACGACGATGGAGCCCAGCACGAGAACTGCCAGGATCCCTCCGCCGACGACCGTGAGATTGCGGAACAAATTGAGCATCTTCACGTCGTCCACCATACCGTAGGGGCTTTCAAGGAACTCCCGGATCGCCGTGACCGACATGGTTGCGACCACGTAGACGAACAGGCCCATCAGGACATACTTGATTCCTCGCAAGGGGATGTCCACGACGCGAGGGAGGCGGAAATTACGCCTGAAGAGTTTGCGCCCGAATCGCCACAGGTATTCGGAGACGGTTCCTACCGGACAGAGCCAGCCGCAAAAGCTTTTCCGAAATACCCACGATGCCGCCAAGAACGCGATCAGAAGCAGCGTCCCGGCCGGATGAATCCCGGGCAGGCGTCCGGTCAGGAGCAGCGCCTTCAGGTTCATCAGCGAGGCGATTGGCAACCAGCCCTCCACCCCCGCCGGCCTGGCGACACGGAGCCATCGCCCGCCGCTCTCGTAATATCGGACGAAAAGAAAGAACTGCATTCCGATCCACAGATTCAGCAGCAGAAACGCAAATTGAAACGTGCGTCGCAGGACCTGGGAGTGCTCCCGTAGCGCACGCTTCCCCAGTTTCTTGCGTGGCGAGGCTGGTACGACTGACTGTGTCCTCACGGGCTTCCCTCTTAGTTCACCTGTTCCATTTCAACCGCGCGCGGAAAGAGAATGTTGTTTTCCAGGTGGACGTGAAGATGAAGGTCGCGCTCGAATTCTTCGAGACCGCGATATAGCGCGACAAACGTGGGACAAGCTCCGCCCGGAGCGGTGTACCCACCGGAGAGTTCGCGAATCTGCGAGAGAATCGCGCCAGCATCGTCATGTTCCGCAACCATGCTGGCGATGGGGCGCTTCACGGTTCCGAAGAAAGCGGCGGGTACCGGGGCGCCGGCCTGTACTGCCTGTTCCATCCGCTCAACATAAGGGAACAGGACCTGCTCCTCCTTGAGCATGTGGGTCGACAGTTCCTGTGCGATGGCTGAAAAGAGTTGGTCAATCTGAGCGATTTCAGGGTGGGTTGGCCCGTGCTTCGCAACTACTTTCGCGAGCAGCGTCTCGATCCTTGGAGTCTCCTGGCGCACGTAGCCGTGATGTTTCCGGACAATGTGAGCGGTGAGATCACAGAGCGGCTTCTCTTTCCACTCTTGCGCGTCTTTCTGCGACCCGCCGGGAGCAAGGGACTCCTGGTTGGCTTGCTCCAAAAGCTGCTGTACCCGACTGAAGTCCACATTGGCATGGGAGCAGGCATCGCTCAACGGTCTCTTACCGCCGCAGCAGTAGTCAATGCCGAGCGATTCGAAGACCCGGATGCTGGCTGGGTTCTCAAGCGCGATTTCACGAACGGTCTTTTCGAGTGTAGTTTGCATTTTGCTCTTCTCTGATCTGAGGGTAAGTCGCGCCACGATTCGAGGCAGTGACTAAAGTCACCGCGCCGCGGATAAAGCACTTTTAAATAACGGACGCCAGATCGGCTTCGAGCCCCTCCCGATCAAGGATCGTGATTTGCCGGCCGTTCATCTCGATGAAACTCTGCGCCTGAAGGCGGGCCAAGTTGCGTGAGACGAGTTCCCGGACCGTACCGATCTGGGACGCGAGCTCCTGATGACTCGCATTCAATGAAAACACCGTGCCTCGATCGCCGGGACGGCCTTCCGCGCTGGCCTGGCGCAAGAGCCACGAGATGAGCCGGTGCCGCACCGTCGTGAACGAGAGTTCCTCAATAATCCCCACCAGCCGGCGCAGCCGCTTCCCGACGACTTGTAGCATTTTGAGCGACACCTCGGGCTTCTCCAGGCAAATCGCTCGTAGATCGGCGCGCGATATGAAGAGCACCTCGGTCATTTCGATTGCCGAGCCGGATGCCGGGTAGTTGCCGCCGTCGAACACGGGTAATTCGGCAACTGATGCGCCAGGCCCTTCTACGGTCAACACCTGCTCCCGGCCGTTGATCGAAGTCTTGAAGACTCGCACGCGTCCGGAAACCACGATGTACAAGCCCTTACAAGGCTCTCCCTCTGAAAACAGGGTTTCACCTTGTGAATAAGGTCGTATAGCGCAACGGGACGCCAGCGAATTCACCTCCGCGTCGTCCAGGGCCGCGAACAACGGTGTTGCTTTCAGGATTTGTCTCGGTGAGACGGTCTCTGGGTGCTGCATCGATTTTCTACTAAATCTTACCGGCTGGTTGATAGACGGTCTGCCTCGAAAACGTACCTGGCGGATCAGGCAGTGCGCGATCAATCATAGTGATGATATACCCTTGAATACGCGGCTTCTTATCTTTTGACTTATGACCCTCACTCGACGCACCCTCCTGCAGGTCGCCGGAACCAGCCTTACGTTCCGTTCAGCCCAAGCCCGTGAAAAGGCCGCTGTCGTCATCTATGGCGCGACTCCCGGTGGAATCGCCGCTGCCGTTGCCGCGGCGCGCCTCGGCCAGTCCGTCATTCTTTGCGAATACGAAGACCACATCGGAGGCATCGTTTCCAACGGCCTCACCAACGCCGACATCGGCAAGCGGCAAGCCGTGGGAGGATTCTTCTACGAGTTCACGCGCCGCGTCGTCCGCTATTACGAACAGATGGACCGTGACAACCCTGGCCGCCCCAATGTCAAACTCTGCCACGATGGCTACTGGTATGAAGCCAACGCTGCCGAGCGCATTTTCCATGAGATGATCGACGCCGAACAGGGACGGATCCGCCTGCTTCTAAACCATGAACTCAAGCGCGCGATGGTCACGAACAACCGGCTCACAGCGATCGCACTCGAGGACCGCACCCGCCCCGGAAGCAGCGTCGAAATCGAGGCCAGCGTGTTCATCGACGCGACCTATGAAGGCGACCTCGCTGCCATGTCCGGCGTGCCGTTCCGCACCGGCCGCGAGGGCCGGACAGAATATGGCGAGCCCCATGCCGGTGTCATTTACATGAAGTTCCGCGCCACCGAACTCCTTGCCGGATCCACTGGCGAAGCCGACGACGCCACCCAGGCATACTGCTTCCGCTTTCACGTTACCAATGACCCGGCCAAGCGCATCCGCATCGAAAAGCCGGCCGGCTACAACCGCGATGACTACCACGTCCTCCTGGAAGATGTTCGCTCGGGGCGCCTCACCACGTTCAGGCAAGCCATCCAGGTCTATCCCATGCCGAATGGCCGTTTTGAGTTGAACAGTGACAACATCCATCCCGACACGG
Source organism: Terriglobia bacterium (assembly GCA_963747535.1). Classification (GTDB taxonomy): domain Bacteria; phylum Acidobacteriota; class Terriglobia; order Bryobacterales; family Bryobacteraceae; genus CAVVFX01. Next base: position 1,082,435 of record CAVVFX010000002.1, read on the forward strand.
GTATCCCCAAGGAGTCGCTGGATCTCGCCGAAGAGTGCTGGCCCTGGCCCACTGCGACGCCGGCCCGCCGCCACGCGATTTATTTGCGCTACCTGACCCACAACGTGGGGATGATCTGGCTGCTGCAGAACGATCCCGAAATCCCTGAGTCGCTGCGCAAGGACGCCTCGCAATACGGCTGGCACCGCGATGAATGGCCCACCAACGGCCACATACCGCGCCAGGTATACGTACGCCAGGGCCGGCGCATCCTCGGCGACTACGTCCTGACCGAGCACGACGCGGATCTCGACACCGAACTGAAGCGCACCCGCGTCCAACCCTCCAGTATCGCCGTCATCGAATGGGCCTTCGACCCGCATGGCCATCACCGCTACGATCCCGCCCATCCGGACGCCAGGGAGGGCTACATCTTTGTCGATCACGCGCCTTTCCAGGTGCCCTACGGAGTGTTGGTGCCGCGGCGCATCGAGGGACTGCTGGTCCCGGTCGCGTGCTCGTGCAGCCACGTCGCCTACAACGCTCTCCGCATGGAGCCGGTGTTTATGGCTCTTGGTGAAGTCTGTGGAATTGCGGCCCACCTCGCCGTGCGGCGCAGCGTGGAAGTCCGGCGCGTGCCCGTTCCCGAGTTGCAGGCTCTACTGGTCGAGCGGCGCGGCGTGATCACCTTCTACGAAGATCTGCCGTTTACCGATCCCGCCTTCGCCGCATTCCAATTGCTCGGGGCCCGCGGTCTCAACGGCGGTTATAGTGCTACTAAAGACGCGAAGCTCACTCGCTCCGGCGCCGCCCAGCGGCTCGCCCGGATCCTGAAATTGAGCGGCCAGAACTGGACCGGCCCGCGCGACAATCCGGACGCACCGCTGCTCGAATCCGATCTCCGGGAGTGGCTGAAACAGGCAGGCCATAGCACTGCATCGACGGGCGCATCCGCACTCGATCTCACGCAATTCGCTACTACCGTCTATCATGCCTTGCGGCCGAGTTGACCGAGGCTCGGGCTAAAGACCAGCGGCCAGAAAGCCAGTGGGTTGGGGTTGCGACTGTGGCGCACGCTCTCAGCGTGCCGCGTCCCGACTCCTCGGAACGCTCGGCGTGGGCGGCGAAAAAGTCTCGGCATGAGTGCCGAGACGGCAGCCTGAGAGGCTGCGCCACGATGATAAGCGAGAAGGGATTAGACCCCGGGGGCTAGACCGGATGAATGCGCGGCCATTCCAATTGCACACCCTGGCGCCGCAGTGTGCTTTGAAAATCGGCCAGCAACTTCGGATTGTTCCGGATCGCTCTCGGCGACTGCTTCGTAGTGACCGCATGCGCAGCCAGTGATCCGGCCGCCTCTCCTATATTCCACTCCACCGGATGCAGACGGTAGCAGCCATTCGTAATATGCGTGGTCCCGATATTCTTGCATGCCGGAAGCAGATTCTCGATTCGCTTCGGAAGCAAGGCGCCGAGAGGAATCTGGAACGGCAGCGAACCTACATCAATATAATTCGTTCCACCCGCGGATGGATGAAGATCGATGCGATAGCAGCCCACGCCCACGGAGTCGGGAAACATTTCGGCCGCTACCTCGCTGCTCGACTTGCCAGTCACCTTCATGCGCATGTCCACGCCGACGTGCCGTTCGAGAATCGTGAAATCCGCCAACACTCGCCGCGACTCGCGAATGTAGGCAGTCTTGGCCATCCCGTCCTCCGTGTCCACGATGTCCTTGCGCAAGCGCAGGCCCTTCCATCCAGCGCTGCCATTGGGGTGCGGCGCGTCGGTTTGCATCCAGTACAGAAACGAAAGACTCAGTTGTTTCGCACGGTCGAGAAGCCTGATTCTTTCCGCGGCTGCGGCGGTAACCAGGTCGCCGAGCCAGAAATCGTTCTGCGGCCAATTGACCAGGGTGATGCTGCTCATGTACCGTCCCGGCGAAAAATTGGCGCGATCGGCAATGCGTCGATAGATCCAGAGGTTGAGTCCTGAACCCGCGGCTTCCTTCGGCTCGGGATCGAAATAGGCCTCCCGGGCCGCCAGCGTTTTCGGATCGCACATGGTCCAACTGAAAAGACGGCCAGTCCACGGAGGCGCCAGTCGGGGAACATAATCACGCCACTCAGAATATTTCTCGGGGCGTTCAATGGTATGGTCCTCGCCGGGGAGGTAATCCATGGCAAAACAAAATGTGAACGACTGGCTGTTGGCGGGCTGCGCCTCCGCGGCTGCGTGCATCTCACCGGTTTGTTTTTGCGATTCAGCGCCAGTGACATGCTCCACTTTGGCCATGGGCAGCAGGTCTCCCAGTTCCGTCGCATCCAGGAAATAACGTGCCGTGACCACGCGTTCCACTGCGCCCCTGAGGTCGCGAAGTGAGACGCTGGTGACGCGGTCGCCCGTTGTGGTGGCCGACACCGGGACATGTTCGCGCAGCAGAATCAGTTGTCCGCTGCCCGCGTAGGGAGCCAGCATGGCTTCGAGCACCGCGACTGAAACTTTGAATTCGTGCGTCAGCCGCGATACCGAACCATTGCCCGGATTGAGGTCCGCCCGTTGACGCGCCGCATCGGTCAACGGATAATGCTCACGATAATAGGCGCGGACGGCGTTGCGCCAGGCGCGATAACTGGCCGTGCAACCGAACTCCTCGATCCAGGGATGCTCGTCCGGCGGAACTGCCTGGGATGTAAGTTGCCCACCGATCCAATCCGTCTCTTCGGTAAGCACCACGCGCATGCCGTTACGCAAGGCTGCGAGAGCGGCCGCAAAGCCGCCTACGCCACCGCCGATTACCGCGACATCGCAATCGAGTTCCTGGCCGGCCGCGAGCATCCGCGAGGCCACGAGCAGCCCTCCGGCACGCTGGAGGAAGCCGCGTCGATCGGTTCTCTGGCTCATATCCCGACCATGATTATATCGGTCGTCTGACCACGTCAGGCAGAAGCCGCCCGACCAGGTCCTGGCGTCGCACGGGACCGGTTGTGTTGAACTTCAACGCCGGTATCGGGCCCGGCAATTTCGCTTCGCGCCAGTCCGTCCAGTAAAACGGCAGGTCGGGATGAAACCAATTGCGATGGTCCGCGGCCATCCAGCCTTGTTCCAGCACATAGGTTATGGCCTCTTTTGGGGGCAGCGTTTTTCCGAAAAACGCCGCCAGGGCAACGGCCGCTTCGGCGCGAGTCACGGGCGCATCCGGAGAAGCGTGCAGACCGCCCGCATCCAGTGGATATATGCCGCGCAGCGCAGCCAATTGGATTGGGGCGAACCCTGGACGACTGCATAAGAGATCGTCGAACCAGACCATTGGGACGCCACTGCGTGCCAGTTCCCGCTGCACGGCCGCGGGATTCGGCTCGGCGCCGCCTTCCAGCCAAAGACTCGCGATCGTGCCGGCCGCCTCGCCTATGTTCCACTCCACGGGATGCAGCCGGAACGCACCGTTCGTCAAATGCGTTACGCCGAGACTTTTGCCGGCCGGCAGAAAGTTGACCGGCTCGCGGCTGAGCAGCGCGGCCATCGGAATCTGAAACGGCTTCGGCATCCGCATACGCCCATGCTCGTTGGCCCCACAAGGATGAATGTCGACCATGTAGAAGCCGATGCCTACCGAGTCGGGGAACCACTTGGCGCGCGGCCCGGATTGATACTCGTCGACGATATCCTGTTCCAGGACGCGACCCCGAGCCACCATGCGGCGAGATTCGCGGATATAAGGATATTTGGACATCCCGTCGGCGGTTCCCATTTCGTCCGGACGCAGCGTCAGTTCAGGATAGCCGCGACCTCCGCCATCCCGCGGCACATCGTGCTGGAGCCAATACAGGAAGGCTTGGGAGGTCTGCTTGGCGCGCTGCAAAATGGCGGCGAGGTCGGCCGGAGTGCGGTCCAGAGGGGATTCCGCGGCGTAGTCCTGGCGCGGCCAATTGATCAGCGCGACATCGTTTGTGACGTCCGAGAAATTGCGGTGATCGATCAAACGCCGCCAGGAAAAGAACGGGCCGGGCGACATGTTATTCGGGATCGGAGGGTCGTCGCCGAACATATGGTAGGTGAACTCGCCGCGCCATCCGAACTCAACCGGATAATTGACACGCATCGTGAAGCCCTGCCGGTTGACGATGCGATCGTAATCGGGCGGCTTCGCGATCGTCTTGCCGGCCGCTGCCGCATGCTCTACGACGAAGGGATAGGTGAAGCTCTGGACGCAGGCGCCGTTAGGCTGCTCCGCCGCGTCCGGTTCGCCGGTATCGTTCTTCGACTCCGCGCCCACCACATAGGGAATGTGAGCCAGAGGCAGCAGATCGCCCATTTCCGTGGCGTCGAGAACAAAGGACGGGCGGAAACGAATAACGGTGTGGTCGTCGAAGCGATATGCCAGGGCCGATTCGATGCGATCGCCATGGCGGTCGATAGCAAAGATTACAGTCCGCAGAAACAGCCGGAGTCCCGGCTTGACCAGCATGGGTTTCAGAACATCGACGCCTACCCCTGCCTCAAAACAAAGCGGAGAAACATAACAGGAACCGGGATTGAAGTTTAATATATGAGCGGCTTGCGCCGTGACTGCGCGATGGCGGCGATACCAATCGCGAATGCCCTGGCGAAACTGCATGTAGCTGAGCGTTCCGCCAGCGAATTCGATGAAACGATTCTCGTCGAGCGCAGGTACGCCACCTGCGGTCGCCTGTCCGCCCACCCAGTTGGTCTCTTCCGTGAGGCACACCGAGTGGCCCCGACCGGACACGGCCAGTGCGGCTCCGATCCCGCCCATGCCCGCTCCCGCAATCAAGACGTCGCAGCGGATTTCGGGCACTTGATCCGGCACCGTGACGCGAACGACCGCGCGAACGGGATCGCCCTCGAGCGGAACGTTCTGGACATCGAGTACGCTGTATTCAGCCGCACCCAGGGCTGCAGGCAGCAGAATCAGGAGTACGAGATTGCGAGTTCCGGAGTGTCGACCCATTTCCCTCCCAGCCGCCGCGATTCCAATCCTGCCAGCAGAATGCCATTGGTGAGGAGAGTTCGCTCGATCGGATTCGGCTCGCGGCCGGTCAGCACCAGATCTTCGAAATTCCTCACCATGAAACTCCAATGGTTGTGCAGGTACAACTCAATGTAAAAGCAGGTGGAGACCGGCTCGGTACGGCCCTTGATCGATCCGGCGAAACAAAAGTCGCGAGTCTCGCCATCGAGATGCAATAGCGCACCGCGCAAGCCCTCGCGATAGCGAATCAGGAACGCCTGCGGGGGCTGTTTGCTGCCGTTCGCGGGTGGCCGGTTAATGCGCCTCGAGAGTGCCGCGTCGAGCAACGCACGGGACCACTCGCCTTCTTTCGCGGCTTGCCAAAGGTCATCGCTGCTCAGCCATCGCACACGCTCCACACCGGTCTCTTTGCCGCGGCGTTCCGCCATCGACTGCAGCATCTCGATCCCGTGATACCCGTGCTCTTCCAGATCGCTGTAGCTGGTCGCGAGAATCTCCGTAAACGGCGTGCCGCGAGGCGCGTCGAGCGGCGGCCGCTGCCAGCTGAGCGGCACCGTGGACCCGCACATAAATGGGATTCGCATCTCACGCACGCGGTCGTACATACGGCGCGCATCGTTCCAGTCATAGGCGAAGTACTTGTCCTGGTACATCGGTACCACCCGTCCCCCGGCTTTCATCGCGCGCGTGATCTCGTCGAAGTAGCGCCAGCGAGGATACATGAAATTTCCACGCGGGGTCCGGGGATAATCGCCATGCTCTCCGATTACGGCAATCGCGTCCACCCCTTGCACGGCTTCTGTGACCGTCGAACAAATCCGGATGCCGTGCTCTTCGGCCTGTTCGCGAGTCATGTCGTTCGAAGGAAACTGATCCACATAGAACGCGACTGTCTCCAACCGAGGCGGGTGCCATTCGTGATTGAGGCGGTAGCCATCGAGCAGCCGGCTGACGAACACGTCCGCATGCGAGTCCGGCGTGTAGACGTTCATCACTACGGCTACTCGTGGCTTCGCAGGTGCGGCCAGTAGCGAAAGAGAAGGCAGGGATAGAAACAAACGGCGGCTGAGGTGAGCCACGAAAGTAAGTTTATCTCAGGCTGGGCGTCCGCTGCCATATAATTAGCTTTCCCGATGAACATCCCAGGCTTCGAAGCCGGCATAGTGCTCGCAATCATCTCCGGCGTTTGCAACGGGCTCTTCACCACACCCATGAAAATGCAGCCCCGCTGGAAATGGGAGAACCTGTGGCTGGTATTCATCGTCGTCGCTTGCCTCGCGATGCCAGTCATCATTGTGACCACGAGCGTTCCGGGGTGGACGGAACTGCTGGGCCGCTCGCCATCCGGCGCCTTGGCCGCGGCGCTCTCCTTCGGATTCGCGTGGGGATTTGGCGCCATCTCATTCGGTCAGAGCGTCGAGTCGCTGGGAGTGTCCGTTGCCAACAGTCTGGTGATCGGCCTGAGTTCCGCGCTGGGATCGCTCGTGCCCCTAATCCTTGGCGGTAAGGTGAATGCCGGGCCGAAGCTGTTGGCGCTGTTTGCGGGCATCGCCGCGTTTCTCGCCGGCGTTGCATTGTGCGGCCAGGCGGGAATCCGTCGCGACCGCAAAGCTGCGGGCGCGCAGAACCAGAAGCCGGCCATCCGCGGGTATCTTTTCGCGATTGCAGCAGGCATCATGTCCGCGATCTTCAACATTGGATTTACTCTCGCCCTTCCCATAGCGGCCACGGGAGTCTCCCTGGGCATTTCCGATTTTGGCGCGACCAACTGCATATGGTTGCTGATGCTCGGCGCCGGCTCAATTCCCAACATCGTCTATTGCGTCTATCTCATGAAGCGCAACCGGACCTCCAGCCTCCTGGTAGAGGCTGGCGGGCCGCGCGGCTGGATCTCAGGCTTGATCATGGGCTTGCTTTGGGGAGGCAGCATTTTCTTATATGGAGCTGCCGTGCCGAGGCTGGGCGATATCGGACCGTCCATCGGATGGCCGCTGAGTCTCGCGGCCGGACTCGTAGTGGCCAACGGAATGGGCCTGCTGCTCGGCGAATGGCGGAATGCCGGACGCGATGCGGTGAACCGGATGCGCTGGGGCCTAGCCACGCTACTCGTCGCCATTGTGCTTTGCTCTCTCTCCGCGGGGATGCCGGCATGAGCGCTCACAACTCTCTTCAAGGGCTTCGAGGCAAGCTCATCGTTTCTTGCCAGGCCGATCCGGGCGATGCATTTTTCGGTCACATGGAACTCTACGCTCAAGCTGCCGTGAGAGGTGGCGCGGCGGGAATTCGGGCCAACGGTCCCGGCGATATTCGCGCCATTCACCAGGCAGTCTCCGTTCCCATCATCGGCATACAGAAGCGTCTTCAGCCCGACGGCAAGGTCCTGATCACGCCATCATTCGAAGACGCGCAATCGCTCGTCCACGCCGGCGCCGCCGCAATTGCGCTCGACTGCACGCGCCGGGGGCAGGCTTCCGGAGCTCTCGATCGCGTGCGCCGTATCAAATCCGAACTGGGTGTTCCTGTGTTGGCCGACATTGCCACTGTGAGCGAGGCACAGGAAGCCGCGGAGGCCGGCGCTGATTTCGTGCTCTCCACAATGCGTGGCTACACCGACGACACCGCGCAAGTGGAAACCTTCGACCCGCAATTCATCGGGCAACTCGCCGGCGCCATTCACGTGCCGGTCATCGCCGAAGGACGCATCGATTCTCCAGAACTCGCCCGCCAGGCCATCCGCGCGGGCGCATTCGCCGTGGTGGTTGGATCAGCGATCACGCGCCCGCACCTCGTCACTCAAGCTTTTGCGCAAGGTGTAGAGGAGGAATTTGCCAAAGTGAGCGGCCAGGTCGTCATTCTCGGCATCGACATGGGTGGCACCAACACCAAATTCGGCCTGGTGCGAAGTGACGGCAAACTGTTGTGGGAAGAAACCGCTCCGACTCCGGCTATGACAGGCCGTGCGGGTCTTCTCGATCACCTCTCCCAAGTTGCGCAAACGGGACTGATGCGAGCGCGTGAGTCCGTTCAGGAACCCGCTGCCATCGGTCTCGCGACGGCCGGTTGGGTGAATCCCCACACCGGGCAGGTCGTGTACGCCACGGAGACTCTGCCGGGATGGACAGGCGCCGAAATTGCCCGTGTCATCGGCGCTGCCACCGGTCTGACGGTCTATGTTGAGAACGACGCCAACGCACTGGCCGCGGGGGAAGCGGAATTTGGGGCCGGACGCGGTCTGACGGATTTTGTCTGCATCACACTTGGCACGGGCGTCGGGGGAGGGTGTTATGTCGGCGGCCGTTTGAATCGCGGCAGCCACTACTTCGCCAATGCCCTCGGTCACATCACGATCGAGCCGCACGGCCGGCTGTGTAACTGCGGACAGCACGGTTGCCTCGAAACCTATGCCAATACAGCGGCACTTCTCAGATACGGGAGAAACCGCTATCCTACCGCGGACGAGCTGATCGCTGCTGCCAACGGGCACGAAGCCGACGCGCTTACGGCTGTGCGCGAGCTGGCAGATCATCTGTCCACCGGCTGCTCGATTCTGATCCACCTGCTCGATCCGCAAGCGCTGATCGTCGCCGGAGGGCTGGTCCAGAACAACCCAATGCTGGTAGCGCGCTTGCAGGAGAAGCTATCGGAACTGGTGACGGTGTGGAACCAGCGACAGCTCCGGGTGATGGCGTCCGAACTCGGCTACCATGCCGGCGTGCTCGGCGCCGCGGCAGTCGCCCTGGCGCGCGGAAATTGAATCGATATGGGGACGGCTCCGGCTAAACTGAACGAATGAGAGTCGAGGCCCTTATTTTCCTCGGCTGCCTCATTACCGCGCTAATCGTGCTGGCCGGGGCGCCTGCGATATTCGCACACGTATATCCCGAATTCCTCCGTCAAAGCTCTATCAGGTGAACGGCGATTGCGACTGGGCCGCGTGGGACGCCACGATCAACAACACGACGCCGACCTGCCAACCTACCGCCAGCCGGACGGCGACCAAGGCCCACGTATTGCGCGACGACGTCCCTGTCGCATTTGAGAACAACGGCGAGCTGATCGTCACTTTCGTCGATACCATCGGCGCGGCCGGGGAGTTTCAGGTCAACGTGGTGTTTCCGGCGTCATTCACCGATGGAGAACAACCCATCCCCGCGACCTACGGCGGAGTACCCACGCAGTCAGGCACGTTGATCACCGTACAACAATAGAGAAGGGCGCGATAACCCTCATTACCAGTAGTCGATTAGACTTGTATACATGTCCTCGACTCGCCGTAATTTCCTGCGCTCGGCCCTGTGTGCCGGCGCGGCGTCGCCTACGCTCTTCAATATCCTGCGCGCCGCCAAACCGACCGACATCCAGATCGACTACATCTCCTTTTCCTACCAGGATTATCTGTACCGTACGCCCATCAAGTTCGGCGGCCACGAGGTGGATCGCGCGACCCTGCTCAATGTCGACTGCACGATCCGGACGCGCGACGGCAAGGTCTCAAAAGGCTTTGGCTCGATGCCTATGGGCAATGTCTGGTCCTTCCCGTCGAAAACCATGGGCTACGATCAGACTCTGGCCGCCATGAAGGCGCTGGCCACGCGTATTTCGCAGCTGACCAACAATTGCAAAGACTACGGCCATCCTATCGACCTCAATTGCACTCTGGAGCCCGAGTACGTGAAGGCTGCAGCGGAGGTGTCGCTGCAACTGAAACTCGATCAGCCCATTCCCAAACTCTGCACCCTGGTAACGGCCAGCCCCTTCGACGCCGCGGTCCACGATGCGTTCGGCAAACTCTACAACCTCAATTGCTATTCCACCTATGGGCCTGACTTCATGGCCTACGACCTGGGCCATTATCTCGGCGGTGACTACAAGGGCGAGCATCTGAGCCAGTACGTCAGCCAAAAGCCCAAAGCGCGTATGCCGATGTACCACCTGGTGGGCGCGGTCGATCCTGTCACCGAGTCCGAGATCAAGAAGCGCGTCAACGACGGTCTGCCGGAAACCCTGCCCGAGTGGATTCGCTACAACGGCCTGACTAACTTCAAAATCAAATTGAACGGCGACCAGGTCGATTGGGATATCAGCCGGGTGTTCTTGGTCGATAGAGTGGTCACAGAAACGCAAGCGAAGCTTGGCATGAAGCACTGGGTCTACTCGCTGGATTTCAATGAGAAATGTCCGAACGTGGACTACCTCATCGAATTCCTCCGCAAGGTCAAGGAAAAATCTCCGGGCGGCTTCGATCGCATTCAATACGTCGAACAGCCCACCGCGCGCGACTTGAAAGCCCATCGCGACCAGGACATGCACAAAGCCGCGGCGATTAAACCCGTCGTGATCGACGAGAGCCTTACCGATATCGAAGCTTTGATGCTGTCGCGTGAGATGGGCTATACCGGAGCGGCGCTGAAAGCATGCAAACAGCAAAGTCAGGTGATGTTGATGGCCGCGGTCGGCCAGAAGCACAAGATGTTTCTCTGTGTGCAGGACCTGACGTGTCCCGGCGCTTCACTGATCCAATCCGCCAGCCTGGCGGCTCACGTCCCGCCCGTCGCCGCCATCGAAGCGAACTCCCGCCAGTACTTCCCGGCCGCGAACAAAGATTGGGAGAATAAATTCCCCGGTATCTTCAAGGTGAAGGATGGTTCGATGGATACTTCGGAATTAAATGGGCCCGGCCTGGGAGCCGTCTGAGCCTCACTGCGGTTCCAGCATGAAGCCGCAGGCGACCACCGCACCCTCAGCCGGCCGTATGGTGACCTCAACCACACCATCGGTGACATCGACGACTGCATTCTTCCCGATCACCGGCGGACCTCTTCCGCAACGACGACAAACTGATCTGCCGGATACGTGGCCGCGAGGTGCCCCGCGAGTTCGTCGGCAGCCGTACGTTCCACGACAGCCCGGTTCAGCACTACGATTGAAATGCGCTCGGCATGCGCCGCAATCGCTACAACCGCAAAAAACAAATATGTGGTTCGATGCATGTGGCTTATCTGCAGCCACTTATATCACCTCCCGTATTGGTCAACTCCCGTGTCGCAATCGTTTTTAGGTTTTTCAGATCTGCAATTGTGAATGTTCTCAATCGCACATCACGGCATATTCTCGCAGATGCCCGTCGTGTTACGATGAATTCGTCACATTCGATACCTCATCAGACTGACTCGCCCGCGCGAGTTACACGTTGTGTTTCTCCCGACCGTGTAGTTCCTACTGTCCCGACACGTCACGCTTCAATTCGTACTTGTCCGACAACCCGTAAACCGCTCTATTCACGATTGCTGAGGATGGCCATCGACGTGCTTCGAGTTTGACCAGCACGACACATCGGATTTACACAAGGAGATTCACATTTAATGTTGGGATGGATGTTGATTTTTGCCCTGATGCTGTTCTGCGGAGCGATTGCCGCCGTCGCGACTGTGCCCGGCATGGCAGCAAGTCTGGTCTTTGGATTCCTGCTGGTTGTTTCGGCGGTCACGCTATTGCTGCGGGGCCGGGCGTAAGCCGCGGTGGCCGCAGCGAAAAGAGTCGTACTTGGTTTTTATGCGGGTGAAGATGAATATGCGCAACGGGCCTGGAGCGCTATTCGTTCGGCACACGCGAAAGCGCAATATTTTCGTTCTCAGGGCGAATCCGCTCCCCCCGAGCCATTCAGTTCCAGATACGCCGCCTTGCGGCTTCCTGACGAGGACCTGATTGTCGCCGAAGTAGATCGCGACAAGGTCCCATCTTTACTCAACACTATCAGCACCTCTGGTGAGCCCGCCCTGTTCGTGCTGCGGCCGGATCAACCAGTCCGAAGCGACGCCCACCATCGACAGAGCGAGCCGGACGTTCAAAGCTGGCGTACGATTCTGGACCGTCTCGCGGAATACGAGGCCACGACCAGGGAAGCGCGCGGCGACCTGCTGGAGGCCACTCGTCTCGATCATACGGTCACGGAATCAGCCAAATGGCTGCTGGACAACACGCATCTGCTGCGGACCAGCATTTCGGAGATTCGGCGCGCGCTGCCCAGGGGATTTCGGAGGCGGCTTTCGCGCTTCACTACCCCGGAAGGCGTGCTCAACGTGCGCGAACTCGCCCGTCAGGTGGTCGCGTCTACGGACCATGCAATCGACGAGCAAACGCTGGTTGTCGCGGTAGAAGAGCATCAGCAGAAGGCTCCTCTTTCCATTGCGGAACTATGGGTGTTTCCGGTTATGCTGCGGTTTGCAGTGGTGGAGGCGCTGGCCTCGCTGGCGGCGCGCGTCAACCGGCAGCAGCAGATTCGCGAGTCGGGGTATCTGTGGGCGAATCGTCTGGCTGCCAGCGCTCGACGGGACGACGAGAGTCTTTCGAGGATGCTGTCACTCCTTGAAACGGACCCTTTCGCGCAGGAGTCATATTTTGCTACGTGTCTCGCCGAGCAACTTCAGGACGAAGAGACCGCTCTGATACCGGTGCGGCAATGGATCGAGTCGCGTCGCGGAGTGTCTCTCGCTGACCTGGTGCGGCCCGAGCATCAGCGGGAGGCGGCCGAGTCGTTGTCGATCGCCAATGCGTTTAACAGTCTGCGCACACTCTCACGAATCGACTTCGCGGAATTCTTCGAATCCTTAAACGTAGTCGAGATCGAGTTGCGGCGCGATCCGGCAGGGGTTTATCCGCGCAGTGATTTTCGGACCCGGGACCGCTGCCGCCGCGTGGTGGAGGAGATCGCACGGCATAGCGGCCACGCTGAACTGGACGTGGCCCGTATGGCCATTGACCTCGCCGCTGCTGCCCACGAGCCGGAGCAAAAACAGGTTTCGTGGTATCTGCTGGCGCCGGGCTGCGAACAGCTCGAAAAGAGCCTCGGTGCGCACCTCCCGTTTCGAACCTGGTTGAAGCGTGGGATCCGGAAGCGCGCGACGTTTCTGTACCTCGGCGGCGTGGGCGCCATTACCTTCTGCTTCCTCGCGGTGGCGCTGAGCGTGGCATGGGATATGGGCGTACGGGCGCCGTCGATTCTATTGGGTCTCGGAGCGCTGGCCCTGTTCCCCTTGAGTGAACTGGCAATACAGATCGTCAATGCGCTGGCCATCTCCACTTTCCACCCGGAACCGCTGGCAAAAATGGATTTTGACAACGGCATTCCAGCGTCGGACGCGACGCTTGTGGTCGTGCCCATGATGCTGACGAGTCTCGAGGTGGTACGTCACGAACTGGAGAAGCTCGAGGTTCGATATTTAGCGAACCAGGATGCCAATCTCTACTACAGCCTGTTCTCCGATTTCATCGATGCGGCGGATGCCACCGTCCCCGGCGATGCGGAATTGCTCAAAGCCATTCACGACGGCATCGATAGCCTGAACAGCCGCTATCCCGGCAATCGGTTTCTGCTCTTTCATCGCCGCAGGATCTGGTCCGAGACCCAGCAGCGCTGGATCGGGCGGGAGCGCAAGCGCGGAAAAATCGAAGAGCTGAACCTGTTCTTGCGAGGCAAGGGTGCGGCCGATATCAAGCTTGCGGGGGATCTCCCCGTGGGTATTCGATACGTCATTACGCTCGATTCAGACACGGAACTGCCACCGGGCACGGCTCGGAAGATGGTGGCGACCATCGCTCATCCTTTGAATCTGCCGGTCCTCGATCCGGTGACAAAAGTCCGACGGCGCGGCTACACGATCATCCAGCCACGGGTAAGCATCGGCCTTCCAGGAGCCACGGCGAGCCGGTTTACGCGCATTTTTGCGGATACCACAGGGACCGATCCCTACACCCAATCGGTCTCCGACGCGCAGCAGGAGTTATTCGGCGAAGCCATCTTCCACGGCAAAGCCATATACGATGTTGCGGCATTCGACGAAAGCCTGGGGGGGCGGTTTCCGATCGAAACACTGTTGAGCCACGACCTGATCGAAGGTTCGCACGTGGGCGTGGGTCTGGCGACGGACATCGAGCTGTTTGAAAACATGCCGCTCGATTACGCGGGTTTCTGCAGACGCCAGCATCGCTGGATCCGGGGCGACTGGCAGATTGCCGCGTGGGTTCTAGGGCGCGTGCCATCATCACACGGACGCAGCGTGCGTAATTCGCTCAGCATCATCAGCCGTTGGCGCATTCTGGACAACCTCCGCCGGAGCCTGGTTCCGATAGCGTCGATGCTTCTCCTGCTCTTGGGCTGGGTGATTTCGTCGGCGCCGGCAGCGTGGAGCCTGATTGTCGGACTGGCGCTGGCGATTCCCGCAGTCGCACCGTGGCTGGACAGACTCGCGCGCCGCATCCAGGGGACAGTGATCGGCTGGCAAGGTGCGCACGAGGAACTCCTGCGCGCCCTCGTGATGATCTCCTTCCTTCCGCACCAGGCGTTGCTTTCCGCGGATGCAATCGCAAGAGTCTTGTACCGGCGGCTGGTAAGCCGCCGCCATCTGCTCGAATGGCAGACCGCCGAGCACGCCGCAGCGGATTCCCGTGTTCATCTGTCCGCGACTATGCGGCAGATGATCGGGATCAGCGCATGCTCTTTGATGTTGACTCTGGTGCTGATTTCGCAACACGCTTTTGCGCCCGTTTCGATATTTGTAGCCTTGTGGATCGGGTCTCCGGGGCTGCTTTACTGGCTTTCACGTGCGACGGCCAACGCCGGTGTCGAGCGCTTGCTGCAGGAACATCATCATCTGCTTCGCGGTTACGCCCGCCAGACCTGGCGCTTCTTCGACGACCTGGTTGGTCCTGAAACCAATTGGCTGCCGCCCGACAATACCCAACTGGCGTTGCACCTCGAAGTTGCCAATCGTACTTCACCGACGAACATCGGTCTGTGGCTGTGTTCCGCTCTGGCGGCGCGGGATTTCGGCTATCTGTCGGCTGATGACGCATTCGCCCGGTGCTCCGGGACGATGGACACCCTGGAGCGTCTGCAGCGCTACGAAGGTCATCTTCTGAACTGGTACAACATAGACAGCGCAGAGCCGCTTTTTCCCCGGTATGTGTCGACCGTGGACAGCGGCAACCTGCTGGCCAGCCTGTGGCTATTTGCCCGGGGGTGCGACGATATCGTGCGCAGTCCTGTTCTGAGCAATGGGTGCATGAGAGGGCTCTCCGACACTCTCGCCCAGATCGAACGCCTAGGCCGGCGCGACCCTTCCTTAGCCGTACCCCTGCAGACCTTGCGCAAGCTCCTGCGAGGCCGAGGCGACACGCACCAGCTCATCGGCAGGCTTCGCATGGCTACCCTCCCCGCCGATCAACTGCTCTCGGCCTGCCGGCTATCGGAGAGCGACGAGACTTGTTATTGGTCGACGCGTCTCGCGGCCGAGATCGCCGCGTGGAACCGGATGGTGGATGTCTATCTGAAGTGGGTCGAGACTCTCACCCGGTTACCGGATTCTTTGCTGCATGCCCTGGGCACGGACATCGTACGGATGCGCCGCAGGACCTTGCATGCCGCGTGGTCGCTGCAGACCCTGGCATCCGGCGGACCCGCGGTGCTGCAACAGATTCTGTCGCGGCGCAACACGCCGGGGCTCGATTCGCGACTGGCAAAGTGGCTGGAGGATCTGGACAACGAACATCGGCAGGCGCAAAGCAATGCGTCTCTCGCTGCTAAGAACTGGCAGACGCTGGGCGGACGGGCGCTCGCGTTTGCGAACGGCATTAACATGCGGTTCCTCTACGACCCAAAACGCAAGCTCTTCGGGATCGGGTACCTGGTGGGTGGTCCGGTGGAATTCTCGAGCCACTACGATCTGCTGGCTAGTGAATGCCGCGTCGCCAGCCTGGTCGCGATCGCCAAAGGCGACGTGCCCCTGGAGCATTGGTTTGCCCTGGGGCGCCCGAGGATGACGACGCCGGAAGGCCAGACGCTCCTCTCGTGGAGCGGAACCATGTTCGAGTACCTGATGCCGCTGCTGTTTACCCGCACCTTCCCCAATTCGCTGCTCGATGAAGCCTGCCGTGACGCGGTCGTACAGCAGGTAAGTTGGGCTCGTGAGAAGAAGCTTCCGTGGGGCGTTTCGGAGTGCGCCTACAGCGCGCTCGATGCCAATCAAATCTATCAATACCACGCCTTCGGTGTTCCGGCTTTGGCGCTGAACGCCGGCCTCGATGAAGGTGACGTGATCGCGCCTTACGCCACGATGCTCAGCCTGCAGGTGGACCTGCGCGCTTCGATTGCGAATCTCACCCGGCTGCAGGAACTGGGTCTGGACGGCCCGATGGGCTTGTACGAGGCGATCGATTTCACTCGTCAAAGCAGCCGCGGAAAACGCGGTGTGGTGATTTACACTTACATGTCGCACCACCAAGGCATGTCCCTGCTGGCTCTGAATAATGTCCTCCATCGCGATGTCATGCAGCGGCGTTTCCACGGCGACCGGCGCATCCGTGCGATCGAGTCGCTGCTGTTTGAGCGAGTACCCAACACGCCGCTGCCGGCGGAGGACGTGCGCGCAGGTTCGAGTGCCCCCTTGCCCACCGCGGCGGACGATCCACCCGAGCGCGTCTGGAGGGAGAATACCGCTGTTCCCCGCGTTCATCTTTACGGCAATGGACGCTATGCATTGATGGTGAGCAACGCCGGCGGAAGTTACAGCCGTTGGGGCGAGTTCGACGTAGCGCGCTGGCGCTCCGACACCACTCGGGACTGCTGGGGCACCTTTATCTACATCCGCGACGTCCGCGCGAACACACTCTGGTCAGCCGCCTGGCAGCCCCTGGGTGGAAGCCTGGGATCGAGCGCTGTGCGATTCCTGGCGGATCACACCGAGTTTCACCGGCGGGTCCAGGATATCGAAACGCTCCAGACCGTTACCGTTTCCGCCGAGGACGACGCCGAGTTGCGGCGTTTGACCGTTACCAACTGGTCGGCGCGAACGCGTGAGCTGGACTTCACCAGCTACATGGAACTGGCCCTCGCGCCACATGGCGCCGATATGGCGCATCCCGCGTTTGCCAAAATGTTTATCGAGACGGAGCATGTCGACGATGGATTGCTGATTGCGCACCGGCGTCTCCAGTCCCCGGAAAACCCTTCCGTCTGGGCCGCGCACCTGCTGGTGGGAGCGCCCGGGGGTATTCAATTCGAAACCGATCGCGAGACCTTTCTGGGACGCGGCAATACGCCTGCGACGGCGCAAGCCCTGCGACGGGAGCTGAACAGCTCGGTGGGAACCGTCGTCGATCCCATTTTCAGCCTTCGCTGCCGCGTGGTTCTCGCGCCGCGCGACCGGATGGAGTTTTCCTTCATCACGCTTGCCGCCCACTCGCGCGAAGACCTACTGACACTGGTGACCAAATACCGGCGGGCCGGAGCGGTCGCGCAGGCGTTCGAGATGATGTGGACCCGCTCCCAGCTCGAGTTCCGCTATCTGGGTATCGGGCCCGCGCGAGCGCATCGCTTCCAGGAGCTCGCAAGTTATCTTATCTATCCGAACATCCGGCTGCGCTCGCCGGATCGCATCGCGCGAAACCGCCTGGGCCAGTCCGGCCTGTGGGCTCTCGGAGTGTCCGGCGATCTGCCGATCATGGTGGTGACGGTCGCCGACGATCGCGGCCTTAACGTGGTTCGCGAACTCCTGCAAGCCCATCAATATTGGCGCATGCGCGGGTTCCGCGCGGACTTCATCGTCCTGAACCAGGAAAGCCCGAGTTATGACTCTCCGCTGCGCCACCAGTTGCAGAGACTCACCGATGCCCACTCGATCGAAACCGGCATAGACAAACCCGGCGGAGTCTTTCTGCGAGACTGGCATCCGATGCCGGAGGATGTCCGTAACTTGATTCTGGCCTCTGCCAGCGTGATGCTCAGCGCGAGCCGGGAATCCTTGCAGCAGCAGCTTTCGGGGATTGCGGAACCTTCCACAGCCACCATTCGATTCCCCGGCGATGTCCACGTCGAGGAGCCGTCCCGGTCTTTACCCTTCCTGGAGCTTCCGTACTTCAACGGCCGGGGCGGCTTCACCAAGGACGGCCGGGAATATGCGATCTATTTGAAGCCCGGCGACAACACTCCCGCCCCCTGGGTCAACGTCATGGCGCATGCGGGATTCGGCACCATGGTGAGCGAAAGCGGTTTGGGCTTCACCTGGCGCGGCAACAGCCAGATGAATCGTTTGACACCGTGGAACAACGACCCGGTCAGCGACGAACCATCGGAAGTCATCTATCTGAGGGATGAAGAAGGCGGTGCGTCCTGGTCGCCGACACCTCAGCCGATCCGCGAAAACGACGCGTATCGCGCGCGGCACGGTCAAGGCTATACCACCTTCGAACACAACAGCCATGCCATCGGACAGGAGTTGACGGTGTTCGTCCCTTTACGGGAAGACGGCACGGGTGATCCGCTAAAGGTATATCGCTTGCGTCTGCGAAATGACTCTTCGCGGGCGCGCAAACTGACCGTTCTGTATTTCGCCGATTGGGTTCTCGGGGGCGTGCGGGAGAGCAGCCAGTTGCACATTCAAACTTCTCGCGACGCGCAGAGCGGAGCAATTCTCGCCCGGCAGTACTGGAATGGCGCCTATGCCGGACACGTCGCGTTCGCCGTCGCCTGGCCCGCGCCGGTCTCCTATTCGGGTGATCGCAGCCAGATCCTGGGACGCAATCGGGGTGTGTCGAGGCCGGCCGCACTGGAGCGGGCGCATCTCGACAATCGGACCGGCGTTGCCATGGATCCCGGCGTGGCCCTCCAGGTCGAGGTCACCCTTGAGAAAGGAGGTCAGGCCGAAGTCGTGTTTCTGCTCGGCCAGACCGAGAACATCGAGGAGTGCCGAGCGCTGCTCAGCCGATATCAGACCCCACAGCAGATCGAGAACGCGTTGAGTGCAACCCGGGATTTTTGGGATTCGGTTCTCGGCACCATCGAGGTGCAGACACCTCTCCTGTCCGTGGATCTGTTGTTGAACCGCTGGCTGCTCTACCAGACGTTGAGTTGCCGGTTCTGGGCGCGCTCGGCGTTCTATCAATCAGGAGGCGCAATTGGATTCCGGGATCAATTGCAGGACTCACTGGCCGTTGTCTATGCCGCGCCGCACTTGACACGCGCGCATATCCTGGTCACCGCCGCGAGACAGTTTATCGAAGGCGACGTGCAGCACTGGTGGCACGCGGAGACCGGCATGGGCGTCCGCACGCGCTGCTCGGACGACATGCTGTGGCTGCCCTTCGTTGTGGCGCATTACGTCGAAGTCACGGGCGATGGATCGATCCTGCGGGAAATCGTCCCGTTCCTCGAAGCACCCGTGCTCGCGTCTGGCGAAAGCGAGCGGATGTCCGTGCCTTCCATCTCGCGCGAGTCCGCCAATGTCTGGGAGCATTGCCGGCGGGCACTCGATCGGGCGTCGCAACTGGGGATTCACGAACTGCCGCTGATGGGGACGGGCGATTGGAACGACGGGATGAATCACGTGGGGGCGGAAGGCCGCGGCGAAAGCGTGTGGCTGGCGTGGTTCCTGGCGACGGTGCTCAACGCATTCGCCCGCATCACTGAGACATACGTGGAGCGCAGTGAAGTAACCGCACACGTTTCGGGCATCTGGCGGGAAAGCGCCGTGCAACTTGCCGTCGCCACGGAGAGATCCTGTTGGGACGGCGACTGGTATCTCCGGGCCTTCTTCGACGACGGATCGCCATTAGGGTCACACGCCAACGAGGAGGCCCGTATCGATTCTCTGCCACAATCCTGGGCGGTGATCTCGGCTCTGGGAGAACCGGCCCGCGCGAAGCGTGCGATGGAGAGCGCCCAGGAGTTTCTGGTGGACAAGCGCAACTCGCTGGTACGCCTGTTCACCCCTCCCTTCGATCATTCGAAACCTCATCCCGGCTACATCATGGGGTATCCTCCGGGGCTGCGCGAAAATGGCGGCCAGTACACGCATGGCGCATTGTGGATGGCGCTGGCATGGGCCCGTCTCGGTCACGGGGATTGCGCGGCCGGACTGCTCACCATGATGAGCCCCGTGGAGCGCGGGCGCACTTCGGCAGACGAGGTCCGTTATTGCGGCGAGCCCTACGCGGTTGCGGCCGATGTGTCGACCACTCCCGGCCGTGTGGGACGGTGTGGCTGGACTTGGTATACCGGTTCCGCGTCCTGGATGTATCGGATCTGGCTGGAGGAAGTGCTGGGATTCCGGCTGCGCGCGGATACCCTCACCCTGGAGCCGGTTATTCCCACGGAATGGCCTGGTTTCGAGGTTCGCTACCGATATCGCTCGTCGACCTATGAAATCAAGGTTCAGCGCGAGGTATCGTTCGACTCGACCGTCGTGCAGGTCGACGACAAGCTTGTCCCGGGAAATGTCATTCGCCTGGTGGACGATGGAAAGGTGCACGAAGTCGTGGTCCGGATAGCCAGGCCGCAACTCCTGCTCCCCTCAGCCCATACTACCCAAGCCACGGTCAGTGCCTAGTACTCGCGTAGCCACTCCCTAACGGTCGTAGCTCGGAAGTTGTTGCTGAGCCCGCGCGCGTCAGCAAGTTCCGTGTGGAAGCTATGCAGGTGAGGTCACCAGGCGCATCACATCTTTCACCAGTTGGCCGACTTCCATAAACGATCGCAGGTCAGTCGGTTTGCGGAAATAGAGATTGGCCCCCAACTCCAGCAGACGGCAGCGGTCGCGAGGTGAATCGGACGAGGTAAGAAGAATAATTGGAGTCTTTCCCAGCATCCTGCTGGAGCGGGCGGCCGCCACGACCTGGCCCCCGTCATAACGAGGCAGATTGAGATCCACCAGAAGCAAGTCGACTACGACGTCGCCATCTTCTGCCCGTCGTACCACCGCGAGGGCTTCTTCTCCGTCTTTCGCCAGACTCAGTTCATAGTCGATCCGATGAAAGTCCAGCGCCCGCCTCACCAAAAACACATCGCCGGGATTGTCCTCAGCCAGAAAGATTCTTAACTTGTGTGGGGTCGGGGTCATATCACGTTGGTACCGCTCCGCGTCAGGCGCTGCTGATTACACGCCTTGTGACTCCGTACTGGTATACCGCGGCTGAGGCTTGTCGCTGACCGCGAAGTCGGCGGCCGCCTCATGCGAAGCGGCGACGTCCTCAGCGCCGGTGGACTCCAGAATGCGCCGGGCCGATTTGATCCAGGCTGCATCGTCGCAATGAACCGACAGCAGTATGCCACCACGCTTCAGACGGCCCTCATAGCGCTTGGCCTCATACTCCGGCATGCCCAAGCCCACGAGGGCGCCCACGATGCCGCCCGCTACCGCTCCGGTTCCAACACCGGCCAGGGCTGCGACGATCGGACCGGCCGCGATGAATGGACCAATGCCAGGGATGGCCAGAACTCCAATCCCCGCTAACCATCCGAGCGCACCGCCCAGGACGGCTCCGGACGCTACACCCGTAGTCGCTCCTTCGGGCGCTTTTGTATTCTTCTCCAGGGCGAAGTCCTTGGTACCGGTATTCTCTGGAAACAAAGCCGAGATGTCGGTGCTCCGAAACCCCGCGGCCAGCAATGCGTCGACTGCGTGAGAAACTTCTTCGCGCGTCGGATAGATCCCGAAAACAGCTGTATTCTTTGGCATTTTGCACTCTCCCGATTACCACTTCCCTGGAACAAAGGCAAGTCGAGGGCCAGCAGCGAAGTCCAACAAATCGCAGGCGGAGGCGGAATTCGAGATCCGTGCGCCGTTACAAAAGTACCGGTATTTTCAAGACGTTGAGAGATTTTTCCTCATGCACTTCAAACGACTACAGTTAGCGGACCGGCACTGTAATCCGGACCGTTAGACCGTTCTCCTGCCCCGTTTCGGCTGCGATCGTGCCGCCCCAACGTTCCACAATCCGCCGGCAAATCGCGAGCCCGAGACCATAGCCCGGAAACTCGTCACGCGAATGAAGGCGGTAGAAGGGAGCGAAGATCTTCTCGAGGTATGCCCGGTCAACGCCCATTCCGTTGTCGCTCACGGAGATTTCGACGCCGGCCGGCACCATCCGGCTTGCCACCAGAATGCGCGGCCGCCGGCCGGCCGAACGAAACCGGCAGGCATTGGTGAGGAGTTCCTTCAGCACGGTCTTCAACTCCACTGGTACGGGCAAGTCCGGATAATTCGAAGCCGGGTCCGGCAACTGGACTTCCGCGCCTACCTCTGCCAGCGCTGCCTTGCACTCGATGAACACGCCACGCAACAGGAGCCGCAGGTTTTCGGTGCCTTCGTCCGTGGTTCCTTCACAGTACGCGACCATCGCAGTCAACAGGCCATCGATGCTGCGAGCGGCGGAGACGGCCTCCTGGAGCATCAACTGATCTTCCCGGGGCAACACCGCGGTTTCGGAATTCTGCACCAGTTGGATGCGGGTCAGAACGGTCCGCAGGTAGGTCCGAACGTCGTGCGCGAACGTGAACACCAGACGGGTGTCCTCGAGTTTGCTTTCTCGCATGGCCCCGAAATTCTAAGTCAGGCGGATCTCGCGGTCTGGATCGCCGTATCCTCTTCGCCGGCAATCTCGCCGCCGACCAGTTGGTACTGGCGCAATTTGGTGTGCAGAGTCTTAGCCGTAATTCCCAGGATCGAAGCCGCACGCGTCTTGTTCATGCCGGCGTGGGCTAGAGTCGCTTCGATGAGAACACGCTCGGCCTCGTCAATCGTCGTGCCAAGCCGAAGGTGGATCGTTCCCGGGTCAGGAGGTGCGGGAACCACGGGTTCGACCACCGGCTCAGCCGCCAACGGCTGCCGTATACCAAAAGGAACGTGCGACCGCCGTATCGTGCCCGCCCCGGCAAGAATCACGGCACGCTCGACAATATTCCGCAATTCCCGAACGTTCCCCTCCCAGTTCTGCTCCTGCAGGGCGGCAAGAAACTCCGCACTGGCATCGGTAACTCTGGTGTCGTGTTTGCGATTCAGGCTGTGAATCATAGCCTCCACAATGAGAGGGATGTCGTCTTTCCGGTCGCGCAACGGAGGAATCTCGATATGAAACACATTGAGCCGGTAGTAGAGGTCTTCGCGGAACTTGCCTTCCTGAATGGCCTTCATGGGATCGCGATTGGTGGCCGCGATGATGCGCACATCGGCTGTCAATTCGATCCTGGAACCGAGGCGGCGGAAGCGGAAGTCCTCCAGCACGCGCAGCAGCTTCGCCTGCATCGCCAGGGGCATCTCCCCGATTTCATCCAGAAACAACGTACCTCCGGCGGCTGATTCGAGCGCTCCGATACGCCGTTCGAACGCACCGGTGAAAGAGCCCTTTTCGTGTCCGAACAGTTCGCTTTCGATGAGGGTCTCCGGCATTGCGGCACAGTTCAGTGCGACATATGGACCCTGGCTGCGCCGGCTGTTGTCGTGCAGCGCGCGGGCCACCAGTTCCTTTCCGGTCCCGCTCTCACCGGTGATGAGCACCGAAGCCTTAGTCGGCGCGACCTGGCGAATGAGGTCGAAAATCTGAACCATGGGGGCAGACCGCCCGACCAGGTCGCCCAACGCGCCTTTGGAAGCCAGTTGACGCCGGAGTTGCTCGTTCTCCTTCGCCAGCCGGCTTTGCGCGCCGGCCCTGGTCAACAAGACCTTGAGCGCCACCGTATCGACCGGCTTTTCCAGGAACCAGAAGCCGCCCAGATCGTGAATCGTGGCAATCGCCTTCTCGATGCTTCCAAACGCAGTCATCACGATGGATGGCGGCAACCGATCCTCGGCGCCCAGTGTTCGCAGCAGCTCAAAGCCGTCCATACGGGGCATCATCAAATCGGTCACGAGGACATCGACCGGTGACGAGGACAATAATTCCAGTGCCTCTTTGCCATCCGCCGCCTGGCTGACGAGGTGTCCCCACTCCGTGACCACCTCGGCCAAGTACTGCCGCTGATCCAATTCGTCATCGACTATCAAAACGTTCATGCAACATGATTATGGCATGAGGAGTATAAATATTTCCTGATTTACACCTGTTCCGCGAACCGCATTTACTCCTTATTGTATAAAATCCTACTGGACATTCGTGGAACAGCCGTTCACCTCTTGGCCGCGAGCGCGCCCAGGAGCCCTGAGATGGCCGCCGTCAAGCGTTCCGGGGTCATCGATTCCGGCAGAGGAATGGACAGAACCGGCCTGTTGGTGCGGGCATCCTGAGTGAACAAACGGGACAATTCCGTCCCGGGAGCACCACCGGACACGAGTGACTCGATGAATTTGACGCCAGCCTCGATCAACCCGGCTGCGGCTTTCCCAATGCCATCCCCCGGCTCTGCCGCTGGTGAAGCCGCGGCCTTCAAGGGGACAGCGGCGGGCGCCGGCTCATCGATTGCCGCCTCGAGTGGCGCAGGTCTTGCCGGCTGATCAGCAAAGATTTCCTTCACCGCCTGGAAAACCGTCTTGCGACCGAGTTTGGCAAAGCTGACCTCGCCCGTCGGCGAGTCAAACACTCCCGCGAACAGGGACTTCTTCAGCTGCAGGGTTTCCCACACGCGCTCCTCGATGCTGCCGGTCGTCAACATGTGAATGACATGG
Organism: Terriglobia bacterium; assembly: GCA_963747535.1. Lineage (GTDB taxonomy): Bacteria > Acidobacteriota > Terriglobia > Bryobacterales > Bryobacteraceae > CAVVFX01. The sequence continues at coordinate 1,106,837 of CAVVFX010000002.1, forward strand.
ACGGTCCGCGACTGACCGAGCCGATGTACCCGTCCAATCCTCTGTTCCAGCCGCGCCGGATTCCATGGCGGCTCGAAGTTTACCACCGCGGAAGCGGCTTGCAGATTCAACCCGACGCCACCCGCATCGGTGGAGAGAAATACCTTGCAATCCGGATCGGAACGGAACTTCTGCATCAGCGCCCCGCGGTTCCGCGAAGGCACACTGCCGTGCAGCGAGACGAAGCCGATGCCCAGTTTGCGAAGCTCCTCGCCGGCCAGATGCGTCATGCGTTCGTACTCGCTAAACACCACCACTTTGCGGTCTTCCTCGATCGCGAGTTCCCGGATAATCTCGCAAAATTCCTCAAGCTTGGGCGAATGGTGGGTCTCTTTGTCGAAAAGAAACGTGGAATTACAGAGCATTCGCATATTTTGAATGCAACAGAGGATGCGCTTCTGATCGATATCGGACAGCCAGCCCTGCCTCTCCCACTTCCGCATGAGAGTGGCCAGGATATTGCTTTGCTCGTCGTACGGGGCGGCCTGCTCCGGCGTGAGGGGCACGCGGAAGATCTGATCAGTCCGCTCCGGGAGATCCTTGAGAACTTCCTGGCGGGTACGCCGAAGCAGGACTGGAGCTAGTTGCTGTTTAATACGATCCAGTCCGCGGTATCCGAGCAGATGGCCTTTTTCGTCCTCCATGCGATGTTCGTGCAGGAAGCGGAAGGCGGGTCCGAGGCGTCTTCCATCGACAAACTCCACCACGGAGAACAACTCCTCCAGCTTATTTTCGAGGGGCGTTCCCGTCAGCACGAAGGCGTAGCGGCTCTTAAGGTGTTTGATGGTGCGCGCAGTCGCGGTCGTCCAGTTGCGGATGCGTTGTGCTTCATCGAGAATGATCAGGTCCGGCTTCAATTCGTGCATGTACTCGACATCCTTGAGGACCAGTTCGTAACTCGTGAGATTGAAGAAGGCCGGGGACGCATACAACGCGCGCCGCCTGGGCAATAGCCCGTCAATGATCTGCGCCGAAAGACGGGTGAATTTCTCGATCTCGGTTTTCCACTGGTACTTAACGGAGGCGGGCGCAATCACCAACACTCGCTCGATTCCCTTGCGGCGGCGGAGCATCTCCGCGGCAGCGAGAGCCTGCACGGTTTTTCCCAACCCCATATCGTCCGCGAGAACGACGCGTCCTCGGCAGGCGGCAAAAATAGCCCCCTGCGCCTGGTATGGCAACAGCTTGGTCTGTAGGACGCCGTCGAGCGGATCCCGGCGCCGGCTGAGTTGCCTCAGCAGTTTTCGTTCGAGATCCAGACCCTCAGCGAGCTCGTTTTCCCGATCGATATATTCCAGCACGTCGCTATAAATGACAGCCTGCTCGTCTGCATTTCTCAGCGCGTCCAGCACTTCGGCGAACTGCCGGTAGTGTCCGCGCTTCAATTGTCCCGATGCATCGAAATACTTTTCCGCCAGGGCTTTTAAAGCCGCGGTGGGCGACACGGGAAGCCGCAGGCGAACCTCGAGGGCGTCTCCGTAGTGAAGCGAGATCGATGCGCGAGTGCGATGGTAGGCTGCGCGTTCGAGCGTCTTGCCGCTGCGCTTTCGCAACCCCAACAGGATGGCCTCGATGTGTTTGCAAGTGCCCAGCGTGTTGACCGCAAAGTCCGGACACGAGCAATAATTTTCCTGCCGCCCGGGCCCGCGGAGCGCGACACGGTAGGACCGTCCGCTGGAGGATTGGATTTTGTAATCGCCATAGGGTCCGGCCGCGGGCCGTTCCAGGATTTGGACCTCCAGCTTTACGGCTCGTTCCTGCCTTTCGGCAATTTGCTGTTCGATTAACATGAGTGCATTCTCTCTCTAAAAGGTACAGACTGATGAGGTACTTGCAAAATTCGGCCGCCAGCGGCCGAGGCAGGCGAAACCGCCTGCCCCACCAACGCAAACATTGGTCTTGCATCGGTGGCGCGGGCGGTTTCGCCTGCGCCGGTCGGATTTTGCAAGTACCTCTGAAGTCTGTGCTTCTAATTCTCGCGCACGAAAAGGGCAGACCAGGAAAAACGATGGTCCGCCTTACGGAAGTTTGTGATCACAGTGACGAAAGCGATGGTATAGTAGCCGATTGTGATCCCGCAATCCGATCCCGTTCTCGCTCTGTTTGAACAGACCGGGGCCTACCTGAAAGGCCACTTCCGGCTGACCAGCGGGCTACACAGCCCCGAGTATCTGCAGTGTGCGCTGGTGCTGCAACATCCGTCGCATGCCGAAACTCTGGGACGCAACCTGGCGGGAAAGCTACAGGAGCTGGTGCCTGGAAAGCCGATCGAGATGGTAATCTCTCCCGCCATGGGCGGGGTGATTATCGGGCATGAAGTCGGACGCGCGTTGGGTGTCCCGGCGATTTTCACCGAGCGGGAGAACGGCGCGATGACTCTGCGGCGAGGTTTTCACGTAGACCCGGGAACCAGGGTCGTCGTGGTGGAAGACGTCGTGACCACCGGGGGCAGCACGCGCGAAGTGATCGAACTGGTGCGCCACGCGGGCTGCGACGTATTGGCCGCCGGATCGATCATCGACCGCAGCGGCGGCGCAGTGGACCTGGGAGTTCCACGCGCGGCCCTGGCAACCATGAAAGTGACGGCCTGGCCGCCAGACCAGTGTCCGCTGTGCGCGCAAGGCAGCCCGGTTGTCAAACCCGGCTCACGCGCGGTGTGATGGCGCGCCGGATTCGCATGACGGTCGCGTATGACGGCACCGCATTTCACGGCTGGCAGGTGCAACCGGGACTGCCGACGATTCAGGGTGCACTTGAAGAAATAATCGGCGGCATGGAGAAAAAGCCGGTCCATGTGGCCGGCTCGGGGCGCACGGACGCGGGCGTTCATGCGCTGGCCCAGGTCGCCGCAGTCACCATCGACAATCCGATTCCGCTGGAGAATTTCGCGCGCGCCGTGAACCGCCTGCTGCCCCCCGCGATTCGCGTGCTACTGGCCGAGCAAGTGGATGCCGAGTTCCATCCGCGCTTCGACGCCATCGCCAAGAGCTACGAATATCGCATTGTCCGGACGCCGGTTTGTTCGCCTTTCGAATGGAACTGGGTGCACCATCATCCTTATCCACTGGATGAAGAGGCGATGATGCGCGCGGCCCCCAGACTCGAAGGCGAACACGACTTCACTGCCTACGCAGCCTCCGACGACCGCGACGCCGAAGGGAAAAGTAAGGTTCGGACCATCTTCGATTCACGCCTGGAACGAGCAGACGACTGCCTGATTTATCGTGTGCGGGGCAGCGGATTCCTGAAGCACATGGTCAGGAACATTGTCGGGACACTGATCGAGGTGGGCCGCGGAAATCTGGCGGCCGAAGCTTTGCCGGTAATCGAGAAGTGCGGTGCGACAGTACCCGCCAAAGGATTGACATTGGTGTCGGTGGAATATCGCTGACCGGCCCATCCTGCAAACGATTCCTGTTTGGCCTATACTTAAATCAGAATACGGTTCAGTACAGGAGGCAGTAATGAAGATTTTTGAGGGTGCTATGTGCTCCCTTTTCCTATCGGCCAGCCTGACGCTTGCGGCCAGTCTTCCATCCCAGAACATTACGGGCAACTATATGGAAGCCCGCACGGCCGACGTGTACACCGGGCCGTGCTTTGCCAACGCCGAGACGGGCCTGGTCGGCCAACTCGCGGTAATGGGCTGGAAGGTAGCGCACGGATCGTGGCAAGGCGTGGACCTCTCAGGCCTGTCGGTGGTTGGCGTAGTACGCGCCCAATCGACCCTCGGCAATGTCGAAGTGAAATCCAATCCGGCCATTGCGGTGTTGATCATCGACAGCAAGGCAGATCCGGCACAACGCATCGCATTGGCAAGTTTTGCTCAGCATATGAGCGGAACCCTGCTCTCCGATGTGGTCCGGACGGAAACGCAACCGATCGATCTCGCGATCGAAAATAACGATGTGCACAGCCGGAATGCGACCTTGACGGCGGGTTCGCTGGCCAAGATCGAAACCCGCGCTATGACCGAAGGCGATCAGATCTGCCACAACGAAGAGGTCTGGTACCAACCTTTGTCGCGCACCAGCCACGCGATGCCGGCTTATGCGCTGTCGCACGAATACGAAGGCAAAGGCCTGGGCGTAACCTGGAGCAGCCCCGACAAGCGTAGCGCATTCGTCGCCAATTTCTCCGAGCCGTCAGAGTAAACATCCAGTTCCAATCTGCCACTCCTCCACCCGGGGCAAATGCCCCGGGTATTTTTATTGCGCTGAGGCGACTGAGGCGCACAACGAAGCCAATTTGAGTTTTCAAGCCCTCAGAAGGCGAGCCTTCACCCACGAGGCTCGAAAATGCGCAGGCTGCTTCGCAGTCGGGCAGACCACAAAGGACGATGGTCTACCCTACGGCATTTTCGAGGCAAAGATCTTTGACCGCGGAGGGATGGTCAGTTCTCTGGTTGCGGGAGCGACCTGCAGGGGGTCAACGAAGCCAATCGGTTGACCTACTTCGAGTGGGAGTCAGTGGCGTAACCCGCGCCCGACCTCTTGTTCATCCGGTCTTGCACGAGGACCTGGTGGACCAGGGCGAGGGCGTCTTCCTGGCGGATCGCGGCATCCACTTGTTCGGGTGAAAAAACGAAGCCAAGTTCGTGTAAGTTGGTCGTGCAGCCGTCTATTGCGTCGGCGCGTCGGACGCGCATAGCTTGCTTCATGTCTACCTCCTGCCGGGCCAGGCGGGTGTCAATGAGGTTGCGAGCTTCGTTGAGCGTGGCGGAGTATTGCTTTTTCAAACGGGCTTCGTGCTTGCTCATGATGTCGATAGCTTTGAAGTCCGGTGCATCGGCCGAGAGGATGGCGGCTTCGATACGCCCGCAGCGCTGGAGGCGCCATTGGGTGTCGCAGAGGAGTTGGACGAGCTCCTGCTCCGGGGTGCAGGCGGGAGCAAAGCTCTCGAACATGCCTTCGCACATCTTGCGATAGGCGGCTTCGTCCTCTCCGGGGAGCAGGATGGTTTTGGCAGTGAGGCCGTGTTTGAGGGCGTTTTGAGAAGAGGCCGCTTTACCGGTTTCGGTACGGGGTCCGGTGCTGTGCTGCGCATTGGCGAGGTTCGCCTCGGCTTGAGCTGGTGTTGACATGGGATGTCCTTCAATCGAATTTTGGTCGCGAAAATCGCTTCCTGACTCGAGTAAAGCGGATGGGCAGGATCAGAGGTAACGTTAACTGCTGGAAGTGATTGAAAAGGTTAAGGCGAATTTAGGCAAGCGTGGGTGATTACGCGGAGTGTGCGGGTCGCGAGAACCAAGGATGTACGCGCCCAGCGGGCTCGCGAGGCTCCGAATGTCCGACGATGTGGCCGGAGCACTATGACGACACGTCAAGGAGTAGCGCGTTATACGCCCATGTGAACTACAAGTGCCCGCACACTCCCTTGAGTCGCTGGTGAAGGAGGGCGCTCGGCGCGACAGAATCGCGTTGCTATTGCCCCTTGGCAGAGCCGAATAGTTCTACGGTTGCGAACGGCTCAGCCGCCCAGGGCCGGAAGCGATTGAGCGTGAACTTCGTTGGCTGTCCGGCCTTCACATCCACGTGCACGAAGTTGTAATCTTCCTTGGGGGACTCGCCCTTCCAGTATTGATCGAGCGGGTAGCCGTCGGGGACCTTGATGTGGGTCCTGCCGGGTAGGATCGGATCTTGTTCCGCGCCCCCGCCGCCGAGCAGCAAGTATTTCACGCCGTCCACTTCGTAGAGTTCAGTCGTATGCACGTGTCCGTTGAAGACGACGATATCCAGATCCTTCGCATACGCGGCTATGGTCTTGTGAGGATTTTGAACTTCCGGGATGGCGCCCATGCCAGATCGGGCAAAGGCTGGCGAGTGAAACGCAATGAACACTTTCTTGGTCCCCTTGGCCTTCGCATCATCCAACCATATTTTTAGCTGCTTCATCTGTTCTTCAAACGCGGGCCGGGTTGCATCCCAGCTGGTGGGATCGCGATAGTCGTATTTTCCCGTCCAAAGGAAGATGAAGCGCACGCCTTCGAAGTCAAATTTGTAGATGAGTTGCTTATCGGTGACTCCGAGCTTCGTCAGATACGGGAACGAGGCCAGCAGGCCCTGCACATCGGAGTCGTCCCACACCTCGTGATTGCCGACGGCGGGAAAAACGCGCCCCTCCAGACCGGCCTCCACCATCTCCTTATCCGGTGGCGGCAACTGGCTCAATACTTCTTCATTAACCAGTTTCCAATAGGGGTTGTCGGAGGGTTTATTGCCCTGCTTACCCCACCAGACCATGTCGCCGGTGTTGACAAGAAACCTGGCATTTCCGCTCTTGATATCCTTGACCACCTCACGCGTAACCCAGTCGCCGCCTTGCAGACGGAACATCGTGCGAGAGACCCCTGGAAGTAGTTTTTTGTCCTCTACCGAGGCTTCTGTCACCCAGCCTTTATCCACTTTCAGCGTGGTCACTTCACTGGCCGTGTCGAACGGCATGACGATCTGCACAAGTTCGTGGGTGGAGGGATCGTATGTCAGCTTGACATATTTATCGACCATCGCTTGCGAGACTTTAGCGGGTAGCACCAGCTCAAACATGTCCACCATGAGCTGACGTGCTTCCGCTTCCTGGTCCGCCTTGTACGGCAGGTACATCATGGATCGCGAGTCGCCGTATGCGTCAAACGAAAAACCAGCGGCAGCGGATGTGGCTTCTGGCGAGCGCGAACAGCCGCCCGCCAACAGAGCGAGGGCGATGCCCACCACGCCAGCAACCAGCTTGAGACGATTCAGGCCGTTTTTCATTGTTGTCGACTCCCGCGTCACGGTCCTTCCGATCACGCTGCATCGAACGGGAAAACGCGCTTCCAATCGCTCTTCACGCTCACCAGCGTCCAGCCACGCTTCGGCCCTTCGTCGAGGCCGCGGTCGAGTTTGGCGAGACCGGCTTCACGATCATAGGCAAACTCGCGCACGGCATCGTCGTGGTGCACTATCAGCGCGAAACGCGCGCCCGTGCCGCCCGAGACCCATTCGAGCATCGCGAAATCGCCATCCGAGTTGCCGAATGCTGCAATGGGACGCCGCCCGATGAACACGTTTATCCCTACCGGCTTGTCTTCCTTATCGTCGTAGAAGTTCAGCTTCGGCTGACGCACCAGCACGGGCCGGCCGTCTCGAATCTCGTATTTCGTCACGATGCTGCTGCCGACGACCTGATCGGGGGGAATGCCGTAGATGGTTTCACTGAACGTGCGCATGAACTCGACCCCGCCGCCGGAAACAATGAACGTCTTGAAACCGTTGACCCGCAGGAAATCCAGTACCTCCAGCATTGGTTGATAGACAAGTTCGGTGAAGGGCCGCTGGAATTTCGGATGCCGGGCCGTAACAATCCAGTCCTTCACGAACCGTTCGAATTCTTCCGTGGTCATGCCTGCGTGGGTGGCCATCACCAGTTCCACCAGACCCGCCATTCCAGCGGCAGCTAGCGCCTTCATGTCGTTCTCCAGCACGGCCTTGAACGGCTGCTGGTCTTTCCACTCAGGATGCTGGGGCGCCAGCGCGCGGACACGGTCAAAGACAAACAGTCCCTGGAAAGGGAACGGTTGTTCGGCCCAGAGCGTGCCGTCGTTGTCGAAGACGGCGATCCGGTCCGGCACGGGGACGAAGCCCGGACTGCCCGCCGTCGTCACTTTGTTGACGAAATCGACGATCGATTGTTTGGCAGGGCCTTCGCTCCATGAAGGAAGGGCGCCGGCGCCGCGCAGCGTATCTTGCGCGCCTGGAGTTGTCATAGTCGCCTCAATGCTTCAGATCGAATTCTTCGAGTTTCTTCGCAGCTGTGCCGAACGGGCCGAGTTGGTAAACAGCCGCGCCCGCGGGCGAGAACGTGAATGACTCGAACGGTTCGGCGAGCATTCCGTCGAGGTACTCGCGCGACGCCACGCCGGTGGTCACGTGCGGATTGTAGTTGACGCCCGAGTATTTGGGAACAAACGCCGAAACGTATTCGATCAGGAGCGCGTCGAGAGCGGGGTTGTCGTGAGAAGCGGTAAACGCGTCTATGGTTCCGGTCCCCACCGCGAACGGGGCCGCCGCGGCGATAACATCCGCCTGTAACTGAAGCAATTCAGGGGTCGGCCTTGCGCAAATGCCCGCACCACCTATACCACCTGGCGCGGGAAGGTAGTAGTATTTGAAGGCCACCAGGTTCATGGCAGTGACATTGGCGCTGTCAAGAACGTTGCCGATGGCGGAATAAACCTTGTCCAAGTCTTCGGCGGGGACGAAACGCTGCACCATCGTGATGTGCGGCCGGTGCGTTGCGTCCAGCGCAAAGCCCTTTGGAAATGCCTTTAGCAGGCGCGCGTTGTTAGCTTCCGCACGCTGGAGCATCCGCTCGTCCGGTCTCAGAAGTATGTCGATCGCGACTATCGTGGTCGTAGCAGTTGGCATAATTGTTTAACCTCCCGTAGGCTCGCGATGCCGGATGTCAGAAGTGTGACTCAAATAATTTCGCGCCAGCCACGCAGAAACCCCGGCGGATGTTGCGTCCGTGCGGGTTTCTCCGATATTGTCCGTAGGGTCAACGGATACTAGCCACTCCGACGGTTTTCATCAAACCGTCGAAGTGACCTGTACCACTGCGGGCGTTCGGCTAACTCCCGTATCACGGCGCATCCGGAAGTAATCCGCTGCGGGAGCTACTTGCGGCCATCGTTTCAGGCGGGGTCGTAGGAAGCCAAATAGATCATGTTGTCGCGGTGAATCAGGCCGAGGCGAACCCGATCCAGCCAGCCGGTTCTGCCTAATACATTCTTGTCGATCATAGGGTCGGCAAAGAAGTAGATGAAAGAGTGCGTCGCAAAACCGAAAGCATGGAGTTCGACTCCGTGGCCATAGGCTTCAAACACGCTGTTCGCTGTCCGGAAACGCTTACGGATTCCGCTGGTCAAATCGAGACCGAGCGCCTCAGCGATCTCGGTTCTGAATACAAAGAATGAGGCTCCGGTATCGACGCTCGCGGCGACTTGGACCTGGTTCGCACCCGAGCGAAGCACCTACGGGTATCACGACACTTTCGTCCTCACCAGAGTAGTCGTAGACCCGCGCAAATTCCAGTTGGTACGTGCCTACCAACCGCCGAACGGCATATCCTTGTCCCGGGGGACACTGGCGAAGAACGGTTCAGTGACGCCTGCTGCCTTGGCTGCAGCGCTGACGCTTGCCAATTTATCACCGTGCGCGACCAATTTCGGTCCATCAAGAGCCACCCACTCGCCTGCGTACGGACCAGATTCCTTGGCGAGCCAGCGCAACTCTTCGCGCCGCTCGTTCACGGGCTCTGCCGATTCCCAACTCAACCGTTCAGGCTTCTCTTCAATCGTCAAACGGACCCGCTGGTGCTCTGCAAGAACAAGCGGCTCAAGCGGGCGCAAGATCCCTTGTTCGTAAACGGCTTCGAGTTGGCGTGCCATAACGCCCTCATTGTACCCTTGAGCCGCGATTGGGATGCGAACTTTAGCTCAGCGAGGGAGCCCAGCGCCCGGGATCAAGGCGTAACGGCACAACCGGAAGTTTTCCGCTCCCGGCCGAAAAACCTGCCGTGTTTCGTAAGCGGTTCTTTGCGCAACAGCAGCATTTGACTGCGGAACTCACTGGCGGACTTCTGCCACAGGCTGCTAACTCTTGAGCGTGACTTTGTAGACCAGGGCCGCGGCCGAGGGCGTCGCGTGAGGCGGTGAAATCGAGAGCGCGTCGTCACTCTGTTTCCATTCGAGCCGTTCGGTGCTGCCGAGCAGGGCGATCGTTGCGATGGGACGGTCGAGCAGCCTTGCCGATTTACCTAGCGATTTGACACGCAGATCCTGAGTGGGCACCCCGAGTTCGATGACGTACAGCGAATCTTTGCGGGTCGTGAAGCGCACATCGTCAGCGGTTACCGGCTTCCCTTTGCCCTCGTTAAATCCCTGCGCGCGAAGCGGCGCGACTTCGGAAGCCGGACCTTCACCGAAAACCTTCCAGGGACGCGTGCCAAAAATGCACTCGCGGTTGATCCCCATCCAGTGGGTGATCCCTTCGACGACCGCCAGTTCATCGGAATCGAGCGTGCCGTCACCTTTCACCGGGACGTTCAGCAGCAGGTTGCCGTTCTTACTGACGATGTCCGCCAGAGTTCGCACGACAGTCGTGGCCGTCTTGTAACGATGCCGCTCGAAAACCCTGCGGTCGTAGTGCCAGTTGCCGAGACAGGTGTCGGTCTGCCAGGGGAAGGGTTCAATACCGGAAGCCTGGCCCCGTTCGATATCCCACACCATAGCCTTGCGCTGTTGCTCGTCGAGGATCTTGCCATTGATGACCGCTTCGAGCTTGCCCCCATGCAATTTCATGTTGCTGTTGTAAAAATGGGCGGCCAGCCGCAGGCCCGCATCGCTAATGGGATCGAGAGGCAAAGCGTTGTCGTCGTAATAGACCAGGTCCGGATGATATCTGTTGATGAGATCGGCGGTGCGATTGTAGAAGCGTTCGCAGTAGGCCACGTCGGGAATGCTGGCGCCGATATCGGTCGGCCAATGCCAGAGCTTGCCGGTGTCGCTGAGTTTGCCTGGCGTGTGGGCTTGAGCGTACAGATCCTGCGGGTCGAGACCGTCCCACCATTTTCCCTGGCCGTCGGCCTTGACCAGTTTGCCATCATAGGGCACTCCGGCAAGCGGACCGCTCTTGTCCGCGCCTTGCGCCACCTCATACCACATCCAGGCATGCGAAGCATGAACGCTGACGCCGAAACGCAAGCCGTTAGCCCGGGCCGCGCGGGCCCAGCCACCGATCAGATCCTTCTTGGGGCCGAGCCGGACCGAGTTCCACGGCTGATACTTGCTGTCGAAGTTGTCGAAATTGTCGTGGTGGTTGGCAAGCGCGACGAAATACTGCGCACCAGCCTGTTTGTATAGACCGATCAGTTTGTCGGGATTCCAATTTTCGGCTTTCCACTCGTGGATGACATCTTTGAAACCAAATTTGGAGGGATGGCCGTAGTGCTCCAGGTGAAACTTGTAGTCGGCACTCCCTTCGATATACATCTGGCGGGCGTACCAGTCGCCATACTCCGGCTGGCACTGGGCACCCCAGTGGGCCCAGATGCCGAACTTGGCATCCCGGTACCACTCGGGCGTCTGGTACTGCTGGAGCGACTCCCACGTAGGCTCGAACTTGCCCCTGGCCATAGGCTCGACGTTTTCGCCCAGCGGCGAAATGAATTGCGATGCGGCGACACCGCGCCGCACATTCGCAGCGAGCAGGCCCGCTGATAAGGTTCTAATGGCTTGACGCCGGTTCAATTTCATAGTTATAACTCCCGACTCACAAAATCCGGCAATGCAAAATGTGGGGCGGTCAATCCTGGCCGCAGCCGCCTTTGAGGCGGCTCTTTCCGCCTGCGGACAAATTCTCGGACTGAGCCAGAGCCGGCTCTCCAGAAACAGCGCCGTTGGGAGGCTGCCCTGCAGCCGGCAGACCACAAAAAACGATGGTCTACCCCACGGGGGCCGTTCACTGCGGCTGAAAGCCGGCTGCAGCCAGAATTGACTGCCCCACGGTTTTAAGTTACATGGCGGAGAACTTCGCGTACAGCGCCGGTAGATCGAGCGTCTTCACATCGCCCGGGTGCACCACCACACGATAGCGGAAGTGCAGCGACTTCCCCGGCTCCACGGTAATCGAGCCATTCTGCGATTTGTCGTTGGTGAAGACCGCGAGTCCGAACGGGTTCGCCGCAAACAAGCCATAGCCGCGCGCATGCCAGCGCACCGGATGGCTGGGATTACCCGGGTGATCGAAGATCGCTACGCCGACCTTCTCGTCACCAATCGTTCCCGAGTAGTCGCACCAGTTCGAAGGCTTGCCCCAGAGCTGCTTCTCACCCACCAGTCCGTCGGCATTGGTGATCTTGCCCGTGCCGCCCTGCTCGTCGAGCACCGGGCGCATCCGCATGCCGAAGGCGCCATCCTTGCCGTCGCCCCAGACGACCTTCTCGACCGAAGTCAGAGTGATATCGAAATCGATGGTGCGGTGGTCCGGTTCCGCATAGAAGGTCATCACGCGAGTCTCCGTGAGTTGAACGTGGTTTTCGCGGTCGGTCCAATCGAAGATCGCAGTGAGCGAGCCCTTGTTCTTGCCGCTCTTGACCTCGCCGACTTTCTTGAGGATCATTTTGCCGCGCTTGGGAGGCTCCTTGTAGGCGGCCTCGTTGTTCCAGAAGTCAATGCCATTCACGGTGTCGTGAGCGAACCAGATCCCGCGCTGGTGTGGGTGATCCTTCTTTTCCTTCTCTTCTTCGGGGACGATCTCCATGGGCCACTCGCGGGTCACGTAAGTGCCGGTCGCCGCGCGAACCGGCCAGAGATAAGGCTTGGTGACGTCACCGCCGGTCATATAAAAAGTGCTGTAAGGCTTTCCGTTGATCGAGATCTCGATCTTGTCGGCACTGGGGGTCAGCTTGACCTGGGCGAGAACGGCTGTCGCCAGGAGGCCGAGCGAAAGAAGTTTGATGGGACGCTTCATATTTATCTCCGTGGATCAACTCAGAATAGCAGCGGGGCGAACTCGTTTAAGTAGCGGCGCCAGTTGATCCAGGTGTGGGCACCGTCGCTCTTATGAAACACGTGCTTGATTTGGGCTTCGTCGAGCATTTTCGAGAGGCTCTCGGATGCGGCGAAGAGGCTGTCGTCCGAGCCGCAACCGAGCCACAGCAAGTGCAGCTTCCGATTGGCAGTTTGCGGATCGGCCACAAACTTACCGTAGGACTGCTGGAAATCCGCCGTGCGAATGCCGGCGCTGAATCCGCCGACGTAGCTGAACAATTCGAGATGGTTCAAGCCGATCCCCAGCGACTCGCCTCCGCCCATGGAGAGGCCGGCAATGGCGCGGTGGTCGCGGTCGGTGTAGCTGCGATAGTGCGAATCGACGAAGGGGATGACGTCTTCCAGCAGATCGCGGCTGAAGGCTGCAAGATTGGCTCCGGGCGCGGGCGTTCTTCCGGCCGCGGGCGCTCCTCCCGCCGCAGGCGCTTGACTGCCGGGCGGTATGCCGTAACCGAACGGCATAACGATCAGGAACGGCTTGGACTTTCCGGCGGCAAGCAGATTATCCAGGATCAGGTTGACGTGGCCGAGGCGTGTCCAGGCGGTCTCATCGGCATTGGCGCCGTGGAAAAGGTAAAGCACGGGATAGCGTGTACCCGCATTGGAATCGTAGCCAGGAGGCGTGTAGACCGTCAGGCGGCGGATCGCGTTGAGCGATTTCGACGCGTACCAGTGGGTGCGGATTTCGCCATGCGGCACGGGCTGCGCATCGTAGAAGGCGGGATGATCGCCCGGTATTTCCAGGATGCTCGAGATCGTGCCGGGCGTCGAGCCGGTCTTCACGTTGGGATTGCCGGGATCGATGGTGCGGACACCATCGATGGTGAAATTGTAATAGTAGATCTCCGGCTCGATGGGACCAATGGTGAGCGTCCAGAGGCCCTCGCTGTTTTTCTGGAGAGGCTTACTGCCTTTCATGAATTCACCTGTCAGGCTCACTTCGTTCGCACCGGGAGCGGGCAGGCTGAAGGTAACGTGCCGGTCCGGATCTATGGTGGGCGTCGTCGAGTGCTGCGCCCAGGCTGACGTCGAGAGAATCAGGGCCAACAGTTTCCAATGACTGAAAGAACGCATGAAGATAGATTATCTCTCCGGCGTGGATGACGCACGGGGGTTGGTTTGGCCATTTCTTGCCGCGTAGCCGCGAGCCCATGCCCGATGGGTCGCGCATCGCTCAAGTAAAACACAATGGCGGCTGGGTCCTGGAAGAAGGGCACTGGCGATAAGGGCCGACTGCTGCACAGCCTCACCGGTCGTGCAGTGTCTCTTCGATGCGTGACGTCAACATGTCGATGAACCGTTCAGGGATAAATCCCGCCATCCGGCTGATGATTTGTCCATCGCGGTCGAGCACGATGGTCGTGGGAATCGATTGCACGCGCAGCAGAGCGCCCAGGCCGGACTCGTAGTAAACGGGGTTGGTCCATTTCTGCCCGGTGATATACGGCGCAACCAGCTTCTGGTCCTCATCGGTATTGATCGACAGGAAGACCACGTTGGGATTGGACGCGTACATGGCCTCCACTTTCTTGTACATCGGACGCTGCACCTTGCAGGGTCCGCACCAGGTGGCCCAGAAGTCCATCACCACCGTCTTGCCTTTGAGCGACTGCATTTTCAACGGTTCTCCGTTGACGGCCGGCAGAGTAAAATCCATCAACGTTTTGGCCTGTGCGTTCGGCTCGGCTTCGCGAATTTTCGCCAACCGTGCCGCTGACAGTGCAGCCGTCCGGTCGTAAGCACTCAATACCAGATCGCCCAGACCCTTTTCGGACTTGTGCGCCTGACGGTACAATTCGCCCATCCTGGCCCGGTCATGCGCGCGATCCTCTTCGGTGCTGTCCGGATCCTCCAGCGTGAAAGCGTCCGCATAGCGGTCGATCGCATCCGCGGTCTTGCCGTTGGCAGCCAGCCACCGGCCCCACTCCCGCGCCGCGAGCGAGGTTGGATTGGTTTCCCAGGCACGTCTGGCGAGGGTCTCGGCTTCCGCCGTCTTTCCGGATCTTCCCAGCGCTTCGGCTTCCAGCCGGAGAGCCTCCGCCATACGCTTGTCGTTCAGAAGCTGCCAGCGGGTCGCACTATAACCCTCCGGCGCGGCTTGGGCGCGCATGGCAGCGAGTTCGACTTCCAGCCGGTGAGCATACTCGTAGGCCTTCTCCACACTCTCGCGGTCGTCGCGCGTGAGGAGGGCAGACGCCACCTTCTGCAGAATTTGAACATCCTTGGGATTGGCGGCCAAAACATGCTCGCCGTAGAGCGCGATCCGCCGGTTGTCCTTGGCCTCGATCGCCGCCGCTACCAGTGCGCGTTCGATACCGTCGTGACTTTTAGCGTTCGGATACTTCTTCAAGTGCTGCTCGAGAATCCGCACGAAATCGACTGGACTATTGCCGGCTTCCTGCATTTCCGTGCTTAGTTCACGCTGCTCAGCTTCGTCGGCGGTGGGCGACGGGGCTTTTTCCTGGGCCTTCACCTGAGCTTTCATCGGACCTGGGGCAGCCCAGACCAACACGGCACAGCAAAGGGAAAGGAACTTGAATTTCATTTTGTGTTGTGGATCTGGTCGGCTAAGTTGGCAGCCCGCTGGCGTGCCTGGTGCATGAACGACTCGTTCTTAATCACGCGATTGAGCATGGGGAGAAACTGCTCAGGCGCAACCAGACGTTTCTTGTCCAGGGTGATCTCGAGTTGCAGAATCGCATCGTTAACACCGAGCTTGTCATACTTAACGACGCGCTCCAGTTCCATCAGGTCACGCTCGGTCTCGGAAATTCTCTCGAACCAGTCCGTGAGCACACGGGCGTCGACGTCTTCCGTGTAGTTGAAGGTAGTCTCGCTCGACTGGCTGCCTTTTTCGTAATGCAGGGTTTTGTCACCCATCCGGGCAACTTTGGCGGGAGACTCCAGCTTCCGTTTGAAATACTCCAGTTTCCCGGCCAGGTCGAAAATCTGCCCGGTATCGCTGTCTTTCAAATGAAACGTGATGGGACTCGTGTCCTTGGGATCTTCGCGATACTCCGCGGCGCCGGTTTGATCGATGGTCACCGAGAACCAGGCCGGCACGCTGCCAGGAAACGACTTGGTGAACACGACCTTCGCCGGAGCGTCCTCCGCCACCGCGCATGCGGCCATGATGAACGCGCAGGCCAAACGCCTACTCCACGCGGCGTTCATAATCGCACCATTTGGGCTAGTGTCGACGCATGCGTCGCATGACAGATAGCGATCGCCAGTGCATCGCTGGCATCTTCCGACGCGATCACGTTTTCGAGATGCAGCAGCGACGCTACCATCAACTGCACCTGGGATTTCTCCGCGCGGCCATATCCGACGACGCTGGTTTTCACCTCGAGCGGCGAATACTCCGCCAGTTCGAGGCCGGCTTCGGCGACCGCCAGCAAAGCCACCCCGCGCACGTGCGACAGTTTCAACACGGTCTTCACGTTCACCGCGTAGAATACTTCTTCAATCGCGACAATCTGCGGCCGGTGCTCATCGATCTTTCCGCGCAGTCCGGTCGAGATGGTCAACAGCCGGTGGTGCATCGCTTCGGTCTTTAGAGTTCGAATAACCCCGGAATCCACCAGCCGGTGTACGCGGCCGTCGCTGTCGATGACCCCATAACCGGTTCGTTCCGTTCCACAGTCGATGCCCAGAACCCGCACGTTGCTCTCTATTCTTCGACGTCGGAGGCATCGGCATCGAAGTTCGAATACACGTTCTGCACATCGTCGTGCTCTTCGAGTGCATCGAGCAAACGCATCATACCGGCCGAATTCTTACCTTCAAGGGTCATCAGATTCTTCGCCACCATGGCAATTTCGGCCGATCCCGTAGGGATTTTCGCCGCGGCCAGCGCGGCAACCACCGCTTCATGGCTCTCCGGCGCCGACAGGATTTCCCAGCTATCTCCGTGATCCTTCAGATCGTCAGCCCCAGCTTCCAGAATCAGGCTCAGCAGCTGATCCTCACTCGCGAAGTCATGCTCGATCAGGATCTGGCTCTTGCGCTCGAACATCCACGCGACGCTGCCCTGTTCGCCCAGATTTCCGCCATTTTTCGAGAACATGTGGCGGATTTCGCTCACCGTGCGGTTACGGTTATCGGTTGCGACATCCACCAAAATGGCTGCGCCACCCGGTCCATAGCCTTCAAAAGTGACTTCGTCGATCTGGCCGCCTTCCAGTTCGCCGGAACCACGCAGGATGGCCTTCTTGATGTTATCGGAAGGCATGCTGACGTTCTTAGCCGCCAGGATGGCAGTCCGCAGGCGGGGATTGCCGTCCGGATCGCTGCCGTTGCGCGCAGCGATCATGATCTCCTTGATCAGGCGGGTAAACGCCTTGCCGCGCTTGGCATCAGTCGCAGCTTTCTTGTGCTTGATTGTGGCCCATTTAGAATGTCCGGACATGATTAGAAAACCTCAGGTAGGTCCGGCGCCCAAGCCGGATTCAGATGTCTTGTTTCCAACCAGTTAGAATAACACGCCTGGAGCCGGCTAAGCGGTCGTTGCGCCCTCTCGGTGGCCTGCGCAGCAGCGGCCCAATCGTGTGGGCGCCTTTATGTATCAATGCTACTGATAGGTGATCCACATGGGACTGACCCACACCAGTTCGCCGTCGGCCTGCTCTCCACGAACATAGTAATAGCTGGTTTTGCCCTTAACCGCAGCCGCATCCTGCCAGGTGAAATCGACCGTCTTTTTGCCCGGCTGAATAGAATACACATACTGGCTGTCCTTAATGATGTGGACCTTAGCGAAATTCGCGGTGCCCCACAGCTTCACCGAAATCGCCGGCGTTTGCGTAGTGCTGAACTCTTCACCCATGAAATGCCCGGCCGAGCGCACGTCGGCGAGAATGTTGTCGGTTGAGCCGTAGATGCGGCGCTTGTGGAACGCCTCCATGATGCCTTCGCGCGTACGCGAGGTGACCCACAGGTTGCAATACGCCATGTGCGTCGAGATGTGATCGCTGGACGCCTGGAATCCCAACCGATAGCCCTTCTGTAACGCCAGGGAAACGAAACCGAGCGGCTGCCATCCGCCGATGGAATCCTGGGCGGAATTGGTGCGCGGCGCGCCCGGCATCTCGTAGTTCTGCCGGTCGCCCTGGTAAATCTCCACCGCCGGTTCGACTCGCGGATCGTTGTCGCGCCAATCGGTTCCCATATTGGTGCCCGAGGTGTGCGACGCCACGATACCGCCGAATTGTTTCAAGTAGCGGTAAAGCATCTGAGTATCGGGAGCGGGCGTATTGTGCGCTTCCGGAGAGGTCAGCGGCAAGCGCGAAAGAGGCCGGATGCCGCGCGTCGCGAACACTACATTGCGATGTCCTTCGGGATACACCACGCTGCGCTCGTAGGCGAACATGGGCACATAGCGGCTGCCCAGGTGATAGGCGTCGGTCATCTTTTGAATCACCCACCAGGAGTACTCGCGGCCCGCGCCATTGTCGTGATCGCAGCAACCGGCCCAATCCATATCCGCGGCGTCGATCAGATAACGGTACGCATCAACCAGCGGACCGTCGTTGCCTCCATCGGCCGAAATCTCCGTGTGCCGGTGGAATTCGCCGCGCATAATTTGCAGGTTATCTGCACCCAGGGCGACGCGATAGTCGCGCATCGTGCGGATCTGCTCGCGCTCCGGCGCGGCCTCCGGATCGGCTGAAACCTTCTCCGCGGCAGCCGGGCGCGCCGCCGCACTGGCCGGTGAGCCGAAGTGGAATTCCGCGGCATAAAGATCGTCGTTCAGAGCAGCCTGTCGCGCCGGGCCGCCGGCTGCCTTCTGCGCTTTCTGCGCCTTCGGCTTCTGCTTCTGCTCCAGATTTTTCTTTTTCTTTTGCGCTCCCCCGCCGCCCGCGCGGGCCGCGAAGCGATGGTCGCTAACGGTCACCATCATCAAATCGCCCGGTCCGATCGCCGTCATGGCTGCACGGACGTCCAGCAGGTTATCGCTGTTCGGAACCACGATCGGCCCCTTCCATTCGCTCCCATCGAGATAGGCGACGTTCTGATCCCAGGCAGTTCCGATCGCTCCGCGGCCCGCCATCGTCGTGCGAAACGTGAGGTATACGGCGCCGCCCGGATCCGCGGCGATTCTCGGAAAGCTGTTCCTGGGTAGCGCAGGAGGCTGCGATCCGCCGTTCGGCTGGCGCTGTTGGGCAATCCGCGGATCGGGCAGCGTGGCCTGCGCGGCCTGCATCTGCCGGGCCATGCGTGGCCGGCGCGCGATCGCATTCGCCGAGCCGGGAATCGCGGCCGCAAGATCACCTTCCGGTGTCAACGCCTGGTTGCCTTGAAAACATTTCACCTTCGCGGTATGGTCCTGATAGAGTGCGACTCCCGTAGTCTCATAAGCTCCGTAATCCTTGCCCCACTTCGTGTCGGAAGCTTCGTACGCCACCCACAAGCGGTTCTGCCGGTCATAGGCGATCGACGCGCGAGCCTCGAATCTCGGGCTGGCAGCAACCGGCACGGGCGCATCCATTTTGATCCCGCCATCCAAACGCAGCCGCCGGAAGTAGACGTCATAATCGCCCTTGTCGTAGGTGTCCCAGGCGACCGCGATTTCGCCGTTGGCCGACGTCGCGATAGCCGGATCCCAGTCGCTGTTTTTGGAAAACGAGACGAGGCTCTCCGGACTGAAGCCGTCGCCATTCTGCACCGCCGCCAGCACTTCCAGATTGTTGTTGCGGAAGCCTTGCCATGCCACCCATACGCGACCGCTCGCATCGGTCGCCGCCACCGGATTCACGTCCGTTCCGGGATCGCTCGAAATACGCGTCTCGCGCGACCAGTTCCCATTCGAAAAGGCTTTGGCATAGATATCGAAGTTGCCGCTTTGTTGGGCCGACCAGAACACCCACACGCGCTTCTGCCCGTCGACCGCGACGCTGGTGCGCATAACGTCCTGCCTGGGCGCGGAGACGGCCACCGGCGCACCCCAACTGCGCCGCGACTTGGAATAGCTCGTCAGAAAAACCTGATCGCCGCCGGCAGGCCGCGCAAGTTGGTCGAAATTGGCCGGCGCTTCGATCAACGGACGGTTGCCTTCCATGGCACGATTGGCGTGGACGAACTGCACATAGCTCACGTAGACGGTGTCGTCGCTCTGAGCCATGGCGGGAAAGTCCTGCTCGTCGGTGGATTCGGTGAGCCGCGCCATGGACGGGACGCGATCGACCAGCACGCTGCCGTCCAGAAAAGCTTTGTCCTGTCCCCAGGCGATGTCCGCGGCGCTGAAGGAAAAGCTGCCTTGCGTGGTCTTGACGTTGAACGTCGCGCCGGCTGCATCGCCTTCCGTCGTCACGATTACGCCGTTGGGCAGCAGCGGTCCGGCGTTGACGCCGTTGCCTACGCCCCGCCGGGTCGAACATTGCCAACTGGAAACCGAGTCGGTGGAGTCGGCGGCCAGGAAGCGCCAGCCGCGAATGGACGCGATCGCGCCAGGCGAGACCGTGATGCTGCCATCCCAAGGCGTTGCGGCTCTGTCGGTGACGCCGAGTAAGATGCGGAACGAAGTCCCGGCAGGCATCGCACGCTCGACCGGTCCGCCCCGTCCCTGGGAATACAAAGAGACCGCAGCCACGATGGCGGCAGCTATCGCGGGAATCAAGAGCCACTTCGCTTTGCGCAAGACGACACCTCGCGGCGAATCAGATTTGCTGTCCATTATATACGTGGCAGAATTTCGGCAAAGGGGAACGATATGATGGATTCCACCATGTTCCGTGTCCCCCTGGCTGTATTGCTCATTAGCATTACCGCATTCGCCCAGAGAAATGACCCGGGTCCGGGCGCTCACGTCGATCCCGCGGTCGAAGCCGCATTGCAGGAGATTGTCCCCATCACAACCGGCGTTCGAGAGGACGATCATCCCGCCATCGCATCGCAGGGCGACGCCGTCTGGGCGGCTTGGGTTTCGTACTCCGAAGCGGACGACACCACGGATATCTATGCCGCGGAATGCCGCAACGGTAAGTGGAGTCCGCCCAAACGAGTGACCGAAACGTCCGGCGATTATTCCAAACCGGCTATCACCATCGATGGAGCCGGCAATGTGTGGATCGCATGGCCCGCGCAAGTGGCGCACAACTGGGACATCTACGGACGCGTTCTCAACCTCAAGTCGGGATGGGGCAAAGTGGAGCGCTGGACTTCCGATCCCTCGCCGGACATACAGCCTGCGCTGGCTTCGCACGGTGATCGCGTCATGCTGGTGTGGCAGGCGTTTCGCCTCGCCAGTCTCGACATCCTTTACCGTATCCACGAGGGCGGCGCGTGGCAGCCGGAGGGATTCGTGACGCGCCATCCCGCCAACGATTGGGAGCCGGCCGTAGCCGCCTCCGCGTCAGGCGAGTTTCATGTCGCATGGGACAGCTACCGCGGCGATTACGATGTCATGCTGCGCACGCTGCGCGCGAGCGGCGAATGGACGAACGAAATTGCAGTCGCGCAAACCAGGCGTCTGGAGAACCACGTGTCGTTGTCAGTCGACGGTTCGGTCAGCGGCCGCGACCGGTTGTGGATCGCCTGGGAAGTGGGGCCCGAGGCGTGGGCGTCGGATTCGCCGGAGGGCGGATTGCGCGCGCGCCGCGACATCGAGATCGCCTGCCTGCAGGGCGGCAAGCTCTATCGTGCCCCGGGGATGGATGCCGCGCTGCGCAAACTGGGCGGCGAGGAAGGACTGCAGTCTCCCGCCTTGTTCATGGGCAATGACGGACGCCTCCGTCTCTTCTTCCGCCGGCCCATGAATAAGAACTGGCTCAAAGTCGGGGCGACGGTTTGGGAAGGTGCGGGCTGGTCGAAGCCGGAGATGTTCCCTTACAGCGAGGGACGAATCGATCAACGTATCCAGACCGCTTCCGCCGGCGGAAAGTTGTGGATGATCTATCCGGCGGGATCATCGCACAACGTGGTGTTGGCGCGTCCGTATGAAATCGGGAGCGCCGCGGGTGGCGGGCCGGCGCTACCGCTGTCGTTAGCACCGGATGCACCGGCTAAGGATGCACCTGCTCCCCACGCGGTGCACCTGTTGAAGGGCTACCGCGTGGTTTTCGGCGATCTGCACCGTCACACCGACATCTCGGAAGACGGCGGGATTCTGGACGGCTCTCTCACCGACACCATGCGCTATGCCGCGGATGCGGCCGGGCTCGATTTCATCGGCATCACCGACCACACCCGATATCTCACGCGGCGCTACAACCTATGGCGCTTGAAACAGATCGCGGACCGCTATTACAAGCCCGGAGTCTTTTCCCCTCTGCACTCTTATGAACGCAGCCAGTACTCTCCTTGGGGGCACCGTAACATCATCAGCCTGGGGCGCGATTACATTCCGGTCCCGGCGAATTACGAAATCGGCGACCAGGGCGTCAGTCCCTGGGGATTGTTTGCCGCGTTGAAAGGCACGAACGCGATCTCGATTCCGCACACTTCCGCCTGGGGCAGCAAACAGGTAAGTTGGGATTATTACGATCCGGAGGTCGAGCGATTAGTCGAGATCTATCAGGGCATGCGCAGCACTTACGAGTACAATGGCGCGCCCGATCCGCTGGGCAAGGCGGTTTACGAGAAAGACAGCAAGACCTTCGTGTGGGACGCGCTCGCCAGAAAACATAAGCTCGGTTTCATCGCCAGTTCCGATCACCAGTCCACGCATATCTCGTTCGCCGCGGTGTGGGTGAAGAATATCGACCGGGCATCCATATTCGAATCGCTAAAGGCGAGACGCACTTATGCCGCAACGGATAAGATCTTCCTCGATTTCACGTTGGGAGAGCATCTTATGGGAGAGGAGGTTACCGTCCACGGGATTCCGGAGTTCGATGTCAACGTGGAGGGCACGGCGCCGATCGAACGGATCGACGTAATTAAGGATGGAACCTTTGTGTATGCCTCGACGCCGGGTACCCGAACCGCGAAGTTCAAGTTCCGCGATCAGAGCTTCAGCGGCGCGGGAGAGTCGTACTACTACGTCCGCGTGATTCAGACGGACAAGAATATGGCGTGGGCAAGCCCCATCTGGGTGAAGTAGCTCTTGTTGAAGGTGGCGCGGGCGGTTTCGCCTGCGCAGTCACGCTAAAATGGCCGGGCATGCGCTTCGCCATCATAATTGCGGCTGCCGCGATGTTTCTCGTCGCGTGCAGGACGCGTTCCGCCCGTCCGGCAAGCGCGACGACAGCGCAGGAGCCCGCGTATGCCGACGCCAAAGCGTGCGCGATTTGCCACGCGGCGATCGCGGAGACCTATCGACGAACGGGCATGGCGCGGTCCTTTTACCGTCCTCGGCCGGAGAACACGGTCGAGGACTATACGCGGAACAATACCTTCTATCACAAAGCTTCGGACACCTGGTTTCGCATGCTGCGGCGCGACGGCAAGTTCTATCAGCGGCGCTGGCAGTTGGATGCGGATGGCCGGGAGACCCATGTCGATGAGCTGCAGATCGACTGCATCATGGGGTCGGGCAATCATGTCCGGACCTATCTGCATCGCACCATTCGAGGCACTCTGATCGAGTTGCCGCTGGGCTGGTATCCGGAGCGCGGCGGCATCTGGGCCATGAACCCCGGTTACGAGGGCAGCCACCTGGAGACGCGGCGCAAGGTCGCATACGAATGCATGTTCTGCCATAACGCCTATCCGGAGATCCCCGCAAATAGCGAGGAGCCGGTATATCGCGGGCAGTTGCCGGAAGGGATCGATTGCCAGCGATGCCACGGACCTGGCGCGGCCCATGTGCGGGCGGCGCAGTCCGGTGCGAAGAATGTGCGCGAGACGATCCTGAATCCGGCCAGGTTGAGCGCAGATCGTCAGATGGAGGTTTGTATGCAATGCCATCTGCAGACCTCCGCGGAGGCGCTGCCAAGTGAACTGCGGCGTTTCGGACGCGGTCCGTTTTCCTATCGTCCGGGCGAGCCGCTGGCTGTATTCAAGGTGTATTTCGACAAAGCCGCCGGCGCACCCCCACGTTTCGAGATTGTGAGCTCCGCCTACCGGCTACGGCAGTCGCAATGCTTCTTGCAGAGCGGTGGCAAGCTGGTTTGCGAGACATGTCACAATCCGCATGACATTCCGCGGGGCGCGGCCGCGGTGCAGCATTACGACGCGGTGTGCCTGCGATGCCATGGCGCGACTCTCACAGGTTTGATGGCCACCGGCAAGCATACGAGGGCCGCGGACTGCGCAAGTTGCCACATGCCCAAGCGGCGCACGGACGACGTGGTCCACGCGGTAATGACCGACCACCTGATTCAACGGAAGCCGGCGCGGGACCTGCTGGCGGTCAAGGAGAATCCCGAGACGGTGCAGTACCACGGTGAAGTGGTTCCCTACTACCCGGCGCAGGTGACGAAAGACGACGCGTTGACCGTGGCCGCGGCGCAGGTGGTCAACAACAGCAACCTGACCGCGGGAATTCCGCAGTTGTCAGAACAGATCGGGATGGGACCCAAGAGCGCCGAAGCTTACATCGTGCTGGGCGATGCGTGGCGCCACAGCGGGCATCCGCACGAAGCGGCGTCAGCATATGAGAGCGCGGCGAAGCTGAATCCGGCATCGGCGCGGGCGCTGCGGAGTTGGGGCGTCGCCTTGAAGGAATCGGGACAAACTGCGCTGGCTGCCGAGACGCTGAAGCGCGCCGTACAGGAGATGCCGGACGATCCGGAGAGCTGGTATGAGCTGGGCCTGCTGGATTCGGAGCAGTCGAGGCCGTCCGACGCCATTACGGAGTTGCGGAAGGCGGTGACGCTCGATCCGGATCTGGCCGTCGGCTACAACAATCTGGGCGGAAACCTTGCAGCGATGGGCCAGATGGACGCTGCCGAGGCGGCTTTTCGGGAGTCCCTGCGGATCGATCCCTTTGATGCGTCGGCGCACGGCAACATGGGCAGGTTTCTGGCATCGAAGGCTTCCCTGCCCCAAGCCGCCGCGGAGTTGGCGAAGGCGGTAAAGCTTCAGCCTGCAGATGCGCAGAACCACTATTTGTACGGCCTGGTGCTGGCGCAACTGGGCCGCTTCGAGGAAGCGCGGAAGCAAGCCGAGGCCGCGGTGCAGGCGAACCCCAACTCTGCGCCTGGACATGAGCTGTTGGGACGGTTATTGGAACAGCGGCGCAACCTGGACGGTGCGTTGCGGGAGTATGCCGAAGCGGTCAGGATCCAGCCCGATTTCGGACGCGCGCATCTGGATCTGGCGGCCGCGCTGGCCAACCGTGGAGATTTAACCGGTGCGGCGAGCCAGCTAAGATTGGCCGCGGCGGGAAAAGACGCGGCAGCCGCGCGCGAGGCCACCGAGGGCTTGCGGCAACTGGAAAACCGGCACTGACAGTATTTTTCGGGCACTTGTGGCTGCTGAATCTCCGTTTCTTTGCGCGCCCCGACGATTTGGTGGGCGCCAAAGCGGCTGCTGTGCAGCCGGGCAGACCACAAAAAACGATGGTCTACCTTACGGTTTGCGGCGCCGGCGTGATGTGGAATAGGCCTTTGGCTCGTCCTTACTGATGAGTCAGGCGCGATCGTGAGCAGCGAAAGCATGGCCCGGAGAGACGCGCAAGACAGGAATAGATAGACATCGTTCGGCTGGTAATGCGGACCGCCGGGCAGGCGAATCCGCCTGCCCCACCGATAGAAGTGTCTCTTACCTCGAGAAATCTCACCAAAATGTACAGCGGGCCCGCGCCAGTTTGCTACGGTAGAAACGTGACCTCGCAGCAGATCCTCTCTTTCATTACTGACATCGGCATCGTGCCGGTTGTGCGCACCTCCTCGGCCGAGACGGCCATCAAGTCGATCGAAGCCATCTATCGCGGCGGCGTCCGGTCGGCGGAAATCACTATGACCGTTCCCGGCGCGATCAAAGCGCTCGAAAAGATTGCCGACCTGTTCGGCGACAAGATCATGCTCGGCGCCGGGACCGTGCTCGATCCGGAGACCGCGCGCGCCTGCATGCTGGCCGGCGCACAATTCTTCGTCACCCCAAGTCTCAATCTGGCCACCATCGAAATCTGCAAGCGCTATTCCAAAGTGATCTGCGCGGGCGCGCTGACCCCTACGGAGGTGCTAGCCGCGTGGCAGGCCGGCTCGGACGTCGTCAAAGTCTTCCCGGCCAACGCAGTCGGCGGACCGAAATACATCAAGGCGCTCAAAGGACCGTTCCCGCAAATCGCCATGATCCCGACCGGTGGAGTCAACCTCGAAACCGCCGGAGAGTTTCTCAAAGCCGGAGCCTCTGCCGTGGCAGTCGGCGGTGAACTCGTGGACGCCAAACTAATCCGCGAGAATCGCTACGACCGCATCGAAGAACTGGCCCGGGAATACCTCGCGGTCATCGCCAAAACGCGTGCCGAACTAAAAGCTGCCTAGCCGGTTCGGGTGTACGGCCGTCCGCCTCACACTTATTATTAAGATCGACGTATGAATGGCATTGTGCTGACTCATGGCGCGGGATCGAATGCCGATGCGCCTCTGCTCGTCGCGCTGGCTGCCGCGTTCGAGACGGCCGGATGGCGCGCTGTCCGGTACAACCTGCCCTATCGTCAGGCGCGTCGCAGCGGGCCGCCGTTCCCCGCCCAGGCTGCGGCCGATCGCGCCGGACTCGCGGAGGAGGTTGCCCGCATGCAGGCTTCAGTGGACGGACTCGTCGCCATTGGCGGGCATTCTTACGGCGGACGCCAGGCCAGCATGCTCGCCGCCGAACAGCCCGGCATCATCGACGCGCTCCTGTTGCTCTCCTATCCACTGCACCCCCCGAAAAAGCCGCAGCAACTTCGCACTGCGCATTTCGCCGACTGGCGGAGCCCGGCGCTCTTCGTTCACGGCACGCGCGATCCTTTTGCGAGCATCGAAGAATTGCGCTCCGCCATTGCGCAGATTCCGGCAACAACGCGCATCCTGACCGTGGAACGCGCGGGGCATGAGTTGAAGGGCGTCGATCCGGCCGCGGTGGTCGCGACATTTGCTGAGATCCTACGATGATGGACAGCTCACAATGAGGCTCGGAATCGATGCCGGCGGTACCTTTACTGATTTCGTGGTTCTACGGGATGACGGCCGGATTGCGACGTTCAAGATCCGTTCCAATCCGCAGTCGCCCGCGGCGGTCATCCTGGAAGGTATCCGCCGCGCGGGAGAACCGGACGAAGTGGTGCACGGCTCGACCGTCGCCACCAACGCGCTGCTGGAACGTAAGGGCGCGCGCACGGCTCTGGTCACCACCAAAGGCTTCGAGGATCTGCTGGTCATCGGCCGGCAAAACCGGCCGGAACTCTACAACCTGACGCCGCGCGTGCCTGTACCGCTGGTCGCGCCCGACGATTGCCTGGGAGTCGACGAGCGCCTTGCCTACGATGGCTCGATGTTGCGCGCACTTTCCGCCGGGGAGTGCCGGCGCATTGTGCGTGAGTTGAAACGGCGCCATGTGCATTCCGTCGCAATCAGCCTGCTGCACGCCTATGAGAACCCGGTTCACGAGAAGATGCTGGCCGAAGCGCTGGCCTCCTCGGGACTCTACGTAAGCGTCTCTCATCAAATCTCGCCGGAGTTTCGCGAATACGAGCGGACCTCGACCACCGTCATCAACTCCTACGTTGGGCCGCTGATGCATTCGTATCTTGCGGAAGTGGAGCGCGGATGCCCTCATCAGCTATTCGTCATGCAGTCGAACGGCGGACTCTTGACCGCCCGCGAGGCCAGCCGGCTGGCGGTTCGCACAGTTCTCTCCGGCCCGGCAGGAGGGATTGCCGGTGCGTCGCATCTGGCCGAACTGGCGGGCTTCTCCCGCTCGATCACGTTCGATATGGGCGGGACTTCGACTGACGTCAGCTTGGCGGAGCGGCCTTTCCGCTTGAGTTCGGACACGCTGCTGGACGGCTTCCCGGTGCGTGTCCCGATGCTCGCGATCCACACGGTGGGGGCCGGTGGCGGCTCTATTGCGCGAGCGGATGAAGGCGGCCGGTTGCTGGTGGGTCCGGAGAGCGCGGGCGCCCGTCCGGGGCCGGCCTGTTACGGGATCAGCCCTGCGGATGTAGGAGCCGCGACGGTTACCGACGCTCACGTGGTGCTGGGACGGATCGCGGCCGGCCAGTTTCTCGGAGGAGAGATGCGGATCGACCCGGCGCGCGCGCAAGCCGCGGTGGCCCGCGTAGCCAAAACCATGGGAGTCGGGCTCGATGCGGCTGCGGCCGGGATCATTCGCGTCGTCAATTCGAACATGGAGCACGCGATACGCGTGGTGTCGGTCGAGCGAGGGGAAGATCCACGCAACTTGCCGTTGGTGGCGTTCGGCGGCTGCGGAGGCCTGCACGCGTGCGATCTCGCCGAAGCGCTCGGCATCTCGACGGTGCTGGTGCCACGAGATGCAGGAGTGCTGTCCGCTTACGGTATGCTGCTGGCGGATCGGACGCGAGACTATTCAGCCGGCGCGTTGGGTGCGACTGATATCGAGCAGCGTTTTCGCGAGCTCGAACGGCGCGCCGCGCTGGACCTGCCTAAAGCCAGGGTGACCCGCTCGGCCGATCTGCGTTATCGCGGGCAAAGCTACGAATTGACGGTACCGTGGGACGAACGAAAACTCTCCAATCGCTTCCATGCGGCGCACGAAAGAATCTATGGCTACTCCGATAGCCAGCGCGAGGTGGAGATCGTGACGATCCGCGTACAGGCGGTGGTGAGCGTTCGCAAGCCGCGCCTGAAGCGTAGCCAGTCCAAGGGCGGACCGCCAACCGAACGTCGGGTCTTTGTTTCAGGAAAGCGTCAGCAGGTGCCGGTCCTGTCGAGGGAAGCTGTCGGCGTCAAACCGGCCCGGGGACCCGCGCTCATTTTGGATTACGGCGCAACAACCGTGGTGCCGGCAGGATGGCGATATCGAGCCGATGCCATCGGGAATCTGCTGCTGAGTCACGCCTAACCGCCCGCAACACGGCGGACCTTCGCCGCGTCTCCCCGTGGGGCAGACCATCGTTTTGGGTGGTCTGCCAGGCTGCGCAGCACCCGCTGTTTCATGCGCCTTACGGCAGGCTCTTCAGATACGCGACAATGGCCTCGGCGTCGTCTTTACTGAGGTGGTAATCCGGCATGGGCGGGTCCGCCTTGTTACCGCGCGGATTCTTCGTGGTCATGAGGAAGGTGGCAATCCCTTTCGCTTCCCAGCGTTTGAAAAGGCTGCTCGATCCTGTCAGATCGGGAGCTGTCTTATGCCAGCCCGGAACGTCGTGCATGGGAGCGAAATCGAGCGTCGCACCTTTGAGCCACTTGGTTTTGTCCAGTGCACCTTCGGCCGTTTTCGGGGTGTGGCAGTCCTGGCACTTGGCAACTTCTTCCACCAGGTACTTGCCTCGGTCGATCTGATCGTCTGCCATCGCCAGCCCGGCTAGAGCGATTCCGCTGAATAGCCATAATGAATGTCCGCGCATAGGATCGATCCTAGTACGTATGGCCCTCGAGGTGCAACCCGGGGTATGAATGGGCTCTCAAAACAACAAATTGGAAAGAAGACAGACTCTGTCTGCTACAATACTTTACTAAGCTCATAACCAGTTTGAGAAATAGAACTTTTCTATTTGAGCCATTGGTAAGTTCCAACTGCTATGGATTTCGATCAGATCCACACATTCTTGGAGATCGTCAGGCTGAAGAGCTTTTCTAAGGCGGCGCAGACATGTTATCGCACCCAACCCGCCATCAGCGCCCAGATTCGCCAACTGGAGCAAGAGCTGAAAACCGAGCTTTTTGAACGATTTGGCAGCCGCATTTCGTTGACCGTCGCAGGCCGGATCTTTACCGAATATGCCGAGAAGATCATGGAACTTCGACGGCAGGCCCAGGACGCCATCAACGAACTCGAAGTGGTGCCGCGTGGAGAACTGGTTATCGCCGCTAACGAAGCCACCTGCATCTATGTGCTGCCCGGCGTTTTTTCGGAATACAAAAAGCAGTTCCCTGCCGTACAGTTGCAGGTCAACCGTTCGTATGGCGCCCGTGTAGTGGAATCGGTGATGGAGAATGTGGCCGACTTCGGTCTGACGCAACTCCCGATTGCCGAGAAGCGGGTGCAGATCGTGGACATCTATCGGGATGAGATTCGCGCAGTCTTTCCGGCGATGCACCCCCTGGCCGGCAATAAATCAGTGACCAGCCAGGATGTCGCCGCTTACCCGTTGCTGCTGCCGAAATCCGGAATGACCAGAACCCGGTTGAACGCTTGGCTCGAGTCCGTACAGGACAGCATTCACGTCTCGATGGAACTGGATTCCACTGAGATGATGAAGAAGTTTGTGGATGCGGGGTTGGGAATCACGTTCATTGCCGGCTCCAACTGCCGTGAAGAGGTTGCGGCCGGAAAACTGATTGCCTTGCCGCTGGCGCCTGAGCCGATGCCACGCCGTCTCGGACTCATCTATCGTAAGGACAAGGCGCTTTCCAAAGCGGCCTTGGGTTTCATTCAGGTCATCACCACGCATTTCATCGATTCGCGCCCGCGTCAGGAGCTTGGGCGGGCGCCGCTGAAGGTTCTCATTTCGGGGTAAACCATGGTCTGTCCTCGCTGCCGTTTCTCGCTTGAACAGGAGTCGTCGGGTCGGTGTCCAAAATGCGGCATGCCTTACGCCCGCTCGACATCCATGGTGATGAAAACCTCGGCTGTGCTGATTGCGGCCGGCAGCGGGCGCCAGGTGTACCAATCCGTGAATGATGTTCCTCCCACCTTGCGAAAGATGCTGCAGGACAGCACCAGCGGGGCTAATTCGGCCACCATTCTGATTGCCGACCGCCGCGGCAAAGAAGAGATTGCGAAAGCTCTGGAGCGGGTATCGGAATCCGTACCCGCAGTCCCGGTAAGCCCTGCCTTGCGCATCTTGGGACTTTCCTGGCGCAACTGGGTCGGCGTCGCGATCGGTTTCGCCAGCGGAGTGATAGCCTGGCTGGTTTGCTCCCACCACTTTTAGCGCGTTTTAACGCCGTACTTTTTTATCCAGGCTATAAAGTTATGTTTGGTTTCTGCCGAAAAATAAGGCATGGCGCCAATGATATTCCCAAGTACAGGAAATGAAGTCGCAGTTCTTCAGGCCGCCGTTGTGGGACCCGAACCGTTCCACTTCGAAACGGAGGGCCACGCCGATTGGACGGAATTTGTAGAGATGGTGCGAAGCGCCAACGAACTGGTCCTGCTGGCGCGCGCCCTGGTACCAGCAGAGTAGGCTTCCGGACTGCGCTTGCTAATGCGCACATTTACCCGAATCCCCGACGCCACTCTCGGCTGGGAGTGCGCCTTGGCCTGGGCCGCGGTACGCCGTCCATTTACGTTGGATCCTACCGCGAGCAGAAACGCGGGCGCCCACCAGATCGCGATCGAGCCCATCTGCACGTGGGAGGAACCAGCATTGTACATGGCCAAACTGCGGGCGGCTTCATCCGGCAGATAAGGAAACTGTCCGGCTGCGGCGCTCGCCAACAAGCCGGCGATCAAACACGACGCACTCGCAAAGGCTCCCAGGTCGAAGCCGATACTCAGGCACAAACGGGTGCCGATCAAACCGGCCAGCGCCACGACTGCGAAGACGGAAATCCAGGAGTAGGTCTGCAGATTATCGAGCAAATCGGGTTGCATCGCGAATGCGGCCACGGTGACGCCCGCATAGCAGAACAGCACGGCCCACCACACGTGCGAAGCCAGGCTGCGGCAGCGCGCCTGCAATGCGCCGCTGGATTTGAGGGCCATCCAGGCCGCACTCTGCATCGTCAGACAGGCCAGCGCGGCGAGTCCACAGAGAATCGGGAACCAGTTCAGTAAGCGTGGTCCGCTGGTGGGAGGAACACCGCGGACCACGCACCCGACTGCTGCCCCGAAACCCACCACCAGCAGTAAACCCGACACGCCGAAAGAAATGTCCAGAACACGACCCCATAACGCACTCTTCGTGTGGCGCCGGAACTCCGCGCTGATCCCTCGCAAGACCAATAGCGATGCCACAGCGGCAGCCAACGGATAGAAACCGTTCCGCAGATAGATGGCCGGGAACGCGCCGTAGAGTGCCCCGCCGGCCAGCAACAGCCAGACTACATTACCGTCCCAGAACCGTCCGGCCGCAGCCAGAACAGAACGCCGGTCATTCCCCTCCCGCGCGAGGAAAAGATGGATGACGCCGGCCCCCAGATCAAACCCACCCAGGATGGCGTACATCGTCAGCATGAAGGTAACGATGCAGAACCAAATTGCTTCCATGTTACTAGCCGGCCTCCTGCATGCGTATGGAATAGCACGAGAACGGCCAAATATAAGGTGTTGAACCTACAGAACTTAACCGAAGGCCGGTCGAAACTGGCGCAGAAGCCCAGGCGCAACTGCGCGAAATCACCCAACAAACCGCGCGCCCTTTGACACAGCCTCGTGGAGTAGGCCTTTGGGCTGCCGGCCGAATTATCCGGTAGTGTTGCGAACTTTATCTATACTCAGACGTCTATATAATAAGAAGTCTATCTATGGCGAAACAAGATTCTCTCCAAGGCTCCCTCGACCTGCTTGTCCTGAAAATCCTCTCCCGGCGGCCTCACCTTCATGGCTACGCCATCATGTCCATGATCACGGACTGGTCCGGCGAGGTGCTCCGTGCCGAGGAAGGTTCGCTGTATCCGGCTCTGCATCGCATGGAAGAGGCGGGCTGGATCTGCGCCGCATGGGTCACCAAAGACAACGGACGTCGGGCGCGCGTCTACGACCTGACCTCTGCCGGAAAGAAGCAACTGGACGCGGAGGAATCACGCTGGCGGGCGGTGACGTCCGCGGTCAATCGGGTCTTGAGGACCGCCTGATATGTCGTTGTGGTCACGCGTCGCAAACGTATTTCGGGGCGATCGCCTCAGCCGTGAAATCAGGGAAGAGATCGAGGCGCATATCGCCGAAGCGATCGAGCATGGCCGGGATCCCGACGAAGCACGAAGCGCCTTCGGCTCAACGTTCCGCCTCAGCGAAGAGAGCCACGATATCCGTCTGCTCACCTGGCTCGATTCGCTCCGCGCCGACGCTGTCTTCGGCTGGCGGCAACTCGCGAAGCGGAAGGTGACCTCGGCTGCGGCCATCCTGTCACTCGCCCTGGCCATCGGGGCCTGCACCTCAGCATTCCGCTTAATCGATGCACTGCTGCTGCGGCCTCTGCCGGTGGCTGAGCCGGAGCGCCTTTACTCGCTTTATCGCCAGGGAATCGGATTCACCGGCAAGCTGCAAACGTTCGACGGCTGGGCCTATCCTGACTTCCAACTGATGCGCGCCGCGGTCAAGGATCAGGCCGAGTTGATCGCGATCTCCTATGCGGAACAGGCCGATGTCACTTACCGTTCGGATCAGGAGATGGAGAAGGTCTATCTGCAATACGTTTCCGGTTGGATGTTCGACTCGTTCGGACTCCGGCCCGCTATCGGCCGGCTGTTCTCTGAAAACGACGATCTGAAGCCCGGCGCGCACCCCTACGCAGTGCTGTCCTATGACTATTGGACGCGCCGCTTCGGGCGGGATCCGAAAATCGTCGGACGAACCTTGCGGATGGGAGATCGCCTCTACCAGATTGTCGGCGTCGGGCCAGAGCCCTTCACCGGCACGGAAACCGGTACCGTGACCGATGTCTTCGTGCCCACCATGATGCACGCCGGAGCCGTCCACGATGACTGGACGTGGCATCGCACGCTGGCGCGCCTGAAACCGGGTATGGCCGTCGAACCTGTCCGCCAGAGACTGCACGCCACCTCCAGAGCGTTTGAAGAGAACCGCGCAAAAGGGTTCACCGGCATGACGAAAGAATCCATCGACAAATTCCTGGCCCAGACGCTAAAGCTCGCACCGGCAGCCGCGGGCGTCTCGGAATTACAACAGGATTATCGCCGTTCGCTGATCGCTCTCGGTGTGTTGGTAGCTATGGTGCTGCTCATTGCCTGCGCCAACGTCGCCAACCTGATGACCGCGCAAGCGGCAGCGCGGGCGCGGGAGATGGCCCTGCGCATCTCGATCGGCGCAGGCCGATGGCGCCTGGTGCGTCTGGTCCTGGTGGAGAGCGCGTGGCTCGCGTTTTTGGCAGCCGCGATGGGCGCGTTCTTTGCCTGGTGGGCCGCGCCGTTTGTGGTCAGCCGCATCAATCCACCCGATAACCCGGCGCGCCTGTTTCTTCCGGCGGACTGGCGCGTCGCCGGCTTCGGCCTGGCGTTGACCGTCGGCGTGATGCTCCTCTTCGGCCTGGCGCCGGCACTCCGCGCCTCGGCGATCAATCCGGCGGTCGCGCTCAAAGGCGGTGGCGACCCGCACTCCCGGCGGCGTCTGATGCATGCCCTGGTCGGCTTGCAGGTCGCCTTCTGTTTTCTGGTGCTCTTCATCGCCGGACTGTTTGCCGCCACGTTTGACCGGCTCTCGCATCGGCCCACCGGCTTTTCCGCCGAACGGCTGCTGGCCCTCGAAACGGTCACGCAGCACGCCCAACTGCCGGTCTTCTGGGAACAGGTGGCCGAACGTCTGCGTTCCGTGCCCGGCGTCGAGCGAGTCGCCCTGGCCGGATGGCCGCTGCTCGGTGCGGGCGCCTGGAACAGCTTTATTTCGGTCAACGGTGCGCCTCCCGGGCCGGTCCTGGGCTACTTCCTGAGCGTCTCGCCAGGCTGGCTCGATGCCATGAAGCTTGGCCTCATTGACGGCCGGGATTTCCGTCCGAATGATACTTCTCCGGGAGTCGCCATCGTCAGCGAAACCTTCGCCCGGGAATTCTTCAACGGTGAGAATCCCATTGGAAAGCGATTTGCGAAAGGCAATCTTGATTACCTGGTGGTGGGCGTGGTCCGCGATGCCCCTTATCGCAGCATGCGGGAACCCATCCTGCCGGTAGCTTATGTTCCGTTTCAGGGGATCGACTCCAAAGGTGTGGTGCGGCCCATTCACGATGCGACTTTCATGGTGCGCACGTCGGGTCCGAACCCGAATGCGCTGGCCTCCACGCTGCGGCGCGAAGTGCCGAAGGCGCGTGCCGGATTCCGGGTCAGCAGAATCCGTGCACAGGCGGATCTGGTGCGGGCGCAGACCCTCCGCGAAAGGCTGCTGGCCATGCTGGGACTCTTCTTCGCTGCGGTCGCACTCTTACTTGCCGGTATTGGCCTCTACGGGGTTTTGGACTACTCGGTGCTGCAGCGGCAGCGCGAAATCGGCATTCGCGTGGCTATTGGCGCGCCGGCCGGTAATATTGCGCTGCTGGTGACCCGGGATGTCTTCACCATGGTGGTTGGAGGGGCGTTCGCCGGAGTGATGTTGGGCATGGCGTCCGTGCGCTACATCGACACGCTGCTGTATCAGGTGAGGCCGATCGACCTCGCCATGCTTACGCTCCCGTCGTGCACCATTGTCGCTGCGGCGTTGCTGGCCGCGCTGCCGGCAGTGTTCCACGCCATGCGCATCGACCCGGCCGAAATGCTGCGCGCCGAATAACAGGCCTTTGGCTTACGCAAACAAGCAAACGACTTTGACGAGCTTCGTGCGGTAGATCGATTTTTTCGGCATCTCGGTGGTGATGAA
Source organism: Terriglobia bacterium (assembly GCA_963747535.1). Taxonomy (GTDB): domain Bacteria; phylum Acidobacteriota; class Terriglobia; order Bryobacterales; family Bryobacteraceae; genus CAVVFX01. The sequence continues at coordinate 1,142,004 of CAVVFX010000002.1, forward strand.
TTCGTCGGCTCCCCGTAGATGGGCGGCGGCAATATGCAGGAATCCATCGCGGCTGACGCGGGTTCGCGCGGACTCGTGGCCAGCGCGCTCCAGGATCAGCCTAACGTCATTGAACATCGCGGTGCGCTGGAAGTATTCGAGGTAGACGCGATATTCCTGGCGGCGCTTATTGAAGAGGGCCTTCGGGCAAACCTCATGGCGGACGAAAGGACTGCTCAAGAAGATCCGGTCAGGATCTTCCAACACCTCAAACGCCACGTTCATTTCGGCAAAACGGCCGCTGTAGGCCGCAATCAGACCGCCGGAGTCCAGAAAGGTCCGCTTGAGCTGGCGCGACACTATCAACCGTTGCGTCGCGACGCGACCCGGCGCGCGGGCAACGATGCTCCCCGCGCCGCGATTGAAACTTTCCGCGGCACCAGGGGTTATGATGGAGTAAATCTAAAGATGCTTCGCCTTCTTCCCGTTGCCCTTGCCATCTGTGCGGCAAGCCCTTCATTTTCAGCGACTTTTGGCACGCCCACCGGACCTGCGGGGGGTGCGTCCTATAGCGACATCGTGCTCGACGAACCCCGAACCCAGCTCTATCTGGTCAACAGCGCGAACAATAAGATCGATATTTATAACTACAAGACCAAGTCTTTCCTTCCCTCCGTCCCGGTTAGTACTCAGCCGGTCGCGGCCGCACTGGGTTGGCCGGTCGCCGGAACCAGCCGGTACCTCTACGTCACGGCTTACGCCAGCTCTTCGCTCGTGCAGATCGACCTGACTGCCAAGAACGGTCCCGCGGTGTCGGCCAAGTTCAGCCTCCCCTATAATCCGGAGGGCGTCGCAGTCGGCGCTGACGGACGGGTCCTGGTGACCACCATCGGATGCACAGCTTCGGCTTCGTGCACGGGGGCAGCGAACACCAATACGCTTTTCCTCTACAATCCCAGCGCGACGACCAGTGCTAACCTGACGGCGATCTCTCTGCCCGTGCCTCCGCCCACCGCGCCGGTCACGCCGACGGTTCCCGGCCGCGAATTTCTTGCCTACCGGGGCGCGTTACTGGCCACCGTGGATGGCAAATATCTGATTGGGGTCAATGGCACCAGTGGCACCGTACGCCTGATTTTCGTTTACGAAACCGCGTCCGCAACCGTCCTGCGGAGCCGTGAAGTCACCAACATTTCTGACGTGCTCTCCGCGTCTCCCGACAGTTCCCGCTTCATGGCGGGCTCGGTGATGTTCGATATCAATACCTTGCAGGTGATCGCCCAGGAAAACGTGTCCAATTCTCCCTTCGCCTTCCCCAGCGGCAATACCTCCAACTTTAATACTGCGGCGAATCAGGGCGGCAGCGTTTTTACTCCCGACGGAACGGAGCTGTACGCAGCCTTCAATATCAGTCCCGTCGAGAGCCCGGCCGCCAAGGCGAACGTCAGCCAGCTCCTGGTCAACGATCCTACTAACCTGCTGATCCAGATGGGTGTCCAGCTACCCGAAAATCTTGGCGGGAAAATGGTCATCGATAAAGAAGGCGCCAATATCTACGCGATCTCGGACTCGGGATTCACCACGCTCCCGATCAGCACCATCAGTTCCAACCCTTTGGCATCGGTCAGTAGCCAACTCGTCTTCGTGGCCAACGATCAGTGCGGAGTCACCGCCAGGATTGCAAGTTCCGCCAACACGGTAACCAACACGGGCAAGGGCAAAATCACCGTGAGCGTCCAAAGCTATACGGTCCCGGCGCAGGGCACTACCGGAGTCGGCGGTTTCGGCGGAGCGGGCGGAGGCGGTATCATCGGCGGGATCGGTGGTGGCGGGATTATTGTAATCGCCCCAATAGGCGGACCCGGATTCGGCGGGTTCCCTGGAGCGGGAGGTTAGGCGCCATGAAAGCATTCTCACTGGTTGTATTCATAGCTTTTGCGGTGAGCGTCCCGCCATCCATCCTGGGCCAGGGATTCCCGGGCGCCCCAGGCGGTGGCGCCGGCGGAGGAGGATTGGGCGGGTTAGGCGGCCTCGCCGGCGCAGCGGCAGCATCGAGCACGTCTACCGGGCCCATTGCAATAGTCCAGAACACGGCAACCGGCGCTACGATCACGTTCATGTACAATCCCAAAGCAGCAGCTCTGGGGTTGGGAACCACCGGTGAAAGCGATTTTCTCGTCCAGGCACCGGAGGCGATCAATATACCCGCCAATATCCGGGTTTATCAGAATAATCGCGACGCTTCCGCGCGTGGCCAGGTTATACCCATTCCGCTCAATATCAACGCAGGCGAAGGTTTGATGGACCTGCTGCCCGATTATAACCGGCAACTCCTCTACATCACCAATTCCGGCCGGAATGAGATCGAAGTCTTCGACATGAAGGCTCAGCAGTTTCTGTCGCCGATCAAGACCGGCCAGCTGCCCCACAATATGGCGTTCGGCACCGACGGCAACACTCTCTATGTCGCCAACAGCGGCGGCGAATCCATCAGCATCATCGATCTCACGTTGCGGCAGATCACTGGCAGCGTCCTGTTTCCCCCGGTGCCCCTCGATGCCTCGACCGCGATCATTACTCCCCAGGCCATGGCTTCCAGCATACGGGGTCCACTGGTCATCATGTCGGACGGCAGTTTATGGAAGATCGTCGGCAATCAGGCGCTACCGCGCTCGCTCAATCAGGTGGTATTCGGCGCCACCGCGACCACCATCAGCGCGGGCGCCGGCACCGCCGCTTTCCGAACCATGGCCTCATCTCCTGACGGCGAGTACATCCTCGTCTTCACCGGTGCCGGCAACGCCTACATCTACGACGCCACGGCCGACGACTTTACGCTTGGCAAGCAGATCTTTTCCACCCAGACCGGGTATCTTGGCCCGGTGTCGGCCGGCCCACTCGGCGCTTACTACATCGTGAATGGCGTGCTGTTGAACTCCTCGCTCACGCCGATCGGCAATATTCCGAATTCCAGCACCGTCGCGAGTACCGGCACAACCACCGGCTTGCCCGGCTTTGGCGGCACCACCACGACCGTGACCACGCGCCCCATTTCGGCCGTGACCTATGTCAATGCCAAGACTTACGCGATCTTCTCGACGCCCATCAAGACTAACGCCAATACTGTGGCGACCGATGCCGGTATCGTTGAGATGATCGATGTCGCGAGCGGCAACCCGACGGCAGTCGCGAATGCCCTGGAGGGTCCGGCATCGACCGTTACCGGTACGGCCCGTGCCGTGATTGCCGGCCGGACCATGGCCCTCGATTCCACCGGCACGAACGCTTACGTTCTAACTGCCAGCGGACTCTCGATCATTCCTCTGACCCCGACGCCGGCGACCGCTCTGCCGAAGCTCACGCAGAATGGAGTGGCGAATCTGGCCAATTACCAGTCCTCGGTCGCAACCGGCAGTCTGGTGGGGATCTTCGGAAGCAATCTGGCATCCCAGGCGACTGCGTCGACGACTCCTCTACCGACTGTTCTCGGCGGCACCTGCGTTACTTTGAACAACGTTGCGATTCCGCTTCTTGCCACCTCCAGCGGTCAGATCAATGCCCAGATTCCGACGACTCTGGCGGCCGGAAGCTATCCGCTGGTGGTTCACTCGATCACCAACCAGGCCGCCTCCGCGAGTTCGCTCACGGTGAAGGTGGCGAAGTACGCTCCCGCGGTTTTCACTAATTCGAACGGCCAGGCAGCCATCTATCACCAGGACGGAACACCCGTCAGCACGAACAATCCGACTACCAGAGACCAGCGTCTGGTGATGTACGCCACCGGTCTTGGACCGACGACCGGCGGGACCGTTACAACGGGGATGCCTGCGCCCTCCAAACCGCTGGCCGTGACCGCGCCCGTGTCGGTTTATTTCGGCCCGGCGAATTACTCCCAATCGGCCATTATTGTCGAATGGAGCGGTCTCGTCCCGGGATTGATCGGCGTGTATCAGATCGATTTGTACGTACCGGGCACTCACATGGATGGGAATACACTGCCGGTAATGCTGAAAGTCGGAGGGGTCAGCAGTTCGGTGACGGGTTCACTGGTTCCTACCGTTGCAGTGAACTGAGCAGGGACACATTATTAACTGCGGCCAAACTTCGCTCGCGGCGACAAAGGCGCAAGCTTCAAACACATTGGACTGCGGCCTGCCCGCGGCTAGCGGCTAAATGACCTACATTCTTCGGTTATCCGCTGTCCGTGACTAACGACGGATAACGGACGACGGATAACGAAAAGCTTTAGTACGGTGTACTCTAAATAGAGTTACTACCGCTAATAACGAGCGTAGCCCTTCCAAAAGCCTGAGAACTGTAGGAGAATTGTCGATAGTGGTTATTTCTATGCGTTTTGTGCGATTCATTGCATTCTTCACAGTAGCCCTGTGCCTGGTCTCCTGCAGTCGTGACCCCAAAAAGGTGCGGCAGGCTTACCTTGAGAGCGGCAATAAGTACTTTGACAGAGGCAAATTTAAAGAAGCCTCGATCATGTACCGCAATGCGATCCGCACCGATCCCAAATTCGGCGAAGCATACTATCACCTTGCGCTGACCGAACTGAAACTGGAGCATCTTCCGAATGCCGTGCCCCCTTTGCGCCGGGCCATCGAACTGCTGTCTCCGAAGACCAACGACTACGTTGATTCCAATGTGAAACTGGCCGAAATCCTTTTGCTGGCGGCGCAGGCTCCGGAGTCCGGAAACCACAATTCCCAGGCTCTCGAAGAGGCTAAAGGGATTCGGGATATGCTGCTCAAACGCGATCCGAATTCCTTCGAAGGCACCAAACTGCAGGGCGAATTGAATCTCAATGAAGCGATGCAGCTGGCCCGAAAAAATATGGTGCCGGAATCCAAAGAAAAGATGGAAGAGGCGATCGCGACCTACCGGAAGGCGTTGCAGCTGAAGCCGGGCGATGTCGCGACCATGCTGGCGCTCGCCAAAACCCTGGCACTGTATTCGGAGTTGGGTGAGGCGGAACAGCTCTATAAAGAGGTTATCGACAAGGACAAAACCCAGATTGTCGCCTACAACGAGCTTTATAAACTGTACTCTGTAGAAGGCAAACGCCAGGAAGCAGAGAATATTCTGCGGCGCGCCATTGCCGCCCGCCCCAACGATTACGGTCTCCAGACTTTGCTCGCCGCGCACTACTTCTCGGTCAACAACCGGCCGGAAATGACCAAGGTTTTAAATAACCTCAAGTCCCATTTCAAGGAATATCCTGAAGCGTTCATGAGAGCGGGCGACTTCTATTTCCGGATTGGCGACGCCGATCAGGCCATCCGCCAATACCAGGAAGGAATGAACGCCGACGGCTCTCGTCGGGTCGATTACCAGAAGCGCGTCATTGAGGTGCTCATCCGCCAAGGCAAGACTGCCCAGGCGTATGAGAAGGATCTTGAAATCCTTAAGGCCAATCCTAAGGATCCGGAAGCCCGCGGCCTGAAGGCCAGCTTTCTTCTGGACAAAGGTGAAGTGGATGCGGCCGCCAACGAATTGCAGTCGGTCGTAACGGCATCGCCCGATAATTTTGTCGCCCGCTTTAATCTGGGCAGGGCCTATTTTGCCAAAGGCGACCTCGAGCAGGCCCGCCTCCAGTTTGAATCGGCGCTCAAACTCCGTCCCGATTACATGCCCGCCCGCCTCGCGTTGACGCAGCTCTCGCTGCGGCGCGGCGACCCGGACGGCGCCCTGAAATATGCCCAGGAGACCCTGAAAATGAATCCCAACAGCGGCGTTTCCCTGCTGCTGGAAGCGGCGGCTCTTTCGCGCAAAGGCGAATTCGACCAGGCGCGAACGCTGCTCGAAAGGATTCTCAAGACGAATCCCAATCAGGCCGACACGTTGCTCGAACTCGCCGTGCTCGATCTGATGCAGAAGCGCTACAAGGAGGCGGACGAACCGTTCCGGAAGGCTTATGCCGTCGATCCTTCAAACCTCCGTGGACTGCTGGGTCTCGCCGAGATTCATTTCCAGCAGAACGAACCGGATAAAGCGGTTCAGGTGATCGCTGACGAATTGAAGAAGCAGCCGCAGCGGGCGGATTTGAAGAAGGAGTTGGCCAACGCCGAGCTCCGCGCCAGACAATTTGATAAAGCCATCGCGGACTACCAGTCCATCATCGACCGGTACAAAGATGCCCCGCTGGAACAGGCAGATATCTATAACCGCATCGGCGTCACCTATGCCGCTCTCCTCAACTTCCCGAAGGCCATCGAGAACATGCAAAAGGCCAGGCAACTGTCCCCGGCCAACGTTAACTACATCAGTATGCTCGCCCAGTTCTACGACAATGCGGGCAGACAACAGGAAGCTCTGGCCAGCTACCGTGACGCCATGAAGATCGATCCCAGCAACCCGATCGTGTTGAATAACCTGGCTTATCTCATGACCCAGACCGGCGGCAACCTGGACGAGGCTCTCACGCTGGCGCAACGCGCCAAACAACAGAGACCGAATATGACGGAGATCTCCGACACGATCGGCTGGATCTACATCAAGAAGAACCTCAGCGATAGCGCGATCGAGATTTTCCGCGACCTGACCACTCAGGTCAAGGACAATTCCACTTTTCACTACCACTACGGGATGGCTCTGGCCCAAAAGGGCGACAAGCCTCACGCCTTGCAGGAGCTGAAGTCAGCGCTCCAGTACAAGCACAGCGACACCGAAGGGAACCAGATCAAAGAGCTGGTGCAGAAACTTTCCTAACCATGCAGCGATTCAAAATTGGAGCGATCACCGACGAGTTCTCGCCGGATATTCAGGTTGCATCTCAGTCCATGGCCTCTTTGGGGATGGAGTGCTCTGAGTTGCGCATGGTGTTCGGCAAGAACATCATCGATTTGACCGACGATGAAATCGACCGCGCGCTGGCCATCGTACAATCCCATTCGCTCCCGGTGATTTCGATTGCCTCGCCGCTGTTGAAGTGCACTTTGCCGGACGCGCCCGACACCGATGCAAGGTTCCAGCAGGATGCCTTTGCTTCCAAGCACAATTTCGCAGACCAACCGCGTCTCACGCGCCGCGCATTTGAGATAGCGCATCGCACCGGGGCCCGCATTATCCGCGTCTTCACTTACTGGCGGACCATCGACCCACCGGCGGTATTCGATCGCGTGGTGGAAGCTCTGGCCAATCTCGCCGGCCTTGCGGCGAAAGAAGATCTGATCATCGGCCTGGAGAATGAGCACGCCTGCAACGTTGCTACCGCCGCGGAAACCAGAAAGGTTCTGAACGCGCTGGACCACCCCGCGCTGAAGGTGGTATGGGACCCGGCCAACGCGTATGTCTCCGGTGAAGTCCCGTTCCCCGGCGGCTACTCCCTGCTGCCGGTGAAGCGCATTGCCCACGTTCACGCAAAGGACTGCAAACTGGACGGTCACAAGCCTCTCTGGGGACCACTCGGAGAGCAGGATATCGACTGGAAAGGCCAACTCGACGCGCTGGCCCGCGACGGCTACCACGGGTACATCAATCTGGAGACTCACTGGCCCGGTCCCGGCGGGGACAAGCATGAGGCCAGTATGATCTGTGGAAGGAATCTGCGGGAGTTAGTGGAAGGGGAAGTTATCAGTGGTCAGTCGTCAGTTAACGAATAGTCTGACTGCCGGCTGATAACTGATCACTGACAACTGAAGACTATAGCGCCGGCTTACTCGCCGCCAGCGCCTTCTCCCAAGCCTGCAACCCGGCGAGTGTCTCCTCCACCGATTGCCTGGCGAGGTGCGCCGCAGTCTCCGATAGCACCTTGCTTCCGGCAGCCTGATTGATCTTGGGTTGCGAGGTTGGAGCGCCCTTCCCCGACAGCGCTTCAGCCGCCTGTTTCAGCGTGGCGATGAGCTCTTCCTTCGGCAGGTGAGCCGCCTGCGCCTTCTCCAGCCGCGCGATCGTCTCGCGGACCGTTTGCAGCGTGAAGCGGCGGCGCGCAATCAGTTGCGTGACCTTCTCCGGAACACCCGCCGTCGTTCCATCGGAATACACCGCCGCCTGCAGCTTTACATAATCCGGCACCGCGCCCACCGTCATATTCCCGACCTGTATACGCTTCTCCTGATTTGGCGCGAGTGCCTCCGCGCCGACCTCATCCTGCCAGAGCGCGTAATAGCTTCCGGGATAATCCACCAGTTCGATCAGATAGCCCGTCAAGGGCTGGGACGCAACGTTCTTCACAAAGAAAATGGAGCCGCCCGTCGTGGGCTCGACGCGCAATTGCGGAAGAGGCGATTCGGCGCCGGCTGCGGGCAGCGCCAGCAGTACAACCACCGCGAGTAAGAGTTTCATATTCGTTACTATTATGTCCGCACGACCCTTCTCAGCGCTACACTTGGCAGTGAAGCCCATGCGAAACTTCCTGTTTTTTCTCTCGCTGGCTGCGGGAGCGAGTCTCTCCGCGCAAGCCCAGCCCACCGGCAACAAGATTGACGTCAATGTCGACGGCAAGCCTTTCGCCACTTTTAATTTCGGCGTCGACGCCAATAAGCCTTTTCTAGCCCCCATCCGGTCCGCCTCGGGCAAAATCATCACTCGCGGTTTCCCTATGGAGAACATTCCGGGAGAGAGCCGCGACCATCTGCACCACCGCGGCCTGTGGTTTTCCTATGACGACGTGAATGGCGTCAAGTTTTGGGAGAACGATCCGTCGTACACCAAGCCGAACATCGGAAAGATCGTGGTGAAGCACGCCGGTCTGAAACAGGGCAAGAAATCGAGCACCCTGACGGCCCAGATGGAATGGCGCGATCCCAAGGGAAAAGTGCTCCTGGTGGAAGATCGCGACATGATCTTCTATAACGATCCGGCGCTGCGCACCATCGATTTCCACATTTCGCTTACGGCCGCCGAAGACGTGACCTTCGGGGACACTAAGGAGGGAGCTTTCGCCATCCGGTTAGCCGATGCATTTACCGAACGGAGGGGGCTCAAAATCCTGGACGCCGACGGACGCACCCGCATGGTCAACGTCTGGGGCAAACGGTCCAACTGGGTCGATTACTCCGCCGAACTTGATGGTGAAAAACTCGGCGTCGCCATGTTCGACCACCCGCAAAATCCCCATCATCCGACCTACTGGCACGCCCGCGATTACGGACTGTTTGCGCTCAATCCTTTCGGCCAGCAAGCTTTCGATCCCAAACAACCCGAAGCCGAGCTGAAGCTGCCGGCAGGCCAGAAGATAACGTTCATCTGGCGCGTCATCATCCACCCGGGCGACGCCGAAACGGCCCACATCGCCGATCTGTACAAAGAATTCGCCGGCAAGAACTAGCCTCCCGTACGGCGGACCATCGTCTTCTGTGGTCCGTCTTCGCGACCCTTGGCCTCCCGTACGGCGGACCATCGTCTTCTGTGGTCCGCCCCGGCTGTGCAGCAGCCGTCTTGGCGATGCCGTTTCGAAATCCCGACGTCCGTGGGAACTCCACCCGTTTACATGCCGTATACTCTTGAAGGAGCCGACGTGCTATGAGTTTCTTCTCGAAGCAGTTCATTGATGTAATCCATTGGACCGAGCCAGGTGAGGGCATCCTGGCCTATCGCTTTCCCATGGAAGATATGGAGATCCAGAACGGCGGTCAGTTGACGGTGCGCGATTCCCAAGCCGCCGTATTTGTCAACGAAGGCCAGATCGCCGACGTCTTCGGGCCGGGACTCTACACGCTCAACACCCACACCCTGCCCATCCTGACCTACCTGAACAATTGGGACAAAGCCTTCAAGTCCCCGTTCAAATCGGATGTGTACTTCTTCTCCACCCGCCTCCAGACCAATCAGAAATGGGGCACCGCGACTCCCATTACGATTCGCGACAAGGAGTTCGGCGCAGTGCGCATGCGGGCCTACGGAATCTACGCGTATCACGTCGAAGATCCCAAGGTCTTCTATCAGAAGGTGAGCGGGACCCGCGCAACGTATAACGTGGCCGATCTCGAGGGCCAGTTGCGCAACACCATCATCGGCCTCATGACCGATGCCTTCGCTTCCAGCAACGTCAGTTTCCTGGACATGGCCTCCAACCAGGCGCATCTCGGCCAACTCCTGCTGGCCACTGCCAAGCCCGGATTCGCTGACCTGGGCCTGTCCCTCGACACGTTCGTGGTCGAGAACATTTCTCTTCCCGACGAACTCCAGAAGCTCCTCGATCAGCGCATCGGTATGAACATGATCGGCGATATGGGCCGCTACACGCAATTCCAGGTGGCGCAGTCCCTGCCGATCGCCGCTGCCAATGAAGGCGGCGGAGCGGCCGGCGCAGGTGTGGGCCTGGGAGCAGGCTTCGCCATGGCGCAACAAATGATGGGCGCCATGCGGCCTCCCGCCCCATCCGCTCCAGAACCTCCGCCGCCACCCGCGCCGGCTTCTGCAGCGCCCGCGGCGGCCACGCCAGGCGCATCCAAATTCTGCATCAATTGCGGAAAATCGATGCCCAAGATCGCCAGATTCTGCCCCGAATGCGGCGGCGCGCAACAATAGCGCCCGTAACACAGTCTTCAGTCTGTGCGTTTTGCTGCCGTCTCACCAGCGCGTCTCGGTAGCATAAGAACATCCGGTCATATTCCTGGCTTCGCCCTCCACCGGCTCAAACACCGACTGAATCGCCACTCGCCCCGGCCCTGTCAACAGGAGCCAGACATACCGGTTGCTCCAATATCCCCACCCGCTGAACCCCGTGCTCGGATGCTCGAAGTGCAGCCGCATCTCGACGCGCGGATCTTTGAAGACCAACGCCGTAGGTTTCACCAGGATATTCTGGCCGGCCGCGAGTTGGCGGACAAACACATTGCCGCCGGCATGCAACAGCAGCAGTCCCGGCGCTTGCGGCGCGAAGAACTTATCCATGTACATCCCGATCGGATAATGCGTTTCCGTCTCGTCGCCCTGGCGCGATTGGAGCCAGATATTGGTGGCAAACCAGTCGTACTGCACATTGGCGGTCGCCGCCAGAAAAAGATGTTCGCGCACATCGACGGTTTCCCCGGGCTGCAGCGGCAGCGCGACCAATTCCCCGGGATCGTCTTTTGAAAATGCGATATGCCCCGGACCCTGCGCCTGCGTCATGATCAACGGCATACCGGCAAACATCCGCTTCCACGCGCCTCTGAGCGACATGGCCGTGATGTTGACCTGCGGATCTTTCCACAGCAGCACGTGGTGGGAGAAGTAGACTCCGTCTTCCGCCGCCAGGTTCATATCGGCCACCGGAACGTACGCGCCTTCGATCTGGCAGAAGGATTTCCCGAACTGCAGCTTGGCCATGTCCTTGCGTGCCGGCAACTGCGCCCATCCCGATCGCGCCACGGTCGTGGGCATCCCCATCGAAGCGCCGCACCGCGGGCAATTCACCTGCCCGGCCGCGACCAGCGTCCCACACCACGAGCACTTGGTAGACCCACCTGCACCAGCAGTAGAGGCGCCTCCCACTGTAGGGCGGACGCCCTCGTCCGCTGCGGACGCGCTCGTCCGCATGGCGCCTGGCACCACGCCGGCCGGGCTCGTCGAAACAGAGACTGGAGGCGGAACCGCAGCAGGCGGAACCGCAGGCGCCGGAACCGCAGGAGGTGCAGCCGCCGCGGCCCGCTTCACCTGGCTCCCACAGCCGGCACAAAAATTCGCGTCATCCCCCAACCGCGACCCGCAATTCACGCAGAACATATGTCTCCCTATTCAGTCTTATGATGCACGTACATCGACTGGATCCCGATCCTGCCCGGCCCCGTCATCCGCGCCAGGCTCATATTCGTCCCGCCGAAAAATCCCGTGCCCAGCTTCTGAAACTCCACCTGCATGGTCACCGACGAATCCTTGTACAGGAACGCGCCCGGCTCGACCATGATGCTTTCGCCCGCCGCCAGACGGCGTTCGAAGACATTCCCGTAACCGTGCAGGATCAGCAGCCCTGGTGTGCTCGTCGTAATAAAGCGGTCCATATACATGCCCTGGCCGCCGAACAGAATATTGGTCAGCCCCTTCACGCGGACAAAGGAATAGCCGATCTGGTGCGATGACAGCAGAAACGCATGTTCGCGCACATCCAGCTCCATACCCGGATGCAGCGGCAGCATAATCAGTTCTCCGGTGGCATCGCGCGAGAAAGCGATGCGGCCCGGCCCGGTGGCGACGCTGATCAGGAACGGCATGCCGGCGAAAGCCCGCTTCATGCCGCCGGCGAGCGGCATCAGCGTCAACGGCACGTGCGGCTCCTTCCACAACATCACGTGGTGCTCGAAGAAGATCGAGTCGCCGGGCCCCAGGTTGATCTCCGCGGCCGGCACGATCTCGCCCTCCACCTGACAGGTGCTCGAGCTGAAGTGGATCTCCGTCATGTCCCGGATCCGCGGCGCCTCGCGCCAACCCGATTCGCTCACCAGGTTGCGAATGTCGAGCGGAGCCCCGCAAGCGCTGCAGGAGAGCGCGGTCTTCGCGTTCATGCTCTGGCACCACTGGCATTGGATTCGTTCCAAAGGTTCGCCAACGGGCAGGTGAGCGGCGTCAGTCATCGAGAGTCCTCCGTCTTGCGATCATAACGTAACACAACCTTCGGTCTGTGCCTGGAAAGCCGCATACATCTCCCTGGATAATCACTTCTCTCCTGACAACCAGGACTTCGAGCGGCCCTTGCGCGATTCCAGTTTCATGCCGAGTTGGCACAAAGGGAGTTCGTTTCTTCGAGTTTTTTTGATTCGTGTTGATTCGTGTTCATTCGTGGCCCAAAGGTTTCGGAACTTCGAACCAATCCAGGTGCAATATCGTAATAGAGGTTACTCAATGAGAACTATCCCAGTCGCAGCCATCCTTGTCGTCACCGTCGGAGCCTTCGGCCAGTCCGCAACTCCCGCTCCGGCCTTCGAAGTCGCGTCTATAAAGCAGGCCGTCCCGCCCGCCGACGGCCGGATCATGGTTCGCATGAATACTGACGCCGGCAGGCTGGACTACACCAACGTCAGTCTGCGGGACATCATCCGCGCAGCTTTCAAAGTGAGAAATGATCAGATCTCGGGACCCGACTGGCTGAGTTCGGAGCGCTATATCATCGCTGCCAAGTTTCCTGCCGGTGCCACCAAAGCCGATGTTCCAGCCATGCTTCAAACTCTCCTGGCCGATCGCTTCAAACTCGCCTTTCATAAGGACTCAAAGGTAGTCTCGATCTACGCCCTGGTTCAGGCCAAAGGGGGCGCGAAGCTGCAACCGGCCGACACTCCAGGCGGTATGCGGATGATGATGGGGCCCAAAGGCCGTCACCTGACCGGCAAAGTAACTCTGGCCCAACTGGCGGATGCTCTCTCCAATATGGAGGATCGCCCCGTCCTCGATATGACAGAGCTAAAGGGAGCCTTCGATATCGACCTCGAATTCACCTCTGAAAACGGACCGGAAGGTATGCGGCAAGGAATGCCCGGACCGGGTCCAGGCCTGGGACCGGGTCCAGGTCAAGGACCCGGCCAGGGAGGGCCCGCCGGTGAAGGCAGGCCGCATGACGAAAACGCCGATGCTCCCTCGCTCTTCACCGCCCTGCAAGAGAAGCTCGGACTTAGATTAGAGCCACGCAAAGCTCCCGTCGATCTCTACGTCATCGACCACGCGGAAAAGGCCCCCACCGAAAACTAGCATCGATCGTCATAGGTTAGAGACGACCACGTGCCTTACAAATCTTCACATTTTCGACTGGCGTAGCCTTCGTACACTTTAAACAGAGATGTTCTCGAGATTACACTCACCATTCGTGGGGCGGCCAATCGTGGCCGCAGCCGGCTTTGAGCCGGCCGTCAGCCCCTTTCTTCGAGCCATCCTGATCGCTTGTCTGGCCGCCTCCGCACTTTTCGCCGCGGAACATCATGGCCAGGTCCTGTTCGGCGGTCTGCCGGTTCCCGGCGCTACCATCACCGCGACGCAAGGCGACAAACGCCTCGTAGCCATCACCGACCAGAAAGGCGCATACACCTTCAAGGACCTCCCCGATGGCGCCTGGAAACTTCAGGTCGAGATGCTTTGTTTCGCCACCATCACTCGCGACGTAGTTATCGCACCAGGCGCGCCCGATGCAATCTGGGACATGAAGCTCCTGCCGTTTGCCGAAATCCAGGCCGCCGCCGGCCCCCCGCCGAAACCGGAAGCTTCCAAACCCTCGCCGGCAACCGCAACCGCGCCGGTGTCCGCTGCACCGGAGGCCCCCGCGCCCGTGGCACGCAACAAATCTCGTGGCTCAAAATCGGCGGCCCAGTCCCCATCGAACCCTCAGAGCGGTTTCCAGCGCGCCGACCTGACCGCATCCGCCGACGGTGGCAAACTCACCGCGGACGCACCTGAAGCCAACCAGAGCGCAGCCGACGGGCTGCTCGTCAACGGCAGCGTGAACAATGGAGCCGCTTCACCCTTCGCGCAAGCTCCGGCATTCGGCAACAACCGCAAGGGAGGAAGGTCGCTTTATACGGGCGGCGTTGGCATCACCTTGGACAATGCTTTTCTCGATGCGCGCTCATTTTCATTGACCGGTCAGGACACGCTCAAACCGGCGTACAACCACATGACCGGCTTCGCGTCCTTCGGCGGTCCGCTGTACATTCCGCATCTCATGAAGCCGAGCCAGAACCCAATCTACTTCTTCGCCGGATATCAATTTATGCGCAACCGCAACGCCAATACGCTAACCGGCCTGATGCCGACCGCGGCGGAGCGATCGGGAGATTTCTCTCAGGCCACCAATCCTCTCGGTCTCCCGCTCTCCTTCATCGATCCCACCACCCAGGCGCCGTTCCCCGGCAACGTCATTCCGCAAAGCCGCATCAGCACGCAGGCCGGCGACCTCCTGAAGCTCTATCCGTTACCGAACTTTCCCGGCAGCAGCCGCTACAACTACCAGATCCCGAGCGTCGGCGTCAGCAATTCCGACGGCGTGCAAACCAATCTGAACAAGACCTTCAGCATGAAGGACCAGGTCTTCGGCAGTTTCGGCTATCAGCACACCGACGGGACCACCCCCAACATCTTCGACTTCGTCGATACCAGCGAAACGCAGGGTTTGAGCGCCAGCGTCAATCTGAATCACCGTTTCACCAACCGGTTTTTTGCGCGCCTCGGGCTCCAGTACAGCCGCTACTCATCCCGCACCACGCCGTACTTCGCCAATCGCCAGAATATTTCCGGTGAGGCTGGCATCATGGGCAACAATCAGGAACCCTTGAATTGGGGACCCCCGAGTCTTTCTTTCTCCAGCGGAATCACCGGCCTCACCGATGGCCTGCAGGATTTTGCCCGCAATCAAACCACCGCATTCTCTTACAGTTCGTTCTGGAATCACCGCAACCACAATGTGCAATTCGGCGGAGACTTCAAGAAGTTGCAATTCAACGACCTCTCGCAACAGAATCCGCGCGGCCGTTTCGGTTTCACCGGCGCAGCCACTCAGGCCGGACAGTTGGGTACCGGCTCCGACTTTGCCGACTTCCTGCTCGGTGTACCGGACACCAGCGCTCTCGCCTTCGGCAACGCGGATAAGTATTTTCGAACCTCCTCCTACGACGCCTTCTTCGTCGACGACTGGCGCGTCAATTCAGGCTTGACCGTGAACGTGGGTGGACGCTGGGAGTACAGCGCTCCGGTTACCGAGAAGTACGGCCGCCTCGTGAATCTCGACATCGCGCCCGGCTACACGGCGGTAACGCCGGTTGTAGCCAGCGATCCCGTCGGACCCCTGACCGGACAGCGATATCCCGATTCGCTGGTTCAGCCCGACAAGCACGCGCTGCAACCGCGCATTGGAATCGCCTGGCGCCCTCTACCTGCCTCGTCGCTGATCGTTCGCGCCGGATACGGCATCTACTACAACACCTCGGTTTACCAGTCCATCGCCACGCAGATGGCCCAGCAATCGCCGCTCTCCAATAGTTTCAGCGTACAAAACAGTCCTGCCGACCCGCTCACGCTGGCCAACGGCTTCATCGCCTCGAAAACCATCACGGCCAACACTTTCGCTATCGATCCGAACTTTCGTATCGGTTACGCGCAAAACTGGAATGTCCTGATCCAGCGCGACCTACCCGGCGCCCTGATTATGACCGTAACTTACCTCGGCATCAAGGGGACGCGCGAGCAACAGGAATTCCTGCCCAACACCTATCCCGCCGGTGCCGCGAATCCTTGCCTCGCCTGTCCGGCAGGCTATGCTTACCTCACCTCCAACGGCAATTCCGCGCGCGAAGCCGGCCAGTTTCAGTTGCGCCGCCGGCTTCACAACGGTTTAACGGCGAGCCTGCAGTACACCTACTCGAAAGCGATTGACGACGCCTCGCTCGGCGGTCGCGGTCAAGGCACTGCGGTGATCGCCCAGAACTGGCTGGACCTCGGCGGCGAGCGCGGGCTTTCCACCTTCGATCAACGTAATTTATTGAGCGTGTCTACGCAGTACACTACCGGGATGGGAGCCGCCGGAGGAACGCTGCTGTCCGGTTGGAGAGGCGCACTTTATAAAGAGTGGACCTTTACCACCCAGATCACCGCCGGAAGCGGCTTGCCGCAGTCGCCCATTTACGTGGCGTCGGTGCAGGGTACGGGTGTCCTGGGTACCATCCGTCCGGAATATACCGGAGCCGGGCTCTATTCCGCACCTTCGGGCCTGTACCTGAATCCGGCCGCCTATGTCGCACCCCTTCCCGGCCAATGGGGAAATGCGGCCAGGGACTCCATCACCGGCCCCGCGCAATTTTCCCTGAACGCGTCGCTGAGCCGCACCTTCCGGCTAAACGATCGTTTCAGCGCGGACCTCCGCCTCAATGCGAACAACGTCTTGAACCACGTCAATTACTCCACGTGGAACACCAGCGTCAATAGCGCGCAGTTCGGTCTTCCAACCGCCGCCAACGCCATGCGAACCGTGCAGGCCAGTCTGCGAGTGAGGTTCTAACCATGCGACCAGCCCCGCCAAACAGCAGTCATCACCCCCGTGGGGCAGACTATCGTTTTTTGTGGTCTGCCCGGCTGCGCTAGCAGCCGCTCTCCTCCTTTTGACAGTGCTCGCTGCCCAGCAGCCACCCCCCGCCGACACCACCCCAAAGTTCACCAGCAACACTCAGTTGGTAGTCGAGACCGTCATGGTCAAAGACAAGAGCGGCAAGCCCATCGAAGGACTCACCGCCAAAGACTTCACCATCACCGAAGACGGCAAACCGCAGGTGATTAAGTTCTGCGAGTTCGAGACCTTGAAAGATACTCCCGAAGCCGCCCCTACCCTGGTCGTCGGCGCGCCTGCACCGGTCATATCGAAGGTCGATTCCGTGACGCGCAATCAGATCGCCGCGGAAACGCCGGGCGACGTCAAGCACCGCGATCGCCGCATGTTGGGCCTGTACTTCGACATGAGTGCCATGCCGACCCCGGACCAGTTGCGCGCCTTGGATGCGGCCGAGAAATTCATCAAAACCAAAATGACGCCGCAGGATCTCATGGCCATCATGAAGTTCTCCGGCAGCGGTGTCGAAGTCCTCGACGATTTCACGGACAATCGCGCGGAACTCCTGGCTTCCATTCAAAAACTCATCGTGGGCGATGCCCAGGGCAACGATGAGGACCCCGGCGATGACAGCGACGCCGATACCGGCTCCGCCTTCGGCCAGGATATGGGCGAATTCAATATCTTCACCACGGACCGCCAGTTGGCGGCTCTCCAGACCGCCGTGAACATGCTGGGCCAGTTGAATGAGAAGAAGGCGCTCATCTATTTCGCCAGCGGGTTGCGATTGAACGGCACCAATAATCAGGCGCAACTGCAAGCCACCGTGAATTCCGCCATCCGCGCCAACGTCGCGCTCTATCCCATCGACGCACGCGGCCTCGTGGCACTGCCGCCTATGGGCGACGCCACCAAAGGCTCGCCCGGCGGCAATGGCATGTATTCCGGCACTTCGGCGATGGCCAACGCGAATAACTTCCAGATTTCCCAGGACACGCTCTACACCTTGGCGGCCGACACCGGCGGAAAAGCGCTGCTCGACAACAACGACCTTACGGTCGGCATGACGAATGCCCAGAAAGCCATCTCCAGTTACTACATCATCGGCTATTACTCCAATAATCTGGCGCTCGATGGTAAATTCCGCAAGATTAAAATTACGGTCAGTGACGCATCGGCGAAACTGGATTTCCGGGTAGGTTACTACGCCGGCAAACAGTTCAATAAGTTCACCACCGTCGATAAGGAACGGCAGCTCGAAGACGCGTTGATGTTAGGCGATCCCATCACTGATCTGACGATCGCGATGGAAGTAAATTACTTCCAGTTGAACCGCGCCGAATATTTCGTCCCGATCGCGGTCAAAATTCCGGGTAGCGAACTGTCGCTGGCCCGCAAAGGCGGGGCCGAACGGACGCTCATCGATTTCATCGGCGAGGTGAAAGATGAATTCGGCGCAACCGTGCAGAACGTGCGCGACAAAGTGGATATCAAGCTCAGCGATGAGACTGCCGCTCAGTTAGCCAGGCGCCCCATCCAGTACGACACCGGGTTCACTCTGCTTCCCGGCACTTACATCATCAAGTTTCTCGCCCGCGACGCCGAGACTGGACGAATCGGGACTTATATCAACAAGTTCGTTATCCCGAACTTGAACAAAGAGGATAAACGGGTCGCCATCAGTTCAGTGATTCTCAGCGGCCAGCGGATCGACCTCCGGGACACTCTGTATGCCGCGGGAAAGAGTAAGTTACCGGACGTCAGCCCTCTGATACAGGATGGACAGAAGTTACTACCCAGCGTAACTCGTGTCTTCAGCAAGAACAAGGACATGTATGTCTATCTGCAGGCTTACGAGCCCACCGCTCCGGCCATCCAGCCGCTGGTAGCGTTTGTGACTTTCTATCGCGGACAGGTGAAGGCTTTCGAGACCGCCCCGCTCCCGGTAACGGAAGGAATGAATAACCGGCTGAAGACCGTGCCCTTGAAATTCAGCCTCGCTCTCAGTAATCTCCCGACGGGCAAATATAACTGTCAGGTAACGGTCATCGACCCCACCAGTCAAAAAGCCGCATTCTGGCAAGCCCCGGTCATGCTGGTCCCGTGACCCCAGACTTCAGTCTGTGCTTTTTTAGCATCAGAGGCCTCACCCACCCACGCCTTGTTATATGCTATTGGCTGAGCCGAATCATAAAGCTGTTGCTGTGTTGCAATGAAAGGAGCCACCATGAGTACCACCCAACTGGGCTCTGCGTTGGTTGTAGCCGTCCTTGCCCTGACAGGTTGTTCAGGGCCTACCGCCCCGGCCGAGAAAACGGAAGCGGAAAAGGCGGCGCCCCCCGCACCCCCTGTACCTGTAACCGCCAAAACTGCCTTCTGGGAGATGTACAAGCCGGCGCACGCCTGGGCTGCCGACCTGTTGCCCCTCACCATAGAGGCCAAACCCGTTAACGGAATCAAGATGGAGGACGGTAAAGCCGGCATGTGGGAAGCCACTTTCGGCTCGCCCAGCCTGAAGCAGTTCACCAAGTTCTCCTATTCAGTCGTCGCCAGCCCCCCGGATGTACGTAAGGGGATCACTGCCGGAGCAGCGATGCCGTGGGCAGGATCGAGAGCTGACGCCATGCCCTTCGTGAGCACCGACTGGACGGTCGATTCCGACGAGGCCTACAAGACCGCTGCAGCTAAAGCCGAAGCCTGGCAGAAGACTCATCCCGGCAAGGAATTAAGCACCGAATCGCTGGGTGCCGCGGCCCGTTTCCCTGGACCGGTCTGGTATTTCATGTGGGGTGACAAGAAGGATGGTTTCTTCCAACTGGTAAGCGCCAGCACCGGCAAAGCCCTGAAGTAACATCAGACCCCGTAGGGCAGACCATCGTTTTTCGTGGTCTGCCCGGCTGCGCAGCAGCCGCCTCGGGCTTTTGCTTTTGCACTAATACGCCTGAGAATCTTTCCGATGCGCGAAGATTTTTTCCGGGTACCTGCGAAAGCTGATCGCGGGTCGCTGGGTTGCGGCTATGTTGCTCTGTGGGGCGGACGCCCACGTCCGCAAGCGACCCCATGGTCGCCCGTGTCGCGCAAGCGACAGGCTTGGTGTGCGAAGCGGCCTGGGTTGCGGCTTTGGGCCGCAGCAGCCGCATCAGCCACTAACGCTTAGGACACGCCGGAACCGCGGGCTCACTCACCATCCTGGGATCGTTCTGCGGCGCAATTCCGGTCGGCGCAATCCGGTCGTGAGTCGCCTTAACGGGAGCCTCCAGAAGCGGGATGGCACAAACGTTCGGGAGCGGCGGTGTCGAAAACCAGGTCGGCTTGAGCTCGCGCATCGCCAATAACGGGTAAGTGTGGGGCGCAGAAGAATTGAGCGCCCGGTGAATCGCCCCGTCCAAGGCTCCTTTCGGGACCACATTTTCCTGCCCGAGTACTGCGGCAAGGCTTAACAGCGTGCCGGCAGCAATCACATAGCAACGCATCTTGCCGACAGTGTACACCCTCCGACCGGACGAAACCAGCCCTCTAAAATCACTCGTACCGCAGCGCGTCCATGGGCGCCACCGAGGCCGCACGCCGGGCCGGCAGCAGACACGCCAGCGCTGACGCCAGCACCAACAGCCCGATAACGCCGGCCAATATCAGCGGATCGTGCGAAGTCTCGGTAATCCATTTGGCAGCCACTTGATCGAGCGCCAGGCTCAGCACCGCGCCTGCCGCCAAACCCATCCCCACCGTCAGGGCGGTCGATAAGAACACGATCCGCAACACATCGGAACGCATTGCCCCGAGCGCCATCCGGATGCCGATTTCATTGGTCCGGGTAGCCACTCCATACGACACCACGCTGTAGAGTCCGACGGCTGCCAGCACCAGTGCCAGCGCCGAGAAGATGCCGAACAGCGTAGCCACCAGTCGTTGCTGAGCCCATTCCCGCTGGGTAGTGATCCAGGCGTCGAGATCCCGTACGTGCATCGCCTGCTGATCCGGATCCACCCGGATCAACTCCGCGCGGACCGCTCGCAGCATTGCCAGCGGCGCAGCCTGCGTACGCACCAGAATCTGCGTGAACACCCGCATTCGCAACGTGTACGGCACATAAACACCGGGCTTAATCGGCTTTCGCAAACCATCGTCGCGCGCGTCCGCGACTACGCCCACGATCTGCAGCCACCCGTCGCTTCCCGGGGCGGCCGGCGAGTACGGCGGCTCGTCCTTCAGATTCACAAAACGCACCTGGTGGCCGACGGCATCGCCCTTCGGCCAGTACGTTCGCGCCATGGTCTGATTGATGACCGCGACGGTCGCGCCGCGCATGGTTTCCGCGTGGTCCCACAAGCGGCCTTGCACCAACGGGATGTGGAGTACCGGGAAGTACTCGGAGCTGATAAAGTTCAGGCGCACCTGTGGCTTCTCGGCCACCGTGCTGCCCATGATCTCCGCAATCGTATCGTTGCCGTTGGAGGGCGGCGTCGCGTTGGTCGAAATCCCCGCCATGACGACTCCCGGCAACGCCGCGATCCCTGCGCGCAGATGTTCGAAGTACTCGGCGCGGTCCTTCCATGGCCGGTGCGCGTCTTCGTGAACCGGGATCGGCACCGACATCGTATGGTGAGGATCGTAGCCGAGGTCAGTGTGCATCAGACGGAGGAACCCCTTCCCGGCAGCCCCCGCGCCAGTCAGCAGCACCAGCGTCAGAGCCACCTGCGCCGCCACCAGTGCACCGTGCATCCGTTTACCCGCGCCTCCCGCAATCCGCCGGACCCCGCTCTGCATCAGGCTCGCGATGTCCGGACGGGAGAGTTGCATGGCCGGAGACAATCCGAAGAAAATTGACGTCAGGACGGCCAGTCCCACGCTGAACAGCAATACCGGCGCATTGATCTTGATCACCGTTTCCGCTGGAAACGAGTTCTCGGGCAGCCAGGTGACCAGGAGGGCCAATCCTTTCCATGCGAACAGCACGCCGAGCGCCGTTCCCATGCCGGCGATCACCAGCGACTCGGTGAGCAACTGCCGGATAATGCGACTCCGGCTTGCCCCGATCGCCGCCCGCACTGCCAGTTCGTGCTGCCGCTGCGTGCCGCGCGCCAGCAGCAGAATCGACACATTGGCGCAGCCGATCAACAGCAGCAGCGCAACCGCTCCCAGCAACAGAAAGAGGATTGGCCGAAAACCTTTCGCGTAAACGTCCGTAATACTGCGCAGGTTGGCGCGGAACTTGTCCGGCGGATACCGCGCCGGCGAGATTTTCGCGAACTGCTCGAGCAGCGGCTGGAGTTCGGCATTCGCCTGTGCCAGCGTGACTCCCGGGCGCAGCTTGAGCGATGTTCCGAAATAGACGTTGGGCTCGCGCGTAACCTTCAATGGCAGGTACACATCGGCCTCACGCCACCTGAAACGGGGCGGCATCACGCCCACGATCTGGTAATTCTTATGGACCAGTTGGAGGTTTCGCCCCACCACGTTGGGGTCTCCCGCAAAGTACCGCTGCCAGAACCGATATCCGAGCACCACGACGCGCTGCGGTTCCTGGCCGAATGGAGCGTCGGAAGGGATCAGTCCGCGGCCCATCAATGCCGGGATCCCGAAATGCAAAGACTCGTCGCCGGACTGAAAACAGGCCACTACGTCTTCCGGCAGATCGCTATCCGTGGTCGTCAGGTTCCATCCATCCTCGGCGACCACGCTTTCGAACGACCTGACCTGTCGCAGTTGCAGCACCTGGCCGCCATTCATAGCCGGATACCGGTTCAGCCCCGCCTTGTCCAACATGCTGGGTTCCATGATGCGGTCGGTCCCCACATAGGGGAACGGGTTCATGACGACCGCATATATGACGCTGAAGACGGCCGTAGTCGCCCCAATCCCCAGGGCCAGTGAAAGCACCGCGGTCAACGCGAAACCCGGACGCTTGCGCAGTTCGCGGAATGTGTAGCGGAGGTCGGACAGTAAAGAGCTCACGTCGGTTGCTGCTTGGACGTAACGCAAGAATTTCCGTTAGCTTAATTTGCCGTCCAATCGTTCGGCCTCACACTTGCGTGCATGGTGAAATGATCCACATTACAATGAGACGTGAAGCGCCGCGAATTTATCCAGACCACCTCTGCCGCGATCCCGCTGCTGGCCGGCACCCCTACTGGCCAGGCTGCGCAGCAGCGGGCCACGGTCGAGACCGAGATCGTTCGTCTCAAACTCAAACACACCTGGACCACGGTGATGTCGTCCAGCGACTATCGCGACACGCTCGATGTGCGCTTCATTCGTGATGGCTTGACGGGATACGGCGAAGGCGCGCCCATCGTCCGGTACAACGAGTCGGCCGTGACCGGAAAAGAGGCGGTCGAGAAGGTCCGCACGCTGCTCGAAACTGCCGACCCCGCGGCGTTCGCCAAGTTGACCGAGGAAGTCTTCCATCGCATTGACGGGCAATATGCCGCTAAGTCCGCGATGAATATCGCGCTGATGGACTGGACCGGTAAGAAGCTCGGGGTGCCGCTATATCGCTACTTCGGAGTGGATGCCGCGGATGCGCCGATCACCACTTTCTCTATCGGTATCGACGATCCCGCCAAGACGCGCGCCAAGGTCGAAGAGGCGGCGCAGTTTCCGGTGCTCAAGATCAAAGTCGGCCTGGACTCGGATGAGGCGACCATGGCCGCAGTCCGGGCGGTGACCAAAAAGCCGCTGCGGGTCGACGCGAACGAGGGCTGGAAGAACAAAGAAGAGGCGGTCCGCAAGATCAATTGGTTGGAGAAGCAGGGCGTGGAGTTCATCGAACAGCCCATGCCGGCGGAGATGATCGAGGAGACGCGCTGGGTGCGCAGCCGCGTTCACATGCCCATCATCGCGGACGAAGCATGCCTGCATCCGCAGGACATTCCCAAATTGCGCGAAGCTTACGACGGGATCAACGTGAAGCTCGACAAGTGCGGCGGCATGCTGGAAGCGTACCGCATGATCCAGATTGCGCGCGCGCTGGGAATGAAAGTGATGATCGGCTGCATGGTGTCGAGTTCGTGTACGGTGACGGCGGCGGCGCAACTTTCGCCCTTGGTCGACTATGCGGATCTCGATGGGAACCTGCTGATCTCGAACGACCCCTTTACCGGGGTGACGGTGCGTAACGGCAAACTGATTTTGCCCAAGGGTCCGGGACTCGGCCTGGAGAAGAACGCCGCGCTCTGAAAACACCCCGGCAGCCTGCTCTCTCTCCGCCCACCTCAGGCGTTGGCCTCCCGTCCCGTAATCAGGCGAGCGCCGCGATTGAAGGTGAAGTAGTTGTACGCCCACTCCATCATCACCACCAGGCGGTTGTCGAAGCCAATCAGGTACGCGATGTGGACGAACAGCCAAACCACCCAGGCCACCCATCCCCACAGGTGAACTTTACCCAGTTGGGCCACTGCTGCGGCACGGCCAATGGCGGCAAGACTGCCTTTATCGAAGTAGTGGAACGGCCCGATGGTACGGCCCTCCAGACGTGCCCGGATGAGCCTGGCACTGTACCCGCCCATCTGCATCGCCACCTGCGCCACACCGGGTAACGGCTTACCATCCTGGTGGCTGTAACTCGCCAGATCGCCGATCACCAGAATCTCCGGATGCCCGGGAATCGACAAATCCAGGTTCACGATTACATGACCGGCTTTATCGAGCGGAGCGCCTGCCCGATCGTGCAGCACCTGGCCCAGCGGCGACGCCTGCACGCCCGCAGCCCACAGCACTGTCTTGGCGGGGATTTTCACATTCTCTCCAGTACAGTTGGCCACCACGCCGTTGGCATCGACCGACGTGACGCGCGCCTTCAACTTCACCTGCACGTTGAGCCTCTCCAACGACCTTGCAGCATGCTCGGAGAGATCCGGAGGAAAAGGCGGGAGCACGCGATCCTCTCCTTCGATCAGAAATATCCGCGCCTCCCGTGGATCGATGCTGCGGAAATCGGACTTCAGGGTATCGTTGGCGATCTCGCCCAGGGCGCCCGCAAGCTCGACTCCGGTTGGCCCGCCGCCAACCACCACGAACGTCAGCCAGGCCTCCCGCATCTCCGGATCGTGCTCCATCTCCGCACGCTCGAAGGCCAGCAGAATCTTGCCCCGCATCTCGGTCGCATCTTCAATGGTCTTGAGTCCCGGCGCGTTCTGTTCCCATTCGGGATGACCGAAG
The DNA here is from genome assembly GCA_963747535.1 of Terriglobia bacterium. Classification (GTDB taxonomy): domain Bacteria; phylum Acidobacteriota; class Terriglobia; order Bryobacterales; family Bryobacteraceae; genus CAVVFX01. The sequence continues at coordinate 1,167,091 of CAVVFX010000002.1, forward strand.
TAATGATGCGTAGCTCCCGTCGCCACGATCAGCGTGTCGTACGGCACGCGGTCGCCGCTGCGCAACACCACCTCTTGGGTCCCGGGATCGATGTCGTCGACTTCACCCATCAGGACTCGCGTGTTCTTCTGCTTGTGCAGAACGTGACGGATCGGAGAGGCGATCTCGCCCGGCGAAAGAGCACCGGTCGCGACCTGGTAGAGCAGCGGTTGAAAGAGATGGTAATTGCGGCGGTCGATTACCGTAAGTTCGACCGGCAGCTTGCGAAAAGCCTTGGCAGCATAGAGCCCGCCGAAACCGCCGCCGATAATAACCACCCTGTGAGTTGTGCCCATAGCGCAATCAGCTGCAATTACAGTGCCTGCCTGACTGCTTTTTGGATGTCTTCGGGATGCGTGAAGCCTTCGAATTTCTGCACAATCTTACCCGTGCGATCCATGACGATCGTGGTGGGTAGGGCATCAATCTGATATTTGTCCTTGGCCGCGTCGGACCCTAACGCTACCAGGTAATCCATCGGGGTTTTGGCGAGGAAAGGTTTCACGGCGTCCGCGCCATCTTCGTCGAGTGATACGCCAATTACCGCAACTCCCTGGGGTCCGAGTTCCTTGTTCATCTGGTTGAAACTCGGGATCTCCTTGCGGCACGGCACACACCACGTGGCCCAGAAGTTCACGACTAATACTTTGCCCGCCACCGCAGCCGAGTCGAACGCACCACCATCCAGCGTCTTGAACGGCAGCGCTGCCGCTCCATTGGGAAACGCCGCAGCCTCGACAGCGTCGGCTCCTTTGGTGTTGAGGAATGCCAGATATTTCGCGGGATCACGCGTCAACGACGGGAATGTCGCGACCACTCTCTTCTCGGGATCGAAGATCACGTAGAACGGGATCGCGATGGTATGAAACTGGCCATTCTCGAGCGCCTGATTCGCCTGGGACGCGGCGTCGTTGCCGTCGGTGTAAAGATCCACCAGCACCATATCTTTCATCACGCTCGCGATCTCCGGCCTCGTGAACATATTGGCCTTCATCCAGTGACAGTTGGTGCAGGCATACCCGGTGAAGTTCACCAGCACCAGCTTTTTCTCTTTGCGGGCCCTCTCGAGAGCTCCGGCCAGATCGTTCTTCATCCACGCGAGAGCGGTGCTGTCGCCGGCGCCCCCAAGTCCACTCGAGCCGGTGACGGGTGGGACGAACGTCTCCAATTCTCCGAGATGGCTGCCGAACATGCCGGGGATCAGGGAGAGCGCAAAGGCGAGAAACGCCATTCCGGTGAGCAGGCGACCCAGCCCGATGTTCTCGTCGCGCTTAACGCCTTCGAGCGGCAGAAAACCGAGCAGGTAGAGTCCGGCCATGGCGAAGAGCACCACCCAGATCGCCAGAAATCGTTCACGCGTGAACGCGTTCCACTGCATCACCTGGTCGATCGCGGCGAGGTATTTGAACATGGCCGCGAGCACGATGAATCCCATTACCACCTTCACGCGCGCCAGCCACCCGCCGCTGCGGGGCATCTTCTTCAGGTATTGCGGAAACAGCGCCAGCAGGAAGAAGGGCAAGGCTAGGCCGGTGGCGAACACCAGCATCCCGAGAACCGGCCGGGCGCCGCCGCCCTGTACCGACGCCGCCAACAGCGTCCCCATGAATGGTCCGACGCAGGCGAACGATGCCAGCGCGAAAGTCAGGCCCATCAGCAAGGTGCCGAGCGTACCGCCTTGTTCCGATTTCTGATTCAGGGTGGTCAGCAGACCCGACGGTAACGTGATTTCGAACGCTCCCAGCAGACTGAGGCCAAACATTAAAAACACTGCCGCAATCACCCCGTTCACCCAGACGTTCGAGCCCAGCTGGACGACCCCGAATGGACCCAGAATCGAGGTCACGATCAGTCCCAGCGCCGTGAACAGCACCACGATGCCGGCGCAGAAAATCGCCGCCTGAGTCAGAATCGCTGCCTTCGACGCACCCTGCTTGTTCAGGAAGAACGACATGGTGATCGGGATCATGGGGAACACGCAAGGCGTGAAAATGGACGCGAGTCCAAAGCCGAACGCGACTCCGAGAAAAGCGAGCAAAGACGTGTCCGGTTCGGCCGCACTGCTGACTCCGGCCTTAGCTTCCGTGTAGCCCGGCGGGATGGACACGGCCGCCACCGGCCCGGGAGCGAACGTCAATTTCGCAGAAACCTGCTTCGTGACGGGCGGAATGCACTGGGTCGCGCTGCACACCTGATAGCGAGGCATCGCCACCAACTCTACATCACCCGTCGCGGCTTGAGCCGTCTTGATCTTGAGGAGGAAAACTACCTTGTCCACATAGGTTTCCGTGTCGGCGTTGAAGTTGGGGTCGAACTTCCGCTCGGGTTTCGGCTGGAAGACCGTGATGGACACGACCGCCGGGTTGTCCGCCAGCCGGATGGTTGTAGGAATCGGGCCGGGCGGTGTGGTGATGGAATACAGGTGCCAGCCGGACTCAATGGTCCCGGTTAATCTGCCAAGCACCTCCGCACCCGGGGCAGCGGAAGCCGGTGACAGTTCAAGGGTCCACTGGACGCGATTCAGGTCGCCTTGGGCATGGAGCGACGAAACAGCCAGGACGAATAGGATAATCTTCCGCATTTCATTTACTTAGGTGCACGAGGTAGGGTGAAGATTCCAGTTTATCGCGCAAAACAATAGTACCGAACAGAAGTACCGAACAGAGCGGCGCACGATGGACTGGATTAAATGAATGCCGTACGATGTACGCAGGGCTGAAGTTCAGGTGGCACTGAACCCCAGCCCGTCAGAGCTAGCCGCGCTTCGATACGAATCGCAGCTACGCTTTGATCAAGTTCAAAAATTTGAACTTAATGCGTAGAGTGATGGTAAACCGCATTGCGATTCACCTCCTTCTGGTCCACAGATTGAGGTAGGGCCCGGGCTTGTACCCCGGGCTTTTCCTTTGGAGCCCCAAAAGCTCCTTCGGGAAACTTGCCGCCTACTTGTCTATGAACCAGCTATTCAGGTAATCGGTCAGGCTCGGTGAAAACTTGAGGGATCCGCTGCGTTTCTAACTTCTACTCGTAACGCAGCGCTTCCGTGGGATGCAGCTTCGACGCTCGGTTGGCGGGGAGCAGTCCAAAAATCAGGCCCACCGCACAGGACACGCCAAAAGCCACTACAATCGACATCGAAGAAATCGGGATCTGCAGATTTTCGACGAAAAACTGCACACTCAAGGGAAGGGCGATGCCTGCCAGAATGCCGATGATTCCGCCCGCGACGCTGATGATGATGGCCTCAGTGAGGAATTGCAGCAGAATGTCGTGGCGAGAGGCTCCCACCGCCATCCGAACACCAATCTCACGCGTACGCTCCGTCACGGTGACCAGCATGATATTCATAATCCCGATCCCCGAGATAACCAGCGCGATAGCGGAAACGACCACCAAAACAAGTGTCAAGGCGAATGATATACTCTTTGCTGCGTTCAATATAGCTGTCAAATTCTCAACTTTATATTTAGCTCCGGCCCGGTGCCGGCTCTCCAGAATTTGCTGCACCATCTGGGTCACATTCTCGACGTCGTTCGCATCTCTTACCTGAACATACAACGGATCGAGGCGCTCGTATTTGTCAAAGGAACGCTCGACGGTGATGGGGATAAGCACCGTTTCGGTGTTAAGTTCAGACTGCCCAAAGCTTTCCACCTTTTCTTTAAAGGTTCCGATCACCGTGAATTGCAGGCCGTGAACTTTAACCAGACTGCCAATTGCAGCTTCCTGGTTGCCGTAAACCCGGCTGGCCAGCTTTTCGGTCAGTAGGGCTACTTTCTGACGCAACTGCACATCGCTCGTGTCCAGGAAGCGGCCGGCCAGAACCTGGAGATTGCGGACGGGCTTGTAGTATTCGTCCGACCCGATGACCAGCAATCGCTGAACCTTGCCGTCCACCACGATGTCGCCAAAGCTGTTCTCGACACCGGTCGCCGCCACAATCCGGTCGGCAAGCTGCTGCCGGACCGCGTCCAGATCGCCCAGCTTGATGAAATCACCGCTGACCTCGCCCGCCGCTTGCTGGCTGCCAACCTCATACGACGCAAAGATCATATTCGATCCAACGCCCTCAATCTGTTCCAGAATGTAGCTTTGGCTGGTGAGTGAAATGGTGACTACGAGAATGACGGATGCAGTCCCGATCACCATGCCGAGGCCCGTCAGAAACGAGCGCACGGGATTCGAGCGCAGGGATTGAATGCTGAAGCTGAGTGCCTCGCCGTAGTGCATCGCTCAGGAGCCGGAAACTTTCCTGAGCAGTTTCTGAGCTTCACTCTTCGGCGGGTCGTCCGGCGTGAGATTCGAAGCGCTCAAGTACTTCTTTAACAAAACCTTCGCAGTATCCATATTGCGGTTGGCTTTTATGTACGTTGCCGCCTCCGCAAAATAGACCTTCGGAGTATCCGGCGCGATCTTCTCGGCCTGTACGAAAAACCGGTCGCTTTCGTCGTAGCGCCCGCGTTTGGCGCAGAACTTGGCAAGCGCTAACAGGCGGCTCGCCTGATGTGGCGCAAGTTCAGCGGCGCGCTTCAAGTGCTGTTCAGCAGCATCGTACTCTTTCCGGGCTTCCGCAATCCGCGCCCGATCGTAAGATGCCTCCGCGGGATCGTGGCGGGCAATGATCGCAGTCAGTTTTTCGGCGCGGTCCAAACCGCCTCCGATGAACCCCGGCGCCTGCAGATAAAAGTCGAACAGATCATCCAGGGCTTCCCAGTTCGCAGGATCGAGTTCCACGGCCCTCTCCAGACTCGTCCGAGCTTTCGACGCCCAACTCATGGCACTGAAGGCAAATGAAGTCTCCGCCCGCTTGCCATATACCCGCCCCAACCAGTTGAAATAAACAGAGTTCCGGGGATCCGCGGCAGCCGCGCTCTCCAGATAATCGGTTGCCTTCCGGTAGTCCGCCAGCATGAAATAGCATTGTCCCGCCATTTCATTAACCGCAGCATCCCTCGGAAGAGTCGCTAGAAGATGAATCGCGCCTGTGTAATCTGTGTGACGATAGAGTTTCTGAGCCTGCTCGACGACGATCGTGGAATTTGGCGGCTCGGCAAAAAGCACCCCCTGGACCACGAGCAGCATCATGAAACTGATACGTATGTTCATCTTACCCAACAAGTTCCCCGTAGTATATCTCACTCTTTCGATGATCAGCACGGGGATCCGGTTACAGGAGAATGCATCGTGCTGATCACTAAGCGAGTGGAGTTTTCGGCCTCGCATGTCTGCAGAAACGAGGGCCTTAGCGACGAAGAAAACGTCCGCGTGTTCGGCGCTGCAGCGAACCCCCACGGCCACGGGCACAACTACCTTTTGGACGTCACCCTGGAAGGCCAGCCCGACCCGGTTACCGGGATGGTGATGGACCTCAAGGAGTTGAAAGAGATTCTGCATCGCGAGGTGATTGAGCCCCTCGATCACCGGTTCCTGAACCGCGAAGTTCCGCCCTTCGATACGGTGATTCCCACCGCCGAAAACCTCGCCGTAGACATTTGGAAGCGGCTCGCCGGACCCGCGGCGCTGGCAGCGTTCTCACCTCGCGCGAAACTGCACAGCATCCGGCTGTACGAGACCTCGGACCTCTATGTCGAATATTTTGGAGATGCGGTATGACGCACCTCACCCGCCGCTACTTCTTCTGCGCCTCCCACCGGTTGCATAGCCGGCAACTGTCGGCAGAGGCCAATCGTGAACTGTACGGAAAGTGCAACAACCCCTACGGTCACGGCCACAACTACGAACTGGAAGTAACCGTCAGCGGCCCCATTGAGGCGCGGACCGGCCACGTCGTCGATCTCGATGAGCTGGACATTCTCGTGAAAAGAAACGTCACGGAACCGTTTGACCACCGCAATCTTAACGAAGAAATAGAACAATTTCAACAACTTGTGCCGACAACTGAAAACCTTGCCATGATCGTCGACCAGCGGCTCCGCGCAGCTTGGCCAAGCATGTTTCCGGACCGTACCCCCGCGCTCGAAAGAGTACGCATCTACGAGACCTCGCGCAACATCTTTCAGATTTGAGAACAACCACTCCTATGAAATCGAAAGCCTCAGTGCAGGTTTTAACCCCGAAAACACCAGCCCAATCTCTCGCGCCCGACGTCGCCGCGATGCTCGCCAAGCTGGGCGAAGATCCCACTCGCGAAGGCCTGCTTCGAACCCCGGAGCGGGTAGACAAAGCGCTGAAGTTTCTGACCAGCGGCTACAGCGTTGACGTCGATAAGCTGGTAAATGAAGCCCTTTACACCGTCCAATACGACGAGATGGTGATCGTCAAGGACATCGAGTTCTTCAGCCTTTGCGAACACCACATGCTGCCCTTCTATGGGAAAGCTCATGTGGGCTATCTCGCGCGAGACAAGGTAATTGGCCTCAGCAAGATACCGAGAATAGTTGACGTATTTGCGCGCCGTCTGCAGATCCAGGAGAGATTGACCCAGCAGATCGCCCAATGCCTCCTCGACAAACTCGATCCGCTGGGCGTCGGCGTCATTCTTGAGGCCCAGCACTTCTGCATGATGATGCGCGGAGTCGAGAAGCAGCACTCCGGTACGGTCACCAGTTCCATGCTCGGCGAGTTCAAGCAAAAAGAGACTCGCGACGAATTCCTTTCGCTGGTCCGCCAAAAATCCTGAGAACATCCCGGCGCTCGCGGCACTTCAGTAGTGTGAAGTCCTTTTTAGTTTGGGGACTGCTTCTGGCATTCGGTTCCGCTTATACCGGGTTTGCCCAGAGCAGTTCGTCACACAAAAGCTCATCCGGCCACAAAAGTTCCACCAGCCGAAGTGGCAGCCGGTCGGGCAGTCGCTCCGACAGAAGTACCAAGTAACGTTTCTCGAAGAGGGGCGAGCGGTCCGGCCCCCCTTCGGAAACCCTCTGAAACCCTCGGGTGCCGGTTGACGTTGAGTACTTAAGTACTCCATTCTAAAAGTGAAACGAGGGTGCGGATGCCGGCGCTCCTAAAGATACGATCTATCGTTCTCCCGCTGCTCTTGATCACCGCGGCCTTCATCATCCACGCGGACGACGAAACCGTCGTCTTCCACAGTGATGTGTCCTTGTCCCGCGTGGACGCCCAGGTGATCGACGGCCACAACCGCACCATCACCGGACTCCGAGCTGGCGATTTCGTCCTGCGTGAAGATGGGAAACCGCAGCCGATCCGCAATTTCGCCAGCGAGGACATGCCCATGGACGTCCTCCTTCTCCTCGATGTCAGCGCCAGCATGCGGCCCCACGTTGAGCGCATGGCCGACGCCGCGCACGACGCTCTGCGGGTGCTCGGCGATAAAGATCGCGTTGCCATCATGGTCTTCGACACCAACACCCGCGTTCGCCTCTCCTTTCGCAGTAATCGCTCCGAGATAAATCGGGGGCTCTCGGACGTCCTGGATAACGAGCGCTTCAACGGGGGAACCCACATCACCTACGCGATGATGAATGCCGCGGAATACGTGCGGCACGAGGCCCGGCCGGAAGCGCGGCGCGCCATCATCATCCTGACCGACGACGGCAGCCAGGACCCGCGCGACGATGCGGGCGTGGAGCGGGCCCTCTCGCGCGCCGATGCCGTGCTCAGCTTCCTCCAGGCACCTGACGTGATGCTCCAACGAGGAAATGGTGGAGGCGGCGGTTACCCGAGGACAGGCTCGACTTGGCCGGGTGGAATCGGGCTTCCCGGCGGCGTGGTCCTGGGCGGCGGCGGACGCCGCGGCGGCTATGGCCGGCAGCAGGTGGCCAACCATTCCGCCGGAACAGCCGACATCGCACGCGATTCGGGAGGCGACGTGTTTTCGGTCGACGATGCGTCCTCGCTTGAAGACACGCTCATGCGTCTACGTCAGCGCTACGCACTCAACTACAATTCGGCCGATACGTCGGCGACCAACGCCCGCCCCGTCCAACTCGATCTGACCAACGCTACGCGGCGACGTTATCCCGATGCGGAGATCCGCTATCGCCGCGTTTTTCTGTCGAAGGATTCGCGGGAGGCAGGCCCCATCTCCATCACCCGCGCCCACGCTCCCGAAGGAGGTGCGGCTGAGGGGGCCGACCGGTCCGCGCCCGCGACTGGTATGGATGAACTCACCACCCCCAAGCGCCGCCGGGTAGCAGTCGACCAGAGCTACGGGTCGAGCGTTAACCTGGCCGGCAACGATTCAGACAATAGCGCCCCCGCCACTCCTCCGTCCCCGAAGCCATAGCCATCAGCCTTGGGCCCGGCGTGCTTCGCCGCGCGCACAACAAACGGCGTCGCTGCTACCGGTAGAAACTGCCGCGGGACGGTGCGGAACTCAACTCAGCCTTACTGCGCCAAACCCAGGTCGGTAAGAATCTTGGGATTCGCTTCGTCCACCGCGAGCATGTTGTGGCAGGCGCCGCAGTCCTGGGTGACGGTTTTCCCTTCACTGCTCTTATGCGAGTCATCATGACAGCGGAAGCAGCCGGGAAAATCGGTGTGGCCGATGTTGAGTGGATATTTGCCCCAGGTTATTTTCATGGCGGGGAAAATATTGCGATTGTAAATCCCGAGCACCGTACGGCCGCTCGAAACCACGTCGCCGCGATGCTGCGCGTAATCGGATGGGTAATTGTCCTGATAGAACTTTTCGAAGGCTGCTGGAATTTTCGCCTCGGCCTCGTCACGGCCCGCATAAGCGGCCTTCAGTAACTGGAGGCTCTCCTTTTTGGCAAAGGGCAGCGCCGAGGAAATCTGATGCGAGAACATGGCGTCGTCCACCGCGCGGTCGGGCAGCGAGAACGAGTGCGCCGGGCGATTGTGGCAGTCAATGCAATCCATCTCTCGAATCGTCAGGCCGGCTGCATCGGCCTTGGCTTTATCTGCCAGGTACAGGGTCTTAGTACCGTTGTTGGCGTTGTTGTACTCGATCCACGGGATGCTCTGGCGGGCTTCGTCGGAATGGCCGTAACGGATGCTGATGCCGGGGCCCAGGTGGGTACCGTGAATGCCGATCCCCTTATTGCCGCCGCCGACCTTCACCATCATGACGGTCTCGGTACGGGTGTTGGCCTGATCCTCCGCGTACTTGGGGAAGATCCGCAGTTTGTCTTCGCTGTATCTCTGGGGCCAGTGACAGGTCTCGCAGGTCTCCCGCGCGGGACGCAGGTTGTGCACCGGGCTGGGTATGGGACGCGGATAGTTGTTCAGCATGACTGCGATGACCTGGCCGGTGCCGGACAGCTTGCTGCGCACGAACCAGGTCGCGCCCGCCCCAATGTGACAGGTGACGCATTCCACCCGTGAGTGCGGGGAGTTCTGATAGGCGGTGTATTCGGGTTGCATCACCGTGTGGCAGGTGGTGCCGCAGAACTGGACCGTATCCATGTAACTGATCGCCGCATAGCTCACCTGGCTGGCCACTACGACGTTGATTATGGTGGTGACGGCGATAAACTGGACCAGCCGGCGCAGGTCGGCATTCTGCCACGTGAGCGGCGGGAAACTCGCCGGATACAGACCCGAGGCGTGCTCGGTCCGGTTGCGCACGAAGATACCGAACGGAATGAGCGCTAACCCCAGGAAGAACACGGCCGGAATTCCCATGTACGTCAGGATGCCGATGTAAGGTGAGGAGGCAACCCCCTTGAGAGTGGTAGGCAGGAGGAATAACCAGAAAATAGTCGTGGTGGTGACGAGGACAACCCCGATGAGGCTGATCCAGTTGTTGGCAAGGTGAACCAGTGGCGAAAGAGGTCCGCGCCACACAGACGGCTGTGAGTTATTCATGTTCCTGTTCATGCTCCTTAACGCTGACGCCAGTCAACCAGGCGGTATCGAGAGGGTAGACGTCGGGATCGAAAATGACCGAGTAGAAATGCCAGACTATGATAGCGAGAGTCGCCAGAACAGCCTCGTAAAAGTGTACCGAAGTGGCGATATCGAGCCAGGTCTTCGGCAGGAATCGCAGCATCAGGTTGTTGGCCCAAAGCATAATCCCGCTGGACGCCATCACGATCGCGCCCCAGACCACTGCCCAGTACTCCAGTTTCTCCATATAGCCATGGGCGGCCCGTTTGGGAGGCCTGTGCCGGAGTCCTACGTTGTACGACAGGTTGGCGACTCCTTCGGTAATATCGTTGGGCTTCGGCCACATCAGCCGCCAATGTTTGCGCAGCTTCCGGTTCACGATCAATGAGATCAGGTGTGTCACGGAAATACCGATGAACACGCAAGCCGCCACGCGATGGGCAATCTCGCGCACGGCGCCACGCGACTCCCACAGCAACAGCGGACGCGCCCACCACTGGGAGGGATATTTCAGTGCGAAGCCGGTCCACACCAGGACCATAAATGAGAGCACCAGGACAGCGTGCTGCACGCGTTCGAATGGCAGCATACGAATCTCGCGGAAGGTGCTGGACTTCGCCGCGCGGGCTACCGGACGCTTCAGAAAACGCAGGGTGATGAGCTTGCGCAGCCAGTCGCCGCCGTTGTGCAGCAGCATCAGGCCGATGGTCAGCGGAATAACGAGAAGATAGAACTGGCGCACCATGCGGACAATGGGCGTCTCCGATTGGCCATCGGAGAGGTGCACGGGAGTAATGGCGAAACGTTTTCCGGCTCCCTCATGACATTTGCCACAGGTATTGGCGAGGTTCTTCCGATTGATGCTCGATTGCGGATCGTTCGACGGGAGAATATTGTGGACCCCGTGGCAACTGGCGCAATTGGCAACCGTTTCGTTGCCGGCCTTGGCGGCGAGACCGTGGAAGGAGGTTTCGAAACTGGTCAGACGGTCGGCGGGAAGGCCGAATTTGCTGGAGAGCTGAACATTGCCGTGGCAATTGCCGCAGGTAGCGCTGATATTGTTTGTCGAGACTTTGGACTCGTCGTTAGAATGCGACAGAATGCGATGCTCGCCATGGCAATCGGTGCACAGCGGCGCCTGCATAATGCCTTCGGCCAAAGCCTTGCCGTGAACGCTCTTGCGGTATTGATCGACGACCTCGCTATGGCATGCCGCGCAGGTGTCGATGACCGTGGTGCGGAAGCCGGCGACTTTGGTGTATTGCAATTCGTGCGCTGCGCCGTGGCACATCGAGCAGTCCGGCGCGGCTCCGCCCTTCTTGGCGGCTTGGCCATGCACGGATAACTCGTAGTCGGCGCCCTGTTGGGTGTGGCAGTCCGTGCAGACCGGTTTAGGAACCTTGGCGGGGTGAGGATATTCGTCGTGCTTGACGTGGCAGCTACTGCACGCCAGTGAGGCGTGGGCGCTCTTGGATAATTTCTGCCCCTGATCGTGACAGGCGGTGCAGTTGTCCTCAGCGCGCGCGGGGAGCGCGGCCGTTGCGCAAAGAATCAGAAGGACGGAGGGTAGGTATCTCGTCTGCCACGCCCGCAGGCCGGCCCCGCTGAGGGCCGGTAAGCGGACGGATTGAAAGCTGTTTCGCATGAACCGGCCTTTTCTCGGACTATCTATAATCGAGTGAGTTACTTCTTCTCGACGTAGCCTTCGAAAGATTTGTGCTCCTGGTAGTATTTACCGGCATCCGTCAGCTGTTTCTGCACAGCGGGATCTTTGGACATTGCATCAACGTGGCAGTATTTGCAAGGCTTCTTGGTCGTGGCTACGTATTCCTTCTTGGCGTAAGAAGTGCTGGTAGACAACATCACTCCGGCGGCCAGTACTACGGCTGGTGCTACGAACTTCAGTGCGGACATGGTCGGCTCCTTAGGGCCTTACTCAGACACCAATTTATGGCTCGGGAGCGGGTCAAATCAAGAGTTTTTCCGAATGAGAAACGAGCGATACCCAATAAGTATCAAAGTCAAATTAAATTCTTTAATGGCTGTAAGTTAGCGACAAATTAAGGGTACGTTGCTGTTATAATTTCATCCATAAGATAAGGTGTGCATCGCGCGGCTCGTAACGCGAGACTCCAGTCAGTCGAGTGTTGAGCGGCTTGCCCGGCCTTGAAACCCAGGCTTGAAAAGGAAAGGACGACAACAAATGAAACATATCGTAATGACGCTGGTTCTACTCTCGCTTCCGGCCGCCGCCGCTTTCGCGGCCGACGCTGCCGCGGGCAAGACCGTTTTTGACAGCAAGTGCAAGATGTGCCACGGACCAGCCGGCGCGGGAGGTGCGATGGACAAGGCGTCGATCGCCGGTGCCGACGCAGCTGCGGTGAAGGCCGCCGTGACCGCTGGTAAAGGCAAAATGAAGCCGGTCGCTTCGGTTACCGGTGATGCTCTCGATAATGTCGCGGCCTATGTCGCTTCGCTGAAGAAGTAGTTTCACCTCTAAGATTTTTTACTCGCGGAGTGTCGTCGGGGCCTGCCGGCGGCACTCCGGGCAGGTCGCCTGCCTGACCCTGAACAGGAAAGGACGAATAGTAATGAAACGTATCGCAATGACGCTGGTTCTTCTCTCGCTTCCGGTCGCTGCCGCATTTGCGGCCGATGCCGCAGCGGGCAAGAGCGTCTATGACACCAAGTGCAAGATGTGCCACGGAGTCGACGGCGCGGGGGCCAAGATGGCGCCAACGCCGATCGCCGGCGCAACCGTAGCCTCGACCAAAGCGGCCGTGACTGCTGGTAAAGGCAAAATGAAACCGATGGCCGCCGTCTCCGGTGATGCTCTCGATAATGTCGCAGCCTATGTAGCTGCTCTGAAGAAGTAACCTCCCGTGGGGCAGACCATCGTTTTTTGTGGTCTGCCCTGCTGCGCAGCGGCAGTCGGGCTGCGCAGCAGCACCATCTAATCCACGCTGACCGGCTTACACAATACCACCACGCTTCTTCCACCCACCAGGTAATCGAGATTTTGGAGTGGCTGTTCGTGTCCCGGATCGGCAATGTCGAGCGGACTCGCCAACCCGGTGTTAGCCACGACACCCCAATTCTCCGCACTTCCTTCCTGCACATGGAACATCACCGGGTGGTCGCTCGCGTTGATCATCACGTAGATATCCGCGTCGTTCAGGCGAGCCCCGTGCAGGCAATAACCTAACGTTTGTCCCTTGGAAGAAAGGTCGGGATGCCGTTCCGCCGGACCATACCACGTGACGTCCTCCCGCCAGTAGTGGCTGCGCGCAATCGAGGGGTGAGCCTTGCGGAAAGCGATGATGCGCTGAAAAAAACGGAAGATATCGTGATTCTTTTTGAGCAGGTCCCAATCGAGATAATTGACGCCGTTGTCCTGATTGTAGGGATTGTTGTTGCCCGCCCGCGTCGCCAGAAACTCGTCGCCGGCGCAAAACATGGGTGTGCCGTTGGAGAGCATGAGCAGGCAGATAAAATTACGCACCTGCCTCCGGCGCAGTTCGAGAACCTCCGGCGGCGCGCCGTCGTCGCCTTCCCAGCCGCAATTCCAGCTCCGATTGTCGTCCGTGCCGTCAGTGTTGTGATGTCCGTTGGCCTCGTTGTGCTTGTGGTTGTAAGAGACCAGGTCATAGAGGCAAAAGCCGTCATGGGCCGTCAGGAAGTTGACGCTCTGGAAAGGCCGGTAGGAGTTTTCGAGATCGTCGGGAAAGAGGTCGTCGCTGCCGTACATCCGCTGCATCAGGGCGCCGGTACGCCCCGGGACGCCGCGCACAAAATCGCGTAGATCGTCGCGATACATGCCGTTCCACTGGCGCCAGTTGAGTCCCGGGAAAGCGCGGCCGAGCAGATAGCTTTCGATGTCCCAGGCTTCCGCGGTCATGCGCACACCATAGCGGGCCGCGAGATACGCCGATATCGGCAATCAGCGACGGGTGCTCCAGATCGAGGCCGCCGTCCGACCTGCGCGTGAAGACCGACGCCAGATCGAAGCGAAAGCCATCGACGTTCATCTTCTGGATCCAGAAACGAAGGCTTTCCAGAATCAGCGAACGCACCAGCGGGTGATCGCAGCGGAGCGTGTTCCCGCAGCCGGTTTCGTTGCGATACTTGCTGCGGTCCGAGTTGAGCATGTAGTAAGACTGGTTATCGATACCGCGATAACTGTAGGTCGGGCCGTCGGCGCCGGCTTCGCTGGTATGGTTGTAAACCACGTCGAGCCACACTTCGATGCCGCTCTCGTGCAGCGCCTGTACCATGCGCCGGAACTCGCCGGCCGCACCCTCCGCGGATTGGTCGGCCGCGTAGCCCTGGTGCGGCGAGAAGAAGTTGAGAGTCATGTAGCCCCAGTAGCTGCCTTCCTGTGGGTCGCACTGCTGCACCGGCATCAGTTCCACGGCAGTGATTCCGAGTTCCTTGAGATAGGGGATCTTCTCGATCAACCCGGCGAAGGTCCCGCGCAAGGCGGCGCTCACTCCGGAAGTTGGCGCGCGCGGTAAAGCCTTTGACATGCAGTTCGTAGACGATCAGGTCGTGGCTGGGCCGGATGGGACGCTCGGTGTTGCCGTTGGCTTGGTGCGCCGTTCGGGGGAGCACACCGAGAGGCGCCCGGCCGTCGTTTTTCCCCGGGAGTACCGCGGCGATCCGGTCATATTCCGGCGGGAAGAAGACGGCGGGAGCAAACGGGTCCAGCAGGATTTTGTGCGGATCGAAACGGTAGCCTTTCGCGGGATCGTGATGGCCGTCGACGCGATACGCATAGTAAGTCGCGCCGGGCGCGCGATCGGCGGTGATCCAGCAGTGCCATATCCGTCCCGACTTGTTGATGCGCGGATCCAGGCGGCACTCAAAAAGGGGATGCACCGGATCGCCCGCGCTGTAGAGCAGCAGTGTGACCCCGGTCGCCCGCCGGGAGTAGAGCGCGAAGTTCCAGGCCGCCAAAGAGGGAACCCAAGTCACCCCCATCGGCCCAGGAGTACCCTCTTTCCTGTCCCATTCGTCGAAACTTCCGCTTGACCGTAACAATTCGCCCATAATTGGAGTAGTCTGAAGTAGTGCGAAACAGCACGGCGCGGTGCAGTAATTTAATAGAATAGCCGATTACAAATTGGTTTCATGTTGCCAGGCATAAGGGTGCCATAAAGGATACTCGGGCGGGAACAGACCAAGAACCCGTCATACGAGATGCGGGCGGGCGAGGCGGCGGGCTTGGTACCATACGGATTACGTTCATGAAGGCATTACTGGAATCGCTCAAACCTGGGGATCGGGACTGTGAACTCGCTCTGTCTCTCGACCCTGAGCGTTTGCCGCGCCATATCGCTATCATCATGGACGGCAATGGCCGGTGGGCCAGGAAGCGGAACCTGCCGCGCATCGCGGGGCACAAGGCGGGAGTCGCGCCGGTCCGGATGACGGTGGAAACGTGCTCCCAACTGGGTGTCCAAGCGTTGACCCTGTATGCCTTCTCGGCCGAGAACTGGAAACGGCCGCGCACCGAAGTCGACATGCTGTGGCGGCTCCTGCGCTTCTACCTACGGCGTGAATTGGCCGATCTGCACCGCAACGGCATCCGCCTGCAGGCATCCGGCAGGATCGACGCACTTCCGGCACGCGTCCAGGATGAGCTTGGTTTTGTGGAAGAGGCCACCCGAAAGAACACAGGGTTGCGGCTCAACCTGGCCATCAATTACAGTGGACGCGCCGAGATTGTCGATTCGGTGAACGCCATCCTGCGGCAGGCCAGGCTGGAGGGGACGCTTTCGTCGCTGCAGATTAGTGAAGAGTTGCTTGCCATGAATCTCTACTCTCCCGATCTGCCCGATCCGGATCTGTTGATCCGCACCTCCGGCGAGATGCGGATCAGTAACTTTCTGCTGTGGGAGATCGCCTACGCCGAACTGTTTGTCACCGAGACGTTCTGGCCGGATTTCGATCGGGCCGAACTGCTGGCTGCGATCCTCGATTACCAGAAACGCGATCGGCGTTTTGGAGGCCTGAGCGCGAGCGCCGCCCCTGAGGAGCCTCAGTTCGAGTTGCCCGGATTCGACGCCGATGAGCCGGCCAGCGAGGAGATCGCCGTCTCCTCTCAATGAAACGTATTCTGACCGCCTCGGTCATGATCCCAGTGGTGCTGTATGCAGTGCTGGGCGGGATCGATTGGCTGTTCCTCCTGGTGCTGGCCGCGGTGGCGGAAATCTGCTTCGACGAATATTCGATGATCACGGCTTCCCGTGAGCCTGTAGCGTATCTTGCAGGGTTGGCAATACTGCTGATGCCGCTCCCATGGGTGGGACTTTTTGCTGTTCTGTTTACCCTCCTGATGCTGGCCCTCGCGATGCGGTCGAACGACCTCGACGCGGGTTTCAGGCGGACGGCGGCGGTGGTCCTCGGCGTCATCTACATCTTCGGCGCATGGCGGACCGCGACACTGTTGCGGGCGATCGATCCGTGGTGGCTGGCATTCGGACTCGTGGTGAGCTGGATCGGCGATACCGGAGCGTATTACGTCGGGCGGCGCTGGGGACGGCACAAGTTGGCCCCCCAGGTGAGTCCCAAGAAAACCTGGGAGGGAGCGATAGCGAGCGCGGCAGTTTCGAGTATCGCGGGAGGACTGGCCCTGCCGCGGCTGATTCCCGGTGTCGGGCTGGCCGAAGCCTTGCTCCTGGCGCTCGCGGCGAATGTCGCAGGACAGGTAGGAGATCTCGCCGAATCGGCGATCAAGCGTGGCGCGGGAGTAAAGGATAGCGGCACGCTGCTTCCCGGGCACGGCGGCCTGCTGGATCGCGTGGATAGCTCCATGTTCGCGCTGCCGGTGCTGTATGGGATTCTGGTCAGCCTTCCCAAGGGTTGACGCGAGCACGGGCGATGGCGGCGATTTGGGCATCGGACCGGCAGGCCTTCTTCGTTGTGGAGTAGGCGTTTTCGCCTGCTCTCGCGCTGGAGTGACTTCTGGCACAGGCTGCCAGAATCGTCATTAGTCGAACGTGGGCGGATCCCGCGGAGGCTCGCGCTCAATCTCCGGAATTTCGAAGCCTCCAAATGGTTTCACTAGTTTTCCGATGCGCTCCGCGAGATTGCCGGGAACAGGCTCAGGCTCGTCTTCGGCAACGGCGCGTTCGAGGATTTCGCGCGCTCTGCGTGCACGATATCAGCGCCTACAGACGCTGACGTGCCCAATCGCTTAAAATAGGGGCATGAGGCGGCGACAGTTTGGCGCGATGATTGTAGCGGCTGGGGCGAGCCTGTTTCGTGGACTCGCGGCCACTACGCAGGCTGCCAAAGAATCCGTTAAGGGCAAGCTGGTCCAGCGCACGGGAGCACCTGCCGAGATCCGGACCGAGGACGGGCAGGAGATCACGCTTTCGGGCGATGAGGACACCCAGAAGGTCCTTCACGATCCCCGCCTGGCCGGCGTAAACCTGGAGGCACTCGGGCACTTCACCGGGCAGGGTCAGTTCGCAGTGGAGCCGATTTACGAAAAAAATATGTTCGTCCTCAAGGACGGGAAACGGCTTCGCATCACGTACTGGTGCGATGTTTGCTCCATCCGGACCTACGCCCCGGGGAATTGCGTTTGCTGCCAAAAATGGACCGACCTTGATTTACGTGACCCAAATCAGGAATGATTGTGGGTCAGGATGCATAAATTCCTTATCGGTCTCACTCTCCCGCTCATGTTAAACGGTGCTAACTACTCCACCGAACGGCGTACCGTCGACGGTATTTCGGTGGTCACGCTGCGCGATGCGGAACATCATGCAGAAGTATCGATTGTTCCGTCGATCGGCAACATCGCCTACGAATTCAAGGTCAACGGCAAGAATGCGCTTTACTTCCCGACGGCGAAGCTGAGCGATTTCAAAGAGAAACCGGCGCTCTGCGGGGTTCCTTTTCTGGCTCCCTGGGCCAACCGGCTGGAGAAACAGGGGTTCGCCTTCCAGGGCAGGAGCTACCAGTTCAACCCGCAACTCGGCAACGTTCGCCTCGATGGCAACAAGCTGCCGATCCACGGGCTGCTCTCGTTCTCATCGCTGTGGGAAGTGGTGGAGAGTTCGTCCGATGCGACAGGCGCCCATATGACCAGCCGGCTCGAGTTCTGGCGGCATCCGGAGTTGATGGCGCAGTTTCCTTTCGCCCACTCGATCGAGATGACCTACCGGCTGAGCAATGCGACGCTCCAGGTGGAAACCACGATCCACAACCTGGGCGCGGAGGCGATGCCGGTTTCGATCGGCTACCATCCCTATTTCAACCTGCACGATGAGCCTCGAGACCAGTGGACGGTACACATCGGGGCGCGCCAGCACCTGTTGCTTTCCGACAAGCTGCTGGCTACCGGCGAAACCAAGGCTATGGATCTGCCCGACGAGTTCACGCTGGCTGGCCGTGTAATTGACGACGGCTTTTACGATCTGGCACGTACGAGCGATGGTCTCGCCCACTTTTCGGTGCGGGGTAAAGCGGAAAAAATCGAGGTCACCTTCGGACCGAAGTATCCGGTGAACGTCACGTACGCACCGGCGCGCAGGGAGTACATCTGCTTCGAGCCGATGGCTGCGATGACCAATGCGCTGAATAGCGGCCATGCGCTACAGACACTGGCTGCCGGAGCGGAGTGGCGCGAAAGCTTCTGGGTTCGGGTGACCGGTTTTTGATGCCGGCGCTCATCGAGTTCAACAATGTTTCGATTGCGCGCGGCGAGAAGCGCGGACTCGACCGCGTGAACCTGTCCATCGCTTCGGGCGAGCATGTCGCGATACTCGGCCCTAACGGCTCGGGCAAGTCCACCCTGATCAAAGCCATCACGCGGGAGTTGTATCCGTTGCAGACGGCCGGTCCCGCGAGCGTCCGGATCCTGGGGCGCGAATTGTGGAACGTCTTCGAACTACGCCCCCACCTGGGGATCGTGACCAACGATCTGATGCAGCTTTGCACGCGCAACTATAGCACCCGGGAGATCGTACTTTCGGGGTTCTTCAGCAGTGTCGGAATCTGGCCCAACCACGTGGTCACGGCGGCGATGGAGAAGAAAGCGGACGAGGTGATCGAGTTGCTTGAGATCGGTCGGCTGGCCGGCCGCAATGTGGACGAACTGTCGTCCGGCGAAGCGCGGCGGGTGCTGATCGCGCGGGCGCTGGTGCATTCGCCGGAAGCGCTGGTGCTCGACGAGCCGACGGCCAGCCTCGATTTCCGCGCAGTGCGGGAATTGCGCGAAATCCTGCGCAAGGTTACCGCGGCAGGCACGAGCATGATACTCGTGACGCACCATTTGGAAGACATTATTCCGGAGATCCAGCGCGTGGTGATCCTAAAAGAAGGGCGGATTGTGCGCGATGGAGCCAAGAAGGACGTACTGACTTCCGAAGAATTGTCGCGGTTGTTCGATTTGCCGGCCGAGGTGCTGGAACGCGGCGGGTATTTTCATCTGGTGTGATTGACGGCTATTTACCTTCAACCTGCAAAGCGTTCTCGACCGAGAAGACGTTCGGTACGCTGTTCGCCCGAATACCGACAATGTTTTTGTCAGCCGAATTGGCCACCACGCCTTCCAGCCGCACGTGTCCATTCTTGACGATGATATGGATGGATGGCAGCGCCTGGAATCCATAGCGGGTGGATAGCGTGGGATCCCCGTAGATCGCGCGGTACTCTGCCCGCCGAATCTGATCATCCATTGGGGATAGCGGCAGGACTTCAATCTGGTTGATAACGTTAGTCACACCTTCGACGCGCTTCACCACGTTCGCTGCATCGCTCTTCAGAACTGGCCGGGTGACTTCGCCTAGCAGCGTAACGGTCGTCCCGTTAACCTGAAAAGCCAGATCGTCGAAAATGTTGTAGTAGGGCAACATCAACAGCTCGTGCCGCACCCTTTTGGCGATCTGAGTTTCGTCGACGGGCCCGTTGCGAAACGCGTCATTGTGATCTTTGTCGCTTTTGTCGTTACTGGCGGCGATGCCCGCTGGCGACAGAAGGAGAACAGCGAGTAAGAACTTCGTCGTGCGATTGCGCATATTCTTTGTTCCTTGTTTGGGAGTAGAGCAGTTCTTTTACCAGTCATCGCACTTCCCGAGAATCCGAGTGGAATGAGGATTGCTACCGTAACAGCCTGTGGCGCTTTACTGGCGTTGTGCTACTAATAGTCAGAATTTTCGCGGCTTGCCGCTATACGGAGTAGGCCCTTGGCCTGCCGTAGGGCAAACCATCGTTTTTTGTGGTCTGCCCGGCTGCGGAGCGGCCTTTTTTGCGGCTTGCCGCTTTACGGAGTAGGCCCTTGGCCTCCGTCGAGCTCTGCCACAGGCCGCTAAGCTCGCAACGTGAGAAGCAGAACATGATTGGCATCGGGTTATTCGTTCGGCTGGAAAAAGACGCAGACCTAGAGAAATTTCTACGCGGAGGACTGCCGGTCGCTCGTCCTTCCCGGTGCGTTGCCGAGGCACAGCTAGCCGCTCCCGGGGCTATCCGCAAAGCATGGAAATAATATGAAAAACGAAGATACTGGAATGAAGATCCCGCTGCAGGTCGGCAGCGAGTTGCGAATCACCAAGAACGGCGAGTTGATCCTCGACAACCCTGAAGTGGAACTCTCAGAGCAAATCGCCGCAGCCGACGCGGTGCTGTCGTACCACTTCGATCCGAAGACCGGCGAGCACACCCTGCGCCTGCTCGAACCTGTAGCGGATCACCAACACACCCGCGTACATCGGCGAGGCGACTGACCGCTTCGACCGGTGACATGTTCAATTCCCTGCCCTTCCAAGCAGACAGGCAAGGTTTGCGGTAGGATTGGCTCCGGAGGTTCCCGAGTGTCTATCTCCCGACTTACTTCCCTGGCAGTTCTGTCAGTCACGGTCTTTTGCGTGACCGCTCCCGCCCAACCGGCCAAAGGGAGACCGGGTTACACCAGCCCGCCAGCCTCGGCATCGGCAGTCGTCGCAGGCAAAAAGATCACTGTTGATTACTACGCTCCCTCCATGCATGGCCGGAAAATCATGGGCGGTCTGGTGCCTTTTGGCGACGTCTGGTGCACAGGCGCAAACTATGCCACTAAAATCACGACGGAGGCCGACCTTCAGCTAGGCGGGCTCAAGCTCCCCAAGGGCGCCTACAGCATCTGGACAATTCCGAATGACAAAGAGTGGACGCTGATCGTCAACCGGGAGACCGGTCAATTCCATCTCTATTACAAATCGCAGTTCGACTTTGGCCGCACCTCCATGACCGTCAAAACGCTGGCCTCCCCGGTCGAAACGTTTCGCATTGACGTGCGGTCGAACGGCGGCAATCAGGGCACGCTGGCGCTGATTTGGGAAACCACCGAAGCGTCGATCCCGTTCACCGTCATGCCTTAGCAGTGGCCCGGCCCACGTTTTCGGACAAACGAATAATCGACGGTCAATGCTGCCCCTTGACCGAAATCGCAGATGGGCGCATACTCTTTTCGAGGGGTTTCTTTATGTCCAACGGCCGCGCGTTCGTTTTCTTCCCGTTGGTTGCGGTTTTCGCGATGGTGCTTCCGGCCAGCGCGCAATCCGTAATTTCCACCCATTCCGGCCTCATCCACTTTTTCGAGGGCACCGTGTATCTGGGTGACCGTCAACTGGAATCGCATCTGGGCAAATTTCCCACCGTGCCCCTGGGCGGAGAACTACGGACGGAGGAGGGCCGCGCCGAGGTGCTCCTTACGCCTGGTGTGTTTCTTCGCGTCGGTGAAAGGAGCGCCATTCGCATGGTCGCCAACGACCTCCGGGACACGCAGGTCGAATTGCTCAAAGGCTCTGCCATCGTGGATTCGGCGGAACCGAACGCGGATACATCCGTCACCTTGAATTACAAGGATTGGAAGGTTCACTTTCTCAGCAAGGGCGTGTATCGGATCGATTCCGACCCGCCGGTCTTGTGTGTCCGCCAAGGCGAGGCAGAGGTGTCTACCGCGGCGGGCGGGGACCCGATCTCCGTCGAGCACGGGATGAGCTTGCCATTCGCGAGCGTGCTGGTACCCGAGCGGTTGGACGCGGCGAACCAATCGTCTTTCGACACACTCAGCGATTGGGAGAACGGCCGCAGCCAATCGATTGTCGCGGACAACGCGATCGCGGCGCAGATTGATGAAGATCCCGCCTCCAAAGACCCCGGTGCCGACAGCTTCACCTATTTCCCCTTCCTCGATGTGCCTTCTCTTGGCATGGGCTGGTCTGGCCCGTATAGTTCCTACGCTCCGTATCAGACGGGATTCAATTCCCTCTACTTGCCCGGCTATACGTATGCACCGATCATGTTGGGCCTGGCGGGAGGCGGGTTGCGACTTTACTCACCTCCGCTGCGTATCGGCGTTTCGCGAGGAATCGGCGGCATCGTTCCTTTGCCGCGTCCTCCTCTCCGATCTGTCGGACCGGTACACACTGTAGCTCCCCCACATGTTGTCCTCCACAGTGCCGGTCACCGCTAGCGTTGTGGAGTAGCGTTTCCGCCTGCTCCCACGCGCTGGAGAGACTTCTGCCACAGGCTGCTATTCTATTGCGAACCTGGAGCGTAGTAGCCGAGGCGCCAGTGTGCCTTGACCGGCGAAACACCGTTAGGCTGAGTAAGCTTCACTTCGACCTTCCGGTATTTTCCGTCCTTAGCCTGGTTCTTCGGGTAATAGCCGAGAACGTACTGATTCCTCAACTCGACCGCGATTCTGGTAGCGACGCTTGGCAGATCGCTGGTGACCGCTGCGGCAAAAGCTCGGCCGCCGGTCTGGGTCGCAATTTCCGAGAGCAGCCGCGGCCCTGACACTTCCTCCCGGCTCAACCCGAAGGAAAGACCGGGTTCAAACACACCCATGGCATAAATCTGTACATCCGCTTCGCGAACCAGGGACTCGATCTGGGCCGGAGTGTACTGGCTGTGGTTGTCCCCCCCATCTGAAATGATTAAGATTGCCTTCCGGGAATTCTTCGCCTTTTTCATCTCGTGGACGGCCATGTCGATGGCGTCGAGCATCGCCGTCAAGCCTCCAGGCTGTGAGATCTTAAGGGCATTTTGAATCTCCTCGGTATGGCGGGTGAAGCCGACCGTAACCTTCGCACTGTCGCTGAACTCTACCAGAAACGCTTCATCCTCAGCGTTCATCGTCTTCAGAAACTGAGCGACTGCGAGCTGAGCAGTACGTAGCTTATAGTCCATGCTGCCGCTCTCGTCGAAGACCAGGCCAACCGAAAGGGGTGCATCCTCACCGGAGAAATGCGCCACGGTCTGTTCAACGCCGTCTTCCAATACGTGGAAATCTCCCTTTTCGAGCCCGAGAACGAAACGATTCACCGAATCGGTGACCGTGACCGGGATCAGCACCAGGGAAGTTTCGGCATGCAGCTTGAAGCCGGTGTCCGCCGGGGGATCTTCAGGAGTGGTGGACTGCTGCGCGGATGCAGGCCTCATCAACAACAGCCCCAACGCGAGGGCACAAATGTCGTAAGGCCGCTGTCTTCTCCACTGCATGGTCCTGCTCCCGACTTAGCATGGCACACTTTCGCCCGCCGCGAGAGGCTGCGGAGGCCGGCCCCCATAGCCTGAAGCGACGGTCGGCATTCGCCCGCACGTCATGGTCGCGATACCCTCATCAGCCACCACCTAATACAATAGTCTTTAATGCCATTTCAGGAAGTCGTGGAGGCCGAAGGGCATCTCATCGACTCGCACATTATGGAGCTCATCTTCGATAAGGTGGTGGAATTCCACGGCCGTTTCGAGGTGGAGCAATTTCGCATCGGACGCACCAACAGCGAACCGTCCCGGTTGCGGCTGAGGGTCGAGGGCGATTCACGGGAGGAGATGGACCGGCTCCTGCAGCAGCTCCTGGACCTTGGCTGCTCGCCGATCGAAAGCGGCGATGCACAACTCGCTCGCATCGAGCGCGACCGGTGCGCTCCGGAAGACTTCTATTCGACCACCAATCACCGCACCCTGATACGCCACCAGGGCGAATGGCTGGAAGTGGGCCGCCAGCGCATGGACGCGCTGGTAGTTGTCAAGGAAGCCGTCAGGGATGCAGTCAAGGACGCGCCCGGCGAAGCAAGAGCCGAGTGCCGCCGTCTGCGCGATGTCAAAGCGGGGGACAAGGTCGTCACCGGCACGCGCGGCATCCGCGTGGTTCCCGAATCCAAGGAGCGGGACCGCCTGGACTTTGCCTTCATGTCCAACGGCATTTCCTCCGAGCGGCAACTGGAGACCGCAGTCCGGCAGACCGCCGCGCTCATCCGCGCCGCGCGCGAGCAGGGGCAGCGGATCGTCGTGGTCGCCGGACCGGTTGTCGTACACACGGGCGGCGCCAGGCCCCTGTCGCGGCTGATTCGCGGGGGCTACGTCAACGCGCTGCTCAGCGGCAACGCGCTTGGCGTGCATGATATCGAGAGCGCGCTGTTCGGCACCTCGCTCGGTATCCGGATGGCCGATGGCCGCCAGGAAGAGCACGGCCACCGCAACCATATGCGCGCCATCAATGCGATCTACAATTGCGGCGACATCCAGGGCGCGGTGAAATGCGGTCGGCTGCAATCCGGCATCATGTACGAATGCGTCGCCAACCAAGTGCCGTTCGTGCTGGCCGGCAGCCTGCGCGACGACGGTCCGCTGCCCGATACCCTCACCGACATGAACGCGGCCCAGGACGCTTATAATGAGCAACTGCGCGGCGCTGGCGTGGTGTTATGCCTGGGATCGATGCTGCACGCCATCGCCACCGGCAACATGCTGCCGGCCTGGGTGAAAATCATTTGTGTCGACATCAATCCCGCGGTGGCTACCAAGGTGAGCGATCGCGGAACCGGCCAGGCCATTGGCGTGGTCACCGATGTCGGTATCTTTCTAGAAGCCTTATCCAAGGAACTTATCCATTGAAACGCGCCTACACCGACGAGCACGCGGAATCCGGAATCGACACACCGCTGCCTGATATAGAAACGTGGCCCAATCAGTTTCCGGGTTACGAGATTGAAATCACTATTCCGGAATTCACCTCGGTTTGTCCCAAAACCGGATTACCGGATTTCGGCCGGCTGACCCTGCGCTACGTGCCGGACAAGCTGTGTCTGGAGCTCAAATCTTTCAAGATGTACACACTCGCCTACCGCAATCTGGGCATCTTTTACGAAAACGTAGTGAATCGTTTGCTCCGCGATGTAGTGTCGGCCGCGAAGCCGGTGTCGGCGAGCGTCACCGGCGAATTTACTCCACGGGGCGGGTTGCATTCCCGCATCAGCGCGACCTACTCACTCGCCGCCCAGAGAACGCCCTCCAGGAAAGGGGTATTGAAGCGTGGCCGCTAACCCGGACGCACAAAAATTGGCGGAACTCGCCGCGCTGGTCGAAGTGGTAAAGGAGCGGGTGCGCACCCGGTATCCGGAAACTACGGCCGATGGCGCATCTTCGGGGACAGTGTGCGTCGGGCTGCCGGATCTCACTCCGCTGGCACGGGCGCGCGACGCTGCCGCCGGCAAAATGGCGGCGATCGGCACGGTCAATCCCCGGCAGGGCGGCGCCATTAACAGTCTGGTCCAGGCGGTGAAGCGGACCATCGCTCGCGGCCTCAACTGGTTTGTTCGCGATCAGGTGATTTTCAATCGCCAGATGATCACATGTGTAGAGATCTCGATCGAAACGCTGTCGGATATCAACCGCACGATTCACGCTTTGGCGGGCCAGGCCAATACTGAAATCCAGCGAGTGAGGTCTGAGGCTGAACCTTTGCGCCGCGAAGCGGAGATTCTGCGCAGGAAAACTTCCGAGTTTCAGGATCTCGTCTCGCACTGGAACCGCTGGCGCGAGGAATGGCAGCTCAAGCTCCACAACAATGAGGTCGCATTTCTAAAAAGCGTGGCGGACCTGAATGCGCTCATTCATCAGAAGCTGATCCAAACGGAAGCGGCGACCCAGCAGCGATGCGCGCAGGTGGAAGCGGCGCTCGAACGACACGCGATCGCACTGGACCAACGTCATCGGGAGCATGCCGCATTGTTGGACGCGGCGTTTCAGAAATCCGCCGTGGAACTCGACGCCAGTTACCGGCGGATCGCAACTGAACTAGAGGCCGCCTGTCAGGAAACCGCGGCACGCATCGAAAAGAATTTAGAGGCCGGCTTCCGGCAGACGGTCACGGAGCTGGAAAACAGTTTTCAGATGTCACTCACATCGCAGGTCAGCGCGCTCGCCGCTGAGACCCGGCAGAGCAGTATCGCGATGGACCAGCGACTGGTGAAACAGGCTCAGGATTTCGAACGGGTGCTGGCGGCTTCGATCACCGATTTACAGAATAAGTTCTACGCCGATCTGGACCGCATTCGCACGGAGTATGAGCGTGTGATCCACGCCGAGCTGCGCGTGGTCAGGCAACGCCTGGCTCTCGGCGCGGCCGCCTCGGCGACGGTCCCGGCGGCGGAGGTCCCGAGCGGGCTACCCTTTGATTATGTCCGTTTCGCTGACCGGTTCCGCGGGTCTGAACAGTATGTAACCGGGACCCAGCGCTTCTACCTGCCCTACTTCACAGGTCGGCGTCGCGTGCTCGACATCGGCTGCGGCCGCGGGGAGTTCCTGAAATTGATGCAGGACGCCGGCGTCCCGGCAAAGGGCATTGAAGCAAGCGACGAGTCAGTAGCGCATTGCCGTAGTCTGGGCCTCGCGGTGGAGAATGCCGAGCTGTTCGCTTACCTTTCAGCTCAGCCGGAAGCCTCGCTGGATGGGATCTTTTGCTCTCAGGTGGTGGAGCATCTTCCGCCGGGCCGGTTGGCCGATATGGTTCGGTTGTGCGCCACGCGGCTGGCAACCGGCGGAATCCTGGCGATTGAAACGCCGAATCCGGAATGCCTGGCCATTTTCGGTACGCATTTCTATATCGATCCGACGCACACCCGCCCAGTCCCCTCGCAACTCCTGGCATTTTACATGGAGGAGTCAGGTCTGGGGCGGCTTGAGATACACGCCAAGACGCCGGCGGCCGAGTCGATGCCGGAAGTGGAAGAACTGCCGGCGGGCTTTCGCGCGAAGTTCTTCGGCGGGCTGGACTACGCCATCATCGGTTATCGACTGTAGGGCAGGTGACAAACGCTTTTCATCCGGTTTTTGGTAGCATAACCATGGAGAAACGAGATCTTCGACGTGCCAGTGACGATCCAGTGCCCCGTTGCGGGCATAAGTCTCTGCGCGCGAGAACAGGCGAAAACGCCTACTCCACAACGAAGAATCAGCTGTTTGCAAGCCTTGTGGAGTAGGCCTTTGGCCTGCGTCGACTTCTGCCGCAGGCTGGCAGTAGCTGGAATAGTGGCACTGCGTACGCGCATGTCCTACGAGCTTGGCCGACCCGATGCGGATCACCTGTAGGTGGATTTTTTTGGGGACGAATACGGCACGAGAGGAACACGAGTTGGGAATCGACAATGCGATTACTTGCCGGAAGGCGCACTCCGCAGTATGGCTTCCTGAATGTCCGGCAGCGGCGAAATACCGGAGAGCCGCAGAAGGAGCCACGTCTTGACTGATGTGTATCATTCGGAATTCTCCGGCGAGCGCGTGATTCCCGGGCGAGTGGACGATAACCTCTTCAACGAGCATCTCGCCCGGTATCGCTTTACCTTGCGCGTTTTGCAGGGCACAGGCACGGGCGGCAGGTTGCTGGACGCGGGTTGCGGCGCAGGCTACGGCACCGCGGAGCTGGCCGGATCCGGTGCCGAGGTTTTGGGCATCGACGTTTCGGCGGAAGCCATCGCGCACGCGCGCGCCCACTATGCTACGCGTCCTAATATCCGGTTCGAGCAGGCTTCCTGCACGGCCATTCCGGCGGAGGATGGCTCGTTCCGGCTGATCACGGCGTTTGAGGTGATTGAGCACCTGGAGGACTGGCGCGGCTTTTTGCGTGAAGCGTCCAGGGTGTTGCATGAGACAGGACTATTCCTGGTTTCGACGCCCAACCGTCTGTATTATGCGGAGTCGAGGCAAAAGGCGGGTCCCAATCCGTTTCATGTTCACGAGTTCACCGAAGAAGAGTTCCGGTCCGAACTCGCGCTCGTGTTTCCGCACACCAGGATGCTGCTGCAGAATCACGTGGAGGGCATCGCGTTTTCGGGAGCGGACACGCAGGGAGCAGCGCTCGAGATCCGCGACCCGAAGGCCCCTCCGGATAGCGCGCATTTCTTTCTCGCGGTGTGTGGAAAGCAGCCGCTGCCGCGCCTTGCGAGCTTCGTATTCATCCCGGAGAGCGGAAATGTTCTGCAAACTCGCGAACGGCACATCGCGTTGCTCGATGAATGGATCGCGCGCGAGCAGATCGAGCGCCGGAAGATGCTCGACAAAGTTCGCGATATGGAGGCCGAACTCGAAGAGCACAACCAGTGGGCGCAGCGGGCTAACGTCGAAGCGGAACGGCGGGCGCAATTGGTCGCGACGCTGCAGGCGGAACTGCGCCAGAGTAACGAGTGGGCGCAGAATCGCGACGCCGAGGCGGTGGAGCGGGGACGCCGCGTGGAGCAGTTGCAAGGCGAAGTGGCGCAGGCTGTGGCGTGGGCGAAGGCTCGCGAGGCCGAGTTGCTGGAAGATCTGCGCCTGCGCACCGAGTGGGCCATGGCTCGTGAGGCTGAGGCCGAAGCGCGCGGCCAACGCGTCGTCGAACTGCAGACGGAACTGTCTCGGGCGACCGATTGGGCAGTCAGTCGGGATGCCGAAGCGGAGGAGCGCGGCCAAAGGATCGTTCAATTGCAGGAGGAGATGGCTGCCTCTATTGCAGGCTATGAAGCGGCGATCCAACAGTGGCAGCGTGAGAAGAAAGCTGCAGACCAGTGGGCCATGGAGACGAGCGCCGAACGCGATGCCGCGCAAGAGGCGTTTGCCGCCAAAGGAATTGAACTCGAGAACTCGCTGCAGCAGTTGGCCGCGCTTCAGACCGAAGCGGAGCATCTCCGTAGGCAACTGGCCGACGCCGACCAAAAAATGGCTATGATCGCGCGATCGCGTTGGGTGCGGTTGGGCCGCGTTGTCCGCATCGGACCGGAAATCCAGCGCCTTGGCCCGCCGTAGGGCAGACCATCGTTTTTTGTGGTCTGCCGGCTGCGGAGCAGCCGTCTCGGCTTTGGCCTTCTGTGGGGCGGACGCCCACGTCCGCAAGCAACCCCCTGGTCGCTTTTGTCGCTCCAGCGACAGGCTTTGGTACGCGAAGCTGCCTGGGTTGCGGCTCTTTCTGCGGCTTTGCATTTCGCT
This sequence comes from Terriglobia bacterium, assembly GCA_963747535.1. Taxonomy (GTDB): domain Bacteria; phylum Acidobacteriota; class Terriglobia; order Bryobacterales; family Bryobacteraceae; genus CAVVFX01. The sequence goes on from CAVVFX010000002.1 coordinate 1,196,143, forward strand.
CGACCATTCGAGACGAAGCCGGAGAAACGTGCTTTCCCCGTTAGACATGGCCGCTGCTTCAGCGAGAAGTTGAAATTCAAATGGCCAAAGTCCACCCGGCTGCGGAGCAGCCGTTTTTGCGGCTTGCCGCTACACGGGGCAGACCATCGTTGTTTGCCGTCTGCGGTGGATGATCTCGTAGATCAGGCTTCAGCCTGTGCGGTATCCGGCTGCGCAGTAGCCCTCCGTCTATCGGCGAATGCATCGGGGCTTAGCCACGAGCGGCTCGTGATAATCTGATCACAGCAGGAGGCTGCATGCGATTCCGTTCGACAGTGTTGGTGGTCGCAGCCGCACTGGGCGTCTTGGCGGTGTTACACGCGCAGCGGCCCTTCAAACAATACCAGTCCTCCGAATACGGGGAGGATTTTCCGATTCCTCCCGACTGGGCGCAGAAAACCGAGTGGACCCGCGCTCGGCTTCACTATCCCAGCGTTTACGGACAATCGCGCTGGGGACTCGACCTCAACTGGACGATCGATTATCCGCGCTCAGACCGTCACCTGCTCCAGGGCGTGCGCCGGTTGACGCGGATCGAGACGCGATCGGTGGAGCAGATCGTCGATCTCGACGGCACCGACGACGTTTACAACTGGCCCATGATGTACGCGGTCGAGGTTGGGCATTGGGCGCTGCCGGACAACCAGGCGGCCCAGTTGCGCGAGTTTCTGCTCCGCGGCGGCTTCCTGATGGTCGATGATTTCCACGGCGACGAACCCTACCATAACGTCTCCAGTGAATGGCAGGTGTTTCTCGCCAGCATGACCAAAGTTTTCCCGGACCGTCCCATCGTGGAACTGGAAAATGCCAACCCGATCTTTCACACCGTTTACGATCTGGACGAACGCTTCCAGGTGGCCGGCTGGCAGTGGTATCGCAGCCGCCGGACCTATGAGGCGGGTGAGACCGGAAAGACTCCGCACTGGCGGGCGATCTACGACGATAAGGGGCGCGTGATGGTCGCCATCTGCCATAACATGGACCTGGGCGATGCGTGGGAGTGGTCGGACGATCCGCGATATCCGGAGAAGTGGGCGTCGCTCGCCTACCGGATCGCGATCAATTATTTCGTTTACGACCTGACGCACTGACGTCATACGCCGTCGTGGCGCAGACACTTGTGTCTGCTGGATCGAGACTCGTCTCGATCCTCCCCGGAGTGGCCCATCGCTGTCAATTTATTTTTGCGCCGGCCCTGAACAGCGAATTATCCCCGCTATTACAGAACGTCCGGTTTTCCACGGGATGCGGGTCGGCAGAGGTCCCCATCAGGCGCAAGTTATACTGCTTTGAGTGAAGCAGTGCCAAACCTGCAAAAGCTTCGACAATTTAGCCTCCGTCTGTCCAAAATGCAAACAAACCCTGAAAGCCGATTGCACTGTCCTGCAATGCCCTTCCTGTCATAAATTCTTTGCCGACGGCACCGTCAATTGCCCCGCCTGCCTCCAGGGTCTCGACTACCTCGCTGCGAAGTATTGCCGGAAGTGCAGGGCGTATTGCGACGCCTCCAAAGCCTCCTGCGCGACCTGCAAAGGAAAACTGGCTGATATCACCGCGTCGAAATGCAGGAAATGCGGCCGCCTCGCCTCCCAAAGCTCTCCGGGATGCGACTGCGCGCCCATCGCACTCGTCGCCGTCGCCGCCAAGCGTTGCCCCAAATGCGCGCGCAAAGGCGTCACCACGCTTACCAATTGTCCCGTCTGTGGCGCCATGGACGATGTCCTGGGCAAGGTCTGTAAGAGGTGCGGCAAAATGTTTCCCCCCACCGCAACGCGCTGTGATGGCTGTGAACAGACCTTGCCATTCGGTTTCGACAAAGGCTGCGAACTCTGCAACACTCTCTCGGCGGACCCCCTCAAAGAAACCCAGTGCGGTGACTGCCACTCGGTCCTGTCCCCGGCCAAAGTCTGTTCCAAATGCAAAGCTTTCACCTTCGACACCACCGCCACCCATTGTGCCGAATGCGGCAAGCTCGCGCCCGAACAGAAAGGGCTTGTCCGCACCCGGTCCGCCCTGAAACGGGGCCGCACCAACACGACCATCGAACAGACGGCCCGCGAGAGCGACCCTCATGACGTCAAAGGCACCAAACGCGGCAATCCCGCCAAATTTTGCGTTCGCATCTGGACCGAAACCATTCGCTGGGATCTCGACGACCGCAATCCCCGCGAAATCGAGTTCAAGCGCCCTTTCTACTTCGAGGCCCGCGTCAAGTGCACCAAGGTCAAGAAACCCCGCAAACAGCCCCCTGTCCCTCTCTCCTCGTCGAAAACCGACGAAGTTGCCAAGATAGAGGACAAAGTGGACGAAACCGCCGCCGAGGAGTTAGCTCCCACTGAAGCGCTCTCCGAAGACGCCAAAGAGGATGGCGGCGAAATGGCCACCATCGACGATCTCAAGGCCGCCGAAGAGGAGGCATCGCGCCTTGGCCCGCTCCAGGACTTCGATAAGGGACATCTCGTCGCCCTCTTCCTCGGCGGCGTCGATAACTCCTGGCAGATTGTTCCGCAAGTACGGGACGTCAATCGCGGTAGCTGGCTCGCCATGGAATCTGAAATCTTCGCCATGGCCAAGGACACCGCTTCGCTTGCCGTAAGCGCCGGGCTGATGGTCCGGGGCACCAACACGCTCGCCAACCGCGCCATCGATCTCGAGGTATACATCCATCACTCCGATGTCGGCGGCACCTTCGACATCGGCGATCCCAGAATCCCGGCGTGCTTCTACGTCCGCGTCTGGCTCACCAGCGGCGTCTCGGATCGCGCCGCCATCGCCCATTATCTTCTCCTCAACCGGTCCCGCAACGTGACTCCCTGGCCCGGCGACTCTGAAATTGCCGCCTTCCGCTATGCGCACAAGGCCCTGAAACTCGCCATGCCCGTCTATGCAGCGACTCATCCCAGCGCGAAACCTGCCGACTACGACCCCTGGCCCAACGATCTCCCCGACGTCCCCAACGCGAAGGACTATACCTCCGTTCCCTACGGTGCTCTCCAGTGGCTTCACGATACGGATCAGTATGTGGTCGTCTCCTCCTTTGCCGCCGCCGCTTACGAATCGAGCGCCATTAGTCTGATTCGCAAATACAACCTGTGGCGCAACGTCGGCTTCCTCGGGTCCGATGCCGACGCGAAGTATTCCGGCAAAGAGTGGAATAAAGACGAGAAGCCGGACCCCTTCCCGGTCCTCGACGAATCCAGCGGCCAAGCCTACCCGGAAGTCGATCACATCGTCCCCAAGAAGAGCGGAGGCCTCAACAGCTACGCCAACGCCCGCCTCGTCAGCTTTTCCCTGAATCATATCTACCGCGAGAAGCCCGCGCCCGCGCCGAATACCTGGAGCACCATCTCGGGCCTCAAGGATCGGTATTCGGACGCCGCGCTCAGAGATTCCGACGTCCGCATCAGGAATGACGACGATACTCGCTTTCCAGGTATGTTCAAAGCTCGCCGGGAGTATCTCCGCAACATCGGCAAGCGCGACGCCATCTGCGAAGCTCAACGCAAGCGCGCGCCCGAATTCGCGAAGCTGCAATCCCTGCACCGCTCCGGCGTCGACAACTTCCTCACCAACATTCCCGCCGAGCTCACGGCCAAAATCGCCTGGTTTGGCATGCTCATCCCCCTTACGGTACGGGGTCCCCTGGCCTACGGTCTCAGCGGGCTCTCCGACAAAATCAAGGGCATCACCGAATAGACGCACTATGCCACAGAAACACAAAGTCGTCGAGGGAGAGGGCATCAGCAAGATCGCCCAGAACTATGGCTTTTTCTGGGAGACGGTGTGGAACTACCCGGGTAACGCCGAACTCCGCCGCCTCCGCCCCAACCCCGAGCTTCTCCTGCCCGGCGACATCGTCGAGGTGCCCGACAAACGGCAGAAAGAAGTAGCCTGCGCCACCGACAGTTCTCACTCTTTCGTTTTGAAGGGCGTCCCTGCCCGGCTGGTCATCCGTCTGCTCGATGAGGACGGCGATCCGCGCGCCAACGAGCCGTACCAACTCGTCGTCGATGGCGCGATCCGCTCCGGAGAAACCGACGGTGACGGGATGATTCGCGAAGCCGTTCCCCCCAACGCAGTCGGCGGCACCTTACGCCTCCACGGCGGCCGCGAAACTTACGAGGTTTCATTTGGCCGCATTGATCCCCTCGATACTGTCAGCGGCGCGCAATCGGTGCTCAGCAACCTGGGCTATCGCGACCTCACTGTATCCGGTGTGCTCGATGATGTCACCCGGCAAGCGCTTACTGACTTCCAGCGCAAACACCACCTCCCGCTCACCGGGGAACCCGATGCGGCCACCGCCGCCGCACTCGCCTCCGTCTATATGGGTTCAAAATAATGCTGCCCGCGGTCCGGACAAAGCTATGCCTGAAATTGAAGTGAAGATCTCCGTCCCCAGCCTTGCCGCGGCGCGCAGGCGGATCCGCGATGCCGGGTTTCGCGTGCATGTGCCGCGCGTCTTCGAGGTCAATGTCCTGTGGGACACGGCCGATCTCCGCCTGCGTTCGCAAGGCAAGGTGGTGCGACTGCGCCAGGCCGGCGGCCTTTTCACCGTCACCTTCAAGGGCAAATCCATGGACACTCGCCACAAAGTCCGCGACGAGATCGAGACTCGCGTGGAGCAGTCCGGCCCGGTAGAACGTATCTTCCAGGAAATCGGTCTCAAACCCGTCTTCCGTTACGAGAAGTATCGAACCGAATACACCGCCGGCACATCTCGCGGAGTCGTCACGCTGGACCAAACGCCCATTGGCGACTTCCTGGAAATCGAGGGGCCGGCGCGGTGGATCGATCGCACCGCGAAACAACTCGGCTTCAGCCCCGCCGACTACATTACCGCAAGCTACGGCGGCCTCTATCTGCAATACTGCAGCGCGCATGGCATCCGGCCGTCCAACATGGTGTTCCGCGGCAAACTCGCATCACGCGCCCCGATTAAGCGCGCGTGAGCAGGCGAAAACGCCTACTCCACAACAAAGAATCAACTGTTTGCAAGCCTTGTACTGCTAACGCGGCGCGAAGCGACGCGTGTACAACTCGGCTGCACTTGCGGCTTGCCGCTATACGGAGTAGGCCCTTGGCCAGCCGTGGGGCAGACCATCGTCTTTTGTGGTCTGCCAGGCTGCGCAGCAGCCGTAGACTTATGTCGCTAACTTCTCATTCGGGCTCGAGGATGCGGCTGAGCATTTCGGGGATCTCGTAAATCGCGCGGTTGTCGATCGCGTTCACCCGCTCGCGCATCCGGGCGAAGTTGACGGGGTCGAGCATCTTCTCCACCGCCCCGGCGATCTCTTTCTCGAAGCTGCCAACCACCATGCCGACACCCTGTTCGAGGACCCAGTCGGCGTTGTAGCGTTCCTGGGGGAGAGTCCACATATTGCGCACCACAATCACCGGCAGCTTCATGTAGATCGCCTCGCTGATACTACCGGGGCCCGGCTTGCCGATGAAGAAGTCGGAGAGCTGCATGAAACGCGGAACTTCTTTAGTGAAGCCGACGATGTGCAGCGGAAACCTCGTGCGAAGTGCGCGCAACCGCTCAAACAGGCGCTGGTTGTGGCCGCAGATCGCGATCGTCTGCATCTTGAGCGGCGAGGCGTCGAGCTTCCGGATGATCGTCTCCATCACCGCCGGCCCTTGTCCACCGAACAGTAAGAGCCCGGTGGGAAGGTCGGGATCGAGTCCCAGGCTCCGGCGTTCGGCTGCCCGATCGACCGGCTGAATCTCGTAGAAACGGGGATTGAGGATCATGCCCGAAGCACGCAGCACATGGGTCTCACGCAGCACATGGGTGCCTGGATGACCGAGAGCGAGCGCCTGCTCTACCGCTTTCTCGGTTCCGCAGATGAAATACTGATCCTGCCGCTCAATCCAGAAGTGTGGCGGGTAGTCCGCCATGTCGGTGAGGATCGTCACCAGCGGAACGGCGGGATTGGCCAGTTTCAGACTCTGGAACAACGCGCGGTTGAAATTCGGGATGACCGAGACGACCAGGTCCGGACGGCTGCCGGTCCAATATTCCCGCAGCATCCGCACGGTCTGACCGTGGAGCACCCGGATCACGACTTGCATGGCTGAGAGCAACTGCGCCGAGCCCAACGTCCAACCCTTTTTCAACATCAAATTGTAAAGGTCCTGTAACCTGATGCGGGTGATTTTGCGGAAAATATCCATAGAATCCAGTAACTCCTGAAGATTCATCAGATGGACGTCCCAGGGAAGACCTTTCTGCTGGATCATATACTGCAGCGCATTGGCCGCGCTGCGGTGACCGCCTCCGGCATCGAAGAAAACCAACTCTACGCGTTTCATTTTTAGGAAGACAAGTGCCACGTGAAGTTTAGCTCACAACAAGTGGGTTCACAATTGTTTTTCCGCGCTGTCATCGAATCGTATTGGCTGGCGAGCTAAAAGTTAAGCATGAAGTGCGATTTGCACGTCCACACGCGGCATTCAGGGCAGTGTAACATCCCTCTGCTGAAGCGGATTTGCCGCGAAAGCTACAATGATCCCGAAGAGGTCTACCGGTCGCTGAAGCAGCGCGGCATGGACCTCGTCACCATAACCGACCATGATTCGATCGATGCCGCCGAGTCCTTGCGGCATTATCCCGATTTCTTTCTGAGCGAAGAAGTGACGGTGGAAATGCCGAGCGGCGGCGAAATGCACGTCGGCGTTTATGACATAAATGAACGGCAACATTGCGAAATCCAGCGCCGGCGAAAGGATCTGCCGTCTCTAATTGCGTATTTCCGCGAACAGCGACTGTTCTATAGCGCCAATCATGTATTCTCGGGCCTGACCGGGCGGCGCACCATCGCCGATTTCGACGCGTTCGAACAGCTTTTTCCAGCGCTCGAAACCTTGAATGGCTGCATGCTGCAGTGCGCCAATCGTGCGGCGGCGGGCTTCGCGTCGCGCTGGGGCAGAACCGCGCTCGGCGGCAGTGACGCGCATGCCCTGTCGACCGTCGGAACCGCCTGGACGGAAGCGCCCGGCGCGCACACGAGGCAGGAGTTCTTTGCCCGGTTGCGGAGTGGCGCCACCCGTACCGCGGGCACCTCCGGCAACTACTTCCGGCTGACTCGCGACATCTTCTCGATCGGCGGCGGAATGGTACTGGAAAATCCCTGGACCACGCCTGTTGTGCTGTTAGGAGTGCTGGTCCCCGTCATTACGTTGGTAAACTATTGCAAGGAGGCAGATTTCGTGCGGCGCTGGGCGCATCGTGCCGCCCCGGTGGAAATGCCGGTGGCGACGTTGCAAACGCCCATGGCAGATGAGGTTGCCGCATGACCGCCCCGCAGGCGATGTTAAATTTTATCGCAATCCGTGACCACCGGCTGATGCGGCAGGTAAATCGCTGGCAGCCGCCTCGCTGGATACGCCTGTGGATGCTCTGTGCCACGCGCGGCGGCGATGGCTGGCTGTGGTATGCCATGGGCTTGGTGATCCTGCTGTTCGGCGGCAGTGAACGGTTTCTCGCGGTGGGCTGTGCCGGGCTGGCCGCCGGCTCGGGCATCCTGGTATTCCTGAAGCTGAAGCGTATCACCGGACGCAAGCGTCCCTGCTCGATCGAGCCTTCCTGCTGGGCGCGCCTCTTGCCACCCGATCAATTCTCTTTTCCCTCCGGCCACACCATTACCGCGTTCGCCGTCAGCCTGCCGATGATGCATTTCTATCCGGATCTCACGGCAGGATTATTGTTCTGCGCGTGCAGTATTGCGATTTCACGCGTCCTGCTGGGACTTCACTTCCTCAGCGACGTGGTGGCGGGCGCGGCGATCGGCCTGTTGCTGGGCTACGGTTCCTACGTCCTTGTGTGACAGACTTTAGTCTATCCCGGCGAACTTCCGCCGCGCCAGTGCGTATCTTAGGGTAAGATGCTCTCGATCTTACTGTGGATACTGTTGCTGATCATCTGTTGGCCGCTGGCGCTGATCCTGCTGATCTTGTACCCGATCATCTGGGTGCTCCTGCTGCCGTTCCGGATAGTCGGGATTGCGGTGGAAGGGGTTTTCGAGTTGATTCGCGCGATCTTCTTGTTCCCCGCCAGGGTTCTGGGCGGAAGACGGATCTAAACACTTCCGCAAGTCGCGAAGAATTGCACTACTAACAGTGCTGCCCTGTGGGGCAGACCATCGTCTTTTGTGGTCTGCCCGCCTGCGCAGCAGGCGCTAACGCCAGCCGCCAGACCATCTTTAAAGATATCTTCAAACTTTCTGCAAACCATCAGGCATTTCCCACGTATCTATACTCAGACTGTCTATGGGAAACGCCAAATCGGACCTTCTCCCCGGCACGCTCGACATGCTCGTGCTCAAGACCCTGACCCGCGGGCATCTCCACGGTTATGCCATAGCGCAGCTTATCCAGCAACTCTCCGAAGACATCCTGCGGGTCGAAGAGGGATCACTCTATCCCGCCCTGCAGCGCCTCGAACTCAACGGCTGGATCGAGGGCGAGTGGGGACAGTCCGCCAGCAACCGGCGGGCCCGCTTCTACAAACTCACCCCGGAAGGCCGCAAGAAGCTGGTGTCCGAAACCAGGAACTACCAGCAGGTCATTCGCGCCATTGCCCGCGTTATGGGAACCGCCTGAAAGAGCAGGTCGCCATGAGTCTTAGCCTCGCACGCTTCAAACGTCTAGAGCGCCGCTTCCTGTATTGGCTCGATCGCGACGCGCGTCATCGCCAACTGCAAGACGAGATGGATCACCATCTCGCATCGCTCGCCCGGGACCTGGGAAATCAGGGGTTGTCCGAAGCCGCGGCGCAAGCTGCAGCACATCGGAAGTTCGGTAATCTCACACTCCAAGCCGAGGATTCGCGAGCCACCTGGATTTCCCGCTGGTTCAGCGATTTCCTGCAGGATCTGCGCTACGCTGCCCGCACTCTGCGCCGCGACGCCGGCTTCACCACTTTTGCCATCCTCATCGTCGGCCTCGGTATCGGCGCAAGCTCCACCGTATACAGCGTCGTCAATACGCTTCTGCTCCGCCCGCTGCCGTTTCACGACCCCGCGCGCCTCTTCTGGTTTGCCAACGAAGCCAGTAAGCCCGAGCAAACGCTCCAGGTTGGGCATGTCGTCGATATCCGCCGTACCCCACCGGACTGCCGGTGTGCTACTTGAAGCGCTGAACTTCCGGAGGCGCCGAGTCGCAGAGTAGAGCACCCATCACGACATCTTTCCCTGAATCTCCCCATCCCTTTCAACAACTTCCAAACAGTCAACGTTAACTCCACTCTACCCCTCAGCTTTACTTGAATCAGAACGTGATTCGCACGTCCGCATTCAACTCAAGGAACATCTCATGTCCACACCAGCTCAAGCCACAGCGAACCTGGCCAACGCCCAGCACAGCACCGGACCCCGTACCGAAACCGGTAAAGCGGTATCGTCTCAAAACGCCCTGAAACACGGCCTCACCGCCCAAACCGTCCTGCTCCCCGGAGAGGACGTAGCCGCCTATCGCAAGATGTGCGAAGGCATGTTCGAAAAGTTTGCACCCGCCTGCACCCCGGAGCAGGAACTCATCCAGCTTCTCTGCGACACCCAATGGCGGCTCAGCCGTTGCGGGCGCATTGAAGCCGCCATCCTCTCGGCCGACGTCGTGGACTTCAGAGCCATCGACATCATGAGCAAACACGAGGCCCGCTTAAAGAAGCAATACTCCGTCACCCTCAACGAAGCCCGGGACATGATCGACCTCCGGTTGCAACGGGAACAGTCCGAAATGAGGGAGGCCATGAGTGTCCGGCGCGCCGATCAAATCAACGGGTGCACCACCAACCTGGAGGACCTTGGCTTCGTTTTTTCAGTCGCGCAAGTGGACGCTGCGATCCGTAACGACGACACTCTCGTCGGGGCCAAAAAAGCCACTTCGCGCGACAGCTTGAGCACCATGCCGGGCTGGGCCGCCTTCCAAAAAGACATCTTGGGTCGCTAAACTAATACTGCTGGCTCACAAAATCGCCGAGAGACCGTGGCGCGGGCACTTTGCCTGCCGGGTCGAGACTCATCTCGACCTTCGTCCGGTGACTCACGAAAGTTCGCCCCGATGAGTAGGGGCGCAGCAGACATGAGTGTCTGCGCCACGTCCCTCCAGCGCGCGAGAGCAGGCGAAAACGCCTACTCCACAACAAAGTATCAACTGTTTGCAGTCGCGAAGAATTGTGGAGTAGGCCCTTGGCCTGCCGTAGGGCAGACCCGGGCAGACCATCGTTTTTTGTGGTCTGCCCGGCTGCGGAGCAGCCGTTTTTTGCGGCTTGCCGCATACGGAGTAGGCCTTTGGCCTCCGTCGACTTCTGCCATGGGTCGCTAATCTAGCCGCGGACGGGAAATAGAGGATCGCCCTCGTGTCAGACACATTGGACCGCGGCCTGCCCCACGGTTAGCGGCTAAAAGGTAAACAGGTATCATAGTCTGTAACGGCAAACGAAAATCGTTGGTGTTAGCCAACTTGTCGAGCCGGGTCCGTCTGTCGCCCGGAGCGGAAAGAGGTGCTACATGCCACACACGCGTCGCAATTTCTTCGAGACCGCCGCGAAACTGGGGGCCGGGCTCGCGGGTGCGTCGTCCGTCCTGGCGGGACAGGGCCAAAACATGCCTCCCGGTGCTCCGCAAGTGCCGGCGCAACTAAGCGGGCCGATTACTCCCGCCGCCCAACTGCAGGTCCCCAGGATGGCTTTTGGCAATGTTGAGATCAGCCGCCTGGTTCTCGGGGTCAACCCGTTCTACGGCTTTGCCCACTACAACAATAACTTCGGCACTCTCATGAAGGAGTGGTACAGCCAGGACCGGGTCTGCAACGTGATGCACCAGTGCAACCAGTACGGCATCAACGCGTTCAACTACGTCCACCTGGACCGGGGCCCGCAGGATTGGGTTCGTTTCGTCGCCGAAGGCGGCAAGATGCATCTCATCATCCAAGTCACTGCCGGAGTGGACGCCGCCATGCTCGTGAAGACCCTCCATCCCCTGGCGCTGCAGAGGCAGGGAGAGGTGGTGGACACGGCCTACCAGACTGGCGATATGAACAGCGTCAAAGAGTGGTGCAAAAAGGTGCGGGACCTGGGCGTGCTGGTGGGCGTGGGTACGCACATTCCCGAAGTGGTCGCCAAGATTGAAGAGGAGATCTGGGACGTCGACTTCTACTCTGGCTGCGTTTACAACCGCCGGCGCACGGCCGAAGAATGGAAGAAGGTGCTGAACGGCGAAATCATGGAAATGCCCAAGGACATCTACATGCAGAGCGATCCGCCGCGCATGTACAAAGTGCTGCGCCAGACCAGGAAGCCGTGCTTCGCCTTCAAGATTCTGGCAGCCGGCCGGATTGCCGATCGCGGCATCGAGAGCGCTTTCCGTACGGCTTTCGAAAGCATTAAACCGACCGACGGCGTCTATGTGGGGATGTTCCCGCGGGTCAAGGACGAAGTCCGGGAAAACGCGGAGATCGTGCATCGTATTCTCACGCGCTCCTGACGGCAGCGCCTGGATTACTTATCTTCGAGGTGTTTGATGAGCGGAATAGGATGCGGCGAGGTTTTGGGGCCGATGAGCCAATCGAGGCGCCCGCGGAATTCCTCCTCGCGCATCTGGCCCAGCAGGCGAAACACAATGCGGCCCTCGACCCCAATTGGGGCAGTAGCCGGAACCGCCGGTCCCATTGCAAGCCTGTCGCGGTCGTCAGCATTTGCGCCGACCCAGACCGGGAACCCGACGTGGTAAGTTGCCAGGAACTGTGGAATTCCCGGACGGCTCTTCGGCTCATCGAGCGAAGCGGCAATGAACACCACTCCGCGCGGCGCATACTTCTTTTCCGCCTCGACCAGCATCGGCAACTAGGCCTTGCACGGGCCGCACCACGTGGCCCAAAAGTTCAGTACCACGACTTTGCCGCGAAGATCGCTGAGCCGGACGCGCTCTCCGGCGGTGTCTTTCAAAACCAATTCGACCTTGGGCGGATCCTTCGCGAGGCCATGCATCACGGCAAAAGCCAAAACAGTGATCAGCCTACAGTAACAGGGGCACCCTCGAGTCGTCATTCTTTACCTCCCGGTGTGATCCATTTTCGACAGTGGGGCGATGCGCCTGGACCGCGGCGGACACCCTGGTCAGCCTTCTTAGAACCCCGCATTCAGCCCTTGGCCTTCCGTGCACAGATATGAACCGGGGTGCACGTTCTTGAACTCCTGCACAGCGCCGCTCGGCCACTCGATGACCAGGCGAATGGCAGTGTCGCGCCTGCCGAGCCCGAAGGTCAGGGTCAACTCGGATTGCGACAGGTAACTGGAGCCGGATTTGACCCGCCGGGATTGTGCGCCGTCGGGGGCAAAGACGCGGACCACCGCGCCGATGGCGTCGCGATTCGATTTGGTTCCGGTCAGGCGCAGTCGCAGTCCCTTGTTCCCGGACAATTGCTGCGTGCGATAGAGATACGCCGGACCCTGGTTCGTGGTGATCAAAAGATCGGGAGAGCCATCGCGGTCGAAATCGCCGTACGCCAGGCTTCGCGCCACCTTTGGGGAAGCGAAATCGGCCCCGGCTTGGGCGGCAACGTCGCGAAAAACTCCCCCGCCATCGTTAAAGAACAAGTGCGGGGCTTGCGCGTATCCTACGTTGCCGTGAATTCGCCGGACCGTCTCATCGATGTGCCCGTTCACCGCGATCAGATCGAGCCGCCCATCCAGGTCGAAATCCAAAAACGCGCAGCCGAATCCGAGGCTGGCGCGGGAAGCCTGGCCTATGCCGGCAACCTGCGCAACGTCCTTGTAAGTGCCATGGGCGCTGGGCCGGTACAGAGCCATCATTTCGTTATCGAAATTGGTGATGGCAATACCCTCGACGCCGGAGTTGTCAAAGTCGGCAGTGTCGATCCCCATGCCGGCGCGGGCTTTGCCGTCTTCGCTAAAGGCCACGCCCGCACGAACCGCGACATCTTCGAAGGTGCCGTTCCGCAGGTTGCGGTAAAGCTTGTTCGGCTGCGTATCATTGGCAATCACGAGGTCGGGCCAGCCATCGCGGTCATAATCCAGCAACGCAACGCCCAGCGACTTCGACGTGCTATCAAAAATGCCGCTCTTTGCCGTGACATCTTCAAACGACCCGTTGCCGCGGTTGCGGAAGAGCCAGCAGGTTTCCCCGTGATAAGCCTCGGGTGTACAGTACGACTTGCGCCGGCCATCCACGCTGCAGAAAACATCATGTGCCTCGGACCACTTGACGTAGTTGCAAACCAGGAGGTCGAGGAAACCGTCGCGATCGAAATCGAACCAGAGGGCCGAGGTGCTGAAGGCAGCGCGATCTCCCAGTCCGGCCTTCTCGGTGACATCGATGAAGTGGCCACGACCGGTGTTTTGGAACAGGCGGTTTTGGCCGACCGCGGTGACCAGCAGGTCGGGGAAGCCATCGTTGTTGTAGTCGCCGATGGCCACACCCATCCCGTACATTTCCACCGCCAGGCCGGCGCGCTCCGTGACATCGGTGAAAGTGCCGTTGCGGTTGTTACGGTAAAGCCGCATGGTGGTGCGGTCGCGGTGGTGATCGGTCCAGCCCATGCCGTTGACCAGCAGGACGTCCAGCCAGCCGTCTGCGTCGTAATCGAAGAAGGCGCAGCCCGGGCCCATGGTCTCCGGCAGGTACTTGGCCCCGAATGCTCCGCTGTTATGACGGAACTGGATTGCCGCGGCTGCGGTATTGTCAGTCAGACGGAAACCTGGGCCGGGCGCGGATGCTGCGAGCGGGAGCACCCCAACGCCAAGGGTTGCGCCGCCCATGAACGTGCGGCGGGTCACGCGATGCTCACCAGGCCATGTCGGATCGCGTAGACTACCAGTTCGGCGGTGTTGTGGATGCCCAGGGTCTGCATGATGTTAGCCCGATGCACGGCCACCGTGTTGGCGCTGAGGAAGAGCATGGCCGCGATCTCTTTGTTGGATTTACCGTGTACGATCAACTGTAGGACTTCGAGCTCCCGCGTGCTCAACTGGAGCGTCGGTTCAGCGATTTGATCGAGACACCCCAGACGTGGGTCGAGCACCTGCTTGCAAGCCGCCACCTGCTTCACCGCGTCCACCATTTCCAGATCCAGGGCATTCTTCAGAAGGTATCCGCGGACGCCGGCTGCCAGGCACGTGCGAACATACGAAACTTCGGCGTGCATACTGAGGATCAGGATGGCGGTCTCCGGCGCCGTCTGCAGAATTTGGCGCGCCGCGACCGCGCCATTCATGCTGGGCAGTGCGAAATCCATAACCACCACGCGCGGACGGAGTTCGACCGCGAGTTGTACGGCCTCGTGGCCGTCTTCCGCTTCGCCCACTACGGTAATTGACGGATCGTCCTCCAACATGCGCCGGAAGCCACGCCGCACCAGGCTGTGATCGTCCACGAGGAGCACGGAAATGTAATCGTCAGACATGGGTCTTCTCTGCTGCGACGGACGATATGACGGGTACTGTTAGCCGGACCAGCGCGCCGCCGCCACTGCAATTCTCCAAATCCAGGCGGCCATTCACCAGGCCGGCACGCTCACGCATCGAGACCAGGCCCATTCCGTACGTGTGCGAGTTTCCAAAGCCTTTGCCATAATCCTCCACTTCGAGCACGACGGCTTCCGGGAGATACAGCAGGCGGACCGAGGACCGCTTGGACTGCGAATGCTTGGCGATGTTGTTCAGCGCCTCCTGCATGACACGATAGAGGTGGATGGCGACACCGCGATCCAGTTCGCGTGCGTCGCCGGACTTCTCGTAATGCACCTCGATGCCCGTCTGTTTCTGGAAGCCGGGCAGGTATTGAACCACCGCACTCTCAAATCCGATTTCGTCCAGGATCACCGGATGCAGCGCATGAGATAAATCGCGCACCTTGTCGAGAGTGGACTGCACGATCTGCTGTACCTCGCGTAGATCGGCACGGAGAGAGTCGGGGTCCGTAAGCCGCCGGCCAGTCCGCTGCAGCATGGTTCCGACGGCCGTGAGAATCTGTCCGAAGTCGTCGTGCAGATCGCGGGAAATCGAGCGAAAGGCGTTCTCTTGCATGGCGATCAGTTGTTGTGCAAGCTCGCTGCGACGCGCCGACAGTACCGCCATTTCCTCGAACATTCGGCGGTTATAATTCACCAGGTAGAGACTGGTGAGCAGAATCACTACCAGCAAGGCCGCCACGAAGAGGTAAAGGTTGCGCTCCACTCCGGCATAGACGCCTCGAATGCGAGCCGCGGCTTGCTGTTCGCTTTCATTGTTTTGAACCAGCAGACGCGCGACGGCGGCGCCGATCGCTTCCTGGCGCGCCTGGAGCGAGAGGCGAATCATGGTGCGGGCCTCACTCTCCTGCCCGTCTTGTGCGAGCGTAAAAATACGGTCGACCGCGTCCCAGAACTGGCCGAGCGAGTCGCTCAGGTACCTCGACTGTTCGGTATCGCGGTCGAGCGGCGACAGCACGGCTTCGCGCACGATCGCATCCTCGAGATCGGCGCGAAGTCTGCGAAATTGTCCCCGCCAGGCGTTGAGCGGATACGGCTCACTGCCGTCGAGCATGTCCCGCATGGCCAAGCCCAGCGAATTCAGGTTGTTCTGGATGCGCAGAAGAAGCAGCGAATCAGCCCGATTACGGTCGATGATGCCGGTCTGGAGCCGCTCCAGGCCGCGGAGTTGCGTGACCGTATAACCCGAATAGAGAGCGACTGCGGACAGCGTAATGGCGAGCCCTGTCAACAAACGGACTGTAGGTGACCTTGCTTGGGACATCCCGAGGATACGAAGGAAAAGCCTACCACGGTTTAACGCCGAACGGGAGGGTGGTCTTCGTCAGTCTGTGCAATTGGTAACCTGCAGAAGGGCCTTCCGTTCTCGCTGACGTCTCTTACCATGAGGAACTGGCACACAGTAATGGCACGGATGAACGTTGTTTATCTGTGGCCGCAGTCGGTCATTTCACAGCTTCTCATGGAGTCGGTATCTAGTCACCTCGCTACTCGTGATCGGTATGGCCCTTGCAATGACGACTCTGTGCCGCTTTCTCACGAGCCCGCAGTCCTCTTCTTGGCTCGCAATAAAACCACGATCGACCTCGAGGCCACTACGTATCTCGTCTCATTCATAGGCACACCGTGGTCCGAAAAGTCATCGGGACTCGGTAACGCGGTGTCCACAATCCGGTTCCACTCCTGTGCTGTTCCTTCCTGAATTTCGAACTCCAACTCGTTCCAGTACGCGTTGATCATTACGTAAATATCGTCATCACCCTGAGAAGTGCCGTGAAGGCAGAATGCCACGCTACGAGAATCGTTGGACAGATCGACTCTGGGACCGATACCATACCAGCAGATGTCCTCGCGCCAGAACCTGCTCCTGCTAAGAGAAGGATGACTTTTCCGGAACGCAATCATACTCTTGAAGAACCGAAAAATGTCCGTGTTGGACTGATGTTGTTTCCAGTCCAGCCAGCCGACTTCGTTGTCCTGGTTGTAAGGATTGTTATTGCCGAATTGGGTGTTCAGGAATTCGTCTCCGGCACGAAACATCGGGGTTCCGTTCGATAGGAACAGCAGACAGCAAAAGTTCTTGACCTGCTTCCTTCGTAGAGCCATCACGGGGGACGGGACATCTTTTATGCCTTCGTGTCCACAATTCCAACTATAGTTATCGTCCATGCCATCCTGGTTGTGGTGGCCATTGATCCAGTTCTTCTTGTAGTTGTAGGAGACAAGATCATAAAGGGTGAAGCCGTCGTGAGAAGTGATATAGTTCACGCTTTGGTAAGCGTGATATGCGTCGCTGCGCGTGTCCGGGAAAAAGTCATCGCTGCCATAGATTCGCCGCATCAAATCTGGAATCATCCCCGAGTCTCCCTTGATGAAACGGCGCACATCGTCGCGAAATCGCCCGTTCCATTGAAGCCAGGCGACTCCCGGAAATCCGCGCCCGAGCTGATATGCGGCGGTATCCCAAGGTTCTGCGATCAGGCGCAACCGGCCCAGCTCCGGATCAGCGGCAATCTGACTGAAGATGGGCGCATCTCCCCAGTTCAGAGATCCATCCTCATTGCGGCTGAATATAGACGCCAGATCAAAGCGGAATCCGTCGATATGGATCTCCTGTTTCCAATAGCGCAAGCTATCCATAACCATCTTGCGTACGTGCCCCTGGCTGAAGTTCAAGGTATTGCCGGTGCCGGAGTAATTGGCGTAAGGATTTGCAGGGTCATTGGATAGTATGTAATAAGTAGAGGCGTCCAAGCCCTTGTAGCTATATATCGGCCCCCGGTGATCCCCTTCGCAGGTGTGGTTGTAAACGACGTCGAGCACTACAGCGATGCCGGCTTTATGAAACGCCTTCACCATATCTCTGAATTCGAGATGCTGTTCATCATCGTCGCGAGTGCTCGCGTATTGCGCGTGAGGCGCGAAGAAGTTCAAAGGCATATAGCCCCAGTAATCGCGCTCTTGTGGGTCGCGCTGGAAAATTGGCATCAGCTCGACAATCGTGATTCCGAGTTCTTTCAGGTACGGAATTTTGTCCACCAGGCCTCCATACGTGCCGGCGCGAGATGGATCTACGCCGGAGTTGGGGTTCCTGGTGAAACCCTTCACGTGGAGCTCGTAGATGATCGCGTCAGACTCGTGATATGCAGGCCGGTCGCCTGTCCAGTCATACGCCGGATAGTGACTCGTCAGCACTCCCAAAGGCGCACAGCCTGCGTTTGTCCCTTCCCGCGTGGCCAGTTCGCGATCGAAACCGGGCGGGAAAAAAATACATCTTGCGTACGGGTCGATGAGTATCTTCTGCGGGTCAAAGCTATGAAGTTGCGAAATGACAGGTCCCGATACCGAGTAGGCGTAATAACTGGCATCGCCAATGTCTGATACTGGCAAGCGGCAATGCCATATCCGGCCGGACTTATTGTGCAGAAAATCGAAGCGAAAGGTCAAAAGAGGATTGACCACGTCGGCCGAGGAGTAGAGCAGTAGAGTGACACTCTCAGCATGTTCAGCGTGAACGGCAAAGTTGAAAGCCTGCTCCTCTTCAATCCACGTGACACCCAGGGGCAATGGACTGCCCTCCGCCCGCGCCCACGTTTGCGGCTCCTCGGGCGTCGGGTGATTCAAATCGTTAAGCGCTATATCGGTTGAGGTCTGCAAGCGGTGTCTTACTCCCTGGCGTCAGCCAGCAGTCAGCGTTGCATTCGCACCGGCCGCGGCACGATCAGCGATAATCACAGCTCGGTCACCGCAAATTCGACCAGCTGGAATGGATAGATCGCCCTTGTACAAGCGAGCCAGCATCCCAGCTTTCTCCCCACCCGTCACCAGCCACAAAATCCGTCGGGCGCGATTGATGACCGGATAGGTTAATGTCATCCGACGTCTCCCCTGGTACACTCCCGTCAGGGCCACATCTGCGTCGTCGACACCGAGCACTGGATCTCCCGGCACTAAAGAGGCAGTGTGTCCATCTGGACCGAGGCCCAAGTGGATGAGGTCGAGCGTCGGCGGCGAACCAGCTATTTCGCTGAGGACTCCAGCGTATTGTTTCGCCGCCATTTCAAGGTCCGGCGATTCCACCGGCATAGCGTGGACCTGTTCAGTTCGGATCGGCGTGTGGTCGAGCAAGGTTTCCCGGAGATGCGTAAGGTTCCTATCCGGGTCTCCCGGCGGTGCCACGCGTTCGTCAACCTGCACAACATGCACGCTATCCCACGGCATCTCTTCGTCGCCCAGCGCACGCATCATGATCCAGGGCGTGCGGCCGCCACTGACGGCGATCGCAAACCGGCCCCGCGCGCTGACTGCGGAGCGAGCCTCGGCAGCAATCACTTTCGCAGCCGCACGTGCGGCCGATTTTTCATCCGCAGACACCTTCAGTTGCATCACGCCGCCTTGCCACCAACAAATGACGTGTCGTGGTGAACGACCGGATTCTGCCAACCGCCAACCGGCGTTACTATCGCTACCTCATTCGGACCCCAGCTCTTTGGATCGTAGGGATGGACCGGCGTCGCTCGTTTCAGCAATGGATCGACAATTCGCCATGCTTCCTCCACGTAGTCCTCCCGCGCAAACAGAGTAGCGTCTCCAGCCATGGCATCGCCTAACACTCGTTCGTAGGCATCCATTTCCTCGGCGTTGGGTTGCTCGCTTGCCACCATCTCCTCCGGTTCGCCAGCTATTCGCTCCCCAGGGGCCAGGACCGTCATGCCCATAGCAATCGCCACATCCGGGTTGATCCGAAAACGCAAGTAGTTAGACGTCAGAACGTCCGCCGGTATTATGGTTGGAGGCTTTCGCAGGCGGCAAACAATTTCCGTACACGTAACGGGCAGATTCTTTCCGGCTCGAATGTAGATTGGAACTCCCTGCCAGCGCCATGAATTGATCTCCAGCTTGAGAGCGGCGAAGGTTTCCACTTTGGAGTCCGGCGCCACTCCCTTCTCTTCGAGATAGCCGCGAAACTGCCCCCGAACAACGTTTCTCTCTTCGAGCGCTGGAATGGCTTTCAGCACTTTGACTTTCTCGTCGCGAATGGATTCGCTATCGATCCTCACCGGCGGTTCCATGGCCAAATTGCACAGAATCTGGAACAAATGGTTTTGGATAACATCGCGAATGGTCCCGGTTTCATCGTAAAACGCGCCGCGACCCTGGACACCGAAATCTTCTGCCATCGTTATCTGCATGCTCTCAACATAGTTGCGGTTCCAGAACGCTTCCATAAACGAATTGGCGAAACGGAAGACAGCCATGTTGTTCACCGGACGCTTACCCAGGTAATGGTCGATCCGGAAAATCGCAGACTCATCGAAATTTCGAAGCAGCACCTTGTTGAGATGTTGTGCGGACTCCAGGTCGCGACCGAATGGTTTCTCCACAATGACCCGTGCATTCGTCATGCAGCCGCAATGCACTAACTGTTCGAGCACCTCTTCGAACATCGTGGGGGGAATCGCGAGGTAGTGCGCGGGACTCTTCGCCCCTTTGAGTTCGTTGCCGAGCGCGTAAAAGGTCGCGGGATTGTTGTAGTCTCCACCGACATAGCGGAGCAGCGAAGAAAGCTTCTCAAAAGCTGCTGGATCCACGCCACCGTGTTTTTCCAAACTGTCGTGAGCATGCGCCCGGAACTGCTCGATAGACCAGCCTTCTCTGGCAACGCCGATAACCGGTACATTGAGGTGGCCACGCTTAATCATCGCCTGCAACGCAGGAAAGATCTTTTTGTAGGCCAGATCACCGCTTGCGCCGAAGAATACCAATGCGTCCGAATGGGTATTTGTCATAAGTCTCTCCTCAAGCCACCTTGGATGTCGCGTCGGTCTTGGCATCAGTTTTTTCGAGATGCCCGCCGAATTCATATCGCATCGCCGACAAGAGCTTATTGGCATAGTCAGCGTCGCCGCGCGAATCAAACCTTTCGTACAGAGCAGTGGTAAGTACCGGTGCCGGTACCGCTTCGTCGATCGCCGCCTTAATCGTCCACCGCCCCTCGCCGGAGTCGGAGACGCGGCCCCCGAACTTCGAAAGCTTGGGGTCCTGTTGCAAAGCGCTAGCTGTCAGATCCAGCAGCCAGGAGGCTATTACGCTGCCGCGCCGCCACACCTCCGCAATGTCGCTCAGATCCAAGTCGTACTGATAGTGCTCTGGGTTCCGCAATGGTGTGGTCTCAGCGTCGATGGCATCGCTTCGCTGTTTGCCGACGTTCGCGGAGCGCAAGATGCCCAACCCTTCCGCATATGCCGCCATGATTCCATATTCAATTCCGTTGTGTACCATCTTGACGAAATGTCCGGCGCCGTTTGAACCGCAGTGCAGATAACCCTGTTCGGCGGTCCCATCGGCCTTTTCTCGACCGGGCGTGCGCGCAAGGTCGCCCATTCCAGGGGCGAGAGTCGCAAAGATCGGGTCAAGGCGATCGGTCACCTCGGACTCGCCGCCAATCATCATGCAGTAACCTCGCTCCAGACCCCAGACTCCTCCGCTGGTGCCCACATCCACATAGTGGATACTCCGCGGCGAAAGCTCTTTCGCGCGCCGGATATCGTCGATGTAATAAGAGTTGCCGCCATCGATAAGAGTATCCCCGGCATCCAGGTGAGGTAGAAGGTCCGCGATAGTGTTGTCAACCACTGCGGCAGGAACCATCAGCCAGATAGCGCGCGGCTTTTCCAGCTTCTTGACCAGGTCAATGAGTGAATTAGCGCCCGTCGCTTTCTCCTTCACCAACTCGTTCACGGCTTTCGGCGACTGGTCGAAGACCACGCAGTTGTGGCCATTATTGAGTAGCCGTCGCACCATATTGGCGCCCATTCTTCCAAGTCCGATCATCCCTAATTGCATATCTTTCTCCTCGATGAAATAAAAAACTCTTCAGTCACCATCACGTTGTTCTTGTGGGCGATCGCGGCCCGTAGCGTGTTCATACCCTGAAGCGGGCCTGAGCTGCTATCACCAAAAAGCTACCGGGTAAGGCTTCACCTTCCAAATCCCGGCAGCGTATTCGGCAATGCTGCGATCGCTCGAAAACTTTCCCGAGCTTGCTACATTCAGGATGGCTTTGTGCGCCCAGGCATTGGGATCCGCATACAGTGAGTTGAGACGCTTATCGGCTTCGCAGTAGGATGTCAGGTCCGCCAGGTGCATGTAGTGATCGCCGTGGGTCAGGAGCACGTCTCGCAAGGGAGCAAACACTCCGGGTTCGCTCCGGCTGAACTGGTCGGAAAAAATGAGATCCAGCGCCGCTCTGGTCTCCGGCTCATGTTCATAGTGCCAGTAGGGGTTATACCAGGAACGGCTGTTCTCCACTTGATCCACTGTGAGTCCAAACAGGAAGAAATTCTCTTCCCCTGCCTCTTCCGCCATTTCGATGGTTGCGCCATCGCGTGTTCCTATCGTCAGCGCTCCGTTCATCATGAACTTCATGTTGCTCGTTCCGCTGGCCTCGTAGCCGGCGGTCGAGATCTGGTTCGAGACGTCGCTGGCTGGAATCAATCGTTCCGCCAGCGACACGTTGTACTCGGGGAGGAAGACCACCTGGAGCCGACCGCGTACTGCAGGGTCAGAGTCAATTACGTCCGCAAGGTTATTAATAAACTTGATAATCAACTTAGCCAGATGGTAGGCCGGCGCCGCTTTGCCGGCGAAGAAGAATGTGCGCGGCGCCATCTCCATGCCGGGATTTTCTCTCAGCCGGTTATAGATGATGACGATCCGCAATGCGTTCAACAGTTGTCTCTTATATTCATGAATGCGCTTGATCTGGCAATCGAAGATGGTTTCAGGGTTTACGATCTGCCCCGAACTAGCCTTTAACCAATTAGCGAACTGCGCTTTGGCTTCACGCTTGGATGCGAGAAAGATCTCACGAAAGCTACCGTCATTAGCCAACGGTTTAAGCTCGTTGAGACGGCTTAGATCGGCGATCCACCCGTCGCCTATAACCCCTGTGATGGCGCCTGATAGTCCAGGATTGGCTCCCAACAGCCACCGGCGCGGCGTCACGCCATTCGTCTTGTTGCTGAAGCGCTCAGGAAAGAGTTCAGCCAGATCCTTGACCGTCATTGTACGCAATAACTTTGAATGGACAGCGGCAACACCGTTCGTACTGTGGGAGCCGACGATCGCCAGGTTCGCCATACGAATCTTCCGCAGGCTTCCCTCTTCGACCAGGCTCACACGTTCCACGCGCCCTTCGTCGCCCGGGAAGCGCAGACGAACTTCATCGAGGAGTCTCCGGTTGATCTCGTAGACAATCTCGA
The DNA here is from genome assembly GCA_963747535.1 of Terriglobia bacterium. GTDB lineage: Bacteria > Acidobacteriota > Terriglobia > Bryobacterales > Bryobacteraceae > CAVVFX01. Next base: position 1,218,936 of record CAVVFX010000002.1, read on the forward strand.
GATGCCGCGGCAGAAGCACCTCAAACCACGCCACCGGCCATTTCTCCAGAGCTTCGGGCAAAAGCGTGTGATTGGTGTATGCAAGCGTCCTCTTCGTCAAATCCCAGGCCTGATCCCATCCCAAGTGCGCGTCGTCCAGCAGGATTCGCATTAGTTCGGCGACCGACATAGAAGGATGAGTGTCATTGAGTTGAATTGCGACTTTCTCGGGAAACTTGTTCCAATCGTCGTTGTGTCTCTGGAAACGCCTTACCAAGTCGGCGAGTGAACACGCCACCAGGAAGTACTCCTGAAAGAAGCGTAGTCTTTGTCCTGCAGTCGTGGAGTCGTCAGGGTACAGCACCCGCGTGATCGATTCCGCTTGCAGAGTCTCGCCCAACGCGCCGACAAAGTCGCCGGTGCCGAATTCCCGGAAGTCGAAATAGTCGGCGGCAGCCGCGGCCCAGAGCCGCAGAGTATTAATGGTCTTTCCCCCGTAACCTACGATCGGGCGATCATACGGAATGCCGAACAAGCTGGACGGGCGGTTCGGGATCAAGTGAAAGTCACCGCCCCGAATCTGGAAAGTGCAGTTGAGTTTGACCTCCACTTTCTCGTGCGGCCGGGCGACCTCCCATGGGTCGGCGTCGCGGAGCCAATTGTCAGGGTTCTCCTGTTGCCAGCCATTCACGATGGATTGCTTGAAGATGCCGTACTCATAGCGCAGACCGTAGCCCGTCGCCGGAAGCTGCATGGTCGCCATTGAGTCCAGGAAGCACGCTGCGAGACGGCCCAGGCCTCCGTTCCCCAAGCCTGCGTCCCGTTCCTGCTCGACCAGTTCAAGCCAGTCGATGCTCTTCTCCTGGACCGCCTGCCGCACGAGAGGATCGAGCAAAAGGTTGCTAACGTTGTTCGCCAGCGATCGCCCAATGAGGAACTCCATCGAAAGGTAGTAAATGCGCTTGGCATTCTCTCGCTCATATGTACTCTTGGTCTGCACCCATCGGTGGGCCAGCACATCGCGCACGGAACGGGAGAACGCTTCAAAACGCTCACGGGCGATGGCCGCCTTCGGGTCAATCGCTCTGTCAAACAGCAAATGTCGTTCGTAGAACGCATCTTCTGTTCCGACAAACGGAGTCCCGCCGCAGCCGTACTGTTCCAGAACGTGCGACGCGTTGGCGCCATTTGTTGTCATAGCGGGAGGTTTTGCGGACTGCGTGGGCATCTCGGTTTTTGTTGTCACTCTGAACGTCCTCTTTATATGAAATCGAGTTTCGCCGGCTACGCGGCGACATGATCGTCATCGCTCCACAGCCGTATCACGGGCCGCGACAGGTCTTCATTACTCACCGGACTCAGGCTCCCCCTGTTCAACGGGAAATACTTTCCGGCAACACTACCCATCGCAGCAACGCCGGTATATTGGCCCATAACCGTCCACGTCATGTCGTCATGTCGCGGCAGATACACAACGGAAAGTGTCTCGGCCATTCAGTCGCGCTCCATTGTTGATCTCTCCTCTCAATAGCACTCAAAGGTCCAATGCAAACCGCGTGACCGTCTAATGAGCCAGGTCGTGCGGTGACATTCAGTTGGCAATACCAGCCGAATTCAAAGCGTCGAATAATGTCGAATAATGATGTCGAGAGTTCGGCAAAAGACAGGAACGGTGTCGGCGATCAGACCCGATGCCGTTTAAGCCGAACTTGAGCGAGCGTTGAAGAACCGGGCATTTTGCACACAAGCGCCAACATTCCAGGTGATTTGCAAAATGGCGCTGTATTTGCTCTTGTCTCGCCTGTAGAATATACGGTTCGCGCCGATGTGCTGCCAGCCTGGAGAGTGGCAGTTCAACGTAACATCGAGCCTACGGTGAAGCCATGTCCAGTGCTGTAAATACGCCCTCGATTCCGAAGATCTCGCCGCTAGCCGGCCGGCCGGCTCCCAAAGAAATGTTGATCGATCCGGCCCGGCTCGAACGTGACTACTTCGAACGACAACCGGATATCAATGACCCGAACCAACTCGTGAGCTTTGGCACGAGCGGGCATCGCGGGTCCGCGCTTGACGGCACGTTTACCGAAGCCCACATTCTCGCCATCACGCAGGCGATCTGCGATTACCGGCGCGCAAACGGCCCGGATGGTCCGCTCTACATGGGAAAGGATACGCACGCAGTCTCCGATCCTGCACAACGGACAGCTCTTGAGGTTCTGGCTGCGAACGACGTGGATACCATCATTCAACCAAACAACGGTGTGACTCCGACGCCCGTTGTCTCACGAGCCATCCTCACCTATAACCGGGGGCGCGAGGCGCACCTCGCGGATGGAATCGTGATTACGCCATCGCACAATCCGCCGCGAGATGGAGGATTCAAATACGACCCGCCGAACGGCGGTCCGGCCGAAACCGATGTGACGCAATGGGTCGAGAACCGGGCCAACGAACTGCTGCGCGGAAAAAACTCAGGCGTCAGACGCGTGCCGTTCGCGTCGGCCATTACCGCCCCGACGACTCACCAGGAGGACTTCCTCGTGCCATACATCCGCGATCTGCGGAACGTAGTTGATATGGACGCCATTCGGGCGGCACGTCTCAAGCTCGCGGTTGATCCACTCGGTGGCGCTTCCGAACCTTATTGGGACGTGATCAACGCCGAGTATCAACTGGATATCAATGTCGTAAATAAGACGATCGACCCGACGTTCTCGTTCATGACGGTCGATCATGATGGCGTGATCCGCATGGATTGTTCCAGCCCCTATGCGATGGCGCGGCTTGTCGGATTGAAAGACAACTACCGCGTCGCATTCGGTAACGACCCGGACGCTGACCGGCATGGGATCGTCACTCCTTCGGTAGGCTTGATGAACCCTAATCACTACCTTGCCGTGGCGATCCGCTATTTGCTCACTCATCGCTCTCTGTGGTCCGATAGGGCCGTGGTTGGCAAGACGGTGGTGAGCAGCAGCATGATCGACAGGGTAGTAAGGAGTCTGGGCCGGCGGCTGTATGAAGTCCCAGTGGGCTTCAAGTGGTTCGTTCCGGGTTTCGTCGACGGTTCGTGCTGCTTTGGCGGGGAAGAAAGTGCCGGGGCAAGTTTCCTTCGACAAGACGGCACGGTGTGGACGACCGATAAAGACGGTATGATCATGGGCCTCCTGGCGGCGGAGATAACCGCTCGGACCGGCAAAGATCCGGGCGAGCACTACCAGGAACTGACAGCACGGTTCGGCACGCCGCTTTACATGCGAGTGGATGCGCCCGCCACTCGAGAACAGAAAGCCAGGCTGCAGGGGTTGGCTCCTGATGCGGTGAAGGCGTCGGTTTTGGCGGGCGAGCCGATCCTTGACAAACTGACGCGCGCTCCGGGCGATAGCTCCCCGATCGGTGGTTTGAAAGTGGTGACTGCGAACGGATGGTTTGCAGCGCGGCCCTCGGGTACCGAAAACATCTACAAAATTTACGCGGAAAGCTTCAAGGACCAGGCGCATCTCAATGCCATCCTGAGCGAGGCCGAGGGAATTGTAAATAGCGCCCTGAATTCCTCGAAAGGAAAACTGTGACAGACGGCATCGGCATCCCGCCGTTTCCTCCGGCATACCGGGCTTCCGGCTTGCTGATGCACGTCACGTCGCTCCCGTCGCCTTATGGGATTGGCGACGTCGGACCTGGTGCACTCGCCTGGATCGACCGCCTTCAGGAAGCTGGCCAAAACTGGTGGCAAGCGCTACCGCTGGGGCCCACTGGTTACGGCAATTCGCCCTATCAATCCCTGTCCTCTTTTGCCGGTAACGGACTCCTTGTCAGTCCTGACTGGCTGATCGAAGAGGGTCTCGTGGAGGCGAGCGAGTGTCAACCAGATGCGTTCCCGCAACACGAAGTCGACTACAACGCCGTCATCCCTTTCAAGCACCAGATTCTTGAGAAGGCCTGGGTCCGTTTCAAATCGGGCGCGCGCCCAGACCTGCATCCCGCTTATGAGCAGTTCCGCACTGACCAGGCTCACTGGCTGGACGATTACGCGCTTTTCTGGGCGCTGAAAGCCCGGTTTGGCGGCGCGTACTACCTTGAATGGCCGGCAGAGTTGGTTCGGCGCGAAGCGACGGCGCTTGACAAGGCCCGGAAGGAAACAACCGACCAGGTCGGACTGGCGTGTTTTGTGCAGTTCGTAGTGTTCCGCCAGGCCGAGCGTCTTAAGGCATACGCACATGACAAGGGCGTGAAGTTGATAGGCGACTTGCCTTTCTTTGTTTCCCCCGACTCGAGCGATGTGTGGGCCAACCCGGAACTGTTTCTCCTGGACGAACGGCGCAGGCCGCGCTTCGTTGCCGGCGTGCCACCCGACTATTTCAGTGCGAAGGGACAGCTTTGGGGTAATCCCGTTTATAACTGGGATGCTCTTCGTGAGGCCGGCTATCGTTGGTGGATAAGCCGTCTGCGCTCCCTGCTAAACCATGTCGACGTGATTCGTTTGGATCATTTCCGCGCCTTCACGGCGGCCTGGCACGTGGCCGCCGGCGCACTGACTGCGGAGTCGGGAAATTGGAGACCCGGCCCGGGTGCTGAGTTTTTCAGCGCCGTTCGAACGGAGTTGGGCTCGCTGCCTTTCATTGCAGAAGATCTGGGTCAAATCACTCCGGACGTGTATGCGCTCCGCGATCAGTTTCACCTTCCGGGGATGCGGGTCCTGCAGTTCGCTTTCGACGGCCACCCCGATAATCCGCACCTGCCGCACAACTACGCAACCAACACGGTGGTCTACACCGGGACCCACGACAATCCCCCGACTCGCGGCTGGTTCGAAGACCTGTCGGATGACCAGAAACGAATTTTCCGCGACGATCTGCAAGGGTCAGCGGACAGCCGCAGTGAGCCTGCAGCGGCGTTGATGGACTTGGCATGGTCGTCGGCGGCAGCGCTAGCCGTGGCTCCCTTGCAGGACGTACTGAACCTCGGCAATGAGGCTCGGATGAACGTTCCCGGGCGTGCCGACGGGAATTGGCGCTGGCGTTGCACGGAGGAAAGCCTATCTGGCCACGCTTTTGAACGAGTTCGTGAGTTGACGAAATCCTCCAATCGTTTGAGGGCAATTGGAACTCCAACCAACGAGAGAGTCCTCGAGGTGGCATCCCGCTGAACTTTGAATATAAGGAAGTGCCACGGATCGGGGTGGCTTTAAGTTGACGGGAGAGTTGGTCTCACATCTCACGCGGCGGGCCACAAGGCGGTCGATTTTGGCGCCGTCTGCGGCAGTAGCCTCGGGCGCGTCGGTGTGTGCGTAGAAAACCCGTGGAGTTCATGCCGGGAGGAGTTCCAAAGGAAACTCGGCTTTGGACCTTGACGGGTGGTCGCGGTAGCGAAAGAACTGTTGGGACGGGCATGAGGCGCGGCACCCAAGACTGCGATCGAACGATGCTCGCCGCTTCGAGCAGCCACTTCTACAAAAAAGCGTGCACCAGCCTTCTCTGCGCGTCCTTCAATCCATGGTGGGCCGAATCGAGCGCATCCGCTTTTTCCCGCAGATCCCGAATCAGGCGCGAACGTTCAACGCCGCTACGGACTGCCAGCAGGAGTTGCTCGTTATCCCAGGGTTTCTCCAGATATTGAAATAGCGCAACCTCGTTGATGGCCTGGATGGCACTGTTCGCATCGGCGTGGCTGGTGAGCAGTACCCGGCTCGACTCAGGCTGAATTTCCTTGATGCGCCGCAGCAACTGGAGGCCGTTCATCGCCGGCATTCGATAGTCCGAGACCGTAACGTCCGCCTGGTGAGATTCGACAAACCTCTCAGTCTCCGCCGGATCGGTAAAACCGTGGACCTCGAATTCCCCGTCCAGTTCGAGCAAAGCGGCAATGCTCGTAACCACCATCTGTTCGTCGTCGACGATGACGACCGAAGGCTTCTTCCCGTTCACACTCATGCCAGGACACTCCTTGTTAGGGGGAGTCGGATGCGGAACGTCGTGCCCACACCCGGCTCGCTTTCGAAATCGATCGATCCGCCGTGCCTCTCCTCCACGATCTCCCGGGAAATCGAAAGACCGAGGCCCGTTCCTTCACCATGCGGCTTAGTGGTGAAACCGCTCTGAAAGACCCGTGCCTTTTGCTCCGGAGTCATTCCCTTCCCCGTGTCCGCGACGGAAACAAGCGCGCTCTCGCCAACGCGGCGCGTACGAACGGTAATCGTTCCTTCCGCTTCAATCGCCTGCGCAGCATTGACCAGGAGATTCAGGAAGACCTGGTTGAGCATTTGCGGGTATCCGGAGATCTCGGGCAAATCTTCCAGGTCCAGTTGGGCCTGGATCCGGCAGCCGAATTCGCATGTCGCCAACCTCGCCGTGTCCCGAATCTCTTTGTTGAGATCCACCGGCACAGGCTCGCCGTCATCAAGCCGGGCGAAGCTCTTCATCCCGCGAATTAGCCCCCGAATTCGCTCGCAGGCGATCTTGTCGACCTCCGCAAGACTGCGGCATGTCTCTACAATGCGCGCCGCCTGTTCGAGTGAGCGCGGCTCGGGATGCACGAGGAGGCTCTTGAGCCGCTCCAGTGACCTCAGCAGCACCTCGTTATTTGAAAGCACGCTTCCGATCGGCGAATTGATCTCATGAGCCAGGCTGACGCCCAAGCGGCCGAGCGTTGCCATCTGGTGCAGGTCGGCAGCAGGAGTGCTCATTGTTCCACCAGCTTGCGGAATCGCCGAACCAAAGTTGAGAGAATAGCCGACGTCATCTCGCTGTTGTCGGCCAGGAGATCATAGAAATCATCGCGGGCGATGCGCAACAAGCGGGTATCTTCGAGCGTCTTGGCGGCCAGAGGCGAGGAGTCGCTCTCGTCGAACAACGCCCATGCTCCCAGGACGGCGTTTTGCCCGGCTGCATCCAGCGGCTCTCCAGCCTGGCTCAATTCAACCGAGCCCTCGACGACGACATACAGTGCGTCGGGCCGGGCGCCTTCCAGGACTGTGCGGCCGGGTGGAAACCGCACTTCGCTCGCGATCATAGCGACCCTCGCCAATTGCTCTGGCGCAAGGTTACCCAATAGCTCCACACCCTCGAGCGCGATTACTTTCTCCACCAGATTTAGCTCTACCATATGCCTCTCTCTATGCCAGTGCGAGTTGTGCCGACTGCGCCACGCGGAGTACTTCCGGCACGGCGTCTTCTCCCACCAGGGCAATCTCCGGCCGCAGGCTGCGAATCGACAACTGCGCCGCCGCGGACATGGCACAGGCCACCAGCCAGGGATCGCCTGAGCGGATCAGCTTCCGAATGGCCTCCTCCGCTGTCATGACCTCTACCCCGAAGAGTTCCCGCCCCCTGTCGAGCAGGTACTGCGGCGCATCGAGCAGGGGAAGAAGAACCTGCTTAAGGTTGCGATCGAGAACGTTGTCCAGAAACTCGAGCGCGGCGGTCGAGTCATACGCGTTGGGCTTCGAAACCGCGAGATATGCAGAGTACATATCCCTCGGAGGATAACGAAGTCCCAGCAGACGGAACACCCGGGACAACGTGCTCTTCAAACGATGATCCATCGTTTGCGCCAGTAGCCTGGGGGCTGCGAGATGCCCGGAAAGGTGCTCTCTGAAAGGCGCAAGAGCGGCGCTCAATTCGTAGTACCGGCGCGCTTCGTCCAGAAGTTGCTTCGTGACAGAAGCGTCATCGAATTTCAATTCAGGCGATGTTTCGCGCAAACGGTTCAGAGCTTTCAATACTGCATCTCGAACGGTCAGATCCGGATGGCCGATCGCCGGAAGCAACGCGGCTACCGAGCGCTGATCGCGAACGTTCTTCAGGACTCTCGGGATCTCGCGCCGGATCCGGGTGGGGAAAGTTTCATCATTCAGCACATCGGAAAGCGTGCCTGCAATGGCCGACCCGAAAACCGTGAGTGCCGCGATGGACTCTCCGCGCAAGCGGGAATTTCCCAACGCTTCGATCATGGGATAGATGCACGCCCGATCGTGCAGACCGCCTGCCGCGCGCAATGCGGCCGAGGCGACCTCAGGATTGGTGTCGTCAATCAGGCGGCGGAGAGCTTCCACTCCTGGATCGCCTTGCACGCCGATCGCGGTTGCGGCCAGCGCGCGCATCCGCGCATCGCTGGACCCGGTCATCCGATCAATCCATTCCCCCGAAATCAATTCCTTTACAAGATCGCGTTGCGAACGCATCCCGTCCAGTGCCGCTCCGATTATCTCCGGATTCGTGTCGTTCAGCAGCACGCGGGCAAGTTGCCCACGCGAGGCGGATAGCGCCAGCAGATACCTGATTGCGTGACGTGGCGCGTCTTCGCCGCTATGCGGTGCGCGAATCTCGTGGGACGCCGCTTCCAGCAGGCCCTCATATCGGATCTCCGCAGCGATTTCGTAAACTTCATCGCGTACTTGCGCAAGCGAGCTGCCGGCTAGAATGCCGAGCAAACGCCTGATATCGTATTGCGGCGAGCGCGACAACAACCCTAAAGCATAAGTCGCCTGGCGCGGATTGGAACCTCGAGCGGCTTGCTCTAGAATCGCGATGGTGGCTGCATCGGTGACCGCAACCCGTGCGGAGGCCATGTCGAGCCGGCGATCCATGAGACGACGCCGGATAGAGGCCACGTATTCGCGGCGCGCCATGTGTGAGTACACAATCCAGATGACCGATAGTATGATGACCACCACGCTGATGCCTTTCACGCCCAGGTGCAGCGGTCTCGCGGTCAGCAACAACAGAAGCACTCCGCCGATGCCTCTCGAAAAACGATCCACGCTAATGTCGATAAAAGCTTTGATGCGGTTTCGCAGCGCCACCGGCAGCGGCATGTAGAGCAGTTCCATCCCTGTTTTGCTAAGGGTGTAGCGCGTCGAGGCTTCCGTGAGGCGTACAGCGCTCGCCGACACCACCCCCGGAGCCGCCACAATTGCGAGGGAGGACAGTCCGACCGTCACGGGAGAAATCTGTAGCGTTGCGCCAACCCCGAACCATCGGACGACCAGGCCAGTCAGGAAAAGTTGGAATACGATTTCCACACCGTTCAGCCACAGCCCGTAGAACTGCCCGAAGAACGCGGTGAGCTGATCGCCGGTGTAGACAGTGCGTGCCATAGCCTGAAACTGATACTCGACGAATGTATCGACCAGGTACATCACGATCATCATTCCAACGATGATGCGAAGGTGCCGCACCCTGGTGAAATCGGCCATCATTTGACCGAACGAGAAATCCGTTTCCTCCTGTCGGGCCGCATACGCCTCCCCGACCGGCGCACCTGAGTGCCGGCTGGCCGCCAGAAAGAACAGGTACGCCAGGAACACCATCAGGGCGCTTGCCAGCAGCAGGCTTTCAGTTCCGATGAGCGCCACGGCTCGCCTGGTGAACTCGCCGCCGAGCGCGGCGCCCAGAACCATCCCCACGTCCAGGATCGGGTAGAGGCGCTTGGCCTCCCGGGCGTTGAACAGGTTGCTCGCCACCAGCCAGCCTTGCGACACCAGGATGACGCTGAACAGACTTACCCATATGTTCAGGACGTAGACCATCCAGGGCAGCCGTATGCGGGTCAGCCACCACATGATCACCAGCATCACGACCGAAAGCCCCATAGCCCAGGAGACCGCGGCGTTGAGCGAAGTTCTGACAGCCAGTTTGCTGTAGAAGTAAGCCAGAATCCCACCGAAAACTGCGATGAGGATGTAAAGCAGCGGGAGCTTGTCGATGTCGAACCGGGTCAAAAACATCGCCCGGGAGACCGGCTTCACGATGTAATAGGCAAACAGGACGAACAGCAGGTAGAGGAACATCGACCACAGGCGCAGATGCTCGCCCGCTCGGATGTCGAAGAAGCCGCGAAGTACTGCGACAGCGCGCCTCATCTATCTGTACCTGCGGTCGATGCCTACAACCGTCCATTCGCCTCCGGGGGCCGCGCGAAGGTACGCCGTAACCTGCGGCGCATCCGGCCTCGCGTGGTCCGAGGCCGCAATAATTCTCGCGGCAAGGAACCCCGCTCGTTGCCCCTCCGCGGAGGGAACCAGCCGGTCGCCTGCTGCGCCCGCCAACGCGTTTTGCTTTCCGGTCGCATTGTCGAAGACCGACCACTGGACTTCATAGGTCCGTGGAGGGGCAATGCTGTATTTGGTCGCCAGATCATCGAACTGGATTTGCCCGTTTTCAACGCGGAAATCGTCGAGCGGCAAGCCACGCGAAAGCCACGCCTGCCCGATCTTGTCGCGCCTGCCGATAAGACATCGCGTGACCCAATCGGTCGCACGTGGATCCGTGTACTGCCCAGTCTCGACTAGCGCCCGGATTTCGGCGTCCGAGAAGGTCATCACCTTCTTAGCCGCCCAGAACGCATCTTCGTCGTCCATAAGCAGGAACGGCTCGGCGGGATAGTTCGATTTCCATTTCAACGCGTCGAACGATTGGTAGTCGAACGCCCCGACGCCCGTGACAGAAGGATAATGATCGCGCATCCAGCCCGGAACATAGAAACCGAAGCTAATCGCCTGAACGAAAGTCGCTTTCGGATCGATGAAGTAGTCGTGCCCTCTGCGGACATCCTTGGGAGAGAGGCTGTCGCTGCCCAACGAGGCGCCCCAGTCTATGCGGAAGTGCTTGATGTACTGCGCTCCTGGTTCCCCGATGAGCGCATCGAGCGTATTGATCGCCTTCGCGTCGGTGTCGTTCAGCCAGGCAGCAAACACCGCCATGCCACGGAGCTCGCGCCGAAGTTCGTGCGGCACGATATCGTTCGGATCGTCGGACCTCGTGCCTTCGAACACAAAGGGCCCGATCGGCTTACCGGGAACCCAGCGGCTGGCCATCGCGCGATATTGGCCGCCACTATCCTTCGGCTGTTCCGCGAGCAGCTTGTCGACCATCTCGGCTGTCAGCACGTGCTTCTTACCGTGGCTGTCGCGCCAGGACGACGATTCCGTAGTTGTCAATTGTTCACGCCGGAATTTCGCGATGTAGTTCTCGGGCGTGTTGTATCCCAGCGCGTAATAGACTTTACTTCCGATGACATCCGCGGCCGAAGCAAGTTCGGGATAATTGGGCGGATCGAACTTCAGCAAGTACTGGTTGCCGTGAGAGTCTTTGATCCGAATGCCGGGGGTCACGCCGTCCGTTTTCGCCGACACCACGTCCCACTCGCTTCTCGGATCGGGAGGGTTGGCGTCGCCTGGACCGCGCACCAGTTCCTCGATCGTCATGGGACGCCGCGCCTTGCGGTTCGTGTACCATTCGCTGTCGGGAACCTCGCCGAGCGTGTTGACGTTCATTGCGCGGAGATCGCCTTTCCGCGCCTGCTTCTTTTCCGCGCGCGGAACAACGAACGACTCGTCGACAAAATCGTACAGGAGGTTAATGTCGACAGACTTGACGTCCTTGACAGGGAGCGGTTTGGGCTCTGCCCAAAGCGGATCGTCATCCAGAAACTTGTTCTGGGTGGCTCCCGCGCCTACTATGCGGGAACTTGACTCTCCTGCCCATAAAGCCGCCGCGGCCATCGCCGCAAGCGAAATCAAAACGGATTTTCTGCGCGAAAACATACTTGAAATCCCTCGTGGCTGAAGCCTGTGTCGATACGCAATGCGAGCCTTGACTGCGTCTTAAAACGAAGTCCGAATCCGAAATCGCCCTCAATTTTGTGCAAGTTCCATTGATCCCAGTCGTGGAAGACCTTACCGCCGTCCGCGAACAACGCCAGATCCAGAATGGTCGACGCCTCCCATCTGTATTCACCCTGTATGAGAACTGCGTTGTCGTCGTAAAACCGGAATGGCTCAAATCCGCGCAACGTGTCCGGACCGCCCAGTGTCGGCTGCATGTAGAATGGAACCTGCTGGGTGCGGTTCGTGTCGGTGAGCCACGTCGCGCCATGCAGCGCGATCACGCGCTTGCGATGAAACAGTGGGATGTACTCGCGCGCATCCAGGTTCACGCGATAGAAGCTGTAGAGGCCGACGTCGCGGTCGGACAATTTCGCGTACTCGGCTTTGTATTGTCCGCCGCTCAAAGGATACGCGGGATCGTTACGCCAGTCGTAGTCGACAAACCCGCCGCCTTGGAGATAGTTCGTCTGTTGCAGGATACCAGGCGTGACGGAAGGGTCGAACTGCTTTTCGGTCGAAATGTATTGCGAAGCCGTTCCGGATCCAACGTTGTTTGCTATGAAACCACCGAGAAGACCCACGCGAAGGTGCCGGATGGGGCGTAGCGCGGGCCGGATCTCGACGTCGGTTCTTTCCAGCCGGTAGTCGCTGCGTCCCGTCTTGCGTGATTCAGGACCAGGACCGTAATAAGGCATCTGCGTGAAGAAAGAGTGTGTCGTTGAGAAATCGACCACCGCGTGCCCGTCCCACAAATCCAGCAGCGAGGCATTGAAACGCGCCAGATAATACCTCTTCGTCGAGCCATCCAGATACCCGGCCAAATGCAGATGACCGTTCAGCAGGGTCTTCTGGTAACGCAGGTTTAATGAAAATCCAGCGCCGGGGACCATCTGCCCGAACCCGATGCCGGGTCCGTCTGTCGACGTGAAGAGCCGATAGATTATGTTTTTTTCGGCGTCGACGATCACATTCTCGAGCGTCGGATCCTCAGGAGGCTGGAGGTTCTGCTCTTTTTGCGACCGTGCCGCCTCGATCTCGTCGGTGCGCGAATCTTGCTGGCCCAATGACGAAGCGCACGATAGCGACGCCAGAAGTATTAAATTCCCTATATTGGTCTTCATCTCTTGCCTCTGCCCGCCTTTTCGGATGCCTTGCTTAAGGGCAAACGAAATGCCGTTTGCCTGGTCTTGAATTTTGAGTCAGTTACAGAAATGTGACCGTCTGTAACCGAGTCGGCGGGTTGTCAAATGACGAATAATGAGCAGTAACGAACCGACTATCGCAGCTACAGTGTGGCATCGACTCGCTGGCCTCGCTGACATTAGGCGCGCCGATCATGACCGCTCCACTTGCCGGGCGCCCCGGTAACTGTCATCCGGTTATCAAGGCTGGCGTGAAGGCATGCCGCGCCAAAGTTTCGATCTGCTGCCGGGCCTTCACCCTCCGGTAAAGTCGGTTTCGAATGAAAAAAGAATGCTGCTTCACGTCCGGGGACGCCAGCCCCTCAATCAGAACTTTGGCCGCATTGACAACATCCCGGGAGTTTGGACGCTTCTCCTTCAAAATGGTGACATTATCCAGGTGACATCATTGTGTGGTTTGTGCGGTTCATCGAGAATCTATTCGGTATCGGCGCATAAGGCCGGCCGAATCCGACGTCCTTGGGCGGTTAGGATTTTCGCAACAGAATCCCGGAGACGCCGCAGAACTTGCTTAGAATACGATTTTGTCCGTGAACTCAAACTTACGGTTCAGGTTCGCCTGGCTGGAGATCACGCCGAAGTTGGCATTCCCCAGAGTGGTGTCCGGGGCCGCCAAACACCGGGTGATTCATGACGTTGAACTCAAGGCCTCACTACGTGATTGGCCAGAACTCCAGGCGCGGTTTCCCATTGATGCCAGTCCGGATTATAGAGACCGCGGAGGCTGACCGTTAACTCCCGCATACATAAGTCCGCCAGTGAGGTCTAGAGCAAAGCCTCGCGTGATGCGATTGTGGCGTTCGGTCACGGGCGTTGATTAGACGTCCCGGAACTTGCGCAATGAGAACGAATTAGGTAATGCTCGACACATTGTTCCATTGAAGTCGCCTAAAACTGCATGATCGCCGCGTGAGAAATGTGATATATGTGTATGTCGCCGCAATGCGAACGGCAAAGACGCCAGAACCAGGAAGATCCTCAATACATCATCGGAAGCTTTGCCAGTCTGCGGAATCGGTCGAGTAACATCACCCAGGGATATCCACGACGTCATCTCAGAAGGGAAGGTGGGCCATGTCGCATCGGTTTAAGGTGTTACTTCTTGTCGCGCTGCCGGTCGCCCGGCTTTGGGCGCAGCAGTTCGGTGAAATCACTGGCACCGTTACGGACACCAGTGGTGCGATCGTCACCGGCACTCAGGTGATGGTGACGAATGAGGCCACCCAGCAAGCCCGTAGCGCGACCAGTAACGAAGCGGGTGTTTATTCGATTCCTTTTCTGGTGCCGGGCAGCTATACAGTGCGCGCCGAGAAGAGCGGATTCAAGATGACTACGCAGCGCGCAGTCGATGTTCAGGTCGGCGATGTTGCGCGCATCGATTTCCGGCTGGAACTCGGCGAGATGACCCAGGTGGTGGAGGTCACCGGCGGAGCGCCGCAGCTCAACACCGAGTCAGTCGCACTCGGCAGCGTCATCGAGGCAACTCAAATTGTGAATCTTCCCCTCAACGGGCGCGACTATTTGAATCTGGTTTTGTTGAGTTCCAACGCGGTGGGAGAGATGGTCGGCGGTGGAGGTAGTGGATTGCAAGGCGGTACCCGCTCAGCCACGGCAATTTCAGTGGCCGGGCAGCGACTGGAGTTCAACCACTACACGCTCGATGGCGTCGAAAACACCGATCCGAACTTTAACTCCTACATTATCCATCCCTCGGTGGATGATATTCAGGAGTTCAAAGTGCAGACGGGTGTTTACTCCGCGGAGTTCGGGCGGGGTGCTTCGCAGATCAATGTCAATACTTTGCCCGGGACAAACGCGTATCATTTGGTGGCGTTCGAGTTTCTTCGCAATGCCGATTTCGACGCCAAACAGTGGGAGCAGGTGGGCGCGAAGAATCCGTTCCGGCGCAATAATTATGGCTTCACGCTGTCTGGCCCCGTCTCAATCCCCAAACTGTTCGATGCCCGCAACAAGCTTTTCTTTACCTCAAATTTCGAGGCGCTTCACGATCGGACCACCAATCAGGTCGTGGTTCCCGTAGCCACCGACCTGATGCGCGCGGGCAACTTCTCGCAAATCAGCCAGATCATCTACGATCCGAAAACGCGATCCTACAATGCTGCCGGCGTGGGCACCGCCAGTCCGTTCCCGGGAAACATAATCCCGGCTTCAGAGATCAGCCTGCAAGCAATCGCCCTGCTCAAGTATTATCCGAGCACCACTATCCCCGGCGACACTCTGAACTCTCGCAACTACATTCGTAACGCCCTTTCCCCTACCGACTCCAACCAGTTCAACCAGCGAATCGATTGGGTTCAAAACGCCAAGTCGACCTGGTTCGGCCGCTTCAGTTGGGGCAACGATGTGCAGGATCTAGCCGGGAATTTCGTCGGTGGCGACACCATCACCACCACCATAGTTCGTCAAGGCGTGCTGGCGAATACCTTCATCCTCAGCCCGTCCACGGTGAGCGAGGCGCGCTTTGCCTGGAGCCAGTTCAACAACAATCTGGCCGGTTTCTACGCCAACAATACCAACGTGCAGGCTACGCTCGGAATCGAAGGCCTGTCGGCCTCCAGTCCGCTGGCCTATGGCATCCCGGCGGTGGGTCTGGGGGAGGGAGTGACCAGCTACGGAGGAATCACTCCGTGGATCACCCGGAACGATACATTCCAGGGCGTTGAGAGCGTCTCGATGGTCAAAGGCGGCCACTCCATCAAAATCGGCGGCGAGATCCGCCGCCTGCGCTACAACCAGTGGGGTAACCAGAAGGACGATGGCGAATTCGACTTTGACGGGCAGTCCACGTGTAATCCGGCCAGTTGCGCATCGAGCGGTTTCATCTTTGCCGATTTCATGGTAGGTTTGCCCAGCCAGGCTTATCGCGTACTCTCCGAAGGAAACGCGATGATGCGTAGCACGTACTATGCGGGTTTCGTTCAGGACGATTGGAAAGTCAGTCGCAGGCTGACTCTGAATCTCGGCTTACGCTATGAGAACCAGCGCCCGTGGACGGACAAGTACGATGCGATCATCAACGCTCAGGTGACGAGTCTGGGCGTGGGCCCAGCCGGAGCCTACCTGGTTCCCAACGCGCCCGCACCGATCTATACAAGGCCAGGGACCGGAAACTTTTACAACAGCGTCAAGTTCCAATATGCGCAAGGGCAGATGACGCAGGTCGGAAACCAGTATATGGGCCCCGGCTTGGTCAACCCCAGCGACCGCAATTGGGGGCCGCGCATCGGTCTCGCTTACAATCCGGCCGAACACTGGAGCATCCGCGCAGGTTACGGGATTTTCTATGTGCAGGATATCAGTAATATCGTTTTCGATATGGCGCGCAACCTGGGCGGCAAAGACGGATATGTGATCCCGTCCAACCAGCGCTCGACCTATCTCTCGGCTCCCTGGATCACAGAAACCGGAAGCCCGCTGTGCCCTGGTTGGAGCGGTGTATGTGTCGCGGCGCCGCAGATCCAGGCCACCGACCAGAACAACCGGACACCTTACGTCGAGCAGTACCTGTTGAACGCACAGCGCGAACTGACGCGCAACCTGGTGCTGGAGGTCGGGTACCTGGGGAATGAAGGTCACCACCTGGACCGTTTCCAGGTGGTTAATCAGGCGATCCTTCCGAGCGGACCGAACGACCATAGCAGCACTGCGGCACGCCGGCCCTGGCCGGCATACGGCAACATTCAGGAAGTGGCCGGTGTGGTCAACTCCACCTACAACGCGCTCAACGGCAAGCTGACGCAAAGGTTGACCAAAGGTCTCGCCTACACGGTTGCATTCACCTGGTCGAAGGCCATCGACGAAGGCAGTGCGACCCGCACCAACGGCGGCGACACCCTTTGGCCGAACAATAGCTACACGCTGAACACCATGCGCGGGCCTTCGCAATTCAATATGCCCCATCGTTTTGTCGCGTCCTACGTGTATGATCTGCCGGTCGGTCGTGGCGGAACTTTCCTCACGCATGGTGTCGTCGGCGCGATCGTCGGGGGATGGCAACTCGGAGGTATCCTCACGTTGGCTGATGGTACGCCTATCCAGGGCTCGACCTTGGGGGATACCACAAATATAGGCAACCTGGCGGATTTCCCCAATGTCACAGGGGTCAGCCCGATTCCTTCGAACCGCTCGGCGAATAATTACTTCAACGCGGCCGCGTTCAATTTCACGAGTCCAAGCCTGTCCTATCTGCCAGGCAATGAGGGACGGGACGTGCTGAGCAGTCCGGGAAGCGAGACGTTCAACGCGTCGCTCTCGCGCAACATCAAAATCAGAGAGAGGCAAATGCTGGCCTTCCGGTTTGAGGCCTTCAACGCGCTCAACCATGCCAACTGGAATACTCCGCCAAACGATCCCCGATCGCCGACCACGTTCGGCATCGTGACGAGCGCCAAGACCATGCGCCAACTACAGCTCGCGCTGAAGTATAGCTTCTGAAAACAGCCCGGATGGGGGCATAACCTGCCCATGGCAAACTCATAAACCATGCGGCGATTGGAGTCTGATACAACGCTCGACGGATTGGCGACAATTAGAAATTTTCTGCCGATGGACCTACCGCCGAAATGTCGGACTGTTCACCGTCGCGACCGATTGGGCGGTTTACTCAAGTTTTACTCCCGAGTCGCTTGAGACTTTGACCACACGGGGTCGGCTGTTCGGTCTCCTTCGCGGCATCTTTACGGTCCTTTTTGGATGGGAGTGTCCGCTCGCGCCTGGATTGGACGATACGCGGAAACAAGTCTCGCAACGACAATGGCCACATAAAAGATGCCGGTCATACTCTCGAGAGCCGCGATGAGACGCACAAAGGGATTCACCGGCACGATTCCGCCGTATCCAATGCTGGTAAGGGTGATCATACTGAAATACAGAAATTCCGTGCTCTGCGCTGCAGTAACCTTTTGATTGAAAGAATTGACGACCAGTTCATTGAGGATCCAGTAAAGCTGCGAGAATGAGATCGCGATGATGAGATAAGTGATGAAGGCCTCGGCAATCACGCTACTCGTCACTTGAGAAGTGTGTAAGCGGTCGAATAGCGCCCACAGAATCGCACAGGAGAGGGTTAGCCCGACAGAGTGCGATACCACGTTGTAAATATGCTCTCCATTGCTAAATCCTTCCGCCAGGCGTGCGAGAATCCAGAGGCCGGACAACGGAAGCACCACTCGGATCCCGATTTTCTTGCTCGCGGAAATCCTTGCGCCGAGGAGTACTCCAAGAACGATGATGAGCGCCATTGCCGCTCCGATGTGCGGATAGCGATCCGCTACAGGGGAGGCCAAAGTTTCCGCAATGACCAACCACATCAGGACCAGCGAACCCCTTCGAAGCAAGAAAATATCAAGTTGTTTGCGCATCTCTTATATAACCATGCTGCAGCTTCTTTTCGAAGATAGGTGCTTGTGTTTAGCCGTCTCGCTCTTTCATGGTCTTCACGAGCAGAAGTTCCTGGAGGAAGCGCCAGGCCGTTCCCAGCATTCCTTGCCCAACGGCCCAATGCCGAACGCCCTGTCCTGGGCTGGCCATTGGCCTCAGCAGTGCGGGCGCCAACTACAGGCCGGTAACGAACGCTGTTTTCGAGCTGCAGGCGAAGCAACGATGAATGCTTTTCGAAGAAAATGAGCGGCGCCAGCTTCTGAACAATTGTTCCGCGGACAAATCACTCTAAATGGGTTTGGTCCTGGAGGTCCGCTCGATCCGAATCCAGCGGCGTCCCATAATAACCGCCGCGGGCATTGGCTAACGCCTGTTCTACGTGCGCTTCGGCCACACGACGCCTTGATCTTTTTTCAAAACTGGCGCGAGGCCCTTGTATTGAAACTTCTGGACGCGCTGCCCGCGGTAGGTTTCCGTCGTAAAGACGTTGCCCTTGGAATCGGTGGCAATGCTATGCACGGCGTAGAATTCACCTGGCTGCCGTCCCCCATCGCCGAAGCTCGTCAGGATTTCCAGCGTAGCGCGCTCGATGACATGGATCTTCATGTTCGAGCCGTCGGCCACATAGAGATATTTCTGCTGCGGGTCTTTCGATAAGGAAATATCGAAAACGGACCCGTCACCAAGCGTGTTCTTCGCGATGAACACTTCGTTCACAAAGGTACCGTTCTTCTTAAACACCTGGATGCGGTCATTGGTGCGATCGCAGACGTATAGAAGGCCGTCGTTCGCCAGCTCGACACAGTGAACCGGATTACGAAACTGCTGAGCGGGCGGATCACTCGGTTTGTAGGGGCCGAGCTGGGTGTCGTCGGGTTTATGTCCATAGGCGCCCCAATGGCGCTTATACTTGCCGGTGTCGGCGTCGAACACGATTACGCGACGGTTTCCGTAGCCATCGGCGACGTAGAGCTCATTGGTCTTCGGGTCGACAATCGCTTTGGCCGGCAGTCTCAGGTTGGCGATGTCGTTGCTGCCTTTACTCTGTCCAGGCTTGCCGATCTGCATGAGGAACTTGCCCTCCTGCGTGAACTTGAGGAGCATGCTGTCATGCGTATAGCCGCCCGCGCCCATCTTGCTTTCGTCTGTTGGCATCGCGGCAGGCTGCGTGCCCCGGCCGTTTCCTCCAATCCACACATTCCCCTTGTAGTCGACTGTGATTCCGTGGTTCGAGGCCGGCCAATCGTAGCCCTGGCCGGGACCGCCCCAATGCCCGATCAGATCGCCTGCTTCATCAAATTCCAGAACAGGTGGAGCCGGGGCGCAGCATTCCGAGGCGGGCGGATTCGCGGCCAGGTTCATTTCCTTGGCTTCGAGCGAACCCTGGCGATGAATGATCCAGATATGATCATTCGAATCCACCGACACTCCGATCACGCTACCGACGACCCAATGATTTGGCAAAGGCTTTGGCCACATCGGATCAACTTCAAATCGTGGCGCCTGGACTCCGGACGCCTCCACGACGGCTCTATCATGAAGTACGGTAGATCCGATCCCGAGCGCGATGAGGAGCGCCGCCAAGGCCACACCGATATAGTGAGTAGGCTTCATACTTTTTTCTTTTCCCTTTCGGGTGTAGGCTATGATACACGATCTGATTGAAAGGGAACAAGGCCTTGTTTTTGATCGTGCTTTTTATTGCGTTCTCGCAAAGTGCCGTTGCCCACGACATCCCCGCGGACACGGCCGTGCAGTTATTTGTCAAACCGGCCGGGGAGAGGCTGATTCTGTTGGTTCGCGTACCTCTCAAAGTCATGCGCGACCTGGATTTTCCGGAGGGTGAACAGGGTTATCTGGATCTGGTAAGACTCGCCCCACTCCTCCCGGACGCGGCGAGGTTGTGGCTCTCCGACTTCATCGAGATCGACGAAGGCGACACGCCCCTGCCCGAGCCCAGCATTGCGGCGACTCAAGTGTCTCTGCCATCCGACCAATCCTTCACCGATTACGATGCAGCCCTGGCTCACGTCACCGGGCCGAAACTCGCGAACGGTGCAAACGTTGTCTGGACCCAGGTGATGTTGGATGTGCTGTTTGACTACAAGATCCACTCGGATCGATCCAGCTTTTCGCTTCACCCGCGGCTGGAGCGATTGGCGTCTAGGGTGATCACTGTGGTCCGGTTTCTGCCGCCCGGCGGCGCAGTTCGCGCTTACGAATTCCTGGGCGATCCCGGACTTGTCCGCCTCGATCCCAGGTGGTATCAGGCCGCCGGGCGGTTTATCGAATTGGGATTCTTTCACATCCTGGACGGGACCGACCACCTGCTGTTTCTGCTTTGTCTGGTGATCCCGTTCCGGCGCTTCCGCGCCTTGATTCCGGTGGTGACCGCCTTCACCGTGGCGCACTCGATTACGTTGATTGCGTCGGCCTATAACCTCGCGCCGGATGCATTGTGGTTTCCGCCCCTCATCGAGACGCTGATCGCGATGTCCATCGTCTACATGGCGCTCGAGAACATCGTTGGCGGCACGACGGTGCACCGCCGATGGATGATCGCCTTTGGATTCGGTCTGGTGCATGGATTCGGTTTCTCGTTTGCGCTGCGGGAAACTTTGCAGTTCGCAGGGTCCCACCTGCTGACGTCTCTGCTCTCGTTCAACATCGGTGTCGAACTCGGGCAACTCTCGGTGCTTCTACTGCTGATCCCTCTTCTTGAAGCCGTTTTCCGATTTGTGGTGGTCGAACGCATGGGAACGATTATCCTGTCGGCGCTGGTGGCCCACACTGGCTGGCATTGGATGATCGACCGCGCGGAAAATTTGCGCCGGTATCGATTCCAATGGCCGTCCCTCAACGCCGCCCTGCTTGCCGGCGCCATGCGCTGGCTGATGGTGATTGTCATTGTTTCGTTCCTCGGCTGGAGGGTGTTCGAGGCGTTGCGCCGCCTCTACACATTAGCGCCCCACCGGGTACACGACGTGGGCAGCGAAACGGAACCGGGCTCCAGTTAGTTAGTCTGTCTGTAGCCAAAAATCCACGATGTCTTTAAAACTTGCGGAGGTCGGCCGGGGATCACCGAGGAGATTCGCGTTCTGATCCGGCGCTTGGCGCACGAGAATCCGAGTGGGGCGCACCGAAGATCCATGGTGAGCTTTGGAACTCGGGTTGGTTGTCTCGGAGCGAAGGCGTGGGACGATATCTGCGGCCCATCGAGCACCGCGGCGAAGCTGGCAAAAAGTGGCTGTGCCAATGCCGGTAAGCAGAACGGCCGGCGATAGCCGCCCGGCGCCGGGATGGATGAGCGTGGAAGGTATCATGTCGCCGTTATCCGGCGGCGTTTGAGGCATCGTAAATACGATCTCCGCTGTCGTTTTCATCGGCCAGCCAGCCGCCGCGAAAGCCTGCTTGCCTAAGACCCTCCACGATGTAGGGGCATCGCCGCATAGTCGTCCAGATAAGCTCCGACTGAAAATTTTCAAGCATCAGAAGAATCGGGCCTTGATTCAAGCCGAAGATCCACGGAGACACCCAGCCCTGCAGATTGGCGCTATTGTGCGGATAGGTTGGATTAAAACTGGCATCGAACCCATACGGGCTGCGCCCTTTCAATGTGAGACGCTCGATGGCGTGGCGGACCGTTTTGATCACGATCTCAGGCGCGAACGGGAGAGAGGCCACTACCGCCCAGGGTGAAATAGTGCCGTCATCCGGACCAAATGGCGCCCCTCTCGCCTCATAGTCGTAGAAGACTCTTCGGACACCGTTCACATCGAGAACCGCGGGCCCCGGTCCGTCGCTCGCCGTCAGTCCCCAGCCATATTCGCTATAGTGGGCAAACCCCAGTGGATTCTCGATTCCATATTGCCTGTGAATATAGGTTGCCCGCCGGCTGTTCTCAAAATAGTCGAGCCCTTTCTCCCGGTTGAAGTCGTCGTGTATGCCGCGAAAGTCCACCCACAGATGAGACATCTGATGAATGAATAGCGGTCCGGCGTACAGGTATTCGATATCGTAGACTTTCTTCCATTCAAAAGTTGAGGTCCACTCTTTGTGCCTCGTCGGGGGAATCTGTGGGTGACGGGGAGCGTTAGCGAGCCGTCGCGGTGAGGAACCGGCGGAATTTCCGGCAGGTGGAATCAAAGGATCTCTGATGAGCTTCGCCACCGTGGTAGAGGAGCGGGCCGCCGTCCTCGATCATTTTGGAAAGCTGCTGTTCGACCGGCCGCTTTCTCAGGGGCGGATCGTCGTTGAGGTCGCGAATGAACTCCCCGCCGAGTGCCCACATATTGTCGATGTGCTGCTGAATCGTCTTTGGCGACAGGTCTGAGGCTGCCAGGCATTCAAGGAACGGGCGAAAGCAAGCCACCAACTGTTCGCCCGGTGGCAGATCTTTTTCCAGCCCCATCCACGATCGTGGCCAGCCATTCAGATCACGGCAGTAATGTTCCAGGTCGTGACGTGGCGCAGAGGTGGCGCGGTTTATCTTGGTAGTTCTCGCCTTCACTTGTCTTCCATTTCATGCTACAGCTCATCACGATTCTAAACCGCTGTCACCGCTTTCCGGGATTCGTTTACCAGCGGGCCAGCTTCAGTGCCGATCGTAAGAGTATTGAGATTGCCGTGCGGCCTCGCAAAGGTTCGAGAGCGATTTGTTCGCGCTGCCATCAGTCGGCCGCCGGTTACGATCAACTCTCCGAAAGGCGTTTCGAGTTCATTCCTTTTTGGGGCTTTCTGGTTTTTCTGCTTTATTCCATGCGGCGCGTCGATTGCCGCCGCTGTGAGGCAGTCGTCGTCGAGGAAGTTCCGTGGGGCGACGGGAAGCGCACGTTGACCAGAGCGTACATGTTGTTTCTCGCCCGCTGGGCGCGCCGGCTTTCCTGGAAGGAAACAGCTGAAGCCTTCCACACTTCATGGGAAAAGGTTTTCGACGCGGTGGAACACGTCGTCACCTTTGGACTGGAACATCGCAAACTTGGAGCCATCGACGCCATCGGCGTTGACGAGATCCAATACGCCAAAGGCCATAAGTATCTCACGCTGGTTTACCAGATTGATCTTGACGTCACGCGCTTGCTTTGGGTCGGAAAAGAACGAACGATCGAATCCTTTCAGGGATTCTTCGCCACCATTGGCGACGAGGTGGCCTCGAAGATCGTCTTCGTCTGTTCCGACATGTGGGAGCCCTATCTGAAGGTCATCCGCGAGAAGTGCTCCGATGCCCTCCATATCCTCGACCGGTTCCACATCGTGGCGAAGATGAACCAAGCTCTCGACGACGTCCGCGCTGAAGAGGCGCGCCGCATGAAACAAGAAGGGTTTCACCCGGTTCTGAAGAAATCTCGCTGGCTCTTGCTCAAGCGCCATGAGAACCTCACCGGTAACCAAAGATTTCGCCTTCGCGACCTCCTTCGTTACAACCTGAAGAGCGTCCGGGCCTATCTTCTCAAGGAAGCCTTTCAGCAACTCTGGGATTACAACTCTCCCGCCTGGGCTGGAAAGTTCCTGGATGAATGGTGCCGGCACGTCATGCGGTCCCGTATCGAGCCCATGAAGAAGATTGCCCGGACTCTACGCCGGCACCGTGAACTGATTCTCAATTATTTCCACGCTCAAAAGTTGCTTTCCAGCGGCGTCGTGGAGGGCCTGAACAACAAAGCCAAAGTCACTATGAGAAGATCATACGGCTTCCGGACGTTCCGCGCCCTCGAACTCGCCCTCTATCACACACTTGGGAAACTGCCAGAACCTGAATCAACCCACGAGTTTTTCTGACGAGCCCTCTTTGTAACCTTGCGGATCAATAGCAAACGTCGGTGACCCTAAGGCCAGCGCATAAAGGATCAGAGCTTCGCTATAGCCCGTATCCCATCGGTGGGGAATGAATCCCGACTCAGGCTTCCACCCATGGGTTACGGTTGTCCCGCCGTTCAGTGCCCATTGCCAATCGACACGGCGGTAAAGACTTTCCGCCACTTCCCGTATCTCGCCCTCTTCGTCACTCTTGCCGGTGAAATAACCTTCCGCCGTAAGCATACCTGCCAGGAGTATGGCAGTGTCGATCGTCGATAATTCGCACTGCCACGCCCGGCGCCCGGTCTGCATGTCGAGAAAGTGATAGTAGAACCCTTTGTATCCTGTGGCGTCTGCTTCCGGACCCTGGTGACTGGACTCAAAGAATCTCAAAATCGTCAGGGTCCTGTCGATTGCCTCAGCTCGTGAAAGCAGGTCTCGCTCGATCGCCACCACGTAGACGCTGAGCGCCATTCCCACTGCAGCAATACTCGAAGGCGATCCAGGCTGGGTCTTATCGACGATCAGGCCGGTTCGAGAGTTGACTTCATTACGAAAAAAATCGAATGTCGCATGCCGGAGACCTTCCAGCATTTCTGCATCGGTACCCTCCGGATTGGCAACCGGCAACCGTGGCTTCATGATTGGCATATCATGATCAGCTTCATCGTCAGGCGAATTCGATGGTGAGAGCGGCGACGCTCTGCGGCGGCAAGGCGACGGCCAGATCGATATTTCCTGATTCTTGAATCCAGGGTTGCGCTTCCTTCCGCAGAGTAGACGCCGTCTCGAGCTCTTCAACCTGCGAGGCGCTCAAGTATTCCGGTTCTCCCATGGTCTGCCAAAGGCGGCGGGGATTTGCGTGATCTTCGTCAATCCTCTCGATCCAGGCGGTGCGCGGCGCCGGCGCGCCCGACAATCTCAGATTCACGAGTTCAGTTTGGATCGGATGGCGGGGCATGGCCAGGTTAGTCATGATCACGGTTGCGGCCTTGTTCTTGCGGATCATCCATGCGTCCACGGTTGCACGGGTTCCGTTGACCTCCAGTAATTCGGAGCCGGAATTATGCAACAACTGGAATGCGCGGTAGGCCGGCTTGGCGATCCCATGCAGGTTCAGAAGGCCGAACCCACCGTGAAACGGGACCGACGGGAAGTAGTTCTCGGAGGAAATATCGCTGAAAGTCAAAAAGCTGTAACCCTGGACGAGTCCCCGCGCTTCCATTATGATTCGGGTGACGAAGGCGGCGGCAAACGGCTCATCATGCATTGGATCTCGCGGGTTCGATGAAATATTCCACTCCGTATAATATATCGGCAAGCCGCCGGCTTCGCGGGACGCGCGCTTGCCGGGTCAACCACGTCCAACCCGTAAACCTCACCTCGCAAGCGAAGGACCATGCCGCCAACAGTCCCACCGACCCTAATCCGGCCACTAAGCACCGGCGTCCAAAAAGCCAATCCGGAGTCACGGCGGCTTCCGGACAACGCACGATCTGCACGCGAAGCACTTCGTCGATGGCTTTCTCGACAATTGGAAAGAGCCTCCATTAGCACACCGACGGATTCCAACGTCGCTGGGACCCGAATGATGCACCGCTGCTTGTCGACTACGAACTCCGTCTGAAAGCCATCCAGGCCCTTGATGCCTCGTTCGCGATATTTGCCCGTCTGGCACATGTCGGCGCGGCCCATGCCACAGGGGGCGTATTCGCCGCACCCGCTCCTGACCGTGGCCCAACCGTTCGAAATCGTTGTAGAGTTCCTGAATCCGCGGTGAGTAGCTTACATGCGGATAAAGGTAGGGTGCGCTGCAGCGCCCTTCCGTGGGATCGATTCCGTGCTAGCCGTCGACGTGATACAGATGCTCGGCCTTCGTATAATAAGGTTCGAAGTCGTCGTAGTCCAGCGGCCAGCCGGGTGAGATGCCGGCAGGGTGTCTGACTTCTCCAGAGTCCTGCGGTCGAATCCGCAGCAAAGCCGCGCCATAGACCTTTGTGTCGCCGCCGACGTAGTATGTTATGTTAGAGTACGCGTCGCGGACTCAGGGCAGCCCTCGTTCAACCGTTTCGCATGTTGTGATCGCCGACCGGCTTCCTGACAAAGCCCGATCCTGGGTCATAAGACCCAAGAAACACCGTGGTCAAAAACAACACTAATCCTTAAGAAAAACTTATGCCGCAGTGTCTTCGAGCAGGCGCTTTCGAAGGATGCCGGGATATTCGGCTGCTATGGCTTGAACGATGGGAAGACGGAAACCTGGGCGTTCACCGAAGTCGATCGCGCCTTGAGTGGAGGCTTGTCGATTCGAGGACGCAAGTGGAATCGCGCCAACGGCACTATTGGCGTCGGCGAGGCTCGCGACTATCTCTGCGGCGACCATCGGTGCTATCTTGCGGCCCGAGGACTCGGCTTCATCATCGGCGACGGCCGTCTGAACTATCGTCCGGAGCAAATCGTCGAATCGTTTTATACGTTCCAACTGAATAAGCCGTGGACCGTGACGGGCGACTAGCAATGGATCGCCAATCCCGCATACAACCGGGATCGCGGGCCAGTGTCGGTCGCCTCCTTGCGGTTACATTGGGATATGTGATTGAAGCAGGTGTTGCATGAGCCTGGAAGATTTAGATCTACTTAAGAAACGGGCCGCAATCATCGTCGATGAAGCACCTCGTTAGCGATAAGAACTTATCGGAGGAAGAAGACGGAGAGGTGCTCCGGTTGCTGGAGCAAGCCCAGCGTTTGGAGCATGAGCTCTTCGGGAATAGGCGGAAGAGCCTGATAGCAACAGCGGCACGAATATAAACGCACCTGGATCGCCTCTGGCGGCGAGAATACAAAGGAGGCGAAATGGAGCCGATAGCAATTCTTGATTTTCTGGCGCGTTTGGGTAGTGCGCTGCTGCTCGGGGCACTGGTCGGATTGGAACGGCAGTGGAGGCAGCGCATGGCCGGGACCCGGACCAACGCTTTGGTCGCGGCGGGGGCGGCGGCCTTCGTGATGTGCGCATTCCTGACGCGCGACACGTCGCACAGCGCGACCCAAATCGTCTCGTACGTGGTTTCCGGAGTCGGCTTTCTGGGTGCTGGCGTCATTTTTAAAGACAACGGCACCGTCCGGGGATTGAATACGGCTGCCACACTCTGGTGCTCCGCCGCACTGGGAGCCATTTGCGGACTTGGCTTTATGATTCATGCCTGTGCCGTAGCGGTCGCCGTACTGCTGGCCAACGTCGGACTCCGTCCACTGGCGTACCGCCTCTATCCGACTCAGCATACGGGCGAGGAGCAGGAGGTGACTTACAACCTGGAACTCGTCTGCCGCCCGGAGGACGAAGCTCACATCCGCGCGCTACTACTTCAGGCGATGTCCTCCAGCACACTCACCCTCACAGCACTACGCAGCGAGGACATCGAGGGCACGGCGAAGCTGAAGGTCACCGCCCAGATACGGGGTCTTGGCCGCCAGGACTCGGCCCTTGAGCAGCTTGTGGTCAGGCTATCGCTCGAAGCGGGCGTATCCGCCGTAAGTTGGGCTGTAAGCAGCCAGGTCTTGGAGTAGAGAAACTACGGTACCCGGGTACCGCTACAACTATCCAGGTCACTTCGATCTGCGATCATGACATTTGATCTCGGCGTGAGTCTCGAACGGCAACCTACGTGCTCACCGCGGCCGTGGATTGCGCCATATTGCCGCACCAGCGCCTCGTGTTGGCACAGAATAGATGGATTGCCGAGAGGGACAGCAGTCCAAGTACGCAATTTGAGTGGAGGAAGTCGCGCGAGAGTTGGTTAATGCTCATTTCCGGTCTGGAACGACCTTTGGCCCGAACCGTGCAATTGCCAGGCCTGCCATACGGGCACAGCTCTAACGATGACAGGCGGCTTGCCGCTGACCACCGCCCTCAACTCTACGGTGCCCTCAACCAGACGACCGATGCAACCTTTGCCACCACGGCTAATCAGCTGGCTGCAGGGACTTCGTTGTACCGGTTTTCCACCGAGCACGGTGGTCTGCAGTGCGCCGCCTGCCATGGCGCGACGCACGCTGAGTTGCCCAGCGCCCAGGCGAACGACGACCTTCAGGCGATGGACTTAACCGGTACTGTCGGCCCGATCCGGGAGTGCACCGTATGTCACCAAAGTGGAATATCGAGCACGAACGGCGGCCCTCACGGGATGCACGATGTCGGCGCGGGCTGGGTCAGCACGCACTCCCGGGTAGTTGGGAGAAATGCCGCTGCGTGTCAGCCCTGCCATGGCACGATTACAAAGGTACTCCACTGTCCCATACGTGCCGCTATCGCATCCCTTCGTAGAGCGGCTGATTGGGACGCTTCGGCGCGAGCACCTCGGCCGCGCCAACTTCGAGCGCTCTGACCGACCGCAAACGTGACTGTAAAATCTCCCGTGCGGCCACAGGCCGACATCGCCCATCGATTTCCAATCCTATCGGTGGCGAAGACATTGTCGAGGGTTGTATCAGACTCCAATCGCCGGATAATTTATGAATTCGCCATGGTCAGGGTCCAGATTGCCTCCTACCCGGTCGTGATCCCCAGCGATGCGTGGAGGGGCAACGCGAAACAGGCGACAGCTTCGCGAACCAGCGCGTATTCGTCCGCCGCGCCGTTGTCGGCGTTGTCGCCGGGCAGCAGGGCGAAGTCGACGCCCGGCGTCAGGTAGCGATTGGCCTCACCGACCAAGGTTTGAAAATCGGCGAAATTCTGCTCGTCCTTCCCGTCAATGTGCAGGTCGCCGAAAATGAAGCCATGAAATTAGTCTGTCCACGTTGTTTTTTGTCTTTCTAGGATTTCGCGATCAGGGCTATCCCGCCGACCAGCAGCAGCGCGCCGACGATCCTGCCCAGCGTGATCTCACGCACCGGCACCCCGAACCAGCCGAAATGATCGAGCACCAGCGACGTGATCAGGGTCGCTGTGACGGTGAAACCGACAAACGCCCGCGCCAATCTTGTGGACGAGCGTGAGACCTGCATAAACCTGGACCGCGCCGACGAGCCCGCCAAGGGAGCCCACCACGGCATGCCAGCGACATTGGCCGCGCCTGGAAACGGGCTTGGAAACATGACGAACAGACACACAAAGAACGCCGTGATCACGGCAAATGACACGGCGCTCGCAAGCCACCTGTTTTCGAGCGCGCTCAGGAGCTGCGCATTCATCGCCGCGCCCCAGGTCAGAACCGCGCCGCCGAGAATGATAAAGGGATAAATCCATCCGGGTTTCACAAGTTGTCTCTCCTCAAAGTCAAATCCGCGCCGCCAGTTCATCGGCCGGAGCGGACGTCTTCTCTTTGCCCTCCCTGGTTTCAGGGACAGTCAGCACAAACACAATCCCTCCGGTAGCCGCAAGTAATGCAAACGCGTAGAACGTCATGTGGAAGCCAAGGTGCTGGACAAGCACGCCCGAGATCAGGGGACCGGCGACGCCACCGACCGCGACGGCGGTAGCAAAAATCCCCATCAGCGTATTGAAGCGGCCTTTTCCGCGCGTGAGATCCGCCGCGATCGCCACCACCGCCACACCGTAGATGCCGGCCCCGATGCCGTCGAGGGTTTGCAGCCAGACAACCGCCGAGGGTTTGCTGACGAAGGCGTAGGACAGAATACGTATCGGCAAAACTAGAAAAGCGATCGCCATAAGCGGCTTGCGTCCCCACGAATCGCAAAGCTTGCCCGTCAGCAGTGCGACCGGCACCATGACGACCTGCGCGGTCAGAACGGTCGCCGTCATCAAATTGTCGGAACCGCCAAGCTCTTTCACGTAGAGTGCGACGGTCGGCAGGATCGGCGCATTCGCCAGGTGGAAGGCAAAGATGGAGATAAACAGGAACAGGACCCTCCGGTCGTGGAAAAGCTCCGTCCACCTCATGTCTGTGCACTGTCCCGGAGTGAGCCCCGTGGCGACCTTTTCGTCAATATCCTTTTCGCGCATGAGCAGCACAGCCGCGGCAGCGAGCAACGCGCCCGCGCCGACAGCGAAGAAAACCGATTTCAGGCCGAGCGCGGAAACCAGTGCCATCGCCGATAAGGCGGCTGCGATATTGCCCGCGTGATTCCAGCCCTGGTTTTGGCCCATCGTCCGGTTCAACAGCCTGTGCCCCGCGAGCCCCAGGGCGAGGGCCCCGAGCAGGGGTGCGAACAGGCTTTGTGCGGCGCCAGAGACGAACAGAAGGGAATCGACCCAGCCGGGAGCGAGGGGAAGAAGCGGGATGGCGACGAAGCAAAGCCCGGTGAGGATCGATATGACCGCGAACGCGATGCGCCGATGGGACAGCCGGTCTGTCAGCCAACCCGCCGGACCTTGGAACAGCAATGTCCCGAGGCCGGCTGCAGCCGTGGCGAGGCCGATGGCATCGTAACGCCACCCCGCGCCCTTCAGGAGCGCATTCAGGACCGGCAGGATGACGCCGACCATTTCGGCTTGGAAAAAGTTTGCGGCATTCAGCCCGAACAGGCTCTTTGCGGGGAGTTTCCGCACATCGTGCTCATCTGTGTTCTCCATCCGCAGTCTCCCGTTTCCCTGTTGTGCATTTGTCGGGCCGCTGCTGCGCATAGTAATCTCAGGGTGCGGAACCCACAACGCGGGCGCAAAGCGAACACCCGTGTCTTGAAACCGCCCGGATTCCTAGAAATGAGCCTGAAAAACTGCATCTGGCGTCCATCCAGGGCGGCGTTCGCCTTGCCGAAGAGCGGCGACGTGATCACGCCGATGTAACCGTCCAGGTTAGTGTGGTTCAGGACGTTGAAGGAATCAACGCCGATTTCGGCGTCAACCTTGCACTCGCCAAAATGAAGCGGGATCTTGCGGCCAAGATGCACGTCGACGGACGCCTGCCCCGGCCCCTCGCCCGTGTTGCGGGCAACGCCGGGAGGCCTGACATTTGCGACACCCTCGGGATTGACTTGGCCCGTGGTTATGTCAAAGGGCAGGCCGGAGCGGAGAGTTGCCATCGTTCCAAATGCCAACTTCCAGGGAAGCTGAACGGTTCCGGACAGGCCGAAGCGATTGTGGGCGTCGTTGTTGGCCCGGCCCCATTCGGAGCGCAGATCATAGGTGTTTGCCGGAAGAAGCGCCGCGAATAGACCGGCCGCCGAGATGGCTGTTCCGGGCGGCGGCGGAAATGCCGCGCCAGTGTCGTCGCAGAGCCGGGATAGTGTGTACTGCGCGAAGAACTGGAGCCGCCGCATCGGAGAGCTTTTCAGTGTCGAGGTCAGAATGTTGCCGCGCGATGATGCAGACGACTCGATCTGGTCGACGTTCCCCTCTCCGGGGTCGGGCCGAAGGCCCGGCGCAGGCAGCGGCGCATTAATGTCGATGGCGCGCAGCAAATGGGTTCCACGCTGATAGGTGTAGTCTGAGACCAAGATGAAGCCGAGGGGAAGCTGGCGCTCTAAGGTCGCACTTGCCTGGTAGACGCGCGGCAGCGACATGTTGCGATCGATGCGCCAGACTGTCCTTGCCGCGAGAGAGTCTGAAGTTGCCGGAGGAAGCGTTGGGTAGGCCGGATCTGTTACGACATATTGCTGTGTTTGCAGGCCGTCGTACTGCAGGGTCTGCTCAAGCACAGGCGGAGGACGCCGATCGTAGAACACGCCGCCGCCGATTCGGATCACCGTGCGATGATCCTTGCCGGGTGCGAAGGCCGCGGCTAGGCGCGGCGCGAGATTCAAGTAACGAGAGAGGCCCGATTGAAACTCGTCCCGCACGCCGGCGAACAGGCTGGCGCTGCCGATTTTCCTCTCGTACTGCGCAAACCAGGCATAATCGTCCTGCCGGAAGGACAGCAAGGGATTGCCTGTCGCGACCGTGAACTGCTCGGGCTGCCCGGCCTCGTATGCGGCAAGCGATGCGAAGGTGTAGGTCCCGCCGAAGTTGTCCGCGTTGTAGGTATGGAAGGGGTGCAAGTTCGCGGTGACGCCGAACTTCCATTCGCTCTTGCCTTTCGAGAGTGTGAGCGTATCCTGCATGTCCGTGCGCGGTTCCTCACGCCATTCGTTCACCTGCGCGCCTCCGTTGGAGAAGGCGCCCTGGACGACGACGAGCGGCTGATCGTTCGCCGAACTTACGCGCGTGGTGTTGGTGCCAAGCGCGACGCGAAAGCTGTTGAGCAGGTCGGTCGACAGAACATACTGGTCGGAGATCTCGATCCGGTAGTCATGGTGGTAAACGGATGTGGCAAGGTCCGGCAGGGAGAATCCCCCGATGCCGCTGTTTTGTGTTTTGTCCATGTGCAGCTCATACCTCAAGCTGATCCGATGCGCTTTCGTCGCCTGCCAGTCGAGCCGTCCAAGGAAGGTATCGCGCGTGACCGGAGACAGAATGTCGGTTTGAAGAATTCCGGATGGGAGATAGGCGAAGACAGCTTGGCTCTGATGCTGCAGCTCTGTGTTTGCGTCGAGGAAAAACCACAGCCGCTTGCGCAGAACAGGGCCACTGAAATTGGCCTCGTAGCCGTAACGCGAGAACGGCGGTTTCTCGTCGGCCATCGGATTACGCGCATCGAACATGGAATTGCGCGCGCGGACGATGAAACCGCCATGGAATCTGTCGTCGCCCCCCTTCGTGTCGATCTCGATGCGATCCTTGCCCGGCTTAGGGAACTCCGCTGAGTATACGTTGTTGTTGATGCGAACCTGCTGGATGGAGGCGAGCGGGAGTTCGGCATCGGTGCGCTCCATCCCGTCCACAATGACAGTCGCGGACGCGCCGCCGGCAGGGTTGACGAAAGAGCTGAGGGCCGTGAGAATGTCGCCGTCTTTCACCGGCAGATCCGCGAATGACTTTTGATCCAGTGTAAAGGCGTCCTGGTGGGCGTTGGAAGCCGTATCCATGCGTGATGTCCCGCCGTCAACGGTAATCGAATACTGCACCTTCGCCAGGGGCAACGTGACGCTGAATGAGTCATCTTTGTTCGAAAGCGTGACAGGCTGCCGCTGCGGCTCAAACCCGGCCTTCGAGACCTCCACGATATAGGTGCCGGAAGGTAATTCCTGCGTACTGAATTTACCGGCCGAATCCGTGATGGTCCGGGCTCTCACTCTTGAGCCGGGTCCAACGACCGCAACCGCAGCTTCCGCTATTGTTGCGCCCGTGGGATCGGTCACAACACCCGAGAGTTTATGCCCACGCCCAGCCGAGGCAATCACGCTCAAAACAATCGAAAGTGCCAGGATTCGCGTCATCCGCTCACCGATGCAGCGCAGGTACCAGACTCAAGCCCTTTATCCGCCTTACCCGGGCTGAAAGGCGGCGGGTGGCAAATGCACGGCAGCGTTCCCAAACCGAACGCCCAAAACTATTTCCCTGGCCTTCTTAAAGGTGATGCCGGGCGGCCGAGATTCGCGGTGCTGGTCGGCTTCTCGCGGCGGCAACCAGCACAGAATGGCTGCGAAGGTTGTTCCGGCACTATTACGTCCGTCAGTTGTCCGTTGGCTTCTGTTCGATGTGATCGTTGACGAGGACGCGTATCGGGCGCTTGTGCGCCTGGAGCTTCAGACCGAGTTGTTTTTCAGCAGCGCCGAACAGTGAAACGCCGCCGGCAGGGTCCGACGCTGTGTCGCCCTTGGGGTCCGGCCTCGGCGGCGGTGGCTCCTGGCAGCCAGCGTTGCCCGAATCTTCTGCCTCTTTCCATTTCGGCTTGCTCTTGCCGGCTGTCAGCACAAACCCTGGCACAGTCCGGGTGTCTTTGCGAACCACCAGCTTGAAGCGATTCGCCAGCAACCTCTGGAACATTAGCGTGCCCGCCTCCGGTGGCGTGGCAGGCGGCGCTTTGGCGACCACATCGAACCGATCCCGGTCCAGCCAGGCCGGCCCTCCAAACCCGTTATCCGCATAAAGCCGTAGGCGGTCCTGATCAGGTCCAGCATCGTCGCCTGACGCAATTTCGAACGCGGACGGGGCCGTATCGACCTGACTGAACGCCGCAAAGGACAGCAGGCCAACCGCGCTGACGCGGGCGAAGACTCGCATCGGATTCCCGCCTCCTCCGTGATCAAGACCCGAACATAGGCCGGACGATGCATCAGTGGTGCCAAGGCTACGGTCTTTTCTGCTTGTGCTTTCTGACTCGAAAGTGGGCAGAAAGCGCACATGGTCGTTCGCAAACCGAACGCTGCGCGCGATTCCGGCGATGCTCAAGAAAGGCGACAATTGGATTCGGAGTTGCTTTTCGAGCGGGCATGGAGGTTCGCTTGACGCTTAAATGGTTTCCTTGTTTCGGGCTACTGATAATCTCCGCTTTCATGATCGGCACGATCGCGCAGCTCCCCGCCCAGCCCCCACCGCAGGCAAAAGAAAAAGGAGACAAGAAGGGAAAGAAAGGGGACGATCCCGACAGGTTTCCCGACCGTCTGGACAGAATTCGCCGGCACATTGCTGAGCCTCGTCCCGCTGACCCGGAGCGCCTGGCCCTCCTCTCGCATTCAGAATTCTATGTCACCAAGGCCGACCAGATCTGGCGAACCTCGCAGCCCTATATTGCTGATCGTACCCTTGCCGCCGCCGAGGCGCTCTATCACGCTTCTGACCATCTTGAGCACTTCAAGGAGCTTGCGGGACCGCCCCCGCCTCCCGCCGAGGAGGTCTCGCGTCACCTCGCGCAGGTTTATTTCCAGACGCGCCAGGCGGATTATTTCTTTCAGGAAATTCACGACAACGCCGCGTCACCCCTCGTCACGCTGGCGCGCCAGTACTATCAGAGGGCAGTCCAATCCTATGACCGGTCTGATTTTCGCGATGCGGACGAATATGGCAAGACAGCGGAGGAACTCGTGAAGGCGCTTGAAAGTCTGGCTCAAGCCGCCACGCTGGCGCCTCAGCCGCGGTGATAACGAAGCAAATGATATGAAGTCCCTTTTCAAACGGCGCCTTCAACTCCAGCTGCTCTTCATTTTGCTGGCCGCGGTTCTGGTCGCCGCGCTTAGCGTGCTTCTCATAACGGACGCGGTCCAAAGCGCCGAAGGCGTGGTTCTCGCGGACGCAGGCAGGGCACTCACGGCCGCCGTCTCCGAGCTCGATCAGCAGTATCACGATCGCATCAATGCCGATTCCGCGTGGCTGGCGCTTCCTGTGGCGGCACAAGACACCTCCCTGCGGGGGGTCTCACTCGCGGTACTGCGCTCCTATCCCGGCGCCGAGGGCGGGTATTATGACGGCTCGCATTTTCTTGGTTACTCGTATCCGACGCACGACACCGGAGAGAAAAAGACTGACGTGCCGACGGCGGAACTTAATGACATCCTCGCGACCATCTCACAAAGCCGGATCTCAGGCACGGCGCAGCGAATCCTGCGCGGCCAGCACGACATCGTCGTCATCGAAGCGAAGGCGGACCAACCGAACGGGTTCGCCAGCTGGACCATGAAACGCCTGTCCGGACGCAGCGATCCCGGCAGTCACCGCCGCGAGTTGCTATTGTCCGCTCTTGTGCTGACGGCCCTGATCAGCATCGCGGGCACGCTCGCGACCGGCATCGCCCTGCAGCGGGGCATCGGTCAGATCAAGGCCGGCCTGTCCGCCTTGGAATCCGATTTCAGCCATCGCCTTCCCGTGCGCAATGACGAGCTTGGCGAAATCAGTAATTCCATCAACCGCATGGCGGGAGTGCGGCAAAAACTGGAAGCCGATCTACGGCGCGAGGACCGGTTGCGCATGGTCGGCCGCCTCGTCGCGGGCATCGCGCACGAAATCCGAAATCCGCTCAACAGCATCCGGCTGTCCATCGAGCTCGTCGAGCGCCGTCTCGGCAGCCATGCCGTCCGCGCCGAAGACCTCCACCCGGTTGTCGAGGAAGTTGACAGGCTGAGCGCGCTTCTGACGAACCTGTTGACGTTTCAGAACACGCGGCGACCCGATTTGCGAGATCTACCCGTGGCACCCGTGCTGCTGAAATGCGTGAGCCTGGTTCAGCCGCAGGCGGCGGCGCGGAATATCGAGATCCGCGCAGAGACCGGGGCGTCGGGCCTTGACGCCCGGTTCGATCCGGAGCACCTCACGCAGATGCTGATGAATTTGCTATTGAATGCCATCGAGGCCGCCGGACAGGACGGCACCATCGATGTGCGGCTCGAACAGCACGAGGCAGGAGCAATCATCGAAGTGCATGACACTGGGCCTGGCCTGACGGAAGAACAAAGGGAGCATTTATTCGAGGCTTTCTACACAACGAAGGCGGGCGGTACCGGCCTTGGTCTTGCCGTCTCGCGTGAACTAGCCACCGGCATGGGCGGAGGACTCCGCTACCGGTGCGACCGTCCAGGTGCTACGTTTGAGATCGAACTTGACCGGATCCCCTATGCCAACGGCAACGATACTGATCGCTGAGGACGAGCAGAGCGCCAGGTTTGCGCTTGCTGGGCTCTTCGAAAGCGAAGGGTTTCATGTGCTCATGGCGGATAATGGCACCGACGCCCTGTCCGTCCTGCTGACAGAAGAGCCGGAAGGCGCGGTGCTGGACATTCGCATGCCCGGGTTGGATGGCCTGACGGTCCTCAGGCGCGCGCGCGAAGGCGGCTCCGACAGCGCCTTCATCGTCATGACGGCGCAAGGCGACAGCGGCACAGCGATCGACGCCATGAAGCTCGGGGCCTTTGATTATGTGTCAAAGCCCCTCGATTTTAAAGTGTTGCTCACGCAGGTGGAACGGGCCATCGGGCAGCGCAGGCTCGCGCGCGCGTTCAAAGTAGCAGCCGTCGACGGGCCGGCTCCCGCCGTCGCGAAGACCATGGTCGGCCACAGCCCGGCGATGCAACACGTCTACAAGATGATCGGACAGGTGGCGACGTCCGACGCCACGGTACTGGTCCGCGGCGAATCCGGGACAGGCAAGGAGCTTGTGGTGAACGCTATCCACCATAACAGCGCGCGCGCCAAGGGGCCGCTCATCAAGGTGAACTGCGCCTCAATCCCGGAGACGCTGCTTGAGTCTGAACTGTTTGGGCATGAGAAGGGAGCGTTCACGAATGCCCTCTTCCGTCGGATAGGCCGTTTCGAAGAAGCCAACAAAGGCACGCTGTTCCTTGACGAAATCGGCGAAATGGCACCCGCCCTCCAGTCGAAGCTCCTGCGGGCACTTCAGGAACGGACCATCGAAAGGCTGGGGAGCAATATGTCGGTTCCCGTCGATATCCGGCTGGTGACCGCGACCTCGCGCGATCTCGAACGCGCTATCAACGAAGGATCATTCCGCGAGGATCTTTATTACCGTCTGAATGTGGTCGCGATCCCGCTGCCTGCCCTGCGGGAGCGGCGGCAGGACATCCCGGCGCTCGTTCAGTATTTTCTGAACCGCAACGGAAGCCGCGTCTCGATCACAGCACCAGCCCTGGCGATGCTTTGTGACTATCACTGGCCCGGTAATGTTCGCGAGCTTGAGAATGTCGTCGAACGCACTGTTGTCCTGGCGAGAAGCGGTGTCATCACCGAGGACGAAATTCAACTGCAAGCTCGTCCGCAGCCCACATGCACGAAATGGTCCGACCTGGCCCCGCTTGAAAACGGTTTGAAGGCGAATATCGCCACTCTGGAAAAGGCCCTGATCGAGCGGGCTCTGCGCCAGTCGGAAGGCAACAAGACGCGGGCGGCCGAGATTCTCGGCGTTCACCGGCGGCTGCTTTACGAAAAAATCCGCGAGTACAGCCTGGAGAGCTGAGAAGTGCCTCGAACCTCAAAACCAACGGTTCCGTGGCCTTGGGGTCGCCTCCTCAGATGTCGTTCGCGAAACGCCTGTCGGTCGTACGCTTTCAGCCCGTGCGTACCCGCGCTCCCGCGGTTTTCGAGAAACGCGCGATCAGTAAACAGTTGCAAATGCTCGACCCTGCAAGGCCATGCGGGTTGGTGACGCATTTGCCTTATAGTCTCGCGAAAAGGAGTACGGGTATGAGATACAAGATTCCAGCAATTACCCTGTTTGTTTCTCTGTTGAGCGCCATGGGCTGCGCTGCGCAGCCACCTGCGGTTCCTCCGCCTCCTCCGCCTCCTGGCCCGTCGGCATTTGCTCCGCTGCCTCCGCCGCCACGTGGCCGGGGCGGACCAGGTCCTTTGTCTCCCGGACCACGGGAACGAGGGTTGCAGGCGACAGTCACCGGTGTTGTGCAGCGCTTTAATTACGGTCCCGGAGGGCTGGATGGCCTTGTCCTCGACCAGGGAACTATTGTCCACTTTCCACTTGAATACAGCAGCCAGGTGAGCGCCGCAGCTCCGGTCGGCTCCGCCGTCGCGGTTTCAGGCTGGTCGCACATCGGGCCCGCCGGCGACACGCTCTTCGAAGCGGACACGATCACTAATCAGAGAAGCAGGACCTCCATCGTTATGGCCGCTGGAGCGCCGCCCCCGCCGCCGGGGCATCCGCTTGGCCCGACAGGATTTACCGGACCGCAGCCTCCTCCACCACCACCACCGGCGTCGGCGGAATACGGACCGCCGTCCCCTCCAGGGCCGGATTCGTACCCAATGGCAGTCGCTCCGGCCGCCGCATCGACAGTATTATCCGGCGTCGTCCGAAGTTTCAACTACGGCATCGACGGTCAGGTCAACGGGTTCGTCCTGTCGGATCAAACACCCGTTTATTTTCCGCCTGAGTTTGCCGAGCAGGTAACCCGCGCCGTTGCGGTCGGCGCCAGCGTCAAGGTGATGGGCTCACCGCGCGCCGGTCCCACGGGCAACCGGCTTATCGATGCCCAGGTCATAACGAACCAGAAAACGGGGGTTTCAGCGACGGTTCAATAGAGGATCGCCGTTGAGCTCTCTCGCCGGAATTCGCTTTTACCCGGTGTCTGCGCAGGTTCATTTTCGGAATTAACCCTCGAGCGGATCGTCGTTCGGACAAAGCTCGAACTCCGCGGAAATCTGGGTGGATCGTAGACGCTGCGCGCGTCGCGGAATCCGGGCTCGCGCGAACGGAACGCGAAGTATAACGAAGACGAGCACCGCGTCGACCCGCGTGAGAGAAGCGACGCATAACGACAGCGAAGCCGAATGGCCCTTGATGTGCCAAAGTGGTATTTAGAAATTTACACCTAAAAAAGTTTCGCTATCTACCCTGGAGCGCACCCTTACAATTCCGTAAGAAGGCCTCCTCTTTGAGCTGAGAGCAAAGTTTTTATCAGAAAGGTAAAATCACGCCCAGCTCACTCAAAGGGAATCGCGAAACGATCCTGGTTGTCGACGATACCGAAATAGTTCGCACGTCGGTGGTAGCATTCCTGGAGCGTGCCAACTTCCAGGTGCTTTCAACGGACTGCGCAGCACGCGCCATCAAACTTGCGGGAGAAACGGACAGGAAGATTGACCTTCTCCTTTCCGACGTGGATATGCCGAAGATGTCAGGTCCGGACTTGGGGCAGTTACTAAAAAGGGCCAGGCCGGACATGCACGTGATGTTAATGTCCGGTGGGGTCGATGGTAATCTATTGGTTCTGAACTACGGATGGGCTTTCATTCAGAAGCCGTTTGTGGCGTCAAAGCTCGTTCATATGATCCTGGATGTGTTGCACTCGGAGAATCGCTCGCAACTTGGCGGGCAGGAGTTCGACAGTCGCCAGGACACCAAGAACCCAAACTGTGAGAAAAGCAAGCAAGCTGAAGCCGATATTCATCCCTCGGCCAGCAATGAACCAAAAGACAAGGGAACACCGTAACGGGGAAGCCGTCGTTATGGCCGAATTTATTTTTCCTTCGCCTACGTAGTCGGTTTGTGGCGCTGAAGTGCGGGAAAAGACGGCATCATTGCGGGAGGAATCGCGGCCGACCGGCGCGCCGCGACCCGGGATTGTGATCCGGCTCTTTATACCCTGGAATTCCGGCACCGGCTGGCAGACCATGGAATTCCATCGTCGTTCTGCGCGGCGAATCACAAGCCGGGCGTCGTTGCGCGTTTCAACGAAAGTGGTCACCATTCCCTAGAGCGGCTGGCGCGGCGTGCCATCCAAACTGTTGTGCGGAGCAGTGTCAGTTTCGTCGCGCCGAAGGGCCCACCGAGGCACGCACGTGATATTTCTCAAAATCGCAACGCCACGCGCGGCATCCGACATGATGGGCCTCGTCAACCGCAGTATGTCGAGATTCCGAAGGAATCGTCATCGGGCCAGGCCCCAACTGGGGAGTAACCTCCCGAACTGCGGCTGATAAGTGAACAGTGACCGGCGCCGCTTCAATATCTAAATTACTCCCCGGCGGCCGGTCACAAGATTGACGACGATAACTACTAACGCCAACACCAACAGTATGTGGATCAGGCCTCCGCCGATACTAAGGCTGAAACCTAGAAGCCACAGAATGAATAACACAACGGCAATCGTCCAAAGCATAATCTTTCTCCTCTATTCCTTTTCTAAATCGGTGCCGCTTTTCACGCGGCCAATAATGAATCGAACCCGTTCCAGGACGTACTCTGTCCGCGATCGGCAGCGTTTTGGCAAACGATGCAGAGTGCAGCCCACGGGAC
The DNA here is from genome assembly GCA_963747535.1 of Terriglobia bacterium. Classification (GTDB taxonomy): domain Bacteria; phylum Acidobacteriota; class Terriglobia; order Bryobacterales; family Bryobacteraceae; genus CAVVFX01. The sequence continues at coordinate 1,259,387 of CAVVFX010000002.1, forward strand.
TGCGGCAAGGCGTTTCGGCTTGATCTCTTCTTCGCAACTCGCGCAGATTCCAAAAACGCCCGAATCGATGCGACGCAGTGCCCCTCGCACCTCGCTCAACCCGAGGGTGTTGCGCTCCAGATTCCCTATCGCACAGTTAAGCTCGGTGGTGTGCTGGATTCAGTGGATCCGGGCTCGTTTCGATGGCGAGAGCCTCGCGGTTGCTGCCTCCGTTTCCAAATTCAGTCTGTCTGCCGTCTAAAGTCTTGCGAAATGTGTCAGTTCGTACTTCGTCATAATTGATGCCTGCTCTTTTCTAACGGCACGGGAAGGGCCGAATGTCTTAAATAGGGGGCTGCCGGCCAAATTGCCAAGCGGCGGGCGCCGGGTTCTTGCCACCCCATCGGATGGCTAACGATATGCGGTCACATGGCCGGATATGGTCGCGGCAGAGCCGCACAAACGCGGAGAAAGGTCCAGGCCCAATCGACGCGATGCACAGTCGCTCGACGGTGGACCACACGTGTAGCACGAGTAGCTACAGAGTAAGTTGCGTCAGACAGCACTAAGCTTAAAGATGCAACCAGGCCGCGTATGCTCAACGCCAAGATTGCGTTCGCCGTTCTTCTCGCCGTCCCACTAGCGGTTATCGCAGCGCCCAGCACTACGCTCGCCAGTTCCGCCAACCCGTCAAACAAGATGAGCCCTTGGGACAGCACACTGGCATCGGGACGAATTGTCCGTCAAGGTCACGCGCGCTAAGAGGGATCAGAGCTTGCGTTTTCTATCGAGATCCAACCCGAATTCAGGGTGTGAGGATGTCCCTTTAATCGTGAAGGGCACAATGGTCACCCGATTCTTTTTCATTAGGGGAGTCAACACATTTACGATCAGCGCCTTAAAGCCAGAGGTCGCATCGGACAATTTTCCGTGGGTTTGCAGCACTCCTTGGATATCGACCGATTTATTCAGCAGGTTGAATGTTCCGCGCATCTGCGCGAACCCTCCGGGCATCTCGAACGAAACGCCCGTCAAAGTCGCCATTCCATCCCGCGCCTCCACGTGGCCCTTGAGATTGGACAGGACCGTCTGTTGATCCTCTTGTTCCTCAGCTTTGCTGGTTCCCTGCGAACTCTCGCTCACACGACTCAGCGGCATCTGCACTTGCGGGTTAGTGAATTGTCCGCCACTTATGCCAAAGTCTCCTGAGAGTTGCAGCTTTTTGAGAAATCCCGGACCCGGCGGCAGTTCCACTTTTGCGTGAAGCTTTACGCCGCCCGTCATTGGCGCCTGCTTTTGGGGGGTGAAGAAGAGCAGCAGGTCTTCGATGCGCCCGATATTCACGCTCATGTCGAGCCCAACCGTTTTTCCTCTTTGTCCGGGCCGGGTGGCCACGTCGCCCCTGCTGAGGATGGTGGTCCGGTGAACCTGCGACTCCACGTTCGCCAGTGAAACGTTACCGTTCATTGCATCGACATCGGCCTGGAACCGCGCGGAAATCTGCACGCCGTGGCTGCTGTTACCGACATGGAAATTCCGCACGTCTACTGCGCCAGCCGTCTTCACCTGCTTTACCGATCCGTTGAAGTTCCCTTTCGATGAAAGCAGGCCCGAGACTCCGCGAAAAACCGCGAGGTTGCCGTTATCGAAAGTGTACGATCCGGACAGTAGCGTCGCGCCCGGATCACCCGCGTTCCAGGGTCCGAACTGGCCCGATGCGGCGATCGTTCCGAGTGGTTGGGTGTTAATCAGGGCCGCATGATAAGAAACGGGGCCGTCCTCGGCGACGTGATCGAGCACCAGCTTTTGAACGCTCAACTTGAAAGGCTCTCTGCCGGGCTCTCCCGCGACGAATTCAAGCACTGCGTCATTGGCTACAATCCTGTCGATGCTAATGGAGTTCTTGGATTGCCCGCCCGTCAGCGGCATTACGGCAGACGGAACGCCAGGCTGCGATGGTGGCACCGTTACGTGCAGCCCCACGATATCGACATGGGCAATTCGCTTCTTCGGACCGATGAGGCCCGCGTAGCTACCTTTGATGACCAGTTTACGGAGCGTGATCAACGGAGGCAGGTTCTTGCGTGTTCTGTGCAGAAAACTGACCCCTTCCGCAACGCAACCAGGTGGAAACAAGGTCTTGTGGAAGCTTTGGATTACAACCTGCCTGTCGAACCGCTTCTCCAGCGTCACCTTTATAGCCTGTTGGGTAAACGGCCAGTTCCGGACCAAAAGGCATGCGGCAATCCCGATGAGGAGCGCGAGACAAGCTACGCCCGCGATGGTCCAGCGAATGAATTCTCGCCGCTTTGAGTCCTGTTTCACTCGTTTTGGCTATTGCAATTGGAGGACCACGGATTAAAATCCTGATCGTGTATGGTCGACCCTGCTTGTAGGACGCAGATTCCTCCCCGGCGGTAAGCTCATCGGAAACCAGGACAGCGGGCCCTAGACTAGCAGCCCGAAGAAGTCGACGCAGGCCAATGGCCTTGGCACAGTTGAGATAACGGAGCCTTTCCCTCGTTAGGAACCCGCTCAACCCTGGAATGACACCTGCCGCCAGGTCCACAGTCCTTATCCCCGTTGCCCACGTCGTCTCGCGAAGGATTAGACTTCAATTGCGGCCCTTCTGGTAGCCGGCCTCGTACGCTTTCTGGTCTACGCCCGTTTTGAAACGCCGGTTCTTGGAATGATCCTTGTTATTCGCTTTGTCAGCCTGGCCTTCGCGCAGCCCCTGGTGGTAGGGTTTATTTTTTGAATAATCCTGGTCACTCGCGCTGGCCGCTGTTGCACCTTGTTCCTGCAAGAATGGAGCCGCCGCGCCTTGTAACACGCCTCCGGGGACACACATGCTCACAACCAACGCCAGAATTCCGCCGCGGCGTTTTAGGTTCGTTCTCATAAAAATCCACCTTTATTCCATACTTCCACCGAAACGGAATCCGGGCGATCGAGGAGGTCTGTGCCGCAAGCCGTCAGCCACTTCTCTCAGATGGCGGCGACGGCGTGCTGCGTCAGACCTCCCCGAACTCCGTCGGAGTTCTACCAACTTGACTATTTCTTTTCCTCACCTATGTGGCCGTGCCCATCCCGCACTTCGTTTCCTTTGAAATGCGCACTATCGACGCGCTTGCCTGGCTCGGCTTTCTCGCCGGACTTTGGCATTGGGCCCTTATAGCCGTGCTCCGGGTGGAAACTGTTATTCACGTGACCCTGGAAGTTACTAGCACCGTGAAATAACAATGACCGGTTACAGGCCACACGTCGCCGAGTTCGAAAGCGAAGACGGCGACGAACCCAGAAGTTTTCTGGTCTTGGCCAACACGTCATCCGCATCGACGGGCTTCTTTACGAATAGGACACTCAACTCGGATCGGAGTATTTCAAGTGTTGGCACAAGGGCGTCCATGCTTGCGTTCGCCAACAGCAGATGGATCGGTCTTGAATGATTGGTGACGAAAGAAACCACGTTTGCCCAGTCATGAGCTTCTAGGACGTTATAGCCCTGCTTCCGCAACCTATGTCCCAGACTCCTGTCTAATCCCTCGTCATCTTCGGCAATGAGAACCGTTGGAAATCCGTGTATGTGGAGAGGATGAATTTCCTCTTTATAGCCAATTATCATGGCGTCTCCTTTGCACCGGGTTCGTGGGCTTGACGTGCAGATTAAGATTACAATCGGGTAAGATCCTACTACCCAATGCCGCCGCTGACAATCGGGATTGCAAAATTGGCTCGTCCCTGTGACTCCACTAGCCAATCGTGCCTGCTGACGGGGCACTACCAAACTATTCGGTTGAAGCTGGCAGGAAATGTGAAACTGTCTCGTTACTGAATAAAAGTAGTATAGAAGTTGTTTGTGTCTGAAGTCAACAAATATCATTAGCGTCTATTTGGCTGTGCGTACTTGTCGGCCTACGCCATTGCGTGCCGTTCGGTGTTACAAGCGAGGTACATTTGCGCCAGACTTCCGGCCTTGCAAAATCGGCGGCGGAAAAATCGGGTCGCGCTTTGAGTTATCTGCATTCTATGTCAGACGCATTTACAGCAATGGCACCAGCCAACCACGGCATTGAGAAGCAATCCACTCAACAGGACGCAAATAGCCAAAGGCAAGAATCGGCTTATGTGAAATCGGCGGTCATCGCTCGACTCAGGCATCTGGCAAGCGCTCATTTGTTGGTGGTTGTTCGCCAAGACAATGCCGAATCGTTTCTCGGAGGATTTCAAACTTGATTGGCTTTCGTAAGAATTGCCAACCGTGGTTTCGGGCAACCATCCCTAAATCGAGACCAGAGATCAGCAAAATTTTCATGTCGGGTCGTTCTCGATTAAGTTGGATCGCCAGTTCTATCCCGGTCATACGGGGCATGTCAACGTCGGCCAAGAGCAAGTGAATGCTCCCGACGAACTCACGGGCTTTTTGCAGCGCATCTTCTCCGTCACTTGCGGTAATGACACTATAACCAGATTTGCGGAGCATAGCCGCAACGGGTCTCTGAAATGTTTCATTATCATCTGCGAACACAATCGTTTTGGCGAGATTGCTTCCTGGCATCTTTTTCCGTATCACCTGGAACCGTGAGAGGAACCAGCATGCCTGTCACTTCCGGCGAAAAGCCATCTGCGGATCGAGCAGATAAAGGGATGAAGATCAAGGAGGGCGCTCGGTTCCTCTGGTTTCGAGGTTACCTGTAAATATAATATGTAATATACTAGATCGTAATAGTACACCTTGCAGGAAGGCGCACCAAATTATACAAACGTGACGTTTACGAATACGTTACATTTATTACATTCGGAGAGTGAAAAAAAAAAGGGCTTCGTGGTTGATTCAGTCATCGCCGCCGCTTACCAGGAGCACCTTACGGCGGGTAGCGGATTCGCCACGGTGCAACCTGGAGCAATCTGCTAAGTCGTGTGCATCTTATTACAAAAGCAATACAGGCCCACGCTTGACGAACTATTGCGATAGCTTTTCCACCGGCTTTTCCACAGGACCGGTGAAAACCTCGGTTTTTTAGACGTCCACCCCGGCGCTTTAGCCGTTGAGCGGGAAATCCTCCAACACCTCGCCGGTAGTGGTCACCGATGAGGTAGGCAAGCGGCCACTGGACGCCCGGTGGCTCACCGGCTTCCGGCGACGGCGAAGGCTTCGGTCGCCGATTCCCTGGGGCATTGACTCGATTAGCCGAACCAGACCTGTTAGATCGGAAGATTGGCGTCGGCCCACCTTCGCTCCCTGAATTCTGGCGGATCTAACAGCCTTCGATTTGGCTTCATCCCCCGACCCGAGACTGCTCTCTGCATTCAATACCTTCTAAAATCCTGCGTCGGAATGACGAAGTGGTCATACGATTTCGAACCTGCCCGAATCACCCCGGCCCGCAGTAGTTTTACGAACCGATCAATGGCCAGCATCCGGTGTGAGCAGTCGATGCACTCGCTCAGGTGAAGGTCGATTCCGGCAATCTGAGCATCTGTCATGCGACCCAATTGGTAGAGTTCCAGATCGAACGCTTCGCGACCGTACGCGAACACATCGCTCGGATGAGGGGTCGCGTGCGTGAAGTACAGCACTTGCGTGAGCCCATTTCTTTGGTATTTCGGGACTATGCTCCGAAGGACGGCTCTCGGACGTTCCGTCTCTTCGCGTTCACCCGACGAAGATGTGTTAGTACGGCCTAACGTTCGATCCTAAGCTCCGCCCCTATCTTCTTCCTACTGACCCGCACCAGCAGCCACAGGCGGCGTTGGAGCCGTCGTCTTCGCAGTGCGTTTTTGGGTTACACTGGCCTTTGATTTCTTCGCAGCCGCTTACTTTGCTGCCTTCGCAGGGGCTGACTTCCTCCCGCTTTCGGAGCAGTCTTCTCCGCAACACGCCCTTCGTTTTGCCCACCGCGCTTTTTGCGCAGCAGCCATCCTCCTCCGGGCAGCAGCGGAGAACCTCTGTCGCGTTTCAGTCGAACCATCGGTCCTAACAGTCGGACTCTCTGTCTTGCCTACGAGCAGTGCTTCGACTGCCGCGATCTTCTCGTCAATCCGTTGTCTTTCGAGCTTGTAACCGGCCAATGCGGCGACCAAGATATCGTTCGGAATCTGTGCATTTAGTTTTGATTGAACCGGGGATGAGGCTGTAGAACAGGCACGTTCGGTCTAACTACCCGCTCGGTTTCTTCCACACCCGAATCATGTACTGCCACTCGCCCAGCGCAAAGTTGAGTATGAAATCGAATAGTTTCTGCGCGCGTGGCCTTTCCGTCGGACGCGCCTCGCGTGGATCGCTGTACTCGTATTCGCAATCTTCGATGCTGAACAATGCGCCCACGGCATTTTGGCACTTGAACGTGTACGTATCCGTCCTCTTCATCAAACGACAGGAAACCGATTAGATGAAGCGCCTGCTCGCTCGGCCCACTGCAGACCAACTCCACAGGAGATGAATCATCTTCCGCTTTGCGGAGTAGCGCGATGACTTCTGCGCGAGAAGGTCTGGTCGGCCACGGCAGTCAATCCGATCCTACCCAATCCGGTCAGCTTGGCGCCACCGCTAATATAGAACGAATGCTGACGCCAAAACGCCCAGCGTGTTATATCGAACCCATGCTTTTGCTGCGAACCGACAAACTTTCAGAAGGCAACTCGTGGAGCCATGAACTGAAGCTGGACGGATTCCGCGCTGTTGCACTGTCGGGTGGCTTCGTTCATCTGCGATCCCGCAATCGTTCGGGCGCTCGGTCCCATGCCGGATGAGACCGTAATCGACGGCCAGATCGTTGCCCTTGATGCGTCCGGTCGTCCATCGTTCAATGCGCTGCAAGACTACGGTGCATCGACCGGGCAGCTCTTTTACTACGTGTTCGACATAATGGTCGCCGGCGGGAAAGACCTGATGGCGCAAACTCTCGAATCATGGCGCGAGATACTTGAAGCCGATGTACGATCGAAGTTGGCCGACCCGATCCGCCAATCTCCAGTGTTGGAAGCCAGTCTCTCCGACCTGATTCAGTCCGTCAAGGCACAGGGTCTCGAAGGGCTCTCGTGGCAAAACGCCGGGATAGCCGGCATGAACCCGGCGCGCGTTTCGGCGCATGGCAGAAGATGCGTGTGAACCAGGCCCAGGAGGTCGTAATAGGCGGGTACACACCCAGCGACCGGAACTTCGATGTACTGATCTTCGGATACTACGACGCCAACCGGCTGATCTATGTCGCGCGGACTCGGAACGGGTTCACGCCGTCGTCCCGCGATCAGTTGTTCCGGCGATTCCAGGGGCTCGAAACCGACTGCTGCCCTTTCGCCAATATGCCGGAAGCCAAAGCTGGCCGCTGGGGTGTCGGACTGACGGCGGAGAAGATGAAAGAGTGCAGGTGGCTGAAGCCGGTGCTTGTGGGTCTCCAGCGCGTGAAGCAAGGCCGCCTCTCGTCAAGAGCATCTGGGTGCCGGATGAAACGATGGTAGCGGGCCGCGCGTTGCACCAATGGGCGCGACACTGCCTGGTCGAATTGGCCGGCAACGGCGCATCGCTCGAGGAACTGCGCACCTTCTGTGGGAAAAGCGGGATCTCGGGACGTCGGAAACAATACGGGGGAATCTCGACGTGGTACGCCCTACTGCAGCCGCATGTGCTCATGCCGTTACTGCGGTTACGCCTTGTGGAACGTCCACACGAAGGCCGGTCGGGAGCGGCCGCCACAGGACTGGGTGATTGCCGAACGCGTCCACGAAGCGCTCATCACCGAGGAGGAGGCAAGGAGAATTGCCGAAGCACGACGGTCGCTTCGCGGCAAGAAGCAATTCAACGCCGGAGCCACCCGCAGCCGCACCTCGCGCTACCTCCTGAGCGGCGGTTGATTCCGTTGTGGTCGCTGCGGTGCGAATATGATCGGCTTCCACACCCATGGCCGGTTCTACTGCGTGCGGAAGCCAGCCCTATCGGAGTGGGATGGGCTGCGGTCCGGGGGTGTACATACCACAGGCTCAGGTCGAATCTGAAGTCCTTAGCGGTCTGCGCAGAGTGCTCGATCTGTGTGCGGATGCTGTTAAAGGCTTTAGCGGATTCTCCTCGAAGGCCGCGTCCCCAGATCAATGATTTCCTCTATTGGTCTAAGAGAGCTTCGGGTTGAAGCCCGTGGTGAGCGTAACACACGTCTTGATTCTGAAGACGACGATAGAAGGCAGGCCGTGGGCGTTTATCGCATCAAAGCAGATCTATGCTGATCACTACTTCGTCGCCTCCCTCGGCTTGACAGTGCTCGCTCAGGAATCGGCGGACCCGGCGAACGAGTTGATATCGGTTGCATACTTCAATCGCTCCCATACAGATGGACTCCAGGGCTGGTTCTCATCGGTCGAGGGATCGATTGTGGAGCGACACGTTCGCTACGGGATATTAAGAAACCTTTCCGACTCCGAGATCGACTCGGGAAGGTCTATCAGGTTCACATATCGCAATAACCGCCCTAACTCCGGCAGCAATAGCGTAAATCCCCGGAACGCGTGCGTGTGCGGCTTGCTTTACGGAGCGACCGTTTCCCGCCATCCCCATTTCGTCGCAGCCGCTCATAGGCAAACAGCGCCGAAGGATTTACGCCAAGCGGTGCGCGGCAGGCTTGACCGACTCACAGCTGGACTGTTCGCGTGAATGCGATGCCGCGAGTCGAAGTCGGCGGGGGAAGGATCAAATGGTGCGAGTCGTACGTGGACTCCGCGCCATGGCTGAACGGTCCAGCTACCAAGCCGCTGGCAGCTACCACTTTTCTCAAGTCGCCGTTTCGGTTACCAGTCCGCCGAGCGAGCACCGTCCAACACCCAAACATTCTGTCGTAGTCCACTTTCGGCGGATGCAGTTGCCGAAGGTTCAACGGGTGATACCTGAACAGCTGTTCAACCCGAGCGCGAAACTCCCTCAGCCGGGACCGTGGATAACACCGCAGCCGTTGGCGCGGATGGGCAAGATCCCATGGTGGTCGGAGGTCGTCGCGCGGAGCCCAGTCGGCTTGAGCCCGGGTCGGCCGCTTTCCGACAGGTATGGCCGAACCAGTACCGCTCCACTACTGATTTCCGATATCGGCTATCAATCCACGGACGGCGGCTGTAAAATCTCTCGTATGGCCTACGGAACGCCGGATTCGCGATTAGCTGATCTGTTCACCCATTGGTCGATGTGGTGGGCGCAGCGGACGGAACGTAGGCTTGCGGTGCGACGCTACCGGCTGGAGTTGAAAGCAACGCGCCGACAGCGGATCACTTCCGCCAAGGCATCGGGAAGCCACTGGCCAGCAGCCTAACGCGAGTTTGGGCGTTCGATCGCCCCGGCACGCGTCTTGCTCACGTGCACACGTTCGGGTGAGGCCGCGAACTCGGGGTCGGTTCGTCATCAATGACAGGGCCCGGATCAGGCTCGCGCTGCGGCGACCTTAAAGTCCTCCGAGGATCCCTGATCGCCGTCATCCGCGCAGCCGCGAACAAGGCGATGCAAATAGGCGCGCGAGATACGCATGCTGCGGGCGGCTAACGTTTTATTCCCATCGCACTCCATGATCGCGCGATTCGCAAGTTTGATCTTGTACTGGCGCAGGTGTTCTTCGAAGGAATTCGTCGCTGAGATTGGTTGATCGACGCAGATCACGTCTTCCTCGGGCTGCAGCGTGTCGGGTAGATCCTCCGCCGCGATGCAATTGCCCTGCGTGACGATGACTCCGCGGGCAATCGCGTTTTCGAGTTCGCGGATATTTCCAGGCCAATCGTAATTCAACAACTGAGACAAGGCGGCGGGGTGAATGCTTTCGACCGACTTCCCGTACTCCGATGCGTACTTCCTAAGGAAATGATTGGCCAGAAGCGGAATATCTTCAGACCGATGCCGCAGTGCCGGAACTTGAATCTGCATCACGTTGACGCGAAAGTACAAGTCACTGCGGAATTTACCTTCTGTGACCATTTGGGCCAGGTTTCTATGCGTTGCAAACAAAACGCGGGCCTTCGTCGGGATGACCCTGCTGCTTCCCAGCTTGCAAAACTCTTTCTGTTGCAGAACGCGCAACAGCTTGACTTGAGCATGCAGACTCAGCTCTCCTATTTCGTCCAGAAAGAGCGTGCCTTTCCCTGCCTGTTCGAAGTAACCTTCACGCGAGTCGACCGAGCCGGTGTACGCTCCTCTTTCATTCCCGAACAGCTCGGCTTCCAGGAGAGTCTCGGGGATAGCACCACATGACACGGCTACAAAGGGAGCCGCAGATCGATGGCTGAGATTGTGAATCGCGCGGGCGACCAACTCCTTGCCGGTACCGCTCTCGCCAGTGATCAGAATGAAGGCATCCAAATTGGAGACCCGCCGGATCAGATCGTAGACGCCCTGGGATGATGAGCCCGAACCGATCAACCGGTCGCAAGTCGGCTCGAATCGGGCCGCTCCGCGCGAGTCGCTCAACTCCCGCCTGAAAGCCGGGTCAAATTGATCTATCGCCATAAGGACCTCTCGGACGTCCACAGAATCACGATGCCTACAACTCAAGCCTAATGCGGTCCGATCAAGTAAACAGGTACGGATAAGAACACATCGCGTAAGTGCGAGTGCAATTTGCCCATGAGTACCGGGACTGGTGCGGACGTTCGCGCGAGATGCTCCGGACGGAAACGCCCTCACGCGCGTGTCATGAGCCCCACGTCGCCATTCGAGTTCGGTGAGGATGTGTACCGATACCTACTTTGGTAAACATCGGTTGATAAACGTATATTGCTGTGATTTGCTATCAAAGGTAATGATGCTGATGATACCCCTTGCGTCCACTTTCTTCTTCATGATGCTTTTTGTTATGGGTAAGGCGCTTCGCAACATCCATGATCATTCAGTTCCATCTGAGATTGTTAGTCAGGATAGCGTGGCCGCACGGTATCGTCCGATGCTCTGGTTGCTCGACGAAGCGGACTGCCGATCGATTGCTGCGGTATTCCCCGGGAATTCACAATTGAGGCGCATTCGCTCCGAGCGTAGATCGTTGTTCCGGATCTATCTGCGCAACTTGGGAGCTGACCATGCCCGGATCGTGACGGGTATCCGGGAGGCGTTAGTTGAATCGGAGCGTGACCTTCCAGACTTGGCGAAAGCGCTCTACCGATGCCGAGTAACGTCCTTTTGGGCCATGATGTTGATTGAGTTTAGATTACAACTCTATGCATTGCGTATCGGGACGGTGGATGCCAGAGGTCTCGTTGCGGCTGTGGATGGTCTCCAACTTCAACTCCAAGACTTGGTTTTCGTCCAGGCCGTAGGACGAGCCTGACAGAGCAGCCGATGGAGGCCGATCCTGAACTCCCGGTCGATAGGCGGGTGGCGAAGGCCGACGATCTCGGCCCAAGGTCGACGTCCCAGGCGATGGATCGCCGCACGGTACCCACTGGGGTCGCGACGATCAAGCCTCGGGATTGCCTCGCCGCACTGCCGCTCTTTTTCAGTTCCGCGTCGAAATACCTTTTGAGAAGAGTGCGATGTCTGCCGAAATATCCCTTCACCGCCGTGGTGAGCATGTAGCATGACTCCGGAGCGGAATGAAGGCAACCCGAGCCCGAGGCGTCAGGCCCGGATCGAAACCGACGCTATCCCGGCAGCAGATCGACCACGCCCGGAATCCGATTTGTACAAAACAAACATAGAATGAAACGGCTCGATATGACGCACATGACCGAGCGCGTGGGTTCGCCTCGAACGCTGGTCTGCACGAAAGACCGCCGGACCTTCGACCGGCGCATGAAGCAATACCACGATGAGCTTGCCGCCATGCGTACGCTTATGAAAATGGCGCCCAAACTCGGCGTCGCTGCCGCTCTATGCAAGAGAATACAGGTGGCCGTGAAGCGCGCCGACAAGACTGAGGAACCATGCCGCGGCTGAGACTTTCTACCTCCACATTGGCTGGCGAAGAGTTCAACCCATGGCTGGCCTCCGCCGGCGAACTGGCCTACTCCCCGCATTTGCCGGAGAGGGACTACTACTTTCAGTATTCTTGGGTCATTCCGGGAATATTTCGCGCCGGTACGGGCGTAAGGCGGCATTTCTGGTTCGGCGGTCCACTGAAGGATAGTACGGAAGTGAAACTTCTTTTCGCGTTCTGGAATAGGACCAGACAAGGCGAACTGGATGCCCTATATGTGGCGAACGGAATATCCGGCGCAATCGGGATGCTGGTCTCCGTTTCGCGGCCGACAATCGCCACGAGGCTTTTTTGCAAAACGCGTTTCGCAGTGTTTTTCGCGCGCGCCCGACGTCCATCGAGGTTCGCGGCCGGCGCCGGACCGGGCGCTGCTGGCACGATCGCCGGGTGCCCGTTCGAGCGCGGCGACGAGTCTCGGGATCGTCGGGGCGATCGCGCCAGGGACGCGACATCATGCTGGCCGTCGCTTTTCCGGGATTCGGCGGCGCCGTGGTCGCGGGCACAGTTATCGAGGTGTCGCTACCGGACGAGGAGGCGCAGGCAGAGAGGCGTGAAGTTTGGCCGGAAACCGAGGCTCACATCGGATCAGATCAATCACGCTAGGAAGCTGATCGCCAAAGGCGAACCACGACCAATACGTGGCCGACCTTCTGAACGTCGGTCGTTCCACGCTCTATCAGGCATTTCGGTCGTGAGAAGTCCCCACTCATCGATTTCGAATCCTAACGGTGGCGAAGACATTGTCGAGGGTTGTATCAGACTCCAATCGCCGCATGATTTATGAATTCGCCATGGTCAGGCTTGGTAACTAATCGTGTCCGGTACGCAGACCGGCAGTACCACGTCCGGTGAGACTCAACTGCCGACGTGCCCTTCGTAGTCCGGTCCGTTGACCTGAACCAGAAATCCGTCGTGATCCCAGAACTTAAAGGATTCCTTATTGCCGCCGGGCTCCACTTTCAAATTGCGCGCCTTCAGTTTAGCCATTACATCGTCGGCATCGAATCCGGCGATTCCAAAGTCATAGTGATCGAGAGCCGGGAGCGTACCCTTTTGCTCAATTCCAAAGAAGCTCTTTCCGACTCCCAGAATGTGAGTTTTCTCCGAATGTTGCTTCAGGGGCATCCCAAAGAACTCCTGATAGAACCGGGATGTACGGTGAACGTCGGGGACGCGCACGGTAACGTGGTTGAGGCTGACGGCGCGCAAGCCCTCCGGCTTTGCCGCGGCCTGTGCGCCCCCGACCAACGTGGCGAGAGACAAGGCCAATTGGCGGCGTGTCAATTTGCCACGCTCAAAATCATTGAGCAGTTTTTCTATAACGTGCAGCATACTTTCCTTTCGATGCTTCGGAAACTAACCAGTGCCATCTCGTCTTCAATAGGATCCAGGATAACCGATGCCTGCGCCGCTTTCACAAGTTGGTTGCACTGATGTTAGAGAAGCTCGCGGAAGGAAGTACACAGGGCGCGCTTCACGACCGCCGCGTGCTCGTTCGCGCGAGGCGGCGAACGCGGGATCGCGGCGGCGGCCACGGTGCTCTAACCTAATAGGTGAATGCCCGCATTCACGCCACGTGAGATTCACGTCCTTTTCGAGCACGCCTTCAACACCGGGGATGTCGAAGCGATACTGGCACTGTACGAGCCCGGCGCGGTTCTTGTTGCCAGTGGCAATCCTGTTACCGGCCATGACCGCATACGCGACGCCATTAAGGCTTTTATCGCAGGAGGTGCTCGCATGAAACTCGATACACGGGCCGTTATCGAATCCGGTGAAGGGTTGGCCGTTTTGCACGGCGCGTGGTCGCTCGGGCCGCCATCAACGGCGCAAGGGCTGAGCACCGAGGTCGTGCGCCGTCAGCCGGACGGCAGGTGGATGTTTGTCATCGACAATCCGAATACGCCGCGATAGGTTCTTTCAGCTCATGGCGTCAACGCCTGCGCGGTTCGAGCGCGGCGACCGAAGGCGGGATCGCCACGGCGGGCGCGATGCACTCGCCCGTCGGGCCCGGGGCGCACTCCCGCGAAGGAATGCGCAAATGGGACACAAAAGTACGGCCAAGCAGCTTTTCTTAAAAACTCGTTTTCGCGGTGTTTTCGCGCTCGTCGACGTCCACGAGGTTCGCGGATCTCGGTTTTTCGCGCCGCAAAGGCGATCGACCGAGGGCACGAGCTCAGGGCGCTCGCTCAGGCCTCGGCGCCGGGCCGGGCGCTGCTGTCGTGGCCGCCCCGTACGCATTCCCGCGAGGCGGCGAACGCGGGATCGGCGCGGCGGCGTCGACCACTCGCCTTCCGGCCGTCGTGCGCTCGGGATGAAAGCGCGGCGCGGGTGACTTCCCCGCCTCGGCGATGTGCGCTGGCGTTCGAGTTGCATAGAGGATAATTTTGTAACACGCCATTATGCGTCCACTCTTGTAATCTAGGTTCTATGCCGAACCGTGTAATCCTCCCCATGATTGCGTCGGGGTGTGTAGCCATCAACCTGATTGCAGCAGAGAATCCAGGCGAGACCTCTATCCACGAGATTCTACGCGCGCAAACCGAAGCCTGGAACCGCGCGGATGGCATGGCATGGCAAAGGAATTTACTGACGACAGCGATTTTGTGGATATTCGAGGCAACACTTTGCACGGTCGCGGCGAAATTGGAGCCCACGTCATGGCCAGCCTGCGAGCTAGGTTGAAGGGAAGTCACCTATCGCTGACCGTCCGACAATTAGCTTGCTGACATCAGACGTTGCCCTCGTTGAAACAGATTACGAAGTCACTGGTCTTCAAGGCAGCTTACCGGGGATCGCGTTCACGGAAGAGGACGTTCTAAAAACGCGCATGAAATATGTAGCTGTAAAGCGCGATCGGCACTGGTGCTTTATTGCGGCCCAGAATACACCAGTTTTGCCGCCGTCTTCAAAGCGCTAAGACTTCCGGCATTCCCTGCATGCATTTTGCGGCAATGGGTAAGTATGTGCGATGCGTAAAAGACCAGTTATGAAACACCGACCTGCTAACTGAAGGCTCACTTTCCGAAGTTACCCGTTAAACTTGGCGCTATCCCGGAAACTACGCGCAGGTTCGTGAATCTTCCTGCCTACTAAGCAGGATCTATGGCTGAATGTTGCGGATGTACCATAGTTTGGCGGTCTTTGCTTTCCCGGTGCAAGCCCAACAAAATTGGTTGTTCTTCGCTCAGGGATGCAGGCGAGAGCCGCAGTCGCAATACGATGCGTCCACCCACGCCGAAGATCGCCACCACCGCAAATTCACCAACGAATACTGGGAACCCACCCAATTCTGGCGCGGCCACTTATCGCTGAAGGTCACAAATGAAATCAGGCTTTGCACGGTCCCGTAAGTGTGTCCCACAATGAACGCGCATTACGTCTCGCTGGTGGGCGGCCGTTCCGGTCCCGACGGATTATCTACCGCGATGCGCCAAGCGCCGCCCGGCTGTTTGCGGAACACGGTGATATGGACCAAATAGCTCGCATTGGGCATCGCAGGGCATTGTTATCTCGTTGAGGATGTTCCACTTCACAGTAAATAGCGCAAAGTCGCCCACTTCCGTGAAAACTCTCGTTTCGTATCGCACGTCCACCTTCAGGGAGAAGAGCTGTTTCAAGAAATTGCGGATGTCCGATATTCTCTTGACCAGCATACCCGGATACAGACTAGCGTAGGTTGCGATCGTATAGCGCGGCGATGAGTTTGTCGGCCGCGATGCGCGGAGTCAGGCACGGCCCAATCAAAGGCGTCTCCTCATGCTGTCAAGATCTCCAGGCCACTGGTGCCGACACTGGCGTAATCGTCCCTCTGGGTGTAGTCTGGAGCCTATATATGTCCACAAATCGTTGTGCCTTCGGTGCATTGATCCTCGCGCTCGCTGTCAAAGGCGCCCCCGGCCAGCTCAGTCCTTCCGCCTTGTGGGCCACCACGGCTCCATCCAGCTTCCAAGCCCACTCGGATCTGACTTATCTGATCGTCAATAGCCACGAGAGCAAGCTGGATATTTATCGCCGCCGGGGTAACGGCATGTCCGAGCCGACGCTGATATATTTTCACGGCGGTGGTTGGGCATCGGGCAACAAAGAAGACGGCATGATGTACACGCTGGCATGGCTGGAGATGGGGTGGAACGTCGTCAACGTGGATTACCGGCTAGTCGGCGTCGCCGGTGCACCGGGGGCGGTTGAGGATTGCCTATGCGCCTTGCGCTGGCTTGTGGGCCACGCCGCCGAATACAGGATTGATCCCGCGCGCATAGTCGTCATGGGCGATTCGGCCGGCGGACACCTCGCACTTATGACCGGGATGGCCCCGGCGGGGGCGGGGCTGGATCGACCTTGTAATCCGTCTGGCGATGCGCCGATCCCGAAAGTTGCGGGCATCGTGAACTGGTATGGGATTACCGACGTTTCGGATCTCCTGGAGGGCCCCAATAAGCGGGACTCCGTCGTCGAGTGGTTGGCGAAAGCCGCTGATCGGGAAGACATGGCACGGCGGGTCTCGCCGGTTACGTGGGCTCGCTCCGATCTGCCGCCAATTATCACCATCCATGGCGATTCCGACCCGTCAGTGCCGTACAGCCAGGCGATTAGACTACGGGACGCCTTAACCGCGGCTCATGCGCGAAACGAGCTGATCACGATTGTCGGCGGCAAACACGGAGGCTTTACCCCGGAAGAACGTGTGCGCGCCTACATTTCGATTCGGAGATTTCTTGCGAGTTCCGGACTGCCTACCGCCATCGAATCGAAACAGGCAACGCGGCAATAAGCTCCAAGCACTCCTCTGTCCGCAGAAAACGGGCATTGAAATTCGGATGATGGTAACCGCCGCCTCGCGGCAGGACACAGCCACACAGCCTTTCTGAAAAACGCGTTTCGGGGTGTTTTCGCGCTCAGCGACGTTCTCGAGGTTCGCGGTTCTCGGTTTTTCGCGCCGCAACAGCGATCGACCAAGGGCACGGACTCGGGGCGCTCGTTCGGGCCTGGCGCCGGACCGGGGTACTGCTGTCACGACGGCCGCGGGAGCGCCGCGCGCGAGAAAGGCGACGGAAGGTGTTGCACATAGGGTCCTTTGCGCAACAAGAATCAAGGCCGCTCGAAAGGCAATGAATACGGATTCCTGCACAGCCACACCTCAGTTCCACCGGGCGGCCTCTTGCCACTTATGAGAACCCTTATAAAGGTGATCGTTGAGAACGCGTCAGGAAGGCACCGCGCTTTTGAAATTTCAACGATCTTAGCTCGCGTTTTTCCCGGGACCGTTAGGCTTGGCGCACTAGCCATCGCCTCAAGGAACTCCTTGCGGCTGGATGGGAAATGATCCGGCTGTTTTGCCATGTCTCGAATCCGTTGGTTCTTCTCTTCGCTTGTATGACCTTCTCGCCAAAAGCGATCAACCTCAGCTTGGCGGGTTTCCTGATCACCGACTAGCCGTCGTACTTCAGGACTGTCGATCACAACCTTAGTTGGCTCGGATGTTCGGCTGATGCTTAAAGACCATTGGGCGCTGAGCATCGCTCCGCCAGCAGCGAAGGCAAGGAGAAGTACTTTCAAATTCACGACTACAGAATAATGCTTTCGCGAGGCGTCCGGTGGCATGAATGGATTTTCCTAAGAACGCCCGGCTGTGTCTCAATTGGCAAGTATGCCGCCTGGGCGGTCAGCCAAAACGCCGCCACTGCCGTGTGTGGCGCTGGATCACTCGCGGCGAGCAAAGTACGGTCATTTCCCGCGAGCGCCGAAGCGTCACTCTCGAATGTCGAAAACGGTCGCACCTACACGCGCGAGATTCTCGCGGTTCTCGGCTTTTCGCGTGAAAGCACCCCGCAGACGCACCCCGGACGCGGACCTGGCGCTGCAGTCACGACCGCCCCGTGCCCGTTCGGGCGGGCCGCGAACGCGGGACCGGCCAGGGCGCCCCCGGGCCACGGCCATTTCAGAGCCAGGCGCTCGACACCAGGTAGGACTCGGCGAGATCCATAGCCTGGGTCGTGGCTTGAGGCTTCGACCGCCGCCGTTTAGGCTGACTTTGAGGCTTTCTTAGCTGCCGCCTTCTTCTCTCGCCGCGGCAACCGGGTCTTATTCTTCTTCACGAGTTTCGGCACCTTGGGCTTTGGTGCAGTCACACCT
This sequence comes from Terriglobia bacterium, assembly GCA_963747535.1. Classification (GTDB taxonomy): domain Bacteria; phylum Acidobacteriota; class Terriglobia; order Bryobacterales; family Bryobacteraceae; genus CAVVFX01. The sequence goes on from CAVVFX010000002.1 coordinate 1,277,434, forward strand.
ACTGCTGCCGCTATAGTGCCGGCGGCTGCCCCGATGGTCTTTGCCGCCGAGGCGAGAACTCCGTCGGGTGATTCTTGTGTTTCCTTTTTCTTTGCCATTCTGACGGTCAAGGATATCACGGAGGTATGCGTGAAAACCGGCACTCACGCCCGCAGCTACAACCGAGCACTCAAGCGCCTCTCGGAAACGCCGTCGCTCCGGGAGTCATCAGGACACAAAGTTACACCCACGCAGCTTTTCTGAAAACGCGTTTTCGCGGTGTTTTCGCGCTCGCGACGTCCACGCGGGTTCGGGATTCTCGGTTTTTCGCGCCGCAACGGCGATCGAGCGACGGCACGAGCTCGCGGCTTTAGAGCTATCCAGAGTATTCTCGAAGAACAAAAGCCGGAAGCAGCCTACTTCGTGGCTGAGAACGGTAAGCGTACCGGCATCTTGATCATAAACATCGAAGACGCATCGGGGATTGCGGCAATCGTTGAGCCGTGGTTCCTAGCGTTGGACGCTGCAATTGAGATAACCCAGCGATGGTCCCTGCGGACCTTCAAAATGCGGCTCCCGCCATCGCACAAGCAGCGAAAACATATGGCTAGGCACGTTAAGTCACCGCCAAATAAGGCACCGGCGCTGTATCCGGTCAGACCTGGGCGAGCTTTGGCTTGCGAGACCGGCGGCGGCCCACCCCTGTCATTTCTGTCCGGGGTTCCGGATTCCGCGACGCCGTAATCAACAGCCGACGGCAACGGTATGTCGCTCTCGGTCGATGAGCGGGCCGTGAGGTGTGCAATCGAGGGCCCCCGTTACTACGGACCCGGCGCGCGTCATGGCCGCCGCGTCAGTGCGCGTTCGAGCGAGACGACGAACGCGGGAGCGCCGCGGCGTGCGCGAACCACTCGCCTGCGGGGCCGGGACACCCATTTGGCGCGTGAGGGCAGCGTCGTTTCCTCCGGTGACAATGACCTGCCACAAGATCGCTCACCCTCCGCGCCCCTTAATGTTGAGCCCCGGGGGAGCTGCTTTCAATGGGAGCGCATGGTACTTTGGGTAACCGATTTCATGCGGGGATCCGTTTGGGAGACACGAGGCTGTGCCACAATTGGGAGCCATGGGGTACGCGTTTGTCATCCTTGCGGGAGCCGTAGCCTTGGCGCTCGTGCTTGTGGCACGCGCCCGCGGTCGTGACCAGCGCGAGCGCGATGAACTGCGCAAACACATCCGCCGCCTCGGTGGCCCATTCGACCCCCGCATGTGATTTGTCCGCAGACGGGCGATGCACGCCCCGTGCCTGTGAGCGAGGCGGGCGAACTCGGGACGCCGCGGTGGGCGCGGTGGGCGCGATGCAGTTCTCCTATCTCAACAACTGGAATCCGGCTGAGGACGACGTCCAACCGATTGATCAACCGTGCCCGTGGCGATGCAGTACAAGGGGCCGGAGATGCGGGTATAATTCATTGCGGAGGAACTACGTGTATGAAGCGTATACGCAGCGCCATGCTGTTTGCTTTATCCTGCGTCCTAGCAGGGCCCTCGGTCGCGCAGACCCAGATTGGAGGCGGGACTTGCAGTTCTTCAACCTTGAGCGGAATCTACGCTTTCTCCATGACGGGGAGGCAGGTGACTCCTTCGGGGAACTTCTCGAACGTGCTCCAGGCGAACGGCTCGGCGAACTTCGACGGGCTCAGCAAGGTCACGCTGACGATGACCACAGACACGCTATCTGTTGCCGCGACGCCGGTGACGTGGTCGGGAACCTATAGTATGCAGGCCAACTGCTTCGGCGTCGTGAACATCACCACCGGTGACAGTGCAACCTTGAATCTCGCGCTCTACGGCTCCGGCGCCAATTTCCTGGTGACCGGGAATGATGCCACCTACTCCTACTCCGGTTCCGGAAACACCCAGCCGAGCGGCTGTTCGGCGAGTACGTTCTCGGGCGTGTACACGTTCAGTGGCACCGGATACGGGCTATCCGGCGCCTCGGTCAACGGCGTTGGGAATGGAGCTGGATTGTTGCAGTTCGACGGACAAGGCAAGCTCACCGCGAACTTCACATTATCGGCGAGCGGAAAAGCACCGAGCGGGATTACCCTCACGGGCTCCTACGCGGTATCGTCCAACTGCTTGGGATCGGCCACCCTTAGTGATTCGAATGGGAACACTTACGGCATGAGCATCAGCGTCTACAGCGCCACTGCGGTAAACAGCACTGCCTTCTACGCGACGTTGGTGGAGAGTTCAAAATTGCTGATCAGCGGCTCCGGGCACGCAATATATGGTCTGCCGGCCGAGAATGCAGCGGGGCACGGATTCGAGGAGAGGCCCCCGGCAAACGTGTTCGCGAAGCGATTGTCCCAGGCAGCCGAGTGGGGAGAATGAAGATGAACAACGCACGTACTACCGTTCTGTTTTCTTTTTCCTGCTTGCTGACAGTGCCCGTGTTGGCGCAAACTATCGGGGGTGGCAACTGTAGCGCCTCCAACTTGAATGGAACGTACTCACTCATCCTTGACGGGCGAGCGATCTCGGCCGCCGGAAGCTTCGCGGGCTCCTTCCAGGGGATTGGTACGGCTACATTCGATGGCCAGAGCTCAGTTACCTTCACCGGGACTGCCAACACGAATCAGGCTTCCGGAAAGCAGTTCACGTATCCTGGAACCTATACCATCCCTTCCAATTGCAACGGTACGATTACGTTGACCACGGGAAGCACGGCTACATTTACGTTAGTGGTCTGGGACAGCGGGAGAGAGTTCAACATCACCGGGGTAGACACCACCTACGTCTATTCCGGCAGCGGCGGCAACTTTCGACCGGCCTGCGCGAATGCCACACTGTCGGGGGAGTATACGTACGACGCAACTGGATTTACGCTGTCGGGAACGGCGCAGAACGGCGCAGGCGATGAATCCGGCGTGTTCCAGTTTGACGGACAAGGCAATGTAACGGCCAGCTACACGATTACGTCGGCCGGAGCAACGCCGGCCCCGGTCACCGCCACCGGGACCTACTCGGTCACGCCCGCTTGCCTGGCATCCGCCACTCTAACCGACTCGACGGGCAAGTCGAACGCTCTGTACCTCGCAATCACGGGTGTCTACGGGGAGGCCATTGACCTGATAGAGGCCAACTCCCAGTTCGTCCGTACCGGAAGTGCGCATTCGGTATTTCTCAACACCAGCCAAGCTATTACGAACGCGGCCAGCTATGCTGTTGGCGCTACGCCGGCGGGAAGCATTTTTGTGGTCTTCGGGACTGGTTTGGCCACCAAGACCGCCAGCGCTCTCAGTACACCTCTACCGACTACGTTGCTGTCTACGACAGTGACGGTGAACGGAGAGCTGGCCCCGTTGTTCTACGTTGATACGGGCCAAATCGACGCGCAGATGCCTTGGGATATCCCAGGGGGTGCTGTGGCGAGCGTGGTGGTCAAGAACGGGAGTGCGACCAGCAACGCAGCGGCGGTCTTTGTGCCATCCACGGGGACGCCCGGGATCTTTGTCTACGGCAATAATCGTGGGGTGGTGTTGAATACCAATGGCAATCTGAATTCCCCAACCGAGGCGGCCAGCGTGGGGGACGAAGTGGTGGCCTACTTCACCTCCGGAGGACCGGTGCAGGCCTCTGGAAAGCTAGTGACGGGCGCCCCCGCGCCCAGCGGCCTTTCGCCAACAACCGGAAACAGCACGGTGACAGTGGGGGGAACCAAGGCCACTATCGCATATATCGGCCTGACGCCGGGATCCATCGGCCTGTACCAGGCGAATTTTCTGGTTCCCCAAGTCGCCAAGGGAACTTACCCGGTAGTGATTACAATCGCCGGTCAAGCGTCCAACAATCCAGTGATGACGGTCTCCAATTAGCCGTTCCGCTGACATGCTCAAGCTTCGGCGGGCGAGTGAGCCTGGGTCTAAGCCGCTCTCGACGGGAAGCAGAAGGCATTGGAATGCTACGGCCAAAAGCTCCCAGTTTTTCGCGCCGCTCCGCCCCCGCGTGACATCGCTGTCCTGCTGTTTTCGACTATTAGGCAGGAAAGTGGAAACGCTCTGTAGGATGTGCTCTACTGCTGGACGTGATGGCGAAACGGTTGCGCTTGCACCTTGGACGCATCGAGGATGAGTTGTGTGATGTGCAGCGTCACTTCCCGGCAATCAATGCGCTGCTAAATTGCCGTCGTGATGACTTTAGTGATACGGTCCGGCAGAACATGCTCACGGCGTACGAATTTCTCGATGCAGTTGTCGATGAAGACCTCGACTTGTTCAGCGACGAGGGGCTCGAAGCGCTCTTACAGCTAAACCACCTCGTGCTGCTCGGTAGGGGCTACGATTCGAGCGCGTTCGGTCGTCACATCTCTGTAACCCGCCGGCAATTCTTTGACAACTTCCGCCGATACGTGAAGCCGATTCGCCGGTGGTATCGCAAGCATGAGACGGAGAACCCGTATAAGGTCGCGTCGGAGGTCTATGTCGGCGTGCTTAGCCAACCACAACTCTACCAAGAAGGTAATCATCGCACCGGGTCCTTAATTGCAAGCGGCATCCTCTTGCAGAAAGGTTGCCCGCCCTTCGTCCTGACACGGCAAAATGCGGTCGCCTACTTCAATCCGTCATCGGAGATTAAGTTCGCGGACAAGCGCACGATCCGTGGCAAGCTCCGTCTGCCCAAGTACCAGCAGGAGTTCCGAAAGTTCCTCCAACAAAACGTAAACCAGGCTTATGTGCGCTAGTCGGGTGATTCCACAGACCATATCCGCGACAAGGGCCGGCTCAAACCGTCACTTTCTGGCGCACTTATACGCGCGAAAATCTCGCGGTCAGCTCTTCGCGCCAAGGCACTCCGCAGACGTGCCCCCGCTGCCGCACCGGGCACGTCATGGCCGCCCCGCCAGTGTGCGCGGGGCGCCGCGGCGAACGCGGATCGACGGGGCGGGCGCGATGCACACGCCGCCTCACCTTTACCCTAATTGACACCCACGCAGCTTTTTTGAAAAACGCGTTTCGCGGTGTTTTCGCGCTCGCCCGGCGTCCACGAGGTTCGCGGCTCTCGGTTTTTCGCGCCGCAACAGCGATCGACCGACGGCACGAGTTCAGGGCGCTCGTTCAAGCCACGGCGCCGGTGAAGCGTGCGATGCTGTCGTGACCGCGCGAACGCCAGCGGATTTCAACCGCTGCCGAATGGCGAGGCGCGGATCATCCCGGCTATGGAGATCGAGAAATGAAACGCAACCCGTTGACGGCCATACACCTGCTCATGTAGTCTCAGGAGAAGAAAATGCGAAAATTGGTTCTTGCCGTGCTTTTTGGCTTTGCGCTTGGGATACCGGCCTATGCGGAGGTCGTCATAAAACTTCGTCCCCCGGTCAGCATCCATGAACATCGCACCGCTCGTCCCAGCCGGGACCATGTCTGGGTAGGGGGATACCACCGCTATGAAGGAAACCAATACCACTGGCAGGCGGGCCGGTGGGAAAAGCCGCCTCGTGAGCATGCGGTATGGATCGCTCCCCGATACACGCATCGACATGACGGGTACGTTTACACCGAAGGCTACTGGCGGTAGCGCTTGGCTGTGCGCGCCCACGGTCACTTGACCGCCGGCGGTCATGGCGTCATGCTCGCGGGTGTACTTCGCCGAAAGGGCGGATGCGAAGCCATTGGTCATGTCAAACTCACTTGAAATTTCGGGCGTATGATGACTGCGTGAAAGGAAACAACCGATGGCAAAGAGCAACATGAGAATCCTCGGCAAGCCGAAACCTCCACAAGCGGACAAGTTTTCATCCAAGGTAACGAACGAGCCGGTTGCAGAGCCGAATCGGAAGCCTGCGAAGAAGTCGTCGTAGGCGGTTGATTGCTTGTGTCGCCGTCATTCTCAATGGAGCCTGCCTCTCGTAAACGGTACCGTTTGGCAGCGGACCAGGGATACTCGATGGGACAGACGATCGCGATGTGGGTCATCGCCGTGGTGGGCGCTGCGCCATGCCAGTGTTTCTCGCCGGGAGGGAACCAGATCACGTCTCCCGGACGAATTTCCTCGATTGGGCCGCCCCCCAACGCTGCGCCCACCCGCAACCCGCCGTCACAATCAGCGCCTGGCCGAGAGGGTGTGTGTGCCAGGCAGTACGCGCGCCCGGCTCAAACGTCACGCTAGGGCCCAAGATACGCGCAGGGGAAGGCGCGCTCACCAGCAGATCGACGCGTACCGTTCCCGTGAAGCACTGTGCCGTCCCCTTGCCGGAAGGTTTTGAGCCACCTCTTTGGATTTCCACTTCTGAACTCCTTTAGTTTCGGACTACTTCGTAACGAACCCACAGCGTGCCGCTTTTGCGCTGTTCCACGGACTTGAGTTTCAGGGGAACGGCCGCATTTCCCCCTGGACTGAGGCCGTCGAACACGGTTGCGACGCCTGGGCGACCGTCGATTCCGGGCACGATCAAAAGACTGACTTCGTCCACGAGGCCCGCCTCGAGGAACGCTCCGTTGATGTGACCTCCGCCTTCGAGCAACAACGTACGAATGCCGAAGTGCTCACTCAGCAGTTCCGCGGCTCGGCCCAAATCTACTTGTGTCCCGCCGGAAATGACGTACGAGATTGCTTTCTCGCGCAGCATAGCGAGGTAATCCTCCGGCGCCTGCTCGCTGACGATGCAGATTAGGTGATCGCCATCTAGGTCGCCGCCTTGCCACTGGAGCTTGCCCAAGGTATCCACCGAGATGGCATATGATGGCGCGCGCCGCGCGATGTGAACGGGTTGAGGCCCGGCAGGCCGATTCGAGACCGAGGTGAAAGGCTCGTGTTCCGCGAAGTGCTGCTGCATGGTGACGCGGCCGCAGATCCACGCGTCGCCTTTCAGTGCGGCGCCGGTTTCCTCGTACTCGCCCTTGCTGATCACGCTTTGTTAGAGCTGCGCCGTCAATCCTCCCGTCCACCGACGAGAGCATATGGCAGATGATGTGGGGTCGCATTTGCGTCAGCGCCCAGTTAACTGCTGCAGCCTTTCGGGATAGCGTGCACCTTGCACGGTGATCTTCGAAACGGCTTCGTCGATCGTGCGGAGGTCCTCAGGGCTCAATTCCACGGCAGCTGCCCTGATGTTTTCCTCCAGGCGGTGGAGCTTCGTGGTGCCCGGAATCGGAACAATCCATGGTTTTTGCGCCAATAGCCATGCCAGCGCGATCTGAGCATTCGTCACATTCTTTTGCGCTGCGATTCGGGCAAGCACGTCGACCAGCGTCTGATTGGTCTTGCGATTCTCAGCCGAGAAGCGAGGAACGATGTTGCGAAAATCCGTGCTGTCGAAGGCGGTGTTCTCATTGATGGCGCCCGTCAGGAAGCCTTTGCCGAGCGGGCTGAAAGGAACGAGGCCGATTCCGAGTTCCTCCAACAACGGCAGGATCTCGTTCTCCGGTTCCCGCCACCAGAGGGAGTACTCGCTCTGAAGGGCCGCGACAGGCTGAACGGCGTGGGCTCGGCGGATCGACTGCACACCCGATTCCGACATGCCGAAATGCTTTACCTTACCCTGCCCAATGAGATCTTTCACGGTGCCGGCGACGTCCTCCACCGGCACGCTCGGGTCAACACGATGTTGATAGAACAGATCGATGACGTCAGTTCTCAGGCGCTTCAAGGCTGCGTCTGCCACCTCGCGGATGCGTTCCGGCCGGCTGTCCAGCCCGTTCGTCGGAATTCCGTCCTTGAAGCCGAACTTGGTTGCAATAACAACTTCCTCGCGGAAGGGCTCTAGCGCCTCACCGACCACCTCTTCGTTCAGAAATGGACCATAAGCTTCGGCGGTGTCGAAGAATGTTACGCCACGGTCAAATGCCGTCCGGATGAGCGTGATCGCCTGTTGTCGCTCCGTCGCGGGGCCATAACCAAAGCTTAGGCCCATGCAGCCCAAACCAAGGGCCGATACTTCGAGATTGCTGTTTCCGAGTTTTCGCTTCTGCATGCTTTTCTCCTTGCTTTCTGCATCGCCTGAATGGCGACTAAGTACCCTCTCTTAAACCGTGATCAGTTCATATTCGCCACTGCCCATCTTCATTTCTTTCATGTAGGAGAGTTGGCGAAGTCCCTGGCGGGATTCAATGCGTTCCTTAAGATCGCAGAGGTCCGCTTCGGGGAGCTTGTAGACCATATCGATGGAAGCTTGGTCCACCGCCAGGATATCGGTGGAAGGATGCCCAGGTTGCGCGCCTTGACCGGTGCCGCGCTCACGCCTGCGCAGTCGCAGCCTACAGACAGATTGCGCAACACATTGATGTAGACGATCCGCTTGCCGAAATGATCGATAGTGACTTTTGCCGACTCCACCATGTTTTCCATGAACGGTTCGCCGTTGAGCCAACTCGCGTAATCCTCGTTATCCTGGGCGGCATGGACCTTTTTCTTGCCTGTTGGCCCGTCCACGCAGCCAAGGGCGATATTCTTGAGCGATCCGCCGAAACCGCCCATGGCGTGCCCTTTGAAATGGGTGAGCACCAACATCGAGTCGTAATTCAGCATATGTTTGCCGACCTACATTTCTTTGAAGTGCTTCCCGCCTTTGACCGGGATCATCACCGCGCCGTCCTCGTCCATAATGTCTACCGCACAGAAATCCGAGCCGTTGATCTTAGGGGTTTCCCGATGATCGGTCGTGGTGTATCGATTGCCTTTGTATAGCGTATTTGTTTCCACCAGGTTGCCATTGGGAATATGCTGCTGTAGTGCTTTTACCATTTCCGGCGGCAAAATATTCGGCCCGTACGGCTCGCCGCTGTGCAATTTGATGGCTACCTTGCCGGTGATCCCCTGGTTGATTTTCGAATAGACTCGCAGCAATCCATCGCCGCTGATCTCACCCGAAAAAAACACTTGAGATTTATTCCCCTGCAGCGCAGCGGTCGCATTAAGTCCGCCCAATTCGCTCGCCGGAACACTGCCCAGAGCAAGGGCGCTTCCCTTCAGAAAGGTCCGACGTTCTATACTCTTTTCCATGTCTTCCTCCTGTTTGCATCAGCACGAAACGGTAGCCAACTGGGAAATTCAGCCAGCGAGCCTGCTGCTCAAACGGTTCGACAAACCCAGAATCGCCGCGAAATCCCAAATATCGAGGCGGCGCCTCACCAATCACGCTTCTGCATTACAGTTCCTGGGAACCGTTTCTCCTAAATAATCAGGTTAGGCTGGAGACCGGTTAGTGCGGTATCCGGATCCTTCCGATTTATTGCCTATTCCTCTGGATCGCTGGCACTGCTGTGGACCCGAGCGCTATCCTGATGTTGTACAGAAGAGGCATTGGACAAATGAATCAGAACACATCGGATGCCCAGACCACCGATCTCGCAACCAGCTTGCGGGCCGAATTGGTTGCCAGAATTGCTACATTCGTTGGCTCGGCAGAGAACCGGGCAACGGGAGTTCCCGGCCTTACGCTCCATCGTCGAACCACCGCTACCGCGCCGTGTTCAATGACTTACCAGCCGAGCGTGACCGTGCTGGCGCAAGGTCGGAAGCGAGTGGACCTCGGCGCGACCAGCTTCGCCTACGGCCCGTCTCAATTCCTGCTGACGGCGGTTGATTTGCCGGTCATCAGCCGGATTGTCGAGGCAAGTGAAGTTACGCCCTGCCTGGCGTTGTCGCTCAAGATCGAGATCCCTGTAGTCCGGGAACTTCTCAGCCGCGAAGAGATTCATGTGATCGAGGCGCCCTCCGACAATCCTGCTATGTCAGCCGGCAGGGCTAGCGTGGAATTCCTTGACGCGTGCTGTCGCCTGCTCCGCCTGCTGGAAGCGCCTCAGGACACTGCGTTTCTTGGTGGCCTGATTAAACGCGAGATCATCTACCGTCTGCTCCGAAGTGACGAGGGAGCGCGCCTGCGCTCCATCGCCACACTTGGAGAGCAGAGCAACCGCACGGCAAAAGCAATTGCGTGGATCACGGCGAACTACAGGAAACCGCTTCGAGTGGAAGACCTCGCTCAGATTGCCGGGATGGGAGTCTCTACACTGCACCATCATTTTCGTGTGCTGACCTCCATGAGTCCTCTGCAGTATCAAAAAAACATACGACTGCAGGCAGCTCGTGCGCGCATGCTCACTGGTGATCTGGACGCAGCAACTGCGGCTTTTGAGGTCGGATATGAAAGCGCCAGCCAATTCAATCGCGAGTACAGTCGATTTTTCGGCCAACCGCCGATACGGGATATCAGGGGCCTTCGCTCAGCGGGCGCGCCTCAGTTGGAATCGGTCAGTGCTTCCGAAAGTGCCATGTGATGCTTCGTTCTGAATGGATTGTCGGCTGCGGCGGCCAATCTACGCGACCTTATGGTGTGGCTGGCTTGTGTGCCTTGGCTAGAATTTTGGTCAGACGATTGGAGAGCAGGTCGAGACGTTTACGGCCGTCGCCATCCGGCGGTTTGCGGGATATCCTAAGACGGCATGGGGTGGAAGACAGAACGGGTGGAACCATCGTCAGAGCGGGACCGGACGACGACGCGGAAGGAGTTCCGTTCCCCGATCAACACCGGGATCTAATCGCCCCTGCCGACTTCTGTACTTGGGGGTCTCGCCCGTGCCTGTTTCAAAACCTGAAAAGTAAATAAAATCCATCTCTATTGTAAAGCCCGGTGTGTCTGAGGCCAATGGACTCTGTAGTGAATCACGGGGTTCTGTCTTACACCGAGGGGTTGCCAATCCAGCGGGAACAAGATGACCATGGACCCAAAAAACTGGTCATCGAATATATTAACGAACTGCCCGACCACCGGAGTGACGATGTGATCGAGATTGGCGCGCCGCGTCAACTCCCAGCTGGCGAGGGTGGTGCTGATTGAGTCATTCAGCCCGCCGACCCTTACGCGCGGGCCGAGGCGTGGCCCGGGTTTAGCAGCCGTCCAGCTTATTTCCGGCTGAACGCAAAAGCGTCGTAGTTTCCATCGCTGTAGCGGTGTGAGGTCAATCAGACCGCCTCCGCCAATTCCATTTGCTTCACTCCGCCGTCTCCTCAGCCGCAGACGATGGGCGACCAAATCGCGATCATTGAAAAGAGAGGGCTGAAGCCGGGCGAATCATGGGAAAGAGAGAGGCTGAAGCTAGGCGCAAGCGGGGGAGTAGGGACGCATACTTTGCATACTTGTGCGTGATCCCTTCGAACCGCCGCTCGCGTCGAAGAGCATTGCCCAAATGGCAGGCGGTCTCTTCCCAACTTTCTTGCGATGCGCGACCACGCCCACCACATTAGTAAACCGTCGTGGAACCGTAATTTCGGTATTTAGGCCTACTCCGCCTCTTGCTGGTATAGCGGTTATACAAACAGTTCCACAGGAACGCGGAGATGTGCGGCTAACCGCTTCGCCAGTGCCGTACTGATTTTGCGCCGACCGTTCAGGATTTCTGTAGTGAGTCCCTTATTCCCCACAACAGGCCAGACATCCTTGTGCCGCAGTCCGCGATCCTGCATGAGCGCCTTCAATGCCTCATGTGGTTCGACCGCCGGCAGCGCATAGTGTTTGTCTTCAAAATCTTCGATGACGATGGCTAGCAACTCAGCGAAAGCCTCTTCTTCGGGAGTGAGGTCTTCCCGTTCGTCCATTCCGGACAGGAGTTCAATCAGCCGGTCATTTTGGGCTTCACTCCGTGGTGGAATCGGCAAAGAAGCGGCAATGAGTCGCGCGTATTTCTCCGGGTCAATCGGCTTGTGCCGCGCTCTTACAGGCATTACTTCCATTCTCCTTTCACGTATTCGGTGTGCTTCATGATGTGCAAGGATGAAAACCCGCTGGGTCACGTAATTCACTCTTGCGATCAAGCGGTACTTGTTGCCACCTATGTTGAAGACCGTCCGCCGCCCAACCTGATCCGCGCTCCCGAAATCCACTCGGAGTTCCGCGAAGTTTTGCCACTTGGCTCTCCGGGTGGTTTTGAGCCAGTTCGACAATGAAGGTACGGAATCGGCATGAAGCTTGCCGTATTCGCGGATTGCCTTCTTGCTGATCACTCGCACCCTGGCTTAGTTTACAATTTGTAAACCATCGTGTCCAGTGATCGGCAAATCCTTTCCGCCAGGTCGTCGACCCTCGCACCTCATTGTTGCCCAACTTCGGCCTTCCCAATGCCACCGCAGCTAGCAATCTCCCGCCCTGTGTAAGCGAGCCGCTACAATTGCGATCGACGCTGCGGCTCGTTACCGATTCGAGGCCACACGACGATGACAAATGCATGCGTATTTTGCCGTCGATTCTCCGTACTCCACTGAACGCAATCGAGTGATAGCTGGTGTTACTCTACCAGCGCTACGGTCGAGCTGTACTCAACCGGACAGTTGAGTACACCCTTGTCCGGAATGGCCAAGGCGTACAACTTGCGTAGTGCGCTGAGACCCGATTCCTTCAATTGTCTGAAGGCTTCTCAACGTGATCGATAACCAGCACTTCGACCGGCCCTTTGGTCGATTCTAGCCGTAGCCCCAACTGCTGAACCGCGCTGAAGATCGACGGGCTCGCGGTCTCGACGGGGACTGCTCCGGGCGGCGGGGGAGGAACTTCTGTAATCGTGTCGTCCGCCCGGAAATCCAGACTTATATCGAATACTCCCGAGAATCCCGTCTGATCTGTCACAGTACGCCCGAGCATCAGCCCGAGCACGCGCACGAACTCGGCCATCGGCACTTTGCTGCCCCGCATGTGCGAGCCTCCCGCTTCCGTCAGCACGTCCAGACCTCCACACCTCGGTGCGGATTCATATACCGTGTAACCTGGGTGTTGTTCCACAATTCGTGCGGGTGCGGGACCCTGGCCCAGAGGCTGCATCCGGGCTCCCGGGTCCTTCGTCTCCTCCACACAGCTTCCATCCCGCGGAGGCGGTAGTTTGAGCCCGCCGCGGGCGGGCACCAGCGCGTAGACCGGCATTTCCCGCGACTCGCGATGGAACCGCAATTGGAATCGGTCCGCCAGCAGCGATCGCAGCATGAGGAAGGTTTGCGCATTGCCTGGATTGCCTGTTGCCGTCGCGTCGATCTGGTAGGTCCGACCTAATCCACTCCGGGCCACCCACGATCTGGAAAGGCTGGACATGGTATGAGGCCTCCATCAACACCCGCAGCGGCGCACTCGCCGTGAGCCGGCCGGGCGAGGGCCGCATGCTCCCCCCTCCGCGGCTGCCTGTGGGCTTGATCGACGCAACTTCGAATTGCGGCGTGGTCGCAGGCACATTTTGAGCGCGGATCGTAGGCGCGTTCACCACGCCGATCAGGACAGGCACGGCGAGAGCCGCCAGGCCGATCGTCGCCAGAGTCACCTTTTTCCCTCCGCTCAGCTCGCGGGCAATGCCTCCCGTGAGAATCGACCGTAGACGCTTCTTGATATCCGCACCCGTCACTCCTGAAATACACGGTAGCGGGGATTCCGTGTAGAAGCGGCAGACCTTCAATATCCCTTGAACATAGTCCGTCGGTTCGCAGCCCATTCGCAGGACTTCTTCGTCACATGCCAGTTCGCGCTCTTCAAGCAGGCGAGATCCAATCCACCACACCAGCGGATGGAACCAGAAGATCGCCTCGACTGCCATGTGAATCGCGGTGAACAGATTGTCCCGGCGACGCACGTGACACATCTCGTGCGTGAGAATAGCGCCAAGCTGTCGAGGAGTGAGGTGTTCAAAGAGCTGGGCCGGTAGAACCAAGACTGGGCGCAGAAAACCAACGATGCCCGGCTCCTCCGCGCCAGGCGTGATGAGCGCCCGTACGGGGATCGGGAGTTCGATGGGCGTGCTGGCTCGCAGGGCTGCTCGGACACCCAACCAACTGCGGCATCGTGCCAGCGTGATTGCCAAAAACCCGAGGCCCCAGACGACGCCGATCGCGACCGGCACCCAATCCAGTGGGGTGCTCACTGACACGGTGGTATTGGAGGCCGTCGAGAACGGTTGCGCGATTTGAACGATGGTGTTCGGAAAAACGGGAGCCACAACGGATACCGGGTGTCGGGCTGGACGCGGAACCACACTTCCGAGGATCACCAGCAATGCGAACGGTATGAGAAATTTCAGCGACGCGCTCAGCCAAACCCAGTAGCGTATCTTTGGCGAATTTTTGCGGAGCGCGAACGCCAGCAATCCCGCCAAGAGCGCGAAGCACGATGATTGCCACAGATGGTTGATGATGGACGGAGTAGTCATTTCGATTTCCGCATCCTTTCCCCTTTTCGTCTGTCTGCTTCCGCAGCGGCCTTCTCCAGCTCGCGAATATCGTCAAGTGTGAGCTTTCCGGACTCAATGAGTTGCGCCATCATGGGTTGCGCCCGTCCGCCGAAAAAGCTAAGAATCTCATCGAGCAGACTATCGCGAGCCGCGTCCTTCGCGATCAGTGGTTCGAAAATATCCGCGTTTCCGATCTTCCGAACACGGCGCACGACTTTCTTGGCTTCCATCCGATAGACGGTGTTCGTGATGGTTGTATAGGCAGGGCGGGGCTCTGGAAACGCCTGCTGAATCTCTCTCATGGAGGCCTTGCCCTGGGTTCCGAGGATTTCCAGAATCCGAAACTCAAGTTTTGCTAGTTTAGGCCGCTTCATGCAACTTTCACAAGGCTGTGCTTATCTTACTACCGGATAGTAAGATCGTCAATGGGAAAGTACGTCGGAGCTTTCGCGACCCGCCCGTCGCCGAATGCGGTCTTACCTCACATTTCGCTCAACCGCCGGGCGCGTTGGTGCCGACCAGGCTTAGACCACATGTCCGTAGAGGCAAGTCGCACATCTGACTGCGACTGGGCCCGGCCACCGATTACCCATGGGTAGTCGCCCCGCGTTTGCCGCTGTGCCCTGTCTAGACGTGTCACGGCGCGCTCGAAAAGAGCGGCCCGCAACGTCTTCCAACCCAGCGACATTCGGCGTTGTCCGAGTAGCCAATGCGTCCTCACCAGGTGTAGAGCCACGTCAAGCCGTGGGGTTGTTATAGAAGCTCAGGGCGGCGGCAGCGGTCAGAAGCGGGCGCATCCCGCGTGTGGGACGGTACTGCCGGAACGTCGCCCGAGCCATCACCACACACTGCTTCGGATTGTGGGCGGTTGACGGCACATCCGGAGGTTGAAACCGGGCGCGGTCCGCTAACCACTGCCCGGCGGACCCACTGAACCGGCCCCGTGGTCCGCATAAACGGATCATACTTCCTTGCCAGCCGATTCACGATCGCCCGTGACGCATTCTCAAGACAACCATTCACAATCGCCCGTTGTTTCTCCGTGGGCTCCGCCATGTGCGGGATTCCGTTCTTCCCCATGTCCTTCAGCCCGTTCAGGCTCAAGCCGACAATTTTGGTCATGAAGGCTCCGTCGCCGAGATCTTCAGCCGTGACCACCAGGAATGCCTTAGCATCGGCTGACTCCGGCACTGGGTCCCACCGCTGGAACCCTTGGTTCATGACGGTGAACATTTCCAGGCGAAGTAACGTGGAGTGTTTTTCGAGGAATTCGTTGGCATGTGGTGCCCGTCTCGTGCCATTCTATCTGAGCGACAGGGTTCAGAGTGCGGATAAAACCGGGACAAGAGCCCGTAGGCTCTTTTCCGTGGTAGCTGCCTATTGTACCTCACCAAACCTCGATCTATTCAAACCAGTTCCGGATCGTTCCTGTGCGGACGAGATGGCAAAACCGCTCTATGGCCAACATCCGGTCCGCGCGCTCCTGGCACTCCGACACGTGTTGCTCGATTTCCGCCCGCGTTGGATTCTCACTCAATCGACCATACTGGTAGCGTTCAAGATCGTCAGTCGAAATGTGTCCCAAGTGAGCCGCCCTTTCTCGTATATGCGTCGGACGTTGTCCTATCCGCTTACCGCAGTCTCAATACTGGATGGATCAACTGTCTTCGACAGGGCAAGCTCAGACGTCTGAATCGAACCCCGAACCTGAGCAGCCGCGCGCGGTATGGCACTTCATCTGGCTCTCATTAGCCTCCAGGCGGACCAGACACTCATTGCACCACAACAGGTGTTCCTCGATCATGATCATTTCCCGACGGGGCATCATGTCGAGAGTGTAACGTTCAAGGTCGTAATCGGAGATGTGGTGGTTCAATGATGGACTCCTTAGTGTCAGTCCCCGAATGGTAACAGTTCACGTGGTTAGGGCCGGCATGGGAGCAGGGAAGCTACAGCAGTCTGACGACGATGGCAGCGTACGGCCTCAGTGAGGTAGCCCAATACGTGACGACGCTGCCTCTTGCAAGTCTGCACGACGGTGAGTAAACGGGCAGTGGCGATTTCCCCGTTGCGGCTGCGGTTGCCGAAACTGATCTTGCGCCACTGCACAGCCGTACGCAGGACCTGTTCCGCTGCATTGTTGGTCGGCTCCACGCCCTCCTCTTCCAGAAATGTGAACAGCCGTTCGAAGTGAAGCAACAGCGCGATTGCCATGTTGCGAACCTCGCGGTCGGTGTCCTCAAGATGTGCCACCGCCAAGGCGAGCAGCTTTTTCTGCAGGGGGATCGACTTTAAATAGAGTTGTTGTCGGTCAAGAGGCTGCGGGTTTCCGCGCCGGTCCCGCAAGTCGCCGCGAAACCGATACCAAAGACGGAACACGCGGGCCACGATGGCCAGCGTGTCCCGGCAAAACTGCCGCGACGAGGGACTGCGGGCATAATCGGCGATCCCCAGAAGATTTCTTTTCAGATGGGCCCAGCATAACTGCATGCGGCCGGAATGGTACGTCAGATACACCACCCACCGGTCATTGCAGAGAATTCCGTGGAAGACCGACCCCAGCAGGGAAACCAACACTTCAGCGCTACGCGTGGAGGCCACCACGTAGAACACGAACTGGTGGGCCACCAGCGCCCAGATCCAGCGCTTATCGCCATTGGTCCGCCAACCCGTCTCATCCACATTCAGGACCGCTTCGCGCGGCAACTGCTCCTGCAATTGCCCCACGGGCTGTTCCACCGCCTGGCTGACTTCTTCCCAGGCTTTCTGAGTACTCCCCAAACTGATCTCGATACCTAACACATCGATCAGCATCGCTTCCACCAGCCGCCGCGGCAAGCGGCAGACTACCGTCCAATAGGCGACCAGCGCCGTCAGTTGCGGTCCAAATTGTCCCGCGATCTCCTCTGGCACCGGCGCATGCGTCGTCTTTCCGCACTGTCCACAAACCACGTTCGGAAACTGATACTCGGTGATGTGCGCTTTCACTGGCGGCACTTCGGTCACCTGATGCCGCCGCGGTTCTCCTTCCGTAGTCGCCCTACCGGGCTTTTGCGGGAGGCTTCCACCGCAGTGTCCGCATTGCTTCGGCAGCAGTACCTCAACGGCGCTCACCTCCGAGGTGGGAACCGGTCGTCGATGATGGCCCGGGTGTCCGGGCTGTGCACCCGGTTTCCGTTTGCTCTTGTGCTTTCGGCCGCGCGGGCGCTGCTCACCGGCCAATCCGTCTGAAGATGGTGGCTTGGAGGAGTTGGTCGAGTTCTTCTTTCGCCCAGCCAGTTGCCGCTCCAGATCTGCGATCTGCTTTTCTGCGTCCGCGACCTGCTTGTCGCGTTCGGCTAGTTTTTCGCGGAGATTCTCTATTTCCCGCTGCTGCCGCTCGACTTGCTGCTGCAGTTGTTCGCGGCTGGGCTGGTGGGAGTGCCGGGCCCTGGGGGCACCCCGATTCGCCGCTGCCTCTTCCTCGCTGCGGCGGCGAGCCGCGGTCGCACTCATCCACCATACGTTAAACCATTCTGCGCGATTTGTCCAGCAAAATCGACGGGGGTATCGGATGAGTCAGCCGGGAAGTCCGCTACGATCACATTCACACCCAGTTGCGGCAGCCAGCAGTCTCCCTGCCCTTGGTATGATTGTTTTTCCGTACGGGGTGGATCGATGCCGATGACTCCATTTATGGAACGATTCCCTGAAGTAGGAGCGCGAGAAACCAGGTCCGTAACCGTCACAAACCGCCAGGATCTTCCAGATGGGGAATACGGCTTCCTGGAGTTTTATTGTAACGAGCCCGGCTGTGACTGCCGACGAGTCATGATCGACGTGTTGCGGCCGGAGACGGGGTGGAGCAAGGTCTGGGCCACCATCAGCTACGGATGGGAGAGTCTGGATTTCTACAGAAAATGGGGCGGGACCGCCAGCGATCCCATTGAAATGAAGGGGCCATACCTGGACCCCCTCAACCCACAAACCAAGTACTCACCCGCACTTCTAAATCTGTTTCGATTCCTTCTTCAGTCGCCCGATTATGTGGAGCGTCTCAAAGGACATTACCAAATGTTCCGAGACTCTCTAGAGCCAGAACATGGCCGGCAGGACGGTCCGGAAACCAATCGCATCGAAAACAAGCGGAAACGTCTACACGATCCTAAGCATCGTCGTCGGCATCCTTACTGAGCTACGCCACGCCTCAGCACTACACCGACACCACCGCCGCGATAGATCCACCTGAACTGTTACCCCGAATGTTCTGACGTCAGGGCCTTCGCTTTAACACGATGTTCCTCGACCCAAGCTGTGGCACTGGCACCGTCCCGACGCGGTAGCCTTCAGCTGTACTTCAAACTCTACGGGAATCGGGCTGAAAAATCCATTGCTTTATTGGTATTTATAACTGCTAACTGCTAAGGCACACTGAAGAGCAAAAAACTGAAGGCTTTCCAGTCCATACGGCGGATGGCGATGGGTGAAGTCATTCGGCACCGGCACAATTAACCCGACGGCGGGCTTGGGCGTAAGTCGAGCCTGATCGCGGAGTCTACTGGCTATATGAGTGAGGACCCTACTTGCTGGCCGTAGAACGGTTCGTAAAACTCGCCCGGCGAGGAGTGATCAGGAGCGAGTTTGCGTAAGATTACCCGCTTCAACCGAACGAATCTTCGGGTTAGCTACTCTGGCAATTACATCCGTGATGGACAATGCCCGCGACTTTTGCGTCACGATTAAAAAACGCCGGAGTCTTGCATTTTCGCGTAAGCTGCAAGGAAATCAACTCTTTAGAGCCTTCGACAATGGTGAAGTAACCGTGTTACCCACTTCGTCGTGGAGCCTAACGTCCTATAGTGTCCGAACAATTTACCGATATTTCTCACGGCGTTATTGAAAAAAACTGTCACGCTTTTGAATATAGTTCGCTAGACTGTAGGGTACTGTGAAGTACCCTTGTGACGTCCTGGAAAGTTGAACACAGGGTTGGGGCACTAAGTCCTGGGTGCCGCCAAAGAAGAAGAGGCTGATGAACAAAAGCTTCTAAGAAGTTCGCGCGAGGTTCGCGATAGATATTGTACAAGGAATAGCGCGCGAGGTCTAAAATGAAGCGGATTGAAAGGCTATATGGCGAATATTCTGGTGATTGACGATGAACCGCTTTTGCTCGACCTGATTGCCAATATATTACGACTCGACGGTCACAACGTCAGAGCCCTGTGCGACCCGGTCGCAGCACTCGATTTTCAGGAGGCAGGAGAAGCCTCAATTGGTCTGCTGGTCACAGATATCACTTTAAAGCCGATAACGGGGTTTGAACTGGTTACGAGTCTCAGCAAAACAGGCTTCAATGGTCCGGTGCTGTTCACATCTGGATACCCGGCCCTATACTGGGCTGCCGCCAACAGGGTGAGGGATTACCCGATCCTTGAAAAGCCGTTCACCGCAGCGCAACTGCGCGCTGCGGTTGGCAGGGCCTTGGCCAGCAGTAAGCCGAAGTCCCCCCCACTCTCTGCAACCCAGCCAGTCACGGTCTCCAAGAGTATCTCGATGAGTGGAACCGGCGTGGGGAGCTAGGGTAGCTGCTAGGGTAGCGGCCCCCCCGACCATGCATCACGGCAAGGTTCACGGTCCGGTGGCCAAAAGGCCATCTGCGTAAACTACAGGACTAGATCCGCCAGCATCGCCAGAGTTTGCCGAGGAAACTAGCCACCCACACCGATTCGTCATCACCGCTATTCAGACGGCGATCATCGGATAATTAATCCAACTTTGCCAAAGCTAATTTACCTCCGGTTTTAAGTAGTACCAAAAGGGCCTGATACCAATAAAATGTTCGTTTTGATATTGCCTTAATTCGTTGTCTCTTTCTACACTGGTTTTTGTGGAGGGTAGTTCATATGGCGCGCATTCTGGTTATTGACGGTGAAGTTGCTCTTCTCTGCCTCATTTCGAACACTTTGCAGCTGGACGGCCACATCATTACGGAAACGAGTGACCCAATTGAGTCTCTGTCTATCGTGGATCAGCGGAGACAGGAAATCGACCTTGTCTTGACCGATGTTGAAACCAAGCCTATTAGCGGGTTCGAGGTTGTTAAACGGATGACGGAGAAAGGAATTGATATTCCCGTGCTCTTCATGTCCTGTTATCCTTCGCTCGCCGGAGTTATTTCGTCCATCCTCGGCGAGGGTGCCGTAATCGAGAAGCCCTTCACTTCCGCCGCACTTCGCCAAAGCGTTACCAGGGCTCTGGCAGAACGTAACCGCCGCTCCACCACCAGCGGCGCGAGGGCCGCATAGCGCGTAACGACGGCCGGCCCAAGCGGGACCGCAACGCGTGAGGTCGCAACAATGCCGATGACGCCCAGTGACGAGGTAAGGGAGTTTTTCAGGACTATCGAATCTGAAAGAAGGAAAAAGATTCAATATGCAGTTGTCCCGGTGGAGAGAAGCATCGGCAAGGTACAGGTCAATATTTATTCCGCCGTTGGCGACGCAGCGTTTTGCGTCTTCGATCTTCGTGACGGCCTAACTTTGCGCATGCAGCAAATTATTCGTGAGTGGTGCGGGTCGTTCGTGCTTTCCCCTGATGATTTCATCGACGATCTGAAATAAAAGGCTGTTAGCGTCAACTAAGAAGGCGACTGGAACAGAGTGACGCGGCTCAGTTTGAACGGGTCCGCGATGTCCAACCGGCGGTCGCCCTAATCGATCGGATTCCGGGCGTGACGATCTCTGCCGGGATAGCGTCGGTTTCGGTCCGGGCCTGACGCCTCGGCTCGGGTTGCCTTCCCGCTCCGGAGTCATGCTACATGATCACCACGGCGGTGAAGGATATTTCGGCAGACATCGCACTCTTCTCAAAAGGTATTTCGACGCGGAACTGAGAATGACGGGCCGTACGGCGAGACAATCCCGAGCCTTGGTCGTCTCGATCCCAGTGGGTACCGTGCGGCGGTCCATCGCCTGGGACGTCGACCTTGGTCGAGACCGTCGGCCTTCGCCACCCGCTTATTGACCGGGAGTTCAGGGATCGGCTCCCATCGGCTGCTCTGTCAGGCTCGTCCTACGGCCTGGACGAAAACCAAGTCTTGGAGTTGAAGTTGGAGACCATCCACCGCCGCAACGAGACCTCTGGCATCCACCGTCCCGATATGCAATGCATGGAGTTGTAATCTAAACTCAATCAACATCATGGCCCAAAAGAACGTTACTCGGCATCGGTAGAGCGCCTTCGCCAAGTCTGGAAGGTCACGCTCCGATTCAACTAACGCCTCTCGGATACCCGCCACGATCCGGGCATGGTCAGCTCCCAAGTTGCGCAGATAGATCCGGAACAACGATCTACGCTCGGAGCGAATGCGCCTCAATTGTGAATTCCCGGGGAATACCGCAGCAATCGATCGGCAGTCCGCTTCGTCGAGCAACCAGAGCATCGGACGATAGCGTGCGGCCACGCCATCCTGACTAACAATCTCAGCCGGAACTGAATGATCATGGATGTTGCGAAGCGCCTTACCCATGACAACAAGCGTCATGAGGAAGAAAGTGGTCGCAAGTGTTATCAGTAAGATCATTACCTTTGATAGTAAATCACGGCGATACACGTTGATCAACCGATGCCTACCAAAGTAGGTATTAGTACACGTACTCGATCTCACGTAAACGATTCAAGTTCGTCGCGGAGATCGAATGGCGACGTGGACTCATGACAGGCGCGTGAGGAATATCTCCGTGCGGACGATCTCGCGCGAACGTCCGGCACCAGTCCCAGTACTCATGGGCAAGTTTGCACCCGCACGAGGTGTGTTCTTATCGGTACCCGACACCCTGCAACCCGAGGAAGACGTGATTTGCATCGATCAATCAATCTCAACCACGAATTCCTTCGAAGAACACCTGCGCCAGTACAAGATCAAGCTTTGCGAAATCGCGCAATCATGGAGTAACGGGAACAAAACGCTAGCCGCCCGCAGCATGCGTATCTCGCGCGCCTATTTGCACCGATTATTCGCTCGATCTTGTGAAATCCTGTAGAAGGCATCGACAACCTCGGTATGGGCCTCTGCCGTGAATGTGAGTGGTCCTTCGTTGTTATGGAATTGGACGACCAATACTCCTTCGGCGTCTCGGGTCAGCCCGTTGTTCGATCAGTCGGTATTCGTCCGCGCTTCGCTGACCGGCGTGGCGCAGCGATCGGCGGATGAGCACGGTGACCGCTACACTCCAGCAATACTGATGCTCCAGACCCGTGACGATACGTTGCCAATGGTCTCCGCCATCAGTGCTTTCGAAGTAGCCATCACCAGCCGCCGAATGTATACGGTCCGGATCGTCTCGAATGCTTGCCAGAGTATGAGTGTCCCGCGGCGCGCTCGGAACGCGGTCACACCATGTTTGTCCGTCATCATTGCTGCGCAACAGCGCTCCGCCCTCGATCGCCACGTGCAGGCGATTAGGCTCTGCCAGGTCAGGAAGTATCGAACGGACGTGGTGGGTTTCCGGACGCGGCGGAAAACTCCATTCCTTCGATCAAGGCAATGTCAATAGACCGGGCAACTCGCGCCAAGTATCACCAGCATCTTCGGATCGGAAGATGGCGCTCGGCTCGCTGCCCGCGTACACAACGCGAGAGTTCGAAACGGCAAACGATGTTACGTTCCCAGCTCGCAGACCTTCTAGAAGTTGCTGGAGAATCCATTGAGCCGGCTTTTCAGAGAACCGACCCTGGCGTGTGCTGCCGATGACTACGGAAATTGTCATATTGTCCTCGAGAATTGTCACAATCGAGCTCCTTCTTTCGGCTGATGAAACAACCGGACAGCCCGATCATGCGGGAGGAGAGTCAAGAAAAACGTAAAGAACTGCGATCTTTTCATCCCGCACGATGATCACGTCCTCACCCGTATAGGCAGGCACTCCGCCGCGAGGGCCAGAGCCCCACTTTAGGCGCCCTGCATTCTGAAGAGCTTGGGGAGCAGCATGGGGCGCGTAGGCGAAATGGGGATGCGTGGCTCTCAAATCACCTGCAAATTTATCGAGGGCATCGTACCCAACGAAGATACCTGCGGGGACATACACCACACAGTCATCCGTGTAGAGCTCCTTGATGGCGGAGCGGCGCTTCGTAGGGTCACCCTCTCCGAAAACTTCCTGAAGGTTACGGAGCAGTAGTTCATGAATTCTTTCGGCCATATTTTCTTCTCCTCCTTACACTAGGCCACACGAAGCACGATCTTGCCGGGTGACCTGCGTCTTGCCGCTCCCGGCTCACTGGGCGACATCTCATGAACCCCTGGCAGGTTCCCGGCAACGTCCTTCCATGCCTGGGCCGCATCCTGGAGCGTGTACACGGTCGCGACGTCTGGTCGTATCGTCCCCTCTTCCAGCAGTCGCGCGATTCTGCCGAGTACGGCCCCAGACGGCGCGAGCCTCATCATCGCGCCTGACACACGGTGCCTCGCGGCCTCTTCCTTCGAACTCCCCCTCCCGATAGTCGATAACCCAGCAGGCCCCGATGGAGCGGAGGTACGTCTCATCACCAGCACTCGCGGTGGCAATGACGGTGGCGCCGGCATGCGATGCCAATTGCACCGCATAGGCCCCCACCGCGCCGGCGTCGCCATGAATCAGGATCGTTTGTCCTTTTTCCAGGTGACCGTGGGTGAAGATGCCCTGCCATGCGGTTTGGGATGCTACCGGCACGGATGCCGCCTCTTCAAATGAGAGGTTGGATGGTTTCCTTGCGATGGCCGACGCCTGGACAGGCACATACTCCGCATACGAGCCCATTCCAGTGGTGGCGCCGAACACGGCATCACCCGGCGCATAAGCCGCAACGTCACTGCCAATCTGTTCGACGACCCCTGAAAACTCATGACCGGGTATCCACGGCAGGTCGATCGGGACTATCTGCTTTAGCGACCCGGAGGCTTCCACAAGATCTAGATGATTGACGGCGGTACTTTTGATCTTGACCAGGACCTCGTTGCGTGCGATCGTCGGCGTCGGTACTTTCGTTGAACACTAACTGCCCACCGTATTCCAACAATCTGATAGCTTTCATGCGATCTCTCATGGTGACCTCTCGTTTCAGCGCCCATTTGGTCGCGCGTGACGGCGTGCCCAGTCGGGAAGCTTCGTGAGTTTGCGCCCGAACTCGCGCTCCAGGCCAGCGATGTCGGCGCTGTAACCGACGCGCTCGAACCATTCCAGCATCGTCGCCATTTCCTTGCTGTACTGCCGGACCTGCTCGATTGGCGTCTGCGCGAAGGCAATCGGCCGACCTAGCGCCTCCGTCAGGATCTCCGCCGCCTCCGGCATCGTTCGTACGTCGCCGGCTAGATCGATCTCGCGGCGGTTCAAGGCAGCCGCATCGGTGAACGCGCGCGCGCCGAACCAGCCGATGTCGTCCACCGCAATCATCTGTAGCTTCGTGCCTTGCCCGAGTGCCCAGGCCAGCGTGGAATTCTGGAGACTGAAGGGCGCCAGCAAGTTCTCCATGAAGAAAACCGGGCGCAGGATCACATGCGAGGGGAAGCGGAGGCCGCGCACGGTTTCCTCGATGCGCCCCTTGTTGTCGAAGTGCGGGACGCCCGTTTGCTTGTCCGCCGATCCCACGGATGTGTAGACATAATGTTCGACGCCGGCCTCGCGCGCCAGCGTCGCAAGACGCCTGCCCTGCGCCTCTTCCCGCTCGACGCCCGCTTCGCCCGCGTTCTGCACGCCGAAGACGCCCCACGCGCCGGTCAACGCACGGCGCAGCGTCGCCTCGTCATTCAGATCGCCCTTGACGATGTCAACGCCCTGGCGCGCCAGGGCCACCGCCCGCTCGCTATCCGGCTTGCGCGTCAGGCCGCGCAGATGGAACCCGGAGTCGTGCAGCGCCTGCGCCACCGCTCCGCCTTGTTGGCCTGTCACTCCCGTGATGAGAATCGTTCGATCGTTTGTCATGGTTTATCCTTATTTGCCGCCCTTATTTTCAGCGGGAGCTACATCCCTGGTTGATTAGGCGCGGGCCTGCGGGCGGGCCTGGAACAGCCCATCAAACGCCGGTCGTACGTCGACGAAGATCACCGCCCACAGTACACTCACGAAGAGGGCTAGCGGCAGCCCGCTCGGGGCCATCAAAACATGGAACGAGAGAATGTTGACGATCACCGGCGCCAATATGGCCACCGCCAACGGCACGTAACGGTTGACCAGCAGAAGCACCCCAGCGACGAGTTGAAAGCCGAAGATCACCCACAGATAGTGTGAGGCATACAGCGCGCCCATGAACTGTCCCGCAATGCCTCCCGGCGGCGGCAGGGGAATGAAGTTCAGGAAGCCGTTCAGTCCGAAAACTAGAAAGATCACGCCCGACAGGTATCGGGCGATTGCGTACACGGTTCTCATAAGAGGTTCTCCTTTCGGTGACCGCCATCAAGTATGGCGTTAATCATATTGAAGTTAATATAGTTGATGGCGTATACTTATAAAAGATTCAGGTTTTTTATGGCCCAGAGTATCCAAGAGCCGGAGCACGTCTGGCTTGTCATGATGAAGGCGATGCGCGCGCTGACAAGGTACGCAGCTGCGGATATTGAAGAGACCGGACTCGGCCTCTCGGATTTCGGCGTGCTGGAAGTCCTGCTACACAAAGGACCTTTGCCCGTCAATACGATAGGCCCGATTGTCGATCTGACTCCGGGTTCGATCAGTATCGCCGTGGACCGCCTCTTCGCGAAGGGCTTAGTCAGCCGGGTAGAGAGCGGCGAAGACCGACGGGTTCGTATCGTTGCGCTCACACCGCGCGGCCGGGATCTCATTGTTCCAGCCTTCCGAAAGCATGCCGGGCAGATGAGGAAAGTGTTCTCGGATCTGAGCCCTGAGGAACTTCGCAGCCTCGAAGTGGCGCTTAAGAGAGTCGGTAAGTGCGCTGCCGCGCTGATGGAGCAGAGGGGCTAAAGGTTGTAGGCGGAAGCCAATGCTCTTGCATCTACAACGGCGCCGCCGATGAATTATTTTCCGTAGGCCTGGGCGATCTGGCCAACAAGCTTGGCCCAGCCCATGTTCATGGCTCCGTAAACCTCGCCGGCCTCTGGTCGCGCATTGTGCTTGAGGATTTCCACCATCAATGTCGCATAGCCGGAGGAATCGAAAGCTCCCTTGCCGACGAAGCGACGAACGTTCGTCGAGCCCGCAGATTTCCCGCCGTCGCTGCAGAATCCTGTTGTCGGCATGACATTCCGGGTTTCGGAAATCACGAAGTCAGGGGATAGGGTCCGCGAAATTATACTCGAAGCGGTCTTTGGGTTTCCTCGGCCTGTTAGCAAATCGGGAAAATCTTGTTCAGCTAGCCGTAACTGATTGATTTGATTGGTTGCGGGGGGGTAATGGGGGTCTATTGGGGGTTTGTTTCTATCGCAACCATGATGGTGTTTGGCATAGATACGAATTGTCAAAATAGTTCCAATATCGAATGATATTGACAGACGCAGGAAGCAGATGCCCAGCTCGCGGTTTGATGAACTCGTCGCCTTGGCCGAAGACAATGAAGGACTCGTCACTGCCGACAGGGCCCGTGCAGAGGGCTTTACTGATTCCGTCCTCGCCCGACTGGCCCAACGCGGACGGATCGTAAGAATCGCCAGAGGTGTGTATCGTATACCCTATCTCTCGCCGGGGCGATTCTCCCAATATCGGGAAGCCGTGCTTTGGATGAAAGCGAATCGCGGCCCAGATTCCATCGCCATCTCACAGGAGACGGCCCTGGTGGTTTACGGAATCTCCGATGCAAATCCGGCATCGATCCACCTGATTGTTCCCAGATCCGCCCGCTTGCGACGGAGAATGCCCAAGGGCGTTACCGTACACTACGACGCTCTCTCTCCAAACGACATCTCGATGCAGGAAGGACTCCCCGTTTCGACAATCGAAAGAACCATCACGGACCTGCTTCAATCCGGCGGCCGCACCGATCTCTTGAAGCAGGCGATATCCGACGCCCGCCGCGAAGGGTTCATCAGTGATGCTGGTGCAACCAACCTTCGCCGGCGGATCGAGAGCCATCTCAAATCGTTACGCTCCTCTCCGAAGACTCCGGAGCCCAAGACAGCATGACGAAGCAGAAGCCGCGCGAGCGGTGCGTGCGGTTGCGATCGTCCCTGCTATTGGACGCACAGCAGAGCAGCAATTAATTCGGTAATCCGACTCTTTTGCGCAGAGCGTTAATACGCGGATCGTCTCGAACGAACGCAAACTCGGGAAGCGCAATATCCCGGCCGACCCGCACGGGACCCAGAATAGCCATGCGCTCGAGCGCCTCAAGCGTATGTTGTTTATCTCCCAGGCCCGCGTAAACCAAAGCCTCCAGTTTTCCCCGAAACCACCACCGCCACCTTGCTGCCGGGCGGCCAAGTTCTCCTCGCGTCGTGGGCGACGTCTTCCGAGATCTACGATCCGGCCTCCGCCGCCTTCAGCCCCGCTAGTTGGTTGAACGCGCAGTGGAACCAGACGGCTCTGCTGGCCAACGGCACTGTTCTCGCCGTCAGCGGCGGCGACGACGCTTGGGGCCCCGAAGCTGACGCATCCGTGTACGATCCAGCCGCCGGCGCTTCCAGCGCCACCGCCAACATGAACGCGCCGCGCATGGATCTCACCATCACGTTGCTTCCCGACGGCCAGGCATTGATCACGGGTGGCAGCACCGGGACCGGATGCACTTTCGTGTGCGAGGCCGGCTGGTGCTGTCTTGCGAGTGCGGAAATCTACGATGCGGCGGCCGGGCTCTTCAGCACCACCGGTAGCATGATATCTCCTCGCGCCGGTCACACCGCTACGCTGCTCCCGTCCGGCCAGATTCTGATCGTCGGCGGCGGCTCCGGCGATAACTCTCCGGCACTTTCCACGGCCGAACTCTACACGCCGGCGCGGCTTATAGCGGCGCCCGCGCTGTTCTCGATATCTGGAGACGGGGGAGGCCAAGGGGTCATTTGGCATGCAGCTAGCGGGATGCTCGCCTTAGCCACGAATCCAGCCGGTGCCGGCGAAATCCTGTCTATGTACACCAACAACCTCATCGATGGCGGTCTCATACCTCCTCACGTGGCAGTCGGCGGCCGGCTTGCCGAGATTTTGTACTTCGGTCCGGCTCCCGGCTATCCCGGTTACTGCCAGGTCAACTTCCGTGTACCGAGTCGAGTTGCGCCGGGATCAGCGGTCGCAGTACAGTTGACGTATCTCGGCCGATCAAGTACTGCAGTGACCATTGGCGTGCAGTGATTCTGGGAGGAAAGAGATGACGATCAGGCTCGCTCTACTTTCGTGCGCGGCTATATCAGTTTACGCACAATCCCCGGGCACGTTCACCGCGACCGGCAGCATGATCACGCCGCGATTCTCGCACACAGCCACTTTGCTCCTGGACGGCACAGTTCTGATCGCCGGAGGAAATACGGTCGCCTTTGTCGGCGGCCCCAACCTCGCCACGAACACGGCCGAGCTCTACGATCCGGTAGCCGGCACTTTCACACCGACAGGCATGATGAGCCAAGCCGATCTGCACATCGGCGGGATCTTGCTGGCTGACGGACGCGTATTTTTCGCTTCTTTCTCCAATTACTCCTCGGGACCTGTGGCGGCCATCGAGCTCTATGATCCTTACAGCGGAAGCTTCAGTAACGTGGGGACTTCCGCCGCCCTGACTGAAGTCACCACGGCGATGCTTCTGAACGACGGACGAGTTCTGCTCACCGGATACACCGGAAGCTATTCTGCTTTCGGAACTGAAACCTACGATCCCATCGCATTAACCTCAACTCCCTTTCCCAACTCGCTCCCTGACGCGCCATTCGCGGCGATCGCGGTTGCCGATGGCAGAGTCGTGCTTCAGTTCTACGACCGTGACGCGCAGATCTACGATCCTATTTCCGGGAGCTTCACCGTTATCGGGAGCTTCACCAGTACCGGAGGCCTGTGCTGCTTCGACGACCCGCCTCAGGCGTCCATCCTGTTGAGTGGTAGAGCTCTTTTCTCTGGCGGAAATATCGACCCTGCTGGTAGCTGGAACGGCGTCGAATTGTACGATCCCATTTCAGGGACCTTCGCGCCAACACTGAAAATGTCCATCTCCAGGGATGGTCACAGCTCGACTCTGCTGCCCGACGGCACTGCCCTTCTGGCGGGTGGTTTGCCCATCGCGGGCGGCAACAATCCTGCAACTCCAACTGCGGAGATCTACGATCCGAGCGCAGGCTTCTCTTCTACCGGATCTCTTGCGACCGGGCGAGCCGAACATGCAGCCGTCCTGCTCAACGATGGCCGGGTCCTGGTCACCGGCGGCGCAACGTTTGCTAACCGGCTGACCTCAATCAACGGCCTGTCGAGCGCGGAGATCTACACTCCAGCGAATTTGACGGCAGCGGCGTCATTGCTTTCTCTCTCCGGTGATGGCACAGGACCGGGTGCGATTCAACACGCTGGTACGTATCAGCTTGTGAGCGCGGACAATCCGGCCGTCGCGGGCGAGGTCGTCGTGATCTACTTCACCGGGCTGATCGACGGGAGTGTGATTCCGCCGCAGGTTTCGATCGGCGGACGGGTGGTGCAGGTGTTGTGGTTCGGAAATACTCCCGGATACCCGGGACTGGATCAGATCAACGCGCGCATCCCGACCGGCGTCGCGTCCGGGAGTGCGGTTCCGGTGTGGATGAACTACCTCGGCAGGCCGAGTAACCAAGTTAGCGTGGCAGTCCGGTGAAGGAGGAATGCATGAAGCCTTCGATACCCTTATTCAGGTTCAGTGCCTGCGTTTTTCTGTCGGGAGCGGCGCTGGCGCAGCCGACGGGCCCCTTTACCGCATCCGGCCCGATGACCACGTCTCGCGCGAATCACGCCGCGACCTTGCTCCAGGGCCGAAGAGTGCTGATCACCGGCGGAGATAGTTATGCCGCCGCAATACCCGGCGTGCCCGCTGCGGCGCCGCTGGTGGTGGCACAATCGCCCGGCACATTCACAGCTATCGCCGACATGACCACGCCTCGATGGGTCCATACGGCGACTCTGTTGCCGGACGGCCAGGTCCTGATCGCCGGTGGCGAGAACGCTTCCAGTCCTCTTCTCTCCAGCACCGAGATCTACGACCCTGCAACGCAGACCTTCACGCCTTCTGGAAACATGACGATGGCGCGATCGGGGCATACGGCGACCCTACTCGCGGACGGACGAGTCCT
The DNA here is from genome assembly GCA_963747535.1 of Terriglobia bacterium. Taxonomy (GTDB): domain Bacteria; phylum Acidobacteriota; class Terriglobia; order Bryobacterales; family Bryobacteraceae; genus CAVVFX01. The sequence continues at coordinate 1,307,809 of CAVVFX010000002.1, forward strand.
GATCGTCGGAGGCGATTCGATCGGGAGCGCCGAAATATATGACCCTTCTACCGGAAGCTTCACCGCGACTGGCAGTCTTTTGATGCCACGGAACGGACCTAACGCTACGCTGCTTGAAGACGGAAGAGTGCTGGTTACCGGCGGCACCGCGGGGGGTTTTACGCCCTCAGGCTACCTCCCCATTGGCGATGCTGAGGTTTACGACCCATCGCCAGGGGTGTTCACGAGCGGCGGCGCGTACGCGGGAGTCCTGGCGAACAATACGGTCCCCAGCGACGGCTTCGGAGCCACTTCCACGCTGCTGCCCGATGGCACCGTCATGTTTGGAACGGAGCCAGCCGCCCAGGTCTACGATCCGAGCATCAGAGCCTTCGCCCTTCGAGGCCGATCACCATTACCAATTGGTGGGGGTACACGTTGGCCCCGCCTTATATCGTGGGGCAATCGGCAAACCTGCTTCTGAACGGAAAAGTCCTCCTGGCAGGTGGCGAACAGGAGGACGAAGGACGCTTCAATAGCGCCCGGCTATACGACGTTGCCTCCGGCGTCTTTACTTCTACTGGGAGCATGATGAGGGCGCGAGACAACCACACAGCAACGTTGCTACCGGACGGAACTGTCCTGATGGCTGGAGGAGAGAGCCAAAACTGTGGTTCCGACGGCTGCTGGTTCTCTGGGACCGAATCCAGTGCGGAATTGTACGACCCGGTAGCGGGCGCTTTCTCAACCGCAGGCAATATGACGGCCTCCCGGGAAATGCAAACTGCGACTTTGCTCAACAGCGGGGATGTGCTGATCACCGGCTGTACATCGGAGAGTCCGATGATTTCGACGGAGCCTATTGGCTTCTCACTACGAGCGATGGCGGCGCCAGCTGGAGCTACATATGGAATTCGGGGAATTCCCGTCCCAACGCGCTAGTTGTAGATCCGGCCAACTCCTCGACGCTTTATACCGGAACATCGACGGGCGTCTTCAGGAGTCTCGACACCGGAACGACCTGGCAGCAAGTGGGGCCGGCCGTCGATGTAAGTTCGTTGGCTATTGACCCGATGAATTCCAGCATTCTATACGCCGCTACAGAGGGATCTTACCCGGCGGCCGGATTTGCGGGATTATTCAAGAGCGTCGATGGCGGCGCCAACTGGGTTTCCGTAAATGATGGGCTCGCGACTTTGACCGCTGCCGGCTCGCCGGTTATGGCAATCGCGATTGATCCGGTCAACGCCAATGTGGTTTACCTCGGAACCACGGGGGGCGGAGTGTTCAGGAGCACCGATGCCGGCGTCCATTGGAGCCAGTTTAACGACGGTTTCAGCAACTTGAATATCCAAACCCTCGGGATTGCGCCGGGCACGCTCTATGCCGGGACGGACGCGGGAGTTTTCTCAAGATCGATTAATCCGGCGGAGATCACACAATGAGGTGGCCGGTCCGTAACACGGTTACGATCGGCGTGCAGTAATTCTTCGGATTATGGAGCCGCTGCTATGAAACGATTTCGGCAGACCGACGGCCGGCCACATCGCAGCCCAGTAATTTAACTATGAACGAGTGAGTCAGGAAAAAACACGATGCCTAAGTCGACGCAAAGCTTTGTCTTCACCCTCGCGGCCAGCTTCATCATAGCTGCGACGGCGCGCGGCCAGCAGTTCACGATCTCCACGGTCGCCGGCCAGCCTCCCCAGCCGATGTCAACATAGGCGGTCCAACCGGCATAGCGATGGACAGTTCCGGCAACATCTATTTTTTGACATACACCGGCCGGATTTATGGAACTCCCCGAAGCTTACTGCTCAAGCTAGACCGCAATGGAATCCTGAGCCGCATCGCCGGCGGGCCTCTCGGCTATTCGGGAGATGGCGGGCCTGCCATCAACGCGACTTTTTCCTCGCCAGGCAGCGTCGTCCCTGGCGGCCTCGCCATGGATTCGACGGAAAATCTCTACGTTGCCGATACGGCCAACGCGCGCATTCGCAGGATTACGCCCACGGGAACCGTTACCACGATCGCGGGAACCGGCATAGCCGGTTTCTCGGGCGACGGCGGACTTGCCATGGATGCCATGCTCGACACGCCGGGAGCACTGGCAGTGGACGCGTCGGGAAATATATATGTTGGTGTGAATGGCCCGCGCATTCGCATGATCTCCGCCGCGGGAGTCATCACCACCATCGCCGGAACCAGCACTCCCGGCTATTCGGGCGATGGCGGTCCCGCGGTGAACGCGCGGCTCGGCTCGGTGCAGGGACTGGCGGCTGATTCCGCAGGCAATCTTTACGTGGCCGATAACCTGGATCTGGATATTAACAGGGGGGCGAGGATTACACGGTCAATGAGTCGCGGCTTCGCGAAATCTCGGCCAAAGATGGAAGCATCACGACGGTCGCGGGCACGGGTAATATCGGATTCGCCGCCGATGGAACATCCTTAGCTTCGGCGCCGCTCACTCTGACCGGACCGCTTACGTTTGATAGCCAGGGCAATCTGTATATCGCCGATAACCAGCGCATTCGGCGCATCGCGAATGGCGTCATCACTACCGTTGCCGGTAACGGTAGCATCCTCCCTTCCTACGACGGAATCGCGGCTCTCGATGCCGGAGTGATTTTTCCCGCTGGAATGGTAACAGATTCCGGGGGCAACTTGTATTTCACGGAGTCCAGCGGGCGTGTTCGCAAGCTTACAGAGTCCCTGCTGGTCACTCTTGCGCGCGAACTCAACCCCTGGAATATCCCAGACTTCAGTTTCGCAGCTCTCGCCGGCCTGGCTCAGCCGGTGGGTGTGGCGGTGAACTCCGCGGGTGCACTCGTCATCTCCGACACCTGGAACGACTGCATGCGGCCTTGTATCGTCGCAAGGCTTGATTACCACCATTGGCGGCCATCCATTAGGCACGGGACCGATAAACGATCCGGCGCCGCCTTCAACCTCATATTTTTTCTGGCCCGGAGGACTGGTAGCCGACGGGTCAGGCAATCTGTATGTCGCTGACAGCGGAAACAGCCGCATCCGAATGATTTCGCCCTCCGGCACTGTGAGCACAATCGCGGGAGCTAGCCAGGCAGGACGGCCGGGCTTTTCAGGCGATGGTGGGCTGGCAGTGAACGCGCTGCTGAGCTGGCCGAAGGACCTGGCGCCGGATGGCAACGGCAACATCTATGTGGCCGATACCGGCAACAACCGAATTCGCCTGATCAATTCGGCGGGAATGATCAGCACGATCGCCGGTACGGGTGACTCGCAGTTCGGCGGCGATGAGGGTCCGGCCGCGAATGCGCAACTCAAGATGCCCTCCGGAGTCACGATTGACAAATCGGGCAACATTTATGTCGCTGACACAGGCAACTTTCGCGTGCGTATGATCTCGACGTCGGGCGTCATATCCACGGTGGCCGGCACGGGCGCGCAGGGGCACAGCGGCGACGGCGGCCCGGCGATTCAGGCACAGCTCAACGGGCCTCTAAACCTGAAGTTTGACGCAGCGGCGAATCTCTACATCGGCGATGGAACCAGCGTGCGCATGGTAACTCCCGCAGGGATGATCACGACAGTGGCGGGGACCGGCACGCTCGGGTTCTCCGGAGACGGCGGATCAGCAACCAGCGCAATGCTGGGAGCATGGGGACTCGCCTTCGATGCACAGGGCGACCTGTATGTGGCCGATCCCTATAACAACGTGATCCGAATGCTCCAGCCCATGATGAAATAGGCAACTGAAGAAAATTTTGCCGTAAGCGTGCCGAGGCCGCAGACTTAGATCATCTCCACTGCCCAGAGTGCGATGTCCGTGGTGTCGCGCGAATTCCCCGACTTCAACACATCCTTAGGAGACCGCGCCGTTGCGGCAGGCCATCACTAGAAACGCTGGCCCACTACGGCTCCATGTGCTCCTGGCCGTTTCCTAAGGTTCTACGCCTCGGCATTCTCGGCTCCGGTTCGCGATCCATTTCCCAAAAAGAGGGATTGTGGCATCGAAGATGCTTTGCCATTTATGAAAGGAGATGTCATGAAATTCAATCGCTTTACAGGTTTTCTGATCGGTACCAGCGTGGGGGCCAGCGTCATGCTCCTGTTTGCACCCAAATCTGGAAAGGCTACCCGTCGTTATCTGGGCCATAGAGTCGATGACGGTACGGAGGTCGTGGAGCGTGGTCTAGCGAGGGTGCAAGATTTGTGGCGAGGCATCCAGCACACATCCGACCGGACATTCCGTCGCATGCGTAAAGCAGTCGCTATATAGTCAACTGGCCATCAACGATTCTCGGGATCCCGTTCGTGGTAGGACGGTAAGAGGCTTAGCCGCCTGAATTGCGCCTCGATTCGCCGCGATTTCTTCCGCCCCCGGTACGGATTCGTCACGTTCCAATCGCCGGGTCGGGCCTTATGCACTGCCTCGGGGTTCCCTCGCTCATTACTAAACGCCGGCCGACAAGGCGGGGGATGATCTCGGCGAACCTTGAATCGGCTTCCGGTCGCGGGCCCAGCCCTGAGCGACCTATACTACATTGAAGAGTGCAGGATAACCGACGCAGAGATGGATAGATGCGCTAAATCTGTGCACCTGAAATTTAGTTCTCGCTCGGTCTCTCCACGTGATCGATAACGAACATGTCGATTACGGCTCTTTGCGATTCCATACGAAGGCCGAGTTTCTCGAATACGTGGAACAGGGTCGGGCGGTCGGAATTATTGACGCCGGCGTCGCCGCTTTGCGGAACGGAATCCAGGCTGGGCCTCATCGGCACCCAGCCTTCGGTCTGGATATCGTAGAAACCAGTGAGACCGGTCTTGTCGAAGAGTGGCCGGTCAGTGAAGTTCTGTATGTACTCCACAACCTGCGCAATGGTGACGGACCCGCCGTGGAGCCCGCGATCCTGGTCACCGTCCAGAAAGTGACAGGCAGGGTTGCTGAGCCATTTCGGACCGGTTTCGCCGCAGTGTTGCTCCTGGAACTTTGATATCGCCAGTTTGGGTCCATCTTTTCTGACCACCAGCGCGTACACCGGTTGCTCTTTCGGTTCACGGCGAATCCTCAGCTTGAACCGGTCTTCCAGCAACGCCTGAAGCATCAACCTCATCCTGAGGAGGCGCGTCTCCGTCGTCAGCCCCGGTGGAAACGTGTCTTTCTCTGCTGTTGCTTCGATATCGTAAATATCGTCTGGCATCCTCACGCCAGAAGCCAGCGTCAGCCGTTGCGATTGAAGCGGAAGGTTCCAGGCAGCCGCGATCACCCGGACAAGCGGGAGGTTCGTCGCAACGAATCTGCCACCACGAAGAAACTGCAGGAACCCTTTGCCAAGATCCGGCGACTTGTTCGGTCTAACAGAAGTCACTTCGAATTTTGGCGTCGGAGTTTCTTCCGTCTGTGACTGCGCGAGTCCGACGGACGCCACCAGCGCGATTCCGATCCACTTCAGGTGCATGGCACTTCCCTGCGGGATACTCTAACGCAGAAATGACTTGGCGGGAGAACAATGCGACGAGAGCGCCGTTCAGCATGCAGCCCAGGCTCGCCCCAGCACACCTTTCATCTTTCTCGATAACGATCGAGCTTAATGTAAAGAAGTCGACTATAATAAATCTCACTTGAGAATATGAGTTTAAGCAATCCAGGTTTTTCGGCTAGGCCTGAAAGTCCTAACGTACCAAAATCCGAGCTTGATCCTGGCGTTCACTTTGAATTCGGAGAGTGCCGGGTTTGTGTTCCTCTGCTCTTTGATTTCAGCTTTCGTCACGAACCTTCAACGCAGGACTGCAGCGAGCGGTACTTCGGTAGAACACAGGATATAGCCGAACTGTCCGCTCGCATTCTTTACTCTGACGGCGGAACATTTCTTGTCACTGGTTTTCGCGGAGTCGGCAAGACGTCGTTTGTTAATCAGGTTATTCGAGCACTGAAGAGCAACCTCAAGCAGACGGATGCCGGCCAAGTGCGCCTAGTGGACATCTACATGAGCCTACCCCGCCGCATGGAGCCACTGCAATTAATGCATTATTTGGTTCGCCGCCTTTACGAGCGGCTCGATGAATTAGGCATCTTTTCCAAACTCGACCGCACCGTTCAGGCCAGGCTGTTGCTAGCCTATCGCCGTACCTCGGTGATGGTGTCGCACCACAAAACGGAAGCCCAAGAAACTACCTTCGGCAGCGAGCTTCACTGGGATGTCTCTATGGGGAAAAGGTGGCATTAAGCTCCCTTTTCAATTCAAGGGCACGCGATCCAGAACATTGGATGCATCGTTTATTGCTTACGACGAGAGGGCGGCAGAACATGCAAGTGTCTCGTCAGCTCAGCTGTGGGTACGATCCGTCATCTCATTTCTTTCAGCTCCTTCAGAGCATCTTTCGTTTCCGCGCTTCCAAACGAAAAGTACGACTGAAGGTCCTATTCGTTTTCGACGAGCTAGACAAACTTGATGCTGCTGATTCAACACGAGATTCAACTCAAACCCCCGCAGCCATCGATGTGATTCTGCAGTCACTCAAAACACTTCTTACCATGTCCGGCGTTTCCTTTGTTTTTGTTGCGGGTAAAGATCTATATGACCGCTGGCTTAACGACGTCGGAACCGGGGACAGTGTATACGAAAGCATTTTTGCATATGACAAATACCTTCCATGTTTGTGGCCGAATTCGCAATTGTTAGCGGACAGCATTGTGGACACAGATCCCCTGACGAAACCACCGTGCGAAGCTTGTCGCAAGCAATTTTACGCTGGAGCATTTTTCTGTGAGCGGTGTGGCAAGTATCTCAAAGACCCTGCCGAGGCACGTGAAGCGTACAATTCCTTTGTCCAGTTTCTCTCGTTTCGCGGTCGTGGAATTCCTAGGCGGATGTGGCGTACCATCCATTATTCTGTTAAATGGTACAACAACCGGCCGGTCCTAGCGTTTAACGAATCCGAGCTTCGTCAGCACAGAGCCTACGCGGCGGTTTGGAAACTTCTTAACCAATACGAAACAGAACTTCTCAGCGGAATTACGGAGACTAGTACGGCTTCCCGCGACGGATCGCGCTTAGCAACGTATTACGTGTTGATTGGGTATTGCGCAGAGGACCAGCTGTGTTCGACGAGGCCCAAATTATTGATTGGAGCAAAACGGTGAGCGACAAGATAATGCCGATCCCAGTCATGGCAGCCGTTCTCATCACCCGAGTCGTGCAGTTGCTCTGCAAGGGCGGGTTACTCCAGGAACTCGCCAGTGATATCGCTCCGCCTCGCCGGGTGTCGTTCAATGACAACCAGATACGTGTTGAAGAATTGGACGCGTCTACTTTTCACCGTTTCCGTCTTGCTCCACGCTACCTACGAGATCTAGGTGGTGCTCAGAATGACTTGCCAGAAGATACGAGCGTAAATGAAAGACGATAGCTCTGAGGATAGATGTGGCGGTTATGCCTTAGTAAAACTACTCGGTGCCGGAGGCATGGCACGCGTCTATCGCGCCGTCCACAGAACCACTGGGCACGACGTCGCTCTAAAACTTCTTGAAGCCGGAATCGCGACCGACAAAGGAATTCGAGATCGTTTTTACCGTGAAGGCGCGATTTTGCGCGAACTTGAACACCCTAATATTGTTCGGTATCTGGATTCCGGAGAGGATTCGGGCCGCCTCTTCATCGCCATTGAACTGCTCGACGGAGTAGAACTAGAGCAGATTCTTATGTCTCGCACCTCACTTTCGATCCAGGAGTTCATTGCGATTGCAATTCCCGCACTTGACGCTCTTTCTTACTTACACTCCCGGGGACTTATTCGCAACGACATAAAACCATCAAATCTCATTATTTCGGTTAGCGGCCGCGTCTGCATTGTCGACTTGAGCACCTCAAAACGCAGAAGTGACAAGAATCATCTGACCTCAGCCGGTCTTCTGATCGGCACTCCCAACTATATGGCTCCAGAGCAGATTCAGGGCACTGTTGTCGACCATCGCTGCGATATTTACGCTTTTGGTGTGATGATGTACCGAATGTTGTCCGGAAGAATGCCTTTCGAGCAAGGAGAGATCAACGCATTGGTCCATGCAGTACTTAAGACACCGCCACCCCTTCTCTCACGCTATCGGCTCGATATCTCATCCGAACTAGAGGAATTAGTCCTTCAGTGTCTGAGCAAGGAACCGGAAGCGCGCCCCATGGACGCCTCCGAGATTCGCGATAGATTGAGCGGCGTGGTCATTACCAATGAAGCAAATCTAGCCTTCGTTGTAGCCGAAACAAAGCGAGATCAGGAGTCCATCAAGAAAGCAGCCTCCGCCGATACTCAAGGCTTCGATAAGTCGCAGTCTGCACCAGGTCGGTTTACAAAGCTATTTCTGAATCCGCAATCATGGGCGACGTCAACACCCAATATACCCTACTCTCAAACGCCTGGGGCCCCGAAATATCCTGCAGGGGCCACAGCAATATTCGGGAGGCCAAGTCCCGAGCCACCTCGCCTCGCCATCGGAGATTTCACGCGAATGATGTCTCGGTCATCGCTAGGTTCAGAGGTGGCTGATATCATGATTTTGGAAGGACCGAGCCTTAAACATCGACGTTTTTCTATCAGCAAAGCTAGATTCAGCATCGGACGAGGAACCGAGAATACTCTCGTTTTACCCCACCAATCTGTATCTCGATTTCATGCGGAGGTCGTGCGAGATAAAGACGGGTATTGGATCGAAGACCTAGGGTCCGTGAGTGGCACATTTAGAAACAACAATCTGATTGTCGACCAGACACGATTCTTAGACAAGGATATCATCAAAGTCGGTTTGTTCGTGTTCCAGCTCACCATCGGGTGGACATAACGAAGTAGTTGGGTTGAAAAGTGCTGTGCGGGACGACCAATGCTCCAGACTCTAAGGCTGTTGCGTGGGAACTGATCGATCACTAAATCCAGCCAGAAATCGACCTTTAGTCAAGTGGACAGCCTCTCAGCCTTGGGAATCGATTGCCGCATGGGTACCGGATCGCCAAAAACCCACAAGACCCATGGGCTGAGGGCAGAACTTATTAGCCAGTAAGTATTTACATATTTCGATTGGCTCTGGTGCTCGACGTTGTGAAGGGTCCAGGAACAGCTCGCCACCGCCAACGGGTCGGCCGTCTGGAATGCGTGGCATCGATCACCGCTGAGAACGCGGTCGCTTCCGCTCCCAATGCATGTCCGCACACACGCATAGTGCAATGCCAAGTGATACCGCGTCGTTATTGGCTTGGATTGTCGGGTTCGTCGAGCACAACCCACGTTGGGGCGACAGGCGGAGTGGCACGTGCGCGTTGCCGATTCGTGTGCGTTAACGGCCGTGCGTGAATGCGTGAGCCATTTTGCGAAAACGCCGTTCTTCTACAATTGTGCGGGCGACTGATCCGAGTCGCTTCCGCGCATTGCCGCCAGCACGCTCGGGTGAAGGATGGACCGCAAGCTCAACGGTGTTCATGGTTGTTCCGAAAGGTCTTTAAGCAGCGACTGACTGAGGGCGAGTTGCTCAACTCGCGGGCGGAAGTTCGCCGCTGATTGGGCCGGCATCTGATCGAGATCGCGACACCGGGTGTCTGGTCGATTTACTAATGCGGTCCGACTCCGCACCCTTCGTCGAGTTCTTATGGCCGACACTATCGGATCGCCGCAGCCTCTCATGGAGCTCGCAGGTTTTCAATCTCACGGAGGATGAAATTGATCTGCGCTCGCACGATCTTCTCTCCCTTATCGCGGGTTGCGAGCGTCGCATCGCCGAAGACGCCGGACGGCGAATACTGCGGCGCATTCGGGTCCCGCCACTGAAGCGGACCGTTACCTCGCGGGAAATCCTTAGTGGCGCTGGCCATGCTTACCGACTTCGGCGCGATATAGAGCATGATCGATGTTTCAATCTCATCGGCATGACTGCCCTCAGTCTGCTTCGCGATTTGCTTTTCTACATCGGCCGAGGCGTGAAGGATGTCGGTGAACCGCATTTGGATTCCGTCCCGGCCCAACTCTTCCGCCGCTGCGCGCAGTGGGCGAAGCGTGGAGACACCAGTGTTGAGGATGTAGAACTTTCGTGGGCCGAAATGAGCCAAGCCCCGACAAATATCGATTATCAAGTCACGCGCTGTCTCCAGCCGCAATGAGGTCGCTCCCGGGTACTCGACGAATGCCGGATAGAAATTGTAGTTGATGGCGGGTGCCACAACCACCGCAGTTCGAGCCATGACCTCCTTCGCCAGGTATTCCGCCATGATGAAATCGTTGCTCAATTTCAAGTGTGGACCATGCTCTTTGGACGCTGCTCCCAGCGGAATCATGACAACCGTCTTAGGGGTCAGAACGTCCGCCGCTTCTTTCCAGGTCAGATCTTCGAGGCGGACACTACGGTTTTGCGCGACGACCGGAGTAAGCATGGCGGCAGCCGAGCAGAGCAGGAGCTTCGTACACAGACGAAAACCAAAGGCCATGAAAGAGTTTACCGCGAGCAGTTCGGCCAATCGGAAACGATCTTCTGGCCGGCTCACCCCAGATATTTCTGGCGGTTCGATTCAACTCGGCACCAGCCGGGACGCTCTTTAATGATCTACCGCTTTCCGCTCCACAGCCGGCGCAAACAGGTAGCCGCCGCCGTGACAGTTCTTGATTACGGCAACCACAAGGCAAAGAACGACAATCGTGAGTATCAAGGCAATGGTCCCCGCCAGTACCCGACGGAGGGTTGAAGCGTCGATTTGGGTTCGAAAATTTCGGGGACATGTTCACGGTGCCGTCACCAAATGGACAGCCAAGGCTCGAAATGGGGATCCACGATAGACTTCTCCATTTTTCGGACCACTAGGGCAAGCTGATGGCAACTGAGTCGTGAGCCAGATCCCATACGGAGTCGACGCCCGTCTGGCGACAAGCTCATAGCGCGGCGATTAACGCATCTCGTGGCTAAACTGACAGACCGAGATGCCCCGCATTGTTGCTGCAGCCAATGCCGACGCGCCCGGTATCAGAGAGGCGGAAAGACAATCAGGATAACCGGCTGGGATGTCGAGACCGCGTACATAGCGTCTCCGCGGGCATAATTCACCATCCTGCGATTACTGAGTTACACTCGCGCCCTGCACTAACTCAATCACGGCCATGCCGGGCCATCCTTCCGCCGACTTGAGAGTAGCCACGATATCATCGAAGTCGCGCTCGCCTTCGAACCTGAAAAGTTGGACCGTGGAGTCTGCCTGCTTCTTTGTGTTGGTCGGAATTCCCCGATTACCGAACGCGATAGTACCTAGCCTATGCGCGACGTCGGGCGCGGCGACGGTTGGCTCACCCTTCAGGACCCCTGAGAATTCTGCGTTAAAACAGTAGAGTCGCAAAGTTCAGAGCTTCGCGATCCAATTCTCAGGAGCCACCCAAAAGGTGAACGATCAACAACAGGATAGCCGCCAAACGCCCGTGAGGCAAGGGGTTCATGCGGAGTCTTCACAACCCAATAGAATAGGGCCTGCTACGCCCTATGACTTCGACGGCAGAAATTTGACTGCATACGGAGGATTGCTGCCCGTAGGCACGTTGCTGGAAAAGCTAGGATTCCGTCAGTTGGTGGAAGAGACATTGAAAGTGAAGCGGCAAACGAGGGTCATGCAGCATATCAATTCATCTTGGCGATGGTGCTGAGCTGCTACGTAGGCTTCTCGCGACTGCATCACCTGCGGTTTGTGCAGCGCGAGCCCATGCTAACTGGAATTTTGGGGGTGCCGCGGCTACCGCCGCAATGTACCTTTTGGCGGTTCCTGGCGTCACTGCACGGCAGCGTGGCCGGGCAACTGTTGAAGGTGCAGGGGTGCCTGCGGCAGCGAGTTTGGGAAGCGGCCAACGTGAGGTTGACCGCCGTGGTTCTGGATCGAATGCGAACGTCTGTCCCGACGCGCGATTTGTGGACCATCGGTCAAGGTCGGCCCGTTCGATGACGCGCCGACCGGCGACCAAAGTGGAAGGTAAGTCGCCGTTCCTTATCTCGCGGGCGATTGTGCGCGCGCTTTTGCGCAAGATCACGGCAGCCTGCTCGATGGAGAATTTGTCTGCTGCCATGTCTGCATCATTGCAGCCACACCACATAGGGAGTCCAGTAGGTCAATTCCTACCTGTTTTTCGTCTTCTCTTTGGCCGGGTCTTGGCCAGCCAGTACCCGTTCGATTCTAATGGCTGGGATCGACCATGCCCCCAGTGTTGGCCTCTTTTCGGTTCCCCTCCGCCATCGCTGAAACTCGGCATGGTGGATGCCAGCGGAGTACTCGATATCCGTCAGGCTGAGTCTGGGATTCCGCGCCCGAAATGCCTGGAGCCGGTCTTCGCGGCCTTCGATTGGCGATGATTCGGGTGGCTTTGGTTCTTTTCCGGCCCGTTTGACGACCAACTTGATACGTTCGACCAGCAGGGCTTCGCCGACCCGCGCCATGATTGCTCGATTACGACGAGAATCGGGGTCGGACCACTTCCCGTGGTCGGTCTCGAACGTGAAGCGACTCAGGTCCCCAAGAGTCTTAACCAGAGTTCACGTTTTATACGATCCTCCATGTCCGCGACGTCTTGATCGAAAGTTGGCGAGTCCGGCAGCGTTCCGGCCTCCTTGGCGAATCGCTCCGCTTCTTCCATGGCGTACAACCGGAACAGTTCCCGCTCCTCATCGCGGGACACAACATAGGGCTTCCTACCGGAACTTCCGAGCGCCCTCAAAAGCTCGATGCCAAACGGGCTATCTATATCGTCATCATCGGTCTCACCCTTCCGAAGACTGGCGAAAAACGAGCGGATGTCCTTGTAATCTGCCATCTGGCGTTCGCGCCCCCATGCGCCCTCCCTTGACCCAGACCGCTATTCGCCCCCTGATTCCCACTTTCGATGACGTGTTGCGCCATCTACTGGATCGTAAACGTGGATTATTCTTCCTGATGCGTAGCACCCTCTTTGCTCGGCCATTTCCGGACTTAAATGTCCAACTCGATCTCATAGGGGAGATCTAGCGCCGCTGCGGTGGCTAAAGTGATGGACTCAGGGTACGCGCGCCCGACCTTCTGATCTGCATGTTTGAAGTCGTCGAAACTGTCGAACGTCTCCATTGCAGGGCCCGATCGACCGTCGCAGGGTTGAGTGTAAACCACGAGCCTACCCTTTGCCGTCTGGGCGACAGAACACTTAACTTGCCAGAAGTTTCCCAGTGCGGCGCAGTCAACTCCTGCTTCTTCGTCGGCAGGTTCGACTAACCAACGCCCAATAAAGCTCTTTAGTATCAGAGGTTTATTCGAATTATTCCAAAACCGTAAGACGATCTTCTCCATCTTACGGACCGGTGTGGATGCCGCGAGTCGTTTACGGATGCACTCAGCGAAGATTAGGGACAAACCCTCGTCCAGCTGCCTCTTAGCCTTTTCAACCATTTCAACATCCGAATCTCTAATGTAGAGCGTTATGTTCGGCATCTACTTGTACTATACGTGGAATACCAAGTGTAGTCAAAAAAAAAGGTTGCTGATTGGAGACTCCAGAATGTGAATTGCGATACGCAATCGAGCCAGTAAGTCTCCGCTACCCCCGGCGCATTAGTGGCGTCCGCTGGCGCGGTTGTCGGGTCCATGCAGGCATACGTCCAACGCTGCGGGCGGTTGCATCCATGACCGCCACTACTGCGCTACCACGGGCAGCTGCTGAGTTCGTACGTTCACGGGTGTGTTCGCATTCGTAGGCGTCCATCGCCACGTTGGCCGCTTCGAGTCCGCGCGCAATGCTTCGAGGCAGGCCGCCCGGCTGCCACGCGCCGGGATCCACGATAAATGTCTCCATCTCGCGGAGCACAGTGGCGGGCTGGCCGTAGTTCGACTCAGAGCCGAACGTGAAGAGCGTGACGCCTCCTGACGTTGGCGCGAAACAGTCCGCTGCCATCTGCGGCTCCACGGAGCTGTGTAGCGTGATGATGTCCGGTCGATCCTGGCATACGTCCACCATTGCCGTTGCATCCATTACCGCCACCACCGTGCTGGCACGAGCGGTTAGTGCGTCCATATCGCGTCCTACTGCCGCCGGTCCACAATTAGGTCGCGTAGGTGCTGATCACGGCGCTGGCCACCAACCCGTCATATTGGGTTCTCCCATTTGTAGTACGCTAGCGGCATGATCTTTGTGGTCCTTGCCTTGCTATTCATGATTTTCATCTCGGGAATCAGAACTGCAAGGGAGTACCAACGTGCCGTCGTGTTCCGGTTGGGCCGGTACGCTGGACTTCGCGGTCCGGGTCTGTTCTGGCAGATTCCACTTGGAATCGAAAATCAAATCCGTGTCGACCTGCGCATCGTGACCAATCCCATTGAGCAGCAAGAGACGATCACCCGAGATAGTGTCACGGTGAAAGTTAACGCAGTGCTCTGGTTCCGCGTTGAGGATCCGCAAAAGGCCGTGCTGACGGTGGAGAACTTCCGGGTTGCAGTGCAACAGGTCGCGCTTACGAGTCTGCGCAACGTGATTGGCCAGCATGATCTCGACGAAGTGTTAAAGGCGCGAGATAAGATCAACGCTCTTCTGCGAAAAAACGTAAGCGAGACAGCGGCCCCATGGGGAGTGGCAGTGGAGTTGTTGGAGATGAAAGATGTGGAGATACCGCAGGACATGCAGCGGGTGATGGCAATGGAAGCTGAAGCCATGCGCGAGAAGCGAGCCCGTATCATAAAGGCGGAAGCCGAACTGGAGGCTTCGAAGAAGCTGACCGAAGCGGCGCAACTGATGGTCGGTAATCCGGCCGCACTCGAATTACGCCGGATGCAAATGGTAGCTGAGGTGGGGGCGGAGAACAACAGCACTACGGTCATCATGATTCCAGCCGAGTTTGCTCATGTTGCTGACAGCTTGTCGAAGTTTCTGGACGGTAAGGAAAGCTAGCGCGGTGGTGAAGAGCGTGATCCCTCCTAGCTTTGGCGCAAAAATAGTCCGTTGCGGTCTGTGGCAGCACTGACTTGTGTAGCGTGATAAGCCCTGGCCGTTACCTGTAGGCGACCGCAGGCCGATAGCTTGATGGGACGGCGTCGCTGGCATTCGCTTTCGGAAATTGGGTATTGGCTTCCACTTCGCGGATTTGTGCCGTCTGCCGCGCTGAATGTGCCGCAATCAACAGCAGGAACCGGTAGGCGTCCATCGGCCCAGTCGGTCCGGTCCCGAGTGGACACGGAGGCCATCCTGCGTGGTCTCGACATAGGCAATGGTCTTATCTTGTCCCGGCGGATGTTGAACTCCTGCACGGCGCTTAGTGGGGTCACTTGCCGCTAGGCACGATCTGTTCGCGCCACTAGTTTGCTATCTCCTTCGCTGTTGGCCGTCGCTGCGCGCGCGACTACCGGCGTGCCAAAGATCTTCTGCGACCCAGCGAAAATAATAAGTCGCGCCCGAGTTCGAAACGCCTGGGCGGAGAGCAGCGGCATCTCCGGGCCTGACGCCCGCGACGGCTGCGGAAGTGCGGAGCGCCAAAAACGCCAGCGCCCCGCTGAGCGCATTGCAGGCCCTCCAGCGAGTTCATCACGGTGCCGACGAGAATGGATCCTCGTTTTACCCTTGCCTATTGTTCGCGGAGCCGTTGGTGTTCTGAAGGATGTCTCGGAGTTTTGGGTCAAGAACGGACCGGATCAACCTGCGGCTTCGCGTTACCACTACCAATTTGCAATCTTCAGCACGTCAGATTTAACCGGGGACGCTCAGGACTATGCCTTCGCGCACGACGTCCATCTCCTTCCTCTGAGAGGGTCGTCGTTCTTTAGCCCAGTTGTGAGAGCGATCGAAGATGCCGTTGAGGAAATACCCCGCCGGCGTTACACAATTCTTTCCTGGAGTCGTGCTGGGCCTCTATTGGAATCGCGTCACCATGCCTGGGGTGTTCGCCGGTATGATTGCGGGAGTCACCACGGTCGCCTTCCTGATCCTCACCCATCAGAACCCATTTTTAGGCTGGAACGCTGGGTTCGTGGCCCTTTGCATCAACTTTCTGATTACCGCGATCCTTAGCTTAGTCACGCCAGCGATTCTGCCAGCCGCTAGAGCAAACCCGGAACTAAGCTGAACATTGATGTCATGATCAATCGTTGCAGGCATGCCTGTGCGTAACCCGGTTTGCTCGTGTATGGCGTACTCGGACGTTACTCTTTCAAATTCGCGGTTTGGGCGATAAGTTCCCTTGGCCAGGGATTCCTCGACCATGACGGGAACAGGACCTCTACAACTTTCGCCATCCGAGCGCAATAGATCAAACTTGCGCGATGCGCCGCCCGAGGAGCGGATTGCCCGCTCTGCTTCATGGCGCGCCTCACGAGTAAAACCACCTGTCTTTAAGTACAATCCGTTGTCATTGCGGTGATAAACTGATGCTGATTTTACAGAAAGAGGAAGATTGCATGTCCAAACCGATTCGCACGCTGATACTCACTTACATTTGTTGCGTGGTCTCCGCCCAGGTTCCGAAGAGCGTCGCGACTGGCACCTATGTGACACCGGCCGATATGACCAGCGCATTGAAGAGCGCTCCAAACCAAGCCGCTCCGCTCATCGACAGGCCTGTTCGCGTGATTGATGCCGGCGGACATTACCTCGGCGTCGCCGTGGTCCAGCGGACGATTGCCGACCAACGCGCGCTTGTACACGATAAAATCGACGAGATCTATTACATGCTTGAAGGCGGAGGAACGCTGTTAACGGGCGGCACGCTTGTCAATGGCAAGGAGACCGCATCAAACCCCACCGTCGGCCCAGGCTGGAGCGGCACAGGCATCAAGGGCGGGGAGAGCCGGCGGGTCACGGCGGGCGATGTAGTGTTCATCCCTGCGGGTACGCCGCACATGTTCAGCCAGCTTGAATTGCCGAAGTGGGCCAATTTCAGTTGCCAAAAGCACCTGACTTATCGCGTCGATCCGAGTCAGGTGCTGGGGCTGAAGTAAACGGGCGGACTGGTTCTACGTCAAACAGGTCGCCAGATCCTGAGTCACGGCGCATCAGGCAGTTGACTGGGCTACCAGTGGATTGATTCTCCCTGACGCGTGGTGTAGACCGACTGAACTCCGCATCATCGGGCAGACCGTGCACATCAGGCCCAGCGCATCCGCTAACCGGACGCCCTGGAAAGTTTTCAGTTTTTTCTATTTTTTTATTTTTTCCGCATGGCCTGAATTCGGAGCTCCCAAAGTTCAAGGTTTCGGCTGGGAGGTATGGTGGCAGCGCCCACCGGTCTCAGCATCTGGTGCCGCTCGATGTTGTGAACCTGGCGGACGCGAAATGGAGGGAAGCTGTCACCAGCGGATTCGAACGTTCGGATCGGGCGATGAAGGACTGCAGAGTCTTACTGTACCCCTCGCTCGTTTTCATTTGGCGGCGGATGCATCTGGTATTCGTGCGGCGGTTCGTCGCCTGCCAACCATTTCACGAAATAGTCCCAGCGCCGCCGCACCATGTAGGGTTCGTTTCCGAAGCCGTGGCTGCGATTGGGCAGCATCAGCAAGTCGAAATCCTTATTGGCTTTGATCAATTCATCCACCACCAGCAGCGTGTTATACGGCGGTACGTTCGTGTCCATCGTGCCGTGCGCCAGGAGGAGATGGCCTTTCAGATTCTTCGCCACCAGCTGATTGGCCTGGTTGTCGTAGTTGGTCTTGTCGCCTTCTTTCACTAGTAGGCCTTGCCACTTCTCCGCCCAGTCGTCCTCGTACTCGCGGTTGTCGTGGTTGCCGGCTTCGGAGATGCCAACTTTGAAAAAATCCGGGTAGCGGAACATCGCGTCGGCTGCGGCGTAACCGCCGCCAGAGTGACCGTAAATGCCCGCCCGGTTGATATCGATATAGGGATACATCGTGGCTAATTGCTGCATGGCGGATACCTGATCGGGCAGCGTATTGTCGCCCATATCGCCGAAGTAAGCTTCGTGAAACTTCTTGGAGCGCCACGGTGTTCCCATGCCATCGATCTCCACCACCACAAAGCCTAGCTCCGCTAGCGCCTGGCAGTCGCCGCGTGCGAAGGTGAAGTTCCGCGTGCCGACGCTGCCAGTCTGCGGCCCCGGATAGATGTGGTTCACAATCGGGTACTTCTTCGTGCGATCCAGAATCGTAGGCGTAAACATGAGCCCATAGAGATCAGTTGCGCCATCGCGCGCCTTCACGACGATTGAAACTGGCGGCTTCCAACCCACAGCTGTCAGCTTTGAAAGATCAGCCTTCTCCACGGTCGTGATCTGCTTCCCAGCCTTGTCACGCAGCAACGCCACAGGTGCGGCATCTGGCTTCGAGTACACGTCAACGAAATACTTGCCGGATTTGGAGAGCGTTACCTCGTGGTTCGCGTCTTCCGGCGTCAGCAGCGTCAGGCTCTTGCCATCGAATCCGACACTGTAGAGGTGACTGAAGTAAGGATCCCGGCCCTTCTCCCGTCCGACGCCGAGCAGGTAAATGACCCGGCTTTTCTCATCCACACGCAGAACCTGGGTAACGTTCCAGTCGCCAGTGGTGATCCGTTGTTTCACCTGGCCAGTGCTGAGCTCATACATGTAAAGCTGTCCCCAGTTATCGCGCTCGCTGAACCAAATGATTTCATTGGTCTCGGGGAGATACTTCCAGTTCACGCGGCCATTGCCGGATTCGAAGAATGTGGCCACTTTCTCTGTGAAGACGTCACGCACTGCCCCCGAGCCGATATCGGCCACGCGCATCGTCTCCTCCTTGTGATCGCGCGAGGTAGATACGAACGCCACCGACGAACTGTCCGAGTTCCACTGCATGTCGCTCCAGTCGCTGATGCCCCGGCATGAGACGTCGTCGCAGAGAGTCGAACGGTGCTGCTGCGGGGCGATTTGCAGGCGCGTCATCTTCAGCGTCCGCAGATCGATCACCACTGGATGAATCATGGTCACCGTGGCATCGCCGGGCAACGGATATTTCCAGGCCCTCAACGTGGGGTGCCCTACTTTCGTGTTCACTAGGTACATCTCGCCCACGCCGCGCTGGTCCTGCTGGAACGTCGCGATCTTTCTTGAGTCCGGTGACCACGTCACAATCGGTCGATCACTCATTTGCCAGCCAGCGTTGTCGGTGGCGTAGCCAAAGTCTTTGATCCCGTCAGGGGTGACCTGCGTCTCCTGCCCGGTAACCGCGTCGCGAATCCATAGGTTGTAGTCGCGAATGAAGGCCACGCTCTTGCCATCAGGTGAAGCGGAATCGCTATGCTCGGTAGACGACGCGTTGCCTATAGAGGCGCAGGCCGTGCCTGCCGTGTCGCACTTCCAGCGTTTCCCTGTAGCGTTGAACGTGAAAGATTTCGCGTCATCCGCAAGTTCGATGGTCTGGAATGGCAGCTTGCCCGCTTCGTACTTACCGCCCAAAGCTGCGCTGAGCAAGGCCGCCACTTTGGTTTGATCGAACGCCGGACCACGGGTATTCTTCGCTGCGTCCACAAGGATAAACCGGGTTCCCTCCTCCGTCGTGGTGCGATACCAGAAGTGTTCATCAGAAAGCCACGTGGGCCGGACCCCGGCGTGGTAGACCAGCGGTTCCGTGTTGTATCCCATGAACTTTTCGGCGTGCTCATAGTCGGCCGTGGTCAGCGTCCGCGTCTGCGCCAGACCCAGCAGCGCGGCGGCAAGTAGAAAAACCAAAAAAAGCTTCACAGTTCGGAGAGTGACATTCATGGCGGGCCTCTGTCAATACAGGCTGCGTGCGGCGCGTGGGCGGCCCTATGTGGGACAGGCCGATCCGGCCGGAACGTGGGCGTTATGGCGTAATATCGATAGCCTATTCCGCCGAGCTGCCGAATCCATTTCAGCGGCATACCGGCTTTTCACTCATGTGTTTCACCCGGTGCGTTTCACGGGAGGAATTCGCGATGCGCAGTCAGTTTCCCCCAAGCGACTTCCTGGGCCACGTGGATCGCACTACGAGCTATCATGTTGTCACTCAGCTCTTCATGTTTCTTCGGCTTCTCGCACCGACAGCCTGGGGCTGACAAACCTCACTGCGATACCTGCCTCAGCGAGCATCTCTAATGCCGTGGAGTGCTCATCAGAGTAGCGTTGGCTGCTATATTCGCTCGCGAGGTTTGGGCTGAAACCAATCTTCCGGTATTCTAACATTTCGAGCATAATGTGGAAGCGCCAAGCTGTTCAGTTCGCCAAGCGAGTTACCCCATTCGACGGATGCCTAAAAACTTTTCAGTTCTAATTTATTTTTCTATAAAAAATGGAAGCCTCGATTTGCAGGTCAACCGCTGCACGGACTTTAGGCAGGATAGGGTGGCCGGGCCCAGTCGCAGTCAGTTGCGCGAGCCGGCGACTACTTACTCATGTGGTTGTGGACGGCGTATCGCCGGGATCGAGCAACTGGGCCGCCAGTTCTTTAAATCCATTTTGTGTGTGAGCCACGCCAGCGGACGGCTGGTCGGAGGCCCCTCTTTTTGCAAAGGCTTTGTGCCTATCGAACTGGGGGAACCTTAAAAGACCGCGCCGCGAACGCAAAGTTTCCATCCTGCACTTGATCGGCAAGCAGTTTGAGATTGTGTGCGATGCCGTCGAATTCCTGATAGTCATGCGGAATCTTCATTTCGTCGAGGACCGCGTGCATGTGGCGGTTGTTCTCAAGCCCAGGATCCTGATTTCCGACGAACATGGAAATCGCAACCCGGCCCCGGATCTTCGCGGCATTGGTGCGAGCTAAGGTCCAGGCGTGTTGCGCCCGGAAGACTTCCGGATCGCCATTGAACATTTCGACGTAGCTCGGTCCGCCGCTTCCGATGTCCTCCGGACGCCGGAATCCCCCGGCGAAGGCGACGATGGAGCTGAACAGATCGGGATACTTTAGCCCCAGCCTCATACACCCAAATCCTCCCATCGACATTCCTTGGATCGACCGTCCGTCGCGAGAAGCGATGGTCCGGTAATGCTGATCGATAAACGGAATCAATTCCTTGATTACCGTGGTCTCGCCAAGATACTTACCATCGTAGGAATCGCAGTAGTTCGTCTGGCTTCCACCACTGGCGAATACCAGGATCATTGGCGGCAGCGTCCCCTTTTCGATGGCGGCAAGGAAATGCACGGGATATTGATCCGAGCTTTCGGTGTTGTTGCGACCATGCAGCCAGTAGACCACCGGGTACCGGCGGGACGAAGTCTCATAGCCGGGAGGAAGCCAGATGTTGTACCCGACCTCCTTATTCATGGAAGCACTGTGATAGCCATGATGTGTGACGCCCGGCTGCGGATTCTTGGGCTCGTTGAACCAGATCATGTCATGCGGAAATCCGGTCCTGTTTGGATCGACCGTTTGGGAATGCAGGAGCAGAGGCATGCAAACCACCGCTAGAATCGCATAACGCATGGCTTGAGCTTATTACATCGAACGATCCGTTGTGAGGGAGGGATCTCGGTGTGAGGGCACGGCGGGACGGTAAGCGACTACTTATTTTCGCGATGCCCGAAGCGCCGCCCGGTTCCAAGACATCGGTTCATGTCACGATGCTGCTGAATCGGACATTCGGGAATATCTGGAATACCGTATCCCATGTGAGAATCACTGCACATGATCACGGGTTCGGGCGACAGCTCTTTCATAAGCGTCGAATCATCTTGAGATCCTCGAAATCACCGACGATCTCGAGATCCAAACGCTACCTCTTCACCCAGTTCGCGTATCGTTTCGTGGCGGCGTGCAGGCGTTCCCAGCAAAAAACGTTACGCGTCACGTCGATCTCCCATGCCACGTCCTCCAACCTTCGCGCGATGACATACCGCCCTCCGGCCGCCTCGATGTGTACGCATTTTATTACTCCCCACAAACGCTTACGTCCGCCTGTGAACCGCTCCGTCTGTATCGTCGGCCACTTCGGAGAATGCCAGAGGCACAGATCCCCTTCGCATCACCAATCGGTTTGTGAATGCGAAGGGCTGTTATCGCCAGGGACCAAGGAACAATTCCGTCTCATTGAGCTCTTGTCTATGAAAAAAATGCCCTGCTCATGACGCTCCGACGCAATTACGATATCGACCTACGCGTTCAAATCTACGATGGCCCAGTCGATCCCACAGCGCCATTATGCGGTGGACCGGTAGAACATGATGCGCCCCGGTACCCGCGAAAGGCGATAACTCTACCAAGTCGTGCCCGATGCCGCGCCAGCGGTTTCGGCGGATAGTCATTCCTCATCATCGCCCTCCACGACGGTGCACAGTCCTGCGAGCAACCTTGGCTCGGTCACAAATGCAGTATAATTTTGCAATGTATCTTGATCAGTTACTAGGAATTGGGCCCTTCAGCAGTTCCCAAATTCTAACCAAGGGGCTCTGCCCCTTGAAATCCCGTGAGGCTGTCAGCATTCAGCAATCAGCGCTCAGCTCAGAAGACCTCCTGCTGCGAAAGGATTTTAACGTGGCCGTTTAACGGTTAACGCTGCGAGCGGAAAAGTCTGAGAGCGAAATTCTCAGATTGAGAGTTCAAGAATCTAGTTTCGCGACAAGGTGGGTATTCACTTGACTCCGGTAACCACAACCTGTAGTATGGCTTCCAATGGAGGACTTTCCGCGGGATCTGCTGGAATTCGAAGCTCGCTTTTGGACGGAGGCGGCATGCCGCGAATATCTGTTTCGGCTTCGTTGGCCGGATGGCTTTTGCTGCCCGCGCTGTGGCGGGCGAAAGGGTTGGCCGAAATCCGGCGTCCTCCTGCAGTGCTCGGGTTGCGACTACCAAAGCTCGGTGACGGCCGGGACGATCTTTCAGGATACTCGCAAGCCCCTGACACTTTGGTTCCGGGCCGCCTGGTGGATGACGAGCCAGAAGAACGGTGCGAGCGCCATGGGCCTCCAACGGGTATTGGGGCTGAAGAGTTACAAAACGGCATGGACGTGGCTACATAAATTGCGACGTGCCATGGTGCGCCCGGGCCGGGATCGCCTGACCGGGAGAATCGAGGTAGACGGTGTTCGCGGGCGCCAGACCGAACGCAAGGCACTGATCGTAGTTGCGGCTCAAGAAGATGGACCGGGCATCGGTCGCATTCGGATGCGGCAAATCGCAGATGCTTCAGCGGAGAGCCTGTTACCTTTTGTCCAGGATTCCGTGGAACCGGGCAGCGTCGTCCACACCGACGGTTGGTTGGGCTACGAGCCCTTGGAAAGCAAAGGCTATGATCACGACGTTACTTTCCTGAAGGGAAGGAAGGAGACTCCATCGGAACTGATGCCGCGAGTTCATCGAGTGATCTCCCTCCTCAAGCGGTGGCTGATGGGTACGCACCAGGGCGCGGTGAGCCTGGAACACCTGGACTACTACCTGGACGAATTCACCTTCCGCTTCAACCGTCGACAATCACGTAGCAGAGGCAAACTCTTCTTCCGACTCCTCCAGCAGGCTGTCACCATCGACCCGGTCCCGTACAAGTCGATGGTCAAATGCTACGCAGCTCCCGCATCGGCCGACCACAAGATGTAGGGGCTACCGGAGTCAAGTAAATATCCATCATTTGGTTTTAACACTCAGTAATTTGGGGAAAATGTACCTTTTTTTCCACTGGCGCGACCATAGCACTTAGGCCGCCCGAGGTTCATCCATCCCACCTCAAATTCATCATCGACGAGCAGCAGCGCCTGCTCGCCGCCCAAGAGAAGCTAAACAAAACCGTCGAAGCTTTCGGCCTTGTCACGAACTACCTCGTTGAACGAAATGGCATGCAGCCGAAGATCACACCAGATCAGCCAAAGCTGATCGAGTCTCCAGCGTATAGCTATGAGACGATGCCGCCCTGGAACGACGTCATCAAAGAGGCTGTCGCTGCCGGTGCACATCGCTCTGGCCAGATATGGCGCGCGATCCAGAAGAAGTACAACCTGTCTGAGGACCATCACCCTCCCTTCTACCAAGCCCTTGGACGTGCGCTCAAGATACGCGTCGTGCGCCGCAAGGGCGGCGAATACTACATGCGCGACGGCCACGCTGCGCCGAAGAAGGCTGCGAAGCCAGAGCGTAAGATCAAGGACATGAGCGGGCCCTCCGGTGTACGCGGCCTTTGGGCCGAGGCTCTGCCAGCGGTGATCGCGGCCGGCGCAGTCGAACCACTGGCGATGTGAAAGATGGTAAAGAAGAAGTACGGCGTGCCCGAGAACCGGCACGACGCCTTCTACTCTTCGCTGTCAATGGCGCGCAGGAACAGGCTCATCGCGCAAAAGCCGGATGGCACGTACTTCCTCCCGTACCGGCTGCCCGGGACTGCTAAGGCTGCTGCGCCGAGCCGTTCGCACCACAAGAAAAAGGAAGGGCCCGCAGCCAGGAAGGCCAACAAGTATCCGTCGTTCCCGTGGACTGCCGCGATCAAAGAAGCCATCGGCTTGGGCGCAGACGAGCCCAAAGCCATCTGGGAATCGATTCAGCGCAAGCACGACCTGCCCGAGGAGAGGAAGAAAACGTTCTGGGTTGCCATGCCGTACGCGCGCAGGCACCGTCACGTGATTTACAAGAACGGCAAGTACTCATTGCCAGCAGCGGCTGGTGGCTGAGCCAACCACATTGCTGCACGAGGGAGTAACTTCGGGCCGCCAGCCACCGTGGCAGGTATCTGGAGCGATTCAAGAAAAGTAACTCGACACAGGAGGCAATCATGACCCGTTTTTTGCCTCGTCGGGGATATCTGTGGGTGTCAGCAGCCCTTTTTCGTAGCCAGTTGATTCTCGTCGCGTGATGCTTCGGCCGTGGCCGTTCCTTGGTGTTTCATCCCTACCGCCCCGTGTTTCTTCTTTCAGGGAGCCATGGTGCTGAGAAAACGCCGGAACTTGCGGCAGGTGGAATCAAAGGATCTCTGCTGATCTTCACCGCCGTGATAGAGAAGCGGGCCGCCATCCTCGATCATTTTGAAAAGGGTCTGTTCGACCGACCGCTTTCTCAGGGACGGATCGTCGTTGAGGTCGCGAATGAACTCCCCTCCGAGTGCCCACATATTGTCGACGTGCTTCTGAATTGTCTTCGGTGACAGGTCCGAGGCTGCCAGGTATTCAAGGAACGGGCGGAAGCAGGCCACCAACTGCTCGCCTGGTGGCAGGTCTTTTTCCAACCCCATCCACGAGCGTGGCCAACCGTTCAGATCACGGCAGTAATGTTCAAGGTCGCGACGTGGTGCAGAGGTGGCGCGGTTTATCTTGGTAGTTCTCGCCTTCATTATCTTCCATTTCATGCTGCAGCTCATCACGATTCTAAACCGCTGTCACCACTTTCCGGGATTCGTTTACCAGCAGGCCCGCTTCAGTTCCGATCATATGAGTATTGAGATTGCCGTGCGTCCGCGTAAAGGTTCGGGGGCGGTCTGTTCGCGCTGCCATCAGCCGGCCCCCGGTTATGATCAACTTTCCGAAAGGCGTTTCGAGTTCATCCCTTTTTGGGGCTTTCTGGTTTTTCTGCTTTATTCCATGCGGCGCGTCGATTGCCGCCGCTGTGAGGCGGTCGTCGTCGAAGAAGTTCCGTGGGGCGATGGCAAGCGCACGTTGACCAGAGCGTACATGCTGTTTCTGGCCCGCTGGGCGCGGCGGCTTTCATGGAAGGAAACAGCCGAAGCCTTCCGCACTTCATGGGAAAAGGTTTTCGACGCCGTGGAACACGTCGTCGCCTTTGGGCTAGAAAACCGCAAACTCGGTGCCATTGACGCCATCGGCGTCGACGAGATCCAGTACGCCAAAGGTCATAAGTACCTCACGCTGGTTTACCAGATCGATCTTGACGTCACGCGCTTGCTTTGGGTCGGAAAAGAAAGAACGATCGAATCCTTTCAGGGATTCTTCACCACCATCGGTGACGAGGTGGCCTCGAAGATCGTCTTCGTCTGTTCCGACATGTGGGAGCCCTATCTGAAGGTCATCCGCGAGAAATGCTCCGACGCCCTCCATATTCTCGACCGGTTCCACATCGTGGCGAAGATGAACCAAGCTCTCGACGATGTCCGCGCTGAAGAGGCGCGTCGCATGAAGCAAGAAGGTTTTCACCCGGTCCTGAAGAAATCCCGCTGGCTCTTGCTCAAGCGCCAAGAGAACCTCACCGGCAAGCAAAGATTTCGCCTTCGCGATCTCCTTCGTTACAACCTGAAGAGCGTCCGGGCCTATCTTCTCAAGGAAGCCTTCCAGCAACTCTGGGATTACAACTCCCCCGCCTGGGCAGGAAAGTTCCTCGACGAATGGTGCCGGCACGTCATGCGGTCCCGTATCGAGCCCATGAAGAAGATTGCCCGGACTCTACGCCGGCACCGTGAACTGATTCTCAACTATTTCCACGCTCAAAAGCTACTTTCCAGCGGCGTTGTGGAGGGCCTGAACAACAAAGCTAAAGTCACTATGAGAAGATCCTACGGCTTCCGTACCTTCCGCGCCCTCGAACTCGCTCTCTATCACACACTTGGGAAACTGCCCGAGCCTGAATCAACCCACGAATTTTTCTGACGAGCCCGTTTTTTATCACCCGCGATTACTTATGAGAATGACCATTCTCAAAAGCAACTTACTAATATTACTAACATAACTAATGGTGAAGTTACTGTTTATACGGCTGGTGCCCCTCTGGAACTAACCGTGTCCCATCAGCCAGCAGACCTACACCCGGCGTATGTCTACCTCGCGCGTCTTGGTTCTGGCTCGCGCCGCACCATGCGCGAGGCATTGAACACCATCGCTGGAATTGTTAGTAACGGCATGGCTGACCTGACACTTATGCCATGGTCTGCACTCAGGTACCAACATACTGCAGCGGTCCGGGCCGTACTGATGGAGAGATACAAACCTTCAACCGTGAATAAGATGATCGCGGCAATGCGCGGCGTATTACGCGAAGCTTGGCGTCTCGGCCAGATGACTGCGGAAGATTTTCAAAGGGCCGCAGACATACCGGCAATCAAATCTCAGTCGCTTCCGCGTGGGCGTGCGTTGGCGTCTGGAGAGATCGGCGCGCTGATGGGTGCGTGTTGTTGTGATCGATCACCTGCTGGGGTTCGCGACTCTGCACTTACCGCCATTCTGTACGGAGCCGGGTTGCGGCGCTCTGAAAGTGTTGGTCTGGATTTGTCCGACTATAACGTCGAAACCGGAGAACTTGTGGTCCGAGGTAAAGGCAGGAAAGAGCGGATGGCGTAACAGTTCACGTGGTTAGGGCCGGCATGGGAGCAGGGAAGCTACAGCAGTCTGACGACGATGGCAGCGTACGGCCTCAGTGAGGTAGCCCAATACGTGACGACGCTGCCTCTTGCAAGTCTGCACGACGGTGAGTAAACGGGCAGTGGCGATTTCCCCGTTGCGGCTGCGGTTGCCGAAACTGATCTTGCGCCACTGCACAGCCGTACGCAGGACCTGTTCCGCTGCATTGTTGGTCGGCTCCACGCCCTCCTCTTCCAGAAATGTGAACAGCCGTTCGAAGTGAAGCAACAGCGCGATTGCCATGTTGCGAACCTCGCGGTCGGTGTCCTCAAGATGTGCCACCGCCAAGGCGAGCAGCTTTTTCTGCAGGGGGATCGACTTTAAATAGAGTTGTTGTCGGTCAAGAGGCTGCGGGTTTCCGCGCCGGTCCCGCAAGTCGCCGCGAAACCGATACCAAAGACGGAACACGCGGGCCACGATGGCCAGCGTGTCCCGGCAAAACTGCCGCGACGAGGGACTGCGGGCATAATCGGCGATCCCCAGAAGATTTCTTTTCAGATGGGCCCAGCATAACTGCATGCGGCCGGAATGGTACGTCAGATACACCACCCACCGGTCATTGCAGAGAATTCCGTGGAAGACCGACCCCAGCAGGGAAACCAACACTTCAGCGCTACGCGTGGAGGCCACCACGTAGAACACGAACTGGTGGGCCACCAGCGCCCAGATCCAGCGCTTATCGCCATTGGTCCGCCAACCCGTCTCATCCACATTCAGGACCGCTTCGCGCGGCAACTGCTCCTGCAATTGCCCCACGGGCTGTTCCACCGCCTGGCTGACTTCTTCCCAGGCTTTCTGAGTACTCCCCAAACTGATCTCGATACCTAACACATCGATCAGCATCGCTTCCACCAGCCGCCGCGGCAAGCGGCAGACTACCGTCCAATAGGCGACCAGCGCCGTCAGTTGCGGTCCAAATTGTCCCGCGATCTCCTCTGGCACCGGCGCATGCGTCGTCTTTCCGCACTGTCCACAAACCACGTTCGGAAACTGATACTCGGTGATGTGCGCTTTCACTGGCGGCACTTCGGTCACCTGATGCCGCCGCGGTTCTCCTTCCGTAGTCGCCCTACCGGGCTTTTGCGGGAGGCTTCCACCGCAGTGTCCGCATTGCTTCGGCAGCAGTACCTCAACGGCGCTCACCTCCGAGGTGGGAACCGGTCGTCGATGATGGCCCGGGTGTCCGGGCTGTGCACCCGGTTTCCGTTTGCTCTTGTGCTTTCGGCCGCGCGGGCGCTGCTCACCGGCCAATCCGTCTGAAGATGGTGGCTTGGAGGAGTTGGTCGAGTTCTTCTTTCGCCCAGCCAGTTGCCGCTCCAGATCTGCGATCTGCTTTTCTGCGTCCGCGACCTGCTTGTCGCGTTCGGCTAGTTTTTCGCGGAGATCCTCTATTTCCCGCTGCTGCCGCTCGACTTGCTGCTGCAGTTGTTCGCGGCTGGGCTGGTGGGAGTGCCGGGCCCTGGGGGCACCCCGATTCGCCGCTGCCTCTTCCTCGCTGCGGCGGCGAGCCGCGGTCGCACTCATCCACCATACGTTAAACCATTCTGCGCGATTTGTCCAGCAAAATCGACGGGGGTATCGGATGAGACAGCCGGGAAGTCCGCTACGATCACATTCACACCCAGTTGCGGCAGCCAGCAGTCTCCCTGCCCTTGGTATGATTGTTTTTCCGTACGGGGTGGATCGATGCCGATGACTCCATTTATGGAACGATTCCCTGAAGTAGGAGCGCGAGAAACCAGGTCCGTAACCGTCACAAACCGCCAGGATCTTCCAGATGGGGAATACGGCTTCCTGGAGTTTTATTGTAACGAGCCCGGCTGTGACTGCCGACGAGTCATGATCGACGTGTTGCGGCCGGAGACGGGGTGGAGCAAGGTCTGGGCCACCATCAGCTACGGATGGGAGAGTCTGGATTTCTACAGAAAATGGGGCGGGACCGCCAGCGATCCCATTGAAATGAAGGGGCCATACCTGGACCCCCTCAACCCACAAACCAAGTACTCACCCGCACTTCTAAATCTGTTTCGATTCCTTCTTCAGTCGCCCGATTATGTGGAGCGTCTCAAAGGACATTACCAAATGTTCCGAGACTCTCTAGAGCCAGAACATGGCCGGCAGGACGGTCCGGAAACCAATCGCATCGAAAACAAGCGGAAACGTCTACACGATCCTAAGCATCGTCGTCGGCATCCTTACTGAGCTACGCCACGCCTCAGCACTACACCGACACCACCGCCGCGATAGATCCACCTGAACTGTTACCGGATGGCTTATGCGACTGACGGTTGTGCCAACGCGCTACGCGACTGGCTACTTGTTAGAGGAACCGCTCCTGGACCACTGTTCAGTAAGATTAGCAAGGCGGGCAAAATCGCTACCCACTGCATGAGCGACCAGGCCATCCTCTACATTTTGAAAAAGAGGGCGAACGAAGCTGCGGTGGCCGCGTTCTCTCCGCATGATCTGCGCCGCAGTTTTGTCAGCGATTTGCTCGATGCCGGCGCGGATATTGTTACCGCCCAGAAACTTGCTGGGCACGCCAACGTCGCTACCACCGCTCGTTACGACCGCCGAGGCGAAGCGACAAAACGCAAGGCTGCGCAACTTCTGCACGTGCCTTACCGGAAACGCATTCGCGACTGATGCATGCGGCAATGAAAGCAGCCGGCGTACTAGCGACCGACGTGTGTGATACGTGATATATTAGATCATACTTGCGGAGAGCGAAGGATCTCCTGTGGGCATCCCAACGAACACTGCAGAACCGGAATTGGTATCGACTAGCGAGGCCGCCAGGAGGCTCGGGAGATCCACCCGTCAGGTGCTAAACCTAGTACCTAATTGCAAAAATAAGCGTATTCTGCTATTGTGTAGACATGGGCCAATGGGCAAAGGTCGTTTTGACTCCTGACGAGGAGAAGACCCTTCGGCATTGGGCGCGGGAAGGCACTCGCGAATTTCGGATGGTCGAGCGTGCCAAGGTGATTCTGCTGGCCAACCAGGGGATGGCGAATCTGGAGATTGCGGAGCTGTTGAAGACACGGCCTGCCCGAGTTTCGAAGTGGCGGCGACGTTTTGCCAAACAGCGACTGGACGGACTGGTAGATGCTTCGCGGCGGGGTCGACCTGCCCATTACGATCAAGGGACCGAGAGGCGGGTGTTGACTCTGCTCGACGAATCGCCGCCGGAAGGGTATGGGAAGTGGTCAGGCTCCCTGGTCGCGCAAGAGTTGGGGGACGTCAGCGACGATCAAGTCTGGCGCATTCTGCGTAAACACGACATTTGTCTGGAGCGTCGGCGAAGTTGGTGCATCAGCACGGATCCGGAGTTTGGCCGAAAGGCGGCGGACATTGTGGGTTTGTATCTGAATCCGCCGGAAAATGCATTAGTCTTGTGCATCGACGAGAAGCCATCGATTCAAGCCTTGGAACGGGCGCAGGGCTGGATCCGACTTCCCAACGGCAAGGCCCTGAACGGCTTCAGCCACGGCTACAAACGACGCGGAACGACGACGCTGTTTGCAGCCTTCGATATCGCCACCGGGCAGGTCATAGCCGGACACTATACGCGACGGCGGCGAAGGGAGTTCCTGGATTTTATGAATGAAATTGTGGCGGCTTACCCCGACCGCGAACTTCATGTCGTCTTAGATAACCTGAATACCCACAAGCCGAAGGAGGACCGTTGGCTGAAGCGTCACCCGAAAGTCCACTTGCATTTCACCCCGACCTACTCCTCCTGGTTGAATCAGGTAGAGTGCTGGTTCAGCATCCTGGGCGAGCAGGCGCTCAAGGGCGTGAGCTTTACGTCTCCCCAGCAACTCCGCGAAGCCATTGATAAATTTGTGAAAGCTTACAACAAGAAGGCGTCGCCGTTTGAGTGGAAGAAGGCGGTCGTCCATCCTACAGCACCCAAGCCAAAATACGCTGACTTATGCAAGTAGGTACTAGTAAACAGTGGCAGGTTGCGAGCCAGGCGGTACAGTGCTCGGTTCATCCTGATCGAGGCGTCATCCTTAGATAATGCAAGAGGTCTTAAACTCTGTTATCGATCTTCACAAAACGTAGATTTTTGAACGTCAGCCGGACTCGCCTTATCGACAATGTTGCGGAGTTTGACGCGCAGGTATTGGACGTAGCCCTCGGGGACAGGGTTTTCGAGGAGTTCTTCGATGACCGGCTGGAAGTAGGCCAAGGACCTGATGCGTGGTAAAGGTGGCACTCCCGGAGGTCGAATCCGCCGTAAGGAAGCCAGTAAGAGAGCGGCCTCGACCACCGGGAGCGGAACACCGCGTTCAAACCAACTGCGGGCTTGGCGCTGATCCTGAGGGTTGGTGCGGAAGGGAGTGTCGGGTATCTCGCCATAGAAAGCCAGCACTGAGATCACATAGGTGACCGAATTGGAGGCTGGGTCTAACAGGGAAGCGGCGGAAGTCATTTCTTCCTCCGCCGCGCGGCAGTTTCCTTCTCGCTTTCGCGAACTCGATAGCTCTCGCCTTCGATCACGGTGACATCGGCATGATGCAGAAGCCGGTCGAGCATGGTGACAATGCAAGTGGCATTGGGAAACACCGCGTTCCAGTCTTTGAACGACCGGTTTGTAGTAAGAATGACTGGCTTACGCTCATAGCGTCGGTTGATAACTTCGTAGAGTAAGTCGGCGGCTTTGTCATCGAAGGAAAGATAGCCTACCTCATCGATGCACAACAATCCGGCGTTAGCATAGGTGCGGAGCTTACGGCGACGGCCTTCCGGCGACTGGCGCTGTAACTCTTCCAGCAGCGTGACAGCAGAGCGGAACAGCACCGAGGAGCCCGCCAGTACGGCAGCATGGCAGATGTTTTGGGCAATCATGGTCTTGCTCAATCCATTGGCGCCGACCAAAACAAGATTGCGGGCTTCAGCAAGAAAGTCCAGTGTCAGCGCACGTTCGATGACATCGCGGTCGATTTTGGTGGGCCAAGTCCATTCGAAATCGGCGATGGGCTTGAACTTTTTGATGCCGGAGAGTCGCAAGCGACGTTCGAGACTTCGGCGTGAACGTTCAGCGATTTCGGCCTGAGCCAGTTGTTCGAGAACCTGGAGAGGTGACCAGCGGGCTTTGGCAGCATGGGCTATAAAGTCATCCAGTTGCATAGGCAGCGCACGCAATCCAATCTGTTGGAGTTGTGCCGATAGGCTATTGCTCGGCGTCGTCGTCTTGAGTGCGGGTGAGTTCATCGTAAATCTCCAGATCGTGTGGTCGAACGTCAACCGATTGCGCTTCCGGATGGCGGCTGAGATCGAGTGATAGTTGTGTCGGTCGGGGCCGGCGGCGAAGCAGGAAAGCGACCGAGGAAGCACGGGGCGTGTTGCGCTCTAAGGCTTCGATGACAGCACGGCGCAGAGCCGTCGGGCCAAACTCATCCAGCAGTTTGATGAGTTGAACGGTCTGACTGCCGGCTGACTCGCCTTGCGCGAACGCCAGGTCCAGCAGAGTTTTGCTCTCCGGGACCATTTGCGCCAAGCGGCCGGCGGGTGTGGCGTGGAGAGCCTTGCGCTTGATCTTAAGAGCAGCGCTTCGGAGTGCGCCGGGTCGAGAACCCATTGACGGCGATCATAAGTGCGTAGATGGCGGGCGATTTCCACCGGTCCATCGAGGATGCGCACCGTAGTGTCAGAGGCCGCCAACGTCAGCGGGCGGCCAACGGCTTCTGGTGGGATGGAATAGTCGTTGAGATCGAAGCGGACATAAATCGTCTTACGCGAATATACGGCCTCGATGCGGTCAGTGCTGAAGGGATGCAGCGGCGGAGCCAGCAACCGGGGTTGTTCCTCAGCAAATACTTGTTCGACACTGCGTCCATTGTCTCCAGGCCAGCGCCGTTGATGGGCCACTTCATCGCGCCAAATCAGAGCCTGGCGATTACATTCACCCAGTGTAGTGAAACTCCGTCCGGCGAAGAAAGAATCACGTACATACCGAATGGCTCGCTCCACGCGCCCTTTCTGATTGCCAGCGCGCACCTGACATGGCTGTGGCGCGAAGTGGTAATGTGCGCTCAGTTCGAGCAAGCGAGGATTGAAAAGAATCTGGCTGCCGCGCCGTTCCAGCACGGCCGATTTGAGATTGTCGTAGAGAATCATGCGAGGCTGTCCATTCCAGGCTTGAAAAGCGTGAACGTGGCCGCGCAAGAAGTTCTCCATCGTCTGGTCGAAAAAGAACTCCAGATAGAGCGCGCGCGAATACGACAGCGTCATCACGAAGCAGGACAAGGCGCGGCGGGCGCGTCCCACCAACACATTCCCGAAGTGCGCCCAATCGGCCTGCGCTTGCTCTCCGGGAAATACCTGCAGGCGAAGGAACGGCTCGCGAATCTGGGGGCGCAACTGAGCGACGGCGCGCCGCAGTTGCACGACGCTGCCGGTATAACCGCGGTCGCGAGCCATCTGGTAAATGCGAGTCGCACGCAACCGCGGATGTTGGTTTAAGGTTTGGCGGATGAAATCGGTGTAGGGATCGACAATGGACGGACGCAGCGGCCGAGCCTTACGGAAGAGTTCGGACTCGATGGCGTTGTGCACCGTATCTGGATGCACACCGAGTTCACTGGCAATAGTGCCGACCTTCCAATGCTCGGCATAGAAATAGCGACGAATCTGCGCACGGGTTTCGGGACTGATCATCGACAGAACTCACCTTCGTCGTGGAATGCGTGGAAAAGGATCAACGAAACGACCGGCGCGGCCACAGACCCGGCAGCATAGCCATACGCCTGGCCGTTTTTCCGGCCAGAGAGGAAGCAAGCGTTACCGGATCTCGATGGAATGTCTACTGGGGTTGCGTCAATCTGCCCACACCCGGATGATGACGGGGAAATGATCGAAAGGGAACCCTGATCCGTCACGCGCGCCTGGGTTCGGCGCCGTCGGTATTCACGCTGCCGGTCACGATGATCGAGCCGTCCTTCCGGGCTCTGTTGATGCCGGCGATTTGCACCGCGCCGCTGATGGAGTCGCGCTTGATCGCGGCAGTTCAGGCTGCAATAGCGTTGTCCGCGGTCACAATGCGGGCAGAGAAAAAACGTCGTCTGGCATTCGCTGGCCAAACAAACCCCTTAGCCGTAGAACTACTTCGCCATGAGCCTCCATCCGCCCTCGGAGGCGGGGCTAGACAACGGCACTGACTTCGTGGCACCTTAGAACCAGCTTTGATTTGGTGACCTGTCGAAGGTTGCCTTCCCGGAACCCCATCGCTTCCAACGGCGGGGTTCCTTCCAGTTTCCCTGCCTTTGAGGCCACAATACAACTTCCAACCAGTCGGATGACAACCGGACAGATGACTTGCGCCTACGGCGCGGATGATGTTTTCCTCAACCCCCGTTCAGAAAACTTCGTTTTCAGATGATTCGCTAACAGGCTGGCAGGATCGCCGCGCCAACGGCGCATGTGAGCCGCGCCAGGCGCCGTCAATTGATAAACATGACTCGTTCGGTTGTCTTCATGCCTCATCGGCCCTTCTTTCTCTCACCTCGGTCCGCGTGGGCCCCGAAGGTTCTATTAGCAGATGGCATGCTTTACGAATGTATTATGCATACCCCCCCCTTTGACAAGAGATAACTTGGCACTTTACCGTTACATCCCCATGAAACAGCCAAACTTCAGCCACTTACAGACATGAATCTCATCGAAACTGCATTACGTCTTGCCCTGCGGCACGGTAGATTGAGCTGGACATAGCGCGATTCTGCCCGCCACGGCCGGGAAATACGCTCCAATTTCACAGCTGCCCCTCGATAACGAATCCGTCGCCTGCGTTATCGTAGGAGATGTGACAGGGTTGCTTGTGGAAGCACTTCGGCGAGTCGAGTCTAGTCTCTCACGAGTGAGGAGCAGGACGCCATTGCGGCCCAGATTATGGACGCACTAGACGATGAAGATGCGTGGACATTCGGTTTCCGGCAAAAGCCGGAGGTGCTTCGATCCCTGGCGCGTTAGGCGATGGAGGAGCGCCGGCGCGGCGAGACGCATTCCATCGATGAACTGCTTGGATGAAGTCGTTCACGTCGCGGGGACTTCGGGAGATGTATGCGCTTCTTCCCGGTGGTGTTTGTTTACAGGCGTACTGTCCCCGAGTTCCCTGCCCTTCTTTCCCTATTAAAAAGATTAACCATTCACTACTGGTGTAGCGAAGCACGGCCGGAGACTGGGCCGCCGTCCGGGGAGGCGTGCGTAAAGGGCGCCATCAGTTCCGCGACTGAATAGAGCCTGCCATCTTTCATTACGAATTGCACGTTGGCGGCGGCTTTGATGTCTTTGAGCGGGTCGCCTGAGACGATCGCCAGGTCGGCCAGTTTGCCGGGCTCCAGCGTGCCGAGATCCTTCTCCACACCGAAAGCTTTGGCGGGCAGCAGTGTCGCGGTTTGCAGCGCCTGCCAGGGTTCAAGGCCATACTTGACTTGCGCGCGCAGGCCCAGGTGCAGGGCGGTGGCGACGGCGTCGAGCGGGGAGTCGGTGCCCACCAGGATGATCCCTCCGTGGCGCACGATGTCTCCGACCGTTTGCATCTCTTTGCGCAGGCCGTCGAGCGTATCCGCGGTACTTCCCATGCGCGGCGGCAGGTGCGCGCCTTCAGGAATTACCGGCGTCTTGCCCTGCGCCAAGGCGAGTTTCGCGCGCAGGACCGCCTGGTCCCAGGGTGTGTTGAGCGTGAGCAACCTCCGGTCCTCGACCATTTGCGGATCTTCGGCATACAGCGGGCTCGAGCCGAACGCGGTCGAAATGTCGAACATGCCCGAGGCTTCGAACAGGCTCCGCATGTCCTGGTAACTGACGCCGCCGGAGGACCGCGTATAGGCGAAGCCGAGACGCGCGGTCGCGCTGACGTGCGTCATGCCGTCCATCCCGTAAGCCATGCCGGGAAGCATGTAGTGGGACGCGGTCGGGACGCCCATCTTCTGGTGGGCGAAAGTCATGGCGATTTTTTGCCAGGCGTGCGGGAGGCGAACGTAAGTTTTCAGGAGGTCGTAGTCGAGCGCCTGGGCGCGCGACAGCTCCAGTTGAAGTTGCGCCTCGCTGGTGGTCGGCCGCATGAAGTTGTAATAGATGCGCTCGCCGTCGATGGCTTCACCGCTAGCGAAGTAACGCGGACCGACGCGCTCGCCCGAAGCAAACGCTTCGCGCGTTTCCGCCGCTCGATATACCGGATCGCCTTCCGACTGCAGCTCGGTGATGCCGTACGCCATCCAGAGCCGTCCCAGACGATCGCCATAAAACTTCCCGCTGATCCACTCGTGGGTATGCGATTCCCAGAGACCCGGGATGACGGTCAGGTTGGCGGCATCGACGAGCTTGGCCTGCGCGTCGGCTGTGCGGTCGCGATGCGGCTCAATGGCCTGAATTTTTCCGTCCACGACGATGATGTCGACATCGGTACGCTCGGCAGCGCCGCGGCCGTCCCACATGCGTCCAGCATGGATGATGGTGCGTGTCGCCGGCGCGGGTTCGTGAGTCCAGGAAAGGTCGACGGGGATGGTGCGCGTATTCGACCCGTCGGCGGAGATCAGCCGGAGCTTGCCGTTCGACAGGTACAGGAGTTGTTTGGAATCACCGCTCCAGGTGGGCGCATCGGTCACTTCGCTATTGATCTTGCGGGCAGGTCCGGCGGGTACTCCGTGCTCATCCACGGGCCGGATCCAGAGCAGGCTATCCATGACAAAGGCGACAGACTTTCCATCGGGCGAATAGAGCGGACCATCTTCGCCGCGAGTGCTGAGCGATTTGAAGGGCGCAGGCTCGGTGAAGGTTTGTGCGCCGGTATCGAGATTCACGGTCAGGATCTGGCTGGTGCCTTCGCGGTAGCGGGCGGTGTAAGCCTTGAGTGCGCCGATCGCGATCGTCTTGCCATTGGCCGACCAGCTGGGCTTGGAGGGCGCGAACAGCGCCGCAGCGACACGTTTGTGTGCGCCGGTCGCGACATCGAGAGTGTAAGTAGCGCCGTGCTCATCCTGATAGGCGAGCATCTTGCCGTCAGGCGACCACGCACAGGAAACTTCGGCGGAATCCTCGAACGAGGTCAGGCGTTTTTCGGTTTTCGTGGCGAGATCGAGGAGGTAGAGATCCGGGGTGCCGGCTTTGTCCGAAGAGTAGGCAATGCCCTTCCCGTCCGGCGACCACGCGGGGTCTTCCTTATAGAATTTGTCGTGAGTCAGGGCTTGCGGCTTGCCGCCGATCTCCATCAGCCAGAGTTGATTGAGAGCCTCGAATACCACGCGCTTGCCATCGGGCGAAAGGGTGGGACTCACAATACCTTTTACGAGCTTGTTGCCCTTCGATTCGAGATCGAGGTGCTTGCGAGCATAAGCCGGCCGGTTCAGCGTGATTCGCGCACTGAAGGGGATCTCGCTCGATTCGCTAGTGCCGGGTGAGCTTACGTGGATCTTGCCATTTCCTGTATAAAGGAGCCGGCCGTCCGGCAGCCAACTAGCGGGGAACGGGAAGACATCGTCGAAAGTCGAAGCGGGCTTGCCTGCGACCATCAGCAAGCTCTTGGTAGCGGCGAATTGAATCCACGATAGCTTTCCATCGGATGAATATGAGGGAGAGTTCAGATGCGCGCCGGTGGGCGCAGTCACCAAGGTGTGCAGCTTACCTTCAGCATTGACTGCCTGAATGGTGGTTCCGTTAGTTCCGGTGCCGCTGACGAAGGCGATTTCGGAACCGTCGGGAGACCACGCCGGTTCGTATTCGTCGGCGGGTCCAGAGGTCCACTGGGTGAGTTTGCCGCTGGCCAGATCGACGACCCAGATGTCGTAGCTACCCTTGAACGCGCGGTCGGAGCCAAAGGCGATGCGGGTGCCATCGGGCGAGAAGCGCGGCTCGCGGTCGTCGCCGTGTCCGTCGGTACGCTGGCGGAGCCCGGTGCCGTCGGGGTTCATGGTCCAGATGTGGAAAGTGCCGCCTTTGTAGGCCTGGAACGCGACCAGGGCG
This sequence comes from Terriglobia bacterium, assembly GCA_963747535.1. Lineage (GTDB taxonomy): Bacteria > Acidobacteriota > Terriglobia > Bryobacterales > Bryobacteraceae > CAVVFX01. The sequence goes on from CAVVFX010000002.1 coordinate 1,345,955, forward strand.
CCTTTGGGAGAGAAGTCGGGACGTGCGGGCTCAAGCAGGGGATCGGTGAGCTGCTTCGCGGGGCCGCCCTGAAACGGTATCGACCACAACGATCCCTGCAGGTCCATGACGATGGTTTTTTGATCCGGCGAGACGGTAGCGGCGATGTTGGTGCCCTCCGTCAACGTGACGGTCTGGGTTGCCGGGACGGCGCGGGACTGGTCGCCGTGCAGAGTCGCCAGTCCGGCGATGAGAAGTACGCCCGCAGCGCAGATCAACGACAGCTTGTTCACAAATTTCGAATCGTCACTATCGCGGTTCATTGTTTCGGTAACCTCGCTAAAGCTGCACGCAGGGCCGGAGAATCCTCCACTGCCAGAGCGCGGCGGTAAAGCTCGGCTGCGGCAGGGTAATCCTGGAATTTGGTTTCGATGTAGGCGAGGACAGCCAACGCCTGAAAATCGTTGGGCCGGTCGGTCAACACCCGCCGCACGCGATCGCGGGCTTCGTCCAGATGCCCGGAGAGCGCATCCACACGGGCCAATTCGACCTGTGCGTCGGGGGTCGCGCCTTTGCTCCGCGACAGTTCGAGATTCTTGCGCGCCTGATCGAGGTTGCCTCGCATCAGCCACTGATGAGCCACGAAAGCGGCCCGCAGAGAGGGCGCCAGATTGGCGTTGAACGATAGCAGCCTGTCATCCGCTTGGTCGGGAGTCTCTTTAGCGACAACATATGCGGTGGTTCGCGCGTCGTTCGCGGTGATGGCTTCGAGTTGGTAGGTGCCGGGCTCCATTCCCGCGAACGGCAGTTCGACAATCGAGAATGATTTGGCATCGGTAACGGAGCGCCACCTGACCTCTGAGCCTCTACGCAGCATCCACGTGACTTTTTCCGGAGCCGGCAGGAGAACCGCGGCGAACCGGCCGGTCGAGTTCAAATGGACTTGCCTGCCGTCGAATTCGAATGCCGTCTGGCGGCGATCGACGTCGGTTAACGGATCGGTCCGGAAGATGTCGCTCATCGCCACCTGATCCTTCACTACCAGCGGATACGCGTAGTTCCTGCTGTCGACGGTGAACATCACCTGGTATGCTCCAGGCAACAAATCGAGGCGATGCGTATACGCCACGGAGGCGGCTTTAGGAAAGCTCAGATGGAGCTGGTTCTTATAGACGCTGGCAGTATCCTGCAAGACTTCGATGTCCAGTTGGTGCTGCACGGCGGTTTCCAGTTTCAGATCCACTTGCGATCCACTGTAAGGAGAAGCCGTCACGATGATATCTAGCTTCGGCTTAGACAGTATGAGCCGGGAAGTGACCCGTGTTTCAGGCGGTTTTCGAAGCAGAGTCTGGGGAGAAGTGATCTGGCCCAGGATCTCGTCGTTGCCGCTGTACTTGATGCCGGTCGCGATGTTGACGGCCGCGGTGACGACTTCGTCCTCCGCGGGCGGGACTTTGAGACTGCTGCGGATGTCGTTCTCGGTGATCTCGTCGTTGGGGCCGAACATGCCGTAAGTTGCCGCTTCCGGGATCAGCAAGGCGCGAATCGTGTCCACGGTGGGCGAGTAGAGCCTCGGGAGACCCACACTGTTCGGCTGGTAGAAGATCAGGCGCAGTTCCGTATTCAAGATGCCCGGCACTACATCGTAATACCAGATCTCCATGGGCACGAAGATTCTGGAGGAAGGCAGACGGGTAATTGTCGTAGGCGGTCCAAGAGCCAGGTAGACGCGGCCCGGATCGGTATTGGCGCCGGATGCAGGCCTGGTCGAGCCGAAAGCCGCGTCGACAAACTGGATGCGCTTGAAGTACTCTTCGCCGGTAATGGCTTTGCCCGTCCAGAAATTCTCTTCGAACTTCGCGCGGTCGTCTGAGGAAAGGCCGAGATAGGCTTTCTTCTCTGCCGACGTCAGAATGGGCGAGACCAGATCGAGCCAGGTAGTCGACTGGGCAGATGCGGAGAGGGGTAGGAGAAGCAGCGCGGCGAGATGGGGGAGGCGGCTGCTGCGCAGCCGGGCAGACCACAAAAAACGATGGTCTGCCCCACGGGGGTTGCGGGTGGTTCGCATGACTTTAGAACTCGATGCGGCCGGCAAACTGGAGCATGCGTGCGGCGTACGCCAGATCTGTATTCTGGACGGGTGCGTTGTAACTCGAAACGTTCACCACGGTCTGGTAACTACCGAAATTCGCGTGGTTGAACAGGTTGAAGGCTTCGATCATGGGAATGAAGCGGATGCGGTCCTTGAGCGTGAAGGTCTTGGAGAGCCGCATATCGACGCGTTCTATCGGATTGCCCACCAGCGCATCACGTTTCACCAGATCGTACGCCACGCCGTTCAATGTCATGCTCGTAATATCCGACGCCGGTCCGTAGTAAGCCGAGGAGGCCGTGAAGAGGCGATCGTTCACGCCAGTCGCATTGAAAGGATTCTGATTGGCCGTGACCTGGAAATTCTGGCCCGATCCGAAGTGGAAACTGCCGCTCAGCGAGAAGCCCCACTTCAACTGATACGACGCGGCGATGGTCATGGTCGCGGTTTGATTGTCCGGCGATGTGCCCCATTCGGCTGCCAGGTTCATCTGATTATTGGGATAGTAGAATGCGCCGGTGGTGGAGTCTTTCAGATGCGCGAGCGTGAAGGCGCCGGAGACCGAGAAGTTTTGGGCAAAGCGGTGCTGCACTCCGACCTGGAGCGTATTATCGATGGAGCCCGCGGCGGCCGGCGTGGTGAAGTTCAGAATCCCCGCAAAATTCGGGTTGGGACGTCCCAGGCTTGGGTTGGCCAGATAGCCGGTGGCGGGATTGTAGAAGACATTGGCGTCGGTGCGTTCCCAGTCGTGATAAATGCGGAAGTGCGCATAATCGGCGGATAGCGTCCAACTCTTGGAGATCTGATGCTCGACCCCGATACTCAGTTGCAGCGAGTAAGGCGTCTGTACATTCGGACCCAGAGTCTGGATGGTTTGGGCGGCCACGGGAACCGCTCCGGAAAGGAAATCCTGGCCGGTGGTGGTTCCGAAGGGTGCGGCCAGGTTGACGGGATTGGTGGCCGTGCCGGTTACGGTCGGCGAGATGGTCGTCTGACCGTTGAAGATCGTATCATCGATGCTCGCGTTCGCCTGAATGTCAGCGTAGAAGAGACCGCCGCCACCGCGGATCACGGTCCGGCGCGAACCGGTGACATCCCAGGCAAAGCCCACGCGAGGCTGGAACAGAAGATTCTGGTTGTCGTGCGGAGTCTGGACGCCGCTCCTCAGAGTCAGGTTCGGATTAAAGATGCCGAGATCGTTGTCGTAGCGCAGTCCCAGATTCAACGTCAGCTTGCGAGTTACCTTCCAATCGTCCTGGAACCACAGGCCCATCTCGTTGGTCGGCAGGCTGTAGAGATAATTGCCGAAGCCCTGCGTGTAGGAGGTGGCATAGGGGCCTAGTGCCGCGATGTTCCAGGTGGACGGATCATTCCACGTGGGGAAGACCTGGGCCAGGTTCAAGGAGCTCACGCCCGAAGAAAAGGATAAGACCGTTCCGCGCACATTCTGCCCGAAGTTGCCGGAGTAGAGATTGTGTTGATAGTCGATGCCGGCCCGGAGGCTATGCGAACCCTTCAGCCAGAACAGATCGTCACGATACTGATAGGTGTTCTGTCCAAGCTGCTGAGGGTAGTTGTACGGACCGCCGACGGTGATAGTGGGCAATCGGTATTCCTGGCTTTCGACCAGATTCTCGTTCGCCCAATCGAAGTGATTGAAGCCGAACTTGAGTTCGTTCACGATGGACGGCGTGGCTGTCCACGTCCAGTTACCGAGGACCGCGTAGCTGGTGCGCGTGGAGTCGGTGGCGCGCGTCGGCGAGGCACTGCCGGTGACGTTATTGAACGGCTCCTGCCACGTATAGCCGGTGGCGCGGATAGAGAAACGGTTGGTCGAGTTCAACTGGTAGTCGGTATGCAGCAGGTAGCTGTTGGTCCGCAGCTCGTTGGCGAACGTGTAACTCAAGCCGCCGAAGCCGGTAGGAGTGTCGAAAATCGTGTTGGGCTGCCGCTCACCCTCGTAGGCGAAGAAGAAGAAGAGTTTTTCTTTCAGGATTGGGCCGCCGAACGTCCCGCCGAACTGCTGATCGGAGAAAGGCAGCACTTTGTGCGCCACCGAATCGGCCGCATTGAAATCGGAGTTGCGGAAATAGCCGTAGAGAGTTCCGTGATACGCATTGGTGCCGGACTTGGTTTGCACGTTGACCTGCATGCGCGCCGACCTCCCCAGGGTCGCATCGAAGCGATTGGTGATGATCTGAAACTGATCGATTGCGTCCTGGCTGTATTGCGGCTCGCCAAAAGCATCGGCGGCGGAGTTCTGCGTGACCTGCTGGCCATCCACGTTGATCTGCAACTTCCCGCCATCGGTGGTGCCGAGCGGAGAGTTAGTGACATCGTTACTCGTGATGCCCGGGACCATCATGGCCAGTTGCAGATAGTTACGGCCGTTCAAAGGAATCTTGCTGACTTCAGTCGGGCTGACATCCCCGGAAATCGTGGACGTGCTGGTGTCCACCGCGGCAGCCGCGGCTTCGACTGCGACGGAGGCACTCGCGGTAGCCAGTTGCATGGCGATGTCGATGGTGGCCACCTGGCCGACGAGCAGCGAAAACGTCCGTTCGGCCGGCGTGAATCCGGGGGCTTCGAAGCGGATCACATATTTCGCCGCGCGCAGCGCGGGAAACTGATAAATGCCTTGCGAGTTCGAGATGGTCTTGATCCTGGCTCCGTCGTCTGCCGTGGCAGTGACCACGGCGGCATCGATGCTCGCGGCCGTGGGATCGGTGATTCGTCCACTGATGGCGGTCTGTTGGGCGAGCGAGATGCCGGCTGTAAATACAATGAGTGCAGCGAGCTGTCGGGTCATGAAACTCTCCTTGTCGTTGGCAGAATCTGGCACTACGGCGCGTATAGAAACGCGCGCAGACAATCTTCTGGACAGGAGAAAGGCTCAGCAAGGAGGGCGTGTAAAAAGCAGCAGACAGAGCTGAGATTGAAACGGGTTAGAAATCATTGTCAACCAGCGCAAAGGCAAATGTCAAACCGATGCATGCGATCGGGTCGCGGATTTAATCTTTTAGTGGCGTGGGGCGGGTCAATCCTGGCCGCAGCCGCTTTTCAAGCAGCTCACGGCTGCTGCGCAGCCCCGGACTATAGTCATTTGAATTTCAACTTCTTGCGAGCCAGCGGGCACTTGTGATGGCGAAAGCTCGTTTCTCCGGCTTCGTCTCGAATGGTCGGGCGAGAGGCAAAGCCGCAGAAACAGCCGCGACCCAGGCCGCTTCGCACACCAAAGCCTGTCGCTTGGGAGACAAGGGCGACCAGGGGGTCGCATGCGGACGTGGGCGTCCGCCAAAAGGCCAAAGCCGAGGGCCGCCGCGCAGCCGGCAGACCACAAAAAACGATGGTCTGCCCTACGGGGGCCAGTGACTGGCAGTTTCAGACCCCTTTGGAGCGTGCCTTCGCGGCGCGCTAGCGCGGCTGAAAGCTGGCAGCAGCCAGGATTATTGGTTGCCTCGCGAGCTAATTCTTGGTCAGGCTCAGGCCGGTGACGACGACCTCGGTATTGTGGGCGAAGCGCAGCCCATAGATGCCGTCGGTGGATTTGAGCTTGCCATCCGTCACCACCGCGGATTTATCGTAAGTGGCCACGACCGTACCGTTGATGGCGCAGTCCACCTTATCGCCCTTCACCGACATCGCGATCTCCTGTGACACCGGCTCTCCCGGGCCTGCTGCCTTGTTGACGGCGGCGTTCATCTCGCCTCGCCTGCCGTTCATCTGAAACGGCGCCGGTCCGAATCCGCGCACGATGAAATTCCCATTGCCGTACGCCGCGCAGTAGAGATAGCTCTGCTGGTCAGTTCCCAGACCGTTGCCTGCGATGACGATGCCGTAGGGGTGAGGATGACTGTTCAGGTTCATGTATTTGGGCTCTTTGAACGTCGCCTTCACCGTGTAGTTGCCAGTGGCTTTGTTGGCCGGATTCCAATAAGTCACCGCCGGACCCGTAGTCACACGCAGATCCTTGCCGTCTTTTGCTAACTTCGCGTTGTTGAGCGACTGTCCTGCCTTTTCCTCACTCGCATCGATCTTTCCTGTCCAGCCAGGGACGGAAATGCCGCCGCCCGGAACAGCGCGTGAACTCTCGTCTGAAGCCTGTGGATTGGCCATCGCGGGCGTGAGCATGACGATAGCGATTGTAAGCTGGGGAAGGTGGACGAAACGCATACAGTGTCCTTTCATGGGAAAGTTGGCAGCTATGATTATAACGGCTCCCCGAACTCGAAAAAGGACCTGCCCGGTAACCTTTACTGCGGAGTACGGTAAAGGTATAGAGGCGTTTGCGACATGCTGAAGCTTGCGCGGTGGCTTGACTCATTTCGTGCCGACGCCGTCTTTGGATGGCGGCAGCTGAGGAAGAACAAAGTTACGTCCGCGGCGGCGATACTATCGCTGGCGCTGGCCGTCGGGGCATGCACATCGGCATTCCGTCTTATCGATGCTCTTCTGCTGCGCCCTCTACCCGTCGCCGAGCCCGAACGGTTGCACGTGGTGGCTTTCGCCGGACCCGACGCGAGGGACGGCAAGATGGTGGAATACGACAGTTGCTCGTATCCTATGTTCACTCGCATGCGCGATGCCGTAAAAGAGCAGGCCGAACTATTTGCAGTCTCCTATGCGGACCGCAGCGATCTGACTTACGGCTCGGACCAGGAGATGGAGCGAGCCCACCTGCAGTATGTCTCGGGACGGATGTTTCCGGTGTTCGGCCTGCATCCAGCCCTGGGAAGGCTGCTCACCGAACGTGACGACCTGAAGCCCGGTGCGCATCCTTACGCGGTGATCTCCTTTGACTATTGGAAGCTGCGCTTTGGCCGCGATCCCAAGGTGCTTGGCCGTACCTTTCGCATGGACGACAGGGTCTACCAGATCGTGGGCGTCTCGGAGCAGCGCTTCACTGGAACCGAAACCGGTATCGTGACCGACATCTTCATCCCCATGATGATGAAGAATCCCCGTACGCTGAACAGCAAAAACAATTTCTGGCTCAGGACGTTTGTGAAGCTCAAGCCCGGAGTTTCGCCGGGACCTATTCACGACCGGTTGAGCGCAACCTTTCGAGCTCTCCAGATCGAACGCGCTAAGAGTTTCCCGGGTCTCTCCAAAGCGGCTCTGGATCGTTTTTTCAAAGAGACGCTGTTGCTGGAGCCTGCTGCTGCCGGGCGCTCAAATATGCAGAGAGACTACCGCCCTTCGCTGGTAGCGATCGCCATACTGGTGGCGCTGGTGTTGCTGATTGCCTGCGCGAACGTGGCGAACCTGATGACCGCCAGGGCTGCCTCGCGGGCGCGTGAAATGGCGCTGCGTATCTCGATCGGCGCCGGCCGGGGGCGGCTGGTGCAGCTCGTGATGCTGGAGAGCGTCTGGCTGGCGGTGCTCGCTACCATGGCCGGAACGTTGTTCGCAGGGTGGGCCGCGCCGGTGGTCCTCGGCATGATCAATCCACCGGACGACCCTGCACGGCTGATCCTGCCGGCCGACTGGCGCGTGCTCGCCTTCGGCTTAGTGCTGGTCACGGGTGTAACGATTCTCTTCGGTCTCACGCCGGCGCTCCGAGCATCTTCCGTGAAGCCTGCGAGCGCACTCAAGGGCGGAGAGGATCCGCATTCGCGGCGGCATTTGATGCATTCGCTGATCGCCGTACAGGTGGCGTTTTGTTTTCTGGTGCTGTTCGTTGCCGGTCTGTTCGTTACGACCTTTGAGAAGCTCTCGAACCAGGCCACGGGTTTTTCCTCGGAGCGAATTCTCAATCTCGAGACCGTCACGCGCCATCCGCAACTTCCGGCTTACTGGGACGAAGTGACCGCACATCTGCGCGCCGTGCCCGGTGTCGAGAAGGTTGCGCTCACGGGTTATCCGCTGCTGAGCGGCGAGAGCAATGTCGGCGATATTTCGATCAACGGCGCACCGCCAAACGAAGTGTTTTCGGACTTTCTCAGCGTTTCTCCGGGCTGGGCGGACACCATGAAAATTCCCTTCATCAACGGCAGAGACTTTCGCGCCACGGATGCGAATCCTTCCGTTGCAATTGTCAATCAGGCGTTCGCGAAGCAATACTTCGACGGTCAGGATCCTACCGGAAAACGCTTCGACAGAATGGACGCGACCGGCCGGCGTGTGGCCATCGAGATCGTGGGTTTCGTCCACGATGCAAGGTCGAGGGACATGCGCCGGCCCATCCGCCCGACAGCCTGGATTCCCTTCTACTCGGTTGACACCAATGGCTCGTCACGGCCGTCGAGCCGGGGAACCTTTATCGTGCGCACCGCGCAGCGCGACCCGCTCCAGCTAGCGTCAACATTGCGTGCGGCAGTGTCGAGCGGACAGAGCGAATTCCACGTCAACAATATCCGGACGCAGGTGGAGATCAATCAATCACAGACCGTCCGGGAGCGGCTGCTCGCTGTCCTGGCGCTATTTTTCGCGGCCGTCGCGCTGTTGCTGGCGGGGGTTGGTTTGTATGGGGTACTCGATTACTCGGTGCTGCAGCGGAGGCGTGAGATCGGAATCCGCATGGCGATCGGAGCACGCGCGGGAGCCATTGCGCGGCACATCACGCTGGAGGTCTTTGCCATGGTGCTCGCGGGGTCCATTGCGGGCCTTGCGCTCGGTATCGCGTCGGTGCGATACATTGAGACTCTGTTCTTTCAGGTCAAAGGCACCGACCTCAGCATGCTGGCACTTCCGTCATTGACGATTGTGGCGGCGGCGTTACTGGCGGCGCTGCCGGCGGTGATCCATGCGGTCCGCATCGACCCCGCTGAGACGCTCCGCTCGGAATAGGAGGCCAATTGTAGAGTAGGACCTTAGCTTATCAGGGCTGAGATCCACGATGGGGCAGTATTTTCTGGATGCTGTGCTGGCATTTATCGTCGAGGACAGGCGGAGCGGCCTGCCTGTGGCGACGACCGCCAGCTATTGGGCTAATGTGGCAGACTGATAGCTGGAATGACTTCGAAAGCACTGGCTAAGTATTCAGTCCTGTTAACCAGCCTATTGTGCATCGGTTACGCGAAGGTCATCTTCAAGGCTGACTTCGAGACGGGCGATCTAAGCCAGTGGAGTATCACCGGCACCCGCGGCCAGAATGCGACCCCGCGAAATGTCCAGGTCGTTAGCGACATCGTGCAGGAGGGAAAGTACGCCGTCAAGGTCACTATCCACGAAGACGATGTGTTCAACGCCCAGCAGTTGCGCGCACAACTTGGCGGGCCGAGAATCACGGTCGAGGAAGGCTCCGACACCTACATGTCCTTCTACCTGTATATAGCCGAGGCGCCGAAGGATCGCGACAACTTCTTCTATTGGGAGGGAAGCCCGCCGCCGAAATATGACAATGTCATGACGTGGTGGGTTGAGCCGAAAGAGGGAGGCGGAGCGCTCATCAAGTACGGTACCGGGAATCTCGGCCGCAACGGTACCGAATGGGAGGCGGACTTACCCGTAGGCCAGTGGCACCAGTTGGCGATGCACATACATTGGTCGGAGGATAAGGACAAGGGAAATACGCGGCTCTGGTTAGACGGCGTTCTGGTGCTGGATAAGAAGCTCAAGACGAAAGGCCCCGAGTCCGTCTACTTCTGCCAGCCCGGAATCCATCGCAGTCCGCACCGTCCGTCGGTCGACACGATTTACTTCGACAATTTCATTCTTGCCGACACGCTGGAAGATGTACTGATGGAACGTCCAAAGCCGGGCAATGACGGAGTCAAATAAAGGATCAGGTCAGGCGTTTGATCACGAAGGTCTGTTTGGCGTTGGGGGCTTTCCCTTTATAAGCTCCTCCGTTTCCGGAATTCGTGGAGCTCTCGCGGACTCTGGATAACTCGATACTGCCGTCCGGTTGAAGGGTACCGGTGAAATGAAGTCTCGACTGGTTGATCTGGTTACCTTGTTGTTCCTGGGTGACGACGATAAAGTCGATGGTGTCGCCCGTCACCTTGCCTTCGCTAATGGGCGAGCTATCGTAGTCTCCGTAAAGCTTACCGGTAAGCGTCCCACCCTTCTGCACCAACTGAAACGCGACCTGCTGCGCCATGCGGAGACGATGACCGTTGTTCTGAGAAGGTATCTCGCCGATCCATGTTCCCCCAAAGTCAGCCGCGCAGATTTGCGCGGCAAACAGGCCGAGCATCAGGAGGATTCGCATGGGGCTCACGCATTCAACATTACGCATTCAACATTACGCATTCAATAGACCGGGAAGGTGACCGGTACTGTCGGCGAACCGTTCAACCGGACTTCCAAAGGCGTCGAGCATCGAGACATAGAGGTTCGCTGCAGCCGTGTCTTCGCCACAGACCAGGTGCTGGCCGGTATGGATGCGGCCTCCAGCGCGGCCCGCGAGAACCAGAGGCATCTTGTGCGGGTTGTGGGAATTGCCGTCGCTCAACGCCGAGCCAAACAAAATCATGGAGTTGTCGAGAACGGTGGAATCGCCTTCGCGCATTCCCTGAAGCTTACCGAGGAGGTAAGCGTATTGTTCGACATGCCAACGCGTGATCACGTAGTACTGGCGCAGTTTTTCCTCGTCGTTGCCATGATGCGAGACGTCGTGATGACCGGAAGTGATTCCCTCGAGAAACCGGAAACTGATCGCGCTCACCGCATTACCGAACATGAAAGTGCACACCCGGGTGGTGTCGCTTTGAAAAGCGGTGGCGATCATATCGAGCATCAGCCGCACGTGTTCGGCATGACTGGCGGGCTGGTCGGTGGGAAGGGCTTGGGGATCGATCTTCGCCCTCGGCTTCCACGAACTGCGTGTCTTGGAACTCGCTCTCTCGACCCGCTCTTCGAGCGAGCGCATTACCTCCAGGTACTCGTCCAACCGCAGGCGGTCAGCGGAGCCGATGTTGGCCTTCATGCGGCGCGCGTCATCCATAACAAGGTCCAACAGCAACGTATCGGACTTGGCCGAATTGACCTGCTGGCCATTAGATGCCCGGAACAGCCGCTCGTATACCGCGCGCGGATTCAATTCACGAGCCAGGGGTGTCGTCGGATTACTCCAGGCAATGTGGGAACCGTAAATCCGGGTGTATCCTACTGCCAGATCGACGCCGACTGCTACTGGCGCAACGCCGAGTTCGAGCGACGGCAGCGGAGTTTGGGTCGCCACCCGTTGAGCAGCGACCTGGTCCATTGAAATGCCGTTACAAAGGTCCGAGCCGGGCGTCTTACGAATGGTAGAGCACGTGAGGATCGTCGCTTCCTTGGCGTAGTGCCCATCGCCGACTTTGGACCCGGCATTGAAGAGGTTGCTCAACACCACCATGCGGTCCTTGAAGTCCCGCAAGGGCTCGAGCGAGGGAGATAGAGTGTAGTCGCGTCCGCTACCCTCGGGCGTCCACTTCGAGACGTTCACTCCGTTGGGCATGTACAGGACAGCCAGTCGAACCGGACTCTTGGGAAGAGTGGATGCGGCGCGGGCGGATGGCGGAATCATCGCCTCCAGCCATGGCAAGCCGAGGCTAACGCCCACGCCTCGAAGTACGGTCCGGCGCGTGATCGAAGTTTTCACTGCTATTGTCCTTCCGCCTGGCCCCGTCCGGGACCATAATGAGGCGCCTGATAACGGAACGGCGTACTCAACACGATCGCCTCAATCAGTGTTTGCGCACTATAGTCATGATACTTTACCTGAGCCGCAATATCATCGACAGCGCAGGCGTCGCCGGGGGTCAATGCGCGCCCCAGAGCGTAACCGAGCATCTTGCGGGTGAGATTGTGAACCATCAGGTCCTTTCGCGCGAGCAGGTACGCTTTGAGTTCCGCGAGACCGTGTATCACCGTTCCGTCGGCGAGTTCGCCGGTGCTGTCTACCGGCTTACCGCCATCGGTGTCCCGCCAACGTCCAAGCGCGTCGAAGTTCTCGAGCGCGAAACCGATCGGGTCGATACGGGTATGGCAGCCGGCGCACGCCGGGTTGGCACGATGCAGAGTGAGCCGCTCTCGAACCGAAGTCGGTTGGTCGCCCGAGCGATCCTCCGGTAGTGCCGGCACGTTGGGCGGCGGCGCAGGAGGGGGCGTTCCCAGAAGCGACTCGAGGACCCAGGCTCCCCTGAGTACGGGACTGGTTCGGTGAGGGTAGGAAGAGACCCCCAGAACGGCCGCCATACCGAGCAAACCTCCCCTTTGCGACCCGGGAGCCAGTTCGAGCCATTCAGGCTGCTGATCCGTTTTCTCGCCGGCTGGCTTTTCGTCGTAGTGTTTGGAAAGCGACTTGGTAAAAATGGTGTACTTCGAGTCGATCAGATTTAGCAGAGACAAATCCTGGGCGATTAACTCGCGAAAAAACAGGATCGGCTGATAGCGAATGTCGGACCGAAGTTCTTCGTTGGAGTAGTCCGGGAACATCTTGGGATCGGGTATCTTATTCGTGCCCAACTCCCGTGTGCGCAGCCATTGGCCGACGAACCGGTCCGCGAAGGTCACCGAGCGTTCATCCTGCACCATGCGGTGCACTAGCGCGCTCAGGACTTCCGGTTGATTCAGTTTGCCTTGCGCCGCCAGGTCGAACAGCAACGGATCGGGCATGGTACCCCACAAGAAATACGAGAGCCGGGAAGCGAGTGCGTACTGGTCCAGAGGCCGAACTTCGGCGGTGTTGTTTTGCGGCTCGTCGTGAAACAGGAATTGGGGAGACAGCAGGACTCCCTGCAGGGTAAAGAAAACGGCCGACTCGAACGGCCTGCCCTGTTTCAAGGCAGCGCGGAAGAGCGCGGTGTACGGGGAAATCTCAGCCTCGGTCACCGGCCGACGAAACGCCCGCGGCAGGAATGATTGCAGAATCTGGTGCGCGGCCTGCACCTCCGAAACTCCCGGGCCTGGTCTTGCGACTAAGACCAGACGGCGCGACTTATACTCTTTTGAGGCGAAATCCATAGCCAGTTTGGCCGCCTCCATATATTTTTCGGCATGCAGGGGAGACAGCACCAGGGCCTCAGCCGCATTGTCGAACCCTTCCCCGCCCGCGCCATCCGCCGGAAGCCCCTGGCCGACATCCATGTGGATATCGAGAAGATATTGCACGGTAGCGGTGTATTCTTCACGATTCAGTCTATGGATCGGAGCAGGTCCCGGCGCCATTCCGCTCGCGCAGGCCTGCCGCAATTGAGCTTCGGCCCACCGGGTGAACTGATCTCGCGCCTCGCGCTGGGGCGCCGGCGCGCCAGCGGGTGGCATCTCCCCATTCTTCACGCGGGAGATCACGGCACTCCATCGATTGAACTCGCTGACGAAGTTTGCCTGGGTGTCGAGACGGCGGGCGTCAAAACCGCCAGCCGGGGATTTTCCCTGGTGACAGGCGATGCAGTAGCTGTTCAGGAACCCCGGCGCACTCGCGACTGAATCAGGGTCAGTCTGCGCCGCCGCGGAAAGCGAAAAAATCGCAGCTAATCCGACGGCTAACAATATGCGTGGCGGAGTGGAGATTCTGCAATCAGGCCGACCGGTACTCAACAGCGCTACCTCTTATATCTCGTAATCGCAGTATTCGACTGCGCCAGAATGGAGCGAACTACGCGATACATAGCATTGTAGCTGGATGCGGCCGCCGGTTGCTGGCCGGCGAGAAGCGATCGTGGGTCCGACGCGGTTCCGACGCGGTTGAGACGAGACGCCCGCGGCTGGAAAGCTGGTCGGGTTGCGGTTGAAGGTTCTTCGGGACGCTCGGCCTGCGCGGCGCAAAACGTCTCGGAAAGAGTGCCGAGACGGCGGCCTCTCCAGAAACAGCGCCGTTCGGAGGTTGCTCTGCAGCCGTTAGCGGGACAAAGAGCTAGCAGGTTCTCAGCAGACCGGAGTAGGTGTTTTCAGAGCAACGCGGATTAGAGTGCCGCTGTTGCCAAGAGCCCGCCGGACACGGAGCGGGCACTGTGCTTGCCGGGCGTTTTACACTTAGAGTTGCCCTCTGCAGATCTCCCCCGAATCCGGATCGCTGTCGCCGGTGCGGGACAATTCGGGAAAAACCACATTCGCATCGCCGGCCAGTCCCCTCTGGTAGAGTTGGTGGCCATTGTCGATCCGGATCCGGCCAAGTTGGCAGCGGCCGATGTTTCGCGCACATGCCTGCGCTTGAGCCGCGTAGACGACCTGGTCGGGAAAGTGGACGCGGTTATCGTGGCCGCGCCGACTTCCAACCACGCGCCGGTGGGCGTTTTTCTGCTCGAAGCCGGCATCGACGTTTTAGTCGAAAAGCCAATCGCTCCAACTCTGGATGCGGCCGACCGGTTGATCGCCGCCGCACGGACTCACGGACGTGTTTTGCAGGTAGGACATCTGGAACGTTTCAATCCTGTGGTCATATCGCTCGAGCGGGCTGTAACCTTGCCGCTGTTCTTCGAAGTCCATCGAATGAGCGTGTTCAGTCCCCGGAGTCTCGATGTCGATGTGGTGCTGGATCTCATGATCCACGACCTCGACATCGTTTTGAGCCTGGCGCGCGGGGAACTGCAGGAGATCCGCGCGGCGGGCGTTTCAGTGCTTTCGCGAAGAGTCGATATCGCCAACGTGCGTCTGCAATTCACCGATGGATGTGTGGCTAATTTGACCGCGAGCCGGGTTTCCATTGAGCGCATCCGCAAACTGCGGCTGTTCCAGCCACAACAGTACATCACGCTGGATTATGCCAAACAGGAAGCGGCCGAGTTCACCGTGGGGGCCAATCAACAGATTTCGTTTCGCAGGCTGCCGGTGACTCCGGATGAACCGCTCAAACTGCAGTTCGAGTCATTCATTCAATGTGTGAGGACGCGGGCGCGCCCGAAACTGGACGGGGTGACCGCACGTCACACGCTAGAAGTTGCACTGGCGATTCTTGATAAGATTGAGCAACACGCCCAGGTAGTTGACCAGACCCTGTCTCGCGAATGCAAACTGTAGAGCAACCTCCGGCCGGCCGGGGCGCGACCACGCCCAAAGATCCCGCTCCAGTTGCGTCTGTTTCTTCTTTGAGCGCGAGTGACGACCCGGACTTGCAGCTTCTGCTCAATTGGGCGCGGGATCCGGACGAAGCCAATCGCATACGCAAAGCTGTGATCGGGACAGTCGTAGTACATCTGTTTCTGATCCTCTGCCTGGCGATGATGTCAGCGCCGACTCCGAAGCCGGTGCATTTTCCAGAGCGCGAGCGGCTGGTCGCACACCTGACCGACCCGCCGACCGAACTCACACAGAAAGCACCGAACAAAGGAGCGATCAGCAAAGAGTTGGCGGTGCAGTCGATTCTGCCGTCGATTCCTGTACCCACTCCGGCACCCGGCGCGAAGGCTAAGAAGTTCGAACCTCCTCCTGCTCCGCCCCCGACCAAACCGGCGGTCGCGGTGCAGCCGGTGCCGGAGCCGCCAAAAATTGAGCAGGCGCAAAACACTCCTCCGCAGATCCCCATGACCCAGCTTCCACCGCAGATTCAGCCACAGGAGCCGCGCGTGAGCGAAACCAAGCCCAAGCTGACTTTTGAAACTCCGCCTGCTGCACCGACGGGTCCGGTAGGGCAGCCGCGCATTCCGACACCGCCAAATAGCGTGCAGGAAGCCGTTCGCGAACTGTCGCACGGCGGGAGTAAAGGGATCACGGGCAGTGAGACGATGGATCTGGGCAAAGGCGCAGGCCTCAATCTGCCACCCTCGGCCGGGCGCCCGCGGATGGACTACGAATTGAAGTCCGACCCTCTCGGCGTAGATTTCCGTCCGTACATCCTGCAGGTTCTCGCCGCAGTGCGCCGCAACTGGTTCGCGGTCTATCCGGAGAGCGCCAAGCTCGGCACGAGAGGCCAGGTGAAGCTGGATTTTGCGATCGCCAAGGACGGTACGGTGACGAAGGTGGCGTATTCGTGGCAATCGGGATCGAACGCGCTCGATCACGCGGCTGTCGCTGCCATCAGCGCCTCGAACCCGCTGCCGCCTCTGCCGGCGGAATTCCGCGGGGATCGAATCGTGTTATCGTTCACGTTCTCTTACAATATGGGCCGCTAAGTCCCCGAGACGCAAGAAGTCCTGCTCCCCCGCATCTGGCCGGGTAGGAGCGTCCGGCGTCGACTATTCTCTCCGGTCATCGACAGTTAATTTGCGGCGGCGTCCGAACATGGCAGAGAGTCCCGGAGTTGGATATTCATCATTCCAATGGCACCACCGAACTTTTGGTACACTTGTTACGGCGTTCGTCGAGAAGTTGGACTCCGAGCTTCTGAGAGTTTTGGCCGAATTTCGAAAGAATGAGAAGGCCAACGTTCAGGAAGTTATTGTTTTCGTAAGCGCCCGTAGCTCAGCTGGATAGAGCGTTTGCCTCCGGAGCAAAAGGCCGTAGGTTCGAATCCTACCGGGCGTACCAATTAACTCTTTTCCTTTTCGTCGTTTACCGCGCTATCCGAAATTGAATCAGTGTCGGCGTTTTCGGCACTGTGCCTATTTTTGTGCCCACCCGGAACCTCTCGTGCCCGTTCCATTGCTTCCCGGCCGGTGTCCAGGTTGGGATGAATGTACCGGCGCGTGGTTTCGAAGTCGCCGTGCCCCGCGAAATATGCCAATGTCCACGGATCCATGTGCGACGACCATCGGGTGAGGCACGTGTGCCGGAATGTATATACGGGCAATGGTTCGATCGCGGCGAGCTCGCATGCTGCGGCGTGCCGTTTCTTCAAGGACGATTGTCCGATGTGCCCGCTCTTTGTGGGCGCTGAGAAAACCCAGTTGGATTCGGGCGCAATGGACCTCCGCATTTCCAGCAGCGCCGCTGACCTGTTCGGCAAGGGGATTGAGCGCCGGGCGTTCTCGGTCTTTCCGAACGGGATATGGAGCGCACCATCGCGGACGTGTTCCCAACGGAGGCGATGGCATTCTTCCGGACGAAGGCCGCAGTCGAGCAGAACCGTCGCCACGTCACGTAAAAGGAATGGGTCCTGCGGTTTGATCGGCTGTTGCCCGCGCTGCGTTGCACGGATACCTTCGAGTGCCCGGTTGTAGCCTTCCAGGATGCCGTCACCGATGGTCTGCGCCGCGTTCAGATAAGCGGCTTCCTCAGCCAGACTCAACAGTCTTTCGCGCCGCCTTTCGCCCGGCAAGAGCGAGATGCGCGGCGGGGCCTTTTCGGTCTTACCCCACTCCACCGCGATCCGCAGCATGCGCCGGAGCACCTGGAGTGCGCGGTTGATGCTGGACACTTCGTATTCGGCAGCTCTGCATTCGGCGACAAAGCCCGAAATTATCTCCGGCTTGACGCCATCGACTGGCGCGTTAGCCAAGGCTGGGTAGCCGGTGAGGTGGCCAACCTGAATTTCGTAATACCGGAGCGTCGTCGCCTTACCAGCAAAGCGGGTTCGAACGTAGGGAAGGAAGTCCTTTTCGGCAAAGCCCTTCACTATCGGAGCGGGCACGCGGTCCCGAAGGCCGACCTCCCCTTTCGCCAGGGAAGTTTTGTGAGCGGCCTCCATCTGCTCGGCCACCCGTTTGTTACTCTGCTTCGTGCTCTCGCGGATGGGTGTGCCGTTCCAGGTGAATTTGTACCACCACACTCGTCCGCGTTTATACACCGCCATCGTCTACACTTTCTCCTTTCGATTTCTGCTTTCTGGGTAATCTACTCGCGCCCGGCCGGGCACGACTTGCCAGGGTCGAATGTTACCTCTTCCCTGGCGGATAAAGACTACAAAACCTACAAAACTGCGCGCGCTTCGTGAACGCCACCGCGTAGCAGCCGTTGCGACTTCTCCGCGTCGATCAGCCACGGAAACTGACGATCCAGGAGCGCGCTTGCCTCTGCCGCTGTCTCGAGCACAGGCACTGGCATTCTGGCTGCTTTAGGAACTGCGTGCATAGTCCGGTTACGCAGATTCCGTACGCGGGCGCGGCCGCCGCGCGCGCCGATTTTCCGGCATTGTGTAATCGTCTTGTTGAACAGGATTTGCATCGGGCCATCCCTTCCATGACGATTCATTGATCAGATGGCTCAACAGGATCAAGCGCAAGCCAGATAAATTATCTTGCTTATGAAGCACATTGCCGGCGACAAAAGCTTTGAGCGCCTTGGATGGGCGAGGTGGTGGTTGTCGCGGTTCGTAGGGATTTCAAGTTATCGACAGCGCCGTGAACCGAGAACACGGGCTGGAGTATTTCTTTTGCCGCGCCTTGGAAGAGACCACGAGATCTCTATTGGACGGTCAGATAGGTCGCCCCGGATGTGGATGCGCCGCCGACCGAAGCCTGCACCACTTGGTCCCCTGAAACTAACCCGCTGGGAACAACTACGTTCAATTGATACAGCCCCGGGCTGACCAAGCCAGAGAACTGCACGGTAGCGGCAACTCCGCCGATCGTAACTGCGACAGGGCTAACAGTCGGAGCTGCAAATCCGAAACCAATTCCCGACTCGATTGGAGGGTTTGTTGGTCCGAATCCTACGCCATATAATTCGACCACTTCGCCGGGCTTAGCTGGGCGCGTGTTGAAACTAAAGTGCCCGGCAGGCCCCGCAAGATCATAAGATCCATTGGCATAGTATCCGCTTCCATTTGGAGTGGGAATCACGGCGGCCGCATAGCGGCTGTCGAAAAGCATGAACGAAGGCGCATAGGCAGAGAGGGTTACCGTCGATGTTGCAGTTCCTAGTGCATTCGTAACAACGACGTTGACAGGACCGGTCACCGTATCGTCCGGCGCTTGGAAGTTGATCTGTGACGGACTGACGAACACCAGGTAGGCAAGTTTGCCATCGACGGTCACAGTAACGTTTCCAAGGTCAGTCGGCAAAGCGCCGTTGGTGAAGAACGTGCCGGTGGCCAGATTACTTCCAAAAATGGAGGCCAAAGACCCTGGCTGGATGACGGAGGTCGCGCTATCGAGAGCAACGACGCCGTTTGCGGCAATCGAGGGGGCGAGGCCCGGTTGTGCCACCGGAATCAATACATCGGCGATGGTGAGCACGCCCGATCGTGCAACGCCCGGATTCGGCGCTACGGTGAGATTGACAGAACCAGCGCCATTGCCGACCGCGTTTCCTGAGTAGGTAATCCACGATGGCATGCCTTGAATCGCCCACGAGCATGATGAACTGACGCTAACAGAGATCGTTATGGCTTGCCCGGCTTGCTGCGCAGAGATACTCGCTGGGATTACGGTGGCGGCCGGACAAGGCGGGTTGGAAGGTGTCAACAGACGCACCCGGTGGTTGCTTGAGTCGGCAACATAAACGTTGAAGGATGCATCAACTGCAACGCCGTACGTAAATCCGAAGGATGCGGCGGCCGCCGGCCCGTTGTCAGGTCCGAAACCAAACAGGCCATTTCCCGCGATCGTAGTGGTGACTCCATTCGACACTTTGCAGACGACTGAGGCGCCGGTGTTCGCGAAGTAGACGTTGCCGGAAGCATCTACAGTTAAGCTTCCGGTTCCTTGGAAGGGCGGAGCCGTGCCGCATGCGCCTCCCGTAATCAACGCAACAAAACCGCTCGTGGCCTTCGAAATCGATGTTCCGTTGCCAACGTATAGATTTCCGGCGGCGTCGACTGCGACCCCGGCTCCGTCGACAGGCAGCCCCACGGTTGCGATCATTCCATTTGCAACCCTCCTGACTCCATAGCCCGGAAAGGAGGTCTCCCCGATATAGAGATCGCCGGTCGAGTCGACAGCGACGCCAACGGGAGCAAACAGCGGCTCGCTGGTGGCCGGGACGTTATCCGCGATGCCACCTGGACCGCCGTTACCGGCGACGGTCGTGATCACGCCATTTGAGACCTCGCGAACGCGGTTGTTCTTGGTATCCGTGATATAGATGTTGCCCACCGAATCGACGGCGGCGCCGGACGGTGAATTAAGCGAGGCCTTTGTGGCCGGCCCATTGTCGCCTGAGAACCCGGCAACACCATTCCCCGCCACGGTGGTAATCACACCATTGGAAACCTTGAACACGCAGTGGACGCCGATATCAGTAATGTAGAGATTGCCGGATGAGTCGATGGCAAGGCCATACGGCGAGCCCAGTTGCGCTCCAGTTGCCGGACCGTTCTCTCCGAAAAAAGACGTGCTCCCTCCGGCGATCGTGTTAATCACACCGCCTAAGACTCTGCGAAGGCGGTTATTGTAGGAATCCGTAATATAGACGCTCCCGGACGCATCAATCGCGATCCCGCCCGGACCGTAAAGCATCGCGCTGGTTGCCGGTCCGTTGTCGCCGCTGAAGCCCGCGACGCCAGTCCCGGCGAACGTTGTAATGATTCCTTTAGAAATCCGGCGGATACGGTTGTTCAGTCCGTCCGCAACAAAGAGGTTGCCCGCCGCATCGACCGCCACATCGGCTGGACTGAGTTGCGCGTTGATCGCAGGGAAGTTCTCACCGGAAGCGAGGCCACTGCCGTTCCCTGCAACGGTCGTAATGACTCCGTTCGAAACCTCGCGGAGCCGGTTGTTTCTGGTATCCGCGATATAGAGATTTCCCGCTGCGTCAAACGCGATGCCGCTTGGTGAAAAAGAAGCCTTGGTAGCCGGTCCGTTGTCGCCGCTGGAAAAAGCATAGCCGTTGCCAGCGAACGTGGTAATGACTCCATTCGACACCTTGCGAACGAGATCGTTGGTCTGCTCAGCTATGTAGAGATTGCCCGAGGTGTCAAACGCGACGTCAACCGGGTGGTTCAACTGCGCGTTGGTCGCTGGACCACCGTCGCCACTAAATCCGCGTGTGCTGCCAGCCACTGTTGTGATCACACCAGCCGATACTTTGCGGATACGATCATTGTTCGAATCGGCGATGTACAGGTTCCCCGTTCGGTCAAACGCGATCCCAACCGGACTGTTTAGCTGGGCATCGGTCGCCGCACCTCCGTCACCACCGAACCCGGGAATTCCGTTTCCGGCCACTACCGTCAGCACGCTCGATGTCGCGTCTACTCGAAGGATGACATTCATGTCCGAATCCGCGATGAATGCATTTCCGGAACTGTCAACCGCTACGCGGTATGGGGAGAAGCGCGCCGATGTGGCGGGAATGTCGTTTGGGACCCCTCCTCCGGCTACCGAGTGAACCGTGTAAGTCTGACCAAGCGCCAAGCCAGCGCACAATACCCCGAGCGGAAGCCGGGCAGCAACCGCACGGAGACCAGGGCTTTTCATGCCACAGCCATACTATCACCAGCGCGGTAGCCTGTGAGATTACTTCGGACAACCAGATCTCATTCGTGCCTCCAAAATGGGGAGCCCTCCTTGGATGAGAATTGCGAGCCAGGTTCTCACTCATCCAATTGCTGCCATGGTAGTGCCGACTCAATCAGAATCAGAAAGGCCCGCAGAGATGGAACGAACTCCGCGGGCCAAGGCAACTTAGACGGTATCAGGCGTAATAGCGGACTCTGTCGGATGCCGTTCCTGCCAACTCAAAGCCTCAAGTATCGATTCTCCGCGTAGCGGCATCCAGCGATCCAGGAGTTCCTGAGCGCGGTCACGTCGAACGGTACGGGTGGTTCGGATTTCCGAAGCCAGCATCTTTACAGCTAACCAGTGTCGGTCGAGGATATCATCGGTCCTCAGCCAGAGAGTACGCAAGTATCGCAGCCACCCGGTCATCCCCACCGAAAGTTGGGCGAAAGCGGTTGCCTTGCGAAAGTCAGGCAGGAGTTCGTCGAAACGTTCGAAGGTTGGATGATCGGGTGCCTCCTTTAGCAACGCAGTATTGGAGTGTTCGGCGATGCCACGGCAACCGTTTGTCGTCGTTTCGATTGCTGCGCCGTTTTGGTGACGACCGACAGCAACCGCAGCGACAACATGTCCGGCTTCGTGGATGGAAACCAGTTCTTCGGGATCGTGCCGTCGCCGCCCGTTGGCTCCGGAGATGCCACCGGTTCGGGTTCGCAAACTCGCGCCGACTCGGGCTCTTTTACCGGTTCAACATCGGTACTCCAGACGTCTTCCTCGAAATCGTAGCGCGCCTCCGCCACGACCTCTTGCTGCATGGGCCAAAACCTCTCAGTGAAGGCCACTTCAAGAAGTTCCAGGCGCCGCAGCCCGAAGAGCCATTTTCTGTTGAATGTCTCCTTCAGCAATTCATCCGCGTGGCGTTCGAATTCGCAGACGGCTTCGGTAGGCGGAGTGGCCTTTTCCAACAACAGATCACCATAAGCGGCGAGCGCGGCAAAGAGAAACTGCCGAACGTAGGTCTCCAGAGACAGAACGATGGCGAGGTCATCGCGGCGCTCCGTTTGTGCCTCGCCGGATGCGCTGACGGACAAGGTCACCGACTGTGGTGGATTCTCCCGGTTGACCGCTTCCCAAATTCCAAAGTCCATCCGGAAACGTTCCTCCACCCGTGCCCGTTCGTGCTGATACCCGGCCTCCGGAGTTGGGAATGTGTAATTGGGAATGAAGAGGTCGGGTACCTCGTCGTGGCCGTTGGCGGGCGTGGGATGCTCCCCCTGATCTTTTCCGTTCGAGCCTGATGAGCCCATCGGTCCGTACACGATCCTCTGAGGTGGATTGCCGCCAACCGGGCAGGATCCCCGGCTTGTCGCCCCGTCGAGCCAGGCGGCCAACCCCAACCATAACATGCTGCTCTTCGCGTCCGGCTAAGAGGGCCGTTTGTGGCAAACTGGTGAGAGAAGGATTACATGCGGACGGAGATTCCCATTCCGACAGAGCGAATCGAGGAGTTTTGCCGCCGGTGGAAGATCTCCGGACTGCGCGTGTTCGGATCTGCGTTGCGCGAGGACTTCCGTCCGGACAGCGATCTGGACTTGCTGGTCAACTTTGCCCCGGACGCAGACTGGAGTCTGATGGATCACGTCGCAATGGAAGAGGAACTCACCGGGATCGTCGGGCGTAAGGTAGACCTTGTGTCGCAGCGCGCGATCGAGCGGAGTTCTAATTGGATACGGCGCAAGGCCATCCTGGAGAGTGCGGAGCCATACTTTGCTCCGCGATGACGCGCATCTTCTAGACATCGTCAAAGCCGCGCGCCTGGCCATCGAATTCAAAGGTCCCTCGGACAAGGCGGAGTTCCTCCAAGATGCAAAGACGCAATCGGCGGTTCTACACCAACTGCTAATCATTGGGGAAGCGGTCAAGAGAATGTCGCCGGAATTCCGGGCGGCGCATCCAGAAGTGCCCTGGAGGCTGATTGCCGGAACCCGTGACAAGCTCATCCATTTCTATGAGGGCGTGGACCTGGAGGAGGTCTGGAAAATGGTGACCGCGGATCTGCCCGAACTTATCCGGCTGATTGAACACTTGGCCTCGGATACGCATTGAAATCGGCGAGCCAGAGCACGCGCCGCACGTAAGATCCACGATAGATCTACCGGTATGTGGGCCATCGGCATAATGAGGCGAATCGACGTGCACACAAGTTCCACGCTGAGGCGCAGCGGCTGGCAGTAGGTATCGCAGGCTTGGAGTCACGAGTTGGGTAGGACCTCTCACTCAGGCGGATGGCCAACCCGGTTGTCGGGCCGCATCAGGGTCGAGTGGGCGTTCACCGAAAGTTGCCCCCTGCCAAGGGCCACTGTGCTACCGTCGAAATTGTGTTCTCCGATCTGTGGCAGGCGATCGAGTACTCAGCTGGTCTGCGGTTTCGAACACGCCTTGCGGCGGCCGTGCTATTCGGCGCAACAGCGGCTCTCGTCTGTACCCCAGCAAGTGCGCAGAGGTGGAAGGCTCCATTGCCCGTTCCCGATCAATTCCATATCGGGCGACGGACGTTCTTCGATATAGGACCGCCATTCGAGTTCTACGAAATCTTCTCTGTGCACTCGGCCGCTAACGGCAGCACCTTGGTGGAGCGAATCCAAGTCACACCGCCCGGCGACGTGTGTACGCAGCCAGCTACTATTGCAGTTGTGATGGGCTCGATTCGCGAGAGCGTTGCCGACCTGCTGGGCGGCACGAATCCTTGCAGTATTCCCGAGAAGGACCTGCGTCGAGAACTGAAGCGATGTAAGAGATGCCTTGTTTTCAGCGGTGCCGACGTTGTATTGCAGGTTAGGTGTGGGCAAGAAAGCCGCCGTATTCGAATGGACATATTAGATCGGGATATGTTCGATCCACATCCAGTCACACCCGAGCACACTTCGTGGACGATGGATCTCTTGGGCCGATTGGACCGGGTACTGGGCTCGACCATCATGGATCGCCCCGCCTTTACGGTATCTGAAGCGCTGCGACCACCGTCAAGGCATCACACCAGCCCCCTCCTGGGGGAATTAGAGAAGGGAACGCTCGATTCTCTTTTTGACAGAGGTTCGCAAACGCCTTCTGAGTTGTTCCGCCAAGCTCAAAATCCACCGCCGGGTCCGACAGTGGAGTTGACAAACATCTCTCCGTTTCGACCAGTTGTCTACGAACTCCCTAAATACCCGCCTCTCGCGCGGGCTGCGCACGTCGGCGATCAAGTGAGGCTAACTGTCGTGGTCCAGACCGACGGCCATACGTCGCCCCCGAATTTCCTGAGCGGAAACCCACTACTCCGGGGAGCGGTTGCCGCCAGCGTTGCCAGTTGGAGGTTTGCGCCGGAAGCCGTGGGGCGAGAGATGCAAGTAACAATTGAATTCAAGATGAATTGCCCGTCCATTCACCCGTGACCTCCCGACGTCGCGAGAGCAATGCTGTAGAGTCCCTAGGATCGAAAATCAGCTTTCTTGACGGCAGATGGTCGCGGCGCTCCTGATCCATTTCTTGGCCTGCATGGATCGGACCTCTCGCTCTGCTTATTGTGCCTGCGGTTCCCCGTTGTGGACCTTACGCCGTGGCTTTTCGACGTGTAAGTCCGGATCTACCGGAATCAGCTACGCGTTCTTCCTCGGAAAACTGTGCCCATTTTTGTGCCCACTCCACACATAGAAGCATTACCCGCAATTGCGAGTACCGGCGCACGGAAGGCCCGGAAGCCTTTGGAAACTCGCAACATAGCATAATGGTGCGCAATCCTTGCGTGCCCATGCTAAGTCTTTGATATTGCGTGGGTTAATGCCTCCGGAGCAAAAGGCCGTAGGTTCGAATCCTACCGGGCGTACCAATTTTAGAATCAACAACTTACAAGTTTAGCTACAGGGTTGTCGTAGCCTGAAGCAAACATTCTATTCTTGGTCCAGATCGCTACGACAACAGCGACAAAGCAAAAGATCTAACGGTCCTGTAGATCGAAACCCCGCCATCTGATAGCCTGTTTTCGGTCGATCCGTCTCCAGAACTACTCAAAATACGCTCTCCGTTCCGTCTCGCCGCTCCATTCCTAACCGGCACGTTCACGGCTCACACGGGAACTTGCTCACACCCACCGGCCAACCAGATCGGTGCCGATCTGCATTCCAAGTGGTGGGAGCAGCGTATCGCGCGTCAGCAGGAGATCGACGCCTCTATCGCAGCCAAAGCTGAGTACGAATACCTCTATGACGGGTCTTACGAGGATATGACAAGCCTTACGAGGACAAATCCAAAGTACGCGTAGCCGGACCTTTCACGGTGGAGAGTCTGTCGCCACATCGCGTGCTCGGGATGGATGAAGAAGACAACCTCATCGATAACCATGCCACCAAGGAAGCGCGCGATTTTGTCCAGGTCATTCTGGATAACTTACGAATTGCGGGGGTTCACCAGGCCCACAAGGAAGACAAAATCGCCTTCTCCTCGCTAGCACCGTGGCCCGGTGACCTCATCTGCGCCGAAGGTCGTTATGCGGATGGAGCGAACGGTGCTGCCACCACACGGCGGGCTGCCATTTTCAGTGGGCCCCGAGTTTGGAACGGTGCCCCGTCACGACCTTTGTCAGCGCGGCGCGGGAAGCAGCCGACGCTCAGTTCGACGTGCTCATCGCGTGCGCCTTCAATTTCGACGCGCATTCCTCTGAGTTCAATAAACTCGGCCGCATCCCGGTTCTCAAGGCCCGCATGAACGCCGACCTGCACATGGCCGAGGATCTCAAGAATACCGGCAAGGGTAATCTATTCGTCATTTTCGGCGAGCCCGATATCGAACTGCTGTCGGCGGCCGGCGGCCAGTTGCAGGTCAAGATCAAAGGCGTCGATGTGTTCCATCCTGCCACTGGCGACATCCGTAGTGACGGACCAGAGGGTATCGCCTGCTGGTTCCTGGATACCGACTACAACGAGGAAAGCTTTTTTGTAGGATCAGGTCCGGCAGCATCGCCTGAGCTTTTTCCACTGCTATAGCCCTGGTGAAGCATTGCTGGCAGCCCGCTCGGCCGTTACGTCGCATGCGGTCCCAACCGAATTGCTGGAACACGGCCGGGTTGGTAGTTCGAGGTGCAATCCGCTCGAAAGTTTTATGCATCCTATTCGTATTGACCGCATCGTTCTCGAAGCGCCCATTACACGACGCACCATCGAATCGAGGAGGGTTTGGCCAATGATCGGGGAGCGCGTCGGTCAGTACCACATTCTCGACAAAATTGGTGCAGGGGGAATGGGTGTGGTCTGGAAAGCGCGCGACGAAAACCTCGGACGATTCGTTGCGCTGAAGTTTCTCACCAATATCGACGCGCAGAGCCGCGACCGGTTTAAGCAGGAAGCGCGCGCCGCTTCAGCCCTGAATCACCCGGGAATCGTCACGGTCCACGACATCCTGGAGCACAACGGACAGCCGTGCATCGTGATGGAGTACATCGAGGGCCGACCCCTCGACAGAGTGATCCCGCGCGGCGGTATGCCGGCAGCCGAAATGATTCGGATAGGCGGCCAGATCGCCGATGCGCTCCATGCCGCGCATCGCGCCGGCATCATTCACCGCGACTTAAAGCCAAGCAACGTAATCGTGATGGCGGACGGCCGGGTGAAGTTGCTTGATTTCGGGCTCGCGAAGGTGATCGATGGGGTCTCCCGCGACGACGGCACGCAGAGCTTGCCGGGCACCAAAACCACGCCGGGCATGATCCTTGGTACGGTCAACTACATGTCTCCGGAGCAGGCGCAGGGCATGCCCGTCGACATCCGCAGCGACATTTTTTCGTTGGGCGCCGTGCTTTACGAGATGGCGACGGGGCACAAGGCGTTCGTGGGAGACACCATGATGTCTACGATCACGTCGATTCTGCGGGACGATCCGAAGGCGATCAGCCGGGAAGGTGCGGCCGTGCCGCGCGAACTGGAACGTGTGGTAATGCGCTGCTTACGCAAGGATCCGGAGAGGCGGTTGCAAACGGCGCAGGACGTAAGGAACGCTTTGGAGGACCTGAGCCAGGAGATAGCAAGCGGCTCGGTGTCCGCGCCGTTCATCGCCGTCCAACAACGGAGGAGACCGAAATGGCTAGTGTGGGCGCTGGCCGGGGGGCTAGTCGCGGCCGGTGCTGGGGGATGGCTCCTCACACCAAGGTTCAAACGAGTGGATAGGGCAGCGCCTCTGCTTACCGTGCGGCCTCTGGCGAATCTTCCCGGCCGAAAACAGCTACCGATTTTCTCCGGCAACGGCAACGCGGTCGTCTTCGCGTGGGATGGGGGGCAGGAGGGGCGGAATTCCAATGTTTATATCATGCAACTGGAGGGTGGCACACCGTTACAGATAACGCATGACGCCGCGAGTGAATGGCCGAGTTGCTTCAGCCCGGACGGGCGCCGCCTGTATTTTAACCGGCAGTCGGTGAGTGGGTTCGCGTCGTATTGGATACCGGCACTGGGTGGCGCCGAAACATTCGTGGCAGATGGCGTCGTGACAGACATTTCTCCCGACGGGCGGTCCACAGCGCTGGTTCGACTTAGCGGTTCGGAACCAGCAAAAGAGGGCATCTTTGTGAGGGATCTGGCAACCGGCCTCGAGCGACGGCTGGGAGAAAACTTTGGCGCGATGGACCCGAAGTTTAGCCCCGACGGAAAATGGGTCTACGTCCCCCATGGACCCACCCTGGACCGCCTGAGCGTGTATCGAGTTCCAATTGGAGGAGGAACGTCAGAGCCGGTCCCC
Source organism: Terriglobia bacterium (assembly GCA_963747535.1). Taxonomy (GTDB): domain Bacteria; phylum Acidobacteriota; class Terriglobia; order Bryobacterales; family Bryobacteraceae; genus CAVVFX01. Next base: position 1,373,915 of record CAVVFX010000002.1, read on the forward strand.
TTCCCCCGTCTTGGGGATGACATCGACCGGGTTGAGGCGGTCGAGTTCACATCCCGTCACACCCGCATGCGCATCGAGGCACGAGAGAAGGTCACAAATGCGCGCATTTCATTCATTGCGAATGGTGATGGCTCCGAGCCTAAGCGGCTCCCCCTAGGAGTTGCAGCCGGGGCACTGTCGCCCGATGGACGACAGATGGTTAGCGTCCGCAATGCATTTGTGGCGAGGCCGTACCGTGCCGAAGCTTTTCCTGCCCGTGGACAACCAGTGATTCCTCAGAGGGTCTTGGACTCATCGAACGAGGAATACTCACCCCGAATCTCGCCCGACGGCAGCCGCCTCCTGCTGAGTTCCTTTCGCGCGGGACGTTGGGAAATCTGGAACTGGAATATTGCGATGACCGATGGCCACCCGCTGTTCAGCAAACCAGGCGGAACCGCCGGCTCGCCAGCCTGGTCGCCGGATGGCAAGTGGATCGCGTTCGATGCGCGGACTAAGAGAGCTGGCGCCGATGTCTGGATGGTCGCGACGGCGGGTGGCGAGCCGAAAATGCTATACGATCACTCGGGGGAGGAAATGACGCCGTGTTTTGATCCCACGAGCCAATGGATCTACTTCACCTCCAGCCAGACCGGTACGCTGGAACTCTTCCGGGGACTGGTAACCGGCGGCCCAGCGACCCGGGTGACGCAAGGCGGTGCATTCACGTGTCAGTTCTCCGCGGACGGTCGCTACATCTACTACCTGAAGACACGGAACGGCGGCGAGATCTGGCGCCTCGAAGTAGCGACGAAGCGGGAAGAGCCAGTTGTGCCGGAGATGAAGTCCAGAAACTGGAAGGTTCTTCAAGATGGCATCTACATGTTGGACTCTCAGAGCAATTCCCAGATTGGGACCGCTACGCGGGTGGCCGACGCGAGGTTCTACCGCTTCGCAACGAAGAAGATAGAGGATCTGGGCTTTCGAACCCCCAAGGCAATTGCGTACACCGGGATCGATCTATCGTCGGATGAGAAGTGGGTCTATTACAGCCAAGTGGATTCATCGACGAGCGAACTCTATATCGTGGAGAATCTGCCGTGATGTAGTCGAATCCGTCGACTCGCAGCAGCCTGGTCACGCGCCGGGCCCGAACGAGCCCGAAGACACCGCGAAACGCGTTTTTCAGAAAGGCTGCGGAGCGCACACACCGGCAGGGTACCTGCGGTCAATTTCAACACGTTCCAATGAGCATGTCACCGGAAATTCCTGTCGCTATCCGCAACTGACCCCTTGTCCTCGGCTCCCGCCGGCTTCTTTTTGGCTCACCTTTTGAGGGCACTTTCCAGTGCCTGCCGGATGCGCCTCGGCTGGTCCAATTTGCGTGTCGCGATAACTGCGGTCCTGCGCGCGGAGATCTACGGCATGATCGCGTCGCCAGATTGGCGCCGGCCGTCCGCAGAGCTCGCGCACGGGGCCGACGCCCGAACGAACTCTGGACCTCGGCCGGCAGGCCGGCCGGTGCCCGTCGGTTTTGGGCGTTCTTCGCGCGCGTAAAAATGCGACTGTTTGCGACACTTTACGGCATCTGTCGAATAGATGGCAGGAGCGGTAAGTCTAACAAAAACCGAAGTAACTATACTGTCCCGGCCGTAGCCCACCGATCTCCCCAAACGCTGGCGGAGCCACATCGCGTCAGGAGCAGTTCCCGGTCTCGATCGATGTCGCGTTCTGCGGCCGCAGGCCGTTGTCCAGTTAGCTTCCGGTAGTGTGGAGCATCGGTAGCCATTCTGGGATTCGTGAACCGGGCGCCCTTGCAATTAACTCAAGCGACATCAGCGAGAGGCTGGTTCATGGGCTCACCTCTCTCCTGTCCATCTCGATCGGCAGTTTCCTGGCATTGGATACAACACGACGCCCATGGCACTGCTGCGAGGCGTTTCGCGCTGATCTCTGACTCGCATTCGACGCAGATTCCAAAGTTATCTTCGTGAATCCGCCGCAATGCCCCTTTCACGTTGCGCAACAAGTTGGATTCCCGGTCTACGTTTCCGATTGCCAGGTCTCGTTCCGAGGCATACTGAATCTCGTCCATCGGATCCGCACTCCTCTCGATTGCGATGCTACCCCGCTCCCGCAATACTCGAACCAGTTCGGCCTCCTTGCGTTCGAGGATCTCCCGGAACCTATCCAGCTCGGTTGAGCGCGGTTGGAGGTGATAATTCACATTTCAGATCATACAAGTTGCTGGTCATGTATTCACGGTACCCAATGGAATACTTGTCAGAAGGGCATTTCCGGGTGGACAGCACGAGCCGGCCAGGAATCGGTCGCTAAGTGCTAGGTCGCCGCACGGGATTTCGGAGAGCGCGTCGCGGTTGTCAAAAACCATCCCGGATCAGGAAATTAAGTTCCCACACCTTGACTTGGCCGGCAATTAGTATCACAATGTAGAATAATAATGCTGGGCGAGTTCGAATACCTTTTGATCACTGCTGCCGCGGGACTCGGCGAGGAGGGCTATGGCGCGGCGATTCGCCAGGAAATAGAGACGGTCACCGGCCGCAAATGCTCGATTGGCGCGCTCTATACCACCATTGACCGCCTTGAAACCAAAGGCTTCCTGAAGACCTGGATGGGCGATGCTACGCCGCAACGGGGTGGTCGAGCCAAACGGATGGTTCAGGTTACGCCGGAAGGCATGCGAGCGGCCAAGGATTTCTACGAGACCGTGGCGCGCGCAAGCCGTGGCGCATCGTGGGCCACGCACCACTGGAGCCAATCATGAAATGGGGCGGGATGCTGCTGGACTCTCTGGCGCAATTGCTGGAACGCGATGAACGCGAGGCCGTACTGGGCGACATGGCCGAAACCGGGGAAAGCACCCGGCTGGCGGTATGGAATGTGTGCGGGTTGCTGCTCCGCCGCCAGGGAGCCCATTGGAACGACTGGCGCCCCTGGATCGCGGCCTTCGGTATCGCGTTCCCCTTCAGCTTCCCGCTGATGGGGTTCTCCGTCTCTCTCAGCCTGATGTCTCTGCAATTCATCGATCCGGCAGCCCGGCAGATGACCAACTCAGGCGTCTCGCTCCTGCTCGGCAAGTTCCTGTTGCTGACCGCCTGGTCGTGGACGGGTGGCTTCGTTATGGGATCCGTCTCGCGGCGGACTCTGTGGGTCAGTGCCTTCCTGTCTCTTCTCCCGTGTTGTTTTTGTCTGGCCAGGTTTCGCATCGAAGGTCTGTCCGGATGCTGCCTGCTGCTTTTTCTGCCGCCGGCAATCCATGGAGTTCGCCAGGCTTTGAGAAAGACTCGAATCAAACTCAGACCGGCTATCCTCCTCGCCTCGGCCACGACATTATTGACTGTTCTTCTGGCGATCGTGACGGGCCCGTCCATTCTGAATCTCGCGCTGAGCTGGCCGGCGTGGTATCTGATGGCGACGGCCGGTACAAAACACTTGACAGGAGAAAAGCATGGCGTCTGAAATGACTTTATCGGTGAACGGATCGAATCATTCCATATCCAGCGCTCCGGACACGCCCCTGCTCTACGTTCTTCGTAACGCCCTGAGATTGACCGGGCCGCGTTTTGGCTGCGGACTCGCACAGTGCGGGGCCTGCGCTGTGCTGGTGGACGGCAAAGAAGTCCGCTCGTGCATCACACCGGCATCCTCTGTCGTTGGCAAGCGGGTCACCACGATCGAAGGATTGCCCGGAATTTGGGCCGCGCAGAAAGGGTTGAGCGCGCCTCAAAGCCTGCACCCTGTCCAACAGGCGTGGATCGATGAGCAGGTGCCGCAATGCGGCTTCTGCCAGAGCGGAATGATGATTGCCGCCGTCGATCTGCTCGCCAGGAACCCGAATCCGACCGTGGCGCAAATCAAAGACGCTTTCACCAATACGCCACCCTCGCCTCATTTGTGCCGCTGTGGAACTTACGTCGCGATTATCGACGCCGTACAACGCGCCGCCAGGGCGATGGCTGTTTAACTCTAAAACGCCATGAGTATCTCAACCTATGCCACCCGGCGCGGCTTCGTGAAGACAGGCGGTGCGCTCTTTGTCTCGCTGAGCCTCCCAGGCGGACTGTCTGCCGACGATGCCGCGGAAAGCCCGACGTCGCGCGACCCCACCAGGCTCGCCTCATGGCTCGAGATCCGCGACGACAGTACGATTCTGATGCGCACCGGCCGCACCGAAACCGGCACCGGCATGAGCGCATACTACGCTCAGATGATCGCCGAAGAGCTGAATGTCCGGCCGGAAGCGATCACTCTTGTCCTTGGCGACACCGACCGGACACCTGACGGCGGCCCCTCCGCGGGGTTCCTCTGGGGGGCCTTCAACGTTCGCAAAGTGGCTGCCTACACATATCAGGCGCTGCTCGTTCTCGCCTCCTCGCAGCTCGGCGAACCCGTTTCCGGTCTTGCCGTTGTGGACGGCATCGTGTCGGGCGGCGGCAAGACCATCAGTTACGGACAGCTTGTGCATGGCCAGCACCTCGATTTGAGCATTCCCATCACTGGGAAACCCGCCGAAGGGGACCCATCCGGGCGCGTCCCGGGAATGTATGGCTTCGTGGTCGAAGGGAACCCTCCGATGAAGCCGGTTAGCCAGTACAAGGTCGTAGGAACCTCTTACCCCGTGCCCGGTATTCCCGGAAAAGTGACCGGACGGACGCAATGGAGTTGTGACGTCTCACTGCCGGGCATGCTGCATGCGCGAATGGTCCGGCCTGCCACGCTGGGCTCCGCGCTGATCTCGGTCGGGCCACTCGACCGACACCGGTTCCCCACTGCGCAAATACTTACGAAGGGCAACCTCGTCGCGGTCGCCTCTCCGGACGAGTGGGAGGCGATCACGGCGGCGCAGGCGGTAGCTGCCGGCACCAGATGGACCGCCTGGTCCGGACTTCCGGGCAGCGAGAATCTTACCAGGATGTTCCGTGAGCGCACATGGGGCGTTCCCGTCGAACGACGAGGGAGTGCCGCGGACAACGGCGAGGCGATGGCCAGCGCCTCGAGAACCATCTCCGCCACTTACGAACAGCCGTATGTGCGGCACGCTCCCCTCAGCCCGTATGTCGCCGTCGCAGACGTCCGCAGCGACGGACTGGTCACCGTCTGGACCCACTCGTCGCAGTCGCAGGGGCTGCGAGCGCGGATTGCGACCGCGTTCAACATACCGATGGACAAAGTTGTGGTCCGGTGGCTGGAACATGCCGGCCAGTACGGGCGGACCACGCTTGGCGGCGATGGCGCCGAAGCTGACGCCGTGATCCTCTCGCAACTGACGGGGAAACCCGTCCGGGTGCAATGGACCTTGCAGGAGGACATGGCCTGGTCGAGCGTGTCGCCCGGATGGGTCGCCGATATCCAGGGCGGGCTCGGCGCTGACGGCCGCCTCACCGCGGTAAGCAGCGCCTTCTACTCTCCCCACCAGTTTGACGCGCGAATGCTCGGCTCTGTCCTCGCGGGGCTGCCCGGCACGGCCCCCGCGCCGAATGGGTGGTTAGCTACGGAGTGGCCTTACGACAGAATCGGGAACAGGCTCGAGCGGGGCTACGGTATGCCGAATCTGGGAGCTGGCTCGGACAGCGTGGGTCTACGCGGGAACATCATGCGCACGCCCGGCCAGCGCCAGCAGAATTTCGTACTGGAGGGGTTAATGAATCAGGCGGCCGCATTGTCGGGATCCGATCCGATTCAGTTTCGGCTTGACCACACTACTGACCAGCGTCTGATCGACGTGCTCCAGGCCACGGCTAAGGCAGCCTCCTGGGTTTCGCGGTCCTCGCCGCACCCTGGCGCACGCAGAACCGGTACGGCTCCCGTTACCGGTCGCGGTGTCGCCATCATCGTCCGCGAAAGAGCCTACTGGGTCGGGATCGCCGAAGTTGCGGTGTTTCCATCGACCGGATCGTTGCAGGTTACCAGGTTTACGATTGGCCTCGATTGCGGCAAGGTCATCAACCCCCGGCAACTTGACCGCTGTATGAAGAGCGGGGTCGTCATGGGGCTCAGTGAAGCACTCAAAGAAGAAGTCACCTTCGATACACAGAAAGTTACCAGCACCAGTTGGAGCCGCTACAAGATCCTTACCATGCAGGAGACACCGGAGATCACGGTCGTCCAAGTCCCGCGCGATGACAAAGGCTTCGGCGGTGGTTCGGAGGCGGCCAACGCTGTAGGTCCGCCCGCTGTCGCCGCCGCATTCTTCGACGCAACTGGCGTCCATCCCCGCCGGATTCCACTGACGCCGGCATACGTGGCGGCACTGCTCAAGGCCTAGCCAGACCACTTTGGCGGCCCAACTGAGTTTTCTCCATAAGGGACGGGCTCGGAGACTCTGACATGCCCGTTGCGGCTGTAAGCGCCAAACGAGTTCGGCTACACATCGCGCAGAACAGCACGCAAGATCAATCCCTTGGTATTGCTGACATCCTACCAGCCTATGCTGCCCCAGACCTTGAGGCGGACTCCACAACCCGCGTGCGCCCGTGGGTGCAGTGCACTTCTCCGAAGTGATTTACGTATTCAACAACGTTCGCATGAAGGACTACACTTGGACTGAATTGGACCGGCAGATAGCCGACACGCCCGCCACTTACCGGACCGACTTCGCAAACGGGCAACCCCAATCTCGTCGGGCTGGCAAACTGGCCCGCGTACCTGGCTGAATTATTGGCGACACGGTTCATCTGGAGCGGTTCAACTCGCAGGAAATCGATCTCATTGCCAGCGTGCGACGAGAGATGCGGCAGGCCCAACTCGCAGCCGCTGCCGCCACTCGGGTCTGGAGATCTCTCTATAATGGAACCTAATATGGGCAGAATTGAACGTCGTACATTCTTGGCGAGCGCTCTCGGGTCCGCATTCTCGTTTTCGCGTCTTGGAGGCCAGGAGTTTGCGGGCCGTCCCTATTGGCGAACTATTCTACGGGGAACCCACGGCATGGTTGCCGCCGAGCATCCCCTCGAAGCTATGGCCGGAATGCAGGCGCTTCAGGCGGGAGGAAACGCAATTGATGCGGCGATTGCGGTGTTCTACATGACCTCGGTTGTGGAGCAACATCAGGCTGGTCTGGGTGGCGATTGCTTCGTGTTGGCGTATTTAGCTAAAGACCGCAAGGTCGCGTTCTTCAACGGCACGGGACCGGCGCCGCGGCTCGCCACGCTCGAAACTTATCGTAAACTCGGAGGTATCCCTGTGAGCGGCCCCTATGCTTGCTCGGTGCCTGGGTCCGTTGCGGGATTTGATCTCGCCTGGAAAAAATACGGGACTCTGAAATACTCCGAGTTGCTCAAGCCAGCCATCGCCGCAGCGTTGGAAGGACATGTCCTGAGCGAGTGGTCGGCTTCGAACTATGCGGAGGCATTTCCTGTCCTTTCGAAATACCCGTCGTCGGCCAGAACGCTCCTTCCCGGAGGGCGCGCGCCACGGGCAGGCGAGCTGTTTGTACAAGCCGATCTTGGACGCACATTGGAGGCAATAGTGCGCGATGGCGCGGAGTCTTTCTACAGGGGCGAGATCGCGCATAGGACGGCTAATACGTATCAGCAAGCGGGCGGTGTGCTCCGTTATGAAGACTTGGCCGGCTTCCATGCCGAAGAATCTGAGCCCGTCCACGCTCCATACAAGAGCTATGACATATATGAGAGCGCGCCGAACTCGCAAGGACTTCTGTTGCTGAACGCTCTGAATATCCTGGAAGGGTTTGATCTCAAATCCCTGGAGCATAATTCGCCGCAGTATGTGCATGTGGTCACGGAGGCTTTAAAATTGGCCTTCGCCGATCGTGATCATTTCATCAGCGATCCTCGCTTTATAAAGCACATACCGGTCGCCGGGCTCCTATCAAAGGAGTACGCCGCTGCACGGCGCAAACTTATCCGGACGGACTGCGCGATCCATGGAATGGCGCCGCCGGGCGACCCGGATGCCACGCGCGCTATACTCGCCGGCCATTCCATCTCCTATCAGGACTCTCACGGTCCGGTGACCACGGCCACGCTGGGCCCTGTCAATCACGGCGAGACCTCATCGTTTTCAATAGCCGATCATTTTGGCAATCTCGTTTCCGTCACTCACAGCGTGAACGGAACCTTTGGAAGCGGAATCGTTGTTGACGGCTCGGGCTTCGTATTAAACAATCGGCTGCAGTGTTTCTACCTGGAGTCCGGCAACGTGAATATACTTGCGCCAGGCAAGCGAACACGGCATACCATTAACCCGGCGCTCGCATTAAGAGATGGAAAGCCGTTGCTGGCCTGGAATACACCCGGCAGCGACAACCAACCGCAGGCCATGCTGCAATCGTTCCTGAGCGTTGTCGAGTTTGGCATGAACCTGCAGCAGGCGCTCGAAGCGCCAACCGTGACCAGCACGAGTTTTCACGATTCGGTATTTCCGCATCCGGTTGCGAACACTCTGATCGTGCCGGAAGTACTGGCGAAGAAGGTGGGCGGCAGGCTATCCGCGATGGGCCACCAGGTAGTTGTCACTCCGCTTCAGAAACCTTACGGTCAGCAGCCATCGGGAGCGGGTGCGGTCAAGATGGTGATGATTGATCCCGCAACTGGAGTGCTGGCCGGAGCAGTTAGTCCAGCAAAAGACGATTATGTGATGGGCTGGTAAAAGGGTCACACGAGTTCTGGGTCTTGTACAAGGTGGCGTGATGGTGAAAACCACGCCACCTGCGTCATTTCCGGCAAATTCACGCCGAGCCGTTTAGGTCAGCTTTTTCGGGCGGCCGCCAGGAAATCGACATCTATGTGATTACGGCGGACGGCTGGTACGTGTACGAACCCAAGGGCCACAAGCTAATCGGATTGCTCTCCGACGATTTGCGCTCCCTTGCGGGGACGCAGGACTACGTCAAGACCGCGCCCGTCAATCTGATTTACGTGGCGGACTTCGCCAGGTATGGGGCGCAAATGACGGAGGAAAACAAGCTGACTTACTCCGGCGCAGACACCGGATTCGTGGGCCAGAACGTATACCTCTTGTGCGCGTCGGAGGGTCTCGCCACGGTGGTGCGGGCCTCAATCGATCGCGCGGCATTGTCGAAAGCGATGCGCCTGCGGCCAGAACAACGAATCATTCTGGAGCAGCCGGTCGGATATCCGAAGTAATTATGTATCCCGAACAGAGATGTTTCATCGCTTGGCTCTTGTTGTGCGCGGCACTCGTTGCGCATGTCGCCGACGAAGCCTCGACTGGTTTTCTCAACCTGAAGAACCGCGCGGAAGATAAATTGTTGCGTGGAGCATCTTTATTTCATCTCGACTAGCTTAATTCCCTCTGCTTTGCTGAGGGTCACAACCGTCTCTTTGCCATGGACGGTGATGCGGTGCTTACCGTAGAAGGCGCGTAAGACAACGTAACCGTCGGAATTGGCCACGCCGGACCAATGCGTCCACCATTTTTTCAGGACGAGGTCCCGGTAAACTTGAGCCGCCGGAGTCGGCGTCCAATCTTTTTTATATAGGGACGATTGCGGAATCCAGTTCGCACCCTCCCAGAAACCCCACATCATGATGCCTGCTACCGAGGGATGCGCAAAACAGATCTGGAAATATTGTTTCAGGGCTTCCGCCTTCACCTGCTCCTCTTCCGGAGTGAGTTGGGCCTTGCGGTCGCCAGTGTAATACTTGGAGCGTTGGCCGGGGAAGTTGAATTCCGTGACGCGAATCGGCAGGTTGAACTTCGCCAACTCGTCCAACGCGTTCTGCAATGCGACGGGATCGAAACTGTCGCCATGCAGATGCCCCTGAACACCGATGCCGGAGATGGGCACGCCCATATCGAGCAAGCTTCGAATGTGTTTGGCGTAATCGTCGAGGCGCTTGCCGGTAAGAATGTCGTAGTCGTTGACAAACAGCTTCGCGGAGGGATCGCCCTCCTTGACCCAGAGCGCCATCTGCTTGATGAACTGCGGCCCGAGCCGTTGCTCGTAGTAATTGGCGTGGATCATTTCGTTATTGAGGTCGAACTCGGCGAAGCGGCCCCGATAGCGGGCGCCGATGGATCTGGCGCGCTGTTCCATGGCCAGGCGCATCTCGTCGTCAGGGAGTTCCTTCAACCAGCTCTGGACATATTTCGGCACTCCCCAAAAGATGCAGTGGCCGCGCAAAGGAATGCCTTGCTGATCGGCCCAAGCGAGGATGGCGTCGACAGTGGAGTAATTGACGTGTCCGCGCTCCGGTTCCATGTCATGCCATTTGAAGGCTGCCTCAATGACTCCGGCATTGAAGTGCGTCGAGAAAATATCCTTGAATCTGGCGATGTCTTCGGGACTGGCTTTTCCCGTGAAGATCGACCCTGGGAGCGTGGCGCCGAACCAGAACTCGTGACGGATCTGTTCTACCGCTGCGTTTGCGCCCGGAGTGGTCTTGATGACCAGCGTGCCCATGCGATTCTTTGCAATGGATAAATCAAGATCCGTTTCTGCGGCGAGCGTGGCAGCGTAGCCGAGAAGCACTAGCATGGGGAATGCGGAACATCGGATTCCCATGTCGGTTATACTCTATCATGCGCGTCAGGGGTTTGGTTATGAAGTTGAGGCGACTTTCCAGTCGCCAATAGCGATGATCGCGTCGGCCACCGGGAAGCTGTACAGGCGTGGGTTCGCATCCGGCTTGAACCAGAACCGCGCGTACTGTCTTAGGTATTCCGGGTTTCGCAGCCAGCGGCCTTCGTAGAATTGATGGCCGGCCCCTGCAGTCGGGCGGCGAAAATCACACTCTGGTTATCATTGTGTAACCATATCGAAACGCTAATGTCACACAAAAAAGTTAAGCTCTAAGCTCACAGGAGTTTTCAACTTGAGAGGACATGTTTAATGCCAGGTGAGACGAACCGTAGTGTGCGCGTATTAGCCGTTTGTGTGTCTCTGTTTTTAATTGAATCGGGCTTAGCGCCATTGCGCGCACAGGAAGCCGGAGCGACTATCGCCGGCACCGTGGTGGATCAGGCCGGCAAGGCAGTTGAGGCAGCTTCGGTTACGGTGAAGAACGACTCAGCCGCTTTCAGCCGCACCGCAACAACCGATAACCAGGGCCATTTCTCGGTCAGTGGGCTGGCCGCCGGGACCTACGTGATCGCAACGTCGGCCCCGGGTTTTGCACTGAATACCCGCCTCGGTGTCTCGGTCTCCGGTACCGGATCAGAGAATCTCTCGATCACGCTGAACGTGGACGCCATTTCGCAGTCGATCACGGTTCAGGAATCGGTATCGCTGGCAGAGGAAACCGCTCCGCAAGGCAATACGCTCGACGCGACTTCAGCCCGAACCGTGATCAGCAGCGCCGTGATCCAAAACTTTATGGCCCCGGTTGCGGATTTCGCCGAGGTCATCCAGCAGGCGCCGGGCGCGTTCAGCCTCAATCCGAATGGCATCGGCCTCGGGCAGGGTAAGTCATTCTTCCGCGGTTTCGCGGACGGCCAATATACCCTTACCTTCGACGGCATTCCGTTCGAAGACACTAACAGTCCGACGCACCATTCCTGGGCCAGTTTTCCCAGGCAGTGGATCAGTTCGACGGATTTCGACCGCAGCCCGGGGCAGGCCTCGGATTTCGGCCCCACCAATTTCGGCGGGTCCATCAACATGAAGTCTCCGGAACTGCAGGCGGACCCCATCATTCTCGGCACCGTCTCCTACGGCTCGTGGAACACCAAGCTGTACTCGCTCGATTTCGAATCCGGTCTGCTTGGCCCCAAAAAGCAAGACGCCGTCCTGGCCAACATCAACGCCATGACGTCGGACGGGTATCAAACTTATAACCACCAGCAGCGCGATGCCGGCTACGGCAAGTATCAGCACCGGTTTTCCGACAGGACGAGCTTGAGCCTGTACGGCGGCGTGGTGGATATCTGGAACAATACTCCCAACACGACGAATCCGACGCGCGCCCAAGTTGCGCAATTCGGCGATAACTACCTGCTGGATAACACACCTTTTCTGGCGAACGGTACTCCGGACCCTTATTACTACGGCTACAACACCTATCACGTCCAAACCGACTTCGAATACGCCGCTTTCACGTCCAACTTCGCCAACGGGTGGAAGATCGACACCAAAGCTTACACTACCCGCTACTGGAACAAGCAGTTTTATCAGAACAAAACGACCGTCAACCTGACGCCCGCGGCGCCCAGCGGCGTGGACAAGCTGAACGGCTACCGGCACGCCGGGGATACGCTGGTTGTGAGCTATGAGTCGCGCTACGGCGTATTCCGCACGGGCGCGTGGTACGACTGGGCCTACACCGATCGCTACCAATATCCTTCCAACATCCTCACGCAGGTAAATACGCCGCTTCCCAATTTCCACGAGCATTTCATCACCGAATCGTTCTCCCCGTTCGCCGAATACGAATGGAGAGCGGCGCCGAAATTGGTCATCACGGCCGGCATCAAGGCCGCCGATTACTACATGGCATTGAATCAGTATCAGGATAACGCTCAGTCACCGGGCACGTCGGGTATAGTCGGTTGCCTCGGTGGCACCCCCACTACCTATCCCAAAACGGGTGGTCCCTACGATGGCGCTCCGGCCTGCGCCGGCGGTGTCGCCTTTGTGACCCATCGGATCAACTACAACAATTGGCTGCCAACGCTGACCGCGCGTTACCACCTAACGGGACAGTGGTCGGTATACGGCCAGTTTGCCGAAGGCAGCGTGATTCCCCTGAGCTCTGTTTTCGACGTAATCGGAGCCAACGTCCAGACGCCTCCCAAGCCCACCTTGGCCAAGACCTATCAGATCGGCTCGGTCCTGAAACTCAGGAAATTCACCCTGGATGCGGACTTGTACTACGTGCACTTCCAGAACGGCTATGACACTTATACCGATCCGATCAGCGGCGAGCCAGTTTACGTCGCGACCGGTCCTTCGAACACCAAAGGATTTGAGAGCGAGGGTAATTACTATTTCGGTTACGGACTGAGCGTCTATGCCAACCTCTCGCTGGGTTCGGCCAAATACCAGACCGGCCCCAACTATCCCAACGGCGGCCAGTGGGTGCAGAATACCCCTACCAATACCGAAGGCGTCAGTCTGCTCTGGCAGCACAAGAGCTGGGACGTCGGCCTGGTCTACAAACGGGTGGGAACCTACTATAACGACAACGGCACGCTGAATTACAAGATCAACGGCATTAGCGTTCCGTACCCGGTCGATATGGCGATTAAGATCCAGCCCTGGGATCTGGTGAATGTGTTTGCGAACTACACCATAAGAAGCGCTTCCCGGTTTCGCGGCAGCAAGATCCAGTTTGCCGTTAACAATCTGGCCGACAGTCACAATATCACGGGCATCACTGCGGGGGTAAAGCCCACCGCTACGGTGCCTTATGTCGTAAGCCCGCTCGATCAGCTGAACTTGCTGCCCGGGCGCAGTTTCTCGATTACCTTCACCGGCGGCTACGCTGCGAGAAGGTAATCGCATCACTCGGAGATAAGAGGCCGCGGGATCTTATATCGAAGATCTCCGCGGCCTCTTTTTTTGAAGCACGCGCCCAGGCGTGGTGTTATGGCAATGGCGCCGATTGCGATTTGAGCAGGCTGGGGATCTGATCGCTGGCATGGCCCAGCGCACGGGCCAGACTCAACTTGGCCAGATTGTGAGAGAAGACGCTGTCGATTTCGTCTAGTTGCGCACTGGAGACCGTTTGCTGCGCTTGCACCACCTCCAGCGTATTGATCACTCCAGCTTCCATACGCGCACGGGTCATCTCGAGCGTTTCCCTGGCAACCTGCAGATTTTTGCGCGCGACCTCGACCTGTCCGGCGGCGGCTTCCAGGTCGAGATACGCTTGCCGGACTTCGGCTTCGATCTGTCCGCGCGTATCGTCCAACTCGGCCTGGCGCTGCGCCAGCACCGCTTCCGCCTGGGCAATGTCGCCCCCGGTTCGCCCACCCTGCCACAGTGGAATACTGACGGTGCCGACCACGCTGAAGGCTCCATGCGATTGGGCCGGGTTGGTGCCGATGACCTGGTAGTCGCCATTGACCGAGACCGACGGCAGGCGCTCGGCACGCGCCGCCGACAAGGCCCTCGCGGCTGCGTCTACTTGTGATTGGGCGGCTTTGAGGTCGGCGCGCTGCTGTTCCGCCTGGGCTACAGCCGCTTCCACATCCTGGACCGGCGCCGGGCTGAAGGGGAAGCTATCGGTGAGCTGATAGCCGGCCTTGGGTGAGAGGCCGGTGAGCCGCGCCAGGTTGATCTTCTGTTTAGCGAGATCGTTGCGCAGCGTTATGATCTGCTGTTGTTGCGTGAGCGTCCGCACCTGGTTCTGGTCGACGTTGAGCTGCGCCAGTACGCCCTGTCCGTGTTGCTCCGTGGATTGATGAAGGACCGCATTGGCGGTGTCGAGTTGAGCTTGTGCGGCGTCCACGCGGGCTTGGGCGGCCAGGACCTGCAAATAAGCGCCGCCCACCGCCAGCGTGATGAGCTCGCGCGCATCCTGCAGGCTGTACTGGCTGGCGCGGGCGGTGGCTTGGGCGGAGCGGTAATTATGAAACTGGGTGAGGTTCGCGACGGTCTGGCTGAGGCTGGCCTGAAGGGCGAAGTAGTTAAACGGACCCACGACGTTGGGAATGCGGATGCCAGGCACCGGCGCGCTGATGCGCAGGCCGAGCGCAGCGAGATCGACTTGCTCCACGGTTTCGCTGAGATTGCAGTTGAGGTTCGGTAGCAGGGCGCTACGGGCCACCGTCACCTGCGCGCGGGTTTGCCGTACGGATTGCGCCATTCCGACCGCTCCCAGATTGTAGGCGAGGCCGCGCTGCAGCGCCTCCTGCAACGACAGCTTGCCGGAAAAAGGCATGGCCGTGGTGCTGCGCGTGCTGCCGCTGTATGGGCCGGAAATCTGCATGCTGGGGTTCAGGGTGTTAACGCTGGTGGTGGTTCCCGGCACGGGCAGCTCAGCGGCGCTGACCGAGCCGCCCTGGTTGTTGCGGCCCGAAGCCGGCAAGACGACGGCGGGCGTGCCGGGAGGTGGCGCAGTCTGCTGCGCGAAGGCGCTGCCCGCGCCCGCCAGGAGGGTGAAAAGCGCAATGCTGCCGAAGGGTTTCATGGCATCTCTCGTCATTTCGAAGTGGTGATCAATTTGCGCATGGCAGCTACCAACCTGCGTTGTTGGGCCGCGGAAAGGACCGCCAACTGCTGCGCCTCGGCGCGTTGCGCACGGGGCAGCGCACGGGCGAACAAGCGGTCGCCGGCCTCGGTGCGCTGTACCCATTGCATGCGGCGATCGCGCGGGTTGCGCTGTCGGCGCAGCCAGCCGCGCCGCTCCAAACCGTCGAGCACCGCTACCAGGGAACTGGGGTCGAGGCCGCACAGTTCGGCTATTTCATTCTGCGCAACGTTGCCGGCGCCGGCGATGGCCAGCAGCCAGAACTCCCGCGAGCGCAGATCGAGCGGCGCCAGGGCGCGATCCAGACGGCGCCGCGCTTCCAACCAGATCTTCCAGTTGCAAAACCATAATCCAGGGGCGTCCGGCTGGAGTGCGGCAACTACCTTGGTTGCGGCTGTCTTGGTTCCCGCGCGAGGCATGCTCACAAGGTCCGCCTGAACAGGAGAGTTGCGCCCGTCAACATGACCGCCGAGGTCAACATCAGCGCGAAGATATCGCCGGTGATCGCGGTGATTCCGACGTCTTTCAACAGCAGCGTGCGAAAACCGTGGACCGCGTAGGTGAACGGGTCGCACTCCGACATGATCCGCAGCCAGCGGGGAAAGCCGGCGATAGGATAGATGGCGCCGCTGGGAAAAAACAGCAGCGTATTCAGCACGCCGAAAATGGCGCGGGGCACCAGCGGATCGCTGATGCGCGCCATGATGAAAAACATCATGCCGATCAGCGCGACGGAAGTAAGCGCGACCATCAGGGTCAGTTCCACCAGGCGCACCGGTTGGAAGAAATTGGGGACGAGCGCTACGATGGCCCCCAGCACCAGGACGGTCTCTCCCGCCAGCATCGCCTTGATCACCCCCGACAGGTTGAAGCCGAGAATCAGCTCCCATTTGGTGATCGGGGTCACCATGTAGCCTTCGTGCAGGCCGCGCGCCTTGTCGTCGATGAACATCAGGCCGCCGCCGATCATGGCCGTCATGAAAATTGCCAGCGCGACCGAGCCGGGCAGCAGATACTTTATGTAGTCGATGTACGGATAGACTTCGACCACGTCGAGCGCGGCCTGCTGCGGTAAGCGGGGCGGGACCTGGGGCGCGTTGATCGAGGACACCAGATCGGACATCTGGGCGCCCACTGCACCCGCCACCGAGCGGTCCGTGTTGTCGGTAATCAGCGCCAGGTGCGGCTGGTGCTGTAAAAGCAGGTCGCGGGAATAATGCTGCGGAATGATCAACACGCCACTCAGGAGGCCATTGCGCAGGTCGGTGAGGGCCGCGCCCTGGTCGTCGTAATCGGTGGGCAGGAAGGTGCGCGCATTAGCGCCCACGGCGCGGACCCGCTCCAGCACGTCCACCGACTCCGGTCCCCGATCCAGGTTGACCACGCCCAGGATGACGTTCTTGATATTGCCGCCGAAGGCGTTGCCCAGGATGATCAACTGCACCAGCGGCATCACCAGCGAGGCGAAGATCAACGCCGGGCTGCGGCGGAACTTGCGCATATCGCGCTCCACCAGGGCCAAAGCTCGCCTCATCGAGGGCCTCCTTTCTTTCCCCGGCCGGCGGGAGCGGCAGCTTCGGAGATCTCGGCCAGCGCGTGACCGGCGTAGTGCAGGAACACGTCGTCCAGACTGGTGGATTGCACCGACAAGCTTTTCAGCTCGAGCTTGAGTTCGCGTGCCAGTTCGATCAACTCCTGCGCCGAAGCCGGGCCGCGGTCGCTCGAGATGCGATAAGTGGCCGATCCCAGCGCGCGCACCGACTTAACCGCCGGCAAGGACTCCAGGTCGGCCGCGCCATGCGGCAGATCGGGCTCGAATTGCAATTCGATGCGGCTGGCTCCGGGCACCGAGGATTTCAGCGCCACCGGAGTGTCCAGCGCCACGATGCGCCCGCTGTCGACGATGGCGACCCGGTCGCAAAGGCGGTCGGCCTCGTCCATGTAATGCGTGGTGAGAAAGAGCGTGCGTCCCTGCTTGGCGCGCAAATGCGTGATCATCTCCCAGACAGAAATGCGCGAGACCGGGTCGAGGCCGGTGGTGGGCTCGTCCAGAAACAGAATTTGCGGGTCATGCACCAGGCCGCGCGCGATTTCGAGGCGTCGCCGCATGCCTCCCGACAGCGTGGCGGCCAGGGCGTTGGCGCGGTCAGTCAGGCCGACGGCCTCCAGCAGTTCCGCGGTGCGCTCGCGCCGCCGCGCACCGCTGATGCCGTACAGCCGCGCATGGATGCCCAGATTCTCGGCGCAGGTGAGTTCGGGATCGCTGGTCATGTTCTGTGGAATCACTCCAATGCTGGAGCGCACCGCGTTGGGGTCTCGAATGATATCGTGCCCGCCCACCACCGCTGTGCCGCTGGTGGGCGGCACCAAAGTCGTCAACATGCGGATGAGCGTGCTCTTGCCCGCGCCATTAGGCCCGAGCAGGCCAAAGATTTCGCCGGACGGGACCGTGAAGCTGACGTTATCGACCGCCAACAGCGCGCCAAAACGCTTGCTGATGCCTTCGACGCCGATCGCGATGCCGTCTTGTGATTGGCTTGGCGTTTGCATGGGTTTCACGTAAACCCCGCTAGTCCTTCACGCTGTTGACCGGCGGCGGTGGCAAGGCCGGTACCGGCAGCATCACCCAGGCGGTCATGCCCAGCGGGAGCTTGCCGTCGGGATTGGACACGCGCACGCGTATGGCGACCGTCTTGATGTCGCGCTTGGTGCGGCTGACGTCGCGCTGCGTGGCAAAATCGGCTTCCACCGCTTTGTAGATCACGGGACCGCTGGTCTCGGCGCCGGAGGGCAGGCGTACGCGCAAGGTCTGTCCCATGGCGATGAGATCGGCGTAGGTTTCCTCAACGTCTGCATCCACCCAGGTGGAACTCAAGTCGAAGAGCGTGATGATCGGATTGCCGGGATTCACCACCTCGCCTTGCCGCGCCGCACGCAGCGTCACAATGCCGCTCGCCGGCGCGAAGATCCGGGTCTGGCCAAAGCGCGCTACGGCGGCCTCGGAATTGGCCTGGGCCTGCGCTTCGGCCGCGCGCAGCGCTTCCGTTTGCCGCTGTTGTACGGGGACTTGCCGTTCCTCCTGCTGGGCGTCCGCCAGTGCGGCCTGCGACGCCGTCACGGCGCGCTTGATCGCCTCGACCCCGGCTTGTGCCGCGGCGACGGTGCGCCGTATCGCATCGGCCCCGGCTTGTGCCGCCTGTTCGTTGGCCTTGGCGGAGTCGAGATCGGTGCGGGCGGTGACCAGGTCTTGAGGCGGATTGATGTCCCTTTCAACCAGCGGCCGGATGCGGTTGAAGTTGTCCTGGGCCTTGGCCACTGCCGCCTGCGTTTGCGCCACTTGCGCCTGCGCCTGCCGCAGTTGGGCCTGGGCTTGCGCCACTTGCGCCTGCGACTGCTGCAATTGCGCCTGGGTTTGCGCCACTTGCGCCTCCGCCTGGCGGACTTTAGTGGGCAACGTATGTTCCAGCAGTTCCGTCTGGGCCACCGACTGCTGCGCGCTGGCGCGGGCTTGCGCGATGGCGTGGCCGGCGGCGCCCTGGTCGGCGCGCAGTTCGTCCTGATCGAGCACGGCAATCAGGTCGCCGGCCTTCACCCATTGCCCGTCGTCCACCGTCAGGCTCACGATGCGGCCGGTGATCTTGCTGCCCACCACCACTTCGTTGCCATCCACTGTGCCGGTCAGTACCAGCGTCTGCGGACGCGGACGCTGCGCCCACCAGATCGCCACGGCGATGACCACGATCAGCAACAGAAGAATCGCTCGTTTCATGCGGAAGACCTCATTCGATCAAAAGCAAAATACATTGTAAACCAAATCATTGTGAATTCAAATGAAATTTGGTGGGGCAGACTATCGTTCTGTGTGATCTGTCAGGTTGAAGTAGAGGAGCCGTGGGAAGTCGCTGCGAACCAATCGCTCGCTACGGCGTGACCTTCAGGATTCCCTGGAGAGATATATCCGCCGACGACTTGCCGACCATGATTTCAAAATTACCGGGCACCACACGCCAGTGCATGTCGGTATCCAGCAACTGTAGATCTTCCGGAGTGAGCTTTATGGTCACAGTCTTCGTTTCACCGGGTTGAAGCGCCACTCGCTCGAATCCCCGGAGTTGCTTGACTGGGGTGGAAATGGGCGCGTACTTCTCGTGAAGGTAGAGTTGGACCGTCTCCACACCTGCGCGGCTGCCAGTGTTTTTCACGTCCAGCGTCACGCGCGCCTCGCCGCCAGGATGGATCTCCGCCGGCTCAAGGTGGAGATTGCTATACTCGAAGTCGGTATAGCTTAGCCCATACCCGAAGGGGTAAAGCGGCGTCGCCGGCATGTCGGCATAACCTCGCTTCATCCAGTAAGCCTTGGACGGCTTGTAATTGTAATAGACCGGCAATTGGCCGGAGTGCCGAGGCACCGAGATGGCCAGCCGTCCGGTGGGGTTGTAATTCCCGAAGAGCACGTCGGCCACCGCTTCGCCGCCCCGCTCGCCGGGTTCCCACGCCTCCACGAGGGCGGGCACGTGTTCGGACGTCCACCGCGTGGAAAGCGGCCGGCCGTTGATGAGCACCACGACCGTGGGAGTGCCCGTCGCGAAGACTGCCTGGATCAGGTCCTCCTGCACTCCCGACAGATCCAGGCTGGCCACATCGTGCCCTTCACCATCGGTGGGCTTGCCATGTAGGTCGGCGCCATTTGTCACGTGCTGTCTTTCGCCGACCACCACAATGGCGACATCCGCCCCTTTTGCAGCCCTCACGGCTTCGGCAAACCCGCTCTTGTCTGTGCCGGTAATTTCGCAGCCGCGCGCCTGGATGACTTTGGTTTGGGGGAGACCGCGGCCTTAATTCCCTCGATCACGGTCGTGACGTGCTGGAGAATCTTCTTCGGCGAATAGTCGCCCAATTGGTTCATCACGTCGTCGGCGTTGGGGCCGATCACCGCCACCGATTTCAAATCCTTCTTGAGCGGCAGCAGGTTCTTGTCATTCTTCAGCAACACGATTCCTTCGTGGCCGGCGCGCAGAGCCAGATCCTGATTCGCTCGCGAGTGCACCACCTGGACGGCGTGGTCCACATTGACATAGGGATTCTCGAAGAGGCCCAGGCGGAACTTCATGCTCCAGAACTCTGCGCACCGCGCGATCCACCAGCGCCATGGGAACCCGGCCCTCTTCCACGCTCTCGACCAGCGGCCCCATGTAGGCCGGCTCGTAGGTGATGTTCAAATCGACGCCGGCCTTCAAGGCCAGCGCTCCCGCTTCCTTCTGGGTGGGAACGATGTGCTCGTAGATCAAGGTGCCGAAGCCGCCGCCTTCGCTCTCGACGACTCCCTTGAAACCGATTTCCTGCCGCAAGACATCGTTCATCCACTTCACCGAGGCGTGCGCCGGCACATCCTCGATTTCCGGGTAACCCGCCATCACGCCCAAGCCGCCGGCTTTGGTGATGGCGCCGATCCACGGCGGCATAAAGTTCTCGCGCAAGGAACGCTCCGATACCTCGATCGCTCCGCGCTCGAGGCCGCTCGACGGGTTCGCTTTGCGTGGGAAAATCCGTCAGCACCGCGATGACCTTGTCAGGAGCGGAGATGTCGGAACCCTGCGCCGCCCGCACGATGGTCTCGCCGATGCGCATGTAAAGGTACGGATCTTCGGTGTAGGCTTCCTCGTTGCGGCCCATGCGCGGATCGCGATCGACTTCCATCACCAGCGTGGAAAGCATGTGGATCCCGACCGCTCGCGCCTCCGCCGCTGCCGCCGCGTAAATCGCCTTGACCAGATCCAGGTCGAAGGAACTGCCCACGGCCAGGCCCTCGGGGAAAACCGTGCCGCCCGGGAACATGGCGCCATGCGTGCCTTCTTCGTCCTCCATGCACCGGTATTTTCAGGCGCGTCTCGGTGAGCGCGATTTTTTGCAACTCGTTAAAGTACTCCGCCTGCTGACGTGCGCCTTCGCGCAGAATCTCATTGGCGAGCGTGAAGAAACCGCAGGCCGGACCGATTTCCTGAGTGTAGGTTCCGGCGGCGAATTTCCTGCACGCCTCCAGCTTCGCGGGGATGTCTCTTCCCAATTCATTCACATATACACAAGGCAAATTGAGCTGCCCGACTTTTTCCTTGAGCGTCATCCGGCTCATCAGGTCATCGATGCGCTCTTCGATCGGCCGTTTCGGATCAAGGTAAATCGGCGTTTGGCTTCCGGCTTGCGCGAGGATCACCGGGATAGACGCCAGCACCGCACCGGCTGCCACGATCCACCACCAAAAGGTATTGTTGCTTGTCATTCTTAATCGCACCTTGGCTCCCAGGATTGCAGCCAGTATACTCCCAGGGTGACCGTGGGCTGCCCGATCGCGCCAGGGGCAGCGACCCAATTTGTTATCATTAAGGCGGTTTGAGCACACCTGGATCGACGCCGCTCACATGAAAGCGATTGAACTCATAGGCGATATCGACGATCAACATCGATTGAGAGCCCGCGTACCGGAGGAACTTCCCGCGGGACCCGTGCGTTTGATTGTACTCTTGTCCGAGGAAGACGAGTCCGGCGCTGTCTGGACTCAAGGCGTTGCGCGGGAATGGGCGGACGAATTGAGCGATTCACGTCAGGACATCTACACGCTCGCAGATGGACAACCCGTTGATTCGGCCGGGTGAGATCTACTTAGCTCAGTTCCCATTCGTGGACGTTCCCGGAATGAAGCTTCGGCCCGTACTACTTCTAACTGGCGCAGTGGGGTCCGTGCCGGAAGTGCTGGTATCCTATATCTCCTCCGTTATACCAAACCGACTTCTTCCGTCGGATCTCGTCTTGGACCCTGCCAGTCCCGAGTTCCGCTCAACAAACCTCAAGACTCTATCCGCGCTGCGTCTGCACAAACTCGCAACCATTCATGCATCCAGCCTCGTCCGCCATCTCGGCGTTGTTGATGAACCAGCCTTTAAGATTGTGGCTCAGAAGCTGGCGGTATTCCTCGCTCTATAGGATTGGCCGTCCAGCTAGTGTTTGCATACCCGGCTCTCACCACTGCAGTTTTCCACGACAACCGCTGCGGGAGAACCCAGCGTAGCGGTTCCCACCTGCGCCAATTCGCCAATTCTCACCCACATCCACTGCTGCATTACGCTACGTCTTTGATTTTTATAGCCTTTAGCGTGGCAGCCCGATTGCTCCTTAATTCTCCTTCACAAATTTCGGGCGAGGTGCGCAGTTATGGTGGTTACGGCGACGAGTACGAACGCGGAGTCCTTGCGTGCTCTTCCGGGCGACGATGTCCGGCAGATTCTTTGGCGGTTCGCGGACCGCTTCGATTTACAGATGCTCGTACAGTCGGTGCGCGCGGTGGCGCGTGGACCGGTAGCCCGCCTCGTCGCCCAGGGAGCGCGGAACACCCACGAATGGACTCCCGACAAACAGGACCTCCTGCGCGTCTATGACGAATCCGGCATCACCGGCGTTTTCATGGAGCCTTCCGAAGGCGGCTACATCACCGGCCCCAAAAACCTGGCCCTGTCACTGGCCGCATTCGAACTGGCCTGGGTGGACGCCGGAGCCGCCACGTGCAGCCTGGCCGGATGTCTGTCTCTTTCGCCCATTCACGAACGGGGCACACCCGAACAGCAGCATTACTACCTGAGCCGATGCGCGCCACCGCTGCCCGGCGAAGACCGCAAGCCCTGGCGCGGCGCGTTCTGCCTCACCGAACCCATCCCGTACGTCGGTGTCGACACCGGCGTGCTCGGCGGCAAAGTGCGCATCGCGAAATGGGAAGAGGGTGAGGAGCCGGTGCTGCAAGTGGAAAAGCGCGGCCGGTTCATCACCAACATGGACTTCGCGAACTTCGTGACGGCGGCCGTCGAATCGGATGACCCGCGCATTAAAGGCACCCTCATGGTGATCCTGGAAGAGACAGATCCCGGGACCTTCGACCGCGGGACCCCGACCCGCAAGCTCGTCCACCAGCTTTCCTCCACCTGCGACCCGGTCTTCAACCTCACCGTGCCGGCCAGCCGCATCATCGGCGGCTACACGGTAAAGGACGGCGTCATCATTCCCCGCTACAACCACGGCGAGATTATCGAAGCCGTCTTCCGGCGCACGCGCGTGGGCGTGGGCCTTATGACTTCAGCCAAACTGCTGTCTTCTATCGAGCCGTTGATTCGCTATGCACGCGGCCGTTTTCGCGGCAGCTCGGCTGGAGGACCGGGAAGTCCCCGCTACGATCTTGGACTGCAGATGAAAGAGGACGTCCTCCATCGCCTGGTGGATATCTGGGCTGCCGGGGAAGCCGGCGCCTCTCTCGGCTTCGCCACGGCCCGGCTGTTTGACCGCCTCGATCCGTTGGAGCGCAAGAAGAATCACCTTCTCGCCGAACGCGGCCTCAAGGGCACAGCCCTGATGAAATTACGGCGGCAGACGTCGAAAGATGCGCTCGATTTTCTCAACGGGACCAACCTGGAGCTGGCCGGCGACGTGTTGGTCGAGACAGCCCTGCTCGATAGCGTGGCCAACGTGCTCTGTCCGGCTTGCAAGCTCTGGAACACGGGCCAGGGCGCACACATGATGCGCGAGGCCGTCAGCTTGATGGGCGGCTACGGGATCACGGAGGATTGCCCCGGTTTCCTGGGCCAAAAGTGGATGGATTCCCAGCTCGAAGCCACGTATGAGGGGCCCGAGGCCGTGCACTATCGACCGGAAAGCGGCGCCTGGCCTATCAAAGAGGGGCGCCAAAGGGAGATTGGCCTACAACGCCGCAGTCTCGTCCTCGAACGAAGTCATCGGGGCGAAGGGAGGCGGTCATGCGAAGATCCAACTTTCTCGACGTCCAACGACACAATCGTCGAAGTTGACCTTACGGGAATCGGCTCCGCTTGCTGAACCGTCGCGGTTGTGAGCAATCCGGTTCGATGAGCGCCGCTCAAGGTTGCGGCGGCGAGAACGGCGCAGACAGCGCCTGCCGACAAGGCCAATCGCAACTGGGCCGCTTCCCTTTTGCGCATATGTCTAGCCCTTGCGTACCTGACCGCCCTGGCCTTCGAGGTGGCGGCTAGCAGTCGCAAATTCATGTTTTTTACGGCCCGGCATTTGGACGCCCGCGAGCTCGGAGAAACAAGCATCGGAAATTACTCAGACCCCCGCCGGCGGCGCTCACACTTCGGATGGACGCTGCGAACGCAATCGGACAGGCGACGCGGGCGTCTCCGGCGATGAATTCGTCGAGAACCATTCTCGTTCTCTTCAATGCGCCGCTCGGCGCGGGCGCAAACTCGCGTAGAAGCAGTTCGAACTCCGTTTCAAGTAGCGGCTGAGTGCACGGCCGGGCGTGCGTTTTGCGCCCCCGCCTGCGCATCGCATTCTCGCCTAAGTAGATTCCGAGCCTACAGCAACGGTTTGTCTCGTGGTTACATAGGCCGCTGGAATCGTCGACTTTGACGCAATCATCATCATTGCATCTGGCAGTCGCAACCGCCGGCGATCGCTTTCCGGCCCGCGCTTCCCATTCGCCAGATCGACTGGGATAGGGGGTCGCAACCTCGGTCGAAGATGGCGCGATCGTCTGAGCCGGCGGCCAAGGAGTCGTTCCCGCGCGGATTCACATAAGGCGTCAAACCATGTTGCAGGTCATTTCCACTCTGAATGGCTTCACGATCAAGGCCGGCGACGGCGGAATCGGAACTGTCGTCGATTTTCTGTTCGACGATACGTCATGGAAAGTGCGCTGGCTCGTCATTGATTGCGGGACTTGGTCGACTGGGCGCAAGGTGCTCATCCATCCATCTGCCATTTCGCGACAGGATCTCGAACAGCAAGAATTCGTTGTTGCGCTGACGAAGGCCCAGGTCGAGGGAAGTCCCGAATTGGTGGAAGATCAGCCGGTCTCGCGGCAAATGGAGAATCAGCTTTACACTCACTACGGCTGGGACCCGCTTTGGTGCGGCCCCAATCTCGCCGCGATCCCCGGGGCGATGGCCTCGCCGCTGATGGCGCCGCCTTATCTCGGCTTGAGTCCAACCGACGAGGTCGAGGCTCGCGGCGACGGCGTCACTTCGCAGGGAGCCGACCCGCATCTGCGCAGCGTCGTCGAAGTGACCGGATACCGAGTGCACGCCCTCGATGGCGAAATCGGCCACATCGAGAATCTCATGATCGACGACGCCGACTGGAGCGTCCACTATCTCATCGTCGACACTCGGAATTGGTGGTTCGGAAAGCATGTGCTGATTTCGCCGATCGCAGTGAAATCGGTCGATTGGTTCGACCGCCATGTTGAGTTGGACGTGCCGGGCGACCAGGTCAGAGCAAGTCCGCCCTGGGATCCTCTCGACACTTTAGTCAGGTCTACGCAAAGCAGCTGCATAAGCACCATGGTTGGTCGGGGCCCCCCGCCTAGCCGTGGACCTATTTGTAACGGTGTCCTTTGGCCAGGTTCGCCTCGGTCTGGTTGGAAACGTCAGACACGATGGATCAACGCGCCGGCGTTCCGCCCCGCTGCCGGCTGGCCAAAGCCAACAGGGGCGTGATGAACGAGGATCGCCCGAACCATGTTGTTCGCCATTACCGGTTTGCAACGATGCCCCGTCGAAGGGATCGATGGCCGCGTCGGCACGGTCAAGGACTTCCTGTTTGACGATCAGAGCTGGAAGATCCGCTGGATGGTGCTCGACATTGGTCATTGGTTACCGGGCCGCCAGATATTGATCCACCCCTCCGCGATCGTTCCGCTAGACCTCAATCTGCCGGAAAGACGTGTGTTGCCGATGCTGAGCTGGGGCGACACACTGGCCGTGTCCGTCCGTCTGACCAAGCAGCAGATTGAGGCAAGCCCGGAGGCGCGCGAAGACGAGCCGGTGACCAAGCGGATGGAGGCTCAGCTCTGCAACTACTATGGGTGGGACCCATCGTGGGGAACCGCGTATTTCGCGACCAACGCCTTCGTCACTTTGCCTGCGGGGCCGCCGGTTTTTTCCGAAGCCGCGGCGCGTAAGGCGGAAGGCACGGAGGACCACCCTGGCGACGGCGATCCACATCTGCGCAGCGTTGTCTCGGTGAACGGCTATCACGTCCACGCCACCGATGGTGAGCTTGGCCATGTAGAGAACTTCCTAGCCGATGACGCCAACTGGGACATCCGTTATCTCGTCATCGCCACGCGGAACTGGTGGCCAGGCAAGCATGTCCGACTGGCGCCCTATGCGGTGAAGGAGATCGATTGGTCCGAAGAACGCATCAATGTCAATGTCACTCGCGATCAAGTGAAATCGAGTCCGGCGTGGGACCCGCTGGCTATGACTGACAACATCGGCGAGCAGCACCTCCACCGCCACTTCGGGTGGCCCGGCTACGGCTGGTGAGGCGGCCAGAAAGAAAGAGCGATGCCTTGCGAACGGATCAAGGCGAGTCCGCCTTCCGAACCAACCAACACCTTCAGTCAACTCTACGCGATTTGGCTCCACAGCAATTGCGATTGGGTGGGATCCGACGCCTAGTGAGCGGAGCGGAATTGGAAAGCGCCGTATAAAGCGGCACAGCCTCGGCGCAGTGGGACTAGCGCCGCGCTTTCCCGCCGGTTTGGTGGATTGCGGCTCGATCGCCCCTTTTCTCTAAATCAATCGTCATCAGCGTTTCGTCAGCCGCGTCACAAAATGCAACCGCCGATCGAACAGCCACGAAGCTGGATCAGGATAGAGCCCGAGTTCGCTACGCCAAGAGTTCGACTTGAAGTCGGGCGCCGCTGAAGATTTCGTCCCACTTCGAGCGCGGCAGATAGTTGTACGGAAGGACAACGTCGTGTCCCCAATTCCCGAGCCAATCCATGAAGCGCAAAGTTGGAGCCGCGAACATGCCTTCGAGCAGATGATCCTTGATAACGACGCTATTGTTGGCAACTCGTGCGGCTTCGCGCACGAGCACGCTGGCGTCGTCCGTATGGTGAAGTACGTCGACGAACAGGACGCAGTCGAATGAGCTGTCTGCAAATGGGAGATGGCGTCCGTCGAACACGGTGACCGGAATCTGCGTCGTCGGCCGTCGGAAGACGTCGACGCCCTCGATTGCCAAGTCCGGGCGCTGTTTCATGATGTTCAGGGCGATCGATCCGTCACCGGTTCCGACGTCCAGAACCCTGGCGGCTTTCGGAAAAGTCGCCGCTAGGATGTCGGATAGCACACGCACCCTGCGACCAAACACCAGCTTACCGTGCGTGGCGTTCAACACCTCCTTGGCGCTAGGCAATATGGGTCTCCCATCATTGTGGAATGAGATCGGCCCAGACCCCAATTCCACTCGTCAACGAGCCGAGGTCGTCAAGCGGCGGTTCGGTCATCCGGCCCCTGAGGCACGGTATCACGGCGGCGGGCGGCGCGCATTGGAAAGACAAAAAGCGTCGATCCAACATAGCTCAGGACGCCGGCCGTGAATGCTGCAAGCCCTGCCGCCACCAGGTAAGTTGCGCCGAAATGATCTACGGCGGCTTGCGGAACAAGGCCGGAAAAGACCGCGCACACACCCTGCAGAGCCAAATACCTGGGAAGGGCCTCGCGATGCGGGTGTTTCGCCTCAAACGTCCAAAATCTTTGCAAGAGGTAAGCGAGGACAAAACAAATGACGTACGCCAGAACGCTCGCCCAGAATGGCGGAGCGCCGCCGCTCACGAGAGCGTAAGTCAATAACATGAAGAGAGCCGCGACGCCGACGCCGACACAAACAAAACGCAGCATTTGGCTCAAGTCGGAGCGATCTGCCATGGACGCCTCAATCAAGAAGCAGGCGCCGGCCGCGGCGCCCTCGTGATCTTCCGGCGGCTCACGGCGATCCTGAACCTCATGGCCTCGTGCACCGGGGCGCAAAGAGAAGATATGAGCTTCCGTCTCCCGCGCCGGCGAAAACGCCGCGAGGAGCTAGTTGATGCCTTTCAGGCGTTATCCCTGACCACATCATCGATCCCGCCCTGATCGTTGCGGTGCAAATGACCATTGAACTCGACTAGGTCCCTCTTTCCCACTCAACACGGAAGGCACATTGAAGGAGTTCAAGTTTGACCGAACAACCTTCTAAACCAACGTGCGCCCTCTATAAGGATGCTATGGCGGAGAGGGAGGGATTCGAACCCCCGGTACGCTTGCACGTACTCCGCATTTCGAGTGCGGCGCGATCGACCACTCTGCCACCTCTCCGGGGCCGACGGCGAGGCGCTTAAGGTCTCGCCGCAAGGGTCGGCGGCCGATTAGCATGGCGCGCCGGCGCCGGCAAGGCGCCTCGCCCGCGGGTAGTGGGCCAGGAATAAGGCAGAAAAATGCTTTAATTAGCCCGTCCCTCTGGGGCTGGATTGGCCAACGGTTCGAATCCCTGCTATCGCGCTTTTCAGTCTCGCCATTCCCTGCGCGCTCATCAGGAAGATGGGCGACGGTTTGGCGATCAGTAACGATTGTCCCGTTGACGGACAGTGCCTCAACGAGCGATGAGGGCGATGTCCGCTCATTTACCGCAATCGAATTGGGCAGGGGGCTCCTTCGAAATAAATAAAAGGGGCAACGGCGCTGCCAATTGTGGACAAGGGAATTTGGGGGACTGGCGGCGACACTGCGGGTTCGTCGGGCATGATGGCATTCCTTGGCTATGGGAGGACAGCCAAGGATGCTGGCTTCCCGTTACTGAGTCGAGTCGCGCTAGTGAATACGCGGCGCTTCAAGAGCGGCGGCCGTCTGCCCGGGAATGACGCTGCAAGCCAGGACGGCTCGCGCCACGCCTGGCTCGAAGGCCAGGAGGCGCTCGACCTGATCGTGACGATGGACGACGCGACAGGCGCGATCTACTCGGCGTTCCTGGTCGAGGAGGAGGGCACGGCCTCGACCTTCCGGGCGCCGAAGGAGGGTGTTCGGCACGCACGGCCTGCCGATGAGCCTCTACACCGACCGCGGGGCGCACTACTTTCACACCCCCAAAGCCGGCGGCGAGATCGACCGCGGCCATCCCACCCAGG
>CAVVFX010000003.1:0-547944 GCA_963747535.1 Terriglobia bacterium
CTCTTAGCGGATTAAACCCCATCAGCCGTGCGCAGGTCGCGTCCGCCGCGACAGGATCATCGGCAAGCACGATCTTTCCCAGTTGGCAAGCGCTTCCTTGAAGAGGTCCATTGCCTTCCATTGCAGTAATACCATCTGCGATCACGAAGTGAATCGGAACCGTCGCGCAGATGTCGAGGATGCTTTCGTGAATTCCACTCCAGTGCAGTAAGTTCTTCGGCCAGCCATACTTCATTCCCGGCACAATGCCGAACATATTCTTCAGGCTGAGGGTGACCCCTGCCCAATGGTGCGTCTTCACCTTAGGCATTGAGACAATGAAGTCGGCATCGAGAACCGAGCGCGGTAGCCACAGCTCTCCGAGGCCGCTGTAATTGGCTTTCAGCTTCACTTTCCTGAGCTCGTCGCGGTTCAGATCCACGAACTCGATCTGCCGTTCGCCAAGATGCGGCTTCAGTCCCGCGGCCTGCACTACGAGTTCAGTGTCGCGTTGATGTCCCGGGCCTTCGCCGATTACAACACGGGCGGCGCCAAGACGAAGGAAAGATCGTGCCGCCGCTCCGACAAGAGTGGCGCTTGTGTTTACGGGTCCCGGCAAATCTTCCACCAGATTTGGTTTGAGAAGAACCCACCGGCCCAGCACTTTGAGGCGGAACAACCGCAATCCGTCCAGAAGGAGCGCCTCGATCTTCTCTGAGTACTCATTCGCATTCAGCACCGCTACAGCCGAACGAGGTCTCCGATACGAGACGGAGTGCTTCGGCCAGGCCCATTCGGCTGTCATCCCCACTGTCGCGGCCACACTCACTGAAGAACCAAGGAATCGTCGCCGATCGAGCTTCATCGCAGCACCACGAACGGATGAATCATCTCGCCACACTTCAGCGCGAGAAGCGCGGTGGCGAGAGTTGCATTGTTCCGGACCTCGCGACCGTCTCCCATGATCGTCGCCAGTCTGTTCTTGAGAGGCTCGACGGACTCTTGGTACACGAACAAGGTGAGAATGCACCAGGCAAGACTGGAAACAGAATCCACGCTGGCTGCGTTCTGTCGCAGCCATGACAAGCTCTTTTGAACCATTTCGATTCGCTGTTCGTCCTGGAGAGCCAGCAGCGCGATCGCTGTCGCCTCAACATGCGGGCGCAGCGGCACTCCGTAAACAAGGCTGTTTCCCGAGTTCCACCCCCCGTCAACACATTCGCGGTCAAGAAGCATCTCCACGCCCAAATGGATGCGCTTCTCCGATTCCTCTGAGCGATTGCAGACAGTGAATTGCTCAATGGCGATGATGCTGAACGCTGTGGGGATGACCCAGCTTGCGGAGCCCGTAACCCAAGGCCAGCCATACTTGTCGGGATCGAAGCGAACGTTGCGATCAGAGGTTTTGAATTTCCACCGCCAGAACCAATGTCCCTCTCGGCCTCGTTCGGCATACAGCCATCGAAAGGCTTTTTCGCGAGCAGCAGTGAAATCGCCCGTTGAGTTCAGTGTGCATAGCGCGAGCGCTGTCGTCCAGCTCCCCTCGGAATCCCCGAGAAACACCGGCCAGCCGCCATCGCTAAGCTGCGATTTCAGCAGAAACAAGATAGCCTCACTACTGTTTGCGTGCCTTTCAGGTGCGAGCGCGAGCTCAGCTAAGCACGTGGCTTCGAGGCTCTCCTGCACGGAGTCGAAATACGCCCACCCGCCCGACTTCATTTGTCGAGACCTGAGCGTTTCAGCGAGCGACGAAATGCGATCAGACCAGAGACCCGGCGCCATTGTGATCCGTGCGAACTTCACTACGTGCGCAGCGCGGCTGTTTTTGGCGCGACGCCCGGCTGGTTGTGGACGAGCGAGGCATGTCGCCTTAACCAGTTGGCAAGGTCCCGAGCCCGGAACCGAACGTTTGCCTCGATCTTGTAATGCGGTATCAGATTGCGGGACACGTAGCTGTAGACGGTTTTTTCGCTGATCGAGAGGATGCGGGCGACTTCGCGCGCCGTCAACAGCTTTTCGCAAGATTCAAGTAAATCAAAAATGTCGCGGTTCTCTGCATCCGCTAGATGCACGGTGGGGGAGGTGGACATAGCAAAACTCCGATCCCTTGCCGAACGCAAACGAGTTGCGCGGCAGTCGGTCTACATAGAATTAATAGAGTGAAACGGAATGCCTGTCAAATGATCGAAGAGTCCGACCTGGCCGGCGGTATGGATTCGTGGATTGCGGGAAGATAGCTGGGTCAGCGAGATCGCTTTTGCATGATCTCGGAGATGACGGCCTGGGACACACGGAAACTGGTTTTCCGTAGTTGAGTAACTGCCTGGTCGAAACTGACGAGCCCGGCCTGATCGGCTTCGTCGAGCACGGAGAGCGTTCCGGCAACCCTCAGCCCTCTGCGAACTGCCTCCTGCCGTCCGGCCTGCTCATCAATAAGTAGTACCTCGGCATGCATTTCAGTTGCCAGCGCGATCGCCTCGGTTTCTCCCAGATCAAGCTGCGCGAGGGTCAGGCTGTCTTTCGGGCTAAGAACTTCCAGCCATTTAGGCGGATCGCAGGCCCAGTCGCTTACCGGTTTCGGTGCGAGCGGATGCTTGAGCTCTGCCAGAACGGCAGGGGGAATCAGAATTCGCGTGTACAGCCGCGTTAGCAGATCAATCTGCTCAATTAGAACGAGGTAGTTAATTGGCGAAGTGTCTGCGACGACAACCATGTCGAGAGCCGGCTCAAAGCTGAGCTTCTCTCGCTCGGAGCTGGCGGAGTGTCTCCCGGTCTTGCTCGAAATCCGCCACCGTCAAGTCGTAAACTTCGTGTTCCTTCAAAAAGGCGTCCACCTGCATTCGCGTTTCGAAACCGAGCAGCCTGCGAAGCTGAGCCGCCGTAAGCGCCTGGGACCGGTATGCTTCGAGTGCCAGACTTTCCAATGCCGCACGAGGCAGGTCCTTCCACCTGGTTCCGAGTCCCTTTGCGATGTCTTCCGGCAGTTCCAACGTGATCTGCATGGTGACGTCCTTCAATCCATTATCTCAATCCTCGGCGGTTTCGGCCATGCCTACCTGAAAAGGCGGCTTTCTGCGCGGTTTACAGACCTGCCTGCGTTGCTAACGCGGAACCTGTTACTCCCCAACGGCCCGCGACTGTACCAACCGTGCCTTCCGGGAGGAACGGGACTCGCGTGCCGCGGCCTTTCGGGGCGCCGCGTCGGCCTTGCCGACGGACGGAATTGTCACTAAATCTACTTCGTCATGAACATCAGTGGCCGGCGCCAGGTAGCGCATCGTGGTTTCCAAGGACTTGTGGCCCATCCAGTGCTGCACGGTCCGTACGTCGAACCCCCTTCGCAGCATTCCTGTGGCATAGGTGGAACGAAACGTCTTCAGATCGAATTTCGTCGGGTCGAGTTTGGCACGCGTGGCGATGGATTTGCAGTGGTCGAGCATGTGCTGTTCGCGGTTTCCGGTAGGGGATGGAAACACAAGTTGGCAGTTCGGGCGATGCGTATGCTTCCGAAGTTCGTCCATGAGTTCCGCCGGGGCTGGAACTTCGCGGTCTTCCCATCGCTTCGGGTAGAACCCCAGTTCCGGTTTCGCGGTCGCACGTACAGTCCGCAACTCGAAATTCACGTCGCTCCAATACAGGAACATCACCTCCTGCTCGCGGAAACCGGTCAGCAGAAACGTCGCGAACAAGGCGCGTTCCAGATCGAAGCAAGCAGTAAAGAATCGAGCAAGCTCATCGTGGCGGTAGACCTTCACGAGCGGCGTGATGCGCTCGGGTAGCTCTAGCTCGCGCGTAATCCCGCTCCTCCCCTGGCGCTTGAGAAATTGAGCGATGATGACCGTGTTGTGCAGGATCGTGTTGGACCCCAGGCCGTGATCTCTCTTGAGGGTCACAACGAAGCGCGTCAGATCGTCCGCGGAAATCGCGTCGATCGAAGCGCGGTCGTGGAAGAAATCAAGGAAGCGTTCGAGTACGGCCTCATACTTCCGGTGAGTATTGGGTTTTTTTAGTGCTTCGATCTGCTCAAGGTACTTCTTGACGGCCACCTGCAACGCAGGCTTCTTGAAGGTTTCGCCGGCCGTTGCAAATCCGGGAACTCCCAACTTCCGACCTTCCAGTTCATGGCGCTTGCGGCGCTGCGCCTCGAGTGCCTGGGCGGCGGTAACGCCGGCGCCTTCACGACGACGCGTTCCGCCTACGTACCACTCGACATAGTAGCGGCCGTCGGCGATCGCATTCCAGTCGTAGTTGCCTTTGGCATTGCGAGGTATGGAAAACATCTTCCAGCGCCCATCAATCTTGATGCGTTTGACGATGTTGACCCGCGACACAAGTTCTCTCCTGCGAACCGCATTTTAACGGACAGCAGGAAAGACCGCAAATGATGTAATTGACAGAAAACAAAGAGGGTGGGTAGAATCCCAGATTCTAGCACTGATGCACATCTACCAAATTAATCATTGGATACAGCAGAAAACAAGGCAGGTTTTACTATGCCCTGCCGATTTGCGCCCAACTGCGACTATCCACACGCCAGAATGGCCCGGACAACCTGTCAGAAGCGAGGCACGACCGCACACAAGTGCCAATTGATTTCTCTCTAAGCCCTCTAAGCCGAACAAAACCCTGGGACGCTGGCATTGCTTGCTTCGATTGGAGCGAATCAATGGCAAGAACGGCATCTCGGGCTCCGTGCCGTACTTCGAGATAAAGCTCTCGTTGCTCCACGACGGATTCCTTCCCTGCCAGCTGCACGCAAGCGGCGAGGGCGACGGCCGAGCAGGGCGAAAGCAGACATCGCGAATGAAGATCTCCAGAGCCGGATTCGTGGGATTCGCCCCTCGAAACGCAGGCGCGGTGATGGTTTCAGCTTCACCACTACTTCTGTCTCGGTTTTGGGGAGGTATTTGCCGGAGCCCTTAACGACGGCATCTTGTCAATCGCCGTGAATGATGAACAGCCGCATCGCGGGAGAAGTTCTCTACGTCGAAATAATTGGCGAGGACTGGCTCTCCTTATGGTAGCCCACCTACTCGCATTTGGGACTGCGTAGAGAGATTCAGTCGATCTCTAAGATCCGCCGCGACTGCAGGTAGGGCGCAAATGGCGGTCCGCGACGCCTCCTGATTTCCAGTTCTGCACAAAGGCCTAGCAAATTAATCACACGCAGCCCCGCCAGTCCAACTTAACGGCGGTTGCGGTCACACCTCCCGGCGAATGACCGTCAAGCAGGGGGTTCCTTCCGGCCAACCGAGCAGGTTTGGCAGGCTGGCTACGCACTCTTGAGGTCGCTCTGGCTATCGATTCACGCGTCATCCTCTTGCAATGCCCGAAGTCCTTTTTCCCCCACGCGGCGAAGGGTGGCCGGAAGATATCGTGGCGAATTTGTGCGCCGAGCAGAATTTGCTTCATTGTGTTGATCCGTTCGAAACGAAATCTGTTCCGGCGATATCAGGTATTGGCTCAACCAGAGCGCAAATCATACTCTTACCGCTACACCGATGCCGATCTGAACTCCTCGGTCAAATGTTGCAACGGGACCCCAGACCGGCTGTCTGTTCAATAATTTTTCATCGGAAGCAGATGCTCTGCGGTTTCGGAAACTCAGCCCATTGCTAGCGGCCAAAAGGTGCGACGGGGGCATTTAGAGCGTCGGCCGCAAACCAACCTTGGCACTCCTAGGGTGGACCTTCCAACGGCCGTAACGTTGTTAGCCCTGCGGTGGGGTCGAAAACCATCTTCCACGGCGAGCACAACGAGCTCCACGCTAATCGGCCCCTCGATTGCAACAGCCTTTACGCGAACATGGAGGACTCTCTCCAGCAGGTTCGCCAGGGATCGGCGAAGCTATTGCGAGCGCGATCCGGGAAATTGTGTTGACCGGAAAGCTGAGAAAACTGGACACGTTGCGCACGCAGGCCACGCCTGAGGTCGCGACTCTGGCCGATTATCCCCGCCTCGATCCCAAACGCATCCTTCGCATTTACAAGAATCTGAACATTTCTTCAATAGAGGCGCTCCGCGAAAAACTGGAAAGCGGCGAAATTGAATTGACGCTCGGGCTTCGGTGGCTCAGCACGTCCGCCAGGGACTATCGGAAGCGCACGCGATGCTGCTTTATCGGGCCGACGACTTGCCCAATGCGATCGAGGAGTTTCTTCTCGCGAAGTGCGTCGCAAAGGCGGTTCAAATGGTGGGTGCCTGCCGTCGGCGATCCGAAGTCATCGAGGAGATTTCTTTTGTGATCGAACCCGATGATTTTCCGTCCACGGTCAGAAAACCGCAGCGTTATGGCTGCCGAACCGAGCTGCTTGCAGCATCGGAAGACGGGGCCGTCTACGCCCTTGCTGCAGGCGTCACCTTGAAGCTACATCTCAGTTCTTCGCGTGACTTGGGTCTTTCTCTAATTGCGGAGACAGCGTCGGAAACCCACCTGAAAAAACTCGAAGCCGTTACCGGAAGAATGACTTCGCTTTACGGGAAAACTGCCTTCACGACTGAAATGGCCTTCTATCGCCAGTTCGGCTTGGCATTTATCGAACTGAACTGCCGGGAAGGCCACGACGAAATCGAACGTGCCCAACGTGGAACTCTGCCCTCGCTGGTCACGGGGAAGAACACTCGCGGCGAGCTTTATGCCCACTCTACCTCCACTGACGGCTCACACTCCATTGAAGAGATGGCGATGCCAGCGCGCGATTTCGGATACGAGTTTATCGGCATCACGGATCATTCTCAGAGCCTGAAGATTGCTCGAGGCGTTCCGATGGAGGACATGAGGGAGCAAATTCGCTTCATCGATAAGCTGAACTCCCGGTTGATCGGTACCCGTGTCCTCAAATCGGCTGAGGTGGATATCCTGGCAGACGGGACACTCGATTATCCAAATGAAGATCTGAAGGAACTCGATTACACGGTTTGTTCCGTGCATTCGCGTTTCGGCTTTGGGAAGCAGGAACAGACGGAGCGGATTCTTCGTGCCATGGACAATCGGTACTTCAACATTCCGGGACACGCGACCGGCAGATTGCTTCTCAAGCGACGGGTTACGAACTGGACATGAATCGAATCATTAATCATGCGAGGCAGAACGGGTGTTTCTTTGAGATCAACGCGAGCCCGGACCGGCTGGACCTATCGGCTGAGACTACTCGTCTGGCCAACGAAGCCGGTGTGAAGATAGCCATTTCCACTGACGCGCATAGCACGCATGAATTTGGGACGGTGCGATACGGGATCGATCAAGCCCCGGCGCGCCGGCCTCGGATCGGCTTCCGTTCTGAATTGCTTGCCCTGGTCTTCTCTTGAACCGCTGTTTCGGCGCTGATGGAAAAACAATGACTACCCACGGAAAATTCACGGGCTTCGTTTCTGTTAAGGGGGCGCGCCAGCACAATCTCAAGAACATTGATGTGGAGCTACCACGCGACGCGCTGGTCGTTTTCACCGGTGTCTCCGGGTCCGGCAAGTCCTCACTGGCTTTCGGGACGCTTTATGCTGAGGCTCAACGTCGCTATCTGGAATCTGTCGCGCCATACGCCAGACGCCTCTTCGACCAAATGGGCATTCCGGAAGTGGACAGCATCGAGGGGCTGCCACCAGCGGTAGCTCTTCAGCAGCAGCGTGGATCGTCGACCACCCGCTCGTCTGTCGGAAGTGTGACGACGCTGTCCAATCTCCTTCGCATGTTGTATTCACGTGCCGGTTCCTATCCTCCGGGCCAAGTGGAGCTCCACGGTGAGGCATTCTCGACCAACAGCCCGGAGGGCGCTTGTCCGCACTGTCACGGGATTGGGCGCATTTATGATGCGACGGAGCAGACGATGGTTCCCGACGATTCTTTGACGATTCGGGAACGCGCGATAGCGGCCTGGCCGCCTGCTTGGGGCGGTCAAAACCAGCGCGATATTTTGGTGACACTCGGTTACGAGGTGGATCGACCCTGGCGTGAACTTCCGAGAAAGGATCGTGAGTGGATACTGTTCACCGATGAACAGCCGACCGTTCCGGTTTATGCCGGATTTACTCCCGATGAAACACGCCGAGCCCTCAAGCGAAAAGAGGAGCCAAGCTATCAGGGGACCTTCACCGGAGTTCGCCGCTATCTGCTTCATACGCTTGCGCAGACAGAGAGCGCATTGACTCGCAAGCGGGTTCTACAATTCCTGGTTAGCGCCGAATGTTCGGTCTGCCATGGAAAGCGGCTACGCCCAGAATCGTTGTCTGTCAAATTTGCCGGCCTGGATATTGCGCAGATCTCAGCCCTTCCTTTGGACCGTTTAAATAACCTATTGCGCTCTGCAGCTTTAGAAACCTCAAGCAAGAAAAACACAGATCATCCCGAGCGCGCGATAGTCGCGCAACGGATAACCGACGATCTTCTCGAACGAATTGCGGTGATGCTCGATCTGGGACTGGGCTATCTATCGCTCGAACGAAGCACACCCACGCTTTCACCGGGAGAGTTGCAGCGGTTGCGCTTGGCGACGCAAATCCGGTCGAATCTATTCGGCGTCGTCTATGTCCTCGATGAGCCGTCCGCCGGATTGCATCCAGCGGATACGGAAGCGTTGCTGGCGGCTCTAGATCGGCTCAAGGCATCCGGCAACTCGCTGTTTGTGGTCGAACATGAACTAGATGTGATCCGTCACGCGGATTGGATTGTCGATGTCGGACCCGCGGCCGGAGAGCACGGCGGGCAAATACTCTACAGCGGCCCGCCGAAAGGACTGGAATCGGTTCGAGGATCGAGAACGCGTCCCTACCTTTTCGGAGAGGAAAACCCCCGCCATCGCTCTCCGCGAGCTAGGCGCGGATGGCTTCGAATGGAAAGCGTGACGCGCAACAATCTCAAGAATCTATCGGTGGCATTCCCGCTGGGAACGCTGATCGCGGTGACTGGCGTCTCCGGTTCTGGAAAGTCGAGCCTGGTAAGCCAGGCTCTGGTGGAACTGATCGGCGAACATCTCGGGCATTCTCGCCCGGCGGCTGAAGAAGATGTAGATCCTCTTATTGGAGATGCTCCCGCCCCCTCCGAAGGCCGAATCATGGAAGGCTTGAGTGCCGTCAAACGGCTGGTTCAGGTTGACCAGAAACCTATTGGCCGTACACCGCGATCGAACCTTGCCACATACACCGGTCTTTTCGAATACGTCCGCCGGATCTTTGCCGAGACCAAAGCCGCGAGAGCCCGTCGCTATACGGCTGGCCGGTTCTCTTTCAACGTCGTGCAGGGCCGGTGTGAAATCTGCGAGGGCGAGGGTTTTGTTTGTGTAGAACTGTTGTTCATGCCCAGTGTATACGCCCCATGCTCGGCATGCCATGGAGCGCGCTATAACGCGAAGACCCTGGAAATACAGTATCGGGGCAAAAATATCGCGGAAGTTCTGGCGATGACGGTGGACGGCGCGGTTGAGTTCTTCGCGGAACAGCCGCAAGTGAGCCACCCCCTTACCGTTCTTCAGGAGGTTGGCTTGGGATACCTACGGCTGGGACAACCTGCCACTGAACTATCGGGAGGCGAAGCACAGCGCATCAAGCTCGCGACGGAATTGCAGCGCAACCAGCGCGGAAACACGTTGTATGTACTCGATGAACCCACGACCGGATTGCACCCGTCCGATGTTCGAAGACTGGTGGCTCAACTGGACGGGCTGGTTGAGCTGGGCAATACCGTCATTGTCGTGGAGCACGATCTTGACGTGGTTGCGGCGAGCGATTACGTTATCGATATGGGGCCCGGAGCGGGAGAAGCAGGGGGTGCGATTGTTTCCTGTGGCTCACCTGCAGAGGTTGCGACTTCCGCGACAAGCCGAACCGCTCCTTATCTCAAACGCCGCCTGGGGGTCATCTCTTAACGGAAAGGAGATGTATTGAGAATTACCCGGTAACACAGGCAAAAACTGTGTTTGGAACTTGCTATGAGAGTTGGCAGGTCTATTTCCGCAAGGCCACTGATATTTCGCGCAGTACACTGCCCGTATCCTGTACCGCGCAATGTTGCTCCCTACACAGGTAACAAAGCAAAAAGATTTCGTGAGCGATTCAGAGGTGCCAGCTGGAAAGGTATCTGGACCGACACGATGTTACGATGCACACAATTCCATTCCAACGCGCATGAGGTGCTCGGTGGCGCGGAACCTCTGTGCTGTCGACCGGAATTGCGTAATCCATCGCGCCCAGCTTTTGCATGCGCAACACTTTCGCGCGGAATGATCTTGTCGAGTAGGTCCACTTAGATGGAACGTTGTGCTATTTTGCCGACCCTTTCGCTCTCTGCTTCGGCCCCGACAAAGATACTCTGGATGTCTATGAAGAGATGCAAGAGCGAGCATTTTTGTTTCCTTATCGGCCGCCGTTGCGCTATGATGTCACATCCGCCGCGCGTCCCCTTCGGGATCTAACCGTCGATTGGACGCCTCGTCGAGGACAACGCCCATCTGAACAAGCAGAGGCTTTTGTTGCGCAGGGGCCGAAACTACCGACCCTCACGAAACACGCTTCACCGTGTTCGGCGCACTAGCCGAAGGCAGTCAGTTCAGGGACGCAGAAGGACCATCGCTTAGTTGGCAAGCGTAAGTCGGCGGGTGTACGACATCGAGCAGATGCTGATTAGGGATCATGGGGTGTTCGTTCCCCGCGTTGAAACACGGAACCAATTAAATTCAGGCGTTGCGCATCCACACGAGCGAATTGGTCCTCTGCTCGCGAGGCCAACTGTCCGAAGTCAAAGGCAGGTATTCTCGTATCGAGCTCGCGAATTGCCGGGAGGCCCTGCCATAGTGCCAACTTTCCCCGGATACCCAGCGCGAGGACCTCGACGGCTTCGAATGTTCCTAGGCCGGCTCCCGCCTTATCTCTGTGCAGTTTGAATTGGCTGGCTCTTTCGGCGAGCCAGCCGACAGACTCGGTCAGATCGAGATGCGCGGTTCCGACCTGCTGGATGATTTGCTCCAGGATCTTTTGGTCCTGAGCCACTTCGACAAGCATCGTGCCGGCAAATTCACCCAATGGTTCCTTTTTATATTGCTCTTGTAAGGCGCCGAGCAGATTTGTCGCGAAGTGCGAGCCGGCAAGATGGTCATGCAGGTAGCTTTGTAGAGAGTCGCTCATTGGAATCACTTTCTATGTGGGCCGGTCGGAAATTGTTTGGACAAGTCCCGGATAATAAGATCCGGCGCCGTGCCGCCCTTGCAGTTGGGATGCCCGAATCCGCTCGGACTGGTGTTGTTTTGCCAATCCAGGATCATGTTGTCGTTGTGCTCAGGGCTGGGGCCCATGGTAACCGCGTCGAGCTGCAACTCGTGGCGAATCTTCCAGGCAATGATGTGATCGGTGCAAGACGTGTCCCCGCTCAGGCCCAGTCCTCCCACGATTTTCCCCCTGCTGCTGTATAGGGGAAGACCGCCTCCGAAGACAATGACTCCGCCGATCGCCTTGTCGACCATTGGATCGTTCGGCGTGCCGAAGGTGGTGGGGTCGCCGAACACGGCCTCGGCATTGGGAGCGGCGCTCGTGGCCAGACTGTAGAGGCTTTGCCCCGGTTGTGCCCCGGCGAAAACATTTGCCGTCGAAAGCGCGAAGTCGTTACTGCTCAGGCCGTTTGCGGTGCTGGCCTTCGAGGCAGCGATGACACGACTGCCTGGCCACTGATCGCTGCGCGTAGTCCCGCTGAAAACGATGGCGCAGACGACGCCATCGCGATTCACAACTGCAGCCCACTCCTGGTTCCCCATTCCGCCATTCTTGGCGGCTCCCTGCCGAACCACGGATTGAAGCGTGTTCCGCAGGCGCCCAGCATCCGGAAGTCCGGTGCAATCGGGTTTAGATTGCGCGAGGCATGCACAAGGATACACGGCTAGCATCACGAGAATCGTCAGGTGCGAGCGCGAAGAGAAGCGAGTTATAGCCAACATGAAAAATCTCCTCGAATGAAACTCCTGGGTATCATTGCAGTTGCCGCAGATAAGCGACCAGGTCGCGAAGCTGCTCCCCCGTGAATTGCGTGAGATCGGGCATCAACGCTGCAGGCTTGAGCGACTGCGCATGTGTTATCCAGGCTTCCAGGTAAGCGTCATTATTGGGAAAGGAATTCGCCGCAAGCTTTTTTCGCCCCCCAATGTGAGTCAAGTCAGGCGCCACGCGCCCTCCCGCCAGAGTTCCCCGGATCTGATGGCACAGCGAACAGGGACCGGCCTCGAATAACTTCTTGCCCGCGATGGCTTCTTGCGTTTGAGGTTCGGCGGCGGGCAGCCTTTGCCGGTCCAGCCATGCGCTATACTCATCCGGCGCCTGCGCGACTACCAGCAAGCGCATGTGTGCGTGCTGCGCCCCGCAATATTCCGCGCATTGTCCTTCATACTGCCCGGGGCTGCTGGCTTCGAGTCGAATATAATTCGGCAGGCCAGGAATCAGATCCACCTTGCCATGCAGGCTGGGAACCCAGAAGGAGTGCATCACGTCAGCCGAGCGCAACTCGATGTTGACGGATCGGTCGGCAGGAATATGAATTTCATTGGCGGTCGTGAACTGCTGGTCCGCGCCGCCGTCGAGATACTGCACTTCCCACCACCACTGGTGGCCCGTCACCAGGATGTCCGGCTGCATCCCGGGCATGTTCGCGTGCATTGCGACGCCCATCGGCCCATTCATCCCGTGGATAGGAAATGCCGCAAGCAGCCTGAGCCCCAAAATAAAGATAACCGTCAGAACCAGGAGCGGCACCGCGAGGCCCCCAATGGCTATCCAGGCCTGGCCACCGCCTGAGTCGATCGGAGCGTGTTCGGCAAGGGTTCCCCGCCGTTTCGCAAACCCCCATGCGATGAGAGCCCACATCACCAGCGTGACGACCACAAAGGCGTTCGTCATCAGCCATGACAGGCGCGCGATGCTTTCAGCGGCCGGTCCGTGAGACTCGAAGGTCGATTGCACCGCGGAGCACCCGGTGAGAAGCATTGACAGGCACGCGACTATAGACAGCCGATACATATCAGGGCTTCTGGGGACTTGGCGCCACTGGCGAATCAGGACCAGGACCACCCACCATCTCGTCCGCTGGCTCTACTGGCGGGTCCGGCTCCTGCGGCGTTCGCATGGATTTGATATAAGCCACCAGTTGCCAGATTTGATCTTCTGGAAGTTTCGTGCCCCACGCCGGCATG
The DNA here is from genome assembly GCA_963747535.1 of Terriglobia bacterium. Classification (GTDB taxonomy): domain Bacteria; phylum Acidobacteriota; class Terriglobia; order Bryobacterales; family Bryobacteraceae; genus CAVVFX01. Next base: position 13,140 of record CAVVFX010000003.1, read on the forward strand.
CCATTGGAACGGCCCTGCGCGATGGAATCGAAGATCTGAGAGTCCTGATTCCCGTATATCCAGGTTTCGTCGCGCAGGCTGGGCCCCATGCCGCCCCCGGCATGCCCGCCGTGACAGCCCGAGCAGTTGTACCAGTCGAAGAGCCGCCGCCCGTCCTGGAGGGCCACCGCGTCAGTCGTGTAGGGATTAAGTCGGGTACTGGTAGCTTCAACGGCGCCCGGGATGGGCCCCACATTGGCCTGGATGGGCGTAGCGGACGCTTGCGCGGCTGACGAACTGCTCCGGTTGCAGCTTGCGGAACCGAGAACACCAAAGATCGCAAGGATCAGCGTTGGACGCATGCTAGGGCTGCCTCTCTGCCGCGACAGCGCGCGCCCCGCTTTGCGGAATGCCATAGCGTTGCAACAGCCGCTCGATTTCCGGCCTGCGTCTAGCGAGCTCGGCGTCGAGAAGCTGATTCAGAGCCCGGTCGCCCGTGCGGACGCCGACGGCGATATCGAACGCAAATGGAAGAGTTGGATTCAGCGAATCGGCGTCGACGGGAACGACCAGTAGCGCTCCGGTGGAATCACGCGCAAAATATCCGGCAATCGGTCCCCAAGCGACGGCCACATCCACGTCGCCGCGCGCCACTGCCGTCACCAGCCTTGAGGCGGGATTGGCTTCCTCCAATCCGCCGAAGATGTTGTAGCTGACTAGGTTTCGAACGATTCCGCGCGTGACAAGGGCATGGACCGGCGGGACTTCGCCGTCATTGTCCCCGAGCGTGTTTACGCCGATCCGCAGGGCGCGCAGGCGGGGGTCGTCCAGGGAGTGGATGTCCAAATTGCGGTCACGTCGCGAAACGAAAACATAGCCGGAACGATAATAGGGCCGGGTCGTGCCGATCCCTGCCATACCCGCGGGGACGCCCATGACGACATCGCAGAGACCGGCATTGAGAGTCTTATCATAGAAGGCCTCCCGTTGCGCAAGCCAGGTGTAGGAAACCCTTGTGTGCAAGTCGTTCGCGATCATCCGCACCAATTCGTTTTCAAACCCCTGTCCTTGCTTGTTTGAATAGGGAAGAGCGTTGGGATCGGCGCAAATGCGTAGCGCCGGTGGTCCGGCGCAGAGTTTGATCGCAACGGACAGATATACTAGGAGAATTCTAGTAACCGAAAACATAAAGAAGGTCTCCAGGCTGAGTAAGGCTCTTGATCTTTTTCATGGCGCCGGTCGCGCCCAGGGTTGCGTAAGGATCATCAGTTGACACGTCCGGCAGCGCAGTCGCGCCCATCCAGCCGCCGATGCCGGAGTAAATTGCGACATATTGCTTTCCGTCGGGGCCGGTGAAAGTGATCGGATCGCCGATGATGCCGGACGCGGTCTTGAACTCCCACAGAACTTTGCCCGTGTGGGCGTCGAGCGCGCGAAACCAGCCCTCCATGGTTCCGTAGAAGACGAGATCGCCGCCGGTAGCGAGCACGCCACTGTACACAGGCAAATCCGTATCCTTGACACTCCAGACCTTTTTCGCCTGCGCGACGTCCCATCCAACCAGCTCGCCTTGATATCCACCGGGGCCGGGATACATGCGAACGCTGGCTCCGAGGTACGGGGTGCCGGCGATATAATTCACCGCCGTTCCTTCGTAATCCATGCATGTGTTGTGGGCGGGAATGTAAAGCAATCCGGTACGCGGCGAGAAGGCGGAAGGCGTAAAATCTTTCGCCCCCGTGGAGGACGGACAGATATGCGTTGCGTACTGCCCGGCGTGAGTGCGCTTCTCCGGATTCTCGTCCGGCAGGCCGCTCTTCAAATTATAGCTATTGGCCCAATTAACGGGCTCATATTTCTCCGCAGATAGAACCTCACCGGTTTCCCGGTCAAGAACGAACATGAATCCTGTGCGCCCGGGATGCAGTAGCAGCTTGCGCTGCCGGCCTTGCCAGGGCATATCGATCAGGATGTTCTCCATGATCTCGTCATAGTCCCAGGCGTCGTGCGCGACCACTTGGTACGCCCATTTCGCCTGGCCGCTTTCCGGGTCGCGCGCCCAAATGGTAATGGACCACTTGTTGTCGCCGGGGCGCATATCCGGATTCCAGACGCCGGGATTCCCCGTACCGTAAAAAATCAGGTTCAGCTCCGGGTCGTATGAAATCCACCCCCACACCGGTCCGCCACCGAGCTTCCACTGGCCTGGCGTCCAGCTACTCAGGCCAAGATCCTTGCCTTGATCCTTCGCGTAGAAGGGCTTGAAATTCGGACCGATGAGGGCGTCCGCGTCGGAACCGCTGTTCCACGCTCGCCACAAGATTTTGCCGGACTTCACATCCATCGCGATCAGACGGCCGCGGACGCCCAGTTCCCCGCCGCTGATACCCGCGTAGACCATGTTCCGGACGACCACGGGCGCCATCGTCGTCGTCTCACCGATCTTGATGTCTCCGACCGCCGTCCTCCATACTTCTTTGCCCGTGTTCGCGTCGACCGCGACCGTATGAGCGTCGAGAGTGTTGTAAATGATCTTACCGTCCGCAAAGCTCGCGCCGCGATTTACTACATCGCAGCAGGCGATTCCCACCGCGCGGTTATCCGGATTCGGCCGGAAAATCCACTTCTGGGGGAACCCGGGTTTCGTAAGATCGAGTGCAATGAGGTTGTTGGGGAAGGGCGTAACAATATACAGAGTGTTGTTGACAACCAGCGGCTGGCCTTCGTGGCCGTGCGGTATGCCCGTCGACGCCGTGGTCACAACGTGAAGACTCTGAACATTGCGCGCGTTAATGCTATCGAGCGGGCTGAACCGGGTGTTCCCGTAATCCCCGGCCGGCATGGTCCATTGGCCGCTGGCCAGGGGCGCCACAAGCTGGATGTTTGGCCGCGAACCCGCAACGGTGATCGGCGCGCTGCTCTGTGCAATGACGGTCATCATCGCCGTGCTTTGCGCCATCAGGACGAGAATAAGCTTTGGTCGATAGAGTCTCATGATTCCTTCAGCGAAGCGTATACAAATAGGCGGCGATGTCATGGGCTTCATATTCGGTCAGCCCCAACGTCGGCATGGCGGTGCCGGGCTCGACCGCCTTAGGGTCCCGTATCCAACGGATCAAGTTCTCCGGGGAATTCGGCAACTCCCCCGCGATCATTGTCCGGCGGCTGAAAAACATCAGGGGCGGACCCACCAGGCCTTGGGCCGCATGAAGTCCCGGAATAGTGTGACAGGAGCCGCAGCCATAAGCCTGAATCAGTTCCTTACCGTGCGCGGTATTGCCGTCGATGCGAACCGCATAGGTGTTGGTCTCTTTCCCGCCGCGGCAGCTTGAAAGAAGGCAACAGGCCCCCAGTGACAAACCCGCAAGCCATCTGGAGTGTTTGTTCATCGCGCTCTTAAGCACATCTGGATCACGAAGAGCGGCAGGCAGAACCACAGCATTCCGAAACCCAGAGTGAAGCTCATAAACAAACCCGCGAGGGCGATGAACTCCGTGCGCTCCCTTCCTTCGGCTCCCAGCAGCACCCGCCGATCAGAGAAAGTTTTCCAATTTCGGTAGGAACTGATACCGGCGATCACCGCGATGCCCATCAAAACGAAGGTGACAATGAAGTACAAAATTCGCGCAGTCGGCGATGTGACGGGTCCTCCGAACAGGTCCGGGTGCAGGCATGCCCGCCAGGTTATAAGAATGTCGCCTATGCCAAGCGCGAGCCATGCTAGGGCTGACCCGGCGACTCCGAACCAATCCGGATCAGCCGCCGGAGCCGTCTCACGGATTGCGAGATCAATTGCCATATATTCAAACCTGCATGTTCGGCACGAGGTACAGGAGAACAACGATAAAGATCCAGACAAGGTCCACAAAGTGCCAGTAGAGCGCCACGGTCCGGTAGGGACGATAGGGAGGTGCAACCGTCGGACCATATTTCGGCAATACTGCGACATATCCCAACAACAGGATTCCAACTACAACGTGGAGCGCATGGAAACTAGTGATCGTGTAAAAGATCGATCCATATGAATCGCTGAACGGCGTCAGCGTCTTCCAGTGATCTCTGTACTCGTAGGACTGCAGCGCCATAAAGACGAGGCCGATGAGGGTCGTGACGGAGATGGCAACGCGGGCCATTCGGTGCTTCTCGCGCTTTAACTGTGCTTCTCCCCAATGGAGGACGACACTACTAGTCAAGAGAACAGCGAGCATCATCAAAGCCAGATGCATCTTCGGAGGTTCATCGATTGGCCATCGATCCTTGTTGCTGCCCAGATAGTAATAGCTCGCGAACAGGCAAACGAAAAGAGAGAACTCGGTTGCGATCACCGTGTACATGGCACAAATGCCGCGCCGGTCATCAACGGGCCATTGCCTTGTGGCCTCGCCGTGGTGCGACGGAACGTAGACGGCCGAACTCACAATTCGCCTTTCATAGGACGGGGCCACATCCAAAGCCCGAAAATCAACAAGGTGGCCGCAAGGCCGGCCAAGGCTGCCCACATCATTTGAAAGACTATAAAGAGACAACAGGCGAACAAGGTGATTGACGAGAGTAAGGGAAGCAGCGTGTCAGCCGGCATTGTGGCAACGGAGAACGGTTGTGCGTCGAGCCAAGTGGTGGTGAGCGTCAGCCGGGCTTCATCGAGCAGGCGATCATTAAGGGGATCTTCTTCCTCGTCGTGCTCATCCCAGAGAGGATGGCGGGTTGCCACTGTCGGAATATGGACCGTGCCGTAAGGTTTTGGCGGAGAATCGGCCCCCCATTCCAGACCGTCCGAATTCCAGGGATTCTTCCCCGCACGCGGCCCCTGTTGCAAACTGACAATGAGATTGACAATGCTGATCAGGACTCCGATGCCAAGCACGAAGGCTCCCCAAGTCATGGTCTGGTTCAGCGATTCGAGGCCGAGTTCGGGCGCATAGGTGTAAATACGCCTCGGCATTCCTAACAGACCCACGATGTGCATCGGGAAAAAGCCGACATTGAATCCGATGAACATCACCCAGAAGCTCCATTTGCCAAGCCGTTCATTCATCATGCGGCCGCTCATTTTTGGAAGCCAGTAGTAAAATCCCGCGAACACCGGAAACAGGTTGGAGCCGATGAGTACGTAATGAATGTGGGCAACGACGTAATAGGTGTTGTGCGCCTGCCAGTCCACCGGAATGATTCCCGTGAAGACGCCGCTCAAGCCGCCGATCACGAGGAGGGCTACCGACCCGAGCGCGAAATACATTGAGGCCGTAGGCACCGGGTGGCCCTTCCAGAGCGTCGCCACCCAGGCAAAAACCGTTACCGTCGTAAACAACGAGATGGTCATGCTTCCGGCGCTGAAAAAACTCATCGCCAAGTCGGACATGCCGACGGTGAACATGTGATGCAGCCATACGCTGAATCCCACCAGCCCGGTAAGAATCGTTGAAACCGCCACGTACGGATATCCCACAATCGGCCGCCGCGAAAAGACGGGAATAATGAGGGAAATCATTCCTGTCGCCGGCAGGAAGATGATGTAGACCCAGGGGTGCCCGAAGAACCAGAAGAGTTGCTGCCAAAGGGTTGGATTTCCGCCAGCCGCTATATCGAAGAAATGGGTGCCCCATCTTCGATCGAGCTCAAGCGCAACACAGGCAACCGTCAGGGCCGGCAGCGCGAAAAGAATGACCAGGGAAATCGTCAGCGTGCTGTAGAGAAAAAGAGGCATCCGACTGATTGTCATACCCGGTGCTCTAAGGCGGAGAATGGTGACGATGAAGTTCGCGGCGCCGCCGGTGGTCGAAATCGTCAAGAAGACAAGCGAGACCGCGTAGAAGTCCATGCCCAGGCCAGGGGAATAACGGACATCCGTATAGGGCACATAGGAAAACCAGCCCGCGTGCGGGGCTTGGCCGAGAGCCGGTCCGACATAGAGAAGTATTCCGGACAATAGGTACGTCCAATACGTAAAGGCATTCAAACGCGGGAACGCCATATCGCGGGCGCCGATCATGAGCGGCACCAGATACACCGAGAACCCCGAGAGGATCGGCGCGGCGTACCAGAAAATCATGGTGATGCCATGCATCGAGAAGATCTGGTCGTACATCTCCGGGGTGAGAAAATTCTGCTCGGGTCGCGCCAGCTGTATGCGCATCAGTAGCGCTTCCACTCCTCCAATCAGGAGGAAACAAAACGCCGTGAATAGGTAGCGAATGCCGAGATCCTTGTGATCCACGGTCGCGAACCACCCATAGGCAGTATGCGGCCGTGCCCACAACTGGAGCAACCGTTGCTCCGCCGAGATTGCCGCTACCTCCATGGGTTCCACCTCTGAACTCGTCTAGTGTGTGGATTCCTGGCGGGCCGCAGTGTTACTACCGCCTTCAGGGTACGTAGCGACCCGGGAATCGCTCCTTAAGTCTTCGAGCTTTTTCTGGTCGCCGCGATCCCCCTGTCCTTTGGGGGCAATGGTCTTAGAATGAGACCGGCGGTCAGCGGCGAGAGACTTGCCTACATCAACCTGTTTATCTGTGAATTGCCCGTTAGTGGCCCTTCGGATGTACCGCCTGTCGCCTTTAGGCGGCTCAATCAGTGTACGTTTGGTCAGCATAATTTCTCCTTGCTTATAGACCGCCGCGTACACTTGCATGTTTCATTCCAATCTGAAACTAGATCGGGCGCGATTTTTTCCATTGCTGCCAGTCGCTGAGAGTGGCCGCGGCCATGTCCTTGACGGCGGTTCGCAGCCATTTGGCAGACCGGTTCGTCAAATCAGAGGCGAGTCGCACAGCTGCTCTTGGCGTGCCTAAATGGACATTCACCGCCTCCCATGCCATGGCGTGAAGCAACCTGTCCTGATCCTTTTGACCGCTCATGGTCTCGATGTCAATAGGAGAGGAATCAAGCACCAGCTGGCGCGCCAGCCACCTGCCACTCAGGCGTACGAACGGGTCGGGGCAGCGAATCGCTTGCTCCACTGCGAGCTGATAGTAAATTCGTGACGATGCAGCGGGCCGCGCCCACAGACATGCGGAGGGTGTCGCGGCCCTGGCTTCCAGGGCAATCTGGTCGCGGCGCCAGTCAAAAAGGGCTACATAGCGCAGTGTCCCAGGCTTCCGACGCCGGCTATGCGGCGAACGACCTGGTAAGGCGGGTGCGGCACAGGCAGTAAGCGGGCAATCGCCCTTCGCGCATCCGTATGCATGGTCGTGCGGGAGGCGGGAAGCGTGTCCATTTCCTTCCAAAAATCCGCCGGAACATCGAGGCAGTCGAGCGCGATCTTGCGCAGCCATTTGTTTTTCTTGAAGGACGAAAGGCAGGCCTCCGTCCTGGAGACAGGCGCGACAGCCATCGAGAATCACATCGACGATATTGCCGAGGCCGACCTTTATTTCGCCTTCGATCGGCAGTTCTTTTCGTGCCTTGCATGGTGACGCGGTCAAGGGCGGTATTTTTTGCCTGATCTGCTGCCGGGGCAGTCTTGCTACGATCACGCTCATTTACTTTGGTGGCGTGTCCCGCCCGGGCCTCGTCGATTCGTAACGGATCAGCGGCGGCTCACCGCTGGGGTCCAGGTTTACGGCGATTAGGACTTCAGCTTAAAGCCCGCTCGTGATAAACCACACCGATTGGAACTGCTTTATCATTCTACGCCTTCATCTGGCTCGGGCACGAGCGACTACGACCTGCCGTAACAGCAATAAGGTTGCTGGAGCAAAAATGCCTGACTGGGCCTGCGACTGCCCTAGATTTTTCGGCATTTGCGTAAATACAGAATGGTTCAAAAAGTGGTAAACCTAAAGTGAAGATCACCCGTAGCGCCCGACTGCAAGGAAGGGGGTTAGGGATCGATATGGCGACTGAAACGCGTCCATACCAAATTCTGCTGGCTGAGGATTCGGCGGCGGATGTCGGCATCGTCCGCATCGCTCTTCGGAATCAGGGCTTCGATCATATTCTCTATGTAGCCAAGGACGGCGAAGAGGCCGTAAACTTCATTGAAAAGGCGGATAAGGACCGAAAAGCGCCGGGTCCGGATCTGCTGTTGCTCGATATGCACCTTCCCAAGTACAACGGCGAGGAAATCCTCAAATGCCTGAGGTCGACGGAATTCTATGCACAGATTCCGGTGGTCGTGATGACCTCCTCCGACGCGCCCGGCGATCACGACTTGGCGCAAAAACACGCCGCGATGTTTTATTTCCGGAAACCATCGCGTCTCGATCAATTCATACAGCTCGGCATCATCGTCCGCGACATACTCATTGGGAAAAAATCTCTGGCTCTCGGTGTGGCCGAGGCTGGAAAGGAATGGTGACAGCATGACCCCCACGCGCCCGGTCCGCACAGAAGAGATAACGGCAAACGGCCGCGCGAAAGCGCCGGATGCTGCGGCGAACGACGCCTTGCTCCGCGAACTCCAGGCCTTGCGGCGCAGCGAGGCGGTTCTGCGCGATTTCATCGAAACCTCGACGATCGGCCTTCATTGGGTGGGCGGGGACGGCACCATCCTCTGGGCGAACCAGGCCGAACTCGATCTTCTCGGCTACGCGCGAGAGCAGTATATCGGGCGGAACATCACCGAGTTTCACGCCGACGGGGCTGTCATCGACGATATCCTAGCCTGCCTGAGCCGCGGCGAAATCCTCCGTGACCGTCCGGCCCGGCTGCGGCACCGCGACGGATCGATCCGCCATGTCCTGATCAATTCGAGCGTGCTGTTCGAGGACGGGGAATTCGTTCACACGCGCTGCTTTACCCGCGACATCACCGAGCTCAAGCAGGAGCAGGCAACGCGGCAGGCGCAGCTTGCCGCGGAACTGGCCGACACGAAGCTGCTGCGGGATATCAGCGCGCAACTCATCGAGCCGGGTGATGAAAACGCGCTCTACGGAAAAATCGTCGACGCCGTCGCCGCCATCATGCGGTCGGACTTCGCGACCATGCAGGTGCTTTATCCCGAACGCGGGCCGAAGGGCGAGCTGCGCCTCCTGGCGTCGCGGGGACTTACGCCCGAGGGCTGCAAAGTCTGGGAATGGGTGCGCTTCGATACGGACAGCACCTGCGGTCAGGTTCTGCGCACCGGCAAGCGCGCGATCGCGGCGGACATAGAGACCTGTGATTTCCTCGCCGGCACAGGCGGCATGGCCGCGTTGCTGGAGGCCGGCATCCATGCCGCGCAGTCGACGCCGCTCATATCGCGCAGCGGCAAAATGCTGGGCATGATCTCCTCGCACTGGAGCAAACCGCATGCCCCCACGGAGCGCGACCTGCGGCTGCTGGACATCCTGGCGCGGCAAGCCGCAGACCTGATCGAGCGCAGGCAGGCAGAACAGGCGTTGCGCGAAAGCAAACGTCGCCTGCATGAAATCATCGAGGCGATTCCCGCCGCGGTCTACACGACCGACGCCGACGGCCGTATCACCTTCTTCAACCAGGCCGCCGTAGAATTCTCGGGGCGCGTGCCGGAGGTTGGCACCGATTCGTGGTGTGTGACCTGGAAGCTCTACAACACGGACGGCACGCCGCTGCCTCACGATCAATGTCCGATGGCGGTGGCGCTGACGGAGAAAAGGCCAGTGCTGGGCTGCGAAGCCGTCGCCGAGCGCCCCGACGGGCAGCGCCGCATATTCACGCCGTACCCGACCCCGTTATTCGACGCTCAGGGCCGCCTGACCGGCGCGGTCAATATGCTCGTCGATATTACCGAGCGCAAGCGCGCCGAGGATATACTGCGCGAGAGCGAGGAGCGATTCAGGGCGATTGTCGAGACGACGCCCGAATGTGTCAAGGTGGTCGCCGCCGACGGCACGCTGTTGCTGATGAACGAGGCGGGGCTGGGGATGGTCGGAGCCGCAGTGGCGGAAGACGTGACGCGCAGAAGCGTGTACGACCTGATCGCGCCGGAAGACCGCGAAACCTATTGTGCCTTCAACGAGCGCGTCTGCGCTGGCGAGAAGGGCTCCCTCGAATTTGACATCGTGGGACTGAAAGGCAGGCGCTGCCGGATGGAAACCCACGCCGTGCCGCTGCGCCGCCCCGACGGCTCGATCGTCCAGCTCGGCATTACCCGCGACATCACCGAACGCCGTAAGGCCGAAGAAATGCGGCTGCTGCTCGGGGCCATCGTCGGTTCGAGCGACGACGCTATCGTCAGCAAGAATCTGAACGGTGTCATTACCAGCTGGAATAACAGCGCGTCGCGCCTTTTCGGATACACGGCGGATGAAGCCATCGGCCAGACTGTCGCGAGCCTGCTGATACCGGCAGACCGTCAGTCCGAGGAGCCCGAGATCCTCGCCCGGCTGAAGCGCGGCGAGCGCGTCGACCATTTCGAGACGGTACGCCGGCGGAAAGACGGCAGTCTGCTGGACCTCTCACTGACAATCTCTCCCGTGAAGGATGCCCACGGCACCATCATCGGGGCTTCGAAGATCGCCCGTGACATCACGGAGCGCAAGCGCAACGAGCAGGCCATACAATCGCTTAACGAACAACTCAAGCACGATCTGGCAGCCATGACCCACCTGCAGCGCCTCAGCACACGTCTGGTCGAGGTGCATGATGTAACGAAACTGCTTGAGGAGATCGTGGCCGTCGCCATCGAAATCACCGCGGCGCACAAGGGCAATATCCAGCTTCTCGATGACGGAGTTCTCAGGATTGTGGCGCAGCGGAACTTCGATCAGCCGTTCCTCGACTTCTTTGATGAAGTGCATGACGGGCAGGCCGCCTGCGGCGCGGCCCTCAGGCAAGGCGGGCGCGTCGTTATTGAGGACGTGGCGGGAAGCGAGGTTTACGACGACGCGGCGCGCAAGACCATGCTCGACGCGCAGGCCCTCGGGGTCCAGTCGACGCCCCTCGTGACGCGGTCCGGCGAAATTCTCGGTATGTTCTCGACCCATTACGCCCGCGCCGGCAAAATCCCGGAACGGGATCTCCGGTGGCTCGATCTGCTGGCGCGCCTGGCCGCCGACCTGATAGAGCGTCGCCGCGCGGATCATGCCCTGCGGGCGAGCGAGGAACGCTTTCGCATCGCCCAGAGTGCCGCAAAAATCGGCGCCTTCGACTGGAATATTCAAGCAGGTCTGAATACCTGGTCCCCGGAGCTGGAACAACTATACGGACTGGAGCCCGGGTCTTTTGCAGGAACACAGCAGGCCTGGGAGAGACTCGTGCACCCGGAAGACCGGGACGTCGCGGTGAAAAAAGTTGAAGAGGCCTTCAGCACACCGCTGCCCGTGGAAGCGGAGTGGCGTGTCGTATGGCCCGACGGAACTGTGCACTGGCTCGCCGGACGGTTTCAGGTGTACCGCGACGATAGCGGCGCTCCGATGCGCTTGAGCGGCGTCAATTTCGAAATCACCAAACGCAAGCGCATCGAGGATGAGTTGCGGCGGGCGAACCAAGACCTTGAACAATTCGCCTATTCGGCGAGCCACGATCTGCAGGAGCCGCTGCGGACGATCAAGATCTACTCCGCGCTTCTTGCCGACCGCCTGGGAACTGCGGTGGAAGGTGAATCCGCAGAATTCCTGGATTTCCTGCAGAGCGCCGCGACAAGGATGGAACTTCTGGTACGCGATTTGCTGGCGTATACGCAGGTTACCAGGTTCGATGCGAAGCTGGAAGAGACAGACGCCAATCAAACCCTGGCGGAGACGCTCGTCAATCTCGGGGGTGCAATCGCCCAGAGCGGCGCCGCCGTCACAAGCGACAGGCTGCCGGTGCTGGGCGCTCACGGCACGCACCTGCGGCAGCTCTTCCAGAACCTCATCGGCAATGCAATCAAGTACAGAAGCGAAGATCGCACCCCGACGGTGCATATCGGCGCCGAGCGTCAGGACGGCTACTGGCTTTTCACGGTCCGCGACAACGGCATTGGCATCCCACCCGAATTTAAGGAGCAGATCTTTGGCTTATTCACACGCCTGCACAACGCCGACCGTTACGCCGGGACTGGTATCGGCCTGGCCATCTGCCAGCGCATCGTTGAACGCTACCACGGGCGGATCTGGGTCGAATCGGAACCCGGACGAGGATCGCAGTTCCGCTTCACTCTCCCGGTCTGATCACTCGGGCGTCCGCCCCTGGCAGATTCTGATCGCCGAGGACAGCAAGTCGGATGTCTACCTGATCCGGCAGGCTCTCACCAAATCAGGGATCGACGCGCAGATTCACGTAGCCGACGACGGCGAGAAGGCGGTCATGTTTTTCGAGGAGGCGGACGCCGACGCGTCGGCGCCCTGTCCGGACCTCATCCTCCTGGACATCAACATGCCGCGTTATAAGGGAGGCGACATACTGCGAAAGCTGCGCGCCAGCGCGCGCTGCAAGGACGCGCTTGTCCTGATCGTGACGTCTTCGGACTCACAGCGCGACCGCGAGGACATGGAGGCTTTCGGCGCCAACGGGTATTTCCGCAAGCCGTCCGAGTTTTCCGAATTCATGAAGCTTGGACCGCTTGTTCGTGACTTGCTCACGCGAAACGAATCTCGGTCGCAGTGAAGCGTTTTCCGGGCCTGACTTTAACTCTCGATCGAGTAAGCCCGGCTACTTCCGCGCAGCGTCCTTGTGAGCCTTGATGCCGGCCTTCAAGAATCGGAGCGCCTTCTTCGGTCCGCCCGTACTGGTGATCTTGAATTTCTTGCCGCGCTGTTTGTTATAGGAGACGAAAAACTCCTGAATCTGATGAAGCGCGGTCTTGCTCATCTCCTTGATGGTCTTCAGATCCTCGTGATCATAGGAATGTACTGCGACGCCCAGCAGCCGGTCGTTGCTTTCGGTCTTGCCGTCTTCAGTCTGTTCGGCTGTGATAATGCCAATGATCCGTACTTCGATGAGGCAACCGACATGGGCGGGAGCGTCCATAAGGACCATGACGTCGAGCGGATCGCCGTCCTCGCCCAGGGTCGAGGGCAGGAAGCCGAAATCGAAGGGGAACATCATGCCTTCGGGCAGCAGGCCGCCCAGCATGAACAGGCCCGTCTCCGGATCAAAATCAAACTTGTTGCGGCAGCCTTTCGGGGTTTCTATGATGGCACGGCAGGTCCCGGTTTTGTTGTCCAGTTGCAGGGAGAGGGAGGTCAGATCAGCCATGATTATCGTCTTCCTTCCTAGATTAAGAGGTTGCCAATATGCATGAGATTCGAGCCACAGTGCCGCCGGAACTCTCGGAAGAAGCGGCGCGTCTCGCCCACGAGGCCGGCATCGAGCGCGTGAGCATCGCCGAGGTGTTCATCCACGGACCCGGGTTCGCCCGCCGGATCGTGAGCGCCGACACCTCCACGCCGAAGGCGCGCGCCTTTGTCGATGCGCTGCTGAACTCTCCCGCCTTTTCGGGGGCCGACTATACGGTTACATCGCGCGAGGTGCGATCCATCGTGAGCGATGAGTCCCCGGATCGCCTGACCCGGCCGATGAGTGAGCCTTTTACAGACGTTATTCAGGACCTTTGGCAAATGAGTCATGTCACGACCAGCTATGTGGGCCGGGCGGCTGCCGGTGGAATTCTGCTCGCGACCGGAATCATCGATGACAACCCGATTGCCATCGTGGTCGCAGCGCTCTTCCTGCCCTACCTCTCGCAGGTGCTCGCCGTCAGCTTTGGCCTGTGGAGCCGCGACCGCGCCCTCCTTCTCAAAGGCATGCGCGCTGTGGCCGTAAGCACCGTGCTGGCGATTGCGGCCGGGGCTGTCGTCGCACTGATCCAGGGCGGCACGATCGCATTCGCGGGGTTCAAAAATCCGTTGAGCAGTTTCTTCATTTCCGCAGTGATCGGTGTCACAGCAGGCCTCTCGACGGCCGATGACACCGGACGCCGATACCTGATCGGTGTCGCGGCGGCGGTCCAACTCGCCATCTTCCCGGTCTGGCTGGGAGCTGCTCTGGTTCTGGGCCTGCCCGATCATGGAATTCTCTATTCACGCTTGCTCAGTTTTGGCATCAACCTTGTGACAATCGCCGCCGCCGGTGTCGGAGCCTATGCCATCCTGCACCTCGGTGCGGGCCGCGGCTGGGGGTCTCCGCGCAGCGGACCGCGCACCGGCTAGGACTTCTTTTTCTTCTTGGGAATCTTCGCTCCGGACGCGCGCGCTTCACTGAGCGCGATCGCCACGGCCTGTTTGCGGCTCTTGACCTTCTTGCCGCTGCCGGATTTAAGGGTGCCCTCCTTGTGCTCCTTCATGACCTTGTGGACTTTGCGCTTCCCGGTCGAGCTTGAGGCTGATTTTTTCTTGGCCATGATTTACCGCCCCGCCTGCGATTTGCGCTTGCCGCCACGGCTCGACGACCCCCTCGCCGGCGCTTTTCGGGTGGTCGATTTCTTGCGCGCGGCGGCAGCCGCGGGCGAGTCCGCACGGCCGCGGGACTTTGCGACCATCGCGTGTTCCGCGTCGGTCGGAATGCCGTCCTTCAGCAATTCCTTCTTGCGTGCGAGCATCCGCTGTCCCAAGGCCTCGAAATCGATATCGAGCTCCTTGGCTTTCGGCAGCATCTCGGTCTCTTCTTCGCGGATGTGGTGCCGGACGCTTTCGGCAAGAACTGTAAATTTTGCATCCCGGTGATCATTCTTAGCGTCGATGGTGTCCAGCTCGGCTATCAGAACTTTGGCGACGTGGTGTTCCTCGTCCGCCTCGTTCATGAGGTCTTTGCCGACATGGGCGCGGACGGTCGGATAGAAGATTTCTTCTTCGAGGAGGGCGTGGATCTTCAGCTCGATCAGCGCCTGATCAACGATTTTGCTCTTCCGGGCCGGTGTTTCCGCCTTCTCGAACTCTTCGAAGAGAGCTTTGACGGTATCGTGATCCTTCTTCAGGATCGCGATGGCATGGGTTTCGGGTAACATCCAGTCGAACATCTTCGGTTCCTCCTCATTTAGATCAGGTGCTGTTACGGGCGAGTACAGGAGCCAAGGCTCCTGCCATTACTTAACGCTTCGCCGAGCATTTTTGGTTCCATGCGTGCAAGGGATTTCGGTGTCCGCAAGTCTTAACGAGGAGGAGAATTATGTCATCGCGCGAAATCATCCAACCGCATCCGGGCGATAAACGCTACGCCCGCCGTAACGAGGAGGGTCAGTTCACCGAGAACCAAGTGGATGTCGGAAAGTCCCTCGCTGCGGACCGGCGCAGCAAGGCAAAGAAAGTTGTTCCCAAAGGGCAGGGCGACCGGGGCGACCAGAAACCCGCCGCCAAAAAAAGCTGACTCGATCCCGCAATTCAAAATAAATGCAATCACTTACAGGAGAACTATGTATCACCACATTAAGACATTGATGTACACGGTTCGGATAGGTCAGCCCGATCCGCGGTTCGGGAACATGCTGCTTGAGCAGTTCGGCGGCGCGAACGGCGAACTTGCCGCCGCCATGCAGTATTCCATCCAGGGCCTCAATTGTGACGATCCCGAACGCAAAGACCTTTTAATGGATATCGGGACTGAGGAGCTGAGCCACCTCGAAGTGGTCGGGACCCTCGCCCGCATGCATCTCAAGCCGCTCAAGTCCGACCGGAGGGCGGCGCATGCCGATCCCCTGATCGCGATCGCCGGCGGCGGCGGAGTCGCCCTTTTTAATTCGATGGGCGATGCCTGGACGGCGGATTATCTCAAGATAACGGGCGAGCTCGATGTTGATCTTCGCAGCAATATCGCAGCGGAAGCCCGGGCGAAGATTGTCTATGAACGGTTGATCAATTTCACGGACGACCAGGGCACGATCGATGCGCTTCAGTTTCTGATGACCCGTGAAATTACGCACATGAAGGCGTTCACGGCGGCGCTGGAAAGCATGGGCAAACCGGCTTTCTCCATCGGGCGCATTCCGCCGACGCCTGGCTTGGTGGATCAGTATTTCAACGCCTCCACGGGCACGGGAGACAGGGGAGAACCGGACGCGCGCGGGCCGTGGAACGAAGGGGGCGATTGGGAGATGGTGGAGGCCCCGGCGTTCAAGGCCTTTGAATCCGCCCAGGCCGGCACCCGCCAGCCTTCCGCGAACGGTGTGCCGGAAAGATCGTAACGATTCCATACAAAAAGAGGAGATGACTATGCCACAAGTTAGAGAATTGCTGGTCGACGAGCTAAAGGACCTCCTTCACGCGGAGGGGCAGCTGACGGAAGCCCTTCCGAAGATGGCGGCAGCCGCCCGCCATCCGAAGCTGAAAGAGGCTTTCGAGAAGCATCTGGTTCAAACCGAGGGACAGATCGAACGCCTGCGGACGATATTCGAGCTGCTGGGCGAAAAGGCCCAGCCGAAACCGTGCAAGGCCATGATGGGGCTCGTCAAGGAAGGCGAGGAGACCATCGAAGAGGGCAGCGAAAAAGAACCGCTGGCGGCCGATCTGGCGCTGATCGCCGCGGCTCAGAAGGTCGAACACTATGAGATCGCCTCCTACGGGACGGCCCGCGGGCTGGCCCGGCAAATCGGCGAGATCGAGTGCGCCCGGCTGCTCTCCCATACGCTCGGCGAAGAGGAGAGCGCGGACTTCCTGCTGACGGCCATCGCCGATCCATTGCTCCAGCAGGCGACGCTTGACGATGGCGACGCGGACGTCAATCTCGAAACCGTGGGGAAACAGTCGTCTCCCCGTAAAAAGACAGCCAGCCGGACCAGTTCGGGAAAAGCTTGACCGGGCGGGGGCAGGGTCTAGATGATTAGCCCTGTCCCCCTTGTTACGGGGTTAACCTTTTAAGGAGGAGTCGCGAGAATGGCCGCAACAGTCTGGAAGGGCTATATCAGCTTCGGTTTGGTGTCGTTTCCGGTGCGGCTCACGTCGGCCGCGCGCGCGGAGACGGTGCATTTTCACATGCTCCACAAGAAGGATCTCTCGCGGGTGAAAGAGGTCTGGTTCTGCGCCGAGGAAGACAAGCAGATCGACCGTTCGGACATTGTCAAAGGCTACGAGACGACCAAGGGTTCGTATGTCGTCGTCGAGGATGAGGAACTGAAGAAGATAGCGCCGGCGACGGCCACGACCATGGATATCCTTCAGTTCGTCGGCAACGATGAGGTCGATCCGATTTTCTTCGAGAGCTCATATTATGTCGCTCCCGAAGACAAGACCGCCAAGCCCTATACGCTGTTCATGGCGGCCCTCGAAGAGACCAAGCAGGATGCGATCGCAAAGATCGCCATGCATAACCGTGAACACATCGTGCTGATCCGGCCCTCTGAGGGGGGACTTATCCTTCATACGCTTTATTACCCCGATGAGCTGCACAAATCCAACAAGAGCGAAGCGCCGAAATCCAAATACACCTCCAAAGAGCTTGAACTGGCGAAGAGCCTGGTTAACCACCTGAAGGCTCAGTTTAAGCCGCAGGACTTCACGGACGAGTACCGGGAGAATGTCGAGCGCCTGATAAAGGAAAAGCAAAAAGGCAAGAAGATCACCACTGTCGAACAACCGCGCAAGGCCCCGGTCATCGACCTGATGGAAGCCCTCAAGCGCAGCATCCAAGCAGGGTCAGGGAAACCGGCATCGAAGGGTAAAGCCCGCAAGACCAGTGGTCGGCGCAAGGCCGCGTAGGGGCGTGCTACCGCCTGAAGAGTCGTGACAATTTGTTCCACGGCAGGCAGTTCAGGACGGAGGTTTTTTCCAGTCCGGCGCGCCTTGCCTGGTTGAGACCGTAGGTGACGTTATCGAATTCGCGCATGCTGTGCGCATCTGTCGACACGGCGATCCTGATCCCGGCCGCGTGCGCGAGCCGCGCGTTCTCGGCGGAAAGATCGAGGCGGTCGGGGCTCGCATTGATCTCGAAAAAACAACCGTTCTTCCGGGCGTGGCCGACGATCCGCTCGATGTCGATTTCATAACCGGGACGTTTCAGCAACAAACGCCCGGTCGCGTGTCCGAGGATATTGAAATAACGGTTGGCCATAGCGCGCATGATGCGCTCGGTCTGCTCGTCCTTCCCGAGACCAAAGCGCGAGTGGATGGAACAGACCGTGTAGTCGAGTTCCTTCAGCAGGTCGTCCGGATAATCCAGAGATCCATCCACAAGAATATCCACCTCGGAGGATTTCAGGACCCGGAAGCCCTTGAGCTTTTCATTCAGCTTGTCGATGTACCTTATTTGTTTCCAGAGGTCCTCCACGGACACGCCCCGCGCAATCTTCAGGCTTTGGGAGTGATCGGAAATACCGAGATACTCATAGCCTTTTTCTTTCGCCGCCGCTGCCATCTGTTCGATGGAATGGGACCCGTCGCTAGAGGTTGAATGGGCGTGAAGCTCGCCCCTCACGTCCTTCACGGTGACTAAGACGGGGAGGGTGCCCTCGGCCGCTCTCTGCACCTCGTCGTGGCCCTCGCGGAGTTCGGGCTCGATGAACGCCAGGCCGAACTTTCTGTAAAAATCCGCTTCCTGCGGGAAGGGGCCTTTTGCCTTCATGGACTTTAGACTGCCCGTGACGGCTGCAAGCTTGCGCAGGTGCGCTTTCGACCCGGTGCCCTCAATCATCGACAGGCCCCAGTTACCGGGTGCGGCCAGTTTGATATGCAACTGAATCCCTGATGAGAGGGTAAACACCGCCGTGTCCTTCGAAGACGTGACGAGCGGTGTCCGGCCGCCGTAACGTTGCAGCGTGGCGATGACGAAAGGAAAGTCGTCGGTCTCGACGATGAATTCCATGTCCTCGATGATCTCCGCCCGGCGGCGATAATCACCGACCACTTCGGCCCGGCGCGCGCCACATTTCGCAATCAGGAATTCCTCGATCGCGTCGCGCAGATCGTCAGCCCGGTAAAGCAGCATCCCGTGCGTTTCCGTCAGGCCCTGGCGAACATGCTGAGCCATGCGCTGGCCGAGAGCTCTTTCGATGGCGCCGCTTTCCAGCTGTTCGCGCAGCTCGTCCACAGACGAGATATTGAGCTTTTTGTAAATTCGCAAGACGCGCTTGGGATCCAGACGCGGATAGGCGCTGATGCTCGCGAGGGCCGGACTGGCCTCCGACCGAAGTTTTTCGAGCTTCCCCAGGCTGCCGGTCAGAACGATCTCCCGGATGGCGCTGCTGATGGCTTCGCCGATGCCCTCGAACCGGGTCAGGTCGGACTCTTCCCGGACGAGCTCGTTAATGCTCTCGGACAGGGTTCTGATCGAGGCGGCCGCGCGCCGGTACGCTTTCACCTTATACGGGTTTTCCTTCTGGGTCGAAAGCAGCTGGGCGAGACTCGCCAACCGGTCCGCGATTTCAGCATTGCTGAGGGCGGGCGCGGCCTCCGAATTCGTCAGACCAGCGTGCGTTTCCATGGCCTTTCTCCTGCTGACAAACGATCTGCGCCGCAAGAAGTTCGCGGCCCTAGCGCGGAGCCGCCTTCAAATCGTCAAGACGCAGCTTGGCCGCCGGCACCACCGTCGCATCGGCCATCTCCTTTATATGCTCGATGGCCTGCCGGTGCTCGCGGGGCGAGCGCGCTGCCGAGCAGTCGGACGGCACGAACAGTCGGAATTCCCGCATGTTCGCATCGTGGGCTGTGCAGACGATACAGCTGTTTGTCGCCAGGCCGCACAGGATCAGATTGGTCGCGCCCAGATAGCGCAGCAGAATTTCAAGTGGCGTCTGAAAGAAAGCCGAGTGCATGGGCTTCAGCACGAAATAGTCATCCGCGCCCGGGCGAAGCGCTTCTACAAATTTGCGCCCTGCCGATTCCGGCCGCAGGCAATAGGTCACCAGCTTCGCGGCATCCGAGCGCCATTGTCCGAAATTGTCGTTGACGTAGATGCACGGGATGCCGGTCTTACGGGCGCGTTCTTTAAGCCGCGCCAGCCGGGGCGCTATCGGCAGGGCCTGGCGCAGGATGCGCTGGCCGTCAGGAAATTCGAAGTGGTTGATGACGTCGATCAGAATGAGGGCGACCGACGATTTGTGGCGTGTGTTGGATGTCATGGCCTGCTCCGGGCGATCCCTTCCGTCACGTGACGAGCATTCCGACCGTTGACGCGCTCATGATCGCAAATGTGATCCAGCCCAGGATGCGCAGGAGGGGCGGGCTGACACGGTCGCCCATAACCGCGGCATTGCTCGTCAGGAGAATGACCAGCAGGATAAGCGGCGGGGCCAGCGCGCCGTTGATGACCGCGGACCAGAACAGCATCTTCACGGCGTCGAGACCGGCAAAGTCGATGGCACAGCCGATGATCAAGGCGGCACCCAGCACCACGTAGAACTTGCGGGCCTGCGGGGGCTTTTTTTCGAGCGATCCGCGCCAGGCGGCGGCTTCCGCAAGGGCGTAGGCGCATGAGCCGGCGAGGACCGGGACTCCCAACATGCCGGTGCCGACCAGACCCAAAGTGAAAAGCCAGTAAGCCCCTTGGCCGGCCAAGGGCCGGAGCGCTTCGGCGGCCTGACGGGCCGTCTGGATATCAGTAATTCCATGAGTATGAAGAGTGGCGGCAGTCGTCAGGATAATGAAATACATAACGAGATTCGAGGCGATCATGCCCGTCATGGTGTCGGTCCGCAGACGGCGTAATTCGCCGTCCGTTGCGCCCCGGCGCTGCGCCAGGCTTCGTCCCATGGACCGCTCCTCCTCGACTTCCTGCGACGCCTGCCAGAAAAACAGATAAGGGGATATCGTCGTCCCCAGGATGCCGAGCAGCAGGGAGAAATATTCGCGTGACCAGGCGATATGGGGTAGAAATGTCGCCACGACAGCCGCGCGCCAATCGACATGCGCCAGAAAAGCCGTCCCGACATACGCGAGCAACACCAGTGTCAGCCACTTGAAAATCCGCGCGATCTGCCGGTAAGACGACCAGAACATGAAGCCCATGATCACAGCCGTAAACAGGGGTGTCCATATCAGCGCACTGATACCGCTGACCATCTCCGCGCCCTGGCCCATGCCCCCGAGGTCAGCGGCGATGTTGATCACGCTGGCGGTGACGAGCAACAGGCAGGCGCCCCAGAGCACCCACCGGGAATAACGCTGGCGGATAACGCCCGCGAGCCCGCGTCCCGTCACCATACCGAGACGTCCGCACATCATCTGGACGGAGATCATCAGCGGCAGCGATAGCAGCGCGGTCCACAGAAGACCGTAGCCTGCCGCAGCTCCCGCCATGGAGTAGGTCGAGATGCCCGACGGGTCGTCGTCCGCGCAGCCGGTGACCAGGCCGGGACCCAACTGCGCGCAATAGCGGCGCAAGCGGCCGTTCATTGCCGGTTTTCCCGCCTTCGTGGCGGGTTCCTGCTCGCGGTCTCGCGGCGGCGGTGCTGCAGGACGGAAGCCCATCAGGAAGGAATCCTTTGACCTTTAGGCCGGGGTATGAAACCTGTCTTCTTGTTCTTTAACCGCTTGAGCACATCCTTCATCGTGAACTGGCTGCCGGATTTCAATCCCTTCAGTTCTTTCCAGTCAAGACGCAGCGCCACCGGTGCCCCGGGTCGCGCACGAACGGCATAGTCGGCAATGGCCGTGGCTGTATAGTCGTTGCGGAAGTAATCGATAAAGATTTTGCCGGTCCGCTTCGCCTTGCTCATGGTGGCGACGTAAGCCTGCGGCGTCGCCGCCACCATCTCCTCGGCCAAAGATGCGGCGAAGGATTTTACAACGGGCCATTTATCCTTGCCGGCGAGAGGCACGGTGACGTGCAGTCCCTTGCCGCCGGTGCATTTCAGGACGGATTCCAGCCCTTTGTGCTGCAGACGCTGGCGCAAATCCTGCGCGGCGAGCTTGACAGCTTCGAAGGGCACGTCCGGGGCCGGGTCGAGATCGAAGATCAACCGGTCCGGGTAATCAATCGCTTCAACCGGCGCACCCCAGGGGTGCAATTCAATCGCGCCCATTTGGACCACTTCCAGCAGGCCTTTCTCATTCTCGATATAGAAGTATTCGTATTTCTTGCCGTTGTGTTTGAATGCGAAGGGCTTGATGTCGGCGCCGAGACCCCGGCCGGGATTGCGCTGAAAAAAACACTCACCGCCGATGCCCGCGGGGCAACGCAGCAGACTGAGCGGCCGGTTGATGATCTGCGGCAGGATAAAGTCGGCCAGGCCGGCGTAGTATTCGGCCAGTTCGCCTTTGGTAACATGGCCCTCCTCGGAGATCACGCGATCCGGGTGGCTAATCGTGACACCGGCGAGGACGAGACGCTCGGCGCTCTTTTTCTCTGCCGCGGGCTTCGCGGTTGCGGCGGTTTTCACGGGCGTCTCCTGTTTAACGTCCCGAGCCTCCTTATCCTCCCTCAGTCCCTGGAAAGAGGGGTGGCGGATATGGCCGTCCTGAGTCCATTCGGTAAAGGAAACCTCACAAAGCAACGAAGGCTTGATCCAGTGAACAGACTTCCATTCGCCAGCGGCAAGGCCCTCGGTCTCGGCTCTGGACAGGGTCGGTTTCTCCGCAGCCATACCCTCGAGACGCTCCGTAAGCTCGCGCGCGCTTTTCATCGAAAAACCGGTGCCGACCTTGCCGGCATAACGCAGCTCGCCATCCTTCTTATAGCCAAGATAGAGCGCCCCGAGCGCCCGGCCTCCCGTGCGCGCGTCGCTGTAGCCCAGAATGATGAATTCTTGCCGCAGTGAGCATTTGATTTTCAGCCAGCTTTTCTGGCGTCCCGCCACGTAGGGCGCGTTCGCGCGCTTGGCGATGATGCCTTCCAGTCCCGCGTCGCAGGCCTTGGCGAACATGGCCTCGCCTTCACCGGCGATATGCGCGCTGTAACGGAGCCAGAGATCCTGTTTCGACTTCTGCAGGAGATTCTCCAACTTTTCCTTGCGCTCTGTCAGAGGCAGTTTAGTCAGATCCTTACCATCGAGACGCAGCAGATCAAAAACATAGGCAACAATCTTCTCCGGCTTTCCCCCGTCACCGAGCGCGGCCTGCAAGGCCTGAAAACTGCTTTTTCCCTGCTCATCGACGATGACGGCTTCCATGTCCAGCACCGCGTCTTCGGCCTTCAGTTTTTCCATGGCTGTCGAGAGCGACGGAAAGCTATCCGTCCAGTCCTTGCCGTTGCGCGTGCGCAGCGCCGCCGCGCCGCCGGAAACAAAACCGAGCAAACGGTAGCCGTCGAACTTGATTTCATGCAGCCAATCCTCGCCCTGCGGCGGCTCATCGACGAGCGTGGCCAGCTGCACGTCAGGGTAACGCTCCATCAGCCGCTTCAGCTCCTTGCCGGAGGAGGGCACTTTCTTCGCCTTGCTCGCCTTCAGTGGCTTTGTCTTAACTGAAGCCTTTGATGCCGGCCGCTCTCCCTCGGCGATTTCATCCATGGACCGGCCGGACTTGACGCTTGAAGCGAGGTCGTTGAGGAATTTCTCGTTGGCCCCGTTCTTGCGCGCTTCCCCATCATTTTCCTTAACCAGCAGCCAGTTTTCGCGCTTGCCGTCGCCGCGCATGCGAATGAGGGCCCAGCCGCCTTTCAGACGTTCGCCGTGAACAACAAATGACAGGTGCCCTTTCTCCATGCCTGCATGGGGATCGCCTTTGGGCTCCCAGGTGCCTTCATCCCACATCATGACGGTGCCGCCGCCGTACTCGCCCTCCGGTATCGTGCCCTCGAAGGTGCCGTAGGAGAGGGGATGATCCTCTGTCCGCACGGCCAGCCTCTTGTCGGCGGAATTGAGGCTCGGGCCTTTCGTCACCGCCCAGCTCAGCAGAACGCCGTCCAGTTCCAGCCTGAAGTCGTAATGAAGCCGCGTGGCGTCGTGTTTCTGGACGAGGTACGACAGCCCCTCCTTGCGGGTCTTGATCCGTCCTGCCGGCGGCTCGGGGGTCTTTTTAAAATCGCGTTTGCGGCTGTATTCTTCGAGCGCCATGTCATCCCCCGCCATAGCCGCCGATAATCGGCAGGATTTCTCCGGTGATGTAGCTTGAGCAATGAGGAGAGGCGAGAAAGACGTAGGCGGGCGCGATCTCCTCGGGCTGTGCGGGCCGTTTCATCGGTGTGTCGGCGCCGAATTTACTGACATCCTTGGCTTGCTTGTCCGACGGATTCAGCGGTGTCCAGACCGGGCCCGGCGCGACGGCGTTCACACGGATGCCGCGCGGCACGAGATGTGTCGCCAGCGACCTCGTGAAGGCATGAATGCCGCCCTTGGTCATCGAATAGTCGAGCAGGGCCTCGTTGCCCAGCAGGCCGGTGACCGATCCCGTATTGACGATCGCGGCACCCGGCTTCATATGTTTCACCGCCGCCTGGGCCATATAAAAATATCCGTACAGGTTCGTCATGAGCGTTTCATCGAAGTGCTTGGCTGTCAGGTCTTCAAACCGCGACGTGTGCACCTGAAAGGCGGCGTTGTTCACCAGCACGTCCAGCCCGCCAAGTTCCTTTACAGTCTTGGCGACCGCCCGGTCGCAGAACTTCTGCTTCGAGACATCGCCGGCGACGAGAATGCATTTTCTCCCCTCGGCTTCGACCTTTTCTTTCGTCAGCTTCGCGTCTTCATGTTCATTGAGATACGCCACCGCGACATCGGCGCCTTCCCTGGCAAACAGGATCGCGATGGCACGGCCGATGCCGGAGTCCCCGCCTGTAATCAGCGCAACCTTGTTCTCCAGTTTGCCTGACCCCAGGTAAAAAGGTGCATCGTAGAGCGGCGGCGGGTTGAGCGTCGCCTCGGACCCTGGCTTCCTTTGATGCTGTCTAGGGAAAGGCGGGGCCGGATACCTGCGGGCCCCCGCTTGCATCGCCCGCTTGGTCTCCGCCTTGGGATGAGCTTCATCCGCTCGTGCAACCTGTTTCTGGATCGCGCGCTGCCGCTGCGGCGCGTTTTGGGATGCCATCACTATCTCCTTGCAACATGAAAAAGAACCGAGACTAGGCGGGGTTCAGATCGTATTGTTCCGGACGGACACGACCTCGGCCGCTGAACGGGAAGGATCAGGACGTTCCGTTGACGCGACACCGTGGATCCCTTGCAACCGAAGGGCCGAAAAGCGGTTCGGGCATGAGCTACCCGGGATTGCCTCCGCCTGAATGCTATCCAGGCCGGTAGCGCGGTCGAGCATCACAGTCAGAACAACTGCCGGAACCGCTGCGCGTCCGCCTTCGATGAGAAATTGTTGAACATGAGATAACCTGGCTTTGGCGATTTAGCCAGCATGCGCCCGAGGGCAGCGAGATCCGCATCCGTATAGCGGTAAGAGTGGGAGCCGCGTCCGTGGAGCCGCCAGTACCTCATATCGCCATGGACCGATCGGGCCTCGAACGGGTCGACACAGTGAATCAGGTCGTACTCGACACACAGCTCGCGGACAACGTCCTCCGTCCAGGCCTCGCCGCGCGGCTCCCACGCCAGGTGAAAACTTCCCCTTTCCACGCGGCGGAAAAACGCCGAGAAATTAGTGAGGTTTTCGCTCGTCGGGAAGAATGACTTCGGGCATTGGAACAAGACAACTCGCGCTTCCAGGGTCCTTGCGATTTCAAGTGTCCGTTGCCACGCCTCCCAGACCTGATCCGTCTGGCGGAATGAGCCCACGGAATCCCGCTCGTTCACGGCTATCGGGGACCGCAAACGCCGGTAGGTGGGACTGGCGGCTGTGTGAGTGATCAGCTGCCAGGCCTTGATGCAGAACGCGAAACCGGGCGGCGCCACCGCGCGCCATTTGCGGACCACACAGAGCGCCGGGGGATCGTAGAAGGTTGACTGGATCTCGATGCAATCGAAGTCCGCGAAGTAGGAGGGCTGGGATCCGTTCCAGCCGCAAAGACCAAGGCGCAGCCCTGCCATTCCGGTGTCCGGCATATTTCCTCAAAGTCTGAACTGCAACCGCCCTTCCATCCCCCGCATCATTAATAGTGGACGCTCCTGCGGTTTCCCCATGGCAGTCATTCAGCCGAGCCTTTTTCCGACGTCGGTCGATCCAGCGCTTCCCCCGGGCTTGCTCTATTGTCCGGACGTACTGACGCGAGACGACGAAAGGCGCCTGCTGGCCCGGATCGCGGACCTTCCCTTCAAGGAATTCCAGTTCCACGGTTTTGAAGGCAAGCGGCGGGTCGTGTCGTTCGGCTGGCGTTACGATTTCAGCGAACACAAGGCTCTCCCGGCTGAACCGATCCCCGATTTCCTGCTCGAACTGCACCGCAAGGTTCAAGCAGCTTCCGGTTTTGCTCTCCCAGATCTGGCGCAGGTGCTTGTCACGGAATATGCGCCCGGCGCGCCGATCGGCTGGCACAAGGACCGGCCCTTTTTCGACGATGTCATGGGTCTATCCCTGGCGTCGACGTGCAACTTTCGACTCAGGACGCTTCTCGATGGTGGAAAGTGGCAGCGCGTTTCGCTGCGCCTGGAACCCCGCTCGGCCTATCTCCTTCAGGGCGCCGCGCGCCGGGAATGGGAACACAGCATTCCGCCCGTCGAGTCTTTGCGCTATTCCGTCACTTTCAGAAATCTGCGCTCTCGCGCCGGGACCGATGGATCGTTTGCATAATGGATCCCGCCGCACCTAATATCGGTCATGAAGTATCGCGAACGTAGTCTGGGCATCGCGGTTGTATTTCTCCTTCCGTCACTGAAACTTAAGGAGCCATCGTTGAACGGACCATCGATTGAGAACCGTTTGCACACCTTTCTCATGGATAATTTCGCCGGCTACACTGCCCAGGCGGGCAATATTTTCGGCTACTGGCGCGAGGATGGCCGCGACTCCTACGGTGAGCATCGTGAATTCAGCGTCGCAGCGCCGGACGCTTCCAGCCTTCCCGGGCTGAAGGCCTTCCTGGCGGGCATGGCCCGGGATCTCAACGAAGAATGTATTTACTTCCGGACGGGTGAAACAGCGTCTCTGATCTATCCGAACGGGTAGAACGATGAAGGAACTCCGTTTTTCCTGGGACTCCGTTCCGGCGGTTACTTTGTGCAGCATCGCGTCAGCGGTTCGGCCGGACCATAGAACGGGTCCGTATCTGGCAGCTTCACTCTCGGCACCGCCCGGTCTTGCAGTTTCAAGTGAGATTGACTGGGCGGATCGGCGCCGATCACTTTTTGGCTCTTTCGAGTTTCTCACCCTGTCAAGTTGCGCCTGTCCGCTGAACAATGCCAGTGGGACAATGAGTGTGTGAAGCGATCCGGATTTGCCGACACGCCCCTTCATGGCGGCTACGTCCCCGCCTGGCTCGCCGAGCGCATGACAAGGTTGGGAACGGCCATCGTTGAAAGCATTCTCCTTCATTACGGTCATGACGCGTTTCTGTCGCGACTGAGCGATCCATTCTGGTTTCAGGCCCTCGGCAGCGTCATGGGCATGGACTGGCACTCATCCGGCATAACGACCTCTGTGATGGGCGCGCTGAAGCGGGGTCTCAATCCGCGCGCTTCGGAGCTGGGTCTGTATGTCTGCGGCGGCCGTGGAAGGCAGTCGCGCAGGACGCCGGACGAACTGCTGATGATCGCCGACCAACAGGGCCTTGACGGCGACAGCCTCGTGCGCTCAAGCCGCCTGACGGCGAAAATCGACAACAACTGCATCGCCGATGGATTTCAGATCTATCTTCATTCCTTCGTGGTGACGGCACACGGGGAATGGGCCGTCGTTCAGCAGGGCATGAACACGGCCAGCGGCTTCGCGCGCCGTTATCACTGGCATTCCGCGAAAGTTCACGACTTCGTCGTGGAACCTCACACCGGCATTATCGGCGCGCCGGCGGGTCCGGTCATGAACCTGGTCGACGCCCAGGCGGGACCGGCGCAGAAGGCGCTGCTGACAATGGCCCGCGACCGTCCCGATCTCACCCTGGGCCAGATACGTCATCTGGAAATGCCGCGCCATCACGATGTGCGCGCGGAGGATTTGGACTTGAACCGGCTCGGCGCTGTCCTGGCGGTAGCTTATGAAAAGGATTTACACAGCTTCGCTGATTTCGTGTTGACGGAAAAGCTGGGCCCCCGTACGCTCCAAACGTTAGCGATGGTCGCCGAAATCATCCATGGCACGCCGGTTCGCTTTTCCGACCCGGCGCGCTATTCCTTTGCTCTTGGCGGCAAGGACGGGCATCCATTTCCCGTGCCGCTGAAAACCTACGATGAGTCGGTCGATGTGCTTCGGCGTTCGCTGGATTCGGCAAGACTTGATGGCGGCGACAAGCTGGAAGGATTTCGCAGGCTGAACAAGTTTGTCGAGGGCGTGGAAGCGGATCTGCGGCCCGATGTCGATCTGCCCTCTTTGGTTGCTCATGAGATGGCGCTTTCCCCGGGCCTTGGTGGCCGCAGCGTACGTCAGGATGGCAGGCGATCGCTTCATCACGCCCGGCCCCGCCAGATGCGCCTGTTTTGATCGGTGGTCGGTGCCGATTTCACATCGGCAGCCAGCGCACGACATTATGCGCTTGCCTTCGCTCACAATTCCGGCCATGCGGCCCTCGCCCGTGTGTCGGATGAACAGAATGTCTGCCCGGCCCGCCACTCTTTGCAGATTCGTGATTTTCCCTGCTATGGAAACGCTCTCTTCATCGTGCTGCCGGATTCTTCCCTGCATAATGAGGAGACATGCACGATGCCAAGGGCAATCCCCGCACGCTGGAGACAAGCTGTTGCATCGCGGGCGGCGGGCCGGCAGGTATGACGCTGGGGTTTCTCATGGCGCGCATGGGAATCGATGTAATCGTGCTAGAGAAGCACAAGGATTTCCTGCGTGACTTTCGCGGCGACACAATTCACCCCTCGACGCTCGATATCATCCAAGAACTCGGCTTTCTGAAGGAGTTCCTCAAACGCCCGCATCAGGAGGTCCGCGAACTCTCAGGCCAGGTCGGCGCCGAGACCGTCACCATTGCGGATTTCAGGCACGTGCCGACGCATTGCAAGTTTCTGGCGCTGATGCCGCAATGGGACTTTCTCGACTTCCTGAAACAGAAGGCGCAGCTTTATCCGTCGTTTCGTCTTCTGATGGAGGCCGAGGTGACAGAGCTTATCGAAGACAACGGCGTCATGGCGGGCGTCCGCGTAGCAACGCCGGACGGCCCGCTTGAAATCCGTGCCCGTCTCATCGTCGGCGCCGATGGTCGTCATTCGGTCATTCGCAAATCCGCCGGCCTCACCGTCATCGATTTCGGCGCGCCGATGGATGTGATGTGGATGCGTTTAACCCGCCGCCCCAACGATCCCGGACAGACCTTCGGCCATGTCGATCGCGGCAGGATTCTGGTCCTGCTAAACCGCGATACATACTGGCAGGCTGCCTTTGTCATCGCCAAGGGCGAGGCTGACCGCATCCGCGAACGGGGACTGCCATTGTTTCGCGAGGAGGTCGGCCGGCTTGAGCCCTTCCTGCGCAGCCGTCTGGATGAAGTGCGCGACTGGACAGATGTGAGCGTCTTGACGGTGACGGTCGACCGCCTTGAGCGCTGGTCGCGGCCGGGACTCCTCTGCATCGGCGATGCGGCCCATGCCATGTCGCCAATCGGTGGCGTCGGCATTAACCTGGCCATCCAGGACGCGGTAGCCGCCGCCAACATTCTCGGTCCCATACTGGTGCACCGGGCGCCGGTGGAGAGCGAACTTCACAAAGTCCAGCGGCGCCGGAATTACCCGACGCGGGCGACGCAGCGGCTCCAACTGACCATCCAGAACAATATCATCTGGCGCGTGCTGGGCAGCGCTGAACCCCTCACGCTCCCCTGGCCACTCAAGCTGCTGCGCCGCTGGCCGTTTCTGCGGCGGATTCCAGCGCGAATCGTCGGCGTCGGCTTCCGTCCGGAGCATGTGAGAACCCCGGAAGTTCG
The DNA here is from genome assembly GCA_963747535.1 of Terriglobia bacterium. GTDB lineage: Bacteria > Acidobacteriota > Terriglobia > Bryobacterales > Bryobacteraceae > CAVVFX01. The sequence goes on from CAVVFX010000003.1 coordinate 42,762, forward strand.
CCCTTTTCGCTAACCGGTATCGGCTCGCGGCCCGGATCGCAGGACGTCCCGACGCGGCGGACGCGCGGTCAGTGATGCTCCCTCACTTGTTGATCCAGTTCCAACGTGGCTCCGAGTCTTTTCGGGCTTCGGCAGTTTTAACGGGCCGGCGTGAACGCCCCAGTTAGAACCAGATCGACAGCCCCAGGCTCCATTGCAGCTGGTGCCTCGTATTCGGAACGACATTGCCACCCGTGCCGGATATAGGAGGAATGATGATGTCGTTTCCATACCAAACGGCTGTATCGCCTAAATCTAATCGGCCCGCGACATGATGACGCGAGTAGAATTCGATCACGCCGCCGATATCGAGGGCGGGCCGCATTCCAAGACCTCGAATATAGAGATTCTCATCAAACCGCATAAACCCCGGCCGGACTTTGCCGTAAATCCCAAGAGGGCCGAACCGCTTGCCCAGACGCGCTCCCGCCAGTACTTGCGTTGCCGGATAGTTTGATATGGCGCCCCCGATCGGGAAACGGTTCACCTCGGCTTCCGCATCGAGAAAACGGAACACATGGGCGGTGATTCTGCCGCCGCCGCCGCCCAGCGGATATTCGCGCAGAACGCCATTTCGAATGCCGCTCAATTGCAGGCCGAGTTCAATGCGTGGCGTCTGCGCCGATGCCCCACACGCCCAGGCCAGAGAGCCCACGAATAATAGGAGGCGGATCACCGGGAGTCTCGGATCTGGCATGCGCTTCATTTCGCCCTGCAATCCAAGAATACCTGACGCTACCGTGAAAGATGCACGTTGTAACCGGATGCATTGAATCGTGGATGGCAGCATCCAGCCAGCGAAAAAGGACCGGCTAGTCAGCCGGTCCGAGGCCGGTATTTGCCGGGCCATTGAGAACTAGGAATCTCGCGCAGTTTGACCTGATGCGCGAAATCGCTGATTCGGAGCGGCAGAAGCCATGGTCTGCCGGTATCCATGTCAGGATCTTAACCAAGATGCCAGATTTCCGGGCCGTTCTGATCTCCATGGAAACGGGCGCCCGGCTAAAGGAACATCGCGTCGATGGCACGAGTTCGGTGCAGGTGCTGAAGGGGCGCATACGGTACAGCACGGGCGGGCAGGCCTATGATCTGCAAACGGGGAGCCTCATCACTCTCGGCGCGTCGATCACGCACGAGGTCGAATCGCTGGACGAATCCTCATTCCTGCTGACCATTTCCTGGCCGGACAACCGGCCACTGCCGGTTGCCGCGCCATGAAGAAGTCCGCTGCGCCAACAAAGCTGATTGTCATGACTGTTGGGCACTCCACGCGCACGTCAAAGGAATTCATCCAGCTTCTAAAAGCGCACCAGGTCGAGAGGTTGGTTGACATACGAACCGTCCCGCGTTCGCGGCACAATCCACAATTCAACCGAAGCGCACTGTCACCGGCCTTGCATTCCTCCCGCCTTCATTACACCTATTCTCCCGGACTGGGCGGCTTCCGGCATGCGCGGCGGGATTCGCTCAATATCGGCTGGCGTAACGCCAGCTTCCGGGGCTTCGCCGATTACATGAGACGACCGAGTTCCGGGAAAATCTGGAGGAGTTGATAAAACTTGCAAAGTCAGAGCAGATCGCGATTATGTGTGCTGAAGCCGTTCCCTGGCGCTGTCATCGCTCGTTGATAGCGGACGCGCTGCTGGCCCGCGGAGTTGAAGTGCGGGAAATCACAAGCGCTACCCGCACCCAACTTCACTCGCTTACGCCCTGGGGCAAGATCACCGGAATGCAGGTCACCTATCCTGCTGAACACAAGGATTAGACGAACTGGAGATCACGCCGATGCCAGACGATTTTAAAGTAGGAGACCACGTTGAATGGAACTCGGAAGCAGGACGTGTCAGGGGAACGATCAGGAAAAAGCATGTTTCCGAAATTACGTTCAAAGGCTACACGGTTCATGCTTCGAAGGAAGAGCCGCAGTACCTGATCAAAAGCGACAAGACGGACCACCTGGCCATGCACAAGGGTTCGGCCCTGCGGAAAATTGCAAAAAGCAAGATGTGAGCAAACGACGGGGCATTCCGATGCGGGGCGGGAGCCTCCCGGGCTGCATTCGGGCCAGGATGGGACCTTCGCTGTCCCGCAATGAGCGGCATCCTGAAGAGAAGACGGCCAATGTAGTTGCGGACGCCCGCCCGTACAAGGCGACGATTACTTACCCGGCAGCTTTCTATCCGGAGATCTTCGATGCAATCTAAACAAGCATCTCGTTCCAGTCACAAACGATCCGGCGGCTTCGCGCTGGAGATCGGTGGCGAGCTTATCGCAAGTCCGAGTTGAGCAATCGGCTCATAGTTGGTCTCGTTCTGATGGGATATTTTCACTACGTCTATGCCTACCTCACGTTTGGGGCAACAAAACCAGCTTGCCCGCCGCTTGGCCCTTTTCGAGTATTTCATTGGCGCGAGACGCGTCGCGAAGCCGAAACTTTCCGGCAATTACCGGCTGGATGGAGCGCGCCAACAATAAGTTAAATAGAGTGGTCAAATCCTCGCGAAACCATTCGGGATGCTGATCACGAGAAATCCTGGAATTGTACCAGCGAACCTTTTTCCTGTCGGGAAGAACCTTCATCAGGCCGAACAACGCAAGGCCTAAGCCCGCTGCCAGCGTGCCTCCGGAGAGATTCACCTGTGCGCCGTAGCACAGCAGAATGCCGCCACGCCGCAAACAGGCGTACGAGTCCCACCAATGCGTTCCGCCCACCGGGCCCAGCACGCAATCAAGACCATCGGGGACTAGCTGCCGGATGCGATCGGGGAATTTGTCTGCGCGATAGTCAATGGGGACAGCGCCGAGGGCGGAGACCAAGTCGAGCTTCGCCTTACTGGCCGTACCGAAGGTTTCCAGCTTCGCAATCTTCCCCAACTGCAGTGCCGCGGTACCAACGCCTCCTGCCGCACCGTGAACGAGGACTTTCTGACCAGGGTTCAATTGCGCGAGACGATGCAACATCTGATACGCCGTTATGTAATTCAAAACCAGGCAGACGGCCTCGGACGGATCAAGTCCTTCCGGAACAGCAACAATGTCCGCGGCTGGAACAATTGTAAATCGGCTATAGCCACCGGTTATTGTGAGGGCGGCGACGCGTTGCCCAAGGCTGAATTCCTCTACGTTTTGCCCCAAGGCATCAATTTCACCGACAATGTCATAGCCGGGCGTGAGCGGAAACGGCGGATTGCCCGGATACAGGCCGCGTCGAATCAGGATATCAGCGAATGCGACGCCCGCCGCCAAAACGCGAACTCGCACCTGACCCGCCTGCGGCTCGGGCAAATCTTCTCCGACTAACTTCAGAACTTCTGGGCCGCCCTTGGTGGTGACCAGCACGCGCACGTTTTTTTCGGAAGACATGGGAGCGACCTCGCTTTGTCCTGATTCCGCGAACCTGCTGCTCTTGCTTAGCCGGAATTTCCATTTGGACTTCTGGTTCGCGCGTTATACTCTTTTCCGGTCTTAGAGGCTCCTGATATGTGCCTCGGTCAATTCCTGTCGTTTCCTTCGCGGAACCGCCAAACCTCGTGATTCAAATTCCGGCCTCCTGGCTGAAATACTGATAGTCCTCCCGCCATCCGCCCTGGCCTTTGCCGATGTGGGCGTAGCTCGCGACGAATTCGATAGCGCGAATATACTTGACCATCGTAAAACCGAGCTGGGTCTCGACGCGCAGGCGAAGCGGGGCTCCGTGATCGACGGGGAGCGGTTCGCCGTTCATTTCGTAGGCAAGAATCGTTTGCGCGTCTTCCGTTAACTCTAAGCGAATCGTGCCGTAGAAGTATCCCGGTCCCTGAGCGTGCGGCTCCGATGTGGATTTATTGTCAAACGCATAGAAGACAACGTAGCGAGTGGATGGAAGCGGCCGGCAGAGTCCGACAATGTGACGGAGAGAGACCCCGCTCCACTCGGCGACGCCGGACCAGCCCTGGATGCAGCAGTGCTTGGTAATCTGGGTTTGTTTCGGCATGGAGCGTAGGTCGGCCAGCGTCAGGGCCAACTCGCTTTCGACCAGCCCGCCGACCTCCAGGACGTAACCGGCGAAGTGGCTGCGCGCCATCGCGAGATAGGTCTCCTCTGTCGGTGCGCGGCCGTTCACCCAGAAGTAGGGCGAGATATCCGAGCGCGTGTAATGCTGCGCCGAGGTTTCATGGCCGAAAATCAGCGTGCGCAACGGATCGGTGATCGACTGGGTGGCCTTCTGGACAAACCGCGGCCTTCGGTGCGAGCACATCGTCGTCACGATATGGATGAGCAGGATACCGCTCAACCCGGACAGCCATACGGCCAGAGCGCGCGTGACATGCGGAGCGTGTGTCTCGCCTAAAACAATCACCGCCAGTCCCTTGCGGAAACCGTGCAAGGCCACGAGCGCGACATGGCCGACGAAGAACAGGATAAACGCGCCAAGAGCCAGGAAATGCAGACTGCGCGCGGCTTGGCGGCCATGGAAGATTTTGATGTACCACGGGAAACGCGCGGCGATAGCGGGGGACATCGCGATTCCGGTCGCGATGCTAAAGGGAGCGAGCAGGAAGACGACTGCGGCGTAGCTGAGCTGTTGCAGGGCGTTGTAGGTTCCCGGCGTTTCAACGATGTGAAGAGTCAGGTAGCTGAGCAGGGCGCGACCGGCATCAGGCACGATCTGCCATGACGCCGGAACCAGGCGGCGCCACTCCGGCGAGGCGAAGAGCATCCCGATGTAGACCAGTCCGGTCAGCAGCCATGCGAAATCAGCGAGAAAATGCCAGTGCCGGCCGAGACCGAGATTTTCCCGGCCGGGGAGGGCGATCAGGGGCGGGAACGAACTTTCCTCATCGCTGGCGGTCCAAAGCCGGTCCGTGGGCCTGCGCTTTTTCGTGAATTTGAGCCATTCGCTGCCGGGCGTGCAGTGATCGTTCCAGTAAAGTCTAGGATGCGCGCTCAGGATCTCGATACCACTGCGCACCAGAAGCGAGAGAAAAAGAAAATTGAAGAAGTGCGTAGCGCGCAGCCACAGCGGATAGTCAAGAGGCATCAGTGAATACATTCTCAAGGGTGTGTGGTACCGGTCGCCGGGATCACGTCTTCATTATCGTTCCCGTTTAAATGAGCAAGGTCGGTCATGCGGTCCACCCCCGCCTTCGCGGGGCCAGGCTGTGCCTTGCGGGCTACTTTTGAAATTCAGCACCCGTGTTCTGCCAGGTGATGTTCCAGGGCGTCTCGTACCGCCTCGCAAGCGCGGTGAGCGACTCTTATCCGCCGATGAGCCAGATTGAAGTCCGGGTTGGCGGTTGAATTGTCAACAAGTACGACCAGGTCGCGGACAGACCCACGAAAATTCTGAACCGCTGCGTGAAGCTCCTGCCGCAGTGAATCGTGCTCGGCACACAGCATCATTCTACCTTTGGTTTGAGACCGACGGCGGTCCCGCATACTGCCAGGGCAGGCTCACCCAAACCACGCGCGTACAACGCGATGTCCAGGGCAAGTCCTCACTAATGCCGGGTCTATACTAACCGCAGACGCCGTCATGCCTGCCGCTGATCTCGCCGGCTCCAAAGACCCTCCGGGGATGAAGCGCTACGAAGGTAGCGAGATCATTGGCTATCGCGAGCCTAGACCGCCGGGTCACTTCGGATACGGACGTTATGAAGGGAGCCGCCGTGTTTGCGGCGGACGCAGCAGGCTATGCGTATTGAATCGACCTGGCGACCTCGGGTGGGACGATTTGGGTGATGGCGAGACTGCGGACGGGCCCGGAACGGAGGGCGAGCGGGTGGACGGATGGGTTCAGGCTTCCTGATCGAGATTTCCAAGCCGCAGGTTTTCGGGAAGATCCTGACACACCCCAGTTGTGAGTGCCGCAGTAAGCGGATTCTTCGTGGATAGATGAGGGCTACGAAGTGTCAACGATGCTCTCCGGTTCAACAGATCTCCGGCAGATCGGTTGAACGGGTAAGCTTCTCGATGAATATCATAGTGCCGCGACAATTCAGGCAACCCGACCGCTGCTGGAAGGTCTAGTCGGTTTCCGGCGATTGAACCACTCCTTCCTAACCCTTGATGCGACCACCAACTTCTCGCACCATTGGTGCGAGTTTCTTGTTTTCGTGCGGCGGCTGCAAGTTGAAGTGACTTGGAAAGCTGCCAATAACACGCGGGACGCAGACGGGCCCCGACCGCTCTGATCTCTGCGATATCATCGAACGGCAGTGCCCAATCCGAAGCCGTTCAACCATGAGTTAGGGCGGTCACCTCGTCAAACCCATCGGTTCTCGGCAGACATGGGCGATCATGTACCGCGATACGGAAGGAAAGCTCCGGTGGGAGGGAAAATTCAGAATGAAGAGCAATGCGCAAACGCGCCTAAGTATTGAACGAGATCGACGAAGGTACCTACATGCGACCTTCGTCCCTTAGCTTCGAACAATTCGCTAAGGCCTGGCTATTAGGCCGCCGCCAAATCCGAGGGAGTACAGAAGCCGGCTATAACTCCCCGGTCGACAAACAACTGGTCTCGCGGCTGGGTTCATTGAAGGTTCGAGCGTCAGGTTCGAAGACATCGACGCAGCGGTCAGCGGCATGATCGAGGATGAACTCGCTTCGAAGACGATCGACAACGCCATAATGTTGTTGCGCAATATGCTTGCCGGCCGGAAGGGACCGAGCGCATTCCGGCGTGGTCTGTCTTTTTGCGGATTCTACGTTGGGCGTAGAGTTGCCGCCACTTGAGTACGGCAGATCATTCCCCCCTACGCCGGAGCAAACATGGGCGCTGATCAAGGTAGCGAAGGAAATCGGCGGCGTGGGCTATAGTGTGTCGCCGCCGGCAGGTCTGCTCGGGATTGGGTTGGGAGGCGGTAGTTCTCCGCAGACGATTGCTTTTCAGGAACGCCTCGAATTTTTGGACGGTCGCCGTGATGAGTGATCCGGCGGTCACCTCTTAACCAGGAGGAGTTTCGGCTTGAACGTGGGCGCAATTGCCTCGATCTTGGTCGCGAGGTCCTGTCCGACTTGCACGAAATGCGCATCGAGGACCCCAACGATTGCGGCCGGAAGCTCTTGGAATTCGTATAGGTACGCGCCTTGAGCCAGGAACGCTTTGAGACTGCTCTTGGGTACTCCGAGCACGCAGGTCATTGAAATCTGACCGTCTTCCCTGTGAAAGATTTCGACCAACATTACTGGCCATTCGCCCGGCAAACTAACGCTGCTGGCAACACGCCCCTTCCAGGCCTCGGTTGGCGTGAGGAATCGCAGCATTCTTGCATCTTTGGTCAGGACCTGTGATGGCACAATCCCACTCCTTGCGCCCAGATCATAACACTCGAACCAGACCACCGTTCGATAGATTCAGGATTGACAGGGCGCGACAATGAATTCATGCGGAAACGCGTTCTCGGTTCAACTCTGCTTCCCATCGACGCAGCGGATGGTCACGATTGGCTAAAGCTCCAGGACCTTGCCGAAGTTGAGGTTACTTCGGAAGCCGACGGCTACCCTATCGAAACTGCTTTCAATTTCGGGGCAGGACCCGGCTGGCGCGCTGCTTCTCCAGGCATTCAACGGATTCGGCTGGTCTTCGATCAGCCGCAGTCGATCCGACGCATGCGCCTCCAGTTCAATGAACCGGACGTAGCGCGAACCCAGGAATTCACGGTGCGATGGTCAGGCTACTCGGACGAGCTTTTAAAAGACGTCGTACGACAGCAGTGGAACTTCAGTCCGGATGGTTCCACCGCCGAGTCGGAGGACTACGCAATCGATCTCAAGGGAGTCTCGATTCTCGAACTAACCATCGATCCGGATCGTGGCGCCGGTGAGGCGCTCGCCAAATTGGCCGACTGGCGTGTGGCGTGACTCTGTACTCCCACGAGCTGACGATTCTATGTCCGCGCCGACGACCATGGGGAATCCGAGCTCAGGGCCGAGCCTCTCTCATTCGGAGCTCCCGAAGAGTCTCGCGGTCCTGTTCGAAATCCGCAGCCGAGTAGTCGAAGATTTCGTGCTCCTTTAGAAAGGCGTCGACCTGCATCCGCGTCTCGAAAACAAGGAGCCGCCCAAGCTGTGCAGCGGTGAGCGCACGCGACCGATATGCCTCGATTGCTAGGCTTTCGAGCGTCGCACGAGGCAGATCCTTCCACCTCGACTCAAGACCCACGGCGATGTCCTCCGGCAGTTCTATCGTAATCTGCATGGATGCCCGCCCCTCGTGTCAATTGTCTCAGGAGCAACTCTCTTCGGCCACTCGGACCGGCGGCGCATCCAGCACTGGCGCATGCGCAAAGGCTCGGTTTGCTCAGGTACCTGGTGGTAGCGCGTCGGCGGGTACCGGCCCTTCGGCGCGGGCATGCGATCGTCCTCCCTTCCGAAGGGAACGGGTCTCTCGCGCGGCAGACTTTCGCGGCGCCGGGGCGGCCTTCCCGACGGACGGGATAGTCACCAGGTCCAACTCGTCGTGAACATCGGTGGCCGGCGCCAGGTAGCGCATCGTGGTCTCGAGGGACTTGTGGCCCATCCAGTGCTGCACGGTCCGTACATCGAATCCCCTGCGCAGCATTCCTGTGGCATAGGTCGAACGAAATGTCTTCAGATCAAACTTTGTCGGATCCAGTTTGGCGCGCTTCGCGATAGATTTGCAGTGGTCGAGCATGTGCTGTTCGCGGTTACCCGTTGGGGATGGAAACACAAATTGGCAGTTCGGGCGATGCGTATGCTTCCGAAGCTCGTCGATGAGTTCCGCGGGAGCCGGAATCTCACGATCTTCCCATCGCTTCGGGTAGAATCCCAGTTCCGGTTTCGAAGTCACCCGCACAGTCCGCAACTCGAAGTTCACGTCGCTCCAGCGCAGGAACATCACTTCCTGCTCGCGGAAACCGGTCAGCAGAAATGTGGCGAACAAGGCGCGTTCCTGATCGGAGCAGGCTGCAAAGAAGCGGGCAAGCTCCTCGTGGCGGTATATCTTCACAAGCGGCGTGATGCGCTCCGGCAGCGACAGCTCTCGCGTGATCCCGCTCCTTCCATGGCGCTTGAGAAACTGCGCGACGATGACCGCGTTGTGCAGGATCGTATTGGATCCCAAGCCATGATCTTTCTTGAGGGTCACGACGAAGCGCGTTAGGTCGTCACCGGAGATCGCGTCGATCGAGACGCAGTCGCGGAAGAACTCCCCGAAGCGGTTGAGCACGGCTTCATACTTGCGATGCGTATTCGGCTTCTTGAGGGCATCGATCTGCTCCAGGTATTTAGCGATGGCGACGTGCAACGCAGGCTTCTTGACCGTTTCGCCGGCTGTTTCAAACCCGGGGATACCCAGTTTGCGGCCTTCCAGTTCATGGCGCTTGCGCCGCTGTACCTCGAGGGCCTGCGCGGCGGTGACGCCAGCGCTCACACGACGGCGAGTGCCGCCAACGTACCACTCGACATAGTAGCGGCCGTCGGCGATGGCGTTCCAGTCGTAGTTGCCTTTGGCATTCCGGGGGATGGAAAACATCTTCCAGCGGCCGCCAATTTTGATGCGTTTGACGATGTTGACTCGCGACAAAATGTCTCTCCTGCGAGCCGCATCTTTGCGGACAGCATGGGAGACAGCATATGGTCTAAATAACAGAAAACAAAGGGGGTGGGTAGAAGCTGGCATTCTACCACTGAATTACTCCCGCTTGGCTGTATTTTCCTCTACTTAGCTGCTTCTAAGGGACTTACCTTCCGTTGTGCCCAGTCTATACTGTCTATTGCGTCCATCCAAAACCATGCGTTTTGACCACGAAATGGACAGTTAAACCAGCGCGGGAATCCTCGCTCCCAAAAGTCCACTCTGCGTTCCACCCCATGGCAATCTCAAACATAACACGCCTGGTCACCTACAAGGTAGCACTCGCTCGCTTCTCGCGATGAACTGTCCGGCCTTCCGCCAATCGAGGCCCACATCGCCCGAATTGTGCTAGCAGAACAGCCCACGTTGGTTACGGTGATCAATCACGCAAGTGCATCCGGCTGCTCCGGAGACAGCCCGATTTCCCTAACCGTTAATGGCAGTCACCTTCATGCGCGCCGCCATGTTCAAGTAAACCGGCACATCATGATCCGAGTCGGTGATGGCAAAGACAAACTACCGTTTGGTGATCGCCAGAAGGTTGTCCTCTCGCATTAACCGCTCCACGCGCTTATGGTTGACGAGCAGGCCCCGCAGATGAAGCACGCGAGTGATTCTCAAGCACCCGTAGTGCCCGCGATGCTCGACGAAGATAACTTAAATCTGGTGTCGCAACTCCACTTCTTCCTGATCCGGCTCGACTTCCTGTGCCGGTAGAAACCCGCCCGGCTGACGCCCGCCAGCCGGCAGAATCGCTCGATATTGCCACTGCCTCGCGATAGCATCAATTCCCTGATTTGGTCGTAGATGCTGACGCGACTACAGCGGAGCTCGGCTGTCGTCGTTCCTCTATTTTTGCAAGGCACTCTCGAAAATCTCCCTGTCACGCTACGGCCGCGGCCTCCTGTTCCAGCAGGGACTTAGCGTTGATACCCTGACGGGCGAGCTCACGTGCAAGGCTTCGGCGCTCGGGAGAAGTTACCCGCTTCTGCTACCCAAAACTGACCGAGGCGGTCCACCACTCATGATTCCGGCCTATTTCGGGGAGAAATAGGTCAGCCGAAATTGACGGAGGGGCTTGCAGATAAGCAGCGAGTTTTCGGCCGCAGTTGCGGCCAGCCGGAAGCAAAAAACCCAGAGCCTTCGTCTTTCGTTCGTCTACTGGAAATCCCTCGGTCAGACGATGTAAGTGCATGAGGAGATTAGCTGGTTTCCGATGCTCCGATCGCGCTTCCGAGTTGCGGCCGAGGCCACCACCATGCTTCGGTGGGCTGCGTTGAGATCATTGGGGAAGGAGACAGAGGGGTATTTCTCTGGAAATAGGTCACCCCAAAGATTGCCTTAAAGTGTTGAGTTTGTTTGCAGTGAACCGGAGGTCTGCGCCCCGGAGAGGAGTAGCTTCCCCTCCAGGGCAAGACCTTCTGGGAGTCATCACCTCCCATGGGCCCTTCCGAGAGTCTACAGGTCAAGCCGAAAATCAAGAGGGTCGGCCGAAGCGTTTGGCGCGACGACCGCGGACACGGGTGTGTCTGCTGAAAGGATGCGTGCAGCGCTCTCATCCAAGGCTGGCGTCCCAGCGCTATTGCAGCGAGGGATGCCGGAAGGCGGCGCGGAAATGGTCGCTGGTGGAAGGCCCAGCAACGATACCGGACGACGAGGGCGGGCAAACAGATACGCAACGACCAAAGCCGGCGCTACCGGGAGCGTGTCCGAAGCCGGAAACCACCAGAGCCAGAAGCAGTTGACGAGGCAGCGAGGGTAATCACTACAGAAGAGTTTTTTCGATCATTCGTGCGACCGGCCAGGCTGTTACGAAAGATTCGTGCGCGAGCGGCGAAGTCCCTTGCAACGCTTCTGTTCGTCAACCTGCCGGCGTGCGCTGGAGCGCGTTCAGGAACGGGAGCGGCGATTGAAAGAAGCGCGCATTTAATCTCGACATATTGATCCGTCATCCGACCTTCGCTTACATTCAGCCTGTTGATGAAAGTGGAGTTTCACCAGCTCGACCGGCACTGGGAGCACCTTCGAGTCCGGCATCCTGCGCGGCAGCGGCGGTTGTTGGCGTCTTTGGCCGAGTCCGGCCAGCAGACGCGCATCGTGGTGGTGGCCGCCGGACAAGCGGACCGGTACGTGGTCATTGACGGCTATAAGCGGATCGCGGCGCTGGAGCAACTGGGCGGGACACGGTACCGTGTGGCCCCCTCCGTCATTCGAATGGCACGGGGCGCAATGATAGGAGAAATGCTCCATGCCTCCCCGAATATTCTCCGTTGAAGGCATGATGGGATTGCGAAGTTGGCGAGACGCAGATGGCACGGCTATTTTGCGTGCCGTTGTAGCCGCGAACTCCTCAATCGCTGATGGTGTCGCCAGTGCGCTGAAGCCTCGTCGCACGAGAATGAAGCCGTATCCCGCGGTTGCGACCGCAAGAGCCAGCAGAATGAGCGAAACTGCTTTCCAGGGTTTCATGTCTATCTCTCCTGTGCCGAGCCGGCACGACTTACCACGAATAACTTCCTAACCTTTCTTCAACGACGGCAGACTCGGCATGCTGTTGATGTTCCAGCCTCCGCCGAGGGCTTTGATAAGCAACACGCTCGCGTCCATACGCCTGCGCTGGATATCGATCTCGTAACGCTCGTTCGTCAGCGCGGTCGTCTGCGCCGTGATGACCTGAAGATAGTTGTCGACACCACCTTGATATCGGTTGGTAAAGAGCTGGACCGATTCCTCGGCAGACGCAACGGCGTCGCGCTGCTGCTTTTCTTCGTTCTCCAGAACCCGCAGAGCAGCCAGATTGTCTTCCACCTGCTGAAACGCAGTCAACGCGGTTTGCCGATAAGTCGCCACCGCGGCATCGTAACCAGCAATCGCAACATCGGAGCCGGCGCGGCGGCGGCCCGCGTCAAACAGAGTTTCCGCCAGCGAGGGTCCCACTGCCCAGAAGCGGCTTGGCCAGTTCAGCCAGTTGAGAATCGAGGTGCCCCCGAACCCGCCGGTCGCGCCCAGCGTCACGGTGGGAAAGAATGCGGCGCGCGCGATTCCGATCTGTTCGTTCGCTTCCTCGATTCGTCTTTCAGCGGCGGCTATATCGGGCCTGCGTTCGAGCAGCTGTGAGGGCAATCCAACCGGAATGACCGGGGGTTGCGCGCGCAACGACTCGGCCGCAAGACTGAACTCCGCCGGCGGTTTGCCGAGTAGAACCGCAATCGCGTGCTCGTACTGAGCGCGATCCACATCGATATCCGTTTCCTGCGCCGTCGTGGTGTCCAACTGTGTCTGAGCCTGCGCGACATCGGACTTCGGTGAGGCGCCGCCCTCGAAGCGGTTTTCCGTAAGTGTGAGCGCGTTGTCGTAGGCCTTGACCGTGTCCACCAGCAACTGCTTCTGCGCATCGGCAGCACGCAGTTCGAAGTAGTCGTATGCAAGTTCGGCCTGAATGGTCAGGGTTGCGGTTGCGAGGTCGGCAGACGTCGCCTGAGCTTCCTCACGCGCGACATTCACAGTGCGGCGTACACGCCCCCAGAAGTCCACTTCATACGAAAGATCGAAGGGCAGCACGAATTCACCGGTTGCACTGGTCCGCAGGGGAAAGTAAGGCTGATTCTGTGAATCGCGGATCGAGGCAAGGCTGGGGTTCGTCGAAATTGTTGGAAACTCCGAGGCGCGGTTGAAGCGGATCATGTCGCGAGCCTCACGGAAACGCGCCTCGGCAATCTTCAGGTCCTGGTTGCCGGCGGCCGCCTGCTCTTCCAGTGCAGTCAGCTGCGCATCGCCGAACGTCTCCCACCATTTCGGCGGAAGCGATGGTGCGCCGGGTTGAGCGATTTTCCAGTCTTTCGTCTCCTTGAAGCTGTCCGGAGGCGCTTCCTTGAATACGGCGGGGACGGGCGCGATAGGTCTCGCATACTTTGGACCAACGGTGCAGCCGGAGATCAGCAGGGCGGATACAATTCCTGGGATCCATCCTTTGGGCATCGGGCGCTTCGTCATCGCGCACCTCCCTGCTGCACGTGAACAGGCGATCCGTTCTCCAGCGAATCCGAAGGATCGAGGATGATCGAATCCGCCGCCTGAAGGCCGGAAACGATCTCGACTTTGGCCCCATAATCGCGGCCGATCGCAACCGGAACCAGATTCGCGCGGCCGTCGCGTACCACGCCGACGCGCAGGCCCTCACGCCGGAACAGCAGCGTGTTGGCAGGGATAGTCACCGATCGAATCGTCGCCGGCAGCTTCAGGCGGTGCGTTCTGTTCGCCGCCGTCTCCCAGCCCGATCGCCATCGGAATCATGCCGATGATCATTGCCAGCGCCGTCATCAGCACAGGACGAAAACGCGTATAACCTGCTTCGATTGCGGCCTGGAGCGCGTCAGGACGCACTGTAGCCGAACCCTTGCAGCAGTGGTCAACCAGTTTCATCTGCGGCAGCATCTCCAGCCGATCGGGGACCCTGCCGTTTTGAGCTGCGACAGCCGTTCCCGCGCGAAAGCAACTACAAGAATGCTGTTTGCCGTCGCCACGCCCATGCACATGATCGATCCCATCAGCGCCGGAACGCTGACCGTGGTCTTCGTGAAAAATAGAAACAGCACGATGCCGGCCAAGGCCGCCGGAAGCGCGGTGATAATCACGAATGGGTCAAGCCACGATTGAAAATTCACGACGATCAGCAGATAAATCAAGACAATGGCGAAGCCGAGACCTGCCAGCAGGCCGATATAGGATGTCCGCATGGTGTCCAGCTGTCCTCGTATGGTCACGAAGCTGCCGCGCGGCAGCAGATGCCGGTTGCTGTCCACAATGCGCTGAATGTCGCGTCCGGCGCCACCGAGGTCACGATCCTGTACCGAGGCATAGATATCCACCACACGCCGGATGTTGTAGTGATTCAGAACTTCCATTTCGTTCGAGCGCGTGATCGATGCAACATCAGCCAGAATCTCGGGCCGGGTCGCCGCCGTGGATGTGATCGGGATATTCTGTAGGTCCTGCAGGGACTGAATCGAGTACTGCGGGGTCTGTTCCACCAGGTTGTAATTCACGCCGTTCTGCCAGTTGAGGAAGAAGGTCGGCGTAGTTTGGAAACTGCCGCTGAGCGAGACCAGAAGGCTGTTCGCGACATCACGCGGGGTGTAGCCGCCCTCCGCAGCCTTGGTGCGATCGACGTCGATGTGAAACTTCGGGTAATCGAAAGCCTGCTGCAGCCGAGCGTCGGTTATGCCGGGAACGTGCCGAATCTGCTCCAGCATCCGGTCTGCTACGGCGCGGTTACTTTCGACATCCGCACCGTCGATCTGAATGTCGACCGGAGCGGGCAATCCGAAGTTCAGAATCTGCGTTGTGATATCGGCGGGCAGCAGATAGAAGGTGGCGCCGGGAAACTCAGCCGGCAGCTTCCTGCGGAGATCGCGAACGTAGTTCGCTGTGGGATGGTGACGCTCATTGAGCGATACGAAAACATCGGCGTCGGCCGCGCCTATCAGGCCCGAAGTCGACCGCATGTAGTTCAGCTGGCTGTATGGCAGGCCGATGTTATCGAGGATGTTCTTGACTTCGTTGCGAGGGATCTCGCGGCGAATCGAGTTCTCGACCAGATCGGAGAGTTTTGCGGTTTCCTCAATGCGAGTTCCGGTCTTGGCGCGCATATGCAGAATGAACTGTCCGCTGTCCGTGCTCGGAAAGAAGTCCTGGCCAAGCCATGGCACGAGAATGAAAGCCGCCGCGCACAGGCCCAGAAATACCGGCACGAACGCGTATCGCCGGCAGACCAGTGTGGTCAGCATCAGCTGATAGGCGAGGCGCAGCTGTTCAAACCCACGTTCGAAGCCGCGCTGAAACCAGACGAACGGATTGCGCGATTCTCCGGTAGAATCTTTCGCTTTGAGAAGATACATCGAGAGCGTCGGGACCAGCGTCCGCGAGAGGATGTAGGACGCGATCATCGCGAACACCACCGACTCAGCCAGTGGCACGAACAGATAACGCGCTACGCCGGACAGGAAAAACATGGGCAGGAAAACGATGCAGATGCACAACGTCGAGACCATAGCGGGAACCGCGATCTGCCCTGCGCCTTCGATGATGGCCTCTTTCAGATCGGAACCCTGCTCGAGGTAGCGCTCGATGTTTTCAATCGTGACCGTGGCGTCATCTACCAGGATTCCGACCGCGAGGGCCAGCCCGCCCAGCGTCATTACATTGATCGTTTCTCCCAGGAATCCCAGAACAATCACGGAGGTGAGAATAGAAAGCGGAATCGACACTGCGATGATCAGCGTGCTGCGCCAGCTTCCGAGAAAGATCAGAATCATTACTCCGGTGAGGCACGCCGCTATCACCGCTTCGCGAATGACGCCGCTGACCGCCGCGCGTACAAAGATGGATTGATCGCCGAGCGGCTGAATCTTCAGCTGCGGAGGCAGCGTCGTCTCGACTCGTGGCAGGAGCTTGCGCACGCCATTCACTACATCGATGGTCGATGCGTTACCGGCTTTCAGCACCGTGACCAGCGCGCTGCGGTGTCCGTCCTGCCGTACAACATTGGTCTGCGGCGCGAACCCGTCGCTGACCTGCGCCACATCGCGAAGATAAACAGTCGCGCCATCGACCACTTTCAACGGCAGATTGTTCAGCTCGGAAACCTTATGTGGCGCCGCGTTGAGATCGACATCATATTCGAACTTGTCAATCTTGGCTGTGCCCGACGGCAGCACAATATTCTGTAAATTCACCGCTGACACGATGTCCGACGGCGACAGCCCCTTTGACTGCAGCAATTGAGGATTTAGCGAAACCATCACCTGCCGCTGCTTTCCGCCATAAGGGTAGGGAACAGCCGCGCCCGGCACGGTCACCAGCTGCGTGCGCAGAAAGTTCAGTGCGAGATCGTTCAGTTGAGGTTCCGTGAGTCCTTTGCCCGACAGCGCGAGTTGGAGGATGGGCACACTCGACGCGCTGTAATTGATAATCAGCGGCGGCTGAGAGCCCGCTGGAAGCAGGCGAAGAATGGTCTGGGACGCCGCTGTCACCTCCGCGTTCGCGGTGTCGACGCTGGCGTTCGGCTGCAGGAATATCTTCACCACACTGGTACCGTTCACCGTAGTGGATTCAATGTGCTCGATGTTGTCGACGAGTGTGGTCAGGAGGCGTTCGTAAACCGACGTGATGCGACCTTCCATCTCCTCCGGGTTTAGTCCCGTGTACGTCCACGAGACGGCAATCACCGGAATGTTGATGTTGGGAAAGATGTCGGCCGGTGTGCGCGAAATCACAACCGGACTTACCAGCAGAATAAGCAGCGCCAGAACGATGAACGTGTATGGCCTGTTCAGCGCGACTCTGATGATCCACATGCGACTGTTCTCCTTACCCACTTACTGTTTGTTTGATCTACGAAAAGAGCTCAAGCCGAATCGCCGGGTATGCTCGGCATCGGGCTAGACTCCGGCCCTTCGTCAAAAACCGCCCCAGTCTGGCGGCGGCACCGCTCTTCCCGCACACAACCCCGCGACGATCAGGCGGGCCGCTTATCCGTGTCATCGTCGGCCGTCTGCCCGAACGCAGGGAGGTACCGGCCGAAGTTCAATTCGAAGTCGCTCGGAACGCCGTAACCGACACCACGGAGCTTGGGACGGCGCGCCTGCGCATCTGGCAAGGCCAGCAGTGGGAAGATCATGTCGTTGCTCGACTGAAGCTCGGTAGCCGTCGGTGTCCCGTACCGATTGATTTGGGCCTTCGCCGTGCCTAGCGTTTCACGGTCGAACGAAGCCAGGCGCCGGACGAGCCTATCGACAAACGAATCGAGGTCGATATCGTCCAGCGTGCGGTTCACCCAGCCATAGCGCTCGGCGACGTCAGCATCGAAATCGTCGGCGCTGAGCACGATCTCAAGCGCGCGCGAGCGGCCGACCAAACGCGGGAGCCATTCCAGCGCTCCCCCACCCGGGACCAGTCCGACGCCGACCTCGGGTTGGCCGAACACGGCGCTTTGCCGGCTGGCGAAGCGCATATCGCAGGCCAGCACGAACTCATTACCGATGCCGCGTGTGCGGCCGCGAATTTTAGCGATGCTCACGACTGGCGTGGACGAGAGGCGCAGCACAAAATCGCGCCAAAGGCCCAGCGCCTCTGGCCGTTCCGCTGCCTTGGCTACGTCGAGATGGGCGATGAAAAAATCGGGATTCGCCGACTGGAACACCACCACCTTCACGGACGGGTCCGCCTCGAGGTCGGTCATTAGGGCTCCCAATTCGACGATCGTCGCGGGAACAAATATGTTGATCGGCGGGTTGCTGAAGGTGATCGTCCATAGGCCCGGATTGGAGCGGTCGATGTTGAACTGCGAAGTGTTAGGCATGGTGTATTTCCCCCTCTCTTGTGAAGAGCCCTACCGCAGCGATCTGAAGCCCGCACGAACCTCCTCTGAAAAGAGCTTCGGCTGTTCCCAGGCCGCAAAGTGACCGCCCTTGGGGAGCTTGTTGTAATGGATCAGTTTGGGATACGCCGCTCCGCCCAACTGCGCGGGCACAGATCGATCTCGTCCGGAAAGGAGCTTACGGCAACCGGGACGGAAACGCCTTTGACGCTGAAGTACCCGAGTTTGTTTTCCCAGTAGAGGCGCGCTCCGGAAATCGCCGTGTTCGTCAACCAGGCGATCGTGATGTTGTCGAGAACATCGTCCCGGGTGAGGCCTTCGCTGCCTCCGGCAAAGACACGTGAGATCAGCGCGTAGCTCCACGCATCGTGGTCCAGAAAATAGGCGGCCAGGCCGACGGGGGAATCCGCAATTCCGTACAACGTCTGCGGTCGCAACCCCATCTGGTAGCCATAGGCGACGCCCTTGCTGTAGACGAATTGCAGCCGCTCGAAAGCGAGTTTTTCCTCGGGTGAGAGACCATCTGGCATTGGAGCACCGGTGGATGCCGCCTTGTCAATTTCAGGCGGGACCGCGCCAGGCATGTTGATGTGAATGCCGAGCAGTTCGGGAGGCGCTTCGACGCCCATCAGTTCCGTGATGACCGAACCCCAATCACCGCCCTGCGCGACGAATTTGGTGTATCCCAGGCGCTTCATCAGCACGGTCCAAGCACGCGCGATATGGGCGGGATTCCATCCGGTCGTGGCCGGTCTGCCGGAAAAACCGTAGCCGGGCATCGACGGAATCACGACATCGAACGCGTCGGACGCTCTCCCGCCGTGCGCGGTCGGATTGGTCAGCGGATCGATGATCTTCATCTGTTCAATAATCGAGCCGGGCCACCCGTGTGTCACGATCAGCGGCAGAGCATTTTCGTGTCTGGAACGGACGTGAATGAAATGAATGTCAAGCCCGTCGATCTCGGTCATGAATTGCGGCAGAGCGTTTAGTTTCGCCTCGATTTTGCGCCAGTCATACTCTGTCGCCCAATAGCGCGCCAGCGCCTGCATCGTCGCGAGCTGCACTCCCTGGGAAGCATCTGTAACCGTTTCCCGCTCAGGCCACTTTGTGGCGTTTATACGCCTCCGCAACTCGGTGAGTTCCCCCTCCGGAACATCCACTTGAAACGCACGAATCGCATTCTGATCGGATGTCTGCTCGCTGCCGGCTTGCAGAACAGCGGTTTGGGTCATATGGTCTTGTCCTTTAATCGTGATTTCGGTCGACTGCTCTGACTGCATGCAGTGCGCCAGTCCGGCTTCCGGCGTTATGCGATTGATGCGAAAGTATTTGCGGGCTTTTGGTGTGTGAGGTGTCGACGATTTGTCGAAGTTTGGGCACGACGGGGCGGTCGGGCCGCAAAGTGGCGTTTGGGCGTCACAGGATCGCATAACGGTTTTCCGAATGGAACAGGACCCGCACCCAGTCCTACGAAGGATCTTTCAGCCAGGCGGCCGGGAACGCAGAGACATGATTCGAAACATCGCCCGCTGCAATAAAGACGAAGTTGGGGGGCCGTCAGAAATGCGATGTGCCTGTGAATCATCACCCGTACTTCTGTACCCGCGCCGATCCTGCTAACGATTGGGTTCGAGCAGCCGTACTTGAGACTGACTCATATCTCCAGCGTCCCGACGTTCAGCTCGAATATCGTTGCTCTTTGAACGGGTCGCCGTAAATGTGATAACCGTTAAATTCCCATAAGCCCGGCATTTCGCGATCCAACAACTCGATCCCGCGCACCCACTTCACGCTCTTCCACGCATAGAGGTTCGGCACCACGAGGCGCACCGGGTAGCCGTGCTCAGCCGTAAGGGGTTCGCCGTCATGCCGCAGGGCGAAAATTGTCGTCGGGCGCAGAAAATCCAGGATTGGCAGGTTTGCCGTGTAGTTGTTCTCGGCATGAACCATCACATACCGCGCCTCCGGCCGCAACTTCACTCGCTGCATCAATTCTGTGGCGAGCAGTCCTCCCCAACGGTTGTCGAACCGGCTCCAGCGCGTGACGCAATGCATGTCCGCAGATATTTCGCTCTGCGGCAGATTGGAGAACTCTTCCCACGAAAGCCGCAGTTGCTCCTCCACCAGGCCGAACACGCGAAAATCCCATGTCCTGGGATCAAAACGCGGCACCGAGCCCACGTGCAGCACCGGCCACTTGAGCGTCAGCGACTGTCCTGGGGGCAATCGTCCCGCGGCACGCATCTCACGCTCGCGTTCGCGTCGCTCGTTCGATTGCTCAAATGGCTCCACGGCAAAAGTATAGCGCCGCCTATTTGGCGCACCGGGTGATTTTCAGGGCTTGAAACGCGGTCATCTTGGTTGCGGCGTACCTTGGAGTTTAGAACTACCTGCAGACTAGTCGAGTAAGCCAGGAACAGTCTTGCTGGTGTTGTGACGGAAAATGTTGACGGCTCCGATCACTTGGTCCTCGTCGTCACGAATTGGAAAGACATTAACGAGCGCTAGAAGACGGTTACCGTTGGGCTGCGCGCAAATCACATCGGCGTTCCGAACGGTGGCGCCGTGGTTGATCACCATGGAAGGTGGTGCAAGTTCGTGCGGCATCACTTCTCCTGAGGGGTAACGAAGAATGTGTGACCCGCAAAACTTTTCAGAGGTTCCCAGAGACGGCGTGCGTCCCCAACCCGCAATTGCAGTTTTGTTGCACTTGACGACGGTGGCGCCCTTTTCTAGAACGTATATTCCTACAGGGATAGAATCCATTGACGCTTGGTCTGCGAGAATTCCTTTTGTGACGAGATGCCCGTCGACGATTTCTCCTCGGAAGTCGATTTTGTCGAAGTCGCCATCCAAAATCATCTTGCTTGTTGCTACGCCACGATTCTGTACTGTCTCGCTAGTCGGCATTTTCAATCTCCTTACGCTTAAGAATCTGAATGATATTCCAAAGGAGCTAATGAACTACAGGGTTCTGTTGTGAGCATTCCAAATATGGAGCATCGCCCAAAAGAATACCCCTTCTGCATCGTGAACGCAACGGTCGAAGAGAGCGCCGAGAACGCCTCGAACAACAGGCACGCAAAGCGTCTGCCGCCAGGCTAAACGGGCTTCGCGGAGACTGGCCGCCACTGAACCAACTCTGCGGCCGGCGCGGCCATTGATATTTCGTTCCTGTTGACATCGTCCTAGCGTCCTGTCTAAATGAATATTCCAAGGTCGTGCTGCCGTGGCGACAAGAATGTCTCCCATCCCGGATCTCTCGGGGTACGTGCTGGTGCCCCTGCGGGAAAGCGCGGACTTTACCCTTTACCGCGGCCGAAAGCACGACGAGCCCTCGCCAGTCCTGGCGATCGCACTCTCTGAACAGCCGTCGCCTCAAAGTATCAGGCGGCTCGTGCACGAATACTCGTTCGCAGCCCAACTCGATCCCGCGTGGGCGGCCAAGCCTTTAGGAATTACTCGTCACGAAGGGCGGACGATCCTCGTGCTCAAAGACCCTGGCGGTCAGCCGCTGGATCGGATTCTTGAGCGTGACCAGGGGCAGCCGCTCGACCTGACTCGCTTCCTTAGCACCGCCATTGGTATGGCGAGAACACTCGGTCAAGTCCATCAGCACGGCGTCATACATAAAGATGTTAAGCCTGCGAATGTCCTCGTCGACGACACCGGCAACGCGTGGCTCACCGGATTCGGGATCGCGTCCCAACTTCCCCGCGAGCGCCAGTCGCCCGAACCTCCGGAGTTCATCGCGGGAACGCTCGCCTACATGGCGCCCGAGCAGACGGGACGAGTGAACCGCTCGATCGATTCCCGGAGCGACCTTTACTCGCTTGGAGTGACGTTTTACGAAATGCTGACCGGGAGTCTTCCGTTCACGGCCTCCGATCCGATGGAATGGGTGCACTGTCACATCGCGAGACAACCAGCCGCACCCAGCGAGCGGCTGGGAGCCATGCCGGCCCCGATCTCTGCGATCACGATGAAGTTGCTCTCCAAGACGGCGGAGGAGAGGTATCAGACAGCAGAGGGAGTTGAGAGCGATCTTCGGCGCTGCCTGTCCCAATGGGAGTCCCAGGGATCCATCGATGACTTCACTCCCGGCGCTGATGACACTCCGGATCGCCTCATGATCCCCGAGAAGCTGTACGGGAGGGACCGCGAGGTTGACGCTCTGCTCACTGCCTTCGACCGCATCGTTGGCGGTGGCCGACCGGAACTGGTGCTGGTAGGCGGCAGTCAGACACTCGTTCATCATAGATTTCCTCGTATATCATATATAAGCTACAGTGTAGGTCGAAATCACTCTTCAGGGAGTCCATGATGCTACTCTCCAAAAATAGAAAACTGACGCTCAGTCTGGCTGGCGCTGCGGTGTTAATGAGCGTCTGCCTGCCGCCACTGCCGGCCCAGGTCGACATGGGAGGCGTCGCCGGGACGATCAAGGATCCGGCTGGCGCCGTGGTGCCGGGTGCCCGGATCACGCTTACCAACGAGGCGACCGATGTAGTCCAAAGGGCCAACTCTTCATCGAGGGGAGCCTATGTATTCGAGGCAGTGCCGGCCGGCAGCTATGCGCTGAAAGTGGAGGCCAACGGATTCAAGACCTACGTGGCGGCCGGCATACAGGCTCACATCCAAAATGTGGTGACCGCGGATGTAAGCTTGACCGTAGGCGCCGTCAGTGAGGTTCTGACGGTCACGTCCCAACTGCAGCTCCTGCAAGCGCAGGACGCGTCCCTCGGCCAAACGATCGGTACGAGATCGGTCAACGATTTGCCGCTGAATGGCCGCAACTGGCTTTCGCTCGCGCAAATCTCGGCTGGCACGTACATCGCGCCGG
This sequence comes from Terriglobia bacterium, assembly GCA_963747535.1. Lineage (GTDB taxonomy): Bacteria > Acidobacteriota > Terriglobia > Bryobacterales > Bryobacteraceae > CAVVFX01. The sequence continues at coordinate 65,604 of CAVVFX010000003.1, forward strand.
GCGGAAACGCGAATACGGTTCCCTCACCATCGGGGCAGAACTTCACCACCATTCTTTCGAACGGCGCGGAACCGGGTCAGGTGGATTTCCGGCTGAACGGCGTCAATAACAACGAAGAGACGTTCGGCGGCATTACCGTCGCGCCAGTGCCCGACGCCATCGAGGAATTCAAGGTGCAAGGTGGCGACAATAGCGCCGAATTCGGGCACTCGGCCGGGGCCGTGATCAATGCTGTGGTAAAGTCGGGAACCAACCACGTAAAGGGCGACGTTTGGGAATATCTGCGCAATGAGGCTCTCAACGCCAATGACTTTTTTTCTAATCTGAACGGGCTCCGGCGGCAGGAATACCGGCAGAACCAGTTCGGAGGGACCGTCGGCGGCCCTGTCTACCTTCCCAAACTTTATGACGGGCGGAACAAGACGTTCTTCTTTTTCGACTACCAGCGCACCAACCTGACTCAGTCGACGACATTCACCGACACCGTTCCTACGGCACAGATGCAGTCGAGCGGCTTTACGAATCTACAGGGTCTGATCACCGGCAACAGCGGTAGCGCGACCGATGGGCTGGGGCGGACCTTTCCGCTGGGCACAGTGCTGGATCCAGCAACCACACGCGCTTTAGCGCCCGGCGCAGTGGATCCGATCAGCGGGCTGACCAACACCAAGACTACGACGATCTACGTGCGCGATCCATTCTTCGCCGCCAGCCTCAAGGGTGTGACCAACTTTGTGGGATTGACGTCGCAACTCAACATTATCCCGGCCTCGCGTCTCGATCCGAATGCGGTGAAACTGCTGCAACTGCTTCCCGCGCCGACCGCCGGCGGTTTGCAGAACAACTACTTCGTGGCCCAACCACAGAAGACAGATATCAACCAGTACGACATCAGAATCGATCACTCCATCAGCACGAAGGACACGTTGTTCGGGGTATTCAGCCGCGCGACGGACGACGTCACGGCGGCTCAGCCGTTCCCCGGCATCGCTGGCGGCGCCCTACAGATTGCTTTTGCGACCACACAGCCGGTCTACGTGCTGGCGCTGAGTGAAACACACCTGTTTTCGCCGACCCTGATTAATGAAGCGCGATTCGGGCTGGATCACAATTACAACTCCCGGGAAATCCCGTACCTGAATACGTTCGGCCTGCCCGCGCAGTTCGGGATTCAGGGCATCTCGCAAATCACCAACAACGGCGGCCTTCCGACCATCAATATCGGCGGCGGATTCAGCGCATTCGGGTCGCGGCGCTTTACTCCCACGCTGCAAACCACTGGCGCGCAGGACTATACCGACAACGTCACCTGGATTCGCGGCAGCCATCAATTCAAATTCGGCTTCCAATACAACCGGGTGTTGGGGCACATCACGCAGCCCGCCTACAGCCGGGGCAATTTCACCTACAACGGTGAATTCACGGACATTCCGAATCAGACATCCGGCTTCACCAGCCTTGCGGACTTTCTGCTTGTGCCTACGGCGTCTTCCATCGCAGCGTCCACGGGAGTTACACCGTATAACAACCTCGGTGGTCCGAGCGGGTATAACGGGTCCAACTACGCGGGCACCGACTACGACGCGAACTACGCAGGCATCTACGCGCAGGATAACTGGAAGATCACGCCGACGATTACGCTGAACCTGGGCTTCCGGTGGGATTATTTCAGCCCTTATAGCGAAGGCAGCGGCCGGGAAGCGAATCTGATCATGGCGAACGGCAACGGCAACTCGGGGACTTACTACATTCCTCAACAAGGCTGCAGCGTTCCTCGTTCGGCGACCTTCAATGCCTTGCTCGCCGGCGACAACATTCAAGTGGAATGCGTCTCGTCTCCTTACGTCAACACTGCGCAATGGACCAACTTCGCTCCTCGCGTTGGAATCGCTTATCACGTGCTGCCGAAGCTGGTGGTCCGGGCAGGCTACGGCATATCTTACGGATCATTTGATTCGGTTGGATACGGGAGCACGCTGGGTACGAATTATCCCTTCCAATACACGATAAACAACCCGAGTACGACTTCGCTCTCTCCGGTGATTCTCGCCAATGGGCAGACCGCAACCATCGAAAACACATTCGGCGAGATCGCTTTGCAGGATCCCACGCAGGTCAACGGATCGGGCCTTAGCCTGAGCGGAAAGCAATACGACTACCAGACCCCTTACATCCAAAGCATGAATTTCACGGTGCAGTACCAATTCACTGGCTCCGATTCGTTCCAGGCCGGGTATGTCGCTACGGCGGGACGTCATCTAGATGCGCTGGGCGTGCACAATTCGCCGAGCGTGATCCTTCCGCCAGGCGTCAACGTCACGAATTACCTGCCGTTCCCCAACCTGGCCGCCAATTCACAGTTCCTGAGCACGGGCGCCAAGAGCAACTATCGTTCGCTGCAATTAGTCTATCAACACCAGTTCAACGACGGCCTGCAGATCATTTCGAACTACACCTTCGCCCGCTGCATGTCAGACGACGCGGGTAAGACGGGGCTTTCGGCCGGCTACACGGCGGAGTGGCTGCCGGGCATCGGCGTGAATCATGACTATACACCCTGCACAGGAGTCGCAACCAATCTGTTCCATCTGGCGGGCGGATATGCGCTGCCCTTCGGAAAAGGCAAGACGTGGCTGCGTAACACCAATGCCGCGGTCGACGCACTGGCCGGCGGATGGAACTTGAACTTTTTCTACACGTATCAGAGTGGACAGCCGTTCAGCCTATCATGCCCGGTCGCTACGTCGTCCGATTTCGGCTGCTACGCCAATTCCGTGCCGGGGCAGAGTCCGTACGCCGGACCGCACAACCAGACCCAGTGGCTAAATCCAGCCGCCTTCTCACAGCCGGCCGCTGCGACCACCATCGGACAGACGAACTACGCCCCTCTGGGGAACATCGAAAACCAATTGTTGGGACCGGCGATATTCAACATGGACGCGTCCTTATTCAAGCGGTTCACCATCAAAGAGCAGCGGGCGCTCGAGTTTCGTGCCGAAGCTTTCAACATCGGCAATACTCCGCAATTCGGCAACCCGGGGCAACTGAATTTTAACAACAAAACCGGTTTCAGCAAGATTACGTCGCTGCGCAATAACCCGCGACTGGTGCAGTTGGCGTTGAAGCTATATTTCTAATCGCCCAATTGCACCGGTGAGATCGTCTTCGAACGCCGCTCGCCCTTAACCCAGATTCGACAGGCCCGAGACATGCCGGCAATAAGGGGCGCCAGAGCTGCCAGTAGCCGAGGATCGGTGGCCGAAATCGTTCTTCCAATCATCCAGGGATTAGGGGGCGAAGCCTGCCTTTGCCGCCCATCGTGGGCAGGAAGCGGCAGCGGAATTCCAGAGAAGCATCGACCGTTGGGGTGTGGTTTGAATTCCCCGATCGGCGCATCGGCGCGTCTCGGAGTCGCTCGTTCCGACGCGCTTGAAGGTGACTCCACGAAGGCTAGAGCAGCCTATGAGGATTCCTCACTTTGTGCGAAAGACGCCGACGTCGACATTCCGATTCTCTTCGCTGCCGAATCTGAATTCGCCAAGCTGAGGCGACACTGAAAGTGCGTAGTTCTTAACCCGTGCGGAACAGACTGATCGACTCAATTCACGTCGCTGGACCAGAGATAGCTAGCCTTACGGCATGCTTGATGCTCGCTGGTCGACGATATCTCCGATTCGCGATTCAGCAGTGCCGGCTGTCGAGACGACCTTCTTCAGCGGCGATCCTCCGTACTCCTCATATGACAACGACGGTCCATTGACTGATGTAACCGTGACAAACTCGACTGACTTCACTCCTCCCGGTATTCTGGCGCCAAACCAATGGTCGTCCGCTTGAAGAGACCATGTCACCAGGGACAATATGGAACCGGGAGGGTACGCGCGATCCGCGGTCTCGCGCGAATGGCGGACGGCGAGTTCATTACCCAGAAGCAGTGCCATGGTCCCATTCCGATGATTGACACGGGCGCTGATGACCTTCCAGTCGAGAGGATTGTAGGGCAAGTCCCCCGCTACCGAAGCTTCATTGTTGATCAACGCGGAGGGGCTGGAGCGATGAGAGCAGCCCAAAATGGATAACCACAAAAACAGCACAAGATAATAACTCGTCCTCATCGTAACCTCAATGCGCGCCTTTGATCGGCGTTGTAAAAACAAAGTCATTGTCGCGCATGGGGTTGTGGCAGCCCACGCACTCTTCCGCGAACGCCGCGGTCTTTCCGTATGGCTGCAGGTCTGATCCTATCCATCTGGCGAAGCCCCAACCTTTAGTCGCTCGATACCTGTTACTGTCTTTGATCATGAATTCCACCTGTACGAAGGGACCCGTCTGAGCGTCCCCGGACTCATCGACCCGCTGTGCCCACGCGACCTTGGCGAACATCGTGCCGTCAGGCCACGGACTGATTTGATTCCTCGCGACGGCTTTGATGGCCACGTCATTGCCAAGCACGACCCGAATCGTTTGATTGTCGAAACGGTCGGTGGCGCTGAGGGCTTTCCAATCCTTATATTCCGGATGAAATTGAATACCGTTCGGAGCTGGGGCGACATCGACTGGCGCCGGCGAACCGCGTGGCATATCGTGTGGTTCGCCCGCAGCCATTGTGTTTTGTGGCGGGGCAGTGAGGTACTGTCTCAGAATGTCGAGTTGTTGAGGCGCGATTCGTGATTCCGGATGCACGATTTCATAGTTTTTCGGCGGCATCGCCCCCAGCTGGATCTGATTCACAGCTTCGAACAGAGCCCCTCTTTGCCGGGCAGCGGGCAACCCGTCGAACGCGGAAAAATTGAGCTTCTGCCTTCCTTGTTTGACGTCCTTCACCACGACCCAATACGCGGGAACAATTCGATCGAACCACGGGACGTGCGTTTCGTTGGAATGGCAGTTATAGCAGGCGGTCCTGAGGATCTGCTTCACCGGTTCGGGCGCATTGAGGTCTCCCGTGATAGGCGCCTCCGGCAGTTCAGGCCTGATGAACTGCAAACCGACAAAAACGGCGCAGAGGAGAGAGACGGCCAGCACAATTGGTTTTCTCTTCATCGGATCACGTGAGTGTGCGGTGCAACCGCATTGCCAGAGCCGACGTCCGAGAAGACGGCATTTACCGGTTACCGTACAGCCAGATAGTGTCCGCCTTTGGTTGCGGAGTTTGAATATTGCGACATACGATTTCGGCTCAAGCACCAAAGACCAAATTCGGAACGTGTATTCCAAAGGCGTTCACGGCAATCGAGAGAGACTTTGCCTCCGCACGCGCAGGTGGCAATGTGTGGACATTTCGACACGGCCTGACCGGCAGTTGACAGGGACGACGTACCGACCGTTGGACTCGAATCCCCTTTTCTTAGATCGACCCAATGTCGTACCCTACTTGTGGTCAGGTGATTGCTGGAGGGTTCCCATGAGTGCACGCTCTCAAACGGAAAGTAGTTCAATCTCTTCAGTTATTCGTACGAATCTCTCCGGGTACGATCTGCTGAATAATCCGCGGCTCAACAAGGGCACCGCCTTTACGGAGGAAGAACGCGACGCATTTGCCCTTCATGGATTGCTGCCACCCCACGTGGGCGTCCTCGAGGACCAGATGGAACGCCGTAAAAAGGCTCTGGCGAATCAGTCCTCGTCCTTCGGCAAATACTCTTACATGCGGGATCTCCAGGATACGAATGAGACTCTATTCTATGCGCTGATCGCCCACAACATTGAAGAATTGCTTCCGATCGTTTATACGCCGGCAGTAGGCGAGGGTTGTCAGCGCTTCAGCGAGATCTGGCGTAAGCCGCGCGGCCTCTTCATCAGCTATCCCAACAGACATCGTATGGAACAAATGCTTGCCGACCGTCGCTACGATCAGGTGCGCTGCATCGTAGTCAGCGACGGCGAGCGAATCCTCGGACTCGGGGACCAGGGAGCAGGCGGTATGGGAATTCCCATCGGCAAGATGGCGCTCTACACTGCGCTTGCGGGAGTCCATCCCGAACACTGCCTGCCCGTGCTCCTCGACGTGGGTACTGACAATGAGGAGCGGCTCAACGACCCCATTTACATCGGCTGGCGGCATCACCGGGTTCGTGGACAGGAGTATGACGATTTCGTTGAAGCCTTTGTCTCCGCGGTGAGACGCCGGTGGCCGCACGTGCTTCTGCAATGGGAGGATTTCGCCGGCTCGAATGCGGCACGCCTGCTGGCCCGCTACCGCGATCGGTTGTGCACGTTCAACGATGACATTCAGGGAACAGCCGCCGTCACCACTGCCACTATTCTCGCGGCTGTCACTGCTACAGACATTCCGCTCAAAGAGCAGACGATTGTGATCCTCGGGTTTGGTTCCGCGGGTATGGGGATAGCGAATCTGCTGCTCGCAGTTATGAAGGAGGATGGTTTGAGCGATGCGGAGGCCTATAAACGGTTCTATGCGGTGGACCGTTACGGGTTGCTGATCGAAGGCGGCAAAGATATTCGGCCTGAACAGCGGCCTTTTCTTAAGAAGAACGCCGATCTGGAAGCGTGGAAACGGTCGGGCACGGAAGAGATAACTTTGCTGGATGTCGTGCGCAATGCCCAACCGAATGTTCTTGTCGGAGTTTCGGGGCAGCCGGGCGCGTTCACGGAGCCAGTCGTGCGTGAGATGGCAAGGCATGTGGATCGCCCGGTCATCTTTCCGCTGTCCAATCCCACCAATCGCGCCGAAGCCACCCCGCAAGATATTCTCAGCTGGACTGACGGACGGGCAATAGTCGGCACGGGCAGTCCGTTCGATCCGGTGAAGATCGGCGGCAGGTCGATCCACATTACGCAGACGAACAACTCCTACATCTTTCCGGGTCTTGCGCTCGGCATCCTCGCTTCAAAAGCAACCCGCGTATCGGATGCGATGATTATGGCCTCTGCAAAACAGCTTGCCGCGCTGTCTCCAAACCGGCAAAATACGGATGCCGGCCTGCTGCCCCCTCTCGCTGACTCGCGAAAGCTCGGTCTGGTGATAGCGGAGGCAGTCGGAAAACAGGCCATGGCGGAAGGAATAGCCGGAATTGCTGATGAAGAGTCTTTCGCAAACGAACTCCGCGCATACGTATGGCAGCCGGTCTATTTGCCATATGAAAGGTCGGCGTCCTGATCCTTCCCGGGCGTCAATTATCCAGCCTCGCGCGAGCCGTCGTTCTGCCAGGTACTGGCTGGCGGCACCTGTTCTTACAGGCCCGCCAGCAGCGAGAACAATCTTGAAATCGTCCATCGGGACAGCGCCGCCAGTGGAAGTGGTGTCGCGAAGCTCGCACTGGCGGTGGATTGCAATGGCGTCCGCCCGCTTAGGCTGCCATCTGCTTTTTCTGAAGAAATGCAAGAAGTTCCTCGTTGATGACATCCGCATGGGTGGTACATAGTCCGTGCGGCGCACCCGCGACAACCTTCAGCCTGCCGTTTTTGACTAACTTTGCGCTCAGTCTACCCGAATCGTCGATCGGCACGATCTGATCGGCGTCTCCCTGAATCACAAGTGTCGGGACATCGATTGTCTTGAGATCTTCAGTTTGATCCGTTTCCGAGAAGGCCTTGATGCAGTCATACGCACCGACGATCGAGGATTGCATCCCCTGCAACCAGAATGATTCCCGAGCTCCCTCGGAAACTTTCGCTCCCGGTTTGTTATAGCCATAAAATGGAAGGCTCAGGTCTCTGAAGAACTGAGAGCGGTCTTTGACCACACCGGCCCGGATATCATCGAAAACCGACAGCGGCAAACCGCCGGGATTCTTTTCCGTCCGGAGCATCAGCGGGGGAACGGCGGAAATCAGAACGACCTTGGACACGCGCTTCTCGCCATGCCGCGCGATGTAGCGGACAACCTCGCCTCCGCCGGCGGAATGACCGACCATCGTTGCATCTTTAACATCGAGATGGTTCATGAGCTCCGCCAGATCGTCTGCGTATTGATCCATGTTGTTGCCCTGCCAGGTCTGGCCTGAGCGTCCGTGGCCTCGGCGATCATGGGCGATGACACGATAGCCTCGTTGCCCGAGAAACAGCATTTGCGAGTCCCACGCATCGGCACTCAAGGGCCATCCGTGCGAGAAGGTGATGACCGGTCCCGATCCCCAGTCCTTGTAGTAAATAGAGGTTGCATCTTTCGTAGTAAACGTGTTCATTGTCTTTCTCCTTAAAGGTTTTGAATTATGAGGACCGACCCACGCCAAGGCGCAGTCCGGCCGGTTCTCAAGTGGCGGCAGGAACGTACGGAAAAGTCTTTAGGATCAAGAGCAGTTGGCGTGCCACTTTCGGGCCATTCCGATCCTCGGCCCGGCGATCACAGCGTCGCGGAATCCCGAATCCGGCTGCATGCTCGAGCCGGCCGAACGAACGTCCTGACCTGGCGCGTACCTCTCCGCTGGCTGGACTCGTGAAACCGGCTGATCTGCGGCCGGTCCGCCTCACCTCCGGAGCTTTGCGGAGCAAAGGAACGTCGCCGGATAAAATATGTCTAAGGATATGCAGCGGGACGCGCGCTGCCACACTGCGTGGTCATCGAGGCCGACCGATGCAACGCCTCGGGAACCGGTAGATCTTCCACACGAAGGAGACTTGAATCGCATGCCGAAGATGAAAGAGTTTACAGTAACGATTGAAGACACACCGGGCGCGCTGGGGAAGTGCTTCCTCTCTCTGGCGGAGCGTGGCGTGAACATCCTGGCTTTTCAATCGTATGTAGAGGACGGCGAGAGCCTCGCGCGATTACTGGTGGACGATCCAGCCGGCGCTAAGGCAGTGCTGGGTGGTCTAAGGATGATCTTCGAGGAGACGGAAGTCGCCGTAGTCAGGCTCGCGCACCGTCCAGGTGAATTGGGCCGTGCAGCCTTGCGGTTGGGCGAAGAGCAGATCAACATTGACTACTCCTACTGCGGACTGGAACCCGGGTCGACGCGTGCGCTGGTGGTCGTCGGGGTCGAAGACAACCTTACCAAAGCCGCGAACCTGCTGGACGAGTTGGCCGTCGGAGATGCGTAAGCCTTATGTCTGGCGTGCCAGCAGCCTGTGGCAGAAGTCTCAAGCCTTGTACGACTAATAGTCTGAACCTTTGCGGGTCGCGAAGAATTGTGGATGCCCTTTGCCTGCCGTAGGGCAGACCATCGTTTGTTGTGGTCCGGGGCACCCTCTGGGTCGGCTGCGCAGCAGCCGTTTTTGCGGCTTGCCGCTATACCGTGTAGACCTTTGGCCTACATCGGCTTCCGCCACAGGCTGCAGGCCCTTGTGGAAGCGCGCCAAGTCATGAATTTGCGGCGCGTGCCCAGATCGGCAAACCACCAGCGTCGCGTGCGCAAGCTGCGGCCATCTTGCCGGGTACGGTAATCCCTCGTTGCCTACTCGATCTTGATCTTCGGCGCCGGCATTTGCTGCTCCGGTTCAAACAGGCCAAACGAAAATATGGCGGTCGCCGAAGCAATCGCCACATACTGCTTGCCGTCAACCGCATAGGTTATGGGCGATGCGGTCAGACCCTCTCCCATCGCGAAATGCCAGAGATCCTTCCCAGTCCGGGAGTCGACAGCAATGAGCTGGCCTTGATCGTCGCCGAAAAAGACCAGGCCGCCGGCTGTGGAGACCGTGCCCGACCAGGCTTCAGCCGTAGGAGTTACCACCGGATGCTCCCACTTCTTCTCGCCCGTTTTTGGATCGTAGGCACGCAGGAAGAATTGGCCGATCTCAGCGGGCTTCGGGCCCGCACCACCCCCGGAGAAGTTCTTTTTCGGCTCTGGCTCCATCGACGAACTGGTATAGACGTCGCATTGCTCCAGCGTCATCACGTAAAAGAGACCTGTCTGGGAATCAAACGAGGGCGACATCCAGTTGGTAGCTCCGCGGACGCTCGGACAGATCCGGTTACCGGTCGGCGTAGGATTTTTGCCTGGCACCAGAATCGGGCGGCCCTGGGCATCGATTCCGCTGGCCCAATCGAGCTTTTCCACCAGCGCAGTAGCGTTCAGGTACTCGCCCGTCACTCGGTCGAGAACATAAAGAAAACCGTTGCGGTTCGCGTGCAACACGAGTTTGCGCATCCGCCCGCCGTAAGGAAGATCCACCAGCACCGGCCACGCCTGCGCATCCCAATCATGCGTGTCGTGGGGCGTGAACTGGAAATGCCACTTGATCTTCCCGGTGTTGGCATCGAGCGCCAGCAGCGAACAGGAGTAGAGATTGTCGCCGCCGCGATCTACTCCGTAGAAGTCCGGCCACGGATTGCCTGTCGTCCAGTAGACCGTGTTGAGATCGGGATCAAACGTGCCGGAGAGCCATGTAGCACCGCCCCCGTAGTCGATCAATTTGCCCCAGGTCTCTGAGCCAGGCTCGCCTTTTTGAGGAATCGTGTATGTGCGCCACAGTTCTTCGCCGGTTGAAGCTGAGAGCGAAGCGATATATCCGCGCATCCCGGTGTCACCGCCGGCGACTCCGACCAGCACCTGGTCTTTCAAGGCCAGCGGCGCCGCCGAAGCGAAGAGCCCGTCTTCGACGTTACCGTATTTCTTCTCCCAAAGGACCGCTCCCGTCTGCCGGTCGAGTGCGACCAGGTGAATGTCCGCGGTCACGAAGAAGACCCGGTCGCCGAGTATCGCGGCGCCGCGATTGACGGCTTCCTTCTTGGATCGCGTGTCCTTGTACTGCCAGATCAGGCTGCCGGTCCGGGCGTCTAGAGCCTGCACTTCGTTGGTGTTTGTGACGTACATGACGCCGTTATAGACGATCGGGTTGGTGCGGAGGCCATTCGCCTTGGGAATATGATGCACCCACTTTGGCACCAGCGAACCGGCGTTGGCGACGGTGATCTGTTTCAACTGGCTGTGGCGCTGCCCCTGGTAATCGCCGGCGTAAGTCAGCCAGTCGTTCGCGGGTCCGCGCAGGATGTCCTCATAGCGAACCTGTGCCGGGGCCACGACCGTGAGAGCTGTCAATAGCAAACCAATCCGCATCATTTCTTTGCCTCGATTGGACGAGCGCTCTGCCGGCTCAAAAAAGCGAGCAGGTCGTCGAGTTCGTGCGTCGTGAGCCGCTTTCCATAATCTTTCGGCATGGGCGAACCCTTTGCGAGAGTAATCTCCTGGATATCCGACATGGACAGCAAGTGCAGATTCCCGTCAGCGTCCTGTAATTGGACTGAATAGTTTGAAACGTTGCGGGCCACGCCCTGGAGCACTGTACCCTGGCGCAGAACCACTTTTGCCATGCGATAGCCTGCGGCACCGCCGGCATCCGGATCCAGGATATCCTGCCGAAGCTGGGGCAGCGGCCGGATTGCCCCGGCATTGGTGAGGTCGGGACCCAGTTTTCCGCCTCTACCCCGGATGCTGTGGCACCCGCTGCAGCCGGCCTTGCCCCAGAACAAGGCTTCACCCGTCGCCGGGTCACCTGGCACAACCGTCTCGATAGCCGGCGCGGTCAGTGAACGCACGTAAGCCACGACCTGCCAGAGCTGGTCTTCATTGAGAGCGGCAGCCGGCATGCCTCCGGCTGGAATGCCTTTCTGAATAACCTTGTAAAGCACGTCCTCGTCAACCGGATGCCAGTAAATCCGTTCCCTCAAATTTGGCCCTCGGCCGCCCTGACCTTCAGCGCCGTGACAAGCGGCGCAGCCGCTGGCGAACAACAGGTGTCCGGCCTCGATGGCCACCGGGTCGCTGATAAGACGATGCCCGGGTTTGTCTTTCTTCTCCTCGTGCTGAGCAGCCAGCGGCACCAATCCTGCCAAAAACACAACTGCGGTGCGGTACATATCCAGCTAGTCTACCAACTGAAGCGCGACCACCGGCGACAGCGGCTCGCGTCGATTTGGCGCTCGATGACATCGAGGAGTTGCAAAGCGAATGAGGCCTGCCTTGGGGCAGACCAGGGCAGACCATCGTTTTTTGTGGTCTGCCCGCCTGCGGAGCAGCCCGCTCATAAAAAACAAAACCGCGTAACTGAGCATATCTGCACTGAATTGCACTTACATCCATGCTCCTAAGTCACGCCGGAGTTTTATAATAGAAGTGTAAGACAAGGAGCTCAGTATTATGTATTGGGTTATCGCATATTGCGTGCTTGTCGCATCGGGTTTCTTCTACTGTGTGATTCATGATCACGGAGCAGAGCGTCGTGGGGTAGAGAAGCACACGACGATACCGACCCACTTGACCGCTAAATCAAATCGTAGTGGCCGGTGATCACCACCCGACCTGACCCTTCACTCCGATCGCAACGCATCGACCGGATCGACCGCCGTAACCCTGCGCGCCGGCAGGTAACTTGCGAGCGCGCCGGCTGCTATCAGGATCGCCGAGACGATCGCGTAGGTCGCCGGATCGACCGGTTTGATGCCGAACAGCAATGATGACATCAGCCGCGTCACCACGCACGCGGCTGCCAGCCCGAGTGCGGCGCCGATACCCGACAACACCAGTCCGTGGCGCACAAACATTCGCTGGAGTCCCGCGGGCTGCGCACCGAGAGCCATGCGGATGCCGATCTCGCGCGAGCGCTGCGAGACCGCGTAAGCGATCACACCGTAGATCCCCACTACCCCCAACACCAGCGCCATGACGCCGGCGAGCGCCAGCATCACCAACGTAAAAGAAATCCGCACCATGGACCGGTCGTACACGTCCTTCAGCGTCCGCACCTGGAATATTGGCAGGTTGGCGTCGACTGACCAGATGGCCTGCCTGGTCTCGGCCACGAAACTCTGTGTGGCTGCGCGGTGGCTGCGGATCACGAACACACCGCCGCGGTTGACACGCATAGAGTCGCCACCAAACGTGTCCATCAGGGCGGGCCAGTAGACAAACACAGGCGGCTTGAGCTGGACGCCGTCATCGTACACGTCGCCCACTACCCCGACTATCTCGCGCCAGGGATCCTTAAATCCCTCCCGGATCCGCTTGCCCAGTGCCGAGCGAGGCTGGCCCCACATCTCCCGTGCCATGTTCTCCGAGACGATGGCCACGTGCCGCTTCTCGTACAGGTCCGTCCAGGTGAAATCACGGCCGGCGATCAGCACCGTGCCGGTGGTCTTGAAGAACCCAGGCGCAACATACCGGTATTCCCGGACAGGAGGAATCTGCCCGGCTCCATACTGTTTGTCCTCCGCAAAAAGAACGTCATAGGAGTTGTTTCCTTCTAACGGAGCCCCACTAGAAAACGCCACTGACACGACACCGGGGACCGCCGCCAGCTTGTTCATCATCTCGTTCTCCATGCGCATCACCCGGTCCGGTTCTCGCACCTGGGCTTCGGGAATTGAGACGCGCATCAACTGGACTTGCTCGGGGCTCCTGAACCCCGGGTTAACGTTCTGCAAAGCCTCGAAGGTGCGAATCATGAGCCCGCATGCGATCAGCAGCACCAGCGCCAGGCCAACCTGCACCACCACCAGCGTACTGCGGGCACGATGGCGTTCCCGGCTGTGACTCATCGCCCGTCCGCCGCCCCGAAGGGCCATTGCCACATGGGGTCCCGCATACTTCAGCACCGGGATGAGGCCGAACAACAGGCCCGAAAGGAGGGAGATAGCCAGCGTGAACGCGAGGGCCGGAGGATCGATTGAAATTTCGCTCAGCCGCGGCAGGCTCGCGGGGCCCTTGGCCAGCAGCAACCGCAGCGCCCCATACGCCATCGCCAGACCTAAAGCCCCGCCCAGTACGCCCAGCGTCACGCTTTCCAGCAGCAGTTCGCGCGCGATTCTTCCCCAACTGGCGCCCAGTGCAACCCGGATCGCCAGTTCCTGCTGTCGGCCCTCGGCGCGGACCAGCGAGAGATTTGCCACATTCGCACAGGCGATCAACAGCACCATTCCAATGGAGCCCATCAGAACCCACAGCGTGGTGCCGATTTCGCCGACCACCTGCTCCTTCAGCGGACGCACCTTGGGCTGGAGGTGCAAACTTTCAAACAAGGCGTGGCTGAATCCTGGCGGCGCGGGCCACGCGTTCAGCCAGACCTTCAGCATCCGCGCCACGTCGGCATTGGCCTGTTGTAGCGTGACACCGGCTTTGAGCCGTGCCAGCCCCTGGAAACTGAAATTTCCCAGAACAGCCTTGTTGCGGTCGAACCGTTCCGGCAGAATCAGGTCTTCGTCCTGGTCCAGGAACCGGAAGGTCCGCGGCATCACGCCGATTACTGTGCGCGGTTTGGAATCCACCGTAAGAGTCTGCCCGACCATTGACGCGTTTCCGGCAGAGTGCCGCTGCCAATAACCGTAAGTCGCAATCACCGTGTCGGGTGTGCCGGGCGTATCGTCAGCCTGGGAGAACCACCGCCCGGCTGCCGGTTGCACGCCCAGCGCCTGCAGCGTACCGTACGTGACAAACAACGCCCTGACTCGCTCGGGCTCCCCGGAGCCGGTCACACTCGCTCCGCCATTCGACCACAACCCGAATTCTTGAAAAGTCCGGTTTTCTTCGCGATAGGTAAAGTACATGCTAGGAGTGCAGTTGAGGTTGCCATTGATTCCGGCTACCCCGGGCGCTACGTGCCAGATCACCATCAGGTTTTGCGCCTGCGGATACTCGAGCGGCTTGATTAACACCCCGTTCACTACGCTGAAGATTGCTGTGTTCGCGCCGATTCCGAGCGCCAGAGTTACCAGCGCAATCGCGGTAAACGCCGGAGCGCGCCATAATCGCCGAATAGCATGCCGAAACGGATTCATAACAGATAAGGCTCTATATTCTATATTACGACCTTGTTATCTCCTTGGTTCGCACGGATCGTTCACCACGCCATTCGCCTCTATCTCCCTTGAAATCAATGGACATGAATTCCAAGAGAGTCAGCCTGGGTCACCGTGAAACCAGGAACGGCAAAGTGTTCTCTTTTTCTTGCCATCGATCAATTCATCAGCAGAGCGTCCTACTGAGCCGTGACCGTGAGGGAGCGGTTGGCGCGCAAACTCTAGCGACGCTGGTATCAAGAAATTGCACGTACGAACCCACTTAACGTTTATGCTTCATCCGTGCCCCGAGCGAAGCCGGGCAGGGCCCATTATTGAACCGCCGGCAGCCAAACCCCGCTGGACATCTCAGCGGACCGAAACACGGACTGCGTAGCCTTCACATAATCCGTCGGCTTCGCGAAGAAGATGTTCGGCACATAGGTCTGCGGGTTGCGGTCGTAAAGAGGAAACCAGCTCGACTGGATCTGCACCATGACCCGGTGTCCCGGCAGGAACACATGGTTGGTGGTCGGGAGCACGAAATGGTAGTGCTGCGGTTTGCCGGCCGGAATTGCAGAAGGGTGCTCGAAACTCTCGCGGTAACGGCCGCGAAAGATGTCCATGGAAACGGCGAGTTGGTAGCCGCCCATTTCGGGCTCGCTGGGTACTTCGTCGGGGAAGACGTCGATCAGTTTCACTACCCAGTCCGAGTCGGTGCCGGTGGTAGCTGCGAAAAGGTCGGCAATGGGCGCGCCGCTGATACGCACGGGCGCGGTCAGCACCGGAGTTTGGTAGGTCAATACATCAGTGCGGTCGGCTGCCGTTCGTTGATCGGTAACCAGCCACGTTTTCCACCGGTCGGAATCCGCAAAGTGAACAGGTCGCGTCAGGTATGGCACGGGCTTGGCAGGATCGGAGACATAGGTGTCCGAGGCTCGTCCGGAATCGGACGGCTTGTCGAACCCCAGGCCGAAGCCGCTTTGCAGATAGAGCGGTTTCATGGGAGAAGAGCATCCCGTTTCGCATGCCAGTGGCCAGCTCTTCAAACGGTCCCAGTGGATCTCGCCGGTGTTGTAGATGAAGACGGGCGGCGTCTCGGGCCTGGGCGCCTTGTCTTTCAGATACTCGTTGAAGAATGGCAGGAGTACGTCGCGACGGAACTGCAGCGCGGTGTCACCATCCCATTTCAAAGGCCCGAGGTTATAGGCGTCAGAGTTCACCTGGCTGTGCCGCCAAGGACCCATCACCAGGAAGTTATGATCCACCTGTCCTTTGGCTTTCAAGGCCAGGTAGCAATGGATGGCGCCCCACATGTCCTCCTGGTCCCACAGGCCCTGGATCCACATGGTAGGCACCTGCGACGGGCGCTGCGCCACCAGATTATCCAGTGCCTGCTCTCGCCAGAACGCATCGTAGGAGGGATGCTCCATCATCTTCCGCGCCCACGGCAGTTTATCCAGACCGTGGATTTCGGCGTAGTCTCCGGCCGAGCCATCGCGGCGGAAGGCTTCGTAGTCGTCGTACGTCCCGCGCGCCATGGCTTCGCCCTCGCCTCTCCTGGTGGTCTGTCTGAAGGTGTAGTCGTAGTTCGTCTGGCGGAACGCGCCGTAGTGGAACCAGTCGTCGCCCATCCATCCGTCGACCATGGGACTCTCCGGCGCCGCGACCTTGAGCGCCGGGTGCGGGCCCAGCAGCGCCATGACGACCGTGAAGCCTTCATAGGACGATCCGATCATGCCTACGCGGCCGTTCGATTCCGGGGTGTTCTTCACCAGCCAGTCGATCGTGTCGTAAGCGTCGGTCACGTGATCGACGGAGGTGGAGTTCAGGGGACCGCGCACCGGACGGGTCATCAGATACTCGCCCTCGGATCTGTATTTGCCGCGCACATCCTGGAAGACGCGAATGTAGCCGTCTTCGACAAACACCTCGTCGCCCTGAGGCAGCGATGACAGCATGTGAGGGCTATCGTTGCGGCGGGTGCGCTTGTACGCGTTGTACGGCGTGCGCGTCAGCAGGATCGGCGCATTCGTCGCGCCCTTTGGCAGCATGATCACAGTGAATAACTTGACGCCATCGCGCATGGGGATCATGACCTCTCGCCGCACGTAGTCGTAGTTCAATACGGGCGCGGCGAAGGTTTTAGGTATGTCGCTGGACTGCGGAAATACCGCAGGTTGCAACGCCCCCAGCAAGACAACTGTCAACGCGCTAAAAGTATTTCTGGTGCCGGTCATCATCTGACGATTTTAGCGTGCGCCCTTGCGTGACAGATTTAGTCTGTCCCCGGTGGAGCGACGTGCATCCGGGGAAACTCCCTTCCCACCTCGCGATGCTCGATAGACGCGAGTGCGGCCTGTGCATCCCGATAGAGCCGCGCGGTATCGATGCCTTCGTACGCAGGCAGATAAGCCTCGAGTTTGAGCAACCCTTTGCGTAGTTGCGCGACTGCGCCCAAGTGGTTATCGCGCTGCCAGTGATAGAAGCCCACCGCGATGTGAATCAGCGATTGGAGGAAAACCCGCCGTGGACCCTGCTCCACCGTCCAGGCTTCCTCCAGCACCTCGTGGCAGCGGAAGAACTCCTGCTGGTTGAATAGTGCGACGCCGCTCTGCAGCAGCGTCACGGCCGGAGCAGCAGTTTCCCGACGCCGTCCTCATACTTCTCGTTCAACGCGAAAGCTTCGTTGATCTTATCGAGCGGACGGCTGTGCGTAACCACCGGGACGAAAAGCTCCGGATGTTCGTGTATCAGCCCGACGCCCAGGTGACCCTCGTGATTGGAGCGCCGCACGTTGAAGATTGCGACCTCTTTATTCCTGTATTGGTGGATATTGATCGCGATCCGGGTCTCGGCCGGAATGCCCGTCAGCACCACCCGGCCGCCGTGGACTACAGAGCCGACGCATTGGTTAATCATGTCATGCTTGCTGGCACAGTCGATGACCAGATCCACTCCGCGGTTGCCGGTGTCCTGCATGATTTGTGCCGCGGGATCGACCCCGCCGGGATCGATGACGGCATCCGCGCCCATGAGTTTAGCCAGTTCCTGCCGATGCGCAACCGGCTCGACCGCCCAGACCCGCCCGGCGCCGGACAGCTTCAGTACTGCGATGGTCAACAAGCCGATCGGGCCGGCTCCGAACACCGCCGCCGTCTCGCCGAGTTTCACCTGCGCGAACACCATGGAGTGCAAAGCAATGGACATGGGCTCGACCAGCGCGGCCTGCTCCAGGCTCATATCCGTGGGGATGGGGAGGAAATTCACGACCGGAATGTTGACGTATTCGCGAAAGTAACCCGGCTCGATGCCTGAACTCATGAACCGCAGATTCGCGCAGATGTTGTGAAGTCCACGGCGGCAGAATTCGCAGTGATAGCAGTACAGTGCGGGCTCCAGCGCGCCCCTGTCGCCGGCGGAGATCCCGGTTACCCCAGCGCCGGCCCTCACTACGACGCCGGATGGCTCGTGGCCGATGACCATAGGATAGTTGCAGGGGCTGTCACCGACACCGCCTTCCGAATAGGCATGCATGTCGGATCCGCAAATTCCGATGGCTGTTACGCGGACCTGGACCTCGCCGGGTCCGGGGTCCGCGAGCGGGCGGTCAACCAAATCGAAGCGGCGCAATCCGGTCAGTTCGGCAACTTGCATTATGAAATCCCCGGCGCCCCGACGAAGCGGCGCAGTTCGTCGGCCAGAGCTGGCACGGCGATCACGAAGTTCCCCCCGTAGATTGTATCTCTGCCTGAGAAGTCGAAGGTCACGGCGCCGGCCTCCTCGACGATGATTTTGATGGGTGCGAGATCCCACGGCTTGGCTCGAGCTTCGATCCAGGCGTCGGCTTTGCCGCTGGCCACCAGCATGGCGTCCAGGCAGCCGCCGGTGCTGCGTACAGTCCAGAAAGCGGAGAAGAACTCGAGCAAGTCCTTGGCAAAGGGATAGTCATGAATGTAGCTGAGTCCGTTTACGCACAGCAGCGCTTCCGAGGGCTTCATCGCCTTGCCGACGTGCAGACGTTCACCATTACACCAGGCGCCGCTGCCCTTGGATGCATAATACATCTCGCCCGTCGCCGGGAAGTAAGCGACGCCGGCGACGCACTCTCCATTCTCCTCCAGGCCGATCAAAACAGACCAGGCTCGGGTGTTGCGAATGTAGTCGCGAGTGCCGTCGATGGGATCGATGATCCACTTGCGGTGGTTGGGAGTGTCTTTCACGGCGCCTTCCTCTCCCAGCAGACCGTCTTCCGGGAAAGCTTCGAGCAGTCCGGCGGCGATGATTCTCTCCCCCTCCTTGTCGGCTACCGTTACGGGTGACTCGTCGGACTTGTTCTCGACCTGAATCTCTCCCTTGCGGTATTGCAACGCGAAATCGCCGGCCTTACGCGCAAGCTCCTGCGCAACGGCCAGCTCTTTTTCATAGGCACTCATGAGCGGTTTTAAAAAATGTCCTTCCTATCGAAACTACCATGGACACTGAAGTCAGTCCCACAAGGTAAAATACTCGTGATGGATAATTTCCGAGAGTTCGACGCGGGTCCGGATCCGTTTGGCCGCACGTATCACGTGATGATGAAATGGCTGCAAACGGCCATCTCGATCCGGCATGCGAATACGGTCGATGTGCAGTTTCTGGTCAATGACGGAACCAACGTATTAAAGCGGACGGTGGCGATGCCGGATGCGCAACTGGTAGCTCACTGTAAGAAGACCGGTCGACTGATGGACGATGCCTGGTGCGCACGCCTCGCCGCGCTGCATCTCAAGAACATGATCGAGACCGCGGAGGATTTCGACAAGGATCTCGTTACGCTCTCGCCGGACCAGGTCGCTGAATACGACGATGTGATCCGGAAGTGGGAATCGAGTGAAGTCCGGGATCGCCGAAAGGCCAGTTAGTCTTGTCGCTCTCCTGGCCGCGCTATCGGCAGGCGTTCTGTTTTACTCCCAGCAGGCTACGCTCGATTGGGATGAAGGCTTTCACCTGGTCGCCGCGTTTCTGATCAACGCCGGCCGGCGCCCCTACATCGATTTCTGTTTTCCGCAACCTCCCCTGCACGCTTACTGGAACGCGCTCTGGCTGCGTGGGCTTGGAGGTGGTTGGCGGGGTCCGCACGCCGTCGCGGCGCTGCTCACCTGCGCGACCATCGCATTGACCGCGGAGTTTGTCTACCGGCGCTCGGCACGCCGGCAGCTCGAGGCTTGCGTTGCGGCGCTGTTCGTCGGCCTGAACTCAATCGTCGTTGAGTTTGGAACCAAAGCTCAAGCGTATGGGGCGGGTATGTTCCTGACGGTTGCCGCGTTTCGCTTGAGTGTCGGGAGTCCAGGTTTCATTCGAACTGTTTTCGCAGGCTGCGTGGCGGGTACTGCCGCCGATTGTACCCTGCTCACCGCGCCGGCTTGCATGGTGTTGCTCGTTTGGACGGCATGGCAGCGGCGCTTCAGGCATGCCGCGGCTTTTGTCGCGGGCACGCTCATAGGCTTGTTACCCGTGCTGATCTCCTTTGCGCGCGCACCTTACCTGACGTGGTTCAACCTGGTCGAATACCACGTCTTGTTCCGGCATGTTGGTTGGACTGGCGCGACTGAGAACGATTTCGCGGTACTGGCGTCGTTCGTCGATTCCGGTGAGGCGCTGCTTCTCGGGTTGTTCGCGATAGCCGGACTCGTGTTTGTCCGCAAGCCTGAGTTCTACCTGGCCGGCGCGATGGCCTTCGCTCTCGGTGCCGAAGCTGCGATCGCGCACCCTACCTTCCCGCAGTACTTCGTCTTCGTGGTGCCCTTCCTCGCGATGCCGGCCTCAATAGGGGTCTGTGAAGTGACTGCGCGATTATGCCTGCGGCCGCGTTGGACTTTGGCAGCATTGATCGGACTGCTCGCCATCAGCCTCGGCAACTCGCTGGTCTCATTAGCGGAAAACAACAACACCTGGGATAACATGGAGGCCCTCGCCAGAAAGGTGGAACAGGTGACACCCGACAGCGCCCCGGTGCTGGCCGATCCGCCGGTGTATTTCGCCATCCACCAGATTCCGCCTGAGGGCATGAATTTCCCCGCGTCGCACCGGCTGGAGCTTCCCATGGCGCAGGCAGCCAGGCTGCACATCGTGCCGCAGTCCCAGTTGGAGCGACGGGTGCGTGCGGGGGAGTTCGCTACAGTCGAAACCTGCAAGCCCGATGAGGATGAGATGCAGGTTCTTCAGTTACCCACGCTCTACTCGCAATCGGCGACCTTCGGGGACTGTCTTGTCTACTGGGGTTTCAGGAAGAACTGAGTACCAGCCCCGACGGTAATGCCTCGCCAAAAATACGCCCCAGCGTCTGTTCGTCCCGCTGCTCGTCGCCCTCCAGAATTGCCAGCAGTTTGGGATTCGTCATCCGCGCCGCGACCGCGTTGTATATGGCCAGAGCGACGTCGCGCGTCGGGTCTCCGGTACGCCGGGCTAAGGACGCCAGGGCATCGTCGGCCTTGGGATCCTTCAGCAGCGCCTCGATCCAGCGCGTAGCGACAGATGGCGAAAGCACCTGGTTGATCGGCCCGTAGAAGAGTTCGCGAGCGCCCAACCGCGACAGGCACCATAGATTACTATCGCCGAAGTTGCGCGCCTTCACGAGTGCGTCGCCTAACTCCGTGCGAGTCGCAGCGGGCAGCAATTCGAGACTCGACGCTGTCCGCCACATTTCGCGTAGCAGGCTGGAGTTGACACGCGGAGGCTTCTTGTTGCCGCGCGGCAAGAGAAATTGTGCGAGGCGCTGATAGACTTCAGCCTGTTGATTGCGATTGAGTCCGCCGGCGATACGCCCCCAGAAGATCCACCACTCGATCTCGTTCTGAACCTGGTTGCCATACTGCAGGCCCGGGTGGTAAATGCGGCGAAGTTGCTCAATGCGGAAATCGTCACCCGGGAATCCGAAGCCGGGACGCATCACGAAGCCGCACAGATTGAGCCACCGCGCTTCGAACGGCGGACTCTTCTTCCGTCCATCGACCCCGGCAATAAAAGCATCGGACATTTTGCGGATAGCTTCGAGCGGCCACGAATTGCGGCCCAGTCCGATGGTTTGCTCCAGCTTCGCGGGTAACTCTTCCGGCGCCAAGGGCGCTTTCGCCGACGGCGAAAACATCTGGCAGATCATCTCGACCGCTCTGTTAACAGCTTCCTCGCTCACCACCGTGGCCGGACGCCGCGTGGCATCGGTGGAAGCCGACTTGCGCAGTTCGAACTGCAAGCGCCACCGGTTGTCGCTGATCTTGGAATCGCACCAGGTTTCGAGTGTGCCGATTTCCGTGAGCCGCGCGCCGAGTTTCACGGGGATCAAACGCTCGCCTTGTTTGCCGAAACGGATGACCGCCTGCAGCGGCGCGTGTTGATGAAGATCCTCGCCCTCGGCGAATTCCACCACCTGGCCGGCCTGGTCGTCGGTGCGAGTGAGAGAACTGAAAAGCCGGAATGACACCGGACGGTTGGCGACTAATTGCAGGTCCTCGCGATCGACCTCCACCGTCGAGCCTTCTTCGGCTCCGCGCGGCACCAGGCAGATAGCGGCTTTGTCACCGGCCGAAATGTAGTACGTGCGGGGAAGTCCGCCACGTACCAACACCCCCGAGCCGGTTGACCGAACGTATGAGTAATAGGCAGCGCCGCGTGCCACGGCGAGATCGAGGTCGCGGTTCTCGAAGACTTCGGGCCGGCGGCCATACCAGTTTTCCAGCACGTCGGCGACCCGGTGGCGGCAGATCTCGGGAATGAAGAAGCCGCCATTGAACAAAATCGCGTCCGGAGTCTGCCCGGCGCTTTCCAGGAACACGTTCAAGTGGCGGCTGATCGCGGGATCGGTGACATACGGCAGACCCAGTTCGCGGAAGAGACTGCGCTTCTCTTCCTTGGGCGCCTCGCCGGCTGGAGACAGCGGCAGGAAGCCTTCGAGCGTCAACTCCAGCGCCTCCGCACGCGTTATAGAAGTCTTGATCAGGCCGCCGATCAGCGAAGTGCCGCTGCCTTGGATCGTGATGTCGACTTCGGGCACGTCGGGATCGCACAGCAGCCGCTCCTTCGCGGCGGAACATTGCCGGCGCAAAGCGTTGCGCTGGCGGATGGAGAGCGGTTTCGCAATTTTGGTTTCGGCCAGCCACGCCAGCGTCAGATCGAGATTGTCGCCACCGAGCAGCAAATGTTTGCCGACCGCCGTCCGTGTAAACTCGATCTTGTCGCCGTCGCGAGATACACGGATCAGGCTGAAGTCACTGGTGCCGCCGCCGACGTCGCAGACCAGCACGATCTGGCCGTCGAAGAGCATCTTGCGCGACTGCGTCAGATTGCCCGCGATCCAGGAGTAAAAGGCTGCGGCAGGTTCTTCGAGCAGTGTGAGCCGCGGAAGTCCGGCCTGCTCGGCGGCCATCACCGTGAGTTCCCGGGCTTCTTCATCGAATGACGCCGGAACCGTGAGGACCACATTATGTTCGGTGATCGGACCATATTTGCCCGTGTCCCAGGCTTCCCGCATTTTGGCAAGAAAACGCGCCGAGACTTCAACCGGCGAAAGGACGCGGCCGGTCTCCTGAGAATCCCACGGCAAGATTTTGGCGGTCCGGTCCACATCGGAGTTCGACAGCCAGGACTTCGCGGAATGCACCAGTTTGGTCGGAATCAGCGCGCCTTGTTCACGCGCGTAGGTGCCGACCGGCTGTCCATCCTCCAGGAACAGGAACGAAGGCAGTGTGCGGAGGTTCCCGACGCGGCCGGGCGCGACCAGTTGCGGAATATCCAGAATCTGAATGGGCGGAAAGCTGGTGTCCTCAGCATCGGCGGGATTGATCCAGGCGACGGCCGAATTAGTGGTACCTAAATCAATGCCGATGTTCATGCCGCCACACGTTCCCGAACATTGAATTCCAGCTTCCAGCGACGGCCGTCCTGGGCCACGCACCAAAGCTGCAGAACTCCCGTTTCCGTGACGACGGTCTCAAAGGACACCGGCACGATACCGCCGGAGCCGGTGAGCTGCACTTCCATAGGCGCCAGTTCTTCCAGATCGTCACCGAAGTCGTCGATCAATTCGCCTGGAGTATCGTTCTTGCGAACCGCGGAACAGAAGAAGCGGAACTCAGCCGGCTCGCCGACGATAAGGCCGAATTCGCGATCCGGAATGCGCAGATCGGTACCTTCTTCCATGCCGAAAGACGCAACCGTAAGGGCTTTGAGCGGGGCCATCATTCCAGGCACCGCAGGCATGGCGGATTCGATGCCGATGTAGTAGGTGCGCGGTATGCCCCCGCGGATGCGCACGCCCTTGCCATGGCGCGCAGTCCCGTAATAAGCTGCTCCACGCGCAACCGCGTGCATGAGATCTTCGCCGCTCAAAGATTGGATCAGTTGGAAGCCCTCCGCGCCAAGCCAGCTATCGAGGACGCTGATCAGCCTCTCGCGCACGAACGTCGAGTTGAGCACGCCGCCGTTGAACAAGACGTGGGTGGGACAAGCGAGACCGCTCGGTCCGCGACGGACTTGTTTGCCGTGCTCACTGGCCGCCGCCTCCTGGCTGAGGAACCGGGCGAGATGGCGAGTGATAGCAGCGTCGGCCGCATACGGCAAGCCGATTTCCTGCAGGGCCACACGTCTCGCGCGGGCCGGCATGTCGCTGCTGGCGACCATGGGGAAGAACCCTTCCAGTACCGCATCCAGGTCGGTGCGGCTGAGCGACGCCTTGATCGTGCCGCCGACCAGTCCGCTGCCTTTGCCGAGAATGGTCACCGGAACTTCTTTAGCTTTGGATTCGGGATCGAGCAGTTTCTCTTTCGCGCTGCGGCAGTTGGCCCAGAGCGCCTGAAGCTGCAGCGTGTCGATGCGCGTTCCTTTGGCCGTGAGGCGTTCGCCGACCGTGCGAGCCAGCGCGAGATCGATGTTATCGCCGCCGAGCAGGATATGTTCTCCGACCGCGACCCGCTCCAGAACCAGCTCGCCGTTGCGTTCGAGGACCGCGATGAGCGTGAAGTCGGTGGTGCCGCCGCCGATGTCGACCACCAGAATCAGGTCGCCGAGTTTGACACGCTCGCGCCAGTCACGATGGCGTTCGATCCACGCGTAGAAAGCGGCCTGAGGCTCTTCCAGCAGCGTGATGTTCTTGTACCCGGCCTGTTCCGCGGCTTTCTGCGTGAGGTCGCGAGCAACGGCGTCGAACGATGCGGGAACCGTGACCAGAACCTCCTGGTCGACGAACGGCGCATCGGGCATCTTCGAATTCCATGCCTCGCGGAGATGGGCAAGATATTGCGCGGAGGCATCCACCGGTGAGAGCTTCTTCACGCCGTCCGGAGCCTTCCAGGGGAGCAAAGACGAGAGACGATCCACGCCGGAATGAGAGAGCCACGATTTGGCGGAAGAGACCAGGCGTCCGGCGTTTTCGTTGCCGCGCTTCTGGGCGAGCCGTCCGACCACGTATTCGGGATGCGCGTTCCAGGGCAGCGCCGTCGCGCCCTCCGGGAAATCCTTCTCGCCGGGCACGAACAGGAACGAGGGGAGCAGGGTTTCGTCCGCAACTTCAGACGCGTTCGCCAGTTGAGGCACGGCGAACATGTTGGCCGTAGGCGCATCCACCGGATCCCCCTCCGGCAGCGCGACGAACGCCATCGCGGAGTTGGTGGTTCCAAGGTCGATTCCGATAACGTACGGCACGTTTACTCGACCTCTATTTCCGCCGGAGCGATGACTGCGTTATCCTGCTTCGGGTTGAGCGGCGGAAGGCTGACGGAAGAGGCCCGCCAGCCGCGATGCCGCAGAGTTCCGCCGGTCGCCCCGGTCGCCGGAACGTTGCCGAGAAATTTGACGGAGGAGGGATCGTTCGATGGCGCCTTGGTGAACGTGCCTTCGACGCCGTCAATCACGGGCGAGAGGGAGACGTAGCGGACCAGTGCATCTTTCGCCGCGGTTTGCATGGAGCGCACCGCCGCGCCGATCTGTTCGTCATCGTAGGAAGTGATGTCTTCCATGAGGAAGTCGATAATCCGCGAGTCGCGTTGCAGGATGCCGAGGATTTGCAGCGCGCCATCCGACGGCTTGAAGACGGGTGGCGGCGGTGCGGCAGGCTTTTCGGGCTTGACAGCCTTGGGAGCCAAGCCAAGGTCTGAAATCAATTCAGGGCTTAACGCGCCTCCGAAGAGAAGCGCGAAGAAGCAACGGAAAGCTAATGAGATACGGGACAAATTGAAGTTTTCTCCGAAGTTTCAGGATAACAGGGGCGTGGACTCGCTCCCTGAGTCGCGCCTGGCAAAGAGGCGCAGTCTATAAGGAGAGTCTAAAGTCGATACGGTTCACTTAAGGGCTGTCTGTCCGCCCGACAGGTGCGCTGGCACAGTCAGCAGATGCAGAGTGCGTTTTTTGCGGAAGAAAATTGGGACCGAACACAGCTGGCGCGGATTGTACGGACGGAAATGAGAAAAGGCAAGGGCCGCAGGGATGAACACAGATGAACGCAGATAAGTCCTAGATTTGAGGTGACTTGCCACGCTTCTCGCACCGGCGTTGCGCGATATTTTCGGAAGAAGCCAATTCCTTTTAAGTGGTAATGATTTGTTATGGTTATGCGGGGCCTCGGCACCGGCAGAGATTTTTTGTTTGTGCAGGACTGTGCACGGATGGCGGATTTTCGACGGTGGTCTGCGGGGGAGCGGGAGGCACAGCTGGTGCGGATACATGGACCTCTGATATATCCAACGCGACCTGCTTTTTGGGTTGCGGGGGCGTAATGGCTTTCTCGATGATGAACAGGGCGGCTTTTAAGCGGGCCGAGGCGGAGGCTTTGGGGTCGCTGAGGACGCTGTCGAGGGTCTTTAAGGCGAGATCGAGCTTTTCCTCGGTTTTGTCGCGGAACAGCAGGGCGCGGTCATATTGGGCGTCCGCGAGGGCTTCGCGGAAGAAGAGGGAGTTGCGGCGCCAGTTGGCGATGGTGTTGCGGTGAACGCCGGCTTGAGCCGCGGCGTCGGTCGAACTCATGCCGTCTGACAGGGCGTGGATGATCTGCAGTTGTTGCGGTGAAAGAGCAGCGTCGAACATGGTAATCACTTTCCGGTCCCAGCCTAGCGAATGAGGCGTAAAAGACGGTCTTCGCCGGCGAGTGGTTTTTGGGTATGGGATTGGCTTTTCAGGGGATAGGAATATTTTCAGGGGTTGTGAATGGTCATCCGGGCTAACCGCTCCCTTACGGTCACGGCTCAATAAGTTTGGCGGTCGCTCGTGAACGGCGGGGGACGACAGAGAAGCAATATGGGAAGCGAAGAAGAAAAAAAACTCGTTCAGGAACTGAAACTGGCCGACAAGCTTGCTATAGATCGGACAGTGATGGCGGCAGACCGGACCATGCTGGCCGGGGTGCGCACATCAATGTCTTTTATCGGCTTTGGGTTCACGATATTTAATATCCTGAAGTACGTGCAAGAGCATGGTCAGATGAAACTCATGCGGCCTCAGACGCCGAGGAACATCGGGCTTTTCATGCTGGTGGCGGGGACCGTCCCCTTATTTGCCATGATCATTCAGTACTCCCGGATATTGAAGCGGCTGGGCACGAAAGGGAGTGTCTGGAGTAATCCTAATCTCCAGATGGCTGGAGTGATTCTCTTGCTTGGGATCATTCTTCTGATCAGCATCATAGGGAATATTCTTCTGCTGTGAAAATACGGTCTTTAGGTAAGGGAGTTGATCCGGGTCTCCTTTGGCTTTGGGACGAACGAACCCCGGGTCAAAAGCTGCGCCAGCAACGCGGCAGCGATAACGGCGTGCAGGACGGTGGCGGGCCACAGCAGAACGCCACGATGAGTGGTAGCGAGGGCCGCCCATGCGAGCAGTATAGTCATTCCGACGTTGAAGGCACAGAGGCCTATCACTGAATTGCGGCGCGGACCTTCGGTTGAAGGCAGACAGGCAATCCCCAGCGCGAGCAGCCCAATTCGATGACGCGCTGGTGAAGTACTCAAATGCTTACGCAGACCAGGCGGAGGTTGATTTCGCAACTTTTCAGGCAGCGCTTCGTTCCGGGCGCCTGTCCACGGAGCCACCGAAAGGTGGTGGTCTGGAGTTCCTGCAATAGCAGAGCTGAATTGGGTTTAACCGAAGGAGAGAAATGAAAACATACGCGAGAATTGCAGCAGACATTGTGCTGCTGTCGGGATTAGCATCCGCCCAGGTCGGGAAACCTGCGGGGACTACGGTGCAGCAAACCACCAACGTCTCAACGACTGTGTAAAGCGAACGACCAAGTTCAAACGAGCTCAAACAGGCGCTGGACAAAGTGGGCGACTCCTGGAATCGGGATCACGACCCGCAGAAGACGCGTGCCTTTGTTACAGCAGCTATTGCGGTGGGTCAGCGGATCAATCCTTACATGACCACTGTTAAGATCGACCCCGATCTATCGAACGACTGGGTAGCGGTGCGGACCGAGCTGAATCATTTGGCGCAGACGTTTAACTTACCTCCGGTCCGCTGGTAACTTCAGCCGGAAATCCATGCTAAAAATCCTGGACGTCATTCGACTAGCGGCTCATGGCGCCACCGTGTTGATGCGTCCGAAGACGTTGATGAGAGACGCGACAACGCCGGTCCGGCCGGTCTGGTGATAGGCGATACCTGCGCCGTGGTCGCCATGCCCGAATGAAGACCCGGGTCACCCTGATTCGACTTCATTGGTGCTACCTCTTCGCCGTTAGTGCGGAATTCGACTCTGTCGATTTAGAAAACGCCAGTTGCTCAATAGGGGGCTCAGCGGTTGTTGGGGCGACATACACGGGTGACTGCAGAGCGATCTTCGCACCGGCTGCCTCCACGGTTTCCATGATCCGGAGGAGCAACTCCTGCTGGACCTTCAGAAATTCCTGGCCGTCCCTGGTCATGACGTAGGCATACACCTCGAGCTCAAGAGACGATGTGCCAAATTGAGTGAATCGCACGTGCCTGGAGCCGGGCTCGACACGCGGATGGTTTGCCAGCAGGGCGTCCAGACCTTCCAGAATCGACCGCATCTGCGCGGCTGTGGTGTCGTAGCGCAATTTGACCCCGGGATGGAACCACCATTTGTCTTTAGCGGAGAGGTTTTTGAGACTCAGGGTCGCGATCTGCCCATTAGGAATGCTGACCACGTCGCGGTCGCGAGTCCGCACCATGGTGGAGCGCAAGCCAATTTGCTCGACAGTGCCGAGGGTATCGCCAACCTGCAGAGTGTCTCCCACCAGAACAGTCCGGTCGAAGATGACGGATATTCCGCCCAACACATTTTCGAGAGTCCTCTGAGCAGCCAGCGCAAGGGCGATGCCGCCGATGCCAAGTCCCGCCAGGGCGCTAGTGGGGTCAAAGCCAAACAGGGATACAGCGGCCAGCACGCCAATGAAAATGACCAACGACTCGGCCACTCTGCGGCCAAGCCGAACGACAGAACTGGCCCCTACGCGGCCGGATCGCGTCAGGCGAAGGCAAATGCGGTCCTCTAGCTTACCGTTTATGCGAATGATCCCCGAGACGACTGCCGCAATCGCAATGAGCCACCCAATGGTAGACCAGATTTGTCGTGCAATCAGGGGCAGCGCAATCTTGGAGAGCGTCTCGTAGATCATCAGTGAAATCAGTAGAAGACGAGATGGCACGGACAGGATTTCGGGGTTCGGCGCACTGGTCTGGTTCAAGAGGCGGCGGCGCGCGAAACCAACCAGCAGACCCAAGAGCCGGTTCAGCAGGACCGTAAGGAAATACGCCCCCGGCAGGCCCATCAGAACGCCTATCCAGTTGAAGAGGGCGATGCCGGCAATTTGGGTGTTCCATAGGACTGGGGGGAGAATGGTGTCTACGTCTATCTCGTTGATTTCCTCGAAGAGGCCCGGAATCCGGTCCAGCGTTTCCCTGGAAAAGAGCCAGAGCGATCCAGCCTTGGTGCGGGCTACACGCTCGACAAGAATATCGACGCCGCCTTTGGCGCTCGATATGGTTCCTACGAGGTCCTGGTCGGTCTTCAGCGTGGAAAGTGAGCCATCGGGACTGTCGCTCAGTTCCAGGAGGCGGCCGGGCAGGCGTCTATCCAGGACGGTGAAGAGTTGCTCCGCAAGTTGCTGGGCGGCTTCGCCTTTCAACGGCGTGTTCAAGTATTGAGCCGCGACTTCCATGTGCCCCTTATGCGCGGCCTCCAGGAAGCCCAGAACCGTACCTCGGGGAGAACCGCGGCCGAGAGCGTCCTTCGGAGTTTCGGGTCGGGCGGCAGGAGCTTCGGGCGCGGGAAGAGGCAGCTGCGCCCAGAGTGGCATGCATACCAGAGTGCCGAGTAAGCAAGCTCGGCGCAGCAGACTTTTCGGGGAGTAATCCGGAGCACCCGGCGCCGCCGGCGGTTGTTCGGGCAGCAAGGCTTGTGGGCTCAACTGGTCTTGCAATCTCGCCCCTCGCCCGAACCGGATAAACACAGACCCATTCATTTGAACACACTAATCCTGCTCGACCGAAGATGCCGCCACGGCTCAGTCGACTCAATAAATGTTGTTTGAGTTCGCCACGGCAGAAGAGGGGGGGTCCGGGATGAATCCTCCGCAATAACGCGCCAAACGGCAAATCCAAAATATTTGAAGTCCGCCTTTCGGAATTGTTCATCATCGTGCCGAATGACGTGTGTGGTTTTTTCCGCACTCGCCAGTGCTTGAGTTGAAGGCGCGCGAAAAGAATCCGCGGTAACGCCGGTGAGTTCCGACCCAGGCGCAGCAAGTGAACGCGAAGGATGCTCTTGCAGAAAAGATGAATCAAGAACATAATATGTCCGAGACCTGGTCGTCAAAGCTGCCCCGTCTCCTGCAAGCCGCTGCCTGTCTCGTAGTCGTAGCATGGGGGGTCTCAGCGGCATCGCACCTGATTACTATTTTTCTGTTCGCCCTGCTACTGGCTTACTCCGTGCTTCCGTTGCCCCAATGGATCATGCGCCGTTTCAAGCTAGGCAAGGGCAGTGCGATCGCGTTCACCGTGGCGCTGGCCGGGTTATCCGATCTCCTTATCTCCGCTTACCTGGTCAACGTTGGTTATCGAATGACAGCCAAATTGCCGGTCTATCAGGGGCGCTTGATGGCGATCTACGACAGCGTCACCCCGTTTCTTGCCGCACATGGCATCCAGGCTTCGAGTCTGTCCACGGATATGTTGTTGAGTCCCGAGCGGATCATCGGGTTCGCGCGTTTGGCGATTCCCATGGTGCTCGGCTCTCTCACGACAGCTGTGCTAACTTCCCTGCTTTCGCTGCTCTTTCTGATTGAGTTGTCGGAGCCACCGGCCAAGCAGAGTCGCCTGGTTGCGGCACTGGACTTCTATGGTAGCGACGTGCAGCGGTTCATCGCGATTGCGGCGAAGACGGGAGCACTGACCGCAGTGGTGAACCTGGTGCTGCTCGTCGCGGTGGGTGTGGATTTCCCGCTGCTCTGGTGTGTTCTGTACTTCTTCCTGCAATTCATCCCCAACATAGGATCTATCCTCGCTCTGGTGCCGCCTACCTTGCTGGCGCTCGTCATGTTGGGTTGGCAAAGGGCGCTGATCGTAGCAGCCTGCATGATTCTGACCAATATTGTGGCGGCGACTGTGCTCGATCCAATTCTCCTGAAGGAGGGTGCGAATATCTCCTTCCTCGAAATCATGCTGTCTCTTATCGTTTGGGGGACGCTCCTCGGCTTCTGGGGCAGCATTCCGGCGATCCCGCTCACGCTGTTCATGAAGAAGTTGGCGGCGACATCGAACCTGGAAGGGCGGCTCGTGGCAGCGGTGCCGACCTAATGCCAACTTGCAGAAATTGGCGTACCGAACCGCTTGCTTTACCCGCGCGGCTCAGCAGGTAGACTAGCTAACGAGGCTCCGCCTCAGACCGACGAGCATGTGGGCGTTGTAAGGCGTCGGCTAGACGCGCATGATCGGCCCGCCGCTACGAGCTAGGACTCATCGAATGCCAGCACCCGCCGTACCATGCCATCACGCAATAGCGGAACGTTGAAGTTGATGAGGAGGCCCGCCTTCCAGCCACCCAGACGCAGGTATGTCAGCAGTTGAGCCTCGTGGAGGGGGGTGATGCGATCAACAGCCTTGACCTCCACTACCACGGCGTCCGCCACGACCAGATCGAATCGATAGCCACAATCGAGTTTAAGTCCCTTGTATTGTGCCGGCAGCGGCAGTTCCAACTGGAAGGGTA
Source organism: Terriglobia bacterium (assembly GCA_963747535.1). Lineage (GTDB taxonomy): Bacteria > Acidobacteriota > Terriglobia > Bryobacterales > Bryobacteraceae > CAVVFX01. The sequence goes on from CAVVFX010000003.1 coordinate 97,475, forward strand.
TTTGGCGCAAAGCTAATTCGTGACAAAGACATTGGACATAAGCAGATTCCAGCAGTCCAGGCCCAATCGTGCGATGCACTTCTATGGCGGCGCCGATAATTGCCTCCGTGACTTCATTGACCTTCATCGCATGAGTTTATCCTGGTTGCTCTTCTCCCCTGGGCTCCTTTTCTCTGCGACCTCCGCGCCTCTGCGGTCGACCCAGCGTCCGGTTCAATGATTAACCGCAGAGCATCTTACTGGGCCGGGCCCAGTCTGGTGGGGAAGGAAACACAGTGTGATATTTTGGCCTGCATCCGCTGTGGTGGCAGTTAAGGCCGTTAGCGCAATGGTGTTTTCGAACCCGTCGCGGAGCATGGTTTCCAGTTTTCGTGGTCTGGTGAGTGGTGGTGGTTCCTTCAGGAACCAACCCCGATTAGGAGACTGCGTTTGAGTTTGACCACGCTGGAGCCACCACAGGGGTAGGAGGCCCTATGAAGATTAAGAAGAGAAGTAAGAAGACAAGGCTGCAATCGGTAACCGAACCGCCACAAGTGCGAATGGATGCGGCGGGTATCGACATCAGCCCGGAGGAGATTTATGTAGCCGTAGGCCCACGGGTAGCCGAACCGGCTGTACGCCGCTTCGGCACCATGACGCGAGAACTGAACCGCATCGCCGATTGGTTGCAGTTTTGTGGCGTGAAGACGGTGGCAATGGAGTCGACAGGGGTGTACTGGATTCCTTTGTTTCAAGTATTGGAGGCGCGCGGGTTGACAGTGTTTCTGGTCAATGCACGCCACTACCATAACGTGCCGGGCAGGAAGACTGACGTTAGCGATGCGGCGTGGTTGCAGTACCTGCACGCGGTTGGGTTAGTGCAGGGATCGTTCCGTCCACCAGGAGATGTCTGTGCGTTCCGGACAGTGCTACGGCACCGCAGTCGGATGGTGCAGGCGTCCAGCGAGCACATTCAGCACATGCAGAAGGCTCTGGATCAAATGAATGTGCAAATACATTGAGTACTGAGCGATATCACAGGTGTAAGTGGACTGGCCATTGTGGATGCGATCCTGGCGGGGGAACGGGATGGACATCGGCTAGCGGAACTGCGCGACGGAAGAGTGCGAGCCAGCGAGTCGGAGATCGTCAAGGCACTAGAAGGAGATTACCGACCAGAGCATCTGTTCACCCTACGGCAATCGCTGGCGAGTTACCGGTATTATCGGAAGCAAATCGAAGAGTGCGATCAACAATTGCGGCAAGCGGTCGAGGCGATGGAGATCAAGGCGAATCGACAGGCGCCAGCTCCTCCCACCCACAAGCAAATGATCAAGGCGGGAGATGAGGACTTCCGGCAGAAATGCTATCGGGTGTTCGGCATGGATTTAACTAGTATCCCGAGCATCAATGTGGGAACGCTGAAGGTGATGCTCGCCGAGGTTGGTCCGGATCTCAGCCGCTTTCGGTCGGCCGGCGCGTTCGCGTCCTGGTTACTCCTATGTCCCAATAATACGATTACGGGGGGAAAAGTAAAGTTCAGTCAGACCCGAGATGGAAGTACCCGACTGGGCGAGGCGTTACGAATGGCGGCGGAATCCCTATACCGAGACAAATCACACCTGGGAAAATTCTATCGGAGGATGAAGGCCAAGCTGGGAGGAGAATCTGCTATCACAGCAACTGCCCACAAGCTAGCCAGAATCATCTATACGCTGGTCACGAAGGGTATGTCATACGACGACAGCCACTTCGCACGAATCGAAGAAAAGAATCAAGAAAAACAGCGACAGCGACTCTTCAAGCAAGCACGAATGATGGGGTATAGCCTCGTGCCCGCCAAGGTTTAGGCCTCCGGCAGGGTGGACGATTGCTTGGCTGCGTCCGCCGAGCTTCCGCAGCGGCCTCCGGCAGGGTGGACGATATTTTATAACTATCCTCAGACCAGTGCCGACAGAGAAAGTGTTTCTTAGGAGACGCAGAGGGCGCAGAGGGAGCATCTATCGTGGCCCAACTGCTAATGCGGCGAAACGCCAACGCGCAAGCAAACTGATCGCAGGCTCCGCTTGCGTGCATGAGATGGAGGGTATTCAATAACCTCCATGAGTGGGACCATCGTAAGGCGATCGCCCGGCCGTAAAGGCACCCCGCAAGCGGAGCCGCCATCGAAATTACCACAGACCGTGGCCGAAGTCTTGGACCGGCACGTGACGCTGCAAGTGGAATCGATCGACCGCATGTATTTGAACGTAATCGTAGGCCGATTGCAGATCCTGGAGGGGGCACTTCGCTTCCTTCGTGGGCAACGAGCCTCGGCTCTCCGCTTCGCCGATCCGATGGTGCAGAGCCTCTGGAACGCTTTACTGCTTTTCGATCTGTTGCCGGCCAGATTCTCCAACCGGGACCTGCGGCGCAAATTGGCCGACTTGCGGGGCCAGCCCGTCGCTCAATTCACCCAAGGCCGTATGACCTATCAACTGCGCCGGCTCCGCCTTCACGGCCTGCCCGAACGGATTCCCAAGACCCATCGCTACCAACTCACGAAATTCGGATTCCGCGTCGCCGCTTTTTGTACCCGCACTTACTCCAGAATTCTGCGGCCCGGCCTCGGACTTGTGCTGCCGGCTACGTCATCCCTTCCAACTTCGTTGCGCCGCAGTTTCGATAAACCTCGAACAGGAGGTCGAATCTTGGGTGCAACAGGCCAGACTGGCTGCGTAAAACTTGACGCAAAGACAACAAGTTTTCTGCCTCAAGGAATCTAGTGGTTGCGCAAACTTTTGCAAGCAGGTACTAGGCCGACGCTACGCGCTGAGGTCGGAATTAATAATAAATCCGATCTCTGATCCGCGCATCGGTCCGAATGGACGAAGGATTCTACGGTTGCCGGCCGATTCCTTTGGACGGCACTGTTGTGAAGAGGCTAGCAGATCGAGACCTTGGGATGGAGAGAAATATGATCAGGATTTTTTTGAAACAGTTTTTGTCAATTGCGTTGTCTTATCTGTTAGTCCTGACCGCGGTGCCATTTGAAGCTGGAGCACAGCAGCCAGCCCAACCAGATGCGGCCGGCTATGCGGGCCAAGGTGCGCCCCTTTCCGCGGAGGAATTGCAACAACTGGCGGCGCCTATCGCGTTATACCCGGACGCCCTGGTTGCGCAGATTCTCGGAGCTGCGACGTTTCCCGACCAGATTTCTGCTGCCGACACCTGGCTTCAGTACAACAAGAATCTCACCGGCGCGGCTCTGACGCAGGGCGTGGACGCGCAGCCGTGGGATCCCAGCGTAAAGGCGCTGACGCAGTTTCCTTCGGTCCTCGACAACCTGGCGAAGAACCTCAGCTGGACTTCCTCGTTAGGAGAGGCGTATCATCTCCAGGCGCCTGACGTGATGGCTGCGGTCCAGGTGCTGCGCGCCAAAGCACAAGCCGCCGGGAATTTGAAATCAGGCTCGCAGATTACGGTGGTGCAACAGGCGCCGCAAGTGATCGTGATTCAGCCCACCAATCCACAGGTGGTGTACGTCCCGACGTACAACTATGCGGTGGTGTACGGGTATCCGTATGTAGTGCCAGGATACAGCACTGCCGCAGTCGTCACAACTGCCGCGGTGGCGTTCGGAGTTGGCATTGCGATAGGTGTAGCGATGAGCAATAGCTGGGGTTACAGTTACTGGAACTGCAACTGGCACGGGGGCGCCGTGGTTTACAAGAGCAACGTCTACTACGGCAACAATGCATGGCATGGCGGCGGATATGGAACCAGCACGACCGCCTACAGCCCCTATGGAGTGGCGAAGACCGGCGCTGCCTATAATCCGGCCACTGGAACGGTTGCCCGGGGCGCATCCGTCTCGAACGGATATGGCACTACATCGGTCGGCCAGGCGTATAACCCCAACACGGGAGCTTATGCCGCCACGCATCAGACGTCCAATGCTTATGGGAGCTCCGGAAGTTCGGTTTACTCGAAGAACGGCAACACTGCTTATAGCCAGCATCAAAGTACGGCGAATGGTACCACCGGATCGGTACAGACTTCCTCGGGCGCCAAGGCTGCCGGCGCAACGGGCGCGTACGGCAACAGCGCTGCCGTGGGTCAGACGGCGAACGGCAATAAGTATGCGGCAACCTCAAACGGCAACGCCTACTCGAACACCGGCAGCGGTTGGTCGCAGACCCAGGGTCAGAAGCCCGGTTCCAGCGCGTCGGCAAGCAACTCGGCTGCGGCTCGCGGCTACGGAGGGGAACAAAAGAGCAGCGGGTCATCAGCGTTTGGCGGAGGTAGCGGAAGCGGCTGGCAATCCAGGTCGGAAAGTGCTCGCGGTTCGGCGAGCCGCAGCGGCGGCGGCGGATTTCGCAGGTGAGACAAGCCGTCTTCAGTCAGCGTGTTGATAAAGAGTTATTGCAGAAGTTTTGGAGAATGTGATGTCACTTAGACCCCGCACAACAACGTTTACGACCCGGTTACTGCTTCCGGCATTAGTCATGGCCCTGGGCGCTTGCAGCAAGCCCAGCGAACCTTCGATGAAAGTGTTTGCTTCGCCCGACGACGCGAGCAATGCACTGCTCGCCGCGATACAGTCAGGCAATCAAAGCGAGCTGGTGGCAATTTTCGGTCCCGATTCGAAAGAGATTATCTCCTCCGGCGATGCGGTGCAGGACCAGTCCGTCGCCAAAGCGTTTGTCTCGTCGTATGGATTGATGCACCGCTGGCGCAAACTGTCGGGGGGCTCCCAGATGCTGCTGGTCGGAGCTGACAATTTCGCCTTCCCGATTCCGCTGAAAAAGAATGCCGGCGGCCAGTGGTACTTCGATACGGCGGCGGGAAAGGATGAGGTTCTGTCGCGCCGTATCGGCCGGAATGAACTGGCAATTATCGCGGTCTGCCGAGCGGCGGTGGACGCTCAGGCAGCGTACTTCTCCCAGGTCCACGATGGCGACGCGACGCACCAATACGCCACGAAGTTTATCAGTGATGCCGGCAAACAGAACGGCTTGTACTGGGAGTCCAAGGAAGGTCAGCCTGAGAGCCCGCTGGGGCCAATGGTCGCGTTCGCAGCCTCCGAAGGATATAGCACAAAGTCCAATGGTCCGAAGCCTTTCCACGGCTATTATTTCCGCATGCTGAAGGGGCAAAGCAATAAGGCGCCAGGCGGTGCGAAGAGCTACGAGGCCGGCGGGAAGATGGTCGGTGGATTCGCTTTCGTCGCCTATCCTGCGGAATACGGCAACTCGGGCGTGATGACCTTCAGTATCAACCAGGATGGCGTGCTGCTTCAAAAGGATCTCGGGAAGACCACGACCGAAACCGTCACTGCGATGAGCGAGTTCGATCCCGATCCCGGTTGGAACATCGTCGAATAGTGACCGTTTCCTCCGACGCCGCATGGGCGACAAGCCACCGTCTCAAACTCGGAGGGAGTCCCGTCAAAGGAGCATCAATTGACGCCCACTACGCTGCCCTCCAGCACCGTATGCGAGACCTGTTTTGTGAGCTGGGTATTTCTGACTGACATCGACAACACTTTTTGACTTGCTCTTCTATAGTGGGACAGGCTTGCCGTTTTCGCCTGCTTTTTAGAGTGCCGGGGTGAGCCCGTGGCGCCGCATCACTTCGCCGAGCGCCGCGGGGTCGGGCGGGCCGCCGACCGCGGCCTCGATGATGGCGGCGACTTCGCGGAAATAGTCCGGCCCAAGGATGCCGGGGCTGACGATCGCAAGCAGCTTTGCGTCGGCCGGGAAGCGGTTGTCGAAGCGGTGGATTGCTCCGCGAGGTATGCAAACCGCCTCGCCCGGGCCGATCTCGCCCGGGCGTCCGTCCATGGTGAAGGTAAGGACACCCTCGAGCCCGTAGACGGTCTCCTCGTAGCCGTCATGACTGTGCGCGGCCGGCACCTTCGCTGCAACCGGGACATCGAACGCGAAGACCGCGACAGAACCTCCAGACGCCTGGCTCTCAACCAGGAATCGAATCGCCATTCGCCCGATCTGTCTCTCCGCGTGTACCTGTCAACATGAGTGGCAGTGTTTACCTATGTCCTTCAGTGGCGAATCTAGCGAATAAATTAAGCCGGATTCTTATCGTCCGCAATCATAAACCGCGAGCGACCGCAGACACGAGACCAGCTCACCAAGAGGCGGAGTGTGGGTTGACCTTCGATGTGCCGCATCGTCAAGGAGCACCACGTTGAAATATATCGCCATAGCTATACTCTGGCCGTTGTTGCCTGCTATGAGTGCCGCACCAGAACCGGGATGGCCGCGGGAGATGTCCGGGCCGGAGGGAAAACTCATTTACTACCAGCCGCAAATCGACACCTGGAAAGACTACCGGGTGCTCGCACGAATGGGTGTTTCGTTAACTCCGGCACGCGGCCAGACCGCCGTCGGAGTAGTCCACCTGTCCGCGCAGACCAACATCGATCTGGAAACCTACTCGGTGACGCTACGCGGTCTTGCGGTGATTCAGACGAATTTCCCATCGCCCGATCCATCCGTAGGGAGAGCGTTGGACCGATTGGTCCGGACCTTCCTGTCGCCGCCGGCCTCCGCCATCGCTCTAGGGCGTGTGGTCGTGGGTCAGGAAAAGCCGCCCATCGTGGCAGTCAGGAACGACGCGCCGCCGATTTTCATCAGCTTCAGCCCCGCATTACTGCTGTTTATCGAGAGAGAGCCCGTTCGCACACCCATTTCGGGCACGCGGCTGGATTTTGTCGTGAACGCCAATTGGCCGCTCTTCTTCGATACTCAGACCTTCCGATACTATTTGCTGTCAGGAAGCCAGTGGCTGTCGACCAACGATCTTGCGGGGTCGTGGACCAGGAACGACAAGCTTCCTAAGGACTTTTCAAAGATCCCCAGCGGTGCGAACTGGGCCGACGTCAAGGAGAATATTCCGCCGCAGGCCGGCGACTTGCGTCCCGTCCCTCGTGTGTTCTATAGCGGCGAGCCGGCCGAGATCCTGGTCTTTAACGGGCAGCCGGACTATTCGAAGATCCCGGGGACAAGACTGGCTTATGCCACCAACACCGACAGTGATGTCTTCTTCTTCCAGCCCGCCGGCCAATACTATTGCCTCATCGCAGGTCGCTGGTTTCGAGCGGCGAATCCCCGCGGCCCCTGGAGTTTCGTTGCGGGAGACCTGCCCGTCGATTTTTCCAGGATTCCGGCGAACAGTCCTGCCGCCCGCGTTCTTATTTCAGTTCCCGGAACACCAGAGGCGGCGGACGCCGTAATGCTGGCGCAGATTCCAGTTACAGTCACCGTCGATCCCAGCGAAGCCGAATCGAAAGTGAAGACGGCCTATTACGGCAAGCCGGATTTCGAACCCATCTCGGGCACGCAACTTTCTTATGCCGCGAACACGCAAGACAAAATCGTTATGGCGGGCGATCTTTATTATTTGTGCTTCCAGGCGATATGGTTCGTTTCATCGCATCCTGATGGTCCCTGGAAGACGGCCGGTTCGGTTCCCCGCGAGATCTATACGATTCCGCCGAGCTCTCCGGTTTATAACGTCACTTATGTGACTCAGCGCACCATCAACGGCGGTCAGGTGCAGTCCAATTATACGGCGGGCTACATGGGTGTATTCGTCATGGCATCGACTCCGGGCGCCACGCTTGCCTATGGTAGCGGTTACTACTACGCCCCGTATATCGACCAGGTCGCGAGTCCCTACGCAATCTATCACCCGTATCCCTGCACCTACGGCGCGGCGGGCGCCTCCAATCCGTACACCGGCCGCAACAGCGCCGGGTCCGCAGCCTATGGACCATATGGAGGAGCAGGATGGGGGGTGTCATACGACGCCGGCACCGGGACTTATTTCCGAATCGCAGGAGTCCACGGTCCGTTCGGTAATCCGACTGTCGCTCAGGCATATAACCCCTACACCGGCGCCTCCGCAACCACACGGCAAGGGTCCGCACCTTATGCGCAGTGGGGTAGCTCTGTAGTCGTCAAAGGATACTAGAGTGCCCCCAAGGCAACTCCATCCGTGTCGGCGCAAAAAGAATTGAATAAGACTTCCGCTCACGCGCATCTTCACCGGCGGAGCCGAAGGATGAAGCCACTGATTGTGTTGATAGCTCTCCTGACGGGAGGCGCCGCGCGAGCTCAATCGCTCCTCGAGAGTCCTGAGCCCGGCTCACCCATACGGTTGCTGACCGATGACGCTGCGGTCCTTGAGCTGCAGGAACCGCGGACCGACGTTGCGTGTTCGGTTTCGGCCTTCAATCCTGAACTGGGATTCGATTTTTTGTTTCATGCCGGCTACCGGGTCGCTATTCCGATGAAAGAGCTGGTTGGCGCCGGAGACATGCTTACGATTCTGCTGCGTGTAACCTCCGAGAGACGTCCGGATGAGCCTGTGTACTTTCTGCAGAAGATCCGCGTGCCGGTGATGAAAGAGGATACTGCGGGATCAGTCGTCCTGGACGGTTTCTTTGAGTTGGGTGTAGGAAAGTATCATGTGGACTGGCTGATGCGAGACGAGCGCAACAGGGTCTGCGCCCGGTTCTGGAGTGTGGACGCAAGAGCGATGGGAAAAGACGCGCAATTGGCCCAGGGGCTGGCGCAGGACTTGATCCAGCCGGTGGAAGCGACGCCGTTTTACGACGACCCACCCGTTGAGCGCCGGCGGGTTGACAGACCTTTGCGCGTAAAGGTCATCATCAATTTCGCTTCCCTTAGTCCGCTGGCTGCAAAGCTTGGACAAGGCGAACTTCAGGGCATGGCGTCGATCCTTCGTAAGATCAGCCGGGAGCCGCGCGTTGGCGCTTTCTCCGTGGTGGCCTGTTCGGTGCAGGCCCAGCAGGTCCTTTACCGGCAGCAGAACGCACCCGGCATCGACCTGCCGGCCCTTGGACTAGCGCTCAAATCGCTGAACCTGGCCAGCGTGGACGCAAAACAATTGGCGTTGAAGAATGGCGAAACCGAGTTCCTGGCGCGACTGATTACGGAAGAAACACAGGACGATCAGATGGACGCTCTGATCTTCGTGAGCCCCAAGTATCCTATCGATGCCAATGTTTCCAGGGATATTGTCGACCACCTGAAAGATTTAGAACGGCCAGTCTTTTATTTGAACTATAACCTCAGCCCGAATACCAACCCGTGGCGGGACCAGATTGGCCGGTTAGTCAAACAGTTGCACGGGGTTGAATACACCATCACCCGGCCTCTCGATCTGTTCAATGCCTGGTCCGATATCGTGTCGCGCCTTCTCAGCGGGAGAGAGGCGGCGATCGCAGGACGCTAAGATTTGGGCCTTTAACCAGGGCCGGCAGGCGAAGGACTGGCCGTTCCGGAAAGGCGAGACAAAGTTAGAAAGGAACGATTTGTGTACCAAACTGACAGATTTACAAAAACGGTTCTTCTGGCAATGGTTCTTCTGCTGGGCATCATCGCCTCGCAGTTATGGTTAAAAAACCCGGTTACCGCGTTGGCTGACTCCGGAAAGTACGACTACGTCACCATTGTCTCGCCGGTCTTCCTCTACCAGGGCAGGCAGGGTGTGCTGCTCCTGGACAAACGGAACGGCAACGTGTGGTTCGTGGCGAAGAGCCTGGATACGACCCTTTCGTTTAAGGACCCGGTTCTGGTCGTCCGATTCCCGCTGGAGAAGCTGGACCAGCCGACTCAATAAATCCTGGCCAGCCAGGATTTGCGGAGCCCGGCCGTTGCCAGGAATACGCGACATCGCTCGGCGCCGCGTATTCCCGGTGAGACGTCGTTGCTCGTCTACTTATCGATGACGATGAGCTCGGAATTGCCTTCCGCACACATTCCGTAGATGGCTTCCGTGTTGCACGCGCCCGTTGAATATTTGTAGCAACCGGGCTTTTCCGCTATCAGTGATACGGAACGTGCGGAACCGCCGATGATCGCTCCCGGATTTGCAAAGGGAGAAGTGGGGCCGAAATCCAACGTGAAGCCCGTATTCTTGGACGAGCTTTCAAACGTGATCGTAGTGCCAACCTTTACGCAAAAAGGCGCACCCTCTTTGACCCCGGAAATGCTGGGAGTGGCAGAAGCACTATAATCCGTCCGTTTTATATTGACACGACAGGCCTCGGTGGGAGAGCCGCACGTCGTGCTCGGATTGCACGTGGACTGCGGATTGGCCGTCGAGCAGCCATACGTTCTTCGATTGCCCTTGTTCTCTTGCCCGGTTGCCAGGTAAGCGGCCAGCAGGAGGAGCGGTAACCAGATGAGATGACGGATCGCAAAGCTGTGTCGAGTTTTCATAAATGCACCTCAGTTGACGCCGGCCGTCCCTTTCCAATCGAGAACGTCGACTAAATTCCATGCGTTTTGGGTGAGTTCAAATTGCAGTTGCCCCTGTTTATCGATGGCCAGCTGGGCAGCGGGATACAACTTGCCTGTGCTCTTGCTCTTGTCGGAATCGTTCAAGTCGAATTCACCGGCAGTTAAGTTGAAAGCGGTGGATTGAGAATCCGTGAACGCTTCTCCGAATGTAATCTGACGGTTGGTGATAAAGCGAATATTCCGTCCGGTCGGAGTTTGGGTCATCTTGATGAAACTGCAATCAAAACCGAGAGTACCCGTGATCTCGATGTGGCCCACCGATCTCATCTTCGTGAGCGCATTGACCAGGCCTTGGTTCTGGGCCTTTTGGAAGGCCTGCACGAGCACCTGCTTGTCCGCCGGAGTGGAAAATTCATTGATGTTTAGCGTGACGCCGATCGACTGTCCGAGCTGGGTGCCGGTGCCCATCGCCGTGGCCTCAATAGTCTCTGACTTCACGCCGCCAAAGGTGATCCCGAGAGTGCCTGCCAGCAGCAGCAGACCAATCCCAACCAGACTGCCCGGTCCGGGTTTACCAACTGTTCCAACAAAACTTTTGAGCCGTTGCATTTTAGTTCCTTTCCCTTTCGTCCTTCATAGCGATATGTTCCAGCCGTCCCTCTCGCACGTCGGGGAAGCTGCCGGCGTAAGCGATGGCAGAAATTCCCACCCCAATTTCCTGCTGAGAACCTCGTACGGGGCAGACAGATGCGTCGACTGGCCGGCGGTTGTTCTTTTTTTGACGGTTGGCGCGCGGCGTCGCGCATACAACGACGGAGCTCTGCAAAGGCATGGCTAATTTATTTGCGCCGTTTCCCCGGAGATGGCATCCTTCACTGTCAATCGTGGGAAAAATCCGGATGCCTGTAGTAGTGGGCTTGACCGTAGCAGTATTCGTGCTAGGCTTGCCGGGACACATTGCCATTGCGCGCCATCACCCGGCGGTCAATTTGATGGGATGAGCAGAACGCCCGGCTCGCAAACTGTATCAATCTCCACCTTGCCTTGGGTGGCAGCTTCGACGCGGCGCCGGCAGTGCCGCCGATCAAGCGATTCACGCGAACTCAAGCTCAGGAGAACAAATGTCGGCGCTGTCCGGCTCGTTGCCGGCAGTAACGACAGAGAATCCGGAATGCTTATGCGCCGGCCTCACTGCGATCTTCATACTTTGTCCGAGAGGCTTCGTATAACAAAACCACTCCCGAAGCGCATCAATCTCTGCGGAACTAAGTCCCGATGCGAGCAACTCTTCGCCACCATCGGAGCGAATTATGAAAACGTCCACGGTTCCTCTTCTCCGTACTTCTGACCCAGGTCCGTGCTGTTTAGCCGTTTCAGGGCTCTTTGAGTACTAAAGTTTCTCTACTCTCTTAATGATCGCGCTGCCGCTTCGACTCAAAATTTATCTCTCAACTGCCCTGGTATTTGCAAGGTAGGCCGTCGCCGGAAAAATATTAACGCACCTGAGGCGGCGACCGCATCCTGGGAGGCAGGGTGGTCTTTCCCTTGACGGTGTTCTGGCGCCTGACGCCTCACCCGACCGGAAAAGCCAACAAGGAGCCCAGTCAATGACCGGAATAATGCATGCCGTCACGATGCGCGGAGCGGTAAAACTACTGCTGGCAGTTACCGCCGTCTGCCTGGCTACAACCATCACGCAGGCCCAGGGCCCCCAGGTACCTGCTTCAAGCCTCACGGGCAGAACCATCACGGCGATCGGCTATCCGGTGGGAGGCGGTTCGACGATGGTGACCCTCAAGAACACGGGGTTGATCGCCCAGGTAGCCGGCCAAGCCAAAGTCGAAGCCAAAGCCGCGGTCACGACGGTCTCGGCACAGATCCAAAATATGACATCCCCTATGTCTTTGGGTACCGAGTTTCTCACTTATGTATTGTGGGCCGTGTCCCCGGAGGGACGTGCGATCAATCTGGGCGAAGTCCTGTTCGATAACAGCGGCAACGGCAAGCTTCAGGCCACCACTCAACTGCAGAGCTTCTCACTGTTCATGACCGCGGAGCCTTATGCTGCCGTGCGGCAGCCCAGTGAAATGCTGGTCCTCGAAAACGAAACACGCAAGAACACCAAGGGCAAGATCTTCGTCGTCAACAACTACCAGTTGATGAAGCGCAACCAGTACAAGAAGATGGGTAATTCCCTGGGATTGACGCTGGATCTTAAGAACGTTCCGCTCGAAATGTACGAGGCGCGTAATGCCATTGACATCGCGAGATCACGGGGCGCCGAAAACTACGCACCCACCATCTTTTCCAAGGCGGAAAGCTCGTTGACACTGGCAGAGAATGCCCTGGCGCGAAAAGCCAATAGAAAGGACATTGTCTCCCTGGCTCGCCAAACCACGCAATTCTCCGAGGACGCGCGCGCCGTGACAGTGGAGAGACAGGACCAGGAGCGTATTGAGGCAGAGCGTGCGGCAGCAGCGGCGGCAGCCAAGGCTCAGGCGGAAGAAAAAGCGGCCGCCGAGGCAGCCGAGGCGCAGCGAAAGGCAGACGCGGCGGCCGCGCTGGCCAAGCAGCAGGCTGACGAAGAGGCCCGCCGTCAAGCCGAATTAGCGAGCGCCCGGGAAGCGGCGGTGAGGGCGGAAGCAAATGCGGCCGCGGCGATCGCGGACGCCAAAGCCAAAGCTGAAGCGGACGCCCTGCGGGCGAAGGAACAGGCTGCCAAGGCGGCGGCCCAACAGGCAATCCTGGCGGCCCAGGAATTGCGCGTTCAGCTGCTGGATCAGTTCAACCGCGTTTTGGAAACCCGGGACACGCCGCGCGGGCTGGTCATCACCATGGCCGATGTCCTCTTCGATACCGGCAAGTACGAACTGCGTCCGAGCACGGGCTTGCAACTCGCCAAGCTTACGGGAATCATCCTGGCGCATCCAGGACTGAATCTCGAAGTGGAAGGCTATACCGACAGTACCGGCAGCGATGACTTCAATCAGAAGCTCTCGGAACAGCGGGCCTCCACCGTTCGCGACTTCCTGATCGCCCAGGGACTCGCAGACGATTCGGTAACCTCGCACGGCTTTGGGAAAGCCATGCCGGTCGCCAGCAATGATACCGCCGCGGGACGCCAGCAAAACCGTCGCGTAGAGATCATCGTCTCCGGAGAAATCATTGGTGTGAAGATCGGCAACTAGCATCTATTTGCAAAATTAACAGGAGGGTTTGCTCACCATTGTCTCGGTAACTGTGGGGCAGACAGATCCTGGCTGCGGCCGGCTTTCAGCCGGAATTGGCTCGGCGCGAGGATACACTCGCAGGCGGAAAGAGCCGCCTCAAAGACGGCTGCGGCCAAGATTGACCGCCCCACAATTTACATTGACGATTTTGCAACTACCTCTTTGGTCTGTTCCCGGCGAACGTCACAGTTTTAGCAGCCGTCCAGCATTCGCGTACAGCATCTTGTGCGTCGCTGTCGCGTCCGGACTCAACCGCCGAACCACCGGCAGCTGTTGCGCTCCGATGCATTTTGCTCCCTGACCTTGCACATCGTCGCAATCGCTGCCGTAAATCAGGCGATCCTGATGCCGTTTGAGGAAATCGCGCGCATGGTCTTCATCGCGTTGCAGTGCGTTCAGCCCGGAGCCGGCTGAGAGGTCACCGTACATATTCGGGTAGTCCGACAGCAGGCGATCGGAAATTCCCCCGGGAGTCACCGGACCCTTGGGGTACATGACCTCCTGCTGGTGATTCTTGTCGATATTCCCCCAGAATGTCTGCGCATGCCCGATGAAGTTGACCGTCGGGTATTTGGCCAACATCTTATGGAACCGTTCGATCCCCATGTTGTAGGTGTTGTGTTGAAAGTGCATCAGCACCGGTACCTGGTAGTCGCGGGCGATTTCCGCCACCAGTTGCATGGCAGGGGAATCGCACTCCACCGGGAACTTCTGTTCGCCGATGCCCTTCGCGCCCGATTTGAGATATTTTTCGATTACCGTTCTGGTCTCGGGGATATCGGGAAGTTCGTTGGCAAAGTAGACAAACTGTTTGGGCCAGGCGCGCGCCAGTGCCACAACCGAGTCGTTGCCATAGCAATCGGCCGCGAGGCCGTAGCGCGAGCCCGCGGGCAGCAGCACGGTTAGCGTGATGCCCATGGTCTTCTGATGCGCGATCAGCGCCTCGTCGGTCCGGCCCGCATAGTGGGTATGTTGGTGGAAATCGATCACCGGCTCAGCGCCGCGCGCCACGGCAGCACAGGCCACACCGATGAAGGAACGTCTGGTAAGTTGGCGCATCGGGATTTACGTTACCACTTTTCAAGAGAGTCCGCTGCGGCACCCTGGCCGCCCAAAGAGACCCCTCGGCGTTGTATAAAGAGGTGTGGGTGTCTGGAAGCAACGGCACAGACTGCAGTCTGTGTTACTGTCCGCGATACTCGGTGGGTCCGCACTGGCGGGCGGCTCCGGGGACTCGTACACCCCTGTCGAGCGGCGGCATTGGGCTTTCCAGCCTCGCTCCTCGCCCTCGATTCCGCAGTTTGCATCGGCTGCCGACCGCGCATGGGCCGCTCAACCTATCGACAGCTTCATCCTTGCATCGCTCGAAAAAGCGGGACTGAAACCAGCGCCGCCGGCTTCCCGCCGCACGCTGATCCGTCGCTTGTATTACGATCTCACCGGCCTGCCACCGTCCCCTGAAGCAGTCGAACAGTTCGTCCACGATCCCGCCCCGGACGCCTGGGCAAAGCTTGTCGATCGCCTGCTCGACACGCCCGAGTACGCCGAGCGGCAAGCGCAACACTGGCTGGACGTGGTCCGCTATGCCGAAAGCGACGGTTATGAATACGATACCCACCGCTCCGACATGTGGCGCTATCGCGACTATGTCATCCGTTCATTTGAGCGCGACAAGCCATACGACCGGTTCCTGCGCGAGCAACTCGCAGGGGACGAAATGACCACCGGGTCGACGCCTCCGGAGCAGGATGAACTCCTGATCGCGAGCAGCTTCAACCGTCTGGGCCCTCTGCGCAAGAATGCCGGCAATCAGGACGCCGCCTACAATCGCAACGAACAACTGGTCGAGATGACCAACGTAATCGGGTCCGGCTTTCTGGGCGTCACGCTCGGCTGCGCCCGCTGCCACGATCACAAGTTCGATCCCATCCGTCAGAAGGATTACTACCGGATCCAGGCCTTCTACGCCACCACTCAACAGAAGGACATTCCGATGTACAAGCCGGAAGAGGAGGCGCAGTGGAAGAAGAAGAAAAGCGCCGTCGAAGCCGAGATGTCCAAATTGCAAAAACTGCTGCCGAAAATGGACGGTCCAGAGCGCGCCGCGATTGAGAAGCAGTTGCAGGAAAAGGAGCTCGAAATACCCGAACCCCTACCGGCTCTCAACGTCGTGCAAGATGATGCTAAGCAATTCATCCCCGTCCATGTCCTGGCGCGCGGAAACTCCGATGCGCCGCAGGATAAAGTCAGCCCGCGGCCATTGGGTGTGCTGCTTCCCGACGGCGCTCCCGAGTTAGCCGACGATACCCCGAAGCCTCGCCTGAAGTTGGCCAACTGGATTGCCAATCCCAATAATCCTTTAACCGCGCGGGTCATGGTCAACCGGATCTGGCAGCATCATTTCTCGCACGGCATCGTCGACACGCCTAACGATTTCGGCCGCATGGGCAGCCGTCCTTCCCATCCCGAACTGCTCGACTGGCTGGCCAACCAATTCGTGTCGGGCGGATTCCGCATGAAGCCCGTTCACCGGATGATACTGCTCAGCCATACCTACCAGCAGGATTATATTCCGGCCCCACCGGCCGACGCCAAAGAGAAAGATCCCGATGACAAGCTTCTCTGGAGTTTTCCGCGGCGCAGGCTGGAGGCGGAAGAACTGCGCGATTCCATGCTGTCGATCAGCGGCAGGCGCAACCCGAAGAGGGGCGGACCAAGCGTGATTGTGCCGATCGAGCCTGAATTGGTGAATCTGATCTACAAGCCTTCCCAATGGGCCGTCAATTCCGACTCCGGCGAGTTTTACCGCCGCAGCATTTATCTGTTCGAGAAGCGCAATCTGCGGCTGCCGTTCCTCGAAGTGTTCGATTCTCCCGACCGCCTGCTCAGTTGCGCGCGTCGCGAGGCCAGCACGCACGCGCCCCAGGCCCTCGAACTGATGAACGGGAGCTTCACGCACGAGATGTCGGCAGCTTTTGCTGTACGCCTGCGTACGGATGCCGGACCCTCGGCCGCCAGGCAAGTCGATCGCGCCTATCAGCTTGCCGTGGGGCGTCCACCGACACCCGTCGAGCGCAGGACCGCATTGCAGTTTCTGAAGGAGAATCCAGCCAGTGAGTTTGCCCTGGCCATGTTCTTGATCAACGACTTTCTGTATGTGAATTAAAGCCATGAACCCGCACTCCAAACCCACTCGCAGCCGGAGAGAGTTCCTGACCGATGCTTTCTGCGGCTTCGGCTCCATTGCGTTCGCTGCGCTGCTCGCAGAGGAGGACCGCGCTCGTGCAGCCTACGTGAATCCGCTGGCGGCGCGTCCGCCGCAGATGCCGGCCAAGGCCAAGTCGGTCATCGTGCTGTTCATGGCCGGCGGACCCAGTCACCTGGAAACGTTCGATCCCAAGCCCCTGCTGAATCAACTGGATGGCCAGCCGATGCCTGCGAGTTTTGGCACGGCGAAGCGCCAGTTCATCAAAGGTGAGCCGCGCTTGTTGGGCACCAAACGCAGCTTCAAGCGATATGGGAAGAGCGGTATCTGGGTCTCGGACCTGCTCCCGCACACGGCTACCTGCGCCGACGACCTGGCCGTGATCCACTCTTGTCGTTCCGACGCCTTCGTCCATTCGGCGGCCCAGTATCAGTTCTTCACGGGACGGATCATCCCGGGCTTTCCCAGTATGGGTTCGTGGACCCTTTACGGTCTTGGCTCGGAGAGCGAGTCGCTGCCCGGCTATGTCGTGATGCCCGATCCCGGCGGCACCATCGAAGCGGGACAGCCCGTCTATTCCAACGCTTTCCTCCCTTCGATCTATCAGCCCAACGTCTTTCGTGCGGGTAAGAAACCGGTGCTCAATCTCGATATGCCTCCGGGCGTATCCCTGGCCCAACGAACCCGAACCCTGAAGCTGGTTCACGATCTCGACCAGGCTCGTATGACGCCGGATGACGATGAGTTCGCCGCGCGCCTGAATACCTACGACCTGGCGTTCAAGATGCAGACCGAAGCCCCCGCCGTGTTCGATATTTCGCGCGAGCCGCAATCGGTCCAGGAACTTTACGGCGTGGGCAGCCCGGTCACCGACGACTTCGGACGCCGTTGCGTGCTCGCTCGCCGCCTGGTGGAGAAGGGTGTGCGCTTTGTCGTGCTGGTGTCAGGCGGCCCAGCCATTTCGCAGTGGGATGCGCACGACAACATCGAGGAGAACCATCTGCGGATGGCCGCCAAAACCGACCGGCCCATCGCCGGTCTGCTGAAGGATCTCAAGCAGCGCGGGCTGCTTGAATCCACGTTGGTAGTCTGGGGCGGGGAATTTGGCCGTACGCCCGAAGGTCAGGGAGGCAAAGGGCGCGATCACAACAACACCGGCTTCACGATGTGGATGGCCGGCGGCGGCACGAAAGGGGGAACGGTCACCGGCGCCACCGATGACATCGGACTTAACGCCGTCGAAGAGCCTCATCATCTGCGCGACATCCATACTACGGTGCTGAATCAGCTTGGCTTGGAACAGAATGCGTTGAGCTATCTCCACCAGGGCCGTCGCGAACGCCTCACCGAGGTTCAGGGCGAGGTGATCCGCTCGATCGTGTAACTGAACGCTATCCGGTTACTGTCCGAATCACCGCGCGTAGATCCGCTGCCAGCCGCGGCACTTCCTTTTGAGCTTCGCTCTCCTCATATTCCAGCCCGATGTAGCCTTTGTACCCGGATTTCCCGATCATCGTAACCAGCCGGTTCCAGTCAGCCTTCTCTTTCTTTCCGTCCTCGCCGGCAATAGTGGTTTTGAGGTGCACACTCGTGGCATATGGCAGCATCGTGGCGAACCCGGAATATCCGTCCACGCGCAAATTTCCTGAATCCGCGTTGATACCCGCCCAAGGGGACGCGGCTTGCTTGACGATCTCGACCGTCGGCCCTGCCGCAGTAGTCAGGCCGCCATCGTCTTCGACTCCCAGCGTGATCCCGCGGCCGCCGGCATAATCTGCGCCGCGCTTCAGCACCTCGACGGCCCAGGCGATGGCCTGCTGTTCGGTGGCGCCTTTCGGAATCTGGCCACCAAAGACGCGCACGTGGCTGGCGCCCAGCCGGTCGGCTACATCCACCCACTTCTTTATGTTTTCGAATTGCGAAAGCTGCAACTCGGGAGTCGGCTGGCACAATTGCGCCCGCACGCCGGCATTGTAGATCTGGATGCCGTTCTTGAACGCCACCTTGCGAAGAGAGGCAAGGTATTCATCAGAATTGTCCGGGAACCAATAAACCGTGCAGTCCAACCCATCGAGTCCCCAGTCCGCGAGCATGCGGATCAGGTCCGGGTAATTCATGGACTTTGCGGCAAGCTCTTTCCGGTAAGAATATGCGACCAGACCGGCGCGAAGATGGAACTGCGCGGCGGGTTGTGCACGGAGCTGAAGCGCCGCCGGGAGAGCCGCGGACGCTGCCAGGAGTTGACGTCGATTCATGCGCATAGTCCCTTGTACCATTTTGAGCGGCTTCTGGCACGGCGCCTTGATGTTGCCATGTCTCTGCATAAAATCTCGCTTAGAGTATGGTATCTAATCCGGGATGCTTACCGCCGTCATTCCGCCTCCCAATCTAATGGTTGGGGTGTACGAGAAGGGTTCGTAATCGAAAGACTGGCGGGCGCGATCATTCTGCTGGTACAAACTGTACGCACACTGGAGATTGCACCTCGAGTACCTGTCCGGTGGACGTCAGATGCCCGGTTTGCGCATCGATTCTGAAAATCACGATGTTGTTGGAGTTCTGGTTGGCCGCAAACAGGTAATGCCCGGTTGGATCGATCTTGAAATTTCGTGGAATGTGGCCCTGCGTCGGAACGTGGTCCACTACGCTAAGCCTCCCGTTGCCCGGTTCAATGGCGAAGATGGTAATGCTGTCGTGACCGCGGTTGGAAGCGTAGAGGAACCGGCCTTTCGAGTCCACTTCAATTTCCGCCGAGTTGTTCTCACCGTGGAAATCTTCAGGCAGCGTCGAAATCGTTTGTACCTCGGCCAGTTTGCCTGAACCGGCTGTATAAGACCAGACCGTAACCATCGAACCCATCTCATGCAACGAGTAAACAAATCTGCCGTTCGGACTGAACGTCAGATGACGCGGTCCAGACCCGGCCTTAACGGTCACAAACGGCGGATCGGTCGGGGTCAAAGTCGCGGTCGCAGCATCGAGCCGGTAAATACGGATCTGGTCCAACCCGAGATCGGGGACCAGAACGAATCGGTTATCCGGTGAAAGCACGACGGCGTGTGCGTGCGGCCCGGTTTGCCGTTTCGGGTCCACGCTCGAGCCGCTGTGCTGCATCACGGAAATGGGACCGCTCAAGCGGCCATCCGGATTTACTTTAAACGCGGCGACACGCCCACTGCCGTAATTGGCCACAACCAAGGCCCTACCGGTCTTGTCCACAACGAGGTGACAGGAACCTCCACCCCCAGACGAAACCGTGTTCAAGGCGGTGAGAGCGCCACTCTTTCGATCGATTGCGAACGCGGTAATAGCACCGTTCACTCGCCCGTCATTGCCCAGTTCGCTGACCGCGTACAGAAAACGCTGATTAGGGTGCACCGCCAAAAAAGACGGCCGGACCATCTCGCCGGCCAGCCCAATCGAATCCACCTTGCCCGCCGCTGCGTCAAACCGGTAAGCATAGATTCCCTTGCTGTTCTGCCCGGTGTAAGTTCCAACATAGACGAGGTATTTACTCGCCGCCGGTTCACTTAATGCCGGCAGCAGTGCAGCCAGAGAAATGAGCAGTCCGTACCGCAGCGATTTCATGTAACCCTCAAACCTCATGCAACAGCCATTTAGCAGCATTCTTCTGCATCTTCACGTATTCCGGGTTCCATAATACGGCGATCATGTGGCCGGGAGCCATGAAGCAGACCCGGCCTTTGCCGTAATCGTAGGCCCAGACCGATTCCGCCGTATTACTACGCCGCCCGGCCTGGTCCGTGTAGTCGAGACCACTCTCGTTGACGCTCCTGGCGAGCACATACTTGGGATCCTTGTCGTAAGTCACATAGTGTTGCTCGTCCGTAACTACGAAATCATTGACGCCCCGAGTAATGGGATGCTCCCGATTCACGATATGGACTTTGTAGGGGCGGATGGGCGGGTGGCCCGTGTAGATCGCTCCCTCGACGTCGCGATACTCCTTATTCATGAGCGACGCCTGGCTGTTGTTATGGAATGCCCAGAGGGATCCGCCTTCCTGGACCCAGGCTTTAATAGCCTTCCCCTGTTCCTCGGTCATCCATCCGACTCCACGTCCACCGATCTTCTTCTCGAGAGGCGGAACGCTGACGATGTCTTCAGGCTTGCCGGTCCAGTACATTGCCTGATAGTAACCGTGGGGGAACCGCAGACCATCGCGGAACATAATCAGGATCTTATAGTTTTTCAGGTTCTCGTAAGTTAGAAGTTTCTCTTCATCGGTGAAATCGATGGAGAGCCCCGCATCCTCTACCAGGGTGCTGCCGAGCGCCGCCCGAATGTAATCGGAATTATGGGATTCGTCGCCGCAGAGCGCAAACGCGGTTGCCTTGCCTGCCGCCCGCAAGCCGGTTCCTGCCGCTAATTCCAGGCTCGCCAGGCCCATGACACGCAGAGTGAACCGGCGCGTAACCTTCAATTGTTGAAACATTGTCAAAAGTAGAACTTGGCGGCCAGTTGCATGATACGCGGGTTACCTGCCGTCAGGATGCGCCCAAAATTCGAGCTTGACAATGACGCGGTCGGGTTCTGGAAGGGCGGCCGATTCAGGCTGTTGAAGACTTCCCAGCGAATCTGGAAGCGCCGGCTCTCAGTGATACGGACTTCCTTGAACAGGCCGGCGTCTAAATTCTCCAGACCTGGGCCGGTGAGGATGTCGCGGCCGCTGGTGCCGAACGTTCCCAGCGCCGGCAGCACAAAAGCGGAAGTATTGAAATACTCCGCAATTTTATTCGCGACCGATTCATTATTATACGTTGTCGCCGGCCCCACCAGGTTCCCGCGGTCGAGACCAATTCCGGAGAAACTACGGTCCACGCCTGCCGTCACGCTGAAGGGGATACCCGTTTGCAGCGTCAGAATCCCGTTCACGGACCAGCCTCCGAGAACCGCCTGTGTCAAACCTTTCGATCCACGAAAAATAGGCAGCTGATAAATAAAGGACGTGAGGAACCGATGCCTTACATTGAAGGCGGCCAGGCCCTTGTCCGCGTCCCAGTCGAATGGATTAGAGGACTGGCTCCCCAAGCCGCTGTTCCCGTCATTCGACTCCATATCGATGGCCTTCGAAAAAACATACGATCCCAGAACTGTTAATCCATTTTCGAAGCGGCGGTTCCAGTTCATCTGAAAAGACTGATAACTGGAATACGCCGTGGACTGAATGCCTTCGATGGTCTGATATCCCTGATAAATGCGCCGCGAATCGACGTTGCCGGTCGTGGACTGGCCCGGGATGTAGATCCCCGGGTTCAACTGTTCACTGACGTGCAAGTGCGTTCCCTTGTTGCCGAGATAGGCGAACGTCAACACAAACCTCTTCCACACTTCCCGTTGCAGATTGAAATTCCACTGCTGCACGTAGGCACTCGTGAAATTAGGGTTCATGTCCATGATGGGCATGGGAAGGAAAAAGGTCTTAGTCGCCCGCTCCTGTGGTGTCGTAGCCCGCGTATAGGTTTCCAGAAACTGAAGCTGTTGCGGATTGGCGCCGTAAGGATTGGAAAGCTGCACGTTGTAAGTGGTCAAACCATAAGAGAACGGCTGGGAAGTAGGGTTCGAGTTCAGCGTGACCAACTGAATGGTGTCGGAGAATATTCCGTAGCCGCCGCGAATACTGGTCTTGCCATCCCCGAACGGATCGTAGGCAAATCCGAAGCGTGGCGAGAAGCGATCCAAACGCCATGGAACAACTCCCAGGCCGTTGATGCCGTTGTCGCCCGGGAACAGGTAGCCGAGAGGCGCAAGCGGATAGACCGTGGACTGCTGGCCGGGGCGGAACGCCGTGTTTTCGCCATACTTATCCGCCACCGGGATGTAAGGCTCCCACCGCACACCCAGGTTCAGAGTTAGCCGGTGAGTCATACGCCAGTCATCCTGAAAGTAGAGAAACGGAGTGTACTTATACTGCCACGACGAAATTGGCGAATTCTGGTACACGCTGGACGCCGCGCCGGAGTAGAAGTCCGCATACCCATAGCCGTAACTACCCGTCTCGAGCCCGTTGAAGGTGAAACCCGGGTCCGTGTCGAAGTTCTCGCGCCCGTTTCTTCGAACCTTGGCGATATCGCCGCCGAACGTGAGCAGATGGTTTCCCTTGGTCCAGGTAACCGAGTCGATGAACTGGTAGTTCATCATAAAGCTGCGGTAGTTGGTGGCAATACTGAGGCCCAGGCCGCCACTGATACCTAAGATCCAGTCGGTCGGTATGTTAGGCGGGGCAAGCGGCACACAGGTCGGCGTGCAGCCGAGGGCCGCCCAATTTGCAGGACTGGTGACTTCCGGAGAACGGTAAAAGACATTCCGCGCCACGATGAGCGTCGCGGCATTGATCAATGTGGGCGAGAAAATATGCGTGTCGTTGACCGCAAAGTTATAAGTCACCCAGTCCAGCGTTCCGTTGAAGGCGGGCACGGAGTAGTTTGCCACATTGAAGTTGTCGTCCCAGAAATAGCGAATGCTGAATTTATTGGCGTTGGAAAACGAGTGATCGATCTTGGCGACCACCTGGTTGTCGTTGGTCGGGACAGACAGATTGTAGGTGTAAATGTTGCCGGGGCTATTGGGGAGGGGCAGGAAGTCCTTGGTGAAGTTCAAAGCAACGGGATCCAGCAGGCTGGTGGGAATCTGGTTATTCGCGTACGGCACGCCATTGGGGTTCTGGGCTGTCACTGTGCTTGGTGGCGCGACGGTGATCAACTTCCCGCGCACGAAACTCTGCGAAAAGTTACCCGTGCGTTCAAGGGCAGTAGGAACGACGGTGGAGGAACTGGTCAATCCTTGTTCCTGCCGCGTGGCTTCATAGGCGAAAAAGAAGAACGTGCGGTCGCGGCCGTTGTAGTGCGGGAGCAGCACGGGACCGCCGACGTTGCCTCCGAACTGATTCCGATGCAGCGGCGAAATTCCGGCGGAAAAGAAATTGCGCGAGTCCATATCGTTGTTTCGCAGGAAATCGTAGAGAACGCCATGCACGTGATTCGTCCCGGACTTAGTCACCATGGTGACTACGGCCCCCGCATCTCGCCCGTTCGCGGCACTGTAGCTGTTCTGCAGAATGGAAAACTCCTGCAGCGAGTCGGGATTGGGGAATGCTGCGGGAACGTTGTTGTACATGTCCATGTCCAACCCGCCATCGAGGATGTAAGCAGATTGGCTGGCGCGAGTGCCGTTCACGCTGAACACCATGTTGGTGTTCAGGGCGATTCCGGTGGCGGCCGCGCCCGAACCCATCTGGATGGCGCCGGGGAGGATACCTTGAAGCTGCAGGGCGTTGCGGCCGTTTAACGGCAGGTCGTCCATGCGGTTCGAATCGACAACGTCCTTAATGGTTGATGTCAGCGTGTCGACTGTGGAGACGGTCCCCGCGATCTGCAGTACCTGCTTCACCTCACCTAGTTTCATCGGAAGATCAAGGCGGACGCGCCGTTCGACTTCGACCACCACACCCGGGTGCTCGATCGTCTCAAAGCCGGCAACCTGGCCAGTGACTTTGTAGCTTCCCGGCCGAAGATCAGGAAAGATATAGTTTCCTGCTTCATTGGATTTCACGGTTTCGGTGGCGCCAGTGGCTTCATTCGTAGCGGTCACGCTCGCGTGCGCAACGGCGGCGCTCGACTGGTCGGTAACGGTTCCAAAAATAACACCGTTGCCCTGAGCGAACACGCTGGACGCTAGAAGCATGAGTAGCGCAAGACTTCGCATGGATTTTTCTCCCTGAAAAACTGTTTTCTCTCCCACACCAAATTCCCGAGAGTGTCCAAATTTCTATCACGCTGCCGCTGCTGTGTCAAGAATCGTACGATATGAAGTGTACAGGTGTTCACGGTTCGTGTGCTCGAAAATTGCTGTAGCGAACCATGGCAATGTGATAACATCGTTCGCCGAGGTGACAATGTTGCGTCATCAATGCCAGGAATCGCCGGACCTTGACCGATGACCACTGTTAGGAGAAAACAAGCTTATGATGATCTCTCGCCGCTCCGCGATCGCCGCGATCACTGGAATGAGTCTGGCACCTCGTTTCAGCGTTGCCGCGCCAAAGGCCACTGCCTTCGGCCTGATTGGCGACCGCTACCATAACTCCGACTATATTCGAACGGCTCTGAATCGGACTATCGTGAAGGAACACGGGATAGGAGTCGATTTCTGCGATGAAACCAAAATGCTCACCGCCGAGACTCTGCAAGGATACAAGCTCCTCATCATTCTTCGAGACGGTATGATCTGGCCCGACGGTTATCCCGACGAAAGCACCAATGCAGGGTGGGTCGCCACCGGAAAGCCCAAACTGGTGTCGGATCCTCCTGTGCCGCCTACTGACGCAAAGGCAGCGTTCTGGATGAAGCCCGAACAGGGTAAGGCGGTCCGAAATTTCGTGAACAGCGGCGGATCGGCGCTATTCCTGCACAACGTCACACACGTCGGCCTGACCGATCCGGATTTTCGCGATGTGCTCGGGGCTGCGTATGCGGGGCACCCTCCGATCCGGACATTCAGAGTGAAAGTCAAGAACCCTGACCATCCGATTACCCGCGGAGTTCGCGACTTCGTCGTGACGGACGAACAACATTACATGAAGTACGACAAGGATCCCAAGTACCTGTTACTCGAAACCGTCAATGAGGATGGGCTTACGTATAACAATCTCGGCGCAACTGCACCGGGAGGATGGGCTTACGATTACGGAAAGGGGCGCGTCTGCTATTTTTCCCCGGGCCACCTCGTCAGTGTGCTGTGGAACCCTGAATACGTCAAATTGCAACATAATGCCCTGCGATGGCTGCTCAGAGAAGGTGCGAGATCATGACGCGCCTTGCCCTGCTGGTTTCCCTTCTGATTGCCGCGCCCGCGCTGGCGCGAGATCCTCTTGCGCAGCGAATCGGCCATACCGATCCCAGCAAATACACCCGGAGTCGCTCGCATAACAGCGCCGGCGAAATGGCGTGCGAGGTGTTGGTGCCGCCGGCGGCGTTGAATGTCAATCTCAACTTCGTTCACCGCTGTCAAATCCTCCCCGGTGGGGGCGTAGGACACCATTTCCATAACACCAACGAGGAGATGTTCGTCATCTTCGACGGACAGGCGGAATTCACCATCGACGGACGGACTGCGCTACTGAGCGGAACTGTCGGCGCGCCTTGTCGGATGGGGCACTCGCACGCCATCTACAATCCGTCCGATAAACCCGTGGAGTTCATGAACATCAATGTGTCATCGATCAAGGGCCACTATGACGCGTTCAATCTGAACGACGCCCGGGTTGGCGTGGCTAAGGATCCCATCCCCACCTTCATGACCATGAATCTCGATAAGGCGCTACTTCGCCCTATGCCCGATTACCACGGAGGCAAGGGCACCGCACGCTATCGACGCGCGCTCGACCCCGATGTCTTTCTCACGAATTGGGCGTACATTGATCACCTGGTCCTTCCGGCCGGTGCCTCGGACGGCGTTCACCGGCATCTGGGCGTCGAGGAAATTTACTATGTGCTGAATGGCGAGGGTGAGGCCCGGGTCGGCGGCGAGACAGCTCCCATACGGAAAGGCGACGCCGTCCCGGTAGTGTTGAACGAACCTCACTCCTTCGTGAACAAGGGACCAGGCGATCTGGAGTTCATGATCATCGGCATCTCCACTCAGAAGAATGCGCTCGATACCCAACTGGGTGCGGCTGCACCCGGACACTGATGTGGCGAGCCGCTCTCACGCGATGTCAAACAAGAGCACCCGGTAGTCTTTCGACTTTAGCGTGTTTTCAATGGTGGGCCAGACCCTCTTATGTTCGGGGCTGGCCACCCACTTTTGCCGCAGTTCCTCGCTCTCGTACACCAGTTGAAACCGGTAGTTCATGCCTTGGGGCGCCGTGCCCATCAGCGCCGATCGTAGCTTCAGCATCTTGACGTCTATGTAGCCCTGGTGCTTCGTCGCGACCGGTTTGAAAGTATTGTGAAAGTTATCCAACATCTCCTTTTCGCGAGCCGGATCCACGGATAGATCCACCTCCAGCACAATGGGGTGCGCTGCGGCAGCAAAGGCGGACACTGCGCTGAACGCTGCTCCGCCGGCAATCATGGTTTTCAGATAATCTCTTCGTTTCATCATCGTTTCCTCAATACAAAGCTTTCTGGCCCTGCGCCGCTAATTTGATTCGGTATAGACCTGTCTGCGCGGTGATGTAGAGCGTTTTGCCGTCATCCCCCCAATTGCAGTTGGCCGGTGTCTCGCCCGGCTTGATCGTGCCGAGGTGCTTCCCTTCCGGCGAGAAGACCCATATTCCGGCAGGTCCCGCGGCATAGATATTTCCTTGCGTGTCCAGCTTCATCCCATCCGGGTTGCCGGGATCCTTTTCAGCCGTCACGTCGAAGAACAACCTGCCCTTAGCCATGGTTCCGTCCGGCTTCACATCATAGGCCATCCAGACTTTATGCTTTTCATCGGAATTGGAGATATACAGGATTTTTTCATCCGGGGAGAACGCGATTCCGTTAGGACGCGTCAGCTCTGTGATTACGGGCTGCAGTTTGCCATTGGCGTACCGGAACACAGCGTTGAATTTGAGTTCCTTCGCAGGGTCGTCGTCCTGTTTGAGCAGGCCGTAGGGAGGATCGGTGAAGTAGAGTGCGCCATCTGACTTATAGACCAGGTCGTTGGGACTGTTGAATCGCTTACCCTGATACCGGTCGAGGAACTTCGTTACCGAATGGTCCTTCGCGATCTGCACGATCTGACGGTTGGTGTGCTGGCAGAGTAAAACGATCCCGTCCTTGCCGTGGATCATGCCGTTCGGACCGATGAACGATCCCGGAGGTGCTGTGTTGTTTTCACCGCCGCCGGGCCGCAGGATTTCCGTGATTTTGCCGTCCGGTCCCCATTGCCGCACGACATTGCCGGTGACATCGCTGAACCAAAGATAGCCCTCGGGAAACCATAACGGACCCTCCGTGAATCCAAACCCTCCAGCCAGTTTCTCGATCTTGGCCGAGGGCGGCACGAGAGCGTCCAAAGCGGGATCAAGGCGCACAATCGAACCCACTTCAGGGGGTGCGCTTTCGGTCTTCTTACTTGTTTCCTCCGCGGGTCTAGGCGCCGAGCAAGCGACCAGTAACATGGCGGCAAGCGTATATGTTCGTTTGTCCATATCTCTCCTCAAACTTTAATTCGTACAAACTATATCGCACTACCGGGAGGGTTGGGAAACTTTTCGGCTTGAGGTAAACCCAGGGTTGTTCAATTCTCGGACGAAGAGGTGGGGGTGACAGGAATTAGCCGTGCCGTCGCTGCTGCGCGATATTTAGGAGAGCGTTTGGGGTGGGTGGAGGGATTCGAACGCAGGCTCGGAATTTGGAAGGTGCAAGCTGCTGATTCTATTACCAGGGTCGCCGGCCCCGGTTGGGCCACATTCTTGGATTGATGTCTCAGGTTTGATGGAAGCGACTTCCCTGCGCCTGTCTTGCGGACTGCCAATTCCCGGAAACTCCGAGGGCCTGTGCTTCAACAGGAACGACTTTCGGACCCTTCGGAACTTGCCGCCACGTAACTGCCAAAGCCTTCCTTGGGAGCTTTACTGGACGTTCTCGTTGGATGCGATCTGCGTTTCGCGAGTCGACGTGCTGTTTCGCGGATCGACTGTCAGCGAGAGCGCTATCGTGGCCCAACTGGTTCCGGCAGCAGAGATCCATTGATCAGTGCCATACGGAAAGCCGCTTTCAAAGTAAGGCTGCAGCCAGATAGAGCGTGATTTTACGTGCCAGGACCCGTCGGCGGCTTGCGTGGTCAGGAGATACTTCACTCCCTTGGCATAAACCGGATTCGTTGCCGGCATCCGGCCCGCGGCGTTGAGCGCGTAAAGCGCCTCACCCGTGGCATACGCATCCGAGCCCATTGTCGGCAACTGGCTCCAGCCGCCATCGGAGCGCTGCGTTCCGGCAACTGCCTTCGCGGCGGCCACGATGGCAGCGGGCCTGGCATTGGACCAAGACATTCCCATGAGCTGGTAAGCTCTGTCCTGGGTATTGCCCGGATTCGCGGCTTCGAGCCATGCGGCGGCGCGAGCGAGCGCGTGCTCCGTATCGGCTTTCTCGGACGGTGGACCGTAGGTCTTGAGCGTATAGACGGCTAAAGCAGTGGTCTGAAAAACGCCGGAGTTCATCGGTGGCCGGCGGCTTTCGAAAGCATCCCAATTGCCCGAGGGTGTCTGCATAGCTTTGATATAGCGCACAGCGGAATCGGTGTATTCATCCCTTGGGACGCCGTTGTTTCCGAAGTCAAACATTTCC
Organism: Terriglobia bacterium; assembly: GCA_963747535.1. Classification (GTDB taxonomy): domain Bacteria; phylum Acidobacteriota; class Terriglobia; order Bryobacterales; family Bryobacteraceae; genus CAVVFX01. Next base: position 126,462 of record CAVVFX010000003.1, read on the forward strand.
CATCCCATGCTCGCTACACTAGCTGCCGCGAAATCCATGATACGTTCCGGATTCAGTGTGTGCATGCTTTGCGGAAGCTGCGGTATTTCCTTGGGCGCCGGGAGCCCACGGTCGCGGGCGATGGCGGCGGCGGCCGAGGGCAGGTCTTGAGCATGACAGGAGTTGCAGCCGCCGATGCGGATAAAGTTATGGCTCTGCTTTTCAAGGAGTTCGAGGGCGGGTCCGACGGCGGCGGCGATGGATCGTTCGGTTCCGCCATCCCGACCGACTGGTACAACGCCGAGCGACTTCCGTTCTTTCTCCGGGACGCCGAGCAAACGCGCCACTTCGCTATCGCCGCGCTTGGCGGCGAGCATGGGGGCCGTCTCGCCGTCCGCCTTGGATGTGAGATCGGCGCCCTTGGCGAGAAGCATCTTCACGATACCCGCTGGCATCGCGTCGGAGCCGGCGGCGTAGAGCAAAGGGGAGTAGCCGCGGATATCCTGGACATTGACCTCGGCGCCGCGATCGAGCAGAAGTTTCACTGTCTCGTCGTTGCCCGCGGTAGATGCGTCGGCGAGCGCGCTTTCGTTGCGCTTGGTTCTGACATTCGGGTCGGCACCTCTGGCGAGAAGCATACGAACGGCTTCCGGTCTGCCGGTCTGCGCGGCGGCCATCAGCGCGGTTGCGCCGGCGGCATTCCTCGCGTTCACATCGGCTCCCCGCTCAATAAGGAGTCGCGCACCGTCGAGGTTGCCCCGGGAGGCAGCCATTAGCGGCGTCATTCCCGTGAGGGTCTTGGCGTTCGGATCCGCCCCTTTGTCGAGCAGCAGGCGGAGGACCGGTACGGCATTCGCCATGGACGCGGCCTGGTAGATCGGCGTGCGGCCGTCAACGGATCGCGAGTTGACATTGGCGCCGTGTTCCACGAGCAAACGGACCTTGGCCTGTTCGTACATGGACCAAAAAAGCGGCGTGGATTTGCGCTTGTTGGTGGCGTTCGCGTCGGCTCCGTGCTCGAGGAGCAGTTTCATGGTGGCGAGGTTGCCGAAGCCGGCGGCATGATGCAGCGGCGTGGCGCCGGCCCGGTCGTGCGCATTGATCAGCTCAGGAGTGGCAGCGATCAATTTTCCGACCGCTTGCGTGTCGCCAGAGCGAACAGCCGTAATGAGGGCAGCGAGTTTTGGATCGACGGGTTTGGCGGGGGCTTCTTCCTGGACCTGAATTCGAAAGTCAGCGCCTTGGTCGATCCAGGCGCGGAGGATTCCGATCTCTTCATCCGGGAGAGCGCCGGTGGGAGGCATCTGTAGGCCGCCGTCGCCATTGACGAGCCGGCGGATGAGTTTGCTTTCGGCGCTGTGGCCTACATTGATGACCGGGCCATAGTCGCCGCCCCGGAGCGCGTTCTGGCGCTTGTCGAGTCGGAGCCCGGACTGCTGGATGTCTTCACCGTGGCAGGAGTAGCATTTCTGAGAAAGAATCGGCTGAACATCCTTTTCGAAATCGATTTTCCGGTCCGCGGACGGTGGTAGATTGGTCGCGGCGAATGCCATGGACAAGGTGACGAAGAGAAGAGTTAGACGCACGACAGGCAGCCTCCAGAGGACAACACCAAGGTCGCAGAGAATTATGACACAGACGCAGCTCAAAGTACACGACCCTTGTATTGAACGTAATGCCGGTATTCATTTCGACCAATAAAAGACCTTTACGAAAAGCTGCGGAGCATTGGTGCCGGTTAATGCACGGTTAATGCCAATACTCGTCACTTAACGATCCGGATGGCGGCGCAAATATCGATCAAGGGCGAGCGTTTGTAGCCGTGGCGCAGGGGGAATTTGCTCATTTTCCGTTTGACTCCGCGCACATTGCGCCGATTGCGGCTGGAAGCGGCGGGTTCGTCGAGGATTTCCTCCAGCACCGCCTTATGGAACTTGTTCCGGTCCTGAGGGGGAAATAGCGCCGAAGGTGGCCATCTTGCGACGGACAACGCGGACGGCGTGGAGAAAAGATAACCGGTCCGGGTCTTCTCCGCTCTCCAGGGCAGCTTCGTGCATCAGTCCGCGAACGGCGAAATGCGCCATCAACAAACCGTAGAATTCCTGCCGGACCAGATCCGGTGTCTTACTGCGGAGGACAATACGCGCGCCTCGCAGATGAGTCTTGAGTTCGTCGAATGCGGTTTCGATCTCCCAACGGTCGTGATAGAGCGCCGCTAGTTCAGTGGCGGGTGCCCGCTCGTGGTCGACGATCGTGGTGGCCAGTCGATACAACGGCTCTGCCCCTTCGATTCCTTCCAGTCGGTATTCGATCACCCGCACCACGACTCCGTTGTGTCCGCGCCGCTGGTCCTGCTGCGACCGATAGATGCGGCTCAGATACGATCCGTCCGGCAGGCGCTTTTCGCACGGCAACAGGATGTTTTTCCTGACACGCCACAGCAGGTCTGCGCCTGTAGCCAAAGCCTCCTTCCACATTTCGAACCCGAAAAAGTTGCGGTCCGCCAGACACAACATAACCTTGCCGAGACTGGGCAATACGATCTTTGCCAGCGCCACCTCGCTGCTGGCATAATCCGCCATTCGGCTGCCAAATAAGACATGGGTACCGTTTTCAACTAATGACACGAAGCGGATTTGCGGATACGCGCTCTTGCCCTGCTTCGCTCCCGGTCGGCCGAAAGCTTCGTCATTGCCCTTCTCATCGGCGACATCCAGCGTGCTGCCGTCGAGGCTCACCAGACGCCATCCGCGATACCATGCGCCCTTCGTCGCCGCTACCGCAATCGGCTTTACTACCTCGTCGTGAAGTTGCCGTATCGGCTCCCATCCCAGCCTCGTTCGCGCCTGCGAAATGCCTGAGTGGCCGGCCACGTGGATACTTGCCGACGGCCCCGCCAGCCACTGGATTCCCTCCAGCAGGCACCGCAACACCTCTCGATACGACGACTGCATATACAACGCCAACGCAATTACGTAGTAAACGGTCACGTGGGCCGGAAGGTCGCGCTGGCGCGTGCTCTCCTTCTCCGTCGTCGCCAGCGCCGCGTGAATCCTACCCAAAGGGAAGGTCTTCGCCACCACCCCCAAGCTGATGTAGTCCGTTATCCGGCTTCCGGCGGGCAACGTGGCAACGGTTCGCGACATTCTCCCTGCCTCCTGTTCTAGAACAGAATAACATGAAAATGTTACTTAAGTGACGAGTATTGCGGTTAATGCGCGTTAATGCCGTCGTTCTCGCTTTTTCACCGTGTACTAGCGCACGCACAGGACGTTCACTTCGCCCGGGTGCTGGCGTCCTTTGAACGGATTCTGGGAATCGACCGGCATGGACTTTCTACCCTATCAGGTATCTGGCTCTGAAGTTCGCAGCGGAACCACGCGGATTCATCGGATTTCGGCTGGAGACGACGCGCTCCTGAAGGATCTCATGAGGGGCGATGCTGACGCCCAAGAACGTCCAGCCGTCCAGAAAGCGGGACAGGGCGTTCGGGAAGCCTGCCGCTCCGCGGTACCATGCCATCATGCTTGTCGACGTGCACAGTCACTTTTGGGAATATCCAAGACACTTTTCCGACGACTTCCGGAACCAGGCGCTACGCGCGCGCGGAGATGTCGAAGTCGATCTTACAGTGCGCTGGGATGACTATCGAGCGAGCGCCGAAGGCTGTGACAAGACCATCGTCTTTGGCGGCAAAGCGAAGTTGAGCGGCCTGTGGGTGCCGGATCACGAAATCGCTTCGTACGTCGCGGCCCACCCGGACCGCCTGATCGGCTTTCTGTCCGTCGATCCCACACAGCCCGGCTGGCAGGATGAATTAGCCGAGGGGCATCAGAATCTCAAGCTCAAGGGGATCAAACTGCTCTCCATGTACGCCGGTTTTAAGCCCAACGATCGGAGCGTGGATTACCTGTGGCAGTATGCGACTAAACATGGGCTTCCGGTGCTGCTGCACACGGGAACGACTTTCGTGTCCCAGGCGCCTCTCGACTGCACCTTCCCTCGTCTGCTGGACGACGTGGCAATTCGGTTTCCGGACGTCAAGATTATCATGGCTCACCTGAGCCATCCATTTGAGGGCGAGTGTATCGTGACCATTCGAAAGCACCCCAACGTTTACGCCGATTGCTCCGCGCTGCATTATCGCCCGTGGCAGCTTTACCACTCACTGATGCTGTTGCAGGAATATGGCGTCTGGGGCAAACTCCTCTTCGGTTCCGACTATCCTTTTACTACCGTCACAGCCAGCCTGGAAGGCATGCGCAACCTGAATCAGATGCTGGAAGGCACGCGGTTGCCGCGTCTCGATATGGAGAAAATGGAGCGTATGTTCTCCCGGAACACGCTCGACATTCTCGGTATCAGTGGCTAATTCCCCTGGGCCTCTCTTGTCATGCCGGTTAAAATTCCCGCGGCAGTCCGCTTCAAGCGCTCGGCCACGGATTCAATTGCATCGAGCGGGAGTTGCGCCCTTGTCCCGGTCACCGACAGCGCAGCCGCGAAGCGCCCCGACGGGTGAAAAACCGGAACTGCCACGCAACGAACCCCCATTTCCTCCTCCTCATCGTCAACCGCGTAGCCGGTCTTCCGTACGCGCGTCAATTCCCGCCGCAGCGAACGCGCGGAAGTGATGGTATTGCTGGTATACCGGATGTAAGCGTCCTTCGAGAGAATGTGCTCCGCCACCTCTTCGGTGTCCCAAGCCAGAATGACCTTCCCGACACCGGTGCAGTGAAGATCCATTCGCCGTCCGACATAGGTATCGATCCGGATCAGGCTCGGCCGGTCCACTTTCTGAATGAAGACTCCCTGATCGCCGTCGGCAACGGCCAGGTGCGCGGGCATTTGTACCTGATCCACCAGCACCCGGAGATTCGGCAGCGCCATTTCGGCAACCGACAGGTTCTTCATCAATCCATGTCCGATACCGTAAGCCTTGAGGCCGAGATGATAGTTCAGTGAAGCAGGCTTACGCTTGAGGTAGCCCAGACGATCGAGCGTAACCACAATCACGTGAGTCGAACTCTTTGGCATTTTCAGGCGGCGGCTCAGTTCGGAGATGTTCAGGCCGCGCTTTGAACTATCCAGACATTCGAGAATCGCAAGAGCGCGTTCCACGGCGGTAGCGTTCGGGATTCGGGACATGTCTGATTCTAGCCGGTTCCAGTCGGCTGATTTTTTGGGCTCCTGGCCTTGATTCGTCCAGATAATCGAACGAAAACAGAAAGCATCTCTTGACCGGGGCGGCCTCACACCTTACGCTGGAATCCTGCGACAGGCGTCTTCTCGACAACTTTGCGACAGGTGTAGGGTCCTTTAAAAACATGAAAATCCGGTCCATCGAAACGATCCCGGTCAGTGTTCCCATCCGGCCGGAGTTCGTGATCCGAGGCAGCCTCGGTGTTCACGCAGAATCACCGTTTGTCATTCTCCGGGTCCACACCGATGAGGGAATCACCGGCCTCGGCGAAGTCTCCTGTACGCCGGTCTGGAGTGGTGAAGACTCGATGACCGCGGTCCACATCATCCGTGACTTTCTCGAACCCGCCATTGCCGGCGAGGACCCCCGTGACGTGGAGCATCTCACCGCCAAGATGCGTCGGGCCGTCGCCGGTCATCCCTTCACCAAGTCGGGCATCGAGATTGCGCTGTGGGATATTCTAGGCAAGTCCTGCGGTCTGCCGGTCTTCCGCCTTCTCGGCGGCGTCGTGCGGGAAACGATCCCCATTAAGATGTCGGTTTCCGGAGCCGCACCCGAGCGCGCGGCGGAGATCGCCCGATGGGCCATGGCGAAGGGTCTCAAAGCCCTCAAGGTAAAGGTCGGTATCGAACCGGGGGCCGATATCGAAAGAGTTAAAGCCGTCCGCGCGGCCATAGGCCCCGGCATTCGTATGGGAGTCGATGCCAATGGCGGTTGGTCCGTACGCGCAGCGATCCGGACGATTCGTCGATTGGTCGAAGACTGCAATATTTACTTCGCGGAGCAACCAGTGGCACCACTCGACCTGCAGTGGCTCGTCGACGTGCGCCAGAATGTCACCGTTCCCGTGATGGCGGATGAGAGTTGCTACACCGTTCAGGACGCGATGGCGATCGCACGAGCGGGCGCGGCCGACGTACTGTCTGCTTATGTCGGCAAAGGTGGTGGAATCGGACCCGCTCGAAAAATTGCCGCCGTTGCCGAAGCCGCGGGTCTTACCTGCACGGTGGGAAGCAACCTGGAACTGGGCATCGCCAGCGCAGCCATGGCACACCTCGCGGCCGCCACTACCGGCATCGGAGCCGAAGAGTTCCCGTGCGATATTCTTGGCCCGTTGGCGTACGAGCACGATCTTCTCGCCGAATCGATCGAGTTTCGCGATGGCGCCGTCGGCGTTCCTTCCGGACCGGGCTTGGGTGTTATGCTCGACGAAGAAATGCTCGCACGTTTCCGGCGCTAACTGCCACCGCGCCAGATCAACCTGCTGCTATATGCGCGGTCTGTCCGGCCTGGTCCAGGAACTACTCGCGTCCACCATTCTGCACGCCACGCATCCCCTGGCCAACCTACGTGCCATAATGCTTTCAAAAATGGAATCCATTATCGCGTACGTCAGCGACGAGAATTATCTCGCGCTGCCAGATGTGCTTGCCGAATTCGAACCTGCCGCGGGCGGTAAGATCACGGTCCAGCGCTCCTCTCCGCGCGGAGCGTTTTACTCTGACGTGCCGCCGGGCAAATATCGTGTCGTCCTCGCGAAGGCCGGCTATGGCTCGAAAACTGTCCTGGCTGAACTCGGGACCGACCCGCCTGTTCAGTTCCGCCTTCTTTCCGATGGCCTGCTAGGGTACATGTGGCCCAAATGGGTTCGGTCCGGTGAGAGTGCGGAATTTCGGGTTCATTCCGTCGAACAATACCAACTGTCGCTTTGGCGCTACGGCCTTCGGCGCGAATTGATCCAGATTGTGACCTGGATGGACGAGCACGGCCCACAGGCAAACCGGCAGATCCTCCCCGATGGCGATTTCACGCAGACGGGAGCTAAATGGAATACGGTAGGTTATGCCGCGCCTCCCACGCTTGCCGCCCCCGATCGCAGCGGCCTGTATTATATTTGGGCGCGCACGCCCACAGGGAGAGCTTTTTCGTTTCCCTGGGTAGTTGCCCCGGCCAAGCCGCGCGCGAGGATTGCGGTGCTCGCATCGACGAACACGTGGAACGCATATAATAATTTCGGCGGACGAAGCAATTACGTGAACGCCGACAAACTGCCCGATGCACCCGTGATCAACTCTCGCCAGGATCTCCATCGCTATCAGAACACCGCTCCGTTTGGGGTGTGGCGTCCCGGGGATGAGGAATACCGGCCGCTCTCCTTCGACCGGCCGGAACCGAACAACCACCTGATTGGCGAGGGCGAGGTCACCGAACCCGTACAGGGAAGAACGCAATGCGGGCAGGCGCCCGGTGAATGGCGTCTCTACGCCTGGCTTGAGAGAGAGGGTTTCGACTACGATCTTTATGCAGAGGCTTATCTTCATTCTGGTTCCTTGCCGCTTGACTCTTATCGTGTTCTGATTGCAGCCGTGCACCCGGAATACTGGAGTCGCGAGATGTACCTGGCGGTAAAGGACTGGGTCTTCCATCGGGGAGGCTGCTTTCTCTATCTCGGCGGCAACGGCCTCAATTGCGAAGTCACGTTCGGTCAGGATGGTTCCATGCGATGCCTCTCACACTTGCACAGCGAGCGCGGCGAGATGGGCGGTAAATCATCTGACGGATCCGTCGAATATGACAGCCGTATGCACCGCACCCTGGAATCGGAGGCCAATCTTCTCGGTGTCGTTTGCACGGAAACGGGGATCATGACTGCCGCGCCGTACCGCGTGATCGATGCGTCCCACTGGGTCTATGCCGGGACCGGTCTCGCGAATGGCGATTTATTCGGGAACAACACGCTGCACCAGCGCATTCCCGGCGGCGCCTCGGGTCATGAAACCGACAAACGAAGTGCCTGCTCGCCTCCCGGCACCATCCTGCTGGCCAAGGGGATGAATCCGGATAACGGCGGGTCCGAAATGGTAATTCATGAACGGGAAGACTCGAGCGCCGTCTTCTCGGTCGGGTCCATAACCTGGGTCGCCGCGCTTTTCGTGGATGATGCGGTATCCACGATCACGGGCAACGTTCTTCGCAATTTTCTATCCCGACCGGTGCGCTGAATACCGCCCGCCTCCAGGTGTTAGAGTAATTTGCGATTTGGTTCGGCCGCGCCGTCATCCAGATAATTGGCGATCTTAATTACTAGAGTAGCCCGTGCTCATGAAGGTCGTCGATCAACACGGGGAGAGTGCGGAGGGCGCTGAACAAAACCGTCGACAACGCCGGCGGCGCTGACATCACAACCTTTAGCCCGCAACATCGTCTTACAATACGCCGTACTTCTCGTATACATCGCGCAGGTACGCGCCGTTCATCAGCTCGGCGCGCGAGTCATTCTCACGGCGAACTTTGTCAGACGCCAATTCGATGACCTCAGTGACCACCGCTTTAGGAACGACGACTATACCGTCGAAATCCGCAAACACAAAATCTCCCGGGTGTACGAGAACCTCTCCGCACTCTACGGGAACGTTGTAGGCGGTGACACAACCCCGGCCCAAGGAATCGACCGGCTTTATTCCGGACGCGAATACCGGAAAGCCGAGTTCTTCGATCTTTTTGACGTCCCGAACCAGCCCGTCGATGATTGCGCCACGTGCACCGCGAGCCCGCGAAGCGGTCGAGAGCAACTCACCCCATGGAGCATTGCGGACCGATTTCTGGGTTCCGACAACAGCTACCTCGCCCGGCAGCAGACTGTCTACCGCCTCAATCTCCATCTTGTAGGGATCGGGCGGAGTGTGATAGAGGTCCGAACAACTGATCGTGCGCGCCCAACCCGCTACCTTGCAACTCAAATAGAGAGGGCGTATATACTCGCGCATCGCCTGATGCCGGTAGCCCAACTGGTCCATCGAGTCGGACACGACCGCGGTATAGAGATTCTTCTCCGCGAACTCGCACAGGGACAGATCGTGGTGGTGGCTAAGCGACTCGGTACTGTTCGATGACGTGATCATTTATTTCAACTCCTAAACCCGGTCGGTCCGGGACTCGCAGATAACCGTCTTCCATTCGCAGGGGCTCTTTCACCAGCATACGGCTCAAGGGACCTTGCGAGGTATTGAATTCAACAAATTCAGCCCGCCGCTGAAAGGCGGTTAAGTGCAGAGACGCGGCCGTCAACAGATCGCTTGACCAGGAATGCGGAATCACCAGGCGATTTGCCCGCTCCGCCATATGAACAATTTTGCGCGCCACGGTGAATCCGCCGCAGCGGGTTAAATCCGGCTGCAGAACATCGACGCCGCCTCGTTCGATGAGCGTCTGAAATCCCCAGTCGGTCGCCTCCTGCTCGCCGCATGCGATGCGGACATCGGTCGCGTCAGCCACCTTCCGGTAACCATCGTAGTCTTCCGGATGCAGTAGTTCTTCCACGAAGTAGGGCTGGAACTGCTCAATTGACCGGACAACCTGGATTGCTTCCTTCGCGGTACGCTCCACGAACCACCCGGTGTCCACCAGCAGATCATTGCGCGGACCGAGCACCTCGCGAGCCGCTTCCACCAGTTTCACGTCGAGACAGGGGTCCTTCCCAAAAACTCCCCAACCGAACTTCACCGCGGTGAAGCCCTGGTCCAGGTAGACGCGGAGCGCCGCCCGCATCGCCTCGGGCGTGGAGCGAAACAGCGTGCTGGCATACGCGCGGACCTTGTCTCGCCACTTGCCGCCGAGCAAGATATGTACCGGCTGCTGGTAAACTTTACCGCAGATGTCCCACAGCGCGATATCGATAGCGGAGATCGCCTGCATCGCAGCGCCGCGGCGGCCAAAGTAGATTGTGCCGCGATACATGCGGTACCAGAGCCGCTCCACTTCCAAGGGGTTCTGGCCGACGAGCAATGAGCGGAGTCCATCCATGAACTCCATGCCCTCGTGCTGACTCCATTTCGGGGCCTCGACGCAAGCCTTCGCAACCGGTGCTGCCGTCTCCATATCAGAGTAGCCGCAGATTCCAGCGTCAGTGGAGATTTTAATGATCCCCATATACGTGGGGCCCAACGGCTCTTCCGAACCCTCCGGAGTGTTGTATAGTCCCTCGGACTTGAGGACCATCACCTCGACGTCGACGATCTTCAATTCAGCACCTCGCGCCAGTCGACGCTCTCGGCGATGACAAACAAAGTCTGACCCTTCGAAGGACGAGCCCCGAGATGGAGCATGGCTACGAATCCCGCGCGCGGTGCGAGGATATCCATAGCGAGGGAAGAATGATCCGAGAAGTCGTGGAGCCGGCCAAGTAACTGACCGCGATCAACGGCGTCGCCCGGTTGAACCACTGGTTCCCAAACGCCGTTTCGCGGTGCCGGTACATAGGCGTCAAGTTTATCCGCTCTTATCAGGCGGGTAGGACAGGAGCCGGGTGGGCGGACCCGCACGATTTCTCCGTCGAGCAAGCCGTAGTGCCGCAGTACGTTCTTTATCCCCTCATAGGCATGACGCACGCCAAGCCGGTCTGTGGAAGCGCCTGCGCCAAATTCGCCGCCGAGTGTTACTTTGCCTTCGGCTTCCGCTTCGTCGGTCAACAGGCCGGACGCCATGTCGCTCGAATAGATCAGCGCGAATCCGGTATCAAACAACTTCGAGACCGTGGCGATCTCAGCCCGCTGCACCGGATCGGGGATGGGATGGAAGGAAGTGCAGTAAGGAAACGCGCCCTCCATTCCGCCCGCGTGGATGTCGATGACCACCCGCCCCAGCGGGAAAATGCACGTCTTCACAAAGTTAGCAATTCTGAACGAGATTGTGCCGCGCGGATTTCCGGGGAACGCACGGTTCATGTTCACGCCATCAAGTGGAGACGTACGCGAGTTTGCAATACAGGCGCTTTCGCTCAGCTGCGGGATAAGCACAACCCGTCCAGTCATCTCATCGGGATCGAGATCGGCGCAAAGACGCTTCACCGCGACCTGGCCCTCGTACTCATTCCCGTGGGTACCGCCGAAACAGATCACCCCATTGGCATTGGAGCCGCGTTTTCCGTTGATGACCGTCAGGGGAAGCAGTGAGTAGCCCCACGATCCATCCAGATGAAAGGCGACCTGATAATGATTCTTGCCGGCAAGGTCAAAATCAATTCCGGAGAAATTGTGGATCACGGAGGGCATGAGGTTCTGGCAGTTCTAGGGTAACGATGTGCAGTCTTCAGCGTCAAGGCAACGAAACCGTTTTCGTTCATATCTCTGAACGCCCCCGGCCGGCATCTGGTCAAAAGCGATCGGGGGGCTCGCCGACAAGGCGTTTTCCAGTTCCGCCAGCAGGGAGTCGAGTTCAGCGCCGGACAAAACGCCGTCAATCGAACCAAACCCATCGCAGTGAAATTGATTTACCAACTCTGCGGACAACATAGTACGCTCCGATTCCGAATCATTTGTGTTAACGCGGGCCTTCATCTGCCACCTTCAAGTGAAAAGAAAACGATCCCGTAAGGCGCGAGCTCGAGCTGGACATTTTGCTTTCCGGCTGAGCATCCGAATCTCGTTGACGCGGTCGTCCCACATCGGCTGCTCGGATAGGCCCCCTTGGCCGAGAGCCATATGATCGATCTCGAGCGGTGCGAGCTTACCAGAAAGGTCAAGGCGGAATTGCTGCGCCGACGCCGATAAGACAGCGAACAGAAGAAAGAGCCCGGTTAAGTGTCCCGGACGGAAATGGTAGTGGCTATGCATTCCGGTCCTCGATCCTGTCCCTTTCGAAGTGTCGTAAGATTCCGTACAGCAGTACCAACGCGGCGAACAGGTACATGGCGGCCGTGAAGGACATCAACCGGTCCACGCCGATTGTGCTGCGGGCGAGCCCGCCCCAAAAAGGGGCGAAGCCCGAAACAAGAGCCGCCACCAGGTTCAGGACTCCGATGGCAGAGGAGCGTAAGGTCCGGGGAACAACATCAAAGGTTGCCGCCGCCTGGTTCCCGGTCACAAAACCGGCGAAAAACCCAACCGCCATGGCGGCCAGTCGTGCCTCGGCCAACTTGCCGGTCCAGCCCAGCAGGAACATGCACGGAGCTCCACAGAAGAGTGCGATGAGGATCACCCAAAACCTGGAGGCCTTAACCCGCATATAGAAGTGGTCGGCGAGCCAGCCTCCCGCCAGCAGGCCGCCTGCGGTTCCGATTTGCGGATAGACGCTGGCTTCGAAACCCGCACGGGCGAGGCCGATCTGATACTTGTCGTACAGAAAAGTTGGTAGCCACGTGTAAACCAGGTAAAGCCCGAAGGTTGCCACCGCAATGGCGAAGGCGATAATCTGCACGCTCGGAATCTTCAATAACACCAGGAAACTCATGAGGTCCGCTGTGCTACCCCTTTCGATCCTGGAAAACTTCTCAGGCATCCTGTGAAGAAAGCGGCTTAACGGAAGTGCGAATATAATGCCCATTCCGCCCAGCAGCCAGAAAGACACACGCCAATCGAACTTCTGAGCGACGAACGCGCTGACGGATCCACCGATGGCTACGCCGATCAGTTGGCTGGTCCCGAAGATCGCGATTGCCCGGGAACGGGTGCGTGGTCCATGCGCCGCCGCAATGAGCGCATAGCCTGCCGGCATGAAAAACGATTCCGATACTCCGAGTAGTGCACGGCAGCCCAGCAGAAAGGGTCCGTTTGGTGCTAAACCCGAAAGTACCGTAAGAACGCTCCAGGTGAGGAGACTTCCCAGCACCAAGGCAGACTTGGACAACCGGTCGCCCAAGATTCCCGCAATCGGCGAGAACACGCCAAACACCCACAGAAACAGCGCTCCAGTCAGACCCAGGACCGCGTTACTAAAGCCGAAAGTCTGCTGAAGCGCGGGGAAAAGGGTGTAGACCACCTGCCGGTCGGCCTGGTTCAGCACATAGCCGAACCAGAGAAAAGCGATCAGTTGCCATTCCGGCCGAAGGAGAGGCGGACGCGCGGTTCCGATTATCACGTTCCTCATGCCAGGTCAATCTACAATATCGTCCAATTGGCGGGGCGCACAACCGGTTGTCCATCATGGCGGATGGAAACCCCGGCGTGGACGCCAGTGCAGGTCCATATATCAGGGCAATCTCTTGACAATTCTTGCCTTTACCGAAGACTTTCAGGTATGATGCCGTTTCGAAGAACACGCCTGGCTAGCGTCGAATGTATCCATTGGTGGAGATGGCTTGGACGGTCCAGCAGGAGTTCGACCGCCATTAATTTTCTGGATTAATAGAGGTACGGCCCAGTAGGAAAACCCACTAACTACAAGAATGCTGTGGAGAACGCGAGACCGGGCAATCGCAAGAACAGAACAGCGGCCTAGATCCAGCGTAAGAGCTGGAATTCAATAGAGACAGGCCAATACATCGATATTGATAGCCGCGCCTCACCGTCCCAGATGGTTAGCTATGCCGAGTCTTTCAGCCTTTCGCGTGACAGCGATCTAAGCTCGTCCCATGGCTGACCCAAACGCTCTGCGAGCGGCGCTCGCCTTACACTCGTGCCACGCAGGCCGGCCGTTCTGCGGGATTTGGACGTCCCCGCGACGTCGTGTCGCCCTATCGTCAGTCGAGTGCTCGACTTCGGTTGCCAGCAGCGAATACGGCGGCTGTAGCGAACTGATGGGCGCCACTTTGACAGCGGCGTCTGCCCCACCTCAGCGAGGTCGAGTGGTTGTCGACTCGCCGACACAGGATGAAGAAGTATATCTTAATAATGCGGCATAAATGCCCTGGGCCGTCGATTGCAAAGGGAGGTGAAGGCTTGAACTATGATCCAGATCTCCATTGACGGAAATCCCCATGATGTGGCGGCGGGAGATCGCTTGATCGACGCGATCAATCGTGCCGGCGTTCCACTTTCGCAGGTCTGCTACCTCCCGATATTAGGGCCGATCCAGACCTGCGATACCTGCATCGTGGAGGTTGACGGCAAACTGGTTCGCGCCTGCTCCACGGTGACGTCCGCCGGAATGAAGGTCTCCACCACGGCGGGACGGGCGCAAGCTGCCCGCACCGAGGCGTTTGACCGCATTCTGCGCAATCACGAACTCTACTGTACGGTGTGCGACAACAACAACGGCAACTGCACGGTCCATAACACCACCAAACTGCTCGCCGTAGAGCATCAGCGCTACCCCTTTCAGGAGAAGCCGTACGAGGTCGACAGCAGCAATCCGTTCTACCGTTACGATCCCAATCAGTGCATTCTGTGCGGCCGCTGCGTACAGGCGTGCCAGGATCTGCAAGTTAACGAAACACTGTCGATCCGCTGGGAAGACCCGCATCCTCGCGTGTTATGGGATGGCGGCGCGCCGATCGGTGAATCGAGCTGCGTCTCCTGCGGCCACTGCGTCACGGTTTGCCCGTGCAACGCCCTCATGGAAAAAACCATGATCGGCCATGCAGGATTCCTCACGGGCTTCAGCAAACCGGTCTTGCGCAACATGATCGACGTGGTGAAGGGTCTCGAAGCGGAAACCGGATACACGGCTATCCTCGGCGTCTCCGAAGCGGAAGCCGCCATGCGCACGACACGTGTCCGGCGCACGAAAACGGTCTGCACCTATTGCGGCGTCGGATGCAGCTTCGATGTGTGGACCAGGGACCGCCATATTCTGAAGGTGGAACCGGGCGAGGGCCCCGCTAACGGCGTCTCCACGTGCGTCAAAGGCAAATTCGCGTGGGACTTCGTCAACAGCAAAGATCGACTCACGAAGCCGCTGATCCGCGAGGGCGACCGTTTCCGGGAAGCTGAATGGGATGAGGCCCTGGATCTGATCGCCCGTCGTTTTGGAGAGATCAAAACGGCGCACGGTCCTGATGCGCTGGCCTTCATCGCGTCGTCGAAATGCACCAACGAAGAAGCCTTCCTGATGCAGAAGCTGGCCCGTGCGGTTGTCGGGACCAACAACGTCGATAACTGCTCGCGATATTGCCAGTCGCCCGCCACCATGGGGTTGTTCCGGACCGTCGGATACGGCGGTGACTCGGGCTCCATCGCTGATATCGAGAAGGCCGAACTGGTACTCATCGTCGGCAGCAACACTGCCGAGAGCCATCCGGTGCTGGCCACACGCGTGAAGCGCGCCCACAAGCTTCATGGGCAGAAGCTCATTGTCTCCGACTTACGTGAAAATGAAATGGCGCGACGCGCCGATCTGCACCTCCGAGCAACTCCAAGCACCGATATCGTGTGGCTGTGCGCCGTGGCCCGTTACATTTTGGACGAGGGCCTTGCCCATTCCGAGTTCCTGAGCCAATGGGTCAACGGCGTGGCGGAGTATCGCCAGAGTCTGGAGCCGTTTACGCTGGAGTTCGCTTCCAAGACCTGTAATCTGCCGGTGGAGACCCTGAAGCGCGTGGCCCACATGATTGTTGAAGCGAAGAGCATGTGCGTGCTGTGGGCCATGGGAGTCACCCAGCACAGTAATGGGTCCGACACATCCACCGCAATCTCCAACCTATTGCTTGTCACCGGCAACTATATGCGCCCGGGCACTGGCGCTTATCCGTTACGGGGGCACAACAACGTCCAGGGCGCCAGCGATCACGGGGCGATGCCCAACCTATTGTCCGGTTATCAATCGGTGGACGATCCTGAGGTTCGCGCGCGCTTTCGGAGCCGTTGGGGCGTTGACCTGCCTGCCACCAAGGGTCTGGACAATCACGAAATGGTCGACGCCATTCATGCCGGCAAGCTGCGGTCGATGTATTTGTGCGGCGAGGAAATGAGTATCGTCGATTCCAACGCCAACTACGTCGGCGCGGCGTTTCGCAAGCTCGACTTCTTCGTGATTCAGGACATTTTCTTCAGCACCACGTGCCAATACGCCGACGTGGTGTTGCCCGCCAGCCCCAGCCTGGAGAAGGAAGGCACCTTCACCAGCACGGAGCGCCGCGTGCAGAGACTCTACCAGGTATTCGAACCCCTGCCGGGGAGCCGGCCCGATTGGGTGATCATTCAGGACGTCGCGAACCGTCTGGGCGCGGCTGGAATTATCGTCATCCTTCGGAAGTGATGGACGAGGTCGCGGCGCTCACGCCCATGTTTGCCGGAGTCAATTACCAAAGGCTGGAAGGCTATAAAACACTGCAATGGCCGGTAGCAGCGGACGGAAGCGATGAGCCGTTACTTTACACCAAGCGTTTCGCATTCCCGGACGGGAAAGCCCGGCTGTATCCCCTCGCTTGGCGCGAACCGCAGGAGTGTAGAGACTCCGAGTTCGACCTTCATTTGAATAATGGCCGTCTGCTGGAACATTTTCACGAGGGCAATCTGACCTATCGCAGCCCCGGCATCCATGAAAAAACTCCGGACACGTTCGTCGAGGTATCGCCGGAGCTGGCGCACTCGCGCGGGATCGAGAGCGGCAGCCTGGTGCAACTCACGTCGCGACACGGCCGCGTGCGTGTGCGTGCGTTGGTCACCGACCGTGTGCAGGACGGCGAGCTCTACATGCCGATGAATTCCACCACCAGCCCCGTCAATCTGCTCACCGGCAGCCACACGGACCCTGCGACGCACACGCCGGCATACAAGGAGACAGCGGTTCGCATGGAGGTACTCGCCCGATCCGGCGAGAGTCCGTTGCCGCGCATCAATCATCGCTTCGGCCATCCTACACCACAGAGCGGCGTGGAGGTCGAAAGAAAATGGCAGCAGCCCGGGTATCGCTTTCCGGGCGAGCTGGTGCAGATCGAGACGGCCCGGATCGAGAAGAAGCGGGAGGGATAGATTCACATGGCACAACCACTTCCATTGACGCTTACACCCAAGGGCGTGGACCCCGCTGAACGGTTGGCAGATGCGCTGGACAAACATGCCGATGCCATCGTCTCAGCGCTGGAACTTTTGCAGCTTCTGCACGACCGCGGTGTCCTGGACTTACTACGCGGATTGGTAGGCGCCGGGGATCAGTTAGCGGGCATCTTGACGGCCGCGGCCGGCGCCCCGGAATCCCTCCATGGGATGCGCAATTTCATTCTGCTGACGAAGTTCTTTGCCAGCATCCCGCCGGACGTCTTGAACAGCCTGGTCAGCACCGCCGAGGCAGGAGCGGAGCGCGAGAAGGAACAGCGGGCGCCGGGAATGCTGCAACTGCTTCGCCGGGCGAGCAGCGAGGACAGCCGTCACGCGATGGCCGTCGCTCTGGATTTGCTGGAAAGTGTAGGTAAGGCGCTGTGAACGTCGCGGTGGTTCCGGTCCCGATCGGCCGTGTGGAAGTTTGCGCCGCATCGCATGTGGACGACCTCCTGGCACTCGAGGAGGCCCTGGAAATTCGATTGTGAAATCGCAGCCTCACCATCACCATGCGAACTCCGGGAACGATTTCGAACTGGCCGCTGGCTTCCTGCATTCCGAGGGCAGTAGGACACTCGCCAGATGCTCCCATTTGTTCGCTCCCACCTATCGCATGCAAGAACCGGCCCACATGCGATCAATGGCAAAGTCTCCGTGTTTGAGCACTGAAGGCGCAACCAAATGCCCGTTACACTTACCCCGATATCGTGGTGATGTGTGGCACACCGCAGATGTTGAACAAAGATAAGGGTAAGGACACAGTCACCAACCCCAAGGTGATCGTCGAGATCCTCTCCCCCTCCACTCAAACCCACGACCGCGGCGACAAATTCGTACATCCCTGCTCCATTCCGTCGTTCTGCGAGCACCTCTTCATCTCTCAGCACCGGATTCAAGCCGAGCATCACGTAAAACAACCGGACGGCGGATGGCTGCTGCATGAATTGTCTGGACCCGACGGGATCATCGCACTCGATTCGATCGGCGTACGATTCAATTTGAGCGAAGCCTACGACGGCGTCGAACTGTAAGCGTCTTTCAACCCCCGGCAATCGCGGCCAATCTTCGGACACGAGTTGTGCCACGCCGGTATAGGTAAGCTCCCAGCCCGATGGTGCAAACGAGCCCTCCTGTCACCTTCATGGCAAACATCGCCGGGCTCGCCACTTCTCCCAGGGGCACAATCTGAAAAATGAACGAGATCAACGCGACCGAGAAGCCGGCGAGCGCTCCGAGCCGGATGCCCACGCCCGGACGCTCCACGCCCGAGCGAAAGCCAAACAGAATCACGCCAAACAGTAGCATGTACATGATGCAAAGTGACGCAAGGCCCACGCCCGCAGCTACCTGGACCGCCTCCTGGTTGCTCGCTCCCAACAGGCTCAGGATGCCCAACAGCATCAGGCTGAGGGTCACTGCGCCGACCGCTTTAGCCGGGGTCCGAAACCTGGGGTGCAGTTCGCTCCACCAGCCCGGGAGGAGCCCGTCCCAGCCGGCGACCATCGGCAACCGCGAGACCATTCCAACGCAGATGACCATCCCGGCCAGAAAGGAGAGATTGAAACCGCACACCGCGATCAGCGTCAGCATCCTGCCCAAGCCACTGTCGCCGAACCCCGCATGTAATACCTGTGGCACGGTCGCAGCCAGGTCGACGTCAGCGGAAGGGATGTATGCGAGTACAGAGCAGGTGCCGAGGATGTACATCAGCGCGATCAAAGGCGCGGCGATCATGACCGAGCGGGCGACGTCGTTCCCCGGCTTCTTGCATTCTTCGGAGAAGACGGCGGAGCTATCGAAGCCGGCCAGCGCTCCGATGGCCATTTTGGCGAGGACGTTTAAGGTAAGGACAGAGAGTCGCGGCCAAGCCAGGGAAAAGGAACCGCGCGCAGCCGGCATCGCGATCCACAACGCCTTTATCAGGAGATAAAGCAGCAGCAGAAACGTCGCGACGCCCAGCACCGAACCCACCCCGCTTAACCACTTGGCAACTTGCAACCCGCGCACGTTGATGACGAAAGCCGTTAGGCCGGCGAGCCCCGTCAAAATCAAAGCAAAGGGTTTACTGGTTATCATCCAGGCGCTATTGGCGCCGCCCGCGTAAGCTAGCCCGCTGGCCAGGAACGAACCGATCACAGCGAAGGCGGTGACGATGTAAACTGTCACACACCACCCCGCCATGTATCCGGCAAATGGAGAAATCCCAGCCTTGACCCACTGATACACGCCGCCCTCGACAGGCATAGCGCGGCTGAGTTTCATTACCACCGCCGCAAGCGGCAGATAGAAGAGGAAGATCGCGAGGAACCACAGGACAATTTGGCTCGATCCCTGTTTTGCGGCAAAGCCAGTCCAGCCAAGAAAGAAGATGAGGACCACCTGCATTAGGACCAGATCCCTCAGCTTCAGCTCCCGCCTCAAGCCGTGTGTGGTGGTTTCCATGGGTCATTAAACTATAGCTTGCCGGTCGACATTGGTGCTCACGAGCGGTGTAGACCTGCGCCAGTCCGCATAATTCTGCGCGAGTTGACCCACGCTTCGCCCGGTCCATAAGGCTCCGCCGTCCACTCATCTACCTTATAAATCAGCTAGTTAACTAAGACTGCGTCAAATGGAAGCGGTGTTGCATGTTTGCACAGCGAGGCTACTATATGACGAGTTTGACACCCTACCTTACAGTTTGGTCGTTTTTTGCATTGATCGTGCTCGGACTTGCGGCGTACCGCAAGATGCTGTCGGTGCGCGAGGACGATTCACTTCATGTTTCTGAGGGCACCAAGGCACTGGTTTCCGAACAGGTAGCCAACGCCGCGCGGATCGAAGTAGTAGAAAAGTGGGGCAAGCTCTTGACACTCGTTGTGGTAGTCGCGGGTTTGGCGCTGGCGTCGGTATATTTCTACGGTATTTTTCAGGCCGGCACAACAACCGTAGCCGTCCAATAATCAGCTATCAGTCGCGCGAGCACGCCGCGAACGCGCGCTCCAAAGGAGTCTGAAACTGCCAGTGACCGGCTCCGTGGGGCGGACCATCCTGTTTTGTGGTCTGCCGGCTGCAGAGCAGCCTCCGAACGGCGCGGTTTCTGGTGAGTCGCTCGCTGCCGCGGCCCCCCCGCGGACTGGGAAGCGCAGTCAGGGAGAGCTATCTGGTGGGCTCGGCCACACGCGCGGAGTGCACACCAGGTGTGGGTTGCACGGGCTCCACGGGGCGGAAATCGACTCCCGTGAGGTGTCTGCCTGCCATCGCGATGGAGCGTGGCTCGAATTGTAGCCCCCGTACCATGACCGTAACTTTTCTTTGCCCGTTGACCAGGCTGCGGATGGTGTACCGGCCTTCGCTATCGGTCACCGTGAAGTGAGTGTAGCCGCTGTCGACTTGTGCGCCTTCGACCGGGTTCCCCTGTGCATCGAGCACCGTCCCGGAGACGTCGTGCACTCCGGGACGATTCAGCAACACGTCCGCCATCCATTTGCGGACGGCTAGCGTCGACGGACGATTGTCCAGGAACATAGTGTCGACGTGGGCTCCAATTTGTGAGTCCATATAGCGATACGGCTGCTTGAGGCGGGCGAGGACATCCTGCCAGGGTGCACCGTCAGTGATGAATGACGAGCGGCCTTTCATGCGTGCGCCGCGCTCGATCGCCCCCGGCATTTCAGACCCAAACCATCCTGCTCCATCACCGCCGCCGACGGAATGGAAGGCCAGCCAGACATCCGCGATGTCGTTATTGCGGAGCCCGACGAATCCGCAAGCGGCGCCTCCGCGCGAGAAGCCGGCGAGGAACACCGCGCCGGGATCGCCCGCATATTTCTCCACCACTTCGCGAATTACTTTCCGCGCATATTCGGCGGTGGCGTCGAGGTTGCCGAAGCCGTCCAGTTGCTCGTGGCTGCGATCCAGGCTGAGGAACGGCAGATTGACCCAGATCGCACCCTCGCCATTAGACATCCCGAACCCGATATTGCCTTCGTCCGCTTTGCCCGTAGAATAGGTGTTTTTGAAATAAAAGATATTGCCGCTGTACTCGGCGATGATAGGAAAGCTGCGGCCCGGATCCCAGTCCGGCGGGAGATAGAGGACGTAGCGGACCGGCGAGCCCGCGAGAGTCATGTAAACGCGCTTGCCGGGTCCGGGTAGACCTTCGGTTGCTGAAGGGACTACCAGGCGCCCGGGAAAGTCGTGCCGCTCCACGGGTCCGCGTCCGGTGGCGCGCACTCGCAACACATCGATCATAGTGCCGCGTGTGCCGCCGTTCAGAATAATGCGCAGATGCGAGATTTTGCGCGGATCGATGGATTCGGTGTTGTCCGGGAACCTCTGGTGCAGATCGATTCTGATGGTATGCAGCGCACCGGGACTAACCAGTTCGCGACCGTTCTCGTGCAGCGGGTAGGAGCTGATGCCGCCAAATCCTGGCACGAAGGCAAAAACGCTCACGCTCGCGGGGACGCGTCCGACATTGTGAACGTCGACTTCGAGATAACGATAGCGCGACAGATCCCAGTGGCCCTCATGGCCCGGCGGGAGAAGGAACGCCGAGGGGGCGCCATCGCCGGGATTTGCCACGCCGACGCGCAGCCTGCCGGCCAACTGGTGGACCGATGCGCCTTCCGACTGGATTTGAGAGTCGGCCACGATGTGGTCCGGAAAGTCGAAGAGCACGGTTTGCTCCGATGCCGGGCTGGTGACGGCCTTCATCGCGGGCCGGGGAGTTTGCCAGGCGAGTACCGTGAGAGCCGCCATCGACAGGGTTAGCGTGCCGGTTGTTATCTTCACAATGGGTAGCTAGATGCCGTTCGGATACCACGCGGTTGCAAATTGTTGAGCGGCACCCGCATCTCGGCCTCCTTCAGGCTACCGCTGCAGGTGCAGGTAAAAGGCCCAGGTAATGAAACGCACCTGGGAGGGCGCGGCCACCTTACCGCAGCCGCCCGGCTTTGGCCTCTTGTGGGGCGGACGCCCACGTCCGCAAGCGACCCCCTGGTCGCCATTGTTGCGCGAGCGCATTGTTGCGCGAGCGACAGCCCTTTTTCCTCTCTGCTTACCAAGAAGTTGAATTTCAAATGGCCAAAGTCCAGAGACTGCCCCGCAGCCGGGCATTTTCAGGCGACCCGCCCGGTCGGCCGACTATGACGAAACCTTACCTTCAGTGTTCAACCGTGCCTCGCGGCCCTTGTGATAGGCGAGGTTGGCCAAGTGCGGACCGGAGACCGCTTGCGCACCTAACTCTACCGGGCAGTGCGGCTCCACGCGCGTGTGGATGCATTCGAGGAAGTTCTTGAAATGCTCGACGGTCGCATCGGGCGCGTCCTCCTGGTAGATGGGTTCGCGGTTCTCCTTCTTCGACCACGGCTCCTTGTAAATCCGGTAGCCCGCGCCGTCCAGAATCAACGTGCCGTTCTTTCCCTGGAACAGCACCGACCAGCCGTTCTCATACGAACTGCAGTAATTGAGCGTCCAGCTGGCCATGAATTCGGGGTATTCGAAAACAGCTGTGAAGACATCCGGCGCTTCGGCGCCCTTCATATCCTGCACCTGGCCGAGACAGACGGCTGCGCGCGGCCCGGTTGTCTTCGTCAAACGCTGCACGCAATCCATCAGGTGCGTACCCTGGTCGGTCATGTTGCCGCCGGAATAATCGAAGAAAGCGCGCCACCAGCGGACGCGCGCCGGCTCGAATTCGTGCTTTTTCGCTGAACCCTGAAACCGCAGCCAGTCCACTTTGCCGGGCAGAGGTTCGGAGCGCATCACGTCCCCAAAACCGCTGCGGAATTGCCAGTTCCATTCCGCCTTCACCATGCTGATGGGCCCCAAAACGCCATCCGCTACCAGTTTCTCAGCCTTGGCGATATCGGGAAAACTGCGCCGCTGCATGCCGATCTGCACGATCTGTTTGGTCTTGCGCACACCCTCGACCATCTTCTGGCTTTCGGCTAAAGTGTGCGACATGGGCTTTTCCTGATACACGTCCTTGCCCGCCGCAACGGCCGCCAGCAGTACCGGACAATGATGATGGTCGGGCGTCGCGTTGATAACAAAATCCAGGCCCTGCTGTTCCAGCAGTTCGTGATAATCAATATACGTCTTGGCATCGGGTGCTTGTTCTTGCCCAAGTTCGACGTTGTGGTCCTGCACATCGCAGATGGCAACGCACTGCGCTCCCAGGCCCAGAAAGCCCTTGGCCACGTAACGTCCGCGATTACCCGAGCCGATCAGGCCGAAGGCGGGACGGTCATTGGCACCCCAAGCCGACGAGGGGATGAAAAGCGGCGCAGCGGCCAGCAGAAAATTCCTACGATTCGTTTCCATAAATGCAGGTTCCCGGGATGGAACGTTTTTGTCCTGTCGCCTTTAGCATATATTAGGCTTGGTGGGAGGCATGCGTATAGGAACTTCAGGAGCGGAAACTGCACCGCGCGACGTGCCGCGTTTCCGCACGCGCAACAAACCTTTGTACCGGCTGGCGCATTGGCCGATCTGGATCTTCGTTTTCTTCATCGCCCCGGGCCCGCTGACGTTTGACCTGTTCGAGCAGGGGTTCGACGCGCGGATGGCCGCGTGGCTGGCAGTGGTCCTGGTTGGCACCGGCATAGCTGGATGGCGCGGACGTTTGCCCGGCGTCGAACCGAAGCCGTATATCCTTCGCTTCACGGAAGACAAACCGAATCCGTTGTACCGGCGCATCTGCTACACCGTGGCCTGGAGCGACATGATCAGCTTCGCGCTGTTGAATCTGGCCGGTCTCGCTTACGCTACCGCAACCGGGGAATGGCGTTTGCGCCAGATCTACGATCACGCCTACTTTCCGCTCGCCATCGTTTTGTGGATCTGCGGCGCGCTGGGACAACTCCCACGCGTGCGGTCATCCACCAAAGGCGAGGGAACCGAACGCCGGTACTTCTATGGCACCGTTTGGGCGGTGTGCGCTGCTGAACCGGTTCTCGGCATTCTCTGGAAGGTGCTGCCGCGCAGCCATACATCCGATATCGTGAAGCTTCTCGCTTTTGCGGGCGTCCTGGCGGCAATGGGATACCTGGCCAACCTCGGACGTCTCCCTCGGACCCGCGCGATCGTGGCGGGCGAATGGGCAATATCGGATTGACCCGTAAGATCGAAGATTGCGCCACCCGCCGTCCGCCCCATCTCTGGTACCAAGTTGCAAAAGATCGCGTAACCACTCCGCGGCGGTCGCGGCTCGGAAGTCATTGCTGAGCCGCGCGCGTAAGCAAGCGGTTTCCGTACGGCAATTTTTGCAAGTAGGTACTAGTGTTCTGAATTACAGATTCGTTAAATAAGTCAACCGCCCAACCGTGGGGCAGACCATCGTCTTTTGTTGTCTGCCCGGCTGCGCAGCAGCCGTAGACTTAAGTCGCGAATTTCTAACTCAGGACACTAACGAGGCTCCGCCTCAGACCGACGAGCATGTGAGCGTTGTAGCTCGTCGGCTAGACGCGGGTGGCTGCTAGGTGCTAGGACTCGCCGAATGCCAGCACCCGCCGTACAATGCCATCACGCAATAGCGGAACGTTGAAGTTGATGAGGAGGCCCGCCTTCCAGCCACCCAGACGCAGGTATGTCAGCAGTTGAGCCTCGTGGAGGGGGGTGATGCGATCAATGGACTTGACCTCCACTACTACGGCGTCCGCCACGACCAGATCGAGCCGATAGCCACAATCGAGTTTAAGTCCCTTGTATTGTACCGGCAGCGGCAGTTCCAACTGGAAGGGTATTTGGCGCAAAGCTAATTCGTGACCAAGACATTGGACATAAGCAGATTCCAGCAGTCCAGGCCCAATCGTGCGATGCACTTCTATGGCAGCGCCGATAATTGCCTCCGTGACTTCATTGACCTTCATCGCATGAGTTTATCCTGGTTGCTCTTCTCCCCTGGGCTCCTTTTCTCTGCGACCTCCGCGCCTCTGCGGTCGACCCCAGCGTCCGGTTCAATGATTAACCGCAGAGCATCTGACTGGGGTGGCCCAGTCTGGTGGAGAAGGAAACAGCGGCTTCGGCGGGTAATTTTGATGGATCCAGACGCGGTACCTAAGTCTTTTGTTTCCAGCAAACCACCAGTTTGTTTTTTTCTTAGGAGACGCAGAGGGCGCAGAGGGAGCATCTATCGCGACCCAACTGCTAATGCGGCGAAACGCCAACGCGCAAGCAAACTGATCGCAGGCTCCGCTTGCGTGCATGAGATGGAAGGTATTCAATAACCTCCATGAGTGGGACCACCGTAAGGCGATTCTCGCTGAAGAGACCTTCCAACAACTCAATCGCCCGCACCTGGTAGATGGGCAACGAGCCTCGGCTCTCCCGCTTCGCCGATCCGATGGTGCAGAGCCTCTGGAACGCTTTACTGCTTTTCGATCTGTTGCCGGCCGGATTCTCCAACCGGGACCTGCGGCGCAAATTGGCCGACTTGCGGGGCCAGCCCGTCGCTCAATTCACCCAAGGCCGTATGACCTATCAACTGCGCCGGCTCCGCCTTCACGGCCTGCTCGAACGGATTCCCAAGACCCATCGCTACCAACTCACGAAATTCGGATTCCGCGTCGCCGCTTTTTGTACCCGCACTTACTCCAGAATTCTGCGGCCCGGCCTCGGACTTGTGCTGCCGGCTACGTCATCCCTTCCAACTTCGTTGCGCCGCAGTTTCGATAAACTCGAACAGGAGGTCGAATCTTGGGTGCAACAGGCCAGACTGGCTGCGTAAAACTTGACGCAAAGACAACAAGTTTTCTGCCTCAAGGAATCTAGCTCCCATGCGGCTTGGCGCCCGATCGAACATCCTTAGGTAACCGGTATTGTGTTCGACATCTTCCAGCCTCCGCCCAGCGCCTTGATCAGCAGAATATCCGCTTCTAGTCGCCGCCGCATGATCTCGATGTCGTTGCGCTCGTTTTGCAGCGCGGCGGTTTGCCAGGTAATGACCTGTAGGTAGGTATCGACACCGCCTTCATAGCGGGTCTTGAAAAGATCCAACGATTGCTCGGCGGAATCCGTGGCTACGTGCTGTTGCTGTGCCTCGGTCTCCAGTTCTCGCAACGCGGCCAGATTGTCCTCCACCTCTTGAAATGCAGTCAGCGCCGACTGCCGGTATGCGGCTACGGTCGCGTCATAGTTGGAACGGGCGATGTCCGAATTGGAATGGCGCAGTCCATGGTCGAAGAGGGTTTGCGACAGCGTCGGACCCACGGCCCACAAACGGCTCGGCCAAGTCAGCCAGTTCAAAGCGGAGGTGCCCGCGAATCCTGCCACGGCTGACAGGCTCAGGGTCGGATAGAAGGCCGCTTGCGCGATTCCGATCTGTTCGTTGGCCGCGGCCATCCGCCGTTCTTCTGCGGCGATGTCCGGCCGGCGCTCCAGGAGTTGCGAAGGCAGAACGCCCGGAACTGGAGGCAGCGCGGGTGTCCGGATGGTCAATGGGATCGCGGCCAATGTGAATGCGGCCGGTGGTTTGCCGGTCAGGACCGCGATGGCGTGTTCATACTCCGCGCGCTGTATTGCCACGTCCGTCTTCGCCGCCTCGGCAGTCAGTAATTGAGTATTGGCTTGCGTCACGTCGGAGAGCGGTGACGCGCCTCCCTCGTACCGGTCCTGTGTCAATTGCAGCGCATCCTGGTAAGCTTTGACCGTTTGCGCCAGGAGCCTCAATTGAGCGTCGGCGCTGCGCAGATCGAAGTAATCGACGGCCAGTTCGGCATGCAGGCTTAGTCGCGCCGTCTCCATGTCTGCCGCGCTTGCCTGGGCCTGCTCCACCGCAGCAGCCACACTGCGCCGCACGCGTCCCCAAAGGTCGATCTCGTAGTTCAGGTCGAAGGGAAACGTGAAGTTCCCGACGCCATTGGTGGCAACTGCCTTGTTGAAGTAAGGTTGATTCGGCGAGTCACGCTCCGCCCCGATTGAAGGACCGGCGGTGATGGTCGGAGCCTGGTTCGAGCGGCTCACGCGAATGGCGGCTCGCGCGGAGCGAAAATTGGCTTCTGCCTGTTTCAACGTCTGGTTGGCAGTATCCACCTGCCCTTCCAGTGAATTGAGCTGTTGGTCGTCGAACAGCTCCCACCACTTGCCGCGAATCGCCTGATCGCTGGGCTGAGCTGTTTTCCAACCGTCCATTTCTTTAAATGTCGACGGCCCCGATTCCTTGAACATCGGAGTGACCGGCACGCTAGGACGTACATACTTCGGGCCGACCATGCAGCCCGTCAGCCCGAGGAAAGCCACGCAGGAAAACCACAGGTATTTCATTGCTGATCCCCTTTCTCGACCCGAACCGGTGTTCCATCGATCAGCGAATCGGAGGGCGACAGAATCACCGCATCGGTGCGCTGCAGTCCCGACGCAACTTCTACGGTTTCTCCGAAGTCCCGGCCGATGGTGATGGCAACCAGTTGCGCTCGTCCATCGCGAACCACTCCCACCTGCAAGCCCTGCGCTCGAAAGAGCAGCGCCGTGGCGGGTATCTGGAGGGCGCCGGCCGGTCCGGGAGCCCGGATGTGCACGAACGCATACGAGCCTGGCAGGAGCTTACCCGTGGGATTTTGTACGTCTACTTCTACGTTCAAGGTCCGTGACGCCGGGTCGATCGCGCTTGAATCGCGCACGATCGTGCCGTGAAAGATCTGATTGGGAAATTGATCGGAAGTCAGAGTGACCTGCTCCCCGCTCCGAACTGCGGCAGCCGAGACTTCCGGCACCGGCACATAGACGCGCAGCTTGTCGATGGCAGCCAGGTGGAAAAGTTCCTTCGGCGACGAGTCTCCGTCGATCAGCGCACCGACGTCTGTATCACGCACGGTGATGACTCCATCGAACGGCGCATAGACTTTTTCGAAGCTCTGCAATTGTTCGAGACGACGCACGTTCGCCATACTGGCGTCGACAGCCGCCTGTTTTGACGCGAAATCGCTAATAGCCTGATCGGTTTCCTGCTTGGAGACGGCATGCTTGGCGAGCAGGTTCTGCCAGCGGACAGCCGTGGTATGCGCGAGGTCCAGATTGGCCTGCACCATTTTGAGATCCGCCTGTGCCTGCGCCAGTTGTTGGTCGACTTCGGGCGTATCGATCTCCGCGAGAAGCTGGCCCTGCTGGACATGGGCGCCGATATCGAAGTACCAGCGTTTCAGATATCCGTGAGTGCGCGCATAAATCGGCGCTTCAATATACGCCTGCATGTTCGCCGGCAATACCAGTTCGTCCGCGTTGGCGCCGATCCGCGGGTAAACGACGGATACATTTGCTGCGGCTCCGGCCTGTGCCGTTTGGACCAGGCTTGCGGCCAGCGCACGACGCTCGCGGATGCCGGAGAACACCACGGCGACGATCGCCAGGATGATACCGGTAGAGATCGCGCTGAATACTCTTACGAGCTTGCGCGTCTGCCGGCGTTCCACCGGCGTTGCGGTTTCAACTGACGGGCTTTCGATTTCTTGGGTCATTCCAATTCTCCTTGTTCAAGCGAGTACAGGTTCCCGATCGGCCTGATAGTGGCGATTGGCCGCGGGCTCATTCCGCCTTCCATGCAGCAGTGCAAAAACCGCAGGTACAAATACCAGCGTGGCCACCGTAGCCAGCATCAGGCCGCCGATAACAGCCCGGCCGAGCGGGGCATTCTGCTCGCCGCCGTCGCCCGCTCCCAGCGCCATGGGAATCATGCCGATGATCATCGCCAGCGCCGTCATCAGCACCGGACGGAAACGGGCCGCGCCGGCTTCCAGTGCGGCTTCGACGGCGTCGTTATGTAGTTCGAGCCTTTCCTTGGCGAATGAGATCACCAGAATACTGTTCGCTGTTGCGACACCCATGCACATGATGGCGCCCATCAGCGCGGGTACGCTGAGCGTGGTGCGCGTGACGAACAGAAACAGGACGATGCCGCCTAGCGCCGCGGGCAGCGCCGTGATGATGATGAAAGGATCGAGCCACGATTGAAAATTGACTACGATCAGCAGATACACCAGGACGATGGCGAAAGCGAGGCCCGCGAGCAATCCAATGTAGGATGCCCGCATCGTCTCGAGTTGTCCGCGCACATGGATAAAGCTGCCGCGCGGAAGCCCGCGTTCGTTCGCACTGACGATCCGCTGAATGTCGCGGCCCACGCCCCCGAGATCACGGTCCTGTACCGCGCCGTAGATGTCCAGGATGCGGCGAATGTTGTAGTGCGAAATGACGGCCATTTCGTCGCCGCGCGAAACTGAGGCAACATCAGCAAGAATCTCAGGCTTCGTCATGCCGCTGGCCGTGATGGGGATAGCCTTCAGATCCTGCAACGACTGCATCTGGTACTGCGGGGTTTCCGCGACCAGATTGTAATTCACGCCGTTCTGATAGTTCAGAAAGAACATGGGCTGCGTCTGGAAGCTGCCGCTCAGCGTGTTCAATAAGCTCGTGGCCACGTCCAGTTCCGCATACCCACCCTGCTCGGCTTTGGTGCGGTCAACCTTGACATCGAAGACCGGATAATCTTCCGGCTGTTGCATCCGAAGGTCCGCCAGGCCGGGAACCTGGCGCAGTTGTTGCACCATCCTGTCGGCGATTTTGCGATTGCCCACTCCGTCGGAGCCCTCAATCTGAATGTCGATCGGAGCGGGCAGGCCGAAGTTCAGTATCTGTGTGACGATGTCCGCGGGCAGGAAGGAAAACGTAGTGCCTGGAAATTGCTTCGGCAGATCGGCGCGCAACCGGCGGACGTAGTCCGCGGTCGGGTGGTGATTTTCGTTCAACGACACCATGACGTCCGCATCGCCTGCGCCGATGGTTCCGGACGTCATGTGCTGCGTATTCAACTGGCTGTAAGGCATCCCGATATTGTCGATTACCGAGCCGACCTCGCCCGGCGGAATCGTTCTGCGAATGGAATTCTCCACCAGATCGCAAAGCCGGGCGGTTTCCTCGATGCGCGTGCCGCTCTTGGCGCGCACATGCAGAATAAACTGTCCGCTGTCGGTGTTGGGAAAGAAGTCCTGGCCCAGAAATGGAATCAAGCAAAACACACTCAGACACGCCAGTAGAAAGACGGGCACGAATACCTTGCGCATCGACAGGAGAAACTCGAGCAGCGCGCGATAGGTTTCGCGAAGGTGTTCGAAGGTGCGCTCGAAGCCGCGTTGGAAGAGCACCAGGGGATTGCGCGAGCGCGCAGTATAGTGTTTCGATTTCAACAGGTACATCGCCAGGGTGGGGACCAAAGTTCGGGAAAGGATGTAAGAAGCTAGCATGGCAAAAACGACCGCTTCCGCTAGCGGGACAAACAGGTAGCGCGCGACGCCTCCCAGGAAAAACATCGGCAGGAAGACGATACAGATGCAGAGCGTCGAAACCAGTGCGGGAACCGCAATCTGTCCAGCCCCGCCGAGGATCGCTTCCCGTAGTTCGTGTCCTTCTTCGATGTAACGTTCGATGTTTTCGATGGTGACCGTGGCATCGTCGACCAGCACGCCAACCGCTAGCGCCAGACCACCGAGCGTCATAATGTTGATCGTCTCGCCCAGAAAGCCTAAGGCAATCACGGAAGTGAGGATCGACAGCGGAATCGATATAGCGATGATCAGTGTGCTGCGCCAGCTTCCCAGGAAAAGCAGGATCATCAAGCCGGTGAGCGCCGCCGCAATGACAGCTTCGCGGATCACTCCGCCGACAGCGCCCCGCACGAAGACAGATTGATCGTCGAGAGGCTCGATCTTCAGTTCCGGAGGCAGAGTCGCGGCGACTCGCGGGATCAGCTTCCGGATGCCCGACACGACGTCCAGCGTAGATGCAGTTCCGGATTTTACAATAGTGACCAGCACGCCGCGCCGGCCATCCTGACGAACGATATTGGTCTGCGGCGCAAAGCCGTCGGCGACCGTTGCCACATCGCGCAGATAGACCGTCGTCCCATCGATGCGCCGGATAGGCAGGTCGCTCAACTCTCCCACCTTGCGCGGACTGGCGTTCAATCTGACGTCATACTCGGTCGGACCGATCTTGGCAGTGCCGGAAGGCAATACCAGGCTTTGCCGGTTCACAGCCGTCAGCAGATCCTGCGGAGACAGGCCCTTCGACTGCAGCAGCCCGGCGTTCATGTTGATCATCACCTGCCGCTGTTTGCCGCCATAGGGATAGGGGACCACGGCTCCGGGAACCGTCACCAGTTGGGTGCGCAGAAAGTTCAGACTCAGATCGTTGAGCCGGTCTTCCGAAAGTCCCTTGCCGGACAGGCCCAGTTGAAGAATGGGAACACTGGATGCGCTGAAGTTGATGATCTGCGGCGGTTGAGTTCCCGGCGGAAGCTGGCGAAGTAGAAATTGCGATGCAGCGGTAACCTGCGCATTGGCCGTATTGAGACTGGCATTCGGTTGCAGAAAAAGTTTTACCACCACCACGCCGTTGTAAGTCGTCGATTCCAGGTGCTCGATGTTATCCACCAGCGTGGTGAGCGATTTTTCGTACGGGGAAGTCAGGCGGCCTTCGAGTTCTTCCGGGTTCAGGCCGGTATAAGTCCACGCGACCGAGATCACCGGGATATCAATATTCGGGAAGATGTCGGTCGGCGTCCTGAGAATCACCACAGGGGCGATGATCAGGATCAGCAGGGCCAGGACGATGAACGTGTAAGGCCGATCCAGGGCTACTTTAATGATCCACACGGCTTGCTTTGCTCCTCTCTCGATGAATGAACGTCGAGACCCTCGAGTATGTATTTCATGTAGGCGCGGCGGGCCATCAGCCGGGCGCCTTCGGTTGCCATTTCAAGGAGTACGCTTTCGCCAGTCTGGTCGACCGAAATTACGTCTTCGAGATCGACGACGCACCGGCGGCCGGCGCGTGAGCTTCGCGTCTCCTCCCATTTTTCCTTGAGGTCCACCGCCCACTCGCCACATAGCCGGCCTTGGAGGATCCATTCTTGCGCGAATGGGGAGTCGTTGATCATGGTTCTCAGCATCAGGGCTTTCTCTGCCTTACGAAAAAGCACCGCGAGGGCCAAAAATCTCGTGCGAACCAAACCAATGAATAGAAAAGAGGTTATCCGGAGAGGGCTTGTTGAGACCGCCCGTCCTGACAGTGTCAGAGCCTGTCATGACACTGTCAAAAGTGGCTGATGACAGTGCGGGGATTGATGCCGAGCCGTTTCATGTGGGCGATGAGAGTGGTCCGCTTCATTCCCAGGCGCGCCGCCGCGCCATCCGCTCCACCGACCTTTCCGCCGGTGGCTCGGAGAACTTCCATGACCTTATCCCGATCAGGAGCGGGTGCGTTGCTCCTGCTCGTGGACGCGATTCTGGCGGTCTTGCCGGACTTGCGGGACGCGCTAGCCTTCAGATCAGCCGATGACACCTTCAGCACCGGTCCCGCCGACAGGATCACGGCGCGTTCGATCACGTTCTGCAGTTCACGCACGTTTCCCGGCCAGTCGTAGTGCACCATGGCGCTCATCGTCTCCGCCGGAATGGTCTGTATCGACTTCTTCATGCGCCGGCTGAACAATTCCACGAAGTGTTGCACCAGCAGGGGCACGTCTTCCGGCCGCTCCCGCAGCGGTGGAACGAGGATCGGAATCACATTCAATCGGTAGAACAGATCCGAGCGGAATTTCTGCTCCTCCACCATTTCTGACAAATCGCGGTTGGTGGCGGCGATGAGGCGCGCCTCGGTTCGCATCGTCCGCGAACTTCCCAGCCGCTCGAATTCCCGTTCCTGCAAGACGCGCAGAAGCTTGGGCTGCAGTTCGAGCGGAACTTCTCCGATCTCGTCGAGAAAGATGGTCCCGCGATTGGCCAGCTCGAAACGTCCGATACGCTGTGCGATCGCGCCCGTGAACGCGCCCTTCTCGTGGCCGAAGAGTTCGCTTTCCAGAAGACCCGTCGGGATCGATGCGCAATTCAGCTTGACAAACGCATTGTGACTCCGCGGACTCAGGTTGTGGATGGCCCGCGCGATCAGTTCTTTTCCGGTCCCGGTCTCTCCGTAGATGAGGACCGTCGAATCCGTCCGCGCCACCGTGTCCACCTGCTTCAGAACATTCCGCAGCACCTCGCTCTTCCCGACGATCTCCTCGAACATCGAGGTCTCGTCGATCTCCTGCCGCAATGCCACATTTTCGTGGTAGAGCTGATCTTTGAGCGCCTTGATCTCTTCAAACGCATTGTCCAGAGCCGTTCTTGCCTGGTGCTGCTCGGTCACATCCATGTGCGTTCCAACGAATTCGACGAGCTCGCCCGCGGCATTGAACACCGGGTGGCCCAGGGTATGGATGTGGCGAATGGTGCCGTCATCCAGGATGATCCTGAAATCGCTCTCGAAATGGCTTCCCTCCTGGATGGCCCGCGTCACCGTCTGCGCCACCGAATCCCGATCTTCGGGATGAATGCGATTGAGGACTACCTCGAGCGTCGGCCTGATTCGCAAAGGATCGATGCCAAAAATGCGTATGCTCTCCTGGCTTAGAAAAACATCGCCTGCCGGCACGCTGCGAGCCCAACTGCCGGTGTGGCTGATGCGCTGGCCTTCGGCCAGATACGCCTCGCTGCGTCGCAGCGCCTCTTCCGCCCGTTTCCGTTCGGTAATGTCCCGATAGATCCCGTAAATTTCAGGTGCGCCCCCATTCACCGAAACGGGAGCGGCCACGAATGACACGTTCAGGAGCGCGCCGTCCTTTCGCCTGCGGACGATTTCGGCGTTCACGCGTTCGCCGCGCTGCAGCGCTTCGCGCAGACGTTCCGACTCGTCCCATTCGGCGTCGGGCACGATCAGGTCGCTGATATTTCGACCCAGCGATTCCTCGATGCTGAAGCCAAACAGTTTGGTAAACTCCCGATTCGCGCGCAGCACGCGATTGTCGATGTCGCGCAGGACGATGGCTTCGGGCGCCAGTTCGAATAGCTTTTCAAAGTGGGCCTTTTGTTTGCGTAGTTCCTCCTCGACCTGCTGCTGCTCCTGATCCCGCAGGGCGTTATCGACCGCCAGCGCAACCTGGTCCGCGATCAGGGACAGATATCGGACGTCCTCGCCGGAATAGCCATTAGCGTCTTGCAGGCCAAAACTGAGACTGCCCAGACGGCGGTGCGCCGTCGCCAGGGGAAGGATGCACGCGGACTGCACGCCGTACCTTCGGTAGAGTTCCATCATGCGTGGGAAGCGCGTCTCTTCTTCTCGCGACGGAATGACCACCGCTGCCCGGTTCTGATACGTCCACCAGGTGATAGTCTCCTCTGCCGGGAAGTCCTCCGGGATCGCGAAACCCGGGCCATTTACGGTTTCGAGCACGGGATTGCGGATCTTGTGCGACGCTTCGTCATACAGAAAGACTGCGACAAAGTCGAAATGAACCGCCTGCCGCAATTCTCCGGCCAGAACGCGAAACAGTTCCTTCGGATCCCGATACCTGGAGATGGCATGCGAAACCCGGGAAAGCGCTTCGTACAGCGCCGGGAGCGACGGCCCCGGCCCGTGTTGTGTCCCTGTACTCACCGTTGTTCATATGATGCGCGAAGCCTCCTCTAGGGTGCCTGATGGGGCGCGCAATCCTGCCTGGCAATCCTGCCCGCAGCCGGCTTTGAGCCGGCTTGCTGCCCGATCGAACTCGCGTTCCCGCTTAATTAAAGCGCCGTTGGGAAGACCTGAAAGGTACATGGTAAACTCGGTTACTTCCGACTGGGAATCTCGCTAGTCAGCCGGAGAACGGTTCCACAAGGAGGCAAGCTGCCGTTGCTTCGTACGTGCGAGTCGCACGGGGGCACACCAGGGACAGGGGCGCATCGGTTACGCCTGGCCGGCGCCTTGAGTGCATTCCTGATCTTTGGGGCTGTGGGATTCTTCCAGCTTTCACAGAGGGCAGATCTGAGCAACCTCGCCGGGTACCCTGATGAATCGGGGCACTTCGTTACCGGCGTCTGTCTTTTGGACTACTTCAAGACCGCATTCGGGACCAATCCCGTCTCTTTCGCGGAGTCCTATTACGTTCGCTATCCAAAGGTGTCCTTTGGCCATTGGCCGCCGCTCTTCTATGTGATCCAAGCCTTTTGGTATGGAATGCTGGGAGTGACGACCTTGAACGCCATCCTCCTGGTAGGCTGCATCACGGCCCTCGCGGCTTCCGTCCTCTTCTGGCGGCTCCAACGGCTCCACGGCGCCTCGATTGCACTTCTGTCCATCAGCGCGTTTCTTTGGCTACCAGTGGTGCGCACGAGCACTTTATTGTTTTTGGCTGACATGCTGGCATGTCTGTTTATGCTGCTCGCCGTTCTCGCATTCTGTGACGGCTGGGCCCTCGCAAAGCGCCGGTATTGGATCGAATCCGCGTTCTGGACAGTCATGGCTATTCTGACCAAAGAGAGCGCGCTCTCTCTATTGGTCTTTGCCTTAGTGGCTTTGCCGCTGCTGGCTGGCAAGTCTCTTCTTGCCCGCCGTAAACTGTACAGGATCGGCGTCGGCTTCGGGCTGGTTATTGCCGTTGCCTTTGTCGTCTACGCTGCGGCCGGTGTGTTACATTCGCGGGATTACCCTCAAGCTTCGTTGAGTTTGTCGGAGTTATGGCAACGTCTGCCGATTGTTCTGGCATTCTTTCGAGGCGCCTCGCCGGCGATCTTTCTGACTGCCGCGTACGGAGTGTTCGACGCCCTCGTGCGGCAGAAATTCGTCGCCTCGACGAATCAGGCAATTCACGCCAAAATTGCGCTCGTTTGGTTAGTGGTTGTTGTCGCCTCGCAACTGGCTGGCAGGACATTGGTGGAAGACCGGTATTTTCTGGCGGCCTATTTCCCTCTGACCCTGCTGTTCGCCCAGGGGCTCCATTCCCTCCAATGCGCAACGAATTGGATATCGGGCCGGCGTGCCGCCGGTTTCCTCGCGGCTGCGGCGGTGGCGCTATTCAGCATAGTCTCCACCGCCGGCGGCATGTTGAACGATCGACGAACGGGTTATGCGGAGATCGCTGCCGCCATGCCTTTTGATCCGTTGCTGCCGGCGATTCTGGTCTCGTCCGACGCAGTGGGGGAGGGATCTTTCGTAGCCGAACGCCTGATTCACGACAGAGATAGAGACGGCCTGGTGCTGAGAGCTAGCAAGATGCTTTCCAATTTGGACTTGTTGGGCAACCGTAAACTGCTGATGACGTCGCCGGACCAGGTCCGCGAGTTCCTGAATGCAGCTCCGGTGCATTTCGTTCTTCTCGACATGGATGGCTTCATCGACCCGGCTACCAGAGCCCACCACCGACTATTGGAAGACGCCCTCCGCAGCGAACCCGCGCAGTTCCGGTTGATGCGTGACTACCCCCTTTATTTCGACGGCCGCCGCCGTGACAACGCCGTGCAGGTCTATGAGAACCTCCGGGCCAGACCACACCCCGGCGGTGTAGTCCGCATCGACATGACGAACTCGCTGGGGAGAATTCTGGAGATCCGGCTGACTGCCCGCAAAACTGCCTCAGCTCCGCCATCGAAGTCATCGAGCGGCTTACCCGGATGGCTGGTGCGGCTTCTACCTCG
Source organism: Terriglobia bacterium (assembly GCA_963747535.1). Lineage (GTDB taxonomy): Bacteria > Acidobacteriota > Terriglobia > Bryobacterales > Bryobacteraceae > CAVVFX01. The sequence continues at coordinate 162,803 of CAVVFX010000003.1, forward strand.
TGCCCAGGATGCCCCGAGGTCTCTCCGCATCGCTCCCGATGACGACCGCATTGGGGCTGCCGGAGGTTGGGGACGGATCTATGTAGCCGCGCCCGGCCATTCCTGGGCAGTCCGACGGCTGCCGGACTGGATGACAATCATGTCGGGCGGCTCCGGCGTCGGCGACGGAATGGTCACCTACACGCTTTCTGAAAACGACTCCGGTGAAGATCGTTGGGCGGTGATTTCTGTTGGAGACAAGTTCTTTCGGGTGATCCAGCCTTGCTTTCCATACATCTTCCTTCCCGTTGTGGAGCCGTTTAACAATCCCTCAGTCGGACCGCCTTCCGAGGGGTTCTCCTATTTGCCGCGGCCGAGCCGCTGGCACGTTGAGGATGTGCCGGGCGAGAGCAGCACCATCGCCGTGACTGCCGGAGGACCGCAGGGCAGCGATAGCCTGGTACTCGAACGGCACGACCCGCCTGACGATGCGCCTGGCGCTACCGAGGTCTACTTCCCGGAAATCGACGTCTACAAGGGCGCGGGATATCGGCTTTCGCTTTGGCTCAAAGCGCAGCAGCCTGCGTTGATCCGGGTGCGCCTTGGCCAGAAGACCGCACCGTATAACCGCTGTGGTCTCGACCAGCCGGTCGATGTCTCTTCGAGTTGGAGGAAAGTAACTGTCTGGTTTCGGGCACAGGGCGAGGGTTGCGGTCCTCTGGACAACCGACTTTCCATCGATGCCGGACGAATCAGAGGCAAATTATGGTTGTCGCGAGTTTCGCTGCGCAGAGAGGCGCTCCAGGGCAACGCTGCGGAACAACTTGATGGCGAAGGGCAGCCCGTTGACCAGGTATCGCCTGGCCAGCCTTCTGGGTTCTTTCAGCAACCTGTGAAGCCACTCCAGGCCGGCTCGCTGCATCCATAACGGGGCGCGCGGAATCGTTCCTCCCACGAAGCTGAACGCGATTCCCACCCCGATCCACCAGGCAGCCGGCAGCGTATAACGCAACGCCTCAATCAACTCTTCCTGCTTTGGGCAGCTCATAGCCACGAAGATAATATCCGGCTTGGCAGCCCTCAACATCTGAGCGATATCCGTCCATTGGCCATCATCGTGGCTGGATTCATCGGGTTTGCTGGAGACACCCGCAATCGAGAGATCGGAATGACGCTTGGCCAGCACCGCCGCCGCTTTTTGCGCCGCGCCGGGCGCCCCACCGAGGAGAAAGATGGATCGCCCGCGGCGGGCGGCCGCTGCGCTGATACTCGAGATCAGGTTGGATCCGGTCACTCTCTCGGGTAAAGGCGTTCCCCGCAAATTGCTCGCCCAGACCAGCGGCATGCCATCTGCCGTCACGATAGTTGCCCTGTCATACAGCGCGGCGAATTTCTTATCCTGAACAAACCGCCGCAGGTGGTCCAAATTCATGGTGCTGACGGAACCACCGCGACCGCGCTCGACCGCGTTGAGAACCAGGTCAACGCATTGCTGCTCGCTAATGGTGTTGAGACGCGCGCCCTGCAGGTAAGCCGTCGGAACGGCGTGCATCGCCGCGGAAGACTCCAGATGAACTGCCTCCGTCGCCTCGCGTCCGTCCGAATTGTCCGCGCGACAGCCACGCGGCCAATCATTTAGAGAAGCATCATCCGGTACGCCTAAACTGGTTGCCACGAAGCGCCCCTCCGGTGAGCGCTGATCTGCCGGTGATTAAAGTAGTGTAACCTGAGCGGCGCCATTTTTTCCACCGATTACGTCTGTCGCCGGATCAACGGTGCAATTCCACACTTCGCAGTCCATCCTGCGGAGAGCGGATCGGTATACTTTCTAAATTGAGTAGATCGCAGGCAAAACGGGAGATGACATTGGTTCGCTGTCAAGTATGGGGATCGGCGCTTGCTGTTGGCTTGCTGTTCTCGTCGTGCGGGGGAGACCGGGAGGGAGCCCGCGCCACGGTCTCGCTCGGAGAAACTGAAATCAAACTGGGCCAGGAAGTCAACCTGCGGGTGGAGCATGCCTCAGACGGCTGGTCCGGTGAGGTTAACGTCAACAATGTCCGCCACTTCCCCATCGACGCGAAGAACCATTCGTTAAGAGTGATCCCCCAGAACGGGTTCAACCGGAACGGCGATAACGACCTTTACGTGATGCTCATGGATCGCAACGGCCATGAAATCCCTCTCGACAACCATGGTTCGCTCCAGTTCGTCTCCATGCCAGGTGGGGTAATTCTCTTGCCGCCTGCCGACAAGGTGCCCGCCCGCAAAGGCTCAGGTGAAATCCGTGTCACCGCGGAACCCGGCTACGCCTGGTCCGTTAAACCCAAGAGCGTCCCGGCTTGGATGAAGATCGCCGCCGGTGACCAGGGGTCCGGCAACGGGACTATCGCCTACCAGCTGGCGGAAAATACATCCAACCACGATCGATCGGCGGCGATCGAGATCGGTGATGCCGTCTTCGAGATCACGCAACTCGCTCCGGTCCTGAAAGACAGCCCGGTTCTCAAGACCGACGCCACCGCTGAAACCCGGGGAGCCCAGGAAGTAAGCGCGGCGTCGTCACGCCTACCAGTGGCGAAAGTCGCGCTCGACAAGACGGTAGTAAAGATGGGCGAGGAGATTCAGATCCATACGGAGCAGGTCCCTGTAGGTTGGTCCGGCGAATTGCTGGTCAACTCGCTGCGGCATTTTCAGTTTGAATCAAGACTCTACAGGCTGAAAGCCTCGGTGGACAACGGGTTCAACCCGGAGGGTCCAACGAAGCTCTATATTCTGTTGACGGACCCAACGGGAAGCCAGATCCCGGTCACTAATGGAGGTCATTTCAGCATCGTTGTTGCCCCCAGCGCGGTGATCCTCGATAGACGAAGCCGGAACGTGGAGGCCGAAGGAGTTTCCAGCCACCTCTCAGTGACTGCGAGTCCAGGGTATCACTGGTCCGTCGGCGGGGTGCCCAGCTGGATCAAAATCGGTTCTGGAATCGAGGGCTCCGGAAACGGAACCATCTCCTATACCGTGGAGGAGAACACCACCAATGAGGCGCGCTCCGCACGACTCACTGTGGGAGATGCCGCTTTCGAAGTATCGCAGCTTCATCCCCCTGAAATCCAACTTCCGTACCACGACAACTTCCACTACAGTGCGACGCCGCCACCCGTTTGGTCGTTAATCAAAAAGGGAGGCACTATGGAATCGCCCGTGCATTGGGTGCTGGACGAACAGCCGGGATTGCGCTCGATCATGTCTATCGAGCCTAAGGCGCCCAAAGGCGGCAACAGCCTGCTCATCCAAAAGCACGCGGATCCGCGCCACTGGGCGGCACAGCTTTTCCTGCCCGGAATCAAGATGCAGGAGGGGGGGACGTACAGGGTCTCGGCTTGGATGAAGGCTGAGAATCCAGGATCGGTCGCGATCGCTTTTGGACAGAAATCGGCGCCTTTCCGAACCTGTGGGCTGGATCATGTTTTTTCGGTTTCGAAGAACTGGACGGAGTTGACCGTTCCGTTCCGCGTGACCGGCCAGGGCTGCGATGCGTCCAACAACCGTCTGTTGATTGAAGTGGGTCAAATTGACGGCAAAGTGTGGATCGCGAATTTTTCATTGGCCCAGTCCCGCTAAGACGTTCTCACTTTGGCGGCGGAATCGGGTCGCGGCCGGTCCGCACCCAGTTCTTTTCGCGCCGGATCACAAAGGCCGCGTAGATCGGGAGTTTCGAAACGATGTAAGCCGGGACCGCCCAAAGCTCACGCGCCATGCTATGCTCTGGGAACCGGAACAATACGCCGCCCAGCGCGAGGCCCATCATCATCCCTCCGGCGGCTGCTGGCATGAATGGTATCCATCCGAGGCCGAGTAACCCCGCCACGACGGTAGCTGACAGAATAGCGAACCAGAGGAACATCAGCAGAGAGAGAGGTGGCACGAGCAGATCGAATAGCAACGCGAATAGATCCGGACGACGCTCCCGGATCGTCCTCAGCAGCAGCCGCGGACCTTGCACCCGCATGCATTCCAGGTGACCGTGCAGCCACCGCGTGCTCTGGCTTAACTCGGCTTGCTTCTGCCCGGGCGCCTTGCTCGTCACCTTCGCTTCCCGGCAGAATACAGGAGCGTGCCCCGCCAGGATCAGGTCGATGGTCAGCCACTTGTCTTCCGCGATCTTCCCGCTTGCCAACACCGGTCCTTGGATCATCGCCGCTGGGAAAGCCATTCCGGAACCATTCAGGAAGCAAGGTAGACCCAGGCGATCGAGTCCGCTCGGGCGGACGAAATTCTTGATGCGAAATGCCAGCCAGGAAATGGCCTGCAGCGGCGTCGGCCCGGAGGGCATTTCCAGGAGATAATTCGCCTGGACCGGCCGGCCTGTCGAGTATGCCAGCCGCGCCATCAGATCGAGCGCGTCCGCATGCACGGTGCAGTCCGCATCGATTACCACGAAAACCTCCGGCACACTTTCCCGCAGAGTTTGCACCGCGTACTCGAGAGCATAACTCTTGCCCCGGCGCACCAGGTCGTGCCGCTCGAGAACCACCGATCCGGCCCGGCGCGCGATATCGGCTGTCGCGTCGGTGCAGTTGTCGGCGATGACCACCACGCGATCTCCGGGCAGAATTTGCGGTGCCAGGCTCGCCAGCGTGTGGCGAATAACAGCGGACTCATTATGTGCTGGCACCAGCACCGCAAGGCTCGGCCGGCGGGAGTTTGCCGGCAGAACCCTATCCCGGGGAGGCAGCAGCGCCGCGGCACATTCGAGAGACCACACGGCCATCGGGATGAGGATTCCGAATACCCCGATCAGCAGGACGATCAGCACCAGAACGCTCCCCCAGGACATCATTCTTTCCCCGCAGACTGGAACCTGGTCAGGAGGCTGCGCGCGGCGTCTTCGGAACGGAATTGCTCTACCGCACGCCTGCCGCCGGCCGCACCCATCCTTCCCAGGGTTTCCACGCTGGCGCACAGCGCTTCGCGCATGGCCCATTCGAGACCTTCCACGGAGCCGGCCGGAACCAGCCAGCCATTGACGCCGGGCTCCACCAGTTCGGGTATGCCGCCGATGTAGGTGGCGATAACCGGGCGCTGAAGGGCGAAAGCTTCCAGAATTACGGACGGCAGGTTCTCGGCCAGACTGGCGAGAATCAGCGCGCGGGAAGCTTGAATGTGGGCGCACAGTTCGCTGGTAGGCACCGCGCCGGCAAGAACCACGTGCTCTTCCAGGCGCAGTTGCGCAATCCTCGCCTGGATTTGAGAGCGCAGCGGGCCATCCCCCACCAGGACCAGTTCGCAACTTACACCATCACCGGTCAACCGCCGCAGGGCTTCGAGCAGCAGCAATTGACCTTTCTGTTGATCCAGCCGGCCGACACACACCAGCCTGGGTGCGGAGGGAACCGGCGTCTGTGGATGCTGCAGAAAAACCTCGTCGATACCGGGATGCAGAACGTGAATCCTGGGCCAATGCCGGTGATCGCACCAGCGATAGAGCTGGCTTCGCCCATAGGAACTTACGGTCATCACGAATGTGGCTCGCGAGATTTTTTCGTCCAGCGCCTGAAATCGCGCGCGGTCGAAATCGTCGGGGCCGTGCGCCGTAAAGGAATACGGCGGTCCGCCCAACTCGTGACACAGCATCGCCACCGACGCCGGATTGGTGGCAAAATGCGTGTGGACGTGGTCCACCTTTTGTTGCGCGAACCATCGCAGGAGAACGCACGCCTCCATCAGGTAAGCCATGTGCACGAACACCCCGCGATCGGAACCTGCTCCCACGCGGACCGCCAGTCTCAGGGCACGCGCGAAACGGATGGGTCGGGTGATGGCGGCGGCAACGCAGGCCATCGCCAGCTTGAGGAGACCGGCTTGCAAAACGATGCGTGTCTTTTTGAACTCTCGTCGATCTGCTTCGTCCACCAAACGGTCGCCGCACAGACGCAGGGAGAAGCGCTCGACGCGCACTCCGCAGTTCTCCAGCGCTGCGATTTCACGCCGGATGAATGCATGGCTGATCTTTGGGTATTGATTCACCAGATACGCAATGCAGGGCAGTTCCGGTTTGTCCCGGGCGGACCCGGCTGCGCCAGTCACCGCCGCCTGACCTGCAGCCGCCATGTTCATGTCAATTTGTATTCGATCAGACGGCTGCGCCGCCCGGCCCACTTGCCCGCGTGAAAGCGAATCTGGCCCAGCGCCTGCGGAAACTTACCCAATACACAGAAGCAGGCATAGAGGAGAGCATCGCGATTCCCGCGGCCAAGTCGCCTCATGCGAACGTAGATCTTGAGCGCGAGAGCGGGGTACATTGCCAGCATCAGGAGTGCGGCGCGGGGACTGAAGCAGAGAACGCCTGCCGCGGACAGAGGCAGCGCCATGCCCCACAGCCAGATGCTCAAACTCTCGTGAAGCCAATGACGCTCAGGCTCCAGGCCGTGCATCCAGGCGCCTTCCGCATAGGCGTGACCTGACCGCAGCGTACGCCTCCACCATTGGCTGAAACGCGTCATGTTCGAGTCGTGCAATGTCATCTCCGCCGGCAGTCGCACGATCTTCCATCCTCTCTGTCGCAGCCGGACCGAAAATTCCGGTTCTTCGCCGGCAATCAATTCGGGATTAAAGCCGCCGGCAGAGCTGAAAGCGGAAACCCGAATCAGCACATCACCGCCGAAGCACTCGACCTCGCCGGCGGGAGTATCCCACTCCAGATCGCACAGTCTGTTGAAAATGGAATTGTCCGAAAAGCGCTCGCGGCGCCGTCCGCATACTGCCGCCACTTCCGGCCGGCAAGTGAGCTCCGCCTCGGCACGCTTGATCCATCCTTCCGCCAGTTCACAATCGCCATCGACGAACTGGACCATCTCGAAACCGCTATCGGGAGCCGCATTCCGTCGCAACAGGAAATGGAAACCGGCGTTGCGGGCGCGGGCCGCGGTGTACGATGAGGCGGCGTCGAGTTCCACCACCTCGACGCCTAATGAGCGCGCCAGCAGCGGACTCCCGTCGTTTGATCCGGAATCAACGTAAACTACCAGGCCGCTTCCCCGGATTGCCGCCAAAAGGCATTGCCGGAGCCGCTCTCCCTCGTTCCGTCCGATCACCACGATTGGCGGCGCCAACATTTCCTCCATTTGGCTGCTTCGGGCACTTCGAATCATCCTACCGCAATTTCCGTGCCGGATTTCCTGTATACTTGAGCGACACTTGAAAGACAAAGGTCAACTGGCCGAATCGAGACACCCCTCCCTGGTATGAGACATCTGCCGCGTATAAAATATCTGCTTCTGATCGCCGGCGCCGCTTCCGCGGTGGCAGCGTTCTCGCAGGACCAGGATCCCGCCTCATGGCAGAGCAAACTCGCCTATCATGCTCAAACCGCTTACGGCACGGAAGCCCTAGCCGGCTCGGCCCTCTATGACGGCTTTTTGCAGGAAATGGATTACCCGAAAGAGTGGCGGCAGGACGGCTTGGGTTACGCCCATCGTCTGGCCTCGACTTTGGCCTATGCCGGAATTCGCAATACGCTGGGCTTCGGTCTGGATACGGTACTGCATCAGGATCCCCGCTACTATCGCGCGGAAAATACCGGTTTGTTGCGCCGGATGGGCCACGTGTTCCGCGGGACCCTTCTCGCGCGCAAGGACTCGGGCGGCGAGACGTTGGCCACCTGGCGTTTCGGCAGCGCCTATGCTGCCGCGTTTCTTTCGAACGAGTGGTATCCCGACCGGCTCAATACTGTGAAACTGGGCTTTGTGCAAGGTTCGGCTCAGATTGGATTCGATCTATTGGCTGATCTCCGCACCGAGTTCTGGCCCGACATCCGGAAAAAGATTCAGCGCCGCAAACCGTAATCTCAGTGTCGGCATGAGATCTGATGGAAGCTGTTCGTCTGAAAGGCGACGCCGGAGATTGGCCCTTTCCCCGTAGGACAGACCATCGTCTTGTGTGGTCTGTCCGTCCGCGCAGCTGCCGCTGTCCGCCTGAAAGGCGACGATTAGACCCGGGGCTGCATGCTAAAGGCGTATACTTGCGAAGGAGAATCGTATGACACGTACAGGTCTGTTTTCCTCAGTAGCGCTATCTCTCGCCCTCTTGCGGTGCACGCCTCTGCAACACGCAGTGGACGAGAAGTATTATCTGATTTCGACCAATTCCACCGTGCCGTACTGGCAGGAAGCGAAAGCCGGTCTGAACCGTGCGGCCTCCGCGATGCAGGTCAAGGCTGAGATGGCCGGTCCCGATACCTACGATCCGAAAGCCGAACGCGATGAGTTTGTCGCGACAACGAAAAAGAAGCCCACCGGAATTATGGTCTCCGCCAGCGATGCCACTCTGCTGAAGCCTGAGATCGACGCGGCCATTGCACAAGGCATTCCGGTAATTACCATCGATTCGGACGTAGCCGACAGTAAGCGCCTGTTCTTTATCGGCACCGACAATTACAAGGCCGGGGTAATGGGTGCCAAGGTGGCCATCGCGAAACTGCAAGGCAAAGGCAACGTGGTCATTTACACCATGCCGGGGCAGGCCAATCTCAAGGATCGCCTGCGCGGATACACGGACACGTTTGCCGAACATCCGCAGATCAAGATCATGCAGGTGATCGATATCCAGGGCGATCCTCGCATCGCTTTCGACCGCACCATGGAGATGATCGAAAAGAACGCCAAGGTGGACGCGTTCGTGAGTCTCGCATCCACCGCTGGCCCCGAGATCGCCTCGGTGCTGGAGCGAAAGAGCGTCTCCGGGAAAGTGGTCGTCGCCATGGATACCGATGCACGCACGCTGGAAGGCATCCAGAAAGGCATCATCTCCGCCACCATCGGACAGAAGCCCTTTACCATGGCATTTCTCGGCGTCAAGGCGCTTGATGATTTGCATCATCACCCGCCGAAGTCTTTGACTATCGATTGGGCGCAGGATTCGTTCTCACTGCTCCCCGCGATTGTCGACACCGGCGCGACGCTGATCGACAAGTCGAATGTCGATGCCTTCATCGCCGCGCGGAAATCCGAGACCGCCCAGTAACGCTGCCGCGCGCTTTCCGGGCTCGCTGATCGGTGAAATCCGCTTTGTAGGCGGTTCCCCCTGGACAACTGCGGACGCCCTCGTCCGCCTTCTAATCCATTTTGCTAGCATTTTTCATAACTCGCACGCAACCCTGCAGTCCCGTGTTCTGTCATAGTTCGAACAAAACTCTTTTTCCGGTCTCCTCATGTGTGACAGCGTACAGGCTGGGCTGGTACTGGCATAAATTGCGCGTAGGTATGTTCTATAGTCTTAATTTGGGAACTGAATGCACCGTAGCCAGATTATTTCTTTCGCGGCGGTTCTTCTTTTCGGGTGTCATGACGTGAAAGCTCCGGTTAGTAAGATCGAGATAGTGGACATCCGAACGGCGAACCAGTTACTGTCCGGCTTTTACCAGCCGGAAAACGGTAAGTGGTGCTGGACCGCACGGGAATTTTCGATTGCCCTGAAGCCTCCCGATGGCGGCGAACAACGTGGGGCCACGTTAGAGATGGAGATCTACGTTCCGGACGTGCAGATCGGGTTACTCGGACCTATGACGCTGTCGGCCAACGCAGGAAGTTACACCTTAGCCCCGGAGACGTTTTCGAAGAGCGGAACGCATATTTATTCACGGAACATTCCAGGCGACGTACTCGCTACGAGCCTTCTTCCAGTGAGATTTAGTTTCGACAAAGCCAGATCCCCCCTCAGCGGCGATGGTCGGGAGTTGGGCGCAATAGTCTCAAAAATTGAACTACAAGCGAACTGACAGCTATGCAAAACAGGGAGACGATCAAGACATTTCTCGTGACCGGCGGCTCCGGGTTCTTCGGTGGCATCATGAAGCGGCACATCCTGGAACAAGGTCACCGTTGCATCAACGTCGACCTTGTCAAGGATTCGGACGAGCATCCGAACCTGATCAAATATCAGATGGACATCCGCGACGCGGAGAAGTTGCAATCGATTTTTGCAGCCGCGCCCGCAACCGGGCCGATCGTTGGTGTGGTGCATTGCGCCGCAATCCTCGCCCATGCGGTGAACGACCGGAAGTTCCTATGGACCAGCAATGTCGACGGCACGCGCAACGTGATGGACGCGATGCGCCTTCACGGCGTCTCGCAGATGGTTTTTCTCTCGAGCAATTGTCTTTGGGGCGAATGCCTGGGACGCCCCGTGCGGGAAGACGATCCGCCCTATCCGGTGGAAGTCTACGGCCAGTCGAAAGTTGCGGCGGAACGGGTAATTCGCGAATATACCAACATCAAATCGGTAATTATTCGCTGCCCCACAATCATCGATTTCGGGAGGCTCGGATTACTGGCTATCCTGTTTGAGTTCATTCACGACGGCCGGCGCGTATGGACGGTGGGTAATGGGAGTAATCGCTATCAGTTCATCTATGCGGGAGACCTGGCCAACGCCTGCATGCTGGCGTTGGACTATCCCGCTCCGGAAACGTTTAACATTGGCTCGGATAACGTGAAGTCACTGGCCGAAGTGTATGGCTACGTGGTGCAACGGGCGCAGAGTAAATCGGTTGTGGCCGCCTTGCCGCTGAGCCCGACCCTTGCCGCTATGAAGCTTTTTCATCATTTGAAGATATCGCCCCTGGGGCCGTATCACTACAAGATGATCGCCGAAGACTTTATGTTCGACACCACGCGAATCAAGGAAAAGCTGGGATGGCAGCCGACCTTGACCAACGAGCAGGTGCTGTGGCGGGCGTATCAGTACTATTCCGAGAACCGGCTTGAAATAGAGAAACGGCGCGATGTATCGGCTCACCGGCAGGGCGCCAAAATGGGTGTGATCCGACTCCTCAAATGGATCTCCTGACCGCTGCGGAAAAGCGTGTCGACGTCGCCCCGGCAGTTCGCTATCGGCCGGACTTCGCGGGGTTGGCGATTTACGCTTTGGTCGTAGCCGCGGCGATTGCGCATCACGAACCCTGGGCGGATGAGGCGCAATCCTGGCTGCTCGCGCGAGATGCCGGCCTCTACGAACTGTGGACCCGGCTGTTGCATTACGAAGGAACCACGGGGCTCTGGCAGACCCTGCTGCACGGGTTGATCCGTGCAGGGCTGCCCTACTCGGGGATGAATCTCGTAGCCGGTGTTCTGGGTGTAGCCGCTGCGGCCCTCATCATTTGGCGGGCGCCGTTTCCCTTGGGCGTTCGGCTCGCGCTGCCATTTTCTTATTTTCTATGCTATCAATATGCCGTGATTGCGCGCAGTTATGACTTGTTGCCGGTGCTGGTTTTTGCCTGTGCCGCGCAGTTTGGACGAGCGGCGGAGCGGCCCCTGCTTTTCACTTCGTTGTTATGCCTGATGGCAGCCGTCAGCGCACATGGCATGATCATGGCCGTGTCGATCGGGGTGGCCGCGATGGCTCAATCTCACGCCTGGAAGCGCGCCCTCCCGTACGCGCGTGGCTTTGCGCTTGTCGCCGCATTGCTGGCTGCCGCGGCGTGGCCGGCGGCGGACGGAACTTTCGTCTCTCGCTTGAATTTTTCATTCGCGCACTTCGTCGAAGTCTCCGGAAAAGCTTTCGCGGCCGCATTTACAGGCGAGATGTTTACCTCTCTGGCGATCGTTGCGATCTCCCTACCGCTGCTGTGGCGTGGGGGAGGGTTGCTGTTCTTCGCCGTGGCCGGCGGGTTGTTGTGCGGGGTTTATGCCGTAGTTTATTCCCAGGTCTGGCACTTCGGAGTGCTGTTTCTCGCGTGGATCTTCGCGCTGTGGATCGCCTGGGCGCGACTGGCGGAACAACGGCGCTTGGTAGTACGGGATTTGGCCGCGGCAGCCCTTGTGATCGTGATCGGCGTCCAGTGTTATTGGACGTGCTGCGCGGTCACGTATGACTGGAAAGCAGCTTACTCGGGAAGTCAGGCCGCGGCGCGCGGACTTCGTGAACTTGGGCTTCCTTCCCCGAGGATCTACGCGATCGGCTTCGCTTGCGTAGCCATCCAGCCGTACTTTCCGCGCAATATATTCTCCAATTGGAACCATGGGCGTCCGGAGGCGTATTGGGATTGGTCCAGGCAGAATCGTGTCAACGAAGATACTTTGCGCCTGAGTTCGTCTCGTCCGGACTATGTGATTGTCGGATACAAGAACGACTTCGAGAGAAGCGTCTGGACGGAGCAGGTGCGAAATAGCGGTTACCGGGCCGTCCGTCATTTCGACGGCAATTCGTTCTGGCACGCGCAAGTGTTTGAGCCGGAGTCGTTCGATCTGTACCGGTTGGACGACCGGCGATGAACCCGCTCATCGACGCGGTCAGGACCTTCATCTACGAGACCACCCGGTTTCTGACACCGGTGCCGGTCGCCGTGGAATGGGTTATTGCCGCGTTCGGTGCGATGTTAGTTGGGCTATGTCCCGTGGGCCGTCGGCTGGGCAGCCTCCGGCGCCGCTTTCATCGGATTGCGAACCGGCGCGTCTGGGCGATCGTCATCTCGGGCGCGCTTCCGGTATTGATCCGGCTCTCGCTGCTCGGAGTAATGCCGGTGCCCGAACCGAGCATCCACGACGAGTTCAGTCATCTGTTACTGGGCGACACCTTAGCCCACGGACGCTTGACCAATCCGGCGCACCCCATGTGGCGGCATTTCGAATCCATCCACATTATTCAGCAGCCGACGTATAACTCCATGTATCCTCCCGCCCCGGGATCATTTCTGGCGTTGGGAGAAGTGCTGTTTCACGAACCCTGGGCGGGCGTCGTGATTGGCGTGGGCCTGATGTGCGCGGCTTTGTGCTGGATGCTGCAGGGATGGCTGCCGCCGGCGTGGGCATTGTACGGGGCGCTGGTTGCCGGCCTCAAGATCGGGGTGGTCGGACTCTGGATCAACAGCTATCTGGGCGGAAGTGTATCGGCGATCGGGGGAGCGCTGCTGATCGGCGCGCTGCCTCGCTTGCGGCGCGGACACACCCCCACCTTGCCGGCGCTGTTCACGGGACTGGGGATGGTGATTCTGATGAATAGCCGTCCCTTCGATGGCGCCTTGCTGAGCTTGCTGGCGCTGAGCTATCTGGTGCTGGTTGTGCAGCCGCGGCGGAAGCTCGTGCCCCTGCTGGCGCCCGCGGCCATCGTGCTCACCTGCGGCATTCTCTTCACCGGCTATTACAACTGGCGCGTGACCGGGAATCCGACCCGCATGGGGTATCAGGTGAATCGGGACACTTACGGTTGGCCGGAGAACCTCGCATTTTTGCAGGCCAAAAAGCTTGTCCTGCGGGATCCTGTGTTACAGAAAATGTATCTCAAGGAGGTTTCGCAGCGGGATGTCTACAGTACGCCATTAAAGATCGTGGATAATCTGCTGACCCGGCTCTTTGATAACTGGACGTACTTCATCGGTCCCGTGCTGACTGTGCCGCTGTTGTTTCTGCCTTGGGTATTTCGCGACCGGCGCACCCGGCCGTTGGTGTTATTCATCGCGGCAATTGCAATTCTGAACTTGTTCCAGTTGGTCTTGTATCCCTATCATCTGGGTCCGGTTGTCGGGGTGATGTTTGCGCTGGTGGCCCAGGGGATGAGGCATCTTTATGTTCAGCTGGGTCGCCGGCGCGGTGCGGTCGCGGTGATGGTTTTGCCGGTGTGCCTGATTCTGGTTGGGGCCATGAAACAGGAGGCGGACGCCCTGGATCTGCATCTTGCCTATTGGGAGCGGGCAACCGAGCCGCACCGCGACGCTCGCGCGTATATAGCGGAATGGTTAGCGCGCCGTCCGGGAAAACAGTTGGTGGTGGTGCGATACGCGCCCTTTCACAATCCGAATCAGGAGTGGGTCTACAACGGCGCTGATATCGATCGCAGCAAGGTAGTGTGGGCGCGCGAAGTCGATGCCAGGCAGGATGCGGAATTGCTGCGCTATTTCAAGGATCGTGAAGTCTGGCTGCTCGAGGCCGACGTATATCCGCAGCGGGTGGTGAAGTATCCGGAGTGTTTCCCAGCCGTGACCGTGAGAGAGTCGCTACGCGAACTCGGTAATCAAGTAAAGTGAGCCCTTGTGCAGGCAGCTGCTATAAATCCAACGTCGCAAAGCCTGCCAAGTCGCCCTTCAGTCTTTGGCTGAGACAATGTGTCTGCGACCTTCGCTAAGGCCGCCCCGTCGGGAGTATGAACAAAACAGTTGCCTTCTTTGCGGAAATCAACATTTCGGAACGTAGGCGGTTTCGCCTGCGCCGGTCCTCGTTACAGGCGACATTTTGTGACCCGGTAGTACTAACTGCAGACCATTCAGCGGAGCAGCCGTTCACCCCCACTCGAAACCGGCGATGCCGTAAATCCGCGATTGATCTTCCCAGGGATCGGGCCCCAGCACCATGCGCGTCAGCCTCCTCACCGGAGCAAAATTCAACCTCTGCGCGAGCGCCACGGCATCCGCATTGGCAGGCAGGACATCCCAGAAATAATGGTCCGCTCCGATCTCGCCGAGCGCCTTCCGGAACAGGCGTTCGGCGGTCCGCGGGTTGTCGGCCACGCAAGGACCGAGATAGTGCGCCCGCACGCCGGGACGATGCAACAGATAGCCCCCAGCCTCGACGATCGGCGGAGTTTCTCCCGCGTACTGCTCCTTCGAATCCACGTCGCAACCCCATCGCTCCACCGCTTGTTCGTCGCGAAACCCGAGGCTCTGATAGAGGCGGCGCCCCTGCTCAGTCGCATCGAGCTTGATGGTGCAAACCTCGCGCTCACGGGCCATCTCGATCGCTCGCGACACCAGCATCCGCGCAAAGCCGCGCCTCTGATATTCGGGATGCGTCAACACCATGCCGATCCACGCTAGCCGCTTCTCGTAGCAGACCAGCGTAGTGGTTGCCACGATCCTTCCGTCGCACGCGATTCCGATGCAGCCGTCGGGAGAATCAGTCATCAACGCCAGCCAGTCGGCAGGCGTCTGGTTCCATCCCGCGCCTACCGACAGTTCCTGCGCATCCGGTATGACCTCCGGCGACAAATTCACCAGTTCCATCTTCTCCATTGTGGGACAGACTTTGAAGACCGCCCCGGAGTTCGGACAGTTTAGGGTGAGAACAATCTATTGGATTGGCGCTTTCTTGTACTACTAATAGTCTGAAGAATCGTGGAGTAGGCCTTTGGCCTGCGAACGACTTGTGCTATCACAAGAGACACCTTCCCCACCCGCTTTGGCTGGGAGACCAACGGATCGCAGCGGTTGTCGAGGCGCTGGAACAGGGCGAAGACGGATATCGCCTGCACAAGAGGTTTGCGCGGGTCATCATGCCCGACCACCTGCATGTCGTGACGCGGCCATTTCGGCCCTTGCCGGCGGTAATGAGATCGATCAAGGGCTCCGCAGCGCATTCGGCCAACCTGGTGCTGGAGCCGGCCAAAGGCCTACTCCACACGTACCATCTCAACGCCCGCTTCCGACACATGCCAAAATGCATAGATAACCGTCACACGGACGGAAGCCCAAGATCCATGAGCCAGTCAACCACCGAGTCCGACCCTCGCCTCAGTGCGTTGTGGCAGTATCGCCCCGCTCGCGGCTTCCACGACGAAATGATGACGGCTGCCGGCGACATCCGGCCACACTGGCGGGGACTCGTCGATCTGCTCAACCGCATCGGTCCTGAAGGGCTCAACCTGCGCTGGCAGGAGGGCCGCCGGCTCATTCACGATAACGGCGTCACGTACAACGTCTACGGAGATCCTCAGAGCACCGATCGCCCGTGGCCGCTAGACCCGGTTCCCATGATCATGGATGGCGCTGAATGGGCCAAAATCGAGACCGCCATCATCCAGCGCGCGACCTTGCTCAACCAGATGCTCGCGGACTTCTATGGACCGCAGCTCCTGCTTCGCTCCGGTAAGTTTCCTCCGCAACTGGTGCTGGAGCATCCCGGCTTCCTGCGCCCGTGCTGTGGTGCGCCCCTGCCCGGTGGCATCTTCATCCACAGCTACTCGGCCGACATCGCGCGTGCCCCGGATGGCCGCTGGTGGGTCCTGGCCGACCGGACACAGGCGCCCTCGGGCGCAGGCTACGCTCTCGAGAACAGATTGGTCTCCGGGCGCGTCCTTCCCGATCTGTTTCGAGCCGAAAATGTCCATCGTCTGGCTCCGTTTTTCCAGGCATATCGGGACATGCTGCGCGGCCTGGCTCCCAAGCGGGAGAATCCGCGCATCGTGGTTTTGACCCCTGGACCCTACAACGAGACCTATTTCGAACACGCTTTCCTGGCCCGCTATCTCGGCTATACGCTGGTCGAAGGCGGCGACCTGACGGTGCGTAACAACCACGTCTATATGAAGACGCTCGGCGGCCTTCTACCCGTGGATGTCATCGTGCGCCGTCAGGACGACACCTACTGCGATCCGCTGGAACTCCGCAGCGATTCGATGCTGGGCGTGGCCGGTCTGGTGGAGGCCGTCCAGGCGGGCAACGTTGCAGTAGCCAACGCGCTGGGCTCGGGACTGCTGGACTCCGCTGCGCCGGCGGCCTTTCTACCGGTGCTCTCGAAACATATCCTCGGCGAAGAGTTGAAGATGCCCAATATCGCCACGTGGTGGTGCGGTGACGATGCCACGCGCGAGTGGGTCGCGGACCATCTCACCAACGTGGTGATCAAACCGGCGTCTCCCAATCTCGATTTCGAGCCGATTTTCGGTCCCAAACTCAGTCTGCGAGAGCGGGAGGCCCTGCTCGCCCGGATCAAGGCCGACCCGGGATCGTATGTAGCGCAGGAACAGGTTTCGCTCTCCACCGTGCCGGTAGCTCGCGATGGCGTGTTGCATAACCGCCACCTGGTTCTCCGCGTCTTTGCCGTAGCCTCGGGTGACACTTATGTGGTGATGCCAGGTGGCTTGTCGCGCATCACCGCGTCGCTCGACAGCCTCGTCGTGTCGATGCAGTACGGCGGGGGAAGCAAGGACACCTGGGTCCAGGCAGACGCCGCAGCGCCTCCGTTCAGCCTGCTGCGAAAAGCCGCCGGACCGCTCCCCGTCAGTCGCGCTACCTTCGATCTGCCCAGCCGCATGGCCGACAACCTCTACTGGTTAGGCCGCTATCTGGAACGCTTTGAATCCAATATCCGTACGCTGCGAGTGGTGCTGCCGCGTTTGTACCAGGACGCCGATCCGGTGAGTAGTGCGACGCTCTCGGTATGCCGGCAGGTGTTGCGGGGAGCCGGTTATCTGCGCACCAAGAGCGGCAAAGACACGGGCGAGAAAGACAATGATGACAAGGATCACGATGAGCCCGTGATCGGCGCCGACCGGCCGCAGATCACCGAAGGGGAGGCGCTGGCCCTCATTGCGGATCGCGAGGAGCGCCGCAGTCTGCGTTCCGGGATCGGTCAGATCCGCCGCGTTGCGTGGCTGCTCCGCGACCGTATCTCGGCAGACGCCTGGCGCGTCCTCAAACATCTCGATCAGCAGTTCACCGGCACGCCGCCTCCCGAGCCTCTGCGTGTCAGTTGGGCGCAGGATTTGCTGGACCGCGCCGTCATCTCACTCTCCGCCTTCAGCGGGCTGGCCACCGAGAACATGACCCGGGGCCATGGCTGGCGGTTCCTCGATATGGGCCGGCGCATGGAACGCGGACTCCAGACGGTGCGCCTGGTCCGCGATGGCTTGGGTTTCGACGGTCTGCCGGGCGACCCGGAACTGGCGGCGGTCCTCGAGATCGCCGACAGCAGCCTCACCTACCGGTCGCGCTACCTCAACTCCATCCAGGCGGACCTCGTCCTGGATCTTCTGCTCCTCGACGAGGGCAACCCGCGCTCCGCGGCGTTCCAGATCTCCAAACTTCGCAAGCATGTCGACCGGTTGCCCGAGAGCCATCCGTCGAGTGGCCATCCGAAAGAGGCGCGGCTTTCGCTGAGCATGCTGACGCAAATCCAACTCGCGGAAGCGTCCGAGTTAATCCGCACGGGCGAGGACGGCCATCTCACCGACCTCGACGAATTCACCGCGCGTCTCACGGCGGACCTCGCCATGCTCTCGGAAATCCTCTCGCGCGTCTATTTCACTCACGCGGTGAAATCGCGGCAATTGACCGGACAATAAGAGCCCCACATGATCGTTACGGCCACTCACATCACCACTTACCTCTACGGCAGTCCCGTTTCGGTTTGCCACACCCAGGCCCACCTGACTCCCCGCACCAGTCCTCATCAAAGGGTGGTGTCATACGAACTGGAGGTGCGGCCGGAACCGGCGTTCCAGCTCACGCGGCAGGATTATTTCGGCAATGAGTTCACCTATTTCTGCATTCACGAACCGCACCAGACCTTGACGGTAACGGCCCTCAGCCAGGTGGAACTTCATCCCGAGGAGCCCCCCCACGAAGGCTTCACACCCCCCTGGGAAAAAGTGCGTGACGAGGTCCGCCGGGCTGCTGACGACGAAACCTTTCGCGCCCTGGAATTCACCTTCAGATCACCACACGTGAAGCTCGGAGCGGAGTTTGCCGCCTATGCCGAGCCGTCGTTTGTGGCTGAGCGCCCGATCGCCGAAGCCACTTTCGATTTGTGTCACCGGATCTTTAAGGACTTCCGCTACGATCCGCGGGCTACCACTATCTCCACCCCGGTAAATGAAGTGCTGAAGTCCCGCCGCGGGGTTTGCCAGGATTTCGCGCACCTGATGATAGCCTGTCTCCGGTCGTTGGGTCTCCCGGCGCGCTACGTCAGCGGCTATCTGCGCAGCGGAAAGGACGCGGTTGGCGCGGAGGCTTCGCACGCCTGGTGCTCGGTCTTCTGCTCCGGCTTCGGGTGGGTTGACTTTGATCCGACCAACGATGTGATGCCGCAACAGAACCACCTGACCATCGCCTATGGGCGCGATTATTCGGACGTCGCGCCGGTGAGCGGAGTAGCCATCGGCGGCGGCGAGCAGATGATTACCGTCAGCGTCGAAGTCCTGCCCGCGACGTAACCCTGTGGCGCGGACTTCAGTCTGGTGCCGATTGGGGCCGCCCTGGGCCGGGCATAGGCGCTAAAACAAGGCTCAATGCCGCCCCCAAGAATCAATCCTGGATGCCCAACGTGGACTCGGGCATCAGCGGCGGCGTACAACGCCTCCATTTGCAGTCGCCACCTTGCTTCAAATCCCAAATTGACGAAGACGTGCACCTCACCCCACCTATTGTTGTAGATCCGCTGAGATCAATCCCGGCCTGCTCCGTCAAAAACTCTTGAAGGCCTGCATCGTTCATTCCGGTCACGTGATCGGTCAGGAAAGCGGAGCGCCTCTCGGTCGATGTGCCGACGCTTCAGCTCTCCGTTCACGAGCGCCTTTCCACGAAGGCCAGACTATCAACCTTTACTTAGATCTGCCTATTGAGGAGGATTGGGGTCGAGACTAAGCATGAGATCGGACACCGACATGCCATCATATACCGCACAGGCGCTTCAAAAGGAAGCCTCGCTCCCAACTCTTGTAGCGCATCGTTGCGGTATTTGCGTCGGTCGTGGCGCTCAAAATCTCCCCGGTCAGTTGGTCCCGCTCGTCGTAGGCTTCTGTCAGCACGTGTCGTAGCTGTTCCAGGCCTTCGCTGGTCAACAGTTCCGTACTGGCGCTACGTATTTCTGTGGCGGGTTGAGGCGGGAGTAATGGAGGCAAAGGTAGAGCGGTCGCAGGCCCGGGTGGAACTCCGGAAGGCAGTGTGCCAGGGGGCGGATGCGACGAAGGACCACCTATGCGCTGCCGATCCCATATCCCAGTGCCTGGGATGGACACGTTTCTGTACACGCCTCTCGGCCCAACGTTGATGCTAAAAGGCGCTACACCAAGATAATGTACTGACAATTGTATGGGATGCGCCATTCACGCCAGTGTAAGCACAACCGATCAAACCTGCGAAATGAAAGTTGCGTGAATTGCGTGAGTACGTCTCTCGCCTTGGATGGAGGAAAGCCGGTAAGTATGTTGATACCGGCTTCAGCGGAGCCAAGGCGAGTCGCCCCGCACTGGATCGGTTGATGGCCGGCGCCGCGCAGCGGAAGTTCGACTGCATTTGTCGTCTAAAAAATAGATCGGTTCGGGCGCTCCGTTCTCAATTTGAATCAGCGGTTAGCCGCTCTCACCAGTTATGGCGTTCGGTTTATCGCCACCACCCAGTCGCTCGACACGGAAGAAAAGAATCCCACCAGTCGGCTTCTTCTGCAGATTCTCGCCAGCGTAGCCGAATTTGAAAAGGAGATGATCCGCGAGCGGACTCTATCCGGCATCCGTGGTGCTCAAGCTGCCGGAAAGATCGTCGGGCGTCCTAAGCGGATCTTCAGGCGGGACGAGGTTGTGCGGCTCCGGGATGAGGAAGGTTTGTCGTGGCAGACAATCGGGAAGAAGGTGAAAATACCGGCGATGACGGCGCTACAGAAATGGCTGCACGGAATCCGTCCTAGCCAAAAAGACCGTTTTGGTGCCAAACCAAAGGCGGCGACCGCTCAAAAGTAGATGTGTCTAATATTGATCGTTTGCCGTACAGCGAAAAGTGTACTCGGCACGAATACGGCATAAAGAATTGAGCCAGGGTGGATGTAACAGTTATCGGTTAGTTTTCGCCACCGTCAACCCAATCTTTAGCCTTGGCAAGCTCCGGCTGGGCCGCAGGCATTCAGGACATAGGCTCGGAAAGTGATAGCCGTTGCGGTGGTCACCCCGCTTCACATTATTTCTCTCCAGCCCTTTCAGTCACTTCCAGCCAGTCAACGCTGACTCCACGCTTGACCTCGCGCTACCAATAAATCAGAAAGTGAATCTCACGCGACCGAAAGGAAACTCTCATGGCAACAGCCGCTCAAATCAGCGCCAACATCGCTAATTCGCAACACTCCTCTGGACCTCGCACCGACACCGGCAAGGCGGCGTCCTCTCAAAACTCTTTGAAACACGGTTTGACCGCCAAATCCGTCCTGCTCCCCGAAGAGGACGAAGCCGCCTATCGCACCATGTGCCAGGGCATGTTCGACAGCTTTGCCCCCGGCTGTGTCCCGGAGACGGAACTCGTCCAGTTTCTCTGCGACACCCAATGGCGCCTCCAGCGTTGCGCACGCATCGAGGCCGCCATCCTCTCCGCCGACCTGCCGGACTTCAAAGCCCTCGACATCATGAGCAAGCACCAGTCCCGCCTGAAGAAGCAATACTCCACCACTCTCCAGGAAGCCCGCAACCTGATCGATACCCGCCTGACCCGTGAGGTGTCCGAGATGCGCGACGCCGTCACCGTCCGCCGCGCCGACCAGAAAGAAGGCCGTGACATCAACCTCCAGGAAATTGGCTTCGTTTTTTCGAACCCGGAAGTGGATAGAGAAATCCTCCACCAGGACACTCTCGCGAACGCCGCCAAGACCCTGTCGGCCAACCGTATCAAGCCGGACATAAACGCCTTTCTCCAGCAGTTGTCCGCTTCGGTCCGCTAATTGGCTTCGTTTTTTCACCTGGGTAAGAATACCCGAAAGTTCCTTGAAAACTGAATAACCTCGTGCGCCAGACCTCCTGTAAACGCTGGGCAGACCCTCCTATTATGCGGTCTGCCAGCCCCTGTGAGCCACGCGACGACGGTAGTCGACGAAACTCTTGTCGTCTGCCCATAGTGCAATCGCGGTCGGGGATTACCGAGTCAAGGCGATAACCATTCGAATCTATCGGCTCAACGCGCGCCCCCGGCCGCTAAGCCTGGGCCCGGTCAGGGATGGCGCCTTTTTGACGTCGAAAACTGACCGTCGGCCGCGCGGCGCACTCACAGCGTGCCCCTCCAACTGAAAACTCCTAAAGATATCCCGCCACTCTGCCGATAAACAGGTTGAGGGACTTGGAATGGCAGTCGTCAGCACCTAGGAAGAAAAATCGACCGCCGTTGATCGCAGAATTAACGCCGATCGGAGCTTTGTCTTCGATCTGCGTTCATCTGCGTTTATCTGCGGCAGTTTTTTTCTCTGCTTGTAGGAGAGCGTTTGCAAGGAGGTCCACCCGTATAGATATGGAACCAGATTTTCAAGCCGAACTTCTCCAGGATCTCGTAACGGAAAGCCAGGAAGGTCTAGATGTCTTCGATCGGGAGTTGCTCGCGCTCGAACGGGGAGAGTCTTCCACGGAAGGTCTCAACAATCTTTTCCGGGTTGCCCACACCATAAAGGGCACCAGCGGCTGCCTGGGTCTGTCTCAGATCGAAACCCTGGCCCACTACGGGGAGAGCGTTCTCAGCCTGATGCGTGACGGCAGGATCGCCCCGGGCCGCGAAATCGTCGGCGTGCTTCTTCGCTATGCCGATACCTTGCGTGGTCTCCTGCGTTCGCTCGCCCAGCATGGCGCCGAACTACCCGACGATCATACCCGGTTGATCCGGGACCTCCAGACGCTGTCGGAAGCCAGTGCTGCCGTTCCTGCGGGACCGGAGCCGAGTGGACGTTTTGGGGAGCCGGACCGGCCCTTGCCGTCGAGGCCTCCGACTGCCGCAATTTTGGCCGCACCCCATTCACTCGCAACTTCAGTAGCTGAGGTAGCTGTCGAAACCCATCCCGCATCGCCGGTTGCGGCGGCGCCGGCCGCTCCACAGCCGTCCGAGACAGCCGTCCGCGTCGACGTGCAACTCCTCGATCGGTTGATGGATCTCGTCGGTGAACTGGTGCTGGCGCGGAATCAGATTATGCAGTTCGCCGGTCAACAGGCAGATGCCGGCTTGCTCGGCGCGACGCAGCGCCTGAACATGATCACCACCAGGCTGCAGGAGAGCGTTTTGAAGACGCGTATGCAGCCCATCAGCAGTATCTGGTCGAGATTTCCTCGGATCGTTCGCGATCTTTCACAGGATCTCGGCAAGAAAGTCGAACTCGTGATGGAGGGTAAGGAGACGGAACTGGACCGGACCATTATCGAAGCCATTAAGGACCCTCTGACTCACATGCTCCGTAATGCTCTCGATCACGGTCTGGAGACCCCGGAGGCGCGGCGCGCGGCGGGTAAGCCCGAGGAGGGCCGGCTCAGCCTGCGGGCTTTCCATCAGGGGGGCCAGGTCAATATCGAAATGGCTGACGACGGCGCGGGCGTCCACCGCGAGAAAATCCTCAGCCGGGCTATCGGGAGAGGTCTTGTCACGGCCGGGCAAGCATCCAGCCTGACCGATCGGGAAGTATATGCTTTGTTGTTTGCTCCCGGCTTCTCCACCGCCGAGAAGGTGACCAATCTGTCGGGTCGAGGTGTGGGCATGGATGTGGTCAAGCGCAACGTAGAGAAAATCGGCGGGTCGGTCGATCTGCAGAGCGAACCCGGCCGCTCCACGACCCTCCGCATCAAGATCCCGCTCACCCTGGCCATCATTCCCGCGCTGATCGTCGAATGTGCGGGAAGCCGCTACGCCATTCCCCAATCGAGTCTGCTCGAACTCGTACGGCTGGACCCCGAGAGCGGCGCCCAGCCGATCGAGTACATCGATTCGATTCCTGTCTACCGGCTGCGCGGCAATCTTCTCCCCCTCATCTATCTCAGTCAGGAGTTGGGCCTGGCCGGTGTTGACCGGGACGCCCAGGGGGTCGTCTTCATCCTCGTTTTGCAGAGCGAGGGCTGCCAGTTCGGCCTGGTCGTCGACGGCATTCGCGACACCGAGGAGATTGTCGTCAAGCCCATCGGGAAGCAACTGAAGGATCTCAGTGTGTATGCCGGCGCCACCATCATGGGTGACGGCCTCGTGGCGCTCATCCTGGATATCCCCGGCTTAGCCCGGCGTGCCAAAGTCGTCAGTGATGTTCGTGCCGGCGCGCAGGAAGCCCGGTCTCGTGAGGAGCAGGCCCGCAGCAAGAGCTCCGGCGGCGCCGTGGGGACTCAAGCGCAAAGTCTGTTGCTGTTCTCCACTGCGGCCGGCGGTCAGGCCGCGATTCCGCTGTCCCGGGTGGCGCGCCTGGAGGAGATTTCGCCGTCTCACGTGGAACATTCTGGAGAACACGAGGTGATCCAGTACCGGGGCGAGATCATGCCGCTGATCCGCTTGACCCGGAATTCTTTCGATCCAGACGGGAAACTTCAGGTAGTGGTCTGCAGCTACGGTGAGAGCCGTGTAGGTCTCGTCGTTGAGCGTATTCTGGACGCCATTGACGACAGCGCGGTCGTGCAGCCCGGTACCCACCGGCCCGGAATTCTGGGTTCGGCCGTCGTGAAGAAGCGCGTCACGGACTTTCTCGACATCGATGGAATCGTATGCAGTTCGGGAAGTGCAATGGGAGAGGGCTATGTCTAAGACCAGGCAATACTGCACGTTTTATGTCGATCGGATGCTTCTAGGCGTAGAGGTCCTCCAAGTGCAAGAGGTAATCCGGCGGCACCAGATCACCGAGGTGCCTCTTGCTCCACCCGGTCTCAGCGGTTTGATGAATCTGCGGGGAAGTATTGTGCCCTGCATTGACCTGCGCCGCCGTTTCGGCCTCCCGCGTGCGCCCGCCAATTTGGCCTCGACCAACATCGTAGTACAGGGCGTCGGGGGTTTGGCCAGTCTGCAGGTGGATCGAATCTGCGACGTTCTCGAGGTCGCTGACGAATGTTTCGAACTCCCGCCCGAAACGCTGCGAACCGAAGCCCGCAATCTCATCGATCGAGTGTGCAAACTGGACAGCGCGCTCCTTCTGACGTTGAATTTGGCGCGCGTCATCGAAATCGAAACGGGGCCGCAACACAGCGCGCTATCGCCGCAAACCGTAGGGTAGACCATCGTTTTTCGTGGTCCGGGGGACCCTCTGGGTCGGCTGCGCAGCAGCCGCTTTGGATTTCAGTAATACAGACTAGGCGCCTGCCGGGCGCCGTGCTCTCCAGAAATTGCGGCCAAACTTCTCTTGCGGGGGCAAAGGCGCTGGTTTCAGACGCGGCCTGCCCGCGGTTAGCAGCTGAAAGGTTAATCGATGTCGCCTTTGGCCATAAATTTGAATCCGGTCGTAGAGCAGTTCAGGTGAATAGAATTATGCGAGTCCTTATTATTGATGATTCCCGGACGATGCGGAATTACCTCGCGGGCGTGTTACGGGATCTTCATACCGACAGCGAGCAGGCAGGCGACGGTCAGGAGGCTCTCGAGTGTCTCGAAGGCCGCGATTTCGACCTGGCCCTGGTGGATTGGGACATGCCTCGCATGGACGGTATTTCCTTTGTGCGCGCGGTTCGTTTAGAACCGCGTTTCGACCCGATGAAGCTGCTGATGCTGACGTCGCATTCGTCCATGGATGCGGTGTGCCAGGCGTTGAACACCGGCGCCGACGACTACCTGATGAAACCGGTCAGCGCAGCCATGCTCGGCGAAAAGCTGCGGCTTTTCGGGCTCGTCGATTGAGTGCTTTCTATGAATCCTATTCGCATTTTGGTCGTCGACGACTCCGTGGTCATGCGGCGCGTGATCTGCCAGATCCTGGAGGGTGATCCCGAATTGCAGATTGCCGGCTGGGCGGCCAACGGCCGTCTCGCGTTGGAACGCATCCCGCAAGTCAATCCCGACTGTGTCACTCTCGACGTCGAGATGCCTGAAATGGACGGGATTGCGGCTCTCCGGGAAATCCGCAAGGTGTTCCCGCGGCTGCCCGTCATCATGTTCAGCACGGAGACCCGGCAGGGCGCAGTTCGCACTATCGAAGCGCTGTCGCTCGGAGCCACCGATTACGTTTCCAAACCGGCTAATGTCGCCAGCGTGAGTGAATCCGTCGCCCGCCTTCGTGAAGAACTCGTGCCGCGCATAAAAGCGCATTGCAGCAGACCTCTGATCAGTCCGGCGGCGCAAGCGATACCGCGCTCACCCGTCGTCGCCTTTTCGAAAGCCGGACCGCCCGCTTCTTCCCCCTACCCCGTTCCACGGCATTGTGACATCATTTGTGTGGCTTCGTCGACCGGCGGGCCGAATGCTCTCTCTTCCATCTTTCAGCACCTTCGCGCAGCTCTCCCGGTTCCTGTGGTGCTCGTCCAGCACATGCCTCCGATGTTTACCGCTCTTCTAGCCGAACGCCTGGACAGTTTGGGAGGCTGTCGCGTCAGTGAAGCCCGGGATGGAGAAGTCATACGGAGCGGGCATGCCTACATCGCCCCGGGCGGCCGGCACATGGAGGTAATACGTGCTCCCCACGGAACAACTCTCAAGCTCACGGACGCGCCTCCGGAAAACTCCTGCCGTCCGGCTGCCGATGTCCTGTTTCGCAGCGTGGCTCCGATTTACGGGCCGCGAGCGCTCGGTCTGGTCCTCACCGGCATGGGTCAGGATGGCACGCGCGGCTCGCGCGCGATCGTCGAGCGGGGTGGCGTCGTAATGGCCCAGGATGAATCCTCCAGCGTGGTTTGGGGGATGCCCGGTAGCGTCGTTCAGCACGGACTCGCCGAACGAGTCCTTGGCCTCGCCGGGATTCCCGACGCTCTGCAGGATTGGGTCCGCCGGTACGCGCCCAGCGCTGCCGCGGAGCGGGTGGCATCATGATTCCCACCATCGAACTGGATTACGTCCGGACTCTCGCCCGGCAGAAAGCTGCGATCGTAATTGAAGCCGCCAAAGACTACCTCATTGAGAGCCGTCTGGAGCCTGTGGCCAGGCGCGAAGGGTTCGGATCGGCGCACGAGTTTATCCGTTCCATGCGGGAAAATCACGGACCAGACCGGTTGCACGACGCCGTCATCGACGCGCTCACCACCAACGAGACCCTCTTCTTTCGGGACCATCACCCCTTCGATGCCCTGCGCCAGACCCTGTTGCCCGAACTCATCGCCGCGCGGGTGAAATACCGCAAGCTGCGAATCTGGTCCGCTGCCTGCTCCACCGGCCAGGAGCCTTACAGTATCGCGTTGCTGATTGCCGATAAATTCCCGGAACTCGCCGGCTGGGACATCAGAATTGTGGCGACTGATCTCTCGGACACGGTTCTCGAACAGGCCAAAGCCGGCATGTTCAGCAAATTCGAGATCAACCGTGGCCTACCCGCGCCGATGCTCATCAAATATTTCCAGCAGCGCGGCCAGTATTGGGTGATCGGCGGTGACATCCGCAGGAAGATCGAATTCCGCAAACTCAATCTGGCGGAGGACTGGCCTGCTCTGCCGCAGTTTGACCTCGTTTTTCTTCGCAACGTCATGATCTATTTCGACGTTCAGACCAAGCGCCAGATCCTGTCCAGGGTCCGCCGGGTGCTGGCGCCGGACGGTTATCTCGCTTTGGGTAGCGCCGAAACACCGCTGACCATCACCGCGGATCTCAAGTCAGTTACAGTAGGACGCACGGTTTTCTACCAGTACGGACTCTAGCCAAACTCTTTGTAAGCCGCTAACCGAGGGGCTGGCCCGCGGTCCGGAGTGCTCGTTGACTGTGGGCTGCCCCCGCGGCTGGGAGCGCAGTGACCAGAGGGTCGCTCCGGCCGTTCCTTTTGCCGGTCCAACCGGGCGGTTGTTGGGCCGGGCTCCAAGCGTCAAGCATTTTGGAATGCTGGGGATCTTGAGCTGAGCCAAAGCATCCCGAACTGCCGGTGCTGCTTCGAGTACCTGTTTGAAATCCGAGCCGGCCGTCGGGTCGAGGTCGAAGTGCAGATAATCCGGACGGTCGACATCATCGCATCGCGCGTACCAGGGATTGAGATCGATGCAGCCGAGGTTGATCACCCAGAGTAGTCCCGCCAGATTCTGGATGACCGGGAAATCCACCAGGTTAGCCGACGGATGCTGAATTTCACAGATTGGAATCCATTTCGGTCGCGGGTCGGGGACTCGCTTTTGAAAGAAGAACTTGCCATAGGCTCCGTCCGGATAGCCTTTCATCACTATCGCGCGGTTCGCTAAGTGGGGCAACAGAAGCGGCGAAATGTCGGCGTAGTATTGAAGTAGCGCGCCCTTGGAAAGACCGTCTTCCGGCCAAAAAATCTTATCGAGATGAGTTAGTTTGAGGGGATCGCCGTCAATGGTCAACTCGGCGGTCGACCGATCCGTAGGGATCTCGATTGCCGGGATGAGCACTCATGCCGGTTGCGGAGCAACCAGGGGGCCTCCAAGCCGCTACTGACTGTCCTACGACTCTCATCGGCACGTCGTTTGCAGTAACCGGCATTGATGCCCGGCGCGTTCAGCACTGTATTCATCCTGACGTTGACCCGGTATAAATCCCTGGTTTATCCGTTCGATAATCGTAAGGTTTATAACAACTGCTACACGCCGTCAATTAACCGGCTGGCTTAATCAAGTTAGGATAAAAAATGCGTATACATTCCATGTAGTACCTTGGCGATTAGCAGTTGTGTGCGCGTTCGAAATCCGCCCAGAGGGAGAATCTATGCCAGTAGCATCCAACAGTAAGTTAGCGGAAGTACTGACTAATCGGCAGAATGAGATCACGAATAAGTGGCTGGAACTGCAAGCTGCGGCTGGTACCGGAAGAACATCACCGACGGATAACGTGCAGAAATCGCGGGAGCTGATGCGTTCATTGACCGATGCGATGCGGGAAGATACGTCTGGCGATATCACCGGACCGGCATGGCATTCTCTTAGAGATTTGCTCGGGGAATTTTCCGAGAGCCGCAGTAGAGCCGGGTATTCGCCTTCGGAAACGGCTTCTTTCGTTTTTTCCCTGAAACAGCCGCTCTTTTTCTTTCTACGGCAGGATTTGGGTCAGGATGCCGCTCTTCTCGCCGATGTCATGTGGCAAGCGACGGAGGTGCTCGACAATCTCGGTCTCCAGACCATGGAAGTATTCCAGAAAACGCGGGAAGACATCATCGGCCGGCAACAGCAGGAATTGCTGGAGCTTTCGACTCCCGTGGTCCGGCTTTGGGATAATATTCTGGCTCTACCGCTGATCGGAACTCTTGACAGCGCACGCACACAGATCGTGATGCAGAATCTGCTGGAAGCGATCGTTCAGACCCGCTCGGATTTTGCCATTATTGATATTACCGGCGTCCCTCTGGTAGATACCCTGGTTGCACAGCACCTGCTGAAAACCGTGGCCGCAGCACGTCTGATGGGCGCCGATTGCCTGATCAGCGGAATCAGGCCGCAGATCGCGCAGACGATCATCCACCTTGGCGTGGATTTAACCGATGTTACGACCAAGGCGACTCTCGCCGACGCTTTTGCGGTCGCGTTGCGCCGCAGCGGCCACTTGGTCGTGAAAGAGGATAAACGTCTGGGCGCGGGGAGGTAAGCATGGAGCGGATCCCCATCCTGAAAATGGGCCAGTTCCTGCTGGTAACCATTCAAGTTGACATGCACGACCGGCTCGCCCTGACGCTGCAGGACGACCTGACTCAGCAGATTGTCAGGTGGCGGGCTCATGGTGTTCTTATCGATATCTCGACCCTCGAGATGGTGGACTCTTTTATCGGCCGTATGCTGGGGACGATCGCATCCATGGCGCGCCTGCTCGATGCCAACACGGTCGTCGTGGGCATGCAACCGTCGGTCGCCATCACGTTAGTTGAACTGGGCCTTTCGCTGAAGGGCATCCGCACGGCGCTCGATGTGGAAAAGGGAATGGCGCTCCTCAATGCCGCCCTGGTCGAAAGCCGGGAGGCAGAGGGCGGGAAAGCGCAGGATGAGAATTCTCAGTTCTGAACAGATTGAGATTCGGGCATCCGACGATATAGTGATCGCCCGCCAGGCGGTAAGAAAAAAGGCTGTTGCGTTGGGCTTCGGACTTGTGGACCAGACCAAATTCGTTACTGCTTCGAGCGAACTCGCCCGGAACACCCTGGATTACGGGGGAGGCGGCGCCGTGCAGTTGGAGATTGTCGAAGACGGCCGGCGTTCCGGGCTGCGCCTCACATTTACAGATCGGGGACCGGGTATCCCCAATATCGACCAGGCTATGAAGGACGGCTACACGACCGGACGAGGCATGGGGCTAGGGCTGGGCGGGGCTAAAAGACTATCGCATGAATTCTCCATCGCGTCGACTCCGGGTGAAGGCACCACGGTTTCGATCTTGAGGTGGAAATAGCCATGATGGCTGCGTTGCGGATCGCGGTAACCGAACAGAGCCAGATTGCGGAAGCCCGCCGAGTTGCCAGAAAGATGGCGAACGACGTAGGGCTGGATGAGCCTTGTCAAGAGCAGGTAGCCATCGTGGTAACCGAGGCATGCACCAACCTCATTAAATATGCGGGAGGGGGTCAGATCCTGGTGGTCCCTCCCTGGACTGATGGCGAGGCGGCTCTGGAGGTTCTGGCGATCGACCGTGGGCCCGGAATCCGTAATCTCGATCGCTGTCTGCAGGATGGTTACACTACAGGCAGTTCCCCAGGGCACGGCCTCGGGACGATCGTGCGGCTGTCGACCGCTTCCGACTTTTATTCCGTGCAGGGGAAGGGAACCGCATTGCTCGCGCGATGGTCATTACCGGGCACTCCCGCCGCAGATCCATGTGGTCTGGCGATAGGCGCCGTCAACATCGCCAAGCCCGGACAGGAGGTTTGCGGAGATTCGTGGGGGGTGGTAAAACATGCGGATCGATGCATGCTGATGGTCGCGGACGGCCTGGGTCACGGCTACGAAGCTCAACTGGCGTCGCGTGCGGCAGTGCAGGTTCTGGGCGAGCATCCCGAGCTTGCTCCGGGAGAGTTGCTCGGTTACGCGCAAGGGGCGCTGCGCAGTACACGAGGCGCGGCTGTCGCAGTGGCCAGGATTGACCCGGCGCTTGGCAAAGTGACGTTCGCCGGGATTGGCAACGTTGCAGCGCAAATCTGTGCAGGTTCGAAGACCTGCCAGCACCTGGTTTCGGTGAATGGTACGGTCGGCCAGCAGAGTCACCCGATCCGCGAATTCAGTTATCCGTGGCCCGACGGTGGGATCATGGTTCTCAATTCGGACGGACTCTCCAGCGGTGTGGGCTTCGACGCTCACCCGGGTCTGGTGCTGCGGGATCCTGGTCTCATAGCAGGAGTCTTATATCGGGATTTTTCCCGCGGCCACGATGACTCCACGGTCGTCGTCGCGAAGTTTCCCCGGCGAGCTACGCTTTAGGACGTCACGATGAGTTTGCCGATCCTTTCGCTCACCATCCTTTACGAACAGGACACCGTCGCGGCACGGCAACGCGCGCGCCAAATCGCGAAACTCCTCGGCTTCGAAACGCCTGATCAAACGCGAATTTCGACCGCCGTTTCGGAAATTGCACGCAACGCTTTCCGGTATGCGAACGGCGGCAAGGTCGAATATATTCTGGACGGCAAAACCACGCCACAATTGTTCATCGTCAAAATCTCGGATACGGGTCCGGGCATTCCTCTTCTCAAGACCATCCTGGATGGGCAGTACACTTCGACAACCGGCATGGGACTGGGGATCATCGGAGCCCGCCGCCTGATGGACCAGTTCGAAATTGAGTCGGTGCCCGGAAGGGGCACCACGGTGTGGTTGAAAAAGTTGCTGCCTAAGCGGGCCCGCCTCATCCGAGCCGCGGACCTTCCCCGAATAGCCGATGACCTGGCGCGGGAAAGGCCGCAGGATGCGTTCCAGGAACTCCAGTATCAGAATCAGGAACTGGTCCGGGCGCTGGAGGAAGTACGCACGCGTCAGGAGGAACTGGTGCGGCTCAACCGGGAACTCGAAGATACCAACCGCGGTGTTGTCGCATTGTATGCCGAACTCGACGAGAAAGCCGACCATCTGCGCCGCGCCGATGAACTGAAATCCAAGTTCCTCTCCAACATGAGCCACGAGTTTCGCTCTCCGTTGAACTCCATCATTGCGTTGAGCGGTCTCCTGCTCGATCGATCGGACGGCGAACTCAATGGCGAGCAGGATCAGCAGGTAGGCTACATCCGGATGGCCGCCAAAGATCTGTTGGAATTGGTCAATGACCTGCTGGACCTTGCCAAGGTGGAAGCAGGCAAGGCGGAAATACGGCCCGTCGAGTTTGAAGCGGCAAACCTGCTGGCTGCTTTGCGCGGCATGCTTCGGCCGCTTCTGCTCAACCGGTCCGTGGATCTCGTCTTCGAAGACGCCGGGCACATCCCGCGACTCTATTCCGACGAAGGCAAGATCTCGCAGATTCTGCGAAATTTCCTTTCCAATGCCCTGAAGTTCACGGAAAGAGGGGAGGTTCGTGTCACCGTGGCGACGGCCGGCGACGGCGAAGTCGAGTTTTCGGTTGCCGACACGGGAATCGGCATTGCGCCGGAACATCGCGAACTCATCTTTCAGGACTTCGTGCAACTGGATAACCCCATTCAGCGGAGGGTGAAGGGCACCGGCCTCGGTCTCCCGCTATCGAGGAAACTCGCCCGGCTTCTGGGCGGAGACGTAAGCGTAGAGAGTCAGGTGGGTGCCGGTTCCACGTTCAAACTGCGTGTTCCAATCCGTTATTGGGATGCCGCCGTCAGTAAAGATGTAACCCAGGAGACCTGGACTTCCGATCCGTCGGGCCTGCCCGTGCTCTTTATTGAAGACAGCGCCGAGATCATGCTGGTGTATAAGAGCTATCTCAAAGGGTCGGGGTTTACGTTTGTACCCGCCTCGACCGTCAGAGAAGCCGAAACGGTCCTGGAGATGCTCCGTCCACGAGCCATCGTGCTGGATATTGTCCTGCGCGCGGAGGACACCTGGAGCTTTCTGACGAGACTCAGAGCCAATCCGGATACGAAAGATATTCCGGTCGTGATTATCAGCAGTATCGAAGACCGGGCCAAGGGCTATCATCTCGGCGCCGCCAGCTATCTGACAAAGCCGATAGAGCGCTCAGCCTTGATAGGAGAATTGACGGCCGTCACGGGGGAGCCGCCGCTCAATCAGATTCTGATTATCGACGACAACGAGATGGATCGCTATATGCTCAAACAGCAATTGCGAAAGTTGTCGGTGCTGATCAACGAAGCCTCATCGGGGATGGAGGGTATTCGAAAAGCTCGCGAATCCAAACCCAAAGTGATTTTCCTCGACCTGGTCATGCCGGATTTCAGCGGGGCTGAAGTGCTGGATAAATTGAAGAGCGAGACACGGCTCAAAAACATTCCCGTCGTGATAGTCACTTCGTGCGTCCTGCGGGAAGAAGAGAGAAGCTTGCTAATGGAAAAGGCGGTGGCGATTATTGGCAAGGAAAGTCTCGCCAGGACTGACGTTGCCGAACTGCTGCGCAACGTGGTGAAGGAAGCTGGTATGGAGCGCGGTGCATAAAAAAATCAGGATCAGTGTGGGACCGCAAATTATTCTCAATGTCGATGATTATCCGCCCGGGCGTTATGCCAGGACCAGAGTTCTGCGCCAGGCCGGTTTCCAAGTGATCGAAGCCCAGACCGGTGCGGAGACGTTGCGCCTGGTGGAGGAATACAGACCCGCTCTGATTCTCCTCGATGTCAATCTTCCGGACATGAATGGGTTTGAAGTTTGCCGGCAGATCAAGGGAAAACCCGACTTTGCCGGTATAACGATCGTGCATATTTCCGCGTCGAATGTCCAACCTCACCATCAGGTTCATGGACTCGACACGGGTGCTGATGGCTATCTCGTGGAACCTCTGGAACCGACAGTCTTAATTGCGACGGTGAATGCCTATCTGCGGATGCGTCGGGCGGAAGATGCCTTGCGGCGTTCGAATCGCGAACTGGAAGACTACGCTTTCGTGATCAGCCACGATCTGCAGGAGCCCTTGCGCACGATCAGCATCTACACCGAACTGCTGGCCGAACACTTGCGGCAGCACCTGGACGCGGAAAGCGGGAAATACGAGAGTTATGTCCGCGCGGGTGTGCAACGCATGGAGAGGATGATTCGAGATCTTCTGGAGTTTTCGCAGCTGATCCATCACGGCGATATCGGGGACGAGACTGCGGATCTGAATAATGTGTTGGCTCGCGTGCTCGAACTCAATCGTAACCGCATCGAGGCAGAGCAGGCTGAAGTAACTCATGACCTGCTTCCAGTCGTACGCGGAAGTGAGACTCTCTTCGAGCAGGTTCTTCGGAACCTGATCTCCAACGCGCTCAAATACCGGAAGCCGGACGCGAATCCGCGGATTCACATATCCGCGAGCCAGAACGGCCCTTATTGGACTATTTCGGTAACTGACAATGGGATCGGCTTTGAGGCCCAATACTCCGAAAGGATTTTCGGCTTGTTCAAACGCCTTCACGGCGCGGACGTTCCCGGGACGGGCATCGGCCTCGCCATCTGCAAACGCGTGATCGAGCAGGCCGGAGGCCGGATCTGGGCAAATGCCCGCCCCGGGAATGGATCTACCTTCTCTTTCATGCTGGAGAACGCCCCTCCGGCGAAGTGAAGCTGCGAACCTCACGGTGCGTTCGATCTTGTGAACGTAAGTTGCTCTTTCAGAGGCACGGAGTTTGGTACGACATACACGGGGGCCTGAAGCGCGATCTGCGCTCCAGTTGCCTCCACCGTCTCCATATAGCGCAGGAGTAGCTCCTCTTGGATCTCCAGGAAATGATTTGAGTCCCTCGCCTTGATGTAGGCGAGGACGTCCAGTTCGAGAGCAGAGGTGCCGAACTGAAGGAATCGCACCCGCACCGTGTCGGACTCGATCAGCGGATGCCGGGTCAGGATATTGCGCAGACCAACCAGGATCGACTGCATCTGGGCGGCGGTGGTGTCGTAGCGCAACCTCACGAGGGGATGGAAGCGGAATTTATCGCGCGATGAAACGCATTCCAGACTCAGGTTCGCGAGCTGTCCATTGGGAATGGCGACCAGCGTGCGGTCCAGAGTCCGGATTCTGGTCGAACGCAAGCCGACTTCTTCGACCGTGCCGTACGTATCGCCAACTTTCAGGATGTCTCCCACACGCACCACCCGGTCGGAGATAATCGAGATGCCACCAATTACATTTTCCAGGGTTTTTTGAGCGGCCAGGGCGATGGCAATACCGCCGATCCCGAGTCCCGCCAGGGCGGTGGTGGGGTTAAATCCGAATAAGTACAGACCGCTCAGCACACCGGCGCAGAGGACCAACAGCTCCAGCAGTCTGCGGCCCAGATGAACGACTGAACCAGCCGCGATATTGCCGCGGCGCGCGAGACGCCGGCGAAGGTAATTCTCAACCCTGTCGTTGAGGCGAAACGATAGCCACACGCAGGCCACAATCGCAAGGAGAATCGCGATGGTAGCCCAGAATTCCCGTGCCAATAGGGGAAGGGCGAGCTTGGAGAGAATCCAGTAGATGAAAAGAGCGATCAGTAAGAAACGAAGCGGCTGGGACAGAATCTGAGGACGGGAAGTGCTTTCTTTTTGCATCGCGCGCTGGCGCACGGAAACCACCACCAGACCGAGGATCCCGCTCAACGCAGACAAGAGCAAATAAACCACCGGCAGGATCACAAAAGCGCCTAGATAGTTGAAAAGGGCAATGCCTCCAATTCGGGTAGTCGACCACAATTTGGGGAAAATGCGGTCTACCTGGATGGCGTCGAGTTCCGCGAACAGGTCCGGAATCTTGCTCAGCGTCTCCTTGGAGAACAGCCAGACGTGTCCGTCACTGCCGAGGCGCACGCGCTCTACCACAATATCGACCGGACCCTCAGCGCTGGATATGGTCCCGACCAGGTTCTGGTCGGGAGTCAATGTTAACGGGGAGCCTTCGGGGCTATCGCTCAGTTCAAGGAGTATGGGAGGCAGGCGCCGATCCAGCACCGTGAAGAGTTGCCGCGCAAGCGCCTGAGCGGCTGCGCCTTTCAGCGGCGTGTTCAGGTAAAGGGACGCGGCCGCCATGTTTCCATGATGGCCTGCCGCGACAAAGCCCAGAACCGTACCGCGAGGAGAACTGCGGCCGAGAGTGTCCCTCGGCACTGCCGGTTGGGCGGCATGGGGAGGCGCAGAAACACGGATCTGCGCCCCCAGTGATGCGCACAACAGAGTACCGAGCAAACACCCTCGACCGTTCCGCAAAAACCCTAGAGCACCAATCGCCATTTGCGTTATCAATTCGCATGTCAATTGACATACAGCTTGCCCCCGGCGCCCCATCCTCGACGCATCGGGCGGCAAGTCGCTTTGCGGCCATAGCTTTCCTGTCTTGCCTGCTCCCGCAAGCACAGTTGTAAATGAAAATTTTAGACAGAAGATTCAAAACTTTGCGTGGTGAGTGAGCACCGCACCTTTCCTTCGTCATCCGCCGAACAAAATGAACCGCTCCGGTGGGTTTATTCATCAAGCCCAGCGGCAGAGGCAGGATTTCGCTGGACCGCGGCCGGGGGCGGATTCGGAGGAGCGTTCTTGTGACGTGCAAGTATCCGGAGCCTCGAGGCGAATTCTGCAGTGCGGGAGACCGGCATCGTCCCCGCGGCGCACCGTCGAGTGCAACCTCTTTATGGTGGACGGAAGATAACCGTGGACGGCGACCTCATCAATTCGGACAAGATCTCCGCGCCGTACCCGCCTGGGGAAACCCCTAAGGGCGTAAGACGTGCAACCACGCTCTTGAAGGGCCTGAACGGACAGGCGCAACGGCTTCAGAAGGAAGCTCAGGTTTTTTATTTTGCGTTCAAACATCCTCGTGTGCGCTGGCACGCCAGGCTGGTCGCCGCCTGCACCGCCGCTTACCTGTTTAGTCCCATTCAACTCATCCCGAGCTTCATCCCGGTCATCGGATTTCTCGACGACTTGCTGGTTCTCTTCGTCGGTGTAAAAGTAGTTCAAAAGCTCATTCCTCCGGACGTGCTCGCCGAATGTCGGATGCTTGCCGAAGGTGCGGAACAGCGCCGGAGAGAAGAAATCAGATCGGCAGGCGCCATCGTTGGTTTCCTCGCGATCGCATTCTTATGGCTCGCCGCGGCTGTCGGCGGCAGCGCCGTCATGGTGACCTATATCCGCCGTTGAACCGGCCGCGGCGCAGTGGCACTACAGAAGGCTCCTGCGCAGCCGCTCGCCTTTAGCCATTTCCGGCGTCGTCTCGAATGGTCGGATGAAAACCAAAGCCGCAGAAACAGCCGGAACCCGAGCCGCTTCGCAAACCAAAGGCTGTAGCTTGCGTGACAAGGGCGACCAGGGCGTAGCTAATACTAAGTTGCGAAAGTTCGCGCCACCACTCCCTAACGGTCCCGGCTCGGAAGTCATTGCTGAGCCGCGCGCGTAAAGCAAGCGTTATTTTACGCCAATTTCTGCAAGTTGGTACCAGGGGCATTTTCGGCTACACGAGGCCGGACTGCGGATTTGGACGATGCTCGTGGACAAGTTGAAGCAGGGTTCTGGCCGATGACTCGATTGCCTGGATTAATTCCATTTGCTCCGGCTCCAGGTTTTCCTGAGAGTATTCTTCCAGGTACTCGCAAGAGCTGATGATGCTGCTGATCGGATTCTTGAGGTCGTGAACCACGGCCGACAGTCGTCGTATCGCTTCTTCCTCCTGATGCGCGAGCACCGGGCATTGGGTCGCTGCATCCCTGGGGCAATTGAATCCGCTCCCCTCCACGGACGGCTTTGCGACGGCATGTGGATCCGGCTCCGCACACGCCGGGCATGGAGTCAGAGTTGCGAAAACCAGGATGCCGCAGGGTGTGAACGAGCCGTGCAACACCAGGGTCTTAACAGTTCCTCCGTCATGAATCGTCAATTGCCATCCTGAAGTCGCGCCGAGAACGCGGACGCTTTCCAGAAAACTCATCAGGTCGCTGGACTCCATCAGGTCTAGCAGCGAACGGGCGGAGATGGCCCCACCGAAATCGCGGGTAATGCGGCCATCGTTGTCACATAGAAATGCACTCCAAACAGGCGCTTCGGCTGCCTTTGCAGACGTTAGATTAGATTCGTCCCTGCACTGTGACACTCGGGATCTCCTTTTGTCCGCACAGCGAATCGCGAAGCGAACTGCAACCCCGG
Source organism: Terriglobia bacterium (assembly GCA_963747535.1). GTDB lineage: Bacteria > Acidobacteriota > Terriglobia > Bryobacterales > Bryobacteraceae > CAVVFX01. The sequence goes on from CAVVFX010000003.1 coordinate 200,525, forward strand.
ATGCGTGGAGTTACCGATCTGCTAAGTAGACTCGTCCGCTGCGTCTCCGACGGTAGCGGCCGACATGGCCTCGCGGGTGAGGATGTTGATTTTTCCCAGACGATGCAAGAAAGTTTTTCGGCTCAGATTCAGGTAGGCCGCCGCACGGGTCTGGTTTCCCTCGAACTTCTGGAGGGCTTTGGTAATCAACTCCCTTTCCAGAGCTTCGAGATCCAGGCCCTGCTGCGGAAGTTCGATCCGCAGCAGGTCGTCGGAAACTGCGGCGCCTCGCAAGGGCTCCGGAAGGTCCTTCATCGTGACTTCGTTTCCGTCACAAAGCACGATGAGACGCTCGATCATATTCTCCACCTGCCGCACGTTGCCGGGCCAGCGGTAGGCAGTAAAGGAGGGCAGCAAATCCGGCGGCAATCTGAGGTTTGGCCGTTCGTGCTTCTGTTTGCCCTTATCGAAGAAGTACTGCACCATCTCGAGAATGTCGGAAGGCCGCTCCCGCAAAGGTGGGATCTCGATGGGCACCACGGCCAGCCGGTAATACAGGTCTTCCCGAAAAGACGCATCTTCCACCATGGCTTCGAGGTTGCGATGAGTAGCCGCGATGATCCGGACGTTGACCTTGGTCGGCGCGGTCGCCCCGATCTTGTCGATCTCGCGTTCCTGAATCAGGCGCAGGATCCGAACCTGCAGTTCCAGCGGCATCTCTCCGATTTCGTCGAGAAAGACCGTGCCGCCATCCGCTGCTTCGACCCGCCCTTTCTTGTGAGTCAGAGCGCCCGTGAAAGACCCCTTCACGTGGCCAAACAGTTCGGATTCAAGCAGTTCCCGGGGAATCGCACCGCAGTTGATGGTCACCAGCGGGCGGCTCTTACGCCGGCTCCGGAAGTGAATCGCCTTGGCCAGCAGTTCCTTGCCTGTACCGGTTTCCCCGGTGATCAGTACGGTGGCATCGCTATCCGCGGCCCGGCCGGCCAGACTGATGGTGTGCGCGAATCGGGCGGAGGAGCCGATGATATTCTCAAATCCGTACTTCTGATCCAGGCAACTCCGGAGGAGTCCCACTTCCTGGGTCAATTGATGGTGATCGATGGCGCGCCGCACCAATTCGTTCAACTCATAGTGGTGGAGAGGCTTGGTGATGTAGTCGTAAGCCCCCAACTTCATGGCTTCGACTGCGCTGGAAACAGTGCCGAACGCAGTTACGACGATGACACTTGTCTCCGGATGGTCAACCTTGATCCGCTTCAGCAGATCCAGGCCGGACATCCCCGGCAGGTGGAGATCGGTGATGACGACATCGAAGGGCGACTGCTCGAGCGTATGCAACGCCTGTTCCGCGTCCGACGTCGTGGCAGTAGCGAACCCGAACTTGTCCAGGTGCATCTGCGTGACGCGCCGCAGGCTGTCATCGTCCTCCACCACCAGCACTCGGCCAGCTATCATGGGGATCCTTCCGGTGCAGCGGTAGCCACACCGAGAATTCTAATCCTTTCCCGACGTTTAGATGAGCCTTAATTTTACCATTGTGCTGGCGGACGATATCGTAAGCAGCGGCGAGGGCGACTCCGGTGGCTTCATGGCGCCGGCCGAACAATCGATTGAGCACCCGGCTCACGAACGATCCTTGACTTGCATGCCTGATGTCCATTACTACGCCTTCTTCTCCACGACGGGTGTTGAGGACGACTGCGCTTCCCGCTGGCAGGGTTTGGACTGTATTGAGTGTCAGGGAGATCAGGAGGTTTCGGATTTGATCCGGATCGCACTCGACTGGAGGCAGATCAGGCGTGAGCTCCTTGCGGACGAGGATGCCGTGGCCACCCAGGATAAATTCAACTTCCCGAATGGCGCCGTCGGTCACTGCCCCGAAGTCGGTTTCGCAGAATTGTGACTGGGCTGTCGCGGGACCGCGTTGCAGCAGGCGCCTGATGTTGGCGGAAAGGTGTTCGCACTCCGTGTTGATAATGCCGGCTAACTCCTGGCGCTGCTCAGGGGGGGTATCGTCTTCGGACATGAGTCCAGCCGCACTTTGAATGCTGGCAAGGGAATTCAGGTCGAAGTTGCCCTCCATCTGGGAGGGCCGGCCAAGACGGCGCCAGGTGTCCTCCCCGCTGGCAAAGGACATTTGCCTGAAACGCGGCCATGCCTTCAAAAATCTGCCTCCAAGTAGCCCCACGATTGCGAAATCCGGTATTAAAAGACTTATCCAAGCCATATCAGTCATCCCTCGCGAATCAGCCGCGAATGCGTACAATAACGAAGCAGCCACGCCGGCGGACAGTCCCGCGATCGGGCCATGCTTCAAGCTCACCAGAAGAATGGGCAGGTAGTAAATTCCCCTGACAACATGCCACCACATGCCCGGTAACGGCGCCCAAAAGAGCGCCAAGGTCAACCCTACAGCGATAATGACGGTCACTGTTGTCCATATCCGGCTCACGTTCACTCCTTAACAGTGCTCGGCGAGGAACGTCTTCAGGCCGCCGGGGGTTCGACCTGGTTCGCCGATCTCGAGAACCAGTCGAGGTTCCCGGGAAACCTTCACATCTGTTCTCAACGGCGAGGATGCAGAAAACAATTGTCCGATGCTTTTTTTTGTCCTCTTTTTGCCGCGGTTCGACCGAAAACGTGAAACATCTGCATTTTCATCATCGGGCCAGGGATCGAACGAAGATTTTAAGTCCCCGGCGCTCGGGCGTCATCATCACGGACGCAAGCTTCCCGGGCGAACTCCAAAAGCAGTCAGGTGCAGGGGAAGCCGAAAACCTCAATCCCCCAAAAAAGGAGAACAACATGAAGAACTACAGAACGTTGGATTCGGTGACCTTGACGCTTCTCGCGGTCGGATGTCTCATGATACCGACAGCACTGAAAGCGGAGGCTCCGGATTCTGCTGACATCACCAAGCTACTTTCGGACACCAAATCGGTGGCCGTCCAGTTGAAAAACGACTCCAGCCAGATGGAATCGTTCACGCGCTCGAAGTTGAGCTGGCAGAGTTATGCGGCGAAGCTCGATACGATCAAGGCGCATATCAATAACGCGGGAGAGTTGGTCGCCAAGCTCAAGAATGCCGAGTCAACCGGCTCGCCCTGGCAGCAATCGACAATTAAGCGGATCGAGCCCATGCTGCAGGATATGGCCGACAACCTCACGGCCACCATCAAGCATCTCTCCGACAACCAGAGCAAGGTCCACATGCCGGCGTTCACAGATTACGTGAAAGCCAACTATGCGATGGCCGTCGATATGGAGGCCATGCTGCGCGCAGCGGTTGACTACGGGAACGATAAGGCGAAATTCGAGAGCCTTTCCGCACCGTAGAAGTTGACTCAGTACGGCCACGGATGAACACTGATAGGACGTTTGCTTCCAATCAGTGTTCATCCGTGGCTTTTTTTTTGAATTCGCCCTTAGCACCTAATGCGGCTGCTCCGGCGAGGACACCAGGGCCGGCCCGGCACGCCAGATGCGATAGCGGACCTCGACGCCGTCCGGTACGTATACGACGAGCGGTAGCCGGCTGTTGTAGCGCAGGAGCATCTCGCCGCCGACGCTGATAAAGCGTTCCACCTGCGGGGCATTCGGATCGACGGCCATCAGGGTCCCAGCCATGGGGCCGAGTTTGCGAAGGATGTACCGATTGTAACCCCACCCCGGAATGCTTTCAGTCACGAGGGTCCCGCCGAAGAAGTAATGGTTTTGCGCGTCGGTCTTCACTGTCTTGCCGATAATCAACTCAACCTTGAAAGCGGATTCGTCTGCCTGTTGCTGAAGGCGAATGACATGGCGAACCATGCCTTGCTCAGCCGGAGGAAATGCCTTCAGGTCATCGGCGGCGAAGGCAGGAGAGCTCCAGATGACCGTCAGAAGCGCTATGTTTGTGATTGTTCTCATGGCAAGTGATCCCGGCGAGGTAACAATTTATCCTAACTGAGCCTGATAATACTGAGCCTATAATACTGAGCCGCGACCGTCAGAAGGTGAGAAAAAATCAAAGGCCGTAGGCGAAAGCGCCTGCGCCACCACTGCAAGTCCTGTGTTGCCAATGGTGGGGCAGGCGCTTTCGCCTGCCGCGGCCGCAAGCGGCCGATTTTTTCACAGCTCCTCAGGGAGCGGGCGTCGTTCCAAAACTGCATAACCATAAACGAAACGGGGCCGGATGAGTTACCATCCAGCCCCGTTCGATTCTCCGGACTTCCACGGATCGTTAGAAGCCGACCGTGAAAATTACCGGGACTGATTGCTGAGTGCCCGGCACTCCTGGTATCTGCACCGTCACCACGCCCAGGTAATAGCCAGGGGCAAGGTTGGCCGCGGATGCGACCACATTGATATTAGTGCCCGTAAAGGCCTGCGTCGGCGTGGCACTCAGCCATGCCCCGCCCGACGTCGTCACGCTATACTGAGCCGGCGGACCGACACTCCCCACGCTAATGGTCTGTGAAGCATTGCCTCCGGTTATAGAGTTCAACGAGAGAGTCTGAGTCGCTACACTCAGCAATGGGCCGTTACTGACCTGAAGGGATACCGGCACGTAGGATAGTGGTGTATTGCCGGCCGGGTCGTTCACGCTGATAAGAGCGTAATACCACCCGGGTGCGAGTCCCGCGGGATTGATGGATATGGTCATGGCCCCGGGCGTTGCTGCCACGGCGGGAGAGACGGTCAACCACGTACCGCCATCTGCCGTCACCCATGATGGAAAGAAGACCGTCGCATCGGTACTGCTCGAGTTGATTGTTACGGTCTGCGGCGCGGGCGCCGCACCGTTCGTCTCGTACTGGAACGACACCTCGCCTGCGGAAGGCAGGAACACCGGCGCCGCGGATACGTTCAGGATCACCGGCACCTCAATTGTCGGGACCGACCCATCGTTGGACTTGACCTGGATCGTGCCGTTATACGTGCCGACGCCCATGCCGGTCGTGTTGACCGCAACAGCGACGGCCGCGGGAGTCGTTCCAGTTCCCGTTACCAATAACCAGTTGCCGCCGGTCACTGTGGTCGCACTGGGAGTGATCGGAGTGGCCGTACTACCGCTGCTCACCGCAAAAGCTTGCGGCGTAGGCGCCACTCCATTTACCTGGTACGAAAATACCAGCCCGAACGGGCTCGCCACGAAAGTCACCGAGTTGGTAATCGTCAGAGTCACCGCAATGGTCTGCTGGCCATTGCTGGCGAGGGCCGAATTAATGTTCACCGTACCCGAGTAGGTGCCCGGGGCCAGGGTACCGGGAACGACATTGATGGTAACGTTCGCCGGAGTATACTGGCTGGACTGGCTAACCGATAGCCACGAGCCAAAGCCGAGGGTGGAGGCAACGGCCTCAAACTGCAAGGGGACTCCCGAACTGGTGACGGAAACAAATTCCGGCGCCGGATTCGCGCCCCCGGTCGAATAATCGATCGAGACGGTGCTCCGTGCAACCGTAAGGTAGTTGGGAGACGTGATATTGACTGTGACGGGGATAGAGACCGCGCTACCTCCGCCGCTTATGGGAGTAAGCGTCACACTGGCCACGTACGTTCCGGGAAGAGTCGTGGCTGGAGGATTCACACTTACGCTTACGCCGGTAGGAGTGACGGGAACGCCGGCCGAGGCAGTGACCCAACTCGGACCTTGCACCCCGACATTGAAGTTGATGGCGCTGCCGGTGCTTTGCACGGAGAGGTACTGGGAAGGTTGGGACGTGCCGGATTGATAATTGAAAGTCAGACTGCTCGGACTGACCAACAATTGACCGGAATTGTACACGGTCAGCGTCACCGGGATCTGGGTAGCCGATACACCGGATGTAGTGGGGCTGATCGTTATGGTGCCGGAGTAGGTTCCGGATGGCAGCCCGCCAGGAACCGCGGACACGAAGAGCGAAGATGGAGTGGTCCCCGTTGCCGGGCTAGCCGATAGCCAGGCTCCGCCGCTGGTAGTTGTGGTGGAGATCGTATAGGGGACCGACCCGCCCACCGAATTCGTGATGTTCACGGCCTGGTTTTGCGGCGGATAGCCTCCGGGCTGAAAGCTGAATGACAGGAAATTGGGACTGGCCGTCAGATTGCCCGGAGTGTAGACGCGTAACGTCACAAAAACCTGCTGCTGGGAGCCCGCGGCATAACTCGGAGTGACCGTAATATAGCCGGAGTAAACGCCGGGCAGCAAGCCATTATTCGGCGAGACACTGACATAAGCTGTAGCCGGGGTAACCGTGCTGCTGGGAGTAGCGGTTAGCCAGGGAACGGAACTCGAAAGACTAAAGGCTATCGAGTTGCCGGAACTGGTTATCGCAAATGTCGACGTTGCGGGAGCCGGTCCGCCTTGACCGTAATCAAAGCTGAGACTACTGGGGTAAACTTGCAGATTCCCCGGGCTGGGCGACACCACCAGGGAGACAGCTACGACCGTTTTCTGCGCCCCGGTTGACGCCACTGGCCCGATGATGATCGAGCCATCATACGTCCCCGGGGTGAGGGACGGGGTAACGGCTATACTGGCGACCAGCGTACTCGGTGTGATGCCAGTGGTCGGCGATACCGTGAGCCAGGGCGCGCCGGAGATAGTCACGGTAAATTGCGTAGGCGAGCTACCTGAAAGATACAGAACCTGGGACGCTGGATTCGAGCCGCCCACCTGATAAGCAAATGACAGAGTCTGGGGGCTCACGCCGACCAGTTGGGCATTCGCGACGCCCATGCCGGACAACAACACGAGACCGATCAAAGCGGTAAAGATCAAAAGTCGGAGACAGTTCATGAGTAATGCCTTTCGGGGGCAGAAAAGTTTTGTCATGGGTGATGGAGTCCTGTATCAGGAACCAATCCCAGTTGTTGCCCGTCAGGTTAATGCTGGTGAGCCAAAGAGCGACTCAAATTATTTCCGGCATAAACGACGTGCTTCGCAGACTCCGGTTAAAACACGCTGTAAACGAAGGTCTTTATCGGTGTTAATCTGTGTTCATTCGAGGTGGTGGATGATTTTGGGAGCGACCGGAGTGAACGGTCAATATCCCGAGGAAGTGAAGGTGTGGCGCAATGCGGTTATACTCGTTGAACATGCTGCGTCTTTGTCAGGAGTTTAGAGTTTGCCATTGAATGCAAGGAGGTTGAAGCGAGTATCCTGGATCCTTGCTTCGTCCGGTTTAGCTGCCATTGTGGCGTTTTGGTATTTCATGGTCCGGACGCCGCCTATTCCACAGCGCACTCTGCGGATCGGCTTTGAAGTCGTTCCGCCGGTCCAGATTCGCACGGACCACGGCTTCGCCGGGGTCGCGGTGGAGACGGTCAACGCAGCGGCGAAGCGTGCCGGCGTGTCGCTGCAGTGGGTCGAAACCGGAACCAGCTCCGACGAGGCGTTCCGGCTCGGGCTGGTGGACCTCTGGCCGATCATGGCCGACCTGCCCTACCGGCGGAAGGTTCTCCACATCACCAAGCCATGGTTACGCAGCAACCACACCCTCGTGCTGCCCGCCGCCTCGCCAACTCCGGACAGCAAGTTCGCCGGCCGCATCGCGCTCCACAAGATGCCGGTCCACGTTCGTCTGCTCCAGGAACAATTTCCAGCTGCTCAATTGCTTGAGTTCGCGGACATCTCAGACGTCATGAAGGAAGTCTGTAGCGGCAGAGTCGCCGCGGGCTTTTTGGAGGATCGCGTGGCGCTGGCCGCATTGCGGGCAAAACCGGCCGAATGCGCCTCAATAGCCCTTCGCGTCGAGACTCTTCCCGCGATGACGCTTCAGCTTGGGATCGGTTCCACCTTTGAAGCCGCGGGAGCGGCCGACAAGCTCCGCGGCGAAATCACCAATCTGTTTCGCAATGGCACCCTGGCCGCTACCATGGCGAAGTACTCCTACTACGGCCTGGACGACAGTTGGACTACCTACGATTTGATGGAGGCTGCGGAACATGCCCGGTGGATAGCTTGGGGTATCGGCTTACTCGGCATTGCGTTCGCTGTGACCGTCTGTCAAGCGGTCTACCTGCGCCAGCGTAAGAGGTCGGAAGCCGCGCTGCGAGCCAGCGACGAACGTTTCCGCGCGATTTTTCACCAGGCGGCCATGGGTGCGGCCGAGGTCACGCTCGAAGGGGTGGCGACCATGGTGAACGACCGGTATTGCGACGTGCTCGGCTTCGCCCGAGAGGAGATCTTGGGCAAAAATCTGGTGGACAAAATGCACCCGGATGATCGCGCAGCGGTGCTCGCGAACCGGCGCCGGCTCCTGGACGACGAGGCCCCGACTTACTCGATAGAGGTGCGGTTCGTCCGTAAGGACGAAGGGATTACCTGGGTAAGCTTGCACGAATCCCTGGTGCACGTCGGTGTCGGACAGCCAAGATGCTCTATCGTCCTGGTGGAAGACATTACGGAGCGCCGGCAAGCCGAAGCGGCGCTGCAGGAAAGCGAAAAGCGTTTTCGAAATATGGCCGACACCAGCCCGGTGATGATCTGGGTTGCGGGTCCCGACAAGCTCTGCACCTTTTTTAACCAGGGATGGCTGAGTTTCACGGGCACTACCATGGAGGAGGCAGTCGGCTACGGTTGGGCCTCCAGCATCCATCCGGATGACCGGGACCGCTGCTTCGCCAGCTACTCTTCGGCGTTCGATGCCCGTCGCACTTTCCAGACGGAGTGCCGTAAGCGCCGGGCGGATGGAGAGTATCGATGGGTGCTGGCCACGGGTGTCCCGCGCATCGAAGCCGGTGGTTCGTTCGCCGGCTATGTCGGAACTTGTACGGATATCACCGACATCAAGCGCGCTCAGCAGGAGACGCTGGCCAGACAGAAACTGGAAAGCCTTGGCGTGCTGGCCGGGGGCATCGCTCACGACTTCAACAATCTGCTGGGCAGTATTCTGGCGACCTCGGAACTTGTCCTGGCGGATCTTCCGGTGCGCTCACCTGCGCGTGAAGGAGTTGAAGCGATCACGAAAGTGGCGGATCGCGCCGCCGGCATCGTGCGCCAGATGATGGCCTATGCGGGACAGGAGAATCAGGAGGTCGAGCCGCTCGACCTTTCCGGCCTGGTCGGCGAGATGCTTCAGCTCTTGAAGGTCTCGATTTCAAAACGGGCCCAGTTGACGGTCGATCTCCCCAGGAACCTTCCCGCCATTCGGGCAAATGCCGCACAAATGCGGCAGTTGGCCATGAATCTCATCACCAACGCTTCAGAGGCTCTCGAAGAGCGTGAAGGCGTCATCTTTGTCGCTGTGGAGCGTGTCCGTCCGGAACCGGGCCCGCTTGCCGACGCTTCACCCAGCTTTCTGCGGGACGAGCACCTCCGGTTGGTAGTGAGCGATACCGGCTGCGGTATGACGGAAGCAATCCAGGCCAATATTTTCGATCCGTTTTTCACCACCAAATTCGCGGGACGGGGCTTGGGGCTGTCTGCTGTGCAAGGGATTGTCCTCGCCCACGGCGGCATCATCAACGTCGTGAGCGCCCCGGGTGAAGGCTCCCGCTTCGAGGTCCTGTTGCCCTGTGCGGGTGAGCTGCCGCAGGATACTCGCGACACCTCACAGCCTGACTCAGCCGGTGAAGCCGGAATCGGCCGAACCGTCCTGGTAGTCGAAGACGAGGAAGAACTCCGGCTGGCCGTTACGAAGATGCTTTGCAAACAGAAATTTTCCGTCATCGATGCCAGCGACGGACGTACCGCGGTCGAACTGTTCCGGGCCAATCAGCAGGCCATCGAGGTGGTCCTTTTAGATCTCACCCTTCCAGGAATGACCGGCGGCGAGGTGTTGCAGGAATTGCGACAGATGCGGCCCGATGTGAAAGTCGTAATCACCACCGCTTACAGTAAGGACAGTGCACTGGAAGCCCTTCGCGAGCAGCAACCCTGGCTATTCATCCGGAAACCATATCGGCTCAGTGAGCTGACGGACTTGCTTAGAAGCGTCTTTCCGCGCGGAGGGCCCGTCGGTCAAACCGCCGGTTGAACGGCGGCCGGACGGATACGACCGGTTCGCCTAAAAAAAAAGAGCCTTCGCCCGCGAATCGGAATCATACCGCACAAACGCCGGAAATCGGCCGGCAACGCCATTGTGATCTCCTGATACGCAAGCGTTTTACCGCCTCCGCGGTTACCGTGCTTTCGGCGGGCCACCGGCGCGAGCGGTGGCCGCCGCAATTCCAAATCCAAGGAATCCGCTAATGACGACTGACTATCAACTGACTGTCCGTTCCGTAGTGCGCTGGACTGCGGCGATTCTCTCCCTGACCTGTTCGCTCTTTGCCGACGTTTTCACGGATTTCGATCCGGCTACCGATTTCACCCGCTACCAGACTTACAGCTTCGTGCACGGGCTCGAGATCGAGAAAAGCGGTCTCCTGAATGACCCGGAGACCCGCGAACGTATCAAGAACTTCATCGCGGGAGGCCTGGATCCGCGCAGTCTCACGGAAGTCCCGATTGACCAGCACCACGACCTGGCCATCCGCTATTGGGTGGGGGTGAAAGATAAGCAAAGCGTGAGCGTGAATCTGGACGCAGATCCGCTATGGATGGGTTGGGGCGGCTATCCGCCTTACTGGACCGGGGTGTGGGGCTACTCTTACAACGAGTATATTGTTACCAATTATAAGACGGGCACGCTGATCGTCGACCTGATCGACACTAAGACGAACCTACTGGTGTGGAGGACGTTTTTCGAGCAGGACCTTTCTGATCGGGTCAAGGCCTACGACCAGCTCACCAAAGAACTTGCCAAGACGTTTGCCAAACTGCCGCCTTCGGAGGAAGACAAACTACAGATGGAACGTCAAAGAAAGAAGCTGGAATCCAAGTACAAGTAGCTAACTCCCTGTGAGGCGGGCTGTTAGCCTGCGAGCCGGGTGTCATCCGGCGGGGTGCCCTCTGGGCGCCCGCTCATTTTTTCGCAAGCGGATCGGCATCGTTCAAAAAATGGTCGCTACGTATCCTTGGGCGACACGAGCCAGGTTGAGCGCGGTTCCGGCGAAGGTTTTTCCATCCGGGGTGATGGCGGTAGCCGTGATCAGACTCCATCCCTGCGGTATGACCACGCCCTTGGCGGCAAGATAATCCGAGAGCTTGATCATCTTCGTGTCATCGGTAAAGATAAACGCGTCCAGCGGGGGCTTCCAGCCGCTGTTGCCTATGACCACGGTCCCGTCGTCGCTCACCGCAAAGGCGATGGACGGTACTCATGCTAGTACCGCTCGGCTTCCCATTGGGGACTCCGCCGAGCGTCTTCCAATTTGTCCCGTTCATCCAGATGGCCGCTGTAGTCAGGCCCCCGGCATCCACGGCGTCCGATACGATAGTGCTGCCATCCCGCGAAATCGCTGGCCCGGCGCCTACGCTTCCGATGAGCACCACGCCTCCCGCCGCTGTCCAGCGAAACGCCGGGCCAAAGGACGACAGGGTGCCCACGACCACGCTGCCATCTCCGGAGATGCCGGTCACGTAGGTGTCGTTCATGCCCAACCCTGTGAACGTACCCTGGGCAGCCACGGAACTGACGGTCGCGCCGATAATGGCTGCGAGCCTGATTGAATTACTTCCTATTAACGTAAAGACCTCCTCTGCAACGGTGCCCCGCACATTTACTTTCTTGCGGCCACCGCGGGCACGAGTGGAACGATGTCATGGCACTCGCCGTTCGGCAGGAGGTTCAAACGCGCCGAAAAACGCGGACCTCACAGACGGCGGAGCCGCATCGTATTTGCCGGCATTCTCGCGGTGGCCGGCAATGGAGATTCTGATTCACGAGCCCCGACTCTTTTTATTTTTAAAAATTGCGAAGCTTTGGGGTCGCGCCGGCTCGGAAGTCATTCCTGAGCCGCGCGCGTTAAGCAAGCGGTACTGTGCGCCAATTTCTGCAAGTTGGTACTAGTCTACTTTCTGGCGCAAAAGTGTGAAGCCAATTTCTTTTGTTCGCATAGGGCATCCTGCCGGTCTGCTGCACGAGCGTCCAGATTCTTACGTTTTCGGTCCACTTTACGCTGGACAAAGACCTCCTCTGCGTTTCCCTCCGCGGCTCGGCGTCTCTGCGGTAATCTACGGGCCACCGCATTACCGGGCGACTTGCCTCCGAAAATTCGCTTACCTGACGCGGGAAGCCGGAACTCCACCGCAGAGACGCCGAGCCGCAGAGGGTCGCCAAGCTGGCCCAATTATTTCGAACATTTGTATTGCATTCTGTTTTGTTTTATGTCCAGGCGCGGCAAGTCGGAGTGAAACGTATTTCGGTTCCAAGCCGTTCCACGAAAAGCGTTGAACTAAAACGTGAGCAGAAGAAGCGTTGGTTTAAAAAAGGTCAAAAATGGCGAACCGGATGCGAAGGACGCATCAGCGTGCTTAAGCGGCGACACGGGCTTAATCGTTGCCGGTATAAAGGCGTTAGCGGAATGACGCGGTGGACCGGACTTGGCATGATCGCGGATAATCTCATCAACATCGGCCGGGCCATCGACAGACGACGGCACTCCGCAGAGTAACTCTCCTCGGCTTTTCCATTCTGATTTGCTTGAACTCTCGTCGAAGAACCCGGCGAGATTTTTTTCCTTTTCAACCAAACACCCGATGACATTTGCGCCATGCGCCGCCATGCAGACCAACGAATTTTGCGCCAGAAAGTAGCTAGGGACGTTCCACAGCGAGAATACGAGGCCGCACTTATGAAATGGTGTACTTAGCTCAATCCGCGTCGACCGGTGACTGCAACCCGTCGGACGACGCCATCATCTCGCGGAGGATGGCGATCAGGTCCCGGAGCCGGTAGGGCTTTTGCAGAAAGCGCTGGTGATTTAGCCCGCCCGGCTGATCTACCCCGTTGAAATCGTTCGCGCTACAGAAAAGCACCGGAACATCCGGCCTCAACCGGCCAATCTCCTCGCTCACCTCGCCGCCGGACAAGCCCGGCAATGTCAGGTCTAGGACCACGATTCCGATCTCGCTGGAGTGCCGGGCGAAGAGTTGGACCGCAGCCATGCCGTCGTGAGCTTCCAGGACAGAAAAGCCCTCCCGCTTCAGCGCCATTGCCACCGCCCGCCGCAGCCCGTCCTCGTCTTCCACCAACAGGACAGTGCCGCCTAGCCTGGACTGGACCAGCGGCGCCCCGCTGTAGCTCTCAAGTAAGTGATCCGAACAGGGCAACCAGACCTTGAATGTTGACCCCTGGCCGGGAGTGCTCACCACCGTGATGGTACCGCCGGCTCCGCGGAGGATGCCCTGCACGGAAGCAAGGCCCAGTCCCCGGCCCAGGAACTTGGTGGAATAGAAGGGATCGAAGATCTTGGCCCTGGTGTCCTCGGTCATGCCGCAACCGGTGTCAGAAACCTCCAGTAGAACGTAATCGCCTTCATTCAGACCGTGATGTCCCGGTTCGGAAGATTGGTGATTCACTCCCACGCGTGAAGTCGACAGAGTCACGGTCCCGGGCTTCGTTTCCAGCGCCTCGGATGCGTTCATGATCAGGTTCAGAACCACCTGGCGGATCTGCCCGCTGTTGGCCCAGATAGGCGGCACATCTTTGGACAAGCTCAGGCGCAACGAGGTCGTCCGCGGGATAGACACCTTCACCAGCTGAACCATCTCCTCGATCAGCGTGGATAGATCGATCGGTTCGCACGCGCCGGAGTCCGTCTGGCCGGCATAAGACATCAGCAGCTTGACAATCTCCGAAGCGCGAAGCGCGACCGCCGCGATACTGGACACATTCTCGCGCCGGCGATTCTTCGGGAATTTCGTCCAGGGCCAGGTCTGAATGGGCCAGAATAGTGCTCAGCAAGTTGTTGAAGTCGTGCGCAATCCCGGCGGACAACACCCCCAGACTCTCCAGTTTCTGGTTCGCCACAGCCTCCTCCTGGCTGCGCTTCAGCTCCGTGATGTCGACCAGTATCACGGTGTGGCCGACAAACCTGCCATCGACGAGACGCGGATTCGCGGTAGCAGCCACCCATCGATACTCCCCGTCGTGTCTCAGAAGACGGTGTTCGACCTGGTTGGAACGTTTTTCCTGAATAGCAGCGGCAATCTCCTCGCGCAGAATAGTCGAGTCTTCGGGATGAACGTACCGGAACCAGCCGTCGGACGCGAGTTGATCCATGGTGCTCCCGACGAACGTGAGGAACCACTGGCTCGCATAGGTGAGCTCCCCTTCATGGCCGAATACGCAGATTCCGGCTGGGGTGGTGTCCGCCAGGGAACGAAAACGATGCTCGCTTTCCCGCAGTATTTCCTCGACGCGCCTCCTCGTCTCCAATTCAATCTCCAACTGGTCGTTGGCATTCTGTAATTCTTCGGTCCGTTCCGCCACCCGGCGTTCCAGTTCCTTTCGGAGCCGCGCGAGTTCGAGGTGGGTCTTCAGGCGCGCCAACAACTCTTCGCGGCGAAAGGGCTTGTTGAGGAAATCGACCGCACCGGACTCCAGACTCTCCAGCCGGTCCTCAAAATCGTGCGATGCGCTCAAAAAGATGACCGGTATATCCCGGCTCTCCGGACGGGACTTGAGTCTCCGGAAGACTTCCAGACCGTTCATGCCCGGCATCCTCATGTCCAGCAGAATCAGGTCCGGCGGACTCACGCTGACCGCCGCAAGAGCTAGTTCCCCGCTGTCCGCAGGCCGGACATCAAACCCTTCAGCAATCAGGATTCCCGACAAAAGCTTCAGCGATTCCTCGCTATCGTCGACAATCAGGATCTTATCCGGGCTCGTCACGCTGGTTGCTCCGATCGGAGGGCACGCATGATCGGAGTGAACTCCAGGGCCTGTGCATGCCGTGTCAGCTCGGAGCCCAGCGCCGGGTTCACTGCCGAGACCGAACCGATTACCTGGATGATGCGCTCCTGATCCAGCAGAAGTACTGCCTCTAATAACTGCGACTTCAAATCCTCGGGAAGCCCGGCGACAGCTGCCAGAAGATAGGGTTTAAGCTCCGTGACCGGTCTCGCGGACGGGTTCAGGTTGAGATACCGCACGCCCAGAAGCCTTTCCATGCACGCGAAAGCAGTCTTTGGCGATAGGGGCTTCGACACAAAATCGTCTATTCCCGCACCCTGAACAACGTCGTGCTGCCGGTCGAACCGGGCGCCGGTGAGTGCCGCAATCTTCACCTCCTGTCCGCCTGGCAACGCGCGGATCAGCGTGGCCGCCTTCCATCCGTCGCCGCCTGGCAACTGGATGTCCAGCCAGATGAGATGCGGGCGCCACTCGGCAAAAGCGGCGATTCCAGTCTCACTGTCTTCGGCGGCTCGAGTTTGGAATCCAACAGTCTCCAGCAAGCGCTTCCGCAGCCGGCAACTTGCGCTGTCGCTCTCAATCAGCAGGACGCGGAATTGCGGCTGATCGGGCGCCAGTCCCACGGGTATCTCGTGTCTCTCAAATACACTCGTGGCAGCGCCCTCGCTGGCTGCCTCTACGGCTAGCTCTACGCGGAATGTGGAACCCGTTCCAGGCGCGCTCTCCACCTGGATGGCGCCTCCCATCATCCTTGCAAACCGGCGGCAGATCGCCAGACCCAGACCCGATCGTTTCCGCGAACTCGGTTGGCTAAGCTGCACAAACGGTTCAAAGATCCGCTCATGATCGTCCGGCGCAATCCCGATGCCGGTATCCTGCACCTCAAATTTCAAGCCGAGCTTCCCGGCGTCGTCCAACCGCGCAGCGCTGGTGTGCAGCACGACCGAACCGGCGTCGGTGTACTTGATGGCATTACTGACCAGGTTGACCAGAATCTGGCGCAACTTCAGCGTGTCTGTGCGGATCAGGTGCACGGGCACGCCGGACCATTCCGACAAGAGATTCAGTCCCTTCTCCTCGGCGGAGGCACGCGTAATCTTCATCACGTCCGATACCAGTTCGATCAGATCCACAGTGGTGATCTCGAGTTGCCCGTGCCCGGTCTCGAGCTTGGCAATATCTAGGATATCTTCAATCCAGGCGAGCAGTTCGGAACCGTTGCGGCTGATGATGTCCAGCGCCTCGGCCTGTTTGGCCGATAAACCCGCTTCTCTGCGCAGGAGATCGGAAAACCCGAGAATGGCATTCAAGGGCGTACGGAGTTCATGACTCATGTTCGCCAGGAAAAGCATTCTGGCGCGATCGGCTGCCCTCGCCTGATCGAGCGCTGCCACCAGTTCGGAGGTGCGTTGATCCACCATTTCCCGGAGTTGGTCCTGGTGCCGGAGGAGTTCCTCTTCGACGCGCCTCGATTCCGTGACATCCTCGACCGAGGCAACCATCCCGTCGAACTCACCGGTGGCATCCACCAGCGGAGCCACATTAACTGACACCAGAATCCGTTTGTCGCCCGGCTGAATCGCGAATTTCATTCCATAAAGGGCCTCGCGACGGGACCTGACCTGAACGAAGGGCCTCTGATCGTCAGGCAACGGCTGCCCGTCGCAGGTGGTGACCTTCCATTCATCCGAGTTGTTGAAACGCCGGCGAGTCTCGTCAGGTGTCGCGCCCAGAACGGAAGCGCCACGCGCGTTCGCGAAGGTGATCTTGCCGTCGCGGTCGAAAGCCACGATACCGGCAGGACTGGTTTCCATTACCCGGCTCATCACGTCGCGTTCCCTGCGGAGAGCTTCCTGATCCAGCTTGGACTGAGCCAGGGTAGCTTCGAGCATCCGCAGGATGTGTGCCACCGGCAGCGCCGCAATCAGGATGGCCAGGATCACTACTGCCAGGATTCCGAACGGGACTCCGGGGAAGTACCAGTAAGGTCCCAAGCCCGCCGTTTCCATTAGAGCGAGGGCGACCACACTGGATATGCAGGCTCCCGCGGTCAGCAGGGTTCCACGATAGCCAAACAGCCACGCTGCTGAAATCGGCAACGCCGTATAAAATAACAGGGCCGGGCTTCGGATCCCACCGGAGAGCACAATGACCATACTGCAGAACAGCCACCAGCCCACGATATAAACCATCGCGGCTTTTCGCAGCGAGCCGCGCCTGAGAAGATAGAGCGAGATGATCGCCGTCAGCGCCAGCGCAGCCGAAATAGCCAGATTGAGAGGTTTCCTGGTGCCGATGAAGGGCAGGATGATGAGGACATGGACGCCGATCCAAGCCAGGATGCCCAGCAGGAGAGCATGCAGAGCCCCGGCCTTTGGGTCATCCGATAGTGGCCCCTTCAGCCGGACAAACCCGGCCAGACGGCCGACAATAGGTGACGAGATGAGCAACGGGAACCCAGACTTATTATGTGGCATCGATAAAGCAACCGCTGCACAAAAGTCGGGGAACCTATCGAAACCGCCGCCACCATGTCTCAACCCTTCATTGTCCCTCAGAGTTGTTGGCGATGGGCGATTGGCAAACTAACTGCGACGCATTCCCTCGGATCAGCATCTCGAACCGCTGAAAGTCTGTCGTCCCAGTCGTCCGCTATGGCACGCGGTTTTTGCCACGGGCTGCTACACCCGGTGGCGACGGCGGATCGAACGATGAAGCGGAATCAATTATATATGCGGCCAACTGTGGCAGGTAAGATGTGAATCGAGCCTTATCCTCGCTCGCGGCACTACCGCTGCTGGCGCTCGGTGTGTTTCCGCTGGTCGCCGGGCAGGCGCTGGAACCGCGCAGCGATCTGAGCGAGGCTCTCGAGGTCCCCGGCAGCTTGCAGTCGACGCTCCGATTCGAGCACCTGACCACCGCCGACGGGCTATCCAACGATTCGGTCTTTTCCATCCTGCAGGATCGCCATGGCTTTATGTGGTTTGGCACCCAGGGTGGCCTGAACCGCTACGACGGCTACCGGATCACTCAGTACCGGCGCGATCCGAAAAACTCCAACTCCCTTGGAGATGATTTCGTGCAGGAACTGTTTGAAGACAGCCGGGGCGGAATCTGGTGCGGCAGATCAAGCAGTGCCGCTTTGAGCAGATTCGACCCTGACACCGAGACGTTCGCCCATTACACGCTCCCGTCCAGAGCTTCGCAGTCCCACCTGGGGAACCGGGGAATCTTCGAGGACTCGCGCGGTTTCATTTGGGTGGGATGTAGCGCTGGTTGCCCTCTCTCACGCTTCGACCCGAAGACGAAATCATTCAGGTGCTATTCGATCGGCAAGAATCTGGCTCAGGATTGGAACAATATCAGCGCGATGTATGCCGATTCGGCCGGAATCCTCTGGCTCGGAACCCCTCATGGCCTGGTTCGGTTTGATCCTGCAACCGGCGCCGTCATCCGCTACCTTCCCGATCCTCCAGTTCAAGGGACTCTCGGTCGCGCCATCAGTGCCATCACTTCAGACAAGTCTGGAAAGCTCTGGATGACGACGGCCGACGGCGCGCAGCCTCTCTTGTTTGACCCCATAACCCGGTCGTTTATCCGCCATGGGAGCGTGGCGAACCGCGCCACTCCCGGGCCCGTCATGAACCAGACCATGTACACCGACCCCAGCGGAACTGTTTGGTTGGGAACCATGGAGGGACTCAAGGTTTTCGACCCCCATCACGGAACGATGGGGATACTCCGGAATGACCCGGCCGACCGTTACAGTCTCAGCGCGAACGAGGTCTGGTCGATTACAGGTGACCGTGAAGGCAACTTATGGGTTGGGGTGAAACCGGGAGGCGTCAACCGGGTTTTGCCCCGCAGCGCCACATTTGGCGCGCGCCGTCACGACCCGGGCAATCCCGACAGCCTGAGCGACAACAACGTGCGAGCGATTATTGGGGATCGCACCGGAAGCATATGGATCGGGACGTATAGCGGCGGCCTGAACCGTTTTGATCCCGGGTCGGGTAAATTCGTTCACTACCGGCACGATCCACGGGACCCGCGAAGTCTGGATAACGACCTGGTGTACTCGATCTACGAAGACCGGTCCGGAGCGTTGTGGTCCGGCACCGCCGTGGGAATTAACCGGCTTAACCGGAAGAGCGGAACCTTTGACCATTTCTCGCGCAAAATGATCGCTCCGCAGGCATTGGCGCCGGTCTACTACTTCCTCGAAGATCGTTCCGGCAGATTCTGGTACGGCCTCTCGCAATCGAAGGCCTTACTCGACCGGAGGACCGGCATCTCAACTTCAATGGGAGCAAGCGGCGGCCTCTCCATTTTTGAAGATCACAACTTGAACTTGTGGTTTGATTCGTTTAGTGGCGTGACCAGCATGGACCCGGCAGGCCGTTTTCGCAGCGTCGCTTTGTCATCGTCGGCCGACACCGGTATGCGTACCCAGGTGAATTTCTTTCACGAGGATTCCCAGGGCATCCTGTGGCTGGCTACCGAAGCGGGTCTGGTGCGGCTCGATCCGAAAACCGGAAAGTATACCAACTACACCACCTGGGATGGACTACCGGACAACGTCGTTCAGTGCATTCTCAGCGACCACGCAGGTAACCTCTGGCTCAGCACCAACTATGGGCTTTCAAACTTCAATCCCCGGGAAAACAGCTTCCGCAATTATCACGAGAGCGACGGCTTACAGGGCGAACAGTTCAACCGCAAGGCCTGCTTCGAGGACGGCTCCGGCCGGATGTACTTCGGTGGTGTCCACGGTTTCAACGTCTTCGATCCCCGCGAGATTGGCGTTAACCCGCCGGCGGCCCCGCCTCTCGTTCTCACCGAGTTCCAAATTCATGGCAGGACCGTTCCGGTTCGCCCGGGTTCCCTGCTGCCCCGGCCGATCCTGCAGATGGACAAGCTCCAATTGTCGCATCGGGAGAACGGATTCTCTTTCGAGTTTGCCGCTTTGAGCTACCAAGACCCGGCCCGCACGCGATACCGTTTCAAACTGGAAGGCCTCGAGTCGCAATGGACCGAGGTGGACAGCCGGCACCGCTACGCCCGGTATACCGATCTGCAGCCGGGAAATTACTCGTTTCGTGTGCAGGCGTCTCCGGACGGGCGGACGTGGAGTGAGAAAGGTACTTCTCTCGGAATCGTGATTGCGCCCCCGTGGTGGATGACCCCCTGGAGCAACGGCGCGTTGCTCTTAACGGCGATGGCCTTGATACTGGGCGCCCACTGGTGGCGGGTGAAGGCGCTGGAGAAGCGGGAAGTGCAACTCGAGACGCTGGTTGGGCAGCGTACCGCCGAACTGGTGGAAGCGCGCGACCAGGCTCAGGCCGCCAACCGCACCAAGAGCGCTTTCCTGGCCAGCATGAGTCATGAGCTGCGTACGCCGCTCAACGCCATCCTCGGCTTCTCCCACCTCTTGCGGGACGGTGGTGGCGTTTCCGCGGAGCAGGCCAAAGACCTGGACATCATCAACCATAGCGGAGAGCACCTGCTCGAGTTGATCAACGACGTGCTGGATGTGGCCAAGATCGAGGCCGGCCGCATCGTAGTGGAAAATGCGCCGTGCGATCTGCAAAGACTGGTGCACGGCGTTATCGAAATGATGCAACTCCGCGCCCGGGAAAAAAGCCTGCAACTTCTAGTCGAGCAGTCCGCTGGCTTTCCCAGCCTGGTCCTGACCGATGCCTCCAAGCTGCGACAGATCCTGATCAACCTGGTTGGCAACGCCGTCAAGTACACCGAACGAGGCTCGATTATACTGCGGCTCGATGGCTCCAAGGCGGACGCCTCCGACCGCGTGATCCTACGGTTCGAGATCGAGGACACGGGAATCGGTATCGCCGCGGAGGATCATGCGCGCATCTTCGAGCCCTTCGTGCGAGCGGGCAGCCTGGCGTCGCACGACGGTACCGGACTGGGACTCGCGATTGTCCGGAAGTACCTGGAACTGATGGGGGGAACCATCCGGCTGGAGAGCATGCCGGGTAAGGGGTCGCGATTTCACCTGGCACTGCCGGTGGAGGTGGAATCAGAGGCGAAGGCGCCGGGGGACAACCGGGCACGAGTGGTCGGCATTGCTCCCGGCCAACCCGAATTCCGCGTCCTGATCGTCGAAGACCAGTTCGAAAACCGGCTGTTGCTGCGGCGGTTGCTGGAGGGCGCCGGCTTCCGCGTGCAGGTGGCGGAAAACGGCGAGGCGGGCATCGAGATATTCAAGTCCTGGCGGCCGCACTTCATCTGGATGGATCGCGGCTTGCCCGGCATCGACGGTATGGAAGCCGTGCGGCGCATCCGGAAACTGGACGGCGGCCGGGAAGTGAAGATCGCAGCAGTCACCGCGTCGACGCTGGCCGGCGAGCGGGACGAGATGCTGGCGTCCGGCCTGAACGATTTCCTTAGCAAGCCGTACCGGCTCGCGGAGATCTTCGATTGCATGGCGCGTCACCTGGGCGTGCGCTACATTCGCGCCAAGGATGCGCCGCGGCCGGCCGCACCGGCGACGCCGGTCCTGCGGCCCGAGGCTTTGGCGGCGCTTCCGGAAGAAGTCCGTAAGGAGTTGGCCGACGCCCTGATTGCCCTGGACGTAATGCGCATTGCCGGGCTCATTCGGGGTATCTCGGAGTTAGACCCAGCGCTGGGCGGTGTCCTTGCGATTCTGGCCGGCAAATTCGCCTACACTCCAATCCTGAAGGCCCTGCTGCAGTGCGACGCGAAGCCTCCTACCACCACACCACACTCGGGCTCCGTATGATTCCGAACCAGCAGCCGCTCCAAAATTACGACGCCTGCGATCAGATCGCCATCTGTCTCCGGAGGCTCTCCCGGTAGAAGATCGGCTGCACCCGTTGTACAGCCAGTGTGTTATGTGTTACTAAGGGCAGCAGGTAAGATGTGAGTCGCGCCTTTTCTACGCTTGCAGTATTGTCCCTCGTGGCGTTGCGTGTTTTGCCGCCAGCCGTCGGGCCCCCCGCATCCGCCGCCATCTTGGGAGGGACCGGGTTGCGCAGCGACCTGCCCGAGCCCACCTCCCACGCAAGCGAGGGCTCAAAAGAAGCCGGCGGAGGGAAGTAGATGACCGCTGGCCAATCGCTTTCCGTCGGGATCCTTGTGGCGGCGCTCCTCTACCGCCCCGCCGCGTACTCTTCCGACTCCCGGGTGACGCTGCCGGTAACCGATGGGCACGACATCCAATTCACCCGGCTGTCCGTTGCCGGGGAATCGTTTCAGAGCAGGGTTATGAGCATCGCCCAGGATCGCTATGGATTTCTGTGGTTTGGCACCGACGATGGTTTGTACCGCTACGACGGGTACAATCTCAAGCCCTACCGGCGCGAGCGTGGCAACCCGAACAGCCTTAGCGATGACACCGTCAGCGTGGTTTACCTCGACCGCGCCGGCATTCTCTGGGTCGGTACTGGCTTCGGAGGACTCGACCGGTTCGACCCGGTGTCGGACACCTTCAGACATTACCGCCATGACCCAGCCAATCGCGGCAGCTTGAGCGACAATGCAGTTCAAAGCATCTATCAGGATGCCGGCGGTGCTCTGTGGGTCGGCACCTACGGCGGCGGCCTGAATCGCCTGGACCCGTCCAGCGGGACCTTCGTCCACTACGTGCACGATCCTCAGGATCCCGGCAGCCTGAGCAGCGATGTCGTGGCTCAAATATTCGAGGACCGTTCGGGCGTTCTGTGGGTCGGCACGATCGGCGGCGGCCTCGACCGGCTGGACCGGAACAGCAGTCGCTTTTCGCACTTCTTCCACGTTCCGAACGACCCCAGCAGCCCGGGTGATATCAGCGATGAGTCGCTGACTCGCATCCGCGCGGATCACTCAGGTGCCATATGGCTGGGTTTCGCCTTGAGCACGCTGGATCCGAAGACCGGATCGTTCACTCGCTACGTTTTTCCGTCGAAGGAACCCAACCGCGATATCTTCACGCAAGTGAGAGCCATTCAGGAGGACCGGGACGGCGTGCTCTGGCTCGGTACGGTGAGCGGGTTGCTCGCGCTTGACCACGAGCGCAGGCAGTTCGTGCGCTACATGAAGAATCCGGCTAATCCGCACAGCCTGCATAACGACGACGTCCTGGCCCTGTTCGAGGACATCGAGGGGAATATGTGGGTGGGCACGCAAAGCGGTGTGAGCCGGTTCAACCGCAAACCGTCCTTTCTCAACCTTCAGCATGAGGCCGGCAATACCCAAAGCCTGGCGGACAACTCCATCCGCGCCGTGCAGGTGGACAGCCAGGGTGCCCTTTGGGTCGGCACCCGCCGCGGGCTCCAGCGCTTCGACCGGAAAACAGGCCGATCCACCCAATACCAGCACGTTCCCCACGACTCACGCAGCCTCTCGAATAACTACATCACGGTCATCCGGGAAGATCGCTCCGGCGTACTCTGGGTTGGCACGGGTGGCGGAGGACTCGACCGGTTCGACCGCACAACCGGACGTTTCTTCGCCTACCACTACAATCCGGAGAACCCTGCCGGTTTGAGTAGCGATGGCATCATTTCCCTTTTGGAAACCCGCGATGGGGTGCTCTGGGTGGCCACTGTCGCGGGCTTGGACCGCTTCGACCGCCAAACCGGGCGTTTCAAAACTTATCATCACGACTCGCGCGACCCGCACAGCCTCTCCGACGACTTCGTCAAAACGCTGTTCGAGGACCGGGCCGGCGTCCTGTGGGTCGGAACCAACGGCGGACTTAATCGTTTTGACCGTGCGTCCCAGCGGTTCACGACGTGGCGTCACAATCCCCAGGACCCCGCCAGCCTCAGCCACGACAAAGTGAATGCCATTTGGGAAGACCGTTCCGGAACCCTGTGGGTTGCCACCCAGGACGGCCTCGACCAAATGGACCGTAACCGCGGAACCTTCGCGAGTTTCACCCGCAGGGACGGTCTGCCGGACAATGCCGTCCAGGCAATTCTGGAAGACCGTCAGGGGTCTCTCTGGTTGGCCACCCACTACGGCCTCTCGCAGTTTCGTCCCCTGACCAGGACTTTCCGCAACTATTCCGAATCGGATGGCCTGCCGGGCAATTTATTGAACCCGATTGGCACTGAGGGCAGTTGCCGCGCTCCGGATGGTGAAATGTCGTTTGGCTCCAGGAACGGCCTGACTTCCTTCTACCCCGCTCGGATCTCCGCGAATCCGTATGTCCCGCCGGTCGTGTTGACGGACCTCCTTCTGTTCAATATCCCGGTGCATCCGGGCGGGAACTCGCCGCTCCGGCAACCCATCTGGGCACAGGATTCGCTCACCCTGAATCACCGGCAGAGCATCTTTACTCTGGAATTCGCCGCCTTGAGCTACATGGCCCCCGACAAGAATCGCTACCGCTATCGGCTCGAGGGACTCGAAACCGACTGGAACCAGGTGGATGGCCGGCGGCGGCTGGCAACCTATACCAGTCTTCCGTCGGGCAAATACCTGTTCCGTGTCCAGGCCTCCAACAATGGCGACGTGTGGAACGAGAAAGGCGTGGCGCTTCCTATCATCATCTTGCCGCCCTGGTGGGCGACATGGTGGTTCCGGAGTTTTGTCGGACTGAGCCTCGCGGGCCTGGCCTTCGAAGTCTATCATTCTCGCCTGAAGCGGGAGGTGCACCTCCAGGCGCTGGTCCTGCAGCGTACCGCCGAATTGGTCGAGGCCCGCGACCAGGCTCAAGCCGCCAACCGTGCCAAAAGCGCTTTCCTCGCGAGCATGAGCCACGAACTGCGCACGCCGCTCAACGCTATCCTCGGTTTCTCCACCCTCCTGCGCGAAGGCGAAGCTACCCCCGACGAGCAACGCAAAGACCTGGACATCATCAACCGCAGCGGCGAGCACCTGCTCGGGTTGATCAATGGCGCACTGGACGTGGCTAAAATCGAAGCCGGACGCACGGTCGTGGAAAACGCCGTCTGCGATGTGCAAAGCCTGGTGCGCGACGTGATGGAAATGATGCAGATGCGTGCCATGGCGAAAAATCTGCAACTCCTCTTCGAGCAGTCCCCGGGTTTCCCGCGCCTTGTCCGGACCGATGCCTCCAAACTGCGCCAGATTCTGATTAACCTGATCGGCAACGCCGTGAAGTACACCGAACAAGGCGTCATCATGCTGCGTTTGGATGTCTCGCCGGCGGATCCCTCCGGCCGCGTGCCGCTGCAGTTCGACGTCGAGGATACGGGCATCGGCGTGGCCCCGGAGGATCAGGACCGCATCTTCGAGCCCTTCGTGCGAGCGGGCAGGCCGGAGTCCCAGGACGGTACTGGACTCGGTCTCGCTATCGTACGGAAGTACGTGGACCTGATGGGCGGCACCATCCGGCTGCAGAGCGTACCCGGTATGGGTTCGCGATTTCACGTGGAACTGCCCGTGGAAGTGGAATCAGAGGCGAAGGTGCCCGAGGACCACCAGACTCGAGTGATCGGCATCGCGCCCTCCAGTTGTGAATACCGCATCCTGATCGTTGACGACCAGTTCGAAAACCGACTGCTGCTGCGGCGGTTGCTGGAGGGGGTCGGGTTCCGCGTGCGCGTGGCTGAGAGCGGCGAGGAGGGCATCGAGATATTTGAGTCCTGGCGGCCGGACTTCATCTGGATGGATCGCGGGTTGCGCGGCATGGACGGTATGGAGGCAGTGCGGCGCATCCGGAAACTGGAAGGCGGGAAAGACGTGAAGATCGCAGCGGTCACCGCGTCGGCTCTAACCGGTGAGCGCGACGAAATGCTGGCCTCCGGCCTGGACGATTTCCTCAGTAAGCCATATCGGCTGGCGGACATCTTTGACTGCATGGCGCGTCACCTGGACGTGCGCTACGTTCGCGCCCAGGACGCGCCCCAGCCGCCCGTACCGGCCACGGCGGTCCTGCGGCCGGAGGCGTTGGCGGCACTCCCGGAGGAATTGCGTAGAGAGTTGGCGGACGCCGTGATCGCCCTGGACGGGGAACTGATTACCGGGCTCATTCGCCGCATTTCGGAGGCAGACCCCGCGCTCGGCGGTGTCCTCGCGGTCCTGGCCGGCAGATTCGCCTACACGCCGATCCTGCACGCCCTGCGCTCCTGCAACGGGAAGCCGGCCAGAGGTTAGTTCTACCATGTGATCCTTCGTTGTGGAGTGGGCGATTTCGCCTGCTCTCGCGCGTTGGAGAGACTTCTGCCACAGGCTGCTACCCCGCCGCGCATGTCTTCCCGCTCGCGTGACAACCCTGACTGCGGCGAGTGGATTCGTGCCGACCGATGCGCGTCACGTCAGAATCGGTACCTCAGTGCGATCTGAACACTCCTGGCGCCTTGCGAGGATTGCAGCAGACCCAGTGTCGGTCCGATTCCATGATTCGGGCCATTCAGGATCGGGGTGTTTGTCAGGTTTAAGAATTCTCCGCGCAGGTCCATGCTCTGCGTGCTACCGATACGGAACGATTTTTGCAGGCTGAAATCGAGAGATGCGAGGCCCGGGCCGCGTAACGTTCCGTTGCCGCAACTGCCGAAAGTGCCCGTTGCGGGCGGCGCATAAGCCGACGGGTTGAACCATAAGTAACCACCCTGGGGCGCATTCTGTTCTCCGTACACCGTGGCCGGGACGAGGCAGTTGGCGCGAGCGGCGCCCGCCAGCGTGCCGGAAGCATCGCTCACAGTCACCGTTACCGGGAAGCCCGTGTGGAGACTCAGGATACCGCTCGCCTGCCACCCTCCCAAGATGGCATCAATCGGTTCTCTAGGCACCTGTCGCCCGCCTTGCCGTTGCAGGACTGTAGGGCCTTCAGGATCGGAGTGTAAGCGAACCTGCCCGCGAGGAGCGCAAGTACACCGCCCAACGCGGGATCTACTTCCGACATCCTGCGGATGACCCCGGTAATCCGCTCTCCGTCCAGCATAGTCAAGGCATTCGCCAAATCTTGACGCAGTTCTTCCGGGATTGCCGCCAACGCTTCCGGCTGCAATTCCGCCGTTCCCCGCGCGACCGGCAGTGATGTGTCTTTTGCGCGAACGTAACAAACGCCCAGGTGACGCGCCATGCAGTCAAACATCTCCTCCAGCCGATAGGGCTTGCCAAGAAAATCGTCCAGGCCGGCGGCCAGCATCTCGTCTCGCTGATCAGCGAGCACCGAGGCGGTGACCGCTGCGATCTTCACTTCCCGCCCACCGTCCAGTTCCCTGATGCGCCGGACAGTCTCGAGCCCGTCCATTCCTCGCAGACCGCGGTCCATCCAGATGAAGTGAGGCCGCCAGGACTGGAATATCTCGATGCCTTCCGCTCCGTCTTCAGCCACGCGCACGCTGAAGCCGACGCGCTCCAGCAGTCGCCGCAGCAACAGCCGGTTTTCGAACTGGTCTTCGACAACTAGGACGCGGAATTCGGGCTGGTTGGGTTCGATGCCGACCACTCGCGGGCAATTCTCCCGGTGCTTCATCGCCTCTGATTCCTTCTCCCGTTCCACCGACAGTTCCACGCAAAACTGCGATCCCTTTCCGGGTTTGCTCGCCAGGCGGATGGTTCCCCCCATCAGTTCCACGTACTGCCGGACGATAGCGAGTCCCAGTCCAGTACCGTCCCGAGACCGCGGCGTGCCGGCTTGCACGAAGGGCTCGAAGATGCGCGCCTGATCCTCCAAGGCTATGCCGATGCCGGTATCTTCGACCTGGAACCGCAGCAGCACGTGATCGGAGGTGTCTGCCTTGAGGCCATCCAGACGCAGGGTGACCGTTCCCTGCTCGGTGCACTTCACCGCGTTGCCTAGTAAGTTGATCAGTATCTGCCGGAGTTTGGCAGCATCAGTCCGGACAAGGCGGGGAAAACGAGGGGACTGCTCGACCAGCAGTTGAAGGTTTTTCGCTCTGGCGCGCACCTGCATCATTTCCGTAATGTCGCGCACCAGGCTCTGCACGTCGCACGGCGTGCTCTCCACGACGATCCGGCCGGCCTCTATCTTTGCCACGTCCAGCACGTCGTTGATCAACCCGAGCAGGTGTTCGCCGCTGCGGTTGATGATGTCCAGGTCTTTGCGTTGCTCCTCGGGGGTGGCGCCACCTTCGCGCAGCAGAGTGGAGAACCCCAGGATGGCGTTGAGCGGCGTCCGCAGTTCATGACTCATATTGGCCAGAAAAGCGCTTTTGGCGCGATTGGCCACTTCCGCGGCATCCTTGGCGATCTGGAGTTCGCGGGTCCGTTCCAATAGCTCGCCGGTCCGTTCCGCTACCTCTTCTTCGAGTCTGGCAGCCGCCAGATGCAAACTCCGCACGCGAGATCGGTAGACCTCGAACACCAGGCCCACAACGCCCAGGACGACAATGCTCCTGAACCACCACGTCGCCCACCATGGCGGCAGGATCGTGATTGCGAGAGTTGCGATCTTCGGGTTCCAAACTCCATCATTATTAGACCCCTGCACCTGGAAGACATAATCCCCAGCCTTCAGGTTCGTATACGTGGCGGAGCGCCGCCGGCTGTCCACTTCGTTCCAATCTGATTCGAGGCCCACCAGTCGATAGCGGTACCGGTTCTTCTCGGGAGCCGTATAACTCAAGGCTGCGAACTCCAGCGTGAAAATGCTCTGTTTGTCAGTCAGTGTAAGAGAATCGGTCGCCCAAACCGGCTTGCGGAGCGGCGATTTCGCTCCTTGGCGCACAGGCGCATTGAAAAGAAGAAGGTCAGTCAGGACAACCGGCGGGATGTAGGGATTCGCGGAGATTCGATCGGGGTGGAAGGCAGTCAGGCCGTTAAAGGATCCAAAATACATTTCACCGTCCGGAGCGCGGGTGCTGCCCTCGGCGCCGATCGGGTTCAATAGGTTGGCCGCCAGGCCATCCGATTCAGAATAGTTAGCGAAGGTCCTCGTCATCGGTCGAAATCGACTGAGGCCGTTATCCGTGGCCAGCCAAAGATCTCCCCGGGCGTCTTCCAGAATCCCGCCTATGGCGTTGCTTGGCAGACCGTCCTTGCTTGTGAAGGTCGTGAAGGTTCCCCGGCTACGGTCCATTTGGTTGAGGCCGTCCTGCGTCCCAACCCATAGGGTTCCCTGCCTGTCCTCCCGGATAGCGTGCACATGGTCATTGCTGAGACTGGCAAGGTCTTGGGGGTTGTGGCGATAGAAGGTGAACTTCTGCGATGCGCGGTCAAAGCGCTGCAGTCCTTCATCGGCGGTTCCTACCCACAAGCTTCCGGCCCTGTCCTCGAAAACCGTTTGGACATTGTCGTCGGAGGGTTTGTGCGGGTCGCTCGCGTTGAGGTGGTATGTCGTGAACCGCCCGGTTCGGGGGTCCCGGACGTCCAGGCCCCCGCCGGTGGCCACCCAGAGCATCCCGTCGCGGTCTTCCAGCAGAGAAGTGATTCCGTCGTTACTTAAGCCTGAGGGGTTGTCCGGTCGGTAGCGGTAGCCGAAGAAACGTCCCGTTGTGCGATCGAACCGGTTCAGTCCTCCGCCACCCGTGCCAACCCAGAGCGTGCCCGAGCGATCTTCCCGGATGACCGAAACGAAGTTATCCGAGAGGCTTTGGGGGTCGTGGGGATCGTGCCGGTACAGGGTGTATTGGCCGGTTTTCCGATCGATCCGTTCCAGGCCGTGGCGGGTGCCAACCCAAAGCGTCCCGTGGCTGTCCACTTGAACGGCCCGGATGATGCTGGTCATCGGGCCTTGTCTGTCGCCGGCCCCTTCCTGATAGTTGACAAAGACTGGTTTGCGGCGGAACCGGCTCACGCCATTTTGCGTGCCGACCCAGGTATTCCCTTCGGCGTCATCGAACAGCGTCAAAATGGCATCGGTATGCAGGCTGTGCGGATCGGCGCGATTGCTGACGTAGCGCACGAACTGTTTGCGCTCCCGATCGAGTGCCAGCAACCCAACCGCCGTACCTACCCAGAGAACCCCGTCGGGGTCCTCCTGAATAGCTCTCACATTCGAGATGATTTCGCCGCCGGGGTTTTTCGAACGAAAAGCGTAGTGCGTGAGGGATCCGGTCTTCGGATCCAGGGTGCTCAAGTCGGTACCCACCCACAACACACCCGAGTGGTCCTCGCGGGTGCGGCTTGGCGATTCATCACTGTCATTACCCGTGCTGCGCGGGTGGCTCGGGTCGCGGAAGTGCGAAAAACGGCCTGTGGTCCGGTCCCGTCTGTTGAGACCACCCCCGTAAGTGCCGACCCACAAATTGCCCAAACGGTCTTCGAATAGGTGATTTACAAGATTAGAGCTCAGGCTGTCGGCATCCTGAAGATTATGCAGGTAGTGGATGATAGTCCCGCTCGCGGGGTCCAGATGGTCAAGACCGCCACGGGTTCCCACCCACAAAGTACCGTCCCTATCCTGATAGATGGAACGAACTTCATTGTCGATCAAGGTAGTTTGCTTGGCGGGGTCATGGCTGTAATGCATGAAGGTGTCCGACTCCGGGTCGAGCCTGTCGAGTCCGCTGACAGTGCCGATCCAGAGTATGCCGATGCGGTCGCGGTAAACCACATTGACGGTGTCGTCGCTGAGGCTGCTCGGGTCGCCACGCTCGTGTCTGTAGTGCCTGAAACTGTTCCCGTCGTAGCGGTACAAACCGGCGTTGGTTCCAAACCAGAGGAATCCATATCGATCCTGGGCGATGGTCCGGACCGGGCTCTGAAGTGATTCCCCGGTAACAGACAGCCAGGTGAATTGAATGTCCTGCCCGTCAGTTACTGGAAGCATCACGACGCCATTTCCAGGCGAGCTCGACCCGGCATTACTATCTCGCGCCGCGGCGCAAGGAGAGCACAACAGCAGCACTGCCACGACTGCGAGGAGAGGTTTTCGAAGGTTGCCGATTGCCGACATGGGATAGTTAGAACGCCGGTAAGCCGCTGCTATCCTTCTCCGTACCAGTAATGTTTCCACCAGTGGTCTGCAGTGTCATAATGGGCCGATTAACCCACCAGCGTGAGAATCGCGAACGGCGATTTTGGCCTTGCTTAAGAGTCAGTATACATCCGATCACCTCAGAATCGGTACCTCAGCGCGACCTGCACATTTCTCGCGCCTTGCGAGCTTTGCAACAGACCCAGCGTGGGTCCGATTGCGCGATTGGGGCCGTTCAGGATCGGGGTGTTGGTCAGGTTTAAAAACTCTCCGCGCAGGTCCATACTCTGCGTACTACCGATACGGAACGATTTTTGCAGGCTGAAATCGAGAGATGCCAGGCCGGGGCCGCGTAACGTTCCGTTGGCGCAACTGCCGAAGGTACCCGTTGCGGGCTGCGCATATGCCGACGGGTTGAACCATAAGTAACCGCCTTGGGGCGCATTCTGTTGTCCGTACACGGTGGCCGGAGACAAGCAGTTCGCGCGAGCGGCGCCCGCCAGCGTACCGGAAGCATCGTTCGCAGTCACCGTGACCGGGAAGCCTGAGTGGAGACTGAGGATACCACTCGCCTGCCACCCACCCACGATGGCGTCAGCAGCTTTGTTCAGATTCCGGCCGAGGCTGCGCTCCCGGCCGAAGGGGAGATCGTACAGCGCGTTCGCGACAAAGTTGTGAGTGGCGTTATATTCGCATGGTCCCCAGTCGGCCGCTGCATTATAAATGTTCTGATAGAAGGCAGATGGGCCGTCGGCCTGACCGCTCTGCCCAAAATAGCCAGCTGAATTCGTCATGCATTTGGAGTAAGTGTAAGCCACCGAGTACTGCAAGCCGGCGCTGAACCGCTTCTGCACCGCGATCTGAAGACCGTCATAGCCCTGGCTGGCGACCGAGGCTGTGCCGGAGATGCCTCCGATATCCGCCAGCAGCGACGGGTTTCCCGCCAGATACCGCGTCGGCGAGACCGTACCGTCCGCGTTCAATACCTTTTGAAAGTAAGGCATCGCGACCATGAGATGCGTGGCGCGTGAGCCCACATAACCAGCCGAGACAGTCATACTGGGAGTCACCTGGTACTGCATGGTGAAATTCCATTGGTTTGAGATGGCCGGGCGCACATTCGGATCCCAGACACGCAGCGTCACGCTGTGATACTGGTCGCCAGGATCGCTGATGAAGGGCAGAAATCCCTGATCGAGCGTCGAGCCTGGAAGGATGTTGTATTGTGCCGTCGTGTATTGATCTAAATGCTCGACGCCAAAGGGCGGATTCAACGGCAACCGCAGGTTGACGCCCGTGCCTTCGAGAAAACTCGAGAGGGTGTACGCGGACCGGATCACCATCTTGCCACCCCCCGGAGTCCAGGCTATGCCCAGGCGCGGCTGAAAATTGGTGATGCCGTTGTACTGGTTGTAGAGGGCATTGCAATTGTTGTAAGGACAGCTTTGCCCGGAAACATATTCCTGCCCGGTGACCAGGTTGAAATTCGCCTGCCGGTTCCTGACTTCGTCCAAGGGCGTAACCAGCTCCCAACGCAAGCCCAGGTTCAGAGTCAAATTCGGAGTCATGCGCCAGTCGTCCTGGGCAAATGCCGCGAACAGGTTGTTGCGCTGTCCCCAGGTGCCTCCATTGACGCCGCCGGCAATTGTCGCGGGGAGTCCGAGCAGAAAATCTGCTTCGCCGATCCCGCTGGCGATGCCTGTCGCGGGATTCACAGTGCCGGCTTTCGTCCCCGCCACCGGTCCGGCCGTATATTGGCCGGTAAACGAGAAACTGCCGGCCTCGCCATTGTTCCCCGAGTAAAAGACGTTCTGCCGGTAGCGATAAGCCTGGAAACCGAATCTTACATTGTGACGCCCTTTGGACCAGATCAACGTGTCTCCGGCTTGAATTACCGTGTCGGCGCCGAGGTTTAAGACGGCGTTCGTGCCAAAAGCCGAGACGTTACCGCTGCCGAAAGTGATGGCCGGCAGGAAGCTGGACGGCACACCCGGGATGCCCACCTGCTGCGGAAAATCAGTAAGACCAGCATTCGCCGCCGAACCGATCGATTGACCGACATAATTGACGCCTGCTCGCACGTCATTTACCAGCGACGGACTTATCGTATGCGTCCAGTCCACAACGCCAACCTTCGCCGGATAGTAAGCAAGGCTGTTGTAGAGCAGGGCGAAACTTCGGAATGTCGGATTGTTGTACGCACTCTGGGAATAGCGCCAGAAAATATGGTCGCTGTCCGAAAGGTTGTAATCCACTTTAATATCGCCCTGGTCTCCGTTAATGGAGGTACGCGAGGAATACAGTAAATTGTTCAGCAAACCGTTCGTGGTTGGTTGGAGATAGTATTTCGAAGACAGGATGTTCCGGGCCGCGGGGCTGATTAATGATACGGGAATCGCATTATTGGTAAATGGTGAGCGGATACCGGCGGCGTCCGCTGAGAAAGGGTTGTAGATCTGGATGGGTTTGGACTGCGTCAGGAGCTGAGAGAAATCACCCTGCCGTTCCGCCAGGGTGAACACTGTAAACGTGTTGATTGTGGTTGGCGTATCATCGCGCGAGCCCTGGTAATCGGCGAAGAAAAAGAGTTTGTTCTTCTTTATGGGGCCTCCGAGTGTTCCTCCGAAGTTATTCCACCGGACGGCGGCGCGTGGGGCGCCGTTCCAGTTACTCGCCCAGTCGTTGGCATTGAGCACATTGTTGCGGAAAAACTCGAATGCTCCTCCGTGGAATTGATTCCCTCCGGACTTAATGTTGACGCTGATGATGCCGCCCATGAAATTGCCAAACTCGGCCGGAGCGTTCAATGTAATCTCGTTGAACTCCTGGATGGCCTCTACGCTCGGCGCATAACCCACCGTATTGTTCTGAAAAAAGTTGTTGCTTTGTCCGTCCAGCACGAAGTTGTTGCCTTGTTCGCGGTTACCGTTGACATTCGGACGCCCGCTGCCTGAGGTCGTCAGACCGCTCTTGAACGTCGACGGATTCGGGTTGATGCTGCCCGGCGCGAGCAATGTCAATTGAACATAGTTTCGTGTCGCCAAGGGTAACTCCGTGTTCGTGCGTGCGTCGATCACCTGTCCGAGTTGGGTTGACTGGGTCTGCAGCATCGGTGCAATGCTGGTAACCTCCGTGGATTGCTCGATGCTGCCCACCTGTAGCCGGAAATCCAGCCGCGCAGTCTGATTCAGCTCCAGACTGACATGACTCTCGATCGCAGTCTGAAACCCAGGGTGTTCCACCTTCACGTCGTAAATGCCGACGGGTACTCGCGGCAGGTTGTAGACGCCTTCTCGATTCGTCACCGTCGGCCATACAGCGCCGCGTTCCACATCCGTCGCCGTAACTTTGGCCCCCACGATCGCGCCGCCCGACGGGTCGATCACCTGTCCGGTGAAGGCCGCCGTCACTTCCTGGGCACGGGCCCCGACCGAAATCAGCAGCAGCATACAAAGGATGCCGGCAAGCGCGTGATGCGGCGTAAACCAATTGATCCGATTAGGCCGATTAAACACGTTCAATGGCATGCGGCCCTCCAGAATTCAGATTCGATCGAGTATGACTAAAGAACGACCGATCGCTTTGCCGGCCGGTTTGTAAGAGAAACAAAAAACCGTCGAGAATTTGAAAAGGCGCAACCTGCTTCGCCGTTGACGCTCACCGTTGCGGATGGTGATCTTGACATACAGCGAGCTGTTTTGTAATGTAGCTTCAGAATACACAATTCAGAACCAGGGTTTTCGTCCCGCTTATGCATGACATTTACATGCGTTCAATCATCGACGCCAATCCGTGTGCGGTCCGTAACGCGCGAATCTCGCGGAGGCAATGAGGCCTTTGCCTCGGGCGTCTCGTGCAAATGGGACGATTTGTTCGTAATTCAAGTAGTCTACAGATTTTACTTAAGTCCTCACTCTGTTTTCGGCATCGACAAATCGCCCTGTGGATTTCAGAGCGGGCATTCTTCCCGCAAGAGTCAGAATCGAGAAAGTCGTCGCCATGCCTGAAACGCGGCACTATTCCTTTCGCCCGGTTCGGCCAGAGTTTAGAGGCCTCTTGCCCATGGGGATGATTCGCCTGGCGGGAGATCCGCCGCAGGTTGGTTCGATAAGGCTCTCCCGAGTTCCCGCGGCCTGCACGGTCAAACCCGGAAGAATGCTGCTGTCGGCGCTTTGTGCGCTGATCCTGTTCTGTGGCGCGGCGCGAGCTGCCGGTGCGGGCAACGATGCTAATGCTTCTCCCTCGCTTCGCCTCGGTGTGGTGAAACTCCCGGTTATCGACAAACAAGACATCCGCTTCGTGAGGGTTTCGGCAGATGAGGAGTCGTTCCAGAGCGGAATCATAACCATCGCGCAGGATAACTATGGGTTTATGTGGTTGGGTAACCACGGTTTGCATCGCTACGACGGATACAGTCTGAAAAGCTACTGGCACGAGCCTGGGAACCCGAATAGCCTGAGCGAGGACGGCGTCTCCGTTGTTTTCAAAGACCGGGCCGGCATCCTTTGGATCGGCACTGTCTCCGGAGGGCTCGACCGGCTGGACCCTGTTCACGATACCTTTACGCATTACCGCCATTACACGGGAGATGCGCGGAGCTTAAGCAGTAACCGGGTCACCTGTCTCTATCAGGACCGCGGAGGCGAGCTGTGGATTGGGACCAAGGGCGGGCTTGACCGCCTGGACCCGGCGACCGGAACCTTCATCCATTACCGGCACGATCCCCAGGATGCCGGTAGCCTGGGCACCAATGAGATTACTGCCACCTTGGAAGACCACTTGGGCAATCTTTGGGTCGGCACTGCGCAGGGCCTGAACAAGCTGGATCGGTCGACTGGCCGCTTTTCGAGCTTCCTGCCCGATCCGGCGGACCCCCAAAGCCTTGGCCACAACTACGTGACTTGCATCCGGGAAGACCACTCAGGGGTATTGTGGACGACTATCGGAAGCTGGTTGAGCTCCTTAGACGTGAAGACCGGCAAGTTCACGCACTATTCCTTTCACTCGGAGGAACCAGGCAGCCAAAGCGTTGCGTTCGCGACCAGCATTTATGAAGACCGGGATGGGGCGCTCTGGCTGGGCACGGTGGACAGCGGATTGCTCAAACTCGACCGCGAGCGCAAGAACTTCATCCGATACACCCGGGAACCCGGCAATCCGAACAGTCTGCCGGGCAACCAGGTCGCAACCCTGTTCGAAGATGCGGAAGGGGAGTTATGGGCGGGTACGGTAGCCGGGTTATGCCGCTTCCTGATAAAGCCACCCCCGTTTGTCAACTATCAGCATGAGGCCCGGAGTTCGCAGAGCCTGCCGGATAACCCGATCTCGTCCGTGCTGGCGGACAGCAAAGGGTTCCTATGGATTGCCGGCGCAGGCAGGCTGAGCCGGCTGGATCGAACAACCGGACAATTCACCTTTTACCAGCACGATTCCAGAGATCCCTACAGTCTTCCCCCTTACCCGGTTTTCGGCCTCCGCGAAGACCGGTCGGGCACGCTCTGGCTTGGCAGCTATGGCGGAGGTCTCAACCGTTTCAACCGGAAAACCGGACAGGTCTTCGCTTACCGTCACGAACCGAAGCTCCAGGGCAGCTTGAGTAGCGACCTTGTCCTTTGCCTGTTTGAGGACAGGCAAGGGACGCTTTGGATCGGGACCCAGAGTGGGGGGCTAAACCGCTTTGACCCAATCACCGGGCGTTTCACTTCCTGGCGGAATGACCCAAATAACCCCGATAGCTTGTCTCACAACAACGTGATCTCCATCGTTGAAGATAGGGCTGGTTTCCTGTGGCTTGGCACGCTGGACGGCTTGAATCGCTTCGACCCAGGGACGGAGAAGTTCCTGGTTTACCGACATAACTCGGAGGATCCTCGCAGCCTCAGTCACAACAAGGTGAATGCAGTCTGGGAGGACCTGCACGGGACGCTGTGGGTCGGCACGGACAACGGCCTCAATCAACTGGACCAAAGCCATGGGAATTTCACGACTTTCACCAAAGAGAACGGGCTGCCCGATAACAAGATTAATGCGATCCAGGAAGATGACCAGGGGTACCTGTGGCTGGCCACGCCGAATGGCCTTAGCCGATTTCAACCGCAGACAGAGACTTTTCGCAACTATTCGGAATCGGATGGCTTGCCGGCGAGTTCCGTAAGTGCGGGCAGTTCCAGGACTTCGCGTGGCGAATTGATTTTTGGTTCAACCAATGGCGTGATAACTTTCTACCCCAATCGGCTCTCCACCAACCCTTACGTTCCGCATGTCGTGATGACCGGCTTTAGTTTGTTCAATCGGCCGGTGCAGGTGGGCGCGCAATCGCCGCTTCGCCAACCGATCTGGGCGACCGATAGTCTGACGCTGACTCACAAACAAACCATTTTCACGCTGGAGTTCGCCGCCCTCAGTTATGTGGCCCCCGAGAAGAACCGGTACCGATACCGGCTGGAGGAGCTTGAATCGGAGTGGAACGAGGTGGACAGCAAGCGGCGCCTGGCAACCTATACGAGCCTTCCGGCCGGAAAATACGTTTTCCGGGTCCAGGGATCCAACAACGACCAGATCTGGGACGAAAAGGGCGTGACCCTCGCCATCACGGTCCTGCCGCCCTGGTGGGCGACATGGTGGTTCCGGAGCATTGCCGGCCTGAGTATTGTGGGTCTGACCTTCGGAGCCTATCGATCTCACGTGAGGCGTTTGCAGCTGGGGGCTGCCAGACTTGAGGCGCAGGTGGCGGAACGAACCAGCGAGCTGTTGGTACGAACCGGCGAACTGTTGGTACGAACCCGCGAACTCCAGATCGCCAAGGATGCCGCGGAGGCGGCCAATCGTGCCAAGAGCGCGTTCCTGGCCAATATGAGTCATGAGTTGCGTACGCCCCTCAACGCCATCCTCGGCTTCTCGACCCTCCTGCGTGAAGGCGGTGCCACCCCCGAGGAGCAAGGCAAGGACCTGGACATCATCAACCGAAGTGGCGAACACCTGCTCCATTTAATCAACGACGTGCTGGACGTGGCCAAGATCGAAGCCGGCCGCACCGTAGTGGAAAACGCGGTGTGCGACGTGCAAAGCCTGGTGCGCGATCTGACGGAAATGATGCAGATGCGTGCCAAGGCGAAAAATCTGCAACTCCTCGTCGATCAGTCTTCCGGTTTCCCGCGCCTGGTCCGGACGGATGCCCCGAAGCTGCGCCAGATACTGATCAACCTGATCGGTAACGCAGTGAAGTACACCGAACGAGGCGCTGTAAAGCTGCGATTGGACAGCTTGCCGGAGGACTCCTCCGGCCGCGTGCTCCTGAAGTTCGAGGTCGAGGATACGGGCATCGGCATAGCCGCGAAGGATCATGAGCGCATCTTCGAGCCCTTTGTGCGAGCGGGCAGAATGGGGTCTCAGGACGGTACCGGACTGGGACTCGCAATCGTCCGGACATACGTGGAGCTCATGGGGGGAACCATCCGGCTGCAGAGCGTGCCGGGTTTTGGGTCGCGATTTTACGTGGAGCTGCCGGTGGAACCGGAGGCGGAAACGGAGGCTGCGGCGCCCACGGATAATCGGGCGCGAGTGGTCGGAATCGAGCCGGGACAGCCCGAATATCGAGTATTGATCGTCGAAGACCAGTTCGAAAATCGGCTGCTGCTCAGGCGACTGCTGGAGGGGGTCGGCTTCCGCGTGCGCCTGGCCGAAAGCGGTGAGGAGGGCATCAGGATATTTGAGACCTGGCGGCCGCAATTCATCTGGATGGACCGCGGCTTGCGCGGCATTGATGGCATTGAGACGGTGCGGCGAATCCGGGAAATGGACGGTGGGCGGGAAGTGAAGATCGCAGCGGTCACCGCGTCGGCGCTTGCCGGTGAGCGCGACGAGATGCTGGCGTCCGGCCTGGACGATTTCCTCAGTAAGCCCTATCGGCTGGGGGAGATCTTCGACTGCATGGCGCGTCACCTGGACGTGCGCTACGTTCGCGCCCAGGACGCGCCGCAGCGGCCCGTACTGGCCACGCCGGTCCTGCGGCCGGACGCGCTGGCAACGCTCCCGGAGGAATTGCGTAAAGAGTTGGCGGACGCCGTGATTGCCCTGGACGGGGAACGGATTACCGGGCTCATTCGCCGCATTTCGGAGGCAGACCTCGCGCTCGGCGAGACTCTTGCGGTCCTCGCAGGCAGATTCGCTTACACGCCGATCCTGAAGGCCCTGCGGTCCACTAACGGGAAGCCGGCAATCGGCGCCTTGTGAACGAACCGGCAAGCGCGGCAATGGCAATTGCCGGCCTCGAAGAAGGGCGCGTCCCTGCCGACCCCGCCGCTCCCGTTTCCTCGAGATAAGAATCGCGGCCACCCGACTCGAACAATTACTCCAGCCCTCTTCACTTTCTGTCGATCTTTGGCCGGACATTTTTGGCCAATATTCATGAAAATGAAACGTGGCACTACGTAA
Source organism: Terriglobia bacterium (assembly GCA_963747535.1). Classification (GTDB taxonomy): domain Bacteria; phylum Acidobacteriota; class Terriglobia; order Bryobacterales; family Bryobacteraceae; genus CAVVFX01. Next base: position 239,468 of record CAVVFX010000003.1, read on the forward strand.
TTGCCGCAAACCGGACAACCAGGGATCGCGATGTGCCTCTCGCGGGGCAATTCGGGCTGCTAATGGCCCTGGTCGATCTAGCTTACCCTTTTGAATCGTGTGAGTTAGCGCTGCTTATCCAGAACGGCTAAGCAATTGCTTTTATCGAGCATCAGCCGGGCAGAAAGCCAGGCTCTTGGAGATACGATGGCAGCCCCTGCAATCAGCGCTTGGCCGGTTTCCGAACCCCGCCTAAAGACGACTAAAGCTCTTGAACTTCAGCTCGCCCCGTCACCGGTCCCCGACGCAGTCCTGGTCGATGCAGCCAGGAAGGGCGACACAGCCGCGTTCGAGCGGCTGATCGATCGAAACTACCAATTCTGTCTGTCCAAGGCGTATTCGATTCTGCGGAATCGCGGCGACGCCGAAGACGAAGTGCAGAACGCATGCGCGCAGGCGTGGACGCATCTTTGGCAATTCCAAAACCAGGGAAGCTTTGGCGGTTGGCTCAGTCGGATTGTGTCTAATCAGTGCCTGATGCGGCTCCGCGAACGAAAAGGCGCACGCCTGATCTCGGTCGACGAGTTATTCGACACCGATGGCACGTTCCGGCTGGAAGTGATTGATCAGCGGGCTCTACCCGAGGAGGCCGTGGGCGACAGCGAGGTCTCGAACGTGCTCTTGCAGGAAATCCGCCGGGTCCCGCGTCTCCTGCGTGAGGCTCTCGTCATGCGGTATCTGCGTCAACTGGCGATGCGGGATATTGCCGATCATTTGGGGATCAGTGTGCCGGCCGCCAAATCGCGCTTGATGCGCGCCCGCACCGAATTGAAGCAGCGCCTGGCGAAACACCATGGCGTAACAGGTCATTGCACTCTATTTCGGAAGCCCGGCCGTCCGCAGGCCGCATATGTACGGGCGAACTGATCGCGACGCGGTCTGAGCGTCTGCGGCTCGAGTCCCGGCGTAAGTACGTGAGGAGTTGAGCTAGATACACGGGAGACGTTCAACCGCTTTTGAGTCCTTTGTAAACTACCCCGTGGAGGCAGCTCCAACTCAAAAAGTATCTTCCGCAAAGTGAGTTCATAACAGAGGCATTATCTCGTTCACCTTCACCGATCCGCGTCTTTCTCAGCGTCTCCGCGCCTCAGCGGTCATTGCAGTAAGCTGAGTCTGTGTTTTTGACGCGGAGCCGCAGAGAACGGACGGAGCGCGTCCAAGAACTTGCGCACAATGCCTGTAGGCGACGACCGCCACCTGGATCCGGCTAAACGAAGCGCCCGCCGCCCCCCGGTTCACGCGCTTCAGGGCAGATTCTCCACCAGATAGAGTTCGCTCGTGGAGGAATCCACTTGACTGTAGTACACCCATTTCCTGTCCGGTGAAACATCGATCCCAATAGGAGCAGCCGGCCTCGGGGTTCGAAAGCCCAAGTCCTCAGTCTTCCTGGTTGCGAAGCGATAGAACTTGGCGTCGGCCAGGCGCGCAGCTGTCCCAAACTGAGAATTTGTGCCTGAGTCCAACATGTAGATGCCGTCTCGAAGAACCTGCCAGTCACTGGACTTCATATCCGGCACAACCGGCTCTTCCAGGTTCGTCGCCAGTTCGAGACGCCAGATCTCCCCGCCGGCGCGCGACTTCAGGTAGTAGATATAGCGCCCATCTTCCGAGAAGTGGCACCTGAATCCGCCGCCCTTCGTAACTTGCGAAGCCGTGCCGCCTGCTACGGGCACCTTGAAGATTTGTAGTGAACCCGTGCGGGTGGACGTGAAGTAAACCCATTGGCTCGTGGGATCAAAGCAGGGCGTAATATTCTCTATCGGGCGGTCGACCAGCACTCTCGGCTCGCCGTCCACCGGCATGATCCAGATGTCGCCGGCGGCTGACCGGGTTCGGGCATCGAACGCGATCCACCGGCCGTCCGGTGACCAGGCCGGCGATCCCGCGGTGCCGCCTTCCCTCGCGAACACCGGACGGCCGTCGGTCATCGCGGCGTTCCAGAGCCAGATCCCCCAATGTCCCGACCGGTAGGAAGCAACCACGACATGCCTGCCGTCAGGTGAGATTCGCGGCCCGTATTCTTCGCCTGGAGTTGCGAAGACCTTCTCTGGTGTCACTGGACGGCCCCGGGCCGGAAATGCCGCAGCGCGATAGATGGGCACCCCCAGGGCATTGCGGACGAAAACCATCTGCCGGCCGTCGGGCGATAGCGACCCGGGGCGGATGCTGCCAGGGAGTCGTTTGGCGTTAGAGCCGTCAGCGTCGGCGATAAACGAAATCAGCGCGTTGGTGGCCTTCTGTCGCCCGGCGATCAGCATCCGGTGGCGGCGGGGCGAGAACTCCACCGCCTCAACCCGCTCAACGTCCTCTCCGAGGCCTGGCCATTGGACTTTTTCCAGCTTTCCGCCCCCGACCGGCACTCGATGCAGGCTCAGGTGGTCGCGGTCCGGGCCATTGGGAACGAAGACCCACTTCCCGTCAGCGCTGAACTTTGGGTTCGCCGTGCCGAAGTTCTCTCCCAGTTTGTGCTGCATGCCCGTCGAAAAATCCAGGACAAAGATTCCCTGCTGGTCCTTGGCGTCAGAGCTTTGGCGGACCACCAATGCCGATCGTCCGTCGGGGGAGATATCCGTTATGATTCCGTTCGTCACCAGGGTTTCGTCGCCCCCCAGAGCGGGCATCCAGTAAGACGAGTAGCCGTTCTCCGATTGCCGGTTGAAATATAATCGACGTCCGTCCGGGCTGAAACACTGTGGCCACTCACTAGCGTCGTGACTCTTTATCCGTAACGGACTGCCCCCCTCCAGTTGCATCATATAAATCTCGGAATTCTGACCCTCGTGTCCCCCGTCCCACGCGAAGACGACCGCGTTGCCATCGTTCGAAAAGATCGGCATCTGTTTCCGGCCGGGAAGATTCCCCAGTGTCCGCACGGTAAGCGGAGCAGCCGTCGCATCGACTCGTTTGGGCCTCTGGGCGAGGAACCCTACGCCCGCGGAGGCGATTATAAGGACACCGGCTAGCGCCCACCACAGCCATTTTGGTGATTTGGGCTGTTGGACGGCGACGGCCGGCGCGCGCATCGATCCGCTCTCTATCTCATGACGAACTTCCTCCAACGCATTCCTGATATCCAGTGCTGTTTGCAAACGCCTCTCCGGATCTTTACGTAGACACTGCACCACCACACGTTCCAGTTCGGACGGCACGGCTAAGTTCTCCTGGCTGATCGGCTTGGGATCGTCACGCAGAATCGACGTGACCGTGGCCATCATGGTCTCGCCCGCGAACGCCTTGCGCCCCGTCGCCATCTCGTACAGCAGGAGGCCCAGGGAGAAAATGTCGCTGCGCGTGTCGACGGTCTGGCCCTGCGCCTGCTCCGGTGACATATAGTTGACCGTGCCCAGGATCATGCCCTTCGCGGTCTGCGGGTTGGAAACCGTCAGCGTGGAATCATCCGGGACAGACGCGCAGTGTCGTTTCGCCAGTCCAAAGTCGAGCAGCTTCGGGCGGCCGTCCCGCATCACGATCACGTTGGAAGGTTTTAGATCGCGGTGGATGATGCCGGCGTGATGCGCGGCACTCAGCGCCTCCGCGATCTGCGCGCCGATCCGGATGACTTCTTTTGCCGGCATACCGCCAAAGGGTATGGCCTGGTCGAGCGGGCGGCCGTCGATGTACTCCATCACGATGCACGGCTGTCCGTTGTGCTCCAGGATGTCGTGGACCGTGACGATGCCCGGGTGATTCAGGGCTGAAGCGGCGCGCGCTTCCTGCTTGAACCGGTCGCGGCTCTGTGCGTCTATATTGGTGAGAAACTTCAGCGCGACGAACCGTTCGAGGTTTTCGTCGCGCGCTTTCCAGACGACGCCCATCCCGCCTTCACCGATCTTGTCGAGAATGCGATACTGGCCGACGCGCTCACCGATCATATAGCTTCCTCGATCGACCGTGCGCCGTGAACCGGGCACCTCGCCGGAAGGATGCGGTCGGCCCCTGTAGGATGTATTAAGTTTCGAGTGGATTGCACGTTGAGCCGGCCCCGTTCAATGGAGCCTGTAAGTGAGTCCCAGGCTGGTGCCGAAGTCGTTGCCGATGAGACCCTCTGGCGGCCGGTTATCCCAGTTGCCGTAAAACGTAACGTTCCACCACAAGCCCGAGGCGATTCGGACCTTGTACTGAGCGTTCAGGTTGAAGCGCACCCGCCCACCGTCGCTAAGGGACGGGTAAAGAGTGGGCGTAACAGTTAATTCGACCTTCCTGAACTGAAATATGTCAACTTCGCCGCCGATGAACGCTACCAGATTGTTCTGCGTGGGCCGGTCACTATAGCGGGTCTGCAGTCCGGCGAGGGCACCGGTCAGCGATATGCTCACCGTATTTGACTTCCGGAGATAACGGCCGAAGCCGCCGCCGTAAGTGCTTTGAGAACTAATTCCTTGCGAGGAGCTCTGCAAAAAGCTGGCGGTGCCCGCATAATACCAGTTGTTCGAGCCCAGCAGGCGGTTGGCCTGGAGGTCCAGCTGGTTGCGCGTCGCCGTCGTTGAGCCTCCCGCGGTGGACAACGTGGAATTATAGAAAACCTGCGCTGTGGAACGCTCTTGCCGGTAGGTCAAATCCGACGATAAGTTGTATTGCGTGCTCGCGTTCGCTTTGCTGTAGATGAGGCCGGTGCTGAGGTTTCCTTGAAATCGGCTCCAGGCGGTGTCTCCGAATTGGGCCGCCCCAACTACCTTGGATTGATCGAGCACCGCGTCGCGCCCGGGATCATCGTTCACGATGTCAATTCTTCGTGGTTGTTCACCGGGGCTCTCCACCGTCCTCAACTTTCCTGTATAGGTCGTCCCCTTCTCGGTCACAACCACGAACAATTGGCTGCTTTCCACCCGCACCACTTTCGACCAGTCTACGGTGATCGTGCCAGGGACATATTCCAGCCGTACCGATAACAGTCCGCCCGACAAGCTCCTGATTTCGCAGGTCAGGCGGTCGCCATTAGTCATTACGATCACGTCGGTCCTCGGCCGCGCGAACAGTGGCAGGGACAGGGCGAAGGTAATAAGCGCAACTCGGCTGTTCATATGCAGTGACGCATGGCAGGCGACGCAGGCCAAAGGCCTACTCCACAAGGCTTGCAAACAGTTGAGTCTTCGTTGTCGAGTAGGCCCTTGGCCTGCTCTCGCGCGCCGGAGAGACTTCTGCCACAGGCTGCTAGCCTTGCCTGCCGGCTACTTTGGCAGCGGGACCCACACGTTGTCGGCAGACGCAATCTCGAGTTTCGGCACTTCGGTGCTGAGCTTGACACGCTGCAGGCCTGGCTTCTTGTTGGGCTTGGCCATGAAAACCAAATAATATTGATTGTCCAGAATCCTCTGCATACGATCGAGGAAAGGCTTGAAGCTGACCGCCTGCTGAACTCCCAGATAAAAGCTTTCCCCGCCGGTTTCGTCCGCCAGTTTGGCGAGACCGTTCTGGCCGTTTGTGGCGACAAAATAGTTGCGGCCCACATGGCCGACTCCCACCGTATAGATGCTGTGAATCATGACGCCATAGCGTTGGGCCGCCGTGCTCGCGGTATCCACGTCGGGGCTTATGTAGGGCATGTTGGACATGCCGCCCATGGTGCCCATACCGCCATAACCGCGTCCCGCCGGCGCCGGCATGGCGCCGCTTCCGTACGGGTTGCCCCGTAGCCGGTCGATCCCGTCCGTCACCATCAGGACCTCTCGCCGCATCTTATTCTCAGGCCAACCTTTCAGCAAGCTGATGAGCGACAAGTAGGGGCTGTCGGAGGCGCCCAGGCCACCGAGGGGCAGTCGCAACGCTTTAGCCGCCGCGCCGTGATCAGCGGTGAAGTTCTGGACGATGTTGACCGTGGCGTTCCGCATGTAGCCGACACCGATTAACGTTGTATCCGGCTGCGCGGTGATGAAGGCGCGCAGATCGTCGAGTTGCAACCCGAGGCTGGTGTCGCTGGTGTCATCGATCAGGAAAAACAACTGCAGCCCGGCCTGCTCGCCGCGGCTCGGGATCCAATGTGTCACCGGAAGGCTGACTTTTCCTTGCTGCACCTTCACGTCTTCTTTGCTCAGGGGGGCTACTGTGTTATCCGCGCCCTGAAGTGGTTCGACCGTGACCACCATGTGCACCTGAACACCGTTTCCCGAGTCCTTCTCCTGCGCCTGTAAGCCTGTCGTGCCTAGAGCTACTCCAGTCACCAGCGCCAATCTTCCCAGCATGTTTGCGTAACGTCTCATCGATTTTCTCCTACGTCCCTTGGCCTGTAGATTCAATGCCGCCCCTCGTCGGTGTATTATTTTTTCGTGATATCCATAGGACAGACCATCGTCTTTTGTGGTCTGTCCCGCTGCGGAGCAGCCGCTGGACCTTGGCCATTTCAGCCAAACCGTGGCGCAGACCATCGTTTTTTGTGGTCCGCGGGCTGCGGAGCAGCGAGACTCACTCAAAACCGGGGCGGCCGGCGCGGATCAGGCGGGAAAAGTCGGGGGAGTCGCCGGCGGCGTTCGCCGCCTCGTCAATCAGGGATCGGCGCTTCAATTCATCGAACGGTAAGTTGCCCGCCAGCACTCCATCCTCATAAACCATCTCGTCCATGTATCCGTTCAACAGAACGCGCCAGTTCCACCGGATCGTGTCTCTCTTTCCGACGACCGTCAGGTGAGGCAGGATATCCGTCGTACAGTTGCTGGTAAGGGCGTTATACCACTGAGGATTGACACGGAGGGCGTTCGCCGATTTCAGATAATCCAGGAAAATCTTGCGGGCGCCGGCCGGAATGGCGCGTGTGCGATAGAGATACAGATTCTCTTTGCGATAGTTCGTCCGCACGCGTATAATGTCCCGCTCGTCTCCAATGATGTAGGTCAGTGTGTATTGACGGAAGAAACCGAGAACCGCCGAATAGCTCTGGCCGACCTGCTTCCGGGTCTCGATCGATATGGCGACCGGCAGGCTGTTCGCAAACTCAAAGCTCAGAATGGTGTGCGCAATGGCCGGCGATCCCCAATAGTCCATGTAAAAATCGATATTCTGCAGTTGGGAAAGGTCCACGGTGCGGGTTTCCCAATTGGGCTGGTAGTCGCTCTCGGTAATGTAGCCGAAGTTCCTGAAGTTATGGAGCGTGACCTTGTCTCCATCCACCTCTGCCCACGCGGTCTGCGCTACATCCCCCTGCCAGTTGCCGTCATTCGAAGGCGCCAGAGTCAGCCACCATGCAACCACCACCGCAAAGAGTCCGAAGCACAGGCCGACAGCGTAAACCCACGGCCGCACCTTGAGCAAGACTGCCGCGATCCCAATCAGGAATACCACCGGCAGTACCAGACCCCGCCAGTGAACCCGCATATCCAGGTGCAGCGCGGCTGTAGCCCACAATACGGCGAGAGCCAGGACCAGGAATACGGCGAAATCAAATAGTTTGCGAGCGAAGTTGGAGACAGTCAATCAGGGGTCCAGACGGCAGCGTTGCAGCGTTCCAACGGCCTTTCTCACTTATGCTTCGGCGAGAAGTATTTGTCAACTCCCAAAACTCACAGTTGATGTCGTTGTTACTGAGCCGCGACCGTAAGGGAACGATAACATCATCTAAAAAATTTCCTGAGTCCAACCGACTGTCACCCTCATCCGGACCACGCTACTCATAAACCGATGAAGCTGCAAACTTCGCGGCTGGCTGAAGCTCGCCACCAGAGATATCGCCAATGACAGCGCTAAAGGCCTATCACGTGATGGCCACGTCCCATCGCGGGGCCAGTCACCAGCGAATTAGAGAAATTTTGCAACGGGTCGCCGTGGATCCTCATTATGTCTCCCGAAATTTCTCACCGGGATGCACTCGATGCCGCTGACCGGTGCCATGGGCCGGCTTCAGTCGACGGAAACGCCGGGAGGAAATATTCTGCGCCTACATGGACCCGAGTAACATCACTCCGCCCGGATTAGTCGGTGGATGTTCCAGAAGAGACGCATAGACAGCGAAACGGAAACAATTCGGACGATCGAGACAACTATGAAGAAATTGCTATCAGTAGCGGTTAGCGTCGTTCTTGCCGCTTCCTCACCCGCAATGTACGGATTCCAGACTCCGGATGCAGCGCCCACGGCTAATCCCGGGGATCCCACCGCACCTGCTCCGATGCCCGCGAATCAACTGGATTCACTGGTGGCGCCCATTGCGCTCTATCCGGATGCGTTGGTGGCCCAGATTCTTGCGGCGGCTACGTTCCCGGATCAGGTCGCTATCGCCAACTACTGGCTCCAGCAGAACAAGAGCCTCACCGGGAGTGCCCTGATGCAGGCCGTTGACAAGGAAACCTGGGATAACAGCGTGAAGGCGCTTACGCAGTTTCCCTCGGTGCTCAACAATATGGCGCAAAACCTCAGTTGGACCTCCTCGTTGGGCGAGGCCTATCACAACCAGGGGGCGGATGTAATGAATGCCGTCCAGACTTTGCGCGCGCAAGCCCAGGCTGCCGGAAATCTCAAGTCCACTCCGCAGATCACGGTGGTGCAACAAACACCTCAAACGATTGTGATTCAACCCGCGAACCCGCAAATCGTCTACGTTCCGGTGTATAACCCCACGGTGATTTATGGAACTCCTTATGTTGTCCCGGGGTATAGCGCTGGCGACGTGGCTGCCGCGGCCGTGATTGGGTTCGGCGCCGGCATCGCCATAGGAGCAATGGTTGGCGGTGGGTGCTGCGGCTGGGGCTATAGCAGTTGGGGCTGTAACTGGCACACCACCGCTGTGGTGTATCGCGGCGGAGCGTACTACGGGAACACCGCCTGGCGTGGCGGCTACTACAACGGCGGCTACCACAGCAGTTATGGCTACAACAATTCCTATAACAACGCCTACAACCGGAACGCTGCGCAGAACAGTTACAACAATTACAGAAATAGCGGGAACACTTACAACCGGAATGTAAGTGGAAACAACGTCAACGTCAATAACTTCAACAAACAGAGTGCGCAGAACTTCAGCGGCGATCGTTCCTCGGCCTCCAATTCCTGGGCCCAGCGCGATACCGGAGCAGCAGGTAAATCGAGCGCATTTAGCGGCATGAGCGGACATTCCGGCGGGTTTGGCAGCTCCGGGGGCGGAGGCTGGGCCTCCCGGGCAGACAGCAGTCGTGGCTGGGGGAGCATGCGCTCCAGTGGCTTCAGCGGATTCGGCGGCGGTGGCGGCGGATTCCGTGGAGGAGGGCGGCGCTAATGTCTACCCGTGCCGGCACGCGAATAACTCTGAAATGCAAGTTGAGAGGAATATATATGTCGTCCTTGATGCGAAACCACAAGATTCTGGCTGCGTCCCTGATGCTGCTCGCGCCCATCGTCCTGCAGACCTCGTGCAGCAAGGCCGAGAAGCCCGCGGCCGAGAAAGTTGACCTGAAAACTTTTGCTTCCCCGGTGGACGCGGGGGCTGCGGTCCTGCAAGCGGCAGCGTCCGGCGATCAGGCTGCCTTGCTGGCGATCTTCGGTGCAGACGCCAAGGATGTTCTGCTCTCTGGAGATGAGGTCAAGGACAAGGCGGTTCTCAGTGACTTCGCCGCCGCGTATAGCCAAATGCATCGCTGGGCCGAGATCAAAGCCGGCGGCCAGTTACTCGTTATCGGGGCGGATAATTATCCCTTTCCAATTCCACTGGTCCGGAATGCCTCAGGCCAGTGGTATTTCAACCTCGCGGAAGGCAAGGACGAAATTCTTGCCCGGCGGATCGGCAAGGACGAGTTGGCCGCCATCGGCCTGTCCGTCGCGGCTGCCGAGGCGCAACAGCAGTATTACAACCAGCCGCGTGATGGCGGCAAGGTGAAGCAATACGCCCAACAGTTCGCGAGCGACGAAGGCAAGCAAAATGGGTTGTATTGGGCTGTGCCGGAGGGTCAGCCGCCCAGCCCCCTGGGCCTGATCGGCGACTTCGCTAAGTCGGTGGGTTACACGAGTTCCGGCTCTAAACCACAGCCGTTCAATGGTTACTACTACCGGATACTCACTAAGCAAGGAGACAAAGCCGAAGGCGGCGCGAAGGACTATCTGGTAAACGGACAGATGACCGGAGGGTTTGCCATTCTGGCCTATCCGCAGGAATACAGGAATTCGGGAATCATGACGTTTATCGTAGGTCCGGATTGTAAAGTCTATCAAAAGGACTTGGGCGAAAAGACCGCCGATGCCGCAGCCGCGCTGGCGGAATACAACCCGGGCGACGGTTGGACTCCGGCGATCTAAAGAGATGGAGAAGTGAGTTACTGAGACGCGACCGCAAGGGAGCGGTTTTGGCACAGGGTAACTGAATCGAAAGTATTTCAAATCAGCGAAAGAAGAGAGAACAGAAGGAAAGAAAGTTATGGCAAAACAACCCAATATTTTAATCTTATGGGGCGATGACATCGGCACGTGGAACATCAGCTACTTCAGCCGTGGCATGATGGGCTATCGCACCCCCAACATCGACCGCGTCGCCAACGAAGGCGTCGCCTTCACCGATTATTACGGCCAGCAGAGCTGTACGGCCGGACGTGCAGCTTTCATCACTGGCCAGAACCCGCTCCGCACCGGCTTGACCAAAGTCGGAATGCCCGGCGCTACTGTCGGACTTCAGGCGGAAGACCCGACCATCGCCGAAATGCTCAAGCCACTCGGCTACGCCACCGGTCAGTTCGGCAAAAACCATCTCGGCGATCGCGATGAATTCCTGCCGACGATGCATGGGTTCGACGAATTCTTCGGCAATCTCTATCACCTCAACGCGGAAGAAGAACCGGAACTGCCCGATTATCCCAAGGATCCGGCGTTCCTGAAGCGGTACGGTCCGCGGGGCGTGCTCCATTGCATTTCCGACGGTAAGGGTGGGCAGACGGTTAAGGACACTGGCCCCCTGACCAAGAAACGCATGGAAACCATCGACGAAGAGATCACGGAAAGAGCTCTCAACTGGATGGAGACGCAGGTCAAAGCGGATAAGCCGTTCTTCCTGTGGTACAACTCAACCGCTATGCACTTCAGAACCCATCTCGCCGCCAAGAACCGCGGCAAGAGCGGGCAGGACGATTACAGTGATCGGATGGTCACCCACGACGAACAAATCGGCATGATGCTCGACAAGGTCGATCAGTTGGGTATCGCCGACAACACCATCGTCATGTATTCCACCGACAACGGCCCCGAAAACGACACCTGGCCCGACGGCGCCAATACGCCGTTCCGCAGCCAGAAGGACACCAACTGGGAAGGCGCCTGGCGCGTTCCGGCGTTCATCCGATGGCCCGGCAAGATCAAGGCTGGCACGGTCCTGAATGGCATCGTCTGCCACCAGGACATGCTGCCGACGCTCGTGGCAGCCGCTGGTGATCCCGACATAAACCAGAAGCTGTTGACCGGCTACAAGGCTGGGAACAAAACCTTCAAAGTGCACATCGACGGCGTCAACCAGTTGGCCTATATCACAGGCCAGGCAAAGGAGAGCCCCAGAAACGCCTTCTTCTACGTCAGCGATGACGGCGGCGTCATGGCCGTTCGAGCTGGCGACTGGAAGCTGGTGTTTGAAGAGCAGCGTGCGCTATCCACGGCGGTCTGGGCAGAGCCCTTTGTAAAGCTGCGGCTTCCGCATATATTCAGCCTGCGTCGCGATCCGTTCGAGCGCGCCGATTTCAACTCCAACGTGTACTACGACTGGATGATCGATCACGTACCACAGTTATATCAGGTGCAGGGCCTGGTGCAAGACCAGATCGCAAACTACGTCAAGTACCCGCCGCGCCAGAAGGCGGCTTCGTTTAACCTTGACGCTGTGATGGCCATGTTAGGACCGGCGATCGCTGCGGAAAAGACTAAAGAAGCCGAACTGGCCTCGAAGAAGTAACTGACTTGAGGTACTTGCAAAGTCCGATGTTTGAGTTGGTGGAGCAGGCGGTTTCGCCTGCTCCGGCCGCTGGCGGCCGAATTTTGCAAGTACCTCTATTGGTGTGTCGCGAGGGAGGCCGAAAGACCTCCGTCGCGCTCACGGGTCGCCGCGGGTGCCGGAGGACGGCCGCTTTCAATCGGGCCGATCGGGACAGGTGATTGCATCCCCGCCGGCCCGAAGTTCTTCCCTGCCTGGCATGCGATGGAGCGCCGCTTATGCGGTCGGACACGCGGCGCTTTATGCCAGGGTTTCCCCCGGCGGGCTGACCGAGTCCGCCGGGGACCTTTCGAAACGCGGATTTCAGCATTCGGAGGTGAATTGCCATGAGTCAACTAGCGGAACACGTTGCGCCACAAACCGGTGTGGCAGAAGAAGTCCAAAGCTTCTACAATCGTTATCCCTATCCCCGGCCGGTCGATAGCCTCGACAATTATCAGCGCCTGTGGCAGGATCGCCAGAGACGCCGCGCGGACTATCATCTGTTTTGGCCGGCCCGGCCTTTCAGGGAAGATTACTCCATCCTCATCGCCGGCTGCGGGACATCCCAGGCGGCCAAGCATGCGTTACGCTGGCCTGCCGCCCAGGTGACCGCGATCGATGTCAGCGCCACCAGCATAAGCAATACCGAGGACCTCAAACGAAAATACGACTTGAAGAATCTTGCGGTCCACCTGCTTCCCATCGAACAGGTAAACGATCTGGGCATGAGCTTCGATCAGATCGTCTGTACCGGGGTTCTTCATCATCTTGCCGACCCCGATGTAGGGCTCAGCGCGCTGCACGGTGTACTCAGGCCGGATGGCGCGATGCAGCTCATGGTCTATGCGCCCTACGGACGAACCGGCATCTACATGTTGCAGGATTTCTGTCGGCGCATCGGTATCCATGCCACGGACGAAGGCATTCGAGAGCTGATCTGCGCGCTCGGCGCTCTGCCGCCCGGACATCCGCTGGAAACCTTGCTGCGCGAGGCCCCGGACTTCCGGCACCACGCGGCGCTGGCCGACGCTCTGCTCCATCCGCAGGACCGCGCGTATTCTGTGCCGCAACTGTTCGAGTTCCTTTCGAAGGCCGGCCTCAACTTCGGCCGGTGGGTGAAGCAGGCGCCCTATAGTCCTCGCTGCGGCGTGATGGCGAGTCTCCCGCAAGCCTCCCGGATCGCACAGCTTTCCCGCGCGGAACAGTATGCCGCCGTCGAATTGTTTCGCGGAACTATGGTTCGCCACAGCCTGGTGGTTCACCGCAACGATGGCCCGGCCGCTCCGCAATCGGTCAGCTTCTCGGGCGATGCGTGGCTGAACTATGTGCCCATTCGCCTGCCCGAAACAATCGCGGTTCAGGAGCGTCTGCCTCACGGAGCCGCGGCCGTGCTGATCAACCAGACTCACACTTACCGGGACCTTTACCTGCCAATCGATTCCGCGGAGAAGCGTTGGTTCGATGCCATTGACGGCAGCCGCACGATTGGCGAAATCGCGAAAAGGTCCGAGATGGCTCGTGTGTTCTTTGAACGGCTCTGGTGGTTTGACCAGGTCGTATTCGACGTGTCCGGGACCAGGTGGAGGCCGACCGTGCCTCCGCGCCGCGAATAAGCAGGCACGTTTTTCTCCAACCATAAAACCAACTAAAAGGACGAGATTATGAATCACAACATTTGGAAACTGACAAAAAGAGTATTGCTTAACTCCACTTGCGCGTTACTGGCTATGGGTCTCGCGCATGCCGCTACCATTCCGCAACAGATTCCGGCCGGCAAGAAAGCTAAGGTCGAGGGGTCCATCGTGTCGCGCAACGGAGACCTCCTCACGGTAAAAGAAAAGAAATCCGGCTCGTTCGTTGTCGTCAACCTGACGGACAACACCAAGGTCGTGGGCAAGAAGGGTGCCGCCCAGTTTTTCCGTCATTCAGACATGAATGTCACGGCCATGGTGCCCGGCCTGAGCGTCAATGCCGAAGGCGTGGGTAATGCCAAGGGACAACTCGACGCCGCCAAAATAACGTTTACGCCTGACGAGTTCGCCATTGAGGTATCGCAGGAACAACAGATCATCGCCAACCGGGCTGCCGTGAATAGGGCCCAGTCAACTGCCAATGCGGGTGTGGCCGGCGCCCAGGCTGCACAGTCGTCAGCCAACGCCGCACAAGCCTCCGCCCTGGTCGCGCAGTCGGGGGCTAATACCGCACAGTCGTCAGCCAACGCCGCACAAGCCTCTGCCAGCACAGCGGGTCAGAATGCCAAGCTTGCGGGAGTTATGGCGGCAATCAACGCAGATGCCCTGGGACAATTGAATCAGCGCGTATCTGACCTCGGCGATTATAAGACCATAGCCCTCGCGGGAGTCTATTTCGATTCAGGCAAGGCTGACCTGGATGAGGCGGCCAAGAAAGACCTGAACAAGCTTGCCGATCTCACCACTTCACTCGATGGTTACATGATTGAGATTGCGGGCTATGCCTCGAGCACCGGCTCAAAAGAATTCAACCAAAAGTTGAGCGAAGAGCGGGCAGCGGCTGTAGCCCAATATCTGAAGGTGCACAAGAACATTCCGCTCCGGCGCATCGTCGCCCCTGCCGGCTACGGTTCGACGCACGCTGAGGCCACCAACACGGACCCGGACGGGCGTGCGCTGAATCGCCGCGTCGATATTACCGTGCTGGTCAACAAGGGCTTGAACGAAGGACAGTAGATGATGGCCATTGTGGGCGGCCGGCGTCGTCGGTCGCCTGCCGGTCGCGGCTCGAACGGGCTGGTTCTGAGCCGTGACCGTGAGGGAGCGGTTGGCGCGCAAACTCTGGCGACGCTGTGTTTAGTTGGGCTGGAGCGAGCCCCAGGCGTGCTACGTCCACAACCATGAACCTCATAAAACTCGTTACCCAGCCCGCCCTAAGTCTCCCGGTTGTCGCCTGGTCCGCCGACTGGGTATGGGGCTTGCCATTGATCGTCTTCACCGTGATCTTCCATTCCGTAGGCCTTCATCTCATCAATGAGCGAGTGGAGCGCGTTCAAAGCTCATTTGCACCGGGAGGCAGCCACCGTGTCGCGTTGATTGCGATCATCAGTGGCACGGTGAGCGCAGCCAGTCTCCTGCACGGGATTGAGGCTATGATCTGGGCGTGCGCTTGCCGGCTTCTCGGTGCGCTGCCGGATTACAGCTCCGCCGTTCTCTACTCGCTAGGCGCGATGACCACTTATGGGGGTGCGAATCTATTCTTGGAAAAGCGCTGGCAGCTTTTAGGAGCGTTAGCCGCGTTGAACGGGTTGCTCCTCTTTGGCCTGACTACCGCCTTTCTGATCCAGATCCTCCAGAAGGCCAAGGAGGCCTTACTACCGGATCGCCCACAGGCGCCAGTACGATGAGGTAACCCCTCAGTCGTCGTGGCGCAGACACTCGTGTCTGCAGGGAGGTCTTACCGACCTCCCTTCGACAGGCCTTAACTACTTCTTGGCGGGAACGGGCTCTTCCTTGGCAGCAACCGCCTTGGCCGCCACCCCCGCGTTCAGCCTCGCCATCACCTCGTCGAGGTTGTAGGAGGTCGGCTTCTGGCGCGGCGGATATTTGACATACTCCGCAATCTGCGACTGCACTAACCCCATCATTCCGTAGATCAGGAAGACGTGGTCAAACACAAACTCATAGTAGCTGTTGGAGTTGTGCTGGGCCCGCTCGAACGGGTCGCGGCGCAGGTTAAACATCAGGGGTAGCCTCAGCTTTACTAAGGGCTCTGACCAGACCGTCATTCGCTCCGCACGCTGCTCTTCCAACACCAGCTTCCAGTCGCCGTGCCGGATTGCCATGACTCCTCCGTCATCGCTCGCGTAGAAGAAGGACTCTCTGGGGCTCTTATCCACCAGGCCTGTCAGGTACGGCAGCATGTTGAGACCGTCGATATGCACGTTAAAGGTCTTGTCCCCGACTTTGTAGCCGTTGAGAAGCTTCGTGCTTACGTCCGGATCGCCGGCTATGGCCAGCAACGTCGGCAGCATGTCCTGCAGGCCGACGATTTCGTTCGAGACCCAGCCCGCCTTGATCTTACCGGGCCAGCGAATGAACGCCGGAACCCGCCACGCGCCCTCCCAATTGGTGTCCTTCTGACTGCGATAGGGAGTATTGGCGCCATCCGGCCAGAAGTCGTTCTCGGGCCCGTTATCGGTGGTGTACATGACGAACGTGTTGTCCGCGATACCCAGCTCATCGAGTTTGTTGAGCACCTCTCCGATCTGTTCGTCGTGAACGACCATGCGATCGCTGTAGGGGTCCTGCCCGCTCTTTCCCAGGTGCTTCGCAGCGAGGTGCGTTCTGACATGCATCGCCGTCGGGTTGTACCACAGGAAGAAGGGCTTGTTCGCCTTAGCCTGCCTCTCGATATAGTCAATCGCGCCTGCCGTGATCTCCTCATCGATGGTTTCCATGCGCTTCTTGGTGAGTGCGCCGGTATCTTCAATGGTCTGCTTTCCGATCGCACCAAAACGCGGATCAGGTGGCAATGTGCTCTCGGTCGCAGTGGCCTTGCACTTCATCACACCGCGCGGTCCGAACATTGCCTTGAACTTCGGATCTTTTGGATAGTCGGGCAGTTCCGGTTCTTCTTCGCAGTTCAGGTGATAAAGGTTCCCGAAGAACTCGTCGAATCCGTGCACGGTCGGCAGGAATTCGTTCCTGTCGCCCAAGTGGTTCTTGCCGAACTGTCCGGTTGCGTAGCCCAGCGGCTTCAACAGTTCCGCAATGGTCGGATCTTCCGGCGAAAGGCCGACATTCGTGCCAGGTATTCCCACCTTCGACAAGCCCGTACGGATCGGGTTCTGGCCGGTAATGAAAGTGGAGCGTCCCGCCGTGCAGCTCTGCTGGCCGTAGAAATCTGTGAATGCGACGCCTTCCTTCGCGATGCGGTCGATATTCGGGGTCTTGTAGCCCATCTGGCCGTGGCTGTTGTAACTGATGTTCCAATAGCCGATGTCATCGCCAAAGATGATCAATATGTTTGGCTTTTTTGTTGCCATTATGTTTCTCCTCTGTTCTTTCTGTTTTGAATCTGGTCCATGGTTTACCGTGCGTTTCATTCAAGCAGTTTCGTCCGGCCAGAGTTATGGGCTCGCTTAAGCTTGTTTCACTGACCGTCTTCGATCTGCCCTCATCCCCGCTAGTGCGGGCGCGGGCCACCGCTATTACGGCGCCCGATAGACGCAGCTATGCCCTTTCTTACGCGCGGGTTTGGTGCCTGATCTCGGGGGGAAGTGCGGCAGGGCGCACTTGAGTTCGAGGTGCAGAAACCTTTTGCGTAGCTTTGGGCATTCGTAGCAAGGACGCCCGTGACAAGGATCGTTGCCGTGACGATTTCCGATACGCACGGAACCTCATCGCGCCGGGTACATACCTTGAATTTTGCTGTTCGCCGCCGTTAATGGCGCTACCCCTCACTCCGACTCATTATTTTTTTGACCCACGGGGTGTATTGTTAGAAAAATCACACCATGATGACGAAAGCAGCCTCGTGGAGTAGGCCTTCGGCCCTGGATCGGCCGCATATTCGCCGAGGTACTTCCCTTTGTAAGAGATAGGGAATGAAACCTGAGCCTTGGCGCAGACATTCGTGTGCATCCGTGTCCATCCGTGGCCCCCTTGTATGAGTGGCGCAAGGTGGGCGAAATTCAGAAAAAATTTGCCCCGTTATTTCGTGGACACTAGTGTTCTGAATTACAAATTCGTTAAATAAGTCAACCGCCCAACCGTGGGGCAGACCATCGTCTTTTGTGGTCTGCCCGGCTGCGCGGCAGCCGTAGACTTATGTCGCGAATTTCTAACTCAGGACACTGGTACCAAATTGCAAAAGTTAGCGTAACCCTCACGGTCATGGCTCGGAAGTCGTTGCTGAGCCGCGCGCGTAAGCAAGGGTTTCCGCACGGCAAGCGCAAGCCTCAAGAGCTCTCAGAAGAACGGGTTGCGCCGAGCCCTTGCCGGTCTTCCTTCGACGCCGCCATTCTTTCTTCACTGTCCGCGAACGAACGCGCGATCGTGGCTTTCAATCGACCATCCCAGTATCGAAGCGCCGCACGGCGTTCTTCCGGCACGCAGGGAATCAGATCGGCGATGAGCGCGTTCATGCGCCGCATCACTTGCACGCTGGTGGCGCCGCAAGAACAAATCTCGTCAAGGCCCAACTGAAGGAGTTCCGGCCACGCAGGGGATGGAACCACCAGCCTCAATTTGCCATCGTCCCCGCGATACGCTCCAATTTCCAGGTCGCGCTGGCCCAGACGGAGCAGCAGATCCTCGATCTGGTCGAGCGCTTGCACCGCTGTCGTCGGATCGTTAACTGCCGGCGACAAAGCCTTAATGGCTATGTCCACCAGTAGCCGGATCGCGTACTTGGGATCTTGCTCAAATGTGCGTTCGTCGCCGATTTCAATTCCATGCCGCAACTTCTTTTCATCAATGGGCTGCCGGGCGCCGAAGACGCGCAGCAAAGACATCAACTCCACAACCGTATCGCCGACTGCCACGGTCATTTCAATGACTCCGCCGGACTCTTCCGCCAAATTCACCAGGGTGGCTACGTCGACCGCTTGAATTGTACGAGGTCTTCCCTGATGAATTAGCGTCTGGGTGCAAGGCAGCCTGCGAAAATCCTCCGCTGCCCTGGCTGCCACCGCCGGTTTCGCGGCCGGATAAGTTGTCGTGATCACCCTCCGTCCCTGGTCGCCGGTGAAAATCAACATGCGACCGATCTGGAGCAAACTGATCCGCTGGACTAAGCCGATAAACATGGCCACGCTCGCTATCAGCAAGACGACCACCAGCCAGAGACTGAAAAACGGAACCTTCCCCGAAGCGCTCCGGTTTACCCCTGCAAGCGCCGCGGTCGCGTAGAGAAAAGTGGCTGTAAATACCCCCAGGGCATGCCACATTACCGGGTCGCGGGATATCCACAGCACCAGGCGTGGGGAGTAGGCAGTAGCGCTGAACTGTATCATCACGAACGCCAGTGAAAATACGATGCCGGTCAGCGCAATCATGCCCGAGGCAATTGAGGAGTAGATCGCGGTTGCCTGGTCGACGCTCACCGCTGCGGCGAACTCCGAAAAAATGCGTCCTTCTGTTCGCGGTAACGTCAGCCCAGCCGCAATTGCGGCCGTGGCGTACACCGCCGGTATTCCCCAAGTGCTCAAATGACGACTGCCACGCATATGCGCCGGGACTCTCCTTTTGATTGTCCCCGGCCAGGGACGAGATTCTCCGCATTGCCACGTGGTGTCCGGGAGGCACCGTATGAATGTAAATTCCAGGCCGCCGGACTCAAAATGTTTTAGCGTGGCGCAGACACTCTTGTCTGCTGCGCCCCGACTCATCGGCTCGCACTTTCCTTGAGTCGCCGGATAGAGGTCGAGACAGGTCTCAGGCCAAAAAACATTTTGAGTCGGACCGCCCGGGGGTTGCATTTCTACCCTGCTTCCCGGGAGTCAAGCCGATAAGCTCGGCTCGCCGGGATAAATCTCCCGACAGGGATGTGGCCGGACGGAAAATATGGCCTCAGGAAATCCCATGCGCTCCGGCGCCGCACTCGGTCTTCGAGAGGGTCCGGAGGCGCACGTGAAAAGTACGCGGGTGAAATTGCACGCGCTCACAAAGACGCAAGTATCAGATGCGCTCAAAAAGGAGAAAAATCATGAACAAGAGTCGGACTGAAAGAATCGTATCCGTCATAGTTCTGTCGCTGACAGCACTGGTGCTGATCGGCGGCGTGGCTGCCGCGCAAAACGTGCAGGGTGTGATCAACGGCAGAAGCGGCGCCACCTTTACGCTGCAGACTCAGGGTTCGGGCAACGTCGTCGTGGTCCTCACGCCTTCCACTCAGGTGGACGAAATTCAGGGGCTGTTCAAAGCTCGCAAGAAAGAGATGACTGTCACGGCTCTCGTGCCTGGCCTTCAGGTCCAGGTGCAAGGCTCCTACAATGCCCAGGGCCAGCTCGTCGCGGACCAGGTGAAGTTCAAAGGCAACGCCCTCGAGAATGCCCAGGACATTCAGGCCGGCGTAGCCCCGGTTCAGCAGCAGGCTCAGGCGGCCCAGCAGCAGGCCGACGCCGCCGCGCAGCAGGCTCAAGTGGACCAGCAACAGATTCAGGCCCAGCAACAGAAGCTTCGCGAGCAACAGCGGCAACTCGTTGCGGAGCAGCAGGCGACCGCGGCCCACGAGGAGCAAATTGAAGCCAACCAGGCGGAAATTGCAGCTAACAAAGCAGCCATCGCTGCCGCGAACAAGCGCTTCGGCGAACTGGGTGACTACAACATCCTGGGAGAGGTGACGATTTTGTTCGCCAACGGCAGCACCCAGATAGAAGCCGAGTACAAACCGAAACTGCAGCAACTGGCGCAGCAGGCCAAGGGGATTACCGCCTACATCATTCAGGTGCAGGGATATGCCTCGAAAGTAGGTAGCGCGGCCCTCAACCAAAGGCTCAGCGCGGAGCGCGCCCAAAACGTGCTCGACCTCCTGGAACAGCAGGACGGTATTCCGCTCACGAATGTGCTGGCTCCCGGAGCCATGGGCACCACCGGCCAGGTCGCTCCCGACGCCACGGCAGAAGGTCAGGCCGAAAACCGCCGGGTCGTCGTCAGAATCCTGCAGAACAAGGGCATCGCCGGCACATAAACAGGTCGCAGGACAGACCATCGGTTTGGATGGTCTGTCCTGCTGCGGAAGAGCCCTGTAATCCCGCGGCGGTTTCGAAGGCGCAGATGAGATTGCGATGATTTCCCGAAAAGCTATTTTGGTCAGCCATGATGCTCAGATCAAGGCCCTGCTTGGGCAGATCCTTGGAGATAAGCAATGGACCATCCAGGATGCCGTCGATAATGCGGCCGCCCTGAAACTGGTCGAAGCCGGCAAATTCGACCTCATACTCACCAGCGAACAAACCTCCGGCCGTGAAGATGTCGATCTACTGCGCAAAATCAGGCGCATACATCCCCACACCCGCGTCATCATCCTGACCAACGAGACGACTCCCGCGGATGTCGTCTCCGCCATGCGTGAGCACGCTTTTGGCTACTTCGCCACGTCGCTCGATGCCCTCACGTCGATTGTGCAGTACGCGGTCGAAGGACCGTGTTGGGACGATGGCATCGAAATCGTGTCGGCGACTCCCGACTGGATTGTCCTAAAAGCGCGCTGCGACCTGAAGACGGCGGATCGTCTGGTGCAATTCTTTAACGAAATGATCGACCTGCCGGAGCCGGAGAAGGAAGTCGTTGCCACGGCATTTCGAGAGTTGTTGATGAATGCCGTCGAACACGGCGGGAAATTCGACCCGGAGAAGTACGTCGAGATCTCCTACGTGCGGACCCGCCGCTCGGTGGCATGCCGGATCAAGGATCCAGGTGAAGGCTTCTCATTAAAAGAGATACCCCACGCTGCCATCATGAATCCCCCGGACGACCCCATGCGGCATCTGACGTATCGCGACGCAGAGAATTTACGGCCGGGCGGTTTCGGCGTGTTGCTGGTCAAGAATACCATCGACGAGCTTCTCTACAACGAACAAGGCAATGAGGTAGTGCTCGTCAAATATATCGATCGGGCCAGCCACGCCCTCCCATAAGACAGACCATCGTTTTTTGTGGTCTGTCCGGCTGCGCAGCAGCCTCTCGGCTTTGGCCTTTTGTGGGGCGGACGCCCACGTCGGCAAGCGACCCCCTGGTCGCTCTTGTCGCCCACGCGACAGGCTTTGGTGCGCGAAGCGGCCTGGGTTGCGGCCGTTTCTGCGGCTTTGCCTCTCACCCGACCATTCGAGACCAAGCCGGAGAAACGAGCTTTCGCCGTTACAAGTGCCCCCTGCTTCGCAAGAAGTTGAAATTCAAATGGCCAAAGTCCAGCGGCTGCGCAGCAGCCTCCGAACGGCGCTGCCTCTGGAGAGCCGGCCCTGGCCAGGAAACAGCCCGCCTCTCAAATATTCTGCATCGCTCGCCCCGGAGCTTTCATTATCACCGCCTGCAGGACAGGCCCTCAAGTAGCGGACCATCTCGATAGCGAGAAGTCGGCAGCGGCAGCGTTAGCCGTCGACCAAGTTGAGCCGGTAGTCTCCTGGGGCTGCCGGCCGGCCTGTCCCCGCGACGGAAAGGGAAATAGGATAGACCCATATGAGCCTGAGTCAATTAACGGCTACAACTGACACACCACTACTTCCCGGCATGGTCCGTATCCCGGGCGGGACGTTCCGCATGGGGTCGGAAGACTTCTACCCCGAAGAGCGGCCGGTTCACGAAGTCACCGTGGACGGCTTCTCGATCGATTCTTACGAGGTCACCAACGAACGGTTCGCTCAGTTCGTGGATGCGTCCGGCTATGTCACCCTCGCCGAGCGCCCGCTCAATGCCGCGGACTTCCCTGGCGCGCCTCCCGAGAATCTTGTCCCCGGCTCGATGGTCTTTCACGAAACTGCCGGCCCGGTCAATTTGCGCAATTACGCCCACTGGTGGTTCTGGGTGCCGGGCGCCAACTGGCGCCATCCTCAGGGGCCCGGCTCCTCGCTCGCTGGCATCGAACAGCACCCGGTGGTTCACGTCGCCTTTGAAGATGCCGAAGCCTACGCGCACTGGGCGGGGAAAGACCTGCCTTCGGAAGCGGAGTGGGAGTTCGCCTCGCGCGGCGGCCTCGAGGGCAAAAACTTTACCTGGGGCGATCTGGATTTTCCCGGAGGCAAGGTCATGGCCAACAGCTGGCAGGGAGAATTTCCCTGGCAGAACCTGCTCCTCGACGGCTACCCGGGGACTTCCCCCGTCGGATCTTTCCCGCCGAATGGTTACGGCCTGTACGATATGGCCGGCAACGTCTGGGAGTGGACTTCTGACTGGTTTGTTCCGCGCCTGGTTGAGGAAACCGGCAAGCCCGGCTGCTGCGGACCGTCAGTCAATCCGCGCATCCTCTCGCCCGCCAAAAGCTTCGACCCGGCGCAGCCGCAGTTCCAGATCCCGCGCAAGGTCGTCAAAGGCGGCTCACACCTCTGTGCGCCCAATTATTGTCTGCGTTATCGCCCGGCGGCGCGCCAGCCGCAGATGCTCGACACCGGCATGACCCACCTCGGCTTTCGCTGCATCGTACGCAACGCCGAAACCCAGCGCCACGAATGCAAAGAATAGGTAGCCTTCATGGAACGCTTTTTCGATCTCACTTTCCGGCCCTTCTTCGTTGTAACCGGCGTTGGGACGACCTTGGGCGTCCTCAATGCGTTTTGGCCCCGCTGGGCAGCGGAGACCGTCGACAAAATCAAGTTCAACCAGGAATATACAATTATTCTGCAGCACTGGGGCATCATGCTCGGACTGATGGGTATCTTCATGATCGTCGCAGCGTATCGGGAGGACTGGCGCAAGCCGATTCTCATCTACAGCCTCTGTGAAAAGGCCTTCTTGGTTTATCTGGTAGTGGCCAACATCAGCCAACCTTATTCGCGGGGCCTCTGGCTGGGGGCCGGGATGGATGCGACTGTAGTTCTCTACACCATCGCTTACTTCGCAGTGTGCGGCCTGCCTTCGACGGATAACCGACAACGCAAAACGTCCTGATCGACTACGCTATCCGCCGCGCTTTGTGGTCTGCCCCTCTGCGCGGCAGACGTCTGGAGTTTGGCATTTCTTGCACTACTAACAGTCAAAGTCTTCGCGGCCCGCGAAGAATCGTGGAGTAGGCCTTTGGCCTGCTCGCGGCGCGAAGCGACGCGCGTACAACTCGGTTGCCCTTGCGGCTTGCCGCTATACGGAGTAGGCCCTTGGCTGCCGTACGGCAGACCATCGTTTTTTGTGGTCTGCCCGTCTGCGCAGCAGACGCTCTTGTGCGCAACAACCGTCTCGTAACACGACTTCAGTCCCCACTTTTTTGATTTCTTGCCAGCGGAGCAGCCGGGGACCCAAACCGCAGCAACTGTCACCCACGGAAGATGCGCAAGTAGCTGGGTGTAAACTCGAACGAGACGACGGGGGTTCGTAAACTTTGGAAACCGATCTAGGATCCGCCTCACCGCCGCCGGCCACGGACCCACAGAGCACCGGGACCCGGCGCGGCTCCGACACCCGGTGGCGTTCGCTCTTTGAGGCCAGTCTCGACGGCATCCTTCTCGCCGATTCCGCCGGCGCCATTTACGCCGCCAACCCCGCCGCCTGCCGTCTTCTGGGCCGGCCGGAACAGGAAATCATCGCAGCGGGGTTGGCTGGAATCTCCGGCGCCTCGGACCCGCGGCTGTTCGACGCCATCCGCGAAGGCGCCCGCACCGGAACCTTCCGCGGACAAGCCGTATTGCGACGGCACGACGGCGTAGAGATACCCGTCGAGCTCTCGGTATTTCTCACTGACGAAAACGGCGTGGCTGCCGGCACGGTCGTGTTCCGGGATACACCCGCGTACGGGCAGGCGGAGGCTGCTCTGCGCAAAAGCGAAGCCATGCTGGCGCGGGCGCAGCAGGTCGCCAATCTGGGAAGTTGGGAGTGGGACATAGCCTCCGGCGAGGTGTTCTGGTCCGAGCAGCACTATCGCATACTCGGCCTCCGGCCCGGTGAATTTCGCCCCACCTACCACGGCTTTCTCGCCCTGGTGCATCCGGAAGACCGCGCTCGCGTGGAGACCGCGGTGAAAAAGGCCCTGGAGGGAGAGCCTTACAGGATCCAGTTCCGTGTACCGCTGCCGGATTCCTCCGTCCGTCATGTTTACGCCCAGTCTGATGTGGACTTCGATGCGGCCGGAACGCCGGTCCGCATGGTAGGCACTGTGCTCGATATCACGGAGCGGAAGCGCACCGAGGAGGCCTTGCTCGCGAGCGAGGAAATGCACCGGCTGATGATCGAGACCACCAGCGAAGGGGTTTGGCTCATTGATCGTCATGCCGTGATCACCTACGTCAACCCGCAAATGGGGCGCATGCTGGGGTACGCGCCCGAGGAGATGCTGGGCCGTCCCGCCTGGGACTTTATCTTCGAGGAAGACCGGCCGGCCATCGAGCGCACGTTCAGCGAAATGCTGGAAACAAAAAGTGGGCTGCAGACCGAACGCCGCTATCGCTGCAAAGACGGCTCCAGTATCCGGACACTCGTGAGCAGCAACCCTCTTTACGACCGGGAGGGGCGGCTCACCGGCTTCCTCGGAATGCTCACGGATATCACCGGACGCAAGCGCATGGAGGAACAACTTCGCGAGCAGGCCGAAACCCTGCAGAAGCTCATGGACGTCGCGCCCGTAGCCCTCCTGGTGGCCCACGACCCGGAGTGCCACGAAGTCACCGGCAATCGCGCAGGTAACGTCCTGTTCCAAGCCGAAGCAGGCGCGAATCTGTCTTTGACTCCGGAAGGAGGCGTGTTCCCCGACTGGCGCTTCTTCCGCGACGGCGTCGCGATTCCCCCCGAACAACTGCCCGTGCAGGTTGCGGCTGCGGGCGGAATCGAAGTGAAGGATTGGGAAGCCGAGGCGTTCATGCCGGATGGTTCCAGGAAGTTCATCTGGGGCCAGGCTAGCCCGTTGCGGGATGCCGGCGGCCGGGTTCGCGGCGCGGTTGCCGCCTACCAGGACATCACCGCGAGCCGCCAGCGCACCGAAGACGCCATACGCGAGAGTGAAGAGCGTTTCCGTCTCGCGGCAGACACGGCCCCTGTCATCATGTGGGTCAGCGACCTGCAGCAAGGCACTAAATTCTTCAACAGGCAGGTCACGGTGTTTACCGGTCTGACTCTCGACCAGTTGCGACAGGATTGGAGCCAGGTGATTCATCCGGATGATCGGGAAGCGATACGCACCGTCCACCGTGAGGCTGTCGAGCAGCGGGCCGACTACCAACTCGAATACCGTGCGCGCCGCGCCGACGGGGAGTATCGCCACATGCTGAGCACCGCCTGCCCGCGCTACATCGGAGACGCCTACGCCGGGCACGTCGGCACGATCATCGACGTTACTGACCTCAAACGCCGCCAGGAAGAAGACCTCGCGCGGCAAAAACTGGAAAGCCTGGGAACGCTTGCCGGCGGGATCGCCCACGACTTCAATAATCTGTTGGGCAGCATTCTCTCCCAGGCGGAACTCGCGTCAGCCGAGGTCGCCGAGGGTGGCTCCGCTGAAACCGAGTTCGCCAACATTCGTGCCGTGGCCACCCGTGGCGCCGAAATTGTTCGCCAGCTCATGGTTTTTGCGGGCCAGGAGACGGATACTTTGCAATTGGTGAATGTTTCACGCCTGATCGAAGGGACCAGCGAGTTGCTGAAAGTGGTGGTCTCCAGGCATGCTGACCTGCAGATCAGGCTCGGCCCGGATGTCCCCGCGATACGCGCTAATCCCGCTACTCTGCGGCAGGTATTGATCAACCTGGTTTCTAATGCGTCCGATGCCGTGGGAGACCAGGATGGTGTGATCCGGGTGGCCACGGCCCGGGTAACAGTAAAGCCGGATTCGTCCAATGCGCCTTCCGGTCTGCCACCGGGTGATTACCTTCAGCTCGAGGTCTCCGATACAGGTTGCGGCATGACGCCGGAGATACAAGCCAAGATCTTCGAACCTTTCTACTCGACGAAATCCCAGGGTCGCGGCCTGGGACTTCCCGTGGTCCACGGAATCGTCAGGCGTCTGGGCGGTGAGATCACCGTGCGCAGTCAACCCCGCCAGGGAACCACGTTTCAGATCCTGTTGCCGGGCGCCGGACAAGCCCCGGCGGAAAGCCGCGACAGCCCCGCCGCTGCCGGGGAGAATCCCCAGCCCGTTCACGGTACCGTCCTCGTGGTGGAAGACGAGGAGGTCCTGCGGCTCGCTGTCTCCAGGATGCTTCGCAAACACGGCCTGTCCGTGCTGGAAGCCGCCGACGGATCCGCTGCTCTCGAAATGCTGCGCAGCCATGCTGACGATCTCACGGTGGTGCTCCTCGACGTCACTCTGCCGGGAGTCGCGAGCACCGAAGTTCTCCGCGAGGCCAGGCTCCTTCGACCCGATTTGCGCGTCGTCCTCACCAGCGCGTATGGCGAAGGAAAGGTTGCGGCGATGTTCGCCGGTCTCGGCCGTCAGCCCTTCCTCCGCAAGCCCTACCGGCAGGCCGACCTTCTAAAAATTCTCGCCTGAATTAGGCCAGTACCAACTTGCAAAAATTGCCGTACGGAACCGCTTGCTTACCCGCGCGGCTGAGCAACAACTTCCGGGCCACGACCGCCAGGGAGTGGTTGCGTGAACTTTTGCACGCAGGTACTAGAGTAATCCTGGGCCATAAATGATGTACTTTTTCGGTACATGAGTTATCAGAGTAGCTCAACCTCTTCCCGTCGCACCAAAAGAAAAGAATCGCCGCACGATCAGACCGCATCGGGACGGCAGGCAAAACAGGTGGGTCTCATACGTCGTACTGTCTGGCGCTACGTCATAGGCGTCTTCGCGCCCAGCCCAGCCGCCGAATGAAAGCCGCCGAATGAAAAGCCAAAGATGAGCATCCTTCCGCAAATCATTGCTTCACACCCAGTTGAGACACGCCTTGGCGTGCTCGGATTCGCCGTAGACTCCGGAGAATTCCCACGCCAGCCCGTCTTGCGACCAGCGGATCGCGGGCCGCGAAGGGCGCTGCTGTCTGCAATCTCGAGAGCTAGGAGAATTCAATGCGAAATAACTTCAGAAGTTTAGCACTGTTCTTGTTCCTGTTAACTTTGCCGCTGGTCGCGCAGGATACGCCCGCGAGCCCGCCGGCAACTCCAGCAGACACAGGGGGACCCCCATCGCCGGCGACCAATTCCGATGCGTTGAGAAAAGAGGCACAGAACCCCATCGCCAGCTTGATCAGCGTCCCCATCCAGCCCACCTGGAACTTCGACACCGGGCCAGCCAACCGTACCCAGAATGTCACATTAATCCAGCCGGTGATTCCGGTCAACCTGTCGGAAGACTGGAACCTCATCGTCCGTTGGATTACCCCGATCGTCTACCAGCCTCTGCCCGTAGCCCAGCCATCCGGGCGCCCGCTCCAAAACTCCGGCGTCTCCGGCATGGGGGACATGAACCCCTCGTTCTTCCTCTCGCCGAAGAAGAGCAAGATCATTTGGGGCGTGGGGCCGACTCTTGTGTTGCCTACAGCAACCAATACGGCCTATCTCGGGCAAGGAAAGCTCAGCATGGGGCCTTCTGTGGTCGCGCTAATTCAGCCCTCACGTTTCACCATCGGGTTTCTTGCAAACAACTACTGGTCCGTCGCCGGTCATTCCAACAGCGATAAGCCCGCCGTGAACCAGTTTCTCTTGCAGTGGTTCGTCAACTACAACATGAAGAAAGGCTGGTACCTCGTCACCGCGCCTATTATCAACGCCTACTGGAGAGCGCCCGCTAATAACGTGTGGCTAGTGCCCTTCGGCGGAGGAATGGGAAGGATCATGAGGCTCGGATTTCAGCCGGTGAACATCTCCGCGCAGTTTTACGGCAATGCCGTCCATCCCCAGGGCGCTTCGTCGTGGGCCATGAAGTTACAACTCGCGTTCCTGTTCCCCAAAAAACCGGTGCCGCGGTAGTGGAGTAGGCCTTTGGCCTGCTCCGCCTTCACCACACCCGCAAATATTTCTTCCCCACTCAAACCAAACCCACTTACCAGAAATCCCATCCAAGCTGAAAGTCGCTTTCCACCCCTCATCCGCTAGGCTGAAACCAGAAAGCGACCACCATGTCCGATTCTTCACTTTCACCCCAGCAACTGCAAGTCATCAACGCTCTGTCGGAAGGCGTGAACTCGACTGACGCCGCGGCCCAGGCCGGCGTCCACCGCAACACCATCGCCCATTGGCGCCGCAACTACCTGCCTTTCCGCGAATCGCTCGCCCACGCGCAATATGACCGGGCGATCTTCTTTCGCGAGAAAGCCGAAGAGATGGTCGACCTCGCCTTCGAGACCCTTCACGATCTCCTCAGCGATCCCAAGACCTCGCCCTCCGTTCGCCTGAAGGCGGCCATGTTCATCATCGAGAAAGCCGTCACACCCCCGCCCCAAAAGGAGCAGGTACCGCTCGATATTGAGAAGATGCGCGTCTCCAACGCCCCGCCCGTCACCATCGACCAGAACGGTCAGATTGTGCACGAAACGCACAAAGATGCACAAAACGCACAAACGCCCATTCGTCGCGAAACCCCCAAGGTAGGCCGCAACGAACTCTGTCCCTGCGGCAGTGGACAAAAACACAAGCGTTGCTGTCTCAACAAACCGCAGGCACAGGCCGCCTGACTCCATCGTTTTCGAGCCACGACTGTAAAAAGGAGCGGTACGCAAACCTTCGCAACCACTTGACGGACGACGCTTTACCGCATCAGCTATTCCGCCGCACGCTTGATCGTGTACGTCGCGACGACGACAGGTCCACTAATTGCCAGCCTCGTGGGGATTCTCTCGCCATAGTCAAAGTACAGATATCGCCACGCCGCGCTCAGCGCCAACTTGGGCTTGAACTGGTAGTTGAGCCCCCCGATCATCTGATATTCCAGTTGCGCGCCGGCTCCCCAGCCGCCGACATCGCCGGCCATCGTAGCCGAAATTTTCGGAGAAAGCGGCATCACGATGCGCCCGCCGACCATGGGATCTGTCCAAGTCTTCCCTGCGTAAATGTTATTGAACTGGGGCGTGGCCGGTCTCACGGTGAGGGTATTTCCAAAATGCCACAAGCGAAAGCCGGTGAGGAAATCAGCCTTGAGTTTTGGTTTATCGATCAGGCGGTAACCGACCTTCTGGGTGAAAACAGTGATCCTGAGCAAATCGTTACCGTTAATGGGCGGCAGGTTGGGGAGCGGCAGCGTTACGGTCTTGTTGCCCGTGAGTGCCAGATACAAGACGTCGTCAGTCAGTAGAATCCGCTTGTAGCGCATATCAAAGGCGTCCATAAGCCCGAAACGGGCGTGTTTGATAAGCTCGTGCGCGCTGGCTTTGAAGCCGTAGGAATCGCCTAGCAAGCTAGCGTCCCCGTGGAGGCCAGGAAACCAGAGATAAGAAACCGAGTCGATATTCCAGTTGCCGTGGCCCAGGTTTTTGGTGTCCGGCTTGGTTTGGGTCGTACCGGTCGGGGTCGTAGAGGACGGGGTCGTAACGGCGGCGGCCTGGTCCGGATCGGGAGTGTCTACGGCTGACACCGCCGCGTCGCCGTTCGCCGCCGGCACGGGGTCCAGCGCATCGGCTCGCGCGGTTGTAGCCCCGAGAACGCTCAGCAAAAGGCCGGCGAGCGTAGCGCCCGTCAAGCTATGTGTACACTTAATTTTCATCGTTGTCTCCTTCGATCGGGCCGGGATTCGCCCTGCGACGCTCTCCACGGGATCTCGTGAGTAGTGTCGGCGTGCAAGATGCGCCTCGAAGAAGGTGCGATTTAATATATTTGCCCCGTGGGGCGGTCCCCCTGGACCGCGGCGGACGCCCTCGTCCGCCTTCTCGCCCGTCGGCAGAAAATTGCACGAACAAAGCCACCTTATGCTGCCTTTACCTCGGTCTGCATGCCATCCGGTAGCCCCGGTGAAAAGAATAAATCCTCGCGTGCGAGCAGTCATCAGACCCGGCGAAGAGACGCCTCTCGATGCCCGTTGAATCATCCTGGGAGGCAAGGTTAGTCATGGAAATGCTTCAGCAAGCTGAAGACGGGAACGAGCATCAATCGCCGTTCCAAACCGAAATCTAATTAGGAGTGAGAAAACGATGTCTTCACAAATCAGAAACGCAATCGTCGGATTAACATTGTTAGTATTGAGTTGCGCCGGGCCATTGTCAGCCCAGGACAAGCCGCAATGGTTGCCCGGCCAGATGGGAATGAATGCCGGAATTATGCCGGCGCCTGGATTGACGACCATCAACATCACTATCGACTATAGCGCCAGCACATTCAACGGTCCGAACGGAAACAAGGTCCCGGTTACGGGCAATTACAATGTCTGGGCCGTCGAAAATGGCCTCGAATACGTGCCCAGCTTTAAACTGTTCGGCGGAAGTTTTGCATATATGGCGCTGTTTCCAACATTCGCTACCGGCAATGTAGCGGCCGACTTCACGATCCCGTCGACCGGTGCCCCAACCAGGCTAAGCGGTACCGCGGGCGGCACGGGCCTCGCCGACCTCTGGCTTCAACCGTTCACCTTGGGCTGGCACCTGAAGCGATTGGACTTCCTGGTGGCCGACGCGCTGATGCTTCCCACGGGGAGCTACACCCCCGGCTCCACCAGTAACGTTGGGCTGGGATACGTTGGCAACCACCTCCAGACAGGTGAGACCCTCTACATTACGAAGAATAAGGGAACGAGTGCGAACCTGTTCACGGACTGGGAGGTTCACGGGTCGAGGCTCGGCACCAACAGCACCTACAAGACTCCGGGGCAGGCCTTCACCATGGAATGGGGACTTGGGCAGGTACTTCCGCTGAAGAAGGATATGAGCGCGCTGTTTCAAATAGGCGTAGTCGGCTACGACCAGTGGCAACTCACCGCCAACGGCGGCCAGATACCGCTTGGGCCGTTAGTCGCGCCCGCTAGCCTGCTGCCTTGGTACTCAGTCCACGCGATCGGCGGTCAAGGTACATTCATTCTCCCGAAGCAGAACCTTAGTCTCTTCATCAAGGGCTATCACGAGTATCTGGCCTCCTATCACACGTTAGGAACCAACATCGTGTTCGGCGGCGTCTGGACGCTGAAGTTCCCCAAGAGTTAGCGGCAACTGAGCCACGACCGTGAGGGAGCGGTTGCCACTATCACGAAACAAAAATAGACCCGCACTTCCATGCACCCCATCTTATCGACGCGAGAGGACCGATGTGCCGCGAAAAAACCGCAACGCAACCGAACCCGAAAACGATCATTTCCTGACTGCCTGGCCGACCGGCTTGCGGTTCTCCTATTCAGGTGGCTGGGTGGCTGCCCCCTCTGATCGATCGGATCTCCTTCGCCCCACTCCTGCCCGGCCCAGGCGAGTTAAATCCGCTGACGCTCGAGTAACAGGGCCGCGCCCATGATCGCTCTGCTGTCAGGCTATAAGCGGGAGTGGCTCCGCTACGACCTCCTGGCCGGCATTTCAGTCGCCGCCGTAGCCTTGCCGATTGCCATTGCCTATTCGCAACTGGCCGGCGTTCCACCCATCAACGGGTTGTACGCGAGTCTCTTGCCTCTGGTAGCGTACGCGCTGCTCGGCTCGTCCCGGCAGTTGATCGTCGCGCCCGACGCTGCCACTTGTGCGATCGTTGCATCCGTGGTGGCGCCGCTGGCCGGTCACGACCCGGCGCGCTACCTCGCCCTGACCGCGGCGCTCGCCATGGTCGGCGGCGTCTTCTGCATCGCGGCCGGCTTTGCGGGCCTGGGCTTTCTCACCAATTTCCTGGCTCGCCCCATCCTGACCGGTTATCTCAACGGGATCGCGATCTGGATCATCACCAGTCAGCTCGGCACGCTCTTCGGGTTCAAGCTGCCGTCCGAGGGATTCTTTCGCCTGATCTGGCATTTCTTTTGGCAGCTCGGCCAAACCCATGGACCGACGCTGGCAATCGGTGTGACCACCCTGGCCCTCCTGCTGTTGCTCTCGCGCTATGCGCCCAAGGTGCCGGGACCGTTGGTCGCCGTGGCGATCGCCATCGCCTGCTCGGCGATCTTCGGCTTTGACCGGTACGGCGTGAGCCTGCTGGGCAGGATTCCGGCGGGCCTGCCGGCTTTTGCGTTTCCGGCCATTAGTGAACACGATTGGGAATCTCTCCTGCCGGGCGCGGCCGGCTTGGCGCTGATCAGTTACACCAGCGCCATGGTCACCTGCCGGGGCTTTGCTACCAGGAATCACTACGACATCGATTCCAATCGGGAATTCATCGCGCTGGGCGTAGCTGACATCGGAGCGGGCATCTTGCAAGGCTTCGCCATCAGTGGAGCCGACTCTCGCACGGCCGTGAACAACGCGGCCGGCGGCAAGACCCAGGTCACCAGCTTGGTGACAGCCGCGGTGCTGGCGATCACGCTACTGTTTTTCACCGCACCGCTCTCCTGGTTACCCATGGCCGTCTTGTCGGCCGTTCTGATCAAGGCCTCACTGGGTCTGTTCGACGTGGAAGCTATGGCAACCCTGCGTCGCGTCAGCCGCCCGGAATTCTGGCTCTGTCTCATCACGTTACTCGGAGTCATCACGGTGGGCGTGTTGCCAGGGGTGGTGGTCGCGGTCGGCGTGGCTATCGTCCAGCTTTTGATAATGGCCTCCCGGCCGCACGACGCGGTGCTCGGGCGCGTCCCGGGGACCACTGCCTTTTTGAATGCGGCGACCCATCCCGGAGTGGAGACCTTCCCAGGCCTGGTCATCTACCGCTTCGACGCGGCCCTGGTCTTCTTCAATGCCGACCATTTCAGGGCGCGTGTCAAAACCCTAATCCGGGAGTCGCCGGCGCCAGTTCGTTATTTCCTGCTCGACGCCGAGACCATGCTCCATCTGGATACGACCGGAGCAGCCAGCCTGCATCAGTTGTGCGGCGAGCTCGAGACAGAAGGCATAACGGTAGCGATTGCGGCGGAAAAACACATGGTTCGCGCCATGCTGGGTAAGTCCGGGCTCGCGGACCGGTTCGGACCCGGCCGGATGTTCATTACGGTCGACGCGGGCGTCGAGGCGCTTACGCGATCCCCGGCAGGCGATGTGTCAGGTGATGACGTGGACAAAACGGCGAAGTGCAATCTGCCGGTCGCCGGGGTCGAGAGGTAACTATGGGTGAGGATCGACAATGGGCCGATATCGCCGCGCGGGGCATCGAAGCGCTGGCCGTGGCGATCATGGTTTCTTTCATTCTCATCGGGACCGCCGGCTTTCTTTTTCACTCCCTGAAAGGGATCGAAGGGGCCTACGAGCGGTATCGGATCGTATTGGGGAAGACACTGCTGGTCGGTCTCGAACTCCTTGTGGCCGCCGACATCATCAATACCGTGGCGTATGCCCTGACGCTGCAAAACATCGCGCTCTTGGGCGGGCTCGTATTAGTGCGGACCGCCTTGGGATGGACCCTGACCGTCGAGGTCGAGGGTCACTGGCCGTGGCAGGAGACCCGGGAATCCCGTATTGGATCGGCAGCAGACGCGCCGTCGCCCGCTACCGTTGAGTCGGCTGGAAAAGCCGCGTGAGCGTGAATCCAGCCGAAGACGGAGAACAAGTATGCAAGACATGATGATAAGAATTTTTGACAATCTTCTGGGCCGCGTGAGCGGGCCCATGCACTTTCGCCTTTACCTGCAGCCAGCCATGGCCATCCTCTTCGCCATCCGGGACGGAAGAAAGGACGCCCGTGAAGGTAGGGTGCCTTATTTCTGGTCGCTGTTTACCCAACCGGGACACCGGGCTGCCCTGCTGCGGGAAGGTTGGAAATCCGTTGGCAAAGTTTTCATCCTGGCCCTGGTCCTCGATGCGATCTATCAGGCTATCGAACTGCACTGGTTCTATCCGGGCGAGGCGCTCCTGGTGGCATTCCTCCTGGCGGTTATCCCCTACGTTCTGCTCAGGGGTCCGGCCAACCGGATTATAGCCCGGCTATCCCCGGTTTTGACCGGCGCGAGTCAGGCTAAGAGAAGCCATTAAACCAGCGTCCAGTGAATCTTTCACACCGCTCGCAGACCCAAGACGATAGCGTATGATCGATATATTGAATTTCCCGCTGATCTTTTTCGTGGTCATTTTCGTGGGGTTGTACTGCGCGGAGTTGATTGGCATCATCCTCCCACGCAAGCTGAAGACTGAAGAGCGTGACGATTTCAACCTGGTCACCGGCGCAACCCTGACACTGCTCGCCCTGATTATCGGCTTCACCTTTTCGATGGCCATTGCCCGGTACGACCAGCGAAAAAACTACGAGGAAGCGGAGGCCAACGCCATCGGTACGGAGTACGTCCGGGCTAATTTGCTGCCTGCCGCGGATGCTGCCCGAGTCCGTGCGCTGCTCAGGAACTATCTCGATCAGCGTATCTTGTTCTACACAGTGCAGGATGAAGGCCAAATGCGGCAGATCAATTCGACAACTGCTCAACTGCAGAGCGATCTGTGGTCAGCAGTCGAGACGCCGGCTTTGGCGCAGCCGACCCCGGTAGAAGCCCTTGCGGTCGCGGGCATGAACGATGTCTTGAACTCCCAGGGATACACGCAAGCCGCCTGGTGGAACCGCATCCCGACTTCGGCATGGAGTCTGATGATCGGGATCGCCATCTTCAGCCACCTATTGATCGGCCACGGTCTGCGCCGCACGGACTCGAAAACCGGCCTCCTTCTGGTTCTTCCGCTGGTTGTGTCCATCTCGTTCTTCCTCATATCGGACATTGACAGTCCGCGTCGAGGCATCATCCGGGTGAGTCCGCAAAATCTGACCGCCCTTTCGCAATCTTTGCCGCGCTGAGCAAAATATTTTAGATCCACCTGACCGGTAGCTTCATTATCACTTTGGCCTACTAGCATGAAAGCCAATGAAGCACCGAGGAACGGTCCGAAGAGCCCTTCCGAAACCGTGGCGAAAGATCGGGGAACGATTCTTGCCGAACAGCGAACCGATCTGGCCGTCGAGCGTACCATGATCGCAGGGGAAAGAACGCTCATGGCCTGGATCCGGACCGCCCTTTCGATGATCGGCTCCGGTTTCGCTATTTACAAGTTCTTTCAATACCTTCCCGAAGAAATTGAAAAAGGGAACATCGCGCGTCCGCAGGCGCCGCGCAATCTGGGATTAACGCTTATCGGTCTGGGCACTCTGGCATTAGTGGCCGCAACCTGGCAGCACCGGACCTTTCTGCACGTGATCGGCGCGCACAAGGCGCGGCACGTGTGGTCCGTCTCCTTCGCGATAGCAATTGTCGTCATCGTGATCGGATGCCTGGTGTTTTACGGTGTTCTGCTGCGCCACGGGCCATATTAGCCGACACTCTGAGGAGAAAACTCAAGATGGATCTACCAAGCTTTCCGCACGTCGACATGTTCTCCGCCGGCATCAACGCCCTGTACGGGGTGCTCATCGCCCACCATCCGTCGCACAACCGCGGGTACACTGTAGCGGGGTTGCTGATCATGGGTTTCTTCGGCGGTATCGGAGGGGGTATAACGCGCGACGTGCTGCTCAATCAGGTCCCCTCGCCGCTTAAGGACCAGAACTATTTTTGGGTGTGCATTCTGATGGGTTTGCTGGGTATGGCAATTTATCGCTACGCCGACACGAGGGAAGAGCAGTTTCGCACCAGGACGATGGCCTACTTCAAGTCTTTCTCGCTGCCCTGGTTTGCCATCCTGGGCGCGCATAAGGCGCTCGATCAACACCTGGGGATCTTCTCCGCGATTCTCATTGGGCTGATCGCCACTACCGCCGGCGGCGTGATCATCGACCTCTTCTCCGGGGTCACGCCGGAGATCGTGAAGCCATGCGAGCACATCGTCACGACGGCGGTGCTGGCAAGCACGGTCTACACGGCGATCGCGGTGCTGGGGGAGGGGAGAGTCACCTTCTTCCCGGTCACGCTGATTGCGGTGGCGGTTTCATTCACCTTCCGCGTGTTTGCTGTCAGGGAACACTGGCCGCAGATGGTGCCGCACGAAGTGCCAGTCGTCAAGCAGGTTGCGGGCGCGTGAACGCCTCTACCTCCTGACAAGACGGTTGGGTTCATCACAAAAAGAGAAAGGAACATTACCTTATGGACGATATGTTTACGCGCATCGGGCATGACCTGATCGATCGTGTCACTGGGCCGATGAAGTTCAGGCTGGTGCTCCAGCCGTGCATGGCGGCGTTCTTTGCGATTCGCTCGGGGTTGGCAGACGCCAAAGCCGGCAAGACGCCCTATTTCTGGTGCCTCCTCACGGATCAAGGCCAACGTGAAGAGATGCTCAAGAACGGGTGGAAGAGTGTCGGCAGGGTGTTCATTCTCGCGGTCGTGCTGGACATCGTCTACCAGATCATCGTGCAGCGGTTTGTCTATCCGGGAGAAGCGATCATCGTCGCCTTTATCCTGGCGATCGTGCCCTACCTGATTTTGCGCGGGCTGGTCACGCGTCTGGCGCGAAGAGAAGAGGTGCGGCGTCAACACGAGCGCCAGACACCTCTCATCAAGCCTCTATGATCGGGATGGCCAACAGCCTGGTGGGGCTACTGGATGATCAGATCTTCTTCGGCGACAGCTTGTCCAGAAAACCGATCAGGTGTTTGCCGGCCGGCGGTACGGGAGCGGCGCCATCCCGGACAATTTGGGTAGCGTCGATCGGTTTTCCGTAGAGTTCCTTGTTCATGTCATCGTCCGAAGCCATCGAGGCGCTTCCCAGCGAAGCTCCGGCAAAGAGTCCTTTTGCCTGGGAATAGCTAAGTACGTCCACGTTGGGGTCATTGAATCCGGCGGCTTTCGCACCCGTGGGACCTGCTACGGCGGACGCGTCCGCGCCCAGTTTCAGTTTGCCCGAGAGGATCTTATCTGCACCCCTCTGCGTCATCACTAGCAGGACGTAGTCGGTGGAGGTGCTGCCCAATTGCACGCCCAGGCTACCGGTGTCCAGGGTGTACATCGCCGGGGCGCTCCATCTGCCATTCATTTGCGCGCCCGTGCGACACGTGATCACACCTCGTCCGTAAGTCACACCGACGCCAATACCGACCTTCTTGACGCCAGGATATACGAGTACGCATACTGCCTTGTCCACGATGCTCTTCGGTATCTCCTGTTTATCGAGTATCGTTTTGAGAACAGCCGTCGATTCGCCTAAACGTTCCGATGACTTGTTGGCGGCGAACAGGAGCAGTGATGTTGCGGAGCACGTTAACAGTACGACAATCTTCTTCGTCATGAATCGTAACCTCGAAATTGGATTTTGAATCGGTCCTGGTTCCGTGAGACTTCAACTCACTGGCGGCGAACCTTGCGGTGGCTTCTTTCGACGTGGCCGGAACCCTCTTGGTGGATGCGGATTTCGGATATGGGCGATTTTGCTGGCGACAGCCTGCTCGGCGGTCTCGGGGACATCGACAGTCCTGTCGGCCTCATCAACATCGTTGATGGAGGCTGTTCGAATTCGCCTTCTGATCCGTCGCAAACCGCCCTCCGGACACTTCCACCGTTGTGATGATTCCGCTGGAGGCTTTCGGATTTATTTTTTTTGTAGCGCTTCTACTGCAGCCCAAACAAGCCTTGCATCCACTACAATGGACGGTTATGACCTTCGTGGCGGGGCAGGACCGATTTGCCCAGTTGGCTATAAGTCTTATCGTTGCCCCTTGGTTCGAGGACTGGGCATGGGGCCTGCCGTTGATCGTACTGACCGTGATCATCCACGTCTTAGGCCTCCAATTCATCAATCACCGAGTTGAGCGCCTCCATAGCGCGTGTGCCTGGCACAACCACCACCATCTCGCGGTCCTGGCGATTGTCAGTACCACGGTGTGGCTGGCCACTGTCCTGCATGGGATAGAGGCGATCATCTGGGCTTTTGCGTACCGGCTTATCGGTGCTCTGCCGGATTACGACTCCGCTGTTCTCTACTCGCTGAACGCAATGACAACCTACGGGCATGAGGGTGTGTTTTTGGAAAAGCGCTGGCAGCTCTTAGGGGCGATGGAGGCCTTGAGCGGGATGTTGCTCTTTGGTCTGACTACGGCCTTTCTGATCCACATCCTGATGAGAGCACTGGGCCAACATGGGGGCCTTGGTGCACCACCTTCACACCCGTGAAATGACTTGCTTGGAGCGTCATCAACCTGAGGTGCCGCCGGAGAAGGTGCCCGCTGCGCCGGGGACAGCCAGTCCTGCTTAGTCCCGTGGCAGGCGCCCTTTCTGCCAGACAAGGTTGTACGAGATCCCAATCGAACGGATGGCGGCGCCGGCCCGGGTGATAACACCATCGAAGTAAGTGATTTTGATCGCCTGGCGGTTGGTGAGGGCAATCCCGAAGGTGGCGCCCAATCTTATGTTTGACTGGTAGTCGGCTTGATTCTGCCCATCGACCTGGGTACGCGCACCGACAAAATAAGTCCCATCGAATGCCGCCCAGGTCCGATGGGGCAGGTAGCGCACCAAATGAGTTTGGAAACTGCCCAGCGGGACCTCGGTGAGCACGGTTTTTCCATAATATTGATCGTTTGTGGTAAACAGCCAGACTCCGGCGGCGCCCTCAATCGTCCATTTCCCGATGGCGCGGGAAATGCCCAACTCGGGCTTGAATCCCCAGCGGTTGGTGCCGGTGTTAATCAATCTGGCGGGGTCGTACTGGCTCGAAGGGGCGGTCACCGTAATGCTGGCCCCCACGATGGTTCCCTGACGGTAGTTCATGAATTGTTTGAGGTTCATGGCGGGTGCGCCATAGAGGTTCATGGCGTAGCGGAAGATCGCATCTCCCAGCCCGGAACGGTAAAGATAGTCCTGTTCCCCCGAGACGCGGGCATCCACGTTAGCCACGGCATAAGGCACAACCACCAGAATTTGTGCGGTGCGCCCCAGGACGTCAAGGGTCTGCCCGAACGAGAGGGAGACGACGTTGGCATTGACGTGCGCATTTTGCAGCGGCACGCTTTCGTCAACCAGGAAGCCGCCACCGTTATTGGCGTAGCTGATGCCGAAATAGTTGAGACCGTCGGGAGCCGGAATGTAGGCGCGCGGTTGCAACTCCTGGGCGCCCAGACGCGGCACGATGCAGAAAATGATCAGAGCATAGCGGAGCCGGGAACTCCAGGCTCTGCCACATCGTTGTCTCTTGCCTGCGCTCACTGATCTCGCCTCTCCCACTGGTTTGTCCGGCCTGTCTCAATGCGCGCGGCTCCTCCTCACTCAATTAATGTGAAACACGGCTGTCAACCCCAGAGCATTCAAATGCTTGAATTTCGGCTCCGAATCCTGCTGGCGCACAATGTAGGTGTCAACGACGAACCACTTGGAGAATTCAAACTCAGCTCCTCCCTCATAGCGCAGACGGTAAAAGCAGTTGTAGCGAACGTCATACCATGCCTCCGCGGAACCATAAGGTGAGATCGCCCTCTTCC
The DNA here is from genome assembly GCA_963747535.1 of Terriglobia bacterium. Classification (GTDB taxonomy): domain Bacteria; phylum Acidobacteriota; class Terriglobia; order Bryobacterales; family Bryobacteraceae; genus CAVVFX01. The sequence goes on from CAVVFX010000003.1 coordinate 279,326, forward strand.
CAAAATCAAAGATACGCATCAGTTTGAGCCGGTTGCGATAGCGGGGGAAAAAGACGCCGTTCTGAAAGCGAAAGTCGCCGCGATTTCGGTCCGTCGCCAGAAGCTTCCACGGCAGATAGTAGCGCGGAGTCATTTCGATGAACGGCGTGTTCGCGTGATACGCGTTCTTGATTTCTTTCGGGGTCGTATCGTAAAAATAGCCTATCCGGATGTTAAGCAGTCTGTCTCTGGCCAGGTCCGTCAGCCTGTACCCCCGGTCCCCCAGCAACGGCGCGAGATAGAAGTCTATGGCCCCGCCTACTTGAGCATCCGTGCGTCCTGCTTCCTCCGAGCGGGTACCGGAAGCATAGAAGTAGAGGTCGGTGCTCGCGCTGGTTTTGATGTAGACATCGGCCTCCGGCCAGACCTGGTCGAAAAAGTCGGCGTGCAACGCGGTGGCCGCCGTCGACAGGATCGCGGCAGCTTTAACGCTATTGCAAAAAAACCGCCACATCAGCTACCGACTTTCCGATAGGCGTTGTTAATCGTCGTGACCTGGATCTGCTTCGCCGTCGCCATCAATACCGACTGATCGAGGTAGTTCGGGCCGTCAGGCAGGCTGGAGAAACTCGCGTTGAGGGTCACGGTGTCCTTGGGGTCATCCAGATAGGTCGCCACCGCGAATAGGGTGACTCTTTTGGTGCCCGTGTCAAACGTGACCGTGACCTTGTCGCCCGGTTTGACGTAATCGTTGAACACGAGTTCTCCGGTTACCGGGTTCAACGTTGCCTTGCCGGATTGAAACGACGCCTGCATGATCTGCGGATCGGGCGGGATATAGCGTTTCACCAAACTGCCGACCCGGTCCATGTAAGCCTTCATGTCGTCGATCTTATTGGTGACGATCTTTCCCTTGATTCCCCGGCGGCTTTTAGGCGGCGGCGGCGAACCGATGGGTGTCTTCTGGATCGATCCGTCCGGGCCGTACTGGCAGTCGCTTTGGGTGCGCTTTTTGTCCTCGCCCTTATAGCTGATTTCGACGGTTTCGGTCCAGGCGTACTGTCTGAGTTGCGCCTGGTTCCGGGCGATCGACTGCTTGACCTCGCCGATGCGCTGCTGGAGTGCGGCTTTCACCGATCCAGGGTCTTGCGCCAAGGCCGCGGTCGCGGCCAGAGCGCAAATAGGGATCATTCGACCTGTCATGTCGCTCCTCCTCTCAAGTCTCAGTTCATTGGTAACGGCGCTGCGAGCGAAAAAATCAGGCGGCTTTCAGTAGGTACATTGAGCTGCTTGCCTTTCGCTCCGACCGCGGAAACCGCGCCCACAGTGCCGCCGGCCACCGCCCCGATCGCTGCGCCCTTTCCGCCGCCGGCCAGGGCGCCAATACCAGCACCCAAGGCGCCCAACCCGATGCCTCGTTTGGCGGCACTTTTTTGCTTGCTGGTTCCCGTGGCGTCCACTCCGGTGTACTGGGTGGAAACACTATACATCCTTCCGCCCACGTTGATGTCGCGAATCCGCAGGTCCATCCCCTTGCCGGGATCGATGCTGACTACTTCGATCGTGCAGTTGACGCCCTGGGGAATAGCGATGCGGCTGCCGACCCCTACGGGGTCGTCGATGCTGGCCTGATAACGCGCACCCGGTGAAGCGGTTTTCCCGTCGATCGCATCAATCATGCGCACGACAATCTGCGTCCCGGCCGGGATGGTCAGTCCCCCGGGAGAGGGCGGAGGCGGGGGCGGAGGAGGCAGCGGCGCGAACGTGATGCTGCCCACCGCGGTTACGGGATAGGCGCTCTGGGTGCCATTCGCGCCCATGAAGACGATTTGCGAGGAGTCCGCGCTGATGAGGATCCCTTGCACACCGCCGCCTTGCTTGAACTTCAAAAAGTCCGCGCGGGACACACCGGTTGCCATCAAAATGGCCCCGAGCACGAGGATGATTCTGGTTTTCATTTCTGTCTCCTTTGGCTAATCAACAATGGGCAAACTAGCTAAGATTTGCAGATCGACTACCTTCTCGATTTGCGCCTCTATCTGCAGCCATCTGGCCGCATCTTTGGCCGTGAGCGCCTGGCTCACCAGCTGGAAGTACTGCTTGCGGAGTTCGACTCTCCGGCCTTCGATGTCCAACATGCCCATCGCGAGCTTGGTTGCCACTTCGTCGGTCAGCGCCGAATAGTTGTCGGCATACATGCGGATGAAGGCGATCCGTTCATCTGCCAGCTTGGTGAGGGCCTTATCGTAATCGTTGTATACCGGCCAGAATTTGGCGGCGTCCTGCGGACTGAGATCCATCAACTCGGTCAGGATCGACACCTTGTCTTTCTTGAGGTCCGTCCTCATCAGGCTGATGTATTCCTTCAGGTTGGCTTCCTTGGTCTCTGCCGGAGTGGGCGGGCTTTGCGCCAGGGCCAGCGGGCCCGCGATGGCCATAAGGCCCAAACAGGCAAGGGATTTTGCAATTTTGATCATATGTCAGTCTTCCTTTCGTTCCAGGACAAAAAGCGCCGGCCTGTTGTCTGCCATATGGCCGAGGCAAGCGCGGTTGGTGCAACTGCCGCGAGCGTGAGCGCGATGCCGGCCGTGCTTCAGAGCGCCGGCTCTAGCGTTCGGCGACCTGATGCAATCTCACGCGGTAGCGCTTCATTTTGTTGCGTTGATTTTGCGACTGTGGGATGGACTTTAGTCCGTCGAAGGGCGACCCGCAAGGGAGCCGTCGATCCGGCTCCCCAGCAAGGACCACTCATTCCATATCCCAAGGCGATTAGACAGACTGAAATCTGTCCACCAAGACCCTTTAGAAAATCCGTCCCAACGTGAAATAGATCTTACGGTGCCCGCTTTCTCCAACCGCTCCTCCAATGAGTACCGGCCCAATGCGTGTTTCTACCACCATGCCCGCATTGACATCCATCGCGGAATTCATCTGGGGGTTATCGTATATCTTCGCTCCTTCGAGGAAGGCGATCGCGTAGACCTTATTGCCCATAAATGGATTCAGTTTTCCGACCTGTCGAATGTAGCCTGCCCGACCCAGGTAGTACTGGTCCGTCAGGACTTCATTGAGGCCATAGGCGCCTAGCCGAAGGGGGCCTCCGAGTAGGTATTGCGGTATGCCGGTCTGGTGATATCCGAGCGTGGACCCCCCGTTCACGGCGAGGAATATTGAACCGAGTTCGCCGGTCGGATGGAAATACGCTCCATTGAGTTGGGCGTTGGGAAAGGCACTGTTGGTGCCGGGAGCCGCGTCGAAGTATTGGAATGAAGTGGTGAGGTATTCGCCCGACCGGGGGATCAGCGGGCTGTCCAGACCGTCGAACGTGTAGGAGATCTCAGCGTCTCCATACCGTCCGCTCACGGTCGGAAGCTCCGGTGAACCGGTGTTAAGGGATACCGCCTTGTAGCCTTCGTTGTATCCTACGCGAAATTCGCTATGCCTATTAAATTGATATCCGATATCGACAGTGGCGCCAGCCTGCTCGACCTGGTAGACAGCAACCTGCTTGCCTCTCTGATAGAAGTCGACGGTGCCGGTGCTGGCGTTGATGGCCGGAGCAATGAACCACTTGCTCAGCGACGTGAACGGGTGATAGAACTCAGAGTCCATGCCCCAAGTGCTGCCGAGAAGAATGTCACTGCGCCACTCGTTACGGTAGCCCCCGATATCCTGATATGTGATCCTCGCTCCCAGGCCAAATTGAATGTTGCTCAAGCCCGAGCCTTCGATAAAGACACCCGGCTTAAGGACAGGCGGTGCATACGGCTTTTGCACGGCGGTTATGACCAGACCATCTTTGCTGTCCTGCTCCTCCATTTGATAGCTGAGCGCGGCAAAGCGCCCCATTCCCGTAATCCGCGTCAGGCGCCGCTCAATTTCAGTGGTATCCACTGGCTCACCGACAAGGGGCTGCAGCGAAGCCTCGATCTCCTCGTCCAGTTTCGGAGTCGCGCCTTTGACGGTAACGAACTGAGGCGTTGGAATCGTCAAGATCCGGCGTTGTTGTTTCTGTGCGATGTACTGCTGCCAGGTTGGCTCGTCGACCGACAGCGTGGACAACATCCGTCGCTTTTTCTCGGCGCCCTGCACGCCCAAGTCGGCGATCTTGTCCCCGGAGTCGTAGTCGAGAGAGGTGTAACCGGCCAGGTTGACCGTGATCAGAATGTCAGCGGCCTCTATGTTGCGGCGCTCATTGGCCGCGATCATCACTGATATGGTCTGCCCGAGCATGGTGAACATCGATGGGGATTCCTTCGGATCGAAGGGCTCCGTCGCCAGATAAACGGCAATCACGATATCGGCGCCCATGGCCTTCACGACATCCACTGGAAGGTTATCGAGCAGGCCGCCGTCGGCATAAATCTTTCCATCGGCCATGACCGGCATGAATATCCCGGGCAGTGACATCGTGGAGCGAAGGGCATCGGGAAGAGAACCATCTTTGAAGACGTGCGAGGTGCCGGATTTCATTTCGGTTGCGACACATCTGAATGGTATAGGCAAATCGTCGAAGCTCTTCAGCCCCGCGTAGGGCAGTGCCGCGCGGTCGAGAATGTATTTCACCTGCTGTCCCGAATTGAGTCCACCCGGGGGCTGGAGACCATGTTTCAGGCCCATTTCGACATAATTCGGATAGGCACGGCTATCCTCTTTTCTGCGGAACGAGAGATCCTGATAAGGGATTTGCCCGCGCAATACGTCGTCCCAATTGACATTGCGCATGAGAGTGCGAATTTCGGCTGGGCTTTTCCCCGTCGCATAGAGACCTCCAACGAGTCCGCCCATGCTGGTTCCGGCTATGTAGTCGATCGGTATGTGATTCGCTTCGAACCACTCGAGCACGCCAACATGACCCAACCCGAGTGCGCCTCCTCCTTCGAGCGCGACGCCGATCTTGGGCCGCTTGCCGCCCACCGAGTCAGCCGCCATGGCGAAGGAAGTCAGGGACAGCATCATCAGGATTCCCGCCGCAGTTTTCATTTTCCAGGACATCATCGTTTTCTCCTTGTTCAGGTCGGTTTACTCGGGAATGCGGACGGCGGACGTGGCCCGGCACCCTTGTCGCTAACGAGGCAAACGGGTGCCGGGGCAAGAACCGGAAGATCACATCTCACGGTATCGACGGCGTGATGATGCCATCCAGGATCAAGTTGACGCAAAGAATCTTCCTGCCCGGAAAGGGCGCACGGGCAGAAAGGATTTCCTCTCGATTCGGGAACGGGTGCACTCGCGGCCAGGCGCGCTTCGCGGGTCTAGCTGAGGATAGGGCTAATGGGATAAGGCTACTGCATTCTTCCGGTCATACTGATTGACGAAGTTGAGCCAGTCAATCGCAAGTGCGCGATCTTCCTGCTCTCCAGAGTCCAGGTATGTCTGGATCTCGAATCTCGCCCTTTCCGAATCACCCTGCGCCATGAGGACGCGCCCGGAGAGCAGGTGGGCCAGTGGATATTTGTCACGCGCTCGTTCGAGACACAGAAGAGCTTCCCCGGTGAATTTGTGTTCCTCTACCAGCACCACACCGAGAATCATGCTGAGCTGGGCGCTCTTCGGATCCAGATCCAGTGCCCCACGAGCGGCACGTTCGGCCTCACCATACTGGTTAGTCAATACGTAGCCAACCGTAAGGTTCGTGAACAGGATTGGGCTGCGTGGATCGATTTTGATGGCTTCCTCCAGCTGTTCGATGCCCTTTTCGGCCTTTGACGAATCGAAGTATGCGATAGCCAGGTTATTGCGTGCGGCGACAAATTCAGGATCGATCAGGATTGCCTGTTTGAAGTGACTGACCGCCTCATCCATCCGATTTTTAACACGTGCTTTTTCTGCCTTCTCCATTTCTTTTCGCGCTTTTGCAGGGACCTTATGACTCAGTTCCTGGACCGTGACGATGTTGGAGGCAACGGCGTGCGCGGGTGAATTCGAAGTCGCCGCGGTGTCGTTCAGGTTTGGAGGTTGCAAAGTAGCGTGGCTGCGGTCCCATATCGCCAGGGTGCGGTCATTGTTCTGTTGTCCGAAGAGAGCGAACGCGGTGAAAAGGATTGCCGCAAGCCCTCTGAAAATGTGACTCATTTTATTTTCTCCAGTCAGTCACAAAGCAAGCCCAACTGTCTGTGCGTGGTGATGAGGTTGAAAGTAAAATGGACGCAAAGAATCTTTTTCAGTACGGGAACGGGCGCGCAATTCCCCGGAATTTCGCAGGCTATTTGGGATAGGGCTGCAGGTTTTCCGGCGCTACCGCAGCCGGCAGGAGTATCGCGAAGGACGTGCCTTCTCCGGGGCGGCTGTGGACGGATAGGACTCCTCCGCTTTGCCTCACGATTCCGTAGACTGTGGCGAGTCCCAGGCCGGTCCCTTTCCCCGAAGGCTTGGTAGTGAAGAAAGGGTCGAACATGCGTGCCTGAACTTCTTCGCTCATGCCGACACCGGTATCAGTTACCGTGAGCCGGACATACGGTGTGGCCTCCAGGCAGGCCATGCCGTACTCCGCTATCTCATTCATGCCGGCATTCCCGGTAGCGATTGCCAGTCTTCCCCCGTCCGGCATCGCATCGCGGGCATTGGCGGCCAGATTCATGAGCACCCGCTCAAGCTGGGCAGGGTCCGCGTTGACGGGAAGGAGGGAGGTATCGAGTTGCAGGTCCAATACGATTTCCCGACCCACCAGGCTGCGGATGACCGGTTCGGCAGCGGCCACGATGGAGTTCAAATTCAAAATGACCGGCCGGAGACGCTGCTGGCGTCCGACTGTGAGCAACTGCTCGGTCAGTCCGCGACAGCGCAGTGCGGCAGCGTCAATTGCTGACAGGCTTCTATGCGAAGGCTCGAATTCGCTGCTTTCAAGGAGAAGAATTGAGGTCTCGCCAATAATTACCGTTAGCAGATTGTTGAAATCGTGGGCCACGCCGGCGGCCATGCGCTCGATGCCTTCCAGTTTCTGAGCTTGCCGTACCTGCGCTTCGACGGCCCTCTGAGCAGTGACATCCGTACCGATCGCGGCAATGCCCTGCACGCCGCCATCTGCGTCCAGCAGGAGTGCGGTATCCCAGGAAACCAGGCGGGGGATGCCTTCCACACACAGAACAGGGCCCTCCAGATGGGCGGTCGTAGGACCGGAACCCCCGTGGAGGAGGGCAGTTTTCCAACGATCGCGGCTCTCCTGGTCTGCGAGCACTTCGAACCAATTTCTGGCGGCCAACCCTGCTCTCGACCAGCGGCCCAGTTGAAGCAGGGCATCGTTGGCGAATAGAAGCTTACCTGCCGGATCCACCACGACAGCCGGCAACTGCAAACGTTCCAGCATCTCGCGGCACCGCCGCTCGGAAGCCTCGAGGGCCAGTTCGGCCCTTTTCAACTCGGTGACGTCGCGCACGGTGCCCCACATGCGCCGCAGTTCGCCGTTCTCCACGATGCCCAACTGGCTCCGCAGCCGGTACATGCGCCGGCCGCGCGTGTCGAGCGGCGAGGTCTCAAACACCGCTGAACGGTATTCAGAACGGATTGCCAATCGCAGTTCTTCAATCAGTCGTGCGTCTTCCCGTGGAGCGATGGTGTCGAAACGAGCGCCGATCAGTTCCTCGGCCGACGAGGCGCCGACAAGCCGGGCGAGCGCCTCATTGCACTCCGCCAGGTAACCGTAGCGATAAATCCTCTCGATCTGTTCGTCTTCATCGAGATGCACGGGGATGGGTTTCTCGAACTCGACCCGCCACATGGCGTCCATGCTGGAGGCGACGAAGGCGCGGTGACGTTCATTCGCCCTGCTAAGCGCGTCGAAATCGCACTTCCGCTCGAGTTCGGCGGCAGCTCGCGCGGTGAAGACCTCCAGAACCGACTTGGCAACTTCAGCATCGGCCAATCGTTTGCGGTAGACAGCCGCCAGAATTCCGAGAGCCTGGCCGGTCGAGTCGCTCAGGCGATATCCCACATAGGCTTGGGCACGCAGCCGCTCCAGGTTCCGGTCCAGCGGGAACAGATCGGTCACCTGTTCGGGGCACACGAAGTTGCCTTCGGTCAGTACGTGAGCGGTTGCCGTACCGGGAATGTCCTGTTGAAAGTTCTCGGCCCACTTGCCGTTCGAGCAAACCGCTAGTGTGTCCATCCGGTTAACGGCGCCGTTGATCACTTCGCAGATATATACACAATCGGCGCCGAGCGCATCCGCGATGTGCTTCACCAGGGACTGGAAGAAGTCGTTGCCGAGGGTGGACGAAACCTTCTGGGTGATCCGTAGCACCTTCTGGCGCTCAGCAACTTCGGCGCGGAGGCGTCTTTGCGAACGAGTTGCATTCATTTGGGAAACACTCCAAGCGCCGGCGGCGGACTGGCGCAGTCCTGTGGAGGTGGGATGTTTCCGCTGCCCAGACGACTCAGGATTTTTTGGACTGGCCGCGCTGAATCAGGTCCGTCCGGGGCTGGAGTGGCCCGGACACTCCCCTTCGGCTGACCCTGTAGTTCGAGATCACGGTAGCCAAAAAACAAAATAAAACCATCGCCATCCGTTCTCATTGTGTGGACGAGGGCCAGCCAACGCGAAGCAGTTCCGGCGCCTACGCGAACCCCAGAAAGATCGATCCAGGAGATTTTGGGATGTGAAAAACCTGTTCGCCTGTCAACGCTTGCCGTGGCTTTCGGCCTGTGAGCGTTCCAATACCATCGCCTGGTTCATTTCGCATTGGCATTCCGCTTTCTCGTAGAGAGAAGGAGTGACGGATTGCCTTAACGGGCCGGCTTCGGCCGACATTATTAAACTTTCTGGGCTCCCACCTCCTCGGTGAGTAACCCGACGGTCCTGCTCGTCCACGAGCAGGACATTTCGTCTTCACTCGTGGTACATTATCGGCATGGCAGGGAGGCGCTGCCTGATGCCGTATGACCATACTCCTGGAAGTTCCGCCGAAAACGTCCCGGTGGCGGGGCAAAAAGAACTCCCCGCTTCTCGTCAGTTTCCTCGCAGTTACAGTTTCTGCCACAGTTGTTTCCGGACTATTTCTCACCACGCTGCCTGTAGCTCGTGCGAGCGACGGCGACGGTGAACCGACCGTTTCGATAACGCCTCGTGTTTCACGCCGCGCCGTGGAACTAAAGAACCGGCCGGGCTCGATTCGCGTGGATGTCAACCTGGTTCTGATTCCGGTGACCGTCACCGATTCCTACGAGCGACCAGTGATGGGACTGCGGAAGTCGGACTTTCATCTTTTCGAAGAAGGAGTGGAGCAGGAAATTTCTCAGTTCTTCCGCGACGAGGCGCCGATTTCTGTGGGGATCGTGTTCGACGCCAGCAAAAGTATGAACAAGAAGATGAACGAGTCCCGGGAGGCAGTGCGGCAATTCCTCAAGATGAGCATGCCGGGGGACGAGTTCTTCCTGATGAAGTTCAGCGATGCCCCGGAGCAGGTGTGCGATTTTACCACCGAGACAAAAGACATCGAGGACACCCTGCCCTCCATTCAGGCCGACGGCTGGACGTCGTTGTACGATGCCATCTCCCTAGGGGTCAATAAGATCAAGCACGCCAGGCATGGGCGCAAGGTCCTGCTGGTTCTGTCTGACGGCGGCGACAACAACAGCCGCTTCACTGAGCATGCGATTCTCGACTTCGTAAAGGAAGCCGACGTCCGTATTTTCTCTATCTCCATACTGGAAAGGTCGCATACGCTCGAAGCCATCGCCGAGGAGAGTGGCGGCCGTGCGTTCCGTGTCCGCAAACTGGACGAACTTCCCGAAATGGCTGCCAAAGTGAGCGCGGAACTCCACAGCGAGTATGTGCTGGGTTATGCGCCGGCGGAGCGGCCGGTCGACGGAAAATATCGAAAATTGAAGGTGCAATTGGCGCCTCAAGCCAACGGCACCCCGCAGTTGCACACCTCCTGGAAACGCGGCTATTACAGCCCGGCACCCTAACTACTCCGGCTGAGAATGGCCGCGCCTTGGGTGTTGCGGCGAAGGGCGTCGGACGCCCCCGCGCTCCTAGCGAATTCTACTGCTTCGCGGCCGGAGTCGAAACCTTAGTTGGTTTTACGCCGGTCTTCTTGGCATTTTTCTCTGGAATTGACATCGGGATCCAGTACCCCTGGTCCCCGGCGATCGAGATGTTTTTCATGATCAGCTTGTCGCCGTACTTCGAAAACGTCACATCAGTTGCTGTCGGAACGACCTCGTGCGGGTCCGCCTCGAACATCACGGAAGGTGAGCCCGAAACGGCTGCGCACTCGAATGTGCCTTCATCGCCGTCCATTAGCCGGAGCGTGTAGGATCCGGCGGGAAGGGTTGTCCCGGCCACGACGAATGGGGTTGTCGTAGTGAACTTCAGAGTGAACTGCTGCGCCGACAGGATACCGACAGTCAGCAACATCGCACAGACCATCAAAATCTTTCTCATATTGGAATCCTTTTTTTAAATTTCGACCCGATTGGTTCCCGCTGTAGTCTTAAAACCTGGCTCGCCGACGTGACTGCAACGGCCGCCACGCGTTTTGTCAGTGCAAGGATGTCAGGTGGAGAGGCGTGGATGTAAAAAAATCACCTGCGCGACCAGAGCCCCCGAATCGCGCCGGGAGCTAATCATTAAAAATGAGCCATGGCTCCCCGGCTAGCATCCCGTGGTATGCATGGAAGCGTTTGAAAAGAGATTGTGGGAAGACTCCCTGGTGACGCGTCTCCAGTTGCGGGAAGATGGCGCGATCGAAGAGCTGATGCAGGCTTATTCGGCTCGTCTGCGCCGCATCGTGCTGGGTATGGTTCGCAATCCGAGTGATGCCGATGACGTCGTGCACGTGTCGCTATGGAAGGCCTATCAATCCATCCGGGAATACCGCCGCACGGCAGCATTGTATACGTGGTTGGTGAGTATTGCGAGAAATGAGTGCCTCGCGCTGATCCGCAAGCAGAGGGTTAACCTGGTCTCCCTGGACGAGGCGAAGGAAATCAGTTCGGGCTTCCCGAAGACTCCGGAGCAGATGGTGATCCGGGAAGAAATCGTCCGTCTTTGCCTGGACTGCGTGGGGAAGCTTCGTCCGGGAATCCGCACCATCATGATCATGCGCCTGATCGAAGACCGCAGCCATGAGGGGATCGCAGCCCAGTTGAAAATCTCAGTGAACGCCGTAAAGGTCCGATACCATCGTGGATTCAAGACACTCTGCGGGCTGGTTACCAGGAGATTGGCGCGACCGGCCTCGACGTTGGCGCGCCAGGGCGCAACCAGGGGAATGACGCGTCCAACCGCTCCCTGAGGGTCGCAGTTCTCGAGGGACAGATTGATACGCCGACGCCCGCGGCCATTACGACGGCGAGCGCCGGCTACCGAAGCACACCCCCTGCAGGGGTGACATGTACGCATCCCACAGAGACGTAGAAGCGATTCAGCGCCTCTGGTGCTTGAGGCTCATGACGGTTGCGCCACATGGGCCGGGGCCAGCGCCCTGCAGGACGGCTGGCCTCGGGATCGTGTCTGTGTCGGCCTCGGATAGGAACGGTCGCACCGAACCGGTCAGCGAATATCTGAACTGGTTCGGCGAACCGGGGAGGGTCATTTTTCGTCCTTGGCTACGATCAACTCGTTGAAAACGCCGAAGGTCAGAGGGGCACCCTTGGCCACCACGTCCGCTACCGTGAAATCGAAGGAATTGTCGACGACACCGTAGAGCGTGACTTCTCCGTTCTTTACGATGATCCGGATGGCATGATAGCCGATGGGCGGATCATTCGTGATTCCCACGGCTGCGCGCGTCGGTGACATAAAGCGGTTGGGACCCCGGTTTGAAGTGTATTTGGCGAGAGAGGGGTTCGAGTAAATGCGCGCGTAGACGCTGGCGCGGATGCGGTCGTCATTCCCCGAGAGCGGCAGAACCTCGATCTCGTTTTTCACATCTCCCGCGCCGTTGACGCGCTTCACGGCATCGAGGGCCGCCGACTTGAGGGTCGGGCGGGAAGCAAAGCCTCGCAGCACTACTCCCTTTTCGGTGATGCCGAACCACAGATAATCGAACACCCCGTACTGGGTGAGTCCCCCGAGTGCCTTGCGCACGCCGGTGACCAGCGCTTCTATTTTCGGGTCCGTTTCAGTTGCGGCTGGGGCCTTGGGATCCGCGGCCCTGGCCAGAGGCGCGCCCCCGAATACCAGGCCCGCCAAGGTGAGTACCGCTGTTGACATAGCTACCGCCGTCGAATTACGTTTCATAGCAAATTTCTCCTTTTGCATGGAGCCTTCGATGTCCCGCAGTTCCCTGCGTCTCGGCTCATGCCATTTTCTTCCCGGGTCGGGCGATTGGCGACCCGCCGTATACTCGCCTTCCCCGGCGATAATGAGAACCCTGAGCACTTGGATGCAAATTATGATGAGGCGAGGGTTCCCCGCCCAGCGCACCTCCGTCCTCGCACCTTGCCAGGCTACGGCGGTGCCCGAAACGGCCGCGCCAGCATTGCTCCCAAGTAAAGATATGTTCCGCCTGATTCGCTCTCTCATCGCCCCCTACGGCTGGACTCTGGTCCTCGTCTTCAACACGATGCCGATCGAGCCGGCCATGCGCCTGCCCGGTCTCTGGCTCTGAATGTGAAATGGCGCGGGCTTGGTGCAGGAGACGTTGAGCCTGCGTTCTTGCCGCGGCTGGCTTCGATGAGAGCTGAAATTTAATGAATCCCGGAAGCAAAAAAGGTTATCCCGGTGCGGTGATCTGAAGTCGAGTACCGTGTTCGAATCCGACCGGAAGGACCAGGACACCACCTCATTCGAAAGTCATAAGGAGAGAGAAATGAACATCGGAAGAACGAAAACTGCAGTGGGGCTATGCGCGGCGCTGCTCTATTGCTGCGGTCTTGGACTGGCGCAGGATGTCAAGTACAATGCCATGCCCGGTACCAATTTCGCAAAATACCACACCTACAAATGGGTCAGTTGCGGCGGTAATCATCCCGATCAGATCACCAATCAGGAGATCATCCAGGACATAGACCAACAACTGTCGCAGAAGGGGTTCACCAAGAGCACCACCGATCCCGTCGACATGTTTGCCTGCTATCAGATTGCGGTCGATCAGGAAAGGCAATGGAACGCCTTTGGTATGGGTGGCCTTCGTTTTGGCGGCATGGGATCCGCGACGAGTTCCACCATCAGTAACGGCACGCTGGTTTTAGACTTTTATGACGCAGCGGCAAAACAGCAGATCTGGCAGGGTACTGCAACCAAGACCCTGAATCCGAGCAGCAATCAGCAGAAGAATCTGAAGAACCTGTCGAACGGTATCGGCAAGTTAATGAAGAACTTTCCTCCGCCAGTCGGCAAGTAGTCGCCGGCCGGAAACAACGGGCCTGTAAATCTGGCATAGCGGCAGCAAAACGACGAGTTAGCTGCGGCAACGCCGGCAAAGGAGATCCCCATGAAAACGAACAGGGCGTCAAAACAGACGGCCGGCGGCTGGCTGGCCGTTATTCTACTTGTGGGTTTACACGGCCCCGCTCTCGGCCAAACTGCCGGCACCGAACCAGGTGTGCCCGATGAGGATTCCTGGCCGCGTGTGATCCAGGGTGAAGGGTCAACGGTCAGGATCTACCAGCCGCAGCTCAACGGTTGGACGAACAACATGCTCGACGCGTATGCCGCCGTCGCGATCAAGAATGAAGCGTCCGGCAACATCGATTATGGAGCGATATGGTTCACAGCCCGTACCGAGGTCGATAAAGTGAACCGGATTGTCACGCTCGATAACCTCAACCTGACGAAGCAGAATTTCCCGTCGATTACCGGAAATGGGTCCCAGTTCACCTACCTCTTCATAGGGTATATGCAAGGGGCCCATTCGATTCCGCTAGATCTTCTGGAGTCTGAATTGGCGACGACCGATGCGGCGAACAACCAGAAGAAGTTCACCCTGAAGAATGAGCCGCCGGTTGTCATTTTCTCCAGTTCGCCGGCGGTACTGGCCCTGATCGAGGGCCAGCCCGTGCTCCGGCCGGTGGGAGAGAACCTGCAGAAAGTACTCAACACGCGTTCCATGATCCTGTTCGATCAATCCAAGAGCATGTTCTACCTGGCGCTCATGGACGGGTGGGTGCAGGCGAACTCGATCCAGGGCCCGTGGTCTGAAGCGGAACATGCGCCGACAAGGGATCTCAACAAAGTAAAAAAGGAGTTGGTAGCGAGCAACTCGAACCAGGTGCTAGGCAATCCGAAAATGTCTCTCAAGGATGCGTGCGACGACGGAGAATTGCCAACTGTTTACGTTAGTACTGTGCCTGCGGAACTGCTGCTGTCGGAGGGCCCGCCGGAGTTCGCCGCTATCCTGGGCACCGGCCTTTCTTATGTCTCCAATAGCGGCAACGACATTTTCGTGCTGAGCGCCAGCCAGACCTACTACATCCTGCTGGCCGGACGCTGGTTCTCCTCGAGCGCGTTGACCGGGGCGCCTTGGACTTACGTCCCTGGCGCCAGCCTGCCGCCCGATTTTGCGAATATTCCCGATTCCAATCCGAAAGCCAGCGTGCTGGTGTCGGTTCCGGGGACGCTGCAAGCCAAGGAGGCATTGATCGCAAACTCGATTCCGCAGACGGCTACCATCACCCGCAGCGCGGCGACCTTGAACGTGGCGTATTCCGGACCGCCTCAATTCGATCCTATCCCGGGTACCTCGTTGCAGTACGCTATCAATACCGTGACTCCCGTGATCTACTTGCCGGGTGACAGCTACTACGCGGTCGAGAACGGCGTCTGGTTTACGTCGCGTGGCGTCAGCGGACCGTGGGTAGTGGCTACCTCGATTCCGCCGGCCGTCTATTCGATACCGCCGGAATCGCCCGTCCATTACGTGACTTACGTGAAGATTTACGGGTCGACGCCTACCGTGGTCTATGTAGGTTACACGCCGGGTTACTACGGTACCGTGGTCTCGGCTGACGGCGTGGTGGTTTATGGCACCGGGTGGGTTTATCCGCCGTACGTAGGGACGACCATCTGGGTGGCGCCGCCTGCCACGTATGGCGTAGGCGCAGGTTTCGCCTGGAGCGCAGCCGCTGGATGGGGACTTGGATTTGGACTGGGTTTGGCTCTGGGAAGCGCGTGCGGTCCTTACTGGGGCCCTGTTGGAGGATGGGGCTGGGGCTATGCCGCGCCGGCGTGGGGCTGGGGTGGCTATGGCGGAGCGGCCTCCGCGAATGTGTACGGACACTGGGGCAACACCGCGTATGCCGGAACCCGTGCCGCATGGGCGAATCCTGCTACCGGTAATATTGGCACCGGTACGTCCGGACACTACTACAATTCTGCGACGGGCGCCAGTGGTAACGTAGCACACGGCGCCAATTACAATGCCTATACGGGGAATTACACTACCGGAACAAAAGCCTCCGGTTACAATCCGACTACCGGAACCGGGTACAAAGCCGGCGCGGGAACCGTTAGTAATGCGTACACCGGTAACTATGCGGAAGGAGCCCATGGCTCCACTTACAATGCGAACACCGGTGTGGTGCATGGAGGAGGGGCCGGCACAGTGGGCAACGCTTACACGGGGAAATCCGCCAGTGGCAGCGGACAGTACGCCTATAACACGAAAACCGGCAACGGCGTCGGGTACGCCAACAACAATGTTTACGCCGACCATGACGGCAACACCTACAAATACAGCCCGAGTAGCGGCGCTCAGCAACACACCAGCAGTGGCTGGCAGAACACCTCCGGCGCCAACGCGGATTCCGTGAAACAACAGTCGGCGGCGCGCAGTCAAGGTTCCCAGCGCTGGGGCAACTTCCATTCCGGCAGCACAGGCGGCGGCTGGGGTAGCTCAGCAGACCGCGGAGGATGGGGTGGCGGCGGTTCCCGCGGGTTCAGCGGCACCGATGGCGGCGGTTTCCATGGCTTCGGCGGTGGGGGCTTCCATGGCTTCGGTGGCGGAGGCTTCGGTGGTGGCGACCGGTTCGGTGGTGGCGGCTTCGGCGGCCGGCGCTAAACCGCGGATTCCGCTGTCGACGGCGTAGCTCACAAATAGGGCCACAGGTGAACACCGATTCCCACGCAGAACTCCTTAAGTCGAAATTTGTGGCGCAGGCTTTAGCCGGCGTTGGCCTGATGCGAAGATTTGTGCCCGCGAGCAAGAGCCGCTTGAAAAGCGGCTGCGGTCAGGATTGACCGCCCCACAAGCATCAAGCAAGAATCTTTCTCTAACAGTGCCAGGTTGACACTTCATGCTCCCGCTGCTGCCGCATTGGGAAACGCCGTCTCATCCGCCGATGGACCGTACAGGGCCGGGACAGGCACCCCAGTCATCCGGTAGTAAACGGTAAGCTGTCCCCGATGGTGGATCGTATGGTTCATGACCATCCCGCGAATCACCGCAATTTTCGGCATGGTGAAAAAAATCTGGTCGCCTGACCGCAGTGTCCAGGGTTTCATGAAATCCGCGTCGGTAGCCGCCGCAATGGCCGCCCGCGCTGCCTTTGCATTCTCGTCTGCTAACGCGAGAACCTGCTCACGCGAAGTCGCTACGGCAGGGGTAAAGTTCGCTGTGCCAAAATCCAGTTCATCGGTGCTGAGCGTCAATGCGGCCCATCCGGGCATCTCCGCTACGTGGGCGGCGAGACGGCCCAGGGTCATGGATTTTGGATCAGGGGCAAAATCCAGTTTGTCTTCCGGCAGTCGCGCCAGCGTGCGCCGCGTACTTGCCGTTTCCATATCAAATTCGGCCAACAAGCCTTGTGCGATTGACATAAACCCTCCTCTCAGGGCACCCACCAGGATATCGCATCAAGATGACGCTGGGGTTTCAGCCAATAATGGCGTCGATGGCCTTCCCTTTGCCGTCTTTCGTCACGTATACCGGACGCTTTTCGGTAACATAGGCCAAGTCCGGCGGTATCCCCATTGCCTGGTAAATGGTCGCATGCAGGTCCTCCAGGGACACGGGATTCTCCACCGTGATGCAGGGCCGCTCGTCTGCCGTCTTACCGTAGAGAAAACCCTTCTTCACGCCGCCGCCGAACATCAACAGACACCCCGCGCCCGTGAAATGCCGGTGCATGCCGTAGTGTTTGGGCTCGGTCATGATGTCGGGTACCGTCACCTGGTTCTTGACCGGCTTATCGGCCTTACCCTCCATCATCATGTCGCGGCTGAACTCGCTGGCCAGCACGATCAGCGTCCGGTCCAGCATTCCGCGCTCCTCCAGGTCAAGCACCAACTGGGAGACCGGCGCATCGATCTGCTGCTTCATCCCAACCGCGCGCTCATGGCCGTTCTCGTGGGTATCCCAATAGCGGAACGGGACGTACTCCGTGGTGATCTCGATAAAGCGTGCGCCGGCTTCCGTCAAGCGCCGAGCCAGCAGACATCCGAGCCCGAAGCGGCCGGTGTTGTACTTATCGTAGATAGCCTTAGGCTCCAAAGAAAGATCGAACGCCCGCGCGGATGGTGATTCGAGTAACCGGTGGGCCGCTTCAACGGAACGCAGGAGCCCCTGACGCTGATAATCGCTGCCGTACTCGCCTACCGGACTCCGCGCCACGAGCGATTGGTACAACTGATGCCGGCTACGGAATCTCGCTTCTCCCAATTCCGCCGACGGACGCACCACGGACGCAGCATCGTTCGGATCGCTAATCAGGAACGGGCCGAATTCGCTGCCCAGAAAGCCCGCAGTATGGAACGCCTTGATGCCGGGACTCTCGGCTCCGATCTCCATATTCTGCCCCACATCAATGAACGCCGGGACTTCGGCATTGCGCGGTCCCAGTGTCTTCGCGATCACCGAGCCCATGTGCGGAATCGCGACACTCTGCGGCGGCGCGTAGCCGGTATGCCAGTGGTATTGATGCCGCGAATGCAGAATAAAACCGAGATCGGCAGCCTGAAACGTGCGGATCAGGGTACCGCGATCCATCACTTTCGCGACCCGTTCCAGGCCCTCGCTGATCTTGATGTTGTCGACTACCGTGTCGATTGGCTTGAACGTGCTCAACACATCGGCTGACTTTGTGCCGGGAGCGTAAGGTGTATAACGCTTGGGGTCGAATGTTTCGGTGGCCGCCATCCCGCCCGCCATCCAGAGGATGATGAGGGTATCAGCCTTCGGGGCAATCTTCTTCACCGGATCGGCGCGCAGCGGTTGGCGTCCAGAAAGCGCCGCCAGCATGCCGGCACCGGTGGCTCCGACAAACCCGCGGCGCGACAAGGCGGAAATGATTTTTTTCTCTTCACCGTTCATAAGCTCACCCAACACAGACTCCTGAAGGACTTGCAAAATTCAGCAATGTAGATTGCGGGGCACCAAGCCAGGGCAGGCTGGCAGCTGCTACGCAGCCGGGCAGACCACAAAAAACGATGGTCCGCCCCACGGTGGCCCGAAGGGTTGCTCCACCAGAAATGGCCATTTTGCGAGTACTTCTTCTGACTGTGCCTTTCCTCATGGTTCAATTCACCAACTGAAACTCCGGCGACATCGCCAGCGCCCACAACAAATCCGCCACTCCCGACGCGCACGGTTTTCCCGGACGCTTAGGATCGTCCACCGCAGCCATCGCAATACTCTTCTCCTCGGGCGACGGCCACCTGCCCAGCGCGTGACGGAATATTCGATTCACCAACTCCTCCTTCGAGTCAACGCGCGGCGGCAATGCCGCCGGAGCCGGCCCGGTCACGGGAAGCAATTCGTCCATGTCCGGGGGACGATCGAAAACAAAATAGCGCACCGAGCCATTGATCTCGCTGGTATAGCACCGGACATCCAGGCCTACGCTGCCCTGCAGACGAGTAAAGCCTTTGCCGGAGATATCGTAGACCAACTCCGCCCTGGCAAAGGTACGGACTCCATCCGCGAACTTCCTGTCCGGAAACTCAATGGGTGACGAGTCCTCACGCAGCCCATCGGCGCGCTTCGGTTTCATTTGCGATAGCGGAACGGACTTACCCGAAGCATCGATCAGCCGGATCTCAGCCCACGCGGCCAGAGTCTTTTCGGGCGCATAAGAACCCTCGTCGTAAGTCAAGAGGTGCAGATCGCGGACGCTCGAGATATCGATGTCGAAATCCAGCGCCTTGTTGCGCGTGTGCACCGTAGCCGCCACCGGCCGCACCCTTCCGCTATCGTACAGCGCCCGAGGCGCCGGGGGAAGGTCTCCAAGCAACCGCAGAGCCCCGCGATTGAGCATCTTATTGATCGTGTCGCCATTCACCATTTCGAGCGCCTGCAGCATGGTGGCGTCGCTATTTCGTTCGGTATAGACCTGGTCGCGGATGGGACGGCCCAACGCGAAGCTCAGCGGACTCGCCACGATTTTCCAATCGCGCGACCGCACCGCATTACGACCTCCTTTGGCCGCCAGCGCACGCCATTCGCCAGTGATGGATCGTAGCGAATCCGAGAATTCCTCAGCTGTCAACCGGCGCACTTCCGGACCCGTGAACACGTAATCCTTAATCTCTTTCGACTCGCGGGCGACGGCCGGAAGTTGATACGCGCGCGAAAGCATGATGGTCTCGATCAGGTGTTTCACGTCATATTGGCTCGCCACAAAATCAGACGCAAGCCAGTCCAGTAGCGCCGGATCAAACGGCTCGGCATCCATATCGTCGATGGGGTCGACGATTCCGCGCCCGATGAGCCGCGCCCAGATGCGATTCACCAGGGTACGCGGCGTACGGCCATTCTGCGGCTCAGTGAACAGCTTCGCCGCCAACGCATGACGGTTCGTTTCCGAACTGCGGTCGAGCGTCTCATTGAGTTGTGGGTACAGAAAAGACGCAGTCGCATAATCGCCCGTGGCCTTATCGCAGCGATACAACTCGAGCTTTTCATCGGGTGTGAAGTACGCCGCCAGTCCATACGCGTCGCGCAATTTCCAGCGGCTGATAAAGCTATCGTGGCAGGAGTTGCACTTCAGATTGATTCCGAGAAAAATCTGCGCGCTATTCTGCGCCGCCTGCAACGGACGGGACTGGCTCGCGCTGATATCACCGCGCCAGTTCACTCCCACCAGGAAACCCTTGGGGTCCGACGGGACGGTGGGATTCAGCAATTTGGACACGAACTGATCATAGGGAAGGTTGTTGCGCAGCGCGTCAAGCAGCCAGGGTGTAATCGATTCGCGGTCGCCGGCGTAGTTCACTCCTACGTCGTTGCGCAGCAGATCATTCCAGTAGCTGATCCAGTTTTCCGCGTAGTTATCTTTGTCGGCCAGCAGCCGGCGAACCAGTGTCCGTCTTTTTTCCGGGCTTGGATCACTCAGGAATTCGTCGAGTTGTTCGGGCGAGGGAACCAGTCCCCAGACATCCAGATAGGCGCGCCGGGCAAACGCCGCGTCGGATATCAACGACGCGGGCTTGACCTGGTGTTGCTTCATGTACGCTGCCAGCAGACGGTCGGCCGGCGAATCCCAACCCGGCCAGATCGCGGCAGGAACTTCGGGCGCAGTGAGTGATAACGGCGGCATCCAACGGGCTTTGGCCGGCGCGGCGTCTGGGGCACGACGGGCGCCCTCGGCAATCCAGCCGCTCAGCGTAGCGATTTCCCGGGGCATCAGGGGCGATCCGCCAAGCGGCATGCGTGGCGCATTTTCTCCCGTCACGCGCAACATCAGCAAACTATTCTTAGCGTCACCCGGAACAATGGCTGCTCCGCTGCGGCCACCTTGCAGGACATCCTCATAGGCCGAGAGCGACAGCCCACCCGAGCGCTTATCGCCACTATGACAGGCGAAGCAACGAGTGGCGAGGATCGGATGTATGTCGCGCGTGTAATCGATGTGGGGCGTTTGAGCCGCGAGTGTCAGCGGTAACAGCAGATAGATAGTACGGCGCATGCGGAGGAGATCCAGCCTTCATGGTACGTCGAAGAGACTCGATCTGTCCGGCCTCACGTTTGTCTCACGTTGGGTCGAGATCTATGATGACGTCCTTATACTCGTCGAGCAAGCCTGCATTGTGCATCTGCCAGGCAATGGGACCCACCTTGCCCGCCGTGGGGTCTTTGAACTCGAGAACCTCAACCGCCTGGCTCCCGGGCGGCTGAGCGACAGTCATGCGAGCGGTGCCCGTGGCAGCGTCCGCCAGTATCTCGACGTGGCTCCACGCGTGGACGTCGAAGCGAGTCTTCGTCAAGGAGGTAAACTCCGGCCCCCCGTTGTTGTTCATTCCCGGGCGGTAGTCCCAGTGACCGCCGTTGGGAACCTGAAACTGAATACCGCCGAGGGCGTCGAGAGCCTTCTCGCCGGGTTGCGGGCGATTGCAGAAAATGAGAACGCAGGCCTGATGATCGGGATTGCCGGAGACATGTCGCATCGTAAATCTCAGGCGGTAGCGGCTGTAGTCCTTAACCGTGTAGATAACTCCGCGGCCGGCGCCCGTGCTGGCCATCGCACCGTCCTTCACAACCCAGCCTGTTAGAGAACTCCTCGCCAGATCCTCCGGATAAGCGTCTTCCAGCAATAACTTATTCAGCCGCTCCAGTCGAGAGCCGCTTTGGTCCTGTTTTAGCAACTGCCTCGTTTCCGGTCGCAGGGCTATGTTGTTGAAACGTTCCTGGTTGTAGATCGAGGGCCCGGAGATCACCTGATTCAGGTCCTTCACCAGGGTAGAGATTACGGGCTTGGCATCAGAACTGGTTGCGGAATATGCGGCCAGATCCGCGGTTAACGAATCCGGCAGCCGGCTGCGCAGGAAACGAGATATTGCGTCGGAGGAGGTTGTCAGTTTATGCGCAAAGGCTGCCGGATCGGGGATGCCTGCGGTGGACAGCGACGTCGCACTGTTCTCGATCTGAAGCCATCCATCGAGGGTCTTGCCGTCGAAGAGAGAGATCACAGTTGGTGGCGCGCCCTTTGCGGCGACGGTCATCCCGGCCAGCTTAAGCAATGTCCTTCGGCTAAGATGTATCGCGCGCATACCTGAATTGTGGCATGCTGGGAAGTGACCCACTCTAACAATTCACAGTCTGCTTTGGACGCGATGCGGGGGATTTTGAAAGCGGCCCGGTTCGCCTCCGTCAAGCATGTCAGCCAGAAGCGCAAGGGAATCGCCGCGGAGCCTTACCTGAATCACTTGATCGAAGTGGCGGAACTGGTGTCCATGGCCATCACGGAGCCAGACTCTAACGTGATCGCCGCGGCTTTTCTCCACGATACTATCGAAGACACTAAGACCAGCCGGGAAGAATTGACGGAGGCGTTTGGAGCCGATATCGCCGGCCTGGTGGGCGAAGTGACGGACGATAAGTCGCTGCCGAAAGCGGAACGGAAAAGGCTGCAGATCGACCATGCGCCGGGTCTATCCGCCAGGGCGCAGACGATCAAGATCGCGGACAAGATTTCCAACCTCCGGGGCATCCTCTTCACCCCGCCGGAAGACTGGGATTTGCGCCGGAAACAGGAGTACTTCGCCTGGGCCAGGCGCGTGGTGGATGCCTGTGCGGCGCCGAATCCATTTCTTAAAACGGAATTCGCGCGGACGTTTGAACAGGTTCAGAAGATGGTTAAGGATTGACTTGGCGGTGGCGAGCCCTGATATCATGATCGCCATGTCTCAACTCGTGCTGTTGTTTTTGACGTTCGCCATCTTCGCAGTTGCCGCCGACCTGCCGAGCAAGAGGTACCTGAACCTGTCGGCCATCAAGACTATGGCCGCCGCCGCGGAAGCGGAAATGCAGAAACGCAATGTGCAGGTGACCATTTGCATCATGGACGACAGCGGAAATTTGCTGTTCCTGCAGAAGGCCGATGGCGCCGGACTCAATACCATCCAGTTTGCGCAGAAGAAGGCGAAATATGCGGCGCTGTACGGGCGTCCGTCTAAGGCTGCCGCGGATTCGCTGAAGGCAGGCAATCTAGAGGTCCTTGCGTTTCCCGATGGCTTTCCGAACCAGGGCGGTCTTCCCATCAAGGTCGACGGGAAGACAATCGGGAGTATCGCTTGCAGCGGCGCTGCGTCGGAAGTGGACGAAGCCATCTCACAGACAGCTATCGACGCACTGCTGAAGTAAGCAACTTCGGCAGAACCGCTTGCTTACGCGCGCGGCTCAGAAACGGGGCTAGACAACAAACGGATACTGAGCCGGGACAGACATCCGGCTCGCAGGCTAACCAGCCTGCCCCACAAAACGTCTGTGCTACATGAGCGCTTTGGCTAGGAATGAGTATTCGTCGGTGGTCTCGCCGATGATCTTGGTGACCGGCTTGCCGCCGCCGTGGCCGGCTTTGGTTTCGATGCGGATCAAGACAGGTGCGTCTCCGCCTTGCGCCCACTGCATGGTCGCCGCGTACTTGAAGCTATGGCCCGGGACTACGCGGTCGTCGTGATCCGCGGTCACGATAAAGGTTGGCGGGTACTTTGTCCCTTTCTTTATGTTATGGAGCGGCGAATACTTGCGGATTGCCTTATATTCCTCGGGATTATCGGACGAGCCGTAGTCGGTCACCCACCCTTGTCCCACGGTGAATTTCTGAAAGCGCAACATGTCCATCACGCCGACTCCGGGAAGCGCCGCGCCGAATAGATCGGGACGCTGATTGAGCACCGCGCCGACCAGCAGGCCACCATTGCTGCGTCCTTCAATCGCCAGTTTCGCGGGTGAAGTGACTTTTTGGGCGATGAGGTATTCGGCGCCGGCGATGAAGTCATCGAAGACATTCTGCTTGTGGAGTTTGGTGCCGGCCTGGTGCCAGTCCTCGCCATATTCCGAGCCGCCGCGGAGATTGGCGAACACGTAAACTCCGCCCATCTGCAGCCACGCAATCACACGCGGATAGAACGCCGGCGTGAGCGCGATGTTGAACCCGCCGTATCCATACAGGATGGTTGGATTCCGCCCCGTCATTTGAGTGCCCTTGCGCGAGATGATAAACATCGGGATGCGCGTGCCGTCCTTGCTGGGATAGAACTCCTGCCGGGTTTCGAATTGCGCGGGGTCGAAAGAAAGCCTGGCGGCGCGGAAGAGACTCGGCTTGCCGGACGCTACCTCCAGGCGGAAGATAGATGGCGGGCGAGTGAATTCGCTGTAGGTAAAAAATATTTCTTTGTCGCTCTGCGAAAAAGACGACCATGCGGCGTGGCCGAGACCGGGTAGGGCGATGTCCTGTAATGGCTTGCCGTCGAGTGAATAGATCCGGGCGGCGCTGTGGGCGTCGTGGAGAAACGAACAGACCAGCCTCCCGCTCGCCAGGATTGCAGTCTCCATGCTGTCCGGTTGCTGCGGCACGACGGTGTGCCTCTGCGCCGGGTCGGGACGCTGCAGGTCGATGGAGATGATTTTGGCGCGAGGAGATTTGTCGTTGGTAAAGACGTAGAGCACGGACCCGGTATTCCCGATGACCTGGAAGGAGGCATCAAGACGGTCCACCACCGGAGTGACTTTGGCGCCGGGCTTGTGGAGATCCAGATAGTAAAGCGCATTCTGGCCGCTGGCGCCTTCTGCAACATAAACGATCAGGTAGTGTCCATCCTCCGTTACATCCGCGCCGAAACTCCAGTGCGGATGATCGGGCCGCTCGTAGATGAGCGTATCCTTCGTCTGATCTTCACCGAGCCGGTGATAATAGATCTTCTCGTGCTCATTGGCTTGCGTCAACGCAACGCCGGGCTTGGGTTCCGGGAAGCGGGAATAATAGAAGCTCTTACCGTCGGGCATCCAGGCGATGGCGGTGGATTTCGACCAATGGAGCGTGTCCGGAAGATCCTTGCCTGAACGGACGTCGCGAATCTTAAAGATTCTCCAATCGGAGCCGGCCTGGGCCGTGGCGTAGGCGACCAGTGAACCGCTGTGATCGGGAAACAAGCCATCGATCGCGGCAGTGCCGTCGGCGGAGAGCGTGTTGGGATCGAGCAGGACCTGCGAGGCGCCATCGGGGCCGTCCTGATAGTAGTACACAGGCTGGTTTTGCAGACCGGCGTTGCGCGCGTAGAAGATTCGGCCGCGCACCTGTAGAGGCTCGCTGTAGCGTTCGTAGTTGTAGAGATCGGTCAGGCGGCGGCGGACGGATTCACGCTGCGGAATGGAATCGAGGTAGCTGAAGGTCAGCTTGTTTTCGGCTGCGATCCACTGGAGTGTTTCCGGCGAATCGACATCCTCGAGCCAGCGGTAGGGATCGGGGACTTTCTCGCCGAAATAGGTGTCCACATGATCGGACCGGCGGGACTGCGGATATTGCAGGCGGGTTTGCGCGGAGACCACGCAGGCGACGGCCAGTCCGATGGCGAGAGAGGTAGCGTGAGGGTGGAGCATGGCTATCAGTTTCGCATGTGACTTCGCATGTGACGGGGAGGAAACACTCCACGGTACAATGCGCCCATGCGTCTTGTGCAGTTGAGCGGGCCGGAAGGCCGCCGGATCGCGCGGGTCGAGGAGCCTGACCTGCGGCTGATTGAGGGCTTCAATTCTATATACGAACTGGCTCTCGCGAGCGTAGCGGCGGACTCGCCGCTCAGTTCATTCGTTGAAAAGCAGGGCTTGGGCGAAACGCTCGATTATGAACAGGTATATCGCGGAAAATCAGGGTGGAAGATTCTGCCTTCTGCCGATCATCCACAGGAACCCGCACGATGCCTGGTCAGCGGCACCGGGCTGACCCACATGGCCAGCGCCAAAAACCGTCAGGCGATGCATGGCAAACCTGAAGATCTGACCGATAGCATGCGCATGTACCGCTGGGGCGTGGAAGGCGGACGTCCCGCGAAGGGCCAGATCGGCACGTCGCCGGAGTGGTTCTACAAAGGCTGCGGTACGATCCTGCGCGGGCATGGCGCGGCGCTGACGGTCCCTCCCTATGCGGAAGACGGCGGCGAGGAGCCGGAGGTCGCGGGCGTATATGTGATCGATGCCGACGGTCTCCCGCGTCGCATCGGATTTACGGTGGGTAACGAATTCTCCGATCATGAATTCGAGCGGCGGAATTATCTCTATCTGGCGGCATCGAAGCTGCGCGAATGCGCCATCGGTCCGGAACTGGTGATCGGAGCGGATTTCGCTTCGGTGGCGGGCGAGGTGTCGATCGAGCGAAAGGGGAGCACGCTCTGGCAAAAGGCAATTCGCACCGGTGAAAGTGTGATGTCGCATAGTCTGGCCAACATTGAGCATCACCATTTCAAGTTCGAAGGCCATCGCCGGCCAGGAGATGTGCATGTGCACTTCTTCGGCGCGGATGCGTTTAGCTTTGGTGAAGGCGTGCGGCTGGAGGATGGCGACGTGATGCAGGTCCGGTTCGACGGATTCGGCCGTGCGCTACGCAATGGGCTGCGGCGAAGTGGCGCGGCGGACGCGTTGGTTGGGGTGAAGGCGCTGTAGCGACAGGCTGGTAGGCGACCTGGGGGTCGCTCGCGGACGAGGGCGTCCGCCCTACACCGCTTTAGAATTGGAGGGAGGTGCCTACAGCTACCTGATGTTTGGCTGCTTCGCCTGCTCCCAGTTCCAGGGCGAAAGTGGCTACGGCATGTCCTCCATACGTGGGGCAGTCTTTTCCGCCGGACGGACAAGGCGGGGTGTTGGCCGAGATCTCGACTACCCGGTGGCTTCCGTCCATCCAAATGATGTCGAGCGGGATCTTACAGTTCGCCATCCAATAGGGGTAGCGGCCGGCCTGTCCGTGGACGAAGAGCATACCGTGGCCCGGGAGCAACTCGGTGCGGTACATCATGCCGCGCTCCATGTCCCCGGGGGTGATCTCGACTTCGGCGTTCACGGTAAAGCCGTCGGGAAGGGTTACGGTGCGGGTGTTGAGCGCATTCGAACTGCCGGAGTCGCTCGACTGGCAGGCTATCAAGATAAGAGTGCTTACGACGAGGGCGCTCAAGGTGAGAAATAGACGCATGAAGTAAAATGATACTTCCACGATACAATCCCATGGTTTTACGGCGCATACGGCTGGCGCTCGACATGATCAAGTTCGAGCATTCGATTTTCGCGCTTCCCTTCGCGCTCACCGGCGCTTTGCTGGCATTTCGCGAGAGCGGATTCCCGACGGCCGGGTATTGGCGGGTGCTCGTCTGGATCATTGTCGCGATGGTTGGGGCGCGCTCCGCGGCGATGGCGTTCAACCGGCTGGTGGACGCCGATATCGATGCACGGAATCCGCGTACGAAGATGCGCCACATTCCGGCCGGCCTGCTGTCGCGCGGGTTCGCATGGGGTTTTGTCGTGCTCTCCTCGCTAGTACTCATGCTGGCGGCGTGGGAGTTGAACCCGCTGTGCTTTCACCTGGCTCCGCTGGCGCTGCTGGTGGTGTTTCTCTATTCGTTTACCAAACGCTTTACGTCGCTTTCTCACCTGGTGTTGGGATTCGCGCTGGGGATCGCGCCGGCGGCAGCGTGGATCGCGGTCCGCGGATCGCTCGATCCGCGAATCCTGTTACTGACGGCCGCCGTTACCTTCTGGACCGGAGGCTTCGACATCATCTACTCGTGTCAGGATTACGAGTTCGATTGCGACACCGGGCTGTTCAGCCTGCCCTCCCGCGTGGGTATCGGTCCGGCATTGTGGCTGGCGCGCGGGCTGCATGTGGCCATGATCGTGAGCCTGTTGCTCCTGGTACATCTGCTGGCTCTTGGACCCCTGGCCGTGGTGGGCGTGGGAGCTGTTGGAGCGCTCCTGATCTACGAGCACAGCCTGGTGAAGGCGAGCGATTTGTCGCGTGTGGACGCGGCGTTCTTCACGATGAACGGTTGGGTCAGCGTGCTATTCTTTGTCTTTTGGGCCGCTGACGTTTTTATTAAACGCGCAGACAAATGCCAAGTCTGTCCCACAAAAAGATATGAAGGTTTACTTCGAAGATTCGAGATTGAAGGCGATTGCCGGACGGGTGGAAGCCAGCGAGCGGCTGTCGTTCGACGACGGCATCGCGCTCAATCGCACTTCGGATTTGCTGGGGCTTGGCTATCTCGCGAATCTGGTGCGAGAACGCCTGCACGGGGATCGAACTTACTTCAACGTGAACCGGCACATCAATCCCACTGACGTCTGCGTGGCCAGTTGCCGGCTGTGCGCTTTCGGCAAGAGCGCGAAAGATCCGAAAGCTTACACGATGTCACTCGAAGAGGTGTGGCATCGCGCGGGCGAAGGATACCGCGAGGCGGTCACCGAGTTTCATATTGTCGGCGGACTGCATCCGCAACTCAACCTGGAGTGGTTCTGCCAGATGCTGCGGGGACTTAAGGAGCGCTATCCACAAGTTCACCTGAAGGCATTCACCATGGTGGAGATCGGCTATTTCGCGAAACGCGAAAAGATCAGCAACCGGCAAGTTCTGGAGCGGCTGAAAAATGCCGGTATGGATTCGCTTCCGGGAGGCGGAGCGGAAATTTTCAACGATCGCGTACGGCGTATCATCTGCGATCACAAGCTGACCGGCGATGAGTGGATTGAGACCGCGCGCACGGCCCACGAACTGGGATTGCACTCCAACTGCACCATGCTGTACGGCCACATCGAAAACGACGAAGATCGGGTAGATCACCTGGTGCGGTTGCGCAAACTGCAGGATGAAACGAGCGGGTTTGTCACGTTCATCCCGCTGGCGTTTCATCCGGCCAACACGGCGCTTCACCACATTCCGTCGACCACCGGTTTCCTGGATTTGAAACAGATCGCCATCGCGCGGCTGATGCTGGACAACATTCCGCACATCAAGGCGTACTGGGTCATGATGAGCGCACGGATCGCGCAGATTGCGCTGCGTTTTGGGGCGGACGATATCGACGGAACGGTCGTTGAAGAGAAGATTTACCACGACGCCGGATCGACCGAGAGTCAGTCGCTACGCCGCGCGGATCTGTTGCGCCTGATACGCGCGGCCGGCCGCGAGCCGGTGGAGCGCGATACGCTGTATCGTCCGGTGGAACGTACAGAGAGCGCGTTCACGGTGTTGGTGTAACACGAGAAAACAGTTGTTGTTGTGACTAAACCGACAGCGCTTCTATTCGTGATCTCGACCGCTGCATCAGCGGCGCCCACGTTCTATAAAGACGTTCTGCCGATTTTGCAGGAACACTGTCAGACCTGTCATCGCCCCGGGGAGATCGGTCCCATGCCTCTAGTAAGTCTGAGCGACGCCAGGAAATGGAGCCGCGAAATCAGCCGGCGCACGAGCTTGAGGGAGATGCCTCCGTGGTTCGCCGATCCGCGCTACGGACACTTCTCCAACGATCCGTCACTCACCGCCGACCAGATCGCGACCATCGCGGCGTGGGCCGGCTCGGGTACTCCCGCGGGAAATCCGGGCAATGCTCCGCCTCCCCGAAAATGGGCCGCCGGCTGGGTGATTCCGCAGCCTGACCTGGTCGTTCGGATGCCGAAGCCCATTACTATTCCCGCCCACGGAGACATCGAATACACCTATGAGATTGTGCCGACAGGCTTCAGCGAAGACAAGTGGGTCCAGATGTCGGAGATCCGCCCGGGCAGCCGTCAGCATGTGCACCATGCGGTGGTCTACGTCCGGCCGCCGGGATCGCATTGGCTCGCCAAGGCCCCCGTGGGTGTGCCTTTTACGCGCTCGGGTCCTAAAGACAGCATGGACGAGCATGATCCCAACAACACGGAAATGGCGTCGGCCGATCTTCTGCTGGTGTATGCGCCGGGGAGTGCGCCGGATCAGTGGGGCGATGGGCTGGCGAAGCTGATTCCGCGGGGCTCCGACCTGATTTTCCAGATGCACTACACGTCCAATGGCCATGCGGATGTGGACCAGAGCGAGATCGGTATTCGCTTCGCGCCGCGTCCGCCGGAGAAACGGGTGCTCACTCTGCAGTTGACCAACAGCCATTTCCTGATTCTGGCAGGGGCGCCTAACTTCCGCGTGGAGGCTCGCGGGACGCTGCCGCACGACACCGTTCTGCTGAGCTTCTTTCCGCATCTGCATCTGCGCGGTAAGGAATTCATTTATAACATTGTGCACCCGGAGAAGAGCGGACCGGAACGTTTCGAGACGCTGCTGGACGTGCACTATAACTTCTACTGGCAGTTGTCGTACCGGCTGGCGCAGCCGCGCGCGCTCATGGCGGGTACAGAACTTCAGGCCGTGGCCTTCTTCGATAACTCAAAGAACAACCCGCATAACCCCGACCCTGACTCCGACGTCAGCTGGGGCGATCAGACCTACGACGAGATGATGGTTGGTTTCTTCGATGTAGCGGTCGCACCGGACATCGATCGGATAAAGTTTTTTGACCGGGGAAAGCCGTAGGGTTCGTTAAATTCCCGGCCCAACCGAAGAGGGGCAGGCGAAACGCCTACTCCACTAATGCGCTGCTACTTCGTTATCACGCCGCAAGCGATGCGGTCACCCGCGTTGCCGGCGGGATCGGTCTTCATGTCGTCAGCTTTGGCGTGGATCACCAGTGCCGTACCGCCGTTGGCAAAGATGGAGTTGTCGCCGCTGCCCATCGTGACATCCGGATCCAGCAGGCTGCCCTTCGCCTTGCCATCCGCCTTGACCGTGAAGTTCTTCATATCGCCGTTGTGATGGCCCTCGGGATTCTCCAGGCCATGCTTCTTTCCAGCCGGATTGAAGTGTCCGCCGGCAGTAGTGAACTTCGGCCCTTCGCACTTTGCATTCTGATGGATATGCATCGCGTGCTCGCCGGGAGTGAGACCTTTTAGGTCATAGGAAATTTTGATTCCTGTGCCGGACGAGGTAATCTTCGCCGTCCCGACGCTTTTTCCGTCGGCATCCTTCACATCGACTGTCACCGCGGTCGCGGCCAGAGACAAGGCAGCTCCAAGGCTGCCGAGAACGACTACGCTCGTAATTCTGCTTCGAAGGCTCATTGCCCCTTTTTATCACAACGTATGCTGTAAATGTGACCCGCCGCGATTTAGGGAAGATTCTCGCCGCCATTACGACTTCTCCCCCGGGCTCCTGTACACGGTTCAGGATCGCGGCTGGCTGCTGGGCCTGGTGAACTTCCAGACGGATGGCGGCGACAAGCACCCAAGCCCGGATCGCATCGAGAATGGCGAATTCACGGCGTCGCGATTTCGACTGCGGTTCGACATCGCGGGGCTCAAGTCCGAGCCAAAGCTGGAAAATGGGCGCTTCGCCATCGACTTGGGCGGAGCCAAACTCTATCTCGAAATCCGCAAGGCTGCCATGTCCACGTTCGAACCCAACGTCACCTGGGGCCGTGAAGGGAACGTCTTCGCGATCTCGCTTGACTGGTTCGCACCGGGCGAGCCGAGAAAGATCCGTTGGGCCGACACCGGACCGGCCTGCGCCATCTTCACCATGGCAATGTCGGGTCCGAACAATCCCTCGAAGAACTCCCTCGCCTTGGGCGGCCGCCTCGTGCCGGCCCCGTTATCCGAGCAGGACCGCGCCTTCAATGCCGAGATCGACGGCAAGCCAGTGCCTCAGCCGAGACTAGGCGATGCAAGGCTTGCCTCCTGCGTCCTACAATAAGTATCTCCATGCGAAAAGGTATCGGCGTTTGCTTCCCGCTCCTCCTGCTGTCGGGTTGCGGTTCACGGCAACCCCAGGATCTCGCACCGCTGGCCGAGGAGTTCGTCTACACTACGTTGGCGTTTTCGCCGGTGAGTTCCACGGCGCAAGGCTACCACCAGCATCGCGGCGTGGACCTCGATTCTCAGTTGGACGACGTGAGCCGTCAGGGCATCAATCAGCAGCGCAATTTCTATTCCGGTTTCCACCAGCGTCTGACGAAACTGGACCGTGACAAGCTCTCGCCGGAGGATCGCGCGGACTACGAAATCATGCAAGGGGAGATCGCTCTCAGCTTGTTCGATCTGGACATCGCGCAAACCTGGCTAAAGAATCCGACCTACTACGTCGAGCTCGCGGGGAACGCCATTTTCGCTCCCTTCGTGCTCGAGTATGCGCCGCTGCCCGACCGCCTGCACCATATCATCGCCCGTCTCGAAAAGTTTCCCTCGTTGATGCTGCAGGCGCGGCAGAATCTACGGCGTGTGCCGGCCATCTGGATCAAAGTTGCGAAGGAAGAGAACGACGGCAATATCGAGATGATCGACAAAGACGTTCGCGCCAAAGTGCCGGCCGATCTGAAGCCCGAATACGATAAGGCAGCCGACACCGCGATTACGGCCCTCAAGGGATTCAATCAGTTTCTCGACGATGAACTTCCACACCGCGGGGCCGGCGACTGGCGTCTGGGAGAAGACGCGTACAAGACCAAGTTCCGATTTGCGCTAGGGACCGACCGCACGCCGGCCGACGTTCTCGCCAGCGCGGAATCCGATCTGAAGACCGTGCGCGGGCGCATGCTGGAGATCGCGTCAGGACTACACAAGCAGTGGTTCACGGCTCATGGGGCGCACGATGACCTGAAAGGTCTCGACCGCGAGAATCGCATTATCGGGGAGGTGCTGGACCGTATTGCCGAAAAACATTCGACCCCGGGCAGCTACATCGCCGACGCCAAGGCGGATCTCGAAGAGGCTCGCGCATTCGTCAAGGAAAAAGATCTGCTGACTTTTCCACCGCGAGGTAACCTGCAGGTGATCGAGACGCCCGAATTCATGCGCGGCACCTACTCGGTAGCCGGCTTCGATCCGGCTCCGGTGCTCGAGCCGCAGTTGGGAGCTTTCTATTGGGTGACGCCGATTCCGGCTAACTGGAAGCCCGAGCGCATTAATTCCAAGCTTCGCGAATACAACTTCTATAATTTGAAACTGATCACTCTGCACGAGGCCATGCCCGGACATTGGGTGCAGGGGGAATTCGCCAACGACGTGCAGCCGAAGACGCGCCGTGTCCTGCGGTCCCTGTATGGGAACGGGCCCTACGTTGAAGGCTGGGCTCAGTACGCGACTCAGACGATGCTCGACCACGGTTTCCTCAGCGGTTCGCCGGAACTCCGGCTGACCTTCCAGAAACAGGAGCTTCGGGTACTGGCCAACGCCATCATCGATATCAAGCTGCAGACCGGCAAGATGACGGACCAGGAGGCGCTCGATCTGATGGAGAAAGATACCTTCCAGGAAACGGAAGAAGCTACCGGGAAACTCCAGCGCGCGCAGCTTTCGTCGGCGCAGTTGCCAATGTACTTCCTCGGATGGCGCGGCTGGATCTCGGTCCGCGACGAGCAGGGGAAGAAGCTCGGCAACAAATTCAACCTAAAGAATTTTCACGATCGCGCGCTGAAAGAAGGGGCGCTCCCGCTGCCGGTCCTGGCGCGAATTCTCGGGCAGTGAGAAATCGGGCGAGCGAATATGACGGTGCGCGAAGGCCCAGCGCCAGCCGTGCGAGCACGGCGGAGGACGGTCACTGTAACGACGATCAGCAGCAGAATCGACAGACACCGCGTGACAGCGATGCTTAAGCGGCAATTCGGCTTTACTCAAGAGAGGCGGCAGCATGGTCGACTCCGGATGCGACCCGTTTCGCCAGGTTCAGGCGGCGCGACGATTCGGCTAGCAAATCCTCAGTATCGCGGCCGTCTTCCGGATAAAAAGCAGCTCCCACGACGGCAAAGAGAGGCAGTCCTACGCTCAAACCAGCCTCTTCGACGATGTTCCGGATCAGCCCACGTTTCTCCGCGAAGCCAGATGGGCCAAATCCAGGGAGGACCAACACGAGGTCCTCGCCGCTTTGCGCTGTGAAATCGTACTCGCGGCAGCTCTCGCGAAGCCGCAAAACCACCTTTTCAAAAGCGTGTCTTCCTGACTCGTGACGGACGGATTCCGGTAAGCAAAACCTGTCCGATTCGTCCCAACCCCCTATCGAGCACTGGAGAACGGCCAGCCGTGTTTCACCGCGCCGGGCACGCGCCACTTCGGCGTCCAGGTGCTCGAAGAGCGAACGGCAGTTGGCGAGATGTGTAACCGGGTCCGTCGCGGCAGACTCCGCCGCCAGTTGGAATTTTCGAGCGTTCTCGATCGATGCGCAGAGCTTCGCGTTCAGAACATGGAGCAGGTCGAGGTGATCGTCGGAAAAGGGCTGCAGCAAGTCACGTCTATAGAGGGCGAGAATCCCGATAACTGCGGTTGCGTTCTCGATAGGGAAGACCAGCGCGATTTGAAACGGACATGGCCGGCCACACTCCTCGTTAAGCGCCGCCTGACGCTCAACCACGACGCGCAGCAGCAGGTCCAGGTGCCCGGCGCTGGCGAGCAGGTTTGCGACGTCGTCGCCCTCGGCGTAGGCCGCGGTCAGTCGCGCTTGGTCGACCAGATGAACGGAGATGGCGTCATAGCAGATCAGGCTTCGAAGTTTCCGATCGAACGTGGAGAGAACGTCCACCAGATCGAGAGAGTTTCCTAAGCTGCGAAATATATCGCACATCCTCTGCACATTTTTCTATCGGATGTATCCCGGCGGAGCTTTAGGGGGATGAGCTGCAAAATGGCACGCGAAGCTGCTCCGCCAGAAATTTTATTTGAGATCGACCGCGATCCTTTCGACGGGATGATCGAGCGGATTCTCCTCGCTGTGAACATCCGGCCCGTCGATTTTGACGGTTCTCGCGGGACCTTTGGCGTGGTCGGTCAGGTAGACGACGATGTGGTTCAACTGGTGTTCATGGCGGGCTCCCTTTTCGTGGGCTCCCATGCGGACGCGCAAGACGCGGACCTGGTCGTTCTCGAACTCGAGCGTGTAGTGCCTGGCATCGGTTTTGAGAGGATCAAGAGCCGAGGGTGTGAAGGGGCGCGGGTGGTTTTTGAGCTCGATCTCGACGATCTGAAAGGGATGGCCGGCAATGTTCTCGGCTGTGTGCAGACCGCCGGCCGGACTCCAGCGCACTTCGCCGGCCTGGAATGCGGTCTTCTCAACCTTGCCCGCTGCCGAAGTGATGGACATTTCCCCGGCGTCCAGATAGATCAGGACGCGATTCATCTTGTGCTCATGCATGGCTGTGGAGTGGTGCGGCTGCTCCGTGACAACGAAGGCTCTCACCTGCTCCGTGTCGACCTTTACGCCGTCCGGAGTTTGCGCCATCAGTGCGAACGCGACGAACCATCCCGGTTTTGTCATGCACGCAACGTAGCACTGTTTGGGAAGGCCCCGCAAGTTGAACGCCTGAACAGTTGGGGGTAGAATCGAAGCCCATGAAAGGCCTGCTACCGATTGCATGGTTGATGCTGGGTGTCGTGCAGGACCGCCCCAGACGGCCACGTCGCCGCCTTCAACGCGCAGACGCCGCACCGGATCGGAGCGGCGCTGGCCGCCCCACAAGAATACGGCAGCGAGACCCAGCGAGACCGAGACGATGGGAGCCCAGGCATCCTTCGTCGCGGTCCTGATGAAGACCGAGTTTCGCGCCGGCGACGTAGCGGTTGATCAGGCAAGCGTCCGGAGCATAGTGAGCGGACCCGGCCTCGCCGGCGGCGCGTACGGCGAGGTGCAGGAATAGCTCGGGCATCGCGGGCCAGTGCGCTCCAGTGTCGGGATCCACCGGGTCGTAGCGGTACCCGGTGCGGTCGGACACCCAGCCCACGCGGCCGCAGTTGGTCATCGCGACGGACATGGTGTAGCCGCCGGGCGTAACCAGGTGGCGGAAAGGCGCGGATTGCGCGATCCGCGCCACCCATCGAGCAGCGCAGCCGCTTCCTCAGTGGCGAAGTTGCGCAGCAGGACGGCGCCTTCTTCAAGCGGCTCAGAGGTGCGCGGCAATGAATCGCTGTCGACGAGAGGAGTCACCGTTTGGTATTCGCCGCAATCTTAACCGAATTTTAGCGCGTTGATAACTTCGCGTGGCACACTGGATTTTGAAGGCAAGGAACTCGCGCAGAGCGATCTTCGCGAACGCCTCCGCCGCCTGGAGCGCGACGAAGACCCTGGCATATGCCCTTGCCAGTACAAGCTTTGGGCCCGCGGCGTTGACGGCCGGCAGCACGTAGCGGGTACCTGGCTCGCTGCGGAACTCTGAACAGAATTCCCGTCGAATTAGCTTGCTTCCGGTTCGAAGCAGAGCGATCAATGTGGTCACGATGACGACGCAAACAATCACCGACCTTGAGATTTTCAAGAGTGGCCGCAGCCTGCTCCTCGACCAACATGCCAGAGAACAGGCGATCATCGACGCCGCGAACGAAACCGTTTTGGCAGAGGATGACGCTGCCACGCTCAACTCAACCAGCTTCCGGAACCGCGGCGGCCGGAACTTTTTCAAGAACCAATACCGGCGGCATGCACGCAACCTCGCCGCGGGAAACCAGTTTTACAGCTAACTCAAAAGGACAACGACCATGAAACACTTTACGATCAACGCAGAAAACAACATCACCCTCCACGCTTCCCGAAAGTCCGCCCGCGAAAGCGGCGCTGCCGTTTTTTCGACCGAGGAACAATTCGCGGACACCATCGGAAACGACAACCAGCGGCTGCTCGACATCTGGAACAGCCTGCCGGGCGTGAAGCGCGTGACGAAATTCACTAACCGCAAGACAGCGACGGAGCGCATTTGGCGCGCGATCCAGAATCTGGGAGGGCCCATAGCTGCTGCCTCGGAACCGGAAGCCCCGGCTGAGATTGCGGTCGCAGAACCCGTCGCTCTGCCTCTGCAACCCGAGCCCACCCCGGAGAGCGTAATCCCTCCGAACATCAGCGAGCCACCGGTTCCGGCAGCGGAGAAGCAGCCCGAACCCGCTGCTGCCAGCCAAGCACAGGAGCCTAATGTACCGCTGGTCGAAGCCGTACAACATACCACCCCCGTTCGGCAACGAATCTGGTGCCGAGCCTCAGGCCATCAGCGAGCCCGTAGCCGGCGAAGCTGCACACGAACCCGAGACGAAGCAGGACGCCGCAGCAACGCCGACGGCGGAACCGGAGACCGTAGGCAACGTTAGCGCACAGGCGCCCGACGTCGCGCCGGTCAAGCCGAAGTCGACCAAGAAGGCCAGCCGCGCGAAGAAGCCGCCCGTCGCCGCAACGAACGCCAGCGTGCCGCGGAAAGGAAGCAAGACCAGCCGCGTTATCGCAATGCTCAAGCGCGAAGGTGGTGCGACTCTGGAGGAGATTATGACCGCGATGGGCTGGCAGCAGCACACAACTCGGGCCTTGATGAGCGCGGGCGGCCCGCTGGCGCGCGGTTTCACGCGGCAGGACGCTTGAAGATGTATCTGAATGCTTCGAGTTGAACCACTTCCCCTGCTTCTTCGGACTCAACTTCGAGCTCAATCAAGTCTATCGGGTGATAGTCGGTGACGGCAACGACCGTTACGAGTTCCCACCCGTCGTTTCCGGACTCGTTCAGAATGACAACCAACTCGGCCGGGTCCAAATGGCTGGCAAATATTCGGTATTCCCACTTTTGCATGACAACCTAAGGATGGCAGATGCAGCGGCGGGAGCGGTCAACCCGAAGCTTGCCGTCTGGACCCACGTGCTTGATCGTAATTTCGGCTTAAAACATTCAGTCGCGTGAATGCTTCTGCGCTTCAGTCACCACAAGGGCAGTTCTCGGGGCAGAAACAGCCCGGTGTGGCGTTCTCAGGCAGCCGCTGGCCTTGCTCCCGCACCCGAACTGGCGGGCACGCTACGGCGAAAGCTTGCGGCTGGGGCCGTAATAGTGATCGATTCATTCATTTTGATTCGGCGCTCTTCAGCGATCTCGATGAAAGGGATCACTGAGAAGTTCTCCTCGTCGACAATATCGGGGAGCTCTGCGCGAAAATCGATCACGCACAGACGGAGTAGTGACACTCAGGCCTGATTGTGAGGCGCAGCTATGCATAGTGATATGCAGGAGGAAGTAGAGACTCAATGTTCCACCCAGCTTCCTATCCCATCTTCCGGCCCCCACTCCAACCCGAAAGCCCCGTTCCGAAAAGCTAAAGTGAACCTCTCTCTGGTTATAGGCGCCGGGCTTAAGGGCACCTATGTCGTTAAGATATGTGTTCATGCCATCGGCCATTAAGGTAACGAGTTCCAGAAAGTCGCCGTCGCGTCTTTGTGCAGCCACTGGTCCCTCCGTCGACGCTCACGGCGCTTACCGCCGGACGTTGGGCCGGCTTAGGTGGAACCGTGCGGGCGGACTCAGGTGAAAACTCGGTAATCGATGTGCGACAGATCGCCGGCAACAGCAGTCTGGTAGTGTACTACCCAAGTCTCAAAAAATTCTTCATTTACCAACCTTTCGCGGGCATGCCGACCTGGGGGTGCGCCTACTCGATTCAACTCAGTACCCCAGGAGGCACAGTCGATCGCGAACCCTGCAGCCGGTAATCCTCAACATGTCATTTCAGTTTTTCCCTGCGATGGATTGCGGGTCTCCGACGTTGGCTATTCCCGCGCCCGGGCTCGAGCTTGCAGTGCGCTTGCCGCCCGAGGCATCCGAGAACGCGCTCACCCTCATTGAGACTTCCAATGCGCCGGTATCTGGGCCGCCAGTCCACCCCGCGCCCGCCTCAAAGCGCCGACGACCGACGTCGAACAAGTAGCGGCCTTCAAGGATCAGAAACACTTCGGTCTCGCCGTGACGATGGAAGTAATCAGCGTGCCCGGAGGCTTTGTGCACGCGTTCATCAACATCTCCGGTGTAAACCGTTTCGCGTCCGGGCCACGTAGATCAGCGGGTCGCCATCGTAATAACCAAAAATCAGCGCGTCGAAGTTCTTGTCCGTCGGCGTGGATCCGCCAATGACGAACTCCTGGCCTTGGTTCATTCGCATCTTCTACCAGGCGCCAGAACGCTGGCCCGGCTCACATCGGCTGGCGCGCTGCTTGGCGACCAGTCCTTCGAGCCCCTGCGCCTTCACGGATTGGATCAGATCGGCAAGGCTGGCATCGAGTATCGGTGATTCCCGGATGGGTTCACCCAGCTTTGAAAGCACGCGACCATCGGGAATCTTCCGGCGCTCTTCGAGGGGTAGAGCCATCACGTCCTTGCCGGCGACCATCATTACATCGAAAACGTAATAGAAGAGCGGCCCAGTTGATGACCCGTAGTTCTGGAGCGCGTTGAATGATGGGCGGCCGGATTCATCGTCGAACGCCGCGATCTCGTGTCGATAATAGTGCGGACATCAAGAACTGGTTAGTCTACAACAGGGGCCCGGGGGAACGCGGAGGAGTGAGTCTGCGGACCTCGCTTTCTCCCCGCAGGACCGCACTACCAATCTTACGAATTGAGAGATATGTTTATATGTATGCCGAACGAGATCAAGATTCAACTCCATCAGGTTTCAACGTCTACGTCCGAAGCGACCATTCGCGATCATCAGGTGCTGATAGATCGCCCGGTCGCTAAAGGCGGCACGAATATGGGCCCCATGGGCGGAGAACTATTCTTGGCCGCGGTGGGAGGCTGTTTTATGAGCAATCTCCTGGCAGCGATCAAGGCCCGGGAAGCGGAGATTTCCGAAATTCGGACAGAGGTGATAGGTACACTTGCCGACGCTCCGGCCCGGTTTGAAGCGGTGGAGTTAAATGTTACAGCGGTAAGTGTGGATCGCGAACTGTTCGAACGGGTTGTAGAAATCGCAGATCGCGCCTGCATCATGATGAACACCCTTCGCGGAAAACTTGACGTTCGCGTTCGGATCGGTGTGCCAGTCTAAAACGATGATCCGGGAAACGCGCGTCGCAGTGATTGCAACTCCGGATCTACTGATTCGAGGTGGACTTGTAACTGCACAACGATAGCTTTTGCATTACCATGTTTCCAAAGAGCCATCAGCATTGCGAATGCGAAGAGCCGGGCCGCAAACGCGATTCGAAACGTGGGGTCACGAGCCGGCTCGGGTAACGGGTTCAAGCTGGCCTTCCCACTTCGTTCCGCTACGAGGATCCTGCGGAAGACTGCCAGGCAGGCGTCCAGGGTTTCCGTTGCTCCCGGACACCCAACTGTATATGGGCTCCAAAGCTTTGAAGCAAGAAAGATTTCCGAAGTGACCGTGCAAGCTAGTGCTTAATCGCAATAATACATTTCTGTATTAGAATGTTTGGTAGATGCCCAGACATGCGCCTGTGTTGGAGTGCTCTGCCGAAGACAAGGCAACGTTGATTGCGATCACTATGAGCCGGGCTGAGGAGGCGCGCTTGGTGGAGCGCGCCCGAATCATCTTATCCCGTCTTGACGGAAAAGAGATTCAGCAGGTGGCACGGGAACTGAGAGTCTCCATCCCCACCGTTACTAAGTGGTCCAAGCGATTCGCTTTTTGGGGCGTGAGGGGACTGGGCGACGAACCGCGACCGGGCAAGCCGGTGACATACGACGCCGCATTTCGGAACCGCGTCCTTGCACTACTTGAACAACCGCCGCCTCCGGGCATGTCCCATTGGGATGGACCCGCGGTAGCAGAGACGCTCGGATCTAGCGTCTATGCAGTCTGGCGTATACTGCGCCGCGAAGGCATCCACCTGCAACGACACCGCAGTTGGTGTGTAAGCACGGATAAGGAGTTTGCGCCCAAAGCTGCTGAGGTGGTGGGACTCTACCTGAACCCACCGTTGAATGCGGTAGTGCTGAGCATGGACGAGAAACCCAGTATGCAGGCCACGGAGCGGACGGCCGGTTACGTCGAGACCGACAGCGGCGCTGTGGTCCGCGGGCTGAAGAGTACCTACAAACGGCACGGCACGCTGAATTTGTTCGCGGCCCTGGATGTCGCCACCGGACAGGTCAAGACAAAGTTCACGGAAGCCAAGAAACGGGTAGATTTCCAGAGCTTTCTGGAAGGCGTAATTGCAGAACAGCCGACAGATAAAGAGATCCACGTGATCCTGGACAATTACTCGCCGCACAAGAAGAACGGCGACTGGCTCGCGAAGTACGATGGCCGCGTGCACTTTCATTTCACACCGACTTCGGCAAGTTGGCTAAATCAGATTGAAATCGTCTTCAGTCTACTGCAACGGAAGACTCTCAACGGAGCCAGTTTCAAGAGCAAAGACCAGCTGCGCGAAGCGATCGAAGCCTTTATTCGCAAACACAATGAACGTGCCAAGCCGTTTCGCTGGCGCAAGCGTGATGTGAAGGGCACCCAGCTCCGAAATACACTTGTCAACTTATGCAATTAAGCACTAGCACACCGCTGATGCAGACAACTTCCGCAAGTCTGGGATCAACTGTAAGTTCTAAGCAGGTGGATAACCTCCCGATTCTAGGAGGCAGTTTCTTGCTAGGGGGAAGGGCAGGACATTTAACCCGTGGAGGCCACCCGTGGACGGTGAGAAAACGCCAGTGAGCCCCAGCATGGCGCAATTTGGGTTTACTTTCTTCTCGGCCGAGGGGTATCCTTGCTTTGTCTCCAAGCGACGGGAAAGGATTCTCGTCGCTTGCCACCCGTTATTGACGCTGGAGTACGCTCGCGCAAGCCAATGAAGACGGGGTTTCGCGGTTGCCCGCGCCACACTGCGCGAAGTGAATGCCCAGCTGTTTCTGGTGGAGCGTTCGCTGTGACTCTGGTCGCCGCGACCAAATGGCGTGCCTGCACGCTAGTGCCCAAAGTTGATGCAAATCGTAACCAAACTGCTTGCAAGAATTGCCGTACGGAAACCGCTGATTACGCGCGCGGCTCAGCAACGACTTCCGAGCCGCGACCGTCAGGGAGTGGTTACGCGAACTTTTGCAACTGGTAGTAGGTCGCTTACGCTCGGCTTTTCGCGCCAGCAGATTTGGCCGTTTTTTTTTCACCCTACGCGTCGAAGTGCGTTACTTGCCACCGCTCGCCTCTCTGCTCAGACAGCGGTCACGCGCGAACGACAGCAAAAAGCCCGCATGTTGGATCGACCACCGTGGGGGCCTTTTTGAAAGAAATCATTTACCGGCGAGAATGTTCGAAGCGAGGCTCGATGATGTTGCATGCCCAAACCGCGGAGCGACGACCACCGCTTGCGGGGCCCAGTATCCAGCTACCCGAACGCCGCTCGGCGAATAATAGCCGGCGACAACCGGAATACTTTCCGAATGGCGCGTCTAGTTCTCCCCCGGCTTTGCAAGCGGCCTATTTTTGAGCCCATAATCATGTTCGTCCATGGCCAAGGATCTCGTGAACACCCGAGTATGCGTCGGTTGTTCTAGAATAGGAAACCGATCGGAAAGTTCCAGGAGACTTCTATGAAACGGA
Organism: Terriglobia bacterium; assembly: GCA_963747535.1. GTDB lineage: Bacteria > Acidobacteriota > Terriglobia > Bryobacterales > Bryobacteraceae > CAVVFX01. Next base: position 321,256 of record CAVVFX010000003.1, read on the forward strand.
TCCTATTTTCGTCAATCACACTGGCAATGGTTGCCGCTCAGCCGTCGATTGGGCAACGCAAGGCAACTATCGAGCATGTTCGTGAGATTCCCTTCTCATCGGTACCGAACCTGTTGAAACTTCCGTCCGGGGAGTATCTCGGCGAATCGGTTGCGGTGGCGACCAACTCCAGGGGCCATATTTTTGTCTTTCACCGAAGCGCCAACACGCGGTTGTTCGAATTCGATCAAGCCGGCAACTTCCTCAAGGAAATCGGCAGTGGGTATTACGGCTTCGAATTCGCTCATTCGGTGCGCGTCGACAAGGACGACAACATCTGGACGGTTGACGAAGGTACCAATATGATCACCAAGTTCAGCCCGGACGGAAAGGTGCTGATGGTGCTCGGCAGCAGGCCGCCGGCCGTTCTGGGTGCCCAGACTTACCCCGTCGGGCCGAACCAACCATCGCAGAAGTATATTTTCTGCAGGCCAACGGATGTGGGCTGGGACCCACAGGGCAATATTTTCGTTTCCGATGGATATTGCAACAATCGGGTCGTGAAATATGACAAGAACGGTCGCTTCGTGGCCCAAGCGGGCAGCGAAAAACCAGGGAGCGCCCTGGGAGAGTTCAATCTACCGCACGGCCTCCAGGTTGACGCCCAGGGGAATGTTTGGGTCGCCGATCGAACCAACAACCGTTACCAGATGCTCGACAATAACCTGAAACCCATCCGGGAGATTACGAACCTTGGCGTAGGCTGGACGGTGTGTATTTCATCGGGCCCACACCAATACGCGTTCTTTTCGAACTCGAACCCGAATGGGAACATGCCGGGGACCTGGGATATCACGGGCGAGATTTACAAGGCAGAATTGGATGGGACCGTGATCGGCAAGTTTGGCCATGCCGGCAAAACAGCTCCGGGATTCCAGGTGGTTCACATGATGGATTGCCGAAATCCGACCGAGATTATCGTGGGAGAAATCGAGTCGTGGCGGGTGCAGAAACTTGTTCTCCAGCCAACTTCGGCCAACCCTGTAAGCAAGACCAGACAAGGAGAACAGCAATGAAGCGCACGAAGAATTCGTGGTGGGCAATCCTGGGCGCGGTGCTGATGGCCGGATCGGGGATGATCGCTCAGGCCCAGGCGCCAGAAATCAAGTTTGATTCCGTGCCCAACGCTTTGCAGCTTCCCTCGGGAATCTATCTCGGCGAAGTGGGTGGCGTCGCTACCAATTCGCGCGGCGATCTGTTCGTCTATACGCGCACCGGCCATCCCACCGTCACGATCGGTACCGCGCGTCCGTTCGCGCACGGCGGCTCACGACTGTTCCAGTTCGACCGGAGCGGCAAATTCGTACGTGAGATAGGCAAGGATTCGTATGGATTTATGGTCGCCTCGCAGGTTCGGGTCGACGCCAGCGACAACATCTGGGTGGTTGACGAGATGACCAACATGGTCATCAAATTCGATGCTCAAGGGCACGTCGGGATGCTGCTCGGACGTAAAGCGGAGAACGTCAATATTCCGGCCGGTCGGGGGAGAGGAGGAAACGGCGCGGGACAGCCGACTGACCTGTTCGACCGCCCGACCGACGTCGCCTGGGACGCGGCGGGAAACATATTCGTCGCAGACGGTCTGGGTAATGCTCGGGTCGCAAAGTTCGATAAAAGTGGAAAGTTCCTGAAGTCCTGGGGCAAGAAGGGGAACGCAACGGGAGAGTTCGACGACGTACGGAGTATCGCCGTTGACGCGCAAGGCAACGTTTACGCGGCAGATGGAGGGAACAAGCGCGTTCAGGTCTTCGACAATGACGGCAACTTCAAGACGGCCTTCAACAACGTCGGAAATGCGCAGGCGCTCTGCATGACGAAGGGACCCCATCAGGTGCTTTACGTCTCGAACTCCAATCCCCCCAATGATATCGACCGCGATGGTGAGATTTACAAAATGAGCCTGGATGGAAACATGATCGGCAAGTTTGGCAGAGCGGGTAAGTTGCCAAAAGAGTTCGGGACGGTGAACGCCATCGACTGCCGCGACGAAAACATGCTCTACGTCGGCGAGATTGGCAACCTGCGAGTTCAAAAGCTCGCGCTTCATTAAATTTTCTCCTGAGCTGATTGGAGAACGCAGCGCAGGCGATAGTCATCGCGTGTCTAATGGTGCGGGTCATCTCCGGAGTGTGGCGATGCTCCAAGTCAAGCGGGAGTTCTCCTCCTTTTGTCTGAAAAGGCAAATCCGCTCAATGCTTTTAGCATTGCGTGCCGGAAAGAGCTGGAGGATATTCTTCACACAGCATTCTGAGCGCGCATCGCTAGTCTAGTACCAAGTTGCAAAAGTTCGCGTAACCACTCGTTGCTGAGCCGCGCGCGTAAGCAAGCGGTTTCCGTACCCCAATTCTTGCAAGTAGGTACAGGTTCACAGTGTCACGATTAGGCGATCCCTAATTCGGCAAACTCTTCGCGACAGCTAAGAAATCGGAGGAATCAGTGAGAAGGGCAGCATGGATCTAGCGGCGATTCTTATGACACTTTAGGACGAACTTGCTTTGCTGGAGAAGGCAATCACCCGATCGGAACGCCGCACGGCTGGGCAAGAAAGGCAGCGGTGCCGGTTCCGCGGGTGGATTAGCCTGCCAGGTACCCTTGCGAGGCCTCTGGCTGAAATCATGAGTCGTGGACCCCTTGACGCTCGCGACCATTGACCCGTGTCGCGCCTCCCGCCTCGTCGCGGTCGATCCAGTCACCTTCCTCCGCGCCGTTGACCGCTGGCATCGGGTGACGATTAGCGCGGTGAAACTGCGATCGAGCCCGCGGCCGACGTCCACGGCGCTCCTGTCATGATCGTGCAAAACGACTGGCACCGGCGGATCACTTCCACCAGGTCCACAGGCGCGTGCCCGGCTTAGGCGAACCGCCGCCTGCTCGACGGCCACGCTGGCGCCCAACGCACTCGCCCGAGTTTGCCAACGGCCGCGCTGTTTCGATGCGCCCTTGCCCCGTCGCACGCGTACCTGTTCAGGCGGTCTTAGGCTGTTGCAGCGGCTGATGGTGGAAAGCTTTCATCGCCTGGTCAAGCGCAGCAACCTGTGCCGTCACCGTTTCATGCTCGCCCCGTAATCCCTCAATACGCGCGAGTTCGCTTTCAATCGTCTGCTTGCGCGTGCTGAGTTGCTCGTACGCCTTTTGAAGCAGACTCAGGGCCTCGTGAACATCATTTCCGCCGGTCTGTGGTGCGGGCGCTGCCAACAGTATTGGCGGTTGCTGTTTGGGCTGAGCCGATACCGCCGCTTCGCCAACCTCAACGGGCGCAGGCGACCGGACCGAACCCAAACGCCGATTTCTCTTGGGCCCCTGCTGCGGTGCAGTTGCCGCCGCGGCTTCAAGCAGTCGGTTCGGATTCTTGTTCCATTTTACGTACTCTCTTGGGTGTTGGGCTCGAACGTGGGCAGATAATCCTGTACCGCGTGTTGAGATCGTAGAGCAAAACGGGCACTGCAGTTTCTGTGGTCTGAGATTGAGACCAGGCATCAAAAAACTCCTCGCTATTGGTAAGTTTTACTTATGGTCTATCGATTCATAGTCTACAAGAATTCGATGATTTGGGGTTGGAATCTCACCGGGTACGGAATCATCGGGCCCGAATAGCCCGTCTGCTTCACCGGCACGGCTTACACGGCGCGTGTGATGATGCCTGCGGCGGGCGGGTGTCAACGGGGCGATTCTGGACTATGAGGCCCAACCGCCGAGACTCAAGTGCATTTGCTCGTGGGCGTTTGGGGGGGTGGGTCCTTATCTATTTCTGCCACCGGTGCACGCACTCCTTAGCGACAAATCGCGCACCATCGTCGGACTTGCCAATGCAAGAGATGAACTGGGTTTCCTGTACTTGGCTTATAGCGCTTTCTTTGCCTTTGTCGCTGCGCCCGTACCTGAACTTCGTGTCCAGGCTGTATACCACCAGGCGCCGGGCGCCGGTTCTTGTGTCTACCATGATTATTGAGCTGTCCTTGTCAATCAGGAATACCGTGCCCTGAACAATTATGTTCGGGGCTTTGTCCTTTGCAATCACGTTGAGACTGAGCACCAGGTAGAGAAGGACCATGGCCTGGACCATGGCCCACCAACCGAGTGCATTGGAAGAGTTGATCCGCATGGGTTTCCTCCATCTGTCCGAAATGGCATTCGCGTCTGCCCGTGCCTAAATTACGATAGTCGGAAAACGAACCGAAGTAAAGCGCATGTGGCCCCGGAGCACGGCGATTAGCTCGACGGCCCCGTGCTGGCCGTCGTTATCGCGTGCCCGTCCGAGTCTCCCGACGAACGCGCGAATCGCCGCGGAGTGTTCGATGTACGCGCCGGCCGGGCGCGTGGCGCCCAAGTTGGCGCGCGAGGGGCAAGGATCGTTTCCCCCGATGACAATGACCTGCCACACGACCGCTCACCCTTCGCACACTTTAATGCTGCGCCCGGGAGGAATTGCTTTCAATGGAGCGCATGGTACTTTTGGGTAACCGATTTCATGCGGGTACTCGTGTCGGAGACACGACTCGTGTCGGAGACACGAGGCTGGGCCACAATTAGGAGCCGTCGAATACGGGTTCTTTATCGTCGCGGGAGCCTTCGTGGCCTTTGCGGTTGGGCTTGTGGCACGCGCCCGCTCGGTGTCTTCAAATCATGGAAGTGCCAGATCGAGCGTCGTTGACGCCGTGGTCGAGTTCTGGTCTGACCTCGTTGACTTCGAGATCGTTCCGGTCCTCACGTCGGGCAACCCGACGCTTGCTCCCAGCTCCGGTACCGGCCATACTGCGACCATGAACTTAAAGAATGCGGCACTCCTGGCGTTCGTCGGAACACTTCTGCTGACACTTGTCGCGGCGGTGGATTTCATCAGGACCATCTCGGGTGTCCTTGGCGGCTTTGTTCCGGCGATGGCGCTTTTGAGGTCGACCATCTACCTGTTCGCAAGCCTGACCGTCACGGTGTTTTTCTACGTTTTCAACCGGCCGCAATCACGGTGAGCAAATGCGTGAACAATCTTGTGGTCGCCGTGACGTATAGAATCATTCCAGCGGGAACTGGTGCCGTGGTGTGGCGCAAATCGCCACCGGTTTATCCATGAATCAATGTATCTCTGGGCAGGGCTGCAGGATTGGGCCCGGACCACGTTTACCGGCTTCCTGAACCACGCGACGCCCCTTAACCGCCGGCGCGAGGAGCAACCGCTCCGAGGCTCGCTCGTGGCACACTACGTTGGCGACATGCCCCACAAATGGGCGAGCGCGGAATGCGTGCTCTATCTGCGCCACATGCTGGTGCTGGAAGACGGTGCGTCGCTGCGCCTGCTTGCGGGCATCAGCGAACCGGAACTCGCGGCCGGCGAGCCGCTCGAGATTGTTGGATTACCCACTCGCTTCGGTAGGGTCTCGCTAGGTCTGGAGCCTCTCGGCCGGAAACGCGGATGGCGGATCGACTTTGAACGGGAGCCGGGACCCGCTCCCACTTTCGGTGGTCTTGCCGCGTGGGTTGGCACCCGTCGATCCGGCGGTGCACAAGTGGAGCGCAACCTGCGCTGTTGATCGCTCTGCCGGCGTTCTCGCGAGTATCGACTGGGTGGCACGTGACGGGTGGCTGCCCTGGGTACGTCATCGATCACAGCCGGGCGCTGAAGCACGGCGGGTCCGATACTCCCGACAATATGCAGTGGCAGATGGTTGCTGAATCACGGGCAAAGGATCGGTTGGAATGAACCATGACGTCGTGAACCAGCATGCCGGACGCGTAAGGCGTGAGGTCGCCGTCAAAGATCCAGCACAATCCACGCCGGAGCGTGGTCGCTCGAGTTTTCCTCGCCACGCACCTCGCGGTCCACACCCCCATCCACGAGACGCTCGCGTATGGCCGGCGAAAGCAGCAAGTGATCGAGCCGCATTCCCTTGTCTGCGGCCCACCGGCCGCGCTCGTAATCCCAGAACGTCCATAGCGGCCCGTCTGGATATAGTTTCCGCAGAGCATCTGTCCAGCCTTGAGACAATAGCCTGGCAAACGCATGCCGACTTTGAGGTTGGATCAATGCGTTCTTATCGAGAGATCGCGTTGGATAAATATCCTGCACCGATGGGACAACGTTGTAATCCCCGCACAATACTACAGGCACACCAGCCGTCATCAGTTCGCTGGCGTGCGCGATTAATCGCTCGAACCAGGCCAGTTTGTAATCGAATTTCGGACCGGGCTGAGGGTTACCATTTGGGAGATAGATGGAAGCCAACAAGATCCCGTTTACGGCCGCCTCGACGTAGCGCGCTTGGCGATCCTGAGGATTTCCGGGCAGGCTTGACCGAGTCATCACGGGATCGTGGTCTCGCGCGAGGATCGCAACGCCGTTCCAGGAACCCTCGCATTGCCAGACCGCATGATAGCCAAGGGTTCGCAGGGTGTGTGCCGGAAATGCCCGCTGCTCGGTCTTGAGTTCCTGAAGGCAAACGATGTCTGGCTCCGTTTTGGCGAGCCAAGCCACGAGATTGTCCAGGCGCTTGTTGATGTTATTGATGTTGAAAGTGACGATTTTCAAAACCCAAGCCTCAATCTACAACCTATTGTGACCTGAACGGATTGTAAGTGGCCAACAGGAAACGCACGGACGTGAGCTGATGGATGGGCACGTGGGAGAGAATCTCAGGGCGTCTTAGAGCGAAAGAGCTTCCAACATCTCTCCATGATGCCATCCCGCTTGGTATTCAACTCAGTGCCCAGTTTTGTTGATTCCATCCTTGGCCGTGTGCTTCACCGCGCCGAACACCATGCACCGGCGATCGCGCACTGACGCATCCACCTTAACTGATCCCGCAGCAGCTGTGCGGCCGGAGCGCAGGCGATAGTCATCGCGTGTCCAATGTTGCGGGTCATCTTCTCGTGGACGTCTGCCGAGCGGCCGAACACGGGTCCCGAAGAAGTAACGAGTTCACCAGACTACGCCAGTTCAACTGCCAACTTCCGGACATTGGACATCACCTCTGGTGGGGGCGGACATCAAGCACTTTCACGCTTCCGGAACGCTGTTTGCTGACCCGCGCATGATTGTTGGACGGAAGGGCTGTCCTCACCAGCTATCCAGTGCCCGCGATCAATGGAGGCTCGCAGTCATCGGCGCCCGACAACTCTCTTTCGTGCCGGTGTATACTGGCCCACTATGAAGATACTGGTTGCCTTCCTTGGCGTTGTGATTGCCGTTTTCGCCCAGACTCCGACACCCGCCGAAAGTATCGAGGCGGCGCGGAAAGGACCGGACACCACCGCGATGAAAAACCGAGTGGCAGGGATGACTGCTCCCACGCAGGTCACCGTGTGGGGCCAGGATTACCTGTTCCTGGCAACCTCGGCCTCACCGGTATCCGTGTCAATCGACCTGCAGCCGCAGAGACAGCTGGCGCAGGTCGACGGAAACCATTGGATGCTGCTCACCAAAATGCGCACCGGCGTTCTGCATCAATATCAGTTCTATACAGCAGGCAAACCCCTCGGGGCGCGCGGCGATGCAGTGGGATACAATCCCGACTCTTATCCGAAGCCCGGCGTGCCGCACGGCAAGCTCTCCGAGAAACACACCCTGACCAGCAAAATTTACGACGGTATGAAATACGACTATTGGGTCTACGCGTCACCCGGCGTCGATCCGAACGTGCAGTCGCCCCTCATGGTCTGGCAGGACGGTCAAGGCCTCACGGGGGAGCTGAGCGGACTCCGCCTGATCACTGTGACGGAGAACCTGGTGCAACAGGGACTATTGCCGCCTATCGTTCATGTGATGGTCGCTCCCGGTACTTCGCCGGACGGACGCGCAATGCGCTCTGTCGAGTACGACACGGTCAGTGACCGCTATCCGCGCTTCCTGATGGAAGAAGTGCTGCCTGAGGTCGAGAAGACCTACAAACTCAGACAGGACGGCTATAGCCGGGCCATTGCGGGAGAGTCGTCGGGCGGAATCTGCGCTTTCAACGCCGCGTGGTTCATGCCCGACAAATTTGCGCGCGTGCACTCGGCAGTAGGCAGCTTTACGTCAATCCAGTGGCGATCCAAAGAGAATGTCGACGGCGGCAACGTCTACCCGTTTATGGTACGCAAGGAAGCGAAGCGGAATATCCGGATGTGGATGAGCGACGGCGCCGACGACCTGGAGAACAACCACGGGTCGTGGCCCATGCAGAATATCCAGATGGCGAACTCACTGAAGTTTCGCGAGTACGATTTCCATTTCCGGTTCGGCACCGCGGCTCACGGCGGCGCTCAGGCTGCGCTCGATCTGCCGGAATCGCTGACCTGGCTGTGGCGGGATTATGACCCGAAGAAGACCTCGCAGGACTTTACGATGGATCCGGCGGAAAAGGAGAAGCCCTACTTTCGGGTGACCCTTTTGAATCGCGACGCGTGGTAACGGCCGCGGCGATCGACACCTCGCAGTTGGGGCTTTAGGGCGGATCGAATTGCGGTTAGTCTTGTGATGGTGGGCCGCAGCGGTGGATTAAAAAGCCGTTTTGCAGCCGACAGTCGGAATTGTTGGATGGAAGGGCTGTTCTCATCAGCCATCGCAATCTTTCGAGTAGGACTACCGATTGCGTCGACCCGAGTTCTGAGTATACTGGGCGATGAATTAGGTAATCCGGGGTTGGATTCTGAGTCGAGGGATGTGGCGTATGACTCCCACCAGCAGGACGTTTCGCGTCTTTCTCAGTTCCACGTTCAACGATTTGCGCGAGGAACGAAACGCCCTTCACCGGGACGTGTTTCCGGTCCTGCGCCAGCTCGCGATGGCACATGGAGCGAGATTTCAGGTAATCGACCTCCGTTGGGGCGTCACCGATAACGCTGCGTTCGACCAGCGCACAGTGGCGATTTGTCTCGAAGAAATTCGCCGCTGCCAATCCAACAGATTGAAACCAAATTTCTTGATTCTGCTGGGTGACCGCTACGGATGGCGCCCGCTTCCGGACGAGATCCCCGCCGCGACGTTCGACTCAATTCAAAGGTTGTACCCTCGGGACTCCAGCGGGCTTGAGCTTTTGAAAAACTGGTACCAGCGTGACGATAATGCACTACCGCCGGTGTATTATCTCAAGTCGCGGACTGGCAAGTGGCGGTCCCCTGATTCCTGGAAGGAGATCGAGCAAAAGCTGCTCGCGGTGCTGGAAGTGGCAAGCTCTGTTCTTCCCGCGGACAGCCATCTCTGGAGCTGGGGCCTTTCCGCAACAGAGATGGAGATCCATCTCGGGGCGCTCGAGGTAGCCAATGGTCGCGATCACGTCTACTGTTTCGCCCGCACGATCCGGGGATTCCCAACCGACTTGCCGGCCTCCCAGTACTTCGATTACGATCCATCAGGTGCTTTGGATTCCGGCTCGCAGAAGCGCCTTTCGACGCTGAAAAATGAGCTCTCCCGCAGCCTCGGGAGCAGAAACTACCTCCCCTTTCCCGTACGGTGGGCCGGTGATCGCATTGCCGCGGATCATCTTTCAGACGATCCGGCACCGGGTGAATTCAATCTTTGCCGAGAGGTACGCAGTGCTCTCGAACAGATCTTGCGCCGCGAATTGGAATCTCTGAAAGAACAGGATCCACTGGATCGCGAGATTGACGAGCACGCAAGTTTTTCCGCCCAGAGGTCCGCTGGTTTCACCGGCCGTAAAGAACTTCTGGCTCGCATCGCACGCCACCTTGAGGAGGCGAGCGAAAACCCGCTCGTGGTTTGGGGCCCGGGGGGCTCCGGCAAGTCGGCGTTGATGAGCCAGGCGAGCATTGATGCATGCGACAGATTTGGAACCGCGCAGGTGATCCGCCGCTTTATCGGGGCTACTCCGGATTCAACTAGCGCGCGCGGCTTGCTGGAGAGCTGCAGCCGGGAAATTTCCCGCAAGTACGGCTGGGATGAGACCACCGTACCCACGGACTATCGCGACCTTGTACAGGACTTTTCCCATCGCCTCCTGCGGATTCCCGAGGACAGGCCGCTCGCGGTCTTTCTCGATGGCCTCGACCAGCTTTCGGCGGCCGACTACGCGCGCAGTTTGAGCTGGCTTCCCAACCCCTTGCCCCCAGCCGCGCGCCTGGTGGTGTCCACACTGCCCGCGCCTGAGCTCGGCTACGAAGTTCTGGCGGCGCGGAACGCTGGGCAGCCGGAGAAAATGCTCGAGATCCCTGCCATGCCAGTGGCGGATTCGATAACGATGTTGAAAGGGCTGCTGAAGGAGACATTCCGCACGCTTCAACCCCGCCAGCAATCGAACCTGATCGGTGGCTTAGAGAGATGCCCGCTGCCGCTGTACGTCAAGCTGATCTCGGAAGAGGCGCGCCTTTGGAAATCGCACGACCCGCCGGCCCAGCCGGGCTCGGATATCCCGAACGTTATACAGGAGCTGTTTGCCAGGCTGTCCCAGCCCGCGAACCACAACTCCCTGATTGTCTCGCGATCCCTCGGTTATCTCGCCTCGGGCAAAATCGGGTTGACTGAAGATGAGTTGCTCGACCTGCTCTCGCGGGATGCCACCGTCATGGACACCGTCAGACGCTTGGCCCATCACGAAATCGGTGCAAGCGATCCGCTACCCGTGGTTTTATGGTCGAGGCTGTACTTTGATTTGAAGCCGTATCTAAGCGAGCGCGCTGCCGATCGCACCATCGTATTGTCATTTTTTCACCGGCAGTTCAAAGAGATTGTCGACGCGCAGTTTCTGGGCGGGGGTGAGGGCGAGGCGCGACACCGCCAGGTGGCCGAATACCTGGCAGACATGGACACCGTCGTCAGAGCACCCGGACATGCCAATCTCAACGTCCGCAAACTCTCTGAGCTACCCTACCAACAGCGGAAAGCGAAAATGTGGCGGAACCTCGAGGAAACACTTTGCAATTTGGAGTTCATGCAGGCGAAATGCCACGCCGGACTGATCTACGATCTAATAGCCGATTACGATGCGACTCTCCGCGATCCGGAACTGCCCTCCCAATTACACGCTAGGATCGAAGAGTTCGGCCGATTCGTGCGCGCCCGCAGCCATGTGTTAGCCAGGCATCCGGGTCTTTTTTCCCAACTGGCGCTGAACGAACCCGATGTTACCGCGCCCGCAAAAGCTGCGCAAGAGATCCTGCGGCCGGATACCGGCGTGCCACATTTCCGTTGGGTCAACAAGCTGCAGTCGGTAAGTTCCTGCGTCCTCACGTTAACCGGCCATAGGGATACGGTGAATACATGCGCCGTCTCGCCCGACGGGAAACGCATCGTCTCGGGAGCGTCGGATGCACAGCTCATTATTTGGAATGCGTCGAGCGGTGAACAAATGCGGACGCTCCCGCATCCGGCATCGGTGGAAATTTGCCTCTTCTCGCCGGACGGCCGCCGAATCCTCGCCGGTACACGCGACGGGCACATCTGCATTTGGGACGCCTTTGACTACCAGTTGCTGTTCCAGGAGCAGGTCCACACTGATCCCATCGCCAACGCGGCGTTCTCGCGAAATGGGACCCGGTTCGCCACTACCTCCTGGGATTGTACGCTGGCAATCCGCGATACGGCCACGGGCGGCCTCATCCGCAGTCTGAAGCAGGAGAGCCAGGTGCTTTCCTGCGACTTTCACCCGGATGGCGGCACCATCCTGTGCGGCACGAATGAAGGAAGACTCAGGATCTGGGACCTCAAAACCTGGCAGGAGCGGCGAGGACCGTCGGGGCATCAGGGCGCGATCTACCGCTGCATGTTTTCGAAAGATGGCGGACAGATTTTTTCATGTTCCCAAGATGGAACACTCAAGCGATGGAACGCCTTCAGCTTCGAGCCCGAAGCCACATATTCCGGCCATCGGGCGGCGGTATGGAGCTTTGCCCTCTCTCCCGACGAGACCCGCATGGTATCTGGCTCCGAAGACAAGAGCCTCATCGTTTGGGATCTCAGAACCTGTCAGTCCGTTGCCTTCCTGCGGGAGCACTCGGGCGCCATTTGGGGCGTGTCTTACGGTCCCGACTCGAATACTGTGGTCTCGGCCGCTTGGGATTGGACGGTAAAGGTCTGGAGCCTGGCGTCCGCTGAAGGAGAGCCTGCCCCTGCCGGGACCAAGGCAAGGCTGGCGGGAGAGCCGCTAGCAGAGCAACGGGTGGCCGGACCGGTGATCTCCTGCGATGTCTCACCGGACGGACGCTATGTTGCCGCTGGCTCCGCCGACGGGCACGTGCGATTGTGGCACACGAAGACTGCGTCGCTCCAAGCCGATATTCCGGCGCACGCCGATTACGTACTGATGACGAAGTTCTCGCCCGATGGACATTACCTGCTGACGGGAACTTACACCGGCTTCATTCGATTGCTCGATACCTCATCTCGCCGGTTCGTTGCTGACCTGGGCGGTCACGAGGACTACCTCCTGTCGGCATCTTTTTCGCAGGACGGACGGGGGATGCTGACTTGTTCTGGAAGCAAAATTCAAATCTGGGATATGACTCAAGGGGAACCGCGATCCGTGGCCACGTGGACGTCGCCTGAATCGGGGTTCACGATGGCTGCCATGGCGCCCGATGGCTCTTGGGCGGTAACCGGTGATGGAGGCGGTTTGATCGAGCTTCGCGCTGTACCTTCGGGTGAAATGATAAGCGCCCTGGGCCGGCATGCAGAACTTGGTATAGGGGCGTTGTCCCGGGATGGAACCATGTTGGCGACCGTGGCGAATGTTGGAACACTGAAGCTGTGGAGTATCTCGGAAAAGCGGCAATCAGGCTCCATTCAAGCCCACGAGCGAGCGATTGACTCCTGCAACTTCTCAGCCGACGGAAAGAAACTCGTAACCACTTCATGGGATGGCCTGGTGAAAATCTGGCAAACCGGCTTTCTGGAAAATCCCATAGTCCTGGCGGGACATGTCGACCAGTTGCAGGACGCCTGTTTCACTCCCGACGGGGAGCGCGTGGTGTCGGCCTCAATGGATGGAACCGTGCGTTTCTGGAACGCAGCTACCGGTAGTGAAATCGGGACCTTCCTCGCGCAAGGTGACTCGGCCAGTGTGTGTGTCCTGTCTCCGGACGGCCAGTACGCGATATCGGCCTCCCATCGTGGCGCCGCCAGGATCTGGTCTATATCTTCGGGGGCTCTCGAAGGCACGCTTCGTGGTCACACCCTCGAGGTAAACGCGTGTGCCTTCTCCCCGGATGGACATTACGTTTGTACCGCCTCGGCGGATCAGACGGTCAAGCTATGGGACTGGCGAACAGGGCGGGAATTGCTGACATACCGGGGGCACGCTGGACCAGTCACGTGCTGCGCATTCTCGGCGGAAGGCGGCCGGATAGCCTCCGGATCGCGAGACGGGACCGTTCGAATCTGGAGCGCAAATTCGGATGAACTGCTGGCCGTTCTGAAAGGACACGATAGCTGGATAAGGCATATTCTCTGGAATGGCCAACACGTCATCTCATCGGGTGGGGGAGCGATCTTTGTCTGGGATAGCGCGACGGGAGCGATCGTGGAATCTTTTTCATCGAACGCGGATATCATTTGCTCGATGGCCATCGATGCCTCCGGCTCGTGTCTGATTTGTGGAATGGTAAACGGCGCCGCCGCAATTTGCCAGTTGGGATCCGGTTCGCCGATGATCCCCTTGGGCGGCCACGCCGGGCCCGTCCGCTGCTGTGCACTGTCGCGCGACGGGTCTATGGCGTACACGGGGTCCATGGATCGCACCGGCTGTATCTGGGACGTTCGCGAAAGGAAACTCACGACTATCCTCGCCGGACACGAACATTGGATAGTGGCGGCCGCCTTTTCGCCGGGCGGTGGACTGCTGTTCTCGAGTTCGCAGGATCAGTACTTGAAGGTTTGGGACGTCCGCACCGGCGGACAGTTGTGCGAGTACTGGGCCGGCGCGCCAGCAATATCCATCGCCGTCGATTCAAATTCGAAGAGGCTCACGCTGGGATGCGCCACGGGACAGGTTCACATTCTGGAATTCGTGTCGTCCGGATCGTGGTAGTACCCGTCACAGCTCAAAAGCTGTGATGAAATACTCGGGGATGAGAGGGCGCCCCGTGGTCTGCTCCATTATCTGATCGAGCGTGAACCGTCCGCCGCGGGAGTAGCGCTTGTCTTCAGGTTTTTCTTGATAAATGTCTCTTCCCGCTTCGAGTGCGGCCAGGGCGATCCGCGAATGCCAGAGACCTTCTTGCTTCCGCGAGCAGTCAGCGGTGTAATAGAGTTTCCTATGGAAACTCAGGAAATGAAATCTTTGGGCAAGACCCTCAGCCGCCGGCGATTCCTCGAAGCTGGAACCGCTGCGGGTTCAGTCGCGCGGTCGCTCGCCATCGGTGGCGCTGTATTGGCGCCGACTCGCACGGGTCGTGCGGGCGTTACCGACGAACCGGCATTGCTCGGCGGCACGCCGGTTAAAGGAGATGCGTTCCCGGGTTGGCCGGTGTCCGACGCGTCTGACGAGAACGCCGTCGCTGGCGTTGTTCGCAGCGGGCACTGGGGACGCGGCGGTTCGAAAAAGGTTGTCGCGTTCGAACAGCAGTTCGCGCAACTGATGAATGGCAAGGCTTGCCTTGCGACCTCCAGCGGGACGACTGCATTGTTCACCTCGTTGAACGCCCTGGGAATCGGACCCGGCGACGAGGTGATCGTGCCGCCGTACACCTTTGTCGCCTGCGTCAACGTCATCCTGGGCTGCCACGCGCTGCCGGTCTTCGTCGATACGGATCCGCACACTTTCCAGCTTGACGCCGCGAAACTGGACGCACTGGTCACCGAGCGGACGCGGGCCGTTCTGGCGGTTCACCTGGGAGGCGCGACATTCGACGTCGATGCGGTTCAGGCATTCGCGCGCAAGCACAACCTTGCAGTTGTCGAAGACAGCTGCCAGTCGCACCTCGCCGAGTGGAAAGGCAAGCGGACGGGATCGTTTGGATCGGCGGGCTGCTTTAGTTTTCAGGCCAGCAAGAATCTGAATTCGGGCGAAGGCGGCGCGATCATCGGACCGTCACAGGAGTACATCGAGAAGTGCTATACGTTCCACAATAACGGCAGGTCTCGCGTACAGGCGGGCTACGATTTCTCCTACGTGAATCGCGGCTTCAATTTCCGCATGACCGAATTCCAGGGTGGATTGCTCACCGCGCAAATGACAAGGCTCGAAAACCAGTCGCTGAAGCGGACACAGAACGCGCAGTACCTGAGCGGAATGTTGCGTGAGATGGGGGGGCTCATGCCTGTGGAGACTTGTACGGGCTGCACGCGCAACGCATATCACCTCTACATGATGCGCTACGACCCGCAGAAATTCGCCAGCCTGCCGCGAGACAAATTTCTCAAGGCGCTGGAGGCCGAGGGCATCCCGGTGTCCGGCGGCTACCATCCGCTGAACAAGGAGCCGTTCCTGAAGAATGTGTTCGCGAGCCGCGGGTTCCAGGCGATCTATTCCAGGGAGCGTCTGGCCAAATGGGAGGATACCAATCACACGCCCGCGAACGATCAAGTCTGCGCGGAAGCGGTCTGGCTGACGCAAAACATGCTCATCGGGCCACGACGTGACATGGATCAGATCGTCGAAGCGGTGGGTAAGATCCAGCGGCACGCCGGCGAAATCACGAAGGCCTGAACATGAGACCGGCGCTGCTTTCGGTCGCTTTAGTGCCCGCGCTGATTTTCTGTTTCGACACGCCGGGTCTGCGCCTCATCGAGGTCGACCCCGGACATCCGCATGCTGCCGCGCTGCACGCCGGCATGCTGGCCGGCTTCTCCGATACAGCGCACATTTACGCGCCCCTGGGAGCGGATCTGACCGCGCATCTGAATCGCATCGCCGCGTTCAATCAACGCGCCAGGAATCCCACGCACTGGTCGCTCGAGGTATACGCCGGACAGGATTATCTGCAGCAGATGTTGCGCGAGCCGCCGGGCAATGTGGTGGTCCTTTCGGGGCGCAACGGGAAGAAGATCGATTATATCGATGCGGCATTGCGCGGCGGGCAGAATGTGCTGGCCGACAAACCCTGGATTATCGAGGCGAAAGATCTGCCGCGCCTGGAAGCGGCGCTGCGCGTGGCGGAAGACAAACGTCGGATCGCCTATGACGCGATGACGCAGCGTTTCGACGCAGCGTATCAATTGCAGCGTGAATTGGTAAGCGATCCGGAGATCTTCGGCGATCCTTCCCCGGGCACCCCGGAGGAGCCCTCGGTGCGCATGGAGAATCTTCACGCGCTGCTGAAGATGAGCGCGGCAGGTCCGAGTCTGCGGCCTGCCTGGTACTTCGATATCCGGCAGCAGGGGGAAGGGATCGCTGACGTCGGAACGCACCTGGTGGACCTGGTCGAATGGACGCTGTTCGCCAATCAGCCGATCGATTACCGCCGCGATATTCAAGTGCTTCGCGCCCGGCGCTGGCCGACGGTTCTGACGCGCGAGCAGTTTGAGCGCGTTACCGGGGAAAAAACCTGGCCCGACTTTCTCCGGGAATCCGTGAAGGACGACCGCCTGCAGTATTTCACCAACAACGACGGGGTGTTTACGATTCGCGGAGTTCATGTCCTGTTGAGCGTGAAGTGGGAGTACGAGGCTCCGGTGGGAGTGAAGGATTCTTATTTCGCGTCCTACCAGGGCACTCACTCGCGGGTCGAACTGCGCGAAGGGGCGGCGGAACATTACACACCGGAAGTGTTCGTGATTCCCGGATCGGGACATCGCAAAGCGGTATTGGCCAGGCTGAAGGCGATGCGTCCGAGCGACGTGGTCGACCCGTCCGGAGAGGCACTGCATGTCGTGCTTACGCCGGCTGAACGCACGCGAGACGAGAACTCTTTCGGACTGCTTGCCGACCGCTTCCTTGGATACGTCCGCGACCCTAAGACGTTGCCTTCCTGGGAAACGCCCAATATGATTGCGAAATATTACGTCACGACGCGATGCGTTCAACTGGCGCGCGAGGGGCGTCCATGACGAGGGGCTCGCGGATGCCGGTTTTGATGTTCGGGGTGGCTGGCTTCACTTGTTTAACCGGATGCCGAGTCACCGGATACCGCGGAACGCGCGGCGACCTGATCAGCTTTCCAGGACCACTGGCGAAATGAAGTCCCCGGTGGCCCTTCTGCTTCTTCTGCGGCTTCTTCTGCCCCTGTCGGCGCATGCGGCCGGCAGTGCTTTTCAGGCCGGTTTGGCCCGCGTTAAAATCACGCCCGATCTGCCGGTCTGGCTGAATGGATATGGCAACCGGACTCACACCAGCAACCATGTCATGCAGGATTTGTGGGCGAAGGCGCTTGCGCTCGAAGACGGCAAAGGTGGGCGTGTGGTGATCGTGACCGCGGACGTTCTGTTTCTCCCGCGGGAAATCACCGGCGTGGTCGCGGAGCGTTGCGAGAAACAATTTGGAGTGAAGAGATCGCAACTGCTGTTCAACGCCTCCCACACGCACTCCGGACCGGCCATCTGGCCGAAGATCCATGTGTTGTTCGACATGAATCCTGCGGATATGGAGAAGACCCGGCAATATGCCCTGAAGCTCACGGATCAACTTACCGGGATCGTGGGAGAATCGCTGCGCGACCTTTCTCCGGCCGCGCTCTCCTTCAGCCAGGACGAAGCGGATTTCGCCATCAATCGCCGGCTCGCGCAACTCGAGAAGCTCTATCCCGAACGGCAGTTTCCCGCGCCCGTAGACCACTCCGTTCCGGTGCTTTGCGTGACCGCGCCGAATGGCAGGTTGCGCGCAGTACTTTTTGGATACGCTTGTCACAACACCACGCTGACCGGCGAGTTCTATGAGGTTGCGGGGGATTATGCCGGCTACGCGCAGGCGGCCCTGGAGCGGTCTCATCCTGGTGCGCAGGCGATGTTTCTCCAGCTTTGCGGAGGCGATCAGAATCCGGATCCGCGAAGCCGGATCGATCTTCCGGAAAAGCATGGCGGCGAACTGGCAGCCGTAGTGAACCGCGCCCTCGCGAAGCCACAACAAAACCTGACCGGGCCGCTGCGCACGGCCTACGAACTGACGCGGCTCACCTTCGCGCCGCACACGCGCCAAACGTTCGAGGAAGAAAGCCGGAGTTCCGACCGGTTCAAAGTACGCCGCGCCAAACTGATGCTCGAGACGTACGATCGCGGCCAACCGATCCGCTCGGTCCCGTATCCCGTCCAGGCAATTCGTTTTGGGGACGGCTTGGCGCTTCTGACTCTGGGCGGCGAAGTCGTGGTCGATTATTCGATTCGCGCGCACCGCGAGTACCTGGGAATGAACCTGGTAGTCGCGGGCTACAGCAACGACGTCATGTCCTACATCCCGTCGGTGCGCGTGCTCCATGAGGGCGGCTATGAAGCCTCGGGTGCCATGGTCTATTACGAGCAACCCGGCCCCTACACGGATCGGGTCGAAGAAGAAATCTTCGCTGCAGTCCACCGCGTCCTGGCGAAGGTCGGCATCGCGCCCGCCGCCAAAGCCGGCTCGACACGCTGATTTCTCATATTTCGGTACGTGAAATTTCATTACCGCCTGATCAAGACGGGCGCATGCTCACGCATGGTCCCAAGATGTCCTACGGGACGACCCTGAACTGGTATTTTGCGAATACTGAGGGGTCCGGCCTGCCCCCACTGCTTCAGTCAGGAGGAAACCATAAAAACGATCTGGTTGGGTGATCCCAAAAAGGGAAAATAGCGATTCAGTGGAGGTGTCCCGGCCGGAATCTCGACGGGGTGATCGGTCCGACACGAACGCCAGGCTGGCGCCGGGAAGGAGAAGAAGAATACCGCGCTGATCTTTTAGATTTTTTTCGCTTTTCTCTCGCCTATACTATTCTCGTGGGACTGCGCCGAATCTGCACCGTCTCCTTCACCGATCCTGTCGGTATTTCGCACGCCGTCGACGTCACGGCCGCGACCCTGGATGAAGCTGCGGTGCTGCCGTGGCCGAGTTCCGGTGCGTCGGGCGATTCGGGCCTCACCGCCTGGCCGCGACCTGCGGTGCCGGTTCCCGCTTGCATCTTATAGTAGTTAAGGCAAACCATGTCTCAACGTGAATTTCAGACCGAAGTCAGTCAGTTACTGCAACTCATCGTACATTCTCTTTACTCGCACCCCGAGATCTTCCTGCGCGAACTGATCTCCAACTCCTCAGATGCGCTCGATAAGCTTCGTTACCTGACGCTTACGGACGACGCCTACCGGACGGTATCGTTCGATCCGCGCATTGAGCTTGAACTCGATGAGGAGAAGAAAACCCTCACCATCAGCGACACCGGAATCGGCATGAATGAGCAGGATTTAATCTCGAACCTCGGCACCATCGCCCGCTCCGGAACCAAGAGTTTCGTCTCGCAGCTCTCTGGCGACGCCAGGAAAGATTCGAACCTCATCGGCCAGTTCGGCGTGGGCTTCTACAGTTCATTCATGGTGGCCAGCCGGGTGGAAGTGCTGTCCCGCAAAGCTGGCGAAGAACTTGCATGGCGCTGGACCAGCGACGGCGCCACAGGCTTCGACATCGAACCCGCCGAGCGCATCGTTGCCGGCACTACAGTCCTCCTGCATTTCAACGAGGAAGGCTCGCAGTATGCCAATAGCTGGCGCCTGCAACAGATCGTGAAGAAGTACTCGAACCACATCGCGTTCCCGATCTTCCTCACCTACGACAAGAGCGGGTGGAACGAGGTGGAGAAGAAGTCCATCGCGAGCCGCACCACCGAACAGGTCAATGCCGCGAGCGCTCCCTGGCGCCGCCCCAAGTCGGAACTTAAGGACGAGGACTACAAGGAATTCTACAAATCCCTCACCGGCGATTGGGAAGATCCGCTCTTCTGGTTCCATACCAAGGCCGAAGGCACTCTCGACTACACCACGCTGTTCTTCATCCCCTCGCGCGCACCCCTCGACCTCCACCAAGCCGAGTACAAGGGAGGCGTCAAGCTATACGTGAAGCGCGTCTTCATCCTCGACGACGCTAAAGAGCTTCTGCCGCAGTACCTGCGCTTCGTGCGTGGCATTGTCGACAGCGAAGACCTACCGCTCAACATCAGCCGCGAAATCCTCCAGCAGAACAAGGTGCTCGCAAGCATTCGAACCGCGAGCATCAAGAAGATCCTGACTGAGATCAAGAACATCGCCGCCAACCAGCCCGAACAATATGCGAAGTTCATCGGCGAGTACAACCGACTGCTCAAGGAAGGTCTCTATAGCGATTCCGCCAATCGCGAGGTGCTCCTCGACCTGATCCGCGCCAAGTCCACCAAAGTGGAAGGCCTCACCAGCCTCGCCGACGTCAAGTCCCGCATGAAAGACGATCAGAAGAGCATCTACTACATCACCGGCGCCACCGAAGCCCAACTTCGCACCTCGCCGCTCCTCGAAATCTATAAGAAGAAGGGGTTCGAGGTGCTGGTTCTCGACGACGAAATCGACGAGATCGTTTTCTCAACCGTGGACAAATATGGCGAGACCGAACTGAAGGCCGTCAACAAGACCTCCACCAGCGAAGATCTGAAAGACTATGTCGAGCCTGACAAGTCCCAGGAACTCAAACCCCTGCTCGACAAGATCAAGGCCACCATCGGCGACCGTGTGAAGGATGTTCGCGCCTCTGTCCGGCTCGCCGACAGCCCCTCCTGCATCGTTTCCGACGAAGATGAGCCGTCGCTCAAGATGCAGCAGATGCTTCGCGCGATGGGTCAAAAAAACGTGCCCGCAATCAAGCCCACGCTCGAAATCAATCCGGATCACGAGATCGTGAAGAAGATGCTGGCCCACACCGGCGACGCGCTCACCGAAGACGCCGCGTGGCTGCTTTATGACCAGGCGCTCCTGATGGAAGGCGTGTCCCTGCAAGACCCCAGTGCGTTCGTCCAACGTCTCAACCGTGTCCTGAACCGCTCGATTTAACGCGCGGCAAAAAGAATGGGTGCCTGGACAGAACGGCTCAGGCGCCTCGAAGTCCACATTGGCCGGGAACGCGGCTCCGCGTGGCGGTGAAGCAGCCGCAAGCCGTGCACGAACTCCAGTTCGGGAAATTGCAGCCCGAACGAGGAGGTGACCAAGGCAAGGCTACGGAAGGTGCTACGCGGCTGAGTCCCGCCACTTCGAAAAGCCGCGGGTGCGATCACGAGGGCAGGTAAGACAAGTTGCTCCGTGGGCTTTGGGGCAGCCTATCTTTCGCCGGCGCGCTTCGTTCTCCTGGTAGTAGCGGGCCGCGATTCGCTCGCGACCGGCTTCTTGATTCTGGTCAAGCTTTCGTTAAGCGCAGCTGGGAATGGAACGATAACCAGATTCCGGGCGCTAATAGCCACTTGAATTGACCTGCCGGGAGATGGATACTCAAGTGAAGTATGATGGGCTTCTTGAACGATTTGAAGTTCGCGGTGCGTTCCCTCGCCCGCACAAAAGGGCTGACCATCACCGTGGTGCTCACGCTCGCTCTCGGGATCGGAGCAAACGCCGCCATCTTCACACTGGTTCGAGGTGTTCTCTTGCGCCCGCTCGTGAATCGCGATGAGGATCGCCTCGTCTATATCCGTCAAAGTGCCCCCGGCATCGGCATCGAGAACGCTACTTTTTCAGTGCCCGAAATGCAGGATCTGCGCGCACGCGTCAAGACCCTCACCAAGTTCGGTGACTTTTCCACTATCGGATTCACTCTCGTGGGCCTGGGCGAGCCTCGCGAGGTCCGCGCGGGCGTGGTCGGCGGCTCGTACTTCGAGGTGATGGGACTGCACCCGGTTCTCGGCCGCCTCCTCGATATGCGTGACGACGGACCGGCTGCCGCGGGTGCCGCGGTACTCACCTATCGGTTCTGGACGACGGCATTGAAAAGCGATCCGTCGGTACTGCACAAATCCTCCGCCTTGGTACGCGCCAGGCCACGGTGGTCGGAGTACTTGAACCATCGGTTCCGTACCCCGCGGAGACGGAGCTCATAGCCAACATTGTCACCAGTCCGCATCATTTATCTGCCACTATGGTTACCGGGCGAGTGCACCGCATGACTGAACTCTTCGGCCGCCTCGCGCCCGGCGTCAGCCTGGAAACTGCACGGGCTGAACTGCGGACCGTTTACGCCTCGATGGTCAAAGACCATCCCGAGGCCTACTCGAAGAAAGCGGATTCTCGCATCGACGTCGTGCGCCTCCGCGATCAAATCACGTCACGCGCAAGAACTGTATTGCTGGTTCTGATGACCGCGTCCATATTGGTCTTTATCATCGCCTGCTCGAACGTCGCCAACCTCATACTGGCACGCACCGTCCGCCGGGAAGGCGAACTTGCGATTCGAGCGGCCCTTGGAGCAGATGCCTCGGCATTGCGGCGCACTCTCCTGGCGGAAAGTCTGCTGTTGTGTGTCTCCGGTGCGGCGCTCGGCGTCCTTAGTGCCCGCCCAATGGTCGCTATCCTGGCGCGTTACGCCGCACGTTTCTCGGTACGTGCTCTCGAACTCACCATTGATTCGAGCATGCTCTGGATCGGCGCAGCGCTGGCCCTGATTGCTGCTGTGCTGCTCGCCTATGTTCCCCGCCTTCCGACGTCCGATGTATCGCCGGGTCTCAACCTCACGGCCAGCAGTCTTCGAATTACGGGCAGCACCGGCCGCCGCCTCCGAATTTTTGCGGTTACCCAAATCGCCGCGTCTTTTGTGTTACTCGCTGGAGCAAGCATGCTGCCGGCGGGCTTCCGCAACTGCCTGCGATGCCAGCCTCGTGCGTCGAGAGGGATGGTTTGTGCTCCGTTTCAAATTTGACCATTTTGTGAACTTGTTGGCCACCAAGTGGATCTAGCGTACGTTGCCTTTCCATCGAGGAGAACCAATCCGAATTGGCGAAAGTCGTGAGTTGCTCGTGAACCATACGGCCATTTATGCGGCGTAATCTTTTACGCCGAACTCCTGACCTTTGTTGGGGCGACGAGGATTTCGCAAGACAAAGATTTGGCGCCTGCAGGTTCAGATATCCTACAACTCGTTTCAGACGAACTGACGTTACGCCAACGCCGATAGCTTCGGGAAGCCAGACTTCCGGGCCCACTTCACGTCACTGGATGTTTTATCCTGCATATCATGCGAAGTGGACCGCGAGGCCAGCCGCGCCCAAACCAAGTATTATCGATGCTGCGCGATTCGAGTATGCGCGGCCGCGCTCGAAACCTCGTGAGCTTTCTACGCCAGGAGGCACTATGTATACACAAATGTCCAAAGCGTCGTTTTTCATTTTCGCGATACTCAACGCGGCACACGCCCAGGTGGTGACGCTGGTCAACACGATTCCCACTGGTAATCTTGCCGGGCAGCCGCCGGCGTTAACCGGAGCCGCGCCGATTCTAGGCGGCGGGGGGCAGGTGATCGCGGACGCTTTTCCCATGGAAGGCACAGCCACGCTCGACCAGGTCACGGTAGCCGTCCAATACTTGCCTTTGCCAAACGGTCTCGGAACCTCGCCGATGTTGCTGACGATTTTGAGTGACAACAACAATTCTCCCGGCACGCCGATCGAGAGTTGGACGGTCCCCTTCAGTCCGGCGGAAACAAACCTCACTCTCATTACGGTGACGTCTGTTACCCACGCCGTACTGAACGGGCAGCTTTATTGGATTTCGGTGGTCCCCGCGGACCCGACCACTACCGGCATCGGTTGGGGCTTGGTAGCGGCTAGCCCCAACAGTCCCGCGCTGCCCATCGCGACGTCCGGCCTCGGCATAAACAGTGGGTGGGGACCTACCCATACCGGCTTCGCCAACGAGTTCAGCGTCACGGGCACAACCGTGATGACGACGCCACCTCCCTACATCTATTCGGTGGAGAATTCGGCGAGCTACGGCTCAAGTGTCGCGCCAGGTTCCATATTCGTCGTTTTCGGTTCGAATCTCGCCACTGGACCTGTCGTTCAGGCCAACACCTATCCGCTGCCTCTGACACTTGGCGGAACCGCGATCATGGTGACATCCGGCTCAACTACAGTGGCTTGCCCGATGGTGTACGCGGGGCTTGGCACAGCGGCGGCCGTGCTGCCTTCGAGCGTACCTCCCGGCAAGGCCATGATGACCGTCAGCTACAACGGAACCGCGGCCTACTTCCCGACAGAGTTCGATGTCGCACCCACCGCGCCAGGCATCTACACGCTGGCCAGTTCGGGAGCTGGGCCCGGCGTCTTCACGGCGTCGGACGGCTCCGCGAAAACCTTCGCTGCAACCGCCAAGACCGGCGAAACCGTCACCCTCTGGGCCACCGGCCTGGGTCCCGTGGCCGGGCCAGATAACGCCTTGCCTCCCACGTTCCCGAACTTTCCGGGAGTCGAGGTCTTCGTAGGGACGCAGCCCGCAACTGTCATCTACGCCGGACGCTCGGGCTGTTGCGTAGGTCTCGATCAAATCTCGTTTGTCGTCCCCGATGGAGTGCAGGGATGCTATGTGCCGGTCACGGTGCACAGCGGGAGCCCCGCTGAAAGTGCGTCCGGCAACTTCGTTTCGCTGGCCGTCACCAGCGGCGGAGGACCTTGTTCTGACACGGCGCCTACGCTGCCCGTCAGCATCATGAACCAGGCCACCGCCGGACAACCCGTGACGGTGGCCGCGCTGGCAGCCGGTCCGGTGTCCGTTCTGTTGGGATTGGGTTTCGATGTACGAGTCTACATCGCCCAGAGACTCTCCAAGCTTCTGCACACCAAGGTGTCGGTGGAGGACGTGGCGAGGCTGATGCACGCGCAACAGAAGCACAATCAGCGCGCCTTCCGGAAGGTGATGACGAAATACGCGGCGGCGTGGAAGACGTTGAGTCCGTCCGCCAAAGCTGCGGTTCAAGCCGCATTGGCTCCCAATCAGGAAGGCGCGGTGGCCGGGTTGGGCCGGTACAGTTCGCCGGCCGGGGTGGCCGCGGCGGTTGGCGGACTGTTTCCCAGCCAGGGAACATGTACGAGCCTTCCATCCACCTTGGTGGGCAGAGTTCAGGTCGGACTCGATGCGGGCGCCTCACTGGCTCTTTCGGGACAGGCCGGCTCATTCACGATGGCACTGACAAGAACAGGTGAGTACCAGACGCTATTCGGAAACGCTCCGAGCGGTCGCGACCTGCCACCCGGCTCTTACACGATCACGGGCAGCGGCGGCCACGACGTGGGTGCGTTCAGTGCGACGTTGAACGTTGGCGGCAACGTTCTCTGGACCAACAAGGCGGCGATCTCCTCAGTCGACCGGAGCCAACCGCTCACCGTCACCTGGACCAGCGGCACGAGTCCCGGTTACGTTCTCGTCGGAGGCTACGTCGAGTCGGGCCAAGCGGGTTTCGTGTGTTCGGAGGACGTCACCAAAGGGTCTTTCACGATCCCTGCTTTTGTTCTGTCGACCATGCCCGCGGGGTCTGGCGGGATCTTTGTAAGTCCCAATCCGCTGTCGCAGCAGATATCGATCCCCGGCGTGGACCTGGCTTATTTCATGGATGGCAGCAACGATGCGAAGTCTCTGGGGTACAGGTAAGAGAGCACGCGCCATCCAAGCTTGGCCCTGACAGCGGCCGGCGACCCCCTCTCAGGGCCTGCAACTGAAGCGCAAACCGGCCGGTTCTGCTATGCTGACAGACTCCGGCGGGATGTTTATGACAAACGGATCGATGAACCGGCGGGACATCTTGAAGGCCAGCGGGCGTACTATATCCACCGCGTTGGGAACTAACTATCTGGCGGCCGCTCAGGGCACCGGCAAGAAGCGGGTCCTGGTTATGGGTGCGGGCATCGCGGGTCTCGCCTGCGCGTACGAACTGGTCAGGCGCGGGCACGATGTAACAGTGCTGGAGGCCAGCGGACGGGCCGGAGGTCATGTGCGTACATTCCATGACCAGTTCGCCGACGGCCTGTACGCGGATATCGGAGCCGAGCACTTCTATTACCCTGGTTATACGGAATACTGGCGTTATGTTAAGGAGTTCTCCCTCACGCCGATTCCTTATCCGCGACGCGATCACATGGTCAGATTCCTCAATGGAGACCGATTCACCGAGGACGACCTGCACAGCCGTACAGTGCTTGAGAAGCTTGGGTTCAATCAGAAGGAGTCCGACTTCCTCGCCGATCACTCCTGGCCGGAGTTGCAGCTACTCTACTTCGCACCATATGTAGAACGGATTCGAGATGAGCAGAATCCTTTCACCGGGACACAGGGCATCGATGGTTTGGTACCAGAGCTTGACCTGCTTTCCATAGAGCGCGACGGTGGTCTTGATCCATTTCGCTTTTTTGCCTTGCGCCATCTGTAGAGGACTCGGCAAGCGATTGCCTTTCTTGCGGCGTCGCCCCCGTTTGGCAATCTTCCCGGCGGGTTCATAGAGAGCGGCCTTCATGTTCATGCGGCTGATCAACTTCGCGTTGGGGGGAAGGTGGCGGCTAATGGATTGGCCGGCATACTCGCTATCTCCGAGGACGCGAAGCATGCGCTGGGGAATCCAACTGGCCACGGTCTGAATCATCTCCAGGGCCAGTTCGGGACGGGTGCGATATTGCTTGGCGGTGGCCTGGCCGGTTTGTTTGCGCTCCAGTTTTCCCCCTTTGCCGGGTGCGCGCTGGTTGGTCTGGCGCTTGCGGTACATGCGAACGAGGATGGGGAAAGCCCAGTATTTGTCAGGAGCGAAGGGCAAGGCCACTTGCAAAGAGAAGACCACGAAGTTGTGGCCGAAGGCGAAGAAGGGGCGTTTCTGGGTAGAACGCAAGGGATCGTGGTGCATGCCGGCGCCCCAGATGTGGCGCCCGGATTTGCGGGCCAAGGTATCGTCGACCGCAGCGACCAGAACCTCTGCGCAAAAAGGTAACAGGAGCTGGAAGACGCAGTGGCCCAGATCGTCAAGGCTCCAACGGGCCTGGCTGAAGAAGCGATGGAACGAGCAGTAGTGTTTGAACTCGGTCAGTTGCCCGGATTGAATGATGCGAGTGAGGGAACGGCGGCCCGAGCAGAGGATCCAGGCGCAGGTCACGGCCCAGAAGGACTGGAAGCTCGGCTGAGTGAAGCACGATTGAAAAGCGAGCAGGAGTGGAGCGAAGGAACGGACCAAGAGATCGGGCATCGAGCGTCCTTTTCTTTCATTTTTAATAAATGAAAGATAAAGAGCGCAAAAAAAAAGACCTTACGATCGCTGGCGCTTACGTTCCTTCAAAAGCTCGAAGTTCACTTGCGCGATCTGCTTCAGTAGTGCTTGCGTCTGAGCGAACGCGCGCAGGCTTTCCTCCACCTCTTCTTTCAGCTCGCTGGGGATGGGGACTTGGCGTACCTGGCGATTGCCGAGACTGACGGAGAGAATCCAGATCGGTCCGTGGCCTTTGCCCTTGCTCTTCTCGCAAAAACGGCAACCGGGCTTATTACAGCGCACCATACGGCTCAATAAGGAACCCGGCAAGATGGCGGAAGGGTCAGGCATCTTCTGAATGAGTTGCTTGCGTGAAGCGGTAAGTTGAGCAACCTTATCTTTCATTTATTAAATATGAAAGATATCATAAATCAGCCTTGGATGCAAGAGAAAACTGACAAAACGTCAAAAAATGTTTGGAGCAAACGGCAGCGGTTTCCAAGGGCGGAGCCAAGCGGAACAAGCTACGGCCAGGGGACGCGAGGCTTCAAAAAGTGCAAAACTTAGTCTAGCCAAGCTCGATCTACTCAGCGTCGCGGATCTGCTCCGCCAGGAAGGAGCCTCCCCGGCGGCTTTGAAGTTTTTCGGCGGCTCAGGGTCGGCTTTGCAAACCATCTGGGGCGCGGCTATCAAGAAGCTGCGTGGCACGGACCTGGAGACCAAGAAACTGTTTCGCTTGAAGGGCGGCAACCAGCTGATTACCGATGCGTTCGCAGCGCGACTGGGCGAGCGCGTGCGTTTGGGCTGCCCGGTGATTCGCTTGGAGCATGGCGCGACCGGCGTCTCCGTGACGTGCCGCGAGTTCGGAGAAGAACAGACGCGCGATGCCGATTACCTGGTGAGTTGCATCTCGCTGGTTGCGCTTCGCCAGATGCCGGTATCGCCCGCGTGGCCGGAAGCCAAAGCGTTCGTCATTCGTGAAATGCCTTATTACACACGAACGCGGGTGGTTTTCCAATCCCGGACGCGGTTTTGGAAAACGGACAATATCAGCCCGAACTGGGCTCCGCCTGATCCGCAGCTCAATGAATTGTGGTCCATGGCCGAGGAAGTGAATACGCCTCGCGGCATTCTGATAGGCGGGGCGCAGGCGGGCGTATCCGGGTCGGCCGCGTTAGCCGCTTTTCAGAAGCTCTATCGGGGGAAATCTTCAGACATTGAACAAGTAGTGGTACATGACTGGTCGAAGGATCCATGGGCTGGTATGTGCGAAAGGACTGCGTATCGGCCCGGTGATCTTCATCGTTTCTGGCCGGAAGTCATCCGACCTTGTGGCCGGATCCATTTCGCTGGCGCTTACGCGGGGCCGATGTCGTGGGGGCAGGAGGCGGCCCTGGAGTCCGCAAACCGCGCCGCCGAAGAGATCGATCGCGCCTGAGTTGAACCTAAGGGGAGAATTCGCCGAGCTGGAATTCGGAACGAAAATGGCTCCCGATATCAACAATTAACGCCCGACGAGTTCGTCGCCACGTTTCCGGTGACGATCCTTCCCGGAGCAGGTTCAGGCCGTCGAACACCCGGCGATACCGATGAGCGTACTTTCGCGAGTCGGAGACGCACCACCGGCTGGAGGCATTCGCGGCCCCGGTCAAAAGGACCAAATAAACTCAGGACCGGCTGCCGGACATGGAGACGTTCGTCGGGTTATCGCTGCCCGGTATCACGTGCGTCAGATCTTCCGCCAGAATCGACGGACACCATCGCGTCTCGATATGTTCGATCACCAGTTCCGTGCCGCGCGCGTGGCTTACGAATGGCTTCGTGCGAGGATCATACATCGTGTCGGTCAGGTCCCGCACCAGCACCACATGAAAGCCGAGCCTCGTCATCTGGCGGATCCCATATGACCGGTTCAGGATGCAAATGTTGGTATGTACCCCCATCAGCGCGATATTGGTGATCCCCTCCTGCTTGCAGAAGTTGTAGATCTCCTGGCCATTATCGCTGACGCCGTCAAACCCGACGATATCGATAGCGGAATTCTCCCGGGTCCATGGATAGGGACCCTTCCATTCCTTGACGATCGGATCGTCGCAACCGCCGGCGCTGTCGTTGATCGGGAAGTTGCGCTCCTCTTCCTCGTCCCGTCCGCAGCGGACCGCAATCGGAAATGGAGACGGCGCCATGGGCGCACGTTGCATCCGTTGCCGCTGCGGCGTTCCCTCGTAATATTTCATTGTGTCGCTGGGAGCGTGAATGATCATCACCCCGAGGCTCCGGGCAGTATTGACGACCTGGTTCATGCGCGGCGCCATCGCAGCCACGCGCTGCGCCGACATGCTGCAGGTATGCGTGTCCCACATGTCGCAGATGATGATCGCCGTCTGCGCAACTTCCCAGCGCAGATAGCGTTCCGAGTTGCTCATCCGATGACTGCCGGGAGGCTGTTCGCTGCGGCTGCGGCTGCGGGCGCGCAGACCCAGGTTCCCGGGAACTTTCGGCCGGTTCGCCTCCGGTGCCTGTGGAGCGGCCAGAGCCAGGGCTCCGGGCAACGCTGCGAGAAAAGACCTTCTACGC
This sequence comes from Terriglobia bacterium, assembly GCA_963747535.1. Taxonomy (GTDB): domain Bacteria; phylum Acidobacteriota; class Terriglobia; order Bryobacterales; family Bryobacteraceae; genus CAVVFX01. The sequence goes on from CAVVFX010000003.1 coordinate 350,859, forward strand.
ATATGCCTCCTTTTGCCTTTCACTTTAGCATTGAATACCCCCCGCGGGACCTTGCCGTTCGATTTGAATGCGACTTGCTTACGCGCGCGACTCAGCAATGACTTCCGAGCTGCGACCGTTAGGGAGTGGTTGCGCGAACTTTCGCAACTTAGTACTAGCTTCTGGTCGTGGAGCCAGCCATTGCTCTCGGGCAGGTGCTCGGTTCGCAAGAGTAACATTAGCTCGATGAATTGGACATGCCGGTTAGACGCTGGCATCTCAATTAGTTTAGTGAGCGTCGAAAACGGACCCAAGCTTTCTGCACCATGTGACCGCGTGACATGCTACGCTTTGCGGCTGAGTATGATTGGTCTTGGGCGGGCGATCGCCCTACGGCTACCACGCGAGGGTGCAGCCGTGGCCGTCAAACATCTGACCGCGACGACTTGGCTGAACTAGTGACCACCGAAATTCGCGCGGCGGATGGGACCGCTCCCGTGCTGAAGTGAACGTATTGGGGCTAATCCGGAGCCTTCTGCGACGTGTGCTTTTCATTTCGGCGCAGGAGTTGATGCACGGCGAAAGGGACCTCATCGGGATGCGATGCGCACCATGCAATAATACGCTCGAACTTGAGACTATCATCGGCGATGGCGCTAATTTCGATCAGCTCGGCTTCAATGATCTCCGGGTCTCGCATAAGAATTCCAGCATGGCACATATAGGCAACAGGATGCTGGCGAGCCCGTAGTTGTGGTGTTGTGGGCGGCTGGTTTGCAAATTCGAATCTGCACGATCGAAGCCACTCTATCTTTTATTTATGCCGTCAGGGCTACTCGAACGGAGTCTTGTCGTCGATTAACTTCTTTACCGCGGCGAGGAAATCTTCGACCGGTTGCGCGCCCTGGTCCGCATGCCGGCGATTGCGCACCGACACTTGCCCGGTCTCGGCTTCGCGATCTCCCACCACCAGCATGTACGGCACCTTCTGCAGTTGCGCTTCGCGAATCTTGAGATTCACCTTTTCGCTGCGATCATCGACGTGCACGCGGAGTCCGGCGTCTTTGAGCTTCGTCTCCACCTGGCGGGCATAGGCCACATGCCGGTCGGTGATCGGAAGAACCACGGCCTGCACCGGAGCGAGCCAGACCGGGAAGGCCCCGGCGTAATGCTCGACGAGGATCCCGAAGAACCGCTCGATGGAGCCGAACAGTGCGCGATGCACCATCAACGGCTGGTGCGCTTTGCCGTCCTCGGCGATGTATTCCAGACCGAACTTGCGCGGCAGGGTGAAGTCGAACTGGACCGTCGAAAGCTGCCACAACCGGCCGATTGCGTCGACCAGTTTGATGTCGATCTTAGGACCATAAAACGCCGCCTCGTCCTTCATCACTTTTGCGTTCAGCTTGAGGCGGTCGGTGGCCTTGTGGAGGGCGGTCTCGGCGAGCTGCCACTGCTCCGGAGCGCCGTCGTACTTGCCGCTGGCGCCTCCGTCCCACGTCGAGAGCTCCGCTTCGTATTTATCGAAACCGAAAGTCTTGAGCGTGTCCGCGGCGAACTCGAGACAGTTGACGATCTCGTCTTCGATCTGGTCGGGAGTGCAGAAGATATGCGCGTCGTCCTGCGTGAAGCCGCGGACGCGCATCAATCCGTGCATGGTGCCGGAGCGCTCGTAACGGTACACCGTCCCCAATTCGCCCAACCGCACCGGAAGCTCTCGATAGCTGCGCTTCTTGTCGCGATAGATCAGGATATGGCCCGGACAGTTCATGGGTTTGAGCTGGTACTCGGCGTCGTCCAGTTCCATGGGCTTGAACATGTTTTCGGAATAGTAATTCGCGTGGCCGGAGACTTTCCACAGGTCGCGCCGCATGACGTGCGGTGTGTAAACGAGCGAATAGCCGCGGGCGAGATACTGGTTCCGCATCCAGTCTTCCAGCAGCTTGCGAACCATGCCGCCCTTGGGATGGAAGAAGATCAGGCCGGGACCCGCGAGTTCCTGAATGCTGAAAAGATCCAGTTCCTGCCCCAGTTTGCGATGGTCGCGCTTCTTGGCCTCTTCGAGTTTGTTGAGGTACTCGTCGAGTTCCTTCTTAGTGAACCAGGCTGTGCCGTAGATGCGCTGCAGTTGGCGGTTCTTTTCGTCGCCTTTCCAATACGCACCGGCGATGGATAGCAGCTTGAACGCTTTGATCTTGGTGGTCGAGGGTAGGTGGGGGCCGCGGCAGAAATCGATGAAGTGCGGTCCCAGGGTGTATTCGGAGAAGATGTTGTCGGCGCGCTCTTCGATGAGTTCGACCTTCATCGGCTCATTCATCTGGCGGTACTTCTCGAGGCCGGCTTCCTTCTCGGTAAGGCTGCGTTCGTACTTCAGGTCCTGCGCCTGGAGTTCCCACATTTTCTTCTCGATGCGTTCGAGGTCTTCGGTGCTGAATGGCTCGCTGCGATCGAAATCGTAGTAAAAGCCGTTCTCCACGGGAGGACCGATGCCGAGTTTGGTGTCCGGAAACAGTTCGAGGACTGCAGCGGCCAACAGGTGCGCGGTGGAGTGCCGGTAGACGTAGAGAGCGTCGGGATCTTTGGCGGTCAGGATCTGCACCGTCGCGTCTTTTTCGAGGGGACGCGAGAGATCGTACAGGTCGCCATTGACCTTAGCTACCAGCGCGGCGTCGGCCAGACGAGGGCTGATTTTCTGCGCGATGTCAATGGGTTTCGTGCCCGCCGGAACGGTCTGGACGCTACCGTCCGGCAGAGTTACGTGAATGTCACTCATAGGGGAAATTTCAGGTTAACACTGTGGCGCGCGTGCCTGCTCTATACTGGTGTTGAGCGCAGGATGTCCACGCAACCAAAGAGAGCAACGTATTGGTTGTCAGTCGATGTGGCACTACCTCATTACCGAAGTCTGAACCGTAAAGGTCGGGCGCTATGTTTAGCGATGTTGACCGGCCCGAACTGATCCGGCCGCCCCAATGGCGGGCATACCTCGGTCACGGTATTTTAGGCCGACGTATTTCAGATTGAAATAGGTATCTCCGGCAGAAATAGGGTCACAGGACTCCTACGCAGGCTTACCGAAAGCTCACAAACCTTCGCGGTACAGCACTTTCATGGGCGGGTCACATTCGGCTGCGGAGGGTGGGTAGCCGGAGGTGGCCGGATCCTAATCGGGAAATGGGTACGCGCCATCCGGAATTGGGCTGTTTCGAGGTCAAGTTGCCGCATAACGCCCGACACGTAGAACTGGCCATCTTTCCAGAAGCGTTATTAGTGAATATCGCGATCTAACCCACGGGCGACCGACTGAAAACGGCTCGAAACGATGACATCCGCCGCTTTGTCCGAGTGCGCCGTGACACGCTCTGAACGGCAGCCCCGTGACCGGCCGGCACCAGGTGGGCGTGTAACGTCGAAAACGGCGCCTAACTGCAACGGTATGTGGCTTTCAATTTCGAGGGCAAGAGTCCAGCGGTCGTATTAGTTTTCAGAAGGCCTCTCTATATGGTCGATCACCAATACGTCCACGGGTCCCTTGGCCGGCACCAGTTTTAGGCCGACTTGTTCCTGAATGGCTTGAAATATGCCGGGAGCGTCTGGCGCCGTAATGGCGGCGGGCGCGCCAGGATCAGCCATGGCTTGTTGAGGCGTCGCGGAATCGTCGCGCGAAAACTTGAGGTGTATCTCGAAGTAATTCGTAGTGCCGGTTTTGTCGATAACGGGACGATCCAGGATAAGGCCCAGCAAGCCGGCGAGCATCGAGAGGGTGCCACCCTCGACGTTAACCGAGCCCGGACCCACGAGGTTCCTACAATAGTGCTGGCCAGAGGCCAGCGGGGGCAAGGGATGACCTACGAGCACGGGGGTGCAGCTTCCATCCTGGAGTGGTTTCAACTTTGGAGAGCCTTTGCCCAAGGCGAGTTCGTAAACAGGTCCTTGCCTGGTCTCGCGATGGATCCTCAACTTGAACCTGTCCTCAAGAATTGCCTGCATCATGGGGCCAAGCATCATCGGGATGCTCGGGTGACCGTCCGATTTTGCCTCGATTTCGAACGTTGCCGAATGGATCCAATCCGGGCCGCCCTCGATGGGGATGATTTTCGCAGAAGTCAGTTGGCCGTCTGCATACCTGTTATACGCTTGCTGAATCAGCCCGGTGTTATCCACGTCGGCCAGAAGCGCACATCCGATGTCAAGCCTTCCCGGCGATGAGTCGCCGCTCTTCGTAACGCCCGGCTTACATGGCCTGACTGAGACGACGTCGAAATTGGGCGTGGCTGGTGACGATACAGGTTGAGCTTGCAACAAGACACTGAATAGCGCGGCGATCAAGAGGGTAGCCTTCATGTCAATCTTCCCGCCCTTACCGCAAGCCCGCGCGGACGGCCATTTCGAACGGAACCAACTCGTCGGCGGTTAGGTAGCCATCATGGTTGCGATCGAGCTTCTTTAGCGCCGCGGCAGCGTGATCGATCTCCCAAGATGAGATCTCGCCATCATGGTCGGCATCCAGAGCGGCCAGCACCGGATGGTAACTCATGAAACGGCGACGCAGTTGTGCCAGCAACGCCGGGGACACGGAATTCGGATCGATGTGCAAGCCGCATTCTTCGGGTGTCAGTTTGCCATCGTAGTTAATGTCCAGGTTGCGAAGAGCCGCCGGGGCGTTGCTGATCTCCCACGGCGACAGCGTCAAATCGCGATCGGCGTCGAGCGTGCCCAGAACCGGCATAGAAGCGAAGTAAGGTCGGGCGAGCTTCAGCCAAGCCTCGAACGGGTCCGGTCCTAGCTGGACCGTCTGGCTGAGGTCGCTGCCGGTCATTGAATTCCGGTCGATCGGCAAGAGACTGGGTTTGGAAAAATGCGCGCCGATGAGAAACGGCTTCGCGATGCCGCCGCCCTTACCAATTAGGATCACTGCGGCAAGAATCGAGAGGATCGCCAGAAGTCCGCCATGAAGCAGCGCCGCGGGACGCGGTTTGTAGGTCTCGATGGTTTGGAACAGCGGCACCCCTGCTGCCTGCATCGACGCCTCCGCAGTCGCTGCGGTTGCCTCTGGCCGCCGGAATTCCGTGCGCAACAGCCACTGGCGCGCGAGCGACGCCACCGCATCGGCGAAATATCGCGGCTCATTGCGTAGCGCAGTGCGGTCGAAATCGTCGAGCATGTCGTCGCCAAAGCGCCAGCGGAACGGTGCCGGGTGAAGCCAGATCAATTGGATATACAGCCATCGCAGCATCAGGCCCTCCTGGGTTTGAGCGAGCGGAGGCGCATTCTGCCCTCCTGCACCACGTCTTCCAGTCGCGCGATCTCCTGCGACAGTACGCCGCGCCCGAGCGAACTCAGGCGGTAATAACGGCGGCGGGAGTTTTCCTGTTCGCGAGGTCCCGCAACTTCCTCCACCATGCGCTGCTTCATCAGCCGCTGCAGGTTGTCGTAGAGCGTGCCGGGCCCAAGGTTATAGCGGCCGCCCGATTGGCGGAGCACCTCCTGCATGATGCCGTAGCCGTGCATCGGTTCTCCGGCCAGCGAGAGTAAGACGTGCAGCGTGGCCGGGGCCAGCGGAAGATAATCGTCGGGGTGTGGCTTCATGATCGGATTCCGTTATATCAGATTCCGACTGTGATGGCAAGGCCTCACCTCGCTTCTGCCGGCCGGCTGAACCAGGCGCGAGCGATGTGGCGCCATGCGATCAACCTGGCAGAACAGACCAACGACCGGGAAAAGTCCGCGACGTACCAGACAGCCGATGCGATGTCCGAAGCCCGTGCTGGAAACTCCGAGGCGGCGGGCCGAAGTGCGAAAGCGGCTCTCGATCTGTCGAGGGGTCTCGATGTGATGTACGGCTCGGCGTGTGCGTTGGCGTTGTCTGGAGAACTTGTGGAAACGCAAAAGCTGGTCGACGAAATAGTCAAGAGGTTCCCCGAGGACACCAACGCGCAATACTACGAGCTGCCGGTGTTGCGAGCCCTAATTGCCCTTGACCGGGGCAATTCCGCGAAGGCGCTGAAGGCGTTGGAAGCTGCGCGTCCTTTTGACCTCGCCATGGCCGGGCCTGACTTCACCTACCGTTTCGGGGGCCTTTATCCGGTTTACGTTCGGGGCGAGGCCTATCTGGCTGCGCGGCGGGAGGCCGAGGCCGCGGCGGAATTCCAGCGGGTCTTCGAGCATCGGGGAGTTGTTTTCGGCGACTCCATTGGCGCGCTGGCACGCTTGCAATTGGGTCGATGCCTTGCTTTGTCGGGGAATTTAGAAAAGGCAAAGACTGCTTATCAGCAGTTCCTTAATCTCTGGAAAGACGCCGATCCTGACATTCCCGTCCTGAAAGAAGCCAGGTCGGAATGCGCCAGGCTTCAGTCCGCGACTCCCACGACACAAGCAAAGACTCACTGAGGCACGATGAGCTGACGCGAAGCGTTGTTTACTCCGGCGGTCGAGGAGCCTGAGATTCACGTTTACGGCATCTGGGACGCCGTGTACGCCACGATATTCATCATATCGTCGGTCGTCAAGTTGGCGACCACGGGTTTCATCAGCTCAGTCCATGTTCCTTTGCGGAAGCCTTGCTGCATGTCGAACATCTGCCGCATCAAGTAGCTGGGCGAGCGGCCGGCCAGACCGGGCACCGGGCCGAGGCCTTTCAGGTCGGCGCCGTGGCAACCGCCGCAGGCGATCGTTTTGCCGTCACCCTTATTGACCAGCGCCTCGCCCTTCTTCACCGCGCCGACGGGCACGTAGGCAGTGAAGCCAGAGTGCGGATCGCGCAGAACTTCAGTGGCTTCGGCATTGACCGGCGTTTCCACGATGCGGTTTCCAAGCGGCTCCATCTCATTGCCTTCGACCAGGAACAGACCGTTGGAGGGCTTGGTCTTGGGCGCCATTTTCGTCTCGACAACCTTGATCCACGGCGTCCACTTCATCGAGCCGAAGTATTCGGCCGTAGCTTTGATTTCGTCGTCGCTCATGTTTTTCGCGAACTGGATCATGAGGTTGGTATTGGCCTTGCGCGGATCGGCGCTCTTGCGGTTGCCGTTCTTGAAATCGTTCATCGTTTGGATAAAATATTCCACGGATAGGCCGTTGACGCCCGCATTTTCCGCGCGGCCCTTGCCGTTGGGATAGTGGCATAGGCCACACGCCCATACGTTCGGTCGCTTGCCGTGAGCGACAACGTCGGGCATTTGGGGATGCTCGCTAGGGAACCAGTCGGCCGGGCCGAAGCGGTTGGCGATCTGCGCGCGGGCATATTGCGCAGTGGCGCCGGGGATGCTGCGTAGAGTCTGATCCGTGTTGGCCGGACCGACGGGGACGGGCGTGGCTCCCGCCTGCGGCGGGCCTTCGAAGCCGTAGGCCCACGGCGGCGGATCGGCGGCGAACATTGTGGCGACGCTGACGACGCACGAGAGCACGAACATGGAGATACTGGAAGTTTTCATGGCGCCTCCTTTGGGCTGCGGTACGGCAAAACTTGCGCGGCGCACTGAAGGGCCGCGATCCATCTAGGGTACAACGGCGGGAGCAGGCATTGGAGGAGTGGAGGAACCTCTGCCCGATGTGTGGCCATCACCATGGAGTGGCGTGGAAGAGTGTGCAGGCAGCAAATTCACCAAGCCTAACGGCGCAGTGCAGACCGACGTCGCCTTAGCTTTCTGTTGGTCGGCTTAACCGGAAGTTATCCACTTGGCCGTCGGTTACTCAAAGATCTGGCGCCTTAAACACCGGTCCCGACTTGCCGCAGACCCGGTCGGCCTGATACCGATCTTAGTTGTTAACGCCCCCGGACAGTGGGGTCCTTCTCATCGCTTGGCCCACGACGGGATCTTTCATGTGCGTGACTCCGACCGTCCGCATCCCAAAGCCGTGATGCCCTCGAGCCAATGCGGCGGTTTCATCGCCATCGCCTTCAAGAGTAGGTCTCGCCGATTTCTTCACATTCGACAGATCACTTATCAATGTATACCGGACAGATAACATGTTTAGCGAACAACAACGAAGCCGGACCTTGTGCTGGAGCACGCTTCTCGCTACCCTTACGAAGACGCATAAGAACGGAGGAACAGAATGGAGGCAGCGGAACGCCTCGCGCTGCTTATTGCCGAATACAAGACGCTCGACCGCAATCGCGACCAAGCACGCCTGTGCGAGATCTTTCTCCAAGCCGCGACGCTCGTCGATCGGGCCGCGCAGCCCAAGAAGTGGGCCGCGTTCCGCTCGATGTACGCGCATATGTGCGAAGCCTCAGATCCCGAAGAGGCCCTGCACGGCTATCGTGACGCTCTCACCGTCTTCACGCCCGGAGAGGACCACGATTCCTGGGCGAATTGCACCATGAATATTGGCTTTATCCTCGCGCCGCGCTCACAGCAACGCACGTCGCAATCCGAAGAGGCACTGGCGTGCCTGGAGGCCACCGTGGCCGACTATCCCTGGGTGGCTTCCACGCTCGCAATACTCTACCGGTTCCGGGCCGCCGGCGATCTGGCTGAAAACTGGTCGCGCCGGGTTCAATATCTCCAACTTGCGATTTCTCAATTGTCACCCGATGAAGAACCAGAGAAATGGGCGGGACTCCAAAATGAATTGGCCCTAGCGGCGACCGAAGAGCCCGGCTGCGATTTTGCCGACGCGATGCCGAGGAGAACGGCGTTGCATCTTGGAGCTTTGCGGCTGCTGGAACTCCACGGCTTCGGAGACTCGCCGGCGCCCGGCTCGCCGGCGCCAAGTTTGCACGTCCCGAACAACACCTGGATCGAAACCTGCATTTATCTCTGTGAATGCTACCTCTTCACCGTGGGCGATTGGAATGCGAAGCGCATCGACGCCGAAGTCTTCGGCCGAAAGGCGGTGACTGCCTGCTCGCAGGGTGGCACGCCCGATCTGCGGCGTCGCGCGGGCCTGTCGCTTGGCCGGGTGCTGGCTCGCAGCCGTGGGCCCGAAGCCGGTGCGAATCTGCATGAGGCGATTCGATGGTTCGAGCGCGCGACCGAGGAGTGCGACCCCGCCAAGCCAGAACTGCTAGCCAACATACGCTCGCTCGAAGCCAGCGCGTATCTCAGGTTGATGCTCTGCGGGGAGGCAGGCATTGACGAACTGGTGCGCTGTTCCCGCGAAGCCATTGCCGCCTATTCCGGGCCGGCCTTTGGCAGCGAACGCCGCAACGCCTATCAGGTGGAAGCGCATGGCTGGATCGCAGCTCAGAACTTCACGGAAGCAGCCCGGTGCCTGGAAGCGGCGATTATCGAAGGCGAAGCATTGCTCGCCGAAACGGTGGCCGATTCGAGCCGTATCGCGCGCGTCTTCCAGCTCCAGGATTCGGGCGCGCTGCTTTGCTACTGTCGTCTGAAGGTCAACGATGTGCGCGGTGCGCTGGAAGCCCTGGATCGCGGTAAGACCCGCTTCTGGAATCGCCGTGAGGCGCGCGAAATCTGGCCCTCGCTTGGCACGCAGATTCCGCCCGGCGGAGCGCTGCTTTTTGGAGTGTTCGCGGCCAAACAGGGCGCGGTTATCGTCGTCACCACCGCCCTTGGGACGGACTCCAGTCCATGCAACGCTGGTTTGCGCGCCGACCCCGTGTGGCTGGAGAATTTTGGTGCTGACGAAATGCTCCTCTTGCAGCGCGGCGACCAGGATGCGGGCGAACTCGGCGGATGGCTGCGGGCATACAGCTACCACCGCTCGGAGCCCCTCAACTGGATCCGGGAAATCGATCGAGTCGGCGGAGTGCTTTACAAATCCATCTGGCAGCCGGTCATCGAGAAGCTCACTCAGTCAGGAGTCCAGCGCGGCGCCGAGCTGGTCTGGTTTCCTCAAGGGGGTGCGGGTGTATTTCCACTGCACGCGGCCTGGAGTGAGGAAAACGGCCAGCGCGAATGGCTGATTGACCGATACGCAGTCCGCTTCGCGCCCTCCGTTGCCGTGCTCCTTAGCGGCCAGGCCGCGGCACAGGCCCGTACCGCCCTGCTGGTCTCCAACCCAGGCGGCGATCTGCAGTACAGTAATCTGGAGTGTGCCTGGGTGAAGCGACATGCCGCGCCGCCCGACTGGCAGGTTTTGGAAGGCTCACAGGCCACCGCCGATGCCGTGCTCGATGCACTGCGCAGCGTTGACTGGGCGCACTTCTCCACCCATGCGAGGTTCGATCTGCTAAATCCGCTGCGTTCTAGCCTGGCTCTCACCGGCGGCCAACGCCTCACGCTTGAACAGCTTCTGCCGCTATTCGCCGAGCGCGCTCCCAGCCTCATAATTCTCTCCGCCTGCGAGACTGCAATGACGCGCGTTACCACGATGCCGGACGAATTCATGGGTTTTCCCGCCTCACTGCTGGACCACGGGGCGACCGCGGTGCTGGCGACGCTGTGGCCGGTGGATGACGCCGCCGCCGCGGTTCTCATGGGCCGCTTCTATGCCGAATACAATTCCGCGAACTGCACGGCATCCGAAGCCCTGCGACGGGCTCAAAGTTGGCTGCGTACCGCGACGGTGGTAAAGCTTCGCAGCATGCTTGGCGAACTGCGCAACGAACCCGGCCGAGTGGGCGAGTTGGCCGTGCAACTCCGCCTCAATCTCTTCACCCTGCCGCCGGATCAAACGCCTTTCGCCGAGCCATACTTCTGGGCGGCATTCACTATTTCAGGAAAAGGATGAGTCTATGAACGCGATGATTCAGCAGTGGATCTGGCTGGAGGCCTTACGCACCAACTGGCGTGCGATCCAGTTACGCCTGATGCCTGGCAGCCCCGCACTCCTGCGGGAGCTCGGGGCCATCGCCGGGCGGCTCAGACTAGCTGGATCGACGCCACAGTTCGCCACCATACTCGACGATCTGTTGGATCTCATCGCTGGTACCGAGGCCGCCGAGTACGTGCGTGGCTTGATTGCGCGCAGCACCATACCCGAAGGAATCGCTGCACCCGCGACCCGTGAGGAAGTTCTGCCTCCCTGGCCGGCCGAACCGAAGTCTGGCGAGATACCGCAACTGCCCGAAGCGGCCCTGGCGGAAACCGGCAAAATTTTCGCTGACGACATTGCCGAGCCCAAACGTTTCCTGGGTGTGCGCGTCTTCTTCGCAACCAATCGCGAGGCCTCCGACTCGCGGAAGCCGGGCGAACAGTTCGGTTACGGCCCGGCCCCGCGGACGGTCTTCGGCCACGTGTCCGTGTCCATTCCAGTCGCCCACAAGAAGGGACGCCTTGAAAAGCCCGGCTTCTTTGAATGCCAGAATATTCAGGATCATTTTGTGATCGGGAACGATCTGCAGGTTCTCGGGATTGGCGATTTCCGGGGTAAGCTCGCGCAGCAGCTCGACGGTGACGCGAGCCGCGACCTGTTGGTATTTATCCACGGCTTTAACGTTTCTTTCGAAGATGCCCTGCTGCGCACGGCACAGCTCAAATACGATCTCAATTTCCCCGGCGGGATCATCCTGTTCACCTGGCCTTCCCGCGGTAGCCTGACCTCGTATGCGGCAGATCTCAGTAGCGCCGAACTTTCGGCCTTGCCCCTGGCTGAGTTCCTGGCGGCGATCGCCGAAGGACCTTGGCGCCGCGTCCACGTGCTGGCGCACAGCATGGGCGGGCGTGTTTCATTGGGCGGATTGGTGGACGCGGCTGCGCCTGATAAAGGCCTTGGCCAGCTCGTGCTCGTCGCCGCTGACGTGAGCACTGATTTTTTCACTCAGCAGTTTCCGAGACTTTCCGCAAAGGGTGAGGGCCAAACCTCGTACGTTGCCTCCAAAGATCGGGCTCTTTGGTTTTCCAGCAACTATGTCAATCGATGCGGCCGCGTCGGCTATCTCGAAAAGGAGCCTTTCGTGATCGGCAATATGGAAACTGTGGATGCCAGCACCGTGGACCGTGGTCTCCTGGCGCACAGCTATTTTAGTGACACTCGCGCGGTACTTGACGATCTGGGAAACCTGCTCGGCAACAGGTTGCCGGCGCGCCAGCGTCCCAATCTTCGCGAACGGCAGCTCAAGGGTGGAAAGTTCTTTTGGCAATTTCCGGCGTAGAGCATCGCGGTAAATGCGTGGTCTGAGATAGCTTCGATATTGCGCGTTAACACGCCAGCACAATCCCCGCAATAGCGCCGATGATCTCATCCGGAGAAGTAGGATGGTCATATGGTCCAAAATAGTTTGGCATGGTTACTGGACGGCTTGCGCATTAGTAGAATGGACAGCTAATGTGCCCAGCAGGCAAGAAGGGATATGATCCATTTGCCAGGAGAAGACATACCCGCGCTCGGCCACTTCAAGGCCACTAGAGACGACAGAGCTTATCAGGCAGGACCCGTTCCGATTCGAAGCCATCGTCGCCCCGAGACGCTTTTGATACGAAAGTATCTCGAAGCGCCGCGCTGGCGTTTGCAGAGCCACCTAAAGAGTAGTTCGCGGGCCGCGGAGGAATTTGCGTGAAGCTGGCCGCTTGCGTGTCAATCAAGCGGCCTACGCCCGCGTGGTGCGCGATGTCCTTAATCCTTCGTCGCATGCCAGACCAATAACTCAACGGAACCCACTGAGTATTTCGCGTTTCATGTTTTGTCTTGTATTAGACAACATAGAAACAGAGCGGCGGCGAGCACGCGGTTCACTGGCCGCGAAACACGCGCACGTCCTTCACGCGGAACGGTTGCCCATTCGAAAAGGTACCTCGCAGGCGCACTCTCGAAAGAAGCGCCGGCGCAAAGCGGTCGGTCTCGATTCCGCGCCAGGGTCCGTGTCCGCGGTCGGCGAGAAGCGACCAGTTTTTCTCGTCCGCCGACCCTTCGACGATGTAATGTGCGTACGGCGCCGGCTTGCGAAACCATAGTTGATCATCGAAGTCGATGAATTCCGGCAGCCGGTAGCGGATTGCACGGTAGACAGCGCGGTCGGGCAGGACAAATTGCGAACCGTCCGCCCCCTGAGCGCCCTCTTCGCCTTCACCCGCCAGTGGCGGGGTGTCCACCAGATAACGGACAGTGCGCGCGTACAGCGCGCGAAACAACGTGTTGGCCGGATCAGCGAGAATCCCGGTGAAGTTCTCGCCTGATACCACTGCGAGCCGCAGATTCTTGTGCACCGAGAGCCCGGCGCGATGAAACGGAGGCTGCTTCACCCTTTCCTGAAAATCTTCTCCGGGCTCCGTAGTCGCCTCTACCGAGCGGATCAGGACGTCCCAGGCGGCCGGCTCGTAGATCATGTCAGCCTCGCCCGCCCATCGGCCCGGGACAGGGTCGCCGAGCTTCAACCCAAGCCCGCTGGTGATGGGATGATCGACGTTCGATACCACGGCGCGCCCGGAGTTGGGCCAGTGCCCCACGCTGACGTGGAAGACGTTCAGATAGTCCACCGCGCCGCCGGCCTCCGGCGCGGTAATCGGCGCGTTGGGAGGCGCGCCGGCCGGGAGTAGTTGCGGCGGCAGAAAATTGTCGTCCGAATATGTCAGGTGCATCCACACATGCTCCCGCTGCCAGATGTAGCGCGGCTCCTCGGCACTGGGAAGGTAATCTACGATTACGGCGAACGAGTCTCCGCCGTGGATCATCACTGCTCCACCGCGGGCGAGGTAGTCGCGAAAGTGCAGAAAGCTGCTCAGGGTCGTGAACTCGGCGTGATTGCCCACCAGCACGAGCCGGTAATCATCGAGGCGCACACGGCCGCGGGCGATGTCGTCCTGCGTGCAATAGTCGATCGCCATGCCGCTCTCGCGTGACAGTTCCCGCAGGTACTGGTAGTGCTGGATGTCGGAATATCGTTCGTACAGACCGTAGTAGTAATGATTGCTTCGGCGGAACCGCGTGTTGAGCACCGTCGGCGAATAGCCGACGCTGTCGTAATGCCACGACTCGCGCCAGGAGGTCATCGCGTGGCCGCCGTTGGCAGCGTAGGCGCGCCACATGTCCGTCGGTGCGACGAACAGAATCGTGCCTGCCGGACGCTTGGGCCGCATGATCAGGCTCACCATCTTTTGGCTCAGCCGGCGCACCGAGCCGTTCACCTTCGCGCCGGCTGGTTCGATCACGCCGCGATATAAACCGCTGGGCCACGCGCCTGTTTCGATCGTGAGGTGAGTAACCGGAAGGCGATACGTGAAGCGCTGCTGCGCGACCACCTGGCCCGACACGTCGTCGATCAGCGTCCAATCCATCGCGCGCCCCTCGTCGCGCGGCCCGGGTACGATCTCGATAGTCTGCCGCTCGCCCGGCGCCCAACTGGTCTCGAACGGGCTCAGCACCGGGAACATCGCGTTGCCGCCCGACGTCTTGCGCTCCTCTTCCTGATACCACTCCGCCCACCAGAGCCGCTGTTCTCTCGGACGCCAGGCAAAGATCGTGATCTCCAGATCCCGAGAGCCGGTGGTCGTCCAGAAGTGAAGTTGCGTGGCGCTCGTCGGCCCCGTACGGGCAGCCCAGTGCCGGGAAGCAGGCGCCGCCCCGCGCAACGCAGTCCCCACAGCTAAGTTCCGCGCGCGATCGTAGAAAAGCGTACCCCAGTTCAGTTGACTGGCGGGCGGTATCGTGCCATCCGGCAGGTACAGAGGATGGCCTTCCAAGGCGTCTGCATCCAGGGTCATTGATTCGTTGTATGCCATCGGGAACTCCCAGAGGAGCTTCAGTTCCTCCGGTGCCCGATTCGAACCGGGTGCGGGGCGTACGCGACAATATTCGAACGATCCTTCGTGCGAGAGACGGGCCTCCAGTGTCACTTCAGAGTTCGGCGCGGTCAGAATCGCTTCGCCGGCGTTTCGTGCCTTCATCTCGACCGGAACATTCGCCAGCGTCAACGTCAGCCGCGGCATGTCCGGGCTGAGCAACAGGCTACCACTCGCCTGTCCCGTGTCGAAGGCTGCGTGCAGGAAATCGCGTGGTCCCTGTGCCCAAGCCGCTGTCGCGAGCAGAAGCGCTGAAGAAATACACCTATACTGGCTGAAACTCCAACCCATGCCAATTGTCCGTCCGTTGTTACCTATATTGGCATGTGTCACCGCGCCATGTCGCACCCGCAAATCACCGGTAGAGCGTCGTCGAGACGTGCAACATCAAGATCGAACAATGAATACGGAGTAGGCGCTTTCGCCTGCTCTCGCGCGTGAATAGACTCCTTACCGAGCCGCGCCCGTAAGAAGCCGTGAAAAAATCGGCCGGCCTCCTCCCGTACGGCGGACCATCGTTTTTTGTGGTCCGCCCGGCTGCGGAGCAGCCGTCTCGGCTTTGGCCTTTCACTAGATTAGAAGCGATAAAAACCATTTTTGATCCTCCATGTTGTAATCCTGTCTGGTTTGTGATATCTAGTTATATAACTAGATACACGAAAGGATCTATCAACATGGGGTTTCCCACCAAAGTCCAACTCATCAAACGCAAAACCAGTGAACAGTGGTATATCAACTTCCCCTCCGCCATCGCTCAGGCCATGGAGTTCTCCCGCGGCGAGACCGTAGAGTGGCTCATTGAGGACAAGAGCCTTCTGGCCCTGCGTCGCCCGGAGGCCCCACCTCCGACTTTAAAAAAAACTCGGCCGGCATCCTCCCCCAGTTCTGGAGACTCTGGAACGGATGTTTCTCCGCCTTCGGCCAGTGCCGCGTCGCCGAACGCGCGCAAAACCTCGCCCTAAGCTCGCTTCTCTGTCTCGGACGCCATTCCATCACTGGCCTGCTCACCACTTCCGGCTCCCAGTTTCGAGACTGGACCGCCGCTTATCGCCTCTTCTCGAAGGATCGAATTCCCATGCCTGAAATCTTTTCTGTCGTCCGTCACGCCGTCGCCGCCCAGTTGCCCGCAGGCGCGCCCTTTCGCGCGGTTCTCGACGATACCCTGCTGCGCCGCTCCGGCCTCCATACCCCAGGCGTCGGTTGGCGGCGCGATCCGCTCGGGCCACGCTTCCAGACCAACTTCGTACGCGCCCAGCGCTTCCAGCAAGTCTCCGCCATCATGCCCGGACAAGAGGGGGCCTTCCGTGCCGTCCCTATTACCTTTCTTCATGTGCCCACGCCGGCCAAGCCAAAATCCAAGGCTACTGAGAAAGAGTTGGCGCAATACCGTCTGGACGTACGCAATTTCCGCCTCAGTGTGCGCGCCGCCCACCAAATGATTCAACTCCGGGATGCCCTCGATCACGATCCCAACACCAAAGGCCGCCTCTTAATGCTTGCCTTCGACGGTGGCTACACCAATTCCACCGTCCTCAAAAAGATCCCCCCTCACACGGTTTGTATTGGTCGTATTCGCAAGGACGCCAACCTGTGCTTTACTCCCGATCCCGCCCTTAGGCAAACGCGCGGCCGCCGATTATGCTACGGTGCGCCAGCTCCCACCCCCGAGCAACTCCGCACCGACGAGTCCGAACCCTGGCAAACCATGACCTTCCACCACCGCGGTCTGACTCATGCGCTGAGCTATAAGTGTCGCCAGAATATAATGTGGCGCGCCGCGGGTGCCGGGCAGACTCTACAACTAGTCGTCATCAAACCGCTGGCCTACCGCAACCGCAAAGGCGGGAGGCTGCAATACCGCGATCCTGCATACCTGATCTGCACGGACTCGACGCTGGACGTGCGCCAGGTGATTGAAGCTTACTTCCAGCGATGGGACGTTGAGGTGAATTTTCGCGAAGAGAAAACCCTGTTGGGCGTGGGGCAGGCGCAGGTTCGGACAGCGGCATCGGTCGAATCGGTCCCCGCCCTTACCGTAGCCGCTTATGGCATGTTGCTGGTGTCGGCTCAGCAAGCCTTCGGAAACTCTGGCGCCGATCTGTTGCCACAACCCAGTTGGGCTGCCAGCTCTCAAGGCCCGCGTACCTCAACTCAACAACTGCTTCATCAGCTCCGCGCCGAAGTCTGGGCGCGAGGCCTTCGCATTGAAAGTTTCTCCGGCTTCGCCACCAAGCTGACAGCCGACACGAAGCCGGAGAAATGCAATTTCCCCCTCGCATCTGCTGTCTGCTACGCAAATGGCTGAAATCAAAAAGGCCAAAGTCCAGCCGGCTGCGGAGCAGCCGTCCTGGCCTGCGGATTTGGATCCGCTGCCGAGGGGTCTTCTGCCACAGACTGCTGGTGGCTTCCACGCCGTCCAGAGACGTTCCCAACCGAGTCGGACTCTGACCTTGCGGGCTGGCGCACCGTCTTGCGTGTGTCTGAAGTACAATGCAGGAGTTTCCGGAAAGGGACCCCGCATGATCATCCCGCTGACGCCGATTCGCTGTCTGTACCGCGCCTTTGATCTCTACGCCGGAAAAGAAGCCCTCGTTTGTGGCGTCAGACGCTTCACTTACGGCCAGTTCGCCGAACGGTGCGAACGTCTCGCCGCGGCGCTTGCAGAACACGGCATTGAGACCGGCGATCGCGTTGCCTATCTCAGCTTTAACACCCACAAACTCCTCGAAGGCTACTACGGCGTCGTGATGGCGAAGGCGATCGTCATGCCCCTCAACGTCCGGCTTACGCCGGTCGAACTGATTAACATTCTCCACCACTCCGGCGCCCGGATGCTGCTTTACGAAAATGATTTTGCGCCGCTCGCAGCCGAGATCCAGAAGTGTTGCCCGGGAATTGAGAAACTGGTGGGTCTTGACGACGGGGAGTACGAGACGCTGCTCGACCGCGCCGCACCCAAGCCTGTCGACTTCCTTTCGGTTGACGAAAACTCCATCGCCGAACTCTTCTATACCAGCGGCAGCACCGGCACGCCGAAGGGAGTGATGCTTTCCCACCGGACGCTGTACCTGCATGCCCTTTCCGTCTTCGCTACGTTCATCAAAAGCGATACCGGCGTCGAGTTGCATACCATCCCGCTATTCCACGCCAACGGTTGGGGACGGCCCCAGTCGTCTACCATGGCTGGCCTCAAGCAGGTTATGGTGCGTCGCTTCGAACCCTCCGCCGTGATGAAACTGATCCAGGACGAGCGCGCTACCTCTATGTCTCTGGTCCCGACCATGGCCAATGCGCTGCTCAATTGCCCTGACCTCGGCAAGTACGATACCTCCAGCCTCAAGGAGATTCACGTCGGCGGCGCGGCCTCTTCTCCCGAACTGATTGCGGCTCTGGAGCGCGCGTTCAAGTGCGTTACCGAGGCCGGGTATGGTCTCACCGAAACCAGCCCCGTGGCCACCGATGCACGCCCTAAATCGACCGTCGTGTACGCGAACGAAGCCGATCGCTACCGGCGCCAGTCGATGGCCGGTTGGCCGATGCCCGGATGCGAGATTCGCGTGGTCGACACGAATATGCAGGATGTTCTGCGCGACGGTGTCAGCACCGGCGAAGTGGTGATCCGCGGCGACAATGTCATGGACGGCTATTACCAGGAACCGCAAGCCACCGCGGCGGTGATGTCCGGCGCGTGGTTCCACTCGGGAGACATGGCCGTCTGGGACGAGCATGGCTACATCCACATCGTCGACCGCAAAAAGGACATCATCATCAGCGGCGGCGAAAACATTTCCTCTATCGAGGTTGAGAAGGTCATCTCCGCTCACGAAGCGGTGCTCGAAAATTGCGTGGTCGCGGCCCCGGATGCGAAGTGGGGCGAAGTGCCCGTGGCCTTCGTGGTGCTGAAGGAGGGAGCATCGCTCGATGAAGCCGCGCTCGTCGCGTATCTGCAACAGCGGCTGGGCAAGTTCAAAATTCCACACGCATTTCATTTCCGGTCGGAGCCACTGCCCAAGACGGGTACGGGCAAGATTCTGAAACGGGAGTTACGCGAGCAATTCTGGCAGGGAAAGGAGAAGAGGGTACAAGGATGAAGCGGAATCGTCTGCTTTCCTTCGTCGCCATCGGCGTGGTGGCGCTGGCTGTGGGATGGCATCGGGGTTTGCTGTTTTCGCAAGCCGGAGGGGATGCCGCCGTCGATGTGGACAACACCGTCCGCACCGTTCGCATACGCTTCGGCGTCAACGACAAGGAGCCGGGTAAGTGGGATGGCTCGGCCAGCGTGACCGCCGGATCGATTCTCCGCATTC
This sequence comes from Terriglobia bacterium, assembly GCA_963747535.1. Taxonomy (GTDB): domain Bacteria; phylum Acidobacteriota; class Terriglobia; order Bryobacterales; family Bryobacteraceae; genus CAVVFX01. The sequence continues at coordinate 369,772 of CAVVFX010000003.1, forward strand.
GCAACTGGCATCCGCGGCCAGGTGATCGCGTCGACAACAGCGGGTGGTCGCTCGCGACGCGCAAGGGTCCGCTGTTTGTCCTGCGTCCCTGGGATGAAATGCCCCTCCACGAACCGCAGGCGCCCATTTTGATCCCCGGCGTTCTCATCGACGTCAAAGGCAGTGCAGGCACCCGGCTGACCATCAAGACCGCACGGGGCAACGTGACGGTAATGCCATTCTCGGCCAAGCCTACAACCACCGCTAACATTGCCGTCGACGTGGTTCCCACACCGCTCGAACTTTCGACCAGCGACTATCAGAACGACTTTCCAACCATCACGCGAGGTGCGGGCCGCGAGATGTGGATGAGTTGGCTCGCCTGGGATCCCGCCGGCGATCGTATCTATGTCCGGCGTTTCGACGGCACTCGCTGGCTCCCGCGCATGAGCCTGCTGGATACGCCGGGCGACGTCTTCATCGTCAAACTGGGACGCGATAAGAAAAATGGCATGTGGGCCATCTGGTCGCAGCAAAAGGATGGCAACTTCGATTTGTATGGAAGCCGTTATGACGGCAAGGCCTGGGGCGCGCAGGAAAGATTGAGCAGCGCTCCGCAGCCCGACATCTACCACGATGTAACGACGGATTCGGACGGCAACCTGTGGGTCGTGTGGCAGGGCTTTCGTAATGGGAAGTCCGATATCTTCGCGCGTCGCTATGATGGCGAAAAGTGGTCGGACGAAGAGAGGGTTTCCGATTCTCTGGCGAATGACTGGCAGCCCGCCATCGCCGCGGACGGCGTGGGTCACGTCTATGTCGCGTGGGACACCTATGACCAGGGTAACTACGATGTGCGGATGCGCTCCTGGGCCAATGGACAATGGGGTGCGCCCATGGCGGTCGCATCCACTCCCCGCTTCGAAGCGCATGTCAGCCTCGCCTGCGACAAAGAAAACCGGTTGTGGGCGGCGTGGAACGAAAGCGGCATGAACTGGGGGAAGGACACCGGCTTCTTGGTCAAGCAACAGGGCACGCGTCTGTACCAATGGCGCACCATGAACGTGGCCGTCTGGGACGGATCCAGATGGTCCACGCCGCTTGCCGATGTGAATACTTCGCTGCCCGCGGACATGGCCGGTTACGACTTGCAAAGTTATAACGATTTCCCCACCCTGCAGCGCGCCGCCGACGGACGCATGTGGCTGTTCTTCCGCCATCGCACCCTGCGCATCCGGAACACGCCCAGCGACACACCGGCGCACCGGGCCGGTTGGGAGATCTTCGGCACGGCGTATGAAGGCAAGTCATGGAGCGAGCCGTTGCAGCTTCCCGTCAGCGTCGATCGTATGGATACGAAGGGAGGTTTCGCCAGCGACGCGGAGGGCAATATATGGGCCGCATGGGCGACCGATAATCGGGACTTCGAAGAATTTCTGTTCCAACATACGGACGTATATGCGGGCAGGATCCCCGCTGGCCGTCCCGCTTCCCGTGCCGCACCCGATGCAGCGCTGGCTCCGCGCCAGTTCGAGAAGCTGCAGTCCACGCAGATGGATCCGGATGAGCGCCACAACCTGGCAGCGATCCACGGCTACGAGATCCGCAACGACGGCAAGACTTATCACATTTATCGCGGCGACACCCACCGCCACTCGGAGTTCTCCATGGACGGCAACAACGACGGTTCGCTGAATCAGAGCTACCGCTATGCCATCGACGCGGCCCAACTCGACTTTCTGGCGCACACCGATCACAACGGCGATGGAGGTCCCGACGTGCCTTACATCAACTGGCTGCTGCAACAGATGTCGGACCTGATGAACCTGCCCGGCACGTTCACGCCCTTCTACTCGTATGAACGTAGTGTCGTGTACCCGAATGGCCATCGCAACATTCTGTTTGCCCAGCGCGGTGTGCCGACCCTGCCGATTCTGGAGTCGGAACAGCAGGGCCAGACGGGCGCGGCGGCGCTGTATGAGTATTTGAAGAAATACCACGGTATCGCTATTCCGCACACCTCGGCGACTGGCATGGGGACGGACTGGCGCGATAACAACCAGCAACTGGAACCGCTGGTGGAGATTTATCAGGGCGACCGCGTGTCGGCCGAATACGAAGGCGCACCGAAGGCGGCATACGAGGGCAACCCGGCGTCGCAGCCTGGTGGCTTCAAACCCAAAGGCTATGTCTGGAACGCCTGGGCCAAGGGCTACAAGCTCGGAACCCAAGCGGCGTCGGATCATCTTTCGACGCACATCTCCTACGCGTGCACAATTTCTCCGGACGGGACGCGCGCGGGCTTGCTTGATGCCATGCGGGCGCGGCACTCGTACGGGGCGACTGATAATATCGTGCTGGATTACCGGCTGGTGACGCAGTCCGGGAAGGAATATCTGCAAGGCGACATCGTGCCTTCACCAGGTCCGTTCAAGCTCACGGTGCACGTGACCGGCACGCAGCCAATCCGTCAGATCGATATCGTGTGCAACAACAAGTTCGTGTTTACCCAGGCGCCGTTGCAGCGCGACGTCAGCCTGACCTTCACTAACACGGAGCAGGGTGCGAGATATTACTACGTCAGGGTGATCCAGGTGGACGACAATATGGCGTGGTCGTCGCCGATCTGGGTACAATAACCAACGACCATCCACGGACCTTGGCCATTTTTTGAATCTTCTCGGCCCGCGAAGAATTCGGTGGAGTAGGCCCTTGGCCTGCTACGGCACTGGACCACGGCCACGACGAACGGGATTCCGTTCAAAGGACCGGATCACTCGGTTGAGCTCCTCGCTGGCTGGGTGCTACGACGACCTCTACGCCACCGTTGAGAATCGATTGCCGTGCGGCTTCGAGCAGGCGCTCGTTATACGAGCTGTTGGCCGGGGTCGCCAGGATTCCTTGCAGATCGAGTTCGCGCAGCATCGCTTGTCGCCTGGTCAGATCGGGCTCCGCCGCGACACGCATGCAACTCGTGAGGATGAACTCGACTGAGCGATAACCGTACCCTACCGGCGTGAGTCCCGGCCCGCCCAGGTCGACGTATTGAAAGTAGTCCGGACTCGGCTCGGCGTAGACCGTCGATCCCGGATCGCCCGACGCGCGCGTATACGAATACTTCAGCCCGCGGTATTGATCGGAGTGGTCGAGCAGCGCTCCATTGTCCGCACCTTTGCAGTGCATCGTCAGGCCCTGCGTATTGGGCCCCGGCGCGGCATCGGGAAACGAGAGAATTCTGGACGTTGAGCGCTGCACCGTTGTTCCAGATGACCCGCGCGTCGGTCCAAAGGTAGCCCTCGTTGCCGTTGGGATACCGGTCCCGAATGCCGTACACGCTCACGGCCACAGGTTCGAGACCGGTGATGAACGCGACCAGATCGACGTAATGGCAGCCGATGTAAGCGAACGCATCCGAGTTTTCCGTGGTGCACCAATTCTGAAAGTTGGAGTGCCGGTAGTACCACTTCTCCATGAGGCTGGCGGTGCCCAGGCGAAAGTCCCCGAAGAGTCCGGCGCGATATTTGCGGCGGGCCATCAGGCTGCGGTCGTCGAAGCGTTTGTGGTACTCGATCCCGACCAGAAGACCCCGATCGTACGCGACCGCTTCGATCTCCTTCGCCTGGCTGTAACGCAGCACCAGCGGCTTGACGCAACAGACATGCTGATCGTGTTCGAGCGCCGTCATCACCACGTCGAAGTGCAACTGATCGGGTACGGCGACAATCACAATGTTGCCGCGCGGCAGGCTGGCGATGGCTTCGCGGAAGAGCTCGGGCTGAGGTGGTCCGTCATGGGATGGCCACCATTTGAAAGACTCACCCGGGAAAGCTTGACGGAGCGTCGCCGATCCCGACAACGCCGATAGAGTTGCATATCGGGATGCGCTGACCGCTACCTTTCCGATCCGCCCATTACGCTGCATATGCCAGACCGTCGGCAGGAGTTGATCGTGCGTGATCATGCCTCCGCCGACTATGAGGACGGACTTCAGATTGTCCATTAGTCTGCCTTGAAGAAGAGGTAGTTGCAAAATGCAAGTCCAGTGTTTGCGTTGGTGGGGCAGGCGGTTTCGCCTCCCTCGACCGCTGGCGGCGGAATTTTGCAAGTACCTCTGAAGTCTCTGTTACGCATGGCTTTTAAAGACCTCTTCCAACACTCCGAGGCTTTCACGCAGGGCCTCTTCGTTGATTACGAGCGGCGGGCAAATCTTGATCGTGCCTCCGCCAAAGCCCACCGGGCTAAACAGCAGCACTCCTTTTTCAATGCAACCCTCGATGACATTCCAGGCGAGGTCGCCGTCGGGATCCTTCGTGCCGGGCTTTACGCAGGCGACGCCGGCGACCAGTCCCTTGCCGTCCACGCAGCCAATTTGCGGAAAGCGGGATTGCAGACAGCGCAGTTCGCTATGCAGAATCGCGCCCATCCGCGCGGCATTGCCGGCGAGATCCTCCTTCACCACCAGGTCGATGGACGCGAGCGCCGCGGCGCAGCAGACCGGATTGCCGGTGTGCGTTGAGGTCATGCTGCCCGCGGGATGCAGGTCCATGATATCGGCGCGTCCCACTACTGCCGCCAGCGGCAGCGAACTCGAGATGCCTTTGCCGAAAGTAGCGAGGTCGGGAACGATCCCGTAGTGCTCGAATCCAAACATCGTGCCAGTGCGCCCAAAACCGGCCTGCACTTCGTCGCAGACGAGCAGCGCGCCATGCGTGGTGCACCAATCGCGTAAGGCGTGCATGTACTCGACCGGAGCGAAGGCGCCACTGCCGCCCTGATAGGTTTCGAGGACCACTCCGGCCACGTTCTGCGCTTCGACTCCGTGTTCGCGCAGCGCTCGCTCGAACCCGGCGAACGAAGTATCCTCGGTGCGGAAGCCGTCGGGGAACGGAATCTGCACAAAGCCCGGATCGAAGTTGACGATCCAGTTTTTCAGCGACGGGATACCGCCCGCCTGTTGCGAGCCGAGCGTCCTGCCGTGAAAGGCTTTCTCGTACGAAACGATCACGTTCTTGGCGCGTCCACCGGTGCGTAGCCCCTCGGTGCGGCAAAGCTTGATGGCGCACTCGATGGTCTCCGAGCCGGTCGTCAACAGGAAAACCTTTTCGAGCGGCGCGGGAAGCAGGGATGCCAGCCGCTCCACCAGCTTCGCGCGGATTTCACTCGGGAAGCAGTAGTTCGTCAGAAGCCCCGACTGTGCCTGCCGCACCACCGCGTCGATGATTTCGGTCCGGCCGTGTCCGGCGTTGGTGATGAGTACGCCTGATGACCAGTCGATCCAGCAGTTACCCCAACGGTCGTAGACCTGGAAGCCCTCCGCATGATCCCAGATTACCGGCGGTTGGCCCCGCATGGCAACGGGCTCAATCTCGTGCAGCGTGCGCAGCACAGGCAGCGACTCCGGGACGGGAAGGTCTGTCACAATTTGCCGGTACTTTGTTTTGACCCGCGCTACCGGACGCGGTACTAATGAGTAATCTCTGCTCATGATAACTTTTCCAATTCTCTAGTATGATTTGTCTAATAAGCAACTGATGCGACCAGGGGGTCGCCGGTGGACGAGGGCGTCCGCACCAGGAGGAAGGCTTCTTGAGGCATGTATGGTTGTTGCTGTTGACGTCGGTACCAATATTTTCGCAGGCCACGCCGCCTGTGAACGGTGGTTACGTAGGGAGTGCGGTTTGCAAGGGTTGTCATCCCGATGTGTGGATGAATTTTCCTAAGAACGCGCATTTCCGGAGTGTCGCATCGGGTAAGGAGACGCCGGACCGGACCGGTTGCGAAGGTTGCCATGGACCCGGGGCCGAGCATGTAAAAGCCGGCGGCGGCAAGACCACCATCCCGCACGCCTTTTCCCTCATGCAGCCCGCCCAGATCCTGGACGATTGCCTGAGGTGCCACGCCAGGGATATCTCCCGCGCCAATATCCGTAGGTCGGTCCACACCGATGCGGACGTCGTGTGCTCTACCTGCCACTCCATTCACAAACCTCAGACTCCCAGGTTCCTCCTCGCCAAAGTGCAGAAGGATTTGTGCTACCAGTGCCACGCCACGGTCCGGGCACAGTTCGATATGCCGGTGAAACATCGGGTGAACGAAGGCGTGATCCAGTGCTCGGATTGTCACAACCCTCACGGTACCTTCGCGGCGACCTGGCGTATGGGCGCCCGGCCCGCTATGGTGGACCAGGCTGCGGGCAGCGAAGAGCCCTGCATCAAGTGTCACCAGGATAAGCGCGGACCCTTCGTTTACGAACACGCGGTGATTCGCGTGGATGGCTGCGAAAGCTGCCACATGCCTCATGGATCGATGAACAGCAAGCTGCTTCGCCGTCCCGTGGTCTACACTCTGTGCCTCGAATGTCACAACGGTGCCGGGTCGGTGGGGCTGCAGTCGAACGGCGTGCCGACACAGTCGAGCTCGCACAATATGTTGAATCCGCAGTTTCAGAATTGCACGTTGTGCCATGTTCGGATTCATGGATCGAATGCGGACTCAAACTTTCTACGGTGAGAAGAAAACATTTGGCCACGGATGAACACGAATGAACACGAATAGGAAAAACCAACAATGAGGATGGTTCTGGTTTCATTCCTGCTTCTTCTCCCCTCTCTACGCGCGCAGGAAACGGTTGCCCCGACGACCGGCGAACAGGTCGGCCCGCCGCGCGGCGAGAATGAGGGCGACTACAACATCGTGCAATCGTGGGAGCTAGGGTATCGCTACTCCCTGGTGGGCGGCGACATAGGCAAGTACCGGAGCGACGTCAATTACGGCAATGGTGTCCGGCTGCTGAGCAGCTATCTCACGATCAATTCGAAGGACGGCCATGGCAAGCTCTATGACGAGATCGTGCTCACCACGCAGGGTCTCGGTAACGATCCCTATGAATCCGCCACTTTGCGAGTTCAGAAGAACGGTCTGTATCGCTACGACTTCCAATGGCGTCTGAATTCGTATTTCAATCCAGGACTCGATACGGCAGATGGTTTACACCTCGAGAACACCCAGCAGCGCTGGCAGGACCAGGACTTGGTGCTCTTCCCGCAGGGTAAGATCCGGATCAAATTGGGTTATAGCCGCAACGTGGAAGACGGTCCTGCGCTCAGCACCATCAACCTGTTCGAAAACGAGCGCGGCAATATTTTCACGCTCTTCACTAACGTGAAGCGCGAGTACAACTCCTACCGCGGGGGAGTCGATCTGGACTTCTGGGGCTTCCGGCTCTCGGTTCTGGGCCGGTGGGAATTTTACAAGGAAGACACGCCCTACAGCCTGGCGCCTCCGACCACCGGTCTGGAACCTGGCGTGACCACCTTGACCAGCTTTTACCGCGCCGCGCCGATTCACGGCGAGACGCCCGGCTTGCTCGTGCATCTCTCCAAGGAGCAGCGCAAGTACGCGGTCAACGGCCGCTTCGCCTATACCGGTGGCGATCACAATTTCATCATGAACGAAAACTCAGTCGGGACCGGCCTCGCGGGCACCGAGAACCGGTTAATCATCACTTATGGCGATGCGAAGCGCCCCTTCACTTCGGCCGATCTCAATTTCAGTATCTTCCCGACGGATAAACTGACGGTCACCAATAACACTTCGGTCGACGACAACCGGATCGTCGGCAATTCCTTTTTCGAGCAGTTCGATCTCGCCTCTCTGACGGCCACGACGCTGAACTTTCAGTACCTGGGCATTGTCCTCGTTACCAATTCCACGGATGCGCATTATCACGCGACGAAGAAGCTGGATTTCTTTACGGGGTATCGCTATGCCAGCCGCCAGATCAAATCGATTCAGTCGGTCACGAATCCGGGGACGCCGTTCACCAACGTCGTGTATAACCAATCGAACACCTTGTATGCCGGGGTCGCGGGTCTGAACTGGATCATCGGCGCCCCGCTCCGCCTGCATCTGGAAACGGAGATCGGCGAGAACAATAATCCCTTCACGCTGCTCGCGGAGAAGAATTTCCAGAAGATCGACGGCCGGCTGCAGTATAAGCGCAAGTCGATTTTCGCCACCGCGGGTTACCGGCAGACTTACAACAACGATTCCATCACTTTGACGTCGTACGCCTCGCACGCCCGGAATTACTTCGCGAATTTCACTTGGGCGGCTTTGGACTGGCTGGCGCTCGACGCCGGTTATTCCAAGATGCATCTCGATACGCTGGGCGGCCTGACTTTCTTCGCCGACACTCCGCGCGTGACTCTCGAGACCGGGGAGTCTCTCTACATCAGCAATATTCATGCCGCGAACCTGGGTCTGCGGCTCTCCATCAGGAAGCGCGCGGACTTATACCTGGGCTACAACATTACGCTGGACACCGGCGACGGGCGTTCGGCCCTGTTGCCGCCGGGTACGATAAATGCGCTCCTCTATAACGTGCAGACGTTCCCCTTGAATTTTCAGTCGCCGCTGGCGCGCCTGACGATCCCGCTAACGAAGAAGGTCAAATGGAACGTGGGGTATCAGTATTACGGCTACAACGAACAGTTCGGCCTCTATTCGAACTATCAGAATTACCACGCGCATACCGGATATACCAGCGTCCTCTGGGCGTTCTGATAGCCGCCCGTGGGGCAGACCATCGTCTTTTGTGGTCTGCCCGGCTGCGCAGCAGCCGCTATAGCTGATGCCCGACAATAGATAAATGAGTTCAGGGGAAGCCGTGGGGACCGCGCGGCGCACGGGTGTCATCGCCTCGGTGCGCGAGGCGCTCTCCGGCTCGCATCGCGATTACACTACCGGAAACATCAGCCGGCTGATCGTGCTGTTGGCCATTCCCATGGTGCTGGAGATGCTGATGGAGTCGCTGTTCGGCATCGTCGACATCTACTTCGTCGCACGCCTCGGGGCGGATTCGGTAGCCACCGTGATGCTGACCGAATCGACGCTGGTCCTGGTCTTCGGCATCGCCCTCGGACTCAGCATGGCGACCACCGCATTTGTGGCGCGGCGCATCGGCGAGAAAGATCCCGAAGGCGCGGCCGTGGGCGCGGTGCAGTCACTCCTCATTGGGGTGGTGATCTCCGGCATCGTCGGAGTCATCGGCGTGTTGTTTGCACCTCACCTGCTCAGCATGATGGGCGCGAGTCCGGCGGTGATTGCCATCGGCCACCGGTACACGGCCGTCCTCCTGGGCGGATCGCTGGTAATCTTTCTCATCTTCCTGATCAACGCGATCTTCCGTGGCGCAGGGGATCCCGCGCTGGCTATGAGGACTCTGTGGCTCGCGAATGCCATCAACATTGTGCTCGATCCCTGCCTGATCAACGGTTGGGGTCCCTTCCCGCATCTCGGCGTAATGGGCGCAGCCGTGGCGACCACCACGGGACGCACCATCGGCGTCGCTTACCAGATCCATGCGCTGCTGCGCGGAGCCAGCCGGGTGCGCATTCACCTGCATCAGATCCGGCTGAACGTCGCGGTCATGACCAACCTGATCCGCGTCTCGTTTACCGGCATGATCCAGTTTCTGATTTCCACGGCAAGCTGGCTGGCGCTCATCCGCATCGCGTCTTTGTTCGGGACTGCGGCGGTGGCGGGATACGGGCTGGGCATCCGCATTTTCATGTTCGTCATCCTGCCGTCCTGGGGGCTGTCGAATGCGGCCGCGACGCTGGTCGGGCAGAATCTGGGCGCAGGCCATCCCGAGCGATCCGAGCAGGCCGTGTATCGGACCGGTCTATACAACATGTGTTACATGGCCGTGCTGTCGGTCCTGTTTCTGGTGTTCGCGCCGCAACTTGCCGGATTCTTTTCGCAGGACCAGGCAGTGCTCTCCGTCGCGGTCACGCTGCTGCGTGTGCTGAGTATCGGCAATATCTGTTACGCGTGGGGCATGGTGCTGGTCCAGGCTTTCAACGGCGCGGGAGATACGCGGACTCCGTCGATCATCAACTTCTTCTGCTATTGGTGCTTCCAGATTCCTTTGGCCTGGTTTCTGGCTACGCAGGCGGGGATGGGGCCCAAGGGGGTATTCAGCTCCATCCCCGCGGCTGAAGCGGCGATGACTATTGCGGCGATGTTTGTGTTCCGGCGCGGGGAGTGGAAGAAGATGAGGATTTGAGGGGGGCTGCCCAACTTGCCGCGCTGACTTGCCCGGTGGCATACTTCTCGTGGAGGGGAGACTCTTATGTCGCCCAAGATGCAATCGCGAGCTTGGTGTCAACCCCGCTTGGCCTACGATGATCCAAGCGCCGCTTTGGAATTCCTGAAGACTGCGTTCGGTTTGCGTGAGCAGAACCGCATGGAAGGTCCCGACGACACTTTCATGGCCTGGCTGGATTTCGGGAACAACACCATGATGATCGGCCGCTCCGGGCCCGAGCGCCACAACCTCTACAGTCCACGCGAGACCGGCAAGCCCACGGCCGAGATGAACGTAGCCGTCAACGACATCGACGCGCATTTCCACCGCGCGAAGGCGGCCGGCGCAGTAATCCGCACAGCTCTCGTAGATGCGCCGTGGGGCTATCGTCATTACGAAGCGGTCGATCCCGAAGGCCATGGCTGGCACTTCATGAAGCCGCTCGAGGATCTACGCCACGGGAAGGCTACCCCGGAAGGGCTGGAGCTTCGCCTGGCGTACGCCGACGAGCAATCCGCTCTGGAATTCCTGACCCGCGCATTTGGGTTTCGGGAGCGTGGCCGGATCGATAACCCTGACGGAAGTTTCATGGCGTGGCTCGGCTTCGGCGATGGCCATGTGATGATTAGCCGTGGCGATGCGGCTGAGCGGCAATACAGTCCGCGAGAGACCGCGAAACCAACGGCCATGCTCAATCTTCACGTGGACGATGTCGACGCGCATTGCGAGCGTGCGGTGGCCCAAGGTGCGCGGATCGTGAGCGAGCTGAAGGACATGCCGTGGGGTTTCCGGCGATACGAAGCGTTGGACCCGGAGGGTAATCGCTGGCACATCATGCAGGAGTTGAAATAGGGCGAGGTCGTCCGTGCAGTTGGCAGCACCCCGTGGGGCGGGCGCCCTCGCCCGCTCGGAGGCCCCCGCCTCCGCTTCCCGAAGTGACGAGGCGTCCCGCGCGGTCCAGGTCGCGGTCCAGGCGGAGCGCCCCACCGAGCGCGAGGGCGATTGCCCGCGAGGCGGACCTAACTGTGCGCGGCAATCGCCACACGGTCATGTTTGCGACGCAACATAGCGCGGGGAGCTAGCTCGTGGAGACCAACCAGCCGGCGTCCTGGGCGACCGCAATCGCAAGGTTCTGTTTCAATACGTGCCGACCAACCGGTCCTCATCTGGATTGTAGGTTGCACCAGGTCGGTCAGCGAGGTCAACAGCAGTTCGCCTTGAACCAGTTCGAAGACTACGTTCTCCTCCATGACGTGCAGTCCGGAGTGAGTCTCGCATTCCCACGCCAGCAACGCGCCGTCCATGCCGACCAGGTGTTCGAACATCGGAACCCCGTGCCGCAGCCACAGACCATCCCGCTCGATTGGCGAAAGCAGACCTTCGTCGAGGCCCGTCCGGACGAGAAGCCCGCGCTGTGCCCGCCGGGATCCGGACCCGTCATACAGCACCGCACAACCATCGCCATTCCAATAAAGATCGGGAGTCGCGGCTATCGGCAGAGGAGAGATGACGATCGCGGCCGCGGCTTGATTGCCGCGCGGCCGCACTTTCACCTGCTCGAGGGTGAATACTCCCAATCGCTTGAGAACGGATTCAATATCGTGGATGCGGTTCAAACTCTTCCGCCCGTCGAGTTCGGCCGACCGGAGAGCCGGTTCGTAGATCGGAACCGTCAATGCTGCCTCGAGAACCTTGAGAAATCGCTTGAGGCGATTCCCGGCGGGGTCCGAGATGCGTCGACCCCGCCACCAGGGAAGAAATCGCATTTTATTTGAACATATAGTGCGGCCGTGAGGAGAAAGCTCTCAGGAAAGTTTCTGATTTTAATGTGAGGCGGGTCGGCTAACCCGCGCCGAGGGTGCATACCACGCCCCATGCATTGGTTACACTGGTTTCCTATGAACTGGTCTCGCCGGCTTCTCACCGCGTCTCTCTTTCTTGCCATCCATGCCGCCGGCCAGACCCAGTACGATCTGCTCATCAAGGGCGGCCATGTCATCGACGACAAAAATCACCTCAGCGCCGTCCGCGACGTCGCCATAAAGGACCACAAAATTGCCGCAGTCGCGGCCAACATCCCGGCCGGTCAGGCGTTCAAGGTAATCGACGCCAAAGGACTCTACGTTACCCCCGGCCTCGTCGACATCCATGTCCACGTGTACGCCGGCACCGGTGCCCGCGGTGCCTACGCCGGCGACCTCAGCGTCTATCCTGACGGCTTCACCTTTCGCTCCGGTGTCACCACGGTCGCCGATGCCGGAAGTTCCGGTTGGCGCAATTTTCCCGACTTCAAGGATCGCGTCATCGACCGCGCCAAGACGCGCGTGTTCGCCTTCCTGAACATCGTCGGCCACGGCATGGGCGGAGGCCCGGTCGAGCAAAACGTCAGTGACATGGATGCCAAGGCGACCGCCGAACAAGCCGAAAAATATCCCGGCACGGTCGTCGGTATCAAGACAGCCCATTTTGCCGGGCCCGAATGGGTGGCCGTCGACCGCGCCGTCGAAGCCGGTACCCTCGCCAAAATTCCCGTAATGGTGGATTTCGGCACTTTCCGCCCCGAGCGTCCCTACCAGGATCTGGTACTGCACCATCTCCGGCCGGGCGATCTCTCGACCCACATGTACCTCGACGCGGTCCCCATGCTCGATGACCAGGGCCGCGTAATGCCCTACCTCTTCGAAGCCCGTAAACGCGGCGTCCTCTTCGACGTCGGACACGGCGCAGGCAGCTTTCTCTTCCGTCAGGCAGGACCTGCTATTCGCCAGGGCTTCATTCCGGACTCCATTTCAACCGACCTGCACGTCAGCAGCATGAACAACGGTATGAAAGACATGCTCAACGTCATGTCCAAGCTCCTGAATCTCGGCGAGACGATTGACCAGGTCATCGCCCAATCCACCTGGCATCCGGCTCGCGAGATCCACCACGGGGAACTCGGCAGTCTCGACGTCGGGGCAGATGCGGACGTCGCAGTGTTGCGCATCGAGCGCGGCGATTTCGGTTTCGTCGACTCCTACGGCGCGCGCATGCGGGGAAGTCAGCGTCTCATCAGCGAGTTGACCGTTCGCGACGGCCTCGTCGTCTGGGACCTGAATGGCATCTCACGCGACGATTGGGGTAAGCTGGGACCCAAGTACAAACCACAAGGCGATAACGTCTGGGACGGCACCATCAACTCGGCCGTCCGCAGTAGAAAGTAGAATCGAGGATCACAACGATGCAGAATAATCGACGCAAAATGCTACAGACGGCAGTTGCCGCCATGGCCGGCGCAGGAGCTGCGCAAGCCCAGACCGGCCCCACTAAGAAAGTTCATTACATGAACGGCAAGAAGCCCGCGAAACCAGGTCTGTTTTCGAGCGCCGTATCCTATGGAAACCTGCTGTTCATCGCGGGCATCGGTGCCCATGTCGCCCCCTTTGAAATCAAGGCCCACACCGAAATCGTCCTCAAGGAAATCGAAAGGCAGCTCACCAATGCCGGATCATCCATGGACAAGGCGCTCAAAGTGACCGTCTTCCTCAATGACCTGAAAGACTATGCCGCCATGAACGAAGTTTTCCTGGGGCGCTTCGGCGATAATCCTCCGGTCCGCACCACGGTGTCGCCGGCCGGTGGAATTCCTGGCAACTCGTTGGTTGAAATGGACGTAATAGCATATATATGACACGCCGAACTCTCCTTCAAAGCGGCGGAGCGCTGGCAGCGGGGCTCATCCCCGGAGGTCGCGGACTCGCCGTGGCCAAACCCCTGCAGCTCGGCCCCAATCTCTACGAATCGATCGGCGTCACTCCCCTGGTGAACTGCCGCGGAACCTTTACTATCATTTCCGGCTCGTTGACCCTGCCCGAGGTGAAGCTCGCCATGGCAGAAGCCTCCCGTCACTACGTGCATCTCGACGAGTTGATGCTGGCGGTCGGCCAACGTCTGGCCGAATTAACGCAAGCCGAATGGGGCATTGTCACCGCCGGATGTGCGGCGGCCTTGACTCACGCAACCTCCGCCTGCATCGCCGGCACCGATCCCGAAAAGATGCAGCGCATGCCCAAGCTCGACGGCATGAAGAACGAAGTCATCATTCCCGTGCACTCCCGCAATGTCTACGACCATGCCGTTCGGACGACCGGAGTAAATATCATCGAGGTCGACACACCGGAGCAACTCGAGTCGGCCATCCATCCGCGGACCGCCATGATCATGATCATGTCCTCCCCGCGCTCCGAGAGCGGCCCCATGAGCACGGAAAACATCTGCAAAATCGCTCGTGCTAAAGGGATTCCAGTGATTGTCGATGCGGCCGCCGAGACCCTCACCATTCCCAATAAGCACCTCCAGCGCGGCGCCAATATGGTCGCCTATAGCGGAGGCAAGTGTCTTCGCGGACCTCAGGCCGCCGGGCTGTTGCTCGGTCAGAAGGATCTGTTGCAAGCCGCCTGGGCGAACAGCGCCCCGCACCACGCTTTCGGCCGCGCGCTGAAGGCCGGCAAGGAAGAGATCATGGGCATGCTCGCGGCCGTCGAGATGTGGGTGAAGCGCGATCAAAAGGCCGAGTGGGCCGAATGGGAAGCACGGCTCAACTTTATCTCCGCGCAAGTCACCACCATCAAGGGTGTCACCACCGAAGTCCTCCAGCCCGAGGACCTGTCCAACCACGCACCCCAGTTACGCATCAAGTGGGACGGCGCGGCGCTCGGTATAACGGGCAAGGAAGTTGAAGAACGTTTGCTCAACGGCAAACCTCGCATAGCTGTCGGCGGATCGAGCGGAGTCCGGCCGGACAGCATGAAAAGTTCGCTGACCATCATGCCCTACATGATGCAGCCCGACGACCACAAAATCGCAGCCCCGGCGATCTACGCGTTGTTATCCAAACCGCCGCAGATCCCGACGCCGGTCCGCCCCTCCGGAACCCCGGCTCAGGTGGCCGGATCCTGGGACGTCCGCATCGAATACCTCCTGGGCAATTCGACCCATCATTTCACCATCCAGCAATCCGGCTCGGGTCTGACCGGAGAGCATGCGGGCGAAACGCTGCACGGTTCGCTGCGCGGAACCGTCTATGCGAACGAAGTCAACCTGCGCAGCTCGCAAAAGATTCAGGGCACGTCGCTGAGTTTCGATTTCCGCGGAATCGTGGAAGGGAACTCCATGAAAGGAAGCGTATCCCTGGGCGAATACGGTCCTGCTAAATGGTCGGCGGTTCGGTTGAGTTGAGCAGTCGTCAGTCATCAGTTATGTTGTCAGCCGGAGGCGGGACGCTTCAAACTGACGACTGATAACTGACGACGGCTAACGGATAACGGATAACGGACGACTCGTACTTCAGCGTGTGGCTGACAGCCCGGCTGCCAGGCGGCTCCGGATCTGGTTCATTACATCCGTGGCCAGAAAGGGTTTGCGGAGCACCGGAAAATCGTGCTCTTCACAGATGGCCTCTTCTTCCGGCGGCAAGACTGAGCCGGTCATGATCACCACTTGCACCTTGGGATTCTGCTGTCTCAATTGCGCGCCCAGTTCCACGCCGTTCCCATCGGGCAGCATGTAATCGAGCAGCGCCGCATTCAATTGCTTGTTCGCCGCGATTTTGCGCGCCTCGCCGGCCGATTCCGCCGGAAGAAGCTTCCACCCCGCCTCGGCCATCAGCCGCTCGAGAAAATGGAGCAGATCCCGATTGTCGTCCACCAGCAGCACGGTAGGATGCGATGGTACCTCGGCTTCCTCGCGGTCGGCCAGTTTGATCTCGAGTCTCTCCTTGTCGGAGGAAGGTTCCACACGCACGCGGC
Source organism: Terriglobia bacterium (assembly GCA_963747535.1). Lineage (GTDB taxonomy): Bacteria > Acidobacteriota > Terriglobia > Bryobacterales > Bryobacteraceae > CAVVFX01. The sequence continues at coordinate 385,627 of CAVVFX010000003.1, forward strand.
TGCCGGGGTCGATCTGGTTGGTCGCCACCATGGTCGCCAGCGGTTGCGTCAGATTGCGATGAATCGTGCGATTCAATTCTCGGGCGCCATATTCCGAACTGGTTCCGTGCTTGATGAACCACTGCCGCGTTTCGAAAGGAACTTCAATGTTGAAGCAGCGGTTACCCAGCCGCGTATTGACGTGATTCTGCAGGTCCAGAATCTGGTGGTCCACAATCGCGGAGAGCGACTCGGCAGTCAGAGGCTGATACGTGATGACGCAGTCGATGCGGTTCACAAATTCGGGAGAGAATTTCTTGCGCACCGCCACCAGCGCGATGCTTTGCAGTTTGTGAGTGAGGTCTGTCCGCTCCGTGATGGCGCCGGCCTGAAAACCGAAATCGGGATTGATTTCCTTCATCATCTCCCGCGCGCCCAGGTTACTAGTTAAAAAAACCAGGCTCTTTTCAAAATTAACCGTGGAATTATCGCCTAATCTGAGAACCCCTTTGTCGAGCACTCCCAGCAGCAGGCGGGTGAGTGAAGGCGCCGCCTTTTCGATCTCATCGAAGAGCACCAGGGAGAGCGCACATTTGTCGCTCGTCACGGCTGCCAGCCTTTGCTGCGAAAGCACGGGTTGGGTTTCGCGATGCCCCAGGTAGCCGGGAGGCGCGCCGATCAATTTGGCGACCTCGTGCTCCATCTGGTATTCACCACAATCGATTTTGAGAACGTTTTTGGCGCTCCCGTGCAACACTTCAGCGAGTGCTTCCACGGTTCGGGTCTTACCGGTTCCGGTCGGCCCGAGCAACAAAAATACGCCGACCGGCCGCCCCTCCGGCGACAGACCAGCCTGAAACATCTGTACGTAAGGAACAATCGTCTTGGTGGCTGCCGGCTGTCCAACGACCTTTCGTGAAAGGATCGAGGTCAGATCGTCCGCTACCTTCTCCTGCTTTCGGTTGCGACTCCCGCCGGATTGTTTGCGCTCCGTCATATTGGCTTCATTATAGCGGGCGGCACAATCAAATCGGTTCAAACATCCGCGCCGGCGAGGCCTTTTTGTCTACGATTTACATCCGTAAACACTACAATACGAAACGATTGGCGGGTTATTCGGGCTAACAGGCCGGCGTCCGAAAAGGGGTTGTGAACGTCCGTCCCGCAATTCCATCGCAGCCGGTTTCCTCTGGACCGGCAACCCACCCGGCAAGACCCAAGTCTGTGTTGCGCATGCAGCACGTCCGACAGCGGGACCCATTGGTATTCGCGCGTTTGCTTTTGGGGGGACAAAGAACTCAAACATGAATTCCGGCCATGCTGCGTCCCGAAAGGTCGACCCTTCAAAACAGGTTGGCGGGTGAGCAGGCTTTATTGCGGACGATCGGCGATAGACGCTTAGCGGTGACGGAACGTAATACGGCCCTTGGTCAGGTCGTACGGCGACAACTCCATAGTGACCTTGTCCCCCGCCAGAACCCGGATACGGTTGCGGCGGAGGCGGCCGGCCAGATGAGCCAGCACCACCCGTTCGTGCTCCAGTTGGACGCTGAACAGTCCACTGGGAAATTTCTCAAGTACCGTTCCGGTTACTTCAATGCTGTCTTCTTTACTCAACTTCTCTCCTTACTCTTATATTCTCCGATCCGCCAACCGGATGCGCAACGCGGCTCCCGGTTGGCGGAGACTCATGCGGCGGTCTAAGCCGCCGCGGTCACATTCGCGGCCTGCAGCCCCTTGGGTCCTTTCGTCACTTCGAACTCTACTCGTGCGCCCTCATCAAGCGTCCGATAGCCGTTCGTTTGGATAGCGCTGAAATGGACGAACACATCTTCGCCGCTCTCGCGCTGGATGAAGCCAAATCCCTTGGCTGCATTAAACCACTTCACTGTGCCTTTTTCTCTCATGCTGCTTCCTTTTCAATTACCGCTAACTTCTTGCTAGCTGTGTATCCATCCCTCCGATCTTTCGGCGTCTAAGGGGGCCGGACCGGCGTAGCGCGGCCTTCCCGATCCCGTTCAACCCAAAACCGGTGGATATGGAGGGTATTATAGCGGACTAACCGACCCCTTTCCGGGAAGATAGCGGAACGGAGGGTTGGAAGTACCAGACGGGGCGTCTCCCGCAGAACGAAAGCGCAACTTTGTTGACGATGAAACACGCATGAACAAAGAGCCAAACCGCTGTTGCACAGTCGGCAACACTCCCGCTCCCGGTTGGGCTTGCCCTCAATTCACGCTGACTGCTTCCCGCTCCGTGATCCGCCGTTTGACAGCGCGCACGATCTTCTTCACATTCCGTCCGTTGGTCAGCTTCTTGCCGAGATTCACCAGCGAGCGAGGTTTGGTGTAGAAGCGCCAATACGTCTCCCGCTGAATCCGGGACAGAACTTCGGCTGACAACTGGCGGTTATGCACAATGGGGAACAGTTGATCGAGCGCTTGTTTGCCGTCGCTATCCATTTCTCCGAACCGCCCGTTCAACATGTCTGTGCGGAGCTTGGTTCCTTTGAACGGCGAGACGATGGAAACGAAGATCGTGTCGAGAGGCGCATGGACCGCAAAATCGGCGGTTTTCCGGACCTCCTCCATCGTCTCGCCAGGGAAGCCGATCATGAAGAACCCGCTCACTTCGATGTTGTGCCGGTTGACCCAATGGATCGTCTGCAGAGCCCGGTCAATCTTGAGATTTTTGCGGATCAGCTTCTGGAATTTTTCTGAAACGGTCTCGATCGCGATGGCCATGAAATGCGTGCCGGCCTGCTTCATCAGCACGACCAGTTCCTCGTCGAAGCGATCGCCCCGCACGCCGTTGGGGAACTGCAGGTGGATCTTCAGCTTGCGATCGATGATGCCGCGGCAGATCTGCTTGGCGCGCTCCAGTTCGAAGTTGAAGATGTCGTCCACGATCATGAACTCGCGGACTCCGAACTTCCCCACCAGCCACTCCATTTGATCGAGGACCACATCCGGCTCCATCCCGCGGAACTTCTTGCCGTGAATCTCGTGGCAGTAGGAGCATTGATAGGGACAGCCCCGGCTGGTGATGAACTGCACCGCGCGCTGCGACTTCGGAAAATGCCAGGGCGAGTCCAGCCGGAAGTATTTCTCGAGGTCCAGGAGGTCGTAGGCGGGACGCGGCAGATCGTGGACGTCAGGAACCGGCGATGCCGCGGCAGGACGCACAGCGCCTTCCCAGCCCTGTCCATGATCGAGCAGCCAGACGCCTGGGATGGCATCCGGGCGCCGGCCGGCTTCCAGGTCGGCGAGCAGCGCGGTGAGAGCGATCTCGCCTTCTCCTACCACCACGTAATCGACCACGCCCGTGCGCAGGCACTCTTCCGGATCCCCTGAGGGGTGGGCGCCCCCGAAGACAATCTGAATCCCCGGGTGAGCGGCCTTTAGGCGCCTGGCTTCCTCCACCGCGGCCGGAAACTCGCAGGTCATGCAACCGATGCCGGCCACTTGGATGCCGTGCTCGCGAATGAATTGATCGACGTAGTCCTCCGTGACTCCGTCAATGACCATGTCGAGGATGTGCACCTCCCGTCCCGCCTGCCGCAGCCATGCCGCCAGGTGGATGTAGTTCAGCGGGACGTTCTGGATGTACCGGTTAAAGGGCGCCGGAGGTCGGACGAAGGCAAACATCTAACGGCTATTGTCGCTGATTTGGAGGGCTGGCGTGAGAGCGCTAGACTTTCTTTATGGCAGCGACTGCTGACAAATTGAGTCTTGCCGATTTCGAACGGCAATATGGCGATGCAAAACCGTACCACGAATACTGGTTTGGAGAGGCCATGCCGAAAGCCGGCGCCACGTGGATGCATGGGCTTCTTCAGGGCATCATCATGGTCGCGCTCGACGGCGCGGGTTACAAATCGGCATCCGAAGTCAAGCTGAAAATCAACTCCGACTTTGAGCCGGTGCCCGATGTCATCGCGACTACGGGAAGCATTGAACGGCCTTATCCCACCAAGCCGGTAGATGTAGTCGTGGAAATCCTTTCACCCGAAGATTCCTTTCAGCGTGTGGTACGGAAGTGCAAACTCTATTCCGCCTGGGGAATTCCGATGATTGTTGTCCTGGATCCCGAGGGGCGGGAAGCGTGGATCTGGGAACGCCAGAGCGAAGCCCTAAAGCCGGGTTCGATCATCGTCCTGGAAAACGGTCAGAGCATCGCGCTGGATCGAATCTTCCAGGAACTGGACGCAGCTCTCAAGTAGAGACGCGCCCTACGACGCGACCGGCGTACCTTTGCCCTTGGCGGCGCGGGACGTCTTGTACTTCCTCTCGAACTTGTCCACGCGGCCCGCGGTGTCGATCAACTTCTGGCGGCCGGTGAAGAACGGGTGACAGTTGGAGCAAATTTCCACGCGGATATCGCCCTTGTGAGTGGAACGGGTCTTGAACACGTTTCCACAGGCGCAAATCACGTTGAGCTCGTTATAAGCGGGGTGAATACCAGCTTTCATTTTGAAAAGGGAACCTTTCGGAAACTTCCAGTGTAGCAAACATGCAAACCCCCGTGCGCTCGGCAAGAGTGCACGGGGGCTGGGTAGCCTAAATTAACAAATAACCTGAGGCAGGAACTTCACCGTGACGAAGCAACCGGTCCACAGGAACTTAAGCTCCCTCACTGATGGGGGAGCAGCGACATAGGAGCGGTCAAACGAGCTTTCGGCCACCTCGTAACGGTCTACTACTGTCTATCATTAGTTCTGGACCACCTCCTTCTTCAGTGATATTTACAAGCTAAGGCCATCCGCGGTTTTTGTCAAGAGTGATGTTCAATATTTCATCTCCCTTTCACCAACAGGTCGTACCCCCCTCAAAGAAGATCGCTATTAATTGTGTAACCGGAGCACTGCCTGATCCGTATGACGCTGCTTCGAAAACGTATATGATGCTTGGGTGACCGCCGTTGAGACTCCGTTCCGGGGAGCGCGCGTGCTGCCGGGGTTCCTGACCTCGGGATTCCTGTTCGCCATGCTCGGAGCTTTGCTCCCTCGTTGGGGGTATCACATTACCGCGGACTACCGGACCATCGGCGGATACTTCATCTGCCTCGCGCTGGGCGTCATCGTCCCCACCGAGTCGGCTGCCGGCTTTATCCGGCGTGCCAGCATTTCGAACCAGATGGCGGCCGGATGCGGTCTCGCGACCGCTTCCCTTATCCTCCTGGCGTTCATTCCCCTCGAAGCTTCCCCGGTCTGGCGCATGTTCGGGCTGCTCCTGGTCGGACTTTCCGCCGGCCTCATCAACTCCGCGCTGTTTGCCGCCCTCAGCGCCGCCTACACCCGTGATGTTGCCCGGGCAGTCAGCATTGGAGGAATTCTGTTCGGCGCCGGCTGCCTGGTGTCGGCGCTCATGGTAGCCCTGACGTTTTATTCACTCACGGTCACGGGCGCCTTGCTGCTCCTGGCCGTGGTTCCGGGCATCTTCGCGTTCGTCTACTACCGGATGAATATACCAGCCATCGATACCGCGGGCCAGCCATCCCTGGAGGACGCCGTACGCGACTTCCGCAGCTTCGGCACGGTGGCCTTCGCCCTGCTGCTGTTTTTCCAGTTCGGAAATGAGTGGTCCATCGCCGGCTGGCTGCCCATATTTCTCATCGATCAACTCGGCATCAGCCCTAAGACGTCGATCCTGATCCTGGCGTTGTATTGGAGCGCGCTGCTGGTGGGAAGGGTAGCTCTCTTCGCGATTCTGCGGCGCGTGGGACACGGGCGCCTGTTATTCCTCAGCGCGTCGGGAGCGGCTTTCGGCTGTATTCTGCTATTCTTCACCAATAACCTGTTCGGTGCGACCGTGAGTGTACTGATGATCGGTTTCGGATTCGCGGCCATCTATCCGCTCGTCGCGGAAAAAATCGGACGCCGGTTCACTTACTATCATCCAGGACTATTCAACGGCATCTTCTCGCTGGCGCTGGCCGGCGGGATGCTCGCACCGGGTACGCTGGGCCTGTTTGCCGATGACTACGGCATCCGCATCGTAGCGTGGCTCCCGCTCATCGGGACCCTTATGGTCGTCGGACTCGTGCTAATGATCTGGCTGGAAAGCAAGGTGACCGGACGCTAATGAGGACTGGGCCGATGACCGGTACCTGTATAGTCCCGTACGACAGACGATCGCTTTTTGTCGTCTGTCGGCCGGCGACAGCCAGCGACTTGGCGGTTTCCCAAGGCTGAGACGATGAAGAGCAGACCGACCATTTTCCCGTGGCGCAGACCATCGTCTTTTGTGGTCTGCGCGGCTGCGCAGCAACCGTTTTTCAAAGGTGCCAGGTTAGCCGCCTGGCTCACTCTCGCAGTATTCCTTTCGGCTGGAATCCTCGCCGCCCCCCCGAAACCCCATAAGAAAGCCAGGACGCCCGTCAATTCCGCATCCCTGGAACAGCGGATCAACGAGATCCTTTCGGCCCCCGCCGCCAAAAACGCCTTTTGGGGCATCGAGATCCGCGACCTCAAGGCGGACAAGATCCTCTTCTCGCAGAACGCGGACCATTTCTTCGTTCCTGCCTCCAATACCAAGCTGTTCACTACCGCTCTGGCGCTCTCGCGGCTGGGTCCCGAGTACCGGTTCCACACACGGGTGCTGCTCAGCGGACGCGACCTGGTGCTGGTCGGCGCGGGCGATCCCAACCTGTCCGGCAGGACGCTCCCCTATGAACCCAACCTCCCCGACCCCGCGCCCCTGGCCGCCATCAATCAGCTTGCCGACCAGATCGTGGCGGCTGGCATCCGGCGAATTCCGGGCAACATTGTCGGCGACGACGCAGCCTTTGTCTACGAACCGTATCCGCCGGGCTGGGGACTCGCCGACACCTACGACGACGACGGTGCACCCGTCAGCGCAATCTGCGTCGACGATAACGTGGCCAGGCTGCAGATCGTGCCGGCGCTCGCGGATGGCGCCCTCGCGGAGACGTCCTGGCAATTGCCATTCGAGTTGTACCGGGTCGATAATGCCTTGCTGACCGATAGCCGGCCCCACCGGGCCATACATTATCAGCGGCTGCCCGGAAGCCGTGAGTTCCGCATCTGGGGAACGATTCCGCCGGGCACCGAAATCGAACCCATTTCGGTCCCCGTCGAGGACCCTGCACAATTTGCAGCCGAGGCCTTGAAAGACGCGCTGGCTGCCCGTGGCGTCCTCTGCGACGGCATGGCGATCGCGCGTCACCAACTTCCCGGCGCGCCCCCGCTCGAGCCCCTGCCGGGGAATCTGATCACTGAGCGCGTGTCGCTGCCGCTGGTCGAGGCCGCGCGGGTGGTCGACAAAGTGAGCCAGAACCTCCACTCGGAAATTCTGCTGCAGGATGTACCTCTCAGGCTGACCGGGAAGGGCAGCCGGGAGGCTGGCCTCGAGGCTTTGGCGCAATTTCTGCTAGAGGCCGGAATCAGTGCGGACGACTACCGCTTCAGCGATGGCTCGGGGCTTTCGCGCTACAACCTCGTGACGCCGCACGCCATCGGCACGCTCCTGCAGTTCATGGCCGCCGGTCCGCTGCGGGACCAGTGGTTGGGGCTGCTGCCGGTTGGCGGGGTCGACGGCTCTCTTCGCCGGCGCTTCCGTGCGCTACGCCTGCACGACGAGATTCATGCTAAAACCGGCAGTCTGACCCACGTCAGCGCGCTCTCGGGATACGTTGTGCGCGACGATGGGTCGATGCTCGGATTCTCTATTCTGGTGAATAACTTCGGAGCGCCGTCGGCCGCAATCCACGATGTGATCGATAGGATTTGCGCGGCGCTCCTCTGACGCTCTCCAGAAACTGCGGCCAAACTCGCTCGCGGTGACAAAGGCCCAAGTTTCAGACACATTCGACCGCGGCCTGCCCCGCGGCTAGCGGCTCTCCAGAAACTGCGGCCAAACTCGCTCGCGGTGACAAAGGCCCAAGTTTCAGACACATTCGACCGCGGCCTGCCCCGCGGCTAGCGGCTCTCCAGAAACTGCGGCCAAACTCGCTCGCGGCGACAACGGCGCAAGTTTCAGACTTTGGACCGCGGCCTGCCCTGCGGTTAGCGGTCCGGCCTAGAACGCTCCGGCTCCGGTGCCACCGTCGTGGAGCACCAGCTTTGTTTTGCTGCCGCCGATAACGATCTCCTGCATCTTGTACTGATTGCCATCGATCTCATACTTGATCACTGTGGAGCCGTACTTCTTGTCGGCTTCCACGGTTTTCACCTGGGTCTCGACCGACTGCTTCCCGTGGCTGATGACCGCGGTATTATTGTTGACCTCCAATTTATAATCGCCGGGCTTCAGTTCCTGGCCGGCAACAACCGTGGGCTTCAGCAAGGTCACATGGTAAGTGGCCGCCTGTCCCACCGCGCCCATGGTAAGGGCCGCAAGAGTTAGGATGGTAATTTTCATCGTCATTTGAGTGGTTCCCTCATTCGACTGATTCCACTATATAACCATTCACTAACAAAGTCAGCAGAAAGTCACCACCTTTAGGTGGTTCTTCGGGAAAGATTTCGAAACATCACTGGTCGTGCTCGTTCGATACGCTGGACACCTCCGCCCGCCGCACGGCATAAATCTTCTGCAGCTGCCGGCAGAGTTCCGCTCCCAAGTCCTCCGGCTTCTCGTCCGGACCGTGTTCGACCACTACTTTGATGTATACGTTGCTTCGCATCCTGCTTCTATACTAAGAGCATGGCCTGCGCTATCTGCAAGACCCGCCGTGAAAAACGCCGCTGTCCGGGAGTGCATGCCGAAATCTGCCCCATCTGTTGCGGTACTCAGCGCGAGGAGACCATCGACTGTCCGCTGGATTGCGAGTACCTTCGACTCGCCCACGAGCGTAAAAACCCGGAAGTGGACGCGGCCAACATGCCCAACCGCGATTTCCCGATCCCGGAGAGCTTTCTCAAAAAGAACGCGCATCTCCTCACCGTGATGCAGGGTGCCATCCTGCAGGCCTCGCTCGCCAGAAACGCCATCGATTTCGATATCCGCGAGGCGCTCGAGGGTCTCGTCCGGACGTATAAGACCCTTGGGTCAGGCCTCTACTATGAGTCCCGTCCGTCGAACCCCATAGCAGCGGCAATCTTCGACGGTGTGCAGCAGCGCGTTTCGGAGATTAGGGAACTGGAAACCGAACGCGGGCTGCATAAGCTTCACGACAGCGATTTGCTGACCATTTTCGTGTTCCTGCTACAGCTGGAATACGTGCTCAACAACCAGCGAAGGAAAGGTCGTGTTTTTCTGGACCACCTTTCCGTCACTATGGCGCAACTCGAGGAGCCCGAGCGGCCCGTTGCCTCGTCGCTCATCATCTCCTGACGGTCATGCCCTCCGGCATCATCTTCTTTGCTCACGGCTCCAGCGTGGAGTCCGCCAATGGAGCGGTCCGCGCGGTCGCCGCCGAGGCCGCGCGGCAGGCCGCTGTCGGCCGCTACGAAGTCGCCTTCCTTGAACTCTCGCATCCGACCCTCGAGGAGGCTGCGGCAACGCTTATCGGCGCCGGCATCGACCGGATCATCGTGGTTCCCTATTTCCTCACCCTCGGCATTCACCTGCAACGGGATCTTCCCGCCCTCGTCAGCCGCATCGCCGCGGCTTCTCCGAACATCCAAGTGGATGTGACGCCGCCTCTCGATGGACATCCCGGTCTGGCCTCCATCCTCGCCGAAAGAGCACGCAGTATTTCGAAATGACAACTTTGAAGGCCCGCCTCCTCGGCACGCGTGACCTCTCCCCCTCGGTCCGCCATTTCGAATTCGATCTGCCGGAAGTCGAGCGCTTCGGCTTTGTTCCGGGCCAGTTCATGTCTCTGACCGCGAGCGTCGGGGACGACGAGATCACGCGCGCGTACTCCATCGCCTCGCCGCCCTCGGGGAATCGGTTCGCGCTGTGTCTGAATGAGGTCGAAGGCGGCCGCTTCTCGCCACACTTGTTTTCGCTCGCGCCAGGCGGCGAAGTCGACTGCCAGGGCCCCTTCGGAGCCTTTATCTTTCGTCGCCCGCTGAGCGACTCGATCCTGGTGGCAACCGGTACCGGCATCGCCCCGTTCCGTTCCATGCTGCTCGATCGTCTGCCGCACGAGCCGGGCCATCACTTCACGTTGATCTTCGGCGTTCGTCACGAGCACGGTTTGCTCTACCGCGACGATTGGGAAGCGTTGTCCCGTCAATACCCCAACTTCGACTTCCGTCCCACGCTTACCCGTCCGGGCCCGGAGTGGGCCGGCCGGACGGGCCGCGTCCAGGCTCACGTTCTGGCAGCACTCGGCGACCGCCGCGATGTGGACGTCTACATCTGCGGGCTCAAAGAAATGGTGAACGAGGTCCGTGGTCTACTGAAGGAAAACGGCGTCGACCGCAAACGCATCATCTACGAAAAATACGATTGAAGCCGCATTTCTGTACTACTACTAATAGTCAGAATCGTCGCGGCCTGCGACGAATTTTGTGGAGTAGGCCTTTGGCCTGGTGTAGGGTAGACCATCGTTTTTTGTGGTCTGCCGGCTGCGGAGCAGCCTCCGGACGGCGCACCGCCAGCAGTACTAAAAGAAGAAAATGATGTCGCTGGCGAGCATGAACTGGCTTTGTTTGGTGCCATTGTCGTAGGCGCGAGCGTCGTAGGAATGTTCCCACCTTAGTTCGGGACGAATCAGAACCGTGGTTCCGATCCCGTGGCCCCATCCCAGCAGGTGCTCGCTGTAGCGGGTCTTGAATCCCGTCCGCTGGCCCATGATATCGTCGAAGAACTCGTTACGGATAGAGAGATAATTATGCGGTCCGAGCTGCTTCTCCACATAGTTCACGATGGCCCACTCGGGAGCATAGCAATTGACGTCGTAATCGTTGTTGCAATAGGCGCCGCCGGCGTTGGTCTCGACTAGCGTCGCCCCGATTGCATTATTCAGGTTGGGCGTGTGCTTCTCGTACTGATACCAGGACTCCGTATCGGTATGCCACGTCGAATTCTTGCCAAATTTGTGATACCAGGTGAAGTAGTAGGCCGTGAGGTTGTTGTACGCGTAGTTCCCGTCGTTCAGCGTGTTGTCACAGGCGTTGATGGTATCCATGCCATCGCGCCACGTGTAAATCAGGCACGCATTAAAAGTAAGCTTGCGATCCTTAACCACCCACGGAGCAACGTCGCAGCCGGCCGATACCCCGGTCTGCAGGATCCAGTTCTTGCTTAGCTGTGTCGATACATTGATGCCGGTCTGCGTATAGCAATCGAACGTGTAGGTGAGCGAATGGCTATAAGTATAGTTGTTCGGCGCCAGTTGGGCCTCGATGTCGGGCAGTGAGATATAGCGTCCGATACGGATATTCATTCCGTTGGCAACTTGCGGAACGTAAAGATCGAAGTACGCCATGGGAACGTCGAAGCCATTCTCCTGGTTCTTGCCGAGAAGTTGATTGCTGAAGTATCCTTTGCCAGTGGTAAAACGATAGTCAAGGCCGTACATCGGCGAGATCCGGAAGCCCCAGTCGATGTGGTCGGTTTGTACAGTGTCCGGCTGGCGCTCGATATACATCACCTCCTGATCCATCTGGAACGAATTGCCGCGTTCGGCATAGGCTGCCGGGTAATTGGAGTATCCGCCGCCGCGTGAAGTGCTGATATTGGCTCCTCCATTGAGCCATCCATAAACCTGAATGCCCCAGCGCTTCCACGTTTCGCCGCCGGGTCCGCCCCAAATGGCTGTCATCAACGGACCCGCCTGGGTGAAGGGCTGGCCAATCACCACGCTGCCGCCGTAGGGCCACACCGTAAACGGCCACGGTGGATTCGACATGGGCGCGGGATAGCCGCGGTATTTCGGGTCGGGGCCGGTGGAAGGTCCACCTTTCCAGTCGTCTTCGTAGGCCTTCGCCAGGCGGCTGAAAAATCCGCGAGGTTTGGCCGGGACTACGTTGGCAGGAGTGATCGGAGGGGCAATCGCCGGGCTGGCAGCTGCAGCCGCTGTAGACGCCGCGTCCTGGAGACCCACCACCTGGGCCTGCAATGTCGGGTCAACACCGGACTGTTCCTCGCTGGCGGCGATCTGCGCTGCCAACACGATGGGGAAGCCTGCAAGCAGACAAAAGGCGAGTAAGGCCCGGCTGGAGCTGGAGAATCCTGGCTGAAGTGGTTTCATTGGGTCGGAAGGACTTATCTACAGGTACTTTCCGAGTCTAGGAGGGCCGTGCTGAGGATGTCATAATGACCGCATGTTAGTGACACTCATGTATCCATCAATATTTCGATGGATTCAATAGAAGAATTTCATCGGTACATCATGAGTTTGGAATATGAATTGAATGAGCGGACGGCTTATATCCGGAACCGTAGGGCGGATCATCGCTTTTCGTGGTCTGCCGGCTGCGCAGCAGCCTCTTTTGGCCTTTGCAAGTAAGTTCGGTAAGGCGTTACTGATGCTGGAATCTTTGCTATTTGGTTTGGGCGCCTTGCAACTCGTCGAGGCCACGGTGCGGGTAATGCGCTTCCCTCACATCGACACATTCTTTCGCAGCCGGAGTGGCCGGAACGTCGACCAGCAGGGTATTGGTCCTTAACCTGCCCGTCCAGGGTTCGCCAAAGCTCGTCCAGCGATCGGACATGGCAGCTTCGAGCGGCGAGGACAAAGGCTGATGATCCAGCTGCAACCTCACATACAGCCGGCGCCCGCGCAAATCCACTGACTGCCGGATCGATTTCTTATAGATCGGCAAGGTGATGTCCTCCACCAGGTTCATCTCGCCACTGGCCGGAATGATCCTGAAAACGTCGTTGGCCGGGCTGACCGGACTCTGCGGACTGACGTCAGGTGGGAGATGCTCCATCGGCTTGAGTTTCGGGTCCGAAAGGCTCGCATTTGGGACCATCTTCATCAAGCCCGGCTTCAGCGCCGTGTACACGGTCACGTCGTGTTCGAGGGGCACGATTAAGGGGCGAGTGCCGGCATCGTGATACGACACCTGGACTTTCAGCTGTAGCACCAGGGGAGGTACGGGCAAACGCTCGACCTCGAGAGCGTGAAAACGAGCGAAGCAATAGTTGGCCTCCACAATCTTAAACGTAGCAGCCAGCGGCGGAGTAGTTGCCGGCCGGATCTGGAGTTCAGTAGCCTCCGGTCCGCCGGCGGCGTACCCGGCGATCGTCATAACCAGGAAGGAGATCAGCATGGCGCGAAATAGAATTTTCAACATTTGGTTTCCGTGTTCCCTCTTTGCAATCCTTGTACTGCTAATAGTCAAATTCTTCGCGGGTCGAGAAGAATTGTGGAGTAGGCCGTTGGCTTGCCGTAGGGCAGACCATCGTTTTTTGTGGTCTGCCCGGCTGCGGAGCAGCCGTTTTTGCGGCTTGCCTCTATACGGAGTAGGCCATTGGCCTGGCACTTGGCCTGCGTCGACTTCTGCCACAGGCGGTCGGCTCAGAGTTCGAGCTTGCCCTGGTACACCATTTCTGCCGTATAGAAGTACTGCGCTACCACGACTCTGCTGATCTGCGCGGCAAATTCGATGCGCGTGTCCGCCAGTGAGAGTTTCGCGGAACGAGGAAAAAAGTAAATCACATTGGCCTTTTCGTCTCCCAGTTCGATCACGGAAACGCGTGAGGGCTTTATATCTTTCTTGCCTTCGATCTTGAGCATGGCGGTCCTCTTAAGCATCTGAGGCAGACCCTTCATGTCCGCCCGCGCCACTTTCAGTGGCACGTCGTAAACCGCAATAGCGTAATCCTCGCCATCCAGTTCGGGCGCGCCAGGTTCGTTGGCTTTGATTTCCGCTGACCGGACGGGGAGCGCGCTTTCCCACCGGACGTCCATCTTGGGAATCGTCGGAGGCTTTTTCTTGGCCGGAGCGTTGATTCCCGTCATCAGGCTGACCGCACTGCCCATCAGGGACGGGTCGAAGCCCAGGCCGTCTCTCCCGCCGCCTTCCGCGTTCATGTCGCCGCCGTCGCGGCGTTGAGACGGGCTGAGGCCGGCAAGCACGCCAGTCGAGGCCTTCTTGACCCACGGTGAGTCAGTGAGGACCTGCAACGCGTCCTGTTGCGTCCAATCGGCAATGCCTTTGGTCATCCAGGCTGGATCCGCGGCCAAAAGCAAGGTGGTAGAAAGAAAAATTAGGGGGATGTTTCGGGTCATAAACTTCAAATACCTCTAGCACGGAAAAGCCTGGCAAAGCGCCATTGTGGACGCTCTGCCAGGTCTTGTCAACCGCTCCCCAGCGGGACGCGGCTGACGGGTATTACAGGTGCACCATCAGGGCGAAAATGATTCTCCGCTCCTGTTTGCGAAGGTCGGGACCCCAGCCGTCGATAAGAGCGCCCGGGTTGCCGTTGTTGCCGCCCGGAGGTGTCATACCGCCGGCCCCCGCGAAGTAGGGGACATTAGAGCCGCGCTGGGTGAACTCAACACGCCAGGTGACGAATTGAGTAGGCATCCAGTCGAAGGTGGTCTGGAAATCGTAGGCGGCAAATTTGTCGCCCGGATTCTCCGTGAAGTAAGGCGTGCCCGTAATGGCGGTTGCGCCGTTGATCGGCGGCAACAGCACCAGATAACGGCCCGGGTTCGAAGCCCAGCCGCCGCCGACCGTCGCGCCGAATTTGTCGTGGTCGAACCAGAACCGCTGATAGAACATCGCGCCGATAAAGTTCTGCACCGGCGTACCATCCTTGCCGGTGTGAGCGCAGTTCACCGGGCCGCCCGAAGAATTGCCGTACTGAACCTGGTTGACGGGCAGTCCTTTGCCGGTCTCGCACCCGATATCGAAGGTGAGCGACATGGCCATGCGGTGCATGAGCTTGTTGGGATTTTCCCATTCCTTCCATTCCATGCTGTCGTCTTCGTGGAGGCGAGTGCGATGCGTGTTTTCGCGTGTCCTGGCCCAGTGCGTAAGTGTTCCAGACGAAGTCCAGGTTACCCGTCGGCCGCCAGAGAATCTGACCACCAATGCCGGGCTTGCCGTTGTACTTACCGTACGACTGCCAGCCGTTAATCAGCCAGGGCTCGATCTTCAGCTTGTTGGTCGGGAACCACTGGATGCGGAAGCCGTTGAAGAACCACGGCGTGTTCGACGATACGTAGGACGGCTGATAAGCCCAGTTATCGAAGCTGTAGTAACTGAACAGTCCGATGATACGACATGAAGATGCCGGCCTGAATGTTCAGCCCGTGCTGCACGTCCATGTGATAGCCGGCGTAGCCTTCTGAGATGTAGCGATAGGCGTCCGCCAAATCCCATTGGCCGACGTTCGGGCTGGCGTCGTTGCGGGGCACCGCGGTCGCATCGTTGCCCATTTGGAACAGGATTCTGCCCTGCATGTGATCCCAGTGGAAGTCGCCGCCGATATTCAACTCCTGCAGCACCACTTCACCAGTGCGGGTACCTTCGGTGGTTCCGTCGAGAGTGTGATCGATCGGATGATTGTAGTCGTACATGTAGTTGGTATCCACGCGGAACTCACCGGAAAAGTACTTTCCGTCGAGAACCGAGTCGTGGTTGCGGGAAACCGCGTTCATCCAGGTGAAATCAGCGTAAGCGAATGGCGTCGCCAGGTCGACCGGGGGCGTAGCTGGAGCGGCCGGCGCCGGCGGAGCCGCGGGCGAACCCGTAGCCGGAGGAGCCTGGTCGGGACCTGCCGGGAAGTCGGCCCGAGCTAGTACGGTGCGGGGCTTGTCGGGTATAGTTGTCGGAGTATCGATGGAAGCCGTCAGGACCGGCTCGGAGTTGTCGGTCTTTTTCTTACCCACCAGCAAGTCGCGCCAGAAGGAATCCCTGCGGGTCATCGTGCTGAGGCTACTGGCGCTGGCATTGGTGGACGCGGCACTGGTTGAACTAGCCGAAGCTGCGGCTGGCGCAGTGGTTGCAACCGCAGTTGCCGCGACTGGCGTAATGGTTGCCGCGGAGGTCTTTGGTGTAATCGGGGGCGCTGTCGGAGTACTTGCGGTTACTGGTGTGGCGGCTGCCACCGGAGTCGCCGTCGCTGGTGCAGCAAGTTTTGCCTGCTCGACCGGTTTCGCAGGAGCCGTCGTGGCGGCCTCCACTACCGGGGTATCCAGGTTAGGGGACAGGGCGAGCGCCAGGTCTGCAGTTGCAGCCTTGTCAGCAAGGACAGTGAGCGCGATCGCGGTTGCGCTGAAGCCTGGTGCTTCAGCTCCGATCATGTATTTTCCCGGCCGGAGGTTGCCGACCAGATAAGAGCCATCAGGCCCGGAGATCGCCGTCTTAATCGCACGACTTTCCAGGTTCATGATGGTGATTGCGGCGTGGGGTACTGCCTTTTTCGATTCATCCCTCACTGTTCCGGCAATGACTCCTGCCTGTGTTTGCGCCCGCATGCCGGAAACGACAGCGAGCAGCAAAAAGAAAACGGTGAATAGTGTGTTTCTCATGCAAGACCTCATAGAGATATTGTTCGAGTCTAGAGTTGGCCTGCTGAGGATGTCATAATGCCCCCATTAATTTCGCCCTTATAACGTGATCATTCTTTGAATGGGTTGAATAGATTTATTTCATCAAAACATCATGAGTTCCGTGCCGACCTCCTTGCGGCGAGGAGCGGCTACGCTTTTCCATATATCTGATTCCAAAAAGCTTATGGAATTCGGTTAAGCGGAGCCCCAGCAGCCGGGGAGGCCGGCTGGGATCAGGCCGGTTTCGGACTGGGAAACTTTTCGTCCAGGCTGCATGAGGAGGGTCGATGTAAGAGTTGTGCGAGATCGGGCCTGTCGTATAAAGGACCCGTGAAGGCAAAAAATGCGTCGCCCTCAAAAAGGACGACGCACTAAGTGGGGCAGCCAATCTTGACTGCAGCCGCCTTTCAGACGGCTTCCGCAATTTGGCCATTTCCGCCGGGGGGCGGACCATCGCTTTTTGTGGTCTGCCCGGCTGCGTAACGGCCTTAGCCGCCTCTTTGGACGGCTTTCGCTGACACGACACCAGGCGAGCGGCCTTAAAAGGTCACTCGCATGGCAATCTGGACGTACCGGGCCGGGCGCGCAGTCGTCGGCAACAGGAATGCCGTATTCACCTGCTGAGCCAGCGTGTTGAACTGCGCGGTCGAGTTGATCGCACTGAACTGCGTATGGTTGAAAGTATTGTAGGTTTCGAGGCGCAGCATGAGTCTTGCCCGCTCCTTGATCATGATTGTGCGATACAGCGACAGATCCCAGTTGTTGGTTCCGGGACCCGTCATGGTGTTTTGTCCCAGGTTGCCAAACTGTGGCGCCGTGCTGGTGGACAACCATGGGCCCGCATTGGCAACGCTCGCCTGGCCGGCCGGTTCCGGCGCGGGACCGAAGCGCGACGCCAGCGGAGCTGTAGGATTAATGACCTCCATCCTGGCTCCTTCTGTGGGCGTGCCGGTCGGGGACGTGATGCCGGTGATCAGGCTGTACCCCGGAGTGAGCGGCGCTCCGGTCAGCATACGCGTAACGCCGGAAAGCTCCCAATTGTCCGCGACCCAGCCCAAAGGCCGGAACCCGGTCATCCTGCCAGGCTTGGGGAGATTGTAATAAAATGTCCCGGTAAACACGTTGGCGCGATTGAAGCCCGCCGGGCCGTAATTGCGCGAATGGATATTGAGAAACGGATCCACTCCGCTGCTGTACGAATCCGATACATCGAGAGCCTTGCTGTAGGTGTAATTAGCGCTCACGTTGATGCCGTGTGAGAGACGGTGCTGAGCCTGCAGCGTCAACGCATGGTAGTTCGAATTGCTTGCGAATTCGCGAAGATTGATGGTGCCGTAGGCCGAATAAGGCTCCAGGAAACTGTTCGACAACACGCTGCTGTTCTGTGGATTCTTATTCTGCGGATTCAAATTCAGGAACTGGGAGCCCGGCGCAATGGGATTGATATTGCGTTGATCGAGCAGGTGGCGGCCAAGCGATCCGGTGTACCCCGCCGAGAAGAAATTCGATCCGATCCGCCGGTCAGCGCTCAGGTTGAAGTTGTAAACCTGCTGCTGGTGAGGAGCGGAAGACACCGAATAAGCCGTACCGGTCGGTGCGAGAAACGAGGAGGCGGCTGATGCCGCGATGCCGGAGAGTGTGCCGTAGTAAGTCGTCGGTGAGTAAACCGCCGGCGGATTGCCGGACAGATTCATGACGGGGTTGCCCTCGATTCTGTCGTAGTAGATCCCGCCGCCGCCGCGAATCGACGTCTTGCCGTCTTTGAACGGATCCCAGGCCCATCCGAATCGGGGACCCACCGCAATCGGGGCGGTCGAGAACAGGCCTGCCGGAACGCCGTTCTTTCCCCCGGTCAACATTCCGTCGGCCGGATTGCCGACTCCGGGAACAAACGCGCCAATCTGCCCCTGGCCATAAATTGTTTGGGTCAGGGGATCGATACCGACATTCTGTCCATTGATGACGGCCGGCCGGATCAGCACCGGCGCCGTAGCCGGGTTCCAGGCGGCGGGCGAGAAGGACGAGATGTTCTGTTTCGCGTCATACTGCGGCGGATCGTGGTAGAAGCGAACGCCCCAGCTGATCGACAGATTGCTCTTCACTTTCCAATCGTCCTGCAGGAACCATTCCGTGTTGGTGAAATAGTAATGCGACGTCGGCTCCTGGAGCGGTTCCGAATAACTGTCGTAATTTCCCATCAACGCATTGGCGTAAGAGCTGTTTGCGTCGTTGGGATTGTTCGTGTCGGTATTGAAGCTGAGCGTGCCCTGATTGGCAACCCCGGCGCTCTGGACCTTCTTGGTGTGTTCGTAATAGATCCCCATCTTGTAAACGTGGGTTCCCTTAACCTTGCTGATGTTGTCGGTGCCGCTCCAAATGGTGTTTTGGTTGAAGTACGGATTGGTGTTGGCGAGCGATGGATTAGCGTAGTTCTGGACGCTGCTGAAACTCATTTGCGGAATTATATTCAGCGGATTCAACGCGGGGTCGCGCGCCGGGATATTGATGCCCAGGTCCGTGCGGTTGACCAGGTTCGGAAACTCCGGCCCGTAGTTCAGCGTGTTTTGGCTGACGGCAAACGAAGCTTCGTTAAACAGGGTCGGAGAAATCGTGTTGGTGGAGTGCAGCGTGGCGAGGCGACCGGGTTGGGAAAAGGCAATCGGGCTCATGACGAAGTTCGCATTTCCGGCTACCCATCCGGCGCTGCCGGAATTATAAGGCACGTTCTGGTGGTCGGCATTATTACTGAGGCTCAGATAGACCTGCCAGTTTTGCTTGGGATTGTAATCGACTCGGGCCGTCTCCGTGCGGCGGTTGTAAGGTTCGGAGGCTGCTACGTAGTAGTTCCAGTTGTACACCGTCGCATGATTCGGATCCACGAAATTGGGCAACGGGAACATATTGAGGATGTTCTGGCCGGTCGGGTCGATGCGCGAAGCCGGCACGATGTTCCCGGGAAACGCCTTCTTTCCGTTCTGGGGGTCCTCGACAGTGATCGGGCTGCCGTTCGTATTGTAAGATTTCGAGAAATTGCCCGTTCGCTCCAGTGCGGTGGGCACGGTCTTTTCGTTGACCGAGTAAGATACCACCTGATTCTGGAATTCCTGGTTGAAGAAGAAGAAGAGATTCCTGTGGCCTCGATAAATTTTCGGCAGGACCACCGGACCGCCAATCATGTAACTGCCGATGTTATACCGGTACTCCTGCCGCGGCCGGCCCGCCTCGTTGGAGAAGTAGTTATTCGCATTCAGGTCTTCGTTACGGAAATAGTAAGCCACCTGTCCGTGCAACTGCGTGCTGCCGCCTTTGGTGATCACATTGATCGAGGACGGGTTCCGTCCGTTCTCCGCCGAATAGGCCGACATCAGTACTTTGACTTCGGCCACCGAATCCATCGACGGCATGCTATGCACGGTGGTATTCGAACCGGTGTCGAGGTTCGTTACGCCGTCGATCGTCATGTTCTTGGAATCGTTGCGGCCACCCATGATGTAAATGTTGCTGATGCTGGTCGGGGAGGGTGAATCGCGCCCGTCACTGGTGTCGACTACTCCTGGCATCAGGCTGATGGCATCGAAGATGTCGCGGCCTCGCAGCGCGATCTCGTCCAGTTGCTCGCCGCTCAAAGTGCCGGCCCTTTCGCCGTTCGCTGTATTGACCGTGACTGCGTCGGCCGTGATCGTCACCGACTCCGATACCTGGCCGACTTGCAACTTGATCTGTCCCATCATCCGTTGCTCATCGGCATTGATCAGGATTCCCGTCTCTTTATAAATCTTGAAGCCGGGCGCTTCGATCGCAATCGTGAAGGTTGCCGGCGTAAGATCCGGGTAGGAGAAGAATCCTTCGTGATTCGTGGTGACGGTTCGAACGAAGCCGTTTTCCTGGCCGGTCAACGTGACCTTCGCGCCTGGAATCACCGCGCCCGCTGAGTCCTGCACCGTTCCGGCCAGCGAGCATGAAATGTTTTGCGCCGGCAACAGAGCCGGCAGCATTAACGCAAGAAATAGTCGTTTCACTTTTAACCCCACAGATAATGCTTGATGGCAAAGGATTATTTCATACAAATCCTCGGAAGTCAACATATGAGTTACGTATGTCACACGTAGCAGGGTCTCGCCCTCCGGAGCACTCGCACGCTGTACGATACTGAACGTTTGGAATGATGCCAATCTTCCATTCGTTTCTTCCCATGCACAATCCGCTCGGGTTCGGCGCTGCGGATTACGCCGAACTGGCGTTGGCGGCGTGCCTGGTGATTCTGTACATGGCGCGCCCGGTCGTAACGCCCTATCTTCGAAGGCTCGCATCTCAGACAGGCTGGTCGATGCTGGTGCTCTTTATTCTCCCCATCGCACTCCGGCTGGCGCTCCTCCCGCACTTTCCCGTCCCGACGCCCGCCGGCTCCGACGACTTCAGTCATCTGCTGGTCGCCGACACCCTCGCCCATTTCCGCCTGGCAAATCCGTCCCACCCGCTGCACCAGTTTTTCGAAGCGATCTTCATCCTTCAGCAGCCGCACTACAGCTCGATGTATCCACCCGGACAAGGAATGCTGCTGGCGCTCGGCAATCTGCTCTTCGGAACGCCCTGGGCCGGAGTCCTGTTGGGCGGAGGAGCCTTCTGCGCCCTGTGTTATTGGATGCTCCGCGGCTGGGTTGATCCTCCCTGGGCATTCGCCGGCGGACTGCTGGCAGTATTTGAATTCGGTCCGCTCAACCAGTGGATGAATACTTATTGGACCAGCGCCCTACCTGCGATCGCGGGCTGCCTCGTATTCGGAGCCCTCCCCCGATTGCGCAACGAACCTGACCCACGAAATTCCGTGCTGATGGGAGCGGCAGCCGGCGCAGGTCTGGCTCTGCATCTGATCACCAGGCCCTTCGAATCCCTGATGCTCACCGCGTCCGCGGCGCTTTTTCTGCCTCTGCTCCCCTGGCGAAACTGGCGGACACTGGTCCGTCCGGCCGCCGCCGCGATGCTGATGCTCCTGCCGGCTGTGATCCTGCTCCTCTTTGAGAACCGGGCCGTCACCGGGAACTGGACGACACTACCCTACGAACTGAGCCGCTACGAGTATGGGATCCCCGCCACATTCGTGATACAGCCGAATCCAGTCCCGCACCGGCAACTCACACCGGAGCAGGATTTGAATTACCGGGCGGAATCGGCGATCCACGGTGACCAGCCGGAGACCCTGCGAACTTACTTCGAGCGTCTCCTTTATGGAATTCGCTATTACCGCTTCTTCGCGTTGCCGCCGTTGTATCTCGCGTTGCTCGCCTTTCTTGTCACTCTCCGCGAATGGCGTTACGCGTGGGTGCTGGCGGCAATAGCGATCTTCGTTCTCGCGTCCAATTTCTACCCATATTTCTACCCGCATTACGTCGGCGCGACCGCCTCGCTGTTCGTCCTGATGAGCGTCGTGGGACTCTTGGCCTGCCGTAGGGCAGACCATCGTTTTTTGTGGTCCGCCCGGCTGCGGAGCAGCCGCTTTTGTGGCTCGCCGCTATACGGAGTGAGCCGTCTGCTATTCCTTCTCTGTACAGCGCTATTTCTCTGTTGGTATGGCATCCGGCTCAGCGGCCAGGAGGAACTGTTCCCCGCGCTGGCGTACGACGAATGGGACTTCGTCAACCATGGCGATCCAGAAGGACGCATCGCCATTAACGACGAACTCGCCCGGGCGCCTGGCAAGCAACTGGTCTTCGTGCACTATGCACCCCAACATAAGTTTCACGAATGGATCCACAACGCCGCCGAGATCGATGCGGCCCGGGTGGTCTGGGCGCTCGACCTCGGAGAGCAGGAGAACCGGAAACTGATCGATTACTATCCCGATCGCCATGTCTGGATTGTCGAACCCGACGCGCAGCCTCCACGCCTGAAGACATTTGCCCGATAGAGAGGGCGTTAATCTAGTGAGACATGCTCCGCCGCTATTTACCATTCCTGCTGCTTGCCGTGCAGCCCGCGTCCTCCCAGTCTGCCAACGAATTCTTTAAGCAAACGTTTGAAGAGATGCTCCGCGCGAATCCGGAGCAGGCGACATCCATCGGCCGCCACGATTACGATGATCGCTGGACGGACTGGTCGACAGCAGCCCGCGAGCAGCGCCGCCAGTTCTTCCAATCACGCCTCGAAATGCTGAACCGCTTTCCGGCCACGGACTTGACGGTGCGCCTCGTAAAATACGACTTCCAGTCGCGCCTCGATGCCTGGGACTTGGAGGACTACCTGATTCGGGTCGGCCAGCTCTTCGGCTTCCACAACCGGATCTACCTCACCATCGATCGCA
Source organism: Terriglobia bacterium (assembly GCA_963747535.1). GTDB lineage: Bacteria > Acidobacteriota > Terriglobia > Bryobacterales > Bryobacteraceae > CAVVFX01. The sequence continues at coordinate 408,272 of CAVVFX010000003.1, forward strand.
TGCCGGCGCGCACGGTCCACGATTACGAAAACATCCTCGCACGGCTGCGCGCCATCCCGGCCTACGTCGACCAGAGCATCGCGCTCATGAATGAAGCGATAGCGCGTAAAATGACGCAGTCGCAAGTCGTCGCCGACGCTGTGTCAGGACAGATTGCCGCACAATTAGCGCAGGATTCCGACCACACCGCCCTGCTCGACGGCTTCCGCAGGATCCCCGCCAACATTCCGCCGGCCGAACAGCAAAGACTGCGCGCCGCAGCCAAACAAGCCTATGATCAGCAGTTCCTGCCGTCGTGGCGTAAGCTGCATCAGTTCATGACCACCACGTATGCGCGGAATGTCCGGCCCGCCGACAGCTTGAGCTCGATTCCGAACGGCAAGCAAGCCTACGCCATCCTGGTGCGCCGCCTTACTACCACCGACCGCACACCCGAGCAGATTCATCAGCTTGGCGAGCGGGAAGTGAAGCGCATCGAGGGCGAGATGCTCTCGGTGGTGAAGCAGACCGGATTCAAAGGCACTCTCGCGGAGTTTCAGGACCAGATCAGGAACGCGCCGGAGCAGCATTTTCACAGCAAAGAGGAGATGCTGGCGTACTGCCGGAACATCGCCAAGATCATCGAGCCGGAACTGCCCAATCAATTCCGTCAAATTCCGGTGTTGCTCTACGGCGTGCGTCCGATTCCAGCCGATCGCGAAGCCGGCACGGCGACCAATGCCCAGGCGCCCTCGCCGGACTTCACGGTTCCGGGCTGGTTCAACCTGAATACCTATGAGCCCGAGAAGCAGGTGAAGTACGACAAGGAGTCGCTGGTGCTGCATGAAGCGGTCCCCGGCCACGTTTTCCAGATCACGCTCGCGCACGCCCAGCAGAACCTTCCCGACATCCGCAAGTTCTATGGGAATAGCGCCTTCGCCGAGGGTTGGGCACTGTATGCCGAATCGCTGGGCTCGCAACTGGGACTCTATCGGGATCCCACCAGCCGGTATGGACAGCTATCGAGCGAGCGGTTCCGCGCCGTGCGCCTGGTGGTGGACACCGGGATTCATGAGTACGGCTGGACGCGTGAACAGGCAGTGGAGTATTTCAGGCAGCACGCTCCGGAGGAGTCGCTCGCCGAAATCGACCGCTACATTTCATGGCCGGCGCAGGCGCTCTCATACAAGATGGGGCAGCTCACGATCCGCGAATTGCGCACCAAGGCAGAGGAAAAGCTCGGAGCGAAGTTCGACATCCGCGAGTTCCACGATGCAGTCTTGCGCGAAGGAACGCTGCCGCTCGAACTCCTGAAAGACGTAGTGAACGAATACCTCGGAAAATAACCCGGCGGTTCGGCAGATACTCGCGCACCAGGATTCACCCCCAGACGCACGTTTTATCCGCGTTCATCTGCACTGCTAATGTGGAGAACCTTCGCGCGCTGCGATGATTTTCCAGAAAACTTTTCATTTCCGCGGGTTAGAAAGCCTATTGCGGGCGGGAGCCACCTCAAGCTCTCTGCCCTCCGCGGACCTCCGCGTCTCCGCGTTCTATTTGAATGCTGCCCGGGCAGGAACCGCGGTTAACGAAGGGCGGTCCGCCGGCGCGGCGCTGTGTTTTAACGCGGAGGTGCGGAGCACCGCGGAGGGCACGGAGATAGCCGTCCCGCTGTGGAAATGCTTTGGTTGCGTCCAACGTTCGTGCTCGTACAAGTTGCGAAAGTTCGCGCAACCACTCAATAACGGTCGCGCCTCGGAAGTCATTGCTGAGCCGCGCGCGTAAGCAAGCGGTACTGTACGCCAATTTCTGCAAGCTGGTACTGGGTGAGCGACATGAAAGTGGAAGTCAAGCGGCCCGGCGACCTTCCCAGTAGTCCTCGAAGCGCCCGTTGAGATGACAACAACGCAAGGCGAGGATGGCGTTGGCACCGCGGACCGTCCAGAACATTCCGGACCGCTTCAGGCGGGAGCCGATTACCGACTTGCAGCCGGCTTCGATGACGCCGGAACCAACAAAAAGATGTTGCCGACGAAACTTGGGGTATCGCATTCGTTCCGCGTTGCGCTCAAAGTATTCCGCTTCGATGCGTAGTTTCTCTGTGACCTCGGGATTGTTGGAATCGATGGAGCGAAGCGCCGCCACCAGTTTTTCGATTTTGCCTTTATCGAGCAGGCGTTTCTGGTGAGTCTTCATCCAAGCTTTCTGGCTGGCCTCGTCGTTGGGGTGCAAGCGCCGAGCCAACTCCCACAGATGTTGACGGGCATGATAAAGATCGACAATCTGTATCGCTCCGGGGAAATGGAGATCGGCCTGATTCCAGCACCATTCAGCGCCATCGGCTATCACAACCTTCTTTTCCGCGCGATTCCAGCCGCGATTCCAGGCCTCCAGATAAAGGCGCTTGCCAAACTCATCCGCCGTTTCAATAGCTCCCGTATAAGTGGTTGAATGCGGGTCCCGGATGGGATAACCCTCCTTATCCCACGAGGTCTGGGTGAACACACAGCCCAACTTGGCTTCGCGCGTATGCGCCGGTTGGCCCTCAGTCTTGCCTTGCCGGCCCAGCGTCTCTTTTCTCACCACCGGCACTCCGGTCCCATCCATCTGCACATACAGAATGGGAATCGGCTCACCAACGATGACAGGCAGATCTAACTGGACGGCTCGCTGGATCTCCCGTTGCGCGCGTTGGGCAATGTCGTCCCCGATCACCTCCGCTGCTCGCTCCACCGACTTGGTCGTCACCTCCAAGCCAGCGAGCAATTTCATTTGTTCACGACCGTGATCAAACGGCGCGTCCTGACCGACTATCGCCTGCATACGGCGGACCCCAGGTGAGAACTCCGTATTCTCCACATCCAAATTGGGCATCGGCCGGAAACTGGCCACCGTGACAGTCGGGGCACAGGTAATAGGGGCGTGATATCTCCACCTGACCCACGGCGGTGAGAATCGATTTGGAGCGCAACTCGCAGTAACGGGCTTGCTTGCCACAAGGACAAGCCACAGTGCGCTGACCGGCCGCCGGAACCGGAAACTGCAGGAGTCGGCTGAGGGCTGCTGCTGCGGCCTGATGCACAACCGAGCGGGCCGCCATTTCGATGGCTTCCAGATCCAGATACCCGCACTTACTTCGGCCGTTGAAGACTGCGTGCAAGAATTGTTCTACCTCCCGCGCGACCTCTTGCTGGATCGCTTCCGCCGTTTTTTTTCCTCTGACGAAATCGTGTCGTCGACCGGGCGCGCCCGACAGATCTTCTCATTCACTTGCAGCAGTTCCAAACAGAGTTGGCGAAAGCGATGAAAAGCTTCCACCTCCCGCTTGACTTTGGATAGTTCAGCCCCAGAAGAGAAACTTTCGCTGACAGTTTTCCCATTTACCTTTCGAGTCAAACGGATATTAGGACCATGGCCAGGCTGCCCTGGTTGATGGCAATGGCAGTTTGGTTTACCGCAACGTCCACTGATGGGTGTGATGGAGCCACTGCGAAAATCACCTAACTGCAAAATCTGGGACAAAATGCCGCTGCGACGTTGTTCAAGATCGATAAGCGTATCCGGCAAGGTGCACCTCCTATCCTAACGTATCACTACGTTCGGATTTAGCACACAAAAAAAGAGAACTCAACAATCGTTCACTTTGAGGTCGCACACCCGCTGGTACTGGGTTCATCCCTGCGATTCGCGGTTTTTGAGCATAATAAGAAAATGCCTGCCGTCTCCGACTCCGCCCTCCGCGTGCCCTACTCCCGCATCCGCGAACTTGCGAATATCGCCATGCGGATGGATGGAGTCCTGCGCCTCTACTTCGGAGAATCCAATCTGCCGACGCCGGACTTCATCAAACGCGCGGCTGCCCAAGCCCTCGCCGACGGCTTCACTTACTACACTTCGAATGCCGGTCTGCCGTCCCTCCGACAGGCCATAGCGGATCAATACCAGCGCTTCCAGCAGGTCGCGCTCGACCCTCAGCGGGAAATCGTCATCACCGCCTCCGGCGTGCAGGCGCTCAACGTTACCATCCGGACCGTCCTCGATCCCGGCGACGAGGTGATCATCCTGACGCCCGCCTGGCCCAATAGTTCGGCAATCGTCCAGATGGCCAACGCAACGCCGGTCCATATCGCCCAGCCTCTGATCGACGACCGCTACGAAATCGACTTTGACGCCATGCGGCGCGCCGTTACCTCCCGGACTCGTCTCCTCATCTACACCTCACCCTCCAACCCGCTAGGCTGGGTCGCAACCGAACTCGACCAGGATCGTCTCCTGGACTTTGCCCGCCGCAACGGTCTGTGGCTGCTCGCCGATGAGGTGTACGATCGCCTCTATTACGAGTCTCCCGAAGGTCTCGGACACCCCGTGGCCTCCATCCTGCGCAAAGCCACGCGCGACGATGCCGTGATGGTGGTCCATTCGTTTTCCAAGAGCTACTGCATGACCGGATGGCGCGTGGGCTGGCTGGTGGCGCGCAGCGACGTCGCGTCGAAAGCGGCCGAACTAAACGAATTCATCGTCTCCCACGCGGCGAGCTTTGCCCAGAAAGCCGCGGAGACGGCTCTCGCCGACGGCGAAGCAGAACTCCTCGAGATGCTTAACCGGCTGCGCGCCAATCGCGATTTCTGTCTCGCGGCCCTTCGCGCCATGCCGGGTTTTACCGTCCCTCAGCCCGAAGGTGCGTTCTATCTCTTTCCCAGGATCGACGGCCTCACCGATTCGTTCGCCTTTTGCCGGCGCCTCCTCGAAGAGACGCACGTCGGCATCGCTCCGGGCGTGGCCTTTGGCGCGGGTGGCGAGGGCTCGGTGCGGATCTGCTACGCCGCCGAACGATCCATCCTGGAGCCGGCTCTGGAGCGGATGGCCGGATTCGCCGAACGCTTCGCCGCCTCATCCGAATTGCGCGCGTCGCTCGTAACCACATAGTATGGCTCGACTCCGTGGGGCAGACCATCGCTTTTTGTGGTCTGCCCGGCTCTTCCTGCTCCTGATCTTCACCTCTTCCGCACTCTGCGCCCAGTCGCGGGTGGCCGAGCCGCTAGCCGCGTCGGCCAGGATGAAGACCGATGAACGCATCGCCGCATACAGCAAAGCGGTCGCAGCCCAACCCGGATCCGCGCACCTCGAGTGTCTGCTCGCCCGCGCCTATATCCAGAAAATGCGCGAGACCGTCGACTTCAGCTATCTGGAGCGCGCTTCCTCCATCGTGGAATCCGTGTTGGTGCGAGACCCCGGCAATTACGAAGCTCTACGCCTGCGCAGCGAAATCGACATGGAACGCCACGAGTTCGCGCGTGTGGCCGAATACTCCCGGGAGATGACCCGCTATGCCCCCGACGACCCGTCCAACTGGGGCAGCCTCGGCGATGCTTCAATGGAACTCGGCCGCTACGACGCCGCGCAGGAGGCTTACCGGAAGATGCTCGCGCTCCGTCCCGATCTCGCCAGTTACAACCGCGTCGCTTGGTACCAGTTCGTCAACGGCCATCTCGACGAATCCATCGCCCTGATGAAAAACGCCATTGCCGCGGACAGCCCGGCCGCCGAGAATGTCGCCTGGTGCTGGAACGATCTCGGCAACATCTATTTCAAAACCGGGCATCTCGCGGAGGCGGAGGAGGCCTACTCCAGGGCGCTAGCCCTGTATCCCGGCTACTATCCGGCCTACGCGGGCATGGGCCGCGTCCGCGGCGCGCAGCAGCGATGGAACGAGGCCATCGAAGATTTCCGCCACGCCCAGGCGACGGTCCCCATGCCCGAGTTCGCCGCCGCTCTCGAGGATCTCTACGGACTCGCAGGAAACTCCGTCGAGAGCCGTAAGCAACGCGATCTGCTCGACGCCATCGACCGGATGAACCGGGCCTCGGGTGAGCGCACCAACCGGAACGTCGCGCTCATCTTCGCCGATCACGACCGCAATCTCGATCGTGCCGCGGAACTGGCCGATAATGAGCTCAAAGTCCGGCCCGACGTCTACACCCAGGACGCCGTCGCGTGGGTTCGCTATAAGCAGAAACGCTACGTCGAAGCGGAAGTCGCAGCGGAGAAAGCGCTCGCCCTCCACACCCCTGAACCAGCCTTCTATTACCACGCCGGCCTGATTGCGGCAGCGCTAGGAAAGTCCGATGAAGCGGTCACGCGTCTGAAGCGGTCACAAGAGCTGAATGCCGCGTTCGATCCCGTCCAAGGACCCAATCTGAAGCAAGCCCTCGCCACGCAAGCTCACTGAACAGGCTAAAGAGAACTCGCCGAATCGTGGGGCAGCCGTGCCGCCAACCTGGACTCCGTGGCGCAGACCATCGGTTTTTGTGGTCTGCGGACTGCGTAGCAGCGATACAATACGGTTACCTTGATTTCCAGCACTTTCCGTACACTTAGCGCAGCGCTCGTGCTGCTCTCCCCGCTGGCCGCGCAGATGCCGGTCCCCTCCTCGATGCAGCCAGGAGCGGGATCCTTAGCGGTCACGCAGACGTTTAGCGTGGCGTTTGAGGGCTATCGCGAAACCCGCCTCGACGACGCCGTCAGCCGCATGGTCCACCGTCTCGAACGCAAGACCGGGTTGATCATCGGCACTGCCCGCGCCGCTACCCCTGCGGGTGCCACCCTCATGATCCACTGCGGGCGCGCCTCCAAACCCGTGCAAAGCGTTACCGAAGACGAGTCGTACGCCCTGACCGTCACCTCCGATCGGGCTACCCTCACAGCTCCCAATCCGCTCGGTGTCTTGCACGGCCTGGAAACACTGCTGCAATTGGTCGACGTCACCTCCAGCGGCTTCGCGATCCCCGCTGTGACCATCGACGACCATCCGCGCTTCGCCTGGCGCGGCATGCTGATCGATGTCTCCCGCCACTTCATGCCCCTCGAAACCGTCCGCCGTCAACTCGACGGAATGGCCGTCGTGAAAATGAATGTGCTGCACTGGCATCTCTCCGACGACCAGGGATTCCGCGTCGAAAGCCGCGTCTTGCCCAACCTGCAACTCGCCGGCTCCGACGGAAAGTTTTACACCCAGGAACAGATCCGCGAAACTCTCGCGTATGCGCGCGAACGCGGCATCCGCGTTGTGCCCGAATTCGATGTTCCGGGACACACTTCGAGTTGGCTGGTAGCCTATCCCAAGCTGGCTACCGATCCCGAAGATCTTAAGATCGGACGGGCTTTCGGCATCTTCGACCCGGCCATGGACCCGTCCAACGAAACCGTCTACGGATTTCTCGATCAGTTCATCGGCGAGATGGCGGGCCTGTTTCCGGACGAATATTTCCACATCGGCGGCGACGAGGTCAACGGAAAACAGTGGAGCGCCAGCGAGAAAATCCAGGCATTCGAAAAGGCTCACCAGATGCCCGGAGGAAAAGAGGGCAACGTCGCCATCCACCGCTATTTCAACGAACGGCTCCTCGCCATCCTGAAGAAGCACGGGAAGCAGATGGAAGGCTGGGACGAGATTCTCAATCCCGACCTGCCCAAGAGCATCATGATCCAATCCTGGCGCGGCCAGAAGTCTCTGGCTGAGGCGGCGCAGCAGGGCTTCACCGGCATTCTGTCGAGCGGTTACTATCTGGATCATATGGAAAAGGCTGCGACGCACTACGCCATCGATCCGCTATCCAAAGAGTGCGACGGTCTGCCCGCGGAGAAGAAGAAACTGGTGCTCGGAGGCGAGTCCTGCATGTGGGGCGAATACGTCTCGCCGGAGAATATCGATGGCCGCATCTGGCCGCGCAACGCCGTGATTGCCGAGCGCCTGTGGTCGCCCGCTTCGGTCACCGACCCGGCCAGCATGTACCAGCGCATGGAACGCGTCAGCCGGGAACTGGAATACGCGGGGCTCTTGCACCGGAGCAATTATCAGTTGATGTGCGAGCGCCTGGCCGGTAACGGTCCCGTGGAACCGGTGAAGATCCTCGCCGATGCCGCGGAGGCCGGATCGCTCAGCGTGCGTGCCAGGGCGCATAAGTACTCGACGGATGAACCGCTGAACCGCCTGCCCGATACCGTGCTGCCGGAGAGCGATAGGGCCCGTCATTTCGCGGCTCTGGTCGAACGCGTGAAAGACCCGGGAGCCGCGGCGCAGCTTCGATCTTGGCTGATCCTCTGGCGCGACAACGACGCCAAGCTGAAGCCCGTGATCGCGCAATCCGCCCTCCTGGAAGGTGCGGAGCCCGCCTCGCAGACGTTATCGGACGTAGCCAAGATCGGTCTTGAAGCCCTGGACGCGATCCAGGCCGGGAAACCTCTGGACGCCAAATCGGCGGCAGCGTTCAAAGCACGCCTGACGGCAGCAGCCAGGCCCGTGTCCGAAGTGCGGATCGCAGTGGTTGCGCCGATTCAGGCTCTCGTCAACGTGGCGGCCCAGTAGGCACCGCGCAACCATAACTTTTGCGGCGTCGTGGCGCAGACACTTGTGTCTGCTGAATCGAGACTCGTCTCGATCCTCCCCGGAGTGGCGCGTTCACCTGGGCCGTCGGACGGCCCTCACCTTCCCGCTAGGTCCTCCGCCGCAATAGAATTGATCGCGGCCGTCGCATTCCAAGCCCGACACGCCGACACCGGGCGGCATATCGAGCCGCTCCAGGACCTCACCCGTCTGAGGATCGATTCGCCTCAGATCGCTTTCGTCACCTTCCCAAGTGCCATGCCAAAGCTCTCCATCGACCCACGTGACTCCGGTGACGAAGCGGCTGCACTCGATGGTGCGAAGAATCGCCCCGGTCTCGGGATCGATCTGATGGATCTTGCGGTCCCGATATTGGCCCACCCATAGCGCGCCTTCGGACCAGGCAAGCCCTGAGTCGCCACCGCCGCCGGGCGACGGGATCGTAGCCAGCACCCGGCCGGTTTCCGGATCGATCTTCCGGATACGATCCTCGGCGATCTGAAACAAGTGCTGGCCATCGAAAGCCGTTCCAGCGTGCGCCGGGACGTCGATCGAGCGGAGCGTCTGGCCGCTCGACGGATCGAAGGCGTTCAGCTTGTCTCCTGACGCAAACCAGACGTGCCGGCCGTCATAAGTGACGCCATGCACTCTCTCGGTCCCCGGAAAGGGGCCGTATTCGCCAACGATTTTTGCCGCTGATCGTCTCATGCTCCCATCCTCGTTGTACTACTGCCCGCCTTGGCCTGCCGTAAGGCAGACCATCGTTTTTTGCGGTCTGCCCGGCTGCGGAGCAGCCGTTCCTGCTGCTCGCCGCTATACGGAGTAGGCGTTTTCGCCGGCTCTCGCGCGCTGGAGAGACTTCTGCCACATGCTTCCATCCTAGTACCCACTTGCAAAAATTGGCGCGCGGCTCAGCAACGACTTCCGAGGCACGACCGTTAGGGAGTGAGTTGCAAATTCGTTGAATCAGTCGAATGCCCAACCGTGGGGCAGACCATCGTCTTTTGTGGTCTGCCCGGCTGCGCGGCAAGCCGTAGACTTACGTCGCGAACTTCTAACTCAGGACACTAGTCATTCGGCAGCGGAGCGGGGAGCAACAATGTCGTAGTGAATCCCGGCACCGTTGGAGTCATCCAACGGCGAGCCCGGGCGCGGCCGAACGCCTGCACTCTGCCTGCAGCCGCGAGCGAGTCGAGCGCCCGCTGCACGGTGCGCTGGCTGGTACCGAGTGCCAGCGCCAGGGCCGAACTCGACCAGGATTCACCGTCCATGAGAAAGGCCAGCACCGCCCCATGCTCATCTTCGACGGGCCGTGCGAGTACCACCACCTCGCGTGCACTACAGGGCGCCATCCGAAACCCGCTCTTGGTCGCACTTACCGCGGCGAGTCCCCGAAGCATCCTGCGCAGCCGCCCGATTTCGACACGCAACCGTGCCCGGTGCGATTCGTCCGCGAGTTTCGCTCCGAATGCGCGCTTGAGCAGGACATCCAGCGGAACGTCTCCGGGCCACGCTTCCCCCAGCGCGCGTGCGAGTTCGAACAACACCGGACGGCTGGCGAGCGACACCGCGTTGTCCGCGGCACGCACGACGTAACGGCACGCATCCACGACGAGCGCGTTCGAGGCCTGCAGTGCTTCGACATCCTCCAGTAGCAGCGTCCGTTCTGCGCCGTTGGCGATCAGGCGCGCGGCAGGCGTGTTTAGTACCAGGGATGCACTTTCCACCTCGGCCATGAGCCCGGGGACATCGGCCTGGCAGGCAGCGAGTCTGGCGCGGGCGAGCGCGTCGCGCGCCGCCTTGGTTTGGAGGCGCCGCAACGCGATACCGCAAGCCACCAATTCGTGGACGGCCTTCAACACGGGCGGGAGGTTCGTGGGGTCGAGCTGCCCGAGCATGTGCTCGGCCTCCTCGATGCGGCTGATCAGCAGGAGGCGCCGCACCTCGAGGTACCGCGCGTGCGCGGCGTTGAGCCGGTCGCCATGCGCCTCGAGTGTCGCGCGAGCCGCATCGAGCGACTTCACTGGCCAACTCAGATCGCGCGAGGCGAGCGCAATCTCCGCTTCGGCGACCAGGCACCTCGCGCGAGCTACCGCCTCTCTCGGACTGAAGGCGCGAGCGGCGCGTCGCAAGAGAGCCTTGGCCCGGACCAGATCGCCCATCTGCGCCATCGCAATGCCGCGAAGCGCCAGTGCGGGCGCGTCATCCCGCAGGGAGACCCGCTTTAAGGCGCCGAGTGGGTCGCCGGCGGCCAGCGCTCGCGCCGCGGCCGTGATTAGCGAGTCCATGTCGATCCGGCGCGCCGCTGGTTTTGTAATCCCGCCACACTTGTCACTCCCGGCATTTCAGCATTCCGCGTTAAGTTTATCTCGTGAGCAGCAGGAGCGAGAACTGAAAGAAGTAGCAAACGATACGGAATCAGAAGCTTGAGAGGAGAGACCTATGTGTCCAGTATGCGTCGCAAGCGCAGCAGTAATGGTAGCCGGTGCCGGATCCACGGGAGGAATTCTGGCGGTGTGCATCGGCAAGTTCAGAAAATTTTTCAGCGCGAATCGGCTCGGTCGGTTCCAGAAAGTAAAGGAGAAATAAGATGACTACAAACCAGGAAAGAGATCAGGAACACGGGAAAGGAGGGCATCTCGCGGTCAACACACCCCCGATTGTTTCGCAGCAGGAATGGGAGGCTGCGCGCCAACAACTCCTCGCGAAGGAGAAGGCGCTGACCCGCTCCCGCGACGCACTGGCCGCCGAACGACGGCGGATGCCTTGGGTGGCTGTGGACAAGAAGTACGAGTTCGACGGACCCAAGGGCAAGGTCAGCCTGCTCGATTTGTTCGAGGGCCGCCCTCAGCTGATCGTCTATCGCGCCTTCTTCGAGCCGGGGGTGTTCGGCTGGCCCGAGCACGCCTGCCGCGGCTGCTCCCTGGGTGCCGATCAGGTGTCCCACCTGGCACATCTGAACGCCCGCGACACCACCCTCGCCTACGCCTCTCGCGCACCGCAACCGGACATCGCGCGACTGAAGGCGCGGATGGGCTGGGAGATGCCGTGGTACACCATCACCGACAGCTTCGACGCGGACTTCGGCGTCCATGAATGGCACGGCCACAACGTATTCTTCCGCGATGGCGAGCGGGTCTTCCGGACATACTTCATCAACAACCGCGGAGACGAGGCGATGGGAACCACCTGGAGCTACCTCGACCTCACGCCGCTCGGCCGCCAGGAGACTTGGGAGGACTCGCCCGAGGGTTACCCCCAGACCCCGCCCTACAAGTGGTGGAACTGGCACGACACCTACGACGCCGAGGCCTCGCCTAACCCGAAATGGGTCGATATAATAACCAACCCTCAAGAAGCCGCCCGAAAGCGCGATTCAGAGGAGAAAGCATGAAAGACATCGTGAGGCGAGCCATCAGGCTCGCTTCTCGGCTTTGGTCTTTTGCACTACATTAGACCCGAGAATTTTTCCGGCGCGCAGTTCTGTAGGGCGGACGCCCACGTCCGCAAGCGACCCCCTGGTCGCGCAAGCGACAGGCTTTGGTGTGCGAAGCGGCCTGGACTGCGGCCGCTTCTGCGGCTCTGCCTCCGGAGAAACGCGCTTTCCCCATTACCTGAGTCACATCACCTTTTATCAATAGAACCAACAACTTAACCCTTCCACCCCCACTGCGTACTTTACTATGAAGGCGAAAGAGCATAAATCGAGCCTCTTATCACACCAAAGGAACTTAAATCATGGCCACACCCAGTCAAATTGCAGCCAATATAGCGAATTCTAAAAAAAGTACCGGACCCAAAACCGATGCGGGCAAGGCGAAGTCCTCCCGCAACCACCTCTCCCACGGCTTCGCCTCCAGCACCGCCAGACTCATTGACGGTGAAGATCCCGAAGAACTCAAGGCCCTCCTCGACGACCTCCTGAGCCAATACCAACCCGCCAATCCGACCGAGCAGATCCTCGTCGAAAAAATGGCCCAGAACCAATGGCTCAGCCAGCGCGCCTTCCGCCTCCAGAGCGACGCGTTCTCTAGCGGGATGTTTCGCCTGACCACCAGGCTCACCATCTCCAAGGACCTCGGCGTCCTGATTCGCTACCGTACTTCTGCCGAAAATGCCTTCCACAAAGCCCACAACGAACTTGTAAAGGCCCAAAAAGAAAGGGAAAAGTCCGAAATTGGCTTCGAACCGCAAAACGCCGTCCAGCCCTCCGGCGCTCCACTCGCCAATAAAACCGAGCCGAAAACGGCTCCCACAACCTCGATCAAGACCGATTTCCCGGCCGCACCAGCCTCTTCCTTCGCTCCGGGAGCTCAACCAGTCACGAAAATCACTCCTGACGTCCCGGACCTCACGATCGACTTCCTCAAAAACGCTGCCTGAAGCGCTTTTTGACGTCGATCCTCGACCCGCCTGCCACCCGCCGCGCCCGTACTATGCCCGCATTGCGATAGTCGTCCCCACGGAAGTTTGCGGTCCAACATTCTTACGGCCCCGCGAGATATAATGATTCCATTACTTGAGGCAAGGAGTACACGTGTTCAAGCCGATTTCCCGCAGAACTCTCTTGAAAGGTGCGGGCGCCGCGATGGCGTTACCATGGCTCGAAACCATGGCGTCAGCCGCACCTTCCACCGGCCCGCAGACCCTATCCGAGCCGCCGCTCCGCATGGCATTCATGTTCCTGCCGAATGGCGTCCGTCCCGACCACTGGACTCCCGAAGGAGATGCTGAAGATTACGAACTCACCCCGCATCTCAAACCCCTCGAAAGCTTGAAGCCGGACTTCATCCTGCTCGAAAACCTGTGGAACAAGAACACCGTCGGACGTAACGGCCATTGGCCGAAAGTGCCGGCATGGCTTTCGGGCGGCTATGTGGAGCGCACCTCCGGTGACGACCTCGATTCCGGAGGCACCAGCATCGATCAGTTCGCCGCATTACAGATCGGCGATAGAACTGCGCTGCCCACGTTCGAACTCGGCCTCGAAACCTTGCGCACCGGCATCGACACCGCTGGCGGCGGCTTCGCCCGCATGTACGGATCGTTTCTTTCCTGGCGCGATCCGCATACGCCGGTGCCGAAGGAGATCATTCCGCAACTCGCGTTTGACCGACTGTTCCGCAACCGTAGAGGGCCCGCGCTATCCGGCGTGGACCCGAATCATCCCGCGCTGTTGAACTCGCTGCAGCGCGACGACACCAGCGTTCTGGACCTGGTGATGAGTGATGCGCAAGCCGTCAAGAAGCAGGGCAGCGCGTCCGATCGCGTGCGTCTCGAGGAGTATTTTGAATCCATCCGTTCCGTCGAGCAGCGCCTCGAAGCCTCCATGCGCCCGCAGAAGCGCTGGATCAATCAGGGCAAGTTCCCGCTCGACCGCCCCTCGCCCGGCATTCCCGAGACTCACGCGGAGCATCTCCGCGTCATGCTGGATATCTTCGCGCTCGCGTTCTGGAGCGATACCACCCGCATCGGCACGTTCATGCTCGGTGACGCGCAGAGTGCCGTGGATTACTCGTTCCTCCCCGGAGTGAAGGGCGCGTTCCATACGCTGTCGCACCACGGCGACATCCCCGCCACGCGCGATCAATATGAAAAGATCATCAACTGGAATGTCGAGCAGATGGCGTACTTCCTCAACCGGATGAAGAGCCTCGACGAAGGCGGCACTTCGCTGCTCGATAATTCCATGATCATGTTCGGCGGCTCGCTCAAAGACGGGAATCAACATCTCGAGGAAAATCTTCCGCTGCTCCTCGCGGGCCGCGGAAAAGGCGCGCTGCGTCCGGGGCGCCGTTTACGGGCCGCGCCCAAAACGCCGTTGTGCAACCTTTATCTGTCGCTGCTCGATCGCATGGGAGTAAAAGCAGGTTCCTTCGGAGACAGCACCGGCCGCCTGGAAGGCCTTGCGTAATGTCCCGCCCTCCCCGTACGGCAGACCATCGTTTTTCGTGGTCTGCCAGGCTGCGAAGCAGCCTTCTATACTTCACACCCGCTTTAATGCTCGCGGCCTCCGCGCCCTCTACTGATTTCACCCAATCGATTCGCCCGGTCCTGGCCGAGAACTGCGCGATGTGCCACAACCCCAGCAAGCCACGCAACCCGGCCAATTTCCTCAAGGCACAGACCGCCAGGGATATCGAAGCGGATCGCGGCTTATGGCACAACGTCGCTGCCCAACTGCGCAACCGTACCATGCCTCCCATCGCATCCAAGCTGACCGAAGAGGACCGGCTGCGCATCGCCACCTGGATCGACAACGATCTTCGCCAGACGGCCTGCAGCGGAGGCGATTACGCGGGCGCCTCGGCTTTCCGCAGACTCAACCGGCGCGAATACCACAACACCATCCGCGATCTGCTGGGCATTGACTTCGATGTCTCGCTGTTGTTTCCGGCGGACGGAACCGGTGGCTCGGGCTTCGACACCAACGGCGAAACGCTGTTCGTGCCGCCCGTGTTGATGGAGCGCTATATGACCGCGGCCCAGCAGATTCTCGACCGCGTGATTGTGACTCCGCCGTTGTCCAAAGCCTTTGCCCCTAAGGAGAAGATCGCGCCCGGCGCCGAGTTAACTTTGACCATTCCCGTTTATCTCGATGGTGATTACACCATCGTGGCGGCCCAGGAACACACCGACACGCCTGCCACCCTGACTCTGAAAGTCGACGGAGTGGTCGCCGGCAATCTGGCGGGCAGGAATTTGCGGGGAGCTCCTAAGACTCGTCTATCCGAGCTGTCGAAAAAGACTCTGGCTCGCAATCTGTCCAGGATTCAAGTTCGCCTGACCCGCGGCGACCACACGCTCTCGCTCGGGGGTGGTGAGGCGCCGGCAGGAATCACCAGTGTGACGGTGGATCAGGTTCCCGAAGCCGTGTCGCCCGAGAAGCGCGCCTTGCATTACCGACTCCTCGGTACCGAGCCCGGAGAGGAACCGCTCCAGCCGCGCAAGGCAGCCCGGGAAGTGTTGGCGTCGTTTCTGCCGCGAGCCTTTCGCCGCCCCGTGGAAGCCTCGGAGATCGATCGCTTCATGGCTCTGTTCGATCGCTCCGCGCAACGCGGCGACCCCTATACCGAGAGCATGAAACTCGCGCTGCGGGGCGTCTTGGTGTGGCCCGACTTCCTGTTCCGTTTGGAGAAGCGCAATCCCACGCCGGGCATCCACCCGTTGAGCCAGTACGAAATCGCGACGCGGTTATCGTACTTTCTCTGGTCCACCATACCGGATGACCAACTGACACGGCTGGCGGATCAGGGACGTTTGCAGGATCCGGCGGTTTTGCAGGCGCAGGTGGAACGGATGCTCGACGATCCACGGTCCCGCGCCTTCGTCGACACTTTCGTCGGTCAGTGGCTGGGCACCCAGGATCTGGGAGGACGCGTTGCGCCCCTGCTCACCGAACTGCAGTCGTTCTATACTCCCGACGTTGCCGCGGATTTGCGCACCGAGCCGATCCTGTTGTTCGACTACATCCTGGGCGAGAATCGTAGCCTGATTGAACTGCTCAACGCCGATTACACGTTTCTCACCGAGCGGCTGGTGAAGTTCTATCAGCTCGAAGGCAAGGTCGATGTCCAGGGCAACCAGTTCAAGCTGGTCAAGTGGCCGGACAACCATCGCGGCGGCGTCATCGAGATGGGCGCGGTGTTGGCCATGACGTCGCATTACGAGCAGACGAGTCCGGTGCTGCGCGGCGCGTGGGCCCTCGAAACGCTGCTCGGCACACCGGTGCCCCCTCCGCCGCCTAACGTGCCGCCGCTCGATCCCGACAAGAAGCTCAAGGATCTCAGCGTCCGTCAAAAGCTGGAGCAGCATCGCGCCAATGCGCAGTGCGCCGCTTGCCACAAGTTGATGGACCCGATCGGTTTCGCGCTGGAGAATTTCGACTGGATGGGACGCTGGCGCGAGAAAGAATCGAACGGCCAGCCCCTCGATACTTCGGGAGAGTTGCCTGCCGGTGAAAAATTCAATGGACCGGTGGAGTTGCGCCAGGCGCTGCTCAATCGGAAAGACGATTTTCTGCGTCACCTGACCGGTAAGATGCTCGGCTATGCGCTGGGCCGCGGCCTGCAGGATGGCGACAGTTGCACGGTTCAGCACCTGGTAGACGATCTCGCGAAAAACGGCTATCGCGCGCGGACGCTGATACGGGAAATTGTGCTCAGCGTCCCCTTCCGGAATACCCAGGGCGGAGTAGTCGCCATCAGCTCAGCGTCGCCTCCGCCCCCCAAGCGGGAGCGCCCGATGGTAACGAAGTAACCGGCTCCCGTGGGGCAGACCATCGTCTTCTGTGGTCTTCCCGGCTGTGCAGCAGCCGCTTTGAGCGCGACCCGGCCTACGGCTTAATCTGTATGAAATTCAGTTGTTCGGGCAGTGTGGTTGGGATCTCGAACAGGGTCTGCCCCGCAAATACGCCTCCTAGGAACAAGTTGGGATTCGGGACAATGATGCCACCCAACGCAAAATAGAGCGCGACCTGCTGCTGTGCCGCGAGGGCGATCGAATCTTCCGCCGCATTGCCGGTAAATAGTGTAGGGTTGCTGAGATACGCGTGCGGCAATGCCGGAAAGGGCGACCCGAAGGCTACCGACAATAGCTCGGGCTGTTCCGCCGCCGCCGTATCAAACCGGAAGTACCACGAAGTTGCCTGCAGACCGGCTGCGCGAATCAGCGCCGAGTTAGTCGGATTAGGCACTTCGAGATCTCCATACGCAAACTGGACGAGCGTCGATTTCCCCACAATTCCGGGAAAAAGCTGATTTTGCAGCAGGAAGGCAAATCCAAGCGGATCGCCATTCATGTCGAGCCAGTCGGCGATTTCGAGCGCGTTATCCACTGCTATTACCGATGCTCCTGCGGCGCCCGTGTAGTTCACTACCGGCGGCGTGTTCCGATAGACGTAATTATCGTTGAAGCTGTCGTGGAAATAAGCCTGCGATGGCGCCGGCGGAACATTCAACAACAATGGATTATTCGTGCCCAGGTATTCTTCCGCGAGAATGCGCCCTAAAGGTGCGAGCCGCGAGACCGCTACCGACGTTCCGCCGCCTACGTTTAGGACCGCCGCTTGCGACGCCGGTTCGACGGCATGGTACAGAGTTCCGTAAATTGAACCGAACGACTGGCCAATATAGTAGATGCGGGAAGGATTCAGGTTCAGTCCTAAACCGCCGGTGAATTGAATGGTCCTGACCATGGCAAACAGGTCGACTGCCGATTGGCGGGTACAATCGCGAACGCCGAAAGGGCCGGGAGCAATACAGCCGTCGGTGTCGCCGATCGGCGCCGTCGGCGACAGTTGGATGCCGCGCCCCGGCGTTGATTCGATCGCGATGTGGCCGCCGGTCTCGGTGAGTTGGACCACGCCGCGCGGCCCGTAACCGTGGCCCAGGATCTCGATCGAGAGGGTGGCAATCCCGGCTTTCGCCAGCGTAGAAGCGATGAAGGTCGAGGCTCCGAACTGGCTGTCGCCGAGGCCGTGGCCGTAAATGGCGACGGGAAATCCGCCCTTCGGCATGGCACTCGCTGGCGGCAGAAACACGTGGAATGATACCGGGACATAACCGGGCGGGAATCCGGTCGATCCCACCGACACGGGACCTGAGATCGGCTCTCCAGTCGGCGTTACCGTAATCGTTCCCGCCAGGGGACCACTGGTGTTGATGAAATTGGGCGAGAGAAAAAGACCGAATGCAACGCTGTCGACGCCAGTTAGAACAGACAGCGGTATCGATTGCCCGGGACCGATAGATGTACCGTAATCCGGAACCCAGCTGATCCCGGATAGCTGCGAAAGCGAAAATTGAGTGGGACTCCCGGCCGGCAGCAATACGACGGGAGTCGTCCCGGCATTAACCAGGGTGTACGCCTTCTGGACCCAGTCCGTTGAGCTCATCGTCGTAAACAGCGAGGCAGCAATCACGTT
Organism: Terriglobia bacterium; assembly: GCA_963747535.1. GTDB lineage: Bacteria > Acidobacteriota > Terriglobia > Bryobacterales > Bryobacteraceae > CAVVFX01. The sequence goes on from CAVVFX010000003.1 coordinate 426,559, forward strand.
CTGTTTCGATAACAGGTTCTCTTCGAGGTTATTGACTGCGCTTGCCAGGCTGTTGCAATATGCGCTTCCGCCTTTAAGACAGGTTGCGAAATCGTGGGCTGTTTTGGTTTTTTGTTCCTTGTAATCGAGCACCGAATCTGTGACGGCCAGCAGATATTGACTGTCTTGATTAAGCACCTGATCCGGCTTGGCATACATACAGTTGCTGGACGGATCGAAAAGAATCTGGTTAATAGCAATGGGTGCGTTCCATTGATTTAGAGGATATATTCGGATTCCCCCGGCGAGCGTGTTTGTGTCCACGGGCGCGGAGAAGCAGACGACGATTTGCGAATTGACGCTGAACCCATCCAATTGATTGAGCAGCAGGGAGTCGGTGCAGCTGCTCAGTGCGGGATTGGAGCACGAAGAAGTCGGCATGTTGACCTGCAGTCCGGTCTTTTGGATCGCGCTCGGAACAGTCAGCGCGTTACTGGGAAAGGGTCCGACGGATGGCACCGAGGGTTGGTATACGACGGTAGTGTCATCTGCCAGGAGACTGATATTGAAAAGCATCCAGGCGCACAGAAATATTTTAAATGTCATAAAGATGTTTGAATGAAGCGGGCGGCGGCTCAGTATTGCACGTTATTGAGTCACTTCGCCAGAGGCTATTACGACTTTATATTTCCGTATTGTGCTCTATATTACTGGTTCCGTTGGTTGTGCGCTCACTTAAGACCAATCGCGTCCGGCTGGGCGGATTCGACGAGCGTCACCGCGGCCAGGGCGCGCACGCCAAGACCCCAGAGCCGTGTGGGCGAAAACACCGACCACTGCAGGTTGTTCAAAAGCACCGGAGATCGGACCGCAGCAGCAGCCAGAATCTTGCCGCTGGCGTCGCGGATCTGGATCTGCTGCCCTGCGCCTTCATACGCCAGACACGCCCACATCGGCTGCTTCGGATGACGCCGGGCCAGTAACACGGTCCCTCCCGATACGGCGATGGTCCGCGACCATTCCACCCCGTCCGGCTCCAGAGTCCCGATGACCAGAGAGCTTTCGCCTGCCGTCCCTCCGAGCAATGCAGTGATGACCACGCCTTCACTGGTCGAGGCGAAGGTTGCGGACTGAAGGGGACCGGCGCCCGGCCCCTCGAACTTCACTGCCGGACTCCCACCGTTCCAGCGCCAGAGCGAACCCGTGTGCGTGTTGCCGATCACCCAGGCCCGTGACGACTCGTCCCAGAGCAGTTCCAGATCGGCGTTCGCCCCAAGACTCGCAGGCGAACTCAGGAAGCCAGTCGCGAGATTGGCCACCACCACCGAGTATTCGGCGAAATCCATACTGACGTCCCGCATTACCACCAGGAGCACGCGCTTCCCGTCGCCGTCGAGCGCAGCACCAAACGTACCGGGCTTCAGACCATTCACCTTGATGTTCCGCACGGGGACTTTTTTCGACGGGTCCATGAAGGCCATCGCGCCGTCACGCGCCAGCACGACTTGCCGCGACTTGGGCTCGATCGTCCACGCGTCGTCGACCGCGACATTGGCGGCGAGTACTTTGGCTCCCGGCGGACCCACTACCACGGGTGCGCTGGTATTCGGCGCCAGAGGCCAGTTGACGGCGAGGAGCGATTGGTCGACTTGCAGAACCAGGGCGTCCGGGCCGCTCCATTCGCTCATCCGGCGCAGCGCACCCGAGAGCCGGACAGCCTTCACGTCGAGTATCATTCCCATAACGCTATCTCAACCATGGGTCACCAGCGGGTCGCCCGGCGCCTGGGTCCGGGCAGAGTAATTCCCGCTGCTGTCTCTGATGTTCCAGTAGAACTTGTTCTTGTAGACCAACCCGATAATACCCGATCGGGGAAATCCTGCCGCCAGTTGCTTCTGGAGTTGCTCGCAATTTCCGGGCTGGTCGAGGACCGACTGCGGGTCGCGCCAGAAGCTCTCGTTGGTCATCTGTGCGGCGGCGACGGCGTTGGTGATCCAGGTGCCAGAGGCAATGCGGGAGACCGCGCCGATAATCACCGCGTTCGGAAAGGCAGTTGCCCAGGTACTGCGCGCGCTCTTGTAGATGAGCGTATTGCAGGCCGAGATGATAATGCCCTTGGGTCCGGAGTGGGTGGCGTCGAGCAAGGGATTGGTCTGCGTAAATGGCGCGATGTCGTTAGGCGCTGCCGCTGTCGTTCTGAGATAGATCGCATTGGCATTCCAGGTTGCCATGGACGATGGCGGAGAACTGGGATCGGGAGCGTCGCGCGATGAGTGTTCCCAGCGCCCCAAGTGGTACGCTTCGTTGAAAAAACCGCAGTACTCCTCTTCATTCGCCGTCCGCACCGCGTCCTGGTTGCTCCGATCTGCTTTGAGAGGCTGCCCGTCCGTAGTGAACCGGCCGTAATCGGACTGATAGAGAGCGCCGTGGTGACCGGAGACCATGTACCAGTCGGCATTGATCGACGCCATGTCCGAGAGCATCTGGCGGCCGCTCGCAACCTGACCGTCATTGAGCGAGGGAACCGTAGACCGCGAGCCAAAAGTCGGCGTCACGTCCTTGAAGCCGTAATTAAGCCAGAGTCCCTTACGGTCGTTGCAGTCTTGCGAATCAGCGGTTTCGATCATGGCAAAAGTGATCGGTGTCTTCGCGAGAGTGTTCGGGACTGTACGGCCAACATTTGCCAATTTGCATTGCCTCCGAAAAAGTTTAAGACTGGTGGTCCTGTTGCAGCCCTTGCTGCGTAGCGTCATCCAACTGGCCCGTTGGCTGCAGATTGCGCGCTGCCTGGTAACGTTGTAACGCGCCCTGTACGTCCGCGTCCCACCCGCCGGTCGCCGCGCAGGTAAAGCCCAGGTTGTTCAGCCGCGCGCGTACGCCAGTGGCGGAGCCGGACGGATCGAGATAGCCGAACTGCAGGGGGTAAGTCTCCGGGTCGGGATCGGTTTGTAGTTTAATGGTGCCCTGCGACGCATTGGGAACAATCGGCACCTTCAGGCTCCCGTCGGAATCAAGAGAGCCTGTGGTGGTCTTACCGTCGATGGTAAGGATGTAATTCAGCCCGCTCCTCGGCTGTTGCTGCTCGTCGAGGAAGCGCAGGCTGAAGGTGCCTGGCACGCCCAGTTTCTTATAGACGTGGCATTGATCCACCGGTGCGGATTCCTGGCGCTGGGCGATCGCCGGAATCGTCACGCGATCTCCCGGCAGCAGCACGTTGGGTGTGCGCTTGCTCTTGAGTTCGGCATTAGCCTGCAGGTTCCAGAGCGTCTGCCACAGAAAACCATTCGCGTACGCGATGCTCTCCATGCAGTCGCCAGGCTTGACTACGTAATTCCCGCTTCCCGCGTTATCCATGTGTTGTTTGCCCCGGCAGAAGACTGCCGGCTTACTTGAAAGTTATGTCCTGAAGATACCTTGCGGATGGCGCGCAGTCAAATCCAATCAATCCACTTCTTCTTCGCTACGAATCGCCGTTTCGCGCTCTTCTCCGCCGGAAGCCGGGGGCCTTTTCTCGGGATCTTCATGCGGAACCCGGAACGCGAAAAACCGCGTTTGGCAGTCGTAGCAACGATAGGGATACTGGCCGCCCAGACTCCGCAGCCGCTCCATCAGGTTACGCCGAACCGAGCGTCGGATCGTCAGGCTTCTGCAAACAGGACAGGTCAGCATCCGCTTATCACCTTCAGTACACCACACCGTCAGTTCCGCGGTCAGCCCCACGGCTAGCGGCCCGGACCTGCATCGACCCGCCCCTTCCGTCCGGTCTGGATCAGCTTCAGAAGCTGATCCACCAGATCCTGCCCGACATCCACGGTAAGCGTAAGCTTGCGGTCCGCTTGCGCAACCTGGATGCCGTCCCAAACCCGCAGTAACTCCGGTTGGTCTTCCGGCGTCTTCAATCTTGCCATCCCAACCATGCCGCGCGCGGCGTCCGCCAGGGTCTTGGCATCCCGCGCCGACGCACAATAGCCCTCAGCCATACCTTTCAGACCGTTGCGCAGATCCGACTCGAACAACGTATTCTGCAATGACTGGAGGATTCGCCCAAATTCGGGAACACCGGAAGTACCGGGAATATTCTCGGAAATCAGATTTGCGCTACCCGCGGTAATCCCCCAGATCTGGTAATTTTCCGGAATCGATCGGGCTCGCGCGAGCAGCGCCGCGGCATTATTCCGGTTGCCCGATTTATACTGGTCGAGCGCCGCTTCGAGAGCATGCAACGGACCAGCCGCCGCGAGCGTGGAATCGAGCACGCAAAAGCCGCCCCGTCCCGCCTGAGGAATCGCACTCGATCCGCCGGTCGAGACAATGACGTACCCGTGATAGCTGAACTTTTTCGCTTTGTCCGTCAGTAGCGTGTTCAGATGAAAGGTGCCGCGGGCCAGCAGCACCGTCTGTTTGCCCGTAGACGCGAACAGCAGGTCCCGCACGTCGCGCCGCGGGTCGAATCCGGACTCCCGCGCGAATTCGTCCAACTGCGGAATCTTCTCCTGCGCCACCAGTTTCTGGAATAGCGGCGTAGACTTGAGTTGCTCCATGCGCATGCCGATCAATCCGACCGAATCGGCCGGTACCATCTGGGCCAGAACATTGTCCACCCGCTCGGCACGCACCAGGCCCGGAGCAAGCGACATGAGCCCCACGTAAATGAGAACCTTCTGTTTCATGACTCAGAAATCGCGGCGTGCGAAGAAAAACAGGCTGGCGGCCAGCATCACCACGCCGAACGCCGCCGTGGTCCAGACTGCGGCCCAGTCGGTAACCGGTTGATTGGTGATCAGGCTGTTGTTGATCTTGCCGATATCGTAGATGCGCGGCAGCGCATAGTACATCCAACGCACTATGTCACGCGACCATTCCGAGCTGAGCAGCCGCTCCCATGTGGTTTTCGCCGACACGATCAGGCTGATCACCATCACCCCGAAAGTGGCAATGATCGAAACCGCGGCACTCTCCCACAGCACGCCCACCAGCAGCGACACCGTCAGCAGCACGGCGAAAACAAACAGCGCGGAAAGGCCCGCAAACAAAAAGCCCGCGTGCCAGACCTGCGTCTTGATCCCGAAGATGATCCAGATCGAGAGGATCAGGTAAACCAGGTTACACGCCACCACCAGAACGTTCCCCACGTACCGTCCCAGCAGAATGTGATAACGCGTAACGGGCTTGGACAGCAGCAGTTCGATGCGCCCGGGCTCGAAAATCGCGGAGATTAATCCGGCCGACGCGAACACCGCCAGGCACATGCCGATGCTGTAAATGAAATTCGCAATCGCGGAGTGGACGCCGGCTACCATCCGCTCGACGCTCTGCGAGGGGCCGCTGCGTCCGAAAATCGATGCGGTCGCGAGTGCGCCTTCCACCACATCCACCCGCATAATGAAAATGAAAAACAAAATCAATGCGGTTGAGCAGGCAAAGAAAGCCCAGAAAATCTTGCGCGCAAAAGCTTCGCGGAAAGTGTCCCGGACCAGCGCCAAAGATGCCGTGCTACTGTTTGCCTGCATTCGCAACCTCCGCCGACTGCTCCGCCTCAATACTCCTGACAAAAACTTCTTCGAGCGTGCTGCTGGTGCGCGAAAGATTCTCGATCTCGCAATGCCCCGCGCGCAGCAGGTCGACCGCCGAATTGGCCTCTTCCCGCGTGGCAAAGGTAAGGTGCAGGCTGCCGTTCCGGATGGCGACTCCGCGGGCTCGCGATCGTAACTCCGTCTCGATCTGCTCGGGAACATTTTCCGCTTCAACGTTGTAGCCGCTGCCGGCCGTGAGGTCGTGAACCGTCCCTTGCACCGCGACCTTCCCCCGGTTGATGATCGCCACATCCCGGCAAAAAAGCTCCACTTCCACCAGCAGGTGCGAGTTCAGAAAAATGGTGACACCATGGGCTTCGAGTTCGTGCAGGATATCGCGAATCTGCTTGCGGCCGATCGGATCCACACCGTCGCTCGGTTCGTCCAGCACCAGCAGTTCGGGCGAATGCATCAGGGCCTGCGCCAGGCCCACGCGCTGCAGCATGCCTTTGGAATACTTCCCCAACCGGACCGGCCCCCATTTTTCGAGGCCCACCTTTTCCATTAATTCAGGAATTCGCGTCTTGCGCTGCGTCGCCGTCATGCCGGAGAGGGAAGCGTAGAAATCCAGCATTCCCGCGCCCGTGAGGTACGTCGGGAACCGATGATTCTCCGGCAGATAACCAATCGGCACGCGCGCGCTTGCCTGGCGCGAGTCCACACCGAAGACCGTCGTGCGGCCCCGGGTCGGATGCGTTGCGGAGAGCAGCATCTTCACGAACGTGGTCTTGCCTGCGCCGTTGGGTCCGAGCAGGCCGAACGTGGTCCCACGTGCGACGCGCAGCGAGATCCCATCCACGGCGCGGACCTCGCGTTTGCTCCAGCGCGACCGGAAGATCTTTTCGAGCCCCTCGGTTTCAATTGCGAAAGTCATCTTTTTTGAGGACACACGGCGACAGCCGCGTTTCTGGTCCACGCACTATTGCATACGTCAACCCACAAAATTTCGTTCAAAAACTCCCTTCAGCCTATTATGAACGTATGCGAATCGACGCGCATCAGCATTTCTGGGATATTGGTCGCCTGACCTATTCCTGGATGCCCTCCGACCCTTCCCCATTGCGCCGGAACTATCTTCCCTCCGACCTCCGCCCTATTCTCGAAACTCACCGCTTCGACGGCAGCGTGGTGGTGCAGGCCCATCAGTCTCTCGACGAGGCGCGCTGGTTGCTCCAACTCGCCGCGGAAAACGCGTTTCTCAAGGGCGTGGTGGCCTGGGTCGATCTCACCGATCCCCAAGTCGGTAAATCCCTCGATGAACTGCAGCGGCACGCCCGGTTCAAAGGAGTCCGTCATCTGGTTCACGATGAGCCCGATCCCCGCTGGCTCCTGCGGCCCGATGTGCTCCGCGGTCTCGCCGAACTCGAGCGCCGCGACATTCCCTATGACCTCCTGCTCCGGCCGGTCCACCTCGCCGTGGTACCGATCCTCGCCGAAAAACTGCCCGCCTTACGCATGGTCATCGATCATATCGGCAAGCCTTCGATCTCGACCGGTGAATTCGATTATTGGGCCCGCGGCATGGAAGCGGTGTTCCCGATTCCGAACCTCTGCTGCAAACTTTCCGGCATGATCACTGAAGCTTCCTGGCACAACTGGAGCGCGTCCGAACTGCACCCTTACGTTAGCTTCGTGCTTCAGGGCTTCGGCCCCGGGCGTCTTATGTTCGGCAGCGACTGGCCCGTCTGCCTGCTCGCCGGAACATGGAAGGCAGTGCTCGCCGCGTGCACGCAAGCGATGGGAGCACAGCCTGTGGAGTTGAGGGAACAGATCCTCGGAGGCACGGCAACTCGCTTTTATCGCCTCTGAACCCCTTGTGGGACAGACTTTAGCCGGTTTAGGCCTGCACAGCGGCTCTTTATCGCTTTGACCCATTTGCTTTCCTGATAAACTTACCCCTTGCGGCGTAAGGTGGAGGTTTCTTGCTGTCCCCTTCCCGCGCGAGTATCCACCATACTTTAAGGAGTTCGAATTGGGTTTTTTGCGTGGCTTGCTGCGTGTTTATAGCTGGATCTTTGAAGCTCTCCTTTGCCTGCTGGGGATCGGAGTGGCCATCGTGTCGCTGACGGTGGGAAGGCCGGATCCGGTGCAAGTTGATTGGTTGCCCTGGAGTGCAGGCGCGCTGCCCGCCTGGCTCATTGGACTCGGAATTCTCGGATTATTTTTTGTATTTCTTGCCATGCTCGGGCGTCTCCGCATCCTCCTTTTCCTCTTCGCCGCGGCGGTTTTTGCGCTCCTGGCCAAAGGTCTGTTCTTTACTACCAATTCTTTCGAGAGTCCGGATGGGGGCTTCGACGCGCTCCTGCTGGTGGTCGGCGCATTACTGGCCATCATCGGAGCGTGGCCATCCAGCCCCAAGGCTCGGGCTTACCGATCACATTAATGGCACCTACCCCTAAAGCGCTCATCTTCGACTTAGGCAAAGTTCTCATCGCCTTCGACTTTCAGCGGGCCTATGATCGCTTGCAGCCTCTCTGCGGATACCCCGTCGCCGAGATCCGCCGCCGGGCTGGGAACACGGGTCTGATACCACTCCTCGAGGCCGGCCAGGTGAGTTCCCGCGATTTCATATCCAGTATCGGCGCCGCCCTGGACGTCTCCTTCGAGTACGAACAATTCCGTGAAATCTGGAACTCTGTCTTCCTGCCCGGCACCTTGATCCCCGAATCGCTCATCGCCAATCTCAAGAAGCGCTACCCTCTTGTATTGCTCTCTAATACCAACGAAATGCATTTCGAGATGCTGGACCGTTGTTACCCGATCCTCAGCCATTTCGAAAAGCGCGCGCTATCCCACCGGGTCGGAGCGATGAAGCCCAGCCCGTTGATCTACCAAAAGGCAGTCGAATTAAGCGGGTTCCGTCCCGACGAGTGCTTCTTCACCGACGACATTCCCGAGTACGTAGAAGCTGCCCGTGCTCTCGGCATTGATGCCGTGCAGTTCCAATCGCTGGAACAATTACAACAGGAACTTGCCGGCCGCAACATCCGCTGGGATTGACCGACTGCTCCGCCCGAACTCGAGGACTGGCGCATCAGTACCAAAGAATTCCATGAACCTGCAATGGGCGGTCGTCGTTTCGCCCGGCAGCGCGATTTCACCGGCAGTCTCGACGTTGCTATCAGAAATCCAGGCGCCTGGAATTGCAATCCATGCCTAAGATCTTTGCCGGTCTTTCTCTCCAGAAACTGCCGCCAAACTTCGCTCGCGGAGGCAAAGGCGCGATTCTCAGACCCATCGGACCGCGGACTGCCCGGCGGTTAGCGGCTCACGGCTGCTACACACTCAGGCAAACCAACTGAAAGCGGCTTGGACAGAAGGGGATTTACCGCCCGAAATAGTCAGCGTTCATCTTGGTGAAGTGAGCCCACTTCTCTGGGAGATCGTCCAGCGCGAAAATTGCCGATACCGGGCAAACGGGGACGCATGCGCCGCAATCGATGCATTCGACCGGATCGATGTACAGCATCTCGGCGTCGGCAAACCTCGCGTCGTCCTTCTTCGGGTGAATGCAATCCACCGGGCAAGCATCGACGCAGGCCGAATCTTTGGTGCCAATGCAAGGTTCTGCAATTACATATGCCATAAATATCTCGGAATCTTAGAGTATGGCATATACGCGCCCAGCGGCACAATTCCAACCGACCGAACTGCGAATGATCCCGTCTGAACGGCGACTTTTGGCCCGTCGGCGGCGGACTTTCGGCGATCGTTCCGGCGGAATAGCGACAACGAAAAACTACCGCTGCACCCGCCCCGACCCGCCGCCCTTCACCAAAGCATTCACCTCATCCACCGTGAACCGGTTGAAATCCCCGGGAATCGAATGCTTCAGACAAGACGCCGCCACTGCGAATTCCAGCGCTTCCTGCGAACCCGGCAGCGTCAGCAGTCCATAAATCAACCCTCCTGCGAACGAATCCCCCCCGCCCACACGATCCACAATATGCGTGATGTCGTAATGCTTACTCAGCAGAAACTCCTTTCCCGTGTGAAAGCACGCCGACCATCCGTTGTGCGACGCGCTATGCGATTCGCGCAGCGTGATGGCAATCGATTTCAGCTTGGAAAACTCGCTCAGCACCTTCTCCGCGAGGCCCCGATACGCGCCTCTGTCCAGTCTGCCTGAGTGCACATCGACGTCAGACTGTACGCCCAGCGCCATCTGGCAATCTTCTTCGTTGGCGATCGCGATATCCACATGCTGAACCAATTGCTGCATCACCTCAGCCGCCGGCTTGCCCCACTTCCACAGATTCTTTCGGTAATTCAGATCGCAAGATACCGTGAGTCCGGCCGCCTGAGCTTTCGCGACGGACTCCAGCGCGAGATCCGCCGCCGTCGAACTGATGGCAGGCGTGATGCCGGTGATGTGAAACCAACCCGCGCCGGCGAATACGGTATCCCAGTTGATATCGCCGGGCTTGGCCAGCGCGATGGAAGAGTACCCGCGATCATAGACCACTTTTCCACCTCGCTGATTGGCGCCGTTCTCGACGTAGTAGACCGACATGCGGCCCTTGGCGCGGACGATCTTCGACGTGTCCACGCCAAAACTCCTCAACTGGCTCACTACTGCATCGGCGATCGGATTGTTGGGCGGAAGAAACGTGACGTACGCCGCCGGATATCCGAACTGTGCGATACTCACCGCGACATTCGCTTCCCCGCCTCCGAAAGTTGCGACGAACTGGGGCGACTGCAGGAACCGCTCAAATCCCGGCGGCGCGAGCCGGAGCATGATCTCGCCAAAAGTGACAACAGGTTTCGACATAAAGACTAAGTTATCAGTCGTCAGTAGTCGACTCCAACTGATAATTCGCTACTGCACCACCGCAATCGCATCCATGGCAAAACTGGCATCGATCGACGGCAGGCCTTCAATCGGCGCCATGCTGATGGCCGGAGGATTTGCCCGGTCCAGATAATCATCTCGAACCCTCCCGATCTGCTTGACGATCGACGCCGCCAGCGGATAGAACCGCACTTCCACCACGCTCTTCCAGGACGCCTTCGCCGGCTCCAGCACCTTGTTCATGCGATCGAATGCCAGCCGCGCATTGCGATCCTCGTAACCGTAGGCCACCAATGTTCCGGTCAGTGCGACTGTCGGACTCGAGACCGCCGCGCCTAATATCGTTCCGCCATCCTTGACGAACGCGACGCCGTTGACCGGCGCTGCCAGTCTGGCGATCCCTTCGCAGGACACCGTGCTGGAAGCGTGCTCTCTTCTAGGCTGCACCAGCGCGATAGACGCTTCCGGATACTTGGCCGCGATCATCGACGAAACTGCGCCGGCGTCGGCCAGCGACGAAACGTAGCAGGTGATTCGCAGCACGCTCGATCCGCCGCCTCTCACCACCGCCTGGTTGAACTCCTCGAGAGCCTGCTTCGCCAACGGCGCGACGTTATCGGCCAACTCCGGCTTTTCCGCGCGCTGGGCAGCCACAAACAGCACTCCTGCCGGCGCCGTCTCTTTCTTTTTCGAAGTAGAAATCGATTCGAGCAGGACCTGCGCCCCGGTGAGCGGCAGTCCGCCGGCCTGTACTACGCTGACGGCCGGCAAATCCAGCTTATGTTCGGTGAACACTTCACTCACGATCTGCGGAACGCGTCTGAGATCGCCGCTGCCTGCCACGAACGCGCGGATGCGGACGATCGTTTCGCCCGAACTCGCCTTGAGCAGCGCCTTCACTGCTTCGTGAGTCTGCGCGGAAAGTAGTCCCTTGGCCAGCAGCGGGGTGACCCGGAACACCATCCGATGAACGTCCGCCGTTGTCACGGCAGGCGGGTCCTTCGGCAACTCCAGCGTCTGCGTGATATCGTCCGGATTCTTCTTTTTAGCCGGCAGCGGAGATGCGAGGAACATCACCGCACACGCGATCGCTAAAGTTTTGATTCCCATCCGCATGGCCCGGAACCCGAAATACTGTCCGCTTGCGATTGTATCAAGCGGAGCCACGGGTGTCTTTTGGCCGCTCAATTGCTTCGTGACACGCCGTGAGGTTAATTCGATGAGCCCCAGATATTTAAACAGTTTTGTCTTAGTGACCGCCCTTGCCTTCACCGGTTGTGCAACCAAGAAGTATGTGGCAGCCACCACGACCCCCATTAAGGCCGAGGCGGACCAGGTTCAAGCCCAGGCGAATCAGCAAGGCCAAAAGATAGACCAGCAAGGCCAAAAGATAGACCAGCAAGGTCAAACGCTTGACCAGCATAAACAACAGCTTGACAGCCAGGCGACCCAACTCAGCGCGGTCAACGAACGCGCTACGTCTGCGGATCAACGCGCCGGCGATGCACTTAACCGCGCGGACCAGGCTGGCCAGAAGGCTGACAAGAATGCCCACGACATCGGTGAGCTACGCGGTGTGATCGCCAACCTTGACGACTATAAACCGGTCAAAGAGGTCGTTGTTCCCTTTGGTTTCAACAAAGACGTCTTGACTTCCGACGCGAAGCAGCAACTCGACCAACTGGTAACCGACCAAAGCGCGCTGAAGCATTACTTTGTAGCGGTGGAAGGATTTACCGATAAGAACGGCTCGCCGGAATATAATGCCGCTCTTAGCCGGCGTCGCGCGGACCGGGTGGTCCAATATCTGGTGGCGGAGCACGACATCCCGATCTATCGCATTCATATGATCGGCCTGGGCTCGCAAAAACCGGCGGAGGATGGCCGAACCGCAGCGGCCAACGCCAAGAACCGTCGCGTCGAGGTAACCATCTACAGCGCCGATCAGAACCTGGCAGCCATGAACTCAAGCGCCTCGAACGGAGCGAATCTTCCTACCAGCAGCGAACGGTAAACATTGAAGTCATTCGTAGTAGTAGCTCAAAATGAACACGGATTAACCGGTTAATCCGTGTTCATCTGCGGCAAGGGTCATATTTTTCTTCAGGAAAGTCTCCCCGTCGCGTATCCCCATTTCCACCCAGCGGCGTGCGTTGCCCGCATCCCACACCATCGAGTCGTGCGCTGTGCCCATTCGCCCCGACGGCGCAATGACCGAAATGTCCAACGATTCCGGAGCCGGTATTTTGCGTAGACGGTGCATCCCCGAGAGAATCAGGTGGATAGCCCACGGAGTGATCCAGGGAAGTGCATTGATGGCCACGACACGTGTCGCGCCCATCGCTGCCGCAGCCCATACCGGCGTGGATTCGAACAGCCCGCCATCTACCAGCCTTTGCCCGTCGATCCGCACCGAGGGATAGAAGAGCAGGATCGAGCACGCAGCCAGCAGATGTTCCGGCGTGATCTCGTCATCGCGGAACAAGCGGAGACGAAACCTCGGAATTTCTATCGAAACCACCCCTAGCGGCAGCTTGCGCTCATACTCCCGGTGAATGCTGCGAGCGCGATCGAGCAGTGGCGCGGGATCGAAATAACCGTTCCATAAGTCTGGCGAATTGCGGTATTTGACGGTTTTGCCGGCATCCGGATGAAGCCACCGTGCGATGAGTTCGTCCGGATCGATACATCCCGCAATCAGCCACGCATTTAGCGCGCCGGCTGATGTTCCCACCACAAGATCGGGTTTCCAATAGGGCCACAACGCCTTATAAACACCCGCCTGATAAGCGGCAAAAAAACCGCCTGCGGAGAGCACCAGCGCGTCGATTTGAGAACCCGGCCCCACAGTTTATGTTAGACATGAATCAGTGACTCCCGTTTCACCATCCCGTAGGGTAGACCATCGTAGTTTAGGGTCAGCGCGCCTGCGCCGCAGGCATTCTCCGGCGACGCCGGTCAGAAGGAACGTGTTCGCTAGATGACGAAACGCATTCTTCTGCTGGCCCTGGTACCTGTGGCCGCGCTGGTGTGGTGGTCGATCCGTCAAAAAGCGCAGCCGCCGGAAATCACCTTTACTACCACTCACCGCGAAACCCTGATTAGTAACCTCATTACCAACGGCAAGGTGGAACCGGTCGTTTGGCAGGATATTCGTGTAGATAACCAGGGTTTGGTCACTCAGGTTCCGGTCAAGGAAGGGCAGAACGTCTCCAAGGGTGCGCTCCTGGCGCAGTTGAGCGAGCCCGGGCTGAACGAGGAACTCCTGGCCGCTGAAGCCCGCGAGCAGCAGGCGCGCGCTGCCCTGCAAACCCTGAAACAGGGCGGCAAAAGCGTCGAACTGGCGCAGATCGAAAGCGATATCGAGCACACCCGCTCGGATCACGATCAGGCCCTCAAAGACTACAATTCCTTGCGCCGCCTGCACGAAAAACAGGCTGCCAGCACCATGGACGTGGAAGTTGCCCATGCCAAATTGCACGACACCGAGATGGCTCTCGCCGCGCTCCAGACACGCCGCGAGGCCCTGGTGAGCAGGCAGGACGTAGCGGCTGGAGAGGCCCGTCTCCAGGAGACCGAATCCTCCGTCCGGCTGGCTCGCGAACGGCTGTCGCAAGGGGCCGTGTACGCTCCCATCAGTGGAGTGCTCTACAGTCTGCCCGCGCGCCCTGGCACCTTCCTCAACCCTGGCGATCTGGTGGCCAGTATTGGTACCATCGATCACTTACGCGTGCGCGTCTACGTCGATGAGCCGGAACTCGGGCGGGTGCGCGTGGGTCAACCGGTAAAGATTACCTGGGATGGTTTACCGGGCCGCAACTGGACCGGCGTCGTGGAAAAGAAGCCGGCTGAGATCGTGCCGCTAGGAACGCGCCAGGTGGGCGAAGTGCAGGTGACCATCGATAACCCGAGCCACGAACTGGTGCCCGGGACCAACGTCAACGCCGAGATCCGCACCAGCCTCGTCGAAAACGCGCTGACGATTCCCAAGGAAACCATGCATCGTGAAAACGGTGTCGTCGGCGTCTACCTCCTGGAGGACACCCGTGTCGTCTGGAGGCCCGTCAAGGTGGGCTCAGCCAGCGTCACCCGCGCGCAGATCGTCGAAGGTCTCCAGGACCACGACCGGGTCGCTTTACCGTCGGATCATGCGCTAAAGGACGGCGAGCCGGTGCGCCCGATCATCCAATGACTTCCAACCGTGAAATCTGCGGGGCAAATGATCGCTTTTTGTGGTCTGCTACGCTGCGCAGCAGCCGATTCTTCGTCGCAGCGCTACTCCTGGCCTCCTGCAGCCATCCCGAACAACCCAATATGCTAGCCGTCAAGGACGTTCATTCCCTATCCAACCCGCAACAGGTGCGCATCGACACCGTCGATCTCGATCTGCATGTTCTTTTCGATATCAAAACCCTCACCGGAAATGCGGTGCTCGGCTTCACGCCGATCGATCAGAACGCGCATTACCTGGTGCTCGATACCCGTAAGCTCACGATCGATAAGGCGGAGCTCTCCGAAGACAAAACGCGCTGGGCGGATACCACCTTCAGTCTCGGCAAGGAAGATCCCATTCTGGGTGCGCCGCTCCGCATCCTCATCTCTCCTTCGGCCCGTTTCGTGCGCGTGAGCTACTCGACCAGCCCGAACGCTTCCGGCCTGCAGTGGCTCACGCCCCAACAGACCGCCGGGAAGGAGCTTCCCTTTGTCTACTCCCAGTCGGAGGCGATTCATGCGCGCAGCTGGATTCCGATCCAGGACTCTCCCGGCGTACGCGTGACCTTCAACGCCCGGATCCGCTGCCCGAGGGAAATGCAGGCCGTGATGAGCGCCTCCAAC
This sequence comes from Terriglobia bacterium, assembly GCA_963747535.1. Lineage (GTDB taxonomy): Bacteria > Acidobacteriota > Terriglobia > Bryobacterales > Bryobacteraceae > CAVVFX01. The sequence continues at coordinate 441,742 of CAVVFX010000003.1, forward strand.
GAGCGGAGTCGAAACCAGATCGGAGATTTCGTCTTTCAGCTTGGCCGTCCCATCCCTTCTTATCTGATTGCGCTGGCGGTTGGCGATATATCCTTCAAATCCGTTGCCGGCCTCTCCGGCGTGTATGCCGAGCCGTCCCTGGTGGAATCCGCGGCCAAAGAGTTCGAAGACATGGGCAAGATGATGGATACAACCCAGCAGCTGTTCGGCCCTTACCGGTGGGACCGCTACGATGTTCTGGTACTGCCTCCCAGTTTTCCCTTTGGCGGCATGGAGAATCCGCGCCTCACCTTCGTGACTCCCACCATCCTTGCCGGAGACAAGAGCCTGGTGTCGCTCATCGCGCATGAGATGGCCCACTCATGGTCCGGAAATCTGGTGACCAACGCGACCTGGAGCGACTTCTGGCTCAACGAAGGCTACACGGTTTACATCGAGCGCCGCATCATCGAACAGCTCTACGGAAAGGATCGCGCCGAAATGGAGGCCGTCCTGGGGCGTCAGCAACTCGAAGACGAGATGGCCACCCTCGCCCCGCGCGACCAGGTGTTGCATATCGATTTGAAAGGCCGCGATCCGGATGACGGAGCCACTTCCGTGCCTTATGAGAAGGGCTACCTGTTTCTGCTACAGCTCGAGAAAACCTTTGGGCGCGAGCGGTTTGACAATTATCTGCGCTCCTATTTCGATCGCTACAGTTTCCAGAGCATCACCACCGAAACGGCGCTGGCCTATCTGAAAGCAACGTTGTTCGACCCTTCTCCCGAATTGGCGGAGCAGATTCCGCTCGCTGCCTGGATCGAAGGCCCCGGACTCCCTCTGGGTGCCCCTCGCGTTCATTCGGTGCTGTTCGACAAGGTCGACGAAGCGGCTAAAAAGTGGCTCGCAGGCTCTAACGACATCACTGTGTCCTCGCACTGGAGCACCCAGGAATGGCTGCGCTTCCTGAACCAGATGCCGCCCCAGCTCGGGACCGCGGGAATGAAGAGGATCGACGATCAGTTTCATCTGACCGCCTCCGGCAACGACGAGATCCTGGCCCAGTGGCTGCTCATGACGGTGAAGAACCACTACCAGCCGGCCTACCCGAAACTCACCACGTTCTTGCAGACCGTCGGCCGCCGCAAGTACATCAAACCGATCTACGAGGAACTGGCCAAGACGCCGGAAGGCCGCGAACGCGCGCTACGCATCTACCATGTCGCACGCCCCGCCTATCACCCAATCGCCCAAACCTCTATCGACGCAGTGCTCAAATTGTCGATGTAGGGTATAATGTTACCTTACGCTCAAAAGGGCCTATAGCTCAGTTGGTTAGAGCGCTTCCTTGACACGGAAGAGGTCAGAGATTCGAGTTCTCTTAGGCCCACCACTATTCTTCAAATACTTGCAGGGAATTATCCGTCTGGTCCGGCGTGAGGTCTATTTGAGGTCCAAGGTCCTCCTTTGAGCCGCTAATCGACTGGCTCGTGCAGCAACTCGACATACCTCCCTCCTGGATATTTCAGGCTGCGTGGACCAGGCGCCAGGTTGCACGTCCAAACTTTTCGCGAACGCTGATCCAATATTCCCCCCAAAGACTACCTGATCTAAAAAAGTCACCACTTAGGCTAACCAATCGGAAATCTCATCGTTCTATAATCAGGCCGTCTATGGGAATAGAGAAAACCAACTGCGATCTCTGGCCCGGTTTGCTGTGCGGCCACTTACATGGGTACGCCATCGCGCAATTGATCCAGCAATTGTCCGACAACCTGCTGCGACGCGCTCGTTTTTATAATCCGACTCCCGACGGTCACAAATATCTGGCAGAAGAGTCAGCTCGTTATCGCCAGGGCACCGGAGCGGTAGTCCGCATCATGGGGTTCGCCTGATCAAACGGAGAACCCATGCAAGCCGGTTTGAGTTGGAAGCGTTTTCGACGCCGTTTACAGTATTGGCTCGACCACAGCGGGAGGAATCGCTTGCTGTGGGAGGAGATGGAATTCCACATCGAGTCAATGATTGACGAACTCGTCGCGCAAGGCATGTCGAAGACGGAAGCGCGCGCCGCGGCTCACAGAAAGTTTGGCAATATGACACAAAAATCGGAAGAAGCTCGCTCCACCTGGATCGCACGCTGGATGAGCGATCTCATCGCAGGACCTACACCATTCGTTTCGCGGCATGCGGCGCGATGCCGGATTTACGGCGTTTACAATTCTCATCGCCGGCCTCGGCATCGGAGCCAGTTCCACCGTCTTCAGTGTGGTCAATGCGCTGCTCCTGCGCCCGCTCCCGTTTCGCGATCCAGGACGGCTGGTATGGATTTCCAACGGCAACGACTACGGCGCCACCCAAGCCGAACACTATTCGGACCTCCGGGAGTTGAACCAATCATTCTCCGATCTGGCGGGTTGGTCAGGATTCTACCGCGCGGGCGACAACGAACTGACGGGAATCGGCGAACCCGAGCGTCTCACCAGCGTTCCCGTGACCGGGAACTTGTTCGCGCTTGCTGGGTGTCGAACCCGCAATCGGAAGATCGTTCACCACCGAGGAGTGCCAGGGGAAGTATTCCGCTCCGCCTGCCCTGCTGTTGAGCCACAACTTTTGGCGGCGGCGATTTGCTTCCGACCCCAACGTGGTTGGCCGGAAGCTGATTTTGAACAATCGGCCGGTGACCGTGGTGGGCGTGCTGCCCGCGTCCTTCGATTTCGCGAGCGTCTTTGCTCCGGGCACTCCGATCGATATCTTTATTCCCTGGCCGCTGAAGGACAAGGCAAAACCCTCGGGAAACACCATGAAGGTCATCGGGAGACTGAAGCCTGGCGCGACGGTGCGGAGCGCGCAGGCTGAGTTCACGATGCTGGGGAAACAACTTGAGGAGCCAGCATCCGGAACGGAACCCGATCACTCCGACGGCTGGTCCCATTGGCGCAACATGTGAGCGGAGGGGTGAGGCCGGCTCTCGTTCGTGCTGGCCTGCGCGGTTGGTGTAGTGATGTTGATTGTGTGCGCGAATCTTTCGAATCTGCAATTGGCGAGGTTAGGCACGCGGCAAAAGGAAATGGCGATGCGGGCGGCGTTAGGAGCCGGACGTTCCCGGCTGCTGCGGCAGATGCTTACCGAGAGCGTGGCGCTCTCGTGTTGCGGTGCGGTCTTGGGACTGGTCCTCGCAGTGGCCGGCACGCGCGAACTGGCGCATCTCCATGCATTCAATCTTCCTTTGCTCGAAAGCGTTCGGATCGATGGGAGCGCGCTCCTTTTCACCTTGCTGGCGGCGGTCGCTTCCGGCGTACTCTTTGGCCTGCTGCCGGCATTACGGGTCACCGTGCTCTCCCTTCGCGAAGGCATGCAAGATGGCAGCCGCGGATCGAGCGGCGGCAAGCGGCATGCCTGGATCCGCGATGGACTGGTGGTTTCCGAACTCGCCTTCGCCTGCATCCTGCTGGTCGGCGCGGGGCTGCTGATTCGGAGCTTTCTCCGCGTCCTCGACGTCAATCTGGGATTTCAACCGGAGCGGGCGGCCGCGCTGAGGATTGACCCGAGTTTCCGGATCTCCAGTTTCGCGCAGCAGAACTCTTTTATCGACGATGTGCTGAACCGCGCCCGCTCTGTCCCCGGCATTGTGGCGGCCGGGATTACCGACGTCCTGCCGCTGCGCGACGACCGCTCTTGGGCTGTTTCTGCCGTAGGACAGGTTTACGGGAAGGGCCACCCGCCGCCAGAGCCATTCATTCGCGTTGTGAGCGACGGGTATTTCGAGGCGGCAGGAATTCCGTTGCGGTCGGGAAGAGACATTCACAGAGAGGGATCGCGCATCGAGCGATCGCGTCGTGGTGGTCAATGAGACACTGGCCCGGACGCTCTGGCCGGGCCAGAACCCACTGGGACAGATGATCACGACGGATGGGGGACGGAGGGTCGTCGGCGTAGTCGCCGACGTCCGTCACGAAGCTCTGGAAAAGGCGGGCGGGCCGGAAATGTATCTGCCGATGCGGCAAACCGGGGACTACGCGGCCATGCAACTGGTCGTGCGAACCGCGCTTCCACCGGATAGTCTGGCGGCAGGGATTCGAACGGCTCTGCGGCCAATCGACCCCAATCTGCCGGTCCGCGAGTTTGTGACGTTCCAGGATCTGGTCGACAGAGCGGTTTCACCGCGGCGGTTCCTGGTGCTGTTACTGGCCGGATTCGCGGCTTTCGCCTTGATCCTCGCTTCCCTGGGGATCTACGCCGTGATTTCGTTTTCGGTAAGTCAGCGAGTGCAGGAAATTGGAATTCGGATGGCGCTGGGAGCGTCCGCCACTAGACCTGCAACGCCGCATCGTGCTCCGGACGCTTGGATTGGCCGCTTTAGGTCTCGCGTTGGGAATGGCAGGGTCGCGAGTTTTGTCGAGCGCGCTGGGCAGCCTGTTGTTTGGGATAACGACCGGCGACCCGGTGACATTTATCGAGGTGGGAACGCTTCTGATCGCGGTCGCCGCCGTCGCTGGGTATATTCCCGCCTGGAGGGCGTCCCGGATTGATCCGATGGTCGCATTGCGATCGATTTGAACGGAAGGAAGGGAGCGCCTTCGTGAGACGCTTCTCGCGGGCCCTGGCCGACGACCATCCTGAGGTGGAACAGTTCGTCGCCTTCTTACGAAAGAGGCGAAAAACATTCCGGAGACGAGATGTTCCGTTCCCAAATAGCCGTCGAATCTACCCTAGTACCTAAAGTAATCCTCTAGCTCTTCCGATAGAAGGGTGAGTTAAATATGGGCAAGATAAAAATCATACTCGCTGATCCTCACCCTCTCTTTCGTGAAGGCACCCGGCTGCTGCTTTCACAGAATCCAGACATGGAAATTGTCGCGGCCGTTGACAACTCCGATGCCGTGCCGGACCTCCTCGAGACGGCGCCCGCCCGAATCGTTCTGATGGACGCCGTGATGCCCGGCTGCAGTCCGATGCAGACCGCGCGGTCGATTCGCAAGCGATTTCCCGGGACGCGCGTCGCCTTTCTCACGGCTTATGCCGACGAGGACTACCTGATCGACGCCCTCGACGCCGGGGCATCCGGCTACATTCTGAAAGAAAGCAGTCCCGGGGACCTCGCCATCGCTCTGACAGAAATCGAAAACGGCGGTACCTGGGTGAGTCCGCGGATGTTGTCACGCTTGGTGCAGGACTACCGTAGCAGGGGCGCCGCTCAGTCTGTACCTCAGTCGCGCTCCGCCACTCTTACGCCTCGCGAGAAGGAGGTTCTAAAGTTACTCGCCGAGGGATCGCGCGTGAAAGAAGTGGCCAACAGTTTAAAATTGAGCGTCAAGACCATCGAGGCGCACAAATTCAATCTCATGCGGAAGCTCGATATTCACAACAAAGCGCAACTGGTCCAGTACGCCTTCCAGAAGAAGATTATTCCGCTCCACTCCGTGGCTTGATCTTGCATTGACAGACTTCGAAATGATCGGGTCGAGTGACGGGGATTGCGCCCCGTCACTCTTCCGCACCACCGGATGTGCGGTTTTCCGCATCCGGCGGTTGAAACAAGCGTTTTAGCAACCCGCCGCCAATCCCTCTCGCGATAGATTCTGCCCGTGCCGGGCATGCTGGGGCGGCCCGCTGGGTAGCGGCCAGGTCTGCGGCCCGGTCTGTCACCTTCGGTATACTGCAGATGCAATGCAAGTCGCATCTTCTCCCCAGCCGTATGACGGCGTGATTGTCGGTTCCGGCCAGAATCCGACTCTGACCATGATGGCCCTGACCGTGCGAACCTGCGACTGCTTCACCCGTGAGTATGCACTGAGGGCATAGAGGCCGAACTGACGATGGGCTACGCGCTATATCGCAAAGACAGAGTCCTATGGGCCGCCGGTACCCACGAGTACCGGCCTATGGGTGTCGCAGCCATCGCGGCCACGGACCTGTTTCGTCCTCGCGACTTCAAGCCGGCGATCAAGGCGCCGCCCGAAAACCAGGTCGAGTTCCTGGGCTTTTTCGCGTCCATTGTGGACTTGAACGACTATCTGACCCGGCAGCGAGGTTGAACGCCGGATGTTCGAGAAAATCCAGTCAGTGGTCCGGCGAATTCCAAGGGGCAAGGTGGCCACTTACGGCGCCGTCGCCGAAGCAGCGGGATTCCCCGGCGCCAGCCGCCAGGTAGTATGGGCTTTGCGGGCGGCTAAAGCGCCGCTGCCGTGGCATCGCGTAGTCGGCGCTGGCGGGAAGATTCTGTTGCCTGGAGAATCGGGCCAGGAACAACGCCTCCGCCTGGCGAATGAACGCGTGAAGTTTGTTGGCAGCCGCGTCGACCTCTCGCGCCACGACGCCGCCTTGAGCCGCGATCATAAGAAGGTGAAAGAAACGCATGATTAGCCGCCGTTGGGCAAGAGCTCTGTCTTCAATCCGCGTTCATCTGCGTTCATCTGCGGCTGGGATTTCTTCACCGCTTCTTAGGAACCGCGTAGCAATAACTTCACATTCTGTTGGAGGCGCATGGTTCGGCGTCGTGGCACAGACACTTGTGTCTGCTGGATCGAGACTCGTCTCGATCCTCCCCGGAGTGGCTCATCGCTGCCAAGTTATTTTTGCGCCAGCCCTTAGGGGCGGTTGCGCGCCATGAGAAAGACCGCCTACGTCATCGGGTCCGGACCCAACGGCCTGACCGCCGCAATCCAACTGGCTCGCGCCGGGTGGACCGTCACCGTGCTCGAAGCCCAACCTACCATCGGCGGCGGCACGCGCTCTTTGCCTTTGACCCTTCCGGGCTTCCTGCACGATGTCTGTTCCGCCATCCATCCAATGGGCGTCAGTTCACCGGTGTTCGCGACATTTCCGCTTGCCAGGCACGGTCTGAAGTGGATTCACTCGCCCGCTCCGCTGGCGCATCCGCTGGATGACGGGTCCGCTGCCATGCTGGAAAGGTCGCTCGAAGAAACCTGCCTCGGGTTGGGGAGCGATGGTTCCTCTTACCGTCGCGCCATCTATCCGCTGGTCCGCTACTGGAGTACCCTGGCGGACGAGATCCTGCGCCCGCTGCATTTCCCGGCGCATCCTTACCTCTTCGCACGATTCGGGATACTCGCTCCCTGGCCCGCGACCGCGACGGCCCGCGTGCTGTTCAAAACCGCGGCTGCGAGGGCGTTGTTCTCCGGCGTAGCGGCACATTCCGTCATGCCGCTCGAGTATCCGGGATCCGCGGCCATCGCGTGGCCCCTCATCTTCGCTGCGCACGCGGTCGGCTGGCCGCTGCCAAAAGGCGGATCGCAGTCGATCGCCGATGCGCTGGCCTCCTACTTCGCCTCGCTGGGTGGCGTTATCGCGAACAACACGACCGTCCGATCCCTCGACGAACTCCGCGACGCATCGGCCGTTCTGTGCGACGTCACCCCGCGTCAGTTGCTGGCGATTGCGGGCGACGCCCTTCCGCGCCACTATCGGCGGAAGCTGGAAGCCTATCGCTACGGTCCCGGAGTCTTTAAGCTGGATTGGGCCTTAAACGCGCCCATCCCCTGGAAGTCGCCGGAATGCGCCCGGGCCGCAACCGTTCATCTCGGCGGCACCATGGCAGAGATTGCCGCCTCGGAACGCGCGGCATTCAACGGGAGGATCGATAAACGTCCCTTCGTATTAATCGCGCAACCGAGTCTTTTCGACGCGTCGCGAGCTCCGGAGGGCCAACATACGGCCTGGGGCTACTGTCACGTGCCAAATGGCTCCAAAGAGGACATGACGGGCTGCATCGAGGCGCAGGTTGAACGCTTCGCGCCCGGTTTCCGGTCGACCATTCTCGCGCGCTCCACCATGACGCCGGCCGATCTCGAACACCACAATGCGAATCTCGTCGGCGGCGATATTGGCGGCGGCCGGCTCGGCTTCAAGCAGCTCTTCGTGCGTCCGACAGCGAGTCTCTACCGAACGCCGCTCAAACGGCTGTATCTTTGTTCGTCCTCGACGCCCCCCGGCGGAGGAGTGCATGGGATGTGCGGTTATAACGCCGTGCAATGTGTCTTGCACGACGAACCGTAACACCGTCGCAACCAATCTTCCGTAGGGCAGACCATCGTTTTTCGTGGTCTGCCCGGCTGCGCAGCAGCCGTTTCAGCAACCCTGGACCGCTTAGCCCAACTCATTCAAAAACGGGTTGTGCTCCTTTTCGCGTGCGATAGTAGTGTTGGCGCCATGCCCTGGGATCACCAGGGTTTCCTCCGGCAGCGTCAGCAGCTTGTCACGAATCGAGGCGATCTCCTGATGGAAGTTTCCTCCCGGGAGATCCGTCCGGCCGATGCTGTCGCGAAACAAAGTATCGCCGGCGAGCACTTTGTTCTCCGACGGAATCCACAGGCTGATGCTGCCGGGTGTGTGTCCGGGAGTGTGAAGAACATGAAAGCTTGTCCCGGCCAGCGAGATCACATCTCCATCGCGCGCAGCGACATCGACGCCCGGATCCACGGGCGTGGCGATACCAAGCCACGCAGCCTGCATCGCAAGGTTGCCGGCAAGGAAGCGATCGTTCTCATTCATGTATACTGGCGCTCCCGTCGACTTCTTCAGCTTCTCCGCGCCTCCAATGTGATCGATATGAGCATGCGTGATGACGATAGCCGTTACCCGCAAGTGGTGACGGTCGAGAATGGCTTGGATATCCGAGAGGTCGTCGCCCGGATCGAACACTATGGCTTCTCGCGTGGTTTCGTCGCCGAAGATCGAGCAGTTGCACTGCAGCGACCCAACCGGCAAAATTTCGTGGATCATCTCATTGCATCGTAGCGTGAATTCACGTCATGATAGCGGCAATGGACATAATGAGCGTTTTGAATGTTACGATGCGTTGGCTGCATATCTCCTCCATGACGGTACTCGTCGGTGGACTGCTCTTTCTCTGGATCGGCTTTGATGAAGGCGATGGGCCGGTATCGGCTCGCGCGGCCGGAGCCTACCGGCCGCTGTTCCTGCTGGCCGCCGCCCTCGTGCTCATTTCCGGAATCTACAACTTTCTTCACAAGATGCAAACCGCGGTGCTGACGCCAACCTATCACGCGGTGATCGGCATCAAGCTTCTGCTGGTTCTGCACGTACTGGCGGCCGGCTTTCTCGCCACCCGCGCATCGAACCCCAAGAGGCGCCGTCAGGCGGCCGGCGCGGCGATCACGGGATTTGTCATCCTGGCGCTCTCGGCCGTATTGCGCAGCTTAAGTACATAAACTGCTGCGGAAGCCTGTCCGTCTGACGCAGCCTCAATTAGTCGTTCGGCTTGAGAACGTCTCTCATCTTCGCAAGCAGTGTCGACCGAATGCCTGCCCTCCACTCGCGTGGCCCGAATCCGCATCCTCTGCAAACCGAAGTGGCCCTCTTTCCCCTTCAGCACGACCTCCGGATCAACACCTTCGGGCATCCTCCAAAAAGTAGCATCTTCTACATCTCATCACATCCATCGCTTACAAATTCAACCCACCAGCTCGACCCGGCTGCTATGAATAAGTCGTGACACGGAGAGGTGTGCTCATCTTGCGGCGACCTCAACCGTGGAGTACCAGATATATTGCACCAGCTTCATGAGGCCCTCTTCGGAGATACGTTCGTTGTCGGAATGCGCGCCGCTCAGCGGACCGCCGCTCGAGATGCCGCCGACTCCATAGACCTGAACCCCTTTGGCGCGAAGTTGCGCGCCATCGGTCGCGCCGTTCAACATGGCCGGGATGGTCACTCCGTCGGGAAACAGACGCCGGGTAGCGTTTTCGAGCGCCCGGAACATCGCGGTATCGAGACGCGACGGCGCCGCAATAGGGCGTCCGCCGCCAGGTGGTCCGGCGATCTCGATATTGGGATCGTGAATCACGCTCTTGATCTTCTCGATAAGCTCAGGCAGGCTTTCGTCCGGCAGAACGCGCACGTCGAGAGTCGCTTCGGCTTCCGACGGCACGACGTTGAAGCGGAACCCGGCTTTCAGGATAGTGGGAGTGATGGTGCTGCGCATCACCGCGAAGTTGGAAGGCTCGTAGAGGTAGAAGTAGTGTTCGATTCCGGCCGCACGCTTGGGATCGGCCACGTGCAGATAGCGGTCGGACTTTGCCGGACTGCTGATCGAAGCCATTCGCTCGAAGTAGGCGCGGGTCGTGTCGTTGAGCCGGGCCGGAGGCTGCCAGTCGGAGAACTTCGCTACCGCGGACGCGAGCCGTAGCACCGCGTTGTCCGGAATCGGTTCGGAGCCATGTCCCGCCGCGCCGTGGGCAATCAGCCGCAGGGTTCGCGGTACCTTCTCGGTGGTCGTGACTTCCACGTAGGGGCGGGCGTTGGGCTGCACAATCATGTAGCCGCCTTCCACCAGGGCGAACTCAGCGTCGATCGCGGGCCAGTGTTGCTGGATCATGAAGTTGATGCCGACATCGTTGCCGGTCTCTTCGCCGGCCTCGGAAAGGAAAATGACATCTCGCCCGAGCGGGATCGCGAGGCGCTTGAGGGTGAGCAGAACCATCAGGCCGGCGGTAAGGTTGTCCTTGTCGTCCGTCGAGCCGCGTCCCCAGATGAAACCGTCTTTGCGGATCGCGCCGAAGGGATCGACGGACCACTTCTCGCGCTGCACTCCGACCACATCGCTGTGGCCGAGAATCAGAATCGGACGACCGCTTCCGCTACCCTTGAGAACGGCTACGACATTGGCCCGCGCCGGATCTTTGGCAAAGAGTTGGACGGGGATGTGCTCTTTCTCCAGAACTGATTTGACGTATTCGGCGACCTGGGTCTCGTTTCCCGGGGGATTGCTGGTGTCCATGCGCAACACCCTGGTGAAGTGCGTGAGGGCTTCGTCATGGATAGCATTCCAATCAGGCTCAGCACCCTGAAGGGGCGAAGTGCCGATGAAGATGAGAAGCAAAAACCAGGTTCCGTGGGGCAGGCCAACGCTTTTTGTGGTCTGTCCGGCTGCGCAGCATCCGCCGTCCGCTCTACAGCGGGATGTTGCCATGCTTCTTCCTCGGCATCGTGTCGACCTTATTCTCCAGCATGCGGAGAGCTCGGATCAGACGCGGCCGCGTCTCATGCGGCTCGATTACGTCGTCGACGTAACCGCGTTCGGCGGCCACGAATGGACTGGCGAAACGGTCGCGGTATTCGGCGATCCTGGCTTCGCGCTGCGCCGCCTCCTTGCCGTGCAACTCGCGCCGGTAGATGATGTTGACTGCTCCATCCGCTCCCATCACTGCAATCTCGGCGCTGGGCCACGCGAAGTTGACGTCGGTGCGAAGATGCTTCGATCCCATCACGCAGTAGGCGCCGCCGTAGGCCTTGCGGGTGATCACCGTAACCTTGGGCACGGTGGCTTCAGCGAATGCGTATAGCAGCTTAGCCCCGTGGCGAATGATCCCGCCGAATTCTTGCCCCGTACCCGGCAGGAATCCCGGGACATCCTCGAAGGTGATCAGCGGAATGTTGAACGCGTCGCAGAAACGCACGAACCGCGCGCCCTTCACCGACGAATTGATATCCAGGCAGCCCGCCAGAAATGCCGGCTGATTCGCCACGATGCCGACGGTGCGTCCGTCGAGACGAGCGAAGCCCACTACGATGTTCAAGGCGAAGTGTTCGTGGACTTCGAAGAAGTAGCCGTCGTCGGCTACCCGCCGGATGACATCTTTGATGTCGTAAGGAATATTGGATTCCGCTGGAACGATAGCGTCCAATTCCTTGTCCTGCCGGTCGATAGGATCGGCGGTTGGCTTGCGCGGCGGGTCCTCGCGATTATTCTGCGGCAGAAACGACATCAACTCGCGGATCATACGGATGCAGCCGGCATCGTCAGGCGCCATGAAGTGTCCGACGCCGCTGACGGAGTTGTGCGTCATCGAGCCGCCCAGCGTTTCCTTGGTGACGTCCTCGTGGGTCACGGTCTTGATGACGTCCGGGCCGGTGACAAACATGTAGCTGACACCCTCGACCATGAAGACGAAATCGGTGATGGCCGGAGAATAGACCGCTCCGCCGGCGCAGGAGCCCATGATGGCGGAGATTTGCGGGACCACCCCGCTCGATAAAGTGTTGCGCAGGAAGATATCGGCGTAGCCGGCGAGCGAGACGACGCCTTCCTGGATGCGCGCGCCCCCCGAGTCGTTGAGGCCGATGATGGGCGCTCCCATTTTCAAGGCGAGATCCATCACCTTGCAGATCTTTTGCGCGTTGGATTCGGAGAGCGATCCGCCAAACACGGTGAAATCCTGGGCGAAGACGTAAACCAACCGGCCGTTGATGCGGCCATAGCCCGTAACGAAGCCGTCGCCGGGGACCACCTGGTCGCCCATGCCGAAATCACGGCAGCGATGCGTGACCAGTTTGTCCGTCTCTTCGAATGTGTCCTCATCGAGCAGCAGGTCCACGCGCTCCCGGGCTGACAGCTTGCCTTCCCGATGCTGGCGTTCACGACGGTCGGGACCTCCACCTTCTTCGGCTGCCGCGTGACGCCGCCGCAGCTCTTCCAAGCGGTTCATGACATGAGTATACGTTGCCGGCCGGCCCCGATAGGCATTTGGCCCGGATTGCCCGTGTGCGAGATTCAACCTGCCTGCGAATAATTCCAACCGGCAAGAAAAAAAACGGAAGAGCCGTGCTGCCGTCTGCGTCTAATGAAGTTGGATTCGATGGTGCTCGAGAGCAACGATCGGGACGTGGTCGAGGCCTGCCGGCGGGGCGACCCGGATGCCTTTCGTGTCCTTTTCGAAACCTATAAGGACCGGATCTATTCGATCGCCCTCCGCTATTCCGGCGACGCCACCCTCGCCATGGATATCGCCCAGGAAACGTTCCTGAAGCTGTTGTCCTGTATCCGCGACTACCGGGGAGATGCCAATTTCGAGACCTGGCTCTATCGCGTGGTGGTGAACCGCTGTCTGGATCATCATCGGCGCGGCCGGCGGTTGTTGCCGGCGGTGAACGATCTGCTCGACCTGATCTGGACCACCGGCGAAACCGTATTACACCAGTTGCTCCGCACCGAATTCGAGGAGAATGTTCAGGAAGCGGTCCAGACGCTTACTCCGGAGCAGCGGATCGTGGTCGTTTTGCGTTACACCGAAGGGTTGTCCTACGAACAGATCGCCGAGATTCTGGGTTGTTCGACAGGCACCGTAGGGTCGCGGTTGAACCGGGCGCATCGCGTGCTCGAGCGGAGGTTGCGGCATTTGAGAGGAACGCGAGGAGGCAGTCGTGCGTGAACCCCACTTCGACGACACCTGGCTGACGCCGGTGCTGGAGCAGAATCTCCGCCAGGTGTCCGCGCCCAAAGGGCTCTGGGACCGGATCGGGAATCCTCGCGAGCCCCGAGCCTGGTCGATCTTCCCATTGTTGGCCCTGCTGAGCAGCTTTACCGTAATCGCCGCGGCCATTTGGGCATCTGGGAGTTCCCTCAACAACCAGGCCGCGTCCACGCAGGCATTTGCCATACAGGCGCTGACTCACGGACCGGCCCTGGACCTTCAGCAAGGCACCCTCCCGGAAATTCGCGCGTGGGTCAAAGCGCGGACGGGCCTGGACCTGCCGTTACCCTCCGAAACCTCGCGCAGGATCCGGCTGAAGGGCGTCTGCGAGATAAAAGGAGCAGCGCTGTCCATCGAAGTTGCGTATCGGGTGAGCGGTCACGACGCTGCCCTCCTGGTCTCGAAAGCCGGCCCATCGGCGGCTGGCGACGCCCGGCACCGGTTTCTGAAATGCGAGTCAACCAGCGGCGCACGAGTGTCTTCCTGGATCATGCGCGGCCAGTTGTACACGCTGGCATATGCTGCTCCAGGAGATCTGCGGGAGGAGTGTCTGCTGTGCCACAACGCTGCTAGGCCCATGACGCAAGTGAATTGATGCGTGTGCTAGCCTCAAGATTGCGGGCGTTTAGCTCAGTTGGTTAGAGCACTTCCCTTACAAGGAAGGGGTCCGGGGTTCGAGTCCCTGAACGCCCACCACACCCAGCTGGATGATCTGACCGGTGGTGATCGCTTGCCCGGTGTGCCGCTGGGCGTGTTCGCCGATGTGAATGGCCAACCCGATCGCCGTGGTACGGATGCGTTTTCGACCAATGAAACGGGGTTCCCCGAGCTTATCGGGATTGAGCGTCCGAATCGCCGATTGAGCCTCCCGGACCGCCGCAGTGATGTTGCCCAGCAGTACCTCGCGTGTGAGTCCCGGCGCCTTCTCCTCCTTCATTTGCGTTATCTGCGCCTCGGTCAGTTGATCGCCGCGAAGGTACGTTGTCAATCGCTCCGTGCTGCCCGCGATGTGGCGCAGATGGAATCCCAATGGGGTAAGTCCGTTTGGCGAAATCCAGACCTGCTCGTCCGTCAGGCCGGCGGTGTGAGCTGCAAGATCTTCCAACACCTGCTCGAGCGCAAAGACGGGTTGCGCGAGCGCCGGGTGTACCCCCAAATCAATTTCCCGCAGCCAGGGTTCAGCCGGCATGTTCTTATTTCCATTGCTCATTGAACAATCCGGCGGTTACCACTTCGGGGGTGTCGCTGCCGTTGGCTTTCAGGACGGCATAGTCACCGAGCATCGGCATGCCATAGTCGCCGCGGTATCCGCGCTCTTCGAATGTCATGCCGGTGTTGAGGACCACGTAGCGTCGGGGATTCAACGGATCGGGATAGATCATCGCCGGAAAGTTCTCGGCCGCGGAATACTTTTTGTCTCCCAGCGTGAGGCTCTCGCGGGTCCAGTGGATGGGGAGTTTGGCGCTTACCTTGGCGATCCAGCGATTGCTACCCGGATCGCCGAAGAGCACCACATGAAATTTGGCGATGTCGTCGCTGGTGAGGTCTTTGTCATCAACGATGCGGGGATGGGCGCGAAACCACTTGGCATAGAGTTTGTCGAAGCGCGCGAGGGTGTGAAGCGCCTGGTTGTTGACCGCGTCGTTCCAGGGTTTGCCGGTGGGACGCACCAGGATGAACGGGTCGAGGAAGGCGTCATCGATAGGGCCCTGGAGGGCGTGCGTCTTCATGAGGCCGGTGGGTTGAGAGCGGGCGACGCGCCAACCCGCGGCGGTTTTCTCGAGCATGATTTCGGGCGATGACTTCGCGTTGATGTGTTGACCATCGATCTGCACATCGTGCGCGTGATCGGTCTCCTGCAGAGTGAGTCGCGTGATGTTGTGAGTCTTGATTTCGTAGCGTTGTCCCCCATCGCTGCGTTGCGCGTCGACATCGGCGCGTTCATAATGCTTCTCCAGGGAATCGACAGAAACCCAGTAATCGCGGTTGTAGCGCGTGGTGTAGGTGACGAAGCGAATGTGGTCGGGTGAAGTTTGACCACGATCGCCCCATTCCTTCAGGAACGCATCCAGGCGTTCGCGCACCCGCGGACTGGTGCCGTGACCGGTGTCCTGCGAGATGAGGAAGATCGCCGGCGTGCCTTTCACGCGCTGAAAATCCGCATCGCCTTCGAGCTCGAAACCTTCTCTGACCAGTTGGGCTTTGGTACGCAGGGAAGATTCCAACTGCCCCCGGTTCGGCGTGCCGGCCGGAGGAGGTGGCAGCGAAGGAACCTGCGTGTCATGATCGCCGTCGTGGCCGGCCAGTGGAAGATCGAACACGTTCAGCGCCCACTGCTCCATGTTTTCCCAGATGCGCAGCGTGGCGAGTTGATAAGGCGGCAGACCGGGCAGGCTGGCACGATTCGACCAGGTTCCCGCCCCGATTTCCGCCGCCACCCACCGGTCCGGATGGTGCAGCGCAATATTCCAGGCCCCGGCTCCTCCCATGGAAAACCCACGCAGCACGATGCGTTTGGTGTCGATCTTATAACGCCTCTCAACAGCGGCCAGAGCTTCGAAAACGTCGGCTTCCCCCGCGTAGTGGTACGCCGAGCCGTTCCACCGGCCGAAGAGATCGAGCGTGATCTGTCCGTAATCGGCGACAGGAGGTTTTTGAGGGCCCTGGGTCGGTTGCGTGTAGAGGAATTGATACTCGGGATTCTTGTTGCTGCGGCCGTGCATCCAGACATAGAGCCGGGTGGGCCTGGTTCCATCGTAGGACTCCGGGATGGTCACCGCGTAGGGCTGCACCGAGCCATCCAGAGCCGAATAGTAACCGTGGATGCGCTTGCCTTTTCCCTCGGTCCACGGAGAGTGGCCGTTCTGCAACTGTTCCGCGCGTTCGACGCCGGTGTCGAGGACAGCGAGCGAGTGTTTCACATCGTCTGCCACGAAGAAGTCCTCTGGGAATTCGAGCACCCACTTTCCGGCTTTGCCGTAGACATCGACGTCGGCGATGAGGTCTTCGTCCGTGTGGCGGCCTTTCAACTCCCGGACGGCTGCGTCGATCTTGTCTACCTTCGCACGGATGGCAGCCAGATCTTCGGAGGAGGCTTGGAACGTAGAAGTTGATTGCTGGGCCGGTAGCAGGGTTAGGAGAACGAAGGGCAAAAAACGTTTCATGGAAAAGCCGATTGTATCAATCCGGAGGCTGCAAGACACGCCCGGACTGATTGCTACGCGACTATTGTCCCCCGTCGCCTGCCAGACTGTCGAGGAACGATTTCTGGAGCGTCCACTCGCCGTAGACCGAGCGGTCCGACTGGCTGAACTGGCCTGCGGTAAGGATACCGGTGAGGTCTTTGGGGTCGGCCTTCTTTTTTTCGCGCTCCAACGCGGCTTTGAAGATGGAGGTATACGTCTTGAGCTGCCCGGCAAGATTCGTGGCATCCTGCGAAGTCCTGCATTGGGCTTCCAGGCGAACCGCAAAATTCGAGCCGGCGACGGCGGTTCCACCAGCGCCGATCGTCAGCATCATGTCATCCACACCGGTCATCGCGGATGTCAGCAGGGAGGCGGCGGGGAAGTTTTTCGCGGTGCGGTTCAACGCGGAGCCGGGAATCGACAGCCACAGCGGCTGTGAGGGAATGCTGATAGAGCGCTGTGTTCCCTCGTGCTGCAACTGCGAGGCCGCCAGGTCCTCAGTGCTGACAGCGAGGCCCATCACATCCGTGGCGAGCGGCAGAAAGGAGATGCGGCGTTCCGGCACGCTGCCGGGCATATGACAGAGCTTGTCGTAGCAACTGCCTCCCGAATACCCGGCAAAGGACTCCAGCTTTTTCCAATCGAAGCGACCTCGCACGACGAAGAAGTTCCCCGTTGGCGTGAATGACGCGACGACACCGTCCAGATCGCGCTTGTAGTCGAAGCCGGAGTCGCGCACGAAAGCCAGATAGTCGGCTTCTTCCAGGATCTTCGAGCCCATCAGTTCACTCAAAACTCCGCTGCGTCGAAGTTGCGCGAAATCGATGGAGAAAACCACGCCGTCAGCGGTAGGGAGCCGGTGCAACATTTCCGTGTTCGAGAGGTTGCGCGAGTTGCGCCAGGCGTTCCAGACCAGGAATATTGCGGCAAGTCCGGCAATCGTCAAGATGGCGTAGGTCAGACGGCGGGGCACTATCGGAAGTATGGCATAACCGGCGAAAACCCTGAATCATCTGGCCGCGAATGAACACGCATGCACACGATGGGAAAGAAATTTGTATCTTTAAATGGTGAGGACGATTGGCTTGCTGGCTTTACTGGCTGCTTCCGCGGCTGATTACCGATCCTCGATCGAGGCTTGGCGGCACCAGTATGAGGAAGGGTTAAAGGCGCCCCAGGGATGGCTGTCGGTGGCGGGATTGTTTTGGCTTCACGAGGGTGAGAATCGCGTGGGGTCCGATCCCCAGAGCGATATCGTGCTACCCGGTTCCGCGCCTCGCTTCGCGGCGACGATGTCGTTTAACGGGGGCAGGGCGAAAATCCAGCCGGCGCCGGGCGTCGTGTGGACGATAAATGGAAAGCTCTCGAGCGGGCAGGAGCTTCAATCCGACGTGAACGGGCATCCGGACGCGGCCACCCTTGGCAGCCTCTCGCTGACGGTCATCCAGCGCGGCACGCGCACCGGGGTTCGGTTGCGCGATCCCGACAGCGCTGCCCGCCGCCAATTCTCGGGACTGCACTGGTTCCCGATCGACGAACGTTATCGCATTCGCGCCCGCTGGCAAAGCTACAATCCGGTCCACAAGATAACGATTACGAATATCCTCGGGATGACGGAAGACGATACCACGCCTGGCTACGCTGAATTCGAATTCGGCGGCAAAACCTGGCGACTGGAGCCCACCGTCGAAGACAACACGCTCTTCTTCACCTTTCGAGACCAGACCGCAGGCAAAGAAACCTATCCATCCGGGCGGTTTCTGCATGCCGAAATGCCGAAGAACGGCGAAGTGATCATCGATTTCAACAAAGCGTACAATCCGCCCTGCGCGTTCACGTCGTTTGCGACCTGCCCGCTCCCGCCGAAGCAGAACACCATCGGAGCGGCCATCCCTGCCGGCGAGAAGAAGTACGGTCAGCACTGATGCTGGTGCTGGCCTCACGATCCCCGCGAAGAAGCGAACTCCTCCGCGCCGCCGGTTTCGAGTTCACGGTCCGCACGGTAGATGTGGATGAAACTATAGAGAGTCGGGAAACCCCGGAGGGCTATGTACAACGCCTCGCGGAGAAGAAAGCCATGGCGGTGTCAATTCAGGCCGGCGAAATAGTCCTGGGAGCCGACACCATCGTCGCGCTGGGGACTGAGATCCTCGGCAAACCTCGTGATGAAGACCACGCACGCCGGATGTTGGAGAAACTTTCCGGCGTGCGCCACGAAGTTTATACCGGGGTGTGTCTGAGAACCGCAGCCGGGACCCGGACCCGATCCTCGTGCACCAGCGTTTGGTTTGATCCCATGCAACCCGCGGAAATCGACGCCTATATCCAGTCAGGCGAGCCGCTCGACAAAGCCGGCGCATACGCCATTCAAGGTTTAGCCTCGAAATACATTACCCGTATCGACGGCAGCTATAGCAATGTGGTGGGTTTGCCGGTCGATCTGGTTCATCGCATGATGAAAGAGCGGATATAGAACCGCGCGTTCAGGGTCGGCGATCCTATATCCGGTGGCGCTACTGACGGTTGGACGCGCTCATCGTCTTGGATTCGGTGTCCTGTGCCAGTTTCAGATGTTCCTGCAGGGTAGGCAGCGTTTCGGAAGCGAAGTTTTTCACGTCGGAGTTCCCGCCGTTGTTTGCCTCCTTTTGAAATGCGGCCACATCCTTCTTGTGGTCGGAAACCATGTCGCGCATATACGCGCGGTCGAAGGCAGGACCGGTCAGCTTGGAGAGCCGGTCGTAGGCAGCCTGGTCCTTGGAATCCATGCTGCTGGGCAAAGTGATGTTATCCTTTGCGGCGACGTCTTTCAGTTTATTGTTCGCCTTGGTATGGTCGTCCACCATTTTTTGAGCGAACGCTTTCACGTCACCGCTGGAGGCATTTTTCAAGGCTAATTGCCCGAATTGAACTTCCGCCATCCCGCCGGCAGCGGCTTTCGTGGCGAAATTGGAATCGGAACCGCTGACGGGCGCTCCCAGCAGGACCATTCCGGTCAGAAGTGGTAGCGCTAATACATATGATAACTTCATAATTACCTCTCGGGGATAATTCCCGGTTATCGAAAGGCATCTCGCTCGCCATCCGTTAGTGGACTAGAATTATGAAAGTGAGGCTCACTACAGCAATGGTCGGGCTTACCGTCGTCGGTCTCACCGGCTGCGGTGCAAGTAATACGGGCCGGCCCGATAAGGCGCGACCCACGGTTTACATCATTGACAGTGGTAGGACGGGCTGGGTAAAAGTCGTCTACAATCGACCGGACGAGAAGGAATTGCCCGTGGAGAAAGGTTTTGCCGTCGCCCATGTCGGGCAGGATCTGAAACTATTCACTCGAAGCCACATGAATTCGTCGTGGGACGGAGCCGGGTTTTACTATCAGGATCCGGATGGAAAAAGAGTTCAACTTTCGACCGTGGACGGCGACTCTCGCCGCATCTGGGCCCTGGAAAAAAGTACCGACGCCAAGGGTGAGCGGGAAACTTTCTTCGTGGGTAACCAGGATCAGATGTCGGCGAACCTGAAGGGCACGATCGCCATCGGTGGTGGTCTCGTGCAGGATTCGGCCGAATCGGTAAAACCCGAACAGCCTGCCGATTCAGGCAAAGTCTTAACTGAATTACCCAAATAATGAAAAACGCCGCCGCAGTCCTACTTCTCATGACTCTTACCGAAACCGCTTACTCTGCTGCCGATCTCGCGGAATTGCATCGCATGTCGTCGCGCTTTGCCCCGACGGAAATCCGGGTAGACACGTCGCATCTCACGCCGGGAGATCGGAACGCGTTGCAGGAACTGATCCGTGCCGCGCGGATTCTGGATGACATTTTCATGGACCAGCTCTGGAGCGGCGATCGTGCGCTGCTGGAGAAATTGAAACAGGACCACACCGAACTGGGCCGCGCGCGGTTGCAGTATTTCCGGCTCAACTTAGGTCCGTGGTCCGATCTGGACGGCCATCTCGCATTTCTTCCGGGAGTGCCGCCGCGAAAGCCGTTGGGCGCCAACTTCTATCCGGAGGATATGTCGAAGGAGCAGTTCGAATCCTGGGTGAAAACTTTGCCGGCAGACCGGCAGAAGGAGGCTGAGGGCTTCTTCACGGTGATCCGCCGCCAGCAGGGCAAATTGACCATGGTGCCCTACAGCCAGGAGTATGGAAAGCCCCTCGATGCCAGCGCCGCGCTCCTTCGCCACGCCGCAGGCCATACCACCAACGCCACGCTGAAACACTTTCTGGCGTCCCGCGCCGACGCGTTCCACAGCAACGATTACTATGCGAGCGACGTCGCCTGGATGGACCTCGACTCGCCGCTCGACGTCACGATCGGTCCCTATGAGACTTACAACGACGAGCTATTTGGTTATAAAGCGGGCTTTGAAGCCTATGTGAACCTGCGAGACGAAACCGAATCGGCCAAAGTCAAATTCTTCGCCAATCACCTCCAGGAAATGGAGAACAACTTGCCGATGGATGCCAAGTATCGCAATCCCAGGATTGGCGCACTGGCGCCGATCGTGGTGGTGAATGAAGTCTATTGCTCCGGGGATGCCGCGCATGGAGTTCAAACGGCTGCGTACAATCTGCCCAACGACGAGCGGGTAGTGCGCGAGAAGGGCGCGAAACGGGTCATGCTGCGCAATGTCCAGGAAGCCAAGTTCAAGACCATTCTGGCGCCGATTGCGGGTCACGTTCTGCCTGGGGCGGCCCGCGATGCGCTGGATTTCGATTCGTTTTTCACTCACATCCTGGCGCACGAACTGAGTCACGGGATCGGACCGCAGCAGATCACGCTGAACGGCCGCCAGACCTCACCGCGCAAGGAACTCAAGGAACTCTACGCCACCATCGAAGAAGCCAAAGCCGATGCTGCCGGCCTCTACATGTTGCAGTACCTGAACGATCACGGCTATTTAAAGATCGACGAGCGCCGCCTCTACACCACCTATCTCGCGTCGTCGTTCCGTACCTTGCGTTTTGGCTTGAAGGAAGCGCATGGGAAGGGTATGGCGATTCAGTTCAACTATCTGATGGGCAAAGGCGCGTTTCTGCACCGCGACGGCCGCTACGAGGTCGACTTCGCCAAAATCAAAGCCGCGCTGCGCGAACTGGTTCACGATCTCCTGACGATCGAGGCCACGGGCGATTATGCCGGCGCGAAACACATGATGGATACCTTGGGTGTCATCCGCCCCGAAGAGCAGAAAACCATCGATAGCCTGACTGACGTTCCCGTCGATATCGCTCCGGTGTTTATCACGGCGACGCAATTGGTGGGAGCTTTGGAGCCGTGAGAATCAGCGGGCTGGTGTTCCTGGCGGCGAGTGCGACGCTTTTGGCTCAGGATCCTGCAACGGTTGCGAATATCGATGAAGCCTTTCGCCTGGCCGGCGTGCACGCGCTACTCCAATCGCTTCCCTCGCATGTGAACGAGATGACCGCCGCGGCCATGGCTCAGCTCCCGGCAGACCAGCGGCAGCAATTCGAACCCCTGGTCAAGGACGTGAGCCTCAAGTTTCTCGATCCCGATGCGTTCTCCCGGCAACTACGAACTTACTTCGTGAAACATTATGATCCTTCCAAAATGGCGACCTTCCTCGCCTTGGAGCGGACCCCGGCCTATCGCCCCATGCACCGGCTGGAAGCGGCCGCGGAGTCATCTACGCCGGCTAGCCGCCGCAGCTTTGAGGCGAGCCTGAAGTCGGATCCACCGAAGGCCACGCGTGTGGACATTCTGCGGCGACTGGATGATGCCATGAACATGACCGGTCTGCAGGTGCGTATTGTTGCCGGAATCCTCAACGCCATGTCTGCCGGCATGGGAGCTCAGATGCCGGCCAACCTGGATGCGCAGACGGCAGCCTTCACGGCCAGGATCCGGCCTGTCCTGGCTAACAATGTCCTGGTCCACAACCTCTATGTTTATCGGGACGCCGACGATGCCGATCTGGAGGACTACGTCGCCGCGGCGCAGCAGCCGGCGGTCGCATGGTTTAATCGCGTCCTGCAGGATGCGATTGTCGTAGTGGCCGCCGATCGCGCCGCGCGCGCCGGCGAATACCTTAAGACAAAAACCAAAGGATCGCAACCGTATATTTAACACCGGGTAGTATGGTGAGTTATAAGTTCGTTGAATAAGTCGTCAACCGCGCCGTGGAGCAGACCATCGTCTTTTGTGGTCTGCCCGGCTGCGCAGCAGCCGCCAGGCTTACATCACGAACTTCTAACTCACGACACTAACGTGTCTCAAGAGCAAGATCTTAACAAACGTGACAGGTTTCAAAAAGGTCATTACTTCCACGCGCGCGCGACATACTGTCACGCCGGTGCGCTATGACCGTAACAGTTCACGTGGTTAGGGCCGGCATGGGAGCAGGGAAGCTACAGCAGTCTGACGACGATGGCAGCGTACGGCCTCAGTGAGGTAGCCCAATACGTGACGACGCTGCCTCTTGCAAGTCTGCACGACGGTGAGTAAACGGGCAGTGGCGATTTCCCCGTTGCGGCTGCGGTTGCCGAAACTGATCTTGCGCCACTGCACAGCCGTACGCAGGACCTGTTCCGCTGCATTGTTGGTCGGCTCCACGCCCTCCTCTTCCAGAAATGTGAACAGCCGTTCGAAGTGAAGCAACAGCGCGATTGCCATGTTGCGAACCTCGCGGTCGGTGTCCTCAAGATGTGCCACCGCCAAGGCGAGCAGCTTTTTCTGCAGGGGGATCGACTTTAAATAGAGTTGTTGTCGGTCAAGAGGCTGCGGGTTTCCGCGCCGGTCCCGCAAGTCGCCGCGAAACCGATACCAAAGACGGAACACGCGGGCCACGATGGCCAGCGTGTCCCGGCAAAACTGCCGCGACGAGGGACTGCGGGCATAATCGGCGATCCCCAGAAGATTTCTTTTCAGATGGGCCCAGCATAACTGCATGCGGCCGGAATGGTACGTCAGATACACCACCCACCGGTCATTGCAGAGAATTCCGTGGAAGACCGACCCCAGCAGGGAAACCAACACTTCAGCGCTACGCGTGGAGGCCACCACGTAGAACACGAACTGGTGGGCCACCAGCGCCCAGATCCAGCGCTTATCGCCATTGGTCCGCCAACCCGTCTCATCCACATTCAGGACCGCTTCGCGCGGCAACTGCTCCTGCAATTGCCCCACGGGCTGTTCCACCGCCTGGCTGACTTCTTCCCAGGCTTTCTGAGTACTCCCCAAACTGATCTCGATACCTAACACATCGATCAGCATCGCTTCCACCAGCCGCCGCGGCAAGCGGCAGACTACCGTCCAATAGGCGACCAGCGCCGTCAGTTGCGGTCCAAATTGTCCCGCGATCTCCTCTGGCACCGGCGCATGCGTCGTCTTTCCGCACTGTCCACAAACCACGTTCGGAAACTGATACTCGGTGATGTGCGCTTTCACTGGCGGCACTTCGGTCACCTGATGCCGCCGCGGTTCTCCTTCCGTAGTCGCCCTACCGGGCTTTTGCGGGAGGCTTCCACCGCAGTGTCCGCATTGCTTCGGCAGCAGTACCTCAACGGCGCTCACCTCCGAGGTGGGAACCGGTCGTCGATGATGGCCCGGGTGTCCGGGCTGTGCACCCGGTTTCCGTTTGCTCTTGTGCTTTCGGCCGCGCGGGCGCTGCTCACCGGCCAATCCGTCTGAAGATGGTGGCTTGGAGGAGTTGGTCGAGTTCTTCTTTCGCCCAGCCAGTTGCCGCTCCAGATCTGCGATCTGCTTTTCTGCGTCCGCGACCTGCTTGTCGCGTTCGGCTAGTTTTTCGCGGAGATTCTCTATTTCCCGCTGCTGCCGCTCGACTTGCTGCTGCAGTTGTTCGCGGCTGGGCTGGTGGGAGTGCCGGGCCCTGGGGGCACCCCGATTCGCCGCTGCCTCTTCCTCGCTGCGGCGGCGAGCCGCGGTCGCACTCATCCACCATACGTTAAACCATTCTGCGCGATTTGTCCAGCAAAATCGACGGGGGTATCGGATGAGTCAGCCGGGAAGTCCGCTACGATCACATTCACACCCAGTTGCGGCAGCCAGCAGTCTCCCTGCCCTTGGTATGATTGTTTTTCCGTACGGGGTGGATCGATGCCGATGACTCCATTTATGGAACGATTCCCTGAAGTAGGAGCGCGAGAAACCAGGTCCGTAACCGTCACAAACCGCCAGGATCTTCCAGATGGGGAATACGGCTTCCTGGAGTTTTATTGTAACGAGCCCGGCTGTGACTGCCGACGAGTCATGATCGACGTGTTGCGGCCGGAGACGGGGTGGAGCAAGGTCTGGGCCACCATCAGCTACGGATGGGAGAGTCTGGATTTCTACAGAAAATGGGGCGGGACCGCCAGCGATCCCATTGAAATGAAGGGGCCATACCTGGACCCCCTCAACCCACAAACCAAGTACTCACCCGCACTTCTAAATCTGTTTCGATTCCTTCTTCAGTCGCCCGATTATGTGGAGCGTCTCAAAGGACATTACCAAATGTTCCGAGACTCTCTAGAGCCAGAACATGGCCGGCAGGACGGTCCGGAAACCAATCGCATCGAAAACAAGCGGAAACGTCTACACGATCCTAAGCATCGTCGTCGGCATCCTTACTGAGCTACGCCACGCCTCAGCACTACACCGACACCACCGCCGCGATAGATCCACCTGAACTGTTACCTATGACCGCGGATCGAGTCCATCAACTGCCCGCACAAAGATCACAAAGGGATGCTCTCGACCATTAGACCTGCCGTGCGGATCTCCGCGTTATGAGGCTCACTCGCTACTAATAGCCAAGGACTGCGCCCTTGAAATCCCAGGGAGAAGGATGATCGGTGTCCTTATGTGTCTTGGCGGCTTTGCGTGAGAATCTTCTTCCAGCCCACTGACGATACGCGTGATTCCGTTCTGTTACCCGGCCACTTCCAGTTCGATCTTTTTGTTCTGCGCGTCCAGTCGCTTAATTCTGAAGGATCGAATCTCGCCTGCCCGCGCCATGCCTTTTTGCGGACCTGCCGCGCCGCCTTGTCCCGACTTCCAGCGAGACGCGAGCATCGACGACAGCGCCCCAATATCGGCACCCTTCGACTCCGTTTGCTTCTCTTCCGCCGACTCCTGCCCGCCCATCGACACCGACGCCCTCACGCCCTCGCCCAACTCCACCACGGCCCGGCCCTTGGAGACCTCGGACACGCGACCTGTCACGACGTCCCCTTCCTTGTGCTCCGCGATGTATTCATCGAGGGAGGTCGGGACCAGTTGCTTCATGCCTAAACGCAGCCGCCGCTTCTCGCGGTCGCACTCCAGCACCACGGCCTTGACCTTTTCGCCGACTTTCAGCACGTCCTGCGGATGATTGATGCGCTTCTCGGCCGTAATGTCGCCGACGTGGATCATTCCCTCTACGTTCTCGTCCACCTGCACAAACGCGCCGAACTTGGTCAGGCTCACGACCGGCGCTTCCACCACCGTGCCCGGCTGGAATTTCTTCTCGGCCTCCACCCAGGGATCGCCCAGCGCCTGCTTCAGCCCGAGAGAAATCCTCTTCTCTCCGGGATTGACGCCCAGTATCACCACTTCAACCGTCTCACCGGCCTTCAGCACATCGGACGGTTTGCGGACCTTCTTGGACCACGACATCTCCGATAGGTGGATCAAGCCGTCCAACCCCGGCTCCAGTTCTATGAACGCGCCGAAATCGGTGAGCCGCGAAACCGTGCCTTTCACGCGCTCGGCTACATGATACTTTTCACCCGCAGTCGACCAGGGATCAGCCTGCAGTTGCTTCATCCCCAGCGAGATCCTCTTCTTTGCCAGGTCCACCTTCAGGATCTTTACCTGGATCTGCTGGCCTACCGTTAAAACGTCTGACGGCTTATTGATGCGCCCGCGCGAAATGTCGGCCACGTGCATCATGCCATCCACGCCGCCAATGTCTACGAACGCGCCGTAATCCATCAGGGTGCGAACCGTGCCCGTGACCACCGCGCCTTCCTGCAGATCCGAATACACTCGCTCACGAGCTTTGGCGGCCTCTTCTTCGAGCACCGAGCGGCGATCCACCACCGCGTCTTCCTCCGCCACATCCAGCTTGATGATGCGGCAGCTGATTTCCTGTCCCACCAGCTTCTCCATCTCGGGCACATCGCGCGCGCCGCTGCGGGAAGCCGGCATGAAAGCGCGGAGCCCGATATCGACCGAAAGACCGCCCTTCACCACCGCCGTGACTTTGCCCGCAATCGTCCGCTTTTCCTCGAACGCCTTCTCGAGCGCCGACCAGTCCTTCGGCCGTTCAACCTTGATCAGAGAGAGCTGGTAATAGCCTTCCGAATCGCGGCCGGTTATGGTGACCTGCATCTTATCGCCGGCCTTTACCGGGATCGCACCCGCCTCGTCCTTCAGAGAGGCGACGGGCAAGATGCCGTCGGTTTTCATACCGATATCGAGAAAGACGTTCTCTGCGTTGACGGCGACAACAGTGCCTTCGCGGGCCGATTCGCCTTTTTGGGGAGCATGGTGTTGCTGCTCGAACTGGTTGAGGATGTCGCCGAAGGACGGCCCAGACGCGCCGTTGGCGTCGTCCTCACGGTCCACGGCTGTTGGATTTTGCATGGGGATTTCAATTTCATTTTGCCATAACCGGGATAAGATAGCAGCGAGATGCCTGCTCGCACGAGCCCGCCGCGGGTTCACGAAATCCTGATTGCCCTGGTATTCATTGCCATGGCGGTCCTGGATCCGGACCAAAATCCTCTTGAGATGGTCCTGGTTCTCCTGCTGGGAGCGCTGCAACTGGCGGAGGTGCGGCTCCCGGTCCTCGAGACCAAAAGACGCGCGGTGATCTGGATCCTGCTCAAGCTGGCGTTGTGCGTCTGGCTGGTAGGTATCTCCGGACGGGTCAACAGTCACTACTACCTGATCACCCTGTTACCCGTAATTTCGGCAGCCACCTATCTGGGCGCGCTGGGGACTTTGGCCTTCTCTGTCCTCGCAGCGATCTCGGTTCTGGGATACCTGTTGTCGTACGATTGGCGCAAGGTGGAGTTGCCTGACGAGGCCAGAAACGTCCTCGCCCTGAATCTTCTCTTCATCGTGATCACGGGTCAGCTCGTGAATTTGCTGGCGGAGGCGATCCGTTCCCAATCCGCCAAATACAAGGCTGTCGCCGACCAGCTCTTCGAAACCAACAAGCAACTCCGCGAAGCCGAAGCGGCCGTGCGGCGAAGCGAGCGCCTCGCCGCACTCGGACAGCTATCTGCGGGGCTCGCGCATGAGTTGCGCAATCCGCTCGGCACCATCAAAGCGTCTGCCGAGATGCTCTCGCGCAATGTCGCTAAGGAAAACGAAGTGTCTCGCGAAGTTGCCGGTTATATTTCCACCGAAGTCGATCGCTGCAATTCGCTGGTCACACGCTTCCTCGATTTCGCCCGTCCCCTGGCCGTTCGCCTCACCGCGACCGATCTCACGCAGGTGATCGACCGTTCCATCGAAATGGTCAGCCGCGAGGCGCGCGACCGCGAGGTCACTATCTATCGGAACTATGCGCCCGACGTTCCGCTCGTTCCTCTCGATGCCGAGCTGATGGAGCGAGTCTTCTTCAACGTCTTACAGAACGCCGTTCAAGCGTCCGCACCCGGCAGTTCAGTCACGGTGAAAACTCGCGCGGACGGCGATATGGCGGAGATCTGCGTGATCGACCGCGGATCAGGCATCGATCCCAAGCTGATCGAAACCATCTTCAATCCTTTCGTGACCACCAAGCGGGACGGCGTAGGACTTGGACTCGCCATCGTTTCCAGAATCGTAGACCGGCACGGCGGTAGAATGACTGTCGAGAGCCAGCCCGGTGAAGGCAGCGTGTTTCATATCTGTCTGCCGTTACAAGCTGTCGAAGCGGTTCAAACCGATTAATTCAGAATGAAACATCGCATCCTTGTAGTCGAAGACGAAGACAAACTCCGCCGCGTGATCGAATTGCAATTGGTTTCGGCCGGCTTCGAAGTGGATACGGCGGGTACGGCTGAATCCGCTTTGCCTCGCATCGATCGCGCAGATCTCATCCTCACCGATCTGCGCCTTCCCGGAATGAGCGGCCTCGAAATGCTGGGACTGATCCAGAGGCAGAATACCCACGCGCCGGTCATCGTCATGACGGCGTTCGGTTCCATCGAGACAGCCGTGGAAGCCATGAAGGCCGGCGCGATCGACTTCCTTCCCAAGCCGTTCTCCCTCGACCATCTGATGACGGTGGTCAACAAGGCCCTCGAAATGCGCGAGTTGCGCGACGAGAACCGGCAGTTGAAGGAGCAGCTTGGCCGGCGCTACGAATTCGACAACATCATCGGACGCAGCCCGCAGATGCAGGACATCTTCGCGACCATCCTCCGGGTCGCGCCTTCGCGCGCTACAGTGCTGCTGGCAGGCGAGAGCGGGGTCGGGAAGGACCTGATCGCGCGCGCGATCCACTTCCACTCACCGCGCGCGGCGAAGCAGATGGTCAAGATCAACTGCACCTCCATCCCTGAGAACCTGATGGAGAGCGAGTTGTTCGGCTACGAGAAGGGCGCCTTCACGGGTGCCCAAACCTCCAAGCCCGGCAAATTCGAGCAGGCCGACGGAAGCACCGTGTTCCTCGACGAGATCGGCGATGTGCCGGGAGTCATCCAGGTGAAGTTGCTGCGGGTGCTGCAGGAACGCGAGTTCGAACGCCTGGGCAGCAACAAGACGCAGCGCATCGACGTGCGCGTCATCGCCGCCACCAACCAGGACTTACGCCGCGCGCTCGAACAGGGAACCTTTCGCGAGGACCTTTATTACCGGCTGAATGTGGTTCCGATCGAGATTCCGCCGTTGCGCGCGCGTAAGGAGGACATTCCTTACCTTTCGCGCCATTTCGTAGCCCAACTCGCCCCGGAATCCGGCAGCAAAGTGACCAGCATCACGGAGGGCGCCATCGACAAGCTGATGCAATATGAGTGGCCCGGCAACGTGCGCGAACTGGAGAACGTCATTGAACGAAGCCTGGTGATGGCGCCGGGCGAGAAACTGGATGCACCCGACATCCGGCTCGATATGACCCTCCGGCACCGTCCGGTTTCGGGCGACTTCTCGCTCCCGGACGGGCTGAGCCTGGATCAGTACGAGCAGGAAATCATCAAGCAGGCGCTCAAAACGGCTGACGGCAACAAAAGCCAGGCTGCACGGCTCCTCGGCCTCACCCGCAACGCGCTGCGTTACCGTCTGACTCAGATGGGCATAGAAGCGTAATGCGTGCCCGGGACAACTCTCGCGCTTAATTAATGAGGGATCACGGGAGTGCTCGGCGGGTCGCCGTCACCAACTCTATCTCTCTTTTCGCCCTTTCGCTACAACTACCTACGCGACATCCGCCCGGAAGCCCCGCCCCGGCATGTCAACCTGAAGTTAGACGGGCCGATGTGTGCCCGTCCGGCGGTCGCCTCTGTGCGGCTGACCGTCCAAAAACCAAGGAGCGTTACCTGTTGTCGAAGATGCATGTCTCTACAACCTCACCGGAAGCACGGCAACGGCAAGTCAGAAAGGCCTTGTCTCCTGGCATCACCAAGAAAACTCAGCCACTTAGCCAAAATTGGGTTCGTTCCGCAAAAATCCCAGCGAATCCGTCGCGTCATCCCGTCCCCCTGGCACGGCCGGGAGTTCGTTTTTTCAGCCGGCACAGTTGGCATTCGTGGCCCATTCTCTCTTGAGTTGCATCGCCAGCGGTCCCGAGGCTGCTAAAATAGAACTTCAACATCCTTGCAGGAGCTTCCTTTAAATGTTTGATCTCTTTCGCAGCCGCGATAAAGCTGTGCGTATCATGCTGGGCGCGATCCTAGGCGTGGTGGCCCTTTCCATGGTCACTTATCTGATCCCGGGCGGCTGGATGAATGGCAATTCACCCTCCGATTCCAACGTTGTAGCCACGATCGGGGATTTTACCGTCACCACCCAGCAGGCTCAGCAGGTCATCTCAAATATGATGCGCGGTCGCAATCTTCCGCCGGAGATTCTCAGCGTCTACGCGCCGCAGATGGTCAACAACATCATTGCCGATCGCGCCCTCGCCTATGAAGCCAAGCGCCTCGGATTCGTGGCCACCGAAGCGGAGACCGCCGAGGCCGTTCGTCACGCCCTCCCGCCGCAACTCTTCAAAGACGGTAAGTTGATCAGCAAGGAACTGTACGCCCAGGTGCTGGGCGAACAGGGTCTGACCATTGAGCAGTTTGAGTCCGAACTCGCCCAGCAGGTGACCATCAATCGACTGCGCGATCTGATTGCGGCCGGTGTTGTGGTTTCTCCCCTCGAAGTCGAGCAGGAGTTCCGCAAGCGCAATGAGAAGGCCAAGGTCGACTATGTGATGATCCCGTCTTCCAAGTACACCGCCGAAGCCTCGGCCAGTGACGCAGAGCTTAAGGGTTATTTTGACAAGCATCGCGCCGATTATCAGGTTCCCGAAAAGAAGAGCCTGGCCGTGCTGGTCATCGATCCGGCTAACGTCCAGAACGAGATCCAGCCCACTGATGCGGAATTGCAGAACCTGTATCGCATGTCGGGCGACAAGTTCCATACCTCGGAGCGAGTGAAGGTCCGCCACATACTGCTGAAGTCCGATGCCACCAACGATGCGCAGATCAAGGTCAAGATCGACGATCTGGAGAAACAACTCAAGGGCGGCGCTGATTTCGCCGAACTGGCCAAGAAATACTCGCAGGATCCGGGTTCGGCGGCGAAGGGTGGCGATCTGGATTGGGTCACACGCGGCCAGACCGTGAAGGAGTTCGAGGCCGCCGCCTTTTCGCTCCCGCTGAATCAGATCAGCCAGCCGATCAAGACTACGTACGGTTATCACATCCTCGAAGTGACGGAGAAGGAACCGGCCCGCACCATTCCTTTCGAAGAGGCCAAGCCCACCTTGATCGCGCAGTATCGCAACCAGAAAATCAACGACCTGCTGCAAAGGGATGAAGACAAGGCCATCGCCGGACTCCGTAAGGATCCGGCCCACCCCGAAAAGGCCGCCGCCGATTCCAAAGCCCAGCTATTTAATGTCGCCGGCTATGCTCCGGGTGACCCGATTCCGGGCGTCGGTGTCAATAAGGATCTCGACGCTGCCCTGATTACGCTCAAGAAGGGTCAGATCTCGCAACCGGTAGTGCTGCCGGGCAACAAGATTGTCGTCGCCGACGTGATGGATGTGCTGCCTGCGCACCCGGCGTCGTTTGAAGATGTCGAGAGCCAGATTCGCACCAAAGTCAACGGCGACAAGTTGCAGCAGTTGCTCAACCAGAAAGGCGATGAACTGCTCGCCAAAGCCAAGGCCGGCGGCGATCTGAAGAAGGCCGCGAAGGATATGGGTCTCGAAGTGAAGTCCCCCGACGAGTTCACTCATTCCGGCGCTGTGGAAGGCGTCGGCTCGGCTGCTACTTTAGCCGATGCGTTCACCAAACCGGTGGGAACCTTACTCGGGCCGATCGCCGCGCAGGGTAACGTGGTTGTGGCACAAGTGATCGCCCACATCGAACCCAATATGGCAGAGTTCCCGGTGCAGCGCGATGGGATTCGCGACGAGTTGCGAAACGTGAAAGCCCGTGAACGGGAAGAGATCTTTACGGCCGGTCTTCGGAAGCGCCTGGAGCAGGAAAAGAAAATTAAAGTGAACAACGATGTGGTCAAGCAGTTAGTGGAGAATTACACGCGCAGCTAAGGTTCGATTGAACCGGCGCGCCATTCTCCTATGATCCATTCATTAATCGACTTCCTGCGGTCGCTGACCGATCCGGAGAAGCTTATCGCTCTTCTGGGCACGATTCTGACCGGCTGGCTCGGTTATGCGGCTCTATGCGGTATCGTATTTGCCGAAACCGGACTGCTCGTCGGTTTCTTTCTCCCCGGCGATTCGCTGCTTTTTACGGTTGGCGTGGTCTGTGGCGCCGGCGATCTGAATCTTCCGCTGATCATCCTTCTGCTCATGTGCTCGGCTATCATCGGCGACAACGTGGGCTACTTCCTCGGCTACCGTTCCGGCCCCATGATTTTCAGCCGCCCCAAGTCGCGATTCTTTCATCCCGATCACCTGGTCAAGACCCGCCGGTTTTTCGATCACCATGGTGGCAAGTCCATCATCTACGCGCGCTTCATTCCGATCATCCGGACTTGCACGCCCTTCGTTGCCGGTGTTGCGCGTATGAAGTATACGCGTTTCCTTACCTTCAGTCTGGCGGGAGGCGCGGGTTGGATCCTCTTCATCATTCTGGCCGGTTATCGCCTCGGGCAGGTCACCTTGATCCGGCAAAACTTCGAGAAAGTAGTCCTGGCCATCATCTTCCTTTCTCTGCTGCCGATCCTTCTCGAAGTCATGAAGGCACGCCGCCGCGTGGTAAATACATAGTGTGCTCGCCAACGCACGCCGCGTCCTCAGACATCTGCCGTACCTGCTGAAGAGCACGTTTCTCTCCTCGTTCGACGACAATCTTTACATGATTGCGAAGGGCGCCGCCTATTCGTCGATCCTGTCGTTCTTCCCCGTGCTGACCAGCGCGGCAACTATCTTTGTGCAGACCAGGACTGAGTTCGTGGCGCGAACCCTCAACCACTTTCTGAACGAGGTCCTACCGCCTGGGAGCGAGATCGAAGTCGCGGGAGCATTCAAGGCGGCGGGCCAGCGATCCAACGCGCTGCTGGTGGTGGCGTCGCTGGTTTCGGTGTGGGCCGCATCCAGCGTAATCAAGAGCTTGATGCAGGGCTTTAACGCCGTGTACCGGGTTCCGCGCAGCCGCTCGTTCTGGAGTGAGAGTACGATTGCGATCGGCATGGTGTTCATGGCCGCGGTCCCGTTAGTTGGCGCGTCGGCACTGCTGGTTCTTGGCAACCAGGTCGACAACCAGGTGCTCGGCTGGCTAAAAGTGGATCCCGTATTGAATCCCATTGCGGGCATCTGGGTATTTCTCTCCCAGGCGATGCGCTATGTGATCGCCATCTCGGCGGTCATCACCATTACGGGAACAATGTACTATTTCGGCCCCTACCGGAAACAGCGGTGGGCCGCAGTCTGGCCCGGCGCATTCCTGGCAACGCTGCTCTGGTTCGGTGCCACGCTCGGCTTCGGCTGGTACGTCCGCCATATGGCCCACTACAACGTGATGTACGGCAGTCTCGGTACCGGTATCGCGCTGCTGGTCTGGATGTACCTCGTCTCATTGATCGCCATCCTGGGTTGCGAGTTCAACGCCGAATGCGAAAGGCTGCAGGCGTGATCGCACCCAACCGGCTGAGCGTTGCTATTGGGCGGGAATTGTTCTGGAGCGGTGGAAACCGGAGAGTAATGGCGCTACTCTAAGGGTGAGAGGGATCCGATCATGCGCACTTTAATACTCTTGGTTCTCAGTTTAGGATTGGCCGGAGGTGTGTACGCTCAACGCGGTGGTGGAGGCCACGGTGGCGGCGGCGGACATGGCTTTTCGGGCGGTGGCCACAGCATGTCAATGGGTGGCGGACGTTCCTTTAGCAGCGGCGGTTACAGCAGTGCAGGTCGCGGCTATAGCAGCGTAGGACGGGGATATGGCAGTAGCTACGGCGGTTATGGCGGTTATGGCCGCGGCGGTTACGGCTACGGCGGGTATGGCTACGGCGGTTATGGCCGGTATGGTTACGGCTACGGCGGCTACGGTTGGGGATGGGGAGGCTACGGTCTGGGTTGGGGTCTAGCGTATTCGCCCTGGTATTACCCCTATTACGGTTATGGTTACGGCTACAATCCGTACTACTACGATCCTTATTACGCAGCGTATGCGCCGCCGGTCGCAGTGGTCGGGGGTGTGTACGTCGGTGGCGGCTGGCGCCGTTTCGGCAGATAGTTTTTTGCGTTCTTGGGGGCGGGTCGACGCCCGCCCTGTTGCGGTTTTAACGCAGCCATCGGGCGGAATTGGTTACTTCACGGCAAGGAACCCAGCCCAACGGTACTCCTCCAAAACGGCGCTCCCTGCGGTGGAATTCATCGACCGCGCGCCTTAGGTCCGATTCATCGAAATCCGGCCACATGCGGGGCGTAAAGATCAACTCCGCGTAGGCGCACTCCCACAATAGAAAATCACTGAGGCGTTGTTCGCCGCCGGTGCGGATGAGGAGATCCACGTCGGGCGCGAGAGCTTGCGCGAACGACTCACGCGAGACCCCGGATGCTGCTGAAACCTGGGCCGAAATCGCCGCCGAGAGGATTGCGTCGCGCGCGGAATAATCGACGGCAACGCGCAAATGGAGGCGCCGGCCCGCAGCCGTGCGCGCCTCCGCCCATTCGATGGCCTCGACTACCTTTGCGGGAAGCCGGTCGCGACGGCCGATGATCGCGAGGCGCACTCCCGAACGCTCGAGTTCATCCGCCTCACTGCGCAAAAAGCGTCGTAGCAGATGCATCAGCGCGCTGACCTCGGCTTCGGGCCGGCTCCAGTTGTCGGAAGAGAAAGCATACAGCGTAAGACTCGTGATTCCGAGCCCGGGCGAGGCCTTGACTACGCGCCTGACCGTCTCGGCGCCTGCGCGATGCCCGGCGATCCGCGGTTGGCCGTGTTCCTGTGCCCAACGGCCGTTGCCATCCATGATAATTGCGGCGTGAATCCCCTGCCCCATATCGTTACATCGACTCCCTTGCAATGCGGATCAGGGCTTCCATGTGATCCAGATATTTTTCAAGCGCTTTACGGCCCGAAGGGGTGATGCGGTACTCGGAGCGTGGCACCCGGCCGTCGAAGCCCTTCTCACAAGTGACATAGTTAGCGTCTTCGAGTTTGCGGGCGTGAACGCTCAGATTGCCGTCGGTCGAGCCGAGCAGCGTCTTGAGTTCGCTGAATGTCAACGATCTTTCCGCGGCCAACGCGCTCAGGATGCCGAGCCGCAAGCGCTCGTGGATCAGCCGGTCCAGTTGCACGGCGCTTTTGGCGGGTCCGACTGACTCCGGCGCGGTTTCAGGCTTCCGCATGGCATTCGATTTTGCGGGCATAACTTAACCTCCATGTCTCCTTGCGATCACAATTCCGAATACAATGTGCAGTCCTCCGAACCCGCCGGCCAGCCAGGCATCCCCCGAAACGGGAGGTGAGAACAACGCCGCCGAACCGAGGGCGAGAAAGCATGTCCCCATTACAGGAACGACAGGCACCGAGAAAGCGCCGGCGGCAGAGATTCCGGCACCGTAAAGCAAGAGCCAGCAGCCGGGGAGCAATCCGGTCTGCCCGGTCCTCCACAGCGCCGCGGTCAGAGCCGCTCCGGCCAAAAGCGATGGGGCGAATGCCAGGATAAATTTCCGCGCCGGACGTGAAAACAGTTCCACCTGGATGCGGCGCGCTTTGCGGTAAGCGAAGAAAACTCCAAGCGCCAAAGCCAGAAGTCCTTCCGCCAGCCAGACCGCGAGCCAATAGCCCGGCCCGGCGCCCCCACTCCAGTGCGCGAGCGCTCCGGCTGCGAGCGCGGACGCACCCATGAGCACTCCGCCCGCCCCAGGTACGGCCGTAAAAGAAGTGGCGCCTTCCATGGTGCGGCGGATGTATTGCAAATGATCGATCGCCTGGGAGTGCAACGGAACAGGATTGCGGGCAGCCATAAACCCAGACTACACGATTAACAATGTACTTTGCAATATAAAGTTTGAAAAACCTGTGCCGTAGCAACAGAGATAATGCCGGTATGCTCGCCAAAACGTTACAAGACATGTTTGTGCTCAACTTACCGGTACTCGAAAAGATCGCGCGGCCGATTGTGGTCTACTTCGCCATAGTCCTTTTGCTGAGAATTTTTGGGAAGCGGGAACTGGCGCAGTTGAATCCGTTCGACCTGGTGGTGCTACTCTCCGTATCGAACACGGTCCAGAATGCGATCATTGGCGACGATAACTCGGTCACCGGCGGAATCCTTGGGGCACTCAGCCTGTTCGCCGTAAATTATGTGGTGGTGCGATTTCTGTTCCGGCACCGGCGCCTGGACCAGTTGTTGGAAGGGAAGCCGACCACGTTGATTTCACAGGGGCAGATAGTAAGAGGAGGTCTCGCGAAGGAACTGTTGACTGAATCCGAACTGATCGCGGTAGCCCACCGGCAGGGATTCGATGACATCGCCGATATCGACAAATGCGTGCTGGAGGCCGGCGGCAACTTCTTTATCAAGGGCAAGACACCGCCGGACGACGACCGAAGACACCTGGAACTGTTGCAATTGCTGGATGAGATACGCGAGCGGATCGGGCAATTGGAGACTCGGATTGAGTAGAAATTGAGTGAACCAAATCGACGATCTTGGAACTGCTCTCAAGGCGCCTGTGCTAACATTGGGAATCGATCGGGCTGTGGCGCAGCCTGGCTAGCGCGCTTGCTTGGGGTGCAAGAGGTCCCGGGTTCAAATCCCGGCAGCCCGACCAATAGAATCAACCATATACAAGAGCGGCCGCATCAACAGCGCGGCCCTTGTGACGTAACCTCCAAGCTCAGGACTTAGCCGGCGGTTCATCCGAATCTTGCGGCAGCCTGATAAGCCCACTCTCCAGCTTCGCCAACGCACTCCGTTTGTTCGCCATGCGGACATGGGAGTAGTGCTCCATCATCGCGCGGGATGGATGCCCCGCCAACGCCATCACCGTGGCATCCGAGGCACCATTCTCTGCAAGCTCCGTAATCGCCTGGTGCCTCAAATCGTGGAAGCGCAGCCCGAGGAAAGGCTCCGATGCTTTCCTCCGGGCTTCTGCCGGATCAGTTCCGTTCTTCTCCGCCACCTCCACTGCTGCATCGCCCGCCTGCTTTGCCGCTTCCTTCACGATTGATCGCCATGCCGTCCGCCACGTTTTCTGCGGGCAGGTCGGGTCGATCTGATGTCTTTGACACGAGGGAAGTACAAAATGGTCAGGCCGACCGCTCCCGAGTTTCTCAGCGCGATCCCAAAGCTTCGCAACGGCAGTCATGGCATCGCCATTCATCGGAATCGTCCGATGCCCCGCCTCCGTCTTGGTGCGCCGGATACTTGTCTCCTCGGCGAGTCGATCAACATCACGCCAGCGCTGATGCTTTAGTTCGATTCCGCGAGACGTTGTGGAGACAGCTAGGACCGAGGCCAGTGTGCGGCCATCCATTCGGGCCTTTGCCCTGCCACATCAAAAAGTATCCGCTTCTGTTCCGCCGTCAACACCTTTGCAATTGTCTTCGTGGATTCGCGATCCAGCCGAACATCCTCGGCCACAATGCTCCACACGTTCCCGCGCTTCATCATTTGGCGGAGCACCCCAATCTCCATGTTGAACGTGCGTCCCGAAATGCCTGTCTCTCGTCGGGATCGCTGGTAAGTGGTAATATCCTCAGTTCGAACCCGAAGAAGCGGCTTCTCCCCAAAGAAAGCCCGAAGAGGATTCAAAAGGTTCCGTTCAAGGACATGGGTCCTCTCGGCCACGTGCGGCTTCCGTTCTTCAAGAAACTGGACTGCGGCCGCGCTGGAAGGCTTTCGTGCAAATTCGCGGCCTGCCATCGAGGCGCCTTTGCCTTGGTGAATTTCGCTGATCCGCTTCTCCTCAAGGGCCAGCGCCTCCCTGGGCGGTCAGTCGTGTGCAAGGCTTCCCGATACCAGACGCCGTTCACCGTATCATCCATGTGCCAGCAGTTTTTACGCTTGTAGAGCATTACCGTTTCTCCTTAATCTCCCAAATGATAATAGCTCGCTACCGGTTGCGAGTAAAGAAGAAAATTGACAAAGTCCCGCCCGCGATGGCAAGATTCGTACCATGGCAAGGAAGAAGAATCCCGCTGCGGTGAAGCTTGCCAAACTGCGGCTCAAACGGATGACCGCCAAGGAACGTTCGGCGGTCGCGAGCTTGGGAGCTCACGCGGTCAACAGCAGCATGACGCCCGAACAACGCCGGGAAAGGTCGCGCAAGGGGGGTCTAGCGGGCGGCCGGGGAAGGAAGAAGGCCAAATGAGCCTTCGTCAGAGGTGCGGCCCCTGAACCTGGACCTATCTTGTGACTGGTGTGGGACTTAATCCTTGCTGGGGTTTGGCACACGAGTTCCGAGAACCGTCTCTTCGAAACTCGCGCAAGAGCTCACTGGGTTACTCTTCTTTCTTGCGTTTACGGAGATGGTGGGCTACGGACGCTACGAGTTGCTCCACCGGAATGTCAAAGGCCTCGCAGACTCGCAGCAGTGTGAAAACCGTGATGGGGCGCCCGGCCTCCATCATCTGCCAATGGCGGACGCTGAAGCCGTAAGAGATCATATCCTCCTGGCTCAGTTTGCGCGCGGTGCGGCAAGCCCGGATCTCGTGGCCTAGCCCCCGAAAGAATCGTGCGTAATGAGCCGGGAGTTCTCTGCTTGCCCCCACACCTTCAAGCTGGTGGAATACGAGCAAAAACACCACGAGCAAAACTGCGTATCAATGGTACATATGCCGCGAACGTCGCATACCAGCAGCTTCCGAATATCTTGCAGCAGATCGAGGAGGCCGCGCGTGCCGTGATACGTGGCGAACCGACTTAAAGGACCCTGCACAAAATCACCTGCCCGGGTCGAACGGACCACCGAGCCGTCGGACATGCGCGCGCAGTTTATCGCGCTCGCGTTAATCACGACAGCGGAAACAACGGTTGCTGGATAGCGGCATCCCGGACGGACTCAGGAATTTCCCAGATCGCAAACGGGGCAAACTCCAAGGCGGCGTTAAACCAGAGCTGGCCCCATCGTCGCGCGAGGGTCCGTCGGGTCATGGCGTGACGCTGCCTGGCGTCATACTTCGCGTGGCAGCTCGGGCAAAAGAGAGTTACTCTCTCGACGTCGGTTACGTCGTGGGTGAGGTGCGCGAGGTTGATTCTGGGGTGCTCCCTCTTGCACTTCTGGCAGATCGGACCGAGTAGGGCGATCAGATCCGATCGCAGGCGTCTGTGCTGTGCGCCGTAGCAGCGCCGAATCTCCGGCCGAAGCATGATCCTTGCCGTAACCTCCAAAGCAGCTCATATCGCCTTAACTCTTCGAGTGTACGCCTATTGGACCGCCTCCGCTGGTCGCTCTACCATGCGCTGAGCCGAGGCCCAGTCTAGTGATCGAGCAAGTCGACTGAGGCGAAGCGGGCTTCCTGAATTCTGCCACTGCTTCAGCGGTGGACTGGGCAGTCGCGCTGGCCCTTCAGCGCTCGCGTTCATTGTTCTCTACGGTTCAGATTATTGCAGACCTGAAGCTCCGAATCAAGGTGTGTCTGGCTCAACTGGCTCAACGCATCTCAACGGTTGTGCACGCCCCGGCAATCCCACGTTCGTCGCCTCGCACGAACGGACCCGCGGCGACTTCATATAGCCTCGATTGCGGCCTTCGCGGCCCGCTTGTTACCCGCTGGCCGCGGTCACGGTGTCACGGAATGCCGGGCCTCTAACGGCCCG
Source organism: Terriglobia bacterium (assembly GCA_963747535.1). Lineage (GTDB taxonomy): Bacteria > Acidobacteriota > Terriglobia > Bryobacterales > Bryobacteraceae > CAVVFX01. Next base: position 481,537 of record CAVVFX010000003.1, read on the forward strand.
AAGGTGCTCGCCGCCAGCTCGCGATAAGACGGCAGGCGGAAGTGATCCGCCGGCGCCAGTCGGTTTGCGCGGCGCGTGCGATTTGAATAATTCCGGTCAGGCCGAAACTGCCACAACCGCGCCGATCAGCCTGAATATGGACGCGCTCGTGTCCATGCCGCCTACCAAAATGATCTTCATGTGCGCGCGCTCTTCGTCATAAATCGTTTCGACGTGTAAATGGTCAGCACTCTGCTTGCGATTGGTGATACCGGTGAGCAGCTTGGTAAGCCGGGTCGCTAGATCGGCGCTGATCGCGTCGATTTCCACCATGCTCGAGACTTCAACGTGACGTTGGCGCGGGACCGGCTCAGGATCAAATGAGGACGCAGGACCACCCGTCATCGCCGCCAGGTCTTCGGCTCTAATCCGGTATTGCTTACCAACCCGGACCGCCTTCAAGCGGCCTTCCCGCACGTAGTTGCGGACGGTCCTGACGTGAAGACCTAATCGGCCGGCTACCTGCTCAACGGAATAAAGCCTGTAACTCATCGTTACCTATTACGCCCTCTAATCCAGAATAATGGGTGACGATGAGGTAGTTTTCGAAGGAACGCCGCGACCTCGCGTCAGCCTCTCGGCCCGCCGCCAGTCGTTTTGCGCGTTCCTCGCGTGAGAAAACTTCTCCATATCGCGGCCGCCGACAGGCGATCCCGCGTTCGCCGCCTCGCGCAAAGGGGACACGCGGCGGTCATGACAGCAGCGCCCAGTCCGGCGCCGTTGCCTGAACGAGCGCCCGAGACTCGTGCCCTCGGTCGATCGCCGTTGCGGCGCGAAAACCCCGTCGGCTTACCAACCGGCCCATGGTTCGCTGAGCCGCATAGTCGTCTCAATCGTCCGTCTTCCAGACCTCGATTGCGATAAAATGCAGAGCGAGATGACCAAGACGAAATCGCCGTGGCGCATTTTGGCAGGAGAGAAAAAATGAAGTGTTTCTGCCGTGTGCTGATTACCTGGTTACCGGTCGCCGCCCTATTAACTGTCCCATCCGGAACATCCGCGATGACAATCCTTGACATTACTGGCCCGAACTACGTGCCATCCACAATCGGGGGCCCCTATTTCCAGGTGCTCGGTTCAGCTTGGTCGATAGATCAGACGTACAACGATGTTTCGATCACGACAGTGCTCGACGCTACATCTGGTCAATCATCCGGGACTGCCTATCTCGTCACCCTGATCGGCCCCGGCGCCACTCCGGCTTCCGAGGTAGCGAGCAGTTCTTTTTCAGTGACGGGAAGCTATACGCCGACAACCCTGTTGACCGGTTTGGTGCTGCAGCCCGGCACGTATTATCTGGTGCTCGCGTCAACATCCACCGTGAGTCCGGGGTGGTGGGGCACTCTTCAGCCTGTCGTTCAACCTGCCCCCGGAGTTGTCGATGTAGGCTGGACTGTGGCAGGTTCCGATCGTTCGATTGGTCCCGTGGATTATAACTATCCGCCAGGCTCGACGTTTGACGGGCCATTCACCGCAAATCAAAGCGCTTTCTTCATCGACATAACTGGTTCAGAGACGCCAGAACCCGCGACATGGGTGCTGTTGAGTTGCGCGGTCGTATTGTCGAGCCTCACCGGAGCTCGGTGGTCTCTGGTTTCGGAAGCTGGCCAACGCGTTTTGCGGGATGGCGCTGTCTGCGACTGAATCCGTAACCGCCTACCCAGAACAGCGCCGTTACGCGGTGTATTGAAAGGTCGTTTTCAGAGGGGGCAATTCCGCTCGTCGATCCAGATTTGATTCCCTGCTTATATAATTTGTGAATGGGTTCGCAGATCGCGCCTCGACTGTGCTGGCTCATCGTTGTGATGGGTGTTGGCGTTGCCATACTGGACGTGACAGACTACGCTCGGTATGGCCACCTTCTAGCGTTTCATCTTCATCTTTTGCCTTGGCTGGCACCCGTCATTTTCACGCAGGTGACGGCACCCGGCCCACTCAGGTACACGCCCCGGCGATGGATGCAGTTCGTGGACGGCGAGAACTTGACCATCCGTGCACAGCGGCTGATGAGCGACGCCGGCATATCTGTGAAGGCGTGCGATCATTTCAAGAAGGACTGCTTCGTCGTACCTTTTACAGGCGCCCAGAAGCACGGGCCTACACCGTGGAATGCCGAACCACAGCCGCTTCGCGCATACTACTACACGTCTCTGGTCGGCGACGACCCTTACTGATCAGCGTGCGCACCCAACTCTGGACCTGCGGGTTCGAGCCGCACGTATTCAAGAAGAACGCAGCGAATCAGAAGACGAAGGGTGTTGACATTCAATTAACGAATGACATGCTGAGCCACGCGTTCCGCGACAACTATGATTCCGCGGTGCTGATTGCCGGTGACGGCGATTACGTCCCACTGGTACAAGAGGTGAAGCGTCTCGGCAAGCGGGTGCACGTCCATTTCATCGATGCATGTTCCAATCCGGATCTCAAGCTTGCCGCGGATGAATTCACCGGCCTTACGAAAATAATTCTTGTGTGGGCGCAGCAGACCGCGGCCGCTCAATCCGCACCAACCCCATATGAGGGTAGGTAAACCAGGTTTCGTCATTTGGACTCAATGACGCCACGCGCGCCTTTGGCCGCAAAACGGTAACGCAGGTGGCAAGTGCTAGTCTCTTGTAATCCTGGCTCAACCGCGCATCATGAACTAAATCGTTAGGCGGCTCGTCTTTCAGTTGATCGAGTCCACCGCGGCGGTCGTGAACGCAGCGCCCGCGGCCAGCGCGGAGGACGTCGACCGCGCCGCGGTGGCGCCACCGATCCCGCGCGGGCCTCTCAGCCGCCACCAGCCCGCGTTAGGCGGGCGATCTCATTTGTTATGAAGGCGCGCCGCTACCGAACAGTTCGACCGCCGATAGACGCCGCGGGCGATCCCGCGTTCGTCGCCTCGCAAGAACGCGCCTGCGGCGTTCACGACAGCAGCGCCCAGTCGCGTGCCAGACCCCAACGAGCGCCCCGAGATCGTGCCCTCGCTCGAGCGCCGTTGCGGCGAGAAAAGCCGAGAACCGCGAACCTCGTGGACACGGGCGAGCGCGAAAAACACCGCGCAACGCGTTTTCAGAAAAGCTGCGTGGCTGTGTACTTGTGTCCGCGGGTGGGCCATATGCTAAGTGCATCGCAAGTCATAACTGGCTTATACCCCTAGGTCGCCAAACGCCACCACTTGACAAAATGTAAGCGAAGCGCTCCTTGACGTCGCGCGTAATTGGGTTTGAAAGCGTGGAAAAACTTGCTCTCAACGCCTCCAACAGAGACAGATGGGTGTGTAATCTCACACCGCCACAATGGAAATCTTGGTCAAAACGAGGCACTCGGTGTATATTTTTTGTTATCCAGAAATCCCCGCAGGCAGTGCGTTTTTCTAAGGATTGAAAGGAGCGAGGTTTCAAAGTGACACGAGCTTTCGACCCCATCGCCATCGCAGTCTGTATAGCGTTCGTCTGCGACACGGCAGTTCAATTAAGCGCCAGCCCGATTATTTTCGTCGGGCTTGGGGGACAAACAGGTATTTCGACAAATAACGGCGCGATAGGCATCCTCGATCCAGCGACTGGAGCAGTCACCGTGATCGGGACGCCTATGCCGGAGCACTCGATCAGCGGTTTGACGTTTACCTCGAACGGAAACCTCTGGGGATCTACCCAAATCGGCGGCGGTCTTCCTCCAACATCGGGAAATCCGCCCCCAACCACCACCAGCGATCTCATTCAGATCAACCCTGTTACGGGAGCGGAGATTTCCAGCGTGTTGATCAACGCGGATGGTACTCCCGTCAGCATCGCCGATTTGGCGACCCAGCCCGGTACGAACGAGATTTTCGGGATTCAAAGCCCAAACGACGCAAACTTTACCGGCACGGCGAACCTCTACACCATCTCGACTGCCGGCGCTGCGACGCTGGTCGGAAGCACGGGCGTCTTTTTCGGCTCCATCGCATTCGCGCCGAACGGGACGCTGTATATGACGTCCGCAGATCTGCCTACTACCGTTGGCAACTGTGCCGACGGCGGCGATATCAATTGCGCGCTGAGCACTCTGAACCCCGCCAACGCAGCCACAATCACAACCGTGGCGACGCCCGATTTCTACTCAGCATTAGGCATTAGCCCCACGGGCGTGATTTGGGGGGGCAATGGTGGCGGCGACATAGGGGGTGCCGGCATCGGTCAGTTTTATCCCGGAGTGTCGATCCTCGATCCGACAACGGGCAACGCAACTTTCATCGGCAACACCGGCACGAATTTCGCGGGAGACATCGCCTTTGCACCCGTGCCTGAGGTTGCTTCGCTGGTATTGTCTGGCCTCGGTCTGGCTGTGCTCCTGGCTCTGAAATGCCGCCGGAGCTAGGCAGCACACCCGAGACGCGGGAATACGCACCAGCAGGCTGAACGGATCGCGGCCGCTGCGGTGATCCCGCGTTCGCCGCTAGGCGTTTTGCGCGTTCCTCGCCGGCACGTGGGTCTCGGCGGCGATCCCGCGTTCGTCACCTCGCCCAGCGCGCACTGACGCGGCGGCCATGACGCGCGCCCGGTGCGACGCCGGAGCCGAACGAGCACCCTGAGCTCGTGCCCTCGGTCGATCGCTGTTGCGGCGCGCAAAACCGAGAACGGCGAACCTCGTGGACGTCGGGCGAGCGCGAAAACACCGCGAAAACGCGTTTTTCAAAAAAGCTGCGTGGCTGTCAATTAGTGTAAAGTCGGCCGGCCGCTTCGGTGCTCCCGTTTCGAGAATTGTCTTGAGGTCCCGCGCCGTCCGCGCAGAACGCGAACGACCCGCAGGCGCGCCCATATGTGGCATCTCGAACCTCGTTGGCGTCCGACGAGCGCGAAAACACCGCGAAACGCGTTTTTCAGAAAAGCTGCGTGGGTGTCAATTAATGTTCTCGCGTGAGGAACGCGACCGTAAGCGACATTGCGGCGGGAGACGATCCCGGATGTTCGACGCTAACCTCTCGCCGGGCCTATCGTACCTCCGCACCGGACCCACGCGTGTGCGCTGGGTATATCTGTTTCGGCAGCATCAAGAACAGAATTGCCATCAACAGGGCCATCAGCAGGACCACGATTATGTGAGGAGAAGGTTTCATTTAAGCTGATCTTCGCCTGGTAAAACGGCCCCAGAGAGTCCGCGTACCAGTGTCCGTGCACCAAGATCGCTGAGGATCACTGTGGTCCGCCTGGGGCTTGGCGTTGTGAGGCAAACCTTATATTGTCCCGATAGCGCTCGGAAGCAGCAGGAAAGAATCCGTGAAGCGAAGAGTCGACAGAATCGGTACCAGACGTACTATAACCGACCTGGCACACTAATCAACTAATCAACTGCCGCACCGCGCTTCCGTCGCGTCCCCTCCCGCGAACGCCTCACGGTCGCTGGCGCCGTGAAGTTTTCTATCACGACACCTGTTTGTAGTGGCCTACAGAGTAGTCACCGTTTGGTGCTCACCCTGCGAAGGAAATGCCGTCGCGCTTATCACGCGAGAGTGCGACGGTCAAAGCCTCACTGTGGATGAGTGGACCGAGGCTGCCGCGGCGTTCACAACAGTCAGCGCCCAGTCGCGCGCCGGGGCCGAACGAGCGCTCCAGCTCGTGTCCTCGGTCGATCGCTGTTGCGGCGCGAAAAACCGCGAACCGCGGGCCTCGTGGACGTCGCCGAGCGCGAAAAGACCGCGAAAACGCGTTTTTCAGAAAAGCTGCGCGGCTGTGTACTTGTGTCCGAGCTTCTCAGCCGAGGACACTGCGGCGCCGGCGCAACCCGCCGGCGAAGCTTAAGCTGGTCTCGCGCGGCTCGCTGCACTCGCCAAGCGCGGATCGTCCTGTTTTGGCCAGCAAACACCTCTCTATGGCAACTTCACCGTTCGGGGCGGCGCACGGAAAATTACCGCAGGCACAGGGCATGAATCAACTGGAGCAGGGGTGCTGTTGTGCGAATCGATCTGCCAACATTCGGGGTATACAGAGCAATAGCAAGCACGAATCAGGACTCGGCCAACCTTAAGTTTCAGTTCTTCAGCCTGCGGACCGGCTGGTATCCAGAACGTCTTGTTGTACGAATCCGGGTTAAAAACAGCTTCCGCGCGCGGCACGACGAACTCAAAGGTCGGCCGTGACGCAAAGCCCAAAGCCCGACACATGTCCGCCCAGTCTGGCTGAGGTTTTTCGTCAACAAAAACTTCGAACGTTTTCAGAATTGCGTGCCCGATTCCAGTACCTCCGAACATGAACCCGGCGCCTTCCGCGTTATAGAAGAAGCTGACTGTCATGTGTGGTCGAGCAGTTAGCCGCCAGTACTCCCTCTGGAGAAACCCCTGTTGCACTGTGAACCCGAGGGCGCACAATGCAATCGCGGCAGACGAGATAGATATCCAAGTTTGCGGCGGCCACCGAGCACCTTCGCTCCGAGGCTCATGGCCTGAAGGGGTGGCGTACAAACTAACAGATTATCTTAGCTTGCACTCTGATTTGTCCATGGCGGGGTCGCTGAATCTGGCGACAGAACAGCGCTGTTACCGTGACCCACCGTCTTCGACATGCCAGGCGATAAGTTTAGTTACCCCGCGAAGGACAAGACCGTCGGCTCTCTCGCGCGCTCGCGCCGCGCCCGCCACCTCGCACGGACGTGCAGCGGCGGTCGTGACCCCTGCGCGCGCGAGACCCGAAGAAGCGCGCCGAGCTCGTGCCCCCGCTCGAGCGCGGGCCCGCGTGGACGCCGGGCGAGCGCGAAAACACCGCGAAACGCGTTTTGTGTTTTTCAAAAAAGCTGCGTGGGTGTATCATCCTGCCCGCGGATGAGCCATGGCGTGACGCTGCCTGGCTCATGCGCATCGGGTCACGTGAGCGAGTCGCTCAGTTTCGTCTCGCGGTCATATTTCGAACGCCGGCCGCACGCGCCAATTGCGTCGTGGTGCCCGCAAACTGTTGCAGGCGCTGGCGCGAGCCCTGGCCCGAGTTTGGTTTGACGATTGCCCTAGTAAAGACGTCGATAAAGAAAGTCGGCGTTTTGAGTACAGACTCACCAGTCGACGCTGTCTGGTCTATCGATGTAGGGAAGAAAAGGAGACACCAATGAATCAGACAGTCCTCATCACTGGCACTTCTTCCGGCTACGGCAAGGCGACAGCGGAGCTGTTCCTCGACCGCGGCTGGAATGTCGTAGCAACCATGCGTCAACCGAAGCCGGATATCTTCGGCTCGCAGAGCGATCGCCTCAAAGTGCTGCCGCTCGACGTCACCAATTCCGGCAGCGTCATCAAAGCCATGGCCGAAGCCACTTCCACGTTCGGGACGATCGACGTGCTCGTCAACAACGCGGGGATCGGTGTCGTCGGCGCCTTCGAGGCCACCCCGATAGCCACTGTGCGTGAAGTGTTCGAGACCAACACCTTCGGTGTGATGGCGATGACGCATGCAGTGCTGCCCCTGTTTCGCGAACGGAGGTGTGGTGTGGTAGTTAACGTGACCTCGAGCGTGACGCTAGCCCGGATGCCGCTGGCCGCTGCGTACACCGCGAGCAAGGCGGCCATCGAAGGATTCACCGGGTCGCTGGCGTTCGAGGTGGAGTGGTTCAATGTGCGCGTCAAACTGGTTGAGCCGGGCTATGCCCCGTCGACGCGGTTTACGAGTAATGGTGCATCCCGCATGCAAGGATTGATCCCCGAGGCGTACGCCCCGTTCGCGGAACCGATCTTCGCGGCATTCGCGCAACCGGCTGCGGTGACAACCGAATCCGACGTGGCCGAGGCGGTATGGCGGGCTGCGAACGACACGACGGGACAACTCCGATTCCCAGCGGGTGCCGATGCGCTGGCGCTGGCTCAGTCGAGATGAGTGACCACTTGGTTAGCCTCTGAATCCGGCTCAATCGATTTTTGCCCTGCCAGCCCTTTTAAGGCTCTCGCTCCCGCAACGCTGAGGGGGACAGGGGGCGGGGAGGGCCATCGTGTCCATGCGGGCGGGGTTTTGCCGCGCTTTCATCCCGAGCGCACGACGGCCCGCAGTCGAGCGACTCGCGCCCGTGGCGATCCCGCGTCCGCCGCCTCGCTCGTACGCGGCGGTCGCGGCAGCAGCGCGCGGTGCGGCGCCGTGACCCGAACGAGCGCCCCGAGCTCGTGCCCTCGGGCGATCGCCGTTGCGGCGCGAAGAACCGAGAGCCGCGAACCTCGTGGACGCCGGGCGAGCGCGAAAACACCGCGAAACGCGTTTTGTGTTTTTCAAAAAAGCTGCGTGCGTGTAACACAGTGTCGGGTTGTGGGCCGCGGCGCCCGCTCCTCCGGTCATCTTGTCCGGTGGTTGGTTTGTGCACAAAAGCCACTAAACACTAGCATTTGAGCGAAAAGGTGCGCGAGAAGCTTTATCTTCTGGCTCACCCAAAACGCACCTATAAGGTCAATGGTTGCAACACCCCCCTGGAGGGGGGAAATACCCTTTTGGCTCACCTTTTTAGAGCACGGCGAATACTGGCCTCTGGCTGTCCCAATTTGACCGCAATCTCGCGAAAACTGAAGCCTTCAGCGCGCAGCTCCGCGGCGTGATCACGTCGCCAGATTGGCGCCGGCCGCCCGCAGTGTTCGACAAGGCCGTCCGGCAATGCCATGCACGCGAGTCGGAGGGTGGGGTGGCTGAACGGACAGGAGACTCTATCGCGCACGCTGCGATCGAACGGCACTAACCGACGGCGCTCAGCTAAATTGATGCAGTGTGCTCAGGTAAATTGATCTGGCCATTCACAGGATGTGGAGAAGATATTTTTCTTTCCAAGTAGCGGTTCGGTTTGGCGGCGGCAGGGATTGGTTGACTGAAGTGCGGAAAGGAAGTTGTGGAGTTATGCGGAACGGGACTTCAGGACGTCGTTCCAATCGTGTTGGGGGACGGAGGCGGCGAAGCGAGGGGTGCAAACCCATCATCTGTTCCGCCATGGCGTCACCGGTGGCGTCGGAATCAAAACCGCAATAGACAGGAAGGCCTTGGGATAACAATGCAGGAAGCCAACGGGGGTTGGGCCGGGCTCCACATGTGGATAGGCAGAGAGAAGCAGGATGAAGCAGCCAGCAACTGATGGCGTCGATGGCGGATTCGCACAGGATCACGATCCTCGCGTCCGGGGCCTGGACGGAGAAGTAGCCGAGATCTTTTTGCGAGCCGGGCGCCATGCCGCGCCAACGTTGCGGTCCGGTGCCGCGCAGTTCGGCGCCCACAGTTTGGTTTTCTTTTCCCAGCAGCGGGAAAACCGCATTGCCACGACCGTCGGCATAGAGTTTTCCGGATGCAATGAGGGAGTCGGTCATCAAGGGCGTGATCGCGCGCTCATGGACCAGGTAATGCTTGACCACGGAAAGCCGGCTTCGGTCCGGCGATGGTAATGCCCAATGGCGCAGGGCCTGCGGGGGCTTAAAATCCGTCGGAACGCCAGAACAGCCTCCTCATTGGACGAAGTAACCATAGTGTCCAATGAGGACGCTGGGCCGGTGTCCAATAAGGAGTTTGAACGCTTCATGCTCAGTCGCATAAAAGGTGCGCTGAATGAGGCGACAAAACCTCCTTCCGCCGTACCAAACGCCGCGCCAGGGGGGCGGCCCGGACCATCGGCAGCCGAATTGTTGTCACGAGGCCCTGAACCCAGAGCATCAAGATTGGCATACTTCGAGCCAGATAAGCCGCCGGTCGTGGTCAACTACCCAAAGCCCACCCCAATTGAGCCTCAAAGATCTTTGGTAGACGAACTATATTACGGGCCAGACCCGCCAATAACTCCGACCGTCAAGCCAAATGCCGCGCCGGGAGAACCACCAAAACCGCCGGCATCTGCCAGGAGAAAGAAAAAGGCCAGGCCAACGATCCCCCAGGAAGAGGAGATGCAACGCTTCTATCGTGTAATCGACTCGACCTCACTCGCGAAACCTATCCATGTGATGCCGGAATCGGGCGATTCAGGAATGGGGTACCCCAAGTTTCCGCCAAAGTCAAACAGATTCGCCAAAAACGAGCGAGCTGACTTACTGATTCTAATGGTAGGCGCGGCAGGACTCGAACCTGCGACCCTCGGCTTAGAAGGCCGATGCTCTATCCACCTGAGCTACGCGCCCCTGGTCTTTTGCTCGATTCTATTGTGCCAGATCCGGCGCTCGATCCGCTATCGCGAAAACGCCGTTCGAGCGGGGCAGGCCGTCGGGTTTCTGTGGCTGCGCTCCTACGTTTGTTGGACGACGGGCGGGGTATTATTTTGCGTGCCAGCGCCACTGAACGATTTTTTCGCAGCTCCGTGAGAAGCCGTGAAGAAATCGGTTTGCATCCAGGAGGGAGCAGGCCAATGGCCTATTCCACATTGATTCAGCAGCACTTGCCAGTGTAGTGTCCACGAAATAACTGGACAATAGGATTCGTGTGCATCCGTGTCCATCCGTGGCCTGAGCAACATTTTTTCTGAGATTTCCCCCACCTTGCGCCACTCACACAATGGGGCCACGGATGGACACGGATGCACACGAATGGGAATCAGATCTGACGGAGGTCGTGATTGGCGCTGGTTTCCTGGAGAAGGTCTACGAACGAGCTCTGGCGGTCCCGGCTCATCCCATTCGCGGAGTGCTTTTGAAGCCCGACGATGCTCCGGCGGAGAAGATCGACGTTACGCTGGCCGAAGGTCCGCGCGGGCAGCCGGCGTTCAGCGTGGAATCGAAGCCCGATGGGACATTTGAATTTCCAGGCGCCGTGGAGAATTGCGCCGAGGGCAGGGTGATGTTGATCCCTCACGGAACGTCCGCGTCCGCTTACAGCGCGATGTGCGATTCCAACAACCGTTACGAGATTACCGCGGTGCGTCCGGGTGAGTACCACGCGTTGGCATTTCCTGGAAAAAGTCCGACGCTCTGGTTTGCGCTCACACTCACCGACAGCCTCCTCAAACGGGCCACCAGCGTCACGGTGAACCCGGGCGAGACCTCCACTATTGATCTGCGCGCGGTTACGCAGTAAGGCGTGGGATGGGTTTCAGTTAGTCATGGTACGCACAGGTCAAGGTGCGCACGGTTTTCCCGGACGTATCCTTAAGAGTACTGCTATCGGATTAGGCTGTCCTTAAGCTCGGATTTGTAAGACATCTCACTAGAAAGAAGACCTCAATGACCCGACAACTGCTTGCCGCTATCCTGGTGCTGGTCTGCTCCACGTTTCTGTGGGGATGAGCCGCAATCGCAATCCTTCCGGCTCCCTGTGCGAGACTGAATTGAAAGGCGCTGCGTCTGCGTATGAATTCCCGATCATCTTGAGAAATCAAGTGGTTTGACACCCGCGAAACGCAAGGCATCCCGCACCATGAAGAGGTTCGAATGAATGAAACTCAAGCCAGACACGTTTCCGGGTTTGTCTCCATCCTGGGACGCCCCAACGCCGGAAAATCTACCCTCCTGAACGCCTTGGTCGGGATGAAGGTCGCTATTGTTGCGGATAAGCCGCAGACTACGCGCACCTCCATCCAGGGAGTCCTCACGGAGCCGGGTTTCCAGATCGTCTTTCTCGACACGCCCGGCATTCACAAAGCCGACAGCTCCATTCAGAAACGTATGATGGACGTAGTGCGTAACGCTCTCGATGAGCGCGACGTCCTCCTCTTCCTGGTGGATGCATCGGTTCCGTTTAGCGAAGTGGATCGCAAGGCCGTATCGCTGTTGCAGAAAAGCGACGCGCCGGCCATCGTAGTTTTCAATAAGATCGATCTCGTAAAGGAGAAGGCCAAACTGCTGCCGCTGATCGAGCAATATCAAAAGCTGCATCCCTTCGCGGCATTCGTCCCGATCTCCGCCCACAAAGGTGACGGGCTTGCGGAACTTAAGAAGGAGATCGTCGCGCGGCTGCCGGAGGGTCCCCTGTATTTTCCCGAGGATCATGTTACCGATCAGCCGGAGCGGTTTCTGGGCGCCGAGTTGATTCGCGAGAAGGCCCTGATCTTGACCCGTGAAGAAGTACCGCATTCCGTGGCAGTGCTGATCGACAAATGGGAGGACACTCCGGAGATCACCCGGATCTACGCCACCATCTTCGTGGAGCGCGACGGTCAGAAGCGCATCCTCATCGGAGCCAAAGGATCGATGCTGAAACAAATCGGCACTCTGGCGCGGGAGGAGATGGAAAAGCTTCTCGGACGGCGAATCTATTTGAGCTTGTTTATCAAAGTGCAGCCGGACTGGCGAGAGAAAGCTGCGTTTCTCAATGCTATCGACTGGCGTACAATGGCGGGTGCTGATGAAAACTAAAGTCCTGCTTTCTTCTTTCCTTCTGGCAGTTCTGCTGATGCTGCCGGCAGTCGTGTCGGCTGCGGACAATAAACCGGTCTCCGACGATTTGATTTACGACCTTGTCCGCCAGAAACTTGCCGGCGATCAGACGGTGAAGGGCGGTGCGCTGACCGTCGACGTCAAAGCCGGCGTGGTCACCATCAGCGGCAACGTTCAGTACGAAAAGCAGAAGGAGAAGGCCGAACGCATAGCGCATAAGGTCAAAGGCGTTAAGAGCGTCGTCAATCAGATCCAGGTCGTCAAATTGCCGTGAGGCTTCCGGGACTGGCTCCCGCCGCCTGTCTGCTGGCGCTCTGGGTTCCGGCACCGGCGCAGGATTTCAACGAAATCAGGGTAGAACGGGCGGCCGAAAAATTTAGTTACGCCGACGGCCCTGTCTGGTCGCAGGAAGGCTGGTTATTTTTCAGCGACGTTCCATCCGACCGGATCATCAAGTTTCTGCCGGGCCAGGGAACCGAGGTATTTCGTCCGGCGAGCAACGGCGCGATGGGTAATGCGCTCGATTCACAAGGACGCCTTTATACCTGTGAGTCTCGTGGGCGCCGCGTGACCCGCACCGACAAGAAGGGCAAGGTCGAAGTTCTTGCCGATAAGTTTGAAGGGAAGCGGCTCAACGCTCCCAATGACATTGCGGTACGGCACGACAATCACGTGTACTTTACCGACCCGGCATTCGGCGGCCAGATGGATACACGGGAGTTGAATTTTTTCGGCGTGTACCACATCACGCCCAAGGGCGAGTTGGAGATCGTGGCGAAGCCCAAAGGACGCCCGAACGGAATCGCACTTTCTCCTGGCGGCAAGATTCTCTACGTGGTCAACTCGGACGAGAAAAGAATCTACGCCTACGACCTCGACAAAAACGGCGAATCATCGCATGAACGCGTCGTGATCTCGGGGCTGGAAGGTGTGCCGGACGGCATCCGGACAGACGAAAAAGGCAATCTCTATATAGCCGCTAAAACAGTCCTGATCTACAGCCCGGAAGGAAAGCTCATCCGGCAGGTAGCGTTAGCGGAAAAACCTTCTAACCTCGCCTTCGGAGACGCCGACATGCAAAGTCTCTACGTCACTGCAAGAACGTCGTTGTACAGACTGAGGGTTCCCGTGAAGGGCTGGTAAAAACATTTAGCCACGAATGAACACGAATGAACACGAATGAAAAACAAGAAGCTATTCGTGTTCATTCGTTGTAACGGGTCACGATATTTGCCCACGGCATTCTCACGATAATTCCGGGCTGGTTGGTCAGATTGGTGTCGGCTCGGGATGTCGAACCTGGAGTTGGGGTGGGATAGGATACTCGCCCGTATAGGCAGACTGCGGTATCCCAGGCATCAAAGGCGGAATTTGGAGCGCCCGGCAAAAACGGCCGGGCGGTCTTCGCGTTTTATAGCCCAAGGCCTCCGCTCAGAGACTTCACCGATGAAATTAGGTTGTTCTTTGAGCCCGCTTCAGAAAGGCTGACAGTGATGATTGCGCTGCACCCGATGCAGGACAGTTGTTACGAATAACGAAACCCTCCGGCACAGGATGAGTGCACCGGAGGGCTTCAGTAAGCCGATTTCTTCGGAGCCAGCCCCGTCGCATCGGCCTTGGGCATCCGTTCGGGCGCGACCCCTCACGGATAACTCAATGACGCAATAACTAACTCTGCAACGGCAGGCGATAGCAACCGTTGTCCTGCACGATCCAGCCTTGCTGGCAGGCGTCCGCGATGGCCAGTTGCGCGGTTCGTTTGGAACATTCCGAGCGCTGCATGATTTGCTCGCGCAGTTGGTTATAGCGTGCCGCCGGTCCAACCTGTGTCAGTGCCGACGTGACGTCGGAACGTTCGACCTTACGCCGACTGGCGGATTCCGCGGTTGACGGCGATCCGGCGGCGGAGAACCACAGCGTGTGCGGATCGAGTTGCAGCAAACGCGGGGGCTGCGCAACAGCGTAACGGAACTGGAAGCGTAGTTCGAGGCTGTTGAACTGCGGGGAAGGTTTGGTCAGCAGCAGATAACTATCACCCACCGCGTGCAGCGCCGAAGAACCGCGAAAGGCGCTGCCCACCTCGTCGCGAGTGATCGACTTGCGGACATGATGCACCACGATCAGTGCCGCTTTAGAAGCTTCGCGCAGACGCAGCAAGCTCTGGCACAACGCGGCCATAGAGCGCGTATCATTTTCATCCTGATCATGCGCCGAGTACAACGGATCCAAGACAATCACTTCAGCGGACGCCGCGCGGGCAGCGTGGAGAAAATGACTGAATCCCTGCGGCGCGCTGAGCAGGTGTCCACTGGCGCGCGTGTCAACCAACAAGCTCTGATCGGCGGCCGAACCCACCGCACGGCGCATCGCCGCCAACCGGGACACGAACTGCTCGGTAGGCAGTTCGAACTGACAGACGAGAACACGGCGGGCAGTCGGTATGGTGAAGCCGGCGCGGTCCTGACCAGCGGCGAGCGCGAGCGCCAGATTGGCCACTAGCAAACTCTTGCCGACTTTGGGTTCGCCGCCCACAAACAGAATGCCCTGCGCGGGCAGTAGTCCGGGCTCGATCCAGCCGACGGGTGGCGAATCAGGCTGCTGTTCGATCAACTGGCCCAAGGAAAGTACCGAGGCAGGAGGCACCGGCTTACGCGCGGCTCCATTCACGGCGCTGCTCATAGCAAAGCCTCCTGCACGGCATCCAGCAGAATGGCTTCATCCACCCCGGAAGCTTTGCGTGCAGCGGCCAGCCGCAAGGCTGTCAACGCGAGTTTGTTGACCTTGCGCAAGATGCCTTTGGTCGCCTGATACAAGGCCTGGCGTGCAGTCTCGTCAAACAGCGGTTGCGTGACGCCGGAGGCTTTCAGTTGATGCGCGAGATAGGCGTCAAACTCCTCGCGTGAGAGTCCTTCGAGGTGATACTGCACACCGATGCGTTGACGCAACGCTTCATGCATCTGAAGCGATAGAGTGCGGCGCAGCAGCGGCTGACCGACCAGCAGAAGCGTGAGGTAGCGCGCAGAATCCATATCGAAGTTCAACAGCAGCGGCAGTTGTTCCAAGGCTGCATGCGGCAGCAACTGGGCTTCGTCGCAGATCAGAATGGGATGCTGCTTCTTACTGTGATGTAGCCGCACCACAGCGCCGGCGATCTGGCGTGCTAAATCGCCCCGGTGGTGGGCTGGTTCAAGATCCAGTTCGAGAGCCACCTGGCGCAACAGATCCAGCGCCGAGCCGGTGGCAAAGTGCACGTAGAGAATCTTGTACTGATTGGGATTGAGTGAGGCCGTGAAAGCGCGCGCCGCGGTAGACTTGCCCGCACCCACTTCGCCGGTGAGCAGACCCGCACCATGCTGCTGGGCCAGAAACTCGAAGCGGGTCTTGAGCTGATTCCATGCCTGCGAAGCAAACAGTTGCTTGACGTCGGGGCTGTCGGAAAACGGCATTTTCTTGAAACCGAAGAAGGACTCCCACATGGTTACCGGCTCTCCTTGACAAGGGGTGGAGGCAGTTGACTGTTCAGCACCGGGTCCACCAGGCGCGCGGTGCCGTGCTCCTGCCCTTCGAAGTAAATGTCCACTTCGTTCAGATCGAGCGGATCGAAGCGCACCTCAATGCGTTTGCCGGCCAGGTGCGGCGGCGCTTCAAAGAAGCGGTTATGCAACAGGAAGGTGCAATCGCGTCGCACCAGACGATCCAGACGATGAAAGAACAGACGGCGCAGATCGGTCCAGGGAGGTAGTTGGCGGACTTGTTCGATATCGCGCTGCCAGCGCAGCAGCGGGGTCGATTGTAAGGTGCTGTGTTCGCGGCAATGGTAGACGGTGTCGATCCAATGCCACAGACGTTCGTTCAACTGTTCCAGTGTCAGCGTCTGTTTCGGATCGAGGCCCGCCAGAAACTGTTCGCGAACCGAGCGAAAGAAGCGCTCGATCTTGCCGCGCCCTTCGGGCTGATAGGGAGGCGTATGAACAATCAGCGTGCCGAGCGATGCCGCGATGCGCGCCAGTTGGATCGAGCGATAAATCTTGCCGTTGTCCATGTACAGGCGGACCGGCACGCCGCGCGAGGCGATGGCTTGGCGCAGACAATCGAGAAAGGCGTCGAGGCCCTGGTTGGGGTAGAACTGGGCGTGCGGGATCAGGCGGCTGGCATCGTCGAGCGTGGCCTGCAGGAAGACCTGCAATTTCCCGCCGCCGGACCGCTGGACATACGGACCAAACAGCATATCGGATTGCCAGAGTTGATTGGCAAACTCGACTTCGAACTTTTTGCGCGCGGCAGCGTCGGCGGCGAGCAACTGACGGGCGGTAAGTCCGTGGGCACGCAGAAAGCGATAGAGCGTGGAGGCCGAGATCTCCTGCTCGTCGGGCAGCGCCAGTTCCCGCAATAGAGCCGTGCCGGTACGATGCGGATTCTCGCGCTGCAGCCGTTCGATCAATGCGGCAGTAGCGGCGGGAATAACGCGGACTTGTCCGCGATCCTGGCGTGGTTTGGGAGCCAGCGCCGTGAAGCCGTGGCGGCGATACTGCAACGTCCATTCGAGCAAGGTGTCGGTGGACACCGAAGTCCGACGGGAATAGGGAATGTCATAACAGCGGGCCGCAACCTCCTGGGCGCGGCGCGTGAGTTCGCCCCTGGGCAGCGTTTCCAAAACCAGTGGCGCGATTAATCCATAGCGAAAAAGCGCGATTTTTTCGGCTTTGTCGTCCATCTTTTTTCTCTCCTGCTGAAGAGCGTACGGTGAGCATGGGCCTGGAGGCTAGACAAGTGTTGTGTGGGGACGCTCAGCCGGGCATCGGAGGGGCGGAGACTGCGGCGCGAAGACCGCGTGGAGCGAGACTGCGGGGCCAGCCCAGTAGGTGGTGGCGCAGATGAGCGAAAAGAAAACGGTGCGCTGGAATCCAGCCTGTGGCGGCGAGCATGCACAAGGCCCGATCGACCAAGCCCGGCGCGGGTGCGGGTTTGGTCGACGCCGCCAACGCGGCGCAGAGGGACTCGGCTTGCCGGTGAAAGCGCCGGACCCAGAACTGGCCTCGCTGATAAGTCATGGCGAACAATAGCGTCGCGGTGATGGCTTGCCAGAGCTTGTTTTCCAGCAGGCGTGCAGTGAGGACCAGCGCGATCACCGTGATACTGGACCGCAAGTAGGGCAGCGCGAACTCAGGCAGCAATGACACGGTGCGCCGGCAAGCGAGACATAAGTAGCGGCGCACGCGCAATGCGCCATCGAAGTTCAAGCACGTCAGCGTGCGAGTGTAAAAGCCATGTGCGGTGAGAGGTCGTTGGTCCTGGCATTGCGGACAGTGGCGCGGCCGGTGGAGATCGATGTCGTCGAGTTGCTGCTCGTATTGCTGGACGGACCCGGCAAATGGGTGTAGGATTTGCATTGTGTAGGTCAGACCCACATGGGTCTGTTCTTTCTCCTGGGAGCTTCGATTCCCAGGTCGCTCAACGCGGGAGAATTTGCCGTTCTCCCGCGTTTCCTTTGAGCTTCCTACAAATGTTAGAGCTTTTGCTTCCGGACCCGCCGCATTCCTGGCTGGAATAGGGAACTCCAAAAGCACCTCAGCGACCGACACTCGAAAAGCGTAACCGTCTGATTCTGTGGGCCGCGACGAGGGGCAGACCTATTCCTGCCAGAAATAGGTCTGGAGAATTCGTCACATAGCCCGCAGATGATGGGATAGATGCTCACGATCCCGCGCACCAGTCAGTTTCTGATACGCCTCCCGGGCGAAATCGCGCCGGTTTAGCCGGGAATCAATGTCGGAAAACACCAACGCCGACGCCGAGAAAACCGTGACCCGTTACAATTCGTGTTCATTCGTGGCCCAATGTAAGTATGTACGGATTCGGGTGCGGCTCCGAAGCTGGATCGTCCCAGTCGAAACGGTACCCGCTGCCGCGAATCGTCTTGATATGTTTTGGCCGGCGAGGATCGTCCTCCAGTTTGTGGCGGAGCCAGCCCACGTGTACGTCGATGGTCCGCGACGAGACCGCCGCATCGTATTCCCAGACTTTTCTCAATAGCTCTTTCCGGGAAACGACCCGGTTACGGTGACCCACCAGGTACTGCATCAACTGCAGTTCTTTGCTCGACAGGCTCACCTCGCGGCCTCCTTTCCTCACGTCGGCGAGTCCGAAATCTATCTCCACATCGTCGAACCGGATTCTTCTCAGCAGACGGCAAGAGGCCTTTGGAACGCGGCGCAGCAAAGCTTCCACCCGTGCCAGGAGTTCGTTCGGGTCGCAGGACCAGTGCACGCAATCATCCGCCCCGAGCCGCAGCGCCGTGACGCGATCCTCCGCGCGCGTCCGGGAACTCAGCATCAGGAGAGAGGTATCCACGCCTGCCTGGCGCAGGTCGCCGCAGACACTCAATCCCGATCGTTGCGGAGGAGTCGTACCGAGAATGATCAAATCGAATTCGCCCGTCGTCGCGCTGGCAAACCCGCTCTCTCCGTCGGTTGCAATGTCGACTGCAAAACCTTCGGTCTCCAGCAAACCGGACAGACTCTTAGCCAGTACCGTATCGGCCTCGACCAGAAGGATTCGAGCCTTCATCGAGTGACACTTCTCATACCTTCCCCGACAGGAAACGACTCACGCGGGTTTACTCCCAGCCGATGTCTTTACCTTCTTAACGCTCCGCTACGCCTGAACTACACTGGACTAACATGGCAAGTAACCGGCAATATCCCGACCGCCCCATCCTGGGAGTGGGCGCGCTGATTTTTCGGGATGACTGCATCTTGCTGGTCGAGCGCGGTAAGGAGCCGTTGAAGGGTTACTGGTCCCTGCCAGGTGGCGTGGTCGAAGCCGGCGAGACGCTGGAGCAGGCCATCCGCCGCGAAGTCCGCGAAGAAACCAACCTGGAAGTTGAGATCGTCCGGACGCTGGAGATCTTTGAGCGGATCATGCGCGACGCGGATGGACGGCCCGAGTATCATTACGTGCTCATCGATTACCTCTGTCGCTCAGCAAGTGGAGATCCCAAGCCGGCAGACGATGCAGCGAAAGTCGAATGGGTACGCCGCGATGAACTCCCCGGTTACCACATCACCGAAGGAACCGAGCCGGTAATCCAAAAAGGCTTCGAAGCCATCCAAGAGTAGCCTTTATTCGTGTTTATCCGTGTTCATTCGTGGCCCAATGTTTTGACTCTGACTGGCTGCTGCGAAAATAGATCTTGTGAAGTCAACAAGCGCGGGAACTCTGGAGTTCTACCGGCTGCGCGACCTGGTGGGCCGCTATGTCTCGAGCCCGCTGGGACGCGGAGAACTGGAAAAAGTAGAGCCGCACTCGGATCGTGCCGCACTCGAAGCCGATCTCGCCGAGACTGCTGAAGGCATCGGTTATTTGCGCTCGGCTGCCAGGCCACAGGCAGCCCAGCGCGGCGCGGCGATCCGTCTGGACTTCAACGGGATTCCGGAACTGGCCGGCTCCGTCAACAAGCTCCGCATTGAAGGCGCATCCCTCGACCCCAAGGAAATGTTCGACGTTTTCGCGTTCCTGGACCGCTCCGCCGATGCGCGGTCCGTCCTCAATGCAGTAGCGGAGCGCTTCCCTCGACTCGGTGCGCGAGGCGCCCAGATCGGGGAATTTCGCAATCTTCTGCGGGACCTGGAGGGCAAGATCAATCCCGACGGCAGCGTCGCGGACTCCGCCAGCGTGGCACTCCATCGCATCCGGCGCGACATTGAACGGCAGAAGAAGCACATCCAGGATTCTCTCGAACGCTTCCTCAAGGCGCATCAGGAAGAAGGCGTGCTGCAGGAAGAGTTCATCACCATACGGAGCGAGCGCTTTGTGGTCCCGGTGATTGCCGGACAACACAAGAAACTCAAAGGCGTAGTGCACGGCGCGAGTTCCAGTGGCCACACGCTTTTCGTGGAGCCGCTCGAGACCATCGACTTGAACAACGATCTGGTCCGCCTCACCGAAGAGGAGATGCGCGAAGTCCATCGCATTCTGCGCGAGATGACCGAGCGGTTGCGAGGCTATGCAGGAGCCATCCGCACCACTCTTGACGTGATGAGCCGCCTCGAACTGGTCTTCGCCAAGGCGAAATTCGCCATCGATTTCGACTGCTCGATCCCGCGCTTCAGTCCCGAAGCCGAGCGGACCTTGAGAGTGAAAGACGCCCGTCATCCGCTTTTGCAGGATGTGCTGCGGCAACGCGGCCTGCGCGTAGTCCCGTTTTCGCTGCAACTCGATGCGAACTGCCGTACGCTGCTGATCAGCGGCCCCAATACCGGGGGCAAGACCGTCACCCTGAAGACGCTCGGGCTCATCGCGCTCATGGCGCAGGCTGGTCTTCCAGTCCCTTGCGCAGAGGCGGAATTGCCGGTATTCGAGCAGATCCTCGCCGATATCGGCGACCAGCAATCGATCGAGGCTAACCTCAGCACCTTCTCCGCCCACATGGGCCACATCCGCGAGATGGCGCTCGACGTCACGCCGGATTCGCTGGTGCTCATGGACGAACTGGGCTCCGCTACCGATCCCGAAGAAGGCGGCGCGCTGGGCGTCGCGATCATCGAGCACTTCCGCGCGTCCGGCGCATTCACCCTGGCTTCGACGCATCTGCTCGCGCTCAAGATCTACGGGTCCAACACAGTAGGCGTGCTGAATGCCTCGATGGGTTTCGATGAGGAGACGCTCGAGCCGACGTACGAGCTGCAGACCGGACTTCCAGGCAAGTCTGCAGGTCTCGATATCGCGGCCAGGCTGGGGATGCCCGACGACATTATGCGGCGCGCCCGTGCGTCCCTGAGCGATCGCGAGCGGGACCTGACGCGCTTCATCGCCGAACTGCACGACCGTCTCGACCAGGTCTGTGAGCAGCAAGGCAAGCTTGAGAAGGAGCGCACCGCGCTGGCCATTCGCGAGAAGCAGATCGCCGACGAGTGGGCCAGGCGTGAGTCCGAGAAACTCAAAGAATTGGAGCGGCGCTGCGACGCTCTCATCGCACGCTTCGAGGGTGAAGCACGCGAGACCCTTGCCAAATTGCAAGAGGGCGGAGGCCAGCGTAAGGCCGCGGACCAGGCCGACCGGCGGGTCGCGAAGCTAAAGCGCGAACTCGCCGAGCACTTCGACGCGACCGTGCTCGAGACCGATGACGACGCGCGCCAAGGCGAATTGAAATCCAAGCGGCCCAAGGTGGAAGAAGGGTCGCGAGTGCGCCTCAAAAACATCCGCGAGCCGGCGCGCGTGAAGCGCATCCTGTCGGACGGGCGCATCGAAGTCGAGGCCGGCTTCATGCGCATGCAGGTGGGATTAGACGATGTCCTTGAAGTCCTGCCCGATGCCGTGGGGCCCTCCAAGCTGCCCAAGAACGTTAGCTACCGGGCCGCGCCGGAGTTGAATCCGCTGCATCAGGAGATCAACATCATCGGCCAGCGTGCGGAAGAGGCGCGTGACCTGGTGGAGCAGTTTCTCGACCGCGCGGTAATGGCGACCGCGGCCAGAGTGCGGATCGTGCATGGCCACGGCATGGGCATTTTGAAAAAGGTAGTCTGGGAACTCTTGAAAAGCAGCCCCCACGTCGAAAAATTCTATCCGGCCGAACAGTTCGAAGGCGGAGCGGGGGCGACCATCGTAGAGCTGAAGGATTAGTGATAAGGATCCAGCCACGTCGGATTGATATCCGGCTGAAACTTCCAGATCTTGCGATCCTCGTAGTATTCGACGAGAGCAGCGTTCTCCACGCTGCCGAGGTCGTGCGCCCAGATCACATCCTGAGAATCAATATCAGCGCTGTTGTAGACCCATTCCTCGTGGGGACTCTGGCTGCCGGTATAGTGCACCAGAATCACGTGCTTGCCGCCTTGATCGCTCAGCGATTTCGCAACCTCGGCGCGTTGCGCATTCGCCGGTTGTGGTAGCGGCGACTGGCGCACGATGATGAGCCCCTGCGAAGCCACAGCTGCACCAACGACCACTGCCGGAAGCGCACGTGAAAGAAATCGTCCGACGGGCTGCCCCCCGGGCTTCCACTGTCGTAGATGCCGCAACGCCTGCACCGCGACGACAAACAGCGCTGCCGTCGCCGGGCCGGCATAATGCTCGTAGTAGCAGACCTCGATCATCGATCCGGCGATCGCGGCCAGAACGCACATCAACGGTAGACGAATTCGGCGGTCGCGCCATAGATCAAACGCAAATCCCAAGATCAGCACGCCTGGCAGCATGCTTCCCAGAACGGTAGAGGCGACCTTTTTCCAGTCCTCCAGTCGAATCGGGACCAGTTGCCAGGTTCGCGCCTTCTCCCACTGCACGCGTTCCCAGTTCTGGTGCAGATCGTAAATCACGGGCGTACGATAAACTTTGGTCGCCTGCAGCGGCGAAACGTTGAACAGCGGAATGTAAACGTATTGTCGCGCATACTCCGTGAACGGCATCTGCAGCGCGCTTCCGGTCACCGTCCGGTTATAGTATCCGGTTACGGCGAAAGCGGGAATCAGGACTGCGGCGATCAGAGCCACGGCTCCCCAGCGCGGCCGCGACAGCAGAAACGCAATCGCCACGGGAATACTGAACACCAGGCCTTCATACGGCCGCGTGTTCGCGAGGATCGCGATTCCGATTCCCATCGCGAGCGCATTCCCCACCTGGTTTCGCTTCACCACCCGCGCATATCCGCCCAGTAACAGGGCACCGCCTGTGGCCGCCACCGCGCCGCCCCAGTAGCTGTTCATCCAGTAACTGTTGATCGAGAGCGGTAGCGCCAGCAGACCGCCCAGCAGGGCCCAGCCGGGAGGCAGCCAACCTTGCATCGCCCAAACCAGCGCCGCCGCCATCGCGCCGCAACTCAGCCAGACGCCGAACCATGGATCGCCGAGGCACGCTTCGCCCGTCGCCATCACCAGCGACTGCGCCGGCGGATACTTCGACGCATACGTGGGATGCTGCAGCACGTATGCGCTTTCGAAGAACGGCCACAGCTTATGAGTCGGGTTCGTTAGTCGTCCGTGCGCAAAAGTATCGGCTTGCAGGAGGTAACTGAACTCGTCGTAGATGACCGGCTTCGGAATCGGCCATACCGGCAACAGCGCGCCCCTCACCAGTAACACCAGCAAGCCCGCAGACACCCAGGTTACGGTGCGATGACGCGCTACGCTCCCGGCGAGTGCTTCCAGCCTGCGGGAGAACGATTCCCCGGTTAGCGGGCGGAAAACCGCCGTCAGGCCCGCCGCGACCCACACCAGGAATTTTGCTCCGAGCGCAAAACTCACGATACTAGCTCTATGCGCATAACGATCGGAATTTTGGGTCTGGCTCTGATACTCGTCATTCTGTGGGAAGCTTTCGAGACTATCATTCTGCCACGACGCGTCAGCCGGCGCTTCCGGCTCACGCGCCTTTTCTATATCAGTATCTGGAAGCCCTGGGCCATAGTGGCCCGTGCGGTGAAAAGTCGCAAGCGGCGCGAGACCCTGCTGGCATACTTCGGGCCCCTGTCATTGCTTTTGCTCATGGTCTTCTGGGGCCTCGGCCTGATGTTCGGCTTCGCCATCCTGCAATGGTCCGCGGGATCGGTGCTGGCGGCGCAGGATGGAAGAGCGTCCGATATCTGGACCGATCTCTACATGAGCGCCACCACCTTCTTCACGCTCGGACTGGGCGACGTCATTCCGAAGTCGGTATTCGCCCGCGCGATCACCGCCATCGAATGCGGCACCGGCTTCGGTTTCCTGGCGGCGCTGATTGGCTATCTCCCGACCACCTATCAGGCCTTCTCGCGGCGCGAAGCCAACATCTCCCTCCTCGACGCTCGCGCCGGATCACCTCCCACCGCGTCGGAGATCCTGAAGCGTGACGCCCAGAGCGGCGACTCCTCGACGCTCACCAAACTTCTCGCCGATTGGGAGATCTGGTCGGCAGATATCCTGGAGAGCCACATCTCCTATCCCTTCCTGTGCTATTTCCGGTCGCAGCACGATAACCAGTCCTGGCTGAGTTCGCTGACGGCCATTCTGGATTTGTGTGCGCTAGCCATCGTGGGAGTCGAGCGGATCCCCGCCTGGCAGGCCCGCCTCACCTTCGCCATGGCCCGTCACGCCATGGTCGACATCGCGCAAGTCTTCAGCCGGAAGCCGAAGAAGGAAATGGCCGACCGCCTTCCTCCCGAGAAGCTACAACTGCTTCGTGACGTGCTCGCAGCGGAAGGCGTGACCGTATGCAACTCGCCGACTCTCGAAAAGCGCCTGATCGAATTACGCGCCATGTATGAGCCCTACGTGGCCACGTTGTCGGAATTCCTGTTGATGGATTTGCCGGATTGGATGCCGAAGGCCGGAGCGAAGGATAGCTGGAAGACCGCGGCGGGAACGGTCAGCCATTGATGCCGGCATTTATTGGGACCCAGGCCTCGGTGCTTAAGCAGATTGGCCTGCTGAAAGACTAGCGTAACCACTCCCTGAGGATCGCGGCTCGGAAGTCGCTGCTGAGCCGCGCGCGTTAAGCAAGCGGTTCCGTACGGCAATTTTTGCGCCCCGCTACGCCGCGATCAGCTTCCGCGCCAGCGCTACGGCTGAGCTGGCATTCTCGCTGAACCCGTCGGCGCCGATCTCGTCGGCGAACTGCTGCGTCACCGGAGCTCCGCCGACCATCACCTTCACCTGCCCGCGCAGTCCCGCCTTTTCGAACGCCTGGATCGTAGTCCGCATCGAGTTCATCGTTACCGTCAGCAGCGCCGACAGCGCGACCAGACTGGCCTTCCGGGCTCTTGCCGTCTCCACGAAGACCTCCGGCGCAACGTCCGCGCCCAGGTCTATGACCTCGAACCCTCCGCCTTCCAACATCGAGGCCACCAGGTTTTTCCCGATGTCGTGCAGATCGCCTTTCACCGTGCCGATCACTACGCGTCCTACCGGCTCCACGCCCTTCTGCGCCAGCAAGGGACGCAACAGCTCCATCGACGCCTTCATGGCGCGGCCCGAAAGCAAAAGTTCCGGGACGAAATAGTCTTCGCACTCGAAGCGTTTGCCCACTTCATCCATCGCGGGTACCATGTAGCTGGTGATCAGCTCCATAGGCTCGATCCCGCTGTCCAGAGCCTCCCGCGTCACCGCCGCGGAGGTCTTGGCGTCGCCATTTAGAATCGCGTCAAATAATTTCGTGAGATCTGCCATGATTGCCTCGTCAATCCGTCAGCGCCGCGCGCAACGCGCGAATAAACTCCGGATTCGTTCCACAACATCCGCCGATATAACCCGCGCCTGCGTCGCGCAAAGCCCGCGCGAAGCCCGCAAACACAGCCGGACCCATACTGTATCGCGGTTCGCCGTCCACCATTTCCGGTAAACCAGCGTTCGCTTTAATCCAGATCGGCTTGCTCGTTACCGCGCGCAGACGTGCGGCAATCCCGATATACAACTCGACGCCGCATCCGCAATTCGCGCCAATAATATCTGCGCCCGCATCGGACAACCGGACCGCGGCCTGCTCCGGCGTAGCCCCGGTCATCGTCCGGTCTTTCTTCCGGCCCGCGTCATAAGCCATCGATGCCACGATCGTCAGGCCGGTCTTGCGGGCCGCCGCAATCGCGATCTCCGCCTCCGCCGGTTCCGACATCGTCTCGATCACAATGCCCTCCGCGCCCGCGGCCGCCATCGCGTTCACCTGCTCCTCG
Organism: Terriglobia bacterium; assembly: GCA_963747535.1. Classification (GTDB taxonomy): domain Bacteria; phylum Acidobacteriota; class Terriglobia; order Bryobacterales; family Bryobacteraceae; genus CAVVFX01. The sequence continues at coordinate 507,480 of CAVVFX010000003.1, forward strand.
AACGCCTCGCACAAAGCGGACTCCGTGGTCTCGCCGGCCGCCAAAACCTTGCCGCTCGGTCCGACCGAACCAAATACCTTGGCCCGTCCCGCAGCCCCCCGTTTCGAAAGCTCAACGCCCGCAGTGTTCATCTCAACCACGCGCTCAGCCAGGCCGTAACCGGCCAGCGCGATTCGGTTGGACCGGAAGGTATTCGTCAGGATGATCTGGCTTCCCGCACCCGCATAAGCCGCCCCGACCGACGCCACCAGCTCGGGACGAGACACATTCCACTCGTCCGGACATTCCCCTGCCGCGAGACCGCGCTTCTGCAGCTCAGTTCCCCACGCACCATCCAGAATTACGACTTCATGCATGTGCCTGCACTCCATTGAAATCCCGCACCGCGTCGAGCATGGCGACGATGTTCTCGACTGGTGTGCACGCCTGGATATTGTGCACCGTGTTGAAGACGAACCCGCCTCCGCGCCCAAAGATCCGGCATCGCTCCAGGACCTGCGTCCGTACTTCCTCCGCCGTCCCGAATGGCAGCACCTTCTGCGTATCGATGCCGCCGCCCCAGAACACCAACCGGTCGCCGTACGTGGACTTCAGTTCCTGCGCATCCATCCCGGTTGCCGAGCACTGCACCGGATTCAGAATGTCGAAGCCCGCCTCGATCATCGCCGGAATGAAGCGGCGCACCGAACCGCAGGAATGCTTGAAGGTCTTCCACCGGGTGTGCGCGTGGATCCAGTCGTTGACCTGCTTGTAGTAGGGATAGTAAAGGTCGCGGAACGTGGATTCCGAGCAGAACGACGAAGTCTGGGTGCCGAAATCCGTCCCGCAAACGAAGACCGTATCGATGGTATCGCCCGTCACCTCGTGGATCTTCCCCAGATTTCCCAGCGCGATTTCGCATTGCCGCGAGAACACCGCATGGATATAACCGCGTCGCGCCCGCGTCGAGAGATACCACTCCGAAATGTCGCGGATGCCTTTCGGCTTTTTGAGAAACGGCGCGGGGACCAGCGCAATGTCCCCGAACGCGGTTCCACCGAGCGTCGCCATCACGGCCCTGCCACTGCGTCCGACCTCCTGAATATCCGCCGCGATCTCGGCGATTTCCTGCGGAGTGACCGGCTGAAACTCTTCCAGATTGTCCTCGGGATTCAGGTGATCGTCGTCGACCGGCTCCTGGCGGACGATGGTGTCGAAGAAGTAGCCGTCCTTGGGCATGCGCGCGCTGGGAGCAGCCGTGCGATCGCCTTCCGGATAGATCAGGATGTAACCTTCGGCGTCCACGGTTGTCTGGAAATCCCCGGGGACGAGCACTTCCAATCCTTGCGGGGTGCGCCATTCCTTCCAGTTGCAGGTCGGAAATCCGAACAGGGTGTTGCGGCGAAAGAACGCGTCGACGTCCAGGCCCATCGCGTCTTTGAGGTCATCCTCGACAAAGCCCAACATCTGGTACGGCTCGTGAACCTTGACTGGCTTCCTGGCGAGACCGAAGTAATTTCTCAAGTTGGCGACGCAACTGACGTGGACACCGGTAACACCGGTGCTGCCGAAATCCATCGGAACGCGATCCGGTTCCCGATGATTGATCGCGGCGATCACCCGCTCTTGGCTGGTCATTTACATCTCTGAGCGCAGTTTATCAGAGGTGACGTCGCCACTTATCAGTTTTCAGCTGTTTCCAGCGTGCGTGAGCAGCCGCTAGCCATGCACTCGGCCCCGCAACGAAACCCCTGCAACTTGCATCTTTACCCCGTGGCATGATGTGATGCATTAGCCTATGGCCACGCAAGCCTCAGAACTCCTCTCCGCCAGCGAACGTCCCACACATGTCCGCTACTGGGTTATTTTCTTCTCCGTTTCGCTGGCCATCTTCAGCTACATCGATCGCGTCGCGCTCTCCCGTGCGGCCAGCAGAATCCAGGTAGACCTCGATCTCGATAACGACCAACTTGGATGGATTCTCTTCACCTTCGTAGCCTGTTACGCGCTTTTCGAGATCCCCAGCGGCTACCTTGGCGACCGTATCGGACCCCGCTCGGTTTTACTGCGAATTGTGCTGTGGTGGTCGTTCTTCACCTTTGCCACCGGACGCGCGTGGAGTTTCAGCTCGCTTCTCATCTGCCAGGCTTTGTTCGGGATGGGCGAGGCCGGATGCTTCCCCAACATCACCAAAGCGCTCTCGATCTGGCTGCCGCAGGACGAAAAAGTCCGCACCCAAGGAATTATCTGGCTGTTTGCGCGATGGGGCGGCGCCTTCACTCCTCTGCTGGTGGTGACATTGCTGAAGTACGTCTCCTGGAGGGTCGCTTTCGGTCTTTTCGGCTGTATCGGGATCGTCTGGGCGGCGGCATTTTATTGGTGGTTTCGCGATGACCCCAACGACAACCCCAGTCTCAACGCGGCTGAACGAAACCTGATTGCGTCCAGCCGGAAACTCTCCTCACACGCTCATAAAGTTCCCTGGGGCAAGCTGCTCTCCTCGGGTAACGCCTGGCTGCTCTGTCTGCAATATTTCTCTCTCTCCTTTAGCTGGTATTTCTATATCACCTGGCTCCCGACCTACATGGATAGGCACCTTAGCATTGACATCACCAAGAGCGCGGTGCTGAACGGCTTACCCCTTTTCCTCGGAGGGCTGGGATGTTTGGTTTGCGGCCAATCGTCCCGCTACGTCGCCCACAAACTCGGCGGCATCGGACAACAACGCCGGGTGGTGGCGATCATCGGCTTCGTCGGCGCCAGTATGATGCTCTTCGTCGCTACCCGATTACACAGCGCCGTGCCGGTCATGCTGGCCATAGGCTTTTCCAGTTTCTGCAACGATCTTGCTATGCCGCCTTCCTGGGGCGCTGCCATGGACCTCGGTGGCCGCTACGCCGGAACCCTGGCCGGCGCTATGAACATGGTCGGCAATCTCGGTGGCTCGCTGGCCGCTCTCGTCACTCCCCGTATCGTGCGCCTTGCCCACAACGATTGGAATGCGCCGCTCTATCTCGCTGCACTCGTCTATTTGACGGGAGCTTTGCTCTGGCTCCGCCTGGATCCCGTGACGCCCCTCGATCTCGGTCAAAATGAACCGGAACACCAGCCCGCATGAGTCGCCGAACTGAAGCAGGCCCAAACCGTAACACAGACTTCAGCGGCTCTTGCTACTCCACAGGAGGCCGGGCTTCTCTCCAGTAGTCGGCATTGACCTCCTCGGCGGCCCCAAACACATTTCCCTCCAGCGTCAGGCTCTTCAGTTCGCCTGGACCCGTGGAGAGAAAAGTACCGGTTCCTTTAAACGCCCGGCTGTCCCGTACGATCGTGCCCGGCGAACGGTCCAGACGCACTACGGGCACCTTGGCGAGCGGCTTCCTGCTGGACACGTGATCGAGTTCCGCTTCTTTCGAGTCGCGCACCAGGAACGCCGGTCCGCTTTCCGCGTTCACCTGCACGTTGTGCAGTTCCAGGCCAACCGTATGGTACGCTCTCAATCCGCTCTTGCCGGACGCAACCACGTCGCTGATACGCAGACCTGAAATCGGCATCTCCGGCAGTCCTTCGATGTCGACCGCCACGCGCGCCCGATGGATCGTCATGTGGCTGATTGCGATATCGCGAAATACGGGCGTCGTCGTGGAGATGGGTTGCTCGCCCGTCCGCACTTCGCCTTCCATGATGTAGAAGTTGGTGACGTTGATTCCCTGGCCGACATCCTCCATGGTCCAGTTGTCGAACCGGACGTCCTCCACGCCGCCGCCGCGGCCCCGGCGGCTCTTGATGCGCACGCCCATCTGGGTATCTTTGCAGGTGATGTTGCTCGCCACCAGGTTGCGGATCCAACCCGAGGTCTCGCTGCCGATGGTCACAGCTCCGTGGGCGCGGTGCACCGTGCAATTGGTGATAGAGATGTTTTCGGAGGGACGGTTAACCCGCAAGCCGTCGGCATCTTTACCGGCTTTGATGACGATGCCGTCGTCACCCGTGTCGATATAACAATTGGAGATTCGCACGTTCCGGCTGGAGTCCACCGCGATCCCGTCGGTGTGCACACCCGGATAGGTTTCGATGACGACGTCGCGCACCGTGACGTTATCGGAGTACAGCAGATGAATGGTCCACATGGGCGAGCCGACAAAGCGTAAGCCTTCGATCAGCACGTTCTTGCTGTCCATCGTGCGGATGAAAGACGGCCGGAGTTCGGGAGCAGCCTTCAGGTACTCTTCCTCGGAAGCCGGCGTTTTGAGTTCGAGCGATTGCAAAAGGTGCTCCCAGTTGGGCCCGTTAGCGCTGCCCGGATCGGAGCCCGTCACTTGCTGCCGGGGCATCAGTTTCATCCATTCCGCGTTATCGCTCATCAGCACGCCACGCCCTTCGACGGTGACGTTCTCGAGATTCCGTCCGCCGATCAGAGGCACCGGCGTAAGCGCCTCGATGCTCTGCTGTCTACCTTGCGTGGAGGGAAGTTTCTGTGCCGGGAACCGGACGATTGCTCCGGCGTCGAAAAACAACGTCAGATTGCTCACCAGTTCAATGGGCCCGGTGACATACTGTCCGGCTGGGACGTACACTGTTCCGCCGCCTGCTTCCTTTGCCGCACGAATTGCCGCGCGAAAAGCCTCCGTCGACGGCGTCGAGCCATCCTTGTGCGCACCGTAATCAGCGATGTTGAAGAACGGACCGGCAGCCGAGGCTGACGTGGCCAGCGCAACGATCGAAAGTAGTTTTCTCATCGCATGTCTCTTTGTGGTATCAATTATCATTCATCCAAATGCGTCGAGGAACATTTGCCATTCCGTTGCTTCTCTTCTGCGGCGTCGCCGGCGGAGCGGATTCGCACGCCTATCTCGCGGTGGTCCAAAAGGTCGCGGGAACTGTCGGCTTCTATTCGGAAGAGGGAAGGCAGCTGGCGCGCGTCAGCGTGGGGCCGTTTCCGCATGAGGCCGTTCTCTCGAGGGACGGCAAACTGCTCTACGTCAGTGTCAACGGCGTTCTCTGGATGACCGAAGACAAACCCGGCAATAACACTATCGCAGTTGTCGACGTACACGCCATGCGCAAAGTCCGCGACATCGATCTCGGGCGCTTCCATCGTCCTCACGGAATCGCTCTGACGGGCTTGGGTGACCATCTGCTCTCCACGACTGAGCGGCCCTTCGGCCTGATCCTGGCCGACCCCTCGGCGGCCAAAGTAACTCGCGCTTATGACGTGAAGGGCAAGAGCCCTCACATGGTGATGCCGTCGCCGGACGGCGAGTGGGCCTATGTGAGCGACACGGATTCCGACGTGGTTGCAGCCATTCGGTTGAAGACCGGCGAGGTGACCCTCATCCCGACCGGCGCGCATCCGCAAGGTGGCGTCTTCTCGCGTGATGCCGATCTCCTCTACGTCACCAATACCAACGGCAACCAGATCTCAATTATCGATACCGCGGCGAAGAAGGTTATCGGCCAGATCCCGACTGGCAAGGGACCGGGACGCATCGCCTTGACGCCCGACGGGAAAACACTCGTCTACAACCTGCAGTTCGAACCGGCGGCTGGGTTCGCAGATATCGCTACGAGGAAGCAGATCGCGCAGATTCCGCTAACAGGCCGGCCGTTGTCGCTGACTATGACGCGCGATGGCCGGCGTGCCTTCCTGGGGATTCAGGACCAGGACAAGGTGGTGATTGTTTCGGTCTCAGGGAGAAAAATCGAGAAGACATTGCAACTGCCCAAAGGCAGCGGACCCGACACGGTAGTCCCTCTGGATTGAGCCGGCACTGGTTGGGGCGCGGTTTTACGGATCGAAAGTCTTGACCGCCAAAGCACGGTCACCCCAGGAAATGAAAATTGGGGCCGAACACAGCTTGCGCGAGTTGTACGGACGTAGAAGAGAAAAGCCGAGGGCCGCAGGGATGAACACAGATGAACGCAGATAAGTCCAAGATTTGAGGTGATTTGCCACCCTTCTCGCACGGCGTTGCGCGATATTTTCGGAAGAAACGAAAGTCTTGACCGCCAAAGCACGGTCACCCCAGGAAATGAAAATTGGGGCCGAACACAGCTTGCGCGAGTTGTACGGACGTAGAAGAGAAAAGCCGAGGGCCGCAGGGATGAACACAGATGAACGCAGATAAGTCCAAGATTTGAGGTGATTTGCCACCCTTCTCGCACGGCGTTGCGCGATATTTTCGGAAGAAGCCAATTCTTTCTAAGTTGTAATGATTTGTTAGAATTATGCGGGGTCTCGGCACCGGCGGAGATTTTTCGTTTGTGCAGGATTGTGCACTTAGGGTCCCGGAAATTTGCGCTGGGGTCATCGGTGAGGCGCCACCGGGAGGGGCAGCGGTTTTGCGAATCGAAGCCAATTTCCGGCATTGGAGGTGCGGCCTCGGGAAGGCGTTGTGGCAGACATCGCGATTCCTGGCGATCCGGTTTCGGCGTGGCCGTGGACCAGTGACCTTTCTGCTCGGGAAACGAACTTTCGTTTGTGCTTCTTTGTGCGTTTTCTTCAATAGTTTCTGGTGACGCACGGGATCGCCCGCAACGGCGGGGAATGGTGAAAAACGGGATCCGATTGGACTGGTCGACGGTGCTCGTGCGCGCTTCAAAAAAGACACTTTTCCTCCTCTGATTTCAGCGTAGCGTGCATGGTGACGGGGTTGAGGGGTGTCGGCTGTAAATGGTTGATGCGGTTGGTGAGATTCTTTCGCGTGAGTTGAACCAGTTGGGGTGCCTTAAGGGGGTTCGGAAGGTAGAAAGGCAGGTTCCGGCAGCAGAGCAAGAGCTATCTTGAAGTCCGCTGCCGCGCCTCTTCTAACCGGCGCGACGCGATGCCGGACGGCTCGGAGTATGTTTCTGGATGATTCCCGCCAAGGCCCGTAATGCGTCATTGGCAGCCCTCGCGCTGGGAAACGCGGCAGCGACGTCGGGCTCCAGCACCACGACAGAACTTCCCGCCGCGTACTTCGCTGCGTAGCGGTTGGGCGCTGCCCGACTGAAGTCGTATTTCCGGTAAGATGTCGTCCGGATCTGGCGCCCTGCGCTTATCGGGTGCTTTCTTCATAGTTCCTTAGCTCACGCCCCGTAGCCCGACGGGCGCTGATAATTCGCATCTTGTAGTCGCGTTCGACGTACATAACGGCGATCACACGTCGTCTCTCGGAATACCCTAATAACACGAGCCGCTGTTCCTCAGACGAATGCCGCGGATCCTCGACGATGCGGCCGAGCGGATCGCCGAAGACTGTCGCCGCTTCTTCGAACGACACCTTGTGCTGCGACTATTTTCGGATCCCATTCAAACTCCAGCGCCAATCCAGATTATACCCGCGGGTTGTCGCGCCTGGGTGAAAGCGCTTTCGCCGACCCATCACATGATAAAAAGGTGAGCCTCGCGGAACAAGTCGTCCGGCAGATCGGCCGTAATGCCCTTGAGGCGATGAGAGGGACCCGCTGAAACGGTGCCGGTCTGCGTCTCATCCTCGAACAAGCCAGATTTTGTGGCAGGCATTTACGACCGCCTTGAACGTCAACCGGCAAGAATGGAAGCTCGTCATGGGGGCGATTATCCCCTCAATTCGTGTATTCAGGGGGCAGCGGTATGATGAAACTATGGAACGGGACGCGTCGGAAGTGGTTAAGGATGCTCTTTCACTACCCATCGAAGTTCGCGGTGCTTTGATCGACTCTTTGATCGACAGTCTGGATGAAGGCCATGACGCTGCGGCAGAAGAAGCCTGGCGTGAGGAGACGCGTCGGCGTCTTCACCAGATCGATAGCGGGGCCGTCCAACCGATGCCTTGGGATGAGGCGCGCACTCGTCTCAGGTCTCGATCGAACCGGTGAGCAGCCATCTATTCAAATCCACCCCGCAGCTTTGGAAGAAGCCGAAGCCGCTATGGAATGGTATTCGCGCCGCAGCGTCCGGGCTGGTGGAATGTTCTTCGATGAGTTAGAAAAGGCAATCGATCTGATTGAGACTCACCCTGGGCAATTTCCGGAATACGCGTTCGGTACCCGCAAGATTTTGCTCCATAGGTTTCCTTACCTCGTTGTTTTTCGGGAAACCGCGAGCCATGTCGAGATCATCGCTGTCGTTCACGGACGTCGCCGCCCTGGATATTGGCGGGATCGCGTGTAGTGATCCGATTTCTGGCGCCAGATTGAACGAGTGTTCGTCGTTCAAGCCAACCCTTTTGGAGCCTTGAGACAGCCAAGCGGCGTTTCTCCGACACAGCAGCAGTGTTTTTTCCGATACAGCACTAGCGTTTATCAGTACTAAATTTGCGGCATGGAGACGGTGAGGGCGAGAGTCGGATAGTGTCCGGATGTTGATAAAACGCAATTTGATGATTCCAAAGAATCTCACGAGCCGCCGGAGTCGCGAATAGTTTGTAAGTATTCGGTACGCGGGTCAGCGGCTCGTCTTACCGCGATTCTCAGGCTTCGTGGAGCGCGGTCTCTTCTTTGGCGTTTTGCGGGGCCGTCGCTCTTGATGCAAGATATCACATATCTCCTCTGGATTCCCTTGATGAATCTCCATGCGCCGCAGAGCGTCTTCGCTCAGGTAAACCGTTGTTGTTTCGGTATGCACCTTTACACCCGCGCCATGCTCTTTCCAAGAGAGCGCCCTTAGTTGGCGTAAAGCTACCTGAAGCCCTGGCGGCCCATCACCCGGCTTTTGGGATTCGATCAGCGTACGCCTTCTCCTTTCCTGCATGTCCTGCATGCCCCATTATCGCGCCGCGACGGGACGAAATGCTATGATCACGCGAAGACCATTGGCGTCTAGGCAAGCTATGTCAAGAAAGCCGTTGTCGAGAAAAGAAAAGGAACAGCGCTATCTCTCGAAGTATCGCGAACTCCGAAGAATCTGGGGGAACCCAGATGACTTCACGGACAGGAATCACCAAGACTACATCGACAAGTGGACGGACGAAGAACTTGACAAAGAGATAGTCGAAAGGGTGAGCCAACTCAGGATCGAGAAATTTAAGATGCAGGTAAAGGGCTTCTTCATAATGATACCGATCACGTTTGTCCTTTTGGGAGTTCTCGGGCTGCTGATATTTGGTATAAAGCAACTGATGTTGATCGCCAAATAGCGGAGTCACCCTATTCTCATCGTTACAAAATCGGGCAAACATTCTTGAGTGGTACGATTGGTATATGTGGGCAACAGGAACTGGAGTTTGAGTTTCATACTAGCAGGAACTGTCGGCGTTGCTACCTATCCCGGCATCGAGGATGAGAAATGCGCAACTCGGTGGGACTACTGCTTGGAACACCAGTTCACGCCCCCTGATCCGGAGCACTCGCATAACTCCGAAGAGGGAATACCCCCTGAACCAGTCACTTACTTCGTCCAGTCGGCTTCTGGGGGAAACAACAATAACAACTCAACGATACCTTACCTTCGGCGTCGGTAGTCTTCTCACCCGTCGGAGTTGTTAATAAATGGCTTCCCGCTAGCAGCTAGCGGTTGCGATCAGCGTGTCGCTGGATTTCAGTTGGAGCGTTGGGCCGAGATGCCCAGATGCAATGATGCTGAAGGTTTGATTGGCCAGTTCGAACGTTCTTTGGGTGTCATTGATGGTTCCAATCACCGAACCGGAGGCAAAGACTTCAAACCGGGCATCCTTGCGGAACCCGGCGTCGGAAATATTATTTGCGTTCAACACGCTGAGCCGGCGGATCAGCGGACCTTCTTAGCGGCGCACTTACGCTCGACCGCTGCCATCAACCTGGTGTGAACGTCCGTTGGTATGGTGTATTCCTGCATGCCTTTGAAGACCTGGATGGTCTTTTTAGTGGTGTCGCATACCACCCAGCAGTTGGGACATTCGGTGATGTGGCGCTCCAACTTAGCGCGCAACTCGGCGTCGGTTTTCTCGTCGAGGTAGTCGGTGAGTTCCTGCAGAAATTCTTTACATGTAAGCAAAGGCGTCATCTCCCTTGCGCTTGAAAAGCCGGGTCAACTTCTCGCGCAACTGTAACCGCGCGCGGAGCAGGCGGCTCTTAACAGCCGGAATCGACAGGCCGAGCGCGTCAGCCGTCTCCTCCGTTGACAATTCTTCCACGTCCCTTAGCACGAACACCGTCCGGTACGCCGGCGCGAGTCCCTGAATCGCATCGTCGAGGATCGCGTTCAGTTCCTCGCGAGTATACTTTTGTTCGGGATTCTCGTCCCAGGTCGCCACTTCACGGGTCACCGTGTCCTCGCCGGTGTCAATGCCTTCGTCGAGCGATACGGAGCGGTCGCTCTTGCGTTTCCGCAACTTCATCAGCGCCTGGTTGACCGCGATCCGCACGATCCAGGTGTAGAACTTCGAATTGCCCTGAAACTGGTCGAGGTGTTCGTAGGATTTGAGAAACGCCTCCTGCAACACATCTTCCGCATCCTCACGATTCTGCGTGATATGCAGGGCGAGACGAAAGATCTTGCCTTCATAGCGCTGAATCAGGTCGCTGAACGCTTTGAGATCTCCTGCACGCGCGAGTTGTACCAGAGCAGTTTCGTCGGAAACGTCTGGAACCGGCCCTTGAGTTGCCATAGCGGAGTAACTCCTATCATCCCATACGATGCCGGATGGCCTCTGAGATGATGGAATCCGCGGTGGAGGCCCGAAATATCGTCCGTCGCCCACTGGGGCGGCCTGTAGCGAATAATTCATGGCTTCCTTATCGATGTTTCGATTGCGACAGTGGATTCAGCGGAGAACTGAAACTGTTAGCCCGCAGTGCCCGTTTTCTGTGGTCTGCGTATCAGCCGCTCGGCTTTGGCCTTTTTGTGGGGCGGACGCCCACGTCCGCAAGCGACAGGCTTTGGTGTACGAAGCGGCCTGGGTTACCGCTGTCTCTGCGACTCTACCCTTTCATCTGACCGTTAGAGACGACGCGGGAGAAACCCATTACATTTGCCCTCTGCTTCCCAAGAGGTTGAGATTCCAAATGGCCAAAGTCCCAGAGGCTGCCACGCAACCCGGGGCTGCGCAGCAGCCTCTTTGTGTTCTTTATTTCATCCCCATGCGTGATTTATCACTAGCCAACCAGGCCGGCTATTGGCAGCCGCCTACAGATTTTTGCATCATATCTGGAGGAGTTAGCAATGAAACTGACCGTTATCGCGATTTGCGTTGCGCTTACCGTTCCCGCGGTTTGGGCGCAAAAATACCCCAAGAGGAACCCCAACACTGGCCCGTACGGGCCGGCCCATATTTCTATGAAGCTTCGTTCACTGCGTGCGCACCCGCGAGTGGTCTCGCCGCAGCAGGCTGCCCCGGCGCCCGCCCCCGGAGTGGTACAGCTTTTCCTGAACCCCACTTCCGGCGTCCTTGACTCTGCCTATTTTATTGCCACCGCGGCGATTCCCGCCGGCACCGAGATCAGCGGTGGCATCACGCTGCTGGATGATGGAAGCTCTATCGATTTCCAGCCGTACACGTTGTCTCAGGCCATGCAGGCGGGCGATTACATTGCCCTCCCGACGTTCCTCAACTTCGGCGACGTCTATTTCCAGGCAGGAGCCAGCTTCGACTACACGGTACTCGTCGGTCCGACGGAGGCGGACGGCACCATCCTGTTAGGCGAGACGCTGGCTTACTCAGACCTTACGAGTTACGAGCCGATCATCAGTACGGCCGCAACGTCCATCGCCAGCAGCAAAGACGTGATCCTGAACATCCCGGGATACTATACGGGTGACCCGGTTCAGGTGGTCCTATCGGATCTGTTCGCCAACTATGTGCCGCCGGCCGGCGCGGTCACCGTCTCGGCCGGCCAGGTGAGTATCGATATGAGCCAGTTGCAGGGTTTCGACCTGACTTCGCTCGATAATCTGCTCGTGAGCATCAGCGAAGACGGATATTCCGATACGATAGCTTTCCGCTACTTGCCGCTCGCGCCAGGGACGTTCAACCAGGCGCCGCAGTAATCAAAGTATGGGGCGGACCTTCCTCGTCCGCCCGCCCACATTACTTGCCGAAGTGGAGATCCATGAAGTCCAGGAAGCGATCCCAATCGTAGGCCGTGACATCGTGCTTTCCGGTGCGAATGTGATAGCCGATATCGCCCGAGATCGGTTGATTAAGTCCTGGCATATCAGTCGATTCTAGGCCCTTCTTCCCCAGCAGGCGATACACCCGCGATGCCTCCACCGCAGCTAAAAACTCGCCCTTGGGATCGGACCCCGTGTCGAGTTCGGCACTGGCCACGTAAGCCGGTCTCGGCGCGACCAGCGCCAGCAGCATGTGCCCGTCGACCGGCAACGTCTCCTCGCGTCCGATGTACTGCCGGTAGTTGCCCGCGAACCAGTAAGGGAACGCGTTGTTCAGATGTTCCAGCCGTTCTCCGGCCTTGCGCTGCGAAAGCCCCACGCCGCCCTGCCCGGATTCGTTAGAAATCACCATGGAAAACCGCTGATCCCGCGCCCCTGCCCACACCGCCGCCTTACCCAGACGCGAGAAGCCCATCACCGCGATCTTCTGCCCGTTGATGTCCGAATCGGTCTGCAGATACTCGAGCGCACGGCTTAAACCCCAGGCCCAGGCTCCGATCGCGCCCCATTCGTCCGGCTCCACGTTTTCCTGCTTCGCCCCCAGGAACATCGCGCGCACGCCATCGTCGATCCCGCCGTTGAAATCCGGCTCGATGTCGCCGCAGTACATGGTGGCCAGCGCGTACCCCCGATCGAGGATCTTTTCGACCTGCCATTGCGATGCCGCTTTCCCCCGCGTATCCTCTCCTGCCTGAACTTGAATATGCGGGACCTTCTCGCCGGGATGCGCACCCTTCGGAGCCGCCGGATCGACGACCCAGATTTCCGGCAGTTGAATCCCCGGATCGGCATCCACCGTCTGGTTCCCGTTGAAGTTCAGACCCAGGACCGCCGGCGCACCGCCCAACGCCTTGGTGGGGACGTACAGCAGCAGGTGCAGCTTCGGCGAATCCACCAGGCCGCCGAACGAAATAGTGATTTGCTTCCTGACCGCCTTGCCGCCTAGCGCCTTGCGGTCAATCAGGTCCAGACGGTACTTCGGCGTGAACCGGGTGGCCATCTTGCCGCCCGGCATCCGGCCGTACTCCTGCGTTTCCAAAAGCTCGAGAATCTCGGGCCGGCGCGACTTCCACCAGGTCTGAGCATCAAGCACCGGCCGGCCATTCGCCATCGTCAGAAGGTCCGGTTTGGCAAGGTTGTCGCGGACTTTGGTCTGCTCTACCGGCGCACCCGACGCGATCTCCAGCACACCCACAGACCAGCGCGGCAGAGCGACCTGCAGCGTCCCGGCGTTGCTGGCGACTCTTCCCGCAACAATATGAATGAAATCGGGATGCTCCATGGTATTGCGGGCGCTCAGATTATCTGGAGCGACCAGTTGCAAAGAGGTTTTGCCCGAGACGAAGCCGCTCAACTCCAGTGATACCTCGCGCGCGGCGTCGGAAGGATTCACCAATTTGACCACCACACGCTTACCATCGGCCGACTTCGCGGCGTCCACACTCAACCCCGCGGCGTCGCCCTCCACTTTCAATAGCGACGGCACGAAATAATCGTGGTACAGCTTCATCACCACGTAATTCGGCGCGGGGAACCACGACCGGTTATCGAAGTTGATGAGCGCGTTGTCCCAGGCCGGCGCGGTCACATGCCGCAGCCACAGCGCCGGGGACGCCATGCTCACCACGCTGCTGCGTTCAAACATGTTCAGGATGCCGCCCGCGTAGAGGCCGGTACGCCAGTCCGTCGACTGCGCATTCCACTCCGACACGAACAGTTTCAGATTCGGATTCTTTGAGCTCCGGATCCGTTCGCCGAGCCCCGCAAAAAACTTCTCCTCGTTGGCCGGCCCATCGGCAAAGTGATCCGGGCTCTCGTAATGATGGACGCTGAGAAAGTCGACCAGGTCCGCGGCCTTTTCAATGACCGCGATATCGCCCTCCGCCCAATGCCCTCCGAGCTGTCCGCTGCCGCAGGCGATGGTCTTGATCGAGGGATCCACCTGCTTCATCGCGGGAACGAACTGCCGCAGCATCTCGACGTAGTCGTCGGCCTTCACCTTCCAGATCTCGTTATCCAGTTCCCAGTACTTGACGCCGAAAGGTTCCGGATGGCCATTCGCCGCTCGGACCTTGCCCCACTTCGACGTGGCGGGCGCGTTGCAATACTCCACGAAGTCCCGGGCATCCTGAATATATTGCGGCCGCTCAGCCGGGTTGTTGCGGCCTCCCGTATTGATGACCACGATCGGCTCGGCGCCGACTCTGCGACACAGACTGACGAATTCGTCGATGCCAAACGATAACGGGTCGTTTTCGTCCCAGCCGGTCTTACCCACCCGTTTGGACTGCAGGCCGATCGCGTCCTTCCAGTGATAATCGGCGATGAAGCTGCCGCCGGGCCAGCGGATGACCGGAGGGTGAAGATCGCTGATGGCTTTCAGCAAATCGGGACGGAAGCCGTCACTTGCGACGGACGAATCCGGCGTCAGGCTAACTTGATCGATCCACAATGTGGCCGGCCCGCGCGTCGCGATTTCCAGCGTGGCATTGGCGGACTCTTCTTCCGGCTTGAGCGCCAGAGGGAACTCGGTCCAACCTTTCCCCGGGGGTGGAAACGAGTCTTGCGCCAGCACATACCGGTCGCTCATCAGGCGGACCGAGACGCCGCCCGCCGATTCGCCGCGCACAAAAAGCGAGCCGCGGAGCACATCGCCCCTGCGCACCGCAAAATGATCCTGGGCGATCCCGGTTCCTGCGCCACCCGCAATCTTGAGAGAGACTTTACTGTTAGACGGCTGATCGGCATCGAGCGACAACTCTCCGCCGCCCAAAGCTCTCCAGTGGCGGGCGGGCGAGGGTAGGGAATCGAAGAGGAGGGAGTGGTCGAGCCCCACGGCGCGGATCGCGCGGAACTCAGCGACCGCCGAGCGGGTGGCCACAAAGGCTTGCCCATGGTCGGCGCCCGCTTCTATTTTGACGTCGAACAGCGGCTTGTCATCGACCAACGCCTGCACCTGTTGTCCGGCGGCCCTCACGTGGAGGCGATACCAGCGCCCGCTTTCGAGCGTCAGATCCGCGGTGGCTAAGGGCTGCTTCTGGATCAGCTTCACCTGCTTGCCTTCGAAGCTGAGCGTGATGGCGTTACCTCTTGAAGCCCGCACGCCAACTTCGATGGCCCCCTCGCCGGAGGTCCTGTGGATGTCGATAAAGAAGTCGTAGTCGCCCCACGTTTCCGCGCCGATCAGAAAGCGGGATTCGCGGTCGGTTGCGGGTGGACTCAAGAGCACGCCGCCGCGCGTGCGCCAGTCATCGGGGCTCAAGCGTTCTTCAAAGCTGCGGTTCCACACCACCTCGCCCCAGACGCCGCCATTAACAGAGTGATAGATGTGCTCCAGGAATTGGCCGTAGATCCGCGGATCGATTTGCTGAACAACCTGGCCGGTATCGACTTTCAAGTGGACGGCCTGGGAGAACGAGGGAACCAGAGCGACGGCAAAAAATAGACAAAAATTGCGAAACATGGGTTGAAACGTTATTGTAGTTCACTGCGGGCCTGGATACACAGCCCCACGCATTTCCCCATGTCCTGGCTGCGAAGCAGTCGCACGAGTCTGGCCATTTCTGGTGGCAACCCCTTGGGCTACCGTACGGCAGGCCATCGTATTTTGTGGTCTGCCTGGCTGCTACGCTGCCCAGCCGGGTTTAGCGGTGAAAACGCCCTACCAGCACGCCCTTTCCCAGAATGTGTCCATCGATCGCCTTCAGGACCTCCGGCCGCGTGGCATCCGGTCCCAGATCGAGTTTCATATCCAGCGCGAAAAGCTCGAACGTGTAGTGATGGTAGGGGCCGGCGGCGGGAGCTCCTGGTCCGCGGAAGCCGACGACCCCACCCTGGTTCTTTCCCTGAATCGTTCCGTCCGGTAGCTTCGCGTCGGGCGGCACACCCTCCGGAAGCTCGCGCGCCGACCCCGGAATATTGAAGACCAGCCAGTGGAGCACGTCGTCCGTCTTCTTCTGCACCGCTACATCCGGATCGTGCACGATTAATACGAAGCTGACCGTATTCGCCGGAACGTGGGTCCACGTGAGCTTCGGCGAAACCGGCTTCGGGTCCGACTGCGTGAAACGCGCTGGGATCACCTCGCCGTCGCCGAACGCCGGAGTCGTCAGTGTCAGACCCGGGCCGGGAGCCGCCTTCTTTTCCTGCGCTACCGCGGCGCCTGCCACGAGCATCGCGCAAATACCCAATACATGCGGAGTTCTCATAGTTCTATTGGCCTCTCTTTCGCTTGTACAGATTACCAAGCTTCACAGAATATCAAGCTTTGGGAGGAAGCGTGAGCGCCTTGCATTCACTCAATTCTGCTAATAGAATTGCAGGGTAATGCCGATCCTCAAGCCGACTCTTCCCGTCGTGTTACTGATGCTCACTGCCGCCGCTGCGGCCCAGGAAAAAGCTTTCGTCGGTGCCCGGATTATCGACGGCACAGGCAAAGCCGCTATTGAGCATGCGACACTGCTGGTTCATGACGATGGCCGCATCGAGGCCGTCGGCCGCTCCGTCAAAATCCCCGCGGGTGCGCAGCGGATCGACGTCACCGGAAAGACCATCATTCCCGGACTCATCAGCGGCCACTCCCACGTAAACGACCTCGGGCAGCTTGGCCTGTATGCGAGATACGGTGTCACTACCGTCTTCAGCCTGGGCGGCGACAACGAACTGGCACTGCGCGACCAGACCCGCGCCGAACAACAGACCCCTGCGCTCAAGCGTGCGCGCCTTTTCATCGCGGGCCCGATTGTTGCCTCCAAGACCGCGGAGGACGCCCGCAAAGTAGTAGATGCGAACGCCGCTGCCAAAACCGACATCATCAAGTTCCGCCTGGATGACTTTCTCGGCACTGCCGTTAAAATGCCCCCGGTGGCTTACACCGCAATTCTGGATGAGGCCCACAAAAAGGGCATGCGCGTCGCGGTCCACGTCGTGACCCTCAGCGACGCCAAGGCCGTCCTCCGGCTCGGCGCGGACTATATTGCCCACAGTGTTCGCGACGAGGAAATCGACGGCGAAACCATCGCGCTCCTCAAGAAGAACGGCGCCTTCTATACGCCCACCCTGATGCGCGAGGTCTCCACGTTCGTTTACGGCGGGAATCCCGCCTTCCTTCACGATCCGTTCCTTCTCCGGGATGGTAATCAGGCCGAGATCGCCAAGGCTCAGGACCCCGCTTTCCAGGAGCACATGCGCGGTGACAAGAGCGGGATGTGGTACCGCGATCATCTGCCCGTAGCCATGAGGAACTTGCAAAAAGTCGAAAACGCCGGCGTCCCTGTAGTGATGGGCACCGATACCGGCCCACCCTACCGTTTCCAGGGCTACTTCGAGCACCTCGAACTCGAGCAGATGACCAAGGCTGGACTGACGCCGATGCAGGCGCTCGTTTCCGCAACCAGTACGGCCGCGCGTTGTCTGCACATGCAGGATCAATTCGGTACGCTCGAACCGGGTAAGTGGGCCGACTTCCTGGTGCTCGACGCCAATCCGATCGACGACATCCGGAACACCCGGAAACTCGAATCGGTTTGGATCGCCGGCAATCGCGTTCCCGGCAAATCATAAGCCATTGCAGGAGGCAGGTATATGAAAATTGGCAGAAGAGAGTTCGTCGGCACGGCAGTCGCCGCGGGAGCACTTGCGGCGCACGCACAGGAGGGTCCGGCCCCCAAGTCCGCTCCCCCGCCTCCGCCCACTCGCACTGCCAAAGTCGAGAAGCTCTTTAAGGCGCCAGACATCCATCCCAATGCCCTGGAGGCCACGGACGACGGTCTGTGGATTGGCGACCAGGTCTCCGAGCGGGTGTTCCGCGTTGACTGGAAGACCGGAGAAGTTCTCCATGCAGTCGAGACCGAAGCGCATAACACCAGCGGCCTCGCTGTCGGCGCCGGGTACTTGTGGATCTCCTGCAATGGAGGCGTCAGCAATCGCCGTCCTCCTCGTCCCACCGACAAGCCCATCGGCGAGGTGGTACAGGCCGATATCAAAACGGGCAAAACCGTCAAGGTATGGAGTGTGCAGTGGGGCAGCGGTGTTCACGGCATCACCTACGTGCCCCAAACCCAAACGCTCTGGGTCACGGCGCTGGGCATCAACGCGCTGGCCGAGATGGATCCGAAAGACTTCCGGATCCTGCGCCTGATCGCCTTGCATGGCAACCGTCCCCACGGACTCGATTGGTATGACGATGCCATCTGGTGCCTGTTCGCGGCTGATCGTATGGCGCAAAAGATCGATCCCAAGTCCGGCAAGGTTCTGGAGGTAGTGAAGATCACCCTCCAGGATCCGGACCCGCACGGCATGTGTATCCACGACGGCCACATGTATTATTGCGATGCCGGCCTTACCGAGACCAGTCCCGGAGGTGCACCGGGCTACATTTGCCGCTTCCCGTTGGCTTAGTATTCTCACAGTGAAACGAACCGACTCCCTAACGGTCGCGGCTCGGTAACCAAACACTTCTGAGCCGCGACCGTTAGGGAGTCGGTTCGGCAGAACACGTTGGCGAACTTCCGAAATGGATGTCAAATTCGTGATGCCGAACGTTTCGCCGGAGCGAACAACGGAGGCCGTGCAACCGCGGACAGAACCATTCCCCACATTCCGCACAGACCATCCTCGATATAATGGCCGCGCATGCGTCTCACACTCCCGGGTCTCCTCTTCCTGACTGCGCCCCTCCTCGCCCAACCCACCCAATCCGACCGTTATAAGCTCGCTCCCCTCGTTTCCACCGCCAAATTGTGGAACATGATCCGTTACCTGCACCCACGAGTCACCGGCAACTCCACCGCCTGGGACTCCGCTCTCATCGCCGCACTCCCCAAAATCGAAGCCGCCCACTCCGACGAAGATCTGGCCGTCGCCCTCGACAGCATGCTCAAGACCCTCCACGATCCCTGCACCCGCATCGCCTTGGGACTTCCCGGCCCCGGTCTCACGGTCCAATCCCTCGACTCCGATACCATGGTCATCCACGCCGGCAACGGCGACCTTTCCGGAACCATGGGAGCTGGCCTCATGTTGAAGCTGGGCATCCCGCAAACCAGCAACCTGGTCTGGGATCTTCGCTCTTCCGGCTTGCCTTTTACTGGCCGCCCGGACCTTCGCCAGTTGAGCCTCAACGGTCTCGGTTATGCCTTCCGGCAGCACTCCGGCTATCCGCCGCAGGAGGGAACGGGACAGTTTTACTATTCTTCATCGCTGCAGATAGTGGAGGCGCATCCTCCCGTCGCCCGTAAGTCCACCTCGTCCCCTCGCCAGATCTACCTCATCGACAAACATTCCGCGGTTCCAGTCCAGGCCATCATCGACCAGATCAACTCACGCTCTGCTATCTTTTCCGAGGACCCGCCGCAGGATCTCCAGGCCGGCTTTACCCGATTGGTACCCTTGCTGGGTAAGGTCTGGGCTGAGGTGCGCCTCGCCGAGCTGTATTATTCCGACGGAACCACCAGCTTTGCCCCGACTCGCGTGGTGTTGAATCGCGGCAACGAAGCCGTCAAAGCGGCTGCCGAGGCACTCCAGTTCAACGGCTGGGGCATGCCGGGCGAACGGCCCGAATTCGAACTTCTCCCCTCCTCCTTCCGCGACATGCCGTACGCGGATAATCCCTATCCCAGTCGCGAAATGCGCATTCTCGCCGCCTTCCGGATGTGGGGCGTCATGCATTATTTCAACCCCTACGTTTCTACCCTGGCCGCCAAATGGGATGACGTGTTAGTGGAACTCCTGCCGAAATTCTCAGAAGCGGGAAACGCCCTCCAGTACCATCTGGCGATTGCCGAAATGGCGGCGCGCACTGGCGATCCAACGTGTCTCGCCCGCAGCCCCGAACTGGGAGCCATCTTCGGAACCGCGGCTCCTCCCTTCGAAGTTCGCCTCCTCGAAGGCCAACTGGTGATCACCCACGTCTTCAAGCCCAGCCCGGCGCAACTTGGCGACGTGATCCTGAGAATCGATGGCGACGCGGTCCAGGACCGTATCGCTAAACTCTCGCGCTACTTCCCCGCACCCGCACCACTTGCTACGGATACCGTGATCAGTCGCTTCCTGCTGAACCGCCCCGCCGCCGGAACGTTAAAGCTCTCCGTGCGGGCGAAGGACAACACGGAACGCGACATCTCGGTCCCAATCGATGAATCCAATCTCAAAATCCTCCGTGCCCATCGTTCGGGCGACGCGATTCGCCTGCTGAACGAAAGCACCGGCTATGCCGATCT
Source organism: Terriglobia bacterium (assembly GCA_963747535.1). Lineage (GTDB taxonomy): Bacteria > Acidobacteriota > Terriglobia > Bryobacterales > Bryobacteraceae > CAVVFX01. The sequence continues at coordinate 527,724 of CAVVFX010000003.1, forward strand.
GGAGCGCGTCGAACCATCCGACCTCGACGCCATGTTCGATAAATTCCAGCACACCGCGGCCATCATTTTTGATTTGCGCGGCTACCCTCGGGACACCGCCATAGCCACCGCCGGCCGCTTGGGCAATCGCGATCAGCCGGTAGTGGCAGAACTGCAGCGCAACGTGGTCGGCCTTGGCGGCATGGTCAGCGGAATGACCGGCGGAATGAACGATAGCCAGATCAGCGTCCTGCAGTCGGAGTCGCGCATTCCGTCCACCACCAGGAAGCGCTACTCAGGCAAGACCGTGGCGTTGATCGACAACGTGTCCCCCGGTATCGCGGGAGAAAGCGCCATGTACTTCAGGGCCGCCAACGATACCGTGCTGATCGGAAGCACGGTCTTCCCCGGTTTCACGGGGTATTCCACCGTATTCGATCTCCCCGGCGGAGCCAAAGTCTATTTCAGCGGTGAAGCCGCGCATTGGCCCGACGGCGCCGCGTTGCAGCAAGGTGGCGTGCACCCCGAAGTAGAGGTCGTGCCCACCGTCGCCGGCATTCAAGCCGGCCGTGACGAAGTGCTCGACAAAGCCCTGGCGTATCTCTCGAAGTAACTATAATGGTGGTACGCCCGCCCACAGTCTGATCGGCGCAAACTCTCTTGGTGCGATCGCCACGAGGCTTTCAACCGCCGGGTGCAGGGTATACAACTCTAGTCTGAATGTCTGCGTCGACCGCGCATCCTTGTACGTCTACCCTGACGTAACCGTAGTCTGCGGCAAGTTCCAATACGCCGACGACCGCAAGTACACCGTCGCCAACCCGAACTTGATCATCGAAGTGCTGTCGCCCACCACCCTGGACTATAATCTCGGGCCCAAAGCCAGAATGTACTGGAAAATCGCATCCCTCACCGACCTCCTGTTCATCGATCAGGAAAAGGTCCGGATCGAGTATTGGTTAGTTCATGTCGAATGTGGAGGTTCCGCAGTGCGCGGCTTGAGTCCTGCGTGAACGTGGCTTGTTTGAGCCTAGCAGCCTGTGCAGAAGTCTCTCAAACGCGCGAAAGCAGGCGAAAACGCCTGCTTTACAACGAAGAATCAACTGAGTCGGGCAAACAAAACACTTGACGGTCCAACCATAAAGATGCATTCTGAATGCATACTTATGGATCCAACCGCTGCTCCCACTCCGTACGAACCTCATACGCTCTCTTAGAAAGAAGCTGTTCCTTGCAGGAACAGCGCCGAAGGATATTTTGGCGATGCGTTTGAGTCTGCAGCCTGAGACCACGACAGTCATACTGAATCAGGAAACCCATGCAACTTAGCCTACGCTCCGACTATTCACTTCGCGTTCTGGTCTACCTAGGCACGCGTCCCGATCGTATCGTTACGACGCAGGAAGTGAGCGTTGCATACGGAATCTCCAAGCATCACCTGGTCCGAATTATCCAGTCGCTCGCCGAGCATCGATACATTCAGATTCATGCCGGCCGCTCAGGCGGAATAATGCTGGCTCGAGAACCTCAACAGATTTCTCTCGGCGACGTGGTTCGCGATTCCGAACCGAATATGCGTTTGGTCGAGTGCTTCGACCGCGAGACAAACACCTGCAGAATCACCCCGTGCTGCGGCTTGAAGGGCATGCTGAGAGAGGCGCTGGAGTCGTTTATCACGACGCTCAACCGTTACACTCTTGCTGACGTATTGGGCCGTGGAGCGCGAGCGAAACTGATAACACTCTTCGCAACCTTCGCTGGATCGAACGGCTGACGCGAGACCGAAATGGTCCATATAATGAATCCGCCCGGAAAGATCCAAATGCCAAGCCGTATGCCCGACTCGCACCCATCGGCACGAAACGGTCTGCTTCCGCTACTTCTCGGAACAGTTTCATTTGCGGTGTGCTTCGCGGCATGGGGCCTGATTGCGGCGTTTGCTCCACGGTTTCGCGATACTTTTCACCTCTCCGCCACACAGGCGGCGCTGATGGTGGCTGTGCCGGTATTGTTGGGATCACTTGCCCGGCTTCCCGTCGGCATGCTCGCGGACCGCTTTGGCGGACGGCTAGTTTTTTCGTTGCTGATGCTGTTGTGCGCGGTTCCTGCCTTCCTGACGCCGATGGCGAAGACCTATCAGCAACTGCTCCTCGGCGGATTTTTCCTGGGTCTGGCGGGTTCGTCTTTCGCGGTGGGCGTCGGATTCGTAGCGCGCTGGTTTAATGCGGAGAAACAAGGCGGCGCTCTCGGCGTATACGGATTAGGCAACATCGGCCAGTCCGCGGCGGTCTTCCTCGGACCGTTGCTCGCGATTACGCTCGGATGGCAGAACATCTTTCGCGGCATGGCCGTGATGTTGGTGGTCTGGGCAGTCGTCTTCTGGGTGCTCGCGCGAAATGCACCGGTTGCCGTACGTCCAAAAGCAATTGGCGAAATGTTTGGGCTGCTCGCACGCGAGAAGCTCTCGTGGGCGTTGTCCGCTTTCTATTTCCTGACATTCGGCGGTTTTGTCGCTTTCTCAATTTACCTACCAAGCCTCTTGCGGGATCAATTTCATCTCCAGCCAGCGGACGCTGGATTCCGGACCGCCGGTTTTGTCGTGCTGGCCACTCTGCTGCGACCTGTAGGAGGATGGCTCTCGGACCGGATCGGCGGGGCGCGCGTTTTATCCGTGGTGTTTTCAGTGGTGATTCCTTTTGCACTCCTGCTCGCGTGGCCATCGATCCTTCCTTTCACCATCGGAGCGCTCGGCTGTGCAGTACTGATGGGTTTGGGCAATGGCGCTGTGTTCAAACTGGTGCCGCAGTACTTTCCGCGCGAGACTGGCACGGTCACCGGACTCGTCGGTGCCATGGGTGGCATTGGAGGCTTCTTCCCGCCTCTTCTGCTGGGCTTCTTCAGAGATCGAATCGGTACGGTGTGGCCCGGCTTTGTTCTCCTGGCGCTGGTCTCCCTTTTGATGTGGCGAATCAATGCGCGTGTGTTCATCCCACGTCAAAACGCACTGGATCTCGCGTTGCCTGCACATTTGACTCGCGTAGCGGATTGCGTCCGTGCAGCCGCCTGGGCGACGCTATGCACGCTGCTCCTCGTGGCCGCGATCGTCGTGGGTTCGCGCAATCTGGAGAATTTCGACCCAGAGCTGGTAATTTATACATTCTCGATCATCTTCGCTACCTGGGGCGTGGTCTATCACTACAACGTTTGGCTGGATAAACCACCTACGCGGATGTACTGGCGCAGGGGTTGGGAACTGTTGTGGAGTCAGGGAATTCTCCGAACGAGCCTAACCCTGGTCGGACTGACAGGCCGGAACATCGTTGCGCAAACCTTTATCGCAAAACGATCGCGTCTCCGCTGGTGGATGCACCAATGTCTGTTCTGGGGCTGCATCCTGGCCGCAGCAATAACCTTTCCCCTGGTATTCGGCTGGATCGCTTTTCGCTCTTTGCCGAACGATCAATCGACCTACGTGACCTACCTGTTTGGATTCCCAACCGGCACCTTCCCGCTGCACACGGTAGCGGCAACCCTGTTGTTTCACGGGCTCGATATTGCGGCCGTGCTGGTGATAGCGGGGGTTGTCCTTTCGCTCTGGAGGCGACTGCGCGACAAAGGAGCGCAAACGCTGCAAAGTTTCGCAATGGATTTTTTCCCCGTGATTCTGTTGTTCGCAATTTCAATCACGGGCATTGCGCTAACAGTTTCACAGGAGTGGCTGCGAGGTACGGCTTATAGCTTTCTGGCGATCATTCACGCGATCACCGTCATTGCGGCATTGCTGTTTCTTCCGTTTGGCAAGTTCTTCCATATCTTTCAACGGCCGGCGCAATTAGGTGTCAAGCTGTATCAGAAGGCAGGCGCGGAAGGGCCTGGCGCAATCTGCCCCCGCTGTAAGGAGCGGTTTGCTTCCGCCATGCACGTTCGGGATCTGAAGACGGTCCTCCCTCAACTCGGCTTCGACTACACCGTCCCGCGAACCGCGTTCGCCTGGCAGGACGTCTGTCCGCCCTGCAAGCGAAAGACGCTTTCGTTATCGCAATTGAAATTGAAATCTACTGCACAGGAGGCTGCTAATGGCTAAATCGCCGGGGACGCTGGAACAGCTTCGCGATCAGTACGGACCGCATCTCAACTACACTCCCGACGGCGGCTGGACTAAAGAGTCGCGGACTCAACCCGACCGTCTGGTAAAGACACATTGCTGCTTCTGTGGCCAGCAATGCGGCATCCAACTCAAGGTCCTGGGGAACCACGTTGTCGGCTTTGAACCTTGGCAGGATTTCCCGTTTAATCGCGGGATGCTCTGTCCGAAGGGCGTCAAACGTTATCTACAATCGAACCACCCGGATCGACTCCTCCATCCCCTGCTCCGTACTGGCGACGGTTTTGTGAAGGCCAGCTGGGAGGAGGCCATGTCCCTCGTCGCACGGCGGCTGCGCGAGGTGCAGGATCGCTATGGCAAGGACGCGGTAGCAGTATATGGAGGCGCGTCTCTCACGACGGAGAAGTCGTATCTGATGGGGAAATTTGCGCGCGTGGCGCTTGGGACCCGGCACATCGACTATAACGGACGTCTCTGCATGGTTTCCGCCGGTGTCGCCTACAAACTCGCATTCGACGTTGACCGCAGTCCCATTCCGTGGTCCGAAATTCCCAAGGCGCAGGTGATATTTGCAATTGGCGCGAATGTGGGGGAATGCGCCCCGATCACCACCGACTATATCTGGCGGTGCCGGGACAAGGGCGGCAAGTTGATCGTCGCCGATCCGCGCATGACGCCGATTTCGCGGAACGCGGATCTATTTCTGCCATTGCGTCCCGGCACCGATCTGGCGCTGCTAAACGGGATGCTGCACGTCGTGCTGCGAGACAATTTACAGGATGACCGGTTCATCGAGCAACACACCGCAGGATTTGAGGCTGTAAAAGCTTCTGTCGCGCGCTTCGATCCGCGGATGGCGGCGGAGATGACCGGCGTTCCACCGGAAGCCATCGAGAAAGCTGCGCACATGTTTGCGAAAGCGGACCGCGCGATTGCGATGCATGCGCGCGGCCTCGAACATCAATCTAAGGGTGTGGAGAATTGTTCGGCGTTGATCAATCTGACACTTGCCACGGGTCACCTCGGACGTGAAGGGTGCGGCTGTACGATGATCACCGGCCAGGGAAACGGGCAAGGCGGGCGTGAGCACGGCCAAAAATGTGACCAGTTACCCGGTCAACGCTCGCTGCTCGACCCGAAGGCGCGCGAACATGTGGCGGGCGTCTGGGGGATCTCGCCAGACGAGTTACCGCAACCTGGCTATTCCGCCCAGGAGATCATGAACGCGATCCACGCGGGCGAGATCAAAGCGCTCTTCTCCATTTGCTTCAACCCGGCGGTCTCTCTTCCGAACGCAGACTTTACGCGAGAAGCGCTGGAAAAGCTGGAGTTCTTCGCGGTCACTGATTTCTTCTTGTCAGAGACGGCGCGCTACGCGGACGTCGTGCTTGCAGGAAGTTTGCAGGAAGAGGAGGAAGGCGTCACCTGCAGCGCGGAGGGACGCGTCATCCACATTCAACGCGCGGTCGATCCGCCGGCAAACGCGCGCCGTGATTCGGAGATTATTTGTGATCTGGCCCGCCGCCTCGGCAAGGGCAAGTTCTTCCCATTTGAGACGCCGCGCGAGATCTTCGAGGAACTTCGCGAAGCGTCGCGGGGTGGGCACGCCGACTACTATGGCATTAACTACGAGAAAATCGATGCGCAGATGGGCGTGTTCTGGCCTTGCCCGACACTGGAGCATCCCGGCACACCGCATCTGATGCAGGGTGGAATTTCGTTCTACCCGGATGGGAAATGCCGGTTCCAACTGGCGGAGTGGCGTGAGAGCGGCGACCCCGTCGATGAAACTTTTCCCATTTACCTGACCACAGGCCGTGTCGTCAGCCAGTACCTTTCGGGCACACAGACCCGGCGCATTGGCGGACTGGTCGATATTTATCCGGAGCCCCGCGTTGAGATCCATCCACGCATGGCAGAGCAACACGGGATCGTGGAGAAAGACTGGGTGACCATTACTACGCGGCGTTCTGCGATCACTCTGCAAGCGAGCGTAGTCCGCACCATTCGGCCCGACACAGTCTTTATTCCCTACCACTGGGCTGAGAAGAAAAGCGCCAACATGCTAACTCATCGTACGCTCGATCCTCGGAGTAAGATTCCGGAATTCAAAGTGTCCGCATGTCAGATTCAGAAGGCCGATGGCCCGCCATCGTGGGCTACGGCCGAAGTGCTGGTGAAGATTGCCCCAGCAGGAGCCGCAAAGTAGATGTACGGATACGAATTTTATGTGGACCCGGCGCGCTGTATCGGCTGCCAGTCCTGCGTGAAAGCCTGTGAAGAGTGCGACACCCATCGCGGACAGTCGATGATCAATTTCGATTTTATCGATCGCGCGGAAACGACGGCCACCGCCGCCTATGTCTGCTGGCACTGCGAGGACCCGACCTGCGCACAGGTTTGTCCCGCAGACGCGATCAAGAAAGGCGAGGACGGCGTAGTCATGTCGGCACTCAAACCCCGCTGTATTGCTTGCGAGAATTGCGTGCTCGCGTGTCCCTTCGGAATTCCTAAAATCATCCCGGAATACGAACAAATGATGAAGTGCGACATGTGTTACGACAGGACGTCAGTCGGCAAGAAGCCGATGTGCGCGACGGTGTGCCCAAGCCAGGCCTTGGCTTACCTGCGGCCGGAAGAAATCGCGGAACGGCGTGAGACGCCGTCCAACGTCTTCTATTTTGGCGCGCAGAAGATCACCACGCAGGTTTATATGATGACCCCGTCAGGAACTGATTCGCTGACGGTCGACATTTCGGAATTCATGTGGGAGAAGGCCAATGCTTAACCCGGTCAAAGAACAAGAACCGCTCTGGCGCGACGAGTTTTCCATCTCAAAAGCCGATGAGCGCTACGTCAACCGAAGGCAGCTCACTAAATTTCTAACGTTGGGAAGCCTCGGGATGTTCGCGGGGAATCTATGGATTCTCGTGAGAAGTTGGTTGCGAAAGGATCCCGTTTATCCGCGTAGCGTGGTCGCAAAGGCCGGCGAGATGCCGGTCGGTGCAGTGAAGTTGTTCCAGTATCCAAAGCCCGGAGAACAATGCATCATGATCCGGACTTCGGAGAACGAATACGTCGCCTACAGCCAAAAATGCACACATCTTTCGTGTGCCGTCTTCTACGCTCCCGAGCAAGACCGCCTGGAATGCCCCTGTCACCAGGGCTACTTCTCCGTAAAGAATGGCTCGGTGTTGCAAGGACCGCCGACTCGTCCGCTGCCGCGCGTCGTTCTGGAACGCAAAGGCGATGAACTGATCGCGCTCAAGATGAACCCGGAGGTCTAGCCGATGTCCCCCTACTCGAGTTCTCGAAACATCCCGCAACAGCGACGCGGGCTGACCGCGATTGATGCCATTGCCGCTCTGGTCGTCATCCTGTTAGTCGTGCAAATCTGGCTGCTCTCGGCAACACTGGACTCGTATCTTGCCGGGCACACCGAAACGGCACTGCCAGGAGCGATCGTTTCGGGGCTCTTGTGTGCTGCGTGTTTTGTGATGTACGGCTTTGTGCGGCGGGTGGACCGCGACGCCCGCCCCGACCGCTAGATGCTCTCAAGGCTAGCTCTGCGCGCCCGCATCTCGCGGGAGATTTCAGAGATTTCCAACCCACCGAGATATCTTTTCGCCAGCGCCGTCAGGACCTCATCTTCGGCGCGGATATGCTCGCGGTACAGAGCGCGCAATCTGTCGGCACAGTCACGATAGGAGGCGATTGCATCAGCAGTTGGGCCGTCTGGGTTGTCCATCATCTCCGCAAGCCGTTTGAGATTCGCATACACTGCTCTTGCTTCGACGTGCTGAGTTTCGAGCGAATCCACAAAGGCTATTTCTGAACTCGACAGCTTCGGTCGCAGGCGTGGGAACAGGCTGGCTTCTTCATCTTGGGTGTGGAGAGCGCCGCTGGTGTCCAAGAACTCGAGGCTTTTCCGGATCGCTTCGAGCGCTTCGGCCCGATCCTTCCCTATATGTCCAGAAGCATTGATCAACGTTTCCAGCCGCTGTTCGATGCGGCGGTGACAAGCCATCAAGTGCTCGATCGGCGTATCGATCGTTGCGGCAGACGCTCCGATTTGAATCATAACTTTTCTCCGGATGAACCGGGCAGTAGCTGGATCATCTTGGCGTTGGGAAGGAGCCCGTTGGAGGCTTCCCACCAATCGTCTTCGTACAGTTCGACGGGATGTTGCGCTCGGGTCTCGCGGCACATGAGATGATTCGCCGGACATAGTTTTTCACAGCCCCAACAGATGCGCTCCGGATGCTTAGGATAGATTGATGAAAAGTTGAGTTCCACTGCGGGCGTCGTGGGCATTTGATTTCCCTGTTCTCATTGTGAACCAAAAGGCGAAGACTGCAGTGACTTCTGTCACGGACATCGGAGAGAATCAAGAAACCATGAACGAAAACACGCCTTCTCCCAAGAGCATCCTGAAAGCGACCCCTGCTCGCTGCGCTGGACGAGTCGGAAGTGAGTTCGTCGGCGGCGACGTGTGGTATTCGGCCTTACTCTCTCAAGCGAGGTTCTGTTCTCGGAAGGAGAGCTCTGCAAAGATGCGAGACGTCAACATCCCAGGCACGATTGACTTGTGACGCGCCAGGGCACTACAGGCAAGGCTGACACGAACGCAGCCGAGCATTAAGTTTGCCAAGACGAGCGCCTGGCTGTCAACCGAAAGGTTCTCAGCGCGAAACCCGGTTGGGGAGGCAAACGAATTGACTTCGAACTCTCTGGGCTTCTGGTTGACAGCGCGTCGGCCCAAATATAGCAGCCGACGGGTTGCCCCGAGAACTTAAATTCGACGATCTCGCCGTCGCTTCGGATGCCTTGATGTGGGTCACGCCAGAAACAAGGCGTTCCTGCGTTAACCAAAACGCGCAGCTGTCGATCAGCGGGCACGCGATGGTGTTGGGGAATCGATCTGCGTTACCGGTATCGCCAGTTCCGGTTGGACCGGCCGTTCGTGCTCAACGAGGCGGTTGACGATGGCAAACAGGAAACTCGCGGAGAGTCCACACATCAAAACGCCGGCTACACTTTCTACCGGCCCCAGAGTGCGCCATGCCCGTGGGAGAACCAGATCTCCATAACCGACCGTCGAAAAGCTGGCTGCGGAAAAATAGAATGCACTTTCCCACGAGGGGAAGCAATTCCAACGGTAGAAACTGGCCCATAGCAGAATCTGCAGTAGATGGAAGGCAATCATGACACTCATGGATCGAACTATGAGTTCGGCGGAGCGCAATGCGCCAAGCCTGTACAGTTCTCGCCTGAATTGAGCTCTTCCCCAATGGATGAGCGCCCCCATTCCCGCACTTTGCGTTGCCAGTGTGAGGATGACCAAAATGGAGGCAGTTACAGCCTGTCTAAGAAAGTCCATAGTTTCAATCCTCTGCTGCCAGGCACAAAGAAAACGCGCAACAGCCTTCACAGGATAGGAGCAGTGCACCGATAATAGCCTTCGAGCGCTTGGCTTCCGATTTCGTACGGTACGTCGGACACCAGAGCAGTTCTGTGAGCATTATCGCAGCCGCGCATCGACGAACGACTTCCACAATTCACCTCCCATTACCGGCGCTGTTCTGTACTACCTCCACAGTCCCTAAATCCAAAGTTTCACTGCCAGCCCCCGCCCAGAGCCTTATAGAGCTGCACCACCGACAGGATTTCCTGCAGCCGGAGTTGGGCCAGGTCGAGCTGAGCCTGATACAAATCGCGATCGGCATCCAGAACGTTGAGCTCTGTATCCACGCCGCCGCGGTAGCGCAAGTTCGCAAGGCGCAAGCGGTCGCCCAACGTGTCCACAAGCGCCGCCTGCTTTTCGCGGCTCTCCCTTACTCGCTGATGTGCGATCAAGGCATCCGATACTTCCGTAAACGCGGTCTGGACCGTTTTCTCGTATTGAATAAGCGCGCGGTCGCGTTCGGCTTGGACGAGCTTTACGGTGGATTTGAGCCGGCCAGCCGTGAAAATCGGCTGAGTGACCTGTGGCGCCACACTCCACAGGCTGGCCGGTCCGCTGAACAGACTCGACAGTTGCGTGCTCGCTCCGCCCAGCAGCCCGGTGAGACTCAACTGCGGGAAGTAGGCAGCTCGCGCCACGCCGATCTCCGCATTAGCGGCGATCAAATTCTGTTCCGCGGCGCGGATGTCAGGACGGCGTTCCAGCAGTGCTGAAGGCAGACCGGCAGGAACCTCCGGTGGAAAGCCCTGCTGCGTAAGGCTCCGTCCTCGCGTAACGCTTCCCGGGTTGTCTCCGAGCAGAAGGCTGATCAGATTTTCTGTCTGCTCGATTTGCTGCTCGAAGCCTGGGATGGCTTCGTCCGCGGTGTATACCAGTTGTTCGGCCTGGCGAAGGTCAAGCAACGTCGAGACTCCGCCGCTCTCCCGCAACCTGGTAAGAGTCAGGGATTGCTCACGGGTCTGGAGAGTGCGTCTGGAGATTTCGAGCGCATAGTCAAGTTCCCGCAGGGTCAGGTAAGCCGTAGCAACGTCGGTCACCAGAGTTGTCACTACAGCCTTCCGGTTCTCCTCCGCGCTCAGAAGATTCGCTCGCGCAGCCTCTGTCGCTCGCCGCAGCCTGCCCCAAAGATCGATTTCAAACGAGGTCAATTGCAGCGCGGCCGTTCCGAAATTGCGATTCTGCGATGGCAGAAACTGCGGCGGCAGCGGCGTTTCTCCATCTCGCGAGAGGCGATTGATATCAACGCCACCACCGGCGCCGAAGTTTGGAAACTGATTCGAGCGTGTGATTCCAAGGCTGGCGCGCGCCTCCTCAACGCGGGCAACGGCGTCCCGCAAATCGTAGTTTCGCTCCAATGCCCTACGGACCAACTCTTGCAGCTTTTCGTCTTTAAAGACTTCGAACCACTTCAGGTCGGCGATGCTCGCGCCCTGCGCCGGCGGTAACGGGTCGGGCGCGCGAAAACTCGTTGGAACCTGAACCGAGGGACGCTGGTAATTCGGACCTAGGGTGCAACCTACCGACATGCCCGCGATGAGGATGACGAGGGTAAAGATCGTTTGCTTGCGCACATTAGTCTCCTGTCCCAGGCAGGGGCTGTTTCGGAAGTAGCGGTACAACGGGGCGCACCGTCGCCCCGGAAATCTTCTCGACCATGTAAAAGATTGCTGGAACCAGAAAAATGCCGAGGCCGCTGGCTGCCAGCATCCCGCCGATGACCGTGGTACCCATGATTTGCCGGGCAACTGACCCGGCCCCGCTTGCGGTCCACAACGGAACGCAGCCCAGGATGAAGGCGAACGAAGTCATGAGAATTGGCCGCAACCGCACCCGGGCGCCTTCCAGCGCGGCATCTACGAGCGGCTTTCCTTTCTCGAACTCGTCTTTGGCGAACTCGACGATCAGAATGGCGTTTTTCGCGGTCAGGCCGATGAGCATCACCAGGCCGATTTGCGAGTAAACGTCGTTCTCGATTTGCACCATGTAGGCCGGCAAGACGTGGCTCAGTATGGTGCGGCGAAGCCATAAGAAGGCAAAGGCGCCGAATACCGCTACCGGTGTGCTCAGCAACACGCTGAACGGCAACGTCCAGCTCTCATAAAGGGCTGCCAGAATCAGAAATACAAACAGAAGCGAAAACCCGAAAATTACCGACGGGGATACGCCTTCCTGCGCCTTCTTCTCCTGGAAAGACATGCCGGAATAATCGAAGCCCATTTGAGGCGGCATGGTTTGAGCGAAGGTTTCTTCAAGTGCCTTCATCGCCTGGTCGCTGCTGTAGCCCGGCGCTGCACCGCCGTTCAGTTGTGCCGCGCGATATTCGTTAAAGCGCATGGTGAATTCCGGGCCGTTGCGCGATTCGAACTTCGTCAAAGCGGACAGCGGGACCATTTCACCGGCGGCGTTTTTTACATAGAATTGGCCGACGTTCTCCGACTTTGTGCGATATTCGCCTTCGGCTTCGACGTAGACCTGCCACTGGCGTCCGAAGCGATTGAAGTAGTTGACGAAAAGGCCGCCCATAAACGCCTGGATGGTCCGGTACACGTCATTGATTGCGACGCCTTGTTTGATTACCTTGTCGCGATCGACTACGACGAACTGTTGCGGTACGCTTGGCAGGTACGTCGTGGTGAGGCCGCCGATCTCGGGACGCTTACGTGCTGCCGCCATGAATTTGTTCAGGTTGTCCGAGAGGAACTGAGGGTCGGCGCCCGACCGGTCCTCGAGAATAAACGTGAAGCCGCCCGAAGTGCCGACACCGGGTATCGCAGGCGGGGAGAACCCGAACGACACGCTCTCAGCCTCTTTGCCCAATTCCGCGTTCAAGTGCGCCTTGATGGCTTGGAACTGCTCGGCTCTGGTCTTGCGGCTTCCCCAGTCCTTCATGCTGATAAATGCAAACGCGCTGTAGCTGGTTCGTACGAAGGTGAGCAGGCTGAAACCCGCGATGGCCGTCACGTGCTCAACGCCTGGCGTCTCGGACGCGATCTTCTGAATTTTGGCGAGCACGTCTTGGGTCCGGTAAAGTGAGGCCGCGTTAGGAAGCTGGACATTCAGATAAAAATAGCCCTGGTCTTCGTCCGGAACAAAACTGGTTGGAAGCTTGCCGCCGATCCACAGGCCGGCGGCGCCGAAACCCAACAGCAGAAGCAAAGCGAATGCGCTCTTTCGAAGGAGTACGGCGGACAGACGAACGTAGCCGTTGGTTGCCCGTTCGAAGCAACGGTTGAACCAGTCGAAGAATCGTGTCAGCAGTCCTTTCTTTCTGCCCTCCACGTTCGGCTTCAGAATGAGCGCCGCGAGTGCGGGGCTGAGCGAGAGTGCATTGAACGCCGACAGAATTACCGAGATCGCAATGGTCAGCGCGAACTGCTGATAGAGCCTACCGGTGATGCCGGGGATAAATGCCGTGGGAACGAACACCGCTGAAAGAACCAGCGCGATTCCAATTACCGGCCCCGAGATTTCCTGCATAGCCTTAAGTGCGGCGTCCTTAGGAGACAGACCTTCGTCGATGTGCCGTTGCACCGCCTCCACAACGACGATCGCGTCATCCACCACGAGGCCGATCGCCAGCACGAGGCCGAACAAGGACAGTGTGTTAACACTAAAGCCAAGCAGCGGGAAGAACAAGAACGTACCGACGAGCGACACGGGGACCGCAAGCAGCGGAATCAGCGTGGCACGCCAATCTTGCAGGAACAGATAAACGACAACGGCCACAAGAGCGATAGCAATCAGGAGCGTCTCGACAATCTCCTTCATCCCCTCATGCACCGCCAGCGTGGTGTCGACGGGGATGGCGAAGTCGATATCCTGGGGGAAGCGCTGCTTGGCCTCGGCGAGAAACTTTCGTATTCCCGCGGCGGCATCCACGGCGTTGGAGCCCGGCAACTGATAAAGCAGGATGACAGCGCTTGGCTTTCCATCGAGCTGGCCGTTGACGCTATAATCCTGCGAGCCCAATTCCACTCTCGCCACATCGCTAACGCGGACAATCCCGGTCTCGGGAGTTTCACGGACGACAATCTGCCCGAATTCCTCCGGCGTCGTCAGACGCCCCTGAGCGCGCACGGAGTAGGTGAATGGTTGCCCCGGCGGAATCGGTTCGCTCCCGACCTGACCGGCAGGGTTCACAGTGTTCTGCGTCTGGATGGCATTGACGATCTCAGGAACGGTAATCTGCAGCTTGGCCAGTTGGTCGGGCTTTACCCAGAGGCGCATGGCGTACTGACCGGCTCCAAATATATTGATCGTGCCCACCCCCTTAACGCGGAGTAGTTGATCATTCAGGTTGATGTAGGCGTAGTTGGCCAGGAACCTGGCGTCACGAGTTCCCTTGGGCGAGTACAACGCAACCACCATCATGGGCGCCAGCACCGATTTCTGAACGGTGATGCCGTAATTGTTGACATCAGCGGGGAGTTGCGATGCGGCCTGTGTCTCGCGGCTCTGCGCGAGAATCAGGTCCGTATTCGGGTCTGTCGCTACGTCGAAATCGACGACCATCTTCATTTGCCCGTTAGCCGTGGCGTTGAGCGAATACATGTAGTTCATGTTGTCGACACCGCTCATCTGTTGTTCCACGGGAGTTGCTACCGATTGCTCGATGGTCTGGGCATCGGCGCCAACGTAGGTCGCCGTGACTTGAACTTCGGGCGGCGCAATCGCGGGGAACTGAGCCACCGGCAACTCGGTGACGACTACCGCGCCGATGATCACAGTAAAGATGGCGATCACGATCGCCACAATTGGACGGTTGATAAAGAATTTCGACATTGCTGGTCACCTCGCCTCGTACGGTTCCGTTTGGACCATCTGTCCTGGCCGGACCTTCTGCAACCCCCCGACAATCACACGCTCTCCCGGCTTGATGCCGTCGCGAACGATCCAATCGTGGCCGATCGTATCGCCCAGCTCCACCGCTCGGATCGTCACCTTGCCGGCGCTATCGACGACCGCGAGTTGCTTTGTGCCTTGTAAGTCGCTGACCGCCTCTTGGGGAACCAAAAGTGCTCCCAGTTGGGTTCGGGTTGAATAGCGTACCCGGCCATACTGTCCTGGGCGCAGAGTGTTGTCTGGATTCGGGAACAACCCCACGAGCGTGATGGCGCCGGTCCGGACGTCAACCTGGCGGTCCGCGAAATCGAACCTGCCTTTGTGCGGATAGGTGCTCCCGTCCGCGAGAATCAACTCCATCTCCAAACGGCTCGTTTCGGCATGCTGTTTTTCGGCCGTAGGGAAGCGGCGCGTGAATTCCAGATAGTCCTGATCGCTGGCGGTGAAGTAGACCTTGATAGGATCCAGCGTCGACACTGTGGTGATGACGCCGCTTGCCGGGTTCACCAGCGCTCCCACCTGCTGTTTGGCGATTCCCGGGATGCCGTCGATTGGCGAGGTGAGCCGGGTGAACCCGAGATCGATCCGCGCGGTTTCAACCGCGGCCTTGGCGGATTGGATGGCGGCCGTGGCGGCTATGATCGCCGCCTGGTCTGTTTCGACTTGCGCATGTGCCGCCTGGACCTGCGCCTTGGCGGCCATATTATTTTGTGTAGCGTTGTCAAGGTCTTGTTGAGTGGTCGCCTTTTGCTCCGTTAGCGGCGTATAGCGATCCTGGTCTAGCTGCGTGCGGCGCTGGTTGGCCTCGGCGACAGCCACTTGGGCTTCGGACTGAGATAACTGCGCGCGCGCCCGCGCCAATTGTCCTTGAGACTCTGCGAGCCGTCCCTCCGCCTGGTCGAGAGCAGCCTGGAATGGGCGAGGGTCAATTAGAAACAGGAGTTGACCAGACCGGACAAATGATCCCTCGGTGTACGCCTGGTTTGTGAGGTAGCCGGTAACCTGGGCCTTAATGTCCGCGTTGACAAATCCATCCAGAGTTCCGATCCACTCCTTATAGATCGGTACATCCCTTTGCTGCACCTGCACTACCTGGACCTGAAGACGAGGGGGCGCTGCCTCCTTTCCCTTGGCGCGTTCACAGCCCGCATTCATGATGGGTATCGCGACAATCGACAGGAGCAAACAGAACGCCCGCGCGTGCCGCTCCTGACGAACTAGATCGGCGACGAGCCGCTCGCCGGTCGCATCACTCGCATTCGCAACAAAGATTTTCATGTTATCTCCCTTTTAACTAGCGCGCTATCTGAGCCTTTGCATCGAGCAACCGACGCGCCTATCGATTTGCGCCCGCGCCAAAGCCGGACGGTTCGACTGTCCAGGTCAGACTGAGCATGCAAGCCCTGTTTGGACATCACGCATTGGTTCACGCATGTCGCGTACCACAGCGAAGGTATAGAAACGAAAGACAGAGCGGGGACCGCCCCACGCTATTGTTCGCGGACCGACTCAGCGGGTCGACGCGATCCGACTTTCCAATTCAGGTCCACGGGGAACTGTGGCTTGGTCTTCTGCCAACGTCCCGACACTGACTGCCGTCATCTCCCGCTTGTGTCTCGCGTGTCTTCGAGATACGACACGCGGAACTCGTGGAAACAGATTTACCAACCAACTGACACCGGCGCAATACTTAACCTCGAAGGATGGATCGCCCAGGCGAGGAGCAGCTCCGACAGAATCGACGGTCGCTCGTTTGTTCCACCCCATATATTTCCGGGAGGCGTTAGATCGGACGGCTTCTATCAATCAATCTCGGCTTCCTCGTGACGTCGCGTGGAGGGGCGAGAAAGTCCACACAACGATTTGGAAGCAGCCAGTGCGGGGTGGGATTACGGTCCGCCACCTGAAATGTGGGAAGCGGTGGCCAGGGAGATCTCGCGGGTCATGCAGGCGGGCAGCGCGAAATGGACGCTTATCGGTACTGACGCGTGCTGCACTCAGCCCGACCTGTAAACATCTTAAAAGGCGCCCGTAACGTAGCACAGCTCGGGGGCAGGGAACCCCGGGCTCAAATTCTCATCTGGGCCCCCACCTGCGTGGCCACGCTTTCGGCCAAAGCGCTTCACCGACTGGAGCGCGAGACTGCCAACGTGGTGTCGCTGTACTTCGAACAACCTACGGGGCATCTCTACCGGGTGCTCTAGGTGGACAGTTTCTCGTGTTCGCTTGCGCACAACACCCGACGGGCCCGACCTTCAATCCCTACCTCAAATGGGGTGTCACGCGATCCGCTGAACCCACTGGCTCCGCCACGCTGGCGCCTCGAAGGGATCTGCGAAATACTGTGTCTCGTGCACGACCTTACCGTTGCGGAACTCCATTATGCTCACCGTGTACGCTGGCCGCCCCTGGTAGGTGATTGTGTATTCCGTGATCCAAAGATCACCCTTTCCGAGAATTCGCTTGACGTTGAAACCCGCCGGCTTGCCTGGATGATGACTCCGCAAGGCCTGCAAATTCCTTCGCCCGAGGATTCGTTCGCCTGACTGAGGATAGTCACAAACGGCATCTTCATCGTAAATATCGTGTTCCGCGTTTGCATCGCCGGCTGCTGACGCCTGCCAGTGTTTACTTAGAGCTTCACGTATTTGTTCCTCTTGCATAATCATCTTCCTTGTGGAATGAAACCCGGGCTACCGGTCTTCACTACTTCATTGAACCTCTGTCTGGTTTGAATTCGATTGACCTCATCAAGCGCGTCTTCCGGAAGAGAGGAGATGTTTAAATTCTCCCACGCGTGAGCCGCAGTCCTGGGCGTGGTAAGCAAAGCCGTGCCACGCTGTACCGCCCAAGCCAACAACACCTGTGCCGGCGTCTTGCCAACTCGTGCGGCAATTGCCGAAATGACTGGATCTCCAAGCGGCCCCGGTCTTATTCCGTGACCCAATGGCGCAAAAGCCAAAAACACGATGTCCTTCTGCATGCAGAATCCCAGAAGTTCTGTTTCCAGCAGATACGGATGCGCTTCCAGCTGGACCACAGCCGGCTTGATTCTCGCGGATTCGTAGATGGCCACCAGCCCGTCCAAGGTGATGTCAGACACTCCTATGGCCCGGCATTTGTCACGGTCCACGAGACTCTCCATCGGCCGCCAGGTCTCGAGCAAGGTCACGCCGCGATCGTAGAGAATATTGCCATTTTGATCCCGCGGATCGCGCTCGTCTCCCGACTGAAACGCATATGGAGTGTGACTCAGGTAGAGATCCAAATAGTTGAGCCCAAGTCTCTCCAGACTATGCCTCGAAAGCTGGTTCGACGCGCTCAGGCCGATGATTCGTGTTCCACAACTTGGTGGTAACAAAGATGTCTTCACGCGCAATCCCTCCAGAGGCAAGTCCTGCCTGCAAGGCTTCACCCAGCTCACGCTCATTCCGGTATCGTTCCGCACAATCGAAAAAATCCAGCTTCCAGCGCGTCTCTGGTAGCACTTATCGTTGCGGCCGCATCCGGAATCAGGGTGCCAAAGCCGATTACGGGTATATAGCCGTTTCCGTGGTTGAGCGCCATCCTTTTCGTCCGAAAATCAGAAGAGGCGATCATACTGGGACGGGGGCAATGGAAGGGCCATCGCTATATCACTGAAAAGCCGCACTCCCGCGCGCTGATTCGTACGTACATGTCTGCAATATGAGTCGATGGTTCGACTGGACTGCCCCGAGGGTGAGAAAAGCGGCCTTTGATGAGAGCATACCGAAGATGCACACATGTCTTCTCCCGGCTCAAGCTCATTTGCTCAGCAAGCGACTCTTATAGAATCGGGCGAAAGAGCGGGACTGGCACCTCAGGCCGATCGGCCGGCCTCGTCCAAGCCCCAACTTGGCGGCCATGTTGACCAAATCGGCAAGAAACTCGGCTTTTATCTTCTGCATCATACGTCCGCGATTCGCCTTAACTGTAATTTCGCTGATTTCCAAGTCGCCACCCCCTTGTTTGTTGAGCATCCCCGTGACTACCAGAGCCATCACTTGCTGCCCGTTGGGATGACGGCGAGCGCCTTTATTGCAGAACCGTTTCACGTCTGTCGCCGACCCCATCTAGATCCACTTGCTGGCCATGAAGTTCACAAATCGGTCAAGTTTCACGCGGCGATCAATTTCACCTCCATGTAGTCGTCAAGAGCCTTTTCGAAGCCGCGCCATGCGGTGCTTAGACTGCTCCGCGACGTAACGTCGTCTGGCAAGTGAGGGTCAAGTGCGCTCAGACCTGGGGCGAGGACCCGGCTGTAAGTCTTGGTGAAGAGCACCGCGACTCGCCGGCCCAGACCGGCGAGTTGATATCGTTGTGTGCCCACGATCTTCGTAATTAGCGCCTTACGCCGGAGTCGGCGAAGATCGTAAGTCGCTTGCCGGGAAGTATACGGCGACTCCAGAAGGGCCTTAACCCGCTCGACGAGCTGACGATTGGTGAAGCCTCGAATGAGAAAACAGAACCCGACTAACGCAGCCAGGATTGCCATCACGCGCTGTTCGCCAAACCGAAGTCCTGCGGCATAGAGACCATCACCGCTAGTGGATGGTCGGGTCACCTGGCAAAAGGTGGCCACGTCGGGAGCGGGCTGAGTGTCTGCTGCTTCGGCGTCACATAGACACCGGTTGGCGGATTCGCCAACTGCCCGAAGGGCATTCCAGTTCTGCGCGCAGACGCGGCGACCGATATCGAAATCCTTGGTGTTACAGATGACTGTCTCGGTTCGTAGCGCCCGTCCCTCTTTGAAATACTGTTTGACCCGCGAAGACTTGTAATAACAGCACAGCGTCGGATCCACGCCCCGCGTAATGACCCGGGTACGGAATGTTCCGGGAGTACGCGAGTTGACCTGGCGATGAAAAATCAGCGCGATCTGACCCGGTCGCCCCACATCGAGGTGATCTCGAATCACACCTTCAAACCACATCCGACCCGCTTGCGGCCGATCGAACACGCAAGTGTCTGCAACCTCGAACTGCCGAAACGACATTTGATACCCGTATCCAGCCCGGAGGTCAGCCTCGGTAAACGGCGAAGGCAATCGCCGCAACCACCGTCCGAAAAAGCTTTGCACCGCACCCGGACCAAGGCGATCACAGATCTTCTGCAATGCGGCGGCATCCTGGCAGGTACGGAATCCATTATCCAGCGCCTCGTACTTGATGCCGGCTTTCTTCAATTGCCGTTTGGCCCACTCGTGGCCATTCAGCCAGACCCAGATCGGGTAAGGCGCATAGGAGTTGGTCTTCCAGAACGCCCCGCCCCACTCCGCATCCCAGAGATAAAAATAGAAGTGATTGATATAGGCCATCTCTCGTCCCCAATCCATGTGCGGATGGCGGGCCTTCTCCTGCCCTTTCCTCGGCCAAGATTTCCAAACCGATGCTTTCTCTTGGGCTATGCCGATCAGCGCCACCCGATCCTTGCCCTCACGCGCGGCTGCCTCCAGATAGGGACGAGCTGTCTCTTCTTTCTTCTCGCCCTTTTTGAAATGCACGACCGGAATATGCTGCGATTCGGCAAAGCGGTAGACTGCCTTCACGTACGCATCCCCGATTTTGCCAAACGCCGCTGAAGAAGGAATCGGATACTTCCGTTGCCAACGAAGATACGTATAGACATCCCCGACTGCCTGAAGTCTGGGTACGTACGCCTGAAGAAAAATACGGTCAATGGAACGGCAGCGAAGCGTGACGTGATCCCGCAGCAACGTGCCATAGTCGGTCATAACAGCAACCTCCCAAGACACTTCAACTTTATCAAACACTATCTTCTCGGCGGTATGAGGCGCAAGCGCCACGAGC
>CAVVFX010000004.1:0-300740 GCA_963747535.1 Terriglobia bacterium
GCCGGAGGGTGCTCTCGGTATGACCTGCTTGTGGCTGCCAATCGGGGCCGGCCAAGCGATTGACTTGCCGGTGGCAGAAGTCGAGGCAGGCTAATGGATTACCCGGTATAGCGGCAAGCCGCAAGAACGACTGCTCCGCAGTCGGGCAGACCACAAGAAGCGATGGTCTGCCTTACGGGAGGCCAAGGGCCTACTCCACGCGTCGTATTACGTCGCCGCCTTCGTCAGTGCGCGCAGTCCGTCGATACACAACACCGCCGCGTGACTGGACTCTGCCGGCAGGCCGCCCAGACGCTCTTCCACATCGCCTGCCGAAATAGCCAGCAGCCCGTCTCGCGTCTTCCCAATCATCATTTCCGTCAACGCCGAGCCGGCAGCAATCGATGCCGTGCACCCGCGCACCCGATACCGAGCTTCAATCACGCGTCCGCCAACGAACAAAGCCGCCAACGCGAGGATATCGCCACACGCCGGATTGCAGGCCTCGACCGTAATCGCCGGCGGCGGAAGCTCCCCGACATTCCGGGGATCGCGAAAATGATGGAGCAGCGCATCACTGAACATGCTGCTCCAATCATAGCGACGTGCTCCGGGCGTGTGGCAGTAAACTCGGAGATTATCCGGTGCGTCAATTTCGGGAAGCACTGTTTCGCGATCGCTCGCGCCTGGAACACGCTATCGTGGACTGGAAGGCTTGCATGGAGTCCGTGCTTCAAGAGTTGCGTCTGGCGCTGCGGCGACTGGGTAAGTCGCCGGGATTCGCCTTGACTGCAATCCTCACGCTGGCCGTCGGCATTGGCGCGACTACCGCGATCTTTTCCATCGTCGAAGGCGTGCTGTTGCGGCCTTTACCATTTCCCGATCCGGCCCGGCTGGCGACGCTGGGCGATATGCTGGAGGGCGTAAAGTATGGCGCGGAGGCGCCCGGTGCCACGGCCCCGGGAGTTCGCATCTATATGCGCGACACCCGCGCCTTCTCCAGCCTGGCCGGTTACCATTCGTCAGCCTATGAGCTCTCCGGCCAGGGCTATCCGTCGCAGATCAACGCCGCACGCGTCACGGCAAGTATGTTTACGGTACTCGGCGTGTCGCCTCTAATAGGCCGCACCTTTACCGGGAAGGAGGATGAAAGCAGCCAACTGCTGGCCGTCCTTAGCTATCAGACCTGGCGCAGCCGCTTTCATGCCGATTCTCACGTGCTGGGGCAAAAGATCTATCTGGACCGCAAACCGTACGAGATCATCGGCGTCATGCCGCGCGAATTCGAGTTTCCCCTGGTTCCCGGCCAGTTGAACCGTAGCGAGCTTTGGGTGCCCATGAGCTTCACCGAGGCGGAATTGATCCAGGGCGCGGGAAATTGGAGCTATCAACTGGTCGGACGGCTGAAGCCCGGCGTCACCCTCGCACAGGCTCAGCAGGATGCCTCCAGCGCGGCGCGGGAGATCATGCGCCAGTTTCCACCGGCGCTGCGCAGCCGCCGCATTCATCCGTCTGTCCACTCGCTTGGTGAGATTACGGTAGCGCAGTCCCGCCCGCTGCTCCGCATGCTCTTTCTCGCGGTCACGGTGGTGCTCTTTATTGCCTGCGCCAATCTTGCGGGGTTGCTGCTGGTGCGGGTGATTCGCCGCCGCCGCGAGATATCCGTGCGCTTTGCGCTGGGCGCCGGGAGAACGGACATTCTCCGCCAATCCCTGGTCGAAGCCTTGATGCTGAGCATCCCCGGTGGGTTGCTGGGATTGGCTCTGGCATGGGCCGCCCTGCGCGTCGGCGTCAGCTTCCTTCCTGAAACTCTACCCCGCGTCGATTCCATCGGTCTGAACTGGCGGGTGGCCGCGTTCGCCCTGGGGCTGGCGGTGCTCACCGGCCTGCTCTGCGGGCTGATCCCGGCGATGGCCGCGGCGCGCACCAGAGTCAATGAAGCCCTGAAAGAGGGTGGACGCACCGGCACTGGGGGAAGCGGTCACGTGCGCATGCGCTCGGCCCTGGTGATTGCCGAACTCGCGGTCGCCCTGGTGCTGCTCACAGCGTCCGGACTTTTGCTGCGCAGCTTTGAGAAGATGCGCGCCATCGACCTGGGCTTCCGCACCGACCACACGCTGACTGCCGCGTATAGCTTGCCGCGACAGCAATACTCTACCCAGGCCGCCATAGACGCGTTCAACCTGACGTTGCGCCACCGGTTGGAGCAATTGCCCGGCGTACAGGCCGTCGGCGCCACGAACATGCTGCCCGCGGCCGATGTGGAGTTCAAGGGCACCTTCACTCCCGAGGGCTACACTCCTCCCAAGGGAGCCGGTCTGAATCTGGCATGGATACCGCAGGTGATGGGCAATTACTTTGCGGCTCAGGGCATTCCGATGGTTCGCGGGCGCGCCTTCACCGAGGCGGACGACGAGAGCGCACCGCTGGTCGTCATCATCAACCGCACGCTGGCCGAACACTACTGGCCTGGACAGAACCCCATCGGCAAACGCCTGCACCGCGGCCCGGCGGAAGCCAATCTTCCCTGGCTAACCGTGGTAGGAGAAATTGGCGACGTCAAAGAGCTTGCGGCGGATGTGCCTACGGAAGAGCAGTTCTACATTCCCTCCGGTCAAACGAAAGCCGATGCCGGGTCCTTCGCGTCTCGCGACATGCTCACCGGCAACAGCGGCTCCATCGTAGTGCGCGGCCAACTGCCACCCGAACAGATGGCGGACTCCCTACTGACCATCGTCCACTCCATCGATCCGCAACTTCCGCTCACCCAGGTCCAATCCATGGATCGCGTCGTCGGTGAGGGGCAAGAATCGCGCCGCTTCAACACCACGCTCATCTCCGCGTTTGCCGCGGCGGCCGTATTGCTGGCCTTGCTTGGCATCTACAGCGTCATCGCCTTCTCCGCCGCGTTGCGCACGCACGAAATAGCCATACGGCTGGCGCTTGGTTCGCAGCGCTCCAGCGTGGTGCGGCTGATCCTCGTTTCCGGCGCTAAACTCGGCCTCGCCGGCTGCGGTATCGGCGTTGTCGCTGCCGTCTTTACTGCCCACCTGCTTCGTTCATTGTTGTTCCAGGTTGACCCGATCGATCCAACCGTTATTTCGGTCTCGGCCATCTCCATCCTGCTGCTGGTGCTCGCGGCCTCGGTGGTCCCCGCCCGCCGCGCCGCTGCCATAGAGCCGATGGATGCGCTCAGATCGGAATAGGCGGCCGGATGTGGCGGAAACCTGAAGGCACAGTTTGCTTACGCGCGCGGCTCAGTAGATTCAGCCAGCTACCGAGCCGCGACCATGCCGCGATACCATCCGCGGTCCCAGTTTCTCCAATCTGGATGCTTCGCTCTTCAAGAACTTCACCTTCCTCGAGCGGTTCAAGCTACAGTTTCGCGGCGAGTTCTTCAATGTCGCGAACCATCCCAACTATGGGCAGCCCAGCACGAGTCTCGGCACCGCTATGTTCGGCACCATCACCGCGCTCGCCAGCGACGCGAATATGCGGCAGGGCCAGCTCGGCCTGAAACGAAGCTCGAAGCCGAGGGCGGGTCGGCGTTCTCGACTGCCGAAGAAGACTACGATCCCTTCGAAACGGCGACGGGGTATCACCGCATCGCGCTGGACGTGATCAATGGGTTGCTGTCCGAAGACGCCAGAGTCGTGGTCGTGAATGTGCCGAATCAAGGCGCGATTGAGGACCTCGCTCGGGACGATGTGGTGGAGGTTCCCTGCGACATTGATTCGCGCGGACCGCGACCCCGGAAGACGGGCCGGTTGCCGAGGCCGTGCGCGGGCTGGTGCTTTCGGTGAAGGCGTATGAGCGCGCCGCGATCCGCGCCGCAATCGAGAGATCGCGCAGCCAGGCGGAACCGGCAATGTTGGAATATCCCATCATCGGCGAGTGGGGACTGGCCCGCAGCCCTCGGAATGGCAATGGCCCGCAATGATCCACAGCATCTCGGATATCTGGGGTGAGAGGGCGCCGGGAGCGGGCGCGACGCCTTTTGCGAATCGAAGCTGCACTAGGTCCGCGTTGATTGAGAAGAGGCCAAAGCAGCAGGGATGAACGCGGATGAACGCAGATAAGCAAAGACAGGTCCGATTGAATTCAGGAAAGCACATGTCCAAGCATCTGCTTTCACGGTTGCCGGCGGCAGGCTGGCTTTGCGGGCGATCGGAGGGTAAGCGGTTGAAATCATTGCGTCGAATGTTGCGAAAGTATTGGGATCGGGAAGGCTGCACCCGCTCCGGTCCAGGACCTTCTCACGGCGGGCGGTTCTGAGATATGCTGGTCTAGATTTCGAACCCCTAGTCCGCCGGCTGTTTTCGACAGCGAAGCGGTCAATCTATCTGAAGTGAGGATTCCATGGCACTGCAGTTCACCGCGTCCTACGTCGAGGATTCGCAGACGCTGTTCCGGCAGTTCAAGAAACTCGCCGACCGGGCGATGGAGCAGGTGAGCGATGAACAACTCTTCGCCACGCTGGATGCGGAGACGAATTCGATCGCGATCGTAGTGAAGCACATGGCTGGCAACATGAGGTCCCGTTGGACCGATTTTTTGACGACCGACGGCGAGAAGCCGGACCGCAATCGCGACGCCGAATTTGCGGATCCGCCCGCTACGCGTGAGGCGCTGCTGGAGGCATGGGAGGGCGGGTGGAAGTGTCTGTATCAGGCGCTGGAACCGCTTTCGGATGCGGACCTGGGGCGAAGGGTGACCATCCGCGGCGAAGCTCACTCGGTAATGCAGGCGATCAACCGGCAGGTTGCGCATTACGCACTTCATGTAGGGCAGATCGTCATGCTGGCGAAACATTTCGCGCACGACCGGTGGCAAACGTTGAGCGTGCCGCGGAACCAGTCGGCAGAGTTCAATCGGAAAGTTGCGGCGGGAGAGGCTAGCCAGAGGTAGCCGGCCGGTCAGGAAGCCGATGTTTACACCTGGTTCGAACTGAACCGTCATGTCAACGTCGGCGTAGGGGTCGGCCATCTCATGAGCGGCCAGTTTCTGAAAGGACGCACATCAGTGAAGCTCGATGACCCCACGGGCACCGGGATGTACAAACTCACGAGGCCTTATTTCCTGGGCGCCGGTTTCTTCTTTTTGATATTGGATATGACGCCCGAAGAAGAAGCCTCGGGATTCATCAGCGGGAAGGTCACGACATTGCTGACCGCTGCCTGCTGGGCGATGGTCAATTCAGTCAGCGGATCGTTGGTGAGTGAGCTATTCAACTGAAATGTGACCTGCCACACGCCCACTGTTCCGGGATAGAGTACCGCAGTCACGATGTTGGCCGTCGATCCTCCCGCCAGAATAGAGTCGACCGGATTCAACGGGGGCGAATTGAAACTCCCGTCGCTGGGCGTGACTTGTCCCGTTCCTGCCTGTCGCGGGTTGTCCGGACCGAGGCCGGTCGCCAAAACGTAGAGGTTCTCGCCGGGTACTGCCGGATTGTCGTTGGTCACCATCGCCCCCGCCGTATTGGCACAGCAGGTGGCTGTCCCGAGAGGAGTAATGATGACATCCGCCGTCGCGTCCGCCGAACCGGTATACACGATTCCGTTTCCGGCGTTCCCAGGCAGGTTTGCGGTAAGTTCGACTCGGGTGAAGATATTGGACGGCGATGCAGTGACTAACGGGTCGGGCAGACTATTGATCGCGGCGATCAGCCCCAGTTGGATGTTATTGAGGGTCGTATCGGTCGTCTGTACGGTGTAGTTGTAGGTGTTCGATATGGTTCCATCGGCGCTGCTGATCGTAATGGTCGCGACATCTCCAGCGTTGACCGTTCCGTCCACCGAAATCGCGCCCGTAGCATAGCTCGAGGCGTGGTACACGTAACCCGGCCGCGGGTCGGTGTTGCCGTTCGGACCGTTGCTATTGGCAAAGATGCCCGGGTTCTGCTGGACCAGCGAGACCGCTACGGGAGTCGTTACCGTCACGCTGCCATCGGCATGCTGAATGCGGACCCAGGCGCTCGAACTGGTCCGGTCTCCCAGTTCATAAGGTACCTGCACGTTAATCTGCGATGGCGAGGCCGAGATCATCGGCGCCGCGAAACCGTCGATATAGACTTGCGTCATCGCGGTGCCATTCGACAACCCGGAGGGCGCGTAAGGCGTATTGAAGTTGAATGCGCCGGTGACGTCGCTGATACTGGCGCCGTCGGCGGCAAAGAGGGTAATCAGAGTCCCCGGACCAATCTGGGACGCGTCCTGGTAATTCAAATTCAACGTAGCGCCCGAGGTGGTTGCGGTGATCGTAGCACTGGTGGAGGTGCTGGTGGCCAGGGTAATATTGGCGCCGTTGCCTCCTCCCACGCGGGCGGTCAGAACGACCTCGTCGGTGGTCAAGTCGGACGTTGCGGTGACATTGGGGTCGGGCGTCCCTCCGCTGAGCCCGTTGATCATGTTCATTAACGCGGTCACGATATTATCGAGAACCGCGGCAGTGTTCGTATTCGAAGCGTCAGCCGAAGTAACCGTGTAGGTGTAGTTGACGGGAGTGGCATTGGAGTCCGTCCCAATGGAAATAGTCACCGTGTCGTTGGCGGTGAGGGTGCCACCGATGGTCACCGTACCGAGCGCAAAGATTTCGAGGGACGCGGCATTCACGACGCCCGATTCCGGCAGGGCATCCTCGCCGATCGAGAAGACCAGGACCCGGACGTTGAACGTATCGCTTACGTACAGATTGGTGCCGTCCCAGGCCAGGCCCGCAGGCGTCTGCATGGAGTTGGCCGCAGTCGTCGGATTGTCGGTAATGAAGTCCGGCTCACCCAGCACGAGGTCGGCCGCCACCGCGTTCTTCGTCGGAATCTGATTGTAGATCAGGACGCGGTCGTTGCCGCCGTCGGCGATGACCAGCCGGCCATTGATCGCGATCACGGCGCGCGGAAAGGAAAGCGTGTAGGCGCAGAGTTCCGGAAACAGGGCGGTACCGTCGTCGTCGTTTCCGGTGGACTGGCACAGAACCGGAGTGACGCCCTCGTTATTGCCGATGGCATCCTGGGTTGCAGGGTAAGGGGTGGTATAGGAGTTATTCGAAACGTTGCTGACCATGTCGGGCTGGCCGATCTCCACGTCGGCAGCCTTCCCGTTAGTGGTCGGGATGCTGTTCCAGATCAGGACCCGATTCTGTCCCAGATCCGACACGAACAGATGGACGCCGTCCGAACTTACAGCTGTGGGGCTGATCATGTTGCTCGCCGACGCGACGGTGGAAGCGACCTGAGTCGGAGTCAGGGTCGTGGTGAGGTTCGGCTGGCCCACGACCACGTCCGCCGCGGCGCCATTCGCCGTCGGGATGGAGTTGTAGATGAGAATGCGGTGGGCCGACGTATCGGCGATGAACAGTTTCCCGTTCTGAATCCAGAGACCCTGGGGTCCGTCGAGGGACTTTGCGTCGAGGGGATAGCCAGGTCCCCCGGTCCCCGGGACGGCGGTGGTGAAGTCCTTCTGACCGACCACGACGTCCGCCGGTTGGTCCATGGAAGTGGGGATATTGTGCCAGATGAGGACCCGGTTGTTCCCCGTATCCGCGACCGCTAGAACCTTCCCGTCGGTGGCAACAGCGGTAGGAGCACGCATGCCGGTCGCTGACGGGACGTTGTAGGAGAAGCTGTTGAAATTCGGCTGTCCCAGCACCAGTGAAGCCGAGCCCACGCAGATCGGGCACGGATTGGCCGTAAGGGCAAAGTTGGCGGTGGGTTGAGGGATGGTGTTAGCCAAGCCGGTAAACAGCAGCACACGGTTGTTGTTCAGCGTGGGACTACTGTTGCCGTCCGGAGCCCCATAGGATCCGAAGCTATTGGAGTCCGCCACGAACAGGGTGTCATTGCCATAGGCAATTCCGCTGATTCCGCCGATCAGACTGGCGGTCGCGCCGGGTGTGGTGGCAGTAAAAGTGGTCTGGCCAATCAATGCCCTGGCCGCCTGGCCGGACGAGAAATCCTGCGCCTGGCTCGCAGTGCAGGCGAGAAGAAAAACGAACAAAACTCTCATGTTTGGAGATAACTCTAGGGAAGCTCTAGGCTTAACGCTCAATTATAACAAGGCTCCAGACGTTTGACCGAATTTCTTGGTTTCACGACACAGGGCACAGAATGCGCTCCGGTCTATAATACGTTCGGATATGTCTACGCTATGGGAAATTACGGCGGCTGAAGTCAAGCGGCGCCTGGACGCCGGCGAGGTTTTAGACCTGGTCGACGTCCGGGAACCCGAGGAACACCGGATCTGCCGCATTGACGGCGCTACGCTTATCCCCATGAGGCAAATCTCCCAGCAATTTGAGCGCCTGGAGGACGCTACCGCACCGCTCATCGTTTTCTGTCACCACGGCGTGCGCAGCCTGAACGTAGTGGGATGGCTGCGAGAACAGGGGTTGACGGATTGCCTGAGCATGGCGGGAGGCATAGACGCCTGGAGCCGCGAGGTAGATCCGACAGTGCCACGGTACTGAAAAGGGTGTGCCGGAGGGGATCAGGAGTGGCTTGCCGGGTACAGTTCTCCTGTGGGACGGACTTCAGTCTGTCCGGCCTCAGGTGTCGAGGCGGTACTTGGTATACGCGAGGGCGTACAGCCTCTTCCACAGCAGGCGGTTCATGGTGACCACCATCGCGGCCATCACAACTGTCGCGCCCATCAGCACCGGAAAATTTCCCGTGTCCGTGGCCCGGCTGATAATCGCGCCCAAGCCGGTGGTCGAGAACGTCTGGCCCCGAAAGTGAAAGTATTCCGCGACAATACTGGCATTCCACGCGCCGCCCGAGGCGGTTACGAAGCCCGTGATCAGGAACGGAAAGATTCCGGGCAGGAATAGTTTCCTCCACCGTTGGCCTCTGTCCAGCCGGAAAACGTCGCAGACTTCTTTGAGGTCCGTAGGGATGGCGGACGCGCCCGCAATCACGTTGAACAGGATGTACCATTGGGTGCCGAGCAGCAGTAAAACGATCGACGCTATGCCCAGTCCGCCGCCCAGGCGAATCAGGAGGAGTAGCACGATGGGAAACAGGGCCGTGGCCGGAACGGAGGCCGCGATCTGGGCGATAGGTTGAGCGATGGCGGAGAGGCGGGGCCGTAATCCCACAAAAACACCCACGGGGATGGTCCAGATTCCCGCGAGGACGAGCGAGAGTTCCACCCGCAGGAAGGTCGCCCCCGCGCCCCAGAAGATGCCGCCTAATTCGGAGCGAGAGATTTGCAACAGGGTAATCAGCATACGAATGGTGGCGTAGAGGGTGGCGGCCAGGGCAAGCGCTCCGGCTATCCGGAGGAGCGCAACCCGGGAGGTGCGCGCAGATGAAGCGGGCCGCGCATTTAGGGATGCCCGGGCGAAACGCAGCGTCAGGGCTTCCCGCGCAGGCAGAAAAGTGGCGTGGGTGGCTCTCGCTATTAATTTGGATTGGCGCAGCAAGGTCAGGATCGGCGAGCGCGGGGTTTCCGCAGCCTCCACCTGTTCGAACTTGAACTTCTCGCTCCACGCGATGATGGGACGCCATAGCAGTTGATCCATCAGCACAATCACCGTGATCATCGCCGTCACCCCCCAAAGAATCGCCCCGGTATCACCCGCGTTGGCCGCCGTCTGCAGATAGGATCCCAAGCCCGGCAACCGCAGATCGCGGTTTCCCAGCACGAACATCTCGCACGCCATGAGAAAGAACCACCCGCCGGCCACCGACATGATGGAGTTCCAGACCAGGCCGATCGCCGCGTACGGCAATTCCAGTTGGATGAACCGCTGCCACCAGCTCAGACGATACACCTCGGCAGCCTCCATCATCTCGGGCGGTATGTTGCGCAGCGACGAATAGAAACTGAACGCCATGTTCCACACCTGCCCCGTGAAGATCAGCAGAATCGATCCCATTTCGACACCCAGTTGTTTGCTGGGCGCGAGCGCGATCATGGCTACCATCACACCCGGCAGAAAGCTCAACACAGGAATTGATTGCAGCGTGTCGAGTAGTGGGATCAACACCCGCTCCGCTTTCCGGCTGTGAGCCGCAGCGTAGCCATACATCACCGCAACGACCAGGCTGATCAGGTACGCCAGCAGGATGCGCGCCAGCGAGTAAAAAGCATATTTCGGCAGCACACCGGGGTTGAGATGAATGATCGTCCCGGTGTTGATGGGGCCTGCCCAATAACGAGCCAGCGAAAGCAACGCAAAAAAGAGACCCAGCGCGGCCAGCACCACCGGCAGTTCCAGGAAGAGGGATGTACCTGTCGGGAGCGCGGACCACGATGGCCCGGCTGTGGATCGCTTACTACGGGGCGACGTTGTCTGGCCGGTCAATGCAGTGGCACACTTTCGTCTTGTACCGGCTGGACCGGCGTCGCGGGCTCTGGTAGCGAGAGAGTGTCTTTCGCGGCATCGTAATGGAAGATACCGGCATAGCGTCCCCAATCGAGCGCGGCTTCCATCTGGTGGCGCGTTTCGGCATCCGAAAAGCTCTCGTCGAGAATGTCGCGGAAAAACTCCACCGGCATGGTGTGATTCGATTTGCTTGCGAGCGCGCTCAACATCCGCTGGATCAGTTGAATATTGGACAGCATGGCGTCACGGACCAGCTTGCGGCGCGTCTCCATATCGCCATCCGCGAATTGGCGGCCCGGCGGAGTCAGCTCGACATCGCCTCTAGCCGCCACCGCGAAGCCCAGCAACGACGCTGCTTCCACGATCGGCAGCAGGTCGTCGACCTCCAGCCGGAGATCCTCGGCAATCCGGTAGAGGTCCTCTTTGCCGCCACGGTCTTGCAGTAGTTCCAGAAAACCCGCCACCGCGCCGAGACGGGCGTGAGGCAGCATCTGGGGTGCTGGTTTCGCCTGCCGGGTTCCAGCGTCCGGAGGAGGCGCCACCAGTTGCGGCTGCATCATGAGCTTATAGATGTAATCGACGTACAGCAGAAATTCCGATGAAGCGCGTTCGCGGGGGTGCTTCATGGGCACGCGAAAATCGGCACGGATACGCGCGGGGTTACGCCCCAGCACGATGATCCGGTCCGCGAGTTGCACGGCTTCCTCGATGTTGTGCGTCACCAGAAAGATGCTCTTAGTCGGAATCTTCTGATCCAGCCACAGTTCCAGAAGCTCTCCGCGCAGGTTCTCCGCGGTCAGCACATCGAGCGCGGAGAAAGGCTCGTCCATGAAGAGGATTTCGGGCTCGACCGCCAGCGCACGGGCGAACCCCACGCGTTGTTTCATGCCTCCGGAGAGTTCCTTGGGATAGGCATTCTCGAAGCCTTTGAGACCGACCGATCCGAGCGCCTTGAGCGCCTTATGGTGCCGGGCCAGATGCTCCACGCCGCGTGCCAGCAATGGCGTCTCGACGTTTTCGAGGACGGTCAGCCAGGGAAAGAGCGCAAAGCTCTGGAACACGATGGCCACGTTGGGCCGGGCCTCAGCGACACTCCGGCCGTGCCAGAGGACTTCGCCCGCCGTGGGTTGGCTCAAGCCGGAGAGCATGCGCAGCAGCGTCGATTTCCCGGAACCCGAAGGACCCAGCAGCGCGATAATGTCGCCCGCTTCCACGGATAAACTGGTGGGCGCAATCACTTGCACCTTATCGCCGTCCGGGTGTTCGAAGGATTTCTCGATATCGCGCGCTTCGATAATCGTAACGCGTCCCGGTGTCACGGCAGGCGCGGCGATTCGTTCAAGGGCTGCTCCGCTTTGCGCCAGCAACTGGCTGAGCTGCTGCCAGGCTTCCTCGGGCAATTCCTCCAGGAACTGCATGCGGTCGCCGTTCTTCATACGGTCGAGAATGGCCGAGAGGTCATCGGGCGGGCGCGAGAGAAGCAGCACGTACGCGTCAAAATAGGGCAGTGCACCCGTCAGCGCCGCCGCCAGGTCCAGGGGGAGCTTGCGGAACAGAGCTTCCTGCTGGTGTTCCGAAAGAGTGAGAAACACGTCCGCCGCGACCACGGGATCGAGGCGCTGCAACAGCGAGATCGCCTGGTCCCAGCCGCCGTGGTCCAGCATGGAGCGGATATCGTCTGGCGTCGAGCGAATCATTAAGGACTCAATTTACTATAGTGTTTCAGCGTAACGGATCGATGAAAGGAGTGGTGCTCGAATACGATCCCGAGACGGGCGACTACTCGACGGTTTGCCCCGAACTCCCTGGTTGTGCGTCGGCGGGCAGAACTGAGGAGAAAGCGCGGGCTAACATTGTCGCTAGTATGTGAAATGTCCGGTCGAGTAAATATGTGACCTGTCCCCTCAGCAGCGGCTGCGTCGCCGCGACGTCTGCCCAACTATCCCGAAGGGGACGGATCCTCTTCAACGCCATCTACCGTATTTGAAACACGGTGGCGTCACGGTTTCGGCTCGTTGCTGTTTCCATTCTGTTTTTTGTAACGCTCCAGCATCGCGCTTGATATCTCCGGCGATGACGGCCACACACCGCCCGGTGTTCCGGTATGGCGCTGATATTTCTCAAGGGCGTCAACATCGGGCTGAACAGCTTTTCCTCCCTCCAAAAAAACAACGCCTACCGCATCGCTCGGCATGCGGCTGATGAACCGCCCGGCATCTTCAATCATGCTGCGGATATGACGGTGAAGGTCGGGCACGTTAATGGGACGCTCGGTCGCCAGTACGCGAAATTCCTCCGCCGTAAACCGGCTGTGCCGCGTGATGTCGGCGAGCATTTCTTCCGGCGACTGGCCGGGAAAGCGGCCTACCGCGGCGCAAATCGCGGCGCCAAGCGGAAGGATGGTTTCATGGATGGTCACAAGGTCGACGATATCGCGGGGTTCCCGCCGGTCGGCGGTGGCTGATGTCTTGTTGGTTGCAAGGTCCACGGGATGCAAGACGTAACCAAAAATCTCATCCCGTTGTGTGGGGAAAAAGCGAAAGGCGCTGTCATGAACCCATTCGAGCCTCATCTTTTCGCTAAGTCCTTCGACCTGGGCCTCACGTTTGCCGGTTACGATTTTTTTCCACGAGAACTTAAGGCCGGCATCGGTCAGCGCCTTCGCGTCGGCTTGGGCGGCGGCTTCAAGCCGTTGCTCCGTATCCTGAAAAATATCGATGTCGCTGGAAAAGCGTGGGCCCGCCCGGTTGATGGCGACGCCGCCAGCGATGTAGCTGTCGGGGCTGCGTTCCGCCGCAAGCACACCCAACACATGCGATTGCAGCTTAGTGAGGGGCACGGCAGACCTTTTCTATCCTCTCCGCCAAACGGCGGCCTTCCATCCCGCCATGCGTTCGCAGGGCATTGGTGATCGCGAGGGCGTCGGCAGAGGTCGGGTCGTCGATGGGCCGCATATTCCAAAGCGCCTCCGTCCCGTACTCCGCAAAGGCGCGGCGGTACAGGGTCGCGAAATCTTCAGGCACTCGCGGCGTATCGCTCATTGCATCCCGTTTTTACCATGATCGGAGAGAAGCCGCAAATGTTACGTCGTCCGCGCGGGCGGTTGGGCGTCTCTAATTGGACTCTTTCTGAAAACGTCGCGGCGCTTAATGCGACGGATGCTCGACAAGGCGCGGGATATTCATTTTGCGTTGGTTCTTTCGTGCCTGGGCAAGATCATACGCGGCCTGCATCCGC
The DNA here is from genome assembly GCA_963747535.1 of Terriglobia bacterium. Lineage (GTDB taxonomy): Bacteria > Acidobacteriota > Terriglobia > Bryobacterales > Bryobacteraceae > CAVVFX01. Next base: position 13,540 of record CAVVFX010000004.1, read on the forward strand.
AACCACATGTCAGCGCTGCCGCCGAAAGCCCTTTCAAAGCGCAGCGCCATCCCCGGCGTGACGGCGCTTCTACCTTGCATCACGTTGTGAAGCTGCTTGGCGCGTGATCTTCATCGTTTTCGCTGCCTCGGCCACACTTAAGTTAAGTTCGTCAAGGTTCGCCTTGGCGAGTGCGCCGGGGGAACGGAATTTTTCATTTAGAAAACTGCCCGACTATGCGAATCCTGTTCGCAAATCCGGTTAATGAACAAGATCATCTGGCCCAACCTATGACTTCGTGGACCGGGAGTTCTCTGCGTCTTCCTCTGCGGCTCAGCGCCTCCGCGGTCATCTCGCGACGCCAGGCTGGGCCAGCCCACCTTCCGCAGGCCCCCGCCTATATGTCAGTTGCAGCGCTGAACCTCATCGCAGGCGCCGAGTCGTAGAGGAAGACGCAGAGTACGATGGGCTCCGGATTGGCCACCCCCTCGAATGGCCAAGATCGGCGAGAGAAATGACTGAAAAAGAAATGGTTTGTCCTGGTATTCCTACGAAAAATAGCCCCTCCCAACCCACGTAAAATCAATAACTTAAAATTAAGACCCACCCGCACCCTCAAAAAATCGCCCGTAGCGGCGCGCAGCGCTTTTTCATCCGTGCTGGCGGGCGCCGAGCACCGGCGCCGTAGCGGATCATTTCCAAACATTGGCCGGTTTTCGGTCACAAGCCTTTGTCCGGCACGCCTCGCTCAAAACAAACAACTTCCCTTCCCCTTTCCAAAAAAGCGCCAGGGCTGCCTGCTATGACGGTAGTAGAGGATTGCAGATGTCATTTCGCCAACGCCTTGTCCATCCATTCCGACATACGCCACGAACCAGGATGTCGGACCTGGAGCCGCATCGCCTAACTTGGGCCAGGATCACCGCCTATATCTTCTACTATTTTCATTACTGGGGGACAGCGGCGCCGTCGCTCGGAGGTCAAGTTGAGGGGCGGCAAGAACAAGCTGAATTGCAAAACGAACCTAAATTTAGCCTTTCTTTATGTCTGTTGACGCTCTAACCCCACCCTTCGTGCAGCAGAGCCTTCACCCCATTCCAGACGATCTGCACGCCGATGCACAGCAGGATGAACGACGACAGCCGGATGAACACATTCATCGCTGCGTCTCCCAGAACTTCCGCCAGCCGCTCGGCCGATCGATAGCTCAGATAAATCGACAGCGCAATCACCGACGATCCCAGCAGCATTCCGCCGATCACCGGCCACGCCCATTGGCTGCCTCCCGGACGGTTGGCGCCCAGCGTGATGGCTACCGAGATCGTGCCCGGACCCACGGTGAGCGGGAGGGTCAACGGATAGAAAGCCTGCTTCTCGTAGTCCGCTTCATTGCACGGTTTGGCGGGTGTTTCGGTCGCGCCGTCATCGTCGTTCTGGCGCAGCAGCGTCCACCCCGCCGCCACCAGGACCAACCCTCCGCTCACCTGGACCACCGGCAAGGAAATCCCGAAGAATGTCAGCACGTGGGTCCCCACGAAGATCGAGGCGAGTATGAGGGCGACGCCGTTCAACGCGATCATCCGCGCCAGGACTGCCCGGCCCTGTCCGGAAATTCCCCGGGTGAGAGTCAGGAATAGCGGTGCACTTCCGATCGGGTTCACGATGGGAAACAGGGCTCCTACGATCAGGAGCGTGTACTTGATGAGTTCAGCCAGTTTCGGCGGCATCTCATTCATTGGATCACGACTGCTCCGCAGCCCGGACAGACTGGAGTCTGTCCTACAAGAGGATTTTGTTGTAGTATGAAACTAAATATGAAAATCCGGGATATCCGTGCGACCACGGTGACCGTCCCACTCGAAGCGCCGCTGCGTCACGCCAATGGCTGCCACTGGGGACGTTTCGTGCGTACCATCGTAGAAGTCGAAACCGACAACGGGCTCATCGGTCTCGGTGAAATGGGTGGAGGCGGTGAAACGGCTGAAGCGGGCGTACGCGCCCTGAAGTCGTACCTCGTGGGCCATGACCCGGTGCGCCTCGAGGATATGCGCTTCCTCATCGCCAATCCGACGGCTTCGCTCTATAACAATCGCACGCAGATTCTGGCGGCGCTCGAATTTGCCTGCCTCGATATCCTGGGTCAGGCGTGGGGCGTGCCGGTGTGCGATATCCTCGGCGGACGTTTGCGCGATAGCGTGCCCTTTGCCGCTTACTGCTTCTTCCGTTACCCGAACCCCAAGACAGGTGAAGGCGAAGTCCGCACCATCGACCAGGTGCTGGCCAATGCGCGCGCGCTGAAACAGCGCTACGGTTTCACCACTCATAAAGTGAAGGCCGGCGTATTCCATCCTGATTACGAGCTCGAAATCTACCGCGCCGTTGCCGCCGAATTCCCCGGCGACTCGTTTCGCTTCGATCCTAACGCCGTGTGGTCCACCGAGCAGGCTATTCGTTTCGGCCAGGGCATCGAGGGCATCCGCAACGATTATCTGGAAGATCCCGTCTATGGCCTCAACGGCATGCGCCGCACGCGCGAGAAGGTGCGCGTCCCGCTTGCTACCAACACCGTAGTAGTGAACTTCGAACAGCTGGCCGCCAACATTCTCGACACGGCAGTCGATGTCATTCTCCTCGACACTACGTTCTGGGGCGGTATCCGCGCGTGCGTGAAAGCGGCCGGCGTATGCGAGACGTTCCAACTGGGCGTCGCGGTGCACTCTTCGGGTGAACTGGGTATTCAGCTCGCGACCATGCTGCATCTCGGCGCCGTGATCCCGAACCTGTCGTTTGCCGCCGATGCGCATTATCATCATCTGACGGACGACATCATTGAAGGCGGCCTCATGCCTTACGTCAACGGCGCGATAAGGGTGCCCGAAAAACCGGGGCTCGGCGTCACGCTCAATCGCGAAAAACTGCGCGAGTACAGCGAACTCTACAAACGGCTCGGCGGTTATTCTTACGACCAGGATCCCGGCCGGCCCGGCTGGACTCCGATCATTCCCAACGACCGCTGGGCTGACCCGAAAGACGCCCGGCCCGTGCGGATCCCGGCATAATTATGCGCAACCTTCTGGACCTGAAAGACCGGGTCGCGGTCGTCATCGGCGCGACTTCCGGCATCGGCCGCACTCTCGCCATCGGACTGGCTCAGCACGGCGCGCATGTAGTCCCTACCGGAAGGCGCACCGAACAGCTTGAGGCTGTCTGCGGAGAGATCGAAGCGATCGGTGTGCGGACGCTTTGCCGGGCGTCGGATACCACTGAATCTCCATCGCTCGATTCACTGCGCGACGCTGTGCTCCAGCAGTTCGGACGCGTCGATATCCTGGTGAACGCCGCCGGCTATACGTTCAAGAAAGCGACCGCGAAGGTGTCTGTGGCTCAATGGTCTTGTCTCATGCAAACCAACCTGGACGGGCCGCTGCGCGCTTGCCAGTGTTTTTATGCATCGCTAAAAGAGAGCGGCCGTGGACGGGTGATTAACATCGCGTCGCTGGGTTCGTTCCTCGCTTTCCATGAAGTCGCGGCTTACTGCGCGTCCAAGTCGGGGCTGCTCTCGCTGACGCGTAGCCTGGCGTGCGAATGGGCGCGCGACGGCATTTCAGTCAACGCGATCGCGCCGGGCGTGTTTCCAACCGAACTCAACGAGAGCATTGTGAACGGCACGCCGCGCGGGCGCGAGTTGCTGATGCGGACTCCCATGGCGCGCTTTGGCAAATTGGAGGAACTGGTTGGCGTCGCAGTCCTGCTGGCGTCGGACGGGGCCAGTTTCCTCACCGGCCAGTGTATTGCGGTCGATGGCGGATATCTGGCGTCAGGAGTCAACTCATGAACTGCACCGTTCCAAATCCAATTGTGGGGCGGGCGCCCTCGCCCGCTGCCGGCGCCCTCGCCGGCATTCCGCTCTGCCTCCTGTGCCTCCTCGCCTTGCCCGCTCTGCTGTTCGGCGAGACTGGATATGATGCCTGGCTGCGCTACGCGCCTACTGCCCAACCCGTATCGCTACCCGCTGTCGTCGCCACATCAGATGATTCTTTACTGACCGCCAGCGCGCGCCAGGAGTTGATTCGCGGTGTCCGCGGCATGCTCGGCAAGACGCTACGCGTCGAGACCGGCGAACCCACCGAGAGCGCCATCGTCCTCCGCGCCGATGAGACTGCACCCGTAGACGGGTATTCGTTGCGGGCCACAACTATTGGCGGATTCCGCTGCCTCGTGATCTCCGGAAACGGCCGCGGCGTGCTGTACGGCGTGTTTGCCCTGTTGCGCAAGATCGCGCTGGGCCAGCCGATCGCGAATCTCGATGAGCGGGACGCTCCCTACGCTCCGGTGCGCTGGGTCAACCATTGGGACAACCTCGATGGAAGCATTGAACGCGGTTATGGCGGACGTTCGATTTTCTGGGAAAACGGGAAAGCGCGTGAGGATCTCGGCCGCGTCTCCGACTACGGCCGCCTGCTGGCTTCGATTGGAATCAACGCGTGCTCGATCAACAACGTGAATGCCGACCGCCGCATCCTGACTCCGGAATTCTTCCCGCAGATCGCCCGCATCGCCGCGGCGTTCCGTCCGTGGGGAGTGAAAGTTGTCATCTCGGTCGACTTCGGAAGTCCGCAATCGATCGGCGGGCTCGATACCTTCGACCCGCTCGATCCAAAGGTGGCGGCGTGGTGGAAGACGCGAGTCGACGAACTATATGCTGCCGTACCTGACCTCGGCGGGTTCGTCATGAAGGCGGATTCCGAAGGCCGCGTCGGCCCGTCGGCGTATGGCCGCACGCACGCCGACGCCGCCAATGTGGTGGCGCGCGCACTGGCCCCGCATGGCGGGCTCATCTTCTATCGCGGCTTCGTCTACGACCACCACATGGACTGGCGCAATCTGAAGAACGATCGCGCGCGCGCCGCCTATGACAATTTCCACGATCTCGACGGCAAGTTCGACGATAACGTCGTCATCCAGATCAAGCACGGGCCGATCGATTTCCAGGTGCGGGAACCGGCTTCTCCGTTATTCGGAGCGCTGGAGAAAACCAACCAGGCGATCGAACTGCAGATCACCCAGGAGTACTTCGGACAGGCTCGCCAAACGGTCTTTCTCGTCCCGATGTGGAAAGAGACGCTCGATTTCAATATCCGCGAGGCTACACCGGTGAAGGCGATCGTCGCCGGTAAGACATTCAAGCGGCCAACCGGCGGATTCGTCGGCGTCTCCAACGTTGGACTCGACGATAACTGGCTCGGCAATCATCTGTCGCAGGCCAATCTCTACGGGTTCGGGCGGCTCGCATGGAAGCCGGATCTCACGGCTCGCGCCATCGCTGGTGAATGGACTCGTCTCACATTCGGCAATGATCCTGAAGTCGAGAAGACCGTCGATAACTCTGCAACTGACGTCGTGGCGCACCTTTGAAAACTACACCGGCCCGTTGGGACTTCAAACGTTGACCGACATCGTGGGCAACCATTACGGCGTCGCGGTGGAAGCGTCGGAGAACAACGGCTGGGGCCAATGGCATCGTGCGGACGATAAGGGTGTCGGGATGGACCGGACTGTTGCCACGGGCACGGGCTACATCGGTCAGTATCGTCCGGAAGTTGCGCGGCTCTATGAATCGCTCGCTGCCTGCCCGGACGACCTGCTCCTCTTCATGCACCACGTCCCCTACACGTACATCCTGCACGATGGCAAGACCGTCATTCAATATATTTACGATTCGCACTACGAGGGTGCGGATGCCGCGGAGAGTTACGTTAGCGATTGGCAGGCGCTCAAAGGCCGCATCGACGATCGGCGTTACGGGCAAGTTCTCGCGCAACTCGAGTACCAGGCGGGACAGGCGCAGGTGTGGCGCGATGCGGTGGTCACGTGGTTTTGGAAGATTTCGGGTATCCCCGACGCGAAAGGCCGCGCGGGCCATCACCCCGGCCGTATTGAAGCCGAGTCGATGCAACTCGACGGCTACACGGCGCAGGCGGTCAAGCCCTGGGAAGCTGCGTCCGGCGGAACGGCGATTGTCTGCGCGGCTGCGAAATGCACGGCCGGGACGTCCTACGATGGCGCTCCGGGATGGTATACGCTGCGGGTCCGGTATTTCGATATGCCTGTTGGCGTCGCCAAATTCCGGCTGTTTGTCAATGAGCAGCAGATCGACGAATGGGCCGCGTCCGATCGCTTCCCGGCCAGAAAGCTCGACGCCTCCTCTTCGACCCGCCGGGAGATCGGAGGCATTGCCTTACGCAAGGGTGATCACATCCGCATCGAAGGTAGACCGGATGGCAATGATCCCGCAGCCCTCGATTATCTCGAAATTCTGCCGGGCCCGGGGACACCACGCTGAAACGCTCTACCTACGCGCGTTTGAGTTGTGGTCCGGCGGCGCAGGATCGACGCGCACAGTGATGTATTCCGAGGGGGTCGTAATGGTTCGGGTCTCAACTCTATCTTTACATTCAGAATCACTGCTATTCCACGAGCCATCGAAGAAATTACCGCCGCAAAACTTCGAGGCCGCCCCATCAACTACCGTTCGTTGTACGGGAACGCGGTAGGTTTTCACCTCGAATAAGCCTGCGGCGTCGGCCTTGGTTAACCTGTGTTCGGCGAGCTCTTTGATTACAGCCGGGCTGAGTTCTTCCGGGCGAAGATACACGCTGAAGGTGAAATAACCGTTCCCGTACTCGTCCGACGCCATGCCTGTCCCGCGATACGAATAGGTGACTCGATAAGCGGGTGAAGGTGACGCAAGTTGGCTGTGGGGGCAATACATCGATCCGCCGGAATCTCGACTGGCCGCCGCTTCACACGCACGCTGGTCCATCGTTGACTTCATTTGCGTAGCCACCATGACCATCCTGACTCCTTCAAATTTGATGGACGATAGCTCGACGCCTTGCGGGATATGGGCAATATGCGTGAAAGGCCGCAGTTCTACGACGCTTACTGTGATCGATTCTGTGTTGTGTGATTTCGGTGGCAGCTCGCCGGCCATCACCGGCATTGCGCTAAGCACACTGATCAATGCAGGATTTAGAACTCGTCTCCGTTTCGGCATTCCAATTCTCCTGGTTGTGTCTTACGAGCTGGGGCCGCCGACACTCGACGCAGAGATTGAAGCTGGGACCGACCGGCGGTTGTTACATCTCGGTTACAGAATAGCGACAATATGGTTACAGGTCAAGACCTTTTTGGAGGCGCGGCCTGAGTGCGGGCACAAGTGTGCATGCCGATGGGACGAACTGGCCCGTCAGTCGCACTGCAGTTTAGCGAGGAAGGTATTAGCTGTTAGACCAGGCGTTTTCGAACAGGCGCATCCAGTTGGCGTAAAAGATACCTGCGATATCCTTTTCGCTGTACCCGCGGCGATGCAGGATGTCAGGGATCTTCTGCAGATCCGCGATCGTGTTCAGATCCGTAGGCGTCTGCTCGGTGCCGTAGCCGCCGTCAAGATCGCTGCCGATGGCCACATGGCGAACATTGCCGGCTAACTGGCAGATGTGATCGATCTGATCGACTACGGACTCGAGAGTAGCCGTGTTCGGTGTAGTGATCTTCCAGTCCGGAACCAGCATCCACGCGTCGAACACGGCGCCGATCACGCCATCGCGCTCCACAATCGCGCGCACCTGATCGTCACTGTACTGGCGGTCTCCGGGGACCAGGGCGCGGCAGTTGTTGTGGCTCGCCAGCACCGGCCCGCGAAAGATGGAAAGCGCCTCCCAGAAGCTCTCGTCGGCCATGTGGGTGAGGTCGAGGATCATGCCGCATTCTTCCATTCCGCGCAACAGGTCGCGGCCCTTCGCGGTCAGCGGGCCGGAGCAACCGGTCCCGTGAGCGTAAGCGCTAGGGCCATAGTGAGCCAGTCCCAGGGCGCGCAGGCCATCGTCCCACCAGCGGCCGATGTGGGCAGGAGAAAGAATGGGATCGGCGCCTTCCATCGAGATGATGAAGCCGAACGGCGCGTCGGCGGTGCCCGACTCCCATTCCGCAAACGATCGCTTCAACCCTGCCAGGTCCGTTATCAGGCGGCAGACACCATCGTCGGCCAGCGCGCGATAGTAAGCCAGTTGCCCTTGCGCGACAGAATAGGCGATCTCCTGCGTGCGGTAGTCGAGCATGCTGCGGCCCGTAGGATTGCAGCGGGCGAGCAGGGTGGCGATCGAGATGGCCACTTCGCCGCGCCGCATCTCGGGAAACGAGACCGTGTTAGTTCCGCGTCCCCGCTCCGTCATTCCGGTCTCGGCGGCGCGAATTTCATCGACGCTCAGGCGCAGATTGCGATTCCACCCCAGGGCGTTCCAGGAGAGATCCAGGTGCGAGTCAAATATCAGCATCAGCTCTTCACCTCGAAGACCGCCTCGACTTCCACGGCCGCTCCCGTCGGCAGCGAGACGAAGCCCAGGGCGCTTCGCGCGTGATAGCCGTCGCCCTGTTTTCCAAAGACTTCGTGGAGCAGATCGGACGCGCCATTGATCACCAGGTGCTGTTCAATGAATTCCGGCGCGGAATTCACGCAGCCCAGCACTTTGATCACGCGCAGGCCATCGAGCGTGCCATGCGCGCTCCACACCGACTGTAAGATCCTGGACGCGCATTCCCGCGCCGCCTGATACCCTTGTTCCGTCGTCACGCCCGCGCCCAGCTTGCCTTTAAGCGAACTCACGTGTCCTGACGAAATTAGCTGGTTGCCCGACCGGATGCAGAGGTTCAAATATCCGGGGGTAGTCTTCTCGAACTCTATCCCTAAAGATGCTGCTTTTTGTTGTGCACTCATTCCAGTAACATCATATAGAACATGTACACCAGATTTTTCATCGCAACCCTTTTGCTCGCCGCCGCAGCAGCCGCGCAGACGCCGGCTCCCGCGCACACGGACCATACTCTGGGCTACGACAATACGCCGTATCTGCCGGGAGGCAAATGGCGGGTTCACGATGTGACGCGGCCGCAGCCCACCGTGATCACGCCCGGCACGGAGCCGGGGCGTCCGCCTTCCGACGCGATCGTGCTCTTCGACGGCACCAGCCTGGCGAAGTGGGCCACGATGGTGAAGGGCCAACCCACCGAACCGAAATGGAAACTGCAGGACGGCTACATGGAAGTGGTCGACAAAACCGGCGGCATCGAGACCAGGGACAAGTTTGGGGACATGCAGCTTCACCTGGAATGGGCCTCGCCGGCCGAAGTCAGGAGCAAGAGCCAGGACCGCGGAAACAGCGGGGTTCTGTTGATGGGCCGTTATGAGGTGCAGGTGCTGGATTCTTACGACAATCCCACTTACGCGGATGGGGGTGCGGCCTCAATCTATGGGCAGTATCCGCCACTGGTGAACGCCGCCCGCAAGCCGGGTGAATGGCAGACGTACGATATCTTCTTCGAAGCTCCGCGCTTTGACGGCGAGAAACTGGTGAAGCCGGCGTATGTGACGGTGGTGTGGAACGGCGTACTGGTGCAGAACCACCGGGAGATCATCGGCGACACGCCGCACGCCAAACTGGGGACGTACAAGCCCCATCCTGCCGAGTTGCCGCTGCAACTGCAGAATCACCATGGGGCGGTGAGGTATCGGAATATCTGGGTGCGGCGTCTGGCTCCGGATGCGGGGATAGCCGGAAGCTAGAGCGAGATGCTGCAGGCAGGAAGTTGCTGTCGGGAGAGCTACCGCATGTTGCCGGTGTGACCCAGGGAGTAACGGCCGGGCTGCGGGTAGACGCATAAGCCGTGCGGGCCCAGGCCTACCGGTATGCGCTTGATCAGGTGGCCGTCGCCAGTGTCGATGGCGTACACTTCGCGATCGTAGCGTCCGGAGAGCCAGAACACTTTCCCGTCCGCGGAGACGTTGCCCATGTCCGGGCTGGTTCTCCCGGGGAGCACCCACTTCTTGATTAACTTGCGCGTCGCGAAATCGAGAACGGAAATGCTGCCCTCGCCCGGAGCGCGCCTTTCATTCGGCTGATGCCCGCGATTGGTAATGTATAGCAGCTTGGCGTCGCGGCTGGGATAGAGGCCGTGCGCGCCGATGCCGGTCTCGATGAAACCAGATTTGGTAAACGAGTCGCCGTCCACCATCCAGATACCGTCCGACATCATGTCGGCAATGTAAAAGACCTTGCCGTCGGGCGACACCTTAACATCCTGCGGCATGGCGCCCTGCTTCAGTTCGAGATAGCCGACCACTTTCTGCTCCGCCACGTCGACTTTGACCACGCGTCCGGCAAACTCGCAGCTCGCGATGAGATAGCGTCCATCGACAGAAAAATCCATGTGATCGACACCCGCGCATTCCGGCACGCTCACCTGCTTCACCACTTTCACCATGTCATGGGGATCATGAAAATCAAGGCGTTTTTTACGCTCCGCGACCACAATGGCGAACTTGCCGTCGGGCGTGTAGTACATGTTGTAGGGGTCTTCGACATGAATAGTTTCGTGCTCTTTCCCGGTGGCGGGATCGATGCGCCGAATACTGTCGCCGTGGTCCGACAATACCCAGAGCGTCTTCAGGTCCCAGGACGGCGTCACGTGCTGCGGCTCCCGTCCCACCGGAAAGTGATTGACGATTTTGAAGGTCTTCGGATCGATGACGTCTACCGTGTTGGACTTGGTATTTGGAACGTATACCAGCGCGGGAAAATTAGCGACTACCGGACTGAATTTATTGGCTGCATCCTCGGAATAGACGTTGTGCGGATCGATGAGGGGCGGCATGCCCGGCAGCGCTCCTGCGGCTGCGAAGCTGCGCAACGCGAACAACGCGGCGGAAAAGAAGAGGCGGAATGTCATGGGTCTGGTTGGCGGCGGGCAGGACGCGAAAGGCGGTGGCCTGCCTAAGGAGAACGATCCGGGTTAACGGGCCGGGACGATGTTACGCACGATCACCTTCTTGGAATTTTCCAGAAGGAGCTTGGCCTTCGGCATGGCTTCCACGGCCTTGGCGATTTCCGGATCCTGCTGGATCTGTACCCGCTCGGACGCGTCTACGTTGAACGCCGTGATGTACATTTCTTTCTTGAGCTGATCTTTCACCCACTGGTGATTTTCAGTGAACTCCGCCTCGGTGAAATGAACATCGTTCGACAACAGAAACGCGTGGAAGTTGTTCACGATGGTTTCGTCGGGTTCCCAGCCTTGGGGCAGCTTGGGATTGGCCTGAGGTCCAAAGTACTCGGCTGAGAATTTGAAGAAGGCGAACTTGCGCAACACGTCGATCTGAAATTTGTTATATGGCTGCGCGACATACTTCTCGTCGGGGGTGATGCCGCCACCGCCGTAAACCGTACGGCCGCTATCGGTCATCTTTTCGTCAGCCAGATTCTTCTGGTCCTTCTTGTTGGTGTAATACTCGAGGAACGAAATGTTGGAGTAGTCACGCTGGATCAGCCGTCCGCTAGGCGTGTAATAGTGCATGGTGGTGAGCGCCAGGCCGGCATTGTCGCTCAAACGCAACACTTCCTGAACCAGACCTTTTCCGAAGGTGGTTTCGCCTAGGATCCAGGCGCGGTCATGATCCTGCAACGCACCGGAAACGATCTCCGCGGCAGAAGCCGACCGCCGGTTCACCACAACCACAACAGGATATTCCTTGCCTCCATTGTTACTGCGCGCGGTGTATTCCTTGGTAGGCTTAACGCGGCCGCGGTCGCTGACCACGACCTGATTTTTCTTGAGGAAGTGTCCGGCGACCTCAATACCTTCATAGAGCAGCCCACCGGGATTCTCACGCAGGTCCAGGACCAGGCCCTGAATGTCCTTTTCGCCCAATCTTTTGAGGTTATCTTCCAGTTCTTTGCTGGTGTTTTCCTTGAACTGGTTCACACGGACGTAGGCGATTCCCGGGCGCAGCCAGAAGGCTTCCGAAACGCTGGGGCGCGGAATCTCCTCCCGGACAATGTCGACGGTGATCGGTTCGGTGACACCGCTCCGCGCGACGGTAACTCGCACATGCGTGTTGCGAGGTCCCTTCAGGAGCGTGGTAATCGCGGTGGTATCCAGGCCATCCACACTCTTGCCGTCGACCGCGGCAATCGCGTCGCCGGGGCGTAAGCCGGCCTTGTAAGCCGGAGATCCAACAAATGGCGCGACCACTACGGTGCGCTTGCCGTCCGCTTTGACCGTCATGCCGGTGCCGAAGTAGGTCTCGCGGTTATCTTCCTGCATGGCCGCAAATTCTTTTGGATCGAAGAAATGCGAGTGCGGGTCGAGGGTGTTGAGCATCCCGGGGATGGCGCCCTCATAGATCGCGTTGTCGACTTTGGCAGGGTCGGCGAAGTTCGCTTCGACGGTGCTGTAGAAGTTGCTGAAAGACTTGAGGCTTTGACCGACGGCTGCGGCCTCGGAAGATGAGGAATCCTCTGCAGGGTGACCCCGTTTAGACGGAGCAAGCTGCTGTGACACAGCCAGCTGAGCAATCGTAAGGGTGCAAAAAGGTACAACAAGGAAGATTAAGCGTCGGGTTGCGCGATGCATCAAATAACTCCAACTGATCTAAGGGTACCAGTTTGTTAGGCGTTCGCGCTGTCCGCTTCGTTGCGCAGGAAATTGGGGCGTGCCAAACTACCCCGTGACACGGGCCTCCAAACGGATCTTGCAAAAAAAAAAATTACTAACTTTTTCACGCTCAGGTTCGTATCTAAGAACAACAGCAGAGCGAGTGCCTTAGAATGCAGGCATTCGTCCTCCAGCCGCTCGCGGTGTTACCCCCGCCGCGAGCGTTTCCTCGACCGGCTCGCGGGACACACGGCTTAAGCCCGGGTCCTTTGCGTGCCGGCAGACGGACTCAGCCCCATGCCCGGTCGCCGGTAGAGCCTATCGCATGGACTGGTAGAATCCCAAGAGTACATGGGACCTGACTTTCTGGTGATAGGCGCTGGCGTTGCGGGTTTGCGCGCTGCGATCGAGCTGGCGTCCGCCGGATCGGTGCTGGTGATTGCGAAAGACGCGCTTCGCGAGTCGTCGTCGGAGTATGCGCAGGGCGGGATTGCGGTCGCGCTGAGCGATGACGATGAAGTAGAACTGCATGAACAAGACACGCTCTACGCGGGAGATGGATTGTGCGATCGCGAGGCAGTGCGGACGCTGGTCGAAGAGGGTCCGGCAGCCATCCAGGAGTTGATCGAATGGGGCGCGGAATTCGATCGCGAGGGCGCGCACCTGTCGTTCACGCGGGAGGGCGCGCACAGCCGTAACCGCATCCTGCATTCGCATGGCGATTCGACCGGCCGGGAGATAGCGCGCACGCTATACCAGAAGGCCGCCTCTCTGTCCCAGATCGAATTCCGTACTTACTCCGCGGTGGTCGATTTGTTGAAGGAGAAGAACGCGATTGCCGGGGCGCTGGTATTCGACGCGAAACGCGGTGAACTCTTGCCGGTGCATGCTCGGGCAGTGCTGCTGGCGACCGGCGGTCTGGGCCGCGTTTACAAGGAGACCACGAATCCGGATGTCGCGACGGGCGATGGCGTCGCGATGGCCTGGCGCGCCGGTGCGGACATCAGCAACATCGAGTTTGTGCAGTTCCATCCCACGGCGTTGCACGTCGAAGGCGCGCCGCGCTTCCTGCTGTCGGAAGCTTTGCGCGGCGAGGGTGCGCGGCTGATCAACGCGGCGGGCGAGCGCTTCATGAGCCGCTATCACGAGATGGGAGAAATGGCGCCGCGGGATGTGGTATCGCGCGCGATTGTCTCGGAACTGCGCCAAACCGGCGCTCCCCATGTGTTTCTGGATTTGACGCACCGCGAGCCGGAGTTCATTCGGAACCGTTTTCCTCGCGTCTATGAGACCTGCAAGCGCTATGGCGTGGACATTTCGCACGAGCCTGCACCGGTGCATCCGGCAGCGCATTATGCCATGGGCGGAGTGTGGACGGACCTCGATGGACAGACGACGCTCGACCGCCTGTTTGCGGCTGGAGAGGCGGCTTGCACCGGCGTCCACGGCGCCAACCGACTGGCCAGCAATTCACTACTTGAGGGTGTGGTGTTTGGGGCGCGCGCGGGACGGGTGATGAAGTATTGCGCGAAGGAGCCGTTCCTGCCGGGTCGCGAGCGGCCGGCCATCCTGTTTCCTCGCGCTACAGAAGCCGAGTTGCGGCAGCTTGCCTGGGACGCTTGCGGGATCGTGCGTGATGCGGCGGGCTTGCAGGTTGCAGTGCGCGCCCTCGCGGCGGATAGCGGCGACCCGCGTCCTGACGCGTCGCTGACTGCGTTCGATGTACGCAGTATTCATGCGGTGGCGTCGCTGATTGCGCGCTGCGCTTTGTCTCGCGAGGAGAGTCGCGGCGGACATTTCCGGTCCGACTTTCCGGTCTCCCGGGAGGAGTTCCGGCGAGCGTCGCTGGTGAACCTGGGCGGTACGGTTGAATGAGTAAGCAGGTTCGGCCGGTCGGGAACCTGCCCGACTGGGCTGCGGGCAGCGCGTGGTCGATATTATGGACCGGACCCGGGATTTTGCTGGCTTCGCTGATGATTGCCTGGGGCGCGGAGTGCTCCCAGTTCTTCGTCGCGCAAGGCCTGGCGATGGCCATTCTGGCGTGGGTGCAAACCCTGCCGGAATTCGCGGTCGAGGCAGTGCTCGGATTTCACCAGCAGCAGGAGTATCTGTTGGCCAATCTCACCGGCGCACTGCGGCTGCTCACCGGTCTCGGCTGGCCGATGATCTACTTGAGCGCAGCCCTCGCCTATCGGAAACAGCATAAAACCGGCATGGGCAAGATCACCCTGCAGAAGCAACAGTCGATTCAGGTGGTCGGGCTGGTGGTTTGTATGTTGTACGTCTCGGTGATTGCGATCAAGGCTTCGCTGACGATCATCGATGGCGTCATCCTGATCGCGGTTTATGCCGCTTACCTTTGGATCCTGCGGCTGGGCCCCACGGTAGACCGCGAAGGAATTGAGGATCTGAGCGCAATTCCGAAGGCCATCGTGCTGGCGCGCCGTCCGGTGCGGATCGCGGCCATCGCCGGACTGTTTCTGTGTGGCGGCGCATTGATTTACTTCCTGGCTGAGCCCTTTCTGAGCAGCCTGTTTGCCCTGTCGGCGGCGCTGGGAATTTCCGGGTTCGTCTTCATTCAGTGGGTGGCTCCGTTCGTGTCGGAACTCCCGGAGTTCTTCTCGGCGTTTTACTGGGCGCGCAATGTGGAGAAAGCGCCCATAGCGCTGATGAATGTGATGTCGAGCAACATCAATCAATGGACTTTGCTATCGGCAATGCTGCCGGTGGTGCTCTCGCTGGGACACAGGAGCATCGTGCCGCTGGTGTTCGACAGCGAGCAGCGCGTCGAATACATCATGACGCTGGGGCAGCAGTTGCTCGGGCTGATGTTCCTTTTCAATATGGAGTTCGCGTGGTGGGAGGCGGCGGGATTGTTCGCGTTGTGGCTGGTCCAGTTCGTTTTCTCGGTGGGATCGACCGCGACGGAAGTGCACTGGTGGGTGACGTATGCGTACTTTGCTTGGGCCGCGCTGGAGGGCGTACGGACCAGGGAACTGAGCGCGTGGACCGCGTTTCGCGAAATGGTGAAGTAGCAAAGAATTCAGAGTACCTGCCCCACAAACACAAACGTTGGACTTGCAAAGGTGGCGCGGGCGGTTTCGCCTGCGCATGTCGAATTTTGCAAGTGCCTCTTTTCAGTCTGTGCCTTTGCCAGTTGCCGCCAGTTGCCGTCGCTGCTCAAGTCCACACTAGGTGTCGATGTGGAACACCCGGCGGATGGTGGAGATCACTTGCGCGCCTTCCGGATGCCCGGCATGATTGCGTAACGCAGAGATGGGACCGTGGGCCACTTTATTCATGATCGCCCGCGTCATCGCTTCGATCGATTCGCGATCGCCCGCGTTGAGATGGCCTAGCTTGCGCAGCGTCTTGGCGACTTCGGCTGACCGAATCTCTTCCAGTTGTTCCTGCAGGCTGACGATCGTAGGCGCGACTTCCTGCACGTGCAACCGTGTGATCATCTTCTCGACCTCCGCCGTGACGATCGCTTCGGCCCGCTCGGCCTCCTTATTGCGCTCTTTCAGGTTCGAGTTGACGACGCCTTGCAGGTCGTCGATGTCGTAAAGGAAGAGATTCTCGAGGTCGTTGACGCCGGGGTCGATATTGCGCGGGACCGCGATGTCGACGAGGAACATCGGACGGTTCTTGCGGGCGCTGATAACGCGCTGCATGTCTTCCTTAGTGAGGATGTAGTCAGTCGCGCCGGTGGAGGCGATGACGATATCGATCTCGGGGAGCATGCTCACGAAGCGGGTGTAATCGACAGCGGTGCCGTTGAAGGCCTGGGCGAGTTCCACCGCGCGCTGATGTGTCCGGTTAGTGACAAAGATGTGGGCGAGTCCGGATCGGCGAAGGTGACGGACCGCGAGTTCCGACATCTTGCCGCTGCCGATGATCATCGTCGACTTGCCGGAGAGGTTGCCGAAGATCTTCCGCGCCAGTTCGACAGCAGCGTAGCTGACCGAGACCGCCATCTGTCCGATGCCGGTTTCGGAACGGACGCGCTTGGCGGTTTTGAAGGCGCTGGTGAGCACGCTGTCGAGGAGTCCGCCGACTACGCCCTCACCCCGAGCAGCGGCGTAGGCCTGTTTCATCTGGCCGAGAATCTGGGGCTCGCCGAGAATCATGGAGTCGAGGCTGGCGGCCACGCGGAACATGTGGCGGATGGCTTCCGTGCCCTCGAAGGTGTAGAATTGCGGACCGAGAGTTGCGCAATCGACGTGGTGGGTTGCGGCAATGAAAGACCGGACCGCCTCCAAGGCGTCAACGTTGTCCTCCGCGGTGAGTGAAATCTCGACGCGGTTGCAGGTGGAGAGGATGACGGCTTCGTTGATTCCGTGTTGTGCTGCGAGATCCTGCAGAGCGGCATTCAGGCGGCCTTCCGGAAAGGCCAGCTTTTCGCGGACCTCGACGGGTGCGGTTCGGTGACTGACGCCCGCAAGCAGAAGTTTCATTGCAACAAATCCTGCAAATGAGAGTGCGCGTACCATGTCACCGCGGAGCAGAGTAACGCCGCGATGGAGAGAATGGCGGTCTTACGGCCGCGCCATCCGGCCGCCACACGGAAAAAGACCAGGGCGAGATAGAACGCCCACGTGATGAAGGCCATTTCTATACGGGGATCGGCGATCCAGTGCACGCCGGAATCGAGGAAGCCCCAGATGCTGCCGGCGACGATGCCTCCGGTGATGAAGATGAAGCCTGCGCCGAGAGAGCGGGCGACCAGGTCGTCGAGAGTGCCGAGCGCGGGGAGGCGATAGTAGAAGCCGTGGGGACGCTTGCGCTTCAGTTCGCGTTCCTGGAAGAGATAAGCGATCGCGGCGACGGCGGTGACGACCAGGGCGGCATAGCCAAGCAGCGCGAAGATGACATGCGAGATCAGCCAGACGCTGCGTAGCGCGGGGCTGTTCATGGCCGTCCAGGGTTTGCTGAGCGAGGCCACCATAGTCATGACGAATACCAACGGGAAGATGAAGACGCTCAGGGTTTCGGTCTTATAGCGGTAGTACACGGCGAGGAATGCTGCGCCGAGAATCCAGGCGCAAAGCGACATGGTTTCGAAGAAGTTGTTGACCGGACATTGGCCCTCGGCCAGTCCCTGTTCGACGATGGAGACCAGGTGGAAAACCGAGCCGAGCGCAAAGCCACCCAAGGCGACGCGGAAGAGGCGTTCGCGCCTGCGGACAACGGTGAGTACGGCGTGGAGCAGGCCTAGTGAATAAAGCAGGGCAGCTACTCGGAGCCAGAGCGTGCTGGTCGCGGCCATTTCTGTTCTTTCCTTTAGTATACGGGGCCGGATGATACCAGGGAGGTATCGGGTGCGATGCCTCTATTCTATGGGACCGCTTGGTAACAGCTCAACCTCGTCCACGCAACTTACCAGAGCAGTTTGAATCCGAATTGAATCTGCCGTGAGGTCGTCGCCGTGCTGGTGATGATGCCCGCCGTGGGAGAAACACCGGTCGGCGTAAAGGTCACTGCGTTCGGCGTATTGAAGTTAGGATGGTTCAGGATATTGAAGAACTCCGCGCGAAACTGCAGATTGAGTCTTTCATGAATGGGCGTGTCCTTCAGTAGTGAAAAA
Organism: Terriglobia bacterium; assembly: GCA_963747535.1. Taxonomy (GTDB): domain Bacteria; phylum Acidobacteriota; class Terriglobia; order Bryobacterales; family Bryobacteraceae; genus CAVVFX01. The sequence continues at coordinate 31,595 of CAVVFX010000004.1, forward strand.
TCCCAAGTAGCGAGACCGGGACCGATTAGCGTGTCTCTCCCGAGATTCCCGGCAAAGCCGCTGGCGTTCGGAGGCGCCAGGAATGCAGCCGGATTGAACCACTGATTCGGGGTGCCCAGAATCACCGGACCGCTGAACGCCGGATTTACGAACGGGCGTACGGGATTGCGTGTATCGCCGCTGTTGGTAGGGTTGTAGCTGAGTTGAGGGGTAAACGGAAAGCCACCTTGCAGCGTCACGATCGTGTTGACCGTCCAGCCGCGTGCCATGATGTTTCCGGTCTTAAAAGGCAACGCATAGCTGGCATTGATCACGCCCACATTCCGGACGTCGAAATTCGCCAGGCCCTTATCTGCTTTGAGATTGAATGGATTCGAAAGCAGCGCCGGCTCTCCACCCGAAGCTGTGGCGTTCAGTGAGTCTCCGTCATCGATGGTCTTCGACCAGGTATACACGCCGCGCAGTACGAAGCCGCCGCTGAAGCGATGGTTCAGATCCACCTGCAACGCGTTGTAAGTACTGTCGCCTTCCGAAAAATAGGTCCAGGTATTGGCGATCGCGGCATTCGGCTTGGTTGCCGTCGGAACATAGTAGGTCCCGGCGGGAACCGGCGTGCCGGCGATACCTGCCGGAAAGTTGGAGGGATAGTTTGCCGGACACGGAGCGGTCGGACAAATCACGGGAAAAGGCTCGTTCGCGTCGACGCCGACAATCTCGTGAAATCCATGGTTGCCAACATACCCGACGGTGAGGGAGGTGTTGGCCGTCAGTTCCTGCTGAACGCGAAACGACCAGGTCACCAGTGTCGGCGTTTTCAAATCCGGCTGAACACCGCCGGGAACAAGCTTTGCGGTAGCTGGAACCGGGGCAGTCGGGGAGACCGGGAGGGAAGAGACCGGGACCGTCGGAAGGCTGTAGGTTGGATTAAACGGTGCATTCTGGTCGGTGCGGTAGCCCAGCGCGTCCTGCAAGTCGTTGTACATGCCGAACCCCGCGCGGATCACGGTCGTGTGCTTGTAGTTGAAAGGACTCCACGCCAGGCCAACTCGCGGCCGGGGCAAGAACTTCGCATTGTTCTGAGTGAATGCCGAGGTGCCGATGTTCGGTTGCGTGTTGATGATGCTATTCGTGAAAGTATAGGTGGACGCGCGCCCAAAGACCTCGTTCCACCCGGTCGTATATTCGTCCCGAAAACCGAACGACAACGCCAGCTTTGGACTGATTCGCAACACGTCCTCGGCGTAAAACGCCCCGAACCATGACCGCCAGCCTAGCGGTGTCGGCGCCGGATCGTAGAGAAGAGTGGCGACCGTGCCCTGCAGGAAAGTCTGCAGACTCGTGAATGTCGCCTGTCCGTATTGACTGAGCGCCAGATTCTCGTTCGACCGCAGCCGTTGGAACCAGGCTCCGAAGCTGAACTGGTTCCGGCCCACCGTGACCGAGACACGATCCTCATAGGTGAACAGATTGCGGGCGATACTGAGATTGCTTCCGTTGTTACTTCCGGCCAGGCTCAACTGGGCGGTCGGATTCGACGCCGCGCTGCCGCCAACCACGGCTGCGCCAATCGGCAACCCCGTCAGGAAACCAGGCAGGCTGGCTGCGGGAGTGCCCGGAGTGGGCTCGCCGGTGAAGTAATAAGCGGCCCGGGAAAAGCCGACGCGCGCCGTATTGAGCAAAGTAGGGGAGAAAACGTGAGTCTCCTCGATGCTCGCCACCTGTTCCCGTAAGGTTTCCACATCCGTGCTGTACAGGTTGGTGCTGGTCGGCGTGAAGTCAGAACTGTCGTCGATGGTGTACACCGCGTTCAGCGTATCCTTGGCGGAGAAAATGTGATCCAGCCGAAACGTCCCGAAGTCGTCCCGAATGGTTTGCAGCGGATTGTTGAAGGCTTCCGCGATCCCTCCGAAGTCGGCTGCACCGGGACTCGGCGCGGGCCACAGGTTGATCAGTGGCGAAACTCCCACGAACGCGAGTCCCGTGGACGGGCAGGGACTCGGCACCGGGCTGACCAGATTACAAGGCAAATAACCAATGCGGGCGTTATTGTCGGGCACCAGATCCACGCCGGTCTGATGCAGGTGTTGGAGCAGGCCTTCAAAATTGGCGAACACGAAGGTTTTATTCTTCTTGATGGGTGCGCCCACGGCGCCTCCGAACTGGTTGCGCTCAAAGCCGGGAACGGAAGTGCCGTCGAAGAAGTTGCGGGCATCGAAGGCATTGTTCCTCAGATATTCGTACAGCGACCCGTGTACCTGGTTCGCGCCGGACTGCGTGACAATCAGAACCTGGGCGCCAGGACGTTTGCCATACTCCGCAGCATAAGAATCGATCAGTACGTTAAATTCCCGCACTGCGTCAACACCCAGCAACTGCTGGCTGGTACCGCCGGGTTGCATGTTGTTCTCCGCCGCGCCCGTGAATTCCACGCCGTTCAACAGGAAAAGGTTCTGCTGAGGGCGATTTCCCTCCACGGCAAAATTATTCCCCACCGTCGAATTGGACACACCGATGCCGCCGGTCTTCTCCCACGTGAAATTGACCACTCCGGGATTCAGAGTGAGGAGTTCGTCGTAGCTACGCCCGTTGAGTGGAAGATTCTTGATCTGATGTTCACCCACCAGTCCTGCTATATCCGCGGTGGTTACGCCCACTAACGGCGCATCGCCGTTCACCGTGACCTGCTGGGTCGACTCGCCGACCTGCAGATTCATATCCACGACGGCACTCTGGCCTACAACCAGATGAACACCTGTGCGAACTTGTTCCGTGAACCCGGTTTTCAAGCCGTGAATCTCATACTGCCCAACCGGCAAAGCGAAGAATTGATAGTGGCCCTGGGCATCGGTTACCGTGCTACGGATCGCCCCGGTATCCACGTTCTTAGCCGTCACGTTTGCGGCGGAAACTACCGCTCCGGATGGGTCAGTGATTGTTCCTGAAAGAATGGCGGCTACCTGCGCGCAGGCGGATGCCGCAAAGAAAAAAAACAATATCAGACGGGATCGCATAAACGAAAGTCCTCCTGGAGTATGTTATGCAAGGATTACATTGTACCGTAAAGAGGACAGTACGGCCCTAAAGGCCTTAGCGACAGCTATCCGCGGACCGTGCGCGAGATGGCGTTCACTACTTTTCGAAACGGAACCAGGTTCCAGTCGTCGAACAGCAGGAGCTCGCCGTCGCACCAGCCGGAATAGAACCATCGCGCCAGAATGGCCAGGCGTTCCTGACGTTCCCGCGCAGCAGTCTGAGTCCACGATTGGGCTTCGATTCTCTCCCGCAGACGGCGGTCGAGCGGCACCGGCTTGCCCTCGCCGATTTCGAAAGTCAAGGGAGAGAGACCGTACCAGTATCCAGCGCGGACGAAGGCGATATCCGCCGTGTGAGGCTCACAGGACGGCGCCACCACGATGGCATGAAGCTGGTCAACGTAGCGCGCCATCGGGTCGCGGACGCGCATCATCTCTTCAATCTGGGCGGCGCGCTTGTGCTGCCGCGCGGCTTGTTCGAATTCCATGGCGGCGCTGAGTTGGTCGCGCGACGCGAGGACGCTATCGAGCAGCGATGCGCCGCCAGTGCGCAGGAACTGCGACACGCGCTCGACCTCGCCCGCATACTCTTCGCGGCTGACGCCTTCCTGGCATGGCCGCAGACACTTGCCCATTTCGCCATAAATGCATCCGGGATGTTCGGGGGATGGCGCGAGATCCTCCTGGCAGCGGCGTAGTTGAAAGAGGTCGAGGAATTCGGACTCGAAGTACTCGGCTGAGGCGCGGTTGCGGAATGGCCCGTAATAAAGAGAGGTCGAGCGGCCGAGGTGCGTGGTGACCTGGCAGCGCGGAAACTGATTACTCGTCAGGATTTTGAGGTAAGGCGGCAGCCGCAGATGCAGGTAGTCGAGGTACTCGCCGGGGAAATGTTGCCGCGCCAATTCGTACATCCGCATGCTGGATTCGAGGCGCGAACCGGTAAGCCAGAATTCAATGCGGACGACCGTCTGGCGAAGGTTGAGCAGACGCGACGGTTTATCCCGTTCACGCAGAAGGCGGAGCAGGCGGCGACGCAACAAACCGGTGCGAGCCAGATAGGGCGCCCCCTCGCGAACGAACAAGACGAAGACTGCCGGGCTGTTGGGGACGCTTTCGAGAGCCGCGTCGAGTTGCGCCAGATCCGCCGCGTCAATAGTCTGCATGTTTCGTCTTCGTGCCTGAGCCGCGCCGTTCTGAGCCACGACCTTCAGAAGCTGAGAAAAAATCAAAGGCCGCAGGCGAAAGCGCCTGCGCCACCACTGCAAGTCCTGTGTAGCCAACGGTGGGGCAGGCGGTTTCGCCTGCCTCGGCCGCTTGCGGCCGATTTTTTCTCACCTCCTCGGGGAGCGGCACGTTAGCGCGGCCCATAACGCTTGCTGAAGCCGTTGCCGACATTGGTCACGGTAAAAGCGCCGTCTTCCCCGGCCGACACCTTGATCCACCTGGCTGGGCAGTTTGCAGGATCGTTGTTGACGACGTAGGGTTCGGCCGGATTATTCTCTTTGCCGCCTTGCGTCTGGAAGTTGAGTTCCCAAAGGTCTTCGAGGCCGGGCGAGTGCCGCACCGTCTGCAATTCCGAAGCGCCCTCCGGCAGGACATAGCCGGAACTCAGGATCGCGACGCGCGGCTTCAACGCGTAGACTTCTGCCTGGGAGCAACAGGAGCGAGCCGTATCGCTATCGCTCATCGCGTGGCGCGAGATCAGATAAAGATCAACTGGTCCGATTTGATTGCTCGGACAAAACAGGCTGTGCGAAACGTTCCACGTCAGGTCGCCGAGATCGGCGAAGCGGAACTTGCCGAAATTCATCACCACTCCGACCGATTGCGCGTCCTCTGACAGGTCGTCACGGCGGCGCGCCGTGGCGGCACAGATAGCGTTCCCGGCGCCCGCGCCGTCGAGCGGCTTGATGAGGGCATGGCCAGTCGAGGTGACCACGTTGAGATCGACACCGTCGAGCGAAATCTTGTCGCCGGGCATGGGCAACATATGCCTGGCTTTTCTTCGCTCCATGAAATAGGCGTCGAAATTCGGCACCACCGGATCGCCCGGGTATTCGCGGGCGCTTGCGAAGATTCCGTCGTCGTCGGCGCCGGGCGCGTGATCGACATATGTAACGATGGGAATCTCCTGCGCGATCTTGGGTAGAGCCCCATAATGCTCCCAATGGAAATGCGAGACGAGCGCGTAATCGATTTGTTTGATGCCGGCCTCCTGGAGTACGGTCAGCACGCGCGAAGCATAAGCCTCGGGTCCGGAATCGAGCAGAATCGACTTGCCGTTGGGGGTCACGACGAGTACCGCATTACCCAGTTCAACATCGATGAAATAGAGATCGGCCGTGCGCGCGCTGCTTTGGATAGTGGGGTCGTGGAGCGGGCTGCAGCACGGCGCGATCACGGGCTTGCGAACCATGAATTCGGTGCGGGTGAAGTACGGATCGTAAGTATTCAGCAGCCAGCGTCCATCCCGCGCAAGATTCGGCTTTTGTCCCTTATAACCGCGCTCGGTGATGGTCTGGTAAGGGGCTTGGATGTCTGCAACGGCGAGCGCCATATGATGATTGACGCCCAACTGGCGGACATTCGGGTTGGCCGGGCTGGTCATATACTCGATCCAGTCCGTGCCTTCCGGCAGCATGACGGAGATCCAGGCGTGCGGGTTAGTGGCGGGTCCGCCTTCCCACAGGAGCCGGCAGTTGAGAATGTCGACGTAGAACCGGTCGGCAGCAGCGCGGTCGAGGACGTGGACGCCGACGTGCAGGATGTGCTCGGACGTGCGCCGGGGAGAAAGGTGTTGTCCGAACAGACGGCTGTGCCGGGACCGCGGAAGGTATTGCACGAATCGCACAGGGTGACCCAAGGGATCCTTGACCGTGAAGCTGAGGTTTCCGTCGGCATCGGGCGACAACGTGGCCGGGGCGTCAATTCCTTTGCTCGCCAGGTAGACGGCCATCTTGCGGGCGTCGGAGGTTTCGAGACCAATGAAGGAGAGCCGGTCTTCATCTCCCTTCAGCCCCGTGGTCAGCTCGACGTACTGGTGGTCGTTGACTTTGAATACGGTGCCGCCCGTGGCTTTGGAAACGAAGATCTCGTCGTAGCCAAGCATCCCCGTATAGAACTTGCGGGCCTCCGTCATGTCGCCCACTTTGACCGCGAACGTGGCGATGCCGGTGATAGGAGGTCGCGTCTGTGCGTTGGAGAGGAAAGGGGCAGCCAGGAGAAAGGGAATCAGATAACGCATGAACTTTATTTTCCGCAACGCTTCTTCCCAGCTTATCCATTTGCTCAGAAACATGCCGAAGCGCGGGTTGTAGACCATCTCATTGATGTCCTGGGGTGGATCGGAACTTTTGCCCACCTGAATTGTGGAATGGCTTCCGCGAGCGCCCCCCCGGTCGCCGTCGCAAATGAACTCACCAGCATATCAAGTTGGATCGCCGGGGCATTCCCGGAAGGGTCCTGGTGTTGAAGAGGAATGGCCATCTCAAGGTATCCTGAGGATCAATGAAGCAGACCCTGGAGTTTCTGGTTCGGCACGGTTATCTATTGCTGTTCTTCTGGCTTCTCGCCGAGCAGGCGGCGTTGCCGTTGCCCTCGATTCCGTTGCTGCTGGCGTGCGGCGCGCTCGCGCGCACCGGCATCATGGATTGGCGGCTGATCCTGCTCTACGGGCTCACGGCGTGTCTGATCGCCGACAATGTGTGGTTTCAACTGGGCAAGCGCCGCGGGACGAAGATCCTGCGATTTATTTGCCGGATCTCCCTGGAGCCCGATTCGTGCGTCCGCCAGACGGAGAACGTGTTCGCGAAATACGGCATGCGTTCGCTGCTGGTGGCCAAGTTCATTCCCGGCTTGAACGCCGTCGCCTCGCCGATGGCGGGACGCTCCGGAGCCAGTCGGGGACGCTTCCTGCTGTTCGACAGCCTGGGCGCTCTGACCTGGCTTGCCGCGTATACGTCTGTAGGATATATCTTCAGCGACCAACTCGAAATCGTTGCGGGTTACGCCTTGCGTATGGGCTCGGGATTGATCACGGTCGTCTCAGGATTGCTCGCCGTCTGGATCTGTTGGAAATATACTCAGAGGCAGCGGTTCCTCAATTCACTCGCGGTTGCCCGCATTACAGCGGAGGAACTGCGCGACAAACTACGAGCGGGCGAGGATGTGCTGATTGTCGATGTGCGGTCGACCGCCGGCGACGATCCGAGTTCGATCCCAGGTGCGGTGATTATTTCGGTGGATGAGTTGGCCACTCGACAAGCGGAGATTCCCAGGGATCGCGATTTGATCCTGGTTTGCAGTTGACCCAACGAAGCCTCGAGCGCCCGTGCGGCGCTGATCTTAAGGAGTCATGGAATCACGCGCGTCCGCCCGTTAAAGGGTGGAGCGGATTCCTGGCTGAAACTAACCGCTCAATAATCGTTGGGATGTTGTCAGAAAATTGTGGTCGGGTGGCGTGTCGCAGCATTCGCGATAAGATCTTTGCCATGGCGTTTAGTGGAGTCCGGCCGGGACTCGCGCGAGGTGGATTCGTAGCCTTGCCCGGTCTCGCCCACTGGTCCAAACTCCAACTCGCGCTTATGGAAGGCCGGCTGAAGGACTCGAGGTATGTCAAAGAGTACGGTCCCGGCGAGGCTGACGCTTTATGGAGCGGATTGAACGGCCCGGCAAATTTACGAAAAACTGAAAGGAATTCAAGTCGATGAAGTTTACCTACGCGGTCGCTCTGATTGCGGCGTTGGTAGGCGGTCTGGCGCTTTCGCAACAGCAGCAGATGTCTCCTGAGGCGAAGAAGAAGCAGGAGGAGTTCAGACAGCAGACCATTTCGTTCCTCACTCCGGAAGAGCGGGCCCACCTGCAGGAGAACGGCAGGGTCAATCGCCAGGAATGGATTGCCGCGCATCCCGCGAGGGAGTCCACAGGCCTGATTCCGCTGCCGGATCTGGGGAATGGAAGGTATCAGGGAGAGGAAGGGGGTCTGTATCCAGGCGGCGTCAACAAACCTCCTCCGGGTCACCTGAGGGCGGGCCTCGCGATTGCACGAACAATTATTCCGCTCGATGCGGAAGGGCAGCCTTCGAACGACGGTAAGATCGTCATGATCTCGGTGGGAATGTCGAACACTACCATGAAGTACCGGGCCTTCATGAAACTCGCGGCGGAGCAGCATGATCTGAATTCCAAATTAGTGCTGGTGGACGGAGCGCAGGGCAGCCAGGTCGGCTGGATTACTTCCAAGCCGGGAGCGCCGTTCTGGGACGTCGTCGCCGAACGTTTGAAGGCTTCCGGAGTTACGGCGGCGCAGGTGCAAGCGGCGTGGATGTTACAGGCGAATCCGGGTCCGCGGGCCGGATTTCCGGCGGAGATGAAAGAGCTGCAGCGTAACATCATCGACACTTTGCATAACATGCGCGATAAGTTCCCGAATCTCAAGGTAACTTATCTGTCCAGCCGGACTTATGCAGGATATGCGACCAGCCCGCTCAATCCCGAGCCGTACGCTTACGAGAATGGCTTCGCCGTGAAGTGGGTGATCGAGGATCAGCTCGCGGGTAAGCCGGAGATGAACTATGACGCGTCGAAAGGTCCGGTGCGCGCGCCGTGGGTGGCATGGGGTCCTTATTTATGGGCCGATGGAGTCAAGCCAAACAAATCAGGTCTCAGTTATGTAAGAGAAGATTACTCGGATCAGGACGGCACGCATCCTGCTGCGTCAGGACAGGCAAAGGTGGCGGCGCGATTGTTGGCGTTCATGAAGACCGATGCGACCTCGAAAGGATGGTTCTTAGCCCGGTAACACTTCCGTGGGGCACACCATCGTCGTTTGTAGTCTGCGGCTGCAGAGCAGCCTCCGAACGACGCTGTTTCTGGAGGGCCGCGTTCGGCTGTTGCAAGGATTCATTTTTAGGCGGAAAGAGCCGCCTGAAAAGCGGCTGCGGCCAAGATTGGCCGCCCCACAGAGCAGCCACATGGGCCCGGAAAGTATGCCGCCGCCCAAAAATCTTCGCGCGCCGGAAAGATTCTCAGGTGTCCTTCAGTCGGCGCCGTGGTGCGCACGCTTTTCGAGCACCGCTCGCACTACGCTGCCTAACCGCATGAACTCGGTCAAATCCGAAGGCTTGCGAAAGTACTCACTGATGCCCAGCTCTGCTGTCCGGGCACGATCCTTGGGCGAATCCGAGGAGGTGACGACAATCACCGGGACCGACTTGCACTCGGGATGTTCCCTGAACAGCCGGATCAGTTCGGCGCCGTCAACCCTGGGCAAGTTGAGATCTATCAGCACCACGTCGGGACGCGGCAAATCCTGGCCAATTCGATTCAGCAGGGACATGGCACCGCTGGTATCGTCGATTACCAGGAGTTCATGCTCCAACCCGCACTGAGCGAGCGCCTGGCGCACCAGAAAAATGTCCGCCCGGCTGTCCTCGGCCAGAACAATAGAATACCTGTTACTCACTGCTCTTACTCATTCTGTTTCTTTGCCGCCTGCAGGGTGAACCAAACCGTTGTACCGCAGCCTTCCCCTTCACTAACCGCCCAGATTCTGCCGCCATAGCGTTCCACGATTCGGCGGCAAATGGCGAGCCCCAGACCGGTGCCTGGATAGTCGTCCGTATGAAGGCGTTTGAACAGCCCGAAAATGCGTTCTGCATATTTCGGTTCGAAGCCGATTCCATTGTCCGCAACGCTGATGAGCCACTCGCCATTTGCCCGCTGCGCTCCAATGTGCACCCGGGGAGGCGAATCCTCCCGTCGATATTTGAGACAGTTGGACAGCAGGTTCTGAAAGACCTGCGAGAGCTGCCGCTCGTTACCCTGCACGACCGGTAACTCGTCCCGTGTAATCACAGCGCCCGTCTCCCGGACCAATCCGCCGATCGTGCTGAGAGTCTCTTCGAACGATCGATTCAGATCCGCCCGGCCTGCGGCCTCCTGTTCGCGATGGACCACACGCGCATAGGCCAGAAGGTCGCGAATCAGACCCTCCATCCGGTGAGCTCCCTCGTGAACGAACCCCGCAAACTCATTTGCCTGTTCGTCATCCCGCAAGCCCACACGCTCCAGAAGCAACTGAGTGTAAACATTTACGGTACGCAGCGGTTCCTGTAGATCGTGACTGGCGGCGTAAGTGAACTCCTCGAGTTCACTGTTCGCCCGTTCGAGTTCCTCATTCCTGCGGCGCAGTTCTTCTTCTGCGGCTTTCCGGCTGGTGATATCCGACAACACACCGATGACGCGGGTTACGCGGCCCGTCTCGTCCGCAATCCCCGTGGCGCGCTCCTCCAGCCACGCCATGGCGCCTGTATCGGCACGGTAGAGACGAAACTCCGAAAACCAGGAACCGCCTTCGCGTACCACCCGCTCGATCTTGGCCCTTTGCATGGCTTGATCTTCCGGATGGATCAAAGCAATACCCTGCTCGGCACTCTGCAGCGCAACGCCAACCACCCGAGTGAAATCGCCTGCCGTGATGACATCCTTCACCGGGTCCCACTCCCAGGCCACCATATCTGCGGCTTCCAGGGCGAGGCCCAGACGCGCTTCACTCAATCGCCGCGCCTGGTCGGCTTGCCGGCGTAATCGGGACAAGGAAAGATGCGCCTCCACGCGCGCCAAAAGCTCTCGCGCGGCAAACGGCTTTACCAGGTAGTCATCGGCTCCGGCATCCAGACCTTCGACGCGGGATTCCTCTCCGGCACGCGCCGATAGCAAAATGATGGGAAGCGTCTTGGTTCGCTCGTTCGCGCGCAGAACTTTCAGCAGCCCGAAGCCGTCGAGAACCGGCATCATGACATCCGTCAACACGAGGTCGGGTGGTGTCGCGAGTGCGGCCTTAGCCGCCTCGTCGCCGTTTGACACGACCGTAACCTCGTAGCGCGACTCCAGCAGCCGGCGCACGTACTCGCGCATATCGGCGTTGTCGTCGGCCAGCAGAACCCGGCTCCGGACCAGAGATCCGCGATGCGGTTCTACTCCCGTATCGGGCTCCGTCTCCGGCGGATCCTCGTTGCCCGGGAGCCAGCGCAGCGCTTCCTCGACATAGGTACCCGCATGTGACGCGGTGGAGGCCTGCGAATTCGCCGCCTCCACCTTATCCCCCGGCAAATGCGCGGTCCCGAGCGGGAGCGAAACAGTAAAGGTGCTGCCGTCGCCTACCTGGCTCGAAACCGCGACCGAACCGCCGTGAAGCCTAACCAGTTCCAGCACCAGAGCCAGACCGATGCCGGTACCTTCGTTGGTCCTGCCGCGGGTCGCCTCCGCGCGATGGAAGCGCTCGAACAGGTGTGGCAGTTCCCCTTCGGGGATGCCCACACCCGTGTCCGATACCAGGAGATCCACGAATCCGCTACGTTCCGTAAGCTTCACCGTGACCGAACCGTCGAGCGTGTATTTGAACGCGTTCGACAGCAGGTTCAGCACCACCTTTTCCCACATTTCGCGATCCACATAGACGGGTTGCGAGAGTTTGGGGCACTCGACGGAAAAGCGAAGTCCTGCGCGCTCCATGGCGGAACGGAAGTTCGAAGCCAGTTCCGCTGTGAACACCGCGAGGTCGGTGGATTGATAGCTGGCCTGGACGCGCCCCGCTTCAATTCGGGAGAAGTCGAGCAGCGTGTTGACCATCCGCTGCAGCCGGAGCCCGTTCCTTTGGACCACGGACAAAAGCTCGCGGCTATCCATCAGCGGGCTATCTGCGGGCTTGGCGAGGACGTCTTCGAGCGGTCCCAGCATGAGGGTGAGCGGAGTGCGAAACTCGTGGCTGACATTCGAAAAGAATGCGGTCTTCGCCCGGTCGATTTCGGCCAGCGCCTCGGCGCGCCTGCGTTCCTCTTCGTAAGCTCGTGCGTTGGCGAGGGCCGATGCCAATTGGACCGCGAGCAGGGCAATAAATCCTGCATAGGCGTCATCGTAACGGCGATATGGATTGATCGCCGCGACCATGAATCCAGCCGGCCTCTCCTGTCCCTGCTGCTTGATCGGCACAATCGCCGCCTGCGTGGGCTCCCGGTCCCAGGCCCCGGTGGGAAGCGGCAACGTAATCCGCTCTGGAAGATCGGTGACGAGCAGGGGCGCCGCGCCGCGAATCATCTCATCAGCCGGCCAGATGCCGCCCGATCGGGGCGCGATGACGGCCGGCGCCGCTACCTCGACGGCATGACCGGTCATGATGCCGGTCGAGCAGGCGAGCCGGGCGTTCCCGCTGCCATCGTTATCGAACAGGTAAGTCAAGGTGAAGGGCAAGTCCCGCCCATAAGCTGCGACCCGGCGTTGAACCGCGCCGATTACCTCGCTTTCAGTGTTCGACGAGGCCAGATCGGAAGCGAGTTCCCGCAAGAGGGCCATCCGTCGATCGCCGATTACGCGCTCGGTCTCCTCGGTCACTACGCAGAGCATGCCGGCAATTTGCCCGGTGTCGTCTGCCAGGGGACTGTAGGAAAACGTATGATAGGTCTCCTCGGGAAAGCCGCTGCGTTCGAGGAAAAGCAGGAGACCCTCGTCATAGGTAGCCTGCCCGGTCGTGATGACTTTCTCGATGCGGGGGCCGATATCACGCCAGATCTCAGCCCATACTTCGCTGGCCGGCTTGCCGAGCGCCAGGGGATGCTTGATTCCGAGCGTAGGCCGGTACGCATCGTTGTAAAAAAAAGTGAGTTCATTGCCCCACGCCATCCACATCTGGTAGCGCGAGGTGAGCAGAATATTCACCACCGTCCGGAGACTCTGGGGCCAATGTGCCGCCGGACCGAGAGGCGTTCGCGACCAATCGAGCGAACGCATCAGCTCTCCCAATTCTCCTGCGCCCGAGAAGAATCGGAGATCTACAGGCGCGTCCGTCTGTTTCGGAATGTCCATGGTGCAACCGGCGAACGGATTGGCTGTATTCATCCTCACAATACAAAAATCAAGATTTCTGTCGATGTAGCAATCCGGGGACCACGAGAAATCTAACGCAAACGGCTATGAATCCATCCCGCAATCTTGTATTAATTTCCCGCAAGCCGCGTAGGGTCAGAACAAAACTTCCCAATCTTCCGATCAGTTTCCGGGATGGTATTCCCGCTCGGTGTGACCTTTGAGTTGCGAACGATAGAAATAGACTTCGCGCAGGTCCCCGGTGCTATAGCGATGAGCTTGGTCGTTGAAATGGCGGGACGACGGATGGCCGCTTTCGCCTCCCGCCGTTACCGCCTTTGCCCGCACTTGATCGCCGAACTCCACTACGGCGACGAAGCTGTTGCCGCTGGTGCCATACCATTTTTTCGTCCCCGGATACGCGTGCGCTGCGAACGACGCCAGGGAGCCCCATTTGGAGTAAGTAAAGCCCACGGGAATACTGGGTCCGGCATCACTGAAGGGCTGCACGATGTCGCCGGTGAGGCGCTGAAACCGGTTGATTTCGCCCCATGGAATCCTCCAGGTTCCAAATTCCGCGGTGAGTTTGTCGGATGCCCCTGACAGTGATTCGAGAGCCAGCGCTGGTAGAGCCTGTTCCTGTGGTTTAAGCTTCAGAAGTTCTTCGCCCCAGTAGACTGCGAGAGACGTCGGAATGGAGTTGACGCCCCACCGGAGATCCCACCGGCGCAGGACAGCGATCTGCTCCGATAGTTTCGCTTTCAGGGGACTGGCGGCCGGAGCTTCGTCCCAAGCACGGATGAGAGCAGGAAGCGGCTTCTCAAACCAGGTCAGGTAGCTGTCGTAAGCGGCAGCGATGAGCGAGTCGACCGTGAAGTCTTTGCGGTTCTCGAGGACCCGGATTGCGTGGAGCCCGCGTGCCGTTTCGCCTCCGTTTTCCACATACGCCGGATAGTCTGCCTTTTTCGGACTGTCCGGCCCGGCTGCGGACCAGGGCCAGTTGTTGGAGTTGTAGAGCCAGCCACTCTTGGGATTGAGCAGGTGCGGCGTCTCGTCGACGGAAAGAAGTCCCTTCCATTCCGTGTCGGGAGTACTGCCGTCGACCGGCTTGGTCCAATCGAACCTGGTATCGCGCCGGGGAATGAAGTTACCGTGGAAATAGGCGATGTCGCCGTCGGCATCGGCGAAGATGGTGTTGTTCGATGAGTTCGCCTTAAGCTCCATGGTCTGGCGATAGGACTTATAGTCTCTTGCCTTGGTTCGCGTGTAGGATTGCGTAAGCGCCTTAACAGGCTCCTGCATGATCCGGAAGCTCACCCACTTGCCGTTCGCCTCCCGGATGATGGGCCCGTGGTGGCTGTAGTAAACGGTGAATTTCTTTTGCGCCATCCCGTGGGCCGTCAGGTAGGGGACGACGATCTCTTTCGTAACCAGCGGGCGCTCTTCCCTGCCGTACTTGTAATAGAAGCCGGTTCCTTTCTTCGTTACGGTTTCGAGATACTCATCGATGGCGTCGACTCCGCTCGTCGTGTGCATCCAGCCGGCGCGCTCGTTGAACCCCTGGTAGATGAAGAATTGACCCCATGTCACGGCTCCATAGGCGTTCAATCCCTCTTCGCTGACCATCTGCAACTCGGAGCGGAAGAAGAAAGAGGTGTGGGGATTGATCAGCAAGAGCGCGTGGTGTGCGCGGGTGTTGGACGGCGCGATCGCCATGCCGTTGGAGCCGGTGGGTTCGGGTTCGGTGCTTTCAAGCTGCGCCCGGGCCACGGGTGACTCGCCGTAGAACGCTTCCAGTTGAGTGAGATTTACTTTCTCGATATCGCCGCCGATGCTGCCTTCGGTGAAACTGAGGGCCATCCAAGGCTCGAAATGTTGGATCACTCGCGGTTTCACGTCCTTGTGCCTGGCGAGATAGTAGTTCAGCCCGTCGGCGAAGGCGTTCATCAGCGTCTTCAGCCATGGCGGACTCCCGGCGTATTGTTTCTTCATCGCTTCGGGGTCGATGAAGAGCTTCATCCTGAGGTCCTTATAAATCTTAGATTCGCCTTCAGCTTCCGCGAGGCGCCCGATCGCATTGATGTAGTTGGTCTCGACGCGATTAAAGTCGTCCTCGGCCTGGGCGTATTCGGTGCCAAAGACGGTGTCGGCGTCGGTCTTTCCGAAGATGTGCGCGATACCCCAATCGTCCCGGATGATGGTGACGTTATCGGCTTCCTGTTTCCAGCGGGCCGCTTGCGGGTCTTTAGCGGTCTGAAAAGCGAAAGAGGCCGATGCAGCCGCGAGAGCGATGAAGCAGAACTGGTTCTTCATACTCGCTCGATTCTAGCGTGCTCCCCCAACGAGGTCCGTGGGGCAGACCATCGTTTTTTGTGGTCTGCCGCAGCGCAGCAGCCGCCAGGATCGGCTACATTCTTTCTAACTTGCGATAAAGCGTCTTGCGCTCGATTCCCAGAATCTGGGCTGCCCGGCTCTTATTACCGCCGGTAGCAGCGAGGACCCGGCGAATCTGTTCAGCTTCGGTTTCCGCCAGCGATTCCGGGTTGGCCTCGGGCGCCTCGGAGGCATGAATGGCATCGTGCACCGCTTCGCTGTCGATGCGCGGCGCCAGAATGACCAGCCGTTCCAGCAGGTGCTGCAGTTGGCGGACGTTGCCCGGCCAGGTCTGCTCCTGCAGCGTCTTCATTCCGGAGTCGGTCATCTTGGTGTCGTGGTTATAGCGCTGGTTGTAGAGGTTGACGAAAAAGCGGGCGAGCAGCGGGATGTCGTTGCGTCGCTCGCGTAGTGGCGGCAGGATCAACCGGACCACGTTGAGGCGGTACCACAGGTCTTCGCGAAATTTCTGCGCCTCGACCATCTTCTGCAGGTCGCGATTGGTCGCGGCCACGATGCGTACATCTACCGGTTTCTCGCGCGGCGCGCCGACCGGGCGGATGGTGCGCTCCTGAAGAAAACGCAGCAGCTTGACCTGGAACGCCGCGTCCAACTCTCCGATCTCATCCAGGAAGACCGTACCTCGATGGGCGGATTCGAAGACCCCGGTCCGGTCACGATCGGCCCCGGTGAATGCGCCGCGCATGACGCCGAACAGTTCGCTCTCCAGCAGGGTCGGAGGAATGGCGGCACAATCCACAGGCACAAAGGGATGGTTGGCCCGCGCGCTGAAGCTGTGTATCAAACGCGCCACCAGCTCCTTTCCGGTACCGGTTTCACCCTCAATCAGTACGGTGGCGTCGGTCGGAGCGACTTTCGACGCGTCTTTATAGACTTCGATCATGGCGGGCGAGCTGCCAATCATTTGTGTTACAGGCAGCTCTTCCTGAGCCACTTCGTCGTCGCCGGGTTCGTTCAAGGTTTCGGCGCGGTGGATAGTTTCAAGAATGCGGTCGAAGTCGAAAGGCTTGGCAATGTAGTCGAAGGCGCCGCCGCGGGTTGCCGCCATGACGGTTTCCATACTGCCGCGCGCAGTCATCAGAATGACTGAGCAGGCAGGGTTGTTGCGCTTAGCTGATTCGAGGACGTCCAGGCCGGTGCGATCGTCAATATAGATATCCGAAATAACGATTGGATAGGAATTGGCGCGCAGGCGGGACATGGCATCGGCCGTGGAGGCTACGGCTTCCACCTGGTAGCCTTCCAGTTCGAGCATGTTCACCAGCGTCGTGCGGACGCCGTAATCGTCTTCCACCACCAGCAGATTTGGTTTCGTCATGGCTTCGACTCGACACTTCGACCGGCGTGGACTTTACTCGCCGGCAGCACCAGGGTAAAACAGGAGCCTTTACCGGGTGAACTGACTACGTCGATCGAGCCTCCATGTTGTGTCACAATCTGTTCGACGATTGAGAGACCGATACCGGTTCCGGCTTCTCCCGACTGCTCAGCGCGGCGGGTGCGATAGAACTTTTCGAAAACACGGCGCACTTCCTTCTGATCCATGCCGATTCCCTGGTCTTCGACCGAAATTCGGAGCCGGCCATTTTCCCGGGCGCCGAATACCCGGACCCGGGTTTCGGACGGCGAATATTTAATTGCGTTCGTCAATAAATTATAGAACGCGTACTCCATGAGCTCGCGATCTCCGCAGATGTCCTCATAGGGCAGGGCCTCCACCGATACGGTGATCTGCTTCCGCTCCGCGAGTGGGCGGGCCCGCCCCACACAGCTATCCACCAGGTCGAGCAGCCGGAACTCGTCGTGTTTGAGCTGCATGTCGCCGGCGGAAAGCCGCTCCACGTTGAGGAACACTTCGATCATGCGGCCAAGCCGGTGAGATTCCGAGACGATCAGGTCGTTGATTTGTTTGCGCTTGGCTTCGGGCATCGCGGGATACCGGTTGATCAATTCGCTGGATCCCTGGATGGCAGTCAGCGGTGTGCGCATTTCGTGAGTGACAAAGTGGATAGCCTGCTGATACCGTGTCTTTTCGGCTTCGGTCGTTCCCAGGCGCCGGCGAACATAAAAATATTGCCAGCTCGCAGCCGCAGTGATGGCGAACCATGCGGGCAGGACGGCCGGCACGTATGGGAATACGGTGCCGCGAGTAAAGAGCCAGTAGGGAAACAGATGCGCGAGCGCCAGCAAGGCTACGGAAAGGATCGGTGCAGTGATGCCGCCGGTGAAGTGCCAGATTAAGCCGGCTGCCGCGACCATGAGCAGGGCGGCCAAAAGCAACATTTCCTCCGGCGCGTCGGTGAGGAAGAGGCGATTGGCTATGGTTTCATAGACGTTCGCGTTCATCTCGATCCCGGCCATGGGGGTGCCGTCGGAGAGCGGGGTCATCCAGCGGTCGCGTGCGGCGGTCTGGTCGCTCACGCCGGCGAAGACGACTTTACCGGCAAACAGGCGGGCTTTCCCCGGGTCGGCGGCGAGTTCGGCGATAGAGACGCGAGGGATCGGGTTCATGGACGCGGGGACGTAGCGGATGCGCATCCGGTAGCCGGAATCCTTGGTGGCTGGAATGATGACGTCCCCGACTTGCAATTCTTTCGGGGACTCGATGATCTCCGCGGCCCGGCTGACTCGATAGGCTTCGAGCGCCAGGCTCCAGCGGCGGTCATCGTGGGCGCGGTTGTCTCCGACAACCTTGTACAGTTCCACGTAGCGGCTGACCGCGTCGCCCACCGGCTCGATATGCACCTGTCCTACAGCGGCGGCGTAGCGTTTGAAGCGCGGTATGGGATCTTCCCACTTTTCCCCGTTCAGTTGACACGGAAGCACCAGGTTGTGCGTGACGGCGAAGGCGGTTTCGAGCGGGCCGTCGTCTTCACTGGGTCCGGCCAGGATGATGTCGACCGCGACGGCGAGTGGGTGGGCGTCGTGTATCAAGTCGAGTCCGGCGGCCAGAGCTTTGCGAGTGCCGGTGGTGCCGTATTGGTCCAGGGTCGTCGAGTCGATGGTGAGGAGGATTGACGTCGTGGTCCACGGCTTGGGCTGGTAATGGCGAAAGAAGAAATCGTAGACGTTGTCGTCGAACTGGCGACCAGGCGTCGATTGTTGGACGTAAATGCCGGATAGAAGGGAGACGACCAGCAGGACGCAGTAGAGAATTGGTGACCCGGCCCGCCGCTTCTCGTTTTGTCTGACTGGTGTACGCACCACTCTATATGTTACCGGGAGAAGCGAGGTAGGGCGGGCGATCTCGCTCTTGGGGCACGCTGGGCACGCCCCCTGGATCGCCGGCCCCATCCGCTCAATCGCCCTGCTTTGATCTTTTGTCACGTAACTTGTTGCGGACAGGTTTTACTTAGCGCATACTGAAACTCATATCACCGAGTGAGTTTTCGCGCCGTCCTCGGTGGAAAATGGAAGATCTGGAGACTTGGGTGCTTCGATGCTGTCGATGTTGCCTCTAAAGTTCGTCCGGCCACGTAGCTATCACTCAACTCTAGCCATCGTTCTGTCTTTGCCTGTTGCGTTTCCCCTCCACGCCCAACAAATCATGCAGGGAAGCGGTCCGGGCGGCTTCCTGCGCCCGTTCAGCACCGACGAAGCCGTGCTGGAAGCCGGTGAAACGCGAAAGGACCTGCCATGCAACGTGACGTCAGTTAAGCCGGTTCTCGGTTTCGACCTGCGCTTCCACGCCGGGTACGAGATCACCCTGCCGTTGAAGGAACTGTCTGGCGGCGAAGACCTGTTGACGATCATCTTCCGCGTCACACCGGAGGCCGATAAGGACAACCCTACCTATTTTTCGCAACATTTTACAGTCCCCAAGATTGAGGAAGACGCCAAGGGCGACGCTTATCTGTCCGGGAACTTCGATTCCGGGGAAGGAAAATATCACGTCGACTGGCTGATGCGCGACCGGGCCGAGCGAGTGTGTTCGTCGAGTTGGGATATCGACGGTGCCGTAAGCGCGAAAGATAAGCAAGGGGAGTTGTCGGTCACAGCCAATTCTATTTTGGCGTCGGATAACGAACTGTTCAAGGAAGAGCCTCCCGTGCACCGCGAGAGCGCCGACGGCATGTTGAACGTGAAAGTAATGGTGAATTTCGCGGCACAGCGGGCCTCTTCCGCAACGCTCAAGCCGCTCGACACCAGCGCGCTCGTGTCCATTCTACGCAACATCTCGCGGGAACCCCGCATCTGCAAGTTCTCCATCGTCGCTTTTAACATGACCGAACAGCGGGTTCTGTACCGCCAGGACAATGCCGACCAGATTGACTTCCCTGCCCTCGGCAATGCCGTGCAGTCGCTGGCCCCGGGACGCGTTGATTTTAAAAAACTTGCGGTCAAGAACAGCGAGACCGATTTCCTGGCTTCGCTGCTCGAAAAAGAACTCCAGAAGGACGAGCCGGACGCCGTAATCCTGGCAGGTCCCAAGGTCATGCTGGATGAATCGGTACCTGCCGAGTCGTTGAAGACGCTGGAGAACATCAATTATCCGGTGTTTTACATGAACTACAATCTGGAGCCCCAGCGGAATCCGTGGCGCGACGCCATCGGCAATGCCGTCAAAAAGCTGAAGGGGTACGAGTACACCATCAGCCGGCCCAAAGATTTGTGGACCGCGTGGAGTGATATCATGTCCCGTATAGTAAAATTGAAACCGGGACGGCAGATAGCCGCGTCTTCACAATAGATCCATGCGGGCGAAATATCTCGTTTTCTTAGTGACGTTTCCGATTGCGCTGCTCTTTCCTGGTGCGGCTACCGCGCAGAAGTTCACCAATCCAGACACGTTGGCGCCTGATTTCCCAACCCCACAACTGGTAGTCGACCGGATGCTGGCGCTCGCCGCGGTTAAGCCGACTGACGTGGTATACGATCTGGGCTGCGGGGATGGCCGGATCCTGATCAGTGCGGTTCGGACGTATCATTGCCGGGCGGTGGGGATCGAATTGTCGCGCGACATTTACGATCGCACCTGCCTGCGCATCCAGTCCCTGGGATTGACGGACCGAATCACGGTCATTCACGGCAACGCGCTGCATACCGATCTGAGTCCCGCGAATGTGGTCACTTTATACCTGATGACCAGCACCAATGAGCGCTTGAAGCCCCAAATGGAGCAACTTCTCAAGCCGGGCTCCCGGGTGGTGTCCCACGATTACGAGATTCATGGATGGAAGGCAACTAAAGTGGACGTGGTGAATGTGGACGGGCGTCCTCACAAGATCTTTCTCTACGTCATGAAGCCTACGCGCTAATGCCCGGCGCCAACCTTCGCCTTTTCCCTGAGCTCGATTCGACGGATTTGACCGGCGCGCCGGCTTCCGGCGTCCTTCCTTCCCAAAAACTCCGCGAAGCCACTGTCGCGGGCTATATCCATGCACCCGATGGCTTTACCGAAGAGCAGATTCAGCCTTCCAGCATCGATTTGCGGCTGGGACCGATAGCGTACCGGGTGCGCGCCAGCTTTCTGTCGACGCGCCACTCGACGGTGGCGGACCGGCTCGCATCGTTCAACATGCACGAGATCGATTTGCGGCACGGCGCCCTGTTCGAGCGCGGCTGTATCTATATCGTCCCGTTAAAGGAAGAACTGGCGCTCCCCGACAAGCTCTCCGGCAAGTGCAATCCCAAGAGTACGACCGGCCGCTTGGATATATTCACCCGCGTGATTACCGACTATGGCATCCAGTTCGACGTCATCGAACCCGGTTATTCCGGCCGTCTATACGCTGAGGTCGCGCCTCGAACCTTCGGCGTCCTGGTGCGGGAGAATACCCGTCTCACCCAGCTTCGGCTGACCCTGGGCGGCGGAAGCCACTCGGATTCGGAGCTGACCGAACTGCAGAATCGCGAAGCCCTGGTCTTCGATCCGGACGAGCAACCCGCCGAACCGCACATCCGCAACGGTCTGCGGCTCTCGGTGGATTTGCAGGGAGTCGCCGGTTCGGAGATCATCGGTTATCGGGCTCGCAAGCATTCGTCGATCATCGACCTGGAGAAAGTGCGGCACTACGCGGCCCTCGACTACTGGGAGCCGATTCAGCGCAACGCGGCACGGCAATTAATTCTCGATCCGGAGGATTTCTACATTCTGGCCTCGCGGGAAAAGGTGCGGATTCCACCGGATTTTGCAGCCGAGATGGTCCCCTACGATCCCTCCGTCGGCGAATTCCGGATTCACTATGCGGGTTTCTTCGATCCCGGGTTCGGGTGCGATGAGAAGGGCACGCGGGCAGTGCTCGAAGTCCGGTCGCACGAAGTGCCTTTCCTGCTGGAGGACCGGCAGGTAGTGGCCAGCCTGATCTACGAACGCCTCATGGCCCCGCCGGAGAGGCTCTATGGCCTGGGGATCGGATCGTCATACCAGTCGCAGGGGCTAGCGCTCAGCAAGCACTTCAAGCTGTAACCCGGACTTCAGTTCTGTGCCTTTGCGTCGGTGCCCCATGGACGTCAGGTGGCTTTCCGCGGGCTTGAGCCGCCGCGCAGGCGTGCGACATTCGCAGGGTCACGAGAATGCACGATGTCGAGATCGAAGGTGTTGACGGGAGCCCCATTGAGCACCGCACTGATTCCGCCGACTACGATGAAATCAACGCTGTGGGAGGAAAGAACTTCTCTGAATCGGGTCATCGCTGTTGAGCCTTCGCATCTGCTCCAGATCGTCGAGATGCTCTTCCAGCGCCGTCAGACGCTCGACCGGCGTCAGCGTCAGGAACCAACGGATAACCGTTAGATCCACGCCATCCGAACTGTAATCTTCCGGGTCCATCGCTTATCTGTTCAGATGAACCCGAACTAAATCCTTCGTTGGTTTATCTGCGTTCATCTGCGTCATCCCTGCGGCTTGTTTTTTGGCCGGCTCTACGGCAAGGGCTTGACGCGGATGTTGCGGAAAGTGATGAGATAGCCCTCGGCTTCCAGGCCCAGGTAGCCTTGCGTCACTTCGAGGTCGGCTTCACTGCTGAGCTGGTGGTTGACAGTGAGGCTGCAGTGCTTGCCTTCGCAGCGGATATCGGTAGCGTTCCACTCGCCCGCGGGCTTTTCGAACTCGCCCTTGCGATCTTTCGCCAGGTTAATACGCTTCAGCTCGCCATTGACCAGCGTGTCGGCGAAGATATAGCCTCCGCTGCCGGTAGCGGTCTGGGCCTGGTGCCAGATGGTCCCGTCTTTGTCGTTACGGAAAAAGACGCCGCTATTATAGCGAGGATTGGGCGTATCCACCGGAGTGTACCGCCATTCCACGTGGTACAGAAAATTAGCGAACTGGCGCGCATCGTAGCGCAGCCATTCGTGGCCCTGGTCTCCTGCGCAGATCAGGGTATGGTTTGCGGAGTCGACGCTCCACTGCTGTTTGTCGCTGACCGGCTTACGGGGCGGGATCGCGATGCGCGTCCAGCCCGACACATTGGCTCCTGGCAGCATATCGATCCAGCCGGGTTCGGCCGCCAATGTCAGGACTGGCAGGAACAAAAAACTAAGCGGTAATCGCATGGGGTACCTCGAAGTCTTTGGCTTCGCCCAGCGGGGTGCACTTAGTGCCCGGTAGGATCGTGCGCAGGAGCCCGGCGAGGACCATGCCTGCGCCCACTTCGAACCAGCAGTCCACCCCGCGCTCGGCGAGCAGTTGCATGGAGAAGGACCATCGTACCGGATTCGGAATCTGCTGATACAATCCTTCGCGGGCCTCGGCTGCCGTGCGGACCTCGCGCGCCTGCCAGTTGTTGATCAGGGGGATCGCAAGCTCGTGAAATTCAGTCGCGTCGAGGTCGGCTCGCATCCGCGCCTGGGCAGGTTTCATGAGCGGGCAATGAAACGGAGCGCTCACCGGGAGAGGCACTGTGCGCTTAGCTCCCGCCGCCTTGGCAAGGGCCATCGCACGCTCCACTGCGCCCGCGTGTCCGGCGATGACGATCTGGTCCCGCGAGTTAAAGTTTGCGGCCGTCACCACCTCGCCCTGCGAGGCTTCCGCCAGGACGGCATCCAGTTTGCCCTCCGGGAGCTTCAGGATCGCGGCCATCGCGCCGACTCCGGGAACCACTGCCTCCTGCATGTAGCGGCCCCGATTGCGCACCATGCGAATGGCATCGCCGAAGCCAATCGCTCCAGCCGCGACCAGCGCGGAGTACTCGCCCAAGCTATGGCCCGCCACGTAGTCAGGCCGCCGTCCTTCGGATTCGAGCACGCGCCACGCGGCGGTGGAAACAGCCACCAGAGCCGGTTGGGTATTCTCGGTCAGCTTCAGTTGCGTCTCGGGACCCTCGAAGCAGAGTCGCGAGAGGGAGAACTGCAGGATGTCGTCGGCTTCTTCGAAGACCTGGCGGGCAACGGGAAACTTATCCGCCAGGGACTTCCCCATTCCCGCGAATTGGGAGCCTTGTCCAGGAAAAAGAAATGCGGTTAAAGACATAGGTTGTTGCACTTTGTACTACTACAGTCAAAGTCTTCGCTGCCCGCGAAGAATCGTGGAGTAGGCCTTTGGCCTGCCGGCCGCCACCTTATTTGAGCCCGCTGACATTCTCCGAATCCTTAATCGTGATGCGACTGCCATCCGCAGTCGTAACGTGCGTAGGCGCAAACGTCCAACAATTCGCAGACAGAAAAAGCCGCCTCAAAGGCGGCTGCGGCCAGGATTGACCGCCCCACAATTCAGATAGCAAAGTTCTGCAACTACCTCTTTAGTCGGTCTCATTTAGAAGTCCGTAGTCACCGGTATCGCCCCCGCCATAGCGATGAGTTTGTCTTCGAAGTCTACTTTCATGTGGCCGTTGCGGTGGTGGCGCAGATACCATCGATAGGTCTCTTTCAAGCCGGCATCAAATGAAGTGAGCCGGATCTTCAGCACGCGAGTAACTTTGCCGATGACCTCGGTGATGGGGTGCAGGTCGAAGTAGACGCCGAAGTAAGCGGGCTCGCCCATCGGATTCCCGCCGGCTTCCAGGATTCGGTCGCGAGAGATACGAATGATCTCCGGAGTCTTGCCTGCGGCGCGCGCGAAGGAGCGAACCACTTCGAGTTGCGACAAGGCCCGGGTGTTACCCACGTTGAATCCCTCGCCGACCGCGCCCGGCTCCGACATCGACGCTATCATCGCGTTGACCAGGTCCTTGACGTAAGCAAATTGCATGAGCCGTCCACCGTCACCCGGCAGGATGATCGGTCGTCCCGCCCGCATGCGATCCCAGAAGAATGCCTCGCGGTAGAACGGATTATCGGGACCATAGATAAACGGCGGCCGGAATGTGACAGCCGGGAAACCTTGCTGATTGTGCATGCGGAACAGCAACCGCTCGGTAGCCGCTTTGTTCCGGACGTAAGGATCGGGGTGATCTTCCGCGGCCAGCGGGTCTTTCTCGTAATGGTTCAGACCGTCGCCATAGGCCGCGATGCTCGACATGAAAATGTACCGCGAGAGCCGGTCGTTACAGGCGCGGACCGTCCCTTCCACCTGCGCGGCGGTAGTTCCTCGCTGCCAGTCGTAAGCGTTATCGAATACGACATCAAAACGGTGGCCGGCCAGGGCGCGCTTCACCGCTTCGGGGTCATTGCGGTCGGCTTGCAGGTTTTCTACCCGCTTGCCGTAATCGTGCTTATTCTTGCGATGCAGAACCGCGACATCGTGGCCTTCCTTCAGCAACTCGGAGACAAGGTGCCGCCCGATGAACAAAGTTCCGCCAATAACCAGAACCTTCATCTCAATCCCTACCCGTGGCGCAGACGATCATTCTCAGTCGTCTGCCAGGCTGCGTAGCAGCAGCTTTATTAGTCGTAATATTCCAAGCCAAGATGCGTAATCAAATGCTCACCCTGCATCCAGCGAAGTGTATTTTTCAATTTCATCAATTGGATGAAGATATCATGTTCCGGGTATAAACCGGGAGCCGTCATGGGCGCTTTGAAGTAGAAGGACAGCCATTCCTGCACGCCGCGCATGCCGGCGCGCTGCGCCAGGTCCATAAACAGCACCAGATCGAGCACCAGCGGCGCAGCTAAAATCGAGTCCCGGCAGAGGAAATCGATCTTAATCTGCATGGGATATCCCATCCAGCCGAAAATGTCGATGTTATCCCAACCTTCCTTCGAATCGCCGCGCGGAGGATAGTAGTTGATCCGAACCTTGTGATAAATGTTCTTGTACAGTTCCGGATAGAGATCCGGTTGCAAAATCTGTTCGAGCGCCGAGAGCTTGCTTTCTTCCTTGGATTTGAACGAGCCCGGATCGTCCAGCACCTCGCCGTCGCGGTTGCCCAGAATGTTGGTCGAAAACCAGCCATGGACGCCCAGCATGCGGCTCTTCAGTCCCGGCGCGATCAGCGTCTTCATGAACGTCTGACCGGTCTTGTAATCTTTCCCGCTGACCGGAACTTCGCGCTCCCGGGCAAGTTCGAGCAGCGCCGGCGTATCGGTGGTGAGGTGCGGCGCGCCGTTAGCGTAGGGGACTCCCATCTTCAGGGCCGCATACGCGTACATCTGGCTGGGCGAAATCTCGGGATCGTTCTTCTGCAACCCGCACTCGAAATCCTTTAGCGAGGCGTGGACCGCGGCGGGTTTATGAAAGACTTCCGTCGAACCGCACCAGATCATGGAGAGCCGGTCGGCCCCGGTCCGTTCCTTGAACTGCCGGATGTCGTCCATCAGCATCTCGGCATGTTCCATCTTGCTGCCGGCAGCCTTCTTGTTGGGTCCGTCGATCCGTTTGACATATTCGTGATCGAACACGGCTTTCATGGGCTTGATCTTCGATAGCGGTTCTTTCAGCGCATCGAGCGTGGGGCGGTCGAGAACCGCGGCGTTGACGGCCGCGTCGTAGCAATTCTCTTCAAAGATGTCCCAGGTGCCGAACTCGAGATCTTCCAGCGCGGCGAGCGAGACGAAGTCCTTGATCTTAGGGCTGCGGTTGTCGGTACGTTTGCCCAAACGGATAGTACCCATTTGGGTGACGGAGCCGATCGGCTGCGCCATGCCCCGTTTGATGGCTTCCACACCCGCAATGAACGTGGTGGTGACCGCTCCCATGCCAGGGATCAGTACGCCCAGTTTCCCTTTTGCAGGGGCAATCTTCGGTGTTTCTCTATCGGGCAAAACCTTCTCCTTAAATCGACTATTTCGCGCTGAGCCGCCCGTCGCCCGTGCTGAGGCCACTGCGGCGGGTGCGCTCCATAAGAAATTGCAATCAGACCAATCTGATATACTACCAGCTTCATGCGTGAACGCGCGACCCTCACGCTCAGCACCGTCCTGGTAGACGATGAAGAGCTGGCGCGTGATGAGCTAAAGTTTCTCCTTCAGGATTTCCCGGAAGTTGAAGTAATTGCAACCGGTTCGAATGGGCTGGAAGCCGTCGATCTGGTCACTAGCCTGGAGCCGCACGTGCTGTTTCTGGATGTGCAGATGCCGGGTCTTGACGGCATCGGCGTGGTGCGCAAATTACGGGAAAAAGGGCTTGACCTTCCCCATATTGTGTTCTCCACTGCTTACGATCAGTACGCTGTGGAGGCCTTCCGCTTGGATGCTTCGGACTACCTGCTAAAGCCCATCGACAAGGCGCGCCTCGCGGAAACCATCGCCCGGATTGCCAAGGCAGTGCAGGTCGAGACTGACCGGGACGAAGCCGCGCTGCAACCCCTCCCCCCGGCGGTAATTCCGCTCCGCCGTACGAAACTGCTGGTGCGTCACGGACAGCGCAACGTGATTGTGGACGCAAGCGACCTGATCTACGCAACCATCGATGACGGCGTGATCACGGTGGTAGCGCACGGGGTCGAAGGCCTGTCGAACTACAAGACTCTGGAAGAACTGCAGGAGAATCTGGATCCCGAACTCTTCTGGCGTGCGCACCGGTCGTTCATCGTGAATGTCAATCGCATTCGCGAAGTGGTCCCGTGGTTCAAGTCGAGTTACCAGCTCCGGATGGACGATCGAAAAGGGACCGAGATTCCGGTGAGCCGGGTCCAAACCCGCCGTCTGCGCGAGATGTTGAAGCTGTAATCTTTGCGTGACAGTGTTTAGCCAGGCTCTAGCCTGTCTTATCGAGCGAAGACTCAATCCGGCTCGGCCAGGATCAATCGCACGGTCTCAAGTGTCATGAGCAGGGTCATCGGCTGCAAAGGCGACTCCACGAGGCCGCGCGATAGATAGAACCGCTTGGCTGGGTCGGATAGCGCGTGAACCAGTATGGCAAACACGCCGGCATCTCCAGAGACGTTGACAGCGCGCATCATCGCATCACGCAGCATCGACTGCCCCAGACCACGATTATGGTAACGCCTATCGACGGCGAGCCGGCCAAGGAGCAGCACGCGCAACGGATCAGGCATATTGCGTCGCATCGCCTTTGGCGCCGCCTCATGTCTGATCGCGCCGGCCGACAGGCTGTAGTAGCCGATGACAGACGCGCCGGCGCACAGAACGAAGCAACGCGAAGCACCGGCCGCATGGTTCTTGAGCGCCCGCTTCTTGAGCCATTCGTCCAGGGAAACCTCGCCGCTGTCGAAGTCTGTCAATTCGTGACTCGACGTGATCGGTTCAGGCGGCGTGAGGTTGAGCGCGCTTACTTCTCCCAAGGCGCTTTCGTTTTGAGTAGCCGGCGCAGCTTGTCGGTCGGCGGCAAAGGATGATCGAGCAGTGCCTGGAATTTGGCGAAAGTGCCCGCATCGACCGTGAAAAACGCCTGGTCGAGCAATACATTCTCCGCCTCGCGGCAGGACGCCTCGAGCATGAAGTCCGAACGGCTGCGACCTAGCCGTTCGGCCGCCTGGTCAATCAGGTCGCGCTGCCGTGCCTTGGCGCGGATATTGATGGAAACCGATTCTCTGGTCTGCGCTTCGGGCATCATAGCACTCTCCTATATACACACTGAGTATACATGAATGTATAGAAGACGTCAATACAAAGGCAGGCCATCGTTGTATTGTGGTCTGCGTCTCACGAACGGGATAGACCTTCGCATCCGATCAGCCCGAAGCGCAACGGCCCAGAGAGCCCTGGTTACCCGAGCTCAAAGCCCTTCCGGTATTCCCTTGAGAGATACCGATCGGCGGCGGCACTATTGGTGATCCGGACATTCTCCGCGTCGAAGAGGATCCGCTGACGGCTCCGCAGCGCGGCCGCGTACAGTCCCATGGCATCGGAAATCGCACCCGCATGCAGGAAACTGCCGGGCGATTGAGCGCCTCCGCGGCAGCATGCGATCCATTGCCTGAGGCCCGGGGAAAGGTCCTGGTTCGGATCTCGCTGGCGGCGCGCCGCAACTTCCGGCACGGCGGCTGCGCCCATTCTTCGCTCGGAAATCAAACGCGGTTCCTCGACGCGGAATCCCGCCAGGATCTTCCCTTTGTCGCCCACAAACATCATGCCTTCGATGGGCAACTCCTTGCGGTCCGCGTCCAACTCCTCCGGCGTGGGCGGATGCATCCCGCCTTCATACCAGATCAGATCGACTGCGGGCCGCTCGCCCTTCGCTGGAAATTTGAATCGCACTACACCTGCGATCGGGTACGAGAAATCGTTCTTTACCGTGACCGCAACATTGCCATTGAGAATGCATTGATGGCTGAGCATCGGATCGACGCTCGTCGGAGTGCCTAATTCCAAGGCGCGGAAAACCGTCCAGAGACTGTAGTGCCCCATATCCGCGAGGGACCCGCCGCCGAAGTCGTACCAGCCGCGAAACACCATGTGGGTATAGTCCGGATGATAGGGCCGCTCGGCTTCGGGACCCAGCCACAGATCCCAATCGAAGCCTTCCGGCACGGGTGGCGTACTGGTAGGCACCGTCGCGTATTGCGGCCACATCGGGCGGTTGGTCCAGTTATGGATCTCGCGCAACGTGCCGATCGAGCCGTCCTTGATCCACGCCATCACCTGCTCCATGGAACCGTTGCTGTCCCACGGCATGAAATGGGTTGCGACGCCGGTCGCACGGGCGGTCTCGATCACCGCGCGGGCTTCCTTCAACCGGTTGGCGATGGGCTTATGCATGATCACATGCTTGCCTTTTTTCATGGCCGCAATGCTGATCACGCCATGCAGATGGTCCGGGGTCATGATCTTGACCGCGTTCACGTCTTTCTCTTTGTCGAGCAATTCGCGAAAGTCCGCGTAGGACGCGCAGCCTTTGTACTGACCATTTGGCCGCTGGTTCGCATAGAATGTTTCGACGATATTTTTGGACGCGTCGCGCCCGCCCGGGATCACGCCATCGCCCACGCTCCAGTCGGGCTTGCCGATGGCTTTTCGGATTTGGTTGATCAGGCCGGCCTGCGACCAGTCGCGGTAGCCGGCGGCCGATTTGTTGGGATCGCAGACCGCGACGATCTGGATATCGGGCGAGGCCAGCAACGCCATCATCTCGCGTAGACCCTGGGTTCCCGTACCGATGTAAGCCAGATTGATTTTGTCGCTGGGAGCGACCACGCCCGGACCGCCCAGCACATGTCGTGGGACTAGGGTGAACGCAGCCGTAGCTGCGGCCGTCCCGAGAAACTTGCGGCGATTCTGTTCAGTGTCCATAAGCTACACGGCTGCATCATATCGTACTCGGTTCCCCGACTCACCCGTAGGGAGGCTAAGTAGGGCAGACCATCGTTGTTTGTGGTCTGCCCGGCAGCGATGTCGGCGCGAAGCAGCCTCCGACTTAAGTGTGATACGGTGTTTTCATGAACGCACCTGCCCGGCGCCGCCGCCTGCGTCTGACGGTGGAATTAGCGCCTGCCGGCCCATCCGAACTGGATATTGCGGAGATCCGGCACATTCCCCTTCGAGAGCCTGCATCCGGCAACCGGTACTGCCTCCTCCGCGTGAAGACCAGGTCCGGCCTGACAGGCTGGGGAGAGTGCGCATCCATCTCCCCCGACGAACTGAAGACGCTCGAGTCCAAATGGATGGGTAAGCCCGCGCATCACTACGCAGCGATCGACGCCGAGACGCCGGCCCGCGGCGCACTCGATATGGCTTTGCTCGACATTCTCGGGAAAGCCTGTCACTCTCCTGTGTACCGCGTGCTGGGCGGACCCACTCGAAACAAGGTTCGTGCGGATTTCCCTATCGTCAACATCCCGGTCCCGACGCCCGCGTCGCGCAATCAGGGGAAGGCCTATCAGAACCAGATCCGCACCCTGGTGGATGCCGTTCCGGCGGCCTCCGATTTCGTGCTCCACGGAGACGGACGGCTCACTGCGAGCGATGCGGCGTCGGTCGCGGTGACCGTAGAAGCGAAGCATCCCCTCTGGTTCGATGAGCCCTGCGCGTACTCGAACCTGGAGACATTACGCAAGATCTCGGACATGAGCGTCGTCCCTCTTGGGTTCGGGCGGGGAATTCACGACGTAGGCACGTTTCAGGAATTGTTGCGCGCAGGGCTGATCGATGTCGTCCGACCTGAGTTGGCCTTTTGGGGGATCAGCGGCGTCAAGCGGATCGCAGCCCTCGCCGAGACCTACTATGTTGCGGTCGCGCCGCATCACGACGGAGGCCCGGTGGGGACCGCCGCAGCCATCCATCTCGCCGCGAGCATCCCCAACTTCTTCATGCAGCACGTGCCGGTCCCGGTAGCCGCGGAAGATCGTGCCATGCGTGCGGCCTGGTGTTCTCCGAATCCCGAAGCGGGACGCGACGGCTTTCTGGCACTACCGCAAGGACCCGGTCTCGGCATCACTATCGACGAGTCCGCCCTGGAGAAATATCGTGAAGCGTAGAAACTTCCTTACGTTGGGCTCAGCCGGAATCGGACTTGCCGCCACGGCCAAGCGGCACAGCATCGAAGCGGATAGCTGCGGCTGCGAGTTCGCGCAGGCGGCGCCTTTGCGGCCGGATCTTTTCGCCGGCCTCCAGTCCGGGCTCAAGATTACGGGAGTCAAAGTCTTCGGCGTGTCCCTCACGCCTACTTCGGACCGGCCGTACGTTTTCGTCAGGCTCGAAACCAACCAGGGACTCGTGGGCTGGGGCGAGGGCACTCTCGAAGGCAAAGCCGGCGCGGTGATGGCCTGCGTGAATGACTTTCGCGACTTTCTCATCGGCGCCGACCCGATGCAGGTAGAGCACATCTGGCAGTCCATGTACGTCCACTCGTTCTACCGTGCCGGTCCGGTAATCGGTTCCGCTATCTCAGGCATCGATCAGGCGCTGTGGGATATCCGCGGCAAGGCCCTGGGGATGCCCGTGTATAAGCTGCTGGGTGGCCCGTTTGACGCCCGCGGCGTGCGCGGCTATTACCACGCGGACGGCTCCACGCGCGAGCAACTGATCGCCTTGCGCGAGACAGCGCGCGCACAAGGCGTGTCCTGCTTCAAGACCGGCATTCCCGGATACTACGAATGGATCGAGCGCAGGCCGAAGATCGAAGCTGCCATCAAAAACATGCAGATGCAGCGGGAGGCGTTGGGACCCGATATCGACATCGCGGTCGACTTCCACGCCAAGACCAGCCCCAGCGTGGCCTCGATTCTGGTTAAGGAAGTCGAACCGCTCAACCTGCTGTTCATCGAAGAACCCTGCCCGCCGGAGAACGCGCAGGCAATGGCGAAGATCGCGCGCCGTTCCTCTACGCCGATCGCAACTGGCGAACGGCTGATCGCATCCTACGGTTGCCGCGAACTGATCGAGATGGGCATTGTCGACATTCTGCAGACCGACATCAACCATGTCGGTGGAATCAGTGGTCTGTGGAAAGTGGCTGCTACGGCCGCGGTTTCGGGGATTTCGATGGCGCCGCACGCCTGCGAGGGACCGATTGGCGGACTGGCAACCATTCACGTGGATTCCGCCATGCCGAACTTCCTGGTGCAGGAGGTCTGCAGTCAGGTGAAGCCTGGCCCGTCCGAAAAAGTGTGGGAAGAATGGTTCGGCTTTCCGGCGATGCGCATGGTCAACGGCCGTTTCCCGCTATCCGATAAACCCGGCCTCGGATTCGAACTGTCGGAAGCGAGTCTCGGAAAGTTTCCGTTCGGCGGCACGCGTCCCATGGCGCGCGTATTTCACGAGGATGGTTCAGTAGCCGAGTGGTGACTTGGTGCCTCGAGCCACCGTGGGGCAGACCGTCGCTTTTTGTGGTCTGCCCGGCTGCTCAGCAGCCGTAACTCAGATTTAAGGCTTAGCCTTAGCTGGCGCCTGCTTGCGAATCTCGTCAAAATATCCCGAGACGTAAGGTTGCAGATCCACCGGAACTTCGTCGCGGCTCACATCCCCGCCAGCCGCCTCATGTTGCGCGACCCTCTGCGTGTAACCCGTCTTCAGCTGTTGCGACCCGGACTCCACTTCTACCGTCATTTCACCCGTCACGTTCGCCGAACGCTTGCCGATGACCTCGCTCAGCTTACCCATGGCCTTCTCCTGCTGCGCGGCACGCAAATCCTTGCTGCCATCCTGACGGCCGATCCCGCTGCCCGGCTGTGCCGACGCATCGCGATCATTGCTCTTGCCGCCGCCCTTTCCTGGAGAATTCTGTGACGCTTCGCTGTCCCCCTGCTGCTGGCCGTCCTGGGAAGCCTCCGCAGTATCTTTGTCGCCATCCTGTTTGCCCTGCCCCGGCTGGCCTTTGTCGCTGGTTTGTGCGCCGTTCTGAGCCTGCGCCGACTGCGACGACTTCTGTCCGCCCGCCGCCGGTTGCGACTTGGACTTGGACATCAGGTTATTGATCGCGTCCTTCAACTTCGAAAGCAGACTCGAATTCTCTCCCGCGCTGCCCGACTTCGCGTTTTGCTGCTCGCCCTGTTGCGGACCTTCCTGGCTGCCTATGGAATCCTCCGGATTTCCCTTGCCTGGAGCGGCATCGTCACCCGCGGTCGAGTCTTCCGGGTCCGAGGACTGATCGCCCGTCTTTCCCTGGACGGACGCTTCTTCGGACTTTTCGCCCGGAGGGTTCTTGGCTAGCGAGTTGTCGCTGTCGGGATCGCCAATCGTGTCCAGAGCGGAATCGGTGGCCGGGTCGAGATTGTTCGCCTGGATCTTCTCGCCAGGTTCCGGCACGGAGATGCCAAGCTGCTTCAGCAGGCTGGCCATGCGGCTTTCCGCCGGATGCTTGGACTTCTCAGCTGCGGGCGCAGGCGTCCATCCCAGCGCATCCATCACTACCGAAGTGAGCGGCGGCTTGAGGTCGAGATTGTGGGAGATCCCGTAGCGCAGCGCAAACAGGCTGGTGGCGACCAAAAACAACCCGGCCATGGCGTATGCCGCGCGCGGTACGGTGAACGGAAGCGCAGTCTCCAGGTCGACGTTCCGGGCCAGAGCCTCCGCCTGCGCCCGCTGACCGGCCGCAATCTCCGGTGCCGGCTGGGAGGTTCCTTTGCCCTGTTCGAAAATCCAGGCAGTCGACAGAGCGTCAAAAAGATTCGCTCGCCCGTCGATCAGAACGGCCACCCGGTAATAGGACGGCAGACGGCGAATCGTCCGGACCAGGCCCAGAATTACGCCGCATGCCACCAGCACCGCCAGAATCCTCCAGTCGAGGATCTGGGTCCCGGCCAGCAGCAGCAGAATCAACGCGCCGAGAACCAGGCTGACCGCGAACGTAAATTGCGCCGCCAGTTGGTTGTACAGCAGCCGCTGCCGGGCGTTCTCGAGAAGTTGGCGAATCATCAAACCACCAGTGACGGATTAAACAGCTACTCCAGTACAGCCTCATCGTTTTAATAACCAATGTGGCGGTTCAAACTCTAACCTCCAGTGTAACCTTTCGGGTTGCCGTGGGGCGGACCATCGTTCTTTGTGGTCTGCCGGCCGCGGCTCAGCCCCGGGTTGCCGTAGGGACCTGCTATAGGCAGACCATCGTTCTTTGCGGTCGGGGTCCCCTCTGGGTCGCTGCGGAGCAGCCTCTCTTGGCTGGTTGGGCGCTCAGCGAGAACTGTGCAGGGGAACAAAAAAGGGCCGGGAGCGAAGCTCCTGGCCCGGCGGTAGGAAATTTTGATCTTCAAAGCAGCCGGAAATTGACTTCCACAGTCGCGTACACCGGAACCGGCGAACCGTTCTTCTTTCCTGGCGAAAACTTCCACTTCTGGACCGCTTCGATAGCCTTTTCGTCCAGGCCCAGCCCGACGCCCTTCACCACTTTGATGTTCTTGGCCCGACCGTCCACATCGACCACCAGTTGCAGGAGCACCGTGCCGGAGTACTTGGCCTTGCGCGCTTCCTCGGAATACTCGGGATCAACCTTATAGATCACCGCAGGCTGGGACACACCGCCGCCGACGCGGAAGGCTCCGCCGCCGAATCCGCCGCCCGAACCCGGCCCTAAGCCCGCGCCATCACCGGAGCCGATACCACCACCACTGCCCGAGCCAATGCCGCCGCCCGAACCCGAACCGTTGGACGGAGGTCCGATTTTTGCCAATGGATTACCGATATTCGGCAGATTCACATTGGGAAGAATGGCGTCTGGAGGAGCGACGATCGTGGGCTCCATCACCAGCTTGGGATGTTCATTGAGAACCACCTCGGTCGGAGGTACGAACTGCTTCAGTGCGATTTTCGGCAGTTTGCCCTTCGCCTCCGGTATGGGCGACCGGTTCCCACCCCCGCCGCCGCCCTGCATCGCCTGCGGCTTCAGCGGTTCCAGGGCCGGCGCAATTAGGGTTACGGTATCCCTGACCTTCTGCTGCACCGTCTTGTTGAAGGAAACGGTGAACAGGAGCAAAACCACGAAACTCTGCAGTCCGACCGAGTACAGCATCGACTTCCGGTCGGTTGCATACAGTCCCCAGATGTCCTTCACCGGGACCGGTTTCGAGGTGACTTCGAGAGGCGGGAGTTCCTCCGGATGAATCCTCTCCTGAATGTTTCTCCAGATTCCCACGAACCACGGCGGTTCCAGGTTTTCAGGGAGCAGATGGTCGAGATGGTCGTCCGGCACACTCATGCTTTGCGCCTGGTTCATTTCCCGCAAACGTGCCAGCGCGCGAGTGCTGTCCGGCTCCCAATTGCCGGACACGTTCAGCGATGCGAGCCGCTCGTCGACCCACTGGCCCAGATTGTCTTCACTGTTCTCCATATCTCCTCACGTATTCCTTTCGAAATGCCTGTTGGGCACGGCTGATCAGGGTCCCGACGGATACCGGATTCACTTCCGCCGCCGAGGCCACCTGCGTATAGCTGAGACCGTTGCTGCGCAAGAGCAGCAACTCCGCATCCCGTGGATCGAGCGCCGCGAGCACCAGTCGGACCTGCTCCCGTTCTTCGGCGGCCGCGTGAGCTTCTTCCGGAGTCGGGGAGCCTCTGCCATCGCTCGGCAAATATCCCGCCTGGCGCTCGTAGTAATTGCGCCGGGCGTTGCTCCGCAGTTCGTTTAACCCCAACCGTAGTGCGGTCCGGTAGACCCAGCCTCCGGCCTTCTCCCCCTGGGCTTGGGGAGTGCACCACAGCTTCCAAAATGCTTCGACGGCGAGATCCTCCGCGCTTGCCGGGTCGCCGACCAACCTGGCCACGGCGCGTGCAATCCGCTCGTAATGCGAACGAAAGAACGCATCGAAATCGTCCTTTAGATCCGAACTCGTATCCCTGTCCTCAACTGCTGCGTTGCGCGCATCCACAACCTATCAACACCGCTCGACGGACATTTATGACACTCACGTTGCTTACCCTGTGTGACAGGCTTCAGTCTGTCGAGTGGAACGTCAGAAAATTCTCCCTCAAATGCTCCTTTGACTTAGTCCCTGTCAAAACCACGCCCGTGAACGAGTACCCGACCACGAACCGAAAGGCATCCTCACGCGACACCGGCTTTTCTCCATACAGCATGGAGCCCATGGCAAAAGGACGGTTCGTCGCGATCCACATACCCCGCGCCGACGCCCTCTTCACGCTCGCGGAAAACTTAGCATGGCAGCGATTTAAAGGCAACTGGATGCACCCATACCGCTCCTCGCCGATCACCAGGTCCGCCGATTCCAGATCGCTGACACTCGCGCCGACCCGAGTGATCCCAAGCGACGCCGCGTAATCCCAAGCTCGCTCGAGATCCGCACTGCGCAGTGCTTCCGGAGTAGTCTTGTGCAATTGCAAAATGTCGATGTGGCCGAGTTGGTCGAGACTCCGCTCCAAACTTCGGCACAGCGCATCGTAGGAATGATCCACAAACGGCTCGTTTCGCTCCGCATCCCAATGCTCGCCGAACTTGGTCGCGACAGTCAACTCGCTGCGCTGTTGCGAATCGAGTGAACCCAAAAAGATGCCGAGTCGCTCCTCAGCAACTCCATAAGATGGCGCCGAATCGAAGTAACGGATCCCGGTTAACCACGCGAATTCGAGAAGCTCGATGGCCTCGCGTTCCAGCGGAACCTCGGACGGAAGATGCCCCCAAGGCTTCCCCAACCCGATAATCCCCAAACCAAGCTGAATGTTAGCTGGCACTCAAGCACATTGTAGTGGAGCGGAGAGCCTCACGAAAGACGGACGACGGATAACGGACGACGGTCTCTACAACTTCTTCAACCCGACCGCCTCCATCCCTCGCACCACCTCCGGCGCCGTCATCATCGCCTCCCAAACTGAGCCCGTGCGCGAGTTTTCCGCCATGATCAGCATGATTCCGAGATCGATGCCGATGACGTCGGGACTCCACCACTTCGCCTCCGGTTGAAACGCGTCGACGAACCCATAGCGCGTCCAGACATTGTTGCCGTATCGATCCAGCATGGTCTGCAGCACCTGGCCGCATTCCTCCGGCAGAAACACAATCGACCCTCCCGCGGCACACGGGACCAATGTCCCGTCCACCTGCCCCGGAAGTGAGCCCCAGGCCCGATAGCCGTGCCGCGAATCCGACGCCGTGACGCCCCACATGTTCGGTCCGTACCACGGGAACTTCGCCGACAGATCGATGCAGAACTGCCGGTGCGCCTCCGTTGCGCGCAGAGAATTCCGGTAGTAGTTGGCGTACCTGTCCCGCCGTCCGCGGAAATCGAGCCACGCATGCGAATACTGGTGCACAAACAACGGCGTAGTCGAATCGATGTAGATGAAGCCGTCGATGTCGCGCATGGGCCGTTTCCATGCGTCCCAGGACGACGCCGGGATCGGCGAATCCGCACCGATCGCCAGCAGGTACATAGCCAGCGACTCGGAATAAGAATCCCATTGATAAGGTAGGAAGCCCGCCTCGGGAGTCCATCCGTGAGACAGCATGTCGGTGCCGTACAGCATCCACTTCCAGTCGACCCGATCAATGATCTGCGTCGCGATCCGTCTGATCGCATCGTCCGCCCAGAACTCGCGGCAATGTATCACGCCGCATAGCAGCCAGGCTGTATCGATTGACGACACTTCGGACTTCCATCGCCGCTGTCCGGTCCCGGCGTCGATAAAGTGGTAAAAGAACCCTTCCTCGTTGTCCGTCTCACCGGCGAGTTGCTCCAGCGCACGCTGCACCTGCGCCTTGGCCGATCGGCTGTCGATGTACCCGCGGTCTGCGCCGATGCACATGGCGCTGAGTCCGAAGCCCGTAGCCGCAATGCTCGCTACCCTTCTCGTCTCCTTACCCTGGACCCGCGCGCGGTCGAGGACCAGGCCGGTCTTTGGATCGGCCGTCTCCTGGAAGTAGAGACATGCCCGCCGCTCGACCTCGTCAAGCAATGAATCGTGCTGCGGCATAGCTTTGCCGCGTGGAGCTGCGGCCAGTGCTGCGCCGCCTGCCAGCAAGGAGGAAACGAATCGCCGGCGGGTCATCGTGACGTCGCGCGCCTTCGCCCCAAACCGTAGGGTAGACCATCGTTCTTTGTGGTCTGCCCAAACTGCGCAGCAGCCGCTTGGGTGCCCATCAAATCCGGCTTCAGTCTGTTCACTTTTGAGCCAACCCTTTGGGAATATTGGACCTCACGCCCCGCTCGAAAAAGAACCGTTCACTTCAGCCAGACGCAACAACAAGGCTGCCGGTTCCCACTTCCATTTTAGAATCTTTTCGAGGATTTTTCCCGCTCCCACACTCTCCACGTACCACATCGGCCCCCCGCGCCAGGCCGGAAATCCATATCCGTTCACGTACACGATATCGATGTCGCCCGGCCTCAGCGCGATGCCCTCTTCCAGGATTTTCGCGCCTTCGTTCACCAGCGCGTAAACGCATCGTTCTACGATCTCTTCTGCATTCGACACGCGCTGCTGAATGCTTGTCTCTGAAGCCAGCTTAGCCAGCATCTCGCTCACTGCCGGATCGACTGACGGTCGCCGGTTCTCGTCGTAGCGATACCATCCGGCGCCGGTCTTCTGACCGTACCGGCCCATTTCGCACAGACGATCTTCCGCTTCCGGATGCCGGTCGCCCGGCTTCTCCCGGTGCTTCCATTCCTTCCGAATCCGCCAGCCCACGTCGAGCCCTGCCAGATCGCCGACGGCGAGCGGTCCCATGGCCATACCAAAGTCGTACAGTGCTCCGTCGATGGCTTCGAGCGGAGTTCCTTCCTCGGCCAGAAACTGCGCCTCCTTGCGGTACGCCGCGAACATGCGGTTGCCGATGAACCCAAAGCAGTTCCCGGCCAGCACACCCACCTTCTTGAGACGCTTGGCCAGATCCATCGACGTTGCAATCGCCGCGCTGCCGGTGGCTTTGCCGCGCACGATCTCAAGCAGCCGCATGACATTGGCCGGGCTGAAATAATGATGCCCGATGACCCATTCCGGCCGTTTGGTTGCCGCCGCAATCGCATCGATATCGAGTGTCGAAGTGTTGGACCCGAGTATTGCGCCCTCCCGCATGACTCCGTCGAGTTCAGCGAAGATGCTCTTTTTGAGCGCCATATTCTCGAATACCGCCTCGGTAACAATGTCTGCCGCTTCGAAGCCGCCATACGTCAGCGTCGGTGTGATCAGCGCCATCCGCTTGTCCATCGCTTCTTGCGAGAACCGGCCCTTGTTCACCGAGTTCGCGTAGTTCTTGCGGATAATCCCGAGGCCCCGGTCAAGCGCCTCCTGCGAAGTCTCCTTTAGCAGCACCGGGATGCCGGCATTCGCATAATTCATCGCGATGCCGCCGCCCATCGTTCCTGCCCCCACTACGGCCGCTTTACGAATCGGCAGCGGTTGAGTATCTTTGCCAATGCCTGGGATTTTGCCCGCCTCGCGCTCGGCGAAGAACACGTGGATAAGAGCTTTCGATTGCGCCGAGAACAGGCACTCGCGAAACAGCTCGGCCTCCCGTTCGCAGCCCTTTTCAAAATCGAGCTGCGCCGCCGCTTCCACGGCGTCTATCGCCGCCAGCGGAGCCATCTGCCCGCGATACTTCTTCGCCGCCTGTTGACGCGCTTCGACAAACAGAGCCGGGTCAGCGGCCAGTTTCTCATCCCGCTCGCGTGTTTTCGGCGGTGTCTTCCCGGCGACTTCGAGGGCAAACGCAACCGCTCCTTCGAGCAGATTTCCTTCGACAATCCGGTCGATTATCCCGACCCGCAGCGCTTCCCGCGCAGGCACGGGATCGCCGCTCACGCACATCTCGAGCGCCTTTGCGACTCCCGCCAGCCGCGGCAATCGTTGCGTGCCGGCAGCGCCCGGAATGATTCCCAGCTTCACCTCCGGCTGGCCGACCTGCGCACTCTCGACGGCCACGCGATAATGACCGGCCATTGCCGTTTCCAGGCCGCCGCCGAAAGCCGTCCCGTGAATTGCCATCACCACCGGCTTGGCGGAATTCTCGATACTCAACAACTGGGGCAGCAGTGTCAATTCCTTACGCTGCCCTGAGGTGATCTTGCCGAATTCCTTGATGTCTGCGCCCGCGATGAAGGTGCGGCCGGCGCCAATGACGACGATCGCCCGCACCAGGGGATCCTGATCGGCCGCCGCAACCGCGGAGACGATACCCTCCGGCACGCCCGGACTGAGCGCGTTGACCGGAGGGTTGTCGATCGTGACGACGGCGACGGAGCCGTGATTCTCTGTGCTGATCAAGTTACTTTTTCTCGCTGGACGGGGGCACTACGCCTTTCAGCCGTAGATACACAGCCATGGTCCCGTAGGACTCGTTGTCATGAGTGGTGTTGTAGATCAGCACTCCCAGTCGCGTCATCTCGCGGTTTCCCCGCTTGACCATAGTGTGCGCATTTTGATCGTTGGTGGACTCCCAGGCGGCGTCGCATACCGCGAACGAGTCCTTCAGCGCCGATATCAGCGCCGCCTTGTCCGTCAATTTCCCGGCGGTGCCGTGCTTCGCTTCACCCGCGGCCGAGGAGCAGATGCTCGTCTGCGCATCGGCAATATGCCCCATTAACTCGGCCCAGGTGCGTTCTTCCTTCGTAGCCTGGAAGCCATAGCCGTCGTCCGGCATCTTCCCGGCGCTCGCGAGGATGATATTCTTAATAGTCGTGTAGTTCGCTTTATTCTCGGTGATCATGGGGTTCTGCGCAGGCAGGATACCGGCGCACGCCAGCATGCCCGCGAAGATCAGAAAGTATCGGTTCACGGCTGTTTCTCCTTAGTTGTCGGTCAGGACTCAGGTAGTATCTTACCCCACGACGCGCGTCCCGGGTGTCCGGAACGGCCAAACTTCGCTCGCGGCGGCAAAGGCGCAAGTTTCGCAGACATTGGAGGAGCGGTACCCGCCGCTCCTTTGCTGATATCCTGAAAACTACCGTCAACGCGAACCTATTTACCCGGCCCATGGATAATCTCAAGCGGATCCTCCTTGTTGACGACGATGCCGGAGTCGTAGACTACCTCTCCATCGCGCTGCGGGAAGAGGGCCAGATCGAACATGCATCCACGGCCGAGGAGGCTCTCTCCTTTCTCGGGCACACCTCTTACGACGTGATTCTGACGGATTTGAGAATGCCTGGCATAGGTGGCCTTGAACTTCTGCGGCGCGCCCATGACATCCAGCCCGATACCCCGGTGATTGTCATGACCGGCGACAGCGCGCCCGACGCGGTTGCGGAGTCACTTCGCCACCAGGCCTTCACGTACCTGATAAAACCGTTCACCCTGCATGCTTTGAAGGATGCGATCTCTTGCGCCCTCACTTCCACCGACGGCCACGACGATATTCGTATCCTTTCCGCGAAACCAACCTGGATCACTCTCTCGCTACGCTGCAAGCTGGACATCGCGGATCGTATCCTGAACTTTCTCCGCGCCATGGATATCGATCTGACCCACGAAGAACAGGATCACCTGGCCACGGTTTTCCGCGAACTGCTGATCAATGCCATCGAACACGGCGGGCATTCCGATCCTGACCAGCGCGTCGAACTGACTTGCATCCGAACCGCCACCGCCATCATTTACTACCTGCACGATCCTGGCGAGGGTTTCTCGTTCGACAAGATTCCGCACGCGGCGATCTCCAATGACCCTGCCGATCCAGTGGGCCATACCGAGATTCGCGACCAGTTGGGAATTCGCCCGGGAGGCTTCGGCCTGCTCATGACTCGCAAGCTTGCCGATGAGCTGATTTACAACGAGAAAGGCAACGAAGTGATGGTCGTGAAATACCTCAAGCCGAAGAATCCGAAATGAAGGAACCCGACTTCAGCCGGCCCACCAAAAACTGCCTGGCACCCGTACGACAGACGATCGTTTTTTGTCGTCTGTCGGCCGGCGGCAACCGGCGACTTCCCGGATTTTCAAGGGTAGGCTGCGTAGTAGCCCTCGTACTCCTCTCTCCCCTCATCCTCGGCGCCGAGAAGGCCGATCTCATCGTCACCGCGCACTATGTTGTCACCATGGATGCGCAACAGCATTTGATCCAGGACGGCGCGGTCGCGGTTCACGGGGAACGCATCGCCGCGGTGGGCCCTCGCGCAGACATCGACCGCCGTTTCGAAGCGGCGAAACGCATCGACAGGGGCGACTCCATCCTCATGCCCGGCCTGATCAACACCCACACGCATGCGGCTATGTCCCTGTTCCGCGGCATCGCGGACGATATGAATCTGCAGGACTGGCTGAATAAATTCATCTTCCCGGCCGAGAAAAAGAACGTAACGCCCGAGTTTGTCCGCTGGGGAACCCGCCTCGCCTGCCTTGAAATGCTCCGCGGCGGAATCACCACTTACACCGACATGTATTATTTCGAGGACACCGTAGCCTCGACTACGCGTGAGGCCGGCATGCGCGGCGTCCTGGGAGAAACGATCATCGGATTCCCGGTGAATGACGCCCCGACTCCGGCCGCGGCGCTGAAGTTAGCCGAAGGCTTTCTCCGCCACTACCACAAGGACCCGCTCATCATCCCGGCGCTGGCGCCTCACGCGCCCTACACCAATTCCGACGAGACGTTGAAAGCCTGCCGTGCCCTTGCTCTCCACTACAATGCGCCTGTTCTGATCCACCTCTCCGAAACCAAAAAAGAGAATGAGGATTCACTTCGCGAACATCATGTGACGCCCGCGCAGCGCCTCGATTCCCTCGGTTTCTTCCGCGGGCGCACCCTCGTCGCCCATGCTGTCTGGGTGACCGATGACGATATCGCGATTCTCAAGCGCACCAACACCGGCGTGGCTCACTGCCCGTCCAGCAACATGATGCTCGCGAGCGGTGCGGCTCCGGTGGTGAAGATGCTCGATCGCGGTTTGAACGTTGGCCTCGGAACCGACGGACCCGCGGGCAGCAACAATGATTTCGATCTTTTTGAAGAGATGGATCTGGCGGCCAAGTTACAAAAGTTGATCACCAAAGATCCGCGCGCCCTGCCTGCCCGGACGGCGGTGGCTATGGCGACGATCATCGGAGCCAAGGCTCTCGGTGTCGATAAGGAAATCGGCTCGCTCGAAGCCGGTAAGCGCGCGGATCTGATTTCCATCCGGCTCGACCGCGCGCACGCGGTTCCCATGTACGACGTCTACTCGCAACTCGTCTATGCGCTCAAAGCCTCCGATGTGACTGACGTGATTGTGAATGGAAAAATGGTCGTGGAGCATTCGCGGTGTCTGACGATTGATGTTCCCGCTACCTTGGCGAAAGCCAGGGAGTATGGCATAAAGATCGCGCAATCGTTAAAATAGACTCCACGGTAATTCGCTATGCGCAGGCGTTTGATTGCTCTACTCCTGTTCGCTGTCTCAACCTCCGCAGTAGCTGCGGACTTCGCGGGCGAATGGAGCGGGACGAGCGTTGCCAACACTAACGGAAAGAAATCCTTCTATTTCATCTTCTGGGAGGACGGCACCACTTTGAATGGCAGCGGGGGCCGGGATCTGTCTGACCAGGACGTCATCCAGAACGGCACGATTGACGGCAACAAAATCTCTTTCGACCTTTCCCCCGGCGCCAATGCCGCATTTCACTTCGAATTGACCGTCGACGGAGCGGACCTGAAAGGCACTTTCGAATACAAGAGCGATCACGGATCCGACGCGGGCACGCTGTCGCTAAAGAAAGTCAAAACCTAAGCGCCTTTTACCGCCCGCTCGTGCCCAAAACCGAAACCTCCATTTCAAACCTCGAGATGTCGGCGCGGTGATCTTCCCGGGCCGCCTCCGGATGGCGGCCCGCGTCGCGCTCAGCCTTTACGACTTGGCCGTGATGGCTTTGCGTCCTTCGCCGGTCTTGATCTCAATCTGCTTCGGCTTGCTGGCCTCGGTAATGGGCAACTGGATGTCCAGAACCCCATTGTTCAACTCGCAATGGATGTGGTCGACGTCGAGACCCGTCGGCAGCGTCACGGCCGAGTAGAATTTGCCGTAGGCCAACTGCAAATAAGCGGTCTTCTTGAAGCCCTCCGGCGCTCGACGTTCACCTTCGATAATGAGTTGGTTATTCTGCACACTCACTTTCAAGTCCTTCTCGGATACACCGGGAAGAATGGCACGCAGGTTCAGGTAATTGTCGTTCCAACCTGATTCGAGCATCGGGCTGAAAGTCCAGGTCCTCTCACCAGCCGCAGTCGTTCCCGCAGCCTGCATCTGGTTTCCATAGAAGTTCTCGAACATCTGATCGACAGATCGCCGGAACTGATCCAACGTCTGTCGAACATCGCTACCTAATACTGTGT
Organism: Terriglobia bacterium; assembly: GCA_963747535.1. Taxonomy (GTDB): domain Bacteria; phylum Acidobacteriota; class Terriglobia; order Bryobacterales; family Bryobacteraceae; genus CAVVFX01. The sequence goes on from CAVVFX010000004.1 coordinate 75,788, forward strand.
TCAACATATGATCTCCTTATACTGCTTCGTTGGATTGGGTGAAAGGGTTGGATACTCGCGAGTGGATAATTTACCGGTAGCGTTCTGGAGTGCCGCCATCGGCGGCTCAAAGCGCTGCCGGGAAAATCTATCCCGACCCTCTCAGAGAATCACTTTCGCCTTCCAGATTGCCACCGCCGCGCTATCTTGTCAATGCTACATAGGTAAAACTGGATTGAATCGAACCGTCCGCATGAGCTATCTTAACAGTTAGAGGCAACTTTCAAATTGTGCCAGCCCCCTCATCCTGATTCGCTCGCAGGGTTACGCCGTCTGCAAGACGAAGTGAGCGGCCGGGGAGACGATTGCCTTGCTCTGCTGCTCGCCGGCGTCGACCTGTACACTACCATCGGCCGCGAGTGGGAACTGCTCGAAACCATGCGCGAGTTTGCTCACGCAGCCGACGAAATGGTCCGCAATACACCCTCCGCCGCCGATCTGCAGAAACTCTACGAACGCGAGAGCGGGCCGGACGAGCCCGAATCGCACTAGTTGAGGTCGCGCAGCCGAATGGCGAACTTAGCTCCGTGTAGTGCGCCAGTGCGGGACGATAGTGCCGCAGCCAATTGAAACCGCTATTTCGCACGACTACGCTACATCCTAGTCTATCAAGACTATATCCTAGCGGGAGTTTACTGCGAATGGCGTCACCGGAGAAATACCGAAACCGACAAACCATTGTTGCTGAATATGATGGCCTGTGGATTTTCCTCGCGAAAGTGTATTACCCTATGTCGCGTGGGTACTACGACATAAGTTGAGGCAAATGTTTGCAAAACATGGACCTTATTTTTTGTTCCGAAAAGCTCGCAGTAAACTCCCGCTAGTCTATCAAGACTATCAGGACTACAGGACTATCAGGTGCGACGCCTCAGTTTCCTGGGCGATTTTAGTAACGCGGCCCGCCGTCGGACTTATCACCTACTCCACCTTACTGCTGCGAGTGGAATTGCGTTTTCACGCAAGACGCAGCACTATAAGATGGGAACGATAACTGTTGGAAAACCAGATCACATTGCGAGGAACGCGTGGCATTCAGCAGATGCTCTTCGCCCCGACCCAACTCGTGCGGTCGGTTGCGTCGCCGGAGGTCAAAGGAGTTGTCTACACGAAGCATTGGGTTGTCGATCTGCTCCTCGATTTGGCGGGCTACCGCTCAGAAAACAATCTGGTGGATGCTTTGGCGGTTGAGCCATCTGCCGGGAACGGCGCATTTCTTGGACCTATGATCGGGCGCCTGATTGAATCATGCCGCAAGTTCGATCGGCCGGTGTCAGATTGCCAGAATTCCCTCATGGCGTACGAACTGGATGGTGAAACATCAGCCCGCGCGCGCGGGCTTGCAATTCGCGCGCTTCGCGATCACGGTGTTAAGCGCCCGCTAGCCGAAGACCTCGCCGCGGGATGGGTGCGCGCGGCGGACTACCTTCTGGAAGCGAACATTGAAGCAGATTTTGTGGTTGGTAATCCGCCTTATGTGCGGCTAGAGGACATTCCCGAAGAGACTGCATCACTTTATCGTGATTGGTACCCTGCTATGCGAGGGCGGGCTGACCTCTACGTGGCGTTCTTCGAAGCGGCTCTCCGGGCACTGAAGAAGGGAGGCGTGTGCGCGTTCATTTGCGCTGACCGGTGGATGCGAAATCAATACGGCGCTGAACTGCGCGAACTGATCACGTCGGCCTATGGCGTCGAGGTCGTGCTTGAAATGCACAATGCCGATGCTTTCCACGATGAAGTGGACGCTTATCCTGCCATCACCGTGATCAGACGCCAGAAGCAGGGAGCGGCCGTGGTGGCGAGCGCCGGGCCGGAAGCGGCAAAGGTCGAATCAGGACGGCTCTTTGCGGCGCTTCAGGCAACCGCGATGCCCGGCAAATTGGGGACTTTGCCGCAAGGCCTGCGGACGGCGGTTGTGAAGACCTGGTTCAAAGGCACGGACCCCTGGCCCTGTCATTCACCGGAACAACTTGCATTGCTGCGCCGCCTCGAGGACCGGTTTCCGGCACTCGAATCGAGCGCCAAGGTAGGCATCGGCGTTGCAACCGGCAACGACGGAGTCTTTATTACGAAGGATGCGAGCTTGGTTGAACCGTCGCGGTTGCTGAAGTTGGCGGTTGCCAAAGACATCGTGGAAGGCGTCATGAAATGGTCGGGCAACTACCTGGTGGACCCATGGGATAGGGACGGCCTAGTCAAAATGGATGGATTTCCGCTTCTCCGTGCTTATTTTGAAAAGCATGCAAATGAATTGAAGAAACGTCATACGGCCGCCAGGAATGTGCTCGGATGGTACAAGACCATCGACCGAGTGACCCATGCTTTGACGTGGAGACCCAAACTCTATATTGCGGATATCAAGAGTGTGCTCGATCCGGTTTTGGATCGTGGCGAGACTTACCCGCACCATAATCTGTATTTCGTGCAGTCGGATGAATGGGATCTCGAAGTACTCGGCGGCTTGCTGATGTCTACCGTCGGACAATTCTTTGTCGAAGCCTACGCCGTCAGAATGCGCGGAGGCTACCTGCGGTTCCAGGCCCAATATCTTCGCAGGATTCGGGTCCCTGGTCCGGAAGCCGTCTCGAGATTTCAATCAGAGGAGCTGATAGAGGCCTTCCGTAAGCGCGACAAACAAAGCGCTACGATGGTTGCGCTTCAGGTCTACGGAATCGATCAGCACGAGATGGAGGCAGCGCTTGGACGTTGATCAACGGTTGCAGGAAGCCGTTCAGAGCTACTGGGACGCACGCGCAAAAAACAAAGAAAAGCAGGCGCAATCCGGGAAAATCGACGCCGGCACTCGCGGCGAGGTGACTGGTGGCACCCAAATGGGGGCGCTCGAGGTTTTGGTTGCTGACATTCTTTGCGCCACGGGCCTGGAGAGGCTCGATGTTCGAACCCGCACGTCGTTAGAGCTTCCAGGCTATTTCAGAGCTACAAAAAAGTGGGACCTGATTGTCGTGTCGAAGGGTCAATTGGTGCTGGCGATGGAGTTCAAATCGCAGGCTGGCAAATCGATTGGCAATAACGTCAACAACCGGTCCGAAGAGGCGGTGGGAAGTGCAAAGGACATTTGGACGGCCTTCCGGGAGGGCCGATTTGGAAACGCCCCGAGCCCGTTTCTCGGCTACCTTTTCCTGTTAGAGGACCGCGACAACGTGAAGAGGCCGGTCGCGAACAAGGAACCGTACTTCCCTGTCGATCCTGTATTTCGGGGCGACGCCAGGAAAGCTAAGAACAACCCCGATCGATTTCAGGGCGTCTCTTACGGCAAGCGCTACGAATTGCTCTGCCGTCGGCTGGTTCTGGAGCGCCTGTACAATTCCGCCTGCTTCATCATGGCGACTAACTCGAAGGTCACCAGGATCACTCAGCCCGCCGAAGACTTGACGTTTAAACGTTTCGCGGCTGCGCTGCGCGGCCATGCAGTAACTTTTCTGGGTAGCCAGGTAGGGTGAATTAGACCGTAACCGCCGCAACTCTGGCCGATCTCATTCTCGGGGATGGCGCACCCACCCCACCGTGATGCTGACATCAGATGGCGTTTGAGCGTTTGGGAGAACGCTTCCGGAAAGATTTCCACATACGTAGACATATATTCCCAGGCAAACCAACCACATACAACAGCTTGCCCGCCTCTTTACCACACTGGCGTGAGATAGTGGAATCGGAAGAGCTGCTGCGCCACCTCTCAAGCTCGGCCAATCCGATGCGCCGCCGGCGGTTTTAAGTCTCTTTCTTTTCTGCCAGGACGATACGCCGACCATCGCCCTCCGATCGATGGGGCGCAAGCGCAGTTGAACCGGAACTTCTTTCCAGACCGGCCGGCTCCATTGCTGGTGAGAAGTCCCGTCTTGGCTTAACTCTCACTCGCGTTATTGTTCCATGCTGCTCAAGGAGGACCGCCTGAGACGAGATCAGATCACCGTCGAGAAGACCCGCCTTGCCGGATCAAAACCAAAAAACCATCACCCGAGTTCCTTTTTTCCGCTAAGCCCGGGAGAAGTCACTGGTTCCTTTTTTTTCGCCCAGTCGGTATCCTGTCGCCCATTTGTGCATCCCCCGAAATTGTGCAACATTTTGCACAAAGCCAGTTCCGCGATTACCCGCATCCCCTCACAACCCAAACATACAACAAGCTTTATCGAAAATTGGCTTCGAACCGCAAAACCTATGCGACGACCCCGGCCAGCCCCTCCAAGGCCCCAAATTGGCTTCTTCCGAAAATATCGCGCAACGCCGGTGCGAGAAGGGTGGCAAGTCACCTCAAATCTTGGACTTATCTGCGTTCATCTGTGTTCATCCCTGCGGCCCTCGGCTTTTCTCTTCTACGTCCGTACAACTCGCGCAAGCGGTGTTCAGCCCCAATTTTCATCTCCTGGGGTGACCGCGCCTAGCGGTCAAGACTTTCGATCCGCAAAACGCCACACGCGTCGCGCTCCGGTGCTATCCTCGTATCAATCCGTACTTTTCGCTTTGGAGCTTACTTGTCTCGAAAACCGATCTGCACGAGCTTCCTCCTCACCGCCATAGTCACGGGGCAACTTCCGACGTCCTCGGTCACGGGCACCGTGGCCGACCCTCAAGGCCTTCCGATCGCCGGATCCAAAGTGACCGTCACTAACGAGGGAACTCGCGTCCAATACGACATCGTCACCACGTCGGCGGGGGAGTTCGACGTCTCCGGTCTGGCGCCGGGAAACTACAGCGTTACGGTGAACCAGCCCGGCTTCAAAGCCTTCGAAGCGGTGCACAATGTTCTGAACGTCGGCGCCCCCCTGGTTGTCAATATCAAGCTGCAGATCGGTTCCACCGGTGAAAAGGTCGAGGTAGAGGGCGACTACGAGCGTCTCGATACCACCAGCGCCATGATCAGCGACGTCATCGAACAGCGTGCGGTCCAGGCGTTGCCGCTCAACGGCCGCAATCCCCTGAACCTGATCGCGCTCGAACCGGGCATCGTGCAGCGCGCCAACACCACCACCGGCACCCAGGTGAATGGCGGACGCAGCAATGCCAGCAACCTGACTCTCGACGGCATCGACATCAACGAGATCTCAGTTCCCAATGCGCAGAAGAATGTCTACAACCTGAATACGGACAACGTGCAGGAGTTTCGCGTCGTGACGCACAACGCCACGGCCGAATTCGGCAAGAACAGCGGCGCCAATATCGCTTTCACCAGCAAATCCGGTTCGGCCGAAATCCACGGCGATATGTTCGAGTACCTGCGTAACCCCGACTTTAACGCCAATCAGTTCTACAGCAACGCCCAGAGCATCGGACTCCCGAACTACAAGATGAACCAGTACGGCGGCGACGTCGGCGGTCCGCTCCCGGGCAAAACGAAAAAGACCTTCTGGTTCGGAAGCTGGCAGGGACAGCGCTTTTCAGTGGATATTCCCAGAACGCCGCTCGCTTACACGGCCAGCGCCCGCGCGGGCATTTTCCGCTACGTGGTGGGAACCGTCGACGGCCAGACCAAAGCCAGCCCGGCACTGGTCAATTCGCAGACCGGCGCTCTGTTGCCCGGCATTCAGAACTGCGGCGGCGCAGTCTCCACCAACTGCATTCAATCGGTGAATCTGTCGACGATTGGAGCCACTGCCGCGACGACAGCCGGCGGACCCTATAACGTCGATCCGGCCATGAGCAAGTTCTTGAATGCGGCGCCCTTGCCCAACCTCTTTACCGCGGGCGATGGACTCAACACCGCGGCTTATGGCTGGAACGCTCCGACCCAGGATCCGCAGGAGCGCTTCATGGGCCGCATCGACCATAGCTTCGATAGCAACAATGCCGTCTTTTTCCGCTTCATCGTCTCGCGCGATAATACCGCGCTGGGCGATCCGATCAACGGCGGCTACTCCACTTTCCCCGGCTTCCCCACCACCGAAACTTCCACCCGCAAACCGGAGAATTACGCAGCCAACTACCGGCGCGTGATCTCGCCCCATATGGTCAACAGCTTTACCGCCGGAGTGGCGCGCTTCCAGTACGCGTTCCCGAACGACTACACCAATAGCGAATTCCCGGCCATTCCGCCCTACCAGCCGTCCGCCAATGTCACCAGTCCGTTCGCCAATCCCACGGCGGGCGGCCTCTCCAACCAGTCCGGACTCTCGCGCACTCTCACCACCATGCAGACGCTCGACGATTTGACGTGGGAACACGGCGCGCACACGGTCAGCACCGGCTTCAATATCCGTTTCCAACGGGAGAACGACTCCCGCAGCGCGGTCGGCACCATCTATAGTTCTCCGGTAGTCACTTTCAGCGGCTCGGCGCGCGATCCCGGTTTGATCATGACGCTGCCCGCTAACATCAGCTCCACCGATCTCGCCACGCTCAAGAATTACATCGACGACTGGCTGGGGCTGCCGTCCTCCCAATCGCAGGGATACTTCGCCGCCAGCGCCAATAGCTACACGCCCAGCAACCTCTATATCCGCGGCGAGCGCATGAAGCAATACGATTCCTACGTTCAGGACCAGTGGAAGGTGACGCGCAATCTGACCCTGAATCTGGGCGTCCGCTGGGAGTTCAACCCGCCGGCCACCGAAACCAACAATCTGCTTTATCTGCCCAACCAGACACCCAACATCTGGTCGCCTACCGATCCGGTGGTGTATCATCCCGCCAGTCAGTTCTGGACCCGCAGCAACGCCGATGCTTTCGCCCCCCGCTTAGGCCTCGCATGGTCTCCTTTCGGAGATAGCAAGACCGTGATTCGCTCCGGCTATGGAATCTATTTCGATACCTTCAACACGTTTCAGACCGTGCCCTTCGCCGGTACCGTTCCAGGCGCGAGCGCGAATTGCACCGTTCAGGTGACCAACACGGCGTCCAGGACGACCCAGGTCAGCCCCACTACGGATTGTTTAGCCAACGCTAATCCGACGGCCCAGGTCAGCAACGGATACGGCGTGGGATTGGCTCAGCCCACCGTGCCCCCCTCCGCATTTCTTTCCCCGCCTCCCACGGCCAAGGGCGTCGCGCCGCAAGCCGGCGAGATCGATCCGAATATCAAGATGCCCACCGTTCACGAGTGGAATCTTTCCGTCCAGCGCGATCTGGGAAAGCAGACGGTGCTCGAGGTTTCCTACGTCGCCTCCCACGGTGTGCATCTTCCTCGCGCCTATGATCTCAACCAGCTCAATCTACCCGGCGCCTATCTGCAATCTTTCAACACCGCGCGATCCAATCTGGTCAACTGCGGAAACGCGGCCGGCACCTCGTCCTGTGGACAACCGGTCGGCATCCTGTCTTCGATTCTCGGCTCCGTGTTGACGAGTTCGACGGGCACCACGCCGCTGCTCAATGGCTCCGCGGCGGGGCTCGCCCAAACCATCGACACCAGCTATTACACGCAAATGGTCGCGGCCACCGGCAATCCCGGATACTTCCGCCCCAACCCGCAGTTTGGCACCGTACTCTACATGGATTCCAGCAGCACTTCACAATATGACGCACTGCAGATCCACTTACGCCGCCACGAAAACAGCTTGGATTTCGGCCTGTCCTACACTTTCGGCAAGTCCATCGACGACACCTCCGGCGATCCGATCGGTTCCAGCACCAGCGGCGGCGTGACCAGTTCCACGGCGCCCACCAACATCCACGACTTCGCCCTCGATCGCGGACGCTCCGACTTCGACCGGACACAGGTGCTGAACGTTTACGACGTGTGGCAGGTTCCGGTCGGACAGGGCCGCAAGTGGCTTTCCACCGCGCCCAAATTCGTTAATGAGATTATCGGCGGCTGGAGCCTGTCGGACATCGTGAGTTGGATGACCGGCGAGCCGTTCAGTATTTCGAGCGACATTCTCACGGCCGACAATCTCAGGTCGTCGCGAGCGGAGATTGTCGGGCACATTCCTGGCTTCGGCTTTACGTCGCCCGTGCCGGGCAATGTTGGTCCCGGATGGATGCCCAGTTCGGTTTTGAATGCGGCAACCACACCTTTCGGCATCCCGGCGCCAGGGACCTACGGAAACCAGGGTCGCAATATTTTCAATAGCCCTGACTTCTTCAACGTCGATGTAACCATGCAAAAGCAATTTGCCATCAACGAGCGCTGGAAAGTGCAACTACGCGCGGACGCGTTTAACATCCTGAACCATCCGAACTTCCACATGGCGAACCCGATTTACGCGTTCACGGGAACTACCGTGACAAATTCAGGGCATACTCCGGAGGTCGTGGCCCCGTCGATGAATAGTACGTTTGGCAGTCTCTGCTGCACGTCGGCCTACCTGCCGAGCAGTTCCAGCGCGACCGGCGTAGGAGAACCATCGAGGGTCCTGCTAGTCGCTTTGCGCGTCACTTTCTGAGCCATAATTGGTATATGGCGACCGCAACTCACCTGTCGTTGGAAGAGTTTCACCGGCTTTATGATGGCGAGAAGCCGAACTACGAGTACTGGTTCGGTGAAGCGATTCAAAAACCTAGGGCTACTAGTCTGCATGGCGCTCTGCAGTTTGTCCTCATGATGTTTTTGAGAACCCGGGGCTGGATAGTCGCGCCAGAAGTGACATTGAAATTGGTCGCGGACGCCGAACCGGTGCCGGACGTGATAGCCAGCCGCGAAAGGCTATCGGGACCCTATCCGACAAAGCCGGTAGGAATCTGCATTGAGATTCTCTCGCCGCAGGACCGGCTGAAGAAAACCATCGAAAAAGGTAAGCACTACCTCAATTGGGGCGTCCCGCACGTCTGGATCATCGAACCGCAATCGCGCACCGCGTGGATGATGACGCGTGAACATCCGGACGGCATTTGGGTCCATCCCGACGGAAACCTCGTGGCGGATGATACCGAGATCGCCCTGTCGGAGATCTTCGCTGAAGTAGACAAGATGGTGATCTAAGCGCCGAACATGCGGCGCAAGGTTTCCCGCGCCGGGCCCACTTCGGCCCCCTTATCGCCCTTGGCGCTCTCGTCCGCGATGACCAGCCAGCCGCGCCATTGCGACTCATGGATCGCCTTCGCCACTGGCTCCCATTCGGTTTGCGCCAGCGGCAAATGAATGCTGTCGGTGCGCCGCCAGTTTTTCGCGAAGAAGTCCGCGACGCCGTCTCCGGCATCCAGCACGAAATGAACAGCCGGCCCGGTCATACTCAGCAGTCCGTTGATTTGAGCGGCGCCATCCCGAAAATCGTAGTCGTGGTTATGATACGCGCAGCCGACTCCGATTCCCTTGGCGTACTTCGCAATGTTGTCGAGCGCCTCGGCCTTAGCCCGGAGGGCCAGTGGATGAACTGTCGAGTCTCCACTGATGATCAGCCGCTCTGCGCCCAACGCCCTGCAGCCGTCCGCGACCTCTTGCAGCAGCCCGAACGACGCGATGGAAGTCTGTGGATCGTAGGTCTTCAGCGCGACGTGGATGCCGGAGAACCGCAACCCGGTTTTCTTGATGCGGTCATATGCCGCGTCGCCTTTTGCAAACTGGCTGCGCACGTTGATGAAGCTGGTCTCGAACCCTTCGAACCCCAGCTGCTTGATGGTCGTCAGAACATGCAGCAGGCTCTCGAAGTCCTTCGGATCAACGGGCCATGCGTTGGTTTGGCAGCCCGTCCGAATCGCCGCCGGCTTGGCGCCCACCAGGCTCGCCGGAACGCCGAGCAGCAAAGACCGCCGGGAAACCGCAGTTGAGATATGAGCAGACACCAAGCTAGTTATCGTAACCTGCTGAGAAAGTGCGGTCAACAGTCTTCGGGTTCGCGTAACACTCTTATTCAGATCATGCTACTTTGGCAGAGGGTGGCGCGCCCCGCAAAATGCACATTCCCGATGGTTATCTCAGCCCCGCAACGTGCGCGGCGCTCTACGCCGGATCGGCCCCGTTCTGGTACACCGCTCTGCGCCGCCTGAAGCGGGCCTTGAACACCAGGGTGGTTCCACTCCTCTCGGTATTCGCGGCATTTTCGTTCATCATCATGATGTTTAATCTTCCCCTGCCCGGGGGAACCACGGGGCATGCCGTTGGTGTAGGGATCGCTACCATCGTGCTGGGTCCGTGGGCGTCGATACTGGCGATCTCCATCGCCCTGGTGATCCAGGCCATCTTCTTCGGGGACGGCGGCATCACGGCCATCGGAGCCAATTGTTTCAACATGGCAATCGTTGGTTCACTGACGGCGTACGTCGTCTATCGCCTGCTTTCCGGACGTTCCCCCATTACCTCGCCTCGCCGGGTTGTCGCGGCCGCACTCGCCGGCTATCTTGCGATCAACGTTTCCGCTCTCGTTGCCGCGATTGAGTTCGGCATTCAGCCTCTCTTGTATCATGATGCGTCCGGTGCGCCTCTCTATGCGCCCTATCCGCTGCACATCGCTATTCCGGCCATGATGATCGGCCATCTCACCATCGCTGGCTTGGCTGAGATGGTGGTGTCCGCGGGAGTTGTCGCCTATCTGCAGCGGGCAGAACCGTCTCTATTGCGAAACACAGCGCCCGGTTCAGTCGTAGGTGACCAGGATGCGTCCGAGGCCGCGAGCGGCTGGAGCACGACCAGGCCGCTATGGATCGCGCTGGCGATTCTGATGATCCTGACGCCGCTAGGCATTCTTGCAGCCGGTTCAGCATGGGGAGAGTGGTCTCCCGCGGACTTCACCAATCAGTCATCCAGAAACCAGATGGCGGCCGCCTCCGGCAGCCAGTCACCACCCGCACAGGCGCCCGCCGGACTGCAGCGTCTGGCTTCCTTCTGGACCGCGCCGATGCCTCGCTACGCGCCGCCGTTTCTGAAAAGCGAACCGTTCGGATATATGCTCTCCGCCGTTTCCGGTACCGGTCTGATCATCCTGGTGTTTCTGGTTGCCGGCTGGGTCACGAACAGGCGACCGGGATGAAGCGGAGCTTCATCGAGCGCAGCCTCTTCGAGCCTTCTCGCCACGTCGAATTATGCCGCGACCGCGGAGCAGATGGCAGTTGATGGCGGCGCGCTGCAGAAAGTGGATCCCCGCGTGAAGGTTGCCGGACTGTTCGGTCTGGTGTTCGTCGTCGCGGCTTCCCGGGAACTGCGCGTGATCGGCTCGATATTCATCGTCGCGGTCGTGATGGCACTGCTGTCTCGCGTTCGCGCGGGACGGCTGATGGCATGGGTCTGGAGTCCCGTTCTGTTCTTTACGGGCACCATTGCGATGCCCGCAGTCTTCCTGACGCCGGGCCGGCCCATCGCGGCATGGGGCCCTGTTCTGGTAACTGCGCAGGGGCTGCGCAGTGCCGCGTTTTTGATCTCGCGCGCGGAGACTGCGGCCACTTTGTCAGCACTCCTCGTGCTTACGACGCCGTGGCCGTGGGTCCTCAAGTCCCTGCGGACGTTCCGCTGTCCCATGGTGCTGGTGGCGATTCTGGGAATGACCTACCGCTATATCTTCGTCATTCTTCAGACGGCATTTGAGATGTTGGAATCCCGTAAGAGCCGGACCGTGGGAGTTTTCGCACCGGCCGAGCGGCGGCGACTGGCGGCATCCGCCGTAGGTGTGCTGTTGAGCAAGAGCCTGCAGCTCAGCGGCGACGTGCACCTTGCCATGCAATCGCGCGGCTTCCGCGGCGAGGTCCATGTGATGCAGGACTTCCGCACGAGAATCGCCGACTGGTATTGGCTCGCGGGATTCTTGAGCCTGGCTACGGCTGGGATCTGGTGGGGACGATGACGGCGAACGTATTCGACGTGCACAACGTTACCTATCGCTATGACGCGGTGACCGCACTCGACAATGTTTCCCTGTGCGTGGAGGTGGGCAAGCGGGTGGCGCTGCTGGGAGCTAACGGGTCGGGCAAGTCTACGCTGCTGCGCTTGCTCGACGTTCTGTACGTTCCCGCTTCGGGTGATATTTCGTTCCATGGCCAGTCCCTCGACGCGCATCGCTTCGAGGACGATGAGTTTGCCTTCGGTTTTCGGCGCCGCGTTGGCATGGTATTTCAAAACCCGGATGTACAGCTTTTCAATCCGACGGTATTCGACGAAATCGCCTTTGCGCCGCTGCAACTTCGCTGGCCCAAGGACGAGATTATCCAGCGCGTGGACCAGATGCTCGACATGCTGGAAATCCGGCATCTGAAGAACCGCCCTCCCCACCGGCTCTCGGGCGGCGAGAAGAAAAGAGTCGCGATCGCCTCCGTGTTGGTGCTGGACCCTGAAGTCTTGCTGCTCGACGAGCCCACCGCGGCGCTCGATCCCCGGAGTCAGAGCCAGATCATCGACTTGCTGATCGGCTGGGGCGATGGGAGTAAGACCGTGATCACCGCGACCCACGACCTTGGACTGGTGGAAGATATCGCCGACTATTGCTTTGTCCTGCAGAACGGCAAAATCGCGGCGGAAGGAAATCCTGTTGACGTGCTGCGCGACACCAGCCTGCTCGCGCGCGCGAACTTGATCCACGCTCACCGTAACCGTCACGATCGCGGCGATGTTCATTCTCACGCCCACGCGCATCCCCACAGGCATGAATAGCATACTGTGGCACTGGTCATGCAGGCGCCGAGTACTCTTTCCGGAACTGGCGGGCAAACCGCAGGAAGGCGCCGGCGAGTCCTTCTGGTTCGGGACCATGCGGGCAGATAAACTGGAAGGTCCGGTTGATCTCGAGACCCTCGATGCGTATGGGACGAATGTTCTGCGAATGCCGCAACGCCCAGCGTGAGATGAAGCCCACGCCGAGTCCTGCTTCCACGCCGGATTTGATCGCCTCGGTTGAATCGAGTTCCATGACGATGCGCAGGCCTCGCAGCGCAACCCCCGCCTTGTGCAGCGCATCTTCCACGACGCGACGCGTACCCGATCCGGATTCGCGCAAGAGCAACGGTTCGGCTGCCAGTTCGGCGACCGTGGGTCCGCTGCCCAGGCGCGCCGCGAACGGATGATCCGCGGCGACGACCACGACGATCTCGTCTTGGACAAAGGTCTCCAACCGGACCTCGCTCGAGCCCGGTGGTCCTTCGATCAACCCGATGTCGATTTTGCGCGCCAGCACCTGCGCCACGATCTGCGCGGTATTCGCTCCGAGCACAGACAGTTCGATCCGCGGGTGGCCTTCGAGGAACCCCGCCAGCAGCCGCGGAAGGAGGTACTGCGCGATGGTGGTTGAGGCGCCCACCCGAAGACAGCCGCGATCCTCGCCGCTCAGCGACCCGATCTCGCGCAAGGTTTCCCGCGTGAGCTGGTAGACTTGCCGTGCATAGGAATCGAGGCGTTCCCCGGCTCGCGTCAGGCGGGCGCCGGCGCTGGTCCGCTCAAAGAGCCGGACGCCGAGCGCTTCCTCGAGCGCCTTCACGTGAGCCGTCACCGCGGGCTGGCTCACGTGCAGGGTCTCCGCCGCGCTCGAAAAGCTTTGCTTTTCGGCGACGACGCGGAATACCTTCAGGCGAAAACTTTCGAGGTCAGTCTGCATATAAGAGTTCAAATCCCGCCGAGGTGCCGGTGACATACAATATACTGGAGTGCCTTACCATGCGTAAGCTCAAGATTCCAACCAATCTGACATCCTTGGCGTACAAGAGCATCAAGGAATACATCCTCGAGGGCCGTCTCGACGAGAATTCCCGCCTGACCGAGGAGTTTCTTTCCGGCCAGCTTGGCATTAGCAAGTCTCCGATTCGAGAGGCTTTGAACCGGTTGGAGGCGGAGGGACTGATCCGCATCGAAGCGCGCCGCGGGGCTTACCTGCGCAGCTTTTCCAATAAGGAGGTCGATGATCTCTACTGTCTGCGGGAAGCTTTGGAAGTGCATGCTGTACGCACCGGTGTTTTTCCTCCCGCCCTGATCAAGAATCTGCGTGCCAGCGTTAAGCGCCTGCGCGGCCATCTCAAGGCCAACGAGAAGGCTAAATACATCGACGAAGACGTGAGCTTCCACGCGGCACTGGCGCGCGCCACCGGCAATGTACGGCTGTGCGACGTCCTGGAGAACATCCAGAACCAGATCTGGCTGTTCCGCCGGAAGACCTACGTTCTCTCCAGCACTACCGCCCCGGATGCCCATGATGCCCTGGTCGAGGCGATAGAGAAAGATGACCGGCCGGCAGCCGAGAGCATCATGAGCCATCATATTTCCAGCGTTCGTAAGACGTTGCTGGAGCATCTTGCGAAAGAGGCCCTGAGAGACAAGTCAGCCAAGGCGGGAGCCGAAAAATCGGGGGTGCGAAAGCTTTCGCTTGCGGCCGACGGTCCCGGGTCCGAAATTCGTCCGGAAGTGTGACACAGTATGAGCACGATTGAAACCGCACAAAAGTTTCCGCTGTATATCGGCGGAGAATTTGTCGATACGGGGCAGCATGACGTCGTGCGCTTGCCCTACGACGGTACGCCGGTGGGTGAAGTGCCTCGCGCGGGAGTGGAGCAATTAAGACAGGCAGTCGCCGCGGCGCAGGAGGGCGCCCGCGCCATGGCGGCGATGTCGAACTGCGAGCGCGCGGACCTGCTTCTCAAGGTTCGTGAATATCTGCTGCGCGACGCGGAAGAGTTCACGCGCCTCATCTGCATGGAATCCGGCAAGCCCATCAGGGAAGCGCGCATAGAAGCCCAGCGCTGCGGCGAGACCCTACTCGCTGCCGCTCATGAAGCCAGACAACTGCACGGCGAAGTGGTGCCCATGGACTTCTCGGTGACCGGGAAGGGGCGGATGGCGATTACGGTCCGCGAACCGGTCGGTGTGATCGGCGCCATTACGCCCTTCAACGTTCCGCTCAATCTCGGCATGCATAAACTGGCACCCGCGCTGGCTTCCGGCAATGCCATGATTCACAAGCCCGCCGAAAGAACTCCGCTGAGCGCCCTGCGTTTCGCACAAACGTGTGTGGAAGCCGGCGTGCCCAAAGGTGCATACAACGTGATCGCCGGCCTGGGCCCGGAACTGGGGATGGGGATGGTGCACCAGGACGGCATCGCCATGATCACGTTCACCGGCAGTGTCGCAATTGGAACGCAAATTCGCGCAGCAGCGGGTTTGAAGAAAGTCACGCTGGAACTGGGCAACAACTCGGCCGTGATTGTCGAGCCCGATGCCGATCTGGCAACTGCGGTCGCGCGCACCACACAGGGTTCGTTCGCCAACAGCGGGCAAGTCTGCATTTCAGTGCAGCGCGTTTACGCGCACGAGTCGGTGTATGACACGTTTCTCGAACAGCTGAAAGCTTCCACTGAGAAACTGAAGGTTGGTCATCCTTTCGAGGAATCGACCGACGTTTCGTCATTGATTGACGAGCCGGCAGCGGTTCGGGTCAAGGGTTGGATCGACGAGGCTGTGGCGGCAGGCGCACGGCTCGTCACGGGCGGCGATCGGAAACGCGCCACCATTACTCCGGCGATTCTGACTGGTGTCGCACCGCAAGCCAGGATTTCCTGCCAGGAAGTATTCGGTCCGGTGGTCGCGATCTACCGGTATAGCAAATTGGACGATGCTATCGCCCAGGTTAACAACACGCCCTACGGACTGCAGGCGGGAATCTTTACGAGCGACCTGGTTCGCGCGTTCCAGGCGGCGCGCAAGCTGCGTTTCGGAGGCGTGCTGATCAACGACATCCCCATGTTCCGTGCCGATCATATGCCGTATGGCGGCATGAAGCAGAGCGGCCTCGGACGCGAAGGGCCGCGCTATGCCATGGAAGAGATGACGGAGACGAAGATTATCTGCTGGAAAGTCTAATCCCGTGTGGCAGGCTTTAGATTGTCCGGCTGGGAAGCGGGCTTCGATATCTTCACAAGTGCCTATACTGATTCTGTGCATCCCGGTATGCGTTGTCTGATTCTGGCTCTGTACCTCGTTTGCATCACTCCGGCCGCCCAGAACGATTGGCCTACCTACGGCCGTGATGCCGGCGGCACACGTTATTCGCCGCTGAAGCAGATCTCGCGAGAGAATGTCACGCACCTGAAGGTCGCCTGGACGTACCATACAGGCGCGTTGCAACCAGTGACCGACCTGAACGAGAAGGCTGCATTCGAGGCAACGCCGATCTTGATTGACGGGACGCTGTATCTCAGCACGCCGTTCAACCAGGTGATCGCGCTCGATCCCGGGAGCGGGGCGGAACGATGGAGGTTCGATCCTCAGGTCGATCGCTCTCATGATTATTCTGAAGTCTCGTCACGCGGAGTGGCCGCCTGGGTTGACGCAAAAGCGACGGACGCAAAAGCAGCAACTGCAACTCCTTGCAAACTGCGTGTCTTCGAAGGGACAATCGATGCGCGATTGATTTCGCTTGATGGAAAGACTGGCCGGCCGTGTGAAAATTTCGGCCAGGCCGGCCAGGTGGAACTTACGCACGGCGTAGTGTACGGTCCGGAATTTCGGGGCTATTACCAGGTGACCTCTGCGCCTACTGTGGTCGGAGATCTGGTAATCACCGGGTCGTCGATCGCGGACAACATGGCTGTTGACATGCCGCGCGGCGTGGTGCGGGGGTACGACGCGCGTACCGGAACCTTGCGCTGGACGTGGGATCCAATTCCGTGGGCCAACCAGCAACTGGTGCGGACAGGCGCTGCGAATGCGTGGTCGACTTTGGCGGCAGACCCCGCGCGCGACCTGATATTTGTTCCGACCGGCAGCGCGAGTCCGGATTATTACGGCGGCGCGCGTACCGGTGACGATCGTTGGGCGAACTCCGTAGTGGCGCTGAAGGCCTCCACGGGCGCATTCGTCTGGGGCTTTCAGGTGGTGCATCATGACCTCTGGGATTACGACGTCGCGTCTCAACCGGTGCTGATCGAGTTCCGCGGCAAGCCTGCCGTCGTCGTGACGACCAAGATGGGCAACGTATTCGTACTGGATCGCATGACCGGCAAGCCGCTCAATCAAGTGGAAGAGCGCGCGGTGCCGAAGAGCGATGTGGCAGGCGAAGTTGCGTCGCCAAGCCAGCCATTTCCGGCCTGGAGCGCGATGGTCCCGCAGAAGTTGACGGCGGCGGACGCGTGGGGCTCGACTCCCGAAGCGCACAAGTGGTGCGAGGAAAAGATTGCCTCACTGCGCAACGAAGGGCTATTCACGCCGCCGAGTTTCAAGGGCACAATTTCATTTCCGGGGAACGTCGGCGGAGTGAACTGGGGCAGCGCCGCGTGGGATCCGGTGCGTAACATTCTACTGGCGAACACCAATCGTGTGGCTGCCGTGATGAGGTTGATTCCGCGCGAGGAGTTGGTCACCGCGATGCAGCATCCGGACGAAATGGCCTGGGGTGGAGAATTCGCCCGGCAGCGCGGCACGCCCTACGGCATGCATCGCGACTGGCTGGTCTCAACTTCCGGTCAGCCATGCAACGCGCCGCCATGGGGTGCACTGGTAGCGTTCGACCTGACCGCCGGCAAACTGCGCTGGGAAGCGCCGCTTGGCAGCATGGGACAGGGTTGGCCCGCGGGTTCCATCAGCTTAGGCGGACCGCTGGCCACGGCGGGAGGCTTGATCTTCTCCGCCGCTGCGAAGGATGCGAACCTGCATGCGTTCGATGCAGATACGGGCCGGGAGGTGTGGACCACGGAACTGCCTGCCGCGGCGCAATCGACACCGATGACTTACGAATGGCGGGGAAAGCAGTACATAGTCATCTGCGCCGGCGGACACGGGAAGATGAAGAGCAAGATGGGAGATTCGGTAGTGGCATTCACGGCGCCGTAACGGATTCGGCGTACGTTTTTTGTCATCGAATTCGGGCAGGCGTTTGTCCCTCCGGAACCTGTCGAGAAAACCGACACGCAAACACGCTACAATCTTTCGTTACGGGACATTCCGATCCAAGAGTGCGGTTGCCGCGAGTGATGTTGCGGCCGTGCGTTGCAGGTCCATTTGGTGCAGCAATCGAAGAGGAGCACGAGGCACGGACTGAAGTCCGGGTTGCGTGTGAAAGAAAATTTGGGTATGGAGGAGAAATGCGGCATAATAGAAAATTCGTTTCTCCAAGCACAAATAACGTAACAACTGAATAGACGATGGCTCAGATTTTTCCACAAAGCGCGAACACGCTTTCAAAGGTCAGCATCATCATCTCGCTGGTCACGATCGCGGGCATTGGCGGTACTCTGTTTCAGCTCGGCGCGAATTCGTCGTACGCGACGACGCAGGGCATTAGAAGAACTCAGCCCATCCCTTTCAGCCATACGCATCACGTCGGCTCCATGGGCATCGACTGCCGCTACTGTCACAACACGGTTGAAACGTCGGCGTATGCTAACATTCCGCCGACGAAAACCTGCATGAACTGTCATTCGCAGATCTGGGTGAACAGCCCGACTCTCGAACCGGTTCGCGCCAGTTATCGCACTGACCAGTCGATTCCGTGGGTAAGGGTTCACGATTTGCCGGACTTCGTCTATTTCAACCACAGCATTCATATCAGGAAGGGAGTGGGCTGCGAAACGTGTCATGGACGCGTCGATCAGATGCCGCTCGTCTATCAAAAGAACAATCTCGAGATGCGGTGGTGTCTCGATTGTCACCGGCACCCGGAAGAGTACGTCCGTCCGCGCAAATACGTCACCACCATGGGCTACGTTCCGGATGGTGATCAGGAAGAGATCGGACGCAAGCTGGTTCAGGAATACCATATTCAGAAGCTGGATACGTGTTGGACCTGTCACCGGTAAGGCAGTATGCAGTAACGAAGTAGTCTTGGTAACTTAAAACACGAAAAGCGCAAGCGTCCGCTGGAGCTTGCATCGATTGAGCACACGCCGATTGAGTTAGTGATGACGAGTGAAAGCAACGATAAAGAATTGAACGGACATGTAGTTCAGAAGACGGGATCCGCCCATGGCAATCACGCTCCGTTGATCCGGACGATTGCACCCGCACCCTCACCGGCCGCTCCAGGACCGAATCATCTCGATCTCGCATCCATTCGCGAACGCCTGGATGCCGCCAAGGGTCCCGGCTACTGGCGATCTCTCGACGAAATAGCGGGGACTGAAGGCTTTCAGGATTTTCTGCATCGTGAGTTTCCCCGTCAGGCTTCCGAATGGGAAGACATGGAAGGCCGCCGCAATTTCTTGAAGCTGATGGGCGCCTCTCTGGCGCTTGCCGGACTCGGCGCCTGCACCCGCCAGCCCACCGAGACTATCATGCCGTACGTGAATCAACCGGAATCGGTGGTTCCCGGACGGCCGTTGTATTTCGCTTCCGCATTTACTGTCAGCGGCGTGGCCCGCCCCGTACTGGTGGAAAGCCATATGGGACGCCCGACCAAGATCGAGGGCAATCCCGAACATCCGGCGAGTCTTGGATCAACGGATGCCACGACGCAGGCTTCGGTCCTCGGACTTTACGATCCCGATCGTTCGCAGGCTGTCACCTACCAGCACGAGATCACAACTTACCGCACGTTTCTCGCAAAGTTCACCGACCAACTCAGAGAGCAGGACAAAAAGCAGGGCGCCGGAATCCGCATCCTAACCGAGACCATCACGTCTCCGACGCTTGGCGCGCAACTCAAAGAGATCCAGAAGCGCTTTCCCGCCGCGAAATGGATTCAATACGAGCCTCTTGGCTCCGGCAATGTCCGCGCCGGCGTCAAAATGGCGTTTGGTGAGTACGCGAATCCGACGTACAAACTCGATGCTGCCGATGTTCTGGTTTCGCTCGATGCCGATCTCTTCGGCACCATGCAGGGCAGCGTCCGCTACGCGCGCGACTACGCCGATCGCCGGCGCGCCACGACGAAGGACGTTGCCATCAGTCGCTTCTATGCGGTCGAAACCACGCCGACCCACAGCGGAGCTAAGGCCGATCATCGTTTGCCGATCAAACCTTCGCAGATGGAGGATTTCGCCCGTTCCCTGGCGGCTGCCATCGGAGTTACCGGCGCGACGTCGACATCGAATCCGATCGACTCCAAGTGGTTCAACGCGCTGGTTCAGGATTTGCAAGCGCATAAGGGCTCATCCCTGGTGGTAGCTGGTGACAATCAGAGCCCCGAGGTACAGGCTCTCGCTCACGCCATCAACGCAACTCTTGGCAATGACGGCAAGACCGTTATCTACACCGATCCAATCGAAGTCAATCCGACCGATCAACTGGCCGACTTCAAGGGCCTTGTCGCCGATCTCGATAAGGGCAGCGTGGACCTTCTGCTCATCATCGGCGTGAACCCTTGCTACGACTCACCCGCCGATCTCGATTTCCAAAACAAGTATCAGAAAGCTTCTTTGCGGGTGCATGTCGGGTTTCATCAGGACGAGACTGCGCAGTTTTGCCAGTGGCACATTCCGCTGTCGCACACGCTGGAAATGTGGGGCGATGCCCGCGCCTACGACGGCACGGTCTCCATCATCCAGCCGCTGATCGCGCCGCTGTATCAGAGCAAGTCGCCGTATGAGATTCTGGCGGCTTTCAATCCTCCGCTGACCGATACGTCCCCCGCCGATCAACCTGGTCCGGAGCAGTCCGGTTACAGCCTCGTCCGGGCGTACTGGATGGAGCAGAAACCCGCAGGCGACTTTGAAACCTGGTGGAGGAAGACGATTCACGATGGTCTGATCGCAGATAGCGCGCTGCCCGCGAAAACCCTCGAAGTCAAAAGTGTACCAATGCCGTCGGGTGCGCGACCGGTTGAAGGCCTGGAAATTTCTTTCCATGCCGATCCGTATGTGTACGACGGCCAATTTGCCAACAATTCGTGGTTGCAGGAACTGCCCAATCCGGTTACCCGCCTGACGTGGGACAACGCGGTTCTGGTGAGCACCGCGACCGCGCAAAAGCTCGATCTGCAGCCGGAAGATCGCGTGGCGTTGAACCATCAGGGGCGCACGGTTTGGGGGGCGGTCTGGATTCAGCCGGGACAGCCCAACGATTCCATTGCCGTGCATCTCGGCTATGGACGGACGCTTGCCGGGCGAGCCGGGAATGGCGCAGGTTTCGACGCCTATCGACTGCGGACCACCAGCAGCCTCTCCTGGGGCTCTGGCCTGGCACTGAGGAAGCTGAACGAGAAGTTCAAGCTAGCTTCCGTGCAGCAGCACTACATGATCTCAACGGAGGTGCTCGACTCCCGCGGCGTGGTGCGCTCCGGTACGATCGCCGATTATCAGAAGGATCCCGAGTTCGCCCGCAAGATAACCGACCAGCCGGGTACAGGCGACACAGTTTATCCGGAAACGTGGAAGTACGAAGGCTATGCCTGGGGCATGACCATCGATCAGAACGCGTGCACGGGATGCAACGCTTGCGTGGTTGCCTGCCAGTCGGAAAACAACATCGCCGTCGTCGGCAAGGAACAGGTTCTGAACACCCGCGAGATGCACTGGATCCGCGTCGATCGTTACTACAAAGGCAACGCCGACGCTCCCGAGACTTTCTTCCAGCCAGTGCCCTGCATGCAGTGCGAAGACGCGCCATGCGAGTTGGTCTGTCCGGTGGCAGCTACCGAGCACGACCAGGACGGCCTCAACAACATGGTGTATAACCGCTGTGTCGGGACGCGCTACTGCTCGAATAACTGCCCTTATAAGGTCCGGCGCTTCAACTTCCTCCTGTTTACCGATTGGGAAACCGAGAGCATCAAACTGCAGCGCAATCCCGATGTCAGTGTTCGCAGCCGCGGTGTGATGGAAAAGTGCACGTATTGCATCCAGCGCATCAGCTATGCCAAGATCAATGCCGAGCGCGAGGATCGCAAGATCCAGGACGGCGAGATTACGACGGCTTGCGAAGCCGCCTGTCCGGCAAGGGCCATTACTTTCGGCGACATCAACGACCCCAATAGTCGCGTGGCCAAAGCCAAGAAAGAGCAACTGAACTACAGTCTTCTGTCGGAGTTGAACACCCGTCCCAGAACGACTTACCTGGCAGAATTACGCAACCCCAACCCGGAGATCGCAGGGTAGCCGGAGTGAGAGATTAATGGAAACGCAGGAACAGGACCTTTCAAAAGCACAGCCAGTCGAACTACCCGATAACATACAGGTCGGGCCGGTGGTCGCGCCTGGGCACACGCTCGCCACGGTCACTGACAAAATTGCCAATGTTGTACTGCGCCGGAAGATCGGACTCGGTTGGCTCTTTGGACTTTTCGTCGCCTTCAGCGTCATGCAGCTTCTGGTGATTTCGGCGGGATACCTGTTTGTCAAGGGCGTCGGCATCTGGGGTATTAATATCCCGATCGGTTGGGGATTCGCGATCGTCAACTTCGTCTGGTGGATCGGTATCGGTCACGCCGGCACGCTCATCTCCGCCATTCTTCTTCTTCTGAATCAGTCGTGGCGCAATTCGATCAACCGTTTCGCTGAGGCTATGACGCTATTCGCCGTCGCCTGCGCCGGCATGTTCCCGGTTCTCCATACAGGCCGTCCCTGGTTGGCTTACTGGCTGTTACCGTACCCGAACACGATGAGCTTGTGGCCGCAATTCCGCAGCCCGCTCGATTGGGACGTGTTCGCCGTGTCGACGTATCTCACCATATCGTTGGTCTTCTGGTACGTCGGACTGATTCCTGATCTGGCTTCTCTCCGCGACCAGGCCAAGAAAAGGTATCAGCAGGTTATTTTCGGCATGGCCTCGCTCGGCTGGCGCGGATCGGCGCACCACTGGGCGCGCTACGAGAAGGCTTCTTTGCTGCTCGCCGGCCTATCGACGCCGCTGGTCGTTTCGGTGCATACCGTCGTGAGCTTCGACTTCTCGGTCGGTATCGTCCCGGGCTGGCACAGCACCATCTTCCCGCCGTACTTCGTCGCGGGCGCCATCTATTCCGGTTTCGCGATGGTGCTGACCCTCATGATTCCGGTGCGAAAGTTCTACGGCATGGAAGATTTCGTCACCATGCGGCACCTCAACAACATGGCCAAGCTGACACTCGCTACCGGTTTGGTGGTGGGTTACGGCTACATCATCGAGGCCTTTTACGGGTGGTACAGTTCCAACACGTACGAGTTCTTCATGATCAAGAACCGGATGCTCGGACCTTATGCCCCAGCCTACTATACGCTGGTTTTCTGCAACATCATTACCCCGCAGTTCTTGTGGTCCAAGCGTATTCGGACTAACCCGTTGATCCTCTGGATCATTTCGCTTATCGTCAATTGCGGCATGTGGCTGGAGCGCTTCGTGATTGTGGTGACCAGTCTGCATCGCGATTTCCTGCCGTCGTCCTGGCAGATGTACTATCCCACTATCTGGGACATCTTTACATACGTCGGCACGCTCGGATTTTTCATGACTTGCATCTTCCTTTTTGTCCGCGTGCTGCCGATGATCTCGATCTTTGAAATCCGCATGCTGCTGCCGTCTCCTCTGCGCATGAAGGAACCTGCCAAGGAGCCTGCGCGATGATCATCGAGAAGCCCGAAATCCACGGCATCATGGCGGAGTTCTCCACTGCGGAAGAATTAATCGATGCAGTTCGTTCGGCCAATCAGGCCGGCTATCACAAGATGGATGCGTACTCGCCGGTGCCGCTCGAAGAGCTACACGAGCTGTTGCATATTCACGACAACCGCGTTTCCCTGTGTACTTTGATCGGTGGCCTGTGCGGGGGAGCAGGCGGGTTCGGCTTACTGAGTTGGACCTCCTCGCTGGCGTATCCCCTGAATATCGGCGGCCGCCCACTTATCAGCGTGCCCATGTTTATCCCGATTACGTTCGAGTGCACTATTCTGATCGCGGGTCTGACTGCGGCCATCAGCATGATTCTTTTGAATGGTCTCCCCATGCCGTATCACCCGGTTTTCAACGTAGACCGTTTCGCGAATGCGTCCCGGAACAAGTTCTTCCTGTGTATCGAGGCTGAAGATCCTCATTTCGACCGTCGCAAGGTCGCGGATTTTTTGCAGAGCCTTGAGCCTGACGAGGTGGCCGAAGTTGCGAACTAGCCCACGTAACACAGGCTTCAGCCTGTTCCTTGTCGCAAGCGCCGTTATAGCTCTAACAGGTTGCCGTCAGGACATGCAGGACCAGCCCAAATACAAATATCTCCGCTCTACCGAATTCTTCACCGATGGCCGCTCGGCCCGTCCCCTGGTTGAAAACACCGTCGCCCGCGGGCACCTGGACGAGGACACGGTGTTCTATACCGGGATGGTGAATGGACAACCGGCTACTGAGTTTCCCATGGAGATTACCCGCGAGGTTATCGACCGCGGGCAGGAGCGTTTCAACATCTATTGCAGTCCGTGTCACGGACAACTCGGCAACGGACTGGGCATGATTGTGCAGCGTGGCTTCAAGCAACCGCCGTCGTATCATATCGACCGTCTGCGGCAGATCGGTGTCGGACACTTCTTCGATGTCATGACCAACGGCTACGGCGCTATGTGGAAGTATTCCGCACAAATCGAACCGCGTGATCGCTGGGCGATCGCAGCTTATATCCGCGTGCTGCAGGCCAGCCAGGATACTAATGTTAACGATCTGACGGCGGCCGAGCGCTCGAAACTTCCCGGCCCGCAAGCCTTGGCAGTGCCCGCGCCACCCCGCACGGAAACGCCGACTCCTATTGGCGAGACAGAGGGGCCTCAATGATACAGACAGCTCCAGCTAGTTACTCAATTACCCCCCAGCTCCTCGCCGGTATTCTGAAATATCGAAACACGGCGGCCTTTCTCGGGTTGATTGGCCTGCTTGCCTGCGCAGCCGGCTGGGTCATGGAGCCCACGCAGTTTTACCGCTCTTATCTGGTAGGCTACTACTTCTGGTTCGGCATCTCCCTCGCATCGCTCGCACTGCTGATGGTGCAGCACGCGTCGGGAGGTGCGTGGGGGATGGTGATCCGGCGGATTCTGGAAGCAGGTTCGCGCACCTTGCCGTTCATGGCGATCCTCTTTATCCCGATCCTGTTTGGCATCCCGGCACTTTACGAATGGGACGACGCAGCCAAGGTCGCGCACGATCGCGTTCTCCAGGACAAGCAGATCTACCTGAACGCACCATTTTGGATCACGCGCGTGGTGATCTACTTCGTGGTCTGGAATCTTTTGATGTACCTTCTGAACAAGTGGTCCAGTTTGGAAGATACAGAGGGAGGAACCAAATATGCGATCAAGATGGAGAAACTCAGCGCTCCGGGGATTGTGATCTACGTCTTCACCATGACCTTCGCTGTGACGGATTGGGTGATGTCGCTGACGCCCCACTGGTTTTCCACGATCTTTGGTTTTCTGGCCGTCGTCGGCCAGGGACTCGGCATTTTCGCGTTTTCAATCGCTGTCCTGGCACTTTTGGCTGGACAGCCACCGATGTCCGGGGTGGTCACCAAGAAACACCTGCACGATCTCGGGAAACTGATGCTCGCCTTTACGATGCTGTGGGCGTACATGTCGTTCTCTCAGTTGCTGATCATCTGGTCCGGCAACCTGCCCGACGAAATCAGCTGGTACACGGCCCGCCTGAATAACGGCTGGCAGTACGTGGGGCTGATTCTTCTGGTTTTCCAGTTCACTGTCCCGTTCCTGCTGCTGCTCTCCCAGCCCCTCAAGCGGAATCCGCGGACCATCAGCATGCTGGCGATATTTATCATCGCTATCCGCATCATTGATATTTTTTGGCTCATCGAGCCGAACTTCAATACCGGCGGCTTTCATGTAAGCTGGCTGGATTTTGCCGCGCCACTCGGGGTGGGCGGCGTATTCGTAGCTTTGTTCCTGATGGAGTTGGCGAAGCGGCCTTTGATGCCGCTGGGCGCTCCGGACTTGCAGAAAGCACTGGCCCATGGACGATACACCCACTAAACACGGTCAAGATCCGGAAGAGAATCCGGCAGTCTCGTACGAGCGCAGCGATCTCGATACCTTTGCTGTCACCAAGTTCGGCATCGGACTTGCGATTGGCACGATCATTGCCGTATTTGCCATGTGGGGGCTCTTCGAATATCTCTTGAAAAACACGCACGAGGCCCTGGTCGAACTCCCGCCCAGTGTGATCGAGGCTCGTAAGGAATTGATGCCGCCGGAACCGCGCCTGCAAACGATGGGTGATCCTCGTGATCCGATTGTGGTGCGTGGCGATCTCCGATCGCCGCATGTGCAACTCCAAAAATTCCGGGAAGACGAAGCGATGCAACTTGGTTCCTATGCCTGGATCGATCCCAATAAGGGCATTGTGCGAATCCCGGTGGAACTCGCCAAGGATCTGGTTTTGAAAAAAGGTCTTCCGGTGAAGGTTACGCCGCAAGGTGGGATTTCTGGTTCCAGGCCCAATCCCGGAGGAAGCGTAGGAGAACCGTCAGCCGCGCAACCGCAGCGGGTTTACGGTACGGGAGCAGCGGCGATTGGGTCCGCACAGGTGACGAACCTGCCTGAAGCAGAGGAATCTAGCGAGAAGAAATGAAGTTCTGGAGCACACTACCGCCGCTCGTCTGCGCCGCCATCGCTTTTTCGGCGAACGCGCAGGATCTGTTGAACATGAAGGGAGTGGACCGCCCTGCCCCGCTGAAGCGCGTCGGCATCGATCAGAAGCTGGATTCGCAGGTTCCCCTCGACCTGCAGTTTAAGGACGAAACCGGCAAGACGGTCAAGCTCGGCGACTATTTTGGCAAGCGGCCAGTGATCCTCGCTCCAGTGTATTATGAGTGCCCGATGCTGTGCACTCAGATCCTGAACGGGTTGGTGCGGAGTTTGAAAGCTGTGACTTTCAATCCTGGACAGGAATTCGAAGTGGTAGTGTTCAGCTTCGACGCACGCGACACTTCAGCGCTCGCGGCTGCTAAAAAGGAATCGTACTTAAAGCGCTACGACCGCAACGGGACGGCGGCAGGCTGGCATTTCCTGACGGGCGATCTTGACTCAATCAAGACCCTGACCAACGCGATCGGCTTCCGGTACGTCTGGGACGCCCACACGAACCAGTTTGCGCATGCCAGCGGTGTTATGGTGCTCACGCCGCAAGGCCGCGTTTCGAAGTACTTTTACGGAATTGACTATGCCTCAAAGGATATCCGGCTCGGACTCATTGAGGCCGCGAAAAACAAGATCGGTACGCCAGTCGATCAACTCCTGTTGTTCTGCTTTCATTGGGACGCTGCGACAGGGAAGTACACTGCGACGGCCATGAATATTCTGCGCACGGCGGCTGGAGCAACTATCTTGTTGTTGGGAGGATTCGTCATCATCATGCTGCGGCGCGATGTTAAAGAGAAGGGGAAGCGCGCGTCACTTTCCGCGCGTCCAACGGACGCTTAGGACCATATGGACTGGACATATCTGCCGATTTTCCCGCAGTCGGCCTCAAACTTTGCACCGCATGTCGACGCGCTTTACGCCTATCTGGTGACGGTCAGCGCATTTTTCTCGATCATGATCGCGATTGTGATCGTGGTTTTTGCTGCCAAGTACCGGCGGAAGTCCGATAGCGAAATTCCCGTCCCGCTGAACGATCATGGAGCCGGCAGCATGCTGCTCGAGATCACCTGGAGCGTGATCCCGCTGCTGCTTTCCCTGGTGATGTTCGGTTGGGGCGCGCTGATTTTCTTCGATGAATCCAAGCCGCCTGCCGACGCCATGGACGTCTATGTCGTGGGTAAGCAATGGATGTGGAAGATTCAACATCTCGAAGGTGTGCGCGAAATCAATGAATTACACATTCCGGTCAACCGCAATATCCGGTTGACTCTGACGTCGGAAGACGTCATACATGATTTCTTCGTGCCGGCATTCCGCACCAAGACAGACGTGGTTCCCGGCCGCTATACGACTGAATGGTTCCGTCCTACTAAGGTCGGTGAGTATCATCTTTTCTGCGCCGAGTACTGTGGCACCAAGCACTCGGGCATGATTGGGACAATTTACGTCATGAATCCGAACGACTATGACGCCTGGTTGAGCAGTGGCGGCACTGAAGGGTCCATGTCGTTGAAGGGCGAGGCGCTCTTTGAACAACTCGGCTGCGCCAACTGTCACACCGCCCAAGGTAACGGACGCGCTCCCAAACTGGTTGGATTGTATGGCTCTAAAGTGGAGTTGAAGGGCGGCGCCACAGTGGTCGCCGACGCTTCTTATATTCGCGAATCCATTGTGCATCCGCTTACCCAGCAGGTTAACGGGTATGACGCTATCATGCCGACTTTCCAGGGTCTGGTGACGGAGGACCAGATTCAGCAATTGGTCGAGTACTTGAAATCGATCGGACCTAAGTCACCCGCCGCGACCGGTCAGGCGCCGGCTCTACCGGCTCTACCCGATGGACTGATCCAGAATCCGGCGACGGGCGGAATGAATAGCGGGCCTTCCCAAAAGAGTCCGGGGCCTGCGGCGAATCCTGCGCCGGCGCCCCGGCCGCAACAGTAGAAACCCATATGCTTACTGCAACAAAAGCACCCGAAAAGCCGACCAGTTACTTAACCGATGGGTACGGTCTGAAGAGTTGGCTGCTCACATCGGACCACAAGAGGATAGCGGTCCTCTACCTGATCTCGATCACCTTCTTCTTTTTCATCGGAGGTATCTTCGCGACGTTGATCCGGCTCGAACTGGCGACACCTGCCGGAGACTTACTCGAATCCGATACTTACAACAAGATGTTCACCATGCATGGCATCATCATGGTGTTTTTTTTCCTGGTCCCATCCATACCGGCTACGCTCGGCAACTTTCTGATACCGCCGATGATCGGCGCTAAGGACCTGGCATTTCCCAAGATCAACCTGCTGAGCTGGTATATCTACGTGGTCGGCGGACTCTTCACGCTTTACGTTCTACTCACGGGCGGAGTCGACACCGGCTGGACCTTCTATACACCATTCAGCACGAATTACTCGAATACGAACGTAATGGCAGCGGCGGTCGGTATCTTTATTGCCGGGTTCTCGTCGATCCTCACCGGCCTCAATTTCATCGTCACCATTCACCGGATGAGGGCCCCCGGGATGAGCTGGTTCCGGCTGCCCTTGTTTGTTTGGGCGCACTACGCCACCTCCATGATCCAGATTCTCGGGACGCCTGTGGTCGCGGTGACACTTCTGCTTGTCGCCATGGAACGCGGTCTTCACATCGGAGTCTTCGATCCGGCGCTAGGCGGCGATCCAGTCCTGTTTCAGCACCTTTTCTGGTTCTACTCTCATCCGGCGGTATACATCATGATTGTTCCCTCGATGGGCGTAATCAGTGAAGTCATCAGCACATTTACACGTAGGAAGCCGTTTGGCTATACTTTCATCGCATTTTCGAGCATAGCAATCGCGGTCTTCGGCTTTCTGGTGTGGGGACACCACCTGTTCGTAAGCAGCCAGTCCGTGTACGCCGGCATGGTGTTCTCGATCCTGAGCTACATCGTCGCCATTCCTTCGGCGATCAAGGTCTTCAACTGGACCGCGACTATGTACAAAGGCTCCGTGGTTCTGAGCACGCCGATGCTGTACGCCATCGGCTTCATCGGCCTGTTTACCATCGGGGGACTTACCGGACTGTTCCTGGCTTGTCTCGGGATGGACGTGCATCTCACCGATACTTACTTCGTCATTGCGCATTTCCACTACGTGATGGTAGGCGGCGCGATCATGGGGTATCTGGCGGGTATCCATTTCTGGTGGCCCAAGATGACCGGGAAAATGTATCCGGCGTTGTGGTCCAAGGTTGCCGCGGTGGTCGTGTTCCTGGGTTTCAACCTGACGTTCTTTCCGCAATTCATCCTTGGTTTCCTTGGGATGCCCCGGCGCTACCACGTGTATCCTCCGGAGTTTCAGGTTTACAACGTGCTATCGTCCGCGGGTGCTACGGTTCTGGGGGTTGGCTACATGATTCCCTTCATCTATCTGATGTGGTCGCTGAAGTATGGCAAGGATGCCGGTCCCAATCCGTGGGGAGCTACCGGGCTAGAGTGGCAGATTCCATCGCCGCCGCCAACCCAAAACTTTGAGGTAACGCCCGTCGTGACCGTCGAGGCTTACGAGTATCATGCTCAGGAGGTAGTCGAAGTTGGCTAGTCACGCGACAATACTTCGCCATCATTTCGAGAACCAGGAACAGCAGAATGAAGCGTCCTCGCTCGGAATGTGGGTGTTTTTGCTGACCGAAATCATGTTTTTCGGGGGCATGTTCATGGCGTATCTGGCCTACCGCCAGGCCTTCCCGGAATCGTTTGCGGCCGGGAGTTCAAAACTCAACGTAACCCTGGGGATGTGCAACACCCTCGTCCTGATCGGCAGTTCGTTGACCATGGCGCTGGCGGTCCGTTCGGCGGCGGCGGGCAAGAGCAAGCAATTGGTCGTGATCTTCCTCATCCTCACGCTGATCCTCGGGGGTGTATTCCTCGGGATCAAGGCGAAAGAATATCACGACAAATGGATCCATCACGAAGTGCCCGGCGCTAACTTCCATCCGGATGAGTGGCCCAAGAATGTGGACATGTCTCACGCGAGCCTGTACTTTGCTTTGTATTTCGGGATGACCGGATTACACGCTACCCACATGGTAGTCGGCGTCGGGCTCTTGCTGTTTCTGATCATTCGGGCCAATCAGGGCGCCTATTCGCCGGTGTGGCACACACCCGTGGAGATGGTCGGGCTCTACTGGCACTTTGTCGATATCGTCTGGATTTTCCTGTTCCCGTTGTTGTATCTGATCGACCCCAATTTCGGTAAGCAATAATGTCGACGCAAAACCAACATTCCGAACACGCGGTTCACATTGTCCCGGTTCCTGTCTATATAGGAGTATTTTTGGCGCTCGTGGTCGGCACGATCGTCACGTGGCAGGTATCCCTGATCGACTTGGGACGGTGGAACGCCGTCGTCGCGTTGACCATCGCGGTATGCAAGGCGACGCTGGTGGTCTTGTTCTTCATGCACGTCAAGTACAGCCCGAAGTTGACGAAGCTGGTGGTGGTTTGCGGAATCTTCTGGCTGATGATATTGCTGACTGTCACCGAGGCTGACTTACTCACACGCACCTGGATGGGCGTTCCCGGAAGGTAGCACCACCGGACGTTGCCGCGCGTCAGGCCTCCACGGCGCGTCATCTAGACATCGAGCCCCACTGCGCGCATGAGGTCGAGGGCATTGCTATGCTCCACGACTCCTTCGCGCAACCGGTAATCGAACAGGATTTTCCCTTCTTCGATGCGATCTTCGAAGTGCACGTTCCGGGCACTTGAAATATCCGCCAGCGCGAGGTCGTGCGTCGTGACCAGGCCGATCGCGCCGCGCGCCAGTAGCGCCTTTACGATACCCTCGGCTCCAATCTTGCGGTCATGTGAGTTGGTCCCGTGAAGCAATTCATCCAGTAGAAAAAGCACGGGGCAAGGCAGATCCAGGATGAGCCGGATACGCAGGATCTCCGCATAGAACCGCGAACTTCCCTCCTGAAGGGAGTCATTGACCCGGATGGATGCGCCTGTATTCAGCGCGCCGATGCGCAGGCGGCGGGCGCGCACCGGAGCCCCTGCGAGCGCCAGCACGGTGTTGACGCCGACCGCACGCAAGAGAGTGCTCTTGCCGGACATATTCGATCCGCTTACCAGCAACAGCGGCTGCGATGGATCGAGGCGGACATCGTTAGGCAACCCGCCCATCAGCAGCGGGTGCGCCAAGCTGGCGGCATCAAAAACCGCCTCGTTCGGGACGAACTCGGCAAACGGATCGTCAGGATGCTCGAAAGCATAACCGGCCAGGGACGCGAGCGCCTCGATCTCTCCAGTGGACGCGACCCACCGCGGCACATACGCACCCGACCTCGCCCGCCATGCCTCGACGACGAACATGAGTTGGGGCGTCCACAGGACAACCGGTTCAAGTAGTTTGACGAAGAAGTTGTCGCGTGAATCGACCAATTCGACCAGGCGGTTCAGGCGCGCGATCCGATGGGACGCCGGATCGCCTTCCGTGTTTAGTTCCGCCCGTAAGCGCATGAGCAACGGTGATGTAAACTGCTCACGTTCGATGCGCGCCAGCACCGACGAAAACAACGCCAGGTCCTGCGCCGGGTGCTCCAGTGCCCCGATGACGTGCGAGACCATCCCGCGGAAGTGATACATGACGCCGAGGTTGATCAGCACCACGAGCATCATGGCGATCCGCTGCCGCAGACCCATGAACTCACTCCCGACCAAGAGGCCCAGGAGTATCATTCCCGCGGCTCCCAGTACCGCCAGCACCGTCCGCTGTATCCGCGATACCCATATCAGCGGCTGACCCGACCACGCGACCAACGCTTCCGGATTCACGCCGGCAGTGAAGTCCTGTCCAAGGACGAACAGATCCTCGCGCAGATCGATCTTGTCGCGCAGTTCCTCGATTGCCAGATGCCTCGGCCGCAGCATTTCTATTGCAGCCGGTTGCATCAGCCACGAGGCCAGCGTATTCTCGCCTGCTCTGGTGCGCGCCGACGACAGCATTTCAAACACGCCACCCGGGACAAACAGATCCAGATCATCCGCATAGGGATGCAGCGGATTGCGAAATCGCGCACCGGATTCGCCGCGTCCGGCCCACTTGCCGTCGAGCCGGTCGATCGCCCGTTCATAAAAGTCGACCGCACGTCGCGCGCATTCCATCCGCCGCATCATGCGCTGGTGATAGGAAAGTGCGGCGAGAAAAAGGATCAAAGGCGCAAACAGCCACCACGCCGAAAGGGAGCCACGATAATACGAAGCCCATGCGATCAGCGCGGCGACCGCAAAGATCGTCAGGCGTAACTGCCCGATGCGGATGTGCTGGCGCTGGTGTTGGGCGAATGTCTCGCGCCTCTGGCCCAGCCGCCGATCATACTCTTCACGAGGATTCATTTATGGGCGTCTACTCATTCTCGCGCGATGGGGTTTGGCAGCTAACGCCGGCAGGACAGACTAAAGAGGTTCCCTCAGAAAGTGAGAGCAATTGTTGGATAGAGATGAGCGCGCGCAACTGGCACACAAGCCACCGTCAATTGGAATCTATGCGGACTACGAATGCCTGCGGAAGGCTTTCCACACTGCGTATTCTCGCCGCCAATGACTCTGCGTCTTCCGTGCTGTTCTCATGGCCTACTATCACGCGCCAGGTCGTCGAGTTTCCCTGGCGGCTAATCAGTTTCGCGGAGCCATAGCGTGCCTGCATGTCGTTCATCATGCGATCGGCGTTGGCACGGTTCGCGAACGCGCCCACCTGCACTCCAAAAATCGCCGGCTCCGGATTCTGCGGCGCCGCAATGACCTCGACACGCACCTGTGCTGTACCGGTACCAATCATATCGACCGCCTGGGCCGCGGCGTGGGACAAGTCGATAATCCGGCCTCCCACAAAGGGTCCGCGATCAATGATGCGCACTTCGACGTTCCTCGAGTTGTTCAGATTGGTGACGCGCACCCAGGTATTGAACGGCAAGGTCCGGTGCGCTGCCACCAGCTTTTCCATATCGTAAATCTCGCCGTCCGCAGCCGGCCGGCCGTGATAGGGATGCCCGTACCAACTCGCCACGCCGGTCTCGATGCTGCCGACGACAGCCTGCCCCGACGGCCGGGGAGCGGACTGGCGGGCAGTCTTGACCTTTTTCTTGCCGCAAGCGGCGACGAACACAGACAGCAACACCAGGTTGAAGCGAGCGCGCGTCATCTACTGTGATAGTATCTTGCCCTGAGCCGCCTGCGCCCAATTTACTCCGATGCCGCCTAACTCCTGGCTACAAAACTACGACCCTTTTGGAAATGTATGGCTCTCCACCATGGTGGCCGCCATTCCTTTACTGCTGCTGTTCTATCTTCTGGCCGTGCGACGGACAGCCGCTCACATTGCAGCAACCGCGGCCGCCGCGACCTGCGCGCTGCTCGCGATCTTCGTGTTCCACATGCCCGTCGTGATGGCAGTCGGAGCGGTGGCCTCCGGTTGGGTGTACGGCATCGTTCGCGTCGGCTGGGTAGTGATTGCCGCCGTCTTTCTCTACGAACTCGCGGTGGAATCCGGCGACTTCGAAATCATCAAACACTCCATTGGCGGGGTCACGGCCGACCGGCGTCTGCAGGTTCTGCTGATCGCGTTCGCCTTCGGCGCACTGCTGGAAGGCGCGGGCGGCGGCGGCGCCCCGGTGGCCATCGCCGGATCGATGATGGTCGGCCTGGGCTTTGATCCGTTCGCTGCGGCGCTGCTGTGCCTGATCGCCAACACGTCACCAGTGGGGTTCGGCGGCCTGGGAAACCCGGTACGGACGCTGACCGCGGTCACCGGCATTCCGGCCGCGACCCTGAGCGCGATGATGGGCCGTATCCTCACCCTTCCCGCGCTGATTCTTCCCTTTTGGCTGGTGCGGTCGATGTGCAAGTGGAGCAAAGTGCGCGAGGTCTGGCCGGGCCTGTTGTGCGCCGGCGTGGCATTCGCATCCATACAACTCTACTGGTCCAACTATCAGGATTACGCGCTGATCGACATCGTTGCAGGCATCCTGACGCTGGTCATTCTGACTTTTTTCTTCAAGGTGTGGAAACCGGCGACGGTTTTCCGCTATGCAAGCGAGCCCGGACCCATTCCGCCGTCCCATCAGTATTCAGCCCGCGAGATTTTCCGTGCATGGTCGCCATTCCTGCTGCTCGCCGTCTTCGTGATTGTGTGGGGCGTCCCGGTGGTCACCAGGACGCTTGACAAAGTTTCCTGGATCGTGCCAGTCCCCGGTCTCGATAAGCTGGACTATCGCATGCCCCCGGTCATGCTGAAGCCGCACGCCGAATCGGCGGTATTCGACTTCTCCTGGCTTTCGACGGTGGGTACCGGAACCTTCTTCGCAGGCCTGATTACAGGCCCCCTGCTGGGCCTCAGCTTTCGCCGTACCTGGGATGTCTTTTTCAGAACGTGCTACAAGTTGCGCAACCCCATGCTGGCCATTATGTCGATGCTGGCGCTCGGCTTCACTACCCGCTATTCCGGGATGGATGCGGTCATGGCCCTGGCGATGTCGAATACCGGACCTCTGTTCCCCTTCTTCGGCACGCTGATCGGCTGGCTGGGCGTCGCTCTTACCGGTACCGACGCAGGGTCCAACGCATTGTTTGGTAGCCTGCAAGTGATCACCGCTAATAAACTCGGCCTGGATCCAACGCTGATGGCAGCGGCGAATTCGGCCGGTGGCGTGAT
Source organism: Terriglobia bacterium (assembly GCA_963747535.1). Classification (GTDB taxonomy): domain Bacteria; phylum Acidobacteriota; class Terriglobia; order Bryobacterales; family Bryobacteraceae; genus CAVVFX01. Next base: position 110,782 of record CAVVFX010000004.1, read on the forward strand.
GGGTAAGATGATAGCGGCGCAATCGGTGGTAGTGGCGACAGCGGCGGTCGGATTGCAGGGCAAGGAAGGCGATCTGTTCCGCAAGATTCTGCCGCACTCCATCGCGCTGGCATCATTGGTTGGATTGACTGTTTTTCTGTTATCGAAGTTTGGCTCGGCTTGGATCCCTCACTAATGGATTCCTCACTCACTATCGTGATCGGCGCTGGCGTTGCAGGTCTCGCAGCGGCTCGCCATCTCACCGCTGCCGGGCGGCATGTACTGATTCTGGAAGCGCGCGGACGGCTCGGAGGCCGCATCCAGACGGTTCGCGACGCTTTGTCGCCGCTCCCCATCGAGTTGGGCGCGGAGTTCGTTCACGGGCTGCACCCGGAGTTGTGGAGAATCATCGATTCCGCCCGCCTGCCGGTCATGGACGTCATCGGCGACAACTTCTTCTCTGACGGCAGCAGTCTGCACAGGCAAGGCGACCAACACGGTCAGTTTGAAAAGGTCTACGAGGCGATGCGGGAGGCTCCGGAGCAGACTTTCGCGTCGTTCATCGCGAACCCGCGTTTTGACGAAGCGACGCGGCAGGCCATCACCTCCTATGTGGAGGGCGTCAACGCGGCATCGAAAGAGCGGCTCAGCACCGGGTTCGTCCTCGAGGCTGAAGCGGCGCTCGACATCGATCGCTCGTTCCGGCTGCCCGGCGGCTACGACGGAATCGTGAACTGGCTTTGGCAGGGCATCGACCCGCGCCTCACGGAGTTGAGGCTGAATACCGAAGTGGGCGCGGTGCGGTGGCGCAAGGGGCACGTCGAAGTCGACACAACACGCGGCCAGTTCAGGAGTGTCAGCGCGGTGGTGTCGGCGCCGATCGGAGTGCTTGCCGCGGATGGGATTCGCTTCGAGCCCAAGCCGCCGGCCTTACGTTTGGCGTGCGAGGCTTTGGAGATGGGCCACGCAGTGAAAGTGGGGCTCCGCTTCCGCGAACGTTTGTGGGAACGCAGCGACAACTCGAACATGAGCTTCCTCTTTTCGCAGGACGACGTAGTGCCAACCTGGTTTGTGGGATTCCCCATGCGCACGCCGATCATTACGGGATGGGCTGCCGGGCCGAAGTCGATTCAACTGCTGGGCAAATCCGAGCAGGAGGTCGCGGTTGCCGCGGTGGGTGCACTGGCCCGGGTGCTGGGCCTCGAATCCAGCTTCGTGATGGACCGTCTCGAAGCGATTCATTACCATGACTGGCATGCCGACCAGTGGTCGCGCGGAGCGTACAGTTTTGTGCACGCCGGCGGGATCGACATTCAGCGATGGCTGGGCCAACCGGTGGACGAGACTCTATACTTTGCCGGCGAAGCCACAGAATGGACCGGCAACTGCGGTACCGTGCATGGCGCTATCGCTTCCGGCGTCAGAGTGGGCAGGGCGATCGCCGGCCCGCGCAGAGAGGCGTGAGGCATGTGGTCGCGGAGAAACATCCTCCAGTTGCCGGCGCTATTCCAGGCAGCCAGAGCTGTTCCCGCATCCGATCGCGACTATTGGGTGGCTACTCTGCATCGTATCGCCGAGCCGGTGCTTTTAAGTCTCAGCCAGGGCAAACTGCGGGCTAAGATGCCGGTGGAAGCTTCCCACCGCAACGAAACCGACCGCCGGCTCTACACCTATCTGGAAGCCATAGGACGTTTGCTGACTGGCATGGCGCCGTGGCTCGAATCCGGTCCGGGCGACGGAGCGGAAGGCGATCTCCGGCGGCGCTACGCAGATCTCGCCCGCGCATCCATTCGATCCGCAGTCGATCCGGCATCCCCGGATTACATGAATTTCTCGCACGGCGCGCAACCGGTAGTCGACGCGGCCTTCCTCGCGCAAGCCGTCCTGCGTGCGCCGACAGAACTCTGGACGAAGCTGGATTCCACGACGCAATCAAGCCTGGTAAAGGCTCTACGCGCCACGCGAGTCATTCAACCGGGATTCAACAACTGGCTGCTGTTCAGCGCGATGGTCGAAGCGTGCCTTTGCCGGGCGGGCGAAGACTGGGACAGGATGCGAGTCGATTATGCCGTCCGGCAGCACGAGCAATGGTACAAGGGCGACGGACTGTATGGTGATGGGCCGACGCTTCACTGGGATTACTACAACAGCTTCGTGATCCAGCCCATGCTGTTGGAGGTTCTCGACGCGGTGTCAGGCACGACACAAGTTTGGGAGCCGCTTCGCACGCCGATCCTGCAGCGCGCCAGAAGGTACGCTGCCATTCAGGAGCGGCTGATCAGTCCGGAGGGAACCTATCCTGCCATCGGGCGATCGTTAGCCTACCGCTTCGGGGCCTTTCAGGTGCTGGCTTTGATGGCTCTGCGTAAACAGCTGCCGCAGGGTGTTTCGCCCGAGCAGGTGCGATGCGCTTTAACGGCCGTGATCAGGCGTTCGATCGAGGCGCCTGGTACGTTCGATGACAATGGCTGGCTTACCGTGGGGCTCTGCGGTCACCAGCCATCTATCGGCGAGTCGTATATTTCTACCGGGAGTTTGTATTTGTGTTCGGCTGGTCTGCTTCCGCTCGGTTTGCCGCGGGAGGATTTGTTTTGGAGCGGCCTAGCGAGGAAGTGGACTTCGCAGCGGGTTTACGGCGGCGAGGATGTTGCGGCTGACCATGCGATCTAACCGCGGCAGAAAGCGGCTGCTGCGCAGCCGGGCAGACCACAAAAAACGATGGTCTGCCTTACGGTTTGTGCTCTCCGATCTTACTGGGCGTGTAACTTCCCACTAACTCGACGCTGCTTTTTTCGGATATCTTTTTTTCCAGGCCTACGGTCCAATAACAGGCATTGATCACCATGCGGCGGAAGCCTTCGTTTTGGAAATCGCCAGGGTGTCCCATGGTGGTGTCGAAGATACGCGCCCCTTTATAGGTCTTGATCCACGCGATCGGCATCATGCGCTTCGACGTATCGGGCTTTGCGTCGGGCGTCATGCCATTCAGCACCTGCCCCATCAGCAGCGGCTGACTGTCGCCCGACAAGGTCGTAATCCCGTAAACGTCCGACGGTCCCCAGACGTCCTTCACGCCCTTCAGAATCGGATGCTTCTCCGTACCTGGCACCACTACGCCTCGCGTGCTCTGCTTCTGGTGCGCGCCCCAATGGCTAACCCAGGTCTCGCCCATGATCTGCCGTCCGAATCCGCCCTCGAACTCTTTGCTGTTCCAACTGTACCTGGCGTACGGGCTATCGCGGTGGACTTTGTAGTTGAACGGATGAGTGGCCGTGCGCAAGCCGACGATCGGCCGTCCGGAGTCGGCATAATCCACGATCTCCTTCATCTGTTCGTCGGGCAGTTCCAGGAAGCGCGCAAAGAGGACCAGCAGATCGGCGGTGCGCAGAGCCTCCAGGCCCGGGATGTTGTCGATGGTCGCAGGATCGATCGCGCCCGTCTGCTTATTGGTCGAGAAGAGGACCGTGCATTTGAACCCGTGACGCGTCGCGAGAATCTTCGCGAGTGCCGGGATGGATTCTTCGGAGCGATACTCCTGGTCGCCGGCGATGAGCACAATCCGCTTTCCAGTTCCCGGACCTTTGCCGCCATCCAGGACGAGACTCTCGCCGAACGCAAGGCAACTCAGCGTCAGCATAGCCAGCACGATGCGTTTCATGATTGATGCTCAGGATGATCGCAGGCGCCGTTCCAGGCGATCACTTCGTAGTGGTTGCCTTCCCAGCGCATGAACTGCTTCACCCCGATCTCCGAGTAGCGATAGCCGTCCACCACGGCCGGTTTGAGAGACGTGAAGAAGCGTTCCAGCGGCGTTTGCGGCTGGCCTTCGTTTTGGGCCATGTGCTCGACGATCTGTTCCTGCTGCACGCGAGTACATTCCATGAAGTTCCGCGAGAACCTGGCCATTGATTCGGCCTCTACTGCTGCAATGCCTTCTTGCCAGGCGCGTAGCCGCTGCGGATTGAGGGATGCGGCCAAGGCGAGATATTTGCTGACGCCGGCTTCATGGGCTCCCGGACTCTGCTCGTCGGAAGGGAGGATGATATCGCTGAGGCGATCGAGCACAGCGTCCTGCGCCGGGTTGAAAACCGCATGCTCCTGCGCCTGTGCCTGTGCGGTCAGCGGCGCCGCCACTGCACCGGCCGCGATGATTTTGAACAGGTGTCGTCGCTGTAGTTCTCTGGGCTCTAGTTCTCCGGGCTCCATGTTCAACTCAGTTCCCCCTTTTTCGCGAGTTCCGCCAGGTGCTCCGACATTCTCCACGACAGCGCGATATTCGATAGCGTGGGATTCTTCTCCGGATACGCCGGGAACACCGATGCGTCGCCCACAAACAGATTCGGAATATCGTGGCTGCGCCCGAACCGATCCAGCACCGACGATTTCGGATCGTTGCCCATCCGCACTGTACCGACCCAGTGATTGTAATCGATCATCAGTTTGTCCGCGGTCACCCTCCCGGGCGTCGAGATGACTTCGCCGTTGCCGGCCCGGATAATCTCTTCGCATTTCCCGACCATATCCTGCGCCATGGCGATGTCGCTGTCTTCGTAGTGAAGGTGCACACGCGAAAGCGGCATCCCGTAGCGATCCTTGCGGCTTTCGTCCAGGTCGACAAACTTTTTCGACGAGATCAGCAGCGTGCCCTGCATGTTCATGCGCGCATTGCCGGCGCACTTTTCACGCAATTCGCGCTTGAAGCTGTTGCCATAGCCTTTGATGCCGCGCACGGGTAAGTCGAACAGCGACCAGCCTGCGGTGCACTGCACCTGGTAGGTGCCCTGAAACTTCGGCGACGGCTTGTCCCAATAGAGTCCGGTGAGCAGGCTCTGGTACGCGCCTGCGCATTCGTCATCCAACGCCGACCGGTTGCGCAACTCAGGAAAAAAGCCCTGCACATTGAGCCCGAAATGGCTGGTGAGGTTGCGGCCCACCTGACCGCTCGAATTTGCCAGGCCATTGATCAGAAGCTGACGCGGCGTCTCGATCGAATTGCAGGCCAACACGAGTGCCCGGCAGTTCACCCGGTCCACGCTGCCGTTCGTGCTGGTGAACTCGACACCGATGATCCTCCGCTTGCTCGAATCGGTGAGGATGCGCGTCATCATGGCGTCCGGGAGCAGCGTCAGGTTGCCGGTCCGCAGGCCCAGAGGGATAGGCGTGTTGGCCGACGTGTACTTGGCATCGACGCAGCAACCGCTGCACTGTCCGCAGAAGTGGCAGCGTGCGCGGCCGGAGGTATGGTCCTCGGTCAGCATGGCCTTGCGCTGCTGGACGAACTCCATACGTGCGCCCTTGGCCTTCAGGCGCTCGACACCGCGTTTCAGCAGTTGCTCTCCGCAGCGCATCCCGATGGGCTTGAGATATTCACCGTCGGGCATGTTCCACAGGCCGTCTTTGTGGCCGTAGACGCCCATGAAGCGCTCAGCCCTGCTGTAGTAGGGCGCCATCTCGTCGTAGGTGATGGGCCACTCACGATAGTCCTTGGGACCAAAGCGCAAGCTATGGCCGGCCCAGCACAAAGAGCGTCCTCCGACGGCCTTCAGCCAGCCGTGATCCGGCCGGTCGCCGACCGGGGTAAAGTGATTCTGCTCGCGGAGTCCAAAGGCGGAGTTGCGGGCCCATTCGCCGGTGAGCAATTGCTCCTGCACTTCCCACGGCATGGCGTGCTTGCCGTAGTCGACCCCAGCGCGCATTTTGGGACCCGCCTCGAGCAGTCCGGTTTTCAAGCCCGCAGTAGCGAGCGCGTATGCCGCGATGCCGCCGCCCGGACCGCTGCCGACCACGCAAACGTCGAAAGTATACATAGGGCTTTGCGATAGATATGGTATCAAGTGGCGTATCGGAAAACATTGGGCCACGGATGAACACGAATGAACACGAATGGGTGGGATGAAGAGTGGACACCCGGTTGGCCGAGAGTTTTTGCGGTTCGAAGCCAATTTTGTCTAAGCGGTAGTGATTTGTTGGGGTTATGCGGACATCCCGGGATCTGCGGGAGTTTTTCTTTGTGCAGAATCGTGCACTTGAGCGGATTTCGCGATTTGGTGGCGTTTGGTTTTTGCGTGGTAAGCGACAGCAGGTTTGTCGGCAAATGGTACTCCTGGATTTGAAGAGGTCGTACGCGCGTGAGCGACCGGCAGACGGCGCAACTTGGCTCATCTGCTTTCAGCTTGACACGCGAGCGCAAGATGTTCGGGGGTTCCGGCGCGTATGTGGTTGTGATGAAAAGGCTGAAATGAGCGAAGGATTCGAACTGGTTGATGCTGCCAGACGAGCCTTTCGCAAGCGCGATTGGTACTCTGGGAAGGATGGGTCGCGCCGGTGTCTACACGCTCGTCCTGATGATGATTCTGCCAGCGGCAGTCTGGGCGCAGGATACCGCCGATGCGGGCCAGGTCACGGAGCTGGCGATCTACACGGAGCATCCGCGGCTGTTTCTGCTGCCGCCGCGGTTGAAGCTGCTGCGACGCGAAACCCAGCGGCAGGCGCTGCGCTGGGAACAGTTCCAGACGCTGATCGGGGGGAGCACGCCACTGCCGGAACCGGCATTTGCCTCGGCGCTCTTCTATGAAAGCGGCGGCAACAAAGAAGCCGGCAGGCGGGCCGTCGCGTGGGCGCTCGATCCCAAAAACAACGACCTGCGCCAGTTGGCCCTGGTCTATGACTGGTGCCAGGAGCTGCTATCCGAGGCGGAAAACCGGGCTCTCGCAGCCAGGCTGCAGAAGGCCATCGCGGGCGCACCCGCTCCGCGCAATCTGAGCCAGGCCCGCGATCTGCTCCTCGCCGGAATCGCTGTCGCGGACCAGTCGCCGTCGGAATCCAAGGCCGTCATCGCCGCCGTGTTACAGAAGTACTGGCCGGTCAGCATCGTGAAGCCGCTGGCAGAGGGGAAAATGCCCTTTTCCAGGTCCGATGGCCTGGCTCTTCTCGAGATCCTGCATGCCACTCGCGATAACCTGAATGTCGATTTGAGGCAATCTTTGCCGGCTTGGTTCAAGCCCCTGGCTTTGGAATGGCTGATGAGCTACTACCCGACGCCCTGGCCCGCGGCTGAGAATGAGTTTCACATCCCGGCATCCGCCGACCCAGTCAGGAACGGAGCGCCAGACCTTAGGACTGCGGCGCTCAGCCGCGCCGCGGAGCTGGCTCTGGTAGCCTTCGATACCAACGCGCCCGAGACCCAGGTGCTGCAGGGATGGCTGATGAACGACCGGTTCCTGATGCGAGGTCCGTTCGGCATCGCGTATGAGTTCTTGTGGGCCAACCCCTACCAGCCGGGATTGAGCTACTACCACGTGCCGCTGGTGTTCCGGGACGACACCTTGGGATCCTTGTACATGCGGTCGAGTTGGGATGACGACGCGAAATGGCTGGGCTACTTCGGCAACCAGTTGCAGCTTTTCGAGCTTGGCAAGATCACGGTGCTGAATCCGGAACTGACGCGGGGTCCGCTCAATCTGGAGGAAGGGGTGGTGTTCTTTGGCAAAGCGGTAAGCCGGTTCACAGTGCCACCGTCCAACGATCCTGAACGGCAGACTGAAGATGTGTTCATAGTAGGGCTAAGGCCGCACGTGACCTACAGCATCGAGACCGACGACGAAGAGCTGAACGAAGCCGAGTCGGACGTCGGAGGAACGTTATATTTCCCGGGGACACGCGCTGGTGTGACGATCCGCGTGGCGGTCAGCGGGCAGTCAACGGCGGCGGAAACGCAACCTTGAGAGCTTCGGCGCATTTGAGGAGCCGCGCCCATGTCCCGGAGTCAATCGGGATGCCCGTCTGCAAGCGCTCGGTCTCGATTCTACGTTCGGGGTCGTTGGCAACCAGCACCTCCTCGTATCCTTTAGCGGGGAGGGTCGACTTCAACATGCGGATCAGCTTATCCATACGGGCGCCGAACTCTTCGACCGGCATGAAGCGGCCAACGTCGATGGCCAGATAGAACTGACCGACGCGCACCCGCTTACCGGGAAAGCGGATGCCGCCAAGCTCGCTGCCGATAGCGCTCCCGCTGAGGACTGCGCACAGAATCTCAACCATAACGGCCAACCCGCTACCCTTGTAGCCGCCGAGCGGCATGAGGAGGCCGTGATAGGCTTCATTGGTGCTGGTGGTGGGAACACCTTCTTTGTCCATGGCCCAGCCCGCGGGGATGGACGGCGTCTGGTTGTTGAAAGCTTTGAAGATCTTATTGGCGGCGACGGTGGTGGTGGCCATGTCCAGCAGCCAGGCGGGCTCCTCGCCGCCGGGAACGGCCATGCAGATGGGGTTGGTACCGAGCCGGCCTTCGCGTCCCTGCCATGGCGGAACCAGCGGAGAAGCATTGCAGAGAACGATTCCGATGCGGCGCTGAGCGGAGATGCGCTTTGCCCAGAAGGCAGCTGCGCCGAAGTGATTGGACTCCCGGGCCGTAACCACGCCGATGCCGAACTCGTCGGCGAGACGCGCGGCGTGGTCGCAACAGTCCGCCGCGACTAGTTGGCCGATGGCGTTCTCACCGTCGAAGGTGATGGCTGCGCCGGCCTCATGGGCGATGCGTCCGGTGCCTTTGATGTCGACGTCCTTGCTGCTCCATTGAGCGAGGTAGTAGGGCAGGAGGCTGACGCCGTGCGAATCGACGCCGCGGAGGTTGGAGGCGACGAGCGATTCGGCAACCAGGTCGCTGGCCACGGACGAGGCGCCGGCGGCGGCGACAAGTTGGCGGCAGAAGGCGCGTAAAGCATCGGCTTGAATGAGGTTCACATGATTCACCATATCGTGCCCGGGCTCAAGAGACAAACATCTTGAAAAATGTTTTGGACGGGCCGCGTATCCTGATATAATTCGAGTTGCAAATATCCCCTTGCGCAACTTCGCGAAATAGGCGAATATAAGGCGAAGGCGGACCGGAGAGATTCCCATGGATGAAAAAGAGCGCGCAAGAGCCCTGGAGTTGACGCTGGGGCAGATCGAAAAGCAATTCGGAAAGGGATCGATCCTCCGTCTGGGGTCGAAAGAGGCGATTGTGCCGATCGCGGTCATCTCGACGGGATCCCTGTCGATCGACGCGGCACTGGGGATTGGCGGCTTTCCCCGGGGGCGCATTTGCGAAGTGTATGGTCCGGAATCCTCCGGCAAGACCACGATCGCGCTGCAGGTTGTCGCGGAAGCGCAGAAGAAAGGCGGGATGGCGGCATTTATCGACGTGGAGCACGCGCTCGATCCGGCGTATGCCAGGAAGCTGGGAGTCGACGTCGACAATCTGCTGGTGTCACAACCGGACTACGGGGAGCAGGCGCTGGAGATTGTAGGCGCGCTGGTGGCTTCGGGATCGATCGACGTGTTGGTGGTGGACTCGGTAGCCGCGCTGGTTCCGAAGGCGGAACTCGACGGCGAGATGGGCGACAGCCACATGGGTCTGCAAGCGCGGCTGATGTCGCAGGCGTTGCGGAAACTGACGGGGATTGCATCGAAGTCGAAGACCTGCCTGATTTTCATCAACCAGATTCGCGAGAAGATCGGCGTGATGTTCGGGAATCCGGAGACGACGACCGGTGGCCGCGCGCTGAAATTCTACGCTTCGATCCGCGTGGATATCCGCAGGATCGCAGCCATTAAGGATGGCGAGACGGTGACCGGCAACCGGACCAAGGTCAAGGTGGTGAAGAATAAGCTGGCATCGCCGTTCCGCGAGGCTGAGTTCGACATTATTTACGGCGAGGGGATTTCGAAGGAAGGAGACCTGATCGATCTCGGCGTGGCGAATAACGTGATCGAGAAGAGCGGATCGTGGTTCAGCTATAAGGGTGAGCGTATCGGGCAGGGACGTGAGAATGCGCGCCAATTCCTGAAGGATCACCCGGATATGTGGACTGCAGTCGATACGGAACTGCGGCAGTTCCTGGGATTGATTCCAAAGGAACCGGTAGTTAATGGCCAGTTGCCGACAACAGCCAACGGACAGGCTCCGGCACATGCTCCAAGCCAGGTTCCGGCACAGCGTGCGGCGGCAGGGCCGATTCGGAAGTGAGGGCGGGTGATCGCTTTGGTACAATAGCGTCAGACCGCTCGGATGGCGCTATCGTCTAACGGTTAGGACAGAGCCCTCTCAAGGCTTAAATACGGGTTCGATTCCCGTTAGCGCTACCAACTATCCTATAATCAAGCACTTGCAAAATCGATGTACACGGCCTATGTACAATGAGTACAATAGGGTACGAGGAAACGGCCTTGTTAACCCTCTATCGCCGCCACTCTGAAAAATGCCCCGTCCACAAGCTTAAGCTCACGCCGGCAGCCAAACGCAAGTACATGGATTGCGATTGCCCGCTGTGGATCTACGGGAATACCGAGACAACTCACGTCCCCCGTCAGAGCACCGGAACGAACATAATCGCGGCGGCAGAGGCGCAAAGGCAGGCGCTTCTGAAGAACGGCCAGGACCAAAAGGTCCACGGGCCGCGCATCGACGATTGCATCGAGCGCTTCAGCGCATCGCGCAAAGAGGAACTTGGCGAAAAAACCGCCGCGGCCTACCGGTTCCAGCTCGATCGGTTGCGCGCCTACTGCGCGACGCGCGGCGTTCACTTCATGCGCGAACTGAGTGTCGATCTCCTGGAAGACTTCAAAACTGAGGGATTGCCAGACAACATGGCTGCGACGAGCAAAGGCCAGGTGACCGCCAAGATTCGATGCTTCCTCCGTGAAGCATATCGGCGCAGTTGGACGGAGTTCGCCTTAGCCGAAAAGGTGAGGCCCTATCGCGCTACCCATGAGCAGAAGAATCCGTATACGGATGCGGAAGTCGATCTAATCCTGGCTGGAGCAGAAAAGCTGAAGGGCGGGCGGGATGGATACGCCAGCGCTCCCCTTACCTTTCGCCTGCTTCTCGAACTCATGCTCGAGACGGGAATACGGGTTAGCGACGCAATTCGGTTCGACCCAACGGCTGCGCACAAAGGCGAATCGGGACTGTGGATCTATCGATTCACGCAACGAAAAAGCAAAAGAACGGCGCGTATTGAATCGACCGAGGTATACCTAACGGATCGTCTCAAGACTAGAATTGACCAATGTCAATGGCTCTCAACAAGCAGGCCATTCTGGTATGGCCCGGCGACCGCTGGTTACGGACTTGCGTATCAGGTGTACGATCTGATGCAGAGCATTGGCGGACGTTGCGGTGTGGGCGATTGCCGTCCGCATCGTTTGCGCGACACGTTTGCCGTCCGCGCTCTATTGCGAGACGTTCCGATTGGCGATGTATCGAGACTGCTTGGGCATTCCAGCGTCAAGATCACGGAGATGTACTACGCGAAGTGGATTCCGGCGCGCGGAAGCCGCCTTGAGGGCCTGGTTGCCAAGACGCTCATGAACGCGGATGGCAACGGTCTCGGGAATCGATAGCGTGGCATACTTCCGTTTGCCCGTGGATGATTCGAGCCGCAGCACACCGTCTTCATTGCTAAACAATTTGATTATCGTGTTTTCAGAGAAACCCCACAGATCCGCAAGTTCCTTGACTCGGTAGTGCTTCTCTACGGCCAAACTATCGCGCATTGAGGGTTCCCTCCGATAGCAGCAGCGCGTGATCGTCTGCGCAATTTGGTGACATGCTGACCAGTGCGGTGGTGAAGCCGGCGTTGAGCATGCTGGTCAACGCGACGAAGATCGGGCTTTCCTCGGGGATACAGGCGCCGAGGGTTGCGATTGTTGAGTTGCGGCCTCCTGTTTGGGTTTCGGCACTCCCTGTGGATCAACCACCCACCAATAAAACAGCGCGCCCATGAGTAGGCCGAGAAGCAAAACCAGCCCGAGGCACATCCACTGCACCTGGCGCATTTCTCTGTTCCAAAGACCGATTGATTCCTTTGCCGCGTCCCCGCTGGCCTTCACGCTGTTGAGCGCGGCCGTCGCTCGGCTTCGGGATTCGTTCACCTGTTGGCAGAAGTCAATGAGAGCATCCCCGTGCTGGGTCATTAGCTGCCGGAGACTGTCTACTTGACCCTGCAGTAGTCGTCCCACCTCCGGCACTCCGCAATTCAAGAACTGCTCGCGTACTGAGGCCACAATCTGATCTGCAAGAGCATCGGGGCGCAGTCCCTGGGCGATCTCGCCTGGCAACCGTCCCAATCGGTCGTTCAGCCTATGGTGGTAGTCCGCGGTGGCCTTCACGGAGGCTGCCATCTCGGTTGAGAGCCGTTCGAGCGTTGCCGTCAGCCTTACTCGTTCGGCAGCGACAAGTGCTGGTGTGGTGCGCGTGAGCAGCGCCAGGTAACCCATCGAATAGGCAAGATGTGCGACCTCGTCATCAGGTGGCAACATACGGAGCCAGGGGCGCACATTTTGATGCCAGCCGAGGCGCGCCTCCTCTGGCAACAGTGCCGCCACTTCCTCCACCCACTGAAGGTCCGGATTCGTCTCCGGCTCGCTCAGCACCGCCACAGGCTGTTTCATGGAAGAAAGAACTCCTTCCCCTTCTCGAACTCCTGAAATAGCCGGCGGCGGTAACTCTGCGCCCGGATGACAAACGAAGCCTTCTGCAAATCCGGCGCGTCTGTCTTCCGCTGAGCAATCTGGGCAAGCGTGACGCCATATTGCCGCGACGCGTTTTCAAGTTCCGCGAGCCTGTATTCCATAGACAGAACCACGGGCTGGAACACCTCGCGAAAACGGGCACTCTGATCGCTCTCCCGCCAATATGCGAAATCGGCTTGCTGAGACGTCGCGTTCTCCACGATCACGTACTGCACTCGGCCTTGAAGGCGTGCGGCCCAGCTCAAGACGCTTTCAACACTGGCGGGGTCGGACGTAACAACGCCGATCGCGGTGAACAAGATTCCCTCTTCTGCCAGATCGGGATACATGGTTTCGAACCAGTTCAGCGCCACCTGACCCGATCCGGCACCCATGTCGGCCAGAACCACCGGAGCACCCTCCGAAAGGCAATCGATGAACATGTCGAGTCCGGCTTCCGTGTGGATGTTGATCTTCCTTGCGAGACCGTTGAAGTAGTGTTTGAGGCTACCGCGCGACTTGTTCTCGGTATCGAGATCGAGGAGTGTAAACGGAATCTCATTGGCGACAAACCATTCGGCGAGGTGAATCATAAACCCCGTCTTTCCCACACCTCCTTTTCCGCCTTGAGTGAACACCACTCGCTTTCGCGGCACGGGCACGCCGTTTGATACTTGTTCCTTCTTCTCTGACACGTTTTCTACCTCCCGGCTACCTGCTCAGGAATCTCAGACCCTCGTTTATAAGGGATTGGCAGTGGAGAATCCGAACACCCCGTTGCCGAAAATTCCAAGCCTATACATAAAAGGGCTCAGGAAGGAGATTTTGGACGTGGACGACGAAAATACTTCGAGATGGCCTCAATCGGTCTTGGCCGACGGCGGCTTGCGGTGCAACTTGAGCGGCTCATCTTCTTCGTACTTAAAGAGAGGCTGAGGTTCTTCAGCGGGAGTGCGTCGCTTCAAGGCAGCGATTCTCTGCTGCGCAGTCTCATCCGCCGACGACGGATTCTCACTCGCCTTCGGTTGATGGAAAGCATTCGGATCAGAGATAACTCTGTCTTGGGCCGAACCAACGTTTCGTTTTCCCCGCCCTCGGCGGACGCGGACAAAGTCGTGAATCGTACTGGGCGAAACAGTGATGCCCAGATGTTCCCGGAAAAACTCAGCGATCTCGCGGTATGTGTGGCGTTTGCGGCGCAACGCAGCGATAACGTCCGCATGAGGCTCCAGCTTTGATCGGGGAGGCTTGTCGGGAAGTTCATCCAACAACCTACTGATAATAGGGTCCATCGCCAATCCCTACGATGCTTTCATTATAGGTGCCACCAGGCCGAACAGAGCCGGATATTGTTCGGTTACATTCGGTCTCATTCGGTGTCTTTCGGCATCCATAAACTTTTTGTCGGCTGCGAATCGCGCCCGGAGGTGTCCCGGCCGCTGGAAACCGCAACAAACACCGGTAGTGGAACATAAAGGAAATGTTGAACGAGATTGTGTTTTCTGTTTCTCAAACGGCCAGTTCTTCAATAGCTTCCGCTGTGGAACAAATTCGCCAGCACGTTCGACCAATGTTGAACGCCGGGATTCTCAGTAGTGAAAACTCTCGATTCCTGCGATCCAAGTGTTCGGTAATGCCTCTGCCACTCCCTTATATTTATGCGAAAACACGTGGAAGCCGGCCGGAGCGCCAGAATCGGGGTCCGGATACCGAGAGAGGATCATGGTCAGATCGAGGAGGCAGCGAAGGCGAGAGGCTACGCAAGTCCCAGTGCATTCATTCGCGCGGCGATCCGGAACGAGCTGAATGGACGCGCGGAACTGACCGGCACTGAGGAACGGATTGCGGGCGGCTTCGACCGTGTATCGCGAGACATCTTTCGCGTCGGCAGAGGACAGCAGGCCCTGTTTGCGCTGGTGGATGCTCTTGCCAAAACCCTTTTGACTTGTATCCCGGAACCGCCGCCCGATGCCATGCTACAGGCCATCGCCCGCGCGAAGGAACGTTACGACCGGCTCGTCAAGACTGCCGGTCAGTCAATGTCAGGCGAGGCGCGGGCCGCGATGCAGGATTTGGTGAGTCATGGCACGAACTGACGAAGAACGGAAAACTCGACTCCGACCTCGAAAGCCGTGGGCAGCTCGAAGTGAGGGCGCGGCGTGGTCGAGGGGTTTTGCGCTTCTAATGCACTACGCCCGTAGTAGCCGAAAGGCCAATAACCGCAGCCACGGCGGAAAAGGGAAATTCACACGTCCCTACCATCAGCGTTGCGCCGTCCGAGTGACGTATCTGAAGAACAAGATTCGAGGGCAATGGAAGGCGCACGGCCGTTACCTTGGGCGTGAGAGCGCTTCTTTCGAAAACGATGCAAACGCCGTAGGATTTGATCGGGAGCGCGTAGGGATCAACATTGCACGGCAACTAGAAGACTGGCAGACCGCGGGCGATGAGCGAATCTGGAAGTTAATCATCTCCCCGGAATTCGGTGATCGGGTAGATCTGTCACGCCTGACACGCGATCTGATCGAACGGATGGAGAACGATCTCGGCACGGACCTCGAATGGGCGGCGGTGGAGCACCACAATACGGAGCATCCGCATGTTCACGTGGTGGTCCGTGGAGTGAGAAGCAGCGGCGAATCTCTTCGTTTGAACCGGGACTATGTGCAGCAAGGGATTCGGAACATTGCCGCGGATCTGTGTACCCGCCAACTTGGTTACCGCACGGAGCTCGATTCGTTCGAGTCCGAGCGCCGTGAAATCACCGAGAGGCGCTTCACCTCACTCGACCGTAGGCTTCTGAGAGGTGCGCAGGCGCCAAGCTCAGACCTTGAACCGCAGTACTTCGCGGTTATTCGGAATCCGTTGCAGTTTGGTCCAGACGAGACCACACGGATTCACGGGCAGCAAGAGGTCGCGCGCCTCGCCGTGCTTTGCAAAATGGGGTTGGCGAAATCAATCGGACCGTCCGAATGGCGCGTCCGCCGAGACCTAGAACCGATTCTCCGAGCTATGCAGAAAGCGATCGACAGGCAGAGAACGCTTGCGGCGCGCGGGGCGGTCATGTCAGACGGGCGCCTGCCCATCGAAGTTCTCGATCTTAATCACGTCGCCTCCGTTGATGGCCGGGTGCTCGTTCATGGCCAGGATGAGCAAACCGGGCGCAATTATTTGATGGTCGAAGGAACTGATGCGAAGATCCATTTCATCCACTACACGCCTGAGATTGAGAAGGCCAGGAGCCGAGGTGAACTCGGGACGAACTCATTTATGCGCTTGCGGAAGCGATTCGGCGACTCGATCGAGATTAACGATCTCGGCGACGCGGAAACCGTATTGAGCAACCGCATCCAGCTAGGTAAAGCCGCACGCGAACTGGTTAAACGCGGGATCATCCCGACCGAGGATGGCTGGGGCGGCTGGTTGGGACGATATCAGAAGGCTCTTCGCGACACAGCTCTTGAAACGGCGGAACAACATAAACGCGATCAGATCCGCATTCGAGACCGGCATCGAGATCGATCGATCGGCCGCTGACCTCAGGTGCACCAGCTAGGTCTTTGGGCGCGCACCTCGTCCAAAGGCAGTTTCCGGATCTGCCCCGACCGAACCATCCGGGAAGCGCCTCGGGGGTCACTTCAAAACCGGCCAACGGGACCATCATCCTGGACGAACCTTTTTCAGATATCGCTGGTCGCAACAGGACTTTGCCAAGCGTCGTTTTCCCCAAAGCCAATTATGAGTGCCGTATCGTCCGTCATCTTTGATTTCGAGGCTTCTTCGTCATTTCAGTTCTCCGCAAGTTAAATGGGGTGCCGACAATCGACTACCATGCAGGGGCGATCTTTCTTCTCGACTGCCTGCGCGAGCTTGGCGGGTTCAGCAGCAACATATAGCCAAGTAAGGAAAGCCGCGATTACAGCGGCAGCTGCAGCCGTCAGGCTGGCCGAGGCAAAGCCGTCCGCGAAAGCAGCAAGTGCGACTGCATGGATTCTATCTTTAAGCACGGCCGGGACGATATCGAGTGCCCTATTCAAATCACCAGAGATCACATGCTTTACGGCCGTAGCTGAGGTCTCTGAATTGAGGCCGGCTGCATTGGCAGCCACAAGGAACGAACTCCTCGCCACATCAGACAGGATTGCACCCAAAATTGCGACGCCCATGAGAATACCGATGAAGCGGGTTGTGCTCGCTAGACCCGAAGCCATGCCAGAACGTTCCGGAGGAACCGACGCGCTCAAAACTTTGACTGTTTCGCCATTTAGGATGCCGGCACCGGATCCCGCCACCAGCATCCCGATCACAAAGAAAAGGTAGCCGAAGTTTGCATGAGCGATCGCCCAGAAAAGAACGTTGCCGATCCCCGTTATCAGCAGGCCTGTTGTCAGCATCACTCTGCCTGAAATCTCCCCGGCGAAATGCGCGGTTACGCGCGGCGCCAACACCATGGGCAGGGCGAAAGGCAGCATGGCGAGACCGGCTCGCATGGCATCAAACCCATAGGCGTTCTGAAGGAAGAGCGGTAGATAGAAAACCATCACCTGCGCCGCTGCGCCATACCCCACCATGGCAAAAACGGAGCCGAGAAACGTCCGATTTTCGAACAGGTTGAAGTCGATCATCGGTCGCTCCTGGCGGGTCTCCACAATCCATAATGCGACGAACAAAACCAAAGCTCCCGCAAATCTGCCGATGACGGAAGGCGAGGACCAACCGGCCGTGTTGCCGTCGATCAAAGCCCATACAAGGAGGAGAAGCGCCGGGCTGAAAGAGAAAATGCCCTTGAAGTCGAGGCGTTTCGCCTTTGGATCACATGACTCTGGTATGACCGCAAATGTGGCGAAGATGAGCGCAACACAAGCGGGCACGTTCACCAAGAAAATCCAGCGCCAGCCAAGCGCATTGGTAATGTAGCCGCCGATGATAGGGCCGGAGGTCAATGCGATGCCAAGACAAGCTCCCCAAATGGCGAAGGCTCTTGTCCGTTCATCACCGGTGAAGGTGTTCGAAATGATCGCAAGAGCGGCCGTGAGCAGAAGTGCTCCACCGCAGCCCTGAAGAGTGCGCGCGGCGTTTAGCATTAGCGACGATGTCGCAGTGCCGCAGAGAGCTGAAGAGATAGCGAACAAAGCGAGGCCAATTGCCATCACTTTTTTTCTGCCCTGCAAATCCGCGTATGCGCCTGCGCCCATGAGCAACGACGCATAACTCAACAGGTAAGAGCTCACAACCCATTCGATGCCGGTGAACGACGCGCCCAGTGATTGGCCGATCGCGGGTAAAGACACCGCCACGATATTCGTGTCGAGCACGATGAGCGAGGAGACCAGAGACGTGGTCAAGAGAATCCTGAACTTGGCTCTCGCGTCATTCGCCGTTGGTTCGGTGTTCACCGGCAAAGCTGCGGAGTGAATGGTCATACGGTTCGCCTCGCCCGGATAGTCAGGCAATCGCTGCGATGCAGTCCATCTCGATATCAAACGGCCCCGGCCAAGCAGGAACGTTAATGAAAATCCTCGCCGGCGGGTCCTTCGCGAAGAACCGAACGTAAACTTCATTCACAGCGGCAAACTTCTCGACGGACGTGCAATAAACGTTGCACTTTAGGACTTGATCCAAAGAAGAGCCGGCCGTCTCGAGGCAAAGCTTCATTTGCCGCAGGACGATTTCAGCCTGCTGTTCGATCGGACGGCCGATGATCTCACCGGTCTCCGAGTCGAAGGGAGGGAGACCGGAGACATAAACCGTGCCACCATGGCGGGTCACGGCAGATGCGGGTGCCTTCCATCGTTCCAGATAGGTAGATAGAGGCTCTACCCGAATGATTTCTCGTTTCATGCCGATCACTATTTGCTGTTTCATTTCCTGTCTCCTTGTTAAACAGACATACCTGTGATTCGCGAGACCCGAAGATAATCGGGTTCGTCCTAAGAAACGGGCTGGCGAGCCCCATTGAGACTACGGGCCTGTAGCGCGGCGCGCGGCCCCGGTGATGAGAGATGCAAGCCTGGCCTCTTCCGGTGTACCGGCGGGTCAGGACCCGGAAGCGACTTCCCTGCCGTCAAGAGAAGCGAGTGTGCCGACGATTTCATCGGTGGTCACGATCGCACTAGCGTAGTTTGGGAGATTGACTACGAGACAGGCGTGCATGTGCTCATCGGAGTAGCTCGCGGTCGCGTCTTTTACCACTGTGACCTCACAACCGAGCTCGGCGGCATAGCGAACTGTGGCCTCCACACAGGTGTGCGCGATCAGTCCTATGACGATGACTTTGTGAATGCCGTGCTTCTTGAGCTGCATATCCAGATCCGTGTTGGCAAAGCCGCTGGAACACCAATGCTCCCCGGCGACGATATCGCCCGGCTGAGGTTCGAACCCGGCCCGGATTTCGCCGCCCCAGGTACCGTATTCGAACGACTTCCGCGACCACGCTGCTTTTTGAATGGGCGCGATGTACTTCCATGTCTCGTAGTCGCCACTACGATATCGCCGATGCATCGCGTAGAAAACCCGGACACCGGTTTTTCGCGCCGCTTCAAGAACCTGCTGCATATGAGGAACACACTGGTTCCCTTCGGCGACGCCCTTTATGCGATCCCAGATCTTGCCGCCCTCGGAAATGAAGTCGTTGTACGGATCGATCAGGACAAGCCCGGTGATCTCTTTCTCGTAAGTCAGTTGCGCCATGTTCCCACCGGTCAATCTCGACTTCGTTGTAAGGCATGACGTTCGATGCTCTTTGCGAACATCGGCGTCTCCTGTTGGTTGTGGGCTACTGAGATCGGCTCGCGCGTACTCCGGAAGACGTCCAGCGGTATCCCCTGGCGGCCGAGGAAGTCTAACAATTCCGGGGTGCCACAACTTTGAACGGTGTTTGTAAACTCGCACGTCTTATCGTCGATCTTCCGGACTACCAAGTCCCAGATCACGCCTATCTTCGTGCGGCCAGTAGGTGTAAATACGTCGGAGTTTGAAACAAGTCTTAAGTGATCGGGTTGGCCGATCTCCTCAATGTAGTGCTGCACCACCAGGCTTCCGCCGAGTATTTCGACGTTGATCGACATGCGCCGGCCGTCAGGCGATGTAGTGGCACCGGCGGAGCAGTGAGCTGCCGAGCACGACTGATATTCCGCCTCGGGCAGCGTAAAGCACCAAGCGGGAATGTCGACCTTTTCGATCGGGGCATTGATCGTTGCCGAGAAACTCGATTCAACTAAGGTGTTGTCTTCCATTGTCATTCTCCTTTGAATCATCAGTTCACAGCCGCTTCCATCACCCGCAGACCCGCCGATTCGTCTTTCAAACAAGAAAGCCCGCCCATCACTTGCACGAATCGTTCAATCGACCGCCCAGAGCGTCGTCGGGATAAATTGGAGATTCCGAGCCGCTGCATTCTGGCCAGCAAGGTTGTTCTCGGCAACCCCAATCGCGCTGCTGCTCCATTTCGCCCACCGACTACCCAATTGGTCGCCCGAAGTGTCGCACTGATATGCGCACGCTCGGCATCGGCCATCGTCGTCGTGATGCTTGTCGCCTCGGCCGGCGCCGGGTCGCTTCGTGTCAGCAGCTCCGTGGTCTGCCGACTCAGCTCAGAGTCGGTCGTCATGATGACCCCGCGCTCGATGACATTTTGCAGCTCCCGGATATTACCCGGCCAATCGTAGTGTTCCAGAGCTGCCATCACATCCCGGGGAATCGTCGCGACTAGTTTGCCCTGTTGATCAGCAAACTTCCTGACAAAGTATTCCGTCAGTAGCGCGATATCGTCCCGCCGTTCCCGCAAGGGCGGAAGCGTCATCGGAAAGACATTCAATCTGTAATAGAGATCAGCGCGGAACCGCCGTTCACGAACCATCTGTCCCAGGTCCTGATTCGTCGCAGCAATTACCCGCACATCGATATGGACTGTCTGACTGCCGCCAAGGCGCTCAAATTGTTTCTCTTGAAGAGCCCGCAGAAGTTTCGGCTGGAGCTCGAGCGGGAGGTCTCCAATCTCGTCAAGAAAGAGCGTTCCCCGATCCGCAACCTGGAACCGCCCGATGGTCTGATTGGCAGCGCCGGTGAAAGCTCCTTTTTCGTAACCGAAGAGCTCGCTCTCCAGCAGAGCAGCGGGAATGGCCGCACAGTTGAGCGCTACAAAGCGGTTCCTGCGCCGAGGGCTCACCTCGTGAATCGCACGGGCAATCATTTCCTTGCCAGTGCCAGTTTCCCCCTGAATGAGGACGGCGGAGTCCACCGGCGCGACCAGATCGATGTTATCGAGCAGAGCGCGGAATTTCGCGCTGGATCCAACCAAATTCAGCGTTGCCATCGTTATGTCTCCTTTGCCTTGATCGGAAGGGGTGTTGGCTCCTTCCAAGTATTGTTCGCTGCGCGGACGTATTCCGAAGTCGTCGGCAGCGTACACTCTATACGGCGTCTCCTCAACAGCTCGCGGTGCGATAACGCCGTTCATCCGCCAACTGCCGAATAGGGCGCGCCCCCCGGGACCGGCGTATTTCAATTCCAAGCTTTCGCATCTTGTAAATCAGCGTAGTGCGTGCCAATCCAAGCCGATTGGCCGCTCCGTCCTGCCCTCCGATCAGCCAGTCGGTTTGCTCCAAGGTTTCCAGAATATGATCCCGATCGGCGTCGGCAAGCGTGCGTGTAGCGCTCTCCGTGCTCTGCTTCACCGTGTGCTTCAAGTCCAGCGGCAGACGCAGCACCGAGCCGGGCGAATAGAGCACCGCGCGCTCGATGAAATTCTGCAGTTCGCGAATATTACCCGGCCAGTCGTGCGCTTTGAGGACCTCCACCACTTCATCGGGAATTGAATCGATGGGCTTGTTGAGACAGGCCGCAAATTTTGCAACAAAGAACTCCGTCAGCGGCAGTATGTCCTGAACCCGTTCACGCAACGGAGGCAGGTGGATTGGAATTACGTTCAGCCGGTAGAACAAATCTGCCCGAAACAGCTTCTTGGTCACAAGTTGCCCGAGATCCTGGTTGGTCGCCGCCACGACCCGCGCGTTGACCCGGACGGTCTGGGTGCTACCCAAACGCTCGAACTCTCGCTCTTGCAATGCGCGCAACAGCTTGGGCTGAAGTTCCAACGGCATGTCGCCAATCTCGTCCAGAAAGAGCGTGCCCCCGTCTGCCATTTGAAATCGCCCCTTGGTTCGAGCGCACGCGCCCGTGAATGCGCCTCTTTCGTGGCCGAACAGTTCGCTCTCCAACAGGGCGCTCGGAATCGCCGCACAGCTAAGGGCTACAAAGCGGTTGTGGCGGCGAGGGCTGGCCTCATGAATCGCTCTCGCGATCACCTCTTTGCCGGTGCCCGTTTCTCCCTGGATTAAGACGACGGAGTCCACCGGCGCGACCAGATCGACGTTTTCGAGCAGAGCGCGGAATTTCTCGCTGGATCCAACCAAATTCAGCGTAGCCATCGTTATGTCTCCTTGCCTGAATTGGAAGGGGTGTTGGCTCCTTCCGAGTTCTGTTCCCTGCGCAGGACGCATCCTAGCGGCGTTCTTTCTTTCCGGTCCGCATCGCCTCTAATGTCCCGATTCTGCGCCGCGTCACTCCAAAGCCGCATACCTGAATCGGTTCTGGGGACTGACTGAATAGTTTGGAATTGGTTTCCATGGCTGACCCCTGGTGGGGATTTTTCAATTGGTTGTCCATCGACCGCTGAGAAATTGCAATCTGCTATTACGTCGCTTCTCTTTCACGTTTGATCCACTCACGGATATACCGCGGGCAGTTGTTGATTTTGGTCCCGTTCGATTCCAGGCTCGCGAGAAGCCTCACGGCCTGCTCGTCCACCAAGCGGACGTCTTTGAGGTCGAGAATCAATGCACGGCTTCTTTCTTCTTCGAGCAAGGCCCTAAGCGTGCCGACGTCGTCCCCTGTGATCCGCCCACTGACGCGCAAAACCACGAGATCCGTTCCGATTGCTTGGCGTTGGATTTTGCAGGTCACTCTGAACGTCATGGCGGCATCTTGCTGCGCTCGCACCTCTGTATCGGCAATTCTCTTGCCAATCGTAACGGCTTGAAAAGATGATGCTTAGAGACGTTACCGATTGGGCAAGAAGAGTGCGAATTTCGCGAATTTCGGCAAAGAGCTTGCGGATCTCACGAATTTTGCGAATTACGCGAATTGCGCAATCTTGATCGCAATGCCGGAATTCGTTCAGCGAAATTTGAACTGAAGTTTGTCGATTTTAAGAGCTCTGATGCGGGCCTCGAGAGTCGATGCCGGAATTCCGAGCTTCGCCGCCGCTCCTGACGGTCCAGAAACCCGGCCCCTGGTGGCGGCGAGTGCCGTCTCGATAATTTCCCGCTCGCTCAGGGGTTCGACCTGGCTCTTGGCGACTGGCGAAGCCTTCACGGGAGGTACTGGAGAAACGGACTTTTTGGAAAGCCACAATTCGTCCACCGAAAAAACGTCACCAGAGCTCAGAATCAGAGACCTCTCAATTACGTTCTGCAACTCGCGGATGTTGCCTGGCCAATCGTAGGACTGCAACATATCCAGCGTCTTTTTGTCGATCGAGCGGATCTCCTTGCCTGCCTTGACACCGTAGCGTTGCACGAAATACTCGACCAGGAGCAGGAGATCGTCCTTTCGTTCGCGGAGAGGCGGCACCTCGATAGGGAACACATTGAGTCGATAGAAGAGGTCCTGGCGGAAGCTGCCATTGGCTACCCCAGCTTCCAGGTCACGATTCGTCGCGGTGATAACGCGAACGTCGATATGGATAGGTTTTCCTCCACCAACGCGTTCCAGTTCCCGTTCCTGCAGTACCCGCAGTAACGCGACCTGGGTATCGGGCAGAAGTTCGCCCACTTCGTCGAGAAAAATCGTCCCACCGTCGGCGAGTTCAAAACGGCCAAGTCGCCTTTGTGTAGCTCCCGTGAAGGCCCCCTTCTCATGGCCGAATAACTCCGAAGGGATCAAGTCACGGGGGATTGCAGCGCAGTTGACGCTCACGAAAGCTCGCTCAGCTCTCGCGGACTTTCTGTGGATTGCACGGGCGACCAGTTCCTTGCCCGTACCTGTCTCCCCGGTGATTAGAACCGTGGAGTCGGTGGGAGCCACTTTGGCAATCCGGGAAAGAACAACCTTCAACGGGTTCGAGGCGCCAACAATTTCATCGAACATCGAGGTCCGCTCGACCTCGTCGCGAAGAGCCAGGTTTTCCCGGTAGAGTTGATCCTTAAGCGCTCTGATCTCTGCTTCCGCCTGCTTCTGTTCACTCAAATCGAGCGCAAAGGCGACTCCGTCGTTCCCTCTTGAGTCAATCAGCGCACCGCCCGTCAGAACAGGTACGCGAGTGCCATCCTTGCGGAAGAACTCCTTCTCGTACGGCTGAACCTTCCCAGTTGCCTTTAGATCCACGATCGCGCGCTCGTCTTGGTGGCGCCATTCGGCCGGTGTCAAGTCGGTCCAGCGCACATCATCCGCTACGAAATCTTCACGGCCGTACTGCAGCATGCCGAGAAATGCGTCATTTGCCTCAAGAATTCGCCCATCGAGGTTCCAAATCATGACTCCGACGATGTTGGAGTCAACGAGGCGGCGAACGCGTGCTTCGCGCTCCTGCAGGTCGCTATAGAGACGCGTGTTCTCCATGGAGATCGCCGCCTCCGAAGCAAGCAACTTGAGGACGGCCATTCGAGCAGGGGTGAACGCGTGAGGTGTGAGATTGTTCTCGAGGTACAGCAGCCCGAGCAGCCGGGTCTGTTTTAGCAGTGGGAGGCAGAGCACAGACCGTGAGCGGTGCTCGCGAATATAGCCATCCGTTGAAAACGAGTTCTGACTGGACGCATCGTGCAGGAGAACGCTTTCTTTGGTCCGTAGGACGTAGTGAAACACAGACGTCGGTAGATCTGCGGCCGTGACGCGTTCCTGTTTCAGGACCACGTTCACGTTGTCACTGCCGGTTGTGGCCTCCGCTTCAATTTGATATTGATCGCCTCGCGGGAGAATCAAGAGACCTCGTTCGGCGCCCGCGTGTTCGATTGCCGAACTCATTAGCGTGTTGATTAACTTCTCGAAAATGATCTCGCCTGACACTGCTTCCGAGACTCTGATTACGGTAGCCAGATCGAGCTGCTCGACGGGTGTCACTATCGTAGCCGTGGAATCCGGGATCGACTTGTCCACTCTGAGGTGCGGATAAAGCTCCTCCAGCTGGCGAACCTTTCCATCGGCTCCCCAGCGCAGGTAGCAGGCCCGCGCGTCCCGCAAATAGGTCGCCGCGATCTTCTCGTAACCGCGCTCTGCGTAGAAACGCCCGGCAATCTCGTTGGCAATCGCTTGGTTGTGCACGAACCCGTATTTGTGAGCCGCGCGGATGGCCTTGTCGTACAGCTCCTGAGCGTCCACTATCCGGCCCTCGATGCGGGCGATCTCGGCGCCGACCAACGCAGCGCGGTCTTCGAAGGTTTCGGGGTTGACCTCGGCCCACGCTTGGAGCTCGCGATGGTGGTCCCGCACAGAATCGAAATGCCTCCGTCTCTGCTCCGGTGTAGCGTGATCCCAGACCGACGCATGCGTCAGCGCGCCATAGAGTCGATACTCCGCGGACTCGAACATTGCCGCCGACGTCCAAAGCAGCGGTTCCGCGCGCAGCGAGGCGTCGACCGCCAACGCAAGGTCTCCGGCGAAAAAGTGCGCCTGCATCTTTCGCGTCCAGTAATGGAACTCGGCGAACACCAGATTGGGGCTGTCGGCCAAGCGACGTTCGGTACCGGGTTCGCTGTATCCCTCATGATCCAGGCACCCGAACGTCGCAGTCAGCCCGCGCAAGGTGAGGATCAAACCGAGTTGTGCTCCGCAGCGCTCGATGGCCAGGGCGAAACGCACCCGCCCGGCAGATGCCAGGCCGTTCTCGCATTCGTTTTGCACTTCCGCGAGCGGATCCCCGGCGGCAAGGCAAACTGTGACGGTCAGCAACTCGCACTCGGCTGTCAGATACTCGATCGAGAAGATGAGCCGGTAATTACGTTCCCAGGTCTCTTCTGCAAGAAGGGCTTTGCCAGCCCTGAGATACTTGAGCGCCGAGTCGTATGCTGTCGAGCGTTTCGCGCGCTGGCCTGCGATCAGATTCAGTGCTGCGACGCGCTCGCGATCCTCGGCAGAGGCGATGACTTGGGAGCCCCGGTTGAGTTGATTGACGATCTCAAATATCGCCTCCTCAAGTTTTTCAGCGGGCGTGTGCTCGGCGAGGAGCATTCCGATGCGCAAGTGGACCTCGGCACGCAGCTCCTCCGGGATCAACGAGTATGCAGCTTCCTGCACGCGGTCATGCAGGAAGCCATAGGAATTGTCGGCACGGAAGATGAGGCCCGATCGTACGGCTTCCCAGAGAAGGTCGTGCATGTCCTCGACCGAGCCCTGGTACGCCATCCGCAGCATCTCGAACTCCGCACTGTTGCCCATGCACGCGAATTGCTGGAGTATGTTCTGGGTTTCTGGCGGAAGGCGCTTCAACTTCTCGACCATCAGGTCTACAACGTTGTCCGTGTATCCTTTGGCATGAATGCGGAGCAGGTCCCATACCCAACACCGAGCGCGGTAATCGAATGTCAGCAGGCGATCGTCCGCCAGAGTAGAAATGAACTGAATTGCGAAGAACGGGTTGCCCGAGGTCTTCTCGTGAATCAAGTCTGCCAGTGGGGCGACGCGCTCCAGTTGGCAGTGAAGGGAGTCCACAAGCAGCTTACCTAGATCGTCGCGACTGAGTGGTGCGAGAACGATGTCCTGCACTGCGGCTCCGGCCTGACGGATCGCTTCCAGCTTTCGTACCAGTGGGTGGGTTCGATTGACCTCATTGTCCCGATACGCACCAATGAGCAGTAAATGCTGCAGATCGTTGCGGGTCAACAGTTCTTCGAGGAAGTCGAGTGTGGCGGCATCCAACCATTGCATGTCATCGAGGAAGAGCGCGAGCGGATGTTCTGGTCGCGCGAATGCGCCGATGAACCGTCGAAATACCATCTGAAAACGTCGCTGCGCCTCGTACGGCGGCAATTCCGGCACTGGCGGCTGCTCGCCGATGACATGCCTCAATTCCGGGACGAGATCGACGATGAGCAGTCCGTACGGATCCAGCGCCTCACGAAGTGCGTCCTGCCATTTGCGCAGGTCTTCCTCGTTCTGGCTGAGGAGCCGCCGGATGGGGTTCTGAAATGCCTGGGCCAGCGTGGCATACGGAATGTCGCGCTTGTACTGGTCGAACTTGCCTGACGCAAACAAGCCGCGTGGCGGCACGAGTGGTTTGTGGAGCTCATTGACGACTGCGGATTTGCCGATGCCGGAGTATCCGGATACCAGCACCAGTTCCGGTCGGCCACCGCCAACGATGCGGTCGAAGGCGGTAAGCAGAGTGTCAACCTCGCGGTCCCTCCCGTACAGCTTCTCGGGGATCATGAGGCGATCCGGAGTGTCATCAGCGCCGGGAGTGAAGTCATCGATGCATCCCTGGGACTCCCATTGGGACAGGCAGCGCCGAAGATCGCTCTCAACTCCCTCCGCTGTCTGATACCTCTCCTCCGCCGTCTTGGAGAGCAACTTCATCGTGATCGCGGAGATCGGGGCCGGCATGGTTCCCAGCCGCTCGCTGGGTGCGGCTGGCTGTCTCGCGATGTGACAGTGCACCCATTCCATCGGATCGGAGGCCGTGAACGGAAGACTCCCGGTCAGCATTTCGTAAAACGTCACTCCAAGCGAGTAAAGGTCGCTCCGGGAATCGATCGAGCGGTTCACTCGTCCCGTCTGCTCGGGCGCCATGTAGGCGAGCGTTCCCGCGATGAACTCCGGAGGTTCGGGCGACTGGCGCTCGCGGGGAAGTTGGGACGCGATCCCGAATCCGGTGAGCCACGCGTTGCCGGTGTCGTCGACGAGGACATTCGCAGGCTTAACATCTTTATGTATGACGCCGTGCTGATGGACTTGACCGAGTGTTCTCGCCATACCAATGGCGGTGCTAAGGAAGCGAGTCAGGTCGAGCGGCTGCCCCTGGTCACGCTCAAGAATCCGATCCAGCGGCTGACCGCCAGGGTCTTTGAGCACGAGGATCGTCCGCCCTTCGTGACGAGTAATTCCTAAAGGCTTGGCCGCCCACGCGGGATCGAGTTGGGCTGCGAACGAGTATTCGTGCACGAGCCGCCTGATACTTTGAGGCGACGGCTGTTCAGAGAGTGCGATCGCCAGGACTGGCGAGGGCTCGTCGTGCTTTCGGCCGCGGTAAAGGGTAAAGTCCGCGCTTTCCCGCAGGGGCACCAGCACGTACCCCGAGAGATCCGGGATGGGTGACATTCTTGTCGCCACGGCAGCACGACCTTGGAATATTCATTTAGACAGGACGCTAGGACGATGTCAACAGGAACGAAATATCAATGGCCGCGCCGGCCGCAGAGTTGGTTCAGTGGCGGCCAGTCTCCGCGAAGCCCGTTTAGCCTGGCGGCAGACGCTTTGCGTGCCTGTTGTTCGAGGCGTTCTCGCCGCTCTCTTCAACCGTTGCGTTCACGATGCAGAAGGGGTATTCTTTTGGGCGATGCTCCATATTTGGAATGCTCACAACAGAACCCTGTAGTTCATTTGGCTCCTTTGGAATATCATTCAGATTCTTAAGCATAAGGAGATTGAAAATGCCGACTAGCGTGACAGTACAGAATCGTGGCGTAGCAACAAGCAAGATGATTTTGGATGGCGACTTCGACAGAATCGACTTCCGAGGAGAAATCGTCGACGGGCATCTCGTCACAAAAGGAATTCTCGCAGACCAAGCGGCAATGGATTCTATCCCTGTAGGAATATACGTTCTAGAAAAGGACGCTACCGTCGTCAAGTGCAACAAAACTGCAATCGCGGGTTGGGGACGCACGCCGTCTCTGGGAACCTCGGAAAAGTATTGCGGGTCACACATTCTTCGTTACCCCTCAGGAGAAGTGATGCCGCACGAACTTGCACCACCTTCCGTGGTGATCAACAACGGCGCCACCGTTCGTAACGCCGATGTGATTTGCGAGCAGCCCAACGGTAACCGTCTTCTGGCGCTCGTTAATGTCTTTCCAATTCGTAACGACGAGGACGAAGTGATCGGAGCCGTCAACATTTTCCGTCACAACACCAGCAAGACTGTTCCTGGCTTACTCGACTAGTCTGCAGCTAATTCTAACTCCAAGGTACGCCGCAACTCGGATGACCGCGTTTCAGGCCCCGGAAATTACCCGTTGCGACAACTACGCCGCTATACTTTTACGGTGGAGCCATTTGAGCAATCGAACGAGCGACGCGAACGCGAGCGTGAGATGCGTGCCGCGGGACGATTGCCCCCAGGACAGTCGCTGACGCTCAAGTGGCCGGTGCTGCACGTGGGCTCGGTGCCGCGTTTTGATCCCAGGACATGGGATTTTCGCGTGTTCGGCCTGGTGGAGGAGCAACTGCGGCTTTCGTGGGAAGAGTTCTCCAATCTGCCGCAGAGCGAAATATCTGCGGACATGCATTGCGTCACGCGCTGGAGCCGGTTCGACAACCGTTGGGGAGGACTGCTCGCCACAGAATTGATGCAGCGAGTGAAGTTGCGGCCGGAGGCGCGGTATGTGATGGTTCATGCCGAGAACAACTACACGGCAAACCTGCCAATCCTGGATTTTCTGCGCCCGACGACAATTTTCGCCCTGCGGCATGACGGCGAACCCCTTACGGCTGAGCACGGCTACCCGGTGCGCCTCGTGGTGCCGAACCTCTATGCGTGGAAGAGCGTGAAGTGGGTGCGCGGGATCGAGTTGTTGGATCGCGAAATGCCGGGCTTATGGGAATTTAACGGTTATCACATTTACGGCGACCCGTTCAAAGAGCAACGATATTCGAGCTGAACGTCGGGACGCTGGAGATATGAGTCAGTCTCAAGTACGGCTGCTCGAACCCAATCGTTAGCAGGATCGGCGCGGGTACAGAAGTACGGGTGATGATTCACAGGCACATCGCATTTCTGACGGCCCCCCAACTTCGTCTTTATTGCAGCGGGCGATGTTTCGAATCATGTCTCTGCGTTCCCGGCCGCCTGGCTGAAAGATCCTTCGTAGGACTGGGTGCGGGTCCTGTTCCATTCGGAAAACCGTTATGCGATCCTGTGACGCCCAAACGTCACTTTGCGGCCCGACCGCCCCGTCGTGCCCAAACTTCGACAAATCGTCGACACCTCACACACCAAAAGCCCGCAAATACTTTCGCATCAATCGCATAACGCCGGAAGCCGGACTGGCGCACTGCATGCAGTCAGAGCAGTCGACCGAAATCACGATTAAAGGACAAGACCATATGACCCAAACCGCTGTTCTGCAAGCCGGCAGCGAGCAGACATCCGATCAGAATGCGATTCGTGCGTTTCAAGTGGATGTTCCGGAGGGGGAACTCACCGAGTTGCGGAGGCGTATCAACGCCACAAAGTGGCCTGAGCGGGAAACGGTTACAGATGCTTCCCAGGGAGTGCAGCTCGCGACGATGCAGGCGCTGGCGCGCTATTGGGCGACCGAGTATGACTGGCGCAAAATCGAGGCGAAACTAAACGCTCTGCCGCAATTCATGACCGAGATCGACGGGCTTGACATTCATTTCATTCACGTCCGTTCCAGACACGAAAATGCTCTGCCGCTGATCGTGACACACGGGTGGCCCGGCTCGATTATTGAACAGATGAAGATCATCGATCCGCTGACCAATCCGACCGCGCACGGCGGGAGAGCATCCGACGCGTTCGATGTCGTGATTCCGTCGATGCCCGGCTACGGTTTTTCCGGCAGACCGGCCACGACCGGATGGAATCCCGCCCATATCGCGCGTGCTTGGACCGTGCTGATGAAGCGCCTGGGATACACCAAATTCGTCGCGCAGGGCGGTGATTGGGGTTCGGTCATCACGGAACTGATGGGCGTCGAAGCGCCTCCCGAACTGCTCGGCATTCACATCAACATGCCTGGCGCGGTCCCGCCTGAAATTGACAAGGCGGCATCCACCGGTGCTCCAATGCCAGATGGTCTCTCACCCGAGGAAAAACTCGCTTTCGAGCGGCTGCAATTCGTCTACAGCAAGGGCGTCGCCTATGGCCACCAGATGGGGTTGCGACCGCAGACTTTGTACGGAATTGCGGATTCCCCCGTCGGCCTGGCCGCCTATTATCTGGACCACGATGCGTGGAGCTACGCGCTGATCTCACGTGCCTTTGCCGGAGGCAGCGAAGGCCTCACCCGGGACGATGTCCTCGACAACATCACGATCGCCTGGTTGACGAACACTGCGATTTCCGGAGCGCGCCTCTACTGGGAAAACAAACTCGGGTACTTCAGCGTCAAAGGCGTTTCCGTCCCGGTTGCCGTAAGCTCCTTTCCGGACGAGATCGACCTGTGCCCGCGCAGTTGGGCGGAGCGGGCGTATCCCAAACTGATCCATTACAACAAGCTCTCCAAGGGCGGTCACTTCGCAGCCTGGGAACAGCCGAAGCTCTTTTCTGAAGAGGTCCGCGCGAGCTTCAGATCGCTGCGGTAGGGTTTTCACGAGAGAGGAGAAAATACGCCATGCCTAACCATTCGCAGTTCAACATCGACCGCTTCAATCCGGGCCTATGGACGATCACCTTCAGCAACCCGCCGATCAACATATTTGTTCCCGAGACGATCGTCGAAGCGGGAGCCCTAATGACCGACCTCGAGGCGGACAAGTCCGTGAAGGTCGTAGTGTTCCAGTCGGCGAATCCCGATTTTTTCATCGCCCATCTCGACGTAGCCAAGGCAGCGGAACGGCCAGAGGCGCTGGGCCTTTGGCGCGATTTTGTGCTGCGCCTCTCGTCCACGCCAGTCGTGAGCATCGCTAAAATTCGCGGCCGCACACGCGGCATCGGTAATGAGTTCGTGCTGGCCTGCGATATGCGCTTCGCCAGCCGGCAAAGCGCCGTGTTCGGCCAACCCGAGGTTGGCGTCGGACTGGTCCCGGGGGGCGGCGCGCTGGAATGGCTCCCGCGTTTGGTCGGCCGCTCTCGCGCGCTTGAGATCGTGCTCAGCGCCGACGATTTCGATGCTGACGTCGCCGAGCGCTATGGCTGGGTGAACCGCACGCTGGATGATGTCGACCTCGATTTATTTGTCGATACGCTCGTCCGGCGCCTGGCTTCGTTCGACCGTGAAACGATAGGCGCGGCGAAGGCCCAGATCAATCGGTTCGGGACGCCGACGGCTACCGAGCTTCAGTCGAGCAACGACCTGATCTTCCCACTGCTGGCCTTGCCAGATGCGCAGGCGCGCCGTCCCAAGCTCCGTGGTATCGGTTACGGCGTTCCCAGCGACTTCGAATTGAACTTCGGCCGGTACCTCCCTGCGTTCGGGCGGACGGCCGACGGTGACACCGATAAGCGGCCCGCCTGATCGGCGCCCTGGATTTCTGAACTTGGCACGCCGCGACCCAGGTGCGAACTTTGGCGGATGCAGAGGGCGTTCGCATCACCGCGACACTTCGCCAGACGAACGGGCGGGAAGAGCTGGCGTGGGCGCTTTTGACGAAGGGCCGGAGTTTAGCCCGATGCCGAGCATACCCGGCGATTCGGCTTGAGCTCTTTTCGTAGATCAAACGAACAGTAAGTAGGTAAGGAGAACCGTCGCATGTGGATCATTAAAGTGGCGCTGAACAGGCCATACACGTTCATCGTTCTGGCGCTGCTTATTCTGCTGGTAAGTCCGGTTGTGATTTCGCGGACACCGGCCGACATCTTTCCCAACATCAACATTCCGGTGATTGCCGTCTCGTGGACGTACACGGGACTAAACCCGGAGGAGATGGAAGGTCGCATCACGTCGGTTTACGAACGCCTCCTGACCACACTCGTCGACAACATCGAGCACATTGAATCCACTACGGTGAACGGTACCAGTGTGGTGAAGATATTCCTGCAGCCGAACGCCAGCGTCGACACCGCGAACGCGGAGGTGACAGCGGCGTCCCAGACCATTCTTCGCCTGCTTCCAGCGGGCTCTCAGCCGCCGCTGATTATCAATTACAGCGCGTCGAGTGTGCCCATCCTCCAACTCGCGCTGTCGGGCAAAGGACTCACGGAACCTCAACTGAACGATCTCGCACTGAACTTTCTGCGCACGCAGCTGGTGACCGTGCCGGGCGCGGCTGTTCCCTACCCTTATGGCGGAAAGCAGCGGCAGGTGATGGTTTCGCTAAATCCTCAATTGCTGCAGTCAAAGGGGCTGTCGCCGTCGGACATCGTGTCAGCGGTGAATTTACAGAATATTGTGCTGCCGTCGGGCACAGCCAAGATTGACAAGTTCGAATATGATGTCGATCTCAACGCGGCGCCACATAAGGTTTCCGAGCTGAACGATCTGCCGTTGAAAGTGGTCAATGGCGCGACTGTTTATATTCGCGATGTGGCGCAGGTCAGCGACGGGTTCGCGCCGCAGACCAATATTGTACGGCAGGACGGACACCGCAGCGCGCTGGTCACGGTGCTGAAAGCCGGTAACGCATCGACCATCGATGTGGTGAACGGCGTGCGCAAGCTCCTGCCACGAGTCGAGACGACGCTGCCTCCGCAGCTGAAGATTCAGCCGCTCGGCGATCAATCCATCTTTGTACGCGCGGCGGTCAGCGGCGTCATTCGCGAAGCGGTGATCGCGGCGTGCCTCACCGGAGTAATGATTCTGATCTTTCTCGGAAGCTGGCGCAGCACGCTGATCATCGCAGCGTCGATTCCGCTTTCTATTCTCACCTCCGTGATTGTTCTGGGATTCCTGGGAGAAACGATTAATGTAATGACGCTAGGCGGGCTGGCCCTCGCGGTCGGAATCCTGGTAGATGACGCCACGGTCACGATTGAAAACATCGAGCGCTACCTCGAGCAGGGTTCCGATCTGAAAGAGGCCATTATCGAAGGCGCAGGGCAGATCGCGGTTCCCGCTATAGTCTCGACCTTGTGCATCTGCATCGTTTTCCTGCCCATGTTTTTCCTGTCCGGCGTAGCGCGTTATCTGTTCGTGCCACTGGCTGAGTCGGTGGTCTTCGCGATGATCGCGTCCTACATCCTCTCGCGGACGCTGGTCCCGACGCTCGCGATGTATCTTCTCAAAGCGAAAGATTCCACCGGAGAATCGCGCAATCTGTTCGTCTGGTTTCAGCGCGGCTTCGAACGTGGGTTTGAACAGCTGCGCCTCGCCTATCAGCTGATGCTGACCACACTGGTCTGCCGGCGATACGCGTTCGTGCCGGTATTTCTGGGCCTGTGCGCGGCGGCTTTCATTCTCGTGCCATGGCTTGGCCAGGACTTCTTTCCGAGCACGGACAGCGGACAGTTCATTCTGCATATGCGCGCCAAGACCGGAACTCGCATTGAGGAAACCGCAAAACTCGCCGATCTGGTCGAGAACTCGATTCGTCGCGAGATCCCTCGCAACGAAGTCAAGAACATCCTTGATAACATCGGCCTGCCATACAGCCAGCTGAACTACATGCGGTCGACTTCGGGCCTGATAGGCGCGGCCGACGCCGATGTTTTCGTATCGCTCAATGAGCGTCACCATCCCACAGCGAACTACGTTCGCGATCTCCGCAGGAAGCTGCCGGCTGAGTTTCCCGGCGCCACGTTCTATCTGCTGCCCGCCGATATCACAACGCAGATTCTGAACTTCGGAGTGCCCGCTCCGGTCGACATTCAGATCGACGGTGCGGATGTCGAAACTAACCGCGCCGTAGCAGACCGGATGCTGGAGCAGATTCGGCACGTTCCCGGCATAACCGACGCTCGGCTGCAGCAGGCTTTCGATTACCCGAAGTTTCACATCGACGTCGATCGCACCAAGGCTGCGGAGGGCGGCTACACCCCGCGTGATGTCGCGAACAGCCTTCTGGTCTCGCTCAGCGGCAGTTTCCAAACTACGCCGACCTTCTTCCTCAACTGGCAAAACGGCGTGAATTACAACCTGGTGGAACAGACGCCGCAGTACGCGATTCAGTCTCTTCAGGATCTGCAGAACATCCCGATTACATCCACCGCCGCTACTCACCCCGAGATTCTGGCGGATGTTGCATCGATCACGCGCTCGAACGAAATGGAGGTTCTGAATCACTACAACATCCGGCGCGTGGTGGATATCTATGCCTCGGTGCAGGATCGTGACCTCGGCGGCGCCGGACGCGACATTCAGCGCATTGTGGACAGCAACCGGCATCTGCTGCCGCGCGGCAGCTTCGTGACCATACGAGGACAGCTGGACACCATGCGGACATCCTATATCGGCCTGCTGGCGGGTCTCGGCTTCGCCATTGTTTTGATTTATCTGCTGATCGTCGTGAATTTTCAATCGTGGCTTGACCCATTCGTGATTATCACCGCGCTTCCGGCGGCCTTGGCCGGCATCGTGCTGTTTCTGTTTTTCACGAAGACCACGGTCAGCGTTCCGGCGCTGATGGGATCGATCATGTGCATGGGCGTGGCGACGGCAAACAGCATTCTTGTAGTTGCTTTCGCGCGGGAACGGCTGTCGCAGCTCAAAACGGCAGGGTCTCCCGATCGGCTGGAGACGCTGCCGCAGGTGAAACTGGTTGACCACTGCTGCAAGGGTTCGGCTACAGTGCGTCCTGACGCGCTCCAGGCCGCAATCGAGGCAGGTTATACACGTTTTCGTCCTGTGCTGATGACGGCGCTGGCAATGATCATCGGCATGATTCCGATGGCGATCGGGCTGGGAGACGGCGGCGAACAGAACGCACCGCTCGGCCGGGCCGTAATCGGCGGTCTGATGTGCGCGACGGTGGCGACGCTGGTATTTGTGCCATCGGTTTTCGCAATTGTCCACGGATCAACGAAGAACGAGGACTCGCCCGTTGCGGAAGAGGGCTCACTGCAGGGGAGGGAATCATAATGACAATACAGGAAACCACAAAGGCTGAGACACAGCGGCGCGCACCACGGGCGCGGCTGCTCGTCCCGACCATATTCGTTTTGGCGGCCGCGGGCGGACTGGGATACGGAATCCGCAGCGGCATCGCGCAACGCGTGACCACAGGCAAAGAGTTGGCGCAGGCGACCGACGAAGCCGCCACGCCGGCCGTCAACGTTACGCATCCGGCGCCCGCCGCGCCGCTGCAGGAGATCGTGCTGCCAGGAAACACCCAAGCATTCACCGATTCCCCGATCTACGCACGCACCAACGGTTATCTGACGCACTGGTATTATGATATCGGCGCGCGGGTGAAGAAGGGCGATCTGCTGGCTGAGATCGAAACACCGGAAATCGATCAGCAGTTGCAGCAGGCGCAGTCGCAGCTCGAGACGGCACGGGCCAATCACGATCTGGCGAAGATCACTTCAGACCGATGGCAGTTCCTGCTGAAAAGCAATTCCGTTTCGAAGCAGGAAACCGATCAGGCTGTTGCCAATCAGGCCGCGCAGAAAGCCGTGGTCGATTCCAATTCCGCCAACGTACGGCGCCTGGAGCAACTCCAGGCGTTCGAAAAAGTGTACGCGCCGTTCGACGGAGTGATCACGGCGCGCAGCACCGATATTGGGGCGCTCATAGACGCGGGTTCATCTGCCCAAAGTAAAGAGCTGTTTCACATGGCGGCAATTTCGACCTTGCGTGTTTTCGTGCCGGTCCCCGAGGTTTACTCGAATGCCCCGCGGCCCGGAGCGGCGGCGACTCTTACGCTCGACGAATATCCGGGACGCGTGTTTCGTGGCACGCTGGTTCGCGATTCGAGCGCAATCGATCCCGCGTCGCGTACGCTCCTGGTGGAAGTGGATGTGTCGAATCCCGACGGTCTGCTTTTGCCGGGGGCGTACGTTTCGGTTCACCTGAAGCTGCCGGCGACGATTCGATCGGTGACTATCCCTGCCAACACGCTGCTGTTTCGGCGTGAGGGCCTGCGCGTCGGCTTGGTACGCGACGGCCGCACGAATCTGGTTCCGGTTGCGATCGGCCGCGATTATGGAGCCAACGTCGAGGTCGTTTCCGGCCTTCAGGCGGCGGATTCGATCATCCTCGATCCTTCGGATTCGCTGGAGAACGGATCCCCTGTTCACGTGCAGCAGGGAGGTGAGCGATGACGAAGCGCCCGATGACCAAAGGATGGATCCCTGGAATTGTATCCGCCCTGCTGATCTCCGGCTGCACTGTTGGTCCAAAGTATGCGAGACCTATCGTGCCCGTCCCGGCCGTATTCAAGGAAGCGCCTCCGGATAGCTTCAAGGAAACGAAAGAGTGGAAAACCGCTCAACCCGGAGTACCATCGCTTCCGCCGAAATGGTGGGAGACGTTCGGCGATGGGCAGCTGACTGCACTGGAAGAGCAGGCGGCCGCCGGCAACCAGGACCTGAAGATTGCTGAAGCGCGTTTCCGTGAGGCTCGCGGCATGATCCGCTTCAACCGCGCCTCGGAGTTTCCTACAATTTCGACGAACCCCAGCCTTGCCTCGATCCGCGATTCACAGAATCAGCCTTACTTTCCCCTGCGGACCAGTGCAACCGGTCAGTTCGTGCTGTCCTTCGATCTTTCGTATGAAGTGGACTTCTGGGGGCGTGTACGCCGCACTGTGAATGCCGCGCGTGAGGAAGCTCAGGCGACGTCTGCCGACCTCGCAACCGCGACCCTGACCATTCAGGCCGAACTTGCATACGATTACTTCGAACTGCGCGCTGCCGATGCGCAGAAGCAGTTGCTGGTGGACACGGTCAAGGCCTACAATAACGCGCTCGCACTTACGGAAAACCGCTTCGAGGGCGGCGCCTCACCGAAGTCCGATGTCGCGCAGGCTCAGACACAGCTGGACACCACGGCGGCGCAGGAAACGGATATCGATGTGGATCGCGCTCAGTACGAGCACGCGATTGCGGTTCTACTCGGCAAACCGCCGGCGGAGTTCAGTCTTGCGGCCGAGTCGTTGCGCGCCCAACCCCCGGTCATTCCGGTTGGATTGCCCTCACAGCTGCTCGAACGCAGGCCCGATATAGCCGCCGCTGAAAGACGAATCGAGGAAGCGAACGAACAGATCGGAATCGCGCGCGCCGCATTCTTTCCCACCGTGACGCTGGGCGCGACCGGCGGGTTCGGGGGTACCTCGATTCTCAACTGGCTGAACTGGCCAAGCCGCTTCTGGGCAGTGGGACCCTCGCTGGCGGAAACCCTGTTTGACGCGGGCCGCCGCGGCGCCGGTTCCGATGTTGCGATTGCCGGTTACGATGCCG
Source organism: Terriglobia bacterium (assembly GCA_963747535.1). Lineage (GTDB taxonomy): Bacteria > Acidobacteriota > Terriglobia > Bryobacterales > Bryobacteraceae > CAVVFX01. The sequence goes on from CAVVFX010000004.1 coordinate 148,490, forward strand.
CGGTGGCGACTTATCGGCAAACCGCGTTGACTGCGTTTCAGCAGGTGGAAGACAATCTGGCTGCTCTGCGGGTTCTGGAGAACGAAGAAAAGCAGCAGCGCGACGCCGTTGCCTCCGCCGAGGAATCGGTCCAGCTTTTTACGAACCGGTATCAAGGTGGTGTCGACAACTATCTTCAGGTCATCACGGCGCAGACGACCGCGCTGACAAACGAACGTTACGAGATCGATATCCAGCGCAGGCGTATGGACGCGAGCGTGTTGCTTATCAAAGCCCTCGGCGGAGGCTGGAACATCAACAGCATGCCGAGTCTGCCTTCGCTGAAGAAAGGTTAAGGAAGTCATTCGTGGTAAGTCGTGCCGGCTCGGCACAGGAGAGATAGACATGAAACACTGGAAAGCAGTTTCGCTCATTCTGTTGGCTCTTGCGGTTGCAACCGCGGGATACGGCTTCATTCTCGTGCGACGAGGCTTCAGCGCACTGGCGACGCCCTCAGCGATTGAGGAGTTCGCGGCCACAACGGCACGCAAAATAGCCGTTCCATCTGCGTCTCGCCAACTTCGCAATCCCATCACGCCTTCAACGGAGAACATTCGGGGAGGCATGGAGCATTTCTCCTATCATTGCGCCCCGTGCCATTCGAATGACGGAGGGGGCCACACGGTATTCGGCAAGGGCCTTTATCCGAAACCGCCCGACTTGCGCGCGGCCGGGACGCAGAACAAGAGCGATGGCGAGCTCTACTACACCATTGAAAATGGAGTTCGTTTGAGCGGCATGCCAGCCTTCAGCGGAACGCACACTGTCCCGCAAACCTGGCGCCTGGTTTTGTTCATCCGGCACTTGCCTCAGATTACGCCCGAGGAACTCAATGAGATGAAGGGGTGGGACCAGAAGAGTGAGGCAAATCCAGAGCATTTCTAGAGGGCGGAGAAACAGCATGAAAGAAAGGAGCACCCGATGAAAGAACCAGACGACAGATCGCGCCGTTGCTTTCTCAAGGCGAGCTCGATGTTGGGCCTGGCAGTCGCGTTCAGACCGGCAACGAACGGCCAGGCATTTGCGAATTCGAAATCCAATCCTGCTCAGAAGGAGAACACTATGGCCCAGACCAGTGCCACACAGGCAGCTGACAAGACGACTATTCGTCCGTTTCACGTGAAGGTTACAGCAGCAGAACTCACGGAACTGCGCAGGCGCATCAACTCGACAAGATGGCCTGATCGGGAAACCGTCACGGATGAATCGCAAGGCGTGCCGCTTGCGACAATTCAGGAACTTGCCCGCTATTGGGCGACAGACTACGATTGGCGCAAGTGCGAAATGAAACTGAACGCCCTTCCGCAATTCATCACCGAGATCGATGGACTGGACATTCATTTCATTCACGTTCGTTCGCAACATGAAAATGCGTTGCCGCTGATCGTCACGCACGGATGGCCCGGCTCAGTCGTCGAGCAGCTAAAAATTATCGATCCACTTACGAATCCTACGGCACATGGAGGGAGCGCATCGGACGCCTTCCATCTGGTGATTCCGTCGCTACCGGGGTTCGGTTTTTCAGCAAGGCCGACGACTGTCGGCTGGGGTGCTGAGCGCACCGCGCGCGCTTGGGTCGTGTTGATGCAGCGCCTCGGTTACACGCAATTCGTGGCACAAGGCGGCGACCTGGGTGCGGGCGTTTGTACGGCGATGGCCAAACAGGCGCCTGCGGAGTTACTGGCCATTCACACCAACTTTCCGGGAACAATTCCACCTGACATCGCGAAATCGCTGCCGGTCGGCGACCCACCGCCATCCAGTCTCTCCGCCGACGAAAGTCGCGCTTACAAGCAGCTCACAGTACTGTTTGCGAAGCGACGCGCCTACGCACAGATGATGGCGACGCGCCCGCAGGCATTATATGGATTGGCGGATTCGCCGGTCGGCCTCGCCGGCTGGATGTTTGACCACGGCGATGGTTACGACCAACCGGCGGCGGCGATGACCTCGGCCGTGCTCGGGCGAACGATCAATGGATACTCCGCAGGCGACCTGACACGAGACGATGTACTCGACGACTTCACACTCTACTGGTTGACGAACACGGCGATTTCTGCGGCTCGGTTCTATTGGGAACTCCACCTCAATCTTTACAACGCGGCCAATGTTTCCGTCCCAGCCGCCGTGAGCGTCTTTCCCGGCGAGAACTATCAAGCCCCGCGAAGTTGGACGGAGCAGGCGTATCACAAACTCATCTACTACAACCGAGTAGACAGAGGCGGACACTATGCGGCCTGGGAACAGCCGCAACTGTTTTCGGAAGAGCTTCGCGCGGGCTTCAGATCACTGCGGTAGTGCCCGGAAGAGAATCCAGATGACACGGCGGCCCTCATCAAGGAGTTCCTCGCTGGTTAAGGCGGACACCTAAAGGAGATGAATCTTATGAATGCACCGGAAAGCTTCGATGTCCTCGTTTTGGGCGGCGGCACTGCCGGCAAATTGGCGGCCTGGACGATGGCTAAAGAAGGAAGGCGGACCGCCGTGGTCGATCGGAAGTATATCGGCGGATCGTGCCCGAACATTGCCTGCCTGCCGAGCAAGAATGTCATTTATTCCGCCAAGGTCGCCTCGCTCGTTGGGAGGCAGCGGGAGTTCGGGATCGAGACCGGGCCAATCGCCATCGACATGGCGGGAGTTTACGCGCGCAAGCGCGATATGGTGGACGGCATCGTCCAGGTTCATCTCGACCAATATCGCGCGGCCTTGGACAAACAGCGCGGTGATGAGCTCATCTTCGGCGAAGGTACATTTGTCGCGCCTCGCACCGTTCACGTCGCATTGCGCGATGGTGGCGAACGTACGCTGACCGCGGAACGCGTGTTCGTGAACCTCGGAAGCCGCGCGGCCATACCCGACACGCCCGGCCTGCGCGAGGCCAAGCCACTGACCCACATCCAAGCACTGGACTTGCAGCGGCGTCCCGAGCACCTGATCGTCTTGGGAGGCGGCTACGTCGGCCTGGAGCTCAGTCAGGCTCTGCGCAGACTGGGAAGCCGCGTAACGCTGATCTCCCGCGACTCGCAACTCGCCTCCAACGAAGATGACGACATTTCGCTAGCGATTCTGCAACTGTTCCGGGACGAAGGCATCGATGTGATGTTAGAAACCGACGTGCTCGGTGTCAGTGGCCTTTCGGGACGACACACGAGTCTTCAACTCCAAGGTGGCGAGGGCCCCCGAACCGTGGAGGGAAGCGACATACTCGTCGCGCTTGGACGCACGCCTAGCAGGAGCGGCATCGGGCTCGAGAAGGCGGGGATCGAGGTCACCGAAAAGGGACACATCCGCGTGAACGATCGGCTGGAAACAACCGCCGCGAACGTCTGGGCGATGGGAGATTGCGCGGGCAGCCCATACTTCACGCACGTATCGGAGGACGACTTTGCCATCATTCATGAAAACCTGAACGGAGGCCGGCGCAGCACGCGGGACCGCCTGGTTCCGTCCTGCGTCTTCATCGATCCGGAACTGGCGCGTGTCGGCCTCAACGAGTCGCAGGCGCGGGAACGTGGCTTAGCCTACCGTGTGGCGTCCGTGCCAGTCATTTCCGACTGGCGGCCCTGGACCATTTCTGAGAAACGTGGGTTCATGAAGGCCCTCATCGACGCACGTAGTGACCGGATTCTCGGATTCACGGCGTTCGGGCCGGAGGCCGGCGAACTTATGGGTACGGTTCAACTCGCGATGCTGGCGGGCCTGCCGTATACGACTTTGCGGGACGCAATGTTTGCGCATCCGACGATGACGGAAGGGCTGAGGGTCTTGTTCATGAGCGTGCCCGAACGTCTGGAGAACCATGCTGAGCAACTCCAACACGCGGGAACGGCCGCGGATTGAGCCGAAGACCGACAAAGGTACGCTGAGCGTGCCCGATAGCCTACGTCTTCACTGGCCGGAGAACCGCTGAGGCGGGCCTGTAGCTATTCTCTGCGTGCACAGTTGCGACTTGTTATGGCACACCCCCGCTTCGCCAGTCCACCAGTCCCTTCCAGGCGACGCTGTTCGTCGGATGCTGATGAGCTTGGCGAGGAGCGCAGCTCAACGTGCGGCCGTCAGCCCAACGTCGTTGACGCAAGGCTAACGGTTGCACGCCCACCATTGCCAGCGTTTTGGCCACGCCAAGGCGATTCAGGATGAGAGTGACGTTCGGGCTGACCTGGATGCCGGCGCCTTCTTCGCGTATCTCCTGCACTTGCTCGTACACGTGTACACCCGAGCCCGCCCGCAACATAGACAAAGCGCGGCAAGTCCCCCGATCCCGCCACCGTTTACTGCGACGGAAATCTGGCCGATCTCCGGTTCCGGTCCCGGCCTTTTGGATCTGATGAATGACGAATCCATGGATGCTCCCCCTGGCGGTATTGGCGCCACCAGGTTGTCTGGAAGCGACTGCACCGATCCCAGGCGGGAGGTGCCCGCCCCAGGCGTTCAATGGCTTCGGCGGTCCAGTCAGGATCGACTTGCGAACGCGGCAGTCGGACCACCGGCAGAGCCGGCCTCATCCCCGAGCTCCATTTCTGCGATAAGACCGCTATTCATAGTGAATACGTGGAGAACTTCGCTGTCGGATAGAACATCCCCCTGGAGGTTCTTGACAAGTTGGTGCACCCTGACGCGGACCTTGCCTCCGTCTTCCTCGGTGATTGCCAGCGGTTCGACAAGGCCATTGAACTCGCCCCATTGTCGGGTCCAATAGGCGCGGATCTGTTCCTTTCCAACAACTCTCCCGCCTTCCGAAGCCTTGGGCCAGTTCACGTCTTCGGTCATCAGTGCCAATGCACCGTCGATGTCCCGCCTGTTGAATGCGGCGTACGCCTTTTCAATAAGGGCCTTCGTGCCTTCCATACAACCTCCTGTTACGCTTGCTATTGCGACTCGCCTGCTGCGAAAGACGGCTCATCTGCACCTTATGCCCGAACCGGAGTCGCTCCGGCCATTCGCTCTATCCACGCCGCAATCGTTTTCTTCGGCTCGCCCATCGCCGCATTGGACACGCCCTCCCACGCTTCCCACGTCGCCAGGCGTTCTCGATACGCGTCCCGTGCCCTCGGCAAAATCGAGTTGCCCAGTCCGAGTCGCAGAGGTGGATTGTCCGCATCCACGAGCTTCAGTATGGCTTCTGCCGTCGCCTCCGGGTCACCCCGCTCCATGTTGGCAAGGCGCGTCAGAAATTGCTTCCGGAACTCTGCATACGGTTCCAGAGCATCTGCGATCTGTGCAGACTTGCCAAATTCGGTTGCGTAAGCTCCCGGCTCAACCAGCGTCACATTGATGCCGAAGGGCCTCACCTCCTGCGCCAACGATTCATGCAGTGCTTCCACCGCCCATTTGGTGGCACAGTAGAAGCCGATGAGCGGAAGCGCCGTGATCCCAAGACCGCTCGAAACGCCGAGGATGTGTCCGCTGCCTTGCTTCCGCAGCAGGGGCAGAGCTGATCGCAGCACCCGAACCATCCCGAGGTAGTTTACATCGAACAAGTCGCGAATCTGTTGGTCGCTCGCCTCCTCGGTGGCTGCGAACAGGCTCGTGCCGGCGTTGTTCACCATAACATCCAGTCTGCCGAAATGCTCGTACGCCTGCTGAAGAACTTGGGGCACCTGCACCGAATTCGTCACATCGAGGGCCAACGGAAAGGCCGCGTCTCCGAAGTGCTCTTTAAGGTCCGCGATGTCTTCCAGCTTGCGCGCGGTGGCAGTGACTTTATCTCCGCGTTTGAGCGCGGCCTCAGCCCAGATGCGGCCGAAACCGCGAGACGCGCCGGTGATGAACCATATCTTTTTCATATTGACTCCTCTCAAACTTGTGACTTTGTTCAGACCTCCGCATAACGCATGTTTCCGAGATCGGTGAGAAGGTCAGGACCGGTCGGCTTCCAGCCCAGCTTTGCTCGTGTCTGGGCGCTCGAAGTCTGCGCGTCCCATCCCGCGAAGAGTCCGAGGAAACCAAAATGCTCCTGGGCCTGCTCCGGTGCGATAGAAATGACAGGCACGTTCAGCCCGCGGCCGATAGCGGTGGCAATGTCTTTCAACGGCACACCCTCTTCGGCGACCGCGTGGTACCGGGCTCCTGCCGCCCCTTTCTCCAGCGCGAGCCGATAAAGCCGCGCAAGATCCTCTACGTGCGCCGCAGGCCAGCGATTCAGCCCATCGCCGACGTATGCTGAGACACCCTTGGCACGCGCTATGGCGATCAGCGGGGTAACGAGCCCTTGTTTCACCGTGTCGTGAACCTGCGGCAAGCGCATTACCGAGGAGTGCACGCCGTGCTCCAGGAGTGACATGGCAGTCCCCTCCGACACGCGAGGATAGGTGGGGGAAGGCGCAATCGGGGGATCGTCCTCGGTAGCGGCGCGGCCTTGGGCTACTCCGACGCCCGAGGTCACGATGAGCGGTCGGCTGGAACCCTGTAGCACGGCGCCGATGGTTTCGATTGCACGTTTGTCGAGCTCGCAGTTTTCCGTGAATCTCGTCCAATCGTGCCGGAAATGCTGAAAGCGCTGAAAAGCTGTGTGAATCACGGCGTCGGAAGCGGCAGCTCCTGTGCGCAGGCTTTGCAGATCTTCCAGATCACCTCGTTGTATCTGGGCCCCGGCGGCGGCCAGAGACTGGGCACCCGCATCGCTGCGCGCAAGTCCTAGCACCTGGTGGCCGGCGTTGATGAGTTCCGGGACGATCCTGGAACCGATGAAACCTGTGGAGCCCGTAACGAAAACGCGCATATAAACCTCGTTGATCTCTTTCCGGATGGCATTGACGCGCCGTCCCGATCTCGATAAAGTGGACAGTGTCTCCGAATAAATAGATAATCGGAGACGGTCTCCGGTTGCAAGATTTTGGGAAATAAGAAAAGGCTCGCCCAACCCGCTCAGCGAAAGCCGCGAACGGACGCTCGGCGCAACCGCGAGCGCATTCTCGAAGTGGCGAAGAGTGCTTTTACCTGCCACGGGGCGGATGCCAGTCTGGACGACATCGCGAAGCAAGCGGGTGTAGGCGCCGGCACTTTGTACCGCCATTTCCCTACACGGGACGCACTGATCGAAGCCGTCTATCGGAGTGAGGTGGAAAAGCTGGCTGAGGCAGCGCACGGATTCACGGCTGCGATGCCTCCGGTCGAGGCCCTGCGTGCCTGGTTGCTCTTGTTTGTCGATTATATTGCAGCGAAGCACATCATTGCGTCCGCTCTCAACAGTGTCGCCGGAGGTCCTTCCAGGCTCTATAAGGGATCTCGCAGCCTGGTCCGCGGAGCAATCGAAGAGTTGGTGAAGCACGCAAAAAAGAGTGGCGATCTGCGAAGAGATGTCGATGCCTCCGATCTGCTTGGGGCCGTGATCGGCGTCTCCTATGTGAGCTCCGGCGGCGATTGGCAGCAAAGCGCCAGGAGACTCGTGGACATACTGATCGCGGGTTCTCGAACGGTTAAGTAGACAGCGTTTCAAATCCACTCTCGGGAAATATACGCCGCGAATTCATGTTGGCCGAAGAGCCGCGAAGCCAAAACGCAATGCCCCACAAGTCAGTTCGTCGTTAAGTTTGCCGGTCCGCTGTGGCTTTAATGAAGCGTTCAGAGAGGAACGAGCCGACCTGCTGAAGCGCCTGTTTAGACGCGCTCAGCTGGCCGACGGAGCCCAGGAAGCCGTGTACCATGCCCTCCCAGACATCAAGCTGCACGTCCACTCCGGCCGCCAGAGCTCGGTCGACAAAACGGACTGAGTCATCGAGCAGCACTTCGTCGTCACCGACGTGGACACGAACGGGCGGAAGGCCAGTCAAATACGCGTAGAGCGGCGAGGCAGCGGGATCGCTGGAATCGGCTCCATTCAGATAGGACTGCACCAGTTCGGTTGCCTGGGATCGAGTAAAGTAAGGATCTGCTGCCGCGCGCGTCGTCCAGCTTGTTCCTGAGAGCGAAAGGTCCGTTACTGGGGACAGTGCAACTCCGGCGACGGGAACCACCTGATTGTTATCCTGAGACGCCTTCACCGAGAGAAGGAGCCCGAGAGCCAAAGTCCCGCCTGCCGAGTCACCGGTGACGGCGATCTTTTTGTAACCAAGCTCGCCTAAGCCGGCATAGCAAGTGCGCACATCCTCCGAAGCTGCCGGAAACGGATGTTCGGGGGCGAGACGATATTCGGGTGTAAATGCAATCGCGCCGGCATGCTTCGCCAGGTGCCCAACCAGATTGCGAAAAGCCTTTGCCGAGCCCCAGTTGAACCAGCCACCATGAATGTGGAGGACCACCGCGTCGGGCTGGGCGTCCTTCGGCTTCGACCACCATCCCGGAACACCGCCCACGGCGCCGGCTTCAAAAGTCACGTTTTCGGGAACGGCGACGTGCTCCATGATGGCATCAAAAGGCTCGCGCGCTGCAGTTCCCCGCAAGCGTCCTTTGTTTGGTTCGACGATGGCGCGCATCGCAGCCATCGCCATATTGTCGGCCGTGCTGATGGGATGGAACACGGTTGCGCTTCGTTGGGTGAAGCTATGGTCTTCAAGAGATGTCGTCATTGAGTTTCTCCTCGGTGTACGCCGTTCGGGACGGCCTGTTCTGCGGCAGCTCACGCTGCGGCCCACTTCCTCGCTAGTTCCTCAGCGAAGCTGCTGTACGTTCTTGGCTGGCGCCCAAGCAAGGTAGCAAAGCGCGCAGTCTGGTCCTCCGTGTTGCTGAATCCGCGCTCGACGAAACCTTGGTACATGACCCGAAGATCGTAGGCCAGCCAACGCGGGCTGCCTTTTTCCCGCAGCTGCGTTTCAAAGCCGTCGAAATCTGCATGTCCTGCATAAGCGATTTTTTTCCGCAGTAACTTCGACCATGTGGCTGCCGCATCCGGACCACGCAACATCTCTGACGAAACCAAGTCGTACGTTTTTCCGTTGTGGCCTTCTTCTGTTAGCGATATGGCGGCCGCCTCTGCAAGATCGCGAATATCCACCACAGCCAGGCCCTCGTTCCCCACGGGAATCGGATATACGCCGAGTTCGGTTAACTCACGCTTGAGCCGGAGCTCATTCTGAGAGAAGTACGCTGGCCGCAGAATCGTGAATGGCATCCCGCCTGCACGGATCGCTTGCTCGACCGCATACTTATTAGCGAAATGCGGCACCTCGAGAAACTGATCCGCCTTATAGACAGAGACGTACGTCACTTGTTTCAGGCCGGCCTTTTTTGCCAAGCCATAAGCAGTGAGAGCTTGCGCTAACTCGACGGGGACATTCTCCCCGCCAATCAGCAGGAATAGCTTGTCAACTCCCTTGATCGCTTCTCCTACCGAGACCGGATCACTCAAATCGCCGACAGCCATCTCCATTGCGTCAGGAATCCGATCCGGCTTGCGCTGCTTGCGGGTGAAAGCCCGTACCTCCGCTCCGCGCTGACGAAGCGCTTTGACTAGTTCACTGCCTACCTTACCCGTTGCGCCGATAACAAGAACCTTCATTGTTTTCTCCCTTCGCGGCATCTTGCCGCTCCCGAAGTTGATACGAATTCAAGCTGGGCCTCCCAATCTTCCGAGACCACACGAGCCATCAAACGCTATGGCGGAGGCTGTCGAAATGCAAAGCGGCGCTGATAGATGTTGACGACTCATTGGGCCTGCAAAGTCATTTGGAAGCGATGCCACCATCGACCGGCAGATCGATGCCAGTGATGAAGCCGCTTTCGCCGGAAGCAAGGAATACGGCTGCCGATGCAATATCATCCGGCGTTTCCAAGCCGTCCCATCGGGATCATTTTTCTGAAGTATTCGGGTGCACCGTCCGGAGTTCCTTTGGAGCCAACCTGGAGCATCGGCATGTCCGTCGGTCCAGGACTGATCACGTTCGCCCGGATTCCGCGGCCGGCCAACTCGGCAGTCCAGCTCCGGACGAAAGAGGCCAAAGCGGCCTTCGTCGCCGAATACGCACCGTATCCAGGAATGCCCATCTGCCATGCGGCTGAGCCGGACAGTATGATCGATGCATTGTCCGCGAGCAGCGGCAGGGCCTTTTGCGCCGTGAAGTCCGCGCCGCGAGCGTTCAGGGCGAAATGCCTGTCAAACGTTTCAGCAGTCGATTCTGCCAGCGAAACCGGATCGACAACGGCGGCATTTGCGAAGACGACATCGACACGCCCCTTCGCCTTTCGCACGACTTCATGAATACGGTCAAGATCATCCAGCTTCGACACATCGCCTTGAACGGCTGTGACGTTTTTCTCGATTAGCGACACCGCTGCGACTAGCTCCGCCTGTCGTCGCCCGGCGATGAATACGTAGGCCCCTTCCTGAACGAACGGCTTGGCGGTAGCCAGGCCGATCCCGCTGTTACCACCCGTGATTACTGCTACCTTCCCATCCATTGCGCTCATTTTGTTCTCCTGAATACGTGTTCCAAAAACTGATTCAGCAATGCTTTCACGCCATCTCGGAGGCCCGCGCCAGTGCTTGCGTGTCGATATACTCCCGGATGTTTGTCAGTTTGCCGTTTCGAACGGTAATGGCGAAGACCCAATGGTCCTCAAATGTCCTGTTTGTGGCTTTGATCCTCCCGGTGGCGAAGCCGATGACAAGAACCCGGTCTCCCTGCGCTATGAACTCGGGGGGCTCCGGATACGAAGTCTCCACCGTTTCGTTAGCCTTCCGAAGTAAATTCTCCAGTCCCGCGTGCCCGCGGTGCGTGCCGGCCAGCGGCCAGTCTTCGCCCGGAATGATCCACTCAATATCTTCGGCAGACAGCGCCAGCAAACCCTGCTTATCGCGGCGGCCGAGTGCCGCAAGAAAATCCTTAACACTCTCGACATTCTTTTCGATGCTCATCGTAATCTCCTTTTCCCCTTCATTAGCCCGTGGCCGATCGAATCGGACGTTTCGGAGAGCCACCCATCCCGGGCCAGGCACACGGCGGACGGTCGATCACTGCTCTTTCTTGAACAAATCCTGAAAGATGAGCGGACCCCAAGTGCGGCCGCGTGCGTGCACCAGCGCGCCACCCTCGTTGAGTTTTCCCAGCTTGACGGGTGCGAACCCGAGTTCTTTGGCCAAATCCGCCACGGGAGCAATCGCGTCCTCGTCATCACTTGACAGAAAGACGACTCGGTGGCCGCCCTCGACGATCGGATCGGTCGCCAGGGTGGCTGCACCCAGATGATTAAAACCTTTCACGAACTTAGCGCCGGTGAACGACTTCGCAACGAAGGCAGAGGAAAGGAGGCCGTCCAGCTCCTCAAGCGGAACCAACGCGTTCATCGTATCGATGATCGTCTTGCCTTTCCAACCTGGCAGGGCCTTCGCAACCTCGCGATGTTCCCCGAACGGGACTGCCAGGATGATTGTGTCGGCCTCGAGAGCAGCCCTCAGCGATTTGGCGACGACCGTGGGTCCAATTGCCCGAGCCTGCGGCGCCAACGCCTCGGGCGGCCGGCGGCTCGCGACGGTCACGTCAATGTTCTTGCGGGCAAAGGCGTGGGCGAGGCCCTGGCCTACCTTACCGAATCCTACGATCGCATAGCTCATAATGCTTCTCCTATCCTTGTTGATATTGATTCCCCCATCTTTCAGATGGCCGAGAGGCCGCCGTCGACGTTCAACTCCACCCCATTCACGAAGCTCGAATCGTCTGAAGCAAGAAACAGTGCGACCGTTGCGATTTCTTCAGGTCGACCCATCTTTCCCCGCGGGATCAGAACTTCAAACATGTGCTTCGCCTCCGGGGTGAGAACCTGGTCCTGCATCGGTGTGGCGGTCGGCCCCGGGCCCAGCACATTCACCCGGATATTCCTGCCCTTGAGTTCGTTGAGCCACGTGCGTGCGAACGAGCGCAACGCAGCCTTGCTCGCCGCATACACGCCGTAACCAGGAAAGCCTTTCAGCGAGGCAACTGATCCGGTCATAATGATCGATCCGCCGTTGTTGAGCAGCGGCAACGCCTTCTGAACCGTAAACAGTGTTCCGCGCGCATTCAGGCCGAAGATCGCATCGAAGTGCTGCTCAGTAACCTCGCCGAGTGGGACTGCCTCGCCCCAGCCAGCGCTCGCGAACAGGACGTCGATCTTGCCCTTTTCCCGTTTGACCGTGTCGAACAGGCGGTCGAGGTCGTCGAGATTTGCCGCGTCACCGCGCACACCGGTAACGTTGCGGCCAATCAGCTTGACGGCCTCATCGAGCTGCTCCTGCCTGCGGCCTGTGATAAAAACGTAGGCACCTTCTTCGACGAACCGCATGGCGCTTGCAAGCGCCATGCCGCTCGATCCACCCGTGATGACTGCAACTTTACCTTCAAGCTTTCCCATAATCGCTCCTTTTGCTAGTGCTCTAAAATTCCGTACAGTAGAGTAGATGTATTGGTTTTGGACGAGAACTGCTCAGGAGTCCTAGAATCTTGTCTGTTCGTCCAAACTGGGAGGTTGGTGTTGGACCCGATAACCGATATTTTCAGAACGATGCACGTAACCGCCTTCGGCCAGCACAGGCTCGAAGCCACCGCTCCGTGGGGCTTGATCGGGGGGAAGGACAGCGAAGAAGAAGTCAGACCTTCCAACAGAAAGGTGGCACCCACAGATTTGGCGCATTTTGCCATGCTTTCGCGCGGTAACTGCTGGCTCAGCGTCGAAGGTCTTCCGGAGCCGGTTCCCCTCACCGGTGGCGACTGCTTCTTGCTGGCCCGCGACACGCCGATCGTCATGCGCGATAGCCCGCGAACACGCCCAAGGTCAACTTTCCGCGAGATCGCGGCTCAAGCCAACAGCAATGTCGCTTACTACGGAGGCGGCGGAGCGCCGACGACAATCGTCTGCGGCTCCTTCAGTTTCGACCGAGCCAGTCTGAAGCCCATCACGCAGCTAATGCCGGGCTTCATTCTGATTAAGGCCGATCAGGCACGCACGCTTGCTCTTCACAGCACAATGCAAGCGTTGGCGTCAGAAATGGCAGAACAGGCGCCGGGATTGGAAGTAGTCGCGACCCGGCTAGCCGAGGTTCTGTTCATCCAAATACTCCGGGCTTATATCGCGTCGGGAGTGGAATGGCGCAACAGAGGATGGCTTCGTGCGATCTTCGATCCTCAAATAGGCATCGCTCTGAATGCCATTCACAACAGCGTCAATACGCCCTGGACGGTCGAATCCCTGGCGGAGGCGGCGGGTATGTCTCGCTCCGCTTTCGCGGCACATTTTAAAGAGGTGCTCGGACAAACACCGTTGGAATACGTAACCGAGTGGCGGATGCAGAAGGCGACGCAGCTACTACAACAGCGTGACAAGAAGCTCATAGATGTTGCCCGGTCGGTCGGCTACGAGTCCGATGCTGCATTCAGTAAGGCGTTCAAGCGGGTTGTCGGAGCCAACCCGAGTGATTATTTCAGTGCCGGTGAGCGCGCTCTGTCGAAGGTCCTGCCGCGCAGCCCGCGAGTAGGGGCGGGAGCCAAAGCGGGATGAGGGTGAAGGGAGAAACGCAGATTGAGCTGGTCGTCGATGATGGTTTAACGTAAATCTTGTGAACCAGCGACCGTCGCCAACTACGTGTACAGATTTTGTATAAATGGCCTGACATTCCTGCGAACGCGGTGGTTCCTGAGATCGCGGTTTCAGTAACCTAAAGAAGGCACGAGAAGGCGGAAAATCCGAGGCCGATCCCCGTTAGCGCTACCAAATGTTTTAAAACCAATAGCTTGAAAAATTACCCTACACGGTTGGCCCCAATCTGGCAGGGCCCCGACGACATCGCCAGGGCTGGAATCGAAATCAATCTTAAAGAGTAGCCGCCGAAGAGTCCATCCAGCGTCGCCGCAGTGAAGCGGTGAAGCTGCGTCATGTATGGAGCACCGCAATTCCGGTGGTGCTTGCTAAGAAAAGCTGGGGCGGGCCGCCCACCCCAGCGTGCTCTTCATATCGACCACCTGTTTGCGCGCATGGAGCGTCTTAATGCGTACGAAGCCAAGACGAACGCCATGACGAGAATCGGATCGAACCTATCCCAGGTATTGCCACCGCCATTCAGATGTGAATAGAACGCCAGTGAAAGGTCGATCGCGAGACTAGCATAAACCCACTCGGTCAATCGAGGAAAATTAGGGATCAGAAGACCCACGCCCCCAACGATGTGGGTCACGCCAATCAGAGGAATGATATAGAGCGGGTACCCGAGCTGCTGATTGGCGATCCTCCATTCGCCGGGATCGTGTAGTACATATAAGCTTCCGAAGTACACCCAAATGAAGGCGACGAGGCCGGTTATCAGCATCGCCGCTATTTGAGTTGCTCGACCTGACCGGGCGGGTTTATCTATCGTGTGTTCAGCTTTCATATTGCTTGCCCCGGACTTACGCGTTGCCGGAGTTCTGCGCGGCCGCAAACACATCGCGTGCGGGCGTCGTACCCGCTACGTGTTCCGTACCCGTGATTCCCAGGCTCATCCATCCCGCGTTAACACTCTCAAACATTTCCTCGGCCGGTCCCGTGTGGCCCTTGGGGATGCCGAACTGCTCGAACGCTTCCGCCCACCCTGCACGCGGGACTGCAAAGGCTCTTACGTCGCGTTTGAGGACTTCGCCCAATTGTTCCGCCACTTCATCCGCGCTTACCATCGAACCCAACTCGATAACGCGATGCCCTGACCACTCCGGCCCGGTCAGAAGGTTTGCCACCTCTGCGCCAATGTCGTCGGACGCGACCATTGTCGATTTTCGGTTTGTGGGATTGTAGAAGACCGGTAGTGTTCCACCCTGGGCGGCCTGCAGGCCGAAAAGAAAGTTTTCGAAAAAGCCACCTGCGCGCACAAATGCAACCGAAGATGGCAGGCTGCGAAAGCCTCGCTCCAAGAGTGACAGGGCCGTAATCATCCCCAGCCCGCTTGTTCTGTTCGCGCCCATCGAAGAGAGCGCTACCACCCGCGGCGGCACTACCCTTGTCAGCGCTTCGACATAGTTTGCAATCACACCCTTTGCTTCTCTGAAATCGGGCGAGGGCGCCCATATAGCCGGCAACATAACGAACGCGCCCTCGACGCCTTCGAGCGCTGCCTCTATGGATGTCGCATCGTTCCAGTCTCCATCCACCAACTCCACACCTCGGTCTGCCCACTTCGCCGCTTCCTCGCGATTGCGCACCAGTGCTCGCACCTCTTTCCCCTGCTTCAGCAGATGCCGCGCGGTGGCGCCCCCAACCTTTCCAGTGATGCCCATGACTAAATACATGCTCGTTTTCTCCTTTTGCCTCGTATTTGGCCACCCATCCAAATGAGTGACCTGACCATTGGACGCCCGCAAAAACCATTGGTTGCGAAATAATCAATGGTTAATAACCAATGGTGGTAAATGATCCCGTGGTTGTGAAAAGTTTCAAAAGCGACTATCCTGATCGAAGTGGCATCCACATCACCAAGTCGCCGGGTAGAGCGTAAGGAACGGCTGCGGGGCGAAATCCTTGCGGCGGCCGGCAGGATGTTTGCCGAACGCGGCTACGAAGCCGTGACGCTTCGCGCGATCGCGGAAGAGATCGGCTATACGCACGCCGTGATCTACCAGCATTTCCCTGACAAATGGCATATCCTTGCCGAGTTGAGCCGCGAGACGATCGGTCTGCTGATTCAGGACTTCGACGCGACTGCCGCTAAACATCCCGCACCGAAGGAGCGTCTCTTTGCGACCTCACGCGGCTTCATTCAGTTCTGCACCGCCCACCCACAGCAGTTCCGTAACGTCTTCTTCGGTCCTGAGAATCGCAACGGTGTCCGCGCTGGGCAATATATTGACGACATTGGCAAGCCTTTGTTCCAACGTTTCGTACAGCTCTTTTTCGATGTTGCCAGGGATGAAGGATTGCCAGGCAGGGATGACATAGTGGTAGCCCACACCTGGTGGTACACGATCTTCGGCCTCGCCACGCTCATGGTGATCCAAGGGGTTGTGCCTGACCGGCCTGAGCAGACTCTGGTGGTCGAGCAAACCATCGCTACGCTTTGGGCGGGCGTTCAGGTTGTTCCGCGATTGCCGAAGAGGGCGGCATCCAAGCGGTCCGGCCGATCCAGCGACGCAAAGCAATAACAGTTCTGTCTGATCAGGAGTCGTCGGAGGTGTGCCCGCGGCGTTTCAGGGGAAGAAAGCGGCGGTCGAAGCTGGCGTAGTGGCTCAAGAGAAACCAAGGAATGATTCTTTCTTCATTTTCTGCACCCCCGCCAAAGCTGGGAGCGCGATCACCGCCTCCCCTACTTCCGCGGCTGGAGAGTTCGGCATCGTTACGTCGGGCTGTCAACGGCTTTGCCGCGGTCGCCTGTTGGCCGGTTAGGATCGACGCGCGAATGCGGCAGTCGGACCACCGGCAGCGTCGGCATCCCCGAGGTCCATGGCTGCGACTAGACCGCTATTCATAGTGAATACGTGGAGAACTTCGCTGTCGGACAGAACATACCCGTGAGGGTTCCTGACGAGTTGGTGCGCCCTGACGTGATGGCCGCGGCAGGCTATCCCTGGACGGTCATTCCGCGGAACGCAAGACATACATGGCCGCGCTGGCAAGAGCGAGCGTCGAGGAAAACATCGGACCGTTCGCAGCTTTTCTTGCGAAGCTTGTCAGGGACCGACTGACCGGTTCGCCGTTGCCAGAGATTCCGGCGCCCTAGCCGGCACTGAAAATCCTTGGCCCAATTCCGTGTACATGATTTGTACAAACGGCCTGAGATTCCTGGCGAACACGGTGGTTCCTGAGACTGCGGTTTCAGTAACTTAAAGAAAGCACGCGAAGGCGGAAAGTACGGGTTCGACCCCCGTTGGCGCTATCAAGCCATTTAGAATCAGTGGCTTGCGCGTGAATGTGCAAGGGCTCGAATCCAGATCGAATTCGCGCCTAATACCTGGATTCAAGATACATCATGTGGCAGGGACGCTGCTTCGAGAATCGGGCTTCCAGCGCGACATCGCGTAGCGAAGCGTACCGGAGCGTGGCACAAGTGGTTCAGACCACTTAGGCGGGCACGCACCGCCTCAGATGCGAAACTTCAGTCATATGCTCCGCTCAGCTTCGTTTGCCTGGTCGGCATCGAAGATTCGGACCTTCTTTGCCGCGTCGCCCGGAGAATCGCCGCTGACAATGCCGCAAACCTTCTTCAACTCGACGTATGACGGATCTTCGATGAGAAGTTCCTTTTCAAGAAGTGCCGCGATCTGCGAAACCAGTGGGTTCGCCGTATCTAAGTGAGGCGGGAAGAGATTAGACGGGAATTCCAGAAGAAGATCGATCAGTACGCGTTGGGCCTCAGCAGACCGTCGCTTCACCACGGCGCACCCCAAAAAGCAGGCTACACCCATCACGTATTCATTCAGCAGTCGCATCCAATTGCCGACCTCAGTCGAGACAAAATCAAACCACCAGCGAATCGGCATCCGGCTCGTAATGGCACGCAGGCCGAGATCGGTGGATTCTTTGGTGGATGCCCCAGCAAGGATTTGAAATGCAACCGGCAGATCGAAATGGCTCTTCGACTCAGCGACTGTCGAAGCGGCCCAGTTGACCATGTCGGGGGTGGGAATCAAAAGCCCGATGAACCTTGAAAAAGCAAAAAGCGCATACGGCACCGTCGCCCGAACGGAGGTCAGATACTGCCAGAAACCCAGAACATCAAAGGCCTTCAGACGTCCCGTCCGATCGGAGACATTCTGAACATACAATGAGAATCCCAGGTTCGAAAACGAGTCGACGGATTGCGGAGTAAACCAGCTGCCTAGCCAGCCGAAACTCTCGCCAAAATAAGGCTTCAACAGAAATGTCGGTTCACCCAGTGCGTATTCCTCATGAACCGGCATCAAAGCTTGGCTGCCACTCGAATCCCTCAGATCGCGATCCAACGATCGGATGTTCGTAATCTCAATGGTGAAGGTCCCTTTGTGCCGTGCAGCTTGGGGGAGCCAGCGAAGGTAGCACTCGTAAAGATCATTGATCCAGAAGTAAAAGAACTCTTGCTGGTTGGCTAGAACGAACAGCACCGGTGGCGTTCCCGGAATCGACCGCGTGTAGTCCGACAAATGCTCCAGTGACAATTGGTGCCGGACCATTGCGACTCCGGGCTCGATATCGATGTAGTGGTATCCGTCTAGTGCTGCCCACAGCCGCTCCAGTTCCCGTGGAGACTTGCGGTTTGCAGGCGAAGGCGTGTATTTCACCTGAGTCTGAAACCTGCGCCGCAGCTCCCCTTCCGGGCTGAATACCGTAACCAGATAGTCTGTCCCGTAGTCAGCGCCCTGATGCATCGGCTGGGAAACGAGCGACGCGCTGAGGGCCGCTTCGAAGCGTCGGCAAGCGATCGTTTCTTTCAGGTGCGTGTCATGGCGCTTCGGCATATCCCGCTATTCTCCCAACAGCGTGCCCTATCAGCATAGAACTCCGAAACCGGCCCCGCACATTTCACATCATCGCGCTGTACGAAACCCGTTCGTGCTGTAAGCTGCGCATCAATATCAAAAACAGGTTGACCGGGAATGGATTGCCGCGCTTGAAGAAGCGGAGGTCCGCGGCACCGGCATCGGTGGACGGCTCGGGCAACGTCGATTACGGCACGCCGCAGCTGAAAAGAGCGTATGCAGGTCCTGACCGACGGCGACGACCCACGCAGCTTCGCCCGTGTGCTTAACCATCCGTTCGACCGCTACCACCGGCGCGGCGAGATCAACCTGGACCATCACACTGCTGGCTGCGCACTGTTCAACGATAACCAGCTGAGCCACCGCGACTCGACGACACGACGGGCCCGGAATTGATGGGCACGGGACCACGGTCTCAGCGCCTTGCAGCAGATCGACTACGACAGTCCGCTGGCGCGCCGACAATACCGGGATGGATCGGGTGTGCGACCTGCTCGACGACCTGATCGATGTTTACGAACTGGAGCGGCGTAAGAGATCAGCGGATCATAAACGCGGGCTTGGGATTCATCAAAATCCTTCTGACTAGTCCGGAGTAAGGCTTAAATTTACTGAGAATTTACGGATTCTTGCGTTCGTCCAGACCCTTCTTGAAATTATCAAGGCCGCGGACGAGAAGGTACGCGGATGTCGCGATCCCGAACGCCTGTACGTGGCTGATGACATCCGTCATGCCGCTCATCGTTTGAAGGCAGATCGCGATTGCGAACACGATCTCGATAAGGGCGTAGATCCTGAGCGCGAGCACCTTAAGCGCAAACAAACCGCACGCCACGGCAATGACGAACGAGGTGCCGACGTAAGTCCGAAGCGTTTCCGGGCGCGCCTCGGTGACCGCCGGGACGACGCCGTTTCGCAGAACCATCGCCAGGCCGCCGATCATCATGAGCATCAACACCCAGAAAGTTGCCAACAACACTGTTCGCCGTGCACGGATAAGGTTTATGCTGCGGAACCTCCGCCATTCCCTCCGGAAGTATCTCGCGAACATCCGAATGCTGTAGAGCACCCAAACGATGGCGGCGGCTTTCAGCAACATACCCAAAAAAGCGGTGAGTGGAAACACGATACCTCCGGTGTCTGCCATTTTAGTGCCGTGCTGCCTCCTCATTCCCGTTGCCTCCGCCGTCGCACCAGAGCGAATGGCGCTATTCATTCAGATCAATGTTTAACAAGGGCATGCCGTTTGTAAAAGGCAACTCCGGCAACCCCGGAAGGCCCGCCCAAAATTGTCAGGAGGTCATGCTGATCTTGTAATTGATTGAAAAGAAGGGAGAGCCTCTACGCGCGGCCCGCGGTGAAGACTGTGCGTATTGCAAGGGCTCCCAAGTCATCTCCGGGCAGAAAGCGGAGGAATACGATCCGGAGGACTTCGATGAAGAGACCTGCCCGCGCTGCAACGGGAGGGGGCAGACAGGCCTCATCGGCGACCAATGCAAGCTTTGCAAGGGCAACGGTTTCGTGACTGAGGCAAAGGCCACGGCTTACCGGAACAAATAGCAGTTGGCCGGGCGCCATCCGTAGGAATGGTACTTCACTCCTCGATCCCGAGCGCCTTGTGAAGGTCGCCGATGAGCTTCTCCCGCTTTTTCGCGTCAGCCTTCGCGAGGTTCTGCAGTCGCCACTGAACGGCCGGCAGGGTTTCGACGTGCGGAATGCCGAGGATGTCCCATTCCGGCTTGCCTTTCTTGAAGGACGACAGAAACCTGCGGTGTTCCTGCGGCATCTTGCCGACGATCTCGGCGATCATTTGTTCGCGCGTCTGTAGCAGATCGTCGAACGTGACGGGCTGCTCCGTCATCCCGTCGAAGCCCCGCTCAAATTCCTGCGAGATATCGAGCCGCGGGGGTGCCAGCACTTCCGCCATCGGCCGGTTATGGCTAAGGATGTAGACGATGAAGGCTCTGCGCAGATTGTCGTCGATGCCCTCGTTGGCGAGGAGATCACGGACGTCGAACAGGTCCCGCGGATGCTGCCGGTCGAGCGCCGCGACCAACTTGCCGGCATAGAGATCGGCGAAGCTGACGACCTGCATTTCCGCGAAGCCGAACTGAGCTTCGACGGCCGGTGACACCGACCTGGTTTCCGGATCATACACGCAGCCGCGGAGGACGGGCGTCACCTCGATCTTGATCGTGACGTCATCCTCTTCCACGAAAAGCTTGTTGACGATCTTCTCGGTATTCAGCACTGCCGCTGTCACGCGCGCGCCGCGAATGCCGGCGCGGATGCGCTCCGCGACACGCTTCATGGCGGCGTCGATATGGGCGAGGGACGTCCCCCGGGCCTCGATCGGCAGGTACGTCAGGTCGATGTCCACCGAGAGGCGCGGCATGTCGCGCACGAAGAGGTTGATCGCCGTGCCGCCCTTGAGGGCGAAGCAGGTTTCTGTCGCCACAAGCGGAATCGCGCGGACCAGCAGCGAGGCCTGGCGGCGGTATTCTTCAGATGCCGCCATCAAGCTTCTCCGGCACGGTGATGTTGTATTTCGTATCGAGCTTGCCGCCGCGCACCAGCATGCGCTTGCCCGTGCCGAGGTCGACCTTCGAGCGGTCGAGCTTCTGCAGCCAAGCATGGTTGTGGCGTTCCGCGAACCAGAAGAACAGGCGCTTGACCTTGACGCTCTTGCAGTCGGTCAGGAGCGGCTGAAGCCGCCTGGGGCTGAGGTTGCGCAGGCCCTCCATGAGGACATCGGCCTGGTGAAAGGTCTCGCGCTTCGGCACTTCGTCAAGCAGTTCTAGGACGGCGCGCTCCGGCGTCGAGAGGGTGAGGGGATATTTCCACTTCCCCTGCTGTTGCGTAAAGCCTGCGTCCTCCGGCGCCTTCGGCGCGGCTTCGCCGTTGGTAAAGAACGCCGGTACTTCGCGATCCCTGAAAAGCCTGCGCGCGTTATGCAGGACAAGCTTCGTGTCGACAGGCACGCGCGATACCCATCCCGGCCATTCGGCGTTCGAATAAAGATGCGCTTCGCGCGAGCCGGTTTTGGGAACGTAATGACTGAAGCCTTGCAGCTCCAGGGCGGTTCTCGCGCCTGCGGCCACTGGCAGGTTCTCAAGCGCGTTGAGCGAGATTACGAGTTGCTGCCAGGGAACCGTTGACTGCTCGTCAGGAACAGCCGGCCTGCAAAAGACGCCGCGGGCGAGGGTCTGCAGCCAGCCGTGCATAACGTATTTGCGCCGGAGCTGGCGCGAAACGCCATGGCGTTCAAGCCAGCCGGAATCAACGACGAGCCCTTCCGGGAGGGCCTGTTGAAGCCAGTTTAGCTTTCCCTGAGTTTGACGACCCATGGTTTACAAAATACGCTATTTCCAAACTAGTCCGCAAGTTTAAAATTATCCGGTTTTGTAAACCCTTGGTTTACAGAAGCAACCGTCTGTAAACCGCTCCCTCCGGAGAACAGACGTATTAGTATCGGTGAAGTCTTCGGCGAATAGCGGCCTGCTGCCAAGGCCCTAACATCCATTCTTCTGGAATTTACCCGACTTAAAGTACGCAGGAATGGACGTAAACAACAGACGCCGCGGTGAACATCAGGAGCTCGTTGCTTGCGTCTGCTCCTGCACCGGAAAATCCGTGATGCCGGGGTTTATGGCCGCCGTAGAATGGAAACGCGGCCTTTGGAACGTATGCGGAGTGTTTATTGACTGCGCTTTCCTCCACTGGCCTGGATTTTGCAAACGTAGAAAATGAGGCAAAACATTGTCGGTTCCGGACGAAGGTGAATCGAAGCCGCAGGCCACACTCCCTGAATCCGGGGACCCTGTCGGAGCCGGCGCGCCAGTCGATATCGTAGCCCAGCTAAGGCAGCACCCATCCCCGGCTACGACTTTCAAGCACCTGAAGGACGCCCTTCGCGGACACAGCCCGGTCGCCATTCTCTCCCAGCTCACGAACCGATACCTTTTCGTCCGGAGAGGCGAGTTCCACGATGAAGACTCGGAAATTCACCGCCATCACGCGTACATCGAATTCCTCACCGGTCTCCTTGCGTCCGAGCCGTTCCCGACGGGGGAGCTGAACGATCTTACAGCGTCCAAGTGCGATGAGATTTGGCAGCGGCTGCAGGATTATTTCGTCGCCGTCCAGAGAGACCTGGCCGCTGATTCGCTTGAAAGGACCGATCTCGCTCACGGGCTCCAGTTTGACGCCCGGAACCACTCCCTCACGGTGCGCGGGGAAGCGTATCCACACCAGCTCCAGAGCATGGCCGTCGGACTTTACGCCGAGCATGATGGGTGGTTCCAGAAGACGTTAGGCTTCACCATCCGTGAGGCTCTGCACGCCGTCGAAACGGTATTCAGGCTTTCGGCATGGCGCCGCGGCCAAGTGTTGTCGAGCCTGGAGGGCGACCGCGAAGACGCCAAAGCGCGGACGGAGGCGTTGACCCAATATGCCGAGGCTATTCTCGGGTTCACTGTTGAAGAACTGGCGGCGATGTCTGAACTGCCGGTTCCGACCTGCGCCAGCTTATTAAAGCGGCTCTCTCAGGATTTTGGATACCGGAACAGCCAGCATCCCCAAACCTTCACCGATCCGAAAAAAGCGGCATGGGACTTCAATACGCTATATGAGCGACCCTTCGTGCATCATGGCGGCAGGTATTTTCTTTTTGTGCCGCCGCTCGTGCGCACCGCGCTCTTCAAGACGTTCTGGTTCGACCTGCAAGCCGACGCAGACTATTGCGAGACATTCAAGGCCGCTCAGGGACGATGGCTGGAGCAAGAAGTGGCGCAGCGGCTGCGCGGGGTCTTCGGCCCCGACGCCGTCATCCTCAATCCGAGGAAAGCGGACAAGACGCGCGAGGAACTTTGCGACGTCCTGGTGCTTTACGACCGCAACATTCTGATCGTGCAATGCAAATCCAAGGGACTTCGGCACGAGGCGCGAACTGGCGCGGATTTCGAGGCGCTGGTCAGTGACGTCCGCAAAGCGGTAGTGACTGCGTTCGATCAGGGCCTCGCGGCACGCGACTATCTTTCGGCTTCGGAGGAGCCCGTCATTCGGCTGGAAAACGGGGAGGCCGGAATTCGGCGCGACTTCGTCACCGGGGTTTTTCTGCTGACGGTAACGCCCGTCCCGCTTCAGTTCCTCACGACCCGATTGGCGAACAACGAAAGCGTCCGCGACCTGTTTCCCGGAACTGAATTCCCCTGGGCGCTCTCGCTTCCCGACCTCGACACGCTGACGGATGTGCTCAGGACACCTGCGCGCTTCCTTCACTATGCCCGGCAGCGGATTCAAGTCGAGCGTGCGCCGTTTTCCCTACTCGGCGACGAGATGGACCTCTTGGGCCTGTATCTCGCGGGACACCTGCGGACAGACTCGCCCAAATTCGAGGGGTATAACAGCGTCATGATTGCCGGCCTGTCCGGGGATGTCGATGAATACATATGGAAAAAACATGAGGAGGGTCTCGCGGTTGAGCCGCCGCAGCCGCCGATCTCACCGGAATTCTCCCAGCTGATCAACGGTGTCCTTGCGAGCGGATGTCTCGGCGCCACTGATTGTGCGATGAGATTGCTAGAGGGCTCGGGGAACAGCCACAAGCAACTGTTGGAGGGGATCGCGGAAGCAAAGAGCAGGGCTCGTCGAAGCGGAAAGATGCAGCGTTTTACGGCCATGGTTGCGGGAGGAGAACTTGGTGTTTCCTTCCTGACCCTGGACTCGTCAAACGATCCCGGCAACCTTGGCCGCCAGCTCGAATGCTACGCCATTGTTCAAAAATATGCCGAGCGGTCTCCTACGTGGGTAGCGCTGGCGGCCGATGTCGCCAGCCCCAGGATTGTGGACCTTTGCATGTTCCTGTCGGGCCCCTGGCAGGAGGATGCGGAGCTCGAACGATTGGCTGCTCAATTCATCCCGACCAGAGCACGGAAGGAGGCATCTTCGTGATGCTCTCCTGGGGCCTCTGCCCAACGGAAAAGGCGCGCAAACAGCAGGAGCGAAGCCGTCCCGTTATCAGCCGTTTGGCGAACCGAGGATCGTCGCGACCAAAAATCCACGGTCCGTTGCAGAGGTGCTCTGAAAGCATCGACTACTGCGGATTGCGGCTTCGTCGCAGGGCGGTCTCGCGATACTGGCCATCCATCCATTTTCCACCGGGTTGCTCGGAGCGGAGTCTAGACTCCGCTCCAACGTTTCCGAAGTGAGGGGAGCCCAAATCCGTGTACATGTTTTGTACAAACGGCTTGAGATTCCTGCGAACAAAGTGATTCCTGCGATTGCGGTTTCAGTAACTTATAGAAACCACGAGAAGGCGGAAAATACGGGTTCGACCCCCGTTAGCGCTACCAAAACCATTTAGAATCAGCCACTTGTGCGTGAATGTGCAAAGGCTCGAATCCAAACCCGATTCGATCAAAGGGCGAAGGCCGTGTCTGGGCTGGACAGAAAATTCGGACTTCGTGTCTGCATCCAGCGCAGACGAGCTGAGGATCTTTAAAGGTAGTTCTACAAGTTAGATGGGGCGCTCAGTCATGTGCATACGGAGATCCTGTCGCGTGACCTGATAATATTACAGCCGATTCACGAGTCTGCTTGACCTTCCATCACCGCTGGGCGTAGTTTACGATCCGCTTCGCCATGGTGTTGCTCCAGTCCAGAACAGGTTCTGGCGGTTTGATGATATCCGCGAATTTGGATTCCGCGCTCTTGAGCCTCTGCATGATATCTGGGTCCTGCGTCTGCTGGTACATCTGCCAGTCAATAATCTGAAGCTGAGAAAGCATGCCGAGCGTTACCGCGCGGGCGCGCTGTTCCGGACGTGGGTGTTGTGTCTGGTCTTCCCATCCCGGCGAGCCGATCTTAAGCGCGAGATCGACCAAGTGCTGGGACATGCTCTTGAAATCGACCGATGCGGGCGGACGATGCTCGCGGAAAATAGTGCCCACGAAAGCCAGGCCGCCCAGAATGTCCGCCTGGCACTCGATCGCGCGGCGACGCTGGGGATCGTCCAGGCCGTTCGAATAATATTTGAACTGAGCCATGTGGGCCTGCTCATGCCCGAGAATGAACCGGATTGCGTCGTCCACCGTACTTTCGGATTGAGTGTTGACGAGTTGCGCGAGTTGCGTGCCATCCAGCCCGATGCCTTTCTGCGGGTGCGCGTTGGACCCGTAGCCGTCCGCCCAATAGACGGTGGTGGTCATTTGGTTGAGCTGATCGAGCTCGTCCATGATGCTGCGCACCTTGCGATCAAGCGGTTTGCTCAGATTAAGCGGGTGCGCATTCAGCCGCTGGTCGACCTTGGCTGGAGACGCAGCCCAGAAGTCGCCAAGGGAACTGAAGCCCTGTGCATACACGCCGGGCGTGACAAATGCAAGCGATAGAAGAACAACGGGGGCACGCATGGAGTTTCCTTTACTGATTCATTGCGGGCATCCATCTTTGATGCCCTGTACCTGCAGCGCGTGGCAGCAGGCAAGGCGTTCCGCTCCCGCCTGGGAGTGAGCAACGAGTTCCGTGATTTGGGCGGTCAGCGCCGGCATCGCACTCTGTGCCGCGATGCCGCACGCCGCAGCCCGGGTGAACGAATCCGGACTGCCGAGGAAAGATTTGAGCACGGCCGTTTTCTCGGCCGGGGGAGCAACGGCTACCAGCACGGGCAATACGCTGCGCTGCACGGACGGTGATCCGTCGTGCGCCAGCGTTTCGAGCGTGGGGCGAAAGCTTGCGGCGAAGGGCGTGCCGGCTTTCTGCTGCACGTGCAAGAGGAGGAAATTGCGAAGATCTGCATTCGCCGTCTTTGCGAGTAGCTCTTGAAGGGTTTTAAGCGAAGAGGGATCGGCGAATTCGAACATCAGATCGATGAGGCCGCGATAGGCGAGCGACTGCGCGGTCGGCCAAGCTGCTTGCGTGCCCCACTCGGCGTGGGCGGCAAGGGCGGCGTTGAGCGCTGGGGTAACGCTTCCCGGCGGAAGGGCGCGAAGAGCGTCGGCGGCAGGCGGAATAGCGGCAGGCTCCGCCCGCAGGAGCACCGATAAAATAAACTCCGCCGAGGGGGCGTAACGGATACTGCGCAGCGCCGCGCAATAGAGAGGCAGTTCCTGCCAGTCGCTCGTCTGCCTGGCGGCATCGAGAAGTTTGGAGCCTAGGCGCGCATCGGGCGACTTGATGATGGCCTGAAGGGCCGCGCGGCGGACATCCGGTGAAGGATCGGCCAGACCCCGAGACAAGATGTCCAAAGCGGCAGGATCGTGGGCGGGGGCGACCATCCTTGCGGCCCACTCGCGCACGAGCGGGTTGGGATGGCGAGAGGCCTGATTGATGTCGCTCAGCGAAAGCGGACGTTTCGAACTGGCGGCGACGGCTGCCGAATCCAGCTGCTCGGTTTCGCTCGTGAGCGTGACGCCGCCCTCAAACACCATCAATGCCGCAACTTTCGACGTCCAGGGGCCACAGGCGCCGTGGTCGTCCGGATAAAGGGCGATGGTGAACCGCGCGGAACCCAGCGGCATTATTTCGATGGGAGGGTCGGCGTCCACGAGCGTGCGCTTATCCGTGAGCCGGAAATTCACAACATAGTCGGCGAGGGGCGCAAGCGCGGTCGCGCCTCCTAAGCAGTTGAACGTCCCCCGCGCGTCGCTCGTGACTCCGATTTGCAGCAAATGCCAGGCCTTCTGATGATTGGGATTATGGACCAGGATATCGAAGCGCAGCGGCGGTTTGCGCCAGGTGGACTGCACGGAAGCGGAGGGGGCGGCACGCATCGTATCGCATAAGAGCAAGGCCAGCCAGACGACCGACGATAACCTCCGGACGTTCATCGGTCCGCCTTGCTCTTGACTACGACGGGCTTGGATGTGTCGTCCGGCGGCTGCGCGTGGTAAATCGCAAGCCCAATGACGACCGTCGCCATAATGAGCGTAGAAACATAGGCAATCAGCAGGAACGACCGGTTTTGCGCTTTGGCCTGAATGCGGACCCAGTCGAGAATCTGCTCCTGCTGAATTCCGCGCGGGGGAGCGCTGCCTACCAGTTCCTCCAACGCCTTCGTCCGCTGTGCGTCCGAGGAATAGAGTTGGAGGATCTCCCGTGCGCGCCGCTGCGGCCGGGCAAGGAGGTAGGATCGCACCACCCAGGCCCCGATGACCACGATATATCCGATTAAGGCCCAGGGCGAGCCCGCGACGTCCTTCAGGCTGGAGAGCAGGCTTTTGAGGTCCATAACGCGTTCGCCTATCGAACTGGCACATCCACCTATATAAGCGAAAAGCGGCTTAATACAGGGACATGGAAGCCTGCAAGTATAACAAATTCATCTGCCTCAGGTGGCGCGTTTGACGCACGCTGGACACACGTCGGGTCGCGATTCGGCCATTAGGAATGATGAGTCTCAGGCGCTAAGGCGGACTCACTGCTGCGGCTCGAAGGAAAAGTTTCTGATGATGATTTCAGCGGCGCCGTCACCGGCTAAGCGGGGCTTTACACTCCAGAGATTAAAATGGACGGTCTCGCCGCCCGGCTGGGGAAGTTGGCGGGTCATCACCTGGTCCCTTATGACGCGCCCGCCGACGGAGCTGGTGAAGCGGATACTTTCGTGTCTCCATGCAAAACCGTGAGTGGAATCGGAGTAGCGCAAAGGAAAAAAGAACCTGAGCATGTGTTGGGGCAGCGAGTAGGGCTGCGTAACGTAGTCGGCGTTTTCCGGTTTGGAGGGGAGCCCATTGTTGAGACAACCAGATAACCTCTAAAAATCAGGTTCAAGTCCCCCTCTCCGCAACACATTTTAAATCGGTTATTCATTTTCGGCTTGACCCTATTTGCTTTACCTGGCAAGAGCGGCTTGACGCGGACGCCAGCAGGACGCACAGTCGTGAGAAAATTGAACCCGGCAAAACGTACTATGGACAACCAGCCCGTCCGCCGCACATCACCCGAAGGCCTGTTGCAACGGCTGAATGAAGCCTGGACAAACCGCCAACACGAGGAGGTTTTGAATCTCCTGGCCTTCATTACAGAGATGTATCAGGACGGGCATTCAGACGAAGAGCCGTCACCCGCACTCGCACAACTGTTTGAAGCGGCCGGTTACCTGCTTCGGTCCGCCGACGTAAAGGAGGAAGCAAGGTCCTTTCTTGAACGCTCTGTCCGCATTCATCGCGAGCTCCGGGGCGACAACGATCCCCCGGGGGTCATGGGCCCGCTTGAGCAGCTTGTTGCAATCGCACAAGAAACCGGTGATATCGAGGGCGCAAATCATTTTCAGGAAGAACTGAAACGAGCACGTACGAAGCGGCTCGAATACTCAGAAGGCTTTCTCCCGTCGTTGATTGAGAGCGAAGACTGGGAGACGAGTTTGGTCGCAGCGGAAGAGATCCTCGTCCTCACCCTGTCGCTCAAAGGCGACGACAAGTCCCACATCGCGGCCGCTCTTAACAACCTGGCTTATGTAGAAAAGCGAAGAGATAATCTTGAGGCTGCCGAAGAGCATTACTCGAAGGCAATTGCATTATGGCGCGAACTGGAAAGTCCGGCCTTCCTGGCGGACCTTGCCAGCGGGCTGAATAATCTGGCGCAGGTGAAGGCCGCCAGAGGAGACCTCGGCGGGGCCGAAACGCTGCTGCGCGAAGCAGTCATCTTGCTGCGGCGCTCGTGCGGTGCAAACGTGCCTGACTTTCTTGACATTGTCGAATCCTTACACGCCTTCTTGAACCAGCCTTCGGAAGGGGAGGCTCTCGAGCGAGCGCAAGCGGCGGAGATGTTCCGTCGCACCCATCTTCTTGCGAGGGTTTCGTCGGAGTTGGGCGTCGTCATTGGTCGTCAGCGCAGTGACGTTGAGGTGCATGCCCTGCAGTCCTTCGCCGTGGAATTGTTTAGAAGGCTTGTCGGGAACAACCACGTTGACACCTTGATGGCGATCGAACGATTAGCGGGTGCCGTTCAGGCGGA
Organism: Terriglobia bacterium; assembly: GCA_963747535.1. GTDB lineage: Bacteria > Acidobacteriota > Terriglobia > Bryobacterales > Bryobacteraceae > CAVVFX01. The sequence continues at coordinate 177,802 of CAVVFX010000004.1, forward strand.
GGACCCGACCGCTGCCGAAGCGATGATTCAAGATGCTGTGCGCTCCGTCTCAAAACAGGCGTTGGGGTCGATCTCAGGCCTTCAACCGCTGGTACAGTTGCAGCCACTGTTCGAGGCGCTGATGGCCGGGTCCTCGTCGGCGACGGCCGGCCAGGATGTACAAAGCCTGATCGAAAATACAGCGGATGCATTTATAGCCGGAGAGTATCCCCAGTGTTTTCGTTTCGCGATGCAACTCGGTGCAGCCGCGCCTTCGCTGGAAGCGATACAACTCTTCTTGATCAGCGTACAGTATCTTCACGGCACGATAGGCCGCAGCGACGACGATGGTCTCCGCAAGATTACTGATGCTGCGGCGGGACTGACGGCCGATGATCCCTGGCCCAACATGCTCTTGCGGCTGATGGCGGGAGACATCAGCCCCGAAGCGACTTTCTCCGCGGCAACGGACGACGAGCGCCGCTGCCAGGCCGATTTTTATGCGGGCTGGCGCCTTCTCCTGGAGGGAAATGCCGAGAAGGCCTGGAGCCATTTTGAAAGCTGCCGGGCGCTTGACGTTGATTTATTCGAGCGGCGGCTTGCCGTTCGCGCTGGAAACCAGTGGCCGCCAACGACAGACCGGATGATCGAGAGAGGCGTCTCCGACCTGAACGGGAAAGTCAACGAACTCATGATGAGGACAGATTTTGCCCGGGCCAGAGAGATCGCCGTTCGCGCTCGGGAGCGAGCGCGGTCTACCCTCAGCCCGCACAGCCCTGCCTATAAGCTGAGCCTTTATAATTATGCCGCCGTCGCTTTAAAAACCGATGACTTCGCCACAGCCGAGAAGGCTGTCGCCGAGCTTTTGGGCATTCTGAGGCCGCAAACCGGCGTCGATGCCAAAGCATTATCCGCGGCACTAAACCTCCAAGGTCTTTTGCGCACCGAGCAGGGGCAATTCAGGCAGGCCGAGCAGAGCCTCAAGGCAGCTCTCAGAACCATCGATGACGTCGGCCTGAAACACGATGCGCAGTCCGGACAGGCATTTGGAAACCTTGCGGAAGTAAAACGCGAACTCGGAGACCTCGAAGCGGCGCTACCGCTCTACCAGCGGGTCATTGACCTGCTTCCGCCGGACGAACCGGCCGCGCGGCTCGAACGCGCAAGATGGTTGAACAATGCCGGCCAAGCCTATCTGCAAGCCGGACACCAGGAGCTGGCATTCCCAATGCTGGAAGAGGTGTTGAAGATCCGCGTCGCCGAATTGCCGGCATTGCACCCGGACACCGCAAGAACAAGGATGGCCCTCGCCCAAATCGCGGTTCAGAACAATGACGATCAGGCGGCGGAGCGCTTCCTTAACGACGCGCTGGCTGCATTCCGAGACTCATACGGCCGTGACTCCGTCCACGAAGCGTATGCCCTCACGAATTTGGCGTATACCCGTGCGCGTCGGGGGCAGGCGGAAGGTGAACCATTATTAGAAAAAGCGATCTCAATAGCGGAAAGAGTACTCGGAAATCACCATCCTTATTTGTCAATTCTGTGGACCAACCTGGCGCTTCTTCGCTGGCAGAGGGGCGATGTCAACGGCGCAATCGCGTCTTTGCGGGCGACGCAGATATCGAGGAAACATTTGTTTGGCGAGGTGTTCGGTTCCGCGTCGGAAAGACAACGCTTTGCATTTGCACGCGAGCTGCGCCGCAACGTGGGCTTTGCGGTTGGTCTCGCGGTCGAAGCGCCCAACGATACCGCCGTGACGAAGACGGTCTTTGATCAGGTCTTGCAGAGCAAAGGTCTTGCCTTTGATGCGCAAGCGATACAGCGGGATGTCGCGCTCGGTATGCGCCATCCGGAACTTGGGGCACAGATTGAGCGCTTGGGGTTACTGCGCGCACGCCTCTCAAAGCTGGCGACGGATGGACCGGGAGCCGAGGGCCCCTCCTTTCACCGCCATCTTCTAAAGGACCGTCAGGCCGAGCACGATCGGCTGGAAGCCTCATTGGCGGCTCAAATCCCCGAGCTCGGCGAAATGTCAGAAGCCTGCGATTGCGCGCGGGTGGCGGCGGCGCTCCCGAAGGGGGCCGTCTTGATCGACTACGTTCATTATCTAAGGATTCCGAAGGATATTTACGGCGGTGGCGGCCCGCCCTCTCGAATTTCGCTGGAACATCTTGCGGTCTTCGTCCTTCGCGCCGGAGATCCCGTGCCGCGCGTGATTGATCTCGGCAAATCGGCTGCCATCAGCGGCCTTCTCGGCGAGTTTCGCGAAGCCATCACCGGCGAGGCCGAGGCGGCGCAGGCCGTTTCCCCGCCGGATCAGACGGCCTCCGGCGAGAGATCTTGGTTCGAGGCAGGAACCGCGTTGCGCAAGGCCGTTTTCGATCCCATACGATCCTATCTGTCGGGGTGCCGTCAGCTCATTGTGGTGCCGGACGGCGACTTGTGCCGGATGCCTTTTGATGCGCTCCCGCTGAGCGAGAGCCGGTTCCTGATCGATGAGTTCGAGACAATCTATATGACCACGGGTCGTGATACTCTCAAGGCCTTCGCTGAACGACCGCTGCCGGTCACACGCCCGATAGTCGTGGCAGACCCGGATTACGACCTTGGCGGGCAGGTGCTCGAAAAATTATCAGATGCCGCCGGCATCGCCAGCGAGGGGGGCGGAGACCTCGAGAGTCCGAGCGAGCGGCGCCAATCCCGGAGCCTAAAGGATCACTATCTGTACTTCAGGCGCCTTCAGGGAACTGCCGCCGAAGGACGGGCCGTCGGGAAGGCGCTCGGCGTCGCTCCGTGGATGGCGGAGTTTGCGCTGGAGGAGAACATCCGAGACGCTGTATCGCCCGCTGCGCTCCACATTGCCACTCACGGCTTTTTCCTGCCAAAGAAGGCGATGCGGTTCGCGTTGCTTGCCGGGCTCGGCACCGAATCGGACACCGATCCCGGAGAAGAGAACCCGCTCTTGTTGTCTGGCCTTGCTCTTGCGGGGGCGAACAGCTGGCTCGCAGGCCAAGTGCTGCCGAAAGAGGCGGACGATGGTCTGCTTACCGCGGAGGATGTCTCCACGATGAATCTGACCGGTACGCAACTTGTCGTGCTGTCAGCCTGTGACACGGGCATCGGCAGGATTGAATCAGGCGAAGGCGTACTCGGGTTGCGGCGATCTTTCAGGCTGGCGGGTGCAGGCACCTTGGTCATGAGTCTCTGGAAAGTGCCGGATACCGAGACTGCACAGCTGATGAAAGAGTTCTATCGACAGCTCAACGCGGGCATGAGTTGCGCCCAGGCTTTGCGAGAAGCGCAGTTGATGCTCAGGCGCCAGCATCCGGAACCCTATGTTTGGGGGGCGTTCATCTGTGAGGGCAATCCCGGTCCGTTAAACATCGCTCAAGCCCCTGCCGTCCAACAGTCAGAAACCGAGTGAGGAGTTATGCCGAACCCAGTCAAGCTATATCATCGCGAGATGCATGAAAGAGTCGGCTTTTTCGCCAATTGGCTGCCGGGAGATCCCCTGGAAATAGGCGCGATTGGCGTGCTCACGGACGGCCGGTTCAGAAGAGAATCATCTTTAAGAGAACTGAAGATCGCATGCGACGAAAGCGATCCCGGGAATCCTCAGAACTTGCACTACACATCGAGCTCCGGTGTCAAGATAAAGACCTCCGGCCAGGCTTCCGCCGTGGCGACGGCGGACGCCGAGGTCGCCATCGAGTTTTCGCAGCAGGGCGCTTTTATCTTCCAGGCCGTCGGACTGCGCGGACGCCAGATCGAGAATCGGACCGCGGTGGCTCGCGGCGTGTTGCAAGCGGACGATCAGGACCGGTGGCAGCGAAACTGGGTCCTGATTGACTCGTTGCACGTGGCGGACTGCGCGACGATCATCGTGGCAGAAAGCAGTGGCGCCGGGCTCGTGCTGGCGGCGAAGGCCGGGGGCACTATTTCAGCCGCCGCCTTGGCCGATCCGAAGCTCGACGTTCAAGTCAAATCGAGCAGCGGCAGACTTGTCCAGGTCATCTGCGAACGGAAGCTGAGGCCTTTGTACAATTGCGTGCACCTGGCGGGCGGATGGCTTCCCGGTTCGGAAAAGCGCCTCAAGGCGCGTGCCGACGGTCTTACGCCCGTGGACGTTCGAGAACTACTCGATTCGTAAGAAGAACCTGGCTTTGGCTCATCAGGGCAAGAGCATCGGGGAGTGGCTGAGCGCTAAAATAACCGCGCATACAAACCTCGAACCGACTACGCCGGCTGCACCGTGCACGAGGACGCTCTGCCCCGCCCGTCGTCCGGGATCTCGCATAGAAAAGATTTTGCCGCATTGCTGCGATCGGTGCTACCGAACGCTACCCAGCCTTGGGGCCGATCTCGTTAGTAGCGAGAGCCAGCTGACCCGCTACCCTTTTCTGTACCAACCGAATCTGGGATTTTCGGCGGTTCGGAGCTTTGGCAAGCAACGCTCCGCAAACTCAAGCGCCGCCTGCGGAGAGCATTATTCAGCTCAACACTGTGGTTGCAAGTATCGCGCTCCCGAAGAGCGGTTCGCATTCCTACGCATCTGCGCGCTGACCTCTCGTACTGCGACGGCTCATCGCCAGATCGAAGTTGGACAAATTCCTCGGCGCAGGTGATCGGCGCGCCGTCAGAGTACCCGATTTCGTGCGCCGCGGGGCAAGTGGACGTAATGTGGCTCTTATCGTAAACCACGCCGACGACCGTGGGCATGCCACCGCCTACCCCTCCAGCGCCTCCCGCACGCGCTCCGAGATCGACGCCGGATCTTCATCCAGCGCGAACGTCACCGTCCGCTCCAGTCCGTGCGGCCACGTGATGAGCACCTTCACGCCACCCCGGAACGGATCGGCCGCGATGAACGCCTCATGCGGGCCCGAAACATGCTTCCCGCCAGCGACGACCGCCGCTTCGATGCGCTCGCGGCGAGCGGCAGGTATGCCCTTAACGTCGAAGACAGTGATCGGGATAAGGCCGCTTAATGCCCGGCCGATGCGGCGGCCCCTCGAGTGTCGGTCGGACACTCGCGAATGCCCTTCAGCAGTTCTGAGCGAAGCTCGCTGAGAAGTTGGTGCGTCCACATCGCTTCGCAATAGAGAATCCCGACCAGGATGAGGGGGACAATTGACATTGATGCGCGCGTTCCGTACGGCGTGGGGAACCACCAGATTCCGATAGTGGCGATTACCAAAGCCGCGAGAGATCCAAGCTCGAACTTCAGTCACAGCACCGGCGTTCTGAGATAGTGATGGCCGACAGGCTCAATACGGTATGCGATCCGCAGATATTCGTACCAGCTATCGCGGTGCGCATCCTTTGCACGGGGCTTCTCGGGTTTGCCACTCGGTTTGTTCTGCTGGTGGTCGAACCACGATTCCAGGTGAGAACCGAAATCTTCGCAAAATAGACCGAAGAAGATCACAACGATCAACGCCCCACTGTGGCTTCCGTGCGGGCGGCAATTAGAATGTCTTTCAGCCAGGGGTTCACCCAGACTATCGCGACGACCGGCGGCACGCTCGCAATTGCACCGGGGACGAAGAGGCTTACGAGCGGACGCAACACGTCCGAATTCAATGCAGAGACGGCTTCCTTCATTCCACCCTGTTCTTTGCCTTCGCCGCCGCCACGGTCTGCCACGCCATGTTGGACGGCGTGTCCGCGCCGCCGCGCTTCAACGGGACGACGTGGTCGATCACGTAGCCGGGGCAGGCACCTGTTGTCTTGCCGGTGGACGGGCAGGGATGCGCCTTCTGAAAGGCGCGCTTCGCGGTCGCGCTGCGGGTGATACGTCCCTTCGTATCGCGGGGGCAGGAAGCGCAACGGATCTTGGGACTGCTTACCTTCGGCGCTTCGATGCCGTGCGATGTCTTTGATGGACTGGACTTGCTGCCGCCGCGAGCGTCGGCGGCCGGGGCGAACCACATCGTCAGCGCGATGAGGATCGCCGTCACGAGAAGCGGGCGCATCTTTCGGGAGATATTAGCACGGCACACGGCGCGGTTGACATCTCAACGGGAGCGCGGCGGGGCGGCACGGCAGTTCACCTGCCGTCGCGTCGTACCAGCCGAGGCCCTCGCGCGCGGCACCATTGACTGCGCGATGTTCGGGCGCAATGCCAAGTGCCGCGATGTCATCGCCATGACAATTGATGCAACCGGCGAAGCATAGTAGAGGGATCGAACCAGGACCGGCGGCGGCGGGCAAATCCGAAGCAGGTGAGAAACGTCGGTCGACGCTCCGCGTCAGCCGATGTGCTCTGAGGACGGAAAGAGCTTATGCTCGCGCGCGACTTCAATAGGAATGATGCGATGGGCTTTCAGCCCCTGGGCGTAATACGTTGGCGCTCCTTCAGCCGGGAAAAAATACGCTCGATGCTTCTCGAACTGTTCCCGGCCACTCGCAAGCGCACTCGAGTACAAGACAGGCCCCCGCTTAGCATCGGAGCACACCAGCGTCGTCTCCAGACAGACCATGCTTTTTAGCGCATTGAGCGGGCCTTCGCCTAGGAATGCGACGAAAGCATGACGAGGGACGAACATGATGGCAGAGCGGTATCCCAAGGCCTCCGCACAACTCGCGAACAGCACCGTACCATCGATGCAGTTCATCCGGCGTGAGGCCAGACTGACGAATGGCGGGCGGACTCGCTGAAAACGATATTCCATCTCGGCCCCCACATCAATCCGAGACATGTCGTACTGGATGTCCAGGCTCTGCAAATATTCATAGACGGATTTCAAATCTTGGATCATGTCACCCGTAGGCCTGGCCCTTGATTTCTCCAGCACTCTGGCAATCGAAGGGGCCGCAGGGGTGACCCACTTGGCAATCAACATCCTCAAATCGAGCAAATCTCCTTTGCTCGTCTCCGAAACGGTCCATACCGCATAATCCGGCGGCAGCACGCGGACCGGCGCCCGCAGGCGGTGAACAGTTGTCCGGGGACCCGTCAGCACGACATTCAACGAGCTGCCTTGAATAGGATGGCTCTCATCCTGAAGCGGATTCCAGGAGTCGAGCTTGGCCTGAATGTTGGTCGTCAATGAGACAAGTCTTTTCACGGAAGGCGGGATAACGATATCCTGCTCGATGGCGACACCGATGTCGTCGGCGCGCACGGAGAGTCGCAAGGACTTCTCTTCTGCCGAAAAATTCTCGATAAGCACGCGCGCAAATGACCGTTGCGCGTACTCGTTCGACAGGTTGAGCGTCCCAGCCTGTGAGGGGACACTGGCATTTCGAACGCGAAGATCTGGTATGTCGCGAAACATGCCGAGCGGAAGGACATCCGGGGAAGGTGCAAAGGAGGCAATCACCGGGTGTGACGGACGCAACACGGATTCCACCCTGAAGAATTCCACCTCCTTCATGAGAATTCTACGACTGAACAACCCGCGGGGCTGAACACTCACCGGCGGTGCGGTTACAGGCTCGGACGTCGCACCGGCATCAATGGTATATGTTCCCGCCCTGAAGGTTGTCCTGTCTTCCATAAACGCTGCAGACGACAGAGTTGTGGATGCAAGCGACAAGTCACCGTTTTCGACGCCGACGGTCGGCGCCGGCAGATCTACTTTTCCATAGGGCAACAGAAGCCAGAACGTATGGACGATCTCGGGCAGAGTGTGTTCGCCCGTCTCCTCAGGCGTGCTCGGAAAGCTCACTTCGCCTTCGAAGCGGATGCGTGCATGCGGAGGAATGGGGGCCCGAAATGTTGAGCAGTCACCTTTGGCGTATCGAAAACTGCGACATCTAGGGATCGGATGCCTGCTGTACGGCTGATAAGAGGACGGGTGTACGAGCACCAACGACTGATTCTCAAGCACCACCTCCTGGCGGAGGGCCGGGTTGTCATTCACGTGCAGAACGAACCTGCCATGATGCACCAGGCCGAATCTCGGGAGCATAAGCAAAAACACCACCGGCGGACCGCCTCGGCGGTCCTCTTCCCAGCTGCGCAGCTCTTCGGCATTGTCGAGCTCAAATTCCAGTTTCAAGGTCGCCGCATGAGGGCCTCCGAAGGCAACGACGAACTTGCGAACTGTACAAGACAATGACAACTGCGATGGCGGAATCTCGAGAGGCCCGACGCCCACCTTCTGAATTCCGAAAGGCCCTGCCATTTCCACCCGTACCGGTGCAAATTCGACAGGCGTGCGCTCTCCCCGGGCGACTCCTTGGGTCATGGCGATTTCACGATCAATTTCAGACAGGAGTTTATCGACGTCAGGCACTGCCGGATTCTGTTCCAACTGAGACCTCACGGCCTTAAGTAGTCGTTCGGACTCATCGAATGCACAAAGGCCGCGTTTTGCGAACCCTAATGTTTTGACGTCATTGAGGTAGCTCAGGTCGAAACAGCCCCCGCGCTCCCGTTCTTGGATGAGCGTGATAAGCTCCCTTTCGGCTGCTTCAAATTCTCCCTCGAAATAGAGGCAATGGCAGCGAAGACCACGTAAGTAAAACAGTTGCGAGGGCGTCAACGAATTACTCCATTTGGCCAGCGCTTCCTCGATCATTTGCTGTGCGCGCGGGTATTGTGTCGCGACCATCAACTCCCGGGCTTCGTCGACAATCCGTTGTAACTCGTTCTGATCGGCAGGCATTTTGTTGCAGGTTCCTATGAATCCCGGGCCTAGGTTCCCTCTGCTGTTGAACCTGAAAGATCAAATGTAAACACGGTCCCGTCGATGAATACATTCACCTGAAATGTGCTGTTCCCGGATTCGACGGTGATCGTGCAGGGAGCCGTACCCTCCCCGCGAAGGCCGCTCAGGTTTTTGATATCGACAATCCTGTAGTCTGTTATGCCGCGGTCCGCGAGCGTGGACTTGATGACGTCGAGCAGCCGTCGTTCGTCCCACGCCCGCGCGCTCAGCGAGTGCCTGATGTACAGAACGGCTTTTATCGTCGCTGCCAGAATGCCGGCCAGGGCGGCGGCATCGGTCGGATAGCTGCCGACGGTGAAATCGTCGGTCGGGATGATTTCAACGCTTGCCTCATCGGCCAACTCTTTGCTGACCGTCGCCGCAACCTCGTGAAGAGTGCCTGAATCAAGATCGCCCGTGAGGCGCACAGTTTGCGTTTTGGACATTGTCCGCACACCTTCAATTCAGTTGCACATCTTAGCTCAACTGCGGGGTGCCGTGGCCGCTCTGTGGGATTAGCCGTTCACAATTCGCCACTATTCCGCGAAATCCCGATATTCCCCTGACGCCGTTTGACGTTTCATCGTGTGGCTCCGCCATAGCCGCGCGCGCGTCCCCGTCAACGGCCTGCCCACTCCATTGGCATTCGCTCCCGTGTTGGCCGTTTCCCCCCGGAGATGGGGTGACCGAGCCACTTGAGTCGATGCAGTCGCGAGCGCCTCGAACTCAATCCACTTGATGGCGACAAACCGGTTTAAGCGGGTGTCCCGGGCCTTCCACACCTCGCCCATACCGCCCACGCCGAGGCGCGTGAGGATTTCGTACGGACCGATTCTCTCGCCAGCACAAATCGCCATGAACCGATTCCGCTAGACGTCTTGAAGCAAGGAACGTGAACTGAACGCGTCAAGTTTTAAGCGGCCATAGTAGAAGCCCCAGTGATGGATTTCGTGCTCGACCTGATCGAAACTGCGGCGTAACGGCGTCTTGGAATCAGAGAGGGCGGGCAGGATGGCGCCGAGGCCGGGGCAAAGCAGATGGTCGTACGTTCGGGTAAAGAAGAGTGCGACCCGCAGCCCGGACGATGTCAGTCGATAGCGATGGCTGTGCGGGACGCGCTGAATCAGACCGTGCAGGCGAAGCCTTCGGAGTTGATAGGTCATTCTGCCAGGCGTGAGCTGTTCGGGAGTGATCCCCAACAAGGGCGCCAGGCGGGCTCGAAGCTGGCTATTCGAGAAACCAGCGGGCAGCAGATCGAAAGTCAGCGCCGCATGGCAGAGGGCCTGCACCTTTCGATCGCCGAAGCGAAGTGCGGAAACACGTTGTTGGCCGACCTGCAAGGAGTGGTTCAGGCGCTGTAGTTGTTCCTCACTGAGGACGCAATCGTGGGAGATCTGCTCCACTTCGAGCAGGCGACGGTTGGCCTGAAAACCGATCTTTCGGAGCTGATCGAGGTTGCGCAGGCTCTTGCCGACGTAGAAATCCCAGGTGTTATCGATCGTTGTCTCGGTGCGTAGTGCTCGGCCCTCTTTGTGGTACTGTTTGATGCGCGTGCCTTTGTAGTCGATGTGCAGTGAGGGGATGACTCCGTCCGTGAGCACTCGGGTGCGGAACAGGCTGGGGGAGCGCCGGGTCACCCAGCGCTCGAAGATCAGTTGCACTTGTTGCGGTCGGCCGATGTCCAGATTTTCCCGAATGACCTGCTCAAAGAAGATGCGACCGCTGAGTGGCCGATCCAGCACCTGAGTTAGCGAAAGTTCGATCTGCAGGATGGAGAGTTCGTAACGATAGCCGGCCTTGCGATCCGTTGCCGTGAACGGATGCGGCAGCCGTGCCAGCCACTTGCGCAGCAGACCGTCGATGCGAACTGCGGAAAGGCCGTTGCAGATCGTCTGCAGACGTCGGGGGTGTGCGCAGGAGAGAATGCCGTTGTCGAGCGCCTCGAAGGCGATGCGCTCTTTTCGGAGTTGCTGCTTAGCGTACTCATGGCCGTTCAGGCACAGCTTGCCGTTGTACGGCAAATACGAGCAGAACTTCAGAAAGAACGGTCCGAAGTCACGGTCCACAGAGTAGAAGTAGTAATGGTTCACCATCCGCCGGGACTTGATGATCCAGGCATAGCTGCTGCCCGTACGCCGGTTGTGCCGTCTCTCGGGCCGGTATACGCGGCACTTTTCCTGCGCTTTGCCGATGAACATCACCCCCTCTTCCGCTTGGAATGCGGCACGGAATCGGGCGGCAACGTCGTCCTTCCGTTGGCCCTTTTCGAAGTTCACAATCGGTATGTGGTGTTCGGTGGCGAAGCGGTCAATGGCACTTACGAACGCGCGCGTGATCGGCTCAACCATTGCTGTAGACGGAATCTTGTGTCCGCGGTGACAACGGATAAAGCCCAGTACCCCTTCCACGATCTGAAGCCGCGGGACATACATGTTCAGGTACATCCGGTCGATCCCCTCGACCTCCAGCAGTACATGGTTGCTGAGGACTTCAGCCGCACTCCGCGTACCGGCTGCCTTCACCGACGGCTTTGGTCTTCCGCGCATGATCGTACCCTCCCTGCCGAGGGTCATTATCTTGCATGATCACAACTACACGCTCATCCGGCACGCTTGCTACACGCTCGTCGGTCTGAGGCGAAGCCTCGCTAATCTACACGAATAGGCCATCACGCACATGATGACTTCTGCTTATCCGGTTGCTTCAGCATCCGCTCACTGGCGGCCATACATAGTGTCGCTCACGGAATCGCCACTCAATATTTGGGACATTGCTGAAACAACCGGATAATCAAATGATGACTAGTCTGTGTAACGCCCGACAGGTCCCGGCGTACGGTCGTAGGCTCTTGGGCATACGAGGGTTCTGTTGCAAACAGCGGGCGGGGAACGCGACTCGTGTGTACGGCGAAGGGTTCTACGCAGCGATGCCGAAAATTGCGTGGATGAACTGGCGCTGTCCAACGGCGTCGCCTTTGGCGACCCACCGAACTTGACCTTTGCGGATTGCGTGCATCGCCTCGTATCCTTCGATCGTTCGGCAAGCGCCTTCTAGTCACGCCTTAAGCAAAATCGCTCTTCCGGATGGGCACGCTTGTCGACCACCAGCACCTCAAATGGGAGGCTTTGGACATTCTCCATCTCTGGCCTGGACGGGGGAACATGTCGACTTTATGTCGACGACGAAAGGTGACCCCCGCGGTTATTATCCTTTCAGAGGATGTTTGAACATGAGCACTCTCCAAATTGTCTTTGCCATACTCGCGCTGATTGTTGCTGTGGCGAATCTGGTGGTAAATTTGCGAAGGGCCCCTTCTAAAGTGCCCGGCAAGCGCAAGAAACACCGAAAAAAGGGAGACACCGTCGATGCCTAGAGCCTTCATTCGGCCGGATAGTTCGGCACTCCTGCGAATTCGTACTGAAAGAGGGCTCACCCAAGACGAAGTGGCGATTCGAAGCGGTTACGCAAAGCGCACCGTGGAGCGAATTGAGGCCGGGGATCGTTCGACACTCGCGACTCTTTCGGATGTAGCCGCGGCTCTGGATGTGCCCGTGAACGTTCTCATTCTTGCAGCACCTGAACCGCCAGCTCACCTTGCCGGGTGGATCGCCGGAAGCCTAGATGCGGGCAGAAGCGTTTTCCTAAAGGAGGTTCACCTTGTTGATCTCCTCTGTCCAAGCGATTCGGCAGAAGGGGTGACGCTAACGTGTCACACATCGAGAGGAGACTATACCTATAGTTTGAGACGCAACGCCACGGGCGCCGAGCTCTGTGCAGCAATTCGAAACGACCTTTTTCCAGGCGTTGCTGGTTATGAACGTTTGGCGCTCGGTGCTGCTTTGGACCAGCCCTTCGATTCCGCGCACACGGTCGCGCACATTGCGGCGCACTCCGGGGGGGCCGTCTACTTGATCCGGTACCCCTCGGGAGGAGTCCTGGGTATGATGTCTGGGCGCTCCTTTGGCCCAGCCGAGGCCTTGTTTATCGCAAACACCGGTATTCCAAAGGCTAATTCTTCGAGCGTGTCGCTTCTACGTATCGCTGCTCGATCACCCGATTTTCAGGCTTTTTGGCATCTCCACACTTGTTGGAATTGTTCTTGGGACGGCCGGCCGCTTTGCGCTCATTGATCTGCTGTATCTTGGCTGGCTGCATGCCGAGAGCAATACTGATATCCAGATGGCGGCACGGATCGGCCGCGTACTTAAGCTTGTTCCCGTTAGGCTTATGGGCGGTGAGTACTTCGATACACTTTCCTGGATCGCCTACCGATCCGGGCAGTTTTCGGAGGGTTTGCGGTGGGCTCAGAGAATCTCTGAACACGACACCTCCGAAAGCGCAATTCGCGCGTACCACCTATACTTCCTGCTGCGTGGGCTGAATGCCGATCCAGGAACTCAGGACCTGATTCGCGAGTGCTTCGCGGCCCAGATCCACGAAAGCGTACAACATGCCCGCGTTATGGCCAATGATGATACAACAGCGGGATTAATAAATATAAGAGATGTACCTCCGATAAAGCTGCCCTTCCGGACGCGGACCGGTCTGATTGTGCTCCTGATCGCCGTCGGATTCGTTCTGTATCCGCGTGCCTTCTTCGCTCTTCTTTGGGCAATTGGCGGGCTCATTGGGTTGTCGTTGCTGATCGCACTCGGCGTCTTCCTGCACGGTCGGTTCTCAAAGAGAGGCAAGGCCCGTCGCAAACGTGAGACAAGACGCATCCACTCGTGAACACTGCTCCGTACGCCCCGAGGATGAACGCATGAATGAATTCTCCGAGACACGGCCAGAACTGCCCCAAGCCGACGCTATTCGGCGGTGAATGCGGGGCGACTCCTTGCCCCGCAGGTCAAACCCTGTCAATCGTGCTTCATCCAGCCGAAGGGCAGCTTGGCTTTGTGCACTTCGACATCAAAACCTGGCGCGAGAAGGATCCGATTTGGAATTTCACGCCAGTCTTTTTCGTCGCGGAAATTGTCTGCCAGCCAGCGGCGCAGATCCTCAATGTCACGCAGCCGGAGAACATTGCGATTTCTTTCCTGATTCGCAAGCCAGACGGCCTGACGCGTAAACGGCGTATTTGTGACTAGCAGCCCCATGCGGAATGGAGAGTCTTTCCAGGCCAAAAGCTTTTGCACAGCATCGCTTCCCGTCCTGTAGCGTTGGTCCCGATGATGTTTAACATGCGCCGCGAGCACGAATGATCCGACTGTCCGTATCTTCGGCGTGGCGATTAAATCGATGCCTCCGTCGCTCCTATTGGTGTCCCCGGTCAGGGCGACGTCGTATCCCATTTCGTCAAGTCGATTGGCGACGAGATTTTCGAACTGTGAAGGCGTCATGCGCTACACGGTTGGGATTATTTTCCACGACGCGACATAGGGCTTCCGAGTGTCTATCACCGTCTCTTCGTCGAGGGCTTTGCCCGGCTGTTGAATTCGAGCGCCAGTCTGACCCAATAATCGAGTTCACGCTTTGTCTTTACCGCGTCGGCGGCAACGTGGACATATCCCCGATAATCGCGGCCTTTCATAACGACAGTTGTGCATCCCTCGCGTTCCAGCGCTGCGTCATGGATGGCGGGGTCGATGCGGCACATAATCCGCGCATTGCCTACGGTGACGCACATCTTGCCTTCAACCATGAAGGCGAGGCCGCCGAACATTTTCTTTTCCTCGACATGGCGGCCTTCTCCTATCGCCGCCCGCACCCGGTTCACCAAAGTTTCGTCAGGTGGCATCGGGGTTGCCTCCTCGGCCGTACATAATGGTATTGACGCGGATTCTAGTGCTTAATTGCATAAGTTGACAAGTGTATTTCGGAGCTGGGTGCCCTTCACATCACGCTTGCGCCAGCGAAACGGCTTGGCACGTTCATTGTGTTTGCGAATAAAGGCTTCGATCGCTTCGCGCAGCTGGTCTTTGCTCTTGAAACTGGCTCCGTTGAGAGTCTTCCGTTGCAGTAGACTGAAGACGATTTCAATCTGATTTAGCCAACTTGCCGAAGTCGGTGTGAAATGAAAGTGCACGCGGCCATCGTACTTCGCGAGCCAGTCGCCGTTCTTCTTGTGCGGCGAGTAATTGTCCAGGATCACGTGGATCTCTTTATCTGTCGGCTGTTCTGCAATTACGCCTTCCAGAAAGCTCTGGAAATCTACCCGTTTCTTGGCTTCCGTGAACTTTGTCTTGACCTGTCCGGTGGCGACATCCAGGGCCGCGAACAAATTCAGCGTGCCGTGCCGTTTGTAGGTACTCTTCAGCCCGCGGACCACAGCGCCGCTGTCGGTCTCGACGTAACCGGCCGTCCGCTCCGTGGCCTGCATACTGGGTTTCTCGTCCATGCTCAGCACTACCGCATTCAACGGTGGGTTCAGGTAGAGTCCCACCACCTCAGCAGCTTTGGGCGCAAACTCCTTATCCGTGCTTACACACCAACTGCGGTGTCGTTGCAGGTGGATGCCTTCGCGGCGCAGTATACGCCAGACTGCATAGACGCTAGATCCGAGCGTCTCTGCTACCGCGGGTCCATCCCAATGGGACATGCCCGGAGGCGGCGGTTGTTCAAGTAGTGCAAGGACGCGGTTCCGAAATGCGGCGTCGTATGTCACCGGCTTGCCCGGTCGCGGTTCGTCGCCCAGTCCCCTCACGCCCCAAAAAGCGAATCGCTTGGACCACTTGGTAACGGTGGGGATGGAGACTCTCAGTTCCCGTGCCACCTGCTGAATCTCTTTTCCGTCAAGACGGGATAAGATGATTCGGGCGCGCTCCACCAAGCGCGCCTCCTCAGCCCGGCTCATAGTGATCGCAATCAACGTTGCCTTGTCTTCGGCAGAGCACTCCAACACAGGCGCATGTCTGGGCATCTACCAAACATTCTAATACAGAAATGTATTATTGCGATTAAGCACTAGCACCACTTGCAGGGAGGTTTTCCGCGTTAGGTGATCAATTTGACAGCGCGGTTTTTCCATCCCTTGCGGTCCTGCAACCACCTCGGCCTTTGATTTTGGATCCTAGCAGCGGTTCGTCTTTGGCGACCGTAAGCCCTGGGGCTCCTCCACTTGGTTGCATCGCGTGCAGTCAGCCGATACGCGCTGCCCTGGTTGCGCCATCAAGGCCGCGGTGGTCGCGGCCCACGGATCGTAAGGAGAAAACAAAATGGCTACTGAAATCATCACCCACCGGGAAGCGGAAGTGCTCTGCGAAGGGGCGCTGGAATCGAAATTCGCGAAGCTGATGGCCGACCTCATGCGCACCAACACCGAGCGGGCTTTCGCCCTGGCGTCGCTTGAAACCGTTGAGGCGGAACTCAACCGCAAACGTTCGCAGGCGCCGAAGTGTGGGTGTTGAACGACAAGGGTCGCCCCGTGAGGGGCGGCCCACCCTCCGTTTCACCTGGTCTCGCGAACGGCAGCGAAAATAGGCGATCGCGCGAAAACGTAGGAGGCGAATTCAAAATGGATCATCAAGCTCATTTCTGCGACGGGCGATTGCCAGGCGAATTGCAACGGTTTCGATTCCATAGCGTGACTTGATTTCGAGTAGGTGCCGGGGCAGGTACCTTTGACCGCGAACGACTGATCAGGGCTTTGTGAATTGACGAGGCCAGGGGAAGCACCTTCCCGGCATTCCTACCGCTTCATGGAAAGCCGGCGTCGTGCGATACGATGTTGATTTCGAGGCGCGAAAAGTCACCTACTACGGCTGCAACGATGAGGAATACGTTGAAGACTACGCACCCACAGATGTCGGATAGGCGAGCGAGGCAAGTCGTTCGGAGCACGGTTCACCCTTGGCCAATCCGTGTACACGTTTTGTACAAAGGGCCTGAGATTCCTGCGAATGCGGTGAACCTTGAGTTTGCGATTTCTGCAACTTGCAGGAAACACTAGAAGGCGGAAAATACGGGTTCGATTCCCGTTAGCGCTACCATGTTTTCATAGACTTACGGGCCATCGGGTGCCATCCGGTGCCACGCGCAACGCTCAACAGGAAATCTCGACAAGTTAAGCCACCAAGATGAGCTAATGTCTTGGCCAAGTCGCAAAATCCAGGGGTGGAATGTTCTGTTCTCTCCAGAAAGAATCCTTCTGCCCTTTGACGCTTCCATGACTTCCCACTTTGGCTGTGCGCTGATTCAGCTTTGTCCAACAGCGCTTGAAATCTGCTCGCAAAATTCCTTACTTGAAAGTTTCGCCTGGTGCAATGCAGGTGTTGCGCACCAGGCGAAACCCGCCGAATTTGCCCCCATTAGTTGCAGTCGTGGCCAGTTTTAACAACTCTCCGTACGATCGGAGGTGATGTAGTTTGTGGCATATCGATTGGTTTCCAATTGCCGCTAATCATGGCTTCTCTGCGATAATTCTGTAGCGCGATGTGTCCGGTACTGCTCACCGTAACCAGAGCAATCTCGAAGTCCTGCCCAACATCGCGACGTTCTCCAAATTGCACGCGTGCCTTGAAGTTATGCGTTACAGGATCGATTCTGGCCTCCGATTGTGGTACCCACACGTTGTCGTAATCGATCCGATGGACTAAAACCCATAAGTGATTGGCCGGGCCAATAATGGCGGAACCTGTCACGTCCGCCTGGCAACTGACACTGGAGGCGGGTGAGGAAGCGGGAGGTTCCTGCCATGTGATTGTGGGAACACCTTTATCCTCCGCAATGGTTAAAGATAGCGATGCGGCGCATAGAATCACGCCGTAGCGCTGTAAGTTTGAGCTCGATCTTCGTGTCATACAAATCTCCTAATAGATGTTGGTTTATATCAATTCGCCGCAATGAGGAAAGCCGCAAAAACGGACTGGAACTTACTTAGTGCGGCATCCCGGTCCTGGGCTTGAATGTCCTGTTTCGCTTGGTTGAGTAATGAAGTATCCAAGTGCTTCGATGCTCGGTCGGATAACTGACTGAGCACGTCGCGATAGAGCTTGAGAGCCTGGTCTTTGCCGGACTCATTGCGACCCGATAAGTAGCCTTCCGCATCACGGAGTTTCTGCAGCAGACCCTTGCCCCGCAGTTCTTCGATTAACTCGACGTCTGCGACCGCGCTGCGTGCTGCGGAGCGAACCTCCGTCGGCCCGCTGCTCGATAACGTGCGGAGCATGGCTACCGCACCAGTGCGGACGCTGGCGTTAGGGTCCGTCAAGGATAGTACTTGTCCCAACCTGACAGCAAAGGGCTTATCCAAAGCTTCGGCAAGATAGAGGCCCATAGAACGAAGCCTGGGATCAGTGCTGCATGTTACCTGCACCAACAAGTTCTCGGTCTGAGCCCGGGCGACGGCAAGATTCAGGTTTGCCACGGAAAGCTGGCCCTTGCCAACATCGATCTGTTTAATGTTGTAGGTCACGGTGAAAGCGAGCGCAGCGATCGCAATTACCATCTCAGTACAGATTTTTGTTTTATCCCATAAATCTTTTTGTTCGTGTCCCATCACGGTCATCTCCTTCCAAAGAACTATCGGCCCCATTTTCGAGCTGCCCAAGCAGGCTGATTCGATCGGGGCTTTAACACCCATCCGTTGTCAACCTCCGCGTCAGCTGCTGCACCGTCGTCGCCAGTTGGTGTGTCCTCGAGAACAGGCATGATCTCAAAGTCCATTCGCTTGGGCTTGAGTTGCCGCCGAGCAGGTGGTGTGAGGAGCGTGACGAAGTCGCTCCAGGGATCCACCCGTATATGGGACGCCAATGGCAACACGGCCGCTGGTGCCAACTCGAAGTTGACAATTGTGGGGGCAAGGTCGAGCAAACGGCTCATGGGAATAATCCTGTCGCTGCCGGGTACTCGGTTTCCGAATAGCGGCTTGAATAGGTGGGGCATCCGTTCTGCGGAGCCTGCCACCCCTTGCACGAACAGGGCGGCGCCCCGCAGCTTCGCATTGAGCTGGACTTTAGACAGGAGTTCCATGGCCTTTTCGTCCGCTTCGCCGACCTCATGCGGATTGCGATGAAGATTGAGTGTTTGAATCAGTTCTCGATCATCTACCAGAGTGCGGTCGTTGAACGAGTACTCCGTGCTGGAATGTCCAAGAAGAAGATGCGCGAGTTCTCGCGCCAGCATTAATATCAGACTTCCGTCATCACCAAGACTATCCATCAAGCCTTTCGAGATTACGATGGTGTTGTTAATGGTGAAACTCTTGAGAGGCGTGGTCAGTAAGATACGGCACTTCAC
The DNA here is from genome assembly GCA_963747535.1 of Terriglobia bacterium. Lineage (GTDB taxonomy): Bacteria > Acidobacteriota > Terriglobia > Bryobacterales > Bryobacteraceae > CAVVFX01. Next base: position 196,620 of record CAVVFX010000004.1, read on the forward strand.
TGGTACCAAACGAATCCCATTCTCGTCGAGGATTGTTTTGACGGTGGCTTCCAGATCCCCTTCGAGTTTGCCCGGAGGAGCCAGGAGGCCCGCCCTCTGCATGCGATCAACCAGATTGGACTCGCCATCTGACTGGAATCGCTCCTTGGGGTGAATCGGAGCGGAACTACCGCTTGACACTGCTGACCCTTCAACCACCTGGATGCTTGTAAACTCACTGAGGCTATACTTGTCCGCCGGCTGGTAGCCCCACAAATTGACTACGGCGGAAAACATGGAACTACCAGCGACCGTTGCCTCCAGGCTCTCTTCTTCCAGGTAGATACTCCGTGGCAACCATAACCCAACACGAATACGAGCGCGCCAGGAGTCAAAGTGAAAGTACGGATTCCGCTTGCGCGGTCCGCTGTAGCTACCATCGAACCTCACAATGCTGTAGTCCTCCTCGTTTGCCCAGATGCGTCCAATAAAGCGGCCGTATCCGGCCTCCGGCTTCGGCTTGATATCGAAGACAAAGCAACGAACAGGCCCGAGAAATTCCTTCTGGCGGTATTCCCATTCGTAGCGTTGGTCCAGGCCCGCATTGTCCGGAAGAGCGGTCTGTACAAAACCGCGAGGTAGAAAAGGCAATTGACGAGCGGAGCCTCGTGGCGCGGACCGGCGCGCATGATCCTCAAAGAAGGAGAACTCCGAGAAATTGACGCCATCGCTGCCGAAACTGACTCTCCCCAGATAGTAACTATCGCGAGTGACGGTCTTTCCGCTTCCCTTAACTCCCTCCGCAAGTTGAATGTAGGTTTCTGCCAGTGGATGCCACTGCTGAAGCTTAGCGATTAACTGACGCTCGCGTTGGACAATGTTATCGATGATCTGCGCCTTGGCTGCCGCAGAAATATCCCGAGACTGACCCGCGGCTGTCATCCGAGACAGAATCAATAAGATCCCCAATGATGAAACAACTCGTCTTCTTGCTGACATATCGTCCCTTTGTGCCCCTTAGTTTGCTAATTCGAATACGACCTTAAGAGTGGCAACGCTATCCACTGGATTGCCATCCTGGGTTGCTGGCTTGAACTTGAGCAGTTTGACGGTAGCAACGGCCTCTTCATCCAGGCCATGTCTCAGCGGGTGCTGAACGTCGAGAACTTCAATCGAACCGCTTGCACGAAACAAGACTCTCACCAGCACGAACCCCTGAATTCTCAGGGCCCGAGCTTCCGCCGTATATTCCGGTCTAGGCATCGCAGGGACGTCAACCGGACGGAAACTTGGTGCGGGCCGGACCTCGCCAACCTCTGCATCCGCGACCGTCGGAAGGATGTTTCGAACCGGTGTTACCCCGTCCGCACGTTCAGGTCCTCCGTCGCTAACGCCGGATCGGCCTCCTCCTAATCTGAATACTTCAAGGCTGTGCGAAACGGGATGGAAATCGGTGTGGTTCTGTTCAGCCACGTTGGAACCGAGGATCGGCGCGGCCAGCACGACAGTGCTCGGAGCAGTTGCCGCTAGCATAGAAAGGCCTTGGGGAATCCCGCGTAGGATCGGTTCCGCCGCTGGCGGTGCGATTTGCGGCGGAGGCGGTGAGTCAGCGAGATCGGCCGCGAGTTTACGCTCAGAAGGGGGCGCTTTGAACGGTCGCGGGGTAGATTTCACCGCTTGGGTCCGAACGTTCCGGGGTTGCGGCGGACGAACGGGTCGAAGAGCCGCTAGCACCGGATCCACTAGCACGACTACTCGCCGTCTCGGTGAGGCGATCGTGTCATCGTGGGATGGGGTTCTTGAAATCAGCCCTAGCAGGAGAACGAAAAGGAGATGAAGACCGATGCTGAATAGAAACGGCCGGCTCCGAAATTGCTCATTCCGCAATCGCAATGTGACATAGGTAAAGATTTCGCGAACCCGGTCAGAAGCAGTCTTCTCCGGAAAGCTAGTTAACGATAATATGGCCATAGATTCTCTCCTTGAGTCTCGGGGAAGAGCATGCAGTGCTTCCCGAAACGCACTTGGTTTACCGGATATTTGCCCAAGAAGCCTCTACCAGGCGAATCCGCAAAAGATGCGGAAAGCGCCCAAAGAAAAAGCGATCTTTAGTTAGCACACGCTACCACAGCGCCAAAAAAGGCTTAGATCTGGTGTCGCGTGGCAGGAACGGGAGGCCGATTCGAATGCGGCACGGCGAACGTTAGGTTCGCGTGGATTGTAGCGGAACTACTGTAGCGAAGCGGCTTTGCCGGTTCAAAACGTGGTGGACGATCAGTCTTGCTTTGGAAACTGAGTCGATCTACTTTCAGGTGACAGTTCCCGAACACTCGGAGAGTCGGTAAACTCGCCAAAGCCTCGTATCCTCCTCGGCCCTTATTGGTCTGTAAACCAGCAAGCAGCCTTAGAAATTAGGCTATTGACCAAAATTGCCTAACTTCAGTTAGATCGTATATGAAGTCAACCCCAATTGTCTAGGGGGTAATTGAAAAATTTTATGGTCTATATACATAGTAACAACTAACATATCAGGGCTGAAACCGAGCATCCTTTAGTTCCTGTCTAAAATTGGTGCGAAGTATTTGGGGATAGGAGCGCTACTTCCCCAAGGCCCTATCCTGGATTTCGGATGGGCGCCAATCTAACGTATAATCTTGTGGGACAGGCACGCATCAAGCCTTGGAGAGGCTTCATTTGACGATTCCAGAACTTCTCACCGAATTCAAAAGCGAAGGTCTGACCCGAGACATCCTGCGTGGTTGGATTGACAAAGATTGGTTTAGGGGTGATGCGGCGCGCGGGACTTCCAAGCAACGTCGCCAATTCACCGAGACAGAGGTGGAACGTGTCCAAACATTGTTGCGATGTTATAACGCCGGTTATACACCGGAGGCGGCATATCGGACGGTTCAAGCCCAGGAAAACAGGAGCGCCATCGGATGGCCTCCAGGGATATCGCTGGCATTGATCGGGGAACGGAAGATGAAGTTGCTCCTCGAAGTAATCACCGAACTGGCGGGAAGCGTGTTCCTGATGAATCGGCCGACGACGTTGGCGAGCATAGCTAAGAGCGGACACCAAATTCTCGATGTCGAGTCCTGCGCGATCTTTGAGGTAGAGGGGACAGCGCTCCGCCTCGCCGCGCAGGCAAGCGACACGGGAATAAATCTAGGCGGCGTGTTGCTACCAATTCATAACGAGGCGAGAAAGGGTCTGACTGGTTACATTGCGTTCCACGGTAAGCCGGTGCGGTTGTACGGGTCGGCCTTGCGACGGCATTCAGCGGTGGCTGGAATGCCATTGGGCCACCTAGCCTCCGGTCGCTGCACCTCGCTGATGATGCTGCCCATGCGTGACCGCAGCCAAGTCATTGGTTGGCTAAAATGGGAGAACCGGAAAGGGGCGTCGGGCGAAGCGCGGGATTCCACTTTCTTCGATTGGTCGGATCAATGGTTGGGCGAACAACTAGCTCAAGCGATTGCCAACGTCCTGACGCGGGTTCGGATCGCCGAGGTTCCCGAGAAGCTGTTCGCCTCGTTGCCGATGGCGCGGAGCCTGCCGGATTTTCTGCAGACCCTCCTCAATCTCGTGATCGTGTTAACCTGTGCCGATTCAGGAGACGTTTTCTGGAAAGACAGCGAGCGTGGCCAGATGATCCTGATGGCGGTGCATCCCGAAGATGGCAATTCGCTGCGGGTGGGGCAGGTTCTTCCCGAGCCGAGCATCGCCCACACGGTGCTTAGACACGCGACGACAGAGAACGTACCGGACGTTCGTCTTCGGGCAGATTATTATCCGGGCAGATCTGCCACTTTAAGTCAATTGTCGGTTCCCCTATTCCGGCCCGAGGGTCCAAGCGTTGGTGCGATCGGCGTGATCAATGCGGAAGCCGCCCGCCTGACTGCCTTCGATTCCTCCGAGGTTCGCGCCATGGAATACTTAGCTCGCTATGCGGCTCCCGCTGCGCGAGTGATGGAGAGTAGAGACGAGATTGCACAAGTCTTTGGCCGAATGTCGGAACGGGCGATGCCAGGTGAGAAAGGTTTGTATGGGATTCTTGCAAGCGTTCGGCAGCACCTGAACCTCGACGAGGGCATCATCTTCATGGCGGACCACAAATTCGGCGTCTTGCGCTGTGCAGCGACAAACCCGCCGCGAGTAGAGGCGCGAAAATTCATTTTCGGGTTCGGCCAGACTTCGTTCGCCAGTATTGTGTTTATGGAAAAGCAGCCTCGTTTTTCGGCAGATCCATGGAATGACCCGTCAGTGAACAAGGACGGCTTGAAGCTGTTCGAAATTGAAGGCCCATTGGTGGGTGTGCCCCTGTTATTCGGTTCGACCGCCGTCGGTGCTATGGTAGTTTGGAGCAAATCGGGCCGAACGCCCCGACCTGACGATCGATATGCGCTGCGGCCATATGCGGACTTGGCGGTCACGACCATCGGGATCGCCGACACGGAGAGTCGGCAAGGCTTGCTCGACGAGCACATTCAAAGGGCTCAACTACAAATGCAGGCGATCCATTTTGAACTAGGCCCTGTGATGAGGACAATCCTGCGAGGCATCACATTGTCATTCTTCGATCGCGCGCGATTCTTCATCTGGCGGGAGGGTTCGCAGGAGTTCCAGTGTGCAGATTCTTTTGGAGAGGATGTCCCAGGCAAATTTGTTACGACGGTTATCTCACTGACGAATCCCTACGCGAACCAACTGCTCGAGCAGATGAAAGCAGGGAACGTGCAACCATTCGAAGTCGTTCCAACCGAGACCGGGGAAGACCCGGACTGGGAACGTTTGGGCAAGCCGAAAGAGCTGCCATGGTGCCTGGCCGGAATGCTCGTCGCAGGACAGCCAGTGGGTTACCTGTCGGCCGATTCGCTCAATTCGAGAACAAGAGCCAACGGTGCGAGCCTTACAGCCTTGGCAAAGGCCGCGAACGTAGCCGCTCAGGCGCTCGTTCTTTCGGGCACAATTCCTCTTCAGGCAATTCTAAGTGCGCCATTCTCACGGTAAGTTGACCAAAGGGCTGCAACTGTCCCGCTTCTGTCTCCTCGAACTAGGCTTAGAAATCTAGTTTCCGGGTTTGGGCCGATTCTGCGACGACGTACGGCCCATCAACTCATCCCAGCGGCAGGCGGCTTCGCGATCACGGCCGCGGAGGGCGTGGGAGTAGACGTCCGCCGTCACGCGGATGGATGAATGGCCCAGGCGCGCGGACACAGTCGGCAAGTCCACGCCGTTCGCCAGCAGGACCGAGGCGTGGCTGTGGCGCAGCGTATGCAGGCTGGCACCCTTGGGCAGGCCCAGGCGCCGGCAGAGAAGGGAGACAGACGCTGAAACCGAATCTGGCTTCAGCGGCGTGCCATCGGGATTCGCGAATATCAGATCGAGGTCGGCCTCGTAGTCGGAACCGATTTGCCGCCGGAATTCTTCCTGCCGCTTCCGATGCTCCTCAAGACGCGCCAGGGCGGACGGTGGCAATTCGATAAGGCGCGGCCGCTCATTTTTGGTGCCTTTAAACTCCAGGCCCTCGTCGGTCTGTGTGAGGGACCGTTCGATTCTGGCATAGCCGAACTGAATGTCGGACCAGCGCAAAGCCAGGACCTCGCCGCGGCGTGCACCGGTCGCTGCCGACATATCAAGAAATGTCGGTAGGCACCATGGTCCCGTTGCCGACTCAATCAGGACTTTCTGCTCAGATGGAAGAAGTGCCAAGTTGAGGCGCTTCTTTGGTATCGGCGGCTCACTATTGGTTACCGGGTTCGTGGTGACCAGTCCCCATCGGATTGCCCGACCAAAGGCAGACGAAACTACGCCAGCAATGCTCCGGACCGTCTTCGGACTGAGTGGCCGTGGTTTTTTCGTGCTCCGATGATGGCCGCCAGACTTCAGGAGTCGTTGCCACTCACGGCTGAGGTGGAGTGGCGTGATTTCGCCCAGTAGCATCGCGAGCAGTTCCGGCGCGACGCACGCGGCTTGTTCACGGTACCGCTCGACTGTCTTGGGTGCCAGTTTCTGTTCCGCGTGCTGGTGAATGAATTCCTGCAGCAGCATGGCCAGCGTCTTTGGCACCTCTGCGGTAACTCCGGCGCCGGCTTTGGCCATTTCATATTTCTTTTGTTCCTCGACGCGACGCGCGCTTTCCGCTTCCTGTGCTTCCTTCTTCGTTGCGAAGCCGGACCCTTTAATCCGGCGGCGGTTTTCCCGCGTGGCCCCTGCAGCATTAAATGCGTAATACCAGATATTTCCTGATCGGTATTCTTTGCGTTTGTGAACTGACATCCCGTCTGCACCCTAACTCTGTGTGTGCGTGAAGTCCAGGGAATTGAGAATCGGTCGCGTGCCGCAACTCCGTTCCCATTCCTCATACGCGCGCCGCGTGATGATCCATCGCCGTCCCACGCGGAGACCAGGCAGGAGGCCCTGCTCCAGCATCGTGTAAACGGCCAGGCGCCCGATATCAAGCCGGCGTGCAACCTCCGCAACTGACAGTCTGCTGGTGGGTCGGTTATATTTTTCGTCAGACATAAAGAATGAACTCTTTCGACTTATATGGAAATTGCCATGCTGCTCTCGCGTCCGCAGAGGTAGAGCTTTTCGCGGGCGCGCGTTGCCCCGACGTAGAACTGCCGGATCACTGAATCGCGAGATGCGCCTCCTCGCGCGTACTGCGCGTCGCCCGCCTGGCTGAGGTCGGGAAACAAGTAGACACAGTCAGCCTGGCCGCCCTTGACGGAGTGGATCGTGCCGATGATTACCTGCGGCGTTTCAAGTAGCGCGTGTGGCCCGCGCATCACGGCGATGTCGCTGGGATACTTCACACGTTCCGATAAGTCCGGAGTGACGCGCGTGCGCCACCACTCCACGAGATCGCGGCAGCTCCCCTCCCACGCCGTCATCAACGATTCGAGCGCCGGGGGTTCGAAGATCTCGTCGAGACGTTCCAGCGTGGCTGGCTTCGTCATGTCCGCGGCCTTGAGCTTCGCCTTCACGCCATGGCGCAGAATGCCTTTGGCCTGGAGCGCTTCAGCCCATAGCGCCAGATCGCCATTTGTCCATGGGCGGTGCTCCTGTCCATATTCCGGATGGCCGACGAGCAAAGAAAGGACTCGGCTGGCCGTCGATGCACGCTTTCCAATCCGAAGTGGATTCCAGAATCCGTTGCTTTTGCGATACGGATTGTGGAACGGGATGCCATGCTTCCGCAGGACCGCGATCAACGACCGAAGCATGTACGAGCAGGAGGCCAGAAACATGACGGTCTTGCCCTGCTCGACGTGCTCCGCTGCGGTTTTGAGGATCGCGTATTCGGTTCGCAGGTAGCCGTCGCGCGTCAGCCTGTCGAGTGCGCCATCCTCTGGTCGCGGCAGATATTCTTTCTCCTGCCGGCGCGTGACCTGGTGGATCAGGGATTCGGCGAACTGGTGCACGGCTCGAGGCACGCGATAACTCTGCTTAAGAACGATCTTGTGGTCATCCGGAATATCAGGATCGAGGAACGCCTCCGGCGCGGCGCCGGTGAACGAGTAGATGGTCTGGTCGTCGTCACCAGCGACAATGAAATAGCTTGCGCGCTCGCCCCACTTCCGAACCAGCGACAACTGCATCCGGTTGAGGTCCTGCGCCTCATCCGCGAATATGACGGACGGGTTCTTCGGCGCCAATGCAATCTCGTGGAGACTCGTTTCAATCAGATCCGTGAAATCGAGCAGCCCGTTCTCCTTCTTGTACTGTGACCAGAGCCTGTCGAATTGGATGAGGGTGGTTGGCCAGACGTTCTGCGGCAACAGCAGTCCGCGAAACCGGCTCAACCGCTGCAGGAGTTCATCACCCGATTTCTCCGTGTCGTCGTCCTCGCCCACCTGCTCACCCTCGAGCTTTGCGTTCTTTCTAGCCGGCGTGATAGCCAGCGACGGGTTGTCGCGGTTCCAGTCGTCCACGTTCGCCTCGGCGATCTCCGGACCGCCGAGTGCGTGCCAGCAGTGGGAATGGAGCGTGCCCACGCGATCCGGAGAAACCGGCAGATCACGGCCGGCCAGTTCGGCGGCCGCTGTACGCGAGAAGGATGTGACGAGAACGGAGTCAGCGCCGTACCGTTCCACTGCGTGCTGGATCTGGCGGGTCAGATGAGTGGTCTTGCCGGTTCCAGGAGGTCCGTAGATCCGATACTCCGACGTGACTTCGTGATCACGCCGGCCGATTTCCTCGACACTGCCCGTTGCACGCTGCTCATTGGATACAGACATCGCTGCCTCCTTCACTCGGGCGATACTCGTCTGGTTCGAATTCAGACAACGGGAGTACCCAGCGGGACTGATCCTTGAACTTCGGCCCACGCACGCGGATGCTTTTCGCGCCCAACGCCGACAACATCCCCGCGACCGCCTTAACGGAGAGTGCCTGGAAGCTTGTCTTGTTCACGTACGTCTGGAGGTCCGACGCGCACACAGTGATAGCGCCGTCGATGACCATCGGTCTTCTCTGGTCCTGAATCCTCTGGCCTTCGATGCACGGGATGAATCCCGTTTCCGCGAGATAGTGTTGAAGGTACATCCTGGCCGCACCTTCCCACTCCATCTCCTCCGTGCCTTCCTCGACGATGCAGGCGTCCAGTAGGACCTGTTTGAGTGCGTCCCACAGTTTCGGTTTGATCTTCGGGATGCATTTATCAACCGTGGCCGCGATGGCGTCATAAACAGAGTCGTATGTCAGCAACTTTCGCACGGTCGCAAACTCGATCTTCTGGCCGCCGGCGAGTTCCATCCGGTACTGAGGTTCTTTACCGGTGATCTTCACCAGGCGCACCACCGAGACGGTCAGCAGGATTGAAATCCGCTCGCACAGTTGCACCTTTTTGCGTAAATTGGCGTCGGCACTGGCGGCAGGCGGCGGGCTCGTCGTTTCACTCGCACCCTCTTCCTCCGACGCAACGGGCGCGCCCTGTGGCGCAACGGGGCCGGTCGTGGGCGGTGGGCCAGCAGCACCAGGTACGCCGGAACGTTCGTCCCGCCAATCCGACCTTTGTTCGGCCTTGACGATGGTCCTCTGGTAGTAATCGAGGGTGGTGCGCGGCCGAGTATTGTGGTGCCGTCTGTGGTGGATAATCAGATCCACGATCTGCTGTTCCGACAGACCGGCGTCGACACCGAAATCCGCGAGCGCCATGTCGTAACCGGAGCCGCTCTGGTCCTTCAGATCGTGACGCTGGTGCTGCCATGTGTTCCGGAACTTCAGCGCGATCTGCGGATCGACTTTCGATGGGTCCATCCACGTGTCCAACAGTTCCTGAGGGACGCATACGTCTGGGTTGATTACCAGGGGTTTGTCCGCGAACCGCTCTTTCCACTCGCGAGCCGCACGCTCCTCGGCTTCCGGGTCGGGGATGCCAGCCGCGTCGAGGAAGTCCTCGAAATCTGAGAGGTTATAAAAGACATCCGTCCTGCTGTGGAGCTTCACGTCCTTTGGATGCGCTGGATCCTTATGATTCCGCGTACCTGGAACACGCAGAACGCGCGCCAAGTCTGAAAGCCGGTCGTATACCCACCCGCGGGCCGCCGCGTTCAACCGGAGAAGCGTGTGCCAGCGCGTCACCAGGTGGGCTACGCTCTTGCGGTCTTCCACGTTTTCGAAGACATACGGCTCCTTCAGCAGCCACCAGCACTGTAATCCGTTCCCGGTCAGGATAATGAGCGTCGGCTGCATTATTGACGGCAAGATTGACAACGCCTGTTCGATGGTCTGTGGCAGCGGCTTCCCTTTGTGGGCGTCGGAGAGCAGATCGAAGTCAGCGCCAATGCCGGCGATCGACGTAATTTCGTCGGAGGTACAACGGCGCGCGGGCCCATGATCCTTGCCCGACAAACCGACGCCGACGTATACGTCCCGGCTGCCGTTGACGCTGCCAACGTATTCCGCCGCGGCCTCGACGCTCGAGAACCATCGCGACCTTTTGTCGGGCTGCGTCCAGATAAGGATGAACTGTTCCTCGGGCTTGTACCGCCATATGTCGTTCAGGAATTCGAGCGAAGTCATCTCGTCAGTTCCCAAAAGCGGCGCAGAAACCGTTTCTCGGCAAGCGTTGGGGGAAACGGCAGGATCTTATCCGCCATCGGACTGACACCGCATTCTGCGCGAATCCAATAGGGATCATCTACAGTAGTCAAGTCGCGGAACTCCGTCGCCAGCGCGATTTTGTCAGCTACGATCACCGAGTCGGGCATTTGGTGCTGCAAGCCGAACTTGCGCGCGATGCACGTCATGAGCCGGTGCTCAGCGATCCGGTAAACGATCATCTCCGGATCGCGCTTGATGGGGGAGGGGAGGTCACAGAGGTAGGCTTCGCTGGCATCGTGGAGCAGGCCCCACAACGCATCCGGCGCTGGAACCAACTCGCTTACCAGCACCGAATGTTGAGCAACTGAATAATGGCAGTCCAGATGGCCGAGAAACCGGCACTGGCGCGAAAGTGACCGGGCGACGTCCTTGATATCAATTTCGTCTGGTTGGGGCGCGAGCGGATGGACGTGCTTTCCGCTATAGGTACGAAAGTATTGCACCGCCATTACTTCGGCCTCTTGATACGCCGCATCTTCCGCGCATATTGCCGGATCGCTTCTTCGAGGGTCAAGAGGCGAACGCTCCCCAGATTCCAATCCTGCCCCGTTGGATTAACGCCCATCCAAATCCAGATCGTCATGCCCTTGGCAAGCCCCTTCTTGATCGGCTGAATCTTGCGAAGATAAATCCGCGGTTTCGTTTGTCGTTGCTCCTTTTGCATCGCTTCTCTTTTCCACTCGCCAGCCCGCCTCCGGCGCACCGTACCATTGCTCTGCCGTTCGGATCACGGACTCCATGGTTGGCGAATTGAAGTCCCGCCGCCGGCCACCGAAACCCGAGTTTGCGAATATCGTCCAGCGCTGTCCATTTTTCACGAGCCAAACTCGAGTGCGGCTGCAATCACCAACAATGCAGGTCGCATCGGCCGGAATTACGGAAATGCTGCGCTCGGGCTGCTCTTCGGTTACAAGGGGCTGGTTGGCCAGCCACTTCTCATAAGCAACGAATCGCTCGCCGTTCCAGACAGTGAGGGTGGCGTCGTCCATCGGTGCGTCTGGGGATGCCTGATCCAGCACAAAAAGCGCGCTCTCCGGATCGAGTGCAGGCTTTGCCTGCTGCTCGCGCAGCCGTCGCAATGCTTCACGCCCGTAGACCAACGCGCTCACAGCGCCCCTTGGACCTCCTGCTTGCGGTCCCAGCCCCACCGATATTCCGGGAGCACGCCGGCGGCCCTCTGTTCGTGATCGGGATGGATTTGAATGGCGTGCTTTGTCACGAGCAGGGCATCGACGCCGTGGTGCTTCAAATACCGGCAGACGCTGAGTGCGAGGGCAAACTCGCTCGCACTGAACACGTGAACCGTTTTGCGCTTCACTGGTGGGACAAGCGTCACTTCGGGCATGACGCCTCCAACTCGAAGTGGATGTGCCCGCAAGCACAGCAACGCGCGGGCGATTCGTCACCCTGCCATCGGTACTCGCGGCAACCGGTGCAGAGCCACACCGGTGGCTCCGGTCGTGTCAAGCCCAAGATTATGAGCGCCTCCTGAGCAGATCGCGCGACGCCAGTAATGGCGCCGCCCGTCTTCCACTCTAGAAGCCGCTCCGTCTGGAGCTTAGTCAACTGCGATGCCGGATCGTTGGGGCGCTTTACCTCGATCTCGAAATGGCGGCCGTTGATCGTGCCATACAGATCCGGATCGCCGGCCATCCCCATGACTGTGCCGTGGCGCTTCCGGACGACGACGCCGGGGCGCTTCTTGAGAGCGGCCACGATCCGGCCGACCACCGCGCTCTCCAATATCGCCTGGTACCTCACGGGCGCACCTCCGGCACGGTGATCCGCACGCATTTCGCGTCAACATCGCAGGCGAGATCGAGCCTCACATCGTTGGTCATCTCGCGCTCAATGTCCTCGTACGCAACCACAAGGCCCATGCCGGTACGACGCGTGAGCACAGCCAGGCACGCGCGGACGAGCTTCTGTTCGTACTCTTGTGTCATGGCTGTAATCAGATCTCCGGGAACTTCTCGGGAGTGCGGCCGCTGTTGCTCCACCGGAGGCATTTCACAGACTTGCCATTCCGGTATGCGCCCCACGCTTTGAAGAAGAGTGCGATGATTTCTGCCAACGGCAGTTTGGCCTTGCTTGCACTGTTGGTACGCAGGCGCTCGCGCAAGAGGTAGACAGGATTATGCTCATTCAGACCAGTACCGCTATCCAATTGGTCAAAAAAACGTTCGGCCAGTTCGGGGCTTTGTGGGCTGAAAATGTAGTAGCAAAAAGTCATCACGCGCGGAGACGCGAGGCCGCGACCCAGGTGTGAGGCATGTCCGGCAACCTCCGAAATCCTGGGATCGCTACGGAGCCGCTCGTTGACTTTTGTTTTACTCACAATTCGGCCATTGCCGAATTGCTGGATACCGCCGTTCTCATGCAACAGAATGAGAACGGCGGCCGCACAAGCGGCACTCGCGTTCTCGATGCCTTCCAAATGGGCGATATTTGCTGCGGTCCGGACCTTGCCAATGTCGATGGTTTCCATGGCCTCAGGGTCGAGGCCGAAGATCACGTCCGTATCAATCGCAAGGTTGCTCTCGGCGCACGCCCGCAGCCGATGCTGGCCGTTCAGCAGCGTACCGTTGGTTCCGAAACCGATGGGTTCACCGTTGTATTTCCACCGTCCCTCGACGATATCGAGCCAGATCTTCATCCAATGCATTTCCGAAAGTGGGCGGTTTTTGACATTAGTTGTTTCGAGCCAGTATTTCGCCGTGGCCGGCGATACCAGCATGCGAAGTCGTGTCGGCTGCGCAGCTTTCAGCAGCGATGCGAAGTTATCGGTGGTGCTACCGCCAAGCGTGGCGGCTGCCGGAGACAGATCAATCGATGTCTGCCTCGGCGAGGACTGCGGTGATGAACTCACGTGTTTTCTCCAGTTGCTTTTTCAGTTGCCCATTGCTATTACTGCTGCGAATGCCACTCGCCAGATTCTTCGCGGTCAATGAGCAACCCGCGATTTCAGTACACGCGCGGTGAATGCGCGTGATCCAATCCGAGATTTCAATCGCGAGGCCGGACTGTGGTGGTGCAGCCTGGGACTCCGCGTTTGCCGATGCGGGCTGCGTTACGCCTTTCCGGCTCTGGCCAATCTTTGTCGTATCTAGCTCATAGGTTTTACCGTTGCGAGTAACGGTGCGGCGCTTATCTTTCCGCTCCGGAAAGATACGGTTTCGAATTTCACTGACCCATGAATGACCGCAACCGACATGTTGCGAGATTTTGGTGTCGCTCAACCTTGCCGCCTTTGGGTGCCTGAGTGCCGATTCAACCGCACGCTTGATATCTTCGTTAGTGCGCCGCAGCCCGTTGGCTTTATTGGCACTGAAGCTGTACCACTGCGCATCCTCCCGCGTTCCCTGATGCACAATGCAGGCGATTTCGTCCAATTCGGCGCCGTACGTTGCCTTGACCCGATGGAAGCCATCGGCAAGCCAATACTCTTTTCCGTCATAGAACACGACTACAGGCGGAAACTCGACGCCATCGGCCATGGCATCCATGTAATCGCTCACCGCACCAAAATCGATGAGCGCTCTCGGTTGTGTGCCGCCGTCGGTCCGGATGGCGTCGATCTTTAGAACCGTCTTTTCCATATCCATCCCCGGTCAGTACGATGGGCCGGAAAACCCGACCCATCGCAGGGCCTACTGCCCGGAGGCCTCCGAGGGGCTGGTGGCGCGCGCGACCTCCAGGGAGTACTTGGTTTCGCAAAGCATATCGAATTGCGGTCCGCTGAGACGGACGGTTGCATTGTGGCCGGCTTCGTCGTTCTGCTGAATGCTGAGCACCACTTCCTGCCGGTCGGCGGTCTCGCTCACCTTTATGTGATTCCCATCCACGCCAGTGATGGTGAAGCTCTTGGTTATGTATGAGGGCTTGTCCATTTCGGCTCCTATTCCGCGGGGGTGACCTCGACGCGCTCCGCGATTGATTTCGCCAATGTGCCGAACTGCTCGGCTCGCGCGATCTCCTCAGCCGACAGCTTCCGCACAAATTTGATGTCAGCCTTGCCGTAAACCTGCTGTTGCGAGTTCTTCGCCTCTACCATGTCGATCCGGACGATGCACTGAAGGTACTGGATGCCCTGCGTAACCAGCTTCAGAAAGAACTGGCGCACCGTCTTCAGACTGGTCGGCGGCAAGCTGACCACTTCAAGAAACATTGAGCTTCCCCGGAGCATGAACAACTGCTTCGATTGCTTGCAGCCCTGGGCGCCGCTGCCATCCGCAGCCGAATCCCACTTCGCTTGCGGACACTTCGCGCACTCGCCGCCCAAGTCGACGCCGGACTTGGCCAATCCCGTGATGCCCTCGAGCGACGAGCAGTCTGGCGGCTGGTTCTTAATCTCCTTGCCGGGATAATAGGCCCGGGTGTCCCGCGCGAAGACGATCACGCCTTCGATCGACTGCGCGGTCATGTGGCCTTCGAGCGTCGGAATCTTCCAGAGCGCCTCGCCCTTCACCGGTTTGATGCGGGGCAGATCAAATTCCGTGATACTGCCCGATGCGATGTTGACGGCAAACGCCGCCTGCACCGCCCGCGCTTCGTCTTCCGACACCGTCAAAGCGGCCGGCGCCGGAGCAATTCTCGTAACTTCCTGCGACATGCTTTTTGTTTCTCCTTTAGGCTTTTCTCGTGCTGCTGAGCTTGTAGACTAGTGACACCTTCAACGCAGCGCCCAGTGGTGCTGGGAGCGCGGCGCGAAGATCTTCTTCCGACGCGATCCGTTTCTCCCGGGCCGCGGTGTCGACCAATTCCTTCCAGGTCTCACGCACTAGCGAAGTGAGCGAGTTGGCGTTGTAATTCTCCGCGACATACTGGGCCAGTTCCGATTGCTTCAGAGCGTCGATCACTTCACCGCGATCATTCATTGGACTGGCGTAGACATCTTGGTAGATCGCGAGTGTGCGCTTCGCGCCATCGACCGCGACGGTCATCGACGGTACTCCAGCGTCGACAAACATGGGGATGATGATCTCTTCCAGTTCATCGAGCCTCTGCTTGAGGGCCTTCAGTTCGGCATCTAAGTCCTTCTTTCGCGCTTCCAGGGATACAAATTCCCTAAGCGGTTCCATGTTCATGGCCGTTTCTCCGTTCTCCGTTACTATTTGCTGGTTAGTTCTTGATTTCCGCGAGGATCGTTTCGATGATTTGCGCGCGCCTTTCCATGGCGAGCATGATCTTCACATCCACCGTGTTCCTCGCAACCAAGTGAATGTGCTGAACCGGCCTGGTTTGGCCGGGCCGATGAATCCGGGCCTTCGCCTGCTCGTATTTCGCAAGCTGATAACCCACCGAATAGAAAATCGCGTAACGAGCCCGCGTAAGATCCACGCCTTCGCCACCCGCCTGAATCTGCACCGCGAGCACCTGGGCCTCGCCTTCCTGCCAGCGCTTGAGTTGATCGCGCCGGCCAGACAACTCCAGGCTTCGCAGGCCCAGCTTTTCGCACGTCTCATGCACGCCATCCATGTCCGCTCGAAACCAGCAAAAGGCGGCAACCGGCTCCTCGTTGCCGATGTCCTCAAGGGTGTCGGCCAGCAGACGGAGCTTCGCACTGTCGATCCGCACTTCGACGCCATCGTCGGTTGGCGCGCACCCGCCGGTCACCTGCACCAAGCGCAGGACCTTGACCATTGCGTTCTGCGCAGTGATGGTTCCCTCGCGGACGCCAGCCACGAAGTGCTTGTCGAGATCGCGATAGATCCGCGCCGCCTCGCCGGTGAGCTCGCAGTAGTAAACAACGCTGGTTTCTGGCGGCAAGTCGAGAACTTCTTTCCCAACACGGAACGTGATGCGGCTCATCAATTGCTGCAATTCATCTTGCCGCTGAAAGCCGACGATCTGTTTATTCTGGTAGCCACCCATCACCGCGAATCTCTGCCGGAATGGACTGAACGCGGGCCCAAAGATCGTGCTATCGAGAAAGCGGAACGGCCCAAAGATATCAAGCAGATTATGCGGGATGGGTGTGCCACTCAGGCCGATGCGGTAGGTGGCCATCCGCCGAAGGCGCTTGAATGCGAGAGAGGTTTTTGTGTGGTGACCCTTCAGGCGATGAATTTCGTCCGGGATGACGAGGTCCCACCGTATCCTCTCAGCCCAAGCGGCGAACGGATCACGCCAGACGGAATCATAATTAATGACGCATATGAAAGGCACGCCGCGTGATTCCGCAAGGCGTAGCTTCTCGGCTGCCAGTTCCCGCTTTTCCGCTACGGAGCCAACATCCTCGTCGAGCGCAATGATCACGACCGGGATTCCGACGTGCCGTTCACATTGCGTAATCCATACGGGCACGACGCGTAGCGGGCAAACTATCAAGACGCGCCGCGCGGCCAGGGCCAGAATGAGCATCCAGGCCAAAAGACTTTTGCCCGTGCCCATCCCCATTGCCAGCAGAATGCCGCGGAATCCGGCGGCGAATTTATCCAGGCAGAATTTAAATGCGGCCACCTGATGCCGCCACGGGTGCGTGAGCAACCCCTCTGGAAGTTGCACTTCAGGCGCAGTCACCGCGACCGATGCTTCCGCCAAGAGCAACAAAGCGGTTTCCGGACTGGCGACCGTGGCCTCGGTCGCGTCGACCGTTACGGCCGATAATTCTGGTAGGCACGAAACCAATGCATCGAATTCAGGCGTTGTCTGGATCGCGTGCAATCTGTTCTGAAGCATGTACGCGCTCTCCGATGTGGCGGGAAACAACCAGGCGTGACTGGCGCCACTCCACCGCCCGCCTAGCCGTTGACACACCAGCAAGTCCGCAAATGATGGCCGCACCAGAATGCTTCCGGACACGACTTCGACCGATGTGCTCATGCAGCCTGCCCCTGGCCGAGTCGCTGTTTGGCGATCGCCAGCGCCCTATTAACCTTCCGCGACTGCGCTTGGCCGTACATGACTTTGTAAGCCATCCATACCGAAACCCCCGCGATCTCCGCTGCCAACTGCGGCACGCCGTTGTGCCGTTGCCTTTCCTTGCGGTCTCCGCTTTTAGGCGCAGTTCTCGTGTACAGCTTCGCCATGTCCCTTTGCTCGTCCTGGTGTATTTTTCGGTTCGCTGCGGAACACAGGTCAGGCATCCGGCCGATGGCCGCGCATGCGCTTGAGAGTGTTTGGATTTGCTACCGAAATTCTATCGGTTGTCCGCTGCGTTAACCTGTTTGGAGCCGCGATTTCGTCGCGATTCGGTTTGGAGTACAACCAACAATAAACTGAATTATGTTCTACGGTCAAATCGAATTGTGACCAGTTGGCTTGCAACTCAATGCAACGGCTGCCATTATTATTTGTCATAAATAGTACATTGGAGTCCAATTCTGCGATAGTATTTGGGACTCGCGCCGCTGTGAAGCAGGATTTACGACGTGATTAGTGCATTTAATAAGGCGAAATATCACAACATGAGCTTTCGTCATTGTTAGGGAGGTCGCTAACTGGGATTATTCTGCGCTGCTTCAGCGCGCGCCATTTCTGCAGCGTGCTGGATGTCTTGCTGGTGCGCGATTGCAAGTTCCACTTTGAACGCAGGTCCCGTAGCGTAGCCCGCCGCACAGACAGCTTGGAGAAACTTGTCCGCGTCGCCGTCCTTCTGATATGCCAACCACGCAGGGTGATAGCGCATCGAATCAATCAGCAGATCGACGTAGGCTTCGACGGCTGCATCCAAAGATGGGTAGACCGCGAACCAGCGATACATGGTGTACTCGCCCTTTGCCGGGTCAACGAGTACGGCCGTCGCCCGCTCGTCGTCGCGGAATCGAGTCAGTCCGGTCGGTGTCGAGTACTCGGTTGTCTTGCACCAGGCGCTTTGCGGGTCACCTGGGAAGGCCGGCGGCCGGGTGATGCCGAAGTAATTATTGGCGCCGGTCACGCTGGCCCACCAGCCGGACTCGCACGCTGACATGGCGAGCCCGACCGCAGGCGGGAAGCCGCGCGACGGCGGGTTTCCGGTTGCCGTTCTGCGCTCAATAGCGACGAAAGCACGCGCCATCGATTGCATCAGCGGCGATGTTTCCCAGGTCAGGAGCATTCCGCCGCCAGTGCCTTATTGATGCTGCTGTAAGATCGACTCTGTAGGTCTTGCATTGCTTCTCCTTCGTTGTGGTTTGGCCCTTACGGACAAGTAGTGGCTGACGCTTTGTAGAGTTGGTTACTCGCGTTGATGCACACCGCCTTGCCGGACGAACCGCCGCCCAGCCCTGCCGTGATGCCGCCGGACACCGAAATCCCGCCGGCCGTGCTTGTGATGGTGCCGATCGCATTGATGGCCCCTATGTTTTGGAGGTTTCGGCTGCCATCGATAACCACGGTGCCGTTTTGCGAATATGAGCCTGCGATGTTGAGGTTGCCCGGAAGATAGACGGCCAGCGTGCTCGGATTTATCTGTAGGCACTCGGCCATCGTGCCGCTCGATGTGCCGCAACCGAGACCTACGTTGCCATCGGAAAAGCCGCCAACGGCAAAACCGCTCGTCGAGCCGTACGTGCTGCCGGCCGTGGCCCAAGTGAGTAAGTTGGCGGAACTCGTCACCCGGGTGAACAGGATGGTCGAGCCACTATCCATCTGAATCTTACCGGTCGAAATGATATGAACGAGGGCTGTACCAGGAGGGCTTTGCGCTAACAGCGCCGCTAAAAGGAAGAAGGCGAGCGTGGCGGTCGCCCACTTCGGATAGTTGGTCATGGTTTTGTCAGAAGCTGTTCGGGATGGCGCTGTTGAGGCCGGCCTGATAAGTGCTGGTCGAATCGAAGATGTACGGGCCTGCCGTGTTCGACGTGGTCATGTTGCTGTCCAGGCTCACGTTGTAACTGGAACTGAGACGTATGCCATAGCCCGTGTTGTAGAAGAGGTTGCAGCCCGCGACGACCACATAGTTCGACGAACTCTGCACCTTTATGCCGTCGGAATGGCTCCAGGTCACGTTTACGTTGATCAGTTTGGTGAAAGCCGCACCGTTGATTTCGACGAGGCCACGCGTCGTGGAAGTCGAGCCGTTGTACCCGCTCAAAGTGATGTCTTTGATGATGGTGTAGTAAACCCCGGACGGCACGGTGATCAGTGGCCCTGTGGCGGAGGAGTTAAGAAGACTCAGTGTGCCCTCGCCGAAAATCACGAGGCCGTTGGTGGTGACTGTGATCCCTGTCGTGTAAAAGCAGGAGCCGGCCGGAAGGTAGAGATAG
Organism: Terriglobia bacterium; assembly: GCA_963747535.1. Classification (GTDB taxonomy): domain Bacteria; phylum Acidobacteriota; class Terriglobia; order Bryobacterales; family Bryobacteraceae; genus CAVVFX01. The sequence continues at coordinate 215,900 of CAVVFX010000004.1, forward strand.
CCATCGGCGGAAATGGCTGCATTCAATGCGGCCGTATCATCTGCTCCGCAGCCGCCGTTAGCGCCGTGATTGAAGGGTGAGTCTGGTATTCCCCTGAGGTTGCTCGCGCTGGGTATCCCGAGAGTCGACTGCCAGGCTGAAAGGGAGCCGGACGTTGGCAGTCCGGTCGAACCAAGATTCTGTGTTTGATTTTGTAGCGTGGTGATGCTGCTTCCGCTCGGAATACCGAGCGTGGACTGCCAGGTAGAGAGCGAACTCAAGGAAGGATATCCGGTCGACGCAAGGTTTTGCGCCTGATTCTGCAGGGCCGTGATGCCGAGCGTCGATTGCCAGGTAGAGAGCGAACTGGAGGACGGGTATCCGGTTGACGAAAGATTCTGCGTCTGGCTCTGCAAAGCTGTGATGCCGAGAGTCGATTGCCAACTCGAGATATTGATCGACGGCAAGCCGGCCGCACTGAGATTCTGCGTCTGACTCTGCAGCGCGGCGATCTCAGAGGCGATCGAGGCTAGACCCAGAGCCGATTGCCAGGCAGGAACATTCCCCAGCGTCGGCGTGCCCAGAATATCGATGTTATTGAAATACCCGCTGTTCCAGCGGTTGCCAAGCTGCCCGAGGTTGAAAGTGGAAGGCGTGGGGCCGAGTGGCATCCAATCCCCATAGAACGCGCCGTATAGGCTGGTGGCGCCGGCAACGCGGTAACTGATGTGCATGCGCTCCGTGACGGTCATGCCATCCATACTGAGCAGCTGCCAGTATGAATTATTCGGGGAAGTGTGCGAGTCGGACGGGGCGCAGACATACCAGTAGCCGGAGACCGCGCTGTCCTGTGGCAACCAGCGGACGCAGCCCGGAATGCTGCCGTTATAGAAAATGTCCCAGTACCAGCGCCCCTCCTGGGCCGGCAGCGCGCCAGCGAACAAACATAAGAATGCGATTAGCTTCTTCATTAGCTTTGACTCTCCTGCATGTAAGTCCCGTTGCCGACGCTTGCAAACCAAAGAGTGGTCCACGCGAACTGGCCCATGAAGATGGGGGTCGTTTGTTGGAACGCCGGATCCCATGTCAGCGCGGCGCTGCCACTCGGCAGGATTTGCACCGCAAAGCGCTCCCCGGCCGCCAGCGCGTCAACGGGAGGCTTGATATTGATGCTCGGAATCGGAGTACTGGCCACCACCTGCTGGATGTTGCCGAGCTGCGGAACCAGCACGTAATTCCCGCTGCTGTCGGGGACCGGAATATAGATTCCTTTGGACACTTCCCCGTTCGCTTGCTCGATCAGCTCGACGCCGCCTTCCGTCGAGGCGTCCAGAATCATGGTGGTCGTGTCGATCATGAGCTGGAACTGGCGAAACTTGGCATATTGGTCGCCATAGGGAGCGCTTGCAGCCACAAAGGGGATCTCGACGCGGGTGAAGGTCGCAGCGTTGAAGCCCGTGGTAACGACCGGGATCGATTGCGAGGCGGAATTCAAATAGACGATCGTCACCGCTTGACCCACGTCGCCCGCGTTGAAGAACATCGCTCCGCTGTAGGTGTCGTTGTACTCGCCGGCAAAAGGACCGCGGCTAGCAGGGAAAAGGTTCGACCAGACTTCCTTTCCTGTTGACGTGTAGAAGCACCGGGCCGTATAGCCCATCTTGCCGGCTGGCGCGAAGCCGGTCGCGCCATATACGTCTGCCGCGGCTACGGTGTGGGTAACGGTTGTGATGGTGGAGAACAGGTTGAACGTGTAACTCGGTGCCGAACTGCCATATTGCATGGCGGTCATTCGCAGCCGGTAGTACTTGGTGTTAGCGTTCTTCATGCACATCCGGATCAGCACCAGGCCGTTCGAGGGACGGCTGGTGTAAGTGCTCGCGCCGGGCGCCAACTGGCAAACGAAATGGTTATCGAATGTGGCATTGCCGGCGCTGTCGTTCATGCCGCAGTTGTGGATGTTCCACCTGTATTGGTCGAAATCCTTCACGCGAACCGGGAGGGGGCCCGTGACCGGTGCAAGATAGTTCCCGTTGCTGTCGGTGAAAGCGAAGTTCCGCGCGTAGTCCGGATCGATCCCGGCATTATTCGAGAACAACGGCATAGGGTTGCCGAGGACGTACTGATCCATCAGCACTTCGACGCCGATTGGAAACATGTATTGACCAAAGAAATTGTCGGTGAAGCGATCGGAGTCGCGCGACTCAATGCTGATCTGCGGCATCCTGTTCGCGCTGACCTCATAGCCCGATATCTCGCAGCCGGTGATCACCGCGCTACGACCCGCACCACGACTTCGATAGAGCATGCCGCCGTTGTCGGCCCGCGGTACCAGCGGAGCCGGAGGATTGGCCGCGTCCCAGATGTCTTCGAAGAAGGAGTCTCTGACCCGGATGTCGTAGTTGTTGAAAATGGCGCAGTGTCCCGGTTCCTCGAACTTGCAGCCGCCCTGAAATATGTTGGTATCGCCTTCGTTGACGGGATTGCCGCCCGTGCCGCCGGGAATCAAGTGGTTTACCGCGTGAAGGGCGTTGTAACAAAAACGGCTGGTATTGAACGTGACGGAGCTCGCACCATCGAGCCACGCGCCAATCCCACCAAACCAGCACTGCACATTGTTGAGCGTGACGGTGTGAGTGCGGTACCCGAAATGGAGCAGTGCTCCGAAGCATGTAAACACCTTGGCGATCCAGGTTCCCTGGTCTGCATTCGAGGGGATGCCGTTCCGCCAATCCGGGTCCATCTGAGGCTGATGGAACCACTTGAGCAGCAGATGCTCGAACAGAAACTGCGTGTTATAGGCGTCGGTGCTGCAGCCGGCGAGATTGTCCCAGATCGTGTTGATGGTGGAACTGCGGCCGCTCACCACGCCATATTTCGCGATGATCTCAAGTCCGGTCAAGGATGCCTTGGCGTCGTCGACGGGGCTCACCATCGTCCGTTGCGCGTACGTGATGAACGGTGCGGTGTCGTCCATGCAGACGATCTTGGTGTTCTCCGGACTGTCGCCGCGAATGTTGGAGCTGCAGTTCACGTCCACCACGCCCTTGCTGAAGCAGTAGATTGCCGGCGTCGGCGGGCTCATCAGGGATTTCGGGTTGAGGATGTCGATGCGGCGGCTACGGTCGAGTGCGAGCTGCAGCGCATTTGTCCCGCCCCGCGAATCGGTGCTTGTAGCAGAAGTGCTGTTGTCTGTGCCGAAATACGCTTCCTGATTCGAGACTGACGACGAGGCGGTCAGCGAGGAACCGTTGAGCGCCGAGATGAGCGCGTTCCCCGATGAGTTGACGTCCGCGATTCTGCAGACCAGCGGCGCCGGCCAGGCGATCCAGGCGAAGTTCGCTCCGGCGTTGGGGATATACAGGATCTTCCCCACGTCATTGACGCTGCGGCCTTCCCGCGTTCCGTTTTTCACAAACGTGAAACCGCTGACCACGTTGCTGGCAGCCGTGGTGGTCAGATAGGCTTCGATGCCGTCCGGAACCATGCCGAACATCTGGCCTTGCTTGCGGTTCCCGACCCACACGTTGATCGGTGTGGCTTCATCGGAGCCTGGAATGTTTACGGTTGTTCCCATGTGTTCACCAGCTCGTTTGAATTACGGCGCCGCCCGGACCGGTGCCGGGAGCCGCTTGGCCATAAATCCAGTCCTCACGGATCGGACCGTCTCCATCCGGAGATTCATTGCCGTTGACGTCGACCGTGAAGCCGGCCACCAGAATCGACCTGTTGATGAAGTTGGTCGCTTCTACGTTGAGTGTTGTCTGGTGTTGAAAGTCCGCGTTATCGATCGCCGTGGAGTCCGAGACATAGAGCCACGCCGGCTCCTCCGTGATGAAGATCGAAGTCTGATCCAGCAGCAGCGGAAGGTCCCACGAGAAACCCGTAGCTGTGTTGCCGGTGATCTTGCGGGTCTGCCCCCGTCCGGTTCCCGTGATCACCCGGAGGATGTCTCCGACCTCGGTTCCTGGGTTGAGCCCGGCCCAGGCGTTTTGCGAGTTGATCCACCCGGCGTCAGTGATCTGAGTCGGATTATCATCGTTCGAAGCGTCCGCCATCATGCGGACTACCGCAACGTCGCCAGCTTGGATCGACTGCATCGCCTGCCCGGTTACCACTGCCTGCGGAGAAACCGTGATGGTGCCCGTAGTGGGGTTATATGCCGTGATGGTGACGCTGAGCCACGGAGTACTCGATCCATTTCGGCCGATCACCGAGAACGCCCGGCCCACGAGGGTTGGCGGAGTGGAACTGGTATCGACCAGGTCGGCGCAGGTGACGATGTTACTCGTGACGCTGTCCACCAGCACGCCCAGTATGCCGCCGTGCCCTTCGAACTTCGCCTTCACCCGCACTTTCGCAACATAGGGAGACGGCAGCGCCCAGGTCGATCGAACGAGGGGACCGCTGAACATGATGGAGCCCGGCGTGTAAGTGGTGCCTCCGGACCCGGCGGCGAGTGTGCCGGTCGCTTGTGCGCAGATCAGATCGTCTTGCGTGGAGACAAACAGCACATAGGACACGAGACCGCTAACCGCTGGCCACGTGATACCTGCCAGCGTAAATGAATCGGTGCCGGAGGCGGATGTGCCGATGGTCGTGATGCTCGACGGAGCAGACGGCAGCCCGCTCCCGTCGATCGCGCAGAGGGCTACAAGAAGCGTGGAGTTCGCCGGCAGTGATCCTCCGGTCGAGCTTTGCGTGACCTTGCCGATCACAGGACCGCCCGCTCCGGTTGCCGAGAATTCGTTGACGGGAAGTTTTCCGGTGATCACGAGACTCGCCTGGATCGAGCCATCCGCCAGCGCGGCATATGCCTGGTTGGAATCGAAATTCCATTCGCTCGGGAACAGCGCGTCCCAAGATGCGGCTTGGATCTGATATGGCGCCCAGGCAGGGCCGAGGGGAATCGGATAGAGAAGCGCCGGAAGAGGTCCGGGGACCACGTCCATCGGCTTCGGCCCGACGTCGAGATCGTACATGGAGTCGGTGACGGTTTGACCCTCGAGTTGCACCGACCAGTCTTTCTTGAGGCTCCAGCGCTGCAACCGGAAACTCATGGTGATCACCTGGAAGGAGAGTCCGGTGCCGTTGCCGGCTGCGGGAGAGGTGGTCAGGCTCAGTACGTTCCCGTTTCCATCGAGACTGACGGCGGTGATCGTGACTTGAGTGCCGTTGATCAGCGCATCCTTGTTGGTCAGGTATGAAGCCGTCGCGCCGCCGGTGTTGGTATAGACGGAATCATTCCAGTTGTCGCCACTCGCCCATGTCACGGTTGCGCCGCTCACATTGCAAGTCCCGTGCAAGCCGGGGATCTCCGGATGCGTCATAGAGACGACCTGGCCTACTTCGTTGCCCAGGCCCAGCAGAGTGGTCTGCCAGGACGCGAGGCGCGCGTCGCGCCATTCGGTATAGATCACGCCGCCTAGTTCTTCGCGCGTGCGAGTGGCGGCGATCCGCAAGGCCTGGCTCAGCGTCGAACAGCCGACGGAATGCATCTGGCTGGTGAGAGGAGAGCCGGCGCGGCCGTAATAGGCGGCATGGCTTTTGTCGCAATATTCCGCCGTGTTGGCCTGGTACTGATAAGCTACGTCGGCATACGAGAGCACCAGATGCTCGAATGCAGCCTGGATCGGCGTGAGCTTCAGTGTCTGAAAAAGCGTATTGCCAAGGCCGTAATCATCAACCGCGCTGGCATTGATCCGGCAGCCCAATTTGAGTTTGCCGAACTCCCAGGTGTAGAAACCCAGGCAGCAGTTGAGGACTTCGGTCAGCCAGTCGCGGAAAGGCTTCTGGGAGCTGATCGTACCCTGAAACTGGAACTGCGTCTCTGTGTCCGTGCCGAGGATGGGCGTCACCTGGGCGGCGGCGATCTCGGCCACGCCGCTTCCATCTCCGACGATCAGCGACGAGAGAACAAACGTGGCAAGCTGCTGCGCGGATAGGTCGGGCACGGACATGCTGTCCCCGGGCGTCGCGCTGGAGGTGATTGGGGTGTAGTAGTAAGCGACCCAATCGTACTTGCCCCCAGCCTCCCGGTCGGTGATGGAGGCATTCAGCGCCTTCTTGGCATCGCTTCCGTTGGGATCGCCGGCGATGATAACGTTGCACGCGGTCACGTAGGCATTCCATACTGTCGTCCAGTTTGCTTCGAAGACCGCTTTGTTTGCCGTGGTCTGATCCTCTGCCGGCAGGTTCTGCCAATTCGCGACATTCTGCTGCATGATGATTTCGGCCTGATTGGCCGCGTCGGACATCGGCACGCTGAATGCGTTGCCCGTGAAGGCGCTGCCGATCAACTCGACCAGGCCGGCCACCAGTGCGATAGGGTTGCCGAATTCCGCGGCCATGTTGATCACGCCCGCCGCCGTGCCTGTGTAATCGAAGAAGCTGCTGGAGGGCAAAGTCACCGTGATGGACTGGAGGTCGAGCGGCGTGGGAATGGGACCGCTCAGTCCCAGAGCGCGCAGCAGCATGTTCACGGCAATCCAAAACGGATTGATGAGCCCCTGTACAGCCGTTCGGTTGCCGTTCTGGTCCCACACCCAACCCGAGAGGCCGTAATCGATCGGCACGGTCATCTGGTGCTGGTCGGGAGTGCTCGGCTGGATGGTGGTCGATTTAACGACGCGGATTTCGCAGGCCGCGATGCCCGCGGCATAGTTATTCGGCTCGTAAACCTGGGGCGTCCCCTGGCCCAGCGAAAACATATCCGTGGCCGGATCAGCCGGATCGTTGCCGATAATCTGCCGGAGCCCCATGCCAGGCTGGTCCTTGGTGACGTTGAGATTGCCGTTAACCACGAACCCTTGCCAGGTGTAGCCGTCAAGCATCGGGGCCACGACGTAGCGAAAACCGTCCGCATTCGTTACGACGGTCGAAGCGGTAAACCCTCCGAGGGGTCCGGCGCCGAGAATACCAAGCGAGTCTGAGTAGCCCGACTCGTCGCGGTAGGCCACCATCAGGGCGTTTGCCATGAAAGCGAACAACGAGTTGCCGCCGCTGTTGCACCAGATCTCCGGCAACGCCAGGCCCCAGACCGTATCGGAAATGATGGACGTCGCCGTGACCGTATTTCGACCGAAGCCGAGAAAGCCAGTGGAATCGTCCTTAATGACCGCACCCTGCGGATCGGCCTGTTGCGCGCCGAAGTAAGGGCTCATTCCATGCACCTGACAGCCGTTCGCCGACTCAAGGTAGTAATCGCAACTCGTGGAACCGAGGCCGTTGCCCTTCGCGGTGTAGGGGCAGTTGAGGCCATCGTTGAAAGTCTTCCAGCATTGGCGGCTGACCTGGCGCTCGGGATACTGGTTCATGATCTGGAAGAACCCGTCCGAGCACGTTACGGGGAAGATCGGCGTCCCGTCGCTGGTGAAGTTCTGAATGACGCCTTTCCAAAGTTGCAGCAGAATCCCGGAGTTCACATGGAACAAGCAGAGGTCGATTTCGGCATACTTCAGGTCGGTGTCATTGGCAAACTGCGTCATCACGCGATCGCCATTACCGAAGGTGAAGCGCACGTTGTCGGACGTGCCCTTGATGTCCTGCGAAAGGATGACATCGGAGCCTGGCTCACCCATGCCGATCAGGCGCGGAAGATAACGTTGGCCGCCTACCGTGACTCGCCGATCGGAAAGATAGATGGGCGGTACCGCCGACTCCCGGACCTGGATGTGGATCAGCGGGATAATCTCCTGCGTCTCAGCCAGCAACGCGGTGGAGAGGGTGCTGGACGGGAAACGCGTGCACGTGGACGCGATGGTGTACGGCCCTTCCGTCGCAGTCTGAATCACCTCGACAAAATTCAAGCCCACCTGCAGGCAGGTCCGCAGGTAATCGAATGAGATGGGGGTCTGTTCGAATGTGACCAGTACGCTGGAGGTGGTTCCGTCAGCGTTGGGGACGGTATACGTAAAGGCGCGCCAAGGCCCCTGCATGGACTCCCAGAATGCCTTGAGCTGATTCGACTCGGTCCAGTTGAGATTGGGCCGTTTGAATTGGAACTTGCGCGGTCCGACGCCGGCGAAATAGCGTTGCTCCTGCTTGGCGTCGAGACTGCCGAAACGGTGCACAATGACCGGGCGGTTGACGGAGAAGCCGAACGGATATTGGGTGGTGAGAGGGAAGGTCTGGGTGCCAGAGATCCCGGACCCTCCCGTCGACAGCACCGCGCAAGGGACTGTGATGCGTCCGATTTGATCCATTTAGAAGTTGGCTTTCCGACGAATATGTTATACGTTGTGTATAACGACGTATAACGATGTTATTTGAATGGGACCAAGAGAAGAACCGGATCAACCAAGACAGACACCAAGTCGCCTTCGAATTCGCACAACTTATCTTCGACGATCCGTTCGTGTTGTTCCGGAAGGATCGCGTCGACGAGAACGGCGAGCAGCGATGGCACGCCATCGGAGCGATAGAGCGAGCGATTCTATTCGTCGTCCACGTGTATCGAAAGGAAAATGAAAATGGCAAAGACGAAACCATCCGCATCATCTCGGCGCGAGAAGCTAGTAAGCGTGAGTGCCGAATCTATATTGAGCAAGCCGCTGAATAAAAAACATAAAGCGATGCTCGCGAGAATAGCGGAGCGTCAAGCGGCCGGCGACGATTCCGGAATCAACTATTCCGACATCCCCGAACTGACCGACGAACAGCTCGCCGAGTTCAAGCGTGCACCAAAAGTGTTGGTCGCCGCCCGAATCGACCGAGACGTATACGACTGGCTCCGGCAGTATGGTGAAGGCTACTCGACCAGGATCAACGGGATCCTGCGCACGGTTATGGAACGCGCACAACGGTAGCTATTTCATGCGACCTCCACAAGTTGCAGCGTCTGTACGTTCGATCGTGCGAGGTCAGTGGCCTGCGCCCAGTTGCCACGGAAAACTACAGTGATGCGCCCCTGCAGGTTGTTGCCGGACGGATCGTAATTGCTGCCGATCTGCGCGCCAGCCGGGACGTCGAAGGGATTATAGAAACAGAACGCGGTCACACCGCCTTGCTGTGTGATCCAGAAGGCATAGAGCGCGGCCAGGTCCGCTGAATCGAGCCGCTTCGCGAGAGTGAAAGTCCGGCGCGATGTCTGTGCCAACTGCGATCTCTGGACGGTCCCGTCGTGATAGGCGCTCTGCAATTGCGCATATTCGCGCTGCTCTTTGAACGCGGTGCACAGCGACGCCGGCATCACGCCGTTCGGCTCTGGTTGCTGAAGATTTCCCGGCATCGGATTACGAAACCATGAGCCCCGGGACTTGGAGATTGGCTGCCTGCTGCGTCCGACCATAGCTGGCATCCTGCGCCGCCATGGACTGATCCGCCACGAACTCTGGCGTAATGGGCGTACCGTTGATATTCACCGCAAAGTTGACACCGGTGCCCGTCGCCGTATTGGGACCGCCCGGCGTCGGGTAGTTGCTCGACGCGATGCCGCCGAGGGTCGGGATGTTGGAGGCGTAGGTGTGTGCCTGGCCATCCTGATAAGTCGCCTGCTGATAAAGCTTGCCGCCTTGCTCGACCAAGCTGCCGGAATATGGGGTCGTTGCTGACATCGGCGTCTTCTGGCCGGTGGCTTCGGAATACAACATCACCATCTGCCGGACGCTAGGAGATCTCACCGCAACCGCGATGTTGTCGCCATACTGCGACTGGGCGAGAGAGACGACCTGCTTGATGGTCCCGCTGTTAGTCGGAATGTCGACACCGTAAATCGATTTGATATCGTCGTGGGCCTTTCGCGCGTCGGACTGGATCCCGACCAGCTTCTCCATTCCACCGGCGACGAAGCCAGCGGCCGCGCCAATGCCGGCGCCAATCGCGGTGCCGATTCCAGGCATGATCATCGTGCCGATGCCGGCACCGGTGAGGGCTCCGCCCGCAGTCGATTCCCCGATGCCTCCCCAGGTCCCGCGGCTATTGCCGGTGAGGCCGGCCATCGCAAGAGGCATGCCGACGGACGTCTCGATCTGTCCGGCGCCTTTGCTCGTCAATGCCGCGGCAACGTCGCCTCGGATGCCTCCGATCCCTGCGGCTGTGGTCGCACTTCCGGCGCCGGTATAGATGTCGCTATTCCACCAGTTGTCTTTGCTGAAAGTATTCTTCAGACCACCGAACATGGCGGCGAGGTTTGGGCCGCCGGCCGCGGAGTGCCCCGATCCAGCGCGCGCCGCCATTCCGTACCAGCCAACTGGAGGCCTCGCGATGTTGCTCAGCGGCAGGCCATCCGCAGCCATTTCGCCGGGCCAGGTCGAAGACGGGCTGCCGGCGGAGTTCGCGCTGAAGTTGGGGAGAACGATGCCGGGGAACATCGACTTCGCACCGCCGCCGAAAAACGATGGCATCGGCGGAGCCGACATGGAGATGGATGGCACCGATATGCTGGTGGGCCCGGCGCTGCCGCCAGTGATGGCGGGGGGCGGCGCAACACCCATGGCGGCCGCCAGATGCGCGGTCATCAGCATAATAGCCGTGCTGTTCTGGATAGTCGCGGTGGTGTTGTCGTGAGTGGCGAGCGTGACGGGATCCTGGCTCGGGTGGAACATGCCATTGATTCCGCCGTTGCCGTCCTTGCCGTAGATCAGTGGATGCAGCAAATTCGCTGCACCGCTACTGACGGTTTCAATTACCGGCTTCAGCACCGCGGAATGGATCGTGCTGGCGAGGTCCTTCGCGAAATTCTTGGGCTTGGTGAAAAGCACGTCGACCAGGTGCTCGGCCTGTTTTTCGATGCTGGCGACTTGCGATTGCAGCTCCTGTTCGCGCTTCTGCTGCATCTGCAGTTGCTTTTCATCGAACTGGTCCTGAGCTTCGACGAGGCCCTTAAACAGATCTCGCTGCGCCTCGGCCGCCATCACCGATTTCTTGTTGGCGTCGTCTTCCTTGGCGATGCGATCCGACTCAATGACGGCCAGCTGCACGGCCAAGTTGACACGCGTTTGATAGGTTTTCTGCGCTACTTCTTCATCGGAACCTCCGGTCAATTCGGCCATGCGGGCGGCGCGGGAGGCCTGCCGCTGGAGCTCGGCGCGTTGTGCCTGCACGCCGATATCTTCGATCCGATCCTGTGCAGCGAAGCCAGCTTCCCAGTCTTTGATCTGGGGTTCCCACATCAGCTTCTGACTTGGTCCCCTTTCGCGGGTCGCATCCCACTGCAGAAACTCGGCGCGAGACTTGTCATAGATCTTGCCGGCCTGCTCGTCGGCTGCCTTGCGGATGTCGGCAATCTCCTTTTCAGAGGCCTTCACATGCGCGGCCTGTTGCAGAAGCAGATCACGCTGAAAGTAGATTTTCCCGATCGCATCGAGCTCGGCTTCATCGCCCTTTTTCTCGAATTCGGCGGCCGCGCGGTGGAACTCCTTCAGTTCGGCGTTCGCCTGCTCAGTGGCATGTTTGGTGGTCTCGATCTGGTTTTTCAGGCTCTCGATCTGCTTCTCTTGCGCGGCATAGTCAGAAACCTGCTTAGCAGTGGTCGCATCTTCCGGCTTTGTCATCTTCGAGAGCGCGGCTTCCGCCTGTTTTAGCTGGCCGGCCACGCCCTGTCCCGACTCATATGCGTTGATCGCATCCTGAGTGCGCTGGTGCTCATCGACCTTGCCGAGATAGTCCATGATGCTGTCACGGTTAGCGGAGTTGAATCCGGTGGGCGCCGGCCGCGACCATTTGCCGTCCGGGCCGAGCCGGAAGTCCTGTGGAGGAAGGTGGGGTGCTTCGTCCAGAAAGACTTTCCTGATGAACATCGTGAACGTGGCCGCAAAAGGTTCTTCGCAGGCGAGTTTGAAACGCTTGAATCGCTCCTCTGCTTCGGTGATGACTTTGCCGTACCCCTCCCACCGCTTGACGTCCTCCTCACTTGCGCCGAGGCCAACTGCTTTCGCGCGGCTTACGCCCTCGACGAGCTTTTCGATTACCGGGATGGCCTCGATACCGGATCTTTTGAAGATGTCCAGAGCGGTTGCGTCGCGCTGCACTCCTTCCGGCAATTTGCCCAGGCCCTCCGCGATCGACATAAGCATCTCGGAGGCCGGCTTCAACTCGCCGGTCGCGGTGTTGCGCAGCTCCACGCCCATCGATTTGAGCGCGGCCTTCGCCTTCTCGCCTTCCTTCGAATTGTCGGAGGTCGCTTCCGAGAGGCCGCGCATCATGCGCTCGAAGATCGACACATCCTGGCCGGCGAGACGCGCGGCAAATCCAAACTGGCCCACCTCTTTGGACGTGAGGCCGATGCGGAGTTCCACATCTTTGATCTGGCGCCCATACTCGCCCAGGCTTTTGGCCGATTCCCAGCCAGCGGCCGCGAGGCTGCCCAGGACAGCGGCGCCGGCGGCGATCGCGGAGCCGAACGGTCCCATAGTAGTAAGCACGCTGTTGAGAACGCTTTTGGCACTCTGCAGGGGATTCTCAATGAACTGCTTCACCTTGTCGCCGAAGCCCGCGAACTTCGCTTCCGACGCAACCTTTTTTTGCTCGGCGATCATCTTTTCGTAGGATTTGGTGATCGCGTCGATCGCCGCGGGCTCCTTTGCGTACCGCTGGAGAAGCTGGTCACGCTGCGCGATCAACTTCTCCACGCCGCTCTTGCCGTAAGTTTCGGCCTGCTTTTCTAGGGAGGCGATGAGCCGCTGGACGCTGGACCGGGTCTGATCCGAAATGCGGATCACCTTGCCGTGGGAAGATTCGGATTTCTTCTCGAAGCTGTCGAGCGCGGCGTTGGCCTTGCCCACCGATTCAAGTACCGGAGTCTCCTCGGCCTCGAGGATTACACGTTCTGCCTGGTCAGCCATTTCAAGCTACCTTGATACTCACGATAGGGCGAGCCAAAAACGCGACCAGCACAGCCTGGCGATCGCGTGGCGAGACGCCCCACTGCGCCTCGCGCCGGTTGTTGTAGAAGGCAATTTGCGAAGCCGTTTGGCTCCGGCCAGGAAGAGCTTCGTCGAGAAACCCGATCGCCGCGCGATTCTCGTTTGCAGTCAAGACCTTCAGGCACCGCAAGGTGTGCCCGCTCCAGGTCCAGTCGCGGATGGGCTGGAGACCGCGGGCGGACTTGTAATCGGGATAACCGCGCCGGCCCGGCAGTCCCGGCTTCAACGGTGCGGCCTCCTGGTCGCAAATGTTCTGCCCACTCTGGATGCGCGCGCGGATCGAATCCGAAAGCACCTGTGCGAAGGACTGCATTTCAGTAGCAGTGTAGGGTGAGTAAACGAAGCGAGCGCGGCTGATGACGGTTCGAAATCTGGGCATGGTGGACGTCTGCGAACAGCGGATGTGGAGTACAATCGCTATGCGTAGGATCTGCGGCAGCGTAGCCGAAGCTCCGCGCCCGCGGGCACTATGAACAACTTTGCGACTCTTTACGAGGTACGCAGGCGCCGAGAACTTCGCTCGGGATACACGCTGCGATCTGTTCCTGCCGGTGGTATTGACTGGACTGTTGGCTACGAGGCGTCGATTAGCGTTTATTCCTCTCCGTCCGGTGCAAGTGTTTCCAAAGACGATGCGATGCTGGAGACTATTGAAATTGTTCAGAGAAGTGGCCAGGCACGGTCTGAGGCTGACTACGACGCGGCAGTCGTTGAGCTCTGTAAGCTGTTAAGCTACGATCCTGCGCCTGGTCATGGTCCTGACGAGGATGACTCTTCTCTCGCCGAGAGGGCTTCTGCGGCTTTGGACGAGATGGCAGAGGAGAACCCGTCTCTCCAGTATCGAATCGGCCTTGAGGGACTTAAGAGTCCTTGGACTTGCATCGAAAAATGGGGGATCGAAAAGCTGGGAAATTCACGCCGAAGAGAGGCGATTGATCCGCTTAGGAAGATCATTCAAGAATATTCTTCGCGCCCGGCTTTGTCCGATCTTTCGCAGGCGGCGAGGAGGGCTTTGCAAAAGATCGGGGCCGAATGATGATTGAGTTTGATGGTCACGCTGCTTAAACGCGCGGTTTGCAGCCCGGGTGGCCTTCGCGTCCGGTTTGTCGGGCGAGCAGCGCACAGCGCACCCACAATCGATCCTGGCCCGACACAGCAGCATTAGCGAACCGAAAGCCACTTGCTTGGTTTGTCGGTAAACCCGTACGGTTGGCCCGCTACTGCGAACTCCTGCCGCCGCCCATCTGCTCGTGTCGCTGGGCTTCTATCAACTCCAGCACTCGGAACTCCTCTTCGGTGATGTCCCCCAGCGTGATCGTCAGTCCGATGCTCTTCGCGTTGAGAATGCGGAAACACCGCCGGACGAGAGCGCCGTTCGGCGCATCCATCGCCTCTTCGAGCAGATTCTTCGGACAGCCGGGGCCATGGCTCACATCGATAGCCTGCCAATTCGCGCCGCACGCGGGACAGCCATCGAGCTCGGCCTGCGCCGAGTAGCCGCATCGCCGGCATCGGAAGACACGATCGGAGCACTCTTCGTCAGCACCACACAAAGTTCCCTGATGCAGCACCGACCGGATCAGAAAGCGAACGCCCGGCTCTTCCGGCCAGTCGCCGGGCGCGGCTATTCCGGGTCTTCTTCGGCCTCGATGGCCAGTTGCGCGATCACCTCGGACACCGCCGCCGATTTGTGCACGATCGGCACCGCGCCCGCATAACCGTCGTGCGAGATGTGCAGCTTGTCGTATAGCGCACCGCTCGGTTCCAGGAACGCACGCGTCTCGATCGAACGCCGCGCTGCCACCACGCTGGTTGAAGCACGCTCGTGATCCTGCATCTCCTTCGCGGTCGGCATCCGCAGCACGTGAATCACGCGCGCACCGGGAACCTTCATTTCGATCCGGTAATTGATCCCTTCGCGTTCGACGTCGGCCACCGCGCACCGCTCAATACGGCCGATCACCATTCCGGCCTCGGCATCATCGAACACCGGACCGTCCTTATCGGTGCGAATCTTGCCGAATAGTTCCGCGTTGATCTTCGGCAGGTCCAGATCCTCACTCTGCGACTTCCCGCGGCCGAGGAAACGCCGCACGGTCCGTTGTGCGCGCGCCCACGCGCACCACTGGTCATCGGTGGGGAACTTGACCTCGCAACTCTTCTCGCCGCCCGACAGGATCGGCACCACAAACGGCTTAGCCGCGTCAAAAACAGGTTTCGTCTCTTCCATCGCGTCCTCTCTTTACTGGCAGATTTTGTCGGTGCTGGACTTAATAACCGCGCTGAAAACGCCGCTGGTGGCGTTGTACTGAGGCTCGCCCGTTACCGAGACCGTGACGATGCCATCGACGTCACCGAGTTCGACCACCTTGAACGCCAGTTGCTGCCACGTGCCGGCGAAGGTGTCGTTGGCGCCGTTGCCCAACCCCACCGCGGCGGTTCCTGCGGTCAACGCCAGCAGAGTCGCCAGTTCGGTCGAGCCGCTGTTATAGCGTGCCACGTAGTTGAACGTCGGCATCCGGTCGCCAATCTCGAAACGGGCCTGGGTGGCATAGCCATCCTGAAGCGCCGCGCCTGGAAAGAATCCCGGCCGGAAGTTATTGTCCCAGCCCATGTCGAGCGAGACGAAATTCTTGCCGGCAATGTAATCGACCCCGTTGATGGTGAGGGTCAGGCTCGGCGATTGCATTTCGTGCCACGTCATCGGCGCAGGCACGACGACAGCGCTCGGCGTGGTGTAAAGCCCGGTGGTCACGATGTCCTCGCTGACCACGGCACTGAGGCGTCCCGGACCCTGTTTAACGGAAAGTTTCCATCCTTTCACTGCGCAGCCGGTGAACAACTGGTCCAGCACCGCCGAACCGCCCGGCCGGATTTGCTGCACGAACTGGAAGTAGGGCGGTTCGAGGCCGTTGGTGTTGGTCGCGGGGTTGATCGGCGTGATGGTGTAGGTGAAGGGCCCGGTCGATCCGGTCTTCACGACGTTGCCGAGGCCGAAGCCCAGAGCATGCGCCAGGATCTCGCTAGACGCAGGACGCTCCGCCGTGTAAACCCCGTTATCGCAATGAGACTTCCACTGCTGGGTCGGAAACTCGTGGCCCTTGCCGATCTCCGTCCGGTCGTCATCGTTGACGACCTTCTGCGACCAGGGTTTCTTATTGAGATTCGGCAGCCGCCAGTATCCCGGAGTAGCGGGAGGGGTCGAAATGCTCGCCTGGACAGCGTAGCCCAGCCCGATCAGTAATTCGTTCAAATTAGCCATGGTTATTTCTCCTGATGCGCCTGCGCGTTGCTCATAACGGGCGGCGCTGGTGGGTGGTTGTCGATGAACACCTGGCGATAGCCAGCGACCATGAGTGGCACGAGGTCTTTGTTGGGGTCTGTCACCACAATTTCTTTCACGTCGCCCGCTGGCGACTCCATAAACACATTCGTGGGTTGCATAGGAAAGCTCCCTTATGGGTTCTGCGATTCGATCAAACTGGCCCGCACTTCGAAGTACTCGAAAGTGGCGCCGTCCGCGCTAATCACCACCGTGTTGCGCTGCGCCGAGGGGAGGTAGAAATCCATCGGCTCGCAGTTGGGATCAATGTTGGTGTGCAGCATCGTCAGGCTGGCTCCCGTTGGGACGTCGTTGACGATCCAGTTGAAGAGGTCCTCATAGCCGACGGCGGCATTCTCCGGCGTCCGCAGGTAGAGCGAAAATTCGTGCACGAAAACAAGGGCGTTCCCGAGTCTGCCCGGGCGCGTTCCGTGCCAGGCGATCAGGATGGAGCCGGGCGGCATCGACAGGATGGCCAGCCGGATGTTGTTCTGCGTTGCCTGGCCGAAAACGGTGGCGTTCTCGGTGTAGAACTGGATCCGGCTCGCGTTACCGATTGCCGCAACCAGGTTCGGCAGAGCCTGAAGTGCAGTCACCCACTCCGCCAGGATCGTTTTCGGGTTAATCATTTTGCACTTGCCCAGCCCGCACCATCATCGAGAGCTCGACCATGCCGTAAGGGTCCGGCTGGCGGACCGTGGTCACGACGAACTGTGAGCCCCAGGCAGTCACCCAATCACCGCGCCGGGGGAAGTTTGCAAGATCAGCAGGATTGACTGAGATCTCCTCGAAGTTCGCCAGCGCGCCAGATTCCTCGCGTACGCGGGCGTGGCGAACGGCGGTGATCGTGATCGGATCATCCGTTGCCACACCCGCTTGCACAGATTGATACACCACCGGCTCACCGAATGTTTCCTGCATAGCAGCATTCACCGCTGCACCGAGAGTGGGCCAGTCGGACATTAGTTGAGCGTGATGATCGAATAGAACACGGTGATGATCATTGTGCCGTTGCCGGTGGCGAACGCGGCAGTGCCATTCGTGATGTCGATGCCAGTCGCGGCGGGCGGCTGGATGACACCCGTGGGCGGTGGCACGACGTTTTCGGTCCCGGTCGCGCTATTGATAGTGGCGGCCGGAACGTTCGACGAGTGCGGCACGATCGCTGTCCCGTGATACTGGAACGACACCGCCCCGCCTCCCGTGAACTGCGTGCCGCCAGGCTTCACCTGCACGATGAACTGATCGACGACTAGCACCTGCCCGGCCGCCGGCGCGGACAAGATCCCGACGGGCGTTCCAGACATAGCCATGATCTGCGCCGCCGTAAGCGTCACGACAGCTTTCTGGATCAGCGAAGGATCAGTATCCGCCGCCTCAACCGGGCCGAAGCTGAGCGGGATCAGCCGCACGCGAACGGTGACATCGGTGGTCTGGCCGCCAGGCGCATTGACGCCGCTCGCCTGGCTCAGTACGGCGAAGCCGATCTCCTTATTCGCTGTCCCGGCGGCAGTTAAGGGGCTAGACGTGGCCTGCAGGATCGTGTTGTTCCAGAAGACTTTGTCTCCCGAGTTGAACGTGCTCGTGTCCTTGGCCAGATCGAACACGCCTTCCACCACCAACTCGCTCGAGTCGCCGGTGTTCTGATTGTTGACCGAGACGCCGAAAATGTTACCGACCTGACAACCGCCACCGCTGAGTAACGCAAAGGGCGCGATCACCGTGAGAGTTTGACCTTGCTGAACGTAATTCTGCATCGATTTGTCTCCTGTTCTTTCGGGGGCGACTTGCGCCGCCCCCATTCTGTTGTGGTTTAGCTGCGACGCGTTCTCTACTGGCCAGCGTTCTTCTGCAGACCGCGGTAGTCGAGAGCCGCCGCGCCGAAATCCATGCGCGCCTTGATCTCGACACCATCCACTTCGAAGCCCTGCTTGGTTTCGATGTACACGCCCTGCTGACCTTCCAGGTAGCAGTACTCCACCGTATCGATCTGCGCCGGATCCGCAACCAGATACCAGGCCGTAGTTCCATTCGTCGCGGCATCGAGACGCGGTTCGACCACAGGAATCAGACTGCGCACCCACTCCGGCACAACCTTCGTCGCGTCGGCCGAAGCAATGTTGATCGGGTACACCAACTGGAGCATGTAAGTCTCCAGCGCAGTCGGCACGGCGATAAAGCGCGGAATGAGATTCAGCGGAGTGCCCTGCGGTCCCTTCTGCATCCGCATAGCGCCGCGTGCCTTGCCGAGGGCGGTGAGAGGCGCTGCGTTTTGCACGGTGGTATCGATGCTGCTGGCTGCGCCGGTCAGCAGGTTGCCGTGATTGCCATTGAACAGCGTCGTGGAGGTCTTGTCGCCAGCATATACAGCCGCCGGATTCGAAATGACGA
This sequence comes from Terriglobia bacterium, assembly GCA_963747535.1. Classification (GTDB taxonomy): domain Bacteria; phylum Acidobacteriota; class Terriglobia; order Bryobacterales; family Bryobacteraceae; genus CAVVFX01. Next base: position 234,455 of record CAVVFX010000004.1, read on the forward strand.
TGCCCCAGACCGTGTTCGATTCGAGCTGCGCGGCCGCCACGCCAAGCAATGCCGGAACGCGAGTGAAGGCCTGGAGGTCGTCATTGATGATGACCTTGCGAGTCAACGCCACGATCTCGCCGTAGGTGTTGAGCGCGTAGTTGATGTTGTTGTCGGTCAGGTTCGCGCGGTGGTACTCGCCCTTTTCATTCAACGCCTGCAAGGCAGGCGCATCGGCGAGCATCACGCGGTTGATGGGCTTGAAGTCCTGCGCCGTCACCTGCCGGCAGAACGGCTGGAAGGTGCGCGGATAGGCTTCATACCCCTGCCGCAGAGTCTTGTTGGCGACGTTGGCCAGGATCGCAGGGAAGTCCGACGTCGATTCGGCGCCGCCCACGAAGAACTCCGGTCCCCGCGAAGATGCCTGGAGAGCCAGCTCCGCAATCCGCGTCACGTCCATCCCGCGCGGGTTCGTGCCGCGCAGTTCCAAGGCTTCCTTCGCCATGTCGATGAGCTTAAAGTTGCGGTACTCGCGGGCCATCTCAACGGCGCGCCGCTGCTGCTCGGGACCGTAGCCATCGAGATATTCCCCAGCGTCATTTCCGTTGTGGTCCCGGCGCCGCGCCAGGAAGAACCGCCCATCCGCCCGCAGCAGCAGTGCCATCTGCATGCAGGCCAGGCGCTGCTCCATGCCGTCACGCGTCACCGAGGTACCACCCTCGCCACGTATTGGGAATTCCGGACCCGCGACGCCGGCGCGCGGCGGAACGCCTTGCTGGCCCGTCTTCGAGAGATGGACGAACAGTTCCTTCCGGGCCTGATCGACGGATACGCCCTTGGTGATGAACTCGGCGGTAACGGTTTCGTCGATCCCGTATTTGATTGCGGTGACGCCCAGCGCTTGGATCTCGCTGATGCGCTCCCGTTCGGCCTGGACCGCCTCGTCCCGCGCGGCGGCCAGGGCCTGTTCGTTTGCAGCACGGGCATCCGCGCCCGTAGCCTGCGTAGTCGTTTGTTCCATTGCAGGTTTCTCCTTTGGTGGGCTGATTGCCCGTAATGCATCGGTCAAGCCGGGTTTCTCCGGTGTGGCCGAAGTCGTGACTTCTTCCGTCGGTTGCGCGCTCAGAAAGCACGTGTTGAAATCGGCCGGCACCGTACAAGGTGAGATCTCGAACGGTTCCCAGTCAGTCGCCTTGAACATGCCGATTTCTTTATCGTTCAGGTAGGGCGTTTGCCTTCCGGCATTCCTTCGGTCTGCGCCTCGACCTTTTCACGGTTATAAATGAACGTGCCGAAGCTGAGGTTCTGCAGAATGCCGGTACTGGCTTTGCGGAACATCTCAGCGCCATCCGGATCGCCAAGATCGAATTGCAGCGTGGCCATGCCCTTATCGCCGTTGGGCCACGCGCGCCGCACCACGCCCAACTGAGCCCGAGTGCCAACCTTGCCCGCGATCAGCGACTTGAAATCGTCGCCGGTGAAATGAGTGTCGAAGACCGGCGCGCCGTTGTTCAGCCGGTCGAAGCGGCAGCCCTGCATGTCGAGCTGGAGCATGTAAGGTTCGCCAGTCGCGCGGTCGATCCGCGGCACGGCGGCCCCGCTGTACCAGACCACATCGATGGTGCCGTCCTTGGCGTTGGCAGTGCTCGGCACTACTTGGGCATCGGCGGAGAAGACTTCCGCGTCAACCTGGTCGGTCGGCTGCGCGCCGGCAATTACCTGTGGATTCATTCGGTCCTTCCCTTGTATGTGAGTTTTCAGCCACGATAGAGCCGAGACGCAGATTCGAAGCTGCCGCCGACGCGCGACATGCCAGCAACGACGAGGTCCTTCACCATCCCTAGATCCTCGTCCGATAGTGCAGCGAAGCCCTGGCCGCCGGATTTGCCGGGAGCGGCTTTGCTACTCGGTGTCCGCTCCTCCGTTCCCGCCGGCTGCTCCTGGCCGCGCAGCGTGGTATTGCGCGGGTCCGAGTCCAGGATGATTTCGAATTTGTCCACCAGCTTGTTGAACAGCGCAATCTGCTCCAACTGGGTAGTGGGATCGTAACCGTTCTCCAGCACAGCTTCGAACCAGGTCTTCCGGCCCATGCGGACATCTTTCAAAACTGCCTCAGCGTCCTTGACCGGATCGACCGATTCAAACCGCGGCGCGGTCCACTGGACGCTGCGCAGCCCGATCTTCGGATCGTTAGCGACGCTCTGCGGAATCTTGCCGAGCAGAATCAGCGTGTCGATGAAGCGCCGCCACACCGGCATTGCGAACAACGGGATCAAGGTGAGCCAACGGAAAGCCTCGACCGTGTTGCGGAAGCCCAACATGCCACCGCGCCAAGAGGAGTAATTCACCTGCGACATATCGCCGGTGCCGAGTTCGTAAGGCAGGCCGATGCCGGCCATGATGCCTTGCAACTCGGTCATCTTGTATTCGCGGTAGCCGCCCGCCGCCGGCGGGTTGTTGAACTTGATCTCCTGGCCAGGCTTCAGATACTCGACCATACCGGGCTGAAAAGTCTCGACCGGTAGCCCGCTCGACGGATCCTTTCCTACCAGACCCATCGGATCGCCATCAATGCCTTCCGGTTGCTGCACGAAGGCGGTCACACACGCTTCGACCTTCTTGCGCACCCGCTCCGCGTCGCAGTAATCGTCAAGATCCCGGAGCGCCATCATCACGGGCGCCAGCCACGGCACGCCGCGCACCTGTCCGGGCCGGAGCACGCGGTAGACGTGCATGATCTGGTCGGCCGGTACCGGCTGGCTGACGATTCCGCCGCGCGGATTGAGGATCAGCACGCCGCCCGGGATGATAAGTGAACAGCCAGTACGCGACGCGCCGGCCCAGTTCATCGAACTGCACGCCCTCCATCACATGGCCGTTGACCAGCCCCATCGTCCGGGCCTGATCGAGGAAGTCCGCTTCGAGCATTTGAAGCTGCAGCGGAACGCGCAGGCCTGCATCCAAAGGACGCGGCCGAAACCGCACGATCGCTTCTCCCGATTCCGCCATGGTGCGGACGGTCAGCGTCTGCATGCCATAGAAGTCCAGGCGCTGCGGCGTGTCGCAGGCGTCCGCGAAGTACTGCCACTCAGCGTCGATGATCTTGTCGATCGCGGTATTGCCGGTCTTAGCCTTCGGTACGATCCCGGTCCCGACCACGTTGCCGGCCAACTCTTCGATCGCGCGCGCTGCATAAGGATTGTTGCGGATCAGATCGCGGCTCCGGTTGCGGAGCCAGATGAGCGATCCCATCAACTCAACGTTGGCGTCCGTCGAGGCGGCGTACCAGCCATGGGCGCGGCGGCCGGCGGTAGCGCCGTCGTAGCGGAATCGCTGTGCGTGGCGCTCCAGGTAGCCGGTGGTCAATTCCAGCGCCACGCGACTGCGTGCACGTTGCAGCGCCACGCGCGGCGCCACGACACTGATGGCCTTATCGAGAAGATTCATTTCGTCACCACCGATCGGACAACGTTGGCCCGGTCGGTCCATCGCCACGCTGATGTTGCGCCAATCGAACGCGGCTGCCAGTCTGCCCGCTGGCCTGCCGGATGTCCTCTTCGATCTCGGCTTTCGCCTTGCGCAGTTCGTCCATTGATCGGTAGGTCAGCTCCCGCCCATCCGGGAACCGTACCTTGAGCGTTGGACTGCCGATCGCTTGGTTGATCGTGTCCAGGTTCGCCTGCAATTGCTGAATCGTCAGAGCCATATCAGTTCCGTCCAAACCAGTTCCTGCGTGGTATCCATGGGTCGCCGCCGCGTTCAACTGGAACCGAGACGTACGGCTCAGCAGCCTCGGTTGGCGTCGTCGCCACCGCAGCGGAGACCGGCGCAGGCAGCGGAATATCCTTCCGCCGCGAATGTGCCATCCCGGCAAAACGATCACAGTGGGCTGCCAGTTTCAAGCCGCTTGCGTACAACGCGCACAAGGCTGCGTAAGCATAATTTCTCGCGTCAAGTGCTTCGTTGCGCGCATTGGCCGGCTTTCGCCATTCCTGCTTCGGAAACCCGTTGTGGTAACGTGTGAATTTCTTCTCGGCGGTTAACTGCTCGAAGTACTCCAGTTCGCGCCCTAGCGGAAAGTGGCAGTAACCCGCTCCCGGAATCCCGATCTTCAGCCGGTCATAGGTCGCAGTCTTCGCCGCATCCACTCCGATCATGAAGAACGGAGTCTGGTTCTTCCGGCTGGGCTTGCGCGGCCAGATCGGTGATTCTCCCGCGCGACCTTTGGTGGCATACACACGCCGGTTGTAACGCTCGCGCGTGAACCGTAGCACAGTGGCATCCTTGAAGCCGCAATCGATGCACGCCGCCACGATCCGCAGCGGCAGCCCAGAGGCATGCAGGTACTCGGAAAGCAACAGTCCTTCCAGGTGGTCCCATACCTCATTGCGCGTAACATCGCCGGGAATCACGTGATAGGCGATCGACCAGGATTCCTCATCCCGGCCCCAGCCGACAATCTCTATCTCCAACCGGTCGGCCTGTACGTCCACGCCGGCGGTAATCAGTGTGACGCCATCCGGCACTTCCGCTTCGAAAGGCTCGCACCGATTCCACAACGCGTGGGCATCCGTCGCGACTTCGTGGGTCTCTTCCCACAACTCCGCGAGTACTGTGTTCAGGAAGGCCTTCAGCGTTTCGGGCGACTTCTTCGCTGCCAGAAACTCCACGGCGATCTCGCCCCAGGATTTCTTCGGCGAAATCAACTGCGATAACCTGAAGCCCGGAATCGGCGACGACGGCTTCGCTGCGCGGTACTCACCACGCTCCACCATCTCCGCCTTGCGATGGTTGGGAATCAGTTCCTGGCACCCGCTACAGCGGTACATGGACTCTTCGGGCTTTCCCTCGGGCCACACCAAGCCAGGCCCAGTGCCATCGCCGAATACAAGCACCTGAAAGTGTCCGCACTTGGGGCACGGCACGAAGTAATCGCGCTGGTCACTTTCGCGCCACGCCAGTTCAATGCGACTGACTCCCTTGATCGTCGGAGTGGACGCCATGACGATCTTTTTGTTGTGCGCGAACTCCGCCGTACGCTGAACCGCAAGCGATACAGGGTCCCCCTCGGAACCCGCGCTCGCCGGGTAACGATCTACTTCATCGAGCAATGCGTACCGGATCGGCCGCATGGCCAGTCCCGAGGGCGAGATCGCGCCGGTGAGGGTAATATGCCCGGCGCCGTTTGCGAGAACTTTGTGCAGCGTGGTGTTGCTCGAATCGCGTGACTTGACCGGCGCGATCTTGCCACGTAACACCGGCGTGGCGCGAAACATGGGTGCCACGCGGTCCTTCGACAGTGCCTTGGCATCCTCAGTGCGCGGCTCCACTACCAGCACCGGGCCCGGATCCACGTCGGCGATAAAGCCGATGAAGTTGAGCAGTATTTCCGTTTTCAGAATCTGCGCTCCGGAGAGCACCACCACTTGCCGGCACGGATGGCTGGGACTCAGCACATCCATCGGCTCGCGCTGGTAGGGTCGAGTGCGCCACTGGCCCCGTTCGGCCGCTGCGCCACCGGTGAGAACACGGTTCTCGTCGGCCCACTGCGAAACGGTGATGTCGCGCGGCGGCAGCATGGCCGCGGCGCCGACTTCGTGAATAGAGAACGGTTCCATTTACAGACCCGCGTCGGCGACTGCCTTGCTCACTTTCCGCAGCAACGCCGAAACCTCGGCTACCAACATGTGATGAATCACCTTCTCGTCGTCTACAGCGGCCAGCATCGGCGCCAGGCGATCAGGCATTGCCATGAGACCATCCTTGACGATCGCCGAGAACGTCGCTGCATATTCCGACGCGCGGATCGCCGGGATCAACTTCCCGGCGCGCTCCTCGTATTCCAACTGCGCGGTTCGTGCCTGAAAACTTTCCTTGACCGCGCGGGCCCGCAGGTAGGCAGCGACTGAATCTCCCGATGCGGTCGGCGGGTCGTGCTGCTGGGGAAACCGCTCCTCCGGTGCCGTCACCGGCGCTCTGTGGACTGTCTGGCCGGCGAAGGTGTTCTTGGCCCATTCCCGGTTGGCGCGCTCCGGATCGATGGTCCCGTCCGCCAACGTTGTGATGCGCTTGCTGGCGATGGCCTTCTGCACGGCCGTCAGACTGCACCCGCGCATTCGCGCGTAGGCACGAAGAGAGATGCCCATTATTGAACCTTCCGCGATCTATACCCTTGAGATTCCGCTTGCTTCGTCGTGCGCCCGGAGTGATGAATAGGGTCGCAAGGACGAAGACAAGCTAGAGCAAAAAGGAAAACGACGATGAAACACTTCACGATCAACTTAGACAACAACATCACTCTCCACGCCTCGCGCAAAGAAGCACACGCACAGGTCGCCGAACTCGCGTTCTCTACCGAAGAGCAATTCGCAGACGCGATCGGAAACGACAATAAACGCCTAATCGAAATCTGGAACGGACTTCCTGGCGTAACGCCCGTCAAGAAGTTCACGAACCGCAAGATCGCAACGGAGCGCATTTGGCGCGCGATCCAGAGCCTCGGAGGGCCCGTTGCCGCGGCGCCGGCGGAAGTCTCGCCCGAGAATGACGCGACGCCAGCGCCTGCCATCGAAGCGCCCGCGCCTCAGACTACCAGCGAAGCCGCAGTCAACGGGCCCGAAGCTGCCCCCGGCGAACCCGAGACGCAACTGGACGTCGCAACGCCAGCGACGGAGCCCGAGGTTGTAGCCAGCGTTGGCGCACAGGTGCCCAACGTTGCGCCCGCCGAGCCCAAGGCAACGGGAGAGGCCAGTCCCAAGAAAGGAACGCGCGAGGGCAGCAAGACGGCCCAAGTCCTGGAACTGGTCCGCCAACCGGGCGGCGCAACACTTAAGGAGATCATGGCCGCCACCAACTGGCAGGCCCACAGCGTACGCGGTTTCATTTCCGGCAATCTGATCAAGAAGATGGGCATCAAAGTCGCGAGCATCAAGCGCGAGGATGGCGAACGCACCTACATGGCGCAGTAGCAAGCTTCCCTCCACTTCCATCTCCCGCCGTCGGGTTTAACGATCCGGCGGCGGTTCTTTTTTGTGAAGTACCGCCAGCACCGTATTGATCTTTTCGTGCATCAGCTCTTCTCGAAGGTGGCATTCTCCGGCGCGCACGTACGTGCCGTTGATCCGAGTGATGATCCGGTTTTCAAGTTCCGCCAACTCTCTGCGCACCTCCGCGAGCAATGCACGGTTCTGTAAGCTCACGTAGGTCGCGATCAACCCGGAGATCAGTCCGATTCCCGGGATCACCCACTGAAGAATCTGATTTTCCATGGAAACGTCTCGATGATTCTCAACTCCGCAGACCAATCCGACAACGCCAGGCATAGCCCCTCAGTATCCGGATTGCCCGCCCGGAGTTCGGCCTCTATTGCCGCCAACTCCCGGCGGCAGCGTTCGATCTCACCCTGCAGTGTGCTGGTGTTCGCTGGCGACATCGACGAAGTTCCCTCGGTCGCCGCCAATCATAGTCTCCGTTTCGAGCCGCGCCGCGGAAAGCATCCACTGGTGCTTCACTGCGCGGCGTTTGACTTTGTTCCGAACCGCGTTCTTGGTCTGGCAGGATTTGCACCAGGAAGAAATCCAGCCTTTCTGTGCATAGTACTCGGTGACCGACTTCATCGATCCACATTTGCGACAAGGTTTCCACCACTGCCCATCGCGCTGTTCGCAACCACCGTGATGTCGTTTATGTGTTAACGGATCGAGCAAATCAAGATTGTCGATCCGGTTGTCGAGCTTATCGTGATTGATGTGATCAACAACGAAACCAGTGGGGATGGCCCCGTGTTCCCGCTCCCAAACCAGATCATGCTCCATGCGCAGACGCTTGGTGGCGGGATCGTAAAGCCGGCTATAGCCTTTTGCGGTGATCGCCATTGGTTCTCAGCGCGTCGCAATTCGTGAGTTCTTGACTTCGTCGAACGTGCGGCCATCCCCATCGAGGTAAACAGGCTTCCCACTGAATTCGGTAAACCGATGAATCACGACATCGCAATAGTTCGGATCAAGTTCAATGAGTCGAGCAATTCTTCCGGTTTTTTCGCAAGCAATGAGCGTGCTGCCGCTGCCGGCGAATGGATCAAGTACGGTATCGCGCGTCTTTGAGGAGTTGCGGAGCGCACGTTCCACCAGTTCGACTGGCTTTTGAGTGGGATGCAGATCGTTCTTGACGGGCTTTTTGATGAACCACACATCGCCCTGATCCCGCGCGCCACACCAGAAGTGATCCGTACCTTCCTTCCAGCCGTAGAGGATCGGCTCGTACTGCCGTTGGTAATCCGAGCGCCCCAGGGTGAACGTGTTCTTCGCCCAAATGACAAACGTGGACCAGTGACCGCCCGCCTCAGTGAATGCCTGGTGCAACGTGTGCAAAGCCGAAGACGACATGCAGATGTAGATCGCGCCCTTGGTAACCGCCAGTAGATTAGTGCAAGCGTCGCGCAAGAAGGCCCCGAAATCGTCGCCCAGATTGTCGTTGGCGATCTTGCGATGCTTCTTACCGCCCGCCTTGCTCTTCATCGTTGCGCCGTAGTTCACGTTGTAAGGCGGATCAAGAAAGGCCATATCGGCGAGCCCGCCGGCCAGGACCTTTTCTATGTCGGCCAGTTGCGTAGCATCGCCGCACAACAAACGATGCTCACCCAACACCCACACGTCGCCGGCCACGGTGACTGCGGTCTCGGGAAGCTCCGGTGCCGCATCCTCGTTGGTCTGACCTGAGGCGGCAGCTTCCGGGTCCTGGAGCAGACCTTCGATCTCCTCGTCGGTGAAGCCGACGATGTCGAGGTCGAAGCCTTCCTCCTGGAGAGTCTGCAACTCGACCTGCAGCATTTCCTCGTCCCAGCCGGCATTGAGTGCCAGGCGATTGTCGGCCAAAACAAGCGCGCGCCGCTGTGTTTCAGTCAGATAATCCAGAACAATGACCGAAACTTCGGTCATCCCGAGTTTTCGGGCGGCAAGCAGGCGCGCGTGCCCTGCAATGATCACTCCGTCCGCGCCAACGAGGATTGGATTGACGAATCCGAACTCGGCGATCGACGCGGCAACCTGCGCAACCTGCTCGGCCGAGTGGGTTCTGGCATTCCGTGCATAGGGCAGGAGCCGGTCAACCGACCAGTTCTGCACTTGCAACGGCTGGAGATCAATGCTCACAGATGCACCCAGGTCTCGCCCGATGCGGCGCGCTTGATAGTGGTTCGATGGACACGATAGAGTTCGGCGAGATCGCTCAACTCGCCGCGTCTGCCGGAATAGATAGACCGAATGTGGAACACGTCGTGATCCGTCAACTTGGCGCCCGGATGTGACGCTCCCTGGAATACCGGCGTGCGCAGAGTGCCGTGGCGCCGCCGGTCTTCCAGGTTCTCTCGATGCGTCGCCCAGCGGAGGTTATCGACGGTGTTGTTCGTCGTGACGCCGTCCCAGTGTGCGACCTCATGGCCCGGCGAGGGTCTTGGACCATGAAACGCTTCGGCCACGATTACATGGACACCGATCTTTCTCTTGCGGCACTCGCCGCGCAGGTCCACGTAGCAGTAGCCCCCGGCAGCAATCCAGGGTTTCAGTACGTGGCCAGTCGGCTTTCGGCAGATTCGCCCGAGCGAAGAGACAACGTACTCGTCTTCGAAGCCCGGTACGTCGCGCCATTGTTCGAAGGATGGCTGCGGGAGATATCGATGTGCCGCAATCTGGCTGTGCTGCACGCCCGGAAAGGGCTCGACTTGCGAAGCAGAAAACATTGTGGATGTGTGAGTTTCAGGCCGCGTCTTTGGCATTTGCCCATGCCTGAAACGCGGCCCTGCGTGACCGATTGGTTTAGGTGCTTACGCCGCCTTGGCGAGTTGAGCGCCGAGAGCCGAAGCCACGGCCTGCTGGTGAGCCGCCGGAGTCTGGCCTGCGGTGAAGGCGGCTTCGATGGCCTGGACCAGCGACACCACTTCCTGCGTCAACTGGATGCCGGAGGGTGCCACCGTGAGAATCGCTTGAATGATTTGCAAAAAGTTCATCGTCTTTTCCTTTCTGGTCTGCACGGGGAAATCCCTGGAGGCGGCTTCGGAGCCGAAGCTTCCGCTGCCGCCTCGCGCAGGGTTCTCCCGTATGGGGAGATCTACGCAGTCTTGGACTGCGTCTGGGAAGGGGTCGAGGCACCGCCCGACGAGTTGACCACGACCGGCACGAGCGCCGCGATGGTCTGTGAGATGGCGGTCGCCAGCGAACTGGCAATCACCGGCGTGAGCGACGTGAACAGGTTCACCACGTTGGCCGTTACGGCCTCCGCGCTCACCGCTTCGCCGGCACCGGCTGCGGCAACCGCGCCCTTGGTGGTCTCGCTGGCCGCAGTGCCCGCGGGCGATACGGTCTGCTGGCCCTCGGTCGTGCCGACCTGACCGGACAACACGATGCCAGCGTTGATGGCGTGGTCGATGGTGGCCGCATTCTGCGCGCGCCGGCTCGAGGTCTGCGCCTGGTCGAGTGAGACCGCTTCCCACGCACGCTGTCGCGCCAGGGCTTCGCGCCGGTTATCCAACTCTTCGTCGAAGAGCAGTTTGATGTTTTCGGCGCCGCCCAGTAAGCTCGGCTGGTGGGTGACGTTAGGGGAAAGATTGGGATTGGGAGTGCCGTCTGCCATACGGGAATGTCCTCTGGGTTAGAGTTGCGTTTCGGTCATGCAGCCCGGATCACCGGGCCGCTCAAGAAAAAAATCAGGACGTTTTCTTGCTGCCGTAAAACGGATTCGGCCCGTGATGTTTGATGGCCCGCGAGTCCTGCTGCTTGGGATTCAAGGCCTGATCGACAGGCACGCCGCGCGACGTTGCCGTTGCAGCAAATGCCTCACCCGTCTCCGCGAGCACCGCCGTCTCTCCGGTCAAGCTCATGATTCGGCGCAGGATCACATCACAGTAGGCAGGACTGATTTCACAGCCGTATCCTTTACGGCCAAGCACATGGACAGCAGCCAGCGTGGTGCCGCTGCCGAGGAACGGATCGAACACTACGTCGTCGGTATCAGTGAATGCCTTGATGAAGAATTCAACCAAAACGCGAGGAAATGGTGCAGAGTGGCTACCTTGGCTGCTCTCCGATTTCACTTCGATCACATTGCTTGGCCGTGCCAGGCCCACGTGGCGGCCATCGCCATCGCTGGCGCCAGCATTCGACGCCGCGCTCCCGCGGGCACCAGTGCCCAGTAACCCGCTGCCTGACTTCGACTTCGGATTGGCTGCAGAATAATCGAAGCAGTCGTCAGACTCGTGGCCGACCGCCTGGGGCCGGAATTTGATCTGCTGCTGGCCGCAGAAATGGAATATCGGTTCCCATGCATTCTTAAAGCGATTCCCCCAACCGCCTGGCACGCCATTGTCGGTCTTACGCCAGCAGAACTCATCGACGAAGCGCCAGCCCCACTGCCGTTGATGCGCGATAACCAGATCCTTCACGTAGAGGCTGCGTTCACCGTCGGTGGCATGTTCCTTGATGTTGAGGAAATAGGAACCATCGGTGGCCAGAACTGCCGCGACGTTGGTAGCGACGTCCCGGAACCACTCGCAATACCTGTCTGGAGGCACCGGTTTGAAGCCACTCGCTGGATCATACTCGCGCTGTGTGGCGTATGGTGGCGACGTGATCACGATGTTCGCGCGCGCACCGTCGAGCAGTCGCGCCACCGTGCCGTAATCCCGGCAGTCCCCACAAATCAAACGATGCTTACCGAGCAGCCAGATGTCGCCGGGCCGGGTCACCGGCTCCGCCGGCGGCTCAAGGATTTCTTCTTCGTCTTCTCCCGACGTCGCCTTCTCGGTTTCAGGTTCGATCTCGGCCAGCAGTGCGCGTAGTTCGTCGTCGCTGAAGCCTAGCATCGCGAGCTCGACGTCGGCGTCCTTCAGTTCAACCAGTTCGCCCCGGAGGATCTCGTCATCCCATCCGGCTTGCTCGGCACTTTTGTTGTCGCAGATGATGTAGGCGCGCTTCTGCGTCTCGCTGAGATGGTCCAGGATCACTACCGGCACATGCTCAAGCCCCAGCTCGCGCGCCGCGAGCAACCGCCCATGGCCGGCAATGACGCCGGCGTTGGTGTCCACAAGAATTGGGTTCAGGAATCCGAATTCGGCGATGCTGGCGGCAATCATGGTTACCTGCTCAGGCGAGTGTGTCCGGGCATTGCGGGCGTATGGCCGGAGCTTGTCGAGCGGCCACAGTTCGATGCACCGCGCCATCGCGGGCGTAATAGAAATGGGTTCGGTCATTGAGTCAACGACTGCGGAGTTTTCAGAGAAAACCGATCGATCGGCTACTCCGCAACGGTCGCAACGCGAAGAGTTGCACGGATCTGGCTTACCAGGATCGCCTCGATGTTGGCAGGATCGGATTCATTGGCTAGCATGTGTGCCGTGCGGTGGCCCATCATCATCAGCGCGCTTTCAATTTCATTTCGGCGGACCAGCCGCCCGCGGCGTTCCTCGATCTCGATCCTGGTAAGTTCAGCCAAGCGACCGTCAAGAAGTGCCGCAGCCTCCAATGCCCTTTGCAGTCGATCAGTACTCTCGGACGTAGCATAAGACAGCGGCGCCGTTCGGGATTGATCGGTAAACAAACGGCTCTGCATGCGGCCGAGCCCAGTATTACGTGCCCAGTCTAGATCCGCTTTGGCAACATCGATTCGCCCACTTACCAACTCAATCCGGTCCGAACGAATGGCCTTCTGAACAGCTGCCTGACTAACGCCACGATGTCTGGCGTAAGCCCTAATGCTCACGAGTGACACTAGACTGCCCTCGTGTTATGCGCGATCAAGAACGATCCAAACTCAGACGCGCGCTGCTCTGTGGCCTTCGAAAGGCGGAAATTAGTTGCCGCAAACTGTCCGTGCAGCGCGATGGCGGCGAAGTCGTAAGCGAATGCCGCTGCTTCTGGTGTGGCGAAACCGCCCAACCGGTACGCCACGCCCTCGAAAGTTATCAACGCCCGCCAGCGATTGGCCGATTCGACAAACTGGACCCCTTTGTATTTCTTGGGCTGCTTGCGCTTAACATTTCGAGAATTTTCGCTGCGCGTTGCCCATCGTAGGTTCGCACGCCGGTTGTCAAGCCGGTTGCGATTGATGTGATCGCATTCAAACTTGTCCGGCACTTGCAGGATGATGCGGTGCAAAAACACGCCCACCTGTCGACCCTGATGCCATTCCCAGCGATGGGCGTAGCCGGAAGTAGCATGCCACCGCAGTTCGGCCAGCTGGGCATCCTCTTCATCGATCAGTGTGTATGCCAGCACTGCGCCCTGGCGATTCCTCAGCGGAATCCATAAGGCCCCAGGTACGGGTGCAGGAGGGCGGATCGCGGCTTTCCCACGGAACTGGAATGAATTGTCGGTCATCGCCAACGTATCTCTGCTCTGCACCTTGGGGGCCTGATTCCTCAACAGATCAGCATGTTGCTGGTGACCACCACTGACCACCGACCACCTGCTATGGGCAGGTAACTAGGCAACCTGCGCACTACGGCAATCCGCTTTTCGCCGCTTGGGTTTCAGGTCCCAAAAATTGCTGCGGGCTCATGCCTCGCACGGCTTGCGCTCCTTCGCGAGAACGATTAGCCGGTGGACTTGGCTGCCGGTGTACGGCGAAGGACATCTCCGCCAACTCCCGCAGTTCGCGCCGGAACGGCCAGCCGCTACCAGTTGGCTTGAGGCCACGCTCGACAGCGACATGCCTACCGCCTTTGCTGTTCTTGCGCATCCTCATCTCGTCACCACACAATCCCGCGCACCAAAAATTGCGCGTGCGCATTTTCCGCTTGCGATTCTCTGGCGCTTCTATCTTTCCGCTCCGGAAAGATGCTTCCTCTCCGCTGACAGAGCGACTTGGCGCACTCGCCATGCGTCCGGTGCAACGTCCCGCGGGGAGTGTTGGCTGGGTGTGATCTCACTGACGTCGCCCGTCGCGCCGCAATCGAGGCACCGGAAGCACTCGCCGGCGTCGTGATATCCCGTCTCGCGACAAGTACCGTAACCTTCTGAACTTCGGCAACAGACATGCGACTGGTCGGACGTTCCAGGTGGTCATTCGCCATGTAGTCCAGGCAGATGGCAAAAACGCCGAGGACCAGCAGAAAGATCGCGGAATTGACAATGGCGCGCTTTCGGCGTTTCCAAAAGGAACGAACGGCGCGGCGATGCCGGCGGTGGCCCGCTGGAGGTTGGGCAGACGAGGCCGCGTAGAATCGGATTCTACAATCCCTGCAACGGTAGGGAACCAGCCCCTGCCCGGCGCGGACCGCATCCATCGGTTCGCTCTGATGTGAAGGACGAACACGCTTGCTTCCGCATGATTCGCACTTAGTAGTCACGATGCTAATATGCGCCTTCCGTCAGGAGCACGGTTTTCACGGTCCTGACTAATATATACAGATCCAGCCAGACCGACCAATTGCGAACATAGTATTCGTCGAATTTGACTCGTTCCTCATAACTGGTGTCATTTCGGCCGGAGATCTGCCACATGCCCGTGATCCCGGGCCGCACTTTGCAATATAGTTCGAAGCGCTTTCCGTACTTCGGGATTTCTGCCTGTACGATAGGCCGCGGACCGACGAGGCTCATTTCACCTCGAAGCACGTTCCAGATTTGCGGTAGCTCATCGAGGCTCGTTTTCCTCAGGAACTTACCCACGCGCGTCACACGCGGATCGTTCTTCAGTTTGTGGTCGCGTCGCCATTGCGCCCGAAGCTCGGGATCGCGCTTCAGATAGGATTCGAGCACTTCGTCAGCATTTTGCACCATGGTGCGGAACTTCCAGGCGGTAAATCCGCCGCGGCCAAACCCAATGCGCTTTTGGCCGTAAAACACTGGTCCCCTGGACGTGCTCCGCACAAGCGCGTAGAGAATTACAAACACGGGGAGCAGCAAGAGAGCGCCGCTGATACCCGTCACGAGATCGAATCCTCGTTTGAGCAGTTGTGGCAACCTGTGCGCCAGAATCTGGGTCACTTCAAATCCCACAACGCCGCCCATATGTTTAGCCGACACCCACATGCTGGAAAATTCAAAGAAGTCCGGAATCAAAAGGACGTGAGAGAAGTCGCCGACCCAGTCGGAGACCACGTCGGTCAGTTGCTGGCTGGACAGACCGGGCATCGTCACGATTGCATAACATGACTTGTGCCTTCGCGCAAATAAAGGCGCCAGCGACAGATCGCCCTGCACGATTTGTGAGGATAGATCGTGCGGCAAGTTGACTTGATGTCGCCGATCCAGCATTGCAACCGGACGAAATCCCAGGTGGGGCTGGGCAAGCAGCATTGTGAGCACGCCCCGCCCGCTTTCGCCACCTCCGATGATCACAGTAGGGATTCCCCACCAGGCGTGCCGCGAACACCATCGGCGAACGGCGAACCTGAATGTTACAACCAGAGCTACGCTGAGAGGGGCTGCAAAGAGAAGGATGACACGCGAATAGAAGGACGTTTCCTTCTCAAGAAACGTAGCCGCGATCATCATCGCATAGGAGATTGCGGTCCCCACAACAATGCGCCTGAATTCGGATACGGGATTGACGCCGATTCCCGGATAGAGTCCCATGGCCGAAAAGACAAAGAAGAAGAGAAGGACCACCGGTCCGAACGGCAAGCAGTCCGCGAGCGTGAACCGACCGCTGAAGGCCCCGCGAACTAGTACTGCAGCGCCGCTTGCAAGCAAAAAAGCCATTAGGTCGGCCGTGAGGAATGAAATCATAGTTGCCCAACGTCGGCAGGGAAGAATTGGAACACCGACGGCGGGTAAGCCTGGGGCGGTAGTGGTTAAGGAACTCATCGTCAGCTTACTCCTGGAGAAAGGTTGGATTTAACAAACAACGGATAGGCCCGGCCGAGCACCAGACCTTATGACAAACGAGGTGCATCGTCCGCAGGTGGACGATTGCGCGATCAGATACGGCAAGCCCATTCGCGGTTGGCCAGATACCACTGCAAGGCGCCGCAGATTCCTTCGTCCAGTCCTACGGAAGGCTCCCAATTGAGCTCTTCCCGGGCCCGCGTAACGTTCGCCCAGGTCGCGGAAACATCAGTGGGATCGGCGGGCTGGCGATGAATGACAGCCTTCAAACACGACAACTTTTCAATGGTCTCGATTATCAGATTCAGCTTTACCGGATGATTCGCCCCCAGATTGTAGACGCGATATCCGGTGGGCCGTAGAGCGGCGACCACTCCTCTGGCAATGTCTCGCACAAACGAAAAATCTCGCACCTGATTCCCATCACCCAAAAGAGTGAGGGGTTGACCCTCCACTATCGCCTTGATGAAGCGAAACATGCTCATATCAGGGCGGCCGGCCGGCCCGTACACCGTGAAAAACCGAAGGAGTGAAATATCCAGTCGATAAAGGTGGTGGTACGTGAAGCACAGTTCTTCGCCGGCTTTCTTTGATGCTGCATAGGGAGACAAAGGCCGATTGGTGTCGGCGTCCTCCCGGTACGGCATTGGATTGTGCTCACCATACACACTGGAGCTCGACGCAGCTACGAGCTTTGGAATCCCTAAGTTTCTGCAAACATCGAGGACATTCAGCGTCCCCAGGACATTCGTCTCGAAGTAAGCGCGCGGGCTCTGAACACTGGGCCGCACTCCGGCGCGAGCAGCTAAATGGATGACGCCGTCCAGGGGACCGAAGCCCTCAACGAGATCATGAAACTGACCGGTGCGTTCGATATCGAACTCGTGAAAGTGGAAATCGCTCGACAGCGTTAGCTGTTCGAGACGCCACCGCTTTAAAGCCGGATTATAAAAGTCGCTCAGGTTATCCACACAGTGAACGGTGTGGCCTTGGGCCAACAACAGTTCGGCAACATGAGAGCCAATAAACCCAGCACCGCCCAAAACAAGATACTTCGACAAGCTACATTCTCCTTTTCGTTTAACACTAAGTTCGTTCCGCCGCCAATCCGAAAACGTCTTCAGACGGCATAACTTCGCCATAGACCGCCGCGGTTTTGGCCAACATCCTATGCAGCGTGAAATCCTTCTCATAGCGTGTCCGGCCTGCCCGGCCGAAATTACCGCGCAGTTCCCGATTCCGTATCAGTTTCAAGAGTTCAGCTCGCAATTTGTCTGCATTTCCGACGGGAACCAGAAAACCGGTCACGTTGTCCTCGACCGCTTCACTTACTCCGCCAACATGACTCGCTACTACCGGAAGGCCCGCACGCATGGCCTCGAGAATGCTTAGCGGCAATCCTTCCCACTTCGTGCTCAGAACAAACATGTGAGCCCGAGCCAGCAGCTCGGCAACATCGCTTCTGTCGCCGAGAAAATTTACGCGATCCGTCAACCCGAACTCGCGGGCAGTGTTCTGCGCGTGCAGCAAGGTTGGACCATCGCCGACAAAATCCAGTTCGAAGTCCTCGTTGACGGTAGACAAGGCGCGCAGTAGGAGCATCTGATCCTTTTGCTCGGCGAATCGCGCGACCATCACAATACGGACTCGTCCGGCGAAACCCGCGCCGGCCCGATGCCTCGTGTCGGGAATTCCGTTCCACACCGTGGTTATGCTGCGCTCCCGCCCGACGCCCCGCGAAAGCGCCAGCAGACGGTTGCTCTCAGAGACGGTAATGATCCGCGAGCCGAGTCCGGCGATGCGTTCGAGCGGCAACGCAATGAGTGTTTGTTTGCGGCTGATACCCTCGGCAAAACTCCAGGTGTGGGCCGTGAACACTACCGGAATACCCGCGACGGCGCCAACGAACCTGGCCAGAAGACCGGCCTTTGACGTGTGGGCGTGGACGAGGTCGGGTCTCAGCCTCTTGAGCAACGCATGGATTTCCACAACGGCGCGAAGGTCCTTCCAGGGTGCGATGGGCTGGACCATACTCGGGATGAGGTGAACGGCAATACCGAGGCTCCGCGCCTCCTCGCAGAGAAAGCCCTCCTCGCCTGTGGCGAGATGGCATTCATGACTGGACTGGAAGCCGCGAAGCAAATCGCGCACATGTACCTGACCTCCGCCGCGTTCTGCGCGCGTGACGACGTAGAGTATTTTTTTCATAGGAATCCGGTCGGCGCCGCGAGCCGCGGCGCCCAGTTGAAATTGCGATTTAGGTTGAACGAGTAAAGATTGGCCTTAGATCAGAGAGCGCCCGGGAGGCGTCAACTTGCCACGGAGGTTTGGCTTACTCGTGACTGCTCTTCAGGTCTTCTGTAGTGCAGAGCAGTTAATGCTCTAATCGTCGAGTAAAACTCGACTCGTTTCTTCGCCAATACCGCGGCGGAATAGGTCGCGGCGACGCGTAGACACCGGGCTGACATCTCCGAGAGTCTGTTCTGGTTGGACAGAACGGAGATGAGCTTTTCAGCCAACATTCTTGGATGATTCGGCGGAACCATCTCTTCCGCGTTGAGTAATTCGGGTATCCCGCCCACCGTTGATCCTACACAGGGAATGCCTCTTGCCATGGCTTCCAGCATCGCGCGAGGTAACCCTTCTGCCCGGGACGGCAGCACGAACAGATCGGCTGCATCCAGCTCGTTTCTTACTGTTTCCCCCGCTGGCAGAGCGCCCGTAAAGCGAACCTGGCCATGAATACCCATGTGCTCGCACTTCCGCTGTAAGATCTCTTGATATTTACCGGATCCGATGACGACAAGCTCGAGTTCCACCCCGCTCCTCTTGCAATATTCAATCGCCTCTATAAGTGTGTCCGGGCCCTTATAAAGCGACTCGAGCGTACCTACAAACACCGCGCGCATGCGACGGTGACCGGCGCTTGCAGGGCGTTGACCCATAGTGAAGCTCTCCCTCGGCAGTTCTACATCCGAAAACGAGGTCGCGAACTGCTGGCCAGCCCTCTGAAAGTCCGCGAAGGATTCAGGGCGCAGCGAAACGCTGGAAAAATTCGTGGAATAATGCTTCCGATCTGGAGGATAGCGCCGTTGAAGCGCCTCCCGGGTCACGTAGCTCACCGCCATAGCGCGCCGGCATTGAGACTTCAGCCGGGCGGCGAAATACAAGCGGGCGATCGGGGCGACAGGATGTCTGTTGGCACGGTGCGAGAGGACATCAATTGGGTCGGCTACAACTTCCAATGCGAACGGTTGTCTGCGACGGGTCAACCATCCCTCGACGGAATTAGCGATTTGACTATGCACTCTCAGGATTGCCGCATCGCCCGGCTCAACTGCCCTCTCTGCCCGGTTACTCACCCGCTTGCACTGGCTCGCGAACTCAAAGGGCCCCTTGTAGGCAGGCATGGCGAATACCTCGACACCAGGCCCATCGACGGCCCGGTATTGGGCCTCGACCCGTTCGACAGGGAACACTCTTGCAATCACTCTTACCCGGTCGAACACCTCCAGATAATTCTTGAAAAACTCATACGGGAACTGAGTGACGGTCCAGGTGCGGCCGTCGGGCGTGCCTAGGAATCGGTGCTCCAGCGTGACGCATGCTCTCATTTGATATCTCCAGAAACGCTTTGATTAAGCGTTAGTCGTATTCAGTGTTCGAATTGATTCAGCAGCGGCGCCGGTGGAACGCGCGCCGGTACCGGTGGAGTTTTCAAATGTTGCACCGGCGATACCCTTTGGGGTCCTGCTCAGAGAGAACGGGCGCTCCACCAATATGAAGAGGGCCGCGCATGAGGTGCTCGCGACGCAGAACGCCACTGGCAAACCCATTATGGAGAGTAGTAAGTACATCCACGTCGGTCCGGTTGTGCCTATTGCCCGGCTTACGATGCCGAGCGCATGCAGTGGGACACCGTGAAAGAGATAGAACGAATAGCTCATATTGCCCAGCCACCGTAGCGGCGTCCATGACATGATCTTGGCTACCGTGGCCTCGCCGCGGATGGCGAAGTAGACTAGCGGGCAATAAGTAAGGAACATGAGAGTGCTAAGAACTGTTTCCCTGCGAATTGCCACAACCAAGTCACCGACCAACGGCTTCGGCGACATCACCATGCAGCTGAGTGTAAAAACGCCCAAGGCGATCGCAAGTACCCGCACCCAAGTCGCTTCACGTTTGATGGGCTGCATTTTGTTTAATTCGTATACTAGAATTCCGCCGAGGAACATGATTGCCCGAATATGGCAGGTCCGCGACGGGTTGCCGGAGCGGTAAAAGAACATCGGCGCGATCAGGTGAAGTAATACGATGGCCATGGCAAGCGCGGCGGTACCGATCGCACGAGTCCGCCGCGATAAACCGCGTAAACGAAACAGACCGAAGACGAGTGGCAGCGATAAGTAGAAAAACCACTCGTAACTGAGCGACCAGGCAACATTTAGGATCGGCTGGATGGCCAAGATGCCTGGAAGAAAACAAACATTTTCGCCGATATATACTACTGCTTGCAAACCGTTGGCCGGGATGCGATCCCAGGACTCTTTGGCGGCGCCTCCATGCGTTCCGGAAAGACACGAAATGAGCACGTAGAAACCCAGGACGACAAGAAAAGCGGGGTATATTCTTTCCGATCGGCGCCGGAGAAAGTCCCAGAACCGAAATGTAGGCTTACTAACAGCCCCGTAGATAAGATACCCGCTCAAGACAAAGAATAAGTCGACGCCCGACCCCCCTATGGTGCCCAGTGTGCAGAGGAGACTATCAAATGACGGCACATGGTTCCATACAAGTCCGTAGTAGTGGTAAATGAAGACTAAAAGGATCGCGAGCCCGCGAAGCCCCTCCATGGGCAGGATGCGGCTACTTCGATTTCCTTCCAGTTCAAATTGGGTTGGAAGCCAACTTGATATTGCACTTGCGAGGCGGTCCCTGGTATTTGTCAATCTGATTCTCCACACATTCTCAGTTGCGAACACAACCATGCCCCGTGTATATTTCGCATAGTCGCTCGATGCTTACTCTGCTGTCGAATGATGTGCCACTAATCGGGATCACTGCGTCAGTGTATCTTCGAGCGCGGCGCGTATATAATGCCGCCAGCAATCGTCGCGCCCACGTCTCCGGAGGATAAGTCAATGGGAGAAAGTCCACGGCCCCCGGTGTCACCGCGCTCTCGGAAGAGACGGTATCCGATGAGATACACGGGAGATTGGCCGCCTGCGCTTCGAGCAGGACCAATGGTAGACCCTCGTGAAGGGAGGGCAGCAGAAAGAGATCAAAAACATACTTCATCAGCAGTGGAATGTCCGGGCGCGGAGACAGGAACGTAATGCGGTCGGAAAGGCCAAGACGTCGAACTTCTTCGACAACCTGGGCTTTCCGTGGGCCATCCCCCACCAGTACAAAATGGACCGAGGAGTCCAATGAACATGCGGACCTTGCAATGGCGACAAGACCTTCGTGGTTCTTTTGTGGTTCGAACCGGCCAACATGGCCAACTATGTGGGCGTCTTTGGGTACTCCCAGGTACGTCCGGACGGTGGCGGGATCATAGGGTTGATCCTTGAACTGCGTCAAGTCGATCCCGCAGTGTAGTATTTGCGTCCTTGCGTCGGCGCGCCAGTTCTCGCCAAACAGCGACTCAGCGGCTTGGGCGCTTGCAGCTAAGCGATGTGTCGCATACCGATCGATCAGCACCCTTCCGGTTTGACAGTATGTTTTCCAGGCGAGGTTAGATTTCGTGTAAACGGACCGGGTATCATTATGGCTGTGTGAGATTCGAGTCGAAATACCGTTTTGAGCGCCCACCCACATCATCACTCCGTCATATTGCGCAAGATGGCTGTGCACGACGTCATAGGGTGGTCCCGAACGCAACATCTTCCGCACATCTAAGGCGAAGCGCAACGGATTTCGATGGCTCCCACAGACCAGGACCTCGCTGCCGAGATCCATGACCTCCTCATAGTAATGGCCCTTTGAGGAAGATCTCACTAAGAAATTAATCTGGAACTTGCCGCGGTCGACCCCGCGCAGCACATGTAGCAGCCACGTTTCGATGCCGCCGCGATCGAGTCCGCCAAGGTGCTGAAGGACTCGAATTGGCCGGTCTTCGGCCAACGTCTGTCTCATATTGTGATTTCTCATAATTGTTCCGGGCACCACACGGGCGCTGCACTCGGCGCTGGCTCGGAGCGCAGCATGGGTGCGAGTAAGGTAAACAGCAGTGACGCGGTCAATATGATGGCTACGCAAGACCCGGTCAACAATCCGAAAACTGCGCCCATCAAGCCTAACCGCGAGACGAACAACCAGCAGCTAAGTGCGGTGCAGACAGTAATGACGACGTGTAGCGGAACCTGAACCGCGAATCGGCGAGTGGCTACCAACGCGTACCCGAGAACAGTCGCTATATAACTTAGTCCGCCGGCGCCCACTATCCATACGAACGCCTCGTGGTGCATGCCGTACTCGCGGCCGTAGGCAAGCGTAAGAAGAGCGGCGCCATAACGCACGGTAAGCCCGAACGCGACAAGACCCATCAGCAGGGCGAGCCCCAATAAGTTTCCGAGTCGCGTCAGGAAACCGCGAGCGTCGCGTGAGGCGAAAGAGGCGGCCAGACCGTTCACGGCCGCGGTCCCTACCGCGTTGATTACAGTGGTGCCGGCGATAATGACGTAACTCAATGCGGAGTAGATGCCCAACTCCCTGCGCCCCGCGAGGTGGTCGAGAAAGTAACGCGGGATGTTAGGCGCAAGGGTGTACAGCAGACTCGAGATTCCCAGGGGAAGCGCTCCCACGGCTATGGGCTTCAGTTTGTGGAAGTCGAATACCGGGAGAAGCGGATTGTCCTCGCTTTGGCCGCGCCCGCCGAGCAACCGCCGGGCGGTGGGCAGATCGTAAGTTATGAGCACCACGGCCCATGCAAGGGCAAGCGCCACTGCTGCACAGGTCAAGTCATGGGTAAGCCACAAAACCAGTCCGAAGCACGAAATCGATAGGACAGCCTTGAATATGACCGATTTACCCTGATAATCCAGCCGGGATCTCTGCTGGAAGAGGCCGAAGATGACATCGCTGATGGACTCGATAATCTTAGCCAGCGTGAGAACGAGGATGATCCCGGTAGTTATCGTGTCGTACTTCGCCAACGCACAGATTGCCGCGATTACGGCGAACGCTACGCACGACAGAGCGATTCGCAATCCCAGGTAGAGGGAAAAGTCGGTTTTGCTGGACACGTCGGTCGCCTGGACCGCTCGAAGCTGGAGTTGGGAAAAGATGATGATCGGCGCCGAAACAGCCAGGCCCAGGGAGAATCGCCCGACAAGCTCCGGATTTGTCATCTTTGCCAGCAACGCCAGCATTCCCCACTGACAGGCCGAGTAGACGATGTTTCCGCAGAGTGTCCAGGACGCGTTGGTCAGGAATGTCTTCCCGCCTATGTTGGTTTCTGTTGTCAAAAGGGTTCTCACCGGATGTGTGCGACGGTTTGCAAAACAAGTTGAGTTGAATATTAGGCGCGTAGTCGCTGAGGCGCGCCGGTAACAAGCAGAAGATCGTCGTCTCGAAGGCGCTTGAGCATCAATGATGCTCCATAAGGAATCAGAGTGTACCACCCGACCGTTCTAAAAACAGAACTGGTGTCCGACCGCGCATACACCAACAGACCGGCTAAAAGGCAAGCTGTGGCAGCACATAGAGCCAGATTCTGGCCTGATGCCGTATGTTCGTTTAGCCATCCTAGCCCGAACCCCAAGGCAAATGGTACAACTGCGATGCCGATAATCCCGAAGTTCAGGTACGCCTCACCGAGGTAGGAGAAGCCAAACGTCATCGCGTTAACAGCCTTATTTGGATCGTGCATTCGACTGAACCATTTATCGGGCGTCCCGGCAGTGATCGCCGGGTGTTGATCCCAGAAGAGGTTTGGAAAAAGAGTGGAGACCGCGTAAAGATAACTCACCCCGTAATCATAGGAGCGGATCTCCGGGACCATGTCATGAACTTCCGCAAGAATCGTAATTGTCCATCCCATCTCGGCCAGAGAGAGAGCGGCGGGATTCTTCTCGGACAAAAAAGCCAACACTTTTTCCGATTGACCTTTGTAGTCAGCCGAGCTAGCCGATCTTAGTTCGTGAATAAACGGAAAGACGAGAACCACGGCCAGAACCGCCGCGGTCCCGAGTAAGAACATGGGAACACGTCGGATACATATATGAATCAGCCATGTCAACGCGACAAGAGACATCGCCCCCACCTGACGCCCACCGAGGTACAGATAGAAAAGAGAGTATCCCCCGACTATTACCGTAGCGACGAATGCAGATGATCTTCTGCCTTTACTGCCGGCCAGGAGGAAGAGTGCTCCAGGCACTAGAAATGCGCCTAGACGGGCAGGGGCCGCGGCCCATCCTAAGTCGTGATCCCCAGTGAGGATACCTGCATAACCTAATTGTTGGACAGTGGTGAGATTGGTCCAGTTGACGTAGCACGCTGGAATGAATGAAATGACGATTAAGAACCAACCAACCTGTCTCAGGTGCTGCCCGTCAGAGCACGCCTGCAATGTGCAGCCTTTCCTCCGGGCGCGCACGGTTTGGAGGGCCAGCAACCCGCCCAATTGCAGGCACATAGTAGCCAGGGCAACCATCAAAACCGTATTCACTGCGGTTTCCTGGGAGACATTCGACGGAATCGGCCCAGCCTCGTTTAAGCCGAACACCTCCAGCAGAATCGTTCCGGAGTTGAAGAGTAACGAGGATATGAGAAAGAGCCCGTATGGTCCAAAGATCGAACCCGTAATCCAGCGCCATGACAACGGCGTCCATATGCCTGCCAGAACCGCCAGGACGCAGCTACAGTATTCAACCACATCTCCATAAGCCGATGTGGCCATCAGGCTAAAGTACGTCAGCCCAACGAAGAGGGTAGCGACGGCCTGCAGAACAAGCAACGTGCGAGTGTTCTTCATGGCGTCGACTTAAACGTTCCCTGGATTCAGGGCATAATACTTCCGATAATATCCGTAGTAGTAATAGGTGTCGCTCATTTCCTTCTTGACCTGATTCAGAGCAAGCCCGACCACTGTCACCCGCAGACGGTCCAATGTGGAGAGTACCGTCGCGACCGCCTTTCGGCTTGTCTCACCCGCACGTGTTACTACCACGACGCCATCCACTGCGATCGCAATTTGCAGCGGCTCGGCAAATCCCAACAATGGCGGGGCGTCTACGATGATCAGGTCATAGTCTCTTGATGCCTCTTCCAGGAGTTCGACCATCATTGAACCGATCAGATCGGAGGCGCGCCGCGAAGAAGGTCCGGACGTGATCACGTCGAGATTGGGGCGCCCTTCGATCTTTTTCAACGAGTCCCGCCATGTAAGAACACCGGTAAGCGCCGTCGAGAGCCCGATGAGATTGGGAAGCTTAAAGCGCTTGTGTTGCGAAGGCCGCCGCAGGTCGGCATCGATAAGTAAAGTTTTTCTCCCTTGCTCGGCATGGGCGATAGCGAGGTGAGCCGCAGTCGTCGATTTACCTTCACCGGGAGAAGCGCTTGTCACCAGGATGGAGTTCATGCGCCGTTCGAAATCTGCCAGAAGAATCGAGTTGCGGAGAGTCCGGATCGCCTCATCATAAGAGACGGCGTGCTTGTACGAGTTCCGGCCATTCGAACCGCTTACGGGCGCCAGGTCACTTTCACCAGCCGTTGTGATTACTTTGGGGAACACGTTCAGAAGTTCCGGTTTCTTCACGTGAGGCAGCGTGCCCACCACATCCACATGCAACGTGCGCTGGGCCTGCTCGGGATCTTTAATAGTGTTGTCCATCAGGTCCGTGATTATGGCGGCTCCGGCCGCGCATACGGTGGAAAGTATGAAGCTCATCAGTAACAGCATGCCTTTTTGAGGGAACACCGGTTTGGCGCCTGGACGCGCAAGGTCGGCGATGCGGATCGAACTGTTCTGAAAACCGGCATTGATGCCGGCTTCTTTGATCTTGCGGACCAATTCCTCATAGAGCGCCTTGTCGGCCTCGGCCTCCCGCTTGCGCTGTTGGTATTCGAACGACCGCAGATTCAGTTTGTCGTACTCAGCTTTGGTCTCCGCCACGGAGTTCTTCAGCATCTCCTCACGATTGTTTGCCTGGCGGTAATCCACATCGATGCGCTGCATGATCTCTTTCCGGATGTCCTCGTACTGCTGGTTAAGCTCGGCAAGTTCACTCGCCGCCCGGCGATATTCTGAGTAATTCGGCCCGTACGTAGCCTTCACTTCAGCTAGTCGCTGTTTGGATTCATGCACCCGTTCCTGTAACTTGGCGAGCGCGTCGGCCTGACTCGAAACCTCTATCGCCGCCAGCGATCCCGTTCTCATCGAATTGTAGGCAGCTTCTTTATGAACCCGGTCGCCTTGCGCTGTTGTGTACTCGGTATTGAGCTGGAGGAGACGGGCGGACAGGATGTTGGTCTTCTCTTCGGGATTGATGACATTCAACTCCCGTTCAAAAACGGCCAGTGCCTGGCTGGAGTTCTCCATCTTGGCCTTGAGTTCCTCAATCTGACGTTCCATAAATGCGGACAAGCCGATGGTGGATTTCACCCGGACTTCGTAGGTGTGCTCGAGATAGGACTTAGCGATGGCGTTCGCCACGTCGGAGGCCAGATCGCGATCAGTCGAACGGTAGCTGATGCGAAGAATGAAACTGTTAGGAGGGCGAACCACCTTCAGGTTCTTCAGCTTGATGGGGGCGTTGGCCAGGTATTTCGTGTTTTCAGAATCGTTATCGAACTGCTTTTCTTTTTCGAGCAGGTTGTACCTCTGAACTACCGGACGGAGTACTCCATCGGATTGGATGAACTCTATCTGAGTGTTCAGGAACTGATCGGCATCATTGCTCGGGATCATTTGTTGAGAATCCTGGCCGATGATTCCAGCAGGAGCGCGGCGGTCGACGTCTACACGGGCAGTGCCTTCATAGACGGGCTCGATCTCCATGCAGACGAGGAACGTTATGGCCATGCAGAAAACAATAAAGCCAAGGATCCGCCAGCGGTTGCGGCCCAGCACCCAGAGGTAGTGCGAAGTCGGGAGTGATCCCTGATGGGCTTCAATTGCCGGCTGAGGCGCCGGAACGTAGCGCGGAATGCGCTCCGGTTCGAGAGCGTTCGAAAGGTAGCGATCGGTCTTTTCTGGAGTCATCAATGTTTTCTCAGGTACTGGTTGGCTACTTAAAGATCAGGAGACCGGACGCGGTGCTGGATCCAAAACCTGCCAACCGGTCAAGCGCACCCATCGTCAACTTTCTGCCCTTGTTCTCAGGAACGTAAAGAATATCGTCGGTGAGCAACTCGATATCGGGAGATTTGCGCGTCATAATCTGGGACAACTCGACGGGTAACTCTGTGCGTTTACTGGTCGTTGGGTCCCAGCGGTAGATATACGCCAGGCTGGAAGAGAACGACTTCAATCCTTCGCTGAGGGCTAGCGCTTTCAGCACGGTGGTGTCTGCGTTGTCCTGCATGGCATACACGCCTGGCTTGTTGACATTTCCAGTCACAAAGACCTTGCCGGCTTCCTGGACACGAATTTCTTCACCTCCTACCAGTTTCAGATTGAGGCCGGGATCGGAGGCATCCATCAGACCTCTGAGAGGGACGTAGCTCACCTTTGGCTCCGGTGCGCCGCCCTCACTAACGATGCGGCGGGTCACCACTATGAATGACCCAGCATTCTCGCTCACACCTTCCGCCTTGGCGATGGCGTCAATTAAAGTAGAGTCACTCATGGCCTGGAAAGTCAGCGGGTGATGTACCGCGCCAACTACACTGACGGGGCGGCTACGATATTCGGAAACGGAGACGCTGACTATCGGAGAGACGAGGATGCCCGCGGATTTCAGTTCCCTGACCAACACTTCCTCGAGTTGCACTGGCATCAATCCTTCGGCAGCTATGCGGTTCTCCAACAAGGGAAGGGCCAGTTTGCCGTCGGAGCTGACCCGAAATGAACGACTTAGTTCCGGGCAATCAGAAACCTGAACCGAAATCAGATCGTTAGGGCCGATACTCTGCGCAGGCAATGCGTCGGGCGGCTGAGCGGTGGCCAGAAGCGGGCGGGGAGCAGGGACAACCTGCGCATCCGCGTAGCCGGCGGTTAGGACGAAAAGAAACAAAGAGGCGATAGTATGCATGAGACAGTTCCTGTGTGACTTATTTTTGGGAAATTCGTTTGCCATCCAGCAGCGTACTGCCGAGATCAAGCGGTAAAAGCGGAGTCAAACTGCAACCACGTCTCTTGCGTCTATCTCCAGCGAGACAGCGCGACGTAGTATATCCGCCGTGATGATCAGGCGGTGCTTATTTCGAACCGCCACCAAAAAACCTTCAGTTCCGGCCAAAGGCCCAGACTGCACTCGAACTCTCTGTCCAGTCCGCATATAGGCGCAAGGAGCCAGTGCCTGGCCGTGGCGCACACCCAATTGGAGGCGATCCATCTCTTCATCGCTAATAGCTTCGGGACAAGGCCCGATGCCGACCACTTTTTGCACTGCGGGCGTGCTCACGATGGGAAGGATCTCGGCAGGCGAGAACCGGCAAAACACGTAACCAGGAAAAAGCGCCGCGCTCGTGCGCTTGATACGATCGGAATATCGGCGTTCGCTGATATAACTAGGGACGTAGGACTGGTATCCTTTTGCCTCGAGAAGTGAACTCACCAGAATCTCCGATCGTGATCGAACTCGGAGAGCAAACCAGGAACTGCTCGCTGCGGTGCTAGGCTGTAAGGTCATAGTTGTGGTTGTTTCTTTCACGGTCGAGTCTCAGTGAAGGCCGCCCGCGAAACCAGGCAAGCTTCGCCATTTTCTCCACACGATCATCACTTATTCCAGTGAGGAAAGAATGGATAATAAACTGCAACTAACTGACGGCGGTTTTTAACACGGGGCGTACTCCGTACTCAGGTGTCGCCCTGGCGATAAGTGACTTAGGGCTCACGCAACAATAGATTCACATCGGAGCAATCGTATAGTTCCAGGCTGGCAGAGTCGAATGTCGTTTGAGGGAAAGACGGCGGATCTGCTCTGGATCGGGTGAGGTACCGGTCGGATACTGCCTACGGTCGAGATAGGCCGAGACTGTGAGACCGGTTCGGGTGCAGGTGTTGCGGATGAAGTTGAGGACTTTGGGGTAATCGTCAAGAGGCTCGGCGGCCCAGTTTTTGGAGATTTCGGAGAATAGGCGGTGCTCGATGGGATTCCATTTGGAAGCGCCGGTGGGGTAATGAGCAACGGTTACTGTGAGCCCAAAGCTGTTGCAGATTTGGCTTTGAAGTTCGGTTTTCCAGGCGCGGGTACGGCAACTGTTGCTGCCGCCGGTGTCGGCTAGGATGAGCAACTGCCGGCAGCGATGGTAGCGATTAGCGCCGTCGCGCTTCCACCAACCGGCGATGGAGTGGGCGGCAAAGGCTGCCGTGTCATGTGAGACGCCGATGAAGACCGAGCCTCGGTTGGCGAGCAGGTCATAGATACCGTAAGGGATTGCGACGCCGATGGCATCGGAACGGAAGTCGTGATCATTGACGCGCACGGGCATGCGATCCCACTTCACGCCATTGTTCTTGAAGTTTCCGACGAGTTCTCGTTTTTTGGTATCGACGCTGATGATGGGAATCCCCTGGCGTTCAAAGCGAGTGCGTAATGACGAGATATAACGGAACTGTTTGTCGCGATCCGGGCTGGAGTCGGTGGCAATGGCTTTGCGATTCACGCGGAGGGAAAAATCCATATCGTGAAGCAGTCGCGCCACGGTATTGGCTGAGATCTCGATATCGAGTTGCTGCAGCAGTTCGGCGATTCCGGCAGGCGTCTTGTGAGTCCATCGAATGCCCGTGATGGGATCGCCGGCGGTGTCGTGTTCCAGCAGGATTTCGATGGCTGCGATTACTTCGGGCGTTTTTTTTCCACCGGTTTGCGTCCGGCACCAGACTGTCGGATACGCCCGACCTCGACATCCTGATCGAGCAGTTGGCGGCGGCCGCGGGCGATGGTGTGCGGATCGAGGCCAAGAAATCCGGCCAGCACGCTGTCGCCGCCGTGGCCGAGTTTCATGGATTCCAGGCCGGCATACAAGCGGCGCTGCTGCTCGTCCAGCAGGCTGTAAAACAAGATGATGGCAGCTTTCATCTCATCGGGAGACACTTCCAGACGAGTGGCATCGACAACCGTGGGAACGGACTGGTTACTACGACGTGTCAGACGTTGTCTTTGACGGATGGCTGGATCGATAGCAGTATAGAGGAACAGGCCGGAGACCAATTCCCGGGCGATTCTCTTCTGCTGGACAAGGTGGCGTAAGACATCTTGCGCTCCTACGTGCAGGATGGCAGATAGTTCTTCCGCAAAACATCCTGCGACCGAATTACAGACGAATGTCTCGGCCGTGGTCAGCAGGGTACCGTATCGAGAGAACCAGGCGGGCGTACAGGACCACAGACCATCGGCTCCGAAACGGGCGATCTCGCGAAGAGTGTAAAAACGACCGCCATGAGAGTAGCTAGTCAGATAGTCGAGTTCTTTGAGTTTTCGGAAAACGGTGAGGTCGACGTCCGTGCCGAGGGCGCGTTTCAGGTCGGGAAGCGTTGCGATTCTGTCGTGGAGCAGCAGCTTTCGCAAGGAATCAGGAGAGAAGGCGAGAGGTCTCATAATGTTATAGTTACGACTGAAACCAGATTATAATCGCAACTATAACATAACTAGCGGTCAATGGGAGAAAGGGACGGATAGGCTCCAACTGCCTATCCAAATTGGGGAAGTCGACTACCGTGAGGGGAATGAACCAGAATTGGCAGCGGTGGATAATGTAGCTGTCACGCCCACTGGTGAGTGGTTATTTCTGCGTGGACCCTTAGTAGCTCTTCCGCGAATAACGCGGGAACTTTCTCACAACCGTCATGAAGATCACTTTAGATGTTTTGGCTGGATTTCTACAATCAGTGGGAATACGGACTGTTTTCTAAGTGCTCCAACGCCCTATGCGTATGTAGGCCATCGGCTGATCTTCGCGTTGCAAGCCGACTTACTGGCCGTGAGGTGAGCATCCGACAAGAGGAACGGATAATACTCCTCTCTCGGCTCCAACACGGCATAGGTTAAGGACGGATGGCCCCGTGTAAGACGAACACCCACATGATTTGCGTAAGGGCCCCACAGTGCTATCAGACTTGCGCCGATTGGTTGGTTTGCTCACGGAGTGCGAACCTGGACTCATACCACGAACCGCTACACGGTTGCGCGCCAAAAAAGACAGTCAGGACTTTCAAATGGGAACCGGAAACATTCTAGTGATCGATTCGGAGCTTGCCTCACTCGCAATGATTTCCAATACGCTTCGGCTGGAAGGTCACGCCGTGAATTCATCCGACGACCCGATAATGGCGCTCGTCCACGCGGAAAAAAAGGACGGACTGAAACCGGATCTTGTTTTGACCGACCTCAATCTTCGCCCGATCGGTGGGTTCGAGATCGCTCGCCGATTAAGGCTTGCCGATCCGAACCTCCCGATTGTCTATATGGCCGATTCACAAGGCATCGCGGACGTCATAGTGGGCACATTAGGCCCAAATGCCGTCCTGCGAAAGCCATTTACAGCCAAACAGCTACGTTCGATCGTCAAGCGACGACTGGCCAACAAACGGACATCAAGCTAGTACTACTGTGTTACACAATGGTTCGACCCAATTTTTGTCGGCGGGCTTTGGGTGTGGCTACTTTGAACGACGCTCCAGGCGGCGGGGTATAGGCGTTTCTGATCCTGTTCGATGTGGAATTGCCAATAGCAATCGAAGTCTCCGGAGAGATAGATGGCTCGGAGCTGTACGATAGCCTCTGCCATCTGCTCGGTCCAGCGCATACCGGAGCGCTCCATCCTGTCTTTGATCAAGTGCTTGCACGCTCCCTCGACCGGGCCACTGGCGATAGGCCAGCCGTTGGCGAGGTATTCGTCATAACGCATTCGGGTGCGGTTTCGGTAGAGATAATCGCTGACTCCCTTCAGCGTTTTGCGTTTGGCTCCCGACAGGCCGCGTTTGGTGATACTTTGACGGAGCCCTTTGACTACCTGACCGACATCGCCTGACAGGACTCGCGCAGTGCGGTCCAGGACCCAGAGATCGGCTTCCAGGCTACCTTCGCTGTGGAAGACATAAGCGGCTTTCCACAGTTTTTCCAGCGCGTGCATCAGATCCAGGATCAGTGTGACCTTCAGTTTTTTGTCGACTCGAATCTCGAGAGCACGCTCTCCGTCGGTCAGGGCCACGCGGGTTTTGGATACTGACGGATCGCGGCGTTCCATCTCTTCGGCTACCTCCTGAATGACGGCATTCTTGCCCTTGAGCAGGCTGGCCCATATCCTCGGCCTTGCGCAGAAGATCTTCGAGCGGCGTCAGAATTCCAGGCAAGCGGCCCCAGTAACAAATCAGCCGGCTTCATCGGCACCGGTAGCTGCGCCGGTCATCGGCGCTACCGCAGGGGATTAAGAGAGGAAACGATCATGCGAATTAGACTCTGGCACGCATATCTATTGATTCTGATCATGGCACTCGCCGCAGGAGACGGCGTGTACGCCTACTATCAAACACACCAACCCCTGGTAATCAGCGCGGAGAACCGGAAGAACTTCGTGCACGCGATAGCCGCCGTAGACGGTACGCGATCCATGCACAGCGACGCATTTGCCACCGCGAAGGAAATCGTTTGGCGGCGGATCATTCCTTCGGTTGGTCCAGGTGACCGGCTGCTTTGTCTGGCAATCGGACCGCGCTACGACCTGTCCAGCGTGGTATTCGGGGGGAGTTTTGAGGACCAGACGCCGCAACTCGCGGAGGATCGCCGCGGCAAAGCCCTGGACGTCCTCTCGCATGCCCGTGAAAAACCAGACGATCCGTTGACAGGGGAACAGCTACGAGATCTGGCCAGGGAACTGGTTCCGGTCTGGCCCAGAGTGGAAAATGTGCGCAAGTCGTGGACCGGGAGGCTCCAACAGCTTCAGCGTCCGAAGTATGACGGGACGTCTATCCGGGCGCTGCTGGACGGCATTCAGGCAGAATTCGAGATGCCGGCGCAGCCGCAGGAGGAGCGTTGGGTGTTTTTGATGACCGACCTGCTGGATGAACCACCCGCCGGAGTTCATAGCCGCCCAGAGGCCGTCAACAAGGCCACGTTCAGCGAGATGCACGTTGTGCTTGTCTATCCGCACGATTCCTCCAGAGACTGGGACTCAATAAAGGACTACTGGCGCAACCGGTATTTTCAGGGGTGCGAGATCAGTATTCTTCCTTTTTCCAAGGCGCTCGATGATGCCTTCCTGCTTCCCCCGGGTCCTTTCGCAGGATTGCAGGCTGCTGATCTGCGCACGGCTTGGGACTTTTTGCAGCCGCTGCTGATGCCGGAGATCCTCATGGTGTTTGCGGTCGGGGCCCTTTGCTGTTTGTGGGATTTTTTCACTCGTCGGCAGAGCACAAAAGCGGGTGCATCGTGGAACGAAAGCTGACGGTTCGGGCAAGCCCGGGTTTCTCCATTGTCCTCATCTGCTTTCGTGCCGGGCGGAGATGTTTCCGAGCTGCCGGATCGACACCATCGCGATCTGCCAGGCGACTCACAGTCTGAACGCACACGGGCGAGCTGGGCCGTAAATTGCGGCTACCGATGCACGCGCATAAGCGTCGCCGTGAGCTTCGCTATCCGGCACTTTTCTACTTCCGTCAGTTTATCTTCACGGGCAGGAGTTCGCCGAGGCAACTGACAAGAGAGTCCTCGGGAATCTCAGCCAGAACTTTGGATTGGCAACGGTATGTCGCGTAGAGTTGGTGGACGGCTCATCGAGAGCCGGGTGAACACTCGGGCCCGAGTGCCTAACTCATGGATACTGCTGGTTGGTCGAAACATCAGATTCACATCACTGGACCTCTCCTTTCTGCATTGCCCTTGCCGGCCGCCGGCCGGTTACGCCTCTGATACTCCTCCCACTTCCGTGCTGCTTCCTGATCCTGACCGGTGATCATGTGGCCGTAGATGCGCAGCGTCGTCTGGGGATCGCTGTGGCCCAGTCGTGCCGAGACGGCGGGCAGTGGTACGCCGGAAGCCAAAAGGACGGACGTGTGGGAGTGACGGAGCAGGTGCAATGCGTCTCCTTTTGGCTTTGGTATCTTCATCCGTTTGAAAATTAACGATACGGACGCGGAAATCGAATCCGGCTTCAGCATCGTCCCATCAGCGAGCCAGCCCGGCTGTAATCGATGTGATCGTCGTAAACCAGTTCGTGCACCTTACCGATATCGTGCAGAACGGCCGCGGCAATCAGGATGTTGCGGTTGAGCACCGGGTAATGCGCCGCGACCGCATCAACCAACCCACAAAGCGATAGGATGTGCTCCAACAGGCCTCCGAGGTAGGCCTGATGTTTCTTCTTGGCAGCAGGAGCCTCACGCATGAGGTGTCCCTGGTCTTGGACGCAGACCATCAGCGCCTCTCGCAAGGATTCCAACTTGACGCCGGCGATGATCCCCAGCAGTTCGGCGTACATTTCATCGCGATTTCGCTTGCTCGCGGGAATGAAATCTTCGATAGCGACCTCGGCGCGGTCGAGCACGCGGAAACGTAGGATCTTCAGTTGAAGCCTGTCGTTATATGTGCCCGGCTCGAATTGGACTTTGACTAAATCACCGGCTCGAATCTCCATGTCTGCAGGTGCGTCCCAGAGTTTCGCGTCAACTTCCCCGGTGCGATCTCGAAGGACCATCGATAGGTATGCACTGCCGCGTTTGGTTGTCTTCCGCTCGGCCGACGCGACCTGAAAGCAGTTGACCGCTGGACCGCTAGCCGGATCGATGTTTTCGACGAAGATCGTCTTCATTCGTGCGGCTCCGGTAGATGATGTTCGAGGTCATACTCAGCGTGCTGCACCAGCGACTTCATCACCAGGCGATGTCCAACTCGCACCGGCGCGTCGTGCTGCGATGCGCAATCAACGCAAGAGTCCGCGTCGGGCACTGCCGCCAGACGCTTCTGGGGGATCGGTTGACCGCATTCGCCACAAAGTCTTGGGTTCATCGAATCCTCCTGCTGCGCGGCACGTTGCAGCGCGTTTGATTGCAGCAACGGTCTGCACCGACCGCGCGCACGTCAACGTTCAGGTAATCTTTCTTTCCGGTTCGAACGACCAATCGATAGTGCAAGGCGCTCGCCGTGATGCCCAGCTCGCGCGCCGCATCGGATAGACATAATCGCCGTCCGTCGAGGATCACGTACCTGTTGTCTTTCCGTATTCGCCTGCCCCCTGCCGGGGTTGTGGCGACGCCCTCGTATCGGATTTCTAGCTCGGCTAATCGGTTCCACGCTAAATCTATGCATTCTTGTGGGGTGCGATGCTGACCGTCCTTACATATGCCGCAGCGGGAACACACGGGTCCGGTCGCATCCACGGGGTGGAGCATTTGCGTCATTTCTGTTTTGTCAAGTGAAGACACACGTCTCCCTACTGCCAGTAAACGTGACTTATCGTTGAGACTTAGGCTTGCAGGGAAGCGGTTGCTTCTCTAATAGTCAAAATAAAACTGTCTGATCACCAAATTCACGCAAGTTTGGTCGCGGAATATTATTTTTTTCGACCTCATCGACAGATCGGAACTCGATCTGTGCTGTGTCGCGATTTGTATAATCCGTGAACCCGAGAGAGAGTAACCATTCGTTCCAGGACACAAACCGCTCGCCATTCCAGCAGGCGAACGTGTCAGCGGTAAGGTGAAGTGCGTCGATGGGCACTTCTGTCGGGGCGCAGATTCGAGCAATTCCTTGCTCGCGGGCGTCGCGCAATGCCCGTAAGGAATAAATTGTCATTTTGGATATCCTGATGACTACCGATTGAAGAGAAAGCGATCGGCCAAAGTAAAGCGATAAATCTACCGATCTATATTGAGTAACATCTGCGGGTAAGTTGCAACCTACTTTATGTCTATACCTGCGAGAATACCCGGGGATACTCAACTAGTGATAGTGAAGGTGGCCGGGTATTGTTCTCATATTTATTTTGCGATAGTTGAGTCAACCTATCCCAGGACATCTGATTTCATACCTACGAGGATCTCCTTTGCTTCCTGAACTGAGTGCACAACACCAACAGTTGCGCCCGCAGCATGCCACTCCTCAAGTCGTCGTGCCTGTAACACAGTGGGCGGATTTCCTGGCTGCTTCACCTCAAGCTCGAAGTGGCGGCCATTGATTGTGCCGTAGAGGTCAGGATCTCCCGCGACGCCAAACACCGTACCGTGTCGCTTGCGGACCACACACCCGGGAACGGTTCGAAACTCATTCACAATTGAATCGACGATCTGCTTTTCGAGAGGCACTATCCAATCAACCTCGTTTACTTATTCGGTATTTGAATCGGTACATGCCACACCGTCGCCGGCTGGCAGAGAATCAGTGACTCGCGGGCTCTGGTCATCCCGACGTATATCTGACGAATAACGCTGTCCCGGCGCTCGCCGCCGGCAGACCACTCGACCATACCCGCGCGACTTAAATCCGGGAACAAGAAGACGCAATCCGCCTCACCTCCCTTGACGCTGTTATGGACGATTGCTCCTCCCGAAACGTAGTCATGATGCGGCGGTACATCGAGTCCAAAGACCGGGCCTGAATAATCCTCCGTCGATACGCTCGCGCGCAACATCGTAGGCTTGCGCGTGCCGTCGGTGGTCGCCATACAAATACGGCCTGTAAGTTTTACGAGATTAGCGGCTTCCGTTACAAATAAACCTCGCAGATTGTGTTTCCAGCCGTCGCGTCTGTACAGTGGCCACGTTGCATCCAGGCCGTAATCTGTAAACAGAGTTTGAACGCGATCGCAAACCCCCTCGGGAACCATCTCGTGGATGGTTTCCAGGTCGTGACCATCCAGTGATCGATTCCTTGCCGTGCAGAAGGTTAGACCTGGGATGCCGTATCGGGCTTGTATAAGAGCCTCAGCGAGAAGCGCATCGCAACGTCTTTCGTAAACGCCAAGTATCCATCCGGCATTAGCTTGCTCTGTCGCGAGTCTGCCGCTTACGCCGCCGGCCCGGTAGGGGCGATGCGCGGTTGTACAGATCCCTACCCTCCACCAATTCTTCCGGCGCATGAGATAAACCGCCCATCGTTCCGCGAAAGTATCGAGATCGAACGAGACAACAACACGATGGTTTGGTGTGACCCTGGTTCGGCTTGCTTCGGTCTCAATGACAATTAACTGGCCTTGGTATGGCCGTTCGCTGCGCTCAAACTCATAACCCTCTGAGTTTGCGTGGATTGACCCACCCAGGACCGTGTTACAGGATTTGTGGTAACTGACAAGTCGATCACTCCAATTGAGATCGGCGATCGGCACCCATCCCCGTTTAGTCAGAATCGGCTCGTCAGGCGGCGAACAATGAATAGTTCCGATAATCACCTGCGGTCTCTCGAACAGCGCCCTTGGCCCGCGAGTCAGAAGCACGGCACCCGGGTACCCAGCTGCCTTACGCTTCGCCGCCAAAAGCCGGTTCTGGAGCCAGCGGACGCAATCATCAAGCGGGCACTGGCTGAGAACGCCGATCATCTCCTCCGCGGCGTCCGGTTCGAAAAGCCGGGCCAGGAGTTCGATATCAATAGGCGTGTCAGACGGCATTCCGGCGATAATACTCTTGGCACCACGGACCAGCAGACCGTCGGTCTTCACGATCTCGACCCACGTGCGGAGTTCTTCCGTGCGCCACTCTCCGAACTGTGCTCCCCAAACGTCCTCGCGCGGCCGCAGGAACGCCAGCATCCGCGCCGCGGTGCTTGTTCCGGATGAGGCGTTCCGGAGTGGGTTCCAATCATGCCGGGTGTGCCGGTATGGATTATGGAATGGCATCCCCGAAGCGCGAAGCACCTCTTTCAATGGTTCCAGCATGTAGGAGCAGGCTGCCAGGAACATGACGGTCTTTCCTGCAGCCAAATACGGCTCCGCCTCTTTGACGACCGGCTCCGGCGCGCGCCAGTGGCCTTCGGTGCAGGTTCTAACCTCGCCGCCATAGTCGCGCGGAAAGTATTCCTTCGGTTCGCGAACTGTAAGCTTCTGCACCCACTGATTTGCGAGCGCGTGGACTGCACATGGCACCCGGAACGACTGGTGCAGGATGCGCTTATGGTCGGCTTCAACGTCCGGCTTCAGAAACGCATCAGTTGTTGCACCAGTGAAGCAAAAAATGCACTGGTCGTCGTCACCCGCCAAGAGTGTGTATTCCGTATGGCGCGCCCACCGCCGGACGACCGAGAGCTGCAGTTTCGAGAAATCCTGCGCCTCATCCACGATCAACACGGACGGATTGCCAGGTGCGATGTGGATATCCTGAAGCGCCATTTCCAGCATGTCGGTGAAATCGACTAGCCCGTTATCAGCCTTCCACTGCCGCCATATTCGCGCGAGTGATCGCACAGAGGCGGGCCACGCTGTCTCCGGAATCATGCGTGCCCGCAGGTTTTGCATGTGGGCAAATAGCTCGTCGGCGGGTTGCTGATATGTTTGGTCAACCGCGCCCTCATCGAGTGCGCCCTTGCTCCCGCCCGATGACGCATGCTGCGGATGCTCTTTATTCCATTCGTGAATTTTCAGTTCGGCGATGTCGGGACTGTTGAGCGCACGATAGCAGTGCGCGTGCAGCGTGCCGATATTCTGACGCGGCAGTGGAAGGTCGCGGCCGACAAGTTCCGCGGCGGCAGCGCGCGTAAAACTGGTTACCAGCACGCTGTCGGAACCGAATCGTTCGGCGGCGTTCTTGACTTGTTTGCTCAGGTAAGTCGTTTTCCCCGTACCCGCTACGGGGGGCCAAAGATGCGGTATTCGACGGCACCCTCGGCCCCGACTCCTGTGTGTTCTGGGTTTGGCATTAGATTACTGAATCGATTCCTCTGGTGTTTCTTCGGCGACCCACTTGGGCACTTCCGTCCGCTCGGGCAGCACAAACGACTCCGGGAGCATCCACACCTGGCGCGACGACTTGCCGTGCGGCACTTTGTCCGGCTCAATGGCCGCGCGACGCATCTTCAATCCCATTTCCCTTGGGGAAATGCGCTCGCCGTAGTTGACGTGGACCCAGCGCACCAGGTCCGACAGGTACACATGGATGCGGCTGTTGCGCAGGAATGGCGACCGCGTTTCGTCGGACTCGTCATAAGAATCCAGGACAGGCCTCACCCTGATGTAGGTGGAGAGCCAGCTATTCACCAGACCTGCGTCGGTGCCCTCCTCGCCCACCGGGAGGTCGACGCAGGCATCGAGGAGTAGTTGCTGCGTTTGTTGCCATCGAGCATCGTTCTTAAACGGCGGTAGCGCACGTTTCGCCAAGTCCGCTAGCTTGGCTTTCAGCGCTTTAGGTTCGATCAGGTTGCTGATCCCGCCCAGCCGGATACAGTCGCCATTGGCGATCTCGATCGCGTACTCGGGTGGCTCGGACAGATACTTCGTGATGCGAATGATTCGGTACTCGCCGGTCAACAGAAACTTCTCCGATAGGTGCTCACAGATCAGAGCTTTCCTTTGCGCCGAGTCCTCGTTAACGGGCGGGTCTCCTTTGGGTTCACCATCCTCGTCACGCGCGGACTTTTGAGCTGGCGCGGCGAGTTGCTGCATCTCGCGATCGAGAGCCTCTTCGGAGAAGGCGGCGCGTGCCCGGCAGATGGTCGTGGCGTAATACGAATCTCGCAACTTGAGATCCTCGTGGAAGCGGCGCCGGTGCGCGATCAGTAGGTTGGCGATCTCCTGATCCGACCAACCGGCTTGCACTGCGATATTGGCCATGGCCATGTCATAGGCCGATGCGGTTTGGTCTGTTAGATCGCGCCGTTTGTGGTCCCAGGAGGCTTTGAACTTCTGTTCTGCGTCGCACAACGCCTGAAACTTTTGGAATGGCGGTTCTGCTTCGGTGGAATAAATCAGCTTTTCGCCAGAGACGACCTGCGCCGGGCGACTTACGACCTGCGGCGCGCCAATCGTATCGAGATGCCACCCCAACTCGCTGGGGTTGTAGCGACGGTCGTTGACATCGATAAGTCGGACCGGCCGCGGCTGGCCGGGTATTTTGCAATTGCAGGTGCCCGGCACCCGAAGCACACGGGTTAAGTCGCCGACCGAGTCGATGTCCCACCCGCGCTCTGCAGCCCGCGCGCGAATTGCCCGTATCCAGCGCACGGCCAATGCGCCGGCTTTGCGTGTATCCCTCTCGGAATCGAGCCTCCACAATTCCTTGAAAAGCCACCACGCCTGGAGGCCACCGCCAGAATGTACGAGAATCGACGGCGGGAACTCGGGGAAAAGCACGGTCAGAGCGTTCTCCGCCGACGGCGCTAAGTTTCTCTTTTTGTGGCCTGGATTTACTACATCGATGTCAGACCAGAGTCCAGTGATGCTCGAAGGTAGGCGCTCGTTTCCTTCAAGCTTCAACCGAAAATGTGTTCCGTGATCTGCTGGAGATAACGCCACGCCAACGTAAACGTCGCGTTTCGCGTTGGATTGGACGTATTCAGCGGCCTTCGTTATATCCGCGAACCACGCCGACCGTCTGCCTTCCAAGGTCCAGATCAGAATATGCTCGTCAGGTTCCTTTCCGGCGAACAAGGTGCGCAGGAAACGATCTGCTTGATCTATCTGCATGCATCTCCCGAATGCGGCAGCATGCATCTAGCGCCGGTTCCTTTTGAAGCGTTACAACTTACACAAAGCAACTGGTACGCATCTTTTGGCCATCCGAGCTCCTTTAATCGACTCCACTCTGCATGGCCGGATCTTCGTCCGGGGTCCGACCACCCAGCCATGTGGTCTATGCTCAGCCGCTCGATTCGTGACTCGTTACAGCCGGGGCAAGAACACTTTCCGCCGTAAGCTTCAATTCCCTCTAGCTTGATCCTCAATCTGCCGGCACGAACGCGTTGCGACTTTGTCTTGGCACAGTAGCTCCTTCTAGCCTGGGCCCGAATCTTTGCCTTATTCTGTGAGTAGTACCTGTTGGCATAGGCTCGACGCTCATGTAACTCGCTATCAGTAAGTTCACTTATTGGCTTATAGTTCCGATATGTTAAGTGGCGATCACCCCTCCGTTTGTCCTTTCGGCGGCTAACACGCCCGATGTCGCCGAAAAGTTCCTGTTGGCTCATGGTCATTGTCCGAAACGCCCGGAGCCGATAGGCTGGCTCCGGGCCGAGGCGATACAGTTAATTGCGGAGTAGAGTCGCGACTCCTGTCCAAATGGTTAGGGCCGTTGCCTCCAGCAACATCGGACTACTCAACCTCCTTGTAATCCTTCGCGT
This sequence comes from Terriglobia bacterium, assembly GCA_963747535.1. Lineage (GTDB taxonomy): Bacteria > Acidobacteriota > Terriglobia > Bryobacterales > Bryobacteraceae > CAVVFX01. The sequence goes on from CAVVFX010000004.1 coordinate 275,622, forward strand.
CGATGGTCATCGAAGACACCAGCGGCTTCAACATGTCGGAGTACTGCTTCGCCTTTGTCTTCTGATCGTCCGAAAGCATGCCGGCAAACGCGAACGTGGCCTTCGAATACTTGATGCCACCGGCGTTCTGCGTCTGCTCCAGGCCAATCTTCGTGACGACCGCCCAATAGGGCACGCCCTGGCCAGCCAGGCGCAACATATACTGCTTGGCGGCCTTCAGGCTCGTGGGCGGGAGTGCGAGGACCACTGGTAGCATGGAATCGCCACGCAACAGAAACAGCTGCCGGATGGCCTTGCAGGCCTGGCCGCGTCCCTGGACAGTGGCCCCGTTTACGACCTTCGTGTCGCTGCCGAACTGCGCGAACGAACATTTCGCGCAATCGCCGCCGGGCGCGCCGATGCCGACTATGCCGTCATTCGAGTGGCAGTCGGGAGGCTGGTTGCCGCCGCCCTCTTCGAGCGACTTCTGCCAGTAGGCGCGCGCATCGCGGGCGAGCACGATCACTCCGGTCACGACCTTTTCGGAGTCCTCACCCTCCAGCGTGGTCACGTTGAAGGCGAGCCCGCCGCCGGCGGGAATCTTGATCCGGTCGAAGTCGAACTCGGTAATGCCGCCCACACCCACGTTTTCGGCGATGGCAGATTGCACAAGATCGAGGTTCGAATCGGAATTGAGAACCCGCAACGCAGTGGAAGCGGGCTGGTGCACAGTCAGTTCTTTGCTCATTTTTCTCCTTGGGGTTTACGACCGTCGGCTCGAAATCGAGTAGACGGTCGAGATGTTGAGGGTTGCGGCCAGGTGCTCGGGGATCGCCTTGGCCAGGTCGTCGATCACGCGCCCTTCGGTACGCGCCTGTTCCTCGGCTTCGTGCACCATTTCGCGCACATACGCTTTGAGCGAGTTAGCGTTGTAATCCTCTTTCACGTACTGGCCGAGGTCGCAGGTTTTTAAGGCGGCCACGACTGCATCTTTGTCGCCGTCCTTGGCCGCAGCATAGATATCGCGGTGTAGGTAGACGGTACGCCCGTCGATGCGGGTGGACTGAATGCCATCGTCGAGGAATTGTTTGGTGAGAGACTCATCGAGTTCGCCCAAACGGGATTCGATGGCTTTCAAACGGATCTTGAGGTTGGATTTCTCCTCTTCTAGCGTAACAAACTCTTTCAATTCGGCGGTGTTCACGCTACGATGTCACCTCCGCCTCGCCGGCCCCGGTTGATGGCGCGACCGCCAGAGGGCCAGCGTCCGATTCAAGTGGCGCCTCCGCCGGAATGAACTCAGCCCGAACGCTCCCGTAATAATCGGAAACTTTGAACTCTCCGGGCACGGGCGTCTTGACGCGAGCGCATTTCTCTTGGCACATCGCGAGGATTTCTTCGCGATCGAATGTAATGGTCAAATTGACGTTCATACTTGCTCCTTGATTTGCTTGAGAATGGATTCGATCACCTCCGCGCGCTGTTCCAATGCGTAGATGATCTTTTGGTCGACGGTCCCGCGCGCGACAAGGTGGATGTGGGTCACGGGTCTGGTTTGGCCGGGCCGGTGAATGCGGGACAGAGATTGGTCGTACTCGCCCAGGCTGCGAGAGAGCGAATAGTAAATGCTGTAGCGGGCGCGCGTAAGATTGATCCCGACGCCGCCGGCGCTAATCTGAACGGCCAGAATCTGGCCTTTACCGTTCTGCCAGTCTTTCAGGTCATCGCGGCGCCCGGACAGTTCCAAACTGGAGTAGCCCAAATCGGCGGCCGCCTGGTGGACGGCATCAAGATCGGACCGGAACCGGCAGAAGACAACTACGGCTTCGCGCGACGATTCGAACCCGTCTATCTGCTCCGCACAAATGTCTTCCAGAACGTCGGCCAGAAGCTTCTGTTTGGCATCATCAATCCTGGTGTAACGCTCGTCATCATCAAGGCGGATGCTGCCACCAGTGATCTGCTGGAGTCGCAAGACCTTCACCATGGCGTTGGCGGCGGTGATGATGCCTCCCATGACCTCTGCCACGAAGCCCTTTTCAAGCTGCCGGTATACGCGGGCGCCTTCGGACCCGAGGTCGCAATGGTAGGTGACATGGGTTTCGGGCGGCAAGTCCAGGACGTCCTTGCCGACACGAAAGGTAATCTTCTTCATTAATGCCTGGAGTTCTTCCTGGTTCCGGAAGCCCACAATCTGCTTTTGCTGGAAGCCGCCCATCACGGCAAAACGCTGTTTGAAGGCGTGGTAGGAGCGGCCGAAGATCCGGTCGTCGAGGAACCGGAACTGACCGTAAACATCGAGCATGCTGTGAGGCATCGGGGTTCCGGTGAGCGCGAGCCTGTACTTCGCGCGGGTCCGGAGACGACCACAGAACATCGAGGCTTTGCCGCCCGGCTTTTTGATCCGATGGCTCTCGTCGCAGATGACCATTCCCCACTTCTGCGCCAGTGCCCAGCGTGCAAACGGATCGCGCCACAGCGACTCGTAGTTGATAATGATCACCAGCCGAACTTTGCGAAGCCGCGCCAACTCAACCGCCTCGGCAGCTTTCTCCATCTTTTTCGTCACTGTCCCGGTGTCGTCACCGAGCGGAAGAACGTGAATCGGAATGGCGGCATGCTTGGCGATCTCGCCGGACCAGACGTCAACAACACGCAGGGGGCAGATGACGATCGCCTGTTCGTCTTCAGCAAGCATGTTGCACATCACGCCGGTGGTCGTCAGAGTCTTACCCGTTCCCATCCCCATCGCCAGCATTGCCGCGCCGCCAGTGGGTGCCAGGACCGATTGGAGGAATTGGTACGCGAGTGACTGATGATTCCATGAGCGCGTCTTCAGGTTCGGGATGGTCTGGATAGCCGCGGGGGGTTGAGGTGGCAGAGGCGCGGCAGATATGGCCACCGCTGGCGTCGATTGCACGGCAGCTTGGCGGTCGGCGAGAGCCAGAACACCGCGGCTTAACTGTGCGTTGGGAAAGGCAGCTTTGATACGGCGCGCTATTTGTGGAATTGCGGGGTAGGACCAGGCGCGGCGGTCGGCATCCCACGCCGCTCCCGGAATGGACTTACAAATGAGTAACTTGGAAAAATCGGCGAATAGAAGCACGCGCGAACCTATCAGGTCCGCGCGCGTTGGATGCGAGGCGTTCGTCCACATTGGAATGTATGCCATGTGTTTGGAGTTTGGATTCTGCCGTGGTGTGGATTCGAGTGATGCGACCCGCTAATTCAAGAGCCTCGATTGGCCCAATTTCATCAAGCTTGCGACCCTGAAGAATCGGCCGCGCGATGGAACAGATCTGCAGTCGCGACGTTGCGCCACTCCTGGATGCCGGCACGATGGCACTCCGCGGCGCAGGCTTGCCAATTGCGGGCTTTAACCGACGCAACGAGGTGCGGGAACTTATCGATCAATCCCTTGGCACCCAACTGGAAGGCCATGTCGAGCAAGGCTTCTTGGGCTGGCTCCGGAAACTGATCGAATCCCGGTAACAAGGAACGCAGTCCTTGCCGGAATCCGTCCACGTCTTCATCCTGCAAGGTCGTGATCGCTTCGGGAGTCATTCGAAGCGAGGTGTTCGCTGCGTAGTACGCCGGCAGCCTCGCCGGTTCGAGTGCCTTCACCCGATACCACTCCGTTACCTTATCGACAAGCGAGGCTTCCTCACCAGTGGGATGCACCATCGGGATTCCCGCCATCGCATTGGGATTCGGAATCATGTGGCCAACCCCACACGTCACGAGGCCAAGCGTATCCAGATATAAATGCGGTACCACGCCCTCGTGTTCACGCAAACGCGCCTTCAGCTCTTCAAGCATTAGAATCCCCTTTCCTGTACATCCGATAGCCCAGGATTGCCAGCGCGAGCGCGATCACGACCTTCACGCATTCACCGTAGGGAACGGCATCCCAATTTACGGTGGAGAGGAGCCAGAGACCGGCTCCTCCTCCCGCTAGCGTGGTCCCCAGGTCGCGCGTGCTCTGGGGTCCCACCGACTACAGCCCCGCTTTCGTGGCGGTTACGGCCAGCGACACCGCAGTGTTCAGGATGTTGGTCGCCACCCCAGCCTGGTTCGCCGGCAGATTCTTCTGCAGAACCGTGGTCGCCAGGTTTAGCAGCGCGTTGCCGATTTGGGTGGCATTCCCGGTCGTGAGCACCTCGGTCAGCGGGACGCCGTACTTGGCATAAGCCGCTTCAACCGCCTCGACAGTCGCTGCAGCGCCAGCGTTGCCCGTGATCGAAGAAATCTGTTCCACGATCGGAATGGCGGTTTCGACCAGCGTGTTGATGGTCGCGATGGTCTGCTTGCCCTTCGCACTCGCGAAGAACGCTTCAATTTTCGAGAAAACCTCTTTAAGCCAGTTCATTTTGTTTTCCTTTTTGGTTTTGAATTTGCCGGGATGACCGACCCGGCGGCGGGTTTGTTGAAATTGCAATCAGAACAAACCAGCAGCGCTGGCAGCGCGCGTGATGCCGCTTCCGGTGACAATGACGTCTTTCGTCGTGCCCCAGAAGCCGCGTGGTGCAGTCGCCTTGCTGGTAAATTTGTGGACATCCGCGGCGATGCCGTTCACGCTGCCGGAAAATTCTGGAAAGCGCTTCACGAACACTCCGCCCACATTGGTTGCCTCTCCGAGCAATCCGGTCACGCGGCTATGCCAGCAGCCGCCGTAGCCGGACCCGTTGAGGTGCCGACAGGTAATTTCTGGTTCAATGGCCTCGAACGGCGGCCTGAGTACGTTGGCCACCTGGTCCGGAATTTCCACATATCTCGCTGACAGCGCATTAACGCTGCTCGCCGTTGTGGAAAGCGTGCCGTTCGCCGCCGTGAGTTGCCGGTTAAGATCCCCACGCGCACCGGCGACCTGGTCGCGCGCGTCGAATTCGGTTTGCCGCGCGATTTCCAGCACTTCGCCCGTACGTTCGTCAGCCTTCGCAGCGATGGAATCGATGCGTGCCATCGTGTCGCCGCGTAGTTTGCCGACTTCGGCAAGCACATCCTTGCGGGTGTCGGCGATCGCCATCGTTGCCGCCGCTCGCGTTGCATCACCCTCGCGCTGAATCTGTCGCTCGGTCCATCCAGGCAAGTTGCGCAGGTTGTACACCTGCCAGGTCAGGGCAACCAGCATTCCCGCAAACGCGATGCGACACAGAGTTCCGCTCCATAACCGGACCGTTACACTCAACGGAAAACCAAAGCTTCTCCGTTCAGGCACACGTAGACCCGGCTTTAGATCGCAAGACATTTAACTTCTCCTTTGTTGGGCTAACTGCAGGTTGTGCTCAGCGAAATGACTCCGCTCGCACTGACGGAATAGACGATGCTTGTCACGTGAGTGCTACCGCTGCACGAGGCCGTGCCGCCGCCTCCGGGGCTAATCGTCGTGCCGTTGATCTTCAAGCTGGATACCGATGTCGCCGGCAACGTCGCGGTCGATCCGGTGACACTGAACGTGCCACTCACCGAAGAATTGCCGTTCATCGATGTTGCCGGCAGAGTGGCGCTCGAGTTCGTGAGCAGGACGCCGGTGCCCACTTGGATCGTATAGCTCGTGCCGCTTACATAGAGGCTCCCGTTCATCGTTGTGCCAGGCAACGTCGCGCTCGTATTCGAGAGCGAAACACCGGTGCCGATGGTGAACGTGCCCGTGCTCACGAGCGAGCCGTTGCCGTTCACATACAGCGATGTGGGCGTGAAGTATGAGCTTCCAAGATAGAGGTCGGTGTTGACATACAGATAGTTGAAGTGGCCGGTGCCAGTGTCCGCGGTGAGCACCGCAGCCACCAGCACCAGCGCAATGAAAACCCACGCTGGGTAGTGCTTCATTTGATCCTCACTGGATGTTGTCGGGAATACCTGGGTTCGACGTGCAGGTGACGTTTCCGGTCACTCCGTGGCCGGAGACGGACGGAACGCAGAGGGTGCCAATAAGATAGAGTTCGTTCCCCTGCGCCACGTTGTTCACGGCATAGCCGCTATAGTTTACGAATCTGCAGAAGCCGATCACCACGTTGTTCACGTTGTACGCGCCGCCGGTCGAGTTGATCTGGACACCATCGGTGCAAGAGATTGTCGCGACTCTGGTGATGGTGATCTGCTCGCAATAGGCAAAGCCGGAGCCGTTGCCTACGAGGGAGACGATGGGGCCATTGCTGTTGTAGGAACTGACGTTGTCGATCGTGAGATTGTAGACGTTCTCCACCAGGATGGCCGGGTTCGTCGTGGCCGAGTTGTAGCGACTGATCGAGACTCCCTCGATCACGATTCCGGGTATGCCGCTCGCGCTGGTGCCATTCAGCGTGAGGGTCGGATTCGTGCCGGCTGTCTGGAGGGTCCCGCCGCCGAAGATCCACAGATTGGGCGTCGTGACGATGATTCCGCTGTTCGTATTGAACGAATAGCCTGGCGGCAGGTAGAGATAGCCATAGGCAGCGATCGCCGCATTGATGGCGGCTGTGTCGTCCGCGCCTCCGTTGCCGTAGCCGCCCTGGTCGAGAGGCGAAAACAACTGACCCTTCGAAACTCCGATCGCCGCGCGCCAGTTGCCTTTCGTCGTCGCGTCCGTGATGGTGACCGTCTGCGCCACTCCGGACTGGGTGAACGATCCGCTGACCGCCAGCGTATCCGTCGAGGTTCCGCCAGTTACTGCTGCGCCGCCGTTCATGGTGGCTTTGCCAGTGAAAGTGGAGGTGCTGGTGACCGCCAGGGTATCGGTGGACGTGCCATTGGTGATTGCCGCGCCACCATTCATGGTGGCCTTGCCTGTGAGCGTCGATGTGCTGGTTACTGCCAGGGTGTCCGTCGAAGTCCCGCCGATGACCGCAACACCACCATTCATCGTGGCCTTCCCGGAGAAGGTGGAGGTGCTCGATACCGACAGCATGTCCGACGATGCTCCGCCGGTCACAGCCAGGCCACCGCTCAGCGTTGCTTTGCCGCTCACCGAAAGGGTGGTTGCCATGCTGACCGCTTGCATAAGCGCGATGTTGCCATTTGAATCGGTGCAGAGGAGCGTCCGGTTTCGTGAGCAGTCCCAGATGAAGAACGTCGTGTCACTGTTCTGCCCCATCTGCCAGGTGCCAGTGCCGGCGTTGTCGAACTGGAGGAATGCCTGCCGGCCTGATGTGTCCGTCGTGATTACGATGCCGCCAGGGTTGCCGCTGGTGCCTTCGACGGTAACCTGGTTCCACGCGGCCTGCTTGACCGTTAGGCCTCCATTCAGTGTCGCCGCGCCGCTCGCAGTAAGCGTATCCGTCGACAGGCCATTGGTGACGGCCGCGCCCCCGTTCATGGTGGCTTTGCCGGTGAAGGTCGATGTGCCGCTCACGGCCAGCGTGTCGGTTGACGTCCCATTGGTTATGGCAGCACCGCCGTTCAGCGTGGCTTTCCCCGCACCCTGGATCGTGCCTCCGACCACGATGTTTCCAGTCAGCGTGATCGCGGACATGTTGTCGCCAATGCCGATGTTGGCGACGCAATAAACCGACCCTGTGACGTTGCCGCTTCCGCCCACGGACATATTGCCCACCAGGAACAGGCCCGATCCCGCCGCGATGTTGTTCAGAACATAGCCCGAGTAATTGATGAATCGGCAGAAGCACACTGTCACGGTGTTCACGTTCCAGACGGCGGGACTCGAATTGATCTGGATGACGTCGGTGATCCCTCCGCTCGTGCTGAGTTCTAGGATGGTGATCTGCTCGCAATACCCAAAGCTCGTTCCGTTGCCGGTGATGGCCACGGCCGCGCCGGTTTGGTTGTAGACCTGGACGCCATTCAAAGTGGCTTGGGCCGCGTTGGTGATCTGCACCACGGGCCCGGCCGCGGAGTTGATGCGTTTGAATGTCACCTCGTCGGCGAAGAATCCGGAGGCGCCAGACGTCGTCGTGCCGTTGACGGTGATGGTTGGTCCGGACCCCGTACTCTGGACCGTGCCGCCTCCGAAGACGCGGATTCCCGCCGTGATGGTCAGCCCAGACGCCGCCACGAAAGTGACGCCGGTTGGCAGATAGAGATAGCCATAGGCCGAAATCGCCGCGTTGATCGCGACGGTGTCGTCGGTTACTCCATCGCCCTTAGCACCTTGATCGAATGGCGATCGGAGAGTCGCACTGGCAGCGATTCCGAGGACGGACCGCCAATTCGCCAGCGTCGTCGGATCGCTTATGGCGACTGCCTGCGCAACGCCGGAATGAGTGAAGGATCCCGCGAAGGTCGCGCTGCCATTCAGCGTCGTCGCCCCACTCGCGCTAAGCGTGTCCGTAGTAATTCCGCCCGTCACGGCCGCGCCGCCTTCCAGCGTCGCCTTGCCTGTCGCGGTAAGCGTGTCCGTGCTGGTCCCATCCGTGATGGCTGCACCGCCGCTCAGGGTGGCCTTGCCACTCGCGGTGATTGTGTCTGTAGTGGTCCCGCCCGTGACGGCCGCGCCGCCTTCCAGAGTTGCCTTGCCTGTCGCAGTGAGCGTGTCCGTGCTAGTCCCATCTGTGATGGCTGCCCCGCCGCTCAGGGTGGCCTTCCCGCTGGCTGCGAGCGTGTCGACCGCCGCACCTCCAGTGATCACCGCCCCGTTCTGAATCGCCGCACCGCCGTCCAGTTGACTGGCGCCCTGGACAATGAGATTCCCCGCGATCGTCACATCGCCGAAACCGGCAGTGTTCGTGATGCCCTGGTTCCCGACGCACGTGGCGACGCCGTTCACACCTCCGGTGGCGACGCAAACATTGCCGATGAGAGAGATGCCGGAACCCTGGCTGATGTTGTTCAAGGCATAGCCGGTATAATTCACCCACGTGCCCAGCGCGATGATCACGTTGTTGACGTTGTAGACTGTGGGCGACGCATCGACCTGGATGACGTCTGTTCCTCCCCCGTCCACATACAGCCGCGAAATGCTGACCTGCTCGCAGTAACCAGCGCCAGATCCGTTGCCCTCCAGGAGCACGATCGGGCCATTGCTGTTGTATGCGTAGATGCCGTCCATCCGCACCTGGACCGCGTTGATGAACTGAAAGACCGGCGATGGGCTGGTGCCGGTGTATTGGCCGATCGAGAAGTCCTCGAAGTTGCTGCCGGCCGCCCCTTGCGAATTCGTCCCATCGACAGTGATGGAAGGGCCGCTTCCAAGCCGGTGCAGCGATCCCCCGCCAAAGATGCGGATGACCGTTGTCAATGTGATTCCAGAATGAGCGAAGACAACGCCCGGAGGAAGGTAGAGGTATCCGTATGCCGTGATGGCCGCGTAAATCGTGGCAGTGTCGTCCGTCACGCCGTCGCCCGCTGCGCCCTGGTCGAGCGGAGACCACTGCGTGATCCCCAGGGCGGTCTTCCATGGGGATCGATTCGCGTTGGTGTTCAGGAAGGCCGGCGGCGCAGTCGTGTCGATCGGCGTTAGCCGAACGCTGCGGGTGCGGATTCCATAGCCGGGCGCGCTCTGGCCGAACGTGCTCACAACCGTCACGATTAGCTGCGGATTATTGGCCGACTGAGGATTGATGTTGTAGGTGACGTTCGTGTTGGGATCGGTCTGCGTCGCCGGAACCTGGATGTAGATGCGCTTCTTCTGGGTCGATCCGCTGTTCGTGAACCCGAGGAACGCCGTCGCGATCGCGAGCCCTGTACCGGCATAGTTTGAAGGAAGGGTGCTGTCGTAATAGGAGACGCCAAGATAGCCCCAGTCATACTGGCCGAGGTGGAGGCCTTCTCCGGATGCCTCGTTGACGATTCCTTCGACCTCGATGTAGAACAGCCGCGTGTTGGTCGGCATGTTGCCGAAGAAGAAATAGTAAGCTCCGTTTTGCGCGGCGGGATTTAGACACCAACCGGCAATGGGATCATTCACGAAGGACCACGTGGATCCGGGACCCGAAACATCGCCGCAATTCCCGCCGGTCCATTGAATCTGGTTGCTGGGAGAGAAGAGCAGTGGGTCAAGATCGCCCTGCTGCACGCCGGGAAATTCGAAGGTGCTCCACTGATTGTTGTCGCGCCAGAAGACATTCGTCTGCCAAGTCGCATTGTATTTCGCCGGGCTGAACGCGAGTTGTGGGCTGGTGGAGAGGGACGCCGTGTAGCACGTGTTGGTGATGCAGATGTCCCGAACGGGATCGAGCTGGATGCACTCCGCACCTTGGCTGTTCGCATAGCAGGTCGGAAGAGTGCAGTTATCAATCCACAATCCCGCGGTGCCGTCGCGGTCAACGATGGCCCGCTCGGCGGCGGTCGCAACCGCACACATGAACGTGCTCTCAAAGACCGTATTGATGATGCGGGCAAGGTTGAAACCGCCGCCAGATCCGCCCAGCCATCGCGTCGCATCAGAGGAGAAGATGCCGGCGCGGGTCCAACTGATCGGCTTGTTGTGGTTGTAGTGGCAGTTGTCCGCGCCGCCCTGGTCCTTTCCCGGTCCAACCTGGTGATACCAGGCGACGCCGCAATAATAGTGCAGGCTATGCTCCGAGATCGCGTGCGAGGCATGATCCGTCCGGACGGCGATCCCGAAATTGCGGATGAAATTATGATCCTCCGCGCACCCAGCGCCCTTCGGAAAGAACACTCCCACACCGCCGATGCCGGTCAATTCTTCGGGCAACGGATCGTCAGTTGCAGCTTTCGAGAGCCGCTTCGGATCGAAGATGAACGCATCGTAATAGCCCCACAGGTAGCAATGATGAACGTGGGCTTGATCGAGGTACGAGAGCAGAAGGGTCCCGGCCTTGACGGTGTTCTTTGACAACGGGTCTGTCACCATGTCTTCGGCGAAGTAACCGAATTTGCAAGCGCAGAGCGCGGAATAAATGGTTAGGCCCTCGATCGTGGGCGGCGAATCAATCTCGCCAGAGAAACTCGGGGCGCCCTGCAAGAGGAACGATCCTTCAAATTTGAACGCGGCGTCCAGGTCATTGGTGAAGATCAACTGCGGGGAGCGCGTTCCCTCGCTATAGACGCGCTGGACGAAGTGCCAGGACCCGCCCATTAGCTGCGCCAGGTTCACACTACTGTTCACCATGTAGTTGCCGAACGGAACCTTCAGGTCCGCGACGCCGGAAACCACGGCTGCCTGGAACGCCGGGCCTGCATCGATTCCAAAGGCGAACTGGGCGTTGCCATTGCCGGCGGGTTGGTGGGTGGCACTCGACGCGAGCACTGCGGTCTTGTATATCCCTGTGCCGGCGACTACCTCGTCCGCGAGGGACGCGATCGTCGTGCTCAGGTTGAAGGCGCCCGGACCGAAGTTGTGGGTCGTTGGGCCAGCCGGATCCCAGTTGTTCGTGGTGTAGCTGGTGGCGCCGCCGCTGTATACCGTGCCCCCATATGTCCGGCTGGATGCGCCAGCGCCGAGGACGTAAATCTGTGCGCCCACGCACGGGAATTGGCTCACAATCGGCACCAAGACCGCGCCACTGCCATCGCCGTTGACCGTGACCGTAGCGTTGGGCGAGTAACCGTTTCCGCCGGCGACAGGCGCTACGGCCGTTATCGCGCCACCGGTGATGGTGGCTGTGTAGGATGCGCCGGAGCCGGTGCCAGCGATCGATATGCTTGCGTGTGTGTAGCCGCTCCCGCCAGACTGGATCAGCAAATTAACCACTACGCCTACGCCGTTGGTGAATCGGGTCACCGCGCCGGTGATGCGATCGAGGGTCGATGGAACAGTGCCGTCGTAGCACCACCCGGAGCCCTTGTTCGCATAGCCCGTCGTATCGAAGTCCAGGACCGAGACGGATTCGCCGTTCTTCTGCGCTTGCGTCCGCGTCGAGACACTTCCGGGGATGGTTCGTGAGGACATTTAAAAAGCGACTCCGTAAGTGAGCGCAGCTGCGTATGTGCCAGGCGCGCCGTACACCCAGTCCTCCCGGACAGGGTTGTCTCCATCCGGCGACTCATTGCCGTTGACGTCCACGGTGAAGCCGGCCACCAAATACGAAGCGTTGGTGTAATTCGCCGCCGCGATCACCAGCGCCGCCTCGTGCTGATAATCCGCATTGCCGATCGCCGGTGAATCGGTTTGGTAAAGCCAGCTCGGCTCTTCAATGATCCAGACGCTGGTCTTATCGAGGTACAGCGGGAGGTCCCATTGAAAGCCCGTGGCAGTATTGCCCGTGAGCTTGCGGAGTTGACCGCGGCCAGTGCCCCGAATCACACGCAAGATATTTCCCGTCTCGGTTCCCGGAGTCAGTCCCTGCCAGTTGTTTTGAGAGTTGATCCATCCGGCATCGGTGATCTGAGTCTGATTGGAATCGTTCTCCGCATCAGCCACCATCCGGACCACCAGAACGTCGCCGGCTTGAATGGATTGCATCGGCTGACCGGTCACGACGGCCTGCGGCGATACGGTGACAGTCCCGGTCGACGGCGTGTAAGCCGTGATGGTGACGCTGAGCCATGGAGTGCTCGATCCATTCCGGCCGATCACCGAAAGCGCGCGGCCGACAAGAGTCGGCGGAGTGGAACTGGTATCGACCAGGTCGGAACAGGTGATCGTGTTGGCGGTCACGCTATCCACCAGCACCCCCAGAATGCCGCCATGCCCTAGCAGCTTCATTTTGATCCGCACCGCCGCAACGTAGGGAGACGGCAGCGCGATCCTCGATCGAGCCACGGGACCGGTGAACGTGATCGAGCCCGGCGTGTAGGTGGTGCCTCCAGAACAGGCAGTGAGTGCGCCGAACGACTGGGAGCAGATCAGGTCATCTTGACTGGACACGAAGAGCACATAGGAGGCGAGGCCTGCGACGGCTGGCCAGGTGATGTTCGACAACGTGAATGTGTCGGTACCGGATGCCGATGTTCCGATGATCGCGATGGCAGCCGGCGCGGAAGGTAGCCCGGCGCTGTCGATCGCGCAGAGCGAGACATACAACGTCGTCAGCGCTGGAAGCGACCCTCCGGTTGTGCTCTGGGTGATCGTTCCGATTGTCGGACCTCCCGCCCCCGTCGCGGAAAATGCGGTGACCGGCAGCACGCCGGTAATGATCAGGCTCGTCGAAACAGAACCATCTGCGAGGTCCGCGTATTGCTGGTTGCTGTCAAAATTCCACTCGGATGGAAACAGCGCGTCCCACGATGGTGCTTGCACCTGGTGCGGGGCCCACATAGGTCCGAGTGGGATCTGCGTGAAAAGCGCCGGCAGTGGTGAGGGCGTGACGTCCATCGGCTTGGGCCCGACGTCGAGGTCGTACATAGAGTCGGTGACCGTCTGCCCCTCGAGCTGCACCGACCAATCTTTCTTCAGGCTCCATCTCTGCAGACGGAAGCTCATGGTGATCACCTGGAAGGAGAGCCCGGCGCCGTTGCCGGCCGCGGGCGAGGTGGTCAGGCTCAGCACGTTCCCATTTGCATCGAGACTTACGGCGGTGATAGTGACTTGAGTGCCATTGATCAGCGCATCCTTGTTGAGCAGGGACGAAGCCGTCGCGCCGCCAGTATTGGTGTAGACCGAATCGTTCCAGTTGTCGCCACTCGCCCATGTCACGGTGGTGCCACTCACATTGCAGGTTCCGTGCAAGCCGGGGATCTCCGGATGCGTCATGGAGACGACCTGGCCCACTTCGTTGCCGAGACCCAGGAGAGTAGTCTGCCAGGAAGCGAGGCGCGCATCGCGCCATTCGGTATAGGTCACGCCACCCAGTTCCTCGCGCGTGCGAGTCGCGGCGATCCGCAGAGCCTGGCTCAGCGTCGAACAGCCCACCGAATGCATCTGACTGGTGAGAGGAGAGCCGGCGCGGCCGTAGTACGCAGCGTGGCTCTTGTCGCAATATTCCGCGGTGTTGGCCTGGTATTGGTAAGCCACGTCGGCATAGGAGAGCACCAAGTGCTCGAAGACGGCCTGGATCGGCGTGAGCTTCAGTGTCTGAAAAAGGGTGTTGCCGAGGCCGTAATCATCGACTGCGCTGGCATTGATCCGGCAGCCCAATTTCAGCTTGCCGAACTCCCAGGTGTAGAATCCCAGGCAGCAGTTGAGCACTTCAGTAAGCCAATCGCGAAACGGCTTCTGTGAGGCGATCGTGCCCTGAAACTGAAACTGGGTTTCGGTTCCGGTACCGAGGATGGGAGTCACCTGCGCGGCCGCGATCTCGGCCGCGCCGCTTCCATCGCCGACGATCAGCGACGAGAGAACAAACGTGGCAAGCTGCTGCGCGGATAGATCGGGAACGGACATGCTGTCGCCGGGCGTCGCGCTGGTGGCGATCGGAGTGTAATAGTAAGCGACCCAATCGTACTTGCCGCCACTCTCCCGGTCAGTGATGGAGGCATTCAACGCCTTCTTGGCATCGCTGCCGTTGGGATCGCCGGCGATGATGACGTTGCATGCCGTCACGTAAGCGTTCCATACGGTCGTCCAGTTGGCTTCGAAGACAGCCTTGTTCGCGGTGGTCTGATCCTCTGCCGGCAGGTTCTGCCAATTCGCGACATTCTGCTGCATGATGATTTCGGCCTGGTTGGCGGCGTCGGACATTGGCACGCTGAAGGCGTTGCCCGTGAACGCACTGCCGATCAACTCGACCAGGCCGGCCACCAGCGCAATAGGGTTGCCGAATTCCGCGGCCATATTGATCACGCCCGCCGCCGTGCCCGTGAAATTGAAAAAACTGCTGGAGGGGAGAGTCACCGTGATGGACTGGAGGTCGAGCGGCGTCGGAATGGGACCGCTAAGTCCCAGAGCGCGCAGCAGCATGTTCACGGCAATCCAAAACGGATTGATGAGCCCTTGCACGGCTGTCCGGTTACCGTTCTGATCCCATACCCATCCGGACAGGCCGTAATCGATCGGCACGGTCATCTGGTGCTGGTCGGGAGTGCTGGGCTGGATGGTGGTCGTTTTGACAACGCGGATTTCGCAGGCCGCAACGCCGGCTGCATAGTTATTCGGCTCGTAAACCTGGGGCGTCCCTTGGCCCAGCGAAAACATGTCCGTGGCCGGATCCGCCGGATCGTTGCCGATAATTTGCCGAAGCCCCATGCCCGGCTGGTCCTTGGTGACGTTGAGATTGCCGTTCACCACGAACCCTTGCCAGGTGTAGCCGTCGAGCATCGGGGCCACGACGTAGCGGAAGCCATCCGCGTTCGTGACCACGGTCGAGGCGGTAAACCCTCCGAGGGGGCCGGCGCCCAAAATGCCGAGCGAGTCTGAGTACCCAGATTCGTCGCGGTAGGCCACCATCAGGGCATTGGCCATGAAAGCGAATAACGCATTACCGCCGCTGTTGCACCAGATCTCCGGCAGCGCCAGGCCCCAGACCGTATCAGAAATGATGGACGTCGCCGTGACCTTATTTCTGCCGAAGCCGAGAAAGCCAGTGGAATCGTCCTTGATGACCGCGCCCTGCGGATCGGCCTGTTGAGCGCCGAAGTAATGCGCCATTCCGTGCACCTGGCAACCATTGGCGGATTCCAAATAATAGTCGCAGGATGTGGGGTCGCCGCCGGCAGCTGTCACCGCGGTCGAACTGCTGCCCTTAGTGGCCCATGGACAATTCAGCCCGTCGTTATACGTCTTCCAGCATTGGCGACTGACCTGCCGCTCGGGATACTGGTTCATGATCTGGAAAAACCCGTCCGAGCACGTTACGGGAAAGATCGGCGTCCCATCGCTGGTGAAGTTCTGAATGACGCCTTTCCACAGTTGCAGCAGAATCCCGGAGTTCACATGGAACAGACAGAGATCGATCTGGGCATACTTCAGGTCGGTGTCATTGGCAAGCTGTGTCATCACGCGATCACCGTTACCGAAGGTGAAGCGCACGTTGTCGGAGGTGCCCTTGATGTCCTGCGAAAGGATTACGTCGGAGCCTGGCTCACCCATGCCGATCAGGCGCGGAAGATAAAGTTGGCCGCCTACAGTGACTCGCCGATCGGAAAGATAGATGGGCGGTACCGCCGACTCCCGAACCTGGATGTGAATCAGCGGGATAATCTCCTGCGTCTCGGCAAGCAGTGCCGTAGACAGCGTGCTCGAGGGGAAACGCGTGCAGGTGGACGCGATGGTGTACGGCCCTTCGGTCGCAGTCTGAATAACCTCGACGAAATTCAGGCCCACCTGCAAGCACGTCCGAAGGTAATCGAACGAGATGGGGGTCTGTTCGAAGGTGACCAGCACGCTGGACATGGTGCCGTCAGCGTTGGGGACGGTATACGTGAACGCGCGCCATGGCCCCTGCATGGACTCCCAAAAGGCCTTGAGCTGGTTGGACTCGGTCCAGTTGAGGTTGGGCCGTTTGAATTGGAACTTGCGCGCCCCGACGCCAGCGAAATAGCGCTGCTCCTGCTTGGCGTCGAGACTGCCGAAGCGGTGCACAATGACCGGGCGGCTGACGGAGAAGCCGAACGGATATTGGGTGGTGAGTGGGAAGGTCTGCGTGCCGGAGATCCCAGAGCCGCCCGTCGATAGCACCGCGCTAGGGACGACGATGCGGCCGATCGTGTCGCTCATGCGACCTCCACGAGCTGCAGCGATTGCATGTTGGTGCGCGCGAGGTCAGTGGCCTGCGCCCAGTTGCCACGGAAGACGACCGTGATGCGCCCCTGCAGGTTATTGCCGGATGGGTCGTAGTTGCTCCCGATCTGCGCGCCCGTCGGAACGTCGAAGGGATTATAGAAACAGAACGCTGTCACACCGCGTTGCTGAGTGATCCAGAAGGCATAGAGCGTGACCAGTTCCGCTGAATCGAGACGCTTCGCGAGAGTGAAAGTCCGGCGCGACGTCTGGGCCAATTGCGATCTCTGGATGGTCCCGTCGTGATACGAGCTCTGCAACTGTGCATACTCGCGCTGCTCTTTGAACGCGGTACAGAGCGACGCTGGCATGACGCCGTTCGGTTCTGGTTGCTGAAGATTCCCCGGCATTGGATTACGAAACCATAAGCCCCGGGACTTGGAGATTGGCCGCCTGTTGCGTCCGGCCGTAGCTGGCGTCCTGCGCCGCCATGGACTGATCCGCCACGAACTCCGGCGTTATGGGAGTGCCATTGATATTCACGGCAAAGTTGACGCCGGCGCCAGAAGAGGTATTGGGACCGCCTGGCGTCGGATAGCTGCTCGACGCGATGCCGCCGAGGGTCGGGATGTTGGAGGCGTAGGTGTGCGCCTGGCCATCCTGATAAGTCGCCTGTTGATAAAGCTTGCCGCCTTGTTCGACCAGGCTGCCGGAATAAGGCGTGGTTGCCGACAGCGGGGTCTTCTGGCCGGTGGCCTCGGAATACAACATGACCATCTGCCGGACGCTGGGAGATCTCACCGCAACCGCGATGTTGTCGCCATACTGCGACTGGGCGAGAGAGACCACCTGCTTAATGGTCCCGCTGTTGGTCGGAATGTCGACGCCGTAAATCGATTTGATATCGTCGTGGGCCTTCTGCGCATCGGACTTGATCCCGACCAGTTTCTCCATTCCGCCGGCGACGAAGCCAGCCGCCGCGCCAATACCAGCGCCGATCGCGGTGCCGATCCCAGGCATGATCATGGCGCCAATACCGGCGCCAGTGAGCGCTCCGCCAGCCGTCGATTCCCCGATGCCTCTCCACGTCCCGCGACTGTTGCCGGTGAGGCCGGCCATCGCGAGGGGCATGCCGACGGACGTCTCGATCTGTCCGGCGCCTTTGCTCGTCAAGGCGGCGGCAAGGTCACCTCTGATACCTCCGATCCCTGCAGCCGTGGTCGCGCTTCCGGCGCCGGTATAGATGTCGTTATTCCACCAGTTGTCTTTGCTGAAGGTATTCTTCAGACCGCCGAACATGCCGTCGAAGTTTGGGCCGCCGGCCGAGTGGTGTCCCGATCCTGCGCGCGCGGACATTCCGGACCAGCCAACCGGAGGCCTCGCGATGTTGCTGAGCGGCAGGCCATCCGCAGCCGTTTCGCCGGACCATGTTGACGACGGGCTGCCGGCGGAACTCGCACCGAAGTTGGGGAAAACGATGCCAGGGAACATCGACTTCGCGCCGCCGCCGAAAAACGATGGCATCGACGGGGCCGGCATGGAGATGGATGGCACCGATATGCTGGTGGGGCCGGCGCTGCCGCCAGTGATGGCCGAAGGAGGCGCAACACCCATGGCGGCGGCCAGATGCGCGGTCATCAGCATGATCGCGGTGCTGTTCTGGATCGTCGCGGTGGTGTTGTCGTGAGTGGCGAGCGTCACGGGATTTTGGTTCGGGTGAAACATGCCATTGATTCCGCCGCTGCCGTCCTTGCCGTAGATCAGCGGATGCAGCAGATTCGCCGCGCCGCTACTGACGGTTTCAATTACCGGCTTCAGCACCGCGGAATGAATCGTGCCAGCGAGGTCCTTCGCGAAATTCTTGGGCTTGGTGAAAAGCACGTCTACCAAGTGTTCGGCCTGTTTTTCGATACTGTCGACTTGCGATTGCATCTCCTGTTCGCGCTTCTGCTGCACCTGCAATTGCTTTTCATCGAACTGGTCCTGAGCTTCGGTGAGACCCTTGAACAGATCCCGCTGCGCCTCGGCCGCCATCACGGATTTCTTGTTGGCGTCGTCTTCCTTGGCGATACGATCCGACTCAATGCCGGCCAACTGCAAGGCCAGGTTGACGCGCGTCTCATAGGTTTTCTGCGTTACTTCTTCATCGGAACCTCCGGTCAATTCGGCCATGCGGGCGGCGCGGGAGGCCTGCCGCTGGAGTTCGGTGCGCTGCGCCTGTACTCCGATATCTTCGATCCGATCCTGCGCAGCGAAGCCAGCTTCCCAGTCTTTGATCTGAGACCCCCAGATCAGCTTCTGGCTTGGTCCCCTCTCGCGCGTCGCATCCCACTGCAGAAACTCGGCGCGAGACTTGTCGTAGATCTTGCCGGCCTGCTCATCGGCGGATTTGCGGATGTCTGCAATCTCTTTTTCGGAGGCCTTCACATGTACAGCCTGTTGCAGAAGCAGATCACGCTGAAAGTAGATTTTCCCGATCGCATCGAGCTCCGCTTCATCGCCCTTCTTCTCGAATTCGGCGGCCGCGCGATGGAACTCTTTCAGTTCGAAGTTCGCCTGCTCAGTGGCATGCTTGGTGGCCTCGATCTGATTTTTCAAGCTCTCGATCTGCTTCTCTTGGGCGGCATAGTCGGAAACCTGCTTGGCAGTGGTCGTATCTTCCGGCTTGGTCATCTTCGACAGCGCGGCTTCCGCCTGTTTTAGCTGGCCGGCCACGCCCTGTCCCGACTCATACGCGTTGATCGCATCCTGAGCGCGCTGGTGCTCATCGACCTTGCCCAGATAATCCAGGATGTTGTCACGGTTACTGTTCTCCTGCCAAATATCGCTGTCCGATCTCCCGAAGCCGGCGGCCGCGCGCGCCTGGTTGTATTGGCCCGGCGTGGGGCGCGACCATTTGCCATCCTGACCCAACCGGAAGTTCTGGGGATCGATGCGGCGCCCGGATTCATCACGCAGGAAAAACGTCACGACGGCGGCCAGCGGCTCTTTGATCTTTCGTGTAAACCGCTCCCACAAGACCTCGGCCTCAGTGACGGCCTGATGGTATTTCTCCCAGCGTTTCAGGTCTTCTTCGGTGGCGCCCAGTCCGAGTTCCTTCGCCCGTTTGATATGTTCGTTCAGTCCCTCAATTACTGGGATGGCCTCGATGCCGGCCCGTTTGAAAATGTCCATCGCCGCGGCATCGCGTTGCACGCCTTCCGGAAGTTTGGCTAAACCGGCGGCGATACTCTCGAAAAGTTGGGACGTCGGCTTCAGTTCACCGGTCGCGTCACGCAGATTCACGCCTAACGATTTCAGCGTGGCTTTGGCTTTCTCGCCTTCTTTGGAATTGTCGGACGTCGCCTGCGACAGGCCCTTCATCATGCGCTCGAAAATCGAGATATCCTGTCCCGCCATGCGCGCGGCGAAGCCGAACTGTCCCACTTCCTTGGAGGTGAGCCCGGTGCGAAGTTCCGCGTCCTTGATGGCGCGGCCATATTCACCCAGGCTCTTGGCAGCCTCGAATCCGGCGAGTGCGATGCTGCCCAGGACGGCCGCGCCGGCAGCGATCGCTGTGCCCCACGGCCCTAGTGCCGAGAGCAGGCTGCCGATCGCGCTCTTGGCACCCTGCAACGGATTCTCGATGAATTGCTTTACCTTGTTGCCGAAGCCTTCAAACTTCGCTTCCGATTCGACCTTTTTCTGCTCGGTGACCATCCTTTCGTAGGACTTGGTGATCGCGTCGATTGCGGCCGGCTCTTTCGCGTACCGCTGAAGAAGTTGGTCGCGCTGCGCGATGAGCTTCTCCACGCCACTCTTGCCGTAGGTTTCTGCCTGCTTTTCGAGGGAGGCAATGAGCCGCTGGACGCTGGATCGGGTCTGATCCGAAATACGGATCACCTTGCCGTGGGAAGATTCGGATTTCTTCTCGAAGCTGTCGAGCGCGGCGTTGGCCTTGCCGACCGATTCGAGTACGGGGGTCTCCTCAGCCTCAAGGATTACGCGCTCTGCTTGATCTGCCATCTCACGCTGCCTTGATACTTACGATGGGACGAGTCAAAAACGCGACGAGCACGGCCTGGCGATCGCGTGGCGAGACGCCCCACTGCGCCTCGCGCCGGTTGTTATAGAAGGCAATTTGCGAAGCCGTCTGGCTCCGGCCAGGAAGAGCTTCGTCGAGAAATCCGATCGCCGCGCGATTCTCATTCGCAGTCAAGACCTTCAAGCACCGCAAGGTGTGCCCGCTCCAGGTCCAATCGCGGATGGGCTGGAGACCGCGGGCGGACTTGTAAGCGGGATAACCGCGCCGGCCCGGCAGTCCCGGCTTCAACGGTGCGGCTGCCTGGTCGTAAATGTTCTGTCCGCTCTGGATGCGCGCCTTGATGGAATTCGCCAGCACCTGTGCGAAGCCCTGCATTTCGGTCGCGGTGTAGGGGGAATAAACGAAGCGAGCCCGGCGGATGACGGTTTGAAATCCGGCCATGGAGCCAATCTCTCTAGCTAGAGTTCGGCAGAGCTCGGTTAGCGGTTCAGTATCGTGAGCTTTCGGCAAGCCTGCTTAGCGTGGTTCCATGGCGGCCGGCTGGCGAAATCTGCGGGTCCACGGCCTATTTCTCCGGGAAATAGGTCATGCCAACCCGTCTGAGCCGTGGAAGGAGCGGTCTACGGATCCAGTGCTGACTGAGGGAGCGGGGTTACTCGGAACCAGCATGCAGGTAATCGCTGGCCGGCTTGACCCGGATGAACAGCACGTCCCATTCGATATGTTTACCGGAAGCTGTGGGGCGTCCGCCGGGAAAGATCTGATCGAGTAGTATGAGATCGGTTATCTCATCGACCTTCGTCAAAAGCCAGTTGGGAAGGCGGCGACTGCTACGACCGGCAACTTGCCAGCTCAGCAACTGGACGGAACCGTTGAGGATTCCGTGGTCGTGCGGTTCCACTAAGCGATCCTTGCCATGATAGGCAAACCGAATCATACGTGTATTTTCAATGGCCGTCCAGAGCAGCGGATGGGGTTGCAGCAGCATTCATTCTCATTTTGCCCCGGGTCTGGATGCTGCTGGAAAACCGGAGGGGCCTATTTCTCACAGAAATAGGTCAGCCCAGAATCCGGCGAACCGAGGTACGGCCGATCTGCAACCGTCGAGCGATTTCGGATTTGCTGACGCCGGCGCGGCGCAGCTTCCGGATCTCCGCAGCGTGTACGGCCGCAGTTGCAGGACGACCCAGCCGTTTGCCGTTTTCCCGTGCATGAGCCAAGCCAGCCTTGGTCCGTTCCCGCAAAATCTCTCTTTCGAACTCGGCGAATATTGCGGTTCTCCGCAATATTCGCCGATTATGCGGAGTGCACGATTATGCAAAGCCATCGCGTTCAAGTGGCGCAGTAGCCGACATGTCGGTTGTGCAGGACTCCGCATAAAAACGAGGGGTTCAGCACCCGGCGATTCGAAACGGACTATCCATCTCCGCTGGTTGCTTCAGTCTCATTCATAGTGAGACTGAAGTATGTTGGAAACACATTTAAGTTCATCTATAACTCGACAGCGACTCCGAACCGGTGCCGCTGCTGAATACATTGACGCCTTTGCCGACTGGCTTCACCTCAACGGCTACAAGCCGACCTCTATCGACAACGGTCTCACTTCCCTGGCCGCTTGGACAGATTGGATGTTGACCGCTGGGTTCACCGCACATGACCTCCTGCCGGGTTTTGAAGCATGCAAGTTGGTAGTGAACAAAGAGCAGCGGGTTCGTCACAGCCGCGGGCCAAATCAGCAATCTATCACGGCCGCCTCGTTATTCATCCGATTCCTCCGATTGCGAGGCGAACTTCCGCAGCCTGTCGCCGGACCATCCGCTGGTGAAAAATGGCCTATCCTCGCAGAATTCCACTCGTGGATGCTCGCCCACCGTGGGCTGACTGAGACGACGCTCGATGTCTATCAGGGAATCCTTGTGGGACTTCTCGAGGCTGTTGGTGATGACACCCGTGCTTATTCCCCGGAGGCTTTGCGGGCCTTCGTCCTCGATCGAGCGCGACCTCACGGGATCGATCGTGCCAAAAGTATCGTCGTCGCCGTCCGCGCGTTCATGCGCTTTCTCGGTGCCACTGGGCGATGTCCGGCTGGCATGGAATATGCGCTTCCTGGTTTCGCCTCATGGCGCCTCTCATCGGTTCCCCGCTTCCTGGCCACAGAAGATGTAGAGCGCGTGGTCGACTCCTGCACCGGCCACGTTTTCGAACTGCGAGATAGAGCCGTGCTTTTGCTTCTGTCACGGCTTGCATTGCGCGCCAGCGAGGTCGCTCAACTCAAATTCAACGACGTTGACTGGCGCAACGGTGAAATCATCGTCTGTGGAAAAGGCCGACGTCAGGAATTGCTTCCATTACCCCAGGAAGTCGGCGACGCGATTCTGCGCTATGTGAATGAGGGTAGGCCATCGTTGCAGATACCCGAGGTGTTCACTACGGTACTGGCTCCGTACCACGCGTTGTCGCGTGCGGTTGTTACGCACATCGTACGTGCCGCACTACGTCGTGCAGGAGTCAAAGCGCCAACCAATGGTGCTCACGTTCTGAGGCATTCCGCCGCCACAACCATGCTCCGTGAAGGTGCGTCCCTGGCCGGCGTCGGTGCGGTGCTTCGACATCGCGATCCCATGACGACAGCGCATTACGCCAAGGTGGACTTCGGTCTCCTGTCGGAGATTGCCCAGCCATGGCCGGAGGCTTCGTCATGCTGATTGCTCACGCTGAACGCTATATCTCGCTTCGCCAGACACTCGGCTTCAAGCTGAAAGACCTATCAGGAAACCTCAGCGCATTCGCCCGATTCGCAGACGACCGGGGCGACACACATATTCGCGCTGCCACCGCAGTGGACTGGGCGACAGCGGCTCATTCTCCGCACGCTCGCTATATTCGGCTGCGAGATGTCACGCGCCTGGCCAGGTTCCTGCACGCCGAAGATCCGATCCACGAAGTGCCAGCCAACCCATTTCATGCGCCTACGCGCCGTCGCCTGCCCTACATCTACACACCGGCCGAGATTTTGCAGCTCCTGGAAGGGGCTAATCGGCTTCGCAGAACGTACCCGTTCCGACGTCAAGTCTACGGGACGTTGCTCGGGTTGATTGCCGCGACAGGGCTCCGCATCTCGGAGGCACTCGACCTCCGATTCTGCGATGTACTGCCTGATGGCGTCCTGCAAATCCGTCGTACCAAGTTTGGTAAGAGCCGCCTGATCCCCCTCCACCCCACGGCGGTGAAAGCCCTTGACCAATATCTCGAACAGCGTCGGCGGTTGGCCGTAACGGACGATCACGTATTCTTGTCGGCGGGAAATCGGCGGATCTCTTCCGGCATGGTGGAGTATACCTTCCGCCGGATTCGTCGGCTTGCCGGCATTGCCCCTTCCCGGACACGCCCGCCGCGCATTCATGACTTGAGGCACACTTTTGCCACACGGGCACTGGAGCGGTGCTCGACGAGGCGGGACGCGGTCGCGCGTCACTTCGTCGCTTTATCCACGTACATGGGCCACACGGATATCGCTCATACCTATTGGTACCTGGAGGCCACACCGGAGTTGATGACCGGCATCGCCGCCGCAGCCGAAGCGTTGATCGGGGGGGAGGCAGTATGACACCTATTGCTCCGCTGATCACCAGTTTCCTGCGCGAACACATGCCGATCGAACAGGGCTGTAGTCCTCACACCTGCGAGACCTACGCTCACGCCTTTCGGCTCCTGTTCATTTTTGCCAGTAAGCGGCTTGGAATCAAGCCCTCACAGATCTGCGTCGAGCAGATCGATGCCACGCTGATTCTCGACTTTCTTTCTCACATCGAGGAACAGCGTGGTAACTGCGCGGCTACGCGCAACGGACGACTCGCTGCCGTCAAAGCCTTCATCCGATACGTCGAATTTCGCGTTCCCTCCGCACTGGCACAAGCGCAGCAGATCCATGCCATCCCGAGTAAACGCCATGACCAAGGCTTGGTGCGGCATCTTTCGATGGACGAGGTTCGTGCGATACTCAACGCGCCAAATACCACGACTCGTCTCGGAATCCGCGATCGCGCCATGCTGCATCTCTGCTTTGCCGGAGGGCTGCGCGTTTCGGAGTTGGTGGGGCTCCCGCTAGAGAGTGTTCGCCTCGAACGGACGGCGAGCATACGTATTCTTGGCAAGGGCCGGAGGGAAAGATGTCTTCCGCTCTGGAAGGAAACCACTGGCGATCTTCGGGCCTGGATGGCGGTTCGAGGAGCACCGCCTGTGCCCGAGTTGTTCGTGAACGCCGAGGGAACTGCAATGACTCGGGCAGGTTTCGAATACGTCCTCGACAAACACGTCAGCTCTGCAAGCAAGACTTGCTCGTCGTTGAGTAGCCGCTCTGTATCGCCCCATCAGCTTCGACATAGCTGCGCTCTCACCATGCTCAAAGCTACTCGAGACATCCGTAAAGTGGCGCTGTGGCTCGGCCACGCTGATATCCGTACGACCGAAATCTATCTTCGGGTGGATCCAACGGAGAAGTTGGAGGCGGTCGAGGCGGTTGTGCCACTTGGCTTGCGTCGCGGACGATTCAAAGCGCCCGACGCGCTGATTGCTTCTCTATTCGAACCGGGATAATGCGAAGTGGAACATCATTGAAACACGGGCCACACCGCCATTTCAGCGCTGTGGCTCTGCATAATCGTGCACTCCGCATAATCGG
>CAVVFX010000005.1:0-55874 GCA_963747535.1 Terriglobia bacterium
ACAGTGAGAAACGGAGTCCCATCTGAGAGAACTCCCATTTCTACGCCGTTGACCTCGGCTTGGCGCTCAATGTTAAGGTCTAAAGACTGCTGTTTAGGTCCGGCTACCCTGCGGCCAGATAACTCCATTAACGTATTGATTTTATTGGGTGAAGGCCCGGCGGCCCTGGGTCGCTTTTCGTCTGTTGCCATGTCGCGTATTTCCTTGTAAATCAATTATCCTACAGTCCGAGCAGTTCAGCAAGGCTCCGCACGTGGTCCGTAACTCCGCCTTCCATCGCTAAGGCTAAATCGTGCCCAAAGCTCTTACTTTTCTTACTCTCAAGGTTGCAGTTTGTACACGTTTTGTGCTACTCTATAGAGATTGGTATCAATCGGTGATCTTTGGAAAGGCATCCAAGGGTTGCTCCGACGCTGTAAGAGCCTCGGTGGGCTGGCAAGAGTCCAAGAAGTGGTACTCACACAGTTACACCAAGTGTGACATGCAGCAGACGGGTTAGGCCCGTCATTCTGATCCGCGTACGCCGTCAATCCAAAACTGTTACGTAAGTATTCTGTGCAGGTCAGTATCCTGTATCCGATAGTAGGAAGTATTGGAAAGATGAGTTATCGACGTGGAAGGGTATTTTAACCGTAGTCTAGAAGAGCAAATAGTTTCTGAGCGTGCGCTAATCGAGCGAATCAATCGCAAGTTGAAGCCTGACAATGTCGCAGTCAGGGTGTCTCGTGGATGGAGAAGCGAGTCCGCTCCGGGGCGCCACTACGAACTGGACACCAACAGGAACGAGGTTACAAACCACCATTTCGACCTAGAAACCTATGGTCGGGATTGTGGCACGCTGGCAGAGTACGAGAGATTGGGGCGGTCGCTGTGACTCCTAATCAACAGTTTGCCCACGAGGTCGCGGACATACTGGCCCAAAAGCTAGGTGCTTCTCTTGGGCGGAAATCTGGACCACGCTTACTCAACGTTGAAGGTGCGGCGGAGTATATCTCAAGATCGATTAAGGCTATGAGGCAGCTAATCTCAAAGGGTATTGTCCCAATCGTTCGCATGGATGGGCGCATTTTCATTGATGTTCGCGATTTGGACAAGATCATAGACGAGTCGAAAGTGTGGGCAGCCTGAATAAATCCGTGTGCTAGATTTTGTGCTAGATGTAGGGGAAATGGGGAGTAATCGAGGGGTAACCAGTCACCGCTAAGTTATTGATTTTAGGCCGTTGATTACTCTTGATTGCTCTCTTGATCCGATTACGAATCAGCCGCTCTACCAACTGAGCTAGGGTGGCTCACTTTTGTTTTGCTCAACTTAGTGTCGAGGTCAAAACTGTGGTGGGTTCAAAAAGGTTCAATTGCGTACCCTTCCGATGCCTCAGGAATTGATTTTAGCATGAGGGCAGCCAGGCCGCCCGGCAATAGTACGTCGCTCACAATCAGCCTGGGAATGCAGATCAGCCGCTCAATGATTTCTGAAGTGAGCGCCGTTCTTCTTCTCAGGCAACACGATGGCCGGCTCGGGATGCGCGTGGGCTTCCCTCTTTATATCCGCGATGGCGCTATCCCGCTGCTCCGTGCGGAGCTGCACTTCCAGCCGCTGCAACGCCACCCCGACTACATCCCGGTGATGCAACTTGCCACCGCTGGTCTCCTCGGTGAGTTCGAGCCACAGCCGGTGCAGCAGGTCAACATCTTCCGGCCACAGTCGCGGCGGATGCGGGCCCAGGTTGAAGAATACGGACTTCTCATCCGGCAGTACGACCTCCAGCGAGATCGCGGGACGCGGCGCAGGCAACGTCTCCCAGGCTTGCCCGACCAACTGGCCTTGCTCGTTCGGCGTCATACGGGACGAGTATCCGGTCACAATTCGCGAGGACTGCAGTTTCTGCGCGGTCTGCACCATCGCCAGCCACGGGTCGGTTCCCGCGACCACCAGAAGCTCCACCGGCTTGCCGGCCTTTTCCGCCAGCGAAACCACTCTCGTAAACAGCTCCGTCTCGGCGCTCGAGAACATCTGTTCCGCTTCGATGCTATGTTCTCCCGACGCCGCGCCCGTCACCAGGTGAATCGAAAGCGCAACGATGTCCACCTTGCGCGTGTCGGTCTTCTCCAGAACCTTCCTGACGTGATCAAGGTTCTCGGGATTTCGTACCGAGACGATGACGCTAGCCGGCCGCACCTGCAGTTCCTTCTCGGAGACTTCGTTGCTCTCGGCGAGCCGGAAATGTTCCTGCCCGTGTTCCTTCACCACGCCCGCCTTCTTGCGCAGGTTGATCTTCTCGGAGATGGTAAACATGACGAAGAAAACTATAGTGAACGTAACGCCGGAAATGGTGGCGACCTTCTTGGTCAGCACGTTAATAATCGCGAGGACGAACAATGCAATCGTGATCAGCGCCAATCCGACGGGCAATTCCGTCTTGCCAACATGGAAGTTCAAGGGCACTTTCCATTCGCGCGCACCAGGCATCTTGAACCGCAGCATCATGACCGCCAGCGCTTTCATGGCAAAGCTCCAGACGACCCCGAAGGCGTATGCTTCGCCGAGCATGTAGACGTCGCCACGGCTGACCAGAATAGTGATCAACTGCATAATGACGAGCATGTTGATCAACCGGCCGCTGGTGCCGAATTTCTTGTGCGGAACGCGGAACCAGTCCGCCAGGACGCCATCTTCCGCCACGCGATTGAGGACGCCGTTCGAGCCAATGATCGCGGTGTTGACCGCTCCAGCGAGAATGAGAGTGCCTACCAGCACCACGAAGCCGTGGAACAGCAGACGCAAATACAGCGGCCCGATCAGGTACATCGAAAGGCCGCCGATCAGATTATCGAGGAACTTGCCGCGGTCGGCATCGGGAATCAACATGACCGCGAAAAACGAGACCAGCGACGTGAACAGCAGGCTGTAGACGAAGATTACCAAGCCGGCTTTTTCCAGGTTGAGTAGCTTGGGGGCAGCGATTTCGCGATTTACCTGCGCGAGGCTCTCTTCGCCGCTCATCGCGAGCAGCGAGTGGCCCAAGCCAATCAGGACCGCCATGAACGTGATAGCAGGCGCGGCAGTCCCTTGCAGCCAGCCGAGCGCGTCCGCTCCAAATTTGATGTTGCTCTTGTCCGGCAGCGGGACCGTTTGATAGCCCTTGAAAAAGATAGTGAGCAACGCCCAGATGATCAGCATCACCACCATCACGGTAGTTATCTGCATGATCCGCAGAGCCTTTTCGCTGGACTCGTGAATCCCGATGATGTTCTTGCGCCAGAAATAAATGGTGACTGCGGCCGCGAAGAACGCCGCGAAATATTCGGGATGCACGTGCACCTCGGGCTTATGCACATACTCGCCGATTTCGTTGATCAAACCTGCAAGGTAGAGACCGGCGCTGACGCCGCTGATCGGTCCAGTCAGCACATAATCGAACATCAGGGCCGAAACGGAGAACTTCGCGAGAGTCCCGCCCATAGCTTCGTGGACAACGCGGTAAACACCGCCGCGCACGAACATACTGCAGCTCTCGATATACACCGCGCGAACCGCGTAAGAGAACAGCATGATGCCGAGAATGAACCACGGCGCGGATTTCCCGATGGCGGTTTCGGCGATGCCGCCGGCATAGTACGCCGAAGATGCCAAATCCGAAAGGACAATCGCCGCCGCTCTCCAGAAGGAGATGAACGACAGCATAACGGTTGTCGCCACGACCACCCGGGTGGATCGTGACGCAGTCTGAGGAAACAAGCAGGCTCCTTATTTGCGGATTGATGTAAACGCGGAGCTACGGGGCCATTCGCGTGTTCGGGCACACAAGTCCCGTCGGTGTACACCCTCTGCGAAGTTTAACAAGGAAGGCATCGGAAACGCATAAGAATTTCATGAGAATAAGGAAAAAATGGCTGATTCTGTTTGAGTTTAACAATCGCCATCTACCAATCATCGGGGCCGATAGGCCGGCCGTCGGGAGGATCGGCCGGCTCATCGATACCGATCTGCTCCGGGTGGTCAGCGAAACGCTTGATCTGCTCCGCGGCGAAGCGCGAATGCGCACGTTGCGCCGCATCCGTCGCAGGGTGAAACTGGATGAGCTTCGTACCCGGCTAGCGGGCCCGCGGGATGCGGCGCCTTCCCCGGGATTCCGTTCACATAAGTGATCGCGCGCGCCTGTTCCAACGCTGACGAATTCTCAAGCAGTCTTCCACCAGGCGTGTGGCGCGTTAATGGGAAATACCCGGGCATCGTGCATCGACTTTAATCGAGTCCGCCAGGGATGTCCCGCGGCCGAGATACCGTCGACTGAGAAGAGCGGAGAGGCAGTAAGAACCAACAGACTGACCGGGCGCATGAATCTGATGGTAGCGTGAGATTGCCCACGATACCGTTTGTGAGCGCTGTACATCCTCATACACGTTCGCGCCGCATTGCGCACTCCGAAGCTCACGCCACGCATCAGATAAGGTGAGATGGCACGGATAGGTTCGCGATATAGCGCGGCGGCATTGGTCGCCTTCCTCCTCCTTCCTGGAGCATTTGCACAGTATCCACAGCCGAACGCGCCTCCCGGGCCCAGTGAACCGCCAGCGGGCGCCGGCGCGCCGACATCGACGCCGGCCGAACAGCTTGACGATCTGGTGGCACCGATCGCCCTGTATCCCGATCCTCTGGTGGGCCAATTATTGGCTGCGTCGACTTACCCCATGGAAATCGCTGAGGCTGAACAATGGGTACGGGACCATCCAAATTGGAAGCAGAAGAAGCTGATGGATGAGGCCAAAAAACAGAAATGGGATCCGAGTGTACAAGGCCTTGTGGCTTTTCCGGATGTGCTGGCCCGCATGTCTCAGGACATGGGCTGGACCACCCAGCTGGGCAACGCGTTTTTGGCCGACCAGGCGAGTGTGATGCAAGCCGTGCAGCGTATGCGGTCCAAGGCCATAGCTAAAGGTACGCTCCGTTCAACACCGCAGGAAACCGTAACCACGCAAGACCAGGGCGGGCAGAGTGCGATCACTATCGAGCCGGCAAATCCGAATGTGTGGTATGTGCCGAATTACAATCCCGTATACGTATGGGGTCCGCCGGTTTGGGGATATTATCCGCCGCTTCTCTATCCCGGCGTAGGCATAGGTTTCGGGTGGTTTCCCGGAATCGATATCGGTCTTTATTTCGGTGGTTGGGGAGGCTGGGGCTGGGGCGGCTGGGGCTGGGGGCCTAATTGGTTTGGCGGCAATATATTTATAAATGATTCGTTCTTCCATCGCTACGGTTTCGCTGAGTACCACGGCGGACTCGGCAATTCAGTTTGGGCGCACAATCCGGACCACCGTCTCGGCGTGCCGTATGGCAATCGTGCCGTCGCCCAGAGGTTCGGCGCTGGTGAGCGGTTCGGAGCTAATGGCGGATACCGCGGCTCCGGGAATTTCAACCGCGGCGAAGGGGAGGGCTTCCGCAGCGCCCCGGGCCAACGGTTTGGGAGTCAAGGGTTCGAGCAACGCGGATATACAAACAATCACAGCGTTTTCGGCGGTTATCACGATGGCGGCGCAACGCGCATGCAGAGCGATCACGGCTTCTCCAGCATGGGAGGGGGCGGGTTCCACGGCGGTGGTGGCGGATTCCACGGTGGCGGCGGCCATGGCGGCGGCGGAGGAAGGCGGTAAGACTCATGATTCGCAGACTCTATCTCACATATGCGACGCTCGCATTGGCATGCGTCGTGCCTGCAATTGCGCAAGAGCATTTCGATTCTCCCGAGGCTGCGGTCAAGGCCATCATCGATGCTGCAAACAGCCACGACCCGGCGCAAATTATGAAAGTCCTCGGGCCTGACGCAAAGCAAATTCTTACATCAGGCAACCCAGGGCAAGATCGCGCCGAACAAGACGAATTCGCCCGGCTGGCGAACATGAAGCACCGTATTCAGATTTCCGCGATCGACAAGAACCGCGCAATCCTCTCGATCGGTAACGAGGACTGGCCTTTTCCAGTGCCTCTTGTCTGCACCGATGGGAAGTGGGGCTTCGACGCCTCCGATGCCGCAGTCGAGATGCGTGCGCGCCGCATTGGCGCCCACGAGCTCGACGCCATTGATATTTGCCACGGCTATGTGGAGGCGCAACGGAATTACGCTTCCCAGGATAGGAACAAGGACGGTATGCTCCAGTACGCGCTCCATCTGATGAGTGAGTCCGGCCGGAATAACGGGCTGTATTGGAACAGCACGGCAGGCGCACCTTTGATCCCCGAAAGCTTCGCCCACGCGGAATGGGACGGGGCAGTCAAAGGAGACGCCAAGCCTTACCACGGATATTATTTTCGCGTTCTCTATCAGCAGGGTCCCAACGCGCCAGGAGGAGCCCACAATTACGTTGTTAAAAACAAGCTGATTGGCGGGTTCGGCCTGGTAGCCTGGCCTGCGGAGTACGGCACGACTGGAATTCACACGTTTATCGTGAATCAGAACGGCCTGGTATATGAGAAAGATATTCAGCCCGTAGCCGGGAAGCCTGTGCCGGTAACAACCTACGACCCCGACCCATCCTGGCAACCGGTTGACTAGTCCCGATCACGCGCGCAGCGGAAACCGATGTTCGTGGTAGCACTATCGGGTGTATTCTGTGTTCGCGCCGCCACCCGATACCGGTTGCAATACGATGCGTGGCACAAATAGGATCCGCCGCGCATAGCGCGGGTCCCGGCAGACGTTGCTGAAAGTTCGGGACCTACCGGATTATCTCGCGTCGCCATCAGGTGAAAATCCGGCGAGAACCAGTCCGCACACCACTCCCAAGTGTTCCCGGTGATCACGAATAGTCCGTATCCGTTGGGCGGAAACGCATCCACCGGAGCCGGACCGGAGTAGCCATCCTCCGCCAGGTCGACATCCGGAAAATCTCCCTGCCAGATGTTGCACAGGTGCCGCCCATCCGGAGTCAGTTCGTCGCCCCAGGGAAAGCGCTTCTGCTCCAGACCTCCGCGCGCGGCGTATTCCCATTCCGCTTCCCTCGGTAAACGCTTGCCCGCCCATTGAGCATATTGGGCTGCATCGTTCCACGACACCTGCACCACCGGATGATGTTCCCGGCCCTCAACGCTGCTGTCAGGGCCCTCGGGGTGCCGCCAGTCCGCGCCGTCGATCTTGAACCACCACCGAAGCCTTGGCGGATGGATCATCTCCGCCAGTTTCTCCCGTAAATGTCCGTGAAACACGAACGACCAACCGAAGCGCTCGGCCTCGGTCGTGTACCCGGTGGCTTTCACGAAACCCGCGAATGCCTCGTTCGTCACCGGATACCGGTCCAAATAAAAGGGATCTACACGCACTTCACGAATGGGACCTTCGCCATCCGCCGGGACACAGTCCGCATCCTCGCTGCCCATCAGGAATGGACCGCCGTCGAGCTGTACCATCTCTTCGGTCGAGCCGGCGGTCGCGCGTTGCCGCTGCGCAGAAGTCCGGCGCGAGGTCTCCAGCACTACCGCGCGCAATTTGGTGGGTGCGCAACACGGCGGAAGATTGGCGGCAATGCGGAAAAGATCGCGCTGATTCATAGCCGTCCTAATTCGACATATTGCGCCTTGTTCCGCAACGCATTCAGTTTCTCGCCGGCTTCACGCTCCTGTCTCTCGCGTAGCATGCGAGCGTGAACCTGCGCCGACACCTCGTCGAACGTGCGAAGGCCCTCCGGCTTGTGATCCCGCACGAGCACGATATGCCAGCCAAACTGGGTGCGAAATGGCGCAGTCACCTCGCCGACCGGAGCGGCGAACGCCACTTCATCGAAATCATCGACCATAACTCCGCGTGGAAAGTAACCGAGATCGCCGGAGTTCTCCGGACAATCGGAAACCCGTTTGGCCGCTGCAGCAAAGTCTTCCCCGGCAAGAATTGACGCGCTCACCTCAGCCAGTAATGCTTCACCATCATCCCCGGCCTCTTTCGCGTGTTTCACGATATGTGAAGCCGCAATCAGTTCGGGTGTCCGGAATGTCTCCTGGTTCCGGCGATAGAATTCGCGCATTTCGTGGAGTTTCGGAGGACGCACGCCATCGAACCATCGGGCGAGCAAGCGGTCCACCATCAATCGCGCGGCGATGTCTTCGCGAGATTCCGCATCCGCGGCATCGGCGCGACATCCTTCCGAACCGTCGTACTTAGGTGCAACGGAGGCGAGCGCGGTGTCAATCTCGGCTTCGGTAGGTTGCAGTTTCAACCGGCGCGCTTCCTGCTGCATAAGCAGACGATCGATCAAATCTTCAATGGCCCGTGGCCGCAGCGCGAACCGCTCCTCGGCCGATAACTCCCGACCGGACGATTCCGCCTGTGTGCGCATCAACGACATACGGGCGCGGATCTCATCCGCATAGATTGTTTCGCCATTGACTTGAATGGCTGGATTGCGAGTGCTGGGAGGTGCCACCGATTCCAGGATAGCGGAAAGTTTCGAGAGGCTACCATCTTGCCGTCGACATCACCGGCATTCCTCGTAATATACTGAAAGCCCTTATGCCCTATTATTTGGCGATTATTGCAGCTGTTCTACTCTTCACATTTCCGGCATCCGCGGCAGATTACTTCCCCGACCCGGACCATGCCGGCGGCTGGCGAACCTTGAGTGACGCGGCCAAGATTCGCGCGACCACCGGTATTGACACGCGCAAGTTGGACCGCGCTTTCGAGTACGCGAAGCGCACCAGTCCGCACGGAGGATTGCTGGTAGTCCGTCACGGCTACCTGGTGTACGAGCGGTACTTCGGACGCGGCAGCCGTGAAGCCAATCCGTCCATGGCCTCGGTTGGTAAAGCGTTCACCAGCATCGCCTGCGGCATCGTGCTGCGCGAAAAGCACGATAAGATCCCGCTGGGTCTCGAGCAGAAAGTTTTCACTGAAGTTTACCTTCCGGAGGCCTTCCCGCTCAGTGACCCGTCGAAGGCCGAGATTAAACTGGGGCATCTGCTGACCATGACATCCGGTATGCAGGAAGGCACTTCCGGATTCGTCAATCACGTGCTTCAGCAACTGAAGCCGATGCCTCCACGAGACGCAACGCTCGATTCAATCAACGCCCAGGACCAGGCTGCCTTGCGCGCGCCGATGTGGTGCGCTCCAGGCGGGGGCTACTCCTATTCCTCGCAATCGACCCATGTCGCGTCGATCGTGCTGAGGCATCTGGCAGGGATGGAACTGCAGGATTACGTCAACGAGAAACTAGCCAAGCCGATGGAATGGGGACGCTGGTCGTGGGCGCGTACGCGTAACGGCAAAACGCTACCGCACACGCCCGGCGGCGCGGATATCGCGGTCCACTCCACGGATGCGCTGCGCTTTGCCTATCTTCTGCTGCACCATGGCCGGTGGGGTAATCAGGAGTTGGTCCCCGCCGATTACATCGCACTTTGCAGCCGGCCGTCACCCTACGATCCGCATGCGCCCTTCAGTCTCCAGTTCGAAGTGAATGAGGACGGTCATGTGGCGGGTGCGCCGCCCGATGCCTATTTCAAATCAGGCGCAGGAGGCTTCGGCATCTACGTGATTCCGTCTCTCGACATGGTGATTTACAAAATGGCCGGCTCGACTTCACAGTACGATCCGGCCAATACCGGACTACCGCTCACCTATCAGCCGGACACCTCGCGCGATGGCTGGAAACCGGAGCCGCACAGCCAGTTTTTCGATCCGCCGCCCAGTACCGATGACGGGGTTCACCGGGTACTGGAGATGGTGGTTGCGGCAGTAGTGGATTGAAGAAAAGTGTTATTTTAGCGTTGGACTGAGCGATGGTTGCCGCCACCGCTCAGTCTCGGATTCAGCTAGAGTTCGATTTAAGCTCCAACTTGGTCCGTCGCTTCCTGAGGAATACAAGGAAAACGATCGGCACAAGGATGATCATTTAAATCACCCCCTTTCCGCTCCGTAAATTTGCGAACCTCGCTCCTGACAAGCGAGGTTCTGCAAGGAGCTTGTCCGGTCGCCCCATACAGACTTCGCCTTCGCAAACGCGTCGCGGAAATTCAAGCTGAGCGATTTCGGTTAAGAATGTCTGTTCCCCGGAAGGCGTAACACCGAGGGACTAACGAGCCTGTCCTGCGCTGCTGCAGACCCTCGTCATCAAGTGTTAACATTTGGTCAAGAGCGTTTCTGCTGGCGCACTCTGCTGTGAGCCCGATTCAACATCCGAGAAGCAAAAAATGCCAGAGGACCTTGCCGGGCAGCACGAAGTTCGTTTCCTATTGAACGGCCGGCGGGTCGTGGCGCAGGGTCTCGCTCCGTCAACCACACTTCTCGATTTTGTCCGTTCAAAAGGACTCACCGGTTCCAAAGAGGGCTGCGCCGAGGGCGAATGCGGGGCCTGCACGGTTCTGATGGTCAAGCCGTGCAAGTCGGGCAGTCGCTTCGTCCCGTTCAACAGCTGCCTGATGCTCCTGCCGATGGCTTCCGGTCAGGAGATCTACACAATCGAAGCACTCGCCCGCGACGGTCAGCTTTCGAAAGTCCAGCAGGCCATGATCGACCAGGCCGGATCCCAGTGCGGGTACTGTACGCCCGGCTTCGTGGTCAGTCTTTTTGCGGAGCAGCATCGACCCGGGCGTACCGGCTCATGCGATCCTCTCTCGCTCTCCGGCAATCTTTGCCGCTGTACCGGGTACCGTCCGATACGCGACGCCGCCCTTTCGCTTGGACCGGCGCCCCCGGGCTGGTTCCGCGACCGGATGCAACAACCAGCGCCCGTGACGGGTCGGGTCGCCTACCGTCACGGTGGATCGCAGTTCTTCCGTCCAACCAGCCTGGCCGAGTGTCTGAATCTGTTATCCGAATATCCGCAATCGCGGCTCATTGCCGGCGGGACGGACCTGGTAGTCGAGTCCAATCTCCGTGATCGCCGTTGGCCGGTCCTGATCAGCGTTGAAGCACTTCCCGAACTTCTTCAGTTCCAGGAGGCGGACGACGCGGTCACGATCGGCGCCGGACTAACCTTAAGCGAAATCGGTGAGAAATGGAGCAGCGCTCCTTCAGTATTTGATCAATGGCTGCGCCTCTTCGCCTCGCCGCTCATTCGCAATCGCGCGACGCTCGGCGGTAATCTGGCGACCGCATCCCCCATCGGCGACGCCGCGCCATTGTTACTCGCCTGCGACGCTACCGTGCAAATCGCCGGCCCGGATGGCGAACGCGCCGTTCCCTTGAGTGCGTTCTTTCAGAGCTACCGCCAGACTTCGCTCACGTCGCGCGATGTCCTGGTCTCGATCCGCATACCGAAGCCCCTGACGGCCGAGACGCGCTTCTACAAAATTGCCAAGCGCCGCACCGACGACATCAGTACGGTCGCGGCAGCCATCTCCGTGACGCTCGATCGATCCGGCCGTATCGAGCGCGCACGCTTCGCTTACGGAGGCGTCGCCGCAACTCCCGTAAGGGCTGCGGAAGCCGAAACCGCCGTCTTGGGACGCGCCTGGAATGAGTCCACAATCAAACGCGCCCAGGACGTGATTGCCAGGACTCTGAAACCTATGAGCGATCATCGCGGTTCAGCGGAGTACCGGCTCGCGATCGCCCAGCGCGTCCTCGAAAAATACGCCCACGAGCAGAAGTTGGAGGTCGCTGCGTGAAGTACTCCGGCCAGTCAACGCCCCATGAAAGCGCTCGCGATCACGTGACTGGCGATGCGATCTACGCTGAGGATCTACTCCCGCGCTATCCGGAAACCCTGCACGCGTGGCCCGTCCTTGCGCCTCACGCACATGCGCTGCTGCTCCATCTGGATGCCACGCCGGCGCTCGATGAATTCGGCGTGGTAACGACTCTGACCTCCTCGGATGTTCCGGGCGAGGGTGATTCGGGCGCGAACCGTCATGATGAACCGTTGTTTCCAGTCGAGATCATGCACCACGCCCAAGCGGTTGCGTGGGTGCTTGGAGAGACGCTCGAAGCCGCCAAACTCGGGGCCGCGCGAGTCAAAGCGGAGTATCGCGCGCTGACGCCGGTATTGACCATTCAGGATGCCATAGCGGCCGGTAGCTACCATTCCGCTCCCTCGCGTATCCGGCGCGGCGACGCGTTCGCCGCGATTGCTGCCAGCCCGCATCGTCTCAGCGGCGAACTCTCGATCGGCGGCCAGGAACATTTTTACCTGGAAACGCAATGCGCTCTTGCGAGAATCGACGAGACTGGCGGCTTCATTATCGACTCATCGACCCAGCACCCCGCCGAGACGCAGATTATCGCGGCGCGCGTGCTCGGCATCCCTTGCCATCGCGTGTCCGTGCAGTGTCTGCGGATGGGCGGAGCGTTCGGCGGCAAAGAAGTGCAAGCCAATCCCTGGGCGGCCATCGCGGCTCTCGGCGCATGGAAGACCAGGCGGCCGGTGTGCGTGCGACTGCCTCGTCATCTTGACATGGTGCTGACCGGCAAGCGTCATCCCTTCCACGCGCGCTTCTCCGCCGGTTTCGACGATGATGGCCGGCTGCGAGGCGTGGAACTCTCGCTCTATTCGGATGCGGGTTGGAGCCTCGACCTCTCCGAGCCGGTCATGTGGCGAGCGCTGTTCCATTGCGACAACACTTACCTGATCCCTGCGCTCGACGCGTCAGGCTGGATCTGCAAGACCCATAAGACGTCGCAAACTGCTTTCCGCGGCTTCGGCGGCCCGCAAGGCATGCTGGTCATTGAGGACATCCTGGACCGCGTCGCCCGGACGCTGGACATCCCGCCGCATGTCGTTCGCCAACGAAACTTCTATCGGGAAGGCGATCTGACTCATTATGCCCAGGTCGTCAAAGACGCATCGCGCATCGCGACGATCTGGAACCAGTTGAAAGAGTCGAGTGAGTTCGAGACCCGCCGGATCACCGTGGCCGAGTTCAACCGCACGCACACGCTCGCCAAACGAGGCCTCGCCATCACGCCGATGAAGTTCGGTATTTCCTTCACCGCAACCCTGATGAACCAGGCGGGAGCGCTCGTCTTAGTCTTCCGGGACGGCAGCGTACAAGTGAATCACGGCGGCACAGAGATGGGTCAGGGGCTCTTCACCAAGATCCATCAAATCGCCGCAGACAGCTTGGGCGTGACGCCGGAAACCATCCGGTTGATGCCGACTCGCACGGACAAAGTCCCGAATACTTCTCCCACCGCGGCATCGGCCAGCACGGACTTGAACGGCGCGGCCGTGTTCGATGCCTGCGCGCAGATCAAAGCCCGGCTCACACCGATCGCGGCGAATCTTCTGGAATGCGACGATACCGCCGTGCGCTTCGAATCCGGCGAAGTCTATGCCGCGGGTTCGAAGCCGACTTCCATCAGCTTCGCTACCGTCGTGGAGCACGCATACCGGCATCGCGTCGCTCTCTTCGCACAAGGGTACTACCGCACACCGGAGATCCACTTTGACGCGAAGAGCGCCACTGGCCGGCCGTTTTTGTATTACGCATATGGCGCTGCGGCCGCAGAGGTCGAAGTCGACGGCTTCACGGGCGAGCACCGAATCCTCCGCGCGGACCTCCTGGAAGATGTGGGCGATTCGGTTTCTCCGCTGATTGATCGCGGACAGGTCGAAGGAGGTTTCGTCCAAGGCATCGGCTGGCTGACTCTCGAGGAACTGCTATGGGATGGCCAGGGACGGCTTGCGACCGCCGGCGCGTCTACCTACAAGCTCCCATCCTGGCCGGAACTGCCGGAGACTTTCAACGTCGCATTCCTCGAACGCGCGAGCGAGCCC
This sequence comes from Terriglobia bacterium, assembly GCA_963747535.1. Taxonomy (GTDB): domain Bacteria; phylum Acidobacteriota; class Terriglobia; order Bryobacterales; family Bryobacteraceae; genus CAVVFX01. The sequence goes on from CAVVFX010000005.1 coordinate 13,710, forward strand.
GGCGTGGTTTTTGGAAGCAAAGCGGTCGGCGAGCCGCCGCTGATGCTGGCGATATCGGTGCGTGAGGCGATTCGCGAGGCGATTGCGGCTTTCGGCAGCGGCGGTCTCGTGACGCTGGATAGTCCTGCCACACCGGAGCGAATCTATTGGGCGGTGCAGCGTGCCAGGGAGGGCGCCCTACAAACAGCTCCGGCATCCACTACCGGAGCCGCTCACTTGTGACGATTTCGCAATTGAATGCACTGGGGGTCAACGATTTTGTCGATCATCTTGGAGGCGTCTTCGAGCACTCTTCCTGGGTGGCTCGCCGCGCCTGGAAGCATCGCCCCTTCGCATCCCTGGACGATCTGCACAAGCGCATGACCGCCGAAGTTGCGGCTGCATCCACGGTTGAAAAACTGGCACTCCTGCGCGCTCACCCGGACCTCGGCGCTCGCGCGAGAATGAGCGAGAGTTCCGCCAAAGAGCAGAATTCCGCGGGGCTCGATCACTTGACGCCGGTGGAATTCGCCCGCCTGCACCAGTACAACGAGGCTTATAAGAACAAATTCGGCTTCCCGTTCCTGTTTGCCGTGAAAGGCAGCACCAAGCACCGCATCATGCAGGCGCTCGAGGGCCGGCTCCAGGCGAGCCCGGAAGAGGAGTTTCAGGAAGCATTGCAGCAGGTGTATCGCATTGCTCGCTTTCGATTAGAGGATATGATCGGACGATGAATCGATTCTCCAGCGGACCGAAGCGCAGTTACTACGGAAAAGGCGACGTGATCGCCTACCGCTTGCATCGCGACGGCAACCAACCGGAAGGGCAGAGCCCGGTATTTGGAGCGAATGTACTGCTGCTGATCTACGGTGACGCGTTCTGGACAACATATACTACCGGCGATAATGCCAACCTGGTCGCCACCGACTCAATGAAGAATTTCATTCAGCGCGAGACCATGAACTTCACCGGCGGCGATCTGGAATCCTACTGCCGTTTCCTCGGCGAAAAATTTCTGAACACCTACCCGCAAGCGGAAGGCGCGCAACTCACCGCAACCGAAATCCCCTACGCCGTCGTAACACAGGCTTCAGCCTGTCCTGTTTTCACCCCAGCAGGACCAGATCGAGCCTACGCACGCCTGGAAGTCGAACGAGAAGGCACGACCCTGCGTCATGCGGAGATTTGTTCCGGCATTCAGGGTTTCAAACTCTTGCGACTGGGTGGCAGCGCATTTTACGGCTTTGTCCGGGACCAGTACACCACGCTTCCCGAAATCAAGAACCGCCCACTTCACATGTGGCTGGACCTCGAATGGAGTTATATCCGCACGGAAGACGCATTCAGCAAGGGCGCCGTCACCGCCGAAATCCGTAAAACCGTGCAGGGAGTTTTCGCGGGGTTCGAATCCGGAAGCATCCAGCAGATCATCTATCAGATCGGCACAAGAATGCTACAGGATATCCCGGCAATTGCAGAGATTCATCTCGAAGCCAACAACCGGACCTGGGACACCATCGCCGAACAGGGTGAATCTCTGGGCGTCTACACCGATGCCCGTCCCCCTTACGGTTGCCTGGGCTTGACCTTGCGCCGATGAGGCGCCGATGAGCAGCCGGGCACAACGTGTCGTCGATTACTGCCGCACCCTGGCCACGTTCACCGAAGAACCCGGGCGCACGACTCGAACCTTTCTCTCTCCGCCGATGCACGACGTCCACCGGCAGCTCGGGAGATGGATGCGCAGTCTCGGCATGCAGGTTAGAGTCGATGCAGCGGGCAACCTTCGCGGCGTGTTGGAGGGCAATGGCCCGCGGGTGATGATCGGCTCGCATCTCGATACCGTCCCCAACGCGGGCGCGTTCGACGGCATTCTCGGCGTCGTTCTGGGGATTGAGCTAGCCGGAATCGCCAGCCATCACGCGCAAGGTCCGAAGATTGAGGTGGCCGGCTTCTCTGAAGAGGAGGGCGTTCGGATGGGAGTGCCTTTCATCGGCAGCCGGGCGCTGGTCGGCACGCTGGATGCCAGGACCCTTGCGCTTGCCGATCCTTACATCCGTCAATTCGGTTTGGATCCCGAAGCCATCCTGGACGCGCGCCTGGCACCTGATACTGCAGCGTACCTTGAATTCCACATCGAACAGGGACCCGTCCTGGAGAGCCTGCAGTTGCCTGTCGGAGTAGTGGATGCCATTGCCGGACAAAGCCGTCTCGAAATTACTTTCGAAGGACAAGCGAATCACGCCGGCACGACGCCGATGGCCCTGCGCCGCGATGCGCTGGCCGCTGCAGCACAATGGATCGGACGCGTCGAACAGGAAGCCGCGGCTCACGACGGCATGGTGGCAACGACTGGGCGTATGCAAATCGAGCCCAACGCAACGAACGTGGTTCCCGGGCGAGTCACCGTCAGCCTCGATGTCCGGCACGGTGGTGACGAAAATCGGCAGGCATTGGTACGGCAATTGATCTCCGCGGCATCGAGTATCGCTAACCGGCGCGACGTGAAGGTGCGTTACGAACAGCGTCTCGACCAACCCGCCGTCCCGATGGACGCCATTTTGCGCGAGCGCCTGTCAACCGCAGTTGCGTCTGCCGGTTACCCGGTTCATTCCATGACGAGCGGGGCCGGACACGACGCCATGATCATCGCGCCACATATTCCTTCAGCCATGCTATTTCTAAGAAGTCCGGGAGGTATCAGTCACTCACCCGAGGAAAATGTGCTCATCGAAGATGTGGAAGCGGCGCTTGCCGTGGGAGAAAAGTTCTTATGTCTGACCTCGTAATCCGGGGCATGCTACGCGACATCGCCGTCGAGGACGGAATCGTTTCTCAAATCGGCCCCGAACTCCCCGCAGGCAAGTGTGAGATCGACGCGCGCAGCCTCGCCATCCTGCCCGGGATCATCGACGTACATGTCCACTTCAACGAACCCGGCCGCACCGAATGGGAAGGAGCGGCGACCGGCAGCCGGGCGTTTGCATCCGCGGGCGGCACGCTGTTTTTCGACATGCCCCTCAACTCGTCGCCCTGCACGGTGAATGCGCGGGCCTTCGACGAAAAGCACGCCGCGCTGGCGAAAGCATCAGTGACCGACTTCGCGCTCTGGGGCGGGATCATCCCGGGAAATCTGCATCATCTCGCCGAACTCGCCGGGCGGGGAGTAATCGGCTTCAAAGCTTTCGTGTCCGATTCCGGGCTCCCCGAATTTCCCCGCTCCGATGACCTTACACTGTACGAAAGCATGCGTGAAGCAGCGCGCCTCGATCTCCCAGTGTCCGTCCATGCGGAAAGTGAAGAGATCACGCGCGGGCTCACGAAGCGAATGTTGGACGCCGGCCGCTGCAGCGTCCGAGACTATCTGGAATCGCGGCCGGTCATCGCCGAGGTCGAAGCGATTGAGCGGGTCGCTTTCCTGGCCAGGGAAACCGGCGTGAAGCTGCACATTGTCCACATCAGTTCGGGTCGCGGCGTGGCCGCGGCCTTGGAGGCGCGAGCCCGTGGCACGGACGTTTCCATCGAAACCTGTCCTCACTACCTCACCTTCACGGGTGAAGACATGGAGCGCATCGGTACGGCTGCGAAATGCGCGCCACCGTTGCGCGATGCCATTGAACAGCAGAGTCTCTGGGACGCCGTACTCGACGGCAGCGTCGACATTATCGGCAGCGACCACTCCCCTGCCCCGCCCGAGATGAAAGAGGGCGACAATTTCTTCCGCATCTGGGGCGGCATCGCGGGCATCCAGGCAACGCTCCCGTCTTTGACGGAGCGACTGCCGCTCGATCGTATCGCGAACCTTCTCGCCGCCAATCCCGCGCAGCGGTTTCGCATCGCGCGCAAAGGGCGGATCGCTGTCGGCTGCGACGCGGATTTCGCACTCGTCGATCTCGCGCAAACGTTCGTCATGGATCGTGAGATGCTGCAACAACGCCACCGCATCAGCCCGTATATCGGCCGCCGGTTCAAGGGTCGCGTCGTGCATACGATTCTGCGAGGTCGGATTATTCCTTCGGGCACGCCCGGCTGGTTAGTGACGCCGGAGAAAAGGACGAACTGAAGTCTGTGCTACATCAACTTGGAATCACCAGAAGCGCCCACTGCGCCGATCATCTGCTGCAAACTCCGGACACATTCGTCCGCGCACCTCTGCCCGGAATGAAGAGCGCGACAGCCATTGTTCATATCGGACCCGCACGCGGCGCTCAGTTCACCGAGTACACCGCGATCTTCGAACCCGGCGGAACGCTGGGCCCTGCGTCGGGGCAACGCCTCGTGTATGTGATCGAGGGTGAACTCACGGTGGACACCGCGGTGCTCGCGAAGGGAGGATACACGTACCAGCCTCCGGGCAGCACTGCGTCCATCGAGTCCATCTCTCATGCACGCGCAATCATCATTGAGAAGGCTTATCAACCGCTGCCCGGCATTGAGACTCCAGCCGCGTTCGCGGGTCAGGAGAGCGCCGTCGAGAGCAAACCTCTGGACGGTGACGAGGCGCTGGAAGTCCGCACCTTGTTGCCCGCGGACGCAGCCTTCGACATGGCCGTCAACACCATGACCTTTCAACCGGGTGCGAGTCTCTCGATGGTCGAGATCCACGTGATGGAACACGGCCTCGTCATGCTCGAAGGCGGCGGAATCTATCGTCTGGGCGATCACTGGTACTCCGTCCAGGAGGGCGATTTCATCTGGATGGCGCCATATTGCCCGCAGTGGTTCGGCGCGCTGGGCAAAGTCCCGGCAAAATACCTCATCTATAAAGACTGGAACCGTCACCCATGCAATTCCAAGTAAACGCGACTCAACTGCAGAACGAACTCGACAAGCTCGCCACCTACTCCGATGTTCCGGCGCCCGCGGTGACACGCGTCGTCTATACCGCCACCGATCTCGCTGCGCGCCGCTATGTGAAGCAACTCTGCCGCGATGCCGGGCTCGCAGTCCGGGAAGACGCGGCAGGCAACACCTTCGCCCGTTGGATCGGCGACGAGCCCGACCTTCCCGCGATCGGCACCGGTTCCCACATTGACGCGATTCCTAACGCCGGCATGTACGACGGCACGGTCGGCGTGCTCAGCGGACTCGAAGCCATCCGCGCCCTCCAACGTGCGGGGTTTCGGCCGCGGCGTTCGATCGAACTGCTCGTTTTCACCGCCGAGGAACCTACGCGCTTCGGTATTGGTTGCCTCGGCAGCCGTCTCCTCGCGGGGGTCCTGGGGCCTGACGCTGGATCCCGGCTGCGCGACTCTCAAGGCCGGACACTCGACGAGGTGCGCGACGCCGCGGGCTTCACCGCTCCGCTCTCCGACGTCGTATTAGCGCCTGCCTACTACGCCGGATTTATCGAGCTGCACATCGAACAAGGACCGCTCCTCGAAAACGGAGGAATTCCGCTCGGCATCGTGACCAACATCGCAGCTCCAGCCAGCGTTAGAATCACCGTCGAAGGCGAGGGCGGACACGCCGGCGCGGTGCTGATGCCCGGCCGTCACGATGCATTTTGCGCCGCCGCGGAACTTGCCCTGGCCGTCGAAGCCGCGGCCAAATCTACCGGCGCAATCGACACCGTCGCGACTGCCGGTATCTGCGAAGTGTTTCCCGGGGCCGTCAACAGCATTCCCAGCCGTGTCCGGCTGACACTCGATGTGCGCGATACGGATGAAGCTCGACGCGATAGCGTGCTCGCGTCCATTGAGAAGGCTTCCGAGACCATCGCGCAACGCCGAGGCGTGCGGATTCAATCGGACCTGTTGAACTCCGACGCTCCCGCGACTTGCGATGCGCGGCTGATCGAGGCTCTCAGCCGCGCTTGCGAAGCTCAGGGCCTCCGCTACCAGCGGATGGTCAGCCGGGCGTATCACGACTCACTCTTCTTAGCCCGCGTGGTCCCGGTGGCAATGCTGTTCATCCCCTGCCGCGCGGGAGTCAGTCATCGCCCTGACGAATACGCGTCACCGGAAGCCATAGCCAATGGCGCGAGAGCGCTGGCCGAGGTGCTGGCTCAACTGGCAGGGTAAACCACCTTCCCCCGCACGCACACCTCGCACACCTCCTCCCGTCCCGCGAGCGTAAACAGCGCCGACAGCAAATCTTCCGCGAGATCCGCATGAGCCGCGACCATCTCCAGCGGACTTCCCGCGACCGGCCGCAGGTACACATAGTCTGCCGATTTCCCGGGCCGCAAATCTCCCGTCTCGCTCCCCACGCCGAGCGCTTCCGCGCCAGCCCGCGTCGCCAGATACAGCAACTGGGCTGAGCTCAGCATCACCCCGCTGCCGGACACGCGTTGCAGCATGTAAGCCTGCAGACCTTCCTTCAACATTCCAAATCCCGTACCACCCCCGACGTCCGTACCAAGCGCAAACCTCACGCCTGCGTTCAGATGACGCTGCAGCGGAAAAATGCCGCTCCCCAGAGCGGCGTTACTGCAGGCACAATGCGACACCGTCGCGCCGCTGGAAGCCAGCCGAGCCAGTTCCCCGTCTGTCGGATGCACGTTGTGAGCCAGCACCGACCTGCTCCCAACCAGACCGAATTTCTCGTACACGGCGAGATAGTCCGGCGCCCATGGAAACAGCCGGGCGACCTCCATCACCTCCTCCGGATTTTCGTTGATATGGGTTTGAAATCGGAGACCAGGCGTTTCCTGCAGCAAAGTCTGACAAACCTCCAGCATCGCTTCGGAAGTCGAGAGAGCAAAGCGCGGAGTCACCGCATACACCAGCCCGCGCCTGCCGTGATAACTCCGGATCAGCTCCTGACTTTGCCGGTAGGCCGCATTGGGCGTCTGGTGTAGCGACGGGAGCAGCATACGATCCGATAGGACCAGTCCGGAAGCAATCCGCAACCCGCTCGCGACGGAGGCATCGAAGAACACTTCCATGGCCGGTCCGAAGTGGGAGCCGAACACCAGCGCTGTCGTGGTACCGTGCGATGCCAGGCAATGCAGAAACTCATGCGCGACGTCCCGGGCGTAGGCCGGCTCAACGAAACGCGCCTCCTCGGGCAACGTATGCTGATCCAGCCAGTCCAGCAGGGAATAACCCAATCCTCCCAGGACTCGGACCTGCGGATAATGCACGTGTGTATCGACGAACCCCGGCAGCAGGTAGCCGCCTCGCAGATCGCGTAGGCGGGCATCCGGATGGGTTTGCCGGATTTTAGAGTAGTCGCCGAGGGCCTGTATCACGCCGCCCTCCACCAGCAACCCGCCATCCGGAAGGATTTCCAGTGCGGACGGATCGCGAAACGGATTTCCCGGGGTGTGAAATACGGCCGCCCGGATAATTTCTCCCATCTCTTCAGTATCCGCGCATTTACCGCCGCTGTGCGAGTGGAGCGATTCAGAAGTGTTTAGTTACCGAGCTGCGACCGTTAGGGAGTCGGTACGCTTCATTTATGAAATGATGTACTTAGTCGCCGAATTCCGGTGTCAGTCCGGAATGCGGTGACTTTACTTTTCCACGCTCGAACCACCAGTGCTGCAGCCGGTCGAAGTAGAGATAAACCACCGGCGTGGTGTAGAGAGTCAGCATCTGGCTCACAATCAGGCCCCCGATAATAGTGATCCCCAGCGGCCTGCGCAGTTCAGAACCGGTACCGGTGCCCAGCGCCAGCGGCAACGCTCCGAGCATCGCGGCAATCGTCGTCATGAGGATCGGACGCAAGCGCAACATGCAGGCTTCGAATATGGAATCGCGCGAATTCTTGCCTTCGTTGCGTTCGGCGGCCAAGGCGAAATCGATCATCATGATGGCATTCTTTTTAACGATCCCGATCAACAGAATGATTCCGATAATCGCGATGATGGTCAGATCCGTATGCGTGATGGTAAGAGCAAGAAGCGCTCCTACGCCGGCCGATGGAATTGTCGACAGGATGGTGATGGGGTGAATCAAACTCTCGTACAGAATACCGAGTACCAGGTAAACAGCAATCAGCGCGGTGGCGATCAGCATCGGTTCACTGCTCAGGGAGTCCTGATAAGCCTGCGCGGTGCCTGCGAACAAAGTGTGGATCGTCTTCGGAAGTCCGACCGTCGCGGCTGCAGCATCGATTTCGTCCACTGCGTCCCCCAGCGAGGCTCCGTCAGCGAGGTTAAACGAGATCGTCACCGAGGGGAAAAGTCCCTGGTGATTGACGGCCAGAGGTGCCGTGTCCGGCGCGTAGTTTGCCAGCGCGCTTAGAGGAACCTGCTGGCCCGATGGCGCGCTCACGTACACCTGTCTCAGGAACTGAGGATCCTGCCAGAATTCCGGCGCAGCCTCCATCACGACGTGATACTGATTCAACGCCGTGTACATGGTCGAGACCTGACGCTGGCCATATGCGTCGTAGAGAGTATCGTCTATTAATTGGGGCGCAATTTGGAAACGGGCAGCCGTCTTCCGGTCATACGTGACCATCGCTTGCAGTCCCTGGTTCTGCAAATCGCTGTTCACATCGGCAATGGTGTGGATGGCCTTCAGCTTCTGCAGCATCAGAGGAGAATACTTGACCAGGTCCGGAAGATTCTCGCCTTGCATGGTGAATTGGTACTCGGCGTTGCTCATTCTTCCGCCGATGCGGACGTCCTGCGAGGCCTGCAAATAAAGCGTGGCTCCGGGCACTTTTGCGAGTTTCGGGCGCAAACGCGAAATAATCTCGTCGGCGTCGGCTTTTCTATCGGCGAGCGGCTTGAGGGAGATAAACATTCTGGCCGTATTGGCACTGCTGGTAAACCCCAGTGCGTCCGCCACGCCCGGGTCCTTTTGGACAATCTCGATCATGCGGAGCAGAATCTTGTCGAGGGCCTGGAACGACGTATCCTGATCGGCCATGATAGCGCCCATGATACGGCCATTGTCCTGTTCCGGAAAGAATCCTTTGGGGACGCGAACAAATAGATAAATATTCAATGCGATGGTCGCGAGCAGCACCATCGCGGTAATGAATGCGTGCCGCAGCACCACCGTCAGAGTCCGGCCGTAGACCTCTACGATCCACGTGAAGAAACGCTCGCTGCTGCGATAAAACCATCCATGAGCCTGTTGCTGTTTCAGGAGATGAGCGCACATCATCGGCGTCGTGGTCAGCGAAATCACCATTGAGACTAGAATCGCCACCGAAAGCGTCACGGCGAATTCGCGGAACAGGCGCCCCACGATGCCCCCCATAAAAAGCAGTGGAATGAAAACGGCGATCAACGAAAAACTGATGGTCATTACCGTGAACCCGATTTCTCCAGCCCCTTTCAATGCCGCTTCAAACGGCGCCATGCCTTGTTCGAGGTAGCGCGTAATGTTTTCGATGACGACAATAGCATCGTCGACCACGAAGCCGGTCGCGATCGTCAGGGCCATCAGGGAGAGGTTGTCGATACTGTAATTCAGCAGATACATCACGCCGAACGTGCCGATTAATGAAACCGGTACGGCGACGCTCGGGATGAAAGTGGTGCGAACGTCCCGGAGAAACAGAAACACCACCAGAATAACCAGGAAGACGGAAATCATGAGCGTAAGCTCGACGTCTTTCACTGACGCGCGGATGGTCACGGTCTGATCCATCGCCACAGTCAGCTTGATCATGCGTGGAATAGCCGCTTCCAACTGAGGCAGCGCGGCGCGGATCCGGTCCACGGTCTGAATGATATTGGCTCCGGGTTGCCGGAAGATGATCAGCAGTACGGAGGTCTGCGCGTCGAGGTACCCGGCCTGGCGAAGATCTTCTACTGAATCGACCGCCTGCCCGACGTCGCTCACCCGGACGGCTACCCCATTGCGATACGCGATGACCAACGGCTCGTAATCAGCGGCTTTCAAGAGCTGATCGTTGGCTCCGAGCTCCCACATATGGGTGCCGTCGGAAAAATGCCCTTTGGGTGCGTTGGCGTTCGCGCCGCTGAGCGCGCTACGCACCGTTTCAAAACCGATCCCGTACTTGTTCAGAACGATCGGATTCAGTTCGAGTCGCACGGCGGGAAGCGCGCTGCCACCCACGATAACCTGGCCAACTCCCGAGATTTGCGACAACTTCTGTTCCATGATGGTGGATGCCGCATCGTACATCTCCCCTTTGGTCAGGATTTTCGAAGTCAGCCCGATAATGAAGATCGGCGAATCGGCTGGATTCACTTTGCGGTACGTGGGATTGTTCGGCAAATTGGTAGGCAGATAGCCGCGTGCCGCGTTGATGGCCGCCTCCACGTCGCGCGCGGCGGCATCGATGTTGCGGTTCAAGTCGAACTGGAGCGTGATACTGGTGGCTCCCAGGGTGCTCGTTGACGTCATCTCGGTCACCGAGGCGATATGGCCGAATTGTCTTTCGAGAGGCGTCGCCACGGAAGACGCCATAGTTTCCGGGCTGGCGCCAGGCAGAGATGCGGACACGGAAATAGTCGGAAAATCCACTTGCGGCAACGGCGACACGGGGAGCAGTTGAAACGCGACCACTCCGGACAGGGCGATGGCGACTGTGAGCAGCGTAGTCGCGACAGGTTTGTGGACGAAGATCCCGGAGATACTCATGCTTTCTACCCTGCCGGCGCTGGTGCCGGATCGGTGCCTGGCTGCCTGTCCCTTACGCGCTTTCTCTCCGGCGAGCGCGAGAATCTTCGGGCCAGGCGATCGAAGAAGAGATAGATGACCGGCGTGGTATAGAGAGTGAGAACCTGGCTTACGATGAGGCCGCCCACAATCGTGATTCCCAGCGGACGGCGCAATTCCGATCCGGTACCCGACCCGAGTGCGAGCGGCAGTCCGCCCAGCAGCGCGGCCATGGTCGTCATCATGATCGGGCGGAAACGAAGCAGCGAGGCCTGGTAGATCGAATCGACTGGCGACATGTGTTGCTCGCGCTCAGCCTCCAGCGCAAAGTCGATCATCATGATCGCGTTCTTCTTCACGATGCCGATGAGCAGCACGATACCGATCAAAGCGATGACGCTGAAGTCATTGCCCGTAAGCCAAAGAGCCAGCAGCGCACCGACACCCGCCGAGGGCAGGGTCGACAGTATAGTGATCGGATGAATGTAACTCTCATAGAGGACCCCCAGCACAAGATATACGGTGACCAGCGCAGCCAGAATCAACACCGGCTCGTTCGCGAGCGAACTCTGGAACGCCGCGGCCGTTCCCTGAAACGCGCCCTGAATGCTGATGGGCATATGGAGGCCCTGCTGCACTTTATTGACGGAGTCAATGGCATTGCCAAGAGACGCCTTGGGAGCCAGGTTGAAAGAGAATGTGATTACCGGAAACTGGCCCTGGTGGTTGATGGTGATGGGCACCGATGTCGTCTCGACGTGAGTGAAAGCGCTCAGAGGCACCTGTCCACCATTCGGAAAGGCGGTCGTCGATTGAGCCGGCCCGAACTGGAGCGGCGAAGAGGGAGCGGTCGCGGACGTTCCGCCTGCGACGACGCCTGTTGATCCGGTCTGAGCGGAAACCGACGATGCGCTGGTCGCGGTGCTCGAAGGTCCGAAGGAAGAGGTAGCGGCTGACCCGCCCGAGACAGTAGCCGGCGAAGACGATGCGCTCGCCATGCCCGAACGGATGAAAAGGTCGCGCAGTTCCAACGGTCTTTGATTGAATGTGGGCTTCACCTCGAGAACCACGTGATACTGATTCAATTGCGTGAACATGGTGGACACTTCACGCTGGCCGTAAGCGTCGTAGAGTGTCTGATCGATAGACGACGCGGTAATGCCGAGGCGGGAGGCTGTCGGCCGGTCGAACACCAGTTTCGCCTGGATCCCCTGGGTCTGCTGATCGGTTGCGACGTCGCTGAGTTCGGGCAGTTGCTGCAGTTCGGCCAGCATTTTGGGTGCGAAAGAGTTCAGCTCATTCGCATTCGGATCCTCGAGAGTGTACTGAAATTGGGTGCGGCTCACGCGATCGTCGACCGTCAGGTCCTGCACCGGCTGCATATAAAGGGTGATGCCGGAGATTCTCGCGATGTTCGTCTGCAGTCGTCGAATCACATCGCTGGCGCTGATTTTACGTGCCGCCAACGGTTTCAGATTGATCTGCACGCGGCCGCTGTTCAGCGTCGTGTTGGTGCCGTCGATCCCGATAAACGACGAAAGGCTTTCGACTGCGGGATCCTGCAGAATGGCCTGATTGACACTTTGCTGCAAACGCGACATTTCGCTGAACGAAATGGACTGAGAAGCTTCCGTTACGCCCTGGATCACGCCTGTGTCCTGAATCGGGAAGAAGCCTTTCGGTATTTCGTAAAAGAGAAAGACCGTCAACAGCAAAGTCGCCAGCGCCACCATCAGGGTAATGGTCTGGAAGCGAAGCACGAATTTGAGCGTGCGTCCGTAAAAGTCGATGACCTTGTTGAAAACGTTTTCCGAAGCGCGGAAAAGACGCCCTTGCGAAGCTTCGGGAGTGTGCTTCAAGAGTCGGGCGGACATCATCGGGGTCAGGGTGAGCGACACGGCGGCGGACATCAGAATGGTCACGCTTAACGTGACCGCGAACTCGCGGAAGAGCCTGCCGACGATGTCTCCCATAAACAGCAAAGGGATTAGCACCGCGATCAATGAAATGGTCAGCGAGATGATGGTGAACCCGATCTGTTCTGCGCCTTTCAGGGCGGCCTGCATCGGGGCTTCACCCTGCTCGATATAACGGACGATGTTCTCGATCATGACAATGGCGTCATCGACGACAAAGCCGGTTGAAATAGTCAGGGCCATCAGGCTGAGATTATTCAGGCTGTAGCCGAGCAGATACATAACACCCAACGTGCCGACGAGAGACAACGGTACGGCGACACTGGGAATGATAGTGCCCGAAAGGCTGCGCAGAAACAGGAAGATCACCATTACCACGAGGCCTATGGTGAGCATCAGCGAGAATTCGACGTCCTTCACGGAGGCGCGGATCGTCGTGGTCATATCGGTCAACGTACCCACATGGACCGATGCGGGCAAGGTACTGGTTAGTTGCGGCAGCAGTTTCTGAATCTGGTCGACCACCGCGATGGTGTTCGCGCCCGGCTGCCGCTGAATATTTACGATCACGGCCGGGGTCTGGTTCATCCACGCGGCCTGACGCACGTTTTCGATGTCGTCCATTACGGTTGCAACATCGGTCAACTTAACGGGAGCGCCATTCTTGTAGGCGATCACGAGGCCGGCGTAATCGCTGCTCGACAGCAACTGATCATTGGCGCCAATCTGATACGACTGGTGGGGCCCGTCGAAATTTCCCTTGGCCTGGTTGACGTTCGCGTCCACCAGCGCGGTTCGGAGATCCTCCAGATTCAATCCGTAGGCTGCCATCTGCGTAGGATTTGCCTGGATGCGCACCGCCGGCTTCTGGCCTCCGCTGATGCTGACAAGGCCAACGCCGGATAACTGCGAGATCTTTGGTGCGAGCCGGGTATCGGCGAGATCTTCCACCTGCGAAAGAGGAATAGCCTGTGAAGTCAGCGCCAGAGTCAGTACAGGGGCGTCGGCCGGGTTGGTCTTACTGTAAATCGGAGGAGTCGGAAGATCCGAGGGCAAATAGGTTCCCGAAGCATTGATGGATTGTTGTACTTCCTGTTCCGCGACATCGATATTCAGACTGAGATTGAACTGCAGCGTAATGACGGAACTGCCGTCGGAGCTTACGGATGTCATCTGCTGCAATCCTGGAACCTCACCGAACTGGCGTTCGAGTGGCGCAGTGACGGATGAGGCCATGACATCGGGACTGGCTCCGGGATAGAAAGTTACGACCTGAATGATCGGGTAGTCCACCTCGGGTAGTGCCGAGACGGGCAATTGCCGATAGGCCACAATGCCCGTGAGCATCACTCCGGCCATTAGCAGAGAAGTAGCTACAGGACGCAGAATGAATGTCCGCGAAGGGCTCACTTGAAGATCCTCACTTATTGGCCGGAGGCGCGGCAGGCTGGGTCACAGCAACTTTGCTGCCTTCCTGCAACTTGTCGACTCCGGTCATGACGACTGTATCGCCGGGGGAAAGTCCCGAGGTAACCTCGGACTCATCTCCTTCCGTGGTTCCAACCTTGATGTTGCGGATCGTCACGGTACTATCGGGCTTGATCAGATAGACATAGGTGGCGTTGGTATTGCGCTGGATCGCAGCGGACGGCAGCAACGTCACTCCCGTCTTTTCCTGCTCCAACAAACGGGCATTCACAAACTGATTGGGAAACAGCGCACGATTTTCGTTATTGAAAATGGCTCGGAGCTTCAACGTCCCCGTCGTCTGATCGATTTGGTTGTCTAAGGTCGACAGAGTTCCGGAAGCAAGCTTATTCGTATTTTGGCGGTCCCATGCGTCGACCGTTAGTTTTTGGCCCGCGTGAACCCTTTGGAGAATGGGCGGAAGTTGATCTTCCGATACCGTAAATATGACGCTGATCGGCTGGATCTGGGTGATGACAACCATCCCGTTTGTGTCAGTAGACTGAACGATATTACCGGGGTCGACGAGACGCAAACCGATTACCCCGGTGATCGGTGAAGTGATGTGGCAATAAGTTACGTTCACCTTTGCGGCGTCGAGCAAACCCTCGTCGTTTTTTACGGTGCCTTCATACTGGGTGACGAGCGCCTTCTGCGTCGCGAGCTGCTGTTCCGGAATCGCATTCTGTGCGAGCAGGGTGGTGTATCGATTGAGATCGACGCGGGCGTTTGCGAGCAGCGCCTGGTCGCGAACCAGGTCGCCTTCGGACTGCACCACCACGGCCTCGTAGGGCCGCGGGTCGATTTCAATGAGAGGATCGCCCGCGTGAACCAGGTCGCCTTCCTTGAAATGAACGCTCATCAATTGCCCGTCGACACGACTCTTGACGGTAACCGTATAGATGGGAGTAATAGCTCCCAGACCAGTTACATATACGCCGATATTCCCCTTTTGAGCGCGTGCGGACACCACGGGTGTGAGGGCCGGAGCCCCGCCTTTCTTTCCTTTTCCTCCAGCGGTTTTCTGCCCGGTAGGTCGGCCGGTGAAACCTCTGAACCAAAGGAAGCTTCCGATCAGCAAGATAAGAGCGACCGCTATATAAATCCACACCCGGCCACTCCGACGTGGCTTGTCTGGTGGCGCTTGTTTAGGCGGCTCTGCCTTGGTTGTACCAGGCGGTGCGGGGAGAAGACCCTTGGGAGCCTCCGGCGCAGCAATTTCATTGGCTGGGTCGATCATCGCTTGGTTGCCGGCTGGCGGTCACTACGACATCCCCTTTTTTAGTTAGCACCCGAAGGGCCATGGAGATCAAGTTTCATTTGTACGTAGCTATCCACTTGACTCCCGTAATCGCGTGCCATGGGCTTCGTGGGGGGAGGGAACGCACAGGACGGCCGCATCCCTCCGCCGCATGCGGGGGTTGTCCGGCGGATGATCAAGGACGCCCGTCCAACAAGCGCTTTCCAACTGAACGAACGGTGGTAAAGCAGATGACGAACTGCCGGCAACCCTGCGTATGTATGTCAGCCGAGTACCAAATACGTGGGTCGCAAGACTGAGCCGCTGCGAGTCCCAGGCTTGCCGTTACCAGTTCAATTCGTTCGGGAAGTACTCTGCGATGAGTTTTTCGTAGTAGGGTCGGAGAGCATCCACGTCCGGCCGGGCGCTGGACTTGGTATATAGATCGTATGGATTGAACGCCTGCACCCACTTGAACATTTCGCGGTCATGATCATCCAGCAGGAAGCTGTAGGCGCCCTCACGGTGAATCGGATAGCACGAGTGATAGCGAATCATGTATTGCGCCTCTTCGGGAAGGTAGGGACTCGATACCATCCACAGGTACTCGTCGTGGCCCCATGAGAGGTCGACTTTGGCGAGCCCGCAACCCTCTCGATACACGCCGAGTCGAGTCTGATACTCCGCTACCCCCATATCCTGATTCGCCGCGAACATCTCGGGAAAAACGATCTTGTCCGAATACGCACAGCCCACCGGGAAGGTATCGCCGACCACGGCCCACTGCGGTTCACCGAAGAGACACAGGACCTTGCCCAGATCGTGGATCAATCCCGCCAGAACGAACCAGCTCGGATGCCCGTCGTGACGAATGGCCTCCGCGGTCTGCATGGCGTGCGCGATTTGCGAGAGGTTGGTGTCGGGGTCGCTATCGTCCACCAGAGTGTTGAGAAATTCCATCGCCTCCCAAATGCCCATGCGGCGATGGTTCAACGCGCCATACTCGCGCTTCTTTCCGAGGACGAAATCCCGGGTTTGCCAGGCGTGGTTCTGGCGGTAAAACTCCTGCACCACGAGCGGAGCGTCGGCCGAAAAATTCCTGAACTCGTCGGGTTTGCGGTCCGGCCGGTAGCGATCCTCAACGAAATCGTCCCATTGGGACATCGATGCCAGTGGCTGTTGCATATTTTGTTATTGCACACGTGTGCACGAAAGTCCACCGGGCTCGAATGCGCTTACGGACTAAAGTCTGTCTCACAAGGGATAATGATGTATGCCTTCGATCAAAGACATCGCGCGAAAGGCGGGTGTGTCGCATTCCACCGTGTCGCGGGCGCTTCACCACAGCCCGCTGATCGGAAATGAGACCGCCGCGCGGATCCGCGCGATCGCCAAGAGTTCCGGCTATGTCCCGAGCGCCGTGGCGCGAAGTCTGGTGTCGCGAACCACACGCACCGTCGGGGTGGTGGTCACGTCCATCGCGGACCCCTTTATCGGCGAGGTGGTAGATGGTATCGAGAGCACTGCTAACGAGCATCGGTACTCGGTGATTCTGGCCAATTCGCATGCCAACCCAGAGCTGGAAATAAAGGTAGTCGACAGCTTCAGTGAGCGGCGGGTCGACGGAATCCTGGTCACAGCATCGCGGGTCGGAGCGCTGCATGGCAAGCGCCTGGCCGGCACGAATGTACCGATCGTGCTGATCAATAACCAGCATCCCGGGGACTTCGCACACTCCGTAGGAATCGATAATATCGCAGCGAGCCGGGCGATTGTGACGCACCTGCTTGATTTGGGTCACCGCCGCATCGCTTACGTTGGAGATCGCTCGGGATATCAGTCGGACACCGAGCGTTTCTCCGGCTACCGGACCGCGATGAAGTCCAGGCGTGTGGCCATTCGGCCGGAACTGGTGGTGCGCGGCGACGGCAAGCCCGCGGAGGGCGAACTCACGGCGAACCAATTATTCCGCCTCAGGGATCCGCCGACCGCTATCTTCTGTTACAACGACATGACCGCCCTCGGCGTACTCCGTGCTGCCGGAATCCGCGGTCTCAGGGTACCGGCCGACCTTTCCATCGCCGCATTTGACGACCTGTTGGTCTCCTCTTACACGTGCCCGCCCTTGACCACTATTCGCCAGCCGAAACAGGAGATGGGACGGCGCGCCATGTCGATTCTGCTGCAACTTCTCAAAGGCGAGAAGCCCGAAAGCCGTATCAAGCTACCGGGCGAGTTGATCGTTCGAGGGAGCACGGGGCCACCGTAACCTTAGCGCCTCGCCGCAAACTCCCGTAGGGTAGACCATCGCTTTTGGTGGTCCGGGGCACCCTCTGGGTCGGGCTGCGCAGCAGCCGCTTTGGCCCCCACCAGATCGTTGCGGCGTGCCTCGCCGCAAACTCCCATAGGACAAAGTTTCGCGTTCCGTGGTTTGACCGGCTGGCGCCCGCGCCGCCCTAATGGTCGCCCACACCCCCGTCGGCAAAATGAAAGTTGGATCGATTCACCGGCTTGTACGGGTGCTGCGCCGCGATCTTCTCATCCAGTTCCACACCCAATCCCGGTTTGGACGGCAGTTCCGCGAATCCGCTTTTGACCACGACCGCTCCGCCGCTGAACAGATCCTTGACCCACTGGTCGGACTTCGGCGCGTACTCCTGAATCGTGCACGCCGGCGTGGTGGCATCTACGTGCAGCGACGCCATGGTGCTGACCTCGCTCTGCGGATTGTGCGGCGCCATCTCGATCCGGTAAGTCTCGGCAAGCACGCCGATCTTCTTCAATTCCAGAATTCCGCCGGCGTGGCAGACGTCCGGCTGAATGTAGCTCACCAGGTGACGCGTACAGAATTCCGCGAAACCGTATTTAGTAAACGCGCGCTCGCCGGTTGCCAGCGGGACCTTGGTCTTGTTGCGGACCAGTTCCAACTCGCTGTAGTCTTCGATCTGCGTAGGCTCCTCCACCCATAGCGGCCGCAGGCTCTCAATGCTGGTGCAGAACTCAATGGCCATCACGGTTGTCAGGATCCCATGTGCATCGATGGCGATATCGAAATCGTCGCCGACGGCCTTGCGCACCGCCTCCAATTTGCGAACGCCTTCTTTAACGGCGTGATGCGGGATCACCAAGTCGTTGTCCACCGTGATGAAGGTCGACTTGGCCGCCGTGTAGCCCTCTTCTTTGGCCCGCGCGAAGTCGTCCGGAGCACTGCCGACATCCTTGTACATGCGGATGCGCTGGCGCGCAGCGCCGCCCAGGAGTTTGTAAATCGGCACACCCAGCGCCTGGCCCGTAATGTCCCACAACGCGATTTCGACCGCGCTGATGGCGGAATTCAGTATCGGACCTCCGCGCCAGCGTGGATACCGGAACATGGCTTGCCACAGAATTTCGATATCGGTGGGATCCCTGCCGATCAGGAACCGCTCATGTTCCATGATGGCCTGGGCAACGGTGGCTTCCTTGCTCGTGACGGAACCTTCGCCCAGCCCCACGAGTCCCTGGTTCGTGTAGATCTTGCAGTAGACCCAATTGACGCTCCCGGCATTCACGACAAACGTTTTGAGGCCGGTAATCTTGAGGTTGAGGGCCTTGGCGGCAGGGCGGACGCTATCGAACGCC
Organism: Terriglobia bacterium; assembly: GCA_963747535.1. Lineage (GTDB taxonomy): Bacteria > Acidobacteriota > Terriglobia > Bryobacterales > Bryobacteraceae > CAVVFX01. Next base: position 32,465 of record CAVVFX010000005.1, read on the forward strand.
GGCAGCCGGAACGGCAACGCGAGGGCGGTAGCAAGCAGAGTGCGGCGAGTCATGCCCGCCATGATATCGCGTTGCTCAGAGGTCTGGTCGAACCGCGGTTCGCGCTCTACACTCCGAACTGCCTGAAGTGATGATCCACGTGCCGGTAGGCCCAAATCTGCCACTCCTCCCAGGTTATCGGACCGAACATCGGATGGGTTCCGAACTGCCGGCTGCAATGAAACGAAAGAATCAACTCGCGCAAGATCCCTCGGTCCTGATCCCAATCCGCAGGCGCCGTACCGCCGCAGCCTTGCTCGATTTCGGGACGCGTCGGGAAATTGTGAGGCCAAGGGAAGGGAGTGCGCACGGCGATCCACTTGATCAGCTTTTTCGGAATCGGGCCCGGCGCGGGACTCACCGTTTTCTCCCCGGCAGCGACCTTGAAGGAATCGCTTAAGTGACACACCATCTGGTGTGCCGTCATGCGGCCCCATTTGGGAACGGCGTTCGGGTCGAGCCGTTCCAGGCGAGCACAGCACTCAGCCCGGACTTCCGGGCTGGCGAGAGTAATCATCTGCTTCGCTGCCCCGCGATGCGCCTCATACAACCTTTCGGAACTGGACTGCCAGATAGGGCTTACCCGGCAGCTTCAACTGGCAGCTACCCTGAAACATGCCGTCAACCGGCGTAATCGTCATATTCCAGGGATCGATTACATCCGAGCGAAACTTAGCGCCGTCCGGCAACTCGAACTGGCCCAGGGCGGGCTGATGATAGTCGAGGTAGTACAGATAATATTCGCCGGGCTTCATCGCGCCCGGATAGTAGGGCTTCGGCATGGGAGTTAAACCGCCAGGCGCATTCGCTTCGACCAACCTTCGCAGAAACGCGATCCGCGGAGCGCTCTCGCCGTGCAGGACGCCGCCCTTCGACCACCACAGAATCTCCTGGTCGTTGAGAAAGGTCTCGCCGTGCCCCACATAAGCGCCCGCCACTGTCCCGATCCAGAAGCGGCGCACCATCTCCTCTCCCGAAAGGTTGCCCCACCGCTGCTCGATATTACCTTCGTACTTGCATTCGTCGAACACCACCGGTTTGCGATAGGCATCCAGCCATTCGGGAATCCTGTTGAAATCGTCGCCCTGGATGCTCGCGTGTGTGACCCACGGCTTCCCGTGATCGTACATGACCCTGCTATGATGGATCGACCGCAACCGGTTGTATGGGTCGGACTCCTGCACGATGCGGAAGAAGCGATCCCAATCGGCGAGAGTCTTGGTCTTGACCAGGTCCCATTCGTTGGCGAGCGACCACCAAACGTTGCGATAAGGGCCGAGCCGCGCGATCACATAGCGAAGATACCGGTCGTCGTTCTCCGCGCCCATGTTCGAATAACCCCAATGATCGTAGGGATGAAACAGGATCAGGTCCGCCTGAATTGCCATCTGCATTAACTGGGCGACGCGCTTCTCGAGACGTTGGAAGAACACCGGATTGATCCGTGTATAGTCGTTCACTCCCGCCGCATCGCGCGCAAACGCGTACGCCGGCGGCTCGTGGCGATTGAACGCATAGTATTTGGGGAAGACGCACATCCGGATTTTATTGAACGGCGATTTTTTCAGCGTCGCCAGTGTTTGCTCTTCCAGTTGGTCGCCTTGATGCGTCCAGGCGTAGCAGGTGGTACCGAACGGGAGATAAGAAGCGCCGTCTACGTGGCCGAAATGCCAGGTATTGCGCACGGTAACAGGCCCGTGATTTTCGGCTGTTGGCGCGACACATATAAACCGGCCCGACTTCCCATCGAGTTCCGGACGGTTGCTGCGCGTCGAGTAGGACCACTCACCATCGGCATCGGGCATAAAACGAACACGGTACAAGCCATCTCCGTCATAGAATCCATCGGCCGCGATGGTGCGGTGTTCCAGCTTGAAATCCGCTGACAACTTTACGTCGATATACGGAGTTCCCGACGACGGGCCTGGGAACTGCGTTTCGAACAAACCCCAACGTTCCACCAGCGGACTACCCTGCTGTGCAGCAGCGCCTGCTAGCGGTGCAAGCCCGGCCAACAAAGCATCTCTTCGCGTCATGCTGTTATTGTGATCCACTTTTCAGTTGCAGAATCTCATGCACCTTTTGAGCAGCCTCGTTGACCAGCAGGCCCATCTTGGGATGCGTCGGTTCCAGGTCGGACGAGATGCCATACGCGGCCAGTTCTTCGCTGGTGGTCGGCCCGATGGAAGCGATCATAGCCTTTCCCAATGCTGCCCGTACGGGCTCTTCCAATTGTTCTTCCGCGGCGATGCGGAACAGGTGAGCGACCTGGATCGAGGTGGTGAACAGCGCAACGTCGATCCGGCCTCCGGCCAGGCGGTGAACGGCCTCACGTAGCGGCGTCGTATCCTCGGGCAGGTCCCATTCGTATACCCGGACGGTCGAGACATCGAGTCCACGCGCGCGCAATCCGGCCAGCAGTTCCGGGTTGGATTTGCCGTATTCCTGCACGGCAAGACGATGCTCGGAACGATTCTCGATGGCAGCCAGGACTTCGCGCCAGGTGTTGGGCTCGGGCACCAGCACTGCGACCGGGACCTGCCACTCGCGCATCACGGCTGCGGGCTTCGGACCTCGCGCCACGACGGTCAGCCGCCGCAGTGCATCGGCGAGTTGATCCGCGGGATAGCGCGTGGATAGGACGCGATCAAGATACCGCATCCCAACGCCGGTCAGCAGAATCATCATTTCGAATTCACCGGCGAAGAGGCGTTCGGCAAACAGAAAAGCCTCCGCATTGGATTCGAGAGGCATCTCACGCATGGAGGGCGCAACGAAAGGGTCGCCCCCCTGTTTGCGAATGAGCGTTGCCATCTCTGTGGCGCGGCGGCTTTCGAGCGAAAGGACCCGGAGTCCGTCGAAGGGCATCGCGGCTATTATCGCGCACAGTGGCGCGGGCGAGTGGCGTGTGCTGAAATGGAAAAGTGAAGTGGGCGGCACTGCAGGTTGTGGTCCTGGTCCTGGCGCTCGCGGTAAGCAACTGCGCGTGCGCAATGACCTGCGCTATCCAGCCGTGCCACCACAACTCCGCGGTTCCTCCCTGTCATCAGCCGCATGGAGTCAAGACTTGCGATCACGTCCTGCCAGCGGCAGATCTGGCGGTCGCGGTGGCTCCCGCGCCCGATTTGATTCGAGAGCCGCTAATCGTTCGAGAGCCGACCGTTGACGTGCATCCCGATGGGTCCAGCACTTTCTCGCCCGGCTCATCTTTCATTCCCATTCTTCGCATTTAGAACTCCGCTCATTTCAACCGTGGGGCAGACCATCGTTTTCCGTGGTCCGGGGCACCCTTTGGGTCGGCGGCGGAGCAGCCGTGTAATGAGGAGTGGATTTCATGAAGAGAATATTGATTTTACTGCTATCCTGCAGCGCATTGCCGGCACAGGAGATGAATAATAGCGCCATGTATCTGATGAACATGGCCTCCGGGACGAGTATGAATCCGACGTCGTGGGCCATGCCCATGGTGATGACGAACCTTGGTTCCTGGCAGGCGATGTTCATGGGACAGGCCTTTGTCGTCGATACGCAGCAAACCGGGCCGAGGGGCCGCGACAAATTCTATTCAACGAACTGGGCCATGGGAAGGGCCATGCACTCCCTGGGCGGTGGAACGTTAGCCATCGACCTGATGCTGAGCCTGGAGCCCGCCACCATCACCAATCGAAGCTACCCGGAGTTATTTCAGACCGGCGAGACCGCGTACGGCCATACCCTGGTCGACGAGCAGCACCCGCACAATTTCATCATGGGCCTGGGCTTCGATTATGCGCATCCCTTGGGCGGCGCGATGTTGCAACTCTACTATGCGCCTGTTGGGGATCCGGCCTTGGGTCCGGTGGCTTTCCCGCATCGCGCGTCGGCATTCGACTTGCCGCAAGCGCCGCTTTCGCATCACTGGCAGGACTCGACTCACATCGCCGATAACGTTGCAACCGTGGCGATCAAGCGCAAGTGGCTGCGCGTGGAGGCCAGCGGATTTTATGGCACGGAGCCGGGCGAAAATCGCTGGATCATCGACTGGGGGACCATGAATTCGTACTCGGGACGCGTGTCGATTCTACCGTCGGCGAACTGGCTTTTCCAGTTTTCGGCGGGGCGCCTCACCAAACCGGAGCGGCAGGAGGCGGGCGACATCGTGCGCATGACGGGTTCCCTCGAATACATCCGCCCGGTGCCCCATGGACAGTGGGCGAGCAGCCTGATCTGGGGCCGGAACCACGAGACTTTGTCGCAGCGAAATTTGAATTCGTATCTCGCCGAGAGTCTGTATCCGGTCACACGGCGCAATTTTCTCACTGGACGAATTGAATTAGTGGACAAAGATGAGTTGTTCGCCGATCAGCCCGCGCTCCAAGAGCAATTGACGCAAACCGCGGGCAGCACCTTTCGCGTGCAGGCTTACACGCTGGGGTTCACGCATGATTTGGGTACGTTCCGGGATATCGAAACGGGGGTTGGAGCGAATGTCACCAATTATGTGATCCCGGCAGCGATTCAGCCTTATTACGGCGAACATCCTGTTGCCGTGAACGTATTTCTGCGATTGCGTTTACACGCCGGCAAGTAAGACACCATCTGCTCAGTCAGAATGTCGGTGCGCCGGAGTTGATATTGATTTGCTGCCGCTGATGGCGTTTCAGGTACCAGCAAGGTTCGTCGCCGAAGTGCGGGAACAGCGAGTTGACGCACTCCTGCTGTTCAGGCGGCTGGGCCATATATTCGGTGTCCTTGCTCTTTAGCCTTACGGCATACATTTCCCGCACGGTCACGCTGCCATAAGGCTCGCGATTGGGAATGCGATAGCGGAGAGACAAAAAATCACCCAGATAGATCAATACGGCTACGAGGATCACGACGGGCAGAATGGTCTGCAGAAACCGCTTCATTTCCCGGCCCTTTGCTCCTGTAACTTGGTTTCGAAGGCCCGCTGCCTCTCCGCGATGTACGCCCGGTATCCAGCCGGATCGATGAAGGGATTCGCGCCGCCCGGAGTGAGCTTCTTGTACTTCTCCTCCATACCGTAATAGCCGCCGTGTGCGCCGAGGAATACGTCGCAGGGCAACGATGTCCAGACGCGGAACGAGTGCGCGTAGTCGGAGGCAATTTGCGGATAGCGCGGGTTGTCCACCAGCTTGAATCCGGTGTTGACGTTGGGGCTGCCGACGATCACGACATCATAGCTCTTGCCGCCGTCCGGAACCTTCAGCGTCCAGGTGGTGCAGCCTTTGGTGTGACCGGCGGTGAGGTGCGCGGTGAGCTTCGTTCCACCGAGCGTGATGGTGTCGCCATCATGGAGCACCCGGTCAACTTTCGTGGGAGTCCAGCGGCTCGTGTACACGAAGTCGCCCTCGCCTCCTTTTTCCACGACCGGCACATCCGGCTCCATGACCATGTACTTCGCTCCGGTGAGTTTCTTTACCAGGGCGCTCCCGGCGCAGTGATCGTCATGCGCGTGGCTGATCAGGAGGATTTTGATATCGGTGAATTTGAATCCCAGCTTTTCCACGGCCGCGCGAATGACCGGGACGGATTCCTCATAGCTGCTGTTGATGAGGATGTGGCCTTCGCCGGTGGTGATCAGGAATGACGCCAGTTCGCTGGTGCCGACGTAGTAAACATTGCCAATCACTTTATGCGGCGGGAAGGGCTTGTTCCACGCCGGATTGGTGTCGGCGCTCAACCACGCCGCGACCAATAGTAAGGGAAGCAGTCGGATCATCTTTGGACGCTCGCTTTCTGCCAGATCGCTTTGCCGACGAAAAAAGGTCCCATCTGTTGTATGTAGCGCGACGTCTGGCGCGTCTTGCGCATGGCTTGCACACAGGCGGAGAGTGGATAGAGTTCGTGGCCGATCAGTCCGATGACGAAATCGTTGTCGTTCTTATCCAGCCCGAAGCAGGCGAGCCGGATGTCGTGCGCATAACCGGCTTCACCGAACCCGTGCCCGATTTTGCCGTGCTCGCGAAGGATGGGCGTCTGTTCTTCGGCAGCGAGGGCTGAGAATTCGCCTTTGCGGCGCAGGGGGTACCAGACGGCCCATTGCGAGTCCGGATCGGTCGCGTTGCGGCGCGGCTTATTGAAGAGCCAGTCTTCGAGATCGGGTTCGTGGCCGAGCGCGTAGGTGCGGCCGAGCATCGAGTACTCGAGCTTGGGAGTCAGCTCAGCGAACGCCTCGCGGGCGAGGAGGTGCCGGACGGTTGAGACGAAGTAGTCTGGATCGTCGCTCCAGGTGACGAGCGCCACGCCGCGGGGATCATTTACATCGGCATAGAGTACGCCTTCTAGGCCTGATTCCTCCAGTTCGGCGATCAGTACATTCGCGTCCAGCACTCCGCCGAATGCCAGCAGTTGCATGAAGAGACGCCGGTCGGAAACCTGGGGCTGCCCCTGGCGCGGTCCGCCTTTTTCACGAAGATCGAGTTCTTCCATAAACATTAGTTTAGTGTGTGACGGGATCTGGCTGCGTACTTTTGCTAGTGTAAGGGGAAGTGCTTGAGAGACTTGGGGTGATTGCGGATGTACATGGGAACGCCCTGGCGCTGCAAGCCGTGCTGCGGGATGCGCGGCTGCGAGGCATCGAGCAGTTTGTCGACTTGGGCGATATCCTGTACGGGCCGCTACAGCCGCTCAAGACATACCTGATCTTTCGGGATGTGCCCATTGTTGCGGGCGTCGCGGGAAATCAGGATCGCAAGATTTTTCAGGCCACGCCCAGGGAACTCATGGCCAATCGAAACCTCAAGTTCGCGTTTTGCGATCTGGGCGCGAAGCCGGTGGAATGGCTACGAACGCTTCCGGCGACGGCTACGCTTGACGGCGAGATCTTTCTATGTCATGGCACGCCGTCGAGCGACACTACTTATCTGCTGGAAGATGTGAGCTCCGGGTTGCCGGTAGTTCGTCCGGAGCGGCAGATTGAGGAGTTGCTCGGCGGAGTTCGCGAGAACGTAATTTTGTGCGGCCACAGTCATGTTCCACGTGTGGTTCGCCTCTCGAATGGACAGATCATCGTGAACCCCGGCAGCGTAGGACTTCCCGCCTATGAAGACGACCTGCCAGTGAAGCATTGCATGGAAACCTATGCGCCGCATGCTTCGTATGCGGTCCTCGAAAAGGGCCCCCTGCGCCAAAGGCTCGAGCGGGAAACGCCGGGCCGCGGCGGTTGGCGCGTGTCGCTGCACCGCGTGATCTACGATTGGAATGGAGCCGCGCGGCAGGCACGGCGCCGGCAAGCGGAGGATTGGGCACGGGGGCTGGAGTCCGGCCGAATGGCACTCCCCTTGCGGGAACATACGTGCGTTCCGTAACGTAGTGAATGTTAGATGCCATTTTGTAGCCATTGCGGCCATGAGGTCCACCAGCACGACGTGTTCTGCGCGAAGTGCGGTTCGCGACAACCCGTGCAGGCGATCCCGCCGATGCATAACGATGTCCTGGCCGGAATTTCACCCCGCACGGCGTCTATCCTTTGCTACATCCCGACGCTGGGTTGGATCGCCGCCGTGATCGTACTGGCGACGCACCGGTTCCGCAACGATCGGACCGTCCGTTTCCATGCCTTTCAGGGTCTGTATCTGTTTGCGGCGTGGCTGTTTGTGCAGTGGGCGCTAAAGCCCATGTTCAACGATATCTCCGATTCCTTTGTGCATCTCCACCGGCTCCTCGAAGGGGTCATTATCGGGTTGTGGATTTTCATGATGATCAAGGCCGCACACGAGGAGGCTTACTCGCTGCCGGTGATCGGCGAACTGGCTCAGAAGTCGGCGGCGGAACGCTAGCCCTCTTTTTCTCCCTGCCGACAGACACGGCGACGATCGCGATTATCACATTTTTGGCGTGAAACAAGACCCCATCTGGCTGGCGGTCGATAGCATCGCGTGGTACGCCGCTCGAATGAAGGTGAGGGGTCGTCCTTACCATCCTCTTAATCCTAGCCTTTGCAGCATACGGACAGCTTGGGCCGAGCGTCTGTTCCCGCGCTCCTCCAAGACCTAATCGACTTCTTCCAATCCCGCAAGAGGCCGCGAATCGGTTGGTGCTCCCTCGATGCTGGCATTACCGTGAGCGAGGGCGGTGAGAATTTCTCGTCGGTGCAACGGAACAGCCCGGGCACCGAGTATCAGGCGACGGAGGAGTTGTTCAGTTGCACGCAGCAGAATCCGCTTTCCCCGCTTTTGTAGACCGGCTACAGGATTCCATGTAGCAGAAACCATTAGCTCATGTTTTGTGGCCCGAGCGTTGGGAGAACTGGAGATTGCAGGCCCGCATTTAAAGTAAATTGCCGATCGGCTCGACGCGGAACCTCACCCTAAGCGGCCGTCACGAGGTGGACAACCTCCTCTACTTCTTAGTCTTTGGGCAGCAATGCCACTGATTAGAAAGACACCCACAAGAGACATCGTTGTCGGTTCTGGGCTTGTGACAGGAGTCGGGGTAGAAGAGGTGGTGACGATATCGACGGCGAAATTGCTGGTCCGAGGATTGCCGAATATGTCTGTGAAACTGCCTCCTCCAGTGAAGCCAGCACCCAAAGTCGCTCCATTCGGCTGGTTTGGCGACACCATCAGCGCCAAAGTGTACGTCCCAGGCTGGGCTCCAATCTCTGTTAATGTAGCATCCAAACAAAAGCCGCTCACGGAATCGATATTTCCGGGCGGACACGAACCATCGTCGTTGAAGTCATACAGCGTTGCAGAAGGACCGGTCCCTTGGAATAATGCCACGGCAGGATCGAATCCTCCCTCGGGAATCACAGTGCCACTCGCGTTTGTGCCACCAGCGTATCCCCACGTCTGAATGTCAATCTCGGAGATGCCGGTCAGAGTGAACGTCGTCATATAGACATCATCCGCGGTTACGAGACTCCCAGTGATAGAGACAGTAGCCGCCTCTGTTGGGGCCGCCCAAAATACTAATGGAAGTACTTTTACCAAAAACCTAAGTGTCTTCATAAAGCTTCTTAGTCAGCGATCCGCAGTTACAACTTTCGTCGGAGAAAAGCCTTGGGGTAATATGAACGCCAAACTCTCTCCCTGCATAAGGTCAACAACATACATGTTCAGTCCCGACGTGTAGTACATTAAGGTGCTGTCCGAAGAAAATCCCACAAACCGACCAGATTCTCCAGGTGCTGGGCTAAGCTGTATTGTACGGAGTTGGCTGCCAGATGTAGCGTCGTACAACGCAATAGTCCCGGTTTTAAACCGCTGCTGACTAGAAACTCCAGCGCTCGCCGCTGATCCCCGCCATTGATACTCCTCAACGACAGCAATTTGGCCGTTTGGGGTCAGATGTACCGTTGGAGTTCCAGGAATAAGTTCATAGGCAGCCTCTCTGTATGGAGTGACGACGCTACTGACGACTTTCCCTTTTGCCGCGTCGTAGACTACCAGGCCGCCGCCTGCCGCTGACTGGTTACTCATGGCATCCCAAGCCACGATAAATAACATTTTGCCGGCTGCTGAGTCGGCGAACACAACGTCAAGGTAACTAGTACCAGTCGCGCCGGTGCGCTGCAAGCTCTGAAACTGTCGCCTCAAGGAATCGGTCAATAACTCGTGGCCGTGGATTGATGAGACAGCGCCGTTGGCAGCTACTATCACTCTGTCGCCATCGATGACTTTTCCAGAGCCATCAGCGTAAGCATCATCCGATAGAATTGGACCGGAGACCACCCCATCAGCATTTGTGCTCCCAGGTTGTACTTTAAACGCAAGCGATTCTGGATTCTCCGTCGATAGAACATATTGGAGGCCTTTTCCCGACGCGCCAGATTCGCCGTGCGGCCTGCGATAGCTTACCACCAATTCATGAGCCGTGCTATCGTGTCAAACCCGCGGCGTATGACCGATCGAAGCTGGAATATCAACGCTGCTCAGGATTTTTAAACCTGGCAACTGCAACGCTACGACCTTGTCTTTGCTCTGCCCAAGCAAATCCACGCGGCGTTCCTTCGACATCACTACATACACCACTGACCGCTGTGGCTCAGCCGCGAGGGCCTTGACAAGACAGCCGTCTGTTCCCCCGTCCCCAGGTGGCGCACCAGGAACACCGGTTGGCTGTGTATGCGTGCCGGATCGTAAATCAATTCGCACATATTGACCAGCGCAGTCGAAGACATACGCAAAGTTCTCGCCGTTGAGCCTGGCAATTGGGGTTGGCGACACCTGACCATCGAGCATCTGATCTGCTACTGTGCCCGTCAGGAGAATCACGACAACAAAAACGATCCCATCGTACCTCGTCATATCATTTTAGTTTCCTTCGGAACCGTTAGGGCATTGGGCAGCGTTGGCTGCTACATTATTTACATAAACTGGATCCCCGCTTGACCCACGAGCGGCAGAACAGTTGCTTGAGCCCACGGGCCCGTAGAGTATGCCGTTGCCTGGCACGGAGCACACCCGGATCCATACAGTGGCGTTGCTAGAGAGTGTCGCTAACTGCGCGCTAGGCACGGTCAGCAAAAAATTGGCATTGGGAACAAACTCATGCAGTACATTGATATCGAAGGGAGCGGGACCGGCGAAACCGTTATATCCTCGAACCCCATCTTCCAGCAATTGATCGGGAGGATTCGATCCAATGTTGCCGACGGTCGTAAAGTTTGGAGCGGGCAAGATGGTAATCGGCGCCAATCCTTGGGTCACTCGTGCCGGATTAATTGTGTTAGTTATGTAATATTGGTAGGAGTCAGGATCAGTAGCGTCGTCATCATTCCGTAGATTGGCAGGATACGCTAAAGAGACCTTTACCTTGCTCTGATATGTAGTTATGCCCGTGGTGAGATTCGTCTGCCAATTAAAGACTACCGCTGGATTGGTCTCAAAGACATCTGGGCTGGATTGAGTTATTTGCGTAATGCCAATTCCGTTATCGGATGCAACCAGCGGAGGGCCTTCTCCTCCATTAGCATCCGCGTCGAATTGAACTTGTCCCGACTCACGACAGGCGACTCGTTGAAACACGTCTTCAACACTTCCATTCTGTAACCCGTAAAAACTGTGAGAGGGGATTTGGCTGATTATGTTGCTCTGGAGGCTTGCGCGCTGAGGGTTAGTGCCCTCAATGACGAGATCTCCCGGCGTGCTCGCGGTGAGCGCTTGGCCGTTGACAGTCGCTGTGACGGTAAGTTTGAGATTTCCCCCTTCAAACAGATTTTCGTCTTGGAATTGCAGTGTGTACGTCGCAGACCCTACCGTGGTTGCATTCTGGACAATATCATCGTCGTAGTCCACCTCGTCACCGCTGCCACCATTTTCATTGATGTATAGATGTGCGGTCCAAGTGAACGTGGTGTCGGGGGTCGGATCTGGCGTAACCCCTGCTACTGCCGCAGTAGCCTGAATTACTGGCATAGTCGGCGTAGCACTTATTAAATACTCATCATCCTGTGGTTGGGGCGTTAGCGTAATTGTCAGAGTAGGTGCACCGCCAGTTTTGATCATTGTGACCGACCCGCCCCCGGAACCATCGAGATTTTCCCAGGTGCCCTCCGCTTCAGTAGCACTTATGAATTCCATCGTATATTCAAATGACACACACCCCGCAGCCCCACTCGGAACGTTTGCCGTGAGAGTGAATTGATTACTGCTTACACCGCTTAGGCCGCTGCTCGTGACCGTCCAGACTGAAGGCGAGCAACCATTATCGACAGTTACTGTACCCGCTCCAGAGGCGGATAAACTCCATATGTAGTCATAGGAATCCTGCCACGTGCCACTTAAGCTGTACACTGGTGGGACTGTAGCGAGCGGCGATGGTTTGGGCGACGAATGATGAGTTCGGCTCGACTTCGCAACTGTCTTTGCAGATGCCGGTCGGGTAGAAGGAACGCCTGGTCGGCCGCTTATAAGGGGCGATCCGGATTGCTGAGCCTGTGCGACTAGGATAACGGTGAAGAGGATAACGATCAGAAGAAGCCCGTTGGAAGCTAAGCGCAACGCGACGCGCGCTGAAACTGACCGAGCAAGCATTTGTAAGGTCCTCCGTTCCGGAAGATTCTATCACGAGTGCCTTACAATGTGGCTATATTTTTTGTCGATACCTGTGAGCAAAGTGTTAATACTAACACCTATCGCTGTGTTTGATTTATCACTAACGAGAATTTCACGCCAGCTGTTGGCAAAGGGCCGCCCTGAATCGCCTGACATTCACCGGATCGGTGCCGAACGGCTTCTCGCAAAGGCGTGCTTCTTCTACCGCCGCCTCAAAGCAGATGGGCGGGTACGCCGGCGGCGTCGCCAGCATCACGATGTCAATGTCGGACGCCAGCATCTTCTTGTAGGCTTGTAGGCGTCTTCTTGTAGGCGTCGAATTCCGACGAACCGATGCTCCACGTCGACCTTGAAGCGGCTCGACATTTCCGGCGGGAGATCTTGCGATTTGCGGAGGCTTTCCTCCATGTGGGCTTCGGAGAGGTCGACAAGCGCGACGACCTCGACTTTGTCTCATCCGGTCAGCACGTTCTGAACGGCGGTAGTGCCACGACTGCCGCAGCCGATGACGCCGGACCGAAGCCTCGCATCAGCTGCGCCACGCTCCAGTTCCGGCTTGATTATCTGGAAAGCGGCAGTCTCGGCAGTTGCCGAAGCAAGGAAAGACCCTTCGCGAAAGACGGCTATTCGTCATCGAAACCTCGACGACGAATCATACATCAACCACGACTAGACTGGTCTGCAGTCGAAAGGAAGTTGGTGCGGATAAATGGAGTTGAACCATCACACCCTTTCGGGTACATGAACCTGAATCATGCGCGTCTGCCAATTCCGCCATATCCGCACAATACTATTACAAGGCCGATCGCTGGCTAACGAGGGCCGGAATGCTGCGCCCGGGAGCACGGCAATCCAATACTATCTTTTCAGGTACCAGCACCCGAAGTCAACTGTACCCTCAAGGCAGAGCATCGCCTTGGTGGTCGCCACGGCTGCGAAGCGGTTCCTGGTCACGCCGTGGTCGACTTCGCGTCTTCAAGGCCTGGCAGACGGAAGTAGCGTTGCGCGTTACCGAAGCAGATGTCCTCGACCATGCGTTCGGCTGACCCGTTGTCCGGGATTTCGCCCGCTTCAATATCCTTCCCGACCAGGTTGCACAGCACCCGCCGGAAATACTCGTGGCGCGGGTAGGACATGAACGAACGCGAGTCCGTCAGCATCCCGACAAAACGTGACAACAGCCCCACGTTCGAAAGCGCATTGATCTGCCACTCCATGCCTTCCTTCTGGTCCAGGAACCACCAGCCGCTACCGAACTGCATCTTGCCCGGGATACCTCCGCCCTGGAAATTGCCGATCAATGTGGCAAACGTATAGTTGTCAACCGGATTCACGTTGTAGACGATGGTTTGCGGCAGGGCATTTTCCTTGTCCAGCCGGTCCAGGAATCTGGATAGCGGCTCGGCCTGGCTCCAGGTGCCCATGGAGTCGTAGCCGGTGTCGGGTCCCAGAATAGCGACCATGCGCGAGCTGTTGTTGCGCATCGCTCCCAGGTGCAGTTGATTGGTCCAGCCCTTCGCCGCGTCGAGTTGGCCGAAGAACAGCATGAGGTTGGCGGCGAACTGTTCGTGCTCCTTAGGGGTCGCGGGTTTGCCCGAGCGGGCCTTGGCGAAGATTCTTCCGGCAACCGTCTCGCTGCAGAAATCGGCATAGCAGTGATTAATGCCGTGGTCGGACAGGCGTCCTCCCATGGAGTGAAAGAAGTCATGCCGGGCCGCGATGGCGTCCAGAAACTCGCGGTAATTACTGACGCTGCGCCCGCTGGCTGCTTCGAGCCTGGCTACCCACTCGTTCCAAATGTCAGGCAGATGCACGTTCATCGCCTTGTCCGGACGGAACGCCGGATAGACCTTCGCATGACAGGCCTCCTCCGCGATCTGTTTGTGATACCGCAGATCGTCGGTCGGGTCATCGGTCGTGCACAAGGCCCGGACGTCGAACTTCTTAATCATGGCCTTGGCGGTGAGAGTTTCCAGCTTTTCCGACGTCCACTCCCAGATGCGTCGCGCGGAGCTTTCGTCGAGCAACTCGTCGATGTCGAAGTAGCGCAAGAGTTCGAGGTGCGTCCAGTGGTACAACGGGTTGCGCAGGGTGTGCGGGACCGTGGCGGCCCAAGCCTGGAATTTCGCGAAGGGATCGGCGTCCCCCGTGATCAAGCGCTCGTCGACGCCGTTGGCGCGCATGGCACGCCACTTGTAGTGGTCGCCCTCGAGCCAGACCTCGAACAGGTTGCGGAACTTCCGGTCTTCGGCGATGTCCTTGGGCGGAAGATGATTGTGATAGTCGAGGATCGGCTGCGAGGCCGCGTGCTGGGAATACAGCCGCTTGGCTGTATTCGTGGTCAGGAGGAAGTCGTCGGTGATGAAAGACATATCTTGGGGCGGATCGCCTCTTGTTATTGTCGATCAAATTGAAGACGGCGGTTGCAGCCGCCTTCCGTGGGGCGGGTTGGCGACCGTTTTTTCGAGCCTGCCGGTGCGAGGCGATCCGATAGCGGCGGAAGCGCAGGCAAAGGGGTCGCGCCATCAATTTACAACCGTGTTTGATTATCGCGTTTGCTAGTACGTTTCTGCTCAGATCGGGCGCAGCCGGCCTTATAATTTCACGGATTTTTAACCGAAGCGATGATATATTAATTTTTTATTTTCCTTAAACCTAATCAAATTCGTTGGCTCCAATCCGCAAGACCCTGGCCGGCGAAATCCAAAACGGAGGCTTCAAATGTTTGACGAAACGCGGAAAAAGTGCAGGTTGCTTTCGCTAGCCGCGACTGTGTGCGCCGTTGTGTCCCCTGGCGCCGTTCAGGCAGCATCGTTCAACTTCATTACCGTCAATGATCCGAATTCAGCTACAGACACCCCTCCCTTTATTCAGTTGCTCGGAATTAATGATGGTGGAACGATAGTGGGCTACACCGGAATGGGGACGCCCAATCCAAACCGGGGAATTATTCTGACCCTGCCGAATTCGTTCACTTCTCTGAATCCCAACATTGTTATCACCTGCACTACGTGCCAGGTCCAGGTCTTCGGAATTACCAACGCCGGCACCACTACGGATGGCTTCTTTACGAATGCCGCGGGCATCACCCAAGGCTTCCTCGATGTTGGCAACCTTGCCACGGCTACGACAATCGATGGACCTACCGGCGCAACTCTCTCCAATACACAGCTTCTCGGCCTGGATTTGAACGGGACTGAAGCCTCCGGTTTTTTCGCCAACGCCGGTGGACTTACCCAGGGATTCACCTATATGGGCGGCACGTCCACCGCCCTCCCCTTCGGTACGAACGGCCCCGTATCCGGCGATAACAGTATGGCGACAGGAGTTAACGATTCCGGAATGGTGGTCGGGTTCGACATGCCGTCAACGACGACCTCGAACGGGTTTCTGTTCAGTGCCGGCGTTTACACTGCAATCCAGTTTCCCGGAAGTGTGTTTACCCAGCCAATGGGCGTGAACGATCACGGCGAGGTGGTCGGAACCTACACGGATGCAGGCGGCGTCATGCACGGGTTTACCTATCTAAATGGAACTTATGTTTCTTTTGATGCGCCGGGATCTTCTATGATGACGACGGCTAACGGTATCAACGACCAGGGCGACATCGTGGGCTTCTTCATGAATGCGAGTGGAGCAACGGTAGGTTTCGAAGCGGTCCCAACGCCAGAACCTGCTACGCTACTGTACTTTTTGTCCGGAACAGCCCTGATGGTGGCTGGTTACCGGTCGAAGAGATGACAGGAGCTTGATCGGTTTGCCGCGATCTGCGCCTGGATTCCGCACTACGCCAGCAAGATCTTCAAAACCACCGCGTAGTCGCTGGGCTTCTCCGCTGGCATCTGGACCTTGAGTGCCGCGCCATCCTGCTTCCATTGCAGTTTTCCCTTATGTCCCAGCAGGGCAACGTTGTGAATCTTGCCGGGAGCCTGCGGGCTCTCGAATCCCAGCGGCGCGAGAACCGCTTCCTTATCCGGCCAACCCATGATGAAGGCGTACATCGTGGACCCTTTGGTCGTGAACCGCACGTCCTCGGCCGTAAGTGCTTTCCGGCCACGTTCGTTAAATCCCGTGCGGCCGTTATTCTCGGGAGCCTGGGTGCTCGGACCCGTGCCGTAGATCTTCCAGGGGCGCGTCGCGTAGATGCCTTCGCTGTTCACCGCCATCCAGTCCGTGATGGCCGTCAGGATCTGCATCTCTTCCGGATCCAGTTGGCCGCTTCCGGGCAACGGGAAATTCAGCAGCAGATTTCCGTTGCGGCTGACGATGTCGGCCAGCATGTCGATTACCGTTTTCGGCGTCTTATAGGTGATTCCCTTTTTGTAGTGCCAGCCGCCGATGCAGGTGTCGGTCTGCCACGGAACGGGCCAGATCGTATCCACGATGCCTCGCTCCAGATCGAGGCCGCAGGTCCCCGTTACACAGTCGGTTTTGGATTTGGTGGTGTAGATCGCCTCGACCTTGCCGCCGTGCAACCTGGCGCTCACATTATAAGTGTGGGCCACCAGGCTGAGGCCGTATTCCTCAAAGGGAATCGCGCCATCGGTATAGAGCAGGTCCGGCTGATGCTGATCGATCAGGTCTTTGATCCGGTTGTAGTACTGCTGTTTCCAACGTTCGGGCGCTACGCGTCCCATGCGCTGCGCGGTCTGAACGAAATCCGCGGGCATGCCGGTCAGATCGTGATACAGGTCCGCAAACTCAGGGTTCGTGCCGTCGTAGGGAACACCGGCGTAGGGGCCGGTCTTATCGGCACTATGCGAGGTGGTGAACCAGTCGAAACTATTCGACAGATGTTCGCTCACGCCGAACCGCAGACCCCGTTTTCGCGCCGCGGTTTTCCAGGCCTCCACGATGTCCCGTTTCGGTCCGGACGCGACCGCATTCCAACGTGGCTGGTACTTCGAGTTCCACATGTCGAAGTTGTCGTGATGGACTCCCATGCTCACGAAATACTTCGCCCCGGCTTTCTTGTACAGATCCATCAGGTGCTCAGGCTCCCACTTCTCCGCCTTGAACGTAGGGATGACGTCCTTGAATCCGACCTTGGAGGGATGCCCGTAATGCTCGATATGGAATTTGTACTGTTCGCTGCCCTGGATATACATATTGCGCGCATACCAGTCGCCCGCTTCCGTCGCCGACTGCGGACCCCAGTGCGACCAGATTCCGAACTTGGCGTCGCGGAACCATTCCGGAACCTGATAGGCTTTCAGCGATTCGCGAGTCCCTTGAAAAGGACCTTGCTCGGGTGCAGGTGCCGCCAGACCAGGCCGTAAATGTAGGGCGGGCACGGCCCCCGCCAGTAAGCCTAACGCTTTGCGTCGGTTGATGATCATTTTGAGCTCCTTCGACTGGCCGGAAGCGTTATTATGCTATGGATTTCGGGATGTGTAAAGCGTTTACTGAAACCTTGTCTCCGCTTTTCGGGAGAGCAAGGAAGGAGCGCTAAATTGAGTGTAAATTTTAATTGGATCGAAACCAGGATCTGATACTCTGTAAGAAATCGAACAGGAGGTCCCGGGTGTTCTCAAGTATCCGGCGTTTTCAGGATCTAGCGCCACGGCGCGCGTCTCCTGACCGGACGATGGACAACCCGGCAGGCGATCTCGAGAGTTTCGCGATGAATGATTGCAAATTGGTAGTATCGCTCGGCTTACTGCATTCCGCGACGGTTCGTCGCGAGTGCTGGGCCAGAGTATCCAACCCCTCCTCAGGTGAGGGATTTCAGGAATATAAGGTCTTATGAACTGGAAAATAGTAGCTCCGTTATTGGTGTTTTTCGGCGCGACGGCGTTTGCGCAGTCCGGAGGCGTTGCCGGCATTTCAGGAACGGTTCACGATCCTTCGGGTTCGGTGGTGCCGAATGCGAAGGTCGTTATATCGAGCACCTCGCAGGGCGAGGTTCGCTCGATTACTACCAACTCCGCGGGTGTCTTCTCCGCGCCGGCGCTCGCTCCGGGACCTGGTTACTCGGTTAGCGTGACAGCTCCGGGTTTTGCTCAGAACGACAGCAAAGACATCGATCTGCAGGTTGGCCAGAATCTGGCTCTCACCGTTACGCTCGCCGTCGGACAGGCGGTCACGTCAGTGGATGTGAACTCGGCTGCGGAGCTCATCGACGATGCCAAAACCGATGTTTCACAGGTCGTCGGCACGAACGACATTATGAACCTGCCGATCAATGGCCGCCGCGTCGACTCGTTCGTCCTGAATACGCCGGGCGTGACCAATGACGCCACCTTTGGTCTGCTCACCTTTCGCGGTGTGGAGGGAAACAACTCATTCCTCCTTGACGGCAACGACAACACCGAGCAGTTCTACGACGAAAACGCCGGCCGGACCCGCATTCAGTCGCAGATCTCCGCGGATGCTGTCGAGGAGTTTCAAGTGGTGTCGGCGAACGTCTCGGCCGAGTATGGCCGGGCGATGGGCGGCGTGATGAACACAGTGACCAAGAGCGGCGGCAACGCCATTCACGGCAGCGCGTTCTACTTCCTGCGCAGCACCGGCTTCGATGCGCACGACCCATATTCCGCGTTTAACCCCACCGAGCATCGCGTCCAGACGGGAGGAACCGTGGGAGGCGCAATCATCAAGAACAAGCTCTTCTACTTCCTGAGCACGGATATCACGCGCCGGAACTTCCCCTTCGTCGATAGCCAGGTGAAGGTCGGCTTCCTCGACCCGGTTGGCCAGGTTTGGCTCACTTGCGGCGCTCCCGCGACGCCGGCTCAATGCCAGGCGATTAACGGCTTGCTGCCGCGCTTCTACGGCCAGATTCCGCGCACTGCCAAGAACGACCTGTATTTTGGCCGGATGGATTACCATCTTAACGACAAGAACACTTTCAGCGTTAGCTTCAACTTCCTCCGCTGGGTGTCGCCGAATGGCATTCAGACGGGTCTCTCTTCTACCACCGGAGCGGGAATCACTGGCAACGGCGACGACACCGTGTCCGTGCGCAACGGTAAAGCCACCTGGACCTCCGTGATCACCAACAACCTGGTCAATTCCTTCCGCTACGGCCTGGATACGGACCGCCAGGCGGATAGTTTCGATAACGCCGAACTTGGCGGCGGCTTGGGCTATCTTGATGTCTCAGTGGCCGGCGTCCAGCTTGGACCGGCAACCTATCTTCCGCGCGTGCAGCCGCTGGAAGTCCGCAACGAAATCGCCGACGACTTGAGTTGGAACAAGGGCAAGCACCTGATCAAGTTCGGCATGACCTTCGAACACGTCAGCGACGAGGTCAACACTCTCACCAACCGTTTTGGGTCCTATACGTACTCGACAGTGACCCAGTTCGCGGAGGACTACACCGGCAACACCACCGGCGCGAAAAACTGGTCCGGCTACTCCCAGACGTTCGGCAATCCCCTAGTGCAGTACCCCATCAAAGATATCGGCTTTTATCTGCAGGACCAGTGGAAGGTGAACGATCGCCTGACTTTGACCTTGGGCGCGCGGTACGAGCATACTTACACCCCTCCGCCTCCGACTGCTAATCCACTCTACCCGCTCACCGGAGCGCCGCTTCCCAGCGGCAACATGAACCTGATGCCTCGCATTGGACTTGCCTACAAAATCAACGACAAGACGGTAATCCGCGCCGGGATGGGCACTTTCTTTGCGCGTCTGGTCAGCGGCATGATTGACGATGTTTACACCGGTAACGGCATCTATCAGATATCGGACTCGCTGACATCCTCGAATGCTACCCTTTTGGCGGCCGGTCCGAAGTTCCCCAACGCCCTCGCAGCGCCGGTCACCGGTATCACCTCCGGCGCTTCTACCCTGGACGTGATGAAGCCCAACCTCAAGACGCCGTATTCAGAGCAAGCGACGGTTTCGGTCGAGCGCCAGATAGGGCAGGACATGGTGCTCACCGCCTCCGGAATCTTTAGCAGGGGCGTGAATCTGTGGGGCACGCAAGACATCAACGCTCCAGGGCTTGGTGCGCCGTTCACCTACATCATCGACAATACGAGTGGACAAGCGGTGGGCGCCTACTCGACCCAGGTTTACAACACTACCGTCCGGCCGAACCCGAATTTCGGCGCCATCTACGAATTAACCAATGGCGTCAGCAGTTCGTACAACGGCGTAGTGCTTAGCCTCAACAAAAAGTTTGCCCATGGATTCCAGGGACAGGCGTCCTATACGTGGTCCCATGAGATCGACGACGGTCAGGGCTCCTCGACCAACGCGGTCTTCGGCTTCAGTGACGCTATTTGGACCTATAACGGGCAATACCGCTTCGACAAAGGCAGCGGTAATCTCGATCAAAGGCAACGGCTGGTCGTTTCGTTCATCTGGCAGCCTCCGACCATGCACTCCGACAACGTTCTTGCCAAATATGTCGTGAACGGCTGGCAGCTATCGAGCATCACGACACTGCAGAGCGGACGCCCGGCAGGCAGTCTGACCATCCACATGAACGACACGCCTACGACCATGCTGTATAGCGCTGATGCGCTCAACGGTTTTAACGGGAACTTCCGCGTCCCCTTCCTGCCGGTGAACAGCCTGTACACGCCCTGGGTGCAGACGGAAAACTTCCGCCTGACCAAGTTCATTCCGCTCCCCTGGGAGAGGGTCAAGCTTAGCTTCAATTTCGAAGCTTTCAACATCGCCAACAACTGGTCGCCCACCAGCATGACCCTTCAGGCCTTTACCGAGGCCAAGGGCATCCTGACTCCCACCCCTGCGGCGTACGGTGTGGGATCAGGCGATGGCGGCTTCCCCGACGGAACTCAGGCACGGCGCCTGCAGATCAGCGGGCGTCTCACTTTCTAAAAGCCCCGGCAATCCCTATTAGCGGCCACCTTCACGGGTGGCCGTTTTTTTGTCCCCCCGGTTCAATGTAATAATAAGCACAATACTTGGGATATCCTCATGGCTAGGAGGATCCCGGTTAGGAAACCCTTACAGTCTGCAAGGCCTCAATCGGCTGACCCGTTGCGAGGCTATAGAGAACGTCCGGACAGAAGTCAACCCCGTTAGGCCAGACGATAGTTCCAGCCTCAGGTTCCACTTGGACCTGTTTGAAGAAATCGAAATCCGCGAGTGGACGGAATACTCCGCCACGACCGGCGATGTGCTCTCTTAAATCGATTTCTCTCCGCAAACCGTCAGTGAAGCCCAGTTCCAAACGATAATCGCCAATGTACCGAACATAATTCACTCGCGGGCCCATCATCTCCATATTATTGCAGCGGCTGAATTCGCTCAACAGGTTCCTCGTTGTGCAGCCGGCGCCAGTTCTGCATCAATTCTCTTTGATGGAACTCGCGTTCCTCAAGGCCAAATCTTAATGGGGAGTCGAAAGGGCGTGCTGCCACGTTGCAGCATGCTCGTCTGACATCTGACTCCCCATTAGGAAAAACTCCCCATAAGGCATGAGTTGTAGGAGATGGCCTGATAATCGCAACGGGAACACTTGTCTACGTGCCCGCCGAGCACCGATGTGCGGCAGTACAGGATGGCGGTGAGCACTTTGACGTGAAGCCAGGTCAGCCATTTACTGTTATCGAAAAAGGCTTTACCCGCCGCGCGGATAATATCGGCCACCTCCACCGGTGGCGACTGCATCTACTTGGTGTCGGAAGACGGGTTGCGCTTGCTGAAAATGGGAAGTCTATCCAGGGGACTGGTGGCGGCACAGAGATGCAGTTGTGAGACATGCAGATAGATCGTGGTCTCCTTGAGATCGTGGTGGCCCAGTAGCATTTGAATGGTGCGTAGGTCTGTCCCGTTCTCCAGCAAGTGAGTTGCGAAGCAGTGCCGTGCGAAGCGGGCCGCAGGGTATGCCTATTCACCCCCTCTGGGTGCATGGTTTCTGGATGCCATCGCGTTTGGCCGCCTCGCGACTGGCCTGCCACGCCACCTTGTGGTCGATAGGGTCAACGGCGGTGTGCCATCTACCTCCGGGAAACAACCAGACGGCTGGTTTGCGGGCAGGCTCCGAAATGTTCTCGCAGATACTTCAGCAGGTTCGGGCTGTGCACGAAGTCCCGATCTTTGCGTCCCTTGCCTCCTTGAACACGGATCACCATGCGCTGGCTGGCGACGTCCGATACCTTGAGATGTGCCAATCGGTCGCCGACTCCGGTGCCATACAACGACAGGATCGTGCGGTGAAACGGCGTATCCGCGGACTCAATAGGTGAGCGACTTCGTCCTCGTTAAGAACAGCGGCAGATGGAAGCGCTTCTTAGGGTAGGGCGTCTATTCGATGTTCCAGGATTTCTAGAGCGTCTTGATGTAGATGAAGCGAAGAGCGGTGACGCGCTGGGTCACGGTATTATCGGCGGGTTTGAGATCTCGGAACAGATGGGCCACATACTCGCGAATGTGCTAGGGACCGAGTTGATCTGGCCGACGGTTGAATTAGAGCGCGTAACCTCGATGGTGTGATGTACGCGCGGGTGGCTGAATCAGTGTAATTACGACTGCACGAGTTCATACGAACTAATTTGTATAGCCACCAATCGCCGAACGCATCCCTCAGTCACGCACGCGCAGCGTCTGCCGTAGGCTTCGTTCAAGTCGGCTTGTAGCCGGTGGTCCGGGCAGGGTATGCGGGTGCATAGGTTTCTGGATGCCAGCGCGTTTTGGCCGCCTCGCGACAGGCCTGCCAGGCCACCTTGGGGTCGATAGGGTCATCGGCGGTGTGCCATCTACCTCCGGGAAACAACCAGACGGCTGGTTTGCGGGGCAGGCTCCGATAATGTTCTCGCAGATTCTCCAGCAGGTTCGGGCTGAGCATGATGTCCCGATCTTTGCGTCCCTTGCCTCCTTGAACATGGATCACCATGCGCTGGCTGTCGACGTCCGATACCTTGAGATGTGCCAATTCGGCTCGCCGCACTCCGGTGCCGTACAACGTCATCAGGATCGTGCGGTGAAACGGCGTATCCGCGGACTCAATTAGGTGAGCGACTTCGTCCTGGCTAAGAATCACCGGCAGATGGAAGCGCTTCTTAGGGTAGGGCGTCTCTTCGATGTTCCAGGATTTCTTGAGCGTCTTGATGTAGAAGAATCGAAGAGCGCCGACGCGCTGGTTCACGGTGTTATCGGCGAGTTTGAGATCTCGGAACAGATGGGCCACATACTCGCGAATGTGCTCGGGACCGAGTTGATCTGGCCGACGGTTGAAATAGAGCGCGTAATCCTCGATGGTGTGGATGTACGCGCGCGTGGTAGATTCAGTGTAATTACGACGCACGAGTTCCTCGAGCGTTATTTTTCTTAGCTGGGTCACAAGGACCTCCTTGTGACCCGACACTACCGCTACCAATCGCCGAACGCATCCCTCAGTCACGCACGCGCAACGTCTGCCGTCAGGCTTCGTTCAAGTCGGCTTG
>CAVVFX010000006.1:0-1549512 GCA_963747535.1 Terriglobia bacterium
CGAAATAGGCACGGCGAATCAGCGTGCGGCGGTCGGCGGGAACTGCTGGTTTGAGGTTTTTCGCTTCTAATTTCGCCAGGATGAAGCGGTCGATATCCGATTGCGCCCATTTCGCATTTCTGGTTGCGGGAGGCGCCGGATCGGCAACTGGCTGGAAGGCCCAGAAGGACCTCTGCTCTTTCGTGATCGTGTACTGCGACGGAAGCGGCTGACTAATCGTCTTTCCGGCAGCGGGCCAGACGGCGCCGTCTTTGATCCAGGTGGTGAGTGCCTCGACATCGGCGTCCGGAAGCTTGCCGGATGGCGGCATCTTCAACTTGGCGTCGGTATAAGAAATTGCCTGCACGAGACGGCTCATAGACGGGTCGCCTGGAACGATGACTGCTCCGGACTTGCCCCCTTTGAGAGCGTGCTCACGCGTATCGAGCTGAAGTCCCCCCATCTTAGCGTCCGTGTGGCAGGTGTAGCAGTTCCTCGCCAACACCGGGCGGACGCGGGTCTCGAAAAAATCGGCCGGCTCTGAACAGAGCGCGGATCCGGCAGTGGCCAGGAGCACAGCCAGAGCGGCTTTACGCATACTTAATGATAAACCTTAGATTCGCCGAAAGTTCCGGTCACCTTCGACTGACTGTCCGTATCTCACGTCCAACGTGAGGGCTTCAACGTTATCCTTTGCTTTTGGGCATCTGAAACGGTAGTCTGAGTTCTTGGAGCCTTCGTCGGGACATCGCGAACTGGGACTGACTTTGGCCGGTTTACAAGCGGGATGCCTGGGATCTCTCTTGATGATCGGATGGTGGTTGTTGGGCGAGGTGATCCAGCGCCGATCTCCCTGGACCATCCCGAACTTATTGGCGACCACCTTCTACGGGGAACGCGCCTACCGGGCAGGCTTTATAGTTCCCACCTGGTCGGGATTAGCCGGAGCGTTCGCGATATATTCCGCCGCAGGAATTCTCTTTGCCCTGGCAGGTCGAGACAGAAAGGGTGGCTGGATGCTTGTTTTTGTAGGCATTGCCGCCGGACTGGCGCTGAACTGGTTTTGCTTCGGGATCGTGCTCCACGGTCTGAATCCGCTCGTGCAGATCTATCTGCCGGACCGGCTGATCACGGTTTCCCATCTGCTATACGGGACCGCATTGGCAAGCTACCCGAGTTTCGTCCGCCAACTCCAATGGGTTGCTGAATCAGATCTTGGCGCTATGGACCCTGCCGGGTCAAATCTTTCCGCGGCATCAGTGCCTCCCCCGATTCCGGCTCCCGAGGCGCCAGACGTTCTCATGCCGGAGCATCCCCTGCCGGAAAGGCCCGAATCAGCCGGTGCTTTAGAACCGCCCGCATCAGACCAGGAGGTAGGCGGGAGCATCCCGTAGTGCCCCGATAATGGCCGTTCCGGACACCTCCCGTTTGAGCAGACAAGAGCGATCTCCTGCTCGACCGCTTACGAGAACGCTCGACGCCGACCGGCTAACCTGCCACCCCGCGATGGCGCCATGTTCGACCTGCATGGCAGCTAAGTCCTGTCCGGCTCCGGGGATAAGATAGTAGCCGCCCTCCGGAAGTTCCAGAACCGTAACGTTTGCTGCCGGCCCCATGAAGAGGGCCTGATCCATAAGTTTTTCGGCGTTGCTGTAAAGCCGATCTGATCCTTGCTCCACATAAGACTTATCGACATGATTCGCGGAAATTTGAGAAATTCCGGGCACGAATCGATCAGAGGAAAGCGCGCCGGCTGGACCAGGCCCCAGTCTCAGAGCACCTCATCTCGAAGAAACTCGGCTGACCTGTCGATATGAGATGATCCCCCGCTTTTTTGACTGGAGGGACTCATGGCGGCTCGCAGACGGCACCGGGCGCTTTTTTCCAGTTCATTTCATGCGTTACCTCAGGTGAATCCGTGTTCATCCCTGGTACTCGTACTTGGGGCTTCTCCAGGCAGAGATAGCGGGGATTAGCGCGGATTAACCCTTGGATTAACCCTGGATTAACGCCAATACTCGTCACTTAAGTAACATTTTCATGTTATTCTGTTCTAGAACAGGAGGCAGGGAGAATGTCGCGAACCGTTGCCACGTTGCCCGCCGGAAGCCGGATAACGGACTACATCAGCTTGGGGGTGGTGGCGAAGACCTTCCCTTTGGGTAGGATTCACGCGGCGCTGGCGACGACGGAGAAGGAGAGCACGCGCCAGCGCGACCTTCCGGCCCACGTGACCGTTTACTACGTAATTGCGTTGGCGTTGTATATGCAGTCGTCGTATCGAGAGGTGTTGCGGTGCCTGCTGGAGGGAATCCAGTGGCTGGCGGGGCCGTCGGCAAGTATCCACGTGGCCGGCCACTCAGGCATTTCGCAGGCGCGAACGAGGCTGGGATGGGAGCCGATACGGCAACTTCACGACGAGGTAGTAAAGCCGATTGCGGTAGCGGCGACGAAGGGCGCATGGTATCGCGGATGGCGTCTGGTGAGCCTCGACGGCAGCACGCTGGATGTCGCCGATGAGAAGGGCAATGACGAAGCTTTCGGCCGACCGGGAGCGAAGCAGGGCAAGAGCGCGTATCCGCAAATCCGCTTCGTGTCATTAGTTGAAAACGGTACCCATGTCTTATTTGGCAGCCGAATGGCGGATTATGCCAGCAGCGAGGTGGCGCTGGCAAAGATCGTATTGCCCAGTCTCGGCAAGGTTATGTTGTGTCTGGCGGACCGCAACTTTTTCGGGTTCGAAATGTGGAAGGAGGCTTTGGCTACAGGCGCAGACCTGCTGTGGCGTGTCAGGAAAAACATCCTGTTGCCGTGCGAAAAGCGCCTGCCGGACGGATCGTATCTGAGCCGCATCTATCGGTCGCAGCAGGACCAGCGGCGCGGACACAACGGAGTCGTGGTGCGGGTGATCGAATACCGACTGGAAGGAATCGAAGGGGCAGAGCCGTTGTATCGACTGGCCACCACGATCGTCGACCACGAGCGGGCACCCGCCACTGAACTAGCGGCGCTCTATCACGACCGTTGGGAGATCGAAACCGCATTCGACGAACTCAAGACTCATCTGCGAGGCGCGCGTATTGTCCTCCGCAGTAAGACACCGGATCTGGTCCGGCAGGAATTCTACGGTTTGTTGATGGCGCATTTCGCCGTTCGCGGACTGATGCACGAAGCTGCCCTGGAGAGCGGAGAAGACCCGGACCGGTTATCTTTTCTCCACGCCGTCCGCGTTGTCCGTCGCAAGATGGCCACCTTCGGCGCTATTTCCCCCTCAGGACCGGAACAAGTTCCATAAGGCGGTGCTGGAGGAAATCCTCGACGAACCCGCCGCTTCCAGCCGCAATCGGCGCAATGTGCGCGGAGTCAAACGGAAAATGAGCAAATTCCCCCTGCGCCACGGCTACAAACGCTCGCCCTTGATCGATATTTGCGCCGCCATCCGGATCGTTAAGTGACGAGTATTGGGATTAACGCCGGATTAATCCGAGGTAAACCGGGACCAACTCAATGCATTCCCAGCATTACGGTTGAAATCAGGAGTTCTGAGGCTCCTCGCGATTCGGAAACTCCGCAGCTGTGTCGACAGCCGTTGACTTCCACGACCATAGATAGCGGCCTACCCCGTGGGGGGTCAACGTGATGAAGAACTGATGCTGCTGGAGGACGAACTCGAACCACTGGTGAGCGCGATGGTGGGAATCACAGCCGCGCCCGCCACACCGACTCCGATCGCGGCTATCGTTGCCGCGCTCATTCCTGCCGATGCGGCTCCGGCAGCGGCTCCGGCCGCGGCTCCGACACCGGCAGACGCGGCAAGCACTGCCTTCGCCGAGCACCCATGACCGTCGACGGTGAGGCGAAGTACCTGAACTACTTCACTGGTACCGGCAACGCGTGCTGCGGTCGAGTCGGGTTTGCCGACCACCGTTACCCGATCCCCTGCTTTTGCGCTTATGGAGCCACCCGCCAGCGCTATTACGGTCTTAGAACCCTCTTCTTGTAGGAGATAGCCCTTCTGGGACTTGGCGAGGCAACCTTTGAATTGCGATGGTGCCGTCGCGCCCGCTTCCCCGGAATCGGGTGCAAATCTGAGCGAAGTGCCCGCCGCTACCTTGCCCACAGATGCCACTCCTAGCCGGTGAACGTCGAATGACCCCAGGAGCGCCACCACCTGAAGACTTCCATCCCCCGTTACTTGCACGCGAGCCCGGGCCGGGTGTGAACTCGGGATGAACGTAACTGAACGTGCCTGAATCAGGTAATCCCCAGGTGCATCGACCTGACCCACTCCTTGCTCCAGCATGATTGAATTGGCGTGAATCGTCGCCCGGGCTCCGCCGCCCAGACGGATGATGGTGCCGTTTCTCAAGCTTACTTGTGCCGGCGAATTCCCCGTTTCTACGACGGCCCCATCATATAACGTGGCCGGCCCCGGCATCCGGACCTGGCCGACTTCGATATCACCTGCCGAGGTCGCCATCCCAATCGGGCTTACGCCGGCGAACGCCGGCAAACAAAAAGCAAAGCTAATTATGAGGTTTTGTGTTTTTAGCAAGGCATCTACTCCACTCACTTAAGTAATCGGCGGCCATGCCCCGGAACATTAGTACTATCGAAAAATATTTATGTGGGATTTTCCCTAAAGTTCCAATGGGACATCGCCGATTAACAAAGTAGCGGGAGCTACAGAACTCATGTTTACTTACCAGCGTCGTCTATCAGCCGCCAACCGCGGGGCAGGCCGCGGTCCACTGTGTCTCAAACTTGCGCCTTTGCCGCCGCGAGCGAAGTTTCACCGCAGTTTGTGGAGAGTCCGGCTGGCCGTTGCGTTCTTTGAACTGGGAGCCGGTCTCATTCTGGCGTTTGGTGTGATCGCGCTACCGGCGAAGGCCTATGCCGACCCAGGCTCCGGCGCCATCCTTTGGCAACTGTTTTTTGCCTCTATTGTCAGCGTCGGATTTCACTTTCGCAAACTGCGTTTGTGGCTTGCGGGGCGCTGGTCGCGCCGGACAGCGGCTATACTTCTTCCCACGGCCGTGCCGGAACACCCCGGTCCCGGTCCACAACCCGATCGTACAGGTACTGGTTAGAAACTGTGCCAAGCGATTCGTTGTACAAGCTGGTCAGGCCCAGCGCCTCGCGCAAATCTTCCTGGAAGTCGTGGATCAAACTCAGGTCCGGCGCGAGTGCCGGACGCCGCTTACCAGACGGCGCGGCCATAAACTTCTGGTAACCGCCATCTACCAGGCTGGCAATCTCCTGGCCGATCATCACCCCCGCACGTTCCGTGAACCGCGGAAGACCTTCCGGTGTACTCTCAACGACGGCCGCGGCACCATCGCGGCTGATCCGCACACGGCCCCCACCCATCCCTTCGACTGTAAAACCGGCGGCGCGGGCCTGGTTCAGGTAGTCGTCGAAGGTCATTTTCTTAGCGTGCTCACGGCGAAAGAACATATCCATCATTATAATGGCGGCTATGCCTTTTGTGCTCTCTCTCGATGAAGGAACCTCGAGCGCCCGTGCCGCGCTCTACGACCGCTCCGGGGGCTGCGTCGCCCTCGAATCCGTCCCGATTCATTGCCGCTACCCCCAACCCGGTTGGGTTGAGCAGGATGCCCAGGAGATCTTTTCGTCGCAACTTGCGGTTACCAAATCCGCCATGGCACAAGCCGGGATCTCCGCTTCCGGAATCGATTCCATCGGCATCACGAATCAGCGCGAAACCGTCGTCGTATGGGATCGAGCTACCGGAATCCCGATCGGCCCCGCGATCGTCTGGCAATGCCGCCGCACCGCCAGCCGTTGCGCGGAACTCGCCCGTTCGAGCGACGCCCCCTACATCGAGTCCAAAACCGGCCTGGTGATCGACGCCTATTTCTCGGCCAGCAAAATCGCCTGGATCCTCGAGCACGTACGCGGCGCCCGCGCACGCGCCGCAAATGGCGACCTGGCCTTCGGCAACATCGACACCTGGCTGCTGTGGAATCTCACCCACGGCGCGCGCCACGCGACCGATGTCACCAACGCCTCCCGCACGATGCTGATGGACCTCGCGACGGGTGAGTGGGACGACGGACTTCTCCGCATCTTCGACATTCCGCGCGCGATGCTGCCTGAGATCGTGCCTTCGAGCGGTGTCGCCGCTGAAACCGCACCCGACATTCTTGGCCGCCCGATCCCTGTCGCAGGGATTGCCGGTGACCAGCAGGCTGCCCTCGCCGGACAGGCCTGTTTCCGTGCCGGCCTCGCCAAGAATACTTACGGCACCGGCTGCTTCGCCCTCATCCACGCCGGCTCGCACGCGCCGAAATCCGCTCACCGCCTGCTCGGGACCCGCGCCGCCGCCATCGACAAAAACCCGGCATACGCCGTCGAGGGCAGCGTGTTTATCGCCGGCGCGGCCATCCAGTGGCTGCGCGATCAACTCGGCATCATCCCCAGCGCCGCTGAGTCCGAGCCCATCGCCGCGTCGCTCGAAGGCAACGGAGGAGTCTATTTCGTCCCCGCGTTTACCGGACTCGGCGCCCCTCACTGGCAAGGGACTGCCCGCGGTCTCATCTGCGGCATGACGCGTGACACTGGCCGTGCCCACCTCGTCCGCGCCGCCCTCGAAAGCATTGCCTACCAGACTCGCGAGTTGATCGACGCCATGGAAGCGGACGCCGGCGCCCCGCTCGAAGAACTGCGTGTCGACGGAGGCGCCTCAGCCAACAACTTCCTCATGCAGTTTCAAGCCGACATTCTGGGACGCCGTATCGTCCGCCCGGCGGACATTGAAACCACGGCCCTCGGCGCAGCCTATCTCGCGGGCCTCGCCACCGGCTTCTGGTCCGGCTACGAGGAACTGCAGAGCTTCTGGCGCGCCGATCGTGTCTTCGAGCCCGCCATGCCGGAGTCCCAGCGCAGCGATCTGTTCGACGGCTGGCGCGCAGCAGTCGCCCGCACCGCGAAATAGACTCCGTCGTATCGTGACTCGCGCCATCCTCGGGAGCAGGGGCTGCGGAAGATCCGACGTCCAGACGAGGCGAAGCATAAACGACGACGCCACCTCCGGAAGAAGGGCTCGCAAGGTTCATCTCGGGTTCATCCCCACGGCTTGTTCTGCCGAATTCTTGCAGGTCTAAAATTCCGGCGGTGAACGTTTTCCCGCAGGTCCCCATCGCGCGTCCACGTATCATAGCCTTTAATGCCTCGCTACGCGGCTATCGACATCGGAAGTAATTCCGTTCGCATGCTCGCGGCGGACGCGGAACCCGGCTCCACGATTCGGTCTCTCACCTCCGAGCGGGAGGTCACTCGCCTAGGACAAAGCGTTTTCCGCACCGGCCGCGTCAGCCAGGAAGCCATCGACCTGGTCTGCTCCGTGCTCTCGCGCATGGCCCAGACATACCAGAAACTCAATGTGCTCGGTATCCGCGTCGTCGCCACCGCCGCCATTCGCGACGCCAGTAACCAGCAGGACTTCCTCAAACGCGCCTCCGACGCCGTCGGCTCGCCTGTTGAGACCATCTCCGGCCAGGAGGAAGCCCGCCTCATCCACCTGGGTGTGCAGAACCTTTGGCCACAACCCGGTAAGCGCGTCTTGATGATCGACGTCGGTGGCGGCAGCGCCGAACTCATCCTGAGCCAGGACCGCCGCATCGAATTCGCGGTGTCCAAGCAGCTCGGCGCGCTGCGCCTTTGCGAAATCTTCCTGCGCACCGACCCCCCTCGCATTTCCGATCTGCGGCGCCTCGAAAGCTACATCGAAGAGCGCATCGCCCCCGCCGTGCGCAAGATCGGGTTACGCTCCATCGACCGTGTCATCGCCACTTCGGCCAGTGCCTCAGCCGCCGTGAGTGCCATCAATCGCATCCCGCGCGTCCACCGCGACGAAGCCGACCGCCGTCGAGCCTCTGCGCTGCAACTCCGCAAACTATATAAAGATCTCACCAGCCGCAGCCTCGAAGAGCGCCGCAGGATCGTCGGTATTGGCCCGCGCCGCGCCGAGATCATCATCCCGGGAGTCGCGGTGCTGCTGCGTATCCTCGAAGACCTGCATCTGCCGGCTCTTTACCACTCGGCGGCCGGAGTTCGCGAAGGAATCATCACGGATCTCGCGGCGCGCGGAGCGGGCTTCAATCTCACCGAACTCCCGTTCGAGCAGCGGACCACGGTCGAAAAGATGACCGAGCACTACGGCGTTCCTATCAAGCACGCGCGTAAGGTTGCCCGTCTGGCTAACACTCTCTTTACCGCGCTGCACTCGCTGCACGAACTCTCCCCGCTCTACGGCCGGCTGCTGGAAGCCGCCGCCTACCTGCACGATATCGGTCACTATGTCAGCGACAACAGGCACCACAAGCACTCTTACTATCTAGTGGCGAATTCCGATCTGCCCGGTTTCAATGCGCGCGAACGGGAGCTGATCGCCAATCTCTGCCGCTACCATCGCAAATCCGCGCCCAACGAATTGCATCCGAACTGGCAGGGCCTCGATCTGGAAGGCAAGCGCGCTGTGCAGTACCTGGTGCCTGTCCTGCGCCTCGCCGACAGTCTCGACCGCAGCCAGGAGCAGCGCGTGAAGGACGTTAACTGCATCGTCCGGCCCGGGGAAGTCTTGCTCGAATTGCGCGGCGATCGCGACATGGATCTGGAAGCGTGGGCTGCCGACAGTGCCGGCGATGTCTTCCGCCAGGTCTATAACTGCACGCTAGTGGTCGTCCGCGCCCGACCGTAAGGCAGGCCACAAGTTGTTTGTGTCCGCCAGGCTGCCCGTTGAAGGGCCAGTCCTCCCTACTTCGCGTCCGGCACGCGCGGAGAACCGCTCGGTGGCGCTGACACGGCACGCCGGGTAGTCAGTACCAGCGATCCGATAGCCCCCGTAGGCACATCCTCGACGGCAAAGCGGAATTGGTCCGTGTCCGGCTTCACGTGGAAAGTGTGAGTGATGGTGAGCCCGTCCTTCAGCACTGCCGCATGAACCTCAGGCGAGAACTTGATGTTGGCGATGGTGACCTTTTCGGCGTCGAATTGCCCCTTCTCCGCGTTGCCCCCAAGGGCGAGGAACTGCACCGCGCCGACCCACTTGCCGTCCTGCTCGGTTAACGTGAGATTGGCGGGGTCGATCACCACCTTGGCAGCTACCTCACTCTCTTTCGGCATCAGTTGCACCGTGAACCCGACTTCGTTCAGATTCGTATTGGCCTGGATCGCCTGCTGGACCGTGTTGTAGCGCCGCGTGGTCTGCGCGGGCGGAACGCTGCTGGCAAAATATCCCGGACGATAGCGGATGTTGACGCCCGAGCGTTTGCACTGCAGCTTGAGCTGATGGAACTGACCATCCCACTTGGCGTCCTCGGGATAGAAGCCGATGGTGTAGGTAACCTTGGCGTCTTCCACAGCCTTTTTGATTGCGCCGGTAATGTCGTTGGTGTTGTGGAAGGCTTTGCCTCCGGTGCGCTCAGCCACGATATCGAAAGTTTCGTACTGGTGATCGACCTTTTGAGGAGGAGGAGGGCGGTTGGCTTTGGTGTTGCCGCGCGAGGAAGCGTCCGGAATGGCCGTCTGGAAGAGCCCGCGCGCATCGATAGCGTAGATCGCCATATTGGCGTCATTCATGAAGCGCGCCATCTTTTGCGTCTCTTCGTTAAAATCGCGGCTGTCGCGCGGATTGTCGATATTCATCGTGTCCTGGTTCATGGAGAACGGGAATCCGCCCGATATCCACACCAGGTTCTTGCGGCCCGGAATGTGCGAGACGTGCTGTGCAATCAACTGTAGCGATTCGAGGGTCTGCTGTGCCCGCATGGTGTTCAGGTAGTCAGACAGCATCTGGTTGGCGCGGTCGATGGCAGCGTCCAGGTTGTCGCTACCGGTATCCGAATCAGCCGGATCGGCGTCCTCAGCCACGGTGTTGATTGCGTTCACCTTGTCTCCGCTGACGGATTTGATCAGCGCGTCCGGACTTTTGCTGAAATCGTGCACCAGTTTCAGGTCGCGGCCCAGTACGTAAAGGGCCACCTGGTCGTCAGGCGACATTTGCTTGATGTACTTCACCAGTTGCGCCTTGGCGCGAATGTAATCCGCAATTTTCGTGTTCAACATGTCGAAAAGAATGACGGTTACCGCCCCGGTTTTTCGTTCGACGCGATTGGTGAAGGTGTTGGGCGGGAGAGTTTGACCGGCTACCACATGGCCGCCGGCCGGCGGTGCGGCCACTGCATCCGACCGTTCCATCGAGAACACGGCGATTTTCTGTTCTTTGCCTGCATCTTTCAGGGCAAAATCGTCTCTGGTCAGATCCGTGACAGGATTGCCATGACGATCCTGCGCTACGACATTGAGCTGAATCAGTCGGGTCGTGACGCGGACGATAGGTTGTTCAGAGCCCGGCTGCGGAGGCGGAGCCGGCGTTTGGGCGATCACCAGAGCGGCCGAAAGCATCCACGAAACTGCAGCTTTGGCACTGATTTTGAAGGACTTCATAAGGAAATGAGACTCGACCGTGATGATATCGCAGTCCATCTCACGCAATTGTGAAACAGAAGAGGTAGTTGTCAAAACTCGGTTAGCCAACCGCTCCCTAACGGTCACGGCTCGGTAAGTGCTTTGTTGCCCCGTGAGCAACCGGTCTACCGAATACTGCTACTTCTTTAGCGGGGAAAGCGAATCGCATAGGCGTCGAGGTACTTCAGTCCTGAACCGGTATTGTAGATGACGATCTCGTCTTCGGGCTTGAGCAGACCGGACTGCAGCAGCTTTTCGAGAGCAGGCATGCACGCGGCGCCTTCCGGAGCGACGAAGATGCCTTCGTCTTCGGCCAGCCGGATTCCGGCGTCGATCAGCTCCTCATCGGAGACCGCGATCGCCGCTCCGCCACTTTTCCGCACGGCATCGAGGATCAGGAAATCCCCCAGCGGCTTGGGCACGCGGAGTCCGGCGGCAACGGTGCTTGCATTCTGCCAGAACTCACTGCGCTGCTGGTGGCGCTCGAAAGCCCTCACCATTGGAGCGCAGCCCTCAGCCTGCACCGCGATCATCTTGGGGCGTTTGGAACCGATCCAGCCGAGTTGCTCCATCTCGTCGAAAGCCTTCCACATGCCAATCAGCCCCACACCGCCGCCGGTGGGGTAGAAGATGGCATCCGGAACTCGCCAGCCGAGTTGTTCCACTACTTCATAGCCCATGGTCTTCTTGCCTTCGATGCGGTAAGGCTCCTTCAACGTGCTGACGTCAAACCAGCCCTCGGCATCCTTGCGGGAGCTGACGATCCTGGCGCAGTCGCTGATCAGACCATCAACTAGGGTCACGCGAGCGCCATACGCCTTGCACTCGATGAAGTTCGACTGGGGCACGTCGCGCGGCATGAAAACGTGGGCCTCGATACCGGCGGCCGCGGCATAGGCCGAGAGGGCGCTGGCCGCGTTTCCGGCGGACGGAATGGCGATTTTTTTGACACCGAGCTGGTGGCACATGGAAACTGCACAGGAGAGTCCGCGGGCCTTGAACGATCCTGTCGGGTTGAGACCTTCGTCTTTGAGTAACAGGTTGGAGGCGCCCAGCCTGGCCCCGGCACGGGCGATTTTGATGAGCGGCGTCATCCCCTCGCCTAATGAGATAATCGAGCTTGGCCCGGTGATCGGTAAGACAGGTGTATAGCGCCACATGGTGTTGGGCGCAGTGAGCAGCTGTTTCCTGTCCCAGGTCTGGCGGATTTTGGCGAGATCGTAGCGGACCAGCAGCGGGCCGCCGCATTCGCAGAGGTTGTGGATTTCACCTGACGCGAATTTTTTGTTGCACAGAGCGCATTCGAGATGCGTCACATGAGTAGCGGTAGTTGAGCTTGAAGTGTACGTTTCAACAGGCATGATTGGGAACTTCCATAATATCTTACGGCGTGTGACCGGCCGCCTGGCGACAGCGATTCTTGCCGTGACACCATTAATAGCTGGGGAAAACGCCATTTTGACGAACGGGTTCCGGATTCACGCGGATCGTCACGAGGTCGATGGGGACCAGGTGAAGCTCTTCGCCGGCGCCGGGTTTACGGAGTTGCCATCATCGCAGATTGCGGGGTTCGAGCAGGAAGAGTACGTTCCCGCGCCGGCAGTTGCCGCTCCCGCAGTTGAGGCAACTGTCCCCGTGCCTGCGGGATCGGTTAAGCTCCCGGTTCCGTATCTGGATCCGAAGCAACTGGCAGCCGAGTCGGCTAAACGGAACAACCTGCCGGAGGCGCTGATTCGGAGCATCATGCATGCCGAATCGGGATTTCAGCCCGACGCGATCTCGCCCAAGGGGGCCATCGGGTTGATGCAGTTGATGCCCGGAACAGCTCAGGAGTTGCATGCCGATCCGCATGATCCAAAGCAGAATGTCGAGGCCGGGACGGCTTATCTGCGGGCTTTGCTGGTAAAGTACGAGAATCAGAACGATCAGGTCGCGCGGGCCGTGGCCGCGTACAACGCCGGCCCGGCCGCGGTAGATCGATACAACGGCATCCCACCGTATCCCGAGACACAGAACTACGTGTTCCGGGTCCTGACGGAGTATCAGAAGTCGGTCGTTCATGCCCAAGCCGACGGGCAGGCGAGTACTCCTTAAAGTCCGGCTTGAGAGTAGCTGCCGTACCCCGAATCCCGGTTGAGAGTTTTTCGAAGAGGCGAAGTACGCCGAGGATTCCAGGTGGAAGTGCTTTGCAGACACGCGTTAGGGCAGGATGCGAAAATGAACAGGTCTTGATAAGTGCATCCCAACTCACCTGCCGGTTCGGCGATTTCACCGCCGTGGACTCCGCCACTTTTGAAATCCCCAGCGGCTCCATCTGTGCTGTTCTGGGGCCTAACGGCGCGGGCAAATCCACCATGGTGAAAATGCTGACAGGACTCCTCGAGCCTTTCGCCGGCGGCGGGATGGTCTGCGGGTGCGATATCCGCGATCCGCAATTGCGCGCGATCGTTGGTGTGCTGCCGGAGAATCTGGCGCTGTTCGACGCGCTGACGGTGGCCGAACATCTGGAGCTCACAGGCTCTGTTTTCGGGATCTCGAAGGCGGATACCGTACTGCGCACCGATCAACTGCTGCGCGTCCTGCGTCTGGAGCATGGACGCGATACGTTCATTGGAGAATGCTCCTACGGAATGAAGAAAAAGACAGCGCTCGCCGCCGCATTGCTGCCCAATCCGCGTGCCTTGTTCCTGGACGAGCCGTTTGAAGGCATAGACCCGGTCACGTCGGAGGCCATTCGCGTCCAGCTTCGCGCGGTGGCCCAGCGTGGCATCACGGTTCTGCTGACCTCGCACATCCTTTCGATGGTCGACCGCATCGCCGATCAGATCGTCATGATCCGGCAAGGCCGCATCGTGTGGAATTCGCCGGCAGGAGAGTTGCCGCGGGGCGTGGAAGAACTGTATTTCGACCTGGTGGAGTCGGCCGCAACGGAAGACCTGGCTTGGCTGGGATAACCGCTCGAATGACGCCGGCCGCAGCTGTGCTGCGCGCCGTCGGGCTCGCATCTTATCGCGAACTTCGCAGTTTCCATTCCATTACAGGGCAGAATTTTTTCTTTCTCGTCCTGCTGGTCGCCTACCAACAGCCGGAAAGTGCGGCATTCTTCGGCGTAATCCTGGGCGCGCTACTTTTCTTCCCGATGTCATCGGACCCGCTCGAAAAAGTTCCCCCCGATCGCCGGAAGTTGTGGCCGCTTGGCCGGCATGACTGGCTGGCGATCCGCGTCGCCAGTTTGTTTCTCAGCCCCGTCCTCTGGATCGGGGCGTTCATTCTGTTCCGTATCGGCTGGCGTCTGGCGTATCAACTCGCTCTCGCCGCCCTTGCGGCGCACGCGGTTTCATATGTTTTCAAGCGCTGGGCTCCGCGGTTCAACCTGATGCGATTTGTTCCCGCTCCGCCGGGCATTACGGGCCAATTGATGCGCCTGCACTGGCGCGAGATGCTGACCACGCTCGATCCTTATGTGGGACTTCTCTTAACCGTAGCCACCACCATCTATCGAATGACCGGTGGCGTGCTGGAGCGGGACGCGCTGCCGATTATCTCCATGATTGTAGTGGTCACGCTCAGCACGTCGGCGCAGGTGCTGATCGGGCTTGACGGCGCAGGAGCGCAACGTTATCGCCTGCTGCCGCTACCGGGCTGGCGGATCCTGTTGGCCAAGGACGCGGCATTCATGATCGTGCTGCTGATTCTGATTGCGCCGCTCGAAGTACCGGCGAGCTTCACTGCCGGACTGGCTGCGCTGGCGATCGGACATCAGCAGTCAGTCATGGCGCCAGTCCCGCAAACCCGATGGCGTTTCACCTCCGGAGTGATGTGGCCTGCCGGGGCCTTTCAGATGTTTGCGATTTTCGCCATCGGCAATGGCGTGTTGAAGTTCGGGCCGGTGTTTATTGTGGCTACCGTGGCGGCCTGGGGTGTCTCACTGATGTGGTTTGGACGTAAAGTAGAGGTTGGGTGAATGTATCATGACTAACACTCCAAGTGAAGTCTATAGCATCACGCTTCGGGTGCGCGTGAAGAAGCAACCGGGCATGCTGGGCCGGGTTTCCGCGGCCATCGGCGCGGTCGGCGGAATTATCGGAGCCGTCGACATCGTCGACTCGACGCCCACCCAGACGGTCCGCGATATTACTGTGTCGGCTACCAGCGTTGAACATGAGGACCAGATTGCCGCCGCTGTGCGGGCTGTTCCGGACGTTACGCTGATCAACGTTTCCGATCGCACCTTTCTGCTGCACCTCGGCGGCAAAATCGAAATTCAGAGCAAGCATCCCATCACGACCCGAACCGATCTCTCGATGGCCTACACGCCGGGTGTCGCGCGCGTGTGTATGGCTATTTACGAGGATCGGGACAAAGTCTACAACCTCACGATCAAGCGCAACTGCATTGCCGTCATCACCGACGGGACGGCCGTACTGGGCTTGGGCGACATCGGCCCCGCGGCCGCCATGCCCGTCATGGAAGGCAAGTGCATGCTGTTTAAGGAATTCGGCGGCGTCGACGCTTTTCCCATCTGTCTCGACACTAAAGATCCCAACGAAATCGTGCGCACTGTCAAAGCGATCGCTCCCGGTTTGGCGGGCATTAACCTCGAAGACATTTCCGCGCCACGGTGTTTTGAAATCGAAAACCGGCTCAAGCAGGAGCTGGACATTCCGGTGTTCCACGACGATCAACACGGAACCGCTGTGGTGGTCCTGGCCGCTCTGATCAATGCGCTGAAGGTGGTGGGTAAAAAAATCGCCGATATTAAGGTTGTTGTGGCCGGAGTGGGCGCAGCGGGCACGGCCTGCTCCAAGATCCTTAAGAATGCAGGCGTGTGCAACATTATCGGTGTCGACCGCCTGGGCGCGATTTATCGGGGCCGCGACGGCGGTGACGCGGGCAAAACAAAATGGTATACCGAGAACACCAACTTCGATCGCGTGCAAGGTAGCCTGCAGGACGTGCTGGAGGGCGCGGACCTGTTTCTCGGCGTGGCGTCGGCCGGATTGGTACAGCCGGAGTGGTTGAAGAAAATGAATCGCGACCCGATCGTGTTCGCGCTGGCCAACCCCATCCCTGAAGTCATGCCGGACGATGCGGCGCCTTATGTCGCGGTGATGGCGACCGGGCGGTCCGATTATCCCAATCAGATCAATAATGTGCTGTGCTTCCCGGGTATTTTTCGCGGCGCCATCGATTGCCGCGCGACGGACATCAATGAAGAAATGAAGCTGGCGGCTGCGCATGCGATCGCCTCGGTGATCACCGAGGACGAGTTACATGCTGACTATATTGTGCCGTCCGTCTTCAACCGCGGCGTAGCGCCATTAGTGGCGAAGGCGGTAGCTGAAGCGGCGCGTGCGACTGGCGTGGCACGCAAGGAAAGCTAGCGTCGTGCGGCTACCGGCGGGAATATAGCTACCGTTTCTCCTGCATGCTAGCCTGGCAGCCTATGGCAGAGGTCGACGCAGGCCAAAGGCCTACTCCGTATAACGGCAAGCCGCAAAAACGGCTGCTTCGCAGCCGGGCAGACCACAAAAAACGATGGTCTGCCCTACGGCAGGCCAAAGGCCAAGACCATTGAAATCCGCCGCCGGATCTGCAAAAGTAGAGTACGGCGAACAAATGGCGAAAGTAGATCACTATGTCGAGCTCCATGCGCGGTCCGCTTTCAGCTTCCTGCAGGGCGCTGCACTACCCGAAGAGTACGCGGCGGGATGTTCCGCCCAACAACAGCATGCCATGGCCCTCCTCGATCTCGACGGCGTCTATGGAGCTCCGCGGTTTCACATGGCGGCGCAGAAGGCCGGTGTCGTCGCTCATATCGGCGCCGAAGTCAGCTGCACCGACGGAGGTCGCTATCCACTGCTGGTCCGTAACCGCCAGGGCTACCAGAATCTCTGCCGCCTGATCTCGCTGACCAAGCTGCGCGTCGCCAAGAATGAGCCCTCCGCCGCGACTCCCGAGGAGATCGCCGAATATGCCGACGGCCTGGTCTGTCTCACCGGCGATGAGCAGGGTCCGCTGGCTGTCGCGCTGCACAAGGGCGACGCAGTTCCGGCCATGGACCGCATCCTGAACACTTTCGGGCGCGAAAACGTGTATGCCGAGATTCAGCGCCATCACCTGAGGGACGAAGAAGTCCGCAACCAGGCCGTGATCGAACTGGCTCGCCGCATGCGCGTCCCCCTGGTCGCCACCAACGGCCCTTGCTACGCCACTCCGGAACAACGCGAGTTGCTCGACGTCTTCACCTGTCTGCACCAAAAGGTAACGCTGGCCGAAGCGGGACGTCTGCTGGCGCGCAACGGCGAGCGGCACGTGAAATCTTCGGCAGCTATGGGGAGCCTCTTCGCCGATGTACCGGAAGCTATTGCCAATACGCTGGGCGTCTCCTCCCGGCTGGGCTTTTCGCTCTCCAATCTGGGCTACGAGTTCCCGCTCTATCCCGTGCCTCCGGGCGAGACGATGAACTCGTTTCTCGCCAAACGCACAGATGAAGGCGCGCGCCGCCGCTATCATCCCTATCACGACCGCGCCCGGCGGCAGGTCGAACGGGAACTCGCCCTGATCGAAAAGCTCAACCTCGCAGGCTACTTCCTGATCGTCTGGGACATCGTCCAGTTTTGCCGCGAGGAGGGAATTCTGGTGCAGGGTCGCGGATCGGCGGCCAACAGCGCGGTTTGCTATTCGCTGGGCATCACCGCTGTCGACCCGGTCGGGATGGACCTGCTGTTCGAGCGTTTTCTCTCCGAAGAGCGCGGCGAGTGGCCAGATATCGATCTCGATCTCCCGAGCGGCGACAAGCGGGAACGCGTGATCCAGCACGTGTACACGCGTTACGGCCAGCTTGGCGCAGCCATGACCGCCAACGTGATCACCTATCGCGGACGTATGGCCGCACGCGAAGCCGGCAAGGTGCTGGGCTTTGACGTCGGCACGCTGGATACGCTTGCCAAGCTTGTCCCCGGCTGGGGCTGGCACGATCAGTCCGATAAGCCCGAAAAGCAGTTTCGCGAAGCCGGGCTCGACCTCGCGCATCCAAGTATCCGCAAATTTATGGAATTGGTAGTCGCACTGCAGGATCTTCCCCGGCACCTCGGCCAGCATTCCGGCGGCATGGTCATCTGCCAGGGCCGTCTCGACCAGGTAGTCCCGCTCGAACCCGCCAGCATGCCCGGCCGCGTGGTCGTCCAGTGGGACAAGGAAGACTGCGCCGATCTCGGCATCATCAAGGTCGATTTGCTGGGTCTTGGCATGATGGCAGCGCTCGAAGACTGCTTGCGGCTGATCCGCGATCACTGGGGCGAAGAGATCGATATGGGCCGCATCCCCTCGGACGACCACCAGGTTTATGAAACGCTGCAAAGGGCCGACACCATCGGTCTGTTCCAGGTGGAAAGCCGCGCCCAGATGGCGTCACTCCCGCGCATGCGACCGGAGCGCTTTTACGACGTAGTGGTACAGGTGGCCATCATCCGGCCGGGTCCCATCGTGGGCAAGATGGTGCATCCGTATCTGAACCGGCGGCAGGGTCGCGAGAAGGTGGACTATCTGCATCCC
The DNA here is from genome assembly GCA_963747535.1 of Terriglobia bacterium. Classification (GTDB taxonomy): domain Bacteria; phylum Acidobacteriota; class Terriglobia; order Bryobacterales; family Bryobacteraceae; genus CAVVFX01. Next base: position 18,028 of record CAVVFX010000006.1, read on the forward strand.
GCGCTGCAACCGGTGCTGGAGCGGACGCTCGGAGTCCCGCTGTTCCAGGAGCAGCTCTTGCGCATGGCCATGGTGGTCGCGAACTTCACTGGCGGCGAGGCCGAGGAGTTGCGCCGCGCTATGGGATTCAAGCGCTCCGAACAGCGCATGAAATCGATCGAAGCGAGATTACGCGCCGGCATGACGGCCAACGGCATCAGCCCCGAAGCGCAGGAGTCGATCGTACAATCGATCACCTCGTTCGCGCTTTATGGCTTCCCGGAGTCACATGCGGCGAGCTTTGCGTTACTGGCGTATGCCAGCGCCTATTTCAAGGTGCACTATCTGGCAGCCTTCACGGCGGCGTTGTTGAACAATCAGCCGATGGGGTTTTATTCTCCCGCCGTGCTCATCAAAGATGCGCAGAGACATGGACTGCGCATCCTGCCGGTGGATATCGCAGTTTCGGACTGGGATTGCACGATAGAAAGGTTGGACGAAGCCTTCTGTGTCCGCCTGGGGCTCCGCTACGTTCGCGGGCTTCGCGAAGAGGCCGGCCGTGCGATCCTCGCCGAACGAGTCCGCGCACCGTTCACGAGCATCGACGACCTCGCCGCACGCGTTCCCGCATTGCGCCGCGACGAGATGACCACGCTGGCCGAGGTCGGCGCGCTGAATCCGCTGCAGGCCGCGCATCGCCGGGATGCGCTCTGGAAAGGAGGACGCGCCATGCGTCCCGCGGGACCGCTGTTGCAGGCGGTTCCGGAAACAGCGCCGGAATCGCCGCTGGCCCACATGTCCGCCGAAGAGCGGCTCACCGCGGATTACCACGGCACGGGTGTCAATCTGGGCCGCCATCCGATGGCCTTTCGACGCTCGGAGATGAATGAGCTCGGGGTGACGCCGGCATCGCTCCTGCCGCGGGTTCCGTCTGGAGGACACGTGCGCGTAGCCGGTTGCGTCATCACGCGACAGCGGCCGGGCACGGCCAAGGGAATCTTATTCCTCACCATGGAAGACGAGACTGGTATTTCGAATGCCGTAGTGATGCCGGATGTCTTCGAACGGTATAAGATGGCGATTCTCAATCAGCAGTTCCTGTTAGTGGAAGGAGTGATCCAGAATGTCGACAGCGTGATCCACGTGCGGGCCATGCGGGTCGAGCCGCTGCGTCCCTGGGCTGCTAGCCCCCCATCGCACGATTTTCACTGATTCTCTCGATCCCGGTGTACAGGGATAGCAGCCTGAAACCCCATTCTGAGACCACGTGAACCAAGGAGGCACTATGACCGTCCCGAAGCGCCTGCTGTTTCTGGATCTGGCCTCGCCAATCTGAAGAATGTCTAAGGTTGCACCCACTGCCGACGATAGCGGAAAGGGCGTCTCGCGGGGAAGGCGTGTCCGCCCACTTCACCAATAAATTTACGGTGGTCCGGCCGGTTCGCCGCGTGAATGTCGATCTGACTCAAGGCATGTTGCGCGAACTGGACGAGCGGGCGGCGCGCCTCAACATCAGCCGGCAAGCGGTGATCAAAACGCTGCTCGCGCGAGCGCTGAACGAAGATCGGGCGAGCCGGCCAAGGCCGAAAAAGATAGCCAGGTAAGTTGGCCGCTATCGATTGGCGAACAGCGTCTTTCCTCCGGTTTCTTTGACCACGTGCAGCCCGCCGGCGCCCAGCAACTTCGTCAAGCGCGGAATCTGCGGATTCTCTGCTATCAGGTAGTAACGTTTGGGGCTATCCCACAAAGCCGGAAGGTCCGCATCTTGGATGAACACCTGTGGCGCCCCCGGACGGCAGGAGCCGTATTCCAGGTTATTCACTCTCCCGTTGAGCAACAGCGCCTTCCGGTTGCTGTAGAAAAATACGGAAGAGAATGCGTAATACTGATCGTCCACAATCAGCTCTCCTTCGGGAGCACGATCGAGAGCCTCTGCCAAAGGCCGTGTACTCAGGTACGGATCGAAGACCACCAGGGCTGCGCGCGCGGCCTGAAAAAACAACACCATCATCACGGCCAGCGCCCACACCGCGCGACGGAACGGCAGGAATCCCGCGCCGGCAGCCCCCACTAGCGTCGCTACTCCGGCGATCGCCAGCGGCAGACGTAGATAGGCGAACGCCGGGAACGTCAGGTCCGTCATGTGGCCCAGCGAAAGCGTGTAGACGTCGGGATGGGAGGTTAGCGCCACCGAAATATCTCCGGGCGCCGGGAGCGACCGGACATTCCATAGCACGAAGCCGATCACCGCTGCTGCGGCAGCAGCTACACCTGCCGCAACGCGTGTGGCGGGAAGCAGCCACCGGTCCTCCGCTACCATTGCGGACGCCAGCAGCAGCGCCATGGCCGGATAGGCCGGCATGGAATAATACTCCTGCGTCGTCGAGAAGCTGAAAAAACACAACACCAGTCCGGCCCAGCACAACGCCAGCAGCCTTGACGACGACGCCCGGTCTCCATCGCGAAATCGCAGCTTCACCAGCGATCCGAAATACACGCTCCAGGGGAACAGCCACAACAGATGAAACAGCCAGAACAGCGCGCGCGGCACCGTGTTGTAGTCCCTCGGGTAGCGCTTATTGAGGAAGCGCAGCAGTTGCTCGTTGATGAAATAGAACCAGAAAAACCCGTGATAGGCTCCGGCTTCACTGTGCATCGTGAAATCGAGATAGGGCGGGTTGCGCAGCGTGGCCAGAATATGCCACGGCGCCGCGATGGCGAGGAACAGCGAGACCCCCGGCACGAATCGCAGCCGGCGCCACACTTCGCGTCTCTTAAACTTCCCCGTACAGACGAGATAAATCATCGCCGCACCGGCTGGAAACACCAGCGCGATCAGACCCTTCACGAGTATCCCTGCCGCCATCGCGCTCCACATGCTCATGGCCCAAAGCGCCGGACGCGGTTCCTCGTCGTCCAGGGCCCTCAGAAAGGACCACATCGCCACCGTGATCGTCAGCGTCAAGACCACATCCGGGAGCAACACCCGTGTGAACAGGAAGATCCCCACGCAAGTGGCAAGAATAACGCCGGCGTAAAGGCCTGCCAGTTCGCCCATGGCCCAACGTGCGAAGCGCGCCGTGACCAGGCACAGCAACACCACTGACAGCGCGATGGGAATCCGTGCCGCCCAGTCATGTACGCCGAAGATCTTGAAACAGATCGCTACCAGCCAGTATTTGAGGGGCGCCTTTTCCAGGTAGACGATACCGTCCAGGTGAGCCGTCACCCAATCGCCCGAATCCAACATGGTCCGTGCAATCTGGGCCTGCACCGCATCCACGTCATCCATCAGGGAAGGCGGGCTGATCAGGCAGGTGGAAAACGTAAATGCCGCGAAAAGGAGAACGATCAGATCGTAGCGGTGAGCGTGTTCGTAAGCCCTTTCCGAGGCTCGGCTGGAATCTCGATGCGCCATCTTTTGAGCCACAGAAATAGCGTCACGAGGCCCCATAATTGATATCCGGCATTGATCCGTTCACTCATATGATCGCGTATCATCTGTTCCGTCGCAGCAAAGTCGAAAATGCCCGTAGCATTGACGGCCTCACGGCTGAGAGTTTCATAAAGCAAGGGCTTCAGAACTCCCCGAAACCAGGCATGCGCCGGAATATCGAATCCCGACTTCGGACGGTCGATAATCGAGTCGGGCAGTTTCGAACGAAGAGTTTCTTTCAGGAGATACTTGCCGTTCGATCCTCGTAGCTTGAAGCGTTCCGGCAGTCTCGCCGCAAACTCCACGATTCGATGATCGAGCAGCGGCGGACGGACTTCGAGTGAGTGGGCCATACTCATCCGGTCGACCTTATACAGGATATTGTCAGGAAGGTAATAGCTCTGGTCGAGCAGCATGTAGCGGTTCAGGTAACCCACTTCGGAAGCTGCCGGAAGCTGCCCGTACAGCCGTTCCAGATGGGACCCGTTCAGCCCGGGCAGCAGGCTGAGTTTTTGAACCCGCGAAAATGAGCCGTTCCAGAACAAATGAGCTTCGTCGGGTGGAAGGAGCGAGCCTTCCAGCATTCTCTTCAGCTTATATTCGAACCCGATCTTGCGCTGCGAAACGGGGATGAGGTGCTTGGCCGCGGAACACGCAGTCTTCCGAAGCAGAGCAGGCAAACGACGCAGCGGTCGTGCCAGTCTGTCTGCGCGATACGTCAGATAACCACCAAACAACTCATCCCCGCCGTCGCCCGACAGAGCAACGGTGACCTGACCGCGGCTCATCTTGGAGAGAAACCAGACCGGCAGCGCTCCGGCGTCGGCGCCCGGTTCATCCGAGTACTCCGTCAGTTCTTCCACCGCATCCGGAATGCGCTGGTCCGTGGGCATACGAAATTCGTGGTGTTCGGTGCCGTAAATCCTGGCGATCTCACGAAAATAGCGGCTCTCATCGCAGCAGCTCGAATCGAAGCCGATGGAAAATGTTTTGAGCTGTTGGGAAGACGCTTCGGCGGCGTAGTGCAGGACCGCGGATGAATCCAGCCCTCCGCTGGCCCAAATGCCCAGGGGAACGTCCGAAACCATGTGTTCGCGCACGGATTGCCGCAGGAGCGAATCGAGCTCGGATTTTGCGCTTTCCAGATCCAACGACAAGTCCGGCGCAAATCGGATTTGCCAGTACGGACGGATCCAGACCTTCCCGTGACGGCTTTCGAGCAGATGTCCGGGCCTCAGCTTCTCGATGCCCTCGATCAGCGTCTTCTCGCCGGGAACATAGTTCAACGAGAGATAATCCTGCAGCGCCGCGAGGTCGAGATTTCTCGGAGCATCGGGATGCCCCAGGATGGCCTTCAGTTCGGATCCGAAGAGGATATTCTGTCCCGTGCGGCAGTAATACAGAGGCTTGATGCCGACCCGGTCGCGCGCCAGTACCAGGCGCTTGTCGCGCTCCGACCACAGCCCCACAGCGAACATGCCCCGCAACCGGTCAAAACACTCCGTGTCCCACTCCAGGAATCCGCGTAGCGCAACCTCTGTATCGCAGTGGGTTTGGAACCTGTGTCCTTTGCACTCCAGCTCTGCCCGCAGCGCCTGATGATTGTAAATTTCGCCGTTGAAAACGATGGCCGTATTGCCGTCGTCCGTCACTATCGGCTGATTGCCAGCGGCCAGATCGATAATCTTGAGGCGGACCCCTCCCAGACAGACATGAGGCGTCGCAAAGACCCCCTGCTGGTCTGGACCCCGATGCACTAAACCGTTTGTTATCTTTATAATAAGATCGCGATGTCCGGTTACGCCCCTATGCGTAAACCCAGCGATGCCACACATTCACACATCCCTTTTTTTAACGACGGCAGTCTTTGGCAGTCCCAAACCTGGAATTCCCCCCGGGGGACCAATGACTAGACTATAGCCTGAAACCGTACCATCTGCAATAAGGAAATATAAAGACAGAGAAACTTTCTGGCGGCTCCAGTGTTGATACCGCCGTTTCGTCAGATCACATCTCGCTAATGCTTTCTTTATACTGGACTTACTCCGTCATCTCCTCGCTGACGGCCGTTTAACTTTCGTAAGATGGTGTATATGTTCTTGCTCCGGCGCATTTGGGCATTATTTCCGATCGGGGCTCTGATTGGGATTGCCCCGGGTTGCGCTCAGGTTATCGAATTCGAACAGAACGGGCTGAAGTATCAGACGCTCACCCGTGCGGAGGTCACAGTGATGTTCGCGCACCTGCCACAGCATCTGAAGGGCTATTCGATGCTACAGGTGGCCGTCTCCAATGGCTCAAAACTGCCCTGCACGGTTCGTCCCGAGGATTTCACGTACATCCGCCGCGAGAACCAGACGGTTGCAGCCACGCCCGCAAACAATATTGTCAAAATGCTGATGGACCGTGGAGATCACGAAGATGTCGTGAAGCTGACCCTGGCATATGAATCCGTGCTCTACGGTTTTGATCGCATGAAGTTTACCAATGGCTACGAGCTTCGACGGCAGAATTTCCTGTCCTATGGCATTTCCGCGAAACTCAAGGCTGCGGCAGAGGCGTCCGCCATTGTTCTGGTTTTGACCAAACTGAAGCCCGGCGAATCTACAGATGGAGCAGTGTTTTTCCGCAACGACGCCAAGACGCTCACCGGCGGACACATCAACTTCCGGGTCAGCGGCGAGGTGTTCAACTTTAATGAAGAGTGATCAATATCCGATCGGCAAGTTCTCTTACCAGGGGCCTTATACTGACGCCGAGCGCTCCGCCCTGATTGCGCAGATCGAACAGGCCCCCGCCGAGATGCGGCAAGCCTATGAGCAACTTCCTCCGGGCGGCCTCGATACCCCTTACCGCCCGGGCGGGTGGACTGCGCGGCAGGTCATCCATCATGTTCCGGAAAGCCATATGAACAGCTATCTGCGGTTCAAATTCGCCATGACCGAGACGGAGCCTACGATCAAGCCCTACGACGAGGCGGTATGGGCCATCCAGCCGGACGTTGCCACTACGCCACCGGAGATCTCTCTGGCGCTCCTTGACGCTCTGCACCAGCGTTGGGTAGCCTTTTTGCGCAGCTTGAAACCGGAGGATTGGAGCCGCACCTTTCGCCATCCGGAACTAGGCGTCGTGACGCTTGACCGCACCTTGGGCCTTTACGCCTGGCACGGGCGGCATCATACCGCCCATCTGCGAACGCTATGCCGGTAATCAGAAATCTAGTCTGTATCTTTCCGTACCCTCCGCTGATATAATCGTGATCGAAAGCCTTGCGGCTGGATGGAATGACTTTCTACGAGGAACTGGGCGTTCCTCCTGACGCGCCACTAGAGACGATCCGCGATGCCTATCGCAACGTAGCCCGCCTTTTGCACCCGGATCTGCAGACGGACCCGGTCCTCAAGGAATCCGCCGAAGCGCAGATGAAGCGCATCAATCATCTCTACGGCATTCTTTCCGATCCCGTGCGTCGCCGCCGGTACGATCAGGAACTGGCACAGCCTGTTGAGCGCCCGGTTCCGTTCTACGTCCAGGCATCGCCTCCGGCAGATCAGTTCCCGCGCGGCAATAACGGCGCCTTGGTGTGGCTTGCCGCCACGGCGGTTTGCGCCAGTTTCATCATCTGGCTCGCCACGCGCGAATCGTCGTCAAGTCCGGCAGTGTATCCGCTGCCGGCCGCAGCCAGCCAGCCGCCAGGCGCCCAGGCCCCCACTCCGCCCCGGTCACGGGTCCGACCGCAAATACCGGCAGCTATTCCGCCCGCCACAGCCAATCCGGCAAGCTCGGCTGGTGGCCGGCAGCGGGACGATGAACTTGCGGCGCTGCGCGGACAACTGCTCGCGGCCAATACAGACCGGGAGCGGATCGAGAAGCAACTCGCTGCCAGGGACGCCGAAAAGAAGGCAGCCAACCAGGCGAATTTGACACCCACGCCGTTGCTTGCGGCCGGGACCGCTCCGGATATTTCTTTGCCGGCAGCCCTCCCCTCCGCGTCCGCTCCCTCCCCAAGCGAACCCCTCTCCATTGCGAACCTTTCGGGGCAATGGACCGGCTCATGGGCCTATCATCCGGTTGCCACCGATGACCAGAACAAAGCGCTGTGCCCGCCCGAGTTCATCGAAGCCGTCATCACGGAAGAGAAAGGGTGGATCCGCGGGAAGTACCACGCCCGGTTCAAGGTCGCCGACGCCGGTATCTCGCCGGATGTCGACTTTCGTTTTGAAGGCAGGCTATCCGGACCGGCAGGACGTTTCCCCTGGACCGGAAAGGACGGCGCCAAAGGCGAAGTTCGACTCCGCCTGGTTTCCGACATAACCTTGGAAATCGCCTGGTCCGCCACTAACCTTGGAAAGTCGATGGGACTCGCTTCCGGGACAGCCGTGCTCAACAGAAAAAATTAGTTGCCGTAGACTCTCAATGCGCCCGGTCTTCGAGCCGCGTGACCCGCTGATCGATATTCGCCATGAAGGCCAGGATGGAATCGAGTTTGGCGTTGGTCTCGGCGCGGTCAGCGCGCATCTCGGCGCGGAGCATGTTGCCCATATCGTCAATGTGCCGATTCATATCCAGGAAGCGCTGATCGACGGCCTCAAAGCGTTTGTCGACCTCCTCAAAGCGTTTGTCGATAGCCTCAAAGCGCTGTTCGAAGCGCTTGTCCATTTCGACGAAGCGGAGTTCGAAACGCTTGTCCATTTCGTCGAAGCGCTGTTCAAAGCGGGCGCCGAGGTCGGTAATGCGGAAACCCACATCGGTCCTGAGATCCGTCATCCGGTGATTGTTCACCAGCATGGCGATGAAGATGGCGAGCAGCGTGATGGCTACCGTCAGCAATTGCGTATCCGTCATATCGAGATAGTGTCAACACCACCCCGGAAATCTCAGTTTAATGCTTCTCCGGCCTACTTGTCCTTCTCTTCGTGGTACTCCATCTCGGTGTTGACCGCCCAGAGATTCGACTTATCCTTAATTCCCGCGGCAATATTATCGACCGCAGTCATAGCCGTGAGCATCGAATGGTCCTGGTTATTGTATTTATGCATCCCGTTGCGGCCGACCAGGAACAGGTTCTCAAATTTGTTTATGTAATCGCGGATTTCCTGAAACCGGTCATACGTTCCGAAGTAAGCCGGATAGGTTTTCGGCATGCGAATCACGGTCGCGTCCACTACGTCCTCCCGTGAAATGATGCCGATTCGTTCCACCTCTTCCTTCGCCAGCGCAATCATGTCCTCGTCGGACTTCTTCCAGAGATCGTCTGTGTCGTAGCAGAAATACTCCAGACCTACCCAGACTAGGCTGGGATCGGCCACCATATAAGGGCTCCAGTTATTGAAGATCTGCATCCTCCCGACCAGCACGTCGGGTTCCTGAATATAGATCCAGTTGTCGGTAAGCAGCTTCGCTCCAGCGGCTGAATCGTCGCGGACCTGCAAGCGCTTCAGCAGGAGGCCGCAGGTAATGAAATCGCGATACATCAACCCGTCGCTGACCTGCCGGACGTTGTCGGGAACGGGCGCATCGAGCGAGTGGATGAGTTCCTTGATCGGCATCGTGGAGAAGAAATAGTCGGCTTCAAACGTGCGCCTCTCCCCGCTTTCCAGATGCACGGCCTCCACTGCTTTGATCTGGTTGCCGTCGGCATGAATCTGCGCGACATTCCAGCCGGTCATCACACACCCACCCTTTTTCTGCACCGTCTCAGCGACATATTCCCAAAGCTGTCCTGGCCCCAGCTTCGGATACATGAACTGTTCGATCAGCGACGTCTCGGTGTCCTTTTGTCCGAGGTCGCCGCTCTTCTTTCTCCCCAACGCGGACTTCATGAAATGCGTGATGGCCTTGGTAATGGAGAGCCCCTTGATGCGCTGCGCGCCCCACTCGGCGCTGATCTGATCGCACGGCACCCCCCAAACCTTTTCCGTGTAAGACTTGAAAAACAACCCGTAGAGTTCGCGTCCGAAGCGGTTGATCAGGAACTCCTCGAGCGATTTCTCGGGTTTGATCTGGTTGATCACCGCGTGCATGTAGCTGAACCCGATCCTTACGGTTCGCTTCAAGCCCAGCTTTGCCAAAGTCTCCTGGCTAAGCTTAATGGGATAGTCGAAAAACCGGCGCAGGAAGTAAATGCGGGACTTGCGGTGCCGGATCAGCATCACCTTGTCGGTCTTGTCCGGCGACGGGCCGGACCCCGGCGCGGTCACATCCCGGGTCTGGTTCTGGTACGAAATGGCGGTCGACTTGCCGTTGCGCGCTTCAAGCGGCATGACCTCCATCCACCAATTCATCACCCGGTCGGATTTCGAAAAAAAGCGATGCCCGCCGATGTCGATGCGATTGCCTTTGTAATTCACCGTACGCGAGATTCCGCCCATGTATTCGCTCTTTTCGAGAACGATGGGTCGAACGTCGGTTCGCAGGAGAAGTTCGTAGGCCGCAGTGAGCCCGGCTGGCCCCGCTCCGATGATCAGAGCCGTCTTGTTGCTCATGAAGTAACTACTAATTTTACACTGTAAGACAGCCTCAAGTCTGCGCTCGCACCCGGCTTACCGAAACGATGTTGATTTTCGATACAATTGCCTCTTTACACAAGGAGACTCCATGCACCGACTGCCTTCGATTGCACTGATAATGGTTTGCGCCCTTGGCGCCCAAACCGGTGATCAAAAGCCCAAAAAGATTGTAGTCCGCGGGGACGCCAAGCTGATTCAGGCCCTCCAAAGCGTCACCGACAAGGCGCGCATCGTTCAGATCACTGACCAGAATGTGATGAGCGAGATCGTTGACGCCGACGCCTATGTTGGCAACATCAAGCCGGCCGAAGTTCGCGCAGGCAAGAATCTGAAATGGGTGGCCATCATGAGCGCGGGCGTCGAAAATGCGCTTTTCCTCTCGGGCAGCAACGACCTGCGTGACAGCAACATCATATTGACCAATAACAAAGTGGTGCAGGGACCCGAGATTGCCGATCACGCCATGGCCATGCTCCTGATGTTGACCCGACGGCTCTATCACTATGAAGCGCTGAAGCAGCAGGAGGAGTGGGAGAGGCAGCCCTTCCAGGGGATCGAACTGCGCGGCAAGAACGCCGTGGTGATTGGCTGCGGCGGGATCGGAACACAGATCGCGCTCCGGGCTAACGCGTTCGGCATGAAGGTGGTCGGGGTGGATCCCGAAGACAAGCCGTTCCAGCCTTATTTCGAGAAAATCGTCAAGCCCGACCAGTTGGACGATGTGATCCCGCAGGCGGACGTCGTCTTCATTTCGACGCCGCATACCGCGAAGAGCCACAAGATGGTCGGGATGCACGAGTTCGAGCTGATGAAGAAGAACTCCTACTTCATCGCGGTGAGTCGCGGCGGTATCTACGAGATGCCCGGCCTTGTGAAGGCCCTGGACTCGCGTCAACTGGCGGGGGCAGGCGTCGATGTAACCGATCCCGAGCCGCTGCCCAAAGGACACGCGCTGTGGAAGTTCGACAACGTCATCGTGACCCCGCACATCGCCGGCCGGTCGGACCAGGATCAGGTACGAATGATTGGAACGGTCCAGGAGAATATTCGGCGGTTTGTCGATGGCCGGCCGCTGGTCAACGTAGTAGACAAGCAGAAGGGCTACTGAGAACCATGCCTCGCCGCGTCGTTTTCAGACTGATGTTCATCCTGATGGCGACGGCCGCGCTGGCCCAGGTCCCTGCTCAGGACAGCCGCAATACGAAGATTGACGGCCTCGAGACCCACTTCTCCATGCCGGAGTATAAGACCCGCGCCGAGTGGGAGCAGCGCAAGGCGCACCTCCGCCGCCAGATCCTTTTCGCCTCCGGCCTCGACCCGATGCCCGAAAAGACCCCGCTGCACGCCCAGGTCTTCGACCGCGTCGAGAGCCAGAGCTTCACCATAGAAAAAGTCCTGCTCGAAACTCTGCCGGGCGTCTACCTGGGCGGCAATCTCTACCGGCCCAAGAACAGTCCGGGTAAGCATCCCGCCGTCCTCAACCCTCACGGCCACTGGACCTACGGCCGCCTGGAGAACCAGCCGCTCGATTCGGGCCCGGAGTTCGGCATGAATCTGGCGCGGCAGGGCTATGTCGCATTCCTCTGGGACATGGTGGGCTACAACGATACCCTCCAGCTTCCCCATAAATTCGGTTCGCCCGCAGAGCAGCTTTGGGGTTTCGGACCGTTCGGCATGCAGCTTTGGAACGCCATCCGGGCTCTCGATTTCGTGACCTCCCTGGACGATGTGGATCCGGCGCGCATCGGTGTAGCCGGGGCGTCCGGCGGCGGCACGCAAACCTTCACCCTCGCGGCGGTGGATGACCGTGTCGCCTTCGACGCTCCCGTCAGCATGGTCTCGGCCATCTACGCCGGCGGGGACCTCTGCGAAAATGCGCCGGGAATGCGTCTCCATGCCAACAACATGGAGATCGCGGCGATGATGGCGCCCAAACCGATGCTGCTGGTCGCGGCCACGGGAGATTGGACCAGGAACACCATGACCGAGGAGTTTCCCGCGATCCGCAAGATCTACGAGCTCTACGGCAAGCCGGAGAACATCGACGCCGTCATTTTCGACGCGCCGCACAACTTCGCTAAACCAGCCCGCGAGGCCGTATATAAGTTCTTCGGCCAGCACGTTCTCAACGTGACCGATCCGAAGAAGACTGTCGAGCGCAACGAGAAGGTGGAGATGCTGCAGGACATGCTGGCGCTCGCCAATCGCAAGCTGCCCGATAACGCGCTCACCTATCCGCAGATCTTCGCGCAATGGCGGAAGGCTTCGCAGAAGCAGTTCGACGAGACCACGTCGCACGATGTGTTGCGCCGGCGCCTGCAGCTGGCCCTGGCTGCCGAATGGCCGTCGGATATTGTCAGTCAACCGAATGGCGAGGCTCTCGTGCTATCGCGGCGATCGGCGGCCGACCGGGTTCCCGGCGTTTGGATCGACGGCCATGGCGTCCCCGTAGTTGTCGTTCATCCGGAGGGGGCGGAGGCTGCGCGCCGCGAACCCGCCGTCGCTGAACTGCTGAAGGCGAAGCGTCCGGTGCTGCTGATCGATACATTCCAGACCGGCTCGGCAGTCGCGCCGCGAGATCGCTCCTCGCAGATTTTTCTCGGCTACAACCAGTCGGATGACGCCTGCCGGGTCCAGGATATTCTTACCGCTCTGGCTTTCGTACACCGGAAGGATAGCGGGTCAATTGAATTAATCGGCATCGGAAAGGCCGGCTTGTGGAGCGAGTTCGCCGCAGCGGTGGCGCCGATTCCAGTAAAGCTGCGTGTGGATAAGGCTCGATTCCAGGGCTCGGATGAGGAATTGTTGAAGGATTTCGACGTTCCCTTAATCCAGCGCGTGGGAGGTCTCGGCGCCGCGGAACGTTTGACTGCCAGTCTGCGGTAGTGGACGTACACAGCGCAGGCGAAACCGCCCGCGCCACCTTTGCAAGTCCAGCGTTTGCGTTGGTGGGGCAGGCCGTTTCGCCTGGGGGGCGGTCCTCGCTGCCTGACATCCTCTAAAGTTTCCGGCTGACTTCGCCGATATAGCAGTTGAGGTCACAAATGAAACAGCTCTTTGCCTCAACAGTCCTTCTAATCAGTCTGGGAACATTACACGCAGGCAACGCAGGCACCTGGCTTGAACCTGGGTTCGAGCAGTCTGGCGACAATTCTTTCTTTATAACGAACCGCGGCGGGTCGCGCGCGTCCGTGAAGTTTTATAGTCAGACGGAACACGTGGTTGCGCAGTTTGCGGACCGGGACGTAACCTTGGTGACACCATCCAGCTGGATTCGAGTGGCATTTGTCGGAGCGGGCCTAAGCTCAACCGTTAGCTCGGCCGGTGATACCTTGTACTATCGCGGCACCTGGCCTGGAATCGAGACGCAGTACGCTCGCTATCGCCAAACGTTGAAATCGGAATATCACGTTGCACCGGACGCCGATCCCGATCTCATCCGGCTGCGGTATGAGGCCCGGAGTGTCCCTAAAATCAGGAGCGACGGCTCGCTGATGGTTGGCTTGCCCGGCGAGGAATTCGTGGAGTCGCCCCCGTATGCGTACCAGGAAGAGCAAGGTCGCGTGCGTATACCCGCGGCTTATTGCGTCTACAGCGATGGGACGGTAGGGTTCAAGCTCGGCCACTACGATTCCTCCCGGCCCCTGATTATCGATCCGGTGATGAACTACAGTACCTACTTTGGCGGCTCGGCCGACACCACAGTGACCGCAGTGGCGTTCGACACCTACGGAAACGCGCTTGTCGCCGGTTGGACTACCGCAACCGATCTTCCGGCGAATGGCGTCAGGACGAAGAGCGGCGGAAGCGTCGATGCCTTCGTGGCAAAATTATCCGCCGAGGGAAACCGGATCGTCTGGTGTACCTATCTGGGTGGGAGCGGCGACGACCGGGCTTTCGGTATTGCCGTCGACAATTTGAATAACGTCTATGTCACCGGCTGGACTCAGTCGTCCAATTTTCCGCTCGTCGGAGCCTTTCAGTCCAAGCTCTCGGGGGGGCGCGATGCCTTTGTCGTCAAACTGAATTCTTCCGGCACCGCCATCCTGTACAGCACCTATTTTGGAGGGAACAACTACGATCAGGGCAACTCTATCGCGGTAGACTCCACCGGCGCCGCGTATGTAACCGGCGACACGACTTCGACCAATTTTCCGGCCGTCAATGCTTACCAGTCAGCCTACGGCGGGCAGCAGGATGCTTTCGTGGCTAAGTTAAACCCGGCTGGGAATGCGCTGCTTTTCAGTACATGGCTCGGAGGCAGCGCCGTTGATCACGGTGCTGGAATTGCGCTTGACGCATCGTTCAATGTCTACATCACAGGATCGACTTACTCGTCCAATTTCCCCGTCGTGAATGCCACTCAACCCAGGATTGGAGGTGGCGAAGACGCGTTCCTTGCCGAACTGAGTTCCACTGGCAAGGTGCTGGTTTTCGGAACCTATATTGGCGGGTCAGGTGGAACAGCCGGGCTCGAAGAGTGTGGCAATGCGGTTGCGGTTGATGTCTCGGGAAATGTCTATGTGGCGGGCGTCACCAGTTCGGTCAATTTTCCCACGACCGCCGGCGCTTACCAACAATCCCTAGGCAACGCCGGCGCCGAGGATCACGGGTTTGCGTGGAAGATCAATAGCACTAAGACCCAAATCCTGTATTCTACGTATCTGGCCGGAATGAACATGGATCTTGTCAATGGTCTCGCGGTGGATCCCGCCGGCAATGCCTACCTTGTCGGCTCGACCAGTTCCACCAATTTCCCCATCGTGCGCGCGTTCCAGGCTGCGATTGTCGGCTTGACGAATGGCTTCGTCCTGAAGCTCAACCCCACCGGATCGGGCCTCGTCTTCGGCAGTTATCTGGGTGGCAGCACGTCGGACACGGCGAATGCCATAGCGGTGGATTCCAAGCAGAACGTCGTCATCGGCGGTGTGTCCAGTTCGGGAGATTTTCCGCTCCAAAACGCAGCTCAATCCTACAGCAATGCTCCTCTCAGCGGTTTTGTGACACGCGTCGTTTCAGGCTGGTATCCCATCACATTTCAGAACGGAAATTGGTTTCTCGACATCTGGCACGATGCCGGGTATGACGGAACGTCATGGACAAATACGTGGGAAGGCTTTGGACAGACGGGCGACATACCAATTGTCGGCGATTGGACCGGCTCGGGCACCGCCAAAATCGGTGTATTCCGCAATGGCTTGTGGATTCTGGATAGTAACGGAAACGGCAGGATCGATGCGGCCGATCGCCAGTTCACGTTCGGACAGGCCGGTGACGTGCCGGTCGTGGGAGACTGGGACGGCACGGGATATCTCAAGGCCGGGGTCGTGCGTTCGGGTCTTTGGATTCTTGACCTGAGCGGTCATATGTCGGGCCTTCCGACCGGAAAGCAGGATTCCAGCTTTTACTTTGGCCTTCCGACGGACATCCCGGTGGTCGGCGACTGGGCAAGCACGGGAGTGACGCACGCCGGGGTCTTCCGCAGCGGAAGCTGGTATCTGGACTACACCGGTAACCACAAGGGCAGCGTATCGTTCTCTTATGGACTGCCGGGCGATATCCCGATGGTGGGTGACTGGGATGGTTCCGGCACTGTTAAAGTCGGCGTCAGCCGGGGCGGGAACTGGATCCTGAACATTGCTGGGAATTACGAATATCAGGCAGGCATCGACACGCAATTCTGGTACGGGAATTCGTCCTTCCTGTTCGTCCTAGGACACTGAACCGGCACGGCGATTTAAACGCGGAAGTAATCTGGTCGCCATGTGCGGATCGCCTTCTTGATCTCGGCAGGCGGGAGCCGGTCATCGAGCGCCTTGACGGCCAACGCAGGCAGTTCTGAGTCGGAGGCAAAGCGCAGCGCGACCAGTTGCCCCTCGGTCAATTCGCCGATGCGGACGCGCTGTGCTTCCGGCAGGAGAGCGTTCAGCCGGAGTCGCTCTTCCAGGCGGATGACGCGATCCTGCACCCTCAGTGAGTAGATGCGGTTGAGAAATACGTCGACAACGAACAGCAGCGTGCCCAGCGCGAGCCAGAGCGAAAAGAAATCCGGATGCCTGATAGCATGCCAGACAGCAGCGACAAACGTGAGAGCCGAGAGCGGCCCCAGGAAGAAATGAAAAACCGGATCCAGTCGGGTGTGATTTTTATACGTCTGCGGACGTTTTTCTGCCATTAGTTGTCTCCTCGCGCTGTGATCGACTGCGGTGAAACGGGCGTGCGGCCGGTTGCAATGGGGATTCGACCGCCGCAGGCACCGCTTCGTCACGTAGTATACAGGACGCGGCTAGCCGCGCCGTCCCTCGATCGCCGGTGGGCCTACCTTGCCGTACAAAATCTTTGCCGCCAACTGGTTCTTGCGGAGGGAATACAGCAGTTTGTGACAGAGGTCGGCGCAGGTCGAGTCGTAGATTATCCGAGTCACCAGGGAACTGTGAAACGCCGCGTACGAGACCCAACTCACCAGGTTGCGTTTCAATCCGAACTGGTGCGTGCACCATCTATCGAGCGGCTGACTCAAGGCGATTTCCTCGCCCTCGGTTGGGAATAATCCTTCACGCAGAGCCGTCCGATGGTGACGGATGGACCAGGGATCGATTCTCATGATCCGGCAGCACGCCAGCGATCCTGCCCCGGGATCGTTGGCAGCGATCAGCAGGTTCTTCCTGATTGGCCGGCCGATCAGCGGACCGGTCACATCGAGCATGTGAATCGCGTCAAAGATCGCAAATTGAGTGCGCAGTTTCTGATTCACCAGCACGATGAGTTGGGCAAATCGCGGATGCAGTCGAAGCCGCATCACGTCCGGCAGGCAGCCCCACTGATTCTTCAGGGCCAGGCTGACGATGGTATTGGAGTGCACTTTGGGAACCGGCACGGTAGCGAAAAGATCCACTTCGTGGAGCAGGAACTTCGGCAGGTCAACCGTCAGGTGAGCGCCGCCCACAACGCCATCAACCTTCTCGCACTCCACCGCCCCCAGATTCACCAGGTCGAAGCCGTAGCGTTTGGCCAGATCATACAGGCCGTGCCCTTCAAAGGCCTCCTGGGCGGCAAAACTGTTGTACCCGCCGCTCGATTCGCCAATCGTAATATGCGGCGTGTAATCCTTTATAGCCTCAATCAAAGCCTGCAGGAATCCGGGACTCGTGGTAACGCCCGGAAGGTGGCTTTTCCACGTCAGATTGGGCTTCAGGAAAACTCTTGAATCCCGACCCACGCGATTCTGGAACCCCGTATATTCGAGCGCCTCACGGATCTGCGATCGTAGACTGGTCACCTCGGACACGAATACGCGCTTGGTTGTATTCCGTGTTCCCACGTCGCTCAATGTTTCTGATCCTCATTGATCACCGCAAGGAGTTTGGCCGTCTGGACACCAATTTCAAATGACGCGGTGAAAACCTGGCTTGCACCGGCCCGCATTCGTTGTTTGCCGGTCGCATCCATGGATCGCCAGCGTGTCAGGACCCGTGTCGCACCCTCCAGATCGTCGTTGTCGGCCAGGCCAGCACCCCCGTCGGTGATTTCACGCCATATGTTCACCTTGTCGGTGATGAGAACCGGCACACCCATGGCCAGCGACTCTACCAGAGAAATTCCGAAGCTCTCGGTGTGTGAGATCAGTGCCATGGCGTCGGCGCCGGCTATCGCAGCCCATTTTTGCGCCCCATCGAGGTGCCCGGCCCAAATCAGCCGCTCACCGAGTGCGGCCGCCTCCGGCAGACGGGAACACCGCGCAATCAGGCCGTCCTCGTCCGGTCCGGCGATGACCAGGCGGGTGGCGTCGTCCGGGAAGGCTGCGGCGAAAGCCTGAACCAGGAGATCGACTCCCTTCTTCGCGGTCACGCGGCCCAAAAACAGCACGTAGCCCGCCTGATCGGGCAAGCCGACCGTTTGGCGGAAGGCTTTGACGTCGAATTGCACCTTGCCGCGCGGATCTGCCACCCCTAGCCCAACTACTCGCTCTTTGCACTCACGGGGCGAATGAGAGAGGCGCACCAGGGCCTTTTCGTCCTCGGCCGAATACACCACCGCGGAGGCATCGCGGAACATTTTACGCCCCACGAACCTCCAGAAAATATCCTTTTTCAACTGCTTTAGCGGCTGTTTCCTGAACCATGGGTCCAGCATCCCGTGAGTGTACAGATAGAACCTGCACCCGGTTTTCCGGCTGCTCCGCCAAACCGCGTAGCCGATGTACCGGTACATATTGTGAACCACGACGGCATCAAAGGTTCCCGCGTTGGCAGCCATCCACGGCGTCAGACGCGGCGCATAGAGGTAGGCGCCGTAGGACGGTCCGAGCCGGTGAACCTTGCACGGCCAGTTCTCCCGCCACTGGGCACTGGGCGCGGCGTCACCAGGCGCGTCAAGGCTGACGACCTCGACATCCTGCCCCTGCCGGAGCATCCCTATGGTGAACTGCCTGCCCGCTTCCACGCTTCCCCCGACCCGCGGGTCGAGTGTTGTCACGCACTGGAGGATTCTCATAGTTGACTTCGTGCCTCAATCGCAACAACCTGGCGTGGCGCGCGGGAAAACCGTCATCCAGGTCGGGATTTCGCACAACACTATAGTGGCTGCGACACACGGAAATTCTCACTTGTTAGGTGGGCAATTCTCAGGTCTTATATGGCGGACAGTTCTCTCACCACCGCCGCCATCACCTGGTGAGAGATTGCTTGCGCGCGCGTTCGCCGGCTGCGGCTGGATAGGGCCTTCGGGACAGCGCTTCGAGCCAGGCTGTCCTGAGCGCCCTGCGAGCAGCCTTTTCCCCGGCAAGTGCTCGATTCTTTAAACGTCTGATGGCGTCGCCCCAAAGTTCGGGGAAGACCTCACCAGTGGCGCGCACCAGGAAGCGCAGATAGTTACGTTCCACCAAGTAGTCCAGGTACTCGGGCGCGTAATACCGGCTGGTGGTGGCCCGATGGCGATGTTCCACCCTCGCGCCTGCGCAGAATACCGTCGGCCAGCCCTTTTGCCATCCTCGGTAACCGATATCCAGATCTTCCACATAGGCGGGCCGGTAGTTCTCATCGAAACCGCCAAGCTCCCGTAACTTTTCCGTGTCGTACATGGAGCAACCTCCGCTGCCGTAAAGCACCTCGGTCCCATCCTCGCCGGGTAGGGGTTCCGCGCAATATACGGGAAATTCATCGGCCCCATCCACCCGCCAGAAACAAAGGCCCGTCTCTTCGCGGCGCTGTCCCGGCGGGAAAAAGATCTGGGCTGTCGCACAAAAAAGCTCCGGCGTCCGGTCAAACCCATTCCGCAAAGCCGTCAGGAAGCCGGGTTCGATCTGCATATCGTTATTGAGCAGGACCAGATGGGAGTATCTTGCGGCTTCGATTCCGCGATTGACAGCCTCGGAAAAGGATAGCGGCTGCGCGCTGGCTTCGACACGGATCTGCGGATACTCCGCGTCGAGGTAGCTCGCCGTGCCGTCGGTAGAGCCATTATCCACTACGATGATTTCGCCGGTAAGCCCTTGCATGTCGGAGATCACGCCCGGGAGCATGGCGGCGAGAAGGGCGCGGCCGTCACGGCTGGGGATCACTACCGAGATACCGGGCGTCACTGCGGTGGACGACAGCCGTTGGCCTGTTGCAACGCCGCTCCGCCCCGATCCGACTTGAAAAAAACTCCGCGACCCGCAAAAGATTGCTGCTTTCGCAAGTGTATTCCACCACATCACACCCCGCCGCCGTTGGCCCCACCGCCATTTCAGATGGCGCCACAGAACCGCGATACTGGTGAGCGGGAAGTGATCCAGATTATCGTTGTAGATTCGCAGAGCACGGCCGGCAACTGCGAGCGCCGCCATGCGCATCCGCCACTCGCCTCCCAGTCTGGTCGCATGCACCGCGGCACCGGCAATGTTACGGCCCCCGATGGCCTTGCGGCACGCTGCCAGGATCGACCCCGTCCCTTGTCCCGTCCGGACCTCGATCCATTGGCCCCGATGAGGGCGTCCGCGCGCCACGACCAGCAGCGCCGCATCCGAATTCGCTTCGGCCACGCGATCCAGAAATTCGGCCCTGGCGGCCTGCGGACCGGTGGCGAACGCGAGGTAGACCGCTCGGCTCAAATAAGCGCGCCCGATGGCGGCAGCACCCGGGTGTGCCACATGTGCAGCGCCTGAACCGCGAAAGCCGTCGATACCGGATTGATGTGCGGGATCATTTTGCCTCCCTGCGTTCCGAAACTGAACCCGCCGTCGATGCGCGGATCGTCGGAGGACATCTGGAAGCTCTCGAGAGCCTCCGCTTCGCGCCTCGCGCTCTCAGTGTCGAGCGGCAGCGTCCCCGCAGCCCACAAGCGCACGCGGAGCAGTTGGGCGTAGACGTCGGAGCGGGCAAAAACCGGCGAAATCGTCCGCAGATAGCCGCTCACTCGCGCGATCCCATCCGCCAGAGCGAGTGCACAACGTTCGTCGTCCAGCTGCGAGAGGAGCGACTCCAGGAAGTAGCAGAACGCGTGGAGGCGGTCCATGACGCGTTCGCTTTCGGCGTTCCCCGGAAGGAAGTTTCCGTAATCGCCGAGCGCGCGGTCCAGATGGCGCTCAAAGGCTCGCGCAAATTCCTGCTCGCCGGTAATGGCCGCGAGTTCCCGCCACGCCAGCGCGGCCTTGAGCTGATAGCACCCCGGATTGCGGGACCAGCGCCAGTCCCGAGCGATCGGCGTTTTGCCGGGAAGCGCAAGGATCGGATGAATCTCGTTGCCGGTGTCGAAGTCGCGCAGCATGGCTCGCCCGCAATCGACGGCTCGCACCCGCAGGAACTCATCGTGCGTCTCCCGCCAGACGGACAGCAGACCCCGGACGATGATGCCGCAATCGAAGAAGTACAGCATCGATTCCGCGCCAGGGCCGTGCTCAAACGGAAAGTTGCCCGCGTTGGAATCCCAGGCATCCTGCGCCAGGAAGCGGGTGGCGTGGTGCGCCCGGTCGAGAAAGGCAGCCTCGCCGGTCGCGGCATGCAAATACATCATCGCGCTGGCGGTGTAGCCGGTAATTTCCGTGGAGACCGCCCGGTTGCGGCCGAGATCGGCACGATAAAAGCGCGCTACACCTCCGTTAGCCTCCTGGATGCCGGAATCGAGAAACCAGCGGCCGGCGCGGACCAGGGAATCGTGATGGACCGGCCGGTTGACTTGTTCGTTGTGCGGAGGGGCTGCTTTCATTATCCTTGGCTGCTATCTCTTCTTGTCGATACGAAAGTCATCAAAATACGCGACCGTGTCCGCCCGGGTCCAGACACCGGACCGGCCGGACGTCTTAAGCCCGCCGTCGATGGCGTCGAAAACCTTGCGATGGTTGAAAAACACCGTCGCCTGATTACCCCTGTATGTTACACGCAACAGGTTCCAGTCGCCAATCCTGACCGGATGCAGGACTCCTACGGCTCCGGCCCGCGCGCCCTTCACGGGAACGGGCTCGAGGTGCGCGTTCACCACTCGGAACATAGCGATATTGTGCTCGTGAGCGCTGGCCCGGACCAGATAATAATTGTTGGCATCAGCGGCCCGGAACACCAGGCCGGCATCCTGACAGTCCTTGCCCGAAATAATTTTCATTCTCACGCTGACGTCGCCATCGAGGCAGGTAACCTTGTCGAAAAGGCACATGGGGAAGCTGAACAGGGAATCCGCCCTGGAATCCTGGGCGAGAACATTGGGTCGGCTGGGCGCGTTCGGGTCGCGCAGAACCACCCATCGCGGAGGTGCGCCGTGATTGGTGAGCGTAGAGGTCCAGCCGGCCGGCAGTTCACCGAGCTTAGTGGAGTCGAAGTTGATATTGACCGCCGAGAAGAATGGCAAACTTAGCGCGGCGAGCAGCGTAGCCGTGGTCACCCGTGCACCCAAACATCCGTCATACTTTGATTTTAACTGGTTCGGGCGGTCCCGCATGGCGGAGAGTTGTCCGACGGTCGGTAATCGCCCGCTCACCGACGTCTGCCACGGTCCTCTAAACGACCGCCCAATTCCTTTTCGAATAGCTGGTAATGCAGTTGGAATTCGACCCACCAGTTAATTAAGCGGCGGGTTGCTAACGCACCCCTCCGGATTTTTCGGGGTGGCCGGCGGTCGAAGACGTGGCCCACCCTGCCGGCTTCAGCCGGCGTCGTTTAGCTCAGACTTTCGCCCACGCGATGCAATTTCAGCATGTTGGTACTGCCTGTCTGGCCGACCGGTTGGCCGGCAATGCACACCACTCCGTCGCCCATCTTCAACCAGCCGTGCTCCAGCACGATGCTATCGATCTGCGCAATCATTTCGTCAGTCGAAACCTTGGGCGGGACGACCACCGAGGTCACACCATAGTTCAGCGCCAGTTGGCGTGCGGCGGCCGGCGACGGGGTGAACGCGTAAATTGGAACTGCCGGGCGCAAGCGCGAGACCAGCCGAGCGGAGACCCCGCTGCTGGTGAACACGCCGATGGCTGCCACGCTGGCGACTTCCGCCGCATGATAAGCGGCCTGGGCGATAATCTGCGCGTAGCCCGATTTCTCTTCGGATGTCAGATCTTTGTAGAAACGGAAGCGCCGCGTACTCTCCGCCTGCCCCGCAATCCGCGCCATCGTCTCCACCGTTTGGACCGGGAACTTCCCAACCGCCGTTTCCCCCGAAAGCATCACCGCATCCGAACCGTCGTAGATGGCGTTCGCCACGTCGCTGACTTCGGCTCGCGTAGGATGCGAGTTCTCGATCATCGACTCGAGCATCTGGGTCGCCGTGATCACGATTTTGCCGAAGTAACGCGCTCTCTCGATAATGGCCTTCTGGATCTCCGGCACCCGCTCCAGCGCTATCTCCACGCCCAGATCGCCGCGGGCCACCATCACGCCATCGGATTCGGCGAGTATGGCATCCAGATTCCGCCAGCCTTCCGGTTTTTCGATCTTCGAAATAATCGGTATGCGCGCCCCCATTTGCCGGAGCCGCGTGCGCAGATACTTGGGATCGTCGGCGGTACGCACAAAGGACAAGGCGATGAAATCGACCCCCGATTTTACGCCGAATTCGAGGTCGGCTTCGTCCTTCAGCGTGAGCGACGGGGCGCTGACATGGACACCGGGAAGATTGATGCCCTGTTTGTCCTTGATGAAACCGCCCGAAACCACCAGGCAGCGGGCCGCCACGCCGTCGGTCGCGATGACTTTCAGTTCTACCGCTCCGTCCGCTAGTTTGACGCAGTCGCCCTTTTTGACATCGCGTGCGAACGGTTCATAAACCGTAGAAGCCATGCTGGGGGTCCCCAGGACTTCGGTCGTACTGATGATGAATTCTGCGCCTGTCGAAAGTTGGCAACCGCCGTCCGCGAAACACCCCAGCCGGATCTTGGGACCCTGCAGATCGAGCAGCAGGGCTGCGTGCAGCCCCATGTCGGCTGCTGTCGTCCGTACGTTTTCGATGCGTTTGGCATGGGCCGCCTGATCGCCGTGTGAAGCGTTGAGCCGAAAAACATTGACCCCGGCACCCAGCAGGGCTCGAATGCACTCGGGCGAATCGCTGGCAGGCCCTAATGTGACGACGATTTTTGTGTTTCGCATGAAGAATTGATTGGCGCGCGTGCGGTCATTTTGCGCGGACGTGGCGGGCTCTTTCCATGGTCGCGGAGGGGCGTCGGGTTTGTCAACCAGACGGCTGCGCGCGCCGCGTGCGGCTGAGGCAGGAGACCGCTACAATGAGGTTGTGTCATGGGGTCTCTTGGCAGTGCTTACGGTCATCTGCGGTGCTGGGTACCTCGTCTTCCTACGCAGGCGGCGCTCCAAGCAGGATCGTGCGTCAATGAAAGCACATCTGCGGCGTCTACAGCAGCGGCCCCCTGAGTAATCTATGCTGTCGAGCCGCGTTTCTGCGCCCCGCTTGTAAGCAAGCTACAACTACTGCTTCAGTCTGTCCGGCTGGCGAAGCAGCCGCTGGAGTTTGGCCATTTCCCGTGTGGCAGACCATATTTGCAAGACTCGGTCGTCAGCGGCCGAGGCAGGCGAAACCGCCTGCCCCACCAACGCAAACATTAGACTTGCAAGGGTGGCGCGGGCGGTTTCGCCTGCGCCGGTGGGATTTTGCAAGGACGATGTGCTTCGAGAGTGCCGTACCCGCGCCTCGAGTGCACGGCGCGTCCTAAACCGCTTTTTGCATATCCCGGTGCGACACTTTCGTCTGGAATCCGCTCTGTGCCAGGTTCTTACGGATCTGGTCAGCGATCATGACCGAACGGTGATGTCCGCCCGTGCAGCCGAACCCGATCGTGAGATAGCTCTTACCCTCCCGAATGTAGTGAGGCAGCAGGTAGACCAGCAGCTCCGAGATCCGTTCAATGAATTCCTTCGTTTGCGGGAACGAGCGGATATAACGCACTACGCCAGGATTGCGGCCGGTGAGCTTCTTGAACTTCGGAATGTAATTGGGATTCGGCAGAAAGCGCACATCGAACACCAGGTCGCTGTCGGGAGGCACCCCATGGCGGTAGCCGAAGCTGGTGATGTACACCATGATCTTGGACGCTTCCCTCTCACCGTGAAATTTTTCACGGATGAAATCCCGCACATCGTGGACCGTAAATTTCGAGGTGTCGATGCGCAGGTCGGCCAGAGCCCGTATACCAGACAGTTTCTTACGCTCCGCGCCGATGCTGTCCCGGATGGATTGATCGACCCCCAGGGGGTGCGGACGTCGCGTCTCGCTAAAGCGCCGCAGGATGGCTTCAGGGTCGGCTTCGAGATACAGCAAATGAGTGGTCACGCTGCGCTTGATGCGATCGAAAGTTTCCGGAAAGCGCAGCAATCCTTCGCCTTCCCGAATATCGACGACAATGGCAGCGCGCTGTATGGTGGCCGAGTCGCGGACCAACTCGGCGAACTTGGGCATCAGGTCCAGCGGAAGATTGTCCACCGCGTAGTAGCCCAGATCCTCGAAAACCTTGAGCACCGTAGCCTTGCCGGCCCCGCTCATACCGGTGATGATGATAAGTTCCGCACGGTCGGTGGACGGCTTGGGCCCCTTTTTCTTAATGGACTTCTTCGCAGGCTGCGCCATTCCCGTCTCAGGCTTTGTCGGTTTCAAGCTGGGTCGGTTTCAAGCTTCGACCAGGTCAAAATGGCCGTCCCGTCGGCGGACCAGCACATTCACGGCGCCGGTCTTGGCATCCTTGAAGGTCAGGTAATCGAGTTCGCTGCCCATCTCGGCGATAGCCTCTTCCAGGGTTAGCGACTGGCGCTCCTCCTGACCGTCAATGTGGCGGACTCGTGCTTTGGCGCCGTTCTTGCCGTGCTTGACCGCGGCTTTAATTTTGGACGTCGCGGCTTTGGCCGGCGGAGCGGCGGTAACAGCAGCGCGCTCCACGGAGACGTTCTCCTTGCGCGGAACGCGTTTACTGTCCCGCCACTTGGCTCGCACTTTGATCGCCTGCTTCTCCAGCTTTTCGATGGCGCCGTGAATGGCGGTAAACAGATCGCCATCCTCGGCAAACCCGATCATGGAGTGGTCATGGTACTTCACCGTCACCTCGGCTTTGTGCAGGTGGCGTTCAGTGGAGAGAACGACGCGGGCCTCGCACTCGCTCTTTCTGCCGTCCAGCAGCTTGCCCAGCTTGCCGCACTGGGCTTCGAGTTTCCGTAGTTGGGCCGGGACCAGCTCGACTTGCCGGCCAGTATAGGTGATACGCATGGCTGCCTCTATTAAACCGCGATTTACTCGCGAACGCGACGCTGGTGCGTCGAGGGGATTTTCATATCCTCCCGATATTTCGCGACCGTCCGCCGCGTTACGTCTATCCCTTGAGCTTGCAGACGCGCGGTCACCTGCTCGTCAGTGAGCGGATGATGGGTGTCTTCCTCTTCGATCATTTTTTTTACCATCCGTTTCAGCAGCAGGAGGGGCGTCTCGCCGCCGGAAGGCCCTTGCACCGCCTCGGAGAAGAAGTACCGCAGCTCGAAGACTCCGTGCGGGGTATGCGCGTACTTGCTGGCCACCGCCCGGCTCACGGTTGAGGGATGCACGCCCACTTCCTCGGCGACATCCTTGATCATCATGGGTTTCAGGTAGTCGATCCCGAACTGCAGGAATTCCATCTGGCGGCGCTTAATGGTCAGGCAGACCTTCTGGATGGTCTGTTTGCGCTGCTCGATGTTCTTCATCAGCTGAATCGCGGAGGTGTAGCGCTCCCGCACGTAATCCCGGACTTCTTTGGTAGCGCCGTTATCGCGATCGAGCATCTTGCGGTACTGGCTGTTGAGGCGGAGTTGGGGAATCTCTTCGTCGTTCATCTGGATGATGAAGTCATCTCCGTCCTTGATGAAGTAGACATCGGGTTCTACCGATCGCGCGCCGGATCCCGAGAAACGGATGCCAGGCCGCGGATTGAGCTTGCGAATGACACCGACGGCCACGTCGATGTGCTCTTGCGGCCGGTGCATCACGCGCGCCAGTTCGCGGATCTGCCGCGTCTCCAGCAGGCGAAGATGGTTGGCCACAATCTGCCACGCGACACTGCCCTCGGCGCCCTTGCTCTTCAACTGGAGCAACAGGCACTCGCGAAGGTTCTGCGCCCCTACTCCGGCCGGGTCGAGGGACTGCACCGCTCTGAGCGCGGATTCCACCTGCTCCATGGTATGTTCGCCCGCGCTGGCGATTTCCTCCAAAGTAGCTGTGATGTATCCGTCCTCATCCAGGTTTCCAATTACGGATTCGGCCGCATCGCGCACGCCTTCGTCGAGGACCATGACGCTCAATTGCGAACGCAGGTGGTCCGGAAGGGTGAAGGGCTGCGATAGGAACGTCTCGAAGGACGGTTTGTCGACCGATTCCGATGCCGGACTCTTATAGCCAGGGTCGAGATAGTCATCGAAAAACGATCCGAAATCGATTTCGTCGAAGGGATCGGCAGAGGGTGTTTCGATACCGGGCTCGGAATCCATGAGCGGCGCGGCAATCTCGGCCGCGGTTTCGGTGGTTCCCATCGCCTCGGCGTTGGCGGCTACGCCATTACCGTTCAGATCGATCTCTGGAGAAAGGCGTTCGATTTCATTGTCTAGGACACCGGAAGCTTCGAGGATGGAACGATCGGAGGGTTCGTGAACCGCTTCGGCTTCAAGTAAAGGCTGGAGTTCTTCAGGAGTGATTTCCTCGCCGGCTTCGCTCGACTCTTCCAGAACCGGATTGTTCACGATTTCCTGGTTGATCATCTCCTTCAACTCAAGGCGGTTAAGCTGGAGGACCGTGACCATCTGCACCAGGCCCGGGGTCAGGATCTGCTTCTGCGCTACCTTCAGCTGCAGTCTGGGGGAAAGCATGCTCATCTGCACTAATTATAAGCTTTGCGGTTTGTTGCCAAAGTGAGGGACTGTACCTTAAACCACGCTCGGCTAATTTTGTGTGACATATCTAACTACCTGCGGGAGGCATTCGGATCAGCAATTGCGGAGCCCCGCGATGCGGACCGTCGGCTTTTTGTGGTCGGAGTACCCTCGCGTTTCGCGGCGCAGCGGCCCTCGTCACGGGAACTTGCACCCGGACCGGATTCCGGCGCATCTCACTTATCACGTGAGAGCCGAGTCTGTGCTACGTTAGCAGCCAGGGATGCCTATCCATGCGAACGACCAATCCGGAGTTGCCGCGCACGCTCGGTGAGCTGCGCAAAAGCGCCTTTTCTGAAGAACGGCTGGGCTTCAGGTCCGTCAAAGACGAACTGCGCGCCAACCTGATCTGTAAGCTGCAGCGCGACGAGACGCTGTTCCCTGGTATCGTCGGATACGAAGATACGGTTGTGCCGCAAGTCGTCAATGCCATTCTGTCGCGGCACAATTTCATTCTTCTGGGGCTCCGCGGCCAGGCTAAAACGCGCCTTGTCCGGATGCTGACCACCTTGCTCGATCCCTTCGTTCCGTATGTGGCCGGTTCCGAGATTCACGACAATCCGTATCAGCCGATCTCCAAATATGCGCGCGAACTCTTGCTGCACCAGGGAGACGATACGCCTGTCGCCTGGCTCACACCCCACGAGCGCTACGTGGAAAAGCTGGCCACTCCGGACGTCACGATCGCTGACATGATTGGCGACATCGATCCCATCAAGGCTGCGCGCAGCGGTCAGGACATCGCAGACGAACTCACCATTCACTACGGGCTGGTTCCGCGCGCGAACCGCGGGATTTTCGCGATCAATGAACTGCCGGACCTGGCAGGTAAGATCCAGGTCGGCCTCTTCAACATTATGCAGGAGGGCGACGTTCAGATTAAAGGTTTCCCGGTGCGGCTTCCCCTCGATCTGATGCTGGTCTTCACGGCTAACCCGGAGGACTACACCGCGCGCGGCAAGATCATCACGCCGCTAAAGGATCGCATCGGCAGCGAGATCCGCACTCACTATCCGGCCACGCTGGAGCACGGCCTTGAAATTACCCGGCAGGAGTCCTGGACTGAGCGTACTGCGCCCGATCGCGCGGCGCCCGTGGAATTGCGCTTGCCTGCGTATATGCAGGAGATCGTAGAACAATTGGCCTTCAGCGCCCGCGAGGACAAGCGGGTAGACAAGCGGTCCGGGGTATCGCAACGTTTGCCCATCTCCGTGCTGGAGAACGCCGTGTCCAACGCGGAACGCCGCGCGCTGCGCAATCATGAATCGGTCGCGGTGCCTCGGGTGCTGGATATCTATGCGGCCTTGCCCTCCATGACCGGCAAGATTGAGCTGGAATACGAAGGCGAACTGAAGGGCGGCGACGTCGTGGCCAGGGAGTTGATTCGCCTCGCGGTCGGCAAGATCTATAACAAGTATTACGAGGGCGTCAATGTCTCCAACATCATTCAGTGGTTCGATCTGGGCGGGACTTTGAAGCTGGATGAGAGTGTGCCGGCGCAGCAGATGGTGCGGCAGCTCGGCGGCATCCAGGGTCTGATGGAGAAGACCCGGGCGCTGGGTCTGGGATCGAACGAGCCCGACGAACTGCGGGCTTCGGCGGCGGAGTTCATTCTGGAGGGGCTTTATGCGCATCGCCGAATCAGCCGCTCCGAGGAACGGGGATTCGCCGCGGAAGAACGCAAGACGCCGCGCGAATCCAAGGAAGAGCCGGGTAGCGGCCCGGGCCGTCCCCCGCGACGTCAGTTTAACTAGTTATTGGTCGTCAGTTATCAGTCAGGAGGACCGTCGCTATGCGATTCATTAAGTACTCCAAATACACCGGCGACGATTTCGGAGTCGACGCTCAGGACCTGATGAAAGCCCTGTCCGACTTTCTGCTGCAGTCCGGCTTTCAGGCGCAGTTTTCGGAGTGGAACTCCAATGACCTGGAGGATCTGAAACAGGCGATCCAGCGCGCCCTGGAATCCGGCGAGCTGTTTCCCGAGGAGCAGATCGAGAGGATGCTGGAGCAGCTTCAGGCCATGTCACAGGAGCAGTTGGATCAGCTTCTGCAGAACCTGGTGCAAAAGCTGGTGGACGAAGGTCACCTGACACTGGACCAGCCCGAGCCGCAGCCCGGCCAGGGCGGCCAGGGTCCCGAAACCAGGATCAAGTTCGAAGTCACCGACAAATCGCTCGACTTTCTGGGCTACAAAACGCTA
The DNA here is from genome assembly GCA_963747535.1 of Terriglobia bacterium. Classification (GTDB taxonomy): domain Bacteria; phylum Acidobacteriota; class Terriglobia; order Bryobacterales; family Bryobacteraceae; genus CAVVFX01. The sequence continues at coordinate 47,515 of CAVVFX010000006.1, forward strand.
AAGGACCTGTTGGGATCGCTGGGCAAGTCGAGCTTCGGACGTCACGATACGCGCGACCTGGCGACCGGTATCGAAACGTCGGGTTCGAGCAAACAGTACGAGTTCGGCGACACCATGAATCTGGATATCAGCGAGACGCTGTTTTCCGCCGTGCGCCGGGAAGGTCTGGGAGTGCCGATCAACCTGGAGTACCGGGATCTGCATGTGCACCAATGCGAATACCAGAGTTCCTGCGCCACGGTGCTGATGCTCGATTGTAGCCATAGTATGATTCTCTACGGCGAGGACCGCTTCACGCCCGCGAAGAAGGTCGCCCTGGCGCTGGCGCACCTGATCAAGACGCAGTACCCCGGCGACAGCCTGCGTTGCGTCCTGTTTCATGACGGCGCCGAGGAACTCGATATCAGCCAGTTGGCTCGCGTGCAGGTGGGTCCGTACTATACCAACACGCGCGCCGGCTTGATCCTGGCTCAGCGTCTGCTCGCGCAGGAGCGCAAGGACATGAAACAGATCGTCATGATCACGGATGGCAAGCCTTCAGCCCTCACGCTGGATGACGGACGGATGTATCGCAATGCCTTCGGCCTCGATCCGCTGGTAACGGCTAAGACTTTCGAAGAGGTCAACCGCTGCAAGAAGCAGGGGATCCTGATTAATACGTTCATGCTCGCCAGCGATTATGGCTTGGTGAGCTTCGTGCAAAAGGTCACTGAGCTATGTAAGGGGAAGGCTTACTTCACCACTCCTTATAATCTCGGGCAGTATCTTCTCATGGACTACATGAATCGCAAGACGCGCACTATTCACTGAGCCCGGCGGCGGACCTGTCGGAAAAGGAGACCCAGCATACAGGCGACCGGAAAGAACAGCGTAGGCTCGGGTACAGCCTGGATGTACCCGATGGCAGTCAGCGCTTCGATCTCACCTGCTCCTAAAGTCGGAGTGGCGGCGGGTGTGCCGAACGCATCTTGAACCTGCGCGGTCCCGTTACTGGCCCAGTCGCCGAAGTCAGCTCCATCGCACGAGTTGTCGAACTGTTCGATAGCCGCGGTAGACGGCCCGTAGGCAAAGTAGGCCGCGGTGGGCGACGAGCAGTTGGTGCTCAACGTCCGCGTACCTCCTAACACCGCGTTGTAGCGGAATAGATCTTCGGGTTCGGGGCTGTCGAGACCGTTGTTCAAGGTATCGTAAAGGCCCGAAGTACAGCCATTACAGTTTTCCAGCGCCGATCCGAGCCCCAGCATTTCGTCTGTCTCATGCTCAACGACCGAGAGCAGGCTGTAATTGCTGCCATTGTCGGCTTGCGGACCGAACGTAAGCGACGTATTCAGGCTAATGATGCCATCGTAAGCCGGGCCGGTGCTTCCGCCGCAAATCTCGGGGAGAGTGGGTTCGCCGTTCGCCGGGCCGGATATCAGGTGGCAGCCAGGTAGTGCAGTACTGATTCCGAGCGCGCGCGCGTTGGCTGTTTTCATCACGATTGTGCTTGTGTCGGTGACGGGATTGACGCCGCCATTAGTGTCCCCGTCCCCCCCGTTATTGGTCAGACCCGCGATGGCCGCCCGGTTAGCATTATTGCTCACAAGGTCGTCGTAAAACTGCTTGTACGAGACCGAATCGAGCGTAAAATTGCTGGTACCGAGACCGCCGCCCTCTTGAAAGTAGATGTCCACGGTAACATTGTTCGTGAACTCACTCTCGTAAGCGGAAATCGCCTGATTGATGGTCGCTTCGATGGCGGACGCGTTGGGGTCACTGGTAATCGAGCTGTTGAACGTAGGAGTAATGATTAAATTGGCGTGGGCCGGAACCCCATACCCAAGCGCAGCGCAAGCGAGAACCGTATAAAATTGCGACTTCATCCATCCTCCTCCAAGTAAACCTCCATAACAGAATCTGCCTCTCAGCGGTTACCGCGATTTTTGCCGGGCCGGATATCGCCAGAGGTGCTCAGAATGTTTATCCGGATCAGATTTGATCTGATGGATGAGTAGGCAGCCCTGTTTCCTCTAGGATTAGGTTCAGTTTGGGCTATCCGGGTATCAGTTGTCAAGCAAATATGGAACTACTGGTACTTGACGTCACAAGTTGGTGGATCGTCGTATATTCATGAGATTTAACCCGGTTAGTGTACCGGTTGGACTTAATCCTTTGGTCTGTCGCGGAATGAATCCCTCGGTACATGGCGGCGCTGCCGTCTCGGCCATGGCCCAATCTGATGTTGTACAATCATCCCTTCGAAAGACGCTTCTCGCGGGCCCGGGTCTGCCTCTATCAACGTTCGTTAACCGCCCCGGAACGCGAATTCCCCACCACTTTTCGCCACAGTTCGTTGAATCGCGCTTCCTCCATAGGGCGCTGCAATTGGAAATGAAAGTCGCGCCCGCTCGCGTTCCACGCGCCATGGTGTTCTAGCGTGACCACGCTGAAATCGAACGGGCCGGCCGTGGCAACGTTTTCAATATCGGCAAATCGCCAGGTCCGCGACTCGCCGGGTTTGAGGGTGCGGAAGACAATGCAGTCCTCTCCAAACAGCAGAGTTCCTTCGACGCCCTTGAGAAGTCCGCTTAACCTTGCCGGGAACTCCGCGAGGCTGGTGAATTCGTCTTCCGCGAGCGCCGCGATGAAGCGCTGGTCCAGTTTGTCCCGCCACATCGGATAAACCGACGTGGCAAATCCCACCGGTAAGTGGATGAAGGCATAACTCCGATCGCGGCCGGGTTCCCACTTCTGATTCTCGTAAGTGAGGATGTGCAGGCTATCCCGCGTTAATTCGAGTTGCTGAATTTCGTCGTACTTCCAGGCGCGGGAATGTTCCGGGTGCTTGCCGGCCTCACTGAACGAGATGCCTTGGGCCGTCGCGCTCAGAGTTCCCGATCCGTCGTGATGCAGATGCTCATGCTTCACGTTAAACGTTTGTCCGGTCGCCATTCCAGCGGCCAGCATCAGGATCGCGCTAATTCCGGTTTCAATTCGAAATGCCATTTCCATACCTCGTAAATCGCGGGATAAGCTACCAGTTCTAAAACGAACGAAGTTACAATGCCGCCGATCATTGGGGCGGCGATACGCTTCATAACATCCGCGCCGGTCCCCACGGACCACATGATCGGCACCAGCCCCATGATCATGCACGCTACCGTCATGAACTTAGGACGGATGCGCTTGACCGCGCCTTGCAGAATCGCGGTTTCGAGATCGGCGAGGTTACGTAAGCGCCCATCGCGGCGCGCCTGGTCGTACGCCAGGTCCAGATACAACAGCATGAAGACGCCGGTCTCCGCATCCACTCCCATGAGCGCGATCAAGCCTACCCAGACTCCGATGCTCACGTTGTAGCCGAGAAAATAGAGAAACCAGATGGCTCCGACGGCAGAGAAGGGAACTGCCATCAGAATGATGGCTGTTTTGAAGATGGATTTCGTGTTGATGTACAGCAGCAGCGTAATCAGGCAAAGCGTGAGCGGCACGATGAACGTCAACCGTTGCCTGACCCGTTCCATAGCTTCGTACTGACCGCTCCAGGCGACCGAATATCCCGCCGGCAGCTTGAGGCTTTCGCGCACTCTCTGCTTGGCCTCCGCGACGTAAGTCCCGACATCGCGTCCCGCCACATCGACGTAAACGTAACCGCTCAGCAGCCCGTTCTCATCCCGCAGCATGGCGGGTCCCGAGCGAATCTTCAGCGACGCAACTTGCGATACCGGGATCTGCGTCGCGCCGTTCATAACCGGAACCAGCACGCGGTTCAAGCGGTTGATGTCGCCGCGGAAATCCCTGAAGTAGCGGACATTGACCGAGTAGCGTTCGCGACCCTCCACGGTAGTTGTGACGCCTTCGCCGCCGACTGCCGATAACAGGACCGCCTGCACGTCGTCCACCGCGAGACCGTAGCGTGCCAGTTCATCGCGTTTCCAATCGAAGTCCAGAAAATAGCCTCCACCGGTGCGCTCGGCGAACACGTTGCGGGTGCCTCGCACCTGCGGCAGCAGCCTTTCGAGATCCGTGCCGATGCGCTCGATCACGTCGGTGTTCGCGCCATAGATCTTGATCCCGACCGGCGTTCGGATACCAGTGGTCAGCATGTCGATGCGATTCTTGATGGGCATGGTCCACGCGTTGGAGGTCCCCGGAATGCGCAGCGCTTCGTTCATCTCGTCGACCAGTTGTTCGGTTGAAATATGATCGGGCGTGAGGTGTTGGAAGCCGCTCCGGAGCCACTGCGGCGCGTTCCCGGGCAAGCGCCTGGTCCACCAGGTTTCGCGTTTCCGCCATACCTCGACGGGCTTGAGCGTGATCACGGTCTCCATCATGGAAAGGGGCGCGGGATCGGTCGGGGTCTCGGCGCGCCCAGCTTTGCCCAGTACGGTGCGGACTTCCGGAAACCGCATCAGTATCCGATCCTGGAGTTGCATGAGCCGTTGTGCTTCGGTCACCGAAATCCCCGGCAGCGTCGACGGCATGTACAGCAGCGCGCCCTCATCGAGTGGCGGCATGAACTCGGAACCCAGCTTCTGATAGGCCGGCAAGGTTGCGAACACCACTACGCCGCCTCCGACAATGACCAGCCATTTCCAACGCAGCGACCAGGCGCAGACGGGTTCGTAAATGCGGATCAGGATGCGGCTGATGGGATGGTTCTCTTCCGAATGGATCTTGCCTACCAGGACTGCGTTAGCGGCGCGGGCCAGCCACAATGGTCGGAATTCGAAGTTACGCATGTGCGTGAACAGCAACCGCATGGCCGGGTCGAGCGTAATGGCCAGCACCGCCGCCACGATCATGGACAGATTTTTGGTGTACGCCAGCGGCTTGAAAAGGCGTCCTTCCTGAGCTTCCAGCGTCAGCACGGGAAGGAATGAAACCGCGATAACCAGCAGCGCAAAGAAACTTGGGGCCCCGACCTCTTTCACGGCCTCGATGATGACGTGATGGTAATCGTCCTTGCGGCCGGTGCGTTCCCATTCTTCGAGTTTCTTGTGAGTCTGTTCGACCACTACGATAGCGGCGTCCACCATGGCGCCGATCGCAATCGCAATGCCGCCGAGCGACATAATGTTCGACGACAGGCCCAGCATGCGCATCGGAATGAACGCAATCACGATCGAAATGGGAATCGTGAACACCGGAATGATGGCACTGGGAAAATGCCAGAGGAAGATCATGATCACGATGGAGACGATGATCATTTCCTCGATGAGCGTGTGCTTCAGATTGTCGATGGAGCGCAGAATCAATTCCGACCGGTCATAAGCGCTGACGATCTTCACGCCGGCGGGGAGTCCTGGTTCCAGTTCGTGCAGCTTGGCTTTGACACGCGCGATGACGTCGAGCGCATTTTCTCCCTGGCGCGCGATGACGATTCCAGTGACGGTATCCCCCTCTCCATTCCAGTCGGCGATGCCGCGGCGGAGGTCCGGCCCCAGTTCTACGCGTCCCACATCCTTCACGCGAACCGGTACGCCGTTCGGGCTCGCCAGCAGGACGATACTGCCGATGTCCTCTCGGGATTTCGCGTAGCCGCGGCCGCGCACCATGTATTCGGCGCCGGACATTTCCACCAGGCGCCCGCCGACATCGTTGTTGCCTCCGCGCACCGCCTCCACCACTTTCGTAATGGGGATGTTGTACGCCTGTAGCTTGGCGGGATCGACGTTCACTTGATATTGGCGTACGAATCCTCCCAGCGGCGCGACCTCCGCCACGCCCGGAACTGAGCGCAACTGATAGCGCAGGAACCAGTCCTGCACGGAACGCAGTTCGGCGAGATCGTGCTTGCCGGTAGTGTCTACGAGCGCGTATTGGAAGACCCAGCCGACGCCGGTGGCATCGGGTCCAATCTCCGACTTCACGCCCTGCGGCAGGCGAGGGAGCACCGCCGACAAGTATTCGAGCGTCCGTGAGCGGGCCCAGTAGATGTCGGTACCTTCTTCAAAGATGATGTAGACGAACGAGTAGCCGAAGTCCGAAAAGCCGCGCACGGCTTTGACTTTGGGCGCGCCCAACATGGATGTCACGATGGGATAGGTGACCTGGTCTTCCATGATGTCCGGGCTCCGATCCCAGCGTGAATAGACGATGACCTGCGTGTCGCTTAGATCGGGAATGGCGTCGAGCGGCATATTCATCATCGACCAGATGCCCCACGCGACCGCGAACCCGACCAGCAGGAACACCAGGAACTTATTGCGTGCGCTCAACTCGATCAGGCGGTTGATCATTTGGTTTTTAACTGGCTTTCCGAATCGATGAGAAAGTTGGCCGATGTTACGATCCGTTCGCCTTCTTTGAGGCCGCGAGTGATTACGATGCGATCATCTAACTGGTCTCCGGTTTCGACATTGCGCGGCTCCAGATAACCGTTACCCCGATCGATGAAGACGGTTTGCCGCGAACCGGAGTTCAGCACGGCATCTGCGGGCACGGTGAGCTGACGGGATCCGGCGAGGGTAAACTCGACGTCGACAAACATGTCCGGCCGCAGTTTCATGTCCGGATTGGGAGCTTCAAGGCGAGCTTTTACGGTGCGGGTTTGTGGATCGACTTGTGGCTGGATATTGTCCACGCGGGCCAGGAACTCGCCCGCCGTGGGAGATGCCGCATAGGGCATCTTGACCATTGCCGGCTGTCCCAGATGAATCTTCGGAACATCGTTTTCGAACAGGTCCGCCATCACCCAGACCCGGCTCAAATCGGTAATAGAGTAAAGTTCGGTTTCCGGCGTGATGCGTTGATTGGCGAACGAATTCCGCGCAGTGATGAAGCCGCTCGCGGGAGAGTAGATGGTGATCGACTGGATGGGCTTTCTGGTCTGCTCCAGTTCTTCGATCTGGCCTGCGCTCAGGTCCCATAACTCCAGCCGTTTGCGTGATGCTTCGACGATCCCGTCGCCATCCGGCATAACTTCCCGGGCTTTCAATGCAAGTAAGTACTCCTTCTGACTCGCCAGCATCTCGGGACTGTAGACGGTCACCAGTGGATCGCCCTGCTTCACCGGAGCGCCCATGAAGTCCACGTAGACGTGCTCGATCCAGCCTTCGATTTTGGGGTGGACGCGCACCACGCGCGTTTCGTCGATGGCAATTTTTCCGACGGCGCGCAGCGTTTCTCCTACGGAGGTGTATTCGGCGGTGCCGAACTTCACACCGATCATCTGCTGCTTCTCGGGAGAAATTTGAATGGTTCCGGGAGGTTGAGGCGCCGCTGCCGGTGCATCGTATACCGGCACCAGTTCCATGCCGCAGTCCGGCGCGATTCCTGGTTTGTCCGACTTGTAGGCCGGATGCATAGGATCCTGCCAATAAAGAACCTTGCGTTCAGGCTTCGGCGGTGCCTCGTGCCAGCGGCCGGCGACGAATCCTGCCCCGGCCAGCAGAGCCAGAGCCGCGAAGCGTAACGTCGACTTGAGTCCGGGCAGTTCCCGTAGGACAGACGATCGTTTTTTGTCGCCTGTCGGCTGGCGACAGCCGGCGATTGCTGGTTTTTCAACGGTGTTCATGGTTAGTGGCCTCCTCCCATCAGATCCATGCCGGTTACTTCTTCCAGGCGTGTGATCGCGAGGTGATAATTCAACATTTGCTCGTGATAATCCATTTCATAGTCGAGCGCCGCTGTCTGGTTATTGATAACCGAAAGAAAATCGACTCCTCCCGTTTCATACGCCGCCAGCGAGGACTCAACCGTGAGTCGCGCTTGCGGAATAATCTTCCTGGTGTAGAGCTCAGTCAGTTGGTACGCGGTATCGGCTTGCGAGTAATCGTCAGCGAGGCGTAAGTCGAGAGCCTGACCGGTCGCCTGGTAAGCATGACGGGCTTGTGACACGGCGATCGCTTGCTCCGTTACCTCGGGCCGTTGTTTACTACGGAAATAGAGCGGTACCCGGATATCGGCGCGAAACGAATAGAACGGCGGGAGACCGGCCATGTTGTAATAGCCGGCGGTGATGGCGTAGTCCGGATAGTAGTCCTGGCGCGCCAGATTGAGGGCCGTCTCGGCACGCTCCGCGATCTTCTGATCCCGCACGCGCGCCGGCGACCTTTCCCGCGCGATGGTCTGCAAGTCGGTCAAGGTCTCAGGCAGCGGGCCGACGTGCGGTTCCCCGGGCTCAGGAAGGGGTGTGTTGGACGGCAGGTTGAGCAAGCTGTTGATTTCGGCCTCGCGCAAGTGTCGTTCACGATCGAGTTGCACCAGCTTCAGATCTACTAGCGAAACCTGTAACTGCGCTTTGAAGACGTCCTGCTGGGCAGCTTTGCCGGCCGAATAACGAGCTTCGGTAATGGACAGAAGCGATTTCAATGTCGCCAGATTTCGTTCGAGTACGGTGCGGCCGGCATAATAATGCTGCAATCGGAAAAATGCCTGCTTGACGCGTGCGATGACGCTCAACTGGACCGCGGCGAACTCGGCAAACCGCGCGTCCGCCTCTTTGCGGGCCACATTTGCGCGCAGCCTTTGTTTCCCCGGATAGGGGATCTCCTGTGTGATGGAGAATCCGATGTTGGACGTCGGATTACGCCCGATGCCTGCGCCCGGCAGCGGATTGCCGTTGCTGTTCCATCCCGGCGAGAATGTGGGATCCGGCAGGCTCGACACTTGTGAGGGACGCTGTCGCGCGGCCTCGTACTTCTTTTGCGCGGCCAGGATCTCCGGATTCTGCTCCAGAGCTTGCGCCACCAGGTCTTCCAGCTTCAGCTCCTGCGCTGCGACGCTCGTTATACCAAGCGCCACGGCCAGGAATAGTCGCAACTGCACTTATTTACCCCTTCCATGTTCGTGACACAGACTTTTAGCCTGTGCAGTTCCCGTAGGACAGACGATCGTTGTCGTGTAACTAGATCAGGAAGGAAGAATGAATCAGGAAGAGGTCCGGAGGGGAATACTCGATCGGATGCGGCGTAGGCGCGATGCGCACGGCCGGAATGTCCAGGTCAAAGCCGACCATCGATCCCGCGACTAGAGTTACCTGCGCCGTGGAAACTACCGGCGGAACAAACTGCTCCGGGTTGACCGCATCCGTCTGGCAGGAGGAGCGCGCGGGCATCCTCTTACAAGCGCCTTGGGCGCAGCACTTCTCCTCGGACATGGGATGGGTGAGCTGCGCCCAACAGGCGATGGAGTTGGAGAACAACAGAAGCAGAGAGAGGACGGCCGTCAGTCCATGGGAGGCGGTTCTGGGCAGAACTCTCATCTCCTGGACTCGTTGCATGCAGGCAGCCAACTTCGCTGAGTAGTAAAACAAGAAGCTTAGAAGATAGCTCGAACAAGTGTTGGGTTAAATGACGCTCGCACCTCCGGCAGGCGTGGTCAAATAACTCATCCGTATGGCCGTCGCCGTGGCGCAGGCGTCGCAAACCAATCCCAACCACCCCTTTACAATAGAAAAGAACCCATGAAGATTGTCGTCGCGATCAAACAGGTACCGGCGCGCGACTCCGTGTTGCGAGTCAACGCCGGCGCTACCTGGATACAGGAATCCGATCTCAATTACGAGATCAACGAACCGGACGCTTACGCGCTCGAAGAAGGACTCCAACTCAAAGAGAAACACGGGGGAGAAGTCATTGTCCTCTGCGCCGGCCCCCCGCGCGCCGCACAGACCATTCGCGAAGCGCTGGCTAAGGGAGCGGACCGCGCGCTGCACATTGAGGAAGAAGATTTATCCTCCGCCGATCCGCTGGCTCTCGCCCGCCTCATGGCCAAAGCGCTCGAATCCGAAAAGCCCGATCTCATCCTGACCGGCCTCCAGTCGGACGATTTCGGCTACGGCCAGACCGGCGTGATTCTCGCCGAACTCATGGGCTTGCCCAGCGCGACCATCATCATGAGTGTCGACGTGGACGGGGCCGCTATCAAGGTCAAGCGCGAACTCGAAAACGGCTGGTTCCAGCACGTCGAAATGCCGCTACCCGCGCTGCTCACCATGCAATCCGGTAGCAACAAGCTCCGCTATGCGACCTTGATGGGCATCAAGAAAGCCAAGAGCAAGGAGATCAGGCGCCTCACCGCCGGAGAACTGGGCGGAATCGCCGAGCCCTCCATTAAGCTCGACCGGATTTACCTGCCGGAGCGTTCTAAAAAAAGCCAGATCTTCGACGGGCCGCCCAAAGAGGCCGCCGCACAACTGGTCGAGAAATTGAGATTCGAAGCGAGGGTCCTGTGAGTGTATTAGTAATTATGGAGCAGCGCCCCAATGAGAGCGCCGCGGCCGGGGATCAAGTCGCGGCCGAATGGAACAAGATGTCGTTCGAGACGCTGGCTGCCGGACAGCAGATCGCCCGTGAGTTGGACATCCCCGTCCAGGCAGCGGTTGCATCGGCGCCAGGAGTCGAACTCCGCCAAGAGCTGGAAAACAAACAACTCGCCAAGGCCTGGCTGGTGGAACACCCGCTGCTCGCGAAATATACCCCGGACGCGTATGTCATCGCCTTTCGTCAACTCATCGAAAAACTGAACCCAAGCGTCGTTCTGCTGCCCCACACCTACCAGGTCCGCGACTTCGCGCCTCGCCTCGCGACCGCCATGGGACGCGTGCTGGTGAGCGACGTGACCGGCCATCGTATCGACAACGGCCAGCTCGTCTGCATTCGCCAGTTCTTTCAGGGCAAGATGAACGCGGACATTCGCTTTTCCGCGGCTGCCCCGAACTTCGCGTCAATTCAGGCTGGAGTCTTCCGCGCGGACAAAGTCGAAGCCGGCTCCGCGGACGTGGAAACTTTCACGCCGCAATTGGACGCCGCTCAGATCCGTACCAGGCCGCTCGACCTCTTCCGCGAATCGGCGCGCGGCGTGGATCTCAACACTGCCGGGATCATCGTCTCAGTCGGACGGGGGATTAAGGAAGCCGAAAATATCCCGATCGTCGAAAAACTCGCCGCCGCTTTGGGCGCGGAGATGGCCGCATCCCGCCCGATCTGCGATAACGGCTGGCTGCCTATGGAGCGTCAGGTCGGAAGCTCGGGCCAGACCGTAGCTCCCAAGATGTACGTCGCCGTCGGGATCTCTGGCGCCATCCAGCATCTGGTCGGAATGAAGGGCTCGAAGATTGTGGTAGCGATCAACAAAGATCCCGAAGCGCCTATCTTCGAAATTGCCGACTACGGCATCGTAGGCGATCTCTTCCAGGTGGTCCCCGCACTGGTGGAAGAGCTCAAGAAGGCGTAACTCGAGACTTCATTCTGTGCCTGTGCAAGACATGCTGCTGAAACTTCGCTCCATCTTCATCACCGCCCCGATGATCGTCTTCGCGACCATCATGATGGGCAGCATGTCGCTCGTCGCATCGTTCTTCGACTCCACCGGACGCCGCCAACACGCCATTGCGCGCCGCTGGTCCCGTATTCTCCTGGCTGTCGCCGGCGTCCGGGTGATCGCCGAGGGCGTCGACAAACTCGATCCTGCAAAAGGGTACGTGCTGGTATCCAATCACTCCAGCTATTTTGATATTCCGGTGATCATGACCGTTCTTCCTCTGCAATTCCGCTTCTTCGCCAAGCAGGGACTCTTCCGCATTCCTTTCCTCGGGACTCACTTGCATCGCGCCGGTCACATCCCGGTCATCCGCGGGGACGCCCGCGCGTCGCTCAAGAGCATGAGCGAGGGGGCCCGGATGCTCCGCGAGCGGAACCTTTCTGTGCTGGTCTTTCCCGAAGGCGGCCGCACCGTCGACCACCTTACGGAATTCAAGGAAGGCACCGCCTACATCGCCATCAAGGCACGCGTCCCGGCGGTTCCCATCGGTCTCGAAGGTACGCGCAACATTATGAGGATGCACAGTCGTTTCGTATATCCTGGAACCGTGCATCTCCGGGTAGGAGATCCCATTGAAACCTCCCATCTGACCGTGCGCGATCGCGAAAACCTCACCAAAGAACTGCACAGCCGCGTAGCTGACCTATGCGGCGAGCCTCTGGACACAAATAAATCAGCCGTACACTAGATCGAGATGAGCTTGCGCACCGTCTACACCGTACTCCAGGAAACTTCGCAACTACACAGCGCTAAGCTGGCACTGCAACAGCCGTACACCGAAAAGGGCGAGCGCAAATACCGCCGGTGGACCTGGAACGAGTACCGCATCGCCGCCGAAGAAATCGCTGCCGGCCTGCGCTCGATCGGCATCGGTCCCGGCGATATCGTCGCCTCCTGCACTGAAACGCGCGCCGAATTCTATCTTGCCGACCTTGGCGTCATGACCAACGGCTCCATCTCCGCGGCGCTCTATCCCAGCTATCCGGCAGCCGATCTGGTGAAGAGTATCGCAGCCTGTGACGCGAAAGCGCTGTTCGTCGAGAATCCCAAGACCTACAAGAACCTCGCCGCCGCATCGGTGCCGCACTTTATTCTGCTGACCGGATCGATCCGCGAGGGTGCCGATGGCGCCGCCGAAAGCGTCCTTACACTCGACCAACTGCGCGAACGCGGACGCGCCGCCATCGCTGCGGACCCCAGCCTGGTCGCCCGCATTACCAGCGCTGTCCAACCCTCCGATCACGCTATTCTCTACCTCACCTCCGGCGCTACCGGCGAACCGAAGATGGTTCTGATCACCCACCAGGCCATCCTCTCCAACCTGGATATGGCGCCCGCCGCTCTCGAACTCACGCCCGACGATATAACGGTCGCCTTCCTGCCCTCGGCCCACATCGCCCAGCGAATCGTCGTGGAGTTGATCCCCATTCGCTGCGGCATGCCGGTCTCCTTCGCCGAGAGCCTCATGAAGATGCCTCAGGATATTAAAGACGTCCGGCCGACCATCTTCTTAGCGCCGCCCCGGCTCTGGGAGCGTATCTACACTACCATCTGCACGGAGGTGAACAAGCGTCCTGGAATCGCACGCAAGCTGTTCTACGGCTCTGTCGCCCTGGGCCTCGGCGCAGCCAAATATCGCCGCGCGGGGAAGTCCGTTCCCTGGCGCATCAGCGGACCGCTGAAGCTCGCCAACCGCATTGTTTTCAGCAAAGTCCGCGACCGGTTCGGTGGACGCATCCGTGTCGCCGCCTCCGGCGCAGCCCCTCTGGGCACGGACCTCGCGGAGTTCTACGATGCCATCGGTCTCCCTTTGCATGAAGGCTACGGACTCACCGAGGGCGGTGTCGCCACGCTGAACCCCATCGGCAAAGCGAAACCCGGCAGTATTGGCACACTTCTTCCGGGCGTCCAGTTCAAGCTGGATGAAGACAGCCAGATGCTGCTCAAAAGTCCCTGCCTCTTCTCCGGTTACTACAAGGATCCGGCCGGCACTGCCGAAGTCCTCCGCGATGGCTGGCTGCACACCGGCGACGTAGGCTACGCCGATTCCGACGGGTACTGGTACATTACCGGCCGCAAGAAGGAGATGATCGTCGCGTCCAACGGCAAGAAGATCTTCCCGTCGCGTCTCGAGAGTCTTTTCAAATTCGAGATGCTCATCAGCCAGGTGATCCTGATCGGCGACCGACTCCCGTTTATCGCCGCTCTCTTCACCGTCAATCCTGCCGTGGCTGAAACCCTCCCAGGCATGGACACCTGGCTCGGACGTCCTTACCGCGACATCGCGACCGCGCCGCCGGTGCTGGCCGAAGTGCAGAAGATTGTGAATAAGTTGAACCGCCAGTTGGCTCCTTTCGAACAGGTGCGCAAATTCCGTGTGCTCCACCGCGAACTCACTATCGAAGCCGGCGAACTTACCGCAACCATGAAGATCCGCCGGGCCAAGGTGCTGGAGAACTTCAAACAGGACGTCGATCTGGTCTATGCGGGCCGGGAAGGCTCCGGTATCACTTGAGCCAGTTTTTATGGTATTCTGATACCAGGAGACGATAGATTATGGTGGAGGTACAGAAGATGAGCACGCTAATGGGTGGCGCGATACTCCTGAAGATTTCCTCCATCGGCGACCTCGCCGAGCGGGTCTCGGAGGGTCTCCCGAAAGCAGCTTTGCGCAACACGGTCCGCCATCTCTTTGACTCGCCGGCGGAAGCCAACGATCTGATGTACCGGATCGTTCCGGAGGCCACTTACAAGCGCCGGACCCGCCTGACTGCGGCCGAGAGCGAACGCACCGAGCGACTGGCCCGGGTCATCGCGTCCGCCGAAGTGGTCTGGGACGACCGTGCCGACGCCAAGCAATGGCTTCTCACGCCTCACCCCGAACTGAATGGCAAGAAGCCGCTGGATGCGGCGATGAGCGAACTTGGCGCACGCCAGGTGGAAGACCTGCTCGACCGCATCTACTATGGCATCCCCGCCTAAGCCGCTCCACTGCTATCGCATCGCCGATCAGCGTCATCCCATCCTCGACGGAATGGGAACGTTCCTGCAAGGCAGTCGATGGGTCTCGCCAGGACGCCGCGTCATCCACGCAGCCGAAACTTACGCGGCGTCGCTCCTCGAAATGCTGGTCCACTGCAACACCGGCCGGCTTCCGAGGACGCATGCCTGGATCGAAATCACCTGCCCATCCCGCTCTGGCATTGCGGAAATCAAAGCCGCCGAGGTCCCTGACTGGAACGGGTTCGACATTCGCCGGACACGCGCTCTCGGCGACCGCTGGTATGAGGACCGGCGCTCTTTGGTCTTGCTGGTTCCCTCCGTAGTAACTGCCGGGGTGGAGCGCAATGTCCTCATCAATCAGGACCATCCCGCTTTTCGTCACGTCCGCGCCACCGCGCCCGCAGCCGTAAAGTGGGATTCGCGCCTTTTCGCTAAGATGGAACCTGCGAGGGAACACCAATGAAAGCTCTCCTTTTCACCTGTTTTGTGACCGTTGCCGCAGCCCAGACAACCGGGTTTCGCGCCGAGTTCCTCCGACAACTCGATGACGCCGAGAAGAAGTGTGTCGGGCTTGCCGAAAAAATGCCCGAAGAAAAATACTCCTGGCGACCCGGCGAAGGAGTGCGTTCGATCGGCGAAGTCTACGTTCATATAGCTGCCGCCAACTACCTGTTCAGCGGCTTTGTCGGCGCGAAGATGCCGGCAGGAATAAGTCCGAATATGGAAAAGACCGTGACTAAGAAAGCCGAAATTGTCGATCTGATGAAGAGGTCATTCGCCTTCGCGCGGCAAGCTGTCACCGCCATGCCTGACGCCGATCTTGAAAAGCCAGTAAAAATGTTCGGCAACACGGTCACCGAGCGTGCGGCACTCCTGGTAATGTCGAACCACCTGCACGAGCATCTGGGACAATCGATCGCCTACGCGCGGACCAACGGCGTGGTCCCGCCATGGAGTGAGAAGCCGTAACCGAGCCGCGAACTTCCGTAGCAAGAAGCCGCTTTTGAACTGGCGTGTTCAGCTTCGGACAACGAAATACGGCGTTTGGGAAAGATCGTCGCCGAAGCCGGGGAACACAATCCTGTCTCCTGTGAGATAACAGAAATAATATTGCAGCGGATACTTGGAATCAGTGTACTCCGCGGGAATTACGGCTCGGTTGGCGCCGCGCGTCTGTTGCATCTCGACGGTGCGCCATCTCTCGGCTTGATTGACATGCCGGTAGTACAATCGCGCCGGCGCTCCCGACATTTCAACGACGAGGTCCTGTCCGCGCTGAAACCGTACCGGCGGAGTATGCGAGAGTCCCTGTAGGGTGACTTGACCGAAATGCCCTTGCGGATCCATCCCTCCCCGAGGCTGGCCGCGCCTTTTCATGTCCTCGATATCCGCATCAATCTCCGCAAGCCTGTCCAGCCAGTGCCCGCGCAAGTGAGGAACGGCGCCATAAGTAATGTCGCCAGCATATCGATTCTTCGCCAGATTGGCGAAACCCGCCCACGCCGCGCGCGCTGTCGCATACCGGCTAACGGCCCAACTGAATTCCTCCTTTCTTCGCTCGAACTTCCGCCATGCAACCGCCGCCCGCAGTTTTCCAGCGTAGAATTCGCCGAGTCCACTCTGAATTGCCACGTCCAATTGCCACCGGCGAAACTCGGGTGTATCTTTCACCGGCACCTTCGCCATACTGTCGGCCGCATTCTTTGCCAGACCGTCCAACCAGCGCGCCACTTCCCAGGGCGAAATCTTATCCAACCTCTTTCCGTCTACCTCCGCATCCGCATACTCATTCACCGTCGCGAACATCTGCGGATCGAACGGGCTCACATTCCCAAACACCTTGGGCTTAGGAGTGTCGCTATAAGGCTGCTTCCGATCTCCATCCACGATCGGCATATTCGTATACATCTCGGGCCAATAAGTATTATTCGATCCCGACGCGCCATGCACCGTCGTCACGATCGGCAGAATGCGACTGGCTGCAGCCAGTGCCTCTTCCGCATGCAAAGCCCCATCGCCAAACTCATTCCGCAGCCATCTCCGCCATTGCTCCGGATCCGCATCCGGGTTATAAATGCACCGCCCCCACACCCGATATGTATATGCAAACTTCTGCCAGTCGAATTTCGGATTCAGCGACGCATCCGCATACCCGCACCGGCCGCCCGGTTTGCCCGACCCCTTGCGTCCCTTGAACGACAGCGGCTCGAACCACTCGACCCCCTGGTCCCCGCAGAAACTGGACGCCCGTCCATACGCCGCCGCAAACTTCGGATCGCCCCACAACAGCACCCGCTGCGTCCCCGGCCAGATACGATGCAGAATCCCGTACTTCCGACCCTCCACCAGCAAATCGCCGTATCCATATCGCAGAAACTTCCGCGACCCGTTGCTCAGTGCGAACACCCCGTGGTCCGCCTGACCCTCTGGCGGCATCTCCAGTTCGCGAATCCCCGCCTGGTGATACGGCATGCCCATATGCTCGGCCCAATACTTGGGCGAAATGAGCACCGGCATCCCCGTTGCCAGCGCCGTCTCGATCATCTTGTCGTCCATGCCCTTGGCATGCATGTCGATCTCGATCTTGCGCCCACACCCGGTGATGCCTTCGAACAGCGTCTTCCAGAAATCGTAACTGCCCTCGGGAATCCCGCTCTCGCCATGCACCCGCAGCGTCACTCCCGAAATCGCCGGACACGCCTTCAACACCATTCCCAATGCCGCCTTGCAATACTCCGCATGATTGGCCGACGTCAGCCCGTCGATCTTGTAATTGACGTTCGGACTATCCTCGAACACATACTGATGCGTCCACAATCCGAGCTGGAAATGCAGCCCGCGCGCCGCCGTCTCATCCGAAATGAAGCGCAGCGTCTCCAGATTCTTATCACGCTCGGCATCCGGCAAGCCCACCGCGCGCACCTTGAACCCCGGCACGTCCAGCAGAAACGGATACGCAAAGTAAAAGTACGAATCCGTGACCCCGCGAGGAAAATCGTAGCCCAATCCCAACGCCAGGCTGAAGCGGTTGAACCGGTGCGACGCGAGCATCGTCAGATACTCCCGCCAATGCTCGCGATCGTGGTACCAGCTCTTGTCCTCGACGTCGCTCTGGAAGCAGCGCGAGATGCTGCGGATCACATTCGCCGGCCGGTCGCTCACTTGCGCCGCAAGCTTCAAAGCATCCAAAGCCGCCCGTGCATAACGCACCCGGTCCGCGAGTTCGAGCACGGCGTAAACCATCCCTCGAACGTCCGTACCGCCCGCCTGCAGCACCGTACGCCCGCCCATCCGGATTTGCGACAGCCGGACCGACTCCGCCGCGCCTCCCTCGTTCGCCACCAGAACGCACTGTTCGCCGGCCGTTGCCTCCGTCAGCTTCGGTACCACGCGCGACTCCACGCCGCGGCCCTTCAGCGCGGTCTGCAACTCGCCAACGGCCCATTTCACGGGAGGCCGGTTGGCCAGATAGTCATCCGGCTCGACGATAATCGCCACGCCGCCGCTCGCGCCCAGTGACACGCGGCCGGCCGCCGCAACCAGCCCAGCCTGTTTGAGAAATTCACGCCGCCTCATGGATACAGCTTATAACGCTGTGCCGGAACCCGTAAGGCAGATCGCCGCTGCAAGCAGCGTCCCGGACTTTGACCAGTTGAATTTCAACTTCTTGCGCAGCAGCGGGCACATGTAATGGGGAAGGCAGGTTTCTCCGCCTTCGTCTCGAATGGTCGGGTGAAAGGCAAAGCCGCAGGAACGGCCACAACCCAGGCCGATTCGCACACTAAGCCTTCCGCTTGCGCGACAAAGGGCGACCAGGGGGTCGTGCCCGGAGGGCGCCTGGGACGTGGCGTCCTCCCCACAAAAGATCAGGGAGCAGTCCTTACCGCCTGCTCGTGCATGCGCTCGCGTTTCTCCACCTTTGTCGATCGCTTCTTGCCGTCCGCGTCAACCAGCGTAAGTGTGTCCTTCTTGGTATCGAACTTCACCGGGTCGTTTACCGCCAGTTTCAAAGGCTTTTCGTACTCGACCGTGTAGTTGAACTCTCCGTCGCTGACGGTACACACGTAGCGATGCACCAGTTTCTTGCCGACGCCAAGGTCCTTGACGTCAATCGCGACCAAATGGCCTTCCTTCCAGGGAGCCGCCTTGGAAAAGAGCGCGACCGGCGTTGCGGCCAACAATACCAGCAAGGTTCTTCTGTTCATGACATTATCTACCACCATCATCCTTTGAACCCGCCCTTCAAGTCAAAGTTGAGGCATGCCGAAGTAGTTGTAAGCTTGCGAAACGGCGACGGCAACAAACGGGATGTGAAGCATAAAGAAAACATAAAGTGAATTTGTTCGTGCAAATTGTGTTGGTGACCCCGATCCTGCCGGGAGAAGCGCAGGGAAGATGCTTGGGTCCGTCGCTGGTGCAACCCGCTGCTGTCCCTGACGTGGCCGGATGACAAGTCTCGCGGGGTCGCCAACCGCTTTCCACGAGCATCGACGCCTGGTATCGGGAGCGTCGCGAGGTCTTGACTGCAGGCGAGGAAATTGATAGAGCAGCCTAAAGATCTGCGCGGATTCGGACGATAAGAGATCAGAGCCGGATGGCGGCTGGGAAGCCGGCATAGCGTTGTAGCCCCGCCAAACGAACATCATAGGAAACAGGACCATGCAATCACGAATGACCATCGGCAAGAAACTACTCACTAGTGTTGGATCGCTGCTCATCCTGACACTAGCATTGGGGATCGCTTCGCTAAGCAGCATCAGTAGCTTGACGGCCCGGTTGGATACAGCTTCGCAGAAAACCGCGCGGAGGTTGAAACTGGCGAGCGCGGTCGGCCTGGCAGGCGCTGAAATGCTGGCCGGCCAGCGCGGCATCGCTGCCTACGCGTTCGCAAAATCACCGGACGGGGTGGATAAATCGAAGGCATTGATTCGATCGGCGGCCGATCAATGGCAAAAGTCGTTGGAAGAGTTCCGGCCGCTCATTGTCACGGCGGAGGGCCGTCAAATTACGGACAGGTTGCAAGATCAGTTGAGCAGGTGGGTTGCAGCTCTGGGCGAGGCAGAGCGATTGGCGGATCAGGGCGATGGTGACGGAACACTGAAGATCGCAAAAGAAAAGGGCCTTCCCATTTACGAAGAGAACCGGGATCAGTCGACACGGCTGATGGCGCTTCAGGACGAGATGTTGGCACGGGACGCCGAAGCAGCGGCGTCCCTGAGCAATACCAGCCATTTGACCGCTATCGTTCTTTTGGTTCTATCACTGGGGGTGGGAGTCGCGGTCGTAGTCATCGTGAGAAAAACCAGCGTCACGCTGCAGACCGCTGTCTCCGCTCTGGGTGAGACCTCAGAAAACGTTGCAAGCGCGGCCGTTCAGATTTCCGCTTCCAGCCAGGCACTGGCGCAGGGTGTCTCCGAACAGGCCGCCTCGATCGCGGAGACCTCGGCATCCAGCGAGGAAATCACCACCATGACGCGACGAACCGCGGATCACTCCCGAACGGCCGCCGACTTGATGGATCAAACGCACACCGTGGTAACCGACGCAAATCGAACCCTGGAGCTAATGCAGGCGTCGATGCGCGACATTAATACGTCGAGCGACAAGATCGGCCAGATCATCAAAGTGATCGACGGCATCGCGTTTCAGACGAATATACTGGCACTGAACGCGGCCGTTGAAGCGGCCCGCGCCGGTGATGCAGGAATGGGATTCGCTGTCGTGGCGGATGAGGTGAGAAATCTGGCACAACGGTCGGCACAGGCGGCTAAAGATACGGCTGGATTGATCGAAGAATCGATCTCGAAATCCAGCGAGGGCCGCAACAAACTCGACCAGCTGTCGATCGCCATTCGAGCGATTACGGAAAGGTCGGACAAAGTGAAATCACTGATCAACGAGGTTCGCGTGGGAAGCGAAGAGCAATCTCGCGGAGTCGAGCAGATCGCGAAAGCGATGACCCAAATGGAGCAGGTCACCCAGACCTCCGCGGCGAGCGCGCAACAGGCCGCATCGGCAGGAGAATCCATGAGCGCCCAGGCGAAAAGTATGCGACAAGTTGCCGAGGATTTGGAGCAATTGGTCGGTGTGACGGGACAACACGCGCCGATTGGCCGGACGGCATACCACTCTCCGACTCCGGGCCCGCATCGCACGCCCTTCGAGGCGGCAACGCACGACGGTGACTCCTGGTGAAAGGCGGGTTCCGCGAAGACCTCTGGTTGCAATCGCCTTGGCTATGTAGATTGACCACAACGCACCTGCCTAAAGAGGGGCCGGCGAAACCGCCTGCCCCACCCAACGCAAACATTGGACTCGCAAGGGTGGCGCGGGCGGTTTCGCCTGAGTTGCTAACCGCGGGGCAGACTGCGGTCGAGGGTAGGGGGAACCTGCGCGGATCGGGCCGCGGGAGAGGTGCAGTTCTTGGCGCGCCATGTTTTGGAAATGGCGACCAGGCTGGCCAGAAGCCCGAGTCCTGTAAGGAGGCCGGGCATGGACGCCGGCGCGAGAGGCGGCAGGTACTCGTCGATCAACTCCTTGAAGGCTCGTGGATTAACCAGATGGAAGCGCATTTCGCAAGGCCAAAACTCCCGGATTTTGCCGACCATCTGTTCGGTCGGCACTTCCTGAGTCGCGACGTAGAGTTGTCCCGCTACGACGCGGAAAGGAAGCACAGTCCATCGACGCGCAAGGTCCGCGGGGATGGCGCGAGTCACTTCGGGGCAGATGAGATCGGTGTGGGGTTTACCGGCCGGGAGGTCTTGTTGCAAACCCAGTGCCTCGTATAATTGCTCTTCACTTAATTTGCCCAGTTGCATCAGGTACTCACCGATTCTCACGCCCACCGGTTGCGCGGCCAAGGCAGAGTCCAGTTCCTCTCCTGTGACATATCCGGAGTCCACCAGGATCTCACCAAGTTTGCGGCGCTCGGTCACCAACGCGGCACGATTGGGGTACGCGTGCTCCGTCTTCAGCCAGCGCAACGGCAGACCCCGGAGCCGAGCATTCGCGTAGCTCCAGATGGCCTTGAAAGCCGCGCAGCAGTTGATTAAGTTCGCCCAGGGAACGCGAAAGGGAACCAGTAGCGCGAACTTCCATCCATAGACCAGGCTAGAGCAGTAGATGCGAATCACCAGCTGAGGTATCACCAACAGCGCCGGCCACCAGCCGAGTTTCCATAACCAACCAACCCGAAATTCCCCACCCAAACGCCATTGAGTGTGGAGTGCGCTTGCCATGATCCAGGTTATGATCCCGTACAGGCAAAGCACATTAGTAAGGGGCGTAAGCATATTACAGACGAGTCCTTTTCGGTCGCGCCAGAACCAGTAAAACTGCGATAGCGTGTCCCGCCAGCCATGTTTTTGCCAGGACTGCAGTCCGATGCCGGTCACCCATCGGCTCCTTTGGGTCACCGCCTTGCGGAAGGTCTGAGCGAAGAACTCCCTGGTCGCGACAAAGCTTCCATCGCGACGCAGGATTCGGATGAACTTCTGCCGGTAGCCAAGCCGGTGGATGCGGAATCCGATCTCGTAGTCCTCGGTCAGTGAAGTAGCATCGAATATCTGGTTAGAATGAGCTGCTGCGATGCTTTCGAGGGCCCTGCGAGAGAACCCGGTCCCAACTCCGCACGACGGAACAAAACCTCCCAAGGCGTCCCTGGCGGGCATATCCTTGAACTGGAACTCAGCGAATTCGTCGCAATACACGCCGTGCGTGAACTGTCGAAGAGGTGTGGGCAGAGCGAGGACCGGAATCTGGACCATGTCATACCACTGGGCGTAGTAGTTCAGCCAACGAAGATCGTCCGGATGGATTACGTCTTCGGCATCGTGCACTACGATCATTTCGAACCGGACATTGTTTCCTTCCTCGTATAGGAGCATGCGTTGAAAGATCCAATTCAGGTTGTCGGCTTTCGATGTGCCTCCAGGGTGGGGCGTCATGGAAAGATGAACGTTCCGATAGCGGTTGCACACCTCGGTTGCCGCGGCAACTGTCGGAGTGTCATTGGGGTAGACCCCAATGAAGAAGTCGTAGTTCCGGTAGCGGATACTGCGGATGTTGTGCTCGACCATGTCGCGAATCACACTGTGTTCGTGCCAGAGGCAAACGAAGATCGCCATGCGGCGTTGGGGAACGGCGTCGAGTTCGGCTTCCGTGGGGCTGCGCAGTTGTATACATGAAGTGAAGCGAAATCGCAGCCAGGCATAGGCTGCCGCCAGCACGATGAACAGATCGTCGAAGCCGTTCAAAATCACCCAGAGGGCCAGGGGCGCCATGAGGGTTGCGATCCAACGGTCAAGGGACATGATACGGTTTAAAACACTAGTACCCTGGAGTCAGGCAAATTCTCATGAATTTTCTGGCTACCTGGATACGAACGGATCTAAGGAGTTGGGTTGGGTGGATCGCCATTCTGGCCTCCCTGCTCCGACCGGCGACGGCGGCCGGCGTTGATTTTGCGATCTTGGGCGATCGTACGGGTAATGCGGTATCCGGCGTCTACGAGCGGGTAATCAAAGAAATTGCGGCCCACCATCCCGACTTTGTAATTAATGTGGGGGATACGATCGAAGGAATGGACGATACGACTGCGGCCGCCCAATGGAACGAGATCCGGCCGCTATGGAAGACATTCGGGGATATTCCGTTCTATCTCGTACCGGGGAATCACGACATCTGGTCGCCCGCATCCGAGCGGATCTGGCGCGCGCAAACCGGTCATCCGCCTCAGTACAGCTTCGATTTCGGGAGCCTCCATATCACGGTGTTGGATAACTCCCGCAGCGAAGGATTAGGGGCGGACCAGATGAGCTTCCTCGAGTCCGATCTCGCGGCGCACGCGGTTCAAAACCCCAAATTCATTTTCTTTCACAGGCCGTTCTGGCTGGTACCGATCAAATTTCAGAATGGAAATTTCCCGTTGCATCGGATCGCGCGGAAGTATGGCGCGGGCTTCGTGGTGAGTGGACATGCGCACGAGTTCGACCGCTCGGAGTATGACGGGGTTCAATACATTATGGTTGGAAGCTCAGGCGGAAGCTTAAGCCACGGAAAGGGCGCAACTCCCGGCAAAACAAATTTGGACGGGCTGTATTTCGGCTATGCATGGGTACATATCGAGGGCAGCACGGCAAAGCTCGAGTTCCGCCGTGTCGAGGCTCAAAGCGGTTGGGGCAAGTGAATCCGGTGAGGCTTTCCGACGCTCTCGCTCAACTTCTGGCTATCCTGTAGCAACTTGTCCCGATCGGCACCGGCAAAAGCCCCCGCGTCAAGGAGTTTGTCGAGGTCATTCAGACAGCCGTTCACCTTGCCCACGTTCACGCTCTTGTAGCGCTGCTGTTGGGCGACGGCGTCGAGGAGTACGTCGTGGCACTTGTCGAGTTTCTTCCGGTCCTTGCCGTCAACATGAGCGTGTGGCGCGGCGAGGGCGAGGTCGACTTGCATCTGCCGTAGCAGGTTCAGCCGGCTCTTGGGCTTGGGGGCCTTGGTTGGATGGTCCGGAGCGGCCGGGGCATCCGCGGGATGATCCTGGTCCGGCGGAGCAGCGGCTGGGTTGTTTTGGGCAGCCCCCCGGTTAACGACGAGGCAGACGGCAGCCAGGATGACGGTGGCCAGGACCCGGGCTGAGTACTTCATGGTTCCTGCTCAAACCCGCCATTTGGAAAAGTAAAACAGCATGGGCTGGGTTCCCGTGTTCTTGACGCCGTGGAGCTTGCCGGCGGCGCAATACATCATGGTACCCGGTCCCACTTTGGTCACCTTGCCCTCTACGACAATCTCGCCGGAGCCTTCCGCGATGATCATGAGTTCCTCCTCGGGGTGCTGATGAGGGGGATGCGGGGACATTCCCGGTTTGAGCAATAAGCTTCCGGTGGTCATCGAGCGTAGCTGGTCAGTGGGACCATCGAAGTAAGTGCGGAGGTCGCCGAAGGGCTGACGCTCCAGTTTGGCGCGGGTGGGGTCCAGAGTGATGTTTGGAAGCTTGGCAGCGTCACCGGATGCGGCCAGAGCGCTGATAGCGGGCAAAGCGGTTAATAAAAGTATGTCTCTGCGATTGGGCATCACTTCTATGGTAGGACAACGACGCTCGATGGCGCATGCTTGGATCGTCGGATGGGCGAAACGAGCCGACCTGGGGTCCGCCCCCTTTTATGTCGCTCACCCGCGGAAGGGCAGTCTTCTTACCGGCTTGCGCCGCCGCACATCCTCATCCAAGCTACAATAGAGGCGGGTAGTTCCTCCCGCCGTGAGCAGCCTTCTCGATCCTGAACTGCAACGTAAAATCGATCACCCGCGGATTCTCCGTGACGATCCGAGCTTTGCTGCGGGCAAAATGGCAGCCTTCCAGTATTTCGCCGTCGGCATCTTCATCTTCCTCATCGCGGGGTTCTGGCAACTGCAGGTGCAGGAGCCCGAAGTCTACAGCGAGGCGGCCGAACGCAATCGCGTCAAGCAATTCCCCATCCAGGCCCCGCGAGGTAAGATCCTCGATCGCGACGGCCGCGTGATTGTCGACAACCATTCTTCCTGGGGTGTCATGCTCACCCGTGAAAGCTTTAAGGAAGAGCATCTTCCGGCTATCGCCGAAGGTCTCCACCTCGACCTGGACGAACTGCAGGCGAAAGTGGCGAAGTATCGCAAGCGGCCCACCTATCAGCCCATCATCATCAAAGAAGAACTCACGCCCGCCGACCTCGCTTTTGTCGAGGCGCATCACGATCCCGAGTTCTTCCCTGAACTGGAGCTGTTTCACGCTCAGCCTCGCCTCTATCCGGAAAACGGCATGGGCGCCCACTGGATCGGGTACACCGGCGAAGTCAGCGAAGCCGAACTCGATACCCCCGAGTTCGCCAAGTATAATCCCGGAGCGGTAGTCGGCAAGTTCGGCATCGAACGCCAGTATAACGATACCCTCATGGGCACCGACGGCGAGCGCCAGGTCGAAGTCGATAACCGGGGAACGCCGCGCAAGGTCCTCCAGACCACCGAAGCCATCCCCGGCAAGAACCTGCAACTCACCATCGACCTCGATGTGCAGGCTGTCGCGGATCTGGTCCTGGAGGGGAAGAAGGGCGCCGTGGTGGCACTCGACCCGCGAAATGGCGAGATTATCGCCATGGCATCCCGGCCGACGTTCGATCCGAACAAGTTCACCGCGCGGATCAAATCGTCCGACTTGAGGGAACTGACGTCCGATCCGAACATGCCCTTCCTCAATCGCGCGATTCAATCGCAACTCGCTCCCGGATCGACCTTCAAGCCCATTATGGCGTTGACCGGTCTGGAAACGGGAATTATCGATCCGGATTGGACCGTTCACTGTTCCGGCGGAGCCAGTTTTTATGGTCACTACCATCGCTGCTGGGATCCGAGGGGCCACGGAACCGTAAACCTGCTGAACGGGATCATCCACTCTTGCGATGTCTACTTTTACAATGTGGGTGATCGCGTCGGTATCGACAACATCGCCCATTACGCGGAGTTGGCGGGATTCGGCAGAAAGACCGGCGTCGATCTGCCGGGCGAAGCGGCTGGCGTGGTGCCGTCGCCGGCGCGAAAAATCCGTCTGACCAGAGAGAAATGGTATAAGGGCGAAACCATCTCCGTGGCCATCGGCCAAGGGGACCTGCAGGCATCGCCCTTACAATTGGCTTACGTCATGGGCGGACTGGCGCGGGGCGGTGTCTCGTACACTCCGCACCTGCTGAAGTCTCTTACCGCGACCGAGAAACCGCGCATATGGGGCGTGAATCCGGACAATGTATCAAGAATCAAGGACGCCATGCTGCAGGTGGTCAATGCCGGGACGGGTTACGCGGCCAGGCTGCCGGGCATCGATGTCTGCGGAAAAACCGGCAGCGCCCAGACCGCATCAGACGCCTATATGAAGGCCCACCACCTGGAACTCAACGCCTGGTTTGTGGCCTTCGCTCCCAAGAACGATCCTCAAATCGTGGTAGCGGCTCTCTATGAGCAGGGAGGCCACGGCCAGTTTGCCGCCGCGCTGGTGCGTGACGTGATGAAGGCCTATTTCGACAAACAAGTGCGGCTCAAACAGAGTGCGACGAGCCTTTCCCGGCTTACCCACCCCGGTAACGGTCTCTTTAGCTCCCTTCTTCCTCCAGCCCCCCAACCATGACGACCCACCTCTCTTTGCGTGACTTCGATTGGCCGATGTTCCTCATCGTCCTCCTTATTTGCAGCGTCGGCGTGCTCCAGATCTTCAGTGCCACCATCGGCACTCCATGGCAGGGATACTGGTGGAAACAGATCGTTTACATCGTGACAGGCGCCCTGCTGATGTGGATCGTGGCGCAAGTCGACTACCACTACCTGATCGGCAATGTCTTCTCCATGTATGGTGTCGCCGTGGCCGCGCTGACCGGCGTGTATTTCTTCGGTAGTGCGGCTTTTGGCTCGACCCGCTGGATCGCGATCCCGGGTGGTCTACGATTGCAAGTATCCGAATTTGCCAAGTTGGTGATAATCTTGTTAGTAGCTCGCTATCTGACGGAGCTGAAAAACGATGTACCGACGCTGGAGGATCTGTTAAAGATCACAGGTCTGGTCGCTCTTCCGGCGATGCTGATTCTGGCGGAACCGGATCTGGGTACCGCCCTGACGTACGTCCCGATTTTGGTTGTAGGTATTTTTCTGGCAGGAATGCCGTTGCGGTATTGGGCGGCGATTGGCGTCATCTTTCTTTTGGTCCTGCTGCCAGTTTATAAGTACGCGCTGAAGGACTATCAAAAAGCGCGGCTGAACGTGTTTTTAGGTGAAGATCAGGATCCGCGAGGGTCCGGGTACCAGGTGATTCAGTCGAAGATAGCAATCGGTTCGGGTGGAATGTGGGGCAAAGGGGTGACTAAGGGAACTCAGACCCGGCTCCGGTTTCTGCCTGTCCCCGATAAAGATTTCATCTTTTCGGCATTTGCCGAAGAGCATGGGTTTGTCGGTGTGATGCTGGTACTTTCATTTTATTTGATTCTGCTGATGCAAATTGTGCAGAATGCGCAAACCGCCCCCGATCGTGCGGGTATGTACATTTGTATGGGCGTTGCCGCCCTGGTGTTGTTTCACATTTTGGTCAACGTAGGCATGGTGATCGGACGAATGCCCGTAACCGGCATTCCACTTCCGCTCATGAGCTACGGAGGCTCGAGTATCTGGTCGTCGTTCATGATGCTTGGGCTGGTGAATAACGTTCGTTTGCGCCGCTTTGTGAATTGATTTTTGTTGCCTCACAACCCGGCCTGGAGCTTTACAAGTTCTTCAGGAGCCTTGGAATTAGTCTTATTGTATTGAAGTAGTAGCGTTTCTTAAATTTGTAGTTGTAGTTGGGAGCCTAAGGACCCTCGGAAGGCACGGCGCACCGGAAGCGCTGTTCTCCGAATGAGGATCGGTTCCCCAAAGGGCTCGCTTAGCGTAGAGTCCAGCAGGCTGGTCATCCGAATGTCTGGTCTGATCCTGGAGACTCCGCAGGAGTGGGCGCGGCGTGTGTTTTCTTTCGAGATTAGCTGTACCGTGAGGCCCCGAGTTAAGGGCTTCGCACCCGAAACCCACGCGGGGGTTAAATCTTTCCTTCTTCGCCCCGAGCTTCTTCCCGGAAGCCCAACGGAAGGAATTTGCATGTCGAAAGAGTTAATCGTCTCAGCCACACGGCATGAGACGAGAATTGCGATCCTCGAGGACGATTCCGTCGTCGAGATCTATTATCAACGGGAGAAAGAATACTCTCTAGCGGGAAGTATCCATAAGGGTAAAGTCACCCGTGTCCTCCCCGGAATGCAGTCTGCGTTCGTGGACATCGGTCTGGAACGCGACGCCTTCCTATATGTCTCCGACTTCTTCGAAGACAACGAAGAATACGACAAAGTCGTCTCGAGCGTTGAAGAGAAGGTCCTCAAGCTGGAAAAAGGGCCTGATCGAGGCGTGGAGGGCCGCTCCTCCGAAAGGAGTCTGCCGGAAAGAATCTCCCCGGCAGAATTACCCGTCCCGCTTGCCGAGAATGGCACCGACCTGCCCGCCGAAATGGCGCTGGCCGAAGGCGAACCGATAGCCCTGGATTCCGCGCCGGTCGAAGCCAAACCCGCCGATGCCCGCGTTGAACGTGAACCTCGTGGTGACGGACGTGACCGGGACAACCGCCGCGGTGGTCGAGGTCGTCGTGGCAGGCGCCGCCGCGGAGCCCCGCCCAGCGGCCTCCCCGATTCCAAGTTTTACTCGCCCCGGAAGGAGTCCTCTGAGGTGGTAGCCTCGCCCGAAGTGGTCGCTGTTGCAGCAGGTGAGGAGGAGGACGACGATTTTCCCGTCCTCCCTGGTGAGTCGCTGGCAAAGTATTCGGCCCCGGAACATAAAGAAGGCGCCCCCAGGGAAAGTGGACAGAAGGAATCGGTGCAGGGGCAAGAAACCCCGACCTACGAAGAGCCGGAGGAGGAAGAGGAATTTCCCGAGGAACTTGCGCTGGTCGGCGCTCACTCCGACGCCGTTGCCGAACCGGTCGTTGCGCCTACAGTTTCTGAGCCACCGCCGTTGCCGGACTCGGTTCTTTCAGTCGAGCCGGCCGGCGAGCCGATCCACATCCAAATCGAGATCGAAGGCGCATCTGAACCCGTGGTTGCTTCCTCTGCCGACGAGATCGCAGCCGCCGAGCCGGAAATCGAGGAAATCGCCGAGGATGGCACTGAATCCGAAATCGCTTCACTGGAATCCTCAGCCCCGGATGCTGAGGCAGATGCCGACGTCGACGGCGAACCGGTTATCCAGGAAGACGAGGGTCCCGAACCCGCTCGCATCCCGACCAGCCTGACCGCCGCTCTTCGCGAGCAGGGTAACCGCTTCCCGCATCGCCTTTCCCGCCGTGCCCGCCGTAAGATGCGTGGTGGCGGATTCCCGGGTGAACACCGGAGCCCCGCAGTCGTTGCGCCCGAAGCCGGGCCGGTTGAGTCCCCTGAACCTATCGCAGAAAGCCCAGTCGCCCCCGCCGCTACCGTCCCCGTGGCGGCCGCAGTCCCCGAAACCCGTCCCCAGCGCGGCCCGCGAGGGGAACGCGGCGAACGCCCCGAACGAGGGGAGCGCAATGAACGTCCCGAACGGTCCGGCCGTCCCGACCGCGCTGAGCGCGGAGAGCGTCCCGAACGTACCGAGCGTACCGAACGCGCCGAGCGTCCCGAGCGTGAGCGCACCGCTGCCACCAGCATCAGCGAACTTCTGCGCGAAGGCCAGGAGATCATCGTGCAAATCGCTAAGGAGCCTTTGGGCCAAAAGGGCGCCCGCATCACTTCTCATATCGCCCTCCCCGGGCGTTTCCTGGTTTACATGCCCACTGTCGACCACGTCGGAGTCTCCCGTAAGATTCCTTCCGACGAAGAGCGACAGCGCCTCAAACGCATCCTGCAGAGCAATCGGGTCGGCATGACCGGAGGCTTCATTGTCCGCACCGCCGGCGAAGGGAAGAGTGAAGAAGAACTCAGCGCCGACATGCACTTCCTCTACAATCTCTGGCTCGACATCCGCCAGAAGGCCGAGAAGAAGCCCGCGCCGCTGCTCCTGCACCACGACCTCGACCTGGTCCAGCGCATTCTCCGCGACCAGCTCACGTCGTCATTCAAGACCGTCTGGGTGGATAACGAAGAAGCCTTCGAAAGTGTGTTGCGTTTTGTGCAGCGCTTCCAGCCCGCGCTGGTCCAAAGAGTGAAGCTCTACACCCGCACCAACCCGATCTTCGACGAATTCAATATCACTTCCGAACTTGAAAAGGCCCTGCGCCCCAAGGTCTGGCTCAAATCGGGCGGCTACATCGTCATCAACCAGACCGAGGCCCTGGTCGCCATTGACGTGAACACCGGCAAGTACGTCGGCAAATCCAATCGCCTGGAAGACACCATCGTCCGGGTCAACACCGACGCAATTCGGGAGATTGTGCGCCAAATCCGCCTGCGCGACCTCGGCGGCATTATCGTGGTCGACTTCATCGACATGGACGAGCGCAAGAATCGCCAGAAGGTGATGCAGGCCCTCGAAGAAGCCATGCGGGTCGACCGGGCGCCTTACAAGATTCTGGCGTTTAACGATTTCGGCCTGGTGGCCATCACTCGCAAACGGGTCAAGCAATCCCTCGAGCGAACCCTCTGTACGCCGTGTCCGGTTTGCGAAGGCGCGGGCTATATCAAGAGCGTCCAGACCGTGGTTGGCGAAATCCTGGTGGAAGCCCAGAAGATGGCCAAGCTCATCGAAAGCGACGACGTGCTATTGCGTGTCAACCCGGAGGTTGCCAAGGTCCTGAAGTCCAACCGCAACGACTACCTGCAGGAAATCGAGGAGATCGTCGGTCGCACCGTGATGGTCAAGAGCGACCCGTCGCTCCACCAGACCAAGTTCGACCTCGCATAACAAACCGTAGGGCAGGCCACAAGTTTTTGCTGGTCTGCCCATTCGCTTCCCATGCCGGTAATCCTGGAACTCCGCGATCTCGTCAAGCACTTCCCGACCCATCGCGCGGTGAACGGGATCTCCCTCTCGCTCGACCACGGTCGCTTCTACTCGCTCCTCGGACCCTCCGGCTGTGGCAAGACCACTACCCTGCGGCTGATCGCCGGTTTCGAACAGCCTACAGCCGGCGAAATCCGTCTCAACGGCCAGGTCATCAACCACGCCAAGCCGTACGACCGCAACGTCTCGACCGTGTTCCAGAGTTACGCGCTGTTCCCGCACCTGACGGTTCAGTCCAACGTGGAATTCGGTCTGCGGCAGAAGAGGATCGCCGACTTCCGGACCAAGGCCGAAGCCGCCATCCGGATGGTGCAACTGGAGGGCAAGAACGATCGCCTGCCCGCCCAACTCTCCGGCGGAGAGCGGCAGCGTGTCGCACTGGCCCGGTCGCTCGTCGTCGCGCCCGATGTTCTCCTGCTCGATGAGCCGCTGGCGGCGCTCGACCCCAAACTCCGCAAGCAGATGCGGGCCGAGCTCAAGGATATGCAGCGGCGGGCCGGCATCACGTTCCTCTTCGTGACCCATGACCAGGAAGAGGCGCTCTCGCTCTCCGACAGCATCGCCGTCATGAACGAGGGAGCAGTCGAGCAGTTTGGTACTCCTGAAGACGTCTACCTCCGACCGGCCACCCGCTTTGTCGCCGGCTTTCTCGGGATCGTCAACTGGGTCGACGGCATCGGCATCCGCCCCGAGTCGACCTGCATATCGCGTACTGCGCCGGCGAATGGCGTCCGGGCCCTCCGCGCCCAGGTGACCCGCTCGGTCTTTCTCGGCAACCTGCTGCAAGTCCACGCACGGCTGGAGTCGGGAGAAGAGGCCATCGCCGAAATCGCCCGTGCCGACGGGGCGTTTGCCGAGGGGGAGCAAGTCTTTATCCACTGGCAAACGCGGGACGAAATGACGTTCTGACCGGGCTGAGGTCTCCCGGTGCGTCTCATAAGGATTCCACTGCGTCAGGTTGTCCGTTTGACGTACAACGTATAATCAGCCTATCCTGAAATTATGATCCGGACGTTCCGGTGCACCCGGACCGGGCGGTTGTGGAAGCGGGAACGAGTGAAAGAATTCGAGAATATCGCGACGGTAGCCTTGCGCCGGCTAACCGCGCTCGACGGCGCTCAAGCTCTCACCGACCTCTTGATTCCGCCCGGCAACCGGCTGGAAGCCCCACAAGGGGACCGGGAAGGCCAGCACAGTATCCGCATCAATGATCAATACCGGATTTGCTTTACCTGGAAAGAACAGAATGCGCATGACGTCGAAATCACCAAGCACTGCCAATAAGAGCCGGAGCCGGGCGCCGAAGCTGCCGCCCGTGCATCCCGGCGAGATCCTGAAGGAAACGTTGGACGATCTCGGCCTGAGTATGAATCGCCTGGCTCAGGAAATCCGCGTCCCCGCGAATCGGATTAGCGCGATTGCGGCGGGACATCGCGCAATCACTGGGGAAACCGCCCTTCGCCTCGGCCGCTACTTCGGCACCACGCCCGCCTACTGGATGAACATGCAGGCGCGATACGATCTCGAAACGGCGCGCGACGAATGGGAATCCCGGGTTGAATGCGAGGTGCGGCCGCGAGATGCCGCGTAGCGCTCCTCCGCTCGCACTGCCCTCCAATCCCCCCACGCTATCCTAAACGTTTGTGGGCAAAATAATCGCTATCGATGGACCCGCGGGCGCAGGCAAGAGCACCATTGCGCGCCGTGTGGCCACGCGCCTCGGCTTCACCTACATCGACACCGGTGCGATGTACCGTGCCCTCGCGCTGTGGGCGCTTCGCCAGAATCTTGACCCGTCCGACACGCACCGTATGGAGCCACTCGCCCTGGCCGCCGAGATTGCGCTCGATCCATCCAACGCCCGCGTGTACCTTAACGCCGAGGATGTCACCGAGGACATTCGTACCGCCGCGGTCTCGGAGGCCGCCTCGCGCGTCGCTGCCATTTCCGCCGTCCGCCGGGCGATGGTCGACAAACAGCGCGCCATAGCAGCCTCGCAGAACGTCGTTATGGAGGGCCGCGATATCGGCACCGTCGTCTTTCCGCAGGCCAACGTCAAAATCTTCCTCGACGCCAAACCGGACACCCGGGTCGATCGGCGCCAATTGCAGACCGGTGGCGCAAAACCGCAGATCGCCGGGGAGATCGCCGATCGCGACCGCCGCGACAGCACACGCTCCGATTCCCCGCTGTCCCAGGCGCCCGACGCCATCTACGTCGACTCCACCTCACTCACTCTCGAAGAAGTAGAAGAAGCGGTACTCCGGCTGGTGCGCGAGCGCATCAGCAACGGTAAGGACTACCGCGATCACACTCCACCCCACACGCAACAATGAACAACTTATTAGTGATGAAGTTTGGCGGGACCAGTGTCGGTTCCGCCGCCCGAATGAAGGTGTCTGCGGGTATAGCCATGGACGCCGCGAAAACGCGACCCGTCGTCATCGTAGTCTCGGCGATGTCCAAAATCACCGACCTCCTGCTCGACACCATGAAGCACGCCGAGGCCGGCGACCGCGCGGGTATCGAAACCAACATCGCGCTCCTGCGCCACCGTCATTATGAGGCCCTCGCCGAAATCCTGCCCGAACCGCAGCAGGAGGATATCCGGTTACAGGTCGATGCACTGGTCGACGAGTTCGAGCGAATCGTGAGCGGGATGCTGATGTTGGGCGACCGTCCGGTGCGCTCGGTCGATGAGGCGGTCGCCATCGGTGAGCGCCTCTCAGCCCTGCTGGTCAGCGAATACATGGAAAGCCAGGGAGTCCAGGCCTCGGCGGTCAATGCCGCGGAGGTGGTCGTGACCGACGCGGTCTTCGGTAATGCGTCTCCCATCATGGAAGCGACTGAGGTGAAAGCGCGCGGCAAGCTCGTCCCGATGCTGGAAGCCGGCATGTTGCCCGTAGTGACAGGCTTCAACGGCGCCACGATCGACGGACGCCCCACCACGTTAGGCCGCGGCGGATCGGACTTCTCGGCATCTATTCTCGCGGCCGCGCTCAATGCCCGGGAACTGTGGATCTGGACCGACGTCGACGGCATCATGAGCGCCGACCCACGGCTGGTGCCCAACGCCAAGGTACTCGACGAACTCAGCTTCGCCGAAGCCGCCGAACTCGCTTACAACGGCGCGAAAGTCCTGCACCCGCGAACTCTCGCGCCACTGGTCGAGAAGCGCATCCCGGTGTGGAGCAAGAATAGTTTCGCGCCGGAAAAGCCCGGTACCCGCATCGTTCCCGAGCTTTCGGTGGCATGCGGCGCCCGTGCCGTAACTTCCATGGCCAAGGTCGCACTGGTATCGATCGAACCAGCCAGTGCCGCTATCTCGGGCGTGCAGGTCATGGCGCGCGCACTGGACGCACTGGCCCGCAGCAATGTAGAAATCCTGGCCATCACCGGTTCGAGCTACCGCCAAAGCTTCTGCTTCCTGGTCCGTCAGGAGGAACAGCCGCAAGCCATCCAGGCGATCGAATCGGCGCTGGCTCTCGAACTCACTCACGGTTACGTGCATGCCCCCGAAATCGATACCGAAGTCGGACTGTTGGCCATCGTCGGCGAAGGCATGCGTGGGACACAGGGACTCGCTGCCCGTATCTTCACGGCCATCTCGCGCGAGAAGGTAAACATCATCGCGATCGCTCAAGGGTCCAGCGAAATCACCATTGCGGTGGTAGTGCGCCGCGAGGGACTCGAAAAGGCGGTTCGCGCGGTCCACGCCGAATGTCAGCTTGGGACGTAGATGCGCAGAACGTGTCCGCGACTCATTTAAATGCATCACTTTAATTCCTACATTCGTAAGCACAAGCAGTGTGCGATTTTTAACTCAAACCTTTCTACGCAACTTATGGAAATGCAGAGTGTTGTATTCTGAAGTTGCCACTAACTTTGCGATAACTTTAAATCAATTTATCTTTACGGGGTTACCTTACAAAGCACACTCGACGTCTCCCTGTATTAGCGGTAACAAATGCGCTTAGCTTCAACACAAGGAGCCAATAAACGGAGCCATATGAACATTTGTGTCCTAGGCGGTGACGGTTACTGTGGCTGGGCCACGGCACTGTATTTGTCCCGGAAGGGACACAAGGTGGCTGTCGTTGATAATTTCCTCAGACGTCAATGGGATTTTGAGTTAGGCGCCCAAACGCTTACGCCGATTCAGCCTCTCGCGGACCGGCTGCGCGTCTGGCAGGAACTCACCGGCAAGTCCATCGAACTATTTGTCGGAGACGTGAACGATTATGAGTTTCTGTCGGGAGTGATCGAGAGCTTCCAGCCGGATGCGGTGGTTCACTTTGCCGAGCAGCGATCGGCCCCGTATTCGATGATCGACCGGAAACACGCGGTGTTTACGCAAGTCAACAACGTCGTCGGAACTCTCAACTTACTCTTTGCGCTCAAGGAACTCCGCCCCGATTGCCATCTGGTGAAGCTCGGCACGATGGGAGAGTACGGCACGCCGAATATTGATATTGAAGAAGGCTACATCCGCATCCAGCACAACGGCCGGTCGGACGTCCTTCCGTTTCCCAAACAGCCGGGCTCGTTCTATCATCTCTCCAAGGTCCACGACAGCCACAACCTGATGTTCGCCTGCAAGATTTGGGGGCTCCGGGCCACCGATTTGAATCAGGGCGTGGTGTACGGAACCGTCACCGATGAGGTGTTGTTGGACGAGGCGCTCACCAACCGGTTCGACTATGATGAAATCTTTGGAACTGTGTTGAACCGTTTCTGCGCGCAGGCGGCCGTGGGACATCCCTTGACCGTCTACGGAAAGGGGGGCCAGACCCGCGGCTTCCTGGACCTTCGCGATACCGTTCGCTGCATCGAGATTGCCTGCCTGAATCCGGCCAACTCGGGAGAGTGCCGGGTCTTCAACCAGTTTACCGAGCAATTTTCCGTTCTCGAGCTCGCGCAAATGGTACAGGCGGCGGCCCGGCAATTGGGCCTGCGCGTCACTATCGACCACTTACCGGACCCGCGTGTCGAATCCGAGGAACACTATTACAAAGCCAAACACTCCAAACTGATCGACCTGGGTTTGCAGCCTCATTATCTATCCGACTCGCTGCTCGATTCGCTCATGAACATCGCTATCCGGTACGAGGATCGAATCGACACTTCGCTGTTTCTGCCTCACGTTCAATGGCGGAATCCTCGAAACCCCGTGCGTTCGACTGTCGAGCGCGACCGCGAGCGCGTCCCTGTCTCAACGGGCGTAATGACGACGGGCGGGAGCTTCTGAATTGTGCGGTATTGCAGGCTTTACGCACGTACGCCGCGCTGCCGCGCCTGGGCGAATCCAGAATGCAATAGCGACCCTCAAACATCGCGGTCCCAACCAGCAAGGCGTCTTTGAGTCTGAGACCGTGTCGCTGGGTGCAGCGCGCCTGAAGATCATCGACATCGAGGGCGGAGACCAGCCCATCGTGTCCCAGGATGGCGACACGGTCATCGCCTTTAATGGCGAGATCTACAACCACCTGGAACTGCGCCGCGAACTCGAACAGCTTGGTTACCGTTTCCGCTCGCACAGCGATACCGAAACCGTTCTGAATGCGTTCATCGAATGGGACACGGAGTGTTTTTCCCGGTTTCGCGGGATGTTCGCGGTGGCGCTCTGGCGCCAGTCCGACCGGCGCCTTGTCCTGGCGCGCGACCGTATGGGGATCAAACCGTTGTATATCGCGCAATACGGGGAGGACCTTTACTTCGGTTCGGAACTGAAGGCTATCCTGGTTCACGACGAAATCGAGCGATGGTTGAGTCTCGATGGTCTCGACTGTTATTTGTCGTTGAACTATGTGCCGGCGCCGTGGACCCTGGTGGAGGGGATCGAGAAACTGCTGCCGGGTCAATGGTTGGAATGGCGCCGCGGCGTCATTCGAACGGAGCAGTACTGGCGCTTGCCGACGGCAATTGAAAAGCACTGGACTCCCGAAACAGCCGACGCGGAGCTGGATCGTCTTTTGAAGCAGTCCGTGCGGGAGCACCTGGAATCCGATGTGCCCTTGGGCGTCTGGCTCAGCGGTGGCCTGGACTCGTCCAGCCTCGTGCATTATGCGGCCGAGGCATCGACGTCGCGACTCAAGACTTTTTCTATCACCTTTCGCGGCCGTAGTTTCGACGAAGCTCGCTATGTGCGCCAGGTGGCGGAACAGTATGGCACTGAGCATACCGAGCTGGACCTGAACCCGGAACAGGATCTGCCCGGCGCCATTCACGAATTGGCCTACTATGCCGATGAGCCCAACGCGGATTCCGGCGCGCTACCGGTATGGTTCCTTTCCCGGCTGACCAAGTCGAGCGCCACCGTGGCGTTGAGTGGAGAAGGCGCTGACGAACTGTTTGGCGGATACCTGATGCATCGTGCCAGCTTGCTGGCCCGCACCGTCCGCAGGCTGCCAGATGCAGCCCTCCGTTCCCTCCTGGCCGCTGCGCGGCATTGGCCGGTGTCCAACGATAAGATCGGGCTGGAATATAAGCTGAAGCGGTTCCTGGAAGGTTGCCGCATGCCGGCCGCGCGGGCTCATGTGTATTGGAGTGGCACGTTCGATGACCAGGAAAAGCTCTCCCTGCTTCAACCCCCGGTTGAGAACGCACTGCCGCCGGCTCTCGATTCGGTCTTGCAAGAACTCGCCGCGGCGGGAGACGATTTGCAGTCCTACCTCTGGTTCGATCAGAAATACTATCTGCCGGATAACATCCTGACCAAAGTCGATCACACCAGCATGGCTCATGCGATCGAGGTGCGGCCTCCGTTCCTCGATCATCGCATCGTGGAATTCGCGAGTTCGCTTCCGGCAAGCCTTAAAATTCAGGGCGCCCGGCAAAAAGTGATTCTGCGCGACCTGATGCGCGGTAAACTCTCTCCTGAGATACTCAATAGAAAGAAAATCGGTTTTGACATTCCCACCCACGACTGGTTCCGCGGACCCCTGCGTCCCCTGCTCGAAGAAGCTGTCGCCTTTGCCTCGTCCGAACATAGCGAGTTCTTCCGCATCCCGAGAATTGAATCTCTGGTGCGCGCCCATCTCGACCGGCGCGCCAACCTGGGCTATCATCTTTGGGGACTGATGATTCTTTTCTTTTGGATGAGGAAATGGCGAATCCAAACCAGGGTGACGGAAGGGCCGGCGCGACGGACGATGGAAAGCGTTTTCACTTCTACCTGATCGTTCTGCTCGCCGCCGCCGCAGTCTATGCAGGCTGCATGATTTCCCCTCCCTCGCTCATGGACGACGTGGACGCGGTGCAGGCTCAGATCGCGCGCAACATGCTTACGTCAGGTGACTGGGTGACGGCGCGCCTCGATGGCATTCCTTATCTCGAAAAAGCGCCGCTCATCTACTGGCTGATCGCAGGGTCGTACAAAATCTTCGGAGTGTCGGACTGGGCGGCGCGTGTGCCGGTCGTCCTATCAGCTATCGCGCTGGCCTGGCTGACTACCGCGTTCGGGATCTGGGCATTCGGAACCCGGGCCGGATTCTACGCGGGTCTGTGCATCTCCACCTGCTTCGGCCTCTTTCTCTTCACCCGCATTCTGATCCCCGACGTCATGCTCACCGTGAGTGTCGCGCTTTCCATGTGGGCGTTCCTGCGCGCGATCGATGAAACGGAGCGGCGCCCGCGCTGGTGGGCTTTTGTCCTGGCGGCCAGTTTGGGAACCAGCTTGTTATTCAAGAGCCTGATCGGAGCGGTGTTCCCGGTCGCGGCGGCGCTGATTTATCTCGCCGTAACCAGACAGATGTTCGAGCGTAGAGTCTGGAAGGCCCTGCATCCGCTGAGCGGCATACTGGTCGCGCTCCTGATTGCCGTGCCCTGGCATGTGCTCGCTACGCTACGCAACCCTCCCTATTTCGACTTCACGCTGCACAGTGCCGCGGGCGAATACCACGGCTTCCTGTGGTTTTATTTCATCAACGAACAACTGCTCCGTTTCTTGAACTTGCGCTACCCGCGCGACTACGACACCGTCCCTCGACTCTACTTCTGGCTGTTCCATTTGTTGTGGCTGTTTCCCTGGAGCGTATACTTCCCGGCCATCGCGAAGCTCAATTTTAAGCCGGTCGATCGCGCGGGACGGACGCGTTTGCTGGCCCTCTGTTGGACCGGCTTTATCCTGCTGTTTTTCACTTTTTCCACGACGCAGGAGTACTACTCAATGTCCTGTTATCCGGCGCTCGCGCTGCTTTTGGGATCGGCGATGGCTGCCGGGGGAAACTGGATCCGCTACGGCACACGCGTTTTGTGCGGGATCTTCATCCTCGCGGCGGGAGCGGTGCTCACGTTGTATTTTCTGGCCTGGAACTATCCCACGCCGGGCGACATTTCCGCGGCGCTCAGTTCCAATCCGGGCGCCTACAAGCTGTCGCTCGGTCATATGGAAGACCTCACCATCGCGTCATTTGCCTATCTTCGGCTCCCGCTCCTTTTCGCCGCGGTCGCGTTTCTGGTGGGAGCGGCAGGCACTTTTCGCGCCACCGGACACCGCGCCTTCCTGGCCACGGTCCTGATGGCCGTCCTGTTTTTTCAGGCGGCGCGGATTGCCATGGCTGCGTTCGATCCCTTTCTCTCCTCCCGGCCGCTCGCGAATGCTTTGCTCCGTGCGCCCGAGGGAAAGCTTATCGTGGATCATCACTACTACACGTTTTCCTCGATCTTCTTCTACACCAACCGAGATGCTCTGCTGCTCAATGGCCGCTTCAATAACCTGGTGTACGGGTCCTACGCACCGGGCGCGCCGAATATCTTCATTGACGACTCACAATGGAAAACCATGTGGCTGCAGCCGGAACGTTGCTACCTGGTGATCACCGAAATCGCTTCCGAACGGTTGAAAAAACTCGCCGAACCCGACCAGCTCACTCTCGTTGCCCAAAGCGGAGGGAAACTGCTCCTGACCAACCATCCGGTGCTTGAATCGCGGTGAAGATCTACATATATCCCGTACGGCAGGCCATAGTCTTTTATAGTCTACCCGGCTGCGAAGAAAGTCGAGTAGCCTGAGAATATGCCGCACCCGGGTGATGTATTCCTCGCGATCGCAGCCATACCTTTCATTTACTACCTCATCGCGCTCTACAGCTCCTGGCGGTATTTCCGAAGACCACTGAGCGTGCCCGGTACGTCGTTCACCCCGCCGGTCAGCATCCTGAAACCGATTCGCGGCCTCGATCCCGACGCGTTCGAAAACCTGGCGAGTTTCTGCCGGCTGGATTATCCCGAGTACGAAATCGTTTTCTGTGTAGATCCGGACGACGAAGCCGTCCTCGCCGTATTAGCGAAACTCATGCGGGATTTCGCTCTTTGCCGCATTCGCGTCCTACACGGTTCGGGCCGCATCGCGACCAATGACAAAGTCGCTAAACTCGCGCGCCTGGTGAGCGAAGCCGCGCACGACGTGATTGTCATCAGCGATAGCGACGTGCGCGTGCGGAGCGATTATCTCCGGCAGTTGACCGCGCCACTGCGCGATCCCAAAGTCGGAGCCGTCACTTGTTTCTACGTGCCGGCGGAGTCTACCACTTTGACCGACCACCTCCAGAGCGTAGGAATGATGTCCGATTTCTACGCCGGCGTTCTGGTGGACTGGCAATTGGAAGGAATCAAGTTCGCGCTGGGACCGACCATCGCCACTACGCGTGCGCACCTCAATGGATTCGGTGGTTATCCGGAACTCGAGAACCGCCCCGCCGACGACTTACTGGTGGGCCGTCTCATCGCCGAGCAGGGCTACGAAGTGGTGCTGCTCAACTACACTATCGGGACTGTTTGCGATTACGCCTCGCTCAAAGATCTCCTACACAAACGTCTGCGGTGGATCGTGGTCATGCGCCACATGCGTCCCTGGGGACATCTCGGTTTGCTGCTGACCCAAGGCTTGCCGTGGTCGCTCGCCGCCGTGGCCATTCATCCTTCGGCGGCGGTGGCTCTCAGCTATTTGGGAACTTACCTCGGACTGCGCATGGCGATGACCTGGATCATTGGGATCCACGGCTTGCACCAGTCGCGGCTGTGGAAGCAGTTGCCGCTGATTCCGGTTTGGGATGCCATCGCATTTGCCATCTGGCTGACCAGTTTCGCCCGCAATAGCATCCGCTGGCGTGGCGCCGACTACTACATCCGCGATGGCCGCCTGATTCCTGTGGCGACGGCTCGCGCGAGCGATTGAGTTGATGCAGCCCGTGTCGAGGTAGCTGCCGTACATGCAAAAGTTCGTGCAACCACTCCCTGAACGGTCGCGGCTCGGACGTCGGTGCTGAGCCGCGCGCGTGAAGCAAGCGGTTTCCGTACGGCAATTCTTGCAAGTGGCTACTACCCTCCCACCAGCACCACGCCGGCCAGCACCGCCAACGCGCCCGCGGCCCTTCGCGTGCCAATCTGCTCGTGCAGGACAAACTTCGCCAGCACGGTCTCCAACACAAAACTCGCGGCCGACGCAGGCACTACGAAACTCAGCGGCTCTTTTTGCACCAGGGCCATGAATGCGAAGAACGATGTCGCGTTGCAAAGGATGCTCAAGATCAGCAAGCGGCGGCCGGCAATGACGTGCACCAATCGCGCCAACCCTCCCGCGCTCACCGACTGCTCACCGGCGCGCTTCATCTCGTGGCTCTGCAGCAGATCGCCAAACACCGTCGCGAACACCATCGTCGCCACCAGGACCCACCTCATTTCAGGTCCTCGACAGGAGGAGTGGTGTTGCCGGAAGTCGAACCCACCAGTGCGGCGCCGGCAAAGATCAGCAGCGCCCCCAGCCAGCGCTGGTGCGTGACGGTTTCATTTAGGAACACTTTCCCGAGAAAAACGGCAATCACATATCCGATGGCAGTGACCGGCAGGACGTAACTCAGGTCCGCCAGACTGAGCAGCGCCATGCGCGCCAGCAGCGCCAGGATCAGCGCGGCGATTCCCGTCGCTACGAACGGGTTCAGCATGGCGTGCAGATACAGCGCGGGATTGATCGACATTCTCTCGGGAACCTGCCTCATGCCCCACGCCATCGCCGAATTTCCGACAGCCCTGAGCGCCAGGAAAAGCACCACCATGAAGTAGGTTTTGAGAACCGTGCGCGTGTCGACCTTGGTTGGCCGGTTGCTCATCGGCCCAGCGTCTTCCCCAGATATTCCGCGATCACCTTCACCTGTTCGTCCGACGCTTGAGCGCCCCGCGCCACCATGTTCTGCACGAGCGAGGTCCAGTCCGCCATGTTATTCCGCTGACTGGTCACCACATCGATCGAATGGCAACTCGTTCCACACGTCTTCTCGACCAACGCCTTGGCGCCTCCTGCCGGCAGTTCGACCGGCGCGTAGGCACCCAGTTTCGGCGTACCAGCCTGGGCCAACGCGGCCGCAGCTACCGCTTTCGAAACGGAGACAGGCAATGGCTTGCGCGGAACATCCGGCAGCGCGAACGCCACCAAACTATTGCTCGTCCCACCGCCCAAAAACCCTCCGCCGCCGGATGCCATGAGGGCCACATATTGTCTCCCGTCGCGCCCCATGTAAGTCATCGGATTGGTGTGACCGCTGGCCTCCAGCGTGGCTTCCCAGAGCAGCTTTCCGCTTTTCGAATCGAACGCCCGGAAGCGCTTATCATTGGTCGCGCCAATGAATACCAGGCCGCCTGCCGTCGCGATACTTCCACCCAGATTCACGGTCCCGGTGTTGTGCACCCCGATGGCTTCCAAAGCTTCGACCGTCCCCAACACGGATCGCCAGGCAATATCGCCCGACGCCAGATCGACCGCTATCAATTCTCCGAACGGGGGGTTCTGGCACGGTATCCTTTCTTCGCGATTCCAGAAGCGCGCATACGGGCCATAGTCCGAGGTCCGCCGATAGTCCGAACCCTTCTTCTCCATATGTCCCCACTGGCCGATATCCATCACGTTCACAAACAACAAACCTTGGGAGGGGTCAATCGACACTCCGCCCCAGTTGCCGCCGCCCAGCGTGCTCGGAAACAGCAGCACATTCCCTTCGAGCGGCATAGGCGTGAACGGCCCGCCGATTACCATGTGATTGGACTCAAACAATTCCTTGCAAAAGCGTGCATGATCCGGAGACTTGTCGTACATGTCCGACATGCTGAACGTGTTCTTGGCCAAGGGCGGAGGCTTCACCGGAAACGGCTGCGTCTTGGAGGTAACTTCACCCGGCACTTTCGTCTGCGGCACGGGACGCTCTTCCATCCCGTAGATCGGCTCACCGGTCACGCGATCGAACACGAACAGCAGACCCATCTTGGTGATCTGCGCGACGGCCGGAATCACGCGTCCTCCGCGGTGGATGTCGAACAACGCCGGCGGCGCGGCCAGATCATAATCCCAAAGGTCGTGATGCACCAATTGATGGAACCACTTCTTCTCACCGGTGCGCGCGTCCAGCGCCACCAGCGAGTTCCCATACAGGCCGTCTCCGACCCGATCCGCGCCGTAGAAATCGGCAGTCGGTGAGCCTAGCGGCGCATACACGATCCCGCGCTTCACATCGACCGTGAAAAATCCCCACGTGTTGGTTCCCGAGCGATTTTTCCATGCCCCCTCAGGCCATGTCTCGGCCCCCGGTTCGCCCGGCCGTGGCACGGTGTGAAACGTCCAGAGCAGCTTACCGGTCTTCGCATCCCAGCCGCGAATGTCCCCGTATGCGCCCTCGGTCGGAAATCCTTCACCGTTGGCGCATCCCGTGATGATCACGTCGCCAAACACGGCGGGCGGCGACTGCAGAGCGTACCGCCCGTCCTTCAAATCCCCCAGCACGCCCTTCTTCAGATCGACCCGTCCTTCGTCTCCGAAGCCGGGCGCGGGCTTGCCCGTGGTGACATCGAGGGCTAACAGGTAGGGCCCATTGCCGACAAACACGCGCGAATGCAAGCCGCTCTTTCCCGGCCAATAGGCCAGCCCACGCAGGGCCATCGGCGTCGCGGCGTGCTTCCAGAGCAATTCGCCGGTCTCTGGCACCACGGCATACACACCGTCCGGAGCCGTCACGTACATCACCCCGCCCACCACAATCGGGACCGCCTCGGATGCCGGCTTTCCCGTACGAAATGTCCAGGCGGGTTTCAGCCGCTCCACATTGCCGCGATCGATCTGCCGCAAAGTGGAAAACCGCATGGCACCCGGATCGTTGCCAAAGGAAGGCCAATCCGTCTGGGCAAATCCTGCGGTAGAGAAGAATAGTAATGCCGCGCAACGAATCTTCGCGTTAAACAGTGGGATGGGGATCATGCGAACGCCTTTAATGTGGATTCTCTGTTTCTTGGGTTTGCCGGCCTGGCACGGCGTACGAGCGGGCTTGCGCGGGCTTTTGCTCAGTAGACTCAAAAGGCGATCCGCAAGGTGAAACGGAACTGCCGCTCGTCGATGCCGTCGCGGTTATTTGTGGCGATCGCCGTCACCTGCGAAAACCCTCCCAGGTTCTTCACGGAGCCATCCGGATTCAACACCAGGCTGGAGACGGCCCCACCCGGATTGGCAAAGTGCGGAGTGTTGGTGAAGTTAAACGCCTCGGCCCGGAACTGAATATTATAACGCTCCTTGAAGCGGAAGACCCGGGTTAAGCCCATGTCCAGGTTCACTTCACCCGGTCCGCGCATCGACTCGGGTGCGACGTTGCCGAAGGTCGCCGTCGTAATGGGCGCAAACGCCAGCGGATCGAAATACGCACCGCCGACGTTGCCGTACACTGCCACAATGGGCTTCAACTGCTCGGGGTGCTGAGTGGCGCCCGGCATGTTCAAGGATGTAGCGGAAGTAGTGATGGAGAAGGGCAGGCCGCTGTAGAATACGGCGATGCTGTTGAGCGACCAACCACCCAACAGCGCCGAACCCAAGCGGTTCGACGCCAGCC
Source organism: Terriglobia bacterium (assembly GCA_963747535.1). Taxonomy (GTDB): domain Bacteria; phylum Acidobacteriota; class Terriglobia; order Bryobacterales; family Bryobacteraceae; genus CAVVFX01. The sequence goes on from CAVVFX010000006.1 coordinate 92,124, forward strand.
ACGCCTTTCCTTTACCGAAGGGGAGTTCGTACGTGCCATTGATGGTCACTACCTGCGTCCGGTCGGTGGCCTGCACCGGCCGGGAATCCAGGTATTGATAAAGTCCGGCGTTAGTCGGGAAGTTGGGGGTTTCCGCTTTGGACCACGTCCAGTGCGCTGCGATGCGAAACCCCTGCGTGAACCGTCGCTCCAGACCCGTCTGCAGCGCGTTGTAGGAAATGGTGCCCTGCGGCGTAAGCAGGTTCACGTTCGCGGTGCGGCCTTCCGTCTCGTAAAATGGCTGGCCGCTGGGACCCGCCCCGATGAACTGGCCCGCGTTCAGGTTGATGGTGTTGGCCCCCTCCGCCAGCGACCGGACCGTCGGATTTCCCACGTAACTTGCCTGCGCGGTAAACCCGTATCTCAATTCTTTCTGGACGGTGAAGTTATAGGATTGCACGTAAGACCACGGCACACTCTTCGGGGTCACATACATCGCGATCGTTCCCGGTGCTGAAAAGTATCCGTTGCCCAGGTTCGGCAGCGGTGTGGGGGGCAGTCCCTGCGCTAAGGTCGTCGCCCAACTGTAGGAGTTCGGGGCCGCATAGGACGGACCGATCGTCTCCGGATAGATGTTGCCGGGATTATCGCCGGGCATCCCAATCGACATCGGTACCTGATTAATGCCATACCCGGCTCGAATCACAAAGGTGTCGGTTACGCGATACGCTAAGCCGATGCGCGGCGAGAACAGATCCTTCGGCATGGAAATGCCGCAGTTCTTGGGAACCTGCCCGAAGCCGCAAATAAAGGCCTGGTTGGTGGCGATATCGTAGTTCCCGATCCCCATGTTCCCGGCATTTGGGAAACCGTAGTAGTCCCACCGCAACCCCAGGGACAACGTCAACTTGCGCGAGACTCTCCAGCGGTCGCGAGCATACCCGCTAAACCAATTTTGCCGGTCAAGTATCTCCGGCGGAGTGGCCAGGGTAACCACGGTGCTGCTACTGTTGGCCAGCCCCAACAAAAATGCTGAATAAGCGTTGAACTGGTTGCCGGAGGCGCCCCCGCTAAGTTGCGTTGGACCGCCGGTGAAGGCGAAGGCTCCTTCCGCGCCCATCGCGGCGGCCGATGTCGGTTGCATGTCGTCTATGCGCTGCTGAATGAATTCGATCCCGAAGCGTAAGTCATGATCCCCATGAGTCCAGCTCAGGTTGACCGCTTCCTGATGCTGCGTGTTGTACCGGTAATAAGGATCACCGTTGCCACCGGTGTTGGCCGTGCCAAATGGCGAGTAGTTCGTCACGCTGAACCAGGGCAGACCGCTTTGATAGCGGTAAGGCCCGTTGGTGCCGGGAATTCCGAGCGCCAGGCCTAGATTCTGTCCAGTTCCAGCGGGTTCGGTACTGGTGTTGTCATTTTCCCAAACGAAGTAGGCGTCCAGCAGAAGGTTCGGAGTCAGTATATAGGTGGCACTGGCGGTCAGGCTATAGGTAGAGCCAGAGCTCAAGCCCGGATCGCCGCCGGCGCTATCGACGTTGATCCCGCCTATTGCGCCAAACACCGCCGGGTCATCGCAGTTGAATTTCAGCAGGCTGAACCGCGCAAACGCCGAGAGCTTGGAAGTGGGATTCCAGTTCACCTTGGTGTCGGCCCGGTCGCGGGCAAAGCTGAAATCTCCCCCGGCATTGAAGTTGTTGGTGAGCGGACTTCCGGGCACGTTGGGTAGCGGCAGCATGTTGGATATCTTGAGCGCAATCGGATCGAGCCGCGACGCCGGGATAATATTGCCCGCGAACGGTGTGCGGCCGGTGCCGTTCGCCGCGCCGGTCGCCGGGTCGTAAATCGGAGTCCCGGATTCCGTCATATTGCCGCTCTTGGTGAGCGCGTCCGGCACGGTCTGCAGCACGTTGGCATATTCGTGGTCGCGGCTGCCTTCGTAGCTCAGGAAATAGAACAGCTTGTCTGTAATGATCTTGCCGCCGACCGACCCACCGAACTCGTTGAAGACCAGTTTGCCCTTTTGGGAGTTATAAGGCAGAAAGAAAGGCCGCGCTTTCAGATCGTTGCCTGTGTAGCTCTCAAACGCCGACCCATGAATCTGGTTGGTGCCACTCTTGGTTTGGATGGCAACGCTTCCCGTGCCGGCGAAACCGGTCTCAGCATCGAAGGCGCTAGTCGCAACGTTGATTGATTCGATCGATTCGAGAGTCGGTACGAGCACATTGACGTCCCCTATATTGGCATTCACCGTCGATGCGCCGTCCACTCGCGTCATGTTCTGATGGTTGGTCCCGCCGTTAACTCCGAAGTCCAGGGACCGCGAGGGATTAGTCGGAATCGAATGGGCGCTGGTGGGGGGTGTGAAACCCGGCACCAGCACGAGCAGATTCTGATAATTGCGGCCCACCGGCACGGGAATATTTTCGAGTTGCTGGCTGGTGAGATCGCTGCGCATTTCGGCGCTATCGGTTTGCAGAACAGCTCCGGAGCCTTGCACCACTACCGCCTGGCTGACTACGCCGAGACTTAAGGTTGCGTCTACCCGCGTGATGTTATCCGCGGTGACCACGACTTGCGTCCCTTCGAACGCGGAGAACCCTACCTTGGCGGCCTTGACCGTATAGGACCCCGGCTGGACAGTGGCGAAGACGTAGCCGCCGTCGCTGCCGGTTACGGTTTGGCGCGATTGATTGGTCACCGTGTTGGTGAGCGTGATCGCAGTACCGGTCACGGCGGCGCCTGTTGGATCCTTCACATTACCGACAACTGAGCCATAGAGCGCCTGTCCGTAGACGTTTCTACACGTTGCTGCCAGCGCCAAAAGGCCGATGAGAGCAAAAGCGATTCGTACATTCGCGCGTAACATTTCCCCACCTCCCGAGGCTTCGAGCCATAGACCTGATTTCACGGGGATCGTATCAGCAATGGTGTCCGGGCGTCAACCGTTGCGATCTTTAACGTGGATGCCCGGGTCCCCGCGATGCCGGGATCAAGTACTAAGTCGCAAAAGTTCGCGCAACCACTCCCTCGCGTTTGCGGCTCGGAAGTCATTGCTGAGCCGCGCGTGTAAGCAAGCGCTACTGTACGCCAATTTCTTCAAATTGGTACTAGCGCGGGCCTTCCTGATAGAGACCGATCAAGTTTCCCGCCGGATCGCGAAAGGTTGCGATCCAGAAATCGCCCTCGGGACCCGGTGCGTCGATTACTTCTCCGCCGTTGGCTACCACGTGAGCCACAATACTGTCGATTCCGTCGACCCAGATGTACGGCAGCAGGCCGGGCGTACGGGCCGGCTCTCGATCCGTTACCCAAGCCCCGCTTACATAGGTCGTGGCGTCATCGAAGCTCGGACGACCGCTCTCCCGATGCCGGATGTTCCAACCGAACACCTTCTCGTAAAAGGCGGCTGACTCGAGAACATCCATCGCGGGGATCTCCAGATAACACCATCGGGGCCGGGGCAGTAGCGCGACTGGACTCTTGATCTCCGACACGGTCGCGCCCCATTCCTCAGGCTTCACATCGGCCACGGCTTGGGAGAAGGTCCAACGGTGGCCGTCCAGGTCTTCGGCGGTGTACTGCCTCTCGCCGAAAGGGCAAGTTTGCGGCGGGCTGAGGATGCGGGCACCCCGCTCCTTCGCGTGTTGATAGTGCCGGTCGACGTCTGCGACGTGTACGGATAGGGTCTGGCTCACTTCGTTCGGACGCGGCGGCCGGAGCGTGGCGTTGTCAGGCGCGTTGGCGAACCCCTGGCCTAGACGTGGCCCGCTGAGCAGCACGCCACCCATGCCGATCGCCAACTGGGCATGGCCGACTTTCCCGTCTGCAGCGGTCACCCGCAGACGCTCCTTAAATCCGAAGACGTCGCACAGCCACTCGACCGCCTTGGCGAGATCGTTATAGATAAGACTGGGCACGATATCCCCGCCCGGTGCGGAGCGATTCACGATCATCGGTTGCCTCCTTGGTTCATATTAGAAAAACTCTGCGGCGAAAACATTTGGCCACGAATGAACACGAATCGTTGGGGCGGCAGTGGATGGGGGAGTTGCTGAACGAAAGCCTTGACCGAACACAGCTTGCGCGGATTGTACGGACGTAAAAGAGGAAAGGCTAGCGCCGCAAGGATGAACACCGATGAACGCAGATAGGTCCAAGATTTGAGGTGACTTGCCACCCTTCTCGCACTGGCGTTGACGATATTTTCGGAACGAACCCAATTTTGAAGAGCGCGGGAGTGGCAAGGGCGGCGAAAAACATTTGGCCACGAATGAACACGCATGAACACGAATCGTTGGGGAGGCTGGGGTGCGGGAATTGCGGAACGAACCCAATTTTGGCACACGTTGGCTCATCTGCCTTCAGGTTGACACGTACTGGCGGCGTTTTTCGCGTGGTGCGCGCCTATGTGGTTGAGATGGAAGAGACAAAATTGGCGAAGCGTGCGAACCATTTCGCAGTCGGCGCGGCGACGACGCGCAGACTAAAGTCCTCGCCACATACACTAAGGGCATGTCTCCGGAAAGCTTGGCCCGTATGACGCATATGCGTCATCTCGTAGAGCAATTGCAGTCCATTGAGAACCGGTTGCGCGAAGGCGGAGGGTCGGTTCGTGTCGAAAAGCAGCATCGGGCGGGGAAGTTGACCGCGCGCGAGCGCATCGCCAAACTGCTGGACCCGGGTGCGTGGTTTGTCGAAATCGGCCTCCTCATCGCCTACGACCAATACGATGGACAGGCGCCGGCCGCTGGGGTCATTACGGGCTTCGGGCGCATTGAAGGACGCATTGCCGTCATCGTCGCCAACGACGCCACCGTCAAGGCCGGCGCGTGGTGGCCCGAGACCATCACCAAGATCTTGCGCGCGCAGGAAATCGCCATGCGCAACCGCGTGCCGATCGTCTACCTGGTCGATTCCGCGGGCGTCAACTTGCCCTACCAGGATGGTATTTTTCCAGGGCAGTACGGCGCCGGCCGGATTTTCTACTATAATTCAATTATGCGGCGCAAGCTCCGTGTGCCGCAGATCGCTGCCGTGATGGGTCCATGCATCGCCGGCGGCGCGTACCTCCCCGCTCTGAGCGACGTCCTCATCATGGTGGACAAAACCAGCTTCATGGGTCTGGGTGGGCCGAACCTCGTCAAAGGAGCTACCGGCCAGAGCACCGACCAGGAGACCCTCGGCGGCGCACGCATGCACAACACTGTCAGTGGCGTCGCGCATTATCTCGCGCGCAACGACGACCACTGTCTGGAGATGATCCGCGAACGCTTTCGCCAGTTTCCCGAGCCTCTCGCACACCGTCCGGTCGTCGAGCCGGCGAAGAATCCCAACGAGTTGTACAGCATGTTGCCTCCCGATCACCGGCAGCCTTATTCCATGGAAGAGGTGCTGCTCCGCATATTCGATGGGGACGATTTCCAGGAGTTTCAAGCGGGATTCGCTCCGGAAATGCTGTGCGCGAATGCGCGGCTGGGCGGCTATCCCGTCGCCGTCATCGCCAATCGCCGCGGGTTCCTGAAAACCTCCGAAGGACCTCGGATCGGCGGCATCGTCTACACCGAATCGGCGCGCAAGGTTGCCTATTTCGTCGAGCAGGCGGAGCGCGCGCGAACGCCCCTCATTTATATACAGGACGTTTCGGGATTCATGGTCGGCATCGACGCCGAAAGCTCCGGCATCATTCGCGCGGGCGCCGAGATGGTGGAGTCCATGTCGTGTGCCACCGTTCCTAAGATCGTGCTCACCGTGAATCACGCGAGTGGCGCAGGCTATTACGCGATGGCCGGGCAGGGCTTCGATCCCAACTTCGCTTTCGGATGGCCTACTGCGCGGATCGGCGTGATGGAAGGCGATTCCGCAGTGCAGGCTTTGTTTTCGGTAGAGATCGAAAGGGTGAAAGCGACCGGCCAGGTTCTGCCGGAAGATTTGTCGGAAGCGATCGCCCGCACGCGTGCTGACTACGAACAGTGGCTGGATGCGCGGCATGCTGCGGCGCGCGGCCATGTTGATGCCATCATCGATCCGCTGGATTCGCGGGAAGTACTGATATTGGCTCTGGACCTCGTAACACAGACTTCCGGCTGTGGTTTTCGTGGGGAGCGCCCATGATTTGCGGATTAAAAGCACAGAGTGAAGCGGTAGTGGCAAGATTCGGCGGCTTCGCAGCCGGGGCAGACCACAAAAAACGATGGTCTACCCTACGGTTTGCGGCGAGGGCGCGCTGCGTTACGAAATCTTGGTTGGTTTGCGCGTCGAGCCAAAGCGGTTGCTTCGCAGCGGGGCACTCATGATCCGGATAGCCAATGGGCAAGGCTTTTGGGGCGATTGGCTGGAGGCTCCGGTTCGTCTCGTGGAACAAGGCCCACTCGACTACCTCGCCCTGGACTATCTCGCCGAGGTCACTATGTCGATTCTGCAGAAGCAGCGGCAGGCAGACGCCAATCTCGGTTACGCTCGCGACTTCCCTCCGTTGATCGAACGAATCGCCAAACAAATCCGGCATAAACACATCAAGGTCATTGCCAATGCCGGAGGAGTGAACCCCGTGGCCTGCGCCCGCGAGGTTCTGCGCCTCGCTCCGGGACTGAAAGTCGCGGTGGTCCTGGGCGACGACGTCCTCCACCGTCTCGACGAATTCCTGGCCAAAGACTACGAGATGCGCGACCTGGATACCCACCAGCCCCTAACCTCCATTCGCACGTCGATCCTGGCAGCCAATGCCTATATCGGAGCGTTTCCGCTGGCCCAGGCACTCGGCACGGGAGCCGATATCGTGATTACCGGCCGTTGTACCGATCCGGCCCTCACGCTGGCGCCCATGATCCACCGCTTCGGCTGGGGCCCCGAGGAGTACGACAAGCTGGCAGCCGGAACTATCGCCGGCCATATCATCGAATGCGGTACGCAATGTACCGGAGGCAATTGTCAGGTCGGCTGGCAGAATCTGCCGGATCCGGACAACATCGGCTATCCCATCGTCGAAGCCCATGCCGACGGCTCGTTTGTCGTCACCAAGCATCCCGGCACCGGCGGGCGCGTCGATTCCGACATCGTCAAAGAGCAGCTTCTCTACGAGTTGGGCGACCCGCGAAACTATATCAATCCGGATTGCGTCGCTGACTTCACGTCGATCCAACTGGCCGACATCGCACCGGATCATGTCCGTGTTTCAGGTATTCGCGGCCGGACGCGGCCTCGCGACATCAAGCTTTCCATTGCCTACGCGAACGGCTGGAAAGCCATCGGGACGCTGGTCTACAGTTGGCCGCAGGCGCTCGAAAAGGCCCGTATAGCGGACGCCATCGTGCGGAAGCGGCTGGCCTCGCTGGGTCTCCAGTTCGACGAAATCCACACCGAATATTTCGGCGTGAATGCGGTGCTGGGTCCGGCCGCGCCCAAAGTGCCCGATCCGCCGGAAGTGCAGATTCGTATCGGCGTGCGGGGGCAGGATCGCAAAGCAGTCGACCGGTTTACCCGCGAAATGATCCCGCTGGTGCTGAGCGGTCCGCCGGGCGGGACTGGTTATGGAGAAGGCCGGCCTAAGGTTCGCGAGGTGGTTTCGTACTGGGGCGCGCTGGTGCCGCAGGAGGAGATTCAAACTCGCGTGGAGGTGGTGTCGTGAGAGTTCGACTGGCGGAAATCGCCCACACCCGGTCAGGCGACAAGGGCGACATGTCGAATATCGGTGTTATTGCCTGGCACATGGAGGATTATCCGGTGCTGGTCCGCGAGGTTACGGCCGAGCGCGTGAAAGCCCACTTTGGAGAAATGGTGAAGGGCCCGGTCGAGCGCTTTGAACTGCCCAATCTGGGAGCCCTGAACTTCTTACTGCACGAGGCCCTGGACGGAGGAGGCACCCTTTCCCTCCGGATCGACGCCCAAGGCAAGAACATGGGTTCAGCTCTGCTGGGGATGGAGATCAATGTCTGAAGTGCTGGAAATCCGCCAGGAAAAACGACTCCTCCGCCTGACGCTCAACCGTCCGGAAAAGCGCAACGCCCTTAATCTTTCTTTATGCCGGGAATTGGTAGAGGCACTGGAGCGGGCCGATGCCGACGCAACTGTCGGAGCAGTCCTCCTCACCGGCAGCGGTAAGGCGTTTTGCGCCGGGATGGACCTTTCCGAAGCCCTGCAAGCCGACCGTACGGAGCTGGACGATCTCCACGAGCGCCTTTTCACGGCCGGGTACCGTTTGCGGAAGCCGATCATCGCGGGAGTGCACGGTCCGGCTCTGGCAGGCGGCACTGGACTGGCGGCCAATGCCCACATCCTCATCGCCTCCGAAGACGCGACCTTTGGCCTGACCGAGATCCGCATCGGGCTCTGGCCGATTCTCATCTTTCGAGCGATAAAAGCGGCAGTGGGAGAGCGGCGCGCGACCGAACTGGCCCTCACGGGTCGTATTTTCGGCGGACGCGAGGCATTCAGCTTCGGGCTGGTCCACGAGGTGTCAGACGAGCCGTTGGCCCGAGCGGCCGAAATCGCGTTGCAAATCAGTCAGGCGAGCGCGGGGGCCATCAGCCGCGGACTCGAATATGTCAACCGGACGAGGGATAAGTCTTGGGATGATGCCGGCCGTATCGGGTGGGAGATTCGCCGTGAAGCGATGTCTTCTCCAGATTTTGCGGAAGGGGTACGAGCATTTTTGAAGAGGTAAAGGTATTGACTGGAGCGGCTGCTGCGCAGCCGGGGCAGACCACAAAAAAACGATGGTCTGCCCTACGGTTTGGGTTGCGCGCGGGCTGTGATACGAGTAAGCGAGGCCCAACATATGGTGGTACGAACTACAATCCTTCTAAACTTTGTGGGCTGGTCCCTTTACTTTTGTCGAAAACGCGGCTAGTATGGAAAACGGTCCTCCCCCGAGCACAAAGAGGTTTTGAACAGTGCTTAGACTGAAAAGAGTAGAACTCCAAGGATTCAAATCCTTTTGTGACAAGACTGAGCTGCGCTTTAACGGCAGCGGTATCGCGGCGGTAGTCGGCCCGAACGGGTGCGGCAAGTCCAACCTGAGCGATGCCATCAGTTGGGTCCTCGGCGAACAATCCGCGCGCAGTCTCCGTGGTACGCGCATGGAGGACGTGATTTTTGCCGGCACGCGTAACCGGAAGCCGGTCGGGATGGCGAGCGTCACCATGACGCTGGTGAATCCGCGGATCGACCCGACCATCACGCCGGACACTCCGGTGGAAGTCAAGATCGTCGACGTGCCTGAGGAAGTGGCTAACGGCAATGGTACCAATGGTCACCATGCTAACGGTCCTCAAAACGGCCACGCCAACGGGTACCAGAATGGACACGCCAACGGGGTCATCGCTGCGGCGGTGAATGGCGAGGCTAACGGCCACGACATCTCCCGCGGCCCCGTAACCATCGGCATCAACCGCCCGGGAGAAATCACCATCACCCGCCGCCTGTACCGGTCGGGGGAGAGCGAATACCTGATCGATGGGCACACTGCCCGCCTGCGCGACATCCAGGAGCTGTTCATGGGCTCCGGACTCGGACCGGAAAGCTACGCCATCATCGAACAGGGACGCATCGGCCAGATTCTCAGCTCGAAACCGCAGGACCGCCGCGCCATCATCGAAGAGGCGGCCGGCATCACCAAGTTCAAGACCAAGAAACGTCTGGCGGAAGGCCGGCTCGAGTCTGCGCGGCAAAACCTGGCCCGCGTGTTCGACATCCTCGAAGAAGTCACCCGCCAGGTGAATTCCCTGAAGCGGCAGGCCTCCAAGGCGCGCCGCTACGGCGAGCTGAAACTGGACCTGGACGCGCGTTTACGCACGGTTCTCGCCAGCCGGCACAAGCTGCTGGCCACCGAAATCGAGAAGACTGCGACCGATCTGGAGGCCGTCTCGACTGAATTGAAGCAGGCGACCGAAGCGGTCGAGCTGAGCGAAGCCGAGCGCAAGCAGGTCCAGGCTGCCTGCTACGACGTCGAAGCCCGTCTGACCGAAGCCCGCCGGCAGCTCGCCGAGCTGAACGTGGAATCGGAGCGGACCCGCGGTAAGCTGGAAGCCCATGTACGCGAAAGCGCGACCATCGAGCAGCGCATGTCGCAGGGCGAGGTGGAAGTTCAGAGCTTGCAGGGCCGCATTGAAGCCTGCGGTGTCGAGCGGGAAACTCTCGGGGGCACCGTCAGCGAGTTGGAAGAAGGGATCAGCGTAACGCGTGCCGAGCTTCTCGAAAAGAACCAGGTGCGGGAGCAGTTGCAGGCGCGGGTACGCGAACATGAGCGCACCATCGAGCAGGAGCGCATGCTGGTGCTCCGGCTGCTGGGCGAAACCTCCAATCTGAAGAACCAGCTTGCCCAGATGGACGAGTTTCTGGCCGGAATCGCACGGGAGACCGGCCGCGTGAATCGCGAAGAGCAGGCTGCGGCGGCGGAAATCGAGCGCCTGGCCGGACTTCGGGCCCGGGTTTCCGAGAACATGACTCAGCGCCAGATGGAGCTGGAAACGGTCACCGGCGAGCGGCACAAGACCGAGAGTGATCTCGCGTCACAACGTAAGACGGCAGCCGATCTGCGTAACGAGGCCGATCAGATCCGGCGCGACTGCTCCCATCTGCAGGCGCGTAAGGAATCCATCGAGAACGTGCTTTCGCACCACTCCTATACGGGTGAGTCGGTGAAGAAGCTGCTGGCCGCGCTGGAGCAGGGTAGGGCGGGGGACTTCAAACCTCATGGCCTGCTCGCCGACTTCATCGAGGTCGATACGGCGTACGAACGCGCGGCCGAAGAGTTTTTGCAGGACGAATTGGAATATGTGGTGGTGGGTGTATGGGAGGATGCGGAGCGCGGGATGCAGTTACTTCGCAGCGACCTGGAGGGACGCGCCACGTTCCTGGTCGAATCCAATGCTGTAACCGCGCTTCCATCGATGGGGCAGGCGTTGGGGGAAACCCCGGGCCTGCCCCGGCTGGCTGACCATGTGCGCATGACCAACGGCCTGAGCCAGGGCGCAGCCAACCTCCTGCCCAAACTGTCGCGCTGCTTCATCGCGGAATCGCCTCAACAGGCGCGCGAACTCAGTACCCAACATCCGGATCTCTATTTCCTGCTCGACGATGGCCAGTTCTACCGGGGCCAGACTCTCGGCGGCGGACGTAAAAAGGCGAGCGGTCCGCTGGCTTTGAAGCGCGAGGCCCGCGAACTGGGGCGTAAGCTGCTCGAGCGCGAAGGCGAACTTGAATTGAAGGTTTACGACCTGGAGCGGATTAACGGGGAGATCGTGCAGCTCGAGGCCGAACTGGAGCGTCTGCGCGCCCTGCAGCAAGCGCGCGAAAAGGACGCCCTGGCCCTCGATCACGAGATGCGCAAGCTGGCTGAGGAGTCGAATCGGGCGAATTCCCGGGTTTCCGTGGCCCGCCTGGAACTCGAGCGCCTGACTCGCGAACAGCAGCGCGCCGTAGAGCAGCGGGACCGCAACCGCGCCGTGGTCGCGCAAAAGGAAGAGGAGCGCGCCAATCGTGAAGCGGCGCTCGAGGCGTTGCGCCAGGCAAGTGAAGAAATCGAGGGCGAAGCCGCGCAGGCAGCCGAGTCCCATTCAGCGCTGCGAGCCCAACTGGCTGCGCTCGAAGAACGCTACCGCGCGGCCAAGTCGGCTCTGGGACGTCTCGACCAGCAGCATCGCGATATGACGGCGCGCCGCCAGGAGGTTGGTCGCGAAATCGAGCGGTTAGGGGAACACCGCTCCCGCCTTCTGGCAGAAAATATTGAGCTGGATAAGAAATCCGGTCGACTGGCGGAAGCCGTAGTTGCCATAGAGTCCGCAGTGTTGAAGCTGAGCGCGGAAGAGACGGAGGGGCGCTCAGCACTCCAGACTGCGGACGCGGGGCTAAAGGATCTCCGGGCGACTATCGAGGCGCTGCATACCCGCCGTTCCGAGATCGAGGTCGACCTGGTTCGCCGGGAAACCGAACTGAAATACCTCGACGAAACCAGCCGCAAAGAGCTAGGCTGCGGACTTGCGGATCTGGTCGCGCAGACAGGCGACTCCGTAGCCCAGACTTCAGTCTGTCTCCTCGAGGGTGAAGCCCTGGAAGAAGCCGAGCGCGCCTACCAAGAAGTTAAGAGTAAGATAGAGGCCCTAGGTCCGATCAACCCCGAGGCCTTGGCGGAATTCGAGGACGCCCAGCAACGGCACGACTTCCTTACCGCCCAGCGCCAGGACCTGCTCGATTCCATTCGGGACACCGAGCAGGCCATCCAGGAGATCGACCGCGTCTCGAAGACTCGCTTCAACGAAGCCTTCGAGGCGGTGAACGTCTATTTCCGTGAGACGTTTCAGACGCTGTTCGGCGGCGGCATGGGCGAAATGCGCCTGACCGATGAAAACAATGCCGGAGAGTCGGGGATCGAAATCATTGCTTCGCCCCCGGGCAAGAAGCTGCAGAACGTCCTGCTGCTCTCGGGTGGAGAGAAGGCCTTAGCGGCGTTGTCGCTGCTGATGGCGATCTTCCGCTACCAGCCCAGTCCCTTCTGCATTTTGGACGAAGTGGACGCGCCGCTCGACGAGGCCAACATTCTGCGCCTCACCAAACTGTTGAAGGAGATGTCGGAGAATACGCAGTTCATTATGATTACCCACTCCAAGAAGACCATGGAGTCGGCGCAGGCCATGTACGGAGTGACCATGCAGGAAGCTGGTGTGTCGAAGCTGGTATCCGTGCGGTTCGGGGCCCAGCCGGAGCGTGCGGCCGTCGCGTGACGCCGGTCTGGGCACCACCGGGCTGCAAAGCCTCCTGAGCCGGATGACATCCGGCTCGCGAGCTAACCGCCCAATGCCACATAGGTTTCCCTTTTTGGGTCTGCTGCATAAACTGTGGGGCGGACGCCCGGTCCGCGACCGGCCCCCAGGCCGGCTTCGGTGTCTCTCGCACGTTGTTGATCTCTCGACGCAGAGCGGGACGAGGGCGTCCCGCGCAGATCAAGGGATCTGCCCCACGCAATTTCCGCAGTATGCCGGTCTGTCAAAAACTATGTGGTATTAGGCTAATAGCCTGCCCCACAAAGAGTTAGCAGGTCTTCAGAGCAAGTCCTTATCGGTCTTCGCGCAGACGATCGAGAAAGTGATAGAGGAAGACGCCGACCACGGAGTTGAGTGCGGCGAGGATCGCGGTCTCGCGCCAGTCGAAAAGAAAAGCCTGCGCAAGGAGCGCGCGCGTCAGCACCCAGTACAGAAACTTCTGGAAGCAGAACAAGAGGAAGGTCAGGAGCATGCGAACGAAGGGCTGCTCGACGTCAATCCGCAGGCCGAATGAGGCGGCAAAATAGCCCACCAGGGTATTGCAGATGCCGAACATGCCCAGCGGATTGTTGGAGAGAGAGTCCTGCGCCAGACCTACCAGGGCACCGATAAATAAACCCCGAATCTGCGAGCGGCGCATGAGCGCGAAATAGATGACGACCATCAGGGGCAGTTCCAGGTAGCTCAGGAACGGCAGGAACAGTGGGACGTAGACCTGAAACAGGATCGCGAGGATGGGGATGGCGAAGAACGCCCAGGGTTTGAAGCGGGAACTCTGCGCAGTCCGGTCGACTGCCAACTCTCGGTCGCTCGAATAGCTCATCAGCGTGGGGCCGGCGCGGCTCCCGGACGGGGCGCGGCCGGCGAGGCCGGAGTCACGGGCCCTGGCGGGGGATTGCCCGGCGCACGATTAGCAGGGGGGGGGGCCACGGGCCGCCCGGCCTCTTCAGTGACATCCGTTTCCAGGACTTCACCGGGAGCCGCCTGCGGTGGTCCACCCGCTTCGGGCTTGGAACCCGGCTGAACTCCCGAGGGGGGACCCGGTTTGGGCGCGTTCGGGTTCAACTTGATATTGAAGTCGATGGGCCGCGAACCCGACGGATTCACTCCAAATTTGTGGCCTTGCTGCTCACCGATCTCCTGGACCCTCTCCATAACCTTATCGGCGGTGGTCTGGAGCGGCCCCGCGGGCGTGGGGTTATCGGCTGCCTCCGGATGCGGATCCGGTCCGATGTAAACCTGTTTCGCGGGTACCTGGTATTCGGGCACGGGCTGATTCATGCCTTCGAGGATCACCAGCACGTCCTCGGGACTTTCTTCGAGGGCCGTGGGGGAAACGAAAATCTCTTTGACGGAACTCCCGTCGTGTACTGCAGTGACCTTACCTACAGGGATTCCTTGAGGAAACACGCGGTCATCGCCGGAGGTGAAGAATTCCTCGCCCATATCGACCTTCTGCTCGTTTTCAACGTAGTCGACCCGGCAGCGGCCGTACCCGAGACCCTTGAGGACGCCTCGAACGTGGTTCTTCTGCGAAATCACGCCTGCCCCGAAGCCGGGGTCCGTCGCCAGCAGAACCTTCGAAGCGGTGGGGTACGCCGCCAGTACGTTGCCGACAATTCCGTCAGGCGTGACGACGCCCATACTCTTCTGCACCCCGGCGTTGGAGCCGCGATCGATAAAGACGATTTTGTTATTGGCGCCCGTGCCGGTGCCGATAATGCGCGCCGCCAGCATTCTGGAGGGGGAACGGGCAGAGAAGGCTTCCAGCGCCTTGGCGCGGTCCGCACTCGAGAGTTCGGTCTTGAGGAATTGATTTTCCAGCTTCAGCCGGCCCAATTCCTCACGCATCTGCTTGTTTTCGGTGCGCACATCGCGCAGGGTGAAGTAGTTCTGGAAGAACCCCGAAACTCCGGACCGGACGTCTTCCACCACGGTTGCGATGGGGGTCACGGCGGTGACGGTCCAGACGCGGAAGAAGGGAACGTCTTTATTGCCCTTCACCTGGTAGGCCAGGAGAATAAGCTGCGCGAACAGCACCAGGATCAAGGTGGTGAAGTTGCGGTAGCGATTGAACAGGTTCTCCATAGCGAACCGGGTTGGATTGGACTAATCGATAGAAATCTTGCGCAAAAGACGGAAATCGCTGAGCATTCGGCCCGTCCCGAGCACGACTGAGGCCAGAGGATCATCGGCGATGGAAACGGGTAAGCCCGTCTCTTCGCGGATTCTCCGGTCAAGGTTTTTCAGCATGGCACCGCCGCCGGTCAGCACGATTCCGCGGTCGCTGATGTCGGCGCTCAACTCGGGCGGTGTGCGTTCGAGCGCCACACGGATGGCGTTCATAATAGTCGCCACGCATTCCGCGAGCGACTCCCGAATCTCACTGTCGTCAATGGTGATGGTCTTGGGCACGCCTTCGATCAAGTTCCGGCCCTTGATCTCCATAGTAATCGGCTTATCGAGCGGATAGGCGGATCCGATTTCGATCTTGATCGCCTCCGCCGTGCGCTCGCCGATCAGCAGATTGTATTTACGCTTCAGGAACTGCATGATCGCGTCGTCCATCTCGTTACCGGCGACCCGCACGGACCGGGAATAAACGATGCCCGAGAGCGAAATCACCGCAACGTCCGTGGTCCCGCCGCCAATGTCCACCACCATGTTTCCGGATGGCTCGGTGATCGGCAGACCGGCGCCGATGGCGGCGACCATGGCCTGCTCAACCAAGTGCACTTCACTGGCCTTTGCGCGGTAGGCTGAATCCATGACTGCGCGTTTTTCTACTTGTGTGATTTCGCTCGGAACGCCGATCACGATCCGGGGATGCACGAGCATTTTGCGATTATGCGCCTTCTGAATGAAATAATTCAGCATGCGCTCGGTGACTTTGAAATCCGCGATGACGCCGTCTTTCATGGGCTTGATCGCCACGATGTTGCCGGGCGTGCGGCCCAGCATCTCTTTGGCTTCCTTGCCGACGGCTTCCACTTCGCCCGTATTCTTATTCAGTGCAACGATGGACGGCTCGTTCACGACAATGCCTTTACCTTTCGCAAAAACCAAAGTATTGGCCGTCCCGAGGTCGATTGCAAGATCAGACGAAAACAGACTGAACAACGAACGAAGATTCATGTATGCGCTTCAATTTTAAGGAGAAAGAGTGGTGCGATGAAATTATCATCGTAGCACGTGCGTCATGTGCCGTTATCCGTTATCCGTTATCCGTTCGCCGCGCTTTGTTATCCGTTGTGAGCCTTCGGCAAACTGGGAACGGATTACCGATAACGGACGATGGAGAACGATGACTATTTCCGGACCACCAGGATACTCTGGGACGCCACGTTGCCCGCCGCGTCGTATGCGCGTAGCGTCACGATGTTATTCCCGACCACGAGCGGGATCGCACTGGCGGTCCAGGTAGTGGTGCCGGCCGCATTTCCGCTACCCCAGGGGGCCTGCCAGGTTACTTTGGTCACCCCAACGTTGTCGGAGGCAGTTCCGCTGACATTGATGGTGCCCGACGTAGTGGTGACCGTGGTAGCGGCCGGTGAGGAGATCGTAATTCTCGGGGGAGTGACATCAGGAGTGGACGCCGGAGGAGCGGACCGGGTCACCGTTACGGTCTCGACAACTTTGCGTGAAGAGTCCGCCGCCGTAACGGTGATGATGTTGCTGCCCATCGTCAGAGGAACTGCTGCGATCGTCCACTGTGCGGATCCGGATGCTGTCCCGCTGGCACCTTGACCCGTCTGCCACGTCACCTGTTCGCTGCCGATGGCTCCGGTGGTTGTCCCGGCGATGGCTATCGTGGCACTGCCGGTAGTCGAGTTGGCGGACGGCTTAGTGATATTGAGCGTCAACGGCGGAGTGGTTGTAGCGGCTGACGCACTTCCCTGGACAGATCCGTAGAGGGACTGGATGCCGGCGATATCGTCCGACGAGATTTTCTCGCCCAAGGAGTAATAGGGATACATCAGCGCCTCCGGTTGATCGACGTGGGCGAGGCCCAGCGCGTGTCCGGCTTCATGCAGCGCGACGGTGAAGAGATCGGTATCGGCTCCGATGTGCCAGTTCTCACTGCCGTCGAAATGCATGTCTCCGGCAATGGACTCGGCGTTGGGCGGTGCAGGAAAGAACGTGTGAGCCAGGATGCCGCCGGGTCCGTCGAACGGATACCCATCGCCATGATCATACTCGGCAAACCAGATATACACCGTGCGCGTGGCAGTGGCGCTCTCGCCGGCCACAAACTTGACCGGCGCATATTGAGTCCAGGAATTGAGCGCCTGTAGAATCGCCTGAGTCGCCTGCGAGGAATCCAGTTTCGGCGTAAGGGGGCCGAATACATAAGAGAGCGTCACCTGGCCGGACGCATCTTTTGGCCAGCCCGACCCTGAAGTTACGTACATCGGCGTCACGCCACCCGACGTCAACGCTCCGGCACAATGACCGACGTGCACGCCATGGATCAGATCACGCGACGCCGGAAAAATATACGCCACTTCGTCCCATTGAGCCAGCCCCGACAACCGGTTCAGGTCCCCTGACAGCAATAAGTGCGACTTGAGCAGATCGGGGCGCGCGTGCACCTGGAAACCCGCGGCCTCGGCCAGGCGTCGCGCGTCC
Source organism: Terriglobia bacterium (assembly GCA_963747535.1). Taxonomy (GTDB): domain Bacteria; phylum Acidobacteriota; class Terriglobia; order Bryobacterales; family Bryobacteraceae; genus CAVVFX01. The sequence continues at coordinate 109,490 of CAVVFX010000006.1, forward strand.
TGAACGTCCACGTCCGGAAAAAACTCTGCGACGAACCAGCCTTCCAGCTCCCTTGAATGCTCAAGTAGCGGGCTGACCTTATAGCTGGGCTCCAGACGGCCGGCCCAGGCGACATCGAGCCCGGCATCGAACCCGTGCAGGGAAAAATCGTCCGGCACTGACAATGCCACGCCGAAATCCGGCACGGCTCCCACTACGAATGCGCCCTTTTGATTCAGTTCCTGAATCATCCGGTCATTTACCGCGTAGCGAAACTGCAGGATCAGGTGCGAGCGACCGGCCGTCCAACGGGGACCGGGAGCCTCCAGGGCCTCGACACGACGAGAGCCCGGCTCAACCTCCAGCTTTTTGAGATGAAGCGATTGACCGCTCAGAATCCAGGGAAGGATCAGGACAGGAATCAGCTTGTTTACAGCCGTCATGCTTTTTTATCGGAGGCAGGTGAGAATTCCTGCATATCTCGCCCACTAATTAGCGTGTATGGGTAAATACCTGTCAGCGGACCCTATATTTACTGAGCAGCGGCCCTTAGAGAGCGGTAACGCGACTCAAGGGTGGCGGAGGAGCGTGGTACTTTGCCTGCTCCTCATCCCGTGGGCTCCGGTACCCGCGTGCGCTATCTCGACGTACCAGATCGAGACTGTAGCCGGCAGCAATTCCATTGGCGATAATGGCCCCGCCGGGCTCGCGTCCCTGGCCGACGCCGAGGGCGTCTGTGCAGATGCTGCAGGTAACATCTATGTCGCGGACGGGGTCAATAACCGGGTCCGTAAGATAGACATCCTGGGAACCATCACTACGATTGCCGGTAACGGCACGGCTGGTTCAGCCGGCGACGGCGGACCGGCTACCCAGGCGCAATTGCAGCAGCCCTACGGGATTACGGTGGACCCGGCGGGCAACCTGTACATCGCCGACCTGGGGAATAACCGGATCCGGAAGGTCTCGCCGAACGGGATCATCACGACCTTCCCAAGCACTTCGCTGAACGCCCCGCGGAATGTAGCACTGGACGCCGCGGGTAACGTGTATATCGCGGAGTTCGGGGGCAACCGTATCCTCCGGGTCGACAGCAAAGGGGGCGTGACCGTCGTGGCGGGGATTGGGGTCGCGGGATTCGACGCCGAGAGCGCTCCGGCCACGGCCACGCGGATCAACGCGCCGGCCGGCATGTTTATCGATAGCTCCGGCACGCTTTATTTCGCGGACAGCGGCAACAGCCGCATCCGCAAAGTTGTCGCCGGCATACTCACTACCGTCCTGGGAGGTATTTCGGACAACACCAGCAACCCGGCGCAACTCTACCTGCCCACCGCGGTGGTTGTGGATCCGGCCGGTGACCTGTGGGTGGCCGATAGCGGCAATCAGCGCGTGCGGAAGCTCAGCCAGAGCACCATTACCAGCGTTGCCGGTAACGGCACCGACCTGGCCTTCGATCCCGCCGGCAATGTCCTTGAAGTCGACGGCGGATTCCTGCAGCGCCTGATGCCGAACAATACGCTGGTCACCATCGTCGGTGAGGTCTCCTTCAATTTCCATGGGGATGGTGGTCCGGCGACGAGTGCGGCGCTCAACGAGCCGATTGGCGTGACTGTCGATACTGGTGGAAATTTGTGGATTGCGGATTTGGGCAACTACCGGGTTCGCAAGGTCACGTCCAACGGCTTCATCTCCACCGTCGCAGGCGGTAACATCACCGATGCCCTGCAAGGCCCAGCCGCGGTCACGCTCGACTCCGCGGGCACTCTCTATATCGCCGACCGGCCCAACTGCCAGATCCGCCGCTTACCCGTAAACGGTACGCTGCAGATGTTCGCGGGAACCGGTACCCCAGGAAACGCGGGTGATGGCGGGCCGGCTGTACTGGCCCAACTTTACAATCCGAGCGGCCTCACTATCGACGGATTCGGCAACCTGATCGTCTCCGATACGGCCAACAGCCGCGTGCGGGAGATCCAGCCCAGCGGCTATATCGCGTCCTTCGCCGGGACGAACGTCCAGGGGTATTCCGGCAATTTCAGCAGCGCCCTGTCAGCCCAGTTCACTGTTCCCACCGGGCTGTGCACCGGACCCGATGGTGTCGTTTACATCGTGGACACGGGGAACCATATGCTGCGACGCGTGTCGCTCGACGGCACCATCTCCGCGGTAGCCGGAATCGGGTTCCAGGGTTACACCGGCGATGGCGGCCCGGCGCTCAACGCGCGGTTGAGTTCGCCGCGGGGTTGCGCCGTGGACACGATCGGGGACATCTTCATCGCGGACATGGCGAACCATGCGATTCGCGTGGTAACCCCCGATGGGAATATCTCGACGCTCGCAGGGAACGGCAATCCTGGCTTCTCGGGAGACGGAGGGCCGGCCGCGCAAGCGCTGCTGCAGACTCCCTACGGGGTCGCCGTAGACTCACAGGGTAATGTGTACGTGGCGGATACCGGCAACAACCGCATCCGGCGCTTGACGCCATCTGTCCCGCTGCTCGGAGAAGCGACTCAAACGCTGGGTTTCGGCAACGCCGCATCGCTGCTCAGCGGAGCGGTGGCATCGGGTTCGATTATTTCGCTCTTCGGCTCAGGTCTCGGACCGCTCAACGCCCTCACTGCGACGCTCCAATCCCCCACGATTCTGGCCACGCAGCTAGGCCAGACCAAGGTCCTGTTCGACAACACACCGGCTGCGCTCTTCTATGTTCAGGACAGTCAGATCAACGCGCAGGTCCCGTTCGAGACGGCCGGGCACAGCACCGTGAAGATGCAAGTGCTCGTCAATGGCATCACGATCGGTTCGACCAGTGTCTCGATTGCCGCGGCTGCGCCGGGAATCTTCACGTGGAACGGCGGCACGGGTCCCGCGATTGCGCTGAACGCAGACGGCAGCCTGAACGGCGCGGCTACACCGGCTGCCCAGTCGTCGACTGTTATCGTGTATGGGACCGGCGGAGGGTCAACCAATCCTGCCGGGGTGGACGGGCGGATCCCGGGCACACACCAGACCGCGCTCGTCTTACCGGTCAGCGCGACCGTTGGGGGGCAACCGGCGAGCGTGACGTGGGCCGGAGATGCGTCCGGCAACCCGGGGATGACCGAGTTTGACGTCGTCATCCCTTCCAACGCTCTCTCAGGTCCGCAGCCGATCGTGGTGACGATTGCGGGAAGCAGCAGCCAGAATGGCGTTGTGGTTTACGTCCATTAGGACATCGCCTCGCGAGGCTTGCTTGCCGGGCACGAGATGCAGGTGAAACATCCCAGCGGGCAGAAGAGGGGCTGGCGCGTGGCCGAACGACTGCTGCGCAGCCGGGCAGACCACAAAAAACGATGATCTGCCCCACGGCAGGCCAAGGGCCTGCACCGCAGGAAATGGCTAAACTTCGGAGGGGCACCCGGTGACATCCGCGCGTGTCGAGCAAGGTCAGTTTCTTTCTTCGTGACACGCGGTGCAGTCGATGGGGGCTTTGTGTTGGCGATGGCACTCCATGCAGGACCCCATCGAGATATTGATCTCGCGAAACAACGCGTCACGCTGCTCGACGTGGCCGTGACAGGTCTCACAGGTCGCTCCACTGGCGAGGTGCGTCTTGTGACTGAAGTCCACATAGGCGGGGATCCGGTAGACGCGCACCCAGGGAATGTCGCGATTCTGTGCCGCGAAGCCGGCGAGCTTCTGGATGGCGGGGCTGTCGGTCTTGATCGATGAATGGCATTGCATGCAGACGGACGCCGCGGCAATTCCCATCGACTCGCCGGGGTCGCGATTGGCATGGCACATCTTGCACTGCAGCTTCATCGCGAGGTGCTGCTTGTGGCTGAAAGGGATCGGCTGCGCGGGCGGCGGAGGGGGCGCAGTAGCCGCAGCTTGAAAAAACCAAAATAGCGCTACGATCATAACGCCCCTGCACGCATCTGGCCGGCCATGTAGTCCGCGGCGCGCATGGAGAGGGCCAGAATCGTGAGCGTCGGATTCTGCGAGCCGCCCGAGACGAAGCTGCTGCCGTCGACCACAAACAGGTTCTTGATGTCGTGGCTCTGGTTCCACTTGTTGAGCACCGACGTCTTGGGGTCGTTGCCCATGCGGCAGGTGCCGATCTCATGAATGCTCTCGCCGGGCGGGACCATGTGCGGATGTTTGGCGAGAACTTCGAAGCCCGCGGCGCGGCAGATCTCATCCAGCGTGTGCATGGCGTCTTTGGCCATTTCGAATTCGTTCTCGGTGTACTGGTGCTCGATGTGCAGCGCGGGGATGCCCCAGGCGTCTTGCACCTCTTTGTCGATTCGGACGTGGTTCTCTTTGCGCGCCAGCACTTCGCCCATGGCGGTCATGCCGAAGCTGGCGCCGGCGTCGCGCGCGGTCAGTTGGCGAAGTTGTTCGCCATAGGCGGGATAGTATTTGGGATGGGGCGTTCCTCCGCTCGAAAAATCGACGGAATAGCCTCGAATAAAGCGTTTATCCTTCTCCGGCCTGTCGAGATTGCGGAAGCGCGGGATGTAGCCGCCGCCTCCCATGAGACCGCGGCGAGCCTTCCCGTCGCGCGCTTCGGGCACCACGGCCTGTACGATGTTCTTCACGTAGAACTGATCGTGCAGATAGTGGCCCAGGATGCCGCTCGAATTGGCCAGCCCTGAATTGAGCAGCAGCCGCGTGCTCTCGAGGGTCGAAGCACCCACTACCACCACGCGCGCTTTGGCGTGGAGTTCGCGGCGCGAGTGGCGATCGACGAAGTTGGCCCCGTTGACGAGGCCGGTGTTCTTGTCGACGGTTAATTCGCGAACGATGGCGTCGGGCACGATGCTGAGATTGCCGGTCGCGAGCGCGTCGGGCAACAGCAGGTTCGCCGAACTGGCAAGTTGGCCGGTGGCGCGCCGTGCTTTGGTGGTCGGGATCCCGCGCTGCTTGCAGGCGCCGACAAAACGCGCGACGCTTTCGCTGTCGGCGGAAGTGTCTTCGAGGAAATTGCCGTCCGGGATCTGCGGGATGCCGTCGCGGCGTCCGGCGACGCGGAAAAGCGGCTCGACCTGGTCGTAGTAAGGCGCGAGGTCCTGGTAGCGGACGGGCCAGTTCTCGCCGAAGCCGTCGATATCTTTGGAGGCGAAAACGTGATCGCTCAAGCGCCAGCACGCCCGGCCCCACAGCATGGTTCTGCCGCCAATCAGGCGTACGCGCACCCAATAGTAGGGATCGTTGGGAGGATAGGTGTAGGGGTTCTGCTTCTCGTCGGCCCAGAGACTGGCATTGAACTCGCTGGCCTGCGTGACGTGAGGGAAGCGGCCGGGTTGGCCGAAACCGCGGTAGGGGAGTTCGTAGACGGGCTTCAGGGCGCGGTCGCGATTGAAGTCGACAGCGGGTCCGGCATCCAGCATGAGGCAGCGGACGCCTTTGCGCGTGAGGGTATAGGCGACCATACCGCCGGAAGCTCCCGAACCGATGATGAGGACGTCATAGTTGGTCATGGCGCTTTTCAGTAGAGGGGATACCAGAATTCGCCGACGCCACCCGCTCTGCGGCTGCCTTTGGAGGCGACGGAGATGAACTCGTAGGAGTTGCGGGTGGCTTCCAGGATGTCGATCTTGGCCGCGCGGAGGAAATTCTCGAGCGGGTCGGCGGGATCCTCGTAAGTCCAGGGCCGGCGCAGAGGTTCGAGAACGGCGGCACACTGCCCGGCGGCGAGAGCGGCGAACGGCTGGTTGTAGAGATGCGCGCTGGCGGAGTTCAGGCGGTCGAGTCCGACGCGGTAGAGGGTCTGGCGCGCGGGTGGCGACTGGCTCAGGAGGAAGTCGAGGAACTCGGCTGCGCGGGCCTCGCGCGCGCCGGGGGTTTGCCCGGAGGAGGGCTCAAAGAGATCGCAAAGATGGGTTAGCGTGTCGAACTGTTCTTTGGTGAAAAAGCGCGCGACAGGCTCCGCGGCGGCGTCGGGGACAGAGAGTTCGACTTTAGGGGTCTCGTCGACTGCGCGCGGGGCTTCCTTCTGGGGAGTCTGGGCCGGCAGTGTAACGGCTGCTTGTGCGGCCAACAGGGATTTGAGGGCGGTGCGACGATTCATGAGGGTGCGGGATTATTTTATCGCGAAACCCGGTCCGGATGAATCGCCGGCTGACACAATGGACAACGAACATTGTTTTACCAGCGGCCGATCTCGTGCCGGTTGTAGGCTTCCCGTAGCCGGCGAAGCTGTTCGGCGTCGTTCGACAGTGCATCGCGCGCCTCGCCCGAGAGATGATTGTTGTCGAGTACGTGCTGGACGGCGGAGATGGAATCGTCGAGGTCGCCTTTGTCGAATTTCCCGTGGCTCCAGTCTTTAGCGAAATTGCGGAGCTGTTTCTCGGCATTGTTGAGACGTTCGCGCTCACCTTTCGAGAGATGCCACTGGTCGTAACCGCGGTTCAGGTCGGTGTGAACCTTGTCGACCAGAGAGTTGACCGAATCCGGCTGGTAAGGCCCGCCGGGAGGGCCATATTGCGCGGGGGCCGGCGTTACGAATTTCAAGAAGGCGGCGGTAAACAGAATTGCCTTTAGTATCGATCGCATAACTTCATTGCTCCTGCCCGAAGGCGCTGCAAACCGTTCACCAAAGCGGTAGCTGGAATGTTGCATTTGGTCCGGAATAGTGATTACTAACTTATTACACAACTATTACTCTCGGGTTTACCGGGCCGGTGTAGCATCAAGCCAGACAGGAATTCAAGATTGTGACTGTTCATCCAAAGGGCACGTGTGCCCGCGTTCTTTTAACTTCAGTTTTTTCTCCTTACGCCCAAGACGATGAGTTCGGCAGCCGCCGTGTCAACCCTATGGAGCTCTACCATAACCAGGTGACGCGCGCCCAGGGAGCCTTCTCGCTGCGCATGTTCCATCGTTCCTGGGGCATTATGATGATCCAGGAAAATATTTCCGCCCCGTCCACGCTGCTCGACTTTCCGACGCGCGATGCATTTGCCAAGGAACTGACCAGCCACAATTACGATATCGTCGGCATCTCTTCCATCATCGTGAACGTCGGCAAGGTGCGGGAAATGTGCCGCATGGTGCGCAAGCTGTCGCCCGGTTCGACCATCGTCGTGGGCGGGCACGTGGCTGCCATTCCGGGGATCGAACGCACGCTCGACGCCGATCATATCGTGCGCGGCGACGGCATATCCTGGCTACGCGGCTTCCTGGGCGAAGATGTGACTGCGCGCATCCGCCATCCGCATATTGTTTCGGGTTTCGATGTCCGCGCTTTAGGAATTAAGATGCCCACGCCGGCGGGAAATACGGCGGCCACGATCATCCCTTCCGTGGGCTGCCCGCTGGGATGTAACTTCTGCACCACTTCAGCGTTCTTCGGCGGCAAGGGAAAGTTCCTCAATTTCTACCAGACAGGAGCAGAGCTGTTCGACGTCATGTGCGAAATGGAAGCATCCATGAAGGTGCGCTCATTCTTCATGATGGACGAGAACTTCCTGCTTCATCGCAGGCGCGCCATGGAACTGCTGGAGTGTATGAAGGCCGGCGGCAAGGCCTGGGCGCTCTATGTGTTCTCGTCGGCCAACGCCATCAGCAAGTACACCATGAGGGAACTGGTGGAGCTGGGGGTTTCCTGGATCTGGATGGGACTCGAGTCTCCGCACTCGCGTTACGCCAAATTGCAGGGGCACGATACGCTGTCGCTGACCAGGGAACTGCATCAGCACGGGATCAAGCTGCTGGGCTCTACCATTGTCGGACTGGAGCACCACACTCCGGAGAACATCCAGGACGAAATCGAGCATGCCGTAGCGCATGAGACGGATTTCCATCAGTTCATGCTCTACACACCGGTGCCCGGCACTCCGCTCTACAAAGAGATGGATGCAGAGGGACGGCTGCTCGATGTCGACCTGGCCGATATTCACGGACAGCACAAGTTCAACTTCCAGCATGCCGCCATTTCCCGTGACGACTCCAATCGTTTTCTGGAAGCGGCGTTCCTCCGCGACTTCGAGCGCAACGGTCCGAGCCTCTATCGCATCTGCCGCACGACCCTGCAGGGTTGGATGCGGTATAAGAACGATCCGGACCCCAGAGTGCGCGAGCGCTTCGAATGGGAGATCCGCTCGATCAAGACGGCTTATAGCGGCCTGTTGTGGGCTATGGAGAGGCAGCTCCGGGGGGATAACGAAGCGATGAGCAGGCAGATCCACGCGCTGCGGATGGAACTCGCCGCGGAATTCGGAGTCGTCACGCGCGTGATGGCCGGTCTCCTCGGACCGGTGCTGCTGTGGACCAGCCGGCGGGAACAGAAGCAACTGGCCGAGGGCAAGACCTACGAGCCGAAAACTTTCATCGAACGCCGCAACTGGAGCTCTCCGACGGATCATACGATTTGCGCTCCTTCGAGGAATTCCGAAGAGGTCCAGGTGGCTTAACCGATCCGACGCTTCGACCGCGGCTTTTTGTGGTTATGCGCGATGGCTGGGTTAGTGCCTCCCGGCCTGTAGTTCCGTTTCTCGGCTCCAGTTCCCGAGTGTCTGCGCGATGCTTCCGGCGGGGTACTGTACGTCGTCTTCTGGATTTTCGCCGTACTGGTACGTGGCCTTTCGGTAACGGTGCGTAGCGCGCAACTATGCCATTCGAGGGCGGTCTTCGTTGCGAGGTCACCGGAGTCATGCTCTCGCTTTCGCAGCGCAGCAGGTCCTCCTTGCCGGATCGAGCCCCAATTGAGACGGACTGCCACGGTCAGTTTAGGCCGCATTCGCGGGTTCGACAGTTGACCACGCTACGAGAGCTACCTGCCAGTGCTCCGGTAACGATTTCAGCAGTTCCCAAGGTGGCTGCCCGTTAACGGCTCAACGCTGGCGTGTCCGGCCTTTTCGAACCACGGCGAGCCCGCCGAATCCGATGTTCCGGCACCGTCCACCGGTTCTCCGGAATGCTCTTATACCCCGCGTGGCCGCGCCCACCCCCCGGAGTCCTGTTTGCTGGTTAGCTCGGCAATGAGCCACGCCCTAGCCATCCTCCAGTCGCGCTTCACGGTATCCCCCGAAACGCCCAGCGCCTCCGCCGTTTCTTCGATTTCCAATCCACCGAAGTAGCGCAACTCCACCACGCGACTCTTGCGGACGTCAATTCGGGCAAGTGTATTGAGCGCCTCGTCGAGGGCCAGCACTTCAATCCCACGCGCCTCCGCCAACAGCAGTACTTCATCGAGCGGCACACGCAACGCATCTCCGCCACGCTTGGCGAAGCCGCGCCTTCGCGCATGATCCACCAGGATACGCCGGATAATCTGGGAGCACAGTGCCAGGAAATGCACCCGGCTTTCGCAGCGAATGTTCCCGGCACGCGCGAGCTTAAGGTAGGCTTCATTAGCTAGAGCGGCGGATTCGAGGCTCTCGCCCGTGCGCCGGCGCGCGAGGTGCCGGCGTGCGATCCGCCGCAACTCCGGATAGACCAGACCCATCAGGCGGTCCAGCGCGCCCGCATCACCCGTGTTCCAGGCCGCAAGCATACCGGTGATATCGTTCTGATCTCCATCCATCGCGCGTCGGAATATTACCACAAAAAAAAGCCGCGGCGCTTTAACCGTTTCCGCGCCGTTTCGCGGAACACAAGTAGGAGGCATTTAATCATGACGAAACTTTTAAGCTCGCTGGCGCTCGCAACCATGGCAGCCGGAGCGATCCTTACTCTTTCGCTTAGCCCGCGAGTGGCTTCTGTATCGGCGGCGTCCGGGCGAAACGGAGAAATCCATATAGTGAAGAATTGCGCCGCTTACACGGGTGCCGCAGGCGATTATTGCACGATTACATCTTCGAATTTCCCGGAGATTCCGCCGAACTCGACCAAGGTCTTCTACGACCAGGCGTTCAATGTTCCGACCGGCATGCTCGACAGCAACGTCTTCCTCAGTATCGGGACCGGCGACTGGGCCGTAGGGCGTTGCACGCTCGATGGGACTACCAATCTCGGGCTATGCACATTCTCAGATGGCGCGGGCCCGCTCTCCGGATTCTCTGCCCGCGTCAATGTCTCGTCAGCTGATGGGTTGAACTACTCCTGGGACGGAACGTACAGCTACAAACCGTAGGTTGAGGTGTCCGTGCTCACGGAAGCGGAATACGGTACAGGTTTCGCTGGGCTGTGTGGCGCTCGAAGGCGTAGACCTCACTTGAGGGGCCAGGCGCTCCCTCGGCATCGAGCCTACGCGCTCCAGGCAGGGCGGCGACCTCCTCCTCGGAATGGAATCCGCCCACTGGGATTGGCGGCAACGCCCCGAAATGCCGCAGCGGAATCATGTAGGTCCGGCCATCGGGAACCGCGCCCGCCGAAATCCACAGACAATCTCCGCTCGACGACCAATGAACGTCGCTATTGCTGCCAATGACAACCGGAGGTCCCCCATCCAGCGGGACGAGTTCCGTGACCGCAGCCGCGCTGCCCGGAAGCGGTCCCCAGATCCGCATCCACCGTCCATCCGGCGAGATGATGTCGGCGTAGAATGCCGGCTGGTCCAGCGCTTTCCGCAATCTCGTTCCGTCCGGCTGGATGCGGTACACGAATGCGGAGGGTCCCTCCAATCGACGGAAATAGATTTCGCCGCCTGGACCAAATATGGGGTTCTGGCCCTCTACATTCGGGATCTGTCGCGGAGGCGAACTCCGGTCCAATGGCGCCAGCCAAAGCCGCGGCTTCCCTTGGCTGTCGGCGATGTCCATCGCGACCTGCCGTCCGTCGCGTGAGATGTCGTATTCCAGCGGCTGAAATCCCGGCGCTATACGCTCGGAATGCCCCGACTCCAGATCGGTGAACCAAAGTTCGCCCGGGTCCCTTTTGGTTCCGAATATCTGAACTGCCTTTACGATCCGGTAATAAAGCTTCTTGCCGTCCGGCGAGAATTTGGGGTCGGCGGCGTTGCCTTCGAGGACTGAAATCTGGCGCTCGCCGCGAGCGTCATGAATCCACAGTGTGGAGCTTTCCAAACCCACCGCGGTGACCAGGGATCGGCCGTCCGGCGCCATCGCGACGCCCTCTTCCTCGGTTATACCGGAGGTAAATTGCTGAGGCTGGCCGTCGGGAAAGCGCTGGCGCCAGATGTGGTACAGCCCTCCCGCTTTGGAGGTGAGATACATCCATTTGCCATCGGGCGACCAGGCTCCGAAACTGCACGGAGCACCGGGAGGTCCCACTTGCCGTCCTTGCGAACTTCCATCCATTGGGACCACGCGGCACCGGTCCCAATTGCCGTATGGGGACATCTCAGCCACCAGCACCCATTTCCCATTCGGCGATGCCTTCGACCCCGTGGCCATGCCGCGGGCGTAGCGGGGAACGTAGACATCGCGCTCACTGGTCCGATCGTCCCACGCCGTCGCGATTCCCATTGGGTACCTGACCTTGATCTCCGAAAAAAGCAACTGCCTCGGACCGATCCAGGTCAGGCCGGAGACGTTGCGCAGCCACGGCCGCGGCTCGCCACCGTTCACCGGAACTACCCAAGTGTCCCAGCTAAACTGCGCGTCTACCACGGTGTACGCGATCCGTGCGCCGTCCGGCGAAAAGACGGGATCATCTTTTTTAAGGGTGTCGTGGGTGAGTTGCACGGGTTCGCCATCCGGCAGTTGTTTTACGTAAACCTGACCGAGCCCGTAGGTAGTCCGGGGACCGCGCACAAACGCCAACATATGGCCATCCGGCGAAAAAGCCGGCTGGCTCACCGGATCGGGAAATTTCGTGAGCTGAACCCAGTCCGAACGGTCCGGCGGACGAGTCGGACCTCGCAGCCACAGCGAGGCTCCTATAGCGAAGGTTGCCAGGGCCGCGGCGGCAACCACAGCGGTTGGCCGGTGGTTTCGTCCTGTCTGCACGTCATGAATAATGCGGCGGACCTCGGCGATCTGTGTGAACCGCCGGCCCGGGTCTTTTTCGAGGCACTGGTGGAGGAGCTCGCGGATTTTCCTGGGAGTTCCTGAGGGCAGAGCCTGCCAGTCCGGCTCGCGCTCGAGCACCGATGCCATAGTGTCCGGGTCCGTCTCGCCGGCGCATGCCCGCTTCCCGGTAAGCAACTCGTAAAGCAGGCAGCCGAGGCCCCAGATATCCGTTCGCTGGTCGACCTCTGCGCCGCGGGCTTGTTCCGGACTCATGTACCCGGGCGTGCCGACGATGCGCCCCCCTGTCGATCGGGAGCCCGTTACTGTTTCCGTCTGCCAGCGATAGATATTCTCCCCGGTTTGCAATATTGCCTTTGCCAAGCCGAAATCGAGCACCTTTACCCGGCCTTGCCGAGTGACCTTCACATTAGCTGGCTTCAGATCACGGTGAATAATCCCATGCTCATGCGCGGCTTCCAGCGCCTCCGCCACCTGCAGGGTGCGATCCAGCGCGAGGGCAAGCGGCAGCGGCCCGTGCAGTGTGTCCCCCTCAACCAGCTCAAGCACCAGGCAGTCGACTTCGCCCAACTCCTCCAGCCCGTATATCGCGGCAATGTTGGGATGGTTCAGCGACGCCAGCGTGCGTGCTTCGAGGCGGATGCGCCCGAGGCGCTCCGGGTCGCACGCAAACCCGTAGGGGAGTGTCTTAATGGCGACGTCGCGGCCGAGTTTGGCGTCGTGTGCACGATAAACCTCGCCCATGCCGCCCGCACCCAGCAAGGACAGGATGCGGTACTGCCCGCATTGCCGGCCCACCAGCGAACCCGGATCGGCCAGTACGGCTGCAAGATCGTCAAGCACCGGCTTTTTGAATAAGCTGCCGCCATGCTCATCCTTAGAAATGAGCAGCTCCACCTGCCGCCTCAGCTCGGTGTCGTCGCCGCAGGTCTCGTCGAGAAACCCCCCGCGAACTTCAGGCGCCCGTTCGAGTGCCGCGTGAAACAGCTCCTCTGCCCGGCGCCAAAGCTCTTGCTCCATAGCCAGCTCCTCGGTTGTCCATTAATTTTATTGCACTGGCGCACCGATTCCAAGAGTGTCTCGTGGTCCTGTCGTTGTGGCGTTCCGGAGCCAACTTCCCGGTAGAGACGCACCACAAAAAGCGGTAGATACTTGCAAAAGTTCGCGCAACCACTCGGAAGTTGTTGCTGAGCCGCGCGCGTAAGCAAGCTGTTCCGTACGCCAATTTTTGCAAGTTGGTACTAGCGGCCCGAGGCAAGCGAAAGCGCCTGCCCGACACCGCGCGGAACTCCAGGCACAGACTGAGGTCTCGACTGCTCTTCGTTTCTTTGCCCGCGGCAACGCTTTGTTGAACGCCAAAGCGGCTACCGCGCAGCCGGGGCAGACCACAAAGAGCGATGGTCTGCCCTACGGCTTACGGAGAAAGATTTTAGAACGAGAAGCGGACGCTCATTTCGAGACGACGGTTGTTGGCGGAGCTGCCGCCACCACCGAAGCCATTGCTCGCGATGCCCAGCGACTCGCCGAAGTTGGGTGCGCTCAGGCTGTTGACAGGGGCCCCCAGGTTGACGTGGTTGAACAGATTCCTCGCCTGGATGGAGACCGTCAGGTTGTAGCGCTGGTTGGTCGTGGCATCGCCCCCGCGCATGCCAGGACCGCCACGCATGCCACCACCGCCGCCGCCACGCATGCCGCCGCCACCACCGCCGCCGGGTCCGCCGCGACCGCCACCACCGCCGGGTCCGCCGCGATCACTAGTGCCACCGGCAGCCGAGGTGCGAACTTCGCCAAAGCCCCAGGTCCGGCTCGCGCGCAGATTCACAGAGAAGTTGCCCGGGCCGTTGGCGTAGTTTCGTGGAATCGTGACCCAGGGTAAGCCGGGGACGGGACTCAGGAGAAAGTTGCCGTACTTGGTGCATTTGACATTAGGGTCGACGCAGGACGAACCGGCGGGCGCGAAGGCGGGGCGATTGTCAAAATAGGAATCGCCGTTCAGATCTTTGCCTGTGGTGATGTCGAACGGCGCGCCGGAGCGGAAGGAGATAAAAGGACTGAAGCGCAGATTGCCCCACTTCTGCGGCGTCGCGATCGATCCGGAGATGAGGCCGCGATTCCGGCTGTCATACGCCGTCCTTCCGTAATCCTGCCCTATGTCGTATGGATTCGACGGGTTGCTGCTGGGTCCGTCAGTGTCGCCCTTAGCCCAACCCAGCGTGTAATACCCGAAGAGGGAGAAGTTGTTGCTGATGCGGCTATTGACGTTGACGATGATCTGCTTCTGGTTGAATATGCCGGTGCTCTCGTAGTTGTTGATGATGCCGGCTGCAGCGCCGTAAGGATAAACGCCGCTGCCCGGCACACCGTAGACGTACGTGAACGGTTGAAGGGCACTCGGACCATTGAGCGGTGAGTTGATGTTGCGCATGAGCAGCTCATGAATTCCGCGCGACATCATGTAGTTGACCGAGAGAGTGGTATTCCTGGGCAGTTGCCGGTCCATCCCGAAGGCCGATTGAATAATGTAAGGCGAGTGCAGGTTGGGATCGATCTGGTAGCGCGTGACGGTCTGCGCGGTGAGCGAAGAAATGGGGGGAGTGGGGCCAAGCGGAGCGGTGATACAGGCCGCAGAGCCGGAAGGCGTGCAAGAAAAGTACGCGGGGTCCGTCTGGGCGTATTGCAGTAACGTGACTCCGTTGTAGCGCTGCGCGTTGAGCACCTGATTGATAGCGAACCGGTCGTAGAACATTCCCGAGCCTATCCGGATAACTGTCTTCCCGGCTCTGGTGCCGTGAGAGTCCGGCGACCAGGCGACCGCGACGCGCGGGGCAAAATCCGACTTGTCGTGAATATTGGTTTGAGTTTCCCAGCGGAGCCCGAGGCTAAGGGTCACGTTGGAGCGAACGCGCCAATCATCCTGGTAGAAAAGGCCGTTCTGAATTTGATTGACCGTTGATTTTGGCACACCGGCAGTAATGGTAAATTGCGACGGCATGCCGCCGAGCGCGAGAATTTGCGCGCCGGTATATCCCATGCCCTGGAAAAGCAAGGTGCGTTGGTACTGTTGAAGTGAGGTCAGCTGCTGGCACGTACCTTGCACCGCTGAATTGCAAGGCGCGATGGGATTGTTGCTGGCATCGAGGTAGGGTCCGACCGTGCCATTGAAGCTATAAGTACCGTTGAAGTTGGTGTTTACGGTGCTGCTGATCGTCGTCGCGATCAGGCGCGTGCCGAACTTCATGGAGTGGGTGCCATGTACGACCGAAGTGTAGTTCTGAAGCTCGTAGCTATTGGTGGTGCTGAAGGTGTTACCGACACCCGATCCGCCGTCACTGAAGGAACCCGACACCGAAATCGTAGGAGTGTTGTTGAGGCTGTTCTGAGAGGTGACGTCGTTCAGGAAACGAAAACGAGTCTCGTTAATCACCTTGGCATTGATGACGGCCGTCTCGGTAAGGTAAGCGCCCAGTTCGTTGGTCTTGGTGTCATAGGCGCGCGAGGGCAGAGTCGTCGTCCCTAAGCCGGCATTGCTCTGGTTCGCTATCAGGTCGGTGAAGCGGGCCACCAGAGTGTTGTTGGCATTCAGCGCGTAATCGATGCGGGGGTTGAAATCAGTGCGCGTGTTGGGGGTGAGGACGGCCTGCTGGACCTGGGATGGTTGCAGCGTCGTGGGGTTCACTATAATGGCGTTAATGTCGGCGTTATCGGTTATATCCCTGCGCTCGAAGTCCAGGAAATAAGATGTCCTGCTGTTGATCGGTCCGCCTACGTTGCCGCTGAACATCTGCGAAGAAAAATCGGGCTTATTGGTGGCGAATGGATTGCGCGAGTTGAAGGCGGAATTGCTGTCGGAGTAGAGGAAGCTGCCGCGCAGACGGTCCGCACCCGGCTTGGTAAGAATTTCGATGCGACCGAAACCGAGACGGTCGAATTCGGCGGAGAAGGGATTCTGGTTGATGCGAATTTCGCGAATGGAAGACTTGGGAGGAAGCTGGCCGCCGGTGAAGCCGTCGATGTAGATCTGGCCGCCATTGGGACCAGCCGAAGGTCCGGCGAGGGCCTGCAAATCGGCAGCGAGATCGTCGGGATCGTCGGGCAGCGCGTCGATTTCCGCCTGTTTCAACACCAACTGGCTGGCGTTGGCGGAAGCTTCCACGCTGACGGTGCCGACCGCCTCCCCCTGTACCGTGACTTCCTGCTTGGAGGCTTCCACCTTCAGCGGGATGTTCAGGCTAAACACTTTTCCCGCTTCCACCTTTACCGGAGTGGAGTTCACCGCGAAGCCGGTGCGGTTGGTTTTAACGACATAGCCGCCGGGCTGCAATCCTGGAACCGAAAAGTTTCCTGTGGCGTCACTTTGGACAGTCCGCGAAAAGTTTCGCGGTCCTGTGATCTGAATGTCCGTTGCCGGGACATAAGCGCCGCTATCGTCGACGACCGTTCCTTTAATAGTTCCCGTGGTAGCGGACGCCTGGGCAAAGGCTGAAAGACTCAGCGACATGAGCGCCACAAGGCAAAGCAAAAGACGAATCGGCGTCACTAGAATTGTTTCCTTTTTCACGTGATATAGTTCACCAGAGAGACTGCAACCAGGGGGTAGAGGTTACTGAATCTGTTGCCGGTATCCAGTTTTCACCTGTCCGTCACTGACCTCGGTAGGCCACACCCCAACCCCGCGCGCCGAGACCATCAGCACCGCACGAAAACGACTCTCCAGAAACTGAGACCAAGCTTCGCTCGCGGCGGCAAAGGCCCAAGTTTCAGAAACATCGGACCGTGGCCTGCCCCGCGCTTAGCGGCTGAAAACTGATAACCAACAACTTGAAAAACCTACTGCGGCATCCCGATGTCTCCGAAGTTCCAGTTGCCGCTAACGGCGGAACCTCCGCCCTTCGAGGGAGCAGTCAGAATGGCCTCGACGCCGGCGATGGCCGTAATCGCTGTGACCTCCGAAGCGTCGTTGCCCGCTACGGCGGAAATCACCAGCGCGTCACCGGGCTTCAGGTCAGCAAGCGAGATCTGGGGCAGGCCTTCGATCATCTTAGGGAGATTCGCAGCACCGCCGCGCATTCCGCTACGGCCTCCGCCGCCTCCGCCAGGAGGGCCGCCAGCGCCAGGAGGGCCATCACCTGCAGCGGCAGGCGGCCTGCCGCCACCTCCACCGCCTCCGCCACGGGCGCCATCACCGCCCGGGCCTCCGGTTGTTGACCCGCCATTCTGCAGTCGAGCCAGCATCATGGACATGTAAGTTGGAAGGCGCTTCAGCGAGGTATCGGCATTGATCTTGACGGTGACGGGAGCACCCTTCTTGACCGCGAGATCGTTCACTTTGAGAGTATTGGTTGCGGGATCGATGGAGATAATGGTCGCGGCGAGAGTGCGGAACGTGCCGGTGACAACCTCTTCCGCCTTGATGTGCGAGCCATCTTCGTTTTTATCCCCCAGCACGCGGATGCGGTCCCCGACTTTGATCTCGGCAAACGAACTGGCGGTGGCATCCTGGAACTTTGCCGATCCGGGCGCATAGCGCCGGTACACCATCTTCTCGTTCGGGTCCACGATCACGCTCTTGGTATCTTTCGGTGTCAAACCGCTGGGGACGGTGATGGTGATCGTCTTGGTGGCTGGATCGAGCGAAGCTACGGTGCCGACCGTTCCGCGTTTTTCCCATTCCTCGCGCGACTTCTCGTGGAACTGCGCGAGATCCGCTTTGGTCATCACGATGATGGACGCGGCTGGGCTCATCGCCCCGCCTTCGGCCGGCCGGGTGCGCGCAAGCACGCGATCACCCACACTGATGTCCTTTAATTCGATACGCGTGGCCTTGCTCAATTCCTTCTCACCGGGAGCCATGCGCAGGTAGCTGGTCTGGTCCTGCAGGGGGATGGTGATTTCTTCCCCTTTGTCCGTTTTGACTTTGACTTGCTTAGCAGCCGCATCGATCGAAACGACTTCGCCGATGGTGCTGACGTAGCGGGATTTCGCGGGAGCGGGTTGGGCCGCATCCTGAGCCGGAAGTACGGTGGCAGTCAGGAGCAGCGTGGAAATCAAAGTAAAAAGCTTCATCGACAACAGTATGGCGAAACGCGAAGCATTGGTGTAACCGCACTATTCGTAAAGAAACGTAAAAGCACCCGACGCCGTCCCAAGTGTAAGGTACGGGAAAAGGGTGAAGTGTGCGTGAATGTACTTGAGATTACGACCAGTCCTGTGCGACACTGGGAGTGTAGTTTGAAATGCCGGTAGTACGCTACATTGTGAGTCAGGTTAGTGAGCCCCGGAATCCATTCCGAGGCTTTTTCTTTTTTGGGACCCGAGTGGCGCAACCTCCGGAAAATCAGGAGAAGTGCAAGTGAGAGAAAAAGGTATTGTGAAGTGGTTCAACGCCGCGAAGGGTTATGGATTCATCCAGCGCTCGACCGGCGATGACGTGTTTGTCCATTTTTCGGCTATCCAGTCAAGTGGGTACCGTTCGCTGGACGAGGGCTCGGAGGTCGAGTTCGAGGTGAAGCAGGGTCCCAAAGGTCTGCAGGCCGAGAACGTTGCGAGAGTTTAAGCGGTAGTCTTCAGTCGCCAGTTTTCAGCCCTCAGTTATCCTGCAATAAGTGGTCAGCCTTGATACAGGCTGACCACCCGATTCAGCCAGTCTGCACCCGCCCCGGTAACCCACCAGCTCACAAACGGATTACTGATAACTCACAACTATTTGAACGTGGTTGCTGTCTTCGCCATTCACCTGGAGTGAGAAGTCCCCGGCACCCGCATTCAGCAGTCCCGGCAATTGAACCTCTACCAGGTACAGCCCCACATACCCGGGAGCCAGGGTCGCGCGGGTGACCTCTACCGGAACGTCATTCAACCGGGCTTCTACGCGGGCTGTGACCACCGGAGGGTCCTCCGGCGCCGGAACTCCCGCCCGCCATTCCGGATTGACCTTGCCGAGTCCCGAGGCAAAGACCTGAATCCGACCGCCCGGGTGCGCCAGATTGCGAGCATCCAGTGTGAGACCGGATGCGGCGTCGACCAGAATCGGCAAACCATCGCCGTCCACCAGAATCGATGGCGCGACCTGCCGCAGTGGCAGGGCTACGCGGCTCTCGCCCTGACTCGACTCGACGGTCAGCGCCAGTACCGATCCACTGGCCTCGAACGGAACCTGTACCTGAGTCGACGCCGGAGAACTGGACACCGTCGCGAGATCGCCACTCTCGGACTTCACCAGAGAAAGTCCGCTGCCTTGCACGTGGAGCAAAACCCCGGGGGCAGCCGCCCGGGCAGGCTGATCGGCAGCGGTCAATATCCGAATAGAGGCTGTCCTATGCGGCGATGGGGCGGCATACAGGCCGTAGCCATCGAGTGCCACATAGAGAATATTGCGAACCGGATCAAGCCGTACATCCATTGCCCTCGCCTCGGGCAACCCCGGAACAATCTGCCAGTTAGCGACTGGATCAAGACTGTTCATATCGACCCGCGCCGCGAAAACGCCATGATCGCCGGCAACGTAGGCTATCCCGGCAACTCCGTCCATGGCTACTCCATGGATTGGGCCTTGGGGCAGGCCGGAACTCACATCGTCCCAGGAAACAGCGTCGTCAATGGTGCGCAGGACGCGGGGAGAATTAGCCGGCGAGCCGGCCGGCAGCGCGAGAACGGCCAGCGCGCTATGGGGGCTATTGCTGCCGCCGGCCTCGATGGCCTCGATGCGTCCGCCGGCTGCGCGCGTCGACGGGATCCAGGTAGTGCCGCTGTCGGATGAACTCCACAAACGGCCGTCGTTCGAACCCGCAAACCAGACGTTGGGAGATGCGGCGAACGCCGTGATTTCCGTGCCGAGCGATTGTGCGGCCGCCCGGCGTTGCGACTCGGTCCCGTCTTGCGGCCCAGCCGGAGCCGTCGGCGAGAGTATCCAGTTGGCATGAGCGGCCGCGGCAGCGGGAGGTAGCTCCACGAGGCCGATGTTTTCCACTTCGGCGCGAATCGAACCCGAGGCTCCCTTGGGCAACAACCGGCGCATCGGCAGGTTGGGCAACTCTTCGTTCAAACTCGACCAGGAGAGTCCGGAATCGGCGGAATGCCAGACGCCCAGGTCATTGGCCACTACAATTTGGCGCGAATCGAGGGGCGAAACCGCCAGCGCGTGCTGGTGAGGTCCGATGATCGAGACTCCGTGGAAGGAGGTCAGATTGACGAAAGTGGCGCCATTGTCGTCGGACACTTCGAGATCCTGGCCGAGCGCGTAGTAACGGCCATCGATCCACTGCGTCCGGGCGGCGGGATCGGAGGGAGGCGGAGTGCTCGTTTTGGATGGCATCCATCCGGCAAAGTCGGAGGTTTCGAACACCTGTCCCGACGCCGTACGGGCATAAAGGCGATCACCCGAGGGGGAAAACCATACGGAGTCAACCGACCCGCCCGCAGGTCCCGCCAGATTCAGCCCTACAGACTCGTTGCCGAGCTTACGCCAGGTGGGGGCGGGCTCAGGCGACGATTGCCCGAGTGCGATTTCACATAGAAGTGCGAAACAGGCGATCGCCCGAAGCGCGGCCGATTTTGTGCGATTTGTATCTATTCGACACATCTACGTGTCTCTATGCTACCGCATCCAACGTCAAGCTAACGTTGGAACTCGCTGACAACATGAAAGTTGCAACAATTTAATGTTTACGGATCCCTGATTGTGCTGCAAGTTGGGTGCTAGACTGGTAAAAACGCGTGTCCCACTCGACGGAAAGATTGCCTGGCGGTCTCCGGCGGTCGGTCGTGATGTTTGCGGCGCTGCTAATGGGGGCCGGAGTGTGTCTCCAGCCCGCTGAAGCCCAGTCGGGCCAGGCAGCGAAGCTGATCCAGATGACGGGGCAGGTGTCGGTGCTTCGCTACGGTTCCCAGTGGGCCTTGAATGTCGGCGATCCGATTCAGCCGCAGCAGGTCATTATCACGGGTCCCGACGGGTCGGCGACCTTCCGGGTTGCGGATGGCAGTACCTTTGAAGTTTTCCCCAACTCCAAGGCCGTATTCCGCGACACACCAGGCGATTGGCAGAACCTCCTGGAGATGATTCTTGGGAAAGTGAGGGTAGAGATTCAGCACCTCGCGGGTAAACCCAATCCCAATAAAGTCCGAACTCCCACCGCTGTGATCTCGGTGCGCGGCACGATTTTCGATGTCAGCGTCATGGACGATAAGGGCACCACGCTTGTGATGGTCGAAGAAGGGCACGTAGAGGTCAAAAACGAGTTACAACCTGGAGACGGGATCATCCTGTACCCCGGGCAGTGGGTCGAGGTCGATCCCGACCAACCGCTGGCCGCCCGGAAGCCCGATTACAACGCGCTGGTTCAGAGGTTTGGACGCGCCTTCAAGGAGATCGCGGACGAAATCCTGATGCACAGCCGGTCGGGTGGGGGAGTACCGATTGGGACCTCGAGCGGCGGGAGTGCAGCCGATCAATGCACGCACGGCGGTTGTAAGAGTGGAGGCAGTACTGGAGGGGGAAGCACGCCGCCACCACCCCCACCCGCTCCGCCTCCACCGCCGGCACAGTGATCAGGACACGCGGCGGTAGTCGCGTCGAGACCGCTACGCAGCTCGCAGACCACAAAAAGCGATGTTCTGCGCCACGGTTAGGCTGAAATGGCCAAGTGTAGAGAAAACGCGGCTACCGCCGCACGTCTCGTCGCGCTATGCCGCGGTTGGGATCGCTGCCGGTGCCGGTAGCGCCGCTATGGCGTGAATCACCGAGGCAATGCGTACCGCGGCTAAGATGCTTTCTTCGCTAACGCCTTTGTCGCGCAGAGCCCGGTCGTGTGCCGTGATGCATTTGCCGCAACCGTTGATGGCTGACACCGTCAGGCACCACAATTCAAAATCGACGGGGTCGGAGCCATGCGTGCGTATGATGTTCATGCGCAGCCGCGCCGGCAGCGTCGAGTACTTTTCATGTTCGCTGAGATGCTGGAACCGGTAGAAGATGTTGTTCATGCCCATGATGGCAGCAGCGCCTTTCGCGGCTTCCATCGCGACCGGTTGAAGATGCGAGGCCGCCTCTTCGAGCAGCGCGTCAATCACCAACGGATTGCGCGATGCCAGGGCACATGCGACGACGGTGCCCCAGGTCTGCTGCGCGGTCAGTTCCGGCTGCTTCAGGACCGTCTGAAGATTGAGCTTCAGGTCCTTTGCATATTCGGGAATGCTGGAGAGAAATTGTTCCATTAAGTGTCCAAACTGAAATTGGGGGCGAGTCGAAACCCGCCCCATAAATCAGACTCCTATACCGTGAGGACCGGCTCGCCCTTCTGCCAGCCGCACGGGCATAGTTCATCGGTCTGCAAGGCGTCGAGCACGCGCAGCACCTCCTCCGGATTGCGGCCGACCGAAAGGTCCGTTACGTAAACGAAGCGAACGATGCCATCGGGATCGACCAGGAAGGTGGCCCGTTGAGCCACGCCTTCTTTTTCGTCCAGGACACCGAGCTTGGTGGTCAACTCATGCTTGACGTCGGCCAGCATCGGAAACGGCAGGTCCTTGAGATCCGTGTGGTGGGTGCGCCAGGCGAGGTGCACGAATTCCGAATCGGTGCTGCCGCCCAGGATCTGACAATCCCGGTCTTTGAACTCGCCGTTCATTTTTCCGAACGCGGCGATCTCCGTGGGGCAGACGAAAGTGAAATCTTTGGGCCAGAAGAAATACAGCTTCCATTTGCCCGAGAAATCTTTATCGGTGATGGTTTTAAACGCACTCTTCAGGTCGGTGCTCACCGTTGCTTTCACTTCGAATGACGGAAATTTCTGTCCTACTCCTAACATCGGTCTGTGGTTCTCCTTGGTTTCGTTGGTTGCAAAAAAATCGTTAGTGGGATGACAGCGAATCAAGCTTCGCCGCCAGGATAAAATCGCTTTCGGTCAAGCCGTCGACCTTGTGAGTGTAGATCTTCACGGCGACGCGGCCCCAGCCAAGCTCCATATCCGGGTGGTGGCCTTCGGCTTCGGCAATTTCGCCGATCCGGTTGACGAACGCGAGGGCGGTGACGAAATCGGGAAACTTGAAAACACGTTCGAGTTGGTGCTCGTGCACCACGGTCCACTGCGGCACTTCCGACGCTAGCGTCATTAGCGCCGCACCCTGGAGCGCGGGAGTGCCTCCTTTGCAGGGAACGCAATGTTTCTGGGAAAGAGCTTCAGCAGGCATTTCAGGTATCTCCTTGCTTATACAATTCTCGCAGGATCCTCTCAGCAGCACTTCACATTCGCGGACTTTCGCGCGCCCTGCGGGATTTTGGGCGCATCGAACCACTCGACGTCTTCCACCGCGCCGCAATGGTCACATAGAAAGTGATGATGACGGCGCAAATTGGAGTCAAATAAAGTGGCCTTTCCGGCGATGGAAATCTCGCGTACCAGACCGGCCCGGGACAGCGCGTTACGACTGTTGTAAACGGTCGCGCGGGATGCTCGGGGATCGGACCGATTGACCGCCTGAAAGATTTCCTCGGCGGTCGAGTGAACCATCCGGCGCAAAAGGTACTCCATGATGCAAAAGCGGTGGGAGGTCATGCGCAGCCCGCCCGCTGCCAAGGCGAGCTGGATCTCCTCGTCTTTATACATGATCTTAAATTAGATTATGTCTAATATAGATTTGGGAAGTCAAGCCCGCAACATGGCGGCAAAAGGCACAGACTGAAGTCTCGAGAGTTACGCGCGTCCCATGGATGCACGCAGCGGGAAACCGGCGTCGGACAGCGTCTCCAGCATGCGTTCATGTACGCCCTGATCCAGCAGATAATATTTCTTCCCGTCTTCCTCCCGCACAATGGCCAGACCTTTCGCCACCAGGATCAGGCCGAGTTGCTGTTCGCCTGAAGAGAGCGAATCGGTATCGATACGAGCCATGCCGCGAACTCCGGGGACCATCTTGGAGAGGAAGTTACGCACAAATACCTGGTCGTCGAGCGCATCGAGAGACGCGCCCGCCGCCACCCAGCGCTGCTCCTGAGACCCGAAGAAATAGGGCCCCGATGCATAGGCCAGCAGGAACACAATGATATCGATGAAGGCAGCGAGGAGCAGCGAGAAGATGTGCCGGCCGGTGGGGGCGGTGAACAGTTCGCCGAAGGCATTCATGAGGTCCTCCTGGCCGCTGGCGGTGCGATCCACGAAATCCGAGTAGACCGGGACCGCCGGACGATCGAAGTGTTCCTGGTGAAGCGACGCCTCGACGCTGGCCCACGGGATGCTGTCGAAGGCTTTATGGAATTCCCGAAGCTGCTGATCGGTGGCGTCGAGAGGCTTCAATTGCGCGCGAAAATCGGCGATGCCTTTCTGCGAGGCTTGCATCTGCGCGAGCGACTCCTGGGCCAGTCTCGTGTAGCGGTCGAAGGCGGTATAGCGCACACCCTCGCCCGAGCCTTCTTTGTAGCTGTGTGCGTAGGTCGATGCCTCTTTCGCGACGGCGTCGCGCACTTTGGCGAGGTACGGATCGGCATCCTGCGCGCGAGAGATGTAGCCGTGCGTTTTCTCCGCCGCGGTCAGCTCGTCGAGGGCGAGAACATGCTTCTGCTGCTCAGCGATGGCTGCGGAGAGAATAGAATCGGTCCTGGCCGCGGCGCCGTTCAAAGCGTCGTAGAGCTTCCGCTCGATGGCCATGGGGCGCTCGCGGGCGGAGAACCAGGTGTAGAGGCTGACGTAGGAGAAGGCGATAGAGATGACAGCGGTAATCGCATATACCGCAATTAACAACGCCTTTTTGCCGCGGCTGAAACCGATGAGCCACGCCACAAAGACCAGCGCCGATTGCACGCCCAGCGAAGCCAGCAGCGCAAACCAGCGGGAAAGATAGAGCGCCATCCCCTCCTGGGTGGTGTACCAGGAAACGATGGAAAGCAGACAACTTGCGACGAAAAGCGCCTTCACCATGGGACGGGTGACATGGACAGCGCTACCCAGTGCGCTCGAAGGCGCAAAAGCCATAGGGAGTACTCCTTAACGTTATTACGCGCGGCGAGGGCGAACGTTCCGTAAAACTAGAAAAAACACTTGGCCACGAATGAACACGAATGGGATGACAGAATGCTTGGCTGCCGGCGACTTGAAGTTTTTTAGAAACCTTCCCCCTCGCCGCGCGTACTGCGTCAGTTTGGATTTGAGACCGCGTCCGGCGATAACAGCAATACCGAAACGTAATGTCTCGTGAGCGCGCGATGCTCTTGCAGTCTGCGCCACGCCGACCAGAGTATGGAAGTTTCCCGGATCCTGGCACACTCTTCTTCGTTGAGCTGCCCAAGCCACCCGGTCACGGGGAGTGCCGTCGTTGCGCCCCGCTCCCTTACTGCTTGCGACGCCTCGAGGAGTTCCCGGAAGATCGACTGGCACTCAGTACACGAATGGAGGCTCATAGGCTGCATTATAGTGTGGGCCTAGGGGTTGCGGTAGATCCAGTCGCGGACCCGCAAATACCATTCGGCGCCGCTCCAGTTGAACGCCGGAGTGCGCATCCACGATTGAAGAATTCCATCTTCCGCCAGGGACCAGAGCGGCTGAGGAACTCGGGCGTGGAGGCGCGCGATCGCCATATCCTGTTCGGCATCCCGGCGGATCACCTCGCGGATATTGGTATTTCCTCCATTCCACGTCTGCGCTCCGCCGAGCAGATAGTTGGCGAGGCAGTCCAGCGCAGGGAGATCGCTCGGTTCGTCGATAGCGGGCAGATGCGGATCGAAAGTCCCTGGAGTTTCCGAGTGCCGGGGTACTTGCGCGTCGACGATGCGCACCTCCATCGGCGCGACATACCAGACGCCGATTTTCAAGAGCACTTCGACACGGACCCGCTGCACCGGCGCATCCGGAGGCACCCAGATGTCGAGCAGGTAACAGCGCGTGGTCTGTCCCGGTATCCCGGCTGCGGCATCGGGCATGGAGCCAAAGGCCGGGCGCCGCACCGACGTCAGCTCATCCGGAAACCACTGGTCGCCGACGCGTGTAAATTCCTCCTTGTAAAGATTGGTCTCGATGATTTTGCCCGGATTGGCTCCGGCGTAGAGGAAATAAGACGTGTTCGCCGGGACGGTGACCGCAACATGGAAAGTCGCGTGAGCATTCCGGGCCAACTCCGGCGAGAGGATCTCGCGCGGGTGATCGGAGCGGTCAATCGGAACAATTCGGCCAAACGGGTCGATGCGCTGGAACTCGGAGTAGATCCGGACGGATTGCGCTGCCAATGGCAAGACCTGTACCAACAGGAAGATGTGAATCCAGCGCATGGGTATCAACATAATGGCTGAAGTGAATTGACGAGATTTCGCAAAGGCTCTACCCGCCGGCCTGACGGCGGTTGCCAATTGGCCCGCGTTGGCCGCGGGGGCAGACGCCGGAAAGCATCCAAACATACTTTACACGATGGCGGACGATCATTCGGCGAGTGCCATCAGCGCATGTGGCGATCACCTGCGGAGTTGGATTTCTTCTCAGCCTGTCATTTCTTCCCAGGCTCTCAGGGAAGCGTACCGCAGGACACCATGAAGCCTGACTCCAGGTTTTGCACGCACCGGTTGAACTGCCGACCGGCCAGTGTGTTCGTATTGATCAGAAGATAATATGCGCCCAGGTCTCTCCAGGGCTGCAGCGTAAGGTTATTGCCGGCCAAGGTAGGGAAGAAGTGGAACATGGGCGCATAGGTTGTGAGCGGCTCCGCGTACATATTCACGACAAAGGTGGTGCCCGGTTTATAGGATGCCTGTAATCTGCGGATCACAGCCTCGACACGCGAGGGTTCTTCGCTCCACGTGGACCGGTCAGTCCGGTAGGCAAGATAGCCGTGACCGACGGCCAGTATTGCCAACAGACAAATCGACGCTGCCGCTACGAACCGGTCGCGTGACTTGAGTGTAGCGAACAGACCGGGAACGTCAATCATAGTCAAAAACACGATCGCCAGGATAAAGTGTGACGCGTAGGTTGTGTTCGAGAAACCATTGCTGAGCCCCTCGGCAAAGAGCAGCGCAGCGTAAATTACGCTGGTCATAACCAGTACGCTACGGCGGTTTCGAATGGCACCATACACGCCGGTCGCCAACAAAAGCCCATACACGACTCCGATCCACAGGTGCCCCGTGCCGAGGCGGGTTAGTGTCGAGATCAGATCGCGGCTCTCACGCTGGCGCAGAAAACCCTGGAAAATCAACGTTCCATAACTCAGCGCATAACCACCCCGGAGGAAGCCGCCGGGCCACATCACGAACAGGCAAACTATTAAACCAACCACTGCCCAGAGGAGGCTTTTCAGATCGTCCGAACGATGCCGGGATCGCCAGAGAATGACGCCCAGCATGCACGAAAAAGTGGCTATCAGCAAGGTTGAGAACTCGAGCGTGACCAATGCAACGGAGGTCGCAACCACGCAACCTGCCAGCCACGCCGTCCGGCGCGTAGCCTCGTACCTGGCGAAGGCGGCGATGGCGAGCATCGCCGCGAGCGAATAGAGCGGATGCGGTGTCATGCCGGTACCCGCGTCCAGTAAGGCCGGAGAGAGGCTCAGCACCAGGGCTCCGAGACCCGCCAGGGTAAGAGACAAGCCCATCAGGACTGCGATTCCGAATATCAGCGCTATTGTGGCGGCGCTAATCACGGCCGTGAGAGTTTTCGACGCCGATGGAGGAGCGCCGGATACATTGGCTATGGCGTACAGATAAAACGACCCGGGTGTATGAAAATGCCGCAAGGCCGCGCCATCGCCCCGGTCGAGCAGGACGCTCCAGGGATGTTGCCGGAGTTCACCTCCCGCCCTCCACCCACGGATAAAATCCGCCACCGGTATGGTATCCGATCCGGTATATTGCGCCCAGAAGCCATTCCTCGCCGCCCGGACGTAATCCGCACTGTCCATAAGGAAAATGTGATCGTCGCAACGCGGCAACCTCCATGCGAACGCGAAGGCGAAAACTGCCAGCGAAAGGACCAGCAATCGTCCTCTCCTGCTGCTCCAATCGTGGCGCTCCGGCTTGCGGCCGGAGGCCAAACCTTCGGGAGGTGGGTCTTCAGAAGCCAACCCTGACCGGCTATGAAGAGATTCTTCCATATCTCAGTGGCTTAAAACGAGACCTTCACGGCGACAAAAGTTCAACTTACGGACAGGTTACGGGGCGGGATTACGTCTGTCAAGCAAGATCAGTTCGTAATCTCACGCATCATCTAACGCACCGGGGCGACGCATTCGCGAGTAGTGAAGGTAGTCAGCGGGCGACTGTCATTCTGAGCGCAGTGGGCTGGAAGATCGCGACGGATGAATACGGATTTGAATCCGGATGAACACAAAAAAAACACAGCAAGAACTCCGTCTTTAAATCTGTGTTTCCGGTGGTCTCCCTCACGCGAGCTTGGCCATTCGCCGGTTGACCCGGCGTGAGACCCGCAGGCCAATCAGTTCGGCAACGCGATCCAGCATCTTGGAGACATCCTCGTTCTCCACCGCAATACGGTGTTCCTGGCTGGCCGATTCCGCCTTCGGTTCCGACCCCAGCGAGGAAGTTACCAGCGCGGTAGCGGGTTTGTAGCACTTTTGTCTCGCATATGCCAGAATTCTTTGGCCGGCCTGTCCGGATTCAGCCCGCAGGTCGGCCAGCACCAACTGGTACTCGTGGTTGTCGATTTGGTCAATCGCCTCCGAGGTGGAAGCCGCGGAGTCGACCGCATAACCCCCCGCAGTGAGCAGGCTGCTCAATGTCAATCGAGATGCTAAGTCGCTATCTGCCAATAGGATATGGGCTATAATCGGGCGCTTCCCCGGCTTGTGGCGGTGGATTGAGCGCTCTAGGACGGCAACTTCCGCGTTAGCGGATTTGCCGTGATGCTCCCCGGGAGTCTTGCTTTTGGAGCCAATCAAAATAAAAATGCCCTCACCACCAATTTTACGTGGGGGCAGAAAAAAGTACAGAGTTTTTTTTAACTATGCATCGGGAGACAGAGGTCCGAAAACCCGATTGAAGATGGCATCGACGTGCCGGAGCTGATGTTCCAGCGAAAAGGTTTGGGCCAGTTTCGCGGGCGAAAGACAGGCTTGCACCTCGGGATCCGCCTCGATAGCAGCCCGGAAATCGCCATCGTTTTCCCAAGCCTCCATCGCATGGCGCTGAACCAGCGCGTAAGCCGCTTCCCGCAGCATCCCGGCGGCCGAAAGATCCAGCAGCAACTGCCCGGAGAATATCAGCCCGCGGGTCATTTCGAGGTTTCGTTTCATCCGGTTGGGATAAACCAGGAGTTGCTCCACGAGGGTTGCGGTCTTGTCCAGCAGATAGTCGGCCAGGATAGTCGAATCGGGCAGAATCACACGTTCCACGGAGGAGTGCGAAATATCGCGCTCATGCCATAACGCGACATCTTCAAACGCCGCCTGCGCATTGGCTCGCACTACCCGGGCCAGGCCGCAGATCTGCTCGCATTGCACCGGATTTCTTTTGTGGGGCATCGCCGAGCTGCCCTTTTGGCCCCTGGAAAAATACTCTTCCGCCTCGCGAACCTCGGTCCGCTGCAAATGCCGGACCTCCAGCGCAATCTTTTCGAGGCTGGCGGTTAGCGTGGCCAGCGTAGCCACATAATGCGCGTGGCGGTCCCGCTGGATCACCTGCGAGGCTACGGGAGCCGGGGTCAGTCCCAACCGCACACAGATCTGTTCCTCTATCTCGGGTCCTACGTGCGCAAACGTGCCCACAGCGCCTGAAATCTTGCCGATCCGGAGATCCTCGGCCGCCATTTTCAGCCGCACCAGGTTGCGCCCGGCCTCCTCGTACCAGATGGCCAGCTTGAGCCCGAATGTGATCGGCTCGGCGTGCACGCCGTGGGTCCGTCCGACCTGCACGGTATGCTGAAACTCGTGGGCGCGCCGCCGGAGCACCTCGCGCAACCGCTCCACCCCTTCGATCAGGAGGGTCGAAGCCTGGTCGAGGATCAGGGCCTGGGCGGTATCCACCACGTCGTTGGACGTCAGGCCGTAATGGAACCAGCGTGAGGCATCGGCATGCCCGGCCCGTGCCATGCTCTCGGCGACCGCCGTAGTGAAAGCGATCACGTCGTGCTTGACGGTCTTCTCGATCTCCAGGCTGCGGGCGGCATCGATCGAAGCATGTTCGCGTAGCAGCCTCGCCGCTTCCGCGGGGATGACTCCCAGTTCGGCCAGCGATTCGGAGGCCGCCAGTTCCATTTCCAGCCACTGTTCGAAGCGATTCTGGTCGCTCCAGATGCGTCCCATGGCGGGACGGGTATATCGGGATATCAAAAGCGGAAAACCTCTGTAGGATTCTTCTGTTCGGCGACCACCAATCGGGTCGCCAGGCCGCGCTGTTCAAGCGCCTGACCGGCCGACATCCGTACGATCTCGGGATGGTTGTTCTGTTCGCTCAGATGGCCGAGAATCAGCGTCTGGGTCGCGCCATCGAACTCACTTTCAATATAGTCGCACACGTGCGTATTCGAAAGATGCCCGTTGCGCCCCATCACGCGCTGCTTGACCGACCAGGGGTAGGGTCCCACTTTAAGCATCTCCAGATCGTGATTGGATTCGAGGAGCATGGCCTGGCAACCCTGCAGCCGGTATTTGATCGACTCAGGCATATAACCGAGGTCCGTTGCAATCGCCACCTTGACGCCTTCAGCAATAAAGCGGAAGCCGACCGGATCGGCGGCATCGTGGGGGATAGTAAAGCTCTCCACCTGGATGTCTCCGATAGTCCAATCCGAGCCGGCCTGAAATGTCTCTACCGGCGGCTGGGAATTTTCCCAGTCGATCAGGGGACGAGTCAGCCGCGAGACATAGATCGGGGTTTTGAGTTTCAGCTTGCGCGCTATGCGCAGCAGACCGCTGACGTGGTCGGCGTGTTCGTGGGTGACCAGGATCGCGTCGAAACCAGCGCCTGTCTCACCGGTGGGCGTTTCACCGATGTAGGCAAGGCGCCGTTCGAGTTCTCTAAAACTCAGCCCGGCATCGACCAGGATTCGTGTCCGGTTCGTGGCTACGAAGGTTGCGTTCCCCGAGCTGCCGCTGGCCAGTATGCAGAACTTTACGATAGCTTCTCCTCCCGATGTTTCTTTGTAACACCAATCCGCTCCAAATGCATCCCCCTACTGAAACATTTTTTTACCCTAACGTTTTTACCCGGTTTATGCAGTTTTCGGAAGCTTCAGGCAGCGCACCAACGGTCGACACCGGCGCGGCGACTCACTGACGACTGAAGACTGACGACTGAAGACTCTTTTCCGCCGCGCGGTATCATACAGTCTTCAGTTATCAGTGATCAGGCCCTCCTCGACTGGGCTGAAAGCTGAGAACTGACCACTGACGATTCTTCCCGCATGAACCTGTTACGACGCCATAAGTTAGTTGATACCCTGTTGTTGCTGCTGTTCTCGATCGCGCTGGTCGGCCCGGTTTTCAAGATCAAGTATCTCGATAACTGGACTTCCATCGAGAGCACATTCATTTCCGACGCGCGCATTCTGGCGGGGCATATGCCCCATCCCGGCTGGCAGCCTTTGTGGTATTGCGGTACGCGCTTCGACTATATCTATCCGCCTGCTTTACGCTATGGAACCGCGCTGATCGCTTTAGCGGGCCACGTGTCGACCGCCAAAGGCTATCACATTTATATCGGACTTCTCTATATTTTCGGCCTCGTATCGGTCTACTGGCTGGTATTGACCGGCAGCCAATCGAGAGGTGCCGCGTGGCTTTCGGCCTTGGCGGTGGCGCTGGTCTCCCCATGCCTGCTTATGGTTCGCGACCTGGGGAACGACAGTTACTACATGGTCCCGCAGAGGCTGCACGCGCTCATGTCATACGGCGAAGGGCCGCACATCTCGGCGTTGTCGGTGATTCCTGCCGCGTTAGCCGCGGCGTTCGTAGCGCTGCGGGGCCGGCGCCCGGCCGCGTTGGCGCTCTCAGCGCTGCTGTGCGCCTTTACGGTCGCCAATAATTTCTATGGCGCAACCACCCTCGCGATGTTCTTTCCCATTCTGGTCTGGTCAGCCTGGCTTGGGCTGCGCGACAAATTTGTCTGGCTACGTGCCGCGGGCATCGTCGTCCTCGCGTATGGATTGTCGGCATTCTGGCTGACCCCTTCGTACCTACGCGTCACGGTAATGAATATGAAGTGGGTTTCGTTCCCTCCCGACCGGCATGCCCAGTTGTTCATGCTTGGCGTGATCATCATATTCTGCGATGCCAGCTACCGCTGGGCCAATCGCCGGCCGGACCGGATCTGGCCGGTCTTCGTAGTGGGGTCGACGCTGGTCTTCGGTGTGGATGTCCTCGGTATGTTCTATTTTGGCGTGCGCGTGGTGGGTGAGCCGGGCCGGTTGGCGCCGGAACTGGATCTGACTCTGCTGCTTCTGATGGTGCTGCTGATCACGACGCTCTGGAAGGTCCGCAGACTGCGCCCCGAAGCGGTGGTCCTGACGATTCTGATGTTCCTCCCGGCGGCCAGGTATATCAAACACGTCTACTCGCCCTTTCCGCGCGCCGTTAACTGGGAAAACCAGTATGAACGCCGCATTACGAAATGGGTATACGAAAATCTGCCGGGCGAGCGGGTGATGCCGTCGGGCACCAACCGGTTCTGGTATGACGCGTGGTACGACAATGCCCAACCGAACGGAGGCTCGGACCAGGGCATGCTCAACCAGGGGCTGCCGATCTCCAGCTTCCAGGTTCTGCACCATGAAAACGGGGAAATGTCCGTGTTGTGGCTGAAAGCGCTCGGAACGGACGCAGTAATTGTTCCCGACCTTACAGCGCTGGAGCCTTATCACGACTACCAACACCCGTCTAAGTTCCGCGGTCTGCTGCCGGCGATCTTTGACGACGGACACGGCACGGTGATTTACAGCGTTCCCCGCATTTACAAGAGCCTGGGCCGGGTGGTGGATCGGGCCAAAGACGCGGCCGTAGGCGAGATGACGGAGGGCGACAACTTGGAGAAGTTGCAGCAGTATGTCTCGGTAATCGAAGCGCCGCAACCGGAGACGCCCGCAGTGTGGTCGGGATTCGAGGCGCTGAAGGTGAATGCTACGGTCGCGGAGGGACAAGCGGTGCTGTTGCAGGAGACTTATGATCCCTCGTGGCGCGCCTATGAGAACGGCAAGCGCCTGACGATCCGCATGGAACAGCCAATGGGCTTCATGCTGATCGACGTCGCCCCCGGCGTGCACACTATCGAGATGCGGTTTGAAACTCCTCTCGAGAATCGCATCGGACAAGTACTGCTGGTGCTTTCGTTGTTGACTGCAGGTGGCCTCGTGGTCCGCGATAGTAAGCTGCGGAAAGTCGCGGAGCAGCCCGTGAGCGAGACCGTGGCGGGAGCTTGATTAATTTCCGATGCCGGCGTCCGCTACGAACCCGCTCACGAGTGTTGCCGCGGCCAATTAACGTCACCAGTTAACATCGGCAGCGCCGGTCGTGCCGGCCGCTTACCCCGACTTATATATGTGCTCAGTTCTATGCTCACTCCACTCCAGAGGCCGAAAACTGCTTGCGAGAGCAGAAAATGCTCTCCAATCGAAAGCGGATCGTATATAATCGATTTCGACCAGTCAGCTATCAGGGTTCGCACTTTCGAAATTAAAGTTAAGTGCTGGAGAGATGAGATATGAAGAGTCTCTGTTCTGTCACGCTTTTGTTTTGCGCATGCACTGCTATGTTGCACGCGCAGATTTCCTCAGCAACTCTTGTGGGGACAGTGACTGACCCGTCCGGCGCAGCCGTGGCGGGGGCGGTCGTGCAAGCCAAGAATAACGCGACGTTACTGGAACGGTCGGCCAAGACAGACAGTAAGGGCGAGTATGTAATCCCGGATCTCGCGGCCGCGCATTACACGCTCACGGTTACCATGACCGGCTTCAAGACCTTCCTGGCGCCGAATGTGGAATTGCTGGTCGCACAACGGGCGATGATCAATGCCAGCCTGGAAGTTGGCACTGTGCAGCAGAACCTGACGGTGGAGGCCGCTGCTCCCATGATCGACACGGCCAGTGCGTCGGTGGGCCAGGTGGTGAACACCAATGCCGTGGAGCACATGCCGCTGAACGGCCGCAGTTTCTGGCAACTCACCGATCTGACACCCGGTGCAACCTATACCCCCGGGGGGCAGACAACGCACACTGGAGGAAGTACCATCCGAGCCTCCGTGGTCAACGTCAACATCAACGGCGGGGCGCAGGATGAGACGGGCTGGACGCTCGATGGCGCATTCATTACCGAGATGCAATCCGGCGGCACGCTGATCCAGCCTAACGTCGACGCGCTACAGGAATTCAAGGTCGAGGGCGCTAATATGTCGGCCGAATACGGTCACACGCCCAACATGGTGAATGTCGCGCTCAAGAGCGGCTCGAACCAGTTCCACGGCGAGGCCTTCGAGTTTCTGCGGAATTCGGCTTTCGACGCCAAGAACTTTTTCTATGTGCCGCCCGTGGGGTCGAGTCTCACCAATGAACCGCTACGGCGCAATCAGTACGGCGGCACGCTGGGCGGCCCGATCATCAAGAACAAGACTTTCTTCTTTGCGGATTTTGAACGAACGGACCTGCTGCAGGGAGTCGACTTCAGCAACATCGTGCCCAGCCTGACGCAGCGCACCGGCAATTTTTCCAACCTGCTTGCCGGTAGCAAACCCACGAACATCCTGGACCCGTTAACCTATCAACCTTTTCCCGGCAATATCATTCCCACCAGCCGTATCTCGCCTCAAGCCCAGTTCTTTCTGCCGTACCTGCCCACGCCGAACACCATCGTCGGCAGCACCAATTACTCCGCCGAGACGAACAATCTGCTGCAGCACCTGATGCGCGGCGATGTCCGGGTGGATCAGCAGATCACCAAGTCGGACCAGTTGATGGTGCGCTATTCGATCAACAACGATGTCGAGGACGATCCGAATCCCTTTCCGACGATGGGTACATTTTCCTTGTTTAGCAGGGGCCAGAATCCCACCACGTCTTGGACTCACATTTTCTCGCCGCGATGGGTGATGGATGCCCGCGTCTCTTTTTACAAGAGCTACTTTCAGTTCGGCGCGGCTCTGCCCGGCACCAACTACAACCAGGAAGCGGGCGTACAGGGCTTCAACGACACCACCTCTATCTACAGCTTTCCCGAAATTACCATGTCGAACTACGCCACGTTCAACGGCTCCCCGTTCGACCAGCGGCCTAAATCCAACCGCCATCGAAACTGGCAATACGCGGACAATTTCAGCTTCTCCAACGGCCGGAACAATATTAAATTCGGAGCTGAGCTATTGCATGAAGACGCGACCTATGTCAACGGATCGAGTTCGGTCGGTATCTTCAACTTCGTCGGTACCTACTCGGGGAACTCTTTCGGCGATTTCCTGCTGGGCTACCCGGATTCCGTGACGCGCGACTATTTCAAGCAGCTCAATGGATATTACGGAAACTTCTTCTCCTCCTTCGTGCAGGACAGCTTCCGCCTGACTTCGAACCTGACCCTCAATTTCGGGCTGCGGTTTGAGTACAACAGCTTCTATACCGGCATTCGGGGCCAGAAGAGTGCGTTCAATCTGATCACGGGCGGGCTGATTATTCCCTCCAATATCGATTC
Source organism: Terriglobia bacterium (assembly GCA_963747535.1). Taxonomy (GTDB): domain Bacteria; phylum Acidobacteriota; class Terriglobia; order Bryobacterales; family Bryobacteraceae; genus CAVVFX01. The sequence goes on from CAVVFX010000006.1 coordinate 144,922, forward strand.
GAACGTGCAATCTCTGACGGCGTCTCTGCAACAGGAGTTCGCCGATCGCATCCAATATACGAAGGCCCTCGGACTGCCCGACTCCATCCAGCCGGCGGAGCCGGACTTCGCGCCGCGCTTTGGTTTTGCCTGGCGGCCCAATGGCTCGGAGAAGACGGTTCTCCGCGGCGGGTATGGCATTTTCTATCTGTTCCCCGATGGCGGCAACATTAACAATTTCGTGGCTACCGTTCCCTTCATCGCCGCGACCACGATCTTCAACGACCGGCCGCCGCTGGTGCCGACTCGCACCTGGGCGGACTTTTTCCTCGGCCAGCCGAACGTCGCGCCCAACCCGAATCCGGGACAACCCTGCGCGTTCGGATACGCGGCTCTGTCCTGCGCGACTCCGAACGTAGATTCCGGCTCTCTGCACTTGCAGACGACCTATATCCAGGAATGGAATTTCTCAGTGCAGCGCCAACTCGCCAACGGAATTTCCTTAGACGTGGCCTACGTCGGCAGCAAGTCGACGCACCTGCAAACCCAGCCGAGCATTAACGATCCGCCTCCGGGACCGGGCGCGATTCAAACGCGGCGGCCGTATCCGCAGTGGGGCACGATTGTGTATGGCACCTTCGACGGCTATGGCAAGTACGACGCATTGCAGATGAAACTGGAAACGCGCACCTGGCACGGCCTGACTACGCTTTTGTCCTATGCTCATGCGAAATGCCTCGACAAGGGGACCGGTTTCACGCAGTACTTCCAGCAGGGTAGCTACGCAGTCTGCGATTATGATCTGCCCAATGCATTTGCGGGAAGCTTTGATTACATGCTGCCCGTCGGTAAAGGGCAAACCTTCCTGGGTACCTCGTCGAGGCTGGTAAATCAGATCGTGGGCGGATGGGAGATGTCGGGGGTTCTGACGCTGCGGTCAGGTATACCTTTCACGCCGACCATCAGCAGCGACACAGCCAACACGGGTGTCAGCAACCAGCGGCCCGAAGTGATAGGAGCGCCCACCATCATCGGCGTACCCAACTGCTGGTTCTATGTGGCGGCCAACCCGGCCTGCACGGCGCTGGCGCGCAACACCAGCGCGGCATTTGCCGTACCCACAACTTACACGTACGGCGATAGCGGCCGCAATATTCTGCGCGCAAATGGGTTGAAGGAACTGGATTTCACCTTGATGAAGCATTTCCCGGTGACGGAGAACACGTCGTTCGAATTCCGTGCGGAGATGTTCAACATCACCAACCACCCCACATTTGCGGCGCCTTCGACGGCGATCAATAGCTCTTCGGGCGGCCAGGTGAGTTCGACATTAAATACATCTCGCATCATCCAACTGGCGCTGAAGTTCCGCTTCTGAGAGGTTCACGGCAACGTTGCAATTTCGGCCCTACGGCGAGAAAGCGCAGGCTGAAGCCCATACATCACGACCGATGGCGTAACTAATAAGACCGGAATCGGACTGTATTTTTTCGCTCGAAATCGAGTTTTCCTCCACAATTCTTTTACAATGCAGGAACAACAAGAGATCCTGCCTGTGGCTAAATAAGAGCTACATGGGTAGATTTACTTCTCTTTTTCTCGCGCTTTCAGCGGGCATTCTTCCTGTCGGCACGTTCGCACATAGCTATGGTCCTCCGGCGCGCGTTACCGGAGCTCCCGGAGATAGTTCCCGGGCTTGCACGTTGTGTCATACCGGAGTTCTCAATTCCGGCGCGGGCAGCGTAACGATTCTTCTGCAAAGCGGACCGTTCTACATCCCTGGCGTCAAACAACGAATCGCCGTCCAGGTTTCCGATCCGGTGCAACGGCGGTGGGGCTTCGAATTGACGGCGCGATTGAATAGCGACCTCGAGGATGGCCAGGCAGGCGATTTCACACCCGTCGATAACATGACCCAGGTTATCTGCGAAGATTATGGTCCCAAACCTTGTGCATCCGGTGTTTCTTTCGTCGAGCATACCTCCGCGGGTACTCGCAACGGGACGACAGGCGGCGTCACGTTCCAGTTCGACTGGACGCCGCCCGCGGCGGATGTAGGCCCGGTAACATTCTACGTGGCAGGAAACGCGGCCAATGGAGACGGCACCGATGTCGGGGACCTGATCTATACATCCAGTGTTCAGTTGAGTCCCGCGGATCCGGTGGCGCCAGTAGTAACAGCCGGCAGCGTTGTCAACGGCGCAACCTTTGTTGCGGGCGCCGTGGCTCCGAATTCCTGGGCTACTATTTACGGTTCGAATCTGGGCGTTACCACGCGCTCGTGGACGGACAGCGATTTCGTGGATGGAGGGATTCCATTTTCCATCGACGGCGTAAGCGTGTTTTTGAACCAGTTTGGCGCTCCGCGAAAGGCTTACGTCGGCTACGTCAGCCCGACGCAGGTCAATTTCCTGCTGCCGAGCGACCTTATCGTCACCGCGACTACGGTGCAGGTCAGAAATCCTGCGGGAATCAGCGCGGCAGTGCCGATCACAATACAGGCTAACGCGCCGCAAGTGTTTACGCTGGACGGCAAGAACGCGTTTGCTACGCACATGGATGGCGCGTTAATCGGACCGATGGGCCTCCTCCCCTCCATCTCCACGACTCCGGCAGCGGCTGGGGAAGTGATCGAAGTTTATTGCACCGGCATGGGCGCCACCAATCCCGCTTTGATTCCAGGCCAACTACCGACCAGCGCTGCCACTCCCAATACGCCTCCGCAGGTGACGATCGGCGGCGGCATGGCGACGGTGAGTTCTGCCGGAGTCGTGCCCGGCGCGGCAGGTCTGTACCAGATGACCGTTCAGGTTCCGCTTGGCGCGGTGAATGGCGCTTTAGCGTTCATCATTCAGGTAGGCACGGCCAGTTCAGCGCCTGCGGCCATCGCGGTCCAGAACTAGCTACTTTCTGGCGCAAAATTGTAGGGCTAACTCTTTTGTTCGCATTGAGCGTCGTGCCGGCCTGCTGCGGGAACGTCCAGGTTTCGTCTGTTGTCATTTCAAAGGTCCCTGGACAACGACCTCCTCCGCGGGTTTCTCTGCGGCTCGGCGCCTCTGCGGTAATCCACAGATCACCCCATTGCCGGACTGCTTGCCTCCGAAACGCGGAGGGTCTCCTAATCTCCCTAAAAGTTTCGGAACATTTGCATTGCGTTATGTTTCGCTATTAATAGTGAAACATAACGCTGCTGCCCGCAAGCGCGATCGACTCGCCGCGCGTCTTCCCGACGCCAGAGACGTAGCTAGCTTCTCGCGCAACAGCCTGCAGCTAACGGCACAGGCTGAAGTCTCACCAGCGCGCGAGAGCAGGCGAAGACGCCTACTCCGTATAGCGGCAGGGCCGCAAAAATGGCTGCTCCGCAGCCGGCAGACCACAAAAAACGATGGTCTACGACAGGCCAAAGGCTACTCTACAAAATTCGTCGCAGGCCGCGACGATTCTGGACTATTAGCAGTACAACGAAGGATCAACTGTTTGCTGGCTTGTAGAACCAAATCTTCGTTTCTTTGCGCGCCGCGACGATGTGGTGGGAGCCAAAGCGGCTGCTGCGCAGCCGGGGCAGACCACAAAAGACGATGGTCTACCCTACGGTTTGCTGCTTGCCGCTATACGGAGTAGGTCTTCTGCCATAGGCTGCTAATGGCACAGGCTGAAGTCTGTCTTACGGATTGCCAGGCGCATGGCGTTGCGCATTAACTTCAACCCCAGATCGTCGCGGGCGCTGAGGATCGACTCGGGGTGGAACTGCACCGCTTCGAGCGGTAGTTCGCGATGGCGCACGGCCATGATCACGCCGTCCGCCGACCGCGCCGTCACTTCGAAGCACGCGGGCAGCTTTTCCGGAATCGCATACAGCGAGTGGTAACGGCCCACCGTGAACTCCTCCGGCAAACCTTCGAAGACGCCGTTGCCGTGGTGACGAATGCGCGAGGGCTTACCATGCACAGGGTAATCCAGCACGCCCAATTCGCCTCCGAACGCTTCCACCATGCCCTGCAGACCGAGACACACGCCGAACACGGGGATGCCCGCTGACGCCGCGTGCCGAATCAGATCCGGGACTCCAAAATCGCGTGGACGTCCAGGACCCGGTGATACCAGAATCAGATCCGGCCGTATCTCGGTCAATAACTCCAGAGGAAAACCGTTGCGATACGTCACCACCTGCGCACCGGTCTGCCGTGCGTAGTTGGACAGCGTATGGATGAAGCAGTCGTCGTTATCGACCAGCAGTAGCTTTACCCCGCTCGCGACAGGTTCAGGCGCAGCCGTGCGCGGCTTCGACTGCAGAGCCGGGTCGAGGAGCCGGAAGAATCCGGTAGCCTTGATGCGGGTCTCCTGCTCTTCCGAGGCCGGATCGGAATCATAGAGCAGAGTCGCGCCGGCAGGATAGGTAGCGATCCCGTCACGCAGGTACGTCGTACGAATCAGGATGCCGGTATTGATATCGCCGTTGAGCGAGAGCACTCCGACCGCCCCGCCATACCATCCGCGCGCGCTCTTCTCCAGATTTTCTATGGCTACCGACGCGGCCTTTTTGGGCGCGCCGATAATGGTCACAGCCCACATATGGCTGAGGAAAGCATCGAGCGAATCGAAGCCTTCCTTCAGGAAACCCTCCACGTGGTCGACCGTGTGGAACAGTCCCGCGTAGGTCTCGATCAGCCGCCGTCCAATCACCTTGACGGTGCCCGGTTCGCACACGCGCGATTTATCGTTGCGGTCCACGTCGGTGCACATGGTCAACTCGGATTCTTCTTTGCGTGAGTTGAGCAGATCCCGAATGCTTTCCGCGTCGATGAGGGGGTCGTTGATGCGGCGTGCCGTGCCCGCAATGGGGCAGGTCTCGACACGCTCTCCTTCCACGCGAACAAACATTTCGGGAGACGCGCCGACCAGTTGCTCATCGCCGAACTGCAGCAGGAATTCGTAAGGACTGGGATTGGCCTCCTGCATGCGGGCGAACAACTCGGAGGCGGCTCCGGAATAGTGGGTTTGAAACTGCTGGCGCAGCACCACTTCGTAATAATCGCCTTGCTTCATCCCGGCCCGCACGGCTTCCACCATCTGCATGTATTCCTGCGGGGTGTGGTCGGAGGTGATGGGTGACGGTTCGCGCGTGGTTGGAGGTGCGATTTCCGCAGCCACTCGCGGCAATCCGGCGGTGGAGATGCCGGCGCGTTCGAACTCGTACTGGTAGCGCTCGATCTGCTCCCGCTTCCGGTCCATGAGCCAGATGTCGTCACAGAAATAGAGGTGCAGATCCTTGACGCCGGTACGCGGGAGTTTGAGTTCGATGGGTTCGAATTGGAATAACAGGTCGTAGCCGAAGGCGCCGATGAGGGCCAGTTTGGAGTCGCCGGAATCGCGGAATTCGGCGATCAGGGTGCGCAGAATCGAGAACACCGAGGGCTGCTTGCTGCGCTCCTCCTCAGGAAACAGGCGCGGCATTGGCCGGAGCATGCCGACCAGCCCTGCGCTGGTGTGTTCGAAAGATTCCCAGTGCGGGTGAGCGGCGAGGACCGGCGCCAGGATCCCAACCAGGGCTTCGCCGCGCTCATTGAGCGGACGCAACTCGACCTTGCGAGCCGTTGAAATGAGTTCGAGCGGCGGGCAGGTCGCGGCGATGTCCCAGCGCGAATACCGTCCCGGAAACTCATATCCCGAGGATAAGTAGACGCCGCGGTGGCTGTCAAGTTCGCGCAGGAGGTGCCGGAGGCCCTTACGAAATGGGGCCTTGGACAGCTTGCGTGTGACAGCGATACCGTGCGGCGTAGTGTATTGAAGTTCGCGCATGGATTTCCGCGTGTGGACGTTCCGGAAGCCTCAGGATAACATGCGGTGGCCGTTTCTTCGGACGCCTGCTCTTTGGCCTACAGCCACTTGAAACGAGCTTTGTGATTAAGCGATTTTAATTCCTACTTAAGTTCCGCTTCATGTTGCGTTGGTTATGATGTTTCAAGAGACGAAAACATCGTCTGAAAAAAAGACGAGAACATCGTCGACTCAAAGGAGATCACTAAATAATGAAGAAGCTTGTCATCCTGGCGATTGGCCTCAGCCTCGCCCTCGGCACCACCATCGCGCTTGCTCAGGACGCCGGCAGCGGCAGCACCGATACCACCAAGAAAAAGAAGAAGAAGAAGAAGACCACCGACACCACTACGCCTCCCGCGAAGTAGTTCGTCCGTCATTATTATTGGAGATCATAAAAGCCGCCCGTCCCTGCCTTTGCGGTGGACTGGCGGCTTTTATATTTTGTTGTCAGTTGTCAGTTCTCAGTTACCTGCCTTACCCGTGCTATGCTCTTGATTTAGCATGTGTTGGAGTTATCAGTTGCCAGTTGTCAGCGTCATCGGCGCGGACTGGGCGGCTGACAACTGATAACCGATAACTGACGACTGAAACCGTGAACATCTCTGTCAAAGGTGACTACGCATTGCGGGCAGTGTTCGACTTGGCGACCCAGCCGTCGGGACAACCCATAAAAATTGCGGAAATCGCGCGTCGCCAGTCCATCCCTCAAAAGTTTCTTGAACTCATCCTCGCCAGTTTGAAGCAGGGTGGTTTTGTGGAGTCGCGCCGCGGGGCAGATGGAGGCTATCTCCTTACCCGCCAAGCGGATGCATTAACAGTTGGAGAAGTTCTCCGGTTCGTCGAAGGACGCGGTGACGAGCGTGCGCGGAAGAAAAACCGGCATGAGAGTCCGTTTTCAGACCTTTGGAATCGAGTGGATGGGGCCGTCTCTGATATCCTCGATTCGACGACCTTTGCTCATCTGGCCCGGCACTGGGAAGAAGAGCACAGCCGTTTTGTGCCCAATTGGGAGATTTGATGAGAGTCTACGACGATAATTCCTTCAGCATTGGCCATACCCCCCTGGTGCGGTTGAACCGCGTTACGGAGGGTGCCAAGGCGACAGTGTGGGCCAAGATTGAAGGACGCAATCCAGCCTATTCGGTAAAATGCCGCATCGGTTCCTCGATGGTCTGGGATGCCGAGGATCGGGGGGTTCTCAAACCGGGCAAGGAGATGATCGAGCCGACCAGCGGAAACACCGGTATCGCGCTGGCCTACGTGGCGGCGGCGCGCGGTTACGCCCTGACGCTGACCATGCCCGAAACCATGTCGCTCGAGCGGCGCAAAGTATTGAAAGCATTGGGTGCCAACCTGATCCTGACGGAAGGTGCGCAAGGCATGAAGGGAGCCATATCGCGGGCCGAGCAAATGGTCGCCTCCGACCCTGAGCGCTATGTGCTGCTGCAACAGTTCGACAATCCGGCCAATCCGGCGATCCATTTTAATACCACGGGACCCGAAATCTGGGACGACACAGAAGGAATGATTGATGTGCTGGTGTCGGGCGTCGGCACCGGGGGAACTATCACCGGAGTCTCCCGCTTTATCAAGAACGTGCGGATGAAACCCATCGTTTCCGTTGCGGTCGAGCCCACCGCCAGTCCAGTAATCAGCCAGACGCTGGCCGGCCAAACCGTCAAGCCCGGACCTCACAAGATCCAGGGGCTCGGCGCCGGATTCGTTCCCAAGAATCTGGACCTCGGTATGGTGGACCGCGTGGAATTGGTAACTAATGAGGAATCCATCGAGATGGCACGAAGACTGTCTAGGGAAGAAGGAATTCTTTCCGGAATCTCGTGCGGCGCGGCCGTAGTCGCTGCTGTGCGCATCGCGAAAGAAGACCAGTTTGCAAGGAAGCACATCGTGGTGGTGCTGCCGGATTCCGGCGAGCGTTACCTGAGCAGCATTCTGTTTGAGGGCATGTTCGAGAACTGAAATGTCCTTTTGCGAGTAAAGACTTGGAAATTTTAATCTGCACAGTAACCCAGGATAAATGTGAGGCCGTCTCTTAGGCACATCCCCGTTACGACGGCGGGCGCACTCACCCCTATCACCCAAAATGCGCCCGCTACCCTTTTTTTTCTGTCGCTCCTTTTCATTCCTGTAGCTCAATCGTGGTGCGCGGAGAGCGTGCGGAATGCCGGCAAGCCCATGGTTGTCCCATTCCACTGCACTGATGACGACATCGCTCAAGCGGGGCTCACCTGTTCGGACGACGCGCCTTGTCCTGTCTACGTGGACTTGACTGCCGTGGCGGCATTGGGTGCGAAAATCTTCGTGACCGGGAATCTCCACGCCGAATCCGCGCCGCTTTATTCGGTGCTTTTGGAAAGCGACGATGGGGGCGACAACTGGACCGAACCGGTCGCGCGGATCCGCGGGGCGGGCTTTGACCTCATTCAATTTCCGGATTTCGAGCATGGCTGGATTTCCGGTGAAATGCTTTTGCCGTTCGCTCGTGACCCATTTTTCTTGCGGACCTCGGACGGCGCCAAAACCTGGCGGCAACAGCCAATCTTCGAAGACGGCACGGCCGGCTCCATCCAATCGTTCTGGTTCGAAGGCGGCCATAGCGGGTCTCTGGTGCTGGACAAGGGAATCGACGGCAGCGCGCGTTATGAGTTGTACGAATCACCTACCGGCGGAGACACCTGGACGATTCGGGAATCGAGCGAGAAGCCCATTCGCATCCGCTTGATGCCACCTCCGGGAACGGGTACGTGGCGCGTGCGGGCCGATGCCAGGTTGCACGCTTTCGATATTGAAAAAGCGGACGGGGAGAACTGGAAACCGCTGGCTAGTTTTCTCATTTCGGCGGGAACCTGCAAGCCTGGCGATCCGGAGCCCGGGCCTCCACCGCCAGCAGCGCCAGACGGCTCCGAGCCGCCCAAATGAACAGTGCAGCAAGTCGTTCCAGGCACGATCCAATCGAACTGGAACTCTTCCGCAACATCTTCGTCTCCATCGCCGAGGAGATGGGCGTGGTGCTGCGCAAGACCGCCTTCTCGCCCAATATCAAAGAGCGCCGCGACTACTCCTGCGCCATCTACGATTCCGCAGGGGAGACGGTAGCGATGGGCGACCACATGCCGGTCCATCTCGGCGCGATGCCGCTGTCCGTCCGTGCCGTGATCGCGCAACACTCGCTCGCCCGTGGGGACGTCGCGATCGTGAACGACCCCTTCCAGGGCGGCACGCACTTGCCTGATATCACGGCTGTATCGGCAGTCTATCTCGGCAAAGAAAAGTCTCCGGCATTCTACGTGGCCAATCGCGCGCACCATGCGGATGTCGGCGGAATGAGCGCCGGCTCCATGCCGCTGGCCCGCGAGATCTATCAGGAAGGCATCCGCATTCCTCCCGTGTTGCTCGTGCGGGCCGGCGAGACTGACCGGCAGATTCTGGCGCTGTTACTCGCCAACGTACGCACGCCCGAGGAACGCGAGGGCGACCTCATGGCGCAGGTCATGTCCAACCGGCGCGGCGCGGATCGTCTGCTCGAGACCGTCAAACGTTGGGGTATCGAGCGGGTTCGGCGGAACATGTCCGCGTTGCAGGATTACAGCGAGCGCATGATGCGCGCGGGGTTGCGCCGCTTGCCGGATGGCGAATATGGCTTCAGTGACTACCTCGATAACGACGGGGTATCGAGTGAGCCGGTCGAGATTCACGTGACGGTCCGCATTCGCGGAGAGAGCGCGCAAGTGGACTTCACGGGATCGAGCCCGCAAGTGCAGGGGTCGGTGAATGCCAACTACGCGGTGGCTCTATCGGCCACCATGTACTGCTTCCGCTGTCTGCTTCCCGCGGGCATTCCGTATAACGCCGGTCTGCTGCGGGCGATCGAGGTCATCGCGCCGGATCGCAGCGTGGTGAATGCCGGTCTGCCGGCCGCGATGGCGGCGGGCAATGTCGAAACTTCGCAGCGGATCACGGACGCGGTTCTGGGCGCGTTGTCCAAAGCCGCACCGGATCGGATTCCCGCCGCCAGTTCCGGGACCATGAACAATCTCACTATCGGCGGCTTCGATGCCCGTAAGGGCAAGGCATTCGCATACTACGAAACGATTGCCGGAGGCATGGGTGCGAGTGCCGCAGGTCCGGGATTGAGCGCCCGCCACACTCACATGACCAACAGCTGGAACACGCCGGTGGAAGCGTTCGAGCACGAGTATCCGCTGCGGGTTCGAACGTACCACGTACGCCGCGGGTCGGGCGGAGCAGGCCGCAGCCGCGGGGGCGATGGCATCGTGCGCGAGATTGAGTTCCTTACGCCATGCGACGTCACGATTCTCTCCGACCGGCGGGAACGTTCGCCGTATGGCTTGAACGGCGGGGCAGCGGGTGCGCCCGGCAGGAATACGCTGTCCGGCAGAGGAACCATCGCCGCAAAATCCCGCTTCGAGACTCGTGCGGGAGACGTGTTGCGCATCGAAACTCCAGGCGGCGGCGGTTGGGGCGCGTAACGCGACTATCGCCGCGTGTCCACCGGCAGCTTGAAAATGGACTCGTCAATCGCCGGGTTGATCTCCACTGAATCGATCTCCACGCGCTGGCTATCCGGACTGTCCTTCTGCCGGGTCACAAAAAGACAAGCGAGCCAAATCGGTCCGAACTGACGATAATCGCCGATGGTCTGCTGTACGATTGCGGGCTGGCCGTCAATCTGTATGGGATATTCTTCCTGCGTCTCGCGGAAGTCCGACGAATCGATGAAGACCACTCTGCTGTCGCCGCTCGCGAGCGTCAAGTTGAGCTTGAAGCAATCGACCCCATTGACCATTTCGCGTCCCGTATATTCCGCCTTGTTGCCGCGCTTTTCGAGATCGAGGAGTGGACCGCCGATCGCGTTGGCCGCCTGATCGATCAAGTGCGCGAGGCTGGCGCCGGAGAGAGGTGTAGGAGGCTGGTTATGCTGTCCCGAAACGGACTGCCATCCGGTTGTTCCGTCGTAGGCCTGGACGACACGATCGGGTCCGGCGGTAAGTTCCATACGGAACCTGCCGGGACGCTGGGCCATAACGGTGAAGGGAGTGAACGCTTCCTGTCCAAAACGCATTCTGCCGTGCACCGTGAGGCTGGTGACGGTGGCGAACTGAGCGGCGCCACCCATCGCGTTGATGGACTTAGCGATTATCTCAGCGGCAGAAGGAGCGGAGACCTGCGCAAGCAGCGTCAACAAGGCAAAAACTGTAGAGGCACTCGCAAACTTAAAAGAAAGATTTGACGACTGCTGTCTTGCTAACCGTGGGGCAGACCATCGTTTTTTGTGGTCGGGGTACCCTCTGGGTCGCTGCGGAGCAGCCTCCGAACGGAGAGCCGGCTTTGGCTTGGTGCGCGGATAGCCGCCTGAAAAGCGGCTGCGGCCAAAATTGACCGCCCCACAATTTGCATTGCAGAATTTTGTCTGTGTTACGGTCGGAATGATGCGAATTTCGGTTGCACTCCTTCTTTTGTGCATGGCCGGGCCAAGCCAAGCCCAAAGCTTACCATCCCATCCGCGCCTCTTGTTTAATGCCGAGGGAATTGTGCGATTGAAAGCGCGCAGCCAGGACCCGGCGTGGTCCGCTCAATGGAAAGCGTTTCAATCGCGCTTCGAAACATCTCTGAAGCAGAAGATCGACTTGCCCCCGCGCGGCAGCAACTGGGGACACTGGTACGTGTGCCCGACTCACGGGGCGAGATTGACCACCGGCAAGCGTCTCGGCCCCTGGCAATGGGAGCACATCTGCACCGCTGGTCACGAAGTGCTCAAGGGAGATCCTTCGAGTCCTGATCGCGATTTCGATGGTTGCGTGCTGGCCGGCATCCATGACCGCTACGCGCGCGAGGTCCAATCCGCCGGCATTCTCTATCAGGTCACGAAGGATGATCGCTACGCGCAACGGGGAAGGGAAATTCTGCTCGCCTACGCGGACCGCTATCTGTCGTATCCGCTACATAACATTCACGGCGAAGCCAAGCTTGGCGGAGGACGTCTCTCGCCCCAGACTCTCGACGAATCCGTCTGGCTGATTCCCGCGGCTCAGGGAGCCGATCTGCTCTGGGATACGCTTTCCGAAGCCGACCGCCAGACTATCGCCGACAAATTGTTTCTGCCGGCTGCGCGCGATGTCATTCTGCCGCACCATATGCCGATCCACAATATCCAGTGCTGGAAGAACAGCGCCGTCGGACTCACCGGTCTGTTGCTCGGCGACCGCGCGCTCATTGCCGCCGCGATTGATGATCCGGACCGTGGCTATCGCGTGCAGATGTCCAAGGGCGTGCAGAGCGACGGCGTCTGGCACGAGGGCGCGTGGGGCTATCACTTCTACACCATCAGCGCCGTCTGGCCCCTGACTGAAGCCGCGCGCAATTGCCGTATTGATCTCTACGGTGAGCCGTACAAGAAAATGTTCGAAGCCCCGATTCAACTGGCTATGCCGAATCTGAAGCTGCCGGCGTTCAACGACAGCACCGAAGTGGATGTCCACAACCCGATTTACGAACTCGCTTACGCGCGGTATCAGGATCCCATCGATCTCGCCGGGATCCCGCCGGGTGGTCGGAACAATGACTATGCTCTGTGGTTTGGCGTGGACCATTTGCCCGAGCAGACTCCAACTGTGGCCGGCAGCCGGAATGCGACCGCTTCCGGTTATGCCATTTTGCAGCAGGGGAACAGCGTGCAAGCCACCTGGCTGTGCCTCAAATATGGGCCGCACGGTGGCGGGCACGGCCATGCCGACAAGAACAACTTCGTACTGTATTCGAAGGGTCAGGTTCTGTTTCCGGATCCTGGAACGCGGCTTTACGGATCGCCCCTGCATGCCGAATGGGATCGCGTCACGCTGGCGCATAACACGCTCACGGTCGACGAAACGTCGCAGCGTCCGTCGACGGGCAAGTGCCTGGCGTTTGGCAGCGAAAGGCAAGTTGACTACGCCATGACGGATGCTGGCAACATTTACGACGGTGTCCGGTTTGTCCGGACCGCCATGCTGTTGAATGAAAACCTGGTGGTCTTTGTAGACCAGGTGCAGGCCAACAAGCCGCACACCCTGGATCTGGCGTGTCACTATACCGGCCGCTGGACCAAGCCGGCCGTTGGTGAGAAACCCGATCTGCCAGCGAAGGAAGGCTATCAACACTTGCGAGACGTAGCCTCGATGCATACGAATGATGGCGCCACACTCATGCTGGCAGGAGATGCGGATTCTCACGCGGCGATTGTCCTGGCCGGCAACGAGCCGACGCAGATCATCACCGCAACCGGCGTCGGCAAGAGCACCGGGGATCGCGTACCCGTCGTGATTTTTCGCCGCGTAGCCCAGCAGGCAACTTATGTGTGGGCGGCCTCGCTGGATGGCGCACCGGTGAAACTGACAGTAATGCCGGAGGGTGCGGGCGCGGTCAGCGTGGTAGTGAATACGAAATGGACACTGAAGGTCGATGGCGATAAAGGCACGGTGCGGCGCACGGACTAAAGAGGTACTTGCAACATCCGACCGACCGCTTGCTGACGCGCGCGGCTCAGAAAAGTCTGACAGCAACAAGGTACTTATTGAATCGCGACCGTTTAGGGAGCGGTTGGATATCAGAACATAAACCGGAGCGCCATCTGGAGTTCGCGATTCGGTAGCGCAGTCGCACTGATGATGCCCGCGCTGGCTGTCCCGATGGTCGCTCCGGGGAACTGGAATACGGGATGGTTGAACAGGTTGTAGGCCTCCGCGCGGAACTCCAGCGCCATCCCCTCCCGGAAACGCAGCGGGAAAATCCGGTGCAGCGCCAGATCCATGTTGTTGTGCCCCTGTCCCGTCAGCACGTTGCGTCCTTCATTGCCGAACACGTAGGACGCGGGGGAGACAAAGCACGACGTGTTGTACCAATGCGAAGGCGAAGGATTCGAAAGACTGCCGTTGCAAATCCGATTCGGCCACGATGTGTTGCCGGCGTTCGCGTTGTCGAAGGAGAGCACGGTACTGAAAGGAAGGCCATCCTGTGCCTGGTAAATGGTGCTGACCTGCCAATCTCCCACCACCTGGCTCGCCCAACCGTGGCCCACCATCGCGTGTCCCGGACCGAATGGCAGATTCCATACCACGGCTGTCACGAAACGCAGCGGCACGTTCTGATCTGAGGGACCCTTCTGGCCGTTGCGATTATACGCATTCTGGATTCCGTCACCCGATTCGCAACCGTCGCAGACCCCCAGCGCCGGATTCTGCAGATCCAGTGACCGGCCATACGAGAAGCTGGTTACCAACGACAATCCCTTTGCGAACCGCTTTTCGACCCGCGACGACATTCCTTCGTAGGTGCTGCGATCCCAGGGCGCGAACACCGTGACACCCGCCACGGTGTACTGCGCTAGCGGACGCCGCGTCGTCGGCGAACCAGGTCCGTTCGTCAGTGGTTGGTTGCCTTGAGAATCGCCCCACAAGTGGATCCCGATATTCCCCACGTAACTGGTTTGCCAGACCATATTCCAGGGAAGCTCTTTCTCCACGGTGAAGTTCCATTCCTGCACGTAAGGCGTGGTGTCACGCTGGTTCCAGGCGATCAGCCCCGTCGTTGCCGACGGCACCAGGACAAATTGCGACGCACTGATTGGAGCCGGACGCGGCGCGAGCGCGGACGAACTCAGCACAAAGCCGGTCGACGGATTCACCTGGTCGCTGGTGATCGATACGCCGCCATAGCCATAGAAAGGCGGATTACTGACCATGCGGTCGTTCACGCCGTCGCCCTGATCCTGCGCGTAGAACATGCCGTAGGAACTGCGAACCACCATACCCTTAATGCCGGGTACGTGCCAGGCAAAGCCTACGCGGGGAGCGACGTTATTCTTGTCCATGGTTAACAGCGCGCGAGAATTTCCGTTCAGTCCTGCGAACTCGAAGTGCCCGAAGTTGGGATCGCTCGGGTTCACGATGAAATTCCCCATGTGGTTGTACTGCTCGACGTAGGGGAAAAACAGCTCGTAGCGCATCCCCAGACTCACGGTAAGAGAAGGAGTCACGGTCCATTGGTCCTGCGCATACCAGCCGGCGTATTTGCCGCGTTCGACCACGGCGGCATTAGTTCCGGTTGTGACGGTGGCGCCGTCGCCCAGCAGCAGATCGGCTACCGGGCTGCCGGTATTGGTGCGGCTCAGCGGATTCTGTGTGAACACGCCGGTGAATCCGACTGTGCCCCGCCCGTTGAGCGCCGAGTTCGTGGAGGCGCGAATATCCTGCACGTCGGTGCCGAACTTCAGCAGATGCTTGCCGTAGGATTTCGAGAGGTTGTCCGAGAGATCCCAGACTCCCGAACTCTTGAGGAGCGGCGAGTTTCCACAACAACTGGGCTGCGCGCCAATCCCTGTGAAGCCCGTGACATTGATGGTGGGCGTACCGTGCTGGATCCGTGGATCGAGCAAGCCGTTGATGACGGGATTGAGCGGCGTAGTTTCATCATTGCCGACCGTGATGCGCGTCCAGGAAAACCGGAGTTCGTTGACCAGCGTCGCGGTGAAGGTCCGGGTATAGCCGATACCGACGCCGTCGGATGGAATAAAACGATTCACCGGATCCTGCGCTGGCGGCGGCAGCGCGGTATTCACTTGGGTCGTGTAACGGATCACTGAGCCGCGCACAAACAGGCTATCCTTCGAACTGATCTGCACGTCGCCGCGAACCACAAAATTGTGAGTGTTCTGGCCTTGCGGAATCTCCGAAGCGTAGTTGTTGACCACGCCGGGAAGATTGGGCAGCGGATAGAACCCGAGAACCTGCTGGCCGATCTGATTGAATCTCGAAGCCGGGATCACGTTGTTGGGGAATTCTGTTCTTACGGTTCCCGATCCGTTTGGATTGGGCGCATTCGTGAGTGGATCGAAAATCGGCGTCGACCCGAAATTGCCTTGTTGCATCGCCGCCGTGGGAACGGTTGATAATCCGGTCCCTTCGCTGCGAATGTGCGTGCCCTCGTAAGCACTGAAAATCCACACGCGGTTTTTTATGATCGGCGCGCCGCCGGAGACTCCGTACTGGTTTTGCACCAGTAGCGGCTTGACGCCCGCCTGCGCGAAGAAGTCCGCCGCGTCCATGTGGTCGTTGCGCAGAAAGTCGTAGACGGAGCCGTGGATCTGGTTCGTCCCGCTCTTGGTGACTGCGCTGATTACGGCTCCGGCGGAAGCTCCGAACTCGGCTGAGTAGTTACTGGTCTGCACCTGAAATTCCGCCAGCGCGTCCAGCGGCGGGCGCAACGCATCGCGAGCCCGATTGTCGAGGCCGCGCAGGTAATTCTCGTTGCGCGCGCCGTCCATGACAAAGGCGTTTTGCAGTCCGGTGTTGCCATACGCCGAGAAGGTCTCGTCGCGGCTGCCTTGCGACGCTCCGGGCCCCGGAATCGCGCCGGGCGCAAGGCGGCCGAGGTCCAGGTAGTTACGGCCGTTGAGTGGCAACTGGACCATCTCCTTGGTCTCCATCACCTGGTCGAGCGTCACCGATTTCTCTTCGAGCTGGGGCGTCTCGCCGGTGATCGTCACGGATTGAGTCGAGCTGCCGGGGGTCATAGTGAGATTCAGATTGAGCACATCCCCGACGCGCAGCACCACTTTCTGCCGCAGCAGCTTTTCGAAGCCGGGAGCGCTGACCGCGATGTCGTAATCGTTGGGCCGCAGTAAGGGTGCCTGCGCCAGACCCGACCCGTTTGAAACGAGCGTGCGCGCCAGATTACCGGTGTCGGAACCGGTGATGGTCACGGCGGCTTTGGGGATGATGGCGCCCGACGGATCGTGTATCGTGAGATCGATTTCACCAGTCGAAGTCTGGGCGGTTAACGTCGCCGCAAAAACGAGCGCGGCAGCGAAAGGAGCGATACGTTGTAAATGCAACATGAAAAAGCCTCTGAATGAAGTGCAGCTAGCATATCAAAAAACCGTCATGGAACGGAAGCGTGTTGTTTCATGGATAATATCGAAAGGAGAAGTCCGATGAGCCGGAAGACGTCGATCGCTCCTATGCTTTCAGTGCGAAACGGGAAGAGGGCGATCGAGTTTTACAAGGCGGCGTTTGGAGCCGGCGAGTTATTTCGCATCGAGAGCGAGGCCGGGGAAGTAGTTGCGCGCTTATCGGTGGAGGATGCCGAATTCTGGCTCGCCGACGAGTCACCGGAGCACTTCAACTTCAGTCCGGAGTCTCTCGGCGGTGGTTCCGTCCGGATGGTCATGATTGCGGAAGATCCGGATGCGGTTTTCGCACGAGCGGTCGCGGCAGGGGCTACGGTGGTTTGGCCCGTCAGCAAGCAGCATGGTTGGCGGATTGGACGGATCGTCGATCCCTTCGGACACCATTGGGAAATCGGCAAGCCGTTGGGGGAAGGGAATTAGGCGCCGCGGGCAGCGTCGGTGCGCTTAACTGTGAGAGTACGAGGCCGCACCCATAAAATGGCGCATTAAGCAGTGAGGTTTTCGCGGGCTCTGCGAGCGATTTCTTCGGCTTCCGCGGGAGTTCCGGCGCCGACAGTGAGGTGTCCCATTTTCCTCCCCGGCCGAGCTTGGGCTTTGCCGTAGAGGTGCAGACGGGCGTCGGGAATCGTCAGCGCGGACACCCAATCCGGCTCGCCGCGGCTCCAGAGATCGCCGAGCAGATTGGCCATCGCCGAGGGCCGCGCCTGGAAAGTGGATCCCAGCGGCAACCCGCAGACCGCGCGCAACTGCTGCTCGAACTGGCTGGTGACGCAGGCGTCAATGGTCAGGTGTCCGGAGTTGTGCGGGCGGGGAGCCAGTTCGTTGATCAGCAGGCGTCCATCGCGCGCCAGAAAGAATTCGGTGCAGAGGACTCCGACCACGCTGAGTTCCTCCATCACGCAACGCGCGATGTTGACGGCTTCATGAACAACGCGTGGATCGACCTGTGCGGGGGCGATGGACACATCCAGAATGCCTCCTACATGATCGTTGCGGATCGCGCCGTAGTGTCTGAACTCTCCGTTTTCATTGCGTACCGCGACGACGGACATTTCGCAGTCGAAGTCGACCATGGCTTCGAGGACCGCTTCCTGGCCTCCGACACCTTGCCACGCTGTGTCAGCATCCTCGAGTGAGGCGATGCGGAACTGACCCTTTCCGTCATAGCCGAAGCCGGCGGTTTTCAGGATCGCGGGCAGACCCACGCGCGATATTGCGCTCGCCAGTTCCTCGCGGGACCGTACAGTCGCAAAACGCGTCACGGGGAAGCCGTGTTTTTCAAGGAATGTTTTCTCGCGCAAACGATGCTGGGTGATATGCAGGATCTCACCGGCGGGCCGCACTGGCGCCTCCTCCGCCGCCGCGGCCGCGGTAGCCGCGGGCACATTCTCAAACTCGAAGGTCACGGCGGCCACGTTGCGCGCGAAGTCACGGACGGCATCGAGGTCATCGTAGGGAGCGTTGATCTCCACATCGGAGATCTGGCCGGTGGGAGTGTCGAATTCCGGCGAGAGCGTGTGGACGCGATATCCCATGCGCCGGGCTGCGATGGCGAACATGCGCCCCAGTTGCCCGCTGCCGAGCACTCCGATCGTTGCGCCGGGTAGGATCGGCTTCATTCTTCGAGTTTCTCGGCGAGGACCCGGTCGCGCTGCCCGCGCCGGAAAGCGTGCAGTCTCTCGCGCAAATCGGGACGCCCGCTCGAGAGAATCGAGATAGCGAGCAACGCGGCATTCTTGGCTCCGGCCGCGCCGATGGCTACCGTCGCCACCGGGATTCCGGCGGGCATCTGGACGATGGAGAGCAGCGAATCCATGCCCTTTAACGCGCGGCTTTCAACGGGTACGCCGATCACCGGCAGCACTGTGTGAGCGGCCGTCATGCCCGGAAGATGGGCTGCGCCGCCCGCGCCTGCGATGATCACTTCGAGGCCGCGCGACTCGGCTTCATGGGCGAATGCGGCCATCATGTCCGGCGTGCGATGGGCGGAGATGACGCGGCATTCGTGCGGGACCTGAAACTCGGAGAGAATGCGAGCCGCTTCGCGCATGGTTTCCCAATCGGACCGGCTGCCCATGATGACGGCAACCAGCGGGGTGATTTTCTCGCTGGGCGGCTCGCTCATAGTGACGTGTCTACTGGCCCTGGGCCAGCGTGTAGCCACGCACGCCGTCGAAGTTGCGGAGGGTTTCGGTCTTCACGATGTCGTAACCCGCGGCGGCAACCTTCTGCATCAGGCCGATAATCTGAGCCTGCGTGACCGTACCTCCGCCGGCCAGAGCGAAGCGGCATTGGAACGCGTCGATGAGAAAAGTCTCGGCCATGGATTCCGGCCACACCGCAGTGCCGCGGTTGGACATCATGGTCAAGGCGAGGCCGTCGTGGGTCACCTTGCTCAGGGCATCGCCAAACTCCTTCGCGCCACGGACGTCGCCGGCAACGAACAAGTCTACGCCGACGAGTTCGATCTTTTTCGGATACCTTGCCGGGTCGCGAGTCCAGGACTTGCGTTCGGCGATTGCGGCGTATTTGGCTTCTTTGAGTGTTTCCGGCTTCTTACCCAGCCGGTCGACCACCGCCTGCGCGAACTCACGAGTGCCGACCTTCTGTTTGCTCACACCTTCTTCGTAGATGTCGTAGGTGTGGATGCCTTCTTCAATAGTACGGAGCCAGGCATTGTGCACACGCTCGGCAATTTCGGATTGTCCGATGTGCACCAGCATCATCACGCCGCCGAGCAACAGGCCGGAGGGGTTGGCAAGGTTCTGTCCTGCG
The DNA here is from genome assembly GCA_963747535.1 of Terriglobia bacterium. Lineage (GTDB taxonomy): Bacteria > Acidobacteriota > Terriglobia > Bryobacterales > Bryobacteraceae > CAVVFX01. The sequence goes on from CAVVFX010000006.1 coordinate 164,477, forward strand.
CGGCGCGGCGCCGATCCGTGAATGGCCTCAAACATAGACGCCGTAGTGCCGACGTTGGCCGAGCCGGCGAGTCCTACCGAGCCGGCAATCTGCGCGGCGACGTCGGAGAGGATATCGCCGTAGAGGTTCGGCATGACAATAACGTCGAAAGCCTCCGGCGTATCAGCGAGCTTGGCAGCGCCGATGTCGACGATCCAGTGCTCGTTCACGATATCGGGATACTCCGCGGCGATTTCATCAAAGACTTTATGGAAGAGACCGTCGGTCATCTTCATGATGTTGTCTTTGGAGAAGCAGGTGACCTTTTTGCGGAAGTTGGTCTTGGCGTATTCGAAGGCGAAACGCACGATCTTTTCGCAGCCTGGGCGCGAGATCAGCTTGAGACACTCCATGACCTCGGGGCTGAGCTGGTACTCGATGCCGGCGTAGAGATCCTCTTCGTTCTCGCGCACGATGACCACATCCATTTTGGGATGTTTGGTGTCGACGAAGGGATGATAGGCGACGCACGGCCGGACGTTGGCGTAGAGGCCAAGTTTCTTGCGTGTCGTGACGTTGAGGCTCTTGAAGCCACCGCCCTGCGGGGTGGTGATAGGAGCCTTGTAGAACACCTTGGTCCGGCGCAAGGATTCCCAGGCGGAGGGATCGATCCCCGCGGTGTTTCCCGAGAGGTAAACCTTCTCGCCAATATCGATCTTTTCAATCTCCAGGGCTGCGCCGGCGGATTGAATGATGTGGAGGCTGGCCTCCATGATTTCGGGGCCGATGCCGTCCCCGTGGGCGACTGTGATAGCTGTCTTATGAATCATTTTGAGTTGATTTATAAGGATATCATCCGAAGGAGGGGTGGTCTGGGAGACGCCAGGCATTCCAGCCCGGTCAAGGCAGGATTGTTCAGGCAGAGAAATCAAGGTCTTTTTATCTGTTACACGTGGGCAACATATTACACTAATCTGACAGTCGGCCGCAGGTATGCGGTGATATCGTTAATCAGAAAGAAGAATTAGTGTCGCGGTCCCCAGGGCCGTATCCTCATTCACACACGTGGGGCGAGAGTGAAGTCTGTCCCACGAAGTCAAAACATGCCCATACATCCTAAGGGCTCTGAAGCTTGTTTGCTTTTGAGCTCGGTCTTCGGTCCGTACGCACAGGACGATGACTTTGGCAGCCGCTCCATCAATCCCATGGAGCTTTATCACAACCAGGTCACCCGGATGCAGAATGAGTTTTCCATCCGGATTTTCCATCGCTCGTGGGGCCTGATGATGATCCAGCAGAACCTACAGGCTCCGTCCACGCTGTTAGATTTCCCGACACGCCGGCAGTTCGCCGCGGAACTCAAAAGCCGGCACTACGACGTCGTCGGCATTTCGTCGATCATCGTGAACGTCGGGAAGGTGCGGGAGATGTGCCGGATGGTCCGGGAGTTGTCGCCGGAGTCGACCATCATCGTGGGCGGCCATGTTGCGGCGATCCCCGGTATTGAGCAGATGATCGATGCCGATCACATTGTCAAAGGCGAGGGGATCTCGTGGATGCGCCGCTATCTTGGCGAGGATCCGAACGCGCCCATCCAGCATCCGGACATCGTGTCGGGCTTTGGGCACAGGATCATGGGCCTCAGACTTCCGGCCATGTTTCGGGCCCCGGCTGCAACCATCATTCCTTCGGTGGGTTGTCCCATGGGCTGTAACTTCTGCACTACTTCATCATTCTTTGGGGGCAAAGGAAAGTTCACCAATTTTTTCGAAACCGGCGACGAGCTTTATGAGGTAATGTGCGGGCTGGAGAAAAGGCTCAAAGTGAAATCGTTCTTCATGATGGACGAAAACTTTCTCTTGCAGAAACGGCGTGCACTGGAGTTGTTGCGGTGCATGCGACAAGGACGGAAGAGTTGGGAGCTGTATGTTTTCTCCTCGGCCAACGCCATCCGCAAGTACACCATGGATGAACTGGTGCAACTCGGTGTCGGGTGGATGTGGCTGGGTCTGGAGTCGGCGCAGTCGGGTTATGCGAAGCTATCGGGCGCGGACTCCATGACTCTGTGCCGGGAACTCCAGCAGAACGGCATCAAGCTGCTCGGGTCCACGATCATTGGCCTGGAGCACCATACGCCGGAGAACATCCACGAGGAAATCGAGTATGCCGTCTCCTGCGGCACGGATTTCCATCAGTTCATGCTGTATACGCCGGTTCCGGGAACGCCGTTGTACCAGCAGATGGCGTCGGAAGGGCGGTTACTCGACGTCAACCTTGCCGACATCCACGGCCAGCATAAGTTCAATTTCGAGCACGGCGCGATTTCGCGTGACGAATCGAAGGAGTATCTCGACGAGGCGTTCCAGCGCGATTTCGAGCTAAATGGTCCGAGCCTGTTCCGTATATGCCGTACGACTCTCGAAGGCTGGAGACGGCATCGCAATCATCCGGACGAGCGGGTGCGCGAGCGTTTCGCACGCGACTTCGCCATGCTTCGCAATAGCTGGTCCGGCATTCTATGGGCCATGGAGCGGCAGTTGCGCGCGTCCAATGAGACCGTCAGCCGGAGGATTCGGGAACTGCGCACGGAGATTGTTCACGAGTGCGGCGGCATGAATGCGCGGCTGACGAACGCAGTGGTCGGGCCGCTGATGCTCTGGACAGCGAAGATGGAAAAGCTGCGGCTACGCAACGGGATTACCTACGAGCCCCCGATGATCGTGCAGCACTGGCCGCCGGCGGCATGACAGGATGCGCTGAGTAATTTTCAATCGTGCGTCATCTGCACTGCTAACCTGGAGAATCTTCGCGCGCCGCGCCGATTTTCAAGGAAGGCATTTCATATCTGGCAGTTAGATTAGAGAGCCGTTTTCGGGGATATCGGAAGCTTCTCTTGCGTACTCCGCGGACCTCTGCGCCTCCGCGTTTCCTTTACGCGCGGCCCCGACCCGAATCGCGTTTAACGAGAGGAACTGCCTGGTGCAGGGCTGTGTTCTAACGCGGAGCCGCAGAGATCGCAGAGAAAAATCGTCCTGACCCTGGAGGCGCTTTGGTTGCGGCCAACGGTTGCGCTAGGTTCGTAACAGTTCAGGTGGATCTATCGCGGCGGTGGTGTCGGTGTAGTGCTGAGGCGTGGCGTAGCTCAGTAAGGATGCCGACGACGATGCTTAGGATCGTGTAGACGTTTCCGCTTGTTTTCGATGCGATTGGTTTCCGGACCGTCCTGCCGGCCATGTTCTGGCTCTAGAGAGTCTCGGAACATTTGGTAATGTCCTTTGAGACGCTCCACATAATCGGGCGACTGAAGAAGGAATCGAAACAGATTTAGAAGTGCGGGTGAGTACTTGGTTTGTGGGTTGAGGGGGTCCAGGTATGGCCCCTTCATTTCAATGGGATCGCTGGCGGTCCCGCCCCATTTTCTGTAGAAATCCAGACTCTCCCATCCGTAGCTGATGGTGGCCCAGACCTTGCTCCACCCCGTCTCCGGCCGCAACACGTCGATCATGACTCGTCGGCAGTCACAGCCGGGCTCGTTACAATAAAACTCCAGGAAGCCGTATTCCCCATCTGGAAGATCCTGGCGGTTTGTGACGGTTACGGACCTGGTTTCTCGCGCTCCTACTTCAGGGAATCGTTCCATAAATGGAGTCATCGGCATCGATCCACCCCGTACGGAAAAACAATCATACCAAGGGCAGGGAGACTGCTGGCTGCCGCAACTGGGTGTGAATGTGATCGTAGCGGACTTCCCGGCTGACTCATCCGATACCCCCGTCGATTTTGCTGGACAAATCGCGCAGAATGGTTTAACGTATGGTGGATGAGTGCGACCGCGGCTCGCCGCCGCAGCGAGGAAGAGGCAGCGGCGAATCGGGGTGCCCCCAGGGCCCGGCACTCCCACCAGCCCAGCCGCGAACAACTGCAGCAGCAAGTCGAGCGGCAGCAGCGGGAAATAGAGAATCTCCGCGAAAAACTAGCCGAACGCGACAAGCAGGTCGCGGACGCAGAAAAGCAGATCGCAGATCTGGAGCGGCAACTGGCTGGGCGAAAGAAGAACTCGACCAACTCCTCCAAGCCACCATCTTCAGACGGATTGGCCGGTGAGCAGCGCCCGCGCGGCCGAAAGCACAAGAGCAAACGGAAACCGGGTGCACAGCCCGGACACCCGGGCCATCATCGACGACCGGTTCCCACCTCGGAGGTGAGCGCCGTTGAGGTACTGCTGCCGAAGCAATGCGGACACTGCGGTGGAAGCCTCCCGCAAAAGCCCGGTAGGGCGACTACGGAAGGAGAACCGCGGCGGCATCAGGTGACCGAAGTGCCGCCAGTGAAAGCGCACATCACCGAGTATCAGTTTCCGAACGTGGTTTGTGGACAGTGCGGAAAGACGACGCATGCGCCGGTGCCAGAGGAGATCGCGGGACAATTTGGACCGCAACTGACGGCGCTGGTCGCCTATTGGACGGTAGTCTGCCGCTTGCCGCGGCGGCTGGTGGAAGCGATGCTGATCGATGTGTTAGGTATCGAGATCAGTTTGGGGAGTACTCAGAAAGCCTGGGAAGAAGTCAGCCAGGCGGTGGAACAGCCCGTGGGGCAATTGCAGGAGCAGTTGCCGCGCGAAGCGGTCCTGAATGTGGATGAGACGGGTTGGCGGACCAATGGCGATAAGCGCTGGATCTGGGCGCTGGTGGCCCACCAGTTCGTGTTCTACGTGGTGGCCTCCACGCGTAGCGCTGAAGTGTTGGTTTCCCTGCTGGGGTCGGTCTTCCACGGAATTCTCTGCAATGACCGGTGGGTGGTGTATCTGACGTACCATTCCGGCCGCATGCAGTTATGCTGGGCCCATCTGAAAAGAAATCTTCTGGGGATCGCCGATTATGCCCGCAGTCCCTCGTCGCGGCAGTTTTGCCGGGACACGCTGGCCATCGTGGCCCGCGTGTTCCGTCTTTGGTATCGGTTTCGCGGCGACTTGCGGGACCGGCGCGGAAACCCGCAGCCTCTTGACCGACAACAACTCTATTTAAAGTCGATCCCCCTGCAGAAAAAGCTGCTCGCCTTGGCGGTGGCACATCTTGAGGACACCGACCGCGAGGTTCGCAACATGGCAATCGCGCTGTTGCTTCACTTCGAACGGCTGTTCACATTTCTGGAAGAGGAGGGCGTGGAGCCGACCAACAATGCAGCGGAACAGGTCCTGCGTACGGCTGTGCAGTGGCGCAAGATCAGTTTCGGCAACCGCAGCCGCAACGGGGAAATCGCCACTGCCCGTTTACTCACCGTCGTGCAGACTTGCAAGAGGCAGCGTCGTCACGTATTGGGCTACCTCACTGAGGCCGTACGCTGCCATCGTCGTCAGACTGCTGTAGCTTCCCTGCTCCCATGCCGGCCCTAACCACGTGAACTGTTACCTAGGTTCATCTCTGTTGATCCCTGCTATTCGTGTTTTTCAGGCCTTTCGCAGCCTCCAGAACCCCAGAAATAGCAGGGATGAACGCAGGTGAACGCAGATGAACCGGTATGATTCTCAAAAAGTCTTTCTGCGATTTACTTCCCTAAGTTGACGCGTTTCGGATTGAGTCTCCCGCCGCTTGACGAATGCGGTTCACCTGCTCATCGATATCCTGCAATTCCAATTCAAGCAGTTCCCCCCAGACGATTCTTTGCTCGGCCGTTGTCCCGAAATGAGAATCGTGCAGCCGTTCGCGCTCGGCATCCAGTTTCGCTAAGACGACATTTTCTTCAGCCAGTCGCCGCCGGATCACGCTGAGTGCGCGGTTCGCCGAATTCCGGCTTTCAGTCGTGCGCAGCGGCTTGAGTACCGGCGCACGTGGACTGACTGGTACCGGAATGCGAGGGTATGGCATATCAAACAGATACGCAACGACTAAATATGCCAGGGAAACTCCGACGGCGAGACCACTCAGAATCACGACGAGGCCATAAGGCACCCACGTCACCCCCATCGCGCGTGCGGCCAAGGCTGGAGGAAGCCCGAAGAACAAACCAAAGACTATCCCAAATCCAGTTGTCAGCAGGATACTTCGGCGCGCGGATTGGTCTCGATCAGACAGAATCGGCATGGCAATTCAACTGCCTTTCCCGATCGTTCCGCCACGGCCCGCACGATATTCAGTACGTGCCGCTTTTAATATAAGATGATTGGGTCGGAAATGCAATCCCCTTTCGCGGGCTGCGGTTCATCCTTCGATTTCTTTATCACTCTCCATGGGAACGAAACTAACCGCACCGAATGATTTCCGTCTGATCCCACCGTCTTTCGTCGTCTCCAGCACGATCAGATGCTGGTCCCACAAAGGTCCGACGGGAGCCACCAGGCGACCTTCCCAACACAACTGTTTGATCAACTCGGCGGCCACGGCTAGCGGCGCTGCCGTCACGATGACGCGATCGAAAGGAGCCTGGTCCGGCCAGCCTTGATAGCCGTCACTCTCGCGGACCGTGACATTTGAGTAGCCCAACTCACGTAGCCTGCCAGCCGCTGCTCGCGCCAGTTGCGGGACAATCTCGATGGAATAAACCTCGTCCACCAGTTGTCCCAGAATCGCTGCCTGGTAGCCCGAGCCTGTGCCGACCTCCAGAACACGATGGTGCTTCGCCGGAGACAGCAACCCCGTCATACGAGCCACGATATAGGGTTGGGAAATGGTAGCTCCGTAACCGATCGACAACGGACAGTCTTCGTACGCCATGGGCCGAAGTTCGGCGGGGACGAAAAGGTGGCGAGGAGTGGAGCGCATGACTCGCAACACGTCCGGGTCGCGAATGCCACGTTCCGCAATCTGCTCGCACACCATGCGTTCGCGTTCGGCCACGCGGTGCGTCATGGCGACACCCTTTCACTGAGAGCTTGCCGTCTGCGGGAGGACTGGACCGCGACGGTTTCGAGCTGCCGCAATTGGCCTGCGGTAATGCTGTCACCGTCGGATTCGATTACCGCGTAGGGAGTATCGGTTTGATGCGAAAGCGCGTGAATCACCGCGGATGCGGTGTTGGACGGGCCGCAGTTGAACGCGCCGATGTTGATGTAGCCGTCAAACGCCCCCGATGCGAGTAACGTGGCGTACCGGCCAATGGTCAAGGGTGCTTCGGTGAAGCCGTTCAGGGAGATGCGCGCATGGCCTTCCCGCTCCACATCGCCAAAGGGCACGTACGGGCTGAAGAGGAGTCCGGACTCGGCCGCAATCCGGCGCCATCGCTGCTCGATCATTTCAATGAGTCCGATACGGACACGGGCGCCGAGTGCCCTCATGGCGCCGGTCCGGTCTACGTCGGAAAAGAGCTCGGACAGCAGCACGGGCAGGGAGCATTGGTCGACTGGGGCAAGATGGCCATGGGAAAAGCCGAGCCGCATAATGTCCTCGGCTTGGAGAAAGCACATGAATTCCGACATTTCGGTGGTCTTGGCAAGGATCCCGCGCTCTTGAAAGAAGTCTTTCACGGGTCCATCCACGAAAATCCGGTTGACGCCGCCGAGCAGCAGCACCCGGGCGGTCCTGTCGACGGGCGCACGCAGGGGCACCTTTGCAAGGCATTGTGCAACGCGGCTCAGTTCCCTCTCGGTCGCCAGCAAACCACTGCGGCTGGCCTCGGTCAACTGGTTCTCCAGTTGGCGAAGCAGGGTTATCGCCGCCACCGGATCCTTCGCCAGGCAACGGAGAGTCGAGCGGATTTCTGCCATGACGTCGCTCAAGACGTAAGCGGCCACTTTCATGGCCCCAAACCGGTCTCCTTTGCCCAGATAATTGTTTTTCGCCGTAGGCCAGGCCACCAGGGCATCGGCCACTCCGAGCCGCTCGAAGATGATGGGCGCAGCGTCGTGCCAGGCTCCATTCTGACAAGGCCCTCCCTGATCGAGAATCTGAAATACAGTCACTTCGCCGGGCGGTCGAGTCTCCAGATACTTGAGGGCTTTCCCGACCATGGACACGAAAGGCAGACACTCCCTCCCTGAGCACACTCTCTTCGCACGCTGCAGCGCTTCAGCGTTGGTATTTGGTGCGAATACCCATCGCCATCCCATGGAAGTGTAAAAGCCCCCCAGAATCTCGGACAGGAATTGCGGACCGTCCGCGAGAGAAACATGAACCACCCGGGGATCATCCAGTTCGAGGCGCATCCCGCTGCTCGTGATGATCCAGGCCCGAGTGCCGTCCAGTTCCACACGCGACGCGCTAACGCGTTTGGGAGGTTCCGCCGACACCAACTGACGTCGCCGGCTGGCTTCGATAATATCCAGAAAGGCGCCTACACGGGTTTCGATGCCGGCGTGCGCGGTGTGGGAATCGATCTCCAGGAAGCAGAATGGCCGGCCCTCCAGTTCGCGCCGGAGCCGGTGTTGAGTAATGGCATCCGGACCACAGGAGAAGCAGGAAATGTTGCAGATCCACCGGTTGTCGTGACACCTGGCATATTCGACTGCCGACATCACGTCCTGCGTGTAGTGCCATACGTTGCGTTCATCCGGTGGAGATTTTGGCCATAAAGCGTCGCCGGGAATGACGGTGAATCCGCGTGTCGAGATCTTGCGGGGAACGGAGAGGTTCACCTCCGGAGCATATGCGGCATATGGACGGCCTACCAGAATCACCGCAGGATCACCGAGACCGGCAAGAGCTTCTGCGATTGCGTCTCGGTACGACTGTTGGAACGCAGCCTGATGCGCAGTGGCAGCGAACCAGGCATCGATAGCCTGTCCGGCGGACACTCCCAGCGTGGCGCCGAGGCTGGCGACTTCCTGTTGGGTCACTGTTTCGAGTTGCGGCGACAGACCCATCTCCGGGGTGAGAATCCTGCGGGCCGAATTCTCAAAAAATGCCCGGATCACCCCGGGTATATCTTGCGTGACCGGACAGAGATACGCGTGCTCAGCATTGCCGAAAGCCGGGAACTCGCGCATGTAGGGAAGAAAGACGAAGTCCACACCCTGGGTGAGCAGATCGTCCACTGCCGCGTGCATCAACTCCGCCGGGTAACACATCGGGGCGGACGTCCGGCGGGATCCGAACCCGTGCCGCGAGAGCACGACCGCAAAGCCGAGTTCGCTGAGGAACCGTGCATACAGCGGGTAGAGTTCGTGGGTAGTGAGCGCCAGGGGCAGGCCGATACGGCCTCGGGGACGATCGGGCACCGGCGGCGCAAACGTCTTGAACATCAGCTCATGGCGTAGCGCAACCAGGTCGCGGCCCTCCGCGTGACGCAGGGTCTTCGGCCGGCGAACCATTTCCCATTTCGAACAAAGGCCGCCAAAGGCGAGAGTCCTCTCGCCCAAACGGAAGCGCTGCACTTCGCAGCGGTTCTCGCAGGTGGTACAGGTGAACGGCGTCTTGGTTTCCATGGGAAGCTTGCCGAACGTGCTCAGGTCACGTTCCCAAGACTGAACGGTTCCCGTCGAGAGAAGATCTCCCACCAGACGCGCCGCGCCTTCACAACCCATGAGCTCAGGCTTCGGCGGAACGATCACTTTCACACCCGCAAGCGCGGCCACTGCGTGCGCCACGGCAGGATTCAGCGCCACGCCCCCTTGCAGCACAACCGTTCGCCCAATCTGACGCGACCCCACGACCCGCGACAGGTAGTTCTCGACAATGGCGTACACCAGGCCGGCGAGAACATCCGCGCGAGGAACTCCCTGCTGGAGCGCCGAGCGCACTTCGGAGTTGATGAACGCCGCGCAGCGCTCACCGAAAGCGACCGGCGCGGTGCTACTCAAAGCCAGGTGCCCAAGCTGCTCGACCGGAACCTGCATATCCGATGCTGCCGCTTCCTCGAGAAAGCTCCCGGTGCCGGCAGAGCAGCCATCGTTCATCGAGTAATCAACCGGGACGCCCGACTGCAGCGTCACGAACTTGGCATCCTGGCCGCCGATCTCGAACATCGTCTCCACGTCTGGAGCGAATTCACGAGCCGCCCGCGCGTGGGCGAGGATTTCGTTGAAGACGGTACAGTTGTCGAGATAGATCGAGACGATTTCGCGACCCGATCCGGTCACGGCGGCTTGCACCACCCGGTGCGGAACGCCGGCAATCTGCCGGTCCAGATCGGAGATGCACTCGAAGGTTGCCTGCACCGGGTTACCGTGGGTGCGCAAATAACAGCCAGCCACCATTCGGCCGGAGTCCCGATCCAGCAGAATGGCCTTGGTGGTGGTTGAGCCCGCGTCCACTCCCAGGATGAAATGCATCCCCGGCGCAGGCGGAATTGTCCCCGGGTCCTCTATTCGGACGACGCGATCGGAAAAGCGGCTCAAGGGCAGCCGCTGGGGAAATCGTCCGGCGCCTGCAGGTTTGAGCCAGGAATCGAGCCCGGGGAGTGGCCGTGCACCTTCTTTGCGGGTGTTATTCCGAGCTGCCACTGCGGCGCCGAGCGCTTCCAGATAACCACTCTCGGCCCGCACTTCGATGCGAGTGCCCGGCAGCAGACGCGATAACTCGTGGACCAGTTGTTCACTCTGAGCGAGTCCGCCCGCAAGCAGCACGGAATCCTGTTTCCAGCCGGTACTGGCGACGAGAGCAGCGATCCGGGCAGCCAGGCTGGCAATCAGGGAGCAGGCAATGTCTGCGGGCGTGCACTCGCCTTTGTTCAGCTTGTGGGTAGCGTCCGACTTGCAGTGGACCGAGCACCTGGAGGCCAGCGTGACCGAGCGGCCTTGTCGTGCTGCTACCAGTCCGGACGTCAAATCCAAATTCATCCGGCCGAATTGTTGCACCAGGAATTCGCCGCTACCGGCCGCGCAACGGTTGCTCGACATCATGCGCCGGACAGCGCCATCAGCCATGCAGTAGACGACGAAACTCTCGCCGCCCAGAGAAAGGACCAGATCCGGGCGCAGGCCGAGATGCCCCAGGGCGGCTTCGATGCAAATCGATTCGGGAAGATAGGGGAGCGAGAGGAATGAAACGGATTGTGGACCTGTGACGACGGCGCGGTCCGGGGTCCTGGCGCAATCCTTCAGCGATGATCGGATCGTCCGCTCCGGGGCGCCCCCGTGCCTGCGGATATCGACCTCGATCGCGCCCTTACCGTCGAGCCGCACTCGCTTGACAGAGACGGCGCCGACGTTCCAGCCCTCAACCAACGAGCCGGGGAGACTATCGCCCAGGCTGGCAGTCCGCTGCATATTCGGACCCCCAGATCCGTCTTCAGGATACACCCGGCACGTGGCAAACGAACCAATTTAATATTCGACTCCAGGCCGCCTGCGCTGGCGAATGTCAGCGCCGCTCGTAAACCTCGACGCGGCTCTGGCTGCCATCCGGCCCCCGCACCGTCAACTGCCGCGTGAGTGTCTTGCCATCGCGCGAGATCGAGGTGCGTGCAGTCTCGGTGTAGAGACCGTCGTCGGTGCGGAAGCTGGATTCAAACGTCAACTCGTCCAAGCGCCGGAGCGTGATCGTGCCGTCGCCAAACGACCGGCTCATTCTGTACGGCTTGCCGTCGAGAGCACCGGCAAAACCGAATACGCGCATATCCTCGCTGAGGTACAACACGGCGCCGTGATACTGGATTTCCGGCTCCCGGTGATCGATGACGAGGAGGACGCTGATGGGCTTCACATCCTCGTTCCAGCGGGACTTCTCCAGATTCATTTGCCAGGTCCCGCTGAGGTTCTGGCACTGTCCCGCAGCCACTCCCCACGTCAGGGCGAGAAGCACGGGCGCTACCCAGGCTGGAAGGAACGTCGAAGAGATTCGCATGGCACCCCCCCTCCTTGCGGTTTAAGAATACTCCCGCTTCGAGACAATAGCAATGCCTGTTCCGGGGACTGTTTCCTTGAGAAGGAAATACCGTGGGGCGGGCGCCCATCGGCGCTAAAATAAGGCGCTATGCTCCCTGGCAACTTCCCAAACTTCCACGCCAGCGCTGATCTCCACACCTCAACGTGATGGGAGTTAGACGGCTCATTTACGCGACGCCAGGGGAGTGATTGGAGATTGCAGCCCCTCTCAGGTTGGACTCTGTGATGCCAATCTGATTTCGATTATTTCGTATGGGTTGCGTATATTTCGGATGAATGATAGCCTGAAGGTGAGCGAGGAACCATGCTGCACGAACCAATAGCACTACCCGAATCCGAAGAGTTGCAGATCCGGGAATTGAACCGTATGCTCCAAGGCGGCACACCAGCGCTCGTCGGTACCGACGGCGAGAAGGTGGAGTTGCCTCACGCTGTCTTCTGTCTGCTGAAGGACATCGTGCGGAACATGCAGTTAGGTCGCGCGATCGTCCTGATTCCTGAGAACCAGCAATTGACGACTCAACGAGCGGCCGATCTGCTGGGTGTCTCGAGGCCTCACCTCGTCAAACTCCTGGCAGCCGGCGAGTTGCCCTACCATAAGGCTGGCAGCCATCGGCGTATTTATCTGCGAGACCTCGTCGCGTATCAGAAACGGCGCGACGCGGAGCGTAAGCAGGCGCTGAACCTAATCGCCAAAGAAGCCTATGATGCCGGGCTTTATGATCGCACCGGAATACCGGAGGGTGGCGAGGACGAATGAGGGCTGACTACCCCGTTGTCCTTGATGCGTGCGTGTTGATTCCCATGCCGTTGGCCGATACCCTCCTGCGGATGGCGGAAGCACCGCGACTATATTTGCCGCGGTGGTCTCAACTCATCATGGACGAGGTAACGCGGAATCTTATCGCGAAGCGGAACATGCCCGTCGACAAAGCCCGAAGACGTGAAGCAGAAATTTGCCGTCACTTTCCTGAAGCGTGGGTGGAAGGATTTGAACCCTTCACGCAGGTGATGACCAACGACTCGGGCGATCGTCACGTTCTTGCGGCGGCCGTGCGCGCACATGCTGAGCTAATTGTGACTTACAACCGGCGCCATTTCCCGAACGATTCCGTCCGGCCTTGGAACATTGAGGTGCAGGGACCCTCAACATTTCTGCGTGGCTTATACGATTTGGAAGCAGGTCTGTTCGTGCGCAAGTTGCATGAACAGGCGGAACAGATCGGGATTCCACTTGAGAAATTGTTGCTCAGCCTTTCGAAGAGCGTTCCCAAATTCATCGACTATTTTTGTGAAGAGCAAGGAATCCGGTTTCCTGAATAGAGCGGAGGCGTTTTGTGCCGAACTGATCGAACTACTGGCGCGCTGTCAAGGATGACCGTATGAGACGGCACAAGTACGCCTCCAGTGGTCAAGAACTCACAAGGAACGGGGAATCCGAAAGAATAACAGGACAGCGATGAATCAATCCGCGCATTCATGCAAGTTCACGGCGGAGACGACCATACTGGTTTCACGTGCCGCTGGCTGTTGCTGCTCAACATAGGATTTCAACAGTAGTTCAGACGCTTGAATAAGGTGAAGTAGGGCAAATTTGGGTAAAAATATACCTGCTGCGTCCAGGTTCTGGCGCAGATTGAGCTTCGGCATTTTGATGTTCGCCACCGAGCCAGTATATCTCTAGGTCACCTATCGCATCGCCAAGTAGGCAACCCGCCAGCGCTACTTCCAAAACCCGCCCGGCTTTTTCGAGCCGAGGCGGCGTTTCCGCCTGTGTAAACCCGATTTTACGATAAAACCCGTCCCGCCCTTAATCCCCCCTCCTTCCAAGACCTCGAACCTGAATCACGCACCCTAACATTATTTCTCTCCAGCCTTTTCAGTCACTTCCAACCAGTCAACGCTGACTCCACGCTTGACCTCGCGTTACCAATAAATCAGAAAGTGAATCTCACGCGACCGAAAGGAAACTCCCATGGCAACAGCCGCTCAAATCACTGCCAACATCGCTAATTCGCAACACTCCTCAGGACCCCGCACCGACACCGGCAAAGCCGCGTCCTCTCAAAACTCTTTGAAACACGGTTTGACCGCCAAATCCGTCCTGCTCCCCGGAGAGGACGAAGCCGCCTATCGCACCATGTGCCAGGGCATGTTCGACAGCTTTGCCCCCGGCTGTGTCCCGGAGACGGAACTCGTCCAGTTTCTCTGCGACACCCAATGGCGCCTCCAGCGTTGCGCACGCATCGAGGCCGTCATCCTCTCTGCTGACCTGCCGGACTTCAAAGCCCTCGACATCATGAGCAAGCACCAGTCCCGCCTGAAGAAGCAATACTCCACCACGCTACAGGAAGCCCGCAACCTGATCGATACCCGCCTGACCCGTGAGGTGTCCGAGATGCGCGACGCCGTCGCCGTCCGCCGCGCCGACCGGAAAGAAGGGCGTGACATCAATCTCCAGGAAATTGGCTTCGTTTTTTCGAACCCGGAAGTGGATGCCGAAATCCTCCACCAGGACACCCTCGCGAGCGCCGCCAAGACCCTGTCGGCCGACCGTATCAAGCCGGACTGGAAAGCCCTTCTCAATCAGAAGTACGCTTCGGTCCGCTAAAACGGCTTCGTTTTTGCACCTGGGTAACAATACCCGAAAGTTCCTTGAAAACTGAATAAACCGCATGCCAGACCTCACGTAAGCCGTGGGGCAGACCATCGTTTTATGTGGTCTGCCTTCCCCCGCGAGCCACGCGACGGCGGCAGACGGCGAAACTCCTGTCGTCTGCCCCATGGTGCAATCGCGGCGAGTCAAGGCGACAACCATTCGGATCTATCGGCTCAACGCACGCCCGAGGCCCTTACTTTCAACCCCAGAGCCCATCTTTTATCGCTTATGCCTCGCCCGCGAGCGACCCCAAGGTCGCCAGACCGGCACGGGTCTTTTGTGCCGCGTATTTCAATATGCCTCTTGTGTGTCGAAGAACGAGCAGCGCCGCTATTTTGGAGGGCATGCTTGCGCTTGCGGCAGCGGGACGAGGCCGTCCCGCGCGTTCCAGGCGGACCGCCCCACAATCCGGGTCAGAACGCGAAATAGACGAAGCCCTTCGGCTGCGCGGCGTTCATGAAGAAGAAGGCCAGCCAGACCAGTGTGGCCGTCGCCAGCGTGGTGAAGCGGGTGCGCTCGAACGACTCGGCCATCTCGGTCGACGTCTTGAAGAAGAATGCCACCACAACTCCGAGGGCAATCAGGCGTTCGTAGAGAATCGGGGTAAGCGGAAAGAGGCTGCGGAGAGCGATGATGGAGGGCCGGACCGCGGCCCAGTCTCCGTGCGGCACGAGCGACGTCAGCAGGTTCCCGGCGAAGTCCATGTTGGGCGAACGGAACACGACGAATGCCGCGTTGATGAAGATGAAGGTGACCAGCCAGCCGAGCCAGTCCGGCATCTTCTTCTTGTTCTTTTTCCAGACTTGATTGATGGCCAGGGCGGCGCCGTGCATGAGTCCGAAGACGAGGTAGGTCCAGTTGGGACCGTGCCAGATTCCGGCGATGCCCATGGCGATGAAGATGGCGATGGCGCTGGTCTGTAGAGTCGCTTTGCCCATGGCCCGCAGGATGGGAGTGTAGAGATAGCTGGTGATGAATTGCGACAGCGAGATGTGCCAGCGCTGCCAGAACTCGCTAATCGATTTGGATTTCAGCGGAGCGTTGAAGTTTTGCGGAATATCGATGCCCAACATCCAGGCCGAGCCGACGGCCATGTCGGAATAGCCGCTGAAATCGAAATAAATCTGAAAGGTGTAGGCAAGACTGAAGGCCCAGGCTTCGGCCATGGTGTAACCGCGGGGTCCGGCGAACCCGGCGTCGGCGATTTTGGCGAAGGATTCGGCCAGCAACATTTTCTTGGCGAGTCCCAGAGTGAAGAGGTAGAAGCCGCGGCAGGCCAGTTCCAGGCGAGACTCGGCGAAGGTGTATTGGTGCAATTGCCTGACGACGGAGCGGGCTTTCACCAGCGGCCCGGAGGAGATGTAGGGGAAGAGCGACACGAAAGTCGCGTGATCGAAGAGCGAGTTGGGCTGGTTCAGATCCTGGTAGGTGTCGACCAGGTACATGATTTGCGTCAGGGTGTAGAAACTGATGCCGAGAGGGAAGGCCCAGTCGGGCAACTTGAGCTTGGGCCCGCCAAAACCGACCAGCGTGGAGAAGAACAGGTTGAAGTATTTGAAGGAGCAGAGCAGCGCGATATTGATTACCAGGCCGGCTTGCAGCAATAACTTTCGCCGCCAGCCCTGCTGCGAAGTCATCAGGCGCGCGAGTTGCCAGTTGATGAGGATCGACCCGAGCAACAGCAGGACGTACGCGGGCTTGGTGGCGCGGTAATAGAAGAACAGCGACGCTGCGAGCAGCAGTCCCTGGGCCCAGCTTTGGCCGCGGTATTTCTGCAGCGCTGCATACGCGACGGCCACGATCGGCAGGAAGAGGAGGATGTAATCGAAAGAGTTGAACAACATCAGTAGACGGCTCCGCCGGTCACCGGCAGTTCGATCCCGGTAATGTACCCGGCCTGGGGAGAAAGTAGAAATTCTATGGCGTTGACCACGTCCGCGGGACTGGCGTTGCGATGGCGCGGGATGGCTTTGGCGCTCATTTCCTTAACCATGTCCGGAAGGTTTTCGAGGAAACGCGTCTCGACCATGCCGGGACTGACGGCGTTCACGCTGATTGCGGATTCGCCATATTCGGCGGCTAGAGAGCGCATCAAACCCAATTGCGCCTGCTTGACCACCGTGTACATCGACATGAATTTCGGAGGCACTCCGCGGGTGACGCTGGAGGACACGAAGACTATGCGGGCGCTGGGCATTTTGGCCATACCGGCGAGAAAGCGTTGGAGCAGAATCACGGCCGACTGCACCTGGATATGCAGGTCGGTCTCGAAGTGTTGCCAGTCGAATTTGGTGAAGCGCTCGTAGCGGAGTTTGAGTCCGGGGAGATGGACGAACTGGTCGGGGCAGCCATGTTCGGCGAGGATGTTCCCGGCGAGTGACTCTACGGCATCAGCCGAGGCGAGATCGCAGACCAGGGGATGAATTCTGCCAGGTCGGGCGGAAATGCGCTCGACGCCGGAGTGGCAGTGCGCCAGGATGATCGGCGGTTCGGGATGCGCGGACAGACGATCGACGAGTGCGAGTCCGATGTCGGACGAGGCTCCGGTGATCAGGGCCAGGCCGCTCATCTGACTCCTGCCCGAATCGTCGCTTTGGAGATCAATTGTCCTGCCGCATTGCGAATACGCGCTTTGATTTCGCAGCGATGGTAGGTGTCGTTCAGGAACGCGATCTCGCCGGAGACGGTGAGACGATCGCCGATATATGCGGGCGACTTCAGTTCCACCTGGATGCCGTCCAACAAGGCTCGCTTTCCCGGCAGATAGACGCCGACGAGCCGGGAATAGAACGCAGATGTGAGCATGCCGAAAACTACGCGTCCCGGGAAGCCGGCGCTTTGGGCGAACTCCTCGTCGCCGTGTAAAGGGTTCACATCGCCCGAGAGATTGGCAAACGCGGTCATGAGTTCGGGGGTCACGTCGACGTCGAACTGGGCGCTCATCCCGAGGGTGAGATCGTCCCAGCCGTAGTCGTTCATCTGGCTAATTTCTTCTGGATGAGGTCGGCCATCTCACCGACGTTCTTGAGGTCCTGCAATTCGCCCAGGGCTATTTTGATTTTGTAGCGCTTTTCGATGGCCATGACTAAGTTGACATGGGCCAGGGAATCCCAGCCTTCCACGTTGGCGGCGTTGCTTTGCCGCGTAAGCTGAAGGTCCGGGAGATCCAGCACGTCCCGAAAAATGGGTTGAATCTCTTTGATGACGGTGGCGCTATCCATTTACCAGTGTTCCTATTCGAATATGTTTCGTGCCGGACTTGTAAGTTGCTACCGCCAGGCTCCAGCGGGATTCGCTTCCATCTTCCGCCGACAATTCTTGCGCAAAGCCTAACCTGCCGTAGTGATCTTCAACCATGCCGTTCTTCGGAGTACGCAAGTAAGTACCGATGAGCCTGCCAACGCCTGCCGCCCTGGCGTGCTCGACTAACGCGTCCAGCATGGCGATTTCCATGTCCCGCTTCAGTACGCGGCAGCTCATGATCCAGAGGTCAAGGTGTAAATCATCGGCTTCACGGCGGCCAATGATGACTGAGATCAGACCGTTGTCTCCGAAAGTATCGGTGAGCTTCCCATAGAGCGCGATGTAGTTCGCATCGCGGGCAATGGCTTCCACTTCCGCGGAAGTATAGCGCCGGGTGGTCAGATTGAACTGGTTGGTCTTATTGATGAGCTGCGTAATCCGTTCGAGATAGACGGAGCGAAAGGCCTCGATCTCGGCATACATATCGAGTGAATCGAGATACTCGCCGTAGTCGGCGAACTTCGCTTCCTGCGCGGTTCGTTCGGCGTTGGCCGCGTAACTGGCCGCCCGGTCCATATCTTCCCTGGACAGATTCACGGCTTCGAAGTAGCGGCCGGCCTGCAGGATTCCGGGGAAACACGATACTTCTGTCCCGACGTCCGGGACCGTGACCGCGGGCAGCTGTGCGGCGACGATGGCGCGCTCGGCTGGATTGTCGTCGACGAAAACGAAGCTGTCGAGTCCGAGGTTCAGCTCGCGCGCAATGGTCTCGATGTTCTCGTGCTTGGGCTGCCAGTTCGCTTGAAACGAAGAGAAATGCTCCAGCTTGAGGATGGTGTCCGGATGACTGAAGCCGGATCTGGCGGTGTCCGGATTGTTCTTGGAACATACGGCAAGCAGGACTCCCCGCTCGCGCAACGCGAGGCAGTATTCCTGGAACGCGGTGAAAGCTTCGGCGACAGCGGTTTCCCTGCCGATCTGGATCTTGTCGAGACCGTCGTCGCCGATGACGCCGCCCCAAAGCGTGTTATCGAGATCGAGGACCAATACCTTTTTGACGTGGCCCAGCATGGCCCCGATCATGGCCGCAAGCGACTTGGCTATCGCGAAACTGCCTTCGGGCGTGGTCAGGATTTTGTAACTATACCAGCGGTCGTGGTCGAACCAGTGATCGTGCCCGATGCCGGCCGCGAGGGCATTCAAGTCCTGGATCAGCAGTTTGCGATTACTCTGCGCGGCTTTGGCGAACTCGAGGTTGAGCTGGTAGACGAAGCGCGTCTTGCCGCCGGGAGCAACGGAGTCCAGATTGCCCAGGACAGGGAACGGCGGATGCTCGAAGTTATTCTGGATGACCTGGCAGCCGACGACGTCGTGGATGGAGGTCCAGATGCTTTCGTATCGGGCCAACTCGCCGGCAAGCAACGCGGTGGCCTGTTCTTCATTAGCGCCGGCCGGCGGAAAATGGCGGATGTTGATCCAATGGGTGTGAACGTAAGCGATGTCCGGACGAAACTCCGCAATCTTGCCGGGTTCGAGGACGGCGTCCTCGTAATACTTGTTATATTCCGATTGTTGGAAGATGGGGTTGAATCCATCGGCCAGCAGGAGTATCTCGAGTAGATCGACAACTTCGTTGGTGGTGGTTCCGCCGAGGACGGCAATCCGGATGTCCTGCAGACGCGCGGTTTCGAGTAACTCACGTTTCAGGCGCTTGCGTTTTTGCAGGATTTCTTCCACCGGCAATTGGCGAAGGGTGTGTGAGGTTTCCATCAGCTCACTTCCCCTCCAGTTTGACCCCGGGCGGCGCAGGTTCAAGAATGGCTTTCACGGTGGATGCCAGCGCCGGCGAGAAAAGTTTCTGACCCTCAGAGTTGAGGTGAGCGTAATCGGAGAAGAGTTCGGGGCGCTCGAGGTTCTCGAAGGTGTGCAGGTCGACCACTGTTACCCATGGCCGTTTGGCTAATTCGTCAACCGTGGTCCATTTCCAGTGAGCCAGCGAGACGGGTCTGGGCAGCGGAGTGCGCGGCGCCTGAATGAAAATAATACGAGTCTTGGAGTTCCGGTAAAGATCGGCCATGGCGCCCAACCATCGCACTTGATACGCCCGTACCCGGCCATTCTGCGGCGCCGTAATGATCAGGCGGGGGCGCAGATAGTCTTGTTCGGGTTGCGGGATGCTCGGAGGAAAAGTGATAGTTTTGGTGGACCAGTCAATGGTGGTTCCGGCGAGCGAATGATCGCTGCCACCGTAGTCGTAGGCCCAATCGAAACGGTGGTCCCGGTAGAGGGCGACCTTTTCGAGGCGATGTCCGGGATGGTCCAGAAACTCCTGCAGATCACGCTGGTAGACGGTGCTTTTCAGGAGGCTTCCGGTCAGTATGGCCCGTTTCGTTTTACGCGTGGTAAAGGACTGCATGAACGGAAGAACATCGCTGAAACGTAGCCGCGCAACAACCGTCTGCAGATCTTCCTCGCGATTGGCAAGGTCTTCGTAATCGTCGGGATCGGTATAGTCGTCGACTGTCATGACGATGGCTTTGTAGCGATTGCGCTTGGGATCGAGATCGCGCAGGAAGTAGTACATAGGGCGAGGGCCAGCTCCGGACACCGCGCCATTGATGAAAAAGTAGCCATCCTTGGGCTCGAGTTGATTGACGCGCTTGGCGGAAAAGCCTTCAGCGATACGCGAACTGCCGAGAACGAGAACCGCTTTGCTTCCGACGATCTGGCGCGCTTTCTCATGCTCGAAGGCGCCTTCGAAAGTCCCCTCGGAAGATTCCGGCTCGATAAACCTGATGTAGAAATTGGAGCGGAAGATGGCCAGGTCGACCAGCAGGAAAAGGATAATTGGCGCGAGGAGGAAGGTTACCGGCCGGACGAGTCTGCGGCGGGGCTTAGGCTCAGGCTCAGGATCGGGCTGTGGAACGGGTGCGGCGGATTCTTCGGGCGTTGGAGCAGGCAGATGGGCGAGGCCGTTGCGCGGCACTTCGCCAACCAACAAACTCATGCATGGAACTGACTCGATGCCGGCCGCATGACTGATGGCATCGAGAAAGAAATAGTTGGCCTCAGCATCGGCTTCCGCGAGCTGCCGATTCTCCAGCATGCTGAGGAACTGGCGCGCCGCAAGCGAGTAGAAGCGCGCTTTGGCCGAGTCAGCCGCGAGGGATGAAAGCTGCAGCAACGCCGATGCAGCAATGGCCCCGGCTGCAGTGTCTTCGGGCAAACCACTTGAAGGCAACGTCTCCAGAAAATACGCGGCGCAGTTCTCGGAGACGCCGAGAAAACGCGGCTCGCGAGTGAATTTGTAGGCCGCGCCGAATCCATAGATGGCCAGTGCAAGGTCGCGCGCTGCATCGGAGTTGACAGCGAGCGAGCCGTCTCCACGCACCAACAGACGCCTGGCGGCGAGCGCGTGATCGGACGCTCTGGCACGCAACTCCGAGTCACCGGAGATCGCGCTCGCGTGAAAGATGAGGAGCGCATCCATGAGAGATGAGACAGTGGGTTCCTGCTGCCCGATACGGGATACGACGCGGCGGGCCGCTTGCATGACAGCGTTCTGGGCGACCCCGTCCTTCGTCACCTCGGCCCATTGGCAGACGGATGGCAAGAGCGCAAATCCGAGCCCATCGCCGTCGATCTCGACGAGGGGTTTCGAGAAACGGACCGCTGCTTCGCGCCACCACTGGGAATCGCTATCGGCGAGGATCCAGAGCATCCCGGGGAAAAAGCCGCGGCACCACAGAGGCTGGGTTTCGAACGGCAGCGTGTCGGGATGTTTCTCAATTGTCTCGCGCAGTTTCCTGCGGGCGGTCTCGAGGGTACGCGCAAAGGTATCGCGTGACACTGAGCCCTGGGTGGCGATCAAAGCGTCTCCTGCAGAATAAGGTTTTCGATTATTATACCGTGTAGCGTGTTGGCGGACCGCTTGCTTACGCGCGCGGCTCAGAAAAAGCGCTTACTGAGCCGTGACCGTCAGGGAGCGGTTGGATAACCGAATTTTGCAAGTCTGTGCCACACCTGAGCAAATCAGAACTGGAAGTAAACGAACGGGATGGTTTGGTCGATGACGCCGAAGAGCTCGATAGTCAGCGCGATGCTCGCGAAGGCTGTCGCCTGGACCCAGCGGGGACCTTCGATAATCCGGTCGATTACCTGCCAGCGTTCTTCGAGGAGTGCGATTACCAGGCTCACCGCGATCATGGCATAGTGGCGATGCAGCAGCAGGCTGCTGCCGTGCGCGTTGGTGAACATCTGGTGCAGGACGTAGGATGCGTCGGAGAACGTTTTAGCCCGAAAAAATACCCAGCCGATGCAAACGAGCCCGAACGTCAACACCGCCCGCAGCGGATTCCGCCACGCCTCCACATCGCTGATCCTGCCGCGCCGCACGCGCTCGACGGACAACAGCAGGCCGTGATATCCGCCCCAGATCATGAAGTTCCAACTGGCGCCGTGCCACATGCCGCCGAGCAGCATGGTCAGCATCAGGTTGCGATAGGTCTTCATCTCGCCGTGCCGGTTACCGCCGAGCGGAATATAGAGGTAGTCGCGCAGCCAGCGCGACAGGGTCATGTGCCAGCGATGCCAGAAATCGGTGATGCTGGTCGCCAGATAAGGGCGCGCGAAGTTGAGCGGAAAATGGAAGCCGAAGAGTTTGGCGGTGCCGATGGCGATGTCCGTGTAGCCGGAGAAATCGAAAAAGATCTGCATGGCAAACGCGATGGTCCCCGTCCATGCCGGCACTGCGCCCGGATTGGCGGCGAGGTTGTTGAAATAGGAATCGGCGACAATGGCGAACTGGTCGGCGAAAGCCATCTTCTTGCAGAGTCCGATGAAGACCAGGAAGACGCCGCTCTGGACGTCATCGAGTGAGGGCGGCTGCCAGTGGAACAGATCGCCGAAAAACTCACGAGCGCGCACGATCGGTCCGGCAACGAGTTGCGGGAAGAAGGCGATAAAGACCGCATAGTCGAGGAAATTGCGAATCGGTTCCTGTTCACCGCGGTAGACGTCGATGACATAAGAAATGCTCTGGAAGGTATGGAAGCTGATGCCGAGAGGAAGGACGATATTGAAGTAAAAAAAATTGTCGGGCTTGCCGGCCAGCAGGGCGGCGTTACTCGCCAGAAAGTTGTAGTACTTGAAGAATCCCAGAAAGCCCAGGTTGGCGGCGACACTGATGATCATCGCCACCTTGCGCCTGGCGCCGGCTGTGCGTACAATCCACATGGCGCAAAAGAAATCGATGATGGTGAGGCTGAGCAGGAGCGGAATGAATTTCCAGTTCCAGCTCATGTAAAAGAAGTAGCTCGCCACCAGCAGGATGATACGCCGCCAGCTCTGGGGAGACGAGTAGAACAGCGTCAGCGTGACGATCAGAAAGATGAAGAACTGGACGGAGTTGAATAGCATTACTGCGCGATCTCCTTCGCTAAGTCAGCCAGCATTGGCGTGAAGGCCGCACGGCCTTCTGTATTCATGTGCAGCAGGTCGCCGAATAATTCAGGCGTTTCGAGCGACTCGAACTTGTGGCGATCGACAATGGTCACCCAGGGCCGTTTTGCCAGGACATCGACCGTGGTCCAGGGATAGTGCGCGCGCGGGTAGGGAGGCATGGCGGGGCCGCGAGGGACCTGGTACACGATGATCTTAGTTTTCGATCCGCGGTAAAGGTCGGCAAGGGCGCCGAGCCAGCGGACCTGGTCGGCGCGGACGATGCCATTCTGCGGCGTGTTATCGATCAGGCCGTCTTCGTAGAACTTTTGCCAGTTGGGCCCTTGATTATCGGGCGGCAGAGACATGACGCGTCGGGTCTTCCAGTCGACGGCCAGGCCGGTCAGCGCATGGTGTATGCCGCCGTAAGCATAGAACCAGTCACCTTCGTGGCCGCGCCATTCGGTTGCCTTGAAACGCCGGGACGCTGGATCCTCGAAGAATTCCTGGAAGTCGCGCTGGTAGACGACCCCTTTCAAGAGCGAACCGCGCAAGACTTCGAATCTTGCCGGCCACGTTCTGAAGGAGAAGGTGAAAGGGAGGACGTCGGTCAAACGAAGACGGCTGAGCACAAGGCGCAGATCGACGACGCGATCGGGGACGTCGTCAGACGTGTCCGGATCGTCATAATCCTCGAGGGGAATCATGATGCTCTTATAGCGATTGCGGTGGGGATCGACTTCGCGGACTAAGTAATACCAGGCGCGGTCTCGTCCATGCGGGACGGAGGCGTTGATAAAGAAATAACCGTCGTCCGGCTTGAGCTGGTTGGCAATCCTGGCTGAGAAGTCCTCACGCATCCGCGAACTGCCGAGCATGAGCACTTCCTTCTTCCCACTCGGCGGCCGGTGGATCTCGTTCCAGGTCACGTTTTCAAAGGCGCCGGCGTGGGATTCGGGTTCCAGGAAACGCGCATAGAATCCGGACCGGAAGATCAAGCCTTCGACCAGAAGGTAGGGGCCGAGCGTCACAGCAAGGAAAGTGGCGACGTTGCGGAACGATGCAGCGACTCGCGGACGCGGGGGTCTGACGGGTCTCGGTGGACGCTGCGGTCTGCCTTGTCTGGGGACTGGGGTTTTCGGCTCCGCAACGGCAATTGCGGGCGATGGAGCCGGGGCGGACAGAGGCGCTTCGCGAACGGCTCCGCGGACCACGGCCTGGCAATACAACTTTGCACCCTGGTGGCCGTTTCCGCTTACTCCATTCTGCCCGCTCAGGAATGGGTACCCGTATAGTTCCCAGCCTTCGGCCAGGAGTTCCGTTACTTCAGCCGCGAGAAGCGCGGGTTGGTCGGAAGCGCAAATTTTGTATTCTGCTCCGGTCATCTGCTTGTGATTAATTCGAGCCCGCGCCAGCGATCCGCGGGCAAGGCGGATTCTGCGGATATCCGGCTCATGGAAGACTCGCCTTTACGGTATCCGCGAGCAGCGGCGAGAATAACTTGCGTCCGTCGCTGTTGAGATGGATGAAATCAAAAAACAGCTCAGGCCTTTCGAGCGGCTCGAAAACGCTGTGGTCCACTACTCTCACCCAGGAGCGCTTGCGCAGTTCATTCACACTGGTGGACGGCCAATGCACGAGCGGGGTGGGTCTCGGCGCCGCGTTGCGAGGCAGTTGGTAAATGATGACCCGGGTGTTTGAGCCACGGTAGAGGTCGGCCAAAGCGCCGAGCCATTTCGTCTGAAACTCGCGGACCCAACCATTTTGCCGCGGTGCGAGGAAAATCTGACGGCTAAGGTCGTTCTGCTGATCCTGAGGCATGCCGGGCGGAAACGTCACGCGATGATTGTTCCAGTCCACCGACATTCCGGCAAGAGATCGATTGTTGCCGCCGTAGGCATAGAGCCAGCTACTGCCATACTGGCGATACCTTCCGACGGCTTGTAGCCGGTTGTCCGAGTGCTCGATGAATTCCTGGACATCGCGCTGGAAAACCAGTCCCTTGAGGGTTGTGCCGCGAATGACATCGGATCGCCAGACCCATGATTTGAACGACAGGGTGTAGGGCAGGATATCGGTGACGCGAAGACGATTGATGACGAGCCACATGTTGCTCACCTGGTCCGCGGGATCCTCGGTTGGATCGATGTCGTTGTAATCGTCTACGGGGACGGCAATCGCCGCATAGCGGTTGCGGTTCGGATCGACGTCGCGGACGAAATAATAAATGGTTCGTGCGGCGGCCGCGGGGACTGCACAGTTGGAGAACCAGTAGCCGTCCTGTTTGTATTCGTTGGCGAGCCTGGCGGAGAAGCCTTCCGCGATGCGCGAATTACCCATCACCAGAACTTCCTTCTTGCCGGTGGGAGGACGATCGGCTTCGGCGTGGAAGATTCGCTCAAAGGTGCCTGTGGAACTGAGCGGATCGAGGAAGCGGTTGTAAAAACCGGAGCGAAAAACCAGAGCGTCGGCGAGAAAAGATCCGCAGAAGATGACCGCCAGGAAAACGGCAACATTGCGAGTAGTGGCCACTATACCCGGCCGCGGGGGGCGCGCGATTCCGATGGGAGTCCTCTTTGGAGCGGTCGCCTTTGGAGCGCCCGCGGCAACTTGAAGCGGCCTCGGCGCCGGAGCAAGTTTCTCGGTGGCCGAGGCTTCGGCGTTCGTAACCGGTGCGGCAGGGTTTATGAGTCGGTGCCCGTTTTCGGTCACCATCGCCTGGCAGATGGGGGGACCGGAGCCTGGATGGCCGTTCTGAGCACCGACGAACGGGTGCCCGTAAAGTTCCCACCCTTGGGACAACAGTTCCGTCACTTCGGAAGCGAGAGCCGAAGGTGTGTCGGACGCGCAAATCCTGAATTGCTTTTGACTCATCTGCTCAAAGGATTAGCGTGCAACCGACGTATTGGCGCCATACGAAGTTAACCTGTAAGTTGCCATTTATTATACGTGATCGTCACCAAAGGGCCGCCTTTACTGCGTCTGCGAGCCTGGGGGAGAACAGCTTGCGTCCGGTGGCGTTCAAATGCACGTGGTCGGCGAAGAGTTCGGGCCTTTCGAGATCTTCAAACGTCTTGCGATCGATCACGGTTACCCACGGACGCTTGCGGAGGTCGTCAATAACTGTCCATGGAAGCTTTGCCAGTGAGACCGGTCGCGGCGACGGACCGCGAGGCGCCTGGAAGATGATGATCCGGGTCTTGGAGTTCCGATAGAGGTCCACCAGCGCGCCCAGCCAGCGCACCTCGAAAGCACGATTTCGTCCGAGTTGCACAGGCCGGCTGAAGAAGCGGGATGCGTAGTCGCGCTGCTGGACTTCACTCATACCTGGCGGGAACGTCACCTGCTCATTGTTCCAGTCGACATGCATGCCTGCCAGGCTGCGGTCTGACCCCAAGTAGTCATAGCGCTTCTGTGCGCCGTGGGCCCGCAGGTCTGCGACCCAACGCAGACGACGGACGGGGTGTTCCACGAATAGCTGGAAGTCGCGCTGGTAAGTTATCCCCTTGAACAGAGCGCCGCGCAAAACCTCGCCGCGCGATTTCCAGGTGGTGAAGGAGAGCGTGTAAGGAATGATGTCGGCTAGCTTGAGACGATTGGTCAGCAGCGGCATTTCCGAGGCTCGATCGGCGACGTCCTCGTAATCGTCCGGATCATCGTAGTCGTCGATCGGGATGGCGATAGCGGCATAGCGGTCGCGGTGCGGATCGACGTCGCGCACCAGGTAATACCAGACGCGATCGCCCGTGGCGTTGACGCCGAAATTGATAAACCAGTAATCGTCGCGAGGCTTGTATTCATTAGCGATTTTGGCGGAGAAGCCCTCAGCCATGCGCGAATTCCCCACCACCAGGACTTCTTTCTTCCCGGACGGAGGGCGCTGCACTTCACTATAAAGGATGCGCTCCAGGTAGCCGGTGGCTGAAAGATCGGGGTCTAGAAACCGGGCGTAAAAGCCGGAGTCGAAGATGAGGATTTCAGACAGAAGATACGAGCCGGTGAGTACGGCCAGGAATGCGGCGACATTCCGGAAGGAGGCGGGGACGCGATGCCGGGCAAGGACACGTTCCTGGACTGGACCAATCACCTTTACAGAACGGCTCGTAACATTGTACCGTGGTGCTGAAGATCTCTCGAATGAAGACACCCGCAATCGATCCCAAACTCGCCAATTATAAGTTGATTCTACGAGACTCGGGAATCCATGGGCTCGGCGTTTACGCTGGCGAGCGGATCCCGCAGGGGCGCAAAGTGATCGAATACACCGGTGAACGGATCAGCCGGAGGGAGACCAAGCGCCGCAGCGAGATTCAGAATAAACAGATTTATCTGTTCACGCTGGATAACTACTGGACGCTGGACGGGGCGTCGGGAGGCAGCGGCGCAGAGTACATCAACCACTCCTGCGATCCGAATCTGTACACGTGGATCACCAAGGGTCACATTCTATATATGAGCGCACGGCCGATTAAGAAAGGCGAAGAACTGACGGTGGATTACCACTTCTCGAAGGATATCGAAGAGGTGCCGTGTTTTTGCGGGTCGGCGAAGTGCAGAGGGACGATCAATTTGAAGTAGGCACCACTTGAAGGCCATTTTCTAAAGTTTTACCTTCCTTGAGTTCCGGAGTTATCTGCGTTCATCTGCGTTCATCCCTGCTATTTATTGGCGTTTTGCGAAAGGCCTCAAAGACTATGAATTGCAGGGATGAACGCAGATGAACGCTGATAAAACGGACGAATGGAAAGTCTCGATCCCGGCTGGCTACCGCACCGAAAATTTTGGCATCACGTAGCTGTACGCCGTGTAGCGCATCTCGCTCCATGTCAGTTCGGGGAGCGGATAGCCGGGATAGAGCGGCGTAGTGACCGGAGTGAATTTAATCTTGACGCGAATCGTCTTGCGGCCTTTGGTTAAGCGCCGCGGGATGAGGAATTCATCGTCACGGAATCGGCGATTCGACGTCTCGACTACATGCTGCGTCTCGCCCAGTTCGCCTTTCGGATTGGAGAACACGCACGTGTTTGACCCTGCCAGGTACCAGATGCCTGCCGGCGCGTCATCCACATAGACCTCGGCGCGTTGATTGGGAAACGAATAGTCGAGCTTGCGCCGCAGCATCACACCCAGGTTTCCGGGGTCGACGCGAAGCGTGAATTCGGATCCGGTGCGCGTCTTGCGGCCAAGATCGGTCTCCTCGGGATAGATTTCCTTTTTGTCCGCGGTGGTATCGGGACCCCATTCGTAGCGCGAAGTGATCTCGTAGGGCGCGGACGCGTCCGGCGACGAGTAATGGTGTTGCTTCTCGCTGGCGTCATTGCCGATACGCAATTCGTCAGTCTGGACAAGAGAGGCTGCCGGCAGGCCGTACCAGTAGGTCACGGTCTCGTAGTGTTCGGTTGATTCGTTCACGCCGCCGTGCTCGAGCTGGATGCGGGCATTTCTTCCGAAAGGCATCAGGTCAGCCAGCAGAAAACGGTAGGCCGTTTCGACCTTGTCTTCAGGGCTCACGGCATCATTGACGCTCTTGGCCCCGGCGGGGTGGCCGGCGAACGGCAACGTCATGTTCAGGCCACCCCAGTAGTCACCGCCTCCGCCCCACTCTTCGGTGCCGGTGCCCTGCGCCTGCGGTGTCCGGCTGTCGTCGAAAAAGAAGCGCGGGTCGCCCTCCAGTGTTGTGAGCACAGCATCGTGCGAAAAGATAAAAGAGGTGCCGACGAAGCTGCCGGACCACTCCGCGCTGCCTTCCGTTTGCGTCGTGTCGAGCAGCACCAGATCCTTGCCGATCTCGGGCGAAGGATGATCGCGATAAGTGGCGTGGAAGTACGCGACCTGGTTGGGAGAATCTTTGAAAGGCGCGTAGCGCAGCTTCCATTGGACTCCGCTGACAGCACCTTCTTCAGCGCCCACCAACTCAATCCTGGCCGAGCGAAAGAACGGCATGGGAAAGTAACAGCTGAGAAAGATACGATCGCCCGAGAAGCGGACGGTCATGGGGAACGCCTTCACCAGATACTCGCGATGGTCGCGGTTGTAGAGCGTTCCGGCGCCGAAGAATAGGGCCACCGGAGCGTCGATGGAAGGTTGCGCGCGATCGTCCCAGGTGATGCGCAAGCGTGCCCGGGCGAAGGCTGGCCCACTGGTTTGCGGAATCGAGAACTCCAGCAGGCGAAGCATTCCTGCTCCGCGGCGCGACTTCCACAGTTGAACGGTACCGTTTGGGGGTATCGTCGCACTGCCGGACTCTTCGCGGACTCCGTTGGTACCCGCG
Organism: Terriglobia bacterium; assembly: GCA_963747535.1. Taxonomy (GTDB): domain Bacteria; phylum Acidobacteriota; class Terriglobia; order Bryobacterales; family Bryobacteraceae; genus CAVVFX01. Next base: position 193,823 of record CAVVFX010000006.1, read on the forward strand.
GCCGGCGCAATGTCGGAACCGGCGCGATTGACCAGGTCCAGCACATCGCGATCGGGCGGCGTTTTGGCGTCCCATGCCTTTATAGGCTGCGACAGCTTTGCGCCTTCGATGAACTGGTGGTAAATGTAGTAGCCGGTTCCGTAGGTGGTGCGCGAATAGGCCATACGGAACGACTTCTCGAACGCGATCGGTACCCAGCTCAGATCCGCGCCGCGGGTGTCGGCCCAGGTCACGGCCAGGGGATTGGGGAACAGTTCCGCCGGCTCGAAAACAGAACCGGGTTGGGGATGCAGGGGGTCGGCTGTACTGGTCTCGCGCACGAGCGTGTCGCGGCCGTCGACTTCGTAATGCCACGGGCTCCCATGCCAGTGGTTATAACGCACGAAGTACAGGATCCCGGGACCTTGGACGTCGAGCGTGACGTTAAAGTCATCGGCATTCTGATAGAGGAAGTGCGAGGCATCCGCGCGTTCGTTGCCGCCGCTGCGGTCATAGGTGCTTCGCATGTAAGCGCGAGCGCCGATTCGCTGATAGGGCCAGCGATCCCACAGGCGATAGGCATCGAGCCCGGTGGGAATGACGGGTGGATCCGCGGCGAACGCGCATCGCAGGGCGAACACAAATAGTAGAAGCAGTTTCACCGGACAAACGGAATGTAGGCCCAGACGTGGCGTGCCCATGTGTCATACTCCTCTCCGAAACGCGAGCGCAGCAACCTGTCTTCTGCCCGGATGCGGATCTCCGTGCCAACGATGTACAGGACGGCTGCAGCCGCCAGGGCCGGCCATCGAGCGAGCAATAATCCCGTACCCAGGATCATGGCGAACATAGCAGCGTATATCGGATGGCGCACCACGGCGTACGGCCCCGTGCGAATGAGCTTGTGGTCGGCATTCAGCGCAGCGTCCAGGCGCCACTGTTGATCGAGGTGCCGCAAAGCGAATTGGGCGAGCAGCATCCCGAGTAGTGCGAGGATAATTCCGGACGCGACTCGCCACGTTGGGACGTACAGCGCCGGCATAATCCACACCAGAAGCTTTGCGAGGCCTTGGATAACCATGCCCGCGCGCGCCGAGCGGTCTTTCGTGATGGCTTGCTGTCGCGGTCCGGTGAATCTGAAAAGGAAAGGCGCCATCCAGAGGATGGCGAGCATGACGGCGATGAGGTAGCGTTGAGGCATAACGCACAGGCTGAAGCCTGTGTTACGCAACTTCTAAATATACCCATCCGGGAAGCGTGGTCGGGTGATCGCCGGTGAAGATTACGCGGCGGGTCTTGGGGAACGGCAGGCCCGATTGAATGGCTCTCTGGTAGAAAGACTGCGCGCCCAGAATCTTCCGGTAGTCCTCGCCGGTGGTGTCCGGAGAAGCAGACTTGCCGATAAAGCCTCCACCCCAACCGATCGACAGCAGACAGGAACCGTAAGCTTCCGCCTGACGGAGTTTATCTTCCAGATCCGCAATTGTGTCCGTGAGCGCTGTGATGCCGGTCCATGCCGCGTACTGGCGATGCAGCGCGAGTTGCGCCGCCGCATATTTATTGGCTGCGGCGAAAAGAGCGCGGCGGGTGAGGGTCCGATCCCAGCGAAGGCTGCGGCGGATTTCCTGGTTATCGAAGAATGCCTTCTCGCCCCACGACCCTTCAAAGGCCGTGCCTGGTTCCGCCATTTCAGCAAACGATGGCGTGCTGTCCTCCGGTCTTGCGACACTGCCGCGCGGGCTTTGTTTCCATGCCAGGGCGTAGCTGCCGGCCGCACGTGAAGTGAGAGTCGCGGTGCGAAGAAGGTAGATCTTGAATGCTGAAGTTTCGATCGGCGCGGAATCGGACGCGGAGAAGATGCGCATGCGGTCGCTACCGCCCACTCCAATCAAGTGGTCCTCCACTGCACCTCCCGGATGCCGTACCGGGCGGTCTCCGGTTAAGCGTTCGGCGATAGTGTGCATGGTCGTGTCCTTGAGCGAACTGAAAACCAGACCGCTGCGCAGCGCGCCTTTGATCGCGGCTGCCGGCAGATAGGGGCCGGACGGGCCGGAGGCAAACGTAGGAATGGCAAGTTGCTCGGTCGCGGCTCGCTCCCAATATTTGGATGACGCGGCGTGCTCAAACGGAATGCGGCGTCCGGCGTAGTTTTGCGCAAATCCGCCCCAGGACGCGAAATCCAGCTTGGTGGCTTTCTTGATTTGCGTAAGGTAGCCGTCGAGGCGCGGACCGCGCGCCAGAAGTTTGAAGATGCGCGTCTGGTCAAGGACGTTGACCTGATCCCGCCAGACCATATAATCGATGGGCGAAAGTTTATATCCGTCGCCTACCAGCGTGGGAGTGAGACACGTCACGCGGTACGTAGTGACGGCACGCTGCGCGACAGGTGCGACTTGTGGCTCGGGTGGTTGGACAGTTTCAAGATCGCTCATTGCGAACCTCCGGCAGGCAACGGGATGGATAATGCAAAGCCGGCGCGGAATACCGGATGCGGGAATCCTGCGGGCGCGACGTCGGGGGCACGGCCCGCGGGCGCGGACGGCGCGGATACCACGGAACCTTCCTCGATCATGCGGACACGCTTCTTGTATGCGTCGGATCCTTCCACCCAGCCACCACGCTCGACCGTCGCGTAGTTGCCTCGCGACCAATCGATGGGATCGGATTCGGCAGGCGAATAAAGCGACAGCAGCCAGTGGTGATCGGAATCGGGCAGCGCCGCAGGATTCAAATCGGGCAGGATAAGGCTGGGAAGTTCGCCGTCGGTGAACGAAGGCGCTGCGGTGCGGCCCCAACCGCGTCCGCGTTCGCCGCCAAAACCGGAGTCGGCAAGTACGCGGATGGCGGCTTTCAGTTCCGCATCCCAGCGCGTTTGAGCAGCTTCATCGGCATAGGACACCAGAAACCAGAGTCCGCCGCCGGACTGGAATTCAAGACACGCGGTGGAATGCGGGACAGCCACGCCGTTCAGCCGGTCGACCGCGGCGCTCGAGCGAACGGCTGTCTTAAAAGGTCCGCCAAGATTCGCGGGCACCATGCACTCGCTGGCGCCGTCGACGGTCCACTGGTCTTCATCGAGCGGTCCGCCCGCAAGCAGCTTGGGGATGATGGACAGCGGAACGTAGCGCGCGCCCTTCCAGCGCATTTTCGCGGAAGCCTGCGGGGGCCATACAGTACGCGGAGGAGCCACCAGCAGATGCTCGGTGAAGAGCGGAAATACGGAGCTGAAGCGCACCGCCGATCCCGCCGCATTCCGCGCCGTCGCGTCGAGCCATTCGGTAAAAGAGCCGGAATCCGGGCTTAGCAGCCGCAGCGTATTGGTGATCGCGGAATACAACGAGTCGCTGTGATAGAGCGTGTCGACGCGTTCACGTACGCCGCTCGCGGGTCCTGTACGCCACGGAGAAACCGGGCGCATGCGAACTAGAAGGGCTGAGGTCATATGAGACAAAGAGCACTTGCCTGCCCGGGGTTACGACGCCAGGAAGGAATTTCCCGCTTCCTTCACGCTGGATTGCAACGCTGCCAGGTCGGCCCCGGTGGCCAGCGATTTTTGCTCTTCGCCCTTGGCGTAGTAATCCTTGTCACGCCACGTCAGCGTCATGTTGGCAAAGCGCACCCTTCCGCTACCTCGTGATCCACCGCCGCCCAAGGCGTCGTCTTCGAGGAGCCGCAAACCTTGCACAAACAACGGGAGCAGCACCGCGTCCTCTTCGCACAGCATGTCCATCACGAAGCGCACCTGGAAGCGCGCTCCGGCGGGGACGCGTTCGAGCGTGCGCGGATTAGCCTGCGACGTAATGCGGTCGATGGCATTCTCGCTCTTGATCTCGGTCAGCTCGTCGTCCATGTTCTCGCGCATCGGCGCGGTGATGCTGTCGAGGTCGAGCGGCGCATCGAACACCGCGAGGCGTGCGGGACTCGCATGGCTGCTTTCGAGAGCCTCGCCGACCGCGCGATCCATGCGCCCCGGCGTGCGGCCGAACAGGATGCAGATCTCGTCGTCCGGACGGTCGCTCTGGTGGATGCGGACTTCTTGTCCTTTGCGTTTTGAGAGGTAGACCAGCTCAGACGGCACGGCCATTCCGGTGGTCTGCTCGAGCAGAGCGCGGATGCGTCCGCGCAACGAGCTGCCCGGAATGTACGGGCGGCCGAGGGAATCTTTCACGACGGGGTTATCGGCGCCGCCGATCTCGAGCGAACCCTTGCCTGCCCCGACGTGGAGTCCGGTGACGCAATGCAGTTCGCCTTCAAAAATCAGCTTGCCGATCAATCGCAGTTCGGTTTGTGCGGTGTGAGCGCTCATACTTCCTCTGATGGACTTATTCGTTGTAGGCTACGATCGCTTCGAAAAGATCCCGAAAGCGTTCGTAGCCGCGGATATCGTTTTTGCGGGTGACCTGGAGGAGCAGCTTTTCGATCTGGTCCAGGCTGCGGAGTGAATGACGCGCGATGGTGTATGCCAGACGTGCGCGCAGCATCACAAACTGGTGCTGCCGCTCGTTCTCCGGCGCGCGGGTGGCGCGGCGGACGGCGTTGTACAGGCGGCGCAACTGGCTCCGGGTACCGGAGTCCATGTCGCGCATGCGGGTAACGATGCCGTGAGCCTGGTTGTCCAGGTACAGGCTATCGTTCATGAGTTTATCCAGGTCGATTTCGGGCGGACCATCAAAACGGCCGCCACGGTCTCCCCGATCGCCACGGTCACCGCCGCGATCGCCGCCAGGGCGTCCGCCACGGTCTCCGCCGCGATCCCCGCCGGGCCGCGGTCCGCGATCACCCCCGCCGGGGGGGCGGCCTCCGCCTTGCGGCGGTCTGTCTTGTGGAGGCCGATTTTGGCCTGCTGGTTTTCCCTGCTCTTCTGGCATTTACAAAAACCTCAGGACAGACTTGAAGTCTGTCACACGTCCTCTGCTAATCGAGCCCACTCCAACGCTACTACACCAGCCGGGCGCAATTTCAACTGCTTGCCCGGTGTGGGCTTCACATTCCGTCCGACGATTTCGCTGATCAGGTGCGTGCGCAAGCGGGCAAATTCCCGTTCGCGTTGCGAAGAAACCCGGCTATAGCGCCGCTGAAAACGATACGCCCGCCGGACCAGGCGCTCCGGATCGATAAACGATTCCGGCGCCGAAGCCTTCTGATACAGACGCTCCAATTCGGAAAGAAACTGACGGCCGGCGCGAAACTCGCCCGCGATCCGCCCTACCATATCCTTTACTTCAATGGCGTCGTTGAGCTGCTTCCATTCGAGGACGCGGCCGAGCAGGAAGATACAATCCTTGTCGACCGCCTTGGCATGCACCAGGCTGCGGCCGGCGCGTTCGTAAACTTCGCATAACAGAGCATCGCCATGGACTTCATCGGGGAGAGCGGCTTCGATCGCCATGCTGATGGTCTTGCCCTCCGCACCCGGAAAATCCTTCAGATTCTCTTCGACGAAACGGCTGAAGACGCGCTGCATATCGCGCGCCAGCAGGATCAGAGCGTCCCATGCGCCATAAATCGCAAAGTCGTCGCCGCCGGAGGTGATCACGGTCACGCGCTGCCAGAATTCGCCCAGCGAGCAGACCAAGTCCAGTTCGCGCGCGAAGAAATGCTTGAACATCATGGAGAGCTGGACGTGCTCTTCAATACTCTGGGCGCGGCGGATGCGAATGCCGAAGCTGTCGACATCGGCACGGAGCACGCCCCACACCGGCTGCCCTTTGGATCGCGCGGCCAGATCCGCCGGCGAACCGACGGAGTGCCCGTTGGACGTGCGGGCAGCGTGGCGGGCGATGACGATACCGTCGACGCTGAAATCCTGGGTAATCTCCCAGGAATGTTTGGGGTTGTTGAATTCGACCAGCAGTTCGGACTCCGGCGACCATCCTACGCGCGCGCTGGTGCGAAGCTTCTCGCTCAAGTCCGCGTGGAAGACGTCGGGCGGAGGCTCACCGGCAGGATCGAAGGGTTCGAACGTGCGCACAATATCATGTGTTACTGCATCTGTCCTGGCGGCGAGCGGCGCGCTCTGCTGGGCGTGCAGGGCGTCATTGAGGCGCTTGCGGACTACGGTCCAGTCGCCGAGATTTTCCGTTTTGCCCCAGATCAGACGGACGCGGCCGCCGGTGATTTGGGCGATGCGTCCGGCTTCCCGCGTGAGGAATTCTTCGGCCGAAGCAGCGCGCGCGGCGTCGGGGATGATGACTAGAAACTGGTCCGCGCCACACGATCCGAGCAGCAGTTTATTGAGGTCCAGTTCGGCCAGGAGGGCGCGCGGCAACACTTCGGACAACAGCGCCGCCCATTGGGCGCGGGCGAGGAAGCGGTTATCATCGGATGGGGATGAGACGAACTCCTCAACTCCCAGCAGTTTCCCCTGTAAGAGGACCTGTTCGGACACAGGCAAGATATTAGACCCTTCGTTAGACTAGCACGACAGGCGTGCCGCATTGCACACACGAGTGCTCGACACACATGGACAGGCAGACTCAACTGCAACTGCCAGGGAGCGTCATCGGTGAACCGGGACGATGGCTTGCGGCTCTCCAGGAAGCGGCGAACAAAAGCCGCTCCATCACGGTCGCGGCCCGGTAACTGACTGAATCTACTGAGCCGCACGCGTAAGCAAGCGGTGCGTTCAGGTTTCCGCCACAGGCTGCGAGACGAACACTGATAAATTTCTTGACTTCATCTGCGTTCATCGCTACTGCTTTGTTTTTTTTCAGCTTCCGACAGTCGCGGTTCAGTTCCTAAAACCCGCGCGGTGGTTGGCCGCCGGCTCCGAGCGACGGACACCCTCGATCCATCAGCATGTTCTCAAAACAACGCGCCAGCCGGTCGCCGAGAACGGTTACATTCGGCTCGATGAACATGCTGACGTGGTCCCCGGGAATTTCAAAGATCTCGACTCCTTCCGTCGCCAGCGGTCCCCAGCCCAAATCCGCCGGGATTCTTGGTTCCCAGAAGTGGGCCTTCGCCTTGAATAAGGTTATCCGGCCGTTATAAGGTTTCGGCAAATAGTTAACCGCGGCGAACCAATTTACGTGATAAGGATAGTGGAGCGAATGAGGAATGGAGATACCGAATCTGGAAGTCACCGAATAAAACATCCTAAGTAACCTCGATTCAATTTTGGATTTCATATAGTGAAATGTATCCGGGCGTTCAAGCGCTTCGGTCAAGCGTCTCTTCAAACGGTGGTAAATATAACCTGCTCGTTTGCCCGGAGGATCGAATTTTGCCTGTCTTTTTAAGTAACTCATTTCGCACGAATCAATCATGCCGATAAATGGCGCCATTTCCCCTTGCTCTCTAAGTTGCTGCGCCATTTCGAATGCCACCATTCCACCAAAAGAAAAGCCGATCAAATAATAAGGTCCATGGGATACAAATCGCCGGATCTCTTTCAGATAATAAGCCGCCATTTCTGTCAGGTTAGTAAGTGCCGGACCCACCGGATCGAAAGCCTGCGACTGAATTCCGTAGACCGGATGCCTGGAATCGAGCTTATCGAGAAGCTTTCCAAAGTCCGGTACCACACCGCCTACGCCGTGAATAAAAAACAGAGGAGGCGCCGAACCGAATGGGCGAATGGGAACTACGCTGGAGAATTCAGTCGCCGTAGCTGCCAACGTGTTCATAGCACTTCCCCACGGCGCCCTTCGCCATTCGCGCTCTTGAAACTTTCGCCCGCCCGTCCGGACTGAAACACCTTCGTACGCGTGGACCTCTGCTCGAAAGTCATGTTCCGGAATCGATCGGAAATCCGTGCCAGCAGGCTCCTGTCAGGCCACGGGAGAAGCATAAGTTCCTTCACTAAGTCAGGCTCTCCCCAGGGAACATCGTGGTAACCGGAATGGAGAACTTCACTCCGTGGGTCGGAGAGCCAGGCCTGCGGGAAGTAAGCAACGATATCGGCACCCGGAACGAAGGGCGGCTCGCTGGGCGGTAGACCCGATAGCTCGGAACATAGCGCCCCGATGAGATCGCGGCCCGGGCCAAACCGCAAATGGCACGGCATCGCGCAACGCGGGTTCAACTCTACGAGATACGCGGTCCCGGTTTGATTCTCGATCATGAAGTCGAGTCCGTAAAATCCGGAAAGATTCAGGCGGCTGGCAAGAGCCTGGGCGGCCGTGACCATCTGGGGCTCGCTGACGATACGAACGATGGTCGCGGGACCCATCACACCTTGTGCCGCGACCACGTCCACCGCGATAACAGCCAGTACCGTGCCTTTCCAGCAGAACGCTACACAGTTGGCCGGGTGGCCTTCAATCCACGACTGAACCGTGATTCCGGGTCTCGCCCCGCGCCACCACGACTCGATCCAGAAAGCATCCCGGTTGACGACCAGCCGCTTTAGCATGGCAAGTGTCCCCAGCGGTTGATTCATGCTACGAAAGCAAGCCTCCGCTTCCGCCAGGCTGCGCACGGCCTTTACGCCCAAACCACCCCACGAACCATCAGTCTTCATCACCCAGGGATAATCCCGGCCAACACTCCAGAGGCGCAGGTCTTCGAGACTCGACAGTTCCTGCATTTCCGGAACCGGTATGTTTTCCTCACGTGCGTGGCGCAGTAGTGCGGCGCGGGAGGAAACGATGGGAAACGCAGCGGGCGCACCCAGCGATCGCTCGATGAGATCGGCGATAGGCTTCCCGGAGTCTCCATTTGCCGAGGCTTCGGAATGCAGCCGGTGAAGGTGCGATACCGCACGATCGTCGCACGGTATGACCAGGTCGGCCGCTGAACTCCTGATGGCCTCGGTCAAAGATTGCATGGGGAAGTTCGGCTGGTAACGAAACCTTTGCGAAACTACTGCAGTCTTGGCGAGAGGATGTCCGTTCTTCGGGTAGACTGCGGCAACTCTGACACCAGCGCCAGCCAGCGCAATCGCAACATGCGCGGAACAGGGCCACCAGCTCGTATTCGTCAGCAGAACCGTAATGGGCATTCTTCTTATCTGACCTAGACTACTAGGACTACAGGTAAACTTATCGATCCCTAACCAATTCCCATGAGCCTTAGTACTAATACGGTACTCATACTCGTATAAAAGCTCACGGAGAACTATGTCGCGAACCATCCATCTTAGGACATAATGTACGACATGTGCTGAGAAAAGTCTTTTACGCAGCGTTCTTTTTGTTACAAAGATAACTTTTCTCCAAGAGTGTGAACGGTAGGGCTATTGACCCTGGATCTCCTGCGTTGTTGAGTAAGTCGAGTGTCGGCTATGCGAGTCCTTTACCTGAATTCTTCCGGACAGATGGGCGGAGCTGAAACCAGCTTAGCCAGTCTTATGGAGAGCTTGCGTAAGTTGCGCCCGGAGTGGCATTTGAATCTGTTGCTGGGCGAAGACGGCCCGTTCGCAGTTCGCGCGGCCAGGCTCGGTGTGGGAGTTCAGATACTGCCGTTTCCCAGGGTATTTGCGAGGCTGGGTTGTAGTACGGGGATTGGTTTGACCTGGGTACGGAAGGCGATTGGGTCGGCCGGTGCTGTTCTACGTTACCGCCATGAGTTGAGCGAAACGATGCGGGATATCTGTCCCGACGTGATCCACGCGAATGGATTGAAGATGCACTTATTGACTTCATCGATCTCGCGGCGGGGAGCAGGAAACTGCGGAGTCCGCATTTGCCATGTGCACGATTACGTGAGTCGACGTCCGGTGGCGCGATCGCTTCTAAAGGCCGGCGTGGGACGGTTCGACCGCGTCGTGGCCAATTCGAATAGCGTGGCTGCGGATCTCCTGACGCTACCGGTACCGCGTCAAACATTAAGCACGATCTACAACGGCGTGCAGCTCGAGCGCTTCACTTCCAGCGGGGAGAAATTGGATTTGAACGGCCTCAGCGGCTTAACGGAGCCGCGCGCCGGCGTAGTGCGAGTCGGCCTGGTAGCTAACTTTGCCAAATGGAAAGGCCACATTACTTTCATGCGCGCCCTGGCGTTGCTGCCGGAAAGTCTCAATGTTCGCGCCTACGTGATTGGCGGGCCGGTCTACCAGACTTCAGATAGCCAGCACACGTTCGATGAATTGCGCGAAGCGGCAAAAGAATACTGCCCCGGAGTTCAGCTTGGCTTTACCGGTGTCGTCACGGCGCCTGAGGCAGCGTTCCGGGCCCTGGACATAGTTGTCCATGCCAGCACGGCTCCCGAGCCCTTCGGGATGGTCATCATCGAGGCTATGGCGTGCGGAAAGGCCGTGATCGTCAGCAATGGTGGCGGCGCATGTGAAATCTTCGAAGACGGGGTCACGGCGCTGGCGCATCAGCCCGGGGACCCCGTGATGCTGGCCGGACAAATCGAACGTTTTGCAACTGATGCCGGACTTCGGCTGCGTCTGGGGAGGAATAGCCGCGAGGCGGTCGCCCGCCGTTTTCCGGCAGACGCCATGGGAACGCGCTTTGCGGATCTCTATTGTAGCCTGGCGGACGGCCGGGAGGCTGATGCTTATGCGAGCGCGGAGGGCGGCAAGAAATGCTTCGCGTAGGCTTGCTGTGCGATTTCCGGGAAGAGCAATGGGCCAGCATGAATCTGGTCGGCGAGATGATGTTTGAGCAGTTGACCCGTCGGCACGGCCGCACTCTTGACACCGATCGGATCACGCCTCCGTTCCAGCGGAGGGCCACCGCGCCCCGCGTGTTTCGATCCTCGCACGCGGCCTGGAACACCGACCGGCTGTGGAACCGGATGGTCGGATATCCTCGGTGGCTGCGGGGGCGGCAGGAACGCTACGATATCTTTCACATCGTCGATCACAGCTACGCGCATCTGGCGTTGACCCTCCCGAGCGCCCGTACGGTTGTGACGTGCCACGACCTGGATGCCTTCCGCTGTTTGACGGAGCCCGCGAAAGACCCGCGTCCCCTCTGGTTCAAGATCATGACGCAACGGATACTCAATGGCCTACGCTCGGCTAAACATGTAATCTTCGTCAGCGAAGCGGTCCGGCAGGAAGCGAACCGTCTCGGTCTGCTTCCGAACTCGCATTGCAGCGTGATCCACAATGGCGTTCAATGTGAGCCGGACACCGGCGGCGATGCGGATCGCGAAGCTCTGTGCTTACTCGGCGCAGTTGCCACGGGTCCCATCCTTCTCAGCGTCGGCAGCACGGTCCCGCGTAAAAGGATTGACATCCTCCTTCGCGTGCTCGCCGGAGTCGCCAGGGAAATTCCGGCCGTACGACTGATTCGCGCGGGCGGTCCACTCACCGGGCCGCAAGCAGAGTTGGCTGGAGAACTGGGCGTAACGCGACTGATTGTGGAGCTTCCCTTTGTGGATCGTGCCGTCCTGGGTGCGGTTTACCGCAGGGCGACACTTCTCTTGCAGCCGTCCGAAAGCGAGGGCTTTGGTCTCCCGGTAGTGGAAGCCATGGCGTACGGCTGTCCCGTGGTCGCCAGCGATCTTCCGGCGCTGCGGGAAATTGGCGGACAGGCCGCTGTCTATTGCCGGGTTGGCGATGTTTCTGAGTGGACGGAATCGGTCAGCCGGCTGCTGCATCAGTGGCGCGAGGAGCCAGCCCTCTGGAATCGCTTGCGAAGCCGCTCCATCGAGAATGTGCGGCGCTTCAATTGGCGCGAGACCGCCGACCGCGTGGCCGGCGTGTACCAAGAGGTCATTGCAAAGACAGAAGGACTAGAGATGGCCCTGAGCCATCACCAACAATGAACGCCAACTTCGACAATCCGAACGCAGTAAAGCGCCTCAGGGTTCTCCAACTCGGCAAGTTCTACCCGCCGCAGCGGGGAGGCATGGAGAGCCACCTCAAGACGCTCTGCGATCGCTTGCGCGAGGAGGTCGATGTTGAGGTGATCGTTTCCAACACGGGTCCAGGTACGGCGCGGGAAGTCTGCGATGGTGTCCCTGTTACGCGCGTCGCTCGTCTGGCACAGGTGGCCTCAACCTCAGTCAACCCGGCGATGATCGCCGAAATCCGCCGGCACGACGCCGATCTCATTCACCTGCACTGGCCCAATCCCATGGCTGCGCTGGCCTACCTGATGAGCGGGAAAAAAGGCCCGCTGGTGATTACCTATCACAGCGATGTCGTGAAACAGCGGACCCTGAGGCATATCTTCGCGCCGGTTTCGCGGGCTGTGCTCCAACGCTCCAAGGCGATCATCGTTTCGTCGGAACATTACCTGGAAACTTCTACGGTTTTACGTGACTACAGCGACCGGTGCCGGGTCGTTCCCTTCGGAATCTCCGAGCCCTACTTCGGATTGCCCGATGAAAAAGCGGTCGCGGACATTCGCTCGCAATATGGCCAAAGGCTGATCCTCAGCGTTGGCCGGTTAGTCGACTACAAGGGCTTTGAGTATCTGATCCGGGCTATGGCGGAGACGCAGGAGAGGCTCCTGATTGCGGGAGAGGGTCCCCTTAAGGCCGAACTCGTAGCGCTGACGAGATCGCTCGGGCTCACCAGCCGGGTGATTTTTTTGGGCGAGCCTTCGGATGAGCAGCTTCGCAATCTGTACCACGCGGCCGATATTTTTGTGCTCGCGTCCACCAATCGTAGAGAAGCATTCGGACTGGTCCAGGCGGAAGCCATGGCTGCCGCGAAACCCGTGATTAATACTAATGTCGATTCGGGAGTGCCTTTCGTGTCGCTGGACCAGGCGACTGGATTGACGGTTCCACATTCGGATGCGGGCTCACTTGCCCGGGCAATTACCCGTTTGATGGAAGATGCCGAGTTGCGATCCAGCCTGGGGCAAGCGGCCAGACACCGCGCCGAAACCATGTTCCGGTCAGGGACGATGGCGGTCCGGACGCTGCGGATGTACCAGAGTATTCTTGAACAGTGTTCTGTGCAAAAAGGGTCGCGCGCCGACTCGCTGTTACGCAAACCCATTGAAAGAACGGCCAGACAGGCCTCGTGATGACTAAGGAGGAACGATCGATGAGAAATGAAGTGGAAGTCGCAATTATTGGAGCTGGTCCCTATGGCTTGTCCATAGCAGCCCATCTTCGGGCTCTGCAGGTTGATTTCCGGATCTTCGGCAGTCCCATGCACACCTGGATGAACCAGATGCCGGAGGGCATGTGTCTGAAGTCGGAAGGCTTCGCGTCAACGCTGTACGATCCGGAATCCGCATTGACCCTGGAGCGCTTTTGCCAGGAGAGAAGCATTCCTTATTCCGATCTTGGTTTGCCGGTTCGGCTCGAGACTTTCATCTCGTATGGACTGGAGTTCCAAAGACGACTCGTTCCTGAGCTCGAAGACAGGGTGGTGGTCTCGCTGGAACGCTCAAACCAGGGGTTCCGGCTGCAACTTGACAACGGTGAAATCGCCCTTTCGAGGAGAGTCGTCGTCGCGGCGGGGATCAGTCATTTTGCGTACCTGCCGCCGATGCTGCGCGGCCTGCCCGGGGAACTCGTCACGCATAGCTCGCAGCACCACTCGGTTGGCCACTTTCGAGGGCGTGACGTGACCATCATTGGGGCAGGCGCATCGGCGCTTGATTTAGCTGCGCTGGTCAAAGGCGCCGGGGCCACTGTCCGCGTCATCGCGCGCAAGCCGGTAATTCACTTTCATAATCCGCCCGGACCTTTGCCGCGGCCCTGGCTCGATCGCGTCCGTGCTCCCATGACAGGGCTCGGCCCTGGCTGGCGATCTCTTCTTTGCGTGGAAGCACCGCTTCTGTTTCATCGCATGCCGGAAGCGTTTCGCCTGGAAGTGGTGCGCCGTCATCTTGGCCCGGCGCCCGCCTGGTTTACCAAGGAAGCCGTGGTGGGCCACGTGGAACTGAATGTGGGGACCAGCCTTCGGGAGGTCCAGATTCAACAGGATCGCGTCCGTCTTCATGTCGGGACCCTGGGCGGCCAATCGCGGTGGATTGAAACCGATCACGTGATTGCGGGCACCGGATACCAGGTCGACCTGCAACGCCTCAAGTTCCTTAGCAGCGGTTTGCAGGATCAAATTCGATCGGCCAGTCAGGCGCCGGTTCTTTCTCGCTTCTTCGAGTCGACTGTCGAAGGTCTGTATTTTGTAGGAGCGGCCGCCGCACCCAGCTTCGGCCCCTTGCTACGATTTGCCTACGGAGCCGGATACACCGCACGCCGCCTTTCCCGCCACCTGTCCAGAACGGCACATCGACCGGTGCCGGTTCCAGAGCCGGAACTCACCGCGGTTGGGTCGGCCGGAGACCACGTCAACCAATGAGCCGTCGTCTACGACACCCGTACGACAGACGATCGATGTTGGTCGTCTGTCGGGCGGGGGCAGCCGGCGGCTTCCTCACCGGAACAGTAACTGCGCGTAGTCATTGAGATAATGACGCCAGTTGATCCAGGTATGTCCGCCCTCGGATTCGTGGAACTGGTACGTGATTCCATGCGCCTTCAGCACCTCGGCCAGGTTTCCCGCGCTCGCCCTCGTCAACTTGTCCTTCTCTCCGACTCCGATCCAGAAAAGCTTGATCATCTTGTTGGTGCGCGCGGAATCGTCGAAGAAATGAGCCGCAGAGGTTTGGAATTGCTCCGTTGCATTGACCCGGACCCCCGCGCTGAAGACGCCGATGTAAGCGAAGGTGTCCAGATGCCCCGGCGCGATGCGCAGCGTCTGGCCGCCGCCCATAGAGAGTCCGGCGAGGGCGCGATTCTCTCTGTTAGCCGCCGTGCGGTAGTGCTTCTCGACATACGGCATGACATTATCGAGTAACTCGGCCGTGAACTGATCGCTGCTGGATGCAGCGCTACCTCCCGGCGTGCGCGGCATGGAGCCATTGGGCATCACCACAATCATCGGGACCGCCTGGTTTCCGGCGAGAAGATTGTCGAGGATGAATCCCGCGCGCCCGATGGTGCTCCATCCGGCATCGTCGTCGCCGGAGCCATGCAGCAGATAAAGCACCGGATATTTCTTGGTCCCTGTCTCGTAACCCGGCGGAGTGTAGACGTGCATGCTCCGCATGGTGTCGAGCGCTTTCGACGAGTACCACACGGTCCGGATCTCACCATGCGGGACATCCCGGGTGGATTCGTAGGCCATCTCATCGCCCGGCACTTCGACGAGGCTGTCCAACGACGCGATCCCAGGCTTGACCAGTACATTTTTCGGATCGATTACCCGCACACCGTCCACGGTAAAAACGTAGGAGTAGAAATCCGGCACGAGCGGTCCAACCGTCATCGACCAGACGCCATTCTCGTCTTTTTCCAGATTCCCTCCCGTTCCACGTCCTTGCGAGATCCAGTCTCCGGTGAGCGAGACCTCGCTCGCCTTGGGAGCGTAGATCCGGAAAACGACCCGCTTGTCCGGTAGGACTTCGGGAGACTTGACGCTTGGCTGCTGCGGCGTACGCGGCGCCTCCTGGGCCAGCAGAACTGTCATAGACCAGGCCAGACAACCGGCGATGCGAATTGTTGTGAAGGTCAAAACCATTCTCCTCTTTGATGCAAGTTTCGGTCAGGGCAAACACTCATCTTTGCTATAGATTGTATGCCCAACCGGCACTCTTTATCAGGGCTGAATGGTAACTGTCGTGGATGCGCTCTTAGTCGAATCCGCAATCGAGGTTGCGGTGACCACCACTGTTCCCTGGGTTTTGAGCGTAGCGGGAGTAGCATATAGCCCGCTGTCGTCAATGCTTCCGGCATTTTTAGGCGAAATCGACCAGGTTACATTATTATCCAGGGAATTATAGACAGTTTGGGAAAAGCGCAGCGTCTGGCCGGCCGTCAGTGTCACCGGCGTGCCTGGAGAGATGGCAACCGCGACCGGAGGGTAGAGGGCCACACCCGATGAGGCGGATTTAGTGGAGTCACTACGCAATGTCGCAGTAATGGTGACGGCTTGCTGGGTGGTAATCTTGCCGGGTGCGGTATAAACCCCCGAATTGCTGATCGAACCTACTTGTGGATTGATCGTCCAGTTCACCGGAACGGCGGCCATACCAGGCTGAACCGCGGAGAATTGCTCGCGCTGTGAAGCGTACAGGACCGGCCATTGCGGCGCCACCGAGAGTTCCGGCGGGACCACCACCGGAATGCTGAGCGAGCTATTTACCACAATGTGCGGAGGTTCTTGTCCCGTAGTCGCTCCCACCGCCGTCACGTATCCCTGGGTGTCCACAGTAGCCGCGCTTGCAGAGGTGGAGGAGAACGTGGTGCTGACAGAATGAGTGATGTCTAACTGCGTTCCGTCCGCATAGGTGCCGACCACACGCAGAGGCACGCGTGCTCCGACAGGTAGATACAAGATCGTTGGAGCCACATCGATCTGAACCGGCGCATCCGGGCGCTCTACGGAAATAGTAATGGCAGCCGAAGTCGCATTCCCGGTCGCAGACACCCCCAGTGCCGTCAGTGAATAACGTCCTGGGGAAATGTTAGCGGGGATCGGAAGGGAAAACTGATAAGGTGACGCCGTGATGATGCTGCTATAACCTATCGGGCCTTCTCCTACCAGAACTACTTGAGTGAAGGATCCGGAAGTCGTCACCGTTACCGCGAGTGTCTGTCCGGGAGCGGCAGAACTGCCGTCGGCCGGCGCGGTAATAGTAAGACTCGGCGCAGCGGTCAATTGCGCAACCGCGAGGGACAAGTAAGCCATCATCCGGACTACCGGGATCAGGTGGCAGTGCTGTGAAGTTCGAATCGTCATTTTGTGTTATCCTCGCCCACTACGGAAGCGGCTGAAAAGCCCCGCTCTGCACTTGAGAATTCAGGAGATTGATGACTGTGGTAGTCACTGTCGTTCCTGCGTCCAGTTCACCGGGCGGGCTAAACCCAAGGTGCTCCAATCCAGCGGAATGAACGAACCCGGAGAATGTTGAACCGGACTGCGAAAACCGTTGGCCCGCCAGTTGGCTGAAACTGGAGACCATGGCGTCGCTCGAATCCCCAAACACACCAGCCCATCCGAATGAGGTGAGGCTGGACGCGAGGGGACTTGCGGAACATAACCTCCGGATGAACTGCGCGACGCCTCCTGTCTTGTCTAAACCGTCGGTGTTGGAATTGTTCACCACACCGGCGATCAGGGCCGTTGCAGCGTTGTCGCCTCCTGACTGCTGAATCCGGGCGAGCGCGGGACTGAGCCCTCCACCGAAGCCATTCCCTTCAAGATCGCCGACGCCTCCGGACACGCTGCTTCCGTTCACCGTTGCGCTAGCGAACGAGAAACTGCCTGCGTCTGCCAGGATTTCCCTGAAACATGCATTTTCGTTGCGCAGAAGCGCGGTGGCGAAAGGAGTACCGAGATGCGGAGTTCCGATGGTGATCAGCTTATTCACGCTGCCCTGTCCGAATGACTCGGGCGCATCATAGTTTTCGAGTTGGACCAACGCGCGAGCAAGGGTTCCGCCCATACCGTGAACCACCACGTCGGCCTGTGTCGCGGCGACGTTCTGAGTCGCGCGGAACTCGTTCACAAATTGTGCAATCTCGTTAAGAAGAAGAGGAGCGTTATAGGCCAACCCTAAAGAATTCTCCTTCGCCAGCGCGATATTGGCGGTCTGAAAGGTCGGGAGACTCGCTGTGATCCCGTTACTCAGCACGCCGTTATAAGAGGCACGGCGAATAAAGAAACGCGAATCATTAATCAAAGGAGTAAATGTATTCCAGTCCGTCGGGTCTCCCCAGAGATCATGCACCAGGACTACCGGTGGGCGCACGATAATCAGCGACTTGGTGACGGCAGGTGTATTCGGACCCGACGGGTTTGCCTGGATGCCAACCGTACGGCTTCCCAATGAATCGTCCTGCGAACCGCGGGAAAAATCCGGGGGTGGATAGTAAAGCGCGAAAGCCATGGGACCGTTCGAACTGTCCTGCGATGTTATCCGGATCGACTGCGCTTTCCCGTTGGACGAACCGTCGATTGCGGTAACACCTCCATCCTGCTGGGGAGAATTGCTTTGCCCGTTCCTGTCATTGACTACGCTAAACGTCACAACGTCGCCGACAGTGCTCGTTCTCGCAACCAGCAACACGCGCGCAACACCGTCCGCGGCGACGCCCCTGACCATCGTTCCCAGCGTTGCCAGAGATTCGGGATCGGCCACAACTCCCGTCCCGGATATCAGGCTGGGGACCGGATCGATAAAATAGAGCGGCTCGTCGAGATAGCACGAAATGTTATCGATGTAGAAGCCTGCGGGCCCGGCTTGAGTCCATGCGGGGCTGGTGACAGTGAGGGTAACCTGGTGAATGTTGCCGTTGGTAAATTGGATGGTCGTACCGTAGACACTGTACGAGCTCAACGGGATAATCTGATTGCCTCCGGCGTCATCCACCACTTGCAGCGATTCACTGGAATTCCAATTGTCTCCCGCCACCATGCTGAGGCCCGAGACCGGTCCGTCGAACGTGATGGTGATGGTCGGCTGGACGCCCGCGCAGGTGTTGACCGTTGCATAGACGTTGTTGGTCGTCTGCCCGGGGTCGGCATAGCTCAGGACCTGTCCGCCGGAAAATGTCGCCCCCGGTTGTTTGAGAGCCGGAATTGCGGGACTGGCGGTGGGTGTTATGGTGTTGCGGATACAGCCGGAAGGCGCGGGAAGTTGCTCAAAATTGACGCTCAGGTAGGTCTGGGATAAGCAGCTTCCGCAGAAAGCGCCAAGAGCGCAAAACAGAAACAGGCTTTTTGTAACTGTCATCTCGAAGATCCCCATAACTTGCGTATTTGATCTAAGTAGCGAACTGCAAGCAGAGAGTACCAAGCGGTCTATTGGTACTGCAAGATGATAGATCGAACTAATTAGAAAGTTATGGAAGTACTGTTGGCAAAATTCCCGTAGGACAGACCATCGATTTGTGTGGTCTGTCCGGCTGCGGAGCAGCCTTCAAGAACCTTGTCTACGGTATGGAGCCCGCGGGAGTTACTCAATAGCGGCGTTGGCTAACTGAATGAACGCCGTTTGTTCATCGGCAAGATCGCCCCCGCCATTGGTCCGCTGATACAGGATAATACCGATCAGGTCGCGCTTGGGATCGACAAACGCATAAGTGCGATAAGCACCGCCGTGGCTGTAAGTGCCAATCGAGTTGTAACGAAACATACCATTGGCGTCCTTCACGATTCCCCAACCGAGTCCATAGCCGACGCCGGGGGCGAACCCGGCTTTAAGGTCGCCCGTTTGCACTGTAGTCATTAGTTCGACAGCCGCTGGCGAGAGTACGCGGTGGGCGCCGAAGTTACCCTTGTTGAGCATCATTTGGTAGAACCGGACCAGGTCGGAAGCCGTGCTGTAAATTCCGCCTTCGGGCATGGGGTATTTCCAGCCCTTGCGCAACGCGTCGGCATCGGCAGGTTTGAGGGTCCCGTGGTCGTCCGTGTAGACCGTAGCCAGCCGGCTGATCTTCTCTTGCGGAATCCAGAATGAAGTGTCGCGCATGCCCAGCGGCTTGAATATCTTTTCGTCGACCACCTGCTCGAATGGCTTTCCGTAGACAACTTCCAGAATGCGGCCCAGCGTAGCAATGCCGTTATTGCTGTAACTCCACTTCGCTCCCGGTTCGAACTCGAGCGGTTGTTGCGCCGCATCCGCGACCACTTCCGCCAGAGTGTGTGTCTTCCGTTCAAATCCTTTGGAAGATCCCGCGGGAACGCCGGAAGTGTGCGTCATCAAGTCCCGAAGGGTGACGGGATGCACCGGCGCGGCGTCCGTTTTCAGCTTTTGTCCCTTGAATTCGGGGAGATATTTTTCCACCGGATCATTGATCGAGAGGAGTCCATCGTCGACCAGCGTCATGACGGCGGCGCAGGTGATCGGCTTGGTCATCGACATAATCTGGAAGAGTGTGGTGGTGCGCATGGGCGTGCGCGTGTCGCGATCCTGCCAGCCCACCGCCTCCAGGCTGGCGACTCGTCCGTGACGGGCCACCAGCGTCACGAATCCAGCCGCGGTCCCTTGATCCACGAACGCCTGCATGCGCGGGCGAATTTTGGCGAGTACCGTCGCATTCAACCCCGCGACGGTAGGGGCCGGCACGGATACGGGTGCTTGTAACGGAGGAGTTGCCGCTCGGAGAAGCATAGCGCAGGCGACGAGCGCGACCGGTTGTCTCATGTCATTACCACCTTGCGTGTACCAGACCGCGAATCCGGGAGTCGTAGATTCTGCGGATGGTCTCCATAGTATCAGCCGGAAGGTCCGGCAATTCGGACGCTGCACAATTCTCCGCGACTTGCTCCGGGCGCTTACCTCCGGGGATGGCGCAGGTGACCGCGTCGAACATCAGGACCCAGCGTAGCGCCAATTGTGACAGGCTGATGCCGGCGGGCGCCAGTTTGCGCATCTCTTCGACGGCTTCGAGCGCGGTGTCATAGTCGACGCCGGAAAATGTCTCACCGACATCAAACTTCTCCCCGTGGCGATTGAAGTTGCGATGATCGTTCTCCGCGAACTGCGAGGTGCGTGAGAGTTTGCCGGTCAGCATTCCGCTGGCGAGGGGCACCCGTGCCAGGATGCCGACCTTGCGCAGTTTTGCCTGGGGGAAAAGTACTTCGGCAGGCCGCGGACGAAAGCAGTTGAAGATGATCTGCACCGTCTGGATGTTGGGAAACTCAATCGCCTTCAAAGCTTCTTCCACGCGCTCCACGCTCACGCCGTAATAGCGGATTTTACCCGCTCTTACCAGGTCGTCGAGCGCAGCGAACACCTCCGGACGATAATAAACATCGGTCGGGGGGCAGTGCAGTTGGACCAAATCCAGGCAATCGGTGGATAGGTTGCGCAGGCTGTCCTCGATGAATCCTGCCAGATTCGAAGCGGTGTAACCGTCGGCGGTATGCGGAGCCAGGCGGCGTCCGGCCTTGGTAGCGACTACGATTTCTTCTTTGCGCTCTCGTTTCAACTGCGCGATGAGGCGTTCGCTGCGCCCCATGCCATAAACATCGGCGGTGTCGAGCAAATTCACGCCCGAGTCGATGGCCTTATTCAGCGCGGCTAGAGATTCGGTGTCGCTGACATTGCCCCAAGCTCCACCGATGGCCCAGCCGCCAAAACTGATGTCTGAAACTTTCCAACCAGTCCGTCCTAACTCGCGATAGTGCATAAAGAACAGAGTATCGTGCCAAGAATGTGGGGCGGACGCCCTCGTCCGCAAGCGCGCCCGGGTCGCCTCGCATGCTCTTCACTGGCGAGGCAATTCGGCCAGTAACCGGTGGCCACGATAATATACGAATGCCTGTGGCGTTCGATCGTTTCCGCAATCAGGTAAAGGCGTTTCGGTATAGTAATTCAACCCGTAGCGCCAATCGCGCGGCACATCTTGCTTCACGCAAACCGGAACACCCGCCGATCGGATTTGCCGGGCCACCGGACGTGCCGTAGCAACGGCATCGATAGCGGGGAAAGTCTCGATCTTAATCCAGAGATAACCCGTGGCGGCTACGAGCGCCACCAGCGACACGGATAACGGACGATTTGGGATGAAGAGAACAATCGCGGCGACGAGCAGCGCGGCAAGGCCCGGCCACACCGCCGCAGGCGCGATGGCGTGGGGATCTTTGCTCATCCAAACCGGAAGCATTCTCATAAGAGCAGGAAATGCGCAACAGGCAAGTGCGGAAAGTCCGACAACCACGCGGCCAGCGGTCTGCGCCTTTTCCAAGGCGACGCCGGCGGCGACCGCGATTGGCGGCAATAGAGGAAGCATGTACCCCGGAAGCTTGTTCGGCGATTTGGAGAAAAAGATGAAACCCCAGATCACCACAACCATAAGGAATCGAATGCGCATATCCGAATACAGATTGCGGCGGACGAGCAGCACCGGCACCGGAGTCCACGGGAACAATGCGACGGGGAGCCACGTGAAATAGAACCACCATGGCTGGACGTGCTGCAAGCTGGGGGAAATAAATCGTTGGAATTGCTGTTGGATGAAAAGCGTTTGCAGAAAGATGGCTCCATTGCGCAGATAGCAGGCGACATACCACGGCGCTGCGATGAGCAGGAAGAGCAACACCGGCCTGGCACGAAAGAGGTCGCGCCAACGGTTACGTCCGAACCAGAGCACGGGAAGAGCGAGCACCAGAGGCGGGCCGCTTTTCGCGAGGAACGCAAAGCCAAGCGCTACAGCCGCGCCACTCAGCCAGCGGCTATCTCCTGTCCGCAGCCATGGCAAAGTGAACAGCAGCGCCAAACCGAACATCGCGGACATCGGAATGTCGGTGACGGCTAATCCGCTATACGCAACCCACATGCCCGAGGTCGCCAGGATCATCGTGGAGCACGCGGCCGCGACAACTCCGAACTCCCGCCGGAGGATCCAGAAGAACGCGATTAGAAAGGCGACACTGAGCAGCGCCACAGGCAAGCGCGGCGCAAGACCGTTCGAGAGTCCCGCTCGAAATCCGGCCGCGATCATCCAGTACAGCAACGCAGGCTTCTCGTACCATCCTTGGCCCCACAGGCGCGGTGTGATGTAGTCCCCGCGGGACGCCATCTCACGTCCGATAGAGGCGTAACGAGGCTCATCGGCGCTGTAGAGTCCCATGCGGTCCAGGCCGTAGAGATAGAGGATGAGCAAGGCTAGTCCGCCGGCTATGGCGAGCATGCGCCATTGCGCGGCACGCTGAAGCATTCGATCAATTATCGCGCGGGCTCCTGACTCGTGTGACAGATTTCGGAGGCAGTTGCAAAATTAACCGTCGGGCAGCCAATCCTGGCTGCAGTAGCACGCCGCGCTTCAAAGGCCCCCGTAGGGCGGACCGTCATTTTTGTGGTCTGCCAGGCTGCGAAGCGCGCCGCATTCAGTCACGTCGCGAACTGCGGCGTTAGCTACTGCACACCAGAGGCATGCGACGACGAGGCCTGCCGCACACGAGCGAGCCAGGATTCTAAAACGAACTTTTCTTTTTGTGTTTGCCATGCGGATTCAGTGAGCACGTTCAATTTGTCGTGCGGAATATAGGGAATGTTGTTGCCCAGGGCCATGGTGCCGCCTTCCCGATGCTCGTCGGCGTACGTCTTGTCCATCGGGACATTATTCTTTGCGGCCCATTCGCTGATGTGCGTCTCGTCGCGCGAAATCGCGTTCCAGTCCGGGAAACTCAGCTGTCGATTCAACCATTCGCCGACGGGACGAGTCACAAAATAGGGACGATGCCCGCCTTCCGGAGTGAAGCTATACTCAAACGCCTTTTTAGCATCGGGCCCGAGCAGCTTAGTTGCGCGGTCGCGCATGTCGCGGAAGAACGCATCGCCGTGCGTTGGAATCTTGACTACTTCATCCGCGCTGCCGTTGTGGATGAGCACGGCTGCGTGCTGCGCGCTGAGCGCGAACAACACCGCGCCGCGGTCGCCAAGGAACTGGAGCGATTGATAAGGGATGGCCTGGCACATCTTCTTACTGCTGGAGTCCAGGGTTTCACCGGGGCCGTCGAGCACAGCGCCCGCCACGGGAGCGCAGGCATGCAAACGCGTCTCCACCGCGCAGGCGAAGGACACCACAAAGGATCCCATCGAGTATCCGGTCACGGCAATGCGGCTGGGATCCACATCGTGGCGCAGGATCAGGTAACTCGTCGCCTGGCGGATGTCGGTCATCATGAGGCCTCCCATCCAGCGGCCGTTCTCGTCGGGCGGCACATATTTGTCGTGCGCCCGGGTTCCGGAACTGTGCTGTGAATTGCGCTCGCCTTCCCCGATGGGATCGTAGGTGAGAACGACAGCTCCGGCGCGCGCGTAGAGCACGCCCGCGTAGAACGCATACCACGTGTATTTATCGCCGCCATGTCCGTTTACGATGATGATGGCCGGACGCTTGATCGAAGTATTGGCCCGATGGTAGACGATCGCCGGCACACGCATGTTGAGCTGCGTGTCGTAAGTAACGCGATCGGCTACAATGCCGGGCTCTACTTCAAAGCTGCCGTGGTTTTCGGTGTCCAGCGCCGGGAGGGGGTTGGGGACGTGGAGGGTCTCCTGAATCTTGGCGCGAAGACCCCCAGGGTCGCTGAGGACGCCTGCAGCCATGAAAGCCAGAATGAGAGTTCGCATGAATCCTTGTGTGACAGACTTTGGTCGGTCCGTTACCAAACTAACTTTAACGCGAATTGCAGGTGACGGTCGCCGCCGCTGGAGGCGTCATAATGGAGATTGGTAGGACTCGAAATCGAGCTTCTCGGCCGGGAAATGCTGGCAGGTCCAGGCGCGGTCGACAACAGGCAATTGATGCGGACGGTGCTAGCGGTAGCCGTAATCTTGTTGGGATGTAGCCGGGGCCCGAAAGAGCCGGTATTTCCGGAGAGCATCGCGCCTGCGTGGACCAGATTGGCCGTGCACCCGATTGGCGTATCTCAGTTTCCGCGTGCCATTCGCGAAAGCGGGATTGAGCGGGGTTGGGAAGCGGAATATCGCGCAGCCGACGGCGCGGTGGCAGTCATAGATGTATACGCCGTACGGTCGAATACGCAGGGGCTCGACCTGGTCCAAAGATGGCGGCCGGAACGTAACAACGCCCAGTTCTACACGGATCATTTTGTCCTGAATATAGCGTGGCAGCAGGCGAAGCATGATGAACTGGCGTCGCTGGTCAGGTCCCTGCCCAAGCTGGTGGAAGGGCCTCAGTAAGCAGAAATTGATCCGCGCACATTCCACTCTTTTCGGTCACAACACCTTCCCGATGAACCGAAATGACTTACCTCCTCCTCCCCGCCTCAGCCCCCGTAAGCTATAAGTAGGATGGAATTATCAAAAGAATCACCGCTTCACAACCAGTTGCGCCGTCGCGAGAAATGCTAGATGACCAAACGAACCCGATCTCCAATAACAACAGTGTTATCAGCTACTTGCAGAGACAATTCTGCCCCCGATCTCCCCATCCGCGTGTCCGCGTGCATTCGCGGCCCAATGTTTTTCAAGCCCCGGCTTTGATGTATTATGAGGTGTCGTCACCTCCGTGCGTGGCCACGGAATCAATGTTTTCGGAAGTAACTTTTTCCGCCGCGATCGTCAGTCCTCCTTCGACCCCTTGGCCGGCAAGAATCGGCTCCACCGCTACCTGCACAGCCCAAATAGCATATAATTCTAAGCTTTCAACCTAGACCTCCCATGGATCAGGAACGCCAGGAACGAATTCGATATTACGGCTTTGCAGCCTTCGTAGGCATACTGCTGGCGTTGAATCTGACGGGCGTCTTCAAGACGTTTCTCGGCATCGACACTGCTGTCTTCATCACGCTGCTCGCCGGCTACAAGACGTTTTACAACTCCATCTCTGCGCTCCTTGAAAAGGAGATCTCCGCCGACCTCGCCCTGTGCATCGCGGTCATCGCGGCGCTATCGGTCGGCGAATACATGGCCGCGGCGGAGGCCATGTTCATCGTGCTCGTCGGCGAGGGACTGGAGTCCTACGCGGCCGGCCGAACCGCTGCCGCAATCCAGAAATTCATTGAGCAGATTCCGCGTCTTGCACGCGTCTTGCGCGACGGGCGCGAGGAAGAAGTTGACGCCGCATCGCTGACTCCCTCGGACATCATCATCGTCCGCGCAGGCGAGCGTATCCCCGCCGACGGAATCATCGACCAGGGCGCCTCGTCGATCAACGAAAGCTCTATCACCGGCGAACCGCTGCCGCGCGATAAACAGATCGGCGACGAGGTCTTCTCGGGCACGCTCAACGGCAACGGACTTCTGCGCATTCGCGTGACCAAGGCCGGCGACGAAACCACCCTCGCACGCGTCGTCAAACTGGTCGAGGAAGCCCAGGAGAAGCGCGCGCCGGTCGAGCGTCTGGCGGATCGCGCAGCCAAATATTTTCTACCCGCATTGCTGCTCTCCGCGGCGCTGACTTTCTACTTCACGCGAGACTGGCTGCGCACTGTCGCCGTCCTGATTGTCGCCTGCCCTTGCGCGCTGATTCTCGCTACGCCGACTGCGATGGTCGCAGCGATCGGGGGTTTGGCCCGTCGAGGCATCCTGGTACGCGGCGCGAGCATCATGCAACTGGCCGCCAAGATCGACACGGCGGTCTTCGATAAGACCGGCACGATCACCGAAGGCAAGTTTGAGATCGTGAGCATCGTAGCGCTGGATCGCGATGAAACGGAATTGTTGGCCATAGCCGCAGCGGCTGAGAAGTCCTCCGACCATCCGCTTGCCCAGGTCATAGTCGAAGAAGCTTCACGCCGCCTGGTCCCAACCTACGACCCCTTGGATGCGCATGTCGTTCCCGGCCGCGGAGTCGAATGCTACCTGGCAGGCCGCAGAATCCGCGCCGGCAATGCGAGTTACCTTGCCGACGCCGGTGTCGCAGGCGTCCAGGCCGTGCTCGATACCGCCGACCGCCTGGGCGCGACCGCCATCCTCGTCTCCGATGGCGACCGTCTGGCCGGAGGCATTCTGCTGCGCGACCGTTTGCGTGCGGGCGTCATCGAAGCCTCCGAGGGTCTCGACCGGCTTGAAATCAAGCACCGGATCATGCTCACCGGCGACCGCCGGCGTGCCGCCGAAGTCATCGCGCGCGAAGCCTCGATCCCCGAAGTCGAAGCCGAATTGCTGCCCGAGCAGAAGCTCGATCGCATCCGCCAGTTGCAGTCGCAGGGACGCTACGTCGCCATGATCGGCGACGGCATCAACGATGCGCCGGCGTTGGCCGCGGCGACCGTCGGCATCGCCGTAGCAGGCGCGAGCGACATCACTGCCGAGGCTGCCGACGTCGTTTACCTGCCGCACTCGCTGGAACGTCTGCCCAAGCTTTTCGAAGTCAGCCGCAACGCCGTCCGGACTGCGTGGCAGAACATCTTTCTCTTTGCGGGCGCTGTCAACGCCATCGCCGTCGTCTTATGCGCGACCGGTAAACTGACGCCGGTGGGCGCGGCTTTTACCCATCAGCTCTCGTCGTTCTTTGTCATGATGAACTCGCTCCGCCTGCTCCACGTGGAGCGCGGCGGGCTGACTCCACGGGAGACACGCTTCTCGCGTCTCTGGGCGCGTACCCAGATCCCGCAAGCCTGGGAGCGGCTCCATCACGTCACCGAGAAGATCGATTTCAGCGCGCTGGATTTCGCATCCGGGCTCAACTGGCTCATCGACAACCGCCGCCGTCTGGTCCGCCCGGCGCTTTACGTGGCCGCCGCGCTCCTGGTCTGGAGTTCTTTTTATACGTTGCGGCCCGAGGAGACCGGGGTGATTGTGCGGTTCGGCGAGAAAGTATTGCCCTACGACGAACCCGGGCTGCACGTGAAGTTCCCCTGGCCGATCGATCAACTGATACGAATTCAGGCCAAGCGTGTGCGCGTAGTCGAGATCGGCTATCGCTCTATCTCCGCGTCGCCCGATAGCGAACCCGCCGCCTACGAGTGGAACGCTCAGCATCGCTCCGGCCGCTTCCAGCGCATGCCCGAAGAAGCGCTCATGCTGACCGGCGATCAGAATATGATCGAGCTCAATGCCACGGTGCATTACAGCATTTCGCATCCCGACGATTTCATCTTCCGGCAATTGGACGGCGACACCACCATTCGCGCAGCCGCCGAATCGGTGATGCAGATGCTCACCACTGAAACGCCCCTCGATGATCTGCTCACCACGGGACGGCGCGCGATAGAACAGCGCGCTAAGAAGCTGCTGCAGTCTCGGATGGATCGCTACCAGGCAGGCATCGAGATCCTGCAGGTGAAGCTGCAGGACGTGCATCCCTCACTCGAAGTAGTCGACGCCTTTCGCGAAGTGTCCGGCGCTTATGAAGAGAAGAACCGGCTGATCAACGAAGCCGAGGGTTATCGCAACGAGCAGGTAGCCCTCGCGCACGGCAATGCCAAGGCTCAATTGCAAAACGCCGCGGCTTTCACGCTGGGCCGTGTGAATCGCGCGCAAGGTGACGCCGATCGCTTCGATCTACGCGAGCTTTCGTATCGTGGCGCTCCCGGCCCCAACGACACGCGCCTCTATTTCGACGCCATCGACCAGGTGCTGCCGGGCAAGAAGAAACTGATCCTCGACAAGAGCAAAGGACGCAGGCACCTCTTTCTCCTGGACGATGGAGTGGAGTTGAGCGGCCCCATGGCAGCACCTTTAGTGCCGGCTCCCAGGATGAATCCCGATGAGTAATTCCATGATTCCCGATAAATACAAAAAATACTACCCGGCAGCCGGCGCAATCGCGGCGCTCCTGCTCATCTATCTCACCTTCTTTTCTGTTCGCGAAACCGATTTTGTGCTGGTCACGCAGTTCGGCCGTCCGGTCCGCACCATCACTGACGCGGGTCTGCATATGAAGTGGTTCTTCCAGACCAACCTTTACTTCGACAAGCGGCTGCGCATCTACAATCCGCGCCCTTCGGAGTTCCTGACCCGGGACAAGAAGAACGTCGTGATCGAGAATTACGTCGCGTGGCGGATCCAGAATCCGGAGCGCTTCGTACAGACTGTCGGCGACCCGATCGCCGCGGAGATGCGTCTGCACGACATCATCTGGTCCGGCCTGTCAGCCGCTCTCGGCACGCACGATCTGGAATCCATCGTTTCGCCTGCGGCAGACAAGATTAAAGCCGGCGAGATGCTCGATAATCTAACCGATCTCACCGATCGTGCGGCGCTCGCGCAGTACGGAATCGAAGTGCTCGACGTGCGTATCAAGCGTCTCAATCTTCCCGAGCAGAACAAGCAGAGTGTTTACGCCCGTATGCGCGCGGAACGCGAGCGCATCGCCCGGCAGTATCGTGCGGAAGGTGAAGAGCAGGCGCTGAGCATTCGAGCCGATGCCGACAAACAGAAGGAAGAGATTCTCTCGGTCGCTTACAAAGAAGCTGAAAAGGTACGCGGCGAAGGCGATGCGGAATCGACGCGTATCTATAGCGCGGCTTACTCCCGTAATCCCCGATTCTACAAATTGCTCCGCACGCTCGAATCATATAAGAAGATCCTGGACGACAAGACCACCGCGATTCTTAGTTCCGACTCGGAGTTACTCCGCGTGCTGACCCAGGGTGAAGCGGGAGTGCGATGAGTTCTTTGCTGAATCCGCCGGCTCTGGTGCCCGAGCGGGAACTTCCATCGGAGCCCGGCATCCAGGAACCCTACTGGTCGCGCCGTCGCATCATCCTTGGGTTGCTCGCGCTGTGGGTACTGTCGGGAATCTTTCTGGTGGCGCCGGATCAGCAGGCCGTCGTCACCCGTTTCGGTGCTGTTACGGAGCCGCGCGTGTTGCCCGGCATTCACTATGCAATGCCATGGCCGATCGACAGCGTCACCAAGCTGAAGGTCCAACAACTGCAGCGCCTGGTGATCGGCGGCGACATTCCGGATAGTGTACTGGGCCGCAGCAATCCGCTCGCTTCGCAATTCATCACCGGCGATCAGAACATCATCAATATGCGCGTGATCGTGCAGTATTCGGTTGGTGTCCCGGCGGACTATCTGTTCCGCACCCAGGATGTTTCCAAGTCGATCGGCGCGGCCGTGGAAGCCGAACTCGCGCGCCGCATTGCGCATAGCGGCGTCGACGACGTGCTGACTACCCAGAAGGTCGCCATCCAGGACGAGACGCGCGCCGCTGCTCAGAAGCGTATCAACGATTACCATGCTGGTGTGATTCTCTCGACGGTCAACATCGAGAATGTGACCCCGCCCGCCGAGGCCGCCGACGCATTTCGCGATGTGACCAACGCCCGCGCCGATACCACGCGCATCGTGAATGAAGCGGAGGGCTATGCCAACGACCTGATCCCCCGCGCTCGCGGCGAAGCCCAACAATTGCACGACTCGGCCGACGCCTACAAATTGTCGAAGGTCAACGACGCGGCCGGCGATGCCGCGCGCTTCGACCAGATGGAAGCCGAATACGCCAAAGCATCCGCGGTCACCGGCCACCGCCTGTACATTGAGACCATGGAGCAGATCATGCCCAAGATCAGGAAGATGATCGTCGATCCGGACGGCAATCTTGATCTGACCATTCTGCGCAAGGGGGATCCCGCGCCCGCCGCGCCCCCCAGGAAGCCGTGACCCATGAGCAAGGAGCGAAAAGCAGCGGTCGTCACAGTCGTTGTGCTCCTCGGCGCGTTTGCGGTCGTCCTGGGACAAAAGAATGGCTGGCGCGTTTCAGCGGTCAGCGATCAGCTTTCCCAGGTCTCGCTCAAACCGCAGCCCAAACCCGATCCCACGCCGCAGGATGCCATTTACGCCATGCTCGACGCGGCCCGGGCCGGCGACGTGAAGGCTTATCTCGCCAATTATTCCGGACAGATGACGCCCGCTCTGCAGCAGTCGATCAGCGAGACGACCGAACCGAAGTTCGCGCAGTATCTCAAAGATTCCAACGCAGCCATCAAAGGTATTGCCATCTCGGAGCCGCAGCAACTCACCGACACTCAGGTAAAGGTGCGTGTCGAGTATGTGTACCAGGATCGTAACGAGGCCCAACTCATGTATCTCGAAAAGCAGTCCGGCGTCTGGAAAATCACGCAAGTGGATTCGACTGAGCGGGTGAAAACGCTGGTGCCGTACGGCACGCCGGTGCAATAACATGCGATTCATCCTCCTCATCCTGAGCATCTCCCAGCTACTTGCGGCCGACGACTGGCATCCACTCTTCGACGGCAAATCTTCGGAGGGTTGGGTCGAAGTGACCGGCAAACCCTTCCCGCCCAACTCCTGGACAGTGGACGACGGCTGCCTCAAAACAGTTGTCCGGCTGGGAGGAGCGCAGGATATCCGCACCGTGGAAAGCTTCCGCTCGTTTGACCTGCAATTCGACTGGAAGGTCCTCCAGAACGGCAACTCCGGCGTCAAATATCTCCTGCAGCACATCGACGAGTGGAACAATGCACTGGGCCGTCAGGCTCGCGCCCGAGGTCTCGAATATCAACTGGCCGACAATCACGGCCCTGATGCAGTCGAACCCGCCCGGTCAGCAGCGTCACTCTATTCAGCCATCGCGCCACAGCCGCCGACGACGCCGGCGATAGGCAAATTCAATCACTCGCGCATCATCGTCAATGGCGACTACGTCGAGCACTGGCTGAACGGCGTCCGGGTAGTCGAATTCGACCTCAAAGGACCCGAGGCCCAAAAAGTCTTTGGCGGGTTGCGCAAAAAGGGCGAGGATGCATCCACCCCCATCCAGCGCGACACCCCCATCAGCCTGCAAAACCACGGCACCGAAGCCTGGTTCAAAGACATAAAAATCCGCCGCCTCCGATAACACAGTCGGCCGCCGTAGGACAGACCATCGTCTTGTGTGGTCTGTCCGGCTGCGCAGCAGCCGCGGTTCAATAACGGAAAAAGGACAACGGAAATCTTGCACCTCCATGAGACACTGGTATCAGATGGATTGCCGGGTGGATAGTCGCTCGTTCCGCGAGGGACGGGAGGAAAGTCCGGTCTCCACAGGGCAGCGTGCCGGCTAACGGCCGGGGGGAACCGTTCAAGCGGTTTCAACGGAAAGTGCCACAGAGAATATACCGCCGGTCGCGTCAGCGATTCGGTAAGGGTGAAAAGGTGCGGTAAGAGCGCACCGCGGGCGAAGTAATTCGTCCGGCATGGTAAACCCCACGCGGAGCAAGACCAAATAGGGGAGGAGGAGCGGCCCGCTCCAATGAACTTCCGGGTAGGTCGCTAGAGCCGGATAGTAATATCCGGTCGAGATGAATGACTATTGCCCGCAAGGGTACAGAAACCGGCTTATAGCCCGGCAACCATCGTAATTTCCGACATGAAGATCGTGGTCGCTTCCCGGCTGAACGCCCCGCATGCTGAATAGCTTAATATTCTAAGACAATGATCTGCTTCATGACCGCAACCGAACTCGTCCGCCGTATGCGGCGCAAAGAGATTTCTGCGCGCGAGGTGCTGGATGCACACCTTCAGCAAATCGAAGACGTCAATCCACGAGTGAACGCGATTGTGACTCTGGTTCCCGAGCAGGCTCGCGAGCGTGCTCGCCAGTTAGACGAAGAGGCGGCGCAAGGCCGATTCGCCGGCCCGCTGCACGGCCTTCCAATCGCCCACAAGGACCTCAACGAGACCAAAGGCATCCGCACGACGTTCGGCTCGCCCATCTTCAAAGACTACGTGCCGGACTTCAATACGCTGCTGATCGACCGAATTCAAAATGCCGGCGCAATCACTATCGGCAAAACCAACACGCCTGAGTTCGGCGCAGGTTCACAGACCTTCAATCCGGTATTCGGCGCGACGCGAAATCCCTGGGATCTTTCCAAGACTTGCGGCGGCAGCAGCGGTGGCGCAGCGGTAGCGCTCGCGACCGGCATGCTCCCGATCGCGGACGGCAGCGACATGGGCGGCTCCTTGCGCAACCCGGCCAGTTTCTGCTCGGTAGTCGGCTTCCGAACTTCGCCCGGACGCGTGCCGCGTGTCCCTACGATCGACGCCTGGAGTCACCTCAGTGTGCTCGGCCCGATGGCCCGCACAGTCGAAGATGCCGCGCTCCTGTTATCAGCGATTGCCGGGCCGGATCCGCGGTCGCCGTTATCGATCCATGAATCCGGGACGCGATTTGTCGGACCGCTCGAGCGCGACTCAAAGGGACTGCGAATCGCGTGGTGCGGCGCTTTCGCGGGCTTGCCGTTCGACCCTCGCGTGCGCAGGGTGTTTGAGGAGAGTCGACGGCAGTTCGAAGGCCTCGGCTGCATTGTAGACGATGTCGCTCCGGATTTTTCCGGCGCGGATGAAGCGTTCAAGACACTACGGGCGCTCAGCTTCTACATCGCCCACGGTTCCAAGCTTCCGCAGCATCGCCCGCAGATCAAGAGCACCGTGGTGCAGGAGATTGAGCGCGGGGCGCGGCTCACTGGTCCCGAGATTGCCAGCGCTCAGACCTTGCGCTCCGGGTTGTTCGCGCGCCTTGGAGCGTTGATGCTCGAGTACGACTTCCTCGTATTGCCCGCGACTCAGGTTCCCGCGTTCGACGTGAATCAGGAATACGTCCCGGAGATCGATGGCGTCAAGATGGACAGCTATATCGACTGGATGAAGTCATGCTACTTCATCACCATGACTTCCCAACCCGCGATTTCGGTCCCCGCCGGCTTCACACCCGAGGGATTGCCTGTCGGTATTCAGATTGTCGGACGCCATCAGAACGACTTCGGCGTTCTCCAGATGGCGCACGCATTCGAGCAGGTGAACGGGGACGGACTACAGTGGACTAGGCCTCCGGACTGCTCGTAAACACCGGACTTCAGTCTGTTGGCCGTGTCGGGTGGGCACTGTGAACTCCACGGCGTTTGCGCCGAAAACGCGCTGTGCTACCATCATCAGCCGTGAACAGTAACTTTAGCCGGCGGGCGTTTCTGGGTGTTGCCGCGAGCGCCGCTGCCCGTTCGCTTCGCGCCCAGACCATGGTTTTCGACGTCGCCAAATACGGCGCCACCGGCGACGGCAAGACGCTCGACACCGCCGCCATTCAACGCGCCATCAACGCCGCCGCTGCGTCCGGCGCTCCTGCCCAAGTCCTGCTGCGCGGCAAGAAGAAATACCTGGTCAGCACTCTCCAGCTGAAAAGCAAGATCGACTTCCATCTCGCCGACGACGCGGAACTGGTCGCCAGCACGAAACAGAGCGACTATCCTGCTGGTTCCGAAGGCGTGATCACGGCCAACGGTGCGCAGGACCTCAAGATCACCGGCACCGGCAATATCGACGGCCAAGGTCTCAAATTTATGACCGCCTTCGACAAAGAAGGCGATATATGGCAGTTCGGCGCCTTCCGCCCTAAGATCTTTATCCTGACGGCATGCCAGGGTCTCGAGGTCAACGGCATCAGCTTCAGCCATGCGCCGTTTTGGGGCCTCCATATGATGGGTTGCGAGCATGTGTTGGTGGATCACCTGACCATTCGGAACCACCTGGATGTACCTAACTGCGACGGCATCGATCCCGACCACTGCCGCGACGTGGAGATCCGCAACTGCGACATCGTCTGCGGCGACGACGCCATCGTCATCAAGAGCACCAGAGAAGGCGCTCAATATGGACCGTGCTCCAATATCACCGTAAAAGATTGCGTGATGGAGACCAAGGATTCGGGGTTGAAGATCGGCACCGAAACCGTCGATGCGATTCATGACATCCGCTTTGATGGCTGCCAAATCAAATCCTGCTGCCGAGGCCTGACCATTCAGTTGCGCGACGAAGGCGATGTCTACAACATCAATTTTACAGACATCAGTTTCAAGTCACACTACACGGCGCCGCCGTGGTGGGGTCGCGGTGAAGCCATCTCCCTGACGTCTGCTCCGCGCAGGCAAGGACTAAGGGTTGGAACCATCCACGACATCCATTTCCGCAACATCGTGGGTCAGGCCGAGAACAGCGTGAGGATCGACGGCCAGCCCGCGAGCCGGATTCGCAACGTGACGATGGAGAACGTCTCTCTCTCATTGGATCGTTGGACAAGTTATCCGGGTGCCGTATACGATAACCGGCCAACGTCTGCGATCCCGGATATCGAGAAGCACAATACGCCCGCTATTTGCATTCGGCACGCGGACCATATCGCACTGAGCAACTGCAGCGTCGAATGGGGAAAGCAATGTCCTGACTACTTTACTCACGCGCTGGAAACGGAGGACGTCGCAGATTTGAAGCTGACTAATTTTCACGGGACGGCTGCTCATCCCGACCGGGACGTGGCTGTGATGAAACACTCGTGACTCATGTATGAAACGCTTTCTCGCACTCGCTTTATTCCTCTCGCTCCAAATGCCGGCAGCCGATCGGCCCGGAGTTGTGTTCAAGATTTTTCAGTTTCCTCCCGACCAGATTCCGCGCGTGGACGGTAATCGGGAGGACTGGAAAATAGTTCCGGAAGATTATTCGATCGGCATGGACCAGCTCGTCGATGACACCCATCCGGACCGAAAACCCGATCCTAAGGATCTCGACGTCAAGGTAAAAGTCGGCTGGGTCAAGGGCCTCAATCGCCTCTACTTTCTCTATGAGGCTTACGACAACTACTGGGACTTTTCGCGCCCCGGGTTGCACAACGACATCTTCGAAGTCGTGGTGGACGGCGACCTTTCCGGGGGGCCGCTTATCGAAAAATTTCAGCCGAGCAAAGAACTGAGCGAGCGCGACGCGCATTTCTCGATGCATGGCGTGCAGGCGCAGAACTACCACATCATGACACCGCCGCTTGGCAAGGACTGGGCTCTGGCATGGGGCTGCAACTCCTATGTCAAAGAGCTTCCCTACGCCAATGCCGCTTATAACTACCACTTCAAACCCGGTGAATCCGGCAAACTGATCCTGGAGTTCTGGATCACGCCATTCGACTACGCGGGCTGCGAAGGTCCGCAACGCGCGGTGGAATCGGTGCTGACCGAGAACAAGCTGATCGGTCTTGCGTGGGCGATCCTCGATTACGACGATGCCAACAGCGAGTCGCACACGTTCTGGAACCTTTCGCGGCAGCACACCATGTACGGCAATGCGAGCGAACTGGTTGCTTTTCGCCTGATGCCGCTCGAGCCGCAATTCCGCAAGTTCGAAGCCAACTGGTCATTCAAGATTGTCGATATGAGTCGGCGGCTGGTGGCTTTCAAGGACGAAACTACCGGCAAGGTCACGAATTGGAATTGGACCTTCGGCGACGGTGCGACGAGCAACGAGCAACACCCTATCCATCAATACAGCAGGAGCGGCGACTATATCGTGACTCTTGAGGTGGAAGGTCCCGAAGGAAAGTCCAGGCGCGAGAAGATCTGGGATGTGTCAGTGAAGTAGCACCGACATCAGTAGGTCCGGCTGCGCAGCAGCCCCAGCGGAACTCTATTGATATGATGAGCGGTTTATGCATTGGGAGAACCGATGAGCGACAGGCCGCATATTGTTGTGGTGGGAAGCGCGAATATCGATCTGGTTACGTACACCGACGAGATTCCCCGTCCGGGCGAAACGATCTTCGGCCGGGCGTTCAGCCTTGGATTCGGTGGAAAAGGCGCCAACCAGGCTGTCGCTGCCAGCCTCTGTGGCGCGAATGTCTCTATGGTCGCGCGCGTGGGAGACGACTTGTTTGGACCCGCCACCATCGAAAACTTTCGCTCGTTGGGAATCGACGTAAGCCGCGTGCTGATCACCTCAGGAGTTTCGAGCGGTGTGGCACCGATCCTGGTGGATAGCGCTGGTCAAAACCGGATCTGGGTAGTCAAGGGAGCCAACGATCAACTCCTCCCCCGCGATATCGATGCGGCCGCGGGCGTGCTCCGTCAGGCGGACTTCATCGTCCTCCAGCTGGAGATTCCTCTCGAAACGGTCTACTACACGCTACGCTTCGCGCGCGCCCACGGAATCCGCACGATCCTCAACCCTGCTCCTGGACAACCGCTGGACCTGGGTCAGGCAGGCGATGCGGACCTGGTGGTTCCCAACGAGACCGAGGCGGAAGCGCTCAGCGGCATGCCGGTCCGGAATTTGGAAGAAGCCCGGTCCTGCGCCCACCACCTCCTGCAGGGGGGCCTGCGCCGTATCATTGTGACGCTTGGTGCGAATGGCGCGCTCTGCGCGGGCGCCGATGGAGACCGGCACGTGCCGCCCTTCAAAGTCACTACCGTCGATACCACCGGCGCCGGCGACGCCTTCATCGGGAGCCTGGCTTGTTTCCTGGCGTCGGGCGTTGAAGAGGCCGAAGCCATAGCCCGCGCCAATCTTTATGCGGCGCTTTCCACCATGTCACCCGGCACGCAGAAATCGTTCGTGACCCGGGATCGCTTCGACAAGGAATGGGCCGCTACTCCTCGCGCAACAGCGTAGACGGATCGATCTGCACTGCATGGATCACGGCCGGTAGTGCCGCCAAAACCGCCGCGCCGAGGATGGCCAGCGAGGGAATTGCAAGTATGCCAGGCTCAGTGGCTTTTACCCCATACAGCAGCGTTGCGATGTACCGCACCGATCCCATGCCAATGGCGAGGCCCGCGAGGGCTCCTACCACCACCATCATGAACACGCTCGAGGTTATCCGTCGCGTCAAGTCTCCCGCACGTGCTCCCAGCGCCATGCGAATGCCGATCTCGCGCCGCCGCTGCCATACGGAGTAGTCGAGCACGCCATACAAGCCGACACCGGCGAGCAACAGCGCGACCATCCCAAAGAAGCGTGCCAGCATCGCCATGAGGCCCTCCCGAATGGTTTGCGATTCGATCACTTCCTTCTGGGTCCGCATGCTGCTGACGCGGAATCCGGGCCGCGCCCGCGTGACCTCCTGTCGCAGAACGGACCCGAGCGCGAGTGGGTTCGAAGCGGAGGTGCGCACGACGAACGTCCCTCCCATAGCTTTGCCCATGTTGTCCATCCTGTTAAACGGAGTATAGGCGACCGGCAGAATATCCTGGCGTAAGTACCGATAGCGGGCATTGCGCACCAGGCCCACGATTTGAAAGCGTTGGCCGCGCATATAGCCTGAAGTTCCCTCGAACCACTTCCCAATGGGGTTCTCATGCGCGAAGTATTGCCGGGCGAATGCCTCATTGACGATCGCGGCGCCGGGAGACAAGTCGCTGGCCCGAAAATCCCGGCCGTCAATCAGGGGAATCCTCATGGTGTCGATCCAGCCGGGCGAGACATTCATAAACCAGGCGGCATCCCCCGTCGGAGGCGCACCGTTGATCGAGACGCCGTTGAGCTTGAAGCTGTACCCATCGAGCAAGGGCCAATCGGCATACGCTACCATTTCGACCCCCGGGATCCTTCGCAGATGTTCGGCTACCTGGTCCCACGCGGGACTGGATTCATTCTGTTGCGTGACGGTGTTGACATTAAGAAGCCGTTCGGCGGAAAAGCCGGTGGACTGTCCGGACAATCGGTCGAACGTAGCCACGAACAGGCTGGAGATGAACAGCACCAGAAAACAAAAGGCGGCCTGCACAGCGATCGAGGTGCGCATCCAGCGGGCTCTCGAGTGCGGATCCTGTCCCCCTTTTAACGCAGTGGCGGGTTGGACCGCCGATGCCCGCAGCGCCGGCGCCAGTCCGAAGAGAAGCGTCACGCCGAAAGTCAGGGCAACGCCGAAGACAAGCACCCGCCAGTCTATCGGAAGCGCCAGACGCGCCGGGTTATCCGGCGGATTGATTCGGCTGACGACAAACGGCGCAGACCATCGTGCGAACCCCCAGGCAACCACAGCGGCGAACAAACCGAGCAGCGCGCTTTCTACCAGGACCAGTTGCACCAGGCGCCACCGCCCCGCGCCAATCGAGACCCGGAGCGCCATCTCTCGCGCCCGCGCCGCCGCCTGCGCGGTCATCAGGTTCGCCACGTTCGCACACGCAATCAGCAGCACCAGCGCAACGAGCACGGCGACGGCCGCGAGCGAAACGCCATAAACCTTCTGCATCTCTGAGACGCCCGCGGCAGCGGACTCCATCAATAGCACCTGTTTGAGCAAGTCCGCGCGCTGTTTGGGCTGCCGGTTAGCTTTCTCCTCGTTGTGCGCTCGAAGCGTGGCGGCCAGACGGTCGCGCACCGGTTCGGCCGAAACGCCGGGCTCCAGGTGCACCAACGTTCTGAACAGCGACCACTCCGGATAAGCGATCCCCCAATGCATCATCGAGGGCATGAAGATGTCGATCACCCTGCCGGGTTCGGTGCCCGTGAAGCCCTCCCCGGCGACTCCGACGATCTGGTAAACGCGAACGCCCGTGAGAGTATTGGCCATTCGGAAGGTTCTCCCGACCACTTTCGGATCTTGCCCAAAACGGCGCGACCAGTAATCGTGCGACAGGACCGCAACAGGATGTGCACCCGGCTGGAGGTCGTCGTTCCCGGTGAGCAGACGTCCAGCGGCGGCCCGGATTCCGAATGTACCGAACAGGTTTCCCGAAACGTACTGCACATGCGCCTTCTCCATGTCCTGGTCTGAGTGAAGGGTCAGATCGACACGTTCTGCAAAGGAGATGGCGATCAACGTGGCTTGCTTCGTAACCGCGTCGCGCATCTGGCGGAATAGCGGATACTCCCAGCCGTCGTATACGACGGGCTTGCCATACATTTCGAATCCCTGACGAGACAGCGCGTAGAGCCGCTCCGGCCCAGCCACCGGAAGGGGCCGCAGCAGGAGCGCATCGATAAGTCGGAATGCGGATATACAGGCGCCGATTGCCAGAGCCAGGGACAGCACCGCGGCCGCAGAGGTCACCTTGCTCTTCTGCAAGCGCCGCCAGCCGAATACGATATCGGCGCGAAGCGAATCGAACCACGCGACAGCCTTCATCCGACTCCCAGACTACCAGGAGAACGCCAGCAATGCGTGACCGGCCGTCAACGCGATGTACTGCTTGCCCGCGTACTGATAACTGATCGGATTGCCCTGCACGGGACCACCGGCCTGAACGTCCCAGAGCGGTTTGCCGGTCACTGCATCGAGCGCGAACACATTGCCTTCGCTAGTCCCTCCGAAGACCAGCCCTCCCGCGGTCGAGAGCACCCCACCCCACGGCGGCGAATGAAGTGGGAACTCCCAAAGCTGTTCACCGGTCAATACGTCTAAAGCTTTGATGGACCCGGACGGTTCCAGCCCCGCGATCCCTCGCATGCCTCCCGCGCTGTAATAACTGCCGGCGTGATGCTCCGCAGTCGCGCGATAGAACAGCGTCCCTTCCTCGCGCGCGGACACGTACAACAGTTTGGTTAGCGGGCTATACGACGGGCTTCCGTAATTGGTCGCGCCGTGCAGTCCGGGATAGACAATCGTTCCCTCCGGTTTGGGCTCCGATCCGGGGATCTCGATCGGCCGGCCTTGCCCGTCGATGCCTCGCGCCCAAGTCTGTTTAGCGTAAGCCCGGGCATGCAGGAACTCACCGGTCTGCCGGTCCAATACATAGAAGAAGGCATTCCGATTGGCGACGATTGCGAGTTTGCGCGCGCGGCCCTGGAACACGGCGTCGATCAATACCGGCACGTGGTTCGCATCCCAA
The DNA here is from genome assembly GCA_963747535.1 of Terriglobia bacterium. Taxonomy (GTDB): domain Bacteria; phylum Acidobacteriota; class Terriglobia; order Bryobacterales; family Bryobacteraceae; genus CAVVFX01. The sequence continues at coordinate 233,631 of CAVVFX010000006.1, forward strand.
TCGTGCGTATCGTGGGGCGTGAACTGATAGTGCCACTTGAGCGCGCCGCTTTCCGCGTCGATGGCCACCAGGGAATTCGCAAACAGATTGTCGCCACGACGGACATCGCCATCGTAATCCGGCCCGGGATTTCCAGTACCCCAATAGAGCAGGTTCAGCGACGGATCGTATGAGCCGGTAACCCAGGTCGCGGCCGAACCCGTCATCCACGAGTCGCCGGCCCATGTTTCGTGGCCGTGCTCTCCGGGACCCGGAACCGTCCAAAAGCGCCACATATGTTTGCCCGAAGCCGCGTCGTAAGCATCGAGGAAACCCCGGATGCCATACTCACCACCGGAAATTCCAATAATCACCTTGTCCTTTAACGCCAACGGAGCCACGGTAATCGAATAGCCCTGTTTATAGTCCGCCACCTTGACATCCCACAGCAAATGTCCGGTAATGGCGTCGAGCGCCAGCAGGTGAGCATCCACGGTTCCGAGGAACACCGTGTGTCCGAGAATTGCGAGGCCGCGGTTCACCTGGCCGCAACATAACCGTACGTCGCTTGGAGCCGTCCGGCGGAATACCCATAACGGCCGGCCCGTAAGCAGATCCAGTGCGGCCGCATGGCTGGGCGGCTCCGAGACATACATCACGCCATCTGCCACCAGAGGAGTGGCTTCGAATTGATTCAGGTCGTTGGTCTGATACATCCACGCGAGCTTCAACCGGGCTACGTTGGTGCGATTGATCTGAGTTAGCGGCGAGAAGCGATGCCCGGAGTAAGTTCCCGAGTAAGTCAGCCAGTTACCAGGCTCGTCGCCGGCGTGCAGAATACGTTCATAGGTTACCTGACCCAGCAGCGCCGGGACTGTCGCGAGATACAACGCCAGTAGCCTCACTCGGCTCCTCGTAACGTCGTCAGATAAGCTACGAGGTCCCGGACCTCCGTGTCGTTCAGCGTCCCGCGATAACCTGGCATCGGCGTCTTACCCCAATCCTTCCTGAGTTCCCGCAGCTCATCCTTGCGGAAGGAATACAGGCGATCGGAGTAATCGCGCAGCTGAATGGTAAAGGCGTCTTCGTCGACCCGCACTCCGGTGATTGTCTTACCAGCGAGGGTGACAACCCGCACTTGCACAAAGTTGTCCGGCATGAAGACCACCCGGCGATAAACTGTGAAGCTGTCGGGGATGTTGGCTGCGGGATCGAGAAGAGTCGCCCGCAGATGCGCCGGGCTACGCCGCAAAGCGATTTCAGTAAGGTCCGGACCGGTGCGTCCGCCGCGTGGTCCCACCGTGTGACAGCGGCCGCAATCCGCCTTGCCCCAGAACAACTGGTCCCCGGCCTTGACATCGCCCCTAACAGCGCCTTCGACGGCTACCGGCTTCGAAGTCCCCAATTCTCTGACGTAATTGACCAGTTGCCGGCGCTCGTTGTCTGTCATGCGCGTCGCCGGCATCTGCGTTCCAGGAATGCCCGTCATGATGATCGAAGAGAGCGCCGCGTCGTCGGGAGCGCGGGGAAGTTTGGCAACCGCCAGCGCCGGCCCACGGCCGCCCTCTCCTTGAGATCCATGACACGGCGCGCACGAAACCTGGTACTGACCCTGCGCGCTCGAATCCGCGGCCAGCGCCGCAATCGGAACAATGAAGCACCACCACAACCGGTCCATGCAGTTCCAAATTAGATCACACGGCGACGGCTCCGCGCGAGAGAAGTCGAGCTCCGATCTCGAGATCGGAGTCGCTGGTAATCCCTAAAACGCCAGCAAACTCTCCGCCTCGCGCACCAGATCCTCGACCTGCGGCAGAATCGCATTTTCCAGTTGCGGATGATAGCCAACCCAGGTATCCATCGCTCCCACCCGGCGGACCGGCGCATCGAGCTGGTGGAACATCTCGTCGGCGATCCTCGCAGCGAGCTCGGCGCCGTACCCCCACGACACGCAGTCCTCGTGCGCGATCATCACCCGGCTGGTCTTGGCCACTGATGCGAGAATCGCTTCCCAATCATAAGGCGCCAACGTGCGAAGGTCGAGTACTTCAATCGTCCTGCCTTCGTGCCGCCGTTCCACCTGCATGGCAGCCTGCAGGGCCTTCTGCACCAACGCTCCGTAAGTCACAATGGTGAGCGAATGTCCGGGCTTCACGATCTTGGCTTTCCCGAACGGAACCATGTATTCGGTCCCCGCGTGCAACGATCGATTGTAGGGCTCGCGATACAATCGCTTGTGCTCCAGGAAGAGGACCGGGTCGTCACAACGGATGGCTGTGCGCAGGAGGCCGGCGGCGTCCAGCGCGTTCGACGGGAACACGACCCGCAGTCCCGGAATGTGCGTAAACGCAACCTCGCCGCACTGGCTGTGGTAGATCGCTCCTCCGTTGAGATACCCGCCAATCGGAACCCTGATGACCACGGGAGCTGAGAACCCCCCATGCGAACGCCAGCGCAGAGTCGCCATTTCGTCGCGAATCTGCATCATCGCGGGCCAGATGTAATCGAAGAATTGAATCTCGCAGATCGGCTTTAACCCGACCGTTGCCATTCCGGTGGCGCGGCCGACGATGGCCGCCTCCGCGATGGGTGAGTTGAAACAGCGCTTCGATCCGAATTCAGTCTGCAGTCCCGCGGTGACCTTGAAGACGCCGCCTTTGCCTTTCACTTCACACAGGTGGTTCTCGCGGCTGCAATCGGCCACGTCTTCGCCGAAAACCACGATGCGTTCGTTGCGGCGCATCTCTTCATGCAGCGTGTCGTTGATCATGTCGACCATGGTGCGCTGCTCGCCCGTGAATTGCGCCTCGGTATCGAAAGCACTCGAAGTCGGGTCGACCTTCTCGGAGTAGAGGTGCTTCAGGATGTTCGACACAGCCGGCGGCTCCTGCGCGAGCGCCTCATGGGCGACATCGTGAACCTCCTTGTCGATCTCCTGCGTCATACGATCCAGCTCATGCCGGTCCAGGATGTCGTGCTCGATGAGCAGCGCCGGGAATATCGCCAGGGGATCGCGCTTGGCTTCCGCATCGCGCTCGGCACGAGTCTTGTAAAGCTTCTCGTCGTCGGAAAGTGAGTGCGAATAGGGGCGGATGCAGTGGGCGTGTACCAGGGCGGGACCGTTGCCTTCCCGGCAATACTGCGCGGCCTGCTCCATGGCGCGGTAAGAGGCGAGGAAATCGGTGCCATCGACTTCGACGCGGAAGAGTCCGGGAAAACCGGAAACAACTTCGGAGATGCTTCCGCCGGCGGTTTGCTGTTCGACCGGAACCGAGATCGCGAAACCGTTGTCCTCGACCAGAAAAATCACCGGCGCGTGAGTCAGGCACGCGGCATTCAGCGCTTCCCAGAACTCGCCTTCGCTGGTAGCGCCTTCACCCGAACAGACCAGCGTCACGACGCCTTCGCGTCCCAGGTACCGATTGGCCTCGGCGCATCCGACGGCCTGTCCGTAATGCGTGCCGGTAGGAGAGGAGCCGGTCACGATATGCTTCGCAGGGTCACTCCAATGAGACGGCATCTGGCGCCCGCCGGACGCAGTATCGGACGCGGCGCCTACAGCCTGCAACATCATTTCGTACGGCGTGACGCCCAACGCCAGGGCCAGTGCCCGATCGCGATAGTAAGGATAAAACCAGTCGTGCCCGGGTCGAAGAGTCAGGCCGGCAGCAACCTGTATAGCCTCATGGCCGGCACCTGATATCTGAAAGAAGATCTTATTCTGCCGCTTTAACAGAATTTCGCGGTCATCGATGCGGCGCGACGTATACATCAGGCGGAACGCATGAATGAGGACTTCGGGGGCGAGGCCCTGAAGACCGTCCTCGGACGAATTGGTGGGGGATTCAATGGCCGGGCTCATGAACAGATTCGCTGCTCCCTAGCTAGTTTAAACCCTCCAGAGAATGCACGGTAACAAAGGGTACGCGGCCGCACGGGGATACCCCTCCTACTTCCCCTCGGAGGTACAGACAAACGCCGGTCTAACCGCTAGTCTGAGAACGTCTGCTCCCGAACTTTACGAGAGTTGCAGCTTGCAGAAAGGCAGGGGTTCCAGAACCCCGCTGAGTAAGAGCGGGGTCTCGTAAATCTACGGAGTGGAAAGGAGGGTCAGCTTATGATCCTCTTGTTGCTGATCGGTGTTCTGGTAAGACTCAGGACACGACAGGCAAAGTTCAAGATCGAACTCGATCTCTGGCCTTAAACCCGAGAGGGGCTGGCAGCCGCAAACTGCTGGCCTCTCCAGCAACAAATATACCACCTCCTGCGCCGGTGGAAAAGTCCAAAAGTACTATCTATCATTCCACGATCGAAAGTATTCCGCCGGCAAAGACCCATCGCTGATGGACCGCTTGGATCCAGTCAACTATCATGGTCCCCTGCGTGCCGGCGGAGGGCGCAGTTATGGTGCAACTCCCCCCCGCGTCCAGCGTGCACCAGTTCTCGACCAGGCGTCGGGTTGAATTTTTCCCGGATACAACCCGGTAGAGCGCGTTGACTGCCACGTTGGAGAGTCCTGGAATGGTGACCGTAGTGCTCTGGTTACTCCTGACTGCCTGGGGCGCAAAGTCGACGCGGGATACGCCGTGGGCGCCGGGCGAAGAAACTTCGAATTGACCCGTACCAATGCTGGCCTTGCCCCGGATCTCCCATTTCATAGGGCGCTTGAAGAATCGAACGGGCACCAGGTCGATATCCGGCGCCTGATACGACACCACCAGATCGTAGGATGCCAGGTCAGGTGGCTGGTTCATGTTGCCCGGACGGTCGACCCAAATGGAGTTGTCGTGATACATGAGGCGCAGCAGGAACATCGGGCCCCAGTCCGGTTCCCAGACATTATCGGTCAGCAGAATCCGTGCGTTTGGAGGAAACTCGGGAATCGTTCGCCGGAAATCATCCATTAGAGTAACCAACTTCGGTTTGTCCCACTCGAAATACCCGTTTAACGGCATACGGCGAGTCATGTGGGCCCAACCTAACAACACAGCGAGAGTCAGGAACAGAACGACTGCCGTTGCGGTTTCCGGGGCCGTACTCTTGGCCAGGCGTGCGAGATACTCGACGACAGCGGAAAGAATGGCGCCCACGGTCATCGCCAGCCCGAAATAGGGGATATACGCCGCATATCCAGTGCGGGACGCAATGACGGCAACCGGGATCAGTGCCGAGACGAAAAACAGAACTCCGAAAACTGCCGGCCGGCTGCGAATCAGAACTCCGGCGGCGATCAGTCCGCCAACAACCAGACAGGCCTTTGCGGGAGTTACCGAATTCTCGGGAAGGTAGAGCAGTTGCTGGAGGTAGAATCCAATATTCTTCAGGATGAAAGCCACGGTAACGTGCGGAGAGTACGAGGGGTTCTGTGACATGTCTGCAACTTTCACCTTCAGGTAGATGGCGCCAACAACGAACATCGCCGCCAGCAACCCGCCCACGTGGAGAGCTTTCTGTCGGTCGCGAAAGTCCTGACGCCGGTAGAGCAACTCGTAGATCACGAGAACGCCCGGCAGCGTCACCGCCATCTCTTTCGAATCGAGAGCTAGAAGGTAGGTCACTGCCACGACGGCCGTGAGTCGCCGACCGAGCGCATGTCCGGCCTGCCGTCCGCCAACATAAGCCATGACAGCGAGGGCATAGAACAGGAAGCACACGACGTCGCCCACCAGACAAGTGTCGTAATACAAGGCGCTCGTAGAAGCGTTGTAACAGAAGATCAGGGCGGTTAGCGCGGCTGATTCCCGCGTCATCTCCAGCCGTCTGGCTAAAAAATAGGCCAGCCCGATGTTGACGGCCAGCAAGAGATGGAGGGCGATGCGGTACGGCAAAGGGTTGAACCCAAAGACTGCGTAGATCGGCCGCCAGAACATCGCAGTAAGAGGCCGGAACGCCGTAGTAAAGACAGTCAGGATGTGAAGGATGTCCCTCCAAAAGGAGGTTTCAAGGAGGTTCAGGCAGGCAATGACAGTGGTCCCATCGTCGAACGTGAAATAGGCGAATAATCCGCTATACGAGAAGAAAAGAAAGAACGACAGAATAAACAGGGCGCACAGGAATGCAAGCGTTCGAGATTTCGGTGGCGAAGAAGCCGGGCTCATGTTTCATTGAGTTTACCTCGGTGCCCATTTCATGCGATCCCATAATAGTAGGCGGATGACCGAAACATTGAAAGCGTTCGAACTGAGCCTCACGGTCGAGCCCGCAGATATTGATTTGCTGGGCCATGTCAACAATGTCACTTATCTCCGCTGGGTCCAGGAGGCAGCCACCGCACACTGGACCGCTGCCGCGCCCGCGGAGGATCAAGCCAAATCGCTGTGGGTCGTACTACGTCATGAAATCGATTACAAGCGTGCGGCTCTCCTCGGGGACGAGATCCTTGCGCGGACCTGGGTCGGAGCCGCGACGCGCGTCAAGTTTGAGCGTTTTACCGAAATCCTGCGGACCAGCGACGGGGCGGTGTTGGCGTCGGCGAAAACAATATGGTGTCCGATCGACGTTCGAACGATGAAGCCCGTCGCGGTCAGCGCTGAAGTCAGGGCCAGATTTTCTACTGAGCCGTGAGTAGCGAGCGGACGGCCCTCCAGTTGCTAACACTTGCCTTATGCTAGTCGGAGAACATGGGCAACCGTTGCAGCCGGAGACTTCTGTCCCTCCGCTGTCCGAAGATCAGATTCGCGACGCAGAGAGCCGTACGTCGGTCAGCGCGGCCGTGGTGCACGAAGCCATTCGCCAGGACGGCGACGAAGAACTCCAGAGGCCCATATCGGCGCTGGCGTGGTCGGGGCTGGCCGCCGGAATGTCGATGGGATTCTCGTTCCTCGCGGAGGGACTATTTCGGACCTTTCTCCCTCCCGCGACGTGGCGCCCGCTGGTGGAGAACCTCGGGTATCCGTTCGGATTCCTGATTGTAATCATCGGCCGGCAGCAGTTATTCACCGAGAATACGCTGACGGCTATCATTCCGCTGCTGGCCCGACGCAACTTCTCAACGTTCGTCAGTGTGCTGCGGCTTTGGTCCGTCGTTCTGGCCGCCAATATCGTCGGGGCACATCTGTTTGCGTGGACGCTCGCGAACACCACCATGGTTCGTCCGGAGACGCAAAGCGCATTGACCGATTTAGCGCGCGCCGCCGCGAATGTGTCGTTCGGCACAGCCGTTCTTCGCGGCATTTTCGCGGGCTGGCTGATCGCGATGGTGGTCTGGATGCGCGCCGCGGTAAACACCGGCCAGCTCGCAATCATCGTCATTCTGACTTATGTGGTCGGCCTGGCGGGACTGACTCATATCATCGCCGGATCGGTAGAAGTTCTGTTCCTGGTAGCTAAAGGTGAGTTGAGCTGGTGGGCTTGTTTGGGCGGGTATATGACGCCGACGCTGCTCGGCAACATTCTCGGCGGCACCGCGCTGGTGTCGGCGCTCAATCATGCCCAGGTAGTGGCCGGCCACGCGGGAGCGCCTGCGAAGAAGGGTGCATAATGACAGTCGAGAGGACCTTTCCATGAGTTCCATGCAGGCGATCCAGGACTTCCTCCGTCAAAAACGCCTCGCGGTAATCGGTGTTTCTCAAAAACCCAAAGACTTTTCTCGAGCGCTGTTTCACGAGTTTCTGGAACGAGGTTACGATGCCGTGCCGGTGAATCCCGCGGCTCAGGAAATCGATGGGCAACGCTGTTTTGCCCGCATGCAGGAAGTTTCGCCGGCGGTCGACACGGTTCTGCTGATGACCCCGCCGGCGGTAACCGATGCGGTGGTCCGCGATTGCGCGGCGGCAGGTGTGAAGCGTGTCTGGATGTTCCGCGCTACCGGCAAAGGAGCCGTCTCCGACGCCGCGGTCGCGTTCTGCCGGTCGAATGGAATCTCGGTGATTCCGGGCGAATGCCCATTCATGTTCCTATCGGGAGGCTCGTGGGTGCATCGGGTACACGGTCTAATACGTCGCATGGGCGGCGCCTATCCTCAATAGGTATCCCGATCTTCTTCTTTGCGCGGCACGACAATTAAAGGAGATGGGCTGCTGCGCAGCCAGCCTGTGGTCCTACTCCGTATAGCGGCAAGCCGCAAAAACGGCTGCTCCGCAGCCGGGCAGACCACAAAAAGCGATGATCTGCCCCACACCAGGCCAAGGGCCTACTCCACAATTCTTCGCGACCCGCGAAGATTCAGACTATTAGTAGTACAAGGCTTGCAAGCAGTTGATTCTTGGTTGTGGAGTTCCCGGTTACATTACCCAGACGTTGAGCACCGAGTCATGATACACACGCTCGGTAGCCCTCTTGAAATCCGCGGCCTTGGCCTTCGGAATGTCTGTAAACACCTGCGGGTTACGGTCGGTCAGAGGAAACCAACTGCTCTGAATCTGCACCATGATGCGATGGCCGGCGCGAAAAGTATGGCAGACATCGGGCATCGTGAACTGGATCGACTCCACCTTCCCGGGCGTGAACGCTTCAGGCCTGGACATACTGTTGCGAAACTTGCCGCGGAACGGCTCACCGCGCACCAGTTGCTGATAGCCGCCCATCACGATGTGGCTTGGATTGGGTTCGGGATCGGGATAGTCGCTGGGATAAACATCGATGAGCTTCACGACGAAATCGGAATCCGTGCCCGAAGTGGAAACTCGCAATGCCGGCGCAATCGGACCGGCGACAGTGACGTCGTTATCGAGCGGTGGCGTCTGGTAGACCAGCACATCCGGCCGCGTAGCTGCGAAGCGCTGATCGGCAGTCATATAATCGCCGGGCATTCCCGGCCCCGCGTAGCCGATCACAGGGACAGGCTTGGCCGGATCGCTCAGGTATTCGTCATAGCCGGATGAGGCGGATGGCTCCGCATCGAACTGCAGCACGCCATTTGCCGAGAGATGCAGTTTGCGCTGCGTAGCTGTCTTAGGTGGCCACTGGTCGTAGCGCTCCCATTGATTGGTACCGGTCTGAAAGACCCAGGCTTTAGGGAACTCGACCGGCTTGCTCTCGCGCGAGTCTTTCTTTGGATCTTTCAGATGCTCGATGAAGAATGGCAACTCGATCTGATCGCGGCAGAACTCTCCGGTCTTGGACGCGAAGTTGAGGTTGCCCAGCGTGTTGCCGTCGCCACGCGACCATCCGCCGTGACGCCAGGGTCCCATGACCAGCGTGTTGGGCGACTGCGGTCCACCGGCGTCCACTGCACGGAACAGTTTCAACGGCCCGGAGAGGTCCTCGGCATCGAACCATCCGCCGATGAACAGCGCCGCCGGAGTGACGTGGTGCATATACTGCGCCAGCGCACGCGCCGACCAGAATTCATCGTAGGTGGGATGTTCCAGGTTGTCATTCCAATACGGATTCTCGTTCTTGAGATATCTTTCGTTGCTGTTGGCGAGCGGGCCCATGCGCAGGTAGAAGTCATATTGGTCGGGCGTGCCGAAATCAAACGGTACCTGGCCCTCGGGGCGCGTAGGTTCGATACCGCGCGGTTTGAAGCTCGAATAGAATCCGAAGTTCGCAGCCAGATAGAAAGCGCCGTTGTGGTATGAATCGTCTCCGTTGCCCACGTCGCCCATGGGCGCCTGCGGGGAAGCGGCCTTCAGCGCGGGATGGGCGTTGATCATGCCGAACGCGGCGTAGAAGCCGGGATACGAGATTCCCATAATTCCGGCCTTACCATTGTTGGGCTGGACGTTCTTCACCAGCCAGTCAATCGTGTCATAGGTGTCGGTGCTTTCGTCCGTATCGCGCGGACTGTCGAAGTGGGTTTTGTGCACGGGAACATCGATAAACTTGCCTTCCGAGAGATAGCGACCGCGCACGTCCTGGTACACGAAGATGAAGCCTTCTTTCTCGAACGCCTCCGATTGACCCAACACAGGACGGTAGTTGTCGATGCCGTAAGGCGAGACCGAATAGGGCGTGCGCTCCATCAGAAAGGGATAGTTCCGGGTGCGGTCTTTAGGGATGTAGACAGTCGTGAAGAGCTTCACGCCATCGCGCATGGGGATGCGGTAATCGTACTTGGTGAAATGGGCACGGGTATATTCCAGTTGTCGCGCGCGCTCCGACTGCTGAGCTGAAAGGGACGATATGAAGAGGGCCAAGAGAATGACGAGTACGGGTTGCATGCAAGAGAATCGTAGCAGGAATGGAATTGGCGGTGCTCTAGTACTAATTAATTAGTATGTTACTGCATCGCATTGGGGTAGTCTGTCTACTGCTTACCCGTACGCCTGCTCGTATTCCGCAATCTGCACTTCGCGCATCAGGATCCACCCTAACTCGTCGACGCCTTCCAGGAGACAGGTCTTGGAGAATCCGTCCACCGGAAACTCCACCGACGTACCGTCCGGCAGGATCAACTTCTGCGCCGCGAGGTCGACACTGACCTCGGCCTCTTCGGGAAGGGCGAACAGCTTCTCATGGATATCCGGCGGGACCACAATGGGCAGCAGCGAATTCTTAAGCGAATTATTCTTGAAAATATCCGCGAATGAACTGCTGATCACCGCGCGGAAGCCGAACTGCGTGAGCGCCCAGGGAGCGTGCTCGCGAGAGCTGCCGCAGCCGAAATTGTCGCCCGCGAGCAGGATTTGTGCACCCTGCCCGCGGGGTTGATTGAGAACGAAATCCGGGTTGGGATTGCCGTTCGCATCGTAACGCCAGTCGTTGAAGAGCTGTTTGTCCAGACCCTCCTTCGACGTGGTTTTCAAAAACCTTGCTGGAATGATTTGATCGGTATCGACGTTGTTGATCGGCAGCCGCACCATGCGGCTTTTGAAATCTGTAAAGGGTTTCATAGGATTGGTCCTGAAATGGCGTCGCTATTGATTACGCAACCGCTCCCTAACGGTCGCGGCTCAGAAAGGCGCGGCTCAGAAATTAGTCGAGGATGCAGCATTATACGAGGGTCCTCACGTCGCTAACAGTTCCGGAGAGAGCTGAGGCCGCGGCGGTCAAGGGCGACGCCAGGAACGTCCGCCCGCCTTTCCCTTGCCGGCCTTCGAAATTGCGATTGCTGGTCGAGACGCTGTACTGGCCCGGCGTCAACTGATCGCCGTTCATGGCGATGCACATCGAGCAGCCGGGTTCGCGCCATTCGCATCCGGCAGCGCGGAAAATCTCCGGCAGCCCTTCCGCTTCCGCCTGATGTTTCACCTCCTGCGATCCCGGCACCACCATCACGCGAACCTTCGGACTGACCTTGCGGCCTTTCAGCACGCCCGCGGCCGCCCGCAAATCGCTGATACGGGAATTCGTGCAGCTGCCGATAAACACGACATCGATCGGATGACCCAAGAGCGGTTTGCCGGCTTCGAGACCCATGTAGCGAAGCGCCTTTTCCACCGACTCGCGCTCGATGGGATCGGCGATCGACGAAGGCTCGGGCAAGGGCGACGTAATCGACATGCCCATCCCGGGATTGGTGCCGTAAGTAATCATGGGCTCCAGCGCATCCGCATCGATCGAGATGGCGCGGTCGTAAGTTGCGCCTTCATCGGTCGGAAGCTTTTTCCAGCGCGCCAGTGCGGCATCCCAATCGGCGCCCTTGGGAGTCATCGGACGGCCGGCGAGGTATTGGAACGTGGTATCGTCGGGCGCGATCATGCCGGCGCGCGCGCCACCTTCGATCGACATGTTGCAGACCGTCATGCGCTGATCCATGTTGAGCCCGCGGATAGTCGAGCCGGTGTATTCGAAAATGTGTCCGGTGCCGCCACCGATCCCGATCCTGGCGATGAGGGCGAGGATAATGTCTTTGGCTTGGACGCCCGGTTTGAGCGTCCCGTCCACACGCACCTGAAATGTCTTCGACCGGCGCTGCAACAGGCACTGGGTGGCCAGCACCATTTCCACTTCACTGGTTCCAATGCCGAACGCCATCGCGCCGAACGCCCCGTGAGTCGCCGTATGGCTGTCGCCGCACACCACGGTCATACCGGGCTGGGTCGCGCCCTGTTCGGGTCCGATCACGTGGACGATGCCTTGCTTCTCGCTATGGACACCGAAGCAGGTGACGCCGAAATCGGCGCAGTTCTTTTCGAACTGTTCGAGTTGCTTGCGCGCGATGGGGTCGAGGATGGGCAGCGAACGGTCGCTGGTCGGGATGCTGTGGTCCGTAGTGGCCAGGGTGCGCTCCGGACGGCGGACCTGGAGCCCGCGCTCCCGAAGGCCGGAGAACGCCTGTGGCGACGTGACCTCATGCACCAGATGGAGGTCGATGTAAATCAACGAGGGAGCACCCGGCTCGTCGGCAACGACGTGGGTGTCCCAGACCTTTTCGATTAATGTTTTTGACATAGAATTCCTCAAAAGCCGCAGAAAACGCCCGCACGCGGGCGTGGCAGACCGCAAAAAGCGATGGTCTGCCCCACCACAGGCTTACACGACCTCGCAGATGGCTTCGCCGACTTGCTCGGTCGTGGCGGGCTCGCCAGATGGCTTCAAGTCCGCAGTCACGCGTCCGCTGGCGAGTACGATCTCAATCGCCTTGTTTACCGCGGCCGCTTCTTCTTTCAAGCCGAAACTGTACTCCAGCATGGCTGCGACCGAGCCGATCGCGCCCAGCGGATTGGCCTTATTCTGCCCCGCGATATCCGGTGCAGAGCCATGCACCGGCTCATACAATCCGACCCACGCGCCGGACGGCTTCCGGTCGCCAATCGACGCCGACGGCAGCATCCCGATCGATCCGGCCAACACCGCGCCTTCATCGCTCAAAATATCGCCGAACATGTTCTCCATCACCAGCACGTCAAAGCGCCGCGGATTCAGCACCAATTGCATCGCGCAATTGTCTACCAGCAGATGATCGAGAGTAACATCCGGGAACTCTTTCCCGATCTCAATGGCGATCTTGCGCCAGAGTTGCGAGGTCTCAATCACGTTCGACTTATCGACTGAAGTGACTTTCTTCCGGCGATTGCGCGCTAAGTGGAACGCCATGCGGCAAACGCGTTCGATCTCCCGGCGCGAGTATGCCATGGTATTCACGGCATGCTCATCGGCGCCTTCCCCATAGATTCCACGCGGCGTGCCGTAATAAATGCCGCCGGTAAGTTCACGAACGATAATCATGTCCGTGCCTTCAATGATCTCGTTCTTCAGCGGCGACGAATTCAGCAGCGACTTATAGGTCCGGACCGGCCGGAGGTTGGCATACACTCCCATGGTTTTCCGGAGACCCAACAAGCCCCGCTCCGGACGCTTCTCCGGCGGCGCGTTATCGAATTCCGGAAGCCCCACGGCTCCCAGCAGCGTCGCATCGGCTTCCTGCGACAGGGCTTCAGTCTGCGGGGGAAACGGCGTCCCGGTCTTATGGATCGCGATCCCGCCCAGCAAACCTTCGGTCAGCTTCACCTTGTGTTTAAACTTGTCTGCTACATGTCGAAGTACACGCACTGCTTCGCGCGTCACTTCCGTCCCGATTCCGTCACCGGGTAATACCAGTATGTTCAGATTCAATGTTGTCCCGATCCCAAAATGATTATCCAGCTACGGCGGCTTCACTGTCCGGTTGGACACCTGGCGCCACATCCGCGGCTGCGTGTTTGTTCACGAGCGCCAGGATCTCTTCGTCCATCAAGCCCTTCTTGCGATGATCGGCGAGCGCCGTGAACTCCGTATAGACCAGATCCAGATGCTCACGGGTGAGCGTCACACCCAATTCTACGCAACGAGCCTTCAGCGCATGACGTCCGCTGTGCTTGCCTAACACCAGTCTACCTTCCGGCACGCCAACGGTCTTCGGATCGATGATCTCATAAGTGCTTTTCTCTTTGAGGTAGCCGTCCTGATGAATACCGGCTTCATGCGCAAAGGCATTGCGCCCGACAATCGCTTTGTTGGGCTGCGGTCCGAAGGTGATGATGGAACTCAGGGTCTGGCTGGCCGCGTAGAGGTGCTCGATCTGGATGCCGGTGCGGTAGGGATAGCGATCATGGCGGGTCTTGAGGATCATGACAATCTCTTCGAGAGAGCAGTTGCCGGCCCTTTCACCGATGCCATTGACGGTGCATTCAATTTGCCGCGCGCCGGCCTGCACTGCCGCCAGGGAGTTCGCCACCGCGAGCCCGAGATCGTCATGGCAGTGGACGCTAACGACGGCCGAGTCGCCGAGAGCCCGCACGATGCGGCCGATCAAAGCGCCGTATTCTTCCGGCGTGGAATAACCAACCGTGTCCGGGATGTTGACCGTGCGCGCCCCGGCAGCCACTACGGCCTTGGAGATCTCCTCCAGGTAATCCGGATCGGTGCGGGCGCCATCCTCCGCGGAAAACTCCACGTCGTCGACAAAGGTACGCGCCAGTTCCACCGCCGCCGCGGCGTCGTGTAAGACCTGCTGGCGGGATTTCTTGAGTTTGTACTTCAAATGGATATCGCTGGTGGCAATGAAGGTATGGATGCGGGGACGCCTGGCGGCTTCGAGAGAGCGGGCCGCACGTTCGACATCACCGGTGGCGCAACGGGCCAGGGCTGCCACCTGTATCCACGGAAAAGCGCGGCTGACGGCATCCACGGCTTCGAAGTCGCCGTCGGAAGCGATCGGAAAGCCGGCTTCCATGATGTCCACTCCGAGCAGCGCCAGCTTTTCAGCCATGCGGAGCTTCTCGGGAACCGTCATGCTACAGCCGGGGGATTGCTCACCGTCACGCAACGTGGTGTCGAAAATCCATACGCGATTTTTCATGTTTGAGCCTTTCGTCAGCCTCCTGCCAATCCATTATGCGGTCGCGGTATTGATTAGGCAAATTTATTCTTATAGTATATTCGATAAGGGAAGTTAATAGTGGAACTCTACCCGCTTCGCGTATTCCTGACGGTTGCCTCAGAGAAGAGCTTCTCGCGAGCGGCGGAAAAACTGCACCGCACGCAGCCGGCGATATCGCTGGCGCTGCAGCGTCTTGAAGTGGAACTGGGCGAACGGCTCATCGACCGGTCCGCCAAAGACCTGGTGCTGACCGATGCGGGCCGTACCGTCATCGAATTCGCGCGCCGCTTCGATAATCTTTCCGGCGAGCTGCATCTCGCGCTCGCCGAGTTGCGCGATAACTCGGCCGGACGGCTTTCCATCGGCGCCAACGAATCCACCACCCTCTACCTGCTCCGCTACATCGAACGGTACCGTAAGCTCTTTCCAAGAGTAAAAGTCGAAGTGCGGCGCAGCCTTTCGAGCCGCATTCCGAGCGAAATCGTCGACGGCAACCTGGAACTCGGTGTCATCAGCTACGATCCGCACGACGACCGGCTGGTCGCCAAGGTGATCTTCACCGACGCGCTGGCGTTCGTGGTATCGCCGAGGCACGCGCTGGCCCAGAAGAAGCAGATCTCCCTGCGGGAGCTCGGGGGCGAAACTTTCATCGCGCACAATGTTATTTCGCCGTACCGGGAGGCGGTGATCCACCAGTTCCAGAGGCAAGGGGTACCGTTGAACATGCCGATCGAAATGCCCACGGTCGAGACGATCCGCCGGTTAGTGCAGGCTGATCTGGGCGTGGCGTTTCTGCCGATGATGTGCGTGCAGCAGGATCTGGAAGCGGGAACATTGGTAACAGTCAAAGTCAAAGAGATGCAGATGGAGCGGAAAATTTACTTACTGCGTCCGTCGCGCAGAGGGCTGAGTTATGCGGCCGGCGCATTTCTGGAGTTGCTGGGGTGAAGCCGGAGTCTGGCAGGCAAAAGGCCGCTAAAAGGCGGCTGCAGCCAAGATTGGCTGCCCCACTATCACGGGCATTCTCAGCTTAGCGACCTAAGATGTCTTTTTGGAAGGCGGCCCAGCCCGGCATGCTGCTCAAGCTGTCGCGCGAAGCAGCTTTTTTGGCCTTGGCGAGAGTGTCGTCGTTACGGATCGCAGCGTCTACTTGCGCGACTGAAAAAACGAAGCCAAGGTCCTCCAGGTTGGTGGTGCAGCCGTTGGTTTGATCGGCGCGCCGTACACTCATGGCCTCCCTCATTTCGGACTGTTCCCGTTGCAGCCGGAGGTCGATCATAACCCGGGCTTCGTTGAGGGTGACGGAGTATTGTTTCTTCAGGCGGGCCTCGTGTTTGCTCATGATGTCGATGGCCTTGAAGTCCACGACGTCGGCCGAGAGGATGGCGGCTTCGATGCGCCCGCAACGGCTGAGCCGCCATTGGGTGTCGCAGAGAAGCTGGACGAGTTCCTGCTCCGGGGTGCAGGCGGGTGCAAACTTTTCGAACATGCCTTCGCACATCTTGCGATAGGCGGCTTCGTCCTCTCCGGGGAGCAGGACGGTTTGGGCGGTGAGGCCGTGTTTCAGGGCGTTTTGAGAAGAAACCGCTTTACCGGTTTCGGTACGGGGTCCGGTGCTGTGCTGGGCGTTGGCCAAGTTCGCTGTGGCTTGAGCTGGTGTGGACATGAGATGTTCCTTGAGTTGAATGTGGACGTGCGAATCACGTTCTGATTCAAGTAAAGCTGAGGGGTAGAGTGGAGTTAACGTTGACTGTTTGGAAGTTGTTGAAAGGGATGGGGAGATTCACTGTAAGGTGAAGTGATGGGTGCTCTTCTCTGCGACTCGGCGCCGCCGCGGTGAAGTTCTGCGCTCGAACTGTCACATCGGCGAGACCTCCGGAAGGCAGTCTGGTGGGGCACGGCGCTCCAAGATGACCGCCGAGGCGCTGAGCCGCAGAGGAGAGCGCAGAGAAGATCCAAGTATGTTGCGGGGATCCGTTTCTAGTCTATCGGATGGCGCCCGCGGCACTCCCGTAGATGGGCTCGACATTCTGCCCGTCTTCGGTCACCTCTTCAGTAATCACGGAAAATTTGTTCAGCGTCGAGGATCCAAAAGATGTCGTAATGGCAACGTCTGCCGCATCCCTTCCGATCGCCATCAGCACCCGGCCGATCCGCGGACAATTGTGGCGGGCGTCGAACGTCCACCAGCGCCCTCCGAGATACACCTCGAACCAAGCGCTGAAATCCATCGGGCAGGGAGCCGGAGGGACACCGATGTCGCCCAGGTATCCGGTTGCGTAGCGCGCCGGAATGTTCATGCACCGGCAAAGAGTGATCGCCAAGTGCTGAAAATCGCGGCATACGCCGTTGCGTTCGACGGAGACGTCCAGCGCGGTTTTGTTTGGCCGGGCAAAGTGATAGCCAAACGTCACCTGACTGTGTACCCAGTCGCAAATCGCCTGGACAGTAGCCCATCCCGGCCGGAGATGTCCGAACATCTGCCAAGCCATCTCCCCGAGCCGGCTGTCCACCTCGCAGTAGCGGCTCGCCAGCAGGAAAACCAGCGTTTCGTGCGGAAGTTCCTCCACCGGAACCCTGCGCGCATTCCAGTCGATCGGATCAGGTAGACCCGAGTCGCGGATCAGCGTGGAATTCGACAACCGGAGAGTGCCTTGCGGCGCGAACATCCGGGTGCACAGGTTGCCGAAGCTATCGGAATATTCTTCCACCCGAATCGAAGGGGACACCCTGACCCGATCGGGTTCCAGGAGATCTACAACCCTCGACGGGTGGACATTCAAAACCCCGACAATGGTGTGGGGTTGAGCGTTTTCAAGTACGATATCGTAGCCTAATCGGATCAGCATAAGTGGGTTGGAAGATGGATTGCGTTGTAGAAATTACTCGTGCGGCCTAGCGCAACCTGGTTGAATGCACGCGTCAGGCCACTCGAAAGAGCCTAGCGGCCGAGTTACACTTGTGATGCGAAATCTCAACAGTATGCACTATTTTATCCTGGCGGTTAGTGCGCTAGCCCCGCTGGCAACAGCGCTGACGGCAGCCGATTCGGCGGTGATCATCGACTCCGGTTCTACCAATACGCCCGGGTTTCGAATCGAGGTCAGTACGTCGGGTGAGGCGGTTTATATTCCAAAACCGCGGCGCGCGGGCCAGCTATCGGAAGCTCAGGCCAAGCCCAAGAACCGGAAACTTCCAGCCGCCATGGTCAAACCGTTCTTCGCGGCTCTCGATGCCGCAAAGCCGCTTTCTTCGCTACCCGGCGGAGGGTGTTTTAAGAGCGCTTCCTTCGGCACGACGCGAGTCATCGAGTACCACGGCCAAACGACTCCGGACTTGAGTTGCGGAGATCGCGGTGATCTCAAGCGAAAGGCTCTGATTCAGTCGATGGCCGAGATCGTTAAGTTCTGCAGTAGTGACTAGTAGCGAAAGGCAAAAAAAACCGGGAAGCAGGGATGAACGCGGATAAACGCGGATAAAAGAAGCTATGAGGAAAGGGCTGCTGCGCAGCCTGGACAGACCACAAAAGACGATGGTCTGTCCTACGGGTGGCTATGTCTGTTCTGCGGGTGGTTGCGACTATAGATTAAGTGGCGAGTTCCACGGCCCAGATGCCCTCGAAGTCGACGAAGTAAGCCTGTACCTCTATGCCTGGTATGGCTTGACGCAGATGCTCCGCGGCGCGCTGCAATTCTTCCTGGTGGTGTTCGGCTTCCAGGCGGGCGTCCCCGCCGAAACCGCCAGCCAGCCCTCCGTAGGCGCCGCAATCGGAATGCAACATCAGGATCGCGAGCCTGGTTCCATGCAACCGCATGGACTTGAGAATCTGGTCTACCACAAACTCACGGTCGGTCGGGTGCTCCGGCGATGCCAGACATTTGGCGCCGCCGGCAATTTTGATGGGATCGGAGTTCGCGACGCCCAGTCGCTTGAGAAACTTGGTGAACCCCAACTGGAAGCGATTGTCGAAGCACCAGACGACCGCCGCGTCACAATGATATTTTTCGCGCGGCGCATCGAAGTGGAAGACCTTCTTCATCATGTTTTCAATCTACTAACTGGGTTGCCCTTCCGCCTGGCGGGCGACCTGGGGGTCGCTTGCGGACGAGGGCGTCCGCCCCACAGATGTGGCGGGAGTGAGTCGAGGCGTGTCCCAGCGACTCAGCACGCGTTCCTCCAAATTAAATAAGTCCATTGTTATCAGTGACTCTTATTGGCAGGATACCTGCAAACATGAGGACAGTGTTTCGTTTTCTCCTAGTCACGATGTGTCTGATCCCCGGAGCCGCGCCACTCTCCGGGGTTACGATGCAGCAACTGTCCATGGATGATCTGGCGG
Source organism: Terriglobia bacterium (assembly GCA_963747535.1). GTDB lineage: Bacteria > Acidobacteriota > Terriglobia > Bryobacterales > Bryobacteraceae > CAVVFX01. Next base: position 252,635 of record CAVVFX010000006.1, read on the forward strand.
TACGGTCCACCGCCATCATCCGCGGACAGGTACTGAACTCCTATACAGCGGTACTCGGGCCAACGGTCTATACTCATTACCGCATCACCGTTACGGAGTCGTGGAAGGGCGCGTCTGGTGTAACGGTGGACATCGCGTTACCCGGTGGGATCGCCGGCACAATCCGTCAGACCTATCCGGGAGTTCCCCAACTGAGCACCGGAGTCGACTACGTTCTCTATTTGTGGACTTCCCCGACGTCCGGCCTGACGTTGCCGACCGGATTTAGCCAGGGCATTTTTACGGTTACCGGAAGCACAGCTTCCGCCCTGATCACTTCGCGCTCCGCATCGAGTGAGTTGATGCTCGATGCAAAGGGCCATCCCGTGCCAGACCGCGGGGTTTCCATGCGTTTCGCGGACATGAAGAGCCAGGTGGCTGCGGCGATTGCTGGACAGGCCGGCGTGAAATGAGACGCCGGCTGCAAATCGCTCTCCTCGCAATTCTAGCGGCGGCCAATGCCAACGCGTACTATTTCTGGACCCACTACACGCTGCGCACGGCGCCTTATAATCCGGTTCCCGAAAAATTCGATCTGACGGTGCTGCCGAACCAGACGGCCACTTTCTATGTGACCGACACCGGACCGTCGCTTTATTCCGGTAATGACAGCTTTGCGGCGGTGATCAGCCAGGTCCGGCAGGCGGCCCAGGCGTGGAATTCCGTGGCAACGTCGAGTTTGCGCGTGGCGTTTGGCGGCCTGTATACTGCCGGCACGCCCCAGAATACGCCCGGCGGGCAGGTGATCTTCGAGCAGCTACCGCCAGGAATCCTGGGCTACGGCGGAGTCAGTTCGGAGGCCAATATCGGGGCCAGCCCGAACAACAGTTTCTACCCGATCCTGACGTCGTTCATGTATCTCACTACGAATCTGACGCAATCCCCGGGTCCTTCGTACACCGATTTCTTTTTCCTGGACGTGGTTCACGAAATGGGCCATGCGCTGGGACTGCAACACACGTTCACTTCGAGCGCCATGTCGCAGGCCACGACGCGCACCACTTCGCTGGTCCGGACCATTGATGCGGACGATGTCGCCGGCATTTCGGTGCTGTATCCGGCGGCGAATTTCGGCAGCCAGTTCGGCAGCATCAGCGGCCGCGTCCTGTTCAGCAACGGGCAGCCAGTGCATCTGGCGTCGGTGGTAGCGATCCGCAACGGCGCCTCGGCCGTCAGCGCGTTCACCAATCCTGACGGCACCTATCGAATCGACGGCGTGCCGCCCGGATCTTATTTTGTGTACGCCCATCCGCTACCTCCGGACTCCAATGTCGTGTTTCCGCTCGATCCGAGCGGCAATCCGGTAGCCGCGAGCGGCCCGTTCGTCACGAATTTTTATCCGGGCACGCCCAGTTTCAGTCCGAACCTGCCGGCAGTCCCGGTCAATATCGGGGTCATTACTCCCAACATCAATTTTTCGGTGTCGCCGATCGCTGCGGTGCCGCTGTACGATGTGCAGGTATACAGCTACATCAACGGTAACGCCATCACGCCCGCCTTCCTGAACGAGAACTCGCCCGTGGGCGCGACCAGCGCGCAGGGCGTGGGCCTGGGAAGCAACGGTGTCGCCGCTCCCGGTCTGGCCGCGCAGGTGCTCGGCGGGGCGGCTAACCTTTACGCCTCCGCCGGCTATGGAGACGGCCTTGGCGACACTTATTTCGCGATGTATTTTACCTATGGGCTGGGGGCGCCAACGGGACCGCAGCATCTGGTTTTCACGCTGCCGAACTATACGTATGTAGCGAACAACGCCATTAATCTGACGCTTACCAATGCGCCCTCGATCAACAGTATTTTCTCCAATCCCGACGGCAGCATTTCGCTCACCGGGACCGGTTTCACTCCGACCACCAGTTTCTTTCTGGATGGCTCTCCGATCACTTTGCGCAGCCTGGATTTTGTGAACGGCGTGGCCGTCGCCGTGCCTCCCCTCGGGGCCAGCGGCCAGCATGCGACTGCGATGGCGCTGAATAGCGACGGGCAGAACTCCTTTGCCGCGCAGCCGAATTCGCCGGCTACCTTCGCCTACCCGGTCACGCCTCAGCCCGTGGTGTCGCTAAATCCTCCCAGTGTGCCGGCCGGCGTCGAAGCCATGATCGACATCACGGGGACCAACACGAATTTTGTGCAGGGCCAGACCGTGGTCGGCTTCGGCACGAGCGATGTGTTCGTCCGCCAGGTGTTCGTGCTGAGCCCAACGCACCTGCAAGCCGATGTCTACGTTCCGGCGGCAGCCGCGCAAACCTCCAGCGAGGTCAGCATCTTCACCGGATTTCAATCCGCCGTGCAACCCAACGCGTTCCAGGTGACGGCGCCCAATCCGCGGCTTCCGGTAGCTTCGCCGCTGCTGCAAAATTCCACTCCGGGCCAGGCCACGATTTACCCGGGAGCGAGTGTGAGCGTATCCGGAACGAATCTGCAACAGGGAGGTACGCCTCCGGTAGTTACCTTTAACGGCATCCAGGCGGTGGTCCTGTCGGCGTCCCCAACGCAGATCAGCCTGCAGATTCCGGCAGGGCTGCCAGCCGGGCCGGCAACCATGGTCGTATCGAACGGGGCGGCGACGAGCCTGCCCGTGGATGTGAATATCGCGGCTGCCCCGACCTCCATCACCGCGGAACTGAACACGGCGGGCGTCGCGATCGATTCAGGACATCCGGCACACGCGGGAGACGTGGTCACCTTCCTGGTTTCCAACTTCGGCGACCCGGTCGCGGGAGTAGCGGCATCGCGCGTGCAGCTATCGATCAACGGGGGTACCGCACCGGTCCTGATCGTCGCGCCGTACGTGACCAACCTGTTCCAGATCCAGACGATCATTCCGGGGATCGCTCCGGGCAATCTACCGGTCACGATTTATCTGGACGGACGGGTTAGTGCGCAGGGGACGATTTTCGTTCAGTAGTCTTCAGTTGTCCGTTATCCGTCGTCCGTTATCCGTTTTCCGTCGTCCGTTGTCCGTCGTCCGTTGTCCGTTTTCCGTATAATGGCCGTTTGAAGATTCCCCGACCTAAGACTGCTGCGGAACGTAAGGCTCGTGTGGCAGAGATCCTGCGGCTACTCGACCGCATGTATCCGAACGCCACCTGCGCGCTCCATCACAATAATCCATTTGAGTTGCTGGTTGCCACCATCCTGTCGGCGCAATGCACCGACAAGCGGGTCAATGAAGTCACGCCGGGCCTGTTTAAAAAGTATCCGACGCCGCTCGACTTCGCCTCCGCACGCCAGGAGGTGATGGCCAACGAAATCCGCTCCACGGGCTTCTTCAATAACAAGGCCAAATCGGTGATCGGCGCCGCGAAAAAAATCGTAAACGACTTCGGTGGTAACGTGCCACGGACCATGGAAGAGATGCTCACCATTCCCGGAGCGGCGCGCAAGACTGCCAATGTGGTTCTGGGAACCGCTTACGGCATCGCCAGCGGGATTGTGGTGGACACGCATGTGCAACGCATCGCGGCACGGTTGGACCTGACGAAGAACTCCGATCCGGTAAAGATCGAACAGGACCTGATCAAGATCATTCCGCGGGAACGGTGGATTCTCTTCTCTCACCAGGTCATCCTGCATGGCCGTGCCCTATGCCTCGCGCGCAGTCCGAAGTGCTCCCAGTGCGAATTGAATTCACTCTGCTACGCCAAGGATAAGACGGTGTAGCAAATAGTGCAGAGTTATTCGTTTTTCGTGACAGCAACGTTGCGGTGACGACTCCCTCACGGTCGCGGCTCTGAACTCGTTGCTGAGCCGCGCGCATAATCAAGCGGTTCTGTACTAGCGCGATCGTTGGCCGCATCTCTGCGTCTCCGTGTTAAAGCGCTTCGCCGTACTCGCCGATGAAAGCTGCTAAGCGCGATGCAGCGCGGGCCGCATTCGGATGGAACGCGGAGACACAGAGTACCGCGGAGATCGCAGAGGTATCTGATGGCTACTGCTTCTCGTCCTAAGTAGCCGCTCTTCAATCTACAGATTCGAAATGACTTCTTCGAAGATCGTCATGTTCAACAAAGAATCTCCGCATTAGGCGTGCAGATTGAAACAAATCTTATCGGCTTACGGCCCAGCGGCGGATCATGCGATTAGCGGGCTCTTCGACTAACTCGAAGGCGAGCGCCGAAATCGCGATGACGCCGGCTATATAAAGCGCCGCGGCCGCTGCGGGTGACGCCGGTCGGGAATTCGTCCATAGATACCGCGAATACCACCACAGCAGCGGGACATGTAGAATGTACATCGAGTAACTTGCCTGCCCGAGAACTTTCGGGATGCGTGAGGAGAGCAGACGCGCCGGCAAGCCCCCACCAATCGCGAGGCCGACGAGGATCGCGACATTGACCGGGCGCAAAGCGCTGTTGAGATCGAGCGAGGAGCCACGAAGGCACTGCGGGAACGCAACCATCAATGCACCCACCGAACCCGCGACGCCGTAGAGCCAAATCCCAATCCGCTTGAAGGTGAAGCGCTTATTATGGAGGACGTCGAACAAGTGGGAGGCGACGATGCCGACGAGGAAGTCGGCCGTATGATAGAGCGGCTTCCACGACGAGGGCACGTGCAGTTGAACTAGCGCGACAGGCAACACGATCGAGAGCGCGCCCGCCAGCGCAATGCGCGGCCAGGTGGGTTTCGCGAAAAACATCAGCAACACGGGAAAGCAGAGATAGAAGAAAAATTCGCAGGATAGCGACCATGCGGGCGTGTTCCAGCCAACGCCCAGAGATCCGGTCCAGCCTTGCAATACCAGTCCGTAGTCGGCGAGCAGCGCGCCGCGGCGTGACGAGCCCGCGCCTCCCGCAAATAGCGAGCGGTATATGAACGGCGAGACGATCACCAGGCTGATCAGGTAGCCGGGGTAAACTCGCGCGATCCTGGCTACGCCGTAGCGGAACAGGCTGCCGCGGTCCCATTCTTTTTCGCCATAGCTGCGCGCCAGCACGAAGCCTGAAAGAACGAAAAAGGTCCCGACTGCGAGGTAACCGCCGCGCACCAGCGAGGCGAGGCCGGCAGGCAGAGACTGTACCCAGGGTTCGAGCATCATGCCCTTGCCGGTAAGGTGGTGAACGATTACCCAGACTGCCAGGACAAACCGCAATCCGGTCAGGGCGGGAAGATGGGCTCTGGTGGGACAGACATTAGTCTGTCGAGGCTCGCTCACCGGTTCTTCCACCGGTTGGCGAGCGCCGAAATCTTCTCATCGAGACTCGGCTGCGCGGGTGGAGGCTGAGGCTTGGCTGGAGGCTTCGTTTGGGGTTTGAACTGCGCCGGTGGCGCCTTCTGCTGCGGATGTCCTGGCGGCCGGGGCGCCGGCCCACCCTGCGTCTTCATCGACAGCGCGATGCGCTTGGCTTTGGCGTCGGCACTCAGCACGTGCACTTTCACGATCTGTCCGACTTTGACCGCTTCGTTGAGGTCCTTCACGTAGCGGTCCGAAAGTTCGCTGATATGGACCAACCCGTCCTGGTGCACGCCGATATCGACGAACGCGCCGAACTTGGTGACGTTGGTTACGACGCCTTCCAGGGTCATGCCCGGGAGCAGGTCGGAGATCTCCTTCACTTCATCGCGGAATTGCGGCGCGACGAACTTCTCGCGCGGATCGCGTCCCGGCTTCTTCAACTCCTCCAGAATGTCGCCGAGCGTGTAGACGCCGACCGAGAGCCCGTCCTTGTTCACTTTTTCGACTAACGCGGGTTTGCTGATCAGCTCATCGACGGTAATACCGAGGGATTCGGCGATGTGCTCGACTACCGGATAAGACTCCGGATGCACCGCGGTGCCGTCCAGCGGGTTCTCGCCGCCGCGAATGCGCAGGAAGCCGGCCGCCTGTTCGAAAGTCTTGGGCCCGATGCCCGGCACCGCCGTCAGTTGCACACGCGAGCGGAATTTCCCGTGTTCATTGCGGAATTCGACAATCTTCAACGCGGTCCGTTCGTTGACGCCGGCGACATACCGCAGCAAGGCCCAGGAGGCCGTGTTCAGATCCACGCCCACGCGATTAACACAACTCTCGATGACCGTCTCGAGCGATTTGTGAAGCTGCGATTGATCGACGTCATGCTGGTACTGCCCCACGCCGATCGACTTGGGATCGATCTTGACGAGTTCGGCAAGGGGGTCCTGCAACCGGCGGGCGATGGAAATTGCGCCACGGACCGTGAGATCGAGATCCGGAAACTCCTGCCGCGCGATATCCGAGGCCGAATAAATCGATGCGCCGGATTCATTCACGGTCACGCTGAAGACCGTATCGAGTTTTTCGGCTTTGAGGAACTGCCGCACCAGGGCATCGGTTTCCCGCGATGCCGTCCCGTTGCCGATCGCGATGGCGCGTACATGATGTCGGGCGATGAGTTCCTTCAGCGTACGCTGCGAGCCGGCGACGTCATTCCTCGGTTCGTGCGGATACATGACGGTATGCTCCAGGAACTTGCCGGTGTCGTCAACCACAGCGATCTTACAACCGGTGCGGATGCCGGGATCGATGGCGAGAACTCCGAGAGGTCCGGCGGGCGGAGAGAGCAGCAGGTTCTCCAGGTTCTCGCGAAAAACCTTGATGGCCTCCACGTCGGCGCGTTTCTTCAGCTCCAGCCGGATATCGGACTGGATGGAGAGGCCCAGCAGGCGTTTGTAGCAGTCCTCGACCGCGAGTTCCAGGTGAGGTGTCCAATCGCCGGGCGATTTGAGCACCTGCGATTTCAGGTACGAGAGGGGCCGCGCCGGGTCCAACTCGATTTGGAAATAGAGGACGTTTTCGTTCTCGCCGCGGCGGATCGCGAGCATACGATGCGACGGGATTTTCGCCGCCGGTTCGCGATACTCGTAATACATTTTGAACTTGTCCTGTTCGTCCTTGGCGTCCTCGACCTTATGGCTGACGACCACACCTTCGTCCAGCATCATCTGGCGCAGCACCTTGCGGAAGTCGGCATTCTCCGCGATCATCTCGGCGACGATGTGGCGCGCCCCTTCGAGCGCTTCGTCGACACTCGCGACGCCCTTTTCGGCAGCGATGAACGTGGCCGCGAATTCCGGCAAGCGGGTGTCCGCAGGTTCCTGCCGCCAGAGATAGAGCGCGAGGGGCTCCAGTCCTTTCTCGCGTGCGATGGTGGCCTTGGTCCGGCGTTTCGGTTTGTAGGGAAGATAGAGGTCTTCGAGTTCGTTCTTGTCGAGCGCCTTTTCGATTCTGGCGCGTAACTCCGGCGTGAGCTTGCCCTGTTCCTCGATGGTGCGAAGAATGGTCTCGCGGCGGTCTTCGAGTTCACGGAAGTAGGCCAGTTTCTCCTCTGCGCCGCGGATTTGCACCTCGTCGAGATTGCCGGTGGCTTCTTTGCGATAGCGTGCGATGAAGGGCACTGTTCCGCCTTCATCAAGGAGTTCGATGGTGGCAACCAGCGCCTTGAGGGTGATGCCCAGAGTCTGGGCGATATGGACAAGGATGTCCGGCGATAGTTGCTTGGGTTCAGCCATTGAACTGGAGGAAATACCAGTTTATCAGGAGGGCCGTGGCGCGCTTGTAGAACGGAAGGCTGCTGCGCAGCCGGACAGACCACACACAGCGATGGTCTGTCCTACGGTTCTATGATGACGTCTGCTAAAGGGATGGAGATGCCGTCCGGAGTCAGCGAGCCGGACGGTGAGACTTCGAGCGGACGCTCGCCACCCGGGTATACCCATGCGCGCCTGGCATCGGGATCGACGATCCACGCGGTCTCAACACCCCAGGCGTGATACTCCTCGCATTTGGCTAATACCTCGCTCATCCTATCCGCAGGCGACAGTATCTCGATGCACAAGTGAACAGGCTCGGTTGGATAGGGATCCTGAATCCGGTCGCGCCGCTGAACGATCAGATCCGGCACCAGGTACTTGCCGGTGCGGATTTGGCAAGTGATTTCCGATCCGGCCACAAACTGAGGAAAGCTCTGATTGATCAATTGAGCCAGGCGTACCTGAACGCGGCCGTGCTTCCAAGCCGGCATCGTTTTCCGGCGCAAGACGCCATCGATATAGTCGCAAGCGGGCTTGTAATCCGTGTTGAGATACTCTTCGACGGAAACCAACGTCGGGTGAGCGGCCATAGGAGCATCATAGCGCCCTGGCTGCGAAATCGGGCTTGCGGCGGGCTTTGGTGGCCTGCTCCCATCCGTACGCCAACTTCAATAACACCGGCTCGCTCCACGCCGGGCCGAAGAACGAAAGCCCCATCGGCAACCCGCGATAGAAGCCTGCCGGAACACTGATATGCGGATAGCCTGCGACCGCGGCCGGCGTCGTGCAACCGCCGGTATCGTGATCGCCGTTAATGGTATCGGTCAACCATGCCGGACCCGAAGTCAGCGTCACTATCGCATCCAGCCTGTATTTGGTGATGATCGCGTCGATCCCTTCCTTGCGCGACAGACGCACGCAATCCTCGCGAGCCTTGAAATACTTGATGTCGGTCAGGGGACCCCTGGCTTCCGACTGAATGAACAACTCCTGCTCGAAGAACGGCATCTCACGCGAACGATTGCGCTCATTGAACGCAATCAGCTCCTGCAGCGTTCGCGCGGGACTCCCCTCTGGAAGCCGCGCCAGATATTTGTTGAGGCCGTCTTTGAATTCGTAGAGCAGCACCTCGGTTTCGATGGCGTCGATCTGTCCGTGAGTCGGCAGATCGGCCGGGTCGATCACTTCCGCCCCCGCTTTTTTTAACGTGTCTACGCAGGTTGAGAGAAAACCATTAATGAGTGAGTTGTTCTCAAAGAACTTCCGGGCGATGCCAAGACGCGCGCCGCGCAACCCCGCGGGATCGAGAAAGCGTGTGTAATCAGCATCCGCTTTACGTTCCGGCACAGTGGTTGTGGGGTCCTGCGGATCGACACCTGCCATGGCGCTAAGGAGAATGGCGACGTCATGGACCGTGCGTGCCATGGGCCCGGCAGTGTCCTGGCTCGCGGAAATCGGGATGATCCCGTTGCGGCTCAGCAGGCCGACCGTCGGCTTGATTCCGACGATGCCGTTGATTGAGGAAGGGCTGGTGACGGAACCGTCCGTCTCACTCCCGACGGCGGCCGCGCACAGGCATGCTGCCACCGCGGCGCCCGAGCCCGAGCTCGAGCCCGAGGGATTGCGGTCGAGCGCGTACGGGTTGCGCGTCTGGCCGCCTCGCCCACTCCAGCCACTGACGGAGTGAGTCGAACGAAAATTGGCCCACTCGCTGAGATTGGTTTTGCCCAGAACGAGCGCGCCGGCCGCGCGCAGCCGTGCGGCGATGAAGGCGTCTTGCGGGGCGTGCCAGTTTTCGAGCGCCAGCGAACCCGCACTCGTGCTCATCCGGCCGGCGGTATCGATGTTGTCCTTGAGTAGAATCGGAATCCCGTGCAGCGGACCGGCGGGAGGTCCGCTCTTGCGCTCCCGGTCGAGCCGCGCGGCATCGGCCAGCACATCGGGATTCAGTTCGATGACGGCGCGCAACTCCGGCCCCTGTCGATCCAAATCAGCGATTCGCTGGAGATACAGGTCGGCGAGCCGATGCGAGGTCCACCGGCCGGACCGCAAGCCCGCCGCGAGCTCGGTGATGGAGATTTCGTCCAGTTCGAAAGACCGTGCGGTAAACTGCGCGGCCGCAGCGGCGCCGGTCGCGAGGAAAGATCTGCGGAGCATTTCTATCGATTATCACGCGGCTGCGCGTCGGCCAGGCAGGCCACGAATAGCGAGGGTCCGTCGTCGGGGGAAAGGCTGACACCGGCGAGTCGCCGGCTATCGCCGGCCAGGGCTGCTCCGCAGCCGGCAGACGACAAAAAACGATCGTCTGCCCCACGGCTATCGGCAGCCGGCAGACGACAAAAACGAAAAGGGGTTAGCTGATCGCCACCTGGTCGACGATCTCGATCCCAAACCCCTCCAGCGCGACCACTTTGCGCGGATGATTCGTGAGCAGGCGAATGGTATTCAACCCGAGGTCCGACAGAATCTGCGCGCCGATCCCGGTTTCGTATTGCGCGGGCGTGCGGTTCGACTGCCCGCCCAGGTGCGTCGCGATACGCCCGTCCGTGATGCGCATGCCCGGGCCGGTCTGGTGCAGAAACACCAGCACTCCCTCGCCCTCTTCTGCGATTCGTTTCAACGAGCCGCGCAACGTCCGCTGGCACTCGCACTGCGTGGAGCCAAAAACGTCCCCATAAACGCAACGCGTATGCATGCGGACCAGTACGTCCCGCTTACCCGAGACCTCGCCGCGCACCAGCGCCATGTGGTTTTCGGAATCGACATCCGTGGCGTAGAGAACCGTCTTGAACTCGCCGAACTCCGTCTGGAGGCAACCCTCCGCGCGGCGATGCACGAAATGCTCGTGCCGCAGGCGATAGCGGATCAGGTCCGCGACCGATATCATGAGCAGCCCGTGATGCGCGCAGAACTCCTCAAGCTCCGGACGCCGCGCCATGGTGCCGTCTTCGTTCATGATTTCGCAGATGACGCCGCTGGGATTCAGCCTGGCGAGCCGCGCAAGGTCCACCGACGCCTCGGTCTGACCGGCGCGAACGAGCACGCCGCCTTCCCGCGCACGCAACGGGAAAACGTGACCCGGACGCGCGAGGTCGGCCGGACGCGTATCGGGATGAATGGCGGCAAGAATCGTGCGGGTGCGGTCATTGGCGGAAATCCCGGTCGTCGTGCCCTCGCGTGCGTCGATCGACTCGCAGAAGGCGGTCCCGAAATTAGAAGTATTGTGCGGCGACATCAAGGGCAACCGCAAGTGATCGCAGCGCTCGCCCGTCAGCGCCAGGCAGATCAGGCCACGCCCGTGCCGGGCCATGAAATTGATGATTTCCGGAGTGACTTTTTCCGCAGCAACGGTCAGGTCGCCTTCATTTTCGCGGTCCTCGTCGTCAACCACGACCAGCATCCGGCCGGCACGGATTTCCTCGACCGCTTCCGGAATGGCGACAAATGGCATAATTCTAAGCTTAGAACGTCTCGTGAAGCGGGCTGATGCGCAGCGACCCAGCGGGGACCCCGACCACAATAAACCGCGGTCGGCCATACCTGACGGGTTTGAAACAGGCTATCATGAACTAACTGACAAGTCCACGCACAACGGTCAGGCCGTAACCTTCCACGTTGAGAGTTCTCTCCAGAAACTGCGGCCAAATTTCGCTCACGGCGACAAAGGCGCAAGTTTTCACACACATTGGACCGCGGTTAGCGGCTGACTGGCGGAAGGAAATTACGTGAATATTCGGCTCGGCTACGAACTTATCTATAACCTGCCCCAACCGACGCCCATGATCCTGGCGTTGAACATCCATTATTCGCGCGCTTCGGACATCATCATTCCCGATTACCTGACCACCGATCCGCCGGTCACGATCGGAGGCTATCGCGATGGCTTCGGCAACTGGTGCACGCGGCTGGTGGCGCCCGGCGGGCGCATCCGCATCAAAACCGACGCGCTGATCCGCGATACCGGCCTGCCGGATGGGATCTTTCCCGATGCCTGGCAGCACGCGGTCCAGGATCTGCCGGAAGAAACTTTGGTCTTCCTGCTGGGCAGCCGTTATTGCGAAACGGATTTGTTGTCCCAGGCGGCTTGGGACCTGTTCGCGCAGACGCCGCCGGGTTGGCCGCGGGTGCAGGCGATCTGCGATTACGTGCACAACCGGATTGCGTTCGACTATCAGCAAGCTCGACCCACCCGGACGGCCTGGGAGGCTTTTAATGAGTGCCGAGGAGTCTGCCGCGACTACGCGCACCTTGCCATTGCTTTCTGCCGCTGCCTGAACATTCCGGCGCGCTATTGCACCGGATACCTCGGCGATATGGGGACGCCGCCCCCGTACGGTGTCGGGGATTTTGCCGCGTGGTTTGAAGTTTATATCGGAGGCCGCTGGCATACGTTCGACGCACGCAACAACGTGCCCCGGATCGGACGAGTTCTGCTGGCGCGAGGGCGCGATGCCGCGGACGTAGCGATCGCGACCACCTTCGGACCCAATACGCTTGAGAGCTTTAAGGTATGGACCGACGAAGAACCGCTACACGCAGGTGCTGTACTATAAAATACAAAGAGTGGATCCGACCTAATGCCCACGTTGACGGTGCGCCATCGAACGGTTTACAAATATTCAGAGCCTGTCGAACTGGGCGAACACCGGATGATGTTCCGCCCCCGCGAAAGCCACGATCTCCGGCTGCTCGAATCGACGCTGAACATCACACCCCATCCGGCGCGACTTCGCTGGCTGCACGATGCTTTCGATAACTCCGTCGCGGTCGCGACCTTCGATGGCTCGACCTCAGAGCTTTGCTTTGATAGCAGCGTCACGCTGGAACACTACGAAGACCCGCAGCTGGAATATCCATTGGAGGATTACGCCAAGACCTATCCCTTCCGCTATTCGGAGGAAGAACTGCCCAACCTGGCGCGCGCTCTCGTAAATCAGCATTCGAGCGACAGTTTAACTTCCTGGGCAAGACAATTTCTGGATCCATCCGGACTCACTGGAACCATGAGCCTGCTGCGGCGAATGACCCTCGCCATCAGGCAGGATTTCCGTTACACGCGGCGCACGGAGAAGGGCGTACAGAATCCCGTCGAAACGCTCGCGACACGTTGCGGGAGCTGCCGGGATTTCGCCATGCTCATGATCGAGGCGACACGTTCGTTAGGCATCGCCGCGCGTTTCGTAAGCGGCTATATTTTCGTTCCGGGTGTGGATTACGGGGTGACGCACGGCGCCGGTTCAACCCACGCGTGGATGCAGGCGTACCTGCCAGGCGCCGGCTGGATCGACTTCGATCCCACCAACAGTATCATTGGAAACCGCAATCTCATTCGGGTTGCCGTGGCGTGGGATCCCAGACAGGTTCTACCGTTGTGGGGCACTTATGCCGGCGCCGCTTCGGCATTTCTCGGCATGGATGTCACCGTGTCCGTGCGGGAAACTGAAGCGTGATGCGGGCGGCCACGGGGGCTCCGGTTGCTACGCAGCCGGATGTTGGTTGGCCAATGTGGCAGGCGCCTTTCACGCAGAAGTCTCTTCGGCGCGCGAGAGCAGGCGAAACGCCTACTCCGTAAAGCGGCAAGCCGCAAAAACGGCTGCTCCGCAGCCGGGGCAGACCACAAAAAACGATGGTCTGCCCTACGGCAGGCCAAGGGCCTACTCCACAATTCTTTAGGGCCTTTGGCCTGTCACTGCGTTATGACGTCTTCAACTCTTCCAGCAACTCTTTGCCGGCTTTGACATCGCGGAGCCTTTCTTCAGCGTCGGGGGTTTCTCTCTCGATGGTCAGCGGACCCTTGTAGCCGATCTTTTTGAGTCCCGCGAGAAAGGCTTTCAAGTCAACCGAACCCTGTCCGAGAGGCCGTTCGGCACCGAGGGCACCCGGAACCTCGGGTGGCGGCCAGTCGCCATCCTTGCAATGGACCGATACCACGTGTTGCCCGACCACTTCCAATGATTCGATGGGATCTCCCGTCCCGTAGAGGATCATATTGGCCGGATCGAAGTTGATCCCGAGGTTGCGGCGATTGACATCCAGCATAAAATCGAGCAGCACCGCCGCCCGCTCCTGACCCGTCTCCAGGGCAAAGGTCTGCTGGTGGGACACCGCGTGGTCGCACACCCGCCGCACCATTTCGCGCACCGCGAAGTAGTCGGGATGGCTGGTATCTTCCGGAATGAAACCGACGTGCGTCGCGATACCGGGTACGCTCAGTTGCGCGGCGAAGTCGCTGACCTCCAGCATGCGCCGCTCGCGAACCTCCCTGGTGACCTGGGGAATGAACCCGACGGTCCGCTGCACAGTGGGGATGTCCTGGTAGCTCTCGCCTTCAAACGCTGCAAAGACGGTGTAGACCGTGAAATGGGCCTGTTCGAGCGCCTTCTTCCACTCCTGAGTAGTACGCGAATCGAGCGCCAGCCTGCCGGGAACTGCCATCTGGCCGCTACGGAATCCGAGATCGCGCAGCGTGGAGAGGATTTCGGCGGGCCCGTCTCCAGCCCAGAACATCACGCCGATCTCCCATGGTTTCAACCCTGACATTTCTATATTCACCCTTTCCATGGCAGGCTAGGACCTACCCGGCAGACCACGAAAAACGATGGTCTGCCCTACGGTCAGGCGGCAGACTACGAAAAACGATGGTCTGCCCCACGGCAGGCTACAAGCCTACCCTACCAGCTTCCAGCATACTCAAGGCCACCTTTACCGCGAGTGCCGATTCACGCGGCGGACATTTTTCCGGTTGATGGTTGGAGGCCACACATTCGGCGAAATAGCGGAGCTCCTCTTCGAAGCCGTCGACATCGGGCACGGGAACAACCTCAGTGGCCGCCGCGCCGGATCGCGATAAGGTCAGCGGGTATCCCGCGGAACTGAATTCGAGCGTACCTTCCTGACCTGCAATGGTGAACGACATCGAAAAAGGATACGGTCCCTGTGCATGCCAGCCGCCTTCGATGATGACTGGCCCGCGGTCTGGATACGTAAACGTTGTGCTGATCAGCCCTCCCGAACCTGCCGCGGTAATGGCAGCCGGTTCGCCGAACAGCCAGATGGCATAATCGACGTCGTGGATCAGGAGATCGAAGATGCCCCCGCCGCTGCGCGCCGGATCGGTGAGCCAGCCACCCCACGACGGCTTGGCGCAATTGCGCCGGAACCACGACATGCGGATGGGACCAAGCGCCCCGCTGCGCAGGAGTTTCGCCGCCTCCGCATAAGCCGGAAGAAATCGCAGCACCTGGCCGACCATGAGGATGCGGCCGCTCAGTTCCGCCTCGCGCACTACTTCGCGGGCCGCCGCTTCAGTTAACGCCAGAGGCTTCTCCACCAGCACGTGCTTGCCGGCGCGTAAGGCCGCGAGGGCCAGGGGCGCGTGCAGGTCGGTCGGGAGGCAGATGTCGACGGCGTCGATCTCGGGGTCGGCCAGGGCGGCGTCAAAACTGGGGAACTGCCGGACATGCGAAAAGTCCATCAGCTCGCCTTTGACTCCCAGATTGCCGCCGACGTCGCGCAGATCGCCGGCAAGCTTCTTCTCATTTTGCTCGACGACCGCCATCAGACGGACGTTGTCGAGGACCCTGGCGGCGCGAGCGTGGGTGGCGCCCATGAAACCCAAACCGACGATCGCAAGATTGACTGGAGGCATAGCTTGATCAAGGTAGCAAGTGAGCGACAATCAACGTGATGTCATCGGCGGGCGGCGCGCCCTGGGTCCACGCAGTGAGGGCCTTGTTCACTTCCTCAATCATGCTCAGGGCGCTCTCATTCGAATGCGCAGCCAGGGTCTTGACCAGGTTCTCGATCTCGAACTCCTCGTCGCCGGGAGTGGCCGCTTCGGTGACTCCATCGCTATAGATCGCAAGGATGTCGCCCTTGTTCATTTGGGTCGTATACTGCTGGAACTCCATGGTGGACATGATGCCGAGAGGCGGTCCGCCGCCTTCCAGCAATTGGTGTGAACCGTCCGTACGAACGATGACTGGCGGGTTGTGCCCCGCGTTCGCGTAGGTCACGACGCCGGTGGTGGCGTCCAGAATGCACATGAAGAAGCTGATGAAGCGATTGCGGGGGCAGTTCGCCGAGGTAATGCGGTTGATCCGGGTCATCGCCTGCGCCAGGCTCTCGGGCTCGTCGAGCAGATTCTGAACTCGCGCCTGCAACCCCATCATGAGCAGCGACGCCGGCATGCCTTTGCCCGACACATCGCCCAGGACCATCGCGACATGACCGTTGGGATAGGCGAAGAAGTCGTAGTAATCGCCCCCGACGGTACGGCAGGCCGCATTGTGGCCGGCGAGATCCAGGCCGGGAACATCGGGGGCAACCGCCGGCAGGAAGCTGCGCTGGATTTCAGCAGCCTGTTCGAGCTCCCGCGCCATGATCTGCCGTGCCTGTTCTATCTCGGCGAAACGGGCATGCTCGATGCGGATGGCCGCGACGTTGGCCATCACGGTGAGCAGGCTGAGATCGTCGCGGCTGAATTCACGGATCAGTCCCGGCGAATCGACGTAGATCAGGCCGATGACCTTATTCTGAGTCTGCAGCGGGACGGCGATCAGGGTCCGGATATGCTGCTCCACAATACTGCGGCGTTCGCGTAGCGCCGCGTCGAGTGAGGTATCGCGAACCAGGATGGATGCGCCCTGGATCACGCGGTCGCGCACAGCGGAGCTGATGCGGAAGCCCTCTCCCTTGTTGGCGCGGATCACCAGGTCGTCCCCTTCGAGCGTCATCAGCACGCCGCGCTCCGCCTGAACGGCTTCCATCGCGAGATCCAGGATGAAGCGGAATAACTCCGGCAGGGGCCGCTGTCCGGCGAGCTCGTTGCCCGCGCGAATCAGCGCGCTAATGTGCGCGGAGCCTGCCTCAGGCTTCACGGCGTCGTCCTGAATGACAGCGGCGAGACCGGAAATCACGGTCGATGACGTGGCATGCTCGTCGTCCGGCATGTCCTCGAACATGACCACGGGACGCGTGGCGCGGTCATGGGCGCGGTCATGGGCGCTGTCAAAAATGAGGATCAGGTGTCCGGCAGTGACCCGGTCGCCTGATTTAAGAACCTGCGCCGATGCAATGCGAACGCCGTTGAGCAAGGTCCCATTCTTGCTCCCGAGATCGCGGATGGTCCAGTCATCGCCCTGCTTTTCGAACGCCAGATGCTGCCGCGAAAGACCGCTATCATCCGGATAGCAAAGCTCCGTAATGCTGGAGCGGCCGAGCGAGATGCGTTCGCTGTCGAGCGGGACAGTGCGGCTCTGCCCGTCCGGTGAAAGGATCTGGATCTCGCGCTGAGACATAGACGAACCCTTGGCTCCCCGGCGCATGCTGCAACTGCGACGGGGTTTTCGGGACCTGTCCCACAAGGTACCATAAGGACGCGTGCCCCTCGCCACTAACTGCCACACCAAGCGTCAACAACAACTTTGGGAATCGTTGAAAGCCCTCGATCCGCCCTGTGATGCGATGATTGTCACTTCGCGCCACAACCTGCGGTACCTGACCGGATTTACGGGGAGCAACGGAATCGCGGTGGTGACGCTCTCCGGGACCTTTTTCTTTACCGACCCGCGCTACCAGTTCCAGGCGGCGCAGGAGGTGACGGCCAGGGCGAAAGCCGTGAAGGGGCCGCTGCTGGATCACGTCGTCAAGCTGGTGGCGCGCCACAAATGGCGGAGACTGGGCTTCGAGCAGGAACACCTGACTGCGGGACAATTCGAACTGCTGCGGTCGAAGGTGACGAAGTCTCAAATTTTCGTGCCGCGCAGCGGCGTGGTCGAGACGCTGCGGATGGTGAAGTCGGACGACGAACTGGCCTTGATCGAACGCTCCGTGCTCACCAACTCCCGGGCGCTCGATGCGGCTCTCGGGAACCTGAAAATGGGCATGAACGAGGCTGAACTGGCGGCCGAGATCGATTACCAGATGTGCAAACTCGGGGCAGAGAAGCCGTCTTTCGATACTATCGTGGCTTCGGGAGTTCGTTCCGCGCTACCGCACGCGCATCCTACGCGAGCGATGATCCAGCCGGGAGTATTGCTCATCGATATGGGCGCATTCGAGGGCGGCTATGCGAGCGACATGACGCGCACCTTCTTCGTGGGCGAACCTACGCGCAGGATGTCGAGGATCTATAAGGCGGTGCTGGAGGCGCAACTCGCGGGGATCGATGCGGTGCGGCCTGGGGTCAAGGCGTCGGCGGTGGATCGCGCGGCTCGCAAGGTGCTGAAAGCGCATGGGCTCGATAAGGCTTTCATGCACTCCACGGGGCATGGATTGGGACTCGAAATCCATGAGCCGCCGCGGCTTGGCAAAAAAGAGGCGACCAAGCTGGAGGTTGGCATGGCGATTACGATTGAGCCAGGGGCTTATGTGGAGAATGTCGGCGGCGTCAGGATTGAAGATACCGTGGTGGTGACGGCGGAGGGGTGCAGAATTCTGACTCCTACTCCGAAGGAACTGCAGGTCCTTTGAGCGGCTACCCCATATAATAGCCGCAAGCCGCAAACCAGCCGCAAACCATGGGGTAGACCATCGTTTTTTGTGGTCTGCCCGGCTGCGGAGCAGCGGTTTTTGCGGTTTGCCGCCATACGCAGTAGGCCTTTGGCATGCTCTGGCGCGCCGCAAGACTTACCTGCTGTCCCGGCGGTGGAAGACGTGGCGAGTCATGTCGGGAAGAAACTCACGCAGGACGTTCAGGCCGGCGTTGCCTGCCATGCCGATCCCAAAGCTGACCGCTCCGTCGCCGGCCGAACTGTTGGTGGACGGCTGCCAAAGCCGTGAGATAAAGGCAGAACCGGCAAGGCTGCCGACTTCGGAAATGGAAATGTGCTGTCTTCCGTCATCGCTCCGCGCCATGACGCTGCTTTTCAGCGCGTAACCTATCCGGTGTCCGAATCCATGTTCTCCCGATGCGAAATAACGGTTGTCCTCGTGCAACAGGTCTTCGCCACCGAGACGTAGCGTCCGCTGAATGGCCTGCTTGGCAAAATAGTTTGCGAACCGGTCGCCATAACCTTCCCCACCCTGACCCCAGGCACGCGGAACATTCTCCGCCTGCGCAATTCCCGCCGAAGCTGCGGCGGTGACTAACATAACCGGGCTAAACAACCCCTTGGCATAGAACTTCGCTTTTTCCCCGGGCGCAAGCGGTCTGAAATCCGCTCGCTTCCGGCCGGACATGTTCAGGAAGTAAAAAAGTGACGATTCGGTCCGGCTGGTCGATGGTGCGAAACCTTGCGATGCGACGCTTGTGTCCGTTTGAGCAAACAGCAGGCTTCCTAAAGCCGACACCACGACCAGCCCAGCTACTCGATTCACAACCATTCTCAAAGACCGATTCAGTTGGCAACTCATTGGTGGTACCCATGCATATCCGCGGCCAAACGGCAACCAGGAGTGCGGCTGCTGGTACTGAAAAACACGGCCGTCGGGCGAGGCTGTCAAATTAAAACGTATTCACTCGTTTGACAAATCCCACTTACTCGGGCATACTTAGAAACCGGAGTAACTAATGCAACCAAACACCAAATTATGGGGTTCACAAAGCCTCACTGGTGCGGCCTCTCTGAGGTACCGCATGCCGGTGTTCGGTGGCTGCTCCAATCGTATAGCTCAGAGGGTAGAGCATCAGACTGAAAATCTGAGGGTCGCGGATTCGAATTCCGCTACGAACCATGGTCTTGGCCTGACCACCAACCACTAACCACCCCGGCAAACCAAGCTTCGTTCCAGCTTGTACAGCTGTATCGTACAGGCAGCGCAGACCGTGCTCTGCGTGGCGATGGAAACTGCCCAGCCGACGTTATCATTTCGCGGCGCGCCAGCCGTACCGGTGTGCCGCAAAGCGATAACTGAAGCCGGGCTACTGATCGCTGCCCGTACGTTTCTCCGCGGGACGGAGCCTGGTGGCCGGATAACTTATAACTTACTCGGAGAAGGAGGTACTTACTAACATGTTGTCTTTCATTAAGCTTATTGAAGTTGGGGATCGCGAGCGCGCATTACTTATTGACTCGGGACGTTTTGTGCGGGTCCTCGAGCCGGGCCGGCATATCGTCCCCTCGTTCGGGCGCAATATCGAAGCCGTGATCTGCTCCCTTGCCGATCCGGCATTTCGCACCGACTGGGCCGACGTCCTGGTCCGCGAGCGTGCGGACGTGGTCCAGCGCTACTTCACCGTCGTGGAAACCAGTGACACTGAAGTAGCCATCGTGTACGCCAACGGAAAGACGCTGCGAGTCGTTCCTCCGGGGAAGCGCGTGCTGTTCTGGAAGGAGCCGCTGGAGATCCGCGCCGAGAAGTTCAATGCCTACGAAGCGCCGGAGATCCCCTATGCGAAGCTGGCGGGGTTGTACCGTCTGGGACGCGAATCGCTGTCCACGTGGATTGTGGTGGAGGAGGCCAAGACGGGGCTGCTGTTCTTCGACAACCGCCTGGTTCGCCAGCTTACCCCCGGAACGTACGCGTTCTGGAGCGTAGTGGGAGGCATCCGCGTGGAGCAGGTGGATCTTCGCACACAGCCGCTGGAAATCGCCGGTCAGGAGATTCTGACGAAGGATAAGGTTTCCATCCGCGTGAATATTTCGGCGCAGTTCCGGGTACTCGACGCGGTGAAGGCCAAGACTTCGGTTAAGGACTTCACCGAGCACCTGTACCGGGCGCTGCAGTTCGCTGTCCGGCAGTCCCTGGGACGCAAGACTCTCGACGAGATTCTGGCGGAGAAGGTGGATGTCGACGCCGCAGTGGCGGATGCGGTGCGCAGCGCGATGGCGGCCATCGGGTTGGAAGTGGGGACGATCGCTCTGAAGGACATAGTTCTTCCGGGCGAGATGCGCGACATTCTCAACCAGGTGGTAGCGGCCGAGAAGCAGGCTCAGGCCAACCTGATCCGCCGCCGTGAAGAGACTGCTGCTACGCGGTCGCTGCTCAACACGGCGCGGCTGATGGAAGAGAATCCGCTGCTGGTCCGGCTGAAGGAACTCGAGACTCTGGAGAAGCTCTCCGAGAAGGTGGAGCGGATCTCGGTTTCGGGAGGCTTCGACGGGCTGCTTAACAACCTGCTGGTTTCGGTGGCGGACAAGTAGGTGCAAGGGTGGGGCAGGTCTTTCGGATCTGCCCCATCAGCCTGTGGCAGAAGTCTCTCCAGCGCGCGAGAGCAGGCGAAAACGCCTACTCCACAACGAAGAATCAAACTCTTTGCAAGCCTCGTGGAGTAGGCCTTTGGCCTGCGGCGGATGAGCGCTGTTTACGAAAGACGCTCTACTACGTAGACGCCGATCAAGACTAATGCCGCAGCCGGCAGGAAGCCGGCGCCGGGCCTTTCACCTAGCATCAGGATCGCCATCAAGGAAGCCACCAGCGGTTGCAGATACAGGACCACCGATACGCGCGAGGCCGGAAGATGCCGCAGCGCGTGCGCGTAAATGAGATAGCCTCCCACCGACGAGCCCACCGCCATGTAGACGACGCCCATCCAGGTCAGCAGACTCGCGTGCGCGCCGCGGTTCATGGTCCACAACGCCACGGGGAGCGCCAGCAGTCCGGCGGCCGCGTAGGTGATGGCGTTCATCCGCAGGCTGCCGACACGCTCCGCGATCGGTTTCCCCAGGAGGTTGAAGCCGGCGAAGAGGAGCACGGAAAGCAACATGATGGCGTCTCCCGTGCGCGTGGCTTCGCCACTCGAACCGCGGCTGAATTGCAGGACGACTACTCCGCAGGCCGCGGTTATCAAACCTGCCATGCGGAGCCGGGTGATTCGTTCGCGCCCCATTACGGCCGAGCCGAGCAGCACCAGTACCGGCGAGAGCGCTGTAATGATGCCGGCATGCGCGACGCTGGTCTTACTGATGCCGATGACGAAGACTACCTGGTTTCCTACGAGACCCAGAAGGCCTACGGCTAACAGCGAGGGAAGGTTCTTCCGGAGACGGGAGGCGACCCTGGGGTCGCTTGCGGACGAAGGCGTCCGCCCCACGAAGACTATCGGCAGCATGCACGCCGCGGCGAACACGTAACGAAAGCCTAATATCAGCGATACCGGCAACTCGCGCAGCGCGAATTTGACGAAGATGAAATTGGCCGACCAGAGCAGGAGCAACAGCGCCAGCCAGCCGTAGATCGCGGGTGCGGGAGCGGTCCTTATTCTTTCTCCATACGCAAGACCCGCACCGGTCCGAGAAGGCCGGAGGGCAGCAGCGGCGAGTTCGACTGGTAGAACTGTTGCGTCGTGTAAGTATACTTCACCGCGATTCCGGGCTGTTGATCGCCTATCAGGCGGTTGACCCAGAGGTTGGTGATCCTGACTTCCAGGTGGTTCGCGCCGGACTTCAACGCGCCCGTCATGTCGACCCGGAACGGCGGCTTCCAGGCGATGCCCAATGGCTTCCCGTTGACCGACACCTCGGCGAGGTTTTTCACGTTGCCCAGATCGAGCCAGAGATGTGCGCCGGTCTTGAACCAGTCCGCCGGCGCCTCAACGGTGGTCGTATAGGTGGCTGTGCCGGAAAAGTATTTCACGCCTGCATCGGCGCTCTCGCTCCACGACGCCAACTTCATTGGTGATCCCTCCCGATGGCTGAAGCTTTCCTGAACGGGAAGGCAGATGGGGCGCGACGGCCTGAAGAACCATTCTACAGCGGACGAATTACGAAACCGCGACGATTGTCATCGCGAGGCCGATGAGGACAACGCCGGCGATTCGCAGGCTGGCTCTCTGCGCAGGTGAGGGGTCGAGATCGAGCCCGTGGCGGGATCGCAGTTTCCACGGGGCTCTCGCTTGCAGGTTTCGCTCGAAATTGCGAATGCCGATTACCGCAGTTTGCCGTAGGTTGGAGATACCGCCGGGATCGACTACCAGCTTCGCCCCGAGGAGCAGAAGCATGGCGACATACATGCAGTTGCCGGGCCTCATGTTCCTGATGCTAACACGGGGACGAGGCGATAAAACGGACCGTTGAAACGCTTCGCTGTAAAATCAAAGCCGCGGCCCATGTTAGAAAATATCAACCTCAAAAAGAAACTTCCACGCGAAGAATACAAGCGCATCCTGCCGACGCTGCAGGGCCGCCTGTACGATCTCGAGAAGGCCTGCTGGGACCAGGGCGTGCCTACGGTCATCCTCTTCGAAGGCTGGGACGCGGCGGGAAAAGGCACCACCATCTCGGCGCTGACACAGCGGCTCGATCCGCGCGGCTTCAAGCTACATCCCATCACCGCGCCGCGCACCTATGAGCTGCAGCGTCCGTGGCTCTGGCGCTTCTGGCTGAAGGTTCCCAACCGCGGCGAGATGGTCATCTTCGATCACAGCTGGTACGGCCGGGTGCTCGAAGAACGCGTCGAGAACACCGTGCCGGAGAAGGCCTGGCGGCAAGCCTACCGCGACATCGTGGACTTCGAGCGGATGCTGGCCGACGACGGAGCGACGATCCTGAAATTTTTCCTGCACATCAGCAAGAAGGAGCAGAAGGAGCGCTTCCTGGCGATTGAGAAAGACCCCCTGGAGGCGTGGCGCGTAACCCAGGAGGATTGGGCGCGGTATAAGAAATACGACGACTATCGGGTTGCGATCGAGGACATGCTGGAACTGACCGAGTCGGAATACGCGCCGTGGACGATCGTCGAGGCGACGTCGAAATGGTACGCGCGGCAGAAGGTGTTCGAGACGATTATCGCGGGGATAGAGATGCGCCTCGGCGCCAACGCGCCTCCTCGCAGCGAAATGGCTACCATAGCGCTTAAAGATGCGGATTTGCGCGAGGCTATGGAGTCGTTGAGCGAAGGGGTCCAGTGATGGCCAGACTCAAGAGGGCGTTGGTGGGGCAGGCGGTTTCGCCTGCCTCGGCCGCTAGCGGCCGAATTTTGCAAGTGCCTCTAAAGTCTGTCATGCAGCGCGCCCTCGCTGCAAACCGTAGGGTAGACCATCGCTTTCTGTGGTCTGCCCCGGCTGAGCAGCAGCCGCCTCGGTACCCGCCAAATCGTCGCGGCGCGCAAAGAAACAAAGATCGGAAGTCCGTGCTACGAGCGAACAAAGGAGTCCGGTAATGCTGGAGACGATCGATCTGAGTCTCGCGATGGACCGCCAGACCTACGTGCAGGAAGTCACCCGGCGGCAGATTCAATTGCGCGAACTGGGCTACCAGGTTTATCTGCAGAAGCGTCCGGTGGTGATCGCGTTCGAAGGTTGGGACGCCGCGGGGAAGGGCGGCGCGATCAAACGCATCACCGAGAAGCTCGACCCGCGCGGGTATGTCGTCTATCCCATCAGCGCTCCGCAAGGCGAGGATAAGACGCGCCACTATCTGTATCGTTTCTGGCGACGGCTGCCGGAGCGCGGACAGATCGCGATCTTCGACCGGTCCTGGTACGGCCGCGTGCTGGTGGAGCGGGTGGAGGGCTTCGCCAAAGCTGCCGAGTGGAAACGCGGCTTCAAAGAGATCAACTCCTTTGAACGGCAGTTGCGCGATTACGGCGTGATCCTGGCGAAATACTGGGTCCACATTTCGCGCGAAGAACAGTTGCGCCGCTTCGAGGAGCGCAAAGCGATCGGCTACAAGGAGTGGAAACTCACCGACGAGGACTGGCGCAATCGCGAGAAGTGGGGCGCCTACGAGGAAGCCGTGGAGGAGATGCTGGTCAAGACCAGTACCCGGTCGTCGCCGTGGTGCCTGGTAGAGGGTAACGACAAATACTGGGCTCGTGCCAGGGTATTGGCCAGGCTGGTGGAGATTTTGTCGGCGGAGCTCGGCTATCAGCCGGCCGATCCGTTAAGGCGCGGGGGCAAACGCAAGAAAGACAGCTGACAAACTAAAGAGGCGAGTTGAAAAAACCGATAATCTAACCGCTTCCTTATGGTCGCGGCTCCGTAACGTTTTTGTTGTCGGGCAAGCGGTTCTATCGAATTACGGCTTGGTGTCGCCGAAGGTGATGGACGATTCGCCGGTGTACGCGTGGTAGTTCCGGAAGTCGATGGCGTTGCGCGAACAGTTATAGGTCCCGCGCTCGCAGCTCAGCACCTCGGCGTGCGTGGGCAGCAGAATCCTTTGATCCTTGATCGAGACGAAATCGTAGTCGGCCGCGCTCTCGGTGTGGTCGAGCATAAAGGCCTGGGGCATGTTGACGGCTTCCATCTCGATACGCAAGGCGCGGTAAGTCTCTTTGTCGATCCAGATGGTCCCTTTGTAGGCCGGCAGGATCCATTGCGTCCCGCCCTGAATGCGCCAGTGCGAATGATCCTTGTCGACGGCGAACGTATAGACTTTCGCGATGCGGTGATTGATGGTCTCCTGGCCTTTGGCCCGGAAGTCGGCAGCGGTCGTCGGGTGGAAGATATCGATCACCAGCGTACCGAACTCCCCGCTGGACCATGAACCCGAATTCTTGTCGTCGCCGGCCTTTACAGCCTTGCCGTTGATTTTCGGATTACGGTAGTCTTCCCTGCCGTCCTCGTAAACCAGGTCATAGGAAAGCAGGTCCTGGGCGTGCCAGTCGGCATGTCGGGTTTCGCTCTCATAGCGCGTGACCACTTCCTGGCAGACAAAGTTCGGCAGCTTCTGATCGAACTCGAAGGTGGCTTCGCGGGCTTTCTGGATGAAATCGTCGCCGGTGCCCGTGACATAGTGGACCTGGGTGGGAGCATCCGGATCGATGTGGATCTCCGGCTCATCGTTTCTCGATGGCGGAGTCATCGACGGACTGGTTTTGGCCGATGCCATTTGGACCGGTTGGGAGTTCGAGTCGTTGCTCGAAGTGCGAGGCTGGGGAGCGCCGCGCCGAAGCACAGGACGATCCGGATCATCAGACGCAGTAGAAGTGGCGCCGCTCGGCGGCAGGATGGGATGCTCCTCGCCGGTCTCGTATTCGTCGTCCTTCTTGGTCGTAGTCTGGGGCGCGGTATTGGCTGCCGTCTTGGTGTTGGGCTTGGTGCTGTCGGCGCTCTTGGTGCTGTCGGCGGTCTTGGTATCCGAGGCCGTGGAGTCCGCCGGCTTGGAATCTATAGAGGAGCCGGCGCGATGCAGAACGGGCCGGTCGGGATCGCCGTCAGGCTTGGCCTCAGTCGTGCTGTGCACATCCGTGGCTTTATCCTGGTGAATTGTGTCGGCGTAGAAAAAGCCCTTGTCGTCGGTGTGGGCCGTAATGGAAACCTGGTCGCCTACTTTGAGATCGGCCGCGCTGAGTTTTCCGGATTCGCCGGTAATCTTGGTGTCGCTGCTGATCTTGAACTCGATATTGCGGCCATCGTCGGAATCCAGCGTGAGGGTCGACTTCACGCCGTCCTGTTTGGTGACTTTGCCGGACAGACTGATCGCCGGCGTCTTGCTGTTATTGGTCTTCTTGCTGCGTCCCGGAAACGGAATCCCCATGCCGCCTCCGCCCGGGTACTGGCCCGGGGGATATTGGCCGGGCGGATATTGTCCTGGCGGATACTGTCCTGGATATTGTCCCGGCGGGTACTGTCCGGGATATCCTACCTGCCCGTACAGGGAGAAGCCGGCAAGTAAAGCAATCGTCAATATGCGCGGTGACATTGTTTTGCTACTTTGACGGTAGCGCAAATTTTTGGGTTACGGAACGGGGTAGGGGTCGTGTGGCCGGGAAAATGTCCATACTGGAGTCATGGATGTACGGAGTTATCTGCCTGCCGACCGCGAAGCCTGCCTCAAAATCTTCGATTCCAACGCTCCGGATACCTTCGCTTCCGGCGCACGGGCGCAATTCGAGGAGTTTCTCGAGCAGGCGAGCTCCAGTTACCTCGTCATGGAGCATGATGGCGTCGTGGTCGGTTGCGGCGGCTACCAGGCAGACGCTGAGCCGGGGCTCGCCACTCTTGTCTGGGGCATGGTTCGGCGGGATTCGCAGAAATTGGGGCTGGGACGATTCCTGCTCATGTACCGACTGCGTGAGATCGGCAAGGTTGGCGGCATCGACAGGGTGATGCTTGAAACCCCAGATCGGTTTGCGGGATTCTTCGCAGGCCAGGGTTTTAGAACCGTAGGCACGGCGAACGGGCGTGTCGTAATGGTGAAGAAGTTAGCGGTGTGCGGTTAGATCAACTATCGGCCCGGCACGAAAGTATTTGAGAGTTTTTCCGCCGGCATCCCACTAACAGGTTGTGAAAGAGCCGCTCCTGCTGCCTTTCCTGGCCCTGGCCGCGGGAATTATCGTCTCCCATGCCTCCGCGATCCCGCGGTCCCAGGGCGCCCTGGCGCTGGCTGCATTTCTTCTGCTGCTCCTGGTGGCCCGATGGCGCAGGATCCGCTGGGCGGTCTGGACTTGCGGCATGCTCGCAGCCGTCTCGGCCGGTGCATGGCTCGACGCCTATCATCGTCCCGGACCGGTTCCGGAACTCGACACGCCCGACGCTACCCCCGTGATCCTGGCAGGCTGCGTGGTGGAACCCTCCGAGGTTCTCGAAGACCATGAGACGTTCACGCTGGAACTCGAACCCGGCGCCCGAGCCCGCATCACTCTTTACCGCCGCGAGGGTCAAAAGCCGCGCGCCTTCCGCTACGGTCAGAACATCGAAGTGGAAGCGAAAATACGCTCGCCGCACAATTTCAACAATCCGGGCTCATTCGATAACGCCGGATTCCTCGCCCGCCAGGACATCTTCTGGCTCGCCACGGCCGGAGCGCAGGCTACCGTGACCGTCAATCCGGGGCGCTGCGGGTCCGATTTCTGGACGCTGGTCTATGGCCTGCGGAGGCGCGCACTTCGCCGTATCGACTCACTCTACGGCGCGGGTACAGCCACATCCACGGCGGCCGCCGAGTACAACACCGGCATGATGGAAGCGGTCCTGATGGGCGACTCCGCCCGGCTCCAGAAATCATGGACCGAAGACTATCGCACCACCGGCACCTACCACGTGCTAATCATCGCCGGCGCCCATGTGGCTTTGCTGGCCGCTCTTCTCACATTCCTGTTGCGCGTCTGCTTCCTGCCCAAGACCGCGGCCATTCTCGCCACCGTTCCGATGGCCTGGATTTATACCGTAATGACCGGATGGCACACGCCCTGCATCCGTGCGGCCGCGGGGATCACGCTGTATGCTCTCGCGCGGATCTTCTATCGCCGCGCCCGCATCCTGAACGTGCTCGCAGCAATCGCGATTGGCTTCGTTATTTGCGATCCTAACCAGATCTTCGACGCCGGCTTCCAGCTTTCGTTCCTCTCGGTGGCTTTGATCGGCGCGTTTGCCGCCCCGATCATGGAAGTCACTACCGGTCCGATCGCCCGGGCACTTCCGGACCTCGACGACCTGGGCCGCGACCCTCACCTGGAACCGCGGATCGCCCAATGGCGTGTGGAACTCAGGCTGATCGCGGAAACCGTAAGCCTGGTCACCCGTCTGTCAATCGGAAATTGCCGGCTGCTGGTCTCCCTGGTGACTCGAGTGCTGGTTTTTGCGGCCGATCTTCTGCTGATCTCCGCGGTGATTCAGGCAGGTCTCGTCCTGCCCATGGCAAACTACTTTCACCGCGTCTCGGCAACGGGCCTTTCCGCCAATGCCGCTGCCGTCCCGCTGCTGGGCCTGGTGGTCCCGATCGGCTTCGCCTCGCTATTTACCGGATGGCATCCACTGGCGCATGGCGCGGCGTATTTTCTGGAGCTTTCGCGGCGCGCGGTCGGCTTTCATGCCGCACTCGAGCCCAACTGGCGCATTCCCGACGCACCCTTCTGGCTGGAAGCCGCAATCTGTCTCACGCTCAGCCTGGCGGCCGTTCGGTTGTTCCGCCCGCGCGTCCGCTGGCTCTTTGCAACCGCAGCCCTGCTATGCACTTTCGTGCAGGTGGTGCACCCGTTTCCGCCGGTCATTCGCCCTGAGGCCCTCGAAATGGATGCCGTCGACGTCGGCCAGGGCGACAGCCTCTTCCTGACGTTTCCCAGCGGCAAAACCCTGCTCGTCGACACGGGCGGCATTCCGCACTTTGGAACGACGCATAAATCCAATCTCGATATTGGCGAGACCGTCGTCTCGCCCTATCTATGGACGCGTTCGATCAAGCGAATCGACGTGGTTGCGATTACCCATGCGCATGAAGATCACGTCGGCGGCCTGCGCGCGGTGCTGGAGAACTTTCATCCCCAACAGCTCTGGATTGGCGCCGCGCCCGAATGCGACGAATGGAACCACATCCGCGAGATGGCACGCGAATTCGGCGTTCAGGTGGTGCCCATGCGGCAGGGTAACGGGTTCGATTTCGGCGGCGCGCGCATCGAAGTGCTGGCTCCGGTCACCGATTACCAGGCTGCCGCGACTCCCAGCAACAACGACTCGCTGGTGATGCGCGTGAGCTTTCGCAAGATCTCGTTTCTACTCACCGGCGACATGGAAAGGCGTATCGAAGAGGAACTGCTCTCCCAGGGGTCCGTGGTTCATGCCGACGTGTTGAAGGTGGGACATCACGGCAGCAAGACTTCCTCGACTGAACCGTTCCTGGACGCCGTCCACCCGGCTCTCGCGGTGATTTCCGACGGCTTCGAGAATTCCTACGGGCATCCCCATCGGAATACCCTGGCCGCGCTCCAGAGCCGCCATATCCCGGCGCTGCGCACCGACCAGACAGGGCTGATCTGCATCTGGACGGATGGTTACCGGCTGCACTACGAAAACCAAATGACCGGCGTGTCGTGGCAATGAATGCCGGGCGACACCTCCAGCGCCACGTGGCCTCCTGGGATACTCGCCATGCCAATGGTTCTATTCCTCAGCCGGCGTTTTGGGTTCTTTGCGCCATTGCGGCCTTGCGTGAGGTTATGAACCGTGATGACCGAGAACGACATCGCTAAAGAAATCGTGGACGCTGCCTTTCGCATCCATACTACCCTCGGTCCGGGACTGCTGGAATCGGTTGACGATGCTGTGCTGGCGCATGAACTCGGCCGCCGGGGACTCCGCACCGCCCGCCAGTTGCCAATCCCGGTGATCTATGACAGCGTCCGCATCGGCATCGGGTTTCGGGCCGACCTGATCGTCGAGGACTTGAGTGTCGTAGAAATCAAGTCAGTTGAGGTTCTTGCCCCGGTTCATAAAAAGCAGCTTCTCACCTATCTCCGGCTGGCTGACAAGCGCCTGGGCCTGCCCATCAACTGGATCTTCGTTTCTTTGCACGCCGCGACAATTTGGTGGGCGCCAAAGCGGATGCGGCGCAGCCGCGGCAGATCACAAAAAAGCGATGGTCTACCCTACGGTTTGCGGCTAAGGCGCGCTGCGGACGGTGTGACGACGAGCTAACGCTTCAGTATCTTCTCGATGGCCTTAGCCAATTCGATAAATTCATCATGGGCCGGCGAATTGGGCGCATATTCCGCGACCGTAAGCCCGCTCTCCACGGCTTCAGCCAATACCACGCGTTGTCCGATGGACGGCAGAACTTTCCTGCCCATCTCTTCGAGCGACGACGTCAGCCCGCGACCCAGCCGGGTGCTCAGGTTTACTTTCGAAGGCACCAGCCGGATGCGGGGCTTCTTTGACCGTCGTTCTGCCCGCGCCTCGAGTGCCAGAGACAGTGCTTCCTTTAACGCGAATAGGTCGAGCGGTGACGGACCGCATGGCAGCAACAACAGATCCGCCACCAGAGCTGCCTGGTAAGCCACCTCGGGAATGCCCGGCGGCGTGTCGATCAGGACGATGTCGGCGTCCTTTTCGGCCGCGCGCGCCCCCGCTGCCAGCGCGCCGGTTCGCCCGTCCACTTTCCGGACGCAAGTTGCCAGCATCCCGTCGCCCTGCGCGGCCCAGGCCACCAGACTATGTTGCGGGTCGGCATCGAGCACGGCGACACTCTTACCCATCGCGGCAAACTCCGCGGCGAGGTTTCCGGCGATGGTGGACTTACCCACTCCGCCTTTTCGTCCAGCCACAGCGATGATGGCCATAGAGAGTACTATAGTGCACTTCGTCAGGCTCAGTCGTCGGCCATGTCGGATCAGAAAAAGCGCAGACTTGAATCCGCACCTTACATCGGTGCAGCGAATCGCGGCTTTTGTTCTTGATCGCACTCAAAGTCAGGCTGTTGTGTGCGTTAATGCACTTAGACTAGCAACGCCGGGTGGCGATCTTTGCCCTCATAGGACGCATATAGAGATATGGCGCCGAGTGCCTTCTCGAATCGTGATGCGATTCGCCGGGACGTGATCATTTCAAGCGGCGACGATCTCCGCCACTGCATGGTGCTGATCGACGCGGACTGTTGGACTCCACGCGGCCCGGCCGTGGAGATTGGTGGAGTGCTCCAGTTGCCACGCGCCGAGTGGCAGGCGTTGGCCAGTTCCGAGCGTTTGATCTTGAAGTTGTGGGAAAACGGCGAGCCTTACCGCATGATTCTGGACGGAAGCACCGGACGCTTTCTGGCGCGGAAGATGTAAGTCAGGCGGCTCTCCGGAAACTGCGGCCAAACTTCGCCCGCGGCGGCAAAGGCGCAAGTTTCAGACACAATGGACCGCGGGCGTGCCCCGCGGTTAGCGGCTAAAAAGCGTGGGCCTGGCGCCGCATGGAATCGATTTCGCGGCTCATGTTCTCCTGCTGGAGGCGAACCATCAGCAGAGCCGTTCCGAGCAAAGCGAAAGCCACACCCATCCCCAAGAGGGGCAGCCCCATACCGGGAGCGAGCCCGCCGGTCGTGAGCACCGGCGCGGGATGCTGTGTGCGCCACCATTGAATGGAGAAGTAGACGATCGGCACGTCGGCGAAGGAGAAGATTGCCAGCACTGCCGCGAAAGTTGCGCGCTGGGTCGGATCTTCAATTGCAGGCCGCAGGATGAGGTATCCGGCGTACAGGAGGAAGCAGATGAGTTGCGAGGTGAGGCGCGCGTCCCAGGCCCACCAGATGCCCCAGGCTTCTCTGCCCCAGATGCTGCCGGTGATCAGGTTCAAGGCGCAGAACATGGTTCCGACTTCCACCGCCGCTACAGCCATGCTGTCGTAGGTGTAGCGCTTGGTGACCAGGAACCCGATGCTGGCGACCAGCGCGACGAAGTACATGGTAAAGTCCATGATCGCAGCAGGAATATGGAAGAACATGATGCGGTACACGGCGCCCTGATTGACTTCATCTCCCAGTTTGAAGAGGATGTCGTAGAGGTTCGCGATAATCAGCAGCCCGGCAAGTCCGGCCAATGCGTAGGTGATCTTTCTCGGCATGATTTTCTCCTTTTAGTTTGACACGCTAGGTAGGACGCACGAAGCGGCGGGTTTATTGCAAGGCGACAACGCCAACTCCACAGCGCGCCTTCGCCGCAAACCGTAGGGTAGACCATCGCTTTTTGTGGTCTGCCCCGGCTGCGCAGCAGCCGCTTTGGCGCCCACCAGATCGTCGCGGCGCGCAAAGAATTACCACGCCGCCAGAATGCGCGATGGAGTGAGATTGAGCCAACGCAGATCGTGACTCGTGGCCGCGGCGGGAATCATGCCGATCAGTTCGCTGCCGCGCACCCGGACACCGGCCTCCAGCGCCAGCGCTTCCACTCGCTCGAAGACGACATGGAGAGGGGTGGCGCGGAAGTCCGTCGAGTTGATCGAAACCTGGACAATCCCCACCGAGCCGAGGGGCAGGCCTAACGCCTTCACTCCCGGGAACCCGCCGGAGGAAAACCGGATCGCGCGTGCGATCCGCTTCGCCAGCGCCAGGTCGGCGGTCTCCAGTAAGATATTCCAGGCGATCAGGAAGTCGCGGGCACCGACTGCACAAGCCCCGGCAGTAGGATGGCGTCCTTCGCCGACATCGGGTGCCGCGCCTGCGACGGCTAGCCGCCGCACGTGCTCGAGTCCGCGGCGATCGGGGACGAGGGCGGATCGCTCGTAGAGGAAAACCGGAACACGCCACTCCTCCCACAGCCTTTCGGCGAAGTTACGCGAGCACTCCACGCATTTCCCGATGTACTCCGCACTCCCTGCACCTTCTAGAGGCACGAAGGGAACGACATCCACTGCCCCGATCCGGGGATGTACACCGGAGTGGAGATTGAGGTCGATGCGCTCGACCGCGACACCCGCCGAGGCCAGAGCGGCAGCGACGACGCCTTCCGGAGTCCCCGCGAAAGTGAAGACCGAACGATGGTGATCGGGGTCGGCGGAATGATCGAGCAGCCGGACACCGGACGTTTGCCGGATGCTCGCGGCAAGACCCGCCAGGATTAACGGATCGCGGCCTTCAGAGAAGTTGGGCACGCATTCGATCAGGCTCATGAATTCTGGAGGGGCCCGGCCATTCCGGGAAATCCTCTTTGAACACTACCACGCCGCGTTTGATCGTCGAATAGACCAGATTGGTTCCTCCGAACAGCGGGATGTCGCGGTAGTCCGAAGCGTTCAGGAGAATCAGGTCGGCCAGTTTGCCGTGCTCCAGCGAACCGGTGCGCGATCCTATACCCAAGGCCCAGGCGGCGTTAATGGTGGCTGCGGAGATGGCTTCGGCGATGGTCAGGCCGAGCCGTTCGCAAGCCAACTGAATCACCGTCTGCATACTGGCGGTCGCGCGGGTCTCCGGGCTGATACCGCTGCCCAAGGCGATCAGGGCGCCGTAATCGATGAGTTGCCTGGCATGGACTGGTGACGCACCTGGAGACAGAAGAGCGGGCAACAGAATAGCGAAGGTCGGCGAATAGGAGAGCAATTCGATCTCGGGAATTCGGAACGGTTCCGCGGCGGAAATCGAAAGGGCTTGCAGATTGACGGCCGCGTTCACCAGTTCCAGTTCGTTCCCGCGGAGCATTTCGAGGCGAATCTTAAATCCGGCGGAGCGCGCCAGTCCAAGAAAAGCCTCGGCGTTCGCTAGCGAGAAGCCGCCGGTCCCGCAAGGCACTTGCACGACGGACGCAAGTTTGCGGCGCTTGACGCATTGCAGCAGTTCCTCGCCGGCCCACGGCAGTCCCTCGAATCCGGACGGCTGGGCCATGATGAACAGGATGGAAATGATATCGAGCGGCTGCTGGTTTCGTCCGCGAAGCGCCCGCAGAATCTTAAGTTCGCCGGTGTTATCGAAGCCATAGCCAGAGAGCGCGCCGATGGTCGCTGCGCCGTGACGCGCCATGGTCTTGAGGAGATCGTCCGCCTGTGCTTCCAGGCGGCTGGCAGGAATTGATCGGACGGCTCGCGCCGCTGCGCACCGGCAAGATTCCGCGGCTGAGTCGACCCGGTAGGCAGGTGCCGGGACAAGACAGGCGTGGGCGTCGATGAAGGCGGGCATCACCACGCGGCCTGCGGCGTCGATCTCGTCCGCGTCACGGGCGTCCGCCATGTTCTCAATCCGCCGTGTGGGTCCGACAGCCTCGATCACGCCGTCGTGCAGCAGGGCCGAGCCGTCGGGGATCATTCCGAGATGGTCGAGTTCACCAGCGCGACGTGGGCCGCTGAGATGGTGCAACGTCAGCAGTTGCCGCGCGCCGCGCACCAGAGTCCAATGGTTTGGTTTCATTCGCCGGTTTTTTGGGAAATATAATCTCTGCGCCTCCGCAGGAATAACGACCAAATAGAATTGTAATGAATAAATAAACCATAAATCAATTAATTTGCGCGAAATTTATTTCGCCGCCCCTTCCGTGACGTGTGGGTGCGGCAACAGGTTTAGAATCGAAACTGCATGTTGCCTCTATTGGATACGGAAGAAGTGCGGGTGCTGGGCTCGCTGATGGAGAAGGAATCGACCACGCCGGAGTACTATCCGATGAGCCTGAACGCGCTGGTCAATGCGTGTAATCAGAAGTCCAACCGGCACCCTGCGGTGAATTACGACGAAGAAATCGTGCTGCAGGCGATCGACCGTCTGCGCGAGAAGAAGATGGCCGCCGTAATTTCGGGTAGCGGGAGGGTAAATAAATACGCGCAACGTTTCTCGGAGTTACTGAATCTCGGCAGACGGGAAATGGCGCTGATGTGCACGCTACTGCTGAGGGGTCCGCAGACGCTGGGCGAATTGGGAGGCCGTTCCGAGCGGATGCACGCGTTTGAGGACCTCGCGGCAGTGGAACATACGCTCGACCGGCTGGCCTCCCATGAAGCGGGGAAACTGGTCGCCAGGCTGCCCAAGGGCCCGGGTCAGAAGGAAGCCAGATATGCGCACCTTCTCTCCGGCGAACCGGTCGAGGAAGAGACGCCGGCTGTCACGGCAGTCTCGTCGACTCCCACTGCCGATCGCATCTCAGCGCTGGAAAACGAGGTAGCCGGTCTGCGGAACGAGGTAGAGGAACTGCGGCGACGCCTGGAATATTTCGAGCGACAGTTTTCTTGAGGAGGGGATCGATCAGCCCATGCGGCAGGGCAGAGGCTCCGCCAAGGTGCATCGAAGCTCGCGCGGCCACCTCAATCGCTTCGAAATCCCTTCGGATGCCCGGCCGGTGAAGATGACTGTCACCGAAGACGCCACTGCTCGACCAGTCTATCCGAGAGGTGATGGACATTCTGCAGACACAGTCCGGATGCGCTGGCAACTCAAGTCGATGTCGGAAGTCCCGCGGGTCGCCATCTTCGTTTCCCAGTACCTTCACTGCCTGGCTGATCTTCTTCATCGCTATCAGAGTGGGGAACTGCACTGCGCCATACCGCTGGTGCTCGGCAATCATCCGGATGGCGAGGCCCTGGCGCGGTTCTACGGCGTGGAGTTTCGTCATCTCCCGGTGGAGAGCGGGACCAGGCGCGAGCGGGAAGAAGCGCAGCGCCGCTGGCTGCGGGCGGAGCGCATCGACCTGGTGGTGCTGGCGCGGTATATGCAGATCCTGTCGCCGGAGTTCGTCGGGGAGTATCCGGCCCGTATCATCAATGTCCACCATTCGTTTCTACCGGCCTTTGTGGGCGCCCGGCCGTACCATGCGGCATTCGACCGGGGAGTCAAACTGATCGGCGCCACCAGCCACTATGTGACTGCGGAACTGGACGACGGCCCGATCATTGAACAGGATGTGGTCCGCATTTCGCACCGCGATCAGGTAGAGGATCTGATCAAGAAGGGGCGGGATCTGGAACGCGCGGTTCTGGCACGCGGCGTCATGTGGCACCTGGAGCATCGCATTCTGTGCTACGGAAACAAGACCGTCGTTTTTGACTGAGCTCACATTTCAATGCCGTTGTAAAAGTTCGAAAAATGATGCGGGCGACGGGTTCTTCTTCGCGTTGGCTCCTCTACACTGAAGGTGGTCGGCGAAAGGACCTTGTTTTATATGAAAAGAATTCTTAGTATTTTGTTAGGCCTGGCACTGGTGCTCGGCACCGTCTCCACCACCTTCGCGCAAAATGGCTCTACCCATAAGCACAAGAAGGGTGGACACAAGGGCGGCACTCACGGCGGACCGAGCAAGTAGTTTTTTGTTCCGGCGGCTGCGGACACTCCCTACACGGGCCTGACAGCCTGTGGCAGAGTCGACGGTCACGGTAGGGATGCCGGTTACCCGGCACCTCCCGCACGGATCCGTGCTGGCGCTACTCATTGGAAATTTCTTCAGGATAAGATAACGTTTCATGTTATCCTGCCCCTTTCGACCGGCGATTGAGCTATGACCTGCTGAAGGGAAACACGGGGAGACCATGATGAAAACCATCGCGGCTCATGGAAGTGCGCTCGGCACCGCGGCCTAGACAGCGACCGGTCAGCAGCAAGGATGGACCTTCAGTCTCCAGACGACCAAGTAGAGGAAACGAAAAATGCCGAAGAGCGTCGCGATATTAGGTGGGGGCGTTGCGGGACTTAGCGCGGCACACGAATTATGCGAGCGCGGCTTCACCGTCTCCGTGTTTGAGAAGAAGAGTGTGTTCGGCGGAAAGGCCCGGAGCATCCCGTTTCCGGGTGCGAACCGAAGAGACCTACCCGGCGAACACGGATTCCGCTTTTTCCCCGGATTCTACCGGCACTTACCGGACACGATGGGACGAATTCCCTATAACGGGGTGAACACCGTCGCCGATAATCTGGTCGAAGCGAAGCGCATTCTTCTGACACGCGCCGGCCTTCCGCCGGTCGATCTGTTGGCGCAACTTCCCCAGGTCCCTCAGGACTGGATCGTCGCGCTCCACGTCTTGCTTACGGGTATCGGCGTTTCCGACAATGAGGTATTGTTTTTCGTCGACCGTTTGCTGGTCCTGCTGACTACCTGCCCTGAACGCCGTTTGAAGGAATACGAGCAGATCTCCTGGTGGAATTTTATTCGCGCGGGAGACATGTCGAGAGAGTATCAGACACTTCTGGCCCAGGGGCTCACGCGATCGCTTGTCGCCCTGCGCGCCGATTCGGGCAGCACCCGGACGGTAGGTTATATTCTGCTTCAACTGTTCGGCGGGATCATCTCGCCCCAGGGTTTCGACAGACTTCTCAACGGACCGACTAACGACGTATGGCTGTCACCATGGGTCACTTATCTCAAGGGACGGAACGTGACGCTCGAAAGCGGCGTGACGATTCGACAGTTCCAGTTGGGAGCGGCCGGCATAACCGGAGTGATCGCCGATCAGGCCGGAGCCGCTCTACCGATCACCGCGGACTACTATATAGCGGCGATGCCGATCGAGATCATGGCCGGACTTGTGACTCCGGACCTGAAGAGTGCTGCGCCTTCGCTATCCGGCTTGAACGCGCTCATAACCAAGTGGATGAATGGCATCCAGTTTTATTTGAAAACCGACGTGCCACTCAATCGCGGACATACGCTTTATGCCGACTCGCCATGGGCTTTGACGTCCATATCGCAAAAGCAGTTTTGGACCAACGCTCCGTTTTCCAACTACGGTGACGGGACGTTGGGGGGCATTCTGTCGGTGGACATTTCCGACTGGGACACGGCAGGGATCATTTTCGGCAAACCCGCGCGGAACTGCACGGCAAACGAGATCAAGGAGGAAGTTTGGGCGCAACTGAAAGCACACCTGAATGTCGGTGGTGCTACCGTGATTCAGGATGACAACCTGATCACCTGGTTCCTCGATCCCGATATGGAATTCCCCAATCAATCCGCCGTGACGAATCAGGAACCGCTCCTCGTAAACACTGTCGGCTCGCTGCAGTACCGCCCCGACGCCGTCACGCAAGTTCCCAATCTGTTTATCGCGTCGGACTATGTCAAGACGTACACGGACATCGCCTGCATGGAATCCGCGAATGAGGCAGCGCGGCGAGCGGTCAACGGAATTCTGCGGCAATCCGGATCAAATGCGCCACTTGCGCAGTTGTGGCCATTGGAGGAGCCCATTTTCTTCCAGCCGATGGTTGAGTACGACCGGATCCGGTTCAAGCTGGGGCTCCCGCATGCGTCTTCACCCCTGTAGGGGCAGACTCACGATCCACCACCCATAACGGCCCTGAAGCGCGGCTCCCCGCCGGTTAGTGATAAGCCCAACTCGCCAGGTCTTTGTTAAATCGGAAGTTATTCACCGACAGTTGGGCATCGCAGTTGAAAATCACCAACGGCACTTCCGTTTCATGAAGCGAACCGTGGGTCCGGTAGTCGTCAGGCAGCGCCTCCGATTCCGAATCCAGCTCGCCGAATACGGTATCCCGATCGCCGAGGACGACCAGATCTCCAATGCGCGAAGCCATCAGATGAAACCTCCGTACCGCCTCTCCGCGCGTTAGCACCGATTCGACGCCCTTGAGGTCCGACAATAGTTGCGCTACGCGATCGATATCCCGCACGCCATTGCAATACACCCAGGCCACTCCTCCGTATCCGCGATGCTGCTTCAGATATTTGTCCCGCTCCACGGAGATGGCTGTGCGAATGGGGACTCGTCGCTGTGTGCAGACCTTTGCGAGATCCCAGCATCTACTCTTGTGATTCATTCCGTGGTCAGCAGTCAGCAGAAACGCCGCATCCGGCGCGGCGGCCGCCGCTTCGCTGAGCAGTTGGTCCAGCCGCGCCAGATGCTCTTTCGACTCTGCCGCTTCGGGTGGCCACGTGTGCATCGGGTAATCCGTCGTGTGGACGTAAAGGCAGCCGAGATCAATCCTGGTTTTTAGCAGGTCAACCATTGCCTTCATCAGCCAGTAGTTGATCTCGCGACTGTAGATATCAGGCGCCGGACCGAGTCGTTTCACCCAGTCTTGCGGCGGTGCCTCAGCCGCCAGAATCGTAGCCGCACCTGCAGACAGTAACGTCGTGGTCTTCTTTTTGGATGACAGCAGAGCCGACTTCACCCCCACCTTCTGCGCTCGCTGAAACAACGTCGGAGCCAATAATAGATCTCCGGTTTCCATGTATTCCTCGTGCCCGGTGCGTTCATCGAAGTACGAGTTGCCTGTGATGCCGTGCCGGTCGGGCCAAACGCCGCAGCAGATGGAAGCGTTATTCGTGTTGGTAACTGACGGCATGGTGTCCTGAACGCGCCGGAACAGCCCAGATCGCCGCCAACGCGCAAGGGTGGGCATGGTGCTCTGCTCCAGGTACTCCATGCCGAACCCATCGATCATCAGCACGACCATGCGCTGTGGCTTTCGTTGGGCGAACATCGGCGCACCCAATAGGGCGGTACCCGAGGTCAGGAACTCACGGCGGCTGGCTGAAGGTTGCACGGTTATTTATATCATCGACGATTATCCGTTTGCCACAGACTCCTCACCGGGCGTTCAAGGAGTTTTCCATATCCTGCAACGGGATCATCAGAGGAATCGCGTCCGGGCTTCGCGATCGATCACATCCAGGCACTGAAGCGGGTACGTCGTCAAGGAGTACGTAGCCGTGCTGGAATCAAGGTGTTGGCACCCCACGATCTCAGGCGGGGACCGGCTCCGGGGCGCTACTCAATTATGAGGCCGGCGGGCGGCGTGAACATGTCGTGAACCTGGCCGTGGGTTCCCGTC
This sequence comes from Terriglobia bacterium, assembly GCA_963747535.1. GTDB lineage: Bacteria > Acidobacteriota > Terriglobia > Bryobacterales > Bryobacteraceae > CAVVFX01. Next base: position 291,937 of record CAVVFX010000006.1, read on the forward strand.
GAGGTTCCAATCAGTTACGAATGCCGCGGAACGGCTTCCACGGGACGGGAAACGCTGCTCATTTGCCCAATCGCTAAATGGCGTCCGCGTTCATTCGGTCGCCGACTTCTCGCCCACGTGCTTACCCTGAGGGCGTTTCTTGAAATCGGCAGACCCTCACGCTGATCGCCAGCCTTTCGTGCCTCGCGCAGGCGCATCGCTAGTTCCACTGCAGCAAGCTCATCGAAACTCTCGATACGAATATAAGCTGAAGCGCGGAGCGTTGTGAGCACGTCTTGAATATCCGCACCTGCGGTCACCAGCAAGTCGGATAAAGCGGGTGCAGGTACGATTATCTGGTCCCGCGCCTCCTCGATTTTCCGAACAAGACCAAGGACACGCTCCCGCGCGCGTTCGACCTTCTGACCCTCGCTTCCCTGCTGCAGTTCAGCGTCGGGAAAAATCAACAGTGAGAGGATTGTGTTATCGAAGGCAACCACAAGGTCACTCTTCTCGCAACTGGCGCATCAGGTCAACCGGATTCATCCGGCCGCAGGCGGGGGGTACTAGCCGCTCCCGCAAGCCATCAAACAATTTCGAAAGAGGCGTCTCATCTAGCGGATCGAAGTCCTCGATCACAAATCTCTTTAAAGTCCACGTGCCGGATTCCATGCGGGCCCACACTCCTTTTCCGCGTGCGCGAATGGGGCCACCGAAAATATACTCAGCCAGACGACGCGCGGTCGCCTTTGACGTAATGCAGAGGTGAAATTGATCCCCGGCCTTAAGGTGGACATTGATCGTCTCATCACGGCCGCCAATCTGGACTATTTGACCCTCGATCGCGCCAGCCTGTTCGACTGGTCCGAGCTGTGCTTCTACATGACGGGTACGCCCCGCGAACTCAATTACCTTGGCTTTGCCGCCGCGGAGAATGTGACCGATGGCGTTGTCTTCGGCGAGTTTATCGTCGATGTCTCGTAGTGCCCTTCGTGCAGACTCAGGCCCCTGGCCAAAGCGCACCTCTTCGACCCGCCTCTCGACTTTGCGCTGCGCGATCTCGTCCACACACGCAGCGACGACGCGGCTACCTTGCTTCAGCTCGCCGAAGTGAACGTGGTCACGCTGGCCGAGCAGTTCCGCAAAGCTTGTCATGTAATCGGCGAGACGCGCCATCGGTATGGCAAGGTGTCTCAGACCTGGTTGGAAGTTTGATTGATAGGACACCAAGCCGACCGAGTTTGGGCCGAATCATCGCAGCAACACCGCGTAAGATCGGCGCGGAGGCGATTGAGGTGATCCAAGAGGCCGTTCTGAAGGGATACGGCGCTGAGAGCAAGCATGGGCCACGTTCCGTTTCGTGGTTTGTATCTGTGGTGCGCAACTATTGGGCGGACAGAGAGCGGCGCGTACTTCCGCCGGCGGCGGCCAATAACGGGATGGACTCCGTCGAATTCGACAGCATGACGGCTGCTATTGAACTGCCAGACGCCACGGAGCCACATTGCCTGCCGGAGGGGTAATCTGTGTGTCGGCCTGAACACGAACAGAGAACTAAAAAGGAGCACAGTTGGTTATAATACTCGTGGATTGTGCAGACAGAGCTTCAAATTCGCGATGAGTTGGACGGCGTAACCCTCAGATCAACTGGGGAGTATACCGTCGTGGAGAAGTTGATCGCGTGTGGCGTCTCCTCGATGTTTGTTGGTTTCCTTGCGGACTTCGTTGCGCCGTGGCCTATCACCGCTCTCATGGCCACCCTTGGAGCATGGAGCGGCTACAACCAGACGAGGCATGGCAAGAGAGCCGACTTACGCGTTACGAATCTTGAATTCCACACGAGCAAACGCCTTTGGGTATTGGGCCCGAACGGTTCGGTGCCTCGGGCGGCTATCGTCGGTCTTGAATAAAGGCCGGGAGGGAACGGCGGCGATGACGGAAGCCGACCACGCGGATTATACGCAACGCTGACATTCGGAAGGTCTCAGTGCCTTCTGCCGTACCTTGATGAACAGCAGGTGGGTACCGCAATCGAGGCGATCTATAAACGCTTTCCAGACACGCCCATAAAGTCTCAGCAGTCTCCCTTTGACCGGCACTACACCACTCTTGGCTTGTAGGATTGGCCGTTCGACAAGACTCTCGTCGAATGGGGAGCGGGCCTTCGGCTAGCGTTTCGAAGCCGGGGGTATGAGAAATCTCTGACGGATGGCCCTGGCGACCGTGGCGGAATCGCGCTCACGTGTGACCACGTTTCCAGAGAAACCTGGTTGCCTGGGCCTGGATCGTTCTTGCCTTTCTCGGCGACAGGTGCAGTCGGGCCTTGGGTTTTCGTTAGAAACAGGGAGGGTTTATCCGAAGATAAAGTGGCAAAACGTGGTAGGGTCGGCCATTGGTTTGTGTCGGGGGATGCCCAACGGGCACCCGGAAACAAACACCCCGGTAGGCGGGAGCCGAACCGGGGTGTGAATTCTGCAAGCCCGATGCCTTGCGGCAGAGCGGGAACACTCCCATTATACTCCGCCGTCAAGGGGTGTGATATCCAGAGCTGCGAGGACGGCGCGTTGAATGGCGGCAAGGTCATCGGGCCGCAAGCGGGGAGTAGCGTATTGGCCGTTCAACTTCACGCGGTCAAGGCGGTGAAAGGCAACGCACGTGACCATGTCGCCTTTGGCCCACGTATCCTTCACTGGATCGAAAAACGGATAGGCACCGGCAGGGATCAGATGATGGAATCGCTCAATGGGATACGGCATGACGGTACTAAATGGAACCACCAAACAGAGTCCGGAATGGTGACGGCGACGCGGGGACATGACCACCACGTGCCGGCGCTTTACCATCTCCGGCGGCTGAAAACCCGTGGTGAAGTCGCAAATCAGCACCGTTCCGGGGTTTGGGTGAAAGGTGATGGGCATCAGCCGTTCCGCTTCGCCTTCTGCGTCGTGGTACGCGCGGCGGCTGCGGCTGCGCTGGCCTTCTTCGCCCGGGTGGCGCGCTGTGCGGCGGTCATATTGGCGGCGGCTGTCTTTCCACCCGTACTGCCGCCAAGCTTTCCGCCTTTGGAACCTTGTTTCCGGAAGAACTCCAGAACCTCTGGAGGTAGCTTCTTTCTGGACATCGCTTCCAATCTTACACCGGGTCTTAGACTTGAATCGCGGATTTCCATTTACCTAACAGGGGGTATTAGGTATAATCGAGTTTGGGCCCTTCCGGAGGGATACCCTCCGAGCGCATTAGATAATCCCGCGTTCTGGCCAACGCTGGCTCTTGAAGCCTCGTCCACAGCCAAGCGTTTGAGTTTAGGAAGTGTGTAGCAAGCCGCCGCATGGTAAGGACTTGCATGGCATGAGGAAAGTCGAATTAGTCTACTCTACGGAGTGGACCAGCGTTTAAATCGTGTGGACTATCCGATTAGTCCACACAAAACGAGGCCGAGCCATGCTGGAACGGTACTCCCATATCCGCATGGCCGCGAAACGTGAGGCAGCGAAAGCGCTAAGCGCGTCGCCCATGGCAACGGCTAACAAAAATGAGCAGGGCACAAAAACGGACACACTGAACCATTTGACGGCTATTCAGTGATCCCTAAGTCATTGAAAAAAGTGGTGAGCGCGGTGGGAATCGAACCTACAACCTAGTGATTAAGAGTCACTTGCTCTGCCAATTGAGCTACGCGCCCTACAGTGCAACTGGGGATTGAAACGCGATGTTCTGCGCCTCTCAAAACATTCTAACACTACCGCTGCCGGAGATCTACCGCTTGCAGTCCGGATTACAGCCGCCGCTCCATTCCCGCCAAAAATATCTCGACCATATCGTTCCCATAAACGTCGCGACTCGACTTCACCACCGTGTCGCGGAATAAAGCCTGTACCGTCGCATGATGGACAGCCATGCCAACCAGCGCCCGCGCGGCGTTGAACGGGTCGATGTCGTTGCGGAACGCGCCTTCGTCGATCCGCTTCCGGATGTAGGCCGATATACGGTCGTAGAACTCGGCTGCATCCCTCTCGAAAAAAAGATCCGCGAGTTCGTGACCTTCGAGTGCGCTGAAAAGCAATAGCCGCAAGTAAGACGGATCGCGCTCCACCCGCTGCAGCAGCAGTCTCGCCACAGCGCCGAAGAACTCGCGGTCGCCACGCGGTTTTTCAACCTCCTGCCAGTGTTCATTGTCCTGCCGGCGCTCACGTGCCTTGGACTCAATGATCGCGCGGTATAGATCGCGCTTGGTTTCGAAATGCTGGTAAATAACGGGTTCGGTGACGTCGAGCGCGGCGGCAAGTTCGCGCGTCGTAGCGCCACGGAAACCCTTCTCGGAAAAAAGGCGCACGGCTGCCGCGATGATAGCATCCCGTCGCTCCCCGCTCTTCATTCGAGTCTTGACTGTAGGATTCGTCACGTTTTCCCCCGACCGATCTATAGTAGCGGAAAAAAATATCCCGCGCAGCGGGGGGCAGCATCGGATGACGTCTTCGCTCAGTCGGGGAAACCGGAAGATGAGCATCGGGGAAAACCGGAGACAAACGGCGGACGATTACAAATGATCGTCCGCCATACAGGTAGCGCTTTAGTTCAAATGCTTGCCTTGACGAAGGTAGGCGGGCGTATCCAGATCGTCCAGATCCAGCGCCAGAGGCACAATTGGGGGCTCTTCCTCGGGAGCCACCTCAATCACGGGCGGCGCTTCGGGCACTACTGCCGCGGCGGCCGTGCCGACCGGGACCGGGATGGCCGGAATCCGGTCCATGAAAGGCTTGCCATCACGGAGGGCGTCAAGCAGGGGAGTCTCGACCTGGAAACCGGTGGCGATCACTGTGACTTTCACGGCGTCGCCGAGAGTATCGTCATTGGTGATGCCGAAAGTTATCTGCAGATCCTCGCTGTCGGCGGCCTCGCGAACGACGGAGCAGGCTTCGTCGATCTGGTGCAACCCCAGCGCGCTGGCGCAAGTGATATTGATGAGAATGCGCTTTGAGCCCTTAATCTTGGTGTCTTCGAGCAGCGGGCAATTGATGGCCTGGCGCGCCGCTTCGACTGCGGCATTTTCGCCGTGCGCCGTTGCGGTGCCCATAATGGCGTACCCCATGCCGAGCATAGTGGCCCGAATATCCGAGAAATCGAGATTGATAACGCCCGGTGTGCAGATGATATCGCTGATGCCTTCTACAGCCTGGCGCAGAATATCGTCGGCGACGCGGAAGGATTGTTTGATGCTGGTGCCGCGAGGCACGATCGCAAGCAGCCGGTCATTGGGAATGGTGATCAGGGTGTCCACCACCTGCGCGAGATCTTCCATGCTTTGCTCGGCCACACGCATGCGCCGGGCGCCTTCGAAGGTGAAAGGCTTGGTGACCACCGCGACGGTCAGCGCCTCGAGTTCTTTGGCCAGCGAAGCCACTACCGAAGCGGCGCCCGCGCCGGTGCCGCCGCCCAATCCCGCGGTCACGAAGACCATATCTGCGCCTTGTAGCATCTCGATGAGCCGGTTGGTATCTTCTTCAGCGGCCTTGCGGCCGATTTTCGGATCGGACCCCGCACCGAGTGAGCCGGTGAGTTTGGCGCCGATCTGAATCTTGTTCGGAACATTGCAGGAGGCGAGAGCTTGCGCGTCGGTGTCGATGGCGAAGAACTCGGGACCGGTGAGCCCTTCTTCGACCAGACGGCCAACTGCGTTCAACCCGCAGCCGCCCACGCCAACCACTTTAATGCGCGCGCCGTGGCGCGACTCTTCTTGAATTTCGTATTTAAGTGCGTCGAGATTGCCGTCCATGATCGACATCGCGTTCTCCTTTTTCCCTTGTTTGACAGACGTGATTCTGTCGAATTACTGCAGAATTCTTCCTAGTAAACCGATCGACTGCCGTGCCAGATCGACTTTAGTCCTGAGCCGCGCGGAATATTTTGCCAGTCCCGCAGCGGTAGTCCAGGCGGGATCGTTCAAATCATCGGGCCAGCCGACGATACCGCGGGGCAACCCACGCCATGCCGGACATCCTAGTTCCTGTTCCGCCAACTCCACCAGCCCATGCAGCAAAGAGCCGCCGCCGGTCAGGACGAGGCCGCCCGTCAACGCGTGCTCCATGCCGACGCGCGCAAGGTCCCGCCGCACCAGGGCGAATAAATGTTGGGCGCGAGACTGCAGCACCTGGTTGATCTTCCACCGTGACGCTTCACGCTGCGCCTGGCCTTCCCGTGTGGGCAATTCGATCACACTGGTTTCGGTAGTGGACTCAGGAATGACGGAGCCGAATTGTTCCTTGATCTCGACCGCGTCGGGGAAACTGATGCGGAGGAAATGCGCGAGGTCCGCGCTGAAATAATCCCCGCCGAGTCCGAGCGTGGACGCGAGTTGCAAAGCATTGCCGTAATAGACGACCAGTTCCGCCGATTGCGCGCCAATGTCGAGCACCGCGATTCCCTCCTGCCGGTTCTCGGGTAAGCCCGTGGCGTAGCAGGCAGCAAAGGCTTCAAAGACGGTTTCATCGACGCTCAAGTGACTTTGATTGATGGCGCCGACCAGGGCATTATGCTCCATCGTCGACACCACGATGGCGTGAGCGTTAGCTTCCAGTACTGCGCCCAGGACCTTCCGGGGATCGCGAACTCCCGCCTGATCGTCCACCACGAAATCCTGCGGAAGGAGTTGCAGCACCATGCGATCTTCAGCCAGAGCCACGCGCTGTACGCCCTTCATGACGCGGTTGACGTCGCGCTGCTCGATCTCGTGAGGCCGTCCGAATTCGGTTTTACTGTGGGCATCGGCGCCGCGCGCCGTGAGACCCCCGAAGCCGGCAGTGATGGTTTCGATCTGTGCCTTAGCCATCGTCTCGGCTTGTTGCACCGCCTCCAGCACGCATCGCGACACCGCCTGCTGGTCGATGATCCGGCTCTTATCCCAGCCGGCTGACGGCACCGAGCCCGCGCCGAGAAAGTTTACGTGCGATCCGTCCATGCGGCACAGCACACACCGTGTCCGTGACGCCCCGGTGTCGATCCCCGCCGCGAAAAATGGTTTCTGATTCACTGCCTTTGCTCCTGACTACCGACAACTGATTAACGAAAAGCGGACAACGGACAACGGTTTTCACCTGACTGTCATGATGCGATCATCCAAACGTAAATCGAACACCGACACGCCTTCCGAACTCCGCAAGATCTCCTCGAAATGGCCCGTGAAATTCTGAAACCTGGCCAGGTAGTTGCGGTCGCCCAGCCAAAGTTCCACGGGGTGTCCGTTGATGGTGGCCGAGACGCGCATGTCATGGGGCATAGAGGCGTTGATTTCCGATATCATGGCGGTCGCGGCCGGGCCCAGTTCGCGCAGCAACTGCTGCATCGAGACCACTCTCGCGCGGCGGTCGGATTCCTCCTGCTCTTCCGTCACTCCGGTCAAGACCGGAAAATCGAACCGCTGGCGCGGCACGCCGAGCAACACGCCCTGCGCATCGATCAGCATGTAGCGGAACTGGCCGGACACGCCGTAAGGCAGTTTGGCGAATGCTACCGGATGCCGCTCGCGCACTTTCACGATCAACTGATTGGGCCAGATGCGCAGCACCGACGCATCCTCAATCCAGTCGATAGCCAGCAGCCGGCGGCGGCGTTCGGCGAGAGGGATACTGAAAATGCTGCGGTTGATATCCGGCGCAAAGACCAGGGCGATGCGGTCGGTCGAAGCGTAGCGATTGCCCTCGACGCGAATCCCCGGCTCGCCTGCCTCGTTTCCTGACGCCAGGCTCGATGGCAGGAAAAAGCGCTCGTTCGAGAGCAGCATGGATTGCACGCGGCGCGCGGCCACCGCCGTGGAGACAAAGAGTAGCAAGCCGGTCAGGATGGCCAGACCCAGGCGCCAGTTGAAGCGCTTGGGCGGAGCAGCTTTAGGCATATGAATCGGCTCCCTTCAAAGCCGATTTCTTCAGGCTTTCCAGAATCATTTCAGATGCGGACGAAACGCTGCCGGCGCCGAGCGTGATGACCATGTCGTCTGCCTCGAGGCCGTCCGTAATCTGCAGAACTCCGTGGGCGATGCTGCCCGCGTATTCTGCGCCGCGATGGCCATACTGGCGCATGCGGTCCACCAGCGCCTCGGCGGTGACGCCTTCAATGGGCTGCTCCGACGCAGGGTAGATATCGAGAACGAAGACCCGGTCGGCCTGGTGGAAGGAGCGCGCGAACTCGTCCATCAGGTGCAGGGTCCGGGTGTAGCGATGCGGCTGGAACAGCACGTGCAGCCGGTGCGGAGAGCAGGCGCGCGCCGCCGCGAGAGTGGCCCGGATTTCGGTGGGGTGGTGGCCGTAGTCGTCAATCACGGTGACGCCCCCCTCGACCCCCTTCACCTGGAAGCGCCGGTCGACCCCGGAGAATTGCGCTAAGCCTTCGCGGATCACGTCGCGCGGGATGTCGAGTTCGAGCGCCGTGGCGATGGCTGCCGTCGCGTTCAGCACGTTGTGCTCGCCCGGTACGTTCAACTGAAATGAGCCCAGATCGTACTGGCCATGGCGCAGGTCAAAGCGGCTCAGAAAGTGTCCGCATTCCAGACTCGAAACCTCGAAGTCGGCTTGAGCGCTCTTCCCGTAAGTGATGGTCCGGCGTTTCACCTGCGGCAGGATCTGCTGCACGTTCTCGTCGTCGAGGCAGAGGAAAGCCGCGCCGTAAAATGGGACCTTATTCACGAACTCGGTGAACGCCTCGCGGATTTCCTCGATGTTGGCGTAATGGTCGAGATGCTCGCGGTCGATGTTGGTCACGATGGCGAAGATCGGCGCGAGCTTCAGGAACGAACCGTCGCTCTCGTCGGACTCGACCACCAGGAATTCGCTCTTGCCCACGCGCGCGTTGGAACCGCCCATGGCGGCGACTTTGCCTCCGACGACCACGGTGGGATCGAGCCCCGCAAAATTCATGATGGTCGCGATCATCGACGTGGTGGTGGTTTTGCCGTGGCTTCCGCCGACCGCGATACCGAACTTCAGCCGCATGAGTTCGGCCAGCAGTTCACCGCGCGGGATGACGGGAATCTGCCGGCGCCGCGCTTCCTGAATCTCGGCGTTGCTCTCGTCCACCGCCGAGGTGACGACGACGGCCTTTGCATCGCCGACGTTTGCCGCAGCATGTCCTTCGTGGATTCGCGCGCCGAGCGACGCGAGCCGGGCCGTGATAGGCGACAGTTTCTGGTCGGATCCACTGATGGTATAACCCAAATTCAGTAGCACTTCGGCGATGCTGCTCATGCCGATGCCTCCGATACCGACGAAATGCAGGTGCTGCTTTTTAAAAAACATCAGCTTAATGTATTGTTCTCGTTATCTTTCTCGATTGTCAATGCCTCTGTGAGGTGAAAGTTCAACACTCGCAGGCGAAACCGCCCGCGCCACCGCTGCACGTCTTCGGTTTCCGATGGTAGGGCAGTCGGTTTCGCCTGCCAGGTCCGCTTGCGGACCTTTTTTAGTCCGCCCGGTCGCAAGCCACCTCCAGCAAGACCTCAGCGGCACGCGCAGCAGCCCCGGGCCGGGCCAATTTCCGGGCCGCTTCGCCCATCCCCGCCAGTTGCCCGCGATTCCCGATCAGCTCGCTTACCACCTGAAACATCCGCTCCCCATTCCAATCCTTATCGAGAAACATGCGACAGGCTCCCGCGCGCTCGAAAGCCTCAGCATTCCTGAGCTGGTGCTGATCGGCCGCGAAGGGAAACGGGATCATCACCGACGGCTTACCGGCCGCCGCAATCTCGGAGACCGTACCACCGGACCGGCAGACCACCAGGTCTGCCTGGGCGAAGGCCGCGGGCATATCGGAAATGAACGCGCAGATTTCGCCCTCCAGTCCGGCCGCGTCCCAGGCGCGCTTCAGTTCGTCAAACATAAGAGTGCCGGTCTGATGAATCAGCCGCACCGGTGTGCCCGCCGACTTGAACCTGGGCCAACTGTCGCGCGCTGCATAATTGAGGGTTCGCGAACCCTGGCTGCCTCCGGTAATCAAGACGGTGAATGCGGACCCGGCCGGTTTTGCGGGAATCGCGAAGAACTCTTCCCGCACGGGCCGTCCGGTCACTTCGGCGCGGCCGGAAGGGAAATAGCGTGTGGTCTCGGGGAAGCTGACCAGCGCGCGCGTCACCCAACGTGCGATGTGACGATTGGTGAATCCGGGAGCGGCATTCGGTTCCATGACCACCAGTGGAATACCGTGAAGCACCGCGGCCAACACCGGCGGCCCGGCGACATATCCGCCCATACTGAAGACCGCGTGGGGACGCCGCGCGCTGAAGCGGCGGAATTGCTTCCAGGTGCTGCGGATCAATCCCCACAGGCTCGAAACTTTGGTCAGGACACCCACGTTCTTCAATCCGCCGAGTTCGACGAACTCGATGGGAAACCCGTCGGCCGGGACCATCCGGCTCTCGACCCCGCGTTGTGTGCCGACAAAATACACTTCGTGTCCTCGTATCCGTAACTCACGCGCCACGGCCAGGGCCGGAATCACGTGACCGCCCGTGCCTCCGCCGGCCATACAAAAGCGCGCCATCAACCACGCCCGGCCCGGTAGTTGCAAAGTCCGGCCTGCGCAGGCGAAACCGCCCGCGCCACCCCTGCAAGTTCAGTATTATCTCCGGTGGGGCAGGCGCTTTCGCCTGCCCCGGCCGCTTGCGGCCGAAATTTGTTACGCCTTTTCATCCGGCGTGCTCCGACACATTCAGCAGGATGCCGATCGATGCGAGTGTGCTCAGTAACGACGTACCTCCGTAGCTGATCATGGGCAGCGGGATGCCTTTCGTCGGTCCCATGCCCAGGGCGACACTGATGTTAATGAGCGCCTGGATCCCCAGCGCTACGGTAATTCCCAGGGCCAGATAGCGTCCGAACTCATCGGGTACGAGCACGGCAGCCCGGATGCCGCGCCAGAAGATCACCATGAAGCCGATCAACACGGCTACGGTGCCGATCAAGCCGAACTCTTCACCGACCACGGCATAAATCATGTCGGTATGCGCTTCGGGCAGGTAGAGCAGCTTTTGCTTGCCCTGCATGAGGCCGAGCCCCGTCACGCCGCCGGAACCAACCGCTATTTTGGACTGCTCTGCCTGGTACTTGGTGTCTTTCGCCACCACCGACCGGTTCATGTAATTCTTCACGCGGCCCCGGGGATCGAATTTGTCGAGCAGTTGGTACTGCGGGTCCGCGAACTGAATGACGCGCTTGAGGCGGTAAGGTTTCTGGAACACAAAACCGACCCCCGCGATCATTCCCACGACCACGGCGAGCCAGATGAATCGCTTGTCGAGTCCCGCGACAATGAACACCAGTGCGGCGGAGAGAAAAAGGACTACTGCCGTGCCGAGATCGGCGAGACCGACGAAGAAGGTGACGAGGCCCACCGCCAGCGTCGCCGGCAGCAGCGTGTGCTTATTGTTAATGGCCCGGGACCGCATGGCAATGAAGAACGCGAGAAACAGCATCATCGCGGGCTTGGCGAATTCGGAGGGTTGCAGGCCCATGCCGGCGAAGCGAATCCAGCGATGCTGTTTCGGATCGGCGAAGAAGACCACCACCAGCAGAATGAGAACGATTCCCATGGACGCGAACGCCACACCGGGATGCTGGAGCTTACGATAGCTCACGCCTTTGAGCAGCATCATCACGAACAGTCCGACCACGACCCAACCCATCTGCCGCTCGATGTAGTAGTAGCTGTTATGTAGTTGCTGTTCTGCCTTGACCGACGAGGCACTGTAAATCATCAGAGCCCCAAAGAAAACCAGGAGGATGACGGTGGTAAATAGAATCCAGTCGGTCTTAAGTCTTAATGCCATGCGCTCTCTCCTGCACTCCTGCTACAACCTCTTTGAATACGCGTCCGCGATGCTCGTAACCTGTGAACTGATCGAAACTGGCACAGGCCGGCGCCAGCAACACGGTATCGCCGGGTCTCGCGTGGGCGTAGGCTTCGCGCACCGCGGCATCCAATGTCCCCGCTTGAATGACCGGCACTGCGCCGGCCAGATGCGACGCGATTAATGCGGCGGACGCGCCAATCAACAGCACGCCGCGCGCTTTTTCGCGTAGCGGCTGTTGCAACGCGTGATAATCGCTGCCTTTGTCCTTACCGCCGAGGATAACCCACAAGTTGCCGGGAAAAGAGTCGAGAGCTTTAAGCGTGGCATCGACGCTGGTGGCTTTCGAATCGTTATAGAAGTCGACGCCGTTGACCCGGCGCACGAACTCGAGACGGTGCTCGACGGCCTTAAAGGTACGCACGGCAGACGCGATGGCTTCGATGGGCACGCCTGCGAGATGCACGGCTGCGGCCGCCGCCATGGTGTTCTCGGCGTTGTGCCGGCCGCGGATCGGAATCTCAACGAGCGGCATGAACTGCCGCCCGTTGAACCAGAGTTGATCGCCGCCAATCGACCAGCCGGGCGCACCGGCATGTTGCGCGCTGAACCAGACGGTAGTCCCCGGTGTGACTTCGGACCATCGACGGCACGTCGCGTCATCCAGATTCAGAACCGCGAAATCCTCCGTCGATTGCGTACGGAAGAGACGGCTTTTAGCCTCCGCGTAGGCGTCCATGGTGTGATGCCGGTCGAGATGATTTTGCGTGACGTTCAAGCCCACGGCGATGTGGGCGCGAAAGGTCTCGATGGTTTCGAGTTGAAAGCTGGAAAGTTCGAGCACATTCCATTGGTCCGGATGAGAGTCGGCGATCATATCGGTAACAGGGCGTCCGATATTGCCGCCCAGCAAGACCGGCACGCCGCTTTCGCGCAGAATGTGGGCAGTTAGAGCCGTAGTCGTGGTTTTGCCGTTAGTACCCGTGATGCCGATGGTCTTGCCTTGCAGATACGGCGCCGCCAGTTCCACTTCGCCGATGACTTTCACGCCTCGCCCGCGAGCACGCTTGAGGCCGGGCAGATCGAACGGCACACCGGGCGAGGTGACGATCAGGTCGAATGGCTCATCGAACAGACCGTCAGTCTGTAAGCGGAATGGCGCACCCGGTCCCGCGACAGGCTTCAGGTCGGAGGCCGTCACATCCGCTCCCTGCGACAGGAGAAACTGCACGGCAGCCTTCCCCGAGGCCTCCATGCCGACCACCAGCGCGCGTGTGCCTTGGAGTTTCATCGCAGCTTTAAAGTAGTCAGGGCGAAGAGCGCCAGCACCAGCCCGACAATCCAGAAGCGCACGATGATCTTGCTTTCGGTCCAACCCAACGCCTCGAAGTGATGATGGATCGGCGCCATTTTGAAGATGCGTTTCTTGCGCAGCTTGTAACTGCCGACCTGCAACACCACCGAGAGCAGTTCCAGCACGAATACGCCGCCGACGAAGGGCAGCAGCATCTCCTGTTTGATCAGGACCGCGACCACTCCGAGCACGCCGCCTAGCGACAACGACCCGACGTCGCCCATGAAAATGTCTGCGGGATGGGCGTTATGCCACAGGAACCCGAGGCACGCGCCGGTCATGGCGCCGCAGAAAACCGTCAATTCCGCAGTCCGCGGATTACGCGCGATTTGCAGGTAACTCGCCAGCTCGCGATGGCCACCCAGGAAGGTGAGTATGGTCATGGCCCCGGCCGCGATCACCATCAGCCCGATGGCCAGGCCATCCAGTCCGTCCGTCAGGTTCACGGCATTGGACGCGCCCACCACGATGATGACGATAAACAGGAAAAAGGGGATGAAGGCCAGCGCGTAGGTGAACGGATTGTCCATCAGCGAATGGATCAGCAGGTCGGGCTGAAAGCTTTTGAAAAAAGGAAAATTCAGCGTGGCCGTGTAAGCGCCGTTATGTTCCATCACGCCGAGAATGATGGTCACGAGCAGGGCCACCAGAACCTGCAGACCGAACTTGCGCCAGCTGGTAAGTCCCAGATTGCGGCGCTTCATTACTTTCGAGTAATCGTCGATGAAGCCGATGGCCCCGAAGCACAGCAGCGCGAACAGGGCGATCCACACGTAAGGGTAGCGGAGATCGGCCCAGAGCAGCGTGGGCACGATGATGGAGATGACGATGAGGACGCCGCCCATGGTCGGCGTGCCGGCCTTCTTCTGGTGGCTGCGCGGACCCTCCTCGCGGATGTACTGTCCCACCTGGAATTCGCGCAGTTTGGCAATGAGCCAGGGTCCCAGGGCGACGCACAGAAACAGCGCGGTGATGCCGGCGAAAGCCGTGCGCAGCGTATGGTAGCGGAAGACGCGGAATCCGCTGATCGTGGGATAGAGTTGCTCGTAGAGAAGGTAGTAGAGCATGGCTATTTCATCTCGTGGGCCAGCGCTCCACCGTAGGGCAGACCATCGTCTTTTGTGGTCTGCCGGCTGCGGAGCAGCCTCCGAACGACGCACTTTCTGGAGAGGCAGCCTCGCCTGACCCACAATTGCAAAGCCAGAGTGTATGGCATCTAGTGCACCGCCTCCGCCGCGAACGCGGCCTCCAGCGCCTTCTCGACTCGCACGCCGCGCGACCCTTTGAACAAAACGGCGTCGCCTTTCCGCAACATGCGGTGCAACAGTTCACCGGCCTCCACAGGATCTTCAAAAAAGAACGCGGCGCTGTCCGACAATCCCGTTTTCACAGCCTCATCGACTATGAAGCGGGCAGCGCCGCGGATGCCAATAACGACATCAATCCCGCGACATGCGAGATATGATCCCATCCCGCGATGTAACGGCTCGGCCGACTGGCCAAGTTCCAACATTTCTCCTACGACGGCAATACGGCGAGCAGCTGTTTCGGCAGCCAGCACGTCGATCATGGCGCGCATTGCCTCGGGATTTGAATTATAGCAATCGTCGAGCACCACGATCCCATTCAGAACGCATCGCTCGCCTCGCATTTTGCCCGCAACAAACGTGGCGGCCGCCTCGCGAAGGTCCGCGGCAGGCAGTCCAAAGGCTCGCGCGACCGCGAGACCAGCCAGAATATTGAGCACTCCGTGCGCACCCGCCAGATGGGTTTGGAAAACTGTACCGTCGCACTGAAAGCGCGAACCGCCGGAGATGAATTGCACCTCGCTGGCCCGGACATCGGCTGGATTGCGTATGCCAAACGTGATTACCGGTCCGGGATGAATGTCGCGAAATTGCGCGACGCGCTCGTCGTCGGCATTCAGGACGGCGATGCCCGACGACGGCAGTTCTTCGATCAGCTCGCGTTTGGCGCGGGCGACGCCTTCGATGGAATCCGAAAAAAACTCCACGTGCGCATATCCCACGTTGGTCACCAGGCCGACTTCCGGACGCGCCATTCGGGCCAGGGTACGAATCTCGCCTGCATGGTTCATTCCCAACTCCAGCACCGCGATCTTGCAAGCGTCGGGCAAGCGCAGAATCGAGAGCGGCACACCGACATGATTATTGAAATTGCCATCCGTCTTGCCGGTTTCGTAGCGCGTGGATAGCAGGTGTGCCACGACATCTTTGGTCGTGGTCTTCCCGGCGCTACCGGTCACGGCAACCACCCTCCCGCCCCAGCGGTTGCGCGCCCAAACGGCGAGTTGCTGAAGAGCCGCGAGGGTGTCGGACACGACGGTCTGCGTGCCTCGAATGTCCAACATATGGTCGACTACAGCGGCGATGGCGCCGCGTTGAAAGGCGGCTGCAACATGGTCGTGGCCATCGTGATGGGGTCCGCGCAGGGCAAAGAAGATGTCCCCCGGCTGGAGCGTCCGGGTGTCGACGCTGTAGCCCGTCGCCTGCGGCTCGGGACTCAACACGCCAAGCATGTCGGCGAGGGAAATGTTCATAGGCCTACAATCCACAATTGTGGGGCAGGCGGTTTCGCCTGCCAGGCAGCGTGTCGCATGGGGTCAGGGTTTCGGATAACCGAACTCCTTCAGCACCTTGCGTGCAACTTCGCGGTCATCAAAATGTATGGTGCGGTCCGCGAAAATCTGGTACGTCTCGTGACCTTTGCCGGCGATCAGGACGAAGTCTCCGGCGCGGGCCTCTTCGATCGCGCGGCGGATTGCTGCCTCTCGATCCGGTTCGAAGACATGCTTCGACTCGGTGCGCTGCAATCCGACATTCGCGTCGTTCATAATCTGCAGCGGATCTTCGGAGCGCGGGTTGTCGCTGGTCAGGACCACAAAGTCGCTGAGCTCTCCCGCAGCTTTCCCCATCAACGGCCGCTTGCTGCGGTCGCGATCGCCGCCGCAGCCGAACACCGTCAAAATGCGCTTGGGACCGAGGCCGCGCGCGACCGCCAGCGCATTGCGCAGGGCATCGTCGGTATGAGAATAGTCGACCACCACAGCGAACGGCTGCCCTTCGTCGACGCGCTCAAACCTCCCCGGAATGCCGGGGCATTGGGTGATCCCGCGAGCGATCACGTCGGGCGAAATTCCATAGCTCAACCCCGCCCCGGCAGCGGCAAGAATGTTATAGACATTGATCTTGCCGATCATGCGGGAATCGATGTCGATGCGCTGCTTGCCCGCCTGGATATCGAATTTCAGGCCCTTGAAGGACGAATCGATATGGCGCGCCCGAAGGCTCGCGTCCGGGCCCAGGCCATACCACGAGGTTTCGACGCCGGCCGCGGGTTTGATCCGTTTACCGTATTCGTCGTCGCGGTTGATGATCGCAAAGAGCGGCGCACGGCCGCCATTGCTCTCGAAAAGCAGATGCTTGGCTCGGAAATAATTCTCCATTGTTTCATGGAAGTCCAGATGATCCCGGGTGAGGTTGGTGAAGACCGCCGTGTGAAAGCGGAAACCATACACGCGCCCTAACGCCAGCGCGTGCGACGAGACCTCCATGGTGGCGAACATCGGCGCGGAGGGCGCCGCGGACATCGGCGCGGAAGGCGCCGCGCACATTGACGCGTGCGTGCCGCCGGTATGGAGCAGTTCGTCGAAAATCCGGAAAACATCGAGCGATTCGGGCGTGGTGTTAACGGCAGGTAGTACTTTGCCGGCGAGGTGATATTCAATCGTGCCGATCATGGCCGTGACACCCCCGGCCGCCCGCAGAATCGAATCGATCAGGTAAGTCGTGGTGGTCTTTCCATTGGTCCCGGTGACGGCGGTCAAGCCCAGTTGCTCATCCGGACAACCGTAGAAGTTGCGTCCCGCCGTCGCCAGTGCATGACGCCCGTGGTCCACCTGAATCCACGGGATCGCGGCCGCGAATCCTTCCGGACGCGGAGAGTCGCTCACCACTGCGACAGCGCCGCGGTCTATCGCGGCCTGGGCGAAAGCCCTGCCGTCGTTCTTAGCGCCGGGGAATGCGAAAAACAGGAATTTCTCCCCAACGCGCCGCGAATCGTACGCGAGTCCGCCGATCTCCGAGATAGCGACTTCCGAAGGTAGCGGCTGTTTCAGCGACACACCGGAGAGCACCTGTTCGCCATTCATCGGGCGAAATTCACCTTCACCTTCTGGCCCGGCAGGAGAATCTCACCAGCCAGCGGTAGCTGATCACGAACAATTCCGCTGCCGGCCAGAATCACCGGGATCCCGTCGGTTGAAGCCATCGCCATCACTTGCCGGACCGTTTTGCCCATGAAATTCGGGACGCGCGGACCACCTTGGACGTTGCCTGGCGCCGCGGCCGCTTTTTGCGGATCACCTTGTGGAGCAGGCCCAGGTGCGGCGTCGTCACCCTCCATGATATTTGGCTGCGTAGGATCGACGTCCGCGATAGCCAGATCGTCGGTCTCTTTCGGATCTGGCTTAGCAGCCGGCTGGGAGCTTTTATCCGGAGTCTCGGGCAGATCCTTGGGTACGTCCAGAATCCGCAGAGCCTCTTCTGCCACGACATTGAATACCGGTCCCGCGGCGGAGCCACCGAACCCCGCGTTACCGCTGGTCCCGTTCACTGTTACGACGACCACCAGTTCGGGGTTCTGCACCGGCATGAATCCCATGAACGAAGCGTTGTATGTATGGGTGTAATGACGGCTTTTGAAATCGAAGATCTGGGCGGTTCCGGTCTTGCCTGCGACGCTGTAACCCGGAACCTTTACCGTATTCTTGGCCGTGCCGCGCAACACCACTCCCTCCATGATAGAGCGCACCGTAATGGCGGTCTGGGGCATGATGATGCGTTTGCCTGGCGTAATGGGATCCACCACATTCCCGTGCTTCAATACCAGTCTGGGCTGGACGAGGATGCCACCGTTGGCGATCACCGAACAGGCGCGAGCCAGTTGGATAGACGTCGCGCTGACTTCCTGACCCATGGAAACCGATGCGAGCGACGTGGTCCCCCACCTGTCAAGTTTGCGCAACCGGCCGCCGGACTCGGCCGGCAGCGGCACACCTGTCGGTGCTCCGAAGCCAAAGCGCCGTACGTATTCGTACATCTTTTCCCGGCCGACGCGCGTTCCGATCTGAATCGCCCCGATGTTGCTCGAGTGCTCAATCACCTCGCGCACGCTGATAATGCCCAGTCCGCCGTGCGAATCGTGGATCACACGCCCTGGCAGATGCAGCACGCCGCCCATGCAGTTGATGGGAGAATCCGGAGTCAGGTCGGTGGTTTCGAGCGCCGCCGAGACCGTCATGATCTTAAAGATGGAGCCAGGCTCGAACGGCACTTGTACGCCGAGATCCATGCGCGCCAGGGGATCCTCGCCTGGCTTGGGCGGGTCGCCGGGATTGTAGGTTGGATAATTGGCCAGCGCGTAAATCTGGCCGTTGTTCGGGTTCATGACAATCACCGTGCCGCTGCGCGCTTTGTGCTTCTCCACCGCAGCCTTGATTTCCTGCTCGGCGACGTACTGAATGCGTGTGTCGATGGTGAGTGTAATCGACTCGCCGGGTTGCGCCTGTCTTTCCGTCTGCGAGTCCAGGATTTTCTTCCCATTGCCCACCACCACGTTTTCGGTGCCGGGCTGGCCTTTCAGGTAATTGTCAAGACTCTTTTCGACGCCGGCGAAGCCTTCCTCCTCCTTATACACGCCGCCGAGTAGATGGGCGGCGATGCCGCCATCGGGATACTCGCGGACACTTTCGGATTGGAATTCGATCCATTCGCACTTCAGATCGCGCAGACGCCGCGACTCTTCGGATGTGATCTTGCGTTTGAGCCACACGAAGCCGCGATGATCGTCGGCGGCATCCCGGAGATCTTTTTCGAGCTTCGCGCGGTCCAGGCTGAGGATGGGAGCAATCAATTCCGCGGCGACCGAGATATCCGGCAGGCGCAGCGGATTCACGAAAACGGAGTCGACCGGTACGCTGATCGCCAGCGGGCGTCCGATGCGGTCGTAAATATAACCGCGCGGCGCCTGAACTTGCATGACATGTTCCTGCTGTTTGCGTGCGAGCGTCGTGTACTTCTGGTGGTGGACCACCTGCATCGAAATGAGCCGGTAAAAAATTACGGCGGCCCAGAACAGGACCGCCGTTACAAGAAAGGTCATCCGCTTTACCGCGGCGGCCCTCTCATCAAGGTTCACCAGGGAAACTCCTTATCTGGACTTTGACCGGAACGACCCGTTCATAGCGAACGAGTGCTCATTTTTCGGTTGAAGCCGGATTACCTGATCCGCTCCGGGCCGCACGAGATTGTGTTGAGACGCCATGGCGTTGAGCGATGCGGCACTCAGCATTTTTTCTTCTGCAACATCCACCTTGCGCAGTTCGATGCGAAGTGCTTCCTGTTCATGCTTCAGTTCCTGAATCTTATAGCTGTCCATGATACCCGCGACTCCGGGGGCAATCATAATGCCTCCGATCAGCAGAGCGGCGGCTCCGGCGGCGGCAATGGCGGACCACTCTCCTTTCACCTGGGTGTCCGCCTGGCGTACCAGCCGCGAGTTGTCTATCCGCTTGGAATAGAAGTACACATCGTCGTTGGGTAAACCGGTCAGGGCAAAGAGATCCGCATCCTCTACTGCCGCTGCGGTAGTTGTCATCGGTTGCTCATTTCGACCGCGAAATATCGCGGACGGTTGCCTGAAAAATGTTGCCGCCGTCGCCATGATTGATCTAATTCCTCATCCACCCAGTTGAGTAAATCCGCTTGCCCGCCGGCTCGACGCGCAATTGTCTGCCACTCCTGCCTCAAGCCGGCTCCCCCTCGCGGCCCGCTGCGCCGGTGAGCGCTATGCCGCGTTTGCCACCACCAGCGCGCGCAGTTTGGCACTGCGCGATGCCGGGTTCACCTTGACCTCATCTTCGTCAGGTTGCAAAGGCCGCTTGGTGAGGATCACTCCCTTGCCTTCCTTGGCTAACTGCCGAAAACGTTCCTTCACCTTCCGGTCCTCGAGACTGTGGAACGAAATCACCACCATCCGGCCACCGGTCTTCACCAATGCCGGCGCATGTTCCAGCAGCCGGTCCAACTCACCCATCTCGTCGTTGACTACAATCCGTATTGCCTGAAAAGTGCGGGTCGCGGGATGCATCGGCCCCGTTCGGGACGCGGCCCGCTCCACAACATCAGCCAGATGTTGTGTGCTCCGAATGGGCCGCGCTCGAACGATTGCTCTGGCTATTGTCCGCGCCCTCCTTTCTTCGCCGTACTGGTAGATCCAGTCGGCGAGCGCCTTTTCGGCACTCTCGTTGATCAGGGCTTCAGCCGTCAATTCCTGACTGCGGTCCATTCTCATATCTAACGGACCATCCGCCATGATCGAAAATCCTCGCTCCCCGGTCGTGAGTTGGTACCGGCTGAGTCCAAGGTCGGCCACCAGGCCATCGACCTTCTCAACGCCGGCGTCTTGCACTGCCTCACCCAGCGAGTCGAACGAACCATAATGAAACCGTACCCGCCCTGCAACCGCCTCCGTGTTCGCTTTCGCTTGCGCGAGAGAACTGGCATCGCGATCGTTCGCGATCACCTTTCCGGTGGTCAACAGCGCGGCAATCGCGCCGGTATGGCCTCCCAGGCCACAAGTTGCATCCAGATACCAACCGTCGGGCCGAACCCCCAGGAACTCCAGCACCTCGCGCTTCATCACGGGGAAGTGCTGCTGCATTTCCTACCGCAATCCGGCCTTCCTCAAAACCGTCACCGCTGAGGTCGCGTTCGCGGTCGCGTTTTGCTCCCGCTCCAGGTAGATCGCGTCTGTCAGGACTTCAATATGGCCGCGGTACGCGTACAGGTGCAGTTCAGTGCCCTCGAGCTTTACCACCCGCCGTAAATCCGAGTTGAAGAGGATCCGGCCTTGTCCGTCCATCTCAACTTCGGACCCCAGCTGGTTGGCGATAAAAAATGTCGTTTCCGCGGCCCCGGGATCTTCGTGATAACTGTCAAAGAACTCTTCCGTTGCCCGCCAGGCGGCAATAGGGTATATTGCTGCTGTACGGCGATCCATCGATGTCACAAACAACTTCTTGTCGGGGAGGGATTCGAAATACTTTTGCAGCGCAGCGGGGACTTTCAGTCTGCCCTTGTCGTCCAGACGGGCCGGGTACATACCACGAGGGGCTTCGACCCTCGGCGACTCGGGTTTACCTCCGTCTTCCACTGAACCTTCCCACTTTTGCTCCCCCTGGCACCACTTCGTGGCCAGTTCGTATCCACCACAGATTGTGCCATCTCTAGAGAGATAAAGCAAGAGGTATTTCGAGGGATATTCCGCATTCTTAAGGGTTTATTTGAACCCCACGCGTAGGCGGGACGAAAACCGAACCACTACAGGTTGATATAATAGTGAAACTAAGGCGAAAACGGTATTAGTTGTATCTTATATGTATAGCGAATACCTCCTTTTTCACGTCCGGCGAGCTATGGTCCCGATCTTCGCAGAAACAATCCACTTGGTGTTATCGATGCCGAGTGGAGCAAATCTCCGGGCAGAAATGTATTTTTAATTACATTTGTCTGACGCGGCTCTGCCTGCAGGGACGTGTCGGCGCGGAGCGGCTAGGGCGGAGGTGGCTAAAAACTGGACCGAACTGACGCTTAGGAGAGATTATTCGTCTTCGGCGGTGTCCGGAGGGGTCGAATTCGGCCAGATACGCCCCTGCACCGCCGCATCGTCGTAGCCCCGCGCCGGACGTCCGGGGAGGACGAAGTGATCGTCGCAGCGCGGTTCGTAGGTCTCGTCCCCTCCGACCAGGATTTGCGGGCTGTTATAGTGCGCCGGTGTCCCGTCAATGATGCGTTGGGGATAGGGGGCGCGGCTTCCGCACTTGGTGCAATAGGCCGTCATCCACATACAGCGGTCCTCTGCCAGAAGAGCGAGGTCTGGCGTAGACCCGAACGGTTCGCCGCGGAAGTCGAACGCGAGTCCCGATGCGAGGACATCGTAGCCCTCGTCGAGCAGGTCTTTCACCAGTTGGAAGAAACCGGAATCCCGCGGAAAAAACTGCACCTCGTCGAAGGCGATCACTTGAAACCGGCATCCGGCGGCGGATTCCTTGGCGCGCAGTACGGGCCACATTTCCGTGGGAGCCGTGACCGGGATTTCCTCGGCAGCATCCTCATCGCCTTTCCGGCTCTTGATACAGTTCATCCCGCTGCGCACGTCGGTGCGCGGCTTGAACACGGCTATCTTCTTGCCCCCGTACTTGCGCAAAGTGTCGATTTCAGTCAGCAGATGGCGTGTCTTGCCGGAGGCCATATTGCCGATGAACAATCTCAAAAATCTACCGCGAGCCAATAGGTGAGATCTCCCTCTGCGATTGTAAAGGATAAGTAGCTGCGGCTCCGCGACTATCGCCATACGTCCGGGTAGCCTTCCTGAGGTGTGCGAAAATAAGGAGTTCAACCTCACACTCTGGAGCTATACCTTTTCATGATTCCGGCAACAAAAATGCGTCCGGGCATGGTCGTCAAGTTCAATAACGACCTGTTCTCCGTTTTCAGCGTCAGTCACCGGACGCCGGGTAACCTTCGCGGCTTCGTCCAAGCCAAGATGCGGAACCTGCGCAGTGGAACGATGATCGAACACCGCTTTTCGTCTGAAGACAAGGTGGAGCGCGCCATCCTCGACGAAGTCACCATGGAGTACCTGTACGACGACGGCGAGTATTACTACTTCATGAATAGTGAGAACTTCGAGCAACTGCACCTCACCAGGGACATCCTCGGCGACGCGGTCAGCTACCTCATCCCCGAACTCAAGGTGTCGGTTGAGTTCTACGAAGGCAAGCCCATGAGCGTCGAACTTCCTGCCACGGTCGACCTCAAAGTGATCGAGACCGAGCCCGGACTGAAGGGGGCAACGGTGTCCAACGTCACCAAGCCGGCCAAACTGGAGACCGGCCTCATCGTGCAGGTGCCGCCGTTCATTACCGAAGGCGAAAAGATCCGCGTCAATACCGCGGAAGGCACCTACCAGGAACGCGCTTAGCAACAGCCTGTGGCATTGGAATCCTCGCTGCCAGCAAAGTAGGCCCGCTGTAGGGTAGACCATCGTTTTCTGTGGTCTGCCCGGCTGCGCAGCAGCTGTTTTTGCGGCTTGCCGCTATACGGAGTGGGCGTTTGGCCAGCTCTCGAGATCTGCGTTCATCCGCGTTCATCCCTGCTATCTTCGGCTTTTAAGGCGCGCAGAAGCTCGTCCTCCTCTTCCTCAAACACAGTTCTCAGGTCGATCACTAGATGGCCGCGCTCGATCCGTGCGAGGACCGCCGGCCTACGCGCGCGCAGCCGCTGCTCTGCTCCCACGGCATCCTCACAGGCGATCGCGACCACGTAAGTTGCTATCGGCTGCTCAGGCGTAGCGCCGCCCCCGATCACGGACTCGCCCGGCTCGACGGACGCGCGGGCATCCCCCAGTTCCCGCACCAGGCGCTCTGCGCGTTCGCGAATTCGCCCGACGCTCTGCCGGATCATCGTCAGCGCCGGGAGGCTGTCCCACTCGCCCAATACCAGTCGGCGAAGCGTCGAGCTGAGCGCCTGGACACTCAACTTATCGAGACGCAACGCGCGGTATAGCGGATTGCGTCGCGCGCGCAACACCAGGTCCGCCCTGCCGGCAATGATGCCGGCTTGCGGGCCGCCGAGCAACTTATCCCCGCTGAATGAGACCAGATCCGCCCCGTCCGCCAGACTCGCCGTGGCCAGCGGTTCGTCGATTCCGTAGGGCTTGAGATCGATCAGGCATCCGCTCCCCAGGTCCTCGTAGACCGGTATGTCCCGATCCCGTCCCAGCACTGCCAGCTCGGCTAACGACGGCCGCGCCGTGAATCCCGTGATGCGGAAGTTGCTGCGATGCACACGCAGCAGCACGCGCGTGCGATCCGTAATCGCGGCCCGGTAATCATCCAGCGAAGTGCGGTTGGTGGTCCCCACCTCCCGCAGCACCACACCGGACCGCTCCATGATCTCCGGGATGCGGAAGCCGTCGCCGATCTCGATCAATTCTCCGCGCGAAACCACGGCTTCGTGCCCGCAAGCCAGTTCGTTCAGAACCAGGAACACAGCCGCGGCGCCGTTGTTCACGGCGATCGCGGGTTTCTCCAGCAGCCGCTCCAGCAGCCCGGTAACATGGACATCGCGTTGGCCGCGGCGACCGGCGGCGAGGTCATATTCCAGGTTCGAATAGCCCGCTTCGATCTCCATGCGCCCGAGCGGGGCGCGTCCCAGGTTGGTATGCAGAATGACCCCGGTCGCATTGATCACGCGTCGCAGCGACGGTTGGCGGAGCGTGGAGAGCGATTCGAGAATCTCCTGCTCAAGCCGTCCATCTTGCCCGACCTCCGATCCCGACATAACGCGACGACGCGCTTCGAGCGACCTGCGAATCTCGTCGATCACCACCTCGCGCCGATAACTCGCTACGGCGTCGCCCAGCCGCAGGTACACCTCATGTACTGAAGGAATCGATCGCCGGTCCACTTAGGCTGATTGTAACGGACGTTGGGGAATAAAGAGTGCATCGGCCTCCAGCATTTCGCCGGTTTGCTGGTCGCAGAAACTGCCCAGCATTCCGCCGCAACGGAAATCGAGCGAGCGCATCAGGTCGAAAATGTCTTCGAACATCGGCTGACCTTGGTACAGCCCGGCGAAGCTGACTTCGCTGATCACCGCGCTGGCCCGGGCGATGGTCTCCCGTCCGCCTCGAATGACATGATCTTCGAAGCCCTGTACGTCCATCTTCACCAGCATCGGCGTCGCCAGCTCGCGGCCCTCGGCCCATCCGTCCAGAGTCACGACGGGCACCTTGACCTTGGTTCGCGCAGCGGCTGAAGGAACGATCCGGGAGAATTTCTCCGTAGGCTGGAGCATCGACGACGTCACGCTAAAATCATGCATGTCGAAATCGGCTTCACCCTTCCCGGAGCCGACGGCTACCTGGAAAGCCTCGAAATTCTTATCCCCGAGGCGCGTCTCGACGAGTTTGTGAAAGGGCCCCGCCAGCGGCTCAAAGCTGTAAATCTTCGCCTGCGGCAGCACCTTGCGGATGTGCGATGCAAACTGGCCCTCGTTCGCGCCGATGTCGAGGACGGTTCGAATTCCGTTGGCGCGGAGGAAACGTAGCGGGTCTCGGTGGAATGTTACGTCGAGCCCAACGGCCTGTAGGGCGCGTTTGGCAGCATCTTTCAGTTCGAACGGCAGTTCGGACGGCATCGCGAAATCTCTCCAGATCAGTTGGTGCGTTTCACCCGGAGAGATTCTCAATAAATCTTCTCAACCGTGCCGGATGACCAGCACATCGCCGTCCTTGACGATGTATTCTTTGCCCTCCAGCCGGAGCAGTCCCTTTTCCCTGACCCCCGGATAGCCTTTCAAGTCCACCAGGTTTTTCCAGTTCACCACCTCCGCCCGGATGAATTTCTTCTCGAAATCGGAATGGATGGCGCCGGCGGCCTTCTGTGCGGTGCTGCCGATGGGCACGGTCCAGGCACGGACCTCGGTTTCGCCGGCCGTCAGGAACGACATCAGGCCCTGCAGCCGGTAGGTTGCGCCAATCAGACGGACGAGGCCCGACTCTTTGAGGCCGAAGCCCGCCAGGAATTCGGCGGCTTCTTCAGGCGGCAACTCCGCCAGTTCGGCTTCCACTTTGCCGCAGATCGCGGTCGCCTCGGTTCCCGCCCGCCCGGCCAGCGTAGTCTTCCGAAACTCGTCTTCACGCTCGTGCATGCGGCTGACGTCGCTTTCGTCCAGATTCAGCACGAACAGCATCGGCTTTTGCGAGAGGAATTGGAAGCCGCGCACGCGCTTCTCCTCATCGTGATCGAGCGTCAGGTTGCGCAGCGGACGGTTCTCTTCGAGTTCGGCTTTGCACTTCAGCAATAGCTCGAATTCGTGATCGAGATCCGGGCTCTTGATTTTTTTGCGGTCCTTGTCCAGCCGCTCCAGGCGCTTCTCGATCACCACCAGATCGCTCAGGATCAACTCTGTCTCGACGTCTTCCAGGTCGCGCACGGGATCGACCGACCCCTTCTCATGGGGCACGCTCTCATCTTTAAAGAAGCGCAGCACGTGAGCAAAGGCATCGACCACGCGCAGCGTCGCGAGGTAGCCGGGATCGCGCAGAGTTTCTTTCGAGATCGAAGGCATATCGGCATATTCCACCGACGCGGACGTGATCTTCGGGGGCTCGAAGATTTTGGCCAGTTCGTCAAGACGCGGGTCAGGCACCTTCGTGACGCCGGTTCGCACCGCGGTCGAGCCGATGCGGGTTTCCTGGTGCACTCCGGTGAGGATGGTAAACAACGATGTTTTGCCCGTCATGGGCAATCCGATAATGGCAGTTTTCATTTCTTTTCTTGTAAGCCAGTCCCACTAGCAATGGCAATCTCCGCAGTCTCCGAAGAACCGTAGGGCAGTCCATCCAAACCGTAAGGCAGACCATCGTTTTTTGTGGTCTGCCCGGCGCGCAGCAGCCGTTTCTTGAGTAGCTCTTTGGCCCGCACGGCGACGTCAAAGGGGAACGTCCACCTGGCTCAATATCTGTTCAAGGATGCGGTCGCCCGAATTGGAACGTTTCGGCGACAGTGTCGACCGCGCACTGAGGACCACGCGATGTCCGAAGACCGGGACGGCAAGCTGCTTGACATCGTCGGGGATGACGTAGCCGCGGCCTTCGAGCAGCGCCTTAGCCTGGGCGGCCCGAAACAGGGCTTGCGAACCCCGCGGGCTGACGCCGAGCGTCAGGGCCTCGTGCGTGCGCGTCTTCTCGACGATCGCGAGGATGTAATCGAGCAGCGCATCGTCGACAGTTACGGCCCGGGCCCGTTCCTGTAGTTCGAGCAGGTCCGCGCGGCTCAACACCGGCTGCAGCACGGGCGGCTGGAGGTCGTCCGAATTGCGCAGAATCTGACGCTCGCTGGCCGCGTCCGGGTAGCCGATTCGCACGCGCATGAGGAAGCGGTCTAGCTGCGACTCGGGAAGCGGATAAGCGCCATGGTGTTCCGTCGGATTCTGGGTAGCGATCACCATGAAGGGCTCCTCTAACGGCTTGGTCCGGCCGTCGATAGTGACCTGGCGTTCATTCATGGCTTCGAGCAGCGCCGACTGCGTCTTGGGAGTAGTGCGGTTGATTTCGTCGGCCAGCAGGAAATTGGTGAAAATCGGTCCGGGCTTAAACTCGAACTCTTCCGAATGCGCGTTGTAGATGGTCACCCCGATCACGTCGCTGGGCAGCATATCGCTGGTGAACTGCAGCCGGTGAAAGCTGCAATCGATGCAGCGTGCAAGCGCGTGAGCGAGTGTGGTCTTGCCTACGCCCGGCACGTCCTCTATAAGAAGATGTCCCCGCGCCAGCAGGCACACCAGCGACAGGCGAACCGCCTCGGGCTTGCCGCGGAGAACCAGATCGAGCGTATTTTCGAGCGCAGTAAGAGCCGTAGAGGGCAGTACTACGGCTCCCGTAGACCTCACCCTACTAGAATAGCGTGGTCTTGCGGGGCGGGTGGGGGACGGTGCAAGCTTCCGTGACACGAACCGGCTGCTTACGCGCGCGGCTCAGCAACCACTTCTGAGCCACGACCATTAGGGAGTGGTTAAGCGACCTTTTGCAATTTGGCACAGGCGAGATTTACAGCATCCGCAGATGGAAACCGCCGTCCGCGTCGAGGACCTGGCCGGCGCAGTAGTCCAGGTAACCGTCGGTAATGCCCCGGACAGCGCGCGCGATGTCAGCGGGTTCGCCCATACGGCGCTGGGGCAGGAGCCCGCCGGCAATCTTCTCGTCGTAGAGCTTTTCCACTTTCGAAATCATGTCGGTGCGGATGATCCCCGGACGAATCTCGAATACGCCAATCCCTTCAGGCGCGAGACGAGCGGCGAAGATCGCCACCGACATGCTGAGTCCGGCCTTTGAAACACAGTATTCGGCCCGGTTGAGCGACCCGGCATACGCCGAGACCGAGGTCACGAAAATGATGCGTCCCGCGGCAGGCTTGTTCTCCAGCATCCACTGCGCGGCGGCCTGGGTGAGGAAGTGCGGACCTTTCAGGTTGGTGCCGATGATTTCGTCGAAACTCTCTTCCGTAGCGTCGAGAATATCGCGGCGCTCACGCTGTCCCATGCCGGCGTTGTTCACCAGCACATCGAGCGTGCCGAAACGCCCCCGCGCGTAGCGGATCAGGTTGGCACGATCGGCTGCCGAAGAGTTGTCGCACTGCAGGATCTCGCAGCCGGTTTCCTTGGCGAGCGATTCCGCCGCCTCACGATTTCCTTTGTAAGTCGCCAGGACGCGGTGAGTACGCGACAACTCGGCGGCAATGGCCCGGCCGATCCCGCGGCTTCCGCCAGTCACAATAGCTGTGGGCATTGTAGTTTTCAGTTGTCAGCGTACCACCGCGCACGCGACACACCGGCCCATCAACTGCCTTTCACTCCGGCCGTGTCTGCGTTCATCTGTGTTCATCCCTGCTATTCTTCGGTGGCAGGTCGTCCGACTCTCGCCTCAGACTGTGATGTCGTTCGAGAGCGTGAAGGTCAGCCGCGATTCCGAGGGAATCTTCACGCGCTGTCCCTTGGTGGCGAGTTCCGCGCCGGTGCCGACTGCAGCGCCCGAGCCGGCTCCGATCGCCGCACCTCTTCCGCCGCCCGCTGCCGCGCCGAGGATGGCCCCGAGAGCCGTCGCGCCCCCGATCACTTTGGCGCTGCGGGAACCGCGCGACCCGCTGGCCTGTTGCACATCGCCGGTGGTCACGTCGACGACCTTGCCGTTGACAGTGACGTTAATTATGGCCAAGGTCAACACGGTCTTACCCGTTATCTTACCGGACTGCGTGTCCTCCACCAGCCGGACAGTCACGTCCGCGCCGCGCGGGATGACGGTCTGTCCATTGATCACGACCGGGTCCTCAATACTGGCGCGGAAGTGATCACCCAATTGAGCCTTTTGCGAATCCACCGCATCGATCATGCGAACCGTGAGAGGAGTCCCCTGCGGGATCACAATCCCGGCGTTGGCGGCCGGCGGTGCTGGAGCAGCAGGTGCGGGCGGAGCAGTGGTCGTTAGCCCAGCGGCAGGTGAAGGCGGCGCGGGTGGAGCAGGAGGCGCTGGTTGAGCAGGCGCAGTCGGAGCAGTGTTGTCGGCGGTTTGCGGATTCGAATTGAAGCGGTCGAATCCCGAGGGGGCCGGTGGCGCAGCCGGCGGCGCAGCGTCTGCCTGGGGCGCGGGCGCCGGAGCTGGAGCAGGGGCCGGAGCGGGAGCCGGAGCCGGGCTATCGAACTGCAACGTGGAGATGCGGTCCACCGGAATGGTTTCCACGTGATCCCCCATATCCATGCGTACTTCACGTGCGGTACCGCCCATATACGTACCGTTCATGATACGGCCGTTCTTCAACGTGAGAGTGTCGGCGCTGAGCGCGACGGTCAACATCGAGAGGAGAGCAATTGTGCGCATATCGTTCTCAATTTTCTGACGAGCTACGCCCAAAAAAGGTTGCTTAGTCCTTCCAGTTGACGGCCAGGTGCACAAAACTACGCACTGGAATTCCAGTTGGCCCTTTCGGCATCCAGGGCTTGGCATCGTCCAGCCAGGCGGTGCCGCAAATATCCAGGTGGATCCACGGCGTCTCGCCGGCAAACTCCCGCAGGAACCAGGCTGCCGTAATCGACCCTCCGGGCCGGCCGGCGATATTCGGTAAATCGGCGTTGACGCTCTTGAGTTGCTCCCGGTACTCCTCGTCCATGGGCATCTGCCACATCTTGTCACCCTGCGCCTGGGCTGCGTGCATCCAGCGATCGAGCAGCGCGGCATCGTTAGTGAAGACTCCGTTGTTCACGTGTCCCAGGGCCACCACGATGGATCCCGTCAGCGTGGCAGCGTCGACCAGGTGCGTACAGCCGATCTGCTTCGCATAGGTGAGCGCGTCCGCCAGGATGAGCCGTCCCTCGGCATCGGTATTCAAAACCTCGATGGTCTTTCCCGAGAGCGACTTGACGATGTCGCCGGGACGCTGTGCCCGGCTCCCCGGCATATTCTCGACCGTCGGGACCAGTGCGGTCACCGGTATGGGCGGCTTCAACTGGGCAATGGCACGCATGGCGCCGATGACCGCTGCGCCGCCGGCCATGTCAAACTTCATCTTGTCCATGTCCAGGGCCGGCTTGATCGAAATACCGCCGGTGTCGAAGGTCACGCCCTTACCGACTAGGCCCAGGTGGGGCGTTTTCCGTCCGCTCTCCGGCGTATAGCGCAGCAGAATCAAGGCTGGCGGTTCCGCACTGCCTTGCGCGACCCCGAGTAGCGCGCCCATGCCAAGCTCCTTCATATGGTCCTGCTCCAGGACTTCGCAGGCCAGTCCGAACTGCTCGGCCATCGCGCGAGCGCGGGCGGCCAGGGCCATGGGGGTGAGCTGGTTGGGCGGCTCATTGGCGATTTCACGAGCGAAGTTCTGCGCTTCGCCCACGATGCGGCCCCGTTCCAGGGCTTCATCCAGACCGGGGTTTTCGGCCGTTACGTTGACGGTGAAGCTTTCGAGTAAAGAGGATTTCTCGGTCTTGAAGGCCTCGGGCTCGAAGTCCCCGAGGATGGCGCCTTCGACGGCGGCGGCAACATGCTCGTGGGTCGAGTACCCGGGATCGAGCGAAAGCGTAGCTTCCTTGATCTTGCGGCCTTTCAGGTGCCGTACTGCGGCCGAGACCACGTTGCGAAGCTCACTCGTGCTGAAGCGCTCGCGCTTTCCGGCCCCGGCCAGCAGGACTCGCGCCGCACGGAAGCCCGCCGCGTTGTGAAGCAGGGTCATCTCCATGGCTTTGCCGGAGATCTCGCCGGAGTCGTACGCGAGTTGGAGACTGGCTTTCAGGGACTCCGTCGGGGAGCCTTCGATTTCGAGGAGAATCAGCGCGGCCGATTCGATTTCAGATGCCGGTTTCCGGCTCAATGCAATATTCATGTCGCGTTCAACATTGTAACTGCAACCCCGCCCCCTAAGGAGACGAATCGCTTTTTTGTGGCCGGCCCCACACCAGGAATGTGTATGATTATCAATAGGAATACACATCAGTGCGCACGAACATTGTAATTGACGACAAGTTGATGAGGGAAACGCTCCGCGCAACGGGGCTGAAAACCA
The DNA here is from genome assembly GCA_963747535.1 of Terriglobia bacterium. Taxonomy (GTDB): domain Bacteria; phylum Acidobacteriota; class Terriglobia; order Bryobacterales; family Bryobacteraceae; genus CAVVFX01. The sequence goes on from CAVVFX010000006.1 coordinate 323,296, forward strand.
AACGCGAGGTCGTTGAGGAGGCACTCCGGACGTTACTGCGCCTCAGGAAACAGGCGGAGATTCGGCGATTCCGCGGAAAACTGGTCTGGCAAGGTGATCTGAACGCGATGAGGACCGACCATTGACCCTTGTCGACTCCAGCGTATGGATCGACTACTTCAACGGAACAATCACGCCGCAGACCGAAAAACTCGACAGGTGCTTGACCATGAACTGCTCGCCGTTGGTGACTTGATTCTGACCGAAGTCCTGCAAGGCTTCGATGATGAACGAGACTTCGAGACAGCCAGGAAAATACTAATGTCGCTAACGGTAGTGGAGTTGGGCGGGCAGGAGATCGCGATTCAATCGGCACGAAATTTTCGCGCGTTGCGCCGGCTCGGAGTGACCGTTCGCAAGACAATCGATACGGTAATTGCAACCCTATGCATCGAGAACGGTTACGAACTGCTGCATAACGATCGGGACTTCGATCCGTTTGCTAAGCATCTCGGCTTGCGTGTTGTGGTTTGAAGCGCGGGCCGTCAAGAGGTTTCGCGGTTTGCACGGGAGTCAGTTTGGAAGTGAAATGCAAGATGACTTATCGTTCCTAGCAGGGCATGGCACTTCCGCGTATAAGGCGACTATACGGTCCAAGTGGCCCGTCGAAAGCAAATCCACTGCAGCTCAGTCGCTGCCGAAGCCCGCTTTGAAGCATGCGCGAACCGAACTCCAATCGGGTTCGGAAAGCCGCCCAATCAGGCGTACTTCCCGCTGCAACAACGCCACGGGGAACAACCTGAACTACGACGGATGATGAAGTCCCGCCTGTCGCCAGTCGCGTATTTCGCAGTCTGTCGGAGCGAGTTCTATCGGGGCCTGCGTTGTAATCAGGCCTACAATGACGTCAGGTCGATGGCGGTGGTACAGTTCAGTCGAAAGCACTACGGCTGGACGGACCTTCGTCGTGTCTGCGCCTGGAAATGCGCCGACTACGACGTCACCTGGCTTCAACGCCCTTCCTGCTCCTGCTGCTCAAACCTTTTGACAGATGCGATTGTAGCATCCCGAAGATCGTCGTCCGACCAGGAGTCCGACCAATCAACACGCCGCCCACCCCCGAGATCCGCAAGTTGCTGCGCCCAATTCAGCACTTTCCCAGCCTCTTCCGCCGGCAGCATCCGCACAACCTTGATGAGCGATTCCTCATTGGCACTGAGAACCATGGTCTTCTTCCCTCCTTCCAAGTTTAACGCCCTAAGCCCTCCAGCGTACTCCATTACGGGGGCATGGAGGCCCCAATTGATGAAACGTGGCAAACAGTTCCGCGGTCGTAGGTCTTCCCCGAAGCACATATTGAATCTGCCTGACCTCGACCAGGCAAAATCAGCAATCCTCAACAGCCTGCCTTCGAAGGAATCGCAGCGAGGGTACCGGCACGCCATCGACGAGTTCGTCACCTGGTATTGCTCCGAACCCAGACTGTCGTTCAACAAGGCCGTTGTCACCCGCTATCGAATCCATTTGGAATCGCGTCAACTTGCGCCGGGCACGATCAACGGCAGACTCGCGGCCGTGAGGCGCCTCGCGTATGAAGCCGCTGATTCTGGCCTGCTGACCCCGGATCTAGCCGCTGGCATCCGGCGAGTCAAAGGGCCGAAGAACCTCGGCGTTCGTCTGGGCAACTGGCTGACAGCCGATCAGGCGAAGGCATTCTGGCAAGTGCCCGATCCCCGCACGCTCAAGGGCAAGCGAGATAGGCCCTTCTCGCGGTTCTCGTTGGATGCGGCCTGCGGCGGAAAGAGGCGGCAGAACTGGATATTGCTCATCTTCAGCGCAGGGATGATCACTGGGCGATCGTTGATTTGGTTGGCAAGGCCCGGCATGTTCGGACGGTGCCCGTACCGGACTGGGTCAAGAGCGCCATTGACTCGTGGCTTGCGTCCGCAGGACTGAGTGAAGGTCGCGTGTTTCGGTGCGTTTGCCGCGCGGGCAAGACTTGGGGAGATGGTGTGACGGAGCGGGTTGTGTGGCACGTCGTGAAGGACTGCGCCAAAAGAGCAGCCATTGATAAGCTGGCTCCGCATGACCTCCGTCGGACCTGCGCCCGCCTGTGCCGCAATGCCGGAGGGGAACTGGACCAGATCCAATTTCTGCTCGGCCACGTCTCCATTCAGACGACTGAGAGGTATTTCGGCTGTAAACAACGTCTTCGAAACGCGGTCAACGACAGGATTGGCATCGAGCCGAACCTCTGAACATGCGCAGGTCGGCGACTTACCGGCCAAGTGAGGTCACGCTATCTTCCACACGTCTCGTTTTCCTGAATGAGGCGCTCCTCCAATTCGCAAACGGCCTTGCCCCCGAAGCCGCACGTCACTTGTTTATCGACCGAACTACAATTCCACTCCTCCGGAGCGGCACTGGCCGATCTGAACCGGAAAAACGTCGTCGCCGCGAACCCTCTGCACTCGCGCTCTGCCAGAGCTTGGGCATGGGCAAGTGCAATCGCCTGAGCACCGGTCTTATTGGTGGAGGGGATGTCCTCTTGAGGCTCGAACAGTTCGAGGCGGCGCCTCGTAGCCGTCCAGACCTCGGTTTGCGTGAGGCTACGGGCCGCAAGCAGGCTCGCTGCCTCAACTCGGTAAGTCCCGTTCGGAAAGCGCTCGATGAAGGTGCGGAGCGCCGCGCAACTGCCAGGCTCCCGGTCGGCCCACGCGATCCGCTCGCGTTTGGTCGGCCGGTCGCCTAGTCCTAGCGCTCCGCATATGTCTGAGATATGGGGCTGGAGCGGGGGTATACCACAAACACGGTCTTGCGCCCGGAACAGATTGAGAGCAAAAGCCAGGCCGCTGAATACGACCCCGCTCGCAAAGCTGCTATAGGTAAGCCGCCGTACTAGTCTCTTCCGAGGACCTTTCGCGGCGGGGATGGCCCGACCCTCCAGTCTGGCAGTTACCGCGGCTACCAGGTCCCGGAAGAAAGGGTCGCGCGAACTCCCGTTCCAGTGTGTCAGGTCAATGGCCTGGATCTCCCCAAAACCCAACGGCGGATCTACCTTGTCCAGCAGGACCGGCACCAGCACGCCGCGACGCTTCGCTTGGGATGCCTCATCGCGCACGAAATCTGCCGCAGGCCCGACGCTATTGCGTGTCCAGACCACGATCACGCACTTGGCGGCATCGAGGGCATTCTCAATCTGTCTGCGCCAGTTTTCCCCGCCGGGAAGGTTACGGTCCCACCAGACAGACAGCGCGGTGCTCTCCAGCGCTCGCACCAGGCGAGCGACCCGCGCTTCGTCATCCCGTTTGTAAGAGATGAAGATCTCGCTCATCGGCCCGCGCGTCGCCTCAACTCTCGAATCAGCGGCGCATCTGGCGCGATGTCGCCACGCTGCTGCATGGAGAGCGCAAAGTCCAGCGCCCGCGACGCGTACCCTTTGTCGCTGGTTGCTTCGTTCATTCTCACTAAAGCGAACATCAAGTCCTGCTGCCATTGGGTGTTGGCCGCGTCGCGTGCCACCAGCGCCTCACCGATAGCGAGGCTTTGGCGATATTCGGCCAACGCTCCCGGCCCGTCGTCCCGGGCTGCCAGTACGTCTCCGATCCTGCCGTGGATGAAGTAGAGGTCGTGCTGCCACTGGGCGTTAGTTGGATCGCGCGCCACCAGCGCCTCACGGATCCCGATCACTTTGCGGTACGCCGCCAGAGCCCCCGGCAGATCGCGCTGGGACAACAGCACGTTGCCAGTCTTCTCCTGGAAGATCGAGAGGCCGCGCTGCCATTCGGTGTTGGCGGGGTCTTGTGTCGCCAGCGCGTCACTGATCCCAAGTCCCTTTCGATATGCCGCCAGCGCCCCCGGCGCGTCGCCCTGGGCCACGAGCACGTCGCCGATCTTCTGTTGGAATCTTAAGAGGTCGTGCTGCCCGTCGGTGTCGGCCGGATGCTGCGCGACAAGCGTTTCCGCAATCCCGAGCCCTTTGCGATACGCGGCCAGCGCCCCCGGCCAATCGCGCTGGGCCAACAGCACGTCGCCGATCTTACCATGGCTAACGACAAGGTCAAGCTGCCATCGCCGATTGGTCGAATCCTGCGCGACAAGTGTTTCCGCAATCCCGAGCCCTTTGCGATACGCGGCCAGCGCCTCCGGCCAAGCGAGTTGGGCCGCCAGCACGTCGCCGATCCTCTGATAGCCGAAAGAAATGTCCCGCTGCCACTGGGCGTTGGTTGGATCGTGCGCCGCCAGCGCCTCGCCGGTCCCGACTCCCTTGCGGTACGCTGTCAGCGCCCCCGGCCAATCGCGTTGAGCCATCAGCACGTTGCCGATCTTCTCGTGGAAAAGCGAAAGGTCATGCTGCCACTCGGTGTTGGTCGCGTCCTGCTTCGCCATCGCGTCGCTGATCCCGAGCCCCATGCGATACGCCGCCAGCGCCCCAGGCCAATCGCGTTGGGTTACCAGTACGTTCCCGATCTTCTCGTGGATGACCGAGAGGTCGCGCTGCCACTCTGTGTTAGTTGGATCGCGCGCCACGAGCGTTTCCGCAATGCCGAGCCCCTGGCGATACTCGACCAGCGCACCCGGACTGTTGTTCTGGGCCGCCAGCACATCGCCGATCGTGGCGTGGCTTTCAGAGAGCTCGCGCTGCAAGTTGGGGTTGGTCGGATCCCGCGTCGCGACTGCTTCCACAGTCCTGAGCCACCCACGATACGCACTCATCGCCTCGGCCTTGTCACCGTCCGTTATCGCGCCCGGCGTGCCGCCCTGATCAGCCAGGACGTAGCCCAGTTCAATGAACGCTAGGGAGCGTTCGCGGTCGTTCGTTGCGGTGTCAGCGGCGCGCTTGGCCGCGCGCAGCGCCATTGGCAATGTTCCGGCAGCTTGGTACAGCCGCGCCAGTTGGACCCAGTCCCAATACACGGCGGGATCAAGTTTGGTGACCTCATCGTAGCGGGCGATGACCTGCGCGGTGGCCAACGTGCCCTTGGCTCGCGCTTCCGACGCGAGCGCAGCGATGCGACGGCCTTCCGCAGCACTCTCAATGTCAGCCCGCTTCTTGCGCGCCGCGTCGCGCGCTCTGCGCAGGTCGTCTAGAATGGCTAGGGCCCCAGCTTCGTCGCCGGCATTGAAACGAGCCAAAGCGGTCGCGCCCTCAGGCGTTGCCGCAATGTCCTGAACAGCCGCCCGGAAGACAGCAATCTCTTGCGAATAAGACCGATCAAGAGTCGCCAAGTCTTTCACGTACTTTTCTTCGGCAGCCGTCAGCGCCACATGCAGTTGCGCAGTTCCCGCCAAACCTTCCCGGACCTGGGTGCGCAGGCGTTCAATCTCGATGCGTTGTGCCCGCATCTTGGCGTCGGCGAACCGCGCCGCAGCCGCTTGTGTAGCCGAAGCCGCATAAAGCGCCGCCGCCACCTCCGCGCGTGCGTCCACTTTTGCGCCCACGAAGGAGGTCTGCGCGAGCGCCGGAAGCCGTGCGCAACACAGCAACGCAAGCGCTAATAACAAGTTTCCGTTCATGCAGTCCGCTGCAGGTTTAGCGTCCTGATTCTAGATGATACCTCAGAGCCTCGCCCGGATTTTCCCGCGGCTTCAGAGCGAGTACCGTGTACCGAGGCGCCATTTTCATGGGCAGGGCGGAACCCACTTGGTTGTATTACGCCCTAACCACCGAATGAACGCCAAGATCTGCGCCGTAGCTACTCCCGAGAAACGCGCTTGTCCCCTCGAATCCACGTGACTTTGAATCTTCGCCAACTCAGGGACAGCGGATGGCAGATTTCAGTCGGATCAGCTTGTGGCAGAATCGTTTTATGAAGCGACCGTTCTCGGCGACGATTTGGAGAGAGGGTGACTGGTTTGTTTCCCAGTGCCTCGAGGTAGATGTGGCGAGTCAGGGCCAGACTGAAGAAGAGGCGCTCGCGAATTTGCGCGAGGCATTGGAACTGCATTTCGAACCGCCGGTTGCGAGCCACCCTCCAACCGTGCGCCACATCGAGGTGGAAGTTGGGGCGGCTTAAGCCGCTCGCATTCCGGGAGATCAAGCGTCGCCTCGAATCCGCAGGTTTTCAAGAAGCCAGCCAGAAGGGAAGTCATGTCAAGTTCGCGCGCATCCTGGGCGAGCGCACCGATACGACGATCGTGCCGCGAAAGCATGAGGTTCCGGTCGGGACACTCCGGAGTATCCTCAATCAGGCGCACATCGACGCTGAACAATGGGAAAAACTCTGAATCACACGACTACCCCCATAAACGCCCTTCAATTCTTCGGCCCGCCTGGCCGAATTGCCATGTTGCGTACCGACCGGAGGATCGGTCTGCGCACTTTCCAAACTGACCCGCTTGCCAGGAACCAGCCCTTCGCGCATTTCTGCCCCTTCATCCCAACAACATAGGCGCCGCCCCCTCAAGAACCTTGCCCTCGCGTGTCAACCTGAAAGCAGAACGGCCAAGGTGTGCCGTCTGCCGGTCGCCCGCGCGCGATCTTTTTGAAATTTGAGGAGTGCCATTTGCCGACGTTGCTCGTCTTTACCGCCTCGCCTGCCGACCGTGCCGCGCCGGAGAAACTTGCCTACCAGGAAATCGCAAGGTCCGCCGAAAGACGAGAAACCGGTCCCGGCGTGGAACGCGCCCGCATCCGCCCGCTTGCGCTTCCTTCATCTCCTCCCGTTCGGGTCATGGGTCTGGCGGCTTTGTGCACCGTGCATATTTCCGCGATCCGTGCACATTGTCCGGCCAATCTTTGCTCATTTTGGGGTGGTGCCGCCGGTGTCCCCAAATCAATTCTGGCTCGTTCCGAGGAGAAGTCAACTGGGAAAAGTAAGTTCGTGAATTCCTTTCAGTTATTTGCGCCGTTCGGCTCCGCCTTGGCGACGCGGTTCCCGTTTCAGCTTTTCGTACCGGCGCGTCAGCCTGGCCGGATTAGCCGGTTATGCCGAGCTCGGCATAACCGGCTTTATGCCGAGTACCGGATTATGCCGAGTAAGTCCCGGCGAGCGACAGCGGGGCGGGGGTTCGGTGCAACATGTACTCGGCATAATTAGAGAGCGGACAAGAAAGCCAAAAGCGCGTCGTCGGGTTTGAATCGGGGAAAACCGCCCTCAACTGGTTGCAGTTTCCCGAGCGCCTGTTCCTTGGTCTTCAGATCGGCCTGGATGTACATGTGAGTGGTGTCCAAGCTTTCATGGCCGAGCCAAAGAGCGATCACTGCGATTTCTACTCCAGATTGAAGAAGGTGCATCGCCGTGGTGTGGCGGATGACGTGGGGAGAAACCCTCTTGGCTTTCAGCGTCGGACAGGCAGGTAAGGCGCGCCGCACCGCCTGCTGAAGGATGTAGGTGGCCCCGTCGGTTGACAGAGGTCCACGCCGAGCGCTGGGGAACAAGATGCGGTCACCACTGTCGCCACACTCGGTAACCCAAGCCCGCAACGTGCGGGAAGTGGTAGGCCACAACGGAACACTGCGTTCCTTGCGGCCCTTGCCCGTAAGGTGAAGCAGCGAGGTCGCTCCGAAGGCGAGGTGATGTTGCCGCAGGGTGAGTATTTCTGAGATGCGGGCTCCGGTATTATAGAGCGTCAACAACAGGGCGTAATCGCGCTTTCCGATCCAGGTCTGAGTGCATGGCGTAGCAAGAATAGCCTCCATTTCCGGCCGTGTCAGATAGCCGATCAAGCGGCGGTCCGCACGTTTGGTGGGAATCGCCAGTACTTGCGCCGCTAAATCGATGCACGCAGGTTCACGGAGAGTTACCAGGCGAAAAAAGGACCGGATGGCTGCCAAGCGCGCGTTCCGGGTCTGAACACTATTACCGCGGTCTCGTTCGATGCCGTCGAGGAAGCGCATGATCGCTTTTGCCTGCAGGTCGTCCAGGGTTAGGTCAGACGGCTTCCTGCCGATGGTCTGGCTCAGATGCTGGATCAGTAATCGAAATGTATCTCGGTAGCTTGCCACCGTTTGTGGACTGGCACGGCGTTGGCGGACCAGATGATCAGTAAAGAAGGACTGCACCAGCGGCGCGATCAGCCCGGTGCCGCTGTTCATGAATCACCTCCTGGCTCGCAGGAACGCCGAAAAGCTTCCCCGGCGGCGGTTAACAACTCCGGCGTGGCCGTCAAATACCAGTAGGTCTCTTCTTTGCTGAGGTGGCCGAGATATACCGACAGATGGGGTATCAGGGCGCGCACATCCAGATTGTCGGCGTACCACGCCAGGAGCCGCTGGACTGCGAAACCGTGCCGGAACGAATGCAGTAAAGGGCTTCGCTTGCCGCCGGCATTCTTGATCCCGATAGACTGAACGAGTTGGCGAAACATTCGGCGGAGTGCAGAATAGGAAAGAGGCTGCCGCCTGCCGGTAATGAAGAACGCTTTCGAAGGTCGGCGCAGCTTGACCCGATTGCGTTCCTGCAGGTACGCACGCAACTGGTCTGCGGTGCTGGAGTGGATGGGTACGATCCGCGATTTATAGAACTTCGCCTTACGAATATAAAGTTGCGGTGGATCTGAACCTAAACGAACATCATCGACCGTGAGAGCGATCACTTCGCCTGCGCGGAGCCCCGTGCTGGCAAGCAATCCGATGAGCGAGTAAGAAGTCCGTTGCGATAAGGAGCCGGGTTTCCACAACGTAGAGGTGGCTTGCTGGAGCTTGGCGATTTCCTCGGCTGAGTACCAACGGGGCTTCGGGCGTGGCTCGTGCGGCAATAGGCCGGGCCCAGGTACTTCGGTGTCCGGCACGCTGGCTCTGAGGTGTTTCAGAAAACAGCGTGCGTGGGTCAGTCGCATTCTCTGCCCAGGAAGGCCACAGCGAAGCGAAGCGGCACCGATCCAGTCCAATATCGTCTGTGTACGGATAGGCCACGAGAAACCTTTCGCTTCTACGTAGTCCGACAGTTCCCGCAGATTGTAGGATTCGTACTCCGTCTGGAAACCGAGCGAACTCCGTAAGTTCAGATAAGCCTCGATGTGTACCCGAAACTGAGCCGGATTCATTGTGCGCCTCCCGGCCAAGGCAAGGCCACCTGTGCAAGCGACGGCAGGTCGAGTTTGGCGTAGATCCCTGTGGTCGTGAGCGAACCATGCCCGAGGATGTCAGCGACCTCTTTGAAACTCGCTCCGTTGCGGACCATGCTGGTGGCTAGAGTGTGCCGCAGGACGTAAGCGCCGGAGCATGGAGCGCCGATTCCTGCCTTTCGCAGGAGGCGGTTCACCAGCTTGGCCATGAACCCATTGCCATGTATCGGTGGGTGCGCAGGTCCGCAACTGAGAAACACTGCGCGTTCGGTACTGACTGGCCGTGCCTCGTGCAGATAGCTGGCCAAGGCAGCGCCCGCATCCTCGGGTAACGGCAGCACTCTCTCCCGGTTGGTTTTGCCAGCGCGAATGAGCACACTGCCAGCGATCCAATCCAGATCCTGTAATCGGAGTCTCAATACTTCGCTGGGACGCAGGCCCAAGCGAGCACACAGCAGAAGCATGGCCCGATTCCGAACCGCGCCTGAGCCTTCTGCCGGACACAGCGCTAGCAAATTCTCCAGTTGCTCCGCAGAGATGTGCCGCGGAACCGTGGCATGCTTAGAACGCCAGATCGGCGGCACTGCTCCATCGAGTCCTGTTCGGATCAGCCCTTCACCGCCAAGGAAACGCAACAAACTCCGAATGGCAGTCGCCGGATTCTGGCGGCTCACCAGGGAGAGCTTCCGCGCCCGACCGCCGACAAAATCAGCAATCTGTGCGGCGGTGAGGTTGCTCCAGCTGATTGGTTGATCCGAAAAAACACCGACCAGCAAGGCCCGTGCTTCCCGTCGATAATGCTGGCGCGTTCCCTCTGTGCAGCCGCGCTGTCTTTCCAGATGCCGATCGAAGTCGGCCAGCACCTCCTCGATTGACGCCGCCGCCGATAAGACCGAAACGGGTCGTTGTTCACATGTCTGAGTTTCGTTCACTTTTTCTCCTTGCGACCCTGTCGGTCGCAAGAAGACACTCGCAGAATTATGCCGAGAAGATCAAATGAGGGCGGCTGCCGCACCCACGTCCCATCGCATCGGCGCCAAACCTATCCCGCGGCCCTCGGCATAATCCGGTACTCGGCATAAAGCCGGTTAAGTGCACAGTTCTGAACAAACGAAAAATCTCCGCCACTGCCGATGCCCCGCATAACCATAACAAATCATTACCACTTAAAAGGAATTGGCTTCGATCTGCAAAACCGCGCGCAACCCGTCGCAACCCGAGTGCATCCGAGACGCCTCCGGCCAGAAACCAAACCGCCCCGCCTAAGACTCGCATCCTCAGACCGAACAGGGAGTTCGTTTTTTCCGCAGGATCGCTCCTCGCGTGCTGCCTCACCAATCCGCGTGTATTCGCGGATTCGTGCCACTTTGTGCACCGCGATAAGTGCACGATTTTGCACAAACCTAAAACCCCTGCCACGTGCCGCTCCCCGGATAACTAACGCAAAAGACAGCCACTTATCAAGAATTGGCTCCGTTCCGCAAAAAACGCACTCCACATCTGCTGACTGCGCCAGCGCACCTGTCGGGCGGACAGATCGCCCTTGAGTGAACCGTATTGGGGCTAGGCTCCTGTTTCTTCCGGCAGATGCCCGTAGTAACCGCGATAAATATCCACCGGATCTTCCGGCGTCACCAACCTGTCATTCTCGTTGACGAACCCGTCCACCAGCGCGCGCAGTTCTTCGAGCGTCTTCTTGTGCGCGGCATCGTCCGCCAGGTTATGCACCTCGTCGGGATCGGCCTGCAAATCGAATAGCTCTTCAATCGGCTTCACCGGCGACGCAAACAAGGATTGTGCCCTATCCAGTTTGCCTTCCTTATGGAGTTCCTTCACCAGGTTCCACGTCGGATAGTTTTCCTCTTTATAAGGATTGTGCTGCATATAAGGAATCGCGGGAAGGTAATTGCGAATGTACTTGTACTGACTGGTGCGGACGGCGCGCATGCGGTCGATCGAAATGTCCATGCGGTCGCGCGCGGCAAAGATGTGCGTACGAGGCCGGTAGCCCGGGCCGAAAACATCCTGACCCTGCATCGCGCCCGAAGGCGGCCGGATACCGGCGAAACCCAGAAGGGTCGGGGCTATGTCGATGGCGCTTACGAAATCGTCCTTTACCGTGCCGGCCCCGCGGCCATCCGGAAAACGAACCATGAGCGGAATATGAATTCCGCCGTCATAAAGGAACTGCTTCCCGCGAAACAGCGGACCGTGATCGCTCGAAATCACTACGATGGTGTTCTGCGCGAGACCGTCGCGTTCCAGTCGGTCCAGAAGCTGGCCCACATACCCATCGGAAAGATGGATCGCGTCCAGGTAGTTGGCGTATTCGTCGCGCGCTATCGGACTATCGGGATAATACGGCGCCAGCTTCAGCTTGTCCGGATCGACCAGTTCAGATTTAGGTTGCCTGCGCGCGATCTTCCAGCCCTCGCCTTTGTGCGTTTCGATGATGGTGATGTGCGCGAAGAACGGCTGGTCCGGTTTGCGCTGGTTCCAGTCGATGCCATCGAAGAATGCATTCTTATCCGGCGCGTTCAGTAGAAAATTCAGGTCGACCTTGCCCGATCCCGCCGCGCCGTGCATGCCTCCTTTCCTCCCCGCGGCCGGGGGCTGCAGGTTGCACGTAAAGTAGCCGGCGTCCCGGAACCATTGGGAAACGTGGCGAACAGGCGGCGTGAGCATCCTTTTATGCCACTCCCAGGTTCGATGCTGATGCGCTCCGATCTGCGTCTGATAGCACCCCGTCATCAACGCCGACCGGCTGGCTGAGCACACCGGTCCGCAAGTATAGGCGTTGGTGAAGCGAATTCCCTGGCCGGCGAAACGGTCGAGATGCGGTGTTTGGATCAGGGGTTCGCCATAGCAGGACATCTGCGGTCCAATGTCCTCCTGTATGACGTAGAGCACGTTCGGCCGATTTGCTGCCACCTTGCTATTGCCTTGCGGAGCAGCCGCTGCCAATCCGACCAGCGCGCCCGTGCCGACGCTAGTCTCCAAAAAGCCCCGCCTCGATAACTTCATGCGCTTCAAGTCCTTCGATTCAAGTTTAGCGGCCGGTGGGGTGGTCCGCCTGGACCGGTTGCCGCAATGCACGCACGGATGCCACCATGCGGACGATCGTATCGGCCACCAGTTCCGGATCGTCGAAATGCACCCAGTGTCCACCGCTCGCGGCCATCAAGTGTTCTCCGCGACAGGAGAGAGCCGCCATAGCGCGATGTTCGGACAGGCCTTCAGCCGACACATTGGCGCCCGAGATGACCACCAGGGGGAGATCGAACTCCGTGTTGCGCAGCGCCTGGAAACTGGACGGCAACGCTTTCAAGTGCCTCACCATGGCGCGGAAGTTCGACGGCCGGCACCAGTGCGCCCGGACGATGGGCCAGCTTTCGCGCGGGAGTTTGCGGATTTCGCCCGCCAGCCGGTCGATAACGACGGCGGCCGGTCCAGCACTGGCCTTTCCGATGAGTTTCGGCAACAGGGTCGATCCGCGCAGCAACGGAGCGGTCGCGAATCTCACGACGCCGAACCGCGCCAGGAACCCTCCCCACGACGACATGATACATGCGGCTTGCAGTTGGCGCTTATGATTGAGGTCCGGCTGAGCCCACTCGCCCTTGAGGACCGGGTCGAGCAGCACCAGTCCAGCGACCTTTTCGGGATTCCGTTCGGCATATAGCCGGACCAGGAGACCTCCATAAGAGTGCCCCACGAGGACGTACGGAGCGGGAAGTCTTAGTCGGTCGAGCAGGGCGGAGAAGTCGGCGAGCATGCGGTCCGCATCGAACGTGCCGGACGAGGGCTCGCTCCAGCCGAGACCTGCGCGATCGTAGCTGACGGTGGTCGTTAACTCCGCAATCCGCGGCTGCAGCACGGTCCAACTGATCGAACTCGCCGAGATCCCGGACTCGAAGACGACTGTCGGAGCGCCCGATCCCAGGACCCGGGCGTGCAATCCTTGGCCGGCATCGATCATCCGGCCAGGGGGAGGAAACAACCGGGCGTCCTTATGCTCACCCCAAAATTGCAAGAGCCCGGCCAGCGCGAGTAGCGCGGCGAGGCTTGCGAAGATTCCAGCGATTACCACTTCTCGAAAATCGTAGCACGCGGATCAGGTTGTGGTCCGCCGCTCTACCTACTTCTTCCGTATATAGATATTCCCATTCAGAGTCGAGAACCTGTATTCCGGACCTCCGCCATTCACCGATCCCACTACCGCCCCATCCATATGCACCTTGTACTTGCCCTTCTTGTTGTCCGTCTGCTCCACTACCGGCGCAGCCGGGACTCTCAGTTTCACGTCGAAGTCGCTGTAAATCTCCCCATGATTCGTCTTCATCGAAAAATCGGCCGCGATATTCGCCGGCAGAGTCACGTCGATATTGCCGTTGAGAGACGTAAACGACATCGGACTGCCGCTCTTCACGCTCGCCATCGTTACCGTCACCCCGCCGTTCAGCGAGTTCGCCACCACCGACCCCGACGCGTTACGAATCGTCACCGTCCCGTTCAGATCCTGCGCCTCAATCTCGCCGCTCACGCCTTCAATGGTGATTCCCCCCCCATTCAGAGTCTTCACATTCAGCGATGTGTTGACCGGCGTCTGCACGGTCAGGTCTCCGCCACTCCCGCCACGCGACGAAATGGTCACCTTGTTGTTCTCCGATTCGATGGAGATGTCGTTGCCCCCGCCGATCCTATGCAAACCTTCGTGAGTTTTCTCCGCCTCGCCCGGCGTCCCGCCTTTGGTATCCACGATTACCTCTTGCCCGCTGTAGCCGCGAATCGTGATGCTGCCGTGGAGCAGGTGCACGCTCAAGCTGACCGGCCGGTTGGCATCCGCCAGCGGAACGGGAATGTGTTCCTGGGCGAAAATCGGCGCAAGGATAGCGAGGCCTATCACTAATCTGTTCATACTCTGTCTCCTGTCGTCTCTCAAATTGCGTGGCACTACTTCTTAAGAATGCGAATCTCGCCGTTGATCGTCTCAAAGCTCAGTAGCGGACCGCCCGACCCCACCCGGCCGCTCGAATACCCGTGGCTTCGATACACGTACCGTCCATTCTTCTGCTCCGCCTGGCCGGCCACCGCGACCGGTGCGCCGTTCAGCTCGAAATCCGTGTAAATTCCGCCGTGCAGGGTCTTATACTGCAGGTCGGCCGAAAGCCCCGGCAGAAAGCTGACTTCCACCGCGCCGTTCACCGTCTTGAACGTGCATGGGCCCGTGGGGTTCTGGCTGAACGCTACATGCACCGGGCCGTTCACCGAACGCACCTGTCCCTCGCCGGCAATCCCTTTCATCTCTACCCCACCGTTTACTTCCTGGATATCGAAGTGGCCTCGCACATCCTCGATCTGAATGGCACCGCGGTTGACATTCCGGACATTCAGATTCAGCGACTCCGGGACTTTTATGGTCATCTCGAAAATGAACCGGTAGCCCGGGTTTCCGTCGTGATCGCGGGAGCCTCGGAACGGAGGATATCGATCGCGGAACGGCCCATCGGGATAAATCGTCAGCTCGCCGTCTTTTTCCTCGGTCTTGAGCGTGACCTCTCTGGCGGCCTTATCCAGCATTTCCTGCGTGTCCGCCTCATTGGTACGCACGGCGGTGAATTGAACCTGCGAGCCGTTGTAACCCATGATGTGGACCGAACCCGAAACATTGTCCACGTCCAAAATCTTGGGCGACGCAAACGTGCGCTGGATGGTCTCGCTGTGCTTCAAAGCCATCTCGGACTTTTGCGCATACAAAGCCGGTGTCGCCAGTAAAGCAGCCCACGCGAAAACGGACAACGGATAACGGACAACGAATAACGTCTTCATCGCATCTTCTCCATCACGGCTTCCGCATGCGCCCGCACCGCCGCGTTGCCCGTCTTCATCTCCGCCACTCGCCGAATCGCCGCCATGGCCTGCGGAGTGCGGCTATCGGACAGTGCATCGATCAGCGCAATCTGCACCAGCGGCGAATCCTGGCGATCCAGCGCGCTCGCCATCCGGGCCCGGACATTCGCCTCTGTCGACAACCGCCGCAGCGCATCCACGGCTGCCAGCCGCACATCCACCGTGTCGTCGTAGTTGACCGTCTCCAGCAGCGCGTTCACTACCTGCGGTTCCGGACGCGGCAAATGATAGCTCCAGTCGACGCCCTTCAACCGGTCGCTGGCGGATGGCTCCCGCATCAGCGACAAAGCCACCAGTTGGCGCGTGGACCCGATCTCTTCCTGTAGCCGCGCCACTTCGCGGCTTTGCTCGACATCTACCGTCAACGCGTGGCCCGCGAGCAACCCGACCGCCAGCATCCCGAGCGACCAGGCCAGTTGCGCAACCGGACGTCTCGGCCACCAGTTCTCCAGGAATGCGTCGATCCGGCTGTGGCGGGCCGCCCGCTGATAATCCGCCAGCAGGGCTTCAAATCGCCCGCGCCCGGCGGCATTCGGCGCCTCGTCCGGGATCGCCCCCAGCCGCAGCCAGAACGCCTTCAACCGCAGAGCTTCGCTGCGGCACGCGGGACAACTCTTGAGATGCGACTCCAATTCGCGCCGCGGGACTTCGTCCAGCGTGGAGTCCCAATACTCCGGTAAAAACTCGCTTGTCTGTTCGCAATTCATGATGCTTTCTCGCCTGCCAGCTCGTTGTAAATCTTTTCCAACTGGCGTACCGCCCGGTACACCCTGACCTTCACCGTGGCCGGTTCACATTCCAGGATCCGGCCGATTTCCTCATAACGCAGATTCTGAAACCGGCTGAGCACCAGCACCTCCCGCTTGTCTTCCGGAAGAATGGCGAGCGCCCGCCGCAGCAGCGCGACATTCTGCCCGTGCTCGGCGCGCTTCTCCGGACCCGGCTCCGGAGAAGCCGGTTCCCGCTGCATCTCCGGGTCGCCTGCGACCACTTCCAGCCGGCCTCTGCGCGCCTGTTCGATGTGGACGTTGCGGGCGATACGGTACATCCATGGCGTGAAGTTCTCCTGATCGCCGTAGCTCGTCCGGTATTTGAGGATGCGGGTAAACACGTCGTGCACCAGGTCTTCGCTGACCGGACGGCTGCTGGTCAGCCGCAGGAAGAAATTAAACAAGGGCCGCTGATGGCGCGCATAGAGCGTAGCGAGCTTGCCGACGTCGCCGTTACGCACCGCCCTCATCAGGAGGTGATCTTCTTGGGGCTGCACTCTTGTCCGGTCCTGCATATGAATACTGCCGCTGTCCAAAAAGGTTACCGCGCAGCACGGATGCTGACGCTGACTTGCCTTCGCACTCCTGCAACTCTCCTGTTTCCAAAGGCGGAGCAGGCACCTGACAGGCTCCCGTGCGGCTTAGCCGCCATGCGCGACACTCAACCCCGACGGTACAATAATGAATGAATGGGCGCCAGCCAGCGCATAAAAGAACATCGTGATGAGATCCTGAGAGTGGCTGCCCTCCACGGCGCGGGCAATGTCCGCCTATTCGGCTCCGTGGCTCGCGGGGAAGACACGTCCGAGAGCGATGTAGATCTTCTGGTCGATGTGACTGGCGAAACTACACCATGGTTTCCGGGAAGCCTGGTCGCTGTGAAGTCCCAGCGGGCGTACGTCGAACATATTATTGCCTGCATTTGCAGAATTGCCGACGACTCCGCACCGGCTGGGATTCTGTCTTTGCTTCACGGACACTCCAGGACGCAATCGTTCGCAACCTTCAGATACTCTGCGAGTCGACTCAGCGGGTTGGCGAGTCACACAAACAGCGGCACCCCGAGATCAACTGGGCGTCGATAGCCGGTATGGCAACGTCCTGGTGCACGACTACTTCGAGACGGTCTGGCTTGTAGTTACGCGAGATCTCCCTCCTCTTGAGAAGGCCATGCGCGCCATTCTGCCTGTGTTGGACCGGGCGCATCAGGGCGCCTCGTTCCTCACTACTCAACCGCAATACTGACTGTCTGCGTCGCATTCCCGACAATACTAATCTGCAGCGGGACCGCATTCCCTGGCGGCGTTCCCGCAGGTATCGCGACATTTACCTGTGTCAACCCCACCGACCCCGGCGTCAATCCCGCAAAGATCGGCGTGACCGGCGCTCCGTTGATTGTCACGGTTGCCGCGACCGTCGAATTCGCAGGCGCCCCCGCCCCGGTCTGCAACAGTCCGGTGGTGATCCCTGCGCCGGTGCCGTATACCACCAGAACCGCGCCCGCGGGGCTAGGAGAATTCGGCCCGTTCACCGACCCGTTCGCGTTCGTCACCACGAAGATGCCCGGCGCAGACTTCCCGACGCTCAACGTCGAAGTCGCCATGGCCAACCCGTTGTAGTTCACCGTCATGAACGTCGACGTCCGGCCGGCGACCTCGTACGGCACCTGCAGATTGATCTGATTGCCGGACACGTAGAAAAGAGGCGCAGCCGTGCTATCGAACGACACCGTGACGCCCCCCAGCGACACGGGCAAAGTTCCGCTGGAATTGAATCCGCTATTCGATGCTGGAACCGGCGGACCCAATTGCGAGCCGAAGAACGACAGAATCTCGCCCGGCGCGACCGGCCCTCCCAGGAAACTCGCTGCATTTACCGCTTGCGGACGAGTCAGATTCAACACCCCGCTGCGCGTAATGATGTTCGTGCCGTCCGTGAATACCGCCGTGGCCGAACTGTTGGCCGCCAGCGGCGGGATATCCAGCGTGATGCGATAAACCGGCGTCCCGTCCGAAAGAGTGACCGAATCCTTGCGCAGACTGCCCGGTCGTACGTTCGCCGCCCCGATCACCAGGATGTCGCTCGCGGTAAACGTGCCGGATAGCGGATTGCTGAACAGCAAATCCACCGACTGGCCGGAGGGAACGCTCAACGGTCCCGAAACGAACGACCCGTGGTAGTCCCCAATCGCCCCAGCCGTGCCGATCGCCATGTTCGGTGTTCTCAACGGAGTAAGACCCGCGGTGCCTGCCAGGTCGGCATTCACCTGTGCGCCCGCCTGGACCGTAATTATCGATGGTTGGCTGTTGCCTCCGGCGAATCCCGACTGGAATGAAGAAGGAACCACGAACGTTGATTGCGCCTGCAAATACAGACTCAGATTCTCAGCCGGCTCGACATACACATCGTAATTTCCCGGCGGCAACTGCAGCGCATAGGATCCGTCGACGACCGACGAAGCCCCTCCCACCGTGGTGCCTGTGAAAACATCTACCGCGGTGATCATACCTCCCATCAGCGGCGACCCCGAAACCAGCGTGTGTCCGGTAATGGTGCCGTAGCCGTTCCCTCCAGCCGCAGGATACAGCGCGCTGACGAACGCGATGTCATCGGCGCTGAGCGTCTGCTCGTGCGTATCCCCCTGCGTCGTGAAAGCATACATCGTGGCCGAGAGAATGTTGGTATGATTCGCGCCCAGCGAATGGCCCAACTCGTGGGTCACCGCCGACTGTATGTCGAAGGTTCCTGTCGCGCGCGTAGTGGAAAACTGAACTGCCGTGCTGAAAAAGATGTCGGTGTCGATAATCTGCCCGTCTGTCGGACACGCCGGCGTCGTCCCCTGCGCAGGGCAACTGTAGGAGAAGAGCGCCGTGATCGCGACAATCCCGTTGGTGAAGGACTCGGTAAACGGATCGTCGGCGAACACGATTACGTTGTTGCCGTCGGGGCTGGTGACATCGTAGCTCAGGCTGGTCGTCTGCAGCGGCAGGAATCGAGCTGCCGTGGTCGAAACTCCGTTCCAGGTTGCCAGCGCTCCGTTGATGGCGTCGATCGGTGAGCTATCGGGGGTGATCCAAACGTTCCCGGCAGCCGTCAACATCCCCGCCGCGATGTTCTGGTTCGCCAGGAACTGAATCCCTGCAAAGTCTATGCGATGATACGGCGTCGCGTCCATCGGATTGGGCACATAACCAGACGCGCAGGCTCCGGCCGCCAGAATGAGCATGACTACCCGCTTCATTTCTGCAACCCTTTCGACGCGCCGGCGGTGTGTTGGGCAAGGCTCGCGATGCGCGCGTGTACGGCGCTCAAACTATGCCCCTCCAGTTCCGAAATTTGGGTCCCGTCCGACTGCGCTCCCTGGACGTTCATCACCCTCGCACCGGGCGGACTCGGATGCACCAGGCCCCGGCTGTCGATCAGCAATTTACCTTGGGCCAATCCCACGGTCCGGATCAACCCGATCGGCGTGCGGTAGAGAAACACCACCACTTGTTCACTGGGCGTATAGCGCACCATCCCGGTCACCGCCATTGCCTTGCCGTCCACCACCCCGCCGGGTTCGCTCACCGTAATCGTCGAACCTGTGGTCCCTTTCCATTTTTCGCGAACCGCGATCTCCGTGTAGGTCCAGATGAACCGGTGGCCGCTATCCCAGTCGCACCAGTTGCGGAGGACGTTCCCCGTAACAATCCACTCAGCTTGACTCACGGCTTCTTCGAGCGAGACGTGCACCAGCGAGGTTCCGAAGCAGGCCACTGGTAGCAATACGGCCAGATAGGGCCAAAATCCGGGGGATGACTTCTGAGGCATGCGTGCACCCATTTTCGCACGCCGGAAATTTCGCTTGCGCTATACACGTTGGTGTCCTCCTGCGGTCATTACTGACAACCGAATCGGTTATTGAAGAAGCGGTTCGATTTCCCTATGATTTCTTTACGGACTGCCATGAAAAACACGTTCTACCAACTCTGGGTAAATGAGGACGGTCAGGACCTCATCGAGTACACCCTACTACTCGGCTTTGTTGCGTTAGCGAGTGCCGCCCTGATGGTCAAAGCCGGCACCTCGACTAGTAACGTCTGGAGCGCTGCCAGCAGTACTCTGTCGCAAGCCGCGGTCAAGGCCGCTTCCTAATCCCGGACCGGGCTGGCTGCCGGGCTTGCAGGAGAACTGTCCCTGGGTCCCCCCTGCCTGCGTATCCTGACTGCGGTAACTACTGAGATCGGAATTCCCTATTGCTATTGACCGGGATGATCCGTATCCTTTTGATGTAGAGCCCGAGAAGGGTGTAAGCCTTTAACGGGCTGGATGCGAGTGAAATCGATGGAAAGCAAACGCAGAAGCGCACATAACAAGCAATCCCTGATCGCGGTCGGCGTTCTGATGTTGTCGCTGGCGGCCCTGCAGAGCCCGCTCTGGCGCTCACAAACCCCCGGTGCCGACGTCGCTGTGCGGAGCGGCGGAGCGATGTTGATCGCGTCCGACCGCCCGATCGCTCAAATCGCCCTCGACCAGGCCACCCAGGCAACTGCGGAAGTAGTCGGCGATCACGAAGTGTTAATTCGCGGCAAAGCGCTCGGTGAAACACACTTAAGGATCGTCTCCAAAGACGGGCGTACCAGCACCTATCGCGTAGTTGTCCAAGCGGAATCAGCTAAATCCCCTTGGGGACCGTTAGTCTCCCGGTAGACGCGCCCTCCGCCCCCTCTCGTTTAACTCAATGCGCCCGGTCTAATCCCTACAGCTTTCAGCCGCACGCGCACGCCGCTACGGCGCGCTCCGGCCCCCGTAGGGCAGACCATCGTTTTTTGTGGTCTGCCGGCTGCAGAGCAGCCTTCGGCTGCACTCGGCTATGGCCTTTTTGTGGGGCGGACGCCCACGTCCGCAAGCGACCCCCTGGTCGCCCTAGTCGCGCAAGCGACAGGCTTGGGTATGCGAAGCGGCCTGGGTTGCGGCTGTTTCTGCGGCTTTGCCGCTCACCCGAGCATTCGAGGCTAAGCCGGAGAATCGAGCTTTCGCCACTACAAGTGCCCGCTGCTTCGCAAGAAGTTGAAACTCAAATGGCCAAAGTCCAGACCAGCCTCCGAACAGGGCTGTTTCTGGAGAGTCGCATGCCACGTGTTCACTTCCCCCCGGAGTATAATCAACCCGATGTCAGGCAGGGAGTGCTCCCGACGACGAGAAGGAGACTGTAGGATGGTGGTTCTCGCCATACTGCCGGTCCTTTCCGTATGCTGTCCTGTAGCGGTTGCACAGAACGCTCCGGTGATCAACCTTGTCGCGAATGCCGAGGGCGAAAGCCCCATCATCGCCCCCAACACATTCGTCGAGATCAAGGGTATGCGCCTCGCGAAGGCGGGCGATTCCCGGACCTGGCAGGCGTCCGATTTCCTCAACAATCAGATGCCGGCCAAGCTTGACGGCGTCAGCGTGACGGTGAACGGCAAGACTGCTTACGTGTGCTACATCAGCCCGACCCAGGTGAATATTCTCACTCCACCCGACCCGATGCAGGGTACGGTTCTGGTGCAGCTGACCAACAACGCTAACACCAGCCCCGCGTTCTCCGTACAGGCGCAGCCAATCTCGCCGTCGTTTTTCGTGTTCAACGGCGGGCCCTACGTCGTGGCGCAGCACGGCGCGGATTACAGCTTCATCGGGCCAACCAGTCTCTATCCTGGTCTGACCAGCCCCGCAGTCCCAGGCGAGACCGTAGTGCTCTACGCGAATGGCTTCCGAGGGGTCTCGACGCCGCCCACGTTTGCCTGCGGTGAAACATCACCCGTGCCAAGACCCGTTGGAACGGTCAGATTGAGCTGATACAGACCGGTGCTCGACAAGCGTCACGCTGACGTTATTGATGAGGACGCTCACCGGGTTGGTAGTTGGCGCCGCAGACGCTGCCCCGAGCGACCCTGGGTTGGCTCGTTCCCTAAAATGGAGCCGGCAGTTAGTCGCGAAATTGGCTTCTTCCAAAAATATCGCGCAACGCCGGTGCGATAAGGGTGGCAAGTCACCTCAAATCTTGGACCTATCTGCGTTCATCCCTGCGGCGCTTGCCTTTTCTCTTTTACGTCCGTACAATCCGCGCAAGCTGTGTTCGGTCCCAATTTTCATTTGCCTGGGATGGCCGCGCTATGGCAGTCAAGGCTTTCGTTCCGCAAAACCCCCTGAGCACCGGTCGAGGCGACTCCGGATCGGTTTCGTTTCGCAGAAACGTGTTACGCAAGCGAGAAGCTACTACGCTCCAACAACACTTCGAAAGCGTCCGGACGAAGGAGATCAAGAGACGACACTACAAGATCAGCCGGCAAATGCGCGCCGTTGTGACTGACTCCGATGCTCCGCATCCCCGCCCTGCGTGCTCCTTCGACGCCGGCGACGGCGTCTTCCACCACAATGCATCTGTCTGGCGACACACCGACCCGCGAGGCCGCAAGCAGATACACTTCAGGGTCCGGCTTTCCTCTGTGCACATCCCCAGCGGAGACGATGCCCTGAAAACAATGAGCCGTCCCCAAGGCATCGAGAACTACTTCAATGTTAGAACGCGGCGCCGCGGACGCGATGGCCTGAAGCCATCCCTGTCCGTGAAGGTGGCGCACCCAATTTGCCACGCCGGGTTCCACCGGGATCCCCTTCTTCCTGACCAGTTCGCGGTACAACTCCTCTTTGGCCTCTGAAATCCGCGCAAGACGCTCGGGAGTCGCTCCCCGGCCAAGCCATCGGGAAAGAATGGAATCATTGCGTTGGCCGAATGAGGAAAGAAACTGCTTGTGCGTGATCGCAATACCCTCAGTCGCGAGTGTGTCCCGCCACGAAATCCAATGGAACTCCTCGGAGTCAATTAACGTTCCATCCATGTCCCAAAGGACTGCCCGGGCCTTGCTCATTTTCCAACCTCTTATCCGACTTTCTCGGCAACCCGCGACAGCGCATACTCTTCCAATTTGCGCGCGTCGCTATTGAATTTGCGGATGCCCTCGGCTAGTTTTTCGGTCGCCATGGCATCTTCATTGTGCATCCAGCGGAACGTCTTCTCATTCAGATGCAGACGCTCCTCCTGGGTGGCCGATGATGCCACCGGATCGAGCTTCCGATCCAACGTACCCTCGGTTTGCTCCAGCTTCTGGAGAAGGTCCGGACTAATCGTCAGCAAATCCGACCCGGCCAGCCGAACGATTTGATTCAGGTTGCGAAAGCTTGCTCCCATCACCTGGGTCTTGTAGCCGTATTTCTTGAAGTAGTTGTAGATATGGGTGACGGACGCAACGCCTGGATCCTGGTCCGAGGGAATTTCCTTGCCGCCGCCCTCCTTTTTGTACCAATCGTAAATACGCCCGACAAAAGGCGAAATGAGCGTAACCCCAGCGTCGGCGCAGGCAACCGCCTGGGCGAAACTGAAGAGCAGGGTCAAGTTGCAATGGATGCCTTCTTTCTCCAGAAGCTCCGCTGCCCGAATGCCTTCCCACGTGCTGGCGATCTTGATCAGGATGCGCGCGCGCGACACACCTTTCTTGTCATACAACGAAATCAGCTTGCGGGCCTTGGCCATCGTTCCCTCGGTGTCGAAGCTCAACCTGGCCGCGACCTCCGTAGACACGCGTCCAGGAACCACCTTGAGGATCTCGCATCCGAACAGGACGAAGAGTTGATCGATGAACTCTTCCGCCATCTGGTCCCGGCTGCCGCCGCGCTCGGAGGCAAGGTCGTCTGCCTCTTCCACCAAGTGCTCGTAGGCTGGCATTTTGGCGGCGTTATAAAGAAGTGAAGGGTTGGTCGTCGCGTCCTGCGGACGATGCCGGGCAATCGCCTCGATATCACCCGTATCCGCTACAACTGTCGTGTATTTCTTGAGAGATTCAAGAAGTGTCATCGTTATCTCCTGTAGTTCAAGCTGTAAACTTCCTGTGCTCGAGTTTCGCTTGGCCAGCCGGCGGCGGTGGCGCTCCGCACTCTCGAACTTGGCGCGGAGGTATGTCGTCATGCACTCCCATTGCCATTTCGATACATTCATCATTGCCAAAATCACAACCGCATGGCCGTCCTTCGCCAACAATCTGGCGAGTTTCTCTTTCATTTCGAATCCACCGTGATCCGCGGGGTTTCCACTTTCACGTTGCGCTCTCCCGGATGAGTAAATGACGCTGCACTGCGAAGGCACGTTCAACATATCTCACCGATGGCAGACAACAGAAGTCGGCAATCCGACTCGCTCAGTTGACGGGAAAAGCGCCAGGAGTCCGTCAATTCAAGTGGATTGAACATTTTGGGCTGCGACGGGGATTGGATGCGCACGTGCCGTACACAAGCTGTATCTGAATGAGGTCGAACTGAAAATGAGTACCGGGCAAAATACAAATGAGAAACTCCTTCGTGAAGCCGTGATTATGGAAAACTATCTCGGCGCTCCGAGTGACGAGTCGTTCGCTGAAGTCTTCAAGATCTTTACCCCGCAACTCGTGGCATTCTTTCGGGCGCGCCGTTGCGAGCTGTCATCGGCCGAAGACCTCGCGCAGGAAGTGATGCTGACCGTTCATCTCAAGGCCGCCAAGATTCGTGATCGCAAGCTTTTCCGAACATGGGTGTTCAAAATAGCCCACAGCGCTTTCTGCCGGCATTATGGCAGGCAGACGCGCGGACTGGAAACCGTCAACGTCGAGGATGTCAGTTACCGGTTGGCCGCCCGCGCCGACAAGTCCGTCGGAACACCGGCGTTCGAGTTCCAGCATTGGATGGCGTTCCTGACTTCGAGCGAGCGGGAAGTGATGACGTTGCGCTTCATTGAGCAATGGGAATACCACGAGATCGCCGCCGCTCAGGCAATCCCGCTCGGAACCGTTCAGTGGAGGGTGTTCAACGCCAAGAGAAAGCTGGCCGCGTTTCTGGCTGTGCGACCGGAGAGGGTGCGCAGAGCCGCCTAACGCTGACGCCCCTGTCAGCTCCTTCATGGCGGCGGTTTTCCAGCGGGAATAATGATATGCGTGTAAGGTGCCGTGCAGATCCCTGACAGTAAGGAGTCCTCCGCTCCTCGCTTTGTTGGCGGAAAGAGCGGCTTGCGCGCGTCCGCTTCTTTGGTTTGGTGACGAGACTGCGATTAGCGAAGGCTCGCGAGCGTAAGCGCATACCACTGCCGCGGATCCGTTCATGTCTGCTCGATCGTAAAGCCCGCATCATCCAACAAGGCGCCGAGCGTTTTCCGGGTGAATTTGTAGCTGCTCTCGGTGTGGATGGTTTCAAAGGCCGCGAATTGAACGCTAAGTTGCGCGGCCGGGATATCTACGCATTGATCGCACGTGCTCTCCAAGTGCATCTCGATGCGTGACTCCACGCGATTCCAGCTTGCCCGATGCCGGAAGCAGCCGGTATCGAAGTTCGCACCGAGTTCTTTGTTGAGGCGATGCAGAACGTTCAAATTGAACGCCGCGGTGACGCCGTCTCTGTCGTCATAGGCCCGCACGAGATTCGCCTCGTCTTTTACCATATCCGTACCTAACAGCAACGCATCCCCGGCCCTGAGCTGAGACCTCAGATTGCGAAGAATCGTACGAGCCTCCTCCGGCGAGAAGTTGCCGATGCTCGAACCGATGTACATCGCGAGCGTCGTCCCCTTGAACCGTTCGCGCAAGCTCAGCCATCGCATTACCGCTTATGCCGTGTATACTGATCCCCCGCTCGGCCGTGCGGGCTTGACGGAGGCAGAAGTCCTGAAAAGCGGCCGCCACGCGCTGTGGCCGGCGGCCTATGACGAGGGTCGGTCGTGCCGTTGAGAAAGGCGAGACGCAAGGGTTTATGAAGATCATGGTGGATGCCGAGACTCACGAGATCCTGGGAACTGCCATCCTTGGAACAGGTGGAGACGAGGCGATTCACTCGATCCTTGACGCCATGTATGCCAGAGCGCCGTATACGGTCATTCAACGGGCTATGCACATTCACCCGACCGTTTCGGAACTCATCCCTACCATGCTTGGCGAACTCCAGCCGCTTTCGGAGGCAGACGGCGCTCTGACGTCGCGCACTGAGAAATGAAACGCTTAGGCAAGAGAATTCCCCTTTGTCGTCTTCGGCGTCTCCGTCGAACGGAACTCCCGATGGATACTATGCAGTTGGCGCGCTACCTGATCGGCAAAGTAGTGGTTCATGATACCGATGCTGGCCGGCTCAGCGGGCACATCGTCGAGACGGAGGCTTATCCGGTCGGTGATCCCGCCGGGCACGCATTTCGTGGGGAGACGCCATATAATCGCTCGATGTTTCTCGGGCACGGACATGCTCACGTATATTTGACCTACGGGTCATCGTTCATGCTGAATGTGACGAGCGAGGCGGTCGGAGTCGGAGGCGGAGTCCTCTTGCGTGCCCTCGAACCTCTCGAGGGAATCGATGAGATGCAGCGCTTCCGAGGCGGGGCAAGCCTGCTCGACTTAGCGCGTGGACCAGGACGGCTCACTCGCGCGATGCAAATTGATTTCAGGCAAGATGGACTGGATCTGTGCGCCACCGGTCCGCTCTGGCTCGCCACGAGCGGGCGGGCAACAGGCGTGATCGGCAAAAGTGTGCGCATCGGTTTGACGCGCAACGTGGATCGGAAGTGGCGCTTCTACGAGCGAGGCAATCGATACGTGAGTGGTCCAAAGAGGTTACGCGAGTAGTTCAGCGACCCACGGGAGAAATACAATGGCTCTTGTGGGGGACGCTACGTTGGATGGCCCGAGGGCGCACGAGGCCCTCTCTACAGCTGTCGCCAAGCAGACTCGCTAGTTGGTAGTACGCGCGCGGCTCAGCAATGACTTCCGAGCTGCGACCGTTTAACGAATCATGGGGCGCAGTTCCCGCACCTCTCCAAGGATAGCCAGCCTGAAGGTAATCTTTGAGCCGGCCACATTGGCCGCCTCGGCGGAAAGCTGCTTCGCCAGATCGGTCTCCGATTTAGTAGTGTCTCGCAGTCCTTTGAGCGCGGCGCGGGATTCTGCCAGTGCGAAGTCCAGCCTGTCGGTGGCACGCAACAAGGTGCCCTTCACGATAGGAAGCGATTCGGGCACTTTTTCCGCGGCGCTCTCCACGAGCATGGTTGACCCGACGATGGCCTGCAACAAAGTGTCACGCAACTCCTGCGCAATTCGAGCGCGCTCCTCCATGCGCTCTTCGAAACCAGCCTGAATGCGGTCGACCGCTTGCTGCAGGCGGACGCGGTAGATGAATACGCCCATGGAAGCAGCTAGCGTCGCCATCACCAGGAGGGACCATGCTTTGAACCACATGGCCTGAAAGAAAGCAGGCGGAACGATGATAGCCGCGGCGGCGCCGGCTTCATTCCAAACTCCGTCGTTGTTACAAGCGATCACACGCTCGGCGGGATCGCGGACTATTCCGATCCCGCGATGTCACCGACGGAAATCGGAACCGGCGAAGACAAACTGCTGCTTTCGTCCACGGTCTCCAAGAACGTGGAGGACTGGTCGCGGGACGCACGGTGGATTGTTATTTAGCGAATCCCGCCTGGGCAGCGGAGCCCGCTTGATGCTGCTGAGCCTGGAGATCTTGAAAGCGCAGGATTTTCTGCGCACACGGTTCGTCGAAGATCAGGGCCGCCTATCGCCTGATGGCAGATGGATGGCTTGCCGGTCCAACGAAACGGGCCGCTTCGAGGTGTTCATCCAGGCACTTCCACCTGCTCGCGGGAAGTAGCAGATATCCATCACCGGCGGCGGTGAACCGCAGTGGCGCGGCGATGGCAAGGAACTGTTCCACGCCACGCTGCAGGATCCCGCCCGCACGATCGCGGTGGATATTGCAGGCGGCCCTGGCGCCATCCAGGCCGGCATCCCGCATCCCTTATTCGAGCTGCGACTGCCTCTCGGAACCCTGCGAAACCGGCTCGTGGTAACCGGCGACGGCAAGAAGTTCCTGGCGATTGCGCCGGCCGAACAAAAAATCGACAACAGCTTCACGGTGATTGTGAACTGGCCTTCGCTGCTGAAAAAGTAAGCTCAAACTTGGTAAACGTTCGCTGAAGAAAACCCATCATGGGATCATGGCCAAAACTGCAAGCATTCGGTCGCACCTTGCGCGAGAGAATCTTGCGGTTCTCGCTTTTTCGAGCGAAAACTCTGCAAGCACGTCCCGTCGCCCCCGCCAAGACGACTGCTCAGGAACACTGTCGATCCACAGATCAGAGCATAGGGACTTTAGCCGCTACGCCTTCACCAACGTTGCTTCAGATCCGGATTCCACATCGACTTCGTTGTCTAAGCCCAAGAGGCGAACAGCGGCAGTCACGACGTGATCTACCGTGAAGCCCAGATGAGCAAGAACGTCCTGGCCAGGCGCCGACGCCCCAAAGCGCTCCACACCAATGACCATACCCTCGTCGCCCGCCCAGCGATGCCACCCTATCGGTGAGCCGGCCTCCACAGTGACGCGTTTCTTGATGCCTCGCGGAAGGACGCTTTCACGGTAAGACTCGTCCTGGGCGTCAAAAAGGCTCCAACTCGGCATGCTAACTACGCGTGCTTTTACTCCGAAACTCTTCAGCTTCTCCCGCGCCAGCACACAGAGGCTGACCTCGGAGCCGGTGCCGATGAGGATCACATCCGGAGAACCGCCTTCGACGTCCGCGAGCACATAGGCGCCGTGTGCGACACCGGGATTTTTCGCCTCGCCGCGGTCGAGATGTGGGACCGTCTGCCGCGTCAGCACCAACAGCGTCGGACCGTCATGTTGAACCGCAAAAGCCCACGCCTCCACGGTTTCATTTGGATCGGCAGGTCGGATGACCGTGAGCCCTGGAACTCCGCGCAAGCCCGCGAGATGCTCGATTGGCTGGTGAGTCGGGCCGTCCTCTCCGAGTCCGATGCTGTCGTGCGTAAACACGTAAACCGCTTTAAGATGGCTCAAGGCCCCCAGGCGGATGGCAGGCTTCATGTAGTCGGAAAAGGTGAAAAACGTCGCGCTGAAGGGAAGCACACCGCCGTGTGCGGCCATTCCATTCACGGCGGCTCCCATAGCGTGCTCGCGTACACCGAAAGCAATGTTCCGGCCGCCATAGCTCCACTCCCCGCCGACTGCACCCAGCGTTCCCGGCCCCGACACTTCAGGCGATTGGAAATCTCCCAGACCCTTAAGGGCCGTCCTGGTCGACGGGTTCAAGTCCGCCGATCCGCCGATCAGGTTCGGGATGTGTTTGGCCAGAGCATTCATCGCTTCGCCGCCCGCCGCGCGAGTCGCAATCGGTTTATCGGTGGGCTTCCACTTGGGAAGATCGGCGTCCCAGTTTTGCGGGAGCTTGCCGCTAACGATGCTCTCGAACTCGGCGGCTTCCTTTGGAAACGCCTGCTTGTATTCGTCGAACTTCTTCCGCCACTCGTCCTCCATTTGTGCGCCGTCAGGAACCGCCTGACGGAAGTATTCCACCGCGTCTTCGGGCAGGTAGAACTTCTCCATGGTTGGCCACCCCAAGGCTTTCTTGGTGGCTTGTAATTCCTCTTCTCCCAGCGGGTCTCCGTGCGCGGTGAAGTTGTCTTGCTTATGAGGGCTGCCATAGCCGATGTGAGTCCGCGCCAGAATTAATGAAGGCCTCTGATCCTCGGCCTGGGCCTCGCGAATTGCCCATGCTACGTCTTGAGTGTCGTTGCCGTCCGGAACCAGGCGAGTGTGCCAGCCACACGCTTCGAAGCGTTTTGCCACGTTCTCAGTAAAATCGATTTCGGTGGCTCCGGCGAGGGAGATATGATTCTGGTCGTACAGATAAATGAGTTTCCCCAGATGCAGATGCCCGGCCAACGAGGCAGCTTCCTCACTGATGCCCTCCATCAGGTCACCATCGCCGCAGATCCCATAGGTATAGTGTTCGACAATCTTATGTCCCGGCTTGTTGTAGCGCGCCCCCAGCCACGCCTCAGCAATCGCCAGACCCACGCCGTTGGCAAATCCTTGACCGAGTGGTCCAGTGGTGACCTCGACGCCGGGCGTTAGACCCCGCTCAGGGTGACCTGGCGCTTTGCTCCCCCACTTTCTAAAATGTTTGATCTCCTCGAGGGGCAGGTCGTAGCCGGTAAGGTACAGCAGGCTGTATAACAGCATCGACCCATGTCCCCCGGACAATACGAAACGATCGCGGTCGAACCACTGCGGGTTCCGGGGATTATGCTTGAGAAACTGCGTCCAAAGAGTGTAGGCCATGGCAGCAGCGCCCATCGGCATGCCGGGATGACCGGCATTCGCGTTCTGGACGGCGTCGGCCGACAGTATTCGGATCGTGTTGATACATAGGTCCTGCAGTTCTCTGTTCAGCTTTAGATTCATATCTGCCTCTACTGACGGCCTTCACGCGCCAGCGGCGCAGGCAAGCGTCATTGCGAGGTAGAAGAGCAATCTCGGGACCACTCAGATCGAGCCGCCTTTTCAGGTTGTTGGATGTAAAGTCCATTGACTAATGACGGTTTTTCGACACGGAAAGAGATCCTCCGACACGGAAAGAGATGGGGCGCTCAAGGGAAGGAGTGTTTTGCGCAAGCCTGAAGTGCAGGTCTTGAATGGAATTCGTCGTGCAATGACAAGATTTCCATAGGAGGAAGAAATGAAGTCGTTGCAGCAGATTTTGGCCGAAGCTGATCAGCAGAAGGTGGGGGTCGGGCATTTCAATATCTCTGATTTGGCAGCGCTGAAGGCAGTGTACTTGGCAGCTCGCGAAGTCAATGTGCCGGTGCTAGTTGGTGTCTCTGAAGGCGAGCGCGACTTCATCGGCGTCGACCAAATCGCTGCGTTAGTCCGCAGCATTCGGGAGGAGGACGGCTTTCCTATATACCTTAATGCCGACCACACTCATTCGATCGAGAAGGCTCGCGAGGCTGCCCAAGCCGGCTTTGACTTAGTGGTGTTCGATGGCTCTGCGTTGCCGTTCGAAGAGAATGTGACCAGGACGAAGCAAGCGGTGACCGAGATGAAAGCGATCCACCCCTCCATTCTGGTGGAGGGCGAACTTGGTTTTATCGGCAGTTCTTCTTCAATTCACGATAAGATCCCCGAGGGCATGAGCCCGATGACCACACCTGAACAAGCGAGCGAGTTCGTCCAGCGTACCGGCGTGGATGTGCTCGCGCCGGCGGTGGGTACCATGCACGGGATGCTAAAGAGCATGGTGGAGGGCCAAACCAAGAAGCACGTGGATCCGGCGCGGATCGCTGCGATCAAACGCGCAACGCGAAAACCTCTCACTCTGCATGGAGGATCTGGTACGGACGACCAAGGGTTTCTGGACGCGATCGAAGCTGGAATCACGATCGTCCACATCAACACGGAATTGCGGGTTGCGTGGCGCCGCGGATTGGAGTCCGCGCTGGCAAGGAAGCCCGACGAAGTAGTCCCCTACAAGCTGCTGCCGGACGTGGTCGAATCAGTCAAACAAGTCGTGTATTCCCGCCTCCGGCTATTTAACACGTCCCTCAAGGTTGCTCCAGCACATTAATCGACACGGCCTCGCGTATTTTCCATTCTGAGCATCGGGGCACCACGAGGGCATCTGCGTCATGATTAACTTCTATTGGCAGAAGCTTACGTTCAGTGTTCAGGAAGGGACGCCCTGGGAGTGGTCGAGAGTCGAGACTCTCCCTAGTCCTGATGTGTTCTTGCAAGGAGTAGCCCGCTTCCAATACAGCACTGAAGGGGTTTCCGCCGATTGCCAGAGATGATGACGATGACACTCGTCGGACGCGCAGCACGATCTTTCGCTAGTCAGGCTGATCACTTTCCATCGCGATCTGGTCCGCCAGACGGCTGGTCAACCGGTCAATCTGACGAAGCAAAGGGACGAATGTTGTGCCCTGCTCCGAGAGCAATAGTCGCGATTCGTCCACGCGACACGATTCCAGTGTCTGCTCCATAGGTGCGGAGGAGTCCCCTAACACAGGTCTTCCTTGCGACGTCTTACCCTCCATTCGATCCGCGATATTCTCAAGCGTCTGAGCAGAACACTCATCATACGCCTGAAGGGAGCGAGTCACAGCCTCCGGCAGTACGAAGCCCGGCAATTGGAGACGGTACTTGAGAGATGCACCCCGCATGATGAAGAGTGCCCGTAATTGGGGTTGCCACCTCCGGATGCGATCGCGCAATGCCAGGTTGTAGTGCCGCGAAGGGCCGAATTCGAGAAGAACCCCATCGGCGAGTGATCTCACGTTATCGAATTTAGTATTGATCGTATCGCGAAGGGCAGAGGTCCGCTGGATCGCCGACCGGATGTCCGCCGAAACTGGTTCCCGTGCAAGCTGAGCTAACAGACGTAACGTGGAGATGAAAGCTTTCCTCATTTCGACACTCGCCGCTGAGCCCCAAAGTTGATCGAATATCAACCACATCATCAGCAGTCCCAGGAAGACCCCCGCAACGCGATCCCTTGCCACGGAGAGCGATGTCTCTCTCGCGAACTTCTGCATGTTGATCACGTAGTACATCGCACCGAGTTGCATCCCGAAGAATGATAATCGTGGGCTGGACGTCATGAACCACGCGGCCAGCGCTGTGACGATCATGAAAAGAACCGTGAATCCTACAATCGAATCGAGGTACGGCAGAATGAACACCTGAGCGTTCATACCGATTAGAAGGCCACCCACCACGAAGCCCGCGAAACGCAGGACCTGTCTCTGTCGCGATGTGCCGATAGTGGAGACCGCAGTCAGGAAACAGGTGAGCATCACCGGTACGCCCATGCCCGGCCAGTCGATCGAGTTATAGATGATGTAACACGCGCTCACTGCAAAGCACCCTTTCAGCGCGAACTTGAGGTGCTCCGGGTTGACGAACGCGTCGGCGGCGATAAGCTTTGATGTTAGCTTCTCTTCTGAAGGCGCTTGATACTCGTCGATTGATCGAGAACCTGCAAATGCTTGAGGGATGAGCGCCACGGTATTCTCCATCTCGCACAGCAACGGCACACGATGCGGTTCATCTTCGGCGTTCACCTGAATCGAAGCTGGAATTCGCCGGTACATTAGATCGTTACGCACGCTCGCGACGGACGCCGCCAGGTTCCGCAAATGCTCCTGATCGATACTGGAAGGCTCAAAACTGAGCTCGGTCAGCGCCGTGGTAATATCCACTAGCGTTCCAACCAACGCTATAACACCGCTCATCTGTGCCCGGTATTGGGGCGAATAATCTGACCTCCGCAAAGCGCGCCGCAATGCTGATGTTCCAAGCATGCCTAGCCGGATGACCTTTTCTTCGGTAACCTGATCCACCGGGCGGCCCTCCACGTAACACATCAACACGCTATGAACCACGGCTAGACGATCCGCGACGGGCGCAACGATATCGTCCCCGGGCCGAATTCGTCTAAACGCAAGCTCTACCCCGGAGGTAACTACGACTGCTATGAGCGTCACCAATAACAGCCTTAGCGTGTCCTCGACGTTGGTTTCGGCCGATACATGCCGGTCCCAAATAGTGACGGCGATCGAGATCACCAGGGCGAATGCTACAAAAGCTCCGTAGTTGGTTACGATCGTGAGCGCATAGAAGGCCACGAAGAGCGAGCCGATAATCCAAAGAAAGTGAAGAAGTGGGACACTGACAACAAATTGGACGGACACTAATACATACGCGACACCGCCGGCGGCAAAAAGGAGTACCGTTCCCGCAGAGTTCAGAGTGGATCGAGGGCTTTCGCGTGAAATGAGCAGTGCATAGATGCCGCCTACAAACGCGAAAGGAATACGAAAGGTGTTGCATACGATCATGACGAGGGTAGCGGCCAGGACCATGCGCGCCACCGTCACGACCCGGCCCGGATAAGGAGCGAGTTCATGTTTAAGGAATTCCCATAACCACTTCAATGGCCGGGGTACGTCCGGTAGGTGCTGCGCGAGTGTCGCCACCTCAACGCCCTCGAATCACGACAACCGCCGACTCGCTGACTCTAAACAAGCCCTCGGGAGGGTTCTCCACACGCACGCGAACCGGGTAGCGAGTGGCGAGGTGCACCCAGTTCAAGGTTCTCTGCACATCCGGGAGGACTGCTCCCAGACGGCCCACGACGTCTGCATCTGGAGTCACCCCAAAGCCGATACTGTCCACCACGCCCGAGAAACGGACGTCTGGCTTGGACATCACATAGACTTCGGCCCGCATTCCGGGAGCGATGTGCTGTAGTTGGCCTTCACGAAAGTTGGCGACCGCCCACCAGGTCCGTGCGTCGATCAGCGTGAACACCTGCTGGCCAATGTGGGCGTAGGCGCCCTCCGAAATCGTCAAATTCGTGACGCGCGCCGCAAACGGCGCATAGACTTTGCAGTTGTTGAGATTGTACCGGGCTGTCTCTACAGCCGAGGCTCTTGCGCCGCGTTGGTTGACCAATGGTTCAAGCGTGGTCACAGCGTTCTGCGCCTGTTCGTGCTGCGCCTGGCTCTCTACCAGCATTGCCCCGGAGCGTTCCTGTTGAGCCAACATGGACTGCAATCCTGCCTGCGCCAGCCGTAGTTGAGATTCCGCCTGGTTCAGAGCTTGTGCCTGCGAAACCTCCGAAGTCCTCGCCCGATCCACTTGATCCACAGTGACAAACTGCTTGGCCAGCAAAGGCTCAATCCGATGCAAGTTATTATTCGCATAGCTCCACTCCGCTCTGGCACGGCTGACACCTTGTTCGGCGTTCGTCACGTCGGCCCGTGCCTGATCCACCGCCGCTGCCGATCGAGTCACGTCAGCTTCTGTGCCTCGAATATTTGCCTGGGAAACGGAAACCGCGCTGACCAGCGCCGCGATTCTTCGCCGCTCATCCGCGATCTGTCCTTCGAGAGCCGCCTGCTCTGAAATTGCGTTCTCCAGGGCGTAGCGAAAAGGCCGGTCATCGATTTCGTAAAGCAGGTCCCCTTGCTTCACGAACTGGTTATCGTGTACATTCAGACGCAGAATCGGACCCTCCACCTGAGGCGCAATTCCGATAAAGTTGGCGAGTATCTCGGAATCGTCGGTTCGTGGATAGGAGTTTACGTGATACAGCGCGATAAACCCTAGCGCAACTGCTCCAATCACGATAGCAGCGCTCAGCACACCTCCGAGCACCCTTCCAATTTTCGTATCGGCGTTGGACGTCATCAGGATTTTCCTCTCTATCGAAACCACGCGAGCCAAAGCGCGAAAGTAAAGAGCGCCACCAGGCTCGGATAAGTCAAAACTGGAAACGCGATCACAATCTGAAGGCGCGGCAGGAGCCATCGAGCGGCTGCCGTGAGCACCAGGCCCAACGTCAAGCACGCAAGCCAGGCTGGAAAAAACGACCCTAGAATATCGAAAGAAGGAGCCCGCCCGCAACCCGTCAAGAAGAACGCTACGAGCATTAACTCACACGCCGAAATAGGCCGACATCTATTCGTGGTCATGGTCGCGCTTTCCTGGTGTTGGATTGGATCGAGTCGCCGGAACGGAAGGCCAGGTCTGCCAGGGTGATTAGTACCTGCGTCCGCGCCAGGATGTCTGCCGAGCGGGCTTGGGCGAGAAGCTTCTGGGCTGCGGTGACGTCTAAGAGGTTCCGAACACCGTAATTGTAAGACTGAAGTGCGGCGGCATAGGACTGGGTCGCGGAGTCGAGCAACGCGGTGGCGGCCTCGCGCTGGCGAAAGGCGGTGTTCAAATTCGAATAGGCGCTCCAAACTTCGTCCTCGATGCTATCGCGCGCAGCGTTGACTTGCGCCTCGGCCCCACGGATGTCGGATTCTGCCTGTAGCAGGCGGCTTCGACGCGCGCCTCCGTCAAAGACGGTCCAGCTTAAACTTAAGGCTGCTCCGCCGGTTAAGTCGGCCGTATATCCCCAACGCAACGTTTGCTGCTGGAAGGATAGCGATTGAGCGCTCGGGTTCGCTCTGAAACTCAAGCTGGGGTAGTAGGCAGCCTGCGCCTCCTTCCGTTGCGCCTCCGCCACGCGGATGCCTGCCACCTCTGCCTGGAGGTCTGGCCGCTGGTCGAGAGCGCGATACGTCACCTGTTCGACGGTCTCGCCGATCGACTCAGGAGTAGGTACTTCGCTCAGCGGCTCGACGCGAATCATTGTGGACGCAGAAGCCCCCAAGGCTGTAGCTAAATCACCCCGGGCGATTTGTTCCGCGCCTAACACTGCCTGCAGATCATATTGCGATTGCGCGGTCGCGCTTCGAGCCTCCAGAACGTCGGGCAGAGTTGCCAAACCATTGCGCAGTCGCTCCTCAGCGGCTTGTTGTACGGCCTCCGCGTTGGCGAGACTCGCTCTTGCTGCGGCGTCCTGAGCTGACGCATTCAGCAGGCGATAGTAGGTCTGCTGAACCTGAAAGATGAGTTTCCGATGAACGTCGTTAAAACCGAAGTTAGTTGCCAGTACTCGCGCGCTCTCCGCGTCGATTCGGCCGCGACGGGCCCCGAAGTCGAAGATCGTGTAGTTGAGATCCAATGACACCTGATTCGCCACATTCGTGTGTCGGTAGTACCGGCTGCCCAGCGGAACCTCCCCGCGATCCACGCCCGAGAGCGCCACCGCCGTTAAGGTCGGATATAGTTCGCTGCGTGCGATTCCGAGGGCTGCCGCCTGGGCGCGGGCGTTCTCCCACGCGACACGAGTCTCGGGATTGTGAGCTTCAGCCAGA
Organism: Terriglobia bacterium; assembly: GCA_963747535.1. Taxonomy (GTDB): domain Bacteria; phylum Acidobacteriota; class Terriglobia; order Bryobacterales; family Bryobacteraceae; genus CAVVFX01. The sequence goes on from CAVVFX010000006.1 coordinate 359,579, forward strand.
TCGATCAATTCCGTTAAGGAATAGGCTCTGCCGGACTCGATGGGAACCACTAGTTGACGAAGACGCCTCCCATCGTTCGTGATTTGGTGTTCGCTGTAGGTATGCCAGGGGCGATCGGGCGACGGCGGCGGGCTTTGAGCGAAGACGGGAATAGCAGCCATCAGAACCACAAGGGAAATCGTTGTCTGAGCCGCATCCTTCGATGTCAAGAAGTGCGAAGACAATGCGCGCCTTTTTTTGAGAGCTCTCAAGCAATACTCCGGTGTAATACCTGCAATTTGCTGGACCAATCTCGATACTTCCTGCGTTACGAATTACCGCATCGAGCAATAGGCGTGGTTGAAAGCTGTACTTGCCAACGCTGGCAGCGATACGAGCCTCGGCAATTTTCGATCTTCTTCCGTCAACGGCCACTTCACGGATATCCATGCAGCGGCTCCACTGTTTCGGAAAGCAAGTCAGGCTCCACTCTTTCATGAGGTCTCCAGTGGTCTGGCCGACCAAGATGAATTGCACCGCGAATTTCCGCTATCAAGAGCCGCGTTTCTGGCCTCGCCGGCCCGCGCGATCAACTCCTGCCAGAATCTGGTAAGACATGAGCGAGGTGATTGCCACGGCGACCAAGATCAATCTGCGGTGTCGCTAGTTCGCCACTGACCGATCAAGGGCAATAACCTCTCTCCCCGAGTCCTCCGGCTGCGGCTGGCGCCAGCCCCAGTATTTCCCCCATGGGATGATCGCCATTCCGTTCACGTACTTCTCTACGCGCATTGCCATCGCTGGCTCTAATACCCGGCTGGTCCCATCGCCAGTGACGAGAAGGGAGTCGCAGCGGCGAGTCCAAGCCCACAATGAATTCCCACTCAGCCCGGAACCAGTCCCCGTCCCGGGACCGCCGGACGCCTGCGCGTTTTCGAGCGCTTCACAAAACTCGGGAACCAGACGACTTCAAAAATGGTTTCTGCCAGGCGAAGTTGCTTGGGTTGTGCCGAAAGACTAAATGCCGGGCCTAAAGATCGACCACCACGTCGCCCTCTGGGCGTGAGCAGCAGATGAGCACATTGCTTTCCGCCGGCGCGTCCAGCGGTTCGGGCCGATAACTGACGCGACCACCGATCAGCGCGCATTCGCATGTATGGCAGACGCCACTCCGACATGCCCATTTCACGGGAACGTCGCATGCTTCGGCGAACTCCAGCAAACTTTGGAAGGCCGGACTCCAGGCAACCGTGAGTCCACTTCGGGTGAATGTGACTTGTGGTCCAGGACCAGCAGTTCCTCTAGGTGGGTGGGGAGGCCGGCTAGGAGCACTGGCGATGCCAGGCGTTTTCGATTCAACTGGGCCGAAGATCTCTGTATGAATCATGGTTGCCGTGGCGCCCCAGGACTTGAGGGCAGCAGCGAGGCTGTTCAAGAACGCCGGCGGCCCGCATAGATAGAAATCCGCGTCCCGTGGCACTCCGAGTTGATCCAGAACGGGAACACCCAGGTGTCCAGGTGCATCGTAGTCTTGACGAAGCCGATCTGCGGGACCCGGTTTGCTGTAGCAGATGTATGCCCGGCTGTTTGCCAGCGACTTGATGAGGTCGCGCGATTCTTGCGCAAACGGATGATCGTCGCGGTTGCGGGTTCCGTACAGCCACCAGACTTCACGAGGCGACGCCGTGGAAGCCAGGGCATGGAGCATCGCGAGCACAGGAGTCGCTCCTATGCCTGCGCTGAGCAGCACCACAGGCCCATCGCTTGGTCGCAGCGTGAACGTCCCCCTCGGCGCAGCGACTTCCAAACTGTCGCCGGCGCGAACCTGATTGCACAAGAAAGTGCTCCCGAGACCGTTAGCCTCCTGTTTGATACTCACGCGGTAGGCATCTGCGCCCGGTGCACCGGACATCGAGTAATTGCGCAGAATTGGAAGCCTGTCCGGCTTGGGCCGAAATTTCAAGACGAGAAACTGGCCAGGAAGCGCAGCCGGTAGCGGCGATCCATCGTAATTCTCCAATGACAAGGAAGTTACGCTCGCACTTTCCCGATCGACCCGTCCAACCCTCAACGATTTGAAGCCAGGCCACGCCGGAGGTGGGCCTGCGAGAGTGGTGAGACCGGCGTTCCCGTTCGTGGCCGTTCCGGCCCTGCTCTGATCCATCAGTGCCTGCAACGACCCCTTCCAGCCCCGGCTCAACGCCGGGATACGCAACGAGCGCTCGAGAAGATCGGTGGCGTGGCCGGGCAGGTAGAGAAGCGCATCGACCTCGGCAACGGTCATGCGCTCAGGTCCATCGGCAACCTTTACAATTTCGTCGCCCGCAGCGACCTCGCCTTCCTCCAGTACGCGTAGATAGAAGCCCGGACGATGATGCGAGACGAGCAAGGCTGCCATCTGTGGCTCATCCATTCGGATGCCGACGCGGTAGCAAGTGACGCGCGGTTGAGTCACTTCGAATAGTGCACTGCCAATTCTATAGCGATCGCCGATGCAGACTTCATCGTCCGCCATGCCCTCAACACTAAAATTTTCGCCGAACTGCCCGAACGTGAAATTGTTGCGACCAAGATGATTCTCCCAGTATCGGTAGGAATCCATCTGATATACCAGGACCGCACGGTGTTCGCCCCCATGTCCGGCGAGATCTCCTTGGCCGTCGCCTTCGATGTTGAGTCGCCTGACGATGCGCCGGCCCTGAACCGGATCTTTCCAGACGCCCGTGTGCACCGTCTGACCGTGCCACGTAATGTCGCGCGGAAAACCAACATTCACCGACAGAAGCCGAGCCATCATTTTTCTCCAGTGGAACTACCCCTGTAATTTCTTTTGACCACTCACGTACGGATGCCCGCGCTTGTAAAATGGCAAACTTCGATCGACGGCCAATGCGCGCGCTCTTGCCGACGGAACCAGTACTCTGCGCTGTCGCGGCGAGCCAAAGCGGGCCGGTGGGGCACAGATTCAGGCCATCTTCTCTGAGATCGCGCGCATGACTCCCGGTGAGCCGGCGATGACCGCTGGCCAGATCTATCAAACGTGTCGCGGCGCGTGAGCGTTCCATCAACTCGATTGCCTCAAGCGGTTCGAGCGCACGCAAGAGGGCTCCGTCGCCAACACCGCTCTCCCGGGCTTCTGCTTCGGTCAAGCCGGCGCAACCGCGAGGATCAAATTGGCCGGCAAAATACCGTGTTTCGTGGACCGCCTCTCTGTTCTTGAATTCCACGACGCTGACCGTGTACCTCAGCCGTCTCAGGTACACGATCGCATATTCAGTGATCCACAAGTCGCGGATCGGAAGAGCCTTTTGATCTCGAATCCCGCGGGCTTCCCGAGACATTGGCTGCGCAGGGCTTGCAAATTGCGTCTGCCCAGGATCCACCCACCCGACTAAGGATAATCGCCGACGGCGTCGTCGGCGCAGGTCTCGTCTCCCGTATTCTGAGCGCCGGACGAGGAAGCCGTCCAGTCCTGGTTCAACCAACTGCGATCCTCTCTCTATCCATCGGTCACCTTCCTCCATGATGTGCGGCGAACACTTCCCTAATGAGACCGGTCTCCACATCGAAAATAAAACCCCGCACAGGAACTTCTTTGGCGATCCACGGATGCGATCTGACCTTCTTGATCTGTTCCCGTGTGTTCTGTTCAGGGTCCTTGTAAGAGAAGAGGCGCATTGGAGCGGGCGACGCGTCGCCGGTTAAAGCGGAGAGTTTAGCGTTCAGCTCATCGTCAGTGAATGTCGTGAAACCGCAGCCGGTATGATTGAGGAGCATAATCTCCGTCGTTCCGAGGACACGGGTGGAAACGACAAGCTCTCCAAGCACATCTTCGGTTACCGCTGGCCCGCCGGTTCGGATAACGTCGAGATCGGCATGCGGCAGCCCCAGGATTTCAGGGAGGTCTGAAAGTCTGGGATCCATGCAGGTTACAACTGCGATCTTGGGGGTTGGATGCGCCCCCAGCTTTCGATCGTGCTTCTTAGCGTACGTCCGGTTTGCATTTAGCGCTTTGTCGATAATACTCATCGCAAATCTCCAGGTTGGATAGTGTAGGTTGGCCAGAAGAACGTCCGATGCGGGCGGAGCCCCTGACTACATTCACGACCGATTGCAAGTGTGGGGCCATCGGGACGACAGGGTCTTGATTCCTCACACTTGCCGCAGGTACGGTCATCTGGAAGACGCTGGCCGGTTTCAGGACAGTCGGGGGAGAGTGGCAGCTGGCGAATATCCGAGGCGGCATTTGGTCGGTTATCGATACCGGTCCGCGGGTCGGATCAATATCGTTCACATCAACACGGAATACAGGGCTCTTTATAAACGCAGTCGTCACCAAGATCGCCCATGGCGTTTCACTCTTGAGAGCGAATGGTCTGGGCAGTTAATGAGGTTAGCAGGGTTGAGTGCGCAGAGTACAGCCCGCTGGGCCGAGACCCGTCCCAACCCACTTTTGTCAGCACGGTCAACAAGTCTCGGCAAGAGAGCCAGCGGGGCGGCGCTGGATGCCGCTGTCGCTTTAATTAAGCCTGGACACGGTCACTTGAATCATATCCAGCAAGGGTGAAGGATAGACCCCCAACCAGATCAGCAGAATAGCGAGTACCGCCAAAGCCAATCCACATCGGGACGTCACTTGAAGCGGAGCCCCGCGCTCGGGAGCGGCAGAGTATAGCGCTACGACGATCCGTAAGTAATAGAACAGCCCGGCGACGCTTGTGACAACGAGAGTAATGATCAACGGCCACGCGCCTCGGTCCGCTCCAGCGGCGAGCACGTAGAACTTGCCTAGAAAACCCATCGTCGCGGGAATGCCGGCGAGTGAAAGCAAAGCGACCGTGAAGATACCAGCCATTAACGGCTGCCGCCAGAAAAGACCGCGGTAGTCCTCCAGGTCTTCGGCATCGCGTCCGGAACCGGAGAGAGCTGCGACAACTCCAAAGGCCGCAAGAATGGTCACGGTGTACGCCACCAGATAAAAGCTCACCGCTCCGATCGCCATTGGTGTCGCCGCCAGAAACGCCACCAGTACGTATCCAAAGTGGGCGATCGAAGAGTACGCCAGGATGCGCTTGACGTTCGTCTGCTGCAGCGCGAGAAGGTTGCCCGCGCACATCGAAGCAATCGCGATGATAGAGAACACCAGGAATATGGCGCGGTAGTGGAGTGCGCCCGAGGCGTAGACATAGCGCAACAGTAGGGCCACCATGGCGGTCTTGGACGTGGTAGCTACAAACGCTGCTACCGGCGCCGGCGCGCCCTGGTAGACATCCGGCGTCCACAGATGGAATGGCACCACACCCAGTTTGAAACCAATCCCGGTGACGGTCAGCGCGATCCCAGGCAATAGCAACGCGAGTCCCGACCCGCTCAAGGAGACTTCCCGCAAGCGCGAAAACTCCATGGTGCCGGAATCCGCATAGATGAGCGCCATGCCGAAGAGAAGAAATGCCGCCGATGTCGATGCGAGAATCAGGTACTTGATTCCGGCCTCGAGCGCGAGTTCGCGGCCCTTCAGGTAAGCCACCATGGCGTACAAGGAGATGCTCAAGATCTCGAGTCCGAGAAGGAATGAAACGAAATGATTGCTCGCAACTAGAACCGCGCAACCCAAAGTCGCGAGCAGCAGCAGCAGATACAACTCTTCGCGATGGCCGCCCTGATCTTCCAAATACGGGAAGGAGAACATTGCGACAGCGGCGGCGGAGGCCACGATCAGGCCCATGTAAAACAGGGAATATTGGTCTACCAGCAGAAGCGAGGTCACTTGCCGGGGAGCAAAATGCGCGATTACACAAATAGAAACGAAGGCGCCTGTCAGTCCGATGATCGTCAGGCCCGCCGCAAACGCGTGATTTCGCCTGAACGCGATTCCGAGCATCACCACAATCGAAGTACCTGCGATCAGAAGCAGTGGTAACAAAGCGAGTAGGTCGGCACGGTTCATCATTTATCTCCGCAAGTCCGCAATTGGCATTGGCGTGTCGCGTTGTAGATTATCGAGAGCGGGTCCAAAGGTGTTGAACACTGGCTGCGGATAGAGTCCCAGCCACAACAGGCCCGCGATCATCCCCGCCGCCATGAGTCCTTCGCGCGGCGTCAGATCGGGGAAACGCCAGGCATTCGTGTTGGGGCCTTGGAAGGCACTCTGCACCATGCGCAGCGCATAAAAGGTGGAGGCAAGAATGCCGAGACTCGCGACCACTGTAACCGGAACACTCATCTTATAAGAACCGAGTAATACCAGAAACTCGCCGACGAAATCACCCACGCCGGGAAGACCGAGCGATGCCAGACTGAAGAACAGGCCGGCACCGCTCAAGCGCGGCGCCACACTCCACAGACCACCCATTCGCCCGAGTTCCCGAGTGTGCATACGTTCCTGTAAGCCGCCTACCAGGATGAACAGACCACCGGTGCTGAGCCCATGACAGATCATCGTCATCACCGCGCCCTGCAGCGCCAGCGGATTCCAGGAGAAAATCCCGAGCAGTGCAAACCCCAGGTGACTGACGCTGGTGTAGGCCACGAGCCGCTTGAGATCCGTCTGCGAGTAGGCCATTACGTTGCCGTAGACGATTCCAATCACGGCAAGCACTAGAGCGATTGGAGTAAACTCACGAGCCGCATGCGGAAACAGCGGGATGACAAATCGGATCATGCCGTATGCGCCGGTCTTTAGCATCAGCCCTGCCAGGATTACACTTCCGGCAGTCGGAGCCTCGGTGTGTGCATCCGGCAGCCAGGTATGGAACGGCACGACCGGCAACTTCACCGCAAAAGAGACAAAAAAACCGAGCATGATCCAAAGCTCGACGCCTGAGTTCAACTGGGTACCCAGCAGTTGCGAATACTCGAACGTGTAAACGCCGGTCGCCCGATGGTGGATGAAGTAGAGCGCCAGGATGGCGAGCAGCATCAGCAGACCGCTGCACTGCGTGAACAGGAAGAACTTCACGGCGGCGTAGACGCGTCGCTCGTGACCCCAGATGACGATCAGAAAATACATCGGGACCAGCATGAGTTCCCAGGCGAAATAGAACAGGAACAGATCGACCGCGAGGAACACGGCCGCGATTCCGGCCAGAACCCACATCAGGTTGAAATGAAAAAAGCCGATCTTTTCACGGATCTCAGTCCACGACGCCAGCACGGACATCAAGCCCAAGAGGAACGTGAGCATCAGCATCAGCAAGCTAAGACCATCGACCGCCAGATGAAAGTGAATACCAAAGGCCGGCACCCAATTGCAGTCCACTTCGTCGAGCCATCGCGCCGTGGCGCTCGAGGCCGAGTCGGCCCAGATCCTCAACCCTAACATCAGGTCCACGCCAATCGCGATCAGCGAAATCCATCGCGGCGCCTGCGGACTCCAGCGTGCGGCGATGGCGGCAAGTATGCCGCCCACCAGGAGAATGCTAATCAGCCAGATCAGGATCATAAGAACAACACCATTGCGATAAATACCACCGACCCCACGCCCATCGCGGCGGCATACCACCGCACGCGGCCCGTCTCGGTACGGCTCAACCCGCGATAGAAGAGCTCAGTCAACCATGCAACACCGGTATAAAAAGCATCAACGAAGTCGCTTTTGTTAATCTGGGCCGCCCAGATGAAGGGCCGCACAAACGCTTTGTCATAAATCCAGTCGAACCCCCAGTCTGCAAACCACCATTGCTGCAGCGTGTGTCCAAGGGGGCTCGCAACCATCGAGTCCGCCAGACTTCGCTTTTGGAGATGGAACAGATACCCGAAGTAGAGGCCAATCAGGAACAACAATGCGGCGATGGCCTCCGACCCAGACTCTGTCAGGCCGCCGGCATGTGCTTCGATCGTCTGCGGCAAAGCCGAATGCAGGAGACCAAGCACCGGCTCCTTCAGATATCCGCCAACTAGCGCAAGGAAAGCGAGCACCATCAGGGGAACCGTCATCGCGTAGCCCGGCCGCTTGGTCACGGGCTTCCCTAATGGACCGAAGAAGACGCGGAAGATCACCCGGAAGGTGTAGAGCGAAGTCATCAGTGCGCCGATCATCCCGGCAATCCAAAATCCCGGATGTCCTCCTTCCGCCGACCATGTTTGCCAGATGATCAGATCCTTGCTGAAGAAGCCGGCGGTGATGAACGGCAGGCCCGCCAAGGAGCAACCGCCGATGAGGAACGTCCAGAAGGCGACAGGCAGCTCTTTGCGTAGCCCGCCCATCTTGAAGATGCTGTGCTCTTCATCCATCGCGTTGATGATCACGCCCGCGCAAAGAAATAGAAGGGCTTTGAAGAACGCGTGGGTCACGAAATGGAACATGGCGGCTTGCCACGCGCCCACGCCGAGCGCGAGAAACATGTAGCCGATCTGACTGACAGTGGAGTAGGCGAGGACGCGCTTGATGTCGTGTTGCGTGAGCGCGCTGAACCCGGCGAGAAGCAATGTGCCCGCACCCACTATTGCCACGGCAAATTGCGCCTCCGGCGCAAGTGAAAAAAGGACGTGCGAACGCGCGATCAGATAAACGCCGGCAGTCACCATCGTCGCCGCGTGGATGAGAGCGCTCGTCGGAGTCGGGCCGGCCATCGCATCGGGCAACCACACCTGCAACGGAAGTTGCGCCGATTTGCCGACTGCACCACCTAACAGCAGAAAAGCCGCTACAACCGCATACGTGGACCCCGAATGCCACTGTTCGGAAGCGCGCTGCATCAGGTCCTGAATCTGGAGAGTGCCCAGGCTGGTAAAGAGCAGAAGCAAGCCCAGGGTCATCGCAGTGTCGCCCACGCGCGTCACGATGAACGCTTTGCGCGCGGCCAGGCCGTTGGCAGGATCCCGGTACCAGAAGCCGATCAGCAGATAGCTGCACAGTCCGACGCCTTCCCACCCGAGGAAGAGAAGGAGAAGATTATTGCCCAGCAGAAGCGTGATCATCGACGCGACAAACAGATGCATATACGCGAAGAAACGGCTGTAGCCCTCGTCCTCCAGCATGAACTCGGCCGAGTAAATGTGAATCAGGAAGCCGACGCAAGTGACCACCAGGACCATCACGAGCGACAACGGATCGATATACAAACCGATCTGCGGTGAAAAGCCCGCTACATTGATCCAGGTCCAAAGAACCTGCGTGTAAGAGTTACCGGACGGAGGGGAACTAAAGAAGGTGATAGCTACCAGTATCGCGATCAGGGCTGAGAGTCCAATCGATCCCACTCCTACAGCCGCTACCGCTTTACGCGAAAAGCGTGAGCCAAACAGCATGAGCACTGCTGCACTCGCGAAAGGCAACGCCGGAATTAGCCACGACAAACTGATCACGTTATCCCCTCATCTCGCTTATCGCATCTACGTCCAGCGTTTTGAAGCGACGATAGATTTGCAGCACCAGCGCCAATCCTACGGCTACTTCAGCCGCCGCCATGGCCAGAATGAACAGAAACATAATTTGACCGTCGGGCTGCTGCCATCGGGATCCTGCAACCACGAATGCCAGACCCGCGGCGTTGAGCATCACTTCAAGCGACATCAGGATGAAAATCAAATTACGTCGTACGAGCAGGCTGGTTAGCCCCAGCGAGAACAAGATCCCCGCTAGTATCAGCCCGTCCCTCATGGGTATCTGCGTCATGTTGAATCTCCGTTTTTTCGACTTCGCGGTAGCCCAGGTGATACGCACCCACCAGGCCCGCCAGCAAGAGCATGGAGGCCAGCTCCACGCCGATCAGGTAAGGACCGTACAGCGCGATCCCAACTTCACTCGGTCGCACCGCGACGGCGCCCAAGCCAACGCCGCTGCCTCGCGCCAAATAGACCACCTCAACGATGAGAATGACGGCTAGAAGCACAGGACCCGTCCAGATCCCGGGCGTCAGCCATTGTTTTTCGATCTCGGCGGCGTGCTTTCCCAGATTGAGCATCATCACCGCGAAAACAAAAAGCACCATGATGGCGCCCGCGTAAATGATGACCTCGAGCGCCGCGACAAATGGTGCGCCGAGAACGAAGAAGTCGACGGCCACTCCAAGTAGCGACACAATCAGGTAAAGCAGAGCGTGCACCACGTTCAGACGAGTCAGCATCAGGACAGTCGATACGACTGCCACAGTACCCGCGATATAAAATGCCAGTTCCATAAGCGCCTCACGGCAACAGAGAGCGGACGTCTACAGGCGCCGCTTCATGTGCTGCCTCGCCCTTATCCTTGCCGCCAATCTGGACTCCCGCCTGCCGCCAGAAGTTATAGTCCGGATACTTACCGGGGCCGTCGATCAGCAAATCCTCCTTTTCGTACACTAAGTTCTTCCGGTGAAACTCTCCCATCTCGAAATCAGGAGTAAGTTGGATGGCGTAAGTCGGGCAAGCCTCTTCGCAAATACCCGCAGAAGATACAACGCGAGAAGTTGATGCGAAAAAATTCGGGATAGCGCCGCCCGTTTTCATCCTCGGTTGCCTGCAGCGCGATACAGTCGACGGGACACGCGACCGCGCAGAGGTTGCACGCCACGCAGCGCTCGCCTCCGTCCGGATCGCGCGACAGGATGATCCTGCCCCGGTAGCGCGGCGCAAGATACGGCTTCTCTTCCGGATACTGAACCGTAATCCTCTTCTGAAAGGAATGCAGAAAAACGTACCAGATTGTTCTAAGTATGCTGAGCATCTTCTAACTCCAGGCAAGTACTGCCGCGCCGGTCAAAAGTATGTTGGCCAGGGCCAAAGGTAGCATCACCTTCCAGCCCCAGGACATGAGCTGATCGAATCGCGGACGCGGAAGCGCCGCCCGCAATAGAACAAAGAATGAAATGAAGAAAAATGTCTTGATCAGAAACCAGACCAGTCCGGGAAGAACGGGACCCAGCCATCCGCCGAAAAAGAGAACGGAGATCATGCCGGAGATCAAAGTCACTCCCATATACTCGCCGACGAAAAACATTCCGAACTTCATCCCCGAGTACTCGGAGTGGTAACCCGGCCACGAGTTCGCTCTCGGCTTCGGGCAAATCGAACGGGATGCGCCGCGTTTCGGCCAAGCCGGCGATCAGAAATAAAACAAAGCCGGGGAACTGCGGAATCACGAACCAGACCTTCTTCTGTGCTTCGACGATAGCGGAGAGGCTAAACGATCCGGCGAGCAACACCACGCCCATCAGTGACAGGCCCATGAAGACTTCGTAGCTCAACATCTGCGCCGCGGCCCTCATTCCGCCGACGAGCGAGTATTTGTTGTCGGAAGACCATCCGGCGAGCACGACGCTGTAAACTCCAAGCGACGACATGCCGAGAAAGAACAGCAGGCCAATATTCAAATCGCTTACGATAATCCCTGGCGCAACCGGGATCACCGCGAATGACATCAAAACCGTCACGAAGACGATGGCCGGAGCCAGAATGAAAACGGGTTTGTCGGCAAACGGAGGAATCCAATCCTCCTTCATGAAGATTTTGATCGAATCAGCCAGTACCTGGAGCAAGCCGAAGGGTCCGACGCGGTTCGGGCCGTAGCGGTCCTGCCACAGCGCCAGCAAGCGCCGCTCGACCCAGATCAGGAAAGCCGCGATCGTTAGCGCCACAATGACGATGCCGAGGATCGAAAGGATCGGATAGGGACTCGTCATTTGGACCTCGCTATCTTTCCCCAGGCAGGCAAAGCAATTCCGGCGAGGGGAGAAAGCCCCGCCGGTAGACCGGCAACTCCCCGCGGAAGATCGGGACGGAAACGTACGGGCAGCCGGAACGTTCCGCCTGCACAACTCACTTCGACTTCCGAACCTTCTGCGAAGATCGCCGGTATTCACGGCCACGTGCGGCTTGGCCGCGAGTTCGGCAATTCCAGGCGCCGAGAGACTCAGTTCATCGGAGCCGAAAATGTGATGCATCGGTACCAGCAGCCACTCACCCTCACGCGGTTCAAAGGCGGCGGGAATGTCGCTGAAATAGGACTGGCCGTTGACTGGCGCGGGCTCCAACATGCGCACGCCTGCATCGCCGCCACGCAACGGTCCGCCGACCTCTTTCTGATAAGTATTGACCGCCTGAATGGAGTTCCAACCCGGCGACCAGAAAAACGGAATGAGGGCTGCGGGCGGCTGGTCTGGCGTACCTTCCATGGAAAACGAAAGCGGCGAATCGGGATCGTCGGGTGGCTTGGGCTCGGACACATCGATGTTCACGAGCATGGCCGTTCGCCCGCTCTCGCGATGCGGCGAGCGTGGGATTTTGGCCCCGGCGATGCGAAATGCGGCTGACGGCGCGGCCTCACGTACCGCTGCAAGTTGCGGCAATGCACTCGCCATCGCCGCAAGCACATCATCCAGGTCATGCCAGTGATCCGGCTTCAACCATCGCCAACTTGCCAAGACTTCATTCTGTGGAACGAACACCTGGAAGAATCGCTGGGCGCGCCCTTCGCTGCTGACGAAAGTGCCGTCGGATTCGGCAAAGGTTCCGGCCGGCAGAACCAGCTCGGCTTTCTCGGCCGTCGGATTGGCGAGGTGATCGAGGACGATCACATGCGCCGCAGTTTTGAGGAACGAGTCGACTTCAGCCGCGGGCGCGCGACGGTAGAGATCGTTTTCCAGGATGATCACCGTGTCGGCATGTCCATCCCTGACCGCTTGAAATGCCGCGCTCAAGCGGCTTTCCGCCCATCAAGCTCGCGCCGACAGTATTGCATTCGGGCGCGGTAAAGCTGAGCGCGGCCTTCGCCGCCATCGCTACATTCGCGGCCGCTTGAATCACGGCCTCGCTGCCGCAACTCGTACCGGAAATCACCAGCGGCTTTTTGGCAGCTTTGAGTGCGCGGGCGATCTCGCCAGCCAGCGGGAAATCCTCCGTGCGAGGGCGCGCGCGAATCGAGCGCATGTGCCACGGCGAATCCCAGACGGGCCAAATCATCGGGCGCGGCGTGGAAGGTGGCCGTAGCGACCTCGTCCAGGCGAGTGGCATACGGCGTCGCAATATAGAGCGGGCCTTTCGCATCCTGTATCGCGTCGCGCACTCCATGGTCCAGCCAGAGCGGGACTTTCAAACTCTTCGGCGATCTCCATGGGCTGCTGGCGCACGGACTGGCGCACAGCTAACGCCATTCGCGGGGCAACGTTGGTTACGTCTTCGCCCAGGATGAATACGGCGTCGCACTCCTCGATCTCCCGTATCGTGGGCGTCCGCATGGGACCGCGCCGCAAAATCTCGAGCGATCCGTCCAACCAGCTTTGCCTCGTCATCGGCCATGCCGGAATGGAAGCGGTCCGGACCAACCAGAGTGCGCAGGGCAAAGTTGGCTTCCAGCGACGCGCGCGGCGAGCCAATCCCGATGACACGGCCATTCGTCATCCTTTCGCGTAGATGTTGTCGGGCTGACGCAGCGGAAGTAGCGCGGCCTTCCAGCATGGGCTCGTGGATAACGTCGGTCGCTGTTGACGAACTCATACCCAAACCTTCCGCGGTCACACAAGAAGTAGCCGTTCACTTCGTGGTTGTAGCGGTTGACGATGCGGCGCAGCGTCCCGTAGCGCTCGCCGGCAGTCGTGTTGCAGCCGAGAGCGCAGTGCACGCAAACCGAGGGAGCAAACTGCTGGTCCCACTTTCGGGCGTAATGGTGCTTGTAGGGTTTTATCGGTGAATACCCCGGTCGGACAGATTTCCACCAGGTTGCCGCTGAATTCGTTCTCCAGAACGCCATCTTCGTGACGGCCGAAGAAGACCGTGTTCCGCGAGGCGAACGCGTTCAAATCACGGCCGCCCGCGTAGTCGCGATAGTAGCGCACGCAGCGGTAGCACTGGATGCACCGGTTCATCTCGTGATTCACCAGCGGGCCCAGGTTCTGATTGCGAAACGTGCGCTTCTCGAATTCGTAACGGCGATAGTCGTGACCGGTCATCACGGTCATATCCTGCAGAGTGGCACTCGCCCCCTCGTCGCACACCGGGCAGTCATGCGGATGATTCAGCATGAGTCCCTCGATGATGCCGGCGCGGAATGCCGCAGCTTCCGGATCGTCGATCGAGATGCGCGTGCCTTCCGCGGCCGGAGTCATACAGGACATGACAATCTTGCCGTGCTCATCGTGCTCGTCCTTGAACTGCTTGACGGCGCACTGGCGGCAGGCGCCCACCGATCCCAGCGCCGGATGCCAGCAGAAGTACGGCAACTTGAAACCCTGCGAAAGACACCCGTGGAGCAGGTTCTCATCCGGATTCATCTGGTACGGTTTGTTTTCAACGTAGACGGTCGCCATACCTATCTCCAGGGGCAGCGGTGCTCGCTGATGTGCCGTTCGAAATCATCGCGAAAGTATTTCAACGCGGTCTGCAACGGGTCCGCGGCGCCGGGCGCCAGCGCGCAGAACGTGTTGCCGGGACCCCACATGTTGGCTTGCGACGCGAGCTTCTCGAGGTCGCCCGGCTTGCCGTGGCCATCCTCCATGGACTTCAGAATCCGCTCCGCCCATCCCAGACCGCTCCAGCAGGGCGTGCAGAAGCCACAGGATTCCCGCCCGAAAAAGCGCATCATGTTCCACGTCATGCCGACCGGACAGGTCTGGTCGTCGAGCACGATCATGGTGCCCGTGCCCAAGCGGCTGCCGGCTTTGGGCATGTCGGTGAAATCCATCGGCGTGTCCAGGTGCTCTTCGACGATGAAGGGTGTAGAAGCTCCCGCCGGGCAGCAATCCGCGAAATTTCAGCCCGTCGCGCATTCCGCCCGCATGTTCCTCGAGAATTTCGCGAACGGTGGTCCCCATGGGCAGTTCCCACAGGCCCGGACGCTTCACTTTTCCGCTCGCGCCGTATAGCTTGGTGCCCGCATCCTTGTCCGGCCCAAACCGCGGAACCACGCCGCGCCGTGGTTGATGATGTGGGGCACGCAGCCAAGCGTCTCCACGTTATTGACCACCGTGGGTTTGCCGAACAGGCCCACCGACCGGCGGAAACGGCGGCTTCGATCGCGGGTTGGCGCGCTTGCCTTCCAGCGCATTCAGCAGCCCGGTCTCATCTCCGCAAATGTAACGGCCGCCGCTGAGGTGCAGATACAAGCTCCAGGCTGTAGCCGGAACCGAGAATGTTCTTCCCCAGGTAATGGCGCTCGTAGGCTTCCGCGATGGCGCGCGAAATCCGCTCAGCGGCCAGCGTATATTCTCCGCGCAGAAAGATGTACGCGACGTCCGCCTCGATGGCGAATCGCGGCGACGATCGCGCCTTCTATGAGCTGGTGCGGATCCCGCTCCATCAACAGCCGGTCTTTGAACGTGCCGGGCTCCATCTCGTCGGCGTTGACCACCAGGTACGTCGGGTTGGGAGCGTCTTTGCCAAGCGGCACGAATGACCATTTCAAGCCGGTTTGAAAACCCGCGCCGCCCCGGCCGCGCAGGTTCGCGTCCTTCACCTCGGTGGCAACCGCCTTCGGCTGTCATGCCGCCATTCAGGACCTTGCGGATCGCCTGGTAACCGCCGGCCTGCTCGTAAGTCGCGCAAGTCCAGTACAGACCCGTCCGGGCGCATGTTTCTGGGTCAGCGGCTTTTCGGTGGTGGCAGTCATTTGTACTTCTCGAGTTCCGTGTCGATTTTCTGCGGATCCAGATCGCTGTGCAGATCGCCGTCGACCATCATGGCCGGGGCATGATCGCAGCATCCGAGACAGACGATCGGCAGCAGCGTAAAGCGATCGTCGGGCGTCGTCTCGCCAAGCTCGATTCCCAGGCGATCGTGGAGATGCTTCCGCATGCGTTCGTAGCCCATGATCCAGCAGCTCACGCTGTCGCAGACCATGATGACGTGGCGACCCACCGGCTTGCGAAAAATAAGGTTGTAAAACGTCGCCACGCTATCCAGGTCCGTGGGAGACATGCCGATGTGTCCGGCAATGTCGCGAAGGCTCTCATCGGAGACCCAGCCGCGGTGCCGCTGCACGATCTTCAGCGCGTCAATCGCAAACCGCGTCGCGCTTTGGATAATGCGCCGCCTCCGCCTCAATCTCGTTGATTTCTTCTGCGGTCAACATCACTCAGAGTTCCTCACCGGTCAATATCCGCCAATACAAAATCCAGGCTGCCCAGAATGACAACCAAATCCGGGATCATCAGTCCCCGCGATAGCAACGGCAACGTCTGTACATGAGCAAACGAGGGCGTCCGTATGCGTGTACGATACGAAACCGTGCTGCCGTCGCTCACCAGGTAGTAGCCGTTGTTACCCTTGGTGGCTTCAATGGCGCCGAGCGCTTCGCCCACCGGCATCACCGGTCCCCAGCTCACGCTCAAGAAATGCGTGATCAAGGTTTCGATGTCGTGCATGGTGCGTTCCTTCACCGGAGGCGTGGCCAAAGGATGATCCGATTTATACGGACCCTCGGGCATATTCTTCATGCATTGCTCGATGATGCGCAGGCTCTGCCGCATCTCTTCGATCCGCACCGCCGCGCGGTCATAGCAATCGCCGTTTTGCGCCGTTGGAATGTCGAACTCAAACTGGTCGTATCCGGAGTAGGGCTGCCGCTTGCGAAAATCCCATTCGAATCCACAGGCGCGAAGGTTGGCGCCGGTAACGCCCCACTCGATGGCTTCGTTCGCTGTGAAGCGGCCGATGCCTTGCGTGCGCGCTTTGAAAATCCGGTTTTGCATCACGGTGCGGTCGTATTCGATCAGGCGGGGCGGCAGGTACTTGATGAAATCGCGGAACATGTTTTCCCAGCCTTTGGGCAAGTCCGCCGCGACGCCGCCGATGCGAAACCAGGATGGATGCATGCGCGCGCCGGTGATCGCCTCGATGATGCCGAAGGCGCGCTCACGGTCGTTGAACGTGAAGAAGACCGGCGACATCTGGCCGAGGTCCTGCGCAAACGTGCCATACCAGACCAGGTGGCTGATGATGCGGAACAACTCCGACAGCATCACGCGAATGACCTGGGCGCGCGGCGGTACCTTAATGCCGGCCAGCTTCTCGACCGCCGTCAGATAGGCCAGGTTGTTCATCACGCCGCCCAGGTAATCGATCGCGGTCGGTGTACGGAATGTAGCGAGTGCCACGACTGGCGCTCGCCCATCTTCTCCGCTCCACGATGGTGGAAGCCGATTTCGGGACGGCGTCCACGATCTCTTCGCCGTCGAGTTGCAGCGCGATGCGTAACACACCGTGCGTGCCCGGATGCTGCGGACCGATGTTCAGGAAAATGAAATCCGAGCCGTCACGTTCACGGCTCATGCCCCATTCCTCCGGACGGAAGCGCAGCGCCTCCTGCTCGGCCACTTCTTTGTCGGGCGGCAACTGATACGGTCCCATTTCCGTCGCACGCGCCGGATGCTCTTTGCGTAGCGGATGGCCCACCCAAGCTCTTCGGCATGAGGAGGCGAGCAAGATGCGGATGACCGTCGAAAACGATCCCGAACATGTCCCACACTTCGCGCTCATACCAATTGGCGGCATGGCCAGATGTCGGTGATAGTGGGCAGCGAAAGCCGATCCTCTGCCAGAGCTACCTTGATGCGCAAATATTCGTTCCGGTCGAAAGAAAAGAGATGATAGACCACCGTAAAATCGCTGGCGGGCTGGCCGTCGCGGTGCACCCTCATACGCTCATCAATGGCCGAGAGATCGTACAGCATTCTGTACGGCCGGTCGACTTCTTCCTTGAGATAGCGGAGCAGAGCGTGCACACGATCCTTCGGCGCCCAAAAGGTCGCGATGTGATCGTGCGTGTTCTGGCGAACACCGGAAGAGTCCAGCCGGTTGCCAATTTCCTGCACGATATTCGGGGCGGTGAGGTCGGCGATCATACGTCGTCAGGCTCCCTCAGCACGTTGGCTTTCTGGCGGCTCGGCCGCATCAGGTCGCGCATGGATGGCATGGGTGCTCGAACTGTTCCTTGCGACCCTACCACCCAGCTCAGCGGTCGCTGTTCCGTTCCCACTGCTTTTTGCAGCAACAGCAGTCCTTCGAGGAAAGCTTCGGGACGCGGCGGACAGCCTGGCACATACACATCGACGGGAAGAAACTTGTCCACGCCCTGTACCACGCTGTAAATGTCGTACATGCCTCCGGAGTTCGCGCAGGAGCCCATCGAGATCACCCAGCGCGGCTCCATCATCTGTTCGTAGAGCCGCTGAACGATGGGCGCCATCTTGGTGAAGACCGTCCCGGCTACCACCATCAGATCTGCTTCGCGCGGCGTACCGCGAATGACTTCCGCGCCGAAACGCGAGACGTCAAACTTGCTGGTGATGCTGGTGGCCATTTCCACGTAACAGCAGGAGAGCCCGAAATTGAACGGCCACACGGAATTCTTACGGCCCCATCTGACCAGATCCTCCAGCCGCGAAAGGACCACGCCGCGGCGAACGGTTTGATCCAACGGATCGGCGTCTGGTGTTGCTACCAGGCCCGTAATGTCCGGCTTGGTTAGTGACCACTGCATCAGATTTTCACCTCGAACGTCCCGGTTCTCGCGCCCAATCCAGCGCGCCGACTCTCCACAGATAGATGAGGGTCGCGACCAACACTCCGACGAACACCAGAACCTCGCAATAACCGGCCCAGCCTACTTCGACGAGCCGCTCCCGCCCACGCGAACAGGAACACTGCCTCCAAATCAAAAACAACGAAGAACATGGCGACCATGTAGTAACGCACCGACAGACGTACATGCGCCGAGCCTTCCGAAACGATGCCGCCTTCGATAGGGCTCGCCGGTAGCAGGTTCGGAATGTCTTTGGCCCAACAGGTAAGAAACGATAAGAACAGCAGCAACCAGAACCACCACGAACGCGAAATAGACAACTAACGGCCACATCATAAAGCAGACACTCCTACTACGGTTCTCCGTCGAGGCCGGCACATTCGCCTTCCGCGGCAGCGCTTGGCACTTCTAAACAGCTCTAAAAAGAAGAGTCATTCAGGACGGGATTTGTTGGGTCGAGTCCTGCCTAAAGAGCTCTGCTGCAGCCGCAACCGCAAGATTCGTCTCAAACAAATTTCCTTTGTGGTTCTGTCAGCGGCGCCGACGCTCCAAAGCTTTTCATCACTATGATCTTGCCGGAATCGCCCACGTAGAGCTCCCATCCGAAGGTCGAGGCCGGTTCGATCGACAGGGTAGAAAGGCCATGGCGATCAACTGCGGCGGCTAAGCAGTCTGTGGCAGAAGTCGACGCAGGCCAAAGGCCTACTGCATAAGGCTTGCAAACAGTTGATTCTTCGTTGTGGAGTAGGCGTTTTCGCCTGCTCTCGCGCGATGGAGAGACTTCTGAAAGGCTGTTAGTTTAGGTATTGGATTTTGATATCGTACTCGACAGTGAGTTGTTGGGACACTGCGAAAAGAAATGGGCAAGATCCTCCGCTCACGTTGCAGTTATTGAGAAGTACGGTCGCGGCTGGCGGGGTCGGTTGGCCATCCGTAACTGAGGTTCAGCATCGCCTTACCGAATAGGAGCCTCACACGTCCGCGCTTGGAAGGATAGAGATGGCACCGCGACCATTGGCTCCTCTGTTTGTTGATTGCGATGCTGCCGCTGCGGTGAAGACCGGAATTCGCTGATCACGCAGCAGGTCAACGGTACCGGTCCGCTTACGTCCTCTTTTGGGATGAATACTACCGCGGCCGTTATCCCGGCGGCGAACACAGCCGCGGCACTCTTGTTTTGTGAGCTGGGCATCACCGCCTGACAATCGACAACACTTTTTAACTTGCTCTTCTGTGGGTGGCGCGCTTCGGATCACTCCCATCGCAGAGCTTGCATCGGATCCACGCGCGTCGCACGCCGGCCTGGCAGATAGCCGGCCAGGATCGCCACACCAGCAATGCCGGCGACGGCCATCGCCATCGTCGCGGCGTCTGCCGGCTGAATGCCGAACAACTGCGCCTGGACGAAGCGGCTTAGTCCGAGAGCGGCCGGAATTCCGATCACCAGGCCAATCGCCAGCAGCAACAGCACTTCGCGCATGACCAGCCAGGCTACGTCACCGCGTTTGGCGCCCAGAGCCATACGGATACCGATTTCGCGGGTCCGGCGCGTAACGGTGTAAGCCATGACGCCATAGAGTCCGATGGCCGCGAGTATGGTGGCGAGAATGCCGAAACTGGAGGCCAGGCTCGCCACCAGCCGCTCGGTCACCAGAGTCTTGTCCGCCTGGTCGACCATTGAGCGCACGTTGTACATCGGCAGATTCGGGTCCAGGTTATGGACCAGCCCGCGCAACGCCGTGAAACCGGCGCTCGACGGCTGCGAAGTTCTCACGTATGCAGTCATCCCGGTAGCGAAGTCGACCTGCGCGTAGGGGAGATACAGCTCGATCGGGATGTCCTGCCGGAGGTCCTCATATTTGGTATCGCCCACCACCCCGACGATCGTCATATCGGTTTTGGTGCCGGGATCGCTGCCCATACCGATGCGGTGGCCGATCGGGTTGCGGTCGCCGAAGAAGCGCTTGACGAACTTCTGGTTGACCACCGCGACCTTCGGCGCATCCTTTTCGTCCCGCTCATTAACATCGCGCCCGAGTTTCACCGGAATTCCTAGCGTTTTGAAGAAGTCGGGTGCGATGTAATTCATGTGAGGGCCCACATTCTCGCCCTGCTTGGGCTGGTAGCCCTCGATGGTGATCGAACTATCCCACTCATCTCCCGCGAGGATTGGGACGACGGCCAGGCTTGCCGACTGCACGCCCGGAAGCCCATTCATGCCTTCGCGCAATTGTTTGAAGAACTGCGTGGTTCGTGCATCCGGATAGCCGTTCATGTGCGGGTCCACGGTAAATGCCAGCAGATTCTGCAGGTGGAATCCGGGATCGAGATCACGCAGGTTTTGCAAACTTCGGATAAATAATCCAGCGCCAATCAGCAGTAACAGGGAGAGAGCCACCTGACCGATCACCAGAATCTTACGCATCCTGATCGACCCGCCGCCGACGACCGCACCAGCCTGGTCTTTCAGCGTGCCGGCAAGGTCCGGACGGCTGGCCTGCAGCGCCGGCGCAAGACCGAAGAAGACGCCGGTCAGAAGGCTGATCACGGTGGTGAACCACAGCACGTTCCAATCCGGAGCCGTCGAGATGGCCACTGGAGTATCACCCGCAGGAATGAAGGAAATCAACAGGCGGTCCAGCCAAACGGCCAGGGCAAATCCAGCCGCGCCGCCTCCCAGGGAAAGCAGCAGGCTCTCGGTGATCAGTTGCGAAATCACCTGTCCGCGAGAAGCTCCGAGCGACAGCCGTACGGCCATTTCTTTCTGTCGCGCCGCAGCCCGTGCGATCAGGAGATTGGCGACATTCGCGCACGCGATCAGCAGTACCAGCGCCACCACGCCCATCAACACCAGCAGTGGCTTCTCCATGTGGCGGCGCAGACCGTCCCGTCCTTTCGACGCCGGCAGTACGTCCAGCCAGCCTTTCAGAAACTGCTGTCGGGTGTAGGTGGCTGCCTTGGCGAAGGCGGCCTCGCGAGTCTCCATTTCCAATTGCTGATGATAGAAAGGCTGGAGCGCGGCTTTGGCTTGCTGGAGCGTCACGCCGGGCTTCAGACGTCCGAAAGCGTTGACCCAATGACCCCGCCGGTTCCAGAGCATAAACCCACGAAACGGAAAAACCGTAGGCTGCATCATCATGGGGATGCGGACCTGCGGCGCTTCCCCCGGATCCACGCTGTTGAAGCCCTTCTGACTAACGCCAATAATGGTCATCGGGGTTCCATCGACCACCAGTTTCTTCCCGAGCACGTCCGGTTTGCCGCCGAAGCGGTTTTGCCAATAAGCATAGCTGATGACGAGGTACGGATGGGCGTTCTCGTGTAGATCGTCGCTCGCGGTGAACACGCGTCCCAGGGCTGCGCCGATGCCGAGCACGCTATAGAAATTTCCGGACACGAGTTCGCCCTGCACGCGCTCAGTCCTGCCCTCCGCGCTGATGCTGAAAGGCAGCGATTTCCGGCAGAACATTTCGCTGAAGATCTGGGTCTGGTCGCGGATGGCCTGGTACATCGGATACGAAATGGCGTTGCTGCCCGTGTTGCTTCCGTAGGTGGAGCCCCGGCCGCTCAAGAGCACGAGTTGCTGCGGATCGCGCACCGGCAGCAACTGGAGCAGGACCTGGTTGATCAGTGAGAAGATCGCCGTATTCGCGCCGATACCGAACGCCAGGGATGTCACGGCGACGAACGTAAACATCGGCGATTTCCGGAGCGTACGAAGAGCGAATCGCAGATCGCGCACAAAGGGCATAGATGTACTACTCTTTGACGCGCGAAAGGTTACGGAGTTGGCAACTTATGTGAGTTAACTGTTCAGCGCCGTATTAACACGGTCGATCGCCTCGTCGATTTCGGCCGTGCTCTTGTACCCGATCGTGACGGCATGCACGCCGGCGACTCCGAAGGCAAAGTTGAGCGCGGCCTGGCGGTCTTCCGCTTTGGTAAACGAGCCCTCGCCGACCAGCTTCATGCTGATGATTCCGGTGCCCTGCGATTTCACCTGCTTCACTTTCGACACGACCTCCTCAACATTGCCGGGGATATTGACATCTTTCATTTCGGGTGTGTCCATGTGCGAACCCTGGTGATTCATGCGAATCATCGCGATGTCGAGCCAGCGGTTGCCGGGGAAGGCGCGCAAAGCGGGGAGTCCGTGAACCGATGCGCCTTTGGAGAGGATAATCTTTTTCGCTTTCGCTTTGGAGAACTCATCCTGCAGGCGTTTGAGATCTTCCGGCCAGGTGGGAGTACGGACGCAGTGCAGAAGGAGAATATCGAAATACTCGGAGTTCATCTGTTTGCGGAAGCGGTCGATCTTGGTCTGGGCGTCCTCGGTGCCCCTGGTGGTGTACTTGGTCATGATCATGTAGGAATCGCGAGGAATTCCTTTGAGGGCGATGCCCAGCATCTCGGGCATCCCGGCGTAGCTTTCAGCCGTTTCAAAAAAGCGAACGCCGCGATCGTAGGAGTGGCGGACCAGCCGGGTGAACTCTTCCTGTCCCAACTCGCGCTGTACGCGTCCGCTGAAGGTGCCAGTACCGAAGGCGAGCCGGGTGACTTTCACACCGGAATGGCCGAGCGTGACGAGATCGGTGGCGCTTCTCTTGGCCGGCGCCCCGAGGATCGGCCGGCCGGCGGCGAGCGCTGATACGGCCAACCCGGTTTTCAGAAAATCGCGACGGCTGTGAAATGACATAGAAAGTGAACTCTCCTCACCTGCGAAACTAACATAATTTTCCGAATGGTGCTTGGGGCTTGCCGGCTAACGGCTCTTCATCATTTCCAGTAGTGTGGTAACGGTTCGCCAGTTGCGGCCGGTGCTGATGGTCGCGAGCTTGGAGTCGAAATACGCGTTGGTCAGTTTGCTTCGGGCGACGCCGTTTGGCAGGTGCAAATAGACTTCCGCGCCGCGAACGGCAAAGGCGTCAGGCGACGAGCGCGCGGGATCGAGGCTCTTCACTCGCGCGGCCTCTGGTGCAGCGGCGAGGAACAGCACGTGGACGGTATCCTCGTCAGCACCGGCTTCGAGGAACGGATTGTTGGCCGCCACCATGGCAAGTTGCTCAGCGGTCCGGATAAGGATAGGCGGCCGGTGGCCGAAGCGCTTTTCGATCTGCTCGGGAACTGTTTCGCCGATCTGTTTCGCGATCTTCGCCGGGGCCTTGAAGAGCACGTTACCGCTTTGAATGAAGGTCCGGGCATCGGTGCAACCCGCCTTGACAAACATATCGGCGAGATCTCTCATGGGAAGCAGGTTCTTGCCGCCGACGTTGATTCCGCGAAACAGAGCGAGATACTCGTAAGGCATCCCAAGTCCGCTTAGTGCGCCGGTGTCATCTCTACAGACACCAGCGTCAGTCCATAACCTTTCGGACTGTCGATCGACTGGGGCTTCAAAGTGAGTGAGTATTCGCCCGTTTTATCAACGGTCACCGTGCCGATTTTGGAAACGATATAAGGCCAGTAAGGATTCTGTGGATTGTCGAGCTTGCCGTCATGCTTGACCGTTGCGTCCAGCTTCTTTCCGGCGACTTCGACCGCAACCTGCTGGCCGCCCTCCCAGCCATTGCCGTATTTTTGCTCGGACGTGATCAGTGTGACATCGTAAGTCCCGGGTTGCGAGACCTGGAACTTCCAGTCGACCCATTCATCCTTGTTAGTCCAATGCTCCATGACACCGCGGGTGTCGAGAGTCGCCTTGGAACCATGTAGCTCGGCCAGGAATGCCGGCAACGTGACTTTGCCTCCAGGCTGCTGCTGAAGCTCGGTAACCGCGTCAGGCTTGCCGGCTAGACTCAGCGCGATGACGGTATCGATGGGGTCCGGCGCGGGTTCCGGTAACTTCAGCAAAGTGAGCGTGTAGTGATCGGGGGTCTTGGTATGAACCTGCTTCATCTGCAACGCCCACCCGCGATTGGCGAGTAACTCGGCGCGACCCACTTTAGTCTTGAGTCCATAAAGCACAAATGTGCCCTGCTTTGGCCAGTCGAAGACATGGAGATATAGTTTACCTGGTCCGGACGTCATGACGCCCCAGGGGAAGTTGTACGGGTAAGGTCCGGCCTTGGTGTCATAAATCGATTCGCTGTTCACCTTCATCCACTCGCCGACCTCTTCGAGCCGTTGGACACTCTGGCGGGGCATTAGGCCTTCGGCAGTGGGCCCGACATTCAACAGGTAATTGCCGCCTTCGCTGACAGTGGTGGCTAACTGGCGAATCAGAACCTCGGGGGACTTCCAGTGGTTATCGTCCCGCTTGAATCCCCAGGTATCATTTAGCGTTACTGGAGTCTCCCATTCGCGCGCGCCTTTGGCGAAACTGATCTGGTTATCGCCAGCCGAATCGTAGTCGCCCATGCCGTTGCCGACACGACCGTTTACCAGGCAATCGGGCTGCAAAGTGTGAACCAGGTTGGCCAGTTGGGTACTCTGCTCCTTCGTCATATTACGCGGGGTGTCGAACCAGATTAACCCGATGGGTCCGTATTGCGTCAATAGTTCACGGACCTGCGGAATCACCTTGTTCTGGAAGTAGCGGTTGAAATCCTTCTTGCTCTCGTCGGGGAAGTCCCAGGTGTTGCCGACGCCGTCGGGCTCGTGCCAGTCCTGAGTTTGCGAGTAGTAGAAGCACAGCCTGATCCCCTGCCGCTGGCAAGCCCTGGCGAGGTCTCTCATCGGGTCGTGATGGTAAGGAGTGGCGTCGACAATGTTGTACTTGCTGACCTTGGATTCGAACATGGCGAAGCCGTCGTGATGTTTCGCGGTGATCACGATGTACTTCATGCCGGCCTTCTTGGCGACCGCGACCCATTCCTCCGCGTCGAACCGGACGGGATTGAATTTGGCGGCCAGTTTCTCGTATTCGGCAACCGGGATTTTGGCGTGGTTCATGATCCACTCACCGATTCCGGGAACCTCTTTGCCGTCCCAATACCCGGCGGGGATGGCGTAAAGGCCCCAGTGAATGAACATGCCGAAACGCGCTTCGCGCCACCACTGCAGATGGCGTTGGCGTTCGGCGTCGGGGGAGGGAGCGCCAGAGCAGACAGCAGCTAGCAGAACGGCAATCAGGGCGAAGAAGGGAGGAAATTTACGAAGTTGCACCGAGGTAATGATAGCGCACCCGCGAGGTTTACAAATCGAGGTTCTTACGGGCGTAGTCTACGCACATCTGGTTATACGTGTCCTCAGCCTTCACCCGTTCAGCGGGTGTCAGTCCGGAGATCCGGGGAAGCGGCTTCTTCGGCGGATGGTCGCGAACCAACTCGACGACCTTAGCCAGATCCCGTCCCGGCAACGGGCTGTACGAAGCTTCGAAGGTCACCCAATACTTGTCCGTGAAAACCGGGATCTTCAACGGATCGCGCGTGATCATCTCCAGGCAGAAAAGCATATTGGGATCGCGCTCTCGCAATGTCCGGACCCACTGCTTCAGATCGATGACGCCCTCGCCGAACGGAACTTCGGACAGCAGAAAGCCGTCAGGATAGCTTTCCAGGCCCATATCTTTTATGTGGCAGAAAATCGCGAGAGGCGCCAGCAACTGGAAGGTCTCTTCGGGTGTCTCGCAGAGCGAGATATTATTGCCGAAGTCGAAACACACCCCGACATATTCGCTGCCCAGTCGCTTCATCCATGCGGCCTGCTCAGCGGCCCGCCAGCCTTTGTGATTCTCGATCGCCAGTTTGATGCGCTGCTTGCGCAGAACCGGTTCGGCGAGACTTACCGACAGTTGATTCTGTTCGAAGCTCTGCCGGAACGCGTCGAAGGTATCGAACTGCTCGTAGCGGCGCGGTGTCAGGGCGGCGTGCAGGGCGATCGCGCCAGTTTCTTTTGCAGCCTGAACGCCCGTATCGAAGGCGTCAAGATCTTCCTTCTTGCGTGGCAGGGGGACGTTGAAGATCACCCGCATATCGTAGGCTTCGAGTTTGGCGCGGAAGCTTTTCCGGGCTTCGGGTGTCGCCGGAGGTCTTCCTGTCTCAACGCCGCTTAAGCCCAGGCTGTGACAATGCTCGACAATGTCAAATGGCGGGGTTGCGTGCGCGCGTATGGAAAAGGCTGTAGGGGCGCCTCCCATGTGCGGCGGATTGGTTGGTGCTGCGGAACTTGTTTGTGCAACCCACGCGGCGGAGGCCGCACCCAGCAATTGGCGTCTGGTCATCATGGACTCTCCCGGACAAACTGACGTGACAGACTAAAGCCGCTATGCAGCCCGCAGACCACAAAAAACAATGGTCTGCGCCACGGTTGGCTGAAAGTAACAGACTGAAGTCTGTTACACAAGTCTAACGCCTCGTAGCCTGTTTGGGGACTTTCCCCGATTCCTTAATCAGCTTCGTCAAAAGGTCCACGGCCTTATCGATGGGCAAAAGGTCGGCGATCATGATAGGCGTGCGGCCGGTGGAATCGGAGGGATCGAGGTCTGCGCCCTTGTCGGCGAGGAACTGGACCACCTTGCAAATCTCCGGCTGCGTCGAAGTGGCCATCGAGCCAAAAACCGATGCATGCATTACGGTTCGCCCCACATCGGTCACGGTTTTGACATCCGGATCCAGGCCATAGGCATACTGCACGGTCTCGATGTGACCGCTGCCCGCGGCCGCCATGAGCAGCGTGGAGCCGTCCTGCGCCTTGATCTTGGGATCGGCGCCGGCCGCAACCAGCGCTTGCATCACGTCCAGATGGTTCGCCTTGGCAGCCAACAACAACGGCGTCTGCTCACCCACCTGGCGGAAGAATCCTCCGCCACCTCCGACGCCGCGTCCGCTGCTTTGGACTGCGGCGCTCTTGACGTTCGGGTTTGCCCCTTTCGCCAGCAGCATTTTGACCAGATCCAGGTCACCCAACTGCGCCGCCACATGCAGCGCCGTGTTTCCGGCTTTATCCGCCGCATCCACTTTCGCGCCGCTATTCAACAAAACTTCGGCCGCCTCTTTATTCCCGCCGAGGGCCGCGATCTCGAGGACCGCGTAGCCGGTCGGCACCGCATAGTTGGAGTCCGCGCCGGCCTTCAGCAGGCTGGACACTGATTTCGCATCGCCCTTTTGTGCCGCAAATACCAATGATGTGAAGCCGGCTTTCGACGCGGCTTTCACATCGGCTCCGGCCTGGATCAACACATCCACTACGTCCGAATGCCCCTCAGCCGCCGCCCACATGAGAGCGTTCTGCCCCTTCTGCGGTTCGACGAGATCCACCTTCGCGCCATGTGCCAGCAGCGCCCTCACGCCAGCCGCACTGCCGGATCGCGACGCGATCATGAGCGCCGTCTCACCATTCCATCGTGCAGCGGTCGCATCCGCGCCCGCCGCGAGCAGTTTCTCGATGACCGACGTGTTGCGCGCGCCGCATGCCAGAGTGAGCGGAGTCTCGCCATACTCGTCGACGGTATTCACTTTGGCGCCCGCCTTCAGCAACGCGTCGACCGTGTCAGTCTGATCCAGATACACGGCCCATGCGAGCGGTGTCGCGCCGTCCGGTTGGGCCGCATTTACATCCACGTGCGCCAGGAGCAGGGAAGCGACGGCTTTGTGGTCCTGATCCTTGACGGCTTCAATGAGCCGCAAATCGACAGGTCGCAGTTCGCCTGCCGTCAACAACTGCGCTGACAGCAGGACCAGAAAAATGAACCGCATACTACACTCCGGAGAGTTGATCGACTTCGCCGGTGGCGTCGCCGAACTTCTCGCCCGGCACACCTGCTTTGTCGAGCATAGTGAGCAACAGGTTGTTCATAGGCGTTTCGGGCGCATAACGGATGTGTCTTCCGCCCTTCACCTGACCCGCGGCACCGCCCGCCAGTACCAGCGGCAGATCGTGGTGCGTGTGCGCATTGCCATCGCTGATGCTGCTGCCGTAGAGAATCATGGAGTGGTCGAGCAACGTTCCATCCCCATCCGGCGTGGCTTTCAGCCTGTCGATCAGATAGGCGAACGACTTGGTGTGCAGTTGATCGATCTTCATCACCTTGCCGATCTTTTCCGGGTCGTTCTGATGGTGCGTGACCGAATGGTGGCCGTCTGAAACCCCGATGGAGCGATAGCTGCGATTGCTGCCTTCGCGCGCCATCATGAACGTGACTACCCGCGTCATATCGGTCTGGAACGCGATCACCATGAGGTCGCTCATTAACTTCGCGTGGTCTTCGAATTCATCCGGAATAGAGCTGGGACGTTCCATCACCGGCAGCTTCATAGTGGCGCTCTGCTCTTCCGCTTTTTGAATGCGCCGCTCGATATCGCGGATAGCTTCGAGATACTCGTTGAGCTTGCCCTTGTCACGCGTCCCCAAACCGGACTCGAGACGCGACACATCCTCGCGGACGAAATCGAGGATGCTGCGATCTTCCTGCATGCGCTTGATTCGCGATGCCGCATCGGTGCTGTCGCCATCGCCGAACAGACGCTCGAACACCGCGCGAGGATTGATCTCCACGGGATTTGGCGTAACCGGAGTGCGCCACGAAACGGTGTTGGTATACGCGCAACTGTATCCGCTATCGCAGCCGCCGGCGAGGGTTGGCTCTTCGAGGCCGATCTCGAGCGATCCTAACTGCGTCACCTTACCGAACTCCTTCGCCGCAATCTGATCGACGGAAATACCGGCGGTGATATCGGAGCCCTCGGTCTTCTTCGGATGGATGCCGGTCAGCCAGGTTGCGCCCGCACGCGCGTGGTCCCCTGCGCCGTCGCCCAGTGCTCGTCCGCCGCGCTGCATCAGGTTGCTGAGCACCAGCATCTGGTCGCGGAACGGTTCGAGCGGTTTCATGGTGGACAGAAACTCGTAGTCCGTTCCGGTCTTCGCCGGAAGCCAGGCTTTCTGAATGATGCCGTTGGGAACGTAGACAAACCCGAGACGCACCGCCGGTTTCGCGGCAGTGAGGCGGGTCGCCGCCATAGCCGGAATCATGGCGTCCAGCAGCGGCAGTGCCAGCGACGCTCCCAAGCCTTGCAGCAGCGCGCGGCGTGAAACGGATTTCCTGGTAATCATCATGACTGGGGCGTTCTCCTCATTTGAAATTGCGGACTTTTCACAATCGCCTGGATTAATGCCTGAATGGTTGAATGATCTCGCTCGGCATCGCGCATGATCGCGCGTACTGCGGGAGCGTCGTAATACTCGAGCCCTCGTCCCATGGCATAGGTCAAAAGCTTGCCGGTGAAGGTCGCGATAAACTGGTCGCGATACTTAGTGAGCAGTAATTGGGTCAGACCCTCGGGACCCTCGAACAAAGTTCCATCGGGAAGTTTTCCGGCGGCATCGATCGGGCTGCCGGCGTCTTTCGAACGCCATGCGCCTACGCCATCGTAATTCTCCAGGGCGAAGCCGATGGGGTCCATGCGGGCGTGGCACGACGAGCACACCGGGTTGGTCCGATGCTGCTCCATCTGCTGTCGGCTGGTCAGGAGTTTTCCATCTTTCGATTTTGCTTCGAGCGGCGGAACATCCGGAGGCGGAGGAGGCGGCGGAGAACCCAGCAGGTTTTCGAGCACCCACTTTCCTCGCTGTACGACGGAAGTCCTGTTGGGATACGAAGTCACCGTGAGGATGCTGCCTTGTCCTAACAGGCCGCCGCGGTTGCAATCCGTCAACGATACGCGACGGAACTGGGAGCCGTAGATATTCGGAATTCCGTAGTGCTTCGCCAGGCGCTCATTCACATACGTGAAATTGGCCGCCAGCAGATCGGTGACCGGCCGGTTCTCACGCAGGATCGCGTTGAAAAACAATTCCGTTTCGCGTTCGAACGATTGTTTGAGCGTCGCGTCGTACAGCGGGAAGACATCCGGGTCGGGCTTCACCTGCTCCAGGTTTCGCAGATACAGCCACTGTCCCGCGAAGTTGCTGACGAACGCCTTCGACTTGCGATCGTCGAGCATTCGATTCACTTGTGCCGCGAGGATTTGGGGCTGGTTGAGTTTGCCCTGTTCCGCGAGATTCAGGAGTTCGTCATCGGGGATGCTGCTCCACAAGAAGAAAGACAACCGCGAGGCGAGTTCGAAGTCACTGACGCGGTGGACGCTGGCCGGAGGGGCGTTGGCGGGATCGCGTTCTATACGGAAGAGGAAATCCGGCGAGACCAGCAGGGCTCGCAACGCCATCTCGATACCCTTTTCGAACCCACCATCACGACGGCCGATCTGATAAAAGCCAACCAGCGGGCTGATGTCCTCGTTGGTAACGGGTCGGCGATAAGCCCGGCGGGCGATTGCTGTCAGGATCTGGCGCGCGCAGGCTTCGCTCTCTTCATGACACACGAAAATTCGTTCACGGCTCGGCGTATCGCCAACGCCCGTGACATCGAACGGGCCTGAAATCGTCACGCTGGCAAGCTGAGGAGCGCCGATAGACTGCACGTCAAACAACTTCAAGCGCACGCCATCGAGCCGCAGATCCATCTTTCCGGGCGTGGGTGGAATGGTAAACGCGGGTGCGGCGCCGCGCCGTCCCGCCGGCAGGCCAGTGACAATTTCCGGGAGCTCGCTCTCGGCTAAAAACGTCACGCCGACAGACCGCGTGCCGGCTTTCACCGGCAGTCGCAACTCGGACGTCTTTCCTCCCGGTCCCTTAATCTTGATGAGGTATTCCCCATCCACCGGAAACGGATAGGAAAGCAGCATGCCGCCGGCGGAGTCGAACGGAAGCTCATCGCTCACGCGGCCGCGCGGCGCGTTCTTTCCTTTAACCGCGTCGAATTCTGTGACATCGGGCTTGATGGTGGGATCGCCGACTGCCAACCGGCTCACCATGCGGGCGGCCGACATATAGCGTTCAATGAGCATGGGCGACAGCGACAGGACATCGCCGATGTTGTCGAACCCATAGCCGCTATCATCCGGAGGCAGTTTCGCTCCGGGCTGGACATCGAGCGCCAGGAGATCGCGAATCGAGTTGCTATATTCGGCGCGATTCAACCGGTGAATGGTCGGGTGCCCGGGATTGGGGTGAGCCGCGGCGGCCTGATCCAATTGGTTGCCGAGCCAATGAGTGAACGAAGTTGCCACGGGAGCGGCCGGGCGGGGAAGTCCGGCCGGCGGCATCTCGCCCGCGCTCACTTTGCGCAGCACTTTCTCCCAAAGTTGAGCATCGGAACCGGCGTTGGCGAGATCCGGCGTGTCGAGTGCAACTTGGCCGGACTTCAGTTTCTGGTTGTGACAGCCGATGCAATATTGATTGACCAGCGCGCGTGCGGCCGGTGCGCCGGTGACAGGCGTCTGAGCGGGCGTTTGCGCAAACAGTAGCGGCGTGAACGCAACCAGCATGGCCAAGTTGGAGAATCCTGGTATTCGCGGCGATCGAACGTCGTGTGCACTAAACATGTAAGCTGGTTGTACGCGGGTGGCGGGGGCCCGCACCTTCACTATACAGGAATCTTAATGTGTTTTTCAGGCCGTCCTCCGATGGTCCTGTAAGTTGAGACGATGGCTTACACCGGAAGGTTATGCAAGCCACGCGATTACTTGAGGTTGTTGTTCTTTTTGGAGCATTCGGTCTGCCTGGGCAGGCGCAAGGGCTCGCGGCTGCTCCGCAGCCGGGCAGACCACAAAATACGATGGTCTACCCTACGGTTTGCGGCGATGGCGCGCTGTGTTAGACGCCGTCGCTCTTTTTGCGCTCGTAGGGCTGCTTCAGATACTTTTGAACTTCGTCCTGGGCGCCTTGCGTGTTATCACGGGTGCGCTGCGCCTGCTGGTACTCGTTGACGGCGCGGTCGCGCTGGCCGCTGACGTCGAAGATATTACCGAGGCGGATGTGCGACCATACTTCGGTCCATTTGGGCTCCTGGTTGCCATCGAGAGATGAGCGAAACTCATTGGCGGCCGACTGGTAGTTGTTCTGCAGGAAATACACTTCCGCGATCCGGTAATGCGCCAGCGAATTATTGCGCTGGGTTTCCAGGGCCTTCTGGTATTCGCGCAACGCTTCGCTGAATTCGCTGATTTCGGCAAACTGCATGCCCCGGCGGATGGCCACGGCGACGCGAATATCCGGACTGTAACGGAGCACGTGGTTGTCCGGATCGATGGTCACCGCCTTGGGCTTGCCGAAAGTGTCGATGGAAAATTCGGTCGAGGTTCCCACCACATCTACCCGCTGCTTCTCCGGATTGCCTTCGGTCTCGATCTTGATCTCGACCGGCATGCGGAAGGTATCGAGATCCTGCGAAACTTTTCCGGTTACACGGAAACCCTTCTGCGTGCGGAAGACGGTGTACTCCAGTTTGAACTCGGGAGCGCCGCTCGATTCGATCCACTGGATGAAGAAGCCGCGCAGGTCCTGGGCCGAGATCTTCTCGAACTCCTTGCGCAGATCTTCGGTAGTGACCGCGTTCCAGGCGTGGTCCTGAACGTAAGCTTTCAACGCCGCGTAGAACTTCTCATCGCCGACGGTGAAGCGCAGCATGTTCATGACTACGGCGCCTTTGCTGCCGGTCAACGCCCACAACTCCGGCGAATAATCTTCCTCACGTCCAGACTGGATGATGGGCACGTTGTCGACGGTCAGCGCCGCGGTGGCTTCATCCTTCATCTGAGATTCGAAGGCGGCTGCACCTTTGTCGTGTTCAGTCCACAGCGCCTCACTGTAATTGGCCAGCCCGTTCTCCAGCCAAAGATGGTTGCGGTTGATGGGAGAGAGTTCCTCTTCCCACCACTGGCGCGAGATCTGGTTGGCCAGCAGACGAGGGTTGACCGAATGGCCGATGGCAGCAGGATTCAGGAAGATAATGCCAGGCGCGGCATAGCCGCCCGGTGAACCGTTTTCGGTCTCGACCACGGTCAGGTTGGCATAGGGCGCAATCCCGAACAGCCCGGTGAAGTAGTTCATGATCTTGGCGATCTCCTCGCCATAGCTGCCGGCCATGTCCTTTTCACTGTCGTGGAAGTAAAGCGTGGTGGTGATGCCGTCGGCGTTGCTCTTGACCGGCGTACCTGAAACCACTGCAATGCTGCCCGGAAAGGAGGCCCGGGAGAACTGAAAGCTGAAGGTGGTCTTGTCGCCGGCTGGTGCGGAGGTTTCGATTCCCGCCGCGATGGCCCGCGAGCCTGTGGGCACGGTGAGATTCACGTCGGCAGAGAAGCGGTCAGTGGTGTAGCCGCTCACCGGGAACCAGCGGGCGGGATAGAGCAAGTACGCGTAGTCAGGATGGATGGCTGCGAACTTGATGCCGTAAACGGGCGAATCCTCGGCGCCGGTGAGATGGCCATCGTAGGTGAAGACCAGGATGAGGGGTTTACCCTTGGCGAGCGGGGGGTCGAAAGTCAGCCGGACGGTGTTGTCCTGGTTGGAGCGGGAGAACGAGACGGGCTGGCCCTTGTCGTCGGTGACCTTGGAGACATTCAGCGAGCCGTTCAGCTCGAAGATGGCGTATTGCGTATGGTCGTCGAGCGGCACGAATTTCATGGCCGCCTTAGCCGTGATCGACTGCGTTTGCAGATTGATATCCGCATCGATGGTGTAGTGGTCGACATCAATGCGCGACTGCCTGGAGGCATCGGTGCTCTGGGCACCGCCCGCACCGGCGAGTGCCAGGGTCGCGACAATCCCCATGAAATGACTACTGAACCGAAATTGCATCCCTCGTCCTCACCTCGTGTAACAAATAATCCACTTCATCCGCCGCCCGTAAGATTGCATCCCGATCACCAGAGAGCTTCGCCGACACTTCCGCCAGATCGGCCTGCATGTCCAATGCAGCCGCCGGATCGAGCAACCGTTGCGTCTCGCCGGCCAAATGGTCCGCCGTCATGTCTTGCTGCATGAATTCTTTCACGATCATGCGTCCGGCGATCAGATTCACCATGGAGAGAAACGGCACCTTCACCAGCCGCCGCCCTAATAGCCAACTTAGCGCATTTACGCGGTAATAGGTAACCATCGGGACGCCCAACAGCGCACCCTCCACGGTTACCGTACCGCTCGCCGCCAGCGCCACATTCGAGTGAGCCATCGCGTCCCAGGATTCCCCTTCGATCACCTTGACCGGCGCGTCACCGATTCGCTGCCGGAAAAACCCGACGCCGGTGGTTGCCGACGCCGGCAGTATACAAGTCGCCCCGGACTCCAGGTGGAGACGCCGGGCGACCTCCATCAAGACGGGCAGATGCCTCGCCGCCTCGCCCTGTCTGCTGCCAGGGAGTATCGCTAACAATGGACGGTCAATGGGCAGACTGTGTTTCCGGAAAAACTCGGATTTCGAGAGTGAAGGCTTGACACGCCCGGCCAGCGGATGTCCTATATATGACGCGGCCACGCCCCGGGTGCGGAAGAACTCCTCCTCGAAGGGGAAGATGCAGAGCAGGCGATCGATGATGCGACGCATGACTTTGGTACGTCCCTGGCGCCAAGCCCAGACTTGGGGCGCGACGAGGTAGACAACCGGTACACCCAGCTTGCGGAGTTTGGCCGCGACGCGGAAGTGGAAGTCCGGCGAGTCAGTCAGGATCGCGAGTTGCGGCCGGCGCCGGCTGGCGGCTTCAATCAACCGGCGGAACTCTTTATAAATCCGGGGGATGTGGTGAATTACTTCAACCAGTCCAACAACCGAGAGGCTCTCGCCCCGAACGATCGGTTCGACCCCGGCGTCGCGGAGGCGGGCACCGGCGCAGCCGAAGAATTGCGCGTCCGGATGGCGACGCCGCAGTTCGTCAACGAGGAGAGCGGCGTAACGATCGCCTGAGGCTTCGCCGGCCGATACCAGGATGGTCTGGGGAGAGTCCACTCAAGTTTAAGGGTACCTCGGGGCGGGATTGGCGCCAGGATGCGGGTGCGGACCGGCGCAGGCCAAAGGCCTACTCCACACGGACACACTACGGGTGCAGCGGGTTGGAAAGCGGCAGGGTTCGACGTCAAAAAGGCGCTTCAGGCGGCGTTTTTGAGAAGTCCAGGAAGATCAGGAGTGATTTTTGTCTCCGGTTGCGCATCCGCAGCGATGGAAGAGGGTGGTGCGGCCGGGAAATCTGGCTCAGTTCTGTGTTCAGCGGGTGAGGCGGCGGGCTGGACGGCGTTTTGCGGTTCGAAGCCAATCTCGGACTTTTCCCTTTCTTTTTGCGCCTTTACCAGCTCGGCGTGGGCCTTGTGGAAAGCGCGGTCGGCGGCGGTCTGGTAGCGGATGAAGAGGCCGAGGTCGGATGGTCATCACGCTATGGATACGCATGGGGAGTACATCGCTTTGGAGGCGGAAGGCGCGCTGGCCGAGCCACTGGTTCTGGGCCATTTTTTCGACGGGGATCTGCTCGGTCGGATTGGCGGGTTGGTATTGGCTGAGGAGATCGTCGAGGAGGGCCTTCAGTCCCGCGGGATCTTCGCCGGCGATGAGTTTGGCGGTGCTGGAGGCGAAGCCGTGAGAGAGGTGGTTGAGGGAGGACTTGGCCTTGCCCGCGTCCGTTTTGGGTCCCGTACTCTTTTTAGAATTCGCTATATTGGCTGCAATTTGACTGGGTGTGGCCATAATTCATGTTCCTAATGTGTGATAAGAGCGCGATTTACGCTCTTTCACCTTCATAGTAAAGTGGGGGGGCGGGATGTGGAGGGGTTAAGTTGTTGGTTCTATTGAGAAAAGGTGATGTGACTGGGGTTCGAGGTCGAACGTCGGCCCAACGGTTAGCGAATGGGTCTCAGGGCAGCGATGGCGTCTTCCGTATACTCGATATCGCCGTCCCAATATCTTACAATCACATCGCGGTTCAGATCGACCCATTTTTGGAGAAGAGCCAAGTCGTCGGCGTTCAGTTTTCCGCCAACGACATGAACATCCGGCCTGATCGCCACTGACACCAATTCTGAACTATGGACTCTTGGATCCCGAGACACTTTCACGCGAACATCATGCGGAGCACCCGCTTGCGGTGAAATCCACACCACGAACGGCAGACCTGTACGTTTGGGTGAGATGTTCGCCATTTCAAAAAGACCTTCGCCTTTGGGTGCTGCGACAAATTCGTCAAAGGTCTTCACTGCTTTCTCTCTGCCATTTATCATTTTACCCTCATCGGGCGTATATCGTAGAGGTCGGAAGAGAGGTGACGACTATCGTTCTCAGAGAGCCTCACCTCATTTTGCACTGGGGCTGTCATCGGCCTGCAGGTCGCCGAGAGCGTATTGAATCCCCGCCAGCATATGAGCGACAAAGGGCCGCATGAAGTACACCCTCTCATCGTGACCGTGTGCCTCATAGAACACCCGGCCATTGCCCACGCGCTGAATGTAGCTCAAGGCGTAGTCGCCGTCAGTGCGCCTGGTGGCTGCGGGCTCTTTGGCCTTGTCTTCCGCGCTCATCTTGGCGTAGTTGATGCTGGTGAGAACATGTACCCGCTTCCGGCTGAAGGAGTCTTGCGCAAACGTGTAGGTCTCGTCTACGATCTCGAAGCCACGGGACGGGAACATGGCAGTCAGGGGACTGTGGGGGTCGTCGACCTTCACCGGGATCAGGGTCGGGTAGGTCCAGTGGAATTTGAAGAACCCGCCGATCATTTCGTTGAACTCGGGCCATGTGCCGGTTGGCGCACCGCTATCGGCACGACTACTGGTATGGTAGCTGTCGGTGGCGGCGTGGATGCCGGCCAAACCCTTGCCGCCTTTGACAAAGTCAAGGAGCGCGCGCCGGCGAAGGTCCGTGGCGGCTTTGTCGTTGGGGTCATCCAGAAATTCGCCGGTGGTGCTGGCAAGGAAGATGGCGTCATATTGCTTCAGGTTTTCAGGCGTGATGGCGGCCGCGTCGTAGGTGATGGTCGTCATCCAGGCGCCGGTCTTGTCGCCCAGGTATTCAACCATCTTCGCTGACAGGGGGATGGAAGTGTGCACCCAACCGACGGCCCGGCAGAGGACCAGCACGCGGCGCAAGCTCTGAGGCGTGGCGTAGGGCTTGTCCGGCAGCGCGGCCATCATGGCAGAGATGTCGGCGGGATTGGCAAATTGTTTTTGCGGACAGCCGCGGGTGAAGCCGCCGGTAAATCCTTCCGCGGGGCAAGTTGCCGGATTGGCGGTAGCCGTTGCGTTCTGTGCGAAAGCCACAGAGCCGGTCAATGCTACGGCGGCTAACGCCGCACCAATTTCAAATGCCTTCAGTTTCATCATCGGATGTTCTCCCGGTATCGCGGTCTGGAAGACGTAATTATATCCCTGGTGCTGCATCAGTCCCGTGAGTCCGCTTCCGACGAGTTTACGAGAACGCAGTAGCGGACCGATTTTGAACCTTGCGGTCGTCGCCGCTTTTCGAGCGGCGATACGAGGAAGGGATTCTTCTTTAAGTGGACCGGTCACAGTACTGGTTGCCCGGCAGTAGAGAGATCAACGGTCGATTTGAGCCAATGCAGACTCGAGAAATTGCAGAAGCGGTGGGAGGTCTTCGGAAACAGTCGCCCATACGACATCGAGGTCTACGTCGAAGTATGCGTGGATCAGGCGATTCCGCATCGAAACCATATTCGAGTACGGGATGTTCGGGAATTGGAGGCGCACTTCACTGCTGAGCTTGGACGCAGCCTCCCCGAGGATTTCAAGGCAGCGGGTCAGAGCCAAGGCCAACATCGGATCACCGGATTAGTCTGGTCGATTGCGGCCTTCCGAAATCTTCAATGCCAGCGTAACCGCCTCATGCATATGCCGCAGTCGAACGACGTCAGGAGTCGGCATAGAGAACCAGTGCGTCCCGAACGACTTCTTCGCGAAAGTGGCGGCTCAGATCCATCGGCGTCCGCAGGTCGACTCTGCGACCTCCCAGCAACCGGCTAAGCTCGTTTTCGATGTCCGCCAAACGAAAGAACCCGACTGTCTTGCGCGGCTGGAACTCAACTAATATATCGATGTCGCTGGAGGCCGAAAAGCGATCAGTGAGAATGGAACCAAACAGAGCGATCTTCCGAATGCCGCTGCGCCGGCACAAACCGGCGATTTCAGCCGCGGGGATTTCGATGCGGGCGACCGTCATACCTGTTCCAAGTATGGCGTACATCAGATGCAGTTGTCCCGCGCCATCGCGCTTTGCGTCCAAGTGTCCACAATGTACTCTGAAATCGTCTGGCAGGCCGCTCTTGACCGCTCTAGTTCCGCGCTGAAGCAATCGGCGCGACGACGTTCCAGTTCATTCGAAATCTTGCACTACATTTCCACTCCATTAAGAACTGTTTCAAATAACTTCAAAAACTCCAGTGTGTTTGATGCACCCGAACCGAGTCTATGTTGTTGATATTAAAGGCTTTCTTAGTTTCCAAAGCTGGACGTCGCGATATCGCCGGTTAGGCGGCGCCCACGCTACTCCTGTCGCGAAATAAATCCCTTCTCATTAGCAATCGGCGGATAGTTCCTCCCCGGACCATTGGATGGATCGTCGGCTTTCAGAAAGAGCCTCGCGATGGCCGGCGTCGCGACGTTGCGGAAAGGGTCGTTTGTGCAACAAACGGCAGCCTCTCGATTTTGCGTGCAAAGTTTGATGCCAGGTAATTTGCAAATTGACAGGTCAGGCAACCGCTCCCTGACGGTCACGGCTCAGTAAGTGAGTGGCGACGTTACTGTTCATCCAAACCGAACGAATACAGGTTGGAGTCTAGAGTCGTTACGAAGATGCGGCCGTTGGAGATGGCGATGCCGCTGAAATGGGCGATGGCGGGCATCGCATCGCCGCTGTTATAGAGTTCTTTGCCGGTTTCGGCATCCAACGCATAGAGAATGGCGTGTCCCGGTGAGGTTTTTATGCGCTGTTGCGAGTCCATGAGGCGGCCTTCACTATCGGCCTGGAGCGTGTTCTCGCCGCTGGAGACCAGGTAGACGACTCCGTTAGCCACTATGGCGGGTTCGGGAACGTTCATGTTGCGCGAAATCCAGGCAGGCGTCAGGATGGGCTTACTTTCCTTCTCCTCGACTTTGAAGGCCATCAGCCCACCTTCGGGAGCAGGGCCATTGGTCAGCGGAAACGCGGGGGCTTTCGAATGCACCGGCCCCCAGCCGGGCGCGTAGAGCCAGCGGGTTCCATGCGCGTCTTCCCAAGTGGTGAGCGAGCCCCAGAAGCCGCGGCCGGCGGAGTAAAGATCTTCGTTGGAATAAATGGGGCTGCGGAAGAGTGCTTCGGCATGAGTCGTTCCGCCCATCGATTTCGCGTCGAGTAGAACCAGACGTCCTTCCTTACCGCCGCCGGCAATCAGGTCCCAGTTCTTGTAGTGGAAGACGACCGGACTCAGGCATCCCAGGTCCAGATCCTTCCGGTTGAGCCAGGCAAAATTTGACGGAGCATAGTAATCCTTCAATTTCAAATCTCCGGGTGAGAGCGCCAGAAAGGAGTCACCGTATTTTCCGGCAGCCGGGTCGAAGGCGCCGTCTCCCGTTTCCGCGTAGATGGTTCCGTCCCGTCCGGCAGCTACGCCCGCGCGTCCCCAGATTCCGCCACCCGCGGTATCGGACTGGAAGAAAGATACGGCGTGTTTCGGGTCCTTCATGTCCATCGCGTAGACACCGGATTTCGCGCCGTTGCAGCCTTGCGAGGTTGCGGTGTAGAGAATCCCATTGACCAGGTTCAGGCTCCAATTCTTGGAGAACTCCGGGACGAAGGCGACCGGCGCCATGCGGTCCTCGCCATTGACGATGTTCAGCGCATGAAGTTTACCATCGCTCGCGATGGTCAGCACAGTGCGGTCACGCGGGGAGATGCCGCCGAACTGGATGACCGGAGTGGAGTTCAGCGCGTTGGGGCAGAGCCAGCGAGCCTTCTGTTTGGGTGTACCCTCGGGCGTGAATTGTTTGTGCCAGAGAACTTTGCCGGTGTCGATATCGATCGCGTCAAGCGTGTCGGAGGCGCCGGCCACGACGACGATATCCTTGTGACCCTGCGCCGTCAAGACGTTTTCCGCAACCACTGGCGCGGTCAGGGAATTCATCTCTCTCAACTGGCTGTTCACGTGGAGCTTCCATACCAGCTTCATGGATTTCACGTTGTCGCGGGTCAGCGTGGTTTCATCCCGCGCCCAACCATCCCGCTGCGGGTTGCCTCCAAACATAGGCCACTGGCCGGCCGTTATCGAGCCGGCTGCAAGCGTGGCCAGGACAGTTGCGAGTACGAAAAAGAAACAACGAATCACGGAAGCACCTTCAACTTTAAATTACGAAACTCCACGCGCATCGGCTCGCCAGCGTGCATCTGCAGGGCGATGATCCCGCTCAAGGCATTGCTGTCGTGCATGTCGATGGTCACTTTGCCGTTGAACGTCAGGCGGATATGGTCGCCATCGGCAAGGATCTCGTAGGAGTTCCAATCCTGGTGGTGGACCAGATCCTTACCAATCAGCCAGCCCTGGTCGGGGGTCTTCATGACGTTGCGGCCGCGCTCACGCTCTTCATACAAGTTGCCCCAGGCGGATTTCTCGGGACCGACCTCGGACGCATCGGCTTGCAGTCCTTTCACCATCCACCCGGGACCGGGCAACTGTTCGCTACGAAACTGAATCCCGCTGTTATGGTTACGCAGCTTGATGTCGCCCTTCAAAATGAAGTTCTTGTAAGTACCCTTGTAAATGAGGAAGGTATTCACTTTGAAGGGATGATTGTCGCTCGATCCGACGATTGCGCCATCGTGGACGGACCACAACGCCGGATCGCCATCCCAGCCATCGAGGTTCTTGCCGTTGAACATCAGGACGTAGCCGTCCTTCTTTTCCTGTGACGTGAGGCGGTTGGCCGGGGCGTTTCCCCCGGCTGCGTAGGCCGCGGCATAAAGTGCCAGCGCGGCGGTAAAACATACGATCGTTCGAATCACCATTCTTCGTCTCATGGCTAGCCTCGCATCATTTCGTCCCACGTAATCTCGCGTTTCTGATCGATCGCCATCCGGCCCATGATCGCGGTGAGGGTGCTCTCGGCTCCGCGCACCGCAACGTTCTCCGGCTTGCCTTCGGAGACTCTCTTCACAAAAGCTTCGAGCGAATCGATGGTTATCTCCCGCGGAGATTTTTCCGTTACGGTATCGGCTTTGCCGCGGTAATGAATCCAATATTCGCGCGCTGTTTCAATGACGGAGTTGGAACCAAAGAACTGCTCGTTGACAGACCGGTAAAACAAGGGGGTAAGCTGGGCGCCCGTGAGCACTGCCTGGACGCGGTTGGGATAAGTAAAAGTGACGTCGACGTGATCGCCGATGTCACCCCGCTTCTCCACGGTCCGTCCGCCGGTGCCAAAAGCGGCACTAGGATGTCCGCCGACAAACCAGTTCAACACGTCGATTCCATGGACATAGGTCTCGACAATGATATCCCCGAAGGTGTCGCGCCAGACGTGCCACTGGCGGATTTTCTCTTCGTAATTGGCGGGGGGTGGCCCAGGAACTTCATTGCCTGTAATCGCGCCCTTGATCCAATGGGCATGGGCCATGCGAATGGGTCCGATGGCTCCGGAGTCGAGCAGTTGCTTGGCCTTCAGATAGCCCTGGCCGTAGCGCTGCTGGAAGCCGAAAGTGATGTTCAGACTGCGGTCCGCCGAGTCCGCGGCTTTCATGACGCGTTTGCAGCCGGCGACATCGAGACCGGCGGGCTTTTCGATATAGATG
This sequence comes from Terriglobia bacterium, assembly GCA_963747535.1. GTDB lineage: Bacteria > Acidobacteriota > Terriglobia > Bryobacterales > Bryobacteraceae > CAVVFX01. Next base: position 401,518 of record CAVVFX010000006.1, read on the forward strand.
TGTTTCTTCGCCTTGATGGCAGCCTCGAGATGTTCCGGATGGAGAAAGACAGGAGTAGCGATGATCACCGCATCCACATCGCTGGCGAGCAGTTCGTTGAGATCTTTGTAACGCTTCGCGTTGGGGGCGGGGATGTGCTGGGCCGCGGACTCCAGCCGGTCGTCGAAGATATCGCAGATGGCCGTAAGTTGCGCAGTGGTGTTGTGGACCAGCAAACCGGCGTCGTAAGTGCCGCGTCCGCCCGAGCCGATCAGGCCCACCTTGAGGGCCGAGTTGGCCGCGGTTCCACGAACCGCCGCAAAAGGTACGAGCGCCGCCGACTGAACCAGCGCCCGCCTCGAAAGTTTACTTAAATCCATTGATTTTCTCCAAGCCTCTAGAATGTTGCCAGCTCACGCACAGCTACCAGATCCCGAAACGTAAAGTCCGTCGGGTGGTATTCGGCCGTAACGTAGCCATCGTAATTGAGATCGTAGATCGCCTTGAATACATTGCGGAAGTTGATCTCACCAGTGCCGGGCTCGTGGCGGCCGGGCACGTCCGCAAAATGATACTGTCCCACGCAATCGAAAGTGTCGCGAATGGTGCGGATCAGGTTGCCCTGCATCACCTGTACGTGATAGATGTCGAGCAGAAGCCGGATGCTGGGATCGGCGATGCGGCGGATCAGTTGAACCGCAGTGTCCACGCGATCCAGGAAATAGCCGGGATGGTCTACGTTGGAGTTCAACAACTCCACCACCGCGGTCATGCCGTTAGCGGCGAGCAGCGGGGCAGCGGCTTCCAGTGTGGCGACGCAACTGTCCATCTGGTTCGCGAGCGACACACCAGGTACGGTGTTGCCGCTGAGCACCTCCAGACGGGTGCATGCCACCGCGTGAGCTGCGTCGATACATAATCGAAGCTCATGGAGGAATCCCTCGCGATTCTCCGGCGAAACCAGGCTGCAGCCCAGCGCGTTAACGTCGGGTTTCTTATTCACCACCAGGACTCCGGCGCCGAGCCCGAATTGCTTTAGATATTTCCGGAACTGGCCGAACTCTTGCGGGTTGCGCCAATCAAAATTGTCGCAGGTGTCAAAGCCCGCCTGGGCGACGCGCTCCAGGCTCGTCGCAATGGGGACGTCACCGAAGTTGCGCGCCGCGACCGAAAGGCGTAGACGGCCCGGCGCGCGGCTTTGCCCGTTTGGCCCGGCGACGGTCGCGCCGGCCAGAACATCGTCATGCATGAATGCTCCTCACTTTGGGCGGCACGATTCCAAGCCCTGGTCCGGTGAGCGACCCGGTCTGCATCCTGCCACCTGCGATTTCAAATATTCCGGGGAAAGACGATTTCCACGGTTCATTGGCCACGGGCACGTATTGCCGTCCGTTGCTCTCCACGGCGGAAATCGGCGGAATGTGAGCCGCAAGTCCGACGGAGTGTAATAGCGATGCGCCCGGACAGGTCAGGTCCTGAACACACAAGAACATGCCGAATTTCTTGGCGGCTGCGGCCATCAAGAGCGCGTTGCTCTGGCCTTTGCAGGCTTTCAAGGCGACGCCCGAGTATCCCAGCTCACGGGCACGCAGTAGACTCTCATAATCCACCAGCGACTCGTCGATTACGACCGGCTTCAGCCGGGCCACGGCGTGCATGTCGGGGGAATCCGGTGCGTTCAGATTGCGATGTGCCGGCTGTTCCACATACTGGATTCTGCGGAAGGCTTCAGGCGTCGCCTCGCGGATGCGCGCAAAACAATCGAGGACGTATTGGGCATCGGGGCAGCGCTCGTTGAAATCGAGGGAGTAGCGCCAATCGGCGTGGCTATCGATGGCGCTCAGCACGCGATCCACGGCCAGGACGCGATCGACGTCCCATGCCAGGTTGTTGCCGTCGAGCTTGATCTTGATGTGGTTTACACCTTCGGCCCGCACCCAATCCTCGAGGGTCTCCGGCAAGCCGTCGTGGAGGGGCGACGTCACGTCAGCGGCAACGAGCGGATCGAGCGCGCCGACCAGGTGATAGACAGACAGTGAATCGGCCGGTCGCGCGGAGATGTAGCGGTCGAGGTATTCGCCGCGAAACGATTCGTCCAGGTAGCGGCTCAAGTCGCACTGCATGTGGTCCGGGCCGTAAGTCTGGTAGCAATCGATGTCGAACGCCTTCCCGTAGGCATCATGGATGGCAGCGTCGAAGGCACTGGCGACGACCAGGGCGCAGAGCTTGGGGACCGGTTCCCGCAGCACGATGGCAGCTGCGGCCTGGAGATAGAGCGGCTCAAGCAGGTGATTGATCTCGATGGGATGGCCGCGGCCTGGATGTGATTCGGTGACCCGGCCGATGTCGAGGGCCAGCCGCTTCATGGCGTCCAAGGTCTCGTCGAAACTGAGAACGGCGGAGGGAAACGACCAGACGTTGCCGAGTGGCATGGACCCGAATCCGACAGCGCGGACGCCGGCGGATGTCTCCACACATACCTCGACATTCAATAGCGTGACCCGGTCGACCACCGTAGCCCGAAACTTCATGGGGGCGCGATAGGCGTAGTCTTCGAACGATACGCGGACTTCCCGTATGGCTATGGACTGCATATCCTTCTCAAAGTTGGCTCAGAACTGGTAGCGAAGGACAAGTTCCGCGATGCGCGGATCAGCCGCAGCCGTGACCTGGCCGTAACTGCCCGAGCCGAATGTCGTGGAGACGCTGGTAAAGTTCGGGTGATTGAAGATATTGAAAAGCTCGGCACGGAATTCGATTTTTTGATTTTCGGTAATCTTGAAGTTCTTATACAATGTTACGTCGAAGTTGAGCATGCCCGGTCCGTAGATGGTTCCGGTCCCGGCATTGCCGAAATACCCGGCCGCGGGCGCGGTGAAGGCCAGCTTGTTGAACCACTGGGCCACCGTCTTCGGGCCCGTGAGGGTCGAGCCGGCATTCACGTTGGGCCGCGCGCCCAATCCCTGGCTCGGAACGCTCAAGCCGGGCGACAGGGAATATCCCGAATGGGCAGTGGTGATGACGGACAGCTGCCACCCGCCCAGTACGCTCCCCTTCCATCCATGCGCGTTGAGGAGCCAGGGTAGGCTGTAGACCGCGCTCACGGTGAACATCTGCGCCACGTTCAGACTGGTGTTTCCGTAATACTCGCGGGGATTGTAGTAATTGATGGTGGACGAATCCGAGAGTCCGTGCGACCAGGTGTAGTTAAGCGACAGGAAAAGATTGTGTCCGACCGGGTGCCGCGCACTGAACTCGAGCGCGGTCCAGTGTGAATTCACAAAAGTGGACAAATCGTTGATAGCACCATAGCCGTAAAAGGGACTATAGATGTATTGAAAGACGCTCCCGGTATTGATAATCGGATTGAAATTGTACGGCGCATCCGGAAGCGGCTGATTATAGTTCCAGGTTGCGGGCAGATGGCGGGCCAGGGTGCCGGCGCCGGCCAGGGAAACTGTCCAGTTGCCCCGGAACTGGTGTTCCAGGCTCAGGCTGAAAGTTTGCGCCTGCGTGGCCTGGATGTTCATATCCGCGGCAGATATCGTGGGCGCGCTCAGTTTCACGGTCCCGGAACCGCCGGGGCTGGGGAACGATGGATTCACCAGGTTGACGGACTGAATAATGGGAGGATTGACCGCGCAATTGTAGGCACAATCCTGCCCGGTGAAGATGCGCGAGTACGTCAGCCCATAGCCGCCTCGAAGGGAGGTTTTCCCGTCGCCGAAGACGTCCCAGGCAAAGCCTGCCATCGGAGCCCAATACCATTGGTGATTGGTGGACCAGTTATCCGGGACGCCGTTCACCCCGTTGATGAGCATGCCGTTGCCGGGATTGTAGTTCGGCGTGGGTGTGATGGTGCCGTTGGTATTGACAATGGGCGCGTTGGCTATGTTGTACGCGGCCGGATCGAAATTGGCTTCAAAGCCGGTCTGAGGATGCGGCAGCGGCATAAAGCTGATGCGCGTCCCGAGCGTCACGGTCCAGTGCCGCGACAATTGAATTCGATCTTCGACATAGGGAGAAACGATATGTCCGTGAATATAAGGACGAATGGTGGTGCTGATCTGACTGAATGACGCCGAGTCGCCCAGGAGAAAATCCGCCATCGCATTGCCGGTAAAGGTCCCGGTAAAGGTCCAGTTTCCCTGCGAGGCCGTAGTGGGGATCTGCCGTTTGGTCTCGGACACTATGGTGATCCCGGCCTGGATGAAATGTTTGCCCAGCAGCCAGCTCCAGTCGTCCGTGAACGAGTCATCCAGGTCATCGGCGTTGCGAGGCAGGTTATTGGGAATGCCTTCGGTGGGATATCCTTGCGAAAAAGTCAACAGAGGGATGCGGGTCGACAGCGCGCCATTATAGGGCAGAGTCGCCTGAAATCCGGGGATCTGGCTCACATCCTGCAAGCCCTGAATCGTATGGCTATAAAATGCGCGGTTCATGGCGAGCGTCGCGCTGTTCACCATCGACGGCGAGACCACGGCGGTGAAATGGAGTTGGGCGACCTGGTCCCAGGTGTTGTCGTGGCGACGACTGGTCGGAAAAGGGGAGCCGTCGTCGGGGACCGAACTGAGGAGCGAGAGCTGGCTTTCGTCGAAATACTCTCCAGTGAGCCAGTATTTCTGACTGAAATTGTGGTCGACCTTGATCTGGTCGTCCCTCTGCGTCAGGACGGAGGGGGTCTGGTTGATGTAGTTCAGGAACCCGTTGGCGGGGTTGTTCGGTTGCGGGTAAATGGCACTAAGAAGTGCGAGCGAGTTGGGATTGAGCCGGCTGGCGGGGATTTGATATTCGCCGGCGGAGTTCTGAGGGAAATTCTGGCCGGTAGTGGGATCCTTGATCGCCGTGGTGAAGGCGCCGTTGCGCTGGTCGGAAGTGGGCGTCGCGCCAGTCAATACGGAAGCGGTATGCGAGTCGACCCATTGTTCGGTGACAAAGAAGAAAGTTTTCTGCGTCCCGTGGTAGTGCGGAATCAGAACCGGGCCGCCCAGCGTATAACCCCAGATGTTCTGCTTGAGCGTCGGCACGGAGAGGCTGAAAAAGTTCCGGGCATTCAGGTCGTTGTTACGGAAATATTCGAACGCTCCTCCATGGAACGACGAGCTGCCGCTCTTGGTTTGCAACATCACCACGGAGTTTCCCATCAGGCTGTATTTCGCGCTGTAATTATCCTGGAGGACGCGGACCTCGGAGAGAGAATCCGGGTTGGGTGTGATGGCGGTCTGAGTCATGTTGCCCGTATTTTCGTTCCAGACGCCGTCCAGCGCATAGAAGGTGGTGCTGGTTGCCAGCCCATTCACGAACAGGGTGTTCGAGGTGGTGTATCCGCCGGTGCCCAAAGCCGATCCGGCACTGGAATTCACCACGCCCGGCATCAATGCCGCGAGCGCCTGGTAATTGCGGCCGTTCAAGGGAAGTGTACCGATCTGCGTTTCCGAGACGAGACCGGCCACCTCGGCGGTGGTGGTCTGGACTTCAGCCGCGTTGGCGACAACATTGACTTGCGTGCCAACCGACCCGGGCGTCAGCTTGGCGTCGATAGAGGCGACGGTCGCGGGGTGGAGGACGAGGTCCGACACACGGAACGTCTCGAAGCCTGGCTTGGTCACGGTCACGGTGTAAGTCCCGACTTCGAGTCCGGTGAGAATGAACGTGCCGTCAGCGTTGCTGTGCGCGGTCGAATCGGACTGAGTGGCATTATTGTGCGCGACGACGGTTGCGCCGGGTACCAGCGCCTGGGAACTGTCTTCCACGGTTCCTTTTATCTGAGCGGTGGTGGACAATTGCGTCCACGAGTTTGTCGCGAGCAAAAGTGCAAGAGCGAGGCCGGGCAGCAGTGTACGGTTGAGCGTCATGGCTTCGATTTACCTCAGCGTGGATTTGACTCGTTAGGATCGTAACATCGCCTGGCCGCCGAGCCACGTTACGTTACGGTAACCGTGATTTGCATCACAAACCGGCAACGGCTGGTAAGCCTTTGAAGGCACAGCACTACGCCGCCCGACCCCGCTTGCTACGCCCTTGCAAGGGTGTTACTGTAGATCCTATATCTCGCCTAGATTTATGCCGAATGGGTACGCGCAGCCACGTCGTGCTTGGGGTCAGCCTGTGGAAATCCCTGGTTCTTTTGGCATTTCGGAGCAACTGATTCAGGCGCAACTGGAGCGCATCCTGTCGAGCTCGCTCTTCATGAATTCCGAGCGATTGCGCCGCTTCCTCCGCTATGCAGTCCAACGGGCCGCGCAAGGACAGGCGGATCAGCTCAAGGAATACAGCGTGGGCATCTCCGTCTTCGACAAGCGCGCTTCTTTCGACCCGCGGTTCGATCCTATCGTGCGCGTGGAAGCAGGTCGTCTCCGCACGCGCCTGAAGCAATATTACGATACCGAAGGCAGCCGCGACCCATTGGTGATCGACCTGCCCAAAGGAAGCTACGTTCCACGATTCGAGGCGGCTTCCAGCTCGGCCCTGCAGTCCACCTCGCTGATCTCCGTAGAGAAGCGTGACCAGAGCCGCAGTTCCATCGCAGTCCTGCCCTTCTCGGATCACAGCCCAAATCGGGACCAGGAGTACTTCTGCGACGGCATCACGGAGGAACTGATCAACGCTCTGACAAAGATCACGGGGCTCCGCGTGGTCGCCTGGAGATCCGCCTCGCGGTTGCGCGGCAAGACTCATGACATCCCGGAAATTGCCGACCAGCTCAAAGTCGGCACGGTCCTGGCCGGAAGCGTGCGCAAAGCTGCGGAGCGCATCCGCGTCACCGTCCAACTCTTACGCACGTCTGACGGCTCCTATTTGTGGTCCGAGACTTACGACCGAGAGCTGAAAGACATCTTCTCCGTCCAGGATGAGATTTCGCAAGCCATCGTCGAAAAGCTCAAGATCCAACTGGCGGAGGGCCAAAGCAAACATCTCATTCGCCGCTACACCGAGAACCTGGACGCCTACAATCTCTATCTCAAGGGCCGATACTACTGGAGCCAGCGTTCCGAAGCCAGTCTGAAGAAGGGCATTGAGTTTTTCGAGCAGGCCATCGCGCACGACACCCGCTACGCCCCCGCCTACTCGGGCCTGGCCGATTCGTATTCCCTGCTCGGCAACTACGGCGTGCTGCCCGCGAAGAATGTGAAGGCCAAGGCGATGGAAGCGGCGCTGCGAGCGGTGGAAATCGACCCTACCCTGGCCGAAGCCCACACCGCACTGGGCCACGTTCGGGCGACCTACGCGTGGGATTGGAGCGGCGCCTGCTCGGAATACCAGCACGCGATGACGCTCAATCCCGACTATGCGACCGTCCATCACTGGTACGCGATCACTTATTTGACGCCGCACGGCTGGCTCGACGCCGCGTTGACCGAAATCTACAAGGCGGAGGAACTCGACCCTGTCTCAGTCAGCATCAAGCGCGACATCGCGGTCATTCTGTACAATGCCCGCCGCTACGAACGCGCGCTGGAGCAATGCAATCGCACTAGCGGGCTCGATCCGGCGTTTTGCGGCGCGTATTGGGCGAAGGGCCTGGTGCTGGAGGCGTTGGCGCGGCATGCCGAGGCGGTGAGCGCTCTCGAGAAGGGATTGGAACTTTCACCCGATTCTCCCAGGCTGCTGGGCGCCATGGGACACGCGTATGGAATTTGGGGCCGCAACGAGGATGCCGCGTCGATACTACGCCGCTTGAATGATCTCGCCGCGAAACGCTACGTTTCTCCGTTCGATTTCGCGTTGGTCTACGCGGGATTACGCGACCATGATGCCTGTTTTGAGTGGCTGCAAAGCGCCTATCAATCGCGCTCGTACGAACTGGTATCGATGAAGGTCGATCCAAGGTTCGACGACATTCGGGCCGACTCACGCTACACAGATCTTTTGCGGGAGTTGAGGCTCGATACGGGGCTTCGATAGGGATTCGCGCCATGGGAGCGGCAAGGGAACCGCGCGTGTGAGCACGCGAAAACGCAGACCCGATAAATCCTTAGGAGAGACCAGTATCATTGTTATATTTCAGCTTGCCGCTATACCGAGTAGGCCTTTGGCCAGGCCTTTGGCCTGCGTCCGGCGTCTGCCAATTCTGTACTCGCCCGCATTCCCGGCCCAATATTTTTCGCGCACCTGCAGAAAATCCGCCGCATGAATGACGAATTCGAACAAGACAATACTTCGTCTCCACTGCATGGCGCACAAAAGTCAAAATCGTCGAAGCGTAGCATTGGATAGTCAACAAAATAGGACAGCGGACGCGCCTCTTCGGAAGCATCGGTACGCTCTTCTTTGGGAGTCATTACTCGGCGTTCCCAACTGGCTCGAAGGGAAAACGCGACAAATATAATGATGAGTAGACGGCGCATTCTGACAAACAACCCAATTACAGTCTACGCTGTTGATTCATCGCCAACCCCTCGGGCGGACGAGCCATAAGGAATGATATGTGGGGTTACCGGAGACTTGCCGGCCGCTTGTCTCAAAATTGGGCAACTTTCGGGACGAACAACCGCAAGCGGGCGAAATCAACGCTTCCACGATCCCGAAAATCAGTCCCGAAAGCCCATTCCAACTTGCGATTTCCTAAAATTCTGCCTCGCAACTCTTCATTCGCGTGCATTCGCGGTCCAATGCTTCGCGCTCTTTTGCCTATATCTCCCTTATTATCAACACGCCTCAATCGCACGCCACACCCTCCCAATTATCCTGAAATCAGGAGGAATTTGCGTGTCTTTTCGCCGATTAATCAGTTCGAGAGCCAATGCGGCCCTCTCAACCGGTGGCTGGCAAGCGCCGGTCCGCCCAAAACGCGCTCCGCCACGGTTGTCGCAGCCGCAGCCTGATGATCCCGGACGACGAATCGCGCCAGGAGTTCGACCAGATCCTCCAGGACTACCTCTCTCGCTTTCAACCGCTCAACCTCCCCGAACGCGCCTGCGTGGACCGGATGGTGGCAGCCAAATGGCGCCTGCGCTGCCTCCGCGCCACCGAATACCGCATGCTTACCGAAGCCTGCGAGTCCCAACCCCCGGCAGACGCGTTCACCCGGACCCTCGACGCCTTCATTAGCCTTTTGACAGTCCGCGGCTTCGCTGTCCTGTCGCGCTACGAAGCTACTGAGGTCCTGAACTTTAGCCGCGCGCTCCGCAATCTGCTGGACCTGCGGAAATCCGCCGCATTAAGGGCGAATTCAAGCAGTACTCCCTCCAAACCACCTTCCCCCTACCCGGCCGCAGCTTCGAGTAAACGCGACATCGCAAATAAAATTTGCACAAATGAAGCCACTTTAGGTCTTCTTTATGCAACCGGCACGCCGCATCGCGTAGGTCTCGATCGGGTACTGCCCGCGCCACTCGCCGGGTCCCGCGGTTCCTCGCCAGGAGCCCCCATCCGCTGTCCCGTACAGTGCGAGAATGGCTTCGTGCCCGTGCTCAGTTTTCAGGAAGCCCGATCCTCAGTCCTGCGTGAAGTGTCGCAAGGCCGCATCCTCCCTCCTGTGGAACTGGTCCCGCTGACCGAAGCCGCCGGACGTGTACTGGCGGATCCCGCGTGTGCCGATCGCGACCTGCCTGCTTTCGACCGGTCCATGCGCGATGGCTACGCCGTCCGCTCAGCCGACCTTCCCGGACGCGTCAGTGTAGTCGGCCAGGTGCGCGCCGGCGAAAGCTTTTCGGGTACCGTAGAGTGGGTCGAAGCCGTCGAAATTATGACTGGCGCGCCCATTCCCAAAGGCGCCGACGCGGTCGTCATGTTGGAGCATGTCTCTCGCAAAGAGGACGTCATCGAAGTGGAGCGCGTGGTGAAGCCCGGTGAGAACATTACTCCGCGCGGCATCGAAGCCAAAGCCGGAGCGGTGGTTCTCGAACCCGGCAAGCGCATCGGTTTTGGTGAAGTGGCGCTGCTGGCCACGGTCGGATGCGCCACGGTAAATGTTTATCGCCGGCTCCAGGTTGCCATTCTCAGTACCGGTGACGAACTGGTGAGTGTTGAAGAACAGCCCCTCGACTGCCAGATCCGCAACTCCAACCTGTATTCACTCGCCGCCCAGGTGACCCAGGCGGGTGCTGGCGCCGTTTTGCTACCCGTGGCTCGCGATCGCGCGGCGGATACGCGCGCCCTGCTCGAACGTGGACTGGCCGCCGACCTCCTCATCATTTCCGGCGGCGTCTCCACCGGCAAGTACGATGTCGTGGAAGAGGCTCTCCGCGACCTCGGAGCTGAGTTCTATTTCGACCGCGTCGCCATTCAACCGGGCGCACCTCTGGTGTTCGGCAAGGCGCGCGGCAAGTTTTTCTTCGGACTGCCCGGCAATCCTGTTTCAACCATGGTCACATTCGAGTTGTTTGCGCGCTCCGGGTTGGATCTGCTCTGCGGATGCAAGGCCTCGCCCCGGCCCCTCATGCTGGCGAGGCTCACCCAGGACTTCAGGCATCGCCCCGGCCTCACGCGCTTCCTGCCCGCTAAAATCGAATGCGGCGAAGTCACCCCCCTGGCATGGAAAGGTTCAGCCGATATCGTGTCCTTTTGCCGCGGAAACGGTTACTTCGTGGCCGATGCCAAGCGCGAGTCATGGGTGGCCGGCGATCTGATCCAGGTATTTCTCAAATGAGCAAACTCTCTCACTTCGACGCCGCGGGCAGTCCTCGCATGGTGGATGTGTCAGGCAAACAGGCCACCAAGCGGACAGCCCGCGCGCATGCCTTCGTCGCGGTCCGGCCGGACGTGCTGGCGCAGCTTCCGGATAATCCCAAAGGCGACCCGCTGCAAATCGCCCGCATCGCCGGAATCATGGCTGCCAAAAAGACGTCTGAGCTGATTCCCCTCTGTCATCCGCTCCCGATTTCCCACGTGGATGTCGAGGCGTTGCTCGAACCCGATGGAGTGCGGATTGTCGCGACCGCGTCGACTACTGCTGAGACCGGCGTCGAGATGGAAGCTCTCACCGCAGCCTCGGTGGCCGCGCTAACCGTCTATGACATGATGAAGGCCCTCGACAAGTCGATCGAGATTCGGGAAATCTATCTGTTGGAAAAGACCGGCGGCAAAAGTGGAGACTACCGAAGATCATGAACCCCCCTTGTGTGAAATGTTTGCGATGGTGGGGCAGGCGGTTTCGCCTGCCTCGGCCGCTGGCGGCCAGTCTGTCCCGTAGGACAGACCATCGTTTTTTGTGGTCTGTTCGGCTGCGCAGCAGCCCTTCTGCCGGGCCAACCCCATGCTGATCCGCGCCGCCATTGTCACTGTCAGCGATTCGACATTTGCCGGAACCCGGGCCGACATGTCCGGCCCCGCCGTCGAAGCCAGGCTCCGGGAACTCGGCTTCCAGATCGTCTGCCGCCACGTCGTGCCCGACGAACGGGAACAGATCCGTGACGAACTCCTTCGTCTGGCTGACAGTGGCGAAGTCGACGTAATCTTCACTTCGGGCGGTACCGGAGTCGCCTTGCGGGATGTGACGCCGGAGGCCACCCGTGACGTCATCGACCGGGAGATCCCCGGCTTCGGCGAACGCATGCGCGCCGAAGGGCTGAAATTCACGCCCAAGTCGCTGCTTTCCCGGTCACTTGCCGGAAACCGCGAACGGGTCTTGATCATCAATTTACCAGGGTCACCCGTGGGCGCAATCCAGTCGCTGGATGCTATCGTGGAGTTGGTGCCGCATGCGATCCAGTTGTTACAAGGCGATACTGCACATCCGGACCCTGACGTGCTCAGGTGACATCGAGAGGTATAACAGATGGTACGCAATTCTGGCAGAGTCGCGACGATCCTCGCCGCGGCGATTCTCTGCGTGATCGTAGGAATCGGGCTGGCGCAAGTACCGGTCATACCGGACGCACCTAGTCAACCCAGGCCGGCCCCGGGAACACTTGCCGCTCCGGGCACACTTGCCAAGGATAGGGTGGCTCCCGGCACGCTCGCTGCGAAATCGGATGCAAACGGCGCACCGGCCACTGCTCCGGAACCGGAAGCCGAGATTTCCCCGGCCGGGGAGCCGATCAGGATCCAGGTGCACAACATCATGGCCCCGGTAACGGTGTTCGACAAAGACGGCAACCTGATGGATAACCTCCAGCCCTCCCAGTTCCACCTGTTCGACAACGGGGTGGAGCAGGATATACACATCGACACGGAATACGAGCCGATCTCGGTCGTGATTGCCATCGAGGCCAGTTATCGCGACGATGCCATCCTCAAACAGATCCATAAGATTGGCTCGATGATCGAGCCGCTGGTCACCGGCGACTCCGGCGACGCCGCCGTGATCGCCTTCGACCACAATATTCGTACCGTCCAGGATTTCACTAACGACCCGCAGAAGCTGAAGGACTCCATCTCCAAGATCACCAGCGGCAGTACGTCGGCCCGCATGGTAGACGCGGTGGATAGCGCCATTCTGATGTTGCGTCACCACGACCGGAGCGGAAGCCGCCGGCGGATCATCTTGCTGATCAGCGAGCAGCGGGACAAAGGCAGCTATGCTCACGGCCGTGAGACGCTGATCGCCTTGCAGCTTTCCAACGTTTCGCTTTACGCCGTTGACATCAACCAGATCGCCCGGCGCCTGACTGAGCAACCGGAGCCGCCTCGTCCCGACCCGCTGCCTCCGGAGGCCTATAACTTTCCCATGGGCGCCAACACACCGACCCAGGTCAACCAGGTGACCGGACGCGGCAACAGTGCAGAACTTATGCCGGTCCTGCAGGAAATCTACACCGACGCCAAAGCCATCTTCAAACGCAATCCGATCGAGGTGTTTACGCAGGGGACAGGTGGCGAGAAGTTCTCCTTTATGAAGCAAAGTGGCCTGGAAGATGCCATCGCCAAGATCGGCACGCAGATTCATAGCCAGTACCTCCTGACCTACAGCCCCAAAAAAGAAACCCTGCTTCAAGGGGGGTTCCATCAGTTACACGTTACGGTCGACTACCCGAGAGCGAGGGCTCAAACGCGGCCAGGCTATTGGCTAGCGGCGGTAAACTGACGGTTAGTGCGCAACTTCTCCCATTCCTGGCGCGGCGAACCTTCGGGTCGGCGTGCTGCATCTCACAATGGTATGGGTGACAAGAAGCCGGTGCGCTCGGTCAATTTTCGTGAACTGTGGCCGGACGTGTGGGCACTGCTCCGCCCCAGGCGGAAAATCCTGGCCATCGGCCTGGTGTTGATGGTGGTCAATCGTGTGAGTGGACTGGTGCTGCCCATGTCAACCAAGTTCCTGATTGACGACATCATCGGCAAGCATCATCTCGAGAAATTGACGCCCTTGATCCTGGCAGTCCTGCTGGCCACGATGATCCAGGGCTCCAGTTCGTTCACCCTCACACAGCTTCTATCAAAGGCCGCACAACGGCTGATCGCTGAACTGCGCCAAAAGGTGCAGACGCATGTGGGCCGCCTGCCGGTGGCCTATTACGACGCCAACAAGACTGGCGTCCTGGTGTCGCGCATTATGAGCGATGTCGAGGGAGTGCGCAACCTGGTCGGCACGGGCCTGGTCGAGTTTGCCGGAGGCCTGATCACGGCCGTCATCTCCCTGTTTGTCCTCTTGCGCATCAGCCCTCTTATGACCGGCATCGCCGGGGCGGTCGTGCTGGTCTTCGCGTTCGTTTTGAGCAAGGCATTCAAGACCATCCGGCCGATCTTCCGCGAGCGCGGCAAAATCACTGCCGAGGTCACCGGACGGCTCACCGAATCTCTGGGTGGCGTCCGCGTCGTCAAAGGCTATCACGGAGAAGCGCGCGAAGCCACTGTGTTCGCCAAGGGTGTCGGACGCCTGCTCGAAAACGTCATGAAGTCGTTAACCGCGATGTCGGTGATGACCTTGTCGGCGACCGTGCTGATGGGCATCGTCGGCGCCACCGTGATGTATATCGGGACGCGCCAGATTGCCGCCGGCACTTTGACGCTGGGCGGGCTCATGACTTTCACGGCCTTTTTGGCCTTTCTCATCGCTCCCGTGATCGGCGTGGTGCAGATCGGAACTCAGATTTCGGAAGCCTTCGCCGGCCTCGAACGGACCCGGGAGGTTCTCAGGGAGCGGCCCGAAGACGAGGATCCCGACCGCACCATCTCGCTGCGGGAAGTTCGCGGCGATGTCGAATTCGATAACGTAGTCTTCTCTTACGAAGCTGGAAAGCCAGTGCTGCACGGCATCTCTTTCGCGTCCCGCCCCGGTACGGTCACCGCGCTGGTCGGCTCCTCGGGCTCGGGCAAGTCGACCATCATCGGACTGATCTCGGCCTTCTACAAGCCCGACAGCGGAAGGCTGAGAGTGGATAACGTGGATCTCTCCAAAGTGCGGTTGGACTCCTATCGCACGCAACTCGGCGTAGTGCTGCAAGAGACCTTCCTCTTCGACGGAACCATTCGGGAGAACATCGCCTTCTCGCGCCCGGATGCGACCGAAGAAGAGATCATGCGCGCCTGCCGCATTGCGCGCGTCGACGAGTTTACCGAAAAGTTCACTGAGCAGTACCAGACGGTGGTCGGCGAGCGCGGTGTCAAACTGTCGGGCGGCCAGCGCCAGCGCGTCTCCATTGCGCGCGCCATTCTCGCCGATCCGCGCATTCTCATTCTCGACGAAGCTACCTCGAGCCTCGACTCGGAGTCCGAGGCGCTGATCCAGGAAGGGCTCTCGTTCCTGATGCGCGGCCGCACCACCTTCGTGATTGCGCACCGCTTGTCCACCATCCGGCGCGCCGATCAGATCCTGGTAGTCGAAGACGGGTTGATCGTCGAGCGCGGAACGCACCAGGAATTGTACGAGGCTCGCGGCCGGTATTACGATCTGTACACCCGGCAGCACGGCCTCGAAATGAATCTGTTCCTGGCGCCAGGCGAAGGCGACACGATTCCGGAGGAGGAAGTCGCTGCCGGGCCGGACTTCAGTCTGCGCAGCACTACGCTCTGATGCTCTACTTCGCCCAATGCGTAATGTGTTTCCGGACCGCGGCTGCGCAACAACTGGAGCGCTCCAGAGTCCTGAACCACGGCATCCTGGTGCTCCTCATTCCACCTCTACTCATCCTCGCCGGCCTCCTCTGGCTGGCCCGCCGACGCACGATTACGCTCTCTTCAGCATCGCAATCTGGCCGCCGTGATATAGAGAGTGCTGCACAATCCCATGAAACAGGTGATAGTAGTCGTAGTCCCGGCCCGGCACGATCTCTGTGAGACGACGGTCGTCAAAATCCTCTAACTCCTTCGCCAGCCGCTCGCCGGTCTCGAACAGTTGCTCCGTCGCGCGAGTCCACGCCTGCTCGCCGCCATCCTCAACCGGAGGCCAATCCTTCGCGGTGCCGTAGAGCCTGGGCATGGGAACTCCCCGGATGGCATCGAAGGCCGCCGAAGCCCAAACATCGATGTGCAAGACTAATTCCCAAATGCTGTGCGCTGAAGCGAGGGTGCGAGAATGTGCCTGCTCAGCCGTGACGCCGTCCAGCAGCTCACGTAAGGGAGGCCCATGCCAGGCGTCCCCGGTAAACGCCCGCCGCAATTGATCCGCGATGCGTAGCGATTCGGAATGCATACAAGATTGTAGCTTGCATCAGAACCGGAAGCGCATCTCGAGAATCATCTGGCGCGGATCAAAAGTCAACAGGCTATGACTGCCATAGGTGGCCGCCGATTGTCCCAAGCCCGCCGCGAGCCCTTGCGCCGGAATAGCGGTCGTCTGAATGCTGCCCAGGGCCATATTGTACGAGCCGGGCAGAAACTGCGTGTGGTTGAGTGCGTTGGTCACATTGGCGTGAAACGAGACCGTGTACTTTTCCACGATGCGGAAGTCGCGCGATAGTGAAATGTCAAAATTGTTTCGTCCCGGCCCGCGCATCTGGCCGTAGTCGATCGCCGCGTTTCCCATCCAATAGAGGTCAGTTTGATTAGTGCCGTTGGCCTCGGTCAGGATCTGCCCCGTGAACGCATCCGGGTTGTACTTCAAATAGCATTGATTGCACGGCGTATATTGCCGTCCATCCGGAAGAGTGATCGTGGTCTTGCCGTTATACCAGCCTTGCAGGTTGCTCGGCAAGACCAGCGGCTCGTTCGGATTCCGATTCGGACGGCTATCCATCGACCCTCCATTGGCGCCCGTGGCAGAGAGCGGAAAACCCTGCTGCCAGGTGAACACCGAGCCGATCTGCCATCCGCTCAGCGCAGCTCGCGCCGCACGGTTGTTGAGTGCGAATTTCCCGCCCGTGCCAAACGGCAGTTCATAAGTCAGAATGGCAACCACCCGGTTAGGCACATCCCCATAGGACAATTTCTTATTGTTTTGCGGGTTCAGGATATCGATGACACCGTTGCTCGCGCCATTCCCGTTGCCGCCTACAGTATCGGAAAAGCCCTGCTCGTCTTGTAACTCGGTATAAGTAGTATCGATCGCTTTGGACCAGGTGTAATGCACGTCCAATAGGAATCCGCTCGAAAAGGAATGCCGGGCACGGAGGTTGAGCGCGTTATAGCTCGACCATCCATTATTCTTCTCCATCACATCCCCCAACAGCGCCAGGTAAGGATAGTAAGTATCCAGTTCGGGAACGGTTCGCTGGCCAAGTGTTCCCACGAATGGAAGCAGATTCCCCGTGGCCGGCTGCAGGGGGTTCTGCACGCTGGCTGAACATGGGTTGTTGCCGTTCGAAGAGATGTAGGCCGAGCGGCAGGAGGCCAGCACGCTCGCCGGAACGCTTTGCGTGGTTTGCAGCGGATAGCGCGCCTGCAAAAGATTGGTGCCGCGAGTGCCTGTGTATCCAACCGAGATCATCCAGGTGCGGGATAGCTGGTGTTCGATGAAGAGATTCCACATCTCAGCGCGTGGAGGAACCTCCTGCTGCGCATTGAAGAATGTGCCACCCGCCCCGTACAGTTGCGGAGCGGCGGAATTCGCGCCTACGGCCGGGATGATCACGGTCGCCGCCGGATTCCAGAAATTTACCATTGTTCCGTTCGGATTGGTCCCGTAAGGCAGGATCTGGGTTCCTGCCGCGAAAGCGCCCATGTTGTATGCGAACGGCCCGTCATACCAGCCGGTATTGTTCGCGCCGTAGGAGACTCCGAAGCCGCCCCGGACCACTGTCTTCTCGCTGATGCGATATGCCGCCCCGAGGCGCGGCCCGGCATTCGTGTACGTGGTTTTCCAAAGATTTCGGGGAAGCCCGCTTCCGGGTTGCCCCGGGAAGACTACCTGTCCGAGCGTGCCCCACGCATTGGTCTCGGCCAGATCCAGCACTTGTGAGCGATCGTAACGGTCCGTCGGACCTGGCTGCAATTCCCACCGCAAGCCCAGATTCACAGTCAGCCGCGACGTGGCGTGCCAGTCGTTCTGAGTGTAAATCCCGAAATACTTTGAGGTGAGCGCAGGCCGCGTATTCTGTGTCGTGTTCACAGACCAGCCTCCGCCTCCCGCCAGAATCGAAGCTCCCGCAAAACCCTGCTGCGCGATCGTATTGTTGTTGACCGAGGCGCCCGCATTGGTGACGTATTCGGTGGTGAAGGCATTAGGCGTCGATTGATACTGGGTCGCGGATTCCTGATAGTCCGTGTAATTGCCCTGGTATACCCGGTACTCCGCACCGCTTTTTAGCGTCCATTTTCCTTGGATCTTGGTGATGCTGCCATTTACCTGGCTGTTGGTCTGCCGCTCGTGCTTGTTGTTGTTCTGCGTGAATGCCGGGTTCGAAAAGGTTCCCGGAGATTGAAAGTCCGGCGCTGAACCGGGATAGGCCATCACCGCCTGCACGCTTCCCGGAATCCCATAAGAGGCGTAATCTGCAGCGGTGAAGTTGGTGGCGATGTTCGACAGATAGTTGGTGTGAATGCGGTTGACACCGGCGCGAATGTCCAGTATGACCGTCGGGCTGAGGATCACCGTATCGCCAAACTGCACGTAAGGGTTGTCGTCGGAATCGTAGCGCGCCGATCCCGACCCGCCGCTGGAAATTCCGTTCACCGCCGTCGGCGCCAGATAAAACTGGCTATTGGTGCCGGTATAGGGGCTGGGCGTAGTGACGTTGCCGATGGATACTCCGCCGCTCATGTAAATGGACTGCCGGCCGTGGTGGTAATCCATCCGGCTATTGTTGCTGGAGCGATCGAACGTCCGCTGTCCCTGAGTGAAAAAGTTGTTCGCGCCAAATAGGTTCGTGGCCGGTTGGTTCGGCAGCGGATAGATGCTCATGATCTTCAGCGCGTAGGGACTGGGATTTGGGATGACATTGTTAGGATAGGGCGCACGCTGATACACGTTGGTCGATGGGTTCCCGACGATGTTGTTCGGATCCCAGATGGTGACCGGCGTGGCCGCTCCGTTGGTCCCTGAGATTACGGTCTGACTGAAGTCGCCGGCGCGCTGCGCTGCAGTCGGCACGGTCAGGGTCCACTGCGGCGTGTCGTCATGCAGCAGCAGTTCGTAGCTGGTAAAGACAAACAGTTTGTCCTTGATGATGGGCCCGCCGATGGTGCCGCCAAAGTCGTTTACGCGGAATTGCGCGCGCGCGATGCCATTGGTGTTGTTGTAGAAACTGTTGGCGTTGAAATCCTCATTCCGCACCCGGTAGTAAGCGCTCCCGTGGAACTGGTTGGTGCCGCTCTTGGTTGCCATTTGGATCGCCCCCATACCGCGTCCGAATTCGGCAGTATAGTTGTTGGTCACCGCGCGAACTTCCTGGAGGCTGTCGCTGTTGGGCAGCACTGCGGCCTCGTTCCATGCGCCGCTCGTCACGCTCAAGCCATCGAGCTGAATCGCCGCGCCGAACGCTGTGGCGCCACCCACGTTGATCGCCGACTGAGTTCTGCGGCCGTCATAGCCTATCCCGAAGGATTGCGGCGTCATCGACTCACTCAACTCCGTGCGTCCGACCACGCCTTCCAGCAGCGTGGCGTAATACAGCGGGTTCTGCGTCGCGTTAGGAACCGCGTCGATGACGTGCGAACTCACCGCGCTCTCCACCGTGGTGGATTCGCTCTGCATCTGGTCAGCGGTCGCGATCACCGTGATTTGAGCCGAGGTAGCGGCAAGCCGTAATTCGATATCGGCGCGAGCCGTGCCTTCCGTGACCACGTTGACTCCATCCACACGAAAGGCCGGAAATCCCACGGCGGTGACTGTCACGGAGTAAGAGCCGGCTTTCAGATACGGTACCGTGTACTCGCCGTTGTTGTTGGTGGCGGCGTAGTAGGAGTAGTGAGTGGCGTCCTCGACGACCGCGACCTTCGCATTGGGCACAACCGCTTTTTGAGGGTCAGTCACCACTCCGGTGATCATCCCTGAGTTAATCTGGGCCGTCGCGTTGAACGCCCATAGCGTAAAAAGCGCAACGACAGCTAAACCGACCCTGATCCTCATAGCACTCTCCTCATTTTCATATCTCGATCACAATAGCCTGGTGTCCTTCCACGAACGGCACAGAAAACGCCGCATATCCGTTTTCATACCGAAATGGAAGCCGCCCGCCGTCAGACGCCAGCCGTATCAGTCGCGGATTGACCGGCGTGCGCAGTTGCAGATGAACATCTTTCAGCAGTCCCGGCTCCTCGATGATGTCCAAATTCGGAGCACGCCGTGTCAGCGGGTAGTGCAGCAGGTGAACCACGAAACGTTTGCCGCTGTCCGGCTGCTCCATCACGGTCGCTTGCGCCGTCGAAGGTAAGTTCCCGGTCCTCAGCACCGGGTTCGGAAGCAGGTTGCGGATCAGTGCCGCAACGACCTGCTTGTAAATTCCGTAACCGTCCGCCGCGTACGACGAGAAGAACGGGTTTGCGATGTATGCCGTCCGCCCGCGCATAACCACGAACGGCTCCTCCGTGCGCCGGTCCACGGGCGTCTGCACGTGAGAACTGTAGTGCTCGGGAGATCGATCGAAGTACGGGTGCCCGTAAGTGGCTAAGATCTTAGTCCCCGTCATTGCCTCGATACTCACCCCACGCTGGTACAGGAAATAGGCGTAATCGGCGAGGTCCGGCAGGGCGCCTTGAACCGGATAGAAGAACTCGTCCCGATAGCGCGACTCTCCTAAGAACTTCACTCCCAGTTCCGGCAGCGCAAAGTCGCCCTTCCGCGGGTCGAGCAGACTCCGGTGGCTGGCGATCAGCGCGCCGCCACTGGCCAGGTATCGGTTCAATGCCTCCAGCAAGGGAGGTGTCGGCTCAATCTGGTCGGGCAGAATCAGAAGACGGTAGTCCTCGAAGCGGTTCTCCAGATCGAGGACATCGAACTGCTGATGCAGCTCCACCAGCATGTTGGTAAAACCTGTATCGGCAAGCGGGATTCCTGAAGTGGTTTCGGGCGTATTTACCGCCGCCGAGATGACGCCGATGTCCGTGACCGCGCGCGCCCCACGGACGTAGGGCTCAAGCGCTTCGACCTTCGCGTAAGTAGCGGCAATGCGCTGGTACGTAATGGCGTCCAGCCGGCCACGCGGATGCAACTGATCGCCCACGCAACAGTGCGCGCCGTTGGCGAGAAAGCTCAAGCACTCGTAATCGAGCGCCGCCTGATTCTTCAGGCCCCCAAAATCGCCCCAAGACTTATGAAACCGGCCGTCCATCCCGACTAGTTGCTTACCCAGCGTCCGCATGTGCCGGACACGCTGCTGCAAGTGGCTATAGCCCCACCCGCCGGTCGGCAGCGATTCGATTTCAATATGGCTATAATTGACCAATTCGTCGCGAATTCCCAACACTGTCCGGCTATTATAGAAAACCAATGCTTCATTCCAATGACGATGAACGAGTTCAGTAAGGCGCCGCTCCATCCGCTTAGCGACGATCTTGTTGTGCCGCTTAATATCGGCGCCGGTATCGGATAATCCGGCTCGCTCCCGCTCCTCACGGCACCACAGGCAGAAACAGCCGTCCGGCGGGGTCCACGCGATGTCGAACCAACTGCCATCGCCGCGATAGCGAGTGAGGATCTCCTCGTTTTCGCGCACTATCTGGTCGAGGTAGGGAGAATTGAGACAGACCTGCTGCCACTCGACGCCGGAATTCCGCCCGCCAAAGATAACCGGTTTGCCGCTGCGGTCGAGTATCCGCCACTCCGGATGCCGCTTCGCCGCGAGCGCATCCCAAGTCAGACAGTAGTAATAATTTGCCGCGATACCCGCCGGCCGTAGTGCTTCCAGCATCTCGCCGAGCAAATCGCGTTTTAACCCAGGATGCCGCACGGCAATTTGGGTGTCGTAATACGCGTAGCCGTGCATGCATTTGGCGAATACATTGATGGAGTTCACCCGCGCCCGCTGGAGGACTGCGACAAACTCGCGGGGATCGAACTCGGCGCCTACATCCGGGATGAGTCCGCCGGTATGAAAATCGAGATGGATCTGCCGGAACGGCAGGTCGCGCCGGCTCGTGCCGCGACTGGCAGCCGAAACAGCCAGAACTATGCCACTGGATGCAACGAATTGGCGACGGTTCATCATCTCGGCAAACAGGCGGGGCTTTATGTGATAGAGTATCCGTAAATTAGAGTCTCGATAAGTGTTTTCACGGTGGTTTTCACCGTGAAAGAGGTGAAAAGCCTTGGAGAAGCAGTTATGTGTCGCTGACATACCGTCCAGGTTGGACGGCGATCCCCGCTGGCAGTTGGTCCAGAGAATCCTTCTGAGTCCGCAGTTTGCGCGGTCCGCCCGGCTGAAGACTTTTCTGCAGTATGTGACGCGATGCGCACTGCTGGACCATGCCGAACAGGTGACCGAGCAACAAATTGGTGTCCACGTATTCGGCAAGCCGCCGGCCTACAATGCCGGCGAGGACAACATTGTCCGCTCACAAGCTCGTTTTCTGCGCATCAAACTGGGTGAGTACTTCGAGTCCGGGCCGGGGCACGAGGAGCCGGTGGTCCTCACCATTCCGAAAGGCTCGTACCTGCCCCATTTCGCTGCCAGGACGGCGGACCCAGTCGCGGTCGCCGAGCCATCCACGCCCCTACCACACGCTCCACGACCGAAGCTCTCGCGGAGGTTCTGGATTTCCGTCCTCGCCGTGATCGTGCTTCTGTCGGCCGTATTGCTGCTGCGGCAACGCCTTCGGCAGCCGGCGCGCGAACCCGAGGTTGCTCTCTGGCCCCAGTTGTTTGACACGCACCGGCCGACGACGATCGTAGCCGCGGATTACGTATACTCCATGGTGCAGGAGGCGTCCGGCCGCACGATCTCGCTAGACGAGTACCTCGGCTCCGATTATCTCAACCTGGTTGCTCAGCTCAATGCGGTATCCGGTCTGGAGCGCCTGTTTCCGAACATCGCCCAGCGGCACTATACGGGATTCGAGAACGTCACCAGTGTTGCACGATTGCTCGCCGTGAAGCAGGCTCAGTCCACTCGCACGGTGGTTCGGTTCGCCAGAGACCTGACGATGCGAGAAGTGGGCGCAGGCAATCTGATCCTGCTGGGAAGCAAGCAGTCCAATCCGTGGGACTGGTTGTTCGAGAGCAAACTGAACTTCCGGTTCGAATACCAGCGCGCGGGGCACAAAGTCTACATCTTGAATCGCATACCGCGGCCCGGCGAAGAGGCGGAGTACCAGCCGAGCGCCCTCGACGCACTGTCGCGCGTGATCTATGGCGGGATCGCTTTCCTGCCCAATGTAGACCGCCAAAGCAATGTCCTGATCCTGCAGGGCACATCCATGGCAGCGCCCGAGGCTGCGCTGGAAATTCTCGACAATCCAGCGCTGTTCCGTGCACTGGTCCGCCGCATCAGCGCGGGACGCAGGGACGGCGAATTACCCTATTTCGAGGCACTCATCCGCACCCGTACGCTGAACGGCGTGGCGGACGGATCCACGATCGTTGCCAGCCGGATTTTGGGCGAGTAGTATTCCAGGAAATGCTGCTCAGCGCCGATCCGCCGCTGCGCTCAGCAACTTCGCCAGCAAAGCCACCCGATCCGCAATCCGATCGATGAGGATGCTTTCGTGACTGGCGTGCGCTCCCTCGCCGACTCCACCCAATCCGTCCAGCGTCGGGACCCCCAATGCGGACGTGAAGTTGCCATCCGAGCCTCCACCGGTTGAGGACTCCTCGAGTTCCACTCCGACTTCGCGAGCCAGCCGCCGGGCTGTTTCAAAAAGCTTCACCGTGCCCGGCGTGCGCTCCATCGGAGGACGGTTGATGGCTCCTGTAACTTCCACCGAGCAACGCTTATCCACCGCCCGCAGCAACTGGAACTTCCGGTCGAGCGGAGCCGCGTCGCGCAGCCGCGGAATGCGTACGTCGACATGCGCCATAGCTTCGGCCGCAACCACGTTTGAGCGGGTGCCTCCGCTGATGACGCCAGGATTGACGGTGATCCCGCGTTCTACCCGGCTGAACTCAGCGATGCGCTGGATCTGACGCGCCAGTTCCACCACCGCGCTCGCGCCCGCGGCGAAGTCGATGCCGGAATGCGCCGCTTTGCCTCGCACCGTGACGCGATAATCGCCCACGCCTTTGCGCGCAGTCTTGAGTTTGCCGGTCAGCCCGGTGCCGGGTTCCAGGACCAGGACGCGATCGCGCGTTCGGGCGTTCTTCTCGGTGAGCGCACGAGACGTATGGCTGCCGGTCTCCTCGTCCGAATTCAATTGCAGCAAGACGCGGCTACTGACCGGGATGTCGAGCTCGCGCAAGGCACCGACCGCCGCGAGAAAGAACGCGATGCCCGATTTCATATCGAGCACGCCAGGGCCCCACAGCCGGCCGTCTTTCTGCCGGAACGGCATCGACTGCAGTGTACCGATGGGCCACACCGTATCGAGATGTCCGAGCACCAGCACTTGTCCGGATTTCTTGCGGCCGGGCAGCGACAACTCGGCAAGCAGATGTCCGTTGAAGCGTATGCGCGCGTGGCCTTTAAGCGAAGACGCCACCAGATCGCCGAACGTACGCAACGCCGCGGCGTCGCCACTGGGCGACTCGCATTCCACAAACTCACGAATCTGCGCGATGATCAGGCGTTGGTGAGCCTCCGCCCATTTGAGTATAGGGTCGGTCATTTACTCTCCGATAATTTTAATCAGCACGCGCTTCCGGCGGCCGCCATCGAACTCGCCATAGAAGATCTGCTCCCAGGGTCCGAAGTCGAGTTTGCCATCAGTGATGGCGACTACTACTTCGCGGCCCATCACCTGACGCTTCATGTGCGCGTCGGCATTGTCTTCGCCGGTCCGGTTGTGCAGGTACTGCGAGACAGGCTCGTGCGGCGCGAGTTTCTCAAGCCACTTATCGTAATCGGAGTGCAGGCCCTTCTCATTGTCATTGATGAATACCGAGGCGGTGATATGCATGGCATTGACCAGCACCAGACCCTCCTTGACGCCGCTCTCACGCAGACAGTCTTCCACCTGTGAGGTGATGTTGATGAAGGCCCGGCGCCCCGGGACGTTGAACCACAGTTCTTTGCGAAAGGATTTCACGAATATATTGTCGCCGGTCATGGAAGCCTTCGCTGAGACTCGGCCGGCAATTCCTCCGTAGGCCCGCGGCGCGCGGAAAAGCAGAGGCACTTTGGCCGGCGAGAAACAGCGGCTTGTTCGTGCTGGCCGGCCCGATCATCGGCTTCGCAGCGGCCATTGCGCTGATATGCAGAATATGCTCAAAAGTGAAACCGGTACCTCAACTCACCGTAGATCTGGCGAGGATTGATGTAGTGAGTCCCGCCAAAGGTATTGCTGGTATCGAGCAGATAGCGAGTGTTGGCGATATTCACCGCGTTCGCAGAAACGGTAATTCTCTCTCCAAAATGCTTGCCGATGGACAGATCGAAGGTAGAGTGCGGAGGCAGATGGGAGGGGCCGTTGCCATTGAGAAAGCCGGAGCCAAACTGGTACGCAGGCGTTGCCCACATCTGACCAGGCAAACTCAAGGACAGCACGGAAGTCACGGTGTTGCGCTGATCGTGATCGAGCAGGAAATTTCCCGTCGGAGCATATTCCAGCAAACCTCCCGTAATGGGCCCGATTCCTTGCCCGATCTGGTTCGAGTAGGCGACTCGCCACTGCGCCATGTGGAAGAGGCGCGGCGAGCGGAGCGTGACCTCAGTACCGCTGATGATCGCGCCGATATCCGTCAACGGAATGAAAATGCCGGAGTCGCCAATCACATCGTGGTCCAGGAAATTGCGTGCGCTGGTATGGAAGTTATCCACGTCGATCGACCATCCGCGAACGGGAACGCTCAAGCCGATATCGTGTTGAATGTCGCGTTCGCCCTGCAGGGGAATGAAGCCGAATCCCTGTGAGACCGCAAAATTGAGCGCCGGACCGGAGAGGCTGTCGAGTGGTGGCGGCTGGTAATAATACGCGTAATAGCCGTGCAGCGTCCAGTTCAGACGTGGTATCCGGATGGCCATACCGACGCGCGGATCGCCCGCATTCTCATCGACCAGCCCGTGGTAGTGGGTGTACCGGATGCCGAGATCGAAGGCGAGCCAGGAGGTGGCCTGAAGGTGATCTTCCAGAAAGAGCGCGGTCGAGTTGGCCCAATGCGTCTCTACCTGATTCAGAACCGTGCCGCCAGGATTGGCCGTAAGTCCGAAAAAGGTGTTGTCGTGCTGGCCCCACCATTCGAGGCCCGCCCGCACATTGTTCCTCTTCTTCTGCACCTGCAGAACGGAGCGGGCGCCAACGTAGTTCGAGCGGGCATTGTCGTTCAGAATGAACGGAGTGTCCTGCGGCCCTCCGACGTAATGCGCGCTGTTGAAGTGGTAATAAGGAGCGACCGAGAGCGTGATGCCATCGTCGAAGCTGTGCATCCAGTGAAAGCCTACTAAATCGTCGCGTTCGAGATCGAGATCGCGAATTCCCGCGGCCTGATCGTCCTGGGTATTGGGAATCTGATAGTGATCCTCCCGCGCCGACACGATCCAGCGGAATTGATCGTTGGCACTGGGATTATAAAGCAACGAAACAAATCCGCCGAGAGCGCTACTCTGATCGTGGATCACTTGCGAGACGGGCGGCGCCAGTCCCAATTCCGAGCGGCTGCCGTCAAAGCTGCCGTAGTAAGCGAAGCGGTCAGTGTGACCGCCAATACTGAGCTGGTTGTCGGTCGAATAGAAGTTTCCGGCCGACGCGATGAGATCGATCTCATTGTTGCGCTCGAAGCCGGAGGGCGTTACTACGTTGAAGAATCCGTAGGTCCGATCGCCATACTCGGCGGAATAGCCGCCGCGCTCGATCTCCAGTTCCTCGACGTTCTTGGGATTGATGAGCGGCGCGACGTTGGCCGCAATATTGGTATTAATCACGGGAATGCCGTCGAAAAACCAGTTCACCTGGTGACCGCCCCGCATGTGGAGCATGTCGTGTACCATATACGCTCCCGGGGTGAAATCGGTGATCATCGCGAGGCTGTTGCTTTGATCTGCACCGGCCGTCTGGGCGATCTCTTGCGGCGAAACCATGGTCTGAACCGTCGAAACCTGTGTATTCAGTTTGCTGAGGGCGTCAGAGACTTCGACACTGGTACTTTGGGCCGCAAGTTCAAGTAGAAAATGCTGAATAGGACTTTTACCCGCGGTCACGGTTGCCTCGCTGTCGAGCGGCCGGAAACCCGGCGCGGAAACCCTGATCGTGTAGGTGCCCGCATCCATGCCGTCCACCTGAAATTCACCATTGGCGTCGGACACCAAAGTCCTGGCAAAGGTTGAACCGGTGCCGTGAATCGCAATCTGCGCGCCCGGCAGCGGCCGGTGCTGCGGATCGTGGACCACGCCCCGGAGACTGCCTGTGTCAGCAGCGAGAACGGGTAGGATCAACCAACAGTAAACTACTGCATGAGCGCGACACATGTCCTCATCCATCAAACCTCAAATACGTGGCGCTGTCGTGCGGCAAATTGTCGCACCTACGGAATCAACGTATGGGCGGATACTTCGCAAGCTTCCGTTGGAGTGAACGTCGATGGATTCCAAGCAAACGAGCCGCCAGAGAAATATTGCCATTGCAATCGGAGATCACG
Source organism: Terriglobia bacterium (assembly GCA_963747535.1). Lineage (GTDB taxonomy): Bacteria > Acidobacteriota > Terriglobia > Bryobacterales > Bryobacteraceae > CAVVFX01. Next base: position 428,414 of record CAVVFX010000006.1, read on the forward strand.
CGCTGCATGTGCTCCCATTCCACTCTGGCCAGAGTCGGGACGGTCTCCGGGACTTCAGTCGCGCCGCTGGCCGCAGATCCCAGGGCGTCGTAAACCGCCAGAATCTGCTCGGCGTCGGCCGGCTTGCTCAGATAGTGGTCTGCGCCCTTTTTCATCGCCGATATCGCGGTCGGGATGCTGCCATATCCGGTGAGCACGATGATCGTCATAGACGAATCGATGGAGCGTAGCTCCTGGACCACATCCAGGCCTCCCTTCCCGGGCATACGCAGATCGACCAGGACGAGGTCAGGGCTGCGTTCGCGGGCAACATTCAGCGCCTCTTCTCCGTCAGCCGCGCCTTCGGCCTCCCAATTTCGCTCTGCCAGCGCACGACAGAGGCGATTGCGAAACACCTCATCGTCGTCGACGACCAGCGCTAAAGGCAGGTCCTCAGATGACAACATGCGCGTTCGGCTCCGCTGCTCGTACCGGCAATTCCAGAGTCACAGTGGTGCCTTCTCCGGGACTCGAATCGAACAACACACGGCCCCTGAGATTCTCCGCAAACGTACGCACCAGGAAGGTTCCGAGCCCCATACCCTGGCCGGGATCCTTAGTCGTAAAGAACGGCTCGGCGATGCGGCGCAGCACATTCGCGGGCATACCGTGACCGTGGTCTTGAACCGTGATCCGCAGGTCAGCCCCGATTCCCATGGCCGTGACCACGACCGGATGTTGATCGACATTGGCATCCAACGCATTCTGGATCAGCGCGCCGAGCGACTGCGCCGTTGCATGCACGGGCAGGACTGCGGCTAGCGCCTCATCGGCAAGCTCGATCCTCAGCAACGAGCGCTGGGACTCAGGGAATTGCCCGAAGACCTGGACAAGGAAGTCGCGCAGTTGGACCCTGTCCGGTGTCTCGCCCATCGGTTCGGCGCTTTGGGCGCTCATTCGTTCCAGGATGCCGCGGCAGCGCTCGACTTCCGACCGGATGAGTCTCGCATCTTCGAGCACCGATTCGTTGCCCGCCGTCATGGCCGCAAAGCGCTCGAGTTCCTTAGCTACCACCGCAACGGTGGCCAGAGGCGTCCCCAACTCATGGGCGGCGCCCGCCGCCAGTGTCACGAGCGAAGCCAGCCTCTCGTTCTTCGCCACCTGATCCTGCAAAATGAGCACCTCTTTCTCGCGCGTTCGCAAAGCGTCGGCGATTTTCCCTGTAAAGAACGTGATCAGAGCGGCAGCGATACCGAAAGCGATCCACATCCCGACGAGGTGCGGCGACAGGCCTTGTTCATGCTGGTGGATCTGGAACGCCGCCGACGGCACATGAAAGAAGAAGAGCAAGCCGAAGCAGGCCGTGGACAGGGCGCCGAGAGCCCAGGTCCAGGCCTTCCGCAAGACCACGGCAGACAAGGTAATTTGCACCAGATAGAGTAGGCTGAATGGATTCATAGGGCCGCCCGTGAGTCCCAACAGTGCGGTCAGCGAGAGAGTATCGAGGCAAAAGACGGCGCCCAGCGTCCCCTGCGGGAAGCGAGCCGGCAGGATCCGCATGCGATCGAGCAGAATGTTGCTGGCAAGAACCAACGCGAGGGGAGCGAAGGCCCAGAGAAGAGGAAGTTCAAGACGAAAGCCGTAGTACATTCCCAGCACGATCCCTGCTTCTCCGACGACCATGCCGTAGCGCAATCGTACGATCCAGGGCAGCGCCAGATTGGGAGCGAGATCCGTCCCGCTAGTCACTATCGGCTGGGCAGGGGACGTGGGACGCGTCAACATCTCTTTGCCATCGTAACGCTAATGGCGTCCGGTCATTTCCCCGACGCGAACTTGCCGGATTTCACCCACAGCCAATAGTCAGGGTCCGAGAGGTTTTCGGGATTCACCACCAGCAGCAACACTGTCTGCGGCGAAACGCAACTGCGACGGAAAAACCCGTCGGGGCCTCCATGCTCGAACCAGGCCTGAATGTAGAACACCGGCGGCGCGTTCTCGATGCGAAGTTCGCCATTCCGCATTTGCGCGGTGACATCGTGCAGACCGCCCCCGGAGAACAAGGTAGCTCCGCCGACGACGTAATGAGCCGGGTGATCCAGGTCCGCGGTGGTGTCGAGCGCCATCCTGAAACCGGAAGCGATGGGTTGCAGAGTGCCGGTGTGGACCATGCGGAGCAGGACCGTGCAGGAATCGGGCGAAGCAGGCGCCGTCGTCGGGTCGATGTAATCGGCCGGACTGGTGCCCGTATCCTTGGAGAATTGTTCGATTTTTGACAGCGGCGGAGGCGGCAATGCGGCGCACGCGGCCGGTATGGCCATTTGGGATGCCGCCGGCTTTACCAGACTGAGTTGCTTGAGTTCGATGATAGTCTTCGGGCCCATTTGCGCCTTGATGATGAGTCCGTACCTGGTATCGACCCAGACCTTGATTTTTCCGACGCCGGCGCCGGCGTCCGCCTCCATAATCCTGGTCGCGAAGCCGTTGACCGTTTCCGAGCCGGTCTGTTGAGGATTCTGCTTGAGGACGTCCGCCATCAGCGAAACCGAATCCTCAAACGGATCGCCCCAGTTGCCGCTAAACTTCCCCTGACCGCAACTCGCCGCCGGGTCATTCAGATCCATACCATAGGTCACATGGGTTGCGAGATCGTAGTAGCTCCGTGTGTGAGAGCCCTTGACGTCCGGCGACTGCGCTGCGGTGACGTTGTCGATCACCCCCTTGGAGCCGTCCCGATTGATCTTCATGGTCACATCCGGGCCGAACATCGCGTTCACTACGGTCGCCGAATAAGCCTGGGGCGGCTTGGCGTACTGCGCTTGAGCGCCCCGGATAGCGAGACTCGCCAACAACCACACAGCTATTGCATGTTTCGACATAGTCCTCCTTCTATGCACGTTCCGCCTACAAACGCTTCTGTGAATATTAGCACAAGAGGACGATCGCGAAACTTTATTGCGCCGAGTTCAGCGTCCCAACATCGCTCGCACTTCGCTCAGCGCCGACTGCGCGCCGGCCTTCATGCAGGAAACGTCGTTTACGCAGAAATAGAGGTCGATACCCTGCTCGATCCAGAATTTCGCTTCTCCGGCAGGAGCAGCAGCCGCAGCCTGTTTGCCATGGGTCTTCGCCGACCGGATGACTCGGGCAGCGGTTTCCTGGACCCGCGGATGGCTGGTCTGACCCGCGACTCCGAGGCTCGCCGAGAGGTCCGCGGGACCAATAAAGATCGCGTCGAGTCCGGTAACTTCGCAGAGTTCGTCGATCCGGTCCGCAGCTTCCCGGGTCTCGATCTGGATCATCAGGCATAGCTCTTCGTTGAGTTTTTGCTGGATTTCGGGAACCTTGCCCGGGATCCCGTACTTCACGGCGCGCGACACGCCGAAGAATCCACGCACACCCTGCGGAGGAAATCTCGCCTGCGTGACCATTTCCCGGACCATCTCTGGCGTGTTGACCATCGGCAGGTCAAGGATGTCAGGACCGCATTCGCAGCCCTTCAGGATCGTCCCACGCTGCAGGTCCGGAATGCGGAGCATGGTGAGTAGCCCCAACGCGGACGAGAGACGACACAGGTCAGCAGCTTGTTCGAGAGAGTGAAACGTATGCTCCATCTCGACCCATGCGGCCTGGTATCCGAGGAGCGCCGCCATCTCGAAGAACGCTGGATTGTATAGGTAAGCCGCGGCGCCCAATATCGGTGCGCCGCCGTTTTCTTCAATTGCCTGTTGTAGTCTGTTCATTTGAAAATTTGGGTCTCCTGTAGTTCGCGGACCAGCGGACCGTTCCCATTACTAGTGAGCCCTACGGTTTGCCGCCATCCGGGCTGCCATGCGCATCGCCTGTTTCATGCTGTGGGCATCGACTTTGTTCTTGCCCGCGATATCGAACGCCGTGCCATGATCAACCGAAGTCCGGATGATCGGAATGCCGATCGAGATGTTGACCGTGCCTTCGAAATCGATGAGCTTCATCGGAATGTGACCTTGATCATGGTACATCGCGACCACCAGGTCATAAGCGCCGCGGGCGGCCTGCAGAAAAATGGTATCGCCCGCGTGGGGCCCGCTGCAATCGACGCCTTTCGCCCGCATCGCCTGGATCGCCGGTTCAATGAACCGCGCGTCCTCGCTGCCGAACAGACCGTGCTCGCCGGCATGCGGATTGAGACCGCAGACCGCGATACGGGGCTGCTCGAATCCCAGCAGTTTCATGGCTTCGTTTCCCAACTCGATAGTCCGGGCAATCCGTGAAGTTTCGAGGGCGCAGGCCTGGCTGAGAGAGACGTGAGTGGAAACGTGGACCGTCGCGAGGCGCTCACATGCCAGCAGCATCCGCGATTCCGACGATCCGCACAGTTGTGCGATGTATTCGGTGTGCCCGGAGAAATGCCGTCCGGAAAGAGTGACTGCTTCCTTATTCAACGGAGCCGTCACCATCGCGTCGGCTTCTCCAGACTTGCACATCTCGGTGGCTACCCGCACGTATTCGACGGCGGCCGCGCCACATTGTGCGGAGAGCCTGCCGAAGACAAAATCCTCAAAGGCTTCGAGCGCGCGAATGTCACGCACCTCGGCGGCTTGCAAGCGGGTTCCGGTGCACTCCTGCGCCAGCGCAAGGACGCGCGCGTCTCCGCAGACAATCCAGTTGGCCAGCGGTGCGATAGCCGGATCGGCGAGGGCTTTGACAACTACTTCGGCGCCCACGCCGGCAGGGTCGCCCATAGTAAGAGCAATGGTTGGAAGGGTGTTATTCATCTCGAAAAAACTCAGCGACTCGAATCAGAGTGTCGGGCGCTCCGAAGCCTCCGGACTTGGTGACGACCGGGAGTCCATCGAAGCTACCGCCCGACAACACTCCCCAGGGTACCCCGGTTACAACCTCGTGTTGGATTGCTATGCTGTCAGCCCCGATTGCGGATAGGACCATCGACGCAGTATCGCCTCCGGTGACGAAGATTGCGCCCGCTCCGTTCAGTGCACCACGGATCTGGTCTGCGGTCGTTTGACCGCGCAATATTGGCACAACCTGGTGATGGGTAAGTTCGCGCACCTGGGCCACTGTCGCGGGATGATCGGAGCCGATGCAGAACACCAGAGGGCCATCGATGACCGGCGGCGTCAGCGGTTGTGGCCCGCCGTAAAGCCTGCGGGCCAGTGCTGACGCGAGTCCCGCGGAACCAGCCCATAGAACCGGTTCAGGCAAAAGCAGGTTCTCTGCGACGATCCGGTCAAGATCTGCATTCCCGGTTGCATCGAGAACCTCGATTCCGATCAGTTCCCCGACATGTGTGACAGCCGTCAGCCCGTCCTCGACGTACAGATAGCCATCCCTGACCCTGCGCCCCATGTCCGGAAAAGCCGGTGTGATGACTGCGGTTCGGCGGTTGAAAGCGGTCATGGCCGCGAGGATTTCAGCGCGGACATTCCCTCGCAGGGTTGAATCGATTTTCTTGAATACTATGCTGCGCGGGCCCGCGGCGGTGGCTACGGCTACGGCCTCCATCCGGCGGCGGATTTCGACTTCTGCGACGTCCCGGCTTTCTGTAGAGACGGTTATTATGTCCGCGCAGGGCAAAGAGCTACTCCACACGGACGCGCGGCATCGCGCTCCCCTCGCGGCAAATGGCGCGGCTGCGTCACACGCTCCTGTCAGATCGTCGGCGACAATGACCACGCCTCTGTTATAGCAACCTTGCGATATTCCCCACGCAAGTCGCGAGAACCGGGCTCCGGGGTTTTCCGATCGAGTCCGAGGTGCAGGAATACAATCCGACCTACCAGCCAGGCTACGGCAGTTGGGTCATTGACCCGCTCACAGTCTTACGGGGCCGTAGTGCGTGGCGGCGGACGGGTCGTATCAACAAGGATTCGCGCGCGGTACCTAGGATCAGCCATTGGCAAGGTTCCGTGGGACAGACGGGGCAGACCATCGTTTCTTATGGTCTACCTGTCTGCGCATCACACCCGTGCAACCGGAGAACCTGTGAGGATTCAATCGCCGTCATTGCTTACGACAACGTCGGCACACCCCAAATCGATCGAGACTGTGGTGGTAGTCCCGACAGTGGTCGCCACTGCAACGCCGTACTTGTAGTGGCCGTGCGCTGAAGCGCGAATTGTCTGGGGTCCTATGCTGTAGTTTCCTGGAGAAACCTGCTCCGAACTCAGGGTGACCGCATTGAGCGGCGACTTCTCAAGGAATGAGATGGCAAACGGGCCGAAAGTACTACTCCAACTAAGTGTGTCACCGGCGTTTGCATTGAGCGTCGAGGGACCGTACGTGAAGTTTCCGTTAGTATCAACCGCGATCGAGATAGGATACGGTGACGACCTTGGTTTTGACTCTTGCATCTGTCTTCTCCTTTTGTTGTTTGGCTGTCCTAGTTCTTTACTTGTTTTTTGTACCGAACAGAGATTGGTATTTCGGATCGGTCCTCAGGTTCTCCAGAATCGGCTCCGTCCGAATTTCCTCCGCTGGATAACCTGCCTGCAGCGCAGCCTGGATCGCGTTCCGCGCAGCGACCCGATTGTGCTGTTGTTCGTAGACGAGGGCGGCTCGAAACAGGACATAACCGTCATCCCGCGAGAGGCGAAGAGCTTCCGCGATCTCTCCTGTAGCCGAATCCTTATCGCCGAGGCCGGCAAAGTAAAGGGCCAGCCGAGAGCGCAACCTGCTGTCCCGCGCGTTCGCGTTCAGTTCATTCTGACCCAACACGACTGCTTTGTGATAAGCTCCAGGAGCTTTCCATGAAAGTTCCGGCGTCCAGCGATAAGCGTCCGCCAGGTTACCCCACCAGATCGAATTGGTGCTTGCGGCAGCCACGGCTTTCTCGTAACATCGCGTCGCGTCTTTAAACCTTCCCTGGAAGGAGTACGCAGCACCGAGGTTGCCATAATTCATGGCGAGCGGCTTCAGCGCCACTGACTTATTCAGCTGAACCACCGCTGCAGCGTAATCGCCCATGCGCAGGTATGCGGCACCCAGATCATTGTAAGCGTTATAATTGCCCGGTGTCAGATCGAGCACACGGCGATAATAGCGCACCGCCTCAGCTTCCCTCCAATTGTTGAAATAATAATTTCCCAGTGACTGGTAGCCTCTCCAATCATTTGGCCGGAGTTGTACAGCCTTCTTATAGGTTCGTTCGGCATCGTCTTGCCGGTTCATGTATTGATAAGTACGCGCGAGACGGCGGAAGGCTTCCGCATTGACCGGATCGATTTTGAGGGCTCGCTGAAACTCCTGTTCGGCCTCTTCGTATCGGCCCTTGGCGGAAAGCGCCCGGCCCATGGTCACGCGGACCTCCGCCAGTTTACCGTTAAGTTCGACCGCGCGCGAAGCGCTTTTGACCGCTTCGTCCACGGATCGAGGATCCTTCTTCGAGTTGAACTGGTCCAGCCAGGCTTGCGCCAACCCGGAATAAGCCAGGGCGTACCCGGAGTCAAGCTGGATAGCTTTCTGAAAATCGACGATGGCCTTTCCGAGATACTCAATGTTATCGACGCGCTGCAGGTATCCGCGGCCTGCGACGTAATAACTATAAGCCGAAGGTACGTTGGTGTTACCGACTTGCAGTGCCACGAAAGCGCTGGGGCTCAAACTTATGTCGAGCATCTCGGTGACTTTCGAGACGATCGTGTCCTGCAAGGATGGCGGGGGCGGAAAATCGGTCTCGATAGGGAACGAGCCTCGTTGTCCCAGCGTTTCCGTGTCCACGAGATTCATGATGATTTCCATTTTGCTTCCCAACCTCCGCACGCTTCCGGTAATCGCCAGGTTGGCGCCGAACGCCTCCAACGCCTCACTCGGAGTATGGACTTCGGCTTTGCGAACCTCGCTTGGCGAGATGACTAATAAAGATCCTTGAAACTGCTCCATCTCGGTAAGTTTGCTACTGATCACATCCATGAGGCCGTCACATAACTCAGGGCTATTAGTTGAATCCACGAAATTCAGTACGACCAATCGCCTCTCGCGCGGGGAAAAAATGGAATGGACGACGGTCATCGCGATCTGGCGGGCGAAGGGTAGTTCGTAGGTTCCCAGGTAGGCTGCCAGCAAAGACGCGGCTAATAACGACGAAACCAGAACTGTTTTGCGAATCATCCGGCTTCTTCCGGCAGGTACGGGCGCAATCGTAATCGTCGCCAACGCGGCGACCTCCTGAGGCCGTTGATCAAGCTGTTTCAGTACGGATTTAAGGTCCGTCGCAAGCGTGGTCATGCCCTGGTAACGCATCTCCCGATCCTTTAGAAGCGCCAAGGAGACGGCAGCCTCTAACGACCTTGGGATACCCACGCGGAACCGGCCCAGTGGAGGAGCGGGAGCCGAGATAATCTGCTGCAACAGCACGGCGTTCCTGGTTGCCCGGAAAGGCATTTCCCCGGTGAGTAACTCGAACACGACAATGCCGACCGAGAAGATGTCTGAGCGGTGGTCGAGAGCTTTTCCCTGGGCTTGCTCGGGCGACATGCTGGAGGGTGTGCCGGCAACCGGTAAAGAGGAGGTAGTATCAGAGTCCTGATGAGAACTGGCGAGGCTGAAATCGACGATCTTGATAGTGCCTTGCGCCGTAAACAAGATGTTAGACGACTTGATATCGCGATGAATGATGCCATGTTCGTGAGCGTGCGCTAACCCTTCGGCGATCTGAATCGCGTATGCCAGCGCGTCGCCCAACGGAATCTGTATCCCGCTGGCTCGCGACTCGGCGATTCTGGATTTCAGCGTTCCGCCCGGCAGATACTCCAGGACGATAAATTTGTATTCATCGGCTTCTTCGATTCCATAAATGGTGGCGATACTCGGATGGTTGAGAGCGGAGATGGCAAGCGCTTCCTTTTCAAGACTCGCAACCCGTTCGCTTGAGTTGGCCAGGCTGGGATGAAGAAATTTGAGGGCGACCGAGCGATTTAGCCGGAGGTCAAGCGCCTGATACACGACCCCCATGCCCCCCTCGCCAAGTTTGTTCAGTATTTTGTAATGCGAGACGGTCCGACCGAGCATTCCTCCGGTTCCTATGCTGGGCGCCCGATCGCACGTCTTTATATCGGGATTGGTGTCGAGTCTTGTAACTGGCATAACTGAACTCATCTATCGGGGCCGCCCATACGCTTGGGCCGGTTACTAATGGTTTGATGAAATGCATAAAGGGCCCGGATGTGCGGTCTCCGGGCCGGGCGTCTTCGAGTTTGGGAGTCGTTGCGCCGCTCTCTGGTAGTCGCGGATCCGCAAGCGCTCAACGAACTGTTCCCCCTAAGCGGCGTTTCAATCGGCCGGGTGGAGGCCTATTGAGATGGTTGCCATTTCGTGCGGGCGGTCACCCTTGAGGATTTCCTTCTCGGCCTTGGTCTTGGCAACCGTGCTTCCGTAGCCAGTCACCGGCCAGATCTCCGCGAGGAAGCAACCGTCCGTGCTGTAGCAATGGAACACCAACCTGCCGGGCCGTACCGGGTCCAGAGAATGGCTGGCGCCCGCGATGAAGACAGCATTGCCGGTTTTGACGTTCTTTAACGTCGGAACACCTGCCATCCCGTTCTCGGTCACCACGTACTTACCCGCCGGGAAAGCCTTGTCAGCGGCCTGAAATGCAAACGGGATTGTAGCGGAAAGGTTATGACTCTGGGCATCGAGAGCGCTCCCATATACGCAGACCGCGCCGAGTGCCAGGATTCTAATAGCGTTGGTTTTCATTTTCGTTTCTCCTTCTCCTGATTTCCGGAGCTTTCTGAGGCTTCCGAAGACGTCCGGTAAATGGCAGATTCGGGGCCACGAAAGGGCTATTGAGCGGAAAGGACTTAGGCCTTCAGCGGCGAGGCTTTCGAAGGAAAAGGCGGAATCGTATAACCAAAAGGTGAAATAGATCGGGATGACCTATACTGATAGAGCAATGGAGGAAGCTGCGGCTCACGTTCGATCCCTTCTGCGCATCTCCACACTCCTCCAATCGACGCGTGCGATGTATGCGGCGAGAGGCACACCGGCCGGCGGCGTGTTTCAACAACATCTTCTCGCTCTGATCTCGGATCTGGTGCCGGCCGATGCGGGAGAGTTGTTTCTATATGAGGATGGCGCGGACCGGCATCCCTCCCTTGTAGATCGCGTATTGGAAACCAAAGCGCCCGTATTTGGCGAGACGGAACTGGCCGTCCCCGTGTTCCAGCGCGAGAATATCGCCGGCGTGATTTACCTGCAGAGGGAAGCGTGTTTCGAGGAAGCGGATTTTCAACTGGTCACCGCCATATCTCAAATTGCATCGGTGGCAATCGAGAACGCATTCCACCTCGAGTGGCTGCAGAGCGAGGTCAAGCGGCTCGAACAGGATTTGAACCTCGAATCCGACCTGCTCGGGGAGAGCGCGCTGATGACCGAGTTGCGACGCCGCATTGCACGAGTTGCCCCGTCGGACACCACGGTGCTGGTACTTGGGGAAAGCGGTACTGGAAAAGAGTTGGTCGCGCGCGCCGTTCACCGCAACAGCCTACGGGCAGTGAAGCCGTTTGTCGCGATCAGTTGCGCCGCGTTGCCCGAAACGCTGCTGGAAAGCGAATTGTTCGGACACGAAAAAGGCGCCTTCACCGGGGCTTTCGCGCAAAAAATCGGCAAGCTGGAGTCAGCCAAGGGCGGTACCGTGTTCCTGGATGAAATTGGTGAAGTGCCGCTACAGATGCAGGCGAAGCTTCTGCGCGTCCTACAGCAGAGGGAGGTAGAGCGGGTCGGAGGTATGCGGTCAATACCGCTGGACTTTCGCCTGATTGCGGCGACCAACTGCAATCTCGAAGAGGCGGTCAAGCGAGGCACGTTCCGGCAGGATCTCTTTTACCGCCTCAATGTTGTGACCCTGCAGACACCAGCCCTACGAAGCCGGTCGGAAGACATTCTGCCGCTCGCACAGCATTTCCTTGCCCGCTACGGCGAAAGGTGCGGCCGGAAGATTACGGGAATCGCGCCGGAGGCGCGCACGCTGCTGCGATCGTATGATTGGCCGGGCAACGTTCGCGAGCTGGAGAACGCCATCGAACGCGCCGTAGTGCTGGGATCGAGCAATACGCTGCTTGTGGAGGATCTGCCGGAGACGCTGAGTGAATCGCAACTTCCGGCGGCCGGAGAATGCGGTTTACTGCACGACGCAGTCAATGCAGCAAAACGGGCGGTAGTGCAGCGCGCATTTGAACAGGCGAATAACAACCACGAGGAAGCTGCCCGTCTGCTTGGCGTGCATCCCAACTATCTCTATCGTCTGATCAAGAACATGATGCTGCAGCCGGCGGCGCGGCGCACTGCGCGTCCTTAGGGCGGTTCTATTTCTTATTCACCGCTGCGGCGATCTCTTTGTGCGCGGCGTCCAGAACACCATTGACGAACTGCACGGCCTCATCATTCGAGAATCGCCGCGCAAGTTCCAGCGCCTCATCGATCACCACCGCCGGAGGAGTCGGGGTGTGCATCAACTCGAACGTTGCGAGCCGCAGAATATTGCGATCCACGGTTGCCATGCGCTCCAGCCGCCAGTGCTCCAGATGTTTCTTGATCATCTCGTCGATCGCCGGCTGCCGGTCGACCGTCCCTCGCACCAGGGACTCGACGAAAGAGTCGTCACGGGGTCCTACCGGTTTCTCACTCTCGGAGGAAAGCGACTCGTTGAACAGCCGGATGCAGTCGTCCACCGGGATATGCCGCATGTCCCACTGGAACAGAATCTGCATCGCGCGTTCTCGGTCTCGATGTCGGGACGGCAAGGGGTTACCTGCTGCTCATTTTGATCCGCCGCCGATATTCCGTAGAAGATTGGCCATCTCGATAGCCGTCATGGCGGCGTCGAAGCCTTTGTTGCCACTCTTGCCGCCCGCACGGTCGACGGCCTGTTCCATGCTATTGGTCGTCAGCACGCCGAACGCGACGGGGATGCCCGTCTCCGCGGCAATCCGGGCCAAGCCACCGGCTGCCTGTCCGGCGACGTAGTCGAAGTGTGGAGTGTCGCCGCGAATGACCGCGCCCAGGCAGATGATCGCGTCGAAGCGCTCCTTCTTGGCCAACGCACGAACTATCACAGGCATCTCCCACGAGCCCGGCACCTTCACCAGTTCAACATCCGCCATCTTCGCGCCGGACCGGCGCAGCGCATCCAGGCACCCGGACAGCAGCCGTTCCGTCACAAAGCTATTGAACCGCGCCACCACGATCGCTAAGCGCAACCCGGCGGCGGAGAGATCGCCTTCCCATGTTTTAATTTCGGATTCCATGTTCAAAGGCTATTCGCCCTATTCTTCAGCATACCTGAGGGCCCTTGCACTCTTCCGAAAAACCCCGCTGCAACGCTGATTTGACGCGACTTTTGGAGGCATATGGGATAATTAAGCTTCAGGCCTCATCATACCTCATGGATCGGGAATTCATTCGGAATTTCTCCATCATCGCGCATATTGACCACGGCAAATCCACCCTCGCGGATCGTTTGCTGGAGGTGACGGGAGCGCTTTCTCAACGCGAGATGATGGAACAGGTGCTCGACTCCATGGATCTGGAGCGCGAGCGCGGAATTACAATCAAAGCGCACGCAGTCCGCTTGCTCTATAACGCGGACGACGGCATCACCTATCAGTTGAACCTGATCGACACGCCGGGACACGTCGATTTTTCTTACGAAGTCTCGCGCAGCCTGCAAGCCTGCGAAGGAGCTCTTCTCGTCGTCGACGCATCGCAGGGTGTGGAAGCGCAGACGCTCGCCAATACCTACCTGGCGCTGCATCACAACCTCGAGATCATTCCGGTGATCAACAAGATCGATCTCCCCGCCGCGGAGCCCGAAAGAATCAGGGAACAGATCGAAACCATCATCGGACTGGACGCCAGTGGCGCAATTCTCGTGAGCGCCAAGCAGGGCATCGGGATCCACGACATTCTGGAAGCCGTGGTGCACCTGGTGCCGCATCCCAAGGGAGATCCCGCTGCGCCGCTACGCGCGCTGATTTTCGACTCCTGGTTCGATCCGTATCGCGGCGTAATCATTTTGCTGCGCGTACTCGATGGCCGCATTTACATGGGCCAGAAGATCAAACTCTGGTCCAACAATCAGGTGTTTCAGGTCGAGGGCCTGGCGTATCAATCGCCTAAAGCGATTCCCTGCAGCGAACTGACGGCCGGCGAGGTGGGAATTGTTTTTGCCAATATTAAGACCGTAGCCGACGCGCAGATCGGCGACACGATTACCGATGCGGAAAATCCCGCGGCCGAACCACTGCCAGGTTTCGAGCAGATAAAACCGATGGTCTTCGCGGGCCTGTATCCGGTGGAGTCGCACGAACACGGACTCCTGCGGGACGCCCTGGAGAAACTGCGCCTGAACGACAGCGCTTTCAGCTTCGAGCCGGAGAATTCGGTGGCGCTGGGCTTCGGCTTCCGGTGCGGATTCCTGGGACTCCTGCATCTCGAAATCGTGCAGGAACGGCTGGAGCGCGAGTTCGACATCAACCTGATCACCACTGCGCCCGGCGTCCGTTATCGTATTACCAAAACGAACGGCGAAGTCATCGAGGTCGATAATCCCACGCGCTTTCCGGAGCCCTCGGAGATCAAACAGATCGAAGAGCCCATCATCGACGCGTCCGTTATTACGCGCGAGGAATACGTCGGCGGCATTCTGGCGCTGCTCGAAGACAAGCGCGGCGTACAAAAGAAATTCGAATATGTGGGCGGCGGACGCGTGCTGCTAATGTATGAGCTGCCGCTCAATGAAATCGTATTGGATTTCTACGACCGGCTGAAATCGGTGTCGCGCGGGTATGCTTCGCTCGATTACCACCTGGCCGGCTTCCGTGTTTCGCCGATGGTGCGGCTGGATGTGCTGGTCGCGGCTGAGCCTGTGGATGCGTTGTCCATCATCGTGCACAAGGACTTCGCGTACGAGCGCGGCAAACTGCTTATCAGCCGGATGCGGAAGCTGATCCCGCGGCAGATGTTCGAAGTGGCAATCCAGGCAGCCATCGGGAACAAGATCATCTCGCGCGAGACCATCCCGGCGATGCGCAAGAACGTTCTCGCTAAATGCTATGGCGGGGACATTTCCCGCAAACGCAAACTGCTGGAGAAACAGAAAGAAGGCAAGAAGCGGATGAAGCGTGTCGGCAACGTCGACATCCCGCAGGAAGCTTTCCTCGCCGTGCTGCGCGTGTCCGGCGAAGAGGACGATTAAAATCAGTTGACAGTAATCTGAAAAACTGACACCTCCCGCTACAGCGGCAGAATCTCTTCTTCCACCGGGTCGAACTTCAGACGGCGCTTCTGCGTCCACGCAATATTTCCCAAATGCGAGGCCTGCGCGGAGCGGTGTCCCACGTAGACATCCCCGTTTGGCGTCTTTCGCGACTTCACGCAATCCAGGAAATTGCGGACGTGCTCCACGGTCTGCTCCACAGTCGCTTTAACCTTGACCGGTTGGGCGCCTTTTTCGGCCGGCGTAAATGTGAAGCCGCCGCGATCAATGTCCATGCGGCCGTTCGTCCCGAAAAACGTCATGCCGGCGCCATTAGCGCCTGGAGCTAGCGTCGCCTCGAACGTGGCGCTCCAGCTCTTCGGATACTCCAGCACCACGTTGATCGTGTCCGGAGCGGTCCGGCCGTCGACGTAGTGATACACGCCCCCGCCGGCCACTGCGGAAATCGGATTGTCCTGCTCCATCAGCATGTGCACCGTATCGATCCAGTGCGTGAAGAGATCCGTAATCTGTCCGCCGCCGAAATCGAGATACGCGCGGAAATTCCAGTACTGCTGCGGATCCCAGTCGCGCCATTTGGCCCGGCCCAGATAGCGATTCCAATCGAGGTCGGACGGCTTCGTGACCATGCTCGGCGGCGCTTTCATCAGGTGCGCGCCGTTGCCGTTCCACACGGTTCGCACCAACGTGATTTTGCCCAGCCCGCTGGTCTTGAAATATTCGTCGCGAGCCTGGATAAAGGTCGCTCCCGATCGCTGCTGCATGCCGGTCTGGCAGATGCGGTTGTTTTCCCGTGCCGCTCTGACTACATCCGGGCCTTCGTTGATGGTCAGCGAGAGCGGCTTCTCGCAGTAAACGTCCTTCCCTGCATTGAGGGCGTCGATGGCGATCGGACAATGCCAGTGATCCGGCGTCGCGATGTAAACGGCATCGGTCTGGTCTTCATCGAGCAGACGCCGGTGATCGCTGAACTTTGCCGCGGACTCGGCGTGCAATGTCTCAGCGGCCATCGAGACGCGCTGGCCCCACACGTCGCACAGCGCAACGATGCGCACGTCCGCGTTTCTCGAAAAGATGCCGCTAACGCCGCGACCCCGGCCGCCGCAACCGATGACTCCCAACCGGATGGTGTCGTTAGCTCCCAGAATTCGCGAATAGGATGCCGCGGTCACAGCGGCGGCTCCGGCGTTAATCAGATTTCGACGGCTTAAAGGCATAGTTGACCTCCCGTTAGCATACACCGGCGCAGGCTCGACCTATTCGTGTTCATGCGTGGCTAAAACGCTTTGCCCCCAATCGCCGGAAGTGTAAAACGAAACGTGGCGCCCTCTCCGAACCGCGACTCGACCCAGATTCGGCCGCCGTGACGAGTCACCACTTTCTTGCAGATCGCCAGGCCCATGCCGTTGCCGGACCGTTCGCCGCGGGGATGCAGGCGCCGAAAAATACCAAATACCTTCTCGGCATACTGAGGCTCGATGCCGATCCCGTTATCGCGCACCGAGATCGTCCATTCAGATTCTTGTAGCTCGGCCCAAATATCGATCCTGGGTACCTGGTCGCTGCGATACTTGATCGAGTTGATGATCAGGTTCTGAAACAGACGCGACAACTGCACCGCATCACCCACCACGCAAGGAAGCTTGGCCCGCATGATTTGAGCGTGAGTTTCCTCCATGCGGACCTGGAGATTGTTGAGCGCATTGTCCAGCGCTTCGTCGCAACTGGTCTCTACGAAGTGGTCCAACCCGCGGGAATCGAGCTGCGAGAATTCCAGCAGATCGCGAATGAGATTTTCCATTCGCGCCGCGCTTTCCGTGATGTGTCCAATGAACTCCTCCGCATCGGCGCCGAGGTGTCCTTGATACCGCCTCGCCAAAAGCTGCGCATAGATGGAGACCGTGCGCAACGGTTCCTGGAGGTCGTGCGACGCAACGTAGGCAAATTGCGCCAGTTCGTCGTTCGAACGAAGAAGATCCTCTGTTCGCGCAAGGACGCGCTCCTCGAG
This sequence comes from Terriglobia bacterium, assembly GCA_963747535.1. Classification (GTDB taxonomy): domain Bacteria; phylum Acidobacteriota; class Terriglobia; order Bryobacterales; family Bryobacteraceae; genus CAVVFX01. The sequence goes on from CAVVFX010000006.1 coordinate 444,616, forward strand.
GTGAGCGTTCAATTCGCGAATCTGCTCTTCCGCTTTCCTCCGCCCGGTGATGTCCCGAATGCTGCTGGTGACCAGAATACCGTCCTCCGCCCGCACGGCATTAACTGTGATTTCGACCGGCAGCGGGTGGCCGTCGCTGCGCACCGCGATCAATTCCTTGCCGTCATGGATCGGATTGACCGTTATGGGGTTGCCAAATGGCGTCTTCAGAAATGGCGGCGCCTGGCCGTCACGGCTTCCGGGATTCGCAACGGCGGGGGAAAACTCTTCGTCCACGGTGCGCGCCAATTCATACTTCCATGCGGGCACCAGGTCTCGTATATTGCGTCCCAGCAATTCCTCTCTGGATTGCCGGAACAGGCTTTCGGCACGGGAGTTGACCAGTGCAATGTTGCCGTCTTCCCGACAGATTACCATGGCATCGGGCGCGGCTTCCAACAAGGACCGAAATCGCAGTTCCGCTTTCTGAAGGACTTTTGTCTGGTGCACCAGCGCCAAGGCCTGTTCGCGCAACAGGTCGGCCTTGCGGCTTAGTTCGACAAATACCGCGACTTTGCTGCGCAGCACCTCGGGGACTATGGGCTTGAAAAGAAAATCGACAGCGCCCAGATCGTACCCGCGAAACAGGTGCTCCTCATTTTTGTAACCAGTCAGGAACAGGATCGGGGTTTGCCGCGAACGCGGACGGTTGCGAATCAGTTCGGCCGTTTCGAAACCATCCATATCGGGCATTTTGACGTCCAGCAGTATGGCTGCGAAGTCGTGCTCCAGCAGGTGCCTCAGGGCTTCGGTGCCGGATCGCGCCAGCACCAGCTCTTCGCCCAGGATATCGAGAGCAGCCTCCAGAGAAACCAGGTTCTCCGGAGTGTCGTCCACCAGCAGAATCTTGACTCGATTCCTGCGCTGCGGCGCGGCATTCGTGCTCAACACGGAAGAGGCCATTCAAAGACTCCCGACGGCGCCCGGCAACGATTTACTGAGCCGCGACAGTAAGAGAGCGGTTGTCCACGCACAAAACATGCCTAATTCACCGCCTGCGCCGCGACGTTCTGCATCAACTCGTGACTGCGTGCCGTCCACACTCGCAGTACCGAGAAAAGCTGGTCCAGATCGACCGGTTTGGTAACGTAATCCGAGGCGCCCGCTTCCAGACATTTGTCGCGGTCGCCCTTCATGGCTTTCGCGGTCAGCGCAATGATCGGAAGCGATCGGAATTGCGGAAGCTGGCGTATGGCACGCGTCGTCTCATAGCCGTCCATCTCGGGCATCATGATGTCCATAAGCACGGCGTCCACATCGGGCGTCTCCTGCAGGACTCCAATGCCGGCCCGACCATTCTCGGCATGCACGACTTTAAGTTTATGCTGCTCGAGGACACTGGTGAGAGCGAAGATGTTCCGCAGATCGTCATCCACTACTAACACTTTCTTTCCTGCCAGGGCCTCATCGTTGAGGCGAATTTCCGCCAGCAGTTCTCTCTGTCTCTCCGACAGATTCGATTCGGGACGGTGCAGCAGCAGCGTCGTCTCGTCGAGCAGCCTTTCGGGAGACTGCGCATGCTTCACCACACTGACACGCGAGAGCGAATTCAGGGCGGCGCCTTCATCCGGCTGCAGTGCGCGTTTGCTATACAGAACAATCGGCGGCGCTTGCGGCCCGAAATGGTCTTGCAGTTCTTTGATCAGATCGATTGCCAGAGTACCGGTGATGCGGATATCAACTACGATTCCGTCGAAGTGATTCCGTCCGGCCAGGGTGAGCGCCTGCTCTGCGTTGGAGGCCGAAACAATTTCCAGGTCGCTGCCCGCCAGGGTAGACTCGACGACCTTTCGGCGATCGTTGTCCTGGGTCACCAACAGTAATTTCTTCATTCGGTGCTGCACTGAATTCTCGATCGCGGAAAATGCCACGGCCAGTGATTCTTTGGCGATGGATTTTTCCAGATACGTCATGGCGCCAAGCGCCAGCCCGCGCCGCCGGTTCTCGTCTCCTGAAATGATATGGACCGGTATGTGCCGCGTCGCCGGATCGTGTTTCAGCCGGTCCAGAATGGTCCACCCGGCCATATCGGGCAGGCCGATGTCGAGAGTGATCGCGCCCGGCTTGAATTCTCGCGCCAGCGCCAGCGCGGTGCTGCCACGCAACGCCACCAGGGCTTTCAGGTGATGTTCATGAGCGAGGTCGAGCAGTATGCGCGCAAAGGTGAGATCGTCTTCTACGATCAGCAGCGCCTCGTCATTAGGCCCGACCACGTTGCGGTCGTCGTCAATCGCCAGATCTTCGACGATCGTGGCCGGGGAGGTCGACGGCGGCGGGAGGATCACATCCACTTTGGATACTTTGGAATGTGCGGTCCCGTTGAAACCTTCTTCTGCCGCCGGCAGAGCCGCAGCCGGGCGAGACGGCTCATTCTTGAGCGTCGTCGGCATCGCCACGTAGATCTGCGGCAGGTACAAGGTAAACGTGCTGCCGAGGCCGGGCGAACTCTGCAGCCGGATCTCACCGCCCAACAGCCGAGCCAGTTCGCGGCTGATGGAGAGGCCCAGTCCGGTGCCGCCGTATTTGCGGCTGGTGGTTCCGTCGGCTTGCTGGAAAGCTTCGAAGATGATTTTTTGCTTTTCCTGCGGGATGCCGATGCCCGTGTCGGCCACCGAGAAGGCGATTACATTCTTCGCGCGATTGAGGACCGGGTGGTCGGCACTCCAGCCGCTTTCCACACGATCCATGCGCAGCTTGACCGAGCCTCTCTCGGTAAACTTGAGAGCATTGGAAAGTAGATTTTTGAGCACCTGCTGCAGACGCTTGGCGTCTGTGTGGATTGTCTCCGAGGGCAGTGGCCCGTTGACGTCCAGCGTGAAGTCCAGGCTCTTGCCATCGGCGACGTGCTTGAATGTCCGCGAGCAGTAATCGAGCAGATCGGTGAAGCGTACGCTGCCGATTTCCACGTCCATCTTGCCGGACTCGATCTTACTGAGATCCAGAATGTCGTTGATCAGGGCCAGCAGATCTGTTCCCGAACTGTGGATCGTCTCCGCGTATTTGACCTGTTTGGACAATAGATTCTTCTCCGCATTCTCCGCCAACATCTTGGCCAGAATCAAAAGATTGTTCAGCGGTGTGCGAAGCTCGTGGCTCATGTTGGCGAGGAATTCGGACTTGTACTTGGAGGTGAGGGCGAGTTGCTCGGCCTTTTCCTCGAGCGCGGCCTTGGCTTGCTCGACCTCGCGATTCTTGGCTTCTACTTCGGTCTTCTGCTCGGCCAGCAGGTGAGCTTTCTCCTCCAGTTCGGCGTTGGTCTTTTGTAACTGCTCGGCCAGCGCCTGGCTCTGCTTCAGCAGTTCCTCCGTCCGCATGGTGGCTGCGATGGAGTTCAGCACGATACCCAGGCTCTGCGTGATCTGGTCGAGGAACGCGAGATGGATATCGCTGAAAGCCCGCATCGACGCGAGCTCGATGACCGCCTTAGCTTCGCCCTCGAAAAGCACTGGCAGGACCACGATGCTGGTCGGCGTGCCCTCCGCCAGGCTGGACTTAATCCGGATGTAACCATCCGGAACATCCTTGACTAAGATGCGCTTCTTCTCTACGGCGCACTGTCCGACCAGTCCCTGGCCCATGCGGAACGAGGTGGGCAGGCCGTCCCGTTCGGTATACGCATAACCGGCCAGGAGCTTGAGCACGCCTTGATCCTCGCCTGTCTCGGTGAGGAAAAAGGTTCCGTGCTGCGCGCCCACCAGGGGCGTCAATTCGGAAAGCAATAGCTTCGACACTGCCAGCAGGTCGCGCTGCCCCTGCAACATTCCAGTGAACTTCGCGATATTCGTCTTGAGCCAGTCCTGATCTTTGTTCTGGCGCGTGGTTTCGGCTAGCGTGCCGATCATCTCGTTGATGTTGTCCTTCAGCGCCGCGACCTCGCCTTGCGCCTCCACCGAAATCGATCGCGTCAGATCGCCGCTGGTAACGGCATTCGCTACGTCGGCAATGGCGCGTACCTGGGTAGTCAGGTTGGCGGCCAACTGATTGACGTTATCCGTTAAATCTCTCCAGATACCAGCCGCGCCGGGCACGCGCGCCTGCCCGCCGAGCTTGCCTTCTACACCGACTTCGCGCGCCACGGTAGTGACCTGGTCCGCGAATGTGGCCAGCGTGTCGATCATCCCGTTGATCGTATCGGCCAGTTCCGCGATTTCGCCCTTGGTCTCCAGCACCAGCTTGCGCTTGAGGTCTCCGTTGGCCACGGCTGTAACCACCTTCGCTATACCACGGACCTGGGTCGTGAGGTTCGCCGCCATGAAGTTCACGTTGTCCGTGAGATCCTTCCAGGTGCCACCGACACCTTTCACTTCCGCCTGCCCGCCCAATTTGCCGTCGGTTCCGACTTCGCGTGCGACGCGTGTCACCTCGCTGGCGAAAGAGTTCAGCTGGTCCACCATGGTGTTGATGGTGTCTTTGAGTTCCAGAATCTCGCCTTGTACATCGACGGTGATTTTGCGTGACAGGTTTCCGTTGGCCACGGCGGTGGTCACTTGCGCGATGTTACGCACCTGAGCCGTCAGATTGCCGGCCATGGAGTTGACGCTCTCCGTCAGGTCCTTCCAGGTACCCGCGACACCGTAAACGTCTGCCTGTCCTCCGAGCTTGCCTTCGGTTCCGACTTCGCGTGCGACGCGCGTCACTTCGGAAGCGAAAGAGCTGAGCTGATCCACCATGGTGTTGATGGTGTTCTTCAACTCCAGAATTTCACCGCGCGCATCCACCGTGATCTTGCGGCTCAGGTCGCCGCGCGCGACAGCGGTAGTGACTTCGGCAATGTTGCGGACCTGGTTGGTCAGGTTGCCGGCCATCCAGTTGGCGCTCTCCGTGAGATCCTTCCACGTGCCGGCGACGCCTTTCACTTCCGCCTGGCCGCCCAGCTTACCTTCGGTTCCGACCTCGCGCGCGACGCGTGTCACTTCGGAAGCGAAAGAGCTGAGCTGATCCACCATGGTGTTGATGGTGTTCTTCAACTCCAGAATTTCTCCGCGCGCATCTACTGTGATCTTGGTCGTCAAATCGCCCTTGGCAACCGCGGTTGTAACGCCGGCGATGTTGCGAACCTGGTTGGTGAGGTTCGAAGCCATCGAGTTGACCGAATCAGTTAGATCCTTCCACGTGCCGGCGACGCCGCGGACATCCGCCTGGCCGCCCAGCTTGCCTTCGGTGCCAACCTCGCGTGCGACGCGAGTCACTTCCGAAGCAAACGAGCTGAGCTGATCCACCATGATGTTGATGGTGTTCTTCAGTTCCAGAATTTCGCCACGCGCATCCACCGTAATCTTTCGGCCGAGGTCGCCCTTCGCCACTGCGGTAGTTACCTCCGCGACGTTGCGGACCTGATTCGTCAGATTCGACGCCATTGAATTGACGCTCTCGGTGAGATCGCGCCACGTACCGCCGACCCCTTTCACGTCGGCCTGCCCGCCCAGTTTGCCTTCCGTACCGACTTCGCGCGCCACGCGCGTCACTTCACTGGCGAACGCATTGAGCTGATCCACCATGGTGTTGATGGTGTTCTTCAATTCCAGAATTTCTCCGCGCACATCCACCGTTATCTTGCGGCTCAAGTCGCCCCTCGCCACCGCGGTCGTCACCTCGGCGATATTGCGAACCTGCGCCGTTAGATTGCCGGCCATCGAATTGACGCTCTCAGTCAAATCGCGCCACGTACCGGCAACGCCCTTCACGTCGGCCTGGCCGCCCAGCTTGCCTTCCGTGCCGACTTCGCGCGCCACGCGCGTCACTTCGGACGCAAACGAACTGAGCTGATCCACCATGGTGTTGATGGTGTTCTTCAGTTCGAGAATCTCTCCGCGGACCTCCACGGTAATCTTGCGCGACAGATCCCCTTTCGCGACCGCAGTGGTCACACCCGCGATGTTACGCACCTGATTGGTCAGATTCGACGCCATGGAGTTAACTGAATCGGTGAGATCCTTCCACACGCCGCCGACGCCTTTTACTACCGCCTGGCCGCCGAGTTTGCCTTCCGTGCCGACTTCGCGCGCCACGCGTGTGACTTCTCCGGCGAACGCATTGAGCTGATCGACCATGATGTTAATGGTCTCTTTGAGCTCCAGAATTTCCCCGCGGACATCCACCGTAATCTTGCGGGACAAATCTCCGTTCGCGACGGCTGTCGTGACTTCCGCGATATTACGGACTTGCGCGGTAAGATTGCCGGCCATCGAGTTCACCGAGTCGGTCAGATCCTTCCAGACCCCGCCGACGCCCTTCACTTGAGCCTGGCCGCCGAGTTCGCCTTCCGTGCCGACCTCACGCGCCACACGCGTCACTTCTCCAGCGAAAGCGTTGAGCTGGTCGACCATTGTATTGATGGTGTTCTTCAACTCCAGAATCTCGCCCCGGACATCCACCGTGATCTTGCGCGACAGGTCGCCATTCGCCACGGCGGTAGTTACCTCCGCGATGTTGCGGACCTGGGCAGTAAGGTTGCCGGCCATGGAGTTGACGCTCTCGGTCAAATCCTTCCAGACGCCGCCGACTCCCTTCACATCCGCCTGGCCGCCGAGTTTGCCTTCGGTGCCGACTTCACGCGCGACACGAGTCACTTCCGAGGCAAACGAATTCAACTGATCCACCATGATGTTGATGGTGTTCTTCAGCTCCAGAATTTCGCCGCGCGCGTCCACCGTGATCTTGGTGGACAAATCACCCTTCGCAACAGCCGTCGTCACACCCGCAATGTTGCGGACCTGGTTGGTCAGGTTGCCGGCCATGGAGTTGACGCTCTCTGTCAAATCCTTCCAGACGCCCGCGACTCCTTCTACCTCTGCCTGGCCGCCTAGTTTGCCTTCCGTGCCGACTTCGCGCGCGACGCGCGTTACTTCCGAGGCAAACGAGCTAAGCTGGTCGACCATGGTGTTCACCGTGTTCTTCAGCTCCAGGATTTCACCGCGTACCGCGACCGTGATCTTGCGCGACAAGTCGCCGTTGGCGACCGCAGTCGTTACTTGCGCAATGTTACGGACCTGATCAGTCAGGTTGCCGGCCATCGAGTTCACGCTGTCCGTGAGATCTTTCCAGGTGCCCGCCACTCCGCGCACATCTGCCTGGCCGCCAAGGATCCCTTCCGTGCCTACCTCGCGCGCCACCCGCGTCACTTCGGAGGCAAACGAGCTGAGCTGATCCACCATCGTATTCATGGTGTTCTTCAGCTCCAGAATCTCGCCCTGCACGTCGACGGTGATTTTGCGAGAGAGGTCGCCGTTCGCGACTGCCGTGGTAACTTCCGCGATGTTGCGGACCTGCGCCGTCAGGTTGCCGGCCATGGAGTTGACGCTATCGGTCAGATCTTTCCAAACGCCTCCGATGCCTTTCACTTCCGCCTGTCCACCAAGTTTGCCTTCGGTGCCAACTTCGCGTGCTACGCGGGTGACTTCCGACGCGAACGAACTGAGCTGATCGACCATCGTATTGATGGTGTTCTTCAGCTCCAGGATTTCACCGCGCGCATCCACCGTAATTTTGGTCGTAAGGTCGCCCTTGGCCACGGCAGTGGTGACGCCTGCGATGTTACGGACCTGGTTGGTCAGGTTGCTGGCCATGGAATTGACCGAATCGGTGAGATCTTTCCAGGTGCCCGCCACTCCGCGCACATCTGCCTGGCCGCCCAGCCGTCCATCCGTACCGACTTCGCGCGCTACGCGAGTCACCTCGGACGCGAAAGAGTTGAGCTGGTCGACCATGGTGTTCACGACTTGTGCAGTATGCCTGAACTCACCCTTGAGCGGCCGTTCGTCGACCTCCAGGGCCATAGTCTGGGAGAGATCGCCTTTGGCCACCGCGCCGATGACTCGCGCTACTTCCGTGGACGGTTGCACAAGGTCGCCGATCAACCCGTTGATCGAGTCTATGCAGTCCGCCCAGCCGGTTCCAACCGTGCCAAGAGACGCCCGCTGGTTGATCTTGCCCTCTTTCCCGACCGTGTTACTGATGCGCGCGAATTCGCGTGACATCTGCGAATTGAGCCGGAAAATATCATTGAGGACGTCGTTGATCTTCCCGCCAATGCCCGTTTGGTCGACCGGCAGCCGGACCGAAAAATCACCGTCCCTGAAGGCAACCAAGGTGTTCAAGAGTAAGCTAGTGTTAATTTCTGGAAGGGCAATTCGTGTGGCCATAAGTGAGGTGATCTACCTGGAATGAATCTTATAAGCGACGCGGTCTTGCTCCAAGTGGGCTTGGTGAGAAATGATCCAACTAAGCCGTCGACTACGGCGTGCCGGCGCGACGGCTGTTTATTAATATCTGCAGAGTTTCACCAATGGCCATAAACTCGTCAAGCCTGGAGGGCTTGCGTATGTAGCAATCTGCCCCGAAAGCAGATGCGGCCACTCTGTCTTTGGGTGAATCGGATGACGTAAGTATCACAACGGGGATCCCCTTAAGCTCGCTGTTAGCCCGGACCAGCTTGAGGATTTCCAGTCCGTCATAGCGCGGCAGATTCAAATCGAGCACGATGAGATCAGGAGGTTCGGCTCGCTTCCTGGTCAGCGCAGAGATCATCTCGCCCCCATGCGATGCGATCTCTAGTGTATAACTGACCCCATTCTCTTCGAGCGCCTGCCGTATCAAATAAACGTCGGCCGGGTTGTCTTCGCCCAGGAGGATCTTCGCCGCCCGCCTCTCCATAACATATTCTTCTCACATTCAGCCTCTGTTCTCGCCGGTGTTTTCACCAGCACCGCAGGCCGTGTGTGCTCAAGACTACATTTGGGCTCCCGGGTCAAACGCGGCTTGACCGATACTTCATATAATTGAATCTGTGCGGGAGGATCACATCAAAGTTCTTATTATTGACGACGATCCTGCCGACCGCGCAATTTGCAGGCACTATCTTCAGAATAGCGGGCCCCGAGCGTTTATATTTCGCGAAGAATCTTCAGGTTTGTCCGGTTTGAATGCCTGTGCGTCATTTGCGCCCGATTGCATCCTGCTGGACTACCGTCTGCCGGACATGGACGGACTCAACGTGTTGCGCAATCTCTGGAGCATCTCGGCCGCGCCCACTTATCCGGTCGTCATGCTGACCGCCATTGGCAGCGAGCAGATCGCCGTGGAAGCGATGAAGCTTGGCCTGATGGACTACTTAGCCAAAAATCCCGCCAACTTGGGACTGCTTCCGCGCACCGTCGAAAATGCCATCCGCAAGTTCAGAATGGAGCGGAAGATTGCCCTTCAACGGGCCGAACTGGAGCAACGCAACCGGGAACTGGAGATCGCCCACGAACAGATCTTACAGGAGAAAGAAAAGTATAGAAATCTGACCGAGGCTATCCCGCAACTTGTCTGGTCCGCATCTTCCGGAAGACTCGTGCACTACGCCAATCAGCGCTTCCTGGAATACAGCGGACGCGCGGAGAACTCCTCGTGGCCGTTTGCCTCGCTGGTTCACGCGGAAGACCTCGAGCGGTTTCGAGAGGTCTGGTCCGCGGCGGCTTCATCCGGAGGGGTTCTCGAGACCGAGGCTCGATTGAGGCGCGCGGCGGACGGAGTGTATCGCTGGCATCTGGTTCGAGCCGTCCCAATTATCGGCGTCAATGGAAAACTCGATAATTGGTTCGGCACTTGCACCGACATTGAAAACCAAAAGCGCAAAGAGGAAGCGGTTCGCCAGCAACAGAAATTCGAAAGTATCGGGCTCCTGGCTGGTGGAATCGCTCATGACTTCAACAATCTGCTGGTCGGCATTATGGGGGGAGCCAGTTTTGCTCTTCAGTCCGTCGAACCGGATAATCCTGGATACCCCATGCTGGACGTGGTGCTCAAATCCAGCAAGCGGGCCGCCCACCTGGTCCAACAGTTGCTGGCTTACGCGGGGCAGGGCTCCACTTTTCAGGAGCCGATGAATCTTTCCCAACTGGTCCAGGAGACGCGTGAACTTTTGCATGCCTCGATTTCCAAATCGGTCACTCTCGATTTCCGGCTGGATCCGCAAGTGCCCACGATCGAAGTCAATTCGTGGCACTTGCAGCAGCTCATTATGAACCTTGTCATCAATGGTGCGGAAGCCGTTGGCGACGGCGAGGGTACCGTGACGGTGACAACTTACGTCCGGGAACTGGGCGACGCACAAGGCTACGACAACGCCTTGGGATACGCCATCGCCCCGGGTCGCTACGTTGGTTTGGAAGTGAGTGACACCGGTTGTGGGATGGACGAGAAAACCCGCAACAACGTCTTTGAGCCCTTTTTCACCACCAAGTTTACGGGCCGGGGACTGGGCCTGGCTGCGGTGCAGGGCATTGTCCGATCCCTGCACGGGCTCATCGACGTGATCAGCGCTCCCGGTCAGGGCAGCATCTTTACCGTGCTTCTTCCAGCCTTCGAAGGGCATCCCCCGGCTGAAAAACCGAACGTTATCCGATCTCCGGGCATCCGACAAAGCCGCAAACAAATCCTGGTAATCGAGGATGAGGGGATCATCCGCAGGACAGTAAAAGAGGCACTCGAAGGAGCCGGCTACAGCGTTTTGCTGGCGGAGGACGGGACTCGCGGCCTGGACAAGTTTAGCCGGCATCGCGACAGATTGAGTATCATTCTGCTGGATATGGGCAAGCCGGATAGATCCGGCCTGCAGGTACTTTGCGAGATCCGCGAGCTTGACAGCGATATTCCGGTCGTCCTTTGCAGCGGCGCCGGCGGAGCCGAGGTTGCCAGGCAATTCGAAGGCGTCAGTGTTGCGGCGACAATCGAGAAGCCGTTCACCACTCGCGAGTTGGTGGAAACCGTCGAACGCATCTTCACCCAACGTCGCATCGCGCCGGCCTCGGGCGCTTGAGGAGGCACATGGCTCGCCACTCGAGGCAGTCGCCCCAAGCGCCCGCCGGCCTCCAGCAGGATTACCAACAGCGGTTGTTGCGCTTCGTCTGCGACGCAGTGCACGATCTCGTCGGCCCCGTCGACCAGATTTCATCGCTGGTCGGCTTGTTCGTCCGCCGTTATCGAGGACAACTCGATGGTGAAGCGCAAGACCTGCTCACCCATATCGAATCCGCCGGCGCCCGCCTGTCCGCGACGGCGTCCGGTCTCCGCGGCTATTTCAACGTCAACGGTCCGGAGTGCCGGAGGATCCGCGTAAACTCGCGTGCCGCGCTGGAATCGGCACTCCTCGCATTGCAACCGGAATCCCAGGAATGCCAAGCCGAGATCAGCTTTGGCGATCTCCCGGATGTGGAAGGCGATCCGAATCTGCTGGAGGCACTCTTCCGCGCGCTCGTGCAAAACTCTTTGAAGTTCCGCCGAACCGGAGTTCCTCCTCTGGTTTTCATATCGGCGGAGTGTTCCTCAGGCAGGTGCCTCTTCTCGATCATCGACAACGGTATCGGAATCGCCCCCCGGTTTCATGAAGAGGTTTTCCTCGGCTTCAGGAAACTCAACGGACATTCCTATCCGGGCGCCGGACTGGGACTGGCAATGGCTCGCGCGATCGCGGAAACACTCGGCGGTAAGATCCGCATTGCAGATTCGGGGGGCCCGGGGACCACAGTCCTCTTCGAGTTACCAGCCGCGCCTTAACGATGGTCGCCGTAGGTTGAGGCCGAAGGCTATTTGGACTTGCTGTTTTTGTCGCGCAGCTCACGATCTTTCTCACGCTCGACGCGGAACTTTTCATATTCCGGAAGTTGGGAGGGGGAAAGAATATCGTGAATCTTCTGGACCTGCTCGGTGTGAATCTGAGCCAGTTGCTGCTTGGAGCGATCATGCTCCTCGTGAAACTTATTGCGGGTGTCGTCCAGGATCGTGCCGAGTTCATTAACCTGCTGCTGCGTTAGCTGGAGGCGCCTGGTCATATCTTCGACGTACTTCTTGCGGTAGTCTGCTGGTTTCGCCACATTCACGCTGGCGTTAACGACCTTGACGGTGTAGAGCCTATCGCCAAAGATCCCAACCACTGCGCCGCTCAGGAAAACCAGCACTACGTAGAGTGCAGCGGCGAGTCCCGGACGCTTCATTCGAGAATGCCTCCGGCGCTATAATCCGCAATTTTGTCGACGTGAACCGGTTCGGTATAGAGGGTGTACTCGGTGATATGGTCGGCGGCCAAGGCATCTACGTAGGTCGCGGCCGGAATGCCTGAAGGCATTGACGGCATTGAGAATAGGGCGAGAGCCAGAACCGCGGCCGCAGCGGCGGAGGCCGCTACGAACCAGCCGGAGATCCGCTTGAAAACCCAAGAAGTCGACTGGCGCGCCTCGATCTTCTGCCACAGAGCAGGCATGAAACCGGCACTCAAAGCAGGCGCTTCACAAGCGTGCCGATACTCCGCGAACAATCTGTCCAACCGTTCGTTGCTATCAGAGAAGTCTTCGTACTGCATCGTTCTAGCTCCCAACCCCCGCCTTCTGAGTACCCTTCTCAGAGCCATGAAATGCTTTGAGCACCCGCTGGCGCGCCCGAAACAACCTGACTTTCAAGGCGTTCTCGTTAGCGCCATAAACTTTTTCCAAATCCTTCAAGGACAAACCTTCCACTTCTTTCAAAGTGAGCAAAATCCTGTCTTCCGTCGATACGGACGAAAGCAGTTCATCCACAGTTTCGCGTATCTGCCGCTTCCGCGTCTCGTCACGGTCGACCGAGCTACTGGCCGCAGCGTCTGCCATGGTCATCTGCTGCTCAGACAGATCCGCAACTCTCGTCTCCGCCCGGCGGCGATGCTTCCTGAGGTGGTCATACGCTGCATTGACTGTGAGGCGATACAACCACGCCTCGAACCCTTCCGGCGAACGCAGCTGGTCAAGCGAAAAGTACAACCTTAAAAACACTTCCTGGGCTACATCCTCAACGTCCTCCGGCCGTCCAATCAATCGCGCGATGGTACCCAAGGTCTTACGCCGGTACGCCATAACCACCTGGTTAAAGGCGGCGGCGTCACCTTCCTGGGCCTTCTTAATGAGTTCAAATTCGACCAGCATTCGCGCGGGCCGGCTGAGTAGAAGGCGAATCGGAGGCTTACAAGGTTACTGCTACCTTGTCAAACGCTCGCTTCACATCCCATAACCGGTGTCTCTACTTCCAATATACGCCCTTTGGCGGGGCCAAAAGCGTTAGGATGCAGAGAATTAGGAATCTGAGACAGTGTCTCGCGGCGTCCGCCGACTTCCGTCCGGCTGGAAAGAGGTCGCGCAATTCATATGCCCGAAGATGGGAGGGGGTTTGGAGGCAATCGAGAATGCGGGGCGGATTGAAGTCCGCCCCGTACAGACTAAAGTCTGTCACACAAGACAAGACTATTTGGCAGGGGTAGCGGTCGTAGCAGGCGCCGGCGTAGTGGCTTTGGCGGTGTGCTTCTTGTGCTTCTTTGCCGTGGAAGACTTGGTGGTGTCAGTTGACGTGGAAGCGGCCGGCGTCTGAGCCATCACGGTTCCAAGCATGAGGGAAAGGCCAATTAAGGCGGATGCGAAGGTTTTCATAGTATGTAATCCTCTTTATTTTGGATGCCGTTATTCGGCTTCCACTATGACAGACGTAAGCACTTATTAACGCGCGATGAAGCGGCTATTAAAGTGAGTCAATGCGCAGATGATGCCAGTTCGCGGAGGTCCGAGATCCAGTAGTCGGGGTTCGCGCGCGCAAGTTCCTCGGGTTGACCGTACCCATAGGTGGTGACGCAGACCTTCACTCCGGCTGCGTGGGCCGCGGTGATGTCCGCGACGGAATCTCCTACCATCAGGCATTCCTCCGGCTTTGCGCCGAGCGCCGCCAGAGCGGTCAGGATGACGTCCGGTGCGGGTTTGCAGGGGAAGCCGTCGGTGCCTTGCACCTGGTCGAAAAATTGCAGCAGACCGAACTGTTCGAGAATCGCGCGAGTGGTCGGGGTACCTTTGGTGGTCGCGGTGGACTTGCGTGCGCCGAGTTGCGCGAGCCCCTCCGCGACGCCCGGGTAGAGATAAGTATGCTGGTGACCGCGTCCGAGATAGGTGGAACGGTAGTCCGCGATTAGCTTCTCGCGCTCCTCCAGAGTGAAATCCGGGAAGACTTCGGAGAAGCACTCATGCAGGTGAAGACCGATGAAGCTCTTCAGGTATGAGAAGTCGATGGGGCGGCTAACAGGAATACCCACGCCGGAAATGACATGCTGGACGGCGCCGCAAATATCTACGGCGGAGTCCAGCAGGGTACCGTCAATATCGAACAGGTAGACCGGAAAGCGTGGGATTCGATCAGGCAGGAGACGGACTCTCCCCTTCATTGAGACCCGGAATCCGGCGTCCACTATCGGGGCGAAGCACCTGTTGCGTGTGGTCCACCGAATCCTTCGGTTTGCGAGAGGAAGTGAATGGCGGCAGAGACTGTCCACCGATGACCGCCTTGACCTCCGCACCGTCGAGGACTTCGCGCTCCAGCAGCGCCTCGGCGATTTGCACTAACGCGGCCGAGTGTTCCTCGATGACCTGGCGGGCTCGATCGTAGCCGCGCTGCACCAGCTTTTTGACCTGCTCGTCGATTTTGATTGCGGTGTCTTCGCTATAGTCGCGATGTTGCGCGATCTCTCGGCCGAGGAAGATCTGCTCTTCCTTCTTACCGTAGCTCAGTGCGCCGAGTTCGCTCATGCCCCATTCGCAAACCATCTTGCGTGCGATATCGGTGGCGCGCTCGATATCATTGCCCGCGCCGGTGGTCATCTGGTGCATGAAGATTTCCTCGGCGATGCGGCCGCCCATAAAGATGGCCAGCTGGTCTTCGAGATAGTCTTTGCTCGAGCAGTACTTGTCCTCGAGCGGCAACTGCATGGTGACGCCCAAAGCCATTCCGCGGGGGATGATAGAGACTTTGTGCAGCGGATCGGCATTGGGAAGCAGCGCTGCAACCAACGCATGTCCGGCCTCATGATACGCGGTGATACGCTTTTCCGAGTCGCTCAGGATCATGGATTTGCGCTCGGCGCCCATCAGCACTTTATCCTTGGCGAGTTCGAAATCGACCATGGTGACCAGCTTGCGATTCTGGCGGGCCGCATTCAGAGCGGATTCATTCACGAGGTTCGCCAGATCGGCTCCCGCCAGCCCCGGTGTACCGCGGGCCAGGACCGAGAGATCCACATCGTCGCTGAGCGGAATCTTCTTGGTGTGAACCTTGAGAATCGCTTCGCGACCCTGCACATCCGGCCGGCCTACCACTACGCGCCGGTCGAAACGGCCGGGACGCAGCAGGGCCGGATCCAGCACATCGGGACGGTTAGTGGCTGCAACGAGGATGACGCCTTCATTAGACTCGAAGCCGTCCATCTCAACCAGGAGCTGATTCAGGGTCTGTTCCCGCTCATCGTGTCCGCCGCCAAGACCGGCGCCGCGATGGCGGCCAACCGCGTCGATTTCGTCAATAAAGATGATGCACGGAGCGTTCTTCTTGCCTTGTTCGAACAGATCGCGGACACGGCTCGCGCCCACGCCCACGAACATCTCGACGAAGTCCGATCCGGAGATCGAGAAGAACGGCACGCTGGCTTCGCCGGCGATGGCGCGGGCGAGGAGCGTCTTACCGGTTCCCGGCGACCCGATCAGCAACACACCCTTAGGGATGCGTCCGCCAAGCTTCTGGAATTTCTGGGGCTCCCGCAGAAACTCGATGATCTCCTGCAGTTCTTCCTTGGCCTCTTCGACGCCAGCCACATCCTTGAACGTGACTTTCTTCTGTTGCGTCGAATGCAGGCGCGCCCGGCTCTTACCAAAGCTCAATGCTTTGTTACCGCCGCTTTGCATCTGGCGCATCATAAACAGCCAGAAGGCGATCAGCAGGATGAAAGGTGAGACGTTGACCAGCCAGTTCACCCATCCCGCTCCATTCGACTCCTTCATATCGATGACCACGTTCTTGTCGCGAAGCTGGTCATAAATCTGAGGGTAATTGGCCGGAATCAAGGTATGGAAAACGGCGTTGGACTTATTGGTGTACTCTCCCTTGACATCAGTGCCGTTGATGGCGACGGATTTCACGTTGCCTTCGTTCACCTGGTGCATGAACTCGGTAAAGTTCAGCGCCTGGTCCTCTTTCCCGTGGCTGGCGTGGAGGACCGTCCACAAAAGAACCGCAAAACAGATGAGTACTGCCCAAAAGATGATTGTCTTGATACTAGAATTCACTTGACCTCCATGCAATGGAGAGAACACAGACCATTGCACCCCGTTAATAAACTGGCCTTCTCTAACATAGACGCGCCAGAGCCTCAGACGATTCCATTGTTACACCTTCTCCTGAGTCTCGCGAAACTCTTGGATCCGGAGAACCGTCCGACTGTTGGAATTCGCAGCAAATTCCGCGGCGGGGCCGAACGCGCGGGCCCAAACGATCACATCACCAATCGCAACGACCGGCCAATTCTGCCTATCCCATGAAGGTATGCGGCGTTCTTGAAAAAGCCTCTTCAACCTTTTTGCGGCGTCGTGCCCTTGCCGCCGGTACCGATCTCCAGCCCGCCAGTTGCGAATGATGAGAGGACCGCGGACTCTTCCGACCTCTTCGCTGACCTTATCTCCGTCAAGGGTGCTCAAACTACCATTATATACGCCATCATTACCAATCAGTTTCAACTCAATGGTAGTCGGTTTGTTTACGTACGTGTTACATGACGCAGCCGGCGGAATGGAATAACACCCTGGCACAGTGACGCAGAGTTGCCAGTTCCGATTCTCTCCGGTGTCCGCCTGCCCCGTTTTCGCGAAACGAAGCCAATTGAACGACCGAAAGACCTCCAGACCCGCGATCTGCCTCCGTCCATCACCTTCCGGCGACAGCGCGAGTTCGCGGACGGCCTCGACGTGCCCGAAACTGATTCCCAGCAAATCGCTTTTCACCCGTAGCACAATTTCGCGGATCAACCGCCTGACGGCCGCCACTGGGAGCGATCTCAGCCCGACGACGTCTATGACGGCCGCATTTTTTTCGAAACGAACCCAATCGCGGGTCAATTGGCTGATTTCAGATTGCCAGTACTGCTCCTCTTCCCACGCCCAGTCGGCGGTCTGAGCCAGGATCTCCTGGAGCCGCGGGTTCCATTCCGCCTCCAAAAGCGGGATCAACTGATGGCGAAGACGGTTCCGGTCGAACCGCAGTTCCGCGTTGGTCGAATCCAGCCGCCACCGAATCGCCCGCTCCTTCAACCAAGCTTCCACCTGCGGGCGAGTCACCTCCAATAAAGGTCGAATGACTCCAAAGTCCGTGACCGGACGGATGCCGGCGAGACCCGCCGAACCTGCGCCGCGGAGCAACCGGTAGAGAACGGTTTCGGCTTGATCCGAGCAGGTGTGTCCGACGGCTACTTTTTGTACCACGCCGGCCTGGATCAGTTCGCGGAAGCAATGATAACGGGCGTCCCGGGCTTCCTGTTCCAGATTACCGCGGCGACGGCGAAGATCGAGCATCCGGAGATGGAAGGGCAGCCCAAGTTGTTGTGCGTAATTGTGCACAAATTTGGCATCCTCTTGTGACTCCGCTCCGCGCAGGTTGTGGTCGATGTGGACAACGGCGAGCCCAAGCCCGAATTCCGCACGCAGTTCGAAGAGGGTGTGAAGCAGACAAATCGAGTCTGCACCGCCGGATACGGCGACACCGAGGTGATCGCCGGCCTGCAGCATCCGGTAGCGCGCGATGGTCTCGCGAATGCAGTCGAGAAAGGACACAGATGGCTGTTCTTGATTTTATCCGGGATTGGCTCAGGTCTGGACAACACTTAGTTCGTCGGGCAGCCGCGGCCGGCTAATTGCCAGTTACGGCCAAGATCGGCCGTCCCACACGGGCGGGCTGACGATTGTATTACGAACGCGGGGCAGGCGACTAAAGCGTATTCCACAAGTGGATCCATGCAGAGCTTCACACGAGGCGTAGAATTCTGAAAGGGACATTGTCATGAAGATCGTTTTTCCTATCGCCCGCGTACTGCTCGGCCTGGTATTCACGGTGTTCGGCCTCAACGGGTTTCTCAACTTCATTCCCGCGGAACCATTACCCACGGGACCGGCAAGCCAGTATATCGGCGCGCTTTCCCAATCGCACTACATGACCGTGGTCTTCGCTCTCCAACTGATCGCCGGAATTTTGCTTCTGCTCAACCGGTATGTTCCCCTGGCACTAACCGTGCTCGCCCCGGTGATCGTCAATATTGTTCTGTTCCACGCTTCGATGGCGCCGAGCGGACTGCCGCTCGCAGCCGTCACGGTGATCTTGTGGTTGATTGTGGCGTACCAGTTCCGCCACATTTTCGGCGGATTGCTACAGCATCACGCCGAGCCGCGCCTGTAGGGCTGATACGAAATTGCACCCGCGAGCAAGAGCCGCTTGAAAAGCGGCTGCGGCCAGGATTGGCCGCCCCACAGAGCAGGATAGCGGCAACCAAGATTCTCAGGTCTGGTAGTAAGTACAGTATCAAACTAGAGTCTCTTTCTAGTCACTCAGCGGGCGATACCAGATGTTGCGGAAACGCATGAAGGTGGTTTTGGCGTCGGGATGATGGTGAGCCTGCAGGCGGAGCGAGCCGGGCTCGCAGACGTTCTTATCGAGGGCTTCCGGGGTGGGTCCCTTGATGTTGACGTGGTCCTGGATCAGGACACCGTTCTGGAAGAGCGTCAGGGTTCCTGGAGCGGTCACTTTGCCATCCGTGCACTTGGGGGCGTGAAAAACGATGTCGTAGGTCTGCCACTGCTCGGGCTTGCGGGAGGCGTTCACCAGCGGCGGGTACTGACCATATAGGGCGCCGCCGGAGCCATCGGCGTAGGTTGGGTTCTGATAGGAATCCAGCACCTGGATTTCGTAGCGGGATTGCAGGTAGACGCCGCTATTGCCGCGAGCCTGGTCATGCTGCTGGGGCATGTACGGAATCGCGAATTCGACATGGATTTGGGCGCTGCCAAGCTTCTGTTTACTGAAGATGTCGCCCGCGCTGGTATTGCATACAAGGGCGCCGTTCTGCACCGGCCATTTCTCCGGACTGCCATCCTTGTGAACCCATTGGGAAGCGTCCTTGCCGTCGAATAGAACCACTGCATCGGAGGGCGGGGCACCGCAGCAGCTTTCGGGAGGGATTACCACGGTTGGTTGCGGCAGAGAACGATTCTGGGCGCAACAAAGGAAGACTACCAGGGCGAAAGGAGCGAGAAGGAAGAGAGAATTGCGCATCGGTTTCCAGCATAATGCATTGCACGGCTTGGTAGAGTTGAAGCTTAGGCATGAGTTTTCTTACAAGCTGGTACGGACGCCGGATGACTGAATGGGAGAACCGCCTGGCGTTCCGCACAAATAATCGAGTGGTCCGGCCCTTTGACTGGGGACTGGAGTGGGCTCACCGCTGGCCGATCGCGCAGCGGTTGCCACGGAACGGCCACGATCCCGAAGCGTATCTCCGACTGCTCAACCGCGAGGCGATAAAGAACAGCGACGACTTTTTCGCGTACGACAGACCGGGCGATTTCCGGCTGGACGGTGATCTGCTACGGTTCACGTCGGCCGTCGAGACGCCGTATCCGGAAAACAACGAGGTGAAGGCGAAGTGGTTTCCGGCGAAAAAGCCGGCCAAGCGAGCAGTGGTGGTGCTGCCGCATTGGAATGCGAGCTTCGGGCAACATGCCGGGCTATGCCTGGGGCTCGCGAGACTGGGGATTCCGGCGTTGCGCCTGAGCCTTCCCTACCATGACTTTCGCATGCCTCCAGAGCTGCAGCGCGCCGATTATGCGGTATCGGCAAACATCGCGCGCACGATCGACGCGACGCGACAGGCGGTGATCGATGCGCGGTCGTGTGTCGACTGGCTGGAGCAACGAGGTTACGAGAGGGTCGGGATCGTGGGCACCAGCCTGGGATCGTGCTATGCGTTTCTGGCCAGTTCGCACGATGAGCGGCTGCGCGTGAACGTATTCAATCATTGTTCCACTTACTTCGCGGATGTCGTCTGGACGGGCCTTTCGACGCAGCACATTCGCAGCGGAATCGAGTCGGACATCGATCTGGAGCGGCTGCGCGAGGCATGGATGGCGATCAGTCCGATGTACTACATGGACCGGTTCGCGAGCATGAATAAGAAGTCGGTGTTCATCTACGCAAGCTACGATACGACATTTCTTCCCTATCTTTCGCGGCAGACGGTGGACGAGGTGCGGCGCTGTAAGATGGACGCCAAGGTGGTGGAGTTGCCATGCGGTCACTATACGCTCGGCGAAACGCCATTCAAGTTCGTGGATGGGTATCAGATCTGTTCGTTTCTGATGAGAAATCTTTAGGCGGGCGGCGCGGGGACAGCTCCCTTTATGGTCGCGGCTCATAGGGTATGATGACGAGCGCCGTGGTCTGCGAGAATAGAAGCAAATGCCGAGAATCATCACTGCCTGGTTCGTCGTCGCTCTTGTCGCGCCGACCCTGATGTTGGGCCAGTATGGGTATGGACGCCGGCGTTACCCAACCGCCACGGCCACTCCCGGGTTAGACGTCCCTGCTGCAACCTTCCAGGGGAGCTTGCGGTCGCTGAACAAGAAGGAACTACGAATCGACGTCGTCGGCGCCGACGAAGAGAGCCTCACTTTCCGCGTTTCCAAGAAGACCCATTTTCTTAAAGACGGGAAGGAGATCAAGCGCAGCGAAGTGCCCGTGGGAATCATCGTAGCGGTGGACGCGACGCGTGATCCCGATCAGAAGTTTTCTGCCTTGAGCGTCGTGGTCTCTCCCCCCAAGCCGAAGACGGCCGATCAATGACAAGTTAGCGGGCGGCGATCGACAGGCTCCTGACTTTCTCATTAATCGGATCCGGGTACCATCCGCGGAACATGAGCGAGTCTCCCGCCTGAACCGCAGTACGGAGCGCGGAGTACTGGCGCTCGATCGGGCCATCGGCGACATAGATGAATTCGAACGCTTTGGGATACACATCGCGAACCTGCCGGGGAGTCGACGTAATTCCCAGGCGCAACTCGTTGTACGGAGCACTGGTCGAGTAGTAGGCCAAGTTCTTGTGTTCAGGGATGAGCAGTATGCCGGGAAACGCTGCGGCTACGCGACGAACGACCTGAACATCCGTAGGCGAACTGGGGGTACCGTTTGAATCCAGATAGAACAGCGTGGCGCCCCAGCGATTCTTGGCGTACCTGATCTTATCGATGAGGATCTGCGCAGGGTCCGAGGCGTCCTGCTGCTGAGCTCCGCTCCGATCCGGTGCAATGACTAATCGCTGCGGGCGAACGCAGACGCCAATCTTGAGCCCGGCATCGCGAAACTTCTTGAAATAGGCGTCGGCGACACCTTCCATCTCGGGAGCCAAAGTCGCTATGGCGCGAGGGTCGCCGATATATGTCACAGGCTGCGGAAACTGCTCTCCCTCCACATCCCATGTGACCATCCCCTGGGCATTCATGTTCTTCAGCACCGTAACGCTACTATCCGCCCAGGCAAGCAGCCGTTTCTGAAAATCGGCAACGCCTGCCCGTGTCTTCACGTCGATCTTGGGGTCGAGCAACCATCCTCTTGGATTGGAAGGCCAGTTCGTCGAGGAGCGAGCGATAAACAGCAGACCGATCGGCCGGTGGTCAGTCCAGTTCAACTGATAGGGATAGACTGCGGCAAATTTCCTGTAGACTCCAGCAGCGGCACTATTCATTGGTGTTCCCGCCGGAACGAATTTGAGGCTGACGTTATAAGTATCAGTGGCGCCGGCTGGAATAGGGCGCTCAATCAAAGGCAGACTATTGGGATAGGCGGGGTCGCGGGCAATGTTCAGGCGCAGAGGGAAGACAGTGTTGGCCGGCTTATCGAGCGCCCATGGAAAACCCGCCAGGAGAGGCCGCGCGACGTCCTCGTTGGTGAGCACCACGGTGGACCGCCCCGAAGTGAGACTCAGAGCCGTCGGCGCACCTATGTTCGTGGCAAGCAAGGGAGTGACACCGTCGAACTCCGACGGCTTTCCAGGCATCTTGAGAGTGACCGGCTCGTAAGAAAGGCTAACAATCGTATAACGGCCGGTGTTATGAGTGGTAACAGCCAAACTAAGGCTATCGCCTGCGACCTGATAGCTCAGCCCAATGGAGCCCCACGAGTACTTTATCGTCCAAGCCTTTGACGGGAGATCGAAACTCCTGGCACCGTTCAAATCCGCTTGCACCAATTCACCTTTTGGAGTCTGCATCTGCACCGAATTGATCCGCAGGTCTCCAGTGTTCAGGAATTCCGTTCCCATGTATTTGATCGATGAGATGCCGGAGGCGTTGAACTGACACGCCAGCTGTTTTGTTTCGGAACCACCGGCGGTTAACGCAAGCGCAGCTGTAGTGAGTGCCGTCAGAGTTATGCCCGCAAAGTGAAAAGTCATCGAAAAGCCTCCGTTCAGTCTTCTAGATAACTTAACAGCAACCGGATGGAGATTAACAATAGCAAACGTGCGATGTCTTACGAATGGGCGCTTGTGTTAAGAACGCAAAGAAGATATTAGTATTTATTAGCCCCTCAACCGGGTTGCATCCTTGTAATTTCCAGAGTGGTAAGTCACCAGTCCGAAGGAAGCCACACTTCTGGTTCGGCATCGTACGGTGCTTTCCGGTGAGTGTCACAAACATTACAGACCAACCGTTGACACTTACTCTTCACACCGCTAAGGTTTGAGGAAGTCGTATTTGTGTGAAGCTCTTTTTTCTGTGTTTTTTCCACCGGGTTTGTGGGTAACAGAGCGGGAGCGTGGCTAAAAAGCGTAACTCAGGCCAATTTTTGATCGCCAGAAAATCCATCGGAGGACTGTTTCTGTGAGTTCCATAACACCTCCCTGGTACGCGCTGCAGGTGAAGGTGAATCGTGAGTGGGCGGTTACAAAATCGTTAATAAACCGCGGGTGCGAGGCACTGTGCCCGTCCTATCGGGAAACACGACAGTGGTCCGATCGCGAGAAGGTTCTAGATGTGCCGTTGTTTCGAGGCTATGTGTTTGCCAGGTTCGATGCTTCGAGACCCTTGCAGGTACTGACGAATCGCGGCGTAACCAGGATAGTCGGCGTCGGCGTTGTTCCGACTCCAGTCGCGGATGAAGAGATCGATGCGATTCAGGCAATCTCACGCAGCGATCTGGTGCGTTGCCCGGTCGATTACGTCGGGGTGGGCCAAAAGGTGGTTGTAACTCGCGGTCCGTTACAGGGTTCGCGAGGTGTGTTGATGCGGATCAAGAACGTCGACCGGTTTGTAGTGTCAATATCGCTCCTTCAGCGGTCCGTCATGGTGGAGGTCCCTGCGAACTGGATTGAGCCAGCCGTTGAGGAGTATAGCGTCAGCGTGGCGTCTTGGATGCCACAGCGGCCGCGTGTAGTTTAACCGGAGGAAATTAACATGGGCTATCCTAGCGTCGCGGGGGTATTCGCAGCTGCGTGGTTGGCCGCCAGCGTTTTAGCTGCTGGACCCAAGGACGTACAGCGAGGTGACGATTACATCATCGGGATTGACGACAAGATTGTGATTCGGATTGTCGATCTTCCCGATGTCCCAGATAAACCTTTTCGGGTCAACCCGTCCGGATTTGTCGATTTGCCGCTGCTCGGGCCGGTGCGAGCGGCCGGCTTGACTCCGGAGCAGTTCAAGGAAGCCGTCGGGGTGGCCGCAAAGAAGTACATGAGCGACCCGGATATATCGGTCAATGTTGCCGAATATCAAAGCCAGATGGTGACGGTAGTCGGTGCGGTGACTAACCCAGGGTCACACCCACTGGCGGGTCCGAAGCGTCTTCTGGAAGTTTTGTCGGACGCTGGAGGACTACGGCCGGATGCCGGAGCCACCATCAAAATCACTCGAGAATCCAAATGGGGAACGATACCGCTGCCAGACGTGCGGATGGACTTAAGTGGGGAATTCAGCGTCGCCGAACTGAACTCCGATAAGCTGATGAACGCGGGAATCCCCCGCGACAACATATACGTCCGGCCCCACGACGTGATTTCGGTTTCCAAGGCCGAACTGATTTATGTGCTGGGCCAGGTAAAAAGAGCCGGAGGTTTTCCACTTACTTCGCAGACCAATATGTCGGTGGTGAAGGCACTCTCGCTGGCCGAGGGATGGCAGCCGAATGCGTCTCCAAAGAAATCCATCTTACTGCGTCCATCCTTGGACGGAGGACCAAAAACGGAGATAGCCGTCAACTTCGACGCGATCCTGCACGGCAAATCTCCGGACATAGATATGCGGGCGAACGACGTCCTGTATATCCCCAACAACGTCCCCCACAGCATCGCGGTGCGAAGCGCCGAAGCGTTGTTGCAAATGGGAACCGGAATTGCGGTCTGGCGGTTCTAACATGAACAACGATCGTGATTTTGATGTTCTTCCCGCTCCCGTTCGACGCGAACCGGGATCTGGTGCGGGCCTAATCCAGGAAAGCGAAATCTGGGCACGACGCATGCCGGTCACGCCGGAGCCCAGCATGGCCGTCGAGTATGCGCGCACGTTCTGGAGTCATCGCTGGCTGGTGGCTGGTTCTGTTTTCGCCGGATGCCTGGTTGCTTTCGCCTGTACGCTGGCGACAGTGCCGGTATTCCGTGCTCACACATCGGTGGAGATTCAAGGCTTCAATTCGCAGTTCATGAACATGCGGGCGGTGGACCCGACGGAGCAGTCAGGGAGTTCCTCGGATGAATCGTTTGTGCAGACGCAGATCAAGTTACTGCAAAGCGAGTCTTTGGTTTCCGAGGTAGTCACGAAACTCAACTCCCAGGGCGGGCAAAAAGTGCCCCGGCAGGACCTGTTGACCATATGGCAGAGGGCGTTCGGCAAGGGCACCGGCGGAGATTTGCCGCGAAAAGCAGCTCTGCAGTATATCGCGGAGAACCTTAAGGTCAAGCCGATGGGGATGACGCGACTGGTAGAGGTGAGCTGCCTCGGCTGGGACGCGAAACTCGCGGCTGAATTCTGTAACACGCTGACGCAACAGTTCATCGACGACGGGCTGAAAGCCCGCTTGTCCGCGGCCCAGAATACCAGCGAATGGCTGACTAAACAAGTGGCCGATATTCGCGAAAAGTTGTCCGAGTCCGAGAACCGGCTGCAGGCGATGCAGCGTGATAATGCCATGTATGCTTCGGACAGAGAGACGATTGCACAAACCAAATTGAGGCAACTGCAGGACGAGGCATCGCGCTCCGAAGCCGACAAGATCGGGAAGTTCGCCCAATATCAGCTAACTACCACAGCTCCGCCGGACACGCTCCCAATGGTTTTGGATAGCGGGCCGTTGAAAGAGTACCAGATGAAAAAAACGGAGCTCACGCGGCAACTCGCCGAAAAGAGCCCGCCGCTGCTTCCTACCCATCCCGAAGTGATGCATCTCAAGGCGGAAATAGCGGCGATCGAGAACGCCATCCAGAGGGAGCGGGCCAATGTTATCGCCCGTGCGAAGAACGAATACACGTCGGCGGTGCAGCGTGAGCAGTTGGTCGGCGAGCAATTTGCGCAGCAGCAGAAGATCGTCGCCAAACAACTCGAAAGAAGCGCGCAGATCGAGATGCTGCAGCGGGAGGTAACCTCCAGCCGTACGATTTACGAGGGCCTGCTGCAGCGGGCCAAAGAGGCCGGGTTTGTCACGGCAATGCGGGCCAGCACCGTTCGCATAGTGGATCCGGCGACGGTGAATTTTACCCCGATTGCGCCGCGAAGGACGGTCACCACACTCATCGGCGGCGGAGTAGCGGCCTTATTCAGTCTCATGTTCGCCCTGATCCGACAGCGCAACGATCCCAGGCTGCGAACTCCCGAGGATGTCAAGCGGCAGTTGAAGATCCGGGAAGTCGGTGTGATTCCCTCGGTGAGTACGGATCGCCGGCTGCGGGCCAGCATCCTGCAGCGCTTCCGCCACTTGGACCGGGGCAAATTCGATCTCACTACCTGGACCAACCGTGACTCTCTCCTGGCCGAAGCCTATCGGGTGGCGATCAATACGATCTTCATCGCGAAGCGGCGTTCGTATAAGTCGGCGGTTCTGGTGATCTCCAGCCCGAGCGTGGGCGAGGGCAAAACGACCGCGACCGCCAATCTTGCGATTGCGCTGGCCGAGACCCGCAAACGGGTGATCGTGGTGGATGGTGATCTGCGCAATCCGCGACTGCACAAGAGTCTGGGAGTCGATAACGGATTCGGGCTCCGCGATGTACTTCGCGCCGATGCAACTCTGCATGACGGGGAACTGGAGAACCTGGTAAAGCTAACATCGATTCCCGGCGTATCCCTGGTGCCGAGCGGCTCCAGGTGCGACGAGGATTCAATCAGCCTGCTGCACTCGCCCAATCTACCGGTAGTCATCAGGTCCCTGGCGTCGAAGTTCGATGTCGTCCTGATCGACACGCCCCCGATGTTGAACCTGGCAGACGCGCGGATCTTTTGCGAGTCGGCCGACGGCGCAATATTGGTGGTCCGTTCCAATTCGACGACCCGGGAAATGGCAGTCGTCGCATACGATGGCTTCGCCGCGGTCAATACGCCAGTGATTGGCGTCCTCCTGAATGATTTCGATGCGAGAAGCGAAGCCGGCTACGGCTACTACAAGAAGTACGAGGAATATTATAAGCCGCAGACCAGTTGAAGAAACGGTAAACGTGCTGCCAGCTATCTTAGACAAAGAACATCGGGAAAAGGAGGCTACTATAGGCCCCGAACTCGCTGTCTCGAAACCGCGATCGCTTGCAAGGGACCTGCTGAGCGGGACGTCAGCGCTCGGGATCGCGATGCTGATCGAGCGCGGGCTCGGCTTTGTCGCGAACGCTATGGCCGCGAGGTTCGCAGGTTCGCAAGTGTTCGGCGCATATTCGGTTTCGCTGACCACGGCAACTAACATTGCGAACTATGCGGCAGGAGGAATCGGTTCCACCGCGACTCGTTTTTCCGCCCAACCAGCGCGTGACAGCGCCGAATATGCCACGGTGGCGCGGGCGCTGGCGATCATTTCGCTGGTTTCGGCAGCCGTGGCAATGGGTCTTTTGTACGGCTCGGCCGGGTTTCTGGCGCATTGGTTGCTGCGCAAGGACGATCTGGCGGCGCTATTGCGCCTGGCATCGCTGTGCGCCGGTGGAGCAATCCTGCTCGAATGCTGCCGCGGTTTCCTGATCGGCAGGAGAAGGTTGGGAGCGATTGTTCTGCTCTCGGGAATAGTAGGGATGGGCATGCTGGGGCTGATGCCCATCGCGGCGCGATACGGTCCGACGCCGATGGTTGCGACGCAGGCCGGAGTGGCGTTCGCCGCAGTTCTCGCGTGCCTGATGTTCGCGCGACGCCTGGGTTTGACGGGTATAGGCCAGCCGCCGCGCAAGAAGGTGGGCTCCATGGTTCGAGACATATGGGCCTTCGGCCTGGTTCAATTGAGCGGACTAATCGCACTGAACCTTGCCGGCTGGTGGCTAACCTCGCTGGTGGCTCGCGCCGATAAGAGTCTGGCTCAGGTCGGGCTGTTCGCGGTGGCCCATCAACTTCGGAACGTGGTGGCGTTAGGTCCGGCCCTGTTGACGGAGAGCGCGCTCGCCTTGATGATCGGAAGCCATGAAAACTCAGCCAGAGATCCCGAGCGTGTGCTGGCGGTGTGCACTTTCGCATCGGTGGCAGTCACGGTGCTTTGCGCGGGAATCGGAATCATCATTCTGCCGTGGGCACTCCCGCTAGCCTATGGATCCGCTTTTCGACCCGGTGTTTTACCCGCGACTCTAGCCCTTTCGACCGCAGTCGTCCATATGGGGAGTGCGCCCGCCGGAGCCCGGCTGACGATCGTCTCGATTCGTGTCTGGGGAATGATCAACGCGATGTGGGCCGTACTGGTGGCGGTCAGCGCGACGGCCTTCGTCACCCAAGGAGGCGCGACTTCCGCGACCGCGATTTACCTGGCTGCGCATTTTGTCAGCGGGATTGCGACGTTCACTTACTTACGAGTGCGTAAGCAGACAAGCTCCCGAATCATTGTGATCTATCTTCTGGCTGCTGCCGGCGTGACATTGCTGGCGGGCGAGGAACTTCTCCGTCTGAACTCTCCAACGCAGGTGGTTTTGTGGACCGCGTCGATGGCGGCCACCGTAGCAGCGACACTCTGGGCCCTGGTCATCGCGGGGCGGCCGCAAAATCTAGTTCCGGATATTCATCAACTGGCGGGGTACTGGCGCAGCTTTCGTCAGAGTCGGTTCGCCTTCACCTTCGGAACGGGCCCGGAGAGTGCCGTATGAACACGGCTCTGCGCACAACCCAAATGGCGATCGATGGCGCCAGCAAACCGATCCGCTTGCTGGCGTATGTACATTTGCGCAATATCTATGGCTCGACCGGCGCCGGCCGCGTGGCCCGCCAGGTAATCGAGCATCTCTCGCGCCAGGCAGGGATGTCGCTCAAGATATTGGCGGACCCAGCGGATTACGCCCGGATCGTTCCAAAAGTCGGAGAGCCGTGGAGCAGTTTCGATTATCGTTTCATCGCCAACGAAACATCTTCCCAGCAATTGCGCTGGCTACTACTCGGGAAGCCGAAATCCGAGAGCTACTGGCCCGAAGCCGACGTGGTTTATTGCACTGCCGAGTCCTTTGTGCCGGCGCGAAAGAGCCGGATCGCAGTGACATTGCACGACGCGGCCTATTTTGAAAAGGATGCGCACCGTCACGATCTTGCGTATTACAAGACCAGGACGAAGTGGCGGATTTTATACCGTGCGCTCTCTCGCCGGGCTGACATGTTCCACGTGGTTTCCCACTTCTCCGCGGAAAGGCTGGCTCACTTCTTCCCGGCGATCAAGAGCCGCATACGGGTAGTGCATAACGCGGTCACCGAAAACTTTCTGGAACCGGTGACGGCTGAAGGAAAGCGGTATCTGGAGGAGATGAAGTTAGACGGCGCTCCGTTTGTCCTGCTACCCCGCGGTCTCTCCTACCGCAAGAACGCGGACATGGTGATCGAGAACTGGCCGAAACTACAGGAGCGGCATCCGGGCCTCAAGCTGGTGGTTACCAGTCATTGCGATCAGCCTTACGTGGAGAGGGCGAAACAATTATCTTCCGTGGTCCTGACCGGTTTCGTGTCCGACGATGCCTTGTGCGCACTCTATTCGGCAGCGCAGGCGGTGTGGTTCCCGTCTCTTTACGAAGGCTTCGGACTTCCGGTAATTGAAGCCATGGCGTGCGGCGCACCGGTAGTAGCCAGTAATGCGTCTTCGATACCGGAGATCGCAGGCACTGCCGCGATTCTCGTCGAGCCTCGTAAGCCTTCCGATTACATCGACGCTTTGGACGCCTTAATCCGGAACGCGTCGCTGCGTGCCGAGTATTCCAATCGCGGTCAAACACGGGCGAGGCTCTTTACGTGGCCCGTAGCCGCGAGCCAGCTTCGCGGTCATTTTTCGCAATTGCTGTAACGAGAAGTATCGGCCCTTGAAGGCCGGCTACTATGCCCACCACTCAAACCATTCAGACGGCAGCCTCACCCGTTGCCACCAAGGCCGCGTCGCCCGAGTTGTCTGCGCTGACCGGTGTTCGCTTCTTCGCGGCGTCGTTCGTGGTTTTGTACCACTTCGGACGGTCGTTTCTTGCTGGAGCTCCGGGACCGATCACCAGCATCGCGGGCACAGGGTACTCGGCAGTGGGCTTCTTTTTTCTGCTGTCCGGATTTGTGATGACTTACAGTTATCTGATGCCGGACGGCCGGATGCGGGGCAGCAAGCAGTCGTTCTGGGCGGCTCGAGTGGCTCGCATTTATCCGGCGTACCTGTTGGCCTTCCTGATAGCGGCTCCGTTCAATATCATCGGCTCGACGCATTTAAACGGTGCTGCAACGGCATCCGCCAAGCTGTTGGCCGGCGGCGCGTCGGTGTTAACGCTGATGCAAGCCTGGACACCTTGGACTGCATGGTATTGGAACTATCCTGCCTGGTCGCTATCGGGTGAAGCGTTTTTCTATCTGGCCTTTCCCTTTCTGGTCCCGCTGATCGGGCGGCTCTCGCGAAGACAGTGCCTGATGCTATTGCCGGTGGTGTGGCTGGGCGCCCTCATATTGCCGGCGTACTATTCCGCATTTCATGCAAGCGTGACCGCTCCTCCATTCAGTAACGGTCAAATCGCGGTCGAAGTCACCCCGCTGTTCCGGCTACCCGAATTCGTGATGGGTATCTTAGTAGCGCGAGTATTTGTTCTCGGCCGAACCGGACCTGCGATTGCGCGCCCGCAATGGCTTTGTTATGCCGGAATTGCAGGCGCGGCAGTGCTGTTGAGTTTTAGTTTGTCAATTCCACGTCCCCTGATAGCGGACGGATTAGCCGCGCCGTTTTCAGCACTTACGATCTTTGGCCTTGCGCACGGCACGGGATTACTCGCCAGATTTCTGTCACTCCGGCCAATGGTTCTGCTGGGAGAGGCAAGTTACGGGATCTATATTCTCCAGGTTCCCGTAGGGTATGTTTTCGGAATCGATTCGGCGAAGGGAGATCCAGTGCGAACCGCTCTCTTTGTTGCCGGATTGATTTTAATCTCGGTCGGTGTGTTCAAGTTCATCGAGCGGCCGCTCCGTCCCCACTTGAGGGCCAAGCTATTGAGATTGCTGCCGGGCCGGGAGGCGCCGGCGTCCAGGCAGGAATCGAGAATCAACAACGCGGTCCTGAGAGGCCAAGTATGAAAGCCGTGGTGGTACATCGCGGCGGGCGGGATGCTTACCAGGTTGCCCGGGCCTTAGCGGAAGCCGGTGAACTCGATCGGTTAGTCACTGATCTTTATTGGCCGGCGGATCGTGAATGGGCGGGAAGAGTCGCGGAAAGAATCCCGGTTGAACTGCGTTCGCTCTGCAATGCACGGTACGCCGAAGGTCTTCCTTCGGGATCCGTTCATAGCTGTTGGTTCAGCGGACTGGTATCACTCGCGTGTGAGAGACTGCCCCATCTTCCGTTCAATTGGCGACGCAGCGCAACGCGATGGTCCGACCGGGTGCTGGGCAGGACGGCCGGGCGACTCGCGCGGCGCAATGGATCGGCGTTGGTCAGCTACAGCTACTATGGTCACAGCTCTTTCTCGAGTTTCGGAAAACCCGGGATACTCTTCCAGTTACATCCGCATCCGACCAGCGTCCGCAGGATCCTTCTGGACGAGTTACGGGCGCATCCCGAAACCTCGACCTCGCTCGAAAAAGAATGGGAGCTGGCTCTTCCCGAGGATGATTTCAACCGGCTGGTCCAGGAAGTGACCATGGCCGACGCATGGATCGTTGCGTCGTCATTTACGAGGCAGACCCTGGTCGAGAATGGGATTCCGGCCGAGCGCATTCACGTGGCGCCGTACGGTGTCGACGCGGAGCGTTTTCAGCCGGCGCCAGCTAACCAGAGGTGCGGTGCGGTCAACGGACCGTTGAAGCTATTGTTCGTCGGGCGCATTGTCCAGCGAAAGGGCATTAAGTATTTGTTGGAGGCGCTGCGACAATTCCCCAAAGAGCACGTGGCTCTCACGATTGCCGGACGTCCGGTCGATGACTTACAAATTCTGAGAGAACTAGGCGACCGCATTACGGTTCGGCCATCGGTCAGCGACACAGAACTCAAAGGTCTCTATCAGGCCTCCGATCTCCTGGTCCTGCCGAGTGTGGCGGAAGGCTTTGGCCAGGTTCTGCTGGAGTCGCTGGCCAGTGGACTGCCCATCCTCAGCACTACCAGTACTGCTGCTCCGGACCTGATTTCCCAGGGCTGTGAAGGATGGTTTGTCCCGCCATGCCGAGTCGGACATCTGGTCGAGCGGATCGAGTGGGCTCTCGGCAACCGGGCGAGGCTGGAAGGCATGCGGCGCGCGGCGCGGGAACGCGCAACCAGACTGACGTGGCAGCGTTTTCGGAGCCAGATTAGAGAAGTCGTGCACGGCTTTGCTCAAACGGAGACCCTGGACGAGGTGCCTGTCGATGTTTGAGCTTCTCCTGGTGCTGACGGGAGCTGCGATCGGCCTGGCACTGCTGTGTGCCTATGACGGTAGTGAGGACATTCTACATCCGATCATTTTCCTCGGTCCGATGATGTTCTTCCTCTATGTCTGGATGCCGACGCGCCTCTACATAGACGGACATCTGGACGGGTTTTTAGATGGGGATCAGCTGGTGTTCGCGCAGACTTTGAACCTGCTCGGTGTTTGCGCGATGCTCGCCGGTGTTCTTTCGGTCGGCTTCGCACGCAGGAGTACAGCCGCGACATGCGTTGAACTACCACCCAGAACGGGACTGCGGCTGGTGATCGGCGGCTGCGTTGTGGGTACGGTCGGGTTAGGTTGCTGGGGGATTGCAATTATCAACGTGGGCGGCTTCGTCGACGCTTTCAGTAAGTCCTATGCCGGTGGTTGGGATGATAGCGGCTATATCCGCGATGGAAGTCTGCTGCTGGTGGCTGGTGTCCTCCTGATACTCGCGGGGTCAGCCTGGCGGATGAGGGCGCTATACACCACTTTGACGGCTATATTCGCGCTCCCCTGGATAACCCAGGCGCTGCTGACTTCGCGCCGCGGTCCGACCTTTGCCATCGTGACGGTCCTGGCAATGGGATGGTATCTCACGCGCGGGCGCCGTCCGGCATCGATTGCCGTGATCCTGGCCGGCGGAATGATGGGATATCTCGTGTTGTTCCTGGTGACTAATCGCAATAACATACACCTGGGCGCCGACCTGCAGGACGACATGAACACGGACGTGACTCAATTTGTCGAGGGCGCCGACACCGGCAATGAGTATATCTATGGCGCCGGATCGATCTTCGCAGCCCAACGCCGGGACCACTATTTCTGGGGCAGACGCTATCTTGCGCAGTTACTGGTACGCCCGATACCCAGCTCCGTGTGGCCCACGAAATACGAGGATTTCGGAGTTCCCGAGCTGCTGAATAATGCAGGCACGGGGGAAGGCTTCGAAGATGCTCTCGGCTGGCAAGGCGCGATAGGCTCCGCACCTGGAATCGTCGCCGACACGTGGATCGAGTTTCACTGGCTCAACCTGCCTTTTCTATTTCTCCTGGGTGTGGGCTACGGCTACACGTGGAAGAAAGCCATTCAAAAGGGTGGGCCATGGAATACCCAGTTCGCCATCCTGTCGGCGCTCTCAATCTACATGATCATGCAAACGATGGAAGCGATCATTTTCCGGTCACTTGAACTTTCGATTCCGAGCTGGCTCATTTGGAACTGGGCGTTGAAAGCGTCGGCCGACAGGGAATTGCAGGCACAGAGTCCAGACCCGGCAGCTTCAGGCAGACCGCGTTGGCAAACTGCCGGTGAGGCGGACCTTTATGTCCACTAGCGTACCCACGGCTCGTGTGCCGGAGAAGCACTCCTCCGCCGTTGGTCTGGCCACATCCGCCACCTGCAAAGTTGCGGTCATCTGGATTGACTGGTATGCGTATCACCTGGCAAGGTACAAGGCTCTTGTCGACAACGCATGGTTGTCGGGCCGTGTTGCTGGAATCGAGGTGGTGGGAGGCGCAGGCGTTCACGGGAAGCTTCTTTTTCGGGAAGAAAAGCGCGATTCACTGGCAGTCCAGACTCTGTTTCCCAAATCCAGTTGGGCAGAGATCTCGCAGATCAAGGCGGCGGCGAAAATCTGGAGCGCGCTGGATTCGCTGAATCCCGAGGCTGTACTGGTGCCGGGCTATTACACACTGCCGGGCATCGCGGCGGCGGCCTGGGCCAAGGCTCGCGGCAGGCGAAGTATTCTGATGTCGGAAACCACGCGCGATGACCACCGGCGAAGTCCCCTGCGCGAGTGGGGCAAGGCGGGCCTGGTGCGCGCGCTATTCGACCGTGCAATAGTCGGGGGCACGCCTCATGCCCGCTATCTGGAGAGCCTCGGCTTCCCCCGAAAGCACATCGCACGAACCTACGACATCGTAGACAACCATTTCTTCGCCGATGGCGCGGTTGAACTGCGCCGCAACAGCGGACCGTCGGACTATGGATTGCCGGAACGGTATTTCCTCTATGTCGGCCGGTTGGCTCAGGAGAAGAATGCCGGGTGGATGATCGACGAATTCGCGGCTTACGCGAAGTGCGGCGGCGATTGGTCGCTGGTCATTGCGGGCGATGGGCCACTCAATAACGACTTGCGCCGGCGCGCTCTCGCGAGCGGTGTCGGGTCGCGAACTCACTTCTGCGGGATGAAGACCGCCGAGGGCCTGCTTCCGTATTACGCTTTCGCCGGTTGCTTTGTTCTTCCAAGTCTTCGTGAACCGTGGGGACTGGTGGTGAACGAGGCTATGGCCGCGGGTCTCCCGGTTATGGTGTCCGGCCGTTGCGGATGCGCCGAGGATCTGGTGCAAAGCGGACAGAACGGATATGTATTCGATCCCAGCGCGCGCGGAAGCCTGGAGGCGAGAATGAACGACATAGCCCATCTGCCCGCGGCGGCGCGGGAACTGATGGGTCTGCGATCGCAAGAAATTATTTCCGACTACTCGCCGGACCGCTGGGCTTCGGAAGTTGTGAACTGTCTGGCAATATGAACCTGGTACCCACAAAAGAGCAGGCCTGTGCAGATCCCGGAAGCAAGCGGGTTTCGATGCTGAACGTGACGGCGCATCTCGACCCGAGCTTCGGTGGAATCTGCGCCGTCGTGCCCTCGCTCTGCTCGGCAGTCTCCAGAGTGAGCGGTGCTCGCGGGTCTATAGCGGCATTCTGCGATGAGCAGGAGACGCTACCGACACTGGCGGATGTAAATGTGGACAGATATACTTTGGGCCCTCGCCAATGGGTTACCAGTCCGGCTATGCGGGAGCGCCTGAGCGACCAGGTCCATGCCGCGGACGGCGTCCATGTACATGGCTTGTGGCGGGAACACTGCACAGTATCGGCGTGGCTTGCCCGCAAGTGGGACAAGCCGTACATTATCTCGGCGCACGGGATGCTGGAGCGTTGGGCGCTGGCCAATAAGAGCGCTAAGAAAGCTTTGTTTTCGTACCTTTTCGAGCGGCGCAACTTATCGCGCGCCGCATGCCTGCACGCATTGACACAGGCTGAGGTAAGCGATTACCGGCGCTTCGGTTTGGAAACTCCAGTGGCCGTCATTCCTAATGGCATCACGATCCCGGCGCATCCTTCGTCCGAAGTGTTTCTGAGTGCCTATCCGCATCTGCGGGATCGAAGGATGGTTCTGTTTCTGGGACGAATCCACTACAAGAAAGGGATCGATCTGCTGTGCCGGGCGTGGCCTGCGATCTACCGGCGGTGGCCGGATGCTCATCTTGTAATCGCCGGGCCGGATTTCGAAAATACCCGGGCCGGAATCGAAAAGCTGGTTTGCGAATCGGGCGCAGGACAGACTGTAACGTTCACTGGAATGTTGCAGGCAGAGATGAAGTGGAGCGCGTTGCAGGCGGCTCAGGTATTCGTGCTTCCTTCCCACTCAGAGGGATTTAGCGTGTCGGTGCTGGAGGCTATGGGTAGCGGATTGCCAGTAGTCGTCACGGACCAATGCAATATTCCCGAAGTCCGCCGCTATAACTGCGGGTTAGTGATCCAGCCAAGAACAGATGAGCTGGTTGAAGCGATCGGTCATCTGCTCGCGCTCGATACAACGGCGATCGAGAGATTGGGGAATGCAGGCAAACAACTGGTGAGGAGACGTTACAGTTGGGAGACCGTAGGCAGGCAGATGGATCAGGTGTACCAATGGATGCTCGGCGGCGAATTCCCAGCGGATGTGGAGGTAAGTCTGGCCAAATGAACCGGGTTGATCTT
This sequence comes from Terriglobia bacterium, assembly GCA_963747535.1. Taxonomy (GTDB): domain Bacteria; phylum Acidobacteriota; class Terriglobia; order Bryobacterales; family Bryobacteraceae; genus CAVVFX01. The sequence continues at coordinate 480,314 of CAVVFX010000006.1, forward strand.
AGAAAGTTCAATAACGACTGGTATTCGCCGGGCCGTGGGATCCTGTGGCAAACGATATGGTTTCTCTTCGGTGCACCTCTACTGCGCTGCGAACTGATTCCGTTCTCGGGATTTCGCGTCAGGCTGCTGCGTCTATTCGGCGCTTCTGTCGGAGAGCGAGCGGTAATCAAGCCGGGTATCCGCGTAAAGTATCCATGGCGGCTGACTGCGGGCAACGATTGTTGGTTTGGGCAGAACTGCTGGATTGACAATCTCGACCAGGTAACGCTGGGCAATGACGTTTGTCTTTCACAGGGCTGCTATCTCTGCACCGGGAACCACGACTGGGGCGACAGTGGTTTCGGGCTGATTACCCGCCCGATTGTTATTCATGATGGGGCCTGGGTAGGCGCTATGGCGTTAATCTGCCCGGGCATCACGCTCGGCGAGGGAGCGATTGCGTCCGCCGGAAGCGTGGTGGTCGAAAGTATTCCACGCTGCGAAATACATATGGGAAACCCCGCGACGTTCGTGCGGGTGAGGCGTTTTCGTTCCGAAGAGATGAGTGCGGCCGTCAGCAGCGAGCGCGCAGTCCGCTAACCGCGGGCGATTGTTTCTGAATGGCAGCGATCCGTAGCAGGGGAATCGTACAGTAAATGAGAATCCTTTTGCTCAATCAGTTCTTTTGGCCAGACTCGGCGGCGACAAGCCAGCTATTGACGGACGTTGCGCGGGCGCTGGCCGGTCAAGGTCACGAAGTTCATGCGATAGCCGGGAATTGCAGCTACGCCGGTGCCGACCAAGACAGCCAACCGGACGTCCACGTTCACCGTTCCCCGGCCATCGGATTCGCGCGCGGCGGATTCGCGCGGCCGGCGTCATATTTGTCGTTCCTGGTGACTGCCGGGATTACAGGGCTATTTATTCCCAAGCCCGATATCGTGGTGACACTGACGACACCACCGCTGCTTTCCCTGGTGGGAGCATTCTTAAAAGTTCTGCGGGGCTGCAGCCATTTCATTTGGGAGATGGATGTTTATCCTGATATTGCCATTGACTTGAAACTCTTTCGCCGCTCCAGTGTGATCGCGCGCGTGACACGGGCTCTGGCTGACGGTGCGAGACGCCATGCCGACGGTGTTATCGCACTCGGCGAGTGCATGAGGACAAGGTTGCTCTCGCACGGGATACCCGCCCATCGCATCTCGGTAGCCGATAACTGGGCCGATGGACGGTGCATTTTCCCCACCACCCGGCCAGCTGCGAGCTCTTCCGCCTGCGATCAGCCACTGGTAATTCTGTATTCGGGAAACCTCGGCAAGGCGCACGACGTGGACACCATTTACGGGGCGATGCTTCACCTGCGCACGGACTCGCGCTTCCAATTTATTTTTGCGGGGGGCGGCACCCATCGCGACGAACTGAAAAACCGGTCTCGCGCGGATGGCCTGAAGAATGTACAGTTCAGGCCGTATAGCTCCCGTCAAAACCTTGGGGAGAGCCTGTGCGACGGCGATATCGGCCTAATTACCCAGATTCCGGAGACCCTAGGATCGGTTGTGCCGAGCAAAATATATGGACTGATGGCGGCGGGGCGCCCTGTGCTGTTCATCGGTCCCGAGGAGTCGACACCGGCTCAAATCATCAGACGATTCGACTGTGGCTGGCATATTGAATGCGGAAATTCCGACGCTCTCCGCAGATTGCTCTTCGATCTGAAGGCCAATCCTTCCGCAGTCAGTGAAGCAGGTCAGCGGGCCAGGGCGGCATTTGAGCGGCATTTCGACCTGCCTCAGGGTGTCGGGCGCATTTGTTCAATCATCGGAGCACCACTGTTAGAGCCTGCAAGTGCAGTTGACTTAGCGGCCATTCAATCTAATAACGAACTTGAAATCGCGACCTGAACGGAGGACGTTCTGTGCAACCTTTATTTGTATTAGGACTGTGTTCGTTTTTGATTTGTTTTTCGCTGACTCCGCTATGCCGGGGTATAGCACTGAGACTGGGACTGGTCGACCGTCCCGATGAGAAACGCAAACTCCATGCAGGCCCGATTCCACGAGTAGGCGGAATCGCGATTTTCGTGGCTTATGTCGGAACGCTGGAGTTTTTCTGCTGGCTATTTCCTCACAACGTTTTTCTTCAGCCACAGTCGGACGTATTCCGCAGCGTCATTCCGGCAGCGGGCCTGGTATTTCTAGTCGGACTGCTGGACGACCTCTTCGGCTTGCCCGCTTCGTTCAAGCTTGCGGGTCAGGTGGTCGCGGCCATAATCGCCTGTCACTTCGGCGTGCAGATCGGGGACATCGCCGGACACGTTACCGTGGCATGGTGGACGTGGCCCCTGACGGTTATCTGGATTGTGGGTTGCACCAACGCTTTCAATCTCATTGACGGCGTGGACGGTCTGGCCTGCGGCGTCGGTTTGCTCGCCACTTCGACGACGCTGGCAGCCGCCCTGATTTCAGGCAACGCAGGACTAGCTCTCGCTACGGTTCCGCTGGTTGGCGCACTACTGGGCTTTCTCCGCTATAACTTCAATCCTGCTTCAATTTTCCTGGGAGACAGCGGTAGCCTGACGATCGGATTTCTTCTGGGATGCTATGCGGTTATCTGGAGTCAAAAATCGGCCACGCTCCTGGGCATGGCCGCGCCCCTCATGGCCATGGCAGTCCCGCTCCTCGATGTGGCCGTTGCCATTGTCCGCCGGTTCTTACGGGGTCAACCGATCTTCGCCGCGGATTACGGGCACATTCATCACCGGCTGCTGGCGAGAGGCCTCACGCCGCGTTCGGTGTCCCTCGTTCTGTACTTAGTCTGCGGATTCGGCGCCACTCTATCGTTGCTTCACAGCGCTTTGTATCTGCATTTCGGGGGCGCCACAGTCGTGTTGTTCTGCGCACTCGCCATCTTAGGAATCCGGCAGTTAAATTTCGTCGAGTTCGGCGCCATGCAGAAGATGATCGTGGGCGGGGCGTTTCGCACGGTCCTGCAGAACGAAATCCTGGTGCGCGACCTGCAGGCGTCCCTCGGTTCATCCAAGACGCCGGAACGCGATTGGGAGGTGCTGCGGGACGCGTGCAAAAAGATGGGTTTCGAGCACATCGGGATGCGATGGGGTGGCGTTGCGCATGCAGCGGATTTTGAGCAGACTGATCCTTCGCAGCGATGGAGCTTCGAAGTTCAGTTCTCGTCAGAAACGTCTTCCGATACGCTGACTCTGCGAGGCGGTTTGCAGCACTTGCAACACCTTCCTCTTCTTTCCCTGATTGAGATCGTGGAGCAGAAGTTGGAGAGTTTGAACACCGTGCGGACACGAACGGGAACCGCCCGCCTGATTGTCATGCAACCGCGAAGAGCGCAGGATCCCGAATACGATTCCGTTTCCCCCAACAGATCGCGCAGTAGTGAGGATAGGAAAACCGCGGCCGGAGCTGATTGAGTTTCAAACCGGACGCCGAGCTGAGGTTTATTGCTTCGTCTATGCAAACGTAAACCAACGGCGGGAAATGAAGACGGCACTGATCACCGGCATTACCGGCCAGGACGGCTCTTACTTATGCGAGTTGCTGCTGCAGAAGGAGTATGAGGTTCACGGCATTGTACGCCGCTCATCCTCGTTCAATTCTTCGCGTCTCAATCATCTCTACAACGACCCCCATCAGAGTAACGCGAAGCTATTCCTTCACTACGGCGACCTGGGGGATGGGACCGGGCTCCGCCGCATTCTCGAAAAAGTCGCCCCGCAAGAAATCTATAATCTGGGTGCGCAGTCTCATGTCCGCGTATCCTTTGACCAGCCGGAGTACACGGCCGACTGCACGGCCACGGGTACCCTGCGTCTGCTGGAGGCGATTCGCGATTACACGGAACACACGGGGTCGGAAGTACGCATGTACCAGGCAGGTTCTTCCGAGATGTTCGGAGCAGCGGCACCGCCCCAAAACGAGGACACGCCATTTACCCTCGCAGTCCTTACGCGGCGAGTAAGGTGGCCGCGCACTGGTATGCGGTCAACTATCGCGAGGCCTACAGACTCTTCCACAATTCCGGGCGGCTAGGAACTGCCCCATTTGCCGCTAACCTATTTACCGCATGAATCGAATATAACCAGCGCCATGACATTCCCAGTTACTCGTACACCCGATTATGAGACGTTGACCACCGGATCGGAATCACCTGATGATCTCGAACAGCTCCCACCCGTTCGCATTGCCTTACTTGGCGATTGCGCCACGCAACAATTTGTTCCGTTACTGAAATCGCTGCTGCGGCGTGCAGGTTGGAGAGCGGAAATCTATGAAGCCGATTTCAGTGCGATCGAGCTTACCGTCTACGATTCCGGGTCCTCACTTTACCAGTTCAATCCAGAGTTCATCGTTCTTCTGAACTGCACGCAAGCGCTGCGGATGGAATACTATCTCCGGCAAGGCAGTGGATGTGATTTTCTTACTGCTACGCTCGAGAAGATGAGCCGGATCTGGCGGGCCGTCCAGGCAAATTCTTCAGCCGTTATCCTGCAAAGCAACTTTGTCCCGCCATATGAACGCTTTTTTGGTAACCTGGATCACAAAACTCCGGACGCATTCTATCCCATCGTCACAACCCTGAACATGCGAATATCGGAGGAAGTTCGAACTTCAAGCGTCGTGTTCCTCAACGACATTGAGGCCATTGCATCTTCGGTAGGACGGATCACTTGGTTCGACGAGAGATTCTGGACACTGGCCAAAACTTTTTGCGCCGTGGACCATCTGCCTCTGGTCGCTCAGAATATTGCCGACATCGTTCTGGCGCATCGCGGCCGGGTGGTGAAGTGCGTGGTGCTCGACCTGGACAATACGCTTTGGGGAGGAGTCATAGGTGACGACGGTCTGAATGGGATCAAGATCTCGGCGCATGGGGACGGCGAAGCATTTTACCTCTTCCAGCGTTTTCTTCTGGAATTATCGCGCCGTGGAATTATTCTCGCGGTGTGCAGCAAGAACGACCATGCAAACGCGATCGAACCTTTTCTCAAACATCCGGAAATGGCGCTGCGGCTTGAGCATATTACAGAATTCGTAGCGAATTGGGAGGATAAGGCCAGCAACATACGGAACATCCGGCAGAACCTTAACATCGGGTTCGATTCCATGGTGTTTCTGGATGACAATCCGTTCGAGCGGAATTTAGTCCGGGACCTGATACCGGGTCTGATCGTTCCTGAACTGCCGGAAGACCCGGCAGAGTACGTGCGGGCTATCTGCGACTTGAATCTTTTCGAGACCGCCTCATTCTCCGCCGAAGATTTGAAGCGAGGCGAAATGTACCGTGCGGAGGCCAGGCGGCGAGAAGAACAATCATTATTCGGGAGCGCCGAAGAGTTTCTGAAAACACTCGACATGCGAATCGAAGTGGCGCGATGGGATGAGTTTTACTTGCCGCGAATCGCACAATTGATCCAACGCAGCAACCAGTTCAACCTGACAACACGACGCCTGACGGAAGCGCAGTGCGAAAGTCTCATGCAGGACACCGAGCGCTGGACGCCCCTTTACGCGTCGCTCTCCGACCGGTTGGGGGAGCATGGCCTGATTTCAGTCGTCACTTGCGAGAGAGTTGGCGACGAACTCGCGATTCGCGACTGGCTGATGAGCTGCCGCGTATTGAAAAGGACTGTCGAGCAATACCTGATGACTGAGGTCTTTCATATCGCGCGGATGGCCGGCTTGCGCCGGGTTACCGGTGACTTCATCCCTACGCCCAAGAATTCCATGGTCAGTGAATTTTTCGCTCAATTTGGCTTCCGCGTCGTCTCTCGAGAAGCGAGCGGGCGATCGCAATGGGCGCTCGACGTGGCGGATTTTGAGCTGCCGGTGACCTACATCAAGGCTGTCGAAGATTCCCAAGTTATGACCGCGGTTTAACCATGCCTGAAACCACTCCACAAACTACCCAAAGCGATTCCGTTCGCGACAGATTGACCGAAGTTTTCCGGCGAAGCTTTGCCGATCCCTCGATTGTCGTGCGTGACGATCTGCGCGCAGCCGACGTGGAGGGTTGGGATTCGCTGAGTCATATCAATATGATTTACGCAGTCGAAAAAGCATTTCGAATCAGGTTTACCACGGCCGAGATAGCCGGTCTGAAGAACGCCGGAGAACTTATCCGGTTGATTGAGCGAAAAACAGGGAAGTAATGAGTTTCACGTCGATCGAGTTCCTGGCATTCCTGATCGCATCAGTGGCTTTTTACCGGATTTCCCCGGAAAGATCCCGGCCGTTCTGTCTGCTGATTCTGTCCTGCATATTCTACGCTTCGTGGGATGTGCGCGGCCTCGGGCTGTTGGCGGTCTCGGTTGGGATTGCGTATGTCATGGCGTTGGCGATCGAGAAGACGACTCAACCCAGGCTTCGGCTGGGTTTGACCGCCTTGACCATCGTGCTACTGACTGCACTGCTACTTCTGTTCAAGGTGCTTCCGGGCGGATGGCGTCCGATCAGATGGCTCGTGCCTCTGGGGATTTCCTACTACACTTTTAAGCTCCTCAGTTATGTGATCGATGTCTACTGGGAAAAGCGAAAGGCTGAGTCCGATCTCGTTGTCCTGACTTCCTATGCAACATTCTTTCCGCAGATAGTGGCTGGTCCGATCCAGCGTAGCGAAGACTATTTGCCGCAGGTGGCGAATCCCCGCCCTTTCTCTTCATCTCTGCTTGCCACCGGACTGGGTAGAATCGGCTTCGGTCTATTCAAGAAACTGGTGGTTGCGGATCAGTTGGGAATTGCCGTGAACGCGGTCTACGCGCATCCCCAAAGCTTTCACGGGGGGCCTCTTTTATCCGCTTTCTATCTGTTCCCGCTGCAACTGTACGCGGACTTCTCCGGTCTCACGGACATCGCGGTGGGCTGCGCGCTGCTGCTGGGGATCGAATCGCCAGAGAATTTCGCGCGGCCGTTTTCAGCCACCAGTATCAGCGATTACTGGCGTCGCTGGCACATGTCCCTGACTAATTGGCTGGCGGACTATGTATTTATGCCTTTGCGTATGGCGCTGCGCCATCTGGGGACGGCCGGGTTGGTCATCGCCATCACTATCAACATGATCGGAATCGGGCTTTGGCACGGGATCGCCTGGGGATACCTGATCTTCGGTCTACTTCACGCCGCGTTCTTGTCGGTCGACGCTCTGAGCCTCCGCTCCCGGAACAAATTTCTCAAGAGTCATCCTGAATTCACCGGACTAGTTTCAGTAGCCGGTTGGTTTTGTACATTCAATGCCGTCGCATTGGCGATGGTTTTCTTTCGGGCGCAAACCGTTCACGACGCCCTATGGCTGCTCGCCAATATGTGGAGTTTCGCGGGGCTGAGGACATTCGTCGCGGGCGTTGGAGCGGTTAGTCTGGCCAGAGGCCTCGCGGGTTACGCGGTGTTTGAACTGATCGACTATCTCCGGCAGCGCGGATTCGATTTTGGAAAGCTGCAGGCAACATCTCCCTGGATTCGGTGGAGCGCCTACGGAGCCTGCACTGGAGCGGCAACGATCGGGCTGCTACTGCTCATGGCACAAGAGGCGGGTAACACCACGTTTATCTATGCGATTTTTTAAACCCGCCGCGCTGTTTCTTTTGGCCTTCATGGCAGTGACCGGTTTGTCCGAGGGCCTTCTGCGTTTGACGCGGGTCCACTATCCGGCATCGTTGTTCGCATCCGATCCGGATCTTGGATATGTGCTGCGCCCCAATGCGGAGGGCTGGTGTGAGGAGGAGTCCGAGGCGTATGTCAAGATCAATTCCGACGGCATGCGGGACCGGGAACATACCGTGGCGCGCGCCCCTGATGTCGTCCGGGTCGCGGTAGTCGGCGACTCGGCTACAGAGGCGGTTCAACTGCCGCTCGATAAGACATACGTTCCACTGACGGAGACGGAACTGAAACGGGTAGCACGAAGAAAAGTGGAGGTTTTGAATTTCGCCGCGTTGGGTTACAATCTGCCGCAGGAACTAATCATTCTCCGCAAGAAAGTCTGGAAGTACGATCCGCAGGTCGTTGTACTGGCCTTATCCATGAATGGCGCCATTTTGAAAAGCGTTCGGGAACTCTACACCGGCTTCGGCGACACTCAGAATGCGCCGTTCTTTGTGGAGGAGAATGGTTCGCTGACACTCGATGCGCAGTCGCGGGCGTTTCAGGCTAACTTTCATCCCTCGACGCGGCGCGACCGCGTCATGGATTACGTGAACCGCAGCGAGTTGCTTTCCCTGGTAAACGCGGCCCGCGTGCAGTCCGGTTTCCGCTGGAACACGCTGCTGACAAGGGTGGAGCCGCTGCAAGCACACGCTACTCCGACTTCGGCGCTGCCCGCGAATTACATGCGGGAGTGGCCCTATCTGGGAGCTGCCAATGAGCCCCTCCGGCACGCTTGGGATCTCAGTCTGAAGACCATCCTGGCAATCCGCGACGAGGTCGCGCGTCATCATGCCGAGTTCTGGATCGTCACGCTGGATATGCCCATGCAGACGTTTCCCGATCCTTCTGCCAGGCTCGCATATCAGCATAAACTGGGCGTGGAATCACTATATATCCCGGACGAGCTCATCGAGAAGTTCGCGGTTGAGAATGGCATCCGGCATATTATCCTCGCGCCTGTCATGACACAATACGTCGATCAGACGCACCAGGTGATTCATCTGGACCGGGAGGGCGAGTTCGCCTCAGGTCACATGAATGAGATTGGGCATCGGGTGGTTGCCTCACGTCTGGCGTCCGCCTTGCATGCAGGCAGCGAACACCTGAATTAGCCCCTCAGCTACTCCGTAACTGTATCTTGCGGGCGCGGAGTGTCGCCGCCGGCAGCATTGACAGAATGGACTGTGGCTGAAAAACGGCGCGTAAAGCTACTGTCGAATTCCGCATAATGAAGTGGAGGACCGCTTACCGTGCTGCGACGAAGATTCACAATCGCTGTCTTCACGCTTCCTTTTTTGATCAATACTCTCAGGGCGGCGGACACTGCCGCGGGACACTATGTCCTGGTAGGAGTCCTCGAAACCGGGTCCGAACTTTTTCTCAAAGCGGACGGTAACTTCGAGTTTATGCTGGCCTACGGGGCGATGGATCTCAGCGCGATGGGGTCGTGGCGGCAGGACGGCGATTCAGTAATCCTCAACGCAAAAGTATCCGGTGAGCCGCTGTTCCGTCAAAGCAAGACCGCGGCGTCTAAGAAGCCGGGCATCCGCGTCAGGGTAACCGGACCGGCCGGTGATCCGGCGCAAAACGTGGATGTGACCATCAACGCGGAAGGTGGATGGCTCCACGCGCGGACTGACGGTGACGGCATGGCCGAGTTTACCGCTGCTCACAGCGCTAAAGCCGTGGTCTTTCGCATACCGGCTTACGATGCCGGCATGGGCCCGCTTCCGCTCGATCCTTCCCATAACGAGTTCGAGTATGTCCTCAACGGTGATGGCATCGCCCAGGTTCCTTTTAAGGACGAACATCTCAAGTTCGACGGAAAAAGTCTGGACCTCATGTATTTCGATAAGACCAACGGATTCCATTACCGGAAGGAGTAAGATGAGTCCCGGGGCCGTGTCCGGTCACCTTGAGAACGCGCCGGGTAAGCATAGCGGGCTGCTTCGCAGCCGCTGGACTTTGGCCATTTGAATTTTAACTTCTTGCGAAGCAGCGGCAGTTGTAAAGGCGAAAGCTCGTTTCTCCGGCTTCGTCTCGAATGGTCGGGTGAGAGGCAAAGCGGCAGAAACACAGGCCGCTTCGCACACCGAAGCCAGTCGCTTTGGCGACAAGGGCGACAAGGGGGTCGCTTGCGGACGTGGGCGTCCGCCCCACAAAAGGCCAAAGCCGAGGGGCTGCTTCGCAGCCGCTGGAGTTTGTACATTTTTCAGGCCGCGGCAGCAGCGTTGAAGCCGCGATCGGTCGGATTCAAGCCGAGGTGGGCGACGAGTTCCGGGTGTTCGGCCATTTCTTTGCGGAGTAGCGTGATCAGATCCAAAGCCGAGGGTCGTGCAGCGCGACGGCGCCACTTGGGGAGGGCGGCGTAAGCCGTGCCGCGTTCGGCTCCGAAAGCCTGCAACGAGGCCAGGAGGAGTGCGCTGTAGCTGGCCACAGCGAAGGCCGGCTGCTTGGGCACCGAGATAAAGTTACGTAACTGGGCTTGCCCCACGCCGAGGGTGTCCTTTTCCTCGCGGTGGTTGACTTCAATCTGCCATCGGTCGAAGTAGATTTGCAATAGTTGCCGCACTGTGCCGTCGACCACGGTTGTGAGCAGGTAGGCAGGCTGGGTGTAACAGAAGCGGGTACTGTTTTTCTTGCGATAGCGCGTGGGTTTGACCACGAGCAGCCGCAGCGGCCGCTGACGTGCCCCGCCTTGCCAATAGATCCCTGCTACCTGTTTGTACTCGACCTGGCGCCGTTTTCCACCATAGAAGATTTTGGTGCTCTTCCAGGCCCTGGACTCGTCGAACCGCACCTGTTCCGGGGTGAATTTGTGGGTATCGTAGAAGCGGCGCGATCGGTCCTCGGCGCGGTGGCACAAAACCGCATTCTTGCGGGCGCGAGCGATCAGTTCGACGCCCTTGACTACGGTCTGGAAAACCGTGCGATTGCAGAAGCTGTTGTCGATTGCCAGCAGCAGAATCTTGTTAGCGGCTCCGGCCGCATCGAAGCCTGTGCGCAGACGGCCCATCAGGTGGATGAAGTGAGTGGAGAGATTATGGAGTTTTTGGGCCGCGCGATACTGTTTCCACTCCTTCTCTAAGGCGGCGTCTTTCGCCTCCGGTTGCGGTACCGGCTCTGCCTTTCCAGCTTTGCGTGGACGCTTGCTCTGGGCCGCCTGATTCTGCCGGCCAGAGGATTTAGGGCGCCGCTTGCGGGGCCGTTTGACGACTGAGGATTCCTCAAAGGCGATGGGTATGGCGCGGGCACCCACCTTGGCGTGGCGGAACAGTGGAACCAGCAGGGAGGCCTGCAGGAACCGCAGGCCCAGCATGAAATTGACGCGATACTTGGGGGAGAGGGGATCGCGCTGCAGGAAAGCCTGCTGAATGCGTAATCCGGTTTTGTGCAGGCGAGTGTCGTCGATGGCCACACCGATATAACGGCCTGGACAGTAGGGCAAGGCGCGCTGCAAGAGGGGAGCGAACAAGGCGGAGAGCTCCCACTGACAACGCGAGAACAGAAAATACTCGGCGCGCCAATCCTGGTGTTGGTCGCCGTTGGTCCAAATGATGCGAGACAGAGTGTGGCGGCCGAGGCAGACCAGCCCACCTACCGCCTGGCGTACGGCGCGGAGAAAGGTGCGCTTCTGGGGGAACACCGTCACCCAGGAGGCCAGGATATCGAGAAAGCAGCCCAGTAGGGTCATCGGGTCTTCCGCCGAAGAACCTCCGTCCGTTCTGGAACGCGATCCAATTTCTTGCGGAATCGGCAGTGATGGTTGCATGTCAGTTCCTCAAAACAGGTAGGTCGGCGCATAGCCGTTGGCGACAGAGGCGGTGTAGGGGATAGAGAAAAATCTGCTTGCGGATCCCTTGGGCCTGTCCGGAACGGTCCATGCGTCCGCGGCCGGTGGTCATGCCGGCTTCGATCCAATTGGCGGCGCGATAGCAAGTGCCGCGGTAACGCGTCGGGTCCACCAGGGTTTCCATCAACACAGGGGTGACACCATAGCGGGCCTGCCAGTCGCGCGGTAGTTGTTGCGCGGCTCGCGCCAGAATATGGCTGGCCAGATGGGGAACGCGTGCCCAGGGGAGAATCAGAAAGCGGCTGTGGTTGATTACCAGAGGGAGATTGCGCTGACGAACCTGGTCACTCCATCCGATCCAGCCGTCGCGCGGCGCCATCCGCCACGCAGCGCTGGTGAACAGTAGGGCGGCCAGCGGCGGCAAATCCGGATTCGCTGCCCGGGCCCAGTAACGAAGTTGCGCCCCATAAGGAGCACGGTAGCCGAGGTAATGATATTGTTCCAGATATCGACGGAACAGTAGCCGTTGCTCGGGGCATTCAATCAGCTGCAGTGAAATGGGACGGTAGGACTCCAGCGCTCCGGTGAGCGCAGGGGGAGCCGCGAGTGGCAAAACTGCCGGTCTGGGTGCGGAGACGCGGGGATGTCTGGGCTGCGGGGCGGGCAACCAAGGCAACCATCCACGGTCGTGGAGTTCGCGCAAAAACAGATAACACTCGCGGCTCTTGAGCCCACCGTTGGGACGTCGCCACTCCAGCAGTTCGCAGAGGGTTGCCGCCAGTTCGGTCAAAGTCAGACCGGCAAACTCGCGCGTGATGCTGCGAATTAGATCCAATTCGGACTGACTCAATGTGTGACCGCAGAACGAAAGGCCGTCACCAATTGTGATAGGCATCGCATGCGACCTGCCCAATGCAGGTCCTCATGCTTACGTTACAGAAGCTTCACGCAAAAGTCCAGAGAAATCTCCGCGCCAAACCCAGAAAAATGTACAAACTCCAGGGGCTGCTTCGCAGCCGGACAGACCACACAAAGCGATGGTCTGTCCTACAGGGAGAGTTTGATAGACTGCGTGGCATGGAGCGAACGCTGAGATTTGCCGTAATGGCGATGCTGTCGGGCTGCACCCTGCTCGCGGCGCCCTTGCGCGTGGCAATTGTCGGACTGAACCACGGCCATATTACTGGGTTCCTGAACGGCGGGAGCGCGCTTGTTCCCGCCGGTGGAGCGCTGCATCGCCCCGACATTCAGGTCGTCGGCATCGTCGAGCCGAATCGCGCCCTTTTCGACGCGTACACCGAGCGGTTGCACCTCGCCTCAGATCTCTACTTCGCCAACATTGCCGACATGGCCGCGAAGGTGCACCCCGATGCCGCGCTGGTCTTCACCTCCACGTTTGGCCATACCGCTGCTGTCGAGGAGTGCGCGCGTCACGGTATCCACGTGATGATGGAGAAGCCGATGGCCGTAAGCTATAAAGACGCGCTGGCCATTGCGCACGCGGCCAAGGCTAACCATGTGCATGTTCTGGTTGACTACGAAACGACCTGGTATGCCAGCAACAAGGCGGCCCATGATCTGAGTGCGGCCAAAGAAATCGGCGAAGTACGCAAGGTCGTGGTGCGCGACGGGCACGAGGGCCCTAAGCTCATTCATGTGCAGCCCGAATTCTTTTCCTGGCTCACCGATCCCAAACTGAACGGCGCCGGAGCGCTTTACGATTTCGGCTGCTACGGCGCGGACCTGATGACCTGGCTGATGCACGGCCAAGCGCCGCAATCAGTCGCTGCGGTCACCCAACGATTGCAGCCCGAATTCTACCCGCGGGTGGATGATGACTCCACCGTTCTGCTCACCTACGGGAACGCTACCGCCGTTCTCCAAGGCTCATGGGACTGGCCTTTCGCCGTAAAGGACATGGATGTCTATGGCAGCACGGGTTACGTGAAGACGATCAAGAGCGATCATGTCGAGGTCCGGCGCGAGGGCGCACCCGAGGGACACGTGACTACAGCCGCTCCCGTGCCCGCGCCCTACGATGATCCTCTGCACTATCTGGCCGCCGTCATCCGGGGCGAGATCCAGGAGGATGGGAGCCTGTCGGCCCTGGAGACGAACGTGATTGTGAGCGAAGTCCTGGATGCGGCCCGGCGGTCGGCGCAGACCGGGCGGACGGTCCGACTGCCGTTGAGCGAATGATCCGCCAGAAACTCGCCTGCGGGCAGACCACAAACGATGGTCTGCCCGGTCTGCCCCACGGGGATCCGGATCAGACGCGCTGCAACTCCGGAACTTCCAGCTGCTTCATCGCGTCCGCGGCGATCTCGAACGAACGCAGCCGCAGGGAATGGTCGTACAGATCCGAGGTGAAGATCAATTCGTCGGCGTCGGTCTCGCGCAGCAATTTCGCCAGCTTGCGCTGAACTGTCTGAGGTCCGCCGATCACCGCGGCACCCAACCTCGATTCCACGAGAAATTTCTCGGCCTCGCTCCAGAGCCCATCCATGCTATCCACGGGAGGCGGCACGAAGATCGGCTCGCCGCGAATCAGCTTCAGATGGCGCTGCATTGCTGACGTTGCGAGACGCTCGGCCTCCGCATCCGTCTCCGCAGCCACCAGCGGTACGCCCGCCATCAGATAGGGCTTGTCGAGATATTGCGAAGGGGTGAAGCCTTCACGATAGGCTTCGATGGCCTGCATCAGAAGCGCCGGTGCGAATTGGCTCGCAAACGCGAACGGTAAGCCAAGAAGCGCGGCAAGTTGAGCACTGTAGGTCGTCGAGCCCAACAGCCATACCGGCACATTCGTACCGGCCCCCGGGTAAGCCCTCAATCTCTGGCCGGCCGCCGGCGGAGCCAGATAGGCAAGCAACTCGCTGACTTGCCGGGGGAACTCCTCCTCATTGGTGTTGTATCGCAACGCCCGCGAGGCCACTCCATCCGAGCCCGGAGCGCGTCCTACACCAAGGTCTATGCGTCCCGGATAGAGCGTCTCCAGCGTCCCGAAATGCTCCGCGATCACCAGTGGCGCGTGGTTCGGCAACATGACACCGCCTGAGCCGACACGCAGGGTGGAAGTTCCCCCTGCGACGTAGCCGATCAAAACCGAGGTCGCCGCGCTGGCAATGCCCGGCATGTTGTGATGCTCGGCCAGCCAAAAACGTGTGAATCCCCAAGCTTCCGTGTGCCGGGCGAGGTCCAGTGTATTTCGCAACGCTTCGGCGACGGTGCCGCCCTGCCGGACGGGTGCAAGATCGAGTACGGAGAAACGTGTCTGACCGGAGACTGTCATACCCCATTAGATGTCATACCGGCGAGGAGGTCGCAGGCTGTCAGGCAATCCGACGCCTTTGTCTGCCCGGGCAATTCGTAGTATAAAAGTGACCATGCCCTCACAAATCAGAGTGCTTACGCAGTTGGCTCTGGTCAGTCTGACTGGTTTGACCGCCTCGGCCCAGACCCCACCGGTGATATTAGGGGACACCGCGACGAAGGTCTCTGAACACGTCTGGGCCATCATGGGTTTTCCTAACGTCGCCATCATCGTTGGCTCGCGGGCCACGCTGATCGTCGATACCGGCCTCGGCCCTCGCAACGGCGCCACGGTCGCACGAGTCGCAGCCGGCCTTTCACAAAACCACAAACTCTTCCTCACCACCACGCACTTTCATCCCGAGCACGCGGGCGGCGAAGGGGGTTTTCCGCCGAATACGATTCTGATCCGCAATGCCGTCCAACAACATGAGATGGAACAGCACGGAACCGAAATGATCGCGATGTTCAGCAACCGGTCGGCGCAGAATAAGGAGCTACTCGCGGACGTTACGCTACGAACTCCGGACGTCCTGTTCGATGCGGAGGCAGCGGTCGACCTGGGAGGTGTCACCGCCCGCCTGCTGTGGTTCGGTGGCGCGCATACGAAAGGCGATGAACTGACCTTCGTCGAGCCCGATGGGACGCTGGTCTCGGGTGACGTGGTACAGAATAAAGTTGTTCCCAACATCTACGGCGATGGAGGGACGCCCGCGAGTTGGATCGCCGTTCTCGACAAGATTTCGGCGCTCAATGTGCAACATGTTCTGCCGGACCATAGCGCCCCCGGCGACGGTTCGCTGGTCGCCAAGGAGCGGGCGTTTATCGCTGATCTCCAGGCGCGTGCCCTGGCTCTGAAGCGGCAGGGTGTTTCGGCCGAGGACGCGGGAAAACAACTCAGCGCGGAGTTCAAGGCGAAGTATTCCGACTGGCCCAACACCAATGTGGCCGGCTTCGTCAGGAGCGTTTACGCGGAGTAACCGCCAGATCCGGAACGCGAGTGAAGAAGGGTGCGATCACGGTTCCGGCAGGGGCGGCACGATGCCCAGATCCGCATAGATGGGGTAGGACGAGCGCGTTTGCCTAACCCGCCGCTCATACGTAGGGTAGCGCACTGGGGCGTTTCCCCTCCCGCACGGGCGTCGATGGTAGTGGCCACCTGCTAGGGCTTCAGCTTCGGCTCGGTAGTCATCTTGAAGTCGTCGGTACGGAAGGGAGTCACCGGAAGTCCGTCGTTCGAGAAGAGATTGAGCACGGGATTATCCGCCCAACCGTACCGGACGGCGACCGGTGCGGCCACCTCGTCGCTCCACACTTCGACCGCGTCCTTGCCGACGATCCTGCCTTTGGCCCAACGCCAAACGTGGTCCTCACCGCAGATCGCGAAGCCCCGCGCCTCGACGACATCGAAGGACCGCAGGCTGCTGCCAAAAGTATCGAGTGTGATGGTCGCCTTGTTTCCGGCGACGGTCATCGACTTATACTCCGGACTCCGGTACGGCATCTTCATCCCGTAATCCTTGACGAGCGCCCAGCGGACGAGCCGCGCGGCGACGTCGTGTTTATTGCGCGGGTGGATATTGTCCCCTTCGCCTAGGTCGATGATGACGGCCTGTCCCGTGTTGGGCAACTTCATGGTTTGCGTCTGCGCCTCGCGGAGTTCCGCCCAGGAGCTCTCGCCGGGATTCGGCTTCTCGGGATTGTAGTCGGCGAGTTGCACCCAGTAAAACGGAAAGTCCCCCTGGCCCTGCTCCTTGCGCCACTGCTCGATCATGAACGGGAACAGGCTCTTGTATTCGTAGGCGTGGCTGGCATTCGACTCGCCCTGATACCAGATCACACCCTTGATGCCATAGCCAAGTGTCGGATAGACTACGCCGGCGAAAATATTGCCGGCGCGATGCTGCCCGGTGAGCCAGTCCTCAGGGCGGCGCGGGATCTCCGTCTTCTCCGCCTTCGCCTTTTCGACAGCAGTCTTCCACTCCGACATCGCACGTTCGAAATCAGCCTTACCCTTTTCCGATTCGAGTTGTGCCTCCTGCTTGACGGTCGATTCCATCAGCAACTGGAATCGCGGATCCTGCTCCAGCGACGAGCGGCGGACCCATGCCTCGGCGCTCGATCCGCCCCAGGAGTTATGGATCAACCCCACTGGCACGTGCAGAATCTCGTGGAGATAGCGTCCAAACAGAAAGCCGACAGCACTGAAGTGAATGGAGGTCGCCGGGGTTGCGGGGCGCCAGTGGACTTTCTCGGCCGGCGTGAGGTCGTTCTGCAACTCCTGCGTCCCAAACCGCGGCACATCGAGCAGGCGCAAACCCGGGAGGTCGGAAGCGTCGGCCTCCAGATCACCGTTCCAGTCCTGAACCAGGGTGAATTCCATGTTGGACTGGCCGGAACACATCCAGACCTCGCCAATCAGCACATCCTGGATTTCACGCTTCGATGAACCGGAAATCGAGAGGATCTGAGGAGTCGAGTTCGCAGGCTGCGGCGCGAGCTTGACGGTCCACTTGCCATCGCTCCCAGCGGTCGCAGAATAGTCTTGTCCGGCAAAGGAGACAGCCACCTTCGTGCCGGGGTTATCCCAGCCCCAGATGGGGTCGGACTGCTTTTGCTGCAGGACCATGTGGTCGCCGATGATGGCGGGTAGTTTCAGCTCCGCGAGGAGGGCCGGGGCTGCCGTGAGACTGAAAACGAGGAACAGGAGGGGTTTACGCATCAGGGTTCGACTCTTTCTCAGTGTAGTTTACACTTCCTGAATTAATACTCAAGCATCTCATCAAAAGCGTCTCAATGGCGCGACGGCCGTCTGGCGCGCAACTCGGGGACCGGCGACTATCATACGTTAGACGTACAGGTACCTCCCTTTCGATCACGGAACGTAATATGATACATCTCAGTTCAATCACTTAACCCATCTCGAACCTATGCTACGAAGAACTTTCCTTAGAGCAGCGCTCGCAGCATCGGCCCTGCCAAACTTGCGAGCCCAAGCAGAGTTGATGTGGGGCGGACCGGTGCTCGACACCCATCTCCACCTGCGCCGTAATCCGGATGACTGCTTCACGCACATACAGGGCTGCGGCGTTACCAACGCCGTCTTACTGACGCGGGATGTCGACGAAGACAAGGCAAAAGAGGAAATGACGAAACGCCACGGGCACTTTGTGCGCTCCGTGGCATCGGACCCGGCCCAACCCGATATTGCCCAGGTGCTTCGAAAAGCGATCAGCGGAGGAGCTGTCAGCATTGGCGAGTTGAAATACCACCTGGCTCTGGATTCGCCGGAAATGCGACGCGTATACGATGTTGCCGCCGAGACACAGGTCCCGGTCATGATGCACATCCAGAACTTCCCGCACTTCCCGGGAGAACTTCCTTACAACACCGGCTTCGACCACTTCGACAAGATTCTTCGCGCCTACCCGAAAACGAAGTTCATCGGGCACGGGGATTTGTTCTGGGCCAACATCAGTGCGGAAGTTCCGACTGACCGCGGCTATCCGACCGGTCCCGTGACGCCCGGCGGGCTAACTGACAAATGGTTATCCGAGTTCCCCAATCTGTATGCGGACATGTCTGCGAATTCGTGCAACAACGCATTGTCGCGTGATCCCGATTTCTCGCGAGGCTTCGTCGCCAGGCACCAGGATAAATTGATCTTCGGCAGTGACTGCAGCTGCACGGACGGCAACGGAGGAGGGGTCTCCCAAAACAACAATCCGGAAGCCAGCAGGCTGGCGGGCAAATGCGTGGCCCGCGCGACTCTCGGGTTGTCAAAACAGATCGCAACACCTGTAGTGTTCCGCAAGATCACCTGGGAAAACGGAACACGAGTGTTCCAAATTCAGTGGTGAGGAACCGGGGCGCAGCAGACCGCGAAGGCCCCGATGACTACCGGACACGCGTTCTCGCCAGATTCGAAGGCGCGAAAGCGCTCACGGTCCGCATTTAACACCCCGCCTGGTACCAGCGCCCCGCCCGCTCCACATGAGCTCCACCCGGCGCTCCCGGCGCAGTCCCTGCAAAGCCTTTAGAAACACTGGCTTCCGAGCCTACCTGTCCTTTCGTAGTTATCCCTTCAGGTACTTTACTGATTACCTAGGGGAACTTGCCGGGATTAATTAGGTACTTTACATTCGTAGGAGCACTTAAGGCCCGTGGTGTATCCAGTGAGGGATAAAGGGACGCGTTCGACAGGCGACGGAGTCACTAGTAAGAACGAGGAAGCGGGATTCCTGCGCTCTGCGGGAATGCGGATCAAGACCCTGGTAGGCGTGGGTTGCCTGTTGTCGTGTGCGGGTTATTTGGGCGTGAACGGGGGAGGGGGGCAAGGAAGCGATTTCCAGCTCTCTTCGAAGATCTGCGTCCAGGCGGTGCAAGGGGAACTCGAAGACGATTTCGCTGTCTTGCGTGTCCTGCGGGCCTATTTCGAAACCCCCAGAGACGACGGGCCCTACGCTTTCGATCATTTTGCCGGACAGACCATCACTGCTTACCGCAGCCTTCGGGCGCTCGAATGGGCTCCCAGGGTGCGTGCACCGGACCGGCCGGCATACGAGGCGCATATGCGAGCGCAAATTCCCGGCTTCCCGGGGATTCAAATCCGCAGTCCCGACGGTAAGCTGATTCGTGCTCCGGACAAGCCGGACCATTACCCAATCGAATATATTTCCCCCTCGGGCCAATCGGCGCCTTCAGTCGGGTACGACCTGATGTCTAGCGCCGCTATCGCTCCGGCGGTCCTGCGCGCAATTACTACAGGAGAACCCTCAACTACCGGGAGGTTCGCACTTCCGGATCATCACCAGACATACGGGATCATCACGCTTCTGCCGGTTTACGACTCACCCGACAAGGGGCAAGGCGCAGCCTGGCGGTTGCAACATTGCAGGGGAGTGGTTCTTTGCGTGGTCGAGACGTCCGCCCTTATGGCTGCAGCGCTGCGCAATTCCGGCCAGCAGGGAATCCGCACCTACGTCTACGATCTCTCGGCTGGGACTACAGGCCGGCTACTCTATCCAATCAACTCATCAAAAGCGCAGGCTCCTGATCCGGATGTCCGCTCTCCGGACGAACTTCATCGCGAAAAGCTCGCCTTTTCACGGAAGCTGCCCGTCGGCGGTCGCGATTGGGAGATCGTTTGTGTCGGCTCTGATTTCACGCCGCTCGGTACAAGCTGGCAGCCGCTCGCATTCCTTTTGTGCGGCCTGGTGGTAACCGCCGGATGTGCGCTGTATTTATTCATGATTTCGAAGTACACGAGCGACCTCGCGTCCGCCAATGCGTCTTTGCGAGCCCAGGTGGAGAATCGCCAGAAGGAACAGGACGAACTGGACTACCAGGCCCATCACGATCCTCTCACCGGACTCCCCAATCGCCGGGAATTCGGACGCAAATTCAACGAGGCCATCGAGCGCGCTAAACTGACGAGGGACACGGTGGCCCTTTTCTACGTGGATTTGGACGGCTTCAAGCTGATCAACGACACGTTGGGACACGGGGTAGGCGACGGGGTGCTCAAGGCCGTTGCCGAGCGGTTCCAGAAGTCCATTGGCCGCAACGACGTGGTAGCTCGAACCGGCGGCGACGAATTCAATATCCTGTTGACGGAGGCCGGCGCAGGAACTCTGGCGGACCGCGTCGCCCAGGGCTTATTAGACGCCATCAACCAGCCTCTTGAGGTCGCCGGACGTTACCTGAGCCTTTCGGCCAGCATCGGGATCAGCCTGTTCCCGGAGCATGGCCAGGACTTCCAGGAACTAGCCCATTGTTCCGATGCCGCCATGTATTTTGCCAAGAAGCGCGGGAAGAACCGGTTCCATCGATACACCAAGGAACTCGCGGTGACTACGCGCCAGGGTCTCGAACTCGCGATGAGCTTGCGGGGCGCGATCGAGCGCAACGAGTTTTGCCTGTTCTTCCAGCCGATTGTCGGACTCGGCGCTGAACCTACATTGCGCTTCGAGGCGCTGGTGCGGTGGCGGCATCCGCAGATCGGGCTCCTCGGTCCGGGCCACTTCTTTTCTCTGGCGGAGGAAAACGGACTCGCCGCGACGATTGGCAAGTGGGTTCTGAGCGAGGCGTGCCGCATGGCCGGTATGTGGCAAGCCGTGGGACGCCCCGTCGGCGTTTCGGTGAACGTATCGGGGCTGCAGTTTTCCAGACCGGATTTCATCGAATCGGTGGAAATCGCGCTGCTTGATTCGGGGCTTCGTCCGTCGCTGCTCGAAATCGAGTTGTCCGAATCCTCTGTGGTGGGTGAGATTGAAGAGTCGATGGTGCGACTCGGCGCACTGCGGCGCAAAGGCGTCTCGGTAGCCATAGACGACTTCGGGACGGGATACTCGTCGCTCACCTATCTGGAAACACTGCCTGTCGATGCGTTGAAGATCGACCGCAGTTTCCTGCCGCGCAGCGAGAGTAATTTCCGCCGGTCGTCACTTTTGCGTTCACTGATCGCGCTCGGAAGAAGCCTGAACCTGCGCGTCGTGGTAAGTGGAATCGAAGTCGCCCGGCAGTTCGAACTGGTGCGTGGGATGAACCCCAACGAAGTGCAGGGTTTTCTGTTTTCGAAACCGATTGCCGGCCCGTCGGTACTGGATTTTATCGAGCAATGGAACGGTAAGCAGGCTTCGCCGGTTGTCGAGCGAATTCTAGAATCGGCCCGTCCATCCGCGGATCTTGTTCTGGTACGCTCGCGCAACCTGGCGGCCTTAGATACGGGGTCATAATCTGTCGGAGCACGGCGATAACTCCCCTCGTGTTACACTGAGTTTGTTCCCCACAGGACATCTTTAAATGCCCAAGCTGAAAACACACAAAGGTGCGGCTAAACGGTTCAAAAAGACCGGGTCGGGAAAGGTTGTTCGCGGTCATGCATTTGCCCGCCACATCCTGACCTCCAAGGCGCGCAAACGCAAGAATAAGCTTCACACGCAGGTGGTCGCGGACGATTCCGACCAAGCGAAATTGAAGCGTATGTTGCCCTATTAAGGGCGAATGATTCGTGTGCGGACGGTGCTCGCAAGCACGTGCCCGATCCGCCGCATCCAAAATAAGGAGTTAAAACGTGCCTAGAGTTAAACGTGGTACTAATCGGCGCGACTCGCGCCGCAAAACACTCGACCTCGCGTCGGGTTATTTTCTCACCAAGAGCAAACTCTATCGATCCGCTCAGGAAGCCGTTGAGAAGGCGCTTAGATACGGTTACGTCGGGCGAAAAGATAAGAAACGCGACTTCCGGAAGATCTGGATCGTTCGTATCAATGCGGCGTGCCGCGATGCCGGGCTTTCTTACAGCCAGTTCATGCATGGCTTGAAACTGGCGGGAAACCAACTGGACCGTAAGGTACTGTCGGAAATCGCGATGGCCGATCCCGCGGCATTCACTCTGATCATCGATCAGGCGAAAACAGCTCTCGCCGCCAAGGCCTGACGTCGGTTAATCTGGTAGGGAACAACGATGGCTACCCCCGAACTGGAAACTGATTCACTCGCCGGTCTTGAAGAGCGCGTCCAGAAAGCAGTGGCTTTGGTGCAGAGGCTCCGCCAGGAAAAAGAGGCGGCGTTGAAAGAACTGGCCGAAACTAAGCTTGAGTCGACTCATTTGAGTGACGAACTGGAAGCGTTGCGCGCCGAACGCCAACAGGTGCGGAACCGGATCGAGAAGCTGCTGGGTCATATCGACCAGCTTGGCGCATGATCGACACGGGCAAACAACCCGTTCGCGTTACAATCCTCAACCAGCAATACGCGTTGCGCGCTCCGGGCGATCCTCGTGAAGTCGAACAGGTCGCCCGCAGCGTCGACGAGTTGCTACATTCCATCGCCGACCGGGCTCCTTCCGCGGACCCGACGCGCATTGCGGTGCTCGGCTGTCTCCATTTAGCCGACCAGTTGCGCACGCTGGAGAGGGATCTTGCCGCGCTCCGCAGCAGCGTCAACCATAAGAGCGAGAAGCTGGCGGAATTACTTGGCCAACTCGACGAGGAATAGCTCTCGCGTGAACGGCTGAAAAAACGCAGAAGCGCCGGCTATCGCCGACGGACAGACGACAAAAAACGATCGTCTGTCTTACGGGATCACTTTTTCATTCCCCAGTCGTGAGCCATGGTCTGCCCCGCGGGAAGTTCAGCTATTTCGAAGCCTGAATCGCAAAGTCCCAAATCTGCATATTGGTCTTGCCGGGAGTGAACTGGATCACCGCATACTCGCCGTTTTCCATCTGCTGCTCCGGCCAGATTTTGTAGAGCAGGCTGTCGGTGAGCTGCTTGCGAAAGATGGGCACCAGATCGATGTCGTCGACCACTTCCTTGGTTATGGGGACGGTGGTTAGCCGGTCTGCGATGCGGACTTCGCCCTTGGGCGTGAGCTTGATGATTCCGAACTGTTCGTCTGCCGATAGTTGGATGAATATCTCGGGACGGGCATCCTTGAGGATGTTGGTCGAGTGCGCTTTATCCACTTCAACTGTGGCCTTTCCCGAGATAGTGGGCAATGGCGACAGAACTTTCAACACGATCCGTCCTTTGTTGGTATGCACTTTGGATTCGGCTGCCTGGAAGACTCGCAGCTTGTTGTCCTCGATCATGTAGGCGCCGGGATCCTGGGGAATTTTCATCACCTCGCGATCCAGGTCGTGGCGGGCCTTCTGCTCTTCCACTTCGATCTTGTTTTCTGCTTCGAGCTTGGCTGCCCGCGCGGTGGTCTCCGCCTCGGTCCGCTTGAGGTCCAGCAGATCGACGGGCATCTCCTCCCACTCGCTGCGCTCCACGCTGTAGAACTTCACGCGATCGCCCTCGACATGGTATTCGCGGACGACGTGGAAAGTGCCGTCTTTCAGGTAAAGTTTGACGTTCGCCGCAAGCAGCGTAGCTGCCGCAAGAAGGAGCAGAGTGAGGATGCGCCCCATGCCTTTATTGTAGTTCGCCGGCTTCAGTGAACGCCTACCAAATGCGCACTGAATACCGGCTGCAAATCACCGGCCGCGTCACACTCCAGTGCCATGGGACCCTCGAGAATCTCCAGCAGCGGGTTTTGTTCGATCTCCGGGCGCAGGTTCTCGCTGAGCACGATCGGAGTCAACTCCAGCGTGTTACGGATCCAGCCGATACGCACCTGCTGCATATCGAACTTGCCGACGGTCGGCATCAGCGTCTCCAGACATTCGCGATCGGTTGGAAAATGGATCGGGATGCGCGCCGGCGGAAGGGTAGAAGAAGTGACCGAGTTGATGTACATCGGCAAAGGATCGATGGCCTGCACCAGACGGTCCGTAACGACATCCGCCAAGCCCACTCCGACTGCATTGCCATAGGTGTTGCCGCTCAGCCCGCGGACAAAGATGCGCTCGATCCGTGGAGTATTGGGCCAGGGATTGTATTGACCTTGAGAGCCGCGATTCACCACTTTGGTGTCCATGCCCGCGCCGCTGATATCCTTGCCCAATTCGTCGACGATCAAGACGTCCAGGTCGGCCGGAATGCGCGCCATCCAGGACTTCGCCAGAGCCAGCAGTTCTTCCTCCCGGCGCTCCATGTCCGCGACGGGAACCGCAGTCAGTTGCGCGGTGTTGTGATAGGCATCTTCGAGGATCGCGAGGCCTCCCAGAATCTTGCCCGATTTCAGCACCTCGCGGCCGATGCTGCGAACCACGTGCGCCAGTCCCAGCTTGTACGCGTAGGTGTGATAATGACCCGCTCCGGCGAATTTGCCGAGTCCGATCGCCATCATTTTAAACAGACCACTTTCGATCGTGCCCTCAAAGTCGGTGTGCCATTTCACGCGGCCCAGGAACATGACGCCGTCCGATTCGAAAGCTGTCCGGTCCATATAGGTTTGGATACCGTCCGGCGTCTTGGAGAGCGGCACGACTTCGAGGGAACTCACAATGGGACAGCCCATGGTCTCCTGGATGATTCCGTAGTGCGCGAGCACGTCGGCCTGGCCTTCCGCAGTTGCGGCGCCATGGCTCCCCATCGCGGGAAAGATGAATGGCTGCATGCCGCGCCCGATCCAATATTGCGCGACCGATCGGGCTACTGTCGCGATGTTGGCGATGCCGCGGCTGCCCACTCCGATCGCGATGCGGGACCCGGGCTGGAGGTTGGCGGCGAAACCCGACCGACTCATTTCAAGCTGTACTGTGGCGGGGATATCGGCGAGCCTGCGGTCCGGAAAATTCTGACGAACAAGGAAGATGCGCGGGAATAGCATATACAGGGATTATAGTAAAACCATCCCCTTATGATTCGGTACCAGACCGGCAACCAGCTCGACCTCGATCAGGTCATCGAACTTTACCGCGCCTCGACGCTCGGCGAACGGCGTCCCGTAGACGATCGCGACCGCATGGGCCAGATGCTGGCCAACGCCAATCTGGTGATCACGGCGTGGGATGACGGCGCATCGAATCAGGCGTCGCTGGTGGGCATCGCCCGGTCAGTCACCGACTTCTGCTACACGACTTATCTCGCGGATCTCGCCGTGCGAGTGGCGTATCAGCGCCGGGGGATCGGGCGCGAATTGATCCGCCGGACTCAGGACGCTTGTACTTCGCAGACGCGCCTCGTGCTGCTCTCCGCGCCAAAGGCTGTCACCTATTATCCGCGCGTCGGTTTCACGCGGCACGAGCAATGCTGGCAACTGGAGCCCGGTAAA
Source organism: Terriglobia bacterium (assembly GCA_963747535.1). Classification (GTDB taxonomy): domain Bacteria; phylum Acidobacteriota; class Terriglobia; order Bryobacterales; family Bryobacteraceae; genus CAVVFX01. The sequence continues at coordinate 505,733 of CAVVFX010000006.1, forward strand.
CGGTGTCTGTGAGGGCTTGCGCGTTGTGAGATCATAACATCGATTTGCCTGAGTATCCTAAAACGGCCCAAGCCCTCGCGGAAACGCTTGCCTGCGCAGCCGCGCAGCTGAAGACCATCGAACTGGGCGGTAATTTCACCAAGCGCGGCGGCGCGGGACCGATTGCGCGGCCCGATGTGACGGTTTCTACCGCGCAACTCACTCGTGTGCTGGCGTACGAACCGCGCGACCTGACCATCAGCGTGGAGGCCGGAATCACGTATGCTGAACTGAGCCGCGTCCTGGCGCCGCACGGGCAGATGATTCCGCTCGATCCTTCGGTCCCGGAACAGGCAACGGTTGGCGGCATTGTGGCGTCGAACTCGTCGGGGCCGCGCCGGCGTCTATTCGGAACTGCGCGGGACCTGGTGATCGGGATGACGTTTGCAACGGTCGAGGGAAAGCTGATTCAATCCGGTGGCATGGTGGTCAAGAACGTCGCAGGTCTCGACATGGCTAAGCTGATGATAGGGTCATGGGGCACGCTGTCGGCGATTGCGTCAGTTAATTTCAAACTGACGCCCATTCCGGCTGTCGAGCGGACTATGCTCTTCGCCGTTGATACGACGGCGGCCGCATTCGACATCCGTGACAAGGTGATTCGCGGCGTGCTGCAACCGTCGGCGGTCGATTTCCTCAGCCTGCGCGCGGCAGCTGAATTGGGTTACAAGAAGGCTTTGCTGGCCGTTGAATTCGGCGGCAACCGGGCGGTCATCGAACGGTGTCGCAAGGAACTGTCGCAGTGGGGCGAACCGGTCGAGCTCAGCGAAGAAGATGCCGGCCGGTTCTGGAGCCGGATTCATAACTTCACGCCGAATTTCCTGAAAAAGTTCGGTGGGGGTGTCGTGGTGCGGATTTCAACGACCTTGTCCGCCATGGGTGAGGCGATTGAATCGCTCGATGGACCGGTGATCGCACGCGCGGCGTCGGGGGTGATTTACGCTTACTTTAGCCTTTCACTCTCCGCGGTGAAATGGATGAAGGCCCATCCGAAGTGGACTTCGGTGATGGAATATGCCCCGGCGGTAGAGAAATCGGAACTGGCTCTGTGGCCGGCGCCGGGCAGTGAAATCGAGATCATGAAGCGGGTCAAGGAGATGTTCGATCCGCACCAGCTATTGAATCGTGGAAGATACTACCGTCATTTCTAAGATCACCGAGCATGACAAGCCGCAGCCAGCGGACCTGGATCGCTGCGTACATTGTGGGCTGTGTCTGAACGCGTGTCCCACGTACCGCGAACTGGGCCTCGAAATGGACTCACCTCGGGGACGAATCTTCCAGATGGTACAGGTAGCCGCGGGCGCCCCGATCACCGATTCCTATCGCGAACACATAGACTTGTGCCTGGCCTGCCGTGGTTGCGAATCGGCCTGTCCTTCGGGCGTGCAGTATGGCCGGCTGGTGGAAGCAGCGCGCGCGGAAATCGAGACGCACACCACGCGGCCCTGGATGGCGCGAACGGTACGGTCGTTGGTCTTCCGGCATTTACTGCAGTCACCCGCGCTGATGACGCTCGCCGGGTCGATGATCTACCTGTATCAGGCGAGCGGCATGCAAAGGCTGGTGCGGGGCTCGGGCCTGCTCAAGTTCTGCGGGAAACTGGGGGAATTGGAGCAGCTTGCGCCTCCCGCAGAGGTTCCGTTCTTTTTCAACAAGATCGGCAAGACCTTCCCGGCCGAAGGAGAACGGCAACGTCGCGTGGCGATGATGGCCGGGTGCCTGGCGAACATCAGCTTCGCGCGATTGAACGAGGCGACGGTGAGAGTGCTGCAAAAGAACGGCATCGAAGTGGTGATTCCGGGCGGCCAGGGGTGTTGTGGCGCACTGCATGTCCATGCCGGAATCCGCGACGAAGCCCGTACCCTCGCACGGCACAATATCGACGCGGTGCTCAACGACCCCGACGGCTTCGACGCGGTGATCACGAACGCCGCAGGCTGCGGATCGACGCTGAAGGAATACGCCGAACTGCTTGCCGGGGACCCGCAGTACGCGGAGAAGGCCGGGCGGTTCGTCAAGATGACGCGCGATGTCACCGAGGTCCTGGCCTCCATCCAACTCAACTGCAACATGCGCGAGCTGCCGTGGCGGGTGACTTACCAGGACTCCTGTCATCTGGCGCACGGTCAGAAGATCCGGAAGCAGCCGCGGCAGTTGTTGCAGCAGGTGCCGGGCCTCCAGTTCCGCGAGATGGCGCTGGCGGACGTGTGCTGCGGCAGCGCCGGGATCTACAATGTGCTTCACACCGGCATGTCGATGGATATTCTGGAGCGTAAGATGACCAGTGTGAATGCGTCCAAAGCCGAAGTGATTGCGACGGCCAATCCCGGCTGCATGTTGCAACTGCGCGCCGGCGCCCGGCTGTTCGGATCGGGACAGCGCGTGATGCACGTGATCGAGATATTGGACGAAGCGTATCGGAAGTAGGGGGACCATCGCGCCCTGAGATGGAACCTTCCCCTGAAATCAAGGTCTTGTGGGACCGGTCGATCGCGCTGCACAGCGAGAGCCGCTATGAAGAGGCGATCGATTGTATGCTTCGCGTGATGGCGTACCTGCCCGACCACGGTTTACTGCTGGCCAATTTGGGCATGGTATATCGAGATAACGGCGACCTGGAGACCGCTGAGGAGTACTTGCGCAGGGCTTGTGCGCTTCAGCCGGATGATGCCGGCATTCGCTTCAATCTGGCTCTGACGCTGATGCGCGCGGGCCGATTGCAGGAAGGGTTTCGCGAGTACGAGTGCCGGTGGCAGATCCCCCAGTTTCAGGAGCAGCATCGCAAATTCCCGCAGCCGTTGTGGCATGGGGAGCCGCTCGATGGACGGCGCATTCTGATTTATGGCGAACAGGGCGCGGGAGATGCGATTCAATTTGTGCGTTACGCGCCTCTGGTGCGAGGAGCCGGCGGCGATGTGATCATCGAGGTCCTGCCCCACCTGGAGCGCCTGATGAGTTGGATGGATGGCGAATATCGGATCGTGAATGCGCTCACGGCAGACGTCCGGTTCGATGTACAGTGCCCCCTGATGAGTCTGCCTCAACGCTTTGGTACCGAGCCCAGTTCAATCCCTGCTGCGGCTACCTTTTCGGTTCCCTGCGCGATGGGGACCAAATGGGCTGGGCAGTTGCGAACGGAGCGGACGAGTGTCGGTGTCGTTTGGGCGGGGAATCCGAAACATCCTAACGATCGCGACCGCTCGCTGGCCGCGGATTTGTTACTGCTGCTCACGCGCGTGGCCGGAATTCAATTTTGGAGTTTGCAAGTGGGACCCCATGCGGCGGATTCTCCCGCAGGTATGGTGAGCCTCGCAGCAGAATTAACCGACTTCGGTGAGACGGCTGCCGCCATTTCTGCATTGGACCTGGTTATCACGGTAGATACCGCTGTTGCGCATTTAGCCGGGTCGCTGGGAAAACCTGTGTGGCTGCTGTTGGCCTATGCTTCCGACTGGCGCTGGATGCTCGATCGGGAGGAATCGCCGTGGTATCCAACGATGAGGATTTTCCGTCAGAAGCGTCCCGGCGAGTGGAGCGAGGTGATTGATCGTGTCGCCGCGGAGCTTGAGTTGCTTACGAGAAGGGGCAGACCGCAACGTGCGATGGTCTGCCCCACTGAGGTTTAGAAGAAATAACGTAGCGAGAGTTGCAGGTTGCGCGAAAGGCCGGTCTTCCCGGTCACCTTTCCAAACGTGGTTGCGGTGGGGTTCAAGCCAGGACCGCTCCAGTTCGGATGGTTGTTGACGTCGAAGGCCTGGGCGCGGAACTCGATGTTGTTTTTCTCGTTGATCGCGAACTTCTTGTACAAACCGAGGTTCCAGTCCTGGAAGCCCGGCATGTAAATGGAATCACGAACGCCCTTCTGCAGGTTGAACGTTCCGTTGGGTGGCGCGGTGAAAATAGGCGCCCCACTCGAATTGGTCACCGAGAAATACTGGGTTGGACTGTTGGATGCGTTAGAGAACTGTCCCAGGATCTGCGGAGTGCCGTTCATGACATAGAACTGCCCTTCAGAGCCACAACCGAAGCTGCCGACTTCCCCGACACCGGCGTAGTCGTTATTGGTTCCGATACCGCAAGGCGTTCCGGTCTGGAACTGGTTGACGCCGCTGATCTGCCAGCCGCCGAGCAGCTTTCCAGAGAGTTTGGTTGTGTCTTTGAAGAACGGCAAGTCGTAGACGTAACTGAAGACCACCACATGCCGTGTGTCGAACTCCGACGGGCCCCAGAGGTTCGACGTGTTGTAGGTGTCGGGAACGATGTCGCGGTAGTTGGTGGAGTTATCCGTGCTCTTGGAGAGCGTATAGGCGAATGCGAACGAGTAGCCCGCGGCGAAGCGTTTGTTCCACTGTATCTGAAGGCCGTTGTATTTTGACTGGGCAACGTCTTCTTCTTCCTGAATTGACGCGAAGCCGGGGTAGGGCCGGAGGGCATTCACGTTGACGCCCGGATTGGCCTGGAGAGCGCCGACCTGAGGCTGATTGATGTCGAATACCTCCGGCAGGTTGAGGCCGCGATGACCAACGTACGCCACTTCGATCATGGACTTCAAGAAGAACTCCTGTTGGAACGTCACATTCCAGTTCCACGCGGAAGGCGGCCGGTTGTTGCGGGCCAGCGTCGTCACGGTAAGCGGCGGTGTTGCCGCGCCGCTTAGCGACGCGCCCGGATTATCCACCGATACGTTGTTCACCGTCACGAACGGCTGGAACGGCGAATTTGCGCCGGGGAAGATGTTGTCATAGAGGCCGAACCGGGTCAGATAGCGCCCCAGTCCGGCGCGGAGCACGGACTTCTCAGTGATCTTGTATGCCACGCCTGCGCGAGGTTGGAACTGATAGTTGATCTGTCCGTAGTAGCTGGGCAGGCCTTGGAACAAGCTGTTGTAAGAGCTACCGCAGGCCTCTGTCACGCCGTGGCCGCAGGCATTGCCCGGCCAGGCGTTGCCGGGGATCACCATACCGTCGTAGAGATTCCCGGAACCCACTACCACGTTACCGGTCGTGGGGTTGATCTTCGGAGCTGTCGATGCCGTATACAGCGCGGGGTCGAAGAAGATCTGGTTGCCCCAGAGAGCCTTGTACGGCACCGTGATGGTCTGCCTGACGCCGTAGTTGATAGACAGTTTCTCGTTTACCTTCCACGAATCCTGCGCGAACCATTCATAGAGGAAACCGCGGTAGATGGTGTACGCGCGCTGGCCGATTTCGGTATAGCTGTCGGCCAGGCCGAGCGCGGCATTCGCCAGGCCCGCGCCGGCGGTCGCGCCGAGGCCGCTCCGCGTATCGCTGAACTGGAAGGTGCCGTTCTGGTTGCTGCTACCGCCGGGAACGGTATTCACGTTGATCTGATCGCCATCGTTCTCACCGGAACGTTCCCAGTAGAAACCGGCCTTGAACGTGTGGTTGTGCCAGACCTTGGTGACCGCATCATTGATGGTGTAGATGGGACCGGTGGAGTGCGAGGGATAAGGTCCACCCGAAAGGCTGGTGACGTTGGGGATGTTTGCGGTGGGGATCTTGTTGGGAAGGTCCTTGCCCTCGGGCAGCAGGTAGGGATAGTTGAAACCAAACTGCTGGCGGTTGAAGCCGGGGGCGGAAGTAATGACCGGAATGTAGACGTCGTCGAGACTTACGGTGACGCGCGCTTCGTTGATCAGCGTGGGGCTAAGCGTCCGGGTCCAGGTGAGCGAACCCGCCTGGTTGGGCCGGTTGAAGGCCTTCGGCGTGATGCCGAGACTCTGGTCGAACGGGTCGAGTTCGTAGTAGGCGAGCGCGGTGCGGCGGAACTGAATGCGGTCTTTGTCATCTGGCAGGATGTCCGAGTTGATGGTTTCCTTGCGCTGGTTCTCGGGCTGCGAAGCCTGCGCGATCCAGTTCTGGTTACCGCTGACCAGACCGTTCGGAGCTGGATAGGTGTTGAGAATGGCGATCCCGTTGTGGCTCAACTGGCTGGTAGGGATGATATTGCCCGGGTAGGGCTGGCAACTGGCGGCGCCCACCGACGGGCAGGTCGACGGAACATAGATGACGGTCGGTTTGCTGTAGAAAATATTGGGCCCCAGCAATTCACTGAAATTGCCCTGGCGCATCAGTGCAGTCGGAACTTCCCCGGTCTGCGTCTGAACGTTGCGGTAGCGCGCCCATTCCTGACCGAAGAAGAAGAACATCTTTCCTTTGGGGATGACGTGGGGAATGATCGCCGGGCCACCGATGTTGAACCCAAACTGGTTGTAACGGAAGGGCGACGCGAAATTGGTGGTGGTGCTCAAGTTGCGCGTCCAGGTGTTGGCATTCAGGTCCGAGTTGCGGAAGTATTCGTAGGCAGCGCCGTGAAATTGCGAGCCACCGCCTTTGGTAACGATACGAATCTGGCCGCCTGATGCGCGCCCGTATTCAGCCGCGTAATCCGCGGTAAGAACCTGCATTTCCTCCGTGGAATCGACGTCTGCCACGCCGATGCTGGTGCCGTTAGCGCGCGTGCGGACGGCGGGCGCACCGTCAAATGTAATGGTCGTATCCTGCGAGCGCGCGCCGTTGACGGCATAGCCACCGTTCGTCAGGCTGAAAGTGAAGTCGCCGAGCGTGGTGCCGCTGCGGACGCCCGGTTGCATCGATGCGAGGAAGAGCGGATCGCGGCCGTTGAGTTCGAGCGAGTCGATCTGGCCGCGAGTGATCAATTTGTCGACGGCTGCCGATTCCGTCTGCAGTGCCTGGGCATTGGCGACCACTTCGACCGTCTCGGTTGCCGCGCCGACAACCAGCGCTGCGTCGATCGATAGGGTCGTATTGGCATCGAGTTTATTGTGAAGACTGTCGAATTTCTTGAACCCGGCTGCTTCCGCGGACATTGAATACAGTCCACTGGGAACGCTGTTCACTACGTAATAGCCCGCGTCGTTGGTCGTGGCGTGCGATTCCACGCCGGTGGCTTCGTTGGTGAGGACCACTTTGGCTTTAGGAACGATGGCCCCGCTTGGATCTTTAACGAAGCCGACGATAGATCCGTTATCTGTCTGCGCGTGCAACATAGTCGCCATGGAAAGCAACGCCAGAGTTGCAGCGGCAAGCTGTAATCGTATTCGATTCATTTCTTGATACCCCTTTGCGAACCTGCTCGGGTTCGCCATTTAATCCATCCCGGCGCAAGGCGCACCAGGAACTTCAGGTTTTCAATTAACCCCAAACGAGAGAACTTCGAGAAAAGTGTACATCTTCTTGGGGTCAATTGTCACGCAAATTCAAGTCACCGTTAACTACAAAAAGCGCCTGATCGCACACGTGTGCATTTGTCACGGTACCTTAACAGAATCGAGGCCGATTTGTGACGCTCGGCGGATGCTGCGGCAAGGTCTGATAGTCTTAGACGCAATGGACCGCATCAGCAGAACACTGCTTGCGCGGGCGGGTGAGCGGCGGGTTCTCTCACAAGAGGCCATGGGGGCCGCGCTGGACTTGTCCGGACTGCGCCCGAGCCGCGCCGAGTGGCGTCAGTTCACGGTGCTCGCGATGCGGTTCGCCGCAGTGCTTTCGCTGGCCGCCGGTATGGTATTCCTGGTGGCGTTTAACTGGCAAACTCTGGGCCTCTACGCGCGATTCGCCATGGTGGAAGCGCCACTGCTCACAGCGCTCATTATCGCCTGGGCGAAAGGCACGGACCCTGTATCCGGCAAATTGTCGCTGATGCTGGCGGTGTTATTGACCGGCTGTTTGCTCGCTCTTTTCGGCCAAACTTATCAGACCGGCGCCAACTTATACGAGCTATTTTTCGCCTGGGCCGCACTAGCCCTCCCGTGGGTAATGGCCTGCCGCTACGCGCCTTGCTGGGCGCTTTGGTTGCTGCTGATCAACACGGCGGTGGGACTCTATGCCGGAGCGATGGGCACCCCTGATCTATGGCGCTGGACGCCCTGGTTACTGCCTTTTGCGCTCGATGTCGCGATCTATGTTGCGCTCATCGGTCTGTCCAGATGCTCGGGATTGGGGCTCGGTGAGCGATGGTTACAGAGAGCCGTCATGGCGGCGGCGATGGCGTTTGGAACCGGCGGCATGCTCTCGCTGATCGTCGGCTTCCCCGAACGGATTCATGATGCTGGAACAATTGCCGGACTCGAGATCGCATTGTTCCTCGCGGCTTCGGTTGGTTTTGGGGCATACGCTCACAGCCAAAAAGAGGATCTGTTCAACTTCGCGGTCGTGGGGTTTGCGTGGATCGTTGTCACGACAGCCTGGATCGGACGCGCGCTGCTGGAGGGTCGGGCAGGCCCTGGCGGGCTCTTTCTTATCGCGCTTTATGTGATCGTCGCGTCCACTGCAGCGATAAAAGGGATCGCCTATATTGGCCGCAGTTGGAAAACCGCGGAGGCGGTGTCATGACGCTACCCGAGTTGTCGGCCGCACTCGCGTCCCGCGGGTTGATCGCGGAAGATTCGTTGTCCATTGCTCCCGGGCCGCCAGGGAACATTTCTCCCTGGTATGTGCAGGTGATGATGGGCGCCTGTGCGTGGATCGCGGGACTTCTGCTGCTCGCGTTCATGATGGTCGGGCTCGAGAGCGTCATTTTTCGCGGTCATGAGGACTGGGGCATGGTGTTGTTCCTGAGTATCTGCGCTTGTGCCTTCGCCGCCTTTCTCTATGCTCGGATGGGCGGGAACAGTTCTTTTGGCGACCAGTTCGCCCTCGCCCTGAGCTGCGCCGGACAGGCCGGGATCGCGGTTTCGATCGGCAGCATGGCTAACGAGAGAACCGCGCTCTGGGCAATGATATTGGTCGAGGTGGCGCTGATCTTCGCGATGCGCAGCCGGCTGCACCGGATACTCTCCTCGTTCGCGGCGGTCATGGCATGGGCGCTGGCCACGCATGAGATCTTCTTTCGCGAGCTTCCGGGGATAAGATGGGGTGCCGAACGGGCAGCAGTGTACCAGACCTCGCTGCTGCTGGTCCTCCTGTGGCTGGTGGTTTGGGTTCCGATAGCCTACGGCGCCTACCGGCTGGCGGCAGGTGAGGCGCGATGGATGGCCGAAGGCCGCGATGTACTGCTGCGGCCGGTGACTCACGGGCTGGTCGCGTCTCTGGCGATTGCGCCGCTCGCATCCCATCCGGCGACTTTCTGGATGGCGTTAGGACTGGGGGTCTCCCGCGACCTGACGGACGGAGCCCTGGGCGCAACTGCCCTGTGGCCCCTGCTTTCCATGTTCCTCGCCCTGCTGGCGCTGGCGCTCGCGTTCACGCTGCGCAGCCGCTCGCTCATGGGCCTGGCTATGGTCTTCGGACTGCTCGAGGTGTCGGCCTTCTACTACGTTCTCGGGACGACGCTCCTGATCAAATCGATCATCATGCTGGTGATGGGCGGCGGGTTGCTGGCGTCGGCACGCTGGCTGGCCAGGGAGGCGAAATGATCACGCGAGTGCTATTGGTAGCCGGAGCGGTACTGGTGTTCGGAGGCGTGAACTGGCAGATCGCCAGTAAGGAACGTCTGCGGGCCAACGGGCAGACGGTATATCTCGCGCTCGCGCCGGTCGATCCCCGATCTCTGATGCAGGGCGACTACATGGCTCTGCGCTTTGCGCTGGCTCGGGATATCGCGTCGGAGAGCGGCTGGGACCGAGGAGGCGAAGGGCGAGGGACCGCGATCGTTGCGTTGGATCCACGCCGTGTCGGCAGGTACGTTGGGATGGACACAGGTGCGCCGCTTCATCCCGACGAATTGCGCTTGCGTTTCCGCGTGCGCAACGGCGCGGTCTGGCTGGGAACTAATGCATTCTTCTTCCACGAGGGTGATGCCGAGCGCTACGCTCGCGCCCGCTATGGCGAGTTCCGGGTCAACCAGGACGGCGATGCGATGCTCGTCGGGCTGCGTGATGCGTTGGACTGAAGCGGCTGCTGCGCAGCCGGACAGACTACGCCCAGATCTTCTTTCATTCCGCGGCGCGACGATTGTTTGGCACACCAAAGCCTGTCGCTCGCGTGACTAAAGCGACCTGGGGGTCGCTTGCGGACGTGGGCGTCCGCCACAAGAAAAGGTTACTTGAAGGTCACGGTTACCGGGTTGGCGGTTTGGCCGTCTACGGTGAGTAAGACGGCAAGGTTGCCGGCGCCTTTCAGGGATTGCGGGAGCGCCAGGTTGACCTGGTCCAGACCGACATAGACGTTTTGCGGGCCGGCATAGGCCACCGGCACCGTGGTTGTTCCGATCTTGCAGGTCACCGGAGTCGCGTGACCGCGGATTCCGGTGCCGAAGAGTTCCAGCGTTACCTGGTCGGTGGACACGCTGAGATCGATGGGTTGGGTCGTGGGCGCCATGCTGGAAGTCCCGTTGGCGTGGAGCGTGTAAGCGATCCCGGCAGCCGTGCCTTGTCCGGTCCCGTCGGCGGTGAACAAGCCGGGCGCCACGGCTGCGAGCGTGGTTGTGCCGAAGGCGGCCGGATCTCCGTTCACGGATACCGCGACCGATGCTTTGCCGATGGCGACGCCGGGCGGCACTTCGTAGTTCACCTGGGTCGGAGACACGTAGAACAGATCCGCGGAGCGCGACACCCCGTTGGCATCGGTGACGAACACACTCGTCCCGCCGAGGGTCGTGGGAAGCGGAACGGTGCTCGCCTGTTGGGTCGCGGTGGCGAGATTGGCTCCGAACGCCGAAGCAATGGCCTCGGGCGCGAGCGTGGCGGCGCCGTTGGTGGAACTGACGCTGGTCACGACACCCGGTCCTCCGGCAGCCATGGCGGTATAGGACTGAGCCACCAGGGTTCCGGTCGGCGTGAGCACCCAGGCGCTGCCGGATGGGGTGAGCAGGTAGCTGCTGTCGAAATAGATCAGCGGGATCGAGTGAGCCTGCGCGAACGAGGTGACGTTGGCATGGTAAGGCTGGCTGTCGTTGCAACCGCCCCACTCGGTGATACCGGCTGCGTGGCCGTTCTGCTGCGCAAAGGCGACCAGCGGCGCGAAATTCTGGGGCCAGTTAGCATAGCGGGGTGAGGCGGTCTCGGTGCAAGCTCCCGAGGGTCCGGCGTAAAGCTGGAAGTTCCACACCAGGTTGGACCACGCGAGATCGGGCAACGCGCCGGAGACAATCGATTCGAACGCCGTGCCGGTGTCTTCGACGAAGATAAGGGACTGCGGGCTGTTGGTCCGAATAGCGGCGATGAGCGAGTTCTGGTCGTCGCTCCAGATGCTGCTGGTGATGCCGTGCATGTTTTCCCAGGTGTCATAGAGGACTGCGGGATCGGCCGCGTATTTCGCTGAGAAGGCGTCCCAGAAGGTGAATGCGGTGTCGATATAGTTGCCGGTGGTGTCCTCGGTGGTGCAGACGGCGGGATTGTCTGCGCAGTTGAGATCGCCCTGGTTGGGTGCGGGACAATTCAAGCCGTTGGCGCCGCAAGGAGGATCGGGGAATTGTCCGGCTTTGAGGATCAGGGCATAGTTGTTGTATTTCTTGACGCGTTGGATGAGCGTGTCGATGTAAGTCTGGTATGGCTGGCCGGCAAGCGGCACCTGCACGTTGGCGGTCCACCAGGCCGCATTGACGAAGATGCGCACCACGTTCATGGAGAACAACTGGTTTTGCGCGGCGTATTGCGCGTCGGTGGCGGTGGCGTCCGCATTGCCAGAGCCGGTGGCGCTGCGGTTCAGGCCGCGGAGGATAACGGGCTTGCCAGTGTTGTCGAGGACGACGCCGGATGGGGAGACGTGCAGGGGCGGCAGCGTCTGGGCTTGTAGGGTGGCGGAGAGAAGGACTGGCAGGCAAACGCGGGCTGCTCCGCAGCCGGCGGTCCACAGAAAACGATGGTCTGCCCCACGGGGTGGTTTCATTGTTGGGTCACCCACATGGGGCTCGCCCAGACGACCTGCTGTTGCGGGTCGGATTGCTGGGCGCGCACATAGTAGTAGCTGGTCTGGCCCTTGGTTGAAGAGGGATCCTGCCAGGTGAACGACACTACCTTATCTCCGGCAGTCGAGTAGACCACGACGCCGTTCTTGATCACCGACACGTTTTGGAATGGGGCTGTACCGAAGAGCCGCACGGTAAATACCGGCGCGGTGGTGGTGCTGAACGACTCGCCCATGAAGTGCGCGCCGCTGCGGAAGTCCACCACCATGTCGTCGGTTGAGCCGTACATGCGGCGGCTCTGCATGGCTTCGAGAATGGCTGCTCGCGTGAGGCTCTTGACCCACAAGTTGGTGTACGAAATGTGCGTGGAGATGTGATCGCTGGAGGCCTCGAAGCCAAGCTGGTAGCCCATATTCAGGGCGTTCGAAACGTAGCCGGCGGCTTCGTAACCGGATATCGAATCGGTGGCGCTGTTGGCCCTGGGCGCACCGGGCATCTCATAGTTCTGGCGATCACCCTGATAGATCTCGACGAAGGGCTCGACTACCGGATCGTTGTTGCGCCAGTCGGTTCCCTGATCGGTGGCGCTGGTGTGCGGCGCGGAGATTCCGCCGAAGAAATGCAGATACGCGTACAACATGGTCGTGTCGGGAGCCGGTGCGAAGGTGGAAACCGAGGAGATCGGCAGCCGCGGCAAGGGACGAATGCCGCGCGTCGAGAACAGGATATTGCGATGCCCTTCGGGATAATCGACGCTGCGCTCGTAATAATACATCGGGATAAACGCGGTTCCCAGGGTGTACGCGTCGGTGTACTTTTGCATCATCCACCAGGAGTACTCGCGCGCGCTGCCGTCGTCGTGATCGCAGCAGCCGATCCAGCTCAAAGCCGCGGCGTCGATGGCGTAGCGGTAACCGTCAACCAGCGGCCCGTCGTTGCGGCCGTCGAAAGAGAGTTCGGTATGGCGGTGGAAATCGCCGCGCACCAGGCGGTACGCCTGCCCGTTGACCGTCGGAGTATAGCTCTTCGAAAGGGCGACAGCAGCGGCTTCGAGAGCGTCCGCAGGCTCCGGAGCGGAGGGTGTGATGGAGCCGATCTTCGTCAATTGAGGTGTCTGCTGAGTCCGGCTGACAACCAATTCCTGAGCGTAGATGTCCGCGTTGACGCCGTCCTGCTGGGGCGTTCCATTGGGCAGCGGAGAGAGCCGGTGGTCCATCGCCTGGCCAATGAGCAGATCGCCCGAGCCCAGCGCGAGGATGGAGGGACGGTTGTCGCCGAGCTCATCGGAATCGCCGATCAGGCCCGGGCCGTTCCATTTCGCGCCGTCGAAGTAGACCATCTGACCGATCCAGATGGTGCCCACGGATTGTCCCGTCGCGCTGCCGGTGGAAATCCCCAAGCTGCTCATCGGCCGGCGGAACGTAAGGTAGACGGTTCCGTCGGGGTCGGTGGCCAGGCGCGGAAAACTGGTGCGCGGCGCCGCGCCTCCGCCGACGCCTCCATTGGGCGCGCGGTTCTGGGCCATAGCGGGATCGGGCTGCGGCGTGTAAGGTCCAGGGACAGTGGGAAGAAAGAGCTGCGTATTCTCCGCGCCCGGCAGCACGCTCGCAACGTCGTTGGTAGTCGAGTAGAGATCGTTGCCGATGAGGCAGCGCACCTGGATGGTGTGGTTCTGGTAGAGACCGATCCCGGTGGTGTCATAGGCTCCGAAGTCCTTACCCCACCGCGGTCCGGAGACCTCATAGGCGATCCACAGGCGGTTTTGCGAGTCGTAAGCCAGCGAACTGCGGGCCTCGAAGCTGTCGGTGGCGGCGATGGGGATGGGGTCGGCGAGCCCGATCTGGTCGGTGAACTGCACGCGCCGGAGATAGACGTCATAGTCGCCCTTGTTATAGGTATCCCAGGAAATGGCTACCTCGCCGTCGGGCGCGGTGGCAATGGCCGCGTCCCAATTATTGGCAGGGGACGTGGACACGACGGTCTCAGGCGTAAACGTATTGCCGGTTTGAGCAGCCGTAAGGATCTCCAGGTTGCTATTGCGGAAGCCTTGCCAGGCCACCCAGACGCGGCCGGAGGAATCGGTTGCAGCTACGGGAAAGATGTCGGTGCCGGGGTCGGAGGTGATGCGGATCTCCGGGGACATGGTCCCGTTCGCAGTGGCATTGCGGGCATAGATATCGAAGTTGCCGTTGCGCTGGGTGGAATAGAAGATCCAGGCGCGTCCCTGGCCATCGACGGCGACCGCATCGCGCATGGCGTCCTCGCCGGGATTGGTGACGGGGAACGGTCCGGTCCAGATGCGCTGCGATTTGGAATAATGCAGCAGCATGATCTGGTCGCCGCCGGTGGGGCGAGCGAGGAAAGAGAAGTTGGTGATGGTGGTCTTGGTCGAGATGGCTTGCGCCTGGGACCGATTGCCGTGGACGAAGAGGGTATAGGCGAGATAAACGTCGTCACCCGATTGCGCCATGGAGGGGAAATCCTCCTCCTCTGGCGATGACGTCAGTTGCAGCGGCGCCGGGATTCGCGTGACTGCCGCAGTGCCGGTCAGGAACGAGGTGGTGACTCCGAATGGGATGTTCTGGGTGGAAAAACTGAAGCTCCCGTGGCGCGCGGTGGTGACGTTGAGCGTGACCGGGGTTGGCGAAGCCGCAAGGTTGACGATAATGCCGTTTTCCTGGTAGAGCCCGAGTCCGGTCTCGCTGGGTCCAGCGGGCGCGAGGCGCGTGTCAGCGGTCCAAGTCCACGTCCCGGCCGAGTTCCCGGTGAGGGCGTCAGTGCCGGTGAATCGCCAGCCCTGCAGGCTGAGGATGGTGCCGCCCGCGGCGCTGATGGAACCGTCCCAAACCTCGGCCGCCTTGTTGCCGACGCCCAGCGCCACCATGTAGGACTGCATGGCGGGAAACGAGATCGGCGTGCTCACCACGGCGACCTGAGGGTTTACGAGCCGCCGGGCGGCGATCGCACCGGCCACGGCAAGTGAGAGCACAACAAGAATAAGGTACTTGAAGCGCATAGTTAACACTTTACATCCGTCTGAAGTTCGCGGCGAGGGTCATTTGCAAAGGAAGCCGCAGCTATTGCCGGGTGTCCAGGGGGTAAATAAGACATAAATTTAGGTTCTGCCGAAAATTACGCGAGCGGATCGCTGGCACTGCACGTATCCCCTTCGGTAACATCGTGTTACCCGGCATAAAGAGGCCATCAAGTAGACAGAGGATTACATAATGAAATCATAAAGTGGCTTTGCTCGTGCAGAATGCGCTTCCCCATTTTCATTTTCCGGGGGAAACCGCAGCATGCCCTCCACAGCATGCCGGTCATCGTGCTTCGTTTGGCCAACTCATTTTCGCGTCGGACTCTTTGGCACGATGTTTTCAATAAGGAAATTCTCCTGCTCGCGATTTGCAGCTTAGATGCCAGTTTCCAAGCCTCCTGATTCGAGGGTAGCGGGCGGGGTTAGCGGTGGATGGGGGGATTGTTGAATTTAGGGGAAATAGAGGTAAAAGATGGGGTGAATGAGTTGGCGAGGTTGGATCAAGACGAATCCTGAAGTACCGCGCGGCGAGCGGTGCAAGGAATTCGGTACGTTCACACTGGTGGGTGAAGGGCCGATTCCAAAGACATTCCTGATGAAGGGACAGGCGGAAAGTGCGACCCGATGAGTCGGGGTTCAGCAGACACGAATGTCTGCGCCAACGTTACAGATGCCATTTTGTGACCCGGTAGTCTCTCCAGGGCGCGAGAGCGGCCAAAGGCCTGGCCAAAGGCCTACTCCACGGGCGTCTACGTGATGGCTACGCCGTAGACCACCGTGGAAGCGATGACTGCGGCTTCGTCCGCGGCCAGAAGGGGCGCGTACCAACCGAGCAGCACCATCACCGACAACGTCTCCGCGGGGATCGTCAGGTCGAGGATTTCGACATCGGCTGAGCTGCCATCGCGGCTGAAGCGCACAACTTCCACGAGACCTCGTTTGAACGACCAATGGCTTTGCATCCAGCCGCCGGTAGAAAAACCGAACTCCTCGCCCCAGACAAAGCTCAGTTTTCCGTTGCCGCTGGCCGAGAGACTGAGCGCTCCGCAATTGCTATCCGCGCCGGTCTTGCGAACCGTGATGCGGGGATGCAGGAAACCCTCGCGCTTAAAGGTCCATTCGCCATGGGCCGTGGCTCCCTTCGCCAGTGAGCCGGACTTGCCTGAAAAGAACAGGCGCCCCGCTTCCTGATCCTCTACGGCGACACCCGCGACACTGTCAGCGAGGAGCACGAATGTGCGGCCTGGACGGGGCGTCCACCGCAAGATTCCGTTGGGTGCTTCAGTGATTGGAGACATGCTGAATTGCCCTCAACAATTATCATCGCAGACACCAGATGCAGGCGACCCGGCAGTCGCTAGTGCAGTGTGTTAGCAAAGTGGCGTAGCCAATCCTGGCCACGGCCGGCTTTCAGCCGGCTTTGGCCTCAGGTGAAGGTTTGCGCCCGCCAGCAAGAGCCGCTTGAAAAGCGGCTGCAGCCAGGACTGGCGTGCCAGGATTGGCTGCCCCACGGTCACCAAGACTGCAATCGGCAAACTTTTTACTCCTTCTCGCTGATTTTACCGGGGAACGGTACGAACATTTCCTGACAGGAATTCGGCTTGGCGTTACCGGCGCCGGTTCTCACGCGGACGTCTTCTCCCTTGGGATGAAAGTCAGTCGAGCCTCCACCGAAAGTCAGGTCCGCGTGCTCGGCGACGACTTTGATCTTGTCGGGGTCCGCCAGCGTCACGTTGAAAAAAGTCATCCCGAGCTTATGCGCCGCGTCGTAGCCATTCAGCGTCAGCTTGCCGCCTCCTATGATGCGGATGTTGGTCAGCACGATGCCGGTGAACTGTGGAAGCAACTTGCCATCGCGGCCCCCATGCTCATAATCGCTATCCATGTAAATCGGATTCCTGGTATCGCGGATGCAAACGTTGTCATAGACGATGTTCTTTACCAGGCCGCCTTTTTGCGAATTGGACTTGATACGGATGCCATTGTCCGCCCCATCGATGGAAAGATCGCTGACCAGAATTTCGCTAGCGCCGCCGCTGGTTTCGCTGCCGATCGACATGCCGTGTCCGGTGTAGAAATGGTTGTGCACGATCGTCATCTTGGTAGTGGGCCCGGGTGCGCCGGCTTTGAGGGCGACATGATCGTCGCCGGTGTGGATGAAGCAATGAGTGATGGTGACGTTGCGCGCATTGCCGGGATCGATGGCGTCAGTATTGCGGGCGTTACGCGGACAATTGACTTTCACGCCCCAAACGGTGAAGCCGTTGCCGCCGTTATAGGAGACGTGGAAATTAGGCGAATCCTTCAGAGTGATGCGATAGAGCGTGAAGTTGTCGCAGCGGTTGAGGATCAGGATGCGCGGATTGTTCTGGCTGCCGCCCTGGCGGGCTTTCTCGGCGAGATCCCACCAGGTGATGTCCTGGCCCATGATCTTCGCGCCGCCGCGTCCATCGATGGTTCCGTCTCCCATGACGCCGGCGCCGGAAACGCCGTCCCCGTTGAGCATGGCCCGGCAGCCGTGGCCCATAGGAGTGATGGTGCCGCAGACGCCGGGCGTGGTGTCGTAAACTCGCGGATCGCGGGAGCCGAAGAGCGTGGCGCCGCCGCCGACCACCAGGGTCACTCCGGCGCGCAGTTGCAGCGGTCCGGTGAGGAAAGCATTATTGGCTCCGCTGGTTTTGAGAACGACGGCCTTGCCCGCGCCGCAGGTATCCATAGCCTTCTGGATGCGGGTGGTGTCGAGCTTACCCTCATCGGCGTCGGCGAGCTTGTTGCCGTTGACGGAGAGTTGTGCGCTGAGAGTGGTGCAAGCGGGAGGGATGACTGGTTCGCTGACATGGCGAGTGTCCTGGGCGCAGAGTCCCGCGGCCAGGAGGAGGAAGAGGAGGGTTGGCTTCACGATGAGTCTATTCTACTGCTGGAAGAGGCGCCGACCTTCCGCGGCTACGGTTGCTCCGCAGCCCGCAGACCACAAAAAACGATGGTCTGCGCCACGGTTTGGCTGGAATGGCGAAGCTCAAGAGCCGCCTAAAGGCGGCTGCGGCCAAGATTGGCCGCCCCACGATTTACATAATACCTAGTTGGTCTGTCCCACTAAGTACCGAAATGTACCTCTCTATCCTGCAGGGAAACACACAAATCCGCAAGGGAGTTTGACACTTTAATACGCGTTCGCTATCCTCAGTTAAACGACGGACCAGCAGCCGGGTCGCTACAGGTATATTCTTTTCCTCACAAGTGGAGCATTCATCCAAGTGACCCCAGGGAGCGTTGGGAAAATGGCAGAAGACCAAAGCACCAGCCAACCCGAACCAATGAACGATCAGGCCGACCAGTCTCTGGACCTGAATGGGGCTGAGTACGAGCATCTGCTGGACGACTACACCCATTTTGTCCCCGCAGCCTCCAACGAGATCCTGCAGGGCAGGGTGCTAAAAATCACCGCCAAGGATGTCATTGTCGACGTCGGCTCGAAATCCGAAGGGGCGGTCCCGCGCGAACAGTTCCTTTCGCCAACCGGCGAATTGACCGTCAAGCCGGGCGACGTGGTGGACGTCATGATCGACCACGGCGGCGAGAGTTCGGAAGGCTACATTCCTTTGTCGCATGACAAGGCGGCGCGCCTGGCGGTGTGGGAGAACCTCGAAAAGGCTTACCAGGAACAGCTCACCATTCTGGGACGAGTGATCAGCCGCGTGAAGGGCGGTCTGGCGGTGGATGTGGGAATCAAGGCTTTCATGCCCGGTTCACAAATCGACGTTCGCCCGGTTCGCAACCTCGATGCCTTCACCGGACAGGATATCCCGGTCAAGATTATCAAGCTGAACCGGCGCCGCGGCAACGTGGTGGTTTCGCGTAAGATGGCGCTGGAGCAGGAAAGCGCCGAGCGCAAAGCGATTACGATGGAGCACCTCCATCCGGGCGCGGTTCTCACGGGGATCATCAAGAACGTCACGGATTACGGGGCATTTGTCGATCTGGGTGGCATCGACGGGTTGTTGCATGTCACGGACATTTCGTGGGGCCGGATCGGGCATCCTTCCGAGGTGCTGCATGCGGGCGACGAGATCACGGTGCAGGTGTTGAAGTACGACGGTGAGAAAGATCGTGTATCGCTGGGCGTCAAGCAGCTAACCCCGGACCCGTGGGAGGGCATCGACGAGCGGTATCCGGTGGGCGCCCGCGTGGTCGGGCGGGTGGTCAACATAGCGGATTACGGCGCCTTCGTGGAGTTGGAACCCGGCGTCGAAGGTCTGATCCACATCAGTGAGATGACCTGGTCACGGCGCATGAAGCACCCCTCCAAGGTGGTCAAGCCGGGCGACACGGTGGAATCAGTGGTGCTCGAAGTCCATCCCAAGGAGCGGCGGATTTCGTTGGGGCTCAAGCAACTCGAGCCGGATCCGTGGACCACCATCAGCAGCCGGTATAGCGTTGGGTCGGTGGTCGAGGGACGGGTTCGGAATATGACCGACTTCGGCTCGTTTATCGAGATAGAAGAAGGCATCGACGGCCTGGTGCATGTCTCGGATCTTTCCTGGACCAAGCGGATCAAGCACCCGTCGGAGGTGCTGCGCAAGGGATCGATTGTACAGGCGGTGATTCTGGCGATCGATGTCCCTCACAAGCGGTTGTCCTTGGGAATCAAGCAGTTGCAGCCTGACGCCTGGGAGAGCTACTTCGCCGCTCACAACGTGAACGATCTGGTCCATGGCAAGGTTTGCCGGCTGGCCGGGTTTGGCGCCTTTGTGGAGTTGGCCGAAGGAGTCGAGGGACTGTGCCATTTCTCGGAGATTGCTGGCTATACCGGGCGCAAGTCGGATGCGCCGCCGGTTGCGGTGGGTGCCGAATACGACTTTAAGATCATTAAGATGAATGAGGCGGAGAAGAAGATCGGCCTCAGTCTGAAGGCTGCCAGGGACGAAGAAGAGCGGCAACGGCTGGGCGATTATCAGCGACACGCGGCGGCTGCTACCTCCAACATGGAAGGTTTTTCGTTCTCGCGGGGCGAAAAACACAAGCCCTGAAATCCGATTTTCGTTTTGCGATTGCAAACCGAGACCAATCACGCGATACTAAATCTTCGTAATCTATTGCAGTAAAACAGCTTTAGAGGGAAAATGAGGATGGCGTCAAATGACTAAGGCGGATCTGATTGAAGAAGTAGCGCGGGTGGTGGAGATGACCCGGAAGGAAGCCGAAGTCATCGTGGACGCGATCTTCGACAGCATCGTCAAATCACTACGCGGTGGGGATAAGATCGAAATCAGAGGCTTCGGAAGCTTCCGGACCCGGCAACGCCAGCCTCGCGTGGGCCGCAACCCCAAGACGGGCACACGCGTGGAAGTACCGGCCAAGAAGATCCCGTACTTTAAGCCCAGCAAAGAGTTAAAGGATGTCGTCAATAACTCTGCGCACTCGCCGGCAGGCGGACATCCGCCTTCTGACGCCCCGGTGTCGTAGCCCTTGGACCGTCTCTGGAATCCCTGGCGGTATCAATACGTTAGTAAAGAGAACCGGCCTGACGGCTGCATCTTCTGCGATCTCCCCAAGGAGCCGGATGACGAGGCGACTCTCATCATTCATCGGGCGCGATTCAACTACATCATCCTGAACCGGTATCCCTACACCACGGGGCATCTGATGGTGGTTCCGTTCCAGCACACCGACTCCTTGCAGGCGATTGACGAGGCCACGGCCGAGGAGTTATTCGCTCTGGTCAGGTTAGCAGACCTGAAGTTGAGGGGGGTCTACCGGCCAAAGGGGATGAACGTGGGGATGAACCTGGGCGAAGCCGCCGGTGCAGGGATCGCCGAGCATATCCACATGCACGTTCTGCCACGGTGGGTAGGAGACGCTAACTTCATGACTGTTATCGGGGAGACACGCATCCTTCCCGAGGAGTTGTCGGAGACCTACCGGAAGTTGAAGGCAGTGTTCTAGACTAGCCGGGCGTCCTGCCCTCGAAAGTACACAGAAAAATTTGAGATATTTTCCACCTATTTCCCACTAAACTTTCGAAAGCATTCAACCGATATACCTCTTGAGCGCTATTGCGCTATCAGGCCTCGCGCAAGAGGTCAGGAGCCCATTCATGAACGAATCGAATCAGACCCGTGTGGTCGTCGTGTGCGATACGCAGCCTCTTGCCATTGAGGGAATCCGATCTCTGCTGGAGCAGAGTGAGGGCTTGAGCTTTGCCGGTGGTATCACCAGCCTTCTAGGCGGAATGGAACTGGTGCGTACTTTGAAGCCCGATGTCATGCTGCTAGATCGCACATTTGGAGATGTTGGGGTCGCGGAAGTGCTTTCTTATCTGAGGTCTAACCCGTCCGTGCACGTGGTGGTCTGGGGCCACGGCATCGGTGAGCCGGAAGCTTTGCGCATGCTGCAGTGCGGCGCCAAGGGCGTGTTGAGAAAGACGGTGTGTCCAGCCAACGTGATCGGCTGCATCCGGGCGGTGTGCGAAGGCCAGACATGGATGGAGGAGCAAATCTTCGGAGAAGAGATCCGAACCGCTATAGGACACTCTCCCCTGACGGCGCGGGAGCAGCAGGTGCTCGAACTGATCGAAAAGGGCTTTCGCAACCGCGAAATCGCCAGCAATCTCGGTATCCAAACCGGCACGGTGAAGATTCATTTGAAGCACATTTTCGAAAAGACCGGGATTCGCGGCCGGTACGGATTGGCACTGACTGGTTTGCGCGAAAAAGGAATGCTCGGCGAATTAAGTCAATAGTTGGGACACAGACGCGAGTCTGTCCCGCCTCCGCATCGCGGCGAGCGAATTGACGGCCACTCCGCGCCTGGCGCGCCCGACCTTAACGAGCAGCAGTCCCCAGACGGTCAGGCGAAGGGTGGCTTCGAGCGGAGCGATTCGCGCTGCTGATTGCGATCTTCCGCTCCCCAGCCCCAGTCCCCCCCTTCGCCGTGGACGAAGTGGATGCGCCGCTCGATGAGTCCACGCGCTGCACCAGACTGTTGAAGGAGGTGGTCAGACAACGCCCGGTTCATCATGATTACCCCGTATAGCCGCAAGCCGCAAAAACGGCTGCTCCGCAGCCGGCAGACCACAAAAAACGATGGTCCGCCCTACGGTAGGTCAAGGGCCTACGCCATGGAATAAGAAGATTAAGGAGTCGGCGCAAGGGCATGTACGGGGTCTCGACGCTGGCCAAGGGCCTAATCCCCGTAGGTGCGGAGGCAGCCACCGTTGAAAGCGCCGGTACGCAACCGGCGCGCGGATGCCATCCCGCCCCGCAGTCGTAGGGCGATTTTTCGTCCCTCGTGAGCCGCGCGGCGCTGGCCCGCGGCTCATAACTGCGAACACAAAAAGCGAGAGTTTTGCCGGCCACCGTAAAGTCCTAATGGCCTTTGGCCTGCTGTCCGATTTTTCGCACGATTAACGTACTAAAGATAATATAATGTTAACAGTACGTGTCTTTTCGCTTAGTACCTTTTGTATACTCTGTTTTTTGGAAACTCTGAGAAATGTCTTGACGAAGGTGCCGGGCTAACGTACACTCGTCTTGAGGCAACACAAGTAGGACCTAGCAGTGGATATTTAATTTTGGAGGATTTTGGATGAAAAAGTTTGTACTACTCGTTCTCGCGCTCGGCGCCTTTAGCGTGGCGTCTTTCGCCGGAACCGTTTCCGAGCAATGCCTGTATCCGGGATCGGTAACTACCGCTCAGTACAGCAACGCGGTGGGCGGTCCCTCAACAGCCAGTTGCGGTTCGGCGACGTCTCTTGGCATTGATGGTGTTGTCAACGTGCTCACCAGCATCACAATTTATGTTGATGCCGATTACCAGAATTGCGGAAACTTCACTACCCCCTGTACCTCGGCTGATGTGAAGGTTACCTTTACGCCATCGACTGGCACTTGGAGCGCAGTAATTGGTGCGCTGAGTGGCTCGTCGGCTTACGAGGATGTGACCGGAGCCTCGAGCTCTAATGCGTACTCGGTTAACGGTGTGCTCACGGCGTTGACATCCGCTGGGTTCACGGCTGCAGAGGTCGACAATACTTCTCCGTTTTACACGGCGTTCAGTGTAAACACGAGTTCAGCTTTGGCGTCGGTTGCTCCGACTGGGCTGGCCCCGGTAACGTCTTCTTCACAGGTTGGCGTCACCTTCGCTTACACGACCGTCTCGACCGGTACTCCTGAGCCCGTTTCGATGATTCTCTTCGGCAGCGGACTTCTCGGTCTGTCGCTCATCGGACGTAAAAAATTAGCCCGCAAGTAATTGCACTTGATTTGCTAGCGTCCTAAAAAACATAGCCTTGTAACCCGCCAGCTTTTGAGCTGGCGGGTTACTCATTTATAGCGATTCCGACAATTGAACCCCGTAGGACTCGATTTGCTTTTCTGCTTCTCCGGCCTGCCACGCGTCCTCAAAGTTCTCCCCCAACTGCCCTTAAACTTGCGATTCTATTCCGGAGTCGAACTGCCACCGAGTGGGGCGGAAATACAAAAAACCTCGTAGGGCACCGTCGCTGGCGCCCTACGAGGCATAAAATCGTTTTTGGTGCCGTTGTCGGCCTATGCGCTAAAGGAGCTACCGCATCCGCATGTCGACTTCACTTGCGGATTGTCGAACTTGAAGCCGGAACCTTCCAGCGTCTCGACGTAGTCCACTTTTGCGCCATCCAGATAAAGCAGACTGGCCTGATCGATGAACACCTTCAGGCCTTCATAATCATAGGTCTTGTCCAGCATATTGGGCTGGTTCTCAAAGGCCATCGAATAACTGAAACCCGAACAACCGCCACCGACCACGGCGATCCGCAGCCCGGCGGGCTTCGGCTCCTGCTGATCGAGAATTTCTCTAACTTTTGAAACTGCCGAATCCGTGAGCTGTACCATAACGTTCCTCTTTTTTAATTATAGCGGATTGGGAATTCATTTCAACGACCACCGTCGCGGCGAACAATTATGAGGCGGAACCGCTCGCTTAGTACTACTGTGCAGAAGTCGACGCAGGCCAAGGGCATGGCCAAGGGCCTGGCCAAGGGCCCACTCCACAATTCTTCGCGACTCGCGAAGGTTCAGACTAGTAGTAGTACAGGGATTGCAAACAGTCGGATCACTCGCCCAGAAGCGCCAGAAGCCGCCCAGAAACCACGGCTGCCGTGGAATTATCCGGAGTAATCACGAGGATGGTGTCGTCGCCCGCGATGGTGCCCAGCACTTCGGGCCACTCCTCGTTATCCAGGGCCACGGCGACTGAACTGGCGTGACCTGGCGCAGTCTTGAGCACCACCAGGTTCTGTGCGCTCTTCACGTCCTGCAGGAACTCGCCGGCCAGCAGTTCGAAATGCGGTCCGGACTCCCGGCCGATTTCGCGATACCCCTCGGGCGTCTTCGCCAGCCGCAGTTCCCGAACATCGCGCGACAGAGTCACCTGCGTGGCCTCGATGCCGACACCGCGCAGCAGCTTCGCCAGATCCTCCTGCGTGTGCACAGGATGAGCGCGTACCAGCTTAAGAATTTGTCCCTGGCGAAAGCTCTTGGTCACTTGGTACTGGCTTCCAGCCGGAGCGAATCCAGCAATGCCAGACGCGTCTTCAACATGGCTTGAACGTGCGCTGGGCCGGTGCCGCCGGGGATCTCCCGCGACTTCATGCCTTCCCGCGGATCCAGCAGCTTCGCGAGGACCTGCGCGATCTCAGGAGTAAACTCGGGCGTGAATGCCTGCAAACTGTCCGCATTCCATTCCTGCGGATCCTTGCCCTCTTTCACGCTCTCCAGCACCAGCCGACCCACCAGCTTGTGCGCTTGGTGGAACGGGATTCCGCTCCGCGCCAGTGCTTCAGCCAGATCGGTCGCGACCACCCAACTCTCTTCCGTGTCGTTAAGCGGCGCCTGTGGATTCAAGACCACGGAGTCCGCTACTTCACGAGCCATCTCCAGAGAGCCAATCAACTGGTCTGCCGCATCGAACAGCGGCTCCTTGTCCTCCTGCATGTCGCGGTTGTAGGTCATGGGGAGACCTTTCATCGTGATCATCAAGGAATTGAGATCGCCGATCACGCGGCCGCACTTCCCGCGAATCAGTTCCAGGGAATCGGGATTCTTTTTCTGCGGCATCAGGCTCGACCCGCTGGTTACGCCGTCGCCCAGTTCGATCCAGTGAAACTCTTCGCTGGAGTAGAGGATCCAGTCCTCCGCGAGACGGCTGAGGTGCAGCATGGTGGTCGACGCGGCATAGAGGAAATCGAGGGCGAAATCGCGATCGGCGGAAACGTCCATGCTGTTGGCCGTGATGTCTTCGAAGTCGAGATCTTTGGCGATGGCGTGGCGATCCAGGTTGAAGCCGCTGCCGGCGAGTGCGCCCGATCCGAGCGGCATCTGATTGGCCGCCCGCCGCGCATACGCGAAGCGGTGGTAGTCGCGCAGAAACATTTCGAAGTAGGCCAGCAGATAATGCGGCCATAGGACCGCCTGTGCGCGCCGCATGTGGGTGTAACCCGGGACTACTGCGTCCGGATATTTTGCGCCCAGTTGGAGCAGCGCGGACATGAAGTCGACCAGCAAAGCCCGAACATAATCGCAAACTCCCCGCAGCCAGAGTCGGGTATCGAGCGATACCTGCTCATTGCGGCTCCGGCCGGTATGGATCTTGTCCGCAACGGCGCCGGCTTTCTCTTTCAGCTTGCGAATGACCAGCGTGTGGACATCTTCGTCGGACGCGCCTTCGAAGAAGCCCTGGTCCCGTGATTCATCGCGGATCGCATCGAAAGCGGCGACGATCTGCGCTCGTTCCCCGGCTGTCAGGATCTGCGCACGTTCCAAAGCGCGAGCGAAAGCTTGTGAACCGCGCACGTCGGCATCGAGCAGCCGCCGGTCGAAGTGCAGGGAGCCCGAAAAGCGCTCGAATATTTCCGATGGCCCAGTCTCAAATCGTCCACCCCAAAGTTTCATAGTCCGTGAGACAGAGTTTAAGAGCGACAGGCGAAAGCTGGCAAAACCCGAGGGCCGCAGGGATGAACGCAGATGAACGCAGATAAAACAAGTGCCTTCGTCTGGGGCTTGCTCAACTTATTGCAAATACCTCTGTCCGTCTGTCTTTCCCTTTCGCTTGTTCTTTATCTGCGTTGATCGGCGTTCATCCCCGCGGCCTTGGGTTCTGCTTACCGCGCCCGATGTCCCAGCAACGCGATCATCAGCGCTTTCTGCGCGTGCAGCCGGTTTTCCGCCTGGTCGAACACAATGGACTGCCTGGACTCGATCACCTCGTCGGTAACCTCTTCGCCGCGCGTGGCCGGCAGGCAGTGCATGAACACGGCTGAGGGATCGGCGTGTTTCATCAGCGCCGCGTTCACCTGGTACTCGCGGAATGCCGTGTTGCGCATCGACGTCTCGGCTTCCCAGCCCATGCTCACCCAAACGTCGGTATAAACCGCGTTGGCCCCCTTAACCCCCGATACCGGGTCGTGACTCAGGCTGATCGATCCGCCCGAATTGGCGGCAAAAGTCTGCGCCGCCGCGAGGATCTCCGGATTCGGCAGATAGCCCGAAGGCGTAACAAAAGAAAAATGCACGCCCAGCCGGGACAGGCATAGCATCAGTGAATGCGAAACATTATTCCCATCTCCCACGAACGCCACTTTCAGCTTGCGCAAATCCCCGAAACGCTCGCGTAGGGTTTGGGTGTCTGCCAGCGCCTGGCACGGATGATAAAGATCGCTGAGCGCGTTGATCACGGGCACTGACGACCATTTCGCCAGTTCGTCCAGCGTGGTCTGCTTGAACGTGCGGGCGACGATTCCGCCGGTCCAGCGCTCAAAATTCCGTGCGATGTCCTTCAAGGGCTCGCGCCCGCCAATCGGACCGTCGTACTGAATCGGATGCCCACCAAGCTGGTGGATCCCGATCTCAAAGGTGCATCGCGTACGCAGCGAAGGCTTTTCAAACATCAGCACCACGGATTGTCCGCTTAGAGTGCCGGCATATTCCCTCGGGCGAAGCTTTACATCGTCGGCCAGGTCGAGCAGTGAGACCAGATCATCCGTACGGATATCGGTGTCGCGCAGGTAATCGGTGGCCTCAAGGCGGGAGGAGCGGATAGTAGCGACGGAGCCATGCATAATTAGACCTCGACTGAATGTTTATTCAGCCTAATGAATAATTACACATTCGGGTGTTCGGCGTCAACCTGCTTCTCGTCCTCGCTCTTTACGGCGCCGTCGGAAAGCAGGGACATCGAACTTCCGCTCGCCGGCCCCAGCAGACCCGTTTTCATATAGAGCAACAACTTATCCCTCGTATCGGTGATGTCGAGGTGCCGCATGGTGAGCTGCCCGATTCGATCCTGCGGCGAGAATGCCGATTCACCTTTCTCCATGGTCAGCCGCTCCGGCTTGTAAGTGAGGTTCGGGCTGGTGGTGTCGAGAATCGAGTAGTCGTTCCCGCGCCGGAGTTCAAGCGTTACCTCGCCGGTGATCGCGCGCGCAATCCACCGCTGGGCGGTTTCCCGGAGCATCATGGCCTGCGGATCGAACCAGCGTCCCTGATAAAGCAGGCGGCCGAGCCGGAGTCCGTTGATGCGGTACTGTTCGATGGTGTCTTCGTTGTGGATGCCGGTGACCAGGCGCTCGTAGCCGATGAAGAGCAGCGCGAGCCCCGGCGCTTCGTAGATGCCGCGGCTCTTGGCTTCGATAATGCGGTTTTCAATCTGATCGGACATGCCCAGCCCGTGCCGGCCGCCGATGGCGTTGGCCGCGAGTACGAGTTGCACGGGATCGTCATAGGTAACGGCATTGAGCGCGACCGGCTGGCCTTCTTCGAAGCGAATCGTGATCTCTTCCGGTTTAATAGCCACGTTCTCGCGCCAGAAAGCCACTCCCATGATCGGCTCGACAATTTTGACGCCCTTGTCGAGATGTTCCAGATCCTTGGCTTCGTGAGTAGCGCCCCAGATATTGGAGTCGGTCGAGTACGCCTTCTCGACGCTCATCTTGTACGTGAGACCATGCTGCAGCATGTACTCAGACATTTCCTTGCGTCCGCCGAGCTCATCGATGAACGTCTGATCGAGCCAGGGCTTGTAGATGCGAAGAGCGGGGTTCGCCAGCAGGCCATAGCGATAGAAACGCTCGATATCATTGCCCTTTGAAAGTGCTGCCGTCGCCCCAGATGTGGACGTCGTCCTCCTTCATGGCCGTGACCAGCATCGTGCCGGTTACCGCGCGGCCGATGGGTGTGGTATTGAAGTAGTGGACGCCGGCGGTGGAGATATGGAAGGCTCCGGACTGCAGTGCCGCGATGCCCTCCGCCACGAGTTGTTTACGGCAGTCGATGAGACGAGCCTGTTCGGCCCCGTAGAGCAGGGCGCGGCGGGGGATCTCGTCGTAGTCGGGCTCGTCTGGCTGGCCGAGATTGGCCGTGTAGGAATATGGAATGGCGCCCTTGGCGCGCATCCAGTGAATGGCGGCACTCGTGTCGAGTCCGCCGGAGAAAGCCAACCCGACTTTTTCGCCCGCAGGCAGGTTCTGAAGAATATTTCCCATTGCTCAGAATAGCGCGCCGCAGGGTCGCGTGCGGCAGCCGATGGCCTGCCCACCACAACCGTTTCGCGCTACTTCAGGGGAACAGCTTGGAGCAGGCGTCATCCTTGCAGGTGACTTCCCGCCTTGGATGATGGAGGTGGCAAAACGGAGACGGCTCGCCGGTCTGATAGAGCATCGTGGCGTGTGCCAGTGTTTCTATATTCTCGAAGGGCTTCCCGCTGAGAACAAAATCAGCGAAAGTCTGGAGCAGCGTCACATAGCGCGCGCGAGCCTGCTCCTCCCTAAGCTTTGCCATCTGGACAGGATGATTGGAACCAGCGGAATCACCCCGAAGTTCTACGGTGGCGTCGTAGCTCTGTTTGGCGTGCCAGTAATCTACCGCTGCCTCGTCGAGCGCGATTCTTAGTTGACGCTCCAACCCAGACCGTTGGTCAAACAACACCTTGTTTAGCTTAGAACACATGATTTCCCCCGGTTTTCGATACGTTGCCTCGCGCAGAATCTTTGTTCCGCTTGGAGACGATACGGCAACCCGCTAAGGATTGCCATTTGTATTACTACTAACCTTATTATTCTAGTAATAGTACGTTTGTCAACATCGAATACGCTGTAAGGCAAAAACTATGTGTACGGATTAGCTCATTGGATGACAAGTGTATAGCGCCAGATTGAGCTGTACCCGAGCAGGGGAGGCCGTACGAAGCGAATTCTTGGCGGGAAACGGGAGTTTGCGCCGGATGCTCGGCGTGCTGGGAGAACCGAACTGTATGACCGATTCGATGCGCTCGCGACCGTTAAGGGTCGGCGCGTTCCATTGTGAGAATACCGGGTCGCACTTATGAAATGGTCTACTAAGCAATCAGTTCCCGGACCGGTTCACCAGTTCGATCGTCCAGTGAATTGGCAATCTTTATCGGTCTTCCGATGGGACTCATATATTCTCGCGTCCAGTCAATTCCAAGCGTCTTGTAGATCGTCGCGTACAGATCGCCCATCGAAACCACGTGGTCGGCGACGTTGGCGCCTTTTTCATCACTTGTTCCAACCACCTGGCCGGTCTTGATTCCTGCACCGGCCAGCGCCATCGACCAGCAGTTTGGCCAGTGATCGCGACCAAGATTCGGATTGATGATCGGTGTCCGGCCGAATTCGCCCATGGCTATCACCAGCGTGGTGGACAGCAGGCCCCGCTCGTCGAGATCGTCAATGAGCGCCGTCAGTGTGCGATCGAGGGGCGGCGTCAACTTGTCGCGATGGATCTTGTCGTTGTCACTGTGGGTGTCCCAGGAGTTGGCGTGATATCCGGCGGCCGTGACAAACCGGCTACCGGCTTCTACCAGGCGACGGGCCAGCAATGCCGACTGGCCGACCGGATCTTTGCCATATTTCTCTTTCGTCTTGTCCGATTCTTTGGAAAGATCGAATGCGTCGCGAACAGCGGGCGTCAGCAGCATCTTCCAGGCTTGTGCGGTGAAAGAGTCCACGTTTGCGTGATCAGCGGTTTCATTCAGAGAGCGATACTGATGGTCGACCACGTTCAGGAAAGCTGAACGGCTCTCCACCGCCGCCTGCGAAACCGTCTTGGGAAGGCTCAGGTCCGTTACCTCGAAGTTCGGCCGGCTGGGATCAGGAATGCACATGGGATCATAGTCGCCCCCGAGGAATGCGGCGCGGAAGTAGTCTTCGTATTGGCGGCCCTTGTCCCACTTGGGCACCAGGACATGCGCGGGAACAGCGTTGCGAGGGCCGAGTTCCTTGGTGATGATGGAACCAAAACTCGGGAATTGCATCGCCGGATTGATCTCATGCCCCGTGATGGCATAGTGGGTTGCCTGGGGATGATCGATGCCGCGCGTGTGCATTGAGCGGACCAACGCGATCTTGTCCATCCTCCTGGCGATTTTCGGCAGCAGTTCCGAGACCTGTATGCCAGGAACGTTGGTGGAGATGGGCTTGAAGTTACTGTTGGGTTTCGGATCCCAGGTATCGATGTGGCTGGGTCCGCCCTCAAGCCAGAATAAGATGACCGAATTCGCCTTGGCGCCATTGGGAGCCTCCACCGAGGCCGCCCGCAGATAGTCGCTCAAAGTGAGACCGAGGAATCCGAGCGAGCCGGCGTTCAGGAACTCGCGGCGGGAACTGAAGTGTTTAGCCATTTTTTCTCTCCCTTAATTAATGATTCTCGGCAAATTCGCGGGAGCTGATTACAGCCCACACAAATTCACGTAGTCCTGTTTCACGGTCGGCGCGCGCTGCGAGCACCCGCTCGAGCGCCTGCGTCTCTTCGGGGGACGGGAACCGGCTCAGCGCGGCCAGATAGAACTCTTCAAAGATCTGCGCATCGGTCGCGCCCGAGGCCAACAGTCGCGACAGGCGACTATCCTTCGAACTCAGCCGGTCAACATAGGTGGCTCCGGCCAGCGTGTGCAAGGCCTGGCTCAGATTCGGGTGTCCGTTTCGCTCCGGGATCGCACCCCGGCTCGGGCGTCCATATAATTCGAGGAAGCGCGAGAAATACATGTCGGGATCTTTCAGATTTATTGCGCGCGTTCCGGCAGGGGCCTGCCCGACCGACCCATCTTCACTCACCGCGGTGGAGAATGTCTCGCAAACCCCCGTGACGTCGACCAGGGCGTCAAGGAGGACCTCGGCATCCAGCGCGCGAGGCAGGGAGTGGGAGTAGTTTACGAGGTCGCCACGGTTCGAATCGTTCGAAACATTCGACAGCTGATAGGTCCGGGAGGTCACGATCGTCTTCATCAAATGGCGCAAGTCGTAATGATGTGCGCGAAAATCTTCGGCGAGTGCGGCTAGCAAAGCGGGATGCGTGGGAGGATTTGTGGAACGAAAATCGTCGACCGGATCTACGATCCCGCGGCCGAAGAACTGGCCCCATATACGATTAACCGCCGCTTCCGCGAAATAGGGTTGCGCGGTCATCCACCTGGCAAGTTCCCGGCGCGGGTTCGCATCCGGAGAAAGGTGAATGCGGGAACCGTCGAGCAGCGCAGGCTGCACCGGCAACTTGGTGCGAGGATTCAGGACCTCGATCTTCCCACCGACGTCCTTCGAACTCAGGTCCATGTTGGTCGGATGGTCGAACACCACTGGCCCCATCTTGAAGAGCCGTCCGAAAAATGCGGTCATGCCCCAAAACTGATCCTGGCTCCAGTTTTCGTACGGATGATTGTGGCACTGCGCGCAATCCAGGCGACGTCCGAAGAACACACGGACCTCTTCTGCCATGGTGTCGGAGGGCGGCCCGATGCGGTTGTACGGGAGGAAGTGGCGGGAGGCTGGATCGTATCCGTCCGCCGCAATACGTTCACGCGCGATCTCGTCGTACGGGCGGTTCTTCTCGATTGCATCCCGAATCCACTCCCAGTACTCCTGGCTCCACTTGGGCGTCAGTCCATTCGCAAAGATGGCCACCCGGAAGATGTCGGAAAAGCGAAAAGTCCAGTAATCCACGAATTCAGGCGACGCGAGTAACGCGTCAACGACCTTTTCCCGCTTTTGCGGATCCTTGCTTGCAAGGAATTCCCGAGTGCGCTGCGGAGGCGGGAGAACACCCGTCAAATCGAGGCAGACACGGCGAAGGAACGCACCGTCACTGGCTAGCGCGGAAGGCGCAATGTGAAAATCGCGAAGTTTCTTGAAGATGGGGTCATCGATGAAGTTCGCGCGCGGCGCCTCCGGATAATTGGGAATCGGCGGACCAATCACTCCGACTCCCGCGCTTGAAACCTGACCCGCGCCGCGAATCAAGACCGCGGTCTCACCCAACGCCTTTGCGCTCAAGACTCCATCAGCCGACACACTGGCAACATCCCCGTTGTTCATTGAATAGAGCACTTGCTGGGTAAAATCTTCGGTGCGCCCGTCGCTGAAATATGCCGTCACCAAAAGGTGGCGCCGGCCCTCCAAAGGCATGACAGCCAAAGATGGGAAAGCCACCAGCCGTAGCAGTTTTGCCTCTTTGCTGCCGGTGTCGGCGCCGTAAGGAGCGCCGTCTTTGACCCACGCCAGAATAGCGCGATAGTCTTCGGAATCTTTTTCCAGGCGTTTGCCGCCGCCGTGCGGGAGCGTCATGGTTGGCTTTACCAACAGCAGACTGGCCTCCGGATTTTTGAGATCCACACGGGGAATCCGCTCGCCTTTCACCTCGGCTGTAAGGACCTGATACACCCCGCCCTTAGTAATCCAGTCGTAATCGTCTTTCGGATAGAGTGCATTTGACGAGAGTTTAAATCCGCCGCGACCTTTGGGGCTGCCGTGGCAGGCGGCCTGGTTACAGCCGCGCTTGGTGAGGATCCCGCCGATATCTCGGGGAAAGCTGAACGGTTGGGGGACTTGCGAGCCCTGGATACGTACGTGGGCCTGACCGGATACTCCCGCCGCGGGCAGGATCGCCGATACCACGAGCGAGCCATCCGCGACTGCGCTGAGACGGGCCGAACCTGCGAATTTCGCCAGCGCCGGATTCGAGACGCGCCAGTTCACTTCATCCGTTACGTCGCGTTCCGTGCCGTCGGAGTAAGAAGCCACGGCAACGAATTGTTGGGTTTTGCCTGCAAAAGTGATGCTCGCTTCGGAAGGCGCGATGGCAAGAGAAACAATCTTTGGGCCTGCCCACGTCGACTCAGCGAAGAGGCAAGCGGCGACAAATATTTTCTGTAATTTCAATGTTTCGCCAATATCGTGATCGGAATTTGTTTTGATCCAATAATCTCACCCAGTTTCCCGTCCATAACAGGACGGACGACAAGCTGGACAATTTGGGGCAAAGTAGTAGTTGCTGCATCCGGAGCAGCTGTGAAGATCACGACGGCACGGTCGGTGCGCGGTGTGTACCGCTCTCTCTTACTCTCGAAATTCGGCGGATCAACATCCGGCTCGAAATCGGCGCCGCTCACGGCTTGGACGCCCGCCGGCAACGATTCGGCCGTGACCGCAATGGCGCCTTCGTAGCCTTCTTCCCGATCGAATGTTACTCTCACGGTCTTCGCCATGCCCGGCGACAGATTTATGTGGTCGTCGTTGATCCTAACTTGCCCAACGTGGGGGACCTGGGGACGAAGCTGGACTTTATAACGGAAGCCGGGAGCGGCATGGTCCGGTGTGGTGTCGCGTATTTCGATCGTGTAATCACCGGCATCACGCAGGGGAATGATCGTCTTCGCCTGGATCATTTTCGACATCTCATTGGTACAGCGGTCGTGAGTGGCGAAGATGTTCGTCGCTACTTCCTGGTCATGCGCGTCCAGCAGCCGGACAATCGGATTGAACAATGGTGTCGTATCAGCTGGAGTCTCAACCTCGATCGCGATATCCTGCGGACCATCGAGGTGGAATCGCGTTCGCTGAGCCTCACCGGGCTGTGTCAGATTACCCGCCACGGTAGCGGGGAACGGCAGCGTGGACTGCACGCTGTAGGTCTCAATCGCCTTCTGATCTTGCGGCTTGCCACCACGCGCCTCGAGTTCGTTAAGCCGGTTGGAGGATAGTGGGCGTGTCAAGTCGCGCTCTTGCCAGGAGGGCTCCGCGGGTTCCTGATCTTGAGGAACGGCGCCCGGAGTGATTTTGATCTGATAGCCGTAGTCAGGTCCGCCCTGTCCCGAGAAAGCCTCGATGCGCAGCAGGTAATGCCCGCTCTTCGCGAAACTGTGAACGAGATAGGCGTCGGTTGGTTTACCGATCACCCACAAAGGTTCATCGTTGAATGCAATGCGATTGATGCGTTTCGAGTCAAACCAGCTTCCGGACGGCTCATACAGAGACAGCGCTGGATCGAAGCCCGCGGTGTTAGCGCCTGGAGCACCGTTGGTAGGAAGCCCGGAAACGGCTTCAAAGGTCAACGTTTGCCCGGCCGTGACATTGAATGCGTAGTAATCGGTTTCGCCGCGCCGGGCGATTTGGCCGCTGAGAACGATTGGAAAGTTATTGACTGCGACGGCAGTTTCCGGCGTCTCGTGTTGACCGTCCGGCTCGGCCGCGACAGGCTCCTTTACGATGTAAATCGGCAGCGCATTCGAAACACCATGAGCAGTCATAAGGCGGAAGAAGTACCGGCCTGGCCTGGCATCCGTGCGCACCTGAATTCGGAGACGAACGACATCTTCCGTTGGTTTAGCTGAGGTGGTCTTCTCGACGGTCTTCTCAGAAAGCTGCACGGCATC
This sequence comes from Terriglobia bacterium, assembly GCA_963747535.1. Lineage (GTDB taxonomy): Bacteria > Acidobacteriota > Terriglobia > Bryobacterales > Bryobacteraceae > CAVVFX01. Next base: position 540,336 of record CAVVFX010000006.1, read on the forward strand.
CGGTTCGATGATCGCGGTGAAGGGCGCTCCTTCAACGAACACCGCTGCCGGTTGAGTAAGGTTCATTCCTCGAACGCTGGCCAGAAAAGTTGTGCCAACCTGGCAAGTAAAAGGGAATACCGATTTTGCGGCTGGGTCGCCGGGAGAACCGGAAGACTTGCGCGCGGCGGTGGCAACACTCAGGCCGGTTAAGGCAAACCCGGCCAGTAGGCGTACTGTCCACTTTCCACACATAGCCGCACTATACCTCTAACATATTACCGGCGCTCATAGCAAATCGCCTTTAGGTGAGTCATTCGAAGCGTCCGTGTTGCCGGTGTCATAATCTCGGCTTTGGCGGTTGAACTGTAAGCCAGGAAACTGTACCCTTGCGGCGGGTCCAGCGGCGAAACACCTTGTCCCCAGAAGTAACAAAGAGCATATTCATGCCAGGGCCGCCGAAGGCCACACTTGAAGGGTCTCCGGGCTGGGGCTTGTTAATAATTCCGACCGTTCGGCCAATCGGGTCACTGATCTGGATCCCAAGATTGGTGGCGACGTATACGTAGCCATCTGTATCCACAGTCATTCCAGCTGCGTCGGTGCGCAATACGCCGGACCCGACTTCATCGGCGATTTCCAGCCGATGGAACGGGACACCGTCGATTAGCGAGCCGTCCGGCTGTATCAGGAACGACCAGATCCACCGGTCTAAAGTGTCGCTCACCATCAGAAACGCCTGGTCGGGTGATAAGCGAACGCCATTGGGGCGCTCGATACCCTCATTAACAACGCGCTTTTTTCCATTCGCGTTAACAAACCAGACCTGTTTGTTCGCAGAATCGGTAAAATAGATTTCTCCGCGAATGTTGACAGCCAGATCCTGCGGCTGAACGCCCTCCGCAATCACAGTTTCTTTTCCGTCCGGCGAATAGGCCACGATTCGCTTACGGTTGTTCTGCACCGCATAGAGCCGGCTACCGGGGCCGAACATCAACCCGCCGGCGCCACCCGTATCCTGCTTGAAGAGAGTCACCTTGCCGTCCAGACCAATCTTGTGAATCCGGTTGTTCGGTGTGTCGCTGAAGAAAATATTTCCTTCTGCATCCACGGCCGGTCCCGCGGAGAACCGATACCCTTCGCCTGCCAGTTCCCAATCCTTGTCCGGATCGAGAACACTCGTAGTAAGAAAATGCCGCGGACCGTTTTTTGGCTTTACGATCGGCGCGGGGTAGTCGCGCCAGAGCCACCGTAAAGCGTCGGGCAGAATCGCGGCGCCATGCTTGCTATTGTGAGCCTCGGTACCGATTACCACCTTGGTATCGTACCCGGCATCGGTGAGCGCCAACGACAACTCGTAGTTGCTGTAGACATTCACGTCCTTCAAGCCATCCTGCAGGAAGACACGAAGAGGCTTTGTCTCCATTTTCCGGACTAGCGAAGGATAAATGTGATCGCCCCGAAGGTTTGTGAAGCCGCCGATGAAACTGATTACGCGATGGAACACATCCGTGCGGCTCCAGGCGGCGTTGAACGAGGCATTGCCGCCGGAACTCGATCCCGCAATTGCGCGATCGTTCGGATCGGACGAGAGATTGTACAGCTTGCCGACTTCGGGCAGAATTTCTTCCACGAGAAAGCGCGGAAAGCGGTCGCCTACCGCGTCGTATTCGTAGCTGCGGTCAAAGCGCCCCTGGGTGTTGGGCGCCTGAGGTGTCACGACGCCGGGGTTGATGAAAACTCCAATCGTCACGGGCATGTCGCCTTTGGCGATCAAGTTATCGAAAACGATTCCTGTCCGATAGGCGCCGGTTTCGCTAATAAACGTCTCACCATCCTGAAACACCATCGTGCAAGCTGGCTTTTCCGGTTTGTATTGCGTTGGAACGTAGACAAAATAATCGCGGACCGTACCCGGATAGATTTTACTGGTCCAGCTGTATTTTGTGATCTTCCCTTGGGGGACGTTGGGATGCCGCTCGGAATCTGGCCCTAGGACATATTCGTCAGCGGAGACGATTGGCGCTAGAAGAGAGAGGCTGATAAGTAGAAAAAGTCTCAGCTTGCGCATGTCAGCAAATTATACTCACGTTTTCGACTTATTCTCAAGCTCGCGACTTAAAGTTTGCGACTTACACCAAAGTTCGCAAAGAGAGGACATCACATAATACGATTGTGATGACTTATCGAATTGACAGATCCGTGCGAATGATGCTACGCTGCAACCCTACTCAGTAGTACCAGCGGTTCGGAAGTCTCCGTTAGCGTAGCAGCTTGCCCGGAAGCGAGCTTCGCCCAAACCAGTATCCGGCATTGCAGTGGTATAGCAGTTGGGTTATCCGAGACAGTGATAAGAGTACTCATGCGAGCATGCCTATGTCTTCTTCTCTTGCCGGCGGCGGTTTGCGCCCAGGCGCGATATGACCTGCTGCTGAAGGGCGGACATGTCATCGATCCCAAGAATCACATCTCGGCGGTTACGGATGTTGCCGTTGTCGATGGTCGGATAGCGGCGGTGGCTGCCAGCATTCCGCCCGCGGAGGCGCGCCGCACGGTTGACGTGTCAGGGTTGTTTGTGACGCCTGGATTGGTTGATATTCACGAGCACGTTTTTTCGTCCAGTGTCAATCGCGAGTATCTTGGTGAGGACGGCGTACGCGCCGACGAACTCTCGTTTCGCAGCGGAGTCACAACTATCGTGGACGCGGGCTCTTCGGGGTGGCGCAACTTTGGACAATTCCGCGACGAGATCATCAATAAATCGCAAACCCGGGTATTCGCGTTGCTCAACATCGTGGGAAGCGGGATGGGCGGACGTCCGGATGTTGAGCAGAACACGAATGATATGGACCCGGCGCGCACGGCCGAGGTGGCGAAGAGAAACAGCGATGTGGTCGTGGGCATCAAGGTGGCTCATTACAACGGGCCCGAATGGATCGAAGTCGATCGCGGGGTGGAGGCCGGCAACCTGGCTCACATTCCGGTGATGGTGGATTTCGGGCGCTTCCGGCCCGAGCGTCCTTTTCAGGAACTCGTGCTGAAGCATTTGCGCCCCGGAGACATTTACACGCACACGTATATAAGATCGGTGCCCATGTTGGATTCTGAGGGTCACGTCCTGCCGTATTTATTTGAGGCCAAAAAGCGGGGCATCATCTTCGACGTCGGGCATGGAGGCGGGAGCTTTTCCTGGAAGCAGGTGATTCCGGCCGTAAAGCAGGGCTTTATTCCAAACTCGATCTCAACCGATCTGCACGTGACCAGCATGAACGCCGGGATGAAGGACATGACCAATCTGATGTCGAAGTTCCTCAATCTTGGGATGTCGATGGAGCAGGTCGTGGAATGCTCGACATGGAATCCGGCGCGCGAGATTCATCACGAGGAACTGGGAATGCTGTCGGTGGGCGCGACGGCAGACGTTGCGGTGCTGAGGATGTTGACGGGGAACTTTGGCTTTGTCGATTCGGCCGGACTGCGCATCAACGGTGACCGTAAGCTGGAGACGGAACTGACGCTACACGATGGAGTAGTGGCTTGGGATCTGAATGGAATTACCAGCGATCCACTGGCACAAAAGCGAGATGCGGCGAAGTCGACCGTCGCGCGTCATCCTGCGAGGCCGCATTTACTTGCCTCCAGCCTCCAAATGTTCCCTTGGCGATCGCCCTGAGCGACAATTTTTACCGCCGGCAAGGAGCGCGCGATCAACATTGCAGGACAAAAGAGTCTTTGGCTTGAAGCTCATTCCTCTAACGGTAGCGGGAAGTCTCTTCTTGCTGCGAGCTCTCGCCCAGACGGCTCCGGCGTGCGTCAAATGCCATCCCGGGGAAACCGCGCGATATTTTGAAACGGCGATGGGCAAATCCCTGGGCCCACCCGAGCCTCTCCCGGCGGGACAAGTCAAGCATGAACGCTCAGCCAGCGTGATCACGATTGAGGAACGGGGCGCCGGCATGATACACCGGCTTGCGGTGCGTGGACTGACTGCCGAATACGCGATTGGATATCAGATTGGCGCCGGCAAGTTGGCGCACAGCTACATAGTCGGGATCAACGGCTACCTGTTCGAGTCGCCGGTTACGTGGTTCCGTGCCTTTGGATGGGATGTTTCACCGGGCTACGCGCGCGCGCCCGCGATTGACTTCGACCGTCCCATCAACCAGACCTGCCTGTTCTGTCATGCCGGTGAGGTCGTCTTCTCAGACGTCGATGGGCGCAAGCTCGCGAGTGCCGGTTTAACGGCCATCACCTGCGAGCGCTGCCACGGACCATCGGAAGATCACGTCCGGCATCCATCGGCGGAGAATATCGTGAATCCCGCAAGACTCGAGAACTGGGCGAGAGACAGCGTTTGCGAGCAGTGCCATCTGGAAGGCGCCGCACGGATTCTGAATCCCGGAAAGAGTTGGCGGGATTTTCAGCCGGGGAGGAACTTCGAGCTAACCGCAGCCGTGTACGTATTCGAACGGAATAGCCAACAGTTCAGACCGGTAAGCCAGATTGAACAACTGGCCAGCAGCAGATGCGCGATCGAGAGCGGCGGCAAACTCTGGTGTGGCTCCTGCCACAAGGCGCATAGCGTCCCCGCCGACCGCGGCCGTGACATTCGTCAGATCTGCGCATCATGCCATAGGACACTGTCGAAAACAGCGCACCCGAAGGCGCAATCGGAATGTGTGAGCTGCCATATGCCGAGGCTTGCAACCGAGTACGCTCACGTAGCAGTTACCGATCACCGCATCCTTCGCCGTCCCGGTGTTGCGGTGGAACAGGATCAAGCGACAGCAAGAACGCTGGCAGCGTGGGTCGATCCTCCGGCGGAGTTTTCGCGGCGTGATCTGGTTCTGGCAGATTTGACGGTCGGTCACCGGTTGGGACTGCCGGCGATCCGGTCAACCGGGCTAGGTCTGCTCGACACGCTATCGAGTTCGCAACGTGACTCCGATTCCGCCGTGCTCTCTTCAGCGTGCGAGGCCATGTTGGACGAGAGGAGGTTTCAGAAAGCAGTGGAGCTTTGCCGGCGAGCGGTGGAGAGAGAACCGGAAAGCGCGGACCGCGCCATGACTCTTGGTATCGCGTTGAGCCGGTCGGGTGAATTTGCAGAGGCCGAGCGCCAGTTCAAAAATGCGATTCGCCTCGACCCATCGCTCAAACATGCCTATGTCGAGTTGTGGACACTCTACGACGCCCAAGACAAGGCACGCGAAAGGGCCGAAACCGGGGATCTTTTTCTCAGTTGGAACCCCCGGAATATCATGTTCCGGATCCTGAAAGGCTCGCCTGACATACACTCCGATACTCTGGTCAACGTTCCTAAATAATAGATAACTAAAGATGATTTACGTGAATGTTACGTCGAAGCGTGTGTATTCACTGGACAGATGCACTCTTAATGAGGTTCACTAACCAAATAAAGAATACTTAGGCGTCCCCCAAGTGATGGGGCTTCCGGGAACAGGGACCACGTCTTGTTGCCTTTTACTCATTTCATTAAATGACTACAAGGAGAATAACAGATGCGTTACGCATGCGTTGGGTTACTGGCACTATTGAGCTGTCTCGCGCTGAATGCGCAGGAAGTCACAGCTGGCATTTACGGAAAGGTCCTGGACAGCAGTTCCGCGACCATTCCCAACGCTGTTGTCGTTCTTCACAATCTGGAGACCGGACGAGACTATCTCAAGACGACAGATTCCTCCGGCAGTTTCGTCCTCACCTTGATTCCTCTCGGCAACTATACTGCGAGCGCCGAGGCTTCCGGTTTCAAGAAGGAAACTGTCACCGGGTTGACTCTAAACGTGAATGACAATCGTCGCATTGACTTCAAACTGGAGGTCGGGCAAGTCGCGGACTCGGTCAATGTCAGTGCCGACGCGGTCCTGGTCGACACGGCCAATGGGACGACCGATTCGGTCGTAACCGAGAAAACAATGGAGAGCCTTCCTTCCACGGCGCGGGCCGTCGCTCCGTTTGCGCTTCTTATGCCGGGCGCTGTTACTTCGGCGGCAGGAACCATCAGCGCGTCGGACAATTACACATCTGTTAATGGCGTCCGGCCAACCCACAACGCCTGGACGCTCGACGGCGGCTACGACATCGATACAGGCGGAAACTGGGACATTTTCCTACCGCCCAACATGGAGATCATCGCGGAAGTGAATGCCATCCGACAGAACTACAGTGCCGAGTTCGGTACCGGAGGCGGCAGCCAGTTCAACATGATCAGCAAGAGCGGCACGAACGACATTCACGGGTCTGCGTACGAGTTCTTGCAGAACAGCGACTTGGAGGCGCGGCAGTACTTCCAGCCGACAGTGCCAGTGCTCAAGTACAACGACTTCGGATTTACCGTTGGCGGCCCAGCCTATATTCCAAAGGTATATAACGGAAAGAATAAGACCTTCTTCTTTGCCAATATCGACTGGACTTGGCAAGGAACTGCGACCCAATTCTTACAGATTGTGCCGACTCTGGCGCAACGCGTCGGCAATTACAGCGGGACCAAGATCACTCTGAAAGACCCAACGACCGGCTCGCCTTTCCCCGGCGACATCATACCGTCCTCACGCATCGACCCTAACGCCGCCTTATATGCCGGACTGTATCCGACGCCCAATTTCAGTAACTCAATAGGTGACAACTGGGAAGCCAACCAACCTGGCACTAACCACCACCATCAGTATACTTTACGCGGGGATCACAACTTTACTGACAAGTACCGCCTCACAGCCCGCTGGACGGCTGACCTGGTCAACAACAACTACGGCACGGCCTCAGGGTTTTCATTTCTCCGTGAAGACGACATCGATACTGCCAGCCACCTGACCGTTGACCAGGCGTCTACCTTCCGGCCCAACCTGATTAATGATTTCAACCTCGTGCGTATTGGCAACCGCCTCATAGACAACCGCGGAGAACTGAGCCCGGCGGCGACGGGGATCAATATCCCCGAACTGTTCCCCATCACGCCGCAAACCTATCCTCTCTCGCAACTAGCCCTCTCGGCCGTGCCGCAGAGGATACCCGGGATCTCCCTTAGCAATTACGCAAGTATAGCTCCGGGTACGCCTTGGGCTAACTATGAGAGGATCTACGATATCAAAGACAACCTCGTCTGGATCAAAGGTGCACATACCGTCAAGGTTGGGTTCGACTACACTCACGAAGAAAAGTCTGAACCGACCGTAACTGACGTGTGGGGTATATTCACTTTCAATGGCGCACAGACAGGAGATTCCTTCGCCGACATGCTGCTCGGCCGGGCCGCCTCGTTCACCGAATCGAACACAGTAGCTTATAACGACAATTTGCGGGAGTCCTATGAGGCTTACATCGATGACTCATGGAAGGTGATACCGCGGCTTACGGTTAATATCGGCGTGCGCTACTCACTGTTCCCGCCCGCTCACGAAGCCGATAACAAGTACCGCGTCTTCGATCCGGCCGCTTACAATCCGGCCACCGCTGTGACCGTGAATTCGGCGGGGCAAATTGTGGCTGGCAGCGGGAATACGATGGACGGACTGGTCAACCCTGCGGGCCTTTGGAAGTACTCAAAGCATGATTTTGCGCCGCGCTTGAGTTTCGCCTACGATCTTACAGGCGATGGCAAGACGGCTATTCGCGGCGGGTTTGGCATCTTTTACAGCCGGGAGATTCTTGGCGCCTTCATTCTGATGTCGGGGAATCCACCGTTCCAGCAACAGGCTTTGGTGTATAACGTTCCGTTGAGCAATCCGGCTAACGGCACCACAGCCGCCGCCACACCGTCCACTCTGGGTTCGAACAACCTCGACCAACTCACGCCTTATACCGTGCAGTATAACTTCAACATCCAGCGCACACTGACCAGCAATCTAATCCTCGAGGTTGGTTACTCCGGGACACGTGCCGTTCACCTGATGCGGACAATCGATATCAACCAGCCTTTGCCTCAAGTGGGGATCGCCCAAGGGATCCTGAATGCTAATGCGTTCCGTCCGTACGCCGGCTACGGGATCATCCAGGACCGGCAGCAGAGCTATGCCTCAAAATACAACGGCCTGCAGATGTCGTTGACGCGACGGTTCGCACATGGAATCATGTTCAAGGCCAATTACACCTGGTCTAAGGCCCTTGACGACACTGATTGCTGTTCGGGTAACATCTACAATCCTATTCCTAATACATACAATGGCAGGGATGAATGGGGGCGGACCAGCTTTGACGCCGAGCAAGCTTTCATTGCGGATGCCGTGTGGGCGATTCCGTTCCTGTCCGGCCGGACCGATTTCCTGGGTAAGACTCTCGGAGGCTGGCAATTATCCGCTATTACGACGCTTCAGTCCAGCCTTCCGATGGATCCGCTGATCGGCGTAGATATTGCGGGCGTAGGGAGTGCGCAAGGCCAGCGTCCTCAAGTCACCTGCAACCCAAACCTCGGCTTTGGTAATCGCTCTGTGAGCGAATGGTTCAATCCCGCGTGTTTTGTGGATCCGGCACTCGGTACCTTCGCTAACACAGGCCGCAACATTCTGGAGGGCACTGGCCTCAACAATACAGACATGTCTCTGCATAAGACATTCAAGTTATACGAAAGAATGAACCTGGAATTCCGCGCCGATGCTTTCAACCCATTTAATCACACCGAATTCAGCACCGTCGGGCACACGATAACGACCCCCAGCCAGTTCGGCAAGGTCACGGCCGCCAAGAACGCTCGCAACCTGATGCTCGGATTGCGGCTCTCGTGGTAGGTATCAAATCGTGGTTACCCAGAAGGGACTGCGCAGCCGGATCGCGGTTCTATCCGGCTGACAGCCCCGGCTGTACACCCCGATCTTCGCCATAGCGAAAGGTTGCAAATACCTTATGCGTATCCTATTCTTTGTAACTTTCACGTTTCTCCTTCTGTTCGGCTCGACTAACCAAAGTCCCATCCGCTACGTGGGGAAAACCAAATACCTCAATAACGCGCATGCAATCGTAAGTCACAGTATTGACGATTCGACGAAGTACATCACCAACTGCCTTGATGCCATGGACAAATATGACATCAAAGCCACTATTTTCGTAAGTACCGAGCCGGATCCCGCGCCTGAGGATCGCTTTCTCACACAATTGCAGGTGCGGGAACTTTGGCCGCGGCTACGGCAGGCGATCGACAATGGCCACGAGATCGGTTCCCATTCGCGCCAGCATCCGTGCAAACGTCCCGATACCGAAGCCTGGTGCTCGGCAACCTACAACGATTACGAAGTAATTGGATCGAGAGACGATATCCTCCGTCTCACTCAGCAGCCCTACGTCTGGACCTGGTGCTATCCCTGCGGCCACTGCGCCAATTACGAATCCATCCAGAAGAAGATTGCGGCAGCCGGATACATTGTGGCGCGCAACTATCCTGATGAGCCTCACGACGGACACATCCGGCCCGATCTGCAGACCTGGGACTCGAACCCGATGAACGCTGCTTACACGCAGGTGGTGCAAAAGCGTGGTGGGGCAGCCAAGAGCGAGATCGTTGACGTCGCGAATCTCAACGCTAAGTTCGATGAGATCTATCAGCGAGGCGGCATTTATAACTTCATGTCCCACCCACAATGGCTCGACTATGGAGTTGACGGCTTTTACGAGCGGCACCTGGCGCACATCGCCCGGCGGCGCGATGTCTGGTACGTGCCGATGGGACCGCTTTACGCCTACCACACGATTCACGAGCAGACCGAAGTTCGCACGCTCAAACCCGAGGGATCGAAGGTTCGCTTCGAAGTCTCAAATAAACTCGATCCCAAGATTTACAGTGGCAGTATCACGCTCGAGTTCGTTGCGCCGGCCGAAACCACAATTCTGTCGAACGGCAAGAAACTGGCCGAACGGTCCGATGCCATGACGGACCATTGGGACCAGGAGTATTTCCGCCGCGATGGCGGGCACCTTTACGTGACTGTAAGGTCGAGAACAATCCTGGAGTTCCAATGAAACTCGCCATACCAATTCTCTGGCTCGCTAGTCTGGCGGCAAGTGCGGCCGACGCGGACGGCATCTGGGACCTCACGTACACGACCGCAAACGGGCTGAGGCGGGAGTCAAAACTGGAACTGAAGGTGGATGGCGATAGCCTGGCGGGAAGTTTGTCGAGCGATCGCGGTATGGCGCGAATCGAGAGCGGCAAGATCAGCGGCGACGACATCGCATTTGACCTGGTTCGGAAAAGTAACAATGACGAGATCACGGTCCATTTCAAGGGTAGGATTGAAGGTAGCGCGATGAAGCTGACGATGCAGTTCGGGAAGCGGGATCCGGTTACCATGATCGGGAAGAAGGGCTCATAGCGGTGGGTCTGGGGCTACTTCCCATTTATCTGACGATCAGCGCGGGCTTGCTTGGCGCGCAGGACTTCGCGCATTTACAGGTGGAGGAGATCGCAAGTGGATTTGCGGGAGGCGAAGGTCCCGTCTGGTCGCGCGAAGGTTTCTTGCTGTTCAGTGATTACGAGGCCAGCCGAATTTATAAGTACGTCCCAGGCAAGAGTCCCGAGGTATATCGGGACGGGTCCAACGGCGCCAACGGGAATGCGATGGACCGGCAGGGACGGCTTTATACGTGTGAATATAAGTCGCGGCGCGTGACTCGAACCGATCGTCAGGGGAAAGTCGAAGTACTGGCGGACAGGTTCGAGGGCAAGCGCTTCAATGCGCCGAACGACATCGTAGTGCGGCGCGACGGACACGTCTATTTCAGCGATCCTCTTTATACACCGCTCGATCACCGGGATCTCGATTTTTTCGGTGTGTACCATATCACCCCGAAGGGCAAAATCGAGGCCATCGCCAAATGGAAGACCCGTCCCAACGGAGTTACGCTGTCGCCCGACGGAAAGACTCTGTATGTAGCGGATACGGAAGAGAAGAGCATTCACGGCTTTGATTTGGATCGCCAGGGCCGGGCTTCCAACGATCATGTTGTCATCGCTAATCTCGAAGGGGGAGCGGACGGAATTCGCACGGATCAAAAAGGCAATTTGTATCTGGCAGTCCACGGCGTCGTGGTTTACTCACCAGACGGTAAGCTGCTGGGCAAGATTCATCCACCGGTCAACCCGCGAAATATCGCGTTCGGGGACAAAGATTTCAAAACGTTGTATATGATCGGGAACTCGCTGTTCCGTGTGCGACTGGATGTTGCCGGATCGGTACAGTATTAGATGAGTTAGCGGCCGGGATGCACCCTGTAGGCGACCGCCCTTGCGTCCCGGGGAATCCCCGCCACCACTTGGGTTTCAAGCAAAATCTCGATGCTGTCGGCCGGATCTGCCGCCCGCTTCACGATGTTCAGCAATTCCGCTGGGAGTTCGTCGCGAATGGCCATATCGCCGGCGGCTTCAGTGCCTTGCATGGCGGTGCCGGCAAGCAGTAATACCTTGCCGGAATTTTTCAGATTCGGCAGCAGGGCGAGAACGGCGAAATCCACCGCAGTGGGGCCGCTGCTCGGCGAATAGGTCGCTTGCTCGCCGCTCTGCGGAGCCTTGTTGCGAATCAGCGTACTCCCCGTGTCCACGTTGATCTCAAATACGAAGTTAAGCCGGTTTTCGAACAAGCTGTACCAGGGATTGGCTAGCGGGCCCCCAAGAAGTACAAAGCCGCCGGTTTCAAAATCCCGGATATTCAGGTGGCGCGGATGGCGGATTACGGCCGTCGCCTGGTAGTTCTGAGCCAGTTGAATCAGACGGTTCGACGCCCCGATATCGCCGTAGTTTGTGTACGGACGAACGCAGTCCCGCAGCAGTAGTTGTACCAGGTCCGGACTTGTCGATGTTGGAATTAAACCGTGTGGATAATCGCCCTTCACGTAATTCTCAAGCGGGATCTTATGGTGTAGGAATTCCTGCAGCATCGCCAGGCCGGCGTCGCTGATCACAATCTTGGTGCTATCTCCGAGTAGAAACACCCTCGACAGAAGCGGGTTTCCCGCAGCCGCACTCTTGTTGGCTCGTGCTGACACCGGCGAACCCTGAATGCGCAGAGCCACGATCACGGCCGCGGACAGCGCCAACACAGCCAACAAGAGCAGTCCGAGTGTGGCGCGGCTGCCGGACTTGGAGGGTTGAGTCGGGAGCGGAGGCTGAGTCTCGTTCGACGCCACAGGCACGGACAACGGCGCAGGCGCCACGCGGGGTGCGAAAAATGGCACGTATGTGCCCCGCGGTATGGTGACGATGATAGGCTCATTTTTCCCCTCGTTCTCAAAGTACCGCTCGAGTTTGGTGCGTAGATGCCTGGCCTGGACTCGGACAATATTGTCCTCATGAGGGTTAAAACCAGCCTTGCGCCCGAGGACGGCACACGCGATTTCGTATTCGTTAATCTCGCTCGGGCGTCCCGCCAGGACACGACTCCCTACGAACAACAGAAAGCCCCGCAGCTGGGGTGCGCGGGCAAACGACGGGCTGCAGACTACTCTCTGAATGAGCGTCCATCGCTCGTCTTCAAGAGCCTTGGTATCCGGCGGTTGAAAAATGGCTAGGTTCAGATTAGGTTAGTATACCCGTTGCGCAGGCGGAAAAGGAAGCACACCAATCTTTACTCCGGACCGTAATTCACAATTGTCTAACAAATAGACGTTTAGTCAAAACCGGCGCTACGGCAAGCATCTCTCACGTAAAAATCACGTAAAATCGCTAGTGCATACACTTGACCGGTAATGGCCCGTAATGCTGTAGATCAAAGAGAGCGGAAACGAAAGAAAGAAGATGGAAATGTATTCCTCTGAGATATCCCGTAGAACTTTCGTCGGAGCGCTGGGAGCGGGGCTGGCGCTACCTTCTATGGTCCGCCCGGCGTCTGCCGCAAAGGCGCCAGGCGATCAGGTGGTAATGGGGTTCATCGGCGTCGGCAGCCAGGGCACCGGCCGCTTGAAAGAATTCATGAAGCAGAGCGACGTCCGTGTGGCGGCGATTTGCGATGTGGACAAACGCCACCTGGACCGCGCCGTCGCACTGGTGGACAGCGAGAAAGGGTATAAGCCACAGGCTTTTGGTGATTTCCGGCGAGTGCTGGAAATCAAGGAGATCGACGCGGTCACCGTCGTCACACCCGATCATTGGCACGCCATACCAACCGTCACCGCGTTCGAAGCGGGCAAGGACGTCTTTGTAGAAAAACCACTCAGCTACAGCGTCGGTGAGGGGCGCGCGATGGCCGGCGCCTCGCTGAACTATAAACGCGTAAGCCAGATGGGGAACCATATCCACAACACGACCGGCAACTACCGGCGCGTAGTGGAAATGGTCCAGTCCGGGAAACTCGGCAAGATCACGCGGGTCCATCTATGGAAGACCTCGCCGACGGAAAACTTCGTGACGCATGAGCCGAATACATTGCCCGCGGGATTCGACTACGATTTCTGGCAGGGTCCGGCACCCAAACGACCCTACGAGCCATTACGCTCCCATGGAAATTTCCGGCAGTTTTGGGATTACTCGGGAGGTTCTTTTATTGATTTCTGGTGCCACATTTCCGACGTGGCCTTCTGGGCACTCAACTTGAAGGCGCCTACGCATGTCTCAGCTGCGGGGGGAAGGTTCTTTCTGACCGATAAGACCGAGGCTCCGGACACGTTGGAGGCGATTCTGGAATTTCCAAATCTGCTTTATATTTACAGCTTCAGGCCCACGCCATTGCCCGGTTTCGAGCATATGGGGCACATCGGCTGTCTGTTCGAAGGAACCGAAGCGTCGCTGGTCACAAATTATGAGAAGAACGAAGTCTGGGTGGGCGGCAAAAGGGTGGACGACTTCCCGCGACCGCCGCAGACCCTCGCCGACTCACCCGGGCACCTGCGCGAATTTCTCGACGCCGTCAAGTCCCGCAATCTGGAGACGACGTGCAACGTACGTTACGGGCATCACCTCTCGAAGTGCGGTCTGCTGGCGAACATTGCGTTTCGCACCGGCCATCGAATTCAGTGGGACGATGAGCGGGAGCGGGTCATCGGAGACAACGAGGCCGGCCGGTACTTGACGCGACACTTCCGGAAGCCGTGGAACCTCAAGACGCAGCGCCATCCGGCGGCATCATCGGAACAGACTCAGATCACATAAGGTGGTACAGACAGAATGAACCGACGCACATTTCTAGGGGCCACATCCGCCGTTCCGCTGGGCTTTCCCATGCTCCTCCAGGCCGACGCTGACGATCGCTTTACCAGCCTCTTCGATGGCAAGAGCCTGCACGGCTGGACCATTCGGGAAGGACCCGAGACGGCTTTCTATGTGGACGACGGCGACATCGTTGTTCACGAGTCCTCAGGCTTCCCAACCTGGCTGCGCTCCGACAGACAGTATGAGAATTTCGATTTCCGCGGCGAATTCTTCATCAAAGGCTGGATGGATTCGGGCATCTACTTCCACGCGCCCGAACATGGCCGTCCCATGTGGAATGGCATGCAGATCCACATTTTCCAACAGGAAGATGCAACGCCGATGCCACAATCCATGGGCGCCATATTTCCGGTCGTCGCACCGCGCAAAGTCAACGTCAAGAACAAGGGAGAGTGGAACAGTTTCCGTATCCTGATGGACTGGCCGCGCCTTCGCGTCTGGACCAACGAGGAGATGATTCACGATATCGACGTCTCGACCGTGCCCGAGCTACGCCATCGTTTCCGCAGCGGTTATCTCGGCCTGGAATCGCTTTCCTACCCGAATCGCTTTCGCAATTTGCGAATCAGGGAACTGCCCGCAACCGATCACTGGCAAACGCTTTATAGCGGTCCCGAAGACTTCGGAGCCTGGTATATTTCGGAAGGAAAGCCCAAGTTTCAAACGCTGGCCGAAGTCATCCACGCCGATGGCGCCGGTCATCTGGCGACTAAGGAGAAATTTCGGGATTTCGAGCTTCAGCTCTACGTCCGGCACGTCAAACACCACAACAGCGGTATCCTGTTTCGCACCAGCGGTCAGGGCCTTAGCGGCCGCCATTACGAGATTCAACTGCATGACGTGGAGGGTGCCCACTACCCTACCGGCTCTCTCTACAGCTTCAAGCGCTCGGTGTATCCGAAGATCGAGCCGGAGGTCTGGTTTCCGTTTCAGCTGGTAGTGCAGGGCAGAAACTGCCTAGTGCGAATCAACGGAGACACGGTGCTTGAGTACGATCAGCTTGAAACGCTGGATGAGGGCAGTATCGAGTTGCAGGCACACGCTCCGGGCATGTGGACGGAGTTCAAACAAATCCGCATTAAGCGGCTTGGCGAAAACCGGAGCTGAAACACGATTCGCCTACGCTGCGCTTCTCTTCCGTTAGCCATCCTGAAGGCGACAGATAATAAACATCATTTACGTAAATGTTACCTGCCCCTTCGTGTATTCACTAGACACGGCGCCGCACCATGCGGTCTAATAACTCGATAGAGTCCCCCGAGTGACGGGACCTTCTCCGACGGCACCACGTCTGGTTGCTTTCTTGCTTGCGCTGCAACGCGTATAGGTTCTTTGTTATTCTAGGCGCAGCCATCACACGCTTAAAGAAAGGCTGAGGAACACATCACATGACTTCACGCCGCCAGTTTATGGCCACTGCAGGAGCAGGAATCGGCCTTCTCACAGCCGCCCGGAGTCGAGCGGCTCGAACCACTCCATCTTACGCCGACTATCCTTTCACGGAATTCGAGGCGCGCATAGCCAAACGCGACTTCCGTGACTTGACGAAGGACATTCTCCCGACGCCCTGCATGGTGGTTGACCTCGACATGTTCACCGCCAACGTGAAGCATATGGCGAATACGGCGAAGACTAACGGCATAAATGTAAGACCCCACGTCAAGATCCATAAGAGCGTCGATGTCGCGAAGCATCAGATGGCGAACGGAGCGGTGGGGCTGACCGTCGCGACCATCGCTGAGGCTGAGCTGTTCTCCGGGGCAGGCATCAGCGGTGTGCTGTGGACCAAGCAGCCGGTCGGTGTCAATAACATCCAAAGGGCTGTGGCGCTCGCCAAAAAGGACCCGACCTTCATGCTGGTGACGGATGACGCGCAAGTCGTCGATTGGCTGGAAGAGGCGGCGGCTGCGCACAACGTGAAGTTGAAGGTTGTGGTATCCGTCTTTGCGGGCATGGCCCGGCAGGGTATCGACGGCGGACAGCCGGCGCTGGAACTGGCACAAAAGGTTTCCTCGTCAAAGCGGATGCAGTTTGAGGGCTTCATGGCTTATTCGGGAGGCGCAGCGCACACCAAGGGCTTTGAAGCTCGGAAGAAGAATTCCATGGAGGTTCTGGCAGGGGTACGCGAGTCCAAAGACTTGGCGAAAAAGGCTGGGTTGCCGGTGAACATCATGTCCGGCGGCTCGACCGGCACCTACAACATCGATCACGAGACGGGCCTGACGGAGTTGGAATCCGGCACCTATGTGTTTATGGATACGGAATACTTCATCGTCGGTGGCAAGGACGGGGACACCAAGAGGTACAACGACTGGCAACCGGCGCTAACAATTCTGACGACGGTCGACAGCCAGCACCATCCCAACATCATTACCACGGATTACGGCAACAAGGCGCTGGCCAAGGCGACCGACGAAGTGAAGGGCATGCCTTGGCTAAAGGTTGGCGTCCAGGGAGCGGAGTACGGCGCCTTGAGGTGGAAGGATGGGGAGCAGGCCCCGAAGCTCGGCGACCGGGTAGAAATCTATTGCACCAACCTTGATCAGAGCACCAACGTTTTCGACAGGTACTATGTTACTCGCGGTGACAAAGTCGTGGATGTATGGCCGATCATGGGCCGTAGCGGCGCGGCGCAACGTTAAGAGGTCGGTATCACTTCCTCATAAAACCTGAAATCCAATGCGCATTCCGGCTGTACTCTGGCTCTGCTGGTGGTTGCTGCCGGCTTCTTCTTTGGCCAAAAGCTATACTGCCGAGAAAATTCTCAATCACGGTGTCCCGATTGTCCGTCTAACCGATGCTGCTCATGGCGTCGAAGTCTCAATCCTGCCCTCTGCCGGCAATCGGGCGTATGAGATGAAAGTACACGGGAAGAATATTCTCTACTTCCCGTACGATGACATCGCCAGCTATCAGGAGAAACCGAGGCTGGGCGGGATTCCGTTCCTGGCGCCGTGGGCGGACCTGCTGGACGAACAGGCTTTTTATGCAAACGGCAAAAGATACGCGTTTAATATGGGTCTCGGAAACGTCCATGGCGAGAGGCCGATACATGGGCTGCTCACCAATTCACCCCTCTGGGAGGTGACGGAGGTAGCGGCAGATTCCCGGTCTGCGCACGTTTCGAGCCGGCTGGCATTCTGGAAATATCCGGATCTGATGGCCCAATGGCCCTTTGCTCATGAATACGAGATGACCTACAATTTGGCTGATGGTGTCCTGGAGGTGAAGACTACCATAACCAATTTGAGTGCGGATCCAATGCCGGTAGTAATCGGTTTTCACTCTTTCTACCGGATTCCTGACATCCCGCGCGATGAATGGGTGGCGCATCTTTCCGCCCGCGTGCACGTAGTGGCGGACGAGCACCAGATTCCGACCGGCGAAATGCGCCCACTTGACATACCCAATCCACTGCCCCTCCGGGGCCAAACTTTGGATGATGGTTTCACTGACCTGGAGCGGGATGCGGAGGGCCGCGCGCACTTCTCGATTGAAGCGGGCGGCAAAACGGTGGAGACCTTGTTTGGGCCCAAATATCGCGTCGCGACCATTTGGTTGCCTGCTCCGCCACCCGGAGAAACCCGGGAGTTCATCTGTTTTGAGCCCTTGGCGGCGATCATCAGTGGAGTGAACCTGGCGCAGAAGGGCAAGTATGCAGAGTTGCAGACGGTACCCGCCGGTGGAAAGTGGACAGAGAGTTTCTGGATACGGGCTAGTGGAATCTGACCCTTTGCGATCTGCTCTCGAAAAATGATGCGAACGCGCACCCTCGGACTTCTTGTAGTTGTGTTTCCCGTGTGGGCAGCGGCCCAAGCGCCTGATGCAGGACGGCGGGCCTATCGTGCACATTGTGTCGGATGCCACGGCGACGATGGAACCGGCGGGGGACACGGCCCCGACATCATAAATCTACGCCGGCCGCGAGGTGTCTCAATCACTGCGGTGCGCGAGATCATTCTCAAAGGGATTCCCGAGGCAGGCATGCCGGCATTCCAGGTTCCGGCTGAGCAAGCCGAAGCAATTGCCGGTTTTGTCATGTCATTGAAGTCCCTGCCTTCCGGGAGCGTGCCTGCGGGACCGGTTGCACCGGGCGACCCTGTTGCCGGACGGCGTTTTTTCATGGGCAAAGGGAACTGCACCAGTTGTCATATGGTACGGGGCAACGGCGGCGTGCTAGGTCCCGATCTGTCGAATCTTGGGAAAGATCGGACCCCGGACCGAATTGAAGAGGCGCTCTTGAATCCAGGCGCCGCGCATTCATCGAGCGGCGGACGGTCGCGGAGTGAAGCGGCGGCGTACCGGGCCGTAAGTGTTCGCCTGCTCAGTGGCCAAACGATCCGCGGCTTGGCCAAAAACGAGAGCACGTTCGACCTGCAACTGCTGGGAGTGGACGGCAAGCTGTACTTGATTGTGAAGGATCAAGTGGCCGATATAACGCCTGAAAAATCCCTCATGCCCAAACTGGAGGCCACCGCCGGCGAACGGCGCGATCTGATCGCGTACCTGACTCGCCTGAATTTGGACCCGAACGCTAAGCCCACGATGGAGAGCGCCGGAGAGATGGGATCGGGGATTCCGTTTGCCGACGTGGCGTATCCGAAGACGGGCACCTGGCCGACCTATCACGGAAATGAGAACGGTAACCGCTTCAGTCCGCTCGACCAGGTCAATAGCAGCAACATCGCAAAGCTCGCGCCCAAATGGATCTTCATGGTTGGGGCCCCGGGAGGAGGGGAAGAACACAAACGCGGAGTTCCGTCCTGGAGTGGTCTTGAGGGCACACCGGTCATGGTGGATGGCGTCATGTACGTGACTTCCGTGAACGAAGCGTATGCCCTCGATGCTCGGAATGGCCGGGAGATCTGGCATTACAGCCGCGCCCGTTCGCAAGGTCTCGCGGGCGACGCGGGCGGTGGGATTAACCGTGGCGTGGCAGTGTTAGCCGACCGGGTGTTCATGGTCACCGACAACGCCCACCTCATCGCGCTGCACCGCTCCACCGGTCAACTTCTCTGGGACGCCGAGATGGCCGACTCGCGGCAAAACTATGGAGCGACCAGCGCACCACTGGTGGTCAACGACTTGGTAATTTCAGGTATTTCCGGCGGAGACGAAGGGGTCCGCGGGTTCCTGGATGCCTACAAAGCATCCACGGGCGAGCACGTTTGGCGGTTCTGGACGGTTCCCGGGCCGGGTGAGCCGGGGTCGGAGACTTGGCCGGCAGCGAAGGCGATCGAACATGGATGCGCGGCGACATGGCTCACCGGCACCTATGATCCGGAGGCTAAGCTTGTCTACTGGCCCACTGGCAATCCTTGTCCCGATTACAATGGGGACCGGCGTGAGGGCGACAACCTATACTCGTCTTCGATTCTCGCGATCGATCCGAACACGGGGAAACTCCGCTGGTATTACCAATTCAGTCCTCACGAGTTGCACGATTGGGACGCGAATGAGACGCCGATGCTGGTCGACGCCAACTTCCATGGCCAACAGCGGAAGTTACTCGTTCAGGCCAACCGCAACGGATTCTTCTACGTGCTGGACCGGCTGACGGGGAAAGTCCTGATGGCCGAACCGTTTGTTAAGAAGCTGACGTGGGCCAAAGCCATCGGTACCGACGGCCGTCCGGTGCCGTTGTCAAACTCGAAGCCGACCGCGGAAGGGACGCGGGTCTGCCCGTCGGTGTGGGGTGCCGCAAACTGGCCATCCACAGCGTTTCATCCGGGGACGGGGCTCTTCTACGTAATGGCAACTGAGTCGTGTGCCGTGTACACGAAGAGCGATGAGTCGTGGCAGGCGGGCGAGTCGTTCTATGGGGGCGGATCGCACCGGTCTCCCGGAGACGTCTCCCGGCAGTTTCTGAGAGCGCTGGATCTGCAGACGGGAAAACTCGTTTGGGAACTTCCGGAGTTCAGTGATGGTTTCTCTATCAGCGGCGTCATGGCGACCGCGGGAGGGCTGGTATTTTACACCGACAGTGCCGGAGCTTTTGTCGCTGTCGACGCGAAGAACGGAAAACCGCTATGGCATTTCAACACCGGACAGCGATGCAGGGCTTCGCCGATGACCTATACTGTCGACGGACGGCAGTTTATTGGAGTAGCGGTAGGGTCCACCATCTTGACATTCGGTTTGCCATGAGAAAAGCAGTCGCTATTTTGCTCGCCCTGGCGGCGAGCGTCAGCGCTTCCGCGCAAACGCCCGCCGCAGTCCCGCCGGACGTGGACGCCGCACCTCATCAGGAACAACTGCGCCAGTTTGCGTTGCAGGCAGAGTCGCCGAAGTTCTGGGACCTGGTCGACAAAGGCGCTTCCTTAGAAAAAGTCGCTAGCGGCTTCGGTTTCACCGAGGGGCCGGTTTGGGATGAAAAGGGTGGGTTCCTCTATGTGAGCGACGAGGATCAGAACAGGGTCGCGCGCGTTTATCCGGATGGCCGGGTAGAAACCATAGTGAGCATTGGCGATCCCGATGGCGCCACTTTCGATCGGCACCATCGGCTGATTGAGACCGCTAGCGTCTTGCGTGCCATGATCGTGCTGGCGCCAGACGGCAAATATGAGGTCTTGGCCGACAAATACGAGGGTAAGAAGTTGAACAGCCCCAACGACGTAGTGCTTGGCCCCGATGGCGCGTTATATTTCACCGATCCGACCTATGATCTGGTGAAGGGTGAGAAACAAGAGCTGTCCTACCAGGGCATTTTCCGCATGGAAGATTCAGGAAAGCTGAAACTGCTGGCCACCGACATGAACCAGCCCAACGGCCTGGCATTTTCGCCGGATGGCAAGCGTCTGTATGTAAATGATACCCGTTCCCGCGAAATACGCCTCTACAATTTCGTCGATGGTGAGTTGAAAAACGGGCGACTCTTCGCCACGGAAAGCACGGGACGCGGTGGTCCCGATGGCATGAAGGTTGACGTCAAGGGCAACGTTTGGGTCACCGGCCCGGGCGGTGTCTGGGTGTTCGATCCCGACGGCAACCACCTGGGAACCGTCCTCCTTATTGAAAGTGCCGCAAACTTGGCATGGGGAGACGCCGACTTTTCGACTCTTTACTTTTGCGGTCGGACTTCGATGTACAAGCTGAAGACCAAGCTGAAGGGATTCGTTCCGTACGTCGTTTACGCCAGGTAGAGCAGTTGATTTCAAATCCCCCGCGAAGGCAACGGGCGCGTCAGCTTAGCAGCAACACAATGGGATGATCAGGTGCGGCGTGATTCCCCCGGGCACTACGATGTAGCTTTTTTGCCTGTAAAGATACCACAGCAGCAACCCGCCGAAGGCCAAATAAAGACGAACTCCCGGTTCCGGAACCGGTGCGAAAGAGGAACGACCCCAAGCCTGAAGTTTCCAGCCAAGTCGATATAGCCTATGACTCCGGGTCCGCCAAACCCGAAAGCGATATTCTCGACCGGAAAATCGGGAAAGTTACAGCACTCTATAAACGGTAAGACACTTGCGGGCCGACTCGGCCGCCAAGTGTTGTGCCGCACACAGTTGGATGCTCCGGGCTTCTTGACAGGGTATTGTTTTTTCGGCATCCTCAAAGCTGATCATCTCATACCGGAACTTGAGATCTGCGCTCCGCCAGCCAGACGGGTTCAATCATTTCATGTTTTTGGCCAAGGCCATTCATGAAAAAGCGGTAGCGTGTCCGCTTGGTGCTCTAACAGGCAGAAATCACTCAGACAAACTCTTAATTTAATTGTTTCGCTTCCAGTCCGCACTGAATTTTGAGCAGGAGCTATATGCATCGAATAACTCAGTCGGTGGTGATTCTCGCTATGGCCGCCAGCTTTTGTGGCGGCGCGGCGGATCCCGCCAATAGCGTCCCAGCCGGTTACGTCTTAGGTCCGAACGATCAGATCAATGTTTCCGTTTCGGAACTTCCGGAGTTCACAAGCAAGTCATACCGCATCGATGAAGATGGAACCGTAAGCCTTCCTTTGCTCGGCCGGGTTCGAGCCGGAGGCTTGACACTCGCCCAGTTGGAGAACAATCTATTCAGCGCACTGCAGAGACAGGTCTTGACACCTCACATTTCGGCGAACATCGTAGAAGTCAGAAACCAGCCGCTGTCCGTGATGGGCGCCGTGAACACCCCCGGCACACAGCAGATCCAGGGCGACAAGACGCTGTTTGATGCGATCGCGGGGGCTGGAGGATTGAAACCCGAGGCCGGCGACACCATCACGGTCACTCGCCGCACATCCGAAGGTCCCCTGGATCTGCCCAACGAAGTGATGGACACGGCGTCCGGCCGCAGCAGCGCGACTGTAAAGGTTCGCGATGTCGTGGAACTTCGCGACCCGCACGCGAACATACGGGTTCGCGCCAATGACGAAATCGCCGTAGCTCGCGGTCCGGTTCTCTATGTGATCGGGGATGTCCACAAGCCCGGCGGCTTTACCATCTCGCAAGGCCGGCCCGTTTACGCGCTGGAGGCACTCTCGCTGGCAGAAGGTTTTGCTCCCAATGCGTCGCCGGGCAATGCCCGCATCCTGCGGCGGAAGCCCGAAACCGACGCGCGTGAGGAGATTCCTATTAACCTCAAGAAGATCCTGGCCGGCAAATCGAAAGACGTTCAGCTTTCTCCCGATGACATCCTCTTCGTTCCGGACAACACCTCGCGTCGCGCCACTACGAAGGTGTTGGAGACTGCCCTGGCGACGATCTCGGGCGTAGTGATCTGGAGAGGTATCTAACTGGGCCGGATAAATTTTGCGGGGTTTCTGATCAGTGATCGCCACTCGGAATTCGAAACACAAACCAGCCTCGGCAATTCACGCGCTACACGACATGCGAAGAGAGGACCGGTTGTTGTTCGCCTGTTCGGTGCGGAATATGGCTCCCGCCTCCGTCACGCGGGTTCGCGACTATCTCGGCTCTGATCTTGATTGGCGCCATATCGTCAATCAGGCCCGGGACCACGCTGTGCTGCCTCTCGTCAACCGCAACCTTACACTACATTTTCAAGATCTGGTGCCTGAGCCGGCGCGCAGTTTCTTGTGTGCGGCATCGTGGGAGGGAATGCGCCGCAACTTCGTTTTAACGGCGGAACTGCTGCGGATTTTCTCGCTTTTCGAGAAACTCGGGATCGAGATCATTCCTTTCAAGGGGCCAACGCTGGCAGTAGCGGCATACGGGGACCTTTCTCTACGGATGTTCGCGGACCTCGATATTCTGGTCAGAGAGAAGGATCTCGACCGGGCGGTGGCAACGCTGGTCGACGACGGATATGAGCTCGAATACGCACTGACTCCGAAGCAGGAACACATCTACAGGAAGACCGAATGCGCGCTCCAGTTGCGGCATCCGGACCGCAACTCCGTGGTGGAGTTGCACTGGCTTCTGACCGAGCGTTACCTCTCGATCGACCTGCAAATCGCCGAGCTCTGGGAACGGCGCAGGAAAACCAAAATCGGAAAACGGACGATGATGTCGCTGGCGCCCGAGGACCTGTTCCTTTATGTATGCGTGCACGGGAGCAAACATCGCTGGGAACGGCTGGAGTGGCTCTGCTGCGTCGACGCGGTGGCTGGCTCCCATGATCTTGATTGGCCGGCGATTGAAAACCGGGCGCGGGCGTGCGGCGCTGAAAGGATACTACACCTCGCGCTGCTTCTCGCGCACAACCTTGTCGGTATGCCGCTGCCAGAGCGATTACTCAACGCAGCCGCGAATGACGCCGCCGCGGCGCACCTGGCCGAAGAGACCGCTGCCAATTTCTTCTCTGCAGAGCGCCGCGAGTCACATCACCAGATGAACAGAGGTGACTGGTACTTGTATCTTGTGAGAATACGCGAGCGCTGGCGGGACAAGTTTCGCATCCTGGTCTACTCGTCCTTGCGCGTCCCCCATCCAACGTCCCGCGAGTTTATCCGCTTGCCTTCGAGACTGGATTTTCTGTATTACATTCTTCGCCCGGCGCGGCTGGTTGGGGCGACGGTGTGGGCGGCAATGCGCCATGCCGGCAAGGGACGAAGGCATGCCGGAAAGACCAATGAGAGCCCGGTCGCCGAAACTCCCATTGCAACATTTTTCAGCCGCTAGCTCATGACCTGCCATTGAAGAATCAGCGCGCCTCGGTGGACGTCGCTTCGTCTGCGAACTCCAGCACCGGCAAGGGAGCAACCGGCTTCCGGCCGAAACCAACTTAAAAAGAATTGACCCATGGAGTACGGATGCTGACACCATTTATTCCCGAATCTTCCGATCCAAACCATCGCGATCGGTTTCCCGATATCATTCGCCTTGAAAGGAAGGTGGACGGGCTACTCAATCTAGTGGAGCCGGTACCTTATCAGTCGCCGGTTTCCGACCCCCCACCCGCCGGCGTCCTGACTTACTGGGCCGCCATTAAACGGCGAAGATTTCTGGTGCTGACCGGGGGAATCGCGATTGCCGCGGCATCCTGGTATTTCACCAGCCGTCTGCCCAAGCTTTACCTGGCCAGCACGACGATCGAAATCCTCGAGCCCGACCGCGGTTCCATGAACATGCAGAACTTCAGCAAGGGCAACGAGAATATGTTCAATCAGGAAACGTATCTGCAGACCCAGGTCAGCCTGATCGAGAGCAAGTCTTTGCTGCAGCGAGTCGGACAGCAACTGTTGTCGCAGGGCGTGATCGGTCCCTCCGACCTGCCAGGGAGCAGCGCGGCGGTCCAGTCGGATCCGGTTCTCAGCCTGGCCAATATCACCGTAACTCCGGTTCGCGGCACTCGACTGGTTTCAGTCGCGTATTGCGCGAGGAGTCCCCAGCTGGCGGCTAAGGTCGCAAACAGTCTGGCCGCGGAATATATTCAGCAGGACGTAGACGCGCGCGTCAACACAGCCGAGCAGACTCGCATGTGGCTCGAGACGCAATTGCAGGAGACGAAGAGAAAGCTGGAGGGATCCGAGGCCCGTTTGCAGAATTACGCCAGATCTTCCGGGCTCCTCTACACGACGCCGAAAGGGACTCCGGCCGAGGAGACCGAGGACAAACTTCAGTTCCTGGCCCACGATCTATCCGAAGCCGAGGCCAGACGCGCCAGTCTGGAGGCGCGTTACCTTACTCTAGCGAGAGCGTCTGCCGGGAAAGATGATGAAGCCGATAGCGAACCGCTGCGCGAAATCCAGTCGCGGCTTCTGGATCTGAGGCGGCAACGCGCGGCTCTGGGGAGCCAGTACACTTCGGAGTACTCCAAAGTGAAGGAGTTGGACGCCCAAATCGCGACCCTGCAGGAGGGCGAGGCCAAAGAGTATAACCGCTGGCTAGTGCAACAGTACAGCGCTTATCAAACGGAAGTCGCTCACGAAAAGCTCCTTGAGGACGCGTACAAACACCAGGCCGGCGTGGTTAGCGATCAGGCCACCAAGGCCATCAACTACAACGTGCTAAAGCGCGAAGTCGAAACCAACCGCAATCTCTACGATGCTCTTTTGGCGGGCATGAAAGAAGCCGGCGTCAACGCTTCCGCGCGCGTCCGAAATGCGCGCATCGTCGATGCCGCCGAACCTCCTCTCCTGCCCTTCAGTCCCCACCCCACCCGGACGGCGGCAGTTGGTCTCATAGCCGGGCTGATGCTCGGCGCCGCCCTCGTGCTTCTGAAAGGATCCGGCGATCGCCGTGTAAACAGCCCAGGCGTCGCGCAGTCGTATCTAAATGTGCCTGAATTGGGAGTCATCCCTTCAACTAAGCCGCACCTGTTGCCGACCGCGCGGCACGCCGCTCTGGCAGCCGGCAACGAGCACGGATTCTCCGTCCGGAACATGAGCTTTAGCGGATTCATTCGCAATCAGCCCGTGCGGACGGATACCCCGGTGTTCGAGGCTTTTCATTCGGTGGTCACGTCCATACTCTCGCCGGGAAGATCCATCAACGTTCCGCGGGTTTTGCTGGTGACCAGCGGCGCGCTCCATGAAGGCAAGAGCACCGTGATCGGGAATCTCGCGCTCATGGCGGCGCAGATCGGCCAACGGGTGGTATTGATAGACGGGGACCTGCGCAATCCGCGCCAACACCAGATCTACAGCGCGTCCAACGAAAAGGGGTTGAGCAATCTGCTGTTGTCGGCGGAAGTACTCGGCGAGCACACTCTGTCCAGCTTCATCCAGAAGACTGAAGTGCCCGGCCTTTCGCTTCTGCCCAGCGGGCCTCTTAGCGACTCTGTCGCGACGATGCTTCACTCACCCCGGTTGGGAGAACTCATCTCCCGGTTGCGAGTGAATTACGACCTGGTCCTGATCGATACTCCTCCCGTCTTGCCGTTTGCCGACGCGCGAATCTTCGGCAAACTCGCGGATGCCGTGGTGCTGGTGGTCCGCGCGGGACAAACCACGAGGGACACGGCGGTGGCGGCGAAGGCACGCTTCGTCGAAGACGGTCTGCTGGTATTCGGAACCGTCCTCAACGATTGGAACGGGAAGGAAGCTCCTTACGAGTACGGCAGGGACCGGGCCTACCGGCATTAATCAAAATCATGTCCCAAGATAGCGAAATGGTTTTAGAGGCGGCGCGGCCCGGTTGGTTCGCGGGCAAACTGGCGGCAGCAGGTATCGACATCCGCACGAGATGGTGCGCGTGCGAAGCTGGGCTTCGACGGGCGTGCTTGCCCTGCTGGATCAGGCCTTGATCTCAGGCGCCAATTTTGCGCTGGGCGTTACGCTGGCACGCTGGGGCGGTCCGAAGAACTACGGCGCTTACCATGACCCGGTATGCCGCGTTTCTGTTGCTCGCCAACCTTTGTACCACGGCGGTATGGACCGCTTTTTTACTTCGTGCCGTTTGGCGGCAGCCCGTTCTGGCCGCCAGGTCGGTATAACGATGCAGAACCCCTACCAGATTGCGGCCGCTGGAGACTATCCCAAATTGTGCGGTGCGACTAGGGACGAGCGAACGGAGGACTTCACGATGGCGCAGCCCAACCGCACTGCACTCGTCTGGTGCAGCGCCGGCAGTCCCTCTGGAGGTATGGAGCGGATTGCCATCAGTATCGCCAACGGACTCGTGGGCCGCGGTTGGCGAGTGGTGCTCGCCGGCCCGTTCGGCGGCGTTCGCGCATTGTTCGACTTGATCCGGCCGGAAGTAGTTTTCATCGATCATCAGCCCGATAAAACCGCGCTCGGGGTGTATCGCACCATGCGGTTTCTTCGGGCTCTGATGCGGCAGGAGCGCGTCGACGTGATCTCGGCCCACGGATCGCTCTTTCCTCTCCTCTTCACACGCTCTCCGGTAGTGTGGACCGAGCACGACGTGCGCTATGGAGGCTCCATGCTACGGGGCTTCCGCGGGATGGCCTGGCGGTGGATCCGGCGGCGCGTGCGGCGTGGGCACTGGCATGCGATCACCGTATCCCACCATGTTTCTCATCGCCTTCGGGAAAACCTGAAGATCCAGGAAACACCCCGCGTCATCTACAACGGACTGCCCCACGCAGAGGCGCTGCGGGCTTTACCTCCGCCCCTCATGACTCCGCCGTTCCGCATCGGATTCATCGGACGGCTAACGCCCGTGAAGCGGCCTGGCGAGGCTTTTGAATTGAGCGCCATTCTCAACCGCATGGGCGTGCCCCATGAATGGAATATTTTCGGTGACGGCGAGTTGCTGCCCGAGATCGAGTCGATGGCCGCGCTTCCAACCGGACATTCGGTGCGAGTTCGAGGGTTGGCGAAAAATCCGCAAGACGCCTTTTCGCAGATCGACCTGCTGGTCTTTCTGTCGCGCGGAGAGCAGGAAGGCCTCGGCATGGTGCTGCTTGAAGCCATGGCGGCCAACCGCCCGATTGTGGCGTGGGACACAGGGTGCATCAGCGAGGTTCTCGCGAACCGCGGCATACTTGTGGCCACTCCGTTTGATTTGCCTCGTTTCGCGCGGGAGATCGCAAAGGCGTTGCGCGGCGCCGGCGGCGCTCCCCCAATCGATAACCGCTGGGAAGAGGCCCGGATGATCAGAGAATACGACGAGGCGCTCACGGAGGCGCTGCGGTGACCGGAGCACCCGCTGCCGTTCGAAAGCCGATTTATCGTTTGCGCCTTCGCCAGCCGTGGTATATGCTCCAGCAGCATTTGCCGTGGTACGTGCGCTTTCTGCTGGCGTACCTGGCCGCGATCACGATTATCGGCAAAGGCCCGACTTATCTCGGCGTACCCCCGCTGTATTGGGGCGAAGCGACGATGGGCGTAGGCCTGTTGTTCATTGCGCCGTGGATCCGCCGCACCGACTTCCTCCGGGAGACTCGCGTACTGACCGTCGCTATTCTGATTTTCCTGGGGATGGGAGGGGTATGGCTGGTGTTCTCGTTTCCAGTCTGGGGCATGGACGCGGCACGCGACTCGGCCATCTGCTATTACGCTTTGTTCTATTTCGTGGGCCTCGGTCTGGCGGCGCGGGAAGGCATGGCGGACCGGGCCTGGTTTCTACTGCGGATCTTCTGGATCGTTTCGCTGTTCTGGAACACGGCTAACATGCTTTCCCATGAGGCGCTTTCCCAGTCCGGTCCCATTATTCCCGGGCGTGGAGTTCATCTGTTCTTCAATTCCGTCCACGAAGGCGGCCAGAATCTCGCGCTCGGCGCATGGGTCATTCTCTGCACCACAACTTTGAGCCGGCGCCCGCGATTGCGTCTGGCGCTCGGATTGGTCGCTTTTCTTGGCCTGGCTGCATTCACTGCGTCTCAAGGGCGGGGAATGCGCATCGGAATGGCTGCGGGTGTGGGGGGGGCGATGCTGCTGAGCCTGTCGCCCCACGGAATGCCGCACTTCAACACTCGCTTGTGGAAAGTCACCATGGTCGGCTTGCCGTTGGCTGCAATGGTGCTCATTATGTTCCCAGAACGGGCACTCAAGCTCGCACACTTCGACCGTTTCGCGCAAGCCGAACGGGCGGAGGGAACAGCGGGTTGGCGGCTGGTGTGGTGGGAAAACATCTATGACAAAGTCATACACACTGACCCGGCGTTCGGTTTGGGTTTCGGCGAGAGCCTGCACGTATACCAACCGCTGCTGGCCGATCTCGATGAAGAATTCATGGTGCGGTCGCCGCACAATTTCAACGTGACGATTTTTGCGCGGCTGGGGATCGTTGGACTGCTGGTCTGGGGCACGATTTTTTTCCTAGGTACGGGAACGCTATTCCGGCGCATCTGGCGGGGTTCCATCCGGGGCCAGCCTTATTCGCCCGAGCGCCGGGACGAACTGACGTTCTGGCTGGTCATGCTGGTGGCGACGGTAGTCAACAGTTCATTTGGCGTTTTGATGGAGGGTCCCGTATTAGGCATCTGGTTCTGGTTTGCCTTAGGGTTTGCCTTGGCGAGGAGCTGCAGCATAGGTTGTCTAAATTTTAAATTATGAATGCAACTGGAGTTTCCGTGGTAATGGCCGTGTACAACGGCGAGCGCTTCCTATGCGAGGCGGTGGAAAGCATTCTCAACCAAACCGTTCGCGAACTCGAACTGATCGCCGTTGACGATGGTTCCACTGATTCGTCGCTAGACATTCTCGCCGAATATGCGCGAACGGATTCGCGGGTCGTGGTTGTCCCGCGGCCTCACGCCGGAGTTGCCGCGACGGTCAACGCGGGTGTCGAGAGAGCCCGATACGGTCTGATCGCCCGCCTTGACGCGGACGATCGCATGCTGCCCAATCGCCTCGAACGCCAACTCGAATTCATGGCGACCCGCCCCGAACTTGCCGTGGCCGCGAGCGGCTGCTTCTTTATGGACGCCGCAGGGAGACGGATCGGACAGTCCTCGTGTGTCGTGGATGTGGAAAGAGGAAAGCGCGAGCGGAATCTGGCGCTCTTTCTGGACATCGCGCAGTCCTCAGTGCTGATGCGGAAATCGGCGTTTTGTAAAGTGGGCGGATACCGCGAGGACTTGAGCTACTACGGGGAAGACCGCGATCTTTGGGGGCGATTCGTCACGAGCGGCTTCTCCATTGAATGCCAGCAGGAATATCTGACGGAGTACCGGCTGCACGGCGGCTCCATAACCCTGAACCGCGCAGCCCAGCAGGACGAGATCTGTGGCTGGCTGAACGGAAACGTGCTGAGGCGTCTGGACGGCCGCCCGGAACTCAGCCGCGAAGAATATCGCGCGTGGAGAAAACAGCGTCCAGTTGTCGCGAAGGTCCGACACCAACTCGGCGTCCGGTCGTTCCGTAGTTTTATCAAGGCGACGCGGTTTTATGGGGAACGAAAATACCTACATTGTGCGATCTCACTCGCCGCAGCGGTGGCCCTCGACCCGGTGCGGATCACCAAACGTATTCAGTCGCGACTGGCCTGAATTTGATGGGAGGACCATGGAGTTACGAAACGTTCTGAATCCCGCGTACTTATACCGGCCTTCGCAGATTGTGCGGCGCCTGTCGTATAAGCCGTCGAGTGAAGCCGTGTTGAAACTGCCCTGGAACTGCTCGATAACAGCCTGTTCGGCAGACAATATCGGGCGCGCAATCGCTGCCCAGGGCCTGTACGATCTGCCGGTAACGGAAGCGCTCATCAGGCTCTCCGAACCGGGCGAAACGGCGCTGGACGTGGGGGCGAATATCGGCTATATGAGCTTGGTTTTGGCGCTATCGGTAGGAGCTGGGGGGCGGGTAATCGGGTTTGAGCCCAACCCGGATGTAATGCTGCTCCTTCGGCGAAATGTCAGTGATTGGAGTTCTCTGCCGATTGCGCGGATTGAGATCAAGCCCATCGCGCTATCAGACCGAAATGGCGAAGCTCGCCTCGGCTTTCGCGCGGACTACGCCGAGAACTCGGGAATCGCGAGCCTGGAAATCGAGAACGGCGGTATTCCGGTAGAGGTATTTCGGCTGGATTCTTTGGATATCGCGCACGCCGGCGTCGTGAAGGTTGATGTGGAGGGCCATGAAACCGCGGTATTCAGGGGAGCACGCGACCTACTTGCCCGAAAGGCAATCCGCGACATCGTTTTTGAAGAGTATGAGCCTTATCCGGCTCGCTCCCATAATGTCCTTCTGGAGCACGGGTATCGCATTTTCCGTTTGAAAGGGACGGCCTGGCGACCGCTTCTATCTCCAGCGGAAATGGAAACCAATCGCCAGGCGAACGTGCCGATTAACTACATCGCATCAGCGGAGCCCTCGCGTGTGGAGAAGCGATTCCGCCACCGGGGTTGGCACGCGTTGTCCGGCAGGTTGGGGCTTAACAAGTAATGCAACGCGAGGCCGCGAGCCCGCTGAAAATTGGGCTGCTGTGGACACCGGGCAGGTCCGGATCAATGGCGGTAAGACAGTCCGTGAGCCGAGTTCCCTTTTGAAGGGTCGGTACAGGTCTTCGATGGCCGGCCGTTCTTCCCGGCTCTGGAGTTGGTTTCACTACTCACACCATCCCGAAGAGGTAAATGCCGGGGATTAGGGTAAGCGTATGCGTCGGTTTCCATTGAAGTGTGTGCCGCTAGCGTATCTCCCGCGAGGCAATGACTTGTTTCTGTTCATAGCGTTGTTGGCGTTCGTCAGTTTGCTGTCGAGTTTTCAATCGCGCACTCGTTTGCCGGCGGCTCGAGCTGTGGTGCTAAGCACCAGTTTCGTGGAATCCGACCCGTCCGGAACTTGCACCAACAACGCGATGACTGTCAATACCACCACCGGCACGACAATGAGCTGTTCAAGCGGCGCGTGGGTGAAAACTGGCGGGGGCTACGGGGTCGATTCCGTGGCTGCGCTGCCACAAACCTGTGATCCGTCCCAAAGTCCGAACATTGTCTTCCTCGCGGCACATCCGTATGGGGTATACGGATGCTTTGCAGTGAATAACTGGGTCGCGGTAGGACCACAGGTTATATCGGCGGATAACTTCAATTCTTTACAGGCGGCCGTTGCCGCCGGAGGCGCTGACTCCGAGATCGTGTTGCCTCCCGGATACGTGACTACACTGAATTCTATTTTGTTCATCGGCCAGCAAAACGTCACTTTGCGCTGCTTGCCGGGATCGATGATCATCAAAGGGTTTAATGGCGAAGCCATCCTGATGAGCGGCAGGAATCTGGTGATGGACAGCTGTACGCTCGATGGCGCAAACATGTCCTATTCCGGAGAGGGCCTCATTATTTCGGCCGCTAACGGAACCGTGGTCAGGAATTCGACCATACAAAGCACAGCAGGAACAGCCATTGATATTTCCTGGGCTTCGGGCGTTTCGGTGGTCTGCAATACGATAAAGGGAAACTTGGGCAGCGGGATTTTCGCGCAGGATTTTATTGACGGCCTGGAGATTGGCAATAATCTGGTAGATACTTCGTCGGTGGTTAATCCGGATGGAATCGACACGATCGCTGTCCACACTTTCGGCGCGGGCGCGACCGCGATGAACGTGAATATTCACGACAACACGATTCTCCACAAAGGAAATGACTATGCGATCGAGGTCGGGTCTTTCGGCCAGAGTTCGATGCCGCCGGTGGGTGTGCTCGTTAACAACAACACGATGACGCTCGAAATTCCGTCAGCAGGTGGTATTTCTCTTTCCACCTGCAGCGGAGGCCAGGTGAACACCAATACTATTGACGCGGCGGGAAATATGATCAACATCGATGCGATCGAACTCGTTGTCGTCAACAATATTACGGCTTCGGGAAATACCATCAAGAACACCGTCCCCGGTAGTCTCTACACGGTGTCGATAAATGGATCGTCGAACAATAGTTTCACTAACAACACAATCGAAGGTGGCATTTACGTTGGGACTACCCTCATGTCCGCGCTTAATGTCAACCAGAACACGATTCAGGGTAATGCGATTACGGTTCCGTCCAGCGCTGATCTCTCCAAGGGCATCGTGTGGTTTCAATGCAACGCACCCGGCTGCTCGGTGAGCAATAACACGATCACTAACAATGTCATGACGGGCAACAACACAGGTCCGGGAATCAACTTCGAGAATGATTATGGCAATCAGGGTGGAGTTGTAGACTCAAACAACGCCGCCGGAAATCAGATCACGGGTGCCATTCTGAACATCAGTATCGGCCCGGGCGTGACCCGGGTGAATGAGTGACCGGCCGTCAATCGCGGAGTTCGTGGCGCCTGAAGGCCACAGTTTAGTGGGCCGATCGCTTATCAAGGCCGCCTTGATGACCGTCTAATGCGAGCACTTAAAGACCATGGACACAATGAATCGCGAAATCTGCGCCGCGTTCGTTACCTACCATCCTGGCGCGGACATCGAAATGGCCCTTGAGGGGCTCCGTCCTCAAGTTGGAGGGCTTGTCGTGGTCGACAATTGTTCTTCCGCCTACGAAGTGGAACATCTGCGTCGCCTTGCTGCCAGACTCGATTTCTGTTTGATCGAAAATCCGGATAACTATGGCGTGGCAACTGCTCTGAATCAATCGATCAAATGGGCTAATGCCCAGACTGAATACAAGCTGATTCTGTTTTTCGATCAGGATAGCTTTGTCGCCGATAACTTCGTCTCAAATATGCTTGCCGAGTATCGCAAATATATTAACGATCGAGCTTTCCTGGTTACTCCGCGGATCGTCCACCGGCGTCTCGACAAGTCCTTTCCCCCTCTCACCTTCGGGCGAAAATACCTGGTCGCTCAGACCTCGGGAAGTCTGATGCCTTTGTCCATCTTCGCCGAGTACGGCCTATACCGGGACGACCTTTTCATCGATTTTGTGGACTACGAATTCTGCCTCCGTGTCGCGCGGTATGGCTGGCGTCTGGTTTATTGCCCGGCCGCGGTCCTCTATCACGAGCCGGGTAACGAAACCCCGCGATCCTTCTTCAAATTCCTCAAGGTAACACCAAGCAACGCCAGCCCGTTGCGCAAATACTATTCGATGCGCAACGGGCTTTGGCTGGTGGGAAGATATGCTTTAAGCCAGCCCCGGTGGGCGGCATATACGCTTAGCAGAATTGTCATCGAGAGCGTGAAGACGATCTTGTTCGAGGATAGTCGACGAAGAAAGATCCGGATGTGGACTCTCGCGATCCGGGACTTGCTCTGGGGAAGACGCGGCAAGTTACCGGCACAATCTGCCTAGACCCGCGCGTTCTTACATTATAGGAGGCATCACTGAGTCGGCCGTCCCATGCAATTCCCGGCCTGTTTGTTGTTGCACACCGGAGAACGACAGGAAGGCTGGTCCCCACAGGAAATGAATTCCAGTCGGGTCGGACATGTGATAACTGTTGTAATCAAAGTTGTTGTTGGCGGAACTCGCCGCCATATTCGGCCAATCCCAATCGGCTTCCTCGCCCGATGCTCCCTGGCCAAGCCCGCGGAACGTCACGGTATTGTTAGTCACCGAGTTATTTATGGTGAGGAGCGCGCCAAACTGACAACTTCCGCGGTTCTGCTGGATCATCGTAATGCCATTACCGTTGAGGACTGGAACGTCGACCGTGTTTTGAGAGACCTGCACGTTCTGCGAATTCTGAATGAGTATCTGGGCACCCCAGAGCCAACTATTTTCCGGCTGTGAATTCGAGCCCACGCTATTGTTTTGAATTGTGGCTGTCGAGCTGATTTCATACTGTATACCGGCACCCACGTTATACATGATAACGTTGTCTTGAAGTAGGGTGCCCACGCTGCAGTTATCGTTCCAGATGCCAGCTCCGACGTTGTCATGGACCGCGTTGCCCCGTACGATAAGATTGGTGGTCCCCGAGAACTTCATCCCTCCGGCTTCCCAACTCGGGTCAAAACCAGCATAGTTATTAAATGACACCGCATTTCCTTGCACAAGTATATTGTAGCTGACTGCCCCCACGCCTTTCTGGCCATTGTTGTGAACGTAGTTGAAAGTTGCTGAGGACCCCGTGCCCAGGGTTATCCCAGTACCATGATTCAATTTCACTTCGTTGTTCGTAACCGTCCAATTGCTTCCAGGATTTTGATCCCCGATAGCGCCAAACTGCGCCGGAATAGCGTACTTCTCGACGATAAAGCCGTTAACGGTGACATTGGTCGCCTGTCCCGAGAAGGCCGACCGGGTAACGCTGGTTTCGACGACGTGTCCCGCGGGATTGTCGGCAAAGTAGATAATGCGAGCTGAGTAATCGAAATACCAGGATCCTGGACCGACCGCTGAAATGCTGCCCGCATGGAACAGCGGGACGCTATCGAAATATAAGTCTTCGGGATACATGCACTGGGGATGGGCGGAATCGCAAGTGCCATTTAGCTGGCCCTGTTGCGTTTGTCCGGTCACCATATACAAGTTGCCAGATCTGCCGAACGTGGTGAGCAGTTCTGCTCCACTCAAAATTGCCGCGCCGTTTCCCAGAAAAATATCTCCATTCAGGGGTTGAATATTTTGCAGCCGGTATGTCCCGGGTTGGAACGCGAACGTTGTGCCTGGCGGGTTGGCATTAACGATTGCCTGAAGGTTTGCTCCGGGTGAGACTGCAACCTGACCTTGAGAGTTGGCTACCATCACGTTGAGAACGGCCAAGCCTATGAATACACTAGGAATCCTGTACGATGAGTACTGAAACCGCAAGATGGGGTCCTTTCAGCCAGCGCTGCGAATTTTTGGCTAGCTCCAGATCCATTCTTACGATATGTACTCAATTTCACAATACCTCGAAAGGTATATACCATTCTTATGGTAGTCCTGTGTGTCTCCTTCGTTTATACGAGCTTACCCACGATTTGACGAACCTGTCAGATTAAGAATGTCCACCGAAGCCAGTCCGGTTTCGATGACGCGTAGAACCTTTGCGGAAGCGCGGCGATATATCCGAGACGACGCAGTGGCATCCCTGTTCCGACCGCGATTGGCGCCGGCTCCAGCAAACAATTGACCGCAAGCTTCGCCAGATCCTGAACGACGGAGTTAAGGTTAAGCGAGAAGACGCACGAAATACCTGATTATGGCTTGTGCCAGCATTATTTACATCTAACTCTACACTAGCTCCGACGAATATAGAACGTCGTTTCGCCTCGATGAGTTTTTGAGAAACCCCTCATCGCTGAGTCAACTGCCTGACTACATCCGGGTCTGTATCGATCATGCGATTCAATCATCAAGCAACCAACAGACCCAATCCAATCGCACGCCTCAAAAACCTCCTTTTCGGCGCCTTCGATGTCGACTTTAAGCAGGTCAACCGAACTGATTCCGGTCGCTCTCATTAGCGATTCCATGCTGATCGCGCGAACGGCCACACCGCTACCCTCGCGAGTCACAAATCCGGATTTCCCCGGACGCGACACACGCGGGTCCGGATCGTTGATGCTGATCTCTCCATCTCTACTCCATAGCGCCGCCTGAATCGGCGTGATCGCCGGATAGGGCCGAACGTTTCGAGCGAGTAAGGCGAAGTTAGAAGCCTCCGGTTCCACTGCAATGATCCGGGCCTCCGGGTATCTGTGCGCAAAGTATATAGACGCCATGCCAATGTTAGCTCCGACATCGACAACCGTCTTAGGAGCAAAGGGGAGATCAAAAGCATACTCTCCTTCGACTAGAACGTGCTTATATACCGTGTCGTCAGTCGTGCGCAGCCTGATGTTTACTGGATATCGAATGCCCGGAGGCCGCACCGTTAGTTCGGTAGGTATTCCGAATATACGGCGGCCCGATATCGCTAGCACGCCGAGGACTCCGAATTCACGATAATACTTTGTCAGGCCCTGTTTAACACTCATAGCAATTCACAACTACGCCGTCGAAGGATCATCCGCTCAATCCCGCCCGCTATTTGCTATGTGTTCGCCACCGTTCCGGCATGTTGCTGCCAATAGGACCTGAGCTTTAGCGCCATTAAGAGCCCCGTTGCACCGCTGCACAACGGCACTGCCAGAGCCGCTCCGGGCAGACCAAAACGCCAACTCATCCCGGTGGTGACGAGGATTGTAACTACCATCATCATCAACTTGATACGGATAGGAGCTTGCGGTCGCTGAGTTGCGTAAAAGCCAGTATCACAGGTCGTAATAGCTCCGACACCAAGCAACTGAAGACTGATGACGGGCAGGAGATAGGAATACGCCATGAAACGTTGGCCATACACCAGATGGAAGATCTGGCTGTGAAACGCCGCAAGGAAGAAAACGTAGGCCGAAGTAAGTGCGACAAACATTATCGCCACACGAATAACCGGCCGTTCGGTAGCCTTCACCCCGTGCCGGGTAAAGATTTGCGCGATGCGCGGTCCCACAGTTCGGGCGATCGAGAAAAGCACCTGAATCATCGGTAGGAGCATAGCGACCAATGCATTTAATCCTCCGATTCCGCTCAATCCCAGAAAATACGCGCTCGTGACAGACAGGCTGTTGGTCTGCACCCAAGACATTCCCACCGTCCCTAGACCCCAGCGGCCCAGTCGCCAGTGCCGGCTCCAAACTTCCTGGAGAGGAGGCTCCTTTCCCGCGGCAGCCCGGGCATGCCGGTAGCGAAACAGAAGCATCACGCTGGCGGCGAATGCAGCAATCGCACAGCACAAGAACGCGCGAAATGGCGTAAGTCCACCCGTGGCATGAGAGCGAATGAAACCGAGACCAAGAACAACGCAGTAAGCGAGCGACCCGGTTACCGCTCTTCCGGGAGAGAACTCCAGGTATGCGAAATTGCGCGCTAGCCAGAAGAGCAGTACGAAAGGCGCAGCTAGCAACAGACCGGTGAATGCGCTGGCCAGCGAATCTTCGAGATGGAGCCACGAAGCGAAAATTACGGCCGTTCCGGCAACCGCGACGAAAACACATGCGAATATCATGTGCAGACGAAGCAGCATGCGAATGTACCGGTCGTTCCTGTTCGGAAACAAGGAAAACCCTAAAACCAGCGACGGTTCGAGTAGCAGCGCCTGGTAGACGTTGGCGATCAACAGGAACGTCGCGAAAGCGGTCATATAGGCGCCGTAATATTTCGGTCCGCCCCACCTGGCAAGCGATATTCCTAACGCAAAGTTGGAACCCGAGATCAACGCCTGATCGAATATCGCCAGTGCGCCTCTCGAAAGCCAACTTCGAATGCCCGCGATCTCGTGCTGGATGTTAAGCTCGGCGGCCGCCAGTTTTCCCGCAAACCAGCCGTCCCTCGCGGAACTCGGAGGGTTCTCGGTTGCATCCAGGACCATTTGAGTTTCGTCAGACATAAGTTTGATTCGTTGCAGCGCCATCCTAAACGGAGCCGCCACTAGCGGTTCGGCGAGGCGCTAGAAGGGAGTTCCCCGGGGTGGAAGTTGAGGGCTTTCTCACATAGCTTTTGCGACCTGAGAAAACATCCAACATTCCCGCAGATTCGGCTCTGAGATTGCCCGAAAACTCTAATCAAGTCGAGAAAACCGACTACACCAACGTATGAGGCCGGACAAGTAAAGGAAAATGTTCAATCGTTCGGCGCAAATTACCTTTGTTTCAAGCGGCACATCCCTCCGTGGCGGCGCAATCGGCTCCCACATTGGCTGCAGAGCCGCATGGCGATCTCCGCGCTCCGCTGCTGTATCGTGTCAGATCAGTTGATTTTTCGGATTGCTGTCATTGGCTGAAATGCTTTTTGCGGCCGCGCCACACCATCCAGCACGCGAACGCCGCGGCCACTCCGCCAATGTCGTTCGACAGATCCCACCATTCAAAAGCGGTATTGTACAAGCGATGCTGCATAGCTTCACCGAAGATCGCCACTGCGATCAAAAGCAAGGATGCGGCCGCTATATGTCCGCGAGTCCTGGCGGGAATCAACAGCACGATCATTGAAGCGGCAAACGCGGACGCGTGAAGAACGCCGTGCGGTAACCCGAGGGGGTTGAGACGGGTGTGATGATGACGAGCGAACCAACGGGAAATCGGAAGCTTTACGTCTGGCGATTTGAGTGAGACTATCAGGAGCACAGCTACAACCAGGGAAGCCAGTGTGTCAAATCGCCGCAGGCCAAGGAACTGGAGGATCGTATCCCTTGGCCTGCCCCCCTTACGGGAGTCCACCGGATGAAAGAAGAGGCAACTTTTCTCACCCGGCGCGCGGCGAACTTGCATGAAATCCTCGTTCTTCACATCGCCCCACTGCCCCGCATCACGGCAGGAAGCGTTCGCGCCAAAATCTTAAAATCCAGAGCAAAGGACCACTTATCGATATACTCCAGATCCTGTGCGATCCAATGTTCGAAGCTGGTGTTGCTTCTGCCGCTGACTTGCCACAAGCACGTCAGTCCGGGCTTCACGCTAAACCGCCGCATCAGCCACGGCTGGCTGAACCGCGAAACGTCCCGGCGGGGTAGCGGCCGCGGTCCGACCAGCGACATATCGCCCATAAATACATTGAAGAATTGCGGTAGCTCGTCGATGGAGGTCTTTCGCAGGAACCGGCCGAAAGGTGTGACCCGCGGATCTTGCCGGATCTTAAACACTGGGCCTCTTGCCTCATTCATCGATTCGAGCGCTGACTGCATCGCCTCGGCATTAGTGACCATGGTGCGGAACTTGAACATCCGAAACGTCCGCTTATTCAAGCCGAACCGGTCCTGCGCGAAAAGAACCGGACCCCTGCTCGTCAGCTTGATGCCGATCGCCGCAAAGAGCATGAGCGGTGAGAAAAGCGTGATCCCGGCGAGGGCCCCCATCACATCGAGGATTCGTTTGCCCAGTAACGCGCCGGGATCGTCGTGCGCCATCTTGTGCGAGACCATTGGCAAGCTGCCTTCGATCGCCGGTTCCGGTTTTCCTAACGACGCATGGAAGAAGTCCGAAAGATAATGTACTTTTATGCCGACCCGCTCGCAAGTCTCGATCGATTTTTGAATATCGTCGTAGCGCGAACGGATGGGCAGCGCGATCAGTACCTCATCGACCACCTGCTGCATCAGGAATTGCTCGAGTCCATCGAGCACCGGCATATAGCGCGTCCGCACCGGCTCCAACACCGGCTGATAGAGTTCCCTGTCGACGAAACCGATCACCCGGTTCGGCGAGTCTCCCTGCCCTTCAATCTCCGCGCATAGGCGGGCCGCGCGAGGACCCGAGCCCAGGATCAGGATATTGCGCCGCCACGTCGCCAGCACGGGCAGCCGGGTCATCAGACAGAAAGTCGCCACGCGCCCGCTCACTCCCATGACCGAGAGGCCCAGCCAGTACCAGGCGATCGACACGTAAGAGATCGCGCCCGTGCTTGATAAGAGAGGGAACGCCATCGCCAGTGGAGCGGCTAAACTGCAGGCGCCCAGGTGATGCGTGATTCCACGACCCACGGACCGGTATTGCTCAATCCGGTACACGCGGAAGATTTTCAGTAACGTGACCCAACCGGAGAGCAGAAGGAATAACAGCAGGCAGTTCTTAATAGTCACCCGGAGTGCCAAAAACTGAGTCAGTCCGTTCGGCATTCTGGCGGAATTCTCGGCAGCGAGAACCATCAGCAGAACTACCAGGCCGGAGATGACATCGTAGGCCTGGTGTAAACGAATCGGCGCCCACGGTCGAATCGATGAGTCCGTAGAAAATGAGTGCATGAGTCCCTTCCTCGTAATTGCCTGTTGGGTTCGTGCCGTCAATCCGCGAACGTTGCGGTTACCGTCGGTTCTTCAGCGCCCGCACACGCTGAGTGCGCCTTCATCTGGAGCTTCCACGACTCCGCGTAGAGTCCGTTGCCCGCTAGCAAATCCCGGTGAGTGCCCGATTCCAAAGCCTCGCCGTCATCCATCAGGTGAATCAGGTCGGCCCGCATCGCGATGCTGAAGCGATGCGTAATGATCACCGCCGTTCGCCCGGCGCAAAGACCGCGCAGCCGTTCGAACCAATCGTGCTCGGCCCAGGGATCCATAAAGCTGGTGGGTTCATCCAGCAGCACCAGGGGAGCCCGCCGCAGAAAAGCGCGCGCCATGGCGATTCGCTGCCACTGTCCCGCGCTCAGTTCGTTGCCGTCCTCGAAAGACTTGCCCAAAAGGCTTCCATAACCCTCGGGTAGCCGTTCGATGAACTCCTCAGCGCCGGCGTTGCGAGCGGCTTCGACAATCTGCTCGTCGCTTGGATTACCGGCCAGATCGCCATAGCGAATGTTCTCTTTGACGGGTGCGTCGTAACTCGGCGGCGTCTGAAACAGAATCGAGATGTGCCTG
Organism: Terriglobia bacterium; assembly: GCA_963747535.1. Classification (GTDB taxonomy): domain Bacteria; phylum Acidobacteriota; class Terriglobia; order Bryobacterales; family Bryobacteraceae; genus CAVVFX01. Next base: position 581,483 of record CAVVFX010000006.1, read on the forward strand.
CGCAAGTCCTCAATATCCATCTCGCGCAGGTCGATTCCATCCACCTCGATCGATCCCGCCTCCGGGTCGTAGAATCGGCTCAGGAGTTTGACTAGTGTGCTCTTTCCCGCCCCATTCTTGCCCACGATCGCGACGATGCGGCCCGACGGAATGAAGAGATTCAGATTCCGTAGCGCTACCGCGTCGCTCCCCGGATAACGAAAAGTAACATTGCGGAACCGCACCCCGGTCCGCAGCCAATCCGACATAGGAACGGGAGATTGAGGGTTGCGGATTTTCGGCTGGGTAGCCAGAAATTGAAAGAAGCTGCCCAGAAACAGCGCGTTGGTGTAGACGTGACCGAGACTCGCGGTGCACATGCGCATCAATCCCTGCCCGCCCAGAAACGCCTGGTAACAAAGCGCCAGGTCTCCGAGCGTGGCGTGGCCGTTTACCACCCGCCAACCGACCCAGCCAATCGAAACTCCGACAATCGCGAGCGTCGCCACCGTCGACACCAGCCTCGCAAGGGTCTGGTTCCGGATCATCCCCAGCCGTTCCGTTCTCAGTTGATCGCGAATGGCCTGAAACTCGCTGTGAAAGTACTCTCCCAATTTGAAAAGGCGCATTTCCGGCGCAGCCCCGGGACTGGTGAATTTCTGATCATAGTAATCGGCCCACCGCCGCTGCACCGTGGTGTTCTCCCACCACTCGTGTGTCAGCCGGTTGAACCGCAGCACAATGAAGACCGCCGGAGCCATGCTCAACAGGATCGCGGCCAGCATCCAGAGGCCATAGGTGGCCACGACCGCCGCGAACAACGCCAGCGTCACGCCGTTTTGAATAACGCTGCCCAAGTGCTCCAGCAGGTCCAGCGGACGATTCTGCGCGTCGTCCCGCGCGCGGTACAAGCTATCGAAGTATTCCGGCGACTCATAAAACTCAAGATCCACTTCGACCGACTTTCGATGTACCAGCGCACTGATGTAATCGCGAATCCTTTCCGCCTGCAGCGCCTTGACCCAATCGAGCAAACTCTGCAGTACTTCGGTCAGCAACGCCACGCACGCCATCAGCACGCCATACAGCAGTGCCTGTTTCATCGCGGGTGACTTCATGCCCGCCCTCAACCCGGCGGTCACGCTATCAATCAGCAATTTGACCAGAGTAATTCCGGCCAGTGGCATGCATCCCAGGACGACATGAATCAGGAGCCAGACCACACTCCAGCCCCGCGATGCCTGCCAGATGAGCCTCCAGCCCATCACCAGGTCGTCCCGCAACGACGCCAGATTGATCAACTTCCTGATCAGGTGATTCTTAATCGCCATGCGGCACCGCGCCCAAAGCTCGCGACTTCGCCCTGCTTCCCTGAACGTCTCGCGCGAGCGCATGCGCTTCAATCTGTCGCGCGAGCGGAATAATATCGTCGAGTCCGTCGAATGTGCGCACCCCGTACACAGGGACCTCGCGCAACAGTGTCGCAGTTGTGGTCATCTGTTCACGGCCGCCCGGCAGACCCCACCGGGTCGGTATCGAGTTCTTGATCAACTCGATGAAGGCCTCTGCTGGCGCGAGTGACTTGATTCCCGGTTCACCATCACGCGAGAGCGTGTAGATCCGGTCGAGCGGAACCGGCTCACGTGGAAACTCGCCGTCCATCAGGCGGGTTTTCTTTACTTGACTGGCGTGTAAGGCGGTCAGATCATCCTCCGCGATGCCGAGCGCCTGGGCGATCGCCGGATAGACCTTGACACGCGGGAATGCCGGGATCACCGCTGGTTCCGGCAACCTGTCGATCGCTGCGTTATCGTCGGCAATCAGCCGGTGGCCGCAACGTTGCAGGGCCAGCGCTATAGTCGATTTGCCGGCGCCGATGTGTCCCACGAACGCTACTCCACGGCCCCGTATCTCAACGACGCTCGCGTGCAGGACGTAGAAACCTCGCTGATGGAGCAGCACCGCAATCATCATGCCCTCTATGTAGAGTCGGATCAGCTCCGTGTCCGCTCCTGGGACCGGTGTCACCCGGATTTCGCGTCCCGCGATGACACGAAATCTTCCCACCTTTGGAAAGTGGCACACCACCTGGGAGGTGCGGAAATCCCAGTTCGCAGATGCGCATTCCACGGCGGCATCTTCTTTTTCCAAAACCACTTCCACATCCGCTCCCTCGCGCGGAGGCAGAAACTCCGGCAGCGCGACGTCCGACCGGATATCCAGGCCATATGCGTGCACCCGATACGGACTCGCCGCTGGTTCTGCTGTCAAGGGTCGCGCCAACCGGCACAAAACCGCGGCATCCGGCGCGTGTCCTGCACCGCGTAATTCTCTCTGTTCCATGGATGGTGTTTCTGATTCGTTTGAGGTCGTGAGGCGGCCCCTTAGCCGCCCCACGCTCCTGGGCGGAACTCTAACCGCTGATCGGTACGCCGTTAAACGTAAAACCGTCGCTGACGCCGGCCGTCTTGTTCTTTAACGTCAGTTTTTCAACGCTGCCGAACGCCGTCAGAACGGGTGTGTTCCACGTCTTCTTTTGGCTGGACATTCCTGTTACCTCCTTTCGCTAAACATTCTCGGTTCACCGACCGATACCGTGGCTGAGGTCGAACCCTTACCATCGCGGGAGGGCCGCCTCCACACAAACTTCTCGCCGGCGGCCTCACACCGCGAGCGACGTCTTGCGCAGCCAAAGTGCCAGGTTGACGGCCGTGAACAGCTGCAAACCCTCTTTGGCGTTTTTTAACGGCGCACTTTGGAAACTCTGGTAGGCAGACCGCATTGCGGCCTTATCGACAAAATGAGAGAACAAGGCCGGGTCCCCGGAATTCACAATCTCTTCCATCGTGCCTTTTTCCAGCTCCCACAGTTTCCGGTAGAAATTCGAGCTCAGATTTCCTTTGTTCCTCCGCCACTGGATCTCCGGCGGCAGGATACCCTCCATACTGCGACGAAACACCACGCGGTTCCAACCTTGCGCGTACTTCTGATCCGCTGGCAGGGCCAGGCAGAATTCGATCACACGCTGATCGAAGAATGGATAGCGGGCCTCCAGTCCGAACGCCGCGGTACACTTATCCGCCGTCTCCAACACGCTCGCGTAGGTTCCGTCGGAAATCCCCTCCAGGTGACTGGCGCGCGACGTTTTCGGACGCATATGAGTGGGTCCGGCAAGCTTCCTCACTCTGTTGCGGATACCGACTGCCCGCGCGAACCCCGGCTCGATCAAGCTGCTATTGCTCGACACCTCGCTAAACCTGCCACGTAACAGCCGCATCAGCCGGAAAGCCCAGATCGGAGCTACCGGCTTGACGCAAAGGTTCATAAAAACTCTTCTGACCGGCGATCCCGGTAGCAGGTTGTCCCGCAGCATTCGCAGTTCGCCTGCCAGCGTCCTCCACCGCAGGGAAAACAACAGTTCGTGTAGCCGTGCAAAGCCATGGGAGACCGCCGAGTCCCCATCGAAGCCGTCCAGCAGAACTCTCACCCCGTGCTTCGAGGCTTCCTCGAACATCCCCCAATGCAGGTACAGATTCGGCGCAAAATTGGCTTCATCCAGGTGAAAGTGCATCCGTTCGTTCTGACGCATCGGGCTCATGCGGTCCGCGTGAATGTAGTGCGGGATGAAGTTTCCGCTCGAGAGGACGGCCTGGATGTAACGGCGCTCGTCGATCGCTTCCAACTCGGTCTCCGGGGCTCCCGGAAAGATTGCCGACAACGTGTGCAGCGGTTGCCCTTTCGCGCTCAACAACCGCTGCGCCAGACACGCGACGGAGGACGAATCCATTCCCCCGCTCAAAGTGGACGCTACCGGGAACGCCGATCGCACTCGGCTGCGCACGGCTAGAGTGAGCACGTCGCGAAAAGCTTCTGCGTATTCGCCATCCGATCGCAGCCGGATCTCCCGCTTCGGATCGAGAGACCAGTAGCGCTCGACCTTGGTTCCCCCGCTGCTGACCCACAAGGTGGACGCCGACGGAATTCGTTTGATTCCTTTGTAGAAAGTGATTTCCCGGTCATCGAACAGGTTCACCAGGTAGTCGGCGACCCGTACCTCATTCAGTTCTCGCGGCACTTCCTTGAGGCACAGCAGGGATTTGATTTCGGAGGCGAACGCGAACATCCGCGGCGAGTCGAAGTAATACAGCGCCTTGACTCCCATCGGGTCGCGGGCGCAAAACACCAGCCGGCGCGTAGCGTCCCAGATTGCAAACACGAAGTCTCCAACCAGTCGGCTGACGCAGTTGCCGCCCCACGCTTCATAAGCAGCGCGAATCAGGTCGCTGTCGGCGATGCTCGAGTGAGGTTCCGGGAGACCCAGGGCCTCCAGCAGTTCGGCGCGATTGTCAATTCTCGCATCCGCGGTAATCACGGCGGTCCGGGAAGGATTGGAACACGGCATCCGTTCCAGTAGTGACTCGGGAGTTGTGTGCAAGGCACAGTGCAGCATGCCGATGGACCCCTGCCGCCAGATCAGGGTACCGTCAGGGCCGCGGTGCTTGAGGCTGTCCGCCATCGAAGCCAGTTCCGCCTGCGCCACCGCTGCTCCATCTTTGAGAAATACTCCCGCGATTCCGCTCATGCGGTCCTCTCGTCAACTTCGCTAAGCGGAATCCAGTCCCGGATTTCTTCCTCGGAGCCGCCTAGAATTACGCCTTGGCCTTCCTCTAACCAGGCATGCGCCTGAAACCGGCTCTGACTGTCTCGCATCACTCCTATGCACAACCGGCTGCCGGTTCCCGCCCTCTCCAACAAGTACTGCCCGGTAAGCGCTCGGGTCAGGCAGGTCGATCCCACCGGGCACCACCGCGCAGCCGTTTCCAGCCATCGGACAATGTCTTTCGTATCCAGGTTGAACGTCTTCCTCCCCAGCCGGTTTCCCCATCGCAATAAACGCCGCGTATTCTTCAGGCCCACCACCGGCAACAGAATTCTCACGCCTGTTAGTAAGACCGAAGCCTCTATCAGGCACCTTCGCTGGTCCGGCCGCAACCTCCAAAACTTACGCAGCATGATCGGTGATTTCCACGAGCCCTTGTTCGCGCATCTGGTCGATCAGACGACCCACTTCCTTTGCGCACTGTTCCGGCGTGACGTCATATTCCGCGAGCAAATGGTTACAAATCTCATCCAGGCTTCGTCCTTGTTGGATGAAATTCCAGATTGCCGCTCCGGTCGGGTCTAATCCGAAATAGCTCTCCGAGGGCAAATGCAGAATTACTGCTTCGCCGTTCAGATCGCACGAAATGGCATCTTTCGTCGCCACAATGTAGTTGGTTTTGGCTGCGCCGGCAGTCATATATTTTTCTCCTGTCCTGCTGGAATCATCCATTCGCTGTCTCCACACTTGATCTCGCGTAGCCGCATAGCGACGTGGTAGCACGCCAGGAGTAATTCATAGTTCTTCTCGCGAGTGTACTTTTGTTCGAATTCCTGCCTGGCTTCGCCATACATTTCACGCATCTCCACCGGGTGCGAAGCAGCCCACAGAACCTTCTCTGCCAGTTGTCCGGCCGACCCCGGCGCAAACAACAACCCTGTCTTTCCGTCCCCCACTAATTCCGGAATCGAACCCAGATTGCTCGCCACTGCGGGTAGGCCCGTTGCGAGTGCCTCGAGGATCGTCAGGGGCAATCCTTCATACCAGATCGACGGAAAAATCAGCATGCCCGCGCTCTTCATCTCCCTGAGCACTTCTTCGTGCGCGAGCGGCCCCAGCCACTTCACCCCCGGGATCGTTGCTGCTCCGCATCTCACTTCGTTTGCCAGCGGGCCGTCCCCCACGATGCGCAGGGGCACGCGCTCGCCAACGCTCCTCCAGGCCTCCAGCATCGTTTGGATACCTTTTTCCGGAGAAAGCCGGCCAACGAATAAGGCATACGGCGAACGCTCGCCGCAAAACCCAGGGTCGGGATAAATGAAATTCGGCTTGACCGCGATTTTGTGCTCGGGCACACCGCCTTCAGTGAACCGGTGTCGGGCAAATCCCGTCAGCGCAATATATAGGTCAATCCGCTGTTTCCAGGTACCCAATAAGTGGTGTAGCGACAACATGGCACTAACGCCGGCCGACGCCGCCCGGCTTCCCCGGTAGCACGAGTGGGCGATGGCGCTCCAAGGCAGGGCGCTTCCCACGCACTCCTCGCAAACTCGTCCGTCCCGCATAAGAACGGCGGAAGGACAAATCAGCCGGTAGTTATGTAGTGTCAGGATTATCGGTATGCCCAGCGCCCTCACCGCGTGAAAGACAGAAGGAGACATTAGTGGAAAAGTGTTGTGGAAGTGAGCAACATCGATCCGCTCTCTAGCCGCTATCCAGCTTACTTCGCTGCTTGTCCGGCGATTCCATAACGTAACGGCAGCCGTCCGCAGCCGCCCATACCCGTTCAGTTCGTTATTGTGCCGCGTATAGCGAATCACCTCGTGCCCATGACTCTCCATCATGGACGCCTCGGCGGCGAAGACATTGTCCTCGCCGCCGGACTGTTGATAGTAATTGTGTCCCAGCAGAATCCGCATAGATGACGGCTAACTGGCCATCTTGAGGCTTGTTTCGCCTTCGAGCCGCCCTGCCCGAGCCAACTCGCCCTCGATCCAGCGATAGGTGACTGCCAACCCGTCTTCCAGGCTGATCTGCGGCTCCCAACCCAGGACTCTTCTCAGCAGGGTGTTGTCGCTGTTTCGGCCACGTACTCCTTGCGGCTTGCTTAAGTCATATGCCTTCCTGATTTTCTTCCCGGCGATTCTGGCGACAATGTCGGCAAGTTCGTTGATGCTGATCATACGATCCTGGCCGAGGTTGATCGGAGAGGAGTACCCGGACCGCATGATGCGGTAAATCCCCTCCACACAGTCGTCGATATAACAATAGGAGCGGGTCTGTTCGCCGTCACCCCATATTTCGATCACATCGCCGTCCGCCGCCAGGGCAATCTTACGGCACATTGCAGCCGGCGACTTCTCCCGCCCGCCGTCAAAGGTGCCCAGCGGTCCGAAGATATTGTGGAATCGCACGACTCGCGTTTCGAGTCCAAAGTCCTCCCGATAATGCCTGCAGACGCGTTCTGTGTACAGCTTCTCCCAACCGTAGCCATCCTCAGCGTCTGCTGGATAAGCGCTCTCTTCCTTCAAGGGAGTGACATCGGTGGTCCTTTGGAGATATCCGGGATAAATACACGCGCTCGAGGTGTATAGCAACCGCTCCGCCGCATTGATCCGCGCGGCCTCGATGGTATGCAGGTTAATCAGCGTGTTGTTGCGAACGATAAGACCCTTGTTGTTCTCGATGAAACCGATCCCACCCATATCGGCGGCGAGGGCATAGACCTCTTGGACGCCGCGCGTCGCGATCAGGCAGTTGTCGAATTTCCGTAAATCCAGGAGTTCGAATTCGTGGGCCGGCGAAACAGCATACTGGGGTAGCTCGATATCTACGCCGCGAACCCAGTAACCCTTGTCCACCAGGTACTTTGTCAAATGAAATCCGATAAAGCCGCCTGCGCCTGTGACCAACGCTCGTTTCTGTGTCATATACTCTCCAGGTTATTTATTGAGTTTGTGATCTACCCCTTACCTCTTGTTCAGTACCGCTTCCGGCGAGGTATCTTCGTACCTGCCGAAGCCGCTCAATTGCCAAGCCCAAAGCGGAAGAAATCGGGGGGTGACCATGATGTACCGGCGCCATAAGCGACGGGGTTCTGACAGCAGGCGGAACAGCCATTCAAGCCCTCTATCCTGCATCCACTTTGGAGCTTGTTTGACTCGCCCGGCATGAAAGTCAAAGGCCGCTCCGACCCCTACCATGATCACGCCGTCTAACACCGACTGCTGACGCGCCATCCACTTCTCTTGCTTCGGCGTGCTGATTCCTGCAAATACGAGATCCGCATCAGCTTCGCGGATTCGGCGCCGGATGTCTTCCTCTTCTTCCTCTGTCAGCGCCCGGAAAGGAGGCGAGTAACTTCCCGCGATGTGCAGGCCGGGATACCTGGTTCGCAACTTATCGATAAGCGACCGAAGTGTTTCCGGGCTGCTTCCAAAAAGGAAGATCCTATGTTTTTCCAGTGCCGCTCTCTCGCACAACTTCAGCATCAGGGTTGGACCGTATACGCGTTGCTGATTGGGCAATCCGAGGGATCGAAGAGCCCAGACCACCGGCATACCGTCCGGTGTCACGATATCGGCCCGGTTGAGAATCTGCCTCAGTTCCGCGTCTTGCCGCGCCTCCATCACTCCATGGACGGACGTGACGCAAACGTAGCGCGACGGACTTGCTGAACAGGACTGCCGCTTCTGCGCAATCCACTGCGAGCAAAGATTCGTGACTTGCTGGTAGCTGGTTGCGCTGACATTGGTGCCGCAGACGCATTGCTTCACCGGGATAGCGGTAGACACTTGTTCCATTGGTTTGGTTCCTTGAAGGCCGGCGAAACTAATTCGGCTGCGTGTAGGTCTTTGACGGGACTGTCACGTCTGCCCAGTCTTTCGCCATCGTGATGCTGACCGACCGCTGCAGAAGCGTAATCGAAACGACCAGAAGGTCGCCGCCGTTTCGCACGATCGTTCCCTTTGCGCCTCTTAGTGGTCCGTCCGTGACAGTGACGGTGTCTCCTGTAACAAACTCGGGATACCGGTCCACATTGGCAGGAGATTGCACAATGATTCTGAGAGACTCAATCTCTTCGTCCTGCAGCGGTGCTGGAATCTTCCCGACAGAAACGATGTGGACTACTCCGGAGTTCTGCAGGATAGGAAGCCTTTGCCTCACGTCAAAGCGGCAGAACAGATACCCCGGAAATAAGGGCTTCTCTGCACTCTTGATTGTGTGCCTGGTTGAAGGCTTGTAAAGCGGCAGAAAGGTTTCGTAACCCTGACCGGCGAGAGAACCTGCCGTTGTCCATTCACGATTTGACCTGGTACGAATTGCAAACCATTGTTTGTTCATGTCGTATGACGCCTATGCAGTAAATTTGGGCAAGCTACCGCCCTTTTTCAGCGAAAGCGCTCGGCTGATAAGTTAGAGAGGGTGCGACAAGGCCACATCTCCAACACCTGTCCTGCCTGGGCAGTCTGCGCCGCTTGGCGGTTCGCCCGCACGACAGTGGCCCCGCGTTGGGGTTGCCTATCATTCTAAGAACAGCGCGCTCCCAACTAGAACTCTGAATTTCCCTAGTGACAAAGAGGCATTGTGCGATAGTGCCCGCGAGTGGACGCTGTAATTTACGTATCCTTTAGCCTTGCAGACGTTCGGCTCATCTTTAATTTGACTTTAATTTGAACGCGTATGCGGAGCAGTATGCTTCTTCACGAACACATTTGCCATGCGCGTTTTGGAGACGGGCTAATGATGTTAACCTCAGATATACACGGCTGGCTCTTTGCGTTGCTAACTGCCGGCGGTGCCATGTAGTAAGTCGTCAGTGTCCCGGGTTGGTGGGTTCTCACTTCGCAGTGATTTAGTTCGCAGACCTCTGATAAGCATCCTGGAGTGGACCATGCCTGGCAAAGAACTACCGGCTATTCTTCCCGCTGTAACAGCGATCCGCTCCGCTTCTTTCGACCAATCGAATGAGATTTGCGTCTATGACAATGAAGTGAATGAATTGGTGCATGTCGCGCGTGACGAAGAACGCAAGCGGATCGCCCGTGAACTTCATGACGACCTGGGCCAGCGTCTGGTGCTGCTGAGTCTGGCCGCGGCCGAAGCGGCGGACAGCGTTCCTGTAGACATGCCGGATCTCGCCCTTCAGTTGCAATCCCTTCATAGGGAAGCTGCCGGGTTGTCCCGTGATCTTCGCAGGCTGGCGATCGAATTTCATCTCCCGGCCGACCTGTCACAAAGTCTCCGGCGCGCTTTACGGGATCTCGCTGCGGACTATCGGAGAAGAAAGCAAGTCCGAGTGCGGTTTCGCGCGATAAACGTACCGCGAAACCTGAACGCCATCAAGGCAAATCACGTGTATCGCATTGCGCAGGAGGCTCTTCGGAACGCGGCGAGACATGCCGGCAATGCACCGGTTGAGGTCGTGGTCATAGGTACCGCGGCGTTCCTTCGCATGGAGATAACGGATTTCGGCGCGGGCTTCGATGTTTCCGCGCGGCGTCGCCCCTCGTTGGGATTGACCATCATGGAGGAGCGGGCGAGATTGATCCATGGTACTTTTCTGTGTTCCTCCCGGAAGGGTCGCGGGACAACCATCGTGTTGCAAGTACCCCTGGACAGCGAAACTCTCCACACCGGAGGAAAGGAGCGTTAGAATGGATCGCGCCACGGTATTGATAGCCGACGACCACACGCTCGTGGCCGAGGGCCTGCAGCGTATTGTCGAGCGGGAATTCTATTGCCTCGGTATCGTCTCGCATGGAGAAGAGGCTATAACGGCAACCTTGCGGTCCTCACCGGATGTGCTCCTTCTGGACATATCAATGCCGCAGATCGATGGTCTGGAGGTGGCGCGGAGGATTCGCGAGGTTTCCCGCACCAGGATATTCATCGTCTCGATGATTGCCACTCCGGAATACGTGAACGAGGCGCTTGCAGTCGGGGTGTCCGGCTATATCAGCAAAGAATGCGCGGGTACGCAACTCCTCTCCGGAATTAGGGAGATTCTTTGTGGAGGGACCTACGTGAGCACAGAGGTTTTCAAAGGCCGCGCCTCGCCGCCCGAATCTTCCCGCCCGGACTCGTGCGCCCAGGTTACGCCCCGGCAACGCGAGGTCCTGGAACTTGTCACCAAGGGCTTCCCCGCCAAGGTCATTGCACATCAGCTTTCCATTTCTCCGAAAACGGTGGAGTTCCACAAGAAAACGATGATGCGCACGCTGGCGGTTCGTAATACGGCTGAGTTGATACGCTTTGCCGTCGAGCATCGTCTGGTCGAATCCGCCTGGACCATCTGATACTGCGGCCTATCCGATCCCCTAGACGTTACATCACATTCGTTTTACGCACCGGTCCAATCGGCGCTCGATAGTTGCACATTTGTAGGTTTCCAGGCGGGATAAAAAACCCGCTAGCTGCCCGGAGGATGGCAGCTAGCGGCGACGGCGATGAGTTGCTCGTCTGAAATCTATAGTGCTCAACCGAGGACGACTCGTCGATGAAGAGGTATGGCCGTTCAGCATCGGTGTTCATCCCTATGCTTCCGGATCGCCACTCTTGCGCTCTCACAATTCCGGCGTTTTGTTTCAGCTTCATCGAGTAATCGCTTAAACGTTTCGGCGTCAGCTGTTGCGCGCGCCGTTTCCAGGTCCTCGACTGCCTTGAGGTACAGTCGCAAGCACAACCGATATTCGGCCTTGAGAGCTTCTCTCTGATCACACACATGGTGCTTTACAAATCATAATCCGAATCCGATAACATCGTAATCGGGGAATCCCTTATACGTTACAGGGAAATGATCAAATCGATTCTTCCAAACAGCGTACCATTAATTTGATGTTGTACGCAAAACCATACTCCGGCTGAGAATTGCCGGCCAGCCTCGCGATCAAAAAAATTCAACGAATTCTTATTTCGTCAGCCCTTAAATAACCCTCTCGTCCGGCGAAAGAATCCCGTGGGGCAGACCATCGTTTTTTTGTGGTCTGCCGGCTGCAGCGCGGGTTCGCCGACACTTACCTTGGCCATTGCAGTGGTTGACGACGCCAACGAGGTGCGGACCGCTGTGCAGGATCCGACCGCAATCGTCCCTGCAGTGTCAACCGTGCCGCAAGTCATCGTAATGAGTATCGGACGGCGGGTGGTGTCCCACCCAAGAGCGGACGAGACGCGTTAGACTGAGGGGACGAACCTCGCCGGTTCGGTTGACCTCGTCAGGTTCGCGACTCGAGCCGACGGTCTGGTGACTCTTTGACGGTGTTGGGCGGGGCGACTTAGCCTCACCTTAAGAATGTTGACTGACAACGTGCTTTCCAAGTAAAGCAGGAGGATATCGCCAATGTTTTCTTTTTTGCCGGTGAAACACGTTTTCGGCATGGCTCTGGTTCTTGCGAGCCTGTCTCAAATGGCGCAGGCCAGCACTTACAGTGCGGTCATCGTATACGGAGACAGCCTTTCGGATAATGGCAACCTGTTTGCGGCTACCGGGCAGCCCGCCAGTCCTTATTATGACGGACGTATGTCCAACGGGCCGGTCGCAGTCGAACAGCTGGCGGCTTTACTGGGAACGCCCCTGCTGGACAATGCGTGGGTCGGCGCCACTACGGGCATCGGTAACATTGGCGATGGCGGCACGCCCACGAGTTTTGGTCTTTACAATCTACCGGGAATGCAGACTGAGTTCGCATACACAGAGGCGTCACTCGGCCCATACTTGAGTAGCGGACTTTTTGTCGTGTGGGGAGGGCCCGATGATCTTCTTTCTCCCTCGCCCCTGGATACGACAACGGCAGAGATCGTTAACCGGGCCGTCAATGACGAAGTGGGCATCGTGCAGAACTTGCTGTCGCTCGGCGCCCAACACATTCTAGTACCCGGGATGCCGAATCTGGGGCTTACTCCGTATTTTCAGAGCCTCCCCGGTGGCGCCGTCGAAGGGGCGGAGATCGCCGCTGCTTTTAACGCGGAACTCACCGCGGACCTGCCTCCCGGAGTGATTTACTTCAATACGGCAGGGCTCGTCGACTCGATCGTAGCCGACCCTGCGGCATACGGTTTCAGCGATGTGACCGATCCCTGCTACAACGGGACGACCGTCTGTTCCAACGCTTCGCAATATCTTTTTTTCGATAGCTTCCATCCCACCACGGCTGCCGACGCATTCGCCGCGGAGGGGTTTTTTGATGCAGTTACGCCGGAACCATCCTCCTTTGTCCTTCTAATGGCGGGCGGATTATTTCTGTGCGCGGCCTGGCGCAAGAAGTGCAAATGAGTTCGGCGCCGGTAACTATATCTCCATATACGCGATCTTTAATTGCGAAGCTGCTGGTTTTTGCGCTGTCATTACGTCCCTTGCGAAGCGTCTAGCGATAAGATTAGAGGATCGCAAGGAGATCCATGAATAAAAGGTGGTTGGCCGCGGGACTGTTGGTCGCCGGCTCTGCGATCGTGGTGGTCTTGTTTCCCCACGGAACCAACGCCCAGAGCGGGCTCGGCGCCGCCGTGCCGATGAAACCGGCGACGAGTTTCCGCATCCTTTTCGGTCTGGCTGACCAGGAGTCGACTGCGTGGGATGGTTCGATCAAAGTTTCCGGCGGAACGATCCGCAGCATCACCGGATGGCGCTTCTTCGATACCGATGTAACCGATTACCAGTCTAGTTGGAAGTTGAGCACGCGCCGCAGCCGTCCGCAGCAACTCACCGGGCCGATTGTCGAGAACGGCATTGTCGTCACCGCGGAAATTCCGGATGAGAAAGCGAAGTTTGAGGTGCAAACCCTCAATGGCAAGTTCTCTTTCATGGCCAAACAAGTGCCTTATGGAGAGGGGCAGAGGTTCCTCGCCGGGCGCGTCGCAGTGGACCAGGTGCCTCCGACGGTCCAACTCACGCCGTCGCAGGAAGACGAAGATTTTCCGGCTATCGCGCAGAGCGGTGACGACTTCTGGGCGACCTATATCGAGTTCACCCACGGCGACCGGGATCTCGAGTACGAGATACCGCGTCGGACTCTTCCCAAAGCGCCAGACGATTTTAAATTTTTAACGCGCCCGGTGGGCGGCGACCAGGTGCTGCTCCGGCATTTCTCCAAAGCATCCAGCACGTGGGAGGCGCCGATTGCCGTATCAGACAGGGGGCTCGACGTCATGCGCGCCGCTGTCGCAGTCGATGGCCAGAAGCGCGTCTGGGTCGTATGGTCGGCTAATAAGAACGGGAACTTCGATCTGTATGCCAAGTACCTGCAGGGCGATAACTGGTCGCCGGAGATGCGCCTTACGACAGATCCCGGACAGGATCTGAATCCGGTCGCGGCCACTGACTCCAGGGGACGAGTCTGGATCGCGTGGCAGGCCTACCGCAACGACAATCTCGATATTCTGGCCGCGGTGCAGAGCGGCGACAACTTCGTCAAAGAGACACGGATTTCTTTCTCGCCCCGCAGCGACTGGGATCCCTCCATTGCCGCCGCTCCCAATGGGGACGTCGCGATTGCCTGGGACACCTACGACAAGGGCGATTACGACGTATACTTCCGTCGTGTGCGGGCGGATCTTTCGCGCGCCCCGCGTATCGGTATGGACGCGCCGGTAGCCGTTGCCGCGAGCACGAATTTTGAAGCGCGCAGTTCCATCGTGTTCGATGCGGCGAACCGCCTGTGGGTCGCTTATGAGACTTCGGATGCACGTTGGGGCAAGGATTACGGCGCTTATCAGACCACCGGAATCGCTCTTTATCAGGGGCACAATATCCAGGTGAAATGTTTTGACGGCCCGAACGCTTTCTCGACCGTCGATAGCCTGGAAGACAAGCTGCCGTTACCGCCGCAAGCCATGCAGGGACTGGCCAGAAGGCGTCAGGCGGATCAGGTCCCGACGCGCGGCCCGGAGTCGCTTAAGCAGCCGAATCCCGAGATCGCAAAGAACCGGCGTCCCAACCAGGCCGCTCTGCCGCCGCCACTCGCACAGAACAGTTTCCCGCGGCTGACGGTCGATCCCGCCGGCACGATCTTCCTCGCGTTTCGCGTCCCGGGCGGCTCGTGGATCTCGCCGGTTGGTTCGGTCTGGTTCGAAAACGTCGTGTATTTCGACGGAGCGCGCTGGAATGGTCCGCTGTTCGTGCCGCGCACCGACGGTCTGCTGGATGGACGCCCCGCGCTCGCGGCACTCGATCCCGGGCATCTGATGATTGTGTCGGCGATGGATCACCGGCAGTCTGAGCAGACCGGCAACGCTCGCAGCGCCGCCGGTGTCAACAGCGATATCTATGCCGCCGACCTGCGCGTGGAGGTTTCGCAAGCCGCGACGCCATCGCTGAAGGCGCTCCCGCAGGAACATCCCGCCGCGCCGGACACGGTGGTCAAGCCGGAGTTGGATCAGGTGGCGCTCATGCGAAATTACAAGATGAAGGCGGGGAACGAAACGCTTCGCATGATGCGCGGAGAATTCCATCGCCACACCGAGATCTCGGGAGACGGCCGCAACGATGGACCGCTGATCGATGCCTATCGCTACATGATCGACGCGGCGTACATGGATTGGGTCGGCTGCTGCGATCATGACAACGGCAACGGCCATGAATACTTCTGGTGGCTCAATCAGAAGCTGAGCGATGCCTATCACCTGGGCAATAAGTTTGTTCCGATGTTCGCCTATGAACGCAGCGTGAATTATCCTGAAGGGCATCGCAATGTAGTGCTCGCGAAGCGCGGCATCCGGCCCTTGCCACGGCTGGCGAAGATGGCCGACGACTCGGCGCCGGCGCCCGCGCCCGATACCCAGATGCTGTACCGGTACCTGAAGGACTTCGGCGGCATCGTCGCATCGCACACCTCCGGCACCAACATGGGAACGGACTGGCGCGACAACGATCCGCAGGTGGAACCGGTGGTCGAGATCTACCAGGGCTACCGGCAGAATTACGAAATGCCGGGTGCTCCACGGTCCAATAGCGAGCAGGATTCCATCGGCGGATGGCGTCCCCAGGGCTTTGTCTCGCTGGCTCTGCAGAAGGGCTACCGGCTGGCATTCGAGGCATCGAGCGACCACATCTCGACGCATATGTCGTACTGCAACCTGTGGGTGACCTCGCCGACCCGCGAAGGAATTATGGAAGCCTTCCGCAAGCGGCGCGTGTATGGCGCCACCGATAACATACTGGCCGAGGTGCGTTGCGGCCCGCACATGATGGGCGAAGAGTTTTCGGTGACCGCCGCGCCATCGATATCGGTCAAGCTGATCGGCACGGGACCGTTCGCCAAGGTGCACATCGTCAAGGAAAACACCTACGTCTACTCGATCGAGCCGAACACCACGCAAGTGTCGTTCATGTGGCGGGATGATGCGGCGGTGAAGGGCAAGACGTCGTACTACTACGTGCGAGGCGAGCAGGAAGACGGTCAACTGGTGTGGGTAAGTCCGATGTGGATCACGTGGCAGTGATCATCCTGCCGGCAGCCGGCCTTTTAAGTGAACGCCACTTCGCTTAGATTGGCAGCCTGTGGCGGAGGTGTCTCCAACGCGGGACAGCAGGCGAAATGCCTACTCCACAACGAAGAATCGACTGCTGGCAAGCTTGTGGAGTAGCCTTTGGCCGGCGTCAAAGTGCCACAGGCTGGCCCGAAGTGGATGACTCGCCGGAATTCAGGCTACCGCGCGTTTGCCCAAACCGTTACTTGAGTGTAAGTCACGGGGCTGGTGCCGTTATTTTGAAAATCAATCGCCAGTTGGTTTCCAAAAGGATTGAGCTGGACGCTGCCGGTATTGAGATAACCCCAACTGCTGCCGGCCCAGAACTGCGCGGCGCTATATTGCGTGCTGTTCGGGATGGCCCACCAGCTGACGTAGTTGGTTTTGCTGAAGTCCTGATTGGATGCCCCATAGAAGCCGACGTAAACCATGTCCACGCCGGAGAAATCAAGTTTCGAATAGATGAATTGATCGGTGCCGGGCGCGATGGTGAGGTTGGTGGCCAGCGTTTCTGAAAGTGCGGTGCTGAACACAACTTTAGGCGTAGGCGAAACTGCCTTCGGTGCGGGTTGGGCTTTGGGAGCTTCGGCTGTTGCCTTCTTCTTAGGTGCGGCGGGGTCTTCCGCGCGCAGGTTCATTCCGAGTGCCAGGACAGCCAGCGTCAGGGCACGAAATCGTGTCAATCGAATTTGCATTTCTGGTCTCCTCCGTCGGCGGATCGGCCGGCGATTTTTTGCAATTATAGCCGAACGGGCCGCTACGCGCGTTGGTCGACGTATGCGGCGGCCAATTCCGGAAGATGGCGGTTGACTCGACCGGCTTCATCTTATAGCATGAGCCTTTAGTCCTAACAAGAACTTGCGCGTTCGCCGCTGCGCAGACGTTCTACAAGTTGGCTCCCGCCGTGGAGAACTGCTTAACTCCAACCGGAGCGCTCCGACCTCGAACTTCCAGAGTGTACTTGTTGCTCGATGCCTGAGAAACGGGTTGGATTTCAGCCTGGAACCCAGGGCTGCAGAATGAGGAGACTACGGTTATGAGCAAGGAGCGGAAGTCAGCGTTGACCCGCCGGGCAATGTTTCGTAGTGCCGCCGTCGCGGCTGTAATTGGTCCCCTGTTCAAGGCGACCGAAGGATCGGTGAGCGCACAGGAAAGGGTGAATCGCAACTCAGCCCCAAGCGGGCTGAAGATTACGGACATGCGCGCGTGCCGCGTGGCCGCGAATTACGACTATCCGCTGATCAAAATCTACACCAACCAGGATGTCTACGGACTGGGAGAAGTGCGCGACGCCGGGGTAGAAGGCATCGCCCTGGTGCTTAAGCCGTATCTGCTGGGCCGCAGTCCCCTGGACATTGAGGGCATCCTCAGAACGGTGCGCCCGTTTACCGGTTCCGGGCGCATGAGCGGCGGGTTCAGCGCGGTGGACATGGCGCTACACGATATCGCGGGCAAGGTGTATGGCGTTCCGGCCTACCGTTTGATCGGAGAGAAAAGACACGACCGTATTCGCATCTATGCCGACACGACGGATCATAAAGACCCGAAGGTCTACGCGGAGCGGATGCGGAAGCGCAAGGAAATGGGTATCACGTTCTTTAAAATGGATCTGCACACGGAATTGGTGGCCGGCCGGCCGAACGCCGTCAATGACCGCGGCGTGGCGACCGACAAAGGCCTGGGGTACCTGTGCGAATTCATTGCAGCCATCCGTGACGTGATCGGCTGGTCGGCTCCGCTGGCCGCCGACCATTTCGGGCCACTGAACGTGCAGGATTCCATCCGCTACGCCAAGGCCTTCGAACCCTACCAGTTGGCCTGGGCCGAGGATCTTCTGCAGATCCGGGAGGGCCATCATTTCCCGTGGCAGAACTGGCGGGGATATAAGGCGATCACCGAGGCCACCACGACACCTACCAATACCGGCGAAGACATCTTCGGGCTCGAAGAAGGCTTCCAGCCGCTACTTGATAATCATGCGGTTGACGTGATTCATCCTGACATTGAAAGCTCCGGCGGGCTGCTGGAAACTAAGAAGATCGCCGACTACGCCGAGATGAAGGGTATCCAGGTGGCCATGCACCATGCCGGCTCGCCTATCGGTGGCTTCGCGGGTTACCATTGCGCCGCAACGTTCGGCAACAACTTCCTGGCGATGGAGAACCACGCGCTGGATATGCCTTGGTGGCAGGACCTGGTGACCGGCGTTCCCAAGCCGATCATCGACAAGGGCTATGTGACGGTTCCCGATAAGCCCGGGCTCGGACTGGAACTGAACGATCAGGTAGTGAAGGAGCACCTCCGGCGGCCCGGATACTTTGAGCCGACAACGATGTTTGACGATCCGATCGTGTCGGGATTCCGCCTGGGCGGCCCCTGGCCTCATTATGACGAAACAGGTAAGTGGTGCAACTGCGTTACCTACGAATAACGCCAGGAGAATTTATGTCCCGCTCGCATAGACTGATCGCGATCGCTTTGGCCGCATGCGGCTTGTTTGCGGCTGACCCGACGTTCTTGAGGCGTCGCATTCCAGACATCCAGCCACAACCGGATGACCTGACGGCCGGTGGCAAAGGCGCTTCCTACCGGCCTGCTTTCGGAGTGGGCGATTCCCAGGCCAGGCAACTCAAAGGGATTGCGCGCTACGGTGAGTTGACCGTGGCTGCCGGCGGGACCAGCGCGGTGGTGAGCTATCCCGCCGAGGAGCAGATCTATTTCATTCTCGAGGGCTCGGGGACCCTGCTATACGACGACCAGAAGGTCATGGTCAGGAAAGACGACTTTATGTATCTTCCGGTCGGCGTCAAGCATGGGATGGCGGGCACAGCCGATCAGCCCGTCAGGCTGCTGGTGATGGGCTTCAGGATTCCTTCGGGCGCCAGGCTGGCTGCGACCCCCAAGCTCATGCTGGCCAATACCGCCGATGTGCCGCTTGTGCCGGTCCAGGGGCACGGCCCGACCGCGCTGTTTAAACTATTGATGGGTACCACCGCCAGCACGCGCGACAAACTGGCCGCAGCCAACCAGATGGTAAGCCTCTTCATCATGGATTTCGCCCCGGGTGGGACCAACATACCCCACCACCACGAGATGGAAGAGGAGATTTACTTCATCCTCAGAGGACATGGCGACATGGTGGCGGGCGGCGGCGCGGACGGCAACGAAGGCCGCTACCCGGCGAGCGTGGGGGATGCGTTCTTCATCCGGCTAAATGCAACGGTTGGATTCTATAGCGGGACAAAGAGCGGAGATCACGACCTGGTACTCGCCGTACGCTCCCATTTCCCATTCCCGAAAGTGAGGGAATAGGGGTTTGTGCTGGGAATCAATCACTTAGCCCGCTATGTTGAACTTCGCCGCATATGTGGTGAATTTCAACGTGTCGATCCAACCTCCTGCATTTGCCGCAAGTTGTAGGCAATTGTCAGAATATCCCCCGGAGAACTGTAGAGAACCTCCGCATCGGGAAATTGTGGTGTTTTCCGCAAGCCTATCAAGCTGCAAGGGTTAACGACTTGGCATTCCACCTGCCCTAATAGAAAGCGAAAGGAAGGTAGGAAAATGACAGTCATTCTAGTGTTGGTAACGTTCTTCGGATTCGTAGCTTTAGATTGGTTCCTTCATCGAGGGAAAGCACCCGTGGTTGCGCCGGCCGGTGAGCCTGCGCCGGTGTCCCATATCGCTAGAATCGCTGGTTTTCTTGCCCCGGACAACCTCCGTTATCACGCAGGGCACGCGTGGTTACAACGCGAAAGGTGCAACATTGCACGCGCCGGAGTCGACGAATTTGCCGCAGCTCTCGCTGGAGACATCAGCCAAATCGAACTCCCGAAACCTGGCCAATGGGTTCGGCAAGGGCAAAAGGCATTCACCCTGCATCGCAACGGCGAGACCGCGGAAATGGTATCTCCGATTGAGGGCGAGGTCATTGAAGTCAACCAGGAAGTGGTCCGGAACCCGAAACTCCTGCGCGACGATCCTTACGGCCGCGGATGGCTCATGACTGTGAATGTGCCCGATGAAGAGAGCACCACGCGGAATCTGATCCCCAAGAACCTGGTCCGGAGCTGGATGCGCGGCGCAGTCGAACAACTCTATGCCATGCAGCCCGCGGCAGCCTACGCGACGGCTGCGGACGGCGGCGAACCGGCACGCGATCTTCTGGCCGGGATGCCCGAGGTCAAGTGGCAACAGGTCACCAAACAGTTCTTCCTGACCGGGGAGTAACTGCAATCTGCGACTGCAGACACACGGCGAAAATGCCCTGCCATCCGACCCGGTTGGATGGCCGGGCATTCTTAGCGCTGGCAGCGCTGTGTTAGAAAAGTGGGGCAGTCAATCCTGGCCGCGGCCGGCTTTCAGCCGGCTTTGGCTTTGGCCTATTGTGGGGCGGACGCCCACGTCCGCAAGCGACCCCCAGGTCGCCCTTTGTCGCCCAAGCGACAGGCTTTAGTGTGCGAAGCGGCCCGGGTTGCGGCTGTTTCTGCGGCTTTGCCTCTCGCCCGACCATTCGAGACGAAGCCGGAGAAACGAGCTTTCGCCATTACAAGTGCCCGCTGCCTCGCAAGAAGTTGAAATTCAAATGGCCAAAATCCGCGGCCGGCTTTCAGCCGGCTTTGGCCTCAACTGAAGGTTTGCGCCCGCGGGCAAGAGCCGCTTGAAAAGCGGCTGCGGCGAAGATTGACCGCCCCCAAGTATCAAGCAAGAATCCTTTTCTAACACAGTAGTACTAGCAGCTTCGGGCAGGGTCGACCCACGCCAAAGTTGATTCTTCGTTGTGGAGTAGGCGTTTTCGCCTGCACTCGCGCTCCGGAGAGACTTCGCCTGTCGGGCTACCACCAGTCCTGGTACTCATGGGCGAGTCGCAGGCGCACTTGAGCCGTGTATTCTCATGGGTACCTGTCTACGGAATCGGACCGTCTTAGGATCGAATTGTAAGCAATCTGATTCTACGAACGTTCTTAATGGAGTAGCCTTATGGCGATAGATCAATTTGACATGATTTTTCAATTCTGCATTCGTGTTGCCGTGCTGCTAGCCATCACGGCTCTCGCGCTAAAACTGTCCCGCGTGCTGGCTCGCCCTCGCGGAACGTATGGTGCAGGACTGCCGGAGCGTCGAGCGCGCCCGCGAATGGTTCTCCGGGATCCGATTGCCGTACGGCCACTCGATGGCGCTTCCGGTGTGGCGGCCTGACCCAAAAAACGCCAGCGTTTATGACCGGGCGTCCCTCTACCGATCGCCGGGGCACGGGCCTGTGAGGAAATGCAGAGGGCAATAAGAGATAAACGGATATAGAATACGGTTGTAGAGGTCGGACCATGTCAGTCGCCGCTGCCGTATGCAATGTATTAGACAAGGATGGACGCGACGCGCTCGCGCTGTTTGAGCCTTCCCGTTTCCATTACCGTGGCGAGGGAGGAGCTTACCTCAACCTCAAAGGCCTGTCGCTCGATCCGCTGCGTGAAATCGACGAGCCGAAAATCGCCAGACTCTGCCGTGTCGTTCGCGGCTATTTGTTCGCCGCGGTAGAGGCCGCGCAATCCGGCCATCCGGGCGGATCTTCGTCCAAGGTCGAGCAGGTGCTCACCCTTTTATCCAGCGGGATTCTCGGGTTCGACGCCCGCCGTCCCAAGCACCCCGGCCGGAGCCGTGTCGTATGGTCCGCGGGCCACTGCTCGCCACTCTTTCACGCGACCCTCGCACTCATCTACGAAACCTTGCGCCGCAAAGGCTTCATCCTCGCCGGCCGGGACGCCGGTTACGCCGTTCTCCCGGAACAACTCGCCCGCTTCCGTCGTTGGGGAGGTCCCAGCGGACACGTGGAATCCGAATACGCCTTCGCCGACACTTCCACCGGCTCCTCCGGCCATGGCTTCTCCGCCGGCCTCGGCTTCGCTGTCCTGCATCGTTCCTGCGGTCTCCCGACCCGGTCTTTCGTCATCGGCGGCGACGCCGAGACCGAGGAGGGCATGAGTTACGAAGCCCGCAATCTCGCCTCTACGCTGGGCGTCGACAACCTGATCGTCACTCTCGACTTCAACGCCTTTGGCATCGATGGCCCCATCGTTGAAGCGCTTCCTGAACCCTATCTCAGCCACTGGTTCAGTCAGGGCTGGAACGTCATCGAGGTGGATGGCCACAATATCCGTGAACTCGCCTACGCCTACCGGCTCGCCGCTTCCGGCTTCGGGCCTCCCTCGAGCGAGGGACGGCCCACCGTCGTCATCTGCCATACCACCAAGGGACTGCACTATGGCCGCCTCCAGGACACCGCCGATTCCCACGGCACTCCGCTCCCGCACGATGAATACGTGCAGGCAATGTACGATCTCGGCTTCCCCGTCGCCGGCGACCCTGACAGCGATATCTCGCTCGTCACCGCCGCGCTGGGCCCTCCCGAGTGCGACTATCTCGCGTCCCGGCTGGATGCCGCCGCTGCCCTGATCCCGGACGAAATCGACCTCGTCAGCCGGATGCGAATCGCGCTGGCCGGCCGGCCCATGGCCGATTACCGCGGGTTCACTCGCCCCGAGATTCTGCCTCCCGAGCTCGTTTTCCGCGAGGGCGACTCCGTCCCTACCCGCAAAGCGACCGAGGCCTGGTTCGCCTGGGCCATGAAGAATAGCGCCTTCTTCTATGTCGGCGCAGGCGACCTGATGAAGTCCATCCTCACCGGCAAAGCCGAAAACGTCTATGGCGTAATGACTCCGCGCAACCCCCTCGGCCGCGGCATCCGCTTCGGCATCGCCGAACAGAACATGGCCATGATGTCGTGCGCCATCGCGCAGGACGTCCTCCCCGGCGGGTTCCGCCCGTTCAGCGCCTTCGCCACCTACGGGGTCTTCACTTGTATGATGGCGAATTCCGTGCGCATGACGCTCATCAATAATGAAGTCAACCCTGACGCGCGCGCCTTCTTCATCATGCTCGCCGCCCACGACGGCCCGGAGACCGGCGAAGATGGACCCACCCATCACGGCCTCTTCTGGATGTCCCTCTTCACCGCCTATCCCGGCATCAAAGTCTACAAACCGCTCGACGCCAACGAAGCGATCGAGATGCTCTTCCTCGCCGCCCGCCGCGGCGAGCCCGTGGTGTTTTCCGTCGTCCGCCCCGGAGTCCCGGTCTTGCAGCGCGGTAACGGTGTTCCCCCCGCGCGTGAGGCCGTCAACGGCGCCTATGTCTTCAAGCCGTTCCGCCAAGATGGCAAGCCCCGAAAGGTGCTGGTCATCAGCGGCGGTCAGGTCCTGGCGAATATCATCGAGATTCTCCCGGAGATCGAAGAGCGCCTCGACGTGAAGATCATAGCTGTCACTTCGCCCCAACTCTACGAAGAATTCCGTCGGGACGATCCCGCGAAGGCCAGGGAGATCCTCGCTGACGACGAGCGCCAATACGTCGTTGCCCTCCACAACGGCTGGCCCGGCTTCCTGTATCCGTTCCTGCTGCCCGCCGATTTTGAGACGCGGGTCTTCGGCATCGATCGCTTCTCGCGGTCCGGCAAACCCGGCGAGATCTACCGCGCCACCGGGTTCGACCCCGCGGGTCTGCAAAAGAAAATTCTCGGCTGATTGATTCCTCGTTGTGGAGTAGGCTTTCCGCCTGCTCTCGCGCGCTGGAGATACTTCGGAACGCCGAGATCTTGTCACATTTGTTAAGATCTGACTTGCATCAGACCGTTAGTGTGGGGCTTCGCGAAATAGCGAATCGTATACCTCAATGGTGGCGTGATAGCAGCCACAGGCAGCCGATTCCAAACCGGGACGATCGATGATGGTGAGCTTCCCTCGCGCGTATTGGACCAATCCAGCCTTCTTCAACAGACCCGTTGCCTCGTTCACCGTGGCTCTCCGCACGCCAAGCATATGAGAGAGAAACTCCTGCGTAATCGGAAAAGTGTCCTGGCCGGCCCGGTCGTGAGTCATCAGGAGCCACCTCGCGCAGCGCTCTTTCATGCTGTGGAGGCGGTTACAGGCGGCTCCGTATAGTATTTGACGCAGCAGTGCGTACAGATGCTGCTCGAATAGTTCCTGCACGAGAGGGCGGCCACTTACTATTCTTCGAAACAAATCGCCGTCGATCTGCACCGCGACACCAGGGATCTGGACCACGTTCAAGCCCATCGCGCCTTGTCCACGGAGAATCTCCGGTGCGCCAAGGACGCCCTCCCTGCCAATGGTGGCCATCTCGACCGGAGGTCCGGCCGTGGCCGTGACCAGTAAGGAAATCATGGAGTTTAACGGAAAATACACGGCGCTGACGGGCTCGTTCTGGTTCATTAACCGTCTGCTGAATTTCAGGGGAACGATCTTGGCATACAGCATCAACGCGTCATAATCATGCTGTCCCAGTTTGGCCAGGAGCCGATTTGTCCTAGGATTGAAGTTCGCGAACATGGCCCTCCTCCGAGTCGAGCGTGAGGCACTTGTGGCCTCTCAGACACCAATAAGAAAATCGTGTCACCGACTCTTCAGGAGCGCTGCCGTCCAAATCGACCCGGCGGGATCTGGAAAGGGTACGAGATGCTACCCGGAGTATACTGCCAGAACTCCTACAAATGTCGCTACCTGGAAAATATACTAGGTGCCCAGGACGATACCGCCATCCACCGAAATGACCGCTCCATGGACGAACGATGCGGCGTCCGAGGCCAGCCAGACATACGCATTGGCGATATCGGTGGTCTCGCCGATGCGGCCCAGCGGCGTATGATCGCGCATATTCTGCAAGACCTTTTCAGGCATGGCCTTGACCATCTCGGTCCCGATAAATCCCGGCGTCACCGCGTTCACCCGGATCTTGTATTTGCCAAGTTCCCGCGACCACGTCCGGGTCATGCCGATAACCGCGGCTTTGGTCGAGACATAGTTGGTCTGGCCAAAGTTCCCGTATAGCCCAACGACGCTGGACGCATTGAGGATCACGCCGCCTCCGGCCGCGATCATCACCGGCGCCACGGCCCGGGTGCAGACGAACACTCCACGTTGGTTCACTGCGATGACCGAATCGAACGCCTCATCCGACATCATGCCCGTCAGCGCGCCGTCCTTGTACTTAATCAACTGAGCGTCGCGGGTGATGCCGGCGTTATTGATCAGGACGTTGATCGTGCCCCATCGCGCGACGGTCTGGTCGACGGCAGCCTTTACGCTAGCCGTATCCGCGACATTGACCACCGCGAAGTCCGCCTCGCCTCCCGCTTGTTCAATGTCGGCGGTCAACGCGTCGACACCGTTGTGGTTGACGTCCCACAGGGCGACCCGGCAGCCTTCCTGCCCGAATCGCAACGCGGTACAGCGGCCGATGCCCGCCGCGGCTCCCGTGACTACCACTACTTTTCCCTTCAATCCTGTTTCGATCATGGCTCTTTTCCTTCCCTGGCCGCTCTTTCGATGGCCATCATCCGGATATCCTGTTTCCGGACCTTCCCCGAGTGCGTGCGTGGCAGCGCCGGCAGGAACATCACCGATTTCGGGATCTTGTACTTCGCCAGTTTGCCCCGGAGAAACTCTTGTAATTCGGACTCTTCAGCCGTTGCCCCCGCTCTCAATACCACGGCGGCGCATCCCACTTCGCCCCACTTCGGGTGCGGCACGCCCGTCACCGCGACGTCCGCAATCTTCTGGTGGGTGCTCAACAGATTCTCAATCTCGGCAGGGTAGACATTCTCGCCGCCCGAGATGAACATATCTTTCTTGCGCCCGGCGATGAAGAAGTAGCCTTCCTCATCCTGCCGCGCCAGGTCTCCCGAATAGAACCAGCCATCGCGCAATGCAGAAGCGGTCGCTTCCGGATACTTCCAATAGCCGTCGATCATCGCCGGCGTGCGCAACAGCAGTTCACCCACTGCGCCGCGTGGCACGTCATGTGCTTCTTCATCGCCTTCGTAAGCGACAATCCGCGCTTCAATGCTGAAATTCGGAAAACCGATCGATCCGAGCTTCCGCCGCGCGTCGCGCGCTTCCAGCGCAAAACAGTTCACGCCGGCCTCGGTCAAGCCGAATCCCTGCTTGTAGCGCAGGCCGCGTTCCAGAATCTTATCGATCAGTGTGGCCGGCATCGGTGCTCCGCCGCTGATCACATAGCGCAAGCTCGAGAGATCCGCTGCGTGCCATAAAGGCGACTCGGTCATCATCAGAAACTGCGTCGGCACCGCGAAGAACACGCTGACGCTTTCACGCTGGATCACCTCAAGGGCCTCATCCGCATGCCAGCCCTGCATCAGAATCAATCTTCCGCCGAGGAAAAAGATGGGCAGCGTCACCACGTTCAGTCCGCCCGTATAAAACATCGGCGAGTGCACGAGTACGGTATCGGTGGGCCAGAGATCGCGGACGGAAAAATTGATGGCGTTCCACAGATTCATGCGGTGCGAGAGCATTGCGCCCTTCGCGCGCCCTGTGGTCCCCGACGTGTAGATGATCATCTGCGGCTCGTTCCAATCCACCGGTTCGAAGCTACGATCCGGGGCGGATTCCGTTATGCATCGAATGTTCCAGGACGGCAATCCTAACTCTTTCGCCACGCCCTGGAAGTCTTCATGAAAGAGCAATAGCGCGGGAGCGGCTTCTTCGATGATCGGCCGCAGTTCCGCGACTGGCAGCCGGAAGTTCAGCGGCAAAAAGATGGCGCCGAGCTTCTGGCAGGCGAACAAGGTGAAGAGCATCCCGGCGCAATTGAGCGACAGTACGGCCACGCGGTTGCCGGCCATCACGCCGCGCGCCCGCAGAAGGCCTGCCGCGCAGCATGCCGCGTCGTTAAACCGGGAGTAAGTCCACTTCTGCCCTGTCGCGACCTCGACCAGAGCGGTCCGGTCCGGAGTATAGAGCGCGTGTTTCGCGAGCCAGTCAATGCTCTTCATAGGTGGGGCGGACGGCCTCGTCCTGGGGGCCCTCTGGGCGCGACCGCCTGGTCGCCTCAGCCTCCACAGGCGGGGGCGGTTTCCGCCAAATACCTTCCGTCATTATGCTGATCAATTGCTGCACTGCAACAGGATCGGGTACTCCCAGGTGCTGGCGCCCTCCGAATAGTTTTTCCACCAGGAAGTAGGTGAAGAATTGCAGATAAATGGCGGTAAACGCGAGCGCCGGATCGACACCGTTCCATTCCCCCGCACGCGTGGCTTCGCGAAGCCGGTCGCCCAACCGCTCTTCCATATTCGACGCGAGGCGCCGGAAACTGTGCGCGAAATGGAGGTTGCCGAACTCGACGACGTCTATATACATCAGACGCCAGTAATCCGGATTCCCGTAAACGAGCTTCCGAATCTCCTCGGCGAGTTGCTCGAGCCCGGCAACCGTAAACGTACTTTCAATCGCTCCCATCGCGGACTTCCGCAACGGCTCCATTTTGGCTTCGTACCGTTCGACAATCCGTTGAAACAGATCTTCCTTGGTGGGGTAGTAGTTGTATATGTTTCCCAACGAGACGCCTGAAACCCCGGAGATCTCTCTCATCGAAGTTCCGTGGTAGCCCTGCCGGGTGAACACCCGGAGTGCGGCCTTCTCGATTTTGGCCTTGTTGCGCTCTATATCCCGGCGCTTCAGTTTAGGCATGGTCTGCCGCCTGCGGAGCAGCCGTTTTTTTGGTGCGTAAAAATTGTGGGGCGGTCAATCTTGGCCGCAGCCGCCCTTCAGGCGGCTCTTTCCGCCTGCGAATGAATCCTCGCACCAAGCCACGGCCGGCTGCAGCCAGGATTGGCTGCCCCACAGTTACCACGACAGCGTTTTAAAAACGAACGATCGTTTTTTTAAATGTATTCGCCGTGATCGAACGTGTCAATAAGCTGCGGTGCGTTTCGTTACAATTTATGCCATCCGGCGAATGGCCTTGACCACCCGCGCCGGCTGTTCGATTTGCGGAAGATGCCCGCAATTCGGGATTTCAATCAGCCGCGCCTGGACGAACTGTCCCACCGCGTCGCGTCCTTGTGCGACGGGCACCACCCGATCAGACCTGCCCCACAGGATCAGCACCGGACAAGTGAAATGGCCCAGGTCTTTGAGGAAACATAGTTCCGTGTGGAGTTTGATGGCTCGTCTCGCGGCGTTCGCCATCAGCGGCCAATCCGACCGTCCGGGTTTCGCCGCCTGCTTCCGGAGGTAGGCTTTGGTATCGGCGGTTTTCATGACAAACAGCGGCTCGAACAGCATCCGGAAGACGCTTCCGTTCACCGATCGCAGCCAGCTACCAGGCATGCGTGCGAGAGTGGCCGCGCGTTCCACCGCGGAGTATTGGTACAATCCGCCGGGATCGACCAACACCAGACCGTTGACGCGCCCGGGACGCTCCAGCGCATAGAGCATGGCGATCTGGCCGCCGAAGGAATTGCCGGCGAGCATGGCGGTGTCGAAGCCGCACTGCTTGAATGACTGATCGAGTGCCGCGACAAACAAATTGCGATCGTAGACCTTATCCGGTTTCGCGGAATCGCCGAATCCCGGCAGATCCGTGGCGATCACGCGATACGTCAGCGAAAGCGGGCCGATTACCGGCGCCCAGTCGAGATGGTCGCCGAACATGCCATGCAGGAGGATCAGCGGCGGTCCGGATCCGGTGTCACTATACACGAGACGCATAATCATTTCCCGTAATACAGACTTCAGAGGTCGTTGCAAAATTCGATAATCTAACCGCTCCGTCACGGCCGCGGCTCAGTGTCTCACTTGGATTTTTTCTTCGTCCCCGCGCGCTTCCGGCCTTTGGGGGCAACACTGGCCACGATTCGTTCCAATTCATCGATGCGCTGGCGCAGTTCGGTCACCTGCGAATCATCCTGGCTTGCGGCCGGCGAGGCCGGTTCTTGCGCCGCCGGAGCACTGGCCGGACGCGCCCCCGGTCTCATCATCATCTGCATGAAATCGAACGGCGTCATGGCCGGCGAGAACGCACCATACGCATTCTGGTACATCTCCAGCATCGAGCGGGCGCTCCGCAGAAGCGTCTCCTGGCTGGCCCGGCCACTAGCGACGACCATCTGGCGCAGGATATCCAGGGGCAAGCCGGAATCGCGGTCTTTGGCCCCATCCACGATGATCTGCGTCAGGATCAACCGGGTGATGTCCTCGCCGCTGGCGGCATCGATCGCCTGCACCTCGATGCCCCGGCGCAACATATCCGCCACTTCGTCGAGATTGACATACCGGCTGTTGGTGGTGTCGTATAAACGTCGGTTTTCGTACTTTTTAATTATGACTTTCTGCGGGTTCATGACTTTTCCCTTGACAGCGGCGACCATCGGACGCACAATGAAATTGCTGCAGTGCAGCAAAGAAGGTTACCGATTCATATCGCTAACTTAGGAGCTAAACATGAACACCAATGCAAAGTCAACGGAAGCTCCTCCTGGAAGTCCGGTAAATGCGAAACCGGAGGCCCCGGAGATGTCTCCTGCCGCAGCATTCGCGAGCCTGTTCCATAACGGAATGGTCCGGTTTGCTGAAATTCAAAAGACTGCCCTCGATCAGATCGTACGGCACAACGCAGATTTTCAGAATACCTGGAACAAGGCTTATAAAGAGCCCTCCGCACCGGGTACTGCATTATTTGATCTGGCGGTGCAGGGAATCGAGAAATTCGTAGAGGCCCAGAAGGGCCTGGTGGATTTGGCTGTTGAGCAAAGCGCTCTGGTTATGGATATGTCGAAGGAGCGCGCTGATGGGGCCGCGAAAGCCAGCGCCAGTATCGGCGAGATGGTTCACAAGTCGACTGACAGGCTGGTAGCCGCAGAGAAAGTAGTATTGGATTTTGCTGCACGGCAAAATGCCCTGGTGATCGATCGCGTGAAGCGCCAGTTCGGAATGGTGGATACGACGCCCGCAACGGCGGCGGCAGAGTCGATCCGCAAGAGTTTGGATGTGGTAATCGAGGCGCAGAAAGAAATGATTGATATTGCCGCGAAGCCCATTAAGGCTGCGGCCGCGGCCGCGACGCACAAGGCGGCGAGTGCCTGACGAGCGAGCGCATTGATTCAGGCCGGACGGCGCCCCGACCGCCTCAGCGTCACTCGAGGGCATTCCCTCGGACGGAAGCGTCGTTCCGGCCTGCTGCAAGTATTTGGTTGTGAGGTCCTAAGATGAATAACGGCACGGAAAACAAGAACGATACAAAGGGCGAACAGCCTGAAACCAAGTCTGCCGACCCGCTGGAAGCCTGGAAGAAATTACGGGACTCGAGTCTGGACTTCTGGTCCAAGGGCATGATCGAGGCTGTGAATACTGAAGCGTACGCCCAGACGACGGGAGCTATGCTGGATGCGTATCTCACTGCGTCGGGACCTTTTCGTGAGGCCATGGCAAAATCGATGGTCCAGGCATTGCAACAGATGCAACTACCCACGCGCGAGGATTTTGAGAGCCTGGCGGACCGCATGACCAATATCGAAATGCGGCTGGATGACCTGGATGCCAAACTGGACAGCCGGGCGCGAAAGCAAGGAGGTAAGTAAGCATGGCCGCTTCATGCATGACACCGCCGGATTTCCTTCAGATGGAAGAAAAACTCCGGACGTTGAACAAAGTTCTGACTACGCGAGCTCCGATCGCACAGACGCCCAAACAGATGATTTGGGCGTTGAACAAGGCCAAACTCTATCGCTATATCCCCGTTTTGCCTGAAGAGAAACGGCATCGCATACCGCTCTTCCTGGTTTTCGCCCTGATGAACCGGCCGTATATTTTCGACCTCCGGCCCGGACATAGTTTCGTCGAGTATATGTTGGCGCAGGGTTACGACATCTATCTGCTCGATTGGGGCTCGCCCGGTCTCGAGGACCGGAACCTCAAATTCGACGACTACACGCTCGACTACCTTCCCCGCGCGATACGGAAGGTAAAGTCGGTCTCGGGCAGCGAGGAGTTCAGTATGGCAGGATGGTGCATCGGCGCCATTCTGACGACGATTTACGCTTCGCTCAGGCCCAACGACGGGTTGCGGAACATGGTCCTGTTGACCGCGCCGCTGGACTTTGCCAACAAGGAGGCGATCACGTTTGCGAAGTGGACGGACGAGCGTTACTTCAACGTGGACAAGGTTCTGGCCGCATTCGGTAACATGCCGGCTGGAATGATCGATTATGGCGCGAAGGCACTCAAGCCGGTGGAGAATTACATCTCGAATTACCTCCGGCTCTGGGACAATCTCGATAACCCGCAGATTGTAGACGCCTGGCACGCGATGGCCACATGGGTTACCGACAATGTCCCGATGGCCGGCGCAACGTTCCGCCAGTTGATCGTCGACCTGTATCAGAACAACCGGCTCGCGGAAGGGAAACTCATGATTCGTGGTGAGCGCGTGGATGTGAATAACATTCGGGCGAACATCATGAACGTGATTGCCGAGGGCGATCATATATCGCCACCTTGCCAGTCGGAGAACTTGATGAGCAAGATAGGTAGCCCGGATAAAGAAGTGTTCCGGATCCCCGGCGGGCACATCGGGATCATGGCAGGGAGCGCCGCCCACAAGCGCACCTGGCCGCACATCGATACGTGGCTCGCAAAGCGCTCGGACTAGTTTCACCGTAGGGGCAGACCATCGCTGTTCGTGGTCTGCCCACCTGCGGAGCAGGCGTCTGCCGCACTACTCTACATATAAAGACCACCGTTGATATTCAACTGCTGCCCCGTGATATAGTCGCCCTCCGTCACAAGAAACGCGGCGGCCTTCGCGACCTCAACGGGTTGAGCGAATCGCTGCAGAGGTATTTTCAGGCGAATCTGCTCCAGGACATGGGCCGGGATCTCGGCCAGACTTTCGGTACAGATGAAGCCCGGAGCAATCGCGTTGGCCGTTATGTTGTACTTCGCCGTCTCCTGCGCCAAAGTTTTGGTAAACGCCAGAATGCCACCGTGGCCCGCTACGTGAGTCCCCGGGCCGAACTTCCCGGGCTGCCCCAAAAACGAGCTGATGTTGATAATGCGGCCGAACAGGTGTTTGATCATCGAAGGCAGAGCCGCCGATGTGCAGTGGTACGTGCCGCTCAGATTGACGTTGATGACGTCCGACCACTCGTCGTCGGAAATGGTTCTGGAGGTTTTGTCGCGAGTAATTCCGGCGTTGTTTACCAGGACATCGAGATGTCCCCAGCGGTCCAATACCGTCTGGACAACATTTCGCGCGTCCTCCTTCGATACTACGTCTCCCTGGATGATCAGGCATTCCGAGCCGACCTGGCGAATCAGATCCGCGAGGCCCTCGGCATGTTGCTTGCTCTCACGGTAATTGATTGCGACGGACGCACCGCGATGGGCGAGTTCGAGCGCAATCGCGCAGCCGATCCCTTTGGCTGCACCGGTGACCAGCGCAACTTTTCCTTCTAAAGATCTGCTGCTGTGATGTCCATTACTAGCCATAATGATTCCCCTTTTTAGCCAGTCTTAGCGGGCCACATCACCGCGTCCGCGGCTGACAGAGGCGCGGCCCGCAGTGACGTGTTTCGCGTTAGTTGTCCAAGCGCTCGTAGATCGCTGCGATGCCCTGTCCCCCGCCGATACACATGGTAACCAGACCATACTGCCCGCCGGTGCGGTGGAGTTCGTAAAGGGCCTTCACGGTCAGAATGGCGCCGGTTGCGCCGAGAGGATGCCCGAGCGCGATCGCTCCGCCGTTCGGATTGGCCTGATCGAGCTGCAAACCCAGTTGACGCACGACCGCAATCGCCTGGGCCGCGAAAGCTTCGTTGCCCTCGTACACGCTGATCTGGTCGAGCGTCAGGCCGGCATTCGCGAGCGCCTTCCGTACCGCCGTAACCGGACCGATGCCCATGTATTTCGGATCCACCCCGACGACGGCATAACTTACCAGACGTGCGATCGGTTTCAATCCGCGCTCCTCGGCGGCCTCACGCTCCATAAGCACCACGGCAGCCGCGCCATCGTTGATTCCCGAAGCATTGCCCGCGGTAATGGTTCCGTTCTTGTCGAATGCCGGCTTCATCTTCGCCAAACCCTCCAGAGTCGTATCGGCCCGGGGTTGCTCATCCGTGTCGAAGAGGACTGAGCCGGTCTTGGTCTTCACTTCTATCGGAACGATCTGGGTCTTGAAGATGCAATGCTTGATGGCCTCGACCGCGCGCCGATGACTCATGAACGCGAGATCGTCCTGGTCCTCGCGGCTGATGCCGTATTTCTTGGCGACGTTCTCGGCGGTGATCGCCATATGGACTTCGTCGAACGGGTCGGTGAGCGCGCCGACCATGGCGTCGATGACGGACGCGTTGTTCATCCTCTGCCCCCAACGCAGTCCACCGATCCAATACTGCGAGCGGCTCATACTTTCCGCGCCCCCACCGATTGCCACATCGGTATCCCCTAATTGAATCATTTGAGCAGCCGACACGATAGCTTGTAGGCCGCTTCCGCAGAGCCGGTTTAGCGTGAGCGCGGGTGTCTCGACGGGCACACCGCCGCGTACCGCGGCCACGCGGGACAGATACATGTCCTTTGCTTCGGTATGAATCACATTACCGAAAACGACGTGCCCGATATCCTCGGGTGCTACTTTGGCGCGCTGAATGGATTCGCGCACTACCGCAGCCGCTAACTCGGTAGGTGGGATATCTTTCAAACCGCCGCCGTACTTACCGATTGCAGTGCGGACGGCACTTAATACGACTACTTCCCTTTTGTTTGCCACGCGACAATCTCCTTATCGTCCCTGACCTGCCTCAAGTCTGCGACGGAACGATCTCAAATCGGCCCGAGCAACGGCCGAGGAGACTCCTGTGCTGTGTGTCTAAATGATAAAGCGAATCATCGTTAGTTAGTACTGCCAAATATGCGCGCTCTGTGTTGTAACTTACTAAACGTTTGTAAATTAGGACTTCGCGGTATGTTTATCTGTTTACACCCGCGATTTCCGGTGATACTCTTCCAGCAGGGGAATACATATATGTCGGCAGCTGCATTTAGCCGGGCACCCGCTTATTCACCTGAATTGGCTCCCGAACCGGAACACGATCCGATCGCGCATCTTGGACCTCCCGAAACCTGGGAAACCATCGGGCGCTTCCGCTTTATCCCGTCCTCTTATCTCGTGGCCTGTGATCTTGATTCGGATTCCGGCGCGGCGCATCTGCTCTATTTGCGCAGCTTAATCAGCGACGAATCGGAAGCGTAATATTCACCGGCAGCGACCGCCCAGGTCGCCCGCCGTCACTAAATAATCTGGGGTAAAATCTCGCCCGCTGGACCGCGCAGACATACCTCGATCGACTCCGAGAACGAAGTCTCTTCCAGATTTACCTCGATCACGGCCGCGCCATTCGCCAGCGCATAGGGCACCAGTCCTGCAGCCGGATACACCTGCGCCGAAGTCCCTACCACCAGGAGCACTCGAGCCGAATTCACCGCCTTCTCAGCCTCCAGCCAGACATCCTGGGGCAGGGCCTCGCCGAACCAGACGATGCCAGGACGTAGCAACCCTCCACAACCGCAGCGCGGCGGCCGATCGTCGGGCAATCGCGCTATCTCGCGCCCGCAATCCCGGCAGCGATTCACCCAGATATCGCCGTGGACTTTCAGAATCCGCCGGCTGCCGGCACGGTCGTGCAGGCCGTCGACGTTCTGGGTAATGAGGCTGAAATGCGTGCAGCGTTCTTCGAGCCTGGCGAGCGCGAAATGGCCTGGATTCGGCTGAGCCTGGGCGATGAGTTCGCGCCGCCACAGATACCATTCCCAAACCGTCTCCGGATTGCGGCCGAAGGCTTCGGGCGTAGCCAACTCTTCGGGCCGGAAGTTTCTCCAAAGCCCGCCGGCGCCCCGGAAAGTAGGAATGCCGCTCTCGGCCGAGATGCCCGCGCCCGTCAGCACCGCAATATGCCCGGCGGTCCGCAAGAGCTCACGCGCAGCTGCTAATTGGCTCTTCATCAGGAGAATGTCGTTGTTGCAAAATTCGGCAGAACCGCTTGCTTAGCGTGCGGCTCAGAAACGCGACCAGACAACAAACAATTACTGAGCCGCAACCGTGAGAAGCTGAGAAAAAATCGGCCGCATGCGGCCAAGGCAGGCGAAACCGCCTGCCCCACCAGTGGCAACACAGGACTTGCAGTGGTGGCGCAGGCGCTTTCGCCTGCGGCCTTTGATTTTTTCTCAGCTCCTTAGGGAGCGGTTACATTCACTGCAGCGGTATCTCGAAAAAGAATAATTCCTGCCCGGACTTCGAGTCGTTCAGTCCCGAGACAATCACCTTCGCCCGACTGCCGGGCTCGGTCTGAAAATAGAAAAATCCGGAAGCCTTGTCGTGCGGCGGGATCATGCTGGCGGTGAATGCCCGCCCCTCGATCTCCCATTCCGCCAGCGGATTCTTGCTGCGGCTGACGTGGACGCCGCCCGTCGGTCCGGGAACCATCTTCGGACGGTTCGCGCCTTGCAGATATTTCAACTCTTGCGCCGGCGTGTTCTCCACCCGCACATCTCCCTGAGCGACGTACTCCAGTTTGATGTGGTCGACCCGAATAGCGCTGGGACTCTCGTTCTCCACCACCACCAGGACCGGCAGAATGCCTTGGGCATTCGGGTTCACCTTGCCGAAGGCTGTCTTGACCTGCTCCTCGCTTACGTAAGGAATCGCGGCGATGGTGACGCCCTGGCTGCTCATATGGTGGGGGTACGACGCAGCCGGACCGATCTCCAGCTTCGGCTTGTCCTTGTCGGCGGCCAGCGCTACCGTTATACTCGTCAAAAGAATCAGGCGTTTGAAAGCCAAAGGCATTTATCTCCTTTACCGCGTGCTACAGACGCTGGCGTGGCCCGCGGTCTTCCTCTATTTTGCGCTACGCGCGGCGAGAGATGCGCAATACCGGCGATCCATTCCGCCGCGCACCGGCACCTTACCGCCCTCCCTTGTCGAGACTGTTCCGGGCGCGATCTGGTTGCATGCGGTTTCCGTGGGTGAAATTATCGCCTCCATCGAACTGATCCGAAGACTGCGTGCCGAACTGCCGAATGTCCCGGTCTACGTATCGGCAGGCACGACCGCCGGACACGCGATGGCGCAGGAGAGGCTTAGAGACCTCGCTGCCGGCGTCTTCTTCGCGCCGATCGATTACGTCTTCGCCGTGCGCAGAGTTCTAGAGGCCCTCCAGCCGTCGGTGGTGGTCGTCCTGGAAACCGAGATTTGGCCCAACCTGTTCCGCGAGGCGCGCCGTAGCGGAGCGGCATTGGTCATGGTGAACGGCCGGATCTCCGACCGTACAGCCCGACGCTACGCCCGCCTGAGATGGTTTTTCGGACCTATTCTGTCGCAAGCCAACCGCATTCTGGCGCAAAGCGAAACGGATCGCTCGCGCTTCATAGCCGCAGGTGCGCCGTCAACGATCGTCGAAAACGGAGGCAACCTGAAATACGACTTCACACCACCAGCCGTTAGTGGGGCAGCCAATCCTGGCTGCATCCGTCTTTCAGACGGCTCTTTGTGGGGCCGGAGCCCCATCTGGATCGCAGCCAGCACCACAGCCGACGGAGCCATCGCCGAAGAAGACGTTGTACTGGAGGCGCAGAGCCGGCTTCCCGGTTGGTTCCTGATCCTGGCCCCGCGCAAACCGGACCGCTTCGAAGAAGTCGCGCAAAAGCTGACGGCCCGAAATGTCAATTTTGTCCGCAGAACCCAACTGGCCAATGGGCTGACAGGCCAAACCGCGGCTAACGTCCTCCTCCTCGATACCATCGGTGAACTGGCAGGCCTCTTCGGGCTTGCTGATGTAGTCTTCATGGGAGGCTCTCTGGCCGACCGTGGAGGACACAACATCCTGGAGCCCGCGTTCTTCGGAAAGCCCATCATCACCGGATCGCACCTCGAGAATTTTCGCGAAATCGCCGCCGATTTCCGCGAGCATCACGCCGTCATCACCATTGAGCGGGCGGAGGAACTCGCACCGGCCGTCCTCGCCGCCGCGCAAGATCGCGCTATCGGTGAACGCGCCCGGTCCAGGGCAGCTGTGCGCCGGGGCGCGACAGCCCGCGCCGTGCAGGTCATTCGGTCGGTCCACGAGTCCGCCCTTCCCCAACCGCGCCCCAAGCTCGCAGTCCGACTGCTTCTCGCTCCTCTCCAATGGCTGTGGCGGACCGGTGGCGAGATGCGATCGAAACGCGCATTATCCCGGCCACAAAGGCTTGACGCTCCCGTCATCAGCGTCGGCAACATCACCACGGGTGGTACCGGCAAAACGCCCTTCGTGGCCTGGCTCACCGAGCGCCTGAAAAGCGACGGCCGGCGTCCCGGTGTTTTGACGCGAGGCTACGGCCGCCGTTCGCACGAAAGCGTCCTGGCGGTGCCGGCCGGAGGCCAGGCGCCAGTGAGCCAGACCGGCGACGAGGCGCAAATCTTCCTGCGCAGAGCGGCTGCAGCGCTAGGAGTATCGGCCGACCGGTATGCTGCCGGCATGCTGCTGCGTTTGCGTTTCAACGTCGACATCCTGGTGCTCGATGACGGCTTCCAGCATCGCCGCTTGAGGCGCGATCTCGATATTGTGCTGATCGACGCAATGTCACCCTTCGGCAATGGAGAACTGATGCCGCTGGGACGTCTTCGCGAACCCCTCGACGCCTTAGCTCGTGCCGGAGCTTTTGTTATCACGCGGACCGAGCGGTCCCGCATCGTGGCGGCCATCGAGCGCAAACTGCGCGATCGCAATCCCACCGCGCCCATATTCCGCGCCGCGACCGTGGCCGGCCAATGGGTCGATTTCTCATCGGGCCGGGAGTATCACGGCTCCGACCTCGCGAGTGAGCGCGTCATCGCGTTCTGCGGCTTGGGCAATCCCAGGGCCTTCTGGCAGATGCTGGAGTCGTTAGGGATCTCGCCTTTCCTGACGGTCGAATATAGCGATCACCATTCCTACAGCCCGGACGAACTACGCCGTCTTGCGCAGCAAGCCCAAGAGCAGCGGGCCACAATCTTACTGACGACAGAAAAAGACGCCGTCAACCTCTGCGAAGACAGTGCATCCCTACTGACCGGAACCCAACTACTCTGGCTTAAAATCGACATCGAAATCGATGACGAGCCTGCATTAATGTCCTTGTGTAAGGGACTTTAGAGGTTGCAAATCGTGGGGCGGTCAATCTTGGCCGCAGCCGCCTTTTAGCCGCGCGAGCACGCCGCGATGACGAGATCCAAAGGGGTCTGAAACTGCTGTGGGGCAGACCATCGTTTCTTGTCGTCTGCCAGCGAAGCCGGCTGAAATCCGGCGGCAGCCAGGATCGGCTGTTCCACGGTTACCAAGACAGCAGCCATCAAATCTTTCTCTTAATTTTGCAAGT
This sequence comes from Terriglobia bacterium, assembly GCA_963747535.1. GTDB lineage: Bacteria > Acidobacteriota > Terriglobia > Bryobacterales > Bryobacteraceae > CAVVFX01. The sequence goes on from CAVVFX010000006.1 coordinate 619,793, forward strand.
GCCTCTTTAGTCTGCCCCACGGAGGGGCTTCCTTTTCCTGGAATTCTGGAGCATAATAACCGCGTATCAAATTCACCTTGGAGGTGTCTCATGCCGATTTCGAACGTTCTGGGGCTGAGCCGTCTGGCCAAGCCCTTGACCTCTGAAGAAGGTCGCCGCATCCTCGAACGGGACCACTACCGTTGCCAGTACTGTGGACTGGACGGTATGTCGAATTTCGAGAATTCGCTCATCATGACCGTTGATTTTGTCCTACCCAGGGCAAAGAAAGGGAAGAAAACCTCGGACAACCTGGTCACCGCGTGCCGTCCCTGCAACATCATCAAAGGCTATCGCAAGTTCAAGAGTCTCGATGATGCCAAGGCCTACATACTACAGCGCCGCGAGGAACTCAAAAAGGACTGGGAAACCCGTACCGCGGGCAAGCGCACTCAATCCGCGAGTGTGTGACAGACTTTAGTTCCTGCCTCCAGGTCAGCCTCTGTCTTTGTTGGTGGGGCAGGCCGTTTAGCCTGCCCCGTTCCCCGTCTTATCTGCGTTGATCCCGGCTAATTTCTTTGCCTTTCCCATGCACATAAGCCCATTCAGCCTCACTGTGCTCAACTACAGGGCCAACGTCGCCCTGTAAAAGAAACCCATCCTTGACCAACTGCGTGGCAGAAGCACGAACCAGCACCAGATAAGCATCGCGAGTAGGATAGCGCTCCTCAATCGAAGCTCGCGGATCGCGCATCGCCGCGCGTTGAACCTTGTCAATCGGAAAGGGAACCCACGATCCCTGCATACTGAAAAGCTGCTCCGGCGCGCCGATCTTAGCGCTCCTCAGATTCCACCCGGTATAAGTCGCAAGCGGCGCCGCGACCTCAGGCATACGAATACCGCCCAAATCGATACCGTCGTCGTCGCACTGGGGCACCAGGGCAGGGAAGGCCTCGCCCACTTTCGGCGGCACGACCGAAAAGTCCAGCCGGTACGCAGTAGTCGGATGCAATGGGAAATTCACGCCGGGGATCTTAGGGAACTTCACTCCAGCCGGGGTCGTGAGCTGCGCCACTTTGGGATACACCGACGCCGGTGGCTCGGCGCCAGTGCGTACCCAGTTATCCATCGCGGCGAGCAACGCCCGCAACGCCCACTTATAGTCATTCGGATTGCTGATATTCTGCGTGTTGTTGCGCGGAGGCGGAAAGGCTGCAGGGCCGTGCTGGCCGCCCGCAAAAAAGTAGATGCGCGTACTGTCAGGAAGAGGAGCATCTGCCTTCCCGTCGGGACTGACATGGATCAGCGCCGCATCGCGTCCCCAGTATTCATACGACGTGTCGGTGTAAAAAATCTTCGGCGTCACCTTTGCTTTTGCCACACGATCCAGCAACCCTCCGGTCTGCCCGGTCAGGGGATCGGTTTCGTCAGTATCCGTAAAAGGGAAGATATCGGTGGGGTACATGGTGTTCAGGAACGGATGGCCGTCGCGCGACGGTTGGGCGAACCTCTCATTGAAACTGCCGCGCCCCGCTCCCGCCACATGCGCCATCACGCCGTCGAATACGATACGGCCTTTCTCGTCGGCATTGAATCCGTCGTAGAGGAATTTGCGCAGGAAGCGTCCGCTCTGGGACACCCCGAAGCCATAAGCGTATTTGAGAATGTGAAACTGATCGCCCAATACCGAATCGCGCGCGACTCCGTTGTACTTCAGGAAGGAGATCAAATCGCGAATCGCCGCAGGGCCCAGTCCGGCGACCGGCGGGTTTCGCGATGTGAAGACAATCTCGTAGATCCTGCCCGGAGCGAAGCCTTGCTCCCGGCGGATCTTGCCATCCGATACCGTCCACTCTTTGCGAGGTATCACGGTGCGCGGTCCTGCCGCAGTGTCGCGAACCGTGAGTTGCATGGCGGGATCGTCGGGATTCACAATTTCATACGGCCGGTGATTACGGTCGGCGACCGACATGGTGTCGGTGAGCTTATCGGGCGTGAATTCAGCCCGCACCAGGCCGGTGATCGGCTTGCCATTGTCGGTCGCGATAGGCGCGTAGAGCCGCATCAGGCCGGGCGTGGACGGCACATCGAACTGCCAGCCGAGCCATACGATGGTGTATCCACGCTCCAGCAGGAAAGCATCGCCAAGCTCTTTTTCGGTTTGCGGATCGGTGCTGCCGCTGGCGCGGTCGAACATGCCCAGCATCCCCTTTCCGCCGCGGTTGGAAACTTCGAAGATGATCGCGCCATTGCCGTTCTTCGGATCGCGGGGCTTGAGCACGTAAAGGTCCGAGGAGAACTCGACCATCCCTTTTTCATTGCGCGGGGCTTTGTCGACGTCGACAATTACCCCGTTGGCAGGATTGGTGGGATCGACTTGAAAGTAAGCCTTCCCAACCAATCGCTCGTAAGGCCCGGCTTTTCCGAAAGCCTTGCCGCCGAGCACGTCAGTGCGGTCCGACAGTTCGATATAGTCGAGCGCACCGAAGCAGGAGGCCGCGTAAAGCAAGCTTATACTCGTGAGGAAGACTTTAGTCAGTCCGCGTGTCATATACTCATCTCCATATGCCTAATCTCCTCCGCTTTGGACTATTCTACGTGTTTTGCGCCACTCTCGGCTCAGCCCAGACCCCTAACCTCTCCACCTCGACCCCGCCTCCTCCCATGCTGGCAGAGCTCTGTAAAGAATCCAAATCCATGCAGGACAGCAACGACTGTATGGAGCAGGCGTCCATCAACGCGAGGCGCGAGTTGAATCGCTATTTCGCCAAGCTCACCGAATCGATCAAGGACGAGAAGGCCAAATCCGAGCTCCGGCTGGCGCAGGACCGGTGGGGCGAGTATAAGGAAAAGTCCTGCTCGGCAGCCTTCGATTTCTATGGGAGCGGAGTCATGCGCGCCGTAATGGAGTTCGCTTGCGAGATCCAGTTGACGCGCAGCCGGATGCACGATCTTGACGTGATCTACCATTCGACGGACAAACCGGATGCTAAGTAACACAGACTTCAGCCGCTAACCGCGGGGCAGGCCGCGGTCCTTTCCGGCGGCTTCGGGCCTAGTGCGAGGATTCCTTCGCAGGCGGAAAGAGCCGCCTCGAAGGCGGCCGCCCCACAATTTACTGGGTCGTCAGCGTTACTAGCGACCTGGCTGGGAGCGTGAGCTGAAGAGTCGCGTTGGAGCGAACCGGCTCTCCTTTCTGAAAGCCCGCCGCTTCGGTGGTTTCTACTACTTGCCACTGGACCGCGGGTAATCCACTCAGCTCGGCGGACCGCGACGCGCCCAGATTCAGGATATGGAGCGTGTACACGTCGCCTTTGCGGAAGCCCGTGTAGAGGACCGTGGGTTGATCGGACGCGGTCGTCAACGCGTCGGAATGCGGCGGCGTCAGGTCAGTGAAATGCTTCATCAGCCAGAACCGCAAGGTTGGCTCAAGAGCGCCAATCCCGGCCGTGCGGACGAGCGCGTAATCGTTAGTGAACTGCCAGAATTGAGTTCCCTGCGGCCGGGCATAGAGCAGTAACTCCTGAGTCATGCGGGCTTCTTCGAGGCCGTAATGATAGCTGTCATAGGCACGGTTGTGGTAAGCCGCGGCATCTACGCCGAGTTCGGTCACTAACAGCGGGAGGCCGAGCCACTCCGCGACATCGCCCCAGGCAGTGTACTGCTCGGGCGATCCGCCGCCCCACGAGTGGAACGCGACAGCGCCGACGTACTGCAGCGCTTCGGGATCGGCCGCGGCATCCAGTACGAACTTGTGCGTATCCTTTGGACCGGTGGCATCGCCCAGCAGCATTTTGGTTTTCAACCCCAGTTTGCGAAAGTGCGCGCCAATGCGTTTGATGGCTTCGATGTGAGTCTCGGGCGTCAGGCCCACATAGATGCCGATATTGGACTCGTTGAACGAAAAGAGGTCGGGCTCGACGCCATAAGTAGTCTTGGCGTAGAGCAGATAGCTGCCGATGAGATCCAGCAGTCCATTCCATTTGTCGGGAGCGATCAATCGGTTGTGAGCCGACTTGGGTTTCTCGTAGGCGTCGGTGTAAAAGCGCTCGGGAAGCCACCAGACGCTGATGACGAAGGGCACGTGCCGCTGCTGAAAGCGCCGCATCATCTCGAGGTCGCCGCGGACTTCGGCGGTCGGCGTATCGCGATGCTTGTCCCACTGGAGCAGTTTCATCTCCGTGCGCGCCCAGTTGACCTTCAGGTTTTCGAAAGTGTAGTTGGCGATGGGCGAGCGAGTGTCCCAGCAGTAGTCTCCGCCGAAGCCGTCGAAAGGATAGCGCGCGTGCCCGGTGTCGAGCGTAAGATGCACGAGCGGCTGTGCGGGCGGATGGTTGGTCAGCCGTAGCGTCGTGGTGAGACTGGCCTTGGCGCCTGAGTAGACGGGTCCTTTCATGATGACGGCGCGGATCTGATACCCGCGGCCGTTGCTATCCCAGTGGTCGACCACGGTTGCCGCGGTGGGCCTGTCAAACGCGGCATCGATCAGAAGATTGCCCGCCGTATTGCCGAAATGCAGGGCCGGAGTGTCGCCGGCGAAGAGTACCGGGCTAGCCGGCCGTAGGGTCGCAAGCGGCACTGGCTGAGCGCCCTCCGCAGTGACGCGGCCTTTCACGAAAGGGAGATGCGGCAGGTCGACAACGAATTCGATCGCGTCGACGTCCAGCGTGGACCCGGCCTCGATGGCGGTGGTGTAGCGCAAGCCCGTCGCGTCTTCTTCCGATTTCAGGTTGAGAGTTCCATGTCCGCCGTCGGGGAGTTCGAAATCGAGCGACCAGGCTAGCGCGTTGCCTTGACGGTGGGCTTCGTCCCGGCGCGTTTGGAGTTTGACTCGCTTGCCGTTGGGGAGAATGGCGGTGACATTCGTTGCGATTTCTACGTCCGCGGCGTTGGAGAGGAGAGCGGTGATACGCCCTCCGACGTCGTAGGCTGCCTGTTCGGTGGCATGGGCCGGCGCTACGGCGAGCAACAGGCAGAAGGCACAGATGAAAGAGGTACTTGCAAAATTCGGCAATGCCAATTGTGGGGCGGCCAATCTTGGCTGCAGCCGTCTTCTAGGCGCCTCGTTCCGCCTCCGAATGAATCCTCGCACCAAGCCAAAGCCGGCTGAAAGCCGTCTGCAGCCAGGATTGGCTGCCCCACGGTCACCAGGACAGCAGCCATCCAAACTTTCTGTTAATTTTGCAAGTGCCATGGGCGGGGACCTACTGTCGACATGTCGATCGCTTTCCAGCCTAGCTTCCAGGCCGGGGAGTGCGGACTGAGCTTGAAATTGCCGCTGGCCGGATCGGCGAACAGCGGGTCGGCGACAATTGAATCGTCTTCAACCGGCTTTACGGGATTGCCGCGAACGTCCCAGTACAGGTTATGGGTAAAGCGGTATTGGTCGCCGCTCCAGTTGCCGCCCCGCAGCAGACCGGAATCGAAATAGATGATGTTGCGGTCGAAGGTGAAAGAGAGGTGGTCTTCCGGGCGCGTGCGCATGATCTGGTATTCGCTGCCGAACGCGAAGATATTGTTGCGCACCGTGTTGTTCGCGCCGTAGTGCTGATGGAAGCCGGCGCTCTTGGTGCGATACACGATGTTGTTTTCGATGACCAGATCGCTCGAGCCTTCGTCCGGATAGATTCCCCACCCTCCATAGGTGAAAGACGTCACGTCGTGGATTAGATTGTTGAGGATCACCGTGCCCTCCTGCTCGCCCAGCGTGTAGATGGCGCCCATATCGCTGAGCATGCCCTTTCCGATGTTATAGAGGTGGTTGAACTCGACGATGTTGTGGTTGCACGAATTGGCCGTATAGCCCCAGGTCCAGCCGACCGAAATCGCGGTATAGAAAAGATCGTGAATGTCGTTATGCGAAATGGTGTTGCGGCTGCTCTGCGCGACCCAGATGCCGATGGCGGCCGGATACACGAGCCCTACATAGTGAATCTGGTTGTCCGAGATGACATGCTCGAAATTCTGGTCGGCTTCAGCGGGCCGCCTGACAGTCTCTCCGATTTTAATGCCGCCTGCTCCCATATCGAAGATCTGATTGGCGGTAATGCGGCCGTGCTTTGACCCGCGGCCCAGCCAGACGGCATAACCGCCCAATTCACTGAAGCGGCATTGCTCTACTACGAAGTGATCGGCGGCGACGGCTTCGATCGCGGAAACCGCTTCCACGGCGGCCTGCGAATCGGCATAACCCTGCGGTCCGATGGTCCAGTCGGCGTGGCGGAAGTCGAGACCGCGGAAGGTGACGTCGTGCGCGCCATCGACCTGGACGAGGCGTTGCAGTACGGGCGCGACGACTTCATTTTGCGTGAGGTCTTCGCCGGCGACCGGCCAGTAGGAGATGGTACCGGCTTTCTTGTCGAGATACCATTCGCCCGCCATATCGAGCGCGTCGGGCGCGTTTTCGATCCAGTAGCGGGCGTCGACCTCTTTGTTGGAACGCCGGGGATTGCCCGCCAGTGTTGCGGTGTGCGCGGCCTCGTCGACCAGCGTAATGGGCATGCGGACCTCGGCCCACGCGAGGAGCGCAATCACCTCGACATCGCCCGACGTTTCCCAGGATTTGTGGATTTCATTGCCACGGTATTTCAGCAGGAATGGTTTGTTCTGGGAACTCGGGCCGTCAATACGATAGAAGCCGTAGTTGGGAGAGCGGGCGCGCTGGGCACGGCGTCCATTGATGAAGAGCTGATGGAAATCGCCGCTAGCGGGAGCGGTCCAGATTGCGCCGTGAGATTTCTTCCAGCCCGCGATCACCTGGCCTCCACTGATGACCGGGTGCTCGTTGAGATAGGCGGCGTAGGTAACATTGGAGTCGGCTGTGCCGAGGGTAAAGGTTTCGGGCAAGCGGTAGGTTCCGGCGCGTACCACTACCGTTACCGGTTCCGTGCCTCCGTGCTCGCGCAGTTTGCGAATGGCGTCGCGCGCGTCCGTGAGCGAGGCCAGCGGCCCGTCCGTGGACTGCGCATTAGGACCGGGCAGGCGGCCGGACCATGCGGCGCGTCCGTCCGGGGATACGTAGAGGGTTGCCGCGTGGAGTGCCGGTGACAGGGCAAGCAGAAGGAGCAACGTCCCGCTGCCGCGGCGCACTTGGGGGGAAAACATTAGCGTAACGACCACTATATCGGTTGTGCGGTCGCGCGACCGGGAGATCGCTGACGCGCGAGGCCATCCGCTAGCCGCCGGGCAGGAGTCGACACAGGCCAAAGGCCAGGCCTTTGGCCTGCGTTCAACGTTTACAAGTGGCTGAGGACGGCGTCGGTCATCTGCACTGTGGTGCTGGTCCCACCGAGATCCGGCGTTTTGACACCTCCCGCCAGGGCCCGGGCCACAGCGCTTTCGATCTCCCGGGCAGCTTCCGTCATTCCGAGATGCTCCACCATCTGGGCCGCGCATAGGATGGTTGCCAGCGGGTTCACGATCCCCTTGAACGCGATGTCCGGCGCGGAGCCGTGCACGGGCTCAAACATCGACGGGAATCGACGGGAGGGGTCGACGTTGGCGCTAGGCGCGAGGCCCATGCTTCCCACGATAATGGCCGAAAGATCGCTCAGGATATCGCCGAACAGGTTCGACCCCACTACCACATCAAAGCTTTCAGGGCGTCGGATGAAGTTCATCGCCGCGGCATCGACCAGCAGAGACTCCGTCGCGATATCCGGGTATTCCCCGGCGACCCTGGCAAACGCCCGATCCCACAGCACCATGCTGTAGCCCTGCGCGTTCGACTTGGTGATCGACGCCACGCGTTTCATCTTATTGCGTTTGCGGGCGAGTTCGAAAGCCACCCGGATGACGCGCTCGCATCCGCGCCGCGTGAACACCGACGTTTGGACCGCGACCTCCTCGGGCTGCTCGTGATAGAGGAATCCGCCTACCTGCGCGTACTCGCCTTCGGTGTTCTCGCGCACGACCACCATGTCGATCTTCTCGCCCTTGCGCAGAGCGAGGGGCGAGGGCACGCCGTCGTACAGCACTGCCGGCCGGATGTTGGCGTATTGATCGAATGCCCGACGGATCGGCAATAGCAGCCCGTTGAGGGTTACGTTGTCAGCTACCTTGGGGTGCCCCACTGCGCCGAGAAAAATCGCGTCAGCCGGACGAAGCAACTCGATAAAACCGGGAGGGCACATCACTCCGTTCTGAAAGTAATAATCGGTGCCCCAGGGGTAATCCGTATACTCGAATCGCGCTCCGTGCTTCGCACCGGCCGCTTCCAGGACGCGTTTGCCTTGGGGAATTACTTCTTGTCCTACACCGTCTCCGGCGATGACTGCGATGTTGTATGTTTTCATAAAAGGTGTCAGGTATCAGTTGTCAGTTATCAGTCGCAGCCAAACCAACAACTAACGACCGATCACTGACAACTTTATAATAGAAGTCTTGGACAATATATTTTCTCTCAGCGGGAAGCGGGCACTTGTTGCCGGAGCCAGCCGCGGCATTGGATTGGCGATCGCGAAGGGCCTTGCGGGCGCCGGCGCAGAAGTGCTCCTCGCAGCCCGGTCGCTCGATAAGCTGAAAGAGGAGGCCGCCGCACTCGATGGTAAAGCCATCCACCTGGACATCAGCATTTCGGACTCGATTTACGAAGCGGCCGCCGCAGCTGGTGATGTCGACATCCTGGTCAACGTAGCCGGAACCAATATTCGCAAGGCCTTCGAGGACTACACCCACGACGAGTACCAATACATTCTCGACACCAATCTGCATGGCATTGTGGAACTGACGCAGCACGTAGGCCGGCGCATGAAGGCTCGCGGCAAAGGCGGCAAGATTATCAACATCGGAAGCCTGATGTCGGTCCGTGGGATGCCATACCTTTCCGTCTACGCCATCAGCAAAGGCGGGCTCGCGCAATTGACTATGGCGCTCGCCGCCGAATGGGGCCGCGACAACATCCAGGTGAATTGTATCGCGCCCGGCTTCATTGTAACGGCGCTGAACCGTGAGATGTGGCAGCGCGATGACATGAAGAAGTGGATGATCGGGGTGCAGGCCAATCCGAACCTCGGGGCGCCGGAGGACATCGCGCCGCTCGCGGTGTTCCTCGCCGGACGCGGCGCCAACTACATCACCGGCCAGGTGATCGCGGTGGATGGCGGATTTACCACGACGGCCGTGTGGCCGTTCCATCCGTAATGCTGACACGCCGCCAATTCGCGCTGAGTCTGCCCGTGCTGACTTCCCTGGGTGCGGGTACCGGACGGACCGAGCCACCTTGAAGTGTACGTCTGTCCGATGCATCCGGAGGTGCGCAAATCCGGGCCGGGAAAGTGTCCGCTGTGCGGCATGACCCTCATCTCCAGAATCCTGGAGCCGGTGGAGTACCCGGTTGATTTTGCGTTCACGCCGGCGGCGATCCCGGCGAACGAGCCGTTGACTATCGACATCCGGGCATTCGATCCGGTGACCGGCAAGCAAGTCCAGAATTACGAAATTGTGCATGAGAAGCCGATTCATTTTTTCATCCTGTCGAGCGACCTCGCGTACTTCTCGCACGAGCACCCGGTGATGGTTCCGGGCGGCACGTTCCGGCATCACACTACTCTGCCCAAGCCAGGGATCTACAAAATGTTTGCCGATTTCTACCCGCTGAACGGTACGCCGCAGCTGGTGCCCAAGATCATCTCGACGCAAGGCTTCCGCAAAAGCATCGACGAGACGTTCGCACATCCGGCACGCGACATCTCTCCTAAAGAGTCAACCAACCTCAAGGTGGTCCTCACGCTGGATCCCATCGATCCGATTCCGGCGAAAAAGACGCTGCTTTTCCTCGATCTCGATCCGGCGGATGGCCTCGAACCCTATCTGGGTTCCTGGGCACATATGCTGATTGAAAGCCACGACCTGATCGATACGATCCACGCGCACCCGAGCGCGGCCGACGGCGGGCCGAAGATGCAGTTCGATATCTTCTTCCCGAGAGAAGCGATCTACCGCATCTGGATCCAGTTCCAGAGGCTGGGGAAGGTCAACACTGTGGCATTCACACTGCCGGTGAAGGCGCTCGCGTAGGTAGCCGGCTGGCGCCGGACCGACGGCTGCTACGCAGCCCGCAGACCACAAAAAACGATGGTCTGCACCACGGAGTCCTGGCTAGCGGCACGGCAGCGAAAATGTACAAACTCATGAGCCGGCTGTTGCCGGCCGACGGACGACAAAAAACGATCGTCTGTCGTACGGGGAAGCAAGGGTTTACAGGATATCGAGGGCGGCCTGCAATTCGCTGCGGGTGTGCAGGTCGCCCATCGCTGTAGTCACTTCTATGCCCTGCTGATACAAGACCCGGGCGTCCTCGATCTTTCCCAGCTTTTCGAGAGCCTGGCCGCCGTGGAAATAGGCTGCCGGATACTGCGGATTCGCCTCCAACAGCTGCTTGAATTCGTCGACTGCTTCCTGCAGATTGCCGTTCTTCACGCATTCCATGGCGAGGCCGTAGCGGGCGAAGCTGTCATGGGGATTCGAGGCTACCATCCCGCGCAGGATATCCAGCCGGTTATTCGTCATGCTTGTGCTACTATACCAGCCGGATGGCCTGCCCCTTTTTCAATCCCGCCGAACCATTTTCCTGGCAAGAGTGGCCCAATCCTCCGAGAATGCCGCTGGGAGATCCCTACGCCGGAAGTTGTGCGGCAAGCGAAGGCGACGTGCCGGACGGACGCCTGCGAACGTGTTGCAATACCGGCTACGCCCGCGGCGTGTGTCCCAGTTTTCCGGGCGGCGACGCACCCGACGCCGTACGCTTCGGGATTATCCAGAGGAAAGGCGGTGTGGTGACCATTCGGTATGTGGTCGAGCGAGATCATCATCCTTACGACCACGGGACACTGGAACTGCCGGAAGAGGCACCAGCAACTAACGGCAAACTCGTGGAGCGGCAAGCCCACGCCTATCTCGGCAGCTATCTTAGACGGAGGTCTGAAGAACATTGACGGAAACGATTCTTAAGGGCAAGCCGGTCAAGGAATCGCAGGCGGAGTACGCGGAACTGGCCCTGCCCAATGACGCGAATCCGCTGGGCAACCTGCTGGGCGGCAAGGTGATGCATCTGGTCGACATGGCCGGCGCCATCGCGGCCATCCGCCACGCCCGGACGCCGGTGGTGACCGCATCCGTGGATCACATGAACTTCATTCATCCGATCCACATCGGCCAGTTGATCAGGCTGCAGGCATCCGTGAATCGCGTTTTCCGGACCTCTATGGAAGTAGGCGTTAGGGTTCTGGTGGAAGACCTGATTACCGGTGCGCTGAAGCACACGTCCTCCGCCTACCTGACCTTTGTGGCGCTCGATAAGGAAGGCCACCGGATCGCAATCGCGCCGGTGATTCCGGAGACGGATGAAGAGGCGCGGCGCTTTCGAGATGCCGGCCGGCGCCGGGAGTACAGACTGGCCCTCCGGCCGCGGACCTGAGCGGCTGCTGCGCAGCCCGCAAAACAGGATGGCCTGCCCGCGGATCGAACGTTTACTCGTCCTTGTACATGTACTTGATATTGGACTTGTAAAGCAGCAGATTGGGGTCGCCTTCACGGTTAATCTTCAGGCACGACTTGTCATACCATTCGATCGTGCCGTGCAGTGTTTCACCGTCCTTCAGCACAAACACCATGGGCGTCTTACCTTGCATCTGCTTCAGGTAATAGAAATTCTCTGCGTTGGTCTGATCCGGAGGGATGGGCTTTTTCTGCACTTTTCGCGGTGGCGAAAACTGTTCCTTCACCTCTGTAAACGACGGACGTATCAACTTCCGATTTGCGGACTCCACGGGCGGCCTTCCTTCGCGATTGTTCTGTGACGACACGCCGGTCGCACGAAACGGGATGGATCGAACGGAATCGATCAGGTAGCTTTGAATAATAGATACCATACCTCCCCTAGCCCCGCAAGCAAAACCTTGCGTACGCGCTGTAATCCAGTTCGTTTTGGTTCATCGGTAACATTCAGGCGCAACCCGGCGCCCGGTCTATCCCGGGTATTTCCGGTCCGGCGGGTGCGAATTTTAACCTTCCAGGTATGATCATACGAGGATTTATCGAATACACTGGTGTAGACTTCATGAGTGTTCGATGGCACAAGTATTCCGATCCGCAGGCAGCCGCCGAAGCCTGCGCGCGACATACCCTGGGTCTGTTGACCGAGATGCTATCCGGTCAGGAATGCGCGACCATGGCCGTTTCCGGTGGCTTGACTCCCCAGCTCTATTTCGACGCGCTGGCGGCTGCCCGGTTCAAATGGGATCGGGTTCACCTGTTCTTCGTGGACGAACGGGCCGTACCCCCGGATCATCCGGATAGCAATTTCCGGTTGGCCGAAGAGCATCTGATCAGGAAGACCCGTATGATCGGCCGCCAGGTGCACCGCATTCGCGGCGAAATGGAGCCGCACGAGGCGGCGCAAGCCTACATCGAGGATATCCGCGACTTCTTCGACCTGAAGACCGGGCAGACGCCGCATTTCGATATCATTCATCGCGGTATGGGAACGGATGCACACACCGCGAGCCTGTTTCCTGGCGATCCGCACATTGAGGACCGTGAGGGAATTGCCGCGGCAGTGTACATCGAGAAGATGCAGATGTGGCGTATCACGCTCCTTCCGGCGGTGCTCATGGCGGCCAAACATAGCATTTTCCTGGTTACCGGCGAAGACAAGGCCCCGGCCGTCAAGTGGGTGGTCGACGAGCCTTATGACCCGATGAAATATCCGGCGCAGATGAGCACCCATCACGGCCGAGGAGTGTCCTGGTTCCTCGATGCAGCCGCAGCCAGCCTGCTGGAGTAGCGGCGGCTGGCGCCGGGCAGACTGAGTCTGTCATACAAGAGCCTGTCTTTCGCGGCGCGACGATTTGGCGGGCGCCGAAGCGGCTGCTGCGCAGCCGGGCAGACCACAAAAAACGATGGTCTGCCCCACGGCTCAACGCTCTAGACTAGCAGCCCGTGGCTGAAGTCGGCGCGCTGGAGGGACTTCTGCCACAGGCTGCCCAGCCTATGGTTCAGAAGATCAGGACGGCCTTCGCGGAGGCGGGCGCCTTGACGTGGATGGTGGTGCCTGCCGGAAGCTTGAGGGGTTCGCGGAAAAGGTACTCGCGGGTCCATTCCTTGCGATAGTCGCGGAGCCAGATCAGATGCTCGATCCGCCCGTCGGGAAGCCACGCGTCGACCAGCATGGATTGGCCGTCCAGGTCCTCGGGTTTAACTCCGAGCAGGGAAATCGCGTGTTCCAATTGGAGGTCTCCCGCGACGGGCTGGAGTTTGTTTATTACAGGGTGTGCGGAGGGTCTTGGCGAGGGTTTGGCAGGTACCGAAACCGCCGGGGGCTTCGGCGCGATGGAATCGTCGTCGCCTTGCGGAGCGCCACCTTCCACCCAGGCCACCAGCATCTGGATTTCGATCTCCGTCAGGCTGGGATCGTTCTGGAACGCGCCTACGCCCTTTACAGCACCCCAGGGAGGCATCGTGCGGGCTACTACCTGGTCGCGGATCGCCTTGGCCCAGGGCCGCGCGTCCTCATAGCTGATCAGGGACATGGCCGGACCGCTTTCCCGATGGCAGGAGGCGCACCGTTTATAAACGATGCGGGAGATTTCGCGATTCCAGGTCAGTTTGGTGGTGATCACGTCGTGCGGCAAGCCCTCCCGAGAGCTCGCGAAGAAGAGCAGCACGAGGGCAGAGAACAGCTTACCGCTCCCTAATGGTCGCGGCTCATTGCCGGGCGGTCTAGAGCGCGGGCGGCGCACCACTGTTAGGCCGTTTAGGCGAAAGGTTCTTCGGATTCATCTGGGGATCGATAGCGACGTCGAAGAAGCCGATCATCATCTCGTCCCAGCTTTGGTCGCCAGGCTGCACCACTTTCGCCGGATCGGGATTAGCGGGGTTGTTAGCCGAATTATCGTAGTGTGCAGTGCACTCAATCACCGCGCCGGCGGGCAGGACGAGATCCTGCTTCGGGAAATAGCTCAGCTGCCAGCTAAAGCTGTAATGCGGGACGCTGAGGATAGTTTCGACGTGTCCGTCGGGATACTTCACGCGATATTCGAAATCCTTGCCCCTCAGGTGCATGTGGGGTAGAAAAGAGACGATCTTGGCATCATGGCCGAACTCGAATCTGGAGTCGACCTGGTAATTCGGATCCCCGGCGGGAATCTCGAACTTGTTGGTGCTTGCCGCCAGAGTGTAGATGCGTTCCCTGGGTGGTTCGGTGGCGAAGACCAGGCCGATGCTGCTGCGGTCGGTAGCTTCCTTGCCGTTGGCCGTATAGTGCATCTGAAAGATGATGTCCGAACCGGCTTTGATGAGCTTGGCCTGGCCCGGCTCCAGAATCTCCGGAACGACGCCGGGTGCGAAACCGACCAGGAATTCACCCCGCGCTTCACCGGCTCCCTTCTCGCCCTTTTTAGGAATAAATGGCACGCCGGGTTCTGCGTCTTTCATCCAATTCGAGCCCGGCTGGCGGACAAAGGCAATGACATGATGAACCACGGCGCGGTTTCCGGGACGAACTTCCGCCATCCTGACCCATTTGTCCTCGGTAAACTTACCGGGGATCAGAATGTATTGATAATCGATGGTGCCGGATGCCGGGACACGGAAATCGACGGGCATCTCCAGGACCATATCCGGCTTCGAGATGTTCCAGCCATTGATGAATTTGACCGGGATCGGCGCATCTTTCGCTTCGCCTTCGGGCGCTCCCGAATCCACCCACCGCGCGATGGTGTCGATGTCACGCTTCGCCAGCGAGCGGTCATTGGCCCAGGTACCGTAGTGAGGATCGGCAAACCATGGCGGCATCTTCTTCAGCGCTACAGCTTCCTTAATGGCCGACGCCCAGGGACGGACCTGCTTGTAGGTGAGCAGCGACATGGGGGCCGCTTCGCCGGGCCGGTGGCACGATTGGCAATGGGTCTGGAGGATAGGGGCAATATCCTTGTTGAAGGTGACTGTCGATGCTCCTACTGTCGCAGCGTTAAGCAACGTGGCGCTAAGAGACGCGCAGAGAATGGCGGCGATGGAGACAAAACGAATGTTCATGCGGGTCCTCCTTTCTTTCAAGTATACGTGAGTGACGGCGGAAAAGATCGGGGCAATTCGCAACCCGCAAAACAACAAAACATAGCAGGGATAAACGCGGATGAACGCAGATAGCGCACAAGCTAATCGAAGGCTCGGCGTTACCCGTGAGGCCCCGCCTGCGGAGTGGGATTTCTGTGCTGATTTGCCCCTGGTGAGCGGTTCTAACCACGCTTGTGTTTCTTATCCGCGTTCATCGGCGTTCATCCCTGCTATTCCTTTTCTTGCGGCCTTCGCAACCCCAAACACGCGGAAAACGATCAATGCCCCACTTGCGGAGCGCGGTTTCTGTAAGCCAGGAAGAATCCCGCCGGCACGACCAGCACCGTGCAGAACCCGGAAACGCTGAGCCCGCCAACCAGCGCACGGGCCAGCGGTGCGTAGGCTTCACTGCCTTCGCCTAGCTTCAGCGCCATCGGCAACAGCCCGATGATGGTGGCCAGCGTCGTCATCATGATGGGACGCAGGCGTACCCGGCACGCCGTCGTGACTGCGTCTCGCACCGGCAATCCCTCGTCCAACAGGTGATGTGCGAATTCCACGATCAGAATACTGTCCGACATAGTGATTCCCGCGAGCATCACGATCCCCATCAGCGACATCACGTTCACCGTCGTATCGGTAAAATACAGCGTGAGCAGCACTCCGGTCAGCCCCGGAGGAAACGCCAGCATGATCAAGAACGGATCGGTGAAAGACCGGAACTGTGCCACCAGAATCAGGTACAAGAGCATCAGCGAAAGCGTCAACCCGATCGCGAAACTCCTGAAAGACTCCTGCATCGATTCGACCATCCCGCGAATCGCAATGTCCAGGCCTTTCGGCAAATTCGCGGCCGAGGTCAACTGCGAGACCCTTCCGGCAGCGCGCCCCAGATCTTCACTGAGCGGCCGGACATAAACGTCGATGACGCGCCGGATCTGGTAGTGGTCCACCTCCGTCGGAGCTTGCATACGCGTGATGGTGCTCACCATATCGAGACGCGTCGATTGGGTTCTTCCCATGCCGTGCAGCGGAATGGACCTTAAATCCGCCAGGCTCTGCACCTGCTTCTCGGGGTACTGTACTGCCAGGAAGTAGTTATTGCCATTGCGAGGATCGATCCATACATTCGGCGCAATCATCTGGTTGGAGGTCATCGCGGTGATCACGTTGGCGACGATTTCCTTCTCGCTCAACCCAAGCTCACCCGCGCGCATGCGATCGATGTCGAGTTTGAGCGCCGGATAGTCGATGTCTTGCGGGATGTAGACGTCGGCCACACCGGGGATCGCGCGAAACTGGCGGGACAGATCGAGGGCCGCTTTGTAAGCCGCTTGCATGTCCGTGCCCGCGACCTGGACATCGATAGGCGCGATCTTTCCAATGTTGAGAATGGCGTCGATCAGGCTTCCCGAGGAAAAGAACGCGGCGAGTTCCGGCAACTCCTTCGCCATGCGCTCCTTGACACGCGCCACATAGACTTCGCTGTGAGTTTGATGACCTTCCTTCAGGCCCACCTGCACGAAGGCCGTGTGCATCGCCGCGTTGGTCGTGTAGATCGCCGAGAAGCCGGGATCGACGCCGATATTCGAAACAATGATTTTGAGGTCGCCCGGAGGAATAATCGACCGGATCAAGCTCTCGAGCCTGGCGATTTCCTGTTCGGTATCGACGAGTTTGGTCCCCGACGGAGCCTTGACACTAATGACGAACTGGCCGGCATCCGTTTGGGGGAAGAAGGAAAGTCCCAGGCGCGGAAAGAGCAGCAGGCTGACGCCGAAACAGATCGCGAATAATGCCACGGTCAGGATCGGGGCTGCCAGAAGGCGAAGCACGACCCGGTTGTAGACCCGCAGCAACCCGTCAAAGCGGCGCTGGAACCAGGCGTTGAACCCCTTGCCTGGCTTCGCATGCGCAGGATGAATGAAACGCGCGCAGAACAGGGGAACGAGCGTCATCGCGACCAGATAGGAAGCGATCAGCG
Source organism: Terriglobia bacterium (assembly GCA_963747535.1). Classification (GTDB taxonomy): domain Bacteria; phylum Acidobacteriota; class Terriglobia; order Bryobacterales; family Bryobacteraceae; genus CAVVFX01. Next base: position 636,810 of record CAVVFX010000006.1, read on the forward strand.
ACAGCACCACCGCCAGGGCCAACGAGGAGAACAGATACTTGCTCACGCCGTACAGCAAGGTCACGGGGAAGAAAACCACGATCGTCGTCAGCGTCGCGGCAAGGACCGGCAGCGACACTTCGCGACCGCCCTTCTCGGCCGCAACCGCCGGCGGTTCGCCCAGTTCCATGTGCCGGTGAATATTCTCCAGGACGACCACCGAGTTATCGATCAGGCGCGAAAACGCCAGCGCCAGTCCGCCCAAGACCATCGTGTTGATGGAACTGCCGCCGAGTTGCAGCGCGACAAAAGTGGCGCAGGCGGAAATGGGAATCGAGAAAGAGACCGCCAGCGTTGCGCGGAAGCTGCCGAGAAAAATCAGGATCATGACGCAGGTGAGGATCAGGCCGATGCCGCCCTCGTGCATGAGCGTCGAGATGGCCGTCTTGACGAATTGCGACTGATCGAAGACCACCTCGCTCGCCAGCGTCGAAGGAGCGTCCACCAGGTGCTTCAGTTTCTCGCGCACTCCATCCACCACCGCGATGGTATTGGAATCGCCGCCCTGCTTCAGGATCGGAAGATACACCGAGCGCTGGCCGTCGACCCGGACCGCGTTGTACTGCACCGTGTAGGCGTCTTTGGCCACGCCCACGTCGGAGACCCGCACAGGCGCTTCGCCGGTGAGCTTGATCGGCGCCTGGTTGATGTCGTCCATCTTCGTCATCTGGTTGTTGGCGTAGATCTGATAGTCGAAGCGTCCGATCTGCACGTCGCCCGCGGGAAGCACGACGTTCGACTCTCCCATCGCGCGGACCACGTCCATCAGGCTCAACTGACGCGATTCCAATTTGTAGGGGTCGACATACAGCATGATCTGCCGCCAGCGGCCTCCGAAGGGCTGGGTGATGGCCGCGCCGGGTACGCCGGCCATCTGGTTACGGATCACATTTTGCGCGGTATCTTTTAACTGCGTTTCGGTCAGGCCGCCTCCCTTCAGCGTGACCAGGCATACCGGCAGGCTCGAGGAGTCCATCTTGAGAACGAACGGCGGCAGGGTGCCGGGCGGAAGATGGCTGATCTCCGCCATGGCCAGGCTCGCGATGGTTGTGACTGCCGAGTCGGCGTTGGTGCCGGGTTGGAAGTACACCTTGATCATGCTCACGCCGGAGAGCGAACGCGATTCCATATGATCGATCCCGCTGGCCAGCGTAAAGAACCGCTCCAGGTGATAGGTGATGTTGCCTTCGATCTGCTCCGGCGGCATGCCGGGATAAAACGTCGCCACAGCGACCACCGGGATGTTCATCGCAGGAAACAGATCCACGGGCATGCGCACGATACTGACGACGCCGACCAGAACCGTCACCAGGCAGAGGACGACGATCAGGTAAGGAGTCTTGATGGCGAAGCGGGACATCGTGTTTAGCGGCTGGCGAAATCGGCGATTTTGGGCTGGACTGCCTGCCCGTCTTTCAAGCCCGACTGCCGGCCGACGACTACCAGGTCGCCGTCCTGCAGTCCGGAGCGAATCTCCACGCGCTGCGCCGTTTCGAGGCCGGTGGAGACCGTCGTACTGCGTAGTTTTCCATCCTTCACGACGAATACCTGGGCAGCATCGCCCGTCCCGGCGACTGAATCGACCGGGACAGCGAGAGCGTTGTCATGCTCGTCCAGCCGCAGATTGACTTCGGCGTACATCCCGGGAACCAGGACAAAATTCGCATTGACTACGTCCACTTGTGTGTCCATAGTGCGGGTCGACGTCTGCAAGGTGTCGGCAGTTCTCGCCACGCGTCCGGGAAACGTCTGGTGCAGCGAAGGCACCATCACTTCGAGTGTCGACCCCGTGCGGATGCGCGAGACGGCCGACTCGGGGACCGGCAGCACCAGGCGAAGAACGTTGTCCTGCGAAAGCCGCACGAGCGGCATGGCCTGGCTTTGCGACGCCGTGCCCGCCTGGATCATCGACCCTTTATTGGCGTAGCGTTTGGTCACGACGCCGGCGAAGGGGGCTGTGATATTGGAGTATTCGAACATAGTCTTGACACGCGCTTCTTCGGCGCGTGCGACAGCGGTTCTCTGTTGGGCCGCACTCAGTTGGGACCTTGCGGCGGCGACCTGCGCCTGCGCAATGAGATCGCGGGATTGCACTTCGTCCAGCTGCTGCTGCGGCACGAGCCCCTTCTCCTGATTCGCTACCTGGCTGATGCGGGTAAAGGAGAGATGCGCGATATCGCGAGCCGATTCGGCGCGCCGAAGCTCATCGCGCGCAGCGGCAACATCCGCTTCCGTAGCCTGGATCGTCGCGCCGGCCCTGGCAAGGTCATTCTTCATCTCGGGGATTTCGAGCGTGGCCAACAGCGCCCCTTCAGCCACGTGATCTCCGATGTCGACCCGGATCGCACTGACATAACCCGACACTTTCGCCATGACATCGATCTCCTGATACGGCAGGAATTCAGCCGTGAGCTTGATATCGTTCGTCAGCTTGGCGCGCGCCGCTTTCACCACGGGGACGACCGCCGCCGTCTCGGCAGCATTCACAATTTCGGGCTCCCTGTTACAGGAGGCGAGTGAAATCATAGCCGTAACGGCGCTGATGAGGGGAAGCAGTTTCATAAAATGCCTCAACGTAAAACCCCCGTAGTGTAGTCGAGCAATGCCCGGCGGCTCAGATAGTCGAACTTGGCGACGGCGGCTCCGATCTCCGCCGACGTCTGGGTCAATTGCGCCTGCGTCAACTCCACGATGCTGCCCAGGCCGGCGTTGTAGCGCGCCTGAGACAGACGCAGCGCTTCGTTGGCCTGCGCCAGCAAACGCTCTGTCACGGCTAATTTCTGAAACGCGTTGTTGGCCTGGAGCCACGCGATCCGGACGTCGCGCGAGATCTGTACTGTAAGATCCTGTACGTCCTTGTCCGCGGCCTGAGCGCGGAGATCGGCTTCGGCGTAGCGCGCGGAGTAAAGTCCTCCGTTGAGAAATGGCAGGGTGACATTGACTCCCGCAGCCGCATAATTGTCGTGGAGCGTGTGGTCGTGCTCGGGCACAACACCGCCGGCTGCCAGGGCGGTGATCGACGGGTATCGCAGCTTCCGCTCGGCCTCGGCGAAACGCCGGGATGCGTCCCGGGTTAATTGCAGCGCGGCGAGATCAGGGCGTTGCTGTAACGCTTCGCTGATGAATGCCGTGACATCCGTATTGAGCGGTGTCGCCGTCCCTTCATCGACCACGGTGAAGGCTTGTTCATCGGTAAAGCCCATGGCTGCGGATAGACGTGTGAGCGCTTCGTGCGAATCGTTCTGGGCTTGATTGAGTGCCAACTCCGCTTCGGACACGGCAACCTCGGCGAAGCTCAAGTCGAGGGTCGAGTTCACCTGAGCCTGCACCAGCGCGCGAATCTGTCGCAGCGTGGTTCCCCGGAGTCCGACCGCAGCCTGGGCCACCTTCAGCGCGGACTCTGCTCCCAGAGCCTCGTAATAAGCCTGCCGTACGTTCAGGATGACCTGTGCGCGGGCAGTAGCGGCACTCTTGGCTTGGGCCTCGGCGCGCAGGATGGCCGTTTTCGTCAAGTTCCGTGTGCGGCCGAAATCGGTAATCATCTGGCTGAGCGAGACGCCCGTGGCGAGCCGGTTGGAAATGCTGGACGTGGTCAACGCTCCAGCTGCAACGGCGGTGCCAACCTCAGCCCCAGTGGCCGTAGCGAAGCCGTTGAGCGATGGCCGGGACGCCGCGCGCGCTTCGTTGACCTGCTTCTCCGCAGCCTGGGCTACGAGTCCTGCGGACCCGATCTTGGGATTGTTGCGAATGGCAGTTTCTTCCGCCTGCGCCAAGGTCAGGGTGCCGGCGGCGGCGTGCTGGATCAGCAGGATGAACAGGACAACGGCGGCGGCTTTGATTGGCCGCTTCGCAGCCGGGCAGACCACAAAAATCGATGGTCTGGCCCACAGTGGGTCAGCGTACTTCAAAGCAACTCCGACTCCGTCGTAGACAGCTTCAGAATCGTGGTGTCGTGCGCTTCAATCATGCCGTCAGTAGTCAGGCGGATCAGTTCCGGCAGGAGAGTCTCAAACCGTTCGGAGGCTTCTATGAATTGGATTTGCACCGGCAGATGCTGCCCTGTCACTCCTTCCGCGTGCTGCGCATGGATCCGATGGTGAGCCCCGAACCCCGCATCCGGCCGAATCAGGCTGGCACCGGAAACGCCTCGCTCGAGGAGAAGCTCGAAGATTTCCCGGTAAAGAAAATCACGCTTCGAGCTGGTGTCCTCATTCAAATAGATGGTGACTTTCTTCGCCGGTCCGAGAGTGAGCATGAGCTTAGTGGTTGTAGAGCACTTCGCGCGCGTACCTTTCCTGCACTTCGGGATCCTCCGCTGGATTGCGATGGAGAATCCACAGGCCTTCATCGTTCGCGACGAAAATGAGTCCGCGATGCTCGTCGAGCGCCGTGCAGGTTACGTTGGCAAACTGTTTCACCGTCTGCGGATGAGCGGGGTCGGCGAAACTCACGATCGACATAGACCTGCTCTGCGTGGACGCCGTTTGAACGGCTTCGGAACTGACCAGTGCGGTTTCGCCGGCTGCAGTCAGGATGGATCCCGCTTCACTGGGCGGCAAAACCATATTGGCAATTATCGAAGGGTGACGCGCATCCGTGACGTCGACCAGGGTTAAGGCGTGGGAAGCATGCTCCAGGTACAAATACGATCGGCTGTAGTGCTGCGTCATCGTGACTCGGGTGATTGGACCGCCCGTAGCCGCCACGTTGGCCAGGATGTCGATGCGATCCTGTGCGCCGGCGTCCGATTTCACTTTATTTTTCGCCGCCACCGCGGAAGGAATCGAGACCGCCGTGATAATAAGGAAGAGCCCTGTCGGAAAACTGACAATTCGTCGCAACATACATCCTGTTTAACGCGTAAATACAGGACGTTGCTACTGAAGACTTTCTGAAGATTTTGTTTCTGAACCTTTCTGAAGGCTCCGTCAGAGAATCTTCAGAATTCGGTAAGTGGCGGAGCTTGTGGAAATGCTCTTATAACAGTGGTAGACCGTGCGCATTCTCATTGTGGAAGACGAGCGAAAGCTGGCGGCTGCACTGCAGTCCGGACTGGAGGCCGAGACTTACGCCGTAACCGTCGCGTTCAGCGGCGAAGAAGGCTTTTATCTGGCCAATACGGAAGCCTTTGACCTGATGGTGATGGACGTGATGCTGCCGGGACGAGACGGCCTCGAGGTCCTGCGCAGCCTGCGCCAGCATGGCATGCGGACGCCCACCCTGCTGCTCACCGCGCGAGACACCATAGACGATCGCGTGCGTGGTCTGGACTCCGGCGCCGATGATTATCTGGTCAAGCCCTTCGCCTTTCCTGAATTACTTGCCCGGGTCCGGGCGCTTCTGCGGCGCGGCAGGCAGGAGGCGCCGGCGATGCTGAAGCTCAATGATCTCGAGATGGACATGGTTAGCCGCACGGTCTCGCGCGCCGGTACGAAATTGGAACTGACACCACGCGAATTCGACCTGCTGGAATACCTGTTGCGCAACCAGGGCCGGGTGGTTTCACGGGAGATGCTGGCTCGCGATATCTGGAAAGAGACTGCGCGCCATACCCCGCTCGACAACGTCATCGACGTTCACATGGCCAGGCTCCGCCGGAAAGTCGATGAGCCGTTTGAAAGGAAGCTGGTGCAGACGGTCCGCGGCGTCGGTTTTCTCGTGCGGGAGTAAATGAGTGTCACACTTTTGGCTGCTCCGTCATGTTCGGACCCGCCTTGCATTCTGGGCCGTTCTGATGCTGGCCGCCGTCCTGGCCGTCTTCGCGGCGGGAGCTTCCTTGTTGTTGTTCTGGGACCTGCGGCTCGAAGTGGCGCACCATGCCATCGAGGACATCGAGACGGTGGAGGGTTTGCTCTATTTCGATCCGGCCGGCGACCTCCATTTTCACGATGAGTACCACAATCACGCGGAATCGAAGCAGATTCAGGAGCGCTATCTGGAAGTTCTCTCGGGGAATGGAAAAGTCCTGTTCCGTAACGCCCGTCTTGGAACGCTCGATTTGGGAGGGCCTGTCTTCGAGAACGAAGGACGCGGAGGCTATTCCGAACGAACCATCCGGTTAACGGATGGAACGCGCGTCCTGCTGGTGAGCCGGCGTCATACCATGGAAGGCCGGCCGGTTCTGATCCGGCTGGCCTACAGCCTGGAGCCGATCTGGCTACAACTCAACCAACTGCTGCTGGCTTTCCTGGCCGCCCTTCCCATCGCCCTGGCGGCCGCGGGATTCGCCGGCTACAGTCTGGCGCGCCGGGCGCTCGAGCCGCTGGCGCTGATGACCCGCCGCGCCGAACAGATCACTCCCGACCGGTTGGGCGACCGGCTGCCGGTCGAGGATCCCGATGATGAGCTAGGCCAGCTCGGCCGCGTGTTCAACGGCACGCTCGATCGCCTCGAGAGCGCCTTCGAACAGATGAGCCGCTTCACGGCCGACGCTTCTCACGAGTTGCGCACCCCGCTTACGGCCATTCGCAGCGTCGGCGAGGTGGGCCTGCAGGGGGACGCCAGCCCGGAGGAGTACCGCGAGACCATCGGCAGCATGCTGGAAGAGGCCAACCGCCTCACGCGACTGGTGGAAAATCTGCTAACCGTATCGCGCGCGGATGCGGGCCAGTACCAGCTTCAACGGCGCCCGGTTTCGATCCTCGACCTCACCCGTGAGTCCGCCGCATTGCTCGATGTTCTCGTGGACGAAAAATCTCAGCACCTCAGTTTGCACGGCGATGAGGATGCCACGGTGATGGGCGACCGGCTCATTCTCCGCCAGGCGATCGTCAATGTTCTCCACAACGCCATCAAGTTTTCGCCCCTCCATGGGAAGATCTCGGTATCCACCACACAGAATGGCGGCCATGTACGAATCCGCATCACCGACAGCGGGCCCGGGATCGCAGAGGAGCATCGCGGCAAATTGTTCCAGCGGTTCTATCGCGTCGACAAGTCACGGTCCAGCGAGAGCGGCGGCGCCGGCCTGGGCTTAGCGATCGCGCAATGGGCCGTCCAGGCTCACGGCGGAACGATCACGATCGAGAGCGCACTGGACTCCGGGAGCACCTTTCAGATTGACATTCCCCGTGACGCACCATGACAGACTACACTAATTCCGCAGAACCGGCTGAAGGCCCCGCGTGTCTGACGAGCGGGTGCAAAGGGCACATGGTTGATGTTCAGCCAATCGAAGTAGCCCACAGTGGCCAGTTCATCCTGATCCGCATCGAGTGCCCCGAGTGTCATGCGCGCGCCTGGAGAATTGAGCGGTCATCTGAGAGCTGACCATTTCGCCCGCAGGAGGCATACCGCCCCATGTGTTACAAAATGGTTAATACCTCGTGAGACTATTCCCCCGTGAAGAAAAGTTTTTCGACCTCCTCGAAGAGCAGGGCGTCCACATCGTGGAGGCGTCCCGTCTGCTGCATGACGGCGTCCGGTCGGATCCCACTTCGATGGCCACCATGGCCGGCGAAATCAAACGCATCGAGCACGCGGCTGACCGGGTCACGCATCAGCTTTTCACCCGCTTGAACCAGACGTTCGTCACTCCTCTCGATCCGGAGGATCTGCACAGCCTCGGCTCGGCGCTGGACGACGTGGTCGACTATATCGAAGACGCAGCGTTCCGCCTGAGCGCATATCGCGTTCATCCCGTTCCCAAAGGAGTTCCGGAACTTACCGAAATTATCCACGCCTGCTGCCTGAGACTGCAATCGGCCGTCGTCAAGCTGAAGACCAATCAAAATCTGATGGAAGATTGCATCGAGATCAATCGCCTGGAAAACGTCGCCGACGAACTCGTGCGTAAACTCGTCACGGCATTATTCAATGAGGAGACGGACGCCATCGTGCTCTTGAAACATAAAGAGATTTACGAAGTGCTCGAACTGGCGACCGACCTCTGTGAAGATGTCGCCGACGTTCTCCAGACCATCGTGGTGAAGAACAGCTGATAAACGAATGACTCCGCTCACGCTGGTTGTCGTCGCCATCGCCCTGCTGTTCGACTTCATCAACGGTTTTCACGATTCCGCGAATTCCATCGCGACGATCGTTGCTACGCGAGTCCTGAAGCCCATTCAGGCCGTATTCTGGGCCGCGTTCTTCAATCTGATCGCGGCATTTTTCCTGGGAACCGGCGTCGCCTCCAGCATCAGTAAAGACTATGTGGATATGCGCATCGTCACTCCCTACGTGGTGCTGGCGGGGCTGCTCGGCGCAGTTATCTGGGACCTGATCACCTGGTGGCTGGGGTTGCCGACGAGTTCCTCCCATGCGTTGATCGGCGGCTATGCGGGAGCGGCCATCGCCAAAGCGGGACTGGTTGGCCTGGTTCCGGGAAAATGGCTCACCACCATTTTGTTCATCGTGCTCTCGCCGTTAATCGGCATGATTCTGGCATATTTCCTGATGGTCGCGGTGCACTGGGGATTCCGCCGGACTCGCCCGCGGCGTGCGGACCGCTATTTCAGAGTTCTGCAGCTTGCGTCGTCGGCATTATTCAGCTGCGCTCACGGCACCAATGACGCGCAGAAGACCATGGGAATCATTACCGCCCTGCTGGTGTCCACAAGGTATCAGAGTGACAACCACATCCGGCCATGGGTGATCTTCCTGGCCAGTACGGCGATCTGTATCGGCACGCTCAGCGGAGGCTGGAGGATTGTCAAGACGATGGGTTCGCGACTTACACGGCTCAAACCGCGCAGCGGCTTTTGTGCCGAGACCGGAGCCGCGTTGTCCATCTTTTTCCCGACGTTCCTGGGGCTGCCGGTTTCGACCACCCATGCCATTGCCGGCGCGATTGCCGGTGTGGGGTCGGTGAACCGGTTGAAAGCCGTACGCTGGGGCGTGGCGCGCGAAATCGTCTGGGCGTGGGTACTGACGATTCCCTGCAGCGCGTTCGTCGCCTCGATTTGTTTTCTGATAATTAAGTTGATGTTTGTGGACGTGTAGCACAAAGCACGGGCTGAAGCCTGTACTGCCAGATGCTGGAATCTTGCACCAGCGCGACGATTATTGCACGCGAAAAACGTCCGCCGCGCAGACGGGCCGACCATAAAAAACGACGGTCTACCCTACGGTTTGCGGTAAAGGTGCGCTGTGCCGGCGGCATGGGCCGCCCGAGCGGCATTTGGCGGCGGCCCTGGCTCCAGCATTGCCCGGCTTGTGAGTAATCCTGCTTAGTGGTGCGGCATCGAAGCCGTAGTCGGACTAAAGCACGCGGTTGGCTTCGCGCGCGGCATCCTCTGAGTGGTCCGCGTGATACGAACTCCGCACCAGCGGACCCGCTTCCACATGCGCGAATCCCATCTCGCGTCCAGCCGTCCGGTACTCCGCAAACTCTTCGGGCGGAACGTAGCGGACGATGGGCAGGTGCTTCGCGGATGGACGCAGATATTGCCCCAGCGTCAAAATATCGACCTTGTGCGCCGCGAGATCGCGCATGACCTGCAGCACTTCGTCCTGGGTCTCGCCCAGCCCCAGCATCAATCCCGATTTCGCCGGCGTCTGCGGACTCAATTCCTTGGCATACTGCAGCATCTCGAGCGAACGCTCATAGCGCGCGCCCAAACGCACCTGCCGGTAGAGCCGCGGCACGGTCTCGGTATTGTGGTTCAGGACGTCCGGCCGCGCATCCATGACGATTTTCATGGCCCCATGGCTGCCCTGGAAATCGGGGACCAGCACTTCGACTTTGCAGCCGGGGATGCGTTCACGCAGAACCTCGATGGTCAACGCGAACAGTTCCGCGCCGCCGTCCTTCCGGTCATCGCGATTCACGCTGGTGACCACGATGTACTTCAGTCCTATGATGGCCGAAGCCTCGGCGACCCTGCGAGGCTCGTCGTAATCGACGGGCAAGGGAGCGCCCTTCTGCACCGCGCAAAAGCCGCAGCGCCGGGTACAGACGTTGCCCAGGATCATGAACGTCGCGGTGCGATGGTTCCAGCATTCGCCGACGTTCGGACAGGCCGCGCTCTCGCAAACCGTATGCAGATTCAAATCCGTGATCAGGCTCTTCAATTCGCGATAGTTCTGACCCACGGGCGCAGGCGCGCGCAACCAGGACGGACGCGGAGGTTGCGGAGCAGTAAGATTGACGAGCACTAAATCTATCGTAACAATCCTGTGAGGGAGACAGACTTGCTCTTGCGAACTGTATATGTCAGAGATATACTTGTGATGTGGCGGAACACAACGATCCGCTCGATGCTTGCACCGGGTTCGAATGGGATGAAGGAAACGCGCACAAGAACTGGGAACGCCATCGAGTCACGCCGGAGGAGGCTGAAGGCGTATTCTTCAATGAACCCCTGGTCGTTCGCAGCGACGTCCGCCATTCCAGGCAAGAGAAAAGGTACTATGCACTTGGGCAGACCAGTGGACGGCGGTACCTTTTCGTTGCGTTCACCATTCGTCGATCGCTTTTGCGTGTTATCTCCGTTCGAGACATGAATCGAAATGAAAGGAATGCCTATGCCAAGCACGAAAAAGAAGCCGGTGCCTGAGTTCCGGTCCGAAGACGAGGAACGCGCGTTCTGGGCCGAACACGATTCGACGGAATTCATCGATTGGCAGTCCGCGCAGCGCCGCAAGTTGCCGAATCTGCGGCCCACGCTGCGAACCATTTCTTTGCGGCTTCCTGTTTCAATGATCGAGGACCTGAAAGTTCTGGCGAATAAACGAGACGTGCCGTATCAGTCCCTGTTGAAGGTGTTCCTTGCCGAAAGACTGGAAAAGGAGCGCCGGCGCGCGTAGCGAGGTGCCGGGGGGCTTAAATGGCCCTACCCGCTTCTTACTAAAAACTGATATACGGATGCTAATGCCCTGTTTGCCTTTCGATATAATGCACCCATGAAAGGCCTCCTGTCCGTCGTCCTCGCCGTACTGGCTGTTTCCCTCTCGGCCCAGCAAATCTCATCGTCGCCAGACGCCAACACGATCTTCGAGCATACAAAAGCCGCCACGGTCATCATCCTCGCTGGTGAAGGCGCTGGCCGCCTCCACTCCATTGCAACCGGCGTCGTCATCTCAAAGGACGGTGTTCTTCTTACCGCGCTCCACGCCGTCAAAGGTGCAGCCGAGGTCCAGGTCCGGATGGCGAACGGAGAAGTCTTTGACCGCGTTGATCTCCTCGGCTCCGATGAACGCCGCGATGTGGCCGCGTTGAAAATTTCCGCGGGAGCACTTCCGGCACTGGCCGCGGGAAGCACCACAAACCTTGCGCAAGGCGACCCCGTCTACGCGGTCACCAACGCGGACGGCTTGGTCTGGTCGGCCACGGAAGGCATCCTCTCCGCCATCCGTCTTGCAGAAGAAATTCCCGGAGCAGGTTCAGGCGTTCGCCTTCTGCAGTTCAGCGCACCCGTCGCACCTGGTTCCAGCGGAGGTGCGCTGGTCGACCGCTCCGGCGCCCTAATTGGCATTATCACGGGCTCTAAAGGGTCTGCCGGCTTCGCCGTGCCCATCGAAAGCGTCCTCGGCCTGCCCGAGTCTTCCCGTCGTATCACTCTTGGCTCAGGCGCCTCGCTCCAGATGCCCGCGAAAGAGGCTGCCCTTGTCCCTCAATCGAGCGCCGCCATCGCCGGCTCCGACCCAAAACAATTGCTTAAAGACGCGAGGAGCATTTACATTCACTCCAAGACCTCGTTCCTGACTGTCGACACACTAGACCGCGCCCTTGCCCTCGAAAAGGACTGGCCGAATCTGGGGCTGACCATAGTACAGGACCCGCGGGTCGCCGATCTGCGCATCGAAATCGATCGCCCACTCTTTACCTACGTCCACACCTTCGTTATTGTTGACAAGAGGACGTCGATCATCCTTGGCTCGGGCAAGGTCACGGCTTTCGACGGTACGATTGCTTCGGGCGGCATAGCTAAAAACCGCGTCAAGATCTTCTCCTCAGCCCGAATCCCACCATCTTCCAAGAAGTAGATTTCGTTACGCGCATCAAAGCGCCGAACTTCCCTGCTCACTCGAATCACAGCCCGTCCCGCGCAGCACTTCGACTTTGCAGCCGGGGATACGTTCGCGCAGAGCCTCGATGGTCAGCGCGAACAATTCCGCACCCCCATCTTTCCGGTCGTCTCGATTGACGCTGGTGACCACGATGTACTTCAGTCCCATGATGGCCGACGCTTCAGCGACCCTGCGAGGCTCGTCGTAATCGACGGCCAGGGGGGCGCCCTTCTGCACCGCGCAAAAGCCGCAGCGCCGGGTACAGACGTTACCCAGGATCATGAACGTCGCGGTGCGATGGTTCCAGCATTCGCCGACGTTCGGACAGGCCGCGCTCTCGCAAACCGTATGCAGATTTAAATCCGTGATCAGGCTCTTCAACTCGCGATAGTTCTGACCGACGGGCGCAGGCGCGCGCAGCCAGGACGGACGCGGAGGTTGCGGAGCAGTGAGATTGACGAGCACTATAACTATCGTAACAACCCTGTGGTTGACCATACGGGGTCACATGACCAAATGACGTCAAGCTGGATTGACGATAGAGACTTTACCTTCGACACATGCAATTCGGCCTGCGACCGCGGATTCAAATCTTTCGGCGCGTCTGGGCAACGGGATTCGACGGCGCGCCTGATGGACTTCAGGTTGCACTCTTCAAATCGACGTTGCAATTGAGGCAACACGCAAATGAAGACAATCGAAGTTCTAAGAATCGCAAGTCTGTTCTTGCTTCCCGGAATCCTCGCAGTTGGTTACGCACGGGGACAACATGAGGAGGAGAAGAAGCCAGAGGCGAAGCAACAACAAGCCAAGCCGGCGCAGCCACAGGCGAAACCGGAACAGCAGCAACAGGCTAAACCGGCCCAGCCACAACAGCACGCGCAGCAACAGGCCAAACCGGCGCAGCCACAGCAGCACGCTCAGCAACAGGCTAAACCGACACAGCCACAGCAGCACGCGCAACAACAAGCCAAGCCGACACAGCCACAGCAGCATGCACAGCAACAGGCCAAGCCGGCGCAGCCACAGCAGCACGCGCAGCAACAGGCCAAGCCGGCGCCTCAACAGGCTCACCAGGCACAGCCGGCAGGAAGCCATGGGAAGATTCCTGACAACACCTTCAAAGCCAGTTTTGGCCGCGGCCACACGTTTCACGTCACCCAATCCGAGTTCGCCGGCTCATCGCGGCGTTTTCAATATGGCGGATATTGGTTCGCTGCAGTTAACCCGTGGCCGGTGGGGTGGCTCTACACGGATAACGTTTACGTTGACTATATGAACGGGGGATATTTCCTTTGCGATCCCGTCCATCCAGGCGTGTATCTTTCAATCACCATAGGCTGACGAAATCGTCCTCCACGCTGGGGTTCACCAGGAAGCCCCGGCTCCGGCGCGGGCTGTTATTAAAGAGGCTTGATCCCGTCGTGAACGCGGTTCGTGGGGATCCGCCAGATGCTGCTATCCTCACCTAAACTCACAGCCCCTCCCGCGCATTCGCTACACTAAAGTTTCAACCAAATGAAAAGACGCATTCGTTCTACGACGGTGATCTGCGTCCGTCGGGACGGAAAAGTAGTGATGGCCGCCGACGGGCAGGTCACCCTGGGCCACGAAGTCCTGAAGAGTTCAGCCAAGAAGCTGAGGCGCTTGTATAACGATAAGATTGTAGCCGGATTCGCCGGGTCCACCGCGGACGCTTTCTCGTTGTTTGCGCGCTTCGAATCCAAGCTGGAGCAGTTCAACGGCAACCTCGCGCGCTCAGTGGTCGAACTGGCTAAGGATTGGCGGACCGACAAGGTGCTGCGGCACCTCGAAGCACTTTTGCTGGTCGCAGATCTCAAGAATATTTTCATCGTCAGCGGCAATGGCGATGTCATCGAGCCCGACGAACCGCTAGCCGCGATCGGCTCAGGCGGGGCTTTCGCCATGTCCGCCGCGACCGCGCTGATCAGGAACACCAAGCTTCCGGCAAGGGAAATCGTGGAGCAGTCCATGGCGATCGCCGCCAAGATCTGCATCTACACCAACGATAATTTCACGTTCGAGGAGTTGGGTTAAGCCATGGTGATCTATCTCCCCAGTCAGGCCAACGACGAATCGCCGGTCCTCGATGAGTTAACGCCACGCGAAATCGTCCGCGAACTGGATAAATATGTGGTCGGACAGCCGGAAGCCAAACGCGCAGTGGCCATTGCGCTCCGCAACCGCATCCGCCGGCAAAAACTTCCTCCCGAAATGGCCGAGGAGGTGATGCCCAAAAACATCCTCATGATCGGCCCGACAGGTGTCGGCAAGACCGAGCTTGCCCGCCGGCTCGCCAAGCTCGCGAATTCGCCGTTTCTCAAAGTCGAAGCCAGCAAGTTCACCGAAGTCGGCTATGTCGGGCGCGACGTCGAATCCATCGTGCGCGACCTGGTCGACATTTCCATCGATATGGTGCGCGAAGAGCGGCTGGACGAAGTGGCCGATCGCGCCGAACTGCAGGCGGAAGAGAAGCTGCTCGATCTGTTGATGCCGCCCCAGCCGGAGAATACCGACAGCAATGAGAAGTCGCGCGAGAAGCTGCGGGAACGGCTGCGCGACGGTAAGCTCGACGAGCGCATGGTCGAGATCGATGTCAAAGACCGCGCCCCGACGTTTGAAATTGCCGCCAGCCAGGGTATCGAGGAGATGGGCATCAACATCAAAGAGATGCTCCCCGGGCTGTTCGGCCAGCGCACCCGCAAACGCAAAATGCGCGTCGCCGAAGCCCTCGAATACCTGATCCAGGAAGAAGAACAGCGCTTGATCGACATGGAACAGGTCACGCGCGTCGCGCTCGAACGCGTGGAGACGAGCGGCATTGTGTTCCTCGACGAGATCGATAAGATCGCGGGCCGGGAAGCCGGACATGGTCCCGACGTCAGCCGCGAAGGAGTGCAGCGGGACATTCTGCCGATCGTCGAAGGCACCACGGTGAATACGCGGCACGGTTTCGTGCGCACGGATCATATTCTGTTCATTGCAGCCGGGGCGTTTCACGTCTCCAAGCCCAGCGATCTGATTCCCGAACTCCAGGGACGCTTCCCAATCCGCGTAGAGCTGAAGTCGCTGACAGTGGAAGATTTCGTACGTATCCTCAAAGAGCCCAAGAACGCGCTCTCCAAACAGTACGTCGCCTTGATGGACACGGAAGGCATCAAGCTGCAGCTCACCGACGACGCGCTGGAGGAAGTGGCGCGGTTCGCCGCCAAAGTAAACGAGAGTTCCGAGAATATCGGCGCGCGGCGGCTCCATACCATTATGGAGAAGCTGCTCGAAGAGATCTCTTTCGAAGGTCCGGATCTGAAGAAGAAGAACGTAAAAGTAGACGCCGCCTATGTTCGACGCCAGCTCGCGGAAATTGTTAAAGACCAGGATCTCAGCCGGTATATTCTGTAGCGCTCCGGGCGTCGTTCTCCTGTCCCTGCTTCTCTGCGGTTGCGGTGTGATCGGCGATATTCTGCCGCCGGCTCTCAGTCTCCCGATGCGCGCCACTGATCTGACCGCGCTCGAGCACGGCAACAACATTGTTATCACGTTCAAGCTGCCGACCACCACCACCGAGGGAGTACTGATTCGCCGCCCGCCGGCGATGGATCTGCGCATCGGAACTGCGCCGGCCGATCCCAACGACACCAAAGACTGGGCCGCGCACGCCACCGTTATCCCGATCACCGAACCGAATGCGGAGACGCCCGCTGCTCCGTGGGTGAATCAGAGGGTGGCCATCTCGGTGCGCCTGTTGAACGATCGCGGAAAAGATGCCGGCTGGTCGCCGCCGGTGATCCTGACAGTGGTGCCCCTTGTCGAAAAGCCGAAGGATCTGGTGGCCGAGGCTCAACCTGCCGGGGTGCACCTGAAGTGGACCTCGTCTGCTCCCAAATTTCGCGTCTTTCGCCACC
Organism: Terriglobia bacterium; assembly: GCA_963747535.1. Taxonomy (GTDB): domain Bacteria; phylum Acidobacteriota; class Terriglobia; order Bryobacterales; family Bryobacteraceae; genus CAVVFX01. The sequence continues at coordinate 652,724 of CAVVFX010000006.1, forward strand.
TGCCGGCGGGGCCTGGCTTCGAGCAGATTGCGACGCCGGACAAACCTGAGTACGCCGATAACGTAGATTTCGACAAAGAATACTCGTACTACGTGCAGGCTCTCGTTCCGGCCGGCGACGCCACGGCAGAGAGCGAGGATTCGGCAACGGTTTCGATTACTCCCAAAGACATTTTCCCGCCGGCAGCGCCAGTGGGTCTACAGTTCATCCTCGGCGGCAAGACCATCGAACTCACCTGGACCCACAACACCGAACCCGACATCGCCGGCTACCGGGTGTATCGGGCTTTCGAAAGCAACGGCTTTGAGCGAATTAAGGACACCCAGGAATCCACCAGCTACAGCGATCGCAATATTGAGCCGGGCAAGCACTACCGGTATGCAGTGACAGCGGTCGATCGCGCTGGCAATGAGAGTAAGATGTCGGAACCGGTGACCGTGACCGCTCCCTAGCCCCGCCGTGGCTGCGTAGCAGCCGTTTAGCTTCCCTGCGGCCCGCCATGAGGGCTTTAGCCGCTAACCGTTCCCTGCCTGTAACGTATGTTAAGCTTCGGGCATGAAACGTGACAATTCCGCCTCGCGCGAGCCGCAACCACCGGGGTTTCACTGGATATTCGTCCTCCTTTTGACTGTCGCGACCGTCGGAATCTTTGGCGACGTCTGGGCCATCGCGCAAGCCGTTTGGGCCAGGAAGTTTGACCGGTCCAGCAAGGCTCTTTATGGGTTCATTTTGTCGATTGTGCTGTATCTTCTCGGATACATATTGCAGAAAATGAACGCAAGCCAGGCGGTCGAAATTCCGCTCTTTCTTGCGTCCTTCGTGCTTACTATCGTCGCGTCTTTCAGCGTGAGAGATTCACTGGGCGAGTACATCACCAAAGTCAGGAAAACCCCGACCTTCCTCAGCGGAGTGATGACCATTTTCTTCGGTCCGATCTACCTGCAATATCACATGAACCGGGTCCGGTCGTTCCAGCGCCACGCCGCACTCGAATGCGCGATAACTCGCGAATGCTAAAATTGTCTTCGGACCACCGAAGGACAATTAACAGAGCATGAAATTTTTTCTTGACACCGCCAACCTCGACGAGTTGAAAAAAGCCCCGGCTTGGGGCATTATCGACGGTGTTACCACCAATCCTTCGCTTATTGCCAGGGAAAGTGCGCCAATTGAGGAACAAATCCGCCGTATCTGCGACATCGTGGATGGCGACGTCAACGCCGAAGTCGTAGCCATAGAAGCCCGCGACATGATTCGCGAAGGCCGGGAACTGGCCAGGATCCACAAGAATTTCATCAGCCCGTTCGTCGGCCGTCTGGATGACATCGGCGCCGATGGCATGGAATTGATTCGCCAGATCGCCACCATCTATCGGAACTATAATTTCAAGACGCAGGTGCTGGCGGCATCGCTTCGCACGACGAATCACGTGATCGCCGCGGCGCTGGCCGGATCTCACATCGCGACTGCGCCGTTCAAGGTTTACGACTCGCTCTTTAACCACCCCTTGACCGACAGGGGTCTGGATCAATTCCTGAAGGATTACAGGAACGCGTTTGAAACGGTCGCCGTTTAATCGGCGGATAAACTTTTCTATTGGCGGATTATGAACTCAGATGTGGCGGCTTACATTGCGGCCGGGGCGGCTGTCTTGCTGGTCGCCGCGTTCGGCTTTAGGGCGTGGCTACTGCGGCGGCCTACGGCTGAAGAACTGGAACGGCAACGGAGACTGGGGATCAACCAGGCCGGCAAGATGGCGGACGGCATGATACTCGACGTGCTGGAAAACACGATCGAATACTCCTACGACGTGCGCGGCGTGGAATACATCGCCACGCAAGACGTCTCGGCATTGCAGGATTGCGTCCCGGCGCCCCGTATTTCCATCGCCGGCCCGGTAGGAGTTAAATTCGACCCGCGCAATCCCGCCAACTCCATCGTACTGTGCGAAGATTGGAGCGGTCTTCGCACCGCCGCTTCGGCAAAAAGATTAAGGTGAAAACATGCTAAAACGATACGTGATTCTGACATTTGCGGCTGTCCTGATCTTTTGTGCCGGCCTTCTGGTAGGACAGAACAAGTACGGCACGCCGTCCACAATTCTGCACGTGGTAACGGTGCAGTGGAAGGCCGACTCCACCGCCGAGCAGCAGGCTGCAGCGATCGACGGTGTGAAGACGATGGCTGCAGCGATCCCCGGAATCAAGAATATCTGGATCAGGAAGATCAAGGTCCAGCCGGCCACCTACAGTACCGTTTTCGCCATCGAGTTCGAAAATAAGGCCGCCTTCGACCGGTACACAGACGCGCCCGCGCACCGCGCGTGGGAAAAGATTTATCTTCCCATCCACGAAGTCAGCACCACGCACGACATCACAAATTAGCTCGCTGGCCGGCACTCCACTGCGAACCGGCCCGACGCCAGGAGCCCAGATCGTCGCACCTCTAAGCCTGCTTCACCGGCCAGCATGTGAAACTCGCGCAGCGATCGATCCTTGCCGCCTACCAGCACCATCATCAATAGTTCAGGCGGCACGTTGTCATCCGGCACAACTCCACTCAGAATGACGATCCGCCCGGACGGCCGCGCCGCCTCCGCGCAGCGGCGCAGGATCACCACTGCCTCACGATCCGGCCAGTCCCCGAGAACGCTCTTCAGCAGATATAGATCCAGGCCGGGAGGCAAAGGATCGAAGAAGCTCTGTGCGGCGATCGTTACCCGATCCATGACACCCGCAGCCTGGAACAGCTCACCGGATCGGGCGACGGTGCGGGACAGGTCGACCAGCGTGCCGTGAACGTGCGGTTGCGTGCGGAGAATCTCCGCCAGCAGCGCACCTGTGCCGCCGCCCACATCGACCACCCTGCGGATAGAATCCCACTCCGCCGGCTCCAGCAGCACGCGAGGATCCGGTATGCCATGCCCCGCCGGACCCATCCCGGCGTCGAAGTCGGCTGCGATGTCCGGATGCGCATCGAGGTCGTCCCAGAAAGTGCGGCCGAACGCCTGCGTGTATGCCGGCTTGTCCGTCTGGACCGCGGATAGCAGGGTGCCCCACGCGTAGGCCATGCGGCCGCCAAAGCCACCGAGATCGAGCCAGATGCGCATCTGCGGATCGAGCAGCCCCTGCGCAGTATCGTTGAGCGCGAACTGGCCGGCCGTTGGCTCTTCGAACAAGCCCTTGCTCACCAGGTGCCGCAGGACTCTGTGCAGCGATTCCGCATCGGCGCCGGACAAGGCCGCCAGCCTGTCGACCTCCGTCGTGCCGGCCGCCATATGGTCGGCGATCCGCAATGTCGCCACCACATAGACGCACCATGGCGTGCAAAGATCGCTCAACTGCCAAAGGTCCATCGAGCCATCATAGGACACTAAGTCGCGCGTGGTGGGGCATGCATGGCCCTGAATGCCCGGTTCGTCGTCTGTCGATTTTTTCGTCCCATAGCCCTACGCGTACCATGAAGCAAGAGAATGCAGGAAAACGAACTGTATCAAGCCATCGGTGAAGAAGGCTTCCGCCGCCTCGTCGCTGCCTTCTACCGCCAGATCCCGCACGACGACATCCTGGGCCGCATGTACCCCCCGGGAGATCTCGCCGGAGCCGAGCATCGCCTCCGCGAATTCCTCGTCTTCCGCTTTGGCGGACCGCCCCGCTACATCGAGAACCGCGGCCATCCCCGCCTGCGTATGCGGCACGCACCGTTTCCCGTGGGTGCGGCCGCCCGTGACCGCTGGATCCTCCTCATGACCCGCGCGCTGGAGGAAGTCTCGCTTCCACCGGAAGCCTCCGCCATGCTCCTCGACTTCTTCGACTCCACCGCAACCTTCCTGCTGAATCGATCCGAATAGGGTCTACAACTTCGCCGCCAGGCGCCTGGCCTCCGGATCGGCCTTCTCTTCGCTGAGCCCTACAAACCCGGCGAGATACGGCCCTTTGGCGAACAGGTAAAGCGGTTTACCTTGATCCAGCCCGACGTACCCGCCCATGCTTGCCAGATACTTGGCCTCCGGCATCGCGGATTTCCAGTCCAGCAGGAGAAACGCAGCCTTCTGAGAGTCCGCCATTTTCACCAGGAAGATCTGGTATACGCCGGTCCCGGTCTTGTAATCCGCCAGATTCCCCCCGGGCATAAAGTCCTTGCCCAACAAATGGTCCGGCACCAGTTGCATCCGACTCTGGCCCGCAAGAGGAAACTTAGTACTCAAATCAACCGGAGGCTCATGCGCGACGGCCTTCGCCGCCGTATCCGTCTTCCTGGTCTCAGGAACCGGTCCGGAACAGGAAACCATCCAACCACAAAACCAAACCAAAACAAAGCGACGCACGGACCCATTGTAACCACACAGGCTCGCACTTATTCGTGTTCATTCGTGGCCCAATGTTTTCCTCTTGCCCTTGCGCTTCACCGGCTCAACCAGCGAGAACTGCAATTTTTTATCAGCTTCGTCCACCCGGTCGAGCATCACCGTCACCTGGTCCCCGATCGAAAACTCGCGCCGCGTCCGCTGCCCCACCACCTTACGGGTATTCTCGTGATACATGTACCGGTCGCCGGGCAGGGAATCAATCGGCACCAGACCCTCGATGAACAGGTTCTCCAACTCCACGAAGAACCCGTACTTGGCGGTACTGATGATCAGGCCGGGAAACTCCTCGCCCACCCGGTCAACCATGAACTTCACTTTCTTCCACTCCACCAGGTCCCGCTCGGCCTCGGCGGCGCGCCGCTCGGTGAAAGAACAATCCTCCGCGACCGTCGCCATCTCGTCCTCGTCTCCGTACTTCTCCCCGTCGAGAAGCGCTCCCAGGACGCGGTGCACCATCAGGTCAGGATAGCGGCGTATGGGGGACGTGAAATGCGTGTAGTGCGACGCCGCCAGCGCAAAGTGCCCCGTATTTTCGGCGCTGTATCGCGCCTGCTTGAGCGACCGCAGCATCAAATAGCTAAGGATGCGTTCTTCGGGTTTGCCCTCCAGCTTCGCCACCAGCTTCTGGTAATGGCGTGGCGAGATCTTGAGCCCGCCCTCAGGCACCGCGATCTCGCGCCGGACCTTCGTCTCGTGCTGGCCGGAGCGTTTGCGTTCGGTATAACTGAACTTCTTCACCGGGATCGCTCCGACTCCCAAGGTGTAGCCGAAGTGCGTCGCGACTTCCTCGAACTCCATCACGCGCTTGGGGTCGGGCAGTTCATGGATGCGGTAAATCGACGGCACGCCGGCGGATTCGATATGCTCGGCGACCGCTTCGTTGGCTGCCAGCATGAACTCTTCGATAATGCGGTGCGCAATGTTTCGCACCGATTTCGAGACTCCGATCATGATGCCGTTGGCGTCGAACTCGATCAGCGGCTCGGGAAGGTCGAAGTCGATCGACCCGCGCTTGGTACGCTTGCGATTCAGAATCAGCGCCAGTTCCTGCATCAGTTCGAAGCGTTCTACCAACGGCCGGTAGCGCTCTCGCATAGGGGCGGCGCCTTCCAGCAGCAGATGCACGCCGGTATAAGTCATCCGCTCCACACTGCGAATGACTCCGCGGCAGAATTCCTGCCCGACGATGCCACCGTTATGGTCGATTTCCAGCAGCGCCGACATCACCAGCCGGTCGACCTGCGGTTTGAGCGAGCAGATCTCGGTCGAGAGTTCGAACGGCAGCATGGGGACAGCGCGATCCGGGAAGTAGACGCTGGTGCCTCTCAGCCGCGCTTCGCGATCGATGGCCGAATCGGGGACCACGTAGTGGCTCACATCGGCGATGTGGACTTGCAGCGCGTAGTTCCCGTTGGGCAGGCGCTCGACGTAGACCGCATCGTCGAAGTCGCGCGCGGTTTCGCCGTCAATGGTGACGATAGGCAGATCGCGGAAGTCGCGGCGGTCCGCGAGTTCAGGTCTGCCGATAATCAGCGGAACGCTCTGCGCCTGTTCTATAACTGCAGGCGGGAAATGGTGCGGCAGATGATGCTGCCGGATAGTGATCTCGACGTCGATGCCGAAATCGTCCGGCTGTCCCAGCACTTCGATGATGCGTCCCACGGCGCGCTCGCCGCCCGATTCATATTCCAGCAGTTCTGCATTCACGATCATGCCGTCGAGATCGGACGGATTATTGATGGTGTAGCTTTTGCCGCCAATGCGGTCGGCAGGCGCAGTTTCGGGAGGAATCGCCATGTCCTCGGGAATCTCGATCCAGTTCTGGATTCGCTCCTCGTGCGGGACCACGAACATACCGCGGCGCGTGATGCGGAACTCGCCGACCACCGTTGGATGGGCCCTCTTGAGAATCCGGATGACCTCGCCGTCCGCCTTGCCGTCGCGCTCGATGCGGTTGATGCGCACGATGGCGCGGTCGCCGTTCATCGCGCCTTCGGTCTGGCGTTCGGGAAGAAAGATATCGCCCCGCAATCCTTCTATGGGCCGGTCGGGAACCAGGAAGCCGTAGCCATCGCGATGCAGGCTGATGCGGCCGGCGGCATATTCCCGGCTGCCGGCGATGGCTGCGAAATGGTCCGTTCGGGTCTCGATGATTTCACCGCGCTTCAGCAACTCGTCGAGCCGGGTCTGCAACTCGTCCCGCTCGAGGTGCGTCTCCCGAAGTAGTTGCCGGAAAGTGGCGCGGTGGTGGGGAAGCTTTTGGATATGCTGCAGTAGCGTCGCGGGGGTCACTGGACCCAGGATAAACCTACGGAATACACTATAGACTATGACGACATTTCGAGCCAGCTTACTTTTCGCATTTTTGGGGCTTTTGGCAGCTGTGGGTTTACTGGTCGCGGCTACACCGCCCGATCAGCCGCTAACACCTCGCAAGGCGCCAGAGTTCGTTTTCAACTTGCAGAATGGCAATCCACTTCTTTTGAGTACATTTCACGGCAAAGCCATCGTCATCTCCTTCATGTTTACGACCTGCCCGCATTGCCAGGCGCTGTGCCCGGTTCTGGCCAGTATTCAGAAGGATTATGCCGCCAAGGGAGTACAGTTCATCGGGGATGTGATCGACTCCGGGGCCAAGGACGGTCTCAAGCAGTTTAACGATCTATACGTACGTAACGCCTTTCCGGTTGGCTGGAGCACGCAGGAATCCGCGCTCGAATTTTTGAAGCATCCGGACCCGCATTACTACGTGCCGATGGTGGCCTTCATCGACCGCAAGGGCTTTATACGGTCGGAATACATTGGCGACAACGACTTCTTCAAGGACGGCGAAAAGAACATTCGCGCCGAACTCGACAAGATTCTCGGAGTGCCTCCTGCCAAAACGGCAATCACGAAGAAATAGTACGGCGGAAATCCTCATGCGACCGATTCTCCCGATTCTTCTCGCGACTGCAACGCTCTATGGCGCCGACAGCACGGCTCCAGCTTCCAGGCCGCAGATCCCCCGCAAGGCTCCGGAACTCGCGATCCAGATGCAAGGCAAACAGGTCCTGCTTAGCCAGTACCGGGGCTATATCTGCGCGGTCGCCTTCATGTCCACCACATGTCCGCATTGCCAGCACCTGGCGGGTGTGCTCGCGCCCATCCAACAGGAATACGCGCCGAAAGGTGTGCAGGTCCTGGGCGTCGTATTTAATCCCGAGGCTAACGCCGAATTGCCCAACTTTTCCCAAGCCTTCGCCCACGGCATGTTCCCCATCGGTATGAGCACCGAACCGACGGTCGTCGAATTCGTGCAGCATCCTCCCGGAATTCATTACATCCCGATGATGGTCTTTATCGACAAACACGGCGTGATTCGCGCCCAGCATCTGGGGATCGACGACGGGGCGTTCTTTACGGAAAATGTGGAAGTGCAGAATATCAAGGGCGAATTGGACAAGATCATCAAAGAGCCGACAGTCGCACTCCCCGAAAAGAAGAAGTAAACGGTTGACGTCCCATGCGCGTCAACTTACTGATGGCCAACGTAACACAGACTTCAGTCTGTGCCTTTCTGGCTGCCGCACTCCTGGCCGGGACAGCGCTGGCATCCACCCCGCGTTTCGCGCGCCTTGGCTCGTTTGACGGCCCGGTCGAAGTCCAGTTCGACGCCGCGGATGCCTGGCGGCCGGGTACACTCAATCTCCCCTTAGCTGAAGGCACCCGCATCCGGACCGGCTCTGGCGCAACCGTCGAGATCGAACTCGACGACACCAGCGCTTTCCGCATGGTCGGCGAAGGCCTGGCTGAGTTGAGCGACTATGCCCGGCTCTCCGGCGGTCAGCGCATTACGGTCATCTCGCTGGATCACGGATTGGCCTATTTCACCGGCGAGGCGAGTGCCGCCAATGCCATTCACCTGCTGGTTCCGGGCGCGCAGGCGTCGCTGAGGGAGGGGTCCCGCCTGCGATTGCAGGCGTTACAGGAATGGAGCGAGATCGCGATCATCGAAGGCGCGGCCCAATTCACCATCCCCTCGGCCGAAATGGAGCTCCGCCAGGGACAGTCGGCTCGCGTGACAGTTCCCGAGTCAACGCATTTTTCGCTGTTCCGCGAGATCGCTCCGCTCGAGCCGGATAGCTGGAGCGAAGCGCTCGATAAAGCCGAAACCGACGCGCCAGCCAGCCGTCTGGACCTCGACCGCGCCGGTAAATGGATCAAGGCAGCCGACTACGGTACCGTGTGGCAGCCGGTGCCTCAAGCCGGATGGGCGCCTTTCCGCGACGGCCGCTGGATCTGGTACCAATCGGTTGGTTTCACTTGGGTAGGAGGGGAGTCGTGGGGCTGGACGCCGTACCATGAAGGTCGCTGGTTGCAGCATTCGGACCTCGGCTGGGTTTGGGTTCCTCCGGCCGAGGAAAGCACCGAGGGAGACCATTTCCTGCCAGGCGAAGTCTTCTGGGCACGGGCCGGCAACCTTGCCGCTTGGGGACCGCTGGCGCCTGGCGAATCGTGGCCAGAAGGGGGTACGCCGCGTCAGTTCGCCGCGTTGAATACGACCGGCGGCGCGTTCGTTTCCGGTGCGCGGGAAATCGTTCCGTCGTCGGCCGAGAACCTGCCCAAGGATCTGCTGAAATCTTTTCTGTTCACGTCCGCCCTTCCTTCGCCGCCGCTGCCCGTGACGCGCCTGACGGCGGTGCGCGAGCCGCTGCGCACCAGAATTTTCAGCGCGGTCGAAGTTACGCCGGACGTTCAGCCAATGACGCAGGCAGCGCCTCCTCCGCCGGATGTCACGCCGGTGGTCGCGGAAGTAGCGCCGCCACCCCCATTACCGATGCAGGCCGTCGACCCGGATCCGGCTGTGCCCGACACGCCGGCGCCCCCGATAGTTCCGGGAATTGTCGTCATCACATCGCCCCGCAAGGCGAGTACGGCAAGCAGTAACACGATAGCCAAAGCCTCGGCGACCAAGACCTCGTCTGTTTCCGCTTCGACCGATCGCTACGTCGCGCCGTTCGTGCCCAATTTTGCGGCACTGACCGGAGCGGGTGCCCGCGATCCCGAGTTACTGTTTCAGCGCTGGTTCCAGGAGTACGGTCAGGCCCAGATTACTTACCAGGCAGCGGGCACACATCAGGGACTCATCCAACTCGGCCAGGGCAAAATCGACTTCGCTGCCTCGGACACACCGTTAAGCGATGCGCAGATCGGGGACACCCGGTTACCGGTTTTTCTCTTCCCGACTGCGATTGGGGCCGTGGTTCCCATCTACAACGTACCGGGCATCTACGACGGCTTGAAGCTGACTCCCGAAGCTATCGCCGGCATCTACCTGGGCGAAATCCGTTATTGGAACGACAGCCGGATTGTCGCAGTCAATCCCCGGGCGGGTTTGCCTCATACCCCCATCGTTCTGGTGGCGCGGTCGGACGGAAGCGCCGCGACATATACCTGGACCGACTATCTCTCCAAAATCAGCCCTGTCTGGAAAGCGAAGCAGGGGGCGGCTACATCGATCAATTGGCCTGTGGCAGGGTTGGCAGCAAAAGGGGACGGAGGCGTGGCCGAGGCGGTCAGCCAGACTCCGTACAGCCTGAGCTATATGGACTACGCCTGGGCCGTGAAGAACAACGTGCTTTACGCCGCGGTCAGGAATCGCTCCGGATCATTCGTGCTTGCTGACTCGCGCAGCCTTACTGAAGCCGCTGCGCGCAGCGTCCAGGCGCCCACGGACTTTCGCGCGTCCATCACCGATGCACCCGGCAGCGAATCCTATCCGATTGCTTCGTTCACCTACCTGATCGTCCCCCAGAAGATCAGTGACCAACAGAAGCGGACGTCCCTGACGGTCTTTCTCACCTGGATGACGGCCGACGGTCAGAAGGCAGCAGCGGGATCGGGTCTTGGTCCCCTGCCGCAAGAGGTGGTAGCCGGAGAGCGTCGTCAGATCAGACGGATGAACTAACCATGAGCCACTCCCAACTGAATCTCGAAGCAGTTCCTTTCGATCTGCCCGAAGGGGCCAATCTGATCCTCGGCCAGAGCCACTTTATCAAGACGGCTGAAGACCTCTACGAAGCTCTGGTCAATACCGTACCGAGCATCAGGTTCGGCGTGGCATTTTGCGAGGCCTCGGGACCTTGCCTCATCCGTGCCGAGGGCAACGATGACGAGCTGGTCCGGGCAGCCATCCGCAACGCGCAGTCGATCGGCGCTGGCCACACCTTCGTCGTGTTGATGAAGAATGCCTTCCCGATCAACGTGCTGGGCCGGATCAAGGACGTGCCGGAGGTGTGCACCATCTTCTGTGCTTCGGCGAATTCTGTCGAAGTGCTGGTGGCGCAGTCGGCGCAGGGACGGGGGATCGTCGGAGTCATCGACGGCAGCTCGCCGAAAGGCTGCGAAGGCGAGGAAGACCGTGTCGCGCGCCACTCTTTCCTGCGCAAGATCGGGTATAAGAAGTAATGAGAAGGCGCCCGGCCGCTAGCTTTGGACGCCGAAGCCTTGCATCATTTTCTCCAATCCCTGCACGAATGCCGACCGGGCCATCACCGTGTCGCACCCACTATCCCTGGCTTGCTTGATGACGTCGGCCTGAACGTGGGAGACGTAGCCAATCAGCTGAATCTGCCGCGTCCTTTCGGCCGACTTCAGACGCGTAATCAATTCCGGCGGGGCAAAATTGAGATCCAGGATCACCACTTCGGCGCCGTCGGCCTTCTCTAACGCCTCGTCCGGGGTCTTGGCGAATTCTATGGCAACGCCTGCCCGTTTGGCGGCGTCCGAGATCTTGACCCTGAACATCAGGTCGCTGAGAACTGCTACGATTTTGCTGGGCATTTTTAGGGGCGCGTCCGCCGTTATTTTGCCACAACGGCCCGGAGTGTGTAACAAACTAATCAGATGCCTTGGAGTTCCTGGTCCGGTTTCCGCCGCATGCGTTACCGCGTTACGCGCGGCGGAGTGGTATTCACGGTTGCGCTGTTGCTCGTGGCGGCGGCTGCGGCGTTGTCCGCGAACAACCTGCTGTTCCTCATTGCCGCCGCGATGCTGGCCACGCTACTGGTCTCAGGCTTCGTCAGCCGCCTCAGCCTCGCGGGCTTGCAGGTCGACCTGTTGCTTCCCCAACACATCTCCGCGCGACGACCGACTCCCGCACACATCCGTCTGCGGAATCTCAAGTGGATCATGCCGTCCGTTTCGATCCAAATCAGCGGGGCGCCGATCGGCGGCCAGGAGTCTATCCTGCGCTCGCCGATCTACTACCCTCTTCTGCCGGGACGCGCGGCCATCGAAGAGGAGGCCCAGGTCTATTTTCCGCGGCGGGGTGAGCACGGGCATAATCTCTTTGTCTTTACCACGCGCTTTCCGTTCGGCTTCATCGAAAAGAAGATCAACGTGACCTTGCGGCGCGACACCCTGGTCTATCCCGCGATCGAACCTCGTCCGGAATGGGAGCCGCTGGCCGCCCTGATTCGCGGTGAACTGGAATCGCAGTCGCCCGGCGGCGAGCACGATTTCTATCGCATTCGCCCCTACGTGAGTTCTGAGAGCGCGCGCCACCTGGACTGGAAGAGTTCGGCGCGTACTAGCGAACTGCAGGTCCGTGAGTTCGCCCGCGAGCAGCGCCAGACGCTCGAGATCATTCTCGACCGGCGTGTCGGTGCGGGACAGGAAGAATGGTTTGAGAACGCCGTTGAATGCTGCGCCTATCTAGCGTGGGAATTTCAGGAGAGCCCTCTGGTCTTGCGGTCCCAACGCTATGTTGCGCGGGTTCCCGAAGATTCCGACGTCTATGGTCTCCTCAAATTCCTGGCACTCGCCGCACCCGATGGCGGAAGCCTCGCCGATTCCTTCCAGGATGAACCGGCGATCCGGATTCTGTTGAGTACGGATCCGCAGAATGTGGCAGAGAGCGGGTGGGACGCGACACACGTGATCGCGGAGGGCGACCTGTCACGCGCGAACCCGGAAAGTTGTTAAAGGATTAGCAGCACGCGCGGGAACGAACGGGTCGTCGAGGCTTAGCGGGCACTCACGCAGGTGAAGTTCGCAGCTTCGTCGATGCTGCCCGTCTCCTTATATTTGGCTACCTGCGGATAAGGGCATAGCGGGCGCGACCGGTCCACCTTAATCCCCGTAAGATGTTCTGCGACCATCTGGTCCGGCGCCTTACCCTGCGCTACCCAATCATCAATCGTCGTGAATACATCGATACGCGAGGGGCCATCCCCGCCGCTGCAGTGATTCATTCCGGGCGCCATGAACAGACGATACGAATCGTTGATCTTGGCCAGGCCGCCCATCGCCTTCACCACGCTGTTGTAATAATTCACGGAATTCAACGGCGAGATAAGCTGATCGTTCCAGCCGTGAAACATAAGCAGCTTCCCGCCATGCGCGAAGAAAGCCTTCAGGTTTGGATCGGTGGCGTTCAACAGGCCGTTGTCCAGCTTGTCCGCAAGCGTGACATCCTTGTCGAAGTCGAGCGTGAGGTAGTCCCACTTGGGGTCCTTGAAGACCACATATTGAAAGTGCGAAACCGGAATACCGAACGGTTTGGGTCCGGCCAGTGCGGGCCAGACGAGTTCACTACCCCGCGTCATTCCGGGAAAGACCGATTTGCCGGTCCGCGGATTCTTCGCGCCATCATAGATCTTGCGGGCCGCCGCAACCTGCGGTGCAGTCAAACACGATCCGTTCTCCTCGCCCTTGCACAGCAGAGCGCCCGGATCAAAATGACATCGCGTCGGATCTTCGATCAGTCCGTCCTTAACCCCATCGAGATTGTCGCAAGCGTCCAGTGCCGCCTGGTGGAGCACCAGGAGTTTGGCTGGTGCGAGAAAGGCGGCAGGATCCTTCGACGTGACAATTCCCGGCCACAGATCGCCGGCCATCAAATGAGTCCAATAATTGGCCGGCGCACCCGCGACAATGCCGTCATAATCGAGCGGGAATTTCTGCGCCTCTTTTAGTCCCTGCTTGCCGCCCGATGAGCAGCCGTTCCAATACGACCGCTCCGGCCCTTTGCTGTAAAACGCCTCGGCGATGGCCTTGCCTTTCACCGTCATCTCGTGGACGGCGCGATATCCGAAATCGGCCAGCTTCTCGGGATGTCCGAGCGCAAAAGTCGCGTCCGCGCCATCGTGGCCGGTGTTGGTCGACGCCGTGGCATAACCATGATTCAGCGCCATGGCGAGCGACCCGTAGACAATCGCTCCAGACCACCCTCCGTTGCCGACACCCATAAATTTACCGTTCCACCTCTCGGCCGGCAGCCAGACTTCGATTTTGATATCAGAGTCGGAAGTGGGTTTAATCTGGGCCGCGACCCGACAGAATTCCGGTAGGCGTTTAAACGGCACTTGCTGAGCGGGAGGCAGATTGGCCGCAGTGAATTCCCCGGCGCCGACGGATTCGGCCTTCGTGATGGTGGTGTCGGGCAACTTGAGCCCGGCGAGTCCATCACAGGTTCCGGCAAGTGCGGAAGGGGCGAAAAAGATCGCGGTAAGAAACAGAAAGGTTTGTTTCGTGGGCAAATTGGCCTCCAGGTGAATAGTTTATTACGGGCTACACTGGTCCCATGCGACCCCGCTTCCTCTAGCGGCCGAAGTCACGGCCACGCAGCGCGTATCGTTTGAAGGATGGAACGATTTACAGGCGGCCGTAACACAAGTCAAGGCGCAGGCTAAAGTCCGCGCCACAAGGGATCGAGCGACAAAAATGCCAGCGCGTAGCGGCGTCCGAACTCACGCGCCGATACGGAGTTGAAATGCAGGCTATCGCCCTTGTCGACCAGTCCAGCCGATGAGACGAAGGCGCTGTGCGGCACGATGAAGGGGATCAGCGCGAGTTGCTCGTTGAGTTGCCGCGTGAACTTGCCCTTTTGAAATTCGCCGAGTTCTCCGACGATCACCGGCACATCCGGAGCATCCAGATCCTGCCGCAGATGCTGGACCAGGTTGGCAAAGCGCTCGCGATAGCTGTTCACGTGCTCTTCGGTTCCTGCGTCCGCTTCTCCCTGGTGCCAGAGGCTCCCGCGCAACTTACCCGACTTCATGGACTCCTGAGTACGGCGCACCGCGTCCGCGTACAGTTTATCGCCGGGCTTCCATTCGTCCAGACTGGTACCGCCGAAGGCCGCCGGAATCAGGCCTATAGACGATGTCGGATTGGCCCATTCGAGCGTTTTGGCGAAGGTCCGGCCGAGGCCCACACCAGCTACCGCAGGCTTGTCGAAATGCAGCGGATCGACGGCCGGAACCCATGCCATTTCTTTGTTCAGCATGAAAACGCGCGGAATGATCTCCTTATCCTGCGCTTCGATCAAGCCGCGGCCGGCCATGTTCGATTGGCCGATCAGGAGGAACAGTTGCTTCTCTTGTGCCCACATGGCACCGCACCATAATGTCGCAATGAGCAGACAGAATTTCATTTCGTGATCCCCAGCATCTTTTTCAAGGTGACCTTCTTTCCGTCCGACACGATAAACAGGTTATCCGGATACTGAAAACGCTTGATCATTTCATAGTAAATATAAAAGCTGCCATTGTTGTCGAGACCGAGACCGGCCAGATACTGGAGGCGCAGGTTACGGTCGCGATTGATCTCCGCGCCCTTCAGCCATTCCGTGAAATCGCTGCGGCGTCCGGAGTAAGTAGACATCAACTCCACCGCCGACCCCAGCTTGACGTCACTTAGCGACTTCAGAACGCGCGAGTACGCGGGCTGCTCGATGCGTCGCTGCATAGCATCGACGTCGATCTGAGGCGCATCCATTTGACCCAGCAACACCAGATCGTAGCCCATCCCCGCTACATCGTTATCCCAAACCGTAGCGTTGGGAAACGATTCGTAAAACGTGGCGATCTCGCTTTTCACCGTTTGCATGTCGCTGTCGTAAAGCGGAATCCATTGCGTCACTTTGCCGCCCGGATTGAGGCGCGCCTTGACCAGTTCGAAATACTCCTTAGAATACAGGGTCGCGCTGCCTTTCACCCAGGGGTGGATGGGGTCCGACGTGATGATGTCGAACTTCTCGCGGGCCGTCAGCATGTAGTGCCGGGCGTCGTCGTACACAATCGTTGTGCGCGGATCGTGCGCCACATTGTAATTCTCGCGGCTGAAGAACCTGGTGGTTGCAGGGGGAACGAGCGGCTCCATTTCGCAGATCACGATGCGTTTGATCTCAGGATAAGTGACGAACGATCCAGCCGTGACCCCCGCGCCGAATCCCACGATCAGGACGGACTGCGGCGCAGGATGTGCCAGCGCGGGAATGTGCCCCAACATGCGTTCGAGCTTGAGGTCGTGCGGTTCGTTGGAAGCTTCGGTCTTGCCACTGATGTGGAAGAGGCGTTTGCCATCGTCCCACTCCGAGACAACGATGGACGCATTCATTCCTTCGCCGACATAAAGCGAGTGTCCGCGATTGAGCGACGAAGGCAGCCTGCGTCCGTACGCAACCAGTTCCCACGGCACCGGCGGAATGCTCCAGGCGAGGATTCCCGTGAGGGCGATCGGCGCAACCACCGGAAACTTGAACGAGCGTAGTGCGAACAACGCCGCGAGCGCCGCGATCACGATCAGCAGACGCTGGCATTGCTGTGTGCCGATCCCGGGAATCAGAATCAGGCTGAATGCGATAGCTCCTATGATCGCGCCAAGAGTATTCGCCGCATACACGCCACCCGCAAGTTTACCGGCATCTTCACGGTCGCGTGCCGCTGAAGCGAGCGCCAGTGGGAAGCTCGCGCCCCATAGCAAGGTGGCGGGCAGGATGGCCCACAGACAACGGACCAGGTCCAGTTGGAAGTCGATCCATGGGTTGGTGGTGAGCGATGGATTGATCGGCCAGTAAGGCAGGGAACGGTAGATCATCCATGCCGTCCAGGCGATGGATGCAGCCAGCAACAACTGGCTGCCAGCGAGCCAGGCATGCGGACGGCTGGCTGTTCGTGCAATCAACGATCCAGCTGCGCTGCCCAAGCCGATTCCCACGAGAAAGACAGCGAGAATAATGGCAAACGTGTAAACGGTCGCGCCGAGCAGCAGCGACAAGAGCCTGGTCCAGACGACCTCCGCGCCCAGAGCCGTGAGCCCGGATAGCGCGATCGTCACGTATACTGGCCACTCGCCGTGTTGCGTACGCCCGTAGCTCGATACGCTCGACGATGCCGTGCGCGAGCTGAGGATGAAACTCACCACAGCTGTCAGGCCATTGATCGCCGCGGCAACGACGGTCGCGGTGGGCATGTCGAAAACCCGCAGCAGGTAGAATCCCGCCGCGAGGCATCCCAGTACGGCTCCCGCAGTGTTGGCGCCGTAGAGCAGGCCGAGCCGCGAGACGCGTTGCGCAGTCGCGTCCGGCGTTCCCGCTTCGAACCACCGGGCCATCGCGGGCAGAGAAGCGCCCATCAACAAGGTCGGCGGCAAGAGACAGAGTCCGCACAGAATGCCTCGCAAAAGCATTCCCGGCAATCCCACACCAATGGCCGCGACATAAACATAACGGGCCAGCGGGATCAGAAACATCACCGCGATCCCGAAAATCCCGATGCCGAGTTCGATCAAAGCGTAGACCCGCAGTGGATGATGGCACGGCGACACCACACGCGGCAGCAGATAGCTGCCCGCGCACAATCCGCCCATATAGGCGCTCAGCAGCACCGCCATTGACACCGCCGTCGATCCGACCACCAGTTGCAGCAGTTGCAGCCAGACAATTTCGTAAATCAACGCCGCGCAGCCGCTCGCTGCAAAGAGCAATAGGAGTGCCGGAAACAGGCGCCGCGGCACTAACCTACTTCCTCATTGGCGCGTCGTAAGAGCGACCTCATGTACGCGATGCAGTAAGCCGTCCCCGCTCGCTGGATCCCGTTATCTCCAGCCAGCTTCGGGACGTGATCCGGTTCCGCCGAACCCGAGAACTTCACCTTCCGCAGCGCCTTCATCACCTGATACATATCCATGTAACCATCGTCCGGGAAGGTCTCGACAAAATGCGGCATGGGTGAGCTCACATTGCGGAAATGGACTTCGAGAATCTTGCCGCGGCCACCGAAGTCCTGAATCATCTGGAAGACATTCTTGCCCATCTGCTCGCCGCCTTCAGACCAGGTTCCGACGCAGAAGGTCAGACCCCAATTCGGACTGCCGTTCGCGATTTGCTCGGCGCGATGGTAGCCGTCATAGTGGGTGAACAGCTTGGCGACGCCGTTCATCTTCGCTACCGGCGGGTCGTCGGGATGCAAGGCCAGTTTTACGCCGGCTTCTTGCGCGACCGGCAGCACGGCTTTCATGAAATAGGTGTAGTTGGCCCAGATCTCATCCGCCGAATACTCGCGGTCGAAGGCGCGTTTCTCGACTTTGTTACGAAAGTCGGTGAGGTCGAATTCACGCGCCGTGTAGCCGCGGCGCTGGACCATATTGGTGGTGTACGTGTTCGCCGGATGGAAATCATAAGAAGCAATCGGAATTCCCAGTTTCCCGAGATTCCGGAGGAACGCGCAGTAAGTGGCGATATCCTCATCGCGCCCCGGTTGCCCTAACTGCAAGCGCGTGGTGCGGTACGAGTAATGCACGCCCGAGTAGACCTGCATGCCGAACTTCGCGAAGCGTTGCTGCGTGGCGCGGAGTTGATCGAGCGAGAGGGGCTTTTCCCCGAACTCCAGCCGCGCCCAGCGAAGCCCGATCTGCTGGAAGAAAAGAAGATCGTCGTCGCTAACTGCGAGGGCATTGATGCGATGCGCGATCTTGATGTTCCCCGCGTCGTCCTTCTGGGCGAGCAAAGAGCTTGCGGCCGAACCGAGGATCAGTTGCAACAGATGTCGTCGGGAGTAGGCGGACATAACCTCAGCCTCGAGCTTCCGCGTTGGCGCGATTCATGAGCGCCTTCATGTAGGCGAACCCATAGGATGTCTGCGCATAGTTTCCGCCCACCATGATCGGACTGTGATCCAGAATCACGATGCCGTCGTAGTTGACGTCGCGCAGCGCCTTCATGATTTTGTACATGTCGTAGTAGCCGTTATCCATGAAAGTCTCGATGAAGTGCGGCAGAGGCGCGCTCACATTGCGGAAATGGATCTTCCAGATCTTGTTTGCGCCGAAGTAGCGGATCATCTCTTCAGGATCCTTCCCGGTCAGTTGCTTCCCTCCTTCGAGCCACGTTCCGCAACACAAACAGAAACCGACGTTCGGACTCGCGGCAATCTCCATGGCGCGCTTGTAGCCTTCGAAGTTGCCGAAGACGCAGCGGGGCACGCCGGCCAACACCGGGGCCGGCGGATCGTCGGGATGAATCCCGATGCGCACGCCGGCCTCTTCGGCCACCGGGGCTACCTGCTTGATGAAGTACGTGTAGTTGGCCCAGATCTCGTCTTTCGTGAACGCGCGACCGTGCGAAAAGGGTTCGTAGAATTTCTGGTTTTCCCATAGGCCGTATTTGTCTTTGCTCGCCATATCGAACTCGCGCGCCGAGGCGCCCCGGACAAGCGCGCGCCCGCTGTGCCAGATTCCGTTGCCCATGTGGGCATAGGTGGTGTAGTAGATACCGGCCTGGCCGAGATTGCGAAGGTACTGCTTGTACTCTTCGATCTTCTTATCTCGCCCGGGGAGATTGAGCGTGACTTCCGGCATGTTGTGCACACTGGTATTTCCGATGTTCCACACCCTAATCCCCGCATCGGCGTAGCGCTTCTTGATCTGCATGAAGCCTTCGGCCGTGCGCAGATCCGGGGTAGAACCCACGCTGACATATTGTGCGCCGATTTCTTTCAGGAACAGCAGTTCGTCATCCGACGGCTTGGCGCTCGACTGTGCGCAAAGCTTGATGCCCGGATCGATCTTGTGGACGGTGGCGCGGGCAGGCCTCGATGCGAGGAACGCAGCGGCTCCCAGCGTGGCAATCTTGTGGAATTCGCGGCGATCAGGTTGAATGCTCATGGCGACTGACAGTTTATCGTAAACCGTAGTCCGCTATCCGCTGCTGCCTGTAACTACCGGCTAGGTGACTCGTGCTTATCCGGTTGTTTCAGCGGGCGTCGAGATGGTGGTGTTGAGTTCACGATCACCTGGAGGCACGTAACGGTGCGCCAGGCGGACGAGGGCGTCCGCCGCGGGTCAGGAGCGGACCAGGGGTCCGCCCCACTTTTATGTCGCGCACCGATCGGGCACACGAGTGGCGTTGGACGGCTATTTGGGCAGCTTTCCAGCGGCTCTCAGTTCCTCGATCAGCCTTTTCGCCGTTTCTCCGTCGGGGCCAAACGTCAAGGCGTTCAGTTGCTCGTCAAGCGACTCGAAATCGGACCATTTGGGAAGTTCCGGGATCGAGAGTTCGGGTATGGCGGTGGTTTCCGGGGGTAGTTCAGGCGTGTTTGGGGTGGGGTCGGGAGTTTCGGCAGCAGGCTGACCGGCGTTTTGCGATTCGAACCCAATTTGCGACTTTCGTCTTTCTTTCTGGGCGTTTAGAAGCTCGGTTCGGGCCTTGTAGAAACCCCGATCGGAGGACTGGTGGTAACGGATGAGCAGGCCCAGGTCCGGGTGCACGTAGCCGGAGGCGGCAGGAGCATTCAGGGCGACCGACTGAAGGCGCCAGGCCCGCAAGCTCAACCACTGATTCTGAGCCATTTTCTCGAGGAGGATCTGCTCGGAAGCAGTGGCGGGCTGAAATTCCTGGTGAAGATCGGCAAGGAGCAGATTGAATTGCTCGCGTTCTTCGCCGGCGATGAAAAGTACAGAACTGGTGAAGCCGTGGGAAAGACGATTGCGGCAGGATCGGGCTTTTCCTTCCGGGGATGTGGGCCCTGTGGATTTCTCCGCATTGCGGAGGTTGGCTTGAATTTGGGCTGTTGTGGCCATGGACGTGATTCTCCTCTGGCGAATCCATAGCTGTTATGGATTCGCAATTTGATTCCCAGGATGTCGGCCGGGGGGATCGTGAGGCAGACGCGCCATTCACGATCTAGACCAGTCATAGCATAGAGGCCGACGAAAACGTTCTCGGGGAGCGGGAAACTATTGAGGGGAGAGGAAATATAGGTTGAACTGGGAAGGTCCCTTAAAAGCATGGGCGTTAAATAAAGTCGATCTGTTTGCACTGATCTGCGCCCGGGGGCACTGCGCAGCTTCCAGAAGGGCTGTCTCGAGTTGTTTCGAGGCGCGTGTACTCCAACGCAGAGAGCCAAACCGTCGAGGTGGATCTGGTTTGTGCTCTTTCTCCGGAACCGAGCTTTCTCCGAGTGGGCGACAATTCGCTTTGAGGTGCAGGCGGCGTTTCCCAGCGCTAAACTTCGGGTCACTTCCCCTACTCACGGATTGGCGCGCTCCGAGATCTCCTCCTAGCGTTCCTCTTGCGCACTCTACACGAAATCAGGTCCCGGGGACAAAAATCGGCGGAACGGATTTTGCACGCAGTGCGCGGCGGTTTGCAATCGGACGGGGCCGGCCGCTTAGTCGTGCGATGGTCGGGCCAAATGGCGTCGAGGATCTTGTAACGGATCAGGTCGTATCACGCGGCACTCGGAATGAGCATCTACCGGGGCGGAAAAGACCCACTGCCTAGAAGTGCACCCAAGGGACTCGAATTCGCGCGGCGACCAGTGATTTGCGGTGTGTGGCACGCGGGCTCGGGGCGTTATTTTAACGCCTATGCGCGGGTCAGGGGACCCTCCCCACGTTTCCGGGGCACATCTCGAACTCCTGCCGTGGTTTGCTGAAACAACCGGATAAGCAGTAGGTGACTACGATTCTGGAGGAGGCCGGAAGGAGCTTGCTTACAGTTACGGATAAACTCTAAATTCAGCTCGATTCGAAGGGAAATTGGTTCGTCAAGAGAGCACCCGGGTTGATGTCGCGCAATACCTGCATGAAAATTGGTACTCTTAATGAGACGGCTAATTTGGGGTTGCAGCTGATGCGCCTGATCATCGATTTACCTGACGACGGAGTGACCGCTCTTCGCGAGAGGGCGCAGCAGCAGGGCGTTTCCGCCGAAACGTATGCTCGCAAAGTCCTGGAACAGGATCTGAAAAAGCACGCTAAGGTCCGCGTGAATCCGAAATTTCGCCACATCTCCGAGGTGATGGCCGAGATCATGGCCGGTGTTCCGCCCGGCCCTACGGAGTGAGGGTTCTAAATTTCACCGAGAACACGGTCTCGCGGCCAGGACTAGTGTCTACCTCGATATCCACCCCGTGCGCTTGCGCAATCGACTGGGCGATGGCCAGGCCGAGGCCTGAGCCGTTCTGGCGGGATCTGGCGGGATCCCCCCGATAGAAGCGTTCGAATATGTGCGGCAGGTCCTCACGTTTGATCCCTTCGCCGGAGTTCCGCACGGCGATGACGACTTTCCCGTGGTTTGCCGAGGTCTCGATCGCAACCGTTCCTTCCGGCGGCGTGTGCTGGAGCGCATTATCGAGCAGAACTGTCAGCAGACGGTGCAACGCCCGGCGATCTCCTGTTACACTCTCGGTCCCTGCGTCGAGTTGCACTTGCATTACAATACCGCGCACTTCCGCCATTGGCGCAGTTTCCCCGGCGACATCGCGTGCCAGTTCGTCGACCTCGACACGCTCGCTGCGCAACATCAGCGTGCCGCTGTCCGCGCGGGCGAGCAGCAGCAAATCCTCGGCCAGTTGAGTCATCCATTCGGCTTCCCGCTGAATGCTCTCGAGCGACTGCCGATACTCCGCCGGACTCCGTTCACGGCGTAGCGCTAGTTCGGCAGTGGTCCGAACGACGGATATAGGAGTCCGCAATTCGTGCGACGCATCGGCGGTGAACTGCCGCATGCGCTGCACCGCGCCATCCAGCCTGCCGAGCATCTCATTCCAGGTGTTGCCAAGCCGTTCCAGTTCGTCGCCGGTCTGGGGGACGGCAAGACGCTGTCCGAGGTTGTCGAGACTGATGCGCCGGGCGGCGCTGGTCAGTTCGTCGACCGGGGTGAGGGCGCGACGGCTCATCCAGTATCCGCCGAAAGACGCGATCAGCGCCAGCAAAGGAGCGGCGCCAATCAGCAGGAAGCGGAATTGGGCCAGGAAAATATCGGCTTCGGTGGTGGAGGTCGCGACCGCCAGGTCGTAAAGCTCGCCCTTGACCGTAAGATGCGTGCGGAGCGCCCGATAACGTAACCCGCGATCGTAAAGGTCGCCAATCCGATTCTCCGGCGCCGTCCAGAGAACCGATTGGTCCATTCCCGCCGGCCGCAGCAGATCACGATGCCCGCGGCCACGAACTGCGCTGAGTTCTCCCTCCGGAACTTCGATGCCAAATTCCCGGAGTTCCTCGCGAAGTACGTTGACCGACTCGTCCGACTCTTCTACAATCGCCGACCTGAGACCTTGGATTCGCCTGGTAATGCGGTCGTCGGCGTTGATGGCCAGGTAACGGTATACGGCGAACCACATCCATCCGGCGAACGCCAGCAAACCGGCCAGCACTACGGCGGCGTACCAGAAGGTCAGGCGCGTGCGCACGGAGTGGAACGTCACGCCTCCCCCTTTCGGAGACAGTATCCGACTCCCCGCACCGTGTGGAGCAGCTTGGCCTCACCCGGGGCCTCCAGTTTGGTTCGGAGAAGCCGGACGAAGGCGTCGAGGGTGTTGCTCTCAATCCCGGTCGAGTAGCCCCAGACTTTCTCGATAAGGGAATCGCGCGTCACCACACGACCCGCGTTGCGAAGCAGGAGCAGGAGAAGCGAATACTCCGTGCGCGTCAAATGGATGTGGCGTGATCCACGAGTGACCTCGCGGCTGGTTTCGTCGAGCGTCAGGTCTTGTGCCTGCAGAATGACCGGCTGGGCAATCGGTCCGCGCCGGCCAACCGCGCGAAGACGGGCCAGCAGGACCTTGAAAGAGAACGGCTTGGTCAGGTAGTCATCGGCGCCGAGATTGAGGCCGGTGATCACGTCCTGGTCGGCGTCGCGGGCTGTCAAAATGAGGATGGGGGTGCGGTTGCGGAGTTCGCGTAAGCGTCGCGCGACGGTGAAGCCGTCCATTCCGGGTAGCATCACGTCCAGGACGATGACGTCGAAGGAGGACGCCTGAGCCATACCGAACGCCTCCGAGCCGTTCCGCGAGACGGTCACGCCAAAGCCCTCTTCGGCGAGTCCCTGGCGCAGCAGTTCGGCCATCCGGCTATCGTCTTCGACTACCAGAACGTCCATAGAAAAGGGCTTACATCTCACACTTTATCCCACAGCCATAAAAACAGTCTGCACTTAGCCATAGGACTATCGTCTTCTAGTACCAGTTCGCCCATAGAATGGCTGACATCCCACAATCTAACCCACGGACATGAAATACAATCTGTAAGATCATCTAAGGACCAGTTTTGATCCAGCGCCCGCTCCAACTCGCTATCCTTGCACTTTTGGCTGCCGGCGCAAACGCGCAGGTTAGCCTCAAAGGCCGCGTGGTGGACGAGGATGGCGCGCCGCTGGCTCGTGCCAGAATCTCTGCCCGGTTGGCAGTCCCGACGCTGCGGACTTTGGAAACGGCCATTGAGACGGGCCCCACGGGAACTTTCGTGCTCGACCTTCCCGAACCGGGCAGGTACCTCGTCAGTGTGCAGCGAACCGGTTTCTTCCAATTGCTGGACCGTCCAATTGAGGTGGGACCAGAAACACAGGCAGTGACCCTGGTCCTCAATCCCAATCGGGAGATTTTCCAGAGTGTGAACGTAGGTGAATCGTCCTCTCCAGTCGATCCCGACCAGACCGAGCGGGAACAGCGTCTGAGCGGTACGGAGGTCAACAATATTCCCTATCCCGCCAGCCAGAGTTTCAAGAATTCCCTCAAGCTGATTCCCGGCGTGGTCGAGGATCCGGCTGGGAGCGTACACTTTCACGGCGGCGCGGAATACCAGACGCAATACACCTTGGATGGCTTCGACATCACCGACCCCATTACCGGCCGCTTCAACACGACTCTTGCCGTCGAGGGCATCCGTTCCGTCAACGTGCTCAGTTCGGGCGAGTCCGCGCAATATGGCCGCGGCTCAGCCGGCGTGATGGCCGTGCGCATCGAAAACGGCACGGACCAGTTTCATTTCACCGCGACGAATTTCATTCCGGGATTCGATACTCGTAACGGCTTCAGGCCGGGTGACTGGTCCCCTCGCGCCGGGTTCTCAGGACCGCTGTACAAGGGTCGAGCCTGGTTCTCCGACAGCATTACCGGCGGCTACAACTCCGGTATCGTTACCGGTTTGCCGCGTGGCCAAAATACCAATTCATCGTGGTCCGCGGGGAATCTGTTTCACAGCCAGGTGAATCTCACCCAGTCCAATATTGTCTTCGGCGACTTTCTCACTAACTTCGCCAGTCAGGCGCACTCCGGACTCGGACCTCTGGACCCTATCACCACGACCAGTTCCCGGCACTCCAACGAGTTTTTGGGAGCGGTGAAGGATTCACAAGCCTGGCGATCGGGCGCTTACGTCGAGGTCGGGATGGCTTTCCACCGCGTCTATCATCAATCGACGCCGCAGGGTTCAAGTCCCTACATCATTTCGCCCGAAGGTCGCAGCGGCGATTACTTCGTGAACTCACAGGAGCATGGGGGAGACAAGCAGGTCTTTGCCAATTTCTTCCCTCCGGTGCTCCACTGGGCCGGGCGGCATCAATTGCAAACCGGCGTCGATTTTCAGCGCCTCGACTATACCGGCACGTTCCGGCGCACCAGCTACGAAATCATCGGACTGGACGGGCTGCCCGAGTTCGAAACCAGCTTCGGGGCGCCCAGTAATTTTCATTTGGCGAATTCGGAGGCTGCGACTTACATTCAGGATCACTGGACGCCGATTAAGCCGCTCGCCATTGATGCGGGGCTCCGCCAGGATTGGGATCAATTGACCGGCCGTACCGTGGTAGCTCCTCGGATTGCGATGGCATGGTCGCCATTCAAGGACGCCCGCACCAAGTTGCTGGGCGGCTATGCGGTAATCTACGACCCTTCCAATCTGGCGACGTTTGCACTACCGTCGGATCAGCAGCCCATAACGACGCCCTTCTCTCCGGCCGGAGTGCCCGGAACTCCGTACATGACCACGTTTCTTCCCGGTCACGATCTCCAACTGCCGCGATCTGTCCAACTCAGCGCAGGCGTCGAACACGATTTCGGACACGGACTTTACGCGACTGCCGACTGGCTCCGCAAGCGCGGCAGCGACGGCTTTGTCTACGCTCCGGTAAATGGTACGCAGCCGATTAGCGAGCAGCAGTATTACCCTGGCGCCGAGGGCGGCGGCGAGTACATGCTCTCGAACCTGCGGCGAGATCGCTATGACGAGTATGCTGTCACTCTCCGCCAGTTGTTGCCCAACCAGTATGAGTGGATGGTCAGTTATGTCCACTCGAGCGCGGTCTCCAACGCGGTGCTCGATATCAACATCGACCAGACTCTGCAGGTCTCCAATAACTTCGGTCCCGTGCCGTGGGATACGCCCAACCGCATCCTGAGCGAGGGATATCTGCCGGTGCATTTCAAAGATTGGGCCATCGCCTACCTCGCGGATTGGCGCACGGGGTTTCCGTTCTCGGTCGTGAACCCCGCGAATCAGGTTATTGGAGCGGTCGATTCGCAGCGCTACGGGTCCAATTTCGATCTCAACCTTCACGTCGAACGGCGGTTTGTTATATTCCGCTATCGTCTGGCTATCCGGGTGGGTGTTAACAATCTGACCGATCACCGCAACGCTACGGCAGTCAACAATGTTCTGGGGGCGCCCAATTTTCTGCGCTTCTACGGAGATGAAGGACGCCATGCGGTGGTTCGGATCCGGATGTTCGGACGGGTGAAGTAACTTGCCGGAAGGTACCAGTTCATGAGCAAGGATAGCGAGAAGCCGGCTGAAGAAGTCGCCGATATGTGGGAATCGAATTACGCGACAAACGCACCCGATGGCGCGCGGCCGGACCCCTTGCCCAACCGGGAACTGCATGGCCAAAAAAAAGGCCGGCCACGAAGACACTGTGACCGGCTGGAGGAAATGAAGATTACTTAGTAGCGATAGTTCTCAGCCTTATAGGGACCCTCCACCGGTACGCCGAGATATTCGGCCTGCTTGGCGGTGAGAGTCGTCAGCTTGACGCCGATTTTTTCGAGGTGCAACCGGGCGACTTCCTCATCGAGCTTCTTGGGCAGCACGTAAACGCCGACCTGGTAGCTGTCCTTGTTCTTCCACAAATCGAGTTGCGCCAGGGTCTGGTTGGAAAAGCTGTTGGACATCACGAAGCTGGGATGGCCGGTCGCGCAGCCGAGGTTCACGAGGCGGCCCTCCGCCAGTACAAAAATGCTATTTCCGGCGGGAAACGTGTACATGTCCACCTGCGGCTTGATATTGGTCTTCTTCGCGTCCGACTCATTCAGACGATCCATCTGAATTTCGTTATCAAAGTGACCAATATTACACACGATGGCCTGATCCTTCATGTGACGCATGTGTTCCAGAGTGATGACGTCTACGTTACCGGTGGTGGTTACATAGATGTCGCCGCGGCCCAAAGTTTCTTCAATGGTGGTCACTTCGAAGCCTGCCATGGCGGCTTGCAACGCATTGATGGGATCGACTTCGGTCACAATGACGCGTGCGCCGAGTCCGGCGAGCGATTGCGCGGAGCCCTTCCCGACGTCACCATGTCCGCAAATCACGCATACTTTACCCGCGACCATGACATCTGTCGCACGTTTGATGCCGTCGGCCAGCGACTCGCGGCAGCCGTAGAGATTATCGAACTTCGATTTGGTCACCGAGTCATTCACATTGATCGCGGGAACCAGCAATTTACCCGCTTCCTGCATCTTGTACAGCCGGTGAACGCCAGTCGTGGTCTCCTCGGAGACGCCCTTCCACTCCTTGACGACGTTGGTCCAACGAGTCGGGTCGTCGGCGTAAACTTTCTTGAGCAGATTTTTGATCACCTGCTCTTCGTGGTTTCCCGACGGTGTGTCGACCCATGTGTCGCCATGTTCGAGTTCGTACCCCTTGTGAATGAGCAGCGTGACGTCACCGCCATCGTCGACGACGAGCTGCGGCCCCAGGCCACCCGCATGGTTGAGCGCCTGATTGGTGCACCACCAATAGTCTTCGAGCGACTCGCCCTTCCAGGCAAACACGGGCACTCCGGCCTCCGCGATGGCGGCGGCAGCGTGGTCCTGCGTCGAGAAGATGTTGCAGCTCGCCCAACGGACCGTTGCGCCGAGATCGACCAGCGTCTCGATGAGCACCGCAGTCTGGATGGTCATGTGCAGCGAACCGGTGATGCGGACGCCCGCCAGCGGTTTGGTGGCCGCATACTTCTTGCGGATGGACATCAAGCCGGGCATCTCGTGCTCGGCGATCATGATTTCCTTGCGGCCCCAATCGGCCAGATTCATGTCGGCGACTTTATACCCGATCGCAATCGAGGGTAGCGTGGCAGTACTCATTTATCTCCTTGAAACAACGATGTATCAATGTATCCAGATTCGTTGATATGAAAGCTGGACTCCTTTATAATAGGCGCAGATCGGTATGCTGTCAATCCTGAAATCGCTGCGAGTCCTGGCAGATGAGAGCCGCCTTCGGCTCTTGCTGCTCCTGGAGCGGGAAGAGTTGTCGGTGGCGGAACTGCAGGAGATTCTCTCAATGGGTCAGAGTCGGATTTCCACCCATCTGTCGCAACTCAAGCAAGCGGCGTTGGTAGCGGATCGAAGAGTGGGAAAAAACAGTCTGTACCGCTTCACTGGCGAACCACTGGCCGATGTGCTGCACGCTGCCGGGAGCGAAATCCCGGAGGCCGCGCAAGACGCCGGGGCCCTCCATCTGGTGCTCAAAAAACGGCAGGACAAAATGCGCAGCTACTTCGACGAACTGGCGGGCAAATTTGGCAGGGACTACGTGCCGGGCCGGTCCTGGAAGGGCCTCGCGGAGACCCTGTTGCAGTTGATGCCGCCGATGGTGATCGCAGACCTGGGGGCTGGCGAGGGCACCTTTTCCCAACTCCTCGCACAGCGTGCAGAGCGAGTCATCGCGGTGGATAACTCCGCACGCATGGTGGAATTCGGCGCGCAATTGGCGAAGGAGAATGGCATTGCCAATCTGGAGTACCGGCAAGGCGATCTGGAGTCTCCGCCGATCGAGGAGTCGAGTGTGGATTTGGCTTTCTTCAGCCAGAGCCTGCACCATGCGCTCCATCCCCAGCGTGCTGTCGCCGCCGCATTCCGGATTCTGAAGCCGTGCGGCCGGATCGTCATTCTGGATCTGAAGAAGCACACGTTCGAGGAGGCCCGGGAGGTCTACGCCGACACCTGGCTAGGATTTTCCGAAGTCGAGGTACGGCGATTTCTGGACCAGACTGGATTCCAGAACGTGAGTAGCTGGATTGTGGATCGAGAGAAGCAGGCGCCAGGTTTTGAAACGATGCTGGCGATGGGGAGGAAGGCGTAGTCCGTCGTCCGTTATCCGCCGTCGGTACGGATAACGGATAACGAAAGACTCTACCGCACGGCGGCGAGAGATTCCTGCCCGGCTGCTGCTTTCAGGTCGGCAACCTTGTCCGTCGCTTCCCATGAAAATGTCGCTTCGTTGCGGCCGAAGTGACCGAATGCAGCAGTTGCTTTATAGATGGGGCGGCGCAGGTTCAAGTGCTGGATGATGCCCTTGGGAGTCAACGGGAAATTCTGCCGGATCAAATCAGTCATCTGCTCTTCCGGGATGGTGCCGGTACCGAAGCTGTTCACCATTACCGATACGGGCTCTGCCACCCCGATGGCGTAAGCGAGTTGCACTTCGGCACGTTCGGCCAGACCGGCAGCGACCAGGTTCTTAGCGATGTAGCGAGCCATGTAGCAGGCGGAGCGGTCAACCTTCGTCGGATCCTTGCCCGAGAACGCGCCGCCGCCGTGCCGGCCCATTCCGCCGTACGTGTCGACGATGATTTTGCGGCCGGTCAGACCCGTGTCACCGTGCGGTCCGCCGACCACGAAGCGGCCAGTCGGGTTGATGTGATACTTGGTGTCTGCGTCCACCATGTTCTGGGGGATGACGGGATCGATGACGAGCTTGCGGACCTGCGCGCGTAACTCTTCCGTGGTTACATGATCGCCGTGCTGCGTGGAAACCACGATAGCATCGATGCGCTTCGGTTTGCCGTCAACGTACTCTACGCTGACCTGCGATTTACCGTCAGGGCGAAGGAAGTCGACTACTCCGCTCTTGCGAACTTCCGACAGCTTGCGCGTCAAAGCATGCGCCAGCATAATCGGCAGCGGCATCAATTCGGGTGTTTCGTTGCAGGCATAGCCGAACATCAGGCCCTGATCGCCCGCGCCGCCCGGATCTACGCCCATGGCGATGTCAGGCGACTGGCCCTGAATGGTATTCAGCACGCCGCAAGTTTTAAAATCGAAACCGAACGTCGCGTCGGTATACCCCACCTCTTCGATCGTCTGCCTGGCGACCTTTGGAACATCTACGTAGCAGGTGGTCGTAATCTCGCCGGCAACGACGCAAATGCCGGTAGTCACCAGCACTTCACAAGCTACGCGTCCGTAAGGGTCCTGCTCGAGGACCGCATCAAGAACTGCATCGGAAATCTGATCCGCAATCTTGTCGGGATGCCCCTCAGTGACGGATTCGGACGTAAAAAGGTGTCTGGGCTTTTCTGCCATGAAATCTCCTGAATAATTCAGCCCTGACTTGAGAGCTGTATGACGGTCAAAGAATGAAGAGCACGCTTCTAACGAGTATAGCCAAATGCGGCGTGACGCGTCAAAAAAAAGAACCAACTTGCCCTTGGTAGGGAGGTGCCCCGGCAGTCGCTCGCGGTCCGGGCGGACCGTCCCACAGAGAGGCACGGCCGCAACTGAACCTTTCGCTCCGGGGCTTCAGCGAATCAGCGGTTACTGGGTCAATTGCATAGAGATCGTGACGTTGCCGGTTATGGTGAGTTGACCGGGCTGGACTGGCGTTGTGGTCGGGGTTGCGGTCCCGATCGCGGTGGGCGTTTGGACAGTGGCTCCGGATTCCTGAATGGTGATGAAAGAGGTTGTCTGCAGACCCACGCTGGTGGCCATGGCTGCGGCCAGGGTCTTGGCTTTGTTGGTGGCAGCGCCAAGGGCCTGGGAGCGTGCTGCGGAATCGTCTTTCAGGGTGAACTGCAGGCTGTCGATGCGGCTGGCTCCGGCTTGCACGGCGGTATCGATGATTTTGCCGGTGATGGTCAGGTCGTTTAACGTGACCTGAATACTATTGGTAACCGTATAGCCGGTGAGGACCGCGGTACCTCCCTGGGTGGTGTAGACCGGATTCACCGAGTAGTTGACGGTCTGGACCGTGCCGGAACTGCCCAACACCTGCGTCACCTGGGCGATGATGTTGGAGGCGATGGTGGCGTTCTGACTGGTGGCTTCCTGCGCCGTAGCCGCTTGAGTGACCGCGGACACGTTGATTTGGGCCTGGTCAGGAGAAACCGAGACACTGGCTGTACCGGTTGCGACGACGGTGGAGCGCGCTCCGGTTTGGGCAGAGGCGCTGAGTGCCGTGAGGATCGTGAGGATAAAGAAAGAAGCGACGAATTTCATGAATGTATTATCGTCCTTCGGTGCCCAGGCGATCCGGCGGTCGTGCTCAAGCGCCGCCCGGGACGCTGCCATCCGCCGCACATTTACATTTCACGTATATTGAAATCAGGTGTTGATAAGCAGTTCCAGACGGCGATTTCTGCTCGCTGCGGTTGCGTTGGCTTCAGCGACGCGACGTTTGCGCGCCCAGGAGACAGAGCCCACGTTCTCCAGCAATGTTAAAGTCGTCAACACCCTCGCCACGGTGCAAAACCGCAGTGGGGAGCTGATCCACGATCTGAAGCAGGACGATTTCATCCTGCGCGAAGACGGACGCCCGCAGACCATCCGCTATTTTTCACAGCAATCCGATCTGCCCCTGACGCTCGGCCTGATGGTCGACACGAGCATGAGCCAGGAAAAGGTGATGGACTCGGAACGTGGCGCCAGCATGCGATTTCTGGACCAGATGTTCCGCGAAAACAGGGATCACGTATTCCTGATGCAGTTCGATATGACGATCCAGCTCCGCCAGGGGCTGACGTCATCGCTGAAGCCTTTGTACGATGTGCTGCCCTTCGTCGACACTCCGACGCGGCGCGAGTTGATGTCCGGAGGCAGCGCCGGCACATTGCTTTTTGACGCACTCATCAAGGCCTCGAACGAAATCATGAAGCCCTTGCAGGGACGCAAAGCGCTCATCGTGCTATCGGACGGAGAGGACATCGGCAGCGAAGCCCACGTCTCAGACGCAGTCGAAGCGGCCCAGCGAGCGGACACGTTGATTTACTCCATCGAGTTCTCCGACGCCAGCTTTTATGGCGGCCACCTTTTCGGTGGAAACGAAGGTCGCAACTGGCTGATCAAGCTGGCGTCCGAAACGGGCGGCGGCTTCTTCTCGGTGAGCAAGAAGATGAGCATCGAACAGATTTTCAGCCTGATCGAGGCGGAACTGCGCAACCAGTACAGCATCGGCTATGTTTCGGACAAGCCGTGCACTATCTCCGAGTTCCGCAAAATCCAGTTGACGCTGAAGCAGAAAGGGCTCATTGTACAGGCTCGCACGCGGTATTGGGCTCAGCCGTAAGCCATTTGGCCACGAATAAACACGAATGAACATGAATAAACGCTATGAGACCCTCGCGCCGAGGAGTTTTTGGCCAAAGGCCTACACCACAAGGCTTGCAAACAGTTGATTTTTCGTTGTGGAGTAGGCGTTTTCGCCTGCTCTCGCGCGCGGCTCAGCAACGACTTCCGAGCCGCGACTGTCAGGGAGTGGTTACGCCAATTTCTGCAAGTAGGTACTAGACTCTGCCCAGATGCAGGGCTACGATGCCGAAGGTCAGACGGATGAAGCGGACATCCTGAAAGCCCGCGGCACGCATGCGATCGGCTAAATCCGGGGCATCCGGAAACTTGCGGACGGATTCCGGAAGATAGGTGTACGCGTCGCGCGCGCCGGAGATC
This sequence comes from Terriglobia bacterium, assembly GCA_963747535.1. Taxonomy (GTDB): domain Bacteria; phylum Acidobacteriota; class Terriglobia; order Bryobacterales; family Bryobacteraceae; genus CAVVFX01. The sequence continues at coordinate 685,088 of CAVVFX010000006.1, forward strand.
GCGCCGCCGATCACGGGAAGAATACGGCGTGAGCAAAAACCGTAAAACGCCGCGAAGGCAGGATTGCGGGGTTGCGAGAATTCGAGGATGGCCGCCATGCCGCCGGGCCGCACGACGCGGCGCAACTCGATAAGCCCGGCGTCATAGTTCACCAGATTGCGAAAGCCGAAGGCGACGGTCACGAGGTCTAGCGAGGAGTCACGGATGGGGAGCCGCAGGGCGTCGGCTTCGAAGAGTTTGGATCGCAGGCCGCATTTGTGGAGCTTGGCGGCCGCGGCGGTCAACATGGGATGACAGAAATCGCTGCCGAAGCAGGTAGCGCCGTGACCCTCCTGTTTCGCCTCAAAAGCTTCCAGGGCCGCGAGGAGGTCTCCGGTACCGCAACAGAGATCGAGCGCACGGGCATCGCGACGGCGCAGAATGCCGCGAACTTCGGTTACCGTGCGGGACCGCCAGTGGCGATCGATGTTGAACGAGAGCAGGTGATTCGCCAGATCGTAGCGGTGGGCGACGCGTCCGAACATGTCGCGGACCCAACGGGAGGCCTGTTCGTCAGTGTCAGCGCCTGCGGGGGTTGTGCCGCGCACGATTTTCTTGCCGGTGGGGTTGACTGCCTCAGGTTGCAAGTTCGATTATAGCGGTCCGGTTCAGAAAACCTGGCTCGGCGAGGATCAATTTGTGGTTTACTGATTTCATGTTGAAATTCGCGCTGTTGTCCGGTGTCCTGGCAGCGTGCCTGCCGCTTAGTGGACAAGTGAAGATTACGCAGGGTGCGGCCCAGGTGGCTGTCGAGATTGACGGCAAGCCGTTTACTGATTTTGTGATTCAAGGCGAGGACTACGCCAAACCGTATCTGTGGCCGCTGCGCGCCGCGTCGGGAACGGTGGTGACGCGTTATTGGCCGATGGACAAGACGCACACGGGCGAAAGCACGGATCATCCCCATCACCGCGGCCTATGGTTCGGTCAGGACGAGGTCAACGGCTTCAATTTCTGGGCAAATGAGCCTTCGGTCAATCAGAAGAATCCGGGGAAGCAGATCGTCAGGAACCTGAAGGTGAAGAGCGGGGGCAAGGTGGGTACCATCGAATGCGATATCGATTGGACCGCGGCCGGCAAGATGTTGCTGGTCGAGCATCGGATTATGACATTCTACTCGGGGGAAGCGGCCGGGCCGGAGAACCGCCAGATCGATTTCGATCTCAACCTCGAGCCTAAGACCAAGGTGACATTCGGCGACACGAAAGAGGGGACGTTCTCGATGCGCCTCGCGCCGTGGCTCGAATATCCGCAAAAGCGAGGCCCGCAGGAACCCAAACGGACCGGCACGATGGTGAACGCCGAGGGCGCCAGGGGCGAGGAGGGCATCTGGGGCAAGAAATCCGAGTGGGTAGATTATTACGGCGAGACGAATGGCGAAAAGATCGGGATCGCGATGTTTGATTCTCCGAAGAATCCGGGCCATCCGAATCGCTGGCACACGCGCGGGTATGGATTGTTCGGCATCAACCCGTTCGGCCTGCATGATTTCGACAAGAATGCTGCGGGTCCGGGCGGAATGACGATTGAACCGGGGCATAACTTACGGTACCGGTTCCGCGTACTGATTCATCCGGGAGATGACGAAACGGCTAAGATCGCCGACCAGTATAAGAAGTACGCGCGGCAGTAGCTGCCGACAGTTGCCCGTTCGCGCGCCTTCCGGACCATCCCGGCAGACCACAGAAGACGAAGGGTCTGGACTAGACTAGTTGCATACCGTTGATTTTTCGTTGTGGAGTAGGCGTTTTCGCTGCTCTCGCGCATTGGAGAGACATTGCCACAGGCTGCTAGCCTGGCCCAATGGGTATTGGCGTGCATCGCGAAGTAGAATACCGGAATGAAGTTTATACTCGTTATTCTTTTCGCCGGCGCTGCTTTCGGGCAACAGTATGAAATCGGGGCCGACATCGGGTATGGGTTGTACCGGGACGGCTCGATTTATTCGGCCTCCGGCTCGGCGCAGGCAGGCATTCGAAACCGCTTTGCAGCCGGCATCATTTTGGGATGGGAGTTTTCGAATTACGTGTCGGCCGAGTTTAACTATCTTTATCATGACGGCCATCCCTTTCTTCAGACGCCCGGTGTCAAATCCGACATACAGGGCCAGTCCGATGCGCTCACGGTCGGGCTACTCTTCCACTTCAAGCCGCGCGAACATCGTCTGCGGCCATTTCTCGCCGGCGGTTTCGGCGCAAAGGACTATGTGATCGCCGGTCCGGCGCCGTTCCCACAGCCGATTCCGCAAATCGCCAGCCTCACCACGAATGATGTATGGAAAGTCGCCTTCAGCGTCGGAGGAGGGGTGACGTACCGTTTGATTCCGCACATGCTCCTGCGGGCGGAATTCCGCGATTATCTCACCACCTTTCCCCGGCAGCAGATCGTTCCTGCTCCGCACAACACGGCGCGCGGAATTTTTGAACAATTCACTCCGCTGTTCGGCGTCAGCTATACCTTCTAGTCTGGTACCACGTTGCAAAAGTTCGCGTAACCACTCCCTTAAGCAAGCGGTTTCCGTACGGCAATTTTTGCAAGTAGGTACTAATCCCGCACGGCTAACAGGCAGCCATAAGATACTATCTACACATGTCCCCACTTCCTCGCCGACAATTGACGCCTGAGGACCGACGACTGATGACTTTTAACCCCGTAGGACTAATTGGTTTCGGCTTGATGGGGCAGGGTATTGCTACCTGCCTGCTGTCCCGAGGATTCGCGGTGCGAGTGTACGATGCCGATCGACGCACTTACAGACACGGTCAGGCCAACATCGACGCGGCTCTGGAAGAACTCGTTCGCCGGCGATTGTTGAAAGCCGCCGGCATCAAGAACTGGCGCGATCGACTGCAGTGCGTCTCCAGTTTCGATGCCTTCGCGCCGTGCCCGCTCATTATTGAGTCGGTGCCCGAGGATCTCGAGCTCAAGCAACAACTCTTTCGCGAGTTGGAGGCCACCGTCTCGACGCGCACGATCCTCGCATCCAACACTTCGAGTCTTCCCATCAGCATCCTGCAGTCGGTGTTGCGGAACCCCGCCCGCTTCGTCGGCATGCATTGGGGCGTGCCAACCCAGCTGGTACCGTTCTTCGAGGTCATTCCAGGCAAACGCACATCCGCCCGGACGGTCGCCCTGGCGAAGGAGTTCGGTGTCGCCAACGGGAAGGATCCCATCGTCTTGCGCGAGGACATCCGCGGCTTCATCGGCAACCGTCTGATGTATGCCATGATGCGCGAGGCATGCTATCTCGTCGACAGCGGTGTCGCCGACATCGAGACCGTGGATCGCGCATTCCGCCACGACATCGGCTGGTGGTCCACCTTTGCCGGACCCTTCCGTTGGATGGATCTCACCGGCATCCCGGCTTACGCCGCGGTAATGGAAGGGCTACTGCCCAAACTGTCGAACAGGAAGACCGTGCCTCCGGTGATGCACGAGGCCGTCCGGAGAGGATGGGAGGGCATTACAAACGGCAAAGGATTCTATCGCTATGACCGGTCGTCCGCGGCGCGTTGGAGAAAAGCCTGGGTCGAGTTTACTTACGATCTCAAAACGATAGCCGACCGCTATGAGAAGTTGAACCATTAGAGCTAAACAGGGCTTTCCGCTAATGGCCTTGGCGGCCAACATGAAGTGTGCGGATCGGGCAGAGTAGAAGACCGCTGCGCGGCCGTCTCGGCTTTGGCCTTTTGTGGGCGGACGCCCGCGTACACAAGCGACCCCCTGGTCACCCTTGTCGCGCAAACGACAGGCTTTGGTGTGCGAAGCGGCCTGGGTTGCAGCTGTTTCTGCGGCTTGGCCTTTCACCCGACCATTCGAGACGCAGCCGGAGAAACGCGCTTTTCCCATCATACGTGCCCGCTGCTACGGTATTTTCGGCTTGTCCGGTCCGCCCTAGGGTATCTTCCAGCTAGTCGTGAGTTATGAACGCATGACGGACGGATAATATGCATAGTGCGTTACGGTACCGTTGAGTTACTCAACCATTGATTGCAACCCATTTGGCACATCCCTAATCCAATCTTTGTAGCCCAAGGAACTTATCGTGAAGACTTCGGATGTGATTCGTGCGTGGGGCAAAATCCTTAAAGGAGAGTTCCCGTCGCTCTCTATCGAAATTACTCGTGAATGTCCGCTGCGGTGTCCGGGATGTTATGCGTATGACGAGGCCCATTTGGGCGGCGGCGTAACCTTACGAAGTTTACATGATCGTAAGGGAACGGAACTCGTCGAGGGTGTGCTCGAAGTGGTCGACCGGGTACGGCCTCTACACCTGTCCATTGTGGGAGGCGATCCGCTGGTCCGATATCGCGAACTGGAATCATTGATGCCGCAACTGCTGGACCGGGGAATCCACGTCCAAGTGGTCACCAGCGCCTTCCGTACGCTTCCGGCTGCCTGGGCGGGATTATCCCGCTTGACCATCGTCGTTTCGATTGACGGGCTCCAGCGGGAGCACGACGTCCGGCGAGCCCCCGCAACGTATGATCGCATCATCGGGAACATTGCCGGCCACAATGTCACGATCCACTGCACGGTCACCGGTCAGATGATGAAACGTGCGGGCTATCTGAAAGACTTTCTCAAATTTTGGACTCCCCGGCAGGAGATTCAGAGCGTATGGTTCAGCTTATTTACTCCGCAAATAGGAGACCGACTGCCCGAGATCCTACAGCCAGAGGAGCGCAAGCGTGCGATTGCGGACATGATGGCGCTGAGGAAACAGTTCCCCAAGCTGGACATGCATGAAGATCTGATAAGGCAGTTTTACACGCCTCCGCAAAGCCCTGGGGAATGCGTCTTCGCACTCACGACCCAGACGCTTTCGGCCGACCTGAAGACTAAGATCGCTCCCTGCCAATTTGGCGGGAACCCGGATTGCGGTTCGTGCGGTTGCATGGCATCCATGGGCCTCGCGGCCATTGCGGCGCACAAGTTAGGCGGCGTGATTCCGGTCGGCGCCCTCTTCAAAGGTTCCATCAGGATCGGGCGGGCACGAGCCGGACGTGACGGGTCACCGCCTGTCGCTGGAGAACAGTTGCGCGTATTGTCATGACAGACAGGGGCGTCAGTTCCCCCCAGCCGTCCTACAACCTTGATATTCTTCGAGTATGGGATTTACGCGGCGCTTGGTTTGGCCCGCTGCGGCAATGGCCGGCGTGGCCGGTATTCTCGGCGTTCTGGCGGTCTTGCAATATCGCTGGACGATGCAGATCAGCGACAACGAGCACGAACGGATGCGCACGCAGCTTCGCACCGCCATCGGTCAGTTCCGGCAGGACTTCTACCGGGATATGGTCACCGCGAGCGCGGTGTTTCAAGTCGATGGAGAGTTATTGTCGAAACACGACTGGTCGCGTTTCGAGGCGCGGTACGCAGAGTGGTCCCACAATCCGGCGAATGGCGAATTAGTGGCCAACGTTTATATCTGGGACATGCGTGCGCCCGAGGGGCACCAGGAGTTGCAACTGAATCGGCAATCCGGAGAATTCGCCGGCGGTTCGTTTCCGGGTGCAGTGAGAAATGCGCTCAAAGCCACACCGTGGCGATCTCCCGGTGGGGCCTTGCGCCGGATTGCATGGACGTTTGATGCGAGTTTACCGGGGATGATCCGCCCGATTTACCGCTTCCGGCCCGGGTGGAATCCCGGGCGGGAGGAGGCGGAGGGAGGCCGGGCATGGCGCGAGCGTTTGCAGGGGCGCGAACGTTCCTCGTCGCCAGAGGAGGGACCACCCGGCGCCGAGCTGGTGGGGATTACGGTATTAGAACTGAATAGCGGCTTTGTGGTGCATCAGCTTTTCCCGGCGCTAGTCCAGAGGCATTTGAATCTATCCGGCACGACTTATCACGTGTCCATTTTTTCGACCGCCGACCCGGCTCATCCGATTTTCGAGTCGGGTCCGACGCCGGCGTATAAGGAAGACAAGCCGGATGCGGAGATGAGCCTGGTGGAATCGCCGTTCGTGCAGAACCGGCCGGGTCAGGGAGCGCGCCGGTCAGGCCAGACTCCGCCGTCCGATCCGCAGCGGCAACCACCGGTCCTGCGGAGCTACGCGATGGCTTCTCCAGCGGCGTTGATTCCCGGACGAACCAACTGGAGACTGGCGGCACAGCATCCCGCCGGATCGCTGAAAGCTGCGGTGGATACCACGCGGCGCGCCAATCTGATGATGAGTTTCGGCGCACTGGTGATTCTGTTCGGCAGTTCCAGCCTTTTGTTTGCGGCCATCCACCGAACGCGGGCGCTGGCTAAAATGCAGATGGAATTCGTGGCCGGAGTTTCGCACGAACTGCGTACGCCGGTGTCGGTGATTTGTTCCGCGGCCGACAATCTCGCCGAGGGTGTGGTGGACGGCAAGGCGCAGGTGCAGAACTACGGTCAACTGATTCGTGGCGAAGCGCGGCGGCTGGCGTCGATGGTCGAGCAGATTCTACTGTTCTCGGCCGGCAAGCAGAATACCGCGCGTTACAATCTGCAACCGTTGGATATCGTGTCGGTGATCGACGGCGTTTTGCGCGATAACGCCGCTGGCATCGCGTCCGCAGGCATGACGCTGGAACGCGTCATCGATCCGGAATTGCCGCATGTGATCGGTGATGGCGGGGCGGTCGCGCGGTGTCTGGAAAATCTGGTGAGCAATGCCATCAAGTACGGTGCCACCGGCGGTTGGATGCGGGTTTCGGCTTCTTCTGCAAATGGGCGGCACAGGCCGGAAGTTGCGATCGCGGTGGAGGATCATGGAATGGGGATCGCGTCTTCCGACCTGCGGCGCATTTTCGAGCCGTTCTATCGGGGGAAAGCAGCGCAAGACAGCCAGATTCACGGCACGGGATTAGGCCTCAGCCTGGCTCGCAAGTTGGCGCACGCCATGCGCGGCGAGATTCTGGTGGAGAGCGAGATGGGGAAAGGCAGCCGGTTTACCCTGACACTTCCGGCTGCGGAGATGCCGATGATCACTGAACACGAAAGCGTAAATGAGCCGGTCCATATTGCTGATTGAAGATGAGCCAGGTCTGGTCCTGACGCTGAAGGACAGGCTGACACGTGAAGGCTACGAAGTAGATGCGGCACAGGATGGCAACCTGGGTCTCTCGTCGGCCATGCGTGGGCAGGCGGACCTCATCATTCTGGATCTGATGCTGCCCGGCCGCAGCGGCCTCGATATCTGCAGGGACCTGCGGCAGAAAGGCATCGAGACGCCGATTCTGATGCTGACTGCGCGGGGACAGACGGTCGATAAGGTGCTTGGCTTGAAGCTGGGCGCCGACGATTACATGACGAAGCCGTTTGAGATGCCGGAGTTGCTGGCGCGCGTGGAGGTACTCATGCGCCGGAACCGCAACACGGCAGGGCCGGGAGCGGCATTCTACAACTTCGGCGAGATTGAAGTGGATCTGCGGCGCGCATCGGCGACGCGAACGGGTGAGACCATTGCGCTGTCGACGCGGGAGTTTGAGCTGCTGCGCTATTTTATCGAGCACCGCGGGGCGGCGATTTCGCGCGACGAACTGCTCAGCAACGTCTGGCATTACGATGCGGGCACGACTACACGGACGGTGGATGTGCACGTGGCGTGGCTTCGCCAGAAACTGGAGGACGATCCCAAACGCCCCCAATGGATCATGACGGTGCACGGGTTGGGTTATAAGTTTCTCGGATAGTGGACTCTGCGGTGCGATACCGGGTAAACTAGAAGCTTCGGGGCGTGGCTCAGCCTGGTAGAGCGCCTGGTTCGGGACCAGGAGGCCGGTGGTTCGAATCCACTCGCCCCGACCAATTCCTTCAATAACTTACAGGTAGTGGCCGGGCAAACAGCCCACCCAACTGCCCACTCACTTGCAAACTTGCAGCTGTACCCCTTCGTCCCTATACTGCGGGCATGGCGAAGAACGCATCTACGCATCCCTCCCCCGGCCCCTTCTTCTGCCAGCCAATCCGTCGATTCTCGCCCCGCACTCGCTCCCGTCATCGAGATCAACGTTCGCAACATTGGCCGCACGCCACAGCCAGAGAAGCTGACTGGAAGCGAGGCCCCGGAGGGCTGGATCAAGAAAATCGACCGGCCACGCGAAGGCAAGGTCTGGGTCGGTTTTTCCATCTCTACGTCGCGGATCCCTCCGGTAGGGCCGTTCGCAGAAAGAAGGAAAAAACGCTGGGCCCCGGAACCATGCCGAAGCACGAGGCCCATCAGAAGCTCGCGGACTATATCGAGGAGTACACCGGCAAGCTCCTCCACCAGGGAGAATCCATCGAGAGTTTTGCGGAGCTTTGGAAGGCGTTCTCGGGCGTAAAGGCGGGCTCCTGGGGCAAGAAGATGCGAGAGGACATGAAATACCTGTTCGACAAGCACGTGCTTCCCGACCTCGGCCAATATTCACCACGTAATTCATCGATGAGTGCGGGCGTATCGCAGGACAAAACGGGAAAACCGGAGAGGCTGGCGCCAGGCTTTGCACTCGATTGCTACAGGTTCGCGAAGCGCGCAAGAAGGCAAGGCTACCGGCGCTATCGGCTTTCACGCATTCCCTCAGGAGGCTCTCGATAAGCTGCTCGAAGAGACGGGCGGACGCCCCATTCAGCTACATCTTCCTGAACTTCCGGACGGAGAGATTGTGTTCGATGACGCGAGGAATGTGTACCGACTGGAGCGAATTCAACTCGACGGCGGGCAAGTCCAGGAACGGCGGATTTTCCTGTTCCAGATGACGGAGCAAGGAAACATCATTCTCGACGGAGTGCGGGTGGATTCAGTACAACCGTTCGCCATGCAGGAAGGATCCGGCGAGATCCGAAATGGCTGGTGACGTTCTCGAATCTGCCGCAGCATCCCGCAATTCGCACCCGCGAGACCAGAGTTCTACGCAGTCGTGAAGACCGGCGGGGGTTTCTAGCTGCTTGCGAGGAATCCCTCGGTTCGAGTTTTTCAGTGTTCGCGGACGGCGATCCAACGAGCATACGGAACTCGACACCGATGCCAAGAAACAAGCGTTCCTAGAATGTGCGCCGGTTCGCCCATGGGAGTCCCGACCGTTTTCAAGGAGCGACAGTCCAGTGAGCAAGTCCGGGGGCCACTCGAAAGAGTGCCCTCGGGATTCGAATTAAGAAAGCAGAGGAGATCGAGACGTGCAACTTCGATTGAAACTCCCGCAGGCTTTTGGGAAATCCCGACCGAGGCACTCGTTCATACTTGCCTGTTGTGGCTTCCTGAAACAACCGGATAAGCAGGAGACGGTTAGGTGGGTAGGTTTCCGAGTGCGGGCCACCGGATTCCCCCGACCCGAACGAGCTTAAGATACGCCTCATTTGCCAGAGCGGCGGATTCGAGGCTCTCGCTGGCACGCTGGCGTTCGAGGTGCTGGCGAGCGGTCCGCCGCAACTCCGGATACACAAGATCCATCAGACCCCTGCGCATCGCCACCGTTCCACGCCGCGAGCAATCCGGAGATATCCCGGTGGTCCTGGTTCATCACCTCAATTGAAAAATCCTACCCCCCCCAAAAAAAATCGACCTCCTTAACCATTCTTGCTCCCGTTAGCGGAATACCAAGTAGGAGGAATTTCCAATTCTGGCGCTCGCGGCAACGCTCCTGATCCTGACCCTCTGGCTGAGCACCGGACCGACTCTGGTCTCTCCGTCCAACGGGAGAAGCGGCGATTAAATATTTGAAGGATTGCACATCGTACAACTACATGGCCGGCGGGTTCTGCACTATCTCGCCATCCAACCTTCCGGAGATTCCGCCCGGTTCGAAGGTCTACGACCTCAGCAGAAAACAACGAAAGTAAGTGAATCGTAGCGACAGCACGCCTCAATACTGCAATTCAAGGAGAACTCTATGACACGCAACACTGCACCAACAGCGCTTATGATCATTTCCGGCGTCGCGATATGGGCGGCAGTAACCGCTCCCACCCTAGCCCAGTCGCTTCCCGGTATCGGCACAGTAATGACGTACAACGTCAACGAAGGGTCCGATTTCCTGCAAGTTGCGAGCGCCTCAGGCCTTCAACAATTTCTGCTCGGAGTCGGCGAGATACTGACCCAGGTCCGGAGCACAAATCCTCCCGAGAGGATGCAGGCGATTGCACAACAGATCCTCGCCATCCAGCCGGAGTTGCTAAGCCTGCAAGAAGTAGACCAGTGGTATAACGGAACCTTCGACCCGATTGCCGGCACCTGCGGAACCATGACACTTCAGTACGATATGTTACAAGAGCTTCTCAGTGCCTTGGCGGCGCGGGGCGGGCACTACGAAGTCGCCGTGCAAGTCATCCAGTATGCATTTCCTCCTACTCCTGGACTAATTCCGCCCTCAACCAACGTTTGCGTCGCCGTGAATGATTACAACGTAGTCCTGGCCCGGACGGATCTTCCTTCCTGGATCTTTCAGTGGAGTGATCCGGAATCCGGGCAGTTTGTGAACAAAGTCATTCTTCCGACGCCTATCGGTCCAGTGCCGCTGCCGAGGTCGTGGGCGTCCGTCGATGCGCAGTTTTTCGGGCACTCCTTCCGCTTCATCAACAGTCATCTTGAGTCCTTCTCCGCGAGTATACGGGAATTGCAAGGCGGTGAATTGCGTCAAGGTCCAGCAGGCACGTCCTCGCCGGTGATCATCGCAATGGATTCAAACTCGCAAGCGTTCCCCTTGCCCCAAGATGCGACCTATTTGGATTTTATCTCTGCCGGCTACGACGATGTTTGGTCTAAGATCTTTCCGACAATTCCGGGATTAACGTGTTGTCAGGATGAAGCGGATGACAATCCCCTCTCGCAGCTTTCTCAGCGAATCGACCTGATCTTGACTCTAGGCAAAGCCGCTCCGATGGGAGCTGCGCTCATTGGGGCCGATACGCGGAGCCGGCTGCCAGACGGGCTTTGGCCCTCGGATCACGCCGCTGTAGCGGCGGCTGTAATTGTCGGGGGAAACTAGACAACCCGGACCCTCCCGGCCCGGCCGAGGTTGCCGGGCTGGATAGGAGGATTCACCCGCTGCTATCGGCGCACCAATCGCGTTCGACACGAAAACGGGCACCCTGACTGGTCAAGAGTCGCGTTGGGTCCCCTTTTCGCTGCAAACTGCTGTCATGTCAGTTTCCTCGAACCCCGTTTCGGGCCAACGACTCCGAAATGTTGGATGCAAGGGTCGTACTCGCCAGAAATCGCTAGGCGGCTATATTAGGGCGTTCGCGTCCCGCTACTCGTGAGTGCCGAAACGGGTTTCGCTGACCGAGCAATCGATCGACTCCTGAACTGTGCGATCGATGTCAAGAATATCGAGCTCTTCCCAAACAGTCCAAAGAATATCGGCACTCGGTTTCGAGAACCCTTTGTTCAAGAAAAAACCGATAGCGGAGGACAACAGTTCGGTTGAGCGCTAGCCGTGGCTCCGAGCAATACCCACCGATGAACTCGTCGATCGCGTGTCCATACGGAGACTCTCGGGCTTCCCGCAACCGCCATCAACCTGCGCATCGGAGACAATCGCTATCCCGCGGGTCAGGCTTCCGGTGGCTCGACTACTGTGGGCGGCACCTCTTCGGCGACACGAAAGTCGACCCTCAACGCGCTGGCCAGGCTCTTCGACGCTGTCGCTCCGGCGCTCGACGCAACTCCCGAGCAACTCGAAGCCGTAGACGGTGTAGTCCGCGTAAAGGGCGGCGGCAAAAGTATGCCGTGGAGAGAAGCTTGCCGGAAACTGGGGATGAAGAGCATCACCGAAATGGGTGAGAACAATCCACGCAATCCTGGTGGGCTGAACACCGGCGGCGTCGGCGGTGTGCAGGTAGCCGACGTCTCGGTAGACATGGAGACCGGCATTGCCAGGGTGGATCGCCTCGTTGCGGTTCACGATTGCGGCATGGTGATCAACCCGAAGACGGCCGAAAGCCAGATCTACGGCGCCTGTACCATCGCCATCGGTGGCGCATTATACGAAGAGCGCGTCATCGACGAGCAGACCGGGCGCGTGTTGAACCCCAATCTGGAGTTCTTCAAACTCGCATCCAATCCCGATTTCGGCGAGATCATTCCTGTGCTGGACATCCGGCCCGAGCACGACAAACGTGGCGTCGTCGGACTGGGAGAACCACCCATGATCCCCGAGATGGCTGCGATCGCCAATGCTGTCGCCAACGCGATCGGCGTCCGCGTCCCGGAACTCCCCATGACGCCTGCCCGAATCCTCGCGGCGCTCGACGGGAGGAACGCCTGATGCAACCTTTCCAATATGCAAGTCCGGTCACGCTGAAACAAGCGCTCTCACTGCTCGGCAACGCGTGGGGTGAGGCCGATGTGCTGGCCGGCGGCACTGACCTTCTGGGCCTCATGAAGGATTACATTCACACGCCGGCGCGAGTTGTCAACATCAAGGGCATCAAGGAGCTCAGCGCCATTCGCAAGGCTCCGGACGGCCTGCACATCGGCGCCACGGTCACCTTACAGGACTTGATCGACAGTCCACTCGTCCACGCCGATTATCCCTCGCTGGTCACGGCCGCGGACGGCGTCGCTAGTCCGCAGATTCGCAACATGGGAACCGTTGGCGGAGATCTCTGCCAGCGCCCGCGCTGCTGGTACTTCCGCGCCGGCTTCGGACTCCTGGCCCAGGATAAGGACGGCCGCAGCCTGGTACCCAACGGCGAAAATCGTTACCACGCCATCCTCGGCAACGCGGGGCCGGCGTATTCTGTGAGCGCCTCCAGCTTGGCGCCGCCGTTGATTGCGCTTGGCGCCAGGCTGACGCTCGTCTCTTCGTCCGGCAAACGCGACCTCGATGCGGCGAAGTTTTTCTTGACTCCGGACAAACCGCAGTCGCGGGAAGTCGACCTCGCACCCAGCGAAATCCTGGCGCAGATTATAATCCCGCCGAGCCGTGCGGAACGCCACCTACGAAGTGCGCCAGAAGGAAGCGTTCGATTGGCCACTCGTCACCGCATCAGTGGCAATCGCCATGAGAGGCAACACGATCGTAAGTGCCCGGGTCGACTTGGGACACGTGGCGCCGACGCCGTGGGTGGCGAAAAAAGCGAATGAGTTCCTGTTGGGAAAACCTCCCACTGAAGAAACGGCCGAACAGGTCGCACGCGCGGCGCTCGAGGATGCCACCCCACTCTCCCAGAACGCTTACAAGGTGCAACTGGCGAGAGTGGCCGTCAATCGCGCCGTGCTGAGCGCGTGCAGAGAGGTATAAAGTAGCAAAAATACCTGCGCCGCCGAGATCATTCGGATCTAAAATCTAACCAGGAATCCTGAGAGGATTCGAAAGGTGGTGGCAATGGCACATAGCCTCCCCGCTCACCGCCCGGAGGTCCTCGCTTCCACACGGGACGAGGGACTTCACGGACGCCATGCTCAACCCGTTATGGCCGTCCAGCTTCCGGAAGGAGGTACATTTATGCAGTATCGTTTGGGATGGTTAGCCCTAGCGGCGCTGATCGGCGGGTGTGCGGCGTGCGATTCCCGCCACCCTGCGACAGCCTTCCATCTCCCCACAGGCGATGTCGACCGGGGCAGAGAGGCCTTCGTCGATTTGAATTGTCACGTCTGCCACGAAGTGCCCGGAGCGGACTTGCCCAAGCCGTTTGTCCAACCAGCGGTTCCGGTGAAACTCGGCGGCGTCATAAATCGCAGACTGAGTAACGGTTACCTCGTCACCTCGCTGCTTGACCCTGATTATCAGCTAGCTCCGTATCCGCGGGACCAGATTACATCCAACGGTAAGTCACGGATGCCTTGTTACGCCGGTAAGATGACCACGCAGCAGATGATAGACGTGATCGCCTTCCTTCAGTCGCGCTACAGTCTCGAAAGGTGGTCGCCGCACTATTTTTGACGAGCCACGCTTTTGACGGGGCGCGCGCTGCGTATTTCGCCCATTTCGCCTATTTTTGTCCTTTTTACGCAACCACATAGGCCCCGCCCACAATCAAGGGGCGCCGCTCGCGTGCCAACCTGAAAGTAGGCGGTCCACTTGTGCCGTGCCCGGTTGCTACATGACGACAAAATCATTTTCTCAAATCACGCTGCGGGAGGCATCGAAAAAAACCTGGCACGTACGCCAGACGCATACAATTTTGCACAATCCCTGCGCCTTAGCGCAAAGCGGCTTCGTTTCGCAAAAAGCCATTCGTGTGCATTCGTGGCCCAATGTTTTTTGTGTTTCGCCCCGGTGTGGATCACATCCCCGCAATGCCGGACAACCGTGATTTCCCGTTCCAGAGCACGCCTCTGCATATGTTTTACCCGCGCATGATCGAGTTGCAGACGGAGTATACCCGTAAACTCCGCGCTGAGCTGCAAGCTGCCAGCGATCCGGTTCTGGCCAAGGTAGAGATCAGCAACGAAAGCTCCATGCTCGAAGCTTGGCAACGTGGTCAGCTCGACCGCAATGTCGTCGGGGCCTGGCCGGCCGCTCCAATCACGTAAGTATAGGTGGCGGAGGAATCGGTTATGTTGTCGGTGTTCGCCAGGCCGTTCTGGGCACTCAGGTTCCAGCCAAGGATCAGGAGCGCAAAAAATATGGATTTCGTATGCATAACTTACACCTACCTAGGACTGCTATATAAAGAGAGAAGCGGCGGGGAAATGGGTCACAAGATTTGCAGGTCTTGGTGTCAGAGAGCGGCGTCGCGCCTCCGCCGGGCGAAAGCGACGGATGCTGTTCGGGCATACTGCGCATTGGCTTTGTGAAGCGGTGGGATCGTCGCGGGAGACGCGAGCTAAATGCAGCCTCCGGGTTCCGGTCACGCCTCCCTCCGTTACCGGAACCTCTCGCCGGCGGCGGCAAATCGACTCTGGCTCATATTGCGAGAATCGACCGTAAACAAGGCCACGACCTTTGCCGGAACCGGAGTCACTTCACCGTCAGAGTCCCATCGCCGCCCAGGTAGCCGAAGTTCCCTGTGCGATCGTATTGCATTACTTGTTGCTTATAGTCGGCTATCGCCAGCGGGATGTAGGTACCCGCCGTAATACTCTTATCCAGAGTCACATTGCCCGCGCAGTTCCATTCCTTGCCCGCAGCGAGTCCTGTGGCACTGCAATTTATACCCCACGATTTTGCGGTCGCCTGAGTGCCGTCCGTGGTGAAGACCACCCTGACTTCAAAAGCGCCGGCATCTGCGTTTCCGTCATTGTCCGTCACCACATCCACGCTCACCTGTCCGCCCACGGATGCCGTTGCCGGCAGGGTGAATTTGGTAATCACCAGCCTGGCAGTCTGGTTGATGACAGTTGCCCATGTGGAGAACAGCTTGGCCGAATCTACCGATCCCCAACCTGTCGCAAGATCGTAACCGCCGCCGCACTTATACCCAAAGAGTCCGCTTTGGTCGCAGTCCTGAGTGCTTCCCGGCACACACGGAACCTGGTTGCTGCCGGTGGTGATGTCGTGATAAACGCCGGGATAATTCTTCCCCAGGTAATACAGCATGGGGTTGATGTTTCCCAGCCCCGGCGTCGAAATCACTTTGTTCGCGACCAGGTACTGATTCAGCATCGCCACGATGCCGGCAAAGACCGGCGCCGAAGCGGAAGTGCCCCCGTTGAACAACGCCTGGCCGCCGGTTACCAACAGGTAGGGATCGTGATACCAAGACGCAGTCAGCGAAACGTCCGGCACATCCCGGCTTCCGTCATTCGGCACTCCGGGACCTGCTTGCCACTGCGGTTTGCTCCAGTAGATGCTCGCCCCACCGCCGCCCGCCGCGAACCCGTCGCCCTCTGTCGCAAAGAAGCCCTGGCCCAGATTCTGCAGAATCAGGCTTTCGTCGTTCCAGGCCGATTCCGGGATGTAGGAGGAAGCAGTTCCCCCATTTGGACCCGGTTTACTCGCCCAATAGGAGCCATTTCCTTCAGTGAATTCCGTGCCGCCCACTGCTGTGACCTCGGGCAGCGTAGAGGGCATCAGGACGCTCATCCTGGTGGTGGCAAACGTCCAGCCCCCATTGTGATCTTCGCAACCAGCCGCTCCGGAATCGCCGGCCGAAGATACCCACGTAATGCCCTCCGCGGCCGCCTGCTGGGAATAATTGCCGAACAAATCGAAATCATCAGGAACAAGGTGCCATTCGCAGACGCCGAAGCTGGTGCTCAATACCGGCGCAACCGCCTGATCAATAGCGTAAAAGGCTGCCAACATCGCATCCTCGCAGAACACGTACTGGATCGTCGCCATGGGCGCCATCGCGCCGGCCCATTCGAGGTCCAGATCGGCTTCATCCATGTTCCCGTTCTGCCCGGGATTATCGGCCCCCGCAACCAGCATTCGTTTGGGATCTTTGGCCGGCGGGTTAAGAGCCGACCGGAAGCCTTCGATATCCGTCATGTCGATATCGCTGCCGCCGGCAACGGCAATGACTTGGCCATTTCCGTTCACTCCGGCCTTGTAGACCGACGCCAGATCGTAAATGACAGCGAGGTCGTCTGGGACCAGCACATTGTCGCCTTGGCCGTCTTGAATCTGAGGTGAGGCGAGCACATCGGCAAGGGTGGCAACGGGTCGCAGACGCGGCCGGTGCGTGGGTCTGAAGTCGTCCAGCCCGTGAATTCCGATCACCAGATCCGCCATTTCCTTGGGGATCGAGGGTGCGCCCGCGGCGGCATAATGTTCTTTTCCCTTGACATTGAAGCGGTGAATTGGCACGCGTAGCGCACGCTCCACGTCTGCCGCGCTTCCCGAAAACATGATCATGCTACGCCCCCGCGCGACACTCCGCACTTTGAATCCGCCCACCTCGAGCCACACGGTGATCTTGTCGATGTCGTTACGGCTGATGCCGAACCGGTCCGCAAACTGTTCTGGAGTGAGCCACTGATGATAGAGGGGTGATTTGAGATCCTGCAGGTCCTTCAATAATTGGTCCAGTTCCGCCTGCTGTTGTTTGGTCTTCCTCAATCCGAGGACGATGGTCTTGAGTTGGAGATTGGGATCCACGGGTCCACGTCGAACTCCGGCCGGGCAAGGGGATGAACTGATCCGAGCAGGGTGATCCGCTCCGAGTCATGAAGGTATCCGGACAACCGGTCACGCTGCCCCCATAGAGACGGCACGGTGACGACGAGTCCTGCAAGCAGAGCCCAACCGGGGAAGGCCGTGCGAAGCACGTACGGGGCGTTGAATTGTCTCACAACTCCTCCTAGCTGTGCAATAGATGGCAGCTTCGCGATGATGCTGGTTTCGCGACGCCCCCGCTCACCATATAAGGCGAGAATCGGCCGAAAACGGGGTCAGAGATATTAAACGGCCTTAAAATTTGAACGCCGCCTGAAACCCGGTCCGGCACGGCACTGGCCCTGTTCTCCGCCGATTCTCGCGATACACAGTACGATCCCGGGATTGATATCGGCCGAATCCTTTTATTGAATAAGTTCTAAAGGTCTTAAAATGCTAATATTCATAAAGAGGTTCTTAGGTGGACCAGTCGCCCGGCGAAGTGACCCTTTTGTTGAACGAGCTGAAGCTCTGAAACAAGGACGCTATGGATAGGCTGATCCCGCTCGTGTACCGGGAACTGCGGATGCTCGCGGACCACTACCTGCGGGCCGAGCGCATCGGCCACACGCTCCAGCCGACGGCCCTGGTCAACGAAGTCTACTTACGCCTTGTCAAACAGGATAAGCCCGATTGGAAGAACCGTGCGTACTTCCTGGGAGTGGCCGCGCAAGTCATGCGCCGCATCCTGGTCGACTACGCCCGCGCGAGACAAACGGCCAAGCGGGCAGGAGTCGACCCTCGAATAGAAATAGATGTCGTTGAATCGGGCGCCGAATTGCGGTTGGACGAAATCCTGATCGTGGACGAAGCCCTCGACCAGCTGGCCCAATTGGACCCTCAGCAGACCAGGATCGTCGAATTGCGCTATTTCGCCGGGCTGACGGTCGACGAGACTGCCTTGGCAGGTCACTCGCCTTACACGATCGGCGATCAACTGCCGAAGGCCGTGCAGACGATCTGCGAAACGGATCCCGAGCGCCTCAGTTCCTTTAACCGGACGTACCGGGGCGATATCGAGACAATTGTCTCCAAGGCGCTTGAGAAGGACAAAGCCCGGCGCTACTCGTCCGCAGCGGAACTGGCGGCGGACATAGAACGCCATTTGAACGACGAGCCGATCGTGGCACGGCGCTCCAGCACAGCCTACCACCTGCAAAAATTTGCGCGGCGACACAGTACTTTGGTGAGTGCCGTTGCCGCGGCTTTTGTCATGCTGATTGCGGGTGTGATCGCCAGCACCCGGGAGGCTGCACGTGCGTGGCGGGCCGAGGTCGAGGCCCCTCACCCTGCTCGAGGACCAACGCCGCGTCCTTGGCGAAGAGCATCCTGATACTCTGAAAACCAACGACGGACTGGCCGCTGTCTACCTATACCAGGGAAAGTACGCGCAGGCGGAGACGCTGTTGGTCAAACTTCTGGAAATAGAGCGGCGCGTCCTCGGCCAGGAGCATCACCGGACACTGGTCAGCATGAATAATCTGGCTGAGGCGTATTACGTGCAAAACAAGTACCCTAGCGCGGAACCGCTCTTGCAGCAGTTGTTGGAAATCCGTCACCGGATAATGGGCGAAGACAACAGTACTTTGACTACGATGAATGATCTAGCGGTTCTCTACCGCAAGGAAGGCAAGCATGCATTGTCCGAACCGCTCTTCCTCAAGGTACTCGAGAAACGACGTCATCTGATCGGCGAAGAGAACCCCCAGACGCTGGAGACTATGGACAGCCTGGCGAGTGTCTACCAGGTGGAAGGCAAGTATGCGGAGGCGGAAGCCATGTTTATCAATTCTATGCAAGCGCGTCGCCGCATCTTCGGCCCGGAACATCCCGGCACATTGGACTCCATGAACAGTCTCGCCAGTGTTTATCGGGAGGAAGGAAGGTACGCGGAGGCGGAGCCGCTGTTCATCAAGGTTTTGGAAACGCGACGACGTGTCCTCGGCGAGGAGCATCCCAGCACGCTGCTCTCAACGGACGGTCTGGCGAATGTCTACCGGTTGGAAGGCAGGTATAAAGAGGCGGAGTCGATGAATATCAAGGTTCTGGAGGCGCGGCGGCGCGTCCTTGGCCCAGAGCATGCCAGTACGTTGACTTCGATGAATAACCTGGCAGTAGCCTATGTGGCGGATGGCAAGTATGACGACGCCGAACTGCTGCTTAGACAGACTGTGGAGACCAGGCGCCGCGTCTTCGGCAACGACCACCCGGACAACCTGGTCTCGCGTTTTAATTTGGGGGACCTTTACCTCCGGCAGGGGAAATACGCGTTGGCCGAGCCCGTCCTGCTCCAGGTCCTGGCAACGGCGCGGCGCCTGCTCGGGGAGCAACATCCCACGACATTGGCGACTGAGGTCGGTATGGCGGTACTCTACCGGTTGGAAGGCAGATACACGGAAGCGGAGCCTCTCCAAACCGAGGCGCTTGCAGCGCAGCGGCTCGTCCTGGGTGAGGAGCACCGGTCGACATTGACAAGCCTGACGTCGACGGGAATCTTGTATCAGGAAGAGGGGAAACATTCGGAAGCCGAGCCGCTCTTGACGAAGGCGCTTCCGCTGGATCGTCGCGTGCTGGGTCCCTCCAACGCGAATACGAGGTCTTGCCTGGTTTCCCTGGCCAAGATCCGCCTGGCGCAACACCACTATGTCGAAGCCGAGTCGCTGCTTCGCGAGTCGCTGAGTAAGCTCGAGAGCGAAGGACCCTATTCATGGGAGCCATTCGAGCGTCGAAGCCTGTTGGGATTGAGCCTGCTGGAACAGTCGAAATTCGCCGAGGCTGAGCCCCTCTTGATAGCGGGTTTTCGAGGCCTGGCTGAACGCAAGTCGGCCATCCCCGTGACGGTGTCCCTGCGCGAGGCCGGCGAGAGGATCATCGATTGGCGGAAACCAATCAGGCCGCCGAATGGCGCAAAGAACTGCAGGCAGTTGAAACTCCGGCGCAGGTGATGTCACCCGCACGCAACTAGCGCGCCGCGGTTCCCTCCGGAAAACAGCTTGGCCCCATCTTCACTCCGTTCTCGCATTAACAAGTAGACGTGAACTGGACGGCCACCGGGTTCTGACGGCTCCGTCCGCCGGATTGGCGACAGCGGAGTTGCATACCCGTTGCGGACATGCCGATCCCGGGGACGGACCCGTCTGAAGAATCCAAAACGCGCGGACCACGATCAAAAGGAGTTATGCCTTTACGTCTATTGTTTATCACCTGCTCGATCGGGCTTGTGACTGCATGGGCGCAGATGCCGCAAATCACAATCGCGTCAGCGACGAGCAAGCAGGTGCGGCTTACCTGGACCGCCACGCCCGGTGCTTCTTCCTACTCAGTCTTTCGGGTACCCACCGTTGTAGCCAGCAGCGGAATCCCAGGGTCTGCCCTGAACATTTCCTTGCCATCCTTCAGCCAGGCGATAGCAACCGTGAACGGCCTCTCGTTCACGGATGCCCTTCCTGATCCGAACGCCACCTACACTTACTGTGTATTACCAGGCTTCGGAACCTGCAACAACGTAATCGTGGATCCGCCGCCGTTCGGCTTTAACACGGTTCCATCAACCTCGGATAACTGCGAATCCGCCGGTATTATGGAGCGGATGGAACTGGACGGCAATGGAGATCCTGCCATGGCTTACGTTGTTATCGACCCGAACGGGGATGGCGATGAGAGCGACGATACGATCTATTTCGTGAGCTGGAATCGCGCCAGGTACGCATGGAATCCGCCGGTAGTGGTAGCCGTGCCCGAGTATCTCGACGAAGTCAGCGAAGGACCCACGATGCCCCTCAGTCTGGCACGCGATGCCGCCACTGGCATGTGGTGCGTCCTCTACAATAATCAGGCATTTCCTGATGGTAATGGCACCATTGCGCTCGCCACCTCGACCGATGGAGGGATTACGTGGAAAAGCCAAAGCATCAGCGGCAGTCCTTTTAGCGGCTACCTCTACCCTCCCTCACTTGCGCTGTGGAATGGGTCATTTTATGCATTGTTTTTGACCGATAACACTTTCTTCGGCCCCAACCTCGATCCCTTCTCACAGGGCGACGGATTCGTATACGTCACGGGCAAGGTCACCGATCCGCCGGCGAACTGGACGTCCCAGGTTGTGCCGTTTCCGGGGGATTAAACCACAGCTTATTACACGGTCAGCCTGGCGCTGGACAGCAATCACATTCCCGGCATTGCGTTTAACGTCGCCGACGATACTTATGAGGGCGTAGCGTTCTGGCGGCCCGGGACAAGCGTCTCTACCCTAGTCGCCCATAACGACGGCTACACCACGAACGACAACCCCACTATTTCACTGACTTTCTTCGGGACGGTTCCGGAAGTGGTGACGGATGCCCCGTGGAATTACAATTCGTACGATCCGGATTCCGAACCCGCTGATCTGTGGGCAATGCGGGCTACGGACTCGACTGGATTAGGGTGGCTACCGGCAGTGGATGTTCCACCGGATAACGTCAACACGTTGGAGATGCCGTGGATCGCCTCCGGTTCCCAGGGGCAGACGGCGATAGCGATGGCCTCTAATCACGATCCGGAAGGCCAGCACATGAGCTGTGGATTTCCGAAAATCGCCCGGTCCGCCGGCTTCCTCGCGTTTCAGACCTGTGCCCCGGCGCCGGTGGGCAACCCTTCGTTTGCGCCCAACAATGCACACCCCGTGCTGCGCTTCGGCGGAAACGACAAGCTCTGGCTGGCATTTAATAATAACGATACCAACGGCGATATTGGCACGGGCCTGGTCCTGTGGAGAGAGCAGTAGCGGCAATTCACTTTACGTGCCGGCAAATTGCCGGGGAAGATGAGGTGCGGTCGCCCCACAGGCGATCAGGCTGAGCGCGTTGATCAATGGGAGGAGGCACACGTCCGACAGGTCGGCCAAGCCAGCGGCTGATCGTTCGGAGGAGGCAGCGAACGGAAGCCGACTGGAGCACGACAATTACCCCACACTCGCATCGACGTCATCAAAGGTGCTTCTTTTGCTCAAATGGCTGTCTCCATGGTAGTGGTCTGAGCAGGACGCCGCCGAGAAGTTCGACCGTGCATTGGGCCTATCCAGTTTCTTCGCGCTTTTTCGGCGACGTCCAACAATCATACGAATAGAATCCGTTTCTTCAAAGGGTCGCACGCGCTATAACGGGCTCGAAAGAGCTGTTCGATGACGGCGCCAGAATCGCGGTGCAGGTGAGCGTGCGGCATGATTGCTTGTCGATGGCCGCTCCGGCAGAGCACATATTATGGACGCGGGCTCATCCTACTTTCCATTCTTGATAGCATCTACCATGGCCCAGAAGTTCTCCAGAGGCGTGTCCAATTGGACGTGATGTGTGGGTCCAACAATTAATCCGCCTCCTGCGCCAAGTGTCGCCAGCCGCGTCCGGATTTCGCGCCGCACATCTTCAGGCGTGCCGAATGGAAGCGTATGTTGCTCGTCGATAGATCCCCAGAAACAGAGGTTCTTCCCGTAAATACGCTTCAGCTTCACCGGGTCCATGGAGGATGGCTGCACGGGATTCAGAACGTCGAGCCCAATTTCGATCAGTTCGGGAATAATTGGATAAATACAGCCATCGGAATGGTACGCGACCTTCACATTCGGGTTGATACGTTTCAGCTTGGCAATGAAATTAGCCATTCGCGGCTTTAGAAATCGGCGCCAGAGCTGAGGTGAGATCAGCATCGTATTCTGGCTGCCCACGTCGTCACCGGTCCAGATCATATCAACACCCATCCGAACCAGCCTTTCGGCGCCGGCGAGGTGGTAGCGATACGGGATCTCGAGAATGCACTCCGCCAACTCCGGGTCCTCGAGGAAATCCATCATCAATTGCTCGTAGCCCCGTAACGCCCAGGCGGTTTCGAAGATTGTAGTGACCGTAGCGCCAACGATCCAGTAATCATCTTTGAAGTTGCGGATCAACCGTTCGGCTTCATCGTAGAGACCCGGGCGATTCGGGTCCGGAGGCTTATAGATATTCAATGCCGCACGGTCGGCCAAAGGGTGCACGACCATCTCGGTGTAGCACCCCGAGCCGAAAGGCGTTGTATAAGGAACAGCGCGCCAGCCAACGCCCCACTCATCGGTATAGCTTGCTCCTTCACCGTAATAGGAGTTCGCCCATCCTACGGAGGTGAGCAAGAGGTCCTCGCCCAACGCGCACTCGATATCATACGGATTGCCTCCCCCGTGTGGATTATGCGCGCTATACCCTGTAAGTCCCATATCGGCGCGGAGCCGTCGGGCGAACTCCGGCGTGAAGCTGATCTGCATCGGGCAACGATCAGGCGCCTGGTGATCGAGCGCCATCAACACACGATCACGCGGTTTCATACGAAGTTCCCGAAGGCCAGCACGACAACGGCGAATAAAATAAGGACCAGGCCTTGGCGTAGAACGTGCACAGCGGATCGAGGTGCGCCGCGCCATTCCCCCTTGAGCCAGCCGCCCAGTGCCCCGACCCCGATCGCCAGGCAAATAAAAACCGGCCAGCCCACTACGGTTCCCCATTCACCGATTTTGGCCACGCCAACACCATACAGATAAAAACTGCCGATCCACAGCAATGCCATAGCAACTCCGCAGCCGAGATCTCGCACGGCTCCTAATGCAATTAATGCCCTGAAACTCCGCTTCACCGCCATTAGCCAGACGCAATAGGCCACGTTGACGATCCCGCCGAGTGTAAAGAAGATGCACCAGACCGCGTTGCCGGCCAGTGCCTCCGAAGCGCCCATCGTACGAGCCGAGTGAATCGTACTCGTGCCATAAGCCAACCCGATATTGGGTAAACACGATAGGAACCCCGAAACGACGGCGATGCTGAGTCCGAATGCGAATTGACTGCGGGGTCTTGATGCGGGCTGATTCCGTGCACCCGCCACTGAGCAACGAACAATACCGGCAACGCCCAGTAGCACACCGGCGATCACGATCAGGCTGCCCAATCCGAAATGGGCGCCTGCGAGCCCAATCATCGGCAGCAAGGCGCCCACGCTGGCAGTCAGTCCCATGATGACCGGATATCCGAGAGCCAGGCCGAGCCTGTCCATCGCCAGCCCGAACAACACCGCGC
Source organism: Terriglobia bacterium (assembly GCA_963747535.1). Taxonomy (GTDB): domain Bacteria; phylum Acidobacteriota; class Terriglobia; order Bryobacterales; family Bryobacteraceae; genus CAVVFX01. Next base: position 709,195 of record CAVVFX010000006.1, read on the forward strand.
TAAGGCCCCACGCTAGACCGAACCCCGCCAGATCCATCAATTCGCGTCGTGGCACTAGGGCATAAAATGCCACGGGCGAAGGTAATAGTGCCGAAGCCAGCATCCAGTTGAATACGATCATTCCGAACAAACAAAACACGGCCCAGGTATGCTCCCATGCAAATTTGCGGGTCAAGCTCATCGGAAGCAGAAATGCTCCTTGGAAGGCGGCGGCCATCACCACGAAAATCATCCCGATGATCAAGTTGTGACTCCCCGGTGGAGCATTCGCCCGCAACCGTGGTACGTTCGGTTAAAGGATTTTTGATTCACCTGGAATGAAGGCTACGGGATACACGCCGTCAGGCCCTGGCCTCACAGGTGGCTCCATGCCGGCCCGGCAATCTTCGGGCTTCGGGGCATAATAGAAGTCCGATTGGGAGACCTGATCCCACTCGACGATCTTTCCGGTATAGCAAGCAATCTGACCCATGATCACCGTCTGCATGCTGTCCACCATGTAATCGCCGTTATTAAGAGGGTTCCCGGAGCGAATCGCCTTGAACAGCGCAACATGTTCCAGGTCGTAGGCGCTATTCTTTGAGGACTCCATCGAAGAGGTCCAGTTAGTGGCTCCCTGTATCCTCAGTCTCAGTAGATCGCATTTACCCTTTGTTCCAGTGGTGACGCTGGAGTTCTCGTCGTAGCAATTGTCGATGGTCCGGCAAAAAGCGTACACACGAACATTTCCGGGAAAATCGTAAACCACCGCATGGTGATCGAAGACATCCCCGTACCTCTCGGCGTGCAGAGTAGACCGCCCGCCCATGCCATAACAGCGCAGCGGGCGTTGATCGCCAAGCACCCAACGCGAGCGGTCGAGGTTATGGATAAGCGTCTGAGGAACGTCATCACCGCTCAACCAGTGAAAATGATATTGGTTGCTGGCCTGGTGCTCTATCTCGCTCTGCCCCTTGAGCCGCTCCCGCAAGATGTAGGGTGGGCGCAGCCAGGTTTCCTGAATTGTCGAGATGTCGCCGATCGCGCCGTCCCGCACTCTTTGAATCGTCTCCTGGTATCCGGGGTGGTAGCGGCTTTGGAGTCCGGATACAACACACAGCCGCTTGGTCCGCGCCTTCTCGATAGCGGCATGCAGGACTTTGAGTCCAAGAGGGTCGATGGCATGAGGCTTCTCGATGAAAACGTGCTTACCTGCATCGATGGCCGCGGTCAAATGGAACGGATGGAACTTGGCCGCGTTGGCGATGATGACGACGTCCGACGCCTCAATAACGTTACGATAGGCATCGAATCCCGTGAAGATCCGGTCATCGGAAACATCCACCTGTCCCGGATACTTTTGCCGAAGCTTGGTGCGTACCTCCTGGACTCGATCCAGGCGTATGTCCGCCATGGCGTAGATGTGAACGCCTTTCTCAGCGTTCATGGCGTTCATAGCGGCCGCCTCTCCACGTCCGCCGCAGCCAATCACACCGACCCGGATGACACCGGCGGCGTCGGCGTATGCCCCCGGGATGAACGCCAGGGATGCAGTCACTTTCAGAAAGTCACGACGGGTATTGCTCGATTGCGACATTCGGATCTCCTTGCTAATTAGTGCGGTGAGCGGTCCATTCGACAGCGTTGTGTACCAGGCGCCTGAAACCCGGATTGTTCATTGTCTGCGCGCTATGGCCAACCTGGATATATACAACCCGGGCCTTGGACTGGGGCCCGATGTAGACTACTGGAGGATCGTTTTCCGGATGGCTTGTCTGCATCAGGACGTCAATATCTGGCGAGTGCCACATGCCCAAGTAGACCTCGTCATGCAGAGTAAGCGGGCCTACGCCGGCCAGAACGGGATGATTCCGGCGATTGGCGACGGGAGTGACCACGAAATCAACTCCCTCGTGATAGCGGCTGGCCGTGTGATCTGCCTCAGCTTTAACGAAGTACTTGCCTCCCGTCACCTCTTGGTACCACCAGGGCCAATCGGTATAGTCCACAATCGCATGGTGCAGCGAGACAACACCCTTTCCGGCTTCGACGAAACTTCGCAATCGTTCGCGGGCCTGCGATGAAGTGTTCTCGATCATGTCATGCAGCAGGATCACATCGAAGCGGCTCTCCAGCGGCTTAGCGAAAGCGTCCTCGTGTGACGTCGCATGCGTCCAGGTAACGCCTGCCAGCGAGTTCAACATTGCATAGAAGTCGACAGGGTAGGGATGACCTCCCGTGACGACCAAAAGCCGGATCGGCGATGTGGAAGGGGGCTGGACGTCGGGAACGTTGATCTCGCCGCTCGAAGCCCATTCGACGCCGCGCGTGAATGCCGTACCCATTCCAGGCTGATAGAAGGCCATCGCATCGTGACCCAGCGTGGTGAAGAAGACACGGCCCTGCCCGAAGCGATTCGTCCAGATTACGGGTTCGTCGCGGCCGGTGCCACCTGCTTGAGGCGAACTGAACGCCGTCGCCTCGATGTGAGTTCCGGGAGCCAGGTTGAGCTTGTGATAGAGTTCGTCATTTGCCAGGAAGGAAACTGAGGCCCCCTTTCCAAACGGTGACCCATCACTCCATCGCACCTCAAACGGGCCACGCACGGTATGGCCGATTTTCTGCGGTTCCCATTTCGCAGCGATGATCTTCGGCCACGCCAACCACTCAGCACCGGGCGTGCCCGCTTGCCAGCGGCCATTTTCCATCCTCATGCCGAACCACGGTCCATAGCTCGCGTGATGAAAAGCAACCAGACCACCACCGGACTGTACGAAGGAATCGATCGCCTGCTCCGCCGGCACCGGCAGACGCGGGCCGTTGTAGTTAATGACCACCGCCTGGTAGCCCTTTAGAGACTCGCTGGTGACAGCGCGCGGCTCCTCGTTCACAAACACGTCAAACCTGCCGGTTCGCGCGAGGAGTTCGCGAATGCAGGAGGTAGTCTCGCGCCAGTGATGATACGGCTCGTCCGACTGGCCCGTCAGGATCAGTATCTTGAGCGGCGCAGCCGAAAGCTGCGTAAGAGCAGCTACCATCAATAAACTGGCAGTTAGTCGTAACTTCATGGTGTCACCGCTTCCGGAACCAGCGCACGCACCCATTTCAAACTTTGTTCGATCATCGGGCCGCCCTGTCCTTCACACTCCAGACTCAGAACGCCATCGTAGCCATCCTCGCTGAGAACATCGACGCAGCGCCGGATATTGTCGGCGTTGACGCCTTCACCGATCGCACACTGGCTGACCGCGATTCCGGTCAGATCACCGCGCGCGGCTGCCGCCAGGCTCGGGCTGACATCCTTGAGATGAACGTGATTCACTCGTTTGCGGAACCGCTTCAAAAATGCAACCGGATCCTGCCCCGCAATGTAGGTATTGCCCGTATCCATGTTCATCCGCAGAAACGGCGAGTCGACGAACGATAACATCTCTTCCATCATGTCCGGCTTGGTAGTGAAGTATCCATGAGGTTCAATGTTGATAGTGATGCCGTAGGCTTCCGCAACAGGCACGACCAGGCGATAAATTCTCCGCATATGCTCGAGCGCCTCGAGATCGGTCATCCCCTTCGGAGCGAAGCGATCATCGGTAGTATCTACCCGAGGACAGCCCACGATGTGCGCCCATCGGATCGTGTGGTAAATGTATTCCACGCCCAGCGTAGCGCCTTCAGGCCGTGAGAGGGGGAAAGCGGCATCCAGTTGCGAGAACTGAATCCCCAACTTCTGCATCTGGCGGCGCAAGGAAAGAGGGTCTTCCCAAAGCGCGACGTGAGGTTGGTACCCCAAGCCATGGATCCAGGAAACGCCATCGATGGCACCGCATTCGATGAAGGACAAGTCATGCTTACTTGCCCAGTCCAAGCATTGTCCGAAACTCCAGTATGAGCTATTAAACGCGTCCGTATGAAAGCCGATGTGCATAAGAGCGGCTCCCGGTTGCAAGTGGTCCTACCACTTCGATTTGCCACTTCGCTGACGAGGTAATATTAAGAGAAACATATCTGTTTGTCAATAACTTTGTTGGCATTACCACTTTTTTGTGCTATATTCTGGCTTCCTATGGTTTGGCTGAAACGCGATGCGATGACCGTACTGAGGGCTCGCTCGAGCCGTGAGGGCGCGATCGCGGGTGCCAATCCGACTACCGCGCCGGAACTCGGCAACAGCCGGACAGATATGGCTTTAGCCAGCATCCGCAAGCTGATCGAAGAAGGGCATTTTCCGGCAGGATCGAGATTGCCGGCTGAGCGAAAGCTCGCCCAGCAACTGAACATGGGCCGCCCTGTCGTCCGTGAGGCAATCAAGGTGTTGAACGCCCTCGGAATGGTGGAGGCCAAGCATGGTTCGGGCACCTATGTAAAGTCCATACAATCCATCGATCCGTTCGCAGCCGGAGCGTGGTTGCCAATTAAATCCGATTTCAGCCCCCTTGACCTTTTCGAGGTACAAAAACTGCTCGAACCTCGCGCGGCATGGCTGGCAGCAACCAGGGCTAGCGAGCGGCACTTCGCCGACATCGAACAGGCGCGGCAGCGACTCGAAATGCACGATCGAGACTGGAAGCTGCTGGCCAGATTGGATATGGAGTTTCACGCGGCGATTGTTCGCGGCGCGGGAAACCCGGTCCTCGAGTTGATTCAGCAATTCCTGATGGGACGGCTTCTGGCTTTGCGCGCCCCGATCTTTCCTTTTGTTCAAGCTGCCGACCGCATGCGCGACGATCACCGGCTGATTGGCGAGGCGATCCTGGCAAGACAGGCTGACACAGCCGAACAGGCCATGACGGACCACTTGAATGCCGTCAGCCATGACTTCATAACTGAAAGAGGGGGAATCCGCTAGTGCTTGAGCTGGGATTTCACACCGACGCGTTCACCTCCGCCTTCTGGAGTTTCGAACAGTGTCTTGCCTGGGCTCGAGCCAACGATTTGCATTGGATCGAATGCGGTGCCATCGACGGTGTGAGTTGGATTCACGGACTTGGATACCACCCTCATGTGGCACTCTGGGAAGATCCGGTTCTCCTGCGAAACAAGATGGATAGGTATGGCGTGGCTTTCACGCAAATAGACGCTGCTTTCCCGCTATCCACTCCGGAGGGCGCCACCATCGGTCTCGATTATGTCCTCCATACGATCCCGTGGGCGAAGTTAGCCGGCTGCCCGCGCGTCGACACGACAGATGATCACAAGCGGCCCGAGGGTATGACGGATCGTGAGGCGATGCAGCTGATGCGGAAGCTCTACACACGAATTCTGCGGGTGGCCGAAGCATATCAGATCACTGTCAACATCGAGCCGCACGGCTATTACACCACCAAGCCGGATTTTCTGGCAGAGATGCTGTCGTTTGTGGATTCGCCCTATCTTTGCCTGAATCTGGATGTCGGAAATATCTTTATTGCGGGCCAGGATCCTGTCCGGTTTGTCGAGCGTTTTCATTCAAAAATCAGCCATGTGCACGTGAAGGATGTAAGTCACAGCCTGGCGGCTGAGCCCCACGGCGAAATGACTGGAATTGCGAGCAGCCATTGTGCCATTGGAGAGGGCGTAAATGCCGGTAACATACAAAGTTGTGTGAAGTTGCTGGTCGCAAATGGCTACCAGGGCGTTTTGACTATTGAGTGCGAAGCCCAGCAGGGCATGATGGAAAGCAGCGTGGCCTGGATGAATAACCTGATCGCTGAGGTTACAAACAGAAGTAATTAGGTACTCACATAGATTTAAGACTACCGCAGCCGGCACTATAAGAATCGCTCCATCCGGAGTGGTGAGACAACTTCACGCCAACACTATTACCGAACCCGCGATAAGAAGCACGCATCTCGCGCCAATTGTGGGACAGACTTTAGTGTGCCCGGGGCAGGCCGAAGCCTGTCTCACGAGGCCCGCGATACACTGGCTAGCTCTTAAGCCCCCTCTCTTAATGATAAGAGACTAAATAGTCCTTTTATCTCTTGACAACTATTAAAAACTGTGATGTACTTTGCGCATGAATGTTAGACAGCGAGTGCTGGAAGTATACACGCCCGCTGTATGCCAGTACATTTCTGCTTGGTGGGTTCTGATTTCTGAGCAAGCCGACTTACTACGTTTCAGTGACCATCGAAGAGAGACTTTGCCTGCAGACATCGGCGCCGCCCAATCCAATCTTAAAGTGTTTTCAGTCAGAGCCGGGGCTTTGGCTGGATCCGGGATTATGAAGATAGCGAATCCGATCGGGTCTTCGTGGAACGATCGAGGAGGCTTATTGTGCGAAGAGGTCAAGCGTCGAGGCGGGGGTCAAAGCTTCTTCTCCTGCCGGTAGTCCTTGGTTGCCTGGGCTGCTCATTGCTTTTTGCTCAGCGTGAAAGTGGTGCCATACAGGGTACTGTGGCCGATTCATCCGGAGCTGTTGTTCCGAATGCTAAAGTCACTTTGACCAGTGAAGAAACAGCGTTTACGATGTCCACACAGACTGCATCGGGTGGCACCTACGTATTCAATCCGATCAAGATCGGCATTTACAGTGTCTCGGTGGAAGTGACGGGTTTCGACCGAGCGATTCGTTCCCATATCGCGGTTCACGTCCAGGAGCAGGTGGTTGCCAATTTTGCATTACAGCCTGGAACGGTGACGCAAACCCTTGAAGTCACCAGTACCGTTGCTCTGCTGCAGACTCAGAATTCTTCGGTCGGGCAGGTAGTAGGCAGCAAGCAGGTTAATGACTTGCCTCTGAACGGCCGAAACTTCATCTTTCTGGCCCAAATATCAGCGGGCGTGGTCCAGATGCAACAGGACTCGCGTGGCTTCGGCGCCAGCGGCGGATTCTCGGCCAATGGTGTCCGTTCTGAGTCGAACAATTACCTGTTGGACGGAATCGACAATAACAATGATTCTCAGGATTTCTTGAACGGCACTTTCTATGTCGCGCTTCCACCGGTAGACGCCATCGCGGAGTTCAAGGTTGAAACGGCGAACTACAGCGCGGAATTCGGGCGCGCCGCCGGCGCGGTAGTAAATGCCACGGTGAAAAGCGGAACCAACGAACTTCATGGCGATGCGTGGGAGTTTCTTCGCAATGATAAATTGGACGCGGCAGACTTCTTTAACAACGTCGCCGGACTCGGAAAAGGAGAGTTTCGCCAAAATCAGTTTGGCTTCACCGCCGGTGGACCGATCAAGAAGAACAAGACCTTCATCTTTGGCGATTACCAGGGAACCCGCGTACGGCAGGCTCTGGTCTATGAAAAAACCGTTCCCACCACTCTGATGCGAACGAGCGGCTACACTAACTTCTCCGAACTGTTCAGCCAGTCGACCGGCACGGTTAACGATCTTCTGGGCCGGACTTACCAGCTTGGACAAGTTTTTGATCCCGCAACCACTCGCCCTGTGACCGCAGGGCAGGTAGATCCCGTCACCGGAATGACTGCCACAGGCACGGGTTATGTACGCAACCCGTTCCCTGGTAATATAATTCCCGCCCAGCGCATCGATGCCAACGCAGTAAAGTTGCTGAATCTTTACCCTCTGCCGACGTTGCCGGGTCTCTTCAACAATTACGCATCCACTCCCATTCAGAGTGTGACCGGCGATAGTTTTGATGTACGCGCAGATCAGAACTTCAGCGAGCGAGATCAGATCTTCGGCCGGATGAGCTATTCGCGCAATCCGCGTTATGTTCCAGGACCCTTCCCAGGGCTTGCTGACGGAGGCAGTTTCAACATGGGCGATCAAACTGTGGGTACAGAAAACGCTGCGCTAAGCGAGACCCATATGTTCACGCCCACCAGCATCAACTCTTTCCGATTTAGCTACGGCCGGGTGCACACCCTCTACGCTCCGGCGACCGAGGACCAGATGGGGATACCCGCGCAGTTCGGCATTGGCGGTATTCCGCAGGTATCCCTCAACGGCGGCTTGCCCCAGTTTTCGGTTACCGGCCTCACGCCGTTTGGCCAAAGTACTTACACCCCAATCGACGAATGGGACGAAACCTGGGACCTCGCCAACAGTTACACAAAGGTCGTCAAAAGCCACACCATGAAGATGGGGTTCGAGGGCATGTACCTCCGGTTCGCCACCTACCAACCTGCTGACCCCCGCGGGTCGGACTCGTTCAGTGGCGTTTATACGTCCATTCCGGGCGTAAACGTGAACAACAGTGGCGCAGCTCAGTTTGTGCTCACGCCGACGGCCGCCAGTGTGCCGGGGGGAGTGGACTATAACGGCGGCCCGAACTCAGTGGCCATCACGCACATTTCCATCACCGATGCCCGGCGCAAATACTATTCCGGATACTTCCAGGACGACTGGAAGGTGACTCCCAAGCTGACGTTGAATCTGGGGTTACGTTGGGAGTTTTTCCCGGGCCTGTACGAGGAACACGATGCACAGACTAACTTCGTCCCGGGGGCGCCCGGCGTGAGTGCAGAGTATCTGATCCCGCAATCGAGATCGAATCAGAATGATCCCAACAATATTCTTTCGTCGTCTTTTCTATCGATCTTGCAGCAGGACGGGGTAAAGTTACAATACGTTGGCAACCGCAGCTTGATTAGCACACAAAAAGATAACTTTGCTCCGCGCTTTGGCTTTGCCTACCACCTCACCAACAACCTGGTTGTTCGCGGAGGGTACGGCATTTCCTACAATGGCCTGGAGGGCGTAGGATATGGCGGTGCGTTAGGGGCAACCTATCCGTTCGCTTATACACTCTCTTACTCCAATAACAGCAACCAATCGCCTATTGTCTTTCCCAACGGTCAGAATGCTACACTCGAAAACAGTTATTCCAACATTACCTTAGTGTCGTCGAATGTTGCCGGCGCCGGAGTAACTGTGAACGGGACTGAAACCAACCCGAAAACGCCTTATGTTCAGAGTACAAACCTGACCATACAATACCAGTTGACGCCTAATACCTCAGTACAGGCTGCGTATGTCGGCTCGTTTGGCCGCCACCTGACCGCGAACGTAGGTGATGCGAACGTAGTTCACGAACTCCTGGTTCCTTCGGCGAACCAGGCGCCGTACCGGCAATTTCCGGACATGGCGCCCGGAGGCACCATCCATACAAACTGGGGCGATTTGTCCTACAACGCGCTGCAACTGAACGCCGAGAGGAGATTTAGTCAAGGGCTCACATTCCTTGTCAATTACACCTGGTCGAAATGTATGACGGATTCCTCCGATTTTCTGAATGCCACGGCCATCTCTTATCGGGCGCCTGGACTTGGACCGCAAATCGACTACGGGCTTTGCGATTCGGATATCCGTCAAGTGTTTCACGCAAGTGGCGGATACGACTTACCTTTCGGGAACGGGAAACGGTTCCTGAGCAAGAGTTCGGGTCTGGTCAACCACATTGTGAGCGGATGGCAACTGAATGCCCTCACTACTCTCGAGGACGGGCAGCCTTTCACCATTCCTTGCGATATTACTACGGCAGCCGGCATGAGCTGCGTCGCGCTGATGGTTCCGGGACAAAATCCAATCGGCGGACTGCATAATGTCAATCAGTGGATGAACCCCAAGGCTTTCATCAATCCAGGGGTAGTCCAGACAAACGGCCAGACCAATTTGGCTCCGTTGGGAGGAGAACGCAGCCAGGTCGCGGGTCCCGGGTTCCACCGGCTTGACGCCTCTGTCTTCCGGGAATTTCGCACCACGGAAAAAACGCGCCTGCAATTCCGGGCGGAATTCTTCAACGTGACCAATCATCCGAATTTCTCGACGCCACAAGGACCAACCGGCGGCTCCGCGGTCGTAAGTGCGCCCGGCGCCCTGGATTTTAATAACGCAAACTTCGGCAGAATTACCGCAACCCGTGACGCGCCGAATGACCCGAGACAGATCCAGTTCGGGTTGAAGTTCTACTGGTAAGCGAGACGCGTCAAGCGTATCGTTAACCGCGGAGTAGTTATGAGTCAGACGGTTCGATTCGCTCAATCCGCGCTCACCGATTCTGCAGGCCGCGGGCGTGCAGGCGGACTCCCAAGGACGCCAAAGTGTCCGCGCCTGGGTGGAAGAGGACCACATCCACCTGTTCGTCTCTGACTTCTCGATTGGTGGCAGCGAAGTCTTCCTTCGCCAGCGCCATTTTGCGAATGAGCAGAGGTCGCTGCGAAAAGCCGAGGTCATTTCCGGCAGCGTGCATCTGGTCCCGCTCGGTAAATCGAGGTAATACTCATGGACTTATCGAAACGGGTATTTCTGCGAGCCATTGCTGCCACCGTCGCGGAGCGGCTCGCCTCCACTAACCTCCACGCGTCAGCCGGCGCGCGAAGCACTCGCCCGGACCGGCGGCTGGTCGTCGTCATTACGGGCGGGATGCGACTGCAGGAGACTTTCTCCGAACGCGGCAAGCTCAACATTCCCCACCTGTATGGGGAGCTGCTGCCCACCGCACTCTTTTACTCCGACGTTCGAAACGAAGGAGTCACGTCGCACTTCAATTCCATATCCAGCATCCTCACCGGGAACTGGCAGCGTGTGGATGACTGGGGCAATCAGCCACCTTCCAGCCCGACTCTGTTCGAATATGCGCGTCGTCAAAGCAAGCTTCCCGGCGACGAAGTCTGGATGGTCGCCAGTAACAAAGCTCTGACGTACCGGATGGGCGCCAGCAACGCCCCAGGGTACGGCCCAGCGCATGGCGCCAACGTCGTCTTCCCCAAAGCTTTGCTGCTAGCCGCTGTGGAGGATGCGATCCGGAAGGGTCATCAGAGCAGCATGGCGGACCGCGATAAGCTTCAGGGCGAAATCGAGTCCATGATGCAAGCTAGCGATTACGAGGGCCTGGGCCTGGACGTGTTCGGCAGCGCTCGCAGGCTCGAACCGGCGCTCGAGTCCTCGGTGCAGACCGCGATTCAAAGGTTCGTTCACGCCAACGCAGCCGCCACCGGTGACCAGCTCACTTATTTCGTCGCCGTCGAAATCATGCGGCGGTATGCTCCGTCCGTGCTGGTCGTGAACTTCTCCGATGTCGAGGTCGCACATTTCGGGTCGTACGCCATGCATCTGGCGGGCATCAGAAATACTGATCGTCTGATTCACGAGCTTTGGCAGGAGTTAAACGTCAATCCGGAATACCGGCAAAAAACCCTGATGGTCGTCGTTCCGGAATTTGGCCGCGACCCCGATGGGTCCAACACCAACGGTTTTTTCAATCACCGCTCCAACTCCGAGAGCTGCCGCCGGATCTGGATGATGTGCCTCGGGCCGCATCTGAATCGTGCGACGATTGTCGACCGTCCAGCTCGGCTGGTCGATGTATGCCCGTCCGTGGCACGCTGGTTAGGATGCCAGGCCAACGACGCGAAAGGCGCGGCGTTGGAGGAGATTTCGCATGGAAGTTGATGCGAGCGCTGTGATTCGGATCGCCCTTCAGCATAAGCTCATTCCAAGGCTTCCGCGCACGTTCCAACCGTACTTCAACCAGGAGATTGAACGCTGGAACCTGAAGTTCCCCTACGAACAAACCTACCTGGAACGGGTCGTGGGTTACCTGGATGCGTTGTCGCCAGACGCGTTTGAGAATCTTTTTAATCGGCTGCGCAGCCTGGAATCCACGATGAATCTCGATGTTCATTCTTTTTCACTCCAGGAGCAAACTATCGAATCGGCGTCGGTACTGGCCCGTTCCCCGTACTATCTTGCATGGCGGGAGGAGGTCAACCGAGTCTTCGGCCACATCAATGTGTCCGCGCTTAAAGAGTGGCAGACCGGCCTGGCTAGTCTCAACCGCTTGCTGCTGCAAATCTTTCCTGGAGATCTCCCCCTTGATCCGCGCGATCTTGTTGCCTATTGGCCAGAAGCGCAACTGAAGAAACTGGACTGGCAACCAGATCTGCTCCAGACAGTTCTGAAGGGCGTTCTCGACCATGAACGGGCACTCGGCGACCTCTGGCTGATCGAATCGGGCAGCCTCCTCGAAGACCTGTTGCCCGGATCGCGAGCGATTCGATTAAGTTTCGAACGCCTGAAGCCATTTCGCGAAGCATTCCTCGATCGAATCAAGTCGATGCGCAAGACCCTGGCTGACGCCGATGCGATTATGCACCGGCTTCGAACCGTGGACGTGAGCCCGTGGTGTCCTCGCGAAGTCTGCGAGGCGCCGGCAGTCCGCGAGTTTGTGCGCTCGCTCTTTTTGAGCAACAACGGCTCTCAACTGTTCGGCAACGCGTTTGTCGAATGGGGTACCACGCAAGCACTCGCGCACGCTCGTCCACTGGTCGTCGTGACGGAATATGGCATGCGTTACAAGCCCAAGCCTTTTACCAGTGTCGCCATTTTTGAAGACCCCACGCGAGCCAATCCACTGCCCTCCGAGCCCGACCCCGAAGGCAGTGCGGTAGACGCCGGAATGCTCGCATACTATACCTGGCTGGCAACGCGCCGTTACCCCGAATGTCAACGTACGGTATGCGTCTGCCTGTTTGAAAAAGCGCCTTACATCCTCGTGGCGGGGACCGCGGAATGTCCACTCTGGAAAGAAGCCGAGCCCCTCTCTCCGCGGCGCCTCGCCTCAGTCCTCCATTCGTGGCTAGCCTAAGCTGACTTTCGCAGGACCACTATCGACGCCGTACCATGTTTTGCAACCTGGATGGTGGCTCGACCTTTTACGCTTGATAACGCAGCGCTGTACGAGGGGCCATCCGCCGAATGAACTTCAGCCGATCGGAATGCTCCCGCGTCCGGAGTCTTTAAGGTTACCGTGACCTGCTCCCGTTCTTCTGCGCCCCGGGAGCGATGCCGGCCACGCGATGTCAGCGGCACGACATATTCCCCCGCACTGTTCAGGAAAAGATTCACGTCGTTGTCGCCAGTGGCTGCCACACAATGCGCCAAGAGCACCTGTCGCTTTCCGATCAGAGTGTCGAACAGTGGAGCATACAGTTCCAGCAAGTCGGCGGCACGCGGGTTCGCCTTCTGTTGCGAGATCGGGAACTCGTGCGCAATCATTTGCGGGAACACTGCAAACTGCAGCCGCCGCTTCATCTGGATCTCGAATTCCAGCAAGTCCCCCTGATAATCCTTGCGCATCTCCCACGCGGAAACGGGACGGTATGGCGCGACATAAGCCATGGCGGGAACGTAGTCGTTCTCGTGACAATAACCGTCGACGTCCCGAAGCACCTCGACGCGGTAGAACTGATTGACAAACACTCGCTTCTGGTTCGCGTGAGCCATACGGCAGACCGATTGCACTGCCGCGGCCACCGGCTCAGCCAAATTCTCGATAGGGCAATCGCCGATCACGCTAAAACCATCGTCGTGGCCGTAGTCGTATTTGCTGCTCCAATCCAACCGGTCAATAACGAAGCCCTGGAAATCCGGCAGCCGTTTGAAATGCGCCTCGCATTGCTTCTTCAACTCCGGCCAGATCGGCCCGTCGTGCCGCGGATTGACTACTCGCGCCCCCTCCCACGTCGGAATCTCACGCCCGTGAATGTCCTTTACCAGCGCATCGGCGAACCTCGTTTCCAATAGACGCGCCGGGATCGCGGCACCACCGTCTGCTCCTCCTGCCCCGCCGTATTCGGTCACGTTGAAGTAGGCGTAAACTCCAATCCCGTGGCGCCCCATCTCTGCGATGAAAGTGTTGATCTTCTCATCACTCATTGGCTGGCCTAGTTTCCACCATCTGGCATACGTGTAAGGCGCCCATTCCGTACTCTCGGGCACATAGTCGCCCAGATACTGGAACCAGAAACTCGACCACATGTAACGAACGCGCTGCCGCGCCATCTCCGCGTAATCGGGGTGGTCGTGGATGTGATGATACCAGAATGTCCCCTCGGCGCGGCCGCGCGGCATAGGTGGTTCGAAGTACTCGGGGAACTCGTCGCTGTAAGCTTTGATCGCGCTCCGATAATCGGCCGCATGCGAGTAAAACAATAGCCGCAACGGCGACACCTTCCCCCCTCCGATACCGCGATGTCCGAGTGTCAACCGCAGGACGCTCCCGCCGATCCACTCGAACTGCAGATGCGGGATGTTGACGTTCGGTGGTAACGCCACGGTAAGAGCCTGATCGGTCGTGGGATCCATCAGACTGATCAGCGGCAGCACATATGCGTTTCCCGTCTTCCACGCTTCACTTCCATAAGTCACCGGGCGATAGGTTGGCCGGGCGCTTACCTCGAATTCGGGATCGTTCGATGGCGTGAAGATCTTCAATCCCGGTGAGAGCACCGGCAGGTCGATGGTAACTTCATATCCCGCACGTTTTCCACTGCTCTCGAAAGCGAGATCCCAGACCAGTCCGAAATGGCTCGACGACCATTTGGATCCGAACGCCAGATCCAGGGCCTTAATCCGCCCGGCTGCGGGGCTGTCACTTACGTTGGTAACCTCGTTGCGCACAGCCACGTTAGCGGTCCTGGCGAACCATACACGACGGGACCCGCCGTCTGATTCGATGCACACCGGAATGCCATCCGGGCCAAGCGTCGCCTTGAGATCGCCGCAGTTCACAGTGCCGGCTGTCGCTGTCACTCCAGCTAGCCGCGGGTTTGCGGCCAGCCCGGCCGAGGCCAATGTAGTTTTTAGAAACCCACGCCTGTTCATAACGACTGAGACCTCCTTCTTCTGAATAAGAGCATTCGCTTTATGCAATAGGGCATCGCAGAACGAGTCTTAGCGTGGCAACCATGTGCAGAATACACCCGGGCCTGAACCTTGTCAATAACATATAGGATTAGAAGATCGTTTTTACTCAGTAATTCGCGTTGGCTTCGAATCGCTCGGTCCCGGAGTTCCTTCACCTTCTTGATGTCCGGCGCGGGTCGTCCGTCGATTCATCCCGTAATCGTTCGCCCCTGATCGGAAAATTACTCACGCCGAGATTTTGATGGCTTGCGGGAAATACCGGTCGAAATACTTCCGCACAACGTTCGCTTGTGTATCGATAAATCCCACGCCCAAGTGCCGGGAACCTGGGAAGCAAGCCTACCATCCGGGGCGAATGCCCTGAAAACACCCGCGAGAGTGACTGGATCTCGATCCAAATGAGTGCGGTAAGTTATCCCGGACGATTGTGCAAGTCGCGCCGTACCGAAATGGAGCGAGGCCTCCTAAGCCGCCCCGCCTTTCCGGGATTGCGCCGCCTTCGGCTTAGCCTGTTTGGCCTATGCCTTGGCCTTCTTTGCCGTCTTGGGAAGCCTTTGCTTCGCTGGCCGCGCATAGCGTTCGGCGGCAATGCGGAGCGGATCGGTTTCTTCAAGCGGCGTCGAGGAATAGCCGGATCGGATCAATGCCAGTCCGATCAGGAATCCAATGACCTCGGCGTCAGACAAACCGGCGCAATGCTTTGCAAATACCCTGCATGCTCCGGATTCCGCCGCGGCGCGATTCCGAGCGACCCCACTGCCTCGATCTTTGCGGCTGTGCGGAACCTCGGTTTGAGAATTGAACCGGCCAAGGACTCGGGCGATGTCCTCATCATCGATCACGTGGAACGGCCGTCGGAGAATTGATATGGGCGGCTACTTGGAGCCGATGTACTTGTTGTCGGGCCAGTTAATACTAATATTGGCGTCTATTTGCCTGGCGTGGCGACCCTCCACCGCGCGGCAACGGGCGGAGAGCGGGTGTCTCTCTAGAACTCGATGACGGCTTTGCCGATGCCGTCGGTGTAGGCGTTCAGCATCTCGAAGGCTTTTGGCGTTTGTTCGAGGGGAAGGGAGTGGGTAATGAGCTTGTGGGAAATCCGGCCGAGCAGCTTTAGTGCCTCCTGGGCGCGATGATTCGAACGCTTGATGGTTTGAATGCACAGCTCTTTTCCCATGGCCGTGTGGACGTCGATTTGCGGATTCAGCTCGGCGAGGATTCCGATCTGCACCACCGTTCCACCCATGGCTGCCATGAGGATCGCCGCGTTGACGGTTTCGGGTGAGCCGGCGGCTTCGAGAACGACGTCCGCGCCGCGTCCTCGCGTTGCGTCGAGCACGGTTTCGACGAGTTTTTCGGACGTGGTGTCGATCGCGACATCCGCGCCCATGGCGAGCGCGAGTTTCAGACGATAGGCGAGGCGGTCGGCGATGAAGATTCGTCCGGCGCCGGCGCAACGCGCGGCCGCGGCGCACAGCATTCCGATGGGTCCGGCTCCCGTGACGGCGACGGTATCGCCGGCGCGGATCTCGCACAGCTCGAGTATGTGCATCATGACGGCCAGCGGTTCGATCAGCGTGGCGGTTTTGTAGTCGACGTCTGCGGGGATGGGCGTGCAGTTGCCGGCCGGGAGGGTCGAGTATTCGAGAAACAATCCGTGCGCCTGCGGCCCGCCCATGAAGATGCCGTGGGCGCAGTGGTTGTGCTGGCCTTTGAGGCAGTACTCGCAGTGGCCGCAGGTGATGCTGGGCTCGATCGCGACGCGGTCGCCGGTGGCGAAATCGTGAACGCCGGGACCGACGGCAACCACTTCGCCAGCAGGTTCATGCCCGAGGACCTGCGGATAGACGGCGGGGATTTCGCCTATACGGCCATCCTGATACCAGTGCAGATCGCTGCCGCAAACTCCGACGGCATGGATGCGGACGGTGAGTTCGCCGTGCCCGGGATCGCGCGGCTGGGGGATCTCGCGCTCTTCGAGAGTGCGCGGCGCAAGAAGCTGGATGGATCGCATGAAGAATAGAGTAGCGCCCCGGCCCGGTAACGCGTTTTAAGGGCAATATCAGCGTCTATTTTGAATTGCTCTTTAAGCCCGCGGGTAATAAGCCATTCATCAGAGCGGATCTCCGCCTGGGTTCCCGCGTGTTCCTCCTCAGCAGTGCAAATCGCATCATCGGCCTCGGTCCTGGCCGGACCACAAGAAGGGCGGAAGGGATGCGGTCATGAGTCTGGATCGCGGCACGAAAGCCGGTCCAAACGAGATCCTTGAGCCTCTGGGCGCGGGCGGATGGGCGAAGTCCATAAAGCCCGCGGCACGCAGGCTCGTGGGGCGACGGAGCGCCAGTCACCAGCCTGGCGGCCCGTTGGCCATCATGAATGGGCGGCTGGTGGGCTGGTGCCGCCGATGCTGGGTCGACCTCGGTGCACTCGCGCATCGGCCCCCGGTGCCGGCGCGCAGGCGATGCGGCCATGCGATGACGTTCAACATATCTCAACCTATCATGCGGTCACAGCACGGATTCTATATAATCCTTTGGGGGAAGAAAACATGAGGCGTCGGACCAGTTTCTGCCCGCTTGTCTGCGCCTGGATGTGTCTTTTGCTGCTGCGTGCCCAGGTGGAAACCACCACCTCCATCACTGGAATCGTAACTGACTCGAGCGGAACGGCGGTGCTGGCGGCCACTCTAACCTTGAAGAACCAACAAACCGGCGCCGCGCGTGAACCGGCGGCGCGCATTCGTTTCCTCCCCTTCTGCCCGGTGTCTACGATCACCGCCAGTCATCCCGGCAAGGCAGTGGTGGTAGTCCACGGATCCAATTTTGAAGGAGGTCTCCTATGCCGCTGCATGGTTTCTCCCGCAGGGAGTTTTTGAAGCTGGGGACGGTGTCCACGCTTCCCGTGTCGCCCTTGCTGGCGGCCGCCGCGGATCCGGCCACGCTCAAGATCCGGAGCGTCGAAGCCCATGTGTTGAGGATCGGCCGGCGTAGCGACGTGGTGTGCGCCCGAATCGAGACCGCCGAGGGCATTCACGGCTGGGGTGAAGGCACGACGCCCCCGAACGTGCAGCCGGTCGTGGCGCAGATTCGATCGTTCGGCAAGCTGCTGACGAACGAGAGCGCCTGGGACATCGAGAAGCTTTGGCGACGCATGTACATCCTGGAAGAGAACACGCTGGGCGGCACGTTGTTCGCCGGAATAAGTGCCATCGACATCGCCCTGTGGGATATCGTCGGCAAGAAGCTGAACGTACCCGTCTACAAGCTGCTGGGCGGCAAGATCCACGACCGGCTGAGAATTTATACGAGCTATCGCTGGGGCGAGATCCCGCGCACGGCCGATGCGTACCGCAAACGTACGCAGGAACTGATCGAGCAGGGTGCGACGGCGGGCAAGTACGATCCCTTTGGTCCGTATCCCGGACCTGACCGCCAGCTTTCGACGGCGCTCCTGAACGAGGTGCGGGAAATGATCCGCGGCATCCGCGAAGGCGGGCCGTCGTTCGACATCTGCGTGGAAGCGCACGGGAAATGGAATATCGCCACGGCGGGCCGCATCGTCAAGATGCTTGAGCCGTTTGACCCGTTCTTCCTGGAGGAGCCCGTGCCGCCGGAAGACGTGGACGCGATGGCGGCGCTGCAGCGCTCCACCAATATCCCCATCGCCACCGGTGAAGGCTTGCAGACGCACTGGAACTTCCGCGATCTTCTGAACAAGCAGGCGGCGCGCATTATTCAGCCGGATGTGTCGAGGACGGGCGGCATCACTTCGATGAAGAAAATCGCGGCGATGGCCGACGCCAACTATGTGACCGTGGCGCCGCACAATCCGAACGGTCCCATCTGCACGGCGGCCAGTATGCACGTAGCCGCGTCGATTCCCAATTTCGTGATCATGGAGGAAGGGAACAAAGAGACCGCGGAGTACAAGGACATTTTCACCGGCGGCTGGAAGGCCACGCTGGCGTATTGGGAAATTCCGGATGGCCCGGGACTGGGAGTGAACATCTCGCCGGAATTTCTGAGGGACCACGAGGTCAAAGCCACGGGCGGCTAGGCGGAACGAATTACTTCGAATAGGAGGTTCTGTGGGGAAATCAATTGCGACGGAAATATGCCTGACGCTTCTGCTGAGCGCGGGAGTCTTGTCCGCGGCGGACAGGAAGATCGTGATTAATGCGGTCGACAACCACAATAAGTGGGCGTTCACCGAGGACGCATTGCGCGAATACCGGAATGCGGGCAAGGATGCCGACATCGTTGTCGCCAGTTCCCCGGCGGATGTGGCCCGCGAAATTGTGGACGCGGATGCGGTGATCGGCGGCATTTCAAAGGACCTGTTTGCCAAGGCGAAGAAGCTTAAGTGGCTGCAGACTTACAGCGCTGGTGTCGAGGCATACCGCTGGAAGGAATTCCTGGACAGCAGCGTAGTGCTGACTAACTGCCGGATCGTGCAGGGTCCCAACATCGCGGACCACGCCATGGCCCTGCTGCTGGCCCTGACGCGCGGGCTGAACGTCTTCTTCGGGGATAAAGAGAGGGAGGAGTCGAACCGCGAGGGTCACGAGCTCCTGGAACTACAGGACATGACCGCGGTGGTGATCGGTGTGGGAGGGATCGGCTCCCAGATCGCGCAACGCGCGCACGGCTTCGGGATGAAAGTGATCGGCGTCGATCCCAAAGACCTTCCGCCGAACATCACGGTCAGCCGGATGGTCTATCCGAGCCAGCTCGATAGCGTTCTGCCGCTTGCCGACGTCGTGTTCGTGTCGGCTCCGCTGACGCCGGAAAGCAGGCACATGATGGGCCCGACCCAGTTTGACCTGATGAAAAGGGGCAGCTTCTTCGTCGCTGTTTCTCGTGGGGGCCTCTATGATACGCCCGCGTTGGTCAAAGCGCTGGATAGCAAGAAACTGGCCGGCGCCGGACTGGACGTCACCGATCCGGAGCCGCTACCCAAAGGCCATCCGCTTTGGAAATTCCCGAACGTGGTAATCACGCCGCACGTGGCTGGCAATTCGCCGGGATCCTATGCGCGAAGGATCGGGGTGTTCAAAGAGAACATCGGCCACTTTGTTCGAAACGAGCCGATGCGAAACGTGGTGGACAAGCAAAAGGGATACTGACGGTAGTGGTGCGAGCCGAGAGGCAGCAGGGCCACACGCATCTGCGGCCGCGGTCTGCCGATGAGGTTGGGAGCGCGACTGATGAATAAAGAAGTGCTGCCGGATATAGCGAGGCATCAGGCGTGGGCCGATGCGGCTCACTGGAAGCTACCTAGTCAGAACACTACGCTGCTCGAAGATGCGGAAATCCGCACCCGACTGAACCACATGTTGATGGCCCTGAAGATGCTGACCGTGCTGGCGTCGTGTCAAAGATCTCGGTATTGATCGCTTCAAGCCAGAAGCGACCCGTCTGTGCTTGGTGCGCTCCAACAAGCTGGGGCAAGCCCAACCCGACCAACGCCTCCTCCCGCATATATTGGCGATGCAGAAAGATTTGGCGGTCATCCATGAAAGGATCTTCGTTCGCGTGCAGCTTGATGCGATCGATCAAGGCTTGACAGAGTTCCTGAGACTCGCTTCTGACCGGTTCGTTCCAAGCGATTGGTGCAACGGCCGGTTCTGTTGTGTCGACGTCGGGCGCCGGGTGCGCTAAATAGAAAGCCTCAAGGACCATGTCGACCTTCTTGGTTCGTAGAAGTCGAAAACGATCGAGGACTAGCTGACAGCCGCAGTCCATGAGTCGTATGATTGCAAAGGCGGTGAGTAGCATCGAGGCTGCTTTCGTAAATCTGCCAGGGACTCATGAATAAGCACATTTCTCGCATCTCACGGCAAGCCGAACGTAATCAGTATTGACCCGGAGGTTATGGCGACGTACTGTTTCCCGTCCACGGCATAGGACATGGGTGAACTGCGGATCTCACCGCCGGTTTGATACCGCCACAATGGCTTGCCATCTGTCGCGTCGAGCGCGATGAGGTAGCCGTCCTTCGACGCCGCGAAGACCACACCGCCGCTTGTTGCCAGTACGCCGGCCGAGGGCGAACCCTCGTGGAGAGGAAAGTTCCACCGGGTATCGCCGCTCGTTGGGTCGAGCGCGCGAATAGCACCGGGTGCACCAACAACTTCATCTTCTTGCTGGCCCGTGCCGGTGTAGCCCACGCCCGGGCGAGGTTCCTTGGTCTTGCTTGTGTAGGTGGCGCAGGCTTCGCGTACGGCGACAAAGAATAAGTTTGTCCTGGGATCATACGATGGAGCGGCCCAGTTAGTGGCGCCGTTAGCATCAGGACAGACGTAACTTCCTTCCGCCGTTGTGTCGCTGCCCGGTATAACGACTGGATGACCCTGATCGTTGAGCCCTTTCGCCCATGTTTGCCGTGCGAAAGCTTTGCCGGTCAGGAACTGTCCGGTATTCCGGTCGAGCACGTAATAGAACGCGTTGCGGTCGGCGTGAATAATCATCTTCCGCATCTTGCCGCGAAACATTCCGTCGATCAGGACCGGCGTTTCGGTGGCATCCCAATCGTGCGTATCGTGTGGTGTGAATTGGAAATACCATTTGAGCTTACCGGTGTTCGGATCAAGCGCCAATAAGCTGCACGTGTACAGGTTTGCTCCTTGCCGGATTGAGCCGTCGTAATCGGGCCCCGGATTGCCCGTCGGCCAAAAGATGGTGTCGGTGTCCGGGTCATAGGTTCCGGTCATCCAGGTGGGACCGCCGCCGAACTCAGCCGAATTTCCGGCCCAGGTGGATCGCGCTCGATCTCCTTTTTGGGCGACGCTCCAGTAGCGCCAGAGTTTCTTTCCAGTGGCCGCGTCATAAGCGTCTACGAAGCCTTGCAGCCCACACTCACCCGCGGTTACCCCCACGATGATCTTTCCGTCGATGGCTAGCGGCGCGTGCGTGATGGAGAGGCCCTTTTCGTAATCGTCGACTGCCACGTCCCAAATCACCGATCCAGTCCTGGCATCGAGCGAGACCAGATGCGTGTCGAGCGTCGCCATATAGAGTCGATCGCCCAGGATCGCAAAGCCGCGATTTGTCATGACGGTGCAATGGGCCGCGACGTGCGGTAGAAGTCGTGTGTATCGCCAGATCGGCTGGCCAGTTCGCGCATCAAGGGCCGCTGCGTTATTGAGGGCGGTCGTCACGAACATCAGACCGTCCGCCACGATCGGTTCAGTTTCGTTATTCCCCTCGCCAAATTGGAACGTCCACTTGGATGCGAGAGAAGCTATGTTTGCACGAGTAATCGAGTTCAGCCGGCTGTAATGCGTCCCTTGATAGTCGCCCCAATAGGTAAGCCAGTTCTGCGGCTCGGCTTGCGCATTTTTCAGCCGGGAGAAGGTGATATTCAAATCGGTGCGCGGCTTCCACTCTGTCACCGGAAGGTCGACGGGACCGGGATCTCTCAGAAAAGCGAGCACACCGTCGAGTTGAGGTGGGGTGAGATCGGGAGCCGTCATAAGCGACTTGTGCGGCTTCTTGATCTCCTGGAGATCCTGTTTCATAAACAGGTGGAGCTTCTCCTTTTCGTCCATGATCCGAATGGAGAACGTGTCTTCGCTCTTGATTACTCCGCGCAGAAGCTGGCCTCCATGCGTCCGGACTTCGACCGTTTCATATCCCCGCCGCAGGGACTTGTCGGGATCGATAATCGCCTCCCGCAGTTCGGATATCTTGCGCTCGCTGCGGACTGAACTGAGGTCGGGTCCGAGGCGTCCGCCGCGCCCGGCGAACATATGGCACGTACTGCATTTTGCTGACCCAAAAAAAAGTTCGCGTCCGAGGGTTGCGTCGCCGAGGATCTCCTCTTCCGGCGGATTGCGCTTTAAGGAGTGCAGATAGGCCAAAATCGACTCGCCTTCGCTGGACGTCATCGGAAAAGCAGGCATCTGCGTCCCGGGAATTCCCAGGATGATGTTCTTGAGGATGGCTTCGTCAGAGCTTCCCCAGCGCCATTGTCCGGTGGTCAGGTCCGGCCCACGGCCGCCCTTACCGTTTTCGCCGTGGCAGGCGGTGCAGGAATTCTGGAATAGCTTCTGCCCGGCAGAAACTACTCCGCTGGCATGCTGCGCGCTTATCGAGAAGGCAGAACCAATCAACAGACAGGAAATTTTGACCGCCCGTAACAGCGGAAGTCGTTTAGGGGGTCGTCTTTCAAAGAACACAGAGTTCCTCCAAATCTAACTGCGCCTCGCGGTGCCCCTATTGCCTGGTGGCGGTATAAGGTATGGTTCGGCCGCCACGATAGACCGTCTGAGACTGCCCCGCTCGCGTGATGATGATACCAAAGCCGGAAGCTGGTCACGACCCTCACAGTGTTACCTCGTTCACATGGACGAGGACATTCTCCGCCTCGAATGCGAACGCGGGTGAGTCTCGGCCCAAGCCAAATTTGCCTGCACCCAACGCCAAATGCAACTGGCATCTACTTTGACACCACGTTCGGCCAGCAACTCCGCGATATGTTCGTACGGCAGCCGATATCGGAGATACCGGCGCATGCATAAAATGATCACTTCTCCCGGGTGCTGGCGCCCCTTGAGAGGATTGTTTGGAATGATCGGCATGGACTTCTACCCTGCCAGTTTGTCGGCCCGGAAGTCGCAACGGAACCGCCGAGATCATAGAGGTTCAGGAAGACTGATCCGCGTTAAGGAAACAGCTTAGATTGAAGGAAATTCGGTTTTAGCTTTGACTCTACGGGAATGGACGGGGATAATAGCCAACATATGGATACCCTCTCGCGCCGCAAGCTGCTGGAGAGAAGCTGCCTCGGTTTCGGCAGCCTTGTATTAGCGGACCTTCTGAAGGCGGACACCAATCCCGCGCCCGCGGTTCCGATCTACAGCGATCTCGCTGCGCGGAGCACGCACTTCCCCGCCAAAGCTAAGGCCATCATTCAACTCGTTCAGAACGGTGGTCCGAGCCAGATGGATCTGTTCGATCCCAAGCCGGAGTTGACGAAGCGCGCCGGTCAACCCCATCCCGATGGCGTCGAAATCCACCAGCCGGGAAATCATAATCTTCTGTTAGCTTCACCGTTCGAATTTCACAAGTATGGACAGTCGGGGATGTATGTTTCCGACGCCTTACCGCACACCGCAACGATCGTGGACGATTTGTGTTTCGTGCGCTCGATGCACACGGAGCATAACAACCACCTCGAGGGTTTGAACATGCTGTTGACCTGCAAGATCTTCCCTGGCCGCCCCGTAATGGGCGCTTGGATCAGCTATGCGCTGGGAACGGAAAATCAAAATCTGCCGGCGTACGTGGTGCTGCGGGACGCGAACGGCTATACGGTAGGCGGCAAGCAACTCTGGGCAAACGGCTATCTGCCAGCGCTCTATCAGGGCGTGGAGTTTAGCATGCGGGGCGCGCCGGTACATCATCTCAATCCGCCGGAACCGCTGCCTCCGGGTGCTCAGCAGGCGAGTCTCGATTATCTGGCGAAGCTCAACGGCGAGCATTTGCGCGAGCACCCGGGCGAGTCCGAACTCGAAGCTCGAATCCATAACTTCGAATTAGCTGCAAGGATGCAATTGGCGGCAGGGGACGTGCTCGACCTATCGAAAGAAAGCGAAGCGACCAAGAAGCTGTACGGGATGGATAACCCTTTAACGGCAGATTACGGCATGCGTTGTCTGATGGCGCGGCGGCTGGTCGAAAAGGGTGTGCGGTTTGTACAGGTAACGGTCAGTCCGGGACAGCCCTGGGACCATCACAACGATATTAAAGGAACGTTACCGAAGATCGCCACGGAAGTGGACCAGGGATCGGCGGCCCTCATCAAGGACTTGAAGAGCCGCGGCATGCTCGACAGCACCATTGTGATGTGGGCCGGAGAATTTGGACGCTTGCCGACGACCCAGAACGGGGGCGGACGCGACCACAACAGGAACGCGTTCACGCTGTGGTTTGCCGGCGGTGGCTTCCAGAAGGGAATTGCGTTCGGCGAAACCGACGAGTTTGGCTATAAAGCCGTCGTGAATCGTGTGGGAGTACCGGACATGATTGCGACGATTCTGCATCAGATGGGACTCGACCACAAGCGCGTGCAATATCCCTATGGCGGCCGCATGGAAACACCTTCCGACGTGACGGTATCGGGGGCCAAGATCGTGCCCGGCTTGCTATCCGATACGCCCCAAATCAGCTAGTTCCTGTCAATATGCCACGATCCTTTACATCCGGACTTGGGTTGCTCGCGCTGGCGGTCTGCGTGGTTCCGGCGAGCGCTGAAACAGACGGTCCCCGCTTCGAGAAAGACGTTCTCCCGATCTTCAGGCAATACTGTTTTACCTGCCATGGCCAGAGCGCTCCCAAGCTGGGACTCGACCTGAGAACGGCGGCGTCCACCTTAAAGGGGACTTATAACGGACCGGTGATCGTGAAGGGATCTCCCGAGCAAAGCGTGTTATGGCAAAAAGTCTCCAAGCACGCCATGCCGCCGGCCGTTTATGGACAGACGGTTCCCGATGCGGACATTGAGATCTTGAAACGCTGGATCGCGGGGGGCGCGCCGTCCGATCATCCAGGCGGTGATGGAAAAGAGGCCGCTGAGCAGCGGGTGCGTTTTGAAAAAGAGATTCTTCCGGTCCTGACCACGCGATGCGTGCAATGCCACGGACAAGGCAAGCCGATGGCGGGCCTGGATCTCCGCACTGCGGCTTCGCTCCTCAAGGGGAGCAACAGCGGTCCGATCGTGGTAGAAGGATTTTCGGAACGAAGTCTCCTGATTCGAAAAGTCACCAGCCATAGCATGCCTCCGCCCGGCGCAGGCCAGCCCTTGAGCGAAGCAGAAATTCGTGTCTTGCGGGAATGGATCGATCGGGGCCAGTTCGAGGGCGAAGGTGTCGAAAACGCCCTGGATCGGCCTTTCAGTCCGGCGGAAGCCCCGGAGGTCACCAGCCAGCAACGCGATTTCTGGTCGTTTCGAAAACCTGTTGCGTCGCCGGTCCCGAAGGTCCGGGCTGCGGACCGTGTTCGCAGCCCCGTCGATTCATTCATCTTGGCGAAGTTGGAGTCTCAAGGACTTGGACTTTCTCCCGACGCTCCCAATCTGACGCTGTTCCGGCGAGCTTATTTCGACTTGATCGGACTACCTCCCACACCTGAGGAAGTACGAGACTTTCAGGCGGATACAAAGCCCGGCGCCTATGAACGGCTGATTGATCGATTGCTTGCTTCCCCTCATTATGGCGAGCGTTGGGGACGACAGTGGCTGGATGCGGCAGGCTATGTGGACACGACCGGAAAGGATTACGACGCGAAGAAACTGGAGTTGGCCGAAGGCATGTGGCGCTATCGCGATTATGTGATAGCGTCGACCAATCAGGATAAGCCGTGGGACAAATTCCTGGCTGAGCAGATCGCCGGGGATGAAATGGCCGACTGGCGAGCGGCCAAACATCTCACGCCACGGATGGTCGAGCTTCTGACCGCAACCGGCTATATGCGCAACATTCTCGACATCACCTGGGACGATATCGAGAACCTGCCGGTAAATCGGTTTGAGGCGCTTTTCAAGTTAGCCGAGAAAGTTTCGAGCAGCACCATGGGCCTGACGGTTGGGTGCGCGCGTTGTCACACACATAAGTTTGATCCCGTGCCCCAACGGGACTACTATCGATTTCTAGCGCTCTTCACTACCGCCTACAACCCGAACGATTGGATTAAACCAGACGACCGCTATCTTTGGGCTGTATCCAAGGAGGACAAGGAGGAGATCGACCACTACAACGCTGAGATCGACCGGCCAGTCGCGGAACTCTCCAAGCAACTCGCGGCGCTCCGGCGGCCCTACGAAGAGCGCATTTTGAATGAAAAGCTGAAATCGCTTCCGGAGGCGATCCGCCAGGATGCCAAGATTGCGGTGGAAACTCCGAAGGAGAAGCGGGACGAGATTCAAAAGTATCTGATTACGAAACTCGGGTCGAGCTTGCAGGTTAGCGCCTCGGAAGTACAGAAGAGCTTGAGCGAAGCGGATTCAGCTAGTGTTGGGAAGCTCGAGACGCAGATCCGTACCTGGAATGGGTACCGGCGCAACCTGGACAAATTGCAAGCCCTTTGGGATGTCGGCGCGCCGCCTGCCAACCGGTTGCTTCAGAGAGGGAGCGAAGCATCCCCGGGTCCAAGAGTGACACCGGGTTTTCCGGAAGTTCTCTGCGAGCCGGGCAAGACCGACGCCGTTCGGCCGAGAGAGACTGAAGGTAAGACTTCCGGGTACCGATTGGCGTTCGCCGATTGGTTGGTAAGCAGGCAGAATCCTCTGACGGCCCGCGTGATTGTCAATCGTATCTGGCAGGGACACTTTGGAACGGGGATCGTCGCGACTGCGGACAACTTCGGCAAGACAGGATCACCGCCAGTGAACCCAGAGTTGCTGGATTGGTTGGCCGTCGATTTTATGGATCATGGATGGAGCGCCAAACGTTTGCACAGGATGATCATGCTTTCCACCGTGTACCGTCAGTCGGCGCGGCAGGGTGGAGAGCCGTGGGTGGCTAAAGCAACGGTCATCGATCCTGAAAATCGTCTATTGTGGAGGATGAATTTGCGCCGTTTGGATGCTGAGATACTGCGGGACTCGGTGATTGCCGCGGCGGGGAAACTCGATCTCCTGATGGGCGGTCCGCCTATACCGTTGGAGACGCGCCCGGATGGTTTGCAAGTAGTATCCGACGAAGCCGGACGCTGGCGGCGTAGCGTTTACCTCACCGCCCGCCGAAACTACCCGCTGAATTTTCTCGGCGTATTCGATTACCCCATGATCGACGCGACTTGTACCCGGCGGGTGAACTCCGCGACGCCTTTGCAATCGTTGACGATGATGAACGACACATTCATTCTGGAGAGCGCGAGCTATCTCGCGGCACGCGCCGGCGACATGGCCCAAGCTGACGGTTCAACCGCCAGGAAGCTCGAAGCGGTATACCTGCTGGCGCTTTCGCGAAAGCCGACCGCAAAAGAGATTCAACTCGGCGAGGAGTACTTGCGGCAACAGCAAAAGATCTATGTCGACGCGAATGTGCCGGTGCGCGACGCGGCTGCTAAATCGTTCGCCAGCCTGGCCCAGATGGTCCTTAGCTCCAACGAGTTCCTGTATGTCGATTGATATCGTCGGCGCGGAGCACTGATCCCGTGTCTATTGCAATCGCCTCCATCCTGCAGGAAGCTAACACGTTCTCGCCCGTGATGACTCGGTATGAGGACTTCACTCCGGTTTTCGGTCCTGCAGCGCTGGAGCGGCATCGCGGCAAGATGACCGAAATGGGCGGCTTTATCGAGGTTTTGACGAAGGGCCGGCGGCCGATTGCTCCCGTTTGCGCGGCTTGGGCGATCACCGCAAATCGACTCCTGCGGGCAGATTTCGAGCGACTGGTGAATGATTTCCGTTCCCATCTGGCAGCGGCCGGAAAACCGGAAGGCCTCTTGCTGGCCATGCACGGCGCTCAAACGGCGGAGGGCGTTGACGACGTGGAGGGGCATGTTGTGGGGTGCGCCCGGGAGATACTTGGACCCAATATTCCGATCGTGCTTACTTTGGACCTTCATGCTAATGTCACGCGCGCCATGGTCGAGCGCGCGACGGCCATCGTGGGTTATCACACTTACCCCCACATCGACATGTACGAAGTGGGGCAGAAGGCGGCAAAGTTGCTGCTCAAGACACTTGCAGGGAAGGTTCGACCGGCTATGGCGTGGCGCAAGTTGCCACTTATGGTGAATGCCGAGAATCAGGAGACCTCCCATGGGCCGGCGCATCGGCTTTTCACGCGCGCCCAGGCCTTAGAGAGCGACGGCAAAGCCGAAGCCGTTTCTATCTTTCCGGTGCAACCTTGGATGGATATCGAGGAGATGGGATCGGCGGTGGTCGCCGTTACTAACGGAGACCCGCGGGGAGCTGATCGGCAGGCGGCGGCAATCGCACAGAAATTCTGGGACACGCGGCGGGATTTCGAAGTCGAGCTAACACCCGTTGAAGAGGCGATTCAGTTGGCGCTTTCCACCAAAGGCGGTCCGGTCGTTCTGGCGGAATCCTCCGACAGCACTGGATCCGGCTCGCCGGGGGACAGTACGGGAGTGCTGAAACACCTGGTCCGAGCGCGGCTAACGGAGACCGCGGCGATATTTCTCGTCGACCCGGAAGCGGCAAATATGCTCGCGAGTTCCGGAATCGGCGTCACGGTTACGCTTCCGATCGGGGGTAAAATCGACCGGAAAAGTTCCAAGCCGGTGCGCGTGACGGGCCGGGTTCGAATGATCTCCGATGGCAGGTGGACGGCGCGCGCCCGCGGCTACAATACCGGTATTGAGACATGCATGGGAACGACGGTTGTGTTTGAAGTCGGTATGGTGCGAATCCTGATCGCGGAACGCCCGGCCATGACCGTCGACCCTGAGTTGTTTCGCAGCCACGGGATCGATCCCGCGTACTGCAAAATCGTCGTAGTGAAATCGCCTAATGGCTTTCGCGCAGCCTATGAACCGATCGCCAGGCGAATTTTCATAGTCGATACGCCTGGCGTGAGTACCGCCAAGCTGGAGACTATGCCTTTCAAGCGCATCAATCGCCCGATCTATCCGCTTGACCGCGACCTGACATACAAGGCATAGAGATGGCCCGTCCCACTCTGGTCCGGTATTCGATCGTGGGCCTGGCGATGGGGATCAATATGCTTTGCTACACGGACCGGGTTTGTATCGCAGTGGCGGGACCCAGGATCCGCAGCGAACTGGGATTATCACAAGCGCAGTTGGGGCTGGTCTTCAGCATCTTTTTTCTGGCTTATGCCGTCGCGCAAGCACCCTGGGGGATGCTGGCGGATCGAATCGGATCGCGCGGTATCATCACGGCCGCGATCTTCTGCTGGTCCGGGTTTACCGCGCTGACCGGAGTCGCGCGGGGTCTCGTCTCGATGCTGACTGTACGGTTCACGTTCGGCACGTTGGAAGCGGCGCTATCCCCCGCCACAGCGACCGCGTTCACGCGCTGGGTGCCAGTCGCTGAGCGCTCGACCTCCTTTGGCGCATACTTAAGCGGCGGTCGTCTCGGCGCAGGGCTCACACCGCCGTTGGCGGCGTTCCTGATGCTGCGGTTCGGGTGGCCGACCATGTTCGCGATCTTCGGATCGCTCGGTGTCCTGGCGGCGCCGGCGTGGTTCATTTGGTTTCGAGACGATCCTTCGACTCACACTTCCATGAACGCGGAAGAGCGGGAAATTATCCGCGCAGGAATTGCGCAGCCCTCTGAACGCGATGGGACCGCAACGCATCCACCCTGGGGTGACTTGGTGCGGTCCAGTCGCTTGTGGTGTCTGCTGGGAGTCGCTTTCGCAACCACCTTTCTGTGGCAGTTTTATATCACGTGGTTTCCAGCGTACCTGATTGAAAAACGCGGGCTTCCTGTGCAGGAAGCATCTTATTACGCCGGCCTGCCGTTTCTGTTCGGCTTCGCTACTACGTGGATAGGCGGGTTGATAACGGATTATCTGACGCGCCGCTTCGATGCGCGACGAGGGCGCTTGTACCTGGGCTGCGCGGGCTTGCTGCTGACTGGAACGCTGATGTCGCTTGGCATCTTCTCCCCTCTGCCCCGGCTCGGCGCGTTGTTCATGGCCGTGGCGGCGGGAGCGATCGATTTGTATCTGGGCGCGGCATGGTCCTCCGCCGTTGATATCGGAGGCCGGTCCGGCGGCTCAGTGGCCGGCTTAATGAACGCCTCTTCCAACTGCGCCGGCTTCGCTTCACCTGCACTCATGGGCTGGGTGTTGCAAACTACAGACAACTGGAACACCATTCTGTTCGCCGGAATTGTAAGCACGTTCATCGGCGCATATCTCTGGACACGGGTGAATCCGCCGATAGCGCTGGTCCTATCGAGCAAAGTAGTCAGCAGCGTCGGTCCGTGATCGGTGGCGAGCGCCGTCGGCAACAGCCACGCCGCGAGCTCCCTATACAGAGCTCGGGTCAATGGGAGAAGCTCCAGTGCAGTTTCAATCTCAAGGATGTGCTCCCGGCGCGTTTGATCTCGTTCGGCGTAATCGTCGAAACATGCTGCATCGACGCCGAGTTGCTTAGCGACGAAGGCGCATAGCGCAGCGGGTGGTTGCTTACATTGTTGAAGTATCCGCCCTGGGAAATGCAGATAAGCAAAGCATGAGTGCGAAACCAAGACGATTAGGATCGCCGCGGCGGCAATCGATCCGCGTAAGATCCTCGGGGCTGAGCGTGTAATGGCCCACCATCCCGCGCTCATCGCTAGACTAGTGTGTAGTGTCCACGAAATAACTGGACAGAACGGTCGCCGGTGTAAATCTACGAAATTAGCGATCTAGTACTACTGTGTTACAAAATCACAAAACTCTATGCCTGCCCGGGCTTCACTGCATCTCCGGATCGGCAGAAGTCGCGTCCGGCTGATCCCGAGCCAACTCGTACGAAACCTAATAACGGCATGCCTCCTGAGCCCGCCGACAAAAATTGGGTCGCATCATTTTGTAACACAGTAATACTAGCGTAATGCCTTTAAATAATTAATACACTGCGCCAGATGCTCATTGGCAAAGCGGTCCACGCACTTCAACTCGACGATGACCTTTTCGCCGACCACTAGATCGGCCGCATACTCGCCGAGGTACTTCCCGTTGTAAGAGATTGGGAATGAAACCTGGGCCTTGGCGCAGACACCCCGTAGAGGAAGCTCATGGATCAGAGCTCGTTCTTAGACTTTCCCCAGGAAACCAGCGCCGATCACGTTGACCACCTCGAAGGCAGCGCCAATCACGACCTCCGTCAGATCTGATTCCCATTCGTGTGCATCCGTGTCCATCGGTGGCCCCATTGGTATGAGTGGCGCAAGGTGGCGAAAATCTCAGAAAAAATGTTGCTCAGGCCACGGATGCACACGAATCCTATTGTCCAGTTATTTCGTGGACACTACACCAGACTAGCGGGAGCTTGGAGACTGAGCCGCTGCGACTCAGTGAGCAGTTCTCGGTGTGACATGGCCGTCCCTGTGAAGTATTCCTCAACCATGACGCGGCGTGGTCCGAAACTCCGACGCGGATTGCATAGGCTGCGACTCGGCCCCGGTTCTGCCAGCTATGTAAAGTCTCCAACGCCGGACCGGGCGGCCAAGACGCTCCTTAAGCGGACCTTTTGCCTAAATTATCGTCTGAACCTCCATGCGAACCGCATCGGCCATAGTCTGTCTTTCCTTACCGTCGCTTGCGCAGACGCTTTCGCCGGCTGGGAGTTGGATTTTCAGACTTGAGGTTTTTCGACCAGGACAATTACGACCTTATGGAACTTACTCTTGACGGCACTAAACTGACGGGAAAGCTCGGCGGAAACGTCATTGAGGTACGTTTCAAAACGGAAATATCGATGCCACCGCGAAGATGAGCCAGGGGCCAGCCATCCAGCTCTAAGGGCTGGAAGGAAATCGGATTACCGGTACTGCCAAGTTTGCCGAGAACGATAACCGTGCAGACCTTCGGTGGGAGGCCGGCGTGAGGCGCCCCGGACCGCTGCATCCCGCACTCATGATTTCCAGCCGACGCAGTTTGAGCATTTCTTTTCGGTGCCATCGAACCGGTGCTTCCCGTAAACCCGTTCGAACCCGTGAAGACCTTGTCGGTGGATGCCGTGGCACGGACCCTCAAGGTGTACGCCGCACCAGCGGCGGCCCCCCCAACCGGCCCATTCTACGTGGAAGGCGCGGTTCCAGGAGACACGCTGGTTGTGCATTTCAATCGCATCCGGCTGAATCGCGATACCGCCATCAGTAGCCCCGCGTGTCCCCGATGAGGAACGCGATTTCCCCGTAGATGACTCAGCGGGCGGATGCGATGAACCGATCCCGAAACGGTTTGAAGGACCGCCGTACCCTGGACTCGCGAGCACCCAGCCATCGACATCGTCGGCTTCGGCGGCGTCAGCGAGAGCGGACAGGAGATCTACAGCTTCTGCAAACTCGAAGGCATCGCCAAGATCGTGCTGATGGGCGTCCATACCAATATCAGCATCTTGATCGCGGGTTCGGTACGCGCCAGATGACCCGCCTCGGCTTCGACGTGGTATTGGCCCGGGACCTGACTGACTCGATGTACGATCCGCGGACGCGTCCTTTCGTCAGCCACGCGCGCGGCACCGAACTGGTGATTGAACATATCGAGACGATGTGGTGCCCGTCGATCCTCAGTGGAGATTGGACGCGGGTGATACTAGACTCGGCCGATCCGGAGTGC
The DNA here is from genome assembly GCA_963747535.1 of Terriglobia bacterium. Lineage (GTDB taxonomy): Bacteria > Acidobacteriota > Terriglobia > Bryobacterales > Bryobacteraceae > CAVVFX01. The sequence goes on from CAVVFX010000006.1 coordinate 742,043, forward strand.
AGTACAGACGGAAGCCAAACGGCGCGCTAGCGATTTGCGAAGTCCTCGGCGCGCGGGAGATAGCGGGCGTAACTTCTGCCCGCTTCTCTCTAGCTCTGTTGTCGTTGCCAGTTCAATGTCAGAGTTTCTTCGGCCCTTTAGTCTTCTGGTGGGCTGCATTTGAGGCCTCGTAGGCTTTGGCGGAATGATCAAACGCGATCTGAGAGTGCTGTGATGCATCCGCCTGCTCACCCTTTTCATGGGCCTCTGCGGCGCTCCGATGGGATTTAGCTGCTTCTTCGTGATGCGCGGCGGCTTTGTGGTGGTCGTGCTTTGGCATTTATGGCTCCTGCCATTGCTAAGCATTTCACTGGCCTATGCCCCCAGCGTGGGGTTCCGGCCTTGCTGGTTATGATGTTGGCCGCTGTCTCAGAGTAAGCGAGAAGCATTGGCTAAAGCTCGCAAGCGTCATGCTTCACACTGCGTAGGCCCCGCCTGGCCATGAACCCGCGGACGCGGTGGCGTTGATAGCCGGTCGCCTCGGTAATCTGGGCTAGGGGTCGCGCTGCCCGGCCGGGCGACCAGGGCCAGAATTTGCGCCGTGCGCGTTCCCTTCGCCGAACTGGCAGTCGTGGCCCTGGCCTTCTTGGTCGCGGCGAGCCGCTCCGGCGCAACGTCCGCGCCCTGTGCGCCAACATTGGCTACGGTTTCCGCGGTGGGCTCCGGCGTAACGGACTTGGCTGCCGCGAATGATCTGGCGTTCTGCGACGTGGCGGCAAAGAAGTTCCGGGTTGAACCCGGAGCCTTTGAAATCATGATTGGAAGCGCGTCTGATGACATCCGGCTGCAAGCGAGGTTAATCGTGAAATGACTGCACACCCGCCGGTTACAATCGGTTGAGAAAGGAATAGCATGATTTCTTCGCCCCAGCTCTCGCGCCGCAGTTTCCTTGGCCAGGCAGCCGCCCTCGCCGCCAGTCCCATGGCTGCGCAGAAAAAGCCAGGCCCCAAGATTTACATCCTTTGGGATATGGAGGGTGCGAGCGGTATCTTCACGCGTGAGCAGGCGTGGTATTGGGAGGAGGGGGTGAGAGAGAACGTCGCCGCCGAGGCGCGCGAACTGTTTACAGCCGACGTCAACGCGGTCTCGACGGCGGCTTTAGCAGCCGGCGCAAGTGAATTGATCGTCTGCGACACGCATCATGGCGGAGGCAACCTCGTGCGCGAAAAATTGTCTACCGATCCCCGCATCACTTATTACTATCACACGAGGGGAACCGAGAATGGCAAGACGCGCTGGATGCCGGGGCTGGATCGGACCGTCAACGGGTTTATGCTGCCGGGTCACCACGCCAAAGCGTTCACTGACTTGGCGTTCATGCCTCACACCAGCCACCGCGAATGGGCGGACTTCCGAATCAACGGACAAAGCGTCGGGGAAATAGATTCTTGAGCTTTTCATTTGAGAGTTTTGTCTCTCACAATTCATCTTGTTGTGAACGCGGTAATGCTGCCGACGTTAATGGGAGTTAAACGGAGCGACGGCGCACGAATCGAGGGAAGAAAGGGGTTTCCAAAGGGGAAAGAAACCGTAGGTTTCGTTCCCCTTTGGGCTGCGACACAGGACGACGCGGTCCCTCGGCGCGCCGCACACCGGAGGGTTGGATGAATAGCTGAGAAGCAACTGGATGGTCAGGCTGCCAAAAGTTGGAGAACTCGCTGAATGGAATGGTCGGCCCGCCGGTAAGCCACCTCGATTTTGGTGGCAGGTTTTGATTCCGGACGCGGCGGCGCATTGAAAAGGCTATTGGCGAGAGGGCCGCAGACGCGCTTGTGAAACAGGACGAACAGTAGGGCTGCCTTGTTGCCCTTGGCGGATAATCGGTAAGCGTAGCGTTTGCCGTCGCGCTCCACGAGCCCGTGAGTTTTCATCTTGCGAAGGTCGTAGCGCAGTTGGTAAGGGTGTAGTTTTCAGCCTTCAGGCCGAAGGCGGAGAGAATGGCTTGGTGAATCTGCGCAATGCGCCAGCCGCCGAGTTTTGTTGCGGAATGAAGCAGGACCTCCATGAGGCGGATCATCCGGGTGTCATGGATCTTGATGCCGGGCACACGTGAGTTGCCAGACATGATCGGCAGGGCGAGACGTTGGAAGAGCGGAAAATCGACGTGTACGTTGAGTGCTTCAGCTTCGAAGGCTGCAAACCGATCCGTCGCGGCAGCCAACTTCTCGCGGACAGCCTCCAGGTTGTCCAAAGACTTCTTCAGGCCGAAGTCTTTGAGATTGTTGCTGAGTGCTTCCAGGCGGAGAAAAGTGGTGAACTTCTCGTACATGCGCAGGACGGCATTTTTGCCGCAGGCCCGGAAGACATGATGGCCGTGCTCGACCTTTTCGAGAACGGTCTGTAGTTTGCCGCGTAACTTCTTATGCAGCCGGAATCCAAAGATCTGAGTGATCTTGTCCGGCAGCATCCGCAGTAAGCCGATGTCGCAAGAGCGCTCGAATAGTTTGTGGATGGGGAAACTACGGCGGAAGATCAGATTCCGGCAGTATTCGACCTGCTGAATCGAGTAGTGGCGTTTCAGGTTGATCACCTGGCGGTCGGTTTTAGAAAACTTTGGTCCCACGATCCAGGTCCAGTAATCCAGACGCTTGCGGATGAGATCTGCGCTCAGTCGATCCGCCGCTGTCTGCAGAGCCTCGGGATCGGCGACCGCTAGAAAGGCGTTATCGTTCTTGCGGAAATTGATCTTACGGCGGAGTAGTTCGCGTTCGATGAAGTGGTGGCCGTTCAGATAGTAGGTGATCTGGAAGGGCAGGAAGGAGCCAACACACATGGACATGGGCCCCAGCACCTCATCTCGAATGTAGAAGTAGTAATGCGTGTAGCGGCAGCGCTGTCGCCCGATAATACGGTAATCCGGATCTTCGACCGGAAAACGGGGCGTGCTGGAGCGGAAGGAGGGTCCTACCTCCATACTCTTCAGAATGAAATAAACGCCGAAAAGATTGTGGCGCTCCATGCGCTGCTGATAGGGGCGGACATAATCCTCTTTCCGCACGCCCTTTTCCGCCCACTCGATGGGGATCTTATGGTTGCGGGCGAAGGACTCCACCCAGCCGTTATACTCGTTGGTCCGCTTGCGCAGAACGTCTTTGGTGATGGGGCCGGACTGGTGTACGTCGCGGAAGAAATGGACGATGTTCTCAGGCCGGGTCAGCAGGGGAATGTGTCCCAGAATGACGATACGGTCGAAACAGTGGTATATAAAAGCCAGCAGGCTGCCAAACAGCTTTGTGAAGGTTTCCATCGGTCCTCCCTGGAGACTTGTTCGCAACCTGATCATCGGACAGAGGACTGATGGAAATCCAGGGATGCTTGAGACGTGAAAGATTTCCACGAACTGAAGGTCTGGCAGAAGGCGCACGAACTGACCCTGGCGATCTATCGGGTCACTGCTGATTTTCCACGCGCAGAATTATATGGACTTACCAGTCAACTCAGACGTGCGAGCGCATCGATTGCGGCCAATCTCGCCGAGGGGTGCGGCAGGAGCGGTGACGCCGAGTTCGCCCGCTTCTGCTCCATCGCGATGGGATCTGCCAGTGAGTTGGAATACCATCTGTTACTGGCCAGAGATCTCAAGCTGTTTAAGCCCGGCGACTACGAAAAACTGACGCCGCGTGCCACTGAACTGAAACGCATGCTCACGGCGCTGTTGCAAAAGCTGAATGCTGACCGCTGATAGCTTACGCCTTCAAAATTTCAAATATGTTTGGGTAGGGTTAGAGTCCTGTTACGCGGGTTATTGGGATGTCCCGCTGATTTTTGTCACAGGCGACGAGGCCTCCTGTTATGAGGCCCGGCAGCAGTTCCCGGGAGTCGTGACCGCAGCGGTCAAGCGCGGAGGCGAGGACCCCGAATTCTGCACGGGGCTGGACCCAGAAGTTGCGCATCGTGAAATAGCGCGGAAGGCTGCCGAAGCCGTCGAGAAGGCCCGAAGCGGCGAGTTGCGTCCCTTTAAAACCAGGCTCCCCATGACGATTACCGTACGCATGAGAACCGCAGATGAGGCCGCCCGGATCGCGAAGCGGCCCGGTGTGACGCGGCTGGACGATCACACGGTGGAGGGTCGCGCCGGCAGGCAATGCGATGTGCTGAAGTGGCTCACGGGCGACGGACTCGACATGGCGTCTTAGATTCTTGAACTCTCAATCTGAGAATTTCGCTCTCAGACTTTTCCGCTCGCAGCGTTAACCGTTAAACGGCCACGTTAAAATCCTTTCGCAGCAGGAGGTCTTCTGAGCTGAGCGCTGATTGCTGAATGCTGACAGCCTCACGGGATTTCAAGGGGCAGAGCCCCTTGGTTAGGCCTAGCTGTGTTATTTGATGGGTGGTGTTGGCAGTCAACTCCGAGGCTCCCAACGCCACATTAGTGTCGTCGCTTGAGGGAAGGTCACCAGACTCAGAAGATAGGAAGCGATTGCTGTTTCGTTTCGTGACGCCACGCGACGTACGCTACGCAGGCGGTCCACGTGGGGAGAGCGTCCACACCGGGAACCATTTCAAGCGCGCACGTGGGGAGGAGCGTCCAGTGGAAGCCTAACAGACTGTTGACGATGACGGCCGTGGCAATGTCGATGGCGGAGTCAAGGAGTTCCAACGGGATATCGGCTGCTATCAGGCCAACCCCGGACGCTGCCGCGGCAAAGAATGACAAATTAACTGGCAGTTGAATCAGATCGGCGAGTATCGCTACACCTATTGCCAGTGTAGCTCGCCGGTTAATGATTCCCCGAACTTTGTTCATTTCGAAAAACTCCGATGATGCTTCGCGTAGACTCGCGCCTGACCGGCGACATCTGCCCGCACACTGAGATATACGCGAGGATCACGCTCTTTAGTCCACGATTCCGTGCGATCGCGCACTTTCGTGAGCTGGCCGATAAATGGAGCTCGGGCGCCATGTCAAAGACTCGCTTACGGCCGTGCGGAGTTCGAGGCTCGATTTGTCGCAATCCCATCCTTTTTCATCCGGCTGTACAACTCCGCCACCACTTGAACGGCCGATTCTGCCGCTTTCCTATCTGGCTGCTCATTAGTATCGTTGTAGCCTTCCATCTCGCCCCTGCCGCCATCCTGCACAACAATTCCGTCCCGGCGTGAGAGGACGTATACGTTCTTATACATCACCCCATAGTTCACTTCCGGCTGGGGAATCAACCACGCAATTTGACCTCGTACCGGAACAATCGATTCGTCTTTCCACAGCTCCCGCGCTCCGTAGCCGGTGGCGTTGATCACCACCTTCTGGGGCAGCTTGCTCAATTCTGACGGCGAGTGAAACTCAACCCTCTCGATCTTGCCGCCCTCGACCAAAAAGTCCGTGACGAGTTGTCGCGAATAGCCCGCGATGTTGAAGGTGAGGCTCGAGTTTCGTCTGGCGTATCGGGTGGGAAAGGGATGGCTGCCAGGCGGCAGATCGTGTGAATGCGGTGACAAATCGACAACGCGGTTCTGGTAGCGCGCGAAATCCAGAGTATCGTCCCGGCGACGGCCGGCCGGCTCTTCGTCGAAACTTACATCGGAGAGAGAGTAGCGATCGGTCCATTCCACAGGATTCCCTGCCATACCCAGATAACTCTCATAGGTATGAAACGACGTACGGCACATCTTCTCCCAGAGAGCCGGGAAGTCCGAAGACACGGAATTCGTCAGCGCGATTCGCGAGTCTGGAGTCCACGACCCAGTGGCTCGCGCGGATCGCACTTCCGGTGGACGTTCCTTGGCGTATATCGTCACTTTCGCCCCCGCGCGCTGCAGCAGAATTGCCGAGGTCAATCCCAACGCGCCACATCCAACGACGGCCACTTCTCGCTCCCCGGCTGTCATTGCCTTCTCGACCGCAACGCTGCTCGATCCCCACGACAGGGACCAGCCACTTCCGCCATGCCCATAATTGTGCACTACGGTTTTATCACCGACGCGCTCAACATCAAGCCGAGGCCCGGCTGCGCGAAACGGCCGGAGGCATACGGTCACACGAAAAATCCTGTCCAGCTCCGCTCGAACCGGCATCAGCGTGGGCAGCATGTCGGAGCGCAGTACTCCGGGAGGAGTCGAGGCAACGCTAACTTTGTGTGCGCAGCCGCTCAGGCCTAGCAAGGCACTACCTGCCAGGAAATTACGTCGATTCATCGGGTACCTCGAAGAACTTGGATTGGCTTCCAGTCTGGCTCATCGCGGTGCCGAGACTCGGTAGCAAACAATTTAGCAGATCGTAGTCGCGCTCGAAAACTGCTCTCGTTAACCCCTACTCCACCCGATCCTTGGCCCGTGCCGCCGCCGTCGTCTGCCACTGCATAATCTCGGGAGTATCGCTTCCGCCGTCCTTCAGCGCCTTCACGTGATCGATGACGTATCCCGGACAGGCTCCCGTTGATGACCGCGTCGCCGGACACGGGTGCACCTCCTTGAATGCGCGCCGGGCACTCGAACTCCTGGGTATCCGGCCATTGGGGTTCCCTCGCAGTTGTTGCAATCGCCCGCGGTATGAAAGCGCCGGTAGCTCGTGGCTGGGAGGTCCCGCCGCGGTTCTGGCGAGGAATGACACTTGCACTATTAACCGTTTCGCCGGTGAGCGATCGTATGGTGCCGCACGGTGCTCCGGGGGAGTAAACTAAGTTTCTAAATGAAACTTGCAGTTTTTCTATTCTGTACGCAGTTATTTGCGGCTCAGCTCGGCGGGGTATCCGGCGATGAAGCGGCTGTTCGCGAGATGGTGAAGCGCTATGCGGACGCTCGCGACGTGAGCGATCCGAAAGCAATTGGTGCGTTGTTCACAGTTGATGCGGATCAGCTCGTTTCCACCGGTGAGTGGCGCAGAGGCAGAGATGCACTGGTGCGCGGAATGTTGTCCAGTTCCGCCCGCGAGACCGGAAAGCGAATTCTTGCAGTCGAAACCGTTCACTTTGTTGGCGCTGATGTAGCAATTGCTGATGCGCGTTATGAGATCGGTGAACGGAAGATGTGGTCGACATTCATTATGAAGCGCGGGTCGGGTGGATGGCGAATCCAAGCAATCCGCAACATGTTGCCGACTGCACAAAGTACGCCACCGCCCAACCCGGCACGATAGCGATCTTCGGTCGGGCCTGGACCGGGGCCTTCGCGCGTTTGGTGGCTCGCCGTGGCCCAACGCTGCCCGACCATTTCGCGTCGAACCAGGGCATGCCGTAGCGGCCAGTGGCGTCGCCAATCGCGGGACCGGTACGTCCGTTACGAACCCGTTACGACTTCAGCTTCCTCAACACTCACTCCGCTCCAGCGCACGCATAAAATGATCATTCTCCCGGGTGCTGGCGCCCCTTGAAAGGATTAGTTGGTGTGATCGGCGTGAACTTCCTACCCCACCAGTTTGTGGGCCGGAAGTTCGCAACGGAACCCTCTATGTTACGCATCCGTTCTAAATCGTCGAATCCCCGCTCCCAAACCTATCAGTGCCACCCCCGTGAGAAGGAATGAGGCAGGCTCTGGAGTTCCAGCCGTCGAGAATCTCATTTCGGCGATGGCGAAATCACAGGTGGGGGAGCTACAGCCAAATCCGGTTGTGCCCAAATCGGTCAGGTCAACCTTCGCGATGTTCGCCGTAGGCGATGAGGCTGCGAACAGAAGAGCCCCGGCATTCCCGCTGACGTCCAGGCTGATGCCCCCTAAATCATCGCCCGCGGCATCGTAGAAGGTTGCGTCCATCACATCAGTTTCCGGTTGAGCTTCGAATCCAAACCTCGATACCGGCGTACTAAATGTCGTGACGACGCTATTGGATCCAGATTGTTGGTGGCCTTCCCAACGTCAAGTCTCATGATCGCTGCGATGCCGTTGCGCAGCGACCTTAACTCGGCGACTGAAAGATTATTGATGTCTTTCCGCACTGGAGGCGCGCTACAGCTGGTAGGAGTGCACGCTGCAGGCGAGGCGGCGGTATTGTCCTGCGTTCGAAGCGTGGCCAGGGGCACAACTAAGGGCTCACGCAACAATAGATTCACATCGGAGCAATCGTATAGTTCCAGGCTGGCAGAGTCGAATGTCGTTTGAGGGAAAGACGGCGGATCTGCTCTGGATCGGGTGAGGTACCGGTCGGATACTGCCTACGGTCGAGATAGGCCGAGACTGTGAGACCGGTTCGGGTGCAGGTGTTGCGGATGAAGTTGAGGACTTTGGGGTAATCGTCAAGAGGCTCGGCGGCCCAGTTTTTGGAGATTTCGGAGAATAGGCGGTGCTCGATGGGATTCCATTTGGAAGCGCCGGTGGGGTAATGAGCAACGGTTACTGTGAGCCCAAAGCTGTTGCAGATTTGGCTTTGAAGTTCGGTTTTCCAGGCGCGGGTACGGCAACTGTTGCTGCCGCCGGTGTCGGCTAGGATGAGCAACTGCCGGCAGCGATGGTAGCGATTAGCGCCGTCGCGCTTCCACCAACCGGCGATGGAGTGGGCGGCAAAGGCTGCCGTGTCATGTGAGACGCCGATGAAGACCGAGCCTCGGTTGGCGAGCAGGTCATAGATACCGTAAGGGATTGCGACGCCGATGGCATCGGAACGGAAGTCGTGATCATTGACGCGCACGGGCATGCGATCCCACTTCACGCCATTGTTCTTGAAGTTTCCGACGAGTTCTCGTTTTTTGGTATCGACGCTGATGATGGGAATCCCCTGGCGTTCAAAGCGAGTGCGTAATGACGAGATATAACGGAACTGTTTGTCGCGATCCGGGCTGGAGTCGGTGGCAATGGCTTTGCGATTCACGCGGAGGGAAAAATCCATATCGTGAAGCAGTCGCGCCACGGTATTGGCTGAGATCTCGATATCGAGTTGCTGCAGCAGTTCGGCGATTCCGGCAGGCGTCTTGTGAGTCCATCGAATGCCCGTGATGGGATCGCCGGCGGTGTCGTGTTCCAGCAGGATTTCGATGGCTGCGATTACTTCGGGCGTTTTTTTTCCACCGGTTTGCGTCCGGCACCAGACTGTCGGATACGCCCGACCTCGACATCCTGATCGAGCAGTTGGCGGCGGCCGCGGGCGATGGTGTGCGGATCGAGGCCAAGAAATCCGGCCAGCACGCTGTCGCCGCCGTGGCCGAGTTTCATGGATTCCAGGCCGGCATACAAGCGGCGCTGCTGCTCGTCCAGCAGGCTGTAAAACAAGATGATGGCAGCTTTCATCTCATCGGGAGACACTTCCAGACGAGTGGCATCGACAACCGTGGGAACGGACTGGTTACTACGACGTGTCAGACGTTGTCTTTGACGGATGGCTGGATCGATAGCAGTATAGAGGAACAGGCCGGAGACCAATTCCCGGGCGATTCTCTTCTGCTGGACAAGGTGGCGTAAGACATCTTGCGCTCCTACGTGCAGGATGGCAGATAGTTCTTCCGCAAAACATCCTGCGACCGAATTACAGACGAATGTCTCGGCCGTGGTCAGCAGGGTACCGTATCGAGAGAACCAGGCGGGCGTACAGGACCACAGACCATCGGCTCCGAAACGGGCGATCTCGCGAAGAGTGTAAAAACGACCGCCATGAGAGTAGCTAGTCAGATAGTCGAGTTCTTTGAGTTTTCGGAAAACGGTGAGGTCGACGTCCGTGCCGAGGGCGCGTTTCAGGTCGGGAAGCGTTGCGATTCTGTCGTGGAGCAGCAGCTTTCGCAAGGAATCAGGAGAGAAGGCGAGAGGTCTCATAATGTTATAGTTACGACTGAAACCAGATTATAATCGCAACTATAACATAACTAGCGGTCAATGGGAGAAAGGGACGGATAGGCTCCAACTGCCTATCCAAATTGGGGAAGTCGACTACCGTGAGGGGAATGAACCAGAATTGGCAGCGGTGGATAATGTAGCTGTCACGCCCACTGGTGAGTGGTTATTTCTGCGTGGACCCTAAGCCCAGGACGAAGAGAGAAGCCAGGAGACTGGGAGCAGAATGAGTCCCCCGCCGCCGGGCGACTCGAGCGAACAACCTTCTGGCGCTGTGTTGAATGAAGCCTATAATTCTTGAGCACGAAACGGAAAGCATATCGATTTCCTCCTGCAAAACTTTACCGCCCGCAACATATTTGACAAAGTCGCGTGTTCATCTGTCAGTCGCGCGCCTGTCATGTGCGCAGGGGACAAGACTGCCCCCTGTGGCCGCGCTATGCGATAAGTGCATCGATGCGTGTAAGCGAGTTACTGTCGAAGCCCCGCATCAAGACCGCCGTCGATGGCGAACTCGCTTCCATCAACCCGACCGGCGGGTTCGAAATCGTGCGTGCATCTGTGCACAAGCCACAACCACTCTCCCATTACTCACTATTGAATCCCCAGCTATACTTACTTCCGATATCGCGCCCAAACGAGCAAATCACACGCGTTTTTCCGTATTCCGATGCACAACCTGACCAAAACCTGCGAACACCGCAATCTGTCGCAGCACGTGCCGCAGCATCGGGTTGTCATTGATCTGATATCCAGCAAATTCTGCCAGCCCATCTGCCTCTGCCAATTGGCGCAGCTTGCCTGCCTGGAACCTTCCGACGAGGCTGGGGGACGTTCGGTGGCCCCGGCGTGCCCCATGACCGCCGCGTCACTGCGCGTCGGGCGAGGCGGCGAACGCGGGATCGCCGCATGGGCGGAAAGCAGATGTCTTCGGGCCGCGGCGTCCCGCGCGAGGAACGGGGACGGAAGGTGTTGCACAAAGGACAAGACTTCATCATTGCCGGAAGCCTGCCCAGACAACGGCCCTGCAACGCGCCGCGTTGACCACGGCCGGATGCAAAATTCGGGCATCATTCACGAACGGCAGGCAATCGCTGTTTTTCGTCGACGGCGCGACTACCGTTCTCGTCGAGAGATGTACGCGCTATTCCAGAATGCCACGGAGTGGTGGGGCTCTGTGGGACTGCGGTTACCGCAACTTGCCCTTTGCGGTGTTTCTTCTACGGATTACAACTGCGGCCTCGTCCACCAATTCCTTGCTTCGTTGATACAGTTCGCGATATTTCTCGGACAGTTCGTGCGACGCATCGTCCACCAATTCTCCGCTGCGCTTGTACAGGTCTTCACACCGCTCGGCGAGTTCCTTGCTCGCATCGATAACGTAATCGGCAGCATCTTGTCCTTTACGGCGAAGAGTGCGGCGAGTTCGTTTACCTGACTCCGGCGCAACCAGCAGCGCCACGGCTGCACCGATCGCGGTTCCCAACAGGAAGAATGTTATCCGGTCTCCAGCTCTTATGTCCTTCATGGTGTCTCCCGTAGCCGAATGAGAGTATCCTCCTCCCAAGCTTACTGCGTTTCGTGCGAGGCGTTACGCGATTACCTCGGCGAAAGGGCGACGGGAGATAGCTCTCGCCTCCAGATACGCCTTGCGCGCCGGTCGTCGTTGATCTCAGCGGTGAGAATCCCAGAACGCGCTTTCGCGGATGCGGCGTTGGCGTGAACATTGCCGCGGACGCAACTTAGGGCGAGGGAAAGTATGATTTCCGTCGTCAAGCCTTTCTCTCCGGCAAAGGCTCACTAATGAACGCGAGAAAATCCTCCCCCCAATGCGTGGCCTTTTTTGGGATCGGGCATCCGTCTCATATTCTGGTAGATCGGTTGTACAATCCGTGTGTTATTCAGTCGCTGAAGCATGATGAGTTGGGTTGAAACGAGGTCTCCCAAAGGGTGTTCGGGAGGGAGGGGATCGCAGCAGAAACCAGATTGTTCACGATCAACTTCTCATCACGCAAAACAATCGAACCGACTCTACTCGGCGGCAGAAAATAGCTGGCCGGGTCGCCGAAAAAATGTAACAAGACAAGATGGGTTTCTGAAAATCGGTCCAGCAAGGACATAAACTGTCGCTGCCGGTTCGTCGGCTATCGGCGCCTGCATACCGCTATATAATCCAGGAAGATGTTCCATTGGAACCGTCGCCAGTTCCTCTCGCGCACGGGAGCGGGACTTGGCGCTGGGCTCGCCGCAGCCCCCACTGCCGGCCAATCGGCCTCTCCGATTGACTTCCGGTACGCGCCCCTCTCGGGACAGACTGCCTTCTGCTTTCCGGACGACCCGGCCAAAAGCCCGGTAGGTGAACGCGGCGAATTGCGTTACGCTTTCGCCCAAGGCCGCTTTGAAACCGTTGTCGGCTTCTCCATGACTGGTGTTGAGCCCGACGTGGTTGCGCGGCAGGCGTTGGAGTCGCCGGCGGTCCCCGTCGTACATACCCGGATCGACCGCTTCGAAGCGTTCCTGCACCTGACTGCCTTCGCCACCAACTGCGCGTCAGAAGGACGTGTCGATAACGTCATCGTTGAAATCCACCCCCGAACGCGCGGCGTCATCCATGCCGGGCCGACCGTCACTGTAAGGTCGCGCCGTGTTGTTAAGGGCGAAGGCAATGCGTTTTACCTGGATTCCGATGGCGGACCGCTGCTCTTCGCAAGCAATCAGCCGTGTTCCGGACTCACCGGGCGGAAACGCGCATGGCGGATCGACTTTGAACGGGAGCCGGGACCCGCTCCCACTTCGGTGGTCTTGCCGCGTGGGTTGGCACCCGTCGATCCGGCGGTGCACAAGTGGAGCGCAACCTGGGCTGTCTGATCGCTCTTCCGGCGTTTTTCGCGAGTATCGACTGGGTGGCACGTGACGGGTGCCTGCCCTCGATCGTGAACCATCATGCCGGACGCATAAGGCGTGAGGTCGCCGTCAAAGATCCAGCACAATCCACGCCGTCAATCGCATCGTTGAAGCGAAGGGCTGTTCTCGCCCAGGAATCGGTCTACCCTCCTGATCAGGCTAAGGGTGATCGTAGTTCCTCAGGTTCTGCTGGTCCAGGATCGTGAGTCGCGCTCGCCATCGCGCGAGATCTGCCGGGCTGCTGACGCCGGGAGGAAGGTCATCCATTACGCGTGTTTGACCTTACGATTAGAATTGAAAAATGCAGCCATTCACATTCTTCATCAGTTACCGCCGAACACCGCGCCGATAGCTCTCCTGTTGAAGTACGAAATCGAAAAGCGCTTGCAATTCGTTCGCGTGTTCGTGGATGTGGAGAACCTGCGTGAAGGGGGCAATTTTCCCGACGGCATTAAACAGATGATCGGAAAGGCCCACGCCACGATCGCAATGGTCGATGAGATCCGTGCGGCAAGAAGCATCCCTCAGGTGCCGATGGAACGGATTTTCGAGATGGTGACGACGCGAGCCGCATCGATTCTTCGTCTGCCGGCAGCGAGCGGTGAGATACAGGAGCACGGTCCTGCCGATCTGGTCGCGGTCGCGGATCACGGGCAAAGTCCGGCAGACGCGCTGAATAACCTTATCCCGGACCTGATAATGATCGGAGGCCGGATTCGCCTGTTATCTCGTCGTCTTTCTATGATGCGAGATCTGCAACGGCACATCGCCGGAATGCAACGAATCTCGGTCCAACCCAGTGGAGAGTGGTTCGTGGATGTCAACGTCTCACTCCTTCACAAAGCCACAGCCGCAGTGTTGGGCCGGTGTTCCGCTTGGCTGGAAGGTGTGTATCGCTGTGATTCCGGTCATCAACACTTTGCCAGTCCTGGTAGTTAGCCTCATACAGCCGCTGCAACTGTCGCTGCGTCATGTGCGATATCTGGCAGGGCACCAACGTAAACGCCTTGTCACGTGAAGAATTGGAACGGCAGTTAACCAGCGTCGCGGGAATGAACGTTCAGTGGGTGGTTTTCACGGGGGGCGAGCCGCTGATGCATCCCGACATATTCCATCTTTGCGAAATCGCGAAGAGACTGGGCGCCCGAGTCACCATCCTCAGCACAGGTGTCCTGCTTGCCCGATTTGCGAACGAGATCATCGAGCACGTGGACGATGTAATTGTTTCGCTCGACGGTCCGCCGAAGGTTCACGATCTGATTCGGCGTGTTCCGGGAGCATTTCAAGCCCTGGCTTCCGGTATCGAGAAAATGTTGGAGTTGAAGCCCGACTGCCGGATCGGTGGCCGCTGCACCGTTCAACAATCAAATTGTGAATCGCTGCTCGATACAGTTGGCGCCGCGCGCGAAATCGGACTGAGTTCAATATCTCTTCTTGCCGTGGACGTTCATAGCAACGCATTCAAGCGGCCTGGCGGGTTGAATCTGCTGCGACAGTCCGGGTTGGCCGTCAGCATGAAGCAGATTCCGCTTCTTGAATCTCAGATCGAAGCCATCATTGCCCAAGCACATTGCAGCGGGTTTGTCTTGGAGTCCGCCGCCAAGCTGAGAAGGATCGTACACCATTTCCGGTGCTACTGGGATCTTGGAAAGTACATCGCGCCCGTCTGTAACGCTCCGTGGACCTCCGCAGTAATTGAGGCTGACGGCACAGTCCGCCCGTGCTTCTTTCATCGAAGCATCGGGAGCTTGAAATCAGGCGAGGAACTGAAGACCATCCTGAACGGTCCAGCCGCTCTCGAATTCCGCTCAACGCTGGATGTGGGCTCGAATCCACTGTGCCGTCAGTGCGTCTGTTCCTTGTACTGGGGCGATGGCAAGACGGCTCCGGTAAGTGACTCTTCTTCTCACGCCTGACTTGTGGCTACCTGGTTTTAGCGAGACAGGTTCGTTGTGCCAGTAACAAAAAGTGTCCCGCCCGGAATAAACCGGACATCCGCTTAGTCTGGAACGTTCGAAGGGACAATCAAAATGCGAACCAACCGAAATACCCGCTCAATCGTTAACGATAACAATGAGGACGGCATCAACCGTCGAGGATTTCTGGAATGTATGAAATGGGCCGGCACTGGCGTCATCTGGACCGTCAGCAGCGGTATCCTGACATCCAAGGCGTTCAGCCAGAACATGAAGCCGGCGAAAGGAGAACTCCATTTCGTCCAGATCAGCGACAGTCACATGGGCTTCAACAAGCCGGCCAACCCTGACGTTGGCGCAACCCTGCAGGCTGCCATCGCCAAAATCAACTCCCTGCCCGAGCAACCTGAATTCATCATCCACACCGGGGACATCACGCATACGGCCAAGGCCGAAGAATTCGATACCTTTGCCGAACTGATCAAAAGTGCAAAAGCCAAACAGACCTTCTTCGTCCCGGGCGAGCACGACACTGCGACCGACGACGGCAAACAGTATCTGCAACGCTATGGCAAGAACACTAGGGGACGAGGCTGGTACAGTTTCAACCACAAGGACGTTCATTTTGTCGGGATGTCCAATGTCGCTGTCATTGAAGGGATGGGGACGCTCGGCGCGGAGCAACTTCAGTGGCTTGAGGCGGATCTCAAGGCTCAGCCCACCAGTCGTCCCGTGGTCGTCTTCGCGCATATTCCGCTATGGTCCGTGTATCCCGAATGGGGATGGGGAACCGCGGATAGTGAACAGGCTCTTTCCTATCTCAAACGGTTTGGCTCCGTCGCCGTTCTGAACGGCCACATCCACCAGGTCATGCAGAAGGTGGAGGGCAACATGACCTTTCACACCGCTATGTCCACCGCTTTTCCGCAACCGGCCCCGGGCTCTGCCAAAAGCCCTGGCCCTATGAAGGTAGCTGACGACAAACTGAAAAGCGTTCTCGGCATCTCCAATGTCCATTCAGTGATGAACGATCACAGCCTGGCGGTGGTTGACTCGACGTTGGAACAGGCGGGCTGATCTTCATCCACTCATATGAAGCCAGCTCAACACATACGTCCTGCTGCCAGGAGGTTTGGCCCATGCGTAATAGTTCCCGGCCTCTTGGCTTTTCTCCTGTATCTCGGCATCGCCAGTGCGCAAACCACCGGCCGGCAGTCTTTCGAGAAGCGCTGCGGGGGCTGCCTCGCCGTGGATCGCGATAAGGAAGGACCGGCTCTGGCGGGAGTATACGGCCGAGCAGCCGGTTCCGTCGCATCGTTCCAATACTCTCCGGCATTGCAGAAGTCGAAACTTACGTGGACAAGCGAAACATTGGATAAGTGGCTAACTGATCCCGATAAGCTGGTCCCCAATAATGACATGAGCTTCTCCGTACCAAATGCGGACGAGCGCAGCGCCATCATCGCTTACCTCAAAGAAATCTCGAAGCAGTAAAGAACCACTCAGCAGGACTCGCCGTTTATTTGGCCAAGTCCCGCGGAGCAACGGCTAATTCATACCACTTAAAAAGGAGTTTACATATGCAAAAAATTGCAAAGTATCTAGTTGGAATTTCGCTTGTCTGTCATCTTTCCGCCCAGGTCGAACCTACCGCAGGCCAGTGGAAAACTTGGGTCATTGCTTCCGGAAGCGCTCTGCGCCTCGGTCCGCCGCCGGCCGACGACATCACGGCTACGGAACTGGCATGGGTGAAGGAGTGCGTGAGCCAGCGAAACACCGCCACACTTCAAACAATTCAGTACTGGGATGCAGGAGCACCGGCCTATCGATGGATGGGCATCGCCGTGAACGCCGTCGCCAACTCAGGGCTACCAACACCCCTGCAGACACGCGCCCTTGCGCTGGTTGCCGCGGCGATCTCGGATGCCACCATTGCTACCTGGGATTCCAAATACACCTATAATCGCCCGCATCCGAGCAACCTAGATCCCACGGTGGACCGGTAGTAGCCGTGCCACAGAGCCCGTCCTATCCGTCCGAACATGCCGCTACGGCAGGTGCGGCTGCGGCTGTTCTCTCTTATCTTTTTCCAGCGCAGGCCTCTTCGTTCGCTGACATGGCCGACCAGGCGGCAACGTCACGTGTGCAAGCCGGAGTAGCATTTCCGAGCGATGTGTTCGCCGGACTCGACCTCGGGCAGAGCGTAGGACAAGCCGTCATTGCGTACGCCCAAGCCGATGGCTCCAACCAGGTCTTCACCGGTTCCTTTCCAACGACACCCGGGGTGTG
Source organism: Terriglobia bacterium (assembly GCA_963747535.1). Taxonomy (GTDB): domain Bacteria; phylum Acidobacteriota; class Terriglobia; order Bryobacterales; family Bryobacteraceae; genus CAVVFX01. The sequence continues at coordinate 758,884 of CAVVFX010000006.1, forward strand.
GAGCAGTCTCAATCCGGTCAGCCCTCTGGCGGGAAACTGGAAGACCTGGGTCCTGGCAACGGCTCAACAGTTCCGCCTCCCCGCGCCGCCTGCGTTTGGGTCTGATGCCGAAAACGCAAATTACGCCATGGACAAGAACCTGGTCACCAACAACACGACCAACCACTTGGCCTGGTTCTGGCAACCGGGCTTCTTCCAGCCGTGGCTGCAACAGGTGGATCTGGAGATGTTCCAGAATCATTTGGATCTCGACCCTCCGAGAGCGGCGCGAGCTTATGCGTATGAAACAATCGCACAGCATGACGCAACGCTCGCATGTTGGGATACCAAGTACACCTATCTCGAACTGCGGCCGCCGCAGGCGGACCCTACCATCATTCCGCTGTTCGCCTTGCCACAACACCCCGGATTTCCCTCCGGACACGCTTGCGCATCGGGCGCGTCGGCCGCAATTATGTCGTATCTATTTCCCGCCGACCAGCAACTCTTGACCTCCATGGCAAACGACGCGGGGAACTCCACCTTCGACGCTCTGATCCACACTTCTTTCGATGTTAGCCAGGGGCTTGCTCAAGGAAGCCAGGTCGGATCGACGATTGTCAGCCGCGCGCAGACCGACGGCGCGAATTGATTTACCACAGCTGGTTCGTGGGGCAGGAAGCCATCTTGCCCCACAACACTGGCCATAGAAAAGAGCAGTCACTTATGACGCACTGTTTTAATTCTCTTCAATCATTCACTCCTAGTTTTTGTGATTGCAGTAACTTTTCACCGCCGTCTAGGGAATAATTGTCCACTCCACAGAGTATCCGCAGGTAGATGAAACCCTTAACTCCACGACAAAACATCCTCCTCTCACTGCTGGCCGCCACCCTAACGGTCGCGGCCGGCCTAATTGCGCAGAACGCTCCCACCGAAGCCCCAGCCGCTTTCGCTACTACTCCGTTGTCGGCTAACCTGACGCCCTCAAGCGTCAGCAACGGAATAGCCGAACCGGCCGGCGACACGTACTTGAGGGACCAGGCGGTATTTGAAGAGGTACACGACACGACCAATGGATTGGGTCCGGTCTTCAACGGTACATCCTGTGCCCAATGCCATCAAAACGCCGTTGACGGCTCCGCTAGCCAGTTCACTGAGTTGCGAGTGGGACATCTGGATTCGAGCGGCAACTTCGTCAATCCGACTGTGCCGATCAATGACGGCATGAACAGTATTACCGGCCGCTCTATCGTCAATGACCGGGCAATATGCGATACCGCCCAGGAACACGTCCCGAGCACCGAAACCATTCAGGGACGGCGGGCCGTACTCAATACGCTCGGCGATGGATTTGTCGAAGCGGTGCCCGATCAGACCCTGCTCGCCATTGCCGCCAGTCAACCTACCCAAACCAACGGCCTGATTCACGGAGAGGCGATCGTGATCCCAATCCTGGAGAGTCCGGGAAACACCATGCTCGGACGTTTCGGCTGGAAAGACCAGCAGCCGACGGTCCTTTCATTCGTTGGAGATGCCTATTTGAACGAGATGGGCGTGACCAATCGGCTTCGCCCGACGGATGTCACAACCGTGTGTAAGACGACCACCGATCCGGAAGATGTACCTGACAGCATCGGCCTCGCGAACATCGATCATTTCGCCCAATTCATACGCGGCACACAGGCTCCGCCCCGCGACGCCGTGCTCGCAGCAACCTCAGACGCCCAGGCCGGAGGCCAGCTTTTCTCGCAGATTGGGTGCGGCATCTGCCATGTGTCGAGCCTCGTTACCGCGCCGGCGGGAACAGTGATCAACGGGGGCGCCTACACCATCCCCGCCGCCATCGGAAATATGATCATTCATCCGTACGGCGACTTTTTAATGCATGACATCGGTACGGGCGACGGCATCTACCAGGCCGGTCCGACGGACACGGCCTATAAGCTTCGGACGGCGCCCCTATGGGGATTGCATATCAAATCCCGCTATATGCATGATCTGGAGTCGCTCACATTGCAGGACGCCATCAAACGCCACGGCGGTGAAGCATCTCATGTCGTGCACCAATTCAATCATTTGACGCCTGTCGAGCGGCAACAATTGATCACGTTCCTCCAATCGCTTTGAAACGGTTGCTCAACCGCCCCTTCGTGCGTCCCGGGAGTAGTCGTATCGCAAGAAAATCTGAATCGCTGAAATATTCTCCCAGAGATCGCGGAATACGCCTTCAAAATTCCCCCTGGCGTCCTCGTAGCCCGCGTCGGGGCGGTTTAATTCCGGCCGCGGCGTTCGTTCGATTTGTGGAGAATGCCTTTCGGTTAACGTATCGGGTGCGCGTCTCCGGCCGCGAGTCGCGGCGCGTTGAAGTTATCGCCGCGGATGCGCCCACATGTCCTTCGCGGCGAAGGGAACCGAATGCTCTAGACTAGTCCAGCGCGTCGATCAATAACAACTCTTCTACGACCATGGTAGGGTGACATTCCCATTACGGCTGCCGTTTTTAGCCTAACGAAATGAGCTGAAGGAGCATCCAGGTTTTATCTGAGCCCATTTGGTCATCTGGTATCCACGGCCGAATGGAGCCGACAAGCCCGGTTCGCGGGGAGGGGGCTCACCTCTTTGACGACGGGACCCGCAGCATCGTACGTAAGCGGCCAGTGAACTGCCCTTCCATTTCCGGATGACGTTGCGGATATTGGAGAGGTGCAGAAACCAGACGGAAATATTATGTTTCGCTGAAACGATTTCCAAGGGCGCACTGCATCGGCATCCAGGTGTCATCTGAGCCCATTTGGTGCAAGGCCGAATCGCAAGTGTGTTGCTGGACAAGTTCAGGAGGGGATAGCGGCCAACATTCTGGTCGACGCTTAGAAGCTCAGGCGCACCTGGAACTCAACGACCCGTCCCGCCAACCCGGCATCCGCCCGGCCGAACTGCGGATTGTCGATGTGAGCGGCATTGTCTCCAAATGTGATCGGCGACAGGTTGAGGTTATTAAACGCGTTGAACATGTTGCAGCGGATATCGAGGGTGGTCGCTTCGCCCAATACGCGATTGGGAACCTTGGTAGTTTTATCGAGGCTGAAGTCGGTCGAGAAATAGCGCGGGCCGCGCCACGAATTGCGCCCGATTCCCGGCGCCCCTGGAGCAGATATATCGAAGTAGGTTGTTCCGCCCAGAGGGAAGTTCGAACCATTCACATAGGCGTCGACCGAAGTGCTGTGGCCCGCTCCTCCGTAATAAGCGATGGGGCGGCTTGGGGACAAGGTCGGTCCGCCAGGCGTCTGAACCGCTTCGCCGGAGACCGGTGTCCAGGGCAGGCCGGAATGCGCCTGAAGAATGCCGTTCACCTGCCATCCTCCCAGAATGCGGCCCATCCAACCGTTGGCATGGCGTAATATCGGCAGATCGTAGAGCGCAGACAAGACCAGGTTTTGGGGAACGTCAAAATCCGACCGGCCTCTTTCCTGGTTGTTATCCTGCGGATAAGTTTGATTGGTCACCGCCCCCGGCCCCCCGAACGATAACTCATCGATGCTTTCGGAATAGGTGTAATTCAGCGAAAATTGCAGTCCACTCGTCATTCGGCGGGTAAGCGTCACCAACAAGGCATTGTAATTGGAGTTCACATCCGGTGTGGCGAAATACACTCCCTGAAACGCGGGGTTGTTCGGATAGAGGAAGTTCTGGTCCACCAGCCGGATCAGCTTCCGATCGGAGCTGCCCTGGTAACCAACCGTAAGCACCATTTCCTTGGACAACTGATACTGCAGCTCCATCGAGTAGATGTAGGCGTACCCGTTCGGCAAATTAGACGGAGCGCCGTAAATGGTGACCCCGCCCGTCCCGCTCGGGAGATTTGGCGCGCCCGTTGCCGGATTGATTCCCACGGCTAGCGCAGGATTGAGCGGATAGCTCAACGGGGACTTGTTGGCGCCCAAAGCATACAAGATCTGGCCATATCAAAGGGAGACGTCGCGCTGCCGCAGCACAATCCGTAACTCGCAAAGTAAGGCGGATTCTGATTCACGTTGGTCAGCAGGTTGTCATAAATACGGTTGAAATAAATGCCGAACCCTCCCCGCCAGACCAATTTCTTGTGCCACATATTCGGGTTATATGCGAAGCCGAAACGAGGAGCGAAACTGTGGCGGTCGGGATTCGACAGTTGCGCGACCGGCACGACCTTGGCGTTCAGCAGGTATTCCGATCCCAGCACGAGGTTGCTGAGATCGTCGTACTTTTCACGTAACGGAGTGAAGTATTCCCAGCGGAGGCCGAAGTTGACCGTTAGCTGCGGAGTAGCCTTCCAGTCGTCCTGCGCGAAGAACGCGTAGGTGCTGGTGCGGAAATAGCGCTGCGCGTCGGCGGGCGCGCCAGTATTGGGATCGGCATCGATTTGCTCATAGATGGGCGCGTCGTTGGCGAAGTTGAACATCCCCATGAAAGAATAGAGCGGCCGAGCGCCGCCAAGAAGATTGTCGTTATCCTGCGCCTTGCGCACTTCGCCGCCGAATTTGAGAATATGGCTTCCGCGCGACCAGCTCAGAATGTCGCGAAACTCGTAAGTGTTTTGGGCCATGATCGACGGAGTGGTGGGGGCCTGCGGAGCGCCGAAATAGATGCTGGCGAACGGCAGATTCTGGATCTCGAGGCTGGGAATCTGGAAATTCGCATTGGCCGCCGCGGCAAGCTGATTGGAAGCAAAACGGGTCATATTGGCGCGCGCTTCATTCAAAAGCGTGGGAGAGAAGATATGCGTGTAAGTGACAGTGGCGGCCGAGTTGAGAGGAGTAAATGGCAAGTCTCCGATGGGACGGTCCTGGCCCTGATTGTTGGCTCCCACCTGGTCGAGATGCGTAAAGTACATACTCAAGGCGAACAGGTCATTCTGCAGATCGTAATCGATTCGCCCGTTATACTGATTGGCGTTTATGGTGCTGGGCGACGCCAATTGGGCGTATTCCACGTCGGGAATGCCGTTCGCTGAAATCCCGCCGCCTGTAAGTCCGACGTAAGTTCCCGGCGTGCCGGTAAAGGAGCCGAGATTCAATCCGCCCGGAATCTGCACGCACGTTCCGGGCGTAAATCCGCTGGGGCAGGGCGCATTGGCTACGGAAATGACGCGCGGCGTCTCATTGGGATTAGTCGCTACCTGGGCCGCGATGGTCCCCGGATCGGCAGCGGCCAGAGCTTGACGGTATTGCGATGTTTCGACCCATTGATTCACATAGCTCACGCTGTTGTTGCGCAGTCCTTCGTAGGAGAAGAAATAAAACACGCGGTTTTTCAAGATCGGCCCGCCTATGCTCATGCCGAACTGGCGGTATAGCTGGTCGACGCGCGTGGGCGGCAAATCATATCCGCCGTAGGAATTGTAAGCATTGAAGGCCGGGTCATCCAATTTGAAGAATCCGCTTCCATGGAGCGGGTTGGAACCGTTTTGCGATACGACATCGATCTGCGCGCCGGCGTTTCTGCCCGATTCAGCAGAATAACTGTCCGAGGTAACACGGATCTCCTTAATAGATTCCTGGTTGGGTGTAACTACCGCCGCTCCCCCCCAGCCTAGGCTGTTCACACTGACGCCGTCAATCTCGAAGTTATTCTCAGACACACGCTGCCCGGCCGTGACGGCTGCAACCTGATTTTCGGTTTGGAAAATCGAGTAATTCGACCCTCCTGGTCCGGTGACATTTGGCAGGTTCGCGGCGCCCCCGCCTCCACCTCGCGCATCATCCTGGAAGACGCCAGGGGTGATGCGCAACAGGTCGTACGGATCACGGCCGAATTGCGGAAGCCGGTCGACTTCCGCCGTAGTGATCGACTTGCTCACATCGGCATTCTCGGTTTGCAAGGCCGGATTGGCGTTCCCCGACACGGTCACGGTCTCGGCGACGTCACCGGTTGCCAAGGTGAAATTTTGGCCCTGCAACTCTTCTGCGTGGATCACCGTGGTTACTTCCTGACGCCGGAAGCCCTGCTTCTCGACCGCCATTGTATAGTTACCGGGAAAAAGGTTGGAGAAGCTATGGAACCCTTCATTGCTGGTTTGCGTTTTCTGAATTCTTTTGGTTTCGTTATTGGAGAGCGTGATACGAGCGCCAGGAACCACTCCGCCCGTCGCATCTTTCACTACACCTTGGATACCCGCGCGAAATTGACCCGTTAGTTCCGCGCAAAACAGAATCATAATGCCAATCGAGCGTCGTACCATTGACATGTAAACCTCACGTCGGCTTGATTATAATTGCCGCTTCTTAGCTTGTCGTGAGGTACCTGGGAGGGATCGCACGACCGAAGGCACGATGCGGTACTGATTCGGACGCTGGACCGAATTTAGGGGAGATTCGGTACATCTTGACGGCGGCGAAACGCCATGCCCAATACCCTGAAAACAAGAAGTTCGTTCATCGGCCCGCCCTGGGAGTGCGCTATATCCAAAGAAGTAGGTCTTTCCCGGCACGCTGAAAGAGTTAGAAACGTGGTTCGGAACCGCGACGGTAGTACATCCATCCGTTAGCAGATTCTTCTTCGAACGCCGGCTGATGCAGTGCAGCTTCGTCCTCCTACCGCGAACGTGGTTAGGTCATAATCAACTACTGCAGCGCCCGCCTTTGGTGGATGCCGCAATTCGACCGGAACTCAACACCGGGTTTCCAGAGTATGGCTGCAGATCGGCGAATCCGTTCCGCCAAGCGCCTGCCTAAACCACTCAGCGCTGACGGTTTGGTAACGCTTAGCGCCCAGCCAACCCTTGTACAGAAGCCGCTGGCTGCGGAAAAGAACTCCGAATTCAGCGCAAGTCCTGCGCCAGGTGGCTAATATTGCAACTACCTCTTCAGTCTGCTACCGGACCTTGGCCGGGTTTTTCAGCGACTTCTGCCGGTCGTTTGGGTTACAAAGGATGTATAGCTGTCGTTTGACATGCTCAAGTTTGTCGTGTGCCTGATTCTTCCGGCCGCAGCCCTGGCAGGTGCTGGTCCGAAAGAGGCTTTCGCTCCAATTTTCGAAAGCCGCGTTGAGTTGACTCCGCAAAACAAGATCGACGACCTCGTTTTTGCCAGATTGAGGCAGTTGGGCATCCAGCCCGCTAAACTGTGCTCGGATGCGGTGTTCCTGCGGCGGGCCTATCTCGATGTGATCGGAACCGTGCCGACGCCCAAGGAAGTCCTCCAGTTTCTTAAGGATACGGACCCTAAGAAACGCAGCGCTTTAATCGATAATCTCCTCGAACGGCCGGAATTTGCCGAGTACTGGGCCATGAAGTGGAGCGATCTGCTGCGCGTCAAGGCCGAGTTCCCGATCAACCTCTGGCCCAACGCCGCCCAGGCATACGACCATTGGATTCGCGCCGCACTCCGCGAGAACAGGCCCTACGACCAGTTTGTCCACGAGCTGCTGACCGGAAGCGGCAGTAATTTCCGCGACGCGCCGGTGAACTTCTATCGGGCGATGCAAAGCCGGGACCCGCAGGCCATCGCTCAAACCGTCGCTCTGACGTTTCTCGGCGTGCGCGCCGAGAAATGGCCCAAAGACCGGCTATCCGACATGTCGGCCTTTTTCTCCAATATCGGGTACAAAGAGACCGGCGAATGGAAGGAAGAGATCGTTTTCTTCGATCCGGCGAAACCTGGAGCCACGCTGCCACGTGTGGCGAAGTTCCCTGACGGCACGCAAGCCAACCTGACCGCCGATCGCGATCCACGCGAAGTTTTCGCCGACTGGCTCGTCAGTCCCCAAAATCCCTGGTTCGCCCGGAATATCGTGAACCGCACCTGGAGCTGGCTGCTGGGCCGCGGCATCGTGCACGAGCCGGATGACATTCGTCCCGACAATCCGCCCGAAAATCCGGAGCTCCTAGCCCTTCTCGAAAAGGAGCTGATCGCGTCGAAGTTCGATCTCAAGCATATCTACCGTCTGATCCTGAACTCGGAAACCTATCAGCTATCTTCTATTCCCCGAACCGATAGCGCGGAAGCCGATAAGCACTTCGCTTACTATCCGCTGCGCCGCCTGGATGCCGAGGTGCTGATCGACGCCTTGTGCCAGATCAGCCAGACCAACGAAAAATACTCGAGCGCCATTCCCGAGCCATTCACCTTTATCCCCGATGAGCAGCGCTCCATCAGCCTGCCGGACGGCAGCATCACCAGTTCGTTCCTGGAGCAATTCGGACGTCCGTCGCGCGACACCGGCCTCGAATCGGAGCGCAATAACCGGCTCTCGGCGTCGCAATCGCTGCACCTGTTGAATTCCAGCCATATCCAGCAAAAAATCGAGCGAAGTCCGCGGTTCAATTACCTGATGCAAACTGCACAGGACCAGAAGACGCTAGTGGCTACCCTTTATCTGTTGATTCTTTCGCGTTATCCCACGCCGGAAGAGTTCAAAGTCGTAAATACATATTCTCAGGCCGGGGCTGCCAATGGGCGCGCAGCCACGGTAGATCTGATCTGGTCGTTAATGAACAGCGCCGAGTTTCTTTACCGGCATTAGGAGTTTTAGACATATGAGCAATCTACGCAATTCCGAATTCAGCACCCTGCCGATCACCCGGCGGGAAATGGCCCGATACGGTCTCTTCGGCGCAGCCGGCCTGTTGTTGAATGACCGTCTCACGCTTCCAGCCCGCGCGGCCACGGGAGTCTCCAACTCCAGAGCCAAGTCGGTCATCCAGATCTGGATGTGGGGCGGTCCGGCGCACCTCGATACATTCGACCCGAAGCCTGAGGCCGGCAACGATTACTCGGGTCCGCTCGATAAACCCATCGAGACCAATGTCAGCGGCATGCGAATCTGCGAGCTGCTTCCGCTTCTGGCCAAGCAGGCCGACAAATATTCGCTTATCCGCAGCATGACCCACGGCGTCTATGCCCACGAGACCGCATCTTATACGGTGCAGACCGGCCGCATGTCCGGCGGCCGCGATGTGTACCCCAGCGTGGGAGCGGTGGTGTCGCTGTTCAAAGGCTACAACGCCGGGTACAAAGGACTCATTCCACCCTACATCGTGCTCACCGAGCCGCAGGGACGTTTCTCCGAGGCCGGGTTCCTGGGCTCGCGCTACAAGCCCTTTGCCACCGGCGGCGACCCTGCGCAAGCCAAATTCGCTGTGGAAGGCGTCGTGGTGCCGGGAATTTCCGACCAGCGCCAGCAGGCCCGCCGCGAATACCTTCACCAGCTCAATTCGCTGCAACTGGCGAGCCCCGGTAACTCGGTCCTCGCGTCTTCCAAGGAAATGGAGGACCAGGCCTACGAACTGATTCTGGGCGACGCCGGCAAGGTCTTCGATCTAACGCAGGAGAAGCAGGAACTGCGGGACCGCTATGGCATGAACACGTTTGGGCAATCCTGCCTGGCGGCCCGGCGCCTGGTCGAGCGCGGCGTCCCGTACATCACCATCAACTATAAAGGCGGGTGGGACACTCACAAGCAGAATTTCCAGGTGATGCGCCGCCGTCTGCCCGAGATGGACAAAGGCATGGCGACTCTTCTCGACGATTTGTCCCAACGGGGCTTGCTGGGCAGCACCATCGTCTGGTGGAACGGCGAATTCGGCCGCACGCCTAAAGTCGATTGGGGAGCGCCTTGGAATGGCGGGCGTGGGCATTGGGGCGGAGTCTTCTCCGCACTCATTGCCGGCGGCGGATTCAAAGGAGGCCAGGTGGTTGGCTCGTCCGATGCCAAGGGAGAGGACGTGAAGGACCGGCCCGTCTATCCCGTGGACCTCATCGCCAGCATGTACGGCAACCTGGGCATCGACGCGGACGCCAAACTGCCGCACCCGACAGGCCTGACCACCAAAGTCACCCCCACAGAAGCGGAAGGCGTAAAATCCGCCGGCATCTTGAAAGAGATTATGTAGCGCACCGCAGGGCAGGCCATCGTTTTTTGTGGTCTGCCTGGTTGCGCAATAGCTGCGCAGTAGCCGCGCAGGAGCACACTATGACGATCCGAAGAATTCTCCTCCTCACCACCCTGGCCGCGGCTCTCCACGCCCAGCAAACTACCCCGCACGCCGGCTACGTCTATCCTGCCGGCGGACGCCTGGGCGATACGGTCGAAGTCGTGGTCGGCGGTCAGTTTCTGGACGGCGTCAACGGTGTGATCATCTCCGGCGGTGGAGTTCACGCGACCATCGCCGAGTATGAGAAGCCGCTGACTCAAGGTCAGTTCAACAAGCTACGCGACCAACTGCAGGAGTTGATGGACAAGAAGAAGACCGCGACGGTCACCTGGACGCCCGACGACGACAAAACCGTCGCCGACCTGCGCATGAAAATCGCCGCCTTTATCCGCCGGCCCATGACTCCCGCCATTGCCGAAACCGTCCGGCTGCAGGTCAAACTCGACCCTAATGCCGCGATCGGCGAGCGCGAACTGCGGCTCGTCACGCCCAGCGGGGTGACCAACCCCATCGTGTTCTGCATCGGACAATTGCCGGAGTTCTCCAAGAAGCCGGCTAAGGTCGAGAGTGAGACAGCCAAAACTTCGAAAACCGTCGCCAAGGCGAGGGCTCAATTGCAGGCGCCCGCGCGTCCCGAACCGCCTATAACCGACATCACGCTTCCAACCATCGTCAACGGACAGATTACTCCTGGCGGCATCGATCGCTATCGGCTGCAGGCCGCCAAGGGCCAGCACCTGGTGATCGCCGCGGGCGTGCGCGAATTGATCCCCTACATCTCCGACGCGGTGCCAGGCTGGTTTCAAGCCGCGTTAGGACTTTACGATGCCGCCGGCAAAGAGCTGACCTACGCCGATCATTACAGCTTCCACCAGGATCCGGTCCTCGATTACGAGATCCCCGCGGATGGCGCTTACACGCTCGCAATCCACGATTCCATCTTTCGGGGCCGCGAAGATTTTGTCTATCGCATTGCGGTCGGAGAGTTGCCCTATGTGACCAGCATTTTCCCGCTGGGAGGCAAGGCCGGCGTGCGCACGAGCGTCGAACTGAAGGGCTGGAATCTGCCGGCAACCCGCCTGGTGGAGGATACCAAAGGAAGAGCTCCGGGCGTCTATCCGATATCCGTCACCAAAGGCGAAATTGCGTCCAACCGCATGCCCTTTGCCGTTGACAGCTACCCCGAAATCCTGGAACGGGAGCCCAATAACACGGTAGCGACCGCGCAGCACGTGAAACTGCCGCTCATCATCAACGGGCGGATCGATAGACCCGGAGACACGGATGTCTTCCGCTTCGAGGGCAAGGCGGGTGATGAGATCGTGGCGGAAGTAGTGGCGAGACGGCTCGACTCCCCGGTCGATTCCATCCTCAGACTCACCGACGCTAAAGGCAAGCAGATCGCCGTGAACGACGATTTCGACGACAAGGGCGCGGGTCTGATTACCCACCAGGCCGATTCGTTGATCCGCATCAAGCTTCCCGCGACAGGCCTGTACTATCTCTCGATTGCCGACACCCAGCGCAAGGGCGGACCGGATTACGCCTACCGGCTGCGCATCAGCCATCCACAACCCGATTATCAATTACGCATGACCCCCTCGAGCATCAGCGCACGTGGTGGCACCGTGACGCCCGTCACGGTCTATGCCCTCCGCAAAGACGGCTTCGGCGGGGAGATTGCACTCAAGTTGAAGGACGCGCCGGCTGGCTTCGTGTTGAGCGGCGGCTGGATTCCGGCGGGCCAGAGCAGCGCCCGCTGTACGCTCACGGTGCCGGCGAAGAAGGCGGACGGGCCGGTCGAAGTGCACCTCGAAGGAACCGCTCAGCTGGATAGACACGAGGTCCGGCGGCCGGGCATCCCTGCCGAGGACATGATGCAGGCGTTCGCCTACCACCATCTGGTTACGGAGGATGCCTGGCTGGTCCGTGTAGGGCCGGCCACCAAATCCCGAGGCTGGAAGCTGCTTACCGATAAAGCTATCCAACTTCCCGAGGACGGCACAGCGCAGGCGAAAGTCTACCTGCCGCTAGGACGCTATGCTCCAGACGTACAGTTAGTCCTCAACGATCCGCCGGAAGGCATCAGCATTGAAAAGGTCGGCCTGTTTGACAACGGAGTAATCATCTTTCTTCGCGCCGACCACGTCAAAGCCAAGCCGGGCCTCGCCGGCAACCTGATCGTCGACGCGTTTATCGACATCGAGAATCCGAATAATGCCAAAAAACGCCACACTGCCCTGGGAATGCTGCCGGCCATTCCATTCGAAGTAGTCGGCACCATGCAAGCCAAGCGGTAACGGCGTCCTCCCGACTGTATCGAGGTTGTTTTTCAACCATGCCAAGTACACCATTTCATAAATGCGGCCTCGTATTCTCACAATTGAGCGCACCGACTCCCTTAACGGATCGCGGCTCGGTAAGCAAACACTTCTGGGTGACCGTTAGGGAGCGGTTAGACCTCTTCCCCGAAACATTGGGCGGCCACGCGGAGCTGGTTTTGCGTCTCAAGACGCACCGTGTGCGTCAACACCCGCATTACTGTAGTGCATCTCTACAATAGGATGGTCCTCCTACCCCCAGGCTAACTCTGGCGTATAAGTGCCGAATTTCGAAGGGCTTGAATCCAAAAATCGATGTTAGCCTGGGTCGTTTTACTCCTTGGTTGGGTTCTTTGACGCAACTCGCTCCCGTCCCCCATACCCTCAAGGAATGTAAATCCTTAATTTACAAACACAAACTTAGACCCATCGAAAACGGGCCTCCAATTGCCGTTATAAAGGTTGAGGAAAAGATCCAGGAGGCGAGGCGAAGTTTGGGAAACGTCGCCGCCAAAGAGCGCGAATATTGACCCAATTCGTCAAAATGCGCCACGGATGTATGCAATAAGGGCTGTGCAAAAAGTTAGGGGAACAACAAGTGGTTAAAAAAATAGACGTTACGGAACTGGTTCTCAGAGACGCCCATCAGAGCCTGATGGCGACCCGCATGGCCATGGAAGACATGATTCCGGCCTGCGAAGATATCGACAAGGCCGGATACTGGTCGGTCGAATGTTGGGGTGGCGCTACCTTCGATTCCTGTATCCGCTTTCTGAACGAGGATCCCTGGGAGCGTCTGCGCATGTTTCGCAAGCTGCTGCCCAACTCGCGTCTGCAGATGCTTTTGCGTGCTCAGAACCTGCTCGGCTACCGGCACTACGAGGACGAAGTAGTGGATCGCTTTGTGGAAAAGGCCGCGGTGAACGGCATGGACGTTTTCCGGGTGTTCGACGCATTGAACGATATTCGCAATGTTCGCCGCGCCATCAAAGCTGTGAAGAAGAACGGTAAGCACGCCCAGGGAACCATCTGCTACACCGTCAGCCCTCTGCACACCGTCACGGGATATGTCGAGATGGCCGAACAGCTGATGGATCTAGGGTGCGATTCCATTTGCATCAAGGACATGGCCGCTCTCTTGAAACCGAAGCCCGCTTATGACATCGTGCGCGCTATCAAAGATTCCATCGGTGAACACGTGCGCATCCATGTGCACGTGCATGCCACCACCGGCGTGACCCTGGTGAGCCTGATGAAAGCCATCGAAGCCGGTGCCGATGCAGTCGATACGGCTATCAGTTCGATGAGTCTCGGACCGGGCCACAATCCCACCGAAAGTCTGGTGGAAATGCTGGAAGGCACGGGTTTCGAAGCCAACCTGGATAAGGCCCGGCTGTTGAAGATTAAAGACTATTTCGACGGAGTCCGTCCGCGTTACAAAGCATTCCTGTCGAACATCACCGGCGTCGATACCGCCATCTTCGATAGCCAGATTCCCGGCGGCATGATTTCCAATATGGAAAGCCAGCTCAAGCAACAAGGGGCGGGAACGCGCTTGAAAGAAGTGCTCGAGGAAGTACCCAGAGTGCGCAAGGATGCCGGTTATCCTCCATTGGTCACGCCCTCCAGCCAGATCGTCGGCACACAAGCGGTGCTGAATGTTCTGATGGGGAAATATAAAGTGCTCACCGGCGAATTCGCCGATCTGATGCTGGGCTACTACGGCCACTGCATCGGCCAGCGCGACCCCCAAGTGGTTCGCCAGGCTGAGAAGCACGCCAAGAAGCCGGTGATCCACGATCGTCCGGCGGATTTTCTGAAGCCCGAGTGGAGCCAGTTGCGTGATGCGGCTCTCGCTCTGCCCGGCAGCGACGGCTCGGACGAAGATGTTCTCACGTATGCGATGTTCCCGCAGGTCGCGCCGAAATTCTTCCAGACGCGCGCGGAAGGTCCCAAGAACGTTTCGACGGTCACTCCTGCGGCAGCGCCGGCTCCGGCTGCGGCTCCCAAGGTGGATTCCGGCACGGGCCCGGTTGCCGCGACCATCACCTACAACGTCAAACTGGACGGCAAGTCACACCGCCTGACAGTAACGCCGGCCTGAACATGGCTCAGAACTGACAACAGATAACGGAAAAACGGAAAACTGATATGACAACGACAATGCCGGAAACGATGCTGCAAAAAAAGCCGCAAAGCATGGCGGAAAAAATCCAGCTGCTAAAGGAACGCCGGGAGCATCTGATGCTCGGCGGCGGCGCCGACAAGCTCGATAAACAGCGCAAGGCTGGTAAGCTGACTGCGCGCGAGCGGATCGCGGCTCTGGTGGATTCGGGAACTTTCCAGGAATCGGGTCTGTTCGCGGAACATCGCGCCACGTTATTTGGTATGGAAGGCAAAGAAATGGCGGCGGATGGCGTAATCACCGGCGCGGCGTCGATTGGAGGACGCATTGTTCACCTCGCCAGCCAGGACTTCTCCGTAGCCGGCGGATCCGCCGGCGAAGTCCATTCCACTAAAGTCGCGGAGATCATGCAGCAATCGCTCAAGACCGGCTCGCCGTTTGTGTTCGTCAACGATTCGGGCGGCGCGCGCGTGCAGGAAGGCATCGACTCGCTATCGGGCTACGGCAAGGTATTCTTTGCCAACGTGATGCTCTCCGGCGCGGTACCGCAAGTCTCGCTGATCTGCGGTCCCTGCGCAGGCGGCGCGGTTTACAGCCCTGCTCTCACCGATTTCGTGATTCAGACGCGCCAGGCACAAATGTTCATTACCGGTCCCAGCGTCATCAAGCAGGTGACGGGTGAGAACGTAACAGCCGAGCAGTTGGGCGGTCCGGACGCTCATATGACACGCTCAGGCGTAATCCACTTCATCGCGGAGAACGACGACCATGCGATCTTGATCTGCCAGAAACTGTTGAGCTTCCTGCCCTCCAACAACATGGACGACCCGCCGGTCTTCGAAACTGACGGCAACGTCGATCCGGATCCGTCGCTGAACGATATAGTGCCGGTGGACGGCAAGCAGCCGTATGATGTGCGCGATGTCATTCTCAAGGTCGTCGATAACGCGGACTTCCTGGAAGTCCAATCGGGCTACGCTCAGAATATCGTGATCGGGTTCGCTCGCGTGCTGGGACGCAGCATCGGCATCATTGCCAATCAACCCAATTATCAGGCGGGCGTGCTGGATATCAATGCTTCCAACAAAGCCTCGCGCTTCATCCGCTTCTGCAATGCCTTCAATATTCCCGTGGTGAATTTTGTGGACGTGCCCGGTTTCCTGCCGGGCGTGCAACAGGAACACGACGGAATCATCCGTCACGGAGCGAAAATGTTGTTTGCCTACTCCGCGGCGACGGTTCCGAAAATCACTTTCGTACTCCGCAAGGCTTACGGCGGAGCGTATCTGGCGATGTGCAGCAAGGATCTCGGTGCGGATCGCGTCTTTGCCTGGCCTACGGCGGAAATCGCGGTCATGGGTGCGGAAGGCGCTGCGGGAATCGTTTTCAAGAAGGAAATCGATGCGGCGGAAGACAAAGCTGCCAAGCGGCAGGAATTGATTGAGCGCTATCGCGAGGCCTTCTCGAATCCCTACGTGGCGGCTGGCCGGAGGTTGGTGGACGACATCATCGAGCCGGCACTGACGCGCAAGTATCTTGCGCAATCACTGGAACTGCTGCAAACCAAGCGAGATCTGCGGCCGGCCAAAAAGCACGGCCTGATTCCGCTGTAGCCTGCCGCAATTTACTGAGCCGCGACCGTAAGGGAGCGGTTGGGAGATCTAATGGTGAAAATCAGCGAATTACTTAAGAACCTGCAAGAGCAGATCGAGACGCTACAGGCGACCAACCAAAAACTGGAAGCCAGAGTCGCGGAACTGGAGCACCCGGCCAAGCCCGCGGCGCCGGCTGCGGCCCCCCAGCCGGCGTTACCTGTGAGGGAAGAGATCAGCGAAGAAACCATGCTGGTGATCGCCGCGGCGGTCGCGGCTTATCTGGGTGAGCGAGCGCATATCCGCGTCGTCCGGCTGGTTCCGTCGCATGCCTGGGCGCAACAGGGGCGCATGTCCATACAGGCATCGCACCATTTGGCATAGAGAGGCCACATGAAACTGAATATTACCGTCGATAATAAGAAGTACGAAGTGGAAGTGGAGGTGGCCGATTCTGCAATGGCTCCCATGGCGGCCGCACCGCGCCTCGACACTTCGCTGCGGATTCCCGCTGCCATTCCGCCTTCCGGAAGCAATGGCGGTGTACCAGCCCCCAAGGTGGCGGACTCCGGGCCCGTGAATGAGGTGAAAGTCTGCCGGAGCCCGGTCTCCGGTATCGTGGTGCGAGTGGCGTCGCAGGTGGGACAGAAGATCCAGTCAGGCGATACGCTGCTGGTACTCGAGGCCATGAAGATGGAAACCAACATCACCGCACCGGCCGCCGGCAAGATCGCCAAGATCAACGTTGCCCAGGGTGATGCCGTACAGGGTGGCATGGTATTGGTGGAGTTTGAATAATGAGCGCACAACTGCTACATGAAGAAGGTGTTGAAAAAGATCTCACCGCAGTTCCTGGATTTCTGTTCTTCGATCACGTGGCCGTGGCCGTCCGGCAGGGTGAACTGGAATCACATGTGAACGCCTATAAGATGATGGGCTTCAAAGAAATCCATCGCGAGGATGTGCTCGGCAAGGACCAGGTGCGAGAAGTGCTGTTGAAGATCGGAGCGGGTCCCAACCTGCTGCAGTTGCTCGAACCGCTTAGCGCCGATTCCCCGGTTGCCAAACAAATTGAGAAGAACGGCGGACGTGGAGGTTTTGCGCATATCGCGTTGCGTGTAGCGGACATTCACAAAGCTTTCGACTATATGAAAACCGAGGGGTTCAAAGTGCTCGATGCGGCTCCGCGCAAAGGCTCCCGCGGCACCACTGTCTTCTTTGTCCACCCCAAAACCACCGATCAGGTTGCTTTCGGCTATCTGATCGAGGTCGTGCAGGAAGGCTAAGTCGTGCCGGACACACTGAAATTAGCCGAAGATTTTCCGCCGGTCCCGACCAGCGAATGGGAGGCCGCGATCCGGGCCGATCTGGCCGGCGCGGATTACCAGAAGAAACTGATCTGGCGCACGCCGGAGAATATCGCCGTCAGACCCTACTACCGCCGCGAAGACCTGCCCGTTTCCCTCTCACAACTTTCTGAGCCGCGATCGTTAGGGAGCGGTACCGCCTGGCAAATCGCCGAACCCGGCTCCGAACCGTCCAACGCCATCCGCGCAGACACGTTCCACAACTCGGGAGCAACCGCCGTCCAGGAACTGGCTTTTGCTCTAGCTGCCGCTGTCGACCAACTGGCAGCCGGTGCCGCCGAAATAGCCTTCGTCTACGCCGTAGGCTCCAACTACTTTTTTGAAATCGCCAAACTCCGCGCCGCGCGGCTACTTTGGGCCCAGGCCACCAAAGCCTTCGGCAAAGCAGTCCCCATGCGCCTGTATGCGAAAACTGCGACTGCTAACAAGAGCCTTTACGATCGCTACACCAATCTGCTGCGGGTCACCACCGAAGGGCTATCGGCGATCCTGGGAGGCTGCGACGCGCTGATCGTCGAGCCCTTCGAGTTCCCGGACCGGTTGGGGACTAATGTGCAATTGCTGCTGAAGCACGAAGCCCATCTCGACCAGGCGGCCGATCCGGCTGCCGGTTCGTATTACATCGAATGGCTCACCGACGCCCTGGCTCGCGAAGCCTGGAAGCTGTTGCAGGAAGTCGAGGCGCACGGCGGCTATTCACAGGCGCAGGTGTTCATCGAAAACGCTATTGCCACATCGCGCAAAGCTGCGGAGGCTGCGATAGCCTCCCGCCGGCGGACTCTGGTCGGCGTAAATAACTATCCCGATCTCCAGGAAACCGCTGTTAGCCAGGACGCTGCCGTGCGGTTCGACTGGCGCCTCGCGGAACCGCTCGAGCGAATCCGCATGCGCACGGAGCGCCACGCCCACACGACTGGACACACGCCGGTGGTTCTGCTGCTGACCCGCGGTAATGTGAAGATGCGTATCGCGCGAGCCAATTTCTGCGCCAACTTCTTCGGCTGTGCCGGCTTCGCCATCCGGGAGTCCGCACAACTTGAACCAGCCGACCTGGTGGTGCTCTGCAGTTCCGATCCGGAGTATCTCGCCCTGGCGCAGGAAATCATCCCGCAAGTGAAAGTTCCCGTGATCGTGGCTGGTAACCCAAAAGACCAGATTCAAGCGCTCACCGAAGCCGGCGTCGAAGGCTTCGTGCATGTCTTAAGTAATATTGTCGACACCCTGACAGAGGTGCAAAGCAAAATCGGAGTAGCGGCATGAGACCGGATTTCAGCAAAATCGATTACCAACCCGTGGGGCAGACCATCGACTTGTGTGGTCTGCCTGGAAGCGGACCAGCCCCCAATGGGAAGCACATGGAGCACCTGGACTACGCCGCGGGAATCCCTCCCTTCTTGCGCGGACCGTACTCTACCATGTACGTACTCCGCCCCTGGACCATTCGCCAGTACGCCGGCTTCTCCACCGCCGAAGAGTCCAACGCGTTCTACCGGCGCAATCTCTCGGCCGGCCAGAAGGGCCTCTCGGTAGCTTTCGATCTCGCAACCCATCGCGGCTACGATTCGGATCATGAGCGCGTAAGCGGCGACGTCGGCAAAGCCGGCGTGGCGATCGATTCGGTCGAAGACATGAAGATCCTCTTCGACCAGATCCCGCTCGACCAGATGTCCGTTTCGATGACCATGAACGGCGCCGTGCTGCCTATCATGGCGTTTTACATCGTCGCCGCCGAAGAGCAGGGCGTCAAGACCAAACAGCTCAGCGGAACCATTCAGAACGACATTCTGAAAGAGTTCATGGTCCGCAACACCTACATCTATCCGCCCGCGCCTTCCATGAAGATTGTCGGCGATATTTTCCGCTATTGCTCGGCGGAAATGCCCAAGTTCAACTGCATTTCGATCTCCGGCTATCACATGCAGGAAGCCGGCGCTACCGAAGAACTCGAACTGGCCTATACGCTAGCCGACGGCCTCGAGTACCTGCGGACCGGCATCCATGCCGGCCTCGATATCGACGGCTTCGCTCCGCGTCTCAGCTTTTTCTGGGCGATCGGGATGAACCACTTCATGGAGATCGCCAAGATGCGTGCCGCGCGCGTGTTGTGGGCCAAGATCGTCAAAAAGTTCAATCCCAAAAATCCCAAATCGATGGCGCTGCGCACCCACTGCCAGACTTCCGGATGGAGCCTCGCGGCGCAGGATGTCTTCAACAACGTGCCCCGCACCTGCATCGAGGCGATGGCCGCGGTCCTGGGACACACCCAGTCGCTGCACACCAATTCGCTCGATGAAGCCATCGCGCTGCCGACGGACTTTTCGGCCCGCATCGCCCGCAACACCCAGATCTACATCCAGGAGGAGACTGGCGTAACACGCGTGGTCGATCCCTGGGCCGGCAGCCACTATGTCGAATCGCTGACTCACGATCTCATGCATCGCGCCTGGGAACTCATCGAAGAAATCGAGTCTCTCGGCGGCATGACCAAGGCCATCGAAACCGGCATCCCCAAGATGCGCATCGAAGAGGCCTCGGCGCGCCGTCAGGCCCGCATCGATTCCGGCCGCGAGATTCTGGTAGGCGTCAACGCTTACAAGAACGAAGACGAAAAACCGATCGCAGTGCGCGACATCGAAACCAAGGCCGTGCGCGACACGCAACTGGCGCGCCTCGCCGCGGTCCGCGCGAAACGGGACCCAGTGGCTGTCGAACAAGCGCTCGACGCCCTGACGCAATGCGCCAAAACGGGAGAAGGTAACCTGCTCGGTCTCGCGGTGCAGGCTGCGCGTGTCCGCGCTACGCTGGGGGAGATTTCCATGGCGCTAGAAAAAGTATTCGGCCGCTATCAGGCCGTGAACCGCACCATCTCGGGCGTCTATTCCGCCGAGAGTCAGGTTGGCGGAAATGTCGCGCCGGAATTCGAACGGGCCCGTCAACTGGCTGCGGAATTCGCCCGGCTCGAAGGCCGCCGGCCGCGCATCCTGGTCGCCAAGATGGGCCAGGACGGCCACGACCGCGGCGCCAAGATCATCGCTACCGCCTTTGCCGACGAGGGCTTCGACGTGGACGTCGGGCCGCTGTTCCAGACGCCGCGCGAAGTCGCCCGCATGGCTGCGGAGAACGATGTCCATGTGCTTGGGATCTCATCTCTTGCCGGTGGCCACAAAACGCTGGTGCCGGAAGTCATCGCAGAGCTGAGGAAACTGGGCCGCGACGACATTCTGGTCGTCGTCGGAGGGGTGATTCCACCGCAGGATTACGAGGCGTTGTATGCGGCCGGCGTCACGGCTGTATTTGGCCCTGGAACAGTCATTCCTCTTGCGGCCCAAAAGATCATTGGCGCGCTATTGGAACAACCGAGTGCCGTCGCGTCTTAAGGAGCATCATAGACGCCGCCGGCTGAGTGCCGCTGAGTATATTGACGGCGTTCTGAATTCGGATCGCGTCAAGCTGGCGCAAGCCATCACTGTCATTGAGAGCGACCTCGGCACCGACCTGGAGTTAGCCGAACAGATCCTCGACGGCGTGCTGCCGAATACCGGTAAGTCGCGTCGCGTCGGGATCACGGGTACGCCTGGGGCAGGGAAGAGCACGTTCATTGATGTGCTGGGTCTGCATCTGATTCGCGAGTGCGGCGAGGCCGTTGCGGTGTTGAGTGTCGATCCGTCGAGCCCCGTTTCGGGTGGCAGCATTCTCGGCGATAAGACCCGCATGGAACGGTTGTCGGCGGAAGAAAAAGCCTTCATCCGTCCATCTCCGTCGCGCGGCCACCTGGGGGGAGTCGCGCGGCGGACGCGGGAAACCGTGCTGCTTTGTGAAGCGGCAGGCTACGAGAACATTCTCGTCGAAACCGTCGGGGTCGGCCAGTCGGAAACGGCAGTGCGGTCGATGACCGATTTCTTCCTGCTGCTCATGATCCCGCGCTCCGGAGATGAGTTGCAGGGGATTAAGCGCGGCATCATCGAGATGATCGATGCCGTCGCGATCAACAAGGCCGATGGCGATAATGTCGACGCCGCGCGCCGCAGCCAGGGGGAGTTTCGCAATGCTCTGCACCTGTTCCCCGCTGCTGCCGATGGGTGGAATCCCCAGGTGCTGATGTGCTCAGCGCTGCACAGTCAAGGGATCGCCGAGATCTGGGACCTGGTGATGCAGCATCGCGAGCAGCAGGAAAAGAACGGTTTTTTCGCCGCGCGCCGCCGCCGGCAGTCGCTCGACTGGATGCGGGAACTGGTGGCCTCGGGCCTCGAAGACGCATTTCGTCGCGACGCGAACGTAGCAGCGCAACTGCCGTCCGTGTCGGAGGCAGTGGAACAGGGCAAGCTTAGTCCGTTCCATGCCGCGCGCAAGTTATTAGGAAGGTTCTTGTGGGACAGAGTTTAGTCTGTCCTGGCTAACCCAGACTTCGGTCTGTGGTTCGCAGTTAAAAGCTGCGAGGAGAGAGAAATAATGGCATATCGTTTTCCAGTTCTGACCGCGGAGGAAGCCGCATCATTGATCCAGCACGATCAGACCGTCGGCTTCAGCGGATTCACCCCGGCCGGCGTGCCGAAGTCGATTCCGATGGCGATCGCGGCGCGAGCGGTCGAGGAGCACAACGCCGGGCGCGAATTCCAGATTGGTGTGCTGACCGGTGCTTCAACAGGCCCATCGCTCGATGGCGCATTAGCCAAAGCCGAAGCCGTTCGGTTCCGGACCCCTTATCAATCCGACCCGAATCTGCGCAAGCAGATCAACAACGGTACTACCCGCTTCGTCGACATGCACCTTTCTCTGCTTCCTCAGGTCGTGCGCTACGGTTTTCTGGGACCGATTCATTGGGCCGTAGCGGAGGCCTGCGACGTCACGGCGGGAGGAGGAATCGTGCTGAGCACTTCGGTCGGCGCCGCCCCGACCTTTCTCTCGTGCGCGGAGAGAGTTCTCATCGAGCTCAACGCCCGGCACAGCCCGCAACTCCTCGGTATGCACGATGTCTACGAACCGGCCGATCCGCCGCACCGGCGTGAGATCCCCATCTATGGCGTCTCCGACCGCATCGGCTCGCCCATCTGTGTGGTGCCGCCGTCCAAAATCGCCGGCATTGTCCACACCGATCTCGACGATGAGGTGGGCGGGTTTAGCGACGCCAATGAAACCACCGACGCCATCGGCCAGCACGTCGCCGATTTTCTTGTCAGCGATATGCGGGCAGGCCGCATACCGTCCTGTTTCCTGCCCCTGCAGTCGGGCGTCGGTGACATAGCCAACTCGGTGCTCGCCGCGCTGGGCAATCATCCGGATATTCCCGCGTTCGAGATGTACACGGAAGTGCTGCAGGATTCGGTGGTTCCGCTGTTGCAGAGCGGACGGTGCACCTTTGCCTCGACCTGCGCCCTGACCCTCACCCCGGCCAAGATGCAAGAGGTCGCCTCCAACCTCGCCTTCTTCCGGCCGCGTATTTTGATGCGCCCACAGGAGATCTCCAACCATCCGGAAGTCGTCCGGCGCCTGGGGATCATCTCGATGAACACGGCCATCGAAGTCGACATTTTCGGTAACGTGAATTCGACTCATATCATGGGACGCCAGATGATGAACGGCATCGGCGGGTCGGGAGACTTTACCCGGAATGCCTATTTGTCGGTTTTCAGCTGCCCGTCGACGGCCAAGAGTGGCAAGATCTCGACCATCGTTCCCCGCGTAAGCCATATGGACCATAGCGAACATTCGGTGCAGATTGTGGTGACCGAACAGGGTGTGGCCGACTTGCGAGGGCTCGCGCCTTATGAGCGTGCGCGCCTCATCATTGATCGTTGCGCCCATCCCGACTTCCGCGAGCAGTTAAATGGCTACCTGAATCTCGTCAACGAAGGACACACGCCGCTCTCTTTGTCGCGCGCCTTTGCGATGCACGTGCAGTTCAAGAGGACCGGCGACATGCGCGGCGTTGACTGGGAGAATTGGAAGTAAAAGAACGTTGGGCCGCGAATTCACGCGAATGCGCCGAATAAGGAAATGCCGAGGCCGGTTACGCTACCCTGATTCATTGACCACTTTTCTGATTTGGTCCACTGTGATCGTGAGCATAGCCGGAGTCCTCATCCGTCCGCGGGGTTGGCCGGAAGCGGTGTGGGCATGTTCCGGCGCTTTGCTTCTGGTTGCTGTTCGCCTCATCTCGTTGTCAACAGCGGTCTATGCCATAGCGAAGGGCACGGACGTCTACCTGTTTCTCACCGGTATGATGCTGCTCGCAGATCTGGCTCGCCGCGAAGGCGTGTTCGACTGGATGGCGTCCAGAGCCGTCCTGGCATCGCGAGGTTCCAGCGCGCGCTTGTTCGTGCTGGTGTACTCGGTCGGCGTGCTGGTAACGGTGTTCCTTTCGAACGATGCTACGGCCGTGGTGCTCACGCCTGCCGTCTATGCAGCGGTTAAAGGAGCGCGCGCTGAAGCCCGGCCGTATCTTTTCGCGTGCGCCTTCGTCGCCAACGCCGCAAGTTTCGTGCTGCCGATCTCGAATCCTGCGAACCTCGTCGTGTATGGCAAGAACCTTCCGCCGCTGCTCACCTGGCTGCGCGTGTTCGCCTTGCCGTCGCTGGCTTCCATCGGCATCACCTTCCTGGCCCTGAGAATTGATTTCCGAAAGTCGCTGCGCTGCACCATTCAACAAGAGGCCGCCGGGCGGGAAAGCGCAAAAGCCACGCTGTCAGATTCCGGACGCCGCGCGACTTGGGGCATCGCATTTACCGGAGCGGTGCTGATCGCTGCTTCCGCCTTCGGGTTGGACCTCGGACTTCCCACCTGCCTGGCCGCAACCGTCGCTGCCCTGGCTGCCACGCGCCTGAATGCCCGCGCGGTCTGGGAGATTGCGCGCGAAGTGTCGTGGAGCGTGCTGCCTCTGGTTGCCGGACTGTTTGTCCTGGTCGAAGCGCTCAACAGCGTGGGAGCCAGCCGGGATGTAGGCGCTGTGCTACGGGATCTCGCGGCCATGCCCCTCTGGGTGGGGACTCTCGCCGCTTCGTTCGGGATCGCTGCGCTCTCGAACGTGATGAACAACCTGCCGTCGGGCTTGTTGGCGGGCGCCGCGCTGCAAACGGTTCACGTCGATCCCCACTTGCGTGACGCGGTCCTGGTCGGCGTGGACCTCGGACCCAATCTTTCCGTGACCGGATCGCTGGCCACGGTGCTCTGGCTGATCGCCTTGCGTCGCGAAGGCGAAGAAGTAGCCGGCTGGACATTTCTCAAGTCCGGCATCCTGGCGATGGCGCCGGCGCTGCTGTTCGCTACGCTGGCGCTGCTAGTGTAAACCAAAGCGATAGCTGAACGAGAGCATGGCGTACGAAGGAAGATAGACGCCCACCACTCGCTCCAACGGTTCGGCTTCGCCCGGCAACGCCGGCAACTGGATGCCGGCCTGAAACCTCAATTCGTAACACTGTGACAAGCGAAACGGGCATAACGCCGGCGCTTGGCAGCCGCCGCGGTGAGCAGCAGGTATTCAAATTCGCCGGCCTGGTCAATTAGGGTCGATGGTGGCACTGACTATCTCCAGACGGCGCTTGGGTGTCTCGCCATCCAATTCTTCCTTTTCAAATGCGTCGAGCACTTCCATGCCTTCCACTATTCGGCCAAACGCGGAATACTGGCCGTCGAGGTGCGGCGAGGGTCCGAGCACGAGGAAGAATGAGGTGGTTGCCGAATCGGGTTCGTCGGTGCGAGCCATCGACACGATGCCGCGGAGGTGTTTGACGTCGCTGCGGAATTCAGCCTTGAGCGGGTGCACCCAACGGTCGGCCGGATGAGTTGCGCCGCCGGAGCGGCCTTCCGGCATTCCGCCTTGCACCACGAATCCTTTCACGATGCGATGAAAGACCGTGCCGTTGTACCAACCGGTTTCCGTCAGTTTTAGAAAGTTGCGTACATGATTGGGTGCCCAGTCGGGCTCCATCTTGATCTTGATATCGCCGAGCGTGGTCTTCAGCGTGACGGTCCTCCTCAGTTGGTCTACCGGCGTGTCGAGAAAGGGTTCCACCTTCTTTTTCTCGATGGTCACTTTGAGGATCTTGACCGGCTTTTCGACCATGCCCTGGGCATCTATCGGAACCTGGGAAATCTTCTCGACCACGTCCATTCCTTCGGTCACCCGTCCGAAGGTGGTGAACTGCCCGTCGAGCGAGGGTTGGGGCACGACGCAGACGAAGAATTGAGCGCCGTCGCTATCGGGTTTGCCGGGGATACGGACCGTCGACACCACGCCACGCTCATGTTTCATGTCGCTGAACTCACTCGCCAGCAGATTCAGGCCGCCGGTGCCCCAGAGGTTGCGCGGAGTCTTGGGATCTTTGAGCAGAGGATCGCCGCCCTGAATGATGCCATTCAGGACCACGCGGTGGAATGCTCCTCCGTCGTAGTAGCCCTGGCTCGCGAGTTTGATGAACTGCGCCACGTGTTTGGGCGCCTTGTCGGGAGCGAATTCAAAGCGGAAGGTTCCGAGGTCGGTAGTGACAACCGCTTCGAATTCCGGGTCCGCAGCCTTTGCCAGGCAAAGAGTCGAGAGAAATAGCAGGGCGAGGAAGCGCATCGACCAATATGTTACCTGGAACGCGCAGAGACCAAAGTCTGTCACAAGGGATTTTCTCTTGCTAAGTTAAAACAGCTGTTTTAAACTTGTGTTTGAGGGCTATGCCGGAACCCGAAACAGCCGATCCCACCCGCACCAAACTTCTGGAGGCCGCTGGAAAGGTTTTCGCCGAGCAGGGATTTCACGCGGCCACTGTCCGGGAAATCTGTTCTCGTGCGGGAGCCAATGTCGCGGCGGTCAATTACCACTTCGGCGATAAGGTCGAGCTGTACGAAGAAGTTCTTCGTCAGGCCGTCCTGGAGGTGCATGACGCCGCACTGCGCGAGGCGCTCAACGACAAGGATCCGCGGCAGGCCCTGCGGCGCATGATTCGCCACATGGTGATCAGGCTCTGCAGCGTGAATCGGCCGGGTTGGACGATGCGGATCATGGCGCACGAGATGGCCAAGCCCACCCCCGCGTTCGGGCGCGTGGTCGACGACATCATCAGACCCACCTCTACCATGCTCCGGCGCGTCATCGGCCGTTTGCTCAACCTGCCCCCGGAGCATGAAAAAACCCGGCTTTGCGTTAACAGCGTTATGGGACAGGTGATCCATTATGTTTACGCTAGCCCCGTGATCGAGCGGCTCTGGCCCGAGTTCAAGATGACGGACGAAACCGCGGAACGCATCGCGCAGCACATCGCCGACTTTTCGCTGGCGTACCTGACATCGAAGAGGAAATCCTCATGACCGAATCGAAGGCACCTGACACTACCTCTCAAACGAAGCCCCGGCGCAGGATTCTCCCCATCGTGATCGTGCTGGTGATTGCGGCTGCCGCCTTCACCCTGTGGCGCGTGAGCCAGGCGCGCAACAAGGCTCCCGAAAACGTTATCGCGCTCAGTGGACGCATTGAAGGTGACGATTCCGCGGTCGCGCCCAAGACTGCCGGCCGGATCGTCGAAATTCGCTACCGGGAAGGCGACCAGGTCAAAGCCGGCGACATCATTGCCCTGCTGGACGATACGCAACTTCGAGACCTTGTCGAGCAGGCGCAAGCCGGAGTAGCGCAAGCCGTGGCCCGCTTGAATTCCGCGCGTCAACAGGTCGCGATCCTGGGTGACCAGTTGCAGCAAACCGAGATTCAGACCGGCCAGTCCAAGCTCGATGCGGAGGGCCGGGTACGGCAGGCGCAGGCCGATCTATCTGCCGCGGAGGCGGACCTCGCACAGCAGAAAGCGGCCTACGAGATTGCGCTTTTTGACAAAGATGCCTATACGCGGCTGGCCAAAACCGGGGCTGTGTCGGAACGCCAGGGCAAGCAAGCCGCGACCACCGCGGACGGGCAGGCGGCTGCGGTGGCTGCCGCGGAACGCCGCGTGGAAGCTGCAATGGGTGCGGTTACCACCGCCCAATCCATGCTCGACAACCCCAGTATCCGCACCGCTCAATCGGCGGGAATCCGCAAGCAAATGGCCCAGCAGACGGCGGAGATTGCCAGCGCCGCGGCTGACGAAGCTCGCGCCCGCGCGCAACTCGCGGAAGCCCAGGCCAACCGCCATGACTTGACCGTGACGGCCCCGTTTGACGGCACCATCATCACCCGCACGGCTGAACCCGGCGAAGTGGTCACAGCCGGTACGCCGATCGTCACGCTCCTCGATCTTCACAAGGTCTATCTGCGCGGATTCGTTCCGGAAGGGGAGATCGGGCGTATCAAGAACGAACAGCAGGCCCGCGTGTATCTTGACTCCAATCCGAACCAGCCGATTGATGCGTATGTTGCGCGCATCGACCCGCAGGCGACTTTCACGCCGGAAAATACCTACTTCCGCGACGACCGCGTGAAACAGGTGGTCGGGCTGAAGCTGAACTTGAAGAGCGGCTTCGGCCTGGCTAAGCCGGGCATGCCGGCGGATGGGGAAATCCTGGTCGGCGGCGACAACTGGCCGGAGAAACGCGCCAAATGATCGCCACGGCACAGGAGCACAGACTGAAGTCTGTGTTACGAGGACCGGCTGTGTGCGTCCGGCAGTTGACTAAGCGCTACGGCCGTGTTGAAGCGGTCCGCAGCATCGACTTCGAGGTCCACGAAGGCGAGATCTTCGGGCTCATCGGACCGGACGGGGCGGGGAAGACTTCGACGTTCCAGATCCTTGGCGGCGTTATGAAAGCGACCTCGGGCACGGCCGAAATCTTTGGCAAGCCTGCGCGTGAGGCTTGCTCTCATACCGGCTACCTGACCCAGAGCTACAGCCTTTATCCGGATCTCACGGTAGACGAAAACATCCGCTACATCGGCGACTTGAGGTTAGTCCCGCCTCGCGAGATACGCGATCGTGGCATGCGCTACCTCCGGATGTTCGACATGGACCGCTTCACCGACAGGCTCGCCGGACGCCTCAGTGGAGGCATGAAACAGAAACTCGCTCTCGCCTGTGCGCTGGTAGCCGAACCCGAGGTCTTGCTGCTCGACGAGCCCACCACCGGGGTCGACCCCGTGTCGCGCCGCGAGTTCTGGGACACGCTCGCGCACCTCTCCATGCAAGGCCTGGCGATAGTGGTTGCAACCCCGTACCTCGACGAAGCGGAGCGCTGTCATCGCGTCGCCCTGATGCATCTCGGTGAAATTCGAGCGACCGGTACGCCGGCAGAATTGCGCGCCAGTCTCAAGTCCAAGCGCATCGAAATTCACGCGGACGATCTGGGCAAAATCGAGAAGGCGCTCGCCGAGGCGCCGCGCGACATCATTACCGACGTGCAGCGGTTTGGCGATCGTCTCGACGTCATGACCCGGGATCCTCAACGCGGCCGGCAGATCGTCGATGAGTCTCTCGCCAGGGCGGGTCTGGCCGCAACCGAAATTCGCGAGAACGATCCGACTCTCGAAAATACTTTCGTCGAAGCTTTGCGCGCTCTCGGTCAGGAGACGCACGTGCCTGACTTCCCGGGCAATCACCCGCACACCGAACTTCGAGGCGAAATCGCCATAGGGGCCACCCGCCTCACCAAGCGTTTCGGCTCGTTTACGGCTGTCAGGAACGTCGACATCCAAGTGCGCTACGGCGAGATTTATGGTCTGTTGGGCGCGAACGGAGCCGGCAAGACCACCACCATCAAGATGCTGTGCGGGTTGCTCGATGCGACGGCCGGCCAGATGGAACTCGCCGGGGAGCGCGGCAGCGTACGCACTCAGGAGGTGCGCCAGCGCATCGGCTACATGTCCCAGAAATTCTCGCTGTACGACGACCTCACCATCGACGAGAACCTGGATTTCTTTGCCGGAGTCTACGGCGTCCCGCAACGCGAGCGTGAGGAGAAAAAGAAATGGGTGATGGCGTTCTCCGGCCTCGAAGGCAAGCAGGACCAGCTCACCGGCAGCCTGCCGGGAGGATGGAAGCAGCGCGTCGCATTCGGCGCGGCAATCATGCATGAGCCCTCGGTCCTGTTCCTCGACGAACCGACGTCCGGCGTCGATCCTCTGGCACGCCGCGCCTTCTGGCGCATGATCAACAAGCTCGCCGATATGGGGACCGCCATCCTGGTGACTACGCATTACCTCGAAGAAGCGGAGCAGTGCAACCGGCTGGGGTTCATGGTGGCGGGCGAGTTGGTGGCGGAAGGAACGCCTGGTGGCGTGAAAGCCGAACAAGGCGGGCATCTCCTCGAGTTCCACGTGGACCAGCCGCAGCGTGCCGCGGACTTCCTTAAGGAAGGCACCGACCGCTGGCGTATCTCACTCTTCGGCGACCGGCTGCATGTGATCACCGACGATTCGGCCGAGCAGGAGATTCGCGCAGTCACCGATAAGCTGGCGGCGCAAGGCATCCAGGTCACGTCGGCTACGGAAGAGCATTACTCGTTAGAGGATGTGTTTATCGTGTTGGTCGAGAAGGCTCGGGAGCAGGGGAAGGTGGCTGCGGAGGATTGACATGCGACGGATTTTAGCGCAGGCTCGTAAGGAACTCACGCAGATCTTCCGCGACCGGCTGGCGTTGATTCTGGCGCTGGTGCTGCCGCTCATTATCCTCTTCCTCCTCGGCACTACTTTGTCGCTCGACGTGCGCGATCTCCCCATCATCGTGCAGGATTTCGACAGCTCCTCGGCTTCGCGCAGCCTGCTGGACGCTTTTCGCCAGTCGCTCACCTTGCGTGTCGTTGCGTGGCCCACCGACCGGCCTCCGGAACTGGCCTTCTCCCGCAACACGGCCCGCGCGGCACTCATTCTCCCCGAACACTTCGGACGCGATATGGCGCGCGGCGCCGATTCCAACGTGCAACTGCTGGTCGACGCGACGGACGCCAACACTGCCAAACTCACCCAGGCTTATGCCGGAGAAATCGTGGCCGCCTATAACCAGCGGAGCGCAGGCCGCGGGCGAGTGGCACCGATCAGCGCGGCGATCCGGCTGTGGTACAACCCGGGCCGCACGACCAAGAAATTCTATGGGCCCGGCATCTTCGTCCTGGGGCTCTCCATGTTCCCGCCGCTGCTCGCCGCACTCGCCATGTCGAAGGAGGGGGAACAGAACACCATTCTTCAGGTCTACGTCTCGAGCATTCCGGCGCACGAATTCCTGCTCGGGAAAATTCTGGCATTCATGGTAATCGCATTCTTGGAATGGGCGCTCTCGATGATCGCGTTGTTCACCTATTTCGGACTACGGTTCGCCGGCGACCCCACGCCGTTTCTGGTTGCGAGCATCCTGTACGCATTCTGCGTCTCCGCCTTCGGCACCCTGATCGGCGCGGCGATTCCGAATCAGGCGGCGGCCATCCAGGCGGTTGCGCTGGGCGGGTTCTTATTGGTGTTCCTGCTCTCCGGACTAATCTTCCCGGTAGAGAACATTCCGGCGAGTCTGCGCTGGGTCTCCAATATTGTCTGGGGCCGTTACTACATCGAGGTGGTGCGCGATGCGCTGCTCAAAGGCGGCGGGTGGCCCGCGATGTGGTTCTCCGTGCTGATGATCGGCGTGATCGGAATGGTTTTCTATCTCATCGCCTGGCGCAAGATGCGCGCGATGCAATTGAGCGTGTGACGCTATATGAGCGAACTTGAAAGACAAGGTTCCCGCCGCCGGATCTTCACCCTGATCCGGAAAGAGATCAACCAGATCCGCAGAGACCGGCGCCTGGCGGTCGCGTTGATTGTGCCGCCGATCGCCCAAATCCTGCTCTTCGGCTTCGCCCTGGACTCCACCGTCACGAATCTCCGCCTGGGCGTCGTCGACTACAGCAAGACCCCGATCTCGCGGGAATTCATCGCCCAACTCAGCCAGAGTGAGAGCTTCGTGGTCAAGCGCTATTACAACTCCGTGTCGGAAATGGGCGACGCGATTGGCCGCGGGGACATCGACGATGGCCTGGACATTCCGTACGAGTTTGGGCGCGACCTGGAGCGCGGACGGCCGGTCACGGTGCAGTTTCTGTTGAATGCGACCAATGCCAACACGGCCACCATTGCACAAGGCTACGCCGAGGGCGTGATCCAGAACTTCAATCGCACCTTGCTGACCGGCGGCCTGCACGCCCGATTCGTGCAGTTCTCTCAGGGCCCGGTGAGCCGGCGCGGGCAAGTGGTACTGAGCGAGGCGTTTCTCTTTAACCCCGGCCTGGTGAGCTCGTGGTTCATCGTCACCGGAACGTTTGGCGTGCTGCTGATTCTGAATGGGTCGCTGGTCGCCTCTACGGCCATGATCAAGGAACGCGAGGCCGGCACCGTCGAGCAACTGCTGATGACTCCCGCCGATGGAACCGAAATCGTCATCGCCAAGCTCACGCCTCTGTTCGGCCTGCTTCTGATGATGGTACTGCTGGCCATGGGGATGATCCGGTTCGTCTTTCAGGTGCCATTCCGCGGCAGCATCACGCTGGTGCTGGTGGGCGCGGCGCTCTGCGTTCTCAGTGGAATCGGCATCGGCACATTTATCGCAACCTACACCAAATCCGGACAACAGGCGCGCCTGGTCGCCTTTTTCGTGAATCCGCCGCTGGCATCCCTGTCCGGTGCCCTGACGCCCGTCGAAGCCATGCCGCACTGGCTGCAACCGATCACCTGGCTAAACCCGCTGCGGCATTTCGGACTGATCGCCCGCGGCGTGCTGATGAAGCAGAGCGGACTCGCAGAACTCTGGCCTAATTTTCTGGTTCTGCTCCTCTTCACCATTGTGCTGGTGGGCCTGAGCGTCAGGCGGTTTCGCAAACAACTCGGGTAATGAAGGCAATCATGAGACAGTTTTCTATCGCCATATTTCTTATAACCTGTACGCCGGTATTCGCGCAGTTAGGGCCGCCGGGATCCATTTCCACCTCAAGTTCGGCCGTGCAGTTGCCGCTCTCCGGCCGCGGAGCGCAGAGCGGGTCGGTCAATTCTACGCAGACTCCGCTTCCCGGCATCACTTCCAGTGTCAACACGCTGAGCAGTACCATCCAGGTGCAAGGACCTTATACCGGCAGTGTTCCGCAAGCTCCGATCGCCGGCAAGCTGTCGCTGTCAGCCGCCATCCGGCGCGGGCTGCAGTACAACCTCGGCGCCACCGGAGTGAATCTCGCGGCGCGCCAGGCTCGCGGACAGGCGCGCACCGCGCGTAGCGCGCTAATGCCGAATCTCAACGGGAACCTGCGCGAGAGCGTTCTCCAGAACGACCTGGTGGTGGCCGGCATCAAATCGCCCAACATCCCCGGCTTGGGTCAGTTGATTCCCGCGGTCACCCCGCCCTTTAATTATTTCGATCTGCGCGCCACGCTCACGCAATCGATCGCCGACTTCACCGCGTTGAACAACTACCGGTCCGCAGCCGAGATCGTGAAAGCACAGGAGCAAAATGCCCAGGATGCACGAGACCTGGTGGTCCTGGCGGTGGGAGGAGCTTATCTGCAGGTGCTTACGGCGGAAGCCCGGGTGGATTCCGCCCGCGCTCAACTGGAAACCGCCAAAGCGCTGTTCAAGCAGACCGACGAGAGGAGGCAGGCAGGGTTGAATGCGCAGATCGATTCCAATCGCAGCCGCGTCCAGATGCAGACCGAGCAGCAGCGGCTCACCACTATCGAGAACGATCTGGCCAAGCAGAAGATCAATCTGGCGCGGCTCACCGGCCTGCCGCCCGGCGAGCCCCTGGAGCTCTCCGATAGCGTCGGATTCTCTCCCGCGCCGCCGCTCACTCCGGAAGAGGCGCTCAAGCAGGCGCTCGATCGCCGCGCCGATCTGAAAGCAGCCGAGGCTCAAGTTCGCGCCGCGGAACGCTCGCTCGCAGCCGCTAAGGCGGAGCGCTATCCTTCGCTCGGGCTCACCGCCGATTACGGCGCCATTGGAACCAATCCGGCGAACTCGCACGGAACGTTTACGGTGACTGGATCGCTGAAATTCCCTATCTGGCAGGGCGGACGCACCGAGGGCGACATCGGGCAGGCGGAGGCCGCGCTCGATCAGCGCCGCGCCGAGCTGGCCGATATCAAAGGGAAGATCGAAAGCGATATCCGGACGGCCTGGCTGGACGTTCAGACCGCGGCCAGCCAGATCGACGTGGCGAAGGACAACCAGCTGGTTTCCCGCCAGACTCTGGATCTCACCCGCCAGCGCTTCGAAGCCGGGATCACCGATGCGGTCGAGGTCGTGCAGGCGCAGGAGTCCGTCGCCACCGCCGACCTGGATTACATCAACAGCATCTTCGCGCATAACCTGGCTAAGCTGACGCTGGCGAGAGCGATTGGGCATGCGGAAGAGAATTTGCAGACGTTTTTGCATTATTGATTGAGTAATACCTGCCAAGATATGAAAAGTGGGCACGGCTAGAAATCGCAAGCCTCAAGGTACATGAATGTTGTCGGCGTTCATCCGAGCCAAAACACAAAATAGCAGGGATGAACGCAGATGAACGCGGATAACACATCGGCTGACAGTTGCTCATCTACCCGGGCTTTCATATTCAATTGTCAAACCCGCAGGGTGTACCGGACTTACAAGGATCGGCTTCCCAGCGGAACGGCTCAACTTCCTGTTGGCCTGAATTCACCGTGCGCTCTTTTGCAGGACTTGGTACACTTTCCAGGAGCATTTGCTATGGCGCCATCGGAAGAGCACCGCAAGCCGGATGGAGCGCCGGGTATTGACGAACGGGACATGGATGAGGCTACCCGGACCATCTCTCCAGGAGAAGGTGCGGGGAAAGTCATCGGGCGCTATCGCCTGCTGCAGAAACTCGGCGAAGGCGGCATGGGTGAGGTCTGGCTGGCCGAACAGAGAGAGCCGGTCCGGCGCCGCGTGGCTTTGAAGCTAGTCAAATCGGGCATGAACTCCCGCGAGGTCATCGCACGCTTCGAGTCTGAGCGCCAGGCTTTGGCGTTGATGGATCACCCCGTTATTGCCAAGGTTCTGGATGGCGGGGCCACGCCTGAGGGCGGTCCGTATTTCGTCATGGACTACGTCGCTGGGGTTCCGATCACAACCTATTGCGACACCCACAAGCTCACTACCACGGAACGGCTTGAGCTCTTCATCCACGTGTGCGAAGGGGTGCAGCATGCCCATCAGAAAGCCATTATTCACCGCGACCTGAAGCCGTCGAACGTTCTGGTGACGGAAGTCGACCGTCGTGCTCTGCCGAAGATCATCGACTTTGGAGTCGCGAAAGCGTTGACCCAGAAGCTCACAGACAGTACGATGTTAACTCGCGCCGGAGTTCCGGTGGGAACCCCGGCATACATGAGTCCGGAACAGGCGCTTTCATCGGGCGAGGATATCGACACCCGCACTGATGTCTACTCTCTCGGAGTCGTCTTTTATGAATTGCTGGCGGGCACACCGCCGATCGAATTGCGGAAGATCGCTTTTGACGAATTCCTGCGGAGGTTGCGAGAGGAGGACCCCCCGAAGCCGAGCACCAGGATTCGCACACAGGGCCAAGCCGCGTCATCGGACGTGGGTCGCAAACGACAAACCGCGCCCACGACGTTGGCCAGACAGTTACGTGGAGACCTGGACTCAATCGCACTGAGAGCGCTGGAAAAGGAACGGTCTCGCCGCTACCCTTCGCCGGCCGATTTCGCCGTGGACATTCAGCGGTACTTACGGGGTGAACCGGTTCTGGCTGTGCCGGCTTCTGTGTCGTACCGGGCCCGCAAGTTTGTCCGCCGCCACTGGGGCGGAGTCCTGGCAGCACTGTTGGCGTTGACGGGAGTTTGTGGCGGAGCCGGAATCGCGATCTATCAGGCGAGAGTCGCACAACAGCGCTTCGACCAGGTCCGAAAGCTGGCGAATCGATTCCTGTTCGATTTCGACAAGGAAATCGCGCCGATCCCAGGAACTGTGAAAGCGCGCGAAATGATCGTCTCCACTGCGCTCGAATACCTCAACAGTTTGGCAAAGGAATCGGGAGGCGATCCGCAACTCCAGTGGGAGTTGGCCTCGGCTTATGCGAAAGTGGCCGACGTCCAGGGGTCGAGTTTCAGTCCAAGCCTGAACCACCCGAAGGCCGCGGTTGCGTCGCTCCAGAAAGCCTTGTCCCTGGCGCGGCCTCTGGCCGATCAACACCGGCTCACACCGGAGCAGAAAACGGAACTGGTGACGATGTTGCGCAATCTGCAAGCGACCCTGAATGGAATAGGCGATTACGATCTGTCGGAAAAGACTGGACTCGAGCAAGTAGCGCGTAGCGCAGACCTTCCGCTAATCGTGCGGGATCGCTCCGCGGGTATGCTCGGCGTCACTTACTTGTGGAAAGGTGACCTGGAGAAGGCGATGGAGCTATTCGACAAGTCGCTCCAGATCAGCCGGCAAATGGCAGCGAGCGACCCGTCCTGGACCAATCGCAGTCACCTGGCCAGTTCCCTCCTTTTCCTCGGGCAAACGCAATGGAGCTTAGCGCGGCTGGACGAGGCCCGATCGCTCATGGAGGAGAGCGTTGCGCGTTTCCGCCAATGCGTCAGCGAACGTCCCCAAGAAGTAAACGCTCATCACAATTTTGGGGTTGCTCTGGACATTCTTGCGCAAGTGCTCGGATCCGCGCTTTATCCCAGTCTGGAGAGGCCCGCCGAAAGTGAGCGGATTTACGTGGAACTGATCGCCATGAAGGAGGCGCGGTTAGCTGCCGACCCGAAGGACCGCTCCACGCAGCACGACTTGGGCGCCGTAATCGAGCGGGCCGGAGCGGACCTCACCGGGTTGAAGCCGGAAAAGGCGCTCGCGTATACCAGGCGCGCTGTGGAACTGCGGGACGCCTCGGACGACAACCCGGCTGAGAAGGTAGGGCCGCGTGTTCGTCTGGCGGAGGCGCACATGGCACTGAAGCAGTACGGGGAAGCGGTCCGCAGACTGGAGGAAGCTCAACTTCTGCTCGGGCGCGGCGACTACGAGAATGAAAGAGACTTGGACCTCGGGTGGGCGCGCCTGGAGGCGGCGCGCGGGGATCCGCTTCAGGCTGCGGATTGGTGCGTGAAGGCCATCAGCGGCGGGGAAAAGGCATTGAGCGCGAAGCCAGTGCCGGCTGATGCGCTGCCCCTTGCCCGGGCTCTCGAACTTGGGGCGCGGATGCGTCAGGATAGGGCTCCTGCATATCGCCGCCGCGTGCTTGAAGTGTGGCAGGATCAGAATCGGCGGTATCCAGGCATTCCTTACATTCAGCGCCGGGTGGCCGAGGGCGAAAGGAATCTCGCCGCCCATTAAGATATTGTGATCTGTTCTTCTTTTCGCTCCTGTGGGTAGATGTGAGGCGGTTGAACGCGCCTACTTCAAAAGTGGGAAGCGGCTATGCTTACCGACCGCGATCCACTCGGCTGTTGGTCGGGCAAATAGGACCGCGGTCTCCTCCTCTTCATATCATGGGAACAGCCTCGTGGGCGGGTGAACGCGGGATCCATCCAACCTCCACGGTCATTCGATGGCGAGAGGATCTCGATATGGTTCGCAGCGTACCGGAAGAATTGCTCATCAGTTCCCCAACGTCTTGCGGCCGACAAGAACGAAAGCCGGCTCCCTCGTGGTCGAGGGACCGCCCACCAGGACGAGAGACTGGTAAGGCCGGCGTTACGGCTTATGCACCACGACGCCGGCTTTCATGACGAAAGCCACCTTCGTCAGCGCCGATATGTCTTTCAGCGGATTGCCGGGGACGGCGATGATGTCCGCGAAATAGCCCGGCTTCAGTACGCCGATCTGCCCTTGCCAATCGAGGAGTTTGGCTCCATTGAGCGTGCCTGCCTGAATCGCGGCTAGCGGTGTCATGCCGTACTTTACCATCAGCTCGAATTCGCGGGCCTGGGTGCCATGAGGGAAGGGACCCACGTCGGAGCCGGCTGCCATCGGTACGCCGGCCGCCAGTTGCTTGCGGAATTCCTGGGCATGGAATTCGATCATCCGGCGGCGGGATTCGGTCTGCGCCGGGGTGTCGGCATGCGCGGCGAAGTACTCGCTGATAGCGAAGGTCGGGACGGCGAAGATTCCTTTCTCGCGCATCATGATCATGGTCTCGCGGCTGAGCTGATCGGCATGATCGATGGAGGCGACGCCGGCTCTGGCGGCGTAGAAAGTGCCGGGTTCGCCGGTGGCGTGGACCGCGACGCGCTTTTGCACGCGGGCGGCCTCCCGTACGGCTGCGGTGAGCTCCGCCTCGGTGTACTGATAGGGCGTGAAAAATTTGCCGTCGCGCAACGAGTCGTGTCCGGTTTCGTAGATCTTGATGAAGTCCGCACCCTCTTTGAACTGTTGGCGGATCACCGCGACGAGTTCGGCTGCGCTGTTGGCTTGCGTCGCGTTGGGGAGAACGCGCTGGACGGGATTGTAGCCGAGGGCGTCTTCGTGCCCGCCAAGGATATCGACGGCATTGCCGCTAATGCGCAAACGCGGTCCAGGGATCAGACCCTGATTGATGGCGTTGCGGACGGCCGTATCGGCCGAACCAGCGCCTTCGGTGCCCATGTCGCGTTCGGCGGTGAAGCCGGCCATCAGATCCGCCTGCGCGGCGAGCGTAGCGAGGATGGTGCGCTGTGGGACGGACTCGTCCACGGTCTGGAGATCCTCGGCGCCGGGGTGAAGGAACAGATGGACGTGGGCATCAATCAGACCGGGCATGAGCGTGGTGTCGCCGAGGTCGATGGTTTGGGCGTAGGGCGGGTGGATCACGATGCTGCCCGCGTCAAGGATGCGATCGCCCCGCACTAGAACTTCACCAGGCGACAGAATGCGGCCGGTTTCCACATCGAGCAGACGCGCGGCGTGCAGGATAATGTTTCCCACCTGGGCTGCGCAGGGCGTGGTCAGGGCGAGGAGCAAAAGAGCACTACATCGTCGGCTTTTGTTCATTGCGACCTCCAACTGCCCCGCGGGTTCGGCTCTGTTTGCAGGTGGTAGCGATATAGGCGGGCAGACCACAAAAAACGATGGTCTGCCCCACTGTCTGGGATAGTGGAGCACATGCGATCAGCTCTCTACGATTCCGGCGGCTTGCAAGGCTTTCCGGCCGGCCTCGAGGCACATTTTAGCGCTCTGCTCCGGGGGCATCAATTTCAGGCCGCGGCCGAAGACTTCGATGCTGAGCCCATCTTCATAGTGGATCTGCCGAAGGGCGCGCAGGAAGCTGGTCAGGTCGATGACGCCTTCGCCGGGGAGAAGCCGTTCGTTGTCGCGAACCTGCTCCGGGGGCAGACGTGCCGAGTCATCGAAATGGACGACGACGATGCGATCCTTGCCGGCCGCGACAATGTCTTCCGGAGTTCCACCGGCGTGATACCAGTGCCAGGCATCGAGCGTAAGGCCGACGTTGGAGCCGCACTCCTTGGCGAATTCCAGCATCTCGTTCATCTTCCAGATGAATTCGTAACGGCCGCGCGTGCGGAATTGCATGGGTCCCAGGAATTCGAGTCCCAGGCGGCAATGCGAGCGCGCGAGGACATCGGCGATCTGTGTGAAGCGCGCTTTGTAGACGCGGCGGAGTTCGTCTTTGGGGGTGTCGGTAGAGGGCGCGATATAGGTCATCATGCGCGGGCAGCCTATGGCGGAGGAGAATGGCGCGGCGTCCTCCAACTGCGGCATGGTGGCGCGGAAGGCCGCGTCGTCCTTGCGAAATTCCACCGGCAGCGAAACGAAGGCGGGGCGCAGATGAAGATCGCTCAACATATTCTGGGTGCGCTTGACTCCATCGGAGAGCGCCGCGTCGAGCATGACGTCCACGCCTTTGAAGCCGGTGGTGGATGCCAGTTCGGCGAATTGGCGCCACGACAGTTTGCCGCCGATCGGCACACCGTTCAGTGATAAGTACATGCGGTTATTTGATCACGAATGGAGGCAGAGCGGGCGCGCGAAGGTGGCCGCCGGCAGTCACATCCCTGTTCAAGGCGTCCCGCTCAATCATTTGTTTGAAGAGCGGTATGGGGTGTATTGGAAGATGTTGTGAAGCGGTGGAGCAGGTCACGGACTTCCGTGTCGGTGATCTGGTCGAAATCGCGGTACCAGCAGCCGACGGCGTCGAACCGGTGTGGAACCTGGGCGCAGATGACCTCATCGGCAACCTTGCGCATCTCCTCGCGCGCTTCACGGGATGCCACCGGGACGGCCACGAGCAACCGCTTGGGCCGTTGTCCGCGTACCGCCTGAACCGCGGCCAGCATCGTGGCGCCGGTGGCGAGCCCGTCGTCGACCAGCACGACCGTGCGATCGTGTAGGTCGAGCGGCGGCCGGCCTTCACGATATACCTGATCCCGCCGGTCGAGTTCGAGTTGCTCGTGCCGGGCGATGCGGTCAATGGTATCCCGGGACAGGTTCGCCTGGGAGATCACGAAGCGATTGAGGACTCGTGTGCCGCCTGTTGCGATGGCGCCGAAGGCCAATTCTTCACGGCCCGGCACGCCCAGTTTGCGGACCAGGAAAATGTCGAAGGCTGGGGCGCGCAAGGCTTGGGCGACTTCGAAGCCGACAGGAACTCCCCCCCGCGGCAGAGCGAGGACGATGGCCGCCCCGCCGGTCACGCCGGCTGCGACGAGGCGGCCGAGAACTCGCCCGGCTTGCATCCGGTCATGAAACACGGTTGTCCCTCTGATACCAGGGTAGTAGATGGGCCGACGGGTAACGTTCAATGTGCCGGATCACAGGGTTGAGCTCTGAAGCGCCTGCATGTCAGAAATGAAATGGCTTCGGGCATCTCGTTCGCAGGCCAAAGGCCTACTCCGTATAGTGGCGAGCGGCGGGGCCGCTCCGCAGCCGGCAGACCACAAAAAAAAGATGGTCCGCCCTGGTCCGCCCTACGGCAGGCAAGAGCCATGTTGTATCACTCATTTCCGGGAGAGAACGGCTGCGAGATATCGCAGTTCGGATTCCACTTCCGCGGGATCGGCGACGGTGTCCGCGATTTCCCGGCGAAAGAGTTCGCGATACCGTTTGCGAAGCCGGTGAATGGCCACTTTGAGCGCTCCCTCCGATACATTAATTTCCCGAGCCAGCGCGGCATAGGGCGCGTCGGAATGCCCCAGCAGGAACACCTTCAACCGCTCGAAGTGCTCGGGGCTGCCATGCTGCACGAACTCGCTCCGCAATCTCTCTACCACCCGGTCGAGCATGGAAAGCGCCCAGCGGCGCTCAAAGATACGTTCCGGCGTCTCATCGTGAGCAGGTTCGCGTTGGTAGCGCTCTTCGCCGGAGGAGAATTCCAGCGGCAGGATCGCTCCACCGCCGCGTTTGAGCGCGCGATTGCGGTCTTCTTCATCCGCCACAAAATACTTCAGGGAAGTCAAAATAAATGCACGAAACCGCCCCTTGGCCGGATCGGCGTGATCAAGATATCTGCCCTCCAGGACCCGGACGAAGAATTCCTGGGTCAGATCCTGCGCCCGATCGGCCGGATGTCCGGCTCGGCGCAAATAAGCATAGAGGGGATACCAGTAGTTTTCGCAAAGCGACGTCAAAGCCGAGCGAGCTTCTTTGCGGTTGGGTTCGCCGGCCGCGATCACCAGAGTCCACCGGGTAGTCGGAAACTGGGATGATCCCGCGAGCGTGTGCATGGTGTCGCCGTTCATAGTCCGTCACACAGCATAAGGAATCCGGGGCGTAAAAGTTACAGGGGCGCTATCGATTCCTGGCGAATTCCGCCTTGGCTTCCCGAACGACGGCAAGATCGGGGTCGGCATCTTTCCAGATGGCGAGGAGGTCTTTGTATACCGCGGCCGACTTGCCGTGATCCCCGGAAGCGGCCAACGCCCTGGCAAGCCCGAGGCGCGCCATCGGTCCGATCGGATCGTTCAGCGTGATGCCCGGATGATCCAGAATTTTCTGAAACTCAGCCGCTGCCTCGTGGTTGCGGCCCATTCGTGAATACGCGAGGCCGCGCACATAGACAGGGTAGAGCGCGCCAAAGAACGCGGCGGTGCTCCAGTAAGCGGTGCCCGGAACAGCGAACTCATAGGGTTCCGCGACTTCCGTCATTTCGATCGCTTTGGCCGGGTCACCCCGGTTGAGAGCCGCGAGCGCCCGCAGGGCAGGGAGGTAGCTGAATTGTACCGAGGTGTCCTCCGGATACTTCTTGGCGAGTTCCGCCTCAATCTCGCGAGCTTGCGCGGAATCGTGTAGAAGCTCCAGCGCAAAGGCAGGCCCATAGTCGGCATCCCGGCCCCGGTAAAGCGCCAGCGC
This sequence comes from Terriglobia bacterium, assembly GCA_963747535.1. Classification (GTDB taxonomy): domain Bacteria; phylum Acidobacteriota; class Terriglobia; order Bryobacterales; family Bryobacteraceae; genus CAVVFX01. Next base: position 800,332 of record CAVVFX010000006.1, read on the forward strand.
CGCGGCAGCGTTTACTCGCGCTTCGTCGCGCATTTCGTACAGCGCGCTCCACGCTGCCCGGGCGCCGGCAAACTGCGCGGCGCGTTCGCGCAGACCGGCCTGGCGCGCAAGGTGTATAGCGCTGTCCGATAGCCGGGCGGCTTCTTTCAGGCGCCCTTGATACGCCAATGTCAGGGCCTCCTGATGTTCGAACCATCCCTGACCGTGTAACTTCGTTTGGCGCTGGGTCACCTCGGTTTCCATCGCCGCCTGGTCGTGCCTCAGAAAGGCGATAAAGTACCGGATCATGGATAGTTCTTCGCCTCCAATCTTCCGTTCCGATGCCTTTCGAAGCAATGCTTCAGCTTCCGACAGTCGGTTCAAGTAGAGATAGGCAAAAGCCACGTTTCCGTAGCCAATGGAGTAATTCGGATCGATTTCGATCGCCTTCAGACCTTCCTCCACCGCCGTTTCGTAATGACCCGTGCCCGCGGACGTGAAGGCCGCGAAGAAGCCGTGGGCATTCAAATCTCCGGGATACTTTTGTGTCCACGATTCCAAGGTCTGCCGCGTCAATTCCAGGTTTCGCGGCACCTGCCGGAGGTAGTTAAAGGTAATGAAAAAGTTCTCCGGATCGCTGACGCGGTCACGCAGCTCATAGGCCCTGGTTATATACTGCGCCGCTAGGTCGCCTTCCCCGACGGCGTCATACGCCCGGCCAAGGTGAGCATACGCCATCGCAAAGTTCGGGTCGATCTCGACAGCCCGCTTCGCCAGCGAGATTGCCTCCGTGTGTCTCGACTCGTGAACGGCAGCCTTCAGCGCCGCCTTGTAGGACCTCCAGGCCTCCAGTGACGAAGTAGTTACCTCGATCGGTAGAGCGGGCTCCTGGACCATCCGCGCGAGCGATTCGCCCGCCCGGTTTTGAAGCTGGTTTACCATTTGCTCCAGCACCTGGAGCACATTCTCCGTGGTGGCTGCCGATGCCTGTTCTTCGTCCAGAATATCTCCAGTCCGGCAATTCCTGGCGCGCAGGCTCAACTGGTACCGAGTGCCCAAGCGGCCGATCGACCCTTCGACGACTGCTACGCTGTATGTCCGCTCGCAGATTTCGGCAGCAACATCCGGAGTGAATTTCGTGTCCGCCGGCCGGACCATCAGGCGCAGGGTCTGGCTCATGCGCATATCGGAAAGCACACTTAAATTGGGCGACTTTCCCAGTTGCGCCGATATCTTCTGGCGAAGCGTTCCTGCCAATGACGGATCGCCGGTAGTGTTCGCAAAATCAGCGAGGACAATGGAGCGCTTCCCGGTGGAATCGAGTTTCGGCGGAGAATCGCGATGCGCAAGCAACCAGACCGCAAATCCGCCCAACAGGATGCATGCGAGTCCCGCGGCTGCGTTGAAGACCGCCGGTCTGTGCCGGCGAAGAAACTTGCGCGTCCGGTACAGGCGGTCAGGCGGCGAGGCCAGCACGGGCCGGTTGTCCAGGTATCTCTGAATGTCGGCGGCGAGGTCCGCTACCGAAGCGTAGCGGCGTTCCCGCGCTTTTTCCAAAGCCTTCATCGCGATCCACTTCAGGTCGCCATCCACCAGCCGGCGCAAGGATCCCGCGTCCGTCCGGCGACGCTCCGCGATGTCAGCCGCCGTACCCGTGGCGCTCAACCTTCGAGATAGCGGCGGAGCCTCCTCTTCCCGGATAATGCGCAGCATTTCCGCCAAGCCCGCCTGGCGCATTCTCGCCGTATCGAAAGGCACCGTGCCCACCAGGAGTTCGTATAAGAGCACGCCCAGCGAATACACATCGGAACTCTCGCCCACATCGCTGGTAGTCAACTCGGCCTGCTCGGGACTGGCGTATTCCGGCGTGCCTACCATCTGCCCGAATTCGGTGAGCAGAGTGTTCTGAACGGCCCACTGATCCGTGGCTTTGGCAATCCCGAAATCGATGACTTTCGGAACGGGCGCGCCCTCGGATTCCGCCACCAGCACATTCGAGGGCTTGAGGTCCCGATGGATCACGCCCTTCTGGTGGGCATGTTGAACCGCATGGCAGACGGCGAGGAAGAGTTCCAGCCGCTGCCGGATGGTCAGCCGCTGGCGATCGCAGTATGAGGTGATGGGTACGCCTTCGATGTACTCCATCACGAAGTAAGGCCGGCCTCTCGGCGTAGCGCCCGCATCGAAAAAGCGCGCGATGTGGGGATGTTCCATGACGGCCAACGCCTGCCGCTCGTTGGCAAAACGCGCGAGCACCTGGCTCGTGTCCATCCCGAGTTTCACAACCTTGAGGGCCACCTGACGCCGAATCGGTTCGCGCTGTTCGGCCAGGTAAACGGTGCCCATCCCGCCTTCGCCAAGAGTTCGAATGATGCTATAGCGGCCGAAATCGTCGTCAGCAGCAGAAGGTGCGGTATCGATGGTCTCGGTTGGCGATTTATCCCCGCCAAGCGAACTATCGAACGCACCCTTTATGAGGCACTGGGGGCACAGTCCCGCAGGATCGGCGGAACCGAGTTCCGTTCCGCAGTTAGGGCAGTTCGGCATTGGGGAACCGTCGCACTGGCTATTTTAGCTTTCTACGCCAACTCCTGTAACTTTGGGGACTGCGATTCCTTATTCGGGGCAGGTGAGCCGATGGCCACCTGATCGATCAACCAAAAGGAGACTCCTGTATGAAAAAGGTTATGGTTCGTTCGCAGCTTATCGGTGTTCTTGCGGCCTTCGCCTTCTATTCGCAAAACGTGACGGCCCAACCGGCACATTATAATATCACTGATCTCGGCGTCGTAGGTCCCGCGGGTCAACCCTTCTTTGTCACCAATAACGGATTGGTTAGCGGGTCCGCCGCGGTCACAAGCGGCGCGTACCATGCAGTGTTTTGGTACGGCGGGCTCGAAACCGACATCGGCGCAAGTGGATTCGGAGGGCCCAACAGCATGGCTCTCGGGGTTAACGTGCGGGCTCAGGTGGTGGGCTTTTCGGAAGCGTCCGAGCCCGAACCGTACGGCGAAGATTTTTGCGGAAACGGCACTCATCTGGTTTGCCTGCCGTTCATCTGGCAATTCGGCTTAATGTCTCCGCTCCCCACTCTCGGTGGAAGGAATGGAACCGCCAATATGGTCAACAGCCGGGGACAAGCGGTTGGCTTCGCCGAAAATGCGGCGTGGGACCCCAGCTGTCCGGCTCCGCAGAAATACCAATTCAAGCCGGTTCTATGGACCAATGGCACTGCGCAGCAACTCGCGACAGTGGCCGGCGACCAGGAGGGTCTCGCCTGGGCTGTCAATGAGAACGGCCAAGCGGCCGGCGGCTCCGGGTCCTGCGCAGCTTACAATCCGATCTGGGGCAACAATCTGCAGCCTCTTCACGCCTTGTTGTGGGACAACGGCGGGATGACCGATCTCGGAAACCTCGGCGGGACCGGCCACGGGAACGGCATCTTCGCCAAAAACCTGAACAACAACGGGCAGGTAGTTGGCGCTTCGGATTTGCCGGGCGACAAGACCTTTCATGCTTTCTTGTGGACCAAGTCCGCGGGCATCCAAGACCTCGGCACCCTGCCCGGGGATGTTGCCAGCGCGGGGCTCGCCATCAATGATGCCGGAGTGGTGCTTGGCGTCTCCTTAGACGACCAGTTCAACCCTCGCGCGTTTATCTGGCAGGGCGGCGTGATGGCCGATCTCAACGCGCTTATTCCCGCCGATTCGTCGCTATTTCTGTGGACCGGCTGCTCTATCAATTCCCGCGGCCAGATCATCGGCATCGCTTCTACCAGCAACGGTGACATTCACGGTTACCTGGCCACTCCGGTCGCGGCGACGTCTGCCGGCGCGAACTCTTCATTCCAACCGGGTGCGCAGGCGGAAAGTAGAACGCGCCGGGTCGCGGACGGGGTACACAAGTTGCTGCCGGGGCTCAGGCTACATTAACGGCGTCTTGTGCCGCCGGGCCATGAAGGTTGGCAATGAACGACCTGCCTGTGCCCGGCGGAACATCATCTATAAACTCTGATATAACTCTGACATTCCGGCAAAAGATGTGCAGAAGGTTAGCCGGTACAGAACTGTAGCCGGGGCAAGACTGCGTTGTTCGGGGCCTTGGGAGGCGATTGCGGACGATCTATCGGGCCCTGCCCCTCGCGCGACGAACCCGGTGGGGTTTTCGCGGGAATCGGAGCCGTGGTTGGCGCCGGCATCGGAGCTTAGCTATCCCCGTATGGAGGTCATCTATGCGGCCGGTCAGTAAGCCTTCCGATCGGTGCTCTCTTAAGGCCTTGAGACTGCCATGCCAGCGAGTATCCTGAGAATTATGAAAATCGCATTCGTCGGACTGGGAAATATGGGCTTGGCCATGGCGCGTAATCTGCTTCGCGCCGGACACGATCTGACCGTTTTCAATCGCAGCCGCGAGAAGGCTGCGGCCTGTGGCGCGCGCGTGGCCGACTCGCCCGCGGAGGCCTGCCGCAATTGCGAGGCCGTGGTCACCATGCTCGCGGACGACCATGCGGTCGAGGCGGTCTTCTATGGCCATGCAGGCTTGCTGTCCGGGATGAAGCCGGAGACCATCCATGTTTCGAGCACCACCATGAGCACGGCTCTTGCGAGGCGGCTGGCTGCGGCGCATGAGGCCACGATAGCGGCTCCGGTTTTTGGACGGCCCGACGCAGCCGAGGCGAAGAAGTTGCTCGTCGTGACTGCAGGCCAGCCGGCGCTGGTGGAACGCTGCCGTCCCCTATTCGACGCGATTGGCCGCGCAATTTTTGTGGCCGGCACAGAACCGTGGCAGGCTAACGCTGTCAAGCTCTGCGGCAATTTCATGATCGCCAGCATGCTGGAGGCGTTCGGCGAAGCCTTCGCTACACTGCGCAAGGCGAAGGTCGATCCGCATCTTTTTCTGGAGGTGATGAATGCATTTTTTGCTTCTCCGGTGTATGCGAACTATGGGAGTATGGCAGCCGATCAGAGGTTCGAGCCGGCCGGATTTGCGCTGCGGTTGGGATTGAAGGATGTCCGGCTGGTGCTGGAGACGGCGGAGGAATGCGTTTCCCCGATGCCCCTGGCCAGTCTGGTCCGCGACCAACTCCTCGACGCGATGGCACATGGTCAGGAGTCGATGGACTGGTCGAGCCTGGTGAAGGTGTCGGCGCGTGGGGCCGGGTTGGAGGAACCGGACGCCGCCACTCGACGGGCCTGACGCCTGGCCGGCTGGGCCGGGAGGCGAGGACATCCGCCGTACGGGGCAATGCTAAAATCGATGTGCTCCCACTCATGCCACTTGCACCCGGAACCCGGATCGGGCCCTACCAGATCGTGTCGTTCATTGGCGCGGGAGGGATGGGTGCGGTTTATCGCGCTCGTGATTCGCGCTTGAACCGCGACGTCGCGTTGAAGATCATGAGCGAAGCGTTCGGCGGGGATAGCGAACGTGTCCGGCGATTCCAGCAGGAGGCCCAGGCGTCCAGCGCGATGAACGATCCCAACATTCTCGTCGTCTACGACGTGGGATTGCACGAGCAGTCTCCCTACCTGGTCTCGGAACTGCTCGAGGGCGATACCCTGCGCGGCCGGCTGCGCAATGGCAGTCTGCCGGCGTGGAAAACCATCGACTATGCACGGCAGATCGCATTGGGACTGGCCGCGGCGCACGGTCGCGCGATCACGCACCGCGACGTGAAGCCGGAAAACATCTTCATCACCAACGACGGCCACGTGAAGATTCTGGATTTCGGCCTGGCTAAAGTCGCGCCCACCGTGGGCGCGCCCAACGATGACACTATCACGGTGGTTTCGACGCCCGGCATGGTGATGGGCACCGCCCCCTACATGTCGCCGGAACAGGTGCGCGGCGAAGCGATCGATCACCGCTCCGATATCTTCAGCCTGGGTTGCGTGATGTATGAGATGGTGACCGGCCAGAAGGCGTTCGACGGCCGTACTGACGCCGACCGTATGAGCGCGGTGCTCAAGGACGATCCGGTGTTCGAAGAGAAAATGCCGCCCGCGCTCCAACGCACCATCCGGCACTGCCTGGAGAAGAATCCCGGCGAGCGTTTTCAGGCGGCCCGCGACCTGGCGTTCGATCTGGAATCGATGACCCAGCAGGACAGTTCAGCGCGGCCCGCGATCCCCGCCAGGCGGAGTTTCAAGTGGCTCCCGTGGGCGCTGGCGGGCGTGCTCGCACTGGTGTGTGCCGCGCTTTTGCTCTACCGGGTTCGCGCGGCGCCGCCGCTGGTCTTCCACCGTCTGACTTTCAGCCGGGGGATGATTCACGGTGCCCGCTTCACACCCGACGGCGCGAGCGTGATTTATTCCGCGAGGTGGGAAGACGGCGAGAGCGATGTTTATATCGCGCGCGCGGACGTTCCGGGGTCGAGGTCGCTGGGCTTTCGGGATGCGGAGTTGCGCGGCGTGTCGCCCAAAGGAGAACTGGCGCTCCTCAAGAATACCCTCATGGGAAACTTCTACGCGCCGACCGGTGCGCTGACGGTCGTGCCGTATTCCGGAGGTGCGCTGCGCGATATCGACGAGAAAATTGCTTTTGTCGATTGGTCGGCCAGCAACGAAATGGCCATCGTGCGCATGACGGATCGGGGATTCCAGTTGGAGTATCCGGTAGGGACGGTCTTATACCGCACGGCAGGCTACATTTCCCAACCCAGGATTTCGCCCGCGGGTGACCAGGTCGCATTTCTCGATCATTCGGTGGAGAACAACTCGGGCGTGGTCACGGTGGTGGATCGGAAAGGCAACAAGCGGGTCCTCAGTGCGCGCTATGCCGCCTCCGATGGACTGGCGTGGCGACCCCAGGGGAACGAAATCTGGTTCACGGCCGCGACGCAGGGGGCCCGGCTGGAACTTCGCGCGGTGACGCTGAAGGGTCGGGAGCGCGTCGTCTATTCGCAAGCCAAACCGATCATCCTTTTCGACATTTCGCGGGACGGCCGCGTGCTGGCGGCGAATGATGAACGACGGATGAAACTCATCTTTCACGGTGAAGGGAACGGCGCCGGGCCGGAGAGCGAAAAGGACTTGTCGTGGCTGGACTGGTCTTTAGTGGAAAGCCTGTCGGCGGACAGCAAGAACATTACGTTTTCCGAGACCGCCGAAGGTGCAGGCTCGTCGGCCCTCATCTACATTCGCGAGACGAGTGGGGCGCTGCCGGTGCTTCTCGGTGAGGGACATTACCCGTCGCTCTCGCCGGATGGCGCGTCGGTGGTCTCCCATATCGAGAGCGCGATCGAGATTTATCCGGTGCATGCGGGTCAGCCGAGGGTAATTCAGGTCAAAGGGTACACGCTGTATCGCGCCGGCCTTTTGAGCGATGGCAAGACCATCTGGTTTCGCGGCAGCGAGCCGGGAAAGGGACAGCGTTATTATCTGGTGGGACTGAACGGGGAGCCCCCGCGTCCCATCACACCCGAAACTGCGCGGGCGACCGGTTTCGGTCCGGTGCTGAATGGAGAGTACGTGATCGGGACTTCGGGCGGGAAGGTGCTGTTGTATCCGGTGAAGGGAGGTCCTGCACAGGTAATCCCCGGATTGCTGCCCGGCGCGGGGATCGCGGGTTGGAGTGCGGACGGTCGCGATTTATATGTGTTCAACGGGTCGCGGACACCGTTCGAGGTGGAGAGGCTTGATTGGAAGACCGGGAAGCGGGAGCCGCTGCTGAAGATCGAGCCGGTCGACCGCGCTGGTCTGCGGGGGATCAATACGCTCCGCGTGTCGGCTGACGGGAAGAATTACGTTTACTCGGTTCCTCAACAACTCGAAGAGCTGCACACCATTGAGGGGTTGAGATAGGAAAACATTGGGCCACGAATGAACACGAATGAACACGAATAAAACCGGATGAATTGGCGTTCGCGATTCTTTTGGGTCAAGACTACGATCGGTGTTGGTTTGATCGCCGGCCTGCTGCTTTCTTTTCATTTGTGGGTGGGGTCCCGGATGTATCCAGTGACTCCCGTGGTTCCCGGTTTCGGGCTGCTTCCTTTTCCAATCAACTATCTTTTGTTTGGCGCGATGATCTTGCTTTTGGTGCTGACTGTCGCGGCACCTCGCCCGGAGATTTTTATATTTGGATTTGTGGCTCTGGCTCTGATTTACGCCTGCTTCGATCAATCGCGCTGGCAGCCCTGGTTTTATCAATATGTGTTCATGCTTTTCGCGATCGGTCTGTTTCCGGCCGACAGAAGCAATGCTGCGCTCGACAGTTGCCGGCTGATTGTGGCTTGCATCTATTTTTGGAGCGGCATCCAGAAAATCAATCCCGGGTTCATCCATGAGACCTTTGGCTGGATGGTCGGCCCGATGGCAAGCTTTCTGCCGGCATTGGCCGCGCCTTTAATAGAATCGGCGATCGGCATCGGACTCCTGACGCGCCCGTTTCGCAATGCCGCGGTGGGGATGGCGGTCGCGATGCATGTTTTCATTCTGGCCAGCATCGGACCGCTCGGACATAACTTGAACCGTGTCGTGTGGCCGTGGAACCTGGCCATGTGCTCGCTGGTGATTCTGCTCTTCTGGCGGACTCCCGAAGTGGGCATGCGCGACGTGCTTTGGGGAAGAAAGCGGCGGTTTCAAAAGCTGGTCCTGGTGCTGTTTGGAATTATGCCCGCATTGAGCCTGGTGGACCTTTGGGACAGCTATCTTTCGTTCGCTCTTTATTCCGGCAACCAGAGAAAGGCCATCATCTACATGGCCGACCCGGTGGCCGGTCAGATGCCCGATGCCCTGCAGGAACTGATCGCGGAGAACGACTCGAAGGTGGACACGCTGAACGTCGACGACTGGTCTTACGGCGAGTTGAACGTGCCGCCGTATCCGGAGATGCGGATTTACAGGAACGTCGGCAGGCGGGTTTGTGGTTACGCCGGCAATTCTCCGCTGCTGGTCATGATGGTGGAAGGGAAGAGAAGCTGGTTCCATCGTCGCGCGAGGACAGTCTATAGCTGTGACACTTTAGCCGGCATGGTAGAAAGATAATTCATGCCATCATTCGGGATTTCGACTCCTCAGGAGAATTACTCCGCCGTCGTGGAACGCGGGCTGCTTCAGTCGGCCGCTCGTTATCTGCCGGCGGGCAAGGCCAAAATATTCATCGTCACCACGGCCGACGTCTGGCGGTTCGTGGGTGCGCAATTGACCGAGGGGTTGAACGGACGTAGCTTTGAACGTATTCTGCTGCCGGGCGGGGAAGATCACAAGAGGCTCGCTCCCCTGGAAGCGGCGGCGGAGGAGATGGTGCGGCTGGGCGCGGACCGGTCGAGTATCGTGCTGGCCGTCGGGGGCGGGATCGTGACCGATATGGGCGGGTTTCTGGCGGCGATTTTTATGCGCGGCGTTCCGGTGATCCAGATTCCGACGACTCTTCTTGCCCAGGTGGACGCCGCGATCGGAGGGAAGACCGGGACCAACCTGGTCAGCGGCAAGAATCTGATTGGCAGCTTCCATCAGCCGCTCGCCGTGCTGATCGATCCTTCGGTGCTCGATACGCTGCCGGAACGGGAATACCGCGCCGGACTCTACGAGGTGATCAAGCACGGCATCATCCGCAGCCCGTCATTGTTCCAGCTTTTCGAACAGCGGCGCAACGATGTGCTGGCCATGCAACCCGACGCCGTCGATCAGATGATCGTCGATTCCGTGCGGATTAAAGCGGAAGTGGTCTCAGCCGATGAGCGCGAGAGCGACTTGCGCAAGATTTTGAATTTCGGACATACCTTCGGTCACACCCTCGAAGCGGAAACCGGGTACACGCGTTTTCTTCACGGAGAAGCGGTTGCGTGGGGCATGAAGGCTGCGGTATGGCTGGGAAATATCCGCCACATGATCGACAACGCGGTGCGGGATCGGATTCTGGCCTGCATCGATGCGTACGGGCCAATTCCTTCGGTCGAAGGCATTCCCGCGGTGAACTTGCACAGACGTCTGGCCGCGGACAAGAAGACGGTGCAGAGCCGGATTCACTTCGTTCTGCCCACGCGGATCGGCGAGGTTATGGTGGTGAACGATGTGCCGCAAGAGCAGTCTTTACAGGCGATCGAGAGGGCGCTCGAGGCGGGGTGAGGGCGTGCGGCGACAGCCGCATTTCTTTACTCCAGACGAGAGCGCGCCTGTGGTCGCGTGCCAATTCTTACTTTGCTGAACGGTGTGCTTTTGTAGCAGGCTTCAGCGGGGCTTCGGACAGTCTGAAGACGGGATAGAGCTGCAGATCCTGCTCCCTGTATGGCGAGCGTTCGTACCACCAGCGCAGGCGCGCCGCGGAGTCGGCGGCAAATGACGGGTCCTCGCGGAGACGTTTTTCGTACGCCATGCGCAGTTCTTCCCGCTTGAGATTCATGCTCTGGGCGAGTGGCTCGAGGATATAGGGAGAGGCATACTCCTTCTGTTCGAAAATGGCGTCGAGAAAACCCCACCGCACCGCGGAATCCGGCGCGTCGGGCTCCAATATATTGAGCACGACTCGCGCAGCGCGCTGGTCCATCCTCACCAGGATCGAACCTGTGGGGAAGGTGTGCGGCTCCTGGTGACGCTCGGCGCGGAATTCCACCCGATGGTGTCCTTCAAATGGACGCTCGGCCCATTTGGGATCGAGCAGACGGGTGGCCGTAGCGGTGAGTTGCAGATCGTGATCCAACGTCTCGGTCTGGACGCCGTGGAGGTGAAGCAGATCGATCAGTACGGTCCACTGTCGCGGGATCACGTAGGCCACCGGAGATGTTTCCGCAACGGTGGTCTCGACCTGGGAGTAGAGCATGGTCGAGGTGTTGATCGGAGCGTTGAAGTAGACGGTGTAGAAGCCGTGGGTCAGAGGGCTCAACTGCTGTTGTTGTCCGACGCCTTTGTAGTCGAACGCCACACCTTCCTTGCCGATGACGCCATCGAGATGAATTCTGATTTCGCTGCCGGCCATCCCGGCCACATCGCGATCGGCCTGCATCACGGCGTTGCGTAACGCACGGCCTTCGATTCCTGCCAGTTCAAGCGCGTGCTGCATCAGGTCGTAGTGCGCCCAGATGCGGGTGCGGAACGTTTTCAAGCTATGGGTCTCGACCAGCAGTCCGGCGCGGTTCTGAATCGCGGCATACCCGTTGGAGTAGCGCGGCTGAAAGGTGGTTCCGCGATAGCCGGTGCGATCGCCCTGGTAGGCTCCATACGGAGCGACCACATGGCCGTCGGATTCCATCTTCTCCAGCAGTTTGGGCAGGAACTTTTCGCGCGACCACTCGGCTACCGCAGGAGCCACGTCCGGGCCGGTCGGCATGTCGTAGGTTACGTCGTACTGGTGATCCTCGCCGTCGGTGACGTGGTTATCGATCAGGAGATCGGGCAGCCATTTGGTGTACATGGCGAGCCACGCACGCATCTCGGGCGCCTCGGCTTTGACGTAATCGCGGTTCAGATTCAGGCGTTGGGAGGTGGCGCGCCAGCCCATTTCTGCAGGGCCGTTCTGGTTGATCCGGTTATACGGCGAGAAGCGCTCATGGCCGTCGACATTGAAGACGGGAATGGCGAGGATGATCGCTCCGTCGAGCAGCGGGGCGAGGCGCTTGGTGACGAGGATGTCTCGCAGCAGCATGGCGGTCGCGTCTTTTCCCGCAATTTCGCCGGCGTGGATGCCATTCTGGATCAGGACAATCGGCTTACCGGTTTTAGCGGCAGCCTGGGGAGTGAAGGCTTTGTCTTTCGAGACGATGAGCATCACGATTTCGCGGCCTTCGGGCGTGGTTCCGAGGGTCACCAGTTTCGCGAAGGGAGAGCCGGCTGCGAACTTGCGATACAGCGCGAGCGATTCGGCGTAACGGCCGGTTTCCTTGAAATTGCTGGACTCGGCGACGGTCAGGAAGTCTTTGGGCGCGGCTTGGGTGCTGGCGGTGATCGACGCCGCTTTCTCCGCGGCCGGTGGTTCGAAGCCCGAGTGCGGGGGGAGCGGCGAGGGGTTCTGCGCCAGCAGGAGAGCTGGAATCGCAGTGGCGAGCAGTAGACGCGCGAGCATGCTTTCTCAATCGTAAGCTGTTCGTGCTTAGAATGGGATGTTTCTGAAGGTTAACAAGCCCATGAAAATTGAACGCATCGAAACGGCTCAGGTCCCGCCCCGCTGGGGGCTGCTGCGGGTGGTTACTTCGAGCGGGTTGGAAGGCTTCGGCGAATTCACCGTCGAAGGGCAGCTCGGCGCCTCCGAAGCCGCCGTCCGGGAGATGGCGGAAAGTTTTATCGGACAGAATGCGACCGATATCAAGCGACTGGTGCGCGGCCGCTACGATCAGTCTTTCTATCACGGCGGCGCACACTTCATGTCCGCCCTCGGTGGCATCGAAATGGCGCTCTGGGATCTTCACGGCAAGACTCTCGGCCTGCCTGTATACAGTTTGCTGGGCGGCAAGGTGCGCGACAAGGTGAAAGTGTATCGCTGGGCCGGCGGCAACAACAATTCGGCCCAGGCCGCGGCGGACGAGGCTGCTCGCGTGGTGAGCGAGGGCGCGCGGGCGATCAAAATGAACGCTTGCCCGCCGCTTGCTGCCATCGACACGTACGGCGGGATCGCGACGGCCGTCGCGAGGGCTCGTGCCGTGCGCGACGCGGTAGGTCCCGAGGTGGACGTGGCCCTCGATTTCCACGGGCGATGCAATGTCCCGATGGCGCGGCGGCTGGTACGGGAACTGGAGTTCTCCCGTCCGCTGTTCTACGAGGAACCGGTGCGGCCGGATTACAACCGCTGGCTGCCGGAGATCGCGGCCCTGACGCATGTTCCCATCGCGACCGGCGAGCGCATGTGCACCGTGGCCGAATTCTCGGACGTCGTTGCCCGCAAAGCGGCTCACATTCTGCAGCCGGACCTGGTGCATGCCGGCGGAATTTCCAATTGTGCCGAGATTGCGGCACTCGCCGAGGCCAACGGGATTGCGTTCGCACCGCACTGTCCGCTGTCGCCTATCGCGTTCATGGCCTGTCTACAGGTAGTGGTGCAGTCGCGCGCGGGGTGGATTCTGGAATGGTCGAAAGGGATTCACTATAACGCGAGCGGAGCGACCGGTGAAGTGGATCCGTGGCTCCGTTTTGTGGAGGAGAGCGACTGGCCGCGGTTCGAACTGGATGGAGACGGGCATTTGCCGGTTCCGGAGCTACCGGGATTAGGGGTGAGAATCAACTGGTCCGAAGTGCAGCGCGCGGCCCGGACCGGAGTGGTGTGGAGGGAGGATGAGGAGATGTTTTTGGGCGATGGGACGCGGGCGAACTGGTAGGGGCCGACGTAAAGTCCGGGGCCGAAGTTCCTAGCAATTTGGATGCCGTTTGCAAGAGTTCACTAACTTTTCCCTAATACAATAATTGTAGTGTTTTCAGCTGGTTAGGGGAAAAACTCGCTACGGAAGCTTTCGCAAACCGAAGTTATTATGCGATACTGCGGGTAGAAACGGTTAAATTTTAATGTCCCAGTTAGACGAGGCCATTTCCCGCTATCATAAGATCCTGGAAGCGGAGCCCTACAAGAACCTCTCTTGGGTAAAGACCTTGCAGGACCGCATGGAGACCGAACACCTGTCTTCGGGTGGACGCATGATGTGTCCCTTCCTGCGACCTAATTTCGTTACCCAACGCCAATATGACAATCTGGTCAAAGGCGGTGAAAGCCTCCTGTCGGCCATGGATCGCATGCTGCAAATGGTGTTGGCATCTCCGCAACTTATTGCCAGGATGGAACTTCTTCCTGCCGAGAAGATGCTGGCGGCGATCGATCCGGGTTACCAGATTCCCGAAGTCGCTTCCAAGCTGGATCTCCAGATCCATAATGGCACCATGCGCGTAGTGCAGTACAACGCCGGGTCGCCTGCGGGTTTGGCCTATGCCGAAGGCTTGTCTAACATTTTCTACGACAGCCCCCCGGTGAAGGAGTTTCGGCGTAAGTACAATCTGACGCGCGTAGGTGGGAAGAAGCCGTTCCTGGGAGCGCTTCTCAAAGCGTACAAGCAGTTTAGCGGCGGACCCAATAAGCCCAACATCGCGATTCTGGAATTCCGTCCGGCCAACGGCGGATCAAGCGAATACGAACTCATCCGCGACTACTTCCGCAAGGAAGGGTACGCGTGTGAGCTGGTGGCTCCGGATCAACTGGAATATAAGAACAGGATCCTGAAGGCCGGGAGTTTCGAGATCAATCTGATCTATCGCCGGATCAGCATCCAGGAGTTCCTGGTTCGCTTCGATCTGTCTCATCCCCTGGTCCAGGCCTACAAGGACCATGCGGTTTGCATCATTAATAGCTTCCGTTCGGAACTGGCGCAAAAGAAGGCGATGTTCGCGCTGCTGACGGACGAAGCGTTGACCGCCAAGTTTCCAGCGACGGAGCGCAAGGCGATTCGCGACTACGTGCCTTGGACGCGACTGGTAAAGCCGGGCCGCACGATGTACAACGAGGCCCAGGTCGATCTGATCGATTTCATCCTCAAGAACCGGGAGCGGCTGGTACTGAAGCCGAACGACGATATCAGCGACGAGCCCAGCTTCTTCGGCTGGGAAAACGATCAGATCCAGTGGGAGCGCGCGGTGCGTCAGGCGCAACGCTCACCTTATGTGGTGCAGGAGCGCGTCGAACCGGTGAAGTCGGTTTTTCCGCTGTTCAGTTACGGACATCTCGAATTCAAGGAGATGCAGGTGGATGTCCATCCGCAAGCGTTCCTTGGAAAAGTGGCGGGCTGCTCCAGTTACGTCTCCGGCGGTAGTGGATTCTCCAGTTCGGCCGGCATTGCCCCGACGTTTATTATCGAAGCGAAGTAAGCCTTGGATGCCGTGGGGTCATCTGAGCTATTCCGTCAAGGCTTTCTGTTGAAATTTTTTTGGGGGCCGGGGTGTTTTTTTACTGGACATGGAGAGGAGTCCCGCGAGGGGAGAGTGGTGTCTTTCCAGGGCTTGGGTGTAGATTGCGTCGTCGTAGGGTTTACTGTCTCGCCAGCAGGCATAAAGAACACGTATCCATTTGAAAGCCAGGGAGCGAACCGCGGCGTGGTGGTCCACACCCGTGTCGCGCAAGTGCTGGTAGTAAGCGTTTGCCCAGGGGCACTTGGGGATCGAATGTGCGGCATGCTCGTGAAAGGTTTGGCGGAGAAATTTGGGGCAAGCGCGGCGGAAGTGCACGGATTTGCTGCGGCCGCTCTGTTTGGTCACGGGGGCAATCCCCGAATAGTTCTCAACCTCCGAGGCACAGGTGAAGCGTTCGCGGCGGGTGCCGAAGGCGACAATCAGGCGCGGCCGCAAAGCGGGCCCAGCTCCGGGCACGTGATTGAATAGCCCTGCCTCTGCATGGTGGCTGGATACCACCTCAATGCGCTGGTCAAAAGTCTCTATGGATAAATTGAGTGTTTGGATCAACTTAACCAATGTCTTGACGGCCCTGGAGCCGGCCTCCACTAAGGCGGCATCCTCTACGGCGCGCGTGGCCTGGTAAATAGTGTTGATCCGTTCTTGAATCCGTTTTGCGGAACGACAGTTGTGGTCGACGAAGAATTTGTTCAGCTTGGACGGATTCAATCCTTGCAGTTGCTCCAGGCTGGGCCAGCGCTCCAGCAGGTCGCAAGCCATCGGCGAAATGATTTTATCAACCAAGTCCAAGGCTTGCGGGAAATACATCTTCAACCAGGCGGTGAGCTGGTTACCGAGGCGGGTGCGTTCGTCTACCAGCTTTCGGCGTTCTTCGACCAGCATCTGCAGCAGACGGGTTTCGACCGTGTCGGGCTCCAGGCGGCGCAGACGATCGCGATGGTGGAGGAGAATCTCAAGCAGCAGCGCGGTATCGCCGGGATCGTCTTTGGAACCAGAAGGAAAGAAGGCCTGCCGGTAGCGAGCGGCCGTGGTGGAAGGAATCGGGTAAATAATCAGATACGGAAACTTGCCCAAGGCATAAGTGAGCGGCCCCCGCGATTGTTCCAGGCTAACGGCCACTGGCCGCCCGCCGAAGCGATCGCGCAACTTGGTGGCCCAATCGACAAGGGCCTCGGGAGTATTCTCCATGGTGCCGTCCTCGTACTTCTCAGACCCGGCTAAACATAGCTTCCAGCTATGCTCTCGGTCCGCCCAATCGATAGCGACAAAGGCAGCCCAATCCGGTTCGGGGGATGATACAGACGTCATATCGGACATAAAGGTGAAACCTCCTATCGAAACATCAGGACAGGCTGGCTTGGTTCCATCGAAAGGCCTATAGTGGAGTCTGGAACCAGACGTCATCTGAGTATTCGTCTCGGAACCAAGGCGTCCCGCTGCTCGAAACACCCCACAAAACATCGGGTTGTTAGCAGACCAAATTCGTAGCAGCGGGCCGCCTGCCCGACTAGTGGTTTATCAGAAATGCACGGGAAAAGAAACATCTCACGTACTTCTGCCACCACCAGGCCAAAACCAACCACCTAATCTGAATCTAGATTTTTCCCTTCGGACCTACTATAGGCAGACCATCGTTTTTCGTGGTCTGCCGGCTACGTAGTAGCCCTTTCGCGGTGACTACTGTTCAGTGGCCTTGGGTACCTCTTCCGCTGCAGGCTGCCAGGCGGGAAAATTCATAATGAAGATGGTTCCCTGGCCGAATCGGCTTTCTACCCCGACCAGCCCATCATGGTCGCTGATGATCGACTGAACCGTGGAGAGCCCTAAGCCGCTGGGTCCGTCGAAAATGCGCTTCTGCTGCGAGGGCGTCATTCCGCAACCGGTATCGCGGACGGCGATGTCGATGCTGCCTTCATGGCGCGAAGCCCGGATTTGGAGCTCGCCGCCTTGTCCCATGGCGTGGAAAGCGTTGGCCCCGAGTTCAAGCAGAGCTTGGCGGATCTGATTCGCATTTCCCTGGATGAACAGTCCGATCTCGGTTTCGGCGGTCACGCGGATTTTTGGCGGCTTCATGTATTCGAGCAGCTTGCCCGCCTCGATGACAGAGGCAGCCACGTCCATTTTGGTCATGTCCGTGCGCCGATCCCGGCTGACCGAGAGAAGCTGCCGGGACATGTCAGCGCAACGGCTGGCGGCGGACCTAGCGTGTTCCAGCGAATCGCACACGTCGTAACCCGCGGGCAATTGATCCAGGGCGAGTTCGATATTGCCCAGGATGAGAGTGAGCTCATTATTTAAGCCATGGGCGATTCCGCCGGCGAGAGTGCCTGCCTGCTGGAGCCGCTGCATCTGTTGAAGGTGTTCGCTCATATGAATTCCCGAAGACGTATTGGAGAGGCGTTGCTACACCTCTTCTACTTTCTTCATAGCAGGCGCGATCGGGATTTCCGGCCCCATATGTCGCTAAGTGGTTGAGGAGAAACGGGTGAATGGGGGCAAGAGGTGGTGATCGTTACGTGTGGCTACTCCACTTCCGCGAGACGCTTCTGGTACTCGGCTTTTGCCGCCTGGTAGGCTCGGGACGCCTCGCCCTGCTCGGTCATGCGTATATGATTCATCTTCTGCTGCCAGCACTGGTCCACCGCGCGGATGCACCACTCCAGGCTTTCCTTCGAGGCGCGGACAGGCTTGCCTCCGGTTACCACCCAGATCGGATTGGTGTGCGACGAGGGCAGAATTCGCAGCGCCACCCAACTGCTCTTCTGAATGTCGTAGTCGAATTCGATGGGACGAATCTGTCCGTCGGCCTCGATCTCCTTGCGAGCTACGGCCTGGCCGTTGACGATCAGTTCCACCGGCACACGCCGGGTATCTCCGATGCGGGACCGTTCTATATTCCAATAGGGTTTTTCGTCGTAGCGTAGACCGCGGATGGCTGCGTCGGGCTTTTCATCCAGAAATGCAGCCACATCGGCAGTGATGTGGACCTTCCCGGGCTTTTCCAACTGCACTTCGCTTGCTCCCTCACCCATGACCGCGCTGTTGACCTTGAAGTCCATCAAATGGCTCTTACCGTCCGACACGTAGGCCCGTCCTTCACGGATGCCGTGGATCCAATCGTCATAGGTCGCGTTTGACGACTTCTGGCGAACATAGCTGCGGCCCAGACCAACCTTGGCGTCGTAGATGCAAGGAAAATCGGTTTCGCCGCTGATGCGGGTGCGATATCCGGCATTCAACGTGTGATACCAGATGTTGAGTTCCCAGGCGTAGGGCGTGTCGACCGTGGAGATGAAGTCGGGCAACCCTTCGGTCACGCTGACGATATACTCGTTGGCGCCGATGCCGTCGAACGGCGGGAGTTCATCGCTGGGGAGCGCCTCCTTCTTAATAGCGAGACCCCAGCCGGAGTGCGCATATCCCACTACCGCACCCTGTTTGCGGGCCCAGCGGAAGATCGGAACGCCCCAGCTCGGCCAGTCCTCGATGCGCTTGGTGTCGGGATAATCTTCCTGCTGCAATCCCAGCAGCACGATGTGCCCGGTGTGGCTGGACGGAAAGCCGGAAACTTCCACGTCGTAGCGCATCAGGTTGGCGAGCGTCGAGAATTTATTGTCTGATCCCTCGAAGAAAGTTTTCTGGAAATACCAGCCGGGCCCCCAGGTCAACACGGCGCCGCGCTTCAGGTCTTCGCCTACGATGTGGCGGATCATGTCTTCCGGATAAACGCCCTCGCTGGGCTTCTCGTAATGTGAGCAGCCGGCAGCGTGGACGTGGTGGTCTCCCGAGTACCAGCCGCGGGCGGCGGGATCGATCCAGCGATCCAGGTGGAAGTCGAGCGTCATGGGCTGTTCGCCCACCTGGATCTTGCGGGTCGTCTTAAGGTACTCGGGACCGCGCGTGTACTCGACGGTGTAGCCTCCCGGCGGCAGCGCGAGCGCTTCGCCGTCCGCGCGGTAAACCTGCGGTTGAAAGAAAAAGTCGGGCGCCAGCCGCTTGGCCTGTGAAGGATAGACACGAGCCTGGGAGTCGCGGATCAGGAACGATGCCGTGGTCGGCTTGTCGTCGGAATCCTGCACGTGCAGTTTCACTTGAGTTGCCGCCTTGCAGCGGAAAAGGAGGTCGACGGAACTACGGAAGCCGAGATCCTGCGAGCCCTGGCCGACATCGAAGTTGAGGCGGGCTTCGCGCTGTCCGGCGTCGCGGGAGAAGAGGCTGAGGATGCGATACTCCACGGCGAGCCCCGAGAGGTGGGCGCGAAGAGGCTGCTTGTTGAACATTTCGAGGTCCAGGAACTTTCGACCGATGGCCCCTTCGGGAGTGTTGGCGAGCCGGCCCGCGTTGGGGCTGTCGACCGCCAGGACTGGCGTGCTGCCCGCCTGGTTGTTGACCTTGATCAGGAAAATGCGCCAGCCTTGCTGCTCCAGTTCCGGCGTCGCGGGCCCTTCCATGGCTTTCACCCGGGACTCGGGGTTGATTTCGATGGCGGCCAGAACATGCGGATCGAGGATCTGCTGCATGCGTTCGACGGAGTTCGAACTCCGCAGTTCCGCCGTTTCCGCTGCGGGCAAGGGGGCGCCGAGAAGGTCCAAAGCTTCCAGCAGCCGCGCGATTTGCGCCGCAAAGGGTTGGTGTTCCACCGGGATGACCGGCAGTGGCTCGGCAAAAGCAGGGAGGGCGAGCAGGAGCAACGTCAGGTACCGCATGGGATTAGGCTACTACAGGATGGCGACCGAAAACATCGGGGTGGAGCAGCCGCCTTTCAGCCGCGCGAACGCGCCGCGATCGCGCGCTCCAAAGGAGTCTGAAACTGGCGGTTCCGGCGACCTGGGGTCGCTTGCGGGCGGGGGCGTCCGCCCCACAATTGTGGAGCAAACCGAGCCGTTCGCCGCTTGCAGAACTGTCGATTTATTTCGCGGACTCTACTCGAGCGGCGACATGCACGGCCTCGCCTATCACTGGACTTTCGGGGCGTTCATCCGTTCCAGTTGTTTCACCAGAAACGCCATATCTGTGAAGGGGTCGCCACCGTTGCGAGCCCAGTACACGCGGCCTTTCTTATCGATCAAAATGGTGGAATGCAATTCCATTTCCTCGAAATCGTCATAGGAATGGAAACGATGCGCGTTGTCGTGATGGTCGTCGGAGAGCAGCCGGACAGGCAGGTCGCCAAGCGACTTTAACTCCGCTGAATTCTTGTCGGGCATGGCGCTGCTCACTGCCAGCACCACCGTATTGAGGCGCGTCCAATCGGAATTCTTTTCCGCGATGGAGTGCAACTGGCGCATGCAGTGCGCGCACTCTGTCCCCAGGTAGAAAACCAGGATGACGTTCTTCCCTTTGAACGACTCGAGCGTAACCGTGGCGCCCGACGCGTCCTTCACTTCGAGCTGCGGCGCGGCATAGGGCTCCCATTTCTCAGGGCCGAACTTCTCGAGGGACGTCCGCAGGTAATTCCGCTGCGAACCCGGAGAACTGTCGCGCGGGGTCGCCGTGATAGCGGTAGACACGGCCCTCTCCAGCACCGGTAGATGCTTGTCGGCATCGGCCGATACGTACAACAGGCGCGCCATGGCGTCCCCGGCTTTGGTTTTGTCGCCGGCCGCGGACCAGGCTCGAACCAGCCCGCTCAGCGCGAAGATGTCGTTCCTGGTAAGGTCGAGCGCCTTCTCGAATGCCTGGATCGCGAGCAAGGGGCTTTTTACCTGCAGGTACGCCTCGCCCAGGCTGTTGTAGAGTGCCTCCGGGTAGAACGGCGGATCGGCAAAGGAGCGCTGAAAATCGAATTCCTTTTCCGCGGCTTCGGAAAGAAATTTGAGGCCGGTCAGCGAATTCCCGCGGGCGAGTGCAAGCCGGCCTTTCAACTCGGGCGCCTGGATTTCGTAGATCGAGGTGAGTGTCCTGCTCTTGGCCTTTTCCACGTCAGCCTTAAGAGCCTCCAGTTCACCCATCTTCTTCTCGGCCTTCTCCAGATCGCCTTTGCCGAGGTACGCGCGAGCTTCAAAATAAGCCCGGTTGACCTTATCCAGCGTGATCTCGCGCCACGGGATGTTCTTCTCCTTCAGCAGGTCGTCCCAGCGTTCGGATTTCAGGAGCGCTCGCGATAGCGCGGCGATTCCGTAGGAGTGGCTGCTGTTGATCGCGTCCGAGTTTCCCTGCGGATCGAGCGGCGCGTCGATCAGTTGCCGGGCGCCGAAAATGGCCGCATCCACCATCCCCATCTGCTCCTGGATATAGGAAAGGTAGTTGCGATTGTGCCCGTAGTTCCAGTTGTTGAAAGGGAAGGTCATCCGCTCCTGCATGTACTGCTTCTCGCGTCGCGTCGCCGCGTCCATCGAAATGGCCGCTTCGTTCCACATCCCGACGATGCTGAAAATATGTCCAGGCATATGGAGCGCGTGACCGATGCCGGGGACAATTTCACCGTAGCGCCGGGCGCTCACCAGCGCGGTTTCCGGTTCGTTGTAATCCCAGTTGTGGATGCGGTAGTGATGTGCGCCGGGATGATCGGGCTGTTTCGACAGAATTTCGCGGATCATGAGTTCGGCGCCGTAGCGGTCCCGGCCCATGGTGTTGAGCGCCAGCCATGCCCGCGCCTCCATGTCGTCGGGGTATTTGACACAGAGCGTCTCCAGAATCTTTTGGGACCGGTCGCTCGCGTCTTTCTGGCTGGTGCCTTCGCGCAGCGGGTCGGGCAAGACCTCGGCAGCCATGGCTTCAATGTAGAGCCTCTCGCGCGCACTGACTTTATCCTTGCGCTTCATGGCCTCGCGGATCATCTCGGCAGGACGGTTGCTGCCGCCCAGCCCGCGGATCTCGCTGGCCCGCGCCAGTCCCCAATAGGCCATGGCGTTGTCCGGCTCGAGCTTGAGACACCACCGGAAGGCGCGCTCGGCTTCGTAATCCCAAAAAGAGTGGAGCAGAGCGTTTCCCTGGTCGAACCATTTCTGAACCTCAGGATTCTGCGTGGTGATCGGCAAGTGTGCCACGCCGATTCCATCGATCACCCAGGGCTTTTCGCGAGGCCCCGTGTCGAATGCTTCACCGTGTGCGGAATGCCCGAGCCGGTCCAGGAGAGTCGTGGAATTGGGTTCGAAGCCGAACAATGTCGGAAGTGCCAGCAGCCAAACACAGACGAAACGGAACATTTGAGAATTGTCTCTCGAAAACCTCGCGAAGTACAGCACGGCAGAAGTCTCCCCGGCGTGCGAGAGCACTCCACAGGGGAGCGGGAGAATGATCCTACGTCCGATTCAGCGAACCTGGAAAGTCCTGGTGAAACTTTCAAGAGATTCATTGCCGCGATCAATCGTCACGACGGAGAAGCACTGGCGTTCGCGATGTGTCCGGATTACTGGATCCGGACCGACAGTCTGATCTCGGACCTCGGGACCGTATTTAGCCGTGGGAGAGGCGGGTGGCAGTATTGACAACGTTGCGTGGCGGACGCCCGCAGCTTGGAAGGCGGTAATTCGCAACGGGATGGTACTGGAATGGCAGGTCTTCGCGGACAACAAGCCGATTTATGGGGGTTCTATCGTTAGTCTCGCTGAAACCAGTCCAATACACGTAGGGCGCGCAGCGTGTTCCAGCGGCTCCGGCGGCCCTCACCGTCGTCCATCTCTATGAGCATCACGCCCGGATACCAAGCGTCGAGCCGCCAGAACCCATCGCAGTCGCGCTTCGACGCCACCAGGTCAATCGCCGGGGCTATCCGTTCATCGTACGCAACGCCAGCGCTGCGCAAGTACTCGAGACCCCTCAGCACGTCGTAGTGCCACCACGTCGGAAAGGCAAAGCGCGTCCACGCGGAGCCACTCTTGCGATCTCGTTCGATCACCTCGCCGGTCGACAGGCGGTGGAAGAGGCGGCGATCGAGAAGATACTCCTGCCCGCGGAGACGGGCTTCAATCACCTTCGGACTGCCCCCAGTGGTACGTTCGTATGCGAGCAGAGCTTCGAGTACGCAGATCGTCGTGTTGAACGACGACCGCGTCGAGCCGCTGGCGGCCTCGCAGTTCCAGCCGCCGTCCGGCAGTTGTTCGGCGAGTAGCCGGTCGATAATGCCCCGGACGTCTTGTCTGAAGTAAGCGCCGACCGCCCCGACTTGTCCGTTGATGCAAGGCTCTAGTTCGCCATCAAAGAAGGCGTTGCTGTCACATTCTGTCGGGCCGCATCCCTTCCAAGTTACCCGGTCGCGAACGAGGTTCAGCGCGCGGCATGCCTGGTCGCTTGTGGGGTCGAGACCCATGTCCCGCAACAGCATCAGGACGTGCATGGTCGAGTTCCACCCGCGATTCCACGCTGCACCGTTCCACCGCCCGTCGGTCCCTTGGAGGGCAAGCAACGTTGCGCCTGCGCCCTCGGTAGCAACCCGCGCACGCTCGGCGGCGACGTCGTCTGGTGGCGCGTCGATCAGGTCCCGCATTACCTGCCAGCGGATCGAAGGGTCAGCATTAAGCAGCCACTGTATGACCGGCATCTGAGTCTTCAGAGCTCGCCGCTGCGGTATATGGATCGCCATTCACTGGTCCCTTTCCAGAGTTAATCACAAGACGGTATTGGTAGCGCGAAAACGTTGCACCAAGTGAGGCTGGCGCACCCGCGAAGGCAACCCGCCCTGGACGTGAGGAGTGCTTTTGCGCCGGCTGATCTTGCGTGATGCGCAATAATCAGAGACAGGAGAGTTAGCGTTTTCCCGGCGCTCAACGTATGGCAAAAGCTCCCAGTCACCCGAAGCACCCTGAACGTATCTGCTGGGGGTGCGAAAAGTATTGTTCGCGGAACCATCTCAACTGTCGCGAGAACCGCGTCGAGCATCCGGTTGAGTTGTTTGGAGCTGATTGGTGTGAGAGGCCGAACTTGCAGCCTCGATACGGTCGTCCAACCTCAAAGCTGAAAAAATAGAATCCGGTGCTGCATCAGCGCCATCAACCTCCCGAACATTACATTCCGCACGGATCGTAAATGTTCGGAATGGGAGATTACGAAATGAGAGCACCACTTGCACTTGCGTTCCTGACGGGAATGCTCATGACAGGAGCGGCCGTATGCGCCGAGGTAATCATTAGAACGGCGCCTCCAGCTCCGGTCAGCGTCGTTGTGGTCGGCCGCGCGCCCGCCGCCGGTTACGTCTGGATACCCGGGTATTATCAAGGCGTGGGTGGACGGTACGTTTGGGTTTCGGGCAAATGGCTGAGGCCGCCGCGCCCTGGGATGGTGTGGGTTGCGCCGATGTGGCGCAAGGGTCCGAACGGGTACGTTTTTGTTGCCGGCCGCTGGCGCTAAGCGAATTTTAGGGATTGGGTCCGGGACCTGAGTGGCAGCGGCGGAGCACGCGAAAACGCCTACTCTACGATGAAGTATGTGTCCAAATAACTGCGATCTGGACGGTGTCATCCATTAAGCCAAAAAACAGCACGAAAGGCGACCTGCCGGCGGCCGGGCCGGCCACACGCCCCAAGTTCCAGGATGACGTAGGGGCCGTTGTTTTGCTCGGGACCATCGCGGGGCTGTACTTCGCTCGTGAGATCCTGATCCCCCTCGCGTTTGCTCTCATTCTGACGTTTGTGCTGACTCCGGGAGTGGCACTTCTGCAGAAGTTGCGCCTCGGTCGCGCAGTGTCCGTCCTGACGGCCATCGTGGTTTCCATCGTGCTGGCCGGCGGCATTGGTTGGGTCATCGCGAACCAGTTGGTGGACGTCGCCAATCAGCTCCCGCTGTACCGGCAGAATATTGATGCCAAGATTGCAGCGTTTCACCTGCCGGCAGCCGGGCCGTTAGGCAATGCCGCCAAGAGCGTCCAGGAGATCGCGGGGGAACTGACCAGCCCCGGTGCGCCATCTTCAGCTTCGCCTGCGCAAGGCGAAACCGGAAAGAAGCTGGATGGGCCTTCTGCGGCCGCGTCTCCCGTCCCCGTTCAAATCGTCGAACCCCCTACCACGGCCTGGACGGATCTTCGTGATCTGGGTATGCCGGTTCTGGCGCCTCTCGGACGCTTGGGAATGGTCATTATCTTCACGGTCTTCATGCTGTTAAAGAGGGAAGATCTGAGGAACCGGCTTCTGCGGCTGATCGGGCTCGGCCAGTTGAATCGCACGACGCAAGCCCTCGACGATGCGTCCAGCCGTGTCAGCCGGTACTTGCTGATGCAATTCCTGGTCAACGCGGGTTTTGGGGCGGTGTTTGGCTTGGGTCTTTACTGGATTGGCGTGCCCAATCCCATGTTATGGGGAGCGCTCGCCGCCATCCTGCGAATTGTGCCGTACGTAGGAACGCTTGCGGCCGCGATACTGCCGGTCGGTCTCTCGTTGGCCGTGTTTGATGGATGGCTCAACCCGCTGCTCGTGTTTCTACTGGCTGCCTGTCTCGAACTGATCGTCGGCAACTTTATCGAACCCTGGCTCTACGCCGCCCATGTCGGAATCTCCTCCTTGGCGCTCCTGGTAACCTCCGTCTTTTGGGCCGTTCTGTGGGGACCAGCCGGTCTTATCCTGTCGACGCCTCTGACCGTTTGCCTCGTGGTGCTGGGGCGCTATGTCCCCCAACTTGCATTTCTCCATATCCTGCTGGGAGATGAACCTGTTCTCGCTCCGGAAGCCCAGGTTTACCAACGGTTACTTGCCATGGACCAGGTGGAAACTCAGTTCATTGTGGGCGGGTTGCTGAAAGGAAGACCGGTCGTCGAGTTTTACGACTCGGTTCTTATACCTGCCTTGAACATGGCCGAACAGGACCGGCACAAGGGGGCCTTGGATGCAGCCAGGGAAGAGTTTCTGTTTCTCAGTATGCAGGAAATGATCGTTGAGCTTTCCGAGTATCGACTGACGGACGCTGCGGCCCGAAGAGACTCTGCGGCGGCGCCCGAAATCGCGGAGCCTCTGAACGCCAGGATCATCTGTCTGCCGGCCCAGGATCGTGCCGATGAGGTCACGGCGGGAATGCTGGCCCAACTCCTGGAGCAGAAAGGTTTCCCGACCCTGACTTTTACCTTCCTGGGATCTTCACCCAATGAATGGCTCGAATTGATTGAAGCCGGACCCGGCGACGTAGTCTGCATCTCGGCTTTGCCTCCTTATGCGTTTGCGCCTGCGCAGGCTATGTGCCGGCAGATGCGCGAGCGCTTCCCAATGCTCAAAGTAGTGGTGTGCATCTGGGGATTCAGTGGCGACTCGCAGAAAGCTAAGGCTCGCTTCGAACGGGCTCAACCCGATCGCCTGTCGACCAGCCTCGCGGAGGCCATGGCGCATATTGAGGAACTCGTTCATCCCGAGCCTGTCGTGACTCACGGCATTCTTCGCTGACGCTCCACAGAATGATGATGGGACTGCGAGAGCATGCGAAACGCCTACTCCACGACTTAACCTCGGTACTCTGACTACAGCACCGGCGACTGGTTCCCCAGCATGGCCTCGCGCACGATTTTGATGGGTGCGCCGCCTTGCTTCATGAAGTCGTCGTGGAAACGAAGCAGCGGCTGGTGGTAATCCTGGCGCAGCTTCAGGATCTCCAGTTTCCCCAGCGTGTAATAGAGGTAAGTCGGGTCGGACGTCCCGCGCTTGGTTTCCCTCTCGCCCGTGGCTCGCACCTGCATGCCTTCCCTTACGAAGAAGTCGATCGCCTGCTCCATGGTCATCTTGCCGGTGTGCATCCCGATCCCGACGATATAGCGGGCGTCGCGCAACAGGGCATCCTGCAACTGGCCGAGGCGCAGCTTGGCGTCACCCTTGGCGTAGCCTTCATCGAGCATCATCTGCTCGCAGTAATGCGCCCAGCCTTCGACATTCGAATTGGCGTAAAGCAGCTTCCGGGTTTTCGACCGCAGACGCTGGATCCAGAGGAACTGCACGTAATGTCCGGGAAAGGCTTCGTGAATTGCCGTGCTTGTAATGGTGCCGCGGTTGAAACTCTCCAGGTGCTCTTCCACTTGCGCAGGAGTCCAATTCGCCTCGGGAAGAGTGACATTGAAAAAAGCTTCTTTGGCGACCTTCTCGTAGGAGCCGGGCGTATCCATGGAAGCAAAGGTGAGAGCCCGCTCGAAAGGCGGAGTCTCTTCGACAATCGGCATTGTCTGCGATGGAATGGTCACGATATGGTGCTGCTCGATGTAAGCCCGCAAGCCGCCCAGGATGTCGCGAAATGCCTGTAGCAATTTGGCCGCTGGCGGGTGATCCCTCTCGGCTTCGTCCAGAATCTGCTGGGGCGTTTTCTTCGGATCGATGCCGGCCGCTACTTCGCGAAATCTTTGCTGATTGCGCCGCAGGTCCTCGTAGCCGATGGCGAGCAGACGGTCGAGTGGAGTGTCGACCATTTCCTCGTACAGTAATTTTTTGCGAAAGTTCTCGGCGCCCAGGCGAAAGTCTCCGTGTGCGCGGGGAAGGAGGTCGGCCCTCATCCAGGCCTCATAACCCTTCAGGGCTTGGATTACGGCCGCATTGGACTGCTGAAATTCCGCCAGCAGCTTTTTGTCGGTCACCTGCTTGAAAGCTTGCGGGACGTCTTTCTCGAAGAAGCTGATACTGCCCGGCATCTGTTCGATGGCGACATCGACGAACACTTTGGGCGGATTTTTCAGATTGGCGCGTGCCTCGGCAAACACCTGGGGCATCAACTTCTCACGCGCGACTAACGCACGCAGTCGGTCGGCCGGAGGCGCAAACTGGCGGCTCATAATGTAGAACGCGCTTTGGGTGATACCGCTTGAATAAAAGTCCGGATTCTTTTCCCAGTAGCGGATGGTTTCGAGCGAAAGGAGGGTTGCGTGAATGTAGTTCAGCAGCATCTCGCGATCACCCCGCGCGTAGGTGTCCAAGGTTGCGGGATCGATCTTCTGGAACTCGGCCTCGTATTTTTTCAGCGCCGCGCTTTGGGCGTTGACGAGAATCTTACGCGAGTAGTTCTCGAGCTGCGTGTCGTATTGATGGAAACCGGCCTGGGTGCCGGTGGTTGGCTGAAAATTGAAGTAGGCGTTGGTGAAGAAGTCGTCTACCAGCGCGTCGAACGGGGCGGCTTGCATCATGGTGGCGCCGAGGAGGAGAACTGTGGCTGCCGGCTTAGCAGCTTGTGACAGAAGTCTCCCCAGCGCGCGAGAGCAGGCGAAAAAGCCTACTCCACAACTTGGAAACAACTGTCTGCAAGCCTTGTGGAGTAGGCCTTTGGCCTGCGTCGACTTCATCATTCGAGACCTTCGAGCCGGTCGAAGACTCGATTCACTTCGTCCAGCGGATGCTCCATTCCCGGCACTTCTTTCAGTTCCAGCAGCAAGGCGTACTGATCGGGGCGGCCGCGCAGCAGTGTCATGGTTTTCCGCCAATCGATCGTCCCGCCTTCACCCATCGGGAACAGATGCTTGTCCTCTTTGCCATTGTTGTCGTGGATGTGCGTCGAACGAATTCGCTCCTTCATCAACTCGAACTCGTGCTCCACCCCTTCCATGAGGTTGGCGTGTCCGACATCGAAGACGAAGCCCATGTCCAGGTGCGTGACGCCCAGAAAATAGCGCAGGCGATCGGCGGAGGAGAGCCCGTTGGGAATGTTTTCGAGCAGGAGTTCGACGCCGCGTTGTTTGCCGAAGCTGCGCAGTTCGTCGAGCGACGAAAAAGCGGCTTCGAGGGCCCAATCGTTGTATTCCTGGTCCGGCGCACCCAGATGCTGCACGGCATACTTCAGCGGGATCGACTCGGCAACCTCCAGCGCGCGCTTGATCTCGTCGACCGTCTTGATGCGCTCGGTTTTGGTGCGGCCCGAGATGTTCAGGACGGAGTGCGGCCCGGTGCGGCCCCAATACTCGTCGTCGTACATCGGCAGATGAATGGAGTGCAGCTTCAGTTCGCTGTCACGGAACCAGTGACCCAGTTCAGCAATCTGGGATTTGTTCTGATAGTCGAGGTGTTGGCGCGCGCAGAAGATCTCGACGGCCGGAATGCCGGCGGACTGGATCCGGCTCAGTGTGGCGACGGTCAGCCGGTGATTGACAAATAGGTGTGTGGAAAGAACTCGCAGCATGATTGTGTCCGCTAATGCCCCTTGGCGGTGGCTTCGACGCGGCCGTCCGGAGCGCCCTCGAGCCAGCCGTCTCGCGTCCCGTCGTTTCGTACAACGATGGCCGCTATTTCGCCGATAGAACTTCGGGTTTTGACGACCTTGTGTCCCATGGATTGCAGCAGTTCTATAGTATCCGGCGAGATCCCTCGCTCCAGCCGGATCTCATCGGGCATCCACTGATGATGGATGCGCGGCTGGTCGACCGCTTCCTGGGCGTTCATCTTGAAATCCACTACGTTCAGGATAGTCTGGAGAACGGCACTGATGATGGTCGGACCTCCCGGCGCTCCGACCACCATGAAAACCTTCCCGTCGCGGGTGAGGATCGTCGGAGTCATCGAGGAGAGCGGCGTCTTGTGCGGTGCGATGGCGTCCGCTTCGCCTTGAATCAGCCCGAACATATTCTTCGACCCTGGCTTGGACGCGAAATCATCCATTTCGTTGTTGAGCAGGAAGCCGAGACCTTCAGCGGTGACCCCGCTGCCGAAGCCGCCGTTCAGCGTGTAGGTCATCGATACCGCGTTGCCTGCAGCGTCCAGAATGGAGAAGTGGGTAGTGTCGGTGCTCTCCTTCGCGTCGAGCCGGCCGGGGAGAATCTGGTCGCTGGGAGTCGCGTGTGCAGGATCGATGGTGGCTCGCCGCGTGGCGATGTATTTCGGGTCCAGCAATCTGGTCAGAGGTACCGGGTAGAAGGCGGGATCGCCCATGTACTCGCTGCGATCGGCGAAATAGCGGCGCATGGTCTCGGCCAGGAAATGCAGGGTACGCGCGGAACCTGCGCCGGTCTTTTCATAATCGGTGCCTTCGAGAATCCCGAGCATCTGCAGAATTCCGACTCCGCCGGAACTGGGCGGAGGCGCGGAGAAGACGCCATATCCGCGATATGTTCCCTCTAGCGGCTCGCGTTCGATAACCTTGTAGTCGCGCAGATCCTGCAGCGTGATCGTGCCGCCGTGGGCTTGCATATCGGCCGCCAGCAAACGTGCGGTCTCACCTTGGTAGAAGTCCCGCGAGCCGCGTGACCGGATGCGTATCAATGTTTTGGCGAGTTCAGGCTGGACCAGGGTATCGCCGAATTCGAAGTACCGGCCATCGCGCAGAAAAATGCGCCTGGAATCGGGGAAGCGGCTAAGCTTCGAGGTGATAGTTTGGGAGCGTAGTGATTTCGAGAGGTCCCAGGGTACGGGAAACCCGTGTCTGGCGAGTTCAACCGCCGGCGTCACCAGGTCAGCCCATTTCTTACGGCCATATTTCTTGTGCGCGTATTCCATTCCCATGACGGTGCCCGGGACGCCGGAAGTGCGATAGCCTATGGTACTGTCCTCGGTCACCTCGCCGCTCGAATCGAGGTACATGTTTCTCGAAGCGGAAGCAGGCGCACGCTCGCGAAAGTCGATGAAGGTCGATTTGCCATTGGCGAGCCGGATCAACATGAAGCCGCCGCCGCCGAGGTTGCCCGCGGACGGATGTGTCACCGCCAGCACGAAGGCGACCGCGACAGCCGCGTCAATGGCATTGCCGCCCGACGCCAGCACTGCGTCCCCGATTTCCGTGGCATGGGCCTCGCGCGTCACGACCATCGTGTGACGGGCGTGAACCGGCTCCCGGGCGAAGCAACCCGCAGCGAGAAGCAGCGCGGCGCTGACCACTTTGCGCATAGTTAGTTGATTTTATCAGTACGCGATACGATGAGGCGTATGAACGAGGGCCGGGCTTGGGTGGTGGTCGGCGCGACTGCGGCGTTTGGCGGATCGCTGTTCTCCGGCTTTCATTTCGACGACTATGGCATGCTGCAGGATCCGGCGATCTTTTCTCCCGGCGGATGGGCGCGCTGTTGGAGCCTGTGGCAGACAAGGCCACTGACGTGGTTTACGTTCTGGCTGAATTACCGGATCAGCGGACGGGAACCGGTGCTGTGGCACGCGGTGAACCTGGCGCTGCACGTGGCGTGCGCGTTGGTCCTCTACCGGTTGCTGCGCCGTCTGGTGCCGTCTGCCGCGCTGTTCGGAGCCTTGATCTTCGCGGTGCATCCGATTCAGTCGGAGGCGGTCGACTATGTATATGCGCGGGCCATTTTGCTGGCTACGCTGTTCAGCCTGCTGGCGATTGAAGACTGGACGCGTAACCGGCCCTGGATTGCGGTGGCGTGGTTCACGCTCGCGGTTCTGTCGAAAGAGGAATGTGTTGGTGTGCCGATCGTTCTGGCGCTCTATTCGCTTTGGCGCGGAGGCGCAGCAAAACGCATTCCTCAGCTTGCCGCGATGTGCGGGATCGCCCTGCTGGCTGGGGTTCGCGTTATTGCCGTGATTCAGGCCGCGGGGATGAAGAACATTGGGGCGAATGCGGGGATTTCGCCGCTGGGCTATTTATCGGAGCAGGGAATCGCGATCCTGCGGTATTTCGGTTTGCTCGCTTTTCCGTGGTTCTTTTCGGTAGATCCTCAGATCCCGAATCCGGCGTGGAATTGGAGCCTGATCGCATGGATAATTTTGACGAGTCTGATTTTCGCAGCGATCCGGCGATACCGGGAAGTCCCGGAGGCGCGCTGGATTTTGGCGGGACTCATCCTGTTGATTCCCAGTTCGTCTGTTTTTCCTGCCGCGGATCTGGCCGCCGACCGCCGGATGTATCTGCCCATGCTGGCGCTTGCTCCGGCGATCGCGATGCTAATGCCCGGTTCTCGTTTTGTTACACCGCGGTGGCTGCTGGTCATCCCGGTCCTGCTAGCCGCGCTGTCGATGGAGCGCACTTATGTCTGGGCGTCCGATCAGCGTTTGTGGAGTGAAGCCGCCGGGCAGGCTCCCGGCAAAATCCGGCCGATGCTCCAGCTCTCTCGCGCCGTGCCTCGTGAGCAGGCGGTGGCGTTGCTTGAGGATGCGGAGCGGTTGGATCCCGGCGATCCGGAGATTCCGACTGAACTGGCTCGGGTTGATTTGGAACTCAATCATCCCGGCGATGCGTTGGCCCAGGCAGGACGGGCGCTGGCGCTGACTCCGGGAGAAGCTCACGCGCTCAACAATCGAGGGGCGGTACTGCTGGCAATGAACCAGACAGAAGCTGCGCGAAGTGATTTTCTGGCGGCTCTGCGCGTGGATGCGTGTCTTGCGGAAGCGCGGCAGAATCTGGAGCGTTCCGGCGGAATCCCGCTGGACGCACCCCGGTGTTCGCGGTAGCCGGAGCCCGGCAGTCCGCGGCTACTCTTCGCGCAGAGCTCTGGTCGGATCGATGCGTGAGGCATAGCGGGCTGGTGCGAAACATGCGACCAGGACTACAACGGTCAGCAGTACCGGCGCAAGACAGAATGTGGAGGCATCGAGATCGGTCACGCCGTACAGCATGGATCGGATGTAGCGGGTCAGCGCCCATGCCCCTCCGAGCCCGGCGCCGATTGCGAACAGAACCACCATCATGGCTTCACTGAGAACCATGCCGAGCACATCGGCCGGCCGTGCACCCATGGCAACCCGAATGCCGATCTCACGGGTGCGGCGCGTCACCAGGTAAGAGGTCACCCCGTAAACTCCGGCCGCGGCGAGCAGTATGGCGATTCCGGCGAAGGCTCCGATGACGCTGAGTTGAACGCGCTCGGGAGTCAGGGCCGCCGCACGACGCTCGTCCATGGCCTTGACGTCGAAAATCGGCTGATCGTGATCGACCGCGTGGACCTGCTCTTCTGCGGCGCGGACCAACGCCTTGGGATCGCCGGCGGTACGAATGATGAATCCCGCGCGAAAGACGCCGCTGCCTTCGCAGGTGCAGCGGTACACCATGGCAGGTGGGTCCGCACCGAGCGCGCCGCCCCGCACGTCTCCCACCATGCCGACGATCGTCCAGGCAACGGAGTTGTGGTCGGGTCCGAAGACGATCTCGCGGCCGAGTGGATCCTCGCCGGGAAAGAGCTTCCGTACGAATGCCTGATTAACGACCACGTTCGCTGTGGACGCCATTCCGTAATTGGTCCGGGAAACGCCGTGCACCGAATCGTGCAGATCGAAAGTGCGCCCGCTACGCAGGGGAATCTCCATGGTGTGAAAGAATCCCGGACTGACTATCGTGTTGTTGATGATGGGACGTTCGTTGAACGGCACCATCGTTCGTCCCGCCACACGAATGCGCCCGCTCATGTAGAAGTCTTCGCTGCTGAGCGGGATGTCCGTGAGCAGTGCCGCGGATTGCGCCATGGGCATCTGCTGAAGGCGGTCGAGCACGGAATTATAGAAGTGTGCGTAATTACGGTCGAGCGGCCCGATCGGGTTGACTCGAAAAGTGAGGAGATGGTCGGAGCGAAAACCGAGTTCTGTTTGCGCGAGGTTGAGAAAGGTGCGCGCCAGCAGGCCGGCTCCGATCAGCAAAACCAGCGATACACCGAGTTCCGCCACCAGCAGTAGCTTACGCAATCGGGACCCGCCAGGTCCGCCGCTATGGGTCATACCGCCGGACTTCAGAGATTCGTGGATCCGGATTCCAGCCGCGGACAAGGCGGGCGCGAGGCCAAACAGCAGTGCGGCGGTGAAGATAAGGCCTGACGTGAACGCGAGTACGGGTAAGTCCATCGAAACCGGCGGATAGCGCAGCAGCATGGCCGGCCTCGCGGTATTGAGCAACCGTACGGCGAGCCACGAGAGGCCAATACCGGCCACGCCGCCGGGCAGAGCGAGCAGCAAACTCTCCATCAACACCTGGCTGAAGATGCGGCCGCGGGTCGCGCCGAGTGCCAGCCGGACGGCCAACTCACGCTGTCGATTGCCTGCGCGGGCGAGCAGCAGATTCGCGAGATTTACACACGCGATCAGCAGGACCAGGCCGGCTGCTCCGCTGAGCACCAGCAGCGCGGGCCGCAGTTGGCCGGTCAGGTGCTGTTGCAATGGAGTGGCGCTTACGGCCAGGTCCCAGCGGAATTTCGTCGGAAATACGTGATATTCACGCCGCAGCATCGCGGCCATTCGATTCAGGTCAGTCTGTACTTCCTGCGGCGACACATCCGGCTTGCGGCGTGCGAGGATCGAGACGGTGAAGATCGGCCGCGAGAGCGTGATCCACTTTTGCGATGCTTCATCGAGCCCCGAGGGCATCCATACCTGCGTGCCGCGGGGGTAGTCGAAGCCTTGCGGCATGACGCCGATGACCGTGCGCGCCACCCGGTCGAGAGCGATGGTCTTGCCGAGAATGTTGGGATCGCCGCCCAAGTGACCTTGCCAGAAGGCATAGCTCAAAACCACGAGGTGCGGCGCACGGCTACCCTCCTCCTCGGGCGCAAAATAACGCCCTCTCGCCGGCTGCGTGCCGATGACGCGGAAGAACGACGCCGTAACTACCGCCGCATCCAATTGTTCCGGACGCTCCACGCCGGTCCAGTTCGCCGTGACCGGATTGAGCGCGGCGACCTCATCGAAGACCCGGTTCCAATCGCGCAGTCGGTAGTAATCCGGAGCCGTCCCGATATCCTGCTGAGCCGGTCCCGAGCGCTCGCTGATCCAGTCGATGCGATCGGAGCCGGGATAAGGAAGCGGGCGGACCAGGATCGAGTTCACCACGCTGAAAAGGGTAGTATTCGCGCCGATGCAGACGGCGAGAGTCAAAGTGGCGGAGAGGACGAGCAAGGGATCGCGGCGCAGGCTGCGCACGGTGTGCGTTGCGTTGTGGAAGAAACCGGCAGTCACGCAGCCAACAGGCTACCTCACGATTTCGCCGATGGCAAGGGTGATCTTCAGCCGCCCGAACCCGGAAAATCGACTTGGATTCTCCGCGCTACCAGAGCGCGGAGCCGAGAACCAATTGGTGTCGATGCCAGACGCTCCTGTAGCACTCCGTGGGACACCATCTTATTCCGGGCCAGGATCCTTGTGAACTCGAGGTCCTTTTCTCGTCCGGCCGCATATTTCGCGATAGCCAGGTCATGTACTTCCAGACACCAACCTCTGACGAACCGCGTGTTCTCTCCAGTTACGAGTATCAGGCGATCACGCCACCCCTCGGGCAAAATGGCCGTAGTCTCGTCGACACCGTGGGCGTAGTAACCGAACGACTGCTGAAAGGGCGAACCTTCGCCGATGGTCCCGTCGATCAGGTTGCTACGTTCCGGGTGCTCGCGGGGAAAGACATCCGCCTCGTTCGAGACGAGTAGCTCGGCAGGCGCAAGGGGAAACTCGCCGAGAATCGCCTGGCTGCCGATCACCACCACGTCATCGACGTCGGCAATGGTCCCCGCAGCGCGAATAATATGCTCCAACTGTGCGCGGTTCACAAAATCACTCAGTCGGCGGATTCAAAGCGCGCATAGACCGCCCATCGTTCCGCGGGTTCCAAAACGCCGGCAAACGGTGTGGCCTGGCGCAGCGTGATCATTCTTTCACTATCCTCTTCCACCAGAGCCAGAACTTCTTCCAGCGGGCGGTCAAGAATTTCCCGCCAGGCATCCCAATACGGCTGCGAGCGGCTTCCGCCAGCCGTCCAGCGCGCGAGATTGTCGCGTGCGATCCCGAGCAGTTCGGGATGGACTCGCAATTTGGCGGCAATCGCGCGATGGAGTTCCAAGCTGCGGCGATCGATCCGCTGGTGCCCTTGAAGCGGAACACTCATCTCAGCTACCCGCAAAACACTCTCGCGCAGCCGTTACCGTGCAATCGATATCCGCATCCGCATGCGCGGTCGACACAAATGCCGCCTCGAACTGCGAGGGGGGCAGGTAAATCCCACGCTCCAGCATGCGGTGGAAGAATTTCCTGAACCGCGCCGTGTCGGCTCGCTTTGCCGACTCGTAATCGGTTACGGGCCGGTCGGTGAAGAACCACGTGAACATCGAGCCCACGCGATTCACCGTGATCCCGTCCGGCGCCGCTTCCGCCAGGCGCCGGGCCTTCCTGTCGAGCTCATCATAGAGCCCGGGATTCGCTTGGATGTAGCGCAGCATCGCGATCCCCGCGCTCACCGCGAGTGGATTTCCCGATAGCGTCCCGGCCTGGTAGATGGGACCCAGCGGTGCGATGTGCGTCATGATATCCTGCCGCCCGCCATAGGCCGCGATCGGCAAGCCTCCACCGATCACCTTGCCCATCACCGTCAGATCAGGCTTGATCCCGAAGAGTTGCTGGGCGCCACCCGCAGCCACGCGGAACCCGGTCATCACCTCGTCGAAGATGAGCAGCGCGCCATAATGTGTACAAAGCGTTCGCAGCGCTTCGAGGTAGCCTGGAGCGGGCGGGACGCAGCCCATATTGCCGACCACCGGTTCTACAATGATCGCCGCGATCTGGTCGCCGCGCTCGCGAAAGGTTGTCTCTACTGCCTCGACGCTGTTGAACGGCAGGGCGATCGTCGTATCGCTGAAGCCTTTCGGCACGCCCGGCGAATCCGGCAGCCCCAGCGTCGCGACTCCCGACCCGGCTTTCACCAACAGCGAATCCACGTGCCCGTGATAGCAGCCCTCGAACTTGATGGTGACATCGCGGCCGGTAAACCCGCGCGCGACCCGCAGTGCACTCATCGAAGCTTCCGTGCCCGAGTTCACGAGCCGGACCATCTCGACCGACGGTACCAACGAACGAATCAGTTCGGCCAGTTCGATCTCACGCTCGGTCGGCGCGCCGAAGCTGGTCCCGATCTCCAGCGCCAGTTCGATCGCCTCGATCACCGGCGGAGGGCGGTGTCCCAGCAGCAGCGGACCCCACGAACAGACGTAATCGATGAATTCATTGCCGTCCGCGTCCCACACCCGCGGCCCCTGCCCGCGCGCGATGAACGGCGGCGTCCCGCCCACGCTGCGGTACGCCCGGACCGGTGAATTGACTCCGCCCGGAATGGATTGTTTCGCCCGCTCGAAAAGCTTCTGCGATATCTGCTGGTTCACGCGACGCTATCCTTTCGTGGAACCAGGCGGCCGAAACCGAAGCTGCCCAGAATCTCGAACAGGCTGCCGTTCAGATTGCGCAGGAGGCGGCCCTTCAATCCGATGTAGTTCTGGGTGCCGGAGAAGAGATCCTGCATGACATCCCGGAAAATCGGGCTCCGGCGAGTGAACTGGATCATGCGCGCGGGCACCGCTCCAAATAAGTATTTCCCGTGGAAGATGCGATGCGCGAGGCGTGAACCAAGTTCGAGATCTGCCGCGAAATCGCGGCGCAGTAGCCAGCGGTAAGCCTGTTCAGTCCGCTCGACCGCTTCATTCAACAGCGTGCGAGCCGCCAGGTCTGCCGAGCGCATGGCGTAGTATAGGCCTTCTCCGGTGATTGGATCCACCAGTCCCGCCGCATCCCCAACCGCCATCCATCGGTCGCCGGCGACCCGGTTATTTTTCCATGCCGGCGTTTCTAAGCAAGGCAGCAGGTGGCTGTAGAACGTCGACCCTTCGCGTTGGATGCTGTGCTCCTGCATGTAATATTCAAGCTGTCTGCGAAGCTCCGCAGCCGGGACGCCTTTCCCGCAGATGCCCACTGAAAGATGCCCGGGCCGCGGAAACACCCATATATAGCCCTCCAGATTCTCCAGAAACTGGATGTCGATTCGCTCTTGCGTCCCGGGAACGAAATAGCCCAGGGCGGACATAGCGTCGTGCGGCGTCAGGGTCGTCCCGGCACAGCGTAGAGGATTGCGAGCGCCGGTCGCGACCATGCAGAAGTCCGCATCAATGCTTCCGGATTTGGTACGCAGTCTCCAGCCGGACCCGCAGCGGCTCATTTCGGTGACTCGCGTTTTTTCCAGTTGCGCACCAGCCTTATCGGCACGCGACAGCAGCATGTTATTCAAGTCGTACCGCGAGTAGATTACCAGCGGATCGCGCAGGTGCAGGTTGACGGAGCCAGCTTTGGGCGCGGCCAGAACGGTCTCGCTGACGAACTTCTTCGGAGTGTCGTTATGGATCAGGAACGGATACTCGTGGTAGGCCTTAAACGTCAAACCGCCGCCGCAGGGTTTCTCCCATGCCAGTTTTTCGTCGATCAGTATGGTGCGGGCGCCGGCCTGTGCCAGCCTTTCCGCCGCAAACGCACCCGCAGGCCCGCCACCGAGTATCGCTACTTTCATTTCGAGCTGTCACCGAGGTGTGGATGGTCTGGAGGCAGATTCAACTTCTGGCTTCCGTCGGGTTCCGCTCCGGGCGCTTTGCCCATGGCCGGATGTCCCGGAGGCATCGCCTGACCACTCGCGCCCCCACCCATTCCCGCTCCGGGATGTCCGGGAGGCATCTGGCCGCCATTCTGCGCAGCATGACCGGCCATGGCACTCTTCGAAGGACCCTGCACTTCCCACCCCGCCGATTTGCGCTCCAGAACATAAGGAATCGGGATGGCTGTCGAAGGATCGGAGCCCTTGCCCGTCACCATCACGGTGGCGTCGGCTTCGTTGCCGCGGAAAATCACGCTCTGGACCCGCGCCGACATGCTGCGAAGTTCCGGCTTTCGCGTGAAGTACTCGTCCACGGCCTTCTGCGCCGCTTCCTGATTGTCAATGCTTTTGGCGCAGCCGCTCAGGACGATCGCCGCCAGCGCTAATGTTATCCATTTCATTTACCCCGATTATAGAGCACCGGCCGCGATTCCTTTCCGGTATCGGCAGAGATCCGGCAGCCTAGCGTCCCTCATCCGCTTGTGCATAAGGGCAATATCTCTCAGGGAGTAAGTAAACATTCTTCGACTCACCGGCATCAAGGTTCAGATGCTACGGATTAGCGGAATCACCGAAGAAGCGGAAATTGTAATTCGCATCACGAGCGTTTTGGCGGCGGCGGATACCCCCCGAGGGCTCATCCAGCAGGAAATTCCCATCGGTGCACGCATTTTTCTCCGTTGCCGACGACAAATCCGAGGCTTGTCGTTGCGTATCTTGCACTTTGATGCCGAGTCGATTGGTTCGCTCACACTCAGTTGTTACCTTGATGAATGGACGGAATGGCTATTGAACGTGTCCTCATCCTTTGTCCAGTAGGTTTCGTTCGACCAATCGATCCGGTCTCGCGCGATCTTGAGGAAAACCAGCAGCGGGTGCCTGAGATTTCCGATGCAGCAACGCTCCCCATGGTACAAGAGCCCAAAATCCACCCAAATCTGGTTGCGGCCTAACCGCCGACCGGTATGAACCCGTCCTGGAAAGTCTCTACCGTTTGTCGCAGTGTGGACGGGGAGGTATCGGACGGTGATCGCCTCGCCTGATTCATCAATGGAGATCGGATATTTACTTTGGTCAGACCACCTTACTGAAAACGAGTAACTACTCCGTTGCATCGCAACGTAGAGGCCGGTCAATATTGCTGCTAGCACCAATAGTACTCCTAGTGTGACCTGAACTCGGGTCTGATTACGACGGATGAAACGGTTTCCTCGGCATGAGAAAGTCTTCCACAGCTTCGTTTCGCGGACCACTAGCCCCCCGACTGTCAGCAGCGAGACCACCAGCAACAACTGTCCGACGTAGGTCTCGAGGGGTGTTTCAAATCGCATAACGATAGTGTGAGCGCCGGGGGGAACGTCAATCAGCATGAACCCCATTACGTGGTCCGTGTGGACTGGCAGAGACGCGCCGTCCTCGTACGCGCGCCAGGCAGGATCATAAGTCTCCTGCAACAGCACTGATTGTCCCTCGCCGACCTGGGCAGTTATCTGAAGCGCATCGAAGCCCGACCACACCGCGGGCGTCTCGGGCTGCGGCGCTTCGATTAACGACACATATTTCTTGAGCTTATCGATATCGTCGCCTGCCTTTATCTCGCCAACGGCCGCTTCGTTCGCACGATCTACCACCCGGCCCAGGCTCCGGTATATGCGGGGAACGCGATAAATCACCGTGCCGTGCCGGTCGTCAAAGATCGGCGAAAGCAGACCCCGGAACTTCTCGGGCTTTTGGTAGTCATGATAATACTCAAGCGATGTACTATCGGGAACAATCACCGCCGACGTTCCGAGCGCTTGCAGCCACAAAACCGAAATGTCGCCACGATCGTGATGAAAGATTTGGAAACTGGAGACCGGCAGCCACTGGTTAAGCAGACCCTGCTGTGAACCTCCGTCCGGTTGGGCGATGTCGAACCACGCGTCAAACCAGAACCGGATGGTGCCGGACGGCATGACGCGCTCGCCCGGCAGATTCTCGTGCACCCATTTCGTGATGCGGCGTTGATACTGATCTTCCCAGTTATTGTCGCCCACAAAAATCGTGTAGGCATGGCGCAGATACGTGGGCGCTGGGACAAACATGAAGATGGTCAGCACAACCGCTTCAATCCGCAGAGTGCGGGCCCGCCAGAACGTCGTGATCAGCAGAACGAGCAGAAGCAGCAGCGCCATGTCTAGCTCCGGAGCCAATCGGAACGGCTCCCCGAGAACGCGCGCTCCAAAATAGAAGAAACCGAGCACATCCACAGTCAAAATCAACGCAGAACCCATCACGAAAACCGGCCAGATTCGGTCCGGTCTGCGATTGGCCCACAGGTAACTGGCGTCGCAGAACACGAAGATCACGGCCAACATGAAGAGTTGGGAGTGTGCGTCGCCCGGGGAGGAGACCCATTTGAGATTTATCCAGGTGATGCGGACATACGAAGGTGTCAGCCAGAATGCCACCAATCCATAGGCCAAGGCTACGACACCCAGGGCGCGCAGCCAGATAAAATTGTCGCGAAGCCCGAGCCAGACCGACCATACGACAATCGGAAAGAAGATCGCCAGGGCGGTGGCGCCATAAAAGTTGTTTGCGACTGTAAAAGCGCACAAGAACCCCGCAAGCGCCAATGGGACCGGACGCCAGGACCGGAGCGCCGCAAAAGCTGCGGCTAGCGCTGCGGGAAGCACCGACAGAGCCGAGATGTGCGGGCCTTCGCCGTACGTCATCAATGAGTGGAGCCGCAGCGGAATCATCCAGGGGCTGTCACGGTGAAGATCGCTAACCAGAATCAGGCAAGGGGAGACCAGCGCGACGGCCAAAGCTGAGAGCCACGCGCTTTTTCTCGATTGGCTGCCCACGAACACAAGCCAGTAAACCGACGCCGACCCAAAAATATAAAATAGGCCGACGTAAATGTGATAGGCCCTTGCGGTCGACACGGATCCCACCAGCGAGATCAGCGTAGTTCCATAGCGCAACGCCGGTGGGTAAATATAGTCGAAGCGGGTGCCGCAATACCAAAGCGGCTGCCAGCCGGGATGCGGCATATTCTCGGCCAGCATTCGCGCGTCCGAAATGAACGTGCTCTCAATGGATGGCCAGTTATCGAGATACTGGATCTTGAAAACCGGGGCGATTAGCGTAGCCGCGAGGAGCAGAAGCAGCAGAGTATCAATTAACTTATGATGTCGAAGTATGTTCATTCAAAATGGCGGACAAGAGTGTATTACTCAACGCAATTGATTTAGAAGTCGCTGCTGAAAGTAATCCCGCTCGCACTGAACTGGATGGAGCGAAAGGGAAACCGATCCTTGGTCAACAGTGTTCAATGGCATGGCCCCGAGTACAAGGCGTATCAGACAACACTCCCGACCACGTTACCGGCAACGGCTTGCTCCGATCATAATCAGACAGTTTAGCGGCTTTCGTCATATGTCTACCGATTATAATATTTAACCGGGCCCGAGCGTGAAGTTCACTTCCCTCCGCGAATGACAATCGGCTGCTACTGAATGGGCGGATGCTCTTCCTTGGGTGAAAATGACGCTGGTCAACGCGATTGGACGATACCGCCCTCCGGGTCGCTAACGCCGCTCAAACGGAGATGCCCACGTTGGGAGGGAGTCAAAACGTGCTAGTCTGTTTCCGAATGAGATGGCCTCTGCTTGCTGCAGCCGTCATTGTCGCCTATCAAGTTTTGTGCCCGCCAATAATCGGATTGGCAGATCAGGGTGACTTTAGGCGGGTGATCGGCAAATTTGGCTATGGCCCAGAGCAACCCGCAACCTACTATAGTTTTGTTACGCTGGAGTACGTTCGCGATCCTACTTACCGGTTACCCGACTGGGAACAGGTTTCATCGGAAGACCTGTTCGTGGGTACGGCGTTACTTGCAAACAAAGCCGTCTCAAAGGACGGAAACCTCGATATCCGTGTCATCGGCCTAGTTCACGCACTCGGTTTTTTGGCGGCATTCGCGTGGCTGCTACACGCAACACGAGGCTGCCGGGCGAGGAAGTGGATGTGGATCAGCTTTCTCCTGGTCACAACAGATGTCGCTTACGTTGTCTATTTCAATAGTTTTTACGCTGAACCAGCATCGTACATATTTTGTATCTTGCTTTTGGCCGAGAGCATCGACGTTTGTGCACGGGGGACGTCAACTACGAGACTCGTGAGATGGTCCATCTGGGCAGTATTGCTGGTCCTCGGAAAACCCGCCAATGCGCCGCTCGGCTTACTGTTGGGCACCTATGCGATACGGCTCGGGTGGTGCTCGAAGGTAGCGTGGGCCGGAGCCGCGGCTGTCCTGTCGGCAGTTGTCTTTAGCATTGTCACCACTCCGAGGCCGATGACGGATGTCAATACATACGATATGGTGTTTCTGTCCGTGTTGCCTGAATCGAAAACTCCCGCCGCTGACGCGATTGCGCTCGGTCTTGATCCCGGATCGGAGGTTTTGTCAGGGACCGGCGCCTGGGGTACAGACAGCGCCTACGCGGAGTTGAGAAGTCGCGGGATTATCGGAAAAAGAGTGTCGCTATTTACAGTTTTACGGTTTTATATGGGCCGGCCGGCACGTATGTGGCGTCACATCCGCCTGGACCTGCGAATCGCGATGCTGCTCAGACCGCCGCTGGGTAATTTTGTCCGCTCGTCGGGATATGCTCCCGGCTCACTGAGTAGCGCTTTTGCGTTTTGGAGTTATTTCCATCAACACGTTCTTGTCCGCGCCTCGAGGATGCTTTTCCTCCTGTTGCCCATTCCGGTTGTGGTCGCATTGATTCGGCGGCTTTACACTCGCACGAGCCGGTTGGAGGAGGAGTTTTTGGCGCTGCTTGCTCTGTGCTGCATGACATCATTTTTGACGGCAAGCTTCGGAGCAGCGTGGGAAACGGTGAAGCACATGTTCTTATTCAATGTTCTGTTGGATGCCTGCCTATTATGTGTGGGAGCATTTGCTTGGGCCGCAGTCCGAAGCATTGTACGGATTATTATGCTAGTTTTCGGGGTAACGTTTCTGGGGATGCGTTCGCCGGCATAAAAAGAGAATCATCCATCAGCCCAATACGCCGGAAGCCGAGCTGCGAGGTCAAATTTAGTTTAGTAGAGCGGGTCGTCTGGCCGTTACATCTTCAAAAGCAGTTTGGCAAACGGTCGCTTACGCGGAAATTAAATTAATTTGGGTGTGTCTACAGCTGGTGATAAAGGAACTCCGGCCGACGGATGACATTCGCTCCTAACCGCCTGCGCGCCACAACGTAAATTTGCTCGCCACGCAAATTTTTTGGAAAACCGAAGTAGTCGAGCAACGGGCCCACCCATGTTTCCGCAGTGGGCGAATCGCCGGGTTCCGTGAAGAGCCACTCGATGGTGAAGCCCGCCGAGACCAGAAGATCATGGACTTCGGCTGGAGTGTACTCGCGAACGTGAGGTAGCTCCGTATCCGTGTGCGGATATTGCGAATAGATCTGCGGATTGACACCGTTCAACGCTCTCGCCACCGAGGTGAAGCTAGCGACATTCGGCGTCGTCAGGACCAACACGCCATTCGGAGCGAGCACTCGCGCGGATTCTAACAACATGTGTATTGGGTCAAATCGCAGATGCTCCAGGATTTCACACGCCAGCACAACATCGAAATAGCTGTCCGGATAAGGAAACGGATCTTTTTCTGCGTCGAACAAGTCGATGTCGCAGGTAAAGACGCGTTTTTGTCCGATAGACGCCGTCTTCCGAACCGGGTTCCGGTCGGACGGCCCAAGGTAGCCGCCACGCACCTCTTCGTAGCCTAGCAGGCAGGCTAGTGCCGGCGTAATCTGCATATATGCGCCCAACTCAAGCGCACGCCGCGTATTACCCGGCGGCGGTGTGATGTCGAGCGTGCGTGCGAGACGCCGTAGATGGGTTTCAAGATAGCTGCGAGCGGCTTCGGGGTTATCTACCCCGGTGTCCACCCCCCCAGCGTCAAGGGATCGAAGGAAGGCCACGGCTTCGTCGAACCGGACGGCAGGCGGGTGGCTGTCCGCAAGAAGTCGCGGTGGCGGCAAATGACTTACCAGTCGTCTCATGTCTAGGTTTTGGGATAATTCGCTACGTATCGCCGCGAACTCAGCTAGAAGCGAATCTTGAACCTGATCCCAGACCTCATCCAAGTGGTTGCTGGTGGCTTCAAGAGCTAGTGCATGGTGTTTTTCGACTGACGCGAGTTGTTCCGACAACTCCCTGCGAGTCGCCTCGTGGGCGATCGCATTATTCGATTCAACAATCGAGACCGCGTGCAGAATCTGTTCTTTCCAGGTGCGGATGCGCCGGGCTAGAAGGTATAAAGCCAGAATCACACTGAGCATCATCAGAAAAGCTACGACGTACAGTTCCATGCACGACTATTGTAGGGCATGTGCCAATGTTCGCTGTCTGCACCGTTAGAAGCAATTTATTAGTGAGGCACGGGGTGCTCCCAGGCCCTGGCCTCGGTCGCTCGGACGCATGCCGCTGTCGAGCAAATGACGAGAACATGGCGGTCGGGTCGCCGGTGGACCTGGCAGCGAATGAAGCTCGCGTCAAATCCGAGCAGGCGCGCCTGGCCGTAGAGCAGCACATCGCCGCGCATGCGAAGCACCACCCTCTATCGTTCCATCGGGACCTTTGATTTCAGAGAAGTGCGCCGCACTGAGGAAGGCACGCAGAAAGCTACCGGAAAGGGCTAACCGTCGCCGAATCGACACGGAGCCACGGGTACGTTTGAG
Source organism: Terriglobia bacterium (assembly GCA_963747535.1). Taxonomy (GTDB): domain Bacteria; phylum Acidobacteriota; class Terriglobia; order Bryobacterales; family Bryobacteraceae; genus CAVVFX01. Next base: position 845,012 of record CAVVFX010000006.1, read on the forward strand.
GTTGTCTGCCCCGCAATTCAAATGCGCCGCCACACAGCGCACTAATACGAGGCCATAATCTGCGCGTGATCGTTGCCGCCTCTGTATCATGTGAACGCTGATCGCTGTACGGCGGCCTACTCTTGAAGTCGAGGCTGGAAATCTTCAGATCCCGCAAACCCCACAAAGTCCTTTTGCCGGAATGTGGGTTAGGGCGCCGATGCCGGAAAGTTGGTGTTCAGAAACTTCGACAGCTTAAGCCGGTTCCCGTTTCCGCTGCTCCCCAACACCCAAGAAACAATAGTTGCCGACACGGTCGATGCCATAATTTCCGACCGTCCTTATCGCCGGGGTCAGCCCCTCACCGAAGCTAGAGAGGGGATATCCAGCGTCGGCGGTGTCCAGTTTGATCCGGAAATCGTACAGCGTTTTGAGCGCGTGCCGGACGAGCGCATCGAATACTTGCAAATCCGCTATAGAGACAGGGAACCGGCTGTCTCGGAGGTTACTACCTAACTAACCCGTCTCGTCGCGGCAGCCCTGCTTCCTGATTGTCAATGCTTTTGGCGCAACCGCTCAGGACGATCGCCGCCAGCGCTAATGTTATCCATTTCATTTACCCCGATTATAGAGCACCGGCCGCGATTCCTTTCCGGTATCGGCAGAGATCCGGCAGCCTAGCGTCCCTCATCCGCTTGTGCATAAGGGCAATATCTCTCAGGGAGTAAGTAAACATTCTTCGACTTACCGGCATCAAGATTCAGATGCTATCTGCCGATGGAGACGTAGCGAGCGAGAAAGAGCTATGTTATCTCGAGCATCTAACGAACTGCGGGTTCACGGCATGTCGACGTGCGAGGGCCGTCGGGAGAAAGACAGAACCTTGTCCCTATGTCAAGGGCTGCGCTGGATGTTTTCCATCGCTCTGGTTCCCATGCTTGCCGCGACTCTACTGGCAGATGGGGCGGACATGCTGCCGGATTTCTCCTCCCTGAGTCTGGAAGAACTCTCGACCGTCAAGGTCACCTCGGTCTCGAAAAAAGAGCAGAAACTTTCCCAGGTCGCCGCGGCGGTGTACGTCATGACACAGGAGGAGATTCACCGCAGCGGCATGACGAATGTCGCGGATCTGTTGCGGCTCGTGCCGGGGATAACGGTGGCCCGTCTCGACAGCACCAAATGGGCCGTAACATCGCGCGGCTTCAACGGCCGCTATGCCGCCAACTTGCTGGTGCTGATCGATGGGCGCAGTGTCTACACGCCAATTTTCGGCGGCGTGTACTGGGACATGAGCATGCCCCTGCTGGACGACATCAACCGGATCGAAGTCATCCGCGGTCCGGGCGCTTCTATCTGGGGTGCGAACGCGGTGAATGGCGTGATCAATATCATCACCAAGAGCGCCGGCGAGGTAAAGGGAACATCCGTAGAGGCCGGTGGTGGCACGGCTGACCGTGCTTTCGGACAAATCCGGTTTGGAGGTCAGGCGACCGAGGGAATCTCCTATCGAACCTACCTGAGTTTCGCCGATCATTCCGCTCTCCAAACCGCCAACGGTCAAAACGGAGGCGACGGGTGGTCAGACGAACAGGGCGGCTTTCGTATTGATGGCACGACTGGGAAGGGAGGGTGGCAGTTGGAAGCTGACCTTTACCGAAACCACCGGGCCGAGGTTGGATACTTCCCCTCAGCGGGCGCCGGAACTCTGGTCGCGTCCAACGGCGACTATACCGGAACCTCCGCGGACATCGCTTTTGAGTGGCGTCGCCAGCTAACTGAGAGCTCGGATCTTAAGATCAACACTTACTACGACTACATAAGCCGGCCTGAGCCGGGCGCTGACATAGGGGAAACGCGCACGGGAGATTTTGAAATCCAATTTCACATGGCCGCTCCAAAGGGTCACGACATATCTGTCGGCCTGGCCGACCGGGTGATGTTTGTGAACGGGCCGGCAACCGGCATGATCAGTATGAATCCTTCGCAAATCACCTACCAGGTGGCCAGCGGGTTCGCACAGGATGAGATCCATCTTGCGCAGGACCGCCTGCTGCTGACTTTTGGCGTCAAGCTGGAGCACGACCCTTTTGCCGGTTTGCAGCCTCAGCCTACTGTGCGCGCGCTTTGGGCGCCGAATAAACGGCACTCCGCCTGGGCCGCCATCTCCCGCGCCACCCAGTCGCCCTCGATCTACGAGCGGTACATGACTGAGGATGCCTTGTCCGAGCCCGCTTCGCCCAGCACACTCGGTTTGCCCGTGCTGGGAGTTGTTAGTGGATCGCTTACGTATCAGCCGGCCATCCTGACGGCCTATGAAATTGGGTATAGAGCACAGGTGTCCACGCGGTTTTCTATCGACATTGCAGGGTTCTACGACTGCTACGGGCAACTCCAGACTGAAAGCCTGGGAACACCAAGCCTGATTTTTGGGGCGCAGCCATACCTACTGCAGCCAGTCGTCTTTACTAACAATTTGAACGCAGTTGCGCCCGGAGGTGAAATCTCCGCCATGTACCATCCGTTCTCGCGCTGGAAACTGGCGGCGAGTTACAGCCATCTGGACGTGCACGAGCATATGTTGGCGACTGCGCCGGCCGATACCCTCAATTTTTCGCAGCCTGCCACACCTCGTAATAACTGGAAGATTCAATCCTATCTGAATCTTTCGCAAACCTTGCAGTTGGACACGTTGCTCTTCACTTCCAGTGCTGTTCTATCGCCTCTGTATCCGGAAGATGTCTTAGTACCTCCGCACACCCGTTTGGATCTTCGGCTGGGCTGGCGGGTGTCGCCGCGATTTGAGGTAAGCGTGTCGGGTCAGGATCTCTTGAACCCGCGGCACCTGGAACTCGTGCCTGAGGCGTATAGCATTCGAAGAGACGCAGTCAGAGGTTATTACCTGAAGACTACCTGGCGCTTCTGAGTTGTCGCCATCGTTTATCAAGTAGATATTTGACGCCGCTGGCGTTTCCGATAAAGGCCGGGTGGGCCCAAGACGGGTAAGAAAGGAGCGCGGGATGACTAAATGGCCGGCCGGGGCACGACTGCCGGCGTGGTTTGTTGTCTACGTCCTGGGAGCGGCTTCGATTTTTCAGCCGGCTTCGATGGGCGCCAGCAATGAAAGCGTTGAATTGCGCGTCAAGGCTGCCTACCTGCTGCATTTCGTCCGGTATGTTTATTGGCCGAACCCATCCCCGGCGGTCGCGTCGTCGCCCGTGATTCTCGGCGTTCTGGGCCAAGACCCCATCGTCGAGGTCCTCGAAAATACCGTTACCGGTAAAACCGTGAATAACCGGCCCATACAGGTCAAACTATTCCCTTCTGCCGAACAGATTGACCATTGCGACATCCTGTTCGTACCGCGGTCGGAATCCAGGCAGATGCAAGCCGCACTTTCGGCGATCTCGGGACGGCCGATCCTGACCGTCAGCGACAAAGAGAAATTCTCGAACAACGGCGGCATGGTCGAATTCCTCCTAATTGACGACACGGTGCGGTTCGCCATTAACAATGAGGCTGCTGAGCGCGCGGGGCTGAAACTCAGTTCAGAACTGCTGCGGGTGGCCTACTCCATTACCGGGAGGCACAAATGAGTAGAGCAGGTCTGTCTGCGCGAGTGAAAACCTGGCCGATCCGGCGGAAATTGATCGCCAACAGCCTGGTTACCAGCAGCCTCGCACTGCTGTTAGCGGGAGTTCTGTTGATCCTTTTCGAACTGCGTCAAACCCGTCTGGACGTCGCCAGCGAACTCAGTTCTGTCGCCGAGATGTTGGGAACCAACAGCATCGCTCCACTGACTTTCGATGATCAGCAGGCGGCGGAGCGAACCGTGCGCGCGTTGCGCGCCATGCGCCGGATTGCGGTGGCAGGGATCGCCAAACCGGACGGATCCTGGTTCGCAATGTACACGCGATCGGACCTGCCCGGCCCAACTTTGCCGCATTCCATCGGCCCCGACGGCTACCGCTTCGAAGGCGGCGAAATGGTGCTGTTCCGCAGCCTGGCGGTCGACGGCGAGAAACTGGGCACCGTGTATCTCCGGTCAGACATGGCGGAAGTCCTTACCAAGATCAACCGCTACTGTGTGTTGTTGGCCATTGTCATGGTTGCATCGTCGCTCGTTTCGCTTCTCGTCGCAACGGTTTTGCAACGATCGATTTACGGCCCCGTCACACACCTGGCAGCGGTCGCCCATGGGATTTCGGCAGACAAGAATTACCATGCGCGGGCGGTTAAGTTTTCCGAAGACGAACTTGGCGTCCTGGTGGACGCGTTCAACGGTATGCTCGACCAGGTTGAGCAGCGTGATCGGGAACTCGAAGAGAAGGTTGCGAGCCGCACTGCGGAGCTGACCTGCGCCAACCACGAACTCACTGATGCCTGCGAGCGCGCCGAGCAGGCAGCCAAACTGAAAAGCGAGTTTCTGGCCAATATGAGCCACGAAATCCGCACGCCGATGAATGTCATCATCGGTATGACTCAGATCACGCTGGCTAGTCAGCTGACCGAGAAACAGAACCGTCACCTGGGTATGGTCCGCAATTCGGCTGAATCGCTGATGACCATAATCAACGATATTCTGGACTTTTCGAAGATTGAGGCCGGACGGATGGATATGGAGTCCGTCGAATTCCGCCTGCCCGAGCGTCTTACCGAGACGACCGTGCCTTTGGTAGTGCGGGCGCGAGAAAAAGGTCTCGACCTGCAACTGCGCATGGATCCTAATCTCCCGGAAAGTGTGGTCGGCGACCCGATCCGACTTGGCCAGGTGCTGATGAACCTGGTGGTCAACGCCGTGAAATTCACCACTGCCGGGAAGATTGAAGTTCTGGCCAAACTGGAGGCCCAGTCGCCGGAATCCTCAACAGTTGGTTTCACCGTCGCCGATACGGGCATCGGAATTGACCCCGGCAAGCTGCACTTCATCTTCGAGCCTTTCCGGCAGGCAGACGGTTCTACCACGCGCCGTTACGGCGGCACGGGGCTGGGCTTGTCGATTTCCAAACACCTGGTCGAGATGATGGGCGGCCGGCTCTCGGTAGAGAGCACGCCAGGACGGGGCAGCCAATTCCACTTCACTATCCGGTTTAATCGTCCCGCACGCGCCGAACTTCGCGAGGCCGCCTCTCCGGCTAAAGAGAACTTGCGCGCGATCGTGATCTATCCGGACGAAAACCGGCGTGCCCATTTTGCCGCCGTACTCGAGGCGTGGAATATCGAAACGGCCGTGGTAAACGGCTCTGCCGCCGCGCGGGACGTGATCCAGTGGTCCACTCGCATGGGCCGCCCATTCGGCTTCGCGATTGCCGACAAGGCGTCCGCTCTGGAGCACGAGAGCGCTCTAGTGACTACTTTTCAGACTGAAAAAAGTCCGTTGCCGTTCATCCTGATCTGCGATCAGGAAAAATCGTGTGAGGACACCAGCGATGTGGATGCATCGGCTTGCCTCGTGTGGCCGGTATCCCATTCTGCGCTCCTCGAAGCGGTTTTTCGCTTTATGCGGCCGAGCGTCATCACTAATGGTGGTTCGTCGGCACCGGCCCGCCCGTCGACGACCGTTGACAAGGGCCGGGGCCTGCAGGTTCTGGTGGCTGAGGACATCCCTGAAAATCAGGAGCTGCTCCTCGCGCTGTTCGAAGAGCGAAAGGACTCACTGCGCATGGTAAACAATGGCCGCGATGCCGTCGAAGCCTGCCTGCACGCGACCTTCGATCTCATCCTTATGGATATGCATATGCCTGAAATGAGCGGAATCGAGGCCACCGCCGCAATCCGCAAGATGGAGGCCGGGAGCGGGACCCGCACACCGGTAATTGCGTTGACCGCGCACGCCATGAAAGGCGACCGGGAACGCTATCTCGCTTCTGACATGGATGGCTATGTCAGCAAGCCGATTCGGCCCGATGCTCTCTTCCGTGAAATCGATAAGTGCTTGTCGAAGACCCGGGTATAGCCGAAAAGGTGGACCTCCACGGGTGCGCGAAAAAAAGATGTCGTCCAGCCTACAGGAAGGTGCCCGAACAGTCGATAGGGAGAGTAAAACCGGTCGCATGCCACAACAGCATCCAACAGCGCTCGCAGCCGAACCAGCAGTCGTCGTGGTGGAAGACGACGAGACGATGCGCGAGTATCTCCGGGCGGCGATCGCTGCGAGCGGCTGTGGGTGTGAGACGTTCCCCGACAGCGCCGCTGCTCTTGCTTATCTGGCGTCCGTTCAGCAGCCTCCCGACCTGGTGCTATCCGATATCAACATGCCGGGAATGAGCGGCATGGAACTATTGCGAACGGTCCGGACGGTTTCGCCCGATCTGCCCTTTATTCTGATTTCCGGGTTGTGCGAGTTGTCGACCGCCATGGATGCCATGAAGGCCGGCGCCTCCGACTATCTCCTGAAACCGGCCCGGCGGGAAGATATTGTCCGTCTGGTCTCGAAACACATCATTAGACCATCGGGTCTGGACCAGAGTGCGGTGGTGACCGCCTTGTCCGGGTTTCTGGAAGCTCGCCGTCTCTCGGGAGGCGACCGGGCCTCGGAACTGGCGCCATTGCTTGAAATGTTGGGACTGAAGCGCCATGAAACGCTCCAGCATTCCCAGCGGGTCGCGGGTTTCGCGCGGCTGATCGGCGTCGAAGCCGGCCTGAATAGAAAGGAACTTGAAGTTTTGGAAATCGGCGCTCTGCTCCACGATATTGGTAAAGCCGGCATTCCTCATAACGTCCTGATGAAACCCGCTTCACTGAATGAGCGCGAGTGGAGGGTCATGAAGATGCACCCTGTGCTGGGGTGGGAACTCCTGAACCGGATTAACGGGATCACCGAGGAAGCGGAAATTGTATATTCGCATCACGAGCGTTTTGCCGGCGGCGGGTACCCCCGAGGGCTCATCAAAGAGGAGATTCCCATCGGTGCGCGCATTTTCTCCGTTGCCGACACTGTCGATGCTATAATTTCCGACCGGCCTTATCGCCGGGGTCAGTCTCTCGCCGGAGCTAGAGAGGAGATATCCAGCCTCGGCGGTGTCCAGTTTGATCCGGAAATCGTGCAGTGTTTTGAGCGCGTGCCGGACGAGCGCATCGAATACTTGCAAATCCGCTATCGAGACGGGGAACCGGCTACCACGGAGGTTACTTGACCCGCCTGGGCGCGGCAGACTCGCCCGGCGGCTTCGTTCGGCCAAGCCGAGCCCGATCAAAGTTACGTCCGGCCACCGCCTGGCTTCTGCCTGCGTGATAAGATCGTGGCCAATATGGACGCCAATAAGGACGACGCTCAGGGAACCTCCAGACGGTCCTTTCTTTCCGGAATAGCCGCGGTGGCCGGCGTCTACGCTTTCGACATCATTCCGGGCCGCGTATTTGCGCAGCCCGCGCCCAGCGACACCCTGAACTTCGGACACATCGGCATCGGAGGGCGGGGAACCGGCTTTCTCCGTCCCGATTCCGGCGGACCCACCAAACCCACCCCCAATCTCGGCGGGACGGGTGACCGCACTCTCAGACCCGCCCGCTCCGTCGCATTGTGCGATGTCGACGCGGGACGCCTCGACAAGGCAGCCACGCGGGTCGGCGGTCACCCCAAACTTTACAAGGACTTCCGGCGTCTGCTCGAAGACAAGGATGTGGATGCGGTCTTCATCGCCACGCCGGATCACTGGCACGCACTCATGACCGTGATGGCGTGCGAAGCCGGTAAAGACGTCTATGTCGAAAAGCCGGCTTGTCTGACGATTGAAGAAGGCCGCGCGATGGTGCAAGCGGCCGAACGCTACGGCAGGGTGGTTCAGGTGGGCGCTCAGGGACGGTCGCAGCCCGCCGCTTGGCATGCCTGCTCTTATATCCGAAACGGCCAGATCGGAACCGTGCGTCGGGTGACTTGCTGGCACTACGCCAGCCCTACCGGGGACTGGACGCCGGATTCGCCCCCGCCGCCGGAACTGGATTACGAGACTTGGCTGGGACCTGCACGCTACATTCCGTACAACCGGAAACACACCCATGCCACGTTTCGCTGGCTGCTCGATTTCGGCGGTGGCCAGATTCGCGATCGCGGAGCCCATATCATGAGCATCGCGCAGTGGATCATGAACGCCGATAACACCGGTCCGGTGACTATCGACGGAACGGGTGAGGGCCCGCACGACGGAATGTACGATACTGCCGCCCAAATGAACGTGGTTTACGAGTTCAAGAACCCCGATTGGACGCTGGTTTGGGCGCAGCCCGGAGAACCGTCCACCACGCTGAAGGCCCAGTACGGCGCGGTGTACCACGGCGACAAAGCTGAACTCACCGTTACCTTAGGCGACGGACAGAATACCGATACCGAGCCCCAGGCCAAAGACTACGTGGTCCCTTGCGGCGGCGTCGAGGTGTTCCGCAGCCCCGGTCATGGCGAAAATTTCGAGGACTGCATCAAGAACCGCGAAAAGCCCATCATGAATATCGAAGCGGGAGTGCGCGCCGCTCACGTCTGCATTCTGGGAAACCTCTCGTATGCCGTGGGACGGAAGTTTGTATGGGATCCGGTGAACCAGCGGATTTTGAACGACGATGAGGGGAACCGTCTGCTGAGCCGTCCCGGCCGCGGCCCGTGGCACCTTTAGAGGAAACCGATCATGAGTCCAGCATCTGAAAAATTCCTCTCCGAAATTCGCAGTGACGATGCCGAGGTGCGATTTGCCGCCTGGAGCCAGGCGGGCAATGCCGACCCGGAAGTAATCCCATCTCTCGGCAAGCTTCTGGTTGCGGATCAGCCGGGCGTGCGTAAGGCGGCAGACGAATCGCTCAAAAGGATCGTGCACGGAGTCGGTAAGCAGCCGGAGGGCACTCGGAGGGCTGCGGTAATCCTGCAACTCCTCGCGCTCACCGCCGACGGACAGGCAGGATGGACGCGCACCGTTGCGCTGCGGCATCTCTCGCTCATCGGTGGCGACGAGACCGTACCTGCAGCGGCCAGACTATTACGCAACGTGGAACTCCAGGAAGAGGCCATATTCTGTCTGGAGCGTATTCCCGGCGCTCGTTCCACGCAGGCGATCATGGCGGCGCTCCCCGATGTCGGCGATACCTTCAAACCCCGACTGCTGGCGGCGCTGGGACACCGCCGAGCCGAGGAAGCCGCGGACATTTGCGCCAGCGCCATGGACTCCCCGAACGTGGAGATCGTGATGGCCGGACTGAAGGCGACCGCGCGCATCGGGAAGAAACCTACGGTGAACGTCAAGCCTCCCAACTACGAGTCGCTGACCGGCTGGCAGAAGGTGGAGTACACCGATAGCACGCTGCGTTTCGCCGACGACCAGGTGCGTCGCGGCAACGTCGATGAGGCCGTCCGATACTATCGCGATTTTCTCGGCCGTCCCGAAGAACATCTGCAGTGCGCTGCCATTATCGGGTTAAGTAAGACAGGCAGTCCCGAAGCGGCAGCCTTGATCTTCACCAAGCTCAAGAGCCCGAACCATACGGTTCAGATCACAGCGCGCAAGGCTTGGGCCTCGATGGCCAAAGCTTAACCGAGGCTGTCAGGCCGGCTACTCAGTCCGAAACCACGGCCGCACCGGTCACTTCATCGGCGTACGTATTGATCCGGCCGATCAGCAGGAGAATCTCCTGCTCGCTAAGTTGCCACGCTTTGAGCGTATCGATGAGATGATTCACGAAGCGCGCGAAATGTTCCTTCTCGATCCCGCGGCCGAAGTGCGCCTGATGAATCGAGATGCCGGAGTATCTGACCGGCCCGTCCAGAGCCGCGGCAAAGAACTCGTACTGCATGGAGTACAACCGGTCGACTGAGGCATTCTCGAAGAATGGCGCCAGTTCGGGATCCTTGAGCACCCGATCGTAGAAAGAACGAACGAGGTTCTTCACCCCCTGCTCCCCGCCGATCCGGTCGAACAGGGTGTTTAACTTCTGCATGGCCTTAGTATGCAAGAATTTCGCCGCCCCGGCGATACTTTTGTGGCATCCTCGAAGGCATTCAAAATGAACCACTTACCCGCAAGGCCGCGGGATCATCGCCAGCTTCTCGGATAGGGTTTCGCAAAGGAGCGCGCAGGCGGTCGCGGAGGTCGTACGCAAAGGGGCGCCGATTTTTTAGCCCGCGCCCTCAAGTTTTTCCGAAACCGTCCGATTTATATAATTTCCGCCCCCTCCTGGCAAAGACGAGTTCCTGCCATGGAGCTGCCAGGGCTCCATAAACAGGAAAGCCCGGGGTAACGGCCCGGGCTTTGCCAATCCGCAGAGCGGAAAGGAGATTAACGACTATGATCGTTGACTTCGGTTGTACGCATCACGCTCGGTTTTCTGAGCGTAATCGAAGTTCGACTGCGGGTCCGTAAGGTCCGTTAGCCGTTCTTCGCAGGGCTCGGTCGCTTCGTCCAGACCAGCCCTAATTGACGAGGGTGCTATGGATTTTGGGGGAGTGGTGAAGTATTGTGTACGTAAGTACCACCTCGCCGCCCCAATCTGCACCGAGCCTTCAGTCAGTCCATCGGCTGACGTGTTGACCCTAATTCGCACGCTCCCGGTCAACGGCGAGCATTTGGGCAAGCGCCCCCGGAAATGCATCAGATTACGCCGACGCTGCGCGCGTGACAATAGCCTCGATTTGCCTCAAGTGATTGAGATCGTGGCCGCCCATCGTCTCCAGAACCGTCCGAAGAGTCATCGTGCCGCGTTCCGGATGGGTGACTTCCCGGCTGAACGCTTCGGACGGAAGGCTCCCGATGAGCGCTACGTTCCAGTTGCGAACCGCGGTGAACGTTGTGAGCGCAGCCTGCGCGGTGTACGCGGCATACGTCCGGGCCCAGTTATCCTGATCGAAGGGTTCAATGACATGATGCGGCTGAGCTAGAGTTTGCCGGATGCGGAAAGCGAAAACCACTTCGCAATCGGCCAGGTGGCACACGATCTCGCGGACGCTCCACTTCCCGGGCGCGGGTGCGCGATTGACCTCGTTTTCCGAAAGACGGTTGAGAATGAGGGCCAGCTTTCCAGGCGTCGCCGCGATGACTTCCGACGGATTGTTATCTGCGAGAAAAGAAGCGTAGGGATTCATTCATTCAACTTAGCAAAACGACAGGCTACGGCCTGTGCTACAAGGGTTTCAACTCACCCAGGATCGTGGGAATCAGTTCGGACACGGTCGGGTGAATGTGCATCGCATGCTGCAGCGTTTCATAAGGCTGACGGGAATACATCACATCGAGGATGCAGTGAATCGCTTCGTCTCCGCCGGTGCCGAGAATCGCCGCGCCGAGAATCTCGTGGTTCTGGGCGTCGACCGTCACCTTCATGAAGCCTTGCGTTTCACCCTTTTCCACGGCGCGTCCAACCCGCGTCATGGGACGTTGTCCGATGAGGGCAGGGCGTCCCGTGCGGCGAATTTCTGCATCAGTCATGCCCGCCCGGCCCAACGGCGGATCGATATAGAGTGCATACGCGGTGATGCGATCGCTGACTCGCCGGTGGCCGCTATCCAATAGATTTGCGGCCACGATCTCGTAATCGTTATAGGACGTGTGCGTGAAGCCTCCGCGCCCATTGCAGTCGCCGAGTGCCCAGATCCCCGCGACACTGGTGCGCAACTCGTCGTCGACCGTGATGTAGCCGCGCGAGTCCGTCTCTACCCCGGCCTTCTCGAGTCCGAGGTCATCGGTGTTGGGGCGCCGGCCGACGGCCAGCAGGACGTGAGAGCCTGCAACCTCGCGTGCGCCATCCGCGCAATCCAGTCCGGCCACGGCATCATCTCCCTGACGTTTGAAATGGATGCACTCCGAGCTCAGTTCGATATGAATTCGCTCATTTTCCACGATTTCCTTTATTGCGGCGGATACATCTTCGTCTTCCTGGTGCAGTAACCGCGGACCCTTTTCGACGATCGTGACTTCGCTGCCGAAGCGGCGAAACATTTGTCCGAATTCGAGTCCAATGTAGCTGCCGCCGATAATAACGAGATGACGCGGAAGGAAATCGACGTCCATCATGCTGCTATTAGTGAGGTAGCGAATCTGATCGATCCCCGGCATGTTCGGGACTATGGCGCGTCCGCCGACGTTGATGAACACTCGTTCGGCGCCTAGCACTTCATCACCGACGCGGACTTCGTGCGCAGATTCAAATCGCGCTTGTCCCTGGTAGACCGCGCAATTGTCGAGACCTCGGAGCCACTTCTCGACGCCCGTCCGCGATTTTCCGGAGATCAGGTCTTTGCGCGCTTTGACCGCCCCCATGTCGACTCCGACGCTGCCCGTGAGCTTGACGCCGTAGTCGGCAGCGCGATGAGCCACGCGGGCCGCATAGGCGCTGGCCACCATCGTCTTGGTCGGAATGCAGCCGGTATTGACGCAGGTGCCCCCGAACAGCTTTCGCTCGATGATCGCGACTTTTCTGCCCGAAGCGGCGAGTTTTGCCGCCAGCGGCGGACCGGCTTGTCCGGTACCGATAATGATGTCGTCAAAAGGAAGCATGCAGGTACTCCAGCAAGCAGATTGGCAAACCTGATGGCCGCGTGGCAACATTAAAACTTCTAAATTTTAGGGCGAATGTGACTATCGGAACCTAATTCAATTACCGGAGAATTCCAAAAGTGGGAGCCAGGGGAAGATGCCAAAGCGGCCGCTGACTGAAACAGCACGGGTTGGATTCTCCGAGCGGACGTTTGTCATCGCATATCCATTAATCCAGAGTGCAGAATAGAGGTTCTCCCATTTTCTGTAACCTTCATTATGTCTTGCCTTTAGCGGTTATTTACCATACAATCAGACACATCCGTAGGAGAGGTTTCTGCATTTTATGAAGCATTTAAAGGCATTCGCGATCGTCACGCTTTTGGGACTTTTTGGCCTCACTTCAGCGTTCGGTCAGGCCACTGACGGTAACATCATCGGTACGGTACTCGATCCCAGCGGCGCTGCCGTTTCAGGAGCCACCGTGACCGCGCAAGACGTCGCCACCGGCACGAAATTCTCTGCCAAAACCGACTCAACCGGAACCTATCGTGTCGACCATTTGGTCGTGGGGACTTACAGCGTTACCGCGACCGCTCCTGGGTTTAGCACAAAGACTCTGGATGGGGTATCCATCGAGTTGAATAAGACCACGACGCTCAACGTCAAAATGGAAGTCGGCAACGTGTCGCAGGTGGTGGAGATTTCCGACACGGCGACCGCGATCGACACCACTACCGCGCAGGTGGGAAATACATTCAACTCACAGATGGCAGCCGAGCTTCCGAGTACGGCAAACCCCGCCGGCGGTGTTCTGAACCTTTCGCTGCTGGGCGCGGGTGTCACGAGCGGCGGTGGCGTAGGCGTAGGTGCCGGACCGTCAGTTGGTGGTCAGCGGACCCGAAACAATAGTTTCAATATTGAGGGTGTCGACAACAACCGTAAGGACATTACGGGCCCGGTGGTCAGCGTGCCGAACGACGCGGTTGCCGAATTCACGCTGTTGCAGAATCAGTTCAGTGCGGAATACGGCCACTCCTCGGGCGGGCAGTTCAACACCGTTCTGGTGAGCGGAACGAATCAACTGCACGGCAAAATCTGGGAATACCTGGAGAATCGCAACCTGAATGCCATCGACCAGCAATATGCAATCCAGAACCCTGGCGCGGGAAACCCACGCTACGATCGCAACCGCCTGGGCGCCTTAATCGCCGGACCGATTCTCAAGAACAAGCTCTTCTATATGGGTTCGTACGAATACGTGCCGGTTGGCCAGTCGTCCTTTGGAAGTGCGGTTCTTGCACCTACGGCAGCGGGCTACACAGCCTTGGGCAACATCTCGACTCTCAACCAAACGAACCTGGGCGTCCTCAAGCAGTACGTTGCGGCTGCGCCGACGCAAGCGGCCGGAGCCAGCGGCACCGTCAACGTTTGCAATGCCCCTCTGCCTATCGCCCAGATCGGATCGACAGGGGCCTGCCCCGCTACCAACCTGGTGTCGGTTCCGGTTGGCATTCTGCCCATTTCGGCGCCGAATTTTTCCAACACCTATCGCTACCTGATCTCAGTCGATTACGACCTGTCGAGCAAGGACCAGTTCCGCGGGCGATACGCGGACAATAAACAGGCCACGGTCGACACCTCGGCCGACCTGCCGAGCTTTTTCGCCAGCGAGCCCATCACCTCTCATCTCGGATCGTTCTCTGAATTCCATAGCTTCACACCCAACCTGAACAACGAATTCCGTCTGGCATACAATCGTTTCAACCAGGATGTCCCGATACCCTCCGGCCTGAAGTTCCCCGGGCTCGATCAGTTTCCGAACCTCGTCTTCAACGATCTGAGTCTGCAAGTCGGACCGGACCCCAATGCACCGCAATCGACCATTCAGAGCACCGGCCAGGCGGTGGACAACGTGAGCTGGATTAAAGGACGCCATGAATTGAAGTTCGGCGTCGACGCGCGGGATTTGATCTCAGCCAGTACATTCATTCAGCGCGCACGAGGCGATTACGAATACAACTACCTGAGCGATTACCTGCACGATATTACGCCGCAGTACATCGCGCAACGCAATCCCAACGGCATCCCGTATTCAGGTAACCTGACAGCGGCCGGCATTTATGCCAACGACAACTATAAGGTGACTTCGAACCTGACCGTGAATCTGGGCTTGCGGTGGGATTTCACCGGCGTAGCCCAGGGCATGCAGCTATTTCGCCTGAACGCAATCGCGAGCACTCCCGGCGTGATTACCTTCGCCGCGCCGCAGTCGCAAAAAAAGAACTTTGCGCCGCGCATCGGTTTCGCCTATTCGCCCGGTACGGACGCTAAGACTTCGATCCGCGGCGGCTTCGGCATGGCTTACGATCAGATCTTCGACAACGTCGGCACCAACGCGACACCGCCCGAGACCAGCGCCACGGTGAACGCCAACCCGACCGGATATCCAACGGGAGGTTTTCTGGCGAATGGCGGCATCTCGCCGAGTTCCATTCCGGCCAACCCGACGGTCGCGCAGTTGAAGGCCGAGAGTTCTTCCTATCTGCCGAACCAGGAGTTGGGATATGCGATCAACTGGAACATCGGCATTCAGCACGTTTTTGCAAAGGACTTCACGCTGGAAGTCCGCTATCTGGGCACACGCGGAGTGCACCTGCTGTTCCAACAACAGATGAATCGTCTCCCGATCGTAACGCCGTCCAACAGCCTTCCCTACTTCTTTACGGCGCCGTCGGCGGCTACCCTCAACGCGCTGCCTCTTTCGTTGAACCAGTTGACGAACAACTACACTGTCGCCGACAATCCCTGGTACCAATACGGTTACACCAGCACCATTACCGGCTATCTGCCGCTCGGCAATTCAAGCTATAACGGATTGGCTACGGAATTCACCAAGCGATTCTCGGCGCACTACCTCTTCAAGGGCGCCTATACCTGGAGCCATGCGATCGACGATAGTACTGCCGAAGTCGCTTCGACTGTGTTGACGCCACGCCGCGCCAACAATGGCCTGAATTTGGGCCCGGAGCGCGCCACGTCGGCCCTCGATCGCCGCCAACGCTTTACCATGACAGGGCTATATGAAGTGCCCTGGTTTCACGGCGACAAGAACTGGTTTAAACGGAACATCATTGGCAACTTCCAGTTTGCGGGCACCTTTACCGCCGAGTCCGGTGAATTGGCCACTCCGCAGAGCGCACTCGATTCGAACCTGAATGACGATTCTGCAGGCGACCGCGTGGTCATTAACCCGAGCGGCGGGTTTGCCAATTCCAGCAGCGATGTGACGGCGCTCAAAGCTACCTCGGGACCGAATTCCGGCCAGGTAGTCGGCTACATGGTGAACAACCCTAACGCCCTCTATATCAGGGCTCAACAAGGGATGTACGCCAATTCAGGCCGCAATATCCTCCAGACCCCCGGTATCGCCAACTTCGATCTCAGTGCCGTGAAACTTTTCTCGATTCGTGAGCGCAGCAAGTTCGAACTTCGGGTGGACATGTTCAATGCCATGAATCACCCACAATATACCGCCGGCCAGATCAACAATATCAATTCAACCACTCGAACCGCCATCGCGGTCACCAACGCGCTGACGCCAGGTAACGCGCTCTTTGACGCGTGGGGCCCTGCGGTCTTCAGCAGCAACCCGCGCAACCTGCAGGTCGGCGCGAAGTTCACTTTCTAGTCATCTCCATTCACCTTGCACGGGGCGGACGCCGGCAACGGCTTCCGCCCCGTTTTCATTTGGGGACAGACCGAAATCGGTCACACAGGAAAGGCACAGGCTGAAGCCTGGGCTGATATGATGGCTACGTCGCAATGCTTTCCTTCCCGCGTGCGTTGTGCACTGCAGCGTTGTTGTGGTCACAACTGGGATACTCGCAGCAGTTCTTCCCATTTAATTTAGATCAGGACCATCTGGCCGGTGCGCCCGATTTGAGTTCGCTCAACCGGCCGCTCGGCGCCGGCGATCAACTGAAAGTCTGCGGCGAGCACTTCTGCCGCTCGTCGGACGGTTCCCGTGTGCGCCTCTTCGGGGTGAACATGGCCTTCGGAGCCAACTTCCCGGAACCGGCGGACGCGCCCAGAATCGCCAAACGTCTGCGCCGCCTCGGCGTCAACCTCGTACGCTGCCACCACATGGATTCTTCGCCGGACCGCAATCCCTCCGATGCGCGCAGTCTTCTCACCACCGGTCCCTATCCGACGCTGAACCCTGTCTCGGTTGCGCGCCTGCGGGCCTTTCTCGACGCCCTGAAAGCCGAGGGTATCTACGTCGATCTCAATCTCCACGTCGGCTACACCTTCCGCCCCTCGATCGACAACGTCCCTTCGCTGGACAAGTTTCCCAATCAAAGCAAGCCTCTGCACATCTTCTATCCCAGGATGGTGGATCTGCAGTGCGAGTATACGCGCAAGGTGATCGACGCTCTCAAACTGCGCGACGATCCCGTGCTGGGCATCGTCGAAATCAATAATGAGTCGTCGCTCATCTATGCCTGGCAGAGCAATCAGCTCGATGAGTATCTGACCGGCGATTACCGGCGCGCACTGCAGGACCAATGGAATGCCTTCCTGAAATCCCGTTATGCCACGACGCAGAAACTGCGCGCGGCGTGGGGAGATAGTGCCGGCGATGGCGCGGAGATGCTCGGCCAGTCCTGGAATCTGGAGGCCCATGGGCCGGCGCAGGCCGGCAAGGAAATGAAGGACGGAACCATGGTCGTGCGCCTTACCCATGCGGGCGCCTCGGTGATCGCGAAGCAGGTTGGTTTCTCCATCGCTACCGCTCATAGTTACGTCGCGGAAGTGGAGATTCGTGCGGACCTGCCGGACGGCACGTCGCGCAACGTCCACTGGGACCTCAAACGTGACGTCAGCCCTTGGGACGGGATCGGCAATAAGAACATCTCGGTAACCAATCGGTGGCAGAAAGTGCGCCTGTCGATTCAGCAACCGGCGTTCACGTTCGATAAAAACGGACGCTTTGGCCTCGAGTTGCAGGACGTCGGCGCGGATGTGCCAATCTACATTCGCCATGCCTCGCTGCGCATGGCGGGCAAGCGCGGATTGAACTCCGATGAGTCGCTGGAATCAGCCAACATAAGTCTCCCGGGCGACGATATAGCCACCCGGCAGCGCATGGACGACTACCTTCTATTCCTGGCCGATGTCGACCGAGCGTATCTGAAGAAGATGCTGGCGGCTTTGCGCGATGCGGCCGGCCCGTCGGTTCCCGTGGCGGGAACGCAAGTGCGTTATGGCGGCCTCGCCAACTTCGACACGCACCAGGACCTCGATTTCCAGGACAACCACTTCTATCTCGATCACTACAATTTTCCCCACGCCCCATGGGATGCGAAGGACTGGCGGCAGAAGAACTCTTCGGGCATTGCCAATGGATTGACCGAACTGGCCGGCGTCGCAATCGAACGTCAGGCCGGGCGTCCCTATACGGTGAGCGAATACAATCAGCCCTGGCCCAACACCCAGGCCAACGAGATCGACGTGGTGACGGCGGCGTTGGGAGCCTTCCAGGATTGGGACGCGCTCATGCACTTCGCGTACGCGCATGGCTCCGACTGGTCGACTGACGTGCCCAATGGCTTCAACCTCAACGGCGACTGGTCGAAGGATGTGCTGCTCGGACAGGCCGCGTGGCTGTTTCGTTCTGGGGCAATTCAGTCCGGCAAAGCGCCGGTTGTGGTCCCGGTTTCCAGCGATCTACGGCTGCGCGCGCTGCGGGAAAAGCTGAATGGTAACGTTTCGAAGTTGTTAACTGCCGAGACTGGATTCGATCCCGCGAGTGTTTTCGTGCATCCTGTCAAGCTGGTGAAAGACTTCGCTGCAAACGCAGCGCCGACATCCCAGCCTGTTGCGCCCTATCAAAGCGATACCGGCGAATTGACTTACGATCCCGACGCGAAGCTGTACCTGATCCATGCGCCGCTAGCTGCCGGTGTGTTCGGCTATGCCGGGGATCGCGCGGTCGCTGCGGGTCCGCTGGAGGTGCAACTGGCTGCCGGAGCACGAGGCTATGTAACCATGTTGCTGACGTCGCTCGATGGGCGCGCGCTCGTCGAGTCGCGACACCTGCTGCTTTCCACTCCGGGCTACACTACGCGGACGGTCGCCGGTTCCAAGCCGCCAACTCCGCAGAAGGTGATCAACTATCCGGGGACGACGGCCTGGTGGACGCTCGAACCCGATCCCGGCAGTGACAAGCCTTCGGGCGATTTGAACCGGGGGGCTGCACCGGTCTGGATGGAACGAGTCGAGAGTTCGGTTCGACTCACCATACGTGCGAAGAGCCTGCAAGTGTTTCCGCTCTCCGGAACCGGAACGCGCATGGCGCCGCTCATCACCCGCGACGTGCAGCCGGTTAAAGATGGATTCCGCATCCACCTTCAGGCCGGCGGTCAAGTCCTGTCGCCCTGGTTCGAACTCCTGTGTGACGGACTTTAAACCGCCCGCGTCACCCTTGCGAGTCCACTGTTTGCGTTAGTGGGGCAGGCGGTTTCGCCTGCCTCGGCCGCTCGCGGCCGACTAATCCGCGCCACATTAGATTAGTGCACCATAAGGAATATGGTCTCTCGAATCGTATTCTTCTCAGCACTCCTGGGCGGCGTGGCTTTTTCACAAGACCAGCCTCTGACCTCGCCGCTCTACAGTCCCAGCCTCGACGTCAATTCGATGGATCGCACCGTCAACCCGTGCGTCAACTTTTACAAATATTCCTGCGGCAACTGGATCAAAAACAATCCGATCCCTCCTGACCGGCCGTCGTGGAGCGTCTACGCCAAGCTAACCAACGAGAACCAACGTCTGCTCTGGGGCGTCTTGCAACAGGCGGCTGAGTCTTCGCATCCGCGGTCGCCAAACGAGCAGAAGATCGGCGACTTCTTTCATGCCTGCATGGACGAAGCTTCTGTCGAGAAGGCTGGTTTTTCGCCGCTGCACCCGGCGCTCGACGCGATCGCTGCGCTGAAATCCAAGACCGAAATCGCGCGGCTCCTGGCGCAGGAACACTTGCAGGAGAACTCCGGGGCTCTCTTCGAATTTGGCTCGAATCAGGATTACGAGAATTCTCAGCAGGTGATCGCGTTTGCGTCGGACGGCGGCCTGGGCTTGCCGGATCGGGACTACTATGTCAAAACCGATGCCAAATCGCAGCAAACTCGCGAGAAATATGTCGAGCACGTACGGGATATCCTGGCCCTCACCGGTGAAGATGCAGCGGCCGCGAAACGGGACGCCGATACCATCATGTCGATCGAGACCGCCATGGCGCGCGCCACGTTGACCCGCGTGGAGAAGCGCGAACCCCACAACCTATTCCATAAGATGAAGCCGGCTGAGCTCCAGGCGCTGACTCCCAGCTTCGATTGGGGCGCCTATTTTTCCGGTCTGCAACTCACGCCGCCCGCGGTGCTGAACGTCACCGAGCCGAAGTTCTACGCGGCAGTCGAGCAGTTGCTGAAGGAGCGCGGTCTGGACGAGTGGAAGGCGTACCTGCGCTGGCATCTGCTTCACGGCAACGCGCGCCATCTCTCCTCGGCGTTTGTGGACGAAAATTTCCATTTCTATGCCCACTATCTGGCCGGCATCGAACAACTTCAGCCGCGCTGGAAACGATGTGTTCAACTGGTCGATCGAAGTTTGGGCGATGCGCTGGGCCAGGTCTATGTGCAGAAGTTTTTCAGTCCCGAGGCCAAGAAGCAGACTCTCGAGGTGACGCAGCAGGTTGAAGCGGAGATGGGGAACGAGATCCGCACCCTTCCCTGGATGAGCCAGGAGACCAAAATCCAGGCGCTCGCGAAACTGCATACGGTGGTCAACAAGATCGGATACCCTGACAAATGGCGCGACTATAGCTCTGTCGATATCAAGCCCGGCGATTACCTGGGCAACGTAGATCGCGCGGCTGCCTTCGAGGCTCGCCGCGATCTGAATAAGATCGGCAAGCCCGTGGATCGCACCGAATGGAACATGTCGCCGCCGACCGTCAACGCCTACTTTGATCCGCAGATGAACGACATCAATTTTCCGGCCGGCGTGCTGCAGCCGCCTTTGTTCGACCTCAAGAGCGATGCCGCGCCCAATTACGGTGACACCGGAGGAACCATCGGGCATGAACTGACGCACGGCTTCGACGACGAAGGCCGCCAGTTCGATGCGCAGGGCGATCTACGCGACTGGTGGACTGAAAAAGACGCAGCCGAATTCGAGAAGCGCGTGAACTGCATCCGCGATCAATACGCTCAATACACCGTGGTCGACGATATCAAGATCAACAGTAAGCTGACCTCGGGGGAAGACGTGGCGGATTTGGGCGGTGAACTCCTCGCGTGGTTGGCGTGGAAGGCGGACACCAAAAACAGGCGCCTCGAGCCGATCGATGGATTGACGCCCGAGCAGCGATTCTTTGTGGGCTTCGCGCAGTGGGCATGTGGCAGCGAACGGCCCGAATCCCTCCGCATGAGCGCAATCACCAATCCGCATTCACCGTACGAATACCGGATCAACGGAGTGGTCGTCAACATGCCAGAGTTCCGGCAAGCCTTCTCGTGCCAGCTCGGGCAACCGATGGTCCGCGCCAACTCCTGCAAGATTTGGTAATCATGGCCAACGTTACCAAGGCGGTCGTATTAGCGGCGGGCAAAGGGACCCGCATGGGCGCGCTCACCGAAGATTTACCCAAACCCATGCTCCCGGTGAAGGGAAAGCCGCTCCTCGAACACATCCTCGACCGCCTGGGCCAGGCTGGCGTGCGCGAGTGCGGCTTGATCACGGGCTACCGGCATGAAGTCATCGAGCAGCACTTCGCGCACTATCCGATGCGGCTCGAGTTCATTCACCAGCAAACCATTAACGGCACTGCGGGAGCGGCTAAACTGGCGCGCGGATTCGCCGCCAACGATCCCTTTCTGTTAACCTACGGCGACATCTGGTGCGAGCCGGACGATTACCGCGGGGTCATGCAGCCAATCGAAACCGAGCCGGAGACAGAGGCTACGCTCGCGGTGAAATACGTCGAGGATCCATTCCAGGGCGCGGCAGTTTACGTGAGAGATGGCTTCATCGAAAAGATCGTCGAGAAGCCGCGAAGGGGAACGTCGACCACGAATTGGAATAGCGCCGGCATCTATTGCTTTCGTCCGCGCGTCTTCGAAGAAATAGATCGTGTGCGGCTGTCGGTTCGCGGAGAATACGAGCTGACGGACGCGATTGAGCAGATGATCGACGCTGGCCGCCGACTGCGCGCGGTCGAAATCAAAGGAACCTGGCGCGATATCGGCCGGCCCGAGGACCTCTCCGAAGCTCGCGCGCTTTGACGCCAATCAGATAACGCTGATTCGAGCCCCGGCAGACGGCTCAGCCTCCAACAAATACTCGGGAAAGTTCAACCGTGCCGGACGGGTAGCATAGAACGCAAATTCCACCGCGTCCATGACACGCGCCGTCTCCTCCCTCCTGCACAGCGCGACGGCGCAACCGCCGAAGCCCGCGCCGGTAACTCGCGCCCCGAGAGCGCCGGCCCTCAGGAACGCGTCCACCAGCGCATCGACTTCAGGATGGCTGACTTCGAAATCGTCGCGCAGACTCGCGTGCGACGCGTTCATGAGCTTTCCAAACAGATCGATATCCGCGCGACACATGGCTTCGCGCGCCCGTTCGACGCGTTCCGCCTCACTCAGCACGTGACGATAGCGCCGCCCTTCGATTGCCGATAGCGCAGGTTGAGGCTGCTGAAACGCCCTGCGGCACGATTCCCGCCGTTGGTTGTACTGCTCCTTCACCTCGCGCGATTTCTCGGCCCGCACCAGGCTGTGGCCTATCAGAAATCGCCAGCCCCGCGGCACGGGCGTAGGATGGATGGCGAAGGGAGAGAAGTCGATTTTGAGAGCATGCCCCGCTTGTCCGGCCAGGCAGACTGCATGATCCATGGCGCCGCCGCGTGTCCCCACATAGCGCTCGCCCTCCGGAAAAAGCTCGATCAGCTCCTCGAAAGGCGCTTCGATCCGATTGGCAGCCAGCAGTGCGAGACCGCTGCCGACCACCAGCGCAGAAGACGAACTCAGTCCCGCGGCGACGGGAATGTCGCTGTGGAGAAGCATATCCACGCCGCGCAGGTTTCCGTAGCGCCTCGCGAGTATGCGCGCCGATGCCTTCACATAGTTGCCCCAGCCGCCCTGCTCGTAAGGCTCGATCTCGCCGGCGACAACAAAGCTCCGCTCGCCGTAGCCATCTACTGTAGTGGCCCGCACGATGCTGTCCACGCGCGGACGGAAGAGTATCCGAAAACGGCGCTGCACCGCCATCGGAAACACCGGCAGCCCGTTATAGTCGGTGTGGTCTCCAATCAGGTTCACGCGTCCCGGAGCTTCGGCCACACGAACATCGCCGCTCCCTCCAAACAACGATTCGAAATGCGATACAGTGAGGTTCTGCAAACTAACAAGAGTTTACTATGACCTGGTACGGATTCTGGGAGTTTGATTTTGCGGTGGCGGGTTTAGCATTCGTGTTCATTCTCGTGGTCGTGGCCGTGAAGGGCCTCGCCGATCTGCGCCAGATGTTCCGCTTGCTCGACCAGGAACGCCAGCAAACCAAATGAACTTCCATCTGATTGACTGGATCATTGTATTTGCATATCTGGCTGCCACCATGGCGGCCGGTCTTTACGGGAAGCGCTATATCAGCGGGCTCGGCGACTTTCTGGTCGCCGGCCGAAGCCTCGGCACCTACATCGGCATCGCAACCCTGGCGGCCACCGAGATCGGCACCATCACGTTCATGTATTACGCGCAACTCGGTTTCCGGACCGGGTACGCGTCGTTCATCAACGGGTTGATCGCCGGCCTGGTGATGATCTTCATCGGACGCACCGGCTTCCTGGTCAAGAAGATGCGCGCCATGGGCATCATGACGGTGCCGGAGTTCTTCGAGCAGCGTTACAGCCGGAAGTTGCGCCTCCTGACCGGCGTGCTGGTGGCCATCGGCGGCATTCTCAATATGGGCGTTTTCCTCAAAGTGGAAGGCACCTTCCTGCTGCTGATCAGCGGGCTCTCGCGCGACTACTTGAAGGAGATGATGACCGGCATCCTCGTCCTCGAGTTGCTCTATACCGTGCTGGGTGGCATGGTGTCGATCGTGATCACCGATTTCATTCAATTCGTATTCCTCGGCATCGGCACGGTGCTCATCACCGGCTTCACGATTTATAAAGCTGGTTGGGAGCACATGTATCAGGCCGTGTTGACCAACCGCGGCGATCCGGGATTCAGTCCCATCACCAATCCCGACTACGGTTGGGGCTTCATTATTTTCCAGATCCTGCTCTGGCTGGCTGTCGATACCTGCTGGCAGACTACGGCCATGCGAACGTTCTCCACCAAAGACCCGGAGACCAGCCGCAAAGTATTTTCGTGGACCGGCTTTATTTTTCTGGGCCGCGGCATGATGCCGATGCTATGGGGCATCGGCGCGCTTGCTCTTCTGGGCCCGCAGGTGGACTCGCTCGAAGCCATGCCCATCATGATCTCCAAAATCCTTCCAGTCGGCGTGCTCGGACTAGTAACCGCCGGGATGCTGGCAGCCACCATGTCCGTCAACAGTTCGTACCTGCTCGGCTGGAGTGCGGTGATTGCACAGGACGTCATTGGCCCGGTGCGCAAGACTCCGCTCTCGCCGAAGGGGCAAGTCCGGTTGAATCGGGTGACGAACCTGTGCGTGAGCCTGTTCGTTTTGTTCTGGGGAATCTGGTACACGCTGCCGGGGCCGGTTTATTACTACCTCAACATCACCGCGACGATTTTTCTGGCCGGCGCTTTCGCGGCCGTGACCGGCGGACTCTACTGGAGCCGCGCGAATACGGTTGGCGGCTACAGTGCGATGCTGGCGGGTGCTGCCGGGTCGGTCGCGTTTTTCTTCTTTAAGACGCCTCCCGCCTACGCCGGCCTGGGCTCGTTCGCTGCCGCGGCCGGGGCGATGGTGATTGGATCGTTGATAGGTGGGAAGGCGGGAGTGATCAGTAAGGCGTGAGCACGCTGATAACAGTGAGCAGGCGAAAACGCCTACTCCACAGCGTCAATCCAATGGAGTTGATTTATAATCGATCAGCTACACTGCCAACTACATGAAACCAACCCATCCCCCCCGACGAATCTCCACCGCCGAGATGTTGGAACTGAGACGCTGGAACACGCCGACGATCTATAACGGCTGGGAGCAGATTACGTTGCAGAATCCCGGCGAGGACGCCTTCAACATCGAAGAGGCCATCGATTACATGCCTCAAATGGGACCCATGACCGGCCGCGCCATCACTGTCGTCTGCGAGCCCTCCAATCCGCTTCACAAGAAGCAGAATTCCGGCGCCTGGAGCGAATATCGCCGTTACGTCGCCAGCCTGGAAGGGCCCAAGATCGTGGTGGTGCAGGACCTCGACAAACCGCGTGCAGTCGGCGCCTTCTGGGGCGAAGTCAACAGCAGTATTCATCGCGCTCTCGGATGTGTCGGAACGATTATTGACGGCGCGATCCGTGACGTCGACGAAATGTACTACGCAGGTTTCAAAGCGCTGGCCCGGCGAATGTGCGTGGGACACGCTTATTCGTGCCCGGTCCGGTGGAATTGCGAAGTGGAGGTATTTGGGCGCCGGATCGAGCCGGGCCAATTGATCCACGCCGATAAACACGGCTTCATCGCCATTCGGGCGGAAGAAGAAGCTCGCTTGCTGGAAGCGGCCCGTTATCTGGACAGCCAGGAGTGTCAGACGATGATCGCGTCCGCCCGGGACTCCTCGGGCTTGACCTCGGAGCAGATGCTCGAAAAATTTGATCAGGCAGGCCGCCAATACGCTCAAGCTGTTAAGGAAAAGTTCCAGGGGAGCGGCGAACTCTGACCTCGGCAATCTGGGCGCAATGGATCTCGCCCGAGACGCTCATTTCCCAAGTCCGTAACACCTGTCCGTTCCTTGAAGCGCGGCTGCCCGCTGCCGAGCCCAGACGCCTCCTCGAACTCGGTCACTCGCCCGATGGCTTTCTACGAATCCTCGCCAGTTGGGAGAATATGCTGCCCGCCGGCCTGATTCCCGACCTGCATCCAGGCGAACAGTTGCAGGACTATTTCGCCCTCTGTCTGGCCTGCCACCACGCGACCGTCGCTTCATTCGTTCCCACTGACGTCGATACCAAAATCCGTGGCATTGTCTGGCGCGAATCGCGCGACTGTGACGTTCTGCGGCCCATGTTGCGCTTAGCTCTCAGTGCGCGATTCTGGACCGAGGACGGCATCTCGACCCGCTCTGTCCGCGGCGTCAGCGGCCACAACGGCGAGCACTGGAGCGCCATCGCTGCCGGACTCGGCCGCCTGCTCGAACTAGGCGACGTCGCGGCCGCGGAAGAAGCGCAGTCCGCTATCGAAGCCGAGATCGATCGCGAACAGTCGGTCTTCGATCAGGTGGCCGCGGAACGCGACGCCGAACTGGACCTGCTGCGCCTGTCGATGACCCTGGCGCATAACCGCGGCGATCTCACCCAGGGCATGGGCTTCTGGAAGCGCACTCCGCTCACTGCGCCGGTCATGGACCATCTCTCCGCGCGCGGGCGCTTTCCGCTTGCGGTGCGTGTCTACCAGCACACCGGGCTCTCGGCCGACGGGCACCGGCATTATCCACTGCGCCCCGTGAAGGCGCTGCGCCGTTCGCCGGCCACGCTGCTGCCGCTGAGTCCTTTCCTTGACGAGTGGGGAGGCGTGGTGGCGCAGCTTGAAGAAAGCCACGAAGTACTGGCGGCGCTGGTGACCGGTTGCCAGAAGGTGGAGGGGCAGCAAGGTTACTACCGCGCCATCGCAGGCATGCGTGCCGCGTCACCTGGCGCCTTCGAACGAACGATAACGCGCATACCCAACGCCGCCCAGCGTCTGGTTCGGGGAGGAGACTTACGCAAGCTCGTCGACGTGCCGCGCATCTCCTTCGAGTCCATGATGCGGAAGCGCGCACGCACGGCTCTGACGTTATTCGCGTAAGCATTAGTTGTTTCCGTCTTTGGTGGGAGCCGAAGCGGCTGCTGCGCAGCCGTGGCAGACCACAAAAAACGATGGTCTACCTTACGGTTTGTTTCCGGAACAGCAGCAAATCAAGGCTGAACGTGACTCGCATCGCTTCCACCGGCTGCGCCCTGAGCGGCCGATAAACGGTGAGCAGCACGTCGTGCACAGTGGCCGCATCGAGATCGGCTGAGGTGGTAACCCTCCGCTGGCCGGCCAGTGTGAATTCACGCGCGAATGTTTCCACGGTTCGTTCCACGCGATCGCGGCCCGCGCCCCGCAGTTCAATCAGATCGTCAGGCGCGGGAATCGCGACCAGCAGGCGCCCATCGTCCCGCAGGACGCGTCGGAATTCGCCCGAATTCATCCGCGCCGTGATGGACATGACGAGCGAAAAGGAGCAGTCGGCGTAGGGCACAATGCGATCGGCATTCGCGACAACCCACTCGCAGCCGGGATAGCGCCGCGCCGCCGCATCCACCGCCGGAATCGAGATATCGACGCCATGCGCGTCGCAACCGGTCCTTTGCGCGAGCGTTCCCAGGTAGAAGCCGTCACCGCAGCCCGTATCGAGAACCACATCGCTGGGAACTGCGCTCATGAAACTCGCAATCCCGTCGAGCAGCGGTTCCGCCACCCCGCGATCGTGCAATCGCCGCCTTGCCGCCACGGCAGCCGGTGTGTCGCCCGGTTGCAGGGACCGCCGCTCCTGCGGTTGGAGCAGATTAATGTAGCCGCTGCGGGCGACATCGAAGGAATGGCCGCGTGCACAATGCAGTCGCCGTGGGTCGCGCACGAGCGCCATGTGGCAATTGCGGACCGGGCAAAGGAGCATGCGTCGAGTGTAGCCGAAATGTAGGAGCGCGCACGCGATCGCCCGCGACACACTCTGTCCTGATAAACTGACCATCGAATGCCGACGCGTCGATCCTTCCTCGCCATGGCCGCGGCCGCAACCAGCGTCTCCACGTTGCACGCCGCTCAAACACCCATCCGCTTAGGCGGACCCATCTTCCTGAAATCCGAAGACCCGGCCGCTCTGGCCCATGAGCACCGCCGTCTGGGCTATAGCGCCGCTTACTGCCCATCCATCGCCACCATCAAGGACTCTGACCTCCTGCGCGCTATCCAGAAAGCGTATGCCGCGGAGAACGTTACCCTTGCCGAGGTGGGAGCCTGGAAGAACATGCTCGATCCCGACGGGGAGAAGCGCCGCCAGAATCTGGAATACGTCACCGAACGTTGCGCGCTGGCCGAAGCCGTCGGCGCGCGCTGCTGCGTCGATATCGCAGGCTCGTACAATCCCGATTCCTGGTATGGCCCGAATCCCAGGAATCTCTCCAAAGAATTCTTCGACGCCACCGTAGCCAATTGCCGTCACGTGATCGACACGGTCAAGCCCACGCGAACCCGCTTCACCATCGAGATGATGGGCTGGAACATTCCCGACGGCCCGGACTCTTACCTGCAACTGATTCGCGCCGTCGACCGCAAGGCCTTCGGCGTCCATCTGGACGTTTGCAACGGCATCAATTCCCCCCGCCGCTTCTACGAGAACACCGCCTACATCGACGAATGTTTCCATAAGCTCGGGCCTTGGATCGTCTCCTGCCACGCGAAAGACTTGCAGTGGGTCGTGGAGTTGAACGTTCACTTCCTGGAAGTGATTCCGGGCCGCGGCCAGGTCGACTACAAAGCTTATCTCGAAAACCTCTCGAAACTCAAGCAGGACGCCCCTCTCATGCTGGAGCATCTGAAGACGGCCGCGGAGTACGACGAAGGCCGGGAGTACATCCGCAAAGTCGGAAACGCGGCCGGCGTGACCTTCGCGTAACTTCAGCCGCTAACCGCAGGGCGGACGGCCGCGTCGCGCTAAGCCATCTTCTTGATCAGCGGACGCAGATTCATATTGCGGATGAGGCGGTGGAGATAGTTGGGATGAACCTCGAGCAGTCGGGCCGCAGCGGTTATGTTGCCGTTGCTTTGTTCGATGGCATTGAGGATGGCCTGTTTCTTGGTATCCTGCACCGCCGATTGGAATTTGCCGGCTGACAATCCGGAGGGCGGCTCGATCTCCAGAATGGCAGCCGGTAAGTCCTCGGGCAGCACGGTATCGCTCGATCCCAGCACTACGGCGCGCTCGATGGCATTCTCGAGTTCGCGAATATTGCCCGGCCAGTCGTATTGCATCAGATAGGCCATGGCGGGCGGTGAAATGTTCATGGAGGGCCGCTTCAGATTCTTCGAAACGCGCGAGAGGAAGTACTGGGTGAGCAGGGGAATGTCCTGTTTGCGGTCGCGCAGCGTTGGCATCTCAATCGATACCACGTTCAAACGGTAGTAGAGATCGAGCCTGAAATGGCCCGTCTTGATGGCATCCTGAAGGTTCCGGTTGGTGGCTGCAATGATCCGGATGTTGGTCGCAATCGACCGCGTGCCGCCAACGCGCTCGAAAGCGTGTTCCTGCAGGACCCGCAGCAGCTTGGCCTGAAGTCCCGGTGCCATCTCTCCGATCTCGTCCAGAAACACCGTGCCGTTCTCGGCAACTTCCAGTTTGCCTTTCTTCTGCACCATGGCGCCCGTGAAGGCGCCCTTCTCATGGCCGAAGAATTCGCTTTCCAGCAACGTTTCAGTTAATGCCGCGCAGTTGATGGCAACGAAGGGCTGATTGGATCGATTGCTGTTCTCATGAATCGCTCTCGCCACCAGCTCTTTCCCGGTGCCGCTCTCACCCGTGATCAGCACCGAGGAGTCGGATTTGGAGACCCGCGAAATGAACTGATAGATGTGCTGCATGGCGGGACTCTCCCCCACCATGCTGTGCTGTACGCTGATCTCTTCGCGCAGCCGGCGGTTCTCGCCGATCAGCAGTTCCACGTAGCGGGCGTTGTCCACTGCCACCGCTGCGATCTCGGCGAGCACCGTAAGAAACTGCAGCCGCTCTTCGTCGAACCGGGAGTCCGGGACCGTCGAATCCAGGTAGATCATCCCCAGGACGCGGCCGGTTACCGAGAGCGGAACCGCTACGATACAGCGGATCTCCGGATCATCCACGTTGTTGCTCAGGATGGCGACGCCTTCGCTCACCACCTGGTGGATGATCTGCGGGTCCACGGGAAGCTGGATACGGCCATGGGTCCGGCTAAAGCCCCAGATCTGGTGAGGGAAATCGGTCGACTCGTTTCGCAGGACAATGGCGCCCCGCTGGGCAGGGACCGATTCAAAGATCAGGTCCAGAATATGGCGCTCCAGCGTCTCGCGTGCGACCGCCTCCTTGGCGCTGTAGAGCGCCTTCATGGAATGAACCGCGGTGCTGACGCGCATCAGAACCTGTAGATCGTTGCCGGCTACCAGCGTGGGACGGTTCTCGCCACCTGAGTGAACCGGAACCACCATGCGGGTTACCAGTGACAACCGGCTGGATGGCGTCTCGCCGCTCACCGGATCTTCATCCAGGGTGAGATAGATAAACGCCGATCGCCCGATCTCTACCCGGTCGCCGTTCTGCAACTCGTGGGCGCGGATCGGAATGCCG
This sequence comes from Terriglobia bacterium, assembly GCA_963747535.1. Lineage (GTDB taxonomy): Bacteria > Acidobacteriota > Terriglobia > Bryobacterales > Bryobacteraceae > CAVVFX01. The sequence goes on from CAVVFX010000006.1 coordinate 875,030, forward strand.
TTCACAAACGTGCCGTTGCGGCTCTCCAGATCCTTCAGCCGGTACCCCGCGGGAGTCGCCTCCATGACGCAATGTGCGCGCGAGACCGAGGGATCCGTGAGCAGGATCTGGTTGGAAGAATCCCGCCCGAATTGAACCTCCGGCTCATCGAGCGGAAAGAGCGTACCCTTCCACTGTCCGTCGACCGCAACGAGTCTGGGATGAATGATCGGCATGCCAGGTTAAACCAGTCTATCCAATTGGATAGTAACCTAGCGCGGGAGATAGTGTCGCCAATAGTTAGCAGCTCCAAGTTCTCCGCGAATTCATTGGCTTTTTAGCGCCGTTTTTAGCGTGAAAAGGACGCCCTGGCTTTGGCCATCGCGTTGCTGTAAGAGAGTTGTCCAAGGCTTAGGTAGGACGGCAAGAGAACACGGCTGGTGCTCCGCTGAACTCTTCCATTGACCGCTTCTGAGACCTTGGTGATCGGAGGACCGGTGGGCGCCTCGTCGCCCACCGGCTTTTTTTGGTACAACAGTGTTTCCGGCGTTAACGTCCCGTTCAGGACCGCGCCCCCTCAAAGGAAACACTTATGCCGCAAGGAAATCTACACGGAAAGACCGCGCTCATTACGGGCGCAAGCAAAGGACTGGGCAGGGCTATGGCGATCGCTCTGGCCAGGCACGGAGCCAGCCTCGCGCTGGTCTCACGGGATCGCGAGAAATTGGAATCCGTCGCCGCGGAAGCCAGCGCCGCGGAACAGAGTTGCACCCCGCAGGTTTTCGTGGCCGATGTATCACGCGAGGAGGACGTCGCGAGACTGCGTACGGAAGTTGCCGCCGCGTTCCCTAGAGTAGACATTCTGATCAACAACGCCGGGATCAATATCCGGAGAAACCTCGTCGACTTCACCTTGGACGAATGGAGCAGCGTACAGAACACAAACGTCACCGCCGTGTTCCTGATGTGCCGTGCCTTCATTCCGATGATGAAAAGCGCAGGTTACGGCCGTATCCTGAACATGACCTCGATCATGAGCCATATCTCGATGCCCATGCGGACGGCTTATTCGACCAGCAAAGCCGCGCTGCTGGGGCTGACCAAAGCCCTGGCGCTCGAACTCGCGCCGGAGGCCATCACCGTCAACGGAATCAGCCCCGGACCCTTCGCCACTGAAATGAACCTGCCGCTGATAGAGGATGCCGTTCTTAATGCCCAGTTCGTCTCCCGCATTCCCCTGGGAAGATGGGGCAAAGTGGAGGAGATCGGGCAACTCGCGGCGTACCTTTGTTCGGAGGACGCGGGCTTCATCACCGGCACAGACATTCTGATCGACGGCGGCTGGTGTGCGCAGTAGACCCCGGCTTCTCCGTGGGACAAATTGTGGGGCGGTCAATCTTGGCCGCAGCCGCCTTTTAGGCGGCTTTTTCCGCCGGCGAATGAATCCTCGCAGCAGGCCAGAACCGGCTGAAAGCCGGCTGCAGCCCGGATGGGCTGCCCCACAGAGCAGCACGGCGCCGGAACGGCTGCTCCGCAGCCGGGCAGACCACAAGAAACGATGGTCTGCCCCACGGTTGGCAAGACAGCAGCCATCGAACCTTTCTTCTAATTCAGTGTGTGCCCTCCTTCTCCTCGCCCTCGTGACGCTCACCGCGTGCCACCAATCGCGCAAGAAACAGATCGCGGTGATTCCCAAGAGCACATCCAGTCTCTTTTACCAACCGGTGCACGCCGGCGCCAACGCCGCCGGAGACGAATACAATCTCGAGATCCTGTGGAGCGGACCGGCATCGGAAACCGACTATAGCCGGCAAATCGAAATTGTCGATTCGATGATCGCGCGGCATGTCGACGGCCTGGCGATCGCAGCCTCCGAGCGCAACGCGTTGAATCACTCCCTGGAGCGCGCGGCGGCTGAGAATATTCCAGTGACCATCTTCGATTCCGGCGTCGATTCCAAAAACTACCTGACCTTCGTCGCTACTGATAACGTCGAGGCGGGACGCATGGCCGCACGCAAACTGGGTGAACTGCTGGGCGGCAAAGGCACGGTCGCCCTCATCCTCCATGCGCCGGGCAGTTACTCGACCATGGATCGCGAGAACGGCTTCAAGGACGTGATCGCCCGGAGTTATCCCGGGATCCACGTAGTGGCCGAGCAGTACAGCGGTGGGGATCGGGCCAGAGCCATGCAGGTGACCGAAGATATTCTCACGGTTCACGGCGATCTCGCCGGGATGTTCGCGTCGTCAGAACCCACCGCTGTCGGCGCTGCGCAGGCGCTGAAAGCCCGCGGCCTTGCCGGCAAGGTGAAACTGGTCGGTTTTGATTCGAGCGAAGGCCTGATCCAGGACCTGAAGGACGGCGTCTTCTCCGCACTGGTCGTCCAGGATCCTTTCAAGATGGGCTACGAGGCAGTCCGCACGCTAGCCGACAAACTGGCCGGCAAATCAGCGGTAAAGCAACTCGACCTGAGCGCCGTAGTCGTCACAGCCGCCGATCTCGACAAACCAGCTATTCACACACTCCTGTACCCGGACCTGAAAAAATATCTGAAGTGAAAACCGTGATCCCGAACGAACTCGGCTAAGCCGGCACACCAGTGGTTTCGAGACGGGCTCGTGCGGCGGATCGACGGCTATTTGGGCAGCTTTCCGGCGGCTCTGAGCTCGTCAATCAGCCTTTTCGTCATTTCTCCGTCGGGGCCATACGTCAAGGCATTCAGTTGGTCGTCAAGAGACTCGAAATCAGTCCATTTGGGAAGGTCCGGGATCGAGAGTTCGGGTATGACGGTGGTTTCCGGGGGTGGTTCAGGCGGGTTTGGGATCGGGCCGGGTGACTCGGCAGCAGGCTGACCGGCGTTTGGCGATTCGAACCCAATTTCCGACTTTTTCCTTTCTTTCTGGGCATTTATAAGCTCGGTTCGGGCCTTGTAGAAACCCCGATCGGAGGACTGGTGGTAGCGGATGAGCAGGCCCAGGTCCGGGTGCACGTAGCCAGAGGCGGCGGGGGCATTCAAGGCGATGGACTGAAGGCGATAGGCCCGCAAGCTCAACCACTGATTTTGAGCCATCTTCTCCAGGAGGATCTGCTCGGAGGCAGTGGCGGGCTGAAATTCCTGATGAAGATCGGCGAGAAGCAGGTTGAATTGCTCGCGTTCTTCGCCGGCGATGAAAAGCACGGAACTGGTGAAGCCGTGGGAAAGACGATTGCGGCAGGATCGGGCTTTGCCTTCCGGGGTCTGGGGCCCGGTAGATTTCTCCGCATTGCGGCGATTGGCTTCAATTTGAGCTGTTGTGGCCATGGGGTATAACTCTCCTCTGGCGAGTCCATAGCTGCTATGGGTTCGCAATTTGATTCCCAGGATGCCGGCCGGGGGGATCGTGAGGCAGACGCGCCAATCACGATCTAGACCAGTCATAGCATAGAGGTCGGCGAAAACGTTCTCGGGGAGCTGGATGCTATTGAGGAGAGAGGAAATATAGGTTGAACTGGGGATCGGGGGAGAACCGGGAAATTCGGAGGGTAGACGGTGACGGGACGGCGTCGGGGAGGGTGTATCGACGATTGGGTTGCGCCTGTATTACCGGCATTGCGGAAACAATCAGTGCCGGTGAACCGGCGAGGCCACCGCTGGTCTCAGTTTGGTTTCACCAAACCGAGTTGTATTCTCAGTCCGTACTCGTCGTAGTCTTCCCACATCTCGGCGATTCTGTCACCCTCCAAACGAAGGATCAACGTTTCCGTGACATTGATCGTCTTGCCGGTCGGCTCCGCACCCATGAATCGGCCCTTATGGGTTCCGGTGAATGGAATCCGCAGCGCGACTTTATTCCGTTCGACGATCATGTCCTCAAGGGTGAAATGAAAATCAGGAAACGCCGTGCGCCAGTTCTTTACGATGCCGGTTCCTGTTTGGGCTGTGAGCGGGATGTTCCGGCCTCGGTAGTGTAATACCGCGTCCGGCGTGAACAACTGGTCGGCGAGCCGCAGGTCGCCCCGGTTCCAGGCATCATCGACAAACCAGTGCGCAATCTGCGCTGGTCCCCTGGGAACCGACGGTTGTGGCTGCTGTGCAAAGCAGCCGAGGGGAAAGATCATCAGAGTCAAAAGTCGCATCATCGCTCCTTTGAGTTTGAATCCGATTTTAATCCAGTTGAGAGCAAAGCTTCAGGTCCGTCTCTGGTGCAGGTGCTCAGTGCTTGGTCTCTTTGGGAACAATCCGCAACGAAACGGGAGCATCGCGGTTCGCGGCGAAGGTTTGATGGGATTGACCCGCGCGTTCTTGTACGCGACCGTGCCCAGGGTGGTGGTCAGCCTGTGGAACGTGAACGACCGCGCGACGGCGGAGTTGATGGCCGCATTTTACAAAAGCATGTTGCGCAGCGGGAAACGGCCGTCCGCCGCGTTGCGAGAAGCCCAACTCGAATTGCGCAAGCACAAGCGCTGGGAGTCGCCGTACTATTGGGCCGCGTTCGTCGAACACGGCGAGTGGAAGTGAGGTTCCTCATGAAACTGCTAGTCGCTTTCGCTGCAGCTTGCAGCCTATATGCCCAGACTCGCGGCGTCGTGCCGGAGGACGTAGTGAAGGCGCCGCAATATAGACTTCACCGGCTAAAGTCTGCCCGATCCAGTGCGGTGGCGTGGCGAGTTACTCAACACCTACGCAGGACCATTCTGGACAATGAAGGCGCGGACCGCAAGGGGTCCTTGTGCAACTTGATCGGCAACCTCCCGAGCGTGGCGTGAGCGCGCCCTCAGGTAAGACAACTCGAACGAAAAAAGAAATGGACGCCTATCCACTGGAATCCCTCCGCGTCCTCGGCGGTTCTCGGCGCCTCCGCGTTAAAATCAGCGCGTGGATAAGCGGACTCACGTACGTCATCAGGATCCTGGAGCCCGGCCCGAAATCTTAAACGCGGAGGCGCCGAGAACCGCCGAGGACGCAGAGGATCAATGTGACGATGCCGAATCGTCTCGGATCGCGACTTTGACGGAAGTTCAATTTGTAGCAATGCCACTTATTTCATGACCGCTCCCGCGCCTCATCTGAGAGAGCCCTCGTTCGGTCTTTTGGCCGGTATAAAGCGACCATCCGGACGCTACTCCGGGAAGCGTCACTTCAACGAGTAGCGCGGTTACCAGCCAAGTGGCTTCCAGCCTGTCACCGGGCTGTTCCTCAACACTTCCGCGAGAAACGCAGGGCCTATCTCCTCCAAAATCGTGGTCCGGCCGGCTGGAAGGCCGAACCTCAACTCATTCAAAAAGTAGGACTCCACTGAAGACGATATAATCTATCCAGCATCCGGCCAGCTGGAAACGTAAGATCCATCGCCGATTCGCTCCAACCGTTCTCGCGAGGGGACGTATGAAAAAGCCTTGCCAGAGAATCAGGGCATCCGTGCCAGCGAACTTTGTTCGTGTGTTCCTCCTCTTGGGAGTGGTCAGCCACGCCTCAATTGTGCCGGCACAGACCGCAGGCACGTTCACTGCGGCCGGCTCGATGACTACACCGCGCGCAGCGCACACGGCAACGCTCCTGCCCAACGGCAAAGTCTTGATCACAGGGGGCTACGGCCCCACGGCATTCGGCTCAACGTTAGCAACCGCGGAGCTATTCGACCCCTCCACGGGTGCATTCACCCCAACCGGCAGCATGAGCACGGCTCGGAATAGCCACACGGCGACTCTGCTCGCTGACGGCAGGGTCTTAATAGCCGGCGGAGGAGACGGGACACAGTTCATGGCCACCGCCGAGCTGTACGATTTTTCCACGGGTGTATTCACCCCGACCGGCGCCATGACTATGGCAGGCAACCCGGTTGCGGCCACCCTGCTGGCTGACGGCAGGGTATTAGTGGTCGGATGCGCGATCCCGTGCAACTCTGGCATCGCGGAACTATACGATCCCGGCACCGGCGCCTTCGCGACCGCCGGAATCTCCAGCACATCGGGAGGTACGGCCACACTGCTGGCTGACGGCAGGGTCTTGACAACTGGCGGCGGCTGCATGGCCAATGGCGGAAACGCCCAGCTCTTTGATGCGGGCACCGATATCTTCAACTTTACCGGCCTCTTTCCTAATGCATGCGACGACATAAACACCGCGACCTTGCTCACGAACGGCAAAGTCTTGTTTGCCGGTAACGAAGAGAACGACGGAAGCCCCGCGGACGCGGAACTGTACGACCCTGGAGCCGGAACATTCTCGAGTCTTGGGTACACGATCGGGCCCCACGAGTTCTCCGCAGCCACACTGATTCCCGATGGAACGGTCCTGATCGCCGGCGGCCAGCTGCCGGGAGGCAACGGCTCCCCCGGCGTCGAACTCTACACTCCCACCACCGGCACGTTCGCCCTCACCGGGAGCATGATCACGCCCCGCCACGGGCATACGGTTACGTTGCTCCCCGATGGCACGGTCCTGATTGCCGGCGGCTTCAGCCTTTGGCCTTCTTCGACGGCGAGCGCCGAAGTGTATCATCCGGCAGTATTGGTATCCGCGCCGCTGCTATTTTCCCTCCCGGGCAACGGACAAGGGCAGGGTGCCGTCTGGAACGCCGCAACCGGACAGATCGCCTCGGCCGCCAACCCGGCTACCGCTGGAGACGTGCTGGCGATGTACACCACCAGCCTGTTTGAAGGCGGCGTGATCCCTCCACAAGTCGCGATCGGTGGCCGGCTTGCCGAAATCCTGTTCTTTGGCGACGCTCCCGGTTATCCCGGATACTACCAAGTGAACTTTCAGGTACCGGACGGCATTGCCCCGGGGCCTGCCGTTTCCCTACGTTTGACCTACCTAGGCCGCCCGAGCAATTCGGTCACGATCGGCGTGCAGTGACGTTCAGGAGGCGAAACATGAGACCGGTTAGTCAGAGGTTTTACCTGATTCTTTTTGGACTTGACCTCTGCGCATCGGCTGCCTTCGCGCAAACTCCGGGCACGTTCAGTGCAACCGTGGGCATGACGACGCCCCGCGCCTACCACACGGCCACGCTCCTGACCAACGGCAAGGTCTTGATCGCAGGAGGCGCGGCGGGTTCCAATCCACTGGCTACGACGGAACTCTACGACCCGGATAGCGGGACATTCGCGCCTGCCAGCGACATGACTGCGCCCCGCTGGGGGCACACGGCCACCCTGCTCCCGGACGGCAGAGTATTGATCGCAGGGGGCAGCGCCACTTCTCAAGCCTTCATTCCCGTGGACAGTGCAGAAATCTATGATCCTTCCACCGGAACCTTCGCCGTTACAGGCAACATGATCTTTGGGCACGTGTGCCAACAAGCCAACCTGCTCGGCAACGGCACAGTTTTGATCGTTGGCGGCAGCGGCGCTAACGGTCGAGTTCCTAATGCTGAAATCTATGACCCTGCTACCGGCACGTTCACCGCTACTGGAACGTACGCCAGCGACACCTCTGGCTTTAACACTTGCCAAGGCGGTGTTTCGACATCGCTCCCTAACGGAAAGGTGCTGATCGTTTGGGAGGAAGACGCCGCCGATCTCTATGACCCTAATACCGGCACGTTCATGCCGACGGGCCAACCGATCTCTCAGTCATACAATGACGCCTTGCCTACTGCAACTCTACTCATGAACGGCCAGGTCCTGGTCGCCGGTGGCGCAGACGATGGGGACCTGAGAGGTGCCAGCGCAGAATTGTACGATTCCGGGGCCGGAACCTTCACTGCTACCGGAAATACGATCACAGGTCACGTTTTAGCCACAGCTACCCTGCTACCGGACGGCACGGTCCTGATTGCGGGTAGCTTTCTGTTCCCCGGTGCTATTGCCAACGCCGAACTTTATCGCCCTGCGACGGGCACCTTCACCGCTACGGGCAACATGATTACGGCCCGGGGGGACGGCTACAATGCTACCTTGCTGAATAGCGGTCAGGTTTTAGTCACAGGAGGCTACGCGCCCTATCCTGCTGCCACCTCCAATGCAGAGATTTATCATCCCGCAGTCTTACTGCCCGCGCCTCAGCTGTTCTCTGTTGCGGGAGACGGGCGAGGGCAGGGCGCGATCTGGCATGGGACCACCGGAATGATTGCCTCGCCCAGCAACCCAGCCGTTGCCGGAGAGGCCTTGTCAATGTACACCACCAGCCTGTTTGAAGGCGGCGTGATCCCTCCACAAGTCGCGATCGGCGGCCGGCTTGCTGAAATCCTGTATTTCGGCGACGCTCCCGGGTATCCCGGATACTACCAAGTGAACTTTCAGGTACCGAACGGCGTTGCGCCGGGGCCCGCCGTCTCAGTGCGCCTGACCTACCTCAGTCGCCCGAGCAACGGCGTCACCATCGGAGTGCAGTGAATATCACCGCAAGAGTTCTTTGCCAAGCCGGCTAACACCAGCGATCTCCGGTTCACTTGAAGACCCAGGGCGGCCCTTTCACCGGGGATCTTGAGTTTACGCCGCAGTATTTATGAACCGCTCGCCCGTATTCGGCAAACCGTCGAAGCGCCTCTTTCCGCGATGCGCTGGCACCCAACTCCTGTATTACGGCATAACCGGAAGTTTTCTGCCGGCGACAGGCTGAATCGTGGACAAAAGAAGGGCGACGGAATGGCAGCGGGGCCTCTCCGTGCTGTGGTCAAGTATTACTCCCCCCGAATTCCTGAGAATCAGTAGCTGGAGGCGGGAAAAGCGCCTATCCACAATTTCGCGGATCTTGTCGCCCACCACAAACTGGGACACTGGCTTCTCCACGACGCGCGAAAGAGTTCGTTCATTTCATGCGCCGCTTGTGCGCCATTCCGCCGGTCGCCTATGGGCCGCCGGGGACTGCAATCACTATACGGGAGTTGCTGTCCCGGTGCTCTGGAAGCCTTGAATTTCCGAGATGCGAGAGGTGAAAAACGCCGCAATGCACGCATAGGTCCGGAGCGACGGCAGGCCCAGTAGTGTCGATACGACAGTTCTCACACAGGCGACGGCGACTGGAATCCAACTGCCGACGGCCGCTCAGTCGTGTTAGAGCGCGGCGTTATTTCTTGAAGACCTTCGCCAAAATGGGGCCGGCGTCGGCGTCTTCGATGACCGGCGCGGTATGGATTTCCAAGACGTCCGCCCAGACGGCAGCCGACTCATAGAAGGCTCCGGGATTGCTGGTTTCGAACAGCACAAAACCGCCACTGCAATCCGCTTTGTGCCAACGTCCCAGAAGCGTCACGCCCTCCGGCGGTTGTCCCTGTCCGCCGAGGAATCGATCGACGGTCTCTCTCAAGGTCCCGGGTAACACAGTCCAAGTCGACATGAATTTCATCGAATCACCTCCACACGACAGGCTCTCCGGGAGCCCGTTTCGGGACTTCCAGACCAGACAAGCATACACCGGATCCAGACCTCAGTGCCCTCTTCTTATGCGCCCGGACGTCTTGTGCGGGCGCACCCATCTGCGCCGGACAAGGCGGGGACAGCAACGCCCAAAGCCGGTGGTCTTTGGACGCTCAAGTCCTGTGTTACGGCGCATCCTTCCACTATCCGTCTCCATCGGTTCCACTCAGAGTAGTAGAAGAGTGCCCGACACCCGGGAGTTGGAGCGCGTCAATCTCACGTGCGCCGTCGAGACGCCACTAGCCGTTCCATGGGACGCGCTTTGATCAGGGATCAGGCTCCAGGTCGAGACGCATCGCTCCGAAGTCAATCGTGAAGGCGCTCCCTTGCTTCAGAAGGTCCATCCCGAAATTGCCCATGCAACATTTCGCACCGATTGGCTTCAAAAGCACATGAGCCGGGCTTAGTGCGACCTCCAGACCACCAAGGTGAAACTTCAGCTCAGGCAATGTTATGGAGTCGAAACTTTCCGCATGGCCAACGCCTCGTACCTCCGTGGTGTCTTTCTTTCCCGTGGCGATCAGCAGCGCGAACTCTTTCGCAAATGCCTCGTACAGGTCGGTGGTTTCCGCGCCGGTGTCAAGCGTCGCCAGAATACTACGCCGGCCGAGATCCCCGGATACGACCAGGTGATCATCATCAAAAAAGAGATTCGATCTCTCGGGATTTGCCGGTGCCGATTTCTTGCCGATTTCGAGGGTTGCCTCGCGGCTCCAGCGCAACGTACGAAGGCCGAGGAGAATCGGAATGCCGACCAATCCTCGTTGTCCGGCCGGCAACACCGACCAGGGTTCCTGGTCGTCGCGGAAAACTGCAAACGAGACGTTGCGAAAGTGGATATTGCCCACGGTCACATCGGGAGCCACAACCGTCCGAAATCCAACCCTGACACCGGTTCCGGTACCGAGAGTTCCGTCTGCCTCGTGAATCGTCAGTCCCAGGCGCTTCGCCTCGGATTCGCTCATGCAGTTCATCCATGCGCCTGTATCAAAAAAGTAGGTCGCCGGAGAATGATTAATCGAAATCGGAATAAAGGTCTTGCCGGGTTTGTGTGGCAGTGTCGAGTGGCGCGGCCTGCCGGCCGACTGGTCCGGCAACCCACGGAAACCTGAAACCGCTGATCGCTCGTTCTGTAGTTCGCTCTTGTTTGGGAAGGCTGCCCATCTCGCTTCCATGCCGGTCACGAACCGTCGGTACTCCCCGTTGCGGAAGTAGATGTGAGCAAGCCATTCGTAAGCCTCGTATGCTTCCTCGGAATGCGGCGCAGACGAGATGACGGACCGTAGAATCGGCTCCGCCCGGCGGTCGTCACCGAACACTGCCGTGACCGCGCCGCGATACAGCGCTGGGGCTTGGTGCCCTTGAACGGCCCGGTAGAGTTCGGCCCAACGGCGGGCGTCATACAGGGATTTGATCTCGGAATGCGCAGAATCATCGGCAAGCCCGGCCGAAACCATCAGAACCAGGACCAAGGCCTTCTTCGGGTCGCGCATACCTAATCATCTACCATGAAGTCTTCGTACGATTCGGGTCGCGCGCAGCCGATCGCCGGTTATTTCCGACGGCGGTCGCATCCGATTACCCGCCGTGGATGGATTACGGCTTCCGGAAGTTGGGGCGCTTTGCGCGCTCCTCCGGTTATCGGCGGAGGTCATGCGGCAGGGTTGAGGACGGCGCGGTACAGGGTCGACCGGGCGACTCCAAAGCGAGCTTGTGGGCCACGCCGCCGAATACAGGATTGATCCCGCGCGCATAGTTGTCATGGGCGATTCGGCCGGCGGACACCTCGCACTTATGACCGGGATGGCCCCGGCGGGAGCGGGGCTGGATCGACCTTGTAATCCGTCGGGCGATGCGCCGATCCCGAAAGTTGCGGGCATCGTGAACTGGTATGGGATTACCGACGTTTCGGATCTCCTGGCGGGCCCCAATAAGCGGGGTTCCGTCGTCGAGTGGTCGGCGAAAGCCGCTAATCGTGAAGACATGGCGCGGCGGGTCTCGCCGGTTACGTGGGCTCGCTCCGATCTGCCGCCAATTATCACGATCCATGGCGATTCCGACCCGTCAGTGCCGTACAGCCAGGCGATTAGACTACGGGACGCCTTAACCGCAACTCATGCGCGAAACGAGCTGATCACGATTATCGGCGGCAAACACGGAGGCTTTACCCCGGACGAACGTGTGCGCGCCTACATTGCGATTCGGAGATTTCTTGCGAGTTCCGGACTGCCTACCGCCATCGAATCGAAACAGGCAACGCGGCAATAAGCTCCAACCACTCCTCTCGCCGCAGAAAACGGGCATTGAAATCTATCAGGTCATTCCCGCGTCGCACCCGATCCGGCTCGCTTTACGAGTTCGCCCGATTTCGAATTGGTGTGATGGCCTCCGGTAATCGGCTGCAGAACACCAAGTCCAGAATCTGGACTAGCTGGATACTGCTTATCCGGTTGTTTCGGCAGGCGTCGAGATGGTGGTATTGAGTTAAAGGTTATCTGGAGGCACGCAACAGTGCGTCGGGTGGATCGAGGGCGTCCGCCGCGGGTCAGGGGACCCGCCCCACATTTCCGGTGCACATCTCGGACTCCAACCGTGGTTTGCTGAAACCGCCAGGAAGCGCGGGCAGGCTCAGTCGCTGGACAGGCCTTCAGTCCAGTACCTCACCGCAGCAGCGGGATCGTCGGTGATGATTGTATCGACGCCGAGTGCAGCCAGGCGGTCCCAATCCGCTGGATCGTTCACGGTCCACGCATTCACCCGGATGCCCGCCCGGTGCGCATTCGTCACGCGCCCGGCCGTGACTGTCGAATAGTGAGGCGAGATGATGGACGCCTCGGCCGCGCGCGCGATGGCCGCCCACTCGTCGCTCTCGTAGCCGATCAGGGCCGCGAGTGGGATGACCGGTTCGACCGCGTGAAAGGCGCGCAGAATCGCGTGATCGAACGACCGCACCAGGACGCGATGGCGTACTGGAGAGCGGTGGATCGCGTGGCTCAGAAGCCGGGCGTAGCGTTCGGGCGGCGGCCCGCTGTCTCCGATCTTCGCTTCGATATCGAACCAGAACTTCTCCGGTGACTCGAGAACCAGCACCTCGTCGAGAGAGGGCAGCGGCAGATCCGCGGCACGATGCTCGCGCACCACCCTTCCGCAGGCCTTGAGCGTCAGGTCGTGGGTCACCACCAGAACCTCGTCGCGCGTCACGGCAACGTCGAGTTCAACGCCATCGGCTCCGCACGCCATGGCGTGCAGAAAGCCGGGGATGGTGTTCTCCGGATGCGTGGCCATCGATCCCCGGTGGCCGATGAGTTGCGGGCGCGGTGTCAACGTTCCATCATAAGTCGTTTCATAATGGGAGTTATGGACCGCCGACAAGCTCTGAAGACTTTAGCCGCGGCTGCCGTGGCGCAGGTAACGGCGCAAACCGCGCCCCAGGCGCCTCCACAGCCCCAGTCCCCACGGCGTCCCGTGCCTCCCCAGGTAATTGTGTATTCGCAGAATCTGATCCAGATCGGATATCCGGAACTCGGCGACATCATCAAGCAGATCGGTTTCGACGGAGTCGACCTCACGGTGTTTCCGGGAGGGCACGTGGAACCCCGGTTGGCCAACGTCGACCAGGTGCGGGCTTTCGAGGTCATGGAGGGGGCGGGTCTCTCCGTGCCGGTGATTACGACCGCGATCACTACGCCCATGGACCGGGCTTCGGTGCCCGTGATCGCGTTTGCGGGCATGTCTCACGTGCCGCTATTCCGGCCGGGAACCTGGCCGTACAACCATACACCCAATATCCTGCTGCGCCTCAGCGAAGTTCAGCGGGACATCGGGGGGCTAATCAGCATCGGCAAACAGTACGGAACTGCAGCAGCTTTCCACAATCCCATCGGCGACAACGTGGGCGCTTCCGTCTGGGACATTCAGCGAGTCATTGAACCGTACGAACCCAATTCGGTGGGCTTCTATTTCGATGTGTGCAACGCGACAGCGCAGGACGGCGCCGGTGGCTGGGAGACTGCTTTGCGCCTCGCGCTTCCACGCCTCAAGGCCGTCACCATTCAGGATTTCGTCTGGGAAAAGCAGAATGAGAACTGGCAGATGGCGAAATGCCCGTTAGGGCAGGGCATGGTCGACCTGCCGAAGTTCTTTCAAATGCTGGCGCAGGCGAATTACGCGGGACCGGTTACTCTGGAGATCGGATACCCCACCAAGGATATGCCGTCGGCACTCACTCGCGATCTGCAATTTACGCGCAAGCAATTGCAAACGGCTTGGGGCGTCGCAGCCAGAACGTAACTCGTTCGCGACACGAAAGAGGTACTTGCAAAACGCTCAGCCGGCTGGGGCTTGGTGCGGCGATTCATTCGCAGGCGGAAAGAGCCGCCTGAAAGGCAGCTGCGGCCAAGATTGGCCGCCCCACAGTTTGCAAGTAACTCTGACGGCTCGATCGTAAATAGAAAACGGCAATCACGCCGCTGAGTGATTGCCGTTTATAATTCGACTGAGGATGTTAACGTCCGTGTCCGCCGCCACCCCCGCCATGGAAACCGCCGCCTGCGAAACCACCGCCCCGGAACGCGCTTCCACCGGCGGAGCCGCCGCGATAACCGCCGCTGAAGCCGCCGCTACGGCCAACACTGCTCATGCCGCGAACGCTGTACGCATGTCCCACGAACCCCGCCGAGCGAGCGCTGGCCACAGCAGCGGCAGGAGGATGATATCCCGGACCGAAGTGATGGTAGCCGTAAACACCGTAACCACCGTAGCCGAAACCGAATCCATAGCCGAAGTACGGAGCACCAAACGCGAGCCACGGTGAGTAGAACCCCCAGCCGAACGGGTCATAGAAGACTCCGTCACCCGGGATGAATGTGTAAGCGCTATACCAGGGATTCCAATACCATCCGGCGCCGTACCACATTCCGGGCGAGTAGCCCGGTCCGCCGGCATATCTGCGGGCCGCATCGACGTTGGCTTCAGCTAAATAAGATGACCGCAGGCTACCCCACCGGTAGAAATCGTCGGCGTACTCGTTCTTGTCGAACTTCTGCGCCTTCAACTTGCCGGTATTAAGAATAAGCTGATGACCGCCCGTGACCTCAATGTTCCGGCCGCCTGCTTGCACGACAGCCTTGCCATCGAACACGCGGATCACGCTGCGATCCGCGTCGAATTCATACAAGCCCGCTTTTTGTAGCTGCACGCTTGCGCCATTCTCGCTAACGCGAATGTTGTTCGCCGGCCGGATGTCAGCCACGTCGACCATCGCGCGGCCCTTTTGCAGAGTAAGACCGGGCGAGCCCATCTGTATAGAACTATGGGCGTCGATTCTCAAAAAGACGCCTGGCGTCAGCAGAATTTCCGCTCTGCCGTTTTCAGTCGAGAGCGATTGGCCGGGCGCCAACTTGGCGCTTCCCACTGAATTCTGGGTGAGCACTTGCCCATTAATAGCCGCTTGCCCTTCGATGTAATTGACCACTCCGGGTTGCGGGGGTATGGAGCCCCATGCAGGGCTGGATAACATCGCAGCCAGGAAGAAGCCACTTACTGCGTTCAACCTTGACCACATCATAACCGTCTCTAAGCCTCTGCTTGGTAGATGCGACCCCCGTCCATATGGTTCCCTACCGATGAGTTGGTAGAAACATACCGGAGGCTTTGGTATTAAGAGCTGCTTCTCCGTTAGACGTTGTGACCGGGGCGCCCGTTTCGCCGCGCCGAGATCGACCGACTTAGAATATGATCTTCATTGCCATTTGAATCACCCGCGGGTTACCATTTGTACTCTTGAAGATCCCGACACCTGTACTACGGCTCTCATAGTTCCTTCGGTTGAAACCGATGTTCAACTTCTTATCGGAGGAATGGATGAGTTCCTTTAGATCACATGGGAACTATTTTTTCTCGCTCCCTACGCCCTAGTCGCCTGTGGGGCTGCTTTCTGCGAGATCACATCCTCGTCCGCGCCGGACTTCGGCAGCATGGCAATCGCGCCTGCTCCCACAATCGCCAGCGCGAGCACCGCGCCCATCGCGATCTGATAGTTCCCGTAATGGTCGCGCAGGAAGGAGACCCCGTAGGGCACCCAAGTCTGGCCGATCGTGTTCACTGGCAGGATGATGGCCATCGCCCGTGCCAGAGAATTCACCCCGAATTGCTGTGCCGCCATCAACGGGATCAGCATATAATCTGCGCCCATCGCGAAGCCGAACACCAGCGAGAAGACCCACGGATTAGTCGAGGGCTTTACCCCGAGCAGCAGCGGAATCGACGCGGCCACGATGAAATAGGTGGCCGTCATCACGTACTTCATCGGGAACATGTCCGAGAACTTGCCGATCAGCAAACGGCCGCTGACGCTCGACCAGGCAATCACCACGGATGCCATGCTCCACAGTGCGTTGAGTGTTTCCTGATTGGTGAAACCCGCATCCCGGAACACAAACTTCATGTGCTGATTGATCGCACCGATGGACCCGATCGAGCAGAAGCTTCCGATCATCAGCAGCCAGAAGGGACGCTGACCGATCAGATATCCGAATGACTTGGCGACAATCTTGTTTTCGGCCGGTGGCGTCGTGTCGCCGTCCGCGTACTGGCCGCAGTCGGAGGCTCTGTCGCGCAGAACGAAAAGCGCCAGGGGCCAGGCGATAAACAGGAAACACCCGATCACCAGCAACGCGCCGTGGAAGTTCAAGCGGTGGGTCAGCGGGGTGACGACATAGGCCCCGAGCGCGGAGACCAATCCGACGCCCACGTATACGATACCCATCGCCGTGCCACGCTTCTTGCGGAACCATTGCGAAATGATGATCTGGTGTGGGATCGGCCCTGAAATAATGTACCCGACCGTATAAACGAACCAGAGAAAGTAATACAACGGAAGACTGCCGGTCATCTGACTGAAACCGACAAATGCCAGAAACGTGAGTCCCGTTCCCGCCACGATTAACTTTCTCGGACTGAAGCGCGGAATCAGAACCGGTCCAACCCACAGGGTCAGCAGCGCAGCCAATGGAAAGCCCAAGGTGATGTCGCTGCGCGACCAGCCGAAGGCCTTCTGATAATAGTCATAGAAGAACGGCATGCTGTAGTAAGGCAGTCCTACAGCAAAGCCGAAGGTCAGGAAGGCGGCGGCGGTAACCCACCAGCCGTAAAAACTTTTCTTCATTGGTTTGCAGACAGTTTATCGCGAATGGCCCTCGCGTGCTGCGACGCGTCTCGAAGATAGACGCACGGAACGCGCCTACGCGTTTCCGCGGCGGCCCCACATGGGAAGGGGAGCCGGTGTGTTCACCTTTCGAATCGCACTGCGCAAATGCTGCAGTTCACTAAGCGTTTGAGCTCCTGTCCGCAGCGCCGAACGGGTGATCGAATTTTCCGCCAGAATGCATGCCCATAGAGCTGCCACCAACAAAGCAATGGCGACTAGACCTTGGGTGGTGATTTTGGCGATCGGCACGCCAACCTCCAGTGCATGCCAGATTCCAAAGTGCAGTATCTGCATTTTCACTAACTTAGCCCATCCGAGGGGTGGCGTTTTGTCACAGTGTGCCGGGTGTGTGCGGCGCACCGCCGCTTTCGTCGTCTCGCCCGGTTGTACGGACATTTCCTCCGCAAGACGAATTTTTGTCGGACAGGGTACAACTTTCTGATACGATTCCCAGTGGATGCGATGCGCTCCAGCGTGCCTTGCAGCACGCTAAACCATTCACCGCTGGCAGCCGGGTTGCTGCCAAGGAAAATTTTTAAACGAGGGAGAATGAATGAGTCCGCAAGACGTATTGGATTTCGCCAAAAAAAACGACGCTCGCCAGTTGGATGTTCGCTTTAGCGACATACCTGGCCTGCAGCACCACGTTTCCTATCCCATCACTGAACTGGACGCCGACTCGTTCGAGAACGGCTTCGGCATGGACGGATCGAGTATCCGAGGCTGGGCTGCCATCAACGAAAGCGATATGCTGCTCATCCCCGATCCGGATACGGCCTTCATGGATCCCTTCACGGAAGTGCCGACCATGGTCATCACCGGCGATGTGCGGGACCCCATCACCAAACAGAATTACGAGCGCGATCCTCGCTGGATTGCCAAGAAGGCCGAACTCTTCCTCAAGAATAGCGGTCTCGGAGACACGGCGTACTTTGGTGCGGAAGCCGAGTTCTTCATCTTCGACAACATTCGCTTCGATCAGAACGCCCACTGTGGTTTTTATTTCATCGACGCCGAAGAAGGCCGCTGGAATTCGGGCCGCGAAAAGGACAACCTGGGCTATCGTCCTCGCTACAAGGAAGGCTACTTCCCGGTTCCCCCGACCGATCACTACCAGGACCTGCGCGCCGAGATGGTCGAGACCATGATCAAGTGCGGTCTGAACATCGAGTGCCACCACCACGAAGTCGCCACCGCCGGCCAGGCCGAAATCGATCAGCGCTTCGATACGCTCGTGAAGTCGGCCGACAACATGATGACGTATAAATACATCATCCGGAACACAGCTGCGCAGTACGGCAAGACCGTGACTTTCATGCCCAAGCCGTTATTCGGCGACAACGGCAGCGGCATGCACACCCACCAATCCGTCTGGAAGGACGGCAAGCCCCTGTTCGCGGGCGATGGCTATGCCGGCCTCAGCCAGATGGCCTTGCACTACATCGGCGGACTGCTGAAGCACGCCCGGGCCCTTTCGGCGATTATTGCCCCGACTACCAATAGCTATAAGCGTCTGGTGCCTGGCTACGAAGCGCCGGTCAACCTGGCTTATTCGCGGCGCAACCGTTCGGCCGCCTGCCGCATCCCGATGTATTCGGCCAGTCCCAAGGCCAAACGCGTTGAGTTCCGTCCGCCCGACCCGTCGGCTAATCCGTATCTCGCCTTTGCCGCTATGCTGATGGCCGGTCTCGATGGCGTCATCAATAAGATCGAACCCGGCGAACCCCTCGATAAGGACATCTACGACCTCTCTCCCGAAGAAATGAAGGCCGTCCCGTCGATGCCGGCGTCCCTCGAAGAAGCCCTCAACTGCCTCGAAGAAGACCACGCCTTCATGCTGAAAGGCGATGTCTTCACCGAAGAACTGGTCGAGACGTTCATCGATTACAAACGCAAGGCCGAAGCTGACGCGATCCGCCTCCGTCCGCACCCCTACGAGTTCGCGCTGTATTACGACATCTAGCGAAATCGAAGGTCAGGTATCCAAGGCCGCTTAGGGAATTACCCGAAGCGGCCCTTTTTTCTCGAATTTTCATCTTGACCATATTGACTAGTCAAATCATCTCAAAATATACTTGAGACAGATGTCCGACGCGAACCACCATATAGCCGTGAGCGATTTCAAAGCCCGCTGCCTCACATTGCTCGAAGAAGTCGCGGAGAAACACCATATGCTGATCATCACCAAATACGGAAAACCGATTGCCAAAGTCTCCCCCATCGAAAACACCAAACCCCCGCTGCTGGGCAGCTGGAAAGGGATCGTCGACGTCAACGGCGACCTGGCGCACTTCGACACCTCCGACGAGTGGGGCATTACCGGGGACTGACAAATGATTGAAGAGCCCGAGGCCCTGCTGGATACCCATATCCTCGTTTGGACCCGGCAGGACCCCGCACGCCTCACCAAACGGCAGCGGGACCTCATCAACCGCATCCAGGCAAAAGAGGGCAGGCTCGCCATCAGCGCCATCACGCTTTGGGAAATCGGGATGATGACGGCGAAAAAGGCCCTGCGGACGAAGGCTTCGCTTCCCTCCCTGCTCAATGAGATCGAGTCGAGTCCGTGGATTCAGGTCCTGCCGGTCAACGCGGCAGTAGCCGCCGAGAGCGTGGCGATTCGTCCGAACCTCAAAACCGATCCCGCGGACTGGATAATCGTCGCCACCGCCCGCGTTTTCCGCCTGCCCCTCCTCACCTCCGACGAGCGGATTATCGACTCAAAGCTGGCAATTATCGTCTGAAAACCGCAGGGTAGAGCGGGGAATGAAAAAGTGATTCCGTAAGACAGACGATCGTTTTTTGTCGTCTGTCCGTCGGCGATAGCCGGCGCTTTTGCCGCTTGGGCTCGCGCAAGGTGGTCTATCGGAATAATAGCGGAGCAAAGTTGGCCAGATTCCGCCGCCACACCATCCACGTATGCATCCCGGGCGTCTCGATTTCGGTCACGTGGATGCCTTTTGCCTTCAGCCACTCGCGAAATTTGCGATTCCCGGCGATCAAACCATCCTCCGTGCCGCAGGCGATCCAGAGCAGTTTGATCTCGCTATTCGCCTTCTCATCCAGCTTGGGATAGGTCTTCTCGTAATCGGCCGATGACCCACCGGCACTAAATGCCCCAATCCACGCGAAGCGGTCGATCGCATTCAGTCCGATGTACAGCGACTCGGCGCCGCCCATCGAGAGCCCGGCAATAGCTCGCGACTTCCGGTCCGCCTGCACCCGGTAGTCTTTTTCCACTTGCGGGATCACCTCGTTGAACAGCGCATCCCGAAACTGGTTGTAATTCTTATCGCGCAGTGCCGCATCGCGCAGCGATCCACCATTCCGTGCCACGATTTCGGGAGCGCCATATCCCAGGGTCATCACCAGCAGCATAGGCTTGGCCTTACCCTGCGCGATCAGGTTATCGAGGATGATGTTGGCCCGGCCGACTGCCGTCCATCCGCTCGCGTCGTCGCTATACCCGTGGAAAAGGTAAAACACCGGGTACCGCTGTTTGGACTTCGCATCGTAACCGGGTGGCGTGTAGACGTAATAATCGCGGTTGTCGCCGATAATGGCGGACTTGTAGAAATGATGCTGCACCAGGCCATGCGGGACATCGTTGATTTCCCAGGCGAGCGACGGCGGACCGGGCACATGCACTTCGCTGTTCACATTCAACAGGTTCGGCTTAAGCAGCGAATTGCCGGGGTCCAGCAGCGTGACCCCGTCGGCCTGAAACGTGTATCCGTAATAATCCGGCTCGAGCGGCTCCGTCGTCACGCTCCAGATCCCGGAGTCATCCTTCTCCATCGGAACCGCCTTCGTGCCCTCCCGCGACAACATGACGGCTTTGGCATTGGGATCACGAAACCGGAACGTGACCGAGTTATCTGGATGGACCTCCGGAGAAATGACCGGCGGGCGTGGTGCCGGACGAGGAGGCGTCGCAACCGGCGGACTCGATTGTGCCCACGACAGCGTAGCCAGAGAGAGCAACCCTATGAAATGTTTCATTCGCGCCTATTCTTTCACAAAAGCGCGATACCGTCGCGAGCGAATCCCCGGCCGCCGGCGTGTCGCGGGGCAGTCAATCCAAGATGACGGACTGCGCCACGGCCGGAACTGCTGGCGTGAGCAGAAGAGTTATGGCCCGCGCTACTCGGACGTTGTTGAGATTAGGACCCAACGAGGGCCTACCGCCCTTCTGTGACGGTTAAAGACAGACTGGCGGTAGGGGAGGAGGTCGGATCGGACCAATGAACTCGACCGCTTACGGACTCAAGTTTTACGAAGAATTACACTACGCGTGCGCACTAAACTTCTTTTTCAATTTCAGGGTGACAAAACCGGCCACTGTGCCTAACAAAATGATCGATGTGGGCTCAGGTGTACTACTGCGATTGATAGTGCCGGGATCGATCGCTCCGACCGCACCGGTATGACAATCAGTCCCGAGGATGTCCGCAACGAAATAAGCCGCGGTGCCACCGTTGCCGGTCGAAAGTTGAGCAAAATCTGCCGCCAATAGACCACTTTCGGTGACGTCGAACGTTAACGGGCCGGCATCGGGGTGACTACCGCCGCTGCCGCAGGACGCACATTCAACTTCATACTCAAAATTCTTGAATCCACCAGTGTGAATGGACCCGGCCGTCTGGGGACTGGTCGCACTGAAACCGCTCGTGATACCACTCAGGGTTATCGTCTCGTCGAAGGGACTAACAAGATTGAACCCGAACGCGGGGGCAGCTCCCGTATTGACAAATTTGTCGCCCGCCGAAAGGGTCACCGTCACTTGAACCTCACCGGCGCCATTGGTACCACCGCCGATCGCTTTCACATCGACGGTCCCAAAGGGAGCCGTGCCGCACCCTCCACTGCAGGCATCGCTAGTCAGCGAGTACGTGAATTCGTCTGCTGCGGCTGGCAATGCACCGAGAGCCAGCACACTAAGAAGGGTAATCGAAATCGACAGATGCAATTTTAAGACCTCTTTATCGTATATGGCAATTTAGCTGCCGTCGCATAGTCGCCCTATAATCAATGAATTGGAAACGGCAAAGCATTCGTACTGCAAGACTTTGGGAAATAGGGAGAATACTTTGCAATGGATCGCGGCGGCCGGAATTACTGTAGCCGCGTGTTTACGGCAGGCTTGCCGGCTTCGCGCGGTGGCCCATCGCGTGCGTACAGGGGACCCTTGGGAAGCACTCATTCCGCCATGCCCTTTAACAGAACATTTCGATTCCCCATCTACGCTGCTTGCCTCTGGTTGGTCACATTGCCCGGCTGCGACCGGTCTCCCAGGAGCGAGGCGAAGTACCTGGAACGCGCTAAGGTTTTACTCGCCAAAAAAGATTACAATCGCGCAATTCTGGAGCTGAAGAACGCCGTCAGGATCGTTTCGGATGACGCGGAGGCGTACTACCAGATTGGTTTGGCCGAGCTTGGGAGCGGGAACACTGCCGAAGCGATCGCGAATTTTCGCAGAGCGACAGAGTTGAACCCCAAACACGCTGCAGCTCAGTTGAAAGTGGCCGAATTCATGACGGCAAGCCGGGATTCGCACTACGCGGGCGAAGCGATAACCCGGTTGCTCGGTTTGCAAGGTACGGAACGCGACAATCCCGAGGTGAGCGAGACGCTGGCTATGGCGGACGTGCAGTTGGGCAAGCGGGAAGACGCCTCGAAACTACTGGTGGACAGCCTCCAGAGGTTTCCGGCGCGCCTGCAGACAGCGGAGTTTCTGGCCAGCCTGAGAGTGCGCCAGAACGATTTGCCGGGCGCGGAAGAGGCCCTCCAAACGGCAATAGCCAATGCGCCAAACTCGGTGGAAGCGGTACTGGCGCTCGGACAGCTGTATCTCATGGCCGGGCAACTGGGCAAAGCGGAAGTAGAGGTCCGGCGGGCGATCCAGCTCGATCCTAAGAACGGGAGAGCGCTACGGACGTTGGCCGGCATCCAGGTGGCTACCAAACGCTTGGACGAGGCCGAACAGAGCTACCGGCAACTCTCGGCTCTTGCCGTTCCGGACTACAGGCCGCTTCACGCCATCTTCCTGTATCAGAACGGTAAGCAGGAGGCTGCCCTCGCGGAGTTTCAGCACCTGGCCCAAGCTGACCCCGATGATCGCAAGGCCCGCAAGCGGCTGGTTACGGCCTATTTCGGCATGCATAAGATTGCCGAGGCCGAAAGCGTACTGGATGCCGTTTTGAAAAAGAATCCGCAGGACATAGATGCCCTCCTGCAAAGAAGCCAACTGCGCGTAGCCGCGGGAAAGCCGGAGGAAGCAGAAAAGGATCTGCTGCAGGTCTTGCACTACGTACCGGATTCAGCGGAAGATCACGCGGCCCTTGGTCTTGTTTACGTAAGGGAGGGTTCTGACTGGAATGGGCAGCAGGAACTGACGAGAGCCCTCCAGATGAATCCGGCGCTGCTCGATGCCCGTCTGGGTTTGGCGCGAAGCTTTCTGCGATCAAACTGGAACAAGAGCGCGTTGGAAACGATCGATCAGGCGCCGTCCAATCAGAAGAAACTTTTGCCCGTGCTGATCCAGCGGAATTGGATCTTAGTAGCCATGGGCAACCTGCCAGAACTCAAGGCGGGAGTGGAACGAGCCTCGCAAGCGGGCACGAGCCCCGAAATCACGCTCCAGCGGTCGGCTCTGGAGTTCATGGAACGCGACTATTCCGGCGCTCGCGGCGGTGCTGAGGAACTGTTGAAGGGCGATCCGGAGAACACCAACGCCGCCGTTATCCTGGCGGAAACGTATCGAGCTCAAGGCCAACGTGCCAGGGGAATTCAAAGGTTGAAAGAACTCGCGGCCGACCGGCCGGGATCCGCCCCCCTCCAACATCTTCTCGGGCAATGGTATCTGGGCTCCGGGGACTCAGCCCAGGCACGGAAGGCCTACGAGGCGGCGTTATCGGCCGATCCCAAGTTCGTGCAGTCGGATCTGGCTCTAGCGGATCTCGATCTTTCCGCCGGTGCAATTCAACCGGCCCGGCAACGCCTGAACCGGATCATCGCCGCAAACCCAGAGAATGTGAGCGCGCTTTTGCTGCTGGCCAATGCCGAAAATCGGACCGGCGACCCTGCGGCTGTAATGGCCACATACCGGGCGATCTTGAGGATAGACCAATCCAATACCATCGCCCTGAACAACCTTGCTTACCGCCTTGCTTTGCAAAATCCCGACGAGGGACTCAGGCTGGCCCAACAAGCTGAGCGGGTTGCTCCCGACAACCCCTACGTCCAAGACACGTTGGCGTTCTCCTATTACCGGAAGGGGCTCTATTCGTCTGCGGTGAACTGCTTAAAGGCGTCGGTAGCCAGGGAGCCGACGCCCAAGCGGCAGTATCACCTTGGAATGTCGTATCTGAAATCAGGTGATCGCGCCCTGGGACAACGAACACTGGCCGCCGCTTTACGGCAAGATCCGGGCCTGGAGAAAGCTGAGCGCGAATGGCAGTAGCTCTCTGATCTCCAGGTATTCCCAACGCCCTGAGAAACTGCTCTATCGTAATTGTGGCGGCCAATCGTGGCCGCAGCCGGCTCTTTACTGCCCCTCCAACATTTTTCACCGTTTCACCACAATCACTTAGCCGCAGGAGCCATGAAAAGCCCTGCCTTCGGGTGTCAACCTGAGGGTAGACAGGCCTACGTGTGCCGTCTGCCGGGGAAGGAGTGCCAGGAGGCCGTCGAATGCAAGGTGACCAAACGAACCCGAGAATGAGTAATTCCTTTACTATGAATGGCGTACGAGCAATTTTTCTTTTGATCCCTGTCGCTCTTCGCCGGTCCGTTTTTTTCGTCAGCTCCGCATTCGTGTTCATTCGTGTTCATTCGTGGCCAAGGTTTTACCGCTCGACCCCCTCCACCGACCGTTTAGGTCGCAATTTAAGTACTTGACTCAAATGGCCCTTGACCCATCATCGCCAGCGAGCTATCCTGATATTGGACTGGAATGGTCCGGAATGCTGAAGCTAACCAAAAAAGCGGACTACGGTTTGATCGCCCTCCGTCATCTTGCCCTCGGCGAGACAGGCGTTACCGCCAGTGCTAAGGAAATGGCCGACGCGTACGGGCTGCCGCTCCCGCTCTTATCCAAGATTCTACAAAAGCTAGCTCGCGGCGGGATGCTCCAATCCGTAGCTGGGACCAACGGCGGCTATCGGCTCACCCGCGATCCGAACCACATCAGCGCCATGGAAGTGATCCGCGCGATTGACGGACCGATAGTCCTTACGTCGTGTTTCACGGAACATTCGGGCGAGCACAAGAGTTGCAATACATCCGCCATGTGTACCGTACGCGAGCCGTTGCGCCGCGTGCATGAAGCCATGTTGGGGCTGCTCGAAAAGTTTACTATTGCGGAACTTGCTGCCGGCGCAAAGACGGATCGTCATCTGGGCGGGCAGCATCCTATTCAGCAGATTCAAATCTCCGGTGTGCTCGCTGGCGCCGGACAACCTGTAAAACCGGAAATCAGACATGAAGACGCCTATTTACCTGGATAATCACGCCACCACCCGGGTCGACCCCCGCGTGCTGCAGGCCATGCTTCCTTACTTCACCGAGCACTTCGGCAATGCTGCCAGCCGCAATCATATGTTCGGCTGGGAAGCCGAAGCCGCTGTCGATAAAGGCCGCAAGCAGATCGCCGACCTGATCGGCGCCACCGCCAAGGAGATTATCTTCACTAGCGGCGCCACCGAATCGAACAACCTCGCGATCAAAGGCGTAGCTGAGATGTATGCCAATAAAGGCAACCACATCATCACCCAGGCCACCGAACATAAGGCTATCCTTGATACCTGCAAGAAGCTCGAAAAGCACGGTGCGCGGGTGACCTATCTGGCAGTGAAAGAGGATGGCCTGATCGACCTCGGCCAGCTGCGCGACGCCATAACCGACAAGACCATCCTGGTTTCGATCATGTATGCCAATAACGAGATCGGCGTGCTGCAGCCCATCGCGGAGATCGGCAAGATCTGCAAAGAGAAGGGCGTCCTGTTCCATACCGACGCGGTCCAGGCTTGCGGCAAGGTTCCGGTCAACGTGATCGCGGATAACATCGATCTGCTCTCCATGTCGGCCCACAAGATGTACGGTCCCAAGGGCATGGGCGCGCTGTATGTTCGCCGCAAGAGCCCGCGCGTTCAACTGACCGCTCAGATCGACGGCGGAGGACACGAGCGTGGCATGCGCTCCGGTACGCTGAACGTCACCGGCATCGTCGGGATGGGTGAGGCTTGCGCGATCTGCCAGGCTGAAATGGTCGAGGAAGCCAAGCGTCTTATGGCGTTGCGCGACCGTCTGAAGGACAAGCTCGTTTCCGAGCTCGACGAAATCTACATTAACGGGGCATATACCAACGGATCGATGGAGCACCGTCTCCCCAACAATCTAAACGTCAGCTTCGCCTATGTGGAAGGCGAATCGCTGCTGATGGGGATCAATGAAATCGCGGTTTCGAGCGGCAGCGCCTGCACTTCGGCCACGCTGGAACCGAGCTACGTTCTGAAGGCGCTCGGCGTCGGCGACGAAATCGCCCACAGCTCGATCCGTTTCGGTATCGGCCGGTTTAACACCGTCGAAGACATCGATTATGTCGCGGGACGGCTGGTCGACGTCGTGCGCAAACTTCGCGAGTTGTCGCCGCTCTACGAAATGGCGAAAGAAGGCATCGACCTTTCCAAGATCCACTGGGCAGTTGACTAATATTACTGAGCCGTGACCGTAGGGGAGCGGTTGACTACAAGGAAACCAAAATGGCATACTCCGACAAAGTTCTCGATCATTACAACAATCCGCGCAATGTAGGCTCTCTTGACAAAGCCGATCCCAATGTCGGTACCGGCATGGTCGGCGCGCCCGAGTGCGGTGACGTCATGAAGCTGCAGATCCGGGTCAACGAGCAGACCGGCATCATTGACGATGCCAAGTTCAAAACCTTTGGTTGCGGCAGCGCCATAGCCAGTTCTTCCCTGGCCACCGAGTGGCTCAAAGGCAAGACGGTCGACGAAGCGCTGGCGATCAAGAACACTGAGATCGTTAACGAGCTCAGCTTGCCGCCGGTCAAGATCCACTGTTCGGTTCTTGCCGAGGACGCCATCAAGGCGGCGATTAAGGACTACAAGAGCAAGAAGGGCGTCGCGCCGGGTGTAGGTGCCGGAGAGACGGTTGGTAGCCATGCCTGAACTTCTGGAACTGGGCGCAGCCGCTCCGGTGATGCCTGAGGCGGCTGAGAAGCCCAAGCCTCAGATCGGGGTCACCGAGAAGGCGATCCGCAAAATCCGTCAGGCCTTCGACAAACAGGGCGTTGACGGAGTGCTGCGCCTGGGCGTGCTGGGTGGCGGCTGCTCGGGGTTGAGCTACCAGTTCAAGTTCGACACCAAAACGCGGCCGACGGACCATGTCTACGAGTTTGGCGACGATGCCGGCGGAAGGGTGCGAATTGCGGTCGATCCGAAGAGCATGCTCTATCTTCACGGGATGACTCTGGATTATCAGGAAACGCTGATGCAATCGGGTTTTCTGTTCCATAATCCCAATGCCAAAAAAAGCTGCGGCTGTGGAACCTCGTTTACCGCTTAGCTACTACGACTTCTTCGAGATCCCGCATCTTCTCTCGCTCGATTTGAAAGATCTCGAACAGCGATTCTATGCGCTCAGCCGCAAGTGGCATCCCGACCGCTTTGCGCGAGCCGGCGTGGAGGAACGTCAAAGCGCGGTGGACGCCTCGGCTCTACTCAACGATGGTTATCGCACGCTGAGAGATCCCATCAAGCGAGCAGCCTATCTTCTAAAGGAACAAGGCTTCGACATCGGCGAGCAACAATCGAAGGACGTCCCTCCGGAGCTGCTGGAGGAAGTCTTCGAACTGAACATGGCGCTGGAAGAATCCGACGAAGAAGCCATCGCCAAAGCGAGAACGACCTTCGAAAGAATGCGGCAAACCATAGACGAGAGTCTAGCCGTGAAGTACCAGGAATATGACGAGCGGCGAAGCCACGAAGTCCTCGCCGACATCCGAGGCCTCCTGAACCGCCGCCGCTACATAGAAAATCTGGTGCAAAAAACAGAAAAAACACTTAGCCACGAATGAACACGAATGAACTCGAATAAGAAGAAGAGGTCCGGTTTTGTTATTCGTGTTCATACGTGTTCATTCGTGGCCCAAAGTCTGACTTTAGGTTTTGAATGTTTCAAATAGACTTCGGTAACCAACACGACCGTATTGTAGGTATCGACCTCGGCACTACCAATAGCCTGGTCGCTTATCTCAACCTGAACACACCCGAGGTAATCCCCGGGGAGGATGGCGACAAGCTTGTTCCGTCCGTAGTGTCGCTGACTCCCGGCGGCGAAGTGATAGTGGGCAACGCGGCTCGCCGACTGTTGATTGATGCGCCCGATCGCACCGTCTACTCCATCAAGCGACTGATGGGCCGCGGTATTGACGACGTGCAGGATGAGCTGAAGCTTTTCCCTTTCCAAATCGCGGAAGGCAGCGAGTCGGTCATCAAGATCAGGCTCGGAGACCGGACCTTCACGCCGCCCGAAATCTCGGCGATGATCCTTCGCCAGCTCAAACGTAACGCGGAAGCGGCGTTGGGCAGTGAGATCAAGTACGCCGTCATTACCGTGCCTGCTTATTTCAATGACGCCCAGCGCCAGGCTACGCGCGACGCCGGAAGGCTTACCGGACTCGAAGTTCTGCGCCTGGTCAATGAACCGACCGCCGCGGCGCTCGCTTACGGACTCGATAAGCGCAAGGAAGGAATCGTCGCCGTCTACGATCTCGGCGGGGGCACTTTCGATATCTCGATCCTCAAACTACAGGAAGGCATCTTCGAAGTCCTGGCCACTAACGGCGACACTCATCTGGGTGGCGACGATATCGACAACCGCCTGCTGCGCATCGCCCTCGAAGATATTGAGGCGGAGTGGAAGGAAGATCTATCCCATATCGGCGAGGCGGTACAAACGCTTCGCCGTGCGGTGATCGACGCCAAAGAGGCGCTGTCGTCGGCGCCGTCGGTGGCGTTGTCTTTCGAATGGAAGGGCCGCGCCTACCATCGCGAAATCACCCGCGATCTCTTCGAAAAGCTGATCGCCGATATCGTCGAACGCACTATCGGCCCGTGCCGCGACTGCATGAAGGATGCAGGGGTCACGCCCGAACAGATTGACGAAGTCGTGCTGGTGGGCGGGTCGACGCGCATTCCCATGGTGCGCAGCGCCGTCGAAGTGCTCTTCCGCGCGCGGCCGCACACCGATCTCAACCCCGATGAAGTGGTCGCGCTGGGTGCTGCCGTGCAAGCCGGAATCCTCGGCGGTCAGATTCAGGACCAGCTTCTTCTCGACGTCACCCCGCTCTCACTCGGCATCGAAACCTATGGCGGCGTAGTCTCCAAAATCATTCACCGCAACTCCACTATTCCGGCCAGCGCCATTGAAACCTATACGACCGCGGTAGATGGGCAGCGCAATGTCCTGATTCACGTGGTACAGGGCGAACGCGAGTTGGCCAAAGACTGCCGCAGTCTGGCGCGTTTCGATCTGAAGGACATCGATCCCATCCCCGCCGGCATGCCGCGCATCGAAGTCCGCTTCCTGATCGACGCCAATGGCATCCTCAATGTGACTGCCCGCGATGCCCGCACCGGCAAGGAGCAGTCCGTCGAAGTGAAGCCGACCTACGGTCTTACCGACGAGCAGGTGGAAGCGATGATCGAGTCCTCGATCGAGAACGCCGAAGCCGACTTCCGTGCCCGCCAGCTTCTGGAAGCACGGGTCGAGGCCGACACCATTCTGACCGCTGTGAAGAAGGCTAAACAAAGCGAAGCTTACGCGCAGTTGAGCGAAGAAGAGCGCAAATACATTCACAAGGTTCAAAACGAGCTCATTCTCGCCTATCACCACGACCACTATCATCTGATTCGCGCCAAGATCGACGAACTCAATCACGCGACGCTGAAACTAGCCGAAAACATGATGAACTCGGCGGTCAGCGGAGCGTTGCGCGGCACCAGGATCTGAACTTGTGGGACAGGCTTCAGCCAGGCTTCAGCCTGCCAAAGGCAGCTCGGCAGCCAGGCAGACCACAAAAGACGATGGTCTGCCCTACGGTAGCCTAATAGGATGCTGCGCCAGAAATGGCCAAACGCCAGTGGGCCTTCACGGAGTGCTGGCCCCATGCTTATGCAGGGCCACCTCCAAATGTAGACGGAGGCTGTAGATCCACACCGGCCCGCGAGCCTGGTTATAAGCGGGGTTCGCGTCATGTTGGACATCGATGGCGGCAAAGAAGCCGGGGAACAGCCGGGCATTATAGTAGCTCTCCCACACATACTCGGGCCCGTAGGTCAGCCGGCCATCGCCAATCAGAAAATCGTACCCGC
Source organism: Terriglobia bacterium (assembly GCA_963747535.1). Taxonomy (GTDB): domain Bacteria; phylum Acidobacteriota; class Terriglobia; order Bryobacterales; family Bryobacteraceae; genus CAVVFX01. The sequence continues at coordinate 904,958 of CAVVFX010000006.1, forward strand.
CGTGCGCCAGGTATGAGGCGTGTACGCCGGAAAGTCCGCCCACGGTGAGTGCCGTCGCCACGGTGTCTTCAGGCCGCTTCCACCGCGTTCCCGTGACAGCAACTCCGCTGCTGGCCAGACGATCGATGGCGGTGAACGCGAAGCTTTCAGTCTTGCCGTCGTTCCAGCCCAAACGTAGGAACACGCCGACGTCCTTCGTCAGCTCCTGGTCCGCGTTGATGCCTACGCCATACTTGAGCGTCCCGGGATGGCGCGTTAAAGTGACATCCGGTGGCTGACCGGTCTGTTCGCTCAACTTGAGCGCCTCGGCATAATTGCCGGAATTAGTGTGCAAGGCAAATTCGAGGAGCCGGATGGCGCCAGGGTGTCCGTGGATCTCGTGCCGGTGCTCCTCTTCGAAATTGTCGCCGCGGTCGCGAAAAATCTGGCGATCGAAGCGAAGGCCATTCGCGACGCGAGGCTCGAGCGCGGCGCCATATCGCAGCGACCAGTTCTTGGTGTGAAACTCGTTCACCAATCCCCAGGTGTAGCCGCGCGTATCCGCGGGATAGTCCCAGGCGCCGTTATACATGGTTGCCCAGGATTCGAACTGGGTTCGTGGATCGTGCGTGTAACGGTTGTTGTCGAAGAAATCGGACAGGGAGAAGCGGCCCACGCTGATGCTGTAGCGCGTCATCGGACGGGAGCCCGCGAGCTGATTCTCATCGCTGGTGAAGGTTTCCTTTTCGTCCCCAAATCCGAAGTCATACGTCATGTACAAGCGCGCGAGGTATGGTTTCGGAGTCGCCGTTGCGACGCGAGGCAACTCTCCGTTGGGAGGGTCGGCGAGACCGTTCACACCGCTGAAACCCCGCCCGCCGGCGATCTCCGGATCGAAGTAAAACTGTGCATTGCCCAAACGGAACCCGAGGAACAACGTAGTGGTGAGCGAAGTGTCCGCCTCCGTGTGGTTTGACAGGCTCAGGAGACCGCTGTATTGTGCAGGAAACGCCCCGTGATAATCGCCAATGGAAGTAGCCTGATAGTAAAGGTTCCACCGTTCAGACGGCGCGGCTGGATTGGATGCCTGGTTCGCCGGTTGATCAGTCTGTTGCGCGAGAACGCAGCCCGCCACTGCGAACAGGATGATAATTCGGAATGGGTTCATGATAGTCCATGGCAGTGGAGTTCGCGGAAGCTCGCCGCACTTTCAGGATATACCGGTGGGGGTATATTGTAAAGAGCTTGGAGGCTTTATTTGGCACACACGGTTGAAGAGGAAAAACGGTTATTGAATCGCGTCCGCCGCATTGGTGGACAAGTGGGTGCGATCGAGCGCCTGTTATCAGAGAAGTCCGAGTGTTCGGAGATCCTGCACGCTATCTCGGTCTGCCGCGGAGCATTAGATTCCCTGATGGCGGAAGTGATCGAGGGACACATCCGCTATCACGTCCTGGATCCCAAACGCGATCCCACCGACGAACAGCAACAGGCCGCGCAGGATCTGGTGGATGCGTTGAAAACCTATTTGAAATGATCCGGAGTTCAGGGCCGTATGCTGAGCGTTACTGGCCTTGAGCCTCTTTTTCGCGAAGCTGTTTAAGCGCCCCATCGACCGCTATCTTGAGCGATGGCAAATCATCTTCGATCACGAGCCACACGCACGAAATATCGATCCTGTCGTATTCGTGCCGCAGCAGCTTCAGAGACTCTCCGCGACATCGCCAAGCTTCTGGGCTGCCTCGCTGATCCGTTCCAGGCATCGCTCTGCTGCGTTGTTTGTCTTGAGGTCCTGTGTGAAGGCAGCCTGCAGGTCCACATCGGAATCCGGACGGCGATCGCCGCGCGCTGTCGAGCCGAAGACGGACAACCGCAGTACACCGGCAGCCTTTACCTCCGGCTCGCGTTCGCGCAGTGTGGCAATGACCTGATCCCGATTCATGGCATTCACTTGATCATGGCTCTCCAGAAACTGCTGCCAAACCTCGCTCGCGGCGGCAAGGGCGCAAGTTTCAGACACACTGGACCGCGCCCTGCCCCGCGGTTAGCGGCTACATGAACTCCGGTACATCGATCCCCAGAATCCCGAGCGTATTCTCCAACTGCGTCCTGAAGAAGTCGGTCATCCACAACAGGAAGATCCTGCGCTCGCGGTCCGGCTCAGCCAGCACGTTGTGCTCGTGATAAAAGTTGCTGAAAGACTGCGCGAGTTGGAATGCGTACCTGGCTACGTGTGCAGGCTCTCCGGCCGTCAGCGCTTTCTCTACGGCGGACCCGGCTTTCGAAGTAGCCAGCAGCACCTGCCAAAGGTCCTCCGAAGCGAGTTGCCGCGCGAACGCTTCAGGCGAAAGCTCCGCGGCGAAATCGGGCAGCTTCTCCCCGCGGTCTTCCATCTTGCGCAGAATGTTGCGAGCCCGCACCGCGGCGTACTGTACGTAGGGACCAGTCTCGCCTTCAAAACTGAGCGCCTCCTGGAAGTCGAACGCGATCACCGTCGGCCGCGTAAACTTGAGCAGGAAGTAGCGCAGTGCGCCGACGGCAATTTGCGTCGCCACACGCCGCCGCATTTCCGGATCGTCATCCGGATGCCGCGACTCGACCTCTACCAGCGCGGTTTGGATGAGCTTGTCGATCAGGTCGTCCGCTTTTACCCCAAGCCCCTTACGTCCTGAGACTTCCACGTAAGGCCGCTTACGGTCCTCCTCGGAAAGTTCGATCCCCAGATCGGCGCAGCAGCGCGGTGAAAGCGCCACCATCTCGTAGGAGAAATGGATCGACTGTTCCGCCTGTGCCGTGGCGCCCAGCGCCTTCAGCCCCGCGACCACCACCTCCTGCAAATAGGACTGCCGCACGTCGATCACGTTGTACACGCGCGTCCCTCTGCCGAACGCAGGGGTTGGCATGGATTGCGGCTGGTCGGTGGTAACCCAAAGCTCGCGGCCATCGGGGTAACTCAGCAGCGGCCGGTAGTAGAAATCTTTGCCGAGCAGTCCGAACTTCCAGAGTTGATAAGCGATATCCTTGCCGACATACGTTACCGTACCGTTGGAACGTACAATTACCTTGCTGTCTTCCGCGTTTTCATCCGACGAGAACGACTGTGCGGGCATCACCCAGCAACCGGCATTCTTGCCTTCGGTCTCGAAATATATGGCCTTGCTCTGCTTGAGCAACTCAAACGCCGAGGCCCAGAACTTGAGGTGCAGAATCTCGCTCTCGCGCGGCAGTACATCGTATTCGATGCCCAGCCGCAACATGGTCTTGATGTGGGTTTGAACGATGGCGTCGGCGACCAGATGCGCGAGTTCGAATAGCTCGCCTTCACCTGCCTCGATGGAATGCAGCGTCGCGGCGCGCCACGCGAGAGTCTCGGGATCATCCTTATAGTTCTGCGAAGTGCGGGCGTACAGGTCCCAGCAGAGGTAATCGAAACGTTGAGCCGGAGCGTCGATCAGCGCAGCCACCTCGGCAGGTGACTGTTTGGTGAGGTAGTGGAATCCTACCACCACGTCGGCCACCTGCACGCCGGTATTGTCGATGTAATTCTGTACCTCGACCCTCCGGCCGCGCGCCCGCAACATCCTGACGAAGGTGTCGCCGAGCACGGCGTTGCGCAGATGACCGATGTGCGCCGCTTTGTTCGGATTGATGTTGGTGTGCTCGACAATGATCTTCTGGTTAGCCGGCGCGGGATCTCCGGCGTCTGAGGGATCGTGCAAAAGCCCTGTCGCGTACGCGCCGCGATCGAAACGGATGTTGATGTAACCGTTGCCCGCGATCTCGAAAGCCGCGACACCCTGGATCGGACCGATGTCCGCGACCAGTTCGGCTGCAATCTTGCGGGGAGCCTGCTTCAATTGCCTGGCAAGCTGGAAAGCAGCGGGGACTGCCAGTTCACCGAAGTCCGGCTGGCGCGGCTGTTCGAGGGCCACCTGCAAGTCGACGCCGTAGCGGGCAGCAATCTGGGCGGAGAACGCCTGTTGAATTAACTTTTCGAGTCGATGAAACACTTGGAAACTTGAGTATACTTTGTGGCGCGGACACTCGGTGTCGAGTTCCCGTTGGACTTACTTCCAGATTCCCAGGATGCGGCGTACCATTACGATCTCCCCAACGTGGTAAGCGTTGTGGTCGAGGATCAGCAGCGCTTCGCGTAACAACGTTTGTCCGTCTCCCCAGGGGAAGGGCTGGAACAAATCGCGCTTCGGGTCCTCTAGTAAAGCGATGAACGCATCGCGATCTTTCAGGACCGAGTGTACCGCTTCATTCCATGCTGCGGCGTTGACCGGCGCAGGTGATTTGGGCCAGTAATCCTCCGGCCATTTACGAGGAGCGTAATCGGACGACTCGCTGAATTCGAGCATGTCGAGTTGCGCCAGCCGGATATGTTCCAGTAGTTCCCACGCCGAGTGCGGAGATCCTCCCGGGCGGGTGCCCATCTGGGCGGCCGGAAAACCCTTCACGGCTTTTTCGAATCCGGCATGTGCCTCGCTCTTCTTCAAGAGCTTGACCAGTTGTTTGCGCAATGCTTCATCGTTTGGCATATCAGTCACCTCCTTTTGCCAGTTTGGCACGGCAGACGAAGGAGCAAAGGTGTGATAAATTGCGGATGCCATGCAAACTTGTGAGAAATTTACCCGCCGCTCCTTTGTCGCGCTGACGACTGCGGGCCTCGCCGCCGCCAACGCCGCGAAAGGGCCGAACATTCCCATCGGATTGGAACTCTATTCGGTCCGCAACGAGATGAAGAAGGACACTATGGCCACGCTCGACGGCGTTGCCAAGATGGGCTATCAGTGCGTGGAGTTCTTCGCGCCTTATTATCAGTGGACGCCGGAATACGCCAAAGATATCCGCAAGAAGTTGGACGATGTCGGGATGCGCTGCTATTCGACGCACAACGGACCCGTATCGTTTTCGGCCGAGGGAGTTGGTAAGGCACTGGAGCTGAACCGGATCCTGGGCTCGCGTTATATCGTGATGGCGTCGGCCGGAAGAGTGGTAGGGGCGGACGGTTGGAAAAAGGTCGCCGACACTTTGAACAGCGGCAATGACAAGATGAAGGCGCAGGGCATCCACGCCGGTTATCACAATCACGCCGCCGAATGGATCGCGGTGGATGGAAAAGTGCCCATGGAGATCCTGGCTGCGAACACCGACAAAAGCATCATGCTGCAATTCGATGTCGGCACGGCTCTCGAAGAAGGGCGTGACCCGGTGGCATGGATCGACAGCAATCCCGGCCGCATCCGCTCGCTGCACTTGAAGGAATGGTCCAAGGAGAAAGGCTACAAATGCCTGTTGGGCGAGGGCATCGGACCGTGGAAAAAGATCTTTGCTGCAGCGCAGAAGACGGGCGGAGTCGAATACTACCTGATCGAACAGGAAGGCAGCGATTTTCCGGAGATGGAAACCGCAGCCAAGTGTCTCGCGACTTATAAGCAACTGCACAGCTGAACGGCCATCGAGCCATATCTGGATGAATCGCCACTCATTCACTCAGGTCGCGGATCAGTTGCACGATGCCGGCTGCAGTTCCGATCACCATGAAGATGAGGTAGAGGAAGTGCGTACCGAATAGCTTGTCCAGGCCATAGCCCATCGCGTAACCTACGAAAGTGGCGATCGGCAGCATCATCGCGAGCCCGAGATACTGGCCGACGTTCTTGTCGCTTTTATTATCCATTTGCCAGACGCTCTGGCGTCCCTTGAGGTAGTTGCCCCACCTTTACCAGGACAGCAGTGAACGGTTAAACTTCCTTTATGAGCGTACTCCATTTTGCTCAAGTTCGGCAGATGGCTCAAATGCACCACTCATGGTGGTTTCGGGCCAAATGTAGTGGCGAATACCCTCTTCTTATCAATGACTTACAGTTCTAAAAAAGTGGAAACCAAACTGCTCTTAGCTACGACGAACTGATTAGAGAGGAAATACCTCTATGATACGAATTCCAACTTTTCGCTACTTCACCTTGACTGCTTTGGCAGCCTCCGGACTCGTGCTGGCCCAGGACCAACCTCAGCCAATCGCACCGCCCGATACGCAAGCCACTCAACCAGCGCCGGCCCAGAATAATAATAACGGGAACCACGGCTGGCGCCGCGCCGACGATCCAGCGCCTGCAGACGCCGCGGCCGCCGATCCACAAGCCGACCAGAATTCCGGGGTCCAGGCTCAACCGCCTGCGCCACAACCGCCTGCGCCACAACCGCCTGCGCCACAACCGCCTGCGCCCCAACAAGCTCCGCCGCCACGGTACTATCCTGGACAGCCGGCGCCGCCGCCTAACTACGGCGCATCGCAGGCTGCCCCGCCGCCGAATTACGGCGGATACCAGGGACAGGGTGCGCCCCCAAACTATGGGCCTTACCCGGGTCCCCGGCCAAACTATCAGCAGATGCCTCCGAATCAGCAGGCCCAGACTCCCCCTCCGCCGATCCCTTCCAGCTTGACAATCAAGCCAGGCACCTATCTTACGGTTCGTGTAAACCAGGTGCTTTCCTCCGACCATAACCATGTGGGCGACGCATTCGCAGCCACGCTGGTGAAGCCGATTGTGGTGGACGGCGTCGTAGTGGCCGAGCGCGGCCAGACCATTGGCGGACGCGTTGCCGAAGCCAAAAAGGCTGGTATGGTCGAAGGCGTATCGAAATTAGGAGTTCAGTTGACCGACCTCACGCTGGTCGATGGCCAGAGCCTTCCGATTCAATCGCAATTGATCAGCCGCGATGGCCCGACCTCGGTCGGCCGTGACGCGGCGGCGATCGGTGGTACCACGGCTCTTGGCGCGGCAGCAGGCGCGGCGGCTGATTGGGGTCGCGGAGCTGCGATTGGTGCGGGCGCAGGTGCGGTGGTCGGAATCGTAGGCGTGCTGCTGACGCGCGGCCGTCCCACGCTCATCTACCCAGAACAGGTCCTGACGTTCAAGCTCGAGGCTCCCGTGGCGATCTCGACGGATCATGCGCCGCAAGCTTTTCGCTACGTTGAACCAGGCGATTATCAACAGGCGGATATGCAACGCGGTGGTCCCCCGACCATGGGCATCTCTGCCGGTCCTATGCCGTACTACGGTCCTGGTTATGTTGCGCCCGCTCCTTACTATGGCTACCCCGGCTATTATCCATACTTCTGGGGGCCCTCCATCGGCTTCTACTATGGTGGCGGAGGGTTCTATCGCGGCGGCTACTACCGCGGCGGCTACTACGGCGGCTATCGCCGGTAAGTAGTACGCTACTAAAGTCTGTCTCACGGGCCCGGCGGGATCACCTGCCGGGCCCGTTCGTTTTGCATGATAGCGTCAAAGACATGCATCGGACGCTTACTCGTGCAGCGACGCTGTCACTCCTTACCGCCGGCCTGCTGGCCGCACCGGCAACCATCAAGCCAGGCGAAATCTGGCCTGACGATCGGGGAAAGCACATTCAGGCGCATGGCGGCGGGATTGTCAAGATCGCGGACACGTATTACTGGTTCGGTGAGGATCGCGGCGAGGGGAATGAACCCGGCCTGCGTTATGTAAGCTGCTATTCCTCTAAAGATCTGGCACACTGGACCTTTCGCAACCAGGTCATCAAGCTTGCGGACCCGGAAAATTTCGGTCCCGGCTGGATTCTGGAGAGGCCCAAAGTCTTCTACAACCAGACGACCAGGACCTACGTGATGTACATGCACATCGACGGACGCACTGCCGAAGGCAATTACAAAATTGCCCGGGTGGGCATTGCCACCAGCAGTACTGTCGACGGCGACTATCGCTACCTGCGGAGCTTTCGTCCCCTGGGGCACGAGAGTCGCGATATCGGTCAGTTTATCGACGATGACGGTACGGCTTATCTGATCTTCGAAGATCGGCCCTTCGGCTTCCGGATCGCGAAGTTGTCGGATGACTATCTCACGGTCGAAAAAGAAATGTGCCTCCTCCCTGCGCATATGGAAGGCGGCGCGATCGTGCACTATCAGGGACTCTACTACGCGATTGGGTCGGCCTTGACGGGATGGGCTCCCAACCCCAACAAATATGCGACAGCCACTCATCTGGAAGGCCCCTGGTCGGAATTCAAAGACATCGCGCCTCCCGAAAGCAAGACCTACGGCTCGCAATCGACCATGATGCTGAAGGTCGTCGGATCCCGGAAAACAACCGTGATCTTCATGGGCGACATCTGGAAACCCCGAACACAGTGGGATTCGCGTTACCTGTGGATGCCGCTTGAAATCGGTGACGGTAAGTTAAAGCTTCCCGAGCCGAAAGAATGGACTTTGGACGTTACGACCGGCGAGACCGCAGTAATCCCATAAGGACGAGACGGGAGTCGCCCTATGACAACTCATCCCTTTCGCCCCGCCCAATCCCGGAGCCTTCGGTTGGCCGGCTTTTCCAGCCATTCAAAGGCAGCCGCGGATACTAGAATAATTCCCGCGATATAGATCAAAGCCATCCCCGCCTGTAAGTTCCCGACGAGTATCGGTCCGCGGTTCCCGAACCACCACAGCAAGGGCACGTGCAGGATGTACATCGAGTAACTGATCTGTCCGAGATACTGCGCACTGCCTGTCGATAGAAACCGGGTAAAAACGCCCCCTCCGAGCGCCAACCCGAGGACCAGCATCCCGTTCAGCGGACGCAGGACCGTGCCGAGATCCGTCAGTCTGGACAAAGCCTCGGGGAACACGATCGCCGGAATTGCGATAGCGATGGCGGGAACGTACAGCCAATAGCCGCGCCGCAGCAGTGGGGTCCGCGCCGTTCGCATCCTGCTGTAGACGCGCGCCGCGACGATCCCGATCAGGAAGTCGCCGAGGTGCAGAATCGGTTTCCAACTCATGGGCATTCCCGACCGGCGGAGCAGCACTGGCAGGATCAGCGCCACTGCTGTCAGGGTCCACAGTCTCACCCGGCTTCCCTTGCCAAGCCAGATCAGAAGCGGCGGCAGGAACAGGTAAAAGAAAAACTCGCAGGAGAGTGACCACGCCGGAGTATTCCATCCCGCGCCAGGACTCTGCATCCAACCCTGCAGCACCAGGCCATAAGTAGCGACGGTGGCCATTTTGCCGCCTGAACCGGTTGCCGGAGATACCAGAAACTCCAGAATGAAATAGGCCACGATGAGGAGGCTCAGCAGATACACCGGATAGATCCGCGAAACTCTGGCGACCCCATAGGACATCAGATCTTTACGCTTCCATTTTGACGACGCATAGCCTTGGGCCAGCACAAATCCCGAGAGCACAAAAAAGGTTCTCACGGCCACGTGCCCCTGCTCCAGAAAAATGCGCGCGGTCGACGGGAGGGATTGGCTCCACAGATCCAGCATCATACCCTTGCCGACCAAATGATGCAGGATGACCCAGAGTGCGAGGAAGAACCGCAACCCCGTGAGGGCAGGGAAGTATTCGGGGCGTGCCCGCACCTTAGTGACGACCCGAAGCGTTTCCGCCGGCTGAACAAGAGTGGTGATGTATCTAATCTTACACTTATTGGCATTACCCTGGAGGTATGGGACGAATTATCGGGCGGGCGATTCGATCCGCGGATTGATACAGAAGCCTCATAATGCGTTGCGCATTTGGGACGACAACATGCAGGGTGATGAGAGCGTTGTAGGCTTGCTCAATCGCGGCTCGGAATTGGGGCGACTTGACGGGGTCTAATCCTGTAGACCGGCACGCATAGGCGCTGTCGGCGATCTTCAGCAGGGCGCTTGTTAAAGGCGTCAGAGAATCCTCCGATAACTCTTTGCCTTCGAGCACGCGCGTTAACCCAATCGCAAGATTCCGGGTGGCGATGCCTTTGGCTCTATAAAGGGTGTTTACGTCAGTCGCGAAGCGGTCGGTGATTCGCCTCCGCTCCGATCAGCGGATCGTCGGGAGCCGGCTGAGCATTGGCCATCCGGGTGGCAAAAAGGAGGCACCATAACGCGGTCTTCATGGGATGACTTGCGAGAATGATTGTACCGCTTGATTCACCCTCGCGCCATCGGTCAAGTTCACGAAGCCTGCGACATAGGCGCCTTTACGAAACATGAGCAACCGTCCCAGATACCGGTCGTTCGCCTCGAAGGCTTCGTCGGCGGCCTTCGCCGGGGTACTGCTCCCGAAGCGATCCCGCAGCTTCTGCATCACCTGGATCGCCGCTTCGGGTGATGCCTGGTGCACTACGAACGCGCGTCCGTAATCGTACTTGGCAATATACCCCTTCTTGAGCAGACTCAGCCCCAGCAGGCTTTGCGGTATCAGCCGGATAGAGGCTTCGTCCAGACCCTCCTTGGGAAACCAACCGACCGGAGCCGGCGCGTCAGTTGTACCGGCGACGCACTTCTCGAGCGCTGTCAGAAAGGTTCTGATCGCTGTTGTGTGATCGATCGATGTCGGGCTCGCCGAGATCTCGACGAAACTGGTCCCCTTAACGAAGATGCCGCGTTGCGGGACAATCTGTCCGGAGAGCCCCAACTTTTCCACCGGCAGCCTGGGGTCACGATTCGAGGCGTACAGGCCCCAAGCGGCTTCGGCGTCGTTCATCTCCGAGATATCCACCACGAAGGAAACTTCACCCGACTTACAAGTTACGCCCCGCATGAGTTTGAAGCCGTAAATCAAGTAGCCTTCCGAGTTGCCATCCATGTAGTCGTAGAGGTTATCGGCGGCGTAAAGACGCGCGGGTCCCGCCTGGGTCCAAGCTGGACTTTGGCCCGGCACCACATCACAGCGGGGCAGAGGAGCATCAGCGGCCCGGAGCGCCGTCGCGAGACTGCACACCGCGACGGCGATCAGAGCGGCCTTCAAGCGAACAACTCCTGGGCCCGGCCAACGCGCGCGGCGACATGGACACCGTGCGGGCACTCAACCGCGCACTCGCTGCAGTCCGAGCAGCGGACGCTCTGCAGATGCGAGGGCATCTCCAGGAACTGCTCGCGCGCCATGGCGAATTCGCCGTAGCCTTCCGCATAGGAAACGTAGCGGATCAGGTCAGCGACCGGGAGTCCCTTGGCGCAGACGCCATCACACTTTCCGCACATGCGGCAATAGAGCGGGGCGAGGTATTCGAGACGCGCGGCCAGCAGTTTCTCGTCCGCGGAGGTGAAGGGCTCGCTCATCGCCCGCAGGTTCTGGTCGAGTTGGTCGAAATCCGTAATGCTGGGAACGGTCGTATCGACGTTCTTGTTTCTGAGAACCCACTTCAGCATCGCGAGCAGCGCCCCGTCGCGATGAAAAGTGTCGAAACGCTTGTTGTCCTCGCGCATCTGCCGGAGCCCGCCCGCCATCACCTTCATCGCCACGATGCCAATGCCGGCATCCTTGGCGGACTGAATGATTCCCTCCATCGAAGGATCCATCGTGAAGTTGTAAGAGGTGAGGATGACGTCGAAATGCTTCTTCGAAATCGCCGCCGGGAAGACTTCTGCCTGCCCGCCGTGCGTGCTCACTCCCGCAAAGCGGATTTTGCCTTGCTGTTTGGCGATGTTCTGCGCCTCCATGAGTTCGTCGGTGATCTGTTCAGCCTTGGTCTTGGCGTGCAGATACCAGACGTCCAGATGATCCGTGCCGAGTTCCTTCAGGCTGGTGTCGATATCCTTTAATGCCTGTTCCTTGGTCGACGCGTGGGTCTTGCTGGAAAGGATGAGCGAGTTCCGCTTGGCTTTAAGCGCGGCCCCGACCATGCGTTCGTTGTTGCCGCCCTGATAGCCGCGAGCGGTGTCGAAATAAGTGATGCCAATGTCGGCTGCCCGCTCGACCACCGTCTGATCGGAAGTTACCATGCAGCCGAACCCGACTGCCGTGGGCTTCAATCCTGTCTTGCCGAGGGCTCGATAGGCGAATTTCGGAGTGATATCGCGAGGAAGGGTGGTGTTGGGTTTTTTGGCTTGCCGAGTATCATCGGCGGGCAGGGCCAATCCGACGGCAGGCAACGCTAGCCCGGCGGTGGCGAGAAAAGTTCGGCGTGAAGCAGAGTTGCTCATCTTGAACTCCTATGCGCGTATAATGAATACGAAATTTAATTTTATCCCCGGAGGCACCGTGTCGTCGCATTTTCTTTCACGACGGACTCTGTTGGGTATGTCAGTGAGCGCCGGCGTCGTTGCCACCCGGTTACGCTCCCTAGCCCAGACTCAATCGCCCAATGCAGCCGCCCATGCGGAACCGCTCGCCGCTTTTCCGCGCCGATCCACGGTTTCGCTCGTGGCTTCATCACCCTCGGCCGCTGCCGCGTCCGGCGAAACGCGCCGCAAGAATGTAACCGAGTCGCTGATCGCCATCGACGAGCAGATCCTGCCGGTGCTGAAGACCAAGAAATACGTGGTAATCAAACCCAACCTGGTGTCGACGGTAAATCCGCTGGCCGCGACCCACGCCGATGCGCTGCTGGGGATAATGGATTACCTGGCCCCGCGGTTCAAGGGCCCGGTGTACATCGCGGAAGCCTCGGCCGGGCATACGCCTGAGGGCTTCGACAATTTCAAATACCAGAGCGTGGTGAATGAATTCCGCACGCACAAGGTCCAACTGCTGGACCTCAACCAGGAAGCCAGGTACGTCCTTTGCCCGATCGTGGATGCCGACCTGCATCCGACGCCGGTCCGTCTCGCCGCCCGGTTGCTCGATAAGGACGCGTATGTAATCTGCTCCGCCATGCTGAAAGCTCACAACGTCGTGGTGGCAACGCTCTCAGTAAAGAATATGGCGCTGGGCGCTCCGCTGCACAACGCGCCGAAGGAAACCCCGCGCTGGAACGATAAGCGCAAGTATCATGGCGGCGTCCGCCAGACGCACTTAGACATCATGTTGACCGCGCAGAAAATGCTTCCCTATTGGGGCGCGACGGTCATTGACGGCTATGAGGGGATGGAAGGCAACGGCCCGGCGTCGGGCACACCGGTGGCGTCGCGCGTGGCCATCGCCTCGACTGACTACATTGCGGCCGATCGCGTCGGAATCGAATGTATGGGCGTGAAACCGGAATGGATCGGGTACCTGCGCTACTGCTCCGAGGCCGGGTTGGGACAATACGATTTGTCCAGGATTGACGTCCGAGGCGGCAAAATCGCGGATGTGCGGAAAGAGTACCGGCTGCATCGCGATATCGAGCGCGAGTTGAAGTGGATGGGTCCCATGGAGGAGATCCCGGAGAAGTTGGGATAGGGTTCCTGTAGACCAGCCCACGTCTGACTCACATTTGTCTTGCTTCTGGCCGCAAACTGGCGGACAATATTGTGCATGAAAATTATCAGCCAGTCCGCAGACGAGTTGGTGCTCCAGGAAGGCAGTGCGTCGGGCATCATGATCGGAGGGGCTTTCGTCGTTGCGGGGGCGCTCGTCGGGTATCTCGGCCACGCTTCCAGTCCGATCGCCGTCTGGATTGCCCTCGCGATGGTCGTAGCCGGAATCGTGGTGATTCTTCTTGCCTCCTCAATCACCGTGACTGCCAATCGAGGGAGCGGTCAACTTTTTTACCAGAAAAAACGGTTGGTCGGAGCGCAGAACACGACTTATCCCATCGTCGATATTCTCCGCATCGAGACGCGCAAACAGTGGCGCATCGACAACGCACAGAACTCCGGAAATCAGAACGCTCCACCGCCGCAGCCAGTCCTGGTGGCGCAGTCGGTGATTGTTTTCAAAGATGGGCGCGAAGTGCCGCTGGATCACCAGAAAACTTCGTCCACTACGTCGGTCGGGTCAGCTGTCCTGATGAGTGGCCAAGCCAAGGAAGGGGCCATGGCAAGTCAAGTTGCCAACTTCCTGCACGTTCCTTTTCAGGAGATCGGGCCGCCCAACTTCAGCACCGGCCTGCAAATCGATATTGGTTGACGGCATGTGGAGCGGCGATCCTGCCGCCCGAGTGAGACGCTTCACCACACATGCCACGCGACCATTTCGGGTTGCGCGGGCGCATTGCGGATGACCTTGACATGGAGCACGATCTGGACGTTTTTCGCATCCCAACCGGATGGCAGTTTTCTCAAAATACTGCCCAGTTGCTCGGCATCCACCAAAAGATGGCCGGCGGCTTCCGTGCCGAACCCCTTCAAGCCCGCCCCCACCAGTAACAAGCCCCCGGTAAGCGAGTTCCGGATGCGCGACACGACCACGTAATCTTCCTGATACGTTTCGTCCGCCTTGGAATCCACAAACCATTGACGGTGTTGGGTCATGGTGTCGATGACCACCGTTCGGACCGCCGGAGTCCAGCGAAACTGAAATCGCCAGCTTTGCTGCAACTGCATGGTCCAGCGGTTGGAAATTGCGCCAATTAACAGCGTGTTGGTTTTGCGGAGATCCGGGAATTCGATGCCGTTGGCCAACCGGAGGCGAACCTTCCTGGATCTCTGCGCCAGCATACCCGTGACTTCGTTCACCGCCACCATGTCTCCAAAACCGACGTATTGGTTGAGCACCGGAAGCATGTCCGAGCCATCCAGTTGATCGGGTGGCACATGGATCGGCCGCGGAACATTGACGTCCTGTGGAGGCAGGCTTGCCTCGCTCAACTGCCAGGCGCGAGCCGACGGATGGTACACAATAGGATGCGAAATGGCCACAAGCAACGGCTCAGGTGAGTGAAAGACGGGTTCCCAAAACAGCGTAAATGCCTGTTCGTCGGGATTGGCGCGGACCCATTTCGTCACTACCGCACCCGCGATTGCGACGGCGATCGCGAAAGCAAGAAGGATAGCGGCCCGGCTATATCGCCGGCGGGTAACAGCCGGCAGTTCCACCAGCGCCGGCGGAGGCAACGGCTTCACTGGCGCCGCAACCTTCGTGTAGTGGCACTCGGGAGCGTACGATCCTGTCGGGAGATCGATCCGAATTTTCGTCGCCGCGCCCTCCGGAGTGAGGTAATACTGCTGCAGCCGCTTCCGCACCTCCCGGGCTCCGACACGCACGATCGTATCGTCGGCGAGATCTGATTGTGGACTGCGTCCGAACACTTCCACCGCGACGGTCCGCTCCTTGAGGCTAACGGTTTCTCCCGCCAGGTGCTTCTCACAGACGTAAGCGAGGAACTGCTGACAGCGTTTGCTTCCGTGGAACGCCGGACTTAGCAGAATCTCCTGCAAATGACCGCGGATTTCTTCCTGCTTCGGTTGTCCCGTTTCTCGGATGAATTCATCACGTGGATGAGTTACAGCGTTCGACATAGACGGTTAATACATCCCCTTAACGCCCATTCATTCTGATCCTAATTTCGAGCCGGTGCAACCTTCACCTGGAGGCAACTGTATGACAACGTTCGTTATTTCACGGTGACAAACGGTTTAATCCCTGTTCAGCGCCGGACCCGGAGGGATATATTCGATACCACTTCGCGTCAGGGATGTTTGAGTCCCACTCGAAATCGACAAAACTCTTTCTAAGGAGATGGTTTGTTATGCAGATATTCCGTGGCACCCCCCTCATCACCCTCCTCGCGGCGGGGATACTTTTGAGTCTTCATCCAACCGCCTCCGCGCAGGTATACAGCGGTTCGATCACCGGGCTGATAACCGACGCCACCGGCGCCGTGATTCCGAACGCTGTGGTGACGCTGACGGACGAGAATAAAGGCTTCCAATTTAAGGGGACGAGCGGAGGCGATGGGCATTACGTATTAAGGAATCTTCCGCCGGGCCTTTACAAGCTGGTAGTCGCGGCGCCCGGAATGCGTAACTCCGAACGCGCCGGCCTCGACCTTGAAGTAGGACAGAATGCTGAAGCGGATGTGAAAATGGAAGTCGGGGGGGCCACCCAGACTGTAGAGGTTACCGGCACCGGCGCGCTGTTGCAAACCCAGGACGCCTCGACGGGGCAGACCGTCAACCAGAAGTTCATCAACGATCTTCCGCTGGTCGGACGTTCCGTGTTCAACCTCGCCCAGATATCTCCCGGCGTTTCCCAGGCGGCGGGTAGCTCGTTCGGATTGAACGCGGGCACCGTCAACTTCATCTCCAACGGAGGACGAAACTCCACCGCCGACATTGTGATGGACGGCGCCAGTCAGACCGGCATCGAAAATAACGGCGGTATTACAACCGCTCTCTACACGCCCCCACTCGACGCCGTGCAGGAATTCACGGTGCAGCAAAACACTTACTCAGCCGACGTCGGGTTCGGTGGCAACACCGTCCTCAACGTGATCACTAAGTCGGGCTCCAACGCATTTCACGGCAGCCTATACGAGTTTCTCCAGAACAATGACCTCAACGGCAATAACTTTTTCAATAATCAGAACGGCGTGAAAATCTCGCCGAACAAGAACAACCAGTTCGGCGGCACGATCGGCGGACCCATCCGTAAGGACAAGACCTTCTTCTTCTTCGATTACCAGGCGACGTTCACACGCAGCACCGGTACTGCCCGCGCCGGCGTCCCCAGCGCCGCCGAACGAACCGGCGATTTTGGCGAGTTGTGCACCCACGCCGGAGGCAGCTTCGATGCCGCCGGGAGATGTTCTGCGGCCGCCGGGCAAATATGGGACCCCATGACCGGCGTTTTCTCGAGCGCTGCAAACGGTCCTGTGCGCAGCGCCTATATCCCCTTTGACAACCTGGCTACTTACATCAGCCCGGGCAACCCGAATCTGGTCGGAACGCCGTACCAGTTGCCAATCAGGCCGGGCAACCTGATCGATCCGGTGGCGCTCAAGATGATGCAGTATTACCCGCTGCCGAATGTCGCGGTGGGCACGGCGTCCTACAATCCTCTAAACAACTGGATCGGGACCAATGGCAACATCAGTGACGATAACCGTTTTGATATCAAGGTGGATCACATGTTCAGCGACGTCAGCAGAATCAGTGTCCGCTCTTCGCTGGATAATAACTACAGTCAGGGTGTCAATTGTTTTGGCAATGTCGCCGATCCCTGCACCCAGGGGCCTATCAACGGATACAATTCATCGACCGCGATCAGTTACAATCACTCGTTCAGCCCCACCTTCTTGATGAACTTCAGTTATGGCTACACCCGGAAGTACAGTTACACGGGCGGCGTCGCCGCCGATTTCCCCAGCTTCAACCCCGTGACGACTCTCGGCATGCCGTCGTACATTCTCACCTCCGGATTCATCGCGACGCCCAACGTCACCATCGGCAACGGATACCAATCCGTAAGCAGCCAGGCGTTGGGTTCGCAGACCTTCTCCATCCTGAGCTACCCGCTGGATACTCATGACCTCAATTTCAGTATGAACAAAATCCACGGCAAGAATGAGTTCAAGTGGGGTTATGAAGTCCGCCTGCACCGAGTCAGTTTCCTGCAGGTTTCTTATCCGGAGGGGCAGTTCAACTACCTGGCGACCGGGACATCGCAGACCCCCGCCAGCGGCACGGGAGGCGATCCGCTCGCCTCTTTGCTGATCGGGTTTCCCCAGAGCGGCAGCAGCGGCTATCAGGTAGATGTCGCGGTGACCACGCAGAATTACAGTCACGCCTGGTATTTCCAGGACAACTTGCGGCTCACCAACCGCCTTACGCTGAACCTTGGACTTCGCTACGAGTTGGTTCTTCCGCGCACCGAGACTCACAATCGCCAGAGCTATGTGAATCCCACCGTGGCTTCTCCGCTGCAGGTGGCGGGATTGCCTCCGCTCAGGGGCGGCTTAGAATTTACTAACAGTAGCAACCGGAGTCCCTATAATATTGATCCGGACAACTTTGGTCCGCGGATCGGCTTGGCCTATCACGCTGCCGGCGATTTCGTGATCCGTACCGGGTATGGCATCTTCTTCGACCCGACTAAAGCCAATGCCGCCGGTACCGGCAACGGAGGATTTCAAGGTTACAACTTCAATACACCCTTCGTCGTGACGTATAACAACGACGGCGCCACTCCAGGAGCCCGGATGTCGAATCCGCTTCCGGCCGGTCCTCAATTGCCGCCGGGAAGCTCTCTGGGGTTGATGACCAACGTGGGTCTTAGCGCCAGCGGTCCGATCAGCTACTGGAATGCCACACCCTACGTTCAAACGTGGAACTTCGGGGTGCAGAAGCAAATCAAAAACGTGATCTTCGAAGTCAACTACGTCGGCACCAAGGGCACTCACCTTTACTTCGGCGGCGCGGGCACTATCAACTACCTGCCGATTTCCGTCGAGTCGGCGAGTTCCGCCCAGATTACCGCGCTGAACACTAACGTGGCGAATCCTTTCTACGGGATCATCACTAATCCGGCGAGCACCCTGTCTTCTCCGACCGTGCAACTCAGCCAGTTGGAGAAGCCCTATCCGCAGTTCACGGGGCTCAGCGGCAACGATCCGCCATGGGCCAGTTCTACTTATCACGCGATCCAGGTGCGCGTGGAAAAGCGATACTCCAACGGCTTGCAGATCCTGGGTACTTACGTGTACTCCAAGTCGATTGACAACTCTTCGGAAACGTGTGGTTGCACCACCTGGCTGGGTGGCACCACGAGTTTGCAGGATCCCAATAACCGGTCTCTGGAACGTTCCGAATCGCAATACGACATACCCCAGGTGCTGCAGTTCTCGTATGTTTACGCGCTGCCTTTCGGGAAGGGAAAACAATTCGGCAAGTCCTGGAACGGATTCGTGGACGCGATCCTCGGTGGATGGCAGACGAATGGATTGTGGCGCTTCGACGACGGCATGCCGCTGGCCGTTTCGCTCGCCAATTCGCGGCCGCTGCCGACCTACGGCACGCAGCGGCCGAACCTGGTCGGACCGCTCACGAAAACCAGCGGATCGAATTGGTTGAATCAATTCTTCGCCAATCCGCAGAACGCAGCCATTCCGGCGGCATTCACGGTGGGCAACGCCCCGCGCACCATCTCCACCGCCCGCGCTCCGGGGACAGCCACTACGGCGATGTCGCTCTTCAAGCAGTTCCCGCTGAAATTCGTGCATGAAGGCAGTTTTCTGGAGTTCCGCGCGGAAGCCTTCAACGCGCTGAATCACCCGCAATTCTCCCCGCCGAATACCGTCGTTGGATCGTCGGCTTTCGGCCAGGTGACGTCCCAGGCGAACTCGCCGCGGACCATGCAATTAGCGGTGAAGATGTACTTCTAGGATGGAGCAGTGGAGCAGACCATCGTGGCGACGGCGTTGCTCCAAAGGAGTCTGAAACTTGCCGTTCCGGCGACCTGGGGGTCTGCCCAGAGGGCCCCCAGGACCAGGCGTCCGCCCCACACTTGTGGAAGTGTTTCTGGGAGCCGGCCTCGGCAGTATCTATAGCGCCTGCTCCACCACGGCCATCAACTCGGATTCAGTCAGCGCTATCGGATTCGCCTTCATACTGCTCGCCCGCGCTGCCTTATCGACCAGGTCCGCAAGGTGCTGTCCCGCAATTCCATAAGCGCTCAGGTGTTGGATCGCCAATTTCCTACACAACTCCGTAACCCATCGCACCCCTTCCTCCGGTGTGGCCTGGGGATCGCCGGTCAGGATACGTCCGATCTCGCCATAGCGATCGAGCGACGGATGTTCCGGTGCGCGGTCGCGAAGTGCCTGAATATTGGCTCTCATGCCATGCGGCAACAGCGCGGCGCACACCGCTCCATGGGGCGCGTCAAACATCCCGCCGATAGGCGCGGCGAATCCGTGAACCACGCCAAGTCCCGCGTTGGCCAGCGCGAGTCCGCCCAAGAGACTGGCAAGTGACATATTCTCGCGCGCCTCGTCGTCGTGGCCGTCCGCATAGGCACGCGGCAGATACACGCTCGCGCGTTTGATTCCGTCGCGACAGAAAGCGTCGGTCATCGGATTCGCGCGCGGCGAGACCATGGGTTCGATCAGTTGCGTCAACGCGTCGAGCCCCGTGCTGGCCGTGAGCTGCGGCGGAAGGTCGCGCGTAAGTTCCGGATCGACGATCGCGACGCCGGCCAGCATCATGGCACTTCTCAGGCTGGCCTTGACGCCGTGCTCCGGCGATCCCAGAACGGCGTTGCGTGTGACCTCGGAGCCGGTGCCGGCGGTGGTCGGAATGGCGATGAACGGCAGCGGCTTCTCTACAATGGGCCGCCCTTTGCCGATAACCTCGAGGTAGTCGAGAGGATCTCCTGGATTGGTCGCGAGCGCCGCGATGGCTTTCCCTGCGTCGATCACGCTGCCGCCGCCGATCGCGACTACGCTATCGCACCCGCGCGCCACGCCGGCCCCCTGCCGCACCGCATCGAGCGTCGGTTCACCGGTAACCTTGAAAGTAGACGCTTCGAAACCGGGCACAGCGGCGGAACGTACGCCATGCAGTCCCGTTACCACCAGCGGTCGGGACGCGCCGAGTTCCCTGACGATCCGGGCGAGTTGCGAATGCGTACCCGGACCGAAGACGATTCGCGCCGCGGTGGCGAATTCGAAACGCATTACCAGCCCGGGTCCTCGGGGAAAACATTGCGGTACTGCATGCTGCTGCGCCCTTCCGACATCATCGGCGCGACGGTGTCCCGCCACGTCAGATAATGCCTGGTAGCCTTGTGTTGCGCTGGGGCCTCAGCCGTCCGGTAGACCTCGACCAGGATGAAACGGGCCGGATCGTCGGCGCTTTGAATGACATCGAAACGCGCGATACCGGGTTCCTTCACACTTTGGCTTGCGTTTTCGATCGTAGCCTGTTTGAAAGCCTCGATGAACTCCGGCTTGACGTGTACGTGAACGTGCGTGATGAGCATAAATCTGTCACACGATGCACAGACTGACGTCTGTGTTACGAGATTTTGGCCGCTTTTGCCTTACTTGCGCCGGCCTTCACCATAGGCTTGCGCACTGCTCTGCGGTGCTTTCCGTCAATCTTATATTCCGTCATCTTCCGCTGCAGGGTATTGCGGTGAATGCCGAGCGTCTTGCTGGCCTCGGATTGATTCCCTTCGCTGCGCTGCAGCGCTCCCGTGATCATCCCTTTTTCCAGCAGTTCGACCGCTTCCTCCATAAAAAAACCACTGTCCAGAAGCTGTGTAGCCAGCTCATCTATCGTTATCATGCTTTAAAGATCCTGATGTTTTGGGAGCTCGATCTTCTGCTGCTCCCAGAAAGACTTAAGTTGTGCGTAATGGCTATGAAAGCTATCTTTCAATTCTCTGGGCGCGATTGCAATGATAAAGTTCGCCCCCGCGACGATGTGAGGTGCGATTCGTGACTCTGCCACCGCCGCAGGAACCGAATCGTTGGCGACCGCCGGGGCAAACGCGACCATAGCCGTGATGACCGCCATCGCCACCAGCATTCCTCGAACCAGTCCGAACACTGCGCCGAGAAGGCGGTCAAACCACGATAAACCAACCGTCTTCACGAATCGGTGGATGATCGCGCTAACCAGGATTCCGAGAATGACGCAGCCCGCGAACACCAGCATGAAGCCGATAAAATTGGCCACCTGCGGCGCACTCACGTAGGGCAACAGGAACGAGCCCGCCAGTCCGTAAAACCAGATGCCGCCAATCAGGCCGATCACGGCCGCTACGATGCCGATCACTTCGCGTGAAAAACCCTTGCGTGCAGCCGACACCGTGGACAACAGCAGAATCAGCACCAGTACAATGTCGAGCCAGTTCATAGGCTCCGTCCGGTTAATGTTTCATAGGCTTCCCGATACTTCTCGCTGGTTCTGCGGATGACCTCCTCAGGCAGTGGAGGAGCCGGCGGCTGCTTATTCCAGTCGAGGGTTTCAAGGTAATCGCGCACGAACTGTTTATCGTAAGACTTTTGTGCCCCGCCCGGTGCATATTTGTCGCGCGGCCAGAGGCGGGAGGAATCGGGCGTGAGCACTTCATCACCCAGCACGAGTTCCTCGCCGATCATCCCGAATTCAAATTTAGTATCCGCCAGGATAATGTCCCGAGTCGCGGCATAATCGGCAGCTCTGCGATAGATCGCCAGGGTCAGGTCGCGGAGCCGCGCGGCTGTCTCCTGGCCTACAATTGCAGCCGCGGCATCGAGAGAGACATTCTCGTCGTGGCCCGACTGCGCTTTGGTGGCGGGCGTGAAAATCGCCTCCGGCAACCGGTCGCTTTCACGCAGTCCGGCCGGCAACGGAATTCGACAGATGGTCCCGTGCTCGCGATACTCCTTCCATCCGGAACCCGAGAGGTAACCCCGTGCGACGCACTCGATAGGGAACATTTTCGCGCGCCTCACCAGCATCGATCGTCCGGTGAGCTGGTCGCGGAATTTCTGTATCTCAGCCGGATATTCATCGACCTCGGCTGTCAGGAAATGGGTGGGGACAAGGTCGCGCAACATCTCGAACCAGAAGATCGACATCTGGGTGAGCACGCGCCCCTTTCCAGGGATGCCGTTGGGCAGGATGCAATCGAATGCGGAAATCCTGTCGGTGGCCACAATCAGGAGCCGCTCGCCGAGATCGTAAACATCGCGGACTTTTCCGGAGGCGAAACGGCGCACGCCTTCCAGGCAGCTTTCCAGGAGAACTTTTTCTGAACTCAAGATCGATTCCAGCTTTGATTCCGGCTCTGATTCCAGCCTTGGGGGGGAGGCTCCTAAAGATGGTACCAGGAAATGCCGGGCCCTCTGGCGCTATACTGTGACTAGCGAAACCAAGAAGGCTGGTTCGCGTCCAAACATCTATGAGCAGCCGTCTCAAAATTCTAGTTGTCACTTCTTCCACCTGCCTCGTCATTCTGTTCCTCTTCGGTTCGATGATGAGCAAGGGTGCTCCTGCACCCGCGGCGGAAGAATCCACCACACCCGGGGTCTACCGCCATATCGCGGTATTCACCGAAGTTCTCACGCGCATTAAGAGTGAGTACGTCGAAGAGCCCGACATGAAAAATGTCACCCTGGGCGCTATGAACGGCCTGCTCGAATCCATCGATCCCTACGCCAGCTATCTGAATGCCGAGCAATACAAAGAGTATCTGAAGAACTACGATTCGTATCGTGGCGATCTCGGCTTGGTACTCGCCAAGAAGTTTGGCTACATCACGGTGGTGGCAGCCGTCCCGGGTTCTCCCGCCGCCAAGGCCGGATTGACCACTGGCGACATGATCGAGACCATCAAGGGCGTGGCCACCCGCGACATGCCGCTGGCATATGCGAGCCTGCTGCTGCGGGGCCAGCCCGGTTCGACTGTGGACATTTCGGTTTTGCAGCGGCGTCCCGATCCCCACAAGCTGACGCTGGAGCGCTCGGTGATCCAGTATCCCGCGGCCGAAGCAAAGATGCTGCAGGATGGTATCGGCTACGTCCGCCCGGAGACGCTCGCCAGCGGCAAGGTGAAGGAGATATCGAGCGACGTCGCCGATCTGCAAAAGAAGGGCGCTAAGAAGCTGGTTCTGGATCTGCGCAACTGTGCGGTTGGCTCGCCCGAGGACGGTGTGGGGCTGGCTAATCTCTTCATGAAGAGCGGCGAAATCACTTACCTCCAGGGTCAGAAGTTCCCGCGCCAGGAGTTCGATGCGAAGCCCAATGAGACGGTGACGCAGATCCCGATGGTGGTGATCACCAATCGCGGTACGGCATCGGCTTGTGAAATTGCAGCTGCGGCCCTGCAGGACAGCAGCCGCGCTGACGTCGTGGGCGAACGAACCTTCGGGGATGCCTCGATTCGCCGCGCCGTGACCATGGATGACGGCAGCGCCATCATTCTTTCGGTGGCCAAATACTACTCGCCTTCGGGCAAGTCGATTCAGGATGACGGAGTCACGCCGAAGACGCTGGTGGCCGAGCCGGACGTGACGGCCGACATCGACGACGAAAGCGATCTGCCTGTCCCTCCGGAGACGCCCAAAAAGTCGGGGGAGGACGTGCTTTTAAAGAAAGCCGTCGAAGTGATCTCCGCGAAATAGCTTGAACGGATATGCGGCGATAGCCGCGTTCTCTTGCGGCGCAAGGAATGCGGCTGCTACGCATCGTCCGTGGCGACGCGTAGAGCGCTTAGTTCAACGCCGCCAGCCACTTCCCTATAGCCTCCAACTGGCCCTCGATCTCTTCCCTATCGTCCGCCTCCGGATTCAGCGTGAGATAGGTTTCAAGATCCTTCTTCCCCGCGAGCAGATGACGCATCTGGAGCCGCACCAGCCCCCGCTGTTTGTACTCTTCGGCCGAGTCCGGATTGGCTTCGATCAGCAGGTTCAAAATATCCTGGGCCTTCTCGAACGAACGCTGCGAAAAGTAAATAGCGCGCAGATTATTGATCATCCGCATCACGATCTGGTACTTGCCCGCCGGGGCCAGCAGCCGGGGATTCTCGTCCTCCACCATGGCCAACCGGTAGCAGTCGTCGGGAGACAGGATCGCGCCACCGTGAAATGGGTCGATGTAAGTGGAGTAGTCGCCGTCGTTGTACTGAATGACGAAATGCCGGGGTAGTCCGATGCCTGAGACCTGCTTGGCGAGCCGGCGGGCGATCTCCATGTAGATCACCGAAAGAGTAATCGGAATGCCCAGATGTCCACTCAGCACTTCGTTCAGGCAACTGTTGCGCGGATTGTAATAGTCGTCGGAATTGCCGCGCAGGCCGATTTCCTCAAAGAGATATTGGTTGGCCACACGAACGAATTCCCGCCCGTCGGAAAGATCGCTGCATCGGTGTGCGATGTCGTTGGCGAAGCGGTCGAGCGCGCGGAGAGAAGGCCGGAAGTCGAGGTCGGGAAATTCGATCGTAGCCAGAGTCAGGGCGGCCCGATCCAATTCCATGTCATTGTCGCGTCCTGCCAGAAGGCCCTTGAGATCGCCCACCATTTTCTTAAGCCTTAACTCGTACAATAGCATCTTCATGGTGCGCGTTTCCGGAACGCGCCATGGCCTGGCGTTTCCCGGGCGCAACCGTTTTCCGCTCTTTTGCGTCGCCCGGAGAGCGGCCTTTGTCGTTGGATTGTAAGCGCTTTGTACTCAATGGCAGGCCTGTTGGAATTAATCCATAAGGATCGTTTTATCCTGAAGCGCAGAGGTCTCCCTGACGCATCCGCATCCGCGGTTTTCATCTGTGCAAAAGAGCGAAATCGCACTAACCCGCGAGAGCGGTCCTGCCTGCCCCGTCGTCGCCCGGAAGAAAATTTTGGCGTATGGCTTTTGACTTTTTGAAATTTCAATTAAGATGGTGAGATCTTGATCTACTCACAATCCTCAAAGTACGCGATTCGCGCTTTTGTTAACCTCGCCAGTTTGCCGGAGGGACAATTCGCGATGGTAAAGAACATCGCGGAGGAAGAACAAATCCCTTCCCACTTTCTGGCCAAGATTCTGCAACAGATAGCCCGTAAAGGTCTGCTGAGATCGAGTAAGGGTCCGACCGGCGGCTTTTGCCTCAACGTGCCGGCCAAGAAACTGAAGCTGATCGATATCATCGACGCCGTGGACGGTATGCATCATTTCACAGCCTGCGCAGGGGGACTGCCGGAGTGCAACTCCGCGAAAGCCTGCTCGTTGTGCGACCGATGGAAACCCGTGCAGTCGCGGATTATGGGCTTCCTGGGTCGGACGACCATCGCCGACCTGGTGCGCGACTCAAAGAAGAAGGCAGTGAAGCCGGTGACCCGAAAAATCCTGCGGAGAGCCTGAAACGCCACCGCGTGCATCTTTATAGTCAGGGATGTCGCTTGCCCGGTCTGCGGTAGCGGAAGGTTGCGGGTCTGCCTCTGCGGGCGAAGGCTAGTGGCAGTTTCCGGGAAGTCTGGAGTGCCTGCGTTGTTGACTCAGATCACTCCGCCTCCCCGCAATGTGTTATCAAGAGAGTGAACATGCCAAATCAATTTAGTGGAGTGCCCCAATCGGTCCTGGTGCCGATGGTAGTCGAGCAGACCTCGCGTGGTGAGCGAGCCTACGATATTTACTCGCGGCTGCTGAAGGAGAATATCATCTTCCTCGGCACACCGATCGACGACAATGTTGCCAATCTGGTGATCGCCCAGCTTTTGTTTCTGGAGGCCGAGGATCCGGAAAGGGACATCTCGATTTACGTCAACTCGCCCGGAGGTTCGATCACGGCCGGCCTCGCGATCCTGGACACCATGGCGTTTGTGCGCCCGGACATCATCACCATCTGCGTGGGACAGGCCGCTTCCATGGCTGCAGTGCTGCTGGCCATGGGGACCAAGGGCAAACGTTTCAGTCTGCCGAACTCGCGCATCATGATCCATCAGCCCTCTATGCAGGGGCTCGCGGGACAGGCGGCTGACATCGATATCTACGCCAAAGAGATCCTGCGGATGCGCGAAACGCTCAATCAGCTCCTCGCTACCGCGACGGGACAGAGCATCGAGCGCGTCTCACGCGATGTGGATCGCGACTACATCATGGGCCCCGAGCAGGGCGTTGAGTACGGCATGATCGACCGCGTGATCAGCAGCCGCGATACGGCTCCCACTCCAGTCGCCAAACCCTGAGTCCGTACCCCACAATGCGGCTTGATAATAAGGTAGCCATTATCACCGGCATCGGCGCCGGGATCGGCCAGGCGACCGCGGTGCGCTTCGCGGAAGAGGGAGCACGCCTGATCCTGGCCGACCTCGACGAGCCCGCCGCCTTGCGCACTGCGCGCACGGTGGAAGAACTGGGGGGGAAAGCGGTCACTCTCCGCGCCGATATCTCAAAGGAAGAGGACGCGAAGCGCATTTCGGAAGCCGCCATCGCGGCTTTCGGGAGGATCGATATCCTGGTCAACAACGCGGCCGAGTTCACCGCCAAAAGCGTGGAGAACGCGACGCTGGAAGACTGGCATCGGGTGTACGGGGTGAACGTTTTCGGCACCGCCATGGTATCCAAGTACGCGATCCCTCACATGAAAGCCAGGAAGCGGGGCTCCATCGTGAACGTCGGTTCGGTGAGTGGCGTTCTGGCCCAGAAGGACTTCGCGACCTACAGTTCCACCAAGGGCGCCATCATCACTATGACCAAGTGCATGGCGCTCGACCTGGCTCCGTGGAACATTCGGGTGAACACGGTTTGCCCGGGGACCATCGTCACCAGCGCATCCGAGCGAGAGTGGACGCTGGTCGGCCTGACGAAAGAGCAATGGTGCGCGAAAGAAGCTCCACGCCATATCTTGAACCGGACCGGCGAAGCTCGTGAAGCCGCTAACGTGATCCTGTTCGTGGCTTCGGACGAGGCCAGTTTTATGACCGCGACAGAGCTCATGGTCGAAGGCGGGTCGTCGTCCTTTTAGTTGTCCGTTAACCGTTGTCCGTTATCCGTTATCCGTTATCCGTGGTCCGTCATCAGACGCCAGAACGGTCAGCGGTAAACGGACAACGGAAAACGGCAGCGTTTCACCCCAACACAACCGGCTGGCCGTGCGGTGTATGCCGGTACGCGTCGGCCCACGCCCGCTTACGCTCCACCAGAGCCGTGCGATCGGTCAAACCCTTCGCCGTCACCAGACGCTCCAGCGTCGCCAGCCAGTGCTCGTAGTAGTGTGTGCCGTCGTCGGGCTGGCCCGAATCCTCCGCGGCTTTGAGTTCCGCAGCCAGCGCCTCGGCCCATTCTTTCCACGTGAAGTAGCCTTGCTCTGACAGCTTGACCGCGAGGGCAAACGCCTGAGCTTGCCACGGCTCGGCAAACACCGGTCCGCCGTCGTCGCGGGGAAGTCGCGGCAATTCGTTCAGATCACGCGTGTTCAAGATAGTTGTCCCAGAGGTCAAGATAAACGAAATCGCGAGCGGAGGCCGCTTGTCCCCAAAGCTCACGCGCCGCAAAACGGACCGAGTAAACGTGCTGCCGCTTCTCTCCCAGATACTGCGCATTCGTGTCGGGAAACGCGTACACTCCGTGATCCCGCACGACCTCGCCGGTTTTACCCCGTGCGTATCGTGGCAGCCGGGTGTGACCGCTCGGATTGATATTCCGCGCCCGCACGCGCTGTCCGGTCTGGAATAGAGGAGCTACCCCGGGCTCCTGACTCGATGGAATGCCTCGGCCGATCCTCCGGGCCGCGTCAGGCGTGAACGCCGCATCGGCCTTCATCGAGTCCGGTGCAGCCTTGCCGCCGTCCAACTCTTCCTGGCTCACAAAGCCGTATTGCACGACGCGCTTCTCGAGCGCAGCCAGCCACTTCTCGTAATAGCTCATGCGCAAATAGTCGGCCGGCGGCAGAAGTTCGATGGTATGCCGCCAGGCATCCACGTTCCACCTGCCCCACGCGCCCATAGCGCGGTTAAGCGCATACACGCGACCTTCCCAGCGCTCGTGGAATACCGGCTCGTTCGCTTCGTGTTGAATCGGGCCCATGCCGTGCATGCCGCCCATATCGTGGATTCCGTTCATAGCACCACCTTCGCCACGCCTACCATGGAATCGCGCGTAACCAGCGCAGCCAGTTCCTCCTCGCTCAACTTCTCGCTCCCCGCCGGACGTTCCGGGAGGACGAGATAGCGCAATTCCGCCGTGCTGTCCCAGACGCGCACCTCCACCTCATCGGGCAGCACCAGTCCGAACTCGCGAAGCACTCCCCGCGGGTCGATCACGGCGCGTGAACGGTAGGCCGCCGACTTGTACCAGACCGGTGGCAGGCCTAGAACCGGCCAGGGATAACAGGAGCACAGCGTGCATACCACCAGATTGTGCACCGTCGGTCCGTTCTCGACCGCCAGCATGTGTTCCCCATGCTGGCTGGGATATCCGAGCTCGGCAATCGCTGAGGCAGCGTCGGCCAACAGGCGCTCTTTAAACGCGGGGTCCACCCACGCCCGGGCCACCACGCGCGCTCCGTTACGCGGGCCGATTTTATTCTCGAACGTGTCGATTACCGCATCGAGCGCGGCGGGATCCACCAGTCCCTTCTCGACCAGCAGGGACTCCAGCGCTTTCACCCGCAGCGTCGGCTCTGACGGTACCGTCGAATGCTCGTGAGTGTGATCGTGTTCGTGCTCGTGCATAGGCTACCCAAGAATTTTGGTAATGGGCCCTTGACCTTCTTCCACCAGATGGAACGGACGCCCATTGACCACGAAATCCATCTTCTTGTAATCGAGGCCGACCTGACGCAGAATCGTCGACTGCAGGTCGCTGATGTAGTGCGGACTCTCGACCGCCTTGTAGCCCACTTCGTCCGTTGCTCCCTCCACGGTGCCGCCCTTCACCCCGCCCCCGGACATCCAGGTCGAAAATCCCATCGCGTTGTGGTCGCGGCCGGTGGTATTCTGCGACCACGGCGTACGGCCGAATTCACTCGTGAAAACCACCAGCGTGCTGTCCAGCATGCCCCTCTGCTTCAGATCGCGAATCAGTCCCGCGATCGGTTTGTCGACGGCGCGGCACAGCGGTGCATGAGACTTCATATCGTCGTGCGAATCCCACTTGCCGTTGCCCCCGCCGGCGTGGCAGATCTGGATGAAGCGGACGCCGTTCTCGGAGAGCCTGCGCGCCAGCAGCAACTGGCGTCCGAACTCGTCGGTTTCCTTCTCGCCGATGCCGTAGAGTGACTTCACATGCTCCGGTTCGTTCGCGAAATCCACAATCGCCGGCGCCTTGAGCATCATGTTGGCTGCGAGTTCGAACGCCCGTGTCCGCGCCATGATTTCGCTCTCCATCGCATAATCCGCGCGGAACTGCCTGTCCATTTCAAAGAGAGCCTGCATCTGCCGGTCGCGCTGCTGCGCGGTGGATTCGCCGGGCGGAAGCAGATTCGGTATCGGGACGTTCCCGGGTTGAAACGGTGTCGCCGAATAACTCGCCCCGATGTAACCGCCGGTGAGTTGAACCGGCGAAGAGGGCCGTCCGATGTTGACGAACGCCGGTAGATTCTTGTTCGCCGTGCTAAGCGCATAGGTCACCCAACTTCCGAGACAGGGATGATCGAACTGGCGCAGCGGCTTACCCGTGGCATGTTCCAGCACGGCTGGAAAATGGTTGGTCTGATGACAGTACATCGAACGGACCACGGCGATCTCGTCAATCACTCCGCCTACATTGGGGAACCAGTCCGAGACCGGAATGCCCGATTGCCCGTAACGCGTGAACGTACGCAGACACGGGATCACCGGCCGCTTCATCGGCGCATTGTTGTCGCCGAACCCGATCGCATCCATGATCTTGCCGGCATATTTATTGTCTTTGGGGTCGAACGTGTCGATGTGGCTGACGCCGCCGCACATGAAAAGATAGATCACCGATTTGGCGCGTGGTGTTCCGGGCAAACGCGCATCGCGGAGTTGATTGTCATCCGCCCATAGCGACCCGATGGCCGATCCCAGAAATCCGGCGGCGGATTTCAATAGAAACCCGCGCCGCGCGATGCGTCCGCACGGATAGATGTTCCTCAGCTCATCTGACATAGATAAACTCATCCAGATTAAACAACAGCCAGCCTAACTCTTTCAGCCGGGCGGGATCACTGCCCACGTAAGTCAGTGCGTGGTCCATCTCCGCGCCCGACGGCGGCCGCCCGAGAACCGTGCGATAAGCCAGCCGGACAGCCGAGTTCAAATCACCCGACGAAACTTTCAATAAGTGATCCGCGAGACGGCCCGATTCGCGTTCGATCAATTCGTTATTCATGGTGAAGAGCGCCTGCGGTGCAGTAACCGTCTGCGTCCGCAGCGGACAGGGTGCCCGTCCATCGTCCACATCGAAAGCGGTGAGGAAGTTACTCATTACGTCGGTGCTGGGGATATAGCCGCGAACCAGATAGACTCCGCGGCGATTCTTGACGCTGCTGAAGCTCTCGTCCGGCGGCAGAAATAATTTCTGCTTCTCGTCTGCCGCCGAAAGCTGGAAGGACCTCCCGCCAACCGCCAGGTCCAGATCATTCGAAGAGTAGAGAACTGCGTCCCAGATCGGCTCCGCTTCGAGGCGTTGCAGCCGGAAACGCCACAGGTAGCTGTTCTGCGCGTCAATCTTCTGATTGGCCGTAAACCGCGCGGGCTCCATCTTCGACGCCAGTTGATAAGTATCTGACGTGACGATCAGGCGCGAAAGCCACTTCATGCTGTAGTTATGCGCCACGAATTCCGCCGCGAGATAATCCAGCAGTTTTTGATTGGAGGGCTTGCCGCCCAGCAGACCGAAGTCGCTCGGAGTGCGCTGCAGGCCCTCTCCGAAATGCCACCCCCAGATTCGATTCACGGCCACGCGGGCGAAGAGAGGATTCTCGTGCGCTGTCAGCCAGTCGACGAATGCTTCCCGCCGTCCATCCCGGAAATCAATATCCGTGGGTTGAAACGGGAAGCCGGGTTCGACCGGTTTGTCCTTCTCGGGACGCTTCGGATCGCCTGTAGTCAAAACGTAGCTCGTCTCTTTCAGCAACGTTTTGTCCTCTTCGACGGTCCAATATGCCGGCAGCGTAGGAACGCGTCCGAGTTGGCGCTGCTCGGCCAGGAGCGCGTCGTATTTGACGATCTCCTCTTGCGGCATAATCAGCTTGATCTTCGAAGGGTCCACACGCAACACGGGGAAGTAATCGTCGAAGATCTTCTGCTCACCCGGAGTGCGCTGCCTTTCGGGCTTTCGGACAATAGCCTGCACGTCCGGCGTGAGTAGGTTGACGCGCTCTTCGTACAGCTTTGATCGGTAAGGCCCCACCAGCTCTTCAATTGCTTTGTCGAGCGCGGCCTTCTTCGTCTGATACTCGTCGAACTTGCGCCCGTTGGCGAAGATCTCGGCGGGGGTCGCGAGCATGACGGTCTTCAACACCAGCGGATCGAAGAGCGCTTTCATGGAGTAGTAGTCGCGCTGGCTGATGGGGTCGTACTTATGGTCGTGGCATTTTGCGCAGCCGACAGTCATGCCCATGAAAGCGGTGGAAATAGTCTCGACCGCCGAGAACGCAACGTCATGGTCGCGATCGTCGCGAGTCACCGCCGCGCGTGCCAGGAAGCCGAGGGCAAAAGAATCTTCCACCGGCCCCGGGGCTCGCGTGCGGCGCCCGCTGCTCGCCGTTACGGTCTCAGGCCGGTAGCGATTGCCGAGAATCTGCGCGCGAACAAACTCGTCGTATGGCATGTCCTGATTCAGCGCGTTGATGACCCAGTCGCGCCAGAGATAGATTCCGGGCGCGGCCGGCATCACCGAGCCGTCGAGACCGTCGAGATCCGCGTAGCGGAGCACATCCAGCCAGTGCCGTGCCCAGCGGACGCCGTGTTGTTCATCGCTGAGCAGCCGGTCGACAACTTTTTCGTAAGCGTCGGGCGATGTATCCTGCAAAAACGCGTCCTGCTCTGCAACCGTTGGCGGCAGACCTACCAGATCGAAATACACGCGGCGCAGGAGCGTGAGCTTGTCTGCTTTCTGCGCGGGACCGAGGCCCTTCTCCCGATACATCGCGCTGATAAATGCGTCGATCGGGTTGGAGGACCGGGTCACGCCGGACGGAACGCGAGGACGCACCACCGGTTGCAGCGACCAGAGTCGGGCGGCGCGCCCGGCGAGCAGTACCTTTTGTGCAGCAGCGCCGGTGTCCGCGGCATCGAGACACGCCAGTGCGAGAATCGACCCGAGCACGAGCGCACCACACCGCTTGAAAATTGGCTGCCTCACTAGCGTCTATTTGATCATAGCCGCGGATATCATTGCCACTTCGCCAGCGACCGAAATGGCGGACGAGATTGGACTTCCAGTCGATCCCTGTGTGGCATCCGTTATATGATGCGACTGATATGAAGCTCATCCATATCGCGGCCGCGGCAGTCGCGTCGCGTTCTCCCGTCACTCTCCTCTGACCCGCGCTCCCTGCCTACGGCGGCAAACCCACAGTCAGCGAGAACTTCACCGCGGGCCAGCCCCGCGGTTAGCAGCTGAATAGATTATTCTAGACGTTTGACCCAATTCAAGACCGAAACTGCGGCCGGGACCATCGCGCTCGGACGCAGTCTGGCCGCAGAGTTGCACGGCGTGGTGTTGCTGATCGGAAATCTGGGGGCAGGGAAGACCACGCTGGTGAAAGGGATTGCGGAGGGACTCCACGCCGCCCGCGAGGAAGACGTCTCCAGCCCAACCTTCACTCTTATCCACGAGTACGGTGACCCGCCGCTCATTTATCACGTCGATCTGTACCGCCTCGACTCGGAGCGTGAAGTTGAATCGCTGGGACTCGTGGATCTCTTTGCCACCGGCCGGCTGGTCCTGATCGAATGGGGTGAACGCTTCCCGCGTCTGATGCCTCTGCCCCGCACGGAGATCGAGATTACAGTCCACGATATGGAACACGACAGCGAATCCCGCATAATCGTATGGAGACAACTGACCTAAAATGAGCAACCAGGATTGGGCGCTGATTCTTGGCGCGAGTAGTGGATTTGGCGAGGCTACCGCCCTCGAATTAGCCGCGGCGGGAATGAATATCTTCGGCGTGCATCTGGACCGGCGCGAAACCCTGGGACACGTCGCTGATATCGAAGAGCGGATACGCGCAGAAGGTCGCGAGGCTGTCTTCTTCAATGGGAATGCCGCCGACGAAAGTAAGCGTGCGGCAGTTCTCGGAAGCATAGCGGAACGTTTGGATTCACGCGGCGGAAAAGTCCGCGTGCTGCTCCATTCGTTAGCCTTCGGGGCCTTAAAGCCTCTCACCGGCGACGGAGCACTCACTCAAAAGCAGATAGAAATGACGTGCGACGTTATGGGTCACAGCCTGATTTACTGGGCAAAGGATCTGGTCTCTGCCGGGCTCATGACCGCTGGAGGGCGCATTTTTGCCATGACTAGCGAGGGAAGTACGAGAGTACTGCCGAACTATGGCGCGGTGGCTGCAGCGAAAGTTATACTCGAATCGCATATCCGCCACCTCGCCGTAGAACTGGCCCCTCTAGGTATTACGGCTAACGCAATTTTAGCGGGCGTCACCGATACTCCCGCGCTCAGAAAAATTCCCGGAAATGAGCGCCTGCTGGAACTTGCCGCCGCGCACAATCCGTATCACCGCTTGACTACCCCACTCGATATCGCCCGCTGCATCCGCGTTCTGTCCGTGCCGGAAACCGCCTGGATGACAGGCAATACCATTCGTGTAGACGGGGGCGAAGGCATAGTAGGTTAAAAGCATCTGTGGCGCCGACCATCGTTTTTTGTGGTCTGCGGGCTACACCGTTCCTCGGACGCCATGAAACATAACTTAAGTGAAGGGGGGCAGGCGTGAGCCTGCCCCTCGATGAAAGCAGCTAATATCTTCCTCCGCCAGTCCGCACGTTTTCGTACTGCTGGCTGGAGTACCAGGCGTCGAACTCCCGCTGGGCCTGTTCTTTCGTCTGCCCGTACTTCTCCTGCAAAGCCCCGATAATTTGTTCACGATTTCCATTCAACCGTGTAATATCGTCATC
The DNA here is from genome assembly GCA_963747535.1 of Terriglobia bacterium. Taxonomy (GTDB): domain Bacteria; phylum Acidobacteriota; class Terriglobia; order Bryobacterales; family Bryobacteraceae; genus CAVVFX01. The sequence continues at coordinate 939,066 of CAVVFX010000006.1, forward strand.
GGTGAACTTCCCCCATTTCTCCTTAAAGGAACCTTTTAGCTGTTTCCATTTACCTTCCATTTGATCCTGATTCATAAGTCACCTCGCTATCAAAAGAGGCACTTACCTGACCATGAGAACGAATGTTAGGTTGCAGAACGCACCGGAACCCTGACATCAGGCTTCGGCATAGCGCAGGAAGTCGCGCAGGTCACGGTTGCTGAACATGGTTACCGCCGCAGCCAGTAGCAGGATGCTACACCCGCCGTATAGTAGTCGGATGTTGTTGCCGAGCGAGTCGCTCACGATCCCGATCAGGCACATTGCAAGCGGCGTAAATCCCTGGGTGACCATCAGAAGGACTGCGAATACCCTGCCGCGTTTCTCGGGTTCCGTCTGCTGGATAAACGTGTTCAACGAGACCAGCGTCACCACCCCGATCAAAGATCCTAATATAACGAGGGCGACCAGGGCCGGCCAGAGAATCCCAAAAGATGCCAGTGCCAGGATCGTCATGCCACAACCCAACACAGAACCAAATACCAACAGGTGGCGATACCGCGGGGCAGCTTGAAACCTTCCGGCTATCGCATAGCCGGTCAGGATTCCGACACTGAGGGCGGCCAGCAGATAACCGTAACGCGCCAGTGGCTGATGAAGGGTGTTGGTCGTATAGAACGGCAGCAGCATAATGACCGGCGTCGTCAGTACGTTCAGCGGGATTGCGGCCAGCAGCAGAGCTCTCATCCCGGGTCTTTGCCACACATACGAGAATCCCTCGCCGATGTCACGAAAAATGCCGGCGCGAGGCCGGCCGTCTTCCTGAACTACCGGCCGGTCGACTCGCACCATTGACTCCGCAGCCGCCGAAACAAAATAAGTGCCCGCATCGACCCAGTAAAGAACTCCGGGGAGGTAGTGGGTCAACAGCATTCCCCCCAGAAATTGTCCCAGGATCATGGCCAGGAATCCCGAGGCTTGGGCGAAAGCCATGGCAGCTCCGATCTGCGTGGCTGCCACCAGCCGCGGAATCAGAGCGTTCAACGCGGGGTTGGTGAATGCGATCGCACTCGACAGGATCAGATTGCCCAGGAACAGCCCGGTCGTCAGCGCCGCGAGACGTGATGAGCCCGACTGGAGAAGCAGGGCCAGCGCGCAGGAGACTACCCCGCACAACAGATCGCAAATGATCAGGACGTTGCGTCGCGACCATCGATCCGCGACAGCGCCCCCAAGCGGAGACAGTAATAGTAACGGTAGAGCCGAGATCGAACTCATCAGGCCGACCAGACTGGCGGAATCGGTTGACTGCTTTAGCCAGAACGCCGTGGCCGCCAGCGCAATCTGGGTCCCGGCCTGGTTGACTAGTTGTCCTTGCGAGAGCAGCAGGAAATCCCGGTTGAGGAACGTGCTTTTTTTCATGGGCGAATGGGTCGCAAGAGCTTACCCTGCATTCCATAGCGCCTTTCTGACTCGCGTGTTTCTGAGCCGCGCGTTTCTGAGCCGCGACCGTGATAGGGAACGGTTGGATACCCAACTTGCAAGTAGTTCCCCGGGGATGAATGGCTTCGCTGCAATTGCCAGTCCCGGTCTCAAGCACCGGAGCGGCCGGCCGCTACCCGGATTTCCAACGCGTCTTCGATAATGTCTGCGGCCCGTCGCTCGCCGCCGGCCCTTTCAATCGATTGCCCCATGGCCTGCGCGCGTTCCCGGTATCGGGGCGTATTCAACATGGGCTTTAACAGGCGATAAAGCTGGTCGCGCGACGGTCGCGACGGAGCCACATTCCCGGCTCCGCACCGCACCAGTCGCGCCCCGGAGCCAAACTGATCTCCGAAAAATGGCATGACCAGCACGGGCACGCCGGCCGCCAGCGATTCGAGGACCGTGTTGTTCCCGCCGTGGCAAAACGTGACTGCGGCTCGTTTGAGAACCGCTAACTGCGGCGCGTTCTGAACCACTATCGGCTGGCCCGGCAAATCGGAGTAACCGGACAGATCGCCCTTGCCGCCGAGCGTAATAGCGAGCTGCACGTCCAGATCTCTACACGCCACTGCGAGATTACGAAGGAGTCCGCCAGCATGCGAATAAACCGTTCCGAGCGTCGCGTACACCAGAGGTCTTCCGTCCAGGCGATCAAAAGGAAAGGGAACGCGCGCCGAACCGGATCTGCACAGCAACCCGACATAATGAAATTGCTTCGGTAACGAACGGTTGGGGAAATCGAAATCCGCTGTCTGCTGTGAAATCTCCGCCCAGGGTGAGCGCGAGTCGTAAAGCGAACCAAGAGGTTTGAAGCCCCAGCGCTTACGAGACCGGTTTATCGCTCGAAGCATTGGCGCGAAACCGATATCGAGACCGGCATAAGCCGCCCGGTTGCGTAATCGCTCTAACCAGTGATCGCCACATTGCCATGGCACCACCGTGGGTGGAACTGAGGCGTCGGGAACTGCCGCAATCGCGTTGCAAATCGTGACGAATGGAATTCCAAGATATTCCGCCAATGTAGATCCTGCCGGTTGCCCTTGATCGACCAGCAAGGCGGAAATCCGCCTGGAGCGCATCGCATCCGGAGCGTCACGCAAGATCATCTCAATTTCGGCGACGGCTGTAGCCAGTCCGAAACGAAGAGCTTGCAGCCCCTTGAGCCTGGAAAGCTTTTCCGAAAACTCCCGGAACGAGCCAATCGGGTTACTGGCAACGCCCAGAGGGCAAAACTCGACGTCTTCGGAAAATGCCAGGGACTCCACATCGGGAATATTAAATACGGTGAACCGGTGTCCGCGTCGGCGCAACTCGCGGCCGATCGCCGTCATCCCCGTAACGTGGCTGGTGCCCGGTGGACAGACGGCGCCAAAGTGTATCATATGTGAAACGAAGCTATAGGCTCACTATGTTACCGCTCTCGCGGACAGGTTGACCGCACGGCTCGCAAGGGATTCTGACCGTTTCCGCCGCGGCGGCCGGCAGTAGTTGCATCTCCTCGGCGAACTCCCCGGATTCTACGATGTCGCGTAGCGCGGTCAAAAACCTGGCCGCCGCCATCCCATTCCATTGCCCGTGATCGAGGCAGCAGCAGAGCGTGACAGTCGGGCGAACCACGGCTCTGCCATCTGCCGCGACTACCCTGTCGCGCACCCGGCCAACTCCCAATGCCGCAGCTGAATTAAACAGCAGTGGGGCAAAGAAATCCACCTGGGGCAGACAAGTGACGTGAAACGTTCCACTTATCCGGCGGCGGTACCCGGACCGCCGGAACAGAAAGCCGAGGAGAGACCGGCGAAGGCGGGAGAAAGGCACCAGCCAGCCAAACCGGCGAAGCTTGCCCATTACCTTCCTGTTTTCTTCCATCGCCAGAGGAGTTCCGCGCTTCACTTCGGCTGCTATCTCGCGAAGGTCTTTATTCGCGGCATCCTTGATAATGAGCACAGGCGTGACACAGTAATCCCCGGACAGCGAAAGGCAGATATCGACCGTGGATGGAGTCAAACGGGAGTTGCCCGCAACAGGTTTGTGCAGGTGGGGTTTAGCCGCCAATACCATCGCGGTTGCCCGCACGAAGACATGCGTCCAGGTGATCGGAGCGCCCTCGGCTCCGAAGCGCTGCAGGATCGCGGCACCGGTCGTGGCGTCCGCGTCAATCGCCTCAATTGCACCCGCGCGCCCACAAGCGTGCAGGCCATCGCGCAACCAGCGCTCAGCGTAATCCAGCGGCGTAATTTCATTTGCCACAGACTTAACTTTGCCACGGACGCAACGTTCTTGGCAAATCACATGGTCAACCGTCAATTAAGACTGTTAATTATGGCGGTCAATTAAGTTGAAAAAAGATCCATGCTCCGGCGGATTTCGCCAATTTGCTACGCTGCGGTAGCAGGTTCTGCCACTGCGATTTGCGTTGTTTCAGGTTCTTCGCCAAATCCGCCGGATTCGAGGATGTCGCGCAAAGCGACCAAAAACCGGGCGGCCGCCATGCCATTCCACTGCGCATGGTCGACGCAGCAGCAGAGCGTAACGATTGGACGAACCACCGGGTTGCCGTTTTCCGGGACCACTTTGTCACGCACCCGGCCAACTCCCAGCGCTGCCGCCGTATTGAAGAGAAAAGGCGCGGCCAGGTCCACCTGGCGTACACACGTCACCTGAAATGTTCCGCTCAGCTTACGGCGGATCGTGGGCCGCCGAAGCAGAAAGCCTAAGAGTGCCCGCCGGAGAATGGAGAATGGCACCAACCACCCGAACCGGCGAAGGCCGTTCAACATCTTACGGGCTTCCTCGGTTGCCTCTGGCGTCCGGCGCGCAATCTCCGCTGCTATCGCCCGAATGTCCTTGTTCGCCGCGTCCTCAATAATCAGTACCGGTGTGACGCAGGTATCCCCGGCGAGGGAGAGGCAAATATCGACCGTGGACGGATGTAAGCGGGAGTTGCCGGCGACCAGGCTGTGCAGTTCCGGATTGCGCGCCAGCACCATTGCGGTAGCGCGTACAAAAATATGGGTCCAGGTGATTGGCGTGCCTTCGGATTTGAACCGCTGGAGGGCTTCGGACGCCAATGTGACATCGGCTTCGACGACCTCGAGTCCGCCGGCGCGCCCACAGGCTTGCAGACCATCGCCTAGCCATCGATCCGCATAATCCAACGAGGCTACTTTGCTGCCGGCAGAATATCCCAAATCGTATCGATTATAAGACGCTCCAGGCAAACTGTAAATAAGACCTTTCGAATAAATCGCTTGGAGTACCAGTTTGTACGTAATGCCCGTAACGCAAATGAACTCCTTGTGCTCTGCAGGCTACGTAAGTGGCGCGGCAGAGCCTGCCTGGCTGGTATCGTGGAGTATCGTCCGTGTACAAGCATGCACTTGGGAATCGTTAGTCCTCCGGTAAGCGGTCACATCAACCCATTCGCCGCCTTGGGAAGGGAACTCCGGCGCCGGGGCCACCGCGTGACGTGGTTCCAGATGGAGGATCTGGCGCAACGGATCGCCCGTGAAGATCTCGACTTTTACCCCATCGGCTATCAAGACCATCCGCTCGGGTCGCTACCTCAATCGCTGGCGCACCTCGGCCGTTTGCACGGCTTGTCAGCGTTGCGCTTTACGATCAACGCCATCCGGAAGACCACTGAGATGATCTGCCGCGATCTTCCAGAGGCCCTTGCAAAAGCCCAAGTCAATGCTCTGTTAGTCGATCAGACCGAACCGGGGGGCGGCAGCGTGGCCGAACATCTCAGAATTCCGTTTATTACCATTTGCAATGCTCTGGCCCTCAATCGCGATACCTATGTGCCGCCGCCGTTCACCCCCTGGACCTACCATAGAGCCGGATGGGCGCGCGTGCGCAATGCCGCGGGTTACGCGATTTCCAACCTTCTGATGTCGCCAGTCGAACGGGTTCTCACCCGCTATCGCCAACAGTGGAACCTGGCGCCGCTTAAGTCACCGGAAGACGCATGGTCGAGGCTCGCCCAGATCAGCCAGCAGCCGCCGGCTTTCGACTTTCCGCGAGAGAAGTTGCCCGACATCTTTCATTACGTCGGGCCCTTGCGCGACCCGATATCGAGACCGTCCGATTTCCCGTGGGATCGCCTCGACGGGCGTCCCTTAATCTACTCCTCCCTGGGCACCCTGCAAGGAGGCAAAGAGAGGATCTTCGGATGTTTCGCAGAAGCCTGTGCAGGACTGCCCGTACAGCTTGTCATTGCACACGGGGGTGGGCTGGATCAGCGTGCCCTCGAGTCACTTCCGGGACGCCCACTGGCTGTCAGTTATGCTCCGCAGGTGGAGGTGCTGAAGCGCTGTTCTCTAACGCTCACGCATGCTGGATTGAACACGGTCCTCGATTCATTGAGCCAAGGCGTGCCCGCGATTGCGGTCCCCATAGCTTACGAACAGCCCGCCATCGCCGCCAGACTGAAGTGGGTCGGGGCCGGCAGTGTCATCCGGCTGACGCAACTCGACCCTGAGACTCTAAGACTGCGGATCAGGGAACTGTTGGACGGCAAGACTCAACGTGACGTAGCTGCGAAGGTGGCGCGCTCTATTCTCGAATCGGGTGGTGTCGTAAGGGCGGCTGATATTGTTGAAGACAGGATGAGGTCCAAATAAAAGAGCGGGCGCCATTTCTGGCGACCGCTCCGTGGTTGATTCCAACTACCTTCGCCTGAGTGTCAGGCGTGCATACTATCGCGCAGCCTTGTTGCGCTTCTTGCCGACGGCGATCATCCCCAGACCAGCCAGGAACATCAAAATAGTTCCCGGTTCAGGAACTCCGGCAGTGAAAGAGGCTGAATAGGTCTGGGCGCCCAAAGTGCCTCCCTCAAGCGCCAACAAGACAGCATTGATCTGACCGGGTACCGATATCTGGGCCGTGAAAAGTCCACTCCCCGGGCTCGTGCCTGAAGCCGACGTGCCGATGTAAAAATTCCCACTCTCCGCTAACGTGACCGTTACCCCGGTGGCTTCCTGCGTCAGAGTGAAAGGCGAACCCGTTGGCGTGCATGTTGCACCAGGAGCGTTAGTGACGACAAGGCACGGCGCTGCAGTTCCGGTGCCCGGAAAGAGAAACGTCATGTCGAATTGAATCAAACCGATCGTGCTCTCGAATGTTGCATAATCGACCAAGTTTACCGGACCGGGAGCTCCCGAAAGGGACTGAAGCCAACCTGTGGACATCGTACCGCCCCCGTTCATAAGGCCGGCGAACGAGCCTGTGCCCGAACCCGCGTTGTACGCGTTAGCGACGGACACATTATTTTCAAACGAGATCGAAGTAGCGGTTACCACCGCCTGGCCATTGATATTGGCCACACCGAAGGCTATTGATGTCGCAAAAGCTGTTGTTGAAAAAAGACTGGTCAGTAACCCGCCAGCCACACACAGCCCTAAATTCTTGAAGCGCGTCATACTCATGTTTTCTAGACTCTCCTCCGAAAACTCAACCTTTGAACAGCGCTAATACCTTGGTTGGGCTCTACCTGATAACTTTAGTTGAGTTACTAAAGGAATGCAAGAGCGTAGGCGGAAGACATGATGGATTTTGTCCTTGAAAGCACCAACAGAAGTAGTGACTCTCGGCACTGCAGACGCGTTCTTGTCGATGGTGCTAAAAAACCTCAAAACCCCACTAAACAAACGGTGTTATAGCTGACGATCATCTTCCGGACTTTCCCGGCCTAAAGCTGGTTAGGAACAGAGGGGCTGGCGGGTCTCAGGATGGCCTTCGCATCCGCCTCCCGATAAATTTCCCGGCGTCTCCACCGCAGTTGCAGAATCAGCAGTCGGACGAAGAACCACCACTTCACAAACCCAAGAAAACGAAGCTTCCCGCACCCCCCGCTCAGAAATCGGGACCAGGACCACGTGCGGAAGATGAGCCGGTCGTACTGCCGGTTGAATTCCCGCAGACTCATATGGACAGGCTCCAAAATCGCATACATAAAGGTATAAAAATCCAGCTTTTCGGTGATGATTCGCCCCTTCAGCTTGTAGCTTTTATAATCCTCAGTCCCCGGCAATGGCGTGAGCGGGATGGTAACCGGATACTCGAACTCATTGTCTTCGATGAACTGGTAAACATCGTCGAAATCCTGCGCCGTCATATCGGGCGAAATGAGAATGTGCGGGATCGCGAAAATACCGATATCTCGCAGGATACTGAGAGATTTAGTGTTCTGTTCCTGATCGGTCTTCTTGTTAAATAGCTTTAGCTTCTCGGTGCTGACCGCTTCGACGCCGATCACCAGGTAGCGAAGCCCGATGTCATACCATAGTTGCATCAATTCCGGATGCTTACAAATGTGGTCGGCGCGGCAATAGCTCGAGATCTCTTTTTTGATACCTGCATCTCGAATCGCCTCAGCGAGTTGCCGTGCGTAGTTGGCGTCGGCGAACGTATTATCGTCGCCGAGATAAATGTAGTCTTCCTCCATGCTCTTGAGCTCCGCCACCACCTCTGCGATCGGCCGCTTCCGGTACAAACCCAGATTGGCCGGCCAGATCACGCAGAAACTGCACCGAAAAGGGCAGCCCTGCGTCAGGAGCGTGAAGCCGGTTCGTCCCCTGCGCCCCCAGGGTCGACCGGTGTGGTGGGGAATGTTGGTTTTGTAGTGCTTCCTGTAGTGGGCGGTGATCTGCCGGTCCGGCAATGGATAGCTGTAAACCCGCGGCGGCTCCGGATCCTCAATCGTCCTGCAATCTCCCAACCGGACGCCTGTTCTGCACAGCTCCCGCCAGATCCGCTCTCCCGGGCCCCGCACGATAAGGTCGACGTATTGGCGGTCAAAAAGCTCGGGCGTTACCGTCGCCTGTCCACCGCCGATGACCAGCGGCGATTTCGGCCATAGACCCTTAGCGACCTTGGCGATTCGATTCACGATCGGAACCTCCGGAAATCCGTGAGTAGTCAATCCGATCAGGTCCGGAACGTAGCCGCGCTTGGCCAACCTTTCGCAGCCGCGCGGATCGACCCGCAAATCGATCAACTCGACCTCACAACCTTCTTCTTTAGCGATGGCGGAAAAGATCTCCATCACCAGGGGCTCGTACACCCCAAAAAAAACCAGGTTGTTCAGCTGCGGAAACAGGAGCAACACACGCTGCGACATAGGCCTTGCCCCCATTATTCATCTTCCTGGCCCGGCTCCGTTCATGGATACTCAGAAAGTCTCATAGCCGGGGGGGCCTTATAGTTAACTAACGAGTATATGCGGTCAGTCGTTTTTACCGTGAAACAGGCGTTCGGTAATTTTTGCGGCAACTCGTCTGGTTGTGCCCGTTTGTCGCAGCACATCATCTAGTACTAGTGTTACTTATTAGGTACTTAAGAGTACCATTATACATTAAAACATTTTAATGAATTGTTTTTTATGAAGAAACTTCTTACCATTGACCCTTATACACAATTCTACCTTCGAATCAATGGTTTGTACGCACGGCCCTACGTGTTTTCCGTGTGTACCAAATTGAGTCTTGTTCGGCTCGTTTTGCATACCGTATACTAATAAGTACTAGAACTCACAAGTATTGGAGAACCAGCGAATGAAGCTGAGCTTGACAGCCGATCCGAGCACCAACCGTCGCTTTATCCTGCTACCTCCTCCTGGCTTGCCGCTTTCCAGCTCTTTTCAACAGGTTAGCGGTGACGCCGTTTGGCGACGGGAGCTCATGAGGGATATGCAGCGCCTCCGCGGGCGCATTTATTTGCAGGATGGCGCGATCGCGGAATCGGATCTGACGGCGGATGGCCGGCACGTGCAACCGGTCGATGAGGAATCCTGGCACCTCCTCCTTTTGAATCCCTACAACCGGGTAGTGGGCTGTACCCGGTATCTGCAACATTCTGCCTCGACCTCATATCATCGTCTGCGTGTTCGCACCGCCGCTTTGGCTCGGACTGAACCGTGGAGCGAACGGCTGCGCCGCGCCGTGGAGAGCGAACTGGAAACCGCACGCCGCTGTGGCTTCTCCTTCGTCGAGGTCGGAGGATGGGCTCTCGACGAGAGCGTTCGCGGATCAAGCGACGCAGTTCGCAGCGTGCTCTTCACGTTCGCCTGGTCGCAAGTTGTTGGCGGCTGCCTGGGTCTCAGTATGGCCACGCATCGCAACGGCTCGGCATCGATCCTCCGCCGGATCGGTGGGCGCCCCCTCGAATGGGACGGTTGTGCGTTGCCAGCCTATTACGATCCGCAATACAAATGCGATATGGAAGTCATCCGCTTCGACTCCCGAATCCCGTGCCCGAAATATCAGCGCGCGATCGATGAAATCAGGTCGCAGATCCCTTCCATGACGGTCATCAGCGCCGGCAAACCATCGCGTGCCTGGAATGTTTTCAACCGGCTGCACAGCCCGGCTCCCGCTTTGCTCCCCTGGCCCGCCGGAGGTGTCGCCCCGGCGGCCTAATGCTAATTCATTCCCATCGGATTTGCCCAATGAGGCGAGTGAATGCCCCAGTTTGACGTGCGCGCGGCGTGCATCGAGTGGATCCGCGCTATTGGGCGCGAGTTCGTAATCACTTCCCGCGACGAACTCCACGAGGCGGGCACTGCGACCTTTCCGACGGGTCAGACCATACCGGCGATTCTGAAGCCCGGCAGCCGCGAGGAGGTCCAGGCGTGTGTCCGCATTGCCAACCGCCACCGCGTTACACTCAGCCCCATCAGCAGCGGTAAGAACTGGGGCTACGGTTCTCGTGTCCCGGCGGCGGACAATTGCGTCCTCCTTGATCTCGGCCGCATGAACCGCATCGTCGATTTCAACGAGGACCTCGCTTACGTCACCGTCGAGCCAGGCGTGACCCAGCGGCAGCTTTTCGAGTTCTTGCGCACCCGCAAATCCAGCCTGTGGATGGACGCTACCGGCGCCAGCCCGGAATGCAGCATTATCGGCAACACCATGGAGCGAGGCTTCGGCCACACACCCTACGGGGACCATTTCGCTTGTAGTTGCGGTTTCGAGGTCATCCTGCCCACCGGAGAATGTATCGAAACCGGATTCGGCAGCCTCCCCGGAGCGAAAGCTGCACCGGTCTACCGCTGGGGTGCCGGACCTGTTCTCGACGGCCTCTTCACGCAGTCCAACTTCGGCATCGTCATCCGCATGACCGTATGGCTCATGCCGGCGCCGGCGTATACCCAGGCATTCTTCTTCCAGTGCGCCTCCGAGCAGGATCTCCCTCGCGTGATCGACGCTCTCCGGCCTCTCCGGCTCAGCGGCACGTTACGCAGTTCCGTACACATCGGCAATGATTACAAGGTGCTCAACGGTCTCGGCCAATTTCCCTGGGCTAAGACTCAGGGCGCCGTGCCGCTCACCCGAAATCATATGCGGGAGATTCGCACCGGGATGAAATTTGGCCGGTGGAATGGCTCGGGTGGCCTCTACGGCACCAAAGCGCAGGTCAAAGAGGCCCGGCGGCTGGTGAAACTGGCGTTGCGCGGCAAGGTCACCCGTCTGCAATTCCTCGATGACCGCCTGCTCAAGATTGCCTCGCGTTTCGCGCGTCCGTATCGTTGGCTGACCGGTCTCGATCTCCAGCGCACCCTCGAAATCGTGAAGCCCGTCTTCGGCCTGATTCAAGGTATCCCGACGGGCAAAATGATCGCGAGTTGCTACTGGCGGAAGCGCGGCCCGGTTCCCCCGAATCCCAATCCGGATCTCGACGGCTGCGGATTGTTGTGGTGCGCGCCCGTCGCTCCGGCCGATGGCAAATCTGTCCACGCCATGACGGCACTCTGTGAAGACATCCTGCTTTCCCATGGGTTCGAACCCATGATCTCCCTGACCATGACCACCGATCGCGCCGTGACTTGCGTGGTTTCGATCTCTTATGACCGTGAGGTCTCCGGGGAGGACGGTCGGGCCATGGAATGTTATCGGCAACTGCTCGATCAGTTGACCGAAGCCGGTTTCTATTCTTATCGTCTGGGCATCCAGGCCCAGCAACTTTTCGATCCGGAGACGGCTTACGGCCGACTCCTGGCGACCTTGAAAGACGCGCTCGATCCCCATGGTGTCCTGGCGCCCGGCCGGTATCTTGCGCCTGACGGGAGCCTGCAGAAGACCGGCGAGATTTTGAAAAAATTCGCGGCTGCCCGATAATGAAAGCCGTGGCAAGTGAACCGACGGTCGTTTCTAACTTCGGGGGACTGCAGGCTCTCGATCGCCAGTCCCGTGACTTGGTCCGCGATTTGCACGTTCGCCGCCCGGGAGTCTACTGGGCTGACTTTCTACTGACCAGCCTGATCGGTTGGAGTTCTTTCGCCCTGGCGGTTCACTATCCGCTATTTTCGCCGCGGATGGTATTGACTGCGGTTATCGCTGCCTTCGCGCTTTACCGTGGCCTTCTTTTCGTACACGAAATCAGCCATTTCGGCCCCGGCGGTATGCGTGGCTTCGAGACGGCATGGAACCTGCTCTCCGGGTTTCCGCTCCTCCTGCCATCGTTCGCCTATAGCGGGATGCATCAGGACCACCACCGCATCCAGCTCTATGGTACGAAACGGGATCCGGAATATCTGCCCTTCGCCCATTCACGCGGCATGACCGTCTGCTTTGCTATCGAGAGTTTGCTGATGCCGGTGCTGCTCGGTATTCGTCTTCTCCTGGCAGCCCCATTCGGTCTGCTGTGTCCGCCGCTGCATCGCTGGCTCGCTGTGCACGCGTCGTCGCTGGTCATAAATTTCAAATATCGCCGGGACCTGAGCGGCAAACTGGAACAGAAGATGCGCGGTTCGGAACTCGCCGTGCTCCTCATCTGGACTGCCGCGGCTTTAGCTGCCTGGGGAGGCGTACTCCCCTGGAGGACCTTCCTCGTCTGGTTCGTAGTCGTCTCCATGGTCAGCTTCGTCAACACCCTTCGAACCCTGGTTGCCCACGATTACTTGAGCGACGGCCAACCCATGGACCGGGCCGGCCAGCTACTCGATTCCATTGATCACCCGGGCGGCTGGTGGACTGAACTCTGGGCTCCCCTCGGCCTCCGTTATCACGCCTTGCATCACTATTTTCCTGGCGTGCCGTACCACAATCTCGGGAAAGCCTACCGCCGCCTGGTTACGCAACTCCCCGCCACTTCCGATTTCCATCTCAGCACCAACCCGAGCCTGCCGTACTCTCTCCGCGAACTGTATCGTAACGCCGGAACCTGACAACGCGCCCTCCGGGTCCGATGGCCTCGTCTGGCTGTCGCACTGTCTCACAAATCTTCCAACTCTATTCAATGGTCGCCAGAACACAAACTTAACTCGCCGCGTCTGCGTCTCATGGATAGAATAGATGCAGGTGTTGAAAAAGGCTGTCTTACTCGCTCTGTGCGGCACTGTAACGTTATTTTCGGCGGTTCCGTTGGGATGCGCATCGGGTGTTCCGCTCGGAGATTTCCAACTGGATGTACGATCTGATCCGAAACTATCCGTTCTTCCCCTACGGGGCATGAACCGCTTAGAGGAAGGTCAGACGATCCTTTATTCGCCCGGTAAGCTGCGCCTGAATCCCAAGGGCGGCGAAGTCGCCCTGGTACTGGCGCCGGCGCCCGCCAAGCCCGGCACGCTGATGAACCAGCTTCCCAAGTTGCAAGTCCTCGAGCCCAAACCCGCCAACAAACCGGCTCAGTGGACCGTTCCCAATCGCACTGGCGTGGTGGCCCTGGTCTACGCGCCGCAGGGAGCCAGCGTCAAAAAGGTGAAAGCCTTTTTCGCCAAGGACGACGATCTCATCGCCCAACTGGCCGACTACGCCGAGAAGACGGCGCAGACCGAAGCGTTGATGGCTGCCATCAGCGCCTGGTCACCCAAGAGCACGGACGATGTCGACGCGGCCCTCACCGGCTTTGCTTCCCAGTACGGCATTGACAATCAGGTCGATCCTACCTTGCCGCGCAGCCAGCAGACGCTGGCGATGATGCGTTCCATCAATCCTGCACTAGCCAGCGTCGATCCGGTTGCCCAGGATCCTTCGCAGAGCACCGCTCAATCCGCTGCGCTCGCGACTTCCGTTGCCTCTATCTTCTTCGGTACCCCGGTTGGCCTGGCGGCGAGCGGCGGTGCGCTGTTCATGAACCTGCGCTGGATGATGTTTCCGAACACTGAATTCCGCTCCAGCTTTGCCCTCGTCGCCGATCCCCAGAGCGACAAATTAAACCTCTGTGGCAAACGCGACCCCGCGAAGCCCAGAATGAAGGTCGCTTATCTGTGGGCGGCCAGGATTCCTAACGCCCGGCCGCCCGCGATCAGGATCGAATCGGCGGACCATCTCCCGTTAGGCGTGAAAGCTCCGCTGGCAGCCAGCATGGACGATGCCGCCTGGAAAATCGTGGATCGCGCCCGCGACTGGAAACTGGTCGCCGACGATGGCAAAACCACGTTTCCGGTCAAGGTGAAGAGCACCGCGGACCACAAGTCTCTCGAGGTTGCTCTGGAGGACAGCAAACCCAAAGCCCCTGCCGGACGCTATCATTTGCAGGCGGCATGGGATTGGGACACGCTGCATGCTACCGGCGACGTCTACCTGAATCCCATCGGCGACTTCAAGACCGCGCGCCTCGTGCCCGAGAGCCAGGACCTGTTGCAGGAACATCACGGCAAGACTGTGGTTCAGTTGGAGAACGCCGACTTTGAGTTCGTCGAGAAAGCCGCGGTTGTCCGCAAAGACGATAAGTTCGATGCGCCGGTCAGTGTTCCGTTCCGCCTGCCCAAGGGTAAGCAGGACGGCCCGCAGGATCGCCTGAATATGCAGATCGACACCTCGTCGATGTCCGCGGGCGACTATAGTTTGAAGCTGACGCAGGCCGACGGCAAGCCTTACGACATCCCCATCAAGGTGCTCCCACCCGCGCCCCGGATTGCCAACCTGCCCCTGCTGATCAACGCGGGCGAGAAGGAGCAGGCATTCGAGCTCCATGGCGAAAATCTGGACCGGCTTGCCAGGCTGGAAGCCCCCGGCGCAGCCTTCAAGTTAGGGCCAGCCGAAGGTAACGCGCGACGGTTGTATGTCGAACTGAAACCGGACGCGCATCCTGGCGAAGAACTGGATTTGAAAGAGTACGCCCAGAACACCACGGCTCCCGCGGTGACGCCCGGAGGCATCAAGGTCGTCGGTCCCCGTCCCCGGATTCTGAGCGCGCAGATTGCACTCCCGGCCGGCAATCAGGTCTCGCTGCTCAAGGATGAGCTTCCCGCCGGAACATTCGTGAGCGCCTCTCTCGAAACCAGACATGCGCAAGCCGGCACCACCATCCGGCTCACCTGCGATGCACCCGGATCGAAGGAAGTGACGCTGCGGGTAGGCGAGCAGAGTCCGGGGGGCACTGCGCAGGCGATGAATGCGGATACCTTATTCCTGACGTTCGATCCCGGCGCCTGGCCGGCCGGTTGCGCGGTTTCGGCGACACTCGAGAACAGCGCCGAAGGACGTTCGAAGCCGTATTCGCTCGGCAAAGTAGTGCGCGTTCCTCAAGTGGATAGCTTCGAGTTGACTGACGAGAAGTCGGATGTTAATTATGTCGGCAAACTGACCGGCGCGAATCTGGAGGTGATTGCCAAAGTGGGCTGGGGTCCGGACGCCGGGATTCCGGTAACCGCCTTGCCCGCACCGGTGGGTACCGATAGCCGCAAGCAGTCGTTGCAGATCGCACTGCCCTGGCCGCCGCCTAGTCCCCGGGCGCCGCTATGGATCTGGTTTCGAGCCGACGATCACGGCCGGGAAACGAAGATTCATTACGGAGGACAATAGGTCCGGCGACGTACTGGGACGCACGCAAATTAATTTCTGCCTCTCCCAATCGCAGCCTAAACGATTCACACTGGTCACCAGGAGGATCCATGAACACCAAGAATGTCACGCTCGCCGGCAGCGAGAGGCAACCGGTCGGCACACGTGTCGGCGATCAGCCCGACGACGAAGCGATCGAGGTCTCAGTCATCCTGAAACCGAAGGAGCGCGCCCCTCACGCAGGCGGCGCACCCATTTCACGCCAGGAATTTGCGGCGAAGTATGGCGCAGATGCCAGCGTGATCGACAAAGTCAAAGCGTTCGCGAAAGAACACCATCTTACGGTGAGCGAAGTATCGGCCGAGCGGCGAACGGTGAAACTGGAGGGAACGGCTGCGAACATGTGTAGCGCCTTCGGAGTCACGCTCGGCCGCTACCAGCACGAAGGACACGAGTACCGCGGGCGCACGGGCACGATCCAGGTTCCCGCCGATCTCGCACCTTCCGTCGAGGCGGTGCTCGGACTCGACAACCGGCCCCAAGCCAGGACGCACTTCCGGGTCCGGGGTCATCGGCTGCCGCACAAGGCATCAGCCACTTCAGTTTCCTATACGCCGCGCCAGGTCGCGCAGCTGTACCAGTTTCCGCTCGATGTGGACGGAACCGGCCAGACTGTCGGCATTCTGGAGTTAGGAGGCGGGTACAAGCCGGCCGACCTGAAGAAGTATTTTCCCTCCGAGGGGGTCAAGGAGCCAACTGTTATTTCCGTCTCAGTCGATAAAGCCAAGAATGCGCCTACGACTCCGAGTAGCGCGGACGGTGAAGTGCTGCTGGACATCGAAGTGATCGGCTCGGTGGCACCCGGGGCGAAAATTGTAGTCTATTTCGCGCCCAATACTACACAGGGATTTCAGGATGCGCTTACCACCGCGATTCACGATGCCACCAACAATCCCTCCGTGATTTCGATCAGTTGGGGTGGCGCCGAATCCACCTGGACGGCCCAGTCCATGACAGCGTTCGACTCGGCCGCTCAGGACGCCGGTGCGCTGGGTGTCACGATCTGCGCCGCCTCGGGCGACAACGGGTCCACCGACGGCGTGACCGACGGCAAGAATCATGTGGATTTCCCCGCCTCGTGCCCGCACATTCTGGCGTGTGGTGGGACCAGCCTGCAGAGCGCCAACGGAGCCATCACCAGCGAAACCGTCTGGAACGATGGATCCGGAGGCGGCGCGGGAGGCGGCGGGTTCAGCAATCAGTTTCCCTTGCCGTCTTACCAGTCGGGCATAAAAGTCACGCCGCCCTCTGGCGAAGGCCGTGGCGTGCCGGACGTTTGCGGCGATGCCGACCCCGAGACCGGCTATAAGGTACTGGTGGACGGAGAGTCGCTCGTCATCGGAGGAACCAGCGCGGTCGCACCTCTGTGGAGCGGCTTGATCGCTCTGCTTAACCAGGAGCTGGGCAAGCCGCTGGGATTTCTGCAGCCGGTCCTCTATGGACTGCCCGGGTCTGATGGAGCTTTTCACGACATCACCAGCGGATCGAACGGGGCCTTCTCCGCCGGTCCTGGATGGGATCCCTGTACAGGCTTGGGCTCTCCTGAGGGAGAGAATCTGCTGAAGGCTCTCTCCCCGGTAACCCCCGGTAGGAAACACAAGAGCCGATAATAGTTATCAGCCGTCAGCTGTCAGTCTTCAGTCGAAGACGCCCGACGTCTCACTGATAACTGACAACTGATGACTGACAACTTTCATGCGCATCGTTCACCTCGATTCCGGACGCGAAATGGGCGGCGGCCAGTGGCAGGTTCTGCGCCTCCTCCGCGGTCTCCGGCAGCGCGGTTGCGAGTCGATCCTGATGACTCCTCTCGTGGGCCCTCTCGGTCAACGGGCCATCACCGAAGGCTTTGCGGTCGAGAAGCTGAGCCATCGGATCCCGGCTGCGGACCTGGTTCACGTCCACGATGCCCGGAGTCACACCATCGCGGCCCTCTTCGCCAGAACTCCAGTGGTGGTCGCGCGCCGTGTCGCGTTTCCTGTCAGGCGAGGCTGGCTATCCCGCTGGAAATATCGCAGGGCGGCTCATTTTATTGCCGTTTCACGATTTGTCGCCGGCAGGCTGATCGAAGGCGGCGTTCCTGACGACCGGATCTCGGTCGTGCATGACGGCGTGCCGTTATTGCCTTTGAGCTCGCGGGACGGACCTGTAATCGAAATAGTGAAGAATGCGTCTAACCTGGAGAGTGACCTTTTGCACGCGCGCCTGCTCGTGTACCTGACTCGGGCAGAAGGGCTCGGTTCGGGAGCCTTGCTGGGTATGTCGGCCGGCGTGCCGGTAATTGCCAGCCGCATCGGGGGCCTGCCGGAAGTCATCGAAAATGGTGTCAATGGAATTTTGACGTCGAACGAGCCGGCTGCGGTCGCTGCATCCATCGAGCGGCTGGAGTCGGACCGCAAAGAAGCTGCGCGTCTGGGCGCCAACGCGCGTCTTACCATTGAAGAACGGTTTACAGTAGAACGAATGGTTGAGGATACGATAGCCGTATATCAAAGGGTTCTCGATGTTTGAGGCAGCCCTCGCGTTTGTGTTCGGACTTTTGATCGGCAGCTTCCTGAACGTTTGCATCTATCGCTGGCCTCTGGATCTCTCGGTAGTCGCGCCACGCTCCTACTGCCCACAGTGTGAAGCGCCGATTGCCTGGTACGACAACGTGCCGGTACTGAGCTATCTGCTCTTGCGAGGCCAGTGCCGGGGATGCGGGAAAAGCATCTCCTACCGCTACCCGTTAGTGGAGTTGTTGACCGCTGTTCTCTTCGCCTGGATCGTTTGGCAATTAGGGCTTACGCCCGGCGCGGCGAAATTTTGCATTCTTGTCGCGATGCTCGTCGCCCTGATGTTCACGGACCTCGAAGAACGCATTCTGCCGGATGAATTCACGCTCGGCGGCTTGCTGGTGGGACTGGCATTCTCTCCGTTTATCCGCGTGCCCGACATCACGGCGCACGCGGTGCTGGGTTTGCTGGGATTTCAGCTTTCCGACCGCACGCTATCCGTCGCCGAGTCGTTGTGCGGTGCGATCTTGCCGGCAGGAACACTGTGGCTCGGCGGATGGCTGTTCGAGAAGTTCCGGCACAAAGAGGGTTTAGGCTTGGGCGACGTGAAAATGATGGCGATGGTCGGAGCGTTTCTCGGCGTGCGCGGCGCCTTGCTGACATTGGTGATCGGCGCTATGGCCGGCTCGATAGTCGGCCTCATTTACGTCAAAATGACTAAGCAGGATATGGGATCGTATCAGTTGCCTTTTGGAACCTTCCTCGCTGCCGCGGCTATCTTCGCCGCGATGTCCGGACCCAAGGTGATTGACTGGTATAGTTCGTTAATGTAGCGTTTCCGAGGTATAGCGTTTCTGAGCCGCACGCGTAAGCCAGCGGTACGCAATTCAAATTGGATCTCAAAGAAAAAGTATCGCAGTTACCCCTCTCACCCGGCGTTTATCTCTACACGGATGGCGCCGGGACGGTCATCTACGTCGGCAAGGCCAAGAGCCTGCGTGCCCGCGTACGCAGCTATTTCAACGATGACAAACTGTCGGACGTCAAGACCGGGACCCTGATCGCCGAGGCCCGCGACATCGACTACATTCTCGTCGACAACGAGAAGGAGGCGCTGGCGCTCGAAAATAACCTCATCAAGCAGTACAAACCCCGCTTTAATATCCTGCTGCGTGATGACAAAACTTATCCTTATATCAAGCTCACTAACGAGAAATATCCTCGCGTATATGTGACTCGCCGTTTAATTAAAGACGGGTCGACTTACTTCGGCCCGTATTTTCCGGGAAACCTCGCCCACAGGACAGTCAACTTTATCCACCGGCATTTCAAAGTGCCCTCCTGCAAGGTCGACCTTACGCGCTACCATCCCAAGCCTTGCCTTGAATTCCACATCCATCGCTGTCACGGACCCTGCGTCCAGGGCCTCGTGGCGGACGAGACCTATGCAACGGCCGTCCGCGATGTTCGCCACTTCCTCGAAGGGCGCCACAGCGACCTCGCTCGCGACCTGCGCCACCGGATGGCGGTGGCGTCACAGGAGATGCGTTTCGAGGAGGCCGCCGGATTGCGCGATCTGCTGTCTACCGTCGAAGAGATCGAAGAACGGCAGAAGATGGCTGCGGCGAGCGGCGACGACGCCGATATTTTCGGTTGCTATGCGGAGCCTCCCCTCGTGGCTGTCAACCTGTTCCATCTGCGCAATGGCCAGATCGTGGACCGCCGCGAGTATTTCTGGGAGGATCAGGTAGAGTTTAACCAGCCGGAGTTCTTTTCATCCCTGCTGTTGCAGATTTACCTGGATCAGCAATATGTGCCGGGCCTGATCCATGTGCCGGTGGACTTCGAAGATCGCCCGGTAATGGAGGAATTGCTATCTGAAAAGCGTAACCGGAGAGTGGAGATCCTGACCCCACAGCGGGGGCAGAAGAAGGCCTTGCTGGACCTGGTCCAGACCAATGCGAAACACAGCTTCGACGCACGGTTCCGGGTAATGAAGCCAACCTCGAAGACCATCCAGGACGCGCTGCAGGACGCGCTGAATCTGCCGCACGCCCCCCACCGCATCGAATGTTTCGATATCTCGCACATCCAGGGTACCGACAAGGTCGCCAGCATGGTGGTCTGGGAAGACGGGCGAATGAAGAAGCAAGACTATCGCAAGTTCATCATTCGCACGGTAGTGGGCAACGACGATTTTGCCAGCATGCGCGAAGTTGTCACGCGCCGCTATTCGCGGCTGCAGGAGGAAGGCGCGCCCATGCCCGGACTGATCCTGATCGACGGCGGACTGGGACAATTGCACGCCGCTGCCGATGCGCTGGAAGCCATCGGGATCATCAATCAGCCGCTCGCATCCATTGCCAAGCGGGAAGAGATTATTTACGTGCTCGGCCAGGAAAACGAGCCGGTTGTGCTGGATCGCTTTTCTCCCATCCTCCACCTG
Source organism: Terriglobia bacterium (assembly GCA_963747535.1). Taxonomy (GTDB): domain Bacteria; phylum Acidobacteriota; class Terriglobia; order Bryobacterales; family Bryobacteraceae; genus CAVVFX01. The sequence goes on from CAVVFX010000006.1 coordinate 959,255, forward strand.
ATCCAATCGGTGCGGGATGAGGCACATCGTTTCGCGGTCACGTTCCACCGGACCCGCAGGAATGCCTCGCGGCTGATGTCCGAGTTAGAAGATATCCCGGGAGTCGGTAAAACGACGGTCACTAAGCTTCTCAAACACTTCGGCAGTTCGGCGCTGGTGCGCGCAGCGTCGGAAGACGAACTGGCAGCTCAAGTCGGCAGGGCAGCGGCACGCCGCGTAGTGGCGTACTACGCCGGCCAGCACACGTGACGCAACGCTGCATCGACCGCGAAAAATTCCCTCCCGGTATCACTGCCGGCAGCCCATCGACTGCGCTATAATCCCCTGTTTACGGACTCCGCAGCAACTGACTTCGTCATACGAAAATCGCACTTTGCGGTTTGATCGGACAAGCCTTCCACTTGCGCCCGAGCAAGAAAACTTTGGCCAGGTACGTGCTGATGGAAGCGTTCCGAATATCACGTTGCCGCCGGCAACTTTACTAATTACGATTGGTTTCACGCTACTTGTCTGTCCAATTGACATCACGCGCCACTGTCCGCTACACCTACGGCTTAGTTCCGGCCGCCAGGGATGAACGCCACCTCTTCGACTTCGTCGAGCCACTTCTGAATCGGATCTCCTTCGTCAATGTTCAAACCTTTTCTCTGCAAGCTTTCCGTCCTGACAGCTTTCTTTGCGATTTCCTGCAACGTTTCGCTGGCCCAATCTTCCCTGAGTCTGTCTTCGGCTACCGCCCCCCAGGGTGGTACTGCGACTCTGAATCTCTCGCTGACAACCTCGGGTGGTAATGACCCGGCCGGCTTGCAGTGGACCCTCAACTATCCTGCGACGAGCGTCTCCAATCTTTCGGTCGCCGCGGGTCCTGCGCTGACTGCAGCGGGAAAATCAATCACTTGTTCCGCGAACTCCGGCAGCGAAGTTTGCGTCGCCGCGGGGATGAATTCCACCGGTATTGGCAGCGGAGTCGTGGCTACGGTTTCCGCAACCCTGTCGGCCGGTTCGACAACCGCGGCAATTGGTGTAATCAATGCCCTGGGTGCGTCTCCTGCCGGTGAGGGAGTCTCCGTGAGCGCGGCGGGTGGTTCCGTCTCCGTGGGTGGTGCGGCGCCGGCGATCAGCAGCATCGCATGCTCTCCGGCCTCGCTCGGCCCGGCAAGCTCCACCGCGTGCACAGTGAGCCTCAGCGGGAGTGCGGGCCCCAGCGGAGCCGTCGTGAGCATTATTTCAACCACGGCGATGATCAGTTTGCCCGCCACTGTCACGATTGCCGCCGGATCGAGCAGCGCCGTGTTCACGGCTACCGCCGGCACATTCACCTCTAACCAGACCGGCATAATAATCGCTTCGTTCAACAGTACGTCGACTACCACCGCCTTGTCGCTGGTAGCGGCCGTCAGCCTGTCTTCCCTTCAGTGCGGCGCCTCCAGTCTGGCGTCCGGTGCCGGTGATTCGTGCAGCGTGACACTTTCCAGCGCCGCTCCGGCCGGCGGCACTGCGGTAGCCTTGTCGTCCAATAACGCGACACTGACCGTACCCGGTTCGGTCACTGTTCCGGCTTCTTCCTCGTCCGCAGCCTTCACCGCTACTGCCGGCGCCATAACCACCAACCAAATTGCCACCATCAATGCTGCTCTTGGCGCAACCTCGTTGCCTCTGGTCCTCTCCCTGGTGATCCCGGTCAGCCTTTCTTCGCTGCAGTGCATCCCCTCCAGCCTGACTTCCAGGGCCGCTTCTACCTGCACCGTTACGCTGTCCGGTGCCGCCCCTCCCGGAGGATCAATCGTTTCCCTGTCCTCCAACGACGCACTGCTGTCTGTGCCGGTGTCGGTCACCGTCCCGGTCTCCTCGACTACAGCCTCTTTCACCGCTACGGCCGGCACGGTCACTTCCAACGGAAGTGCTACCGTCACCGCTTCTTTTGGTGGCGGATCTTTCCCGGTTACCCTATCTTTGCAGCCTCCGGCCAGCCTTTATTCACTGCAGTGCAGTGCCTCCAGCCTGACGTCCAACGCCAGTGCTTTCTGTACCGTTACGCTGTCTGGCGCGGCCCCTACCGGCGGCGCCATCGTCTCGCTCTCCTCCAATAATGCAGCCTTGGCCGTACCTGCTACGTTCACGGTCCCGGCCACCTTCACTTCCGCCTCCTTCACCGCTACGGCGGGTACCGTCACCTCCAACAGCAGCGCTACCCTCACCGCTTCTCTGAATGGCGCATCTTTCCCCGTCAACATCTCTCTATTGGCCCCGGTCAGCCTTTCCTCTCTGAAGTGCAACGCCTCCAGCCTGTCTTCCAAGGCCACTACTTCCTGTACGGTCACGCTATCAAACGGAGCGCCTGCGGGGGGCTACAAAGTAACCCTGTCTTCAAATAATGCGACCTTGACGGTACCCGGTTCGGTCACAGTCGCGGCCGGCTCTACTTCCGCCACGTTTACCGCCACGGCCGGCACGGTGAAATCCGGTACCAGCGCCACCGTCACCGCTTCCTCCGGGGGTGCCTCGTCGTCGGTGGTCATCTCGCTATAGTTCTGTGGAGTTCGGCGGACGCTTTTTGCCCTGTATCCTGGAAACTCTCCAATCCAGTGGGGCAGCTAATCCTGGCTGCAGCCGCCCTTTATGCGGCCCCACGCACCCACCGGCTTGTAGCCCAACCGAAACAATTTTTGGAGCGGAGTGAAAGAGCACGCAATTCTTACCGGCCCTGGCGTGGTAACTCCTACCGAAGTGGCATTGCCCGGTCGCCCTTCCCGGGGGAGTCCGGCCCGACTCGAATTGTGTAGGTCACACAAGTGAGTGCATTTCAGAGACCAATTGGCGGCCGTAGCGCCGCCATCCCACGATCGGCGGATTGTCGCGACCGATAAATTCGGACAATCAGATTCCGAATCGCCCGGCTCGCCATCACTTCTGATGCTGCGGCAAGTGCTCGAACTCCCGGTACACGTCTCTCTTGGACAGCCCGCGCGACTTCGCCACTGCCTTGATGGCATCCATCCGGCTCAGCCCTGATCGCATTTGAGCCTCCACCGCGACCTCGATCGGCCGGTCATCCGCTTCCGGACGCTTCGCCTTCGCCACCAGTATGGTCATCTCGCCCCTGATCGAATCGCGCGCCAATAGCTGCTCCCTCACCTGGGACGCCGTCCCGTGCAGAAACTCCTCATACATCTTGGTGAGCTCGCGCGCCACCACTACATCGCGCTCACCCATCACGGCCTGGATGTCCGCCAGCGCTTCCACCACACGATGCGGAGCTTCATAGAAGATCAACGTGGCGTGTTCGTTCTTCAGTGCCTCGAGTGCGTGTACCCGCTGCCCCGGCTTCGGAGGCAGGAAGCCACCGAAGTGGAACGCGTCCGTAGGCAGCCCGGAGGCGGACAATGCCGCCAGCAGCGCCGATGGTCCAGGCACCGGCTGCACCACGATCCCGGCCCCTACGGCTGAATGCACCAGCCGGTATCCCGGATCGGAAATCAGCGGCACCCCGGCGTCCGAGACCAACGCTCCGGACTCGCCGGCCAACAGCCGCGAACACAATTCCTTCGACCGCTCCATCTCGTTGTGCTCGTGATAACTGACCTGCGGGGTCTGGATACCGTAGTGGTCCAGCAGCTTGCGCGTCTGCCGGGTGTCCTCGCAGGCAATCCAGTTCACTTCGCCGAGTACCCGCACGGCGCGATACGTGATGTCTTCCAGGTTCCCGATCGGCGTTGCCACAACATATAGGATGCCGCTCATAACAGCGAGTATAAGGTACGCGTCCCGGCCGGGTGACAAAGCGAGTGGTGGCCCAGGCGGTTTCGTCTGCGTGTCCGGATTTTTCCAGCTTCTGACGGTTTCTTCGGCGGACGAAGTGGCTTGGAGACAGCCGAGGTGCCGAAGGTCTCGTCCAAATCGGTACTGCACGATTGGATTTTCAGCCGGGATCTGTCCGCATAATCCGCTTCGGGCCAGGTAGCCGGCACGGGCGACGCACTGCCATGATGGCCAGTCGTCCGGAGGTTGGGCCGAAAGAGAATCCTGGAAATTGACCCGAGTTCTCCTTCGATCGCTTCCTGGATATTGGCTCATATTGACGGGAACCGGGCTATTGAGACTCATCGAAGACGCCCGGTCCGGTACGCATCCGCGTAGAGCATGAGTCCTCGACGCTGTGTCAACTTCCCCACAATGCCCTTTCCTTGCGAATCGCGTCCATTGCCTGGAAAGCATAAAGTAGAATAGACCGGACATGACTCCCGAACGCTGGCGGCAATTGGAGGAACTGTACGACGCAGTGAGGGACCTGTCTCCTGCGGAACGCAGTGTGCGGCTGAAGGATGCCGACTCGGATCTACGTTCCGCAGTGGAGGCAATCTTCGCGCAGGAGGGATCGGCGCTGGAGCGCCCGGCCTGGGAGGGCCGTGCGAGTCTTCTCCAGACAGCCACTGTTTTGACGCCCGGAGCGCAACTGGGGCCATACAAGATCGAACTGCAAATCGGCGCGGGCGGTATGGGAGCAGTCTTCCGGGCCACTGATACTCGCCTGGGCCGAGCCGTCGCGCTCAAGACCTGCCACGCGGAATTCAGCGAACGGTTCCAGAGAGAAGCTCGCGCCATCGCCTCTCTGAATCACCGGCACATCTGTTCGCTTTACGACGTCGGACCCAACTATCTGGTGATGGAACTGCTAGACGGCGAAACCATGGCGGCGAAGCTGAAGCGCGGCAAGCTCTCTATCGAACAGACTCTCCTCTTCGGGCAGGAAATCGCCGACGCCCTGGCCGCGGCTCACGCCAAAGGCATCATACATCGTGACATCAAGCCTGCCAACATCATGCTCACCAGGGCGGGCGTGAAGGTGCTGGATTTTGGACTGGCCAAATCGTCTCAGGACGGGGACCTCACCGGTTCGAACGTCGTGATGGGCACGCCGGCCTATATGGCGCCCGAACAAAGCGATGGGCAGGAGTGCGACGCTCGCACGGATATTTACGCGCTTGGGTTGACACTCCATGAGATGGCTACGGGAAGGCGTCCTTTAAAAGGTGAGATGTCGTCCGTGCAACCACTCCCGGAAAAGCTTGCCCACGTGATCGAGAGGTGTCTGGCACTTGCCCCGGAAGATCGCTGGCAGTCCGCTACGGACGTGAGGAGCGAGCTTTTGTGGGCAGCGAAACCAATTCAAGCGCCGGAAAAAGCTCACGGCGGCGGCCCGCCTGCCCGCCCGAAGGCTGAAACGCGGCTCCCGTGGAGATGGATCATTCTCGTGACAGCTTTAGCATTGGTGGCGGGAATCCTCTGGATGCGTCAGCGCAACGGCGTCGTGCCGGAGAATCCTTTGGCCAACGCGAAATTCACGCGCCTAACAGACTATGAGGGAACGGAATTGGACGCGGCGATTTCACCGGATGGGAAGTTCGTGGCGTTCTTGTCCGATCGGGACGGGCACTTTGGCGTCTGGTTGATTCAGGTCGGCGCCGGCAAGGCCATTAGACTCACGCCGGAGTCCGAAGACGAAAGCGCACCGTTACGCAGCCTGGGTTTTTCGTGGGAAGGATCGGAAATTTGGCTGGCCGGAACGGAGACCCGGAAAGTTCGGATGCTGCCATTGGTCGGCGGCCAGCCTCGTGTGTTCCTGGGAGACAAGGTTGTCGATCCGGAATGGTCCCCGGATGGCGCTCGCCTGGCCTATCACACTCTGGACTCGGGCGATCCTATCTTCTTAGCGGATCGGGATGGCTCCAACCCACGCCAAATATTCAGGGATCGTCCAGACAGGCACAACCACTATCTCTCCTGGGGGGCGAGCGGAGAATGGATATATTTTGTCCACGGAACTCCGGCCACCCAGGAAACGGACCTGTGGCGGATTCGTCCCTCCGGAGGGAGTCCGGAACGTCTCACTCACCAAAACAGCGAAATGCGCGACCCCACGCGGCTGGGACCAGGAACGATGTTGTATGTGGCTCGCGAGAGCGACGGATCTGGGCCGTGGATTTGGGCCCTTGATATTGCCCATAAAACTTCTCGCCGGATCACCTTCGGCCTCGAGAAGTACACCTCGCTGTCAGCCTCCGCCGACGGTCGACGGCTCGCTGCGACAGTCGCTAACCCCAAGGTAGGCCTGTGGACGGTTCCAATTCTCGACACCCTGGCTGGGGAGCGCGATGTAAAGCCGTTCGGGTTACCATCCACGAGAGCATTGACACCTCGTATCCGGGGAGGCGCGCTCTATTATCTGTCGTCTAAAGGCGCGGGAGACGGCTTGTGGCGTCTTGAGGACGGCAAGACGGTGGAAATCTGGCGGGGGACCGAGGGCGGATTGCTGCTGCCTCCCGCCATCTCTGCGGACGGACGCCGGGTCGCCATCGTTACTCGCAACGGGGGGAAACGCCGGCTGAGGTTGCTCACCGCGGATGGCGCGGAAGCGAACTCGGTTGCCCCGGAAATCGATGTCGAAGGCTCAGCCGATTGGTCTCCCGACGGCAAGTGGATCGTTACCGGCGGCAACGATGGAAAGGGTGAGGGATTGTTCAAGATTCCTACCGCTGGCGGCGCACCCATTCGGCTCACAAACGGGGTAGGGCGCAACCCAGTGTGGTCGCCGGACGGATCGTTGATTGCCTATTCCGGCCCCAACGTATTCACGCTGTCGCCACTTCTCGCCATACGGCCGGATGGCAGTCCGGTCGAGATGCCGCCGATCAGAACCCACCGCGATGGCGAGCGGATGCGTTTTCTGCCCGACGGGCGGGGCTTGGTGTACATTGCTGGAGCCGAGGCGACTCCCTGGCAGGATTTCTGGCTTCTTGACCTGAAAACCATGAAGACGCGGCGCCTGACGAAACTAAACAACTCCGCGGTCACGCGCACCTTCGACGTTACAACGGACGGAAAGCAAATCGTTTTTGACCGGTTGAGCGAGAACTCGGCCGTCGTTTTGATTGATTTAGCAGCACGTCCCTAAATCCCGAAGCATAAGTCGCGCTCGCCGGTTTCAGCAGGCTCGCAGCCTGGCACTTGGTGTCCGTCACCGAAAGCAGGACGAGCGGGCGCGCGGAAATTGCTGCTGCTCCGCGTGTCTTCTACTGGAGTTCGACCGGTTTCCCGTTGATCGATAGGGGATACCGGACTGCAAAAGGTTTCCCGTTCACTTGGCGCGACAGAATGGTCCGGTGGTCGAGATCGCGCGCGGTTGCCAGTTCCGTTGCGCCGACCCTCGCTTTCACGCTCCAAGCGTGCCCTTCGACATGGCTCTCGATGTGCGCCGACTTCACTCGCTCGACGGCCTCGGCGCATTGCTTCTCCGACGTACAGGTTGCAGCGTACGCGAGGATGCCGACCCGGACGTGCTTCTCCGTAAGTTTCTGCGACTCGCCGCGATAGTGGTACGCGGTGTAACGCAAGGCGTTGTATTTGAGACCTTCCTTTTCGGCCTGCAAAAGTGCTTCGATTGCGGGTCCATATCCTGAGTGTTGAAGGCCATGCGGAGGAGGCCGGCGGCACGTTTTCCATCCCCATGTAGCATGACTACAGCCATCGCTCCATTGGTGAGATCCCGCGTAGTGATGGAGACACCCGGTCTTTTGGCTTTGGATTCCAAGCCGGAGAGGGTCTCATCGAGTCCGTTGCGGAGGTAGTCGATGCGAGTGGCGTGGTCGGGGCAGTAGCAGCCGCCGCAGCCAGGAGAATTACCGGGAGCATGGCTTTAGGATAACTGGGCGACCGTTTGCTTACGCGTGCGGTTCAGTAGGAATCGCTCAGATCTTTGCCGGGTAGTGTGGCGCGCAGGGCGTTGAGGACGGCGGCAACGTCGATCACTTCTTGCGCGATGGCTCCGGCAACCGGCGGAAGGAGCCCGACTGCGGCCATCAGCATTCCAATCAGGCTGAGTGCCATGCCTCCGATAGCGCTCTGCAGCGCGATGATACGCATGCGGCGTCCGATATGGATCAGTTCGTCGACTTTGCCCAGCGAGGCTTCGAGCACCACCGCGTCGGCGGCTTCGGCGGTAATGTCGCTGTTCTGGCCGAACGCCACGCCTACCGTCGCAGCCTGCATCGCGGGTGCATCGTTGATGCCGTCACCGAGAAAGAGAGTGGGGCCGCGCAGCGACTCCTGGCGCACAATTTCAACCTTCTCCTCCGGGCTTTTACCGAAAAGGATCTCGTCAATGCCGACCTGTGCGGCAAGGTGCCGGACCTCAGCCTCGCGGTCTCCGGAAAGGAGCATGACGCGGTCGACCCGATGGTGCGGGCCCAGGTGACGGATGAACGAGTGGCTGTCGTGGCGAGGGGAGTCGAGGAAGCGGAGGGTCGCTGAGTACCGGTGGTCAATCAGCAGGATGCATTCCATTCCCGGCGATATGGGCGGAAGTTCGCCGGCGATTTCCGGGTGTCGTGCGATGACCTGTTTGCGCCCGGTGATCTGTACCGTGGCGTCATCCAGGCGCCCAGTCAGGCCCTGTCCAGGCCGTTCGCCGATCTGTTCGATCTGGCGGAGGACGATATCCTCATCCTGCGCGGCTTGCAGGATGCTGGCGGCCAGGGGGTGCTTGGAATACTGCTCCAGGCTGGCGGCCATCTGAAGCGCAGCGGGACGATCCATGCCGGGAGCGCACAGCACCTCGGTCAGCGAAGGCTTGCCGTAGGTGAGCGTTCCGGTTTTATCGAAGATGACGGTGCGGCAGGAATCGATGCGCTCCAGCATGGCCGGATCTTTGATGATGATCGCGCGGCCGGCCGCGACCGAAATGGCGCCGATGATGGCGACCGGGATGGCGAGCAGCAAGGGACAAGGCGTCGCGATGACGAGCACGGCAAGGAAGCGCGAGGGATCATGACTCGCGATCCAGGCCGCCGCCGCTACCGTGAGGGCCAGCACCGTGTACCATGCGCCGAGGCGGTCGGCAATGCGGCGGAAGCGCGGACGATTGGCCTCGGCCTGCTGCATGACTTGCATGATTTTGGCGTAGCGCGAGTCCACGGGAAGACTGGTGACGGTGATGGTGACGGCGGACTCTCCATTGACGGCGCCGGAGAGGACCGCGGAGCCGGGGACCTTGGCGATGTGATACGGCTCACCGGTCAGGTAGGATTCGTCCATGGAGCCGCGGCCTTCCACGATGGTGCCATCGACCGGGCAAATTTCGTGCGGGAAAACGACCAGTCGATCGCCGATCTGCACTTCGGGGATTTTGACGGTTTCAATCTGCACCCCGACAATCCGGTGCGCGGTCTCCGGCATGCGTTTGGCAAGCGTGGCGAGGACGGCTGAGGCGCGGCGGGTGGCGTAGTCTTCTAATGCGGTCCCGCCGGAAAGCATGAGGACCACAATGGAGCCGGCGAGATATTCGCCGAGAATAGCGGATACGAGGATAGAGAGTCCGGCGAGCATGTCCGAGCCGAATTCCCGTGCCAGCAACTTGCGCGTGAGGTCGAAGAGGAGCGGTGCGCCACCGACTAACAGCACCAGGATGAGAGGGATGTTGTATTGAGTTGCGGCGGCATGGAACGCGAAGCGGGCTATGAGATTGGTGAGGATTCCCAGCGCCGCGAGGATCGCGATGTAGGTTTCTTTGGAGAGGCGTTTGTGCTCGGGCGATTCCATGCGACGGGCGTATAACATACATAGTGGCACGCGATCAGGCCGTCGCTAGCGAACGAGGCTGTCCCAACTCGGCGGAAAGCTGCATAATGAGAATCGATTATGTTCAAGCTTCTCTTTGTAGCGTTCTGGTCCTCAGCTCTTTGGGGCGCGACCCTTGGGGTGGATACTTCCGGTGTGCGGCCAGGGCCGATCACAGTGAATCCCACTGCCGGCGCGATCGAAGTTCATTGGAAGGACGAGCGCGCACGTGCCTGGATCGCTGCGTTTTCATTGACGGCTGCGACTCCGACGATCGCTTCAATCGAAGTGGAAGGCCGGCGCGTGGTGGATCGGGCGCAGCCTTTTTATCGGGCAGAAGCCGGGAAACGGCGCGGCGGATGGGACGCGTTCTTCGATTTTCCTCCCTCGCATCCCGACGGCACCCGCGCTTTCTTCGCGGAGTTCCATCCCAAGTCGGTCAGCGTCAGGTCCATCGGCGATCGGATGGAGGTTTCGTTTGACGGGATGCGTCTCGGCATCTTCAGCGGCAGTCTGCGCTACATTTTTTATCCCGGGAGCCGGCTGATCGAGCAGCAGGCGGCCCTGACGACCAACGAGGCGGACGTCGCGTACTTCTACGACGCCGGTATGCGGATGGCGGCGGACGCCGATGTGCGGTCCGGTGGCACGATGGAATCGCACATCAGCTATTTCGATACCGAGGGCCGGTTCCAGACGATGGTTCCGATATATGGCTCGGAGCGCCAGCCATTGAAGGTTCGCTATCGCGCGATTGCGGCGCATTCCGGTGCGGGCGCGGTGAGCGTCTTTCCCGCGCCTCATCAGTACATGATGGCTCGCGACTATACCACCAACATGGGCTACGTCTGGTACACCTCGTGGCGCGGTTCGGTTTCGCTCGGCATCCGGCAATTGCCCGACGACAACTCGCCATACTATCCATGGATGAATGCTCCTCCGGGAACCGAACAGCAGATGCGAATGTTCATTTCGCTCGACGATCGCGACGCGCGCCCGGTTCTCGACGACGTGCTTCGCTATACCCACGGAGACCATTTTCCAAAGCTGCCGGGCTACGTGACGTTCGCGCCGCACTGGCATGAGGCCTACACGGTGCAAGCCGAGGATAAGGGCGTGGACTGGGAGCCTCCGTTCAAACGCGCCATGAAGGCCATTGGAATCGATTCCGCCTTGATTTTTGATTTCCACGGGGATGGTCATCCGGGCGATCTGACCGGCGTGCGGCTCAAGGAACTGTTCGACGCCTATCGTGCCTGCCGGGCGCAGTCGAGTGCGAGTTTTCTGCTGATCCCGGGGGAGGAGGCCAATACATTTCTGGGCGGCCATTGGGGCCTGGTTTTCCCGCAGCCTACGTACTGGTATATGGATCGAAAGCCTGGCCAACCCTTTCGTGAAAACGACGCGAAATACGGAACGGTGTATCGCGTCGGCAATCCCAAGGAGCTTTGGGACATGGTACAGGCGGAACATGGACTGGTTTATCAAACGCACCCGCGAACCAAGGGATCGACGGGCTATCCCGACAAGATTTTCGACACGGAGTATTTCCGCGATCCGCGGTATCTCGGGGTGGGGTGGAAAGCGATGCCTTCGGATCTCTCTTCTCCGCGCCTTGGTGAACGCGCCTTCAAGACGATTGATGACGTCAACAATCTGGGGTTTAGAAAGCGCTTGCTGGGCGAGGTGGACGTTTTTCAACTGGACACGACGCACGAGTTGTACGGGCACATGAACATCAATTACGTCCGGCTGCCGGCGCTGCCGTCCTTCGATCATTACAGCCAGTTGCTGGACGCGGTCGCTAAGGGCGATTATTTCATTAGTACGGGCGAGGTGGTGCTGCCGGCTGTCGATTGGAAGCCTGCCGGAGAGCGCATCGCGGCGCACGTCTCAGCGAGCTACACATTTCCGTTGAGGATGGCGGAGATCGTGTGGGGCGATGGGTCGCAGACGCAGAGGCAGATTTTTCCGCTCGATACGACGAAGGAGTTCGGGAACGGCAACTTCGACTGGGGTCTCGATGCGCCCGGATGGAAATGGGCGCGGCTGGCGGTTTGGGATGTCGCAGGGAACGGGGCGTTTACCAATCCAGTATGGAGATAACTATCTTCCGAGGACGATATCGATTCCTGTGAGAAGTAATTCCAGTTTGGCGCGAGGGAGCTTGCCGACGCGCTCCGTGAAGAGGTCTTTGTCCAGAGTCACAATTTGGGAGACGTTGGCGACAGAATCATTCGGAAGCCCGGTAAGCCGCGCCGCAAGCGCGACATTTCCTGGCGCACCCGCCCAACGAAGATTGGTGGTCAGAGGCACGCAGACGACAGTCGAGAGCCGGCTGCGGTTGAGAGCGTCGCCTTGCACAGCGACAACAGGCCGTCGGAACCCCGGTCCTGATCCCACCGGTGCCGGCAGGTCGGCCCACCAGACCTCGCTTTGCGCAATCACCATTCACTTCGCTCAAGAATGCGATGGGCGGCCGAGGCAACGAATTTGTCTTTCGGGCTCCCCAGTTCGGCACAAACTCGACCCATGGCCTCGGTTACGTCATCCGGAGCGTGGCGCGCTACGTACTCCGTGAGCGCTTCGGCATACAGTTGGCTCCGCGACTTCCTGGTTCTCCGCGCGAGCCGCTCAGCGCCTTGAAAGACATCATCCGGTATGGAGACCGCCGTCTTCATACCATCAGTATAACCGCAGTAAGCCGGTTTGAGCCCCGGATCCGTTGGCGGCTTCACTCTTCGCGCAGGATTTCCAGCGGCTTTCTTCCCAGGACCCGGAAGCTTGCGGCCCAGCCCGCGGTTACTGCGATGGCTGCCGTCAATCCGATAGACGCGAGACCTGCCAGCCAGTTCACTTCGGGTGTCGCGTTCATCATTCGTTTGAGCACCAGGGCCGCGAAGATAGACGCCATGATCGCGCCCATCAGTCCGGCGACCAGTCCCAGGATCAGAAACTCGACGGAGAACACGCCGGCGATGCTGCGGCGCGTGGCTCCGAGCGTTTTCAGGACCACCACTTCGCGAATGCGGCGGAACCTTTGACCGGCCACGCTCGACGAAAGTATGATCGCGCCGGCTAGCAGCGCGAACGCCGAAATGATCCGTACGACGACTGCGATCTGGTTTACGACATCCTGGATGATGCGTAGCACGTCGGCTACATTCACCACCGTGATGGTGGGAAAACGACGGTAAATCGCCGTCTGCAACTGTCCGACCAGATCCGGGCTCACGCGCACGCTGCCGTAGTAAATGGTGGGCAGCCCGTCCAGTACACCCGGACTGAAGACGAACTCGACGCGCGCATTCAACCTGACGGACTCGGTCTTCTGGATGGCGACGACCTGCGAACTAAATCTCCGCGAGGGAGTGCTCCATTCGATTCGCGATCCAACGTGTATGCCGAGGGCGCGCGCCGCTTCGTCCGCGACCGCGAGCTCGGGTTCAGACGGAGTGCTCGTCCACCACTTGCCCTTGGTAACGTGCGTGTAGGGAGGCTTCTCGCCCATGGTTGTGACGGCTGAAGTGCGCAGATAGCGCCGCGCGAAGCCTTTGAGCGTTTCGCGCGGCAGCGGCGCTCCGTCGATGGTCACGATGCGTGCGGCCACCGTGCCGATCATGTCAGGCGCTTCGGCCACTCCGGGCTGGCTCTTCAGCAGCGCCATCACAGCGTCACGCTGCGATGGCGTGATGTCGATCAGGTAGACATTGGGGAGCCCGGGCGGTGCGGACTTGACCATTTCGCTCACCAGGCCGCGCTGGACAAGGTACACGGTGAGTGTGAACATCACGCCCACACCCATCGCGACCAGCACCGCGCCGGCATGATTGCCCGGTCGGTACAGGTTCGCGAGGCCATGGCGGATTTCAGCTCCTCCAGGCAGACGGCGCAGGATCCCCGGCGCGCATTCCCGCAGCCAGCGAAGTCCGCGCAGCAGCGCCCACGCGACTGCCGACAGCGCCGCCAGGCTGCCGAGTAGCGCACCTGCGAAGTACACGCCCATCCGGACCGACTGCGATAACCAGGCGGCGATGGCACCGATGCCCAACACAATGAGAACTCCCGCCGCGATGGATGCCCGGGCGTCGACAATGGAGCGCCGGAACCATTGCCGGATGCGGCTTTGTCCAGGGATGCGGCTTTCCGGCATCTCGCGGCGGAAGATCAGGGCGGGACGAATCTTACGGATGGACAGCAGCGGAGGCAGAGTGAAAAGCATGGTGGTCAGCAGGCCGATGAGGATGCCCTGAAGCGCGGATATCCAGTCCACAGTCCAGGTCGCCTGTAAGTCGAAATAGCGGCGGATGAGCACGGGGAACATCATCTGCACGCCGCCTCCGAGCACGACCCCGAGCAGTCCTCCGGCGAGTCCGAGTCCGAGGGTCTGCAGGGCGTAAATGCGGACGATCTGGTTGGAGCGTCCACCGATGCACTTCATGATGGCGATGGAATCGAGCTTCTGCTGTAAGTGAGCCTGCATCGCCATGCCTACGCCGAGCGAGCCCACGATGAGGGCCACCAGGCCGACCAGACTGAGAAATACCGACGAGCGCTGCAGCCCGTTGGTCACGATAGGATGAGTCTGGGTGTAGTCGGTAATCAGCGCTTCGTCAAATACGCGCTGCAGGCGGCGCCGGATGCGCTGGATGGGGACGCCAGGTGGCGCTTTAAATAAAAAACGCTCCGAGGCGCGGCTGCCGGGAATCATCAGACCAGCGCGATCCAACGCCTCACGTGACATCAGCACGCGCGGTCCGACGTTGAGGCTCCCGGTCATCCGATCCGGTTCGCTGGTAACTGTCCCGACGATGCGAAAGGGTTGCCCGCCGATGCGAACCGTGTCGCCGAGATGGGCATTCATACGCAGCAGCAGGTCGGTGGAGACGGCGACGGTATCGGGCTTCAGTGCTTGGGGGAGCGATTGCGGCGGGTCCAGTTTGACCGAGCCGTAGAAAGGATAGACGTTCGGATCGACGGCCTTCACCGAGATGAGGACCGGCGGCGCATCGCCCGAGTTCGAGAGCATGGTGATCGTCTCGGTGATCCAGGTACGCTGCAGTCCTTCGTGTTCGAGACGGTCGAACATGTCCTGTTGGTCGCGGGTGGGGAGTGCGAAATTGCGGACCATCAGGTCGCCGGCCATGAGGGTGCGGGCTTCGTGCGACAGCATGGTCTGAAAAACGCGAGTGAAGCCTTTGACGCCGGTCAGGCAGGCAACGCCGGCCGCTACGGCCAGAATAACGAACAGGAATTTGGCGCGGGAGGCTCGCGCTTCACGCCAGGCGATTTTGAGTGCGGTCCTCATAAGTCTGCGAAACCGGCTTCATCCGGTCCTCGGACAGACTAAAGTCTGCCCCACAAAGTTCGTCGCTGACGATTAGGCCGTCTCTCAGGGTGATGCGGCGCGACGCGTAGAGCGCCAGTTCCTGATCATGAGTCACCAGGACGAGCGTAGTTCCTTCCCGCCCGTTGAGATCGAGCAACAGATCCAGCACTTGCTTACCGTTGGCGCTGTCGAGGTTGCCGGTCGGTTCGTCGGCGAAGAGAATCGGAGGACGCATAAGAAAGGCGCGGGCCAAGGCTACTCGCTGCTGCTCGCCGCCCGAAAGCTGAACCGGATAGTGATCCCGGCGATCGCTGAGTCCCACGCGCGCCAGCAACTCGCGGCCGCGCTGCTCGTACTCGCCGCCGAGCCCCTGTAGCTCGGCCGGCAACAGCACATTCTCCTCCGCAGTCAAAGTTGGAATCAGATTATAAGATTGGAAAACGAAGCCGATCTTGCGTCCGCGAACGACGGCGAGTTTGTCTTCCGAAAGGCCGACGATCTGCACCCCGTCGAGCAGGATGCTGCCACTCGTCGCGGTGTCGAGGCCGGCGAGCAAGCCGAGCAGCGTGCTCTTACCGCTGCCGGATGGTCCCATAATTGCTGCGAACTGCCCGCTAGGGATTTCAAGGTCAATGCCTTTGAGAATCTCTACTCGGTGAGTGCCAGTGTCGATAGTTCGGGTGAGTCGGGAAACGGAGATCATCGCGGAAGGGCGCTACGTCTGTCATTATGACATCAGGGTGTGGCGAACTTTCCTCACGGCTTTGGCCGCAATGTACTTTGTCATATGTTTAGGATGCGGTTCGGCGGATTCGGTTGTAAGAAAAGTCGCGCCTGAGGCGGCGCCGGTGTCGGAACATCACGGGGATCCGACGCCACCTCAAGATGACCGCCCGGTCATCGCCGCTTTTGGAGACAGTTTGACCGCGGGTTTCGGCGCCGAACCGGGCAAGAGCTTCCCGGATGTGGTGCAGCGATTGCTGGATCACGCGGGCTATCGCTATCGCGTCTTCAACGCCGGTGTGAGCGGCGATACAACTTCTGATGGGGTGGAACGGATGCCCGAAGTGATCGCACTGCATCCGGTGATTGTGATCCTGGAGTTCGGCGGCAATGACGGTTTACGCGGGCTACCGGTGACTACGACGAAAGCCAATCTCGCGCGGATGATCGAAGAGTTTCAGAAGTTGGGAATCAAGGTGCTGCTCGCGGGCATGACTCTGCCCAGAAACTACGGGCCCGAGTACATTGCTTCGTTTGAAAAGGTGTACGTCGAGTTGGCGGATCAGTACAAGGTGCCGCGCATTCCTTTTCTGCTGGAGGGCGTCGGAGGCGTGCAGCGGTTGATGCAGAACGACGGTATCCATCCCAACGCGCAGGGCCACGCGATTGTGGCGAAGATGGTACTTCGGTATCTGGAGCCGATGCTGTCGAAGTAGGGGCGATGGCATGGCGTACCGCCAGCGGCCGTCCGCCCCCCAAAAAAGCTATTGGTTGAGCGTGAAGTTGATGTCGATGGTTGTGATCACTTCTACCGGATTGCCGTTGAGAAGCGTCGGTTTGTAGACCCATTGTTTGACTGCCTCCAGCGCGGTTGGGACCAATTCGGGAGGGCCGGAGACGACTTCCAGGTTCGTTACCAAGCCTTCGGGGCTGATGGTAGCGGTCAGCTTGACGGTCCCTTGAATGCGAGCCTGCTTGGCTTCGGTAGGATATTTGGGGACAACTTTTTCGAGGAGGTTGGACGCCTGAACATTGCCGCCTACGCGAATGGACTGAGGTTGATTTGCGTTAGCGGTTCGCGAGGCTGGCGGCTCTCCGGCGAGCCTCACGGTCAGCCTCACCTTGTCCTGGTTGACCACGCCCTGTAACCGCAGATGATCATCAATGTTTCGGAGAGACGCTTCTAATGCGCGAAGTCCGCCGAGGCTGTCGACCGTAAGAGTGCTTCCGACCTGCAGCAGACCGGATTGCTCCACCTTGTCCCGTAAGGCCGGCGACAGCATAGACGTGTCGACGCTGGTGATGGTTCGCGGAGTGGTCAACGCAGGATTGGGCGCGGGCTGCACTTTGCCGGCGGAGGCAGCCCCCTTGTTGGCATCGAAGTGGACGGCAATTTGCAAGTCCGGCGTGGTTCCAGAATCCTGCGAAAAGTGCCAGTTGAGAACCGATTGGATCACGGGCTTGCGCAATTCCTGCGGACCGCTGACTGCGACTGCGTCGGTTACTTCGCCTTTGTCGTTTAAGGTCAGGTTAGCCACTACCGTTCCGGAAACATGTTTGGCGCGAGCTTCTTCGGGGAAGGGAATTCCCGTACGGTGCAGGAGTTTTGCGGCGCCCAGTTGCACTTCGACGCCGGAATCATCCACTGTCTCCTGTGGCGCAGCGCGAAGGGGGAACTGCCACGCGGCAATTCCGATTACGAGAGGCAGCGTCGCGAGAGCGGCGGCCAGGGGAAGGAGCAGGTTGCGTTTCGTCATGGTAACTCCCGATACGATGGATTCCACCCGCTGGCGCAGATGGCGTTTCTTAAGGAATAATGGCGCGGGCGCAAGGTCCGCGCTGAGTTGCAGCGACGCAATGGCGAGCAGCGCGTCGAGATAAGGACTAGGGTCGCCCGTGTAGCGGATTACTTCCTGATCGACCACCTGTTCGCGCGTGAGTTGAATCCGGCCCAGCAGCCACCAGATGGCGGGATGAAACCAGAAGATCGCCCGGACCAGTTCTTCGACGATGGCGATCGCCCAGTCGTGCCGCCGGATGTGGATGAGTTCGTGGCAGACGATGGAGGCTCGTTCTTCTACAGACAGGCCGGCGAAGCGGGCGGGTAACAGGATCACCGGGCTACGCAGTCCGAACGTGACGGGGCTCGCGATGTTTCGAGAGATGAGGATTTTGGCTTCCGGGGCAATAGCGAGTCGCATCCCAGCGTAGCTTTCGGCTGGATGCAGATCGACGGCGACGTCGCGATAGCGGCGCAGGCGGCGCAGTCCCAGGCCAATCCGGAGGATGCGCAATCCGATTCCCGAAGACAGCAGGGCGAGCGCGACCATCGGCCAGGTGATTACGAAACGCGCAGGGGCTGGATTGGCGGCGAGACGGAAGGCGCCGGTGGTGAAGGCTACGTCGGAGGTGCTGGGCGCAAGTTTGGCCCACGGTTGCAGAAGCGGCAGGGCGAGGCAAATCAGCAGAACCAAGTGCCAGTACCAAAGCCGGCCACGGGATACGCGCAGGCGGAACAGCCAGGGCAGGGGAATGCATGCCGCGATGACGATCGCGATCTGCACACACCACGCGAGAAGATTGCTCCAGTAGAGATTCATGGTCTCGGCTTCTTTCTGGCCAGTCGTATGAGGTCGGCCAACTCTTTTTCGGTGAGGCCTTCGTCTTCGACGAGGTGCAGCAGGAGGGGTTCGGCCGAGCCGTTGAAAACGCGGTTTACGAACTCGCGCACCATACCTCCGATAACCTGCTGTTTGGGTTGTGAGGGGCGATAGACGTGGGCGCGCTCGGCGCTGGATTTCTTAAGATGACCCTTGTTTTCCAGGATCTTCATCAGGGTCATTACGGTCGTATACGCGATCTTGCGGTGTGCGAGTAATTTTTCGTACACATCGCGTACAGTCGCTTCTTCGAGGACCCAGACGATCTTCATGATCTCCAGTTCCTGATCGGTGAGTGTGGCTTTCCGGCGCCTCATACTAATTAATTAGTACTAAAAGGGCCGCGTGTCAAGAGAATTTTTTAAACAGAGCAGTTACTGAGCCGCGACCCGTGAGGGAGCGGTTAGACCGTCTTTGTGTTACGGGATGTAGATTTGGGTCGGACCTACCAGTTTGATTGGCGGAGGTTCCGCGTTGAGATGGAGGCGCTCGAAACCTCGGTGCAGCGAGGGAAGGTCCAGGCTCATGACGTATTGTCCGGCGAAACGGCGGTTGATCTCGTCGAAGAAAGGCTGCAACGCAACGGGATTGAAATTACCCTGCCAGAAGAACATGCCGCCGGTCGCTTCGCTGAGTTCAGAGAGGTCGTTTTGTCCCCAATTGATGAGCCTATAAGTGCGAGCAGCGCGCCCGGCGCTGGAGTAGTAAATCGAGTAGATAAGGACTCCGGCTTTTTGCGCGTCGTTGAAGGCATTTTCGAGATAAGGGTTTTGGGGTCCAGGTCCGTAGTAGGGATCAATGCCGCTGGAGATGAGCACGATCTCTCGAGGCTGCGCAGGCAGCGCCGGTAGCTTATGCAGGAAGTCCGCCAGCGCGATGTAGGGACTCGCCGAAATCCCCGGCATGGAGTAGGGCAACCGAATCGCCTTTACCGCAGCCTCGCGATCCTTGGTCGGCTTCTGCACGGCCACCACGCTGCCGTTGCGGAGGTAGCCAATGGCTACTTTGACTTCGGGCGGCTGTTGACGAATGAAATTCTTGATGTCATTAAACTGGGTGCCAATGCGCGAATCGGTGCCATCGTCGATCATGATCCAGAGCTCGAGGCCGGCCGGATCGTCCCGCAGAGCATGCCACGTCACGACCCCGCTCGGCTGGTTATTGACGCGCGCGATTACGTCGTGCAGAGTAAGGGTTGGAGCAGGTGCCGAATTGGGACCTTCCGCGGTGACAATGATCGATGCACTGGTTACTGCGAAGGCGTTCGCGATGCCGAGCGCTAGAAACGCCGCCGCGTTCAGGATGAGTTTCGTCATTGGCTTCTACTGTGTAAGACGCATCCGCGGACAGGTGGTTTCACGGATGCGCGGCCCGGAAACGCGCGGGCAGTTACTGAGCGGCGCGGGTGAAACCCTTTGAAAAACCGGCGGCCTGTTATCGTGGGGGTGGTCTTTTGTGGTCTGCCCGGCTGCGGACCGGCCGTCTTTCCGGATTGCAGCTATGTGAAGCCTTGGCCCTGCGAATGTGCATCTGCTGCCGAGTTGCGACCGCGAGGGAGCGGTTGTCTGTGTTACGGCTGCAGCCTTGGCGCGACGTACGCGTAGAACACCACGATCAGTCCGACGATGGAGGCTAGCAGAACACTATGCTTCAGAGTGAAGCGGAACAGGCGGCTCTCTCCAGTGGAGGCCATGGAAGTAGCCGCGGCTGCGACAGCCACGCTCTGCAGCGAGATCATTTTGCCCATCACGCCGCCGCTCGAATTGGACGCGGCCATCAGCACCGGGTTCATGCCCAGTTTGTGCGCCGTCACCACTTGCAGGTTGCCGAACAGAGCATTGGCGGACGTATCGCTACCGGTGAGGAATACACCCGTCCAGCCAAGCAGCGCGCTGAAGAACGGGAACATCGCGCCAGTCGCCGCGAAGGCCAGCCCCATGGTAGCGGTCGCGCCGCAGTAGTTCATCAGGAACGCGACCGCCAGCACCGTCGCGATAGTCAGTTCAGCGAGTAGCAGTTGCCGCACCGTTTTGAAGAGCACGCGCAGGAAGCGTGACGGCGACATTCGCAGCACCAGCGCGGTAAGGATACCAGCGATCAGGCAGGAAGTTCCGGCCGCGGAGAGCCAGTTCCACGTGTAGATCGCGCCGTAGGGGCTAGGCTGGTTCACGGCAGGCGGCATGCGCTGCACCAGGTTATGCAAGCCCGGCCAGGGGAATACGATATTCACGGAGTTTAGATGCGCTTGCAGCGGTTTGTATCCCCAGGCCAGTACGCAGACCACGAGCAAGATATAAGGAATCCACGCCATGATGGCTTCGCCAAGCGGAATATGCTCGTGTTTCGACTGCGGCGTGCAACCTTCGAGGACGAAATTGTCTTTGGGTTTCCAGACGCGCATCAGAATTACCAGTGAGACGATGCCGGCGAGCGACGCGCCGATGGCGGACAACTCCGGTCCGATGAAGTTTGATACCGCGAATTCGGTACCGGCGAATGTCACGCCGCAAATAATGGCGGCGGGCAGCACACCCTTCAAGGCCTTCCAGCCGCCCATGACCATCACAAGATACGCGGGAATGATCAGCGCAACCGGCGAGCAGATGCGGCCCACCCCTGCGCTCAAACGGTCGAGCGGCAGCGAGGTGATCCCGGCGAGCGTGGTCAAAGGTATCCCGATGGAGCCGAACGCCACCGGCGCGGTATTGGCCAGGAGGCAGATCGCCGCGGCGTAGAAGGGGCTGAAGCCGAGTCCCGTCATCATAGCGGCGGCGACAGCGACCGGTGTACCGAATCCCGCAGCGCCTTCGAGGAACGCCCCGAACGCGAAAGCGATCAGCAACGCTTGTAGACGCCGGTCTTCGGTGAGGTTGCCGACCGACTTTTTCACAATCTCGAACTTGCCCATTTCGACGGTGATGTTGTAGAGCAGGATGGCGGAAAACACAATCCAGCCGATAGGAAACAGGCCGAACGCCGCGCCGTAGCCGATGGACGCAATAAGATGTTTGACCGGCATCCCGAATTCGATGAGCGCCACCAGGATGGCCGCTCCCAGTCCGGACAGTGCCGCCATCCAGGCGGGTTTGCCGAGAATGCCGATCAACAACAAAAGAACAAAGATAGGAAATGCGGCTCCCAGCGCGGAAAGCGCAAGGCTGCCGCCGATGGGTGTGTAGTTATGCTGCCACATGGCGTCTGAAAATGATATCAGAATGTTGGGGAGGCGCGGTACGGCACAGACTGAAGAGACAACAACGTACTTAGTACTTACTGAGCCGTGACCGTTAGGGAGCGGTTGGATAACCGATTGTGCAACTCTCTGAAGTCTTATGTTTGTTGCAACGCGGCACGGATCTTGTCGGCCGTCTCTTTGCGGTGCGCGTCATCGCGATAAGGCGCGCGCGGCCAGAAGAAGCCTTTCAAGCCGTCTTTCCTGCGCCGCGGAACGATGTGCACATGCAGATGCGGAACGCTTTGGCTGACGATGTTGTTGATGGCGATGAAGGACCCCTCGGCTTCCATCGCGCGCTCGACGGCGGTCTCCAATCTCTGCACCGTCTGAAAGAATGCCGCGACATCGCCGGCAGGTAAGTCCGCCAGAGTCACGACATGGCGGCGTGGAATCAGGAGCACGTGGCCCGGAAATAACGGCCGGTGATCGAGGAAAGCTACAGCGTGGGTGTCCTGGTAAATGATTTCCGCCGGCTGAGAGCCCGCGGCGATTTCACAGAATAGACACGACATCAGAGCGGCGTGCTGAGCGCCTTCTCCGCGACCTCGGCCATGGAGTGCGCCATCCAGTCCGGCGGCTCCGCGATGAGCGATTCCGGCTGGAATCCGTAACTCACGCCCCAAGCGTGCACCGCAGCATTGCGCGCGGTCTGCACGTCGACCGAACTGTCGCCGATCATTACTGTGTTTTCGCGGCCGGCGCCGCACTCCGTCATCAACGTTTCGATGCCCATGGGATGCGGTTTCTTCTGCTCGAAGCTATTGCCGCCGTACACGTGCAAAAAGAACGGCGCGATCCCCAGACCTTCGACGATAGCCTGACTGAAGCGCACCGGTTTATTAGTCAGGACCGCAAGCTTCATGCCCGCGCCGGCAAGAGTCGCCAGGGCTTCCGCGGTGCCGGGATAGAGCGTCGTAAAGTCCAGCATGTGCTTGCGGTAATAATCGAGGAAAAACCGTTGCGCGGCCGCCAGGGTTTCCTCCGAGGTGCCTTCTCCCAACGAGCGCTTGATCAATACGGGTACGCCGTTGCCTACATACGAGTACACCGTCTCATTGCTGATTGGCGGCATGCCAAGAGAGTCGCGGGTGGCATTCACCGAGTTGGCCAGATCGAGTCGAGAGTCGATTAAAGT
Source organism: Terriglobia bacterium (assembly GCA_963747535.1). Taxonomy (GTDB): domain Bacteria; phylum Acidobacteriota; class Terriglobia; order Bryobacterales; family Bryobacteraceae; genus CAVVFX01. The sequence continues at coordinate 981,949 of CAVVFX010000006.1, forward strand.
TCCGTCGAGATCGAAGACCAGAAGCGGTTTCATTTGGCCGGCGTCAGTCGTGTGGCACGTGTCAGATACTGCTCCCATTTCTTGTCCTCATCTGCCGAATCGAACTTCTCCCGCCAGTATCGCAGGAACTCTTTGTGTTTCTCGCCGGCCCTTTTTTTAATGTGGGCTCGCACCGCGTGTGTCAGCTTGTCATGCAAATCGGCCAGCAGGACTTCGCAATCGTTCAACTCACCCAGCGCGTTCTGGATCGGACGCAGGCTGTCGATCCTACGCATCAGGCCGGGACCGTACACCGGGACGAATGCTTCCAGGGTGTAGCGCAGATGTTTGGTCGCGAGGCGAAAGCCGTGCATAGCCTTAGCGCTGGAGGCGGAGTTCAGTTTGCGGCCGGAAGTGAAGTAATCGTGCAGCAGTTTCGGCAGCACGCGGCGGGCATTCAGTGCGGCCAGTTCGGAGGGCCTCCAGGCAGCAGCGCCCTGCTTGACGGGACGCTTCATAAGCCCAGTCCTGCGCGCCACGTCTTGGTGTAGGGATGACCTGCGAGGGCGGTCAACTCTTCATGCAACTCCGCGCGATAGTAATCGCGCTGTGAGCGGATTTCGAGCACCAGGGTATCGGTTTCCCTGAGCCTTGCGTCCTCCAGAAGCTCGATCGCGATATCGGCCGAACGCACCCGTTCGGCGTACTTCATGAGCTTGCGAAGTTTTTTGCGAACCTTCTTGCGCGGCCCTGTCGGGTACATGTTCGCAAAAGTTCGTAGGCATTCGCGCAACCGGCGTATCGAGACTCGTAGATCATGTACCGCATCCGCATCGGTGCGAATGGTCGCCTGCCGTACCTGAAAGGCCATGCGGCGCAGAAGCGTCGCCGTATGAGATCGCACGTGCTCTCGGAGCGTTGGGGCTGGCACCTTTGCTATTGTAGCGGCCTTGGCATGGCTATCGACGTGCGGATCGGCCCAGGGAGGCTCCCTATGCCAAATGAGAAGAACGATCAGTCGGACAAGAATAAAAGGAAGATGCCCTTCAGCAGTCATACGCAGGAACGCTACCCGGAGGTCGAACCGATCCTCGATCCGACGTGCGGCTTCGAAGAAGTGGATCGCGGCGAAGGAATGGGGGTAGACGACGAAAAAACCTATCATCGCACGGAGAAATGAGGTTGAGCCTGCAGAATCGCAGCGCCTCTCTCCGCTTACGGATGTACTATGGGGATGGGAGGCTTTATGCCGAACCAGATAGAAGATCAGCCTGCCACGCTCCCGAAATTGAAAACGTTCAGCTATCGAACACTGGAACGCTACCCGGAGCCCGAACCGGTCCTTGATCCGACCAGCGATTTCGAACAAATGGATCGCGGCGAAGGATTCGGTGTCGACGATGAAAAAACGTACCATCGCACGGAGAAGTAAAATCTTCGTTGGTCTGGCCGTCCTAAAATAAAAGTGACGGCATGTTGCGCAATTTGCTGCTGTTTCTATCCCGCGAGCGGCGGTTGCGGCGCTGGATGGAGACGTCCCTGATCGCGCAGCGGCTCGCCTCTCGTTTCGTTGCCGGCGCCAGTATGGATGACGCCTTGCGCGTTTGCCGGCGAGTCAACGGCGAAGGGATTTCCGCGACTCTCGACTACCTGGGCGAAAATGTCGGGACTATCGCCGAGGCCGTGCAATGCCGGAATGCCTACATCCGCGCGCTCGGCGCGATTCTGGCAAACGGCATCGAGAGTAACGTGTCTTTGAAGCTGACGCAGTTCGGCATCGACGTTGATGAGGATGCGTGCCGCAAAAACGTCTGCGCTTTGGTAACGTATGCCGCGGAGAGAAACTCTTTTGTGCGTGTCGATATGGAATCGAGCGCGTACACCGATCGCACCTTGCGACTGGTGGAGGATCTTCATGCACATTACGGCTCTTGCGGGACGGTCATTCAGGCGTACCTTTATCGCAGCGCCCGGGATATCGAGCGATTGAATGCCCGGCGCATTCGCGTGCGTCTGTGCAAGGGAGCGTATCTCGAGCCTTCCGAGGTGGCGTTCCCACATAAGGGCGATGTCGACCGGAACTATCTGAAGCTGGCTCGCGTATTACTCGCCGAGGGGAATTATCCCGCGATCGCGACCCATGACGAAGCCATTATCCGCCAGGTGATTTCCGACTGCCGCCGAAACTCGATTTCCGCGGACCGGTTCGAGTTCCAGATGCTCTACGGAATCCGACGCGACCTGCAGCGTAAGCTGGTGACAGACGGCTACCGGCTGCGTCTTTACATTCCATATGGCGAAGCGTGGTATCCGTACTTTATGAGGCGTCTGGCGGAGCGTCCGGCGAATCTCATATTTCTCGGGAAGAATCTATTTCGGCATTGAACGGGTTTGGCAGACCGCTCACTGCCGGTCGCAAGATCGACGGTGAGGCGGAAATAGTGAAGGGCTCGGGGAACTAACCGATGCGTGACAGAGTCAAACAAAATGTGCGGTACTGGGGCTATCTGGTGATCAAGCTGGCACTGAGCTGCGCCATCGCCGCGGTGTTTCTGTGCGAGATCAATTACTCCTGGACCCCCCGCTATCCGATCCCGGCGATCAATTGGGCCATATTCTTCTGGGACGGGCTCTACACGTCGCTGGTCGGCCTGTTGTTCCTTGGGCTCGCCGGGTTGCTTTATCTCTCCGTCCTCGACCAACGTTACCGCTGCCGCGTCTGTCTCAGGCGGCTGCGTATGCCGATCGAAAGAGGATCGTGGAGCCGCATGCTGCAGTTCGGGCGTCCGGAAGTCGAATACATCTGTATCTACGGACACGGCAAGCTGAATGTCCCGGAGCTGCAGATCTCGGGTCTGGAGAATCCCGAATGGAAAGAACAGGGCGACATGTGGAGTGAACTGTTAGCCGGAGATTCGGACCAGAAAAAATAGCGCGGTGGGCGCGGGCGACACGGCCGCACATTTCGGTATACTTTCGTAGTGTCCCTGCGCATGGGAATTGGATGATGTCATTTAGATGCAAGCTTTTGGCCATGGTTTTGGCAGCGTTCACTCTGCAGGCCCAAACCGGCTCCTATTATGTAGCGTTCCTGCGTCCGGATCCGACCCGTAAAGCGGTCTCAAAGTCTGAGGCGAGGCGCCTGCAGTCGGCGCGTGAGTCCAACCTTCGCCAGTTGGAGCAGGATGGCGATCTGGTCGCGTCCGGGCCGTTTGACGACACCCCGACCACCATCAGCGCGGTCATGATACTTAAGGTTGACTCTCTTAGAGAGGCGCGGCAAATCGCGGTGCACGACCCTACCGTTCTGAAACGTCGCAACACCGTCGATGTCTATGCGTGGCAAGGACCTCCGGGAATCGGCGACGAGTACGTCCGGCTCCATCAGCAGGATCCCAACATGCCCGAGAATACACAGTTCCACCCTCTGGGTATGCTCTATCACGGTTCTGCCTGGGCGTCTAAGGATCCGGTGCTGGCCGCCCATGAACGCTACATCGAGCAATTGCGGCAGCAGGGCAAACTGGGGGCCGCGGGTAACGTGGATACGCCTGACGAGTTGGCCGGGCTGGTAATTTTTAAAGCGATTCCTATGGAGGAAGCGCAATTGTTGCTGGGTCAGGACCCGGCCGTGCGGGCGCGCGTGCTGCGGGTGGAGTGGCACCGATGGTTAGCCGCCGATCACGTGCTGCCGTGGTGAACCGATGCAGACTCGTCTGGGCGGCTAAATAATTGACTCCAGTCAACTATTCGGCAACAATAACCGTGTGGCCGTCGCCGAAGGGAACATTGAGCTGGTACGCAGCTTCAATCGTTTTTATACCAAGCGCATCGGGTTACTTCGCGAAGGGCTTCTCAATACTCCTTTCTCGTTGACTCAGGCGCGCGTCCTGTTTGAAATTGGCAGGCAGCCGGGCACCAGGTCGGCGAGCCTGGTGACTGAACTGGGCCTCGATCCCGGGTATCTCAGCCGTCTGCTGAAGAGCTTCGAACGGCGCCGGTTGGTCAAGCGTGCGAAGTCCAAAGACGACCGCCGCGTGAGTCACTTGTCGTTGACTCGCCTTGGACAGGCCGTCTTTGAACGCCTGAATACGGGCTCGCGAACCGAGATTGGCGAAATGCTGGAGGGCCTGAGCGCTACCGAGCAGCGACGCCTGCTCGAAGCCATGACCACGATCCGGCGCTTGCTCGATTCGCCGGCGGAAGCCGGGACGACGGTGGTTTTGCGCCGTCACCGGCCAGGCGATCTCGGTTGGGTGGTGGCGCGCCACGGTGAGCTGTACGCGCAGGAACATGGCTGGGACGCGACCTTCGAGGGTTTGGTGGCGGAAATCGCCGGGAAGTTTTTGACTGATTTCGACGAAGAGCGCGAACGATGCTGGATCGCCGAGCGCCATGGCGAAAGGGTGGGGTGTGTGTTGCTCGTCAAAGAGTCGGAGACCCTGGGCAAACTGCGACTGTTGCTGGTCGAGCCGTCCGCCAGGCGACTCGCGATCGGCACGAAACTCGTTCAGGAGTGCATCGTGTTTGCCCGCCAATCCGGTTATCGCAAGCTGACTTTGTGGACCAACGACATGCTGTATGCGGCCCGCAAGATCTACGAACGGGCCGGGTTCCGTCTGGTCACCGAAGAGAAGCATCACAGCTTCGGTCACGATCTCGTAGGGCAGTTCTGGGAACTGGACTTGTAGAGCGTTATCTGTCTTTGGCGTGAGTGCGGCGTTTATACTGATACATCTGCAGATCGGCTTCCTCGAGAATCGGCTGCAAGGTGCGGCCGTCGCCTTCCGCGGCGCCCCAACTCAGCCCCAGGGGAAATAGCCCATAGCCGCGAATCCGATAGGCAGTGAGGCGAACTTCGAGCGCCGCCAGTCGCGCCTGCGCGACTTCCAGATGCTGGTTCCTGAACAAAACCACGAATTCGTCGCCGCCCCACCGGAACGCCTCGTCCTCCACCCGGATCGATTTGCGGATCAGGTGCCCGACGCTGCGCAGTACCTCGTCGCCGACCAGGTGGCCGAAGCGGTCGTTGATCTCCTTGAAATAATCCAGATCGCAAACCGCGACTACGCCAATGAACCTCTCGTCCAGATGGCGTTCGAGCGCCATGCGATTTTGCAAACCTGTGAGATGATCCAACTCGGAAGTTCCGGTCGCGGATTTCTCCAGCAAGTCCAGTTCCGAGCGAAGCTGGGCAATGCTCTCCTGCTGGGTCTGGATCCACATCGCCATCGCCGAGAAGGCCAACAGCGTTTGCGCGATCAGATCGTAAACGCTGATCCATTCGAGGGGCACCAACCATGTCGCCTGCCCTTCCGGCGCCGCGTAAATATACGCCAATGCACGTCCCGCATACTGGAGACAAAGACACGCCAGCGTGAAGCGCAGCATCTTCCCTCCAATGCCCTCCTTCGAACTCGTCCCCAGGCCGATTCTAAAGAAGCTGTATCCGTAAATCAGCGCCAGAACACCGGCGTGCAGCCCACGGAACCGCAGTAGGGAAATCCGCCAGGCGATCCCGTAGACTACCAGCAGCAAGGCGGGGACCAGCAGCATCGACCGCAGCGACCTGCGGAATCCCCATGCCATCGTGGAGGCGGCCGACTGCGCTGCAAACAGCAACGAGAGCGCGAAGGCGATCTCGAGCAGAGCCCGCAACCAAATCAAGATAATCGATCCGCTCCATTGGGGGCTCGAAATTAACGCCAGTGACTCGATCGCCCATGCCAGGCTCCAGAATCTGAAATAGATGACACCTGACTGGCGCCACAGGAAGAGAAAAACCGCGCAGAATAACAGGGTGCCAAAGGTCTGGATCAGCGCTGGCGCCGCTCCTTGCATCGCCGGATTGAAGAGATGGCCTTCGAACATCGAAGCTGGGGGTCCCCATTCTTTATACCCTGTTTACAGGGCGCGACTGCCGGCCGCTCCCCTATTGTCCCGGTCCGGTAAAAGTTTCCGTCTCACGATCGCATCGGCCGGTTCTCTTTTCTAGTCTCCGCGCACGGTGTGCCGGCGTATGGATACGGCCTTACCGGTCCCCTCATCCACCTCGATGATTACCGAGTGCAACTCGATACCGCGGGTCGCTGGCTCCATCCGCGCCGGCAGCGCTGTCAGGAATCGCCGGATGATCAGGTCGCGATCGACGCCGATGACCGACTCATATGCTCCCGTCATCCCGCAATCCGTCTGATAGGCGGTCCCTCCCGTCAATATCCGTGTGTCGGCCGTTGGAATGTGCGTATGCGTCCCGATCACCGCCGACACGCGACCGTCGAGATACCATCCCATGGCAGTCTTCTCACTCGTGACCTCGGCGTGGAAATCGACGAAGCGGATCCGCACCGCCGGGTCCAGGCTTTCCAGAATCGCATCGGCCTTGCGGAACGGACAGTCGGTGCCGGGCATGTAGGTCCTGCCCTGCAAATTGATTACCGCAACCGGTAGATCCCGTTTCGTTCGCGCGATGTACAATCCGTGCCCCGGACAGCCTTCCGGGTAATTCGCCGGGCGGATCAATTCGGGCCGTCTGGCGAAATAATCGTAGATATCTTTCTTATCCCATATATGGTTGCCGGTGGTGATCACATCGATGCCGAGCCCGAAAAGCTCTTCGGCCACCGAGGGCGTAATGCCGAATCCCCCCGCGGAGTTTTCTCCGTTGGCAATCGTCAGGTCAATTGCCTGGCTCGCCTGGATATCAGCCAGATGATCGGCGACGACGCGCCGGCCGTAAGACGCAAAGATATCGCCTATAAATAGAATTCGCATTTTGTGGTCGGTGCGCCTACCGCGAGGTAACCGCCCCTTCCGATGCAGATCGTACCAGGGCGCAATATTTGGCGAAGACTCCCCACGTGTAGCGCAATTCGGGAGCCTTCCAGTTCTTGAGCCGCCGGATGAGATCTTCCGCGTGGATCTCGATGTCTATGGTGCCGCGATCCACGTCGATATTAATGAAGTCGCCCTCGTTCAGCGCGCCGATGGGTCCGCCGTTCTGGGCTTCCGGCGCCACGTGAGCGATCATAAAGCCATGGGTTGCGCCACTGAAACGGCCGTCAGTGACCAGCGCGACTGATTCCGAGAGGCCGGCCCCGACAATCGCGCCGGTGACCCCCAACATCTCGCGCATCCCGGGGCCACCGCGCGGTCCTTCATAGCGGATTACCACCACGTCGCCCGGGTGGATTCTGCCGCTCTGGACCGCTGCCATGGCATCCTCCTCTCGATTGAAAACCCGAGCGGGTCCGCGATGCTGCCGCTTGTCATGTCCGGAAAGTTTGATTACGCACCCGTCGGGCGCCAGGGTACCGCGCAGAATCCCGAGGCCGCCCGTCGGCTTGAGGGGCTGATCGAGCCGGCGAATGACGTCCTGACCAGGGGTCTCGCGCGCGTCGGCGGCTTCTTCCGCAAAAGTGCGGCCTGTGCACGTCATTGCCGAGCCGTCGACCAGGTTGCCTTCCACCAGCCGGTGCGCGATGACCGGGATACCGCCGGCCTTATCGACGTCGACCGCGACATATTTGCCGCCGGGCTTCAGATCGACAAATAACGGAGTCCGGTTACTGATCTTCTGGAAATCTTCGAGCGCCAGCGGCACGCCGGCTTCCCGCGCCATAGCCAGAAGGTGCAGAACGGCGTTCGTCGATCCGCCCGTGGCCGCGACGCCCGCGATGGCATTTTCGAAAGCTTTGCGCGTGACGAAATCGCGCGGCTTGCGGTCCTGCCGCACGCAATCCAGGATGATTTCGCCGCACCGGTAGGCCACCGCCTCCTTGCGCTGATCGACCTGAGGGATGGACGCCGTGCCCATCGGGGACATACCGATAAGTTCCATGACCGTGGCCATGGTATTGGCGGTGAACTGTCCGCCGCATGCGCCCGCGCCCGGGCAGGCATGATTCTCGATGTCGAGCAACTCCTCGTCCGTGATCTTACCGGCAGCCACCGCGCCGACCGCTTCGAATACATCCTGAATGGTGATGTCGCGGTCTTTGTAACGGCCCGGCAGGATCGACCCGCCGTACAGCACGACTCCGGGAGTATTCAGCCGCAACAGCGCCATCGCGGCGCCGGGGATGGTCTTGTCACAGGCCACCAGCGCGACGATGCCGTCGAACATGTGCCCGCGCGCGACCAGTTCGATGGAATCGGCGATCACCTCGCGGCTTACCAGCGAGGCTTTCATACCCTCGGTGCCCATGGTGATGCCGTCGCTGATGGCGATGGTATTGAACTCCATGGGTGTGCCGCCGGCCGCGCGGATTCCAGCCTTCACATGCACCGCCAGGTCCCGCAACTTGTAGTTGCAGTTCATGGTCTCGGTCCAGGTATTGGCGATGCCGATGATGGGCTTTTTCAGATCGTCGTCTGTAAACCCGATGGCCTTCAGGTAACTGCGCGCCGGTGCGCGGTCACGCCCCTGCGTGATGGTATAGCTATTCAGCTTCATGGGCGAACTATCATCTTACAGTGTGTCGCGGACTTTAGATGTTCTGCCAGGCTCCGGCGGAGAGATAACGCACGAACCCAAAAGAAACCGGCGCACCCCTCAGGTCGTTGCCGGCTGCAGCTTGCCTGAAATCTGCAGCGGTCAAAACAGGAAGCGTCCCGACAACTGAATGTTCCGCGGGTTCCGGGCAGCGCTGGGCAACCCCAACGGGGATTGCGGGCGCTATCCGATATCCGATATCCGAATCTGTGAAAGAGTGTTGGGGCAGACCATCCTCTTGTGTGGTCTGCCCGGTTACGCAGCAGCCGTCTTTTCGGCCGCTAGTCGGAGCGGGCCTTTGGCCGGCCGGGTAGCGTTAGCCCTTGCCCGCAGCCTGGGCTTGCTGCGAAAGTTGTGCCCGGATAGCCTTGTACTGCTCCCGCATCCGTGCGACTTTTTGGCGTCCTTCAGGTGTCGAGTCGATCAGCTTTTCCAGGTTCGCGCAGAATTGCGGCCCATATGCAGCCCGGACCTCTCCGAGGAGCGGCTCGAGTTTGGAGAAGACTCCAATATGCTCGCCGTTGGTGTCGTTGAAAAGCTCGAGGCTGATGGCCCCGTGGTTGACCAGCGCCGCGGCCATATCCCAATAAGACATGACCATACGCACGTGGCCGCTGTGCTCGCTGAACATGGCTGCGTTGAGGTCGGCTAGCGATTCCGGATTGAAGTGCTGGAAAAACCAGTCCCGCGCCGCGCGCATGGTGGGCTCCCGGCGCAATTCGTAAAGCTTGAGAATCAGATCCGCTTCCGCTTGAATAGACATAAGAATTCCTTTCGATTTTTGCCGTCCGGCGGTTGCTAAATCCACCGGGCTGCCTTGTCAGGGTAACAGGTTTTGGGATGCACATCCGCCGCGTCATCTGACGCGCGACGATTTCAGGCTTCAAGGTTGCCGGCCGTTCAGTGTTGTTGTGCGATACCTCTAATTCACCCGAATCATAATCTTGCTGACAGCCGCCGGGTTACCGCTCCACTCCGTGAACGCCGCCGGTGCATCGTCAAACGGCACCACCCGGGTGATGGCGCTCTTCACCGGGAAGCGGTGCTGCTGCAGCATCCGGATGACCTCGGCGAAATCTTCCGGCAGCGCATTCCGCGAGCCGAGAATATCGAGCTCCTTTTGGACGAAGAGGCGCGTCTCGTAGCTGACCAGATCCTTGGCATAACCGATGTAGACGACGCGTCCTGTAAACGCAACCTCTTCCACCGCAGCCGTAAACGTGGCAGGGAGTCCGACGGCTTCGATTACTACGTCCGGACCATGACCGCCTGTCAGTTCCTGCAACCTTTCATGCAAGGGTTCGGTACTGTCGTTAATGGTGTGGGTCGCGCCAGCCTCTCTGGCGATACGGAGTTTGGCGTCGTCGACATCGATTGCGATGGTCTGGGCATTGCGGAAAGCCGACGCGGCAACGGCCCCGAGTCCCACTCCGCCGCAGCCGAAGATCGCGACGGTATCCTTCGCGGTGATGCGTCCTCGAGCCACCGCGTGGAAGCCGACCGTCAACGGCTCGACGATGCACAGTTCTTCCAGATTGAGTCCTTCCGCGACGAATATCTTGGGCGTCGGGACAGAGATGAAATCGGTCAATCCCCCATCGCGCTGAACCCCCAGCGTCTGGTTGGATTTGCAGGCGTTGACACGCCCGCGGAGGCAGGCTGCGCACAGGCCACAACTGGTGTATGGCGAGAGCGTGACGGCCATGCCGGCCTGCAAAGTGCTTGCGGGGTCCTTCACCTCTTCAACGGTCGCGGCGATTTCGTGTCCCGGGATGCGCGGGAAAGACACCATGGGGTTTTTGCCACGGTAAGTGTTGAGGTCCGAGCCGCAGAGGCCGATCATGCGCACGCGCAGCAGGACTTCGCCTGACTTGGGGGCGGGCTCCGCGGTGCTGCCGACAGAGATTTCCCCGGGTTTCCGGATGATGAGAGCTTTCATGATGTCAGGTGCCGAAGGCGGATCGCCTTAGCCGAAAGTAAACGATAACTCTATCGCAATCCGGAGAGGAAAGCAAGGGCTGCAATGGGATTTCCCCCCAGGCGCAACGCACTTCCGCTACACCCGGTAAAATGGTGACAGTGCATCGTATTCTTGTTTGGGCCGCCCTGTTCCTGAGCCTGCGGCCTCTCATGGCGGATAGCGCCGCCGTTCTACCTTTATTCAACTACACGAAGTCGGCAAACCTGGACTGGATCGGCGAAAGCGTCGCCGAGCGCATCCGGGAATCGCTGGCATCGGAAGGCCTCCTGCTGGTATCGCGCGAGGAGCGGACTGAGGTTTACCGCCGTCTCTCAATTCGCCCTACCGCCATCCTGACGCGCGCGACTATTTTCAAAATCGGCCAATCGCTGGACGCTTCTGAGGTAATTTTCGGCCAATATGAACTGACGCCCGCCGCGGGTCCCAACGCCGCGACTCCGGTCGATGCGGCCCCGCCACCTGTTCCGGCAGGTCCAGCGGCATCTACGCCAACTACGCCGGCGGCCATAGATCCCAATGCAGCCATCCATGGCACCCTGCGGCTGACAGGCTTCATTATCGATCTGAAGCATCTGCGGCTGGGTCCGACGTTTACTGCGGAAGGTCCGATGACGGACTTAAGTATCCTGCAAACCAAGGTAGCGTGGCTCGTATTGCACTACCTGGCCCCGAAGTCGTCGATTACCGAAGCCGAGTTCATGCGGACGCGCCCGCCGGTTCGGGTGGATGCTCTCGAAAGCTATATCCGGGGACTGATCACACCTTCGGATGACGCGAAGATCAAGCTGTTCACGCAGGCTACCAAAATCGACGAGCACTACTCCGAGCCGGCGTTTCAACTCGGCCGGTTGTACTTCGGGAAGAAGCAGTATCGCGATTCGTCGCTGTGGTTTGCCAAGGTAGCCAGCACCGACTCGCATTACATGGAGGCGATGTTCTTTTTGGGTTTATGCCGCTTTTACCAGGGCGATTACGAATCGGCGATCAAGCAGTTCCAGACGGTCTCTGAGTCGGTCCCGCTCAACGAAGTTTTCAATGATCTGGGCGCCGCGGAGGCCCGGCTGGACAAGGCGGATGCGCTTGAAAATTTCCGGAAGGCGCTCGACGGCGATAATGCGGATCCGGACTACTGGTTTAATGTGGGGCTGCTGCTCTGGAAACAGGGGCAGTTTGCGGCCGCGAAAGAAAAGTTCACGGCCGTGCTGGAGCGCAATCCGCAAGACCAGGAGGCGAGCGATATGCTGGGACGCGTGACGCGTAATGAGGGCGCAAACGCGACCGTCGCATCGCCTAAAGAGCGCGTGAAAGTCACTTTCGAGGAGACGGCTTTCCTGCAGTTGAAGGCCGAGCTTAAGCAAAAGTAAGCGCTCCCCCAAGGTCGCGCCTTGTTGGGCCTCCAATCCTGGCTACAGAATTGGACGCAGCCGGGCGGCTGCTTACCGCTTTAACGGGTCCTCCACCCACGGCGGAGTCGCATCAATTAACCTTCCCAACTCCGGCTCGACCTCCTCGACGCGCTGCTTCATCCGCCAGGCGACATCACGGTAACTGAAGTGGCCCTTTACGCCGCTGCGCACCCGTGAGATGTATTCCACCTCTGCAAAATCCATCTTGAAAAGAAAGCGCGAGCGCGCGCCGAAGGGCAGCAGATAATGCGCTCCCGGGGCCGGCAGTTGACGCATGGTAGCTAGCGCACCCTCCATAGCCTCCCGATACGACGCCTCGGCACCCGATGGAGTCAGCGCCTCGGGAACGTCGAAGCCCAGGTTGCCCGAGTACTCCTGTCGATACTGATGGCAGCGGCGATGGCGGTGCATGTCGCGATACGCTCCGATGTCGATCACCATGTCAAAGCAGTACTGGCCCCCGCGGAAGCCCCGCAACAGGTCGTCACGTCGCCCGCGCGACTTCAGCGCCAGATCGATCACTTCCATCTGGTGCGCACGGCTCCAGTAGCGGGCGCATTCGTAGAGATCGGCGAAAGGCCAGTCCGTCACCGGATAAAGCAGCGTGGCGACAATCTCAGCAATGGAGTCGCGCGGCCGGACCAGTTCCACCCGTCCGGCTTCCCGCTGCGCACCCGTTCCTAAATTCGCCGCGGCCCAGGCGCGCAGATCTTCGCGTGACTGCCGCAGATAGGAGTCGGGATCGGCGTGACGGGCAAGCGTCGGCGCGAGCGGCTCGCGTGTAGTGTCACCGCTTGAACTCCCGGGCCACAGGCACTCGGGCGGTTGGGCACAACTCTCAGCGATCTCCGAGCCGAGTTCACGCACTTCGGCGTACTCCGACGCGCCCAGGCGGCGAATCTGTTTTTCGAGCGTACGGATGCTGGTCACCTGACCGACATTGGTGGGGATACCCCAGAACAGCAGGTATCGGGCGACGTCGAACGCGCGCGCGGCGATATTGCGGGCGTAGGCGTCGGGCTTCATCTCGGCCGGACGCGGAAGCTTCTCCGTGAGGTGCGCGGCCACTTGGCGCTGCGTCTCCGTATAGGCTGCCAGCAGGCGTTGGCCTTCACCCCGGTAAAGCTCTGCCTGCGACGAATCGAATTCCGGCGGCGTGATGAATCCCGCAGTGGAGAAATCCTGATAGCGCGACGACTTGGCCTGGCCGTCCCAAAGCGCTTCGTCTTCCGCCTCGCTGGCCGCCAGTTCCGAAATACCTTCGAAGCACAGGACGGCGTGGCCCAGGTCGGCGATGGACGCGTGGCCGTACTGGAAATAGTAGTGTTCGAGAAACTGCTGCGTGTTGTGGGTCCGGACCCATTCGAGGGACTGCCGGATGGAATCGGGAGAGCGACTGTAGCGAGCCAGCGCGTACGCGCATTTCTCGGGCGGCATGGGAGCCACCGTGATCACCCGTTTTGGTTTTACGGTCAGATTATCCGCCAAAGGTTATGATCGTTCGAATGAGACTCAAAGTGCAACGTCTGCATCCCGATGCGGAACTTCCTTCCTACGCGCACGGTCCGGGGGAAGACGCGGGGATGGACCTGCGCGCCGTAGAGCCGGTTACGCTGCTGCCTGGAGTTCCGGCCATGGTGCCGACAGGGATCGCTATCGAACTCCCCTCGGGCTACGAGGCGCAAATCCGGCCGCGCAGCGGCTTGGCGCTGAAGCATGCCATTACGTTGCCCAATAGTCCCGCAACCATCGATCCCGGATATCGCGGTGAGATTCGGGTGATTCTGTTGAATCTGGGCAGAGCGCCGTATCAGATCGAGCGCGGCGACCGGATTGCGCAGATGGTGATCGCAAGCTATATCGCCGTTGAATGGGCGGAGGAGGAACTCGGAAGTTCAGACCGCGGCACCGGCGGATTTGGTTCGTCGGGGCGGTAGCACTCTCGCATCACAGGCTTCAGCCTGTTCCCCTCTTGCGAAGCAGCCCTGGGAGTTTGGCCTTTCCCTCGTGCGGCGGACCAATCGTTTTTGTGGTCTGCAGCCTGCGCAGCCGTCTGCCGTTCCGCCTGACAAAAGGGGGAGGTTCAGCGGTAGCTCATGCTTGTGCCCGAACTGCCAATCAAAAAGAACGCACACGCGAGCTACGTCACGGCTGATTGTGTGGAAGGGGGCCCCGGTACTTCTCGTACGGAAGACGAATCCGCCACTTCGGGACTTAGTCCGTCCGGAAAATAGGCTGTAGTTTCCAACGGCAGCCCTGGCGTCGAACTTGTGAGGGTGAAAAAGAAAGTGGCGCCTTTGCCCAGCTGGGATTCGCCCGTGATCCATCCGCCATGGCGGTGCACGATGCGCGAAACGGTAGCCAGCCCAATGCCGTTCCCGGGGAACTCTTCCTGGCGATGCAGGCGTTGAAAAGGGGAGAACAGTTTGCTCTTGTAAGCCGGGTCGAATCCGGCGCCGTTGTCCCGCACGAACAGCACGCTCTCTCCATTCATAGACGTCGAGCCGAATTCGATGCAAGGGTCGGGTGATTGGCAACTGAACTTCCAGGCGTTCTCCAGCAGGTTTTGAAGGACCACTTCGACCAGACGACTGTCGCAGGCAGCGACCAGTCCGGGCTGGATGATGAATCGGGCTTTGGATTCCGGATGGTCGTTGCGCAACTCGCCGGCAACGTGGTTGGCGAGGCCCGAAAGATCGACGGGTTCCGATCTCATGGAGGTTCGGGTCACCCGAGAGAGATTGAGCAGATCGTCGATCAATTCATTCATGCGCGTGGTCGCGGAGAGAATGCGCCGGAAAAGGGCCTTCTCGTCATCATCGAATTTGGCCTCGCAAGTTCCCAGCAGAATGCGGCTGAACCCGTCGATACTGCGCAACGGCGCGCGCAGGTCGTGCGAGACGGAGTATGAGAAGCTCTCCAGTTCCATGTTGGAGACTTCGAGTTGGCGGGTGCGCTCGTCGACGCGGCGCTCCAGCAGACGGTTCAGTCGCCGGATTTCGTCTTCAGCGATTTTGCGTTCGCGCACCTCGCGCTCCAGGTTTTCGACGGCAGCTTTGAGTTCGGTCGTCTTTTGTTCGACGCCCGCGCGAAGGTCGGATTCGAGACCGCGACGATGCACTTCGATCCAGCTAACGGCACACGACAGCAGGAGCAGCAAAGCGCCCCGATAGTATTCGATTGGTGAGGAGTTTAAGGGCTTTTTCGTGAGGATAGCAGTGATCAGTACCGCGAACAGAACTGAGGCAATTCCAGCCACGTAGCCGCCAGCCCAGGAAGAGGCGAGGACCGCAAAGAGAAACAGGAAAGGCACAATGCGGGCGAGCGCTGGAACATGGAACCGGTATAACACCAGAGTTAGCAGGGTCGCTGCCACGACTCCGCCGAGCCCAAGGCCGAGCCGCTTCAGCAGATTCATCAACCCGCGTTGCATGGAATTAGCAGTTTACAGCATCTCCGGGGACGGATCTAAGGGTCAGCGGGATCGTAGTGACGATGCCCACAACCGGGAAGTGGTGGACGACGGGGGATTTGAACCCCCGACCCCCGCATTGCGAACGCGGTGCTCTCCCAACTGAGCTAGTCGCCCACTTACCCCTACAGGATACCAGAGGCCGGGCGCTCGAGGCCACCAATTGGTCCATTCAAAAATTTGACGGCTCGAGCAAATGCCTTATCGGCGCTAATCTGTGTTCATCTGATGGTCGACCATCACTCGCCAGGGGTTTCCGTCCCGGTGGATTCCTGTTTCTTCCTGGCTGCCCAATAGCGCTTCATGCGCAGCGAAGCGGCCTTTCGCGCCGCCGAATCCATGCCCTTCCGCACGCGCCGCCCGCGCGACTTCGCTGCCTGTCCTGGCATTGCCTCCAGGCTGGCAATAATGGTCTTCAACCTCTTCCGTTCTTCGTGCATTTCGGCTAATACTTTGAACAAGTCCATGGCACTGCGCGCTTATACCCTTTTAGTCGTTATCGAGCAGCCTGCGGCAAAACCGCTCCCCCACGCGCCACGGCCCAGTAAATTGCTGAATCTACTGGGCCGCGCGCGATCGAGCGGTGCATCTCGATCTCCTGCCTCCGGCTCCTGGCTCTTTAAATAAAGAAAAGCCCAACTAATTATCGCCTGAAGTACGGCCACTGGTGAATAAAATGCAGTCCGGACATCGTGAAAGCAATAGCCAGAATGCCCAGGATGACTACGACGGCCCCGGCCCAGGTCAGCACCTTGCGCCACGGGAACGTCTTGCCTTCCCGTTTCAACACCAGCAGATAACTGGCAAAAATGCCCACATAGAACAGCAGGCACATGGGCGTGGCGAACAGCATCAGGTTAAAAACATCGGGCGTGGGCGTGACGATAGCCGCGATAATGACGATGCCCAGAATCGCATACCGGCTGTGGGCCAGCAGAAATCGCGGCGAAGCCAGCCGGAGTAGCGTCAGAAAGAAAATGATGATCGGCATCTCGAAGACCAGGCCGATGCCGAGCATCACGTCTACGAACAGATCAAAATACTCGACCACCGAGATCATCGGCTGGATGTGCCCGGACATGCCGAGGCCCAGAAGAAAAACCAGCCCGTAGCGGAAAGCGACAAAATAAGCAAACGCGCCCCCCAGACAGAAAAGTCCGGCCGTGCTCACGATAAACGGTACGGCCCAGCGCCGTTCCTTCTTATACAGTCCGGGCGAGATAAACTTCCAGACCTGGTAGAGAATCCAGGGCGAGCCGAGGAAGATGGCGCACAAGAGCGGCAGCTTCATCCAGATGATGTTGAAGGTGTCCATCGGCGAGATCTGGACGAGGTTGGGCGGGTTGATCTTCAACTGCTTCAGAGCGTCCACGGCGGGAGCGCTGATCAGGTCCCACAGTTGGT
This sequence comes from Terriglobia bacterium, assembly GCA_963747535.1. Classification (GTDB taxonomy): domain Bacteria; phylum Acidobacteriota; class Terriglobia; order Bryobacterales; family Bryobacteraceae; genus CAVVFX01. The sequence goes on from CAVVFX010000006.1 coordinate 998,685, forward strand.
TACAGAAGACCAGGCTGAGGAAAAAGATGACCACTACGCCGCCAAGCATGTGGAGAATCCGGGTGCGCAGTTCCTCGAGATGCTCCATGAAGGACATGCGTAGCATGCCCTCCTCTTCCTCATCCGGCTCGTCGGGAGGGGGAGGCGGAGGGGGCGGTGGTCTGCGCGCGGGAGGCGCCGGTTTGGGCCGTACTGCCGGCACGCTGGCGGATGGTTCGGCGGCAGCCGCGGGCACGGGCGCAACCGGTTCAGCCTGTACAGGACTTGGCTGTACAGGACCGGGCGAACTCTGATAGGTATACGAATCCTCCGCGTACGCGGAGTTGTGCTCAAATACCGGCTGCTCAGGCTGTTGGGACACAGTCTCACCGGCGGGAGGTTGCCCTCCCTTCGGGTCTTCGATTGAGGACATCCTAACTCTTTACTATGGGTTCAGCATGGCCGGATTCGCCCTCGTGGTGTTGCGGGGCGAGATCGTGGATCGGGCCGGGTTCGGCCGGTGGGACAGGGGACTCGCTATATCCGGTATGGCCATTCCCATGGCCACCGCTTTCGTAGTTATAGGAGCCGCTGGCGACAGTCCCTTCCGGTGGTTCGCCGGTCAGATGCAGCGTGGCTGTAGTCGATTCGGCGCCCTGAGTTGCGGATGCGCTTTCGGTTATTGAATCGGTTGCGGTTGAATCGTGCGACTCATAGTTGTAGCCGTTTGAGTCGTAGGAAGATTGATCGTACGAGTGGTCGTAATTGTAACTATCCTGATAATAGTTATTGGTGGCTTCTTTCAGCGATTCGGATTCCCGCTCCAGGTTTTTCATCTCGCGGTCGAACGTAGCTTTCAGCTCGCTCTGCGCGCGACGGAATTCTGCCAACGCCTTGCCTACGGTCCGTCCCAACTCCGGCAGTTTTTTCGGGCCGAAGAGAAGAAGGGCGAGGACAAAGATGAACATCATTTCCGGTATACCCAGAGTTCCCATCTATGTAGTCTCCGTCTGTATTGTAACCCGCGAAGGGGATTAGGTGTGAGAGGTTGGCTGCGTTGCGCCTAAGGAGTACTCACGCTGGTTCTTGTAGGACAAGCTGGCAGTCCGCGGGCCGATGGTGTATCGGCCCGCCGGCTCTCGCGTTGTTGATTCAGTTATTGCAGGAAGCGGATACCCAGATAAAGGCCGCCGAAGATCACAATGCTGACGACTCCCACGAGCAGATACTCGATCAGGCGCTGTGATTTCGGAGTCTGTTCATCCAGGTCATGCTTCATTTGATCGGAAAGGCTGTCGAACATAGATCACCTTTTTGGGACGAAAGTGTCGTCCATCGGCGGCTAGCGGAAAAAAGCCGATTCTATAAAAGTGACCTGCGACCGGCAGGGCCCATTCCGCAGCCTGCCGACTTCATATTACTCTTTTCAGCAAACAATGCAAGGGGGTGGGAATCCGGGAGCGGGCGGTTTCTCCTAACAATAAATCCATCAAATCGGGTAGAAATTGCGAACCCAGGCATGGCGCCGCATGACTTCGAGTGTGTTCGGAGGCAGCGGTCCTTGTCCGATGGCCGCCGCGTTCTGGGACACCCGTTCCGCTCGCCGCATCCCCGGTATCACGCTCGATACGGCCGGGTCCGAGATGCAGAAGCGCAGCGCGACCTCCGAGATATGCTCCATGGGAACCTGTAGTTCCTCACAGATGGCTCGCACGTGGTCGTGCACCTCCTTCTTGCGGTCTCCGGAGAAGTACAAGTTGCGGAAGTCGCCATCCGGGAATTGCGTGAATTCGTTGATCTGGCCGGTCAGCGATCCTTCGTCGAACGGCACCCGCGCGATGACGCCGATATTCTTCTCCCGGCACAAGGGAAACAGATGCATCTCGGGCGACTGGTCGAAGATGTTATAAATCACCTGCACGGTGTCAATGAGGCCGGTCCCTATCAGGGCGAGCGCCGAATCCGGCTGGTGGTCATTGATGGAGACGCCAACCGCGCGGACCTTGCCGGACGTCTTGATGTCTTCGAATCCGCGGCGCCATTCATCGCTGTCGATCCACTCCGGGTTCCAGACGTGAAGCTGCTGCAGATCGATCACTTCGACGCCAAGATTTTTCAGGCTTAGATCGGTACATTCGACGATATAATCGCGCGAAAACACCTCTTCGATCGGGATGCCCGGACGCGCAGGCCAGAGCTGGTTCTTCGGCGGGACCTTAGTGGCGATGTAAATCTGGACCTCGCAATCGCCCTTGAGCTTCCCGATCAAACGCTCGCTATGACCGTCGCCGTATGCCAGGGCAGTATCGAAGAAATTCATCCCGTTCTCGAGCGCCGCGTGAAGCGCCGCCAGGGCCTGCTTATCGCCGGAACCAAGCCACTGTTTGCCGCCGATCCCCCACGCTCCGTATCCAAGCTCACTCACTTCAAAACCGGTTCTGCCTAATTTTCGATAGCGCATCGCGCTTTTATTGTAAGCCGTGCCCATCGCGTTGGGTACCGGGTGCAGGCCCTCTACCGAACCGCGACCGTAAGAAGCCGTGAAAAAAATCGGCGGGTCTTCTCCCGTATGTCGGACCATCGTTTTTTGTGGTCCGGGGCACGCTCTGGGTCGGCTGCGCAGCAGCCGTTTTGTCTACCGGGCTGCGACCGTAAGGGAGCGGTGACGCAGCAGCCGATACGCGGGATAACTGGCAGTCAGCAGCAGCAGCGCGTAGAGACTGTTCGCACGATCGCTGTATACGGCGCCCGTCAGGAAGGCGAGGCTTGCGGCCAGCGCCAGAACCGTGGGAACGGGATACAGGGGCACGCGGAACGGCCGCTCCGCAGCCGGCCTCCTGGCCCGTAGTACGATCAGCGAAATGTAAGACCAGCAGTAGTTGGCGACATAGAAGAATCCCGCCATCGCGATCAGGCGGTCGACGGTGCCGCTGAGCACCAGCGCGATTGCGGCGCAGGTCGTGATGGCGAGAGCCGTGCGTGGCGTGCCGTTAGGGGCCACGGTGGCCGCGCGCTCCGAGAAGAGGCCGTCACGGCTGACGGCGAAGAGGATGCGGGTCCCGGTCATCAGCACCACGTGGAGCAGCGTCAGCAGGATCACCACCGCGACCCCAGACAAAAGCAATTCGCTGCTGTGGCCGAAGATCAGCCGGGCAGCGTCTGCCGCGGCAAATTTGGAGGCCGCCAGACCGGCCGGTCCCAAGACGCGGAGGAATGCGAAGTTCAGTAGCAGGTAAATGGACGTGACCAGGGCCAGACCGGCGAACATCGCGCGGGGAATGGAACTTGCCGGACCGCGCGTCTCTTCGGCAAAGTAGATGGGCTCGTACCAGCCGTCGTAAGTCACCACCACGGACTGGATGGCAAGTATCAGCGCGGCGATGAAACTGGCCGCCGGGGCCGGCGCCACCGGCATGGAGCGATCCGCCGAAGGAACACTGATGCAGGCCACCACCAGCCCGAACAGGCTGGCCGCTGCAATAGCGGACGCAATTTGTTGCACGCGTCCGCTGATCCGAATACCGAACCACTGGATCGCAAAGAACCCGAGAATAAAGCCGGTCCCCAGGAGTTGTCCATAGTGCTCGGCAGACGGGACTACGCGGCCCAGGAATTCCACCGCGGTCATCGCAGCGTAGGCCGCGGCGGCGACGTTGGCCAGGAAGTCGGACCAGCCCACCGCGAATCCAGCCGTATCTCCCATGGCTTCGCGCGCGTAAACATAGAAGCCGCCGGCGCGCGGAATCATGGTGGCAAGTTCCGCGACGTTGAGCGCGCCTAATGCCGAGTAAGCCGCTCCGCTGAACCAGAGCAACATGATTAGCCACGGCTCGCGGAGGTAGGATGCCACCGGTCCGGGCTGGCGCAGGATGCCCACCCCGAGAGTGCACCCTATGGATACGGCAATGCCGAAGAAGAGGCCCAAGACCCGCAGCAGAGTAGTCGACTGCGAGGTATTCTTTCGGGATAGCATTTAGAAGAGACTGTACCGCAATGAGAGCCTACGAAATCGAAAAATTTGGATTAGACGAATTGAAGCTGGCCGAACGGCCGGAGCCCCGGGCGGGTTTCGGTCAGGTAGTGGTGAAGGTCCGCGCGGTGTCGTTGAACTTCCGCGACCTGATGGTGGTGAAGGGCCAGTACAACCCGAAATTGAAGTTGCCGATGGTGCCGTGTTCGGACGCCGCGGGCGAGGTGATCGCCGTCGGCGAAGGTGTCACGCGTGTGAAGACCGGGGATCGCGTCTGCGGGATCTTCATGCAGGGTTGGCTGGCCGGCGAAGTGAACGACGACGCCGCGCGAACCGCTTTGGGCGGAGCGATCGATGGAGTTCTTGCCGAGTCGGTCGTCCTCAGCCAGGAAGGCGTGGTACCGATCCCGGAGCACTTGCGCTTCGAAGAGGCGGCCACGCTGCCCTGCACGGGCGTAACGGCATGGCATGCGCTGGTCACGCGAGGGCAGATCAAAGCCGGCGATACGGTGGTGACGCTCGGTACGGGCGGCGTCTCGACCTTTGCACTGCAGTTTGCCGTAGCGAGCGGCGCGCGAGTGATCGCGACTTCCAGCAGCGACGAAAAACTGGCTCGGACGAAGTCGATGGGCGCGTGGGAGACGATCAACTACAAGACCACTCCAGACTGGGAAGAGCGCGTGCGCAAGATCACCGGTGGGGGCGCGGACCACGTGGTTGAGGTCGGAGGCTTGGGAACGCTCATGAAATCGCTGCGGGCTGTCCGGATGGGCGGTACGGTGAGCGTTATCGGCGCGCTAAGCGGAGGCGGAGTGGAACTGAGCCCGGTACCGATTCTCATGAAGTCCATCCGGGTCCAAGGTATTTTTGTCGGTTCGCGAGAGATGTTCGAAGCGATGAACCGGGCGATCGTTGCGCACCGGATGCGTCCGGTCGTGGATCGGGTTTTCGGCTTCGAGGAAGCGCGCGCCGCCATGCGCTACATGGAATCCGGGGCGCACTTCGGAAAGGTCGTGATCAGCCGTTAGTGATCACTTGAAAGTCATTGTCAGTTCTTCAGTTGTCAGTAACGACGCTCGTCTTCGGGTGACGACTGATAACTGACGACTCTCCCTCTACAGTTTTCCCCCCCACCCGCCGATATAAGACCAGCATGTGGGTAATTATCGGACTGGTAGTGGTGTTCGGCTCAATCATCGGCGGTTTCCTGATGGAGAAAGGCAACCTCCTGGTGCTGATGCAGCCGGCCGAACTGGTCATTATTGGCGGAGCGGCTCTGGGCACCATCTTTATTGCGAATCCCATGCCTACGGTGATTCGCATGGCCAAAGCGATCTTGCGTGCTTTGTCGGGGTCACGCTACAGCAAAGCGTTTTACCTGGAAACGTTGACGATGCTAGGCGTGATTTTCCAGACGGCTCGCAAGCAGGGACTGGCGAAACTCGAAGCCGATGTCGATGATCCCGGGAAAAGTGCACTTTTTACCAAATATCCAAAGTTTCTGGCAGATCACCACGCCCTGGATTTTGTGTGCGACACATTGCGTGTTGCGGTCACTGGCGGGGTCGGAGCGTACGAGATTGATCAGGCCATGGAGATCGACATCGAGGCCCACCACGCGGAAGCGCATCCGCCGGTCGCAGCCTTGCAGACAGTCGCGGATGCGCTGCCGGGGCTGGGGATTGTCGCCGCGGTTCTTGGAGTCGTGATCACCATGGGGGCACTCGGAGGGCCTCCAGAGGCGATAGGACACAAGGTCGCGGCGGCGCTCGTCGGAACGTTTCTGGGAATCCTTCTTTGTTACGGGGTTTTCGGTCCCATTTCAAGCAAACTCGCGGGACTGAATAATGACGATGCGACCTACTATCAGTGTCTGCGGACCGGACTGTCGTCATTCATCAAGGGAGCGCCGCCGATCTTGGCAGTGGAGTTTGCCCGGCGGTCCCTACCGCACGAAGTTCGGCCGAGTTTCAAAGATGCGGAAGCCGCGGTGCGAGGCGCCAAGAGCGCGCCTGGGGGAGAAGGTTCGGCACAGGCAGCCTAGCCCGGAAATAAGAAGAGACTTATGGAACCAACAGCGCCCCATCCCATTATCATCGTCAAGAAGAAGGGCGGGCATGGAGGACACCACGGTGGCGCGTGGAAGGTAGCCTACGCCGATTTCGTTACTGCCATGATGGCGCTTTTCATCGTATTGTGGCTGCTCAATACCAGTGAGGACACCCAGAAGACGATCGGCGGATACTTCCTCGACCCCCTGGGGAAGGGCAGAGAGACGGGCACTGGCATGCATGGTTCGGGTGAAACCGTCAATCTTAAGAAAGATGACATGCCCAAACTGAAGGAACAGATCGAAAGAGCCATGAAGAAAATGCCCCAGATGCAGGCCCTCAAGAATCAGGTTCGGCTGATTGTCACTGGGGAGGGACTGCGCATCGAGTTACTGGAGAACGAGCGCGCGAACGCGACCTTCTTCGAATCCGGCCGCGCCGAGCCAACAGAAAAGTGCCGCGGGCTGCTGGCCCTGCTCTCCGCGCAGTTGGGTACCCTCGATAACAAATTGCTCATCGAAGGCCACACCGATTCCAGGCCCTTCAACGACGACCGCAATTACACCAATTGGGAACTCTCCGCGGACCGGGCGAACGCGGCGCGGCGTTTGATGGAGAGCGACGGATTAAAGCGAGGCCAGGTCGCGCAGGTGCGGGGATTCGCGGATCAGAATCTGCTTATCCCGAAGGATCCTCAGAACGCATCCAATCGCCGGGTCTCGGTGATTGTCCAGTATCTCGCCAGCGCGGTACCCGTGCCCGCTACTATAAAACCTCCCGCATTTCCGGGTGATAGCCCGGGAAACACTCATCAAAACGCAGCAGGTTCTTCGCCAGCCTCACATTCAAAGTGAGTTCCTTATGATTGCGCACCACGGTCAAGGTAACGTTCTTGCCGGAATTCCGGAGAAATGGAGTGATGCTGCGCGGAGATGAAACGGCTTGGCCATCCACCTTGGTAATCACATCGCCGGCCTTCAACCCGGCTGAGTCCGCCGCCGATCCCTTGGTAACTGCCCGCACCAGCACGCCCTGTTTCACGCCGAAGAATTCCGCCAGTTGCGTGTTCAACGCTTCGGTTTCCACTCCCAGGGTGGTGCTGCGCCACGAGAACATATCATACGGAGTATCGGGAATCATTGGGGGCTCGGGGGGAAACGGCGGGAATCGCGTGCCCGGCATTAAAACAAATGGGCGGTCCGATCTGGAACCGATGGTCGCGGTGACGGATTGTTTAGCGCCGCTACGCCAGACCTGCATCGCGGCTTTGCGCCCCGTAGGCGTTTCCTGGACCATGCGGACGAACTGTTCGCCGCCCTCGACCGGCTGTCCGTTGTACTCAATAATCACGTCGCCCTGTTTGATGCCTGCCCTGGCTGCGGGTGAATCCTCGTCAACCCAAGTCACCTCGAGGCCTTGCGGCTCTTTGAGCCCTAACGCTTTGGCGCGTTCCTCCGTCAAATCGACCCCGGCAATCCCCAGATAGCTGCGGGACTGAGAGTACGACGAAGCGGACCTCGCCTTGGGCGCCTGGCTCTGTGCGCCCATGACCGGCAGCCAGGCTGGAACCACCGCCATCAGACCCACCGCCAGAATTCTTGTGCGAAACATTTTCCTTGTATTAGACGGGATCAAGTCTGTTCTGTCACCCTCAGAACGAATCGTGGGGCGGAGGGCCTTGTCCTGGAAGCGCCCTATAGGCACCACCCCATGGTCGCCTGCGCCACGGTTCAGAACGTACCCAGCGTGGCATGCATCTCCTTCAACGCATCCTGCACCCGGGTGCGCACATAGTGGTTGTCTTCCTTTTGAAAAACGTCCTGCAGGATCCCGACCATCGCGTCATCGTGGTGGCTGGTGAGGACGTCGATCGTTTCGATGCGCACCCCCGGGTCGTTGTCGTGCAACAGCACCTGCGCGAGCGTCTGGCGAACAGCCGGATCGCCCGCGAACGCCTTCAGCCCTTCGAGCGCCTTCAGCCGCACTCCCGCGTTGGTATCGTGCGCCACCGCGCCCAGCAACGCCGCGCGGACCGGCGAGGATTGGGCGCACTCCTTGAGTATCCCCACCGACTCTACCCGCACTCCGGGATTGTTTTCTTCACCGATCGCGTTGAGAAGCAGGCGTTGGATATTGTCGTCGTTCAGTCGCCCGGTGATCTCGCGGCGGTGGATTTCGTCGAGAGAGATGTGAACCGTTCCGGACGCCTGAGGCTCAATCGCGCGAACAGCCGATGAGAAGGCCGCATTTTCCACGCCCGCCTGATTGCTTCCGAACGAGCCCATTCCCAGCGGCGCCGGGCCAGTCAGGCGCGCCGCCAGGTAGCCCACGGCGATCAGCCCCATCGCGCTAAGCGGTACGCGCAGGCGGATTCCATCATGCCAGAAATCGTGAATCCATTCGCCGACGCCGAGCCATCCGCGATGATGCACGCTCTCCCGTCCCGCGCGGCGGGACAAATCGCCCCGGCACTCCTGCAGCAGACCCGCGGGCACGGTAATCTCACGTGTGTCGAGAGCGGAGTGGATGGCCTTCTGCAGCTTGAATTCCCGCGCACAGGCCGTGCAACCGGCCACGTGATCCTCGACTGACTCTTCCGTCACGGGCGAAACTTCGCCGTAAAGATACAGCGGGATTGCGTTGACCACATCCTCGCATTTCATACAAACTCCCCCAATACAATGCGCATTTTCTGCGTGGCGCGAAACAGACAATTCTTGGCGGCTTCCTCACTGGTGCCCAACATCTCCCCGATATTGCGCAGCCGCAGGCCCTGGTAGTGCCGCAATTCGAAAACCATGCGCTCGCGCGGCGACAGGTCTTCGAGGGCAGAACTGATCTTCTCCTGGAGTTGGCGGTTCCAGGCGTGACGTTCCGGATCGGCCGCCGGACCATCCTGGGCAAACTGTTCCATGCGGTCGAGCGGACCCTCGGGTGTGTCGATCACCGTGGATTCCTCGCGCCGCACCTTGCGCTTCCGCAAATGGTCCAGGCAGATGTTGGTAACAATCCGGTAGAGCCAGGTGTGAAAACTGCAGTCGAACCGGAACGCGTGGAGGTTCTTGTAGACCCGCAGGAAGGCTTCCTGGTAGATGTCTCGCGCATCCTCGGGCGACCTCAGGAGATTCATGGCGATACGGAGAACGTTCTGGTCATAGGTGCGAACCAGGCTCTCAAATGCCTCCGCGTCCCCCCGCTGGGCGGCACGAATGAGTGTGGCTTCGTCGGCTTGGGTGGCCATTCGGGTGGCGAGAACTCCAGCTGCTAACACCATGGGCAATATCGATAGACGTACGGCTACCGAAAAGGTCACGGAGGAGCCGTCCCGCCTCTGATGCTACCATCGGCCGTGGGGCACCCTCGTTTTTTGAGGTCTGCAGGCTATGAGCCGCGGGCCAGCTGCGCGCGGCTCCCGAGCGGCGACGAAAATTCGCCCTACGACTGTGACTCAGGAGGGCGTCCGAATGGCATCCTGCTCGTCCGTTGCCAGTTGCGCAGCGGCCGTTTTGGCTTGCGGCTGTACGGAGCAGGCCTTTGCGCTACCGTACAGCAGACCATCATTTTCTGTGGTCTGGGCCTGCGAAGCAGCCGTAGGCTGCAGGCTGAGTGATATCACATGACGAAACCTCGAGTTGAAGACCAAATCGCTGAGCTGAGCCGGCTTCGCGAGGCTCCAGTCACGGAAACTACTCTGGCCATGCTGCGACAGGGCCTTGGGTCTCGCGTCAACCTGGTGTGCGCCAAGGCCGCGCAGATTGCCGGCGAACTCGGGACCAAGCCTCTGATTCCTGTCCTGATCGCCGGTTTCGACCGGTTCTTTAGAAACCACGGCGAGGGTGACCCGCAGTGCTGGGCAAAAAACGCCATCGCCAAAGCCCTCACCGATTTGGGTCATGACGAGTCTGCCACGTTTCTCCCCGGTTGCCGCTACACGCAAATGGAATCCGTCTGGGGCGGCAAGGCGGACACCGCTGTTATTCTGCGAAGCCTGTGCACCCTGGCTCTGGTGCAGTGCGCCGATCTGCCGCGCGCCGAAAAGCTGCGCCATCTGGTTCTTGCGATGACCGATATCGCCGAAAGCGTGCGGATCGACGCAATTCGGGCGATCGAGCAGATGGAAGGAGAAGAGGCAGCGCTCCTCCTCCGTTTAAAGGCTGGCATGGGCGACAAGCGGGCGTCTGTGATCGGACAAACTCTGGAGTCCTTGCTCCGGGTGGAGGGTGAGCGCGGGCTGGAATTTGCGCGTGGGTTCCTGGCAGAGCGGCTGCAGGAAAATGTGCGGGAACTGCCCTCCTCCGAAGAGGAAGTTATGGAGGAAGCGGCGCTGGCCTTGGGCGCCTCGCGTCTCCCTGCCGCGGTCGAGGTGCTGAAGGATGCGTGGAAGCGGGAGCCAAAAATCGTCTTCCTGCAGGCGGTCAGTGCGTCACGGCAGGAGACTGGTTTCGAGTTTCTCCTGGAGATGGTGAAGAGCGGACGGGAACGCGACGCGGCTGACGCGGTTGCGGCGCTGTCCCTTCATCGCGATTCGCTCGACGTACGATCCCGCGTCGAAACGGCGATCAAAGTACGGTGCAGCGCCGGACTCGCAGAAAACTTCCGCGCGAAATTCGGCGCCCGCTAGGGCGCTTCCGCAGGCATCTGTATAATGATGGAAATGCTGCGATCAGATCCGGGGCCCTCGGCCGCTGGCTCGTCAATCTGGAGTTTACGTATAGCACTTGTTTGTTAAATCGCTAGGAAACCCCATCCAGCGCTATTAAAATAGAAATCATGAGCCAAAAGGATCTGGCTGAAACTTCGGATTCTGACGGCGGCCAGAAGCACGCTGACAAAACAACGCCAATCTGTCCGGCGTGCGGCAGCAAGTTGACGCGGCGATCCATGCGCCGGTCCTGGAAAGATCGTTTTAAGAGTGCGTTCGGACTCTGGCCCTATCGTTGCCAGATGTGCAATATGCGGTTCACCGGGCCTCAGGACCCGGAGGCCATCATCGGCCATAACGCCACGGTTGAGGAAGACTTGCGGAAACGGGAGGCGGCTGCGCGCGACCTCGCGGAACAGCAGGGGGAAGCGGATCGCACCCGCCCCGAAGATCTCTTGAACAGGCCGGACAGGAAGTGACATCTTGGAGCTTGGAAATGCGAGAATCTTCGCGGTGTTCAGTGAGCCCTCGTTGACGAAGGCGCGCGGCCCCCACAGACCAGAAAGTTAAAAAGTTATCCGGCTTCATCGGGGATGAAACGCTTGAACAACTCCCCCGGGGCCTGGCGTCTGACTTAGTCGAGATCGAATTCCCGCAACGGCCGCGGTGCGTCGGGATTCTCTTTCGCCTGTTTGAGCAGTTCCTCGAACTTGCGGTCGAGTACTTTGCCCATACTTTTCTCGGCCGCGAAGGACTTCCGAAACATCTCCTCGCGCCGTCCCGGTTCCCCTTTCAGTTTGGCCACCGCAGCCGCGAGGTCCTCGATCGCCGGGGGCTTCTCAGGAACCTTATGTGCAATGACAGCCTGCGTCTCAGCATCAATTTTCAGAACCGCCTGGCAACACGGGCAGGTTACCTCGATCAGCGCCTTAGCCATAGCATCTATAGTAGCGCTTGTTCGCTTCTGTGACTGATAGCTGATAACTAACAACTGAAGACGGACAACTGAAGACTAATTCTCGTACTGCGAAGCCGCGCACGGCTCGCAATCCCGGCCGCGGAGGCGGTGAAGGTTGACTTCACGAGTAACCTGCAGGAAGCGGTTCAGCAGCCGGCCATCCCGATCCCGATAATGGGCCATGCCAAAAGTGAAATCCGCACCGCGGTCATTGATGGGGATGCAGCGGAATCCCGGGCCTGCCAGTTGACAGACACAGGAGGGCAGCAATGCAGTGCCTCCTGTCTCGCGCACCTCGTCGAACAGCCGTTCCAGGCTGGGGACGTAGCGCTCGACGTGGAGCAGTACGCCGCACATGCGTGAAATACGATCGACATGGTCGTAAGGCACGGGGGCGAAGTCGTCGCGGACATCGATCAAAGTTTCCCGTGCAATATCGCGCAGCGAAACCTGGCTGCGGCAGGCGAGAGGGTGATTGTCCGCAACTACGGCCACGGCCGGCAGGCGGAAGAGTTGTTCGATCGCGATCTGATCGGCATTGTCGATCGGTAGGAGCACCAGGGCCGCATCGAGCGCGCCGTTGCGCAGCAGGCGCACCTGCTCTTCGCTCGCCAGGCGGTGGAAGGTGATTTCCGCTTCACGATAACGTTGCGCCAGCATATGGCGTAGCGAGGGAAGAAGGTAAGAATCGAGGAACGGAGCGAAGCCGATTTCGAGCCGTCCGGTCTCACCGGCAGTCGCGCGGCGGACCGTGTCGACTGATCGATAGACCTGGGCCAGGATACGCTTGCTTTCGGCCAGAAAAACTTTGCCGGCTTCTGTCAGCGTGACGCATTTGGCGGAGCGATTGAGGAGTTGGGTGCCCACGTTTCGTTCGAGATCCTGGATCTGGCGGCTTAGCGGCGGTTGCGAAATATTCAGCGCTCGGGCCGCCCGGCCAAAGTGCAGTTCTTCGGCAACTGCCACAAAATACCGCAAGTGGCGAAGTTCAAATCCGGAGTCGGGTGGCGCGGTGCGGCCAGTCTTCTTGACACTTGCGTAGTCACGCTCTTCCGAGCGATAGAAAGGCGTACGGTCTTCGACCGGCACTAATAGCATGTTTGGAAGTACCTCCTCATTTGCACTTCTGAGGAATGCAGCCTACGGGCCGTACCTAAGTAGTTGATTACAAGTAAGATCTATCAACTGAATGAGCTATATCGCCCAATTCCTTACGGGTATCGTTGGGTCTAATGACCCAATAGTGTAGGGGGAAACTGAATGCTATGTTCGTAGCGATACGGATGGCCAGTCTGATGCCGCTGTTCCATCGAGCCGATCCGGGAACTCACGATCGACACGCCGACCAACGCCCTTCGCAACTCCACGCGACCCGGCCTCGGGGATTGGGTTCGTTGTGCATCGTTCCGCACCGCGTCGCCCACTCCCGTTTTCCCATTCGTGTTCATTCGTGCTCATTCGCGGTCCAATGTTTACCTTTCCAGACTGCTACATTGGAAGAATCAATGAAGCGTCTAGTCTGTGCCCTGGTCCTGGTGGGATCGGGCCTCCATTCTGCACCAACCAGCCCCTTGCTCGATACGCTGGCGAACGAACTGGATCGTAACTTCCGCATCCTCAAGGAAAAGGCCGACCCGCCTGCTTACTTCATCTCTTATGAAGTTACCGACCTCGATTCCCACTCCATCTCGGCCACGCTCGGCGATATCTCATCGCACAACGACTCGCACAACCGGATCCTGGACGTCGGCTTGCGCGTCGGCAGCCCGAAGCTCGATAACTATCACTTCATCAACGGCGCGGCTCCGCAATTCACCGCGGCCGTGACCGTTCCCATCGAAGGTGGAATGGCTGCCGTCAAGCAACTCGCCTGGATCGAGACCGACCGCGCTTATCGCTCGGCGGCCGAACGGCTGATCAAGATCAGGACCAGCCAGCAGGTGAATGTTGCAGCCCTCGATAAGTCCGACGACTTCTCGCCTGCGCCGGTTGCTACCCACGTCGAACCGGTCACTCACCCGCCTTTTGCGGAGGATCTCTGGACGGCCCGGATGCGCGCGGTCTCGGCCGTCTTCAGGGATCACCCGAAGATTCTCAGCTCCGGCGTCAGCCTGTCAGCGCAGACCGATGAGCGCTATTTCGTCAACTCGGAAGGCACCCGCCTGCAGCACGGCCGCGGTTTCTCCCGCGTGATGATTACGGCCTCGACCCGAGCCGACGACGGCATGAATCTGGGCAATACCGTTATCTATGACGCCGTCGACGCGTCCCATCTGCCGTCAGAAGCCGTAATGAAGGCTGACGCGGAGAAACTGGCCAAAGAAGTCGAAGCGTTACTGCATGCGCCGGTAGCTGAACCTTACGTCGGACCCGCGATTTTCTCCGGAAAAGCGTCCGGTGTCTTCTTTCACGAGATCTTCGGCCATCGCATCGAAGGGCACCGCCAGAAGAACGAGAGCGAGGGGCAGACGTTTACCAAGAGCGTGGGCGAGCAGGTGCTCCCGACTTTTCTCTCCGTGGTTTTCGATCCGACCGTCAAACAGATTGAAGGTATCGACCTCAACGGCTTTTTTGCTTACGATGACGAGGGTGTTAAAGCCCAGCCGGTTACGGCGGTCGACAAAGGTATTCTGAAATCTTTTCTCATGTCGCGTACCCCTATTGACGGATTTGGCGCGTCTAACGGTCATGGCCGCCGCACACCCGGCTATGAAGTGGTGTCGCGCCAGTCGAACCTCATCGTTAAGAGCGACAAAACAGTGCCGGACGCGAAGCTGCGCGAGATGTTAATTGCCGAAGTTCGCAAGCAGAATAAGCCCTATGGACTATTCTTTCAGGACATCACCAGCGGCCAGACGACGACCCAGCGAGCCGGTATGCAGGCCTTTAAGGTGGTACCCGTGATCGTGTACCGTATCTATGCGGACGGGCGTCCGGACGAACTGATTCGCGGCGCCGATATGGTCGGGACTCCGCTTGCCAGTTTCAATAAGATCATAGCTACATCCGATCGTACGGAGGTATTTAATGGCTACTGTGGCGCCGAATCCGGATGGGTACCGGTTGCCGTAGTGTCGCCCGCCATCCTGGTGTCGGAGATCGAAATCGAAAAAATGGAGAAGTCGCAAAACCGGCCGCCGATTCTGCCGCCTCCGCCCATGGGAACGGGAGCCGGCCAATGAACACGCTGTCTCTGTGGAGTAGGCCTTTGGCCTGCCTTGCCTTGGCTTGTCTCACCCTCCCGCCTCTCCTCGAAGCCGCCGACGATATCGTCTTGAAAGCCATGCGCGACGAACTGCAGCGCTCCATGACCCTGCAGTTCAATTCGCTGGACAAACCGTATTACATCGCATATGTGATCGAGGACGGGCGGCGCATACAGGTTTCTGCTGTGCTGGACGGAATCGACACGGTTGATGCGAGCGATTTCCGTATTCCGCGGGTGCGGATGCGCATCGGCAGCCCGCAGTTCGACAACACCGATTATGCGGGTGGCCGGGGAAATTCGGGTCGCTATGGCGCCAGCTTTCCCCTCGACGACGATTATTCCACTTTGCGCCGTTCCTTCTGGCTGGCGACGGATCAGGCTTACAAATCCGCCCTCGAAACGATTTCTCGCAAACGCGCGGCCTTGAAGAACGTGTCGGTCACCGAAGAGCTGCCGGATTTCAGCATGGCCAAAGAGGCCAAAATGTTGCTCGATTGGAAATCCGTGAAACTGGATCCGAAGCCTTGGGTCCCTAGGATCAAGGCGCTCTCTTCAGTCTTCTTGCGGTTCCCTGAGCTTCGTGGCTCCGTGGTGGAGTTCGATGCGATCGATGGGACCCGGCGGATGGTGACATCGGAGAGCGGGGAACTGCGTGTTCCGGAGCAGGAGACCGAGCTGAAAATGCAGACGAGCGCGCAGTCTAAGGACGGCATGACTGTGCGAGACTCCGTGATCTTGAATTCTTTGGGGTTTGACGGACTGCCCTCCGACGCAGAATTGACGCATGCCGCTGAAGAACTTGCAAAGAATGTTAGAGCTTTGGCTGCGGCTCCGCGCGCGGAGGACTATACGGGCCCGGTGCTCTTCGATGGGTCTGCAGCATCGCAGATCATAGCCGAACTGTTGGGGCACAATCTGGCGCTTTCAAGGAAACCAGTCACCGATCCGGGGGCCTCCGGCGGCGCCGCTGCCAGCGAACTCGAAGGTCGCATGGGCAGCCGCATTTTGCCGGAGTCATTTAAGGTTGTGGACGACCCGACATTGAAAGCTTGGAAAGGACGGCCGCTGTTCGGGACCATGGAGGTGGATGAGGAGGGAGTCGAAGCCAAGCCGCTGACGATAGTCGAGAATGGCGTGCTCAAGAACTTTCTGCTCACGCGCCAGCCCGTCCGGGGATTTCCTTTGACCAATGCGCGTGCAAGGTTGCAGGGCAATTACGGCAACAGTGTCGCGGGGATTACCAACCTGATCGTCGAATCGAATGAAGCGGTCGCGCGCGCTGCACTGAAAGGCAAGTTGATAGAGATGTTGAAACAGCGCGACAAGCCCTTCGGCATGATCGTTCGTAAGATGGATTTTCCGTCGACCGCATCCGGCGCGGAAGTCCGCCGCCTGATTAACGGCGCGGCCCGTTCCGGCGGATCCCGGCCGGTAAGTCTGCCGCTGAGGGTCTGTCGCGTTTACCAGGACGGACGGGAAGAGATGGTGCGCGGATTGCGTTTCCGCGCGCTCAACGTCCGCTCGCTGAAAGATATTGTCGCGGCGGGCGACGATAGCAACATCTTCAATTATCTGGAAAACGGGCAACTCTTCGCACTGATGGGTGCGGGCGGGGAAACGGCTGAGACCACCGTCGTCGCGCCTTCTCTTCTCATCGACGACCTGGAACTCGTGCGCGTCGAAGATGAGCAGCCGAAGCTGCCGATTGTACCGGCGCCCGAACTCTCCTCCGCCAATACTGAGCCGCGACCGTCAGGGAGCGGTTCCGCAATCTCTCGCTGAACCAATGAGGATTCTTAGCCGCTACGTTTTCCGCGAGATCCTGACGAGTGCATTGCTGGGCACATTTCTCACGACCTTTGTCATCTTCCTCCAGCAGGTTGCCAGCCGGTTGTTCGAACTGTTGGTGCGCAGTTCGGCCAGCCCGCAAACCGTGTTGAAGTTGTTTACTCTGGCGTTGCCCGCGGTACTGCCGCTGAGTATACCGTTCGGCGTTCTGGTCGGGATTCTGATCGGGTTAGGACGGCTGGCGTCCGACGGCGAGATCACTGCCATGAGGGCCGCCGGGATTCCCAGTTTCCGTATCATTCCGCCAGTAATGGTCTTCGCCACTCTGGCGACCATGGTGTGTATTTACGCATATGTATGGCTCACCCCGCTGTCGATCCACGAAACGGCACAGGTAGCCAAACGCCTCATCGCCTCAAGCCTCACCGCCGATGTTCAGCCGCGGGTGTTTGACGAGCAGTTTCCCAACACGATTCTGTATATTGGCGATATCAGACCGGGTCCGGTAACGGAATGGCGGGACATTTTCCTGGCCGATCTGACCCCTCCCGAGCAGCGCACGCAAGGTTTAAAACAGCAGGCCGAAGGACCTCGCGTCACCACCGCACACGAGGCCCTGGCGATTCCCGATGTTCCCAACAAGCGTCTGCAGCTTTCCCTGCGTAGCGCCACCACGCATGAGATCGCGAAAGAGGGAGTCGACTACACCAGCTATACTCCTCACATCGAGCAGGCGCTCGACGCAGTCGATAAGAACGAAGCTCCCGAGCGGCCGTTTCGCGAGATGCCCACCCCTGAGTTGTGGCAGTTCACTCGCAAACAGAATCCCAAGACCGAAGAAAGCGTGGAGTCGCGGATCGAACTCCAGAAACGTCTTGCTCTGCCCTTCGCCTGTATCTTTCTCGGCATGGTGGGCATTCCCCTGGGCTCGTCATCGCGCAAGGGCGGGAAGTCGAGCGGCTACATCTGGGCGATTTTCCTCGCGTTCTTCTGCTACTTTATGGCGTTCATCGCGCTGGTCGGCCTGGCCAAACAGCGCACCTTGCCGGTTGAGGTGGCTCTCTGGCTGCCGAATACGGTGTTCGGAATTGCGGGTCTGATTTTCTGGTTCCGTCTGGAGATGCCGGGCGATACGGATCTTGTCGGCACCGTTCGCGGCTGGTTCTCACGAATTTATCACAGGATAGCCAAGCCGCTCGCCGCGGCGCCGGCCGCAGCCTCGCGAACGTTCAGCGCCAGGCTCAGCGTCTTCTCGCTGGTCGATAGTTATATCCTGACGGGATTTGTCTTCTATTTCGTGCTGATTCTGTTTTCGCTGGTCCTGCTCACCGACATCTTCAATTTTTTCGATCTGCTGGGCGACATTGTGAAGAACCACATTCCCATGTCGCATGTCTTCCAGTATCTGTTTTTCCTGAGTCCGCAGTTGATTTACATGCTGCTGCCGATCAGCGTGCTTGTAGCTGTTCTGGTGACGTTCGGGATTCTGACCAAGAACAATGAAGTCACGGCCTTCAAAGCCTGCGGCGTGAGCCTGCTGCGGCTCGGCGTGCCCATTCTGATGGGGAGTCTGCTGCTCAGCGTGGGTCTGTTCGCCTTCGATCACTACTGGGTTCCCGGTGCCAATCTCAAACAGGACAAGCTGCGCGACGAAATCAAAGGCCGCCACACCCAAAGCTACGAGCATCCCGAGCAGAAGTGGATCTTCGGCCAGGGCTCGAGGATTTATTACTACGACTATTTCGACGTGCGCAAGAAAGCCATGCTCGGCGTGTATGTTTTCGAACTGGATCCCAACACGTTCGATCTCCGCGGGGAGATCGCGGCCCAGCGGGCCGAGTGGCAGCCGGCGCAGAAGAGCTGGATGTTTTATAACGGCCGGTCCAAGAGCCTGGAGGGTATCGTCGACAGGAATTATCAGACCTTCCAGACAGCTTGTTTTCCGCAATTGACCGAGAATCCGGAATGGTTCCTGACCGAGGTCACGCAGGACAAGCAGATGAATTACAAGCAGCTCAAGCATTACATCCGCGATCTCCGCCAGCGCGGCTTCGATACCGTGAGGCTGCGTGTGCAGTATTACAAGAAGTTTGCCGTGCCGCTGTTTGCGCTGATCATGGCGCTCATCGCCATTCCATTCGGGTTTCTGGTCGGGAACCGCGGGGCCATGGCGGGTATCGGAGTCAGTATCGGGATCGCCATGTCCTATTGGGGAATCGACCGGCTCTTCGAGCAGATCGGCGATGTCAATCAATTGGATCCAATCGTCGCAGCATGGGCCCCCGACGCGGTGTTTGCACTAGCTGGGCTGTACTTCGTGATGCGCATGCGTAGTTAACGTAATTCTGAGAAGTTCGCTGCCCATTCGCTACTATCTAAATGAGAAACCCCTGTTGCGGCAGACCGTTGTCTTTGGCGCAGCAGCCGTTTTTGGCCCGGCGAGAATCGTCGCGCAACGCAAAGATTCCAGGGTTCTAGCACCGCCGAGCTGCGGAACAGCCTAATGCCGCAGTGCGAAGAAAACGATGATCAGAATGATCGCCAGGAGCACGGCGCCTCCGGCGATGTAGAGCAAAATGTTCGCTTTCGCCTTCGGTTCGGGCGCGTTCGATTGGGCAAGTGGTTGGCCGAGCGTTGCCGGCGCAGAGGCCGACATCATCCGCGTGAACTCTCCGGGGCCGGATAACGCAGAGTTGGATGCCTTGATCGATGCACGCGGAGGAGAGGGTTTCCCGACCGAGAAAACCCCGGTTGCGGAACTGGGAGCGCCGGAAACCGGTTGCCTGGAACCAAACGCGTATTCCGAGGGCGGGGTGGAAGCGGGTTTGTTGGGATTGCCGAACATTTGTGTGAACTCGCTCGGCTGTGCGGAGGGCCGGCTGACCTGCTGCGGGGCCGGCGTCGACGATACGACGCTTTGATTGCCGGCCGGCGCCGGATGCATTGGAGATTGAAAGAAGCGGGTAAACTCGCTGGGGCCTGGTTTCGCGGGTGGGTCGGGAACCCGGTCTGGGACGTTTCCAGGTCCAACGGGAGAACCCGGTTGGACGGCGGAAGGGAACATCCGCGTAAACTCGCCGGGCTCCCTGCCCGCTTGCGGCTGCGGTGTGAGAACAGGTGGTGGCGGTGGTGTCGAAGGCGTGACGGCTTGGAAAAGACGAGTGGGTTCATCGGAAGACGGCTGCACCGGCGGTGGTTGTACAGACGGAGGCGCGTCAGTTTGCAGCGGTGGTGGTGGCGCCGGAGGCTGAACCGCCTGATACAGACGAGTCGCCGCGTCAGCCGGTGGTTCGCTTTGGATAGGAGCTGGCGGCGGCTGGACCGCCAGGAATTGCCTGGTGAACTCCCCGGGTTCGACGGCCGGCGCGGCCGAAATCGCGGGAGTAGGGGACTGTACGGCCTGAGGGGGCGCGGCAGGAATGACGGCGGGTGGGGGCTCGGGTGGCTGGGTAGCCAAAAACATGCGCGTGAACTCACCCGGTTCACTGTGCGGAGCCGCTGGCGTGACGGCGGGCGCGGGCATGCTCCCGAACATTCGCGCGAAGTCGTCCTGTTCTTCAACTGGCGGCTGGGAGGCTGGGGTTGGGGGTTCCGGCGGTAGCACGGGCTGCGGCTTTTGACTGACTTCGCTCGCCCGGCTGATGACGGGTTCTGCTGAAACGGGTTCGGGTGTCGTGTCTGCACTCGGAGGCGGCGAGCTCAAGGTCTGGGGCACGCGCATTACGCGCGTGTAGTCGGCGGACAATTCCGCTTCTCGTTTCGGCGCGGGTGGTACGGGCGGCGGTGAAGAATGCGATGCCCTTAGGAGTTCATCCGGAATCGGCGTTCCGGTTTTCCAGGATCCCGCAAGGAACACCGAGCCTGACGGTTTCGACACTAGCCCCGAGAATTTCGTCAGCCATTCGCGCGCAGTAACGCTGTCGGACAGCTTGTCCGTGACGACGTAAGGCATATTGCCTTCCATCCCGATCTCCAGCAGTTCCCGCCGTTTGCTCACGGGCAGTGCGCGAAGGGCTTTGAAAAGCGCACGGTCCGATTCGGATTCGGGCTTGGCAAACAGATGAACCTGCAATTCCTGGCCTGACGCGATCTCGATCGCACGATACGTACGGATACCATCGTCACGTATAACGCTCAGCAGATTGTAACTGCTTTCCAGTTCCATTCGGCTCCTCAACGAACTATCATGACACCCTGAGGAATCCTGCACAACGCAGTGTTTTGACAAGACCCGCTTAGGTCTGTCAAGCTCAGGGTCGGCGTTTTTGAAGAGGGAACGGGCAGATGTTCGAGGAAATCTAGAGGAAACTTACTGGTGGGGTGACGAGCAGATCGCCGACCTTGAGCTTGTTTATTCTAATCACGCATTTTCAGGGAGCAATCTGCTAGCCAAATTCTAAGTGGAATGTTTTCAATCGACGGGGATAAATAATGGGCTGGCTGTGTGCAAAAAGGATACTACACCAACCACCAGAGTGTTCCAATTCGGCCAGTGCCCGTCTCCTAACGGCGACGAAAATCACAACGCGCGGTGGGTATGCGGCGATAGCCGCACTTTCTCTACGCCAGGCCAGACGTAGCTAACGTCCCGTGTCCTTCCCGGAAAGCGTCGTGATGATGTAGCTTGGTATCGAGTGAAGCAGACGATCGAAGCAAGACGTCCGGGGCTACTGGTATAATTCGGGAATCGCGCACTACGACGTCTCGGGGGCTTGAAGTGGCGGCCGATAGCAAATACGACGGAGTCGATGAACTCGGCGCATTGGCGAGACCCAAGGGGTTCTCCTCGTACGAGGACGGCTCCGATGGTCTCGGAGAAGTTCCCAGCCCTTCCAAAATAGAGCAGATTATCTCGACCTACGAAAGCGACGGTCTCGATCTTCTTGAAGAGCCCAAGCCCGAATTCGACAAGCCGGTCGAGGAGATCGATGAAGATGTAGTTGATATCGATCTGCCTCCCGGCGTTGGCGAGAAGCTGACTGACCCTGTGCGCCAGTACCTGCGCGAGATGGGCTCGGTTCCTCTCCTGACCCGGCAGGGCGAAATCGAAATCGCGCGCCGCATCGAGCGCGGTCAGGCGCGCGTCATCCGAACTATTTCGCGTACCCCCATTGCTGTCCATGAAATTGTTTCCCTGGGTGAGGAAGTCCGCCGCGGACAGCTTAGCATCCGTGACGTGCTGCAGGTGGCCGATCCCCTGGCAACGGACGAAACCTGGGACGCTCTCCGCGACGACTTTTGCATCCGCTGTGACGAAATATCCAAACTTCTCAAGAGGGCCGGCATCATCCGCCAGAAATTGCTGGCCGTACCGCGCGTCTCCAAGCCCAAGGCTCACCGGCGCCTGCGTTGGGAACTGGGCCGAACTTCGGTAAAGATCTCTCGCGTTCTGCGCGGCGTCAGCTATCAGAACAACGTAATTCGCGACCTGTTTAACCTTCTGCGCTCCGCGGTCGACGAAATGCGCCCCGTCGAACAGCAGATCGCAGCCAACCTGCGGAAGATCGAAGCCGCTTCCGCGCGTTCAGAAGAAGTCCGGTATTTGCGGAAGGAGCAGAAGCAGCTCAATCAGCGCGTCTTGCAACTCGAGGAAACCTACGGCACGTCGGCCACCGATTTGCGGCGTGCGATGCAAATCATCGAGCGTTCCAGCAAGGAAGCCGGGTGTGCCAAGCAGGAGCTCATTGAAGCCAATCTGCGACTGGTGGTCAGCATCGCCAAGCGCTACACCAATCGCGGTTTGCACTTCCTCGATTTGATCCAGGAAGGCAACATCGGTCTGATGCGGGCCGTCGACAAGTTCGAATACCGCCGCGGCTATAAGTTCTCGACGTACGCCACGTGGTGGGTCCGTCAGGCCATCACGCGCGCGATTGCAGATCAGGCGCGGACCATTCGCATCCCGGTCCACATGATCGAGACGATCAACAAGCTGATCCGCATTACCCGCCAGCTGGTCCAGGAACTGGGCCGCGAACCGACCAGCGACGAACTCGCCGTCAAAATGGAATTGCCGGTCGGCAAGATCCGGCGCGTGATGCGCATTGCCCAGGAGCCCATCTCGCTGGAGACGCCCGTCGGTGAGGAAGACGAATCCCACCTCGGCGACTTCCTCGTCGATAAGGCGGGATCTTCGCCATCCGAACAGGTGATCAACGTGAATCTCCGCGAGCAGACCGCCGAAGTGTTGAAGAGCCTCTCGCCGCGAGAGGAGAAAATCATCCGCATGCGCTTCGGTCTGGAGGATGGCAGTGAGCACACTTTGGAAGAGGTGGGCCAGAACTTCGCCGTCACCCGCGAGAGAATTCGGCAGATCGAAGCCAAAGCGCTGCGCAAACTTCGCCATCCCAGCCGCAGCCACCGCCTGAAGACGTTCCTCGATAGCGCCGGTCCGGGGTAACCCTTTGTGTGGCAGACTTCAAATCGGCGTGAGCAACGGTTTTGCAGAGCTGCCGACTCTTGGTATTGTTGCGGAGTGGTGCCAATCTGCGAATCGAAGCCAATTTGGACCTCTGGCCACCGGACTCGGTTCTACGGAACGAAGCCAATTTAGAGATCTGACCGACGGGCTCCGTTTTTGCGGAACGATGCCAGCCTCGGCTGCTTGGAATGGCAATTCTCATTTTTTGCGAAACGAGATGGGCATGAGCGCGCTCGGTTGTGTTTCGAGCGGCTCATTCCCGGCAAAAATGTGCCCGGCTGGAGGCTGCGGGTTTTTTCGAAATGGAAGCTTTGACTGAGGGGGCAGTCACGCCATGCAAATGAAAATTAGGCGGGACACAGCTTGCGCGGATTTGTGCGAAGCAAAAGCAAAAAATAGAGAGCCGCAGATCAACCTAGCGCGGCCGATGGCCGCAACCAAAGCACCTCCACGGTCAGGACGATTCTTCTCTGCGATCTCCGCGCCTCCGCGTTAAAACACAGCCCTGCCAGTAGCCGGTTCCCCTCGTTAAACGCGATTCGGGTCGGGGCCGCGCTTAAAGGAAACGCGGAGGCGCAGAGATCCGCGGAGTGCGCGAGAGAAGCTTCCGATATCCCTCGAAAACGGCTTTCTAACTGCCAGATATGAAAAGCCATCCTTGAAAATCGTCGCGGCGCGCGAAGATTCTCCAGGTTAGCAGTGCAGATGAACGCGGATAGCGCAAGAGCTAAAAGGTACTTGCCGCGGTTTGACTGCCGGCCCGCCCCGATATTTGAGTAAACGAAGCCAATCGACGCCGGACTCCAGATGAGTAAGTTGTCAAAGATCTTTTGCTGCGGCGGGAATGATCACAGTGGACCGGCGTCAAAGCGTTGTTCCGGTTCCTTGCGGGCTCATTCCGCCAACGGAGCGGGTCGTGCAGAACTCTGATTTCATTTGATCAGACGCTCAAGCGAAATCGAATCGGCGCGCCCGCAAGGGACTGCTGTTGCTGGACATCGGGTTCGGTAACCTCCGTGAATGCACGCCGTCGCAGGTCACTTCACGGAGACTTGCACTATGTTAGAACCATACTCGGTAATCGTCGGTGTTATCAGGAGCAGTCTGGATACCATCCGTATGGCGGCGCGCCTCGCGGCCCACATCCGCGCTAGAATCTGGAGTCATGGGTGAACTGAGCCGGATCGGCGTGGCCATTGACTCCGAATTGCTCGACAAGTTCGACGCGCTGATCGCTGAGCGCGGCTATACCAATCGTTCCGAAGCCTTTCGCGACCTCATCCGCAGCGACCTCGTCGAGAAACGCTGGGAATCGCCCGACAGCAACGTGGTCGGCACCGTCACGCTGGTTTACGACCATCACGTCCGACTGCTGAATGAAAAGCTCACGGACCTGCAGCATGAACATCATCGATTGATTCTCTCCACCCTCCACGTCCACCTGGACCACGACAACTGCCTCGAGGTCCTCGTGGTCAAAGGGAAAGCCCGCCAGGTGCAAAAAGTTGCCGAAATCCTCATCAGCACCAAAGGAGTCAAACACGGCCGCCTGACGATCACTACGACCGGCGCCGAACTTTAGGCCTTAGGCCATTGAGTTATCCTTATCCGTGTTCATTCGTGTTCATTCGTGGCCCTATGTTTTCCTGGATTTTCGAGACCTCAATGATCAAACTCTGCCTGCTCCTTGCCGCCTGCGGAACTCTTTGCGCAGCGGGTGACGCCGCCCCGGATACCGCTTCCAGCGAACTGCGGCCTATGATCGAGCGATTCTCCGCCGATCTTCACAGCCTCACCCGTACTTATCCGATCCGCCTCAGCGATACCCGGCGCGCCCGCTTCGACCAATTCTTCAAAGAACAACAAGCCGCGCTTGCCAAGGTGAATTTCGATTCCCTGGGCCAGGACGGTCGCATCGACTACATCCTTTTCAGGAATTATCTGAAGCACGAACGCGATCAACTCGGGCTCGACGGCCGGCAAATGACGGAGATGGAGCCGCTGATTCCTTTCGCGAGTTCGCTCATTGGACTCGAAGAAGCGCGCCGGAAGATGACGCCGTCCGATCCCAAAAAAGCGGCCGCGACACTGGTGGCAGCAGTCAAAGCCATTGACGCGGCGCGCAAGGCCCATTCTGACGGCGCGAACGTGAAACCGGCCATCGCCAATCGCGCTGCGCTGCGCCTTGCCGCCCTCCGCACCAATTTGAAGGATTGGTTCGCTTTCTATAACGGCTACGACCCGGTGTTCACGTGGTGGGTGAGCGAACCTTACAAGGAAGTCGACCAGGCGCTCGACGCCCACACCAAATTCCTGCGCGAGAAACTGGCCGGCGCGCGCAACCCGGACGACATCATCGGCGACCCGGTCGGCCGTCAGGCTCTTCTCGACGATCTCGAGTACAACCTGATTCCCTACACACCCGAGGAACTGATCTCACTGGCGCGCAAGGAACTCGCCTGGTGCGAGCAGGAGATGATGCGGGCTTCCCGCGAGTTGCATTACGGAGACGACTGGCATCAGGCGCTCGAGTTCGTCAAGAACCAATATGTAGAGCCCGGCAAGCAGCCTGAAATGGTGCGCAGTCTGGCGCAGGAAGCCATCGACTACGTCGAGAAGAACGATCTGGTGACGGTCCCGGCTCTGGCAAAGGAGGACTGGTGGGAGGAAATGCTCTCGCCCGAGCGCCAGCTCACCAGCCCGTTTTTCCTGGGCGGCGAATTGATCCTGGTTTCTTTTCCCACCGACACCATGACGAACGAGCAGAAGCTGATGAGCATGCGAGGCAACAACGTACACTTCTCCCGCGCGACGGTCTTTCACGAACTGATCCCCGGCCATCATCTGCAGGCTTTCATGACCGCGCGCTATCGTACGTACCGCGCTGTCTTCAGTACGCCCTTCTGGACCGAAGGCAACGCGTTCTACTGGGAAATGCTTCTCTGGGACAGGGGATTTCCGCGCGACCCCGAAGATCGTATCGGAATGCTGTTCTGGCGCATGCATCGGTGCGCGCGCATCATCTTTTCTCTTAGTTTTCATCTGGGGCAGATGACACCACAGCAAGCCATCGATTTTCTGGTGGAACGGGTCGGCTTCGAGCGCGCCAATGCGGCGGCAGAAGTTCGCCGTTCTTTTGACGGCTCCTATCAGCCGATCTACCAGTGCGCTTACATGCTCGGCGCGCTGCAATTTTACGCGCTTCACAAAGAGATGGTCGCGGGCGGAAAGATGACCGACAAGGCGTTTCACGACGCCATCCTGAAAGAAAACCGTATTCCTGTAGAAATGATCCGAGCGGATCTTGCCAACCAAAAACTGACGCCAGATTTCAAGACTACGTGGAGATTCTGGGAACTCGCCGCCCAGGCCCGGTGAAGAACACGGGGCCGCGAATGGTATCCACTTGACTCAGGTCCGCGAAGTTGGCAGCGTTTGGTAGGGCGGACGCCCTCGCCCCTCGGAGGCCCCTGCCTCCGCTTCAGAAAGCGGGACGAGGCGTCCCGCACGTTCCAGGTCGCGTTCCAGGGGGACCGCCCCACCAAGCCCCCGCCTTAGGGAGTACCTGAGTCAAGTGGATACCCCATTACACGCGAATGCACATTTGAAGGAACTAAGGGCAGCCTCAAAAACAACTTCACAGATTGGGTGAGATTGTGTAGTTCCACTTCGGCAGAACCTCGTGCGGTTTCAGTCGGAGAGATTGAATCTGCTGGGGCGTCGGTTCCGTACCGGTGGGATAGTTGCGACGGTCGAGGTGAGCGGTGACTGTCAAGCCAGTTTCGGTTCTGGTAGAGCGAATGAAGTTGAGGATCTTCTGGTAGCTGTCGAGTGGTTCTCCCGCCCAGTTCTTCGAGATTTCTGAAAAGAGGCGGTGTTCAATAGGGTTCCATTTGGAAGCACCTGTCGGGTAGTGGGCCACGGTGAGAGTTAAACCGAGAGAGTCGGCCAGTTGCGATTGGAGTTCGGTTTTCCAGGTGCGACGACGGGCACCGTTGCTTCCACCGGTATCGCTGAGGATGAGGAGTTGCCGGGAGCGTGGATAGCGAGTCGATCCTTCTTGTCGCCACCAATGTGCAATGGCGTGCGCGGCAAAGGCGGATGTGTCATGCGAGACGCCTACTATGACCGACCCTCGATTGGCGAGTAGGTCGTAGATGCCGTAAGGGATGGCGACACCGGTGGAATCGGAGCGGAAATCGTGGTCGTTGACTAAACGGGGAGACAAATCCCAGCGCGAGCCGGGATTCTTGAAGCTGCCGACCAGTTCGCGTTTCTTGGTGTCAACACTAATGATGGGTAGGCCGCGGCGTTGGAAGCGCTGACGAAGATCGCTCAGATAGAGGAACTGATCATTGCGGTCGGGGCTAAAGTCGGTGGAGAGTTTCTTGTGATTGACGCGCAGGGAATAGCCCATCTGGTGGAGAAGGCGAGCGACGGTGTTGGGGCTAACGCTGACACCGAAGTCGCCCAACGCCATGGCAATCTTTTCCGTGGTGCGGCGCGACCACTTCAGCCCGGTGATGGGATCGCCAGCGGTGTCGTATTCGAGCAAGAACTGGATCAGTGTGACGATGTCGGAGGTTTTTTTTCGACAGGCTTGCGTCCGCCGCCGGAACGGCGCATGCGGCCCGTAGATACATTCCGATCGAGGAGTTGTTGGCGTCCGCGAGCGACAGTGTGCGGATCCAAGCCGAGAAAATCGGCCAGAACACTATCACCTCCGTGGCCCAGCTTGATGGACTCCAGTCCGGCGAACAAACGGCGCTGCTGCTCGTCGAGCAGGCTGTAGAAAAGCAGGATGGCTGCCTTCAGTTCGTCGGGAGATATCTGGAGAGCGGCGGGGTCGGTCAGCAGAGGAACCGACTGGGCGGTTTGCCTGGTGCGAAGTTGATCGCGCGATTGCCGGCCATCGGCGGCAGTGTAAAGGAATCGTCCGGCGACCTCGGAGCGTCGCAGGCGCTCGACGCGCACGAGATCGTGGAGGGGATCTTGGACTTCAGCATGGAGAACGTCGGCCAGTTCATCGGCGAACCAACCGCTCGGGGATTGGTTAACGAAGAACTCGATGGTGGAGACAAGGGTGCCATAACGGGAAAACCAAACTGCATCATGGGACCACAGGCCGAGATCGTCGAAGCGTGCGGCTTCGCGGAGGGCATAGTAACGGCCGCGATGGGTATAGCTGGAAAGGTAATCCAGGAGCTTGAGCTTTCGAAAGACGGTGAGGTCGGCGGTGGTGCCGAGAGCGGTTTTGAGTTCGGGCAAAGTAGCGATTTTGTGGCGTAGGAGATGCTTGCGGAGAGCTTGGGGATCGAAGGAGAGAGGGCGCATAATGTTATAGTTCCGACTGCCTAAGGCTTTCAATCGGAACTATAACACAATCGGCTGGAAATGCGTGGCGGCGGAGTGCGGTTGCAATTATTTCTGTTTTTACAGTGTTCGCAGGCAGTTTATGGATTCGCTGGTGAGGCGACTCAAAGCATCCAGTAATGAGCACTTTCCGATTTGGAACGAGTAGTTAATGTTGCGCCAGCCCTAAGGCCACGGGAGTGCCCAACCCGGATTCTGGCCATCCATTGCTCCTATCCGTGTGCATTCTGTGTGATCGTGGCCCAATGTTGCAAGCCTTTGACCTTGCTAAACTCATACTAGTGGCCGAGCTCACAATTAGGGCTGAAGATCTCGCCAAGGTCTACCGTTCGGGAGAAACGGAACTGGTGATCTTCCGCGGCCTGGAGCTTTCCGTGGAGGAAGGCGAAAGCCTCGCGCTGACCGGCGAATCGGGAGCAGGGAAGTCCACGCTGCTGCATCTGCTCGGCGCGCTCGATGCCCCATCCGGAGGCGCGGTGTACTACGGAAGTACTTGCGTTACCCATCTTGACGAGGGCGCCCTGGCCCATTTCCGCAATCGGACGATTGGCTTCGTCTGGCAGAGTCATCACCTGCTGCCTGAGTTTACTGCAGCCGAAAACGTTGCCATGCCACTGCTCGTGCGCGGTGAAACCCGTGCTACCGCCGCGGCCCGCGCCATGGAACTTCTGGCTGAGGTTGGACTGGAAGCGCGCGCCCACCACCGGGCCGGCGAACTCTCCGGCGGAGAACAGCAGCGTGTAGCCCTCGCTCGCGCCTTGGCCGGGAAGCCGTCGGTGCTTCTCGCCGACGAGCCAACCGGCAATCTCGATCCGCGGACCGGCGATAAGATCTTTGGATTGTTGCAGGATCTGCACCAGGCGCACGGGTTGACCTCGGTGATCGTGACCCACAATCCCGCCTTTGCCGCCCGTTGCGACCGTGCGCTGCGGATCGAAGCCGGAGGCTTGGTGGCCGTATGAGAACGATACCCAACACTGGTTGGCACGCAGCGTGCGCGTCTGGACCCTACGCCAATCAAGCACCTTTGCAACCGAAACACGTTCGTGAGTATCTTATTGTAATAGAGAGAAGTTTTTCATCCGATCCTTTGCGCCATTCGGTCAGGGAGCATCAGTTATATGTTTGAGCGTTATACAGAAAAAGCCAGGCGGGTCATCTTTTTCGCACGGTATGAGGCCAGCCAGTTCGGCAGTCCTTATATCGAGACCGAGCATTTGCTGCTCGGCCTCTTGCGCGAGGACAAGACCCTGGCGAATCGTTTCCTCCGCTCGCACGCGGCGGTCGATTCGATTCGCAAGCAGATCGAGGGTCACACCACGGTCCGCGAGAAAGTGTCGACTTCGGTCGATCTGCCGCTGAGTCACGAGTGCAAGCGCGTCCTGGCGTATGGCGCCGAGGAAGCCGAGCGTCTCGGACACAAGCACATCGGCACCGAGCACCTGCTGCTCGGCTTGCTGAAGGAGGAGAAGTGTTTCGCCGCCGAGATACTTCACGAACGCGGTTTGCGGCTATCCACCATACGCGAGGAACTGCAGCGGTCGCAGTCTGAAAAGGTGGCATCAAACCGTCCCAAGGAAAGTTCGCTGCTCTCCGAGTTCAGCCGCGATCTGACGCAGGCTGCGATGGACAACACTCTCGATCCGCTTATCGGGCGCGATTACGAACTGGAGCGCGTGGTCCAGATCCTGTGCCGCCGCACCAAGAACAATCCCGTCCTGATTGGCGAACCGGGGGTTGGCAAGACGGCTATAGTCGAAGGCCTGGCCCAGCGCATCGCCGAGGGCGACGTCCCGTCGTTCCTCGCCGAAAAGCGGATCCTCGCCCTGGATCTCTCGCTGATCGTGGCCGGCACCAAGTATCGGGGCCAGTTTGAAGAGCGCCTTAAGACCATCATGAAGGAGTTGATGGAGAACCAGAACGCCATCATCTTCATTGATGAGCTGCACACCCTGGTCGGCGCTGGTTCGGCTGAAGGTTCGCTCGACGCCGCCAATATCCTGAAGCCCGCGTTGTCGCGTGGGGAAATCCAGTGCATCGGCGCGACCACCCCGGCCGAGTTCCGCAAGTCCATCGAAAAGGATCGCTCGCTCGAGCGCCGCTTCCAGGCTGTCAAGGTTCCGCCTCCCAACGAGGCCGACGCGGTGAAGATTCTCTTCGGCATCAAGGACCGGTACGAGAAGTTCCACGCCGTGGGGTACACCGATGAAGCCATCGAGTCGGCCGTCTTCACCTCCAGCCGCTATATTCCCGATCGCTTCCTGCCCGACAAGGCCATCGATTTGATCGATGAAGCCGGCGCGCGTGTCAAACTCCGCCAGACCACGCTGCCCAGCGATCTGGCCGACATTCAGAAGCGCATCAAGTTCATCGTTCACCGTATGGAGAACGCCATCGCGAACCACGAGTTCGAGAAGGCTCGTTTCTATTCGGATGAAGAGCGCAAAGAGCGCGAGAACATGCGCCTGCTCCGCGAGAAATATAATCTGGACGATTCATCTACGGGCATCGTCACCAAGGACGATATCGAAGACGTGGTGGCGCGCTGGACCGGCGTGCCTATGACCTCGATTAAGGAAGAGGAAATCGCCAAACTCCTGCGGATCGAGGAAGAGCTGCACAAGCGCATCATCAGCCAGGAGAAAGCCATTTCAGTGCTGGCCCGTGCGATCCGCCGTTCGCGTGCCGGTTTGAAGGCGAGTGCCCGCCCGGCCGGATCTTTCCTGTTCCTGGGTCCTACCGGCGTCGGCAAGACCGAAGTTGCACGCGCGCTCGCTTCGTTCCTTTTCGGCAGCGAGAAGAGCCTGATCCGCTTCGATATGTCCGAATTCATGGAGAAGCATTCGGTCTCCAAGCTCATCGGCTCGCCTCCCGGATATGTCGGATACGAAGAGGGTGGCCAGTTGACCGAGCGTGTGAAGCGCTCGCCGTACTCCATCATCCTGCTCGACGAAATCGAGAAGGCGCATCCGGATATCTACAACATCCTGCTGCAGGTGTTTGAGGACGGCCAGTTGACGGACGGTCTCGGCAATACGGTCGACTTCAAAAACACGATCATCATCATGACTTCCAACCTGGGTGCGCGTTTCCTCGAAAAGCGCGGCCACCTGGGCTTCTCGGCTCCGGCGACCGAAGGCGTACCCGGCAAGATCGAGGACATGGTGCGCAGTGAGGTCAAGCGGGCGTTCAATCCTGAATTCCTGAACCGCCTCGACGATGTGATCCTGTTCACTTCGCTCAGCGATGACGATTTAATCAAGATCATTGGCCTGCTGGTTGAACAGATCAATTTGAACCTGGTAGCCAAGCAGCTCCGGATTCACCTGGACGCGAGTGCGGCCCGCTACATCCTGGAAAAGACCTGCGCCGACAGAAGCTACGGCGCCCGACCTCTCCGGCGCGCGTTGCAGAAGTACATTGAAGATCCGCTCTCTGAAGCGCTGATCCAAGGCAACCTGCCGCGGCCTGCGGAACTTGAAGTTTACCTCGGCGACACTGGCATCTACTATCGCCAGGTGAACGTTCCCGCGCCAGAGGCAGTGACTGCTAACGGCGAAACCGAAGCTACCCCGGCAGCTCCACTGCCCGGCGTTCAACTGTACACGTTCTAACGCGCCTCGGCAGACTATACGGCAGACCATCGTCCTGGGTGGTCTGCCGAGCGGTGCAGCAGACGGAAGGCCGCTACGCGGCCGGGCAGACCACAAAAGACGATGGTCCACCCTACGGTAGCCGGACGCGCAGCAGCCGGGTCAGAGACTTCACGTTAGGCGCGATCATCCATCGCGCGCATCAACCCCGCCACAGTGCCCCGTCGATCCGCGGGGGGGCGATTCTGGCCCATCTTCCACTTCCCTTCAAGGCGTTCAATCCTGATCTCGATCCCTACAATCGCTTTGAGCAGCCCGTCCACATAGTCTGAGGGAGCATCGCCCACCTGCCACGGTTCCTCAAACTCCGCCTCGTGGGTTGAGGTCAACCGGGTCACCAGGTCACGCAGCCATTCCGCATCCTCGTGGATTTCCAGGCGGCCATAAGCATGCACCGCAGCATAATTCCAGGTCGGAACCACTCGCCCATGTTCCTGCTTCGACGGATACCAGGAAGGAGAAATATAATGCTCCGGTCCGCTAAAAATAGCCAGCGCGGGAATCTCAGGAGAGAACTCGCGCCACACCGGATTCGCTCGCGCCACGTGCCCCAGCAAAGTGCCGGACGGCAACGGCTCCGGGTCCACCAGCATAGGAATATGGTTGGCGGTGATCCCCTCGGCGCTCACGGTCACTAGCGTCGCGAGCGGGTGGGCCTGCATCAACGCATGCATAACCGCGACGGATTCTTCCCGAAATAGCGGAGGGAGGTACATCACCTCATCATATTAAAGTCGGTCACGCTGGGAGAAAAACGATAATGGACGGGGTTCCTACAGGAGTGTACTGACCCGTGAAGTTGAGTGTACCGGTCTGCCTGTTTACGCGAAAGGTTGTGATGGCATCACCGCGCTGATTGCATGAGAAAAGGAAATTCCCCGTCGGATCGATGTCGAAGCTCCGCGGATAATCGCCTCTTGTCCATTCCTCGCCGGCCAGCGTCAGCGTGCCCGATGGACCCACCGAAAAGAACGCGATACTGTCGTGCAGACGGTTGGCGGCATAAACGAATCTGCCATCGGCTGAGACTATGACTTCCGAACTAAAGTCCGTGCCCGCGAAACCGTGCGGCAGCGTCGATAGGGTCTGCTTAGGGCTCAGATGCCCGGTCGCGGCATCGTAATCGAACACCATCATGGTCGATGCCTCTTCCTGCAGCAAATACAACCAACGGCCGTTGGGATGAAAGGCGAAATGACGCGGGCCGTCCCCCGGTGGCACGGAGACCGTGGGAGGCGCGTTGGCGATCAGCTTGCCATTTTGAGCGTCAAATTTGTAGAGGAAGACGCGGTCGAGGCCCAGGTCGGTGGCCAGCACGAACTTACCCGAAGGATCGGCTTGGATCATGTGCGCATGAGGCCGGTCGTGCCCGCTGATCGCAAAACTGCCGGGCGGAGCGCTGGCAGGCTGTGTCGGGCCGACCGTTCCCTGATGATGTTGAACGTCAGTCGAGGCCCCAAGCGAACCGTCCGCCAGGATCGGAAGCACTGCTACCGTGCCTCCGAAGTAATTCGCCACCAGCACATGTTTTCCGGCAGGATGAACGCTTAAGTGAGCCGGACCCGCACCTTCCGAACTAACGGTATTGAGTAACTTGAGCTGTCCGCTTGAGCGATTGACCGAGTAGGCACTCACCGAGCCCGAGGTAGTTCCCTGGTAATTGGAGATCTCATTGGCCGAATAGAGATGGGTCGCGTTGCGACCCAAGGCGAGGCAGGACGGATTGGAGTCGTTTGGAAACAGGTCACGTTGAGTTAGAGTCCCCGTGGCGGGATCCATTTGGAACAGGTAAATGCCCTTGTCCCGCCCCTTACTCCCTTCCGGCCCTTGCGGTGAGCTATAAGTGCCCACATACGCCAGGATGGAACTGCTCGCCGCCGTCATAGTCGACATACTCCCAATGGCTGTTCCTCCGATCAACGAAGCACTACTCTGGAGGAATCCGCGCCGGGTCAACGACATCATCCGGATATCCTATCAACTTTGTACTTCAGAATTGACAGACTGAATCAGCGCTTTGATGTAGCCGTACCCGAAGGCATAAGATTGCAGGCTTCCAGGATCGCCTGGATGCTTCGGCATATGATCCGGCAGAATCGAAGCGGAACACTGGACATCGCGGAGGACTCGCATCACCTGAAAGAAGTCCATTTCTCCTTCGTCGGGGTAGACCTCCTGAAAATCGCCGTAACCGCCGCGGATATTGCGCATATGCACCTGGTAAATCTTGCCTCGTTCTCCCAGGTACCGGGCGATGGGCAGCACGTCCACCTTGGGATTCTTCAAACCCTCGGCGGTAGTGCCCAGGCAAAGTTGAAAGCCATTGTACGGGCTATCGACGACCGCTTCATAACGCTTGAACGCCGCGAAGATCGAGGGTGAATCCCAATTCTCCGCCCCCTGGTAGCCAAACGGCAAGCCCGGCGGGTCATAAGGATGACACGCCATCTTCACGTCGTGTTGTTTGGCTACGGGGATCACTTTCTGCAAGAAATGAGTGATTCGTTCCCAATACTCTTCGGAGCTGACGTGGCCTGAGTTACCTACTGGAAGGTCTTTCCAGTTATCTTCCAATTTGAACCCGGCGTAAGTGACGTTGCCGCGTCCTTTGGTCTGTCGATTGCGCCGGATGGGGATCACGGTCCAGTGATACGTGATGAGCTTGACCCCGACCTGAGATGCTTTCTGAATATTTCCGATAATGTTATCGAGTTCCCGTTCGCGTTCCGCACCCGGGCGCAGGGTGATATATTCGGGGTCCATGCGGATGCCTTCGAAGACGACGCCGTACTTATCGCAGTTATCCCGCATCCGCTTCAGTTCGTCGAGATCCCAGCCGGTGTTGTCAGCAGGTTTTTTGAGCTGAGCGGTAAGATGCCTGACTCCGTAGCGCAGGCTGTACTCCAGGTTCTGGTTGGAAGTAATGCCGGAACCCGCCACGCAATGATAATCGCCGCCGACGCGCATCAGCGTGTTCTTTCGGGGCGTGGTCGACGGCTCTGCCGCGGCGAGGCCAGTACCGATGGCGCCGCTCACCAGTCCTTTGCCAAAATCTCTACGTTTGATCATATTTCGATTACCATAACAAAAAGCCACAGTGGGCGTTGACCCTCTGTGGCCTTGGTTTATCTCCAACGATTGACTTACACCTTTTCGGGCACGATGAATGGTGCACGATAGTTCCGCGTCATCATCCGGGTAGCTTCCGCGTCATCCGTAATCGACATGGTATCCGGGTCGAAGTGAACCGTGCGGCCCAGACGGTACGAAATATTGGCGAGGTGCACCAGCACGGTGGACGCTGCCCCCTCTTCGATCTCCGCATTGAGGCTGTTGCGATCGCGCGACTGCACGGCAGAGATAAAGTTGGCGAAATGGTCGCCGCCCTTCTTATTCGCGGACCCGGGCGTCTGTTCCTTACCCATCCACGTTTTGTATTCCGTATAGCCGCTGATGGCCATATAGCCCTTGGAGCCATAGAATTCGTTGCCTATGGTATTGGGATCCTTCTTGTTGCCGCCGTCGCCGATGCCGGCTTCGTGGTTCGACATCCAGTGCCGCACCTCGAACTCCAGCATGCGGCGCTTACCGCCGTCGTTGAATTCGAAGGCGCAGTTCAGCGTGTTGGGCGTTTCCTGATCGTCGTCGAACATGAAATGGCCGCCGATGGCACTGGCCTTGACTGGGAACTTGACTCCCAGACCCCAGCGCGCGATGTCGACCTCGTGGATGCCCTGATTGCCCAGGTCGCCATTGCCGTAGTCCCAGAACCAGTGCCAGTTGTAGTGGAACCGGTTGCGTGTGAACGCATGTAGCGGCGCGGGACCGAGCCACAGGTCGTAGTGTACTCCGGCGGGTACCGGCTCGACCGGCGTACGATTGATGGTATCGCGCCACTTGAAGCACAGGCCGCGAGCCATATATACATCGCCGAGCTCGCCCTCACGCATCTTCTGGACGGCTTCCTTAAGCGCTACAGAGGACCGGCTCTGGCTGCCCTGCTGGACCATACGGTTGTATTTGCGTGCCGCCGCTACGATCTGTTTCGCTTCGAAAATATTGTGGGAGCAGGGCTTTTCGACGTACACGTCTTTGCCTGCCTGGCACGCCCAGATGGTCTGCAGCGTGTGGGAGTGATTGGGAGTCGCGATGGAAATCGCGTCGATTTCCTTGTTCTCCAGGAGTTTGCGGATGTCGACGTAAGTCTGAGGCTTCTTTTTGCCGGTCTTTTCGAGGCCGGAGGCTCGCTCATTGAGGACCGATTCATCAATGTCGCACATCGCGACAATTTCGACGTTGGGAAGGTTGCTGTATCCACGGATGTGGTCTTTGCCACGTCCGCGAAGTCCGACGCAGGCGATGCGGACCGTGTCGCTGGGGGCGGCTTTCAGACGTTTGCCGGCAATGGCTGCAGCGGCCGCGGCTGCTGAGGTGAGGAAATATCGTCTTTCCATGGGTATCCAATCTAGAGGCGAACTCGTATATGCCCGGGTTACAGGCCGCTTACCATTCTGGCACGATAACGCTAAAGACTGGAGTCTGGGTTAGGCGCGGCAGGCGCGGCAGAGCAAATAAGGAGGCGGCGCTTCGCGCCGGGCAGGCCACGAAAAACGATGGCCTACCCCACGGTTTGCGGCGAAGGCGCTGCTCAGGGACAGGTGAAGGTGCTGTAGGCGGCGGCGAAGGTGTCGCTGGTTATGAGGGCACGATGACGGCGGCTCCGTCGATGGCGTCCTGCTTAATCGCCAGCAGGGCTTCATTCGCCTGCTCGAGCGGGAATTGGGTCACTTTCGGACGCAATCCGATCTCTGCCGCTAACTTGAGGAATTCGTGGGCGTCCTGACGCGTCATGTTGGCCACACTGCGGATCTGGCGCTCGCCCCAAAGCAGACGATCGTAGTCGAATTCAGGGATGCGATCGAGATGAATCGCGTTGATCGCCACGACTCCTCCCTTGCGGAGGCTGGATAACGCTCCAACTACTACATCCCCGCTCGGGGCGAAAGTAATGGCCCGGTCGAGCGCGACGGGTGGAGTCTGTTTCTCGTCGCCGACCCATTTGGCGCCCAACGATTCCGCCAGCTTGCGATGCGAGGCGCCGCGTGTCGAGACGTAGACTTCGCAATTCCAATACTGCAGCACGGGAAGCGCGAGATGCGCCGAGGCGCCGAAGCCGAACAGGCCGACGCGATCCCCCTTCTCCACGCCAGCCACCCGCAGGCTGCGATAGCCAATGATGCCGGCGCACAACAAGGGCGCGGCTTGCAGATCGTCCAAAGCGTCCGGCAACGGATACACGAAATCCTGGCGCGCGACCGCATATTGCGCATAGCCGCCGTCGATCGTGTAGCCGGTGAAGGTGGGAGCGTCGCAGAGATTCTCCATGCCGCGCCGGCAATACGGGCAAGTGCCATCGGTCCCGCCGAGCCACGAGACGCCGACGCGCCGGCCCGTGCCTTGTACGTCGCCGACAATCTGATGACCCGGAATCAGGTGCTCTCGATGCGGCGGCAACTCGCCTTCCACCACGTGCAGGTCCGTCCGGCAGACACCGCACGCACGCACGCGCAGCAGGACATCGCCGGATTTTGGGTCAGGCCGCGGAACGTCGACGATCTCCAGGGGTCGCTCCCCGATGGGCCGCGGGCGACTTAGAACGGCGGCGCGCATAATCACTTACATCCCGATTATAGTCGTTGCCCACAGTGGGCGATGAGTTGCTCAGTCAAGGAAAGCGCAGTATTTGGGTATGCAAATGAAACCATTGTCAGTAGTCATCGCATTGAGTCTTCTGGCGGGGCTGGCGCAATCGCCAGACGAGAAGGTGCTCTCTATCGACGCACATGGTGCGAGCCGGCCATTTCCGCATGTCTGGGAGCAGATGTTCGGCTCCGGACGGGCGATTCTTTCGCTGCGGGAAAGCTACCGCGACGACCTGCAGCAGGTGAAAGCCATCACTGGTTTCGGCTATGTCCGTTTTCACGGGATACTCGATGACGAAGTCGGTGTCTACGGTCGCGGCGCCGACGGCAAGGCGTACTACAACTTCAGCTACGTTGACCAGATTTATGACGGGCTACTGGCGAGTGGCGTACGGCCCTTCGTCGAGATCAGCTTCATGCCGAAATTGCTGGCGGCCAAGCCAACTCCGCATGCGTTCTGGTATAAGCCGTATCCTTCGCCGCCCAACGATCTCGAGGCGTGGGCTCAACTGATTAGTGCATTTGCCGAGCACCTGGTTGCCCGCTATGGCGCGGAGGAAGTCGCGAAGTGGTATTTCGAGGTCTGGAACGAGCCGAATATCGATTTTTGGACCGGCGATCCTAAACAGGAGACTTACTATGCGCTTTACGATGTTACGGCGCGTGCGATCAAGAAGGTCGATCCCGACTTACGCGTCGGAGGGCCGGCCACCGCGCAGGCCGCATGGGTCGATAGTTTCATCGCGCACTGCCAGGATTCCCAAACGCCGTTTGACTTCGTTTCCACCCACATTTACGGCAACGAGAATCCAATGGACGTATTCGGAAATACCACTCCTGTCGCACGCCGGGATATGGTCGCGGCGGCCGTCCGGAAAGTGCACGATCAGGTAGCTCAATCCACCGCACCGAAGACGCCCGTTATCATCTCCGAATACAACGCGACTTACTTGAATCAAACGGAAGTTACCGACAGCGCATTCATGGGGCCGTGGCTGGCGAATGACATCCGGGAGTGCGACGGCCTCACCAGCATGATGTCCTACTGGTCGTTCTCGGATGTATTCGAGGAACAAGGCGTGATCCAGAAGCCTTTCTATGGCGGCTACGGCGTAGTTGCGGAGCGCGGTATCCCGAAGGCGGCGTTCCGCGCATTCCAACTGCTGCATGAGTTGGGCGATCAGCGTTTGATGCCGGATGCCGCCGATGCCCTGGTGACGAAGCGTCAAGACGGCGCTATTGCAGTGGCGCTTTGGAACTATGCCGAACCCGGGAAGAAGGAAGAGGCCCGAGTGGTGCGGATCAAAGTGTCGAACAGCGCGGCTAAGAAATATCAGGTGCAGATGCTCGACCCGGCTCACGGGTCCGCTCTGGCGGCCTGGAATGCGATGGGTAAGCCAGCTACTCCCAGCCTGGCTCAGATTGCGAAGTTGAAAGAGGCTTCCCGGCTTACGCCACCGGTGGAACATTCTTTGAGCGAGCCGATTCGGATCGAGTCACAGGGGCTGGCTCTGGTAGTGATAAGGTAGCCTGGTTTGGCCGAGAAGAGCGGCTGCTGCGCAGCCGGACAGACCACATAAGGCGATGGTCTGTCCTTCGGGGCGTTGGCAGCGTCGCGTTAGTTCGGCTTCCTTTGAGCGAGAGCCAGTTCGGATCGTGGGCGGCAAGAGCGGCTGGTGCGCAGCCGGGGCGTTGGTAGGTTACGTTAGTTCGGCTTCAAGCTTGGCTCCGGCCAGTTCAGGCATTAGCGCTGATATCTTTACGGGTTTGCGCCCATCCTTCGATATCCACACGGTCGATCGCTCCGGGCCTCCTTCAGCCGATGTCAGTTCTACCCGGAAGGTGTCGAACTTGCCGGCGGGCACCTGAATCTCTTCGGAACCCGCTACCTCCAGGCGCATGGCCTTGGCCTTCTGCTTCTGCACATCGAAGTTTCGAAACGCGGTGGTGTAGCCTTCCGCCAGCGGCAGACATGCGATCACGTGCGCGTAGCCGGGCCCTTCAGCGAATACCGGGCCGCCGATCTCCAGTTCAATCGAAGCCTTCTGGCCCTGCATCTTAGCCGTGCCGGTCACCTTACCGCCGCTGAATTCGATGTCCACCTTGGTGCCCATTTCACTGATCGAGCGCTGGAGCATGACCAGACTGCGCTTATCGAGCACGGCTTTGTCCTTCATCGACATCAGCATCATCCCGAGCTCGTCAGTGACCCACCAGGCGCCGTTCTTTTCCTTGATCTCGGTGGACATCTTGATGTTCATTCCTTCGCCCTCTGCCTCGACCCTGGCTTTGTACTTGTATTTCCCGGGCTGAAGCGTCGCGACAACTTCCGGCACGCCGACCGTCAGCGGATCGATTCTCGGGGTCAGCTTGACGGTCTTGGGATCGACCGTGATTTCCCGGAGCCGCGCCTCGACTTCCGGCGTGCCGCCTTCCTGGAAACGTCCGCCGAGGTGGGCCGCAAGAAATCTCTCGGCGGCCATGAACATGGCCATGTTATTCACCGGGCGCGCGAAGCCATGGCCTTCGTCCGGGGCCATAATGTACTCCACGTCGAAGCCGCGGTCGCGCAGTGCGATCACGATCTGCTCTGCCTCCGCGCGATTCACCCGTGGATCGTTGGCGCCCTGGACCACCAGCAGCGGAGTCCGGATCTTGTCGGCGGAAAACAGCGGTGATCTCTCATGGAGCCATTTCTCTCCCTCAGGCGTCTCGGGATCGGCCATGCGCGCATGCAAGAGCTTGCGCCCGGCTTCCCAATAGGGCGGAATGGAGTCGAGCATGGTATGGAGATTCGAAGGGCCGACGATGTCCACGGCCGCGGCATAGATGTCGGGAGTAAACGCGACCCCCGCGAGCACCGCATACCCGCCATAGGATCCGCCCAGGATGCCAACGCGTTTCGGATCGGCGATTCCCTTGCTGACCAGATGCGCGACACCAAAGGTAATGTCGTCCTGCATCTCGCGTCCCCACGCTCCATTACCGGCGTTGAGAAACTTTTTGCCGTAGCCGGTCGAGCCGCGAAAATTCGGCGTCAGTACCGCGTAGCCGCGGTTCGCGAAGAATTGCGCAAACGACGAGTAACCCCACTCGTCGCGATCCCACGGCCCTCCATGCGGTATCACCAGCAGGGGCAGGGAAGCCGGCGCCACGCCTCGCGGCAGTGTCAGATACGCGGGAATTTCCAGACCGTCTGAGGAGCGATAGCGGAGCGGCTTCATCTCCGCCAGCCAGTCCCGCTGCAGCTTTTCGCGAATGCGGAACTGGAACTCCAACTGGCGCGTCCGCCGGTCGAAGATGTACGTTTCACCCGGCTCGGTGTCGCTATCGGCTTCCAGCACCCAGATACGATCATCGCTGGTGCGAGATTCGAAGCAGACCTGCTTTCCGCTAAGCTGGTCTTCGAGGTAGCGGAAGTCGGCTTCGAACTCTTTGTCCCGGAAATAGCGGCGCACCTGGTCGTCATCGTAGGAGGTGTAGATCAGTTCGTCGGTGATCTCGTGGAACCCACATCCGCCGAAATCGACCCGCCCTAACGGATCGGACTCGACTGGCTCAACTCCGCCCGTGGCCGGATCGAACAGCACGAGTTGGGTCAGATCCACGGCGTCGCCCTTATTGGTTTCGAGATAAACACGCTTGCCGTCCGGATGGTAGCGGAGCGGCTCGCAGGTTTCGAAGACACTGCACGAATAGACGCGTGTGAGCCGGTCCTTATCGACACGCAGGATTTCCTGGTCGCCGCTTTCCGCTACACGAAACGCCAGGCGAAGATTTCCTTTGAGGTCGAAAAACCAACCCGCGACCTGCTCGGTGTTCTTCCGCAGCAACTTGCGCTCGCCCGTCGAGATGCGCAGGCGATACAGATCATGCCATGCCTTATCGCGATCGTTCAACCCGATGTAGACGATATCGGGCTCATACTTGGGCGCGCTGTAGAGGTTCACCT
Organism: Terriglobia bacterium; assembly: GCA_963747535.1. Taxonomy (GTDB): domain Bacteria; phylum Acidobacteriota; class Terriglobia; order Bryobacterales; family Bryobacteraceae; genus CAVVFX01. Next base: position 1,040,382 of record CAVVFX010000006.1, read on the forward strand.
GCACGCCTTCGAGACCCGTTAGATCTCGCGCGGCGGGCGCTTCCGAATCCTGCGCCGGGGCTGCCGCAGGATCCACGGCATAGACGTTAAAGTTCTCGTCGCCGTCCTTATCCTTGACGTAGACGATGTACTTGCCGTCCCGCGTCCACAGATAGTCGGCGATCGGGCGCCCGGTCTCAGCGGTGATCAGGCGCGCCGCTTCGAACGGCTGTTCGCGCTCCTTGACCCACACGTTCAGCGTGTCTTTCCAGGGCTTGACGAACGCCAGGTACCTGCCGTCAGGCGACAACGTCGCAGCGGTGATTTCGGGATTACCGAAGAACAGCTCCCGGTCGATCAGCGGAGGAAGATTGGAAGGGGTGGATGACATCTTAAATTAAAGTGTAACTTTCCGGCTCAAAATCTCAGTGTTTCAAGTAAATCGTTCGCGTAGGGAACGGCATGTCGATGTTTTCCACGCGGAAGCGCTTTAGAATCCGTTTGCGCAGCTCATGCTGAACGCGAGACTGCTGTGAGAATTCGCTCACCTGACAGGTCAACGTGAACTGCAGGGTGAAATCGCCGAAGCCAGGCGAAAAAAGCACCACCGGCGGGGGATCGACGAGCATGCTAGGTAAGTCTGCCGCGGTGCTTTTTGCCACATCCAGAAGGACCGTCTCCACATGATCGGGATCGCAGGAGCAATCCACACCGACCGTAATCGAGATGGCCATTTGCTTCTCCGGCAGATTGAAGTTGGTGATGGTGGCTTTCGCCATGCTCGCGTTGGGGACGATGATCAGGTTGTTGGTTTGCCCGCGAAGGGTGGTGCTGCGCCAGGTGATATCGCTGATGTAACCCTCTTCACCCGAATTGAGCCGGACGTAATCACCCGGCCGGATCTGGCCCGCGACACTCACGTAAAAACCGCCGAACAGATTCGAGAGCGTGTCCTGCAGAGCCAGCGCTACCGCCAGTCCGCCGACGCCTAACGCCGTCAGGAGCGGAGTCACGGCGATGTTGAAGTAGTGCAGGATGCTCAAAATACCGAGCCCTACGACGAAGATCTGCGCCAGGTTCTTGGAAAGGCTGGTGACCGGCAGATCGCTCGCGAAGCGTCCGCCGTAGAAACGCACGACGTTGCCGGCGAGGCGAGACAGCATAAGGGTCAGCGAGAGGATCCAGAGGACCGCCAGGGTGACTTCGATGCGGTCCACAATGCGCGGGGGAACCTCGGAGATGCGGAGTCTCAGATCGAGCCCGAGCATGAGGAACCAGATCAGAAAAGGGACGCGGAGACTGTCGACCAGAATGACGTCGAGGTGGGACGGCGAACCGGCCAGCCAGCGGCGGATCATGGAAAACAGGATCTTGCGGATCACCCAGCCGGCCACGAGTGACCCTGCGATCACGGCCAGGGAAATCAGCAATCCGGCGTAATGGTGTGAGAAAAATCGGCTTACCGATTCCATCTAGGGTATTGTTGCATGGGGAGGAATGGGGCGTGCCCGAAGAGCCTGAATGCGGGCAGAGTGCGGGCGCAGCGGGTGGCATGAGGGTCAGGTCTCGACGTCAAAAGGCGCTTTAAGCAGCGTTTTTGACGAAGGCGTTGGCGGATTTCGAGGCGTCCGCAGTGATTTTCGCGGCCGGTTGAGCATCCGGAGCAACGGAAGCGGCTGGTTCGGGCAGGAAATCGGTCCTGATGCAGGTGATGGGAGTGGTTTTCGGCTCAGTTTCAGGTTTGGCCGGCGGGGCGGCGGGCTGAACGGCGTTTTGCGGTTCGAAGCCAATTTCGGACTTTTCCCTTTCGGACTTTTGTCTTTCTTTCTGGGTCTTGACAAGTTCGTTGTGGGCCTTGTGGAGGGCGTTTTCGGCAGAAGTACGGTAACGGATGAGGAGGCCGAGGTTCTTAGAGATATCGAGTTTGGCGCTAAGTTTAAAGATATCGCGGGAGAACGCTTCGCTTTGTAGCCGGAAGGCGCGTTGGCTGAGCCATTGGTTCTGAGCCATGGTTTCGACGAGGATCTGCTCGGTGGGGGTCACCGGGAGGTACTCGCTCATGAGGTCGGCGACCAGAGCTTTGAGTTCCTCGGGATCTTCGCCCTCAATGAGTCTGGCGGTGCTGGAGGCGAAGCCGTGGGACAGATGATTGAGGGAGGACTTCGCCTTGCCCGCATCGGTTTTGGGTCCCGTACTCTTCTGAGAATTCGCTATATTGGCTGCAATTTGGCTGGGTGTGGCCATAATTCGAGTTCCTTTTGTGTGATAAGAGCGCGATTCATGCTCTTTCACCTTCATAGTAAAGTACGCAGGAGAGCGCGGCAGGGTTAAGTTGTTGGTTCTATTGGATTCTATTGAGAAAAGGTGATGTGACTCGGGTTCGCGGAGATCCTGAGGTCATTAAGAGTCATAACCAAAGAGAACCTTGTTCTGGTACTAAGCCTGAACTACTATCAAGAACACTGTAACCAGACGGAGCTACATGAGGCGCCCGCGCGGGGAATAAAGCCCAAATACAGTGAGAAACCCAAAACAAAGGATTCAACCATGACCACGAAAACGGGATTGCAGCCATGGCTTACGTCAATACTGTGGTGTGCACTCGGAATGTACCCGGTTGCGACACACGCCGAAGCGATAACGGTTCTGGACAGTTCATTCGAGGCGCCGGCCTGCGGTATTTGTTATGCGCCGTCGGGCACGAGTTGGGAATTTACCATGCCCGCGGGTATATTTAATGCAGCCGCGCCGGATGGTGTGCAGGAGGGATGGCTCCAATACTCTCCCGATAACTTCGGCGCCGATAATCCGGTGATCTCGCAAGCCCTTACCGGCTTTGTCATTGGAAATGATTACGATGTGACATTCGATTATGCTTTGAGAGGGGTAGGTCTGGATGCCGAGCCATTCATTGTTACCATGGGCGCTAATAACCTTGGAACTTACGCACCCGACGCAGTCACCTGGAGCAGCGTCACAACCTCCTCATTTGTCGCGACCTCTACGTCGTACACGTTGAGCTTCACCGGCGATTTCAATGGGAGCCCTATCGGCGAGGCTGACACCTTTATAGACGTGGTCCAGGTAAACGGAACCACTACTCCCGAGCCCTCGTCTTTCCTGCTGGCCGGCACGGCGTTCATACTGTTGGTGTGGCGGTTCTCAGGTCGGGCCCGGCCATCGTCGGCCGCTGCAGAGGAGTAGCACCGGAGCGACGCCATATTCCGGTCGCCTCGTTGAGGGATTGTGGGTGGTGGCGGGTAGAGATGTTGCGCGCAGGGTATCTCCGCCCGTGGGGTTTAACGGGCGATACGGTTGTACAAGGGCCGTATCGTCAAACAAAATCCTTGGCAGGGCTGAAGAGAGTTCGAAAAGGACGCCTCTTGCCCGGTGATGCCTCGCACTGCCCTACGGCTGGCCAAGGGCCTACTCCAGCAATTCTTCGCGACCCGTCGAACGTTCAGAGAACGACTCTGAGGATAAGACTCCCACGATAGAACAATGACGAACGGCCAGACCATGCACACACTGCCGGGATCATCCCAGTTTCCGGCGACCCGGTGAACGCTGGTCGTCGCTGCCGGCGATCCACATCGCAAGGAAGCCCTCTCCGCCCTGGATTCGAGCAGTCGGACGAAGAACTCCTGCGTGAGACCCTTCGCCTGAGGCTTTGGAAGAGGTGTCGCGAACTTTTTCGGGAGGAGATCGTGGATACCGTCGCCGATCCAGCGGAAGTAGAGTCCGAACTCCGGTATCTGGCTGCAGCGCTCACGAGGAAATAGCTGCCGGCGGCAGGCATGAGCCCAGGCGCGTTCATCTCTGCGCCTGAACTTCTTCGGCTCGTATTGCGGCGTGTCCGAAGCTGGAAGCCTCACGGGATGCTAGCGGGACCCGAGACCGAGGATCCGGGCGCATGCTTTACGGACCGACGCGGCGCGCGGGTTGTCGAGAAAGGCCCATGAGATGAAGCGCAGCAGACGCGGCGTACGGAAAGCGGGGTTGGTGGCGCGGCGGCGGTCGATCAGATCCTGGAGCATGTGCCGCGGATCTTCGCGGATCTTGTCGAGCATGGCGGTCTGGTGGACACAGGAGATGCCGCAGAAGGGCGCGCAACCTTTTTCGATCGCGAATTCCCGTTCGACATCGTCATGGGTGTAATCGGCCAGCGGTATTCCCGGATGACCGCGCTGTTGTGAGCACCAATGAACCAGCCCGTCTTCGCAGATGTAGAGGAAGCGGGCACCCGCGCGGCAGTGCCAATCGTTGGCGATGCCGCGGACGAGGTTTTCCTGGAAACGGTCGAAGTGAGCGAAGGAGAAGACGCCGGTTTCGAGGCGGCGGATGTCCTGATAGATGTGGAACTGGTGATCGGGGAGAGCGCGGCTTTGTCCGCCGCCATCGTGCGCGATCCCGACCGTGCTGTTGAAGCCGAGAGAGCGGGCCCGGCGAGCGACGGTGAGGGCGTCCTCGGGATTCCGGATCGCGACACCCAGGACGGAGTTGATGGTGATGGAGAACTCGGCCTCCTGGGCGAGCCACTCGAGCTTTCGCTCCAGAACGCGCAGGGACTTCATGGAGGTATCGTCAGGCTCGACGTTGTCGATGCTGATCTGGAGGTAGTCGAGGCCAGCAGCGTTGAGCGCGTGGATGCGCTGCGGCGACATGAGGTAGGCGTTGCTGATCAGGGTGGCGATGGCGCCGTGGGAGCGGATGCGGCGGATCATGGCTGCGAGGTCGGGATGAAGCAGGGGCTCACCGCCGCTAATGGTGATGATGGAGGTACCGAGGGCAGCGAGTTTGTCGATACGGGCCAGCATTTGGGGGAGCGGGACGGGTTGCGACGAGTGGTCGAACTCGTTGCAGTACGTGCAGGCCAGGTTGCAGCGGCGAATGGGTACGATTTGGGCAAGTATGGGCCGCGTGCGGTACTGCATGGCGGCGGCGAACATGCGGATCTCACGGCGGCGGCGTTCGACACCGCGGAGTCGTTTGCGCAGCAGTTGTCCGACGGACAATTGGAGAGTCCCCCAAGTACAGTATTACGCGTGGGAGGGTTGCGAGGTGGGCCGGCGTTCCATAGCCTGCTATGCAGCCGGACAGACCACACAAAGCGATGGTCTGTCCTACGGTTGGGCCAGGCCCGGAATGGAGCGGCGTGAAAGATAAGACGGAGATTAAAGAAGAGCGTTTGCCATGGCAGGCGACTAAAGGCGCCGAGGCTTACGATGCCATCGGACAGCTTCCGGTGTCGATCGTGCTGGAGAACGTGCGCAGCATGTACAATGTCGGGTCGTTCTTCCGGACGGCGGACGCGTCGGGTGCCGTGAAGCTTTGTTTGTGCGGGATTACGGCGTCGCCGCCCAAGCACGCGATTACCAAGACGGCACTGGGAGCGGAAGAGGTGGTGCCGTGGGAACACACCTGGGACGCGCCCGGCGTGGTGCGCAGGCTACGCGCGGAAGGCTGTGAGATCGCGGCCATCGAGACTTCGCTACACGCCGTGGATCTGTTTGACTGGCAGCCGAAGTTCCCGGTTGCGCTACTGTTCGGTCACGAGACGGACGGGCTTAGCGCGGAATTGTCGGCGATGGCGGATACGCACGTGCGCATCCCGATGTTGGGAAAGAAGCATTCGCTGAACGTGTCCACGGCCGGCGGAGTGGTGTTGTTTGAGTTGCTGCGGAAGTATCGCGCGATGTGGACCTGACCTACTTCTTGCCCGGATTGCTTGCCGGTGCGGGAGCATCGCTGACGATATCGTCGAACTTCAGCGTGGAGTCCGCGGTGTACTTGTGATAGTTGTGGAACGTGATCTCGTTCTTCTGATCGTCCTTACCGGAGCGCATGTGCATCACCGCTTTCGACGGCAGCACAAAGTCGTTTCCACTGATCTCAACTTTGTCGTAATGCAGCCTGGTATCGGCTTCGGTAATGCGGAACGTGGAAGGAAGATCGACAGCCGTCTGGGTGAACTCCAGGACGCTATTGTCTTTCACGTCGATCCAGACAAAGCCCGTGTATGCGGGCGAAATCTTCTCGTGAGATTCCCGGTCCTCGATCGTCCAGCGGGAGTGAGGCTGGTCGACGGAGAAACTAAAGACATACGTTTTATGGACATTCAGCGTCCGCCAGTCGGACCATTCAAAGTCTGCATGCGTCTGCGGATCGAAGATCCCCATCAGCATGCTGCCGAACTCACCTGTGGAAATCGAACCGCCGATGGACTCGTAGGCTTGGTTCGAAGGCTTGTCGTTTACTGTGATCGTTTCGTATTTTTCATGCTGGTCGTAATAAGTGAGCCGAGCGAGCAGATTATCGTACAACCGGTAATTGCGCGCGCCGGTCGGGTCGCCATAGCGCCGGGTGTTCTGCGCGCAGATGAAATTGGGCAGGCTCTTCGAATAGTTCATAGCATATTCGCGAGCCGCTTCGATGATCTTCCTTCTTTGCTCTTCCGAGGGTCCCGGCTCTTTCGGAGGCGGAGGCGGCGGTTCGATTTTCTTCACTTCCACGACAGGCAGGCTGGCAGAAGCTGCGGCGAGAGTGCGTAAAGCCGCGACGGTCTTGGACCCCGCTCCTTCGCTCTGAAGCTCTTCGATGATCTTGTCGTCCAACCTCTCGGTCAGGTGGACGCTCTTCAACAGGTATGCGGCCTGGTCCTTGTCGGATGTCGTCTTCAGTTTAATGTTCGAACGCACCATGCCGACCAGATCCGCGACGGACATGCTCTGGGCGAACGCGGCTACCGAGAGCAGGAACACACCAATGGCCAGACGAATTCGCATATCCAATTGTCGCATCCGTCCGGCATTTGGTTTCAACGAAAGTGGGTCCCGCGATCTGATAACGTAGCTACTCTATAGGATTTCAGCTATGAAGACGCTTTTCTTTTGTCTTTCCTCTGTCGCACCGATGCTCCTCGGGCAGGCCGTTACGCCTGTAATTGCCGATAAGTTTGTGCCGGCTGCTTATTCGGCACAACACATCGACGGCCTGTTGGGCGACCGCATGCGGGTCAACCTGGAGGGGCGGTTGCTCAATGTCGACGAGAAAGAGATCCTCGATTGCTTCCGTCACCGGCCGGGTAAACAGGCATGGGCCGGCGAACATGCCGGCAAATTCCTGGATGCGGCCGCCAAGGCGTGGCTGTATACCAAAGATGAGCGCCTGAAGACGCTCATGGACCGGGTCGCCAGCGAACTGATCGCCACACAGTTACCCGACGGTTATCTGGGAACTTACACCGACGACAAACGTTGGACAAGCTGGGATGTCTGGGTCCATAAGTACGACCTGCTCGGGCTGATCAGTTACTCCCAGGCGACCGGCAACACGGCGGCTCTCGACACAGCCAAAAGGATCGGCGACCTGCTGTGCCGCACATTCGGTACCGGTGCGGGACAACGGGACATCATTCAAGCGGGAACCCACGTCGGGATGGCCGCGACGAGCGTGTTGGAACCGATGGTGTACCTGTACCGAGCCACGGGTGACCGCAAATATCTCGAGTTTTGCGAGTACCTGGTGCGCGCGTGGAGTCAGCCCAACGGGCCGAAGATCATCGAATCGCTAAAAGATACGGGCAGCGTGTTCCATACGGCCAACGCGAAGGCTTACGAGATGATGTCGAACCTGGTGGGACTCTGCGAGTTGTACCGGACGACCGGCAATCCGGAGTATCTGGCCACCGCGCAGACCGCATGGAAGGATATTTCGTCACACCGGCTCTATGTAACCGGGACGACCAGTTCCGCCGAACATTTCACCGACGATTTCGTGCTGCCGGGTGAAGATATCTCCGACGTCGGAGAGGGCTGCGTGACGGTTACCTGGACGCAACTTACGTGGCAGTTACTGCGGCTGACCGGCGAGCCGCAATATGCCGAGCAACTGGAACATACCGTATACAACGCACTGTTGGGCGCGCAGGATGCAAAGAGCGGTAACATCTGCTACTTTACGCCTCTCGATGGAAAGAAGAATCCGACGCCCGGTATCAATTGCTGTGTGTCGAGCGAGCCGCGCGGAATCTCCATGATTCCGCAATTGTCATGGGGCAGCCTCGCGGGGGGCGTCGCGGTGTTGCTGTATGTTCCGGGACACATGACTTTACAGACGGGCACACAAGGAGTCGCAATCGAGACCCGGACTAACTATCCCGCCGACGGCCTGGTGACACTTACTCTACGTCCGGAGAAAACCGGTAAGTTCCCGCTCTCTCTTCGCGTTCCTGCCTGGACTGCGCGCTACACGGCGACCGTTGCCGGGCGTAAGTACACGGGCACGCCGGGGCAGTTCCTGACGATCGAGCGGGAGTGGAAGACCGGCGATCAGGTGGATGTAGACCTCGATGTTACTGTGCGGGCCGTGACGGGCGCTCCGAGCTATCCGTTCGGCGTGGCGATTTTCCGGGGTCCGCAGGTGCTCGCGCTGGAGCAGAGCCGCAATCCGGGTGTGCGCGATCTGCAGGCTGCGGGTCCGGTTAGCATGGACGTGAAACTGGCCGGCGCTAACGGTCCGGCGTATCTGATGGACGGACTGGTGGCAGGCAAGCCTCGGGAACTGACGCTGGTGCCGTTTGCGGATGCGCGTAGTTATCGGGTGTGGCTGCTGAAACCGTGAATCCGATGGGACCTCTCCTACTGCACTCCGTGAGCTACGCCGGTTTCTGGGGCCAGGCATTCCTTTCACTCGATCAGTTTGTCGACAAGGCCGCGGAATTAGGCTATGACGGCGTCATGCTGATGGCCAAGCGGCCGCATCTTTCAGTCCTCGATTACGGGCCTAAAGAATGTGAGGGCCTGCGGGCGAAATTGGAAATGCACAAGCTGCGGGCTTTGTGCCTTGCGGGCTACACGAATTTCACGGCCGATCTGGAGCACGGCGACATACCGCATCGTGAGATGCAGATCCGGCATGTTACCGAACTGGCGCGGATGGCTCGCGATCTCGGAGGGAGTCTGGTTCGTGTTTTCACGGGCTACGAGAACCCGTCGGCGAGCTACGCGGCGCTGTGGAAGATTCTGGTGGACGCACTGCGGGAGTGCGCCCGGCGGGCGTCGGAATACGGCGTGACGGTCGGCGTGCAGAACCATCACGACATCGCGGCGGGATACGAGGTGATGCACGACCTGATCAGCGAGGTCAATGAACCCAACTGCCGCGCCATGTTCGACGCGTGGTCGCCCTATCTTCACGGCGCCGATCTGCGCATGGCGGCGGGGAAAATGGCGCCGCTTACTGTCCATACGACCGTGGCGGATTACCAGCTGCGGCCCCGCTACCGGTACCATCCCGGAGTGGTCAACTATACGGCGGAGACACCGCTGGTGCAGGCGGTACCGATGGGGCAAGGAAGTATCGATTACCGGCAGTTCCTGGGTGCCCTCCGGGAGGGAGGGTTTGATGGCAGCGTGGCTTACGAGATGTGTTCGCCGCTGTCAGGTGGAGGGAATCTGGAATCGCTCGACGAGTGCGCCCGGGGGTTTCTCGAGTATATGAAGGAGGTTTGAGGTGAAATCATTTTGAATCTGAGCGACGTCGGAAAAATCCCCGGTATCGAGACCTGACCCCCGGGCGGCCGTACCTTGTCATAGGGACTGAAGGCAACGATTTTCGCATCCTGAACGATGCGGGTCGGCTGTATCTTTATCCTCCTCGTTCGTTGAACGCCCCCGGATTCTTCGAAGACTCTTTCGACAACGAGCCCAAGGCGGTTAAGACCTTCTGGTATGTCGTGAACCAATGTCTGACGAAGGTCGGCCGAATCGCATCGCACGCACATCGCGTACAGTTCCTCCGCCCATAGCGTTGATTCGCGGGACCTAACGGGCACGGGTTGGGTTCAGGACATGGTGAAAGACGTAGGAACTCTCGACGGGAATTCCCTGCTTGAACGAGACCTTCAACACCACCTGAAAATATTGCGGCAGTTCACCAGTGTCTGGTGCGCAGGCGATTCACCAGCTCACGGGCGCGCCAGGGTTGCGTCATCCACTCGGCAGCGGCGAGCGTGTCGGGCGAGGCATTGCCGGCAATCATCAGTAGATGTCCGGCGCCGGAAGGACCCGGCATCATCGTAACGAGCGCGTGGGTTTCGCCTTCGGACAACTTGCCGGCCACGATGCGATCCTCCAGAAATGCCGGTTCGCCGGGGCGCGGGTTGCGGTTACGGATGCCCTCCGGCTCTATCACCAGTTCCTGGGTCAGGGCCGCAGTCTGCAGTTGAGGATTGAATTTGGGAGGTCCTACGAACACCACGTCGTTGTCCATGATCTGCTGCCAGGAGAGAAGATTGCTTCTGGTCAGCAAAACCGGCGGCTTTCGGCTGGCCAACAGCTTCGATATCAGCACCACGGCGCCGGCCTCGCCGGTTCCAGTGAAGGGATAAGCCGGCAGCGAGTCTTTAGCGCCGGCGGCCTTCAAAAAGTGACTGAAGCGCTCTGACGTTCCGACCTCCTGCCAGTCATTCACCTTGGGATCGCGAACGAAACCGAGGTCCGGAATGCGCACGAATAGCGGCGTTCCAAGGCAGACGAGAAGCGGCCGGCCAGTACTGAGAAAAGGCGCCCAGAGGCTTTCGAGTTCCCCATTCCACGCGGCCAGGACGGGGGCCATCTGGGCACGGAGGCGAAAGTAGCTCACGGTTGCAATCACGGCCCATAGGATAGTGATCGCAAGCAACGCGAACAGAATGCGGGGCCGGGATTGAGGAACTGGTTCGGGCGCGACTGGAGGGGACGCGGCGAGTTCGAAGCTCAGTTTGAACGCGCCCTTGGGCAGGTTCACGACAATCGGGTCTCCGGCAGCCTCGCTTTGGTAATAAGCGGCGAGCTTTTGCCGCAATCGGCCTACCTGGAGCCGGACAATCGAATCGTGTTTCGGGTCGTAAGTCGGGGGTTTTCCGAAGGCCTCCAGCCCAATGGTGTACTCCTTCAGGCGATCAGCTTCACCATTAATGGATTTTTCGGCGAGATATTGGAGTAGCTTCCGATGTACTTCGGAAGTTTCGAAGGTCTTGCTCTGGACCAGACGGTCGACCTGAGCGTGGATCTCTTCCTGGGCGACTACCATGCAATTCTAATCGGTTCCAGCGTCTGTCAATCGCAGCGGCACTGCTCAAAAACCCCTCACGTTTACCAATTGTAGCATTAGGGCGGTTTCGCACTACGCAACAACCCGTGAGCCGGAGAGTCAGGGGAGCAATTCCGAAATGTCACACAAGTGACCTGTTTGCCGTGAGATGAAAGTGTTACTCACCATGTTGCTAACCGAGACTCGCCGCGAGTTATCCCCAACAGGCTTTTAATTTTCTGTTATGAAGTGTACTCTTATATCGCTGATCGTTTCAGGAGAGTTCCAAGTCGAATGAAGGGGAGTTCCATGTATTTAGAAATTCGTAAAGTAAAATGGGGAGCGGCCGCCCTTGTGTGCGCGGCAGCCGCGATAATCAATTTAGCCGTGCCCAGCGCCTTCGCGCAGCAGGTCGCGGTATCGCAAATAGCAGGAAGTGTCACCGACCCAAGCGGTCAGGCAGTCGCCGGCGCGCAGGTCAAAATGGTTGAAACCGACAAGCAGGAGCCCCACGTAACCACGACGGACGCTACCGGCAGATACGAGATTGGCGCTCTGCCTGCTGCCGAGTACTGGCTGGAAGTCAGCGCACCGGGGTTCAAGACATACATCCAAAAAGGAATCATTCTACAGGTGGCGCAAAACCCCACCCAGAATGTAAAGTTGGACATCGGCGCGGTTTCCGAGAGTATCGAAGTCACCGGCAACGCGGCGATGGTCGAGACGAAAGACAACTCGATTTCTCAGGTCATCGAATCGCAGAAGATTATGGATTTGCCGCTCAATGGCCGCAATCCGACCCAACTGCTGATGTTGCAGGGCGCTGGTACCCAAACCGCGCCGACGGGTTCTGATTTGACGGGCAGTAAAAACATGGGCGGTTCCAACGCGTCCGGTACATTTTCGGTGGCAGGCAGTCAAGCCAACGGTATCAACTTCCTGCTGGACGGCGGCGACAACAATGATGCGTTCAGTAACGTGAACCTTCCGATACCGTTTCCCGACGCTATCGAGGAATTCAACGTGCAAACCAATGGGCTACCGGCTCAATATGGGTTGCATCCGGGCGGCGTGGTCAATATCGTGACCAAGTCCGGCGCCAATGCGATCCACGGCGACCTGTTCGACTTTCTCCGTAACGGCGACTTGAATGCCCGGCAGAAAGCCACCCCGACTCGCGATTCGCTGAAACGCAACCAGTTTGGCGGCACCGTCGGCGGCAGAATCATCAAGGACAAGTTGTTCTACTTCGGCGGTTTTCAGGGTACCCGGCAACGTTCCAATCCCGCTACTAATATCGCCTACGTCCCCACCACTGCCGCTCTTAATGGCGACTTCAGCGTACTCGACGGCAGCAAAGCGAATGGCGGCTGCCTCTCAGCGAACCGGCAATTGAAAAATGTGGCAGGGACGCCGTATCCCAACAATCAGATTCCGGTTTCTACGTTCGATCCGGCGGGTTTCAAGCTGGCATCCACTTACCTGCCGGCTCCTTTCAACTCCTGCGGTGAGGCTTATTATGGGTACCTGTCCAACAACCCGGACAACCAATGGATCGGCCGCATGGACTACGCGGTCAGCCCCAAGCAAAACCTTTACGGGCGCTATTACATTTACGATTTCACGGCTGAATCGTTGTTCGATGGTAAGAATGCTTTGACCACCGGCACGGCGGGCAACCAACAGCGATCCCAGACCATGACTTTTGGCGACACCTACACCTTCACGCCCAGTATTTTGAACTCGTTTCACGCCACCTTCGACCGCCGCAAGAACAACCGTGGCGATGCCCTGAATCTGTTCAGTCCTAAGGACCTTGGCGTCAATATGTATGTCGCGATCCCGAACTACACGCAGGTCACCATCAGCGGCTTTTCAGGAGGCGGTTTCGCCATTGGTTGCGGCACCTGCGCTCCCGGTTTCTTCGATATCAACACTTACCAGATGGCGGACGACCTCACGTGGGTCAAGGGGAAGCACCAGATCGGTTTTGGTTTCGATCTGCGAAAAGACCAGTTCAACTCCGTCAACAACCAGCAGGACAATGGGCAGTTCACGTTTAACGGCACCACGACCGGCGATGGACTCGCGGATCTGTTGATCGGCCGCTTCTCCGGTCTGACCGACGGCAACGCGCTTTCCGATTACCTGCGCCAGACGGTCTTTGCCGCCTACGTGCAGGACAACATCCACGCCACCAACCGCCTGACCATCAACGTTGGCGTTCGCTGGGAGCCCTCCAACCCCGCATATGACAAGCAGGGGCGCGGCAATCAGTTCAGTTGGCCGCTCTTCGACGCGAATGTCCACAGCACCGAATTTCCTACGGCTCCGGCTGGTCTGATCTTCACCGGCGACCCTCAGAACAAGAATGGCTACCCCCTCACCGACGCCCATTGGGCACTTTTCTCGCCACGCGTCGGCTTGGTTTACGATCCCAAGGGTGATGGCAAGCAAACCATCCGTGCGTCATTCTCCATGATGCATGAGACCACTGAGCTCTTCTATCCGGAGCGCTGGACCACCAATCCTCCCTATGCGTCGTCAACCACCATCAACAGCGGGCAGTTCTCCCAAAACAGCGGGCCGTTCTCCAATCCCTTCCTCGGCTATGTTTCGCCGACCGGCCAGCCAGGAGATCCGTTCCCGGGCGTAGCGCTCTTCCCGGTTGGCGGAACGTATATCAGCCTTCCCCCCAACATTAAACCGACCTACGTAATGCAGTGGAACTTGAGCTACCAGCGCCAGTTGAATGCAAACTGGATGATGAGCGCGACATACATCGGCAATCAGACACGTCACATTTGGGCTTCGACCGACGTCAACTACGCGGTTTACACGGGTTCTCCGACCACTTCGACCACCTCGAACACCGCTCAGCGGCGCCTGACGTACCTGGTGAACCCCTCACAGGGCCAGTACTACGGCGACATCGAGCAGACCGACGACGGGGCTGTAGCCGCGTACAACGGCCTGCTCCTTAAGGTGGAGCACCGCCTGGCCAGCCATTTCACCGTCTTGTCAACCTTCACCTGGGGCCATTGCACCAGCGACTGGGATTTCGGCGGCGAACTGACCGGCCCGCTTTACCAGAACCCGCTCAATCGCAGCGCCGAGCACGGTGCCTGCAGTTTCGACCACCGGTTTAACTCCACCACTTCGCTGGTTGCTACCAGCGGCAGCATGGGCAGCAGCACCGCGCTCAAGATGATCACCAGAAACTGGCAACTCTCACCGATCTTCAGTCTGCTCAGCGGTGCGCCGCTCCAGATTTCTGACGGCGGGGTGGACAATTCCCGCAGCGGCCAGGGCGCCGACCGGCCCAACGTGGTTGCCCCGGGCAGCGTGATTCCGGCAAACCAGACCGTTACGGAGTGGTTTAACCCGGCCGCGTTTGCCGTCCAGCCGATCGGAACCTTCGGGAATCTCGGGCGGGATGCCGTCTATGGCCCGGGAACGATTCAGCTGGATGTGGCCTTGAGCCGTCTGTTTGAACTCTCCAAGGAAGGGCGCATCAAGCTCCAGTTCCGCGCGGACATATTCAACCTCATGAATCATGCCAACTGGAACAACCCCACTACCAGCATTACCAGTGGGACCTTCGGACAAATTACCGCGTTCGGCTCGCCGCGCATTATTCAGATGGCACTGAAGCTGTATTTCTAGTTAGGGGCTTGTCAGAAAATAGCTACGCCATTCCGGAACCGCTTGCTTCCGGGAGCGGTTGGGTATTCGGAGACAGATACTTAGTCAGAAGTGGTTGTCAGTAAGTTGCGTTTTGTCAATGGGCAGGCGATTGTAAGTTAGTCGCCTGTCCATTTGTGTTTCTGCCCACCGCCGCGAGTCCGGCTGCATTCACTCGAAGCGATAGCGCAGACCTTCGGCGACGGCGCGATAGCCGATCCGGCGGTAGATGGAGTTGGACGTGGGATTGCCCAAGTCCGTGTAAAGGATCACGCGATGGCCATGGTCCCGGATGTGTCTCGATAGATCGCCAACGCAGGCCTCGGCGTAGCCGCGATTCCGCTCCGCTGGCGGCGTATAGACGAACGCCAGACGGACGACTCCTTCCACGCATCCCCGGCTGACCGCCATGGAGACGGGCTTGCCGTTCTGCCAGATCCACACCTGCCGTGCGGATACCCAACGCTCTACCTGGGACTCAGGATCGCTCACGGTCACGCCAGCCTCCGACTCGAAGCCTCGCAGCCAGTCAATGACGACGCCCCGGTCATGGGAACCTGCGTTGCGCAACTCGCCGGCGACAGTGGGTTGTTCGCGTAGCTCCGTCAGTTCGTAGAGACGTTCTCCCCTAAACGGGGTCGCTGCCGATTTGCAGCGCTCCGTCCACTGACCGGCGAAGCGCGCCGCTGTGGCTGCCTCGCCATTCACGCCCGGGAGAACGATGCCTGCCTCCGCGACGGCATCCACGATGGCCGCGATGACTTTGGCGTCCATTACCGCGAGGTTGGCCGCGATGTTCAACGGCGATTGGAAGAGCACGCCGGCGACCTGACTGCCGTCCAGGGCAACCCAGTAGCGACCGGGTTCCTGGTGTGCAATGCGAGCGCGCAGGAGCGTGAGGATCAGGTTGTGAAGGACCGGCTCCGAGGCTAGAAATGATCGTGCTTCGGTGAGTACCCAGGCGGGATCGTCACTCAGGATGACTCTGATCGCCATCCGTAGAGCTTAGCGCAAAGGGGGATTGCCGGATTACGCCGAAACGGCTGCCGCGCAACCGGGCAGGCCACAAAAACGATGGTCCGCCCTACGGGAGAATGTTACCGGGCGAAAATTGCGCTCTTACCGGCGAAAGTCAGAATCAGGCCAGGGAAGATGCCGAGGAGAAAAGTTCCGGCGGCGGGTAGGATCAGGGCGGCGCTCAGGCCGATCCCAAGCGGCTCCAGGTTCAAGACGTTCTCACCCGGTTCGTTCATATACATCACTACCAGAATCCGCAGATAGTAATATGCCGCCACCGCGCTGTTGAGCAGGCCGAGCATCGCCAGCCAGACCAGGTGCGACTGCAAGGCCGCCTGGAAGATATAAAACTTGCCGAAGAAGCCGGCGGTCAGCGGAACGCCAATCAGCGAGAGCAGAAAAATGGTCAGCATGGCCGCGGTCATCGGCTGTCGCGTGGCGAGGCCGGCGAAATCGTCCACGCTGACATGCTTTTCACCCTTACCGGACAGATGCGCCACCACGGCGAATGCGCCGACGTTCATCATCGCATAGGCCGCCAGGTAGAACATGGCAGCGCTGGTTCCGGCGCTCGACTGGGCCGTGAGCGCGACCAGCACATAACCGGCATGGGCGATGGAACTGTAGGCCAGCATGCGCTTGATATTGGATTGCGAAAGCGCCGCGAAATTGCCGATGGTCATCGAGAGCAGCGCGGAGATCCAGACCAGCGGCTCCCAGCCGCGAGCCGATCGGATCGAAAGCGGTCATGAAAATGCGCAGGAAGATCGCGAAGGCGGCGGCCTTGGGTCCGGCGGACATGAAGGCCGACGACCGGCGCGGGAGCGCCCTGATAAACGTCCGGCGCCCAGATCTGGAAAGGCGCGCCGGAAACCTTGAAGCGCAGTCCCACGAACATGAGGGCGGCGGCGACGGCCACGAAGACGGGCGAGGCGCCGAGTTACCGACGCGGTGCGGATCACAGGCGAGGTTGGTCGTGCCGGTCATGCCGTAGATCAGCGCGACGCCGTAGAGGAAGAACGCGGTGGCGAAAGATCCCAGCAGGAAGTATTTCAGCGCCGCTTCGTTGTTGCGCTTGTCGTCGCGCAGGTAGCCGGCGAGCACGTAGGTGGCGATCGACGAGATCTCCAGGCCGATGAAGATCATGATCAGCTCGTTGGCCGCGACCATGACGCACTGTCCCGCCACGGAGAACAGCATCAGCGCGTGATACTCGCCCGGTTCGGCGTTCTCGCGTGTGAGATAGCGGTACGACGAGAGCACCGCCAGGATCCCGACGCCGATGACCAGAATGCGGAAGAAGGTGGCGAAGCCGTCGACCATGCAGCATGTCGGAGAAAGCCGGCCCGGGATCCGAGTAGGCCAACACCGACGCTGCGATCGCCGCGATCAGCGCGCCGATCGTGATATTGCCGTAGAGCGGGCTGCCGCGCCGCTCAGCGATGGCATCCAGCACCATCAACAGCGTGCCGGCGACGGTCAGAATGATTTCGGGCAGGAAGCGAAGATAATCCGCCGCACGCCGGCATCGCAGTTAGCGGGCATGCTGGGTGCCTCCGCGCGGAGATTTGCGCTCGCACGCGGAGCGACTGGTTGATTGGTTTGATCGAGCAACCGGGCGTTGGCTTTCGTAACCGGCGGCAGGAAGCTTTGGGTATAGATTCCCATCCAGACCATCATGATGATCAGCGGAATCATGCAGGCCCATTCGCGCGCGTTGAAATCCGGCATGTGGTGCTCGACTTCTTCCGACGCCTTCGCCGTAGAAGACCCGCTGGTACAGCCACAGCATGTAGCAGGCGGCGAGAATTGCACCCAACGCGGCGAAGAGGGTCCAGCTGAAATTGGCCTGCGCGGTGCCCTGCAGAACCAGGAACTCGCCGACGAAATTGTTGAGCATGGGCAAGCCCGATGCTGGCCAGCGTGGTAATGAGGAAGACGGTCGAGAGCCACGGCGCGACGTCGGCGACGCCGCCGTAGTCGGCGATCTCCAGCGAATGCCGCCGCTCATACAGGAAGCCGACCAGGACGAAGAGCGCGCCGGTCGAGATGCCGTGATTCAGCATCTGGTAGACTGCGCCGTCGAGTCCCAGCTGCGTGAAGGAGAAAATTCCGAGCACCACGAAGCCAAGGTGGCTGACCGACGAATAGGCCACCAGCTTTTTCATATTGGGCTGCACCATGGCCACCAGCGCGCCGTAGACAATCCCGATGATCGCCAGCGGAATGATCCAGGGAGCGCATGCCGCGCGCGGCGTTGGGGAACAGCGGAAGACAGAAGCGGACCAGGCCGTAGGTGCCCATTTTCAGCATGACGGAAGCCAGCATAATGGAACCGGCGGTGGGCGCTTCCACGTGCGCGTCGGGCAGCCAGGTGTGCAGCGGGAACAGCGGAACTTTGATGGCGAAGGCGAGGAAGAAGGCGAGGAACAGCAGCAATTCCTCCTGACCGTGTGAAGCGCGATTTTGCCGGACTGGCCAGCGCGCTGAGAATCGTCGAGTAATCGAAACGTGCCCGCGCCGATCTGCAAGTAGAGATAGATGATCGCGACCAGCATCAGCACCGAACCGGCCATGGTGTAGAGGAAGAACTTGACTGCGGCGTAAATGCGCCGGTCGTGTCCCCAGATGCCGATCAGGAAGTACATGGGCACGAGGGCGACTTCCCAGAACACGTAGAACAGGAACAGGTCGCAAGCCGCGAATACGCCGACCAGGCCGAATTCGAGGAGCAGCAGGAAGGCGTAGAATTCTTTGGGCCGCGATCCTGGATCGCGCGCCAGGAAACCATGATCGCGATCGGCGTCAGGAACGTAGACAGGATGATGAGCCAGAGACTGATGCCGTCGATACCGACGTGGTAATTGATCTGCGGACTGGCGAGCCAGACGAAGTTGGTCTCGAACTGCAGGCCGGCGGCGTCGCTATTAAAGCCCAAGGCCAGCCCGAGGGAAAGCAGGAACGTGATCAGCGCCCAGGCCACCGTAAACGTGCGCACTGCCGCTGGATTGCTGCGCGGAATGAACAGCGTAACCAGGAAGCCCACGAGCGGCAGCAGGATGACAATGTCGAGCAGGTGGTTCATCGAATGCCTCCTGTCATGCCGGCCGCGATCGCGGCGATCAGCAAGACCGAGCCGAACACCACCCAGGTCGCGTAATTGCGAATGTTACCGGATTGCAGCATGCGGAGAATCATTCCCATGCCGCGCGCCTGGGAGCCGATTCCGTTCACTGTCCCATCGATGATGCCGACATCAATGCCTCTCCAGAGCACCGACGTCGATCCGTCGATGACCGGTTCGACCACCGTGGCGTTATAGACTTCGTCGACATAGTACTTGTTATAGATCAAAGTGTAGAGACCCGCGAAGCGGGAAGCGATCTGGTCGGGAATCGCGGGGCTTACCACGTACATCCACCAGGCAAGCAGGATCCCCACGACGCCCGCGGCAGAAGAGACCATGACGAGCGTCATATCCTCCGGTGCTTCGGCGCCGAACATGGGTTCGAGGAACGCCGGAATCTTGAACAAGAAGCCGCCGGCGATCGAAAGGAATGCGAGGACCATCAGCGGACCGGTCATGGAGAGCGGGGATTCATGGGGATGATGATGCCCGCGATACTCGCCCCAGAACGTCATGAACATGGCGCGCCAGACGTAGAAAGCCGTCATGCCGGCAGTGATGGTGCCGACCCAGTAATACCAGGGCGAAACGTGATAAGCCGCGACCAGAATGGCATCCTTGCTGAAGAAGCCGGAGGTGCCGGGCACGCCCGAGATCGCGAGCGCCGCGCAAACCAGGGTCCAGAAGGTGAAGGGGATTTTTGAACGAAGCCCGCCCATGTTACGCATGTCCTGCTCGCCGCTGCAGGCGTGGATCACGCTGCCCGCGCCGAGGAAGAGCAAAGCTTTGAAAAATGCGTGGGTCAACACGTGCCAGACTCCCGACGAAAAAGCGCCGACGCCTTCACCGAGAAACATGTAGCCGAGTTGCGAAACCGTGGAGTACGCGAAGACCTTCTTGATGTCATTTTGCGCCAGACCGATGCTGGCGGCAAAGGTCGCGGTAAAGACGCCGACGAACGCTACCACGGTCATGGCAACCGGAGCGTGCTCGAAAATCACGTGCGAGCGGGCGACCATATAGACACCGGCGGTGACCATGGTTGCCGCATGGATGAGGGCGGATACGGGTGTCGGGCCGGCCATGGCGTCGGGAAGCCAGACGTACAACGGGAACTGAGCGGATTTACCGCAGGCTCCTCCGAGCAGCAGGAGCGCAATCGCCGTGAGGATGCCGGTGGGCTTGCCCGCGGCGGCGGCAAAGACGTCATGGAAGCTCAGCGTCCCGAAGTTCACCACGATCAGGTAGATGGCGAGCGAGAAGCTGAAGTCGCCGATGCGGTTCACGATGAACGCCTTGTTGCCGGCATCGGTCGCGTATTTTTCGTGGAAATAGAAGCCGATGAGGAGGTAGCTGCACAAGCCGACGCCTTCCCAACCGATGAACAGCACCAGGTAATTCGCGCCCAGAACCAGCGTCAGCATGAAAAACATGAAGAGGTTCATGTACGCGAAGAAGCGGTAGTAGCCGCCTTCGTGGGCCATGTAGCCAACGGCGTAAATGTGAATCAGCAAACCGATTCCGGTCACAATGAGCAGCCACACTTCAGTCAACCGGTCGACCGAAAAGTCCATCCCGATTTTGAGGCTGCCGCTCTGAATCCAGGTGAAATAGTTTTCGATGTGGGCTTCTTCGGCGCCGTTGAGTGCCAGGACGATTCGCAGAACCCAGAGAAAGGATAACGCCACGCTGCCCACCGCGACGGCATTGATCACGGTCTTCGAAAACTTCCGCCCGAAGATACCGTTGATCAGGAAGCCGGCGAACGGCAACAGCGGGATCAGCCAGAGATAGAGGTTGAGATTCTGATCCATGCTCAGTTCTTCATAGTGTTGATCTCGTCGATGCTCAACGTGGCCCGGTTCTTGAAAACCGTCACGATGATAGCGAGACCCACCGCTGCTTCAGCCGCCGCAACCACCATCACGAAGAACGCGAAGATGTGGCCGCTGACCTGCTTGAGCTGATAAGAGAAAGTGATAAAGCTCAGGTTCACCGCGTTCAGCATCAGCTCGATCGACATGAATACGGTGATGATATTGCGCCGCAGAATGAAACCGGAAACCCCGATGACAAACAGGACGGCGCTCAGCAGGAGATACCAGGATAACGGCACCCCCGCGGGAATCGACAGATCATTCATTTAGTCCAGCTCCTTACGGGCAAGGACGATCGCCCCAATAATTGCGATCAGAATCAGAACCGAAGTGACTTCGAAGGGCAGAAGATAAGTGGTGAAGATGGCCGTGCCGACGTTCTGCGCGCTGCCCAGGCTATTTCCCGCAGCATCGTGCATCCCGCCGAACTCGACCAGTTGCGCATTGGGATACTGCTGGCCGATGAAATACGCCAGCAGTCCGAGGAGGATGGCCAGCAGCGGTATGCCTGCAATCTTGGCGAACAGAGAGCCCTTGCGACGGGATTCTCCTCCCGCGTTCAAGAGCATGATCACAAAGACAAACAGCACCATTACGGCTCCGGCGTAGACGATCACCTGCGCCATGGCGATAAACTCACCGCCCAGCAGAAGGTAGAGGATCGCCAGAGAACCCATTACGCCGATCAGCGAGAGAGCGCTCGCGATCGGGTGCGTCTGCACTACGACGTTGATCGCGCAGACTATCGCGATGAACGCAAAGAGAGCGAAAAAGAATAGGTCCATGTTAAGAGGGCACGCCCGCGGCCATGCTCATCAGAATAGGGCCACCATCAGGCCCGTCACCAGCAGGTTGAGAAGAGCGGCCGGAAACATGAATTTCCAGGCAAAGCTCATCAGTTGATCGTAACGGAAGCGCGGCAAAGTGGCGCGAATCCAGATAAAAGCGAAAAGGATGAACCCGGCCTTGGCACAGAACCAGAATACGGACATCAGGGCATCCGCGACTGCCGGAATCACGAGGAGCAAAGCCAGGCCGAAAAACACGATTGCGACCACGGGAAGCGTATAGCGGTCCAGCTTCCGCGCGGGATTCAAACCGTGATAGAGACAGATCGCCCCGGCGATTGCGAAGATCAGGGGCGCCACATAATTGGAACCCAGAGAAACCGGAAATAACGGGGTCCATCCGCCCAGGAACAGGACGGTCGCGATGGAAGAAACCGTGATCATGTTGGCGTACTCCGCCATGAAGAACGCCGCGAAATTCATACTGCTGTACTCGGTGTGGAAACCGGCCACGAGTTCGTTTTCCGCTTCCGGCAGATCGAACGGGATGCGGTTGGTTTCCGCGAATGCCGCGATCAGGAAAAGGACAAAGCTGATGATCTGCGGGAACGGGCCCTGGAAAACGATCCAGTGCGGCAGGAAACCAAAATAATATCCCTCCTGCGCCTTGGAAATCTCGCGCAGGCTCAGCGTGCCCAGCATCAAAAGCGGCGACGCGATGGCGAGGCTCATAGGCAATTCGTAGCTGATCATCTGCGCCGAACTGCGCAGCCCACCGAGCAGACTGTACTTGTTGTTCGACGACCAGCCTGCGATCGCGATGCCATACACTCCCATGGAACTGACGGCGAGAATGAACAGCAACCCGACATTCAGGTCGGTCAATTGCAGCCACGTGGTGTAGCCGAAAAGCGTGATCTCGTTTCCGAACGGAATGATCGAGATGGAAATCAGCGCCATCGATACGGCCAGAAACGGGGCGAGCAGATAGAAAAACGTATTGACGTGCGGAGGGAGGACGCCCTCTTTAGTGATCAATTTGATGACGTCGGCCAGCGGTTGCAACAAGCCGTGAGGGCCGACGCGCGAAGGACCCATGCGCACCTGCACGTGGGCGATCACCTTGCGCTCCACCCACTGCAGATACGCCAGCGTCGTCATGTAGATGGCCAGCACCACCGCAACTTTTATCAGGGTGATGACGACAAATGCGGGTATTGTTATGGCTCCCATTATGGGTTGAAGGACTCCATGCCCTGCGCCTCTGGCGCCGCGCCCGTTCTCCGCTCAAGAACCGAATTCAGTATTTTAGAATACTTTCCAAGGTTGCCCGACGTGAAAAGTGTATCGTGCGCCGAATGGATCAAATCCGGGCGGCTGGGAACGCTGATGGGACCATTGACCGGCAAGGTCTGAGCAGCCCCTCCGGTCTCGACGATCGGCAGCGGAATGTTGTAGCCGTGAACGCTCGCGCGGATTTCTTCGAAGACCTGCTGCGGGAACCAGGGTCCCAGCACTTTGGCGAGTCCCATTTCGCGGCCGATGAGACCCATGATCTCAAGGTCCGGTTTGGTTCCCATAGTGTTCAGCGCCTTTTTAAGCTGCTGCACTTCGCCGCAGACGTTGGTGACGGTGCCGTTCTTTTCGTAGGCCGACGCGGCCGGCAGGACGACGTCGGCAAGCTGCGCGGTCTCCGTCAGGAACATCTCCTGCACTACGACAAAGGCCTTGCGCCACGTCTTCGGAACACCTTCGAGCGGATTCGACCCGATGACCCACAGCACGTCCAGATCGACGGCGGCGATCATCTCCCCAGCGGTCATGCCGGCGGGTTGCACGGGCTTGTACCCGGGCAGTAAATCCGGCAGCATCCCCATATCCATGGCGCCGCGCGAGTTGGAATAATCCACCAGGCAGCAGTAGCGAACCGGAATGCCGAGGGAATCGCCGAACGCTACCAGTTCGCGAACCTGGTCGCCCTTGATGTTGTCGTCGAAAGCGATCACCAGTTCGGGTTCGGCGGCCAGAGCGTCGCGCATGTGACCAAGAGCGTCCAGGATTTGCGCGCCTGCCGCGCGAATCGAACGCGTCGCGCTGGGATCTTCCCGCACGGCGTCGGGCGTGACGACATATACGTGCGCGGCGTGATGCCGCTGGTTGGCGCGGACCTGGAACGCGAGAAAAGGCTGCTGAATCGATAAATCGGCGCCCAGGATCAGCACCGCCTTGCGGTTGTAGAAGTCATCGGAGGACGCCAGGGCATCGGTGCGCCCGGTCAGGGCGTTGAGCAACGAAACTACATCGCCGGTGCGGTGATGATCGATATGGTTGGTCGCGAGACCCAATCGCGCGAACTTCTGCAGATAATAATTTTCTTCGTTGGTGGTGCGGGTCGAGCCGATCACGCCAAATTTTCCGGCGCGATCCTTCACTTCCTGAAATTTTTTCGCGACATGGGCAATAGCCTTCGACCAGGAGACCGGCTCGAGCTTGCCGCCCTCGTTGATCAGGGGCGACGTCAGGCGGTCCGGGTGATTGGTGAAGTCGAAGGCATATCGCCCCTTGATGCAAAGGAACTCGCCGTTGATGCCGGACCGGTCGCGATTGTTGCCGCGAATAATTTCGTCGTTGCGGACGCCCAGGGTGGTCTTGCAGCCGTTGGAGCAGTGCGTGCAGATGGTGCCGACGTGCTCCATCTCCCACGGCCGGGTCTTGTAACGATAGGCCCCGCTGGTCAGCGCGCCAACCGGACAGATGTCGATACACATGCCGCACTCGTCGCATTCCAGGTGATCGCCATCGTTCGGCGCGATGAGGGAATGAACTCCCCGATTGATAACGCCCAGTGCTCCCACGCCCATGCCTTCATTGCAGACACGCACGCAGCGGAAACACAGGATGCACCGCGGTCCGTCATAGTACACGACCGGGGACCACTGCTGCTCGTCGACGTGAACTTTGGTGTCGGTGAAACGGCTTTCGGCCGCTCCGTAACGGAACACCATGTCCTGGAGTTCGCACTCGCCGCCCTTGTCGCACACGGGACAATCCAGGGGATGATTGGTTAAAAGGAATTCGAGCGTCGATTTGCGGGCGGCGACGACCTGTGGAGTATTGGTCTTGACCACCATGCCCGGACCCACCGGCAGCGTACACGCCACCTGCAGCTTGGGCATTTTTTCGACTTCCACCAGGCACATACGGCAGGCGGCCTGCAGCGAATAGCCTTCGTAGTAACAGAAAGTTGGGATTTCGATTCCCGCGCGCTTGGCCGCTTCGACTACCAGCGTGCCCGGAGCAGCTTCGAGTTCGTGACCATCGATTGTGAACTTTACGGGATCAGCCATGAAGCTCCCCTTTCATGCCAATGCGCTCCATTCGTTCGCTGAGACGACGGAGCGATTGCTCCAACTCAAGATGCTGGTGCTGCCACATTAATTGAGCGGCATGCAGGCACTGGTGCATTGCGCGAAATTCCTCATGATCCCGGATCATGCGTTCACGCCCCAGCTCCAGCCGGTCGAGGCGCGATTCGTTGCTTGACTGTCCGTTGGGTTCCGTCATTAGTGCTTCTCTTCCAGACGCCTGAAACGTTCATAATTGTCCCGGTGAACCTGGTCGGAGCAGGAGATCAAGGCGTTCAACTTGTCCCCAATCTCATGCACCAGATCACGAGTCTTCTCCAAGTTGCCCTCCAATTTCTCAAGCTTATCCTGCATGACCACTTGGGCAATCAACAGCCGCTTGTGCTCTTTCTCAAAGTCTTCATGGCCGTCCTGCATACGCCTGAACCGTTCGCGAAATTCCTCGTTGTCGCGAATCATTAGTTCAGCCACAACCTCCAGCCGATTCAGCCGGGACTCATGGTCGTTCTGTCCATTGCCTTCCATATCTTTATCGTGACACGCGATTTACGCCGTCACCAGGCGCGACTTGGCCTCAAAGGGGCACGGCTTGCCATCCAGGTGAGCTACGAAATCGTCGTAAAACTTCTCGACGAAGGAAATGGTCGGCATGGCTGCGGCGTCGCCTAGCGGGCAGAACGTGCGTCCCAGAATATTTTTGGAGAGATCGCCGATCAGAGTGATCTCCTCGCGGCGTCCGCCACCCGCGTGGAACCGATCGAGCATCTTCTTCAGCCAGGCGGTGCCTTCCCGGCACGGAATGCACCAGCCGCAACTCTCGTGCGCGTAGAACTTCATGATGCGTTGCGCGGCCTTCACCATACACGTGTCTTCGTCCATCACGACCACGCCGCCGGAGCCCAACATGCTCTTGATGGCCGCCACCGAATCGTAATCCATGTTGACGTCGCATTCGTCAGCTTTGAGCACCGGACAGGACGATCCGCCGGGAATCACGGCTTTCAACTTCTTGCCGTCCCGCATGCCGCCGCCGACTTCGTTGATCATGCGCATCAGGTTGAAGCCCATCGGCAGTTCGTAAACCCCAGGCTTGTTGATGTGTCCCGAGAGGCAGAAAAATCGCGTGCCGCCGTTCTTCGGGGTGCCGAGTCCGGCCCAGTTCGCGCCGCCCATCAGGATGATCGACGGGACCGCGCAGAAGGTCTCCACGTTGTTGAGAACCGTGGGGCACTGGTATACGCCTGCTACCGCCGGAAAGGGAGGACGAATGCGGGGAATGCCACGCTTGCCCTCGAAGGATTCCATCAGCGCGGATTCTTCTCCACACTCATACGCGCCGGCGCCGGTATGGGTTCGCACGTCGAACGTAATGCCGGTCCCCTGAATGTTGCTCCCCAGGTAGCCGCGCGCGTAGGCCTCGTCAATCGCGCGGTCCATGATCTCGATCAGGTAGCGGTACTCGCCGCGGATGTAGATATAGCCCATCTGCGACCCGACCGCCAGGCCCGCAATCATCATGCCTTCGATCATCTGGTGCGGATCGTATTCGAGGAGCAGCCGGTCCTTGCAAGTTCCCGGCTCGCTCTCGTCCGCGTTGACCATGATGTACTTCGGCTTGGGAGAATTCCGCGGTACGAAACTCCACTTCAGGCCGGTTGGAAAGCCCGCGCCGCCGCGTCCGCGAAGGTTCGACGCTTTGACCTCGTTGATAATCTGGTCGGGCGTCATCCCCGCGGCCTTGCGCCATGCCTGATAACCCTCGGTCTCGAGATAAGTGTCGATGGAGGCGGAATTCGGGAGCCCGAACCGTTTGCTCAGAATCCTGACTTCCAGCGGATTGGGCTCGTTGTAAAGCGCCATGCTATTCAAGCCCCTTTGCCTTGCGGAGTTCGTCCAATAATTTATCCAGCTTTTCGGGCGTCACGAAATGATGGAAATCGTAATTCACCTGGATGGCCGGCGCCCATGAGCAGGCGCCGATGCACTCGACTTCCTCGAGCGAGAACACTCCGTCCTTCGCCGTTTCCTTGTGACCCAACCCTAATTTCTTGCACGCATGCTGATAAAGCTCTTCACCGCCCACCAGCAGACAACTGATGTTGGTGCAAACCTGAACGTGATATTTCCCCTGCGGTTGGCGATGCATCATCGAGTAATAGCCGATGACCTCGTCCACCTGCAGCGGCTTGATACCCGTCCGGTGCGCCACTTCTTCGATCAACTCCTGGGTGATCGAACCAATCTCGTCCTGCGCGTACATCAGCATCGGAATGACGGCGGAACGCTCCCGGCCCTTGGGATAACTGCTCAGAATTTTTTGAAAACGGGCTTCCAGCTGAGGGGAAAGCGTCATCAGCGATCACAATCTCCCAATACAAAATCCATACTGCCGATCGCCGCAATCACATCGGCGACCAGCGTCCCTTCAATTAACTTCGGCACGGCTTGCAGGTTCCCGAAACTGGGGCCTCGCACATAACAGCGATACGGCTTCGCCGTACCGTCGCTGACCATGTAGTAGCCTACCTCGCCGCGCGGCGATTCGATTACCTGGTACACCTCGCCTGCCGGAACACGATAGCCCTCGGTTACGATCTTGAAATGGTAGATGAGCGCTTCCATCTGCGTCTTCATCTTTTCGCGATCGGGCAGCGTCATGTTTGGCACGTCGGCTACGTGGCGTCCGGGCGGAATTCCGTCGACGACCTGCCGGATGATTTTGGCGCTTTGCCGCATCTCTTCCAGGCGGCAAAGGTAGCGCGCATAAACATCGTTCTC
The DNA here is from genome assembly GCA_963747535.1 of Terriglobia bacterium. Classification (GTDB taxonomy): domain Bacteria; phylum Acidobacteriota; class Terriglobia; order Bryobacterales; family Bryobacteraceae; genus CAVVFX01. The sequence continues at coordinate 1,068,070 of CAVVFX010000006.1, forward strand.
GGTGCGCGTGGGTACTTTGAAGTCGAACTTTTCGTAACTGGAATACGGTTGGTTCTTGCGCGCATCGTAATCGACGCCCGCGGCGCGGAGCATGGGACCGGTTACGCCCAGATCCAGCATATCCTCGACGGAAATGAAACCAACGCCCTTGGTGCGCCCGATCCAGATCTTATTGTTGGTCAGCAGGTCTTCGTATTCATCGACGCGGCTCGGGAAAATGTCGATGAACTTCTTCACGCGCTGCGCCCAGCCGCGAGGCAGCGCCAGGGCAAGCCCGCCGGGACGAATGTAGCTGGTCATCATGCGCTGGCCGGAGCACATCTCGAAGATGCGCAGAATCTCTTCGCGCTCGCGGAAGCAGTAAAGGAACACGCTCATCGCGCCGATATCGATGGCGTGCGTGCCGAGCCACACCAGGTGGCTGTTCAAACGCGTCAACTCCGCCAGCATCACCCGTGCCCACTGCGGCATGCTCGGGGATCTCGATCTGCATCAGCTTCTCGACTGCGAGCGCATAGCAAAGATTATTCGAGAGCGGCGCCAGATAGTCGATGCGGTCCGTGAGGGTAACGCCCTGATGGTAGGTCTTGGCCTCGAATTCCTTTTCGATGCCGGTGTGCAGATAGCCGATATCCGGTTTGGCCCAGGTGATGGTTTCGCCGTCCAGTTCCAACTGGAGACGGAGCACGCCGTGGGTCGAAGGATGCTGCGGGCCCATGTTCAGCGTCATCCGTCTGGGACGGACGACGTCGGGATCCGACGGGCTCTCTATCAGCAGCGTGTCGTCAATGATTTCCTCGGTGGCCATATTGCGTTCCCTAAACCCGGGTCCCGGTAACGATCGTGTCCTTGCGCAGAGGATGTCCTTCCCAGTCCTCCGGCAGCATGATGCGCGTTAAATCGGGGTGGTTGCGAAAGCGGATGCCGAACAGATCGAAAGTCTCGCGCTCATACCAGTTGGCGGAGCGCCAGACACCGGTCAGAGAATCGATCTCAGGATTAGCGCCGGGCAGTTTGCATTTCACCCGCAAGCGCACGTTGCGCGACAGAGAAAGAAGGTGGTATACGACCTCGAAGCGAGGTTCGGCCGGATACCAGTCGACGCCCGTAACGGTGCTAAGCCTGATATACGCCTGTTGCGACTTCAGCAGGCTGCCGACTGCGACAATATGCCCGGCGGGTACCGTCAGCGTCAGTTCGCCACGATCGAATTTCAGATCAGCCAAATACTCGGGATTCGCCGCGATCAACGCGCCGGCATCGGGATGCGACTGTATCTCTTCGGAAGTCATGGAAATTAAGATTTTCGCACGGACTGAACCGCCCGGTCGCCGGACCAGTCCAGCACACCTTTTTTCCAGACGAAGAAGAAGCCCGCCACAATCAGGACGACGAATACGAACATCTCGCCGAAGGCGAACAATTTGTTCTCGAACGTTTTGTAAATGACGGCCCAGGGGTACAGGAAGATGGCCTCAATATCGAACAGGATGAAGACCATCGCCACCAGATAGAACTTCACGCTGAAGCGTTCGCGGGCGTCCCCGACCGGTGTGATCCCGCATTCGTAAGGCTGATCCTTCACCTTGTCTTTCACCCGCTTACCTAACAGGTACGAGAGCGCCACCAGGGCAGCGGCGATGATCATCGCCAAGGCAACTTGCAGAAGCACAGGGAACCAGTAGAGGGCTGGAGTAGTTGGCATTTAGCTCAGAGGGACACTTTGACTATAATGGCTTCAGAAATCTAGTGTCAACCCAAACGATGGTCATCCGAGTTAACGGCGAACTGCGCGACGTGGCGCCGGGACTTACAATTGTCGATCTATTGGCAAGTCTCGGCCTTCGGCCCGACAGGCTAGCCGTAGAACTCAACCGCGCAATTGTAAAACAGCAACTCTGGGCGGAAACCATTCTTCCGCCCGGAGCAGAACTCGAAATCGTGCAATTTGTCGGCGGCGGGTGAGCAACCGCTCCTTAACAGTCGCGGCTCGGTAACGTTCCAGTCCGCCTTTTACGCGGTGGTTACGCGTAGCTACGCACTGCCGAGGCTTCGTCGTCGTGGACGTCGAACACCGTGTATAGCTTGGTAATTTGCAACAGATCTTTTACCCGCTTGGTCAGTCCGAGCAACTTCAGCGACCCGCCCTGGTTGGTAACGGTAGTGAAGCCCGACACCAACTCGCCGATGCCCGAGCTATCGATATAAGACACCTCGCTCAGATTGAGCAGAATCTTCTTCTGCCCTTTGGCGACCATATCGCGAAGCGTATCGCGCAGGGCGCTCGACCCTTCGCCCAACGTGATGCGCCCGGCAGCATCCACTACCGTCACATCTCCAACCTGCCGACTGCTCAACTTGATGCTCATTCTCTTGAATACCCTCCCAATTCGTTTTTCTAGAAAGCCTGGCCCGGTTCAACTCGAAGCGACGTTCTTGACGAGCGTCACTTCCGTGCCCGACGGACTCAACCGCCGGATGTGAAGATCATCGGTGAACGCCCGGATAATGAAAATCCCCCGGCCGGAATGACGTAACAGATTCTCTTCCGCCAGAGGATCCGGTAAATCCTTCAGCTCAAATCCTTCGCCTTCGTCGGCGATTTTGACCACCACCCGATCGGGCGTCCGGGCGACCGTCAAGTGAACCTTCTTATTCAGGTTATAACGATTTCCGTGGACCACGGCGTTCACCATACACTCCCGAATCGCCATCCCTAAAGACAGCGCGTCATCCTCGCCGATTCCCGCCCTCTTGGCCACATCGACGACCAGTTCTTCGGCCCGATCGACGCTTTCCAAAGCGGAATCGAGGAACGTGTCCACTTCCACCTGCTCGCCGCGCGTGTCTATGTCCATATGCCGGATCCTAATGCGAGCGAATCTCAAGCTGCTCTCAAGCTTCCGCCGTAAAAACCGCACAACACGGCTAATTGGAAAAGCTACCACAAAAATGAAGTGGAAGGAACAGAGAACTTTCTTTTTCACTCAGCTACACCCTGAAGCCTGGTTTTTGGACCAATGGCCATGAGCATACCCGGTGGTCGCGCACATAGGGCCCCTTGACGAGCCGTCCGCCCCGCAGGCTCGGCGGACGTTACGACGGAACCGGGACATTGAGGCGGGTTTCGATCCATTCGGTTATGATTTCGTCCAGCCAGAAACGCCTGCCACTCCGTTGCAGGAAGCCGAGATGGCCGCCATAATTCGTGGCCAGCAGCTTGAGGTTGGGATTACTCCGGAAAGCCGGATGATCGAAGATGGCGAAGGGAATGAAGGTGTCGTCTTTGGCCTGGATCAGTAGCGCCGGAATCCGGATGCGATCGAGAAAACGGCCCGCTGACTGGGTCTCGTAATATTGATCCGCCGTGCCGAAACCGAATGACGGAGCCGTAATGATATCGTCGATCGCGTAGATTGACCGGGCGTAGCGGAATTGCTGCTCGGTATAGCGGCCTGTGGCAATGAGACGATTGCGCATGCGCTTGACGAACCGGCGCTCATAGAGACGGTTTTCAAACTCTCCCATACGCCGCGCACAAGCGCCCAAATCGATCGGCGTAGACACCGCACAGACGCCTCGAATCAGCTCCTGTGCCGCATCGCCCAATTCGCCCGCGAGTTTCAAGACCACGTTCCCGCCGAGCGAGAACCCAACCAGGAAGACCGGCAGGCCCGGGCTTTCCCGCTGGTTTAAGAATGCTTTCAAATCGCCCGTCAAGCCGGCGTGATAGAGCGTCGTGGTGAGATGTTCGGTACCGCCGCAGGTGCGCATGTGAAAGCGGTGCGTAATGAAGCCCGCGGACAAACATGCGTGGGCCATGCTGACAATGTATCCAGCGTGCCCGCCGCCCTCGAGTCCGTGGACAAATACCACCTCGGCGCGCGGGTGTTCCGGCGACTGGGTCTGCACCAGCACCTGCGCGTCCGGTCCGGTGCGAATCAGGCGGGAATTGACCGGCCAACGCGAGAAGTCGAACTTCCTGGGCCAGAAATTTCCCAGGATGGTGAGAAGATGGGGGTTTCGAACCAGCGGAATGAAAGGCCGCAATTCTCTATTCTAAATGACTGGAATCTTGCGAGAGGCCAAGCCGAACCCGCACCTTAACCTGGATCGCCCCGTCAGGGAACTGGCGCATGTGGACTACATGCAGCTCTTCGACTCGGAAACCGTGGGTCAATCGCTCGGTCGCATCCGGGGAGAACACCTGAGCGAACGGATCGTTTACTTCTACGCCATCGGTAAGGGTGACAAGCTGGTCGGCGTAGTTCCGGCGCGGCGGATGATTGTCAGCGGGGAGCAGACCTTGATTCGGGATATTCTGGTCAGCCCGGTGATCTCGGTCCCGGAGCACGCCACGTTGCGCGAGGCCTTTGAGACCATGGCGGGGCGAAAACTGCTGGCGGTGCCGCTGGTCGACTCGGAAAACCGGATCAGCGGCGTGATCGACATCCGGAACTACAGCGAAGAGGCTCTCGATTTCGAACGGCGTGAAGCGGCGGAACGGATGTTCCAGATCCTCGGGATTCATATCGAGAACGCCCAGAAGGGAATCTGGCCTTCCTTTCGCAGCCGCTTCCCGTGGATGCTGTGCAATATCGCCAGCGGACTGGCGGCAGCGGCCATTACGGGCGCGTACAGCGGCGTGCTGCAGCATACCGTGGCGCTCGCATTCTTTTTCTCAGTGGTGCTGGGGATTGCGGAAAGCGTCTCCATGCAGTCGGTCAGCATCGGGCTGCAATCTCTCGATCACCACCGGCCGGATGTCTGGCGCGAAGTGACTATGGGGCCGGTGCTGGGACTCGCGGCCGGAATCCTGGTAGGCCTGGTAGGCTGGACCGCGATCGGAATGCCGCTGATCGGTATCATTCTGAGCGGCTCGATCCTCTTTGGCGCTACCGCGGGCGCCTGTCTGGGGCTGCTGCTGCCGCGTTTGGTGCACCGTTGGAAACTGGACCCCAAGATCGCATCGGGTCCGGCTGTGCTAGCCCTTACCGATGTGTTCACGCTGACCGCTTACCTCGCCCTGGCGAGCTGGTTGTTATAGAAGTAACAGTTTCCCCGGTGCTTTACAGCCGCGGCACGTTAAACTGCTCTTGTGAGCGATTCACTGACGATAGTAGTTTCCGGCGCGGCTGGGTTTGTGGGCTCGCACATGTGCGACCGGCTGATCGCCGAGGGGCACAGAGTGATTGGCCTGGACAACCTGCTGACCGGCTCGCAGAATAATTTGCGGCAACTAGCCGGCGAACCTCGCTTCCGGTTCGTCGCCCACGACGTCAGCAGCCCAATCAGGATTGCGGAGCCTGTGGATGGCGTGCTGCACATGGCGTCGCCGGCGAGTCCCAAGGACTATCTCGAACATCCCATTGAGACGCTGGACGTAGGTTCGATCGGCACCCGGAACATGCTGGAACTGGCCCGAGCCAACCACGCCCGCTATTTGTTGACGTCCACCTCCGAATGTTATGGGGACCCGCTCGAGCATCCCCAAACGGAAACCTACTGGGGCAACGTGAACCCGGTGGGGCCGCGTTCCTGTTACGACGAAAGCAAGCGTTTTGCCGAAGCCATGACCATGGCGTACCACCGTAAGTACGGCATGCGGACGACGATTGCGCGCATCTTCAATACTTATGGTCCCAGGATGAAACTCGACGACGGACGCGTAGTTCCGGCGTTTATCGACCAGGCGTTGCGGGGTGCAGACCTGACCATCTTCGGCGACGGTACGCAGACCCGCAGTTTCTGTTACGTCAGCGACCTGGTAGACGGCCTGTACCGTCTGTTGTTCAGCGCCGAGCCATATCCGGTCAATCTCGGGAATCCAAATGAGATGACGATTCTCGAATTTGCCGAGGTCGTTCGGAAGCTGGCGGGCGCCAAGTCCAAGGTGGTTTTCGAGCCGTTACCGCAGGACGATCCCCGGCAGCGCAAACCCGATATCAGCAAAGCCTGCCGGCTGCTCGGTTGGGAGCCCAAGGTGCGGCTCGAAGAGGGTTTGCGGCTGACTTACGAGTACTTCGTGAACCTCGAAGCCAGGGCCATGAGCCCTTCTTGAAACCTTTCGTCCGGCAGAACGGATAGCTGCTCCGCCGCCGGACAGACCACACCAGACGATGGTATGTCCTACGGCAACCCAGAAGGGCTATTCCGTATAGGTAAGCCGCAAAAACCGGCTGCTCCGCAGCCGCGGGACTTTGGCCATTTGAATTTCAAACTTCTTGCGAGGCAGCGGGCACTTGTAATGGCGAAAGCTCGTTTTTCCAGCTTCGTCTCGCCTGGTCGGGTGAGAGGCAAAGCCGCAAGAACAGCCGCAACCCAGGCCGCTTCGCACACCAAAGCCTACCGCTTGGGAGACAAGGGCGACCAGGGGGTCGCATGCGGACGCGGGCGTCCGCCCCACAAAAGGCCAAAGCCGAGCGGGTGCTCCGCAGCCGACCACAAAAAACAGTGGTTTGCCCTACGGCAGGCCAACAGCCTACTCCACGGAATTCTTCGCGCGCCCTCGCTACTCCTTGACATTAGTGGCCCTGGGGATGTACTGGACCGGTGCGGTATCGCCGACCTGGTAGGTGAAGTATCCCGTCTCCAGGCCGGGCGCCTGAAAACGGCTCTGTCCGATCGTGGAGACAGACAGCAGACCGACCGACGAACTGGTGGTGGGCAGCCACGAGAGCACGTAACTCGGAACCTGAAATACCTGCGCGGACGACAGCGCAGTACACACGAAAACCGCGCCGAGGTTCGTATTCACGTCGGCCGACAGACCGAAGATCTGGACCAGGCTATTGGGGTCGGCTGAGGTCCAGGCGAGAACCAGATTCGTGTTCGTGGGGATGGTCGAACTGCCGCCCTGGATCCCCTGAGGCCCACCGGGGACAGTGAGCGCTCCCTGGAACCCCCCCACATCTGCTCCGCCGCCGCCATTATTGAGGTTATAGGCGCCCGGGTCGACCAAAGGCGTAGTGGTGCTCGATAACGTGGAATAAGTGATTTGCCCCGCGACTTGCGCGACCTGTTGCGCGCCGTCAGGGCCGCTCAGGTTGATCACCGGGCCCGCGTCAATTGGCGTGCCCAGGACCGACTGCGGCACCGGCTGTGTATTCGGGCCGACCGTGATCACGGTGCAACCGCCCGGCGACGGGTTGGCTCCCGGCGCGCTATGAAACTCTTGCGGCGTCATATTCACGAAGTTGGCGGTGACGGTATCGCTGCGGCCGGTCGTGCCATCCGGCAAAAACGTGGTCAGGTTGGTCACCGAGACCGTGCCGATGCGGGCTGCCTGGTCGGTCAGGATCTGTTGCAGGTCAGCCTGCGAATATCCCATCGCAGGATCGGAGCAAAGGGTCCCGCTGGGATCGATGGACATGGTGGTGATATTGCTGGTGACGCCGTCCGTCACAACCGTCACGGGGACGTAGCACCCTTGGACATTGTGCGGGATCTGAACTTCGATGGTATCGACGCCGGCGTAGCTCACGCCGTTGCTGATGAAGCGGCCGATGTAGTCCTGCCCGACCTCGAAGGTAGCGATCTGGCCGCCAATATATACGGTGAAGTCCAACGCCGAGAGTCCGACGACGACGCCGTTTGTGGGCCCCTGGCTTTCGTCACCGTTGACGGCACCCAGGCCGGTGCCGAATAGCAGAATGGTCTGCCCCGCTACCGCCGGCGAATCGAACCGGTTTGCGACAAGGCTACCGGAGGTGGTTATCTGGTAGATGAGGGAAGGTCCGTAGCCGATACCCGGACCTCCGCCGAGCTGGCCGTACGTGAACGCGCCGAAAGCTCGCGGAACGACGTGAACCCTCCCGGACGGTGCGCTGGTCTGCCCGTTGTAAGTGACGCTGACAGTGTACGCCAGAGGCTGCGTCGACGACGGCACAATAGCGGCCAGCATGGTGGGAGATTCATACAGCATGATGGCGTTCACCGTCGCGGCACTGCCCTGACCGGGGGCGGCCGACAACTGTACGGTCGTGCCGTTTAGCCCCGCGGAGGTTGGCAGGGGGTAAGTGGCGTTTTGGAGCAGGCTCAGGGGAGCCGGGTTGGGGGCCCCGAGTCCCGTCCCGCTGACGACGAATATAGACCCCGGCGCCAGGCCGCTGTTGGGCAGGCCATCAGGCGCAAGGCTGGCGATATTGGCGACACCGCCAGGACTGATTACAGGTTGTGCGATGGCTGCCAGGGAAAAGACTAAGAAGACGAATATGTGCCTCAAGATTCCTCCGTTGTGGCATTTATTATAGGCGAAGTTGGCTAAACCGCTGTAGTACCAAAAGCGGATCGGTTTTCTCCCGCACGCCCACCGGCTAAGCGAGCAGTTTTCCGTTCATCCGCACGTTGTGCATTTCCAGATTGTCAGTATTGGCAATCCTGGAGGGCATGGCCGTGCTGTCGACCGAGATGTTCTTAAAGAATATCCCGGAGATCGGTTTGGCCGCGGTCCCCACGGAATAGATGCCGCACTTGCGCGCCGTCTTGCAACTCAGATCTTCGAATTGGAAGTTGCGATAGAGCGAGGGGTAGCGGTGCTGCGTGATCCCTTTATAATCGGTTTCGATCTTGATGAACCAGTCGCAGGCTTCCACCGTGTTTGCGCGCATCCAGATTCCTTCGACCGCGCCGCCGCGATCGCTGTTGCTCTTCACGTAAAGCGCCGACTCGACATCGCCTACTTTATTGTTCTCGATAAACACATTACGCACGCTGCCGGACATCTCGCTGCCCACGCAGTAGCCGTTCGCACGGGAGCGGATGCCGGAGCATCGCCGCACTACAATGTTTTCGCAAGGCGCCAAGTCCCAGGCATCCTGGTCGCGACCGGCCTTGATGGCGATGTTATCGTCGGCGGTATCGAAGACGCAATCTTCGATGAGGACGTCGCGGCAGGAATCGGGATCGACGCCGTCATCGTTGGTCGTGCCGGGCAGAACACGGATGCCGCGTACCGTCACGTTGCTGCAGAAGACGGGGTGCACGGTCCAGAACGGGCTATCTTTAAAAGTGACCCCCTCGATCAGCAGATTTCGGCATTCATATGCCTGGAACATGCCGGGGCGAAGATAATGGCCCGCGCCGAAAATGCGTTTGTCCAGCGGCGCGAGCTCCGTGCCCATTTGGCGGAGCGCTTCCTGATCCGGCGTCTGTTTGCGCTTCCATTCGTGCCAGAACCGGCTGGCCTGGCCGTCAAATGTGCCGCGCCCCGTGATTGCGATATTGTCCTGCCCGCGAGCGTAGATCAGGGGCGAATAGTTATGGCAGCGGGTTCCTTCCCAGCGGACCAGCACAGGCGGCAGGTAATCGCCGGGATTGGTACCGAACCGGATCGTGCTGCCTTCGGCCAGGTGCAGGTTGACGTTGGCGGCGAGGTGAATGGGTCCGTTGCACAACCAGGTTCCTGCGGGAACTACCACCCGCCCTCCGCCGGAAGCATGGCATTGGGCGATCGCTTTGGCTATGGCGGCCCGGCAATCGCTTTGGCCGCCCGTTGCGTCATAGCTGCGAATCACAATATCGCGATCTGGAAAACGGGGAGGCTGAATCCGGGCCAGGATGCCCGGCACCGAAGCCCAACCGTCGGACGGCTGCGCCCGCAATGTCACGGCGGTACCAAGCATGCCGGCTCGCCCTAAGAAATCTCGGCGGCGCATATCGTTAAACTCCCTGCACGATAATACCCCCTCCAGAAACTGCGGCAAAACTTCGCTCGCGGCGGCAAAGGTGCAAGTTTCAGACTCATTGGACCGCGACCTGCCCGGCGGTTTAGCGGTCGGTTAGCGGCTCCCCAGAAACTGCGGCCAAACTTCGCTCGCGGCGGCAAAGGGGAAAGTTTCAGACACATTGGACCGCAACCTTCCCCGCGGTTAGCGCTGAACGCAATCAGCGGCGGTCCTTGAACAGCGTTGCGGGCGGGTCGTTTTCTCCAGATGGAGCGGACAGGCTGCTTGATTTGTTAAACGAACTCGGAATTTATCGAAGCTGCCAGCCGAAAAGTATTGGCGTGCGCCTCAACGGTCAATTCGATCGGTTCCGAATAGCCTCCGCCCAACGTGACAACCACCGGAATGCCCGCGGACCGGCACGCTCCGAACACCAGCCGGTCGCGCTCCTTCAGACCCTCCGCCGTCAGCGACAGGCGCCCCAGCCGGTCGCTCTCCAGGGCATCCACCCCGGATTGATAGAACACGATCCCTGGACCAAATGCGAGAACCTCCGGCAGGGCTGCGCGCAGCCGGTCCAGATACACTTCATCGCCGGTATGATCCGGCAACGCGATATCCAGGCGGCTCTCCTGTTTGCGAAACGGGAAATTCGCGGCACCATGCATCGAGAACGTGAAGACGCCGGGGTCGTCGCGGAAGATGGACGCTGTGCCATCTCCCTGGTGGACATCCAGATCCACGACCGCGGCGCGCTTCATCCGGTCCTTCTGTTGCAGGTTGCGGATCGCGATCGCGATATCGTTAAACACACAGAAGCCTGCGCCCTCGCCATACAGCGCGTGATGTGTCCCGCCGGCGAGCGTACCGCCCCATCCGCGGGATAACGCGTCTTCGGTCGCGCAAAGCGTCCCGCCCGCGGAGGCAAGAGTGCGCTCCACCAGCCCCTCGGACCATGGAAAACCGATTCTCCTGATTGCGCCAGCCGGGAGCCGGCCTTCGACGAACGCCTGGACGTAATCCGGATCGTGGGCCAACGCAATGATGGTAGGATCGGCCATCGGCGCTGGAGTGAACTCGAGCGCGCCATCGCCAGCCAATAGCTCACGCAGCATGCGATATTTGCGGATAGGAAATTTGTGTCCCGAGGGGAGCGGGAGAACGAAGTGATCGGTGTAGAAAAGTCGGGCCAGAACCGCTAGTTGACCCTCTGACGATGCTGATGCTTAGGCGCCTTGCGGGACTTCTGATATTTCTTGTTCGCCTTCCGGTGCTGCTTGGCCGCGGCGGTTTTTTGCGAAGCCGGTAATTTAGTCTTCTTCTTCGCCTCCATAGAGGCGCTCATGGCCAGGAGAGCGCAAAAGACCAGCAACAGAGTCCGCATGATGCTATCTTACTGCGTCATCACCTGAAAATGTAAGTACACTTCGTAAAAACTTACCAATGTTAACAAAACGCACCCTCCGGCCGCGACCTGCCAGAAGCGTTCCCGCGTATACGTCGAGTGGGCCGGTATGCCCGCGATGTAGCCGAGCACGAAGCCGGACGCGAGACCGCCGACGTGTGCCGCGTTATCCGTATGGAATATGGGAAGGAAACCAAACGCCAGCCCATACAGGGCCCACCGGAGGTAGAGCTTGCGAATCTGCTGGCCTACCGAACTGGGGTTAGCGACGCCCAGCGCGATCATCGCGCCGATAAAGCCGAATAGCGCGGCCGACGCCCCGATCGAAACGGTAGGCGACCACCAGGAGCTCAACAGGAACCCGGCGGCGGAAGTCAGGACATAGAGTACGATCAGCCGGGCGGGTCCATAGACCATTTCAACCTGCGCCCCCAGGTCGATCAGCACCCACATGTTCATCAGGATATGCGTCAAGCCGCCATGCAGGAAACCGGCCGTGAAAAGGCGCCACCACTGGTGTTCCTGAAAAATTGCCTGGGTTTCCTTCGCGCCGAAAGCAAAGAGGACGTAGGGATTGGTGGCGCCTCCAGGGTACATCGACGTCGCCAGATAGAGCCCCCCATTGATGATGAGCAACAGCGTGGTGACGAAACGCGCGTGCGGGATCCAGCCGGCAATCATGTCGCCTGCGTTGCGCAATTCGATGGCTTTGGGACCTACCCGTTCGCCGCAATACGGGCACTTGCTGTCGCTGGTGGTGATGAACGCCCGGCAGTGCGGGCACATTCTGCGCTTGTCCATGGAGTGGCAGCTGTCAAGTTTTCTTGGAACCCAAGGGTTTCCCGACCGTCAGGGGACGTTCGCTAGGCCTCCCGTTCTTTCGCGTATTCGCGGACGAAGGCCTTCTTGCTGGAATGCCGGCGGATTAGCAAACGCACCGCCATTGCCAGTCCCATGACCAGCTTCGCAATTTCCGAGTATCCATAAGCGGCGTGAAATGCGGCGAAACGCTTGCTGGCCGAAGCGCTGAATTCAAGTTCGCGGCCTAGTTGGGTGATTGCAGGGGTCAGCTTGAAGCGCTGGACGGCTACCACCAGGAGCATCAGCATGCAGAGCGACATCGCGAATTTCTGGTAGGTTCGGCCAAACAGTAGCACCAGCAGGAGAGCCAGGCCCAACATCAGCTCAGCCCATTCCCACTGCTCGAACAGGTAACGGTTGGTCTCGCCCGCAAAGTACCGGAGCAACTGCCGCAGGGCATCGGGGTCCGACACCTTCCTGGCCGTTTCAACGGCCCGTAGATCGAGCGAACCCATGACGCGGCTGACTGTCTTGAAATTCGTCACCGCGACGAAGTCCATAAAGACGCTGACGCCGAGCCAGATACCAAGGATGAGTGTTGCGAAACGATGGAATTGCATTCCATTTTGAATTCTAGCGAACTTTCGTGTAGCACCGACCAGGATGCTTGACATAACGACCCGCGGGATGCCAGGACCGGGGGGGCCTACCGATTAACATTGCCGAACCTCGACCAGGCCGTCGTGCCCCCCAGGACGTGCCCGGCAGGCGAAAAGAGCTGCGGCAACGTGCTGGCCCGAAGCCCCACCCCAACCCGCGCTAAAATCTACCAATGGCAAAACTAGGATTTCTTGGATTGGGGCTGATGGGCTATCCCATGGCCCGCAACTTGATTCGTGCCGGCCACGAAGTCGCCTTATGGTCGAACAACTCCTCCAAGGCTAAGGAACTGGCTGAAACGGAAAATGGGATTTTTTGCGCGACCCCGCGCGAGGTCGGAGCGCACGCGGAGTGCATCTTTCTATGCGTAGGCAACGGGCACATGTCGGAAAAGGTGCTGTTGGGAGACGACGGCGTCATAGCCGGTGCGAAGCCCGGGACGGTGGTTGTGGACGCCAGTACGGTCGGGCCCAGCGAGAGCCGCCGGATCGGCGACCAACTTTCAGAATCGGGAGTTCATTTCCTGGATGCGCCCTGTACCGGGTCAACGCCGGGCGCAACTAAAGGAACGCTAACCTTCATGATCGGCGGGGAGAAGGCGATCTTCGACAAAGTACGCAAATACTTCGAACCGATGGGGAAAAACCTATATTACTGCGGAGCCGCGGGTATGGGACTGCAGGCGAAGCTGACGCAGAACCTGATTCTTTGCAATATCATGCAGGCATTCAACGAGGGCATCGTCTTAGCCACCAAAGGCGGCGTCGACCCCCGGCTGATGCTTGAGATCCTGACCAACAGCGCTGCCAAGTCAGGTCTGATCGACTATAAAGCTCCATTTATCTTCCGGCGGGACTTCACCACTAATTTCTCCGTAAAGTGGATGCATAAGGACATCGGGCTCATGCTGGAGAACGGTGAAGAGCTCAATGTACCCCTTCCGCTGACCGCTTTGACCCGCCAGATGTTTCAGGCGGCAATTTCAATGGGCCATGGAGATGAGGATATCTGCTCTACTATCAAGGTGTTAGAAGAAATATCCGGTGTGGAGGTCGCAGTCGAGTAAAAAAAATACAAATTTTGGTTGCATTCTTCCGCCAGATATTCTAATATTGGAATCAAGCCGGGGGGATATAAAACTCCCACCAAAGCGAGACTAACCTCTAAGAAAGACCCCTGAAGCAATCTCCCCGGCGCCCGCAAGGGTCTTTCCTGTGTACAAACCCACGAAGCACGTTGCCAGCCAAAGCCGAGACACGGTCCCGAGCTACCCTGAAAAAACGTAGTCCGAGGGTTCCTTTCAAACTTCTATCCGGAAAACCCCGCTTTGCATGATATGATTTGTAAAGTGTTAGAAATGCAGAACATTACCATACTGGGCTGCACCGGTTCCATCGGCACCAACACGCTGGATGTGGTGCGTCAGAATCGCCACCGTTACGAGGTGTTCGCGCTGGCGGCGGGGCAGAACATCGACCTGCTTTGCTCCCAAATTCAGGAATTCCGGCCCAAGGTGGCTGTTACGGCTTCCGATTCCGGAAGAACCGCGCTGACGAAACAACTCGAGGCGTCGGGTCTGGGTCGTGGGGAGTGGCCGGAGTTGCTCGCCGGACCCGAAGCGCTGGTACGGATTTCCGTAGCGCCCGAGGTGTTTGCTGTCATGTCCTCGATTGTCGGTGTAGCGGGACTGGAAGCCACTTACGCTGCGGTACGGGCAGGCAAACGGGTTGGACTCGCCAATAAAGAAGTGCTGGTTTCCGGCGGCCGACTGGTTATGGCCGCGGTGAAGGAAACCGGGTGCGAGTTGATTCCGGTGGATTCGGAACATAACGGTGCCCATCAGTGTCTGCGCGCCGGCGCTCGAGGCGAGGCTACTAAATTGATTCTGACGGCCAGCGGCGGTCCATTTCGGGACACTCCGCGGGACGTTATGGCTGGCGTGACTCCGGCGCAGGCGCTAAAGCATCCAACATGGAAGATGGGGAACCGCATCACTATCGATTGCGCCACGTTGATGAACAAGGGCTTCGAGGTAATTGAAGCCTGCTGGCTGTTCGATTTCGAACCCAGCGACGTGGAAGTGGTGGTTCACCCCCAGTCGACCGTGCATGCCATGGTGGAATACAACGATGGCAGCGTGATTGCACAAGTGTGTGCGACAGACATGCGAATGCCGATTCAGTACGCGTTGACGTGGCCGGAGAGAAGTCACGCTCCCGTACCCAAGATCGACTGGAGCGAAACGCGCAAATGGGATTTCAGCGCGCCGGACTTCGACCGGTTCCCTTTGTTAAAGCTGGCGTATCAGTGTCAGGAAGCGGTGCGGGAGACGGGAAGCTCGGCCACCTGTACGCTGAACGCGGCCGACGAGATCGCTGTCGAGGCTTTTCTTGCGGAACGGATCGGGTATCTACAGATCGCCGCGATCGTAGAAGAGACGTTGCAGCGCGTACCGGACCGGCAAGCGAATTCCATTAGCGATATCCTTTGTATAGACGAAGAGTCGCGCGCCAAGGCTCGCGAATTAGTAGCGCGGGCAGCCGGCGCCCGAGTAACGGAAGGAAAGATCCGGCTGAGAGAACCGGCGCGAGCATAATATCCATGGTGTTCCTACAAAGTGTCTTCTGGTTTCTGGTGTTGATCGGGATCATGATCCTGATCCACGAAGCGGGCCATTTCTGGGCGGCCCGGTATTTCAAGGTCCGGGTGGACGTCTTCAGCATCGGCTTCGGCCCGCGCCTGTTCGGCTTCCGGCGGGGCGACACGGACTATCGCTTCTCGGCGATCCTCTTTGGCGGCTACGTGAAAATGGCCGGGGAGCAAGTCGGGGAGGATCACGCGGACGATCCCGACGGTCTCTTGAGCAAGCCCAGGTGGCAGCAGTTGATCGTGGCTTTTGCGGGCCCCTTCATGAACATCGCGCTGGCGATCAGCCTGCTCACCGGTCTTTACATGGTCAAATACCAGAGGCTTGCCGACGAAGACAAGGGCTCGGTGATCGGCTATGTGATTCCCGGGTCGGCGGCGGACAAGGGCGGCCTGAAGGCGGGCGACAAAATTATTCGCCTGAATGGCGAGGCGGATCCAGGCTGGGAAGACATCAACATGAAGGAAGTCGCCAGTTCCGAGCTTCCGATGGATGTCACGGTCCTGCGAAATGGAAAAGCGATCGACACCCGAGTCACTCCTACCCGGGACGAAAAGAACGGTGTTGGGACGGCCGGCTGGGCTCCCAAGACCGAAATCGAGGCTATGGGAGTATCGCCCGGATTACCCGCTGAGAAGGCCGGTATCCGCAAGGGTGATTTGTTGATCAGCGCAAATGGTCAGCCTATCGAATCGCGCTACACGCTTCCCGCCATCATTCGCGGTACTGGCGGCAAGGCGGTCGATATCGTTTATAAGCGCGACAACGCGATACACGACGTGACGATCGTCCCGGAATACAGCAAATCGGACGGCGATGCGCACTGGATGATCGGCGTGAGCATTGAAGAAAAGCTTAATTTCATCACGACCAAGCTTTCCTTTCCAGATGCCCTGGTCGAATCGCTCAAGGAAAACCAGAAGGGCGCGACCATGATTTTTGAGTTCCTCAGAGGCCTGGTGGAGCGGCGCATGTCGGCTAAATCTCTGGCCGGGCCGATTCAGATCGGTCAGATGTCAGGGATCGCCGCGAAGCAGGGGCCGGCCAGCTTCATCGATCTGATGTCGGTGGTCAGTCTGAATCTGGCAATTTTCAATCTTCTACCGATACCGATCCTGGACGGCGGCAGAATCATGCTTTTGCTGATAGAAATTCTGATGGGGCGAGAGCTAAGCCGGAACGTCCAGGAAACCATGCTCAAGATCGGCTTCGTCTTCCTGATGATGGTCGTCGTTTTTGTTCTATATAACGATATTACGAATCATTTGCTCCGCGGCTGAGTCTAAGACCTCAGGGCCTGCGGAGCGCCCCAAGTCGGTGTTACGTTTCGTTGATTGCTCACGGCTTGATTGCTCATGGAATGTTCCTGTATCCGCCAAACTGAACTGCCCGGGACCAGCCGCCTGTTTGCGGACTTCACCTATCATCCCGATAGGGTGAGCACCTTTTACCCCTGGGCAACCCGCGGAGGAGAAGCCTACGAGGAAGCCGCGCGCCAGGTCGATTTTCCGGATGACCGGCGGGCAACTCTAGTCGCTGCACTGCGGGAGCAAGGCGGCAACAGCGTACTGTTGGAACGTTTGAGCCGCCCCGGTACGGTCGCCGTAGTCACCGGTCAGCAGGTGGGTTTTCTCTCGGGACCCGCTTACACAATTTACAAAGCGTTAACGGCCGTGCAACTGGCGGAACGTCTGACCGCCAGGGGAATCGATGCGGTACCGGTATTCTGGCTTGCCACCGAGGACCACGACTTCGCCGAGGTGAATCATGCCTGGGTTTATAACCACGATCATCAGCCTACGCGACTGGACTCGATAGCTTCTCCGGAGACCAATCAGCCGGTGGGCGGCATTGTCCTCGGAGCGTTCGACTGGAGTCACCTTCAGTCCGCGCTGGGTGGGTTGCCGTTTGCCGATGAAGTGGTGAAAATGGCAGCCGAAGCTTACGCACCCGGCGCGACCATGGGACAGGCATTTCGCCGGCTCGTTTCCGGGATTCTTGGCGAGCATCGTATGTTGTACGTGGATCCGATGGCTGAATCCATCCGCAAACTTGCCGCGCCGCTCCTACGCGACGCCGTCTCTGCCGAGCCGCAGCTTAAGCAGAAACTTCTCGACCGCAATAAAGAACTGATCGCCGCCGGCTACCATGCGCAGGTCCACGTGGATGCCCAGACATCGCTCGTATTCCTGCTGGAAAACGGCCACCGCCAGAATCTGCGGCGTCAGAACGGCAATTATCTGGCTGCGGGGCGCATCATCGCGGCGGGCGAGATTGCCGCACAAGCGGAGCACCTTTCGCCCAATGCCTTGCTGCGTCCGGTGGTCCAGGATTACATTCTGCCGACAGTGGCCTACGTCGGCGGACCGGCTGAGCTGGCTTATCTTGCCCAGTCCCAGGTCATCTACGGCGAGTTGCTGGGACGCCAACCCGTGGCCTTGCACCGCACCGGCTTTACCGTGCTCGATTCCCGCAGCCGCAAGCAACTCGATCGATATGGTCTGTGTCTGCCGGACTTCTTTCACGGCGAGGAGGCCGTTCGAGCCCGGATAGGGGCCAGACTCGTGCCCCCGACGCTGCAGACGCTGGTCGCCGGGACGAGAGACACTGCCAATGGCGCAATTGCCAGGCTGTCGGAAGAACTGTTGCGATTCGACCCGACGCTCGCCAAGGCTGCCTCGCGCAGCCGCCGCAAGATGGAGCATCAGGTGCGGAAAATCGAGCGGAAAGTCGCCCGGCAGATTCTGCTGCGCGATGAGATCGCGACACGCAATGCGGCCTCGCTCAACGGCTTGCTCTATCCGCATAAACACCTTCAGGAACGGCTCTACTCCATTCTCCCTTTGCTGGCCGAGCATGGTCCCGACTTCGCGTCCCGTATGTATGGGCATGTGCAGCTTGACTGTCCGGACCATCAGATGGTCACGGTATAGCGACGGCGCACGCCTCCCCTCACGGTCGCGGCTTCGGTATGGCCGCAAGACGCCGCGCTATAGTCAATCCTGCGGGGGTATAGCTTGATTCGTCGATTGATTCTATGCGTGATGGCGTCCGGGTTCGCGGTCCAAGCCGTCGAGCCGTTCATACAAAAGAGCGACCTCTGGCAGGCAGACGCCGCCTACGCGCAGTATCGCATTCCCGGCATCGTGGTCACCAGGCACGGCGTGGTGCTGGCTTACTGCGAAGCGCGTCGCTCCGGGAACGACTGGGCCACTATCGATCTCCTGCTCCGGCGAAGCGTTGACGGCGGCAAGACCTTTTCACCGCCCAAGGTGATTGGACATGTCGCCGGCGAGATTCATCGCAGCCCGGTGGCCATCGAACGTAAACAGGCCGGGCCCGATGACGTCACCTACAACAATCCGGTCGCGATCGCCGGCCGAAACGGAGCGGTGCATTTTCTGTTCTGTATCGAGTACATGCGGGTATTCTATATGCGAAGCGACGATGACGGCGCCACCTTTTCGCAACCCGTGGAGATCACCAGCGCTTTCGAGCCAATGCGATCGAAATACCCGTGGCGCGTCGTCGCGACGGGGCCGGGCCACGGCATCCAGTTGCTGAACGGCAGGCTGCTGGTGCCGGTCTGGTACGCACTGGGAACGGGCGGTAACGGCCATCACCCATCGGTCAATGGCACAGTCTATAGCGACGATGACGGCAAGACCTGGCAGTGCGGCGAGATCGCCGTACCGGGTAGCGAAGCCTTTCCCGATCCTAATGAAACGGTCGCCGTCCAACTGGCGGACGGCAGCGTGATGCTCAACGTCCGCACCGAGGCGCGGCAGAATCGCCGCACCGTGGTCGTCAGCCCGGACGGCGCCACCGGCTGGAGCAAACCCCGTTTGCAGCAAGACCTGCCGGACCCGATCTGTTTCGGCAGCCTGGTGCGGCTTTCGACGCAGGAGGCCGGCGGACGCAACCGGCTGCTGTTCGCGAACCCGGAGAATCTGACGCGTGCGGACGGCAAAGCTACGGTGTCGAAGGACCGCAAAAACCTGACCGTGCATCTGAGCTACGACGAAGGCCGGAGTTGGCCTTTGAAACGCACCATCGAGATGGGATCATCGGGCTATTCGGACCTGAGCGTGATGCCGAACGGAACGATTTTCTGCCTGTACGAAACCGGCGGCGGCGCGGGCAGCTTTCCCGACCGAAAGCTGGTCTTGGCGAGGTTCAACCTGGAGTGGCTGACGGAGGGCGCGCGTTGATCGACTCCAGGGAGTCGCGCCACAAACTCGGCAATCTAAATTGTGGGGCGGTCAATCTTGGCCGCAGCCGCCTTTCAGCCGCGCGAGCGCGCCGCGACGGCGCGCTCCAAAGGGGTCTGAAACTGGCGAGGTTCTGGCGACCTGGGGGTCGCTTGCGGACGGGGGCGTCCGCCCCACACTTGTGGAGCTGTTTCTGGAGAGGCGGCTCTTTCCCTATGCGAAGTCAGGCGCTGTTTCTGCTTGCCGCGGACAGGCTGAAGTCTGTCACAAAAGGCAATCGATGCTGGTAACCGAAGCGCATTTGGGCGCGGCACGAATCATCTGGCAATATCATCAATTGGGTCACCAGGAGATTCCCGCGGATGCGATCATCGCGCTGGGGACCAATGATTTGCGTGTGGCCGAATTCGCGGCTGGACTGTACCATGCGGGCTTTGGTAAATGGCTGTTGTGCACAGGGTCTATCGCTCATCAGGGAGATCTGCTGGCGACGCCTTGGGACCGGACCGAAGCCGAGATGTACGCGCAGATAGCGCTCGATCACGGCGTCCCGCGCGACCGCATCCTGCTCGAGAAACGCGCCACCAATACCGCGGAGAATATTCGTTTCAGCCGCGCCTTTTACTGGAGCAATTGCCCGAGCGTCCCCGAAACGTGATCCTCGCCGTCAAGCCATTCATGCAGCGCCGCACATGGGCAACGATGGCCGTGGAGTGGCCGGAAATGCCCGCTACCGTAGTATCCCCGGCGATGACGCTCGACGAGTACTTCACCAGCGAGCTTTCGGCCGAAAAGATCATCCACATCATGATGGGCGATCTGCAGCGCATCTGGATCTACGGGCGGCGCGGCTGGTCGGCTCCGCAGCGTCTTCCCGAGGAAGTGCTGGACGCGTACCGGCATTTGAAAGAAGCCGGATTCACCGCGCACCTTCTTCCGGAGGAACGATGAATCTCTGCTTTCGGGGCGAATTGATTCTGTCCGGCCAAACCGTCCCGGACGGCTACGTCCTGTGCGAGGGGGGACGGATCCTGAACGTCGGCGCGGAACGTCCTGCGGGTGTGCCCGATCGCGTCCCGCTGGTGGAGGGCCGCTATATCGCGCCGGGCTTCATCGATTTGCACGTGCACGGAGGCGACGGCGCGGATTATATGGACGGGACTGCGCAGGCCGTGCGTATCGCGAATCGTGCGCACGCGCGCCACGGGACCACTACCATCTTTCCGACGACGACAACCGGTTCGAAGCGCGAAATCCAGGAAATGTTGAACGCTTGCGCTGAAGTTCTTCAGGGCTGGTCGACACCGGACGGGGCGCGCATCGGCGGAGTGCATTACTATGGACCGTACTTTGCCGAAGACAAGGTTGGCTGCCATTCCGTGGCAGGTCGCCGCGATCCTGATCCCGCGGAATACGAGGCGTGCCTCTCGACGGGGCTGGTCCGCGTGGCGACTTGTGCGGCGGAACTGCCGGGAGCCGAGGCTTTCTATCGAGCGGCGCACAGTCGAGGATGTCTGGTGACGTGCGGGCATTCCAATGCGACGTGGTCCGAGATGGCCCGCGCCTATGCGGCCGGTATGCGGCACGTAGATCATTTCTGGTGCGCCATGAGTTCGGTCGCGTCGGTGCGCAGCCGTCTCGGCACGCCGATGCAAGGTAGCATGGAGCAGTTTGTTCTCGCCACCGCGGAGATGAGCACCGAGGTGATCGCGGACGGATGTCATCTGGCGCCGGAGTTGCTCGAATTCGCCTTCCGCATGAAGGGGGTCGAGCGGTTGTGCCTGGTGACGGACGCGAATCGCGCAGTAGATATGCCGGCAGGGCGATATCGTTTCGGGCCGCGAGGGACCGGCACGTGGTTTGAGAGCGACGGCAAAGTCGGATTTGTGCCGGGGCAGGGACTTGCGAGCTCAGTGAAAGGGATGGATCATATGGTGCGCACCATGCTCAAGTCGACGACCGCGTCTTTGCCCGAGGTGATTCGGATGGCGAGCCTGACTCCCGCGGAGCGCGTCGGTATGGGAGACCGGATCGGCAGCCTGGCCTTCGGTAAGCGGGCGGATATTCTTGTCTTGACGGAGGCACTCGAGGTGCAGCGGGTGTTTATGGGCGGCGAAGAGTACGCGTGATGCGGCCGTTACGACCCGAAGGTAAGAAGGCTCTGTTGCTCCACCTTCGCGGTATCGAACTCGATCCCGTAACCAGGACCCGTGGGCAACGCGAGATGCGCCTTCACCGGGGCCGGCGCATTCTTTTCGAAATGATAGTACGACGACATCTTTAGAATCAGGTATTCGGCTAGCGGACAGGTCATCGGAGACTGGCTGGCGATGACGTGCAAAGCTGCGTGAATGCTGTGGCCATGCGGAATCACCTGGACATCGTGCAGCGATGCGACACCGCAGATTTTGATTAACTCCGAGGTTCCGCCGCACCATTCCGGATCGGCCTGCACCACCGACACCGCACCGGCCTGCAGATACCGCTCCACTTCCCAACGCCCGTAGAAGTGCTCGCCTGACGCTACCGGAACCGAGGTGCTGCGGCGGAGGGTCGCGAAGGTTTCGATCTTCTCCGGATGAGCCGCTTCCTCGATCCAGCGCGGACGGTACTGTTCCACCTGTTTGGCCCACGCGAGCGCATAGTTGAGGTCCCAGCCGCTGAACGCGTCGAACATCAGGTCAGTGGAATTGCCCAGGGTCTCGCGCAGCAGTTTCACCAGTTCGACATTCTTCTGCATGCCCTCCGGCCCCGAACCCGGACCGTAACCCATGAACCACTTCTGCGCACGGTAGCCCTCCGCCTTAAGCGCCAGGCATCGCTCCCGCACCTTATCCGGCTCGAGCGAGTAACCCAGGCAACTGCCGTAGACCTCCACGCTCTCCCGTGTCGGACCGCCCAGCAGACGGTACACCGGTGTCTCGAAGTAGCGCCCGCGCAAATCCCACAGCGTATTGTCGACTGCGCTGATGGCCATCAGGAACTGGCCGTCGCGCGAATGCCGGTTGGACCGGTACATCTGGTCCCATAGTGCTTCCCCGGCCAGCGGATCTTTGCCCATCAGAAAAGGCCGTAACTGATCCGAGACCACAAAGGCGGCTTCGCGATCGATCGGCCCGTACAGTCCGTCGAGCCCCGCATCGGTGCGAATCCGTAAGTAAATCTGCGCCATCGCCACAGTCTTCTCGACCGGTTTTTTGTCCTGGTAAACCGGCGGACGAAGCGCGTCGTACACGTATAGCGGATTCACCTGGTACTGCGCGTTGATCCCGCTCTCGGTTTCACGATGTCCATGAAGCTGCAGCAACTCAACTGCAGAGATCTTCAGTTTTCCCTTGGGGCGCTCCGCCCACAACGCGGGAGCCAGCATCAAGCCGGCTGCGAATCTTCGACGGTTAATCACCACGCAAGAAGTATATCCGACTTCATGCAAAGGCTGCGGCAGAACGCAGCGACGGTGCTGTCCACCGGCCCCGAGCGGGGAATGAAAAAGTGATTCCGTAGGACAGACGATCGTTTTTTTGTCGTCTGTCCGTCGGCGATAGCCGGCGCTTCTGCGTTTTTTTCAACCGTGCCGGGTGCAGAGCGCAGTTTCCGGAGGACCCGGCGGCTATAGTGAAGTAGCATCGTGACTACTTCCATCCGCCATGCCGCTGACCTCATTCGTGCGGGGCGCCTGGTTGCGTTTCCCACCGAGACCGTCTACGGACTCGGCGCGAACGCGCTCGATCCGGACGCGGTCGAGCGCATCTTCGAAGCCAAGGGCCGGCCCAAGACCAGTCCGCTGATTGTACACGTGGCGTCGATCGAGATGGCGCGTGGCCTGGCTCTGGAGTGGCCGGATCTGGCTGAAAAACTCGCGGCCGCGTTCTGGCCCGGGCCTCTGACGCTGGTGGTGCGCAAGAGGCCGGAGATTCCGGCGATTGTCACCGCGGGGCTCGATACGGTGGGGTTGCGTATGCCGGCACATCCGCTGGCGATCGAACTCCTGCGGGAAGCCGGGCTACCGATTGCCGCGCCCAGCGCGAACCGCTTCACCGAGTTGTCACCGGTCGCCGCCGGGCACGTTCGCGCGTCATTGGGCGATCGGGTAGACCTGATTCTTGATGGCGGCGAGTGCAGTGTGGGGATCGAATCGACCGTTCTATCGGTAGTCGACAATGTGCCTGTCCTGCTACGTCCCGGCGTTGTCAGTGCGGCCGACATCGAAGCTCTCAGCGGACCGCTGCAACGCGCTGGCGAGCCGGACGCCGGTGCACATCCATCGCCGGGCCAACACGTGAGGCATTATCGTCCGCGTAAGCCGCTCTATCTGGTGGATGTCGACGGGCCTTTGCCTCCAGGGCAGGGCGCTTATCTGTGGCGATCGACTTCCCGGCCCGCATTGGTCTCCTTTCAGATGCCGGTCACCCCGGTGGAATTCGCCGCTCGGCTTTACGGGACGCTGCATGAACTCGATCATCGCGACGTCGAGTGGATCGCGATTGAACGTCCGCCCGATGATGCTCAATGGGAAGCGGTGTCGGACCGTTTACGCCGCGCCGCGTCGAGCCCGTAACAGGGAGCGTGGCTGTCGACAACCCTTAGCCACGACGCTCCGGTGCTTCGCGCGCATCGCCAAAGACTTCTTCGCGGATAATCCGTTCGGTTGCTTCGTTGAGGTACTCGTCGAGTGCGCCCTTGATCTCCTGATATTCCGGCCACAGGGTTCGGTCGATGAAGGACCGGGGAGCGCGCACCATCACCGTGGTGTAGCGCTGCCGTTTGTAGCGATAGGGTTCCAGTCCATAACGGCGGCAGAGCGCCGCAAACAGACGGCGCTGCCAGCGATCGGGCAGCGAGAACTGCATCTCTACCGCCCGCTCGGTCTGCTGCATTCCGGCCAGCGCGTTCTTCACCCGCTCGATTGCCGCGGCCGCTGCGTTCCGCTCGCCAGGTGTAGTTGCGCCTTCGAACAGGGCCGAAATTTTCCGGAGTCTCTCGCGAAGATCTTGTTCGGTAAACACAGAATTCCCATGGTACTGTATGCGGGTTGCATCCCATGTTCATGAGGTCTCGCCGCGCCTGTGCCACTATAGTCTTAGTGCCCAAAGTAACCTTCCTCCCGGCGGGAGAGACGTTTGAATTCGAATCCGGAAAGCTGCCTTACAAAGAGCATGGATTACCCGAATCGCTGCTCGATATCGCGATGAACTTCGGTTTCCACCTGGAACATGCATGCGGCGGAAAGTGCGCCTGCACGACTTGTCATGTGGTGATCAGGGAGGGCGAACAGAATCTATCCGAACCCTCGGACGATGAACTTGACCGCGTGGAGCAAGCTGCGGATTTCCAGGTGAATTCACGCCTCGGTTGTCAAGCGGTGGTCAAGGGCGATGTGGTGGCTGAGATTCCGGCATGGAATCGCAACTATATCAGCGAGGGCGGCGGATCGATCCTGGGAGACGCGATCCCTCCGCCCAAGACGGCGCGCGGACACTGAGAGCCGTCGTCCGTTATCCGTCTTCCGTTATCCGTCTTCCGTAACGGACAACGGATAACGGACGACGCCTCACTGCTAACTGAAGACTGTATTTACTTGCCGGACCTGCGCCACTATACTCTGTGGTTAGCGCGATGGTCCCTTTAGTTGAGCAGCCGGCCGCCGAGCCGTTCCGGGCAGATTTGCTCAAGTCGCCGAGGTATGGCAGTCTCGTCGTGATGGCGGTTCTGGCGGGCATGGCGACAGCTGCGGTCATTGTTCTGCTGTTGGCGCTCCGGCCCGCGACCGCGTCCCAACCTGCGACTCCGAATCAGCCGGTCCAAAGCAGCAGGCCTTCCCCGTTTGGGACCGCTGCAGTACCGGGCGCGGCGCCAGGCGTCAATTTGACCCCGCCGCAGATCGCGAAGGCCGGCAATCCGTCCGTGGTGATCGTGACCGGGTACGACAGCAGCGATCGGCCGCTTGCGCAAGCCAACGGCTACGTCTACTCATCGAACGGAATTATCGTCACCAGCTATAGCGCGATCCGTGGCGCGAGTTCCGTCACCGTCGATAATGCGAAGGGTGAAGAATTAACGGTCATCGCTTTGATGGGCTACAGTCCCGGGCGCGATCTCGCCGCGCTGGCTGTCCTCGAAGGGAATCTTCCAGCGCTGGAAAGCGGAGCGGGTGAGAACGTGCAAGAGGGCGACTCCGTAGTCGTGATCGGACCGAATCGCGCAGTTTCCCAAGGCAGCGTTGGCCCACGTCGCGCCGTCGGCGGAGTTGATTTGATCGAGATCAGTGCGCCAGCCGCTCCCGGGTCACCGGTGGTAAATCAGCACGGCAAGGTCATCGGCGTGACCATCAAGCGCGCCGCCGGCGGTAATACGGTCTTCGCGATTCCCAGCCACTACATTTCCGACTTGCTCGCTGAACACCGCACCATCTCCTTCTCTCAAATGCTGGAGGAAACCGGACAGGCGCCGGGTGCTTCGCCAGCTAAGTCCGAGCGGTGATCCTGCGTTAGAATGACTGAAGTCCTTCCCCCGACGTACTCCGCACGCAGACGGAACAGAAGGAGCGGTCATGCCCATCCTCTATCGTCCCAGCACGGGCGGAAAAGGTATTCCGGACGCCGTAAAGGTCCGGACGGAACGGCGCATTCTTGATTACGCGAAGCAACACTGCCCCGGAAAGTTCACTCGAATTGACGTGAGCTTCCGCGGCTCTTTCTGCTATATCGATGCGTGTGTCGAGGCCGACAGCCCTATGCATCTCTGCCGAATTCGTTACTGCGGTAACGAGACTCGGTGGAGCTTTGCCTTTTACACCTATTCGCACGATAGATACGAGTCCGCCCGTCTGATGAGCGGCGACAATCAGGGCACCCCCGAGGAGGCTTTCGAGACGTCCACACTGTTTTATTAAGTGACGGATTGCCCGTCCAAGCCGGGAGGCATCGACTGAAGCGTGTTGCGGCTGTTTTTCATCCGCGTGGCAGATAATAGAGAGGATGGGTGCAGTTGAGCGGTTCTATCAGCTCGCCGTACTGGGGCTGGTCGCGTCAGGCTATGCCGGAGTGGCTCTTACGGGCTACCTGGATACTCCGTTGCTCGTCTTTATGGGCCTCGCTCTTCTGGCCCGCGCACTGCAGATCTTCGGCGTGATCCGGCTGGTGCTCCCCGGGCGTCTGGTAGAAATATGCGCGCTGGGGTGCATCATCTACTACCCGGTCGACTATCTTTATCTCTCCCGCGACTTCCTGCTGGCAACCGTTCACATGATCATCTTCCTGGCGGTGCTGAAGATCCTTTCAGCCCGGACCCAGCGGGATCATTTCTACGCGCTGTCCATCGCGTTCCTGGAACTCCTGGCATCGGCCATCCTGTCCACCGGGATGAGTTTCTTCCTGGTGCTGACGGTGTTCCTCTGCTGCCTGATCGCCGCCTTGACCAGCGGTGAGATCCGTCGCGCCGCTACCAAACCGCAGTTGGTCGCCCAGACCACGCGTATCAGTATCGCTCCGCGACTGACAGTGTTGTCCATCTCCGTCACTGCAGGTATCCTCCTGATCACCGCGGGAATGTTCTTCCTGTTGCCGAGAACGGCCAGCGCCGCGTTGCGAGGACTGGCGCGGCACAATTACCACCTTTCGGGATTCTCCAACGAGGTCCGTCTCGGCGAAGTCGGCGAACTCCAGTTGGACTCCCGGACCATCATGCGCGTGAAGCCCTATGAAGGCGTACGGCTGCCTCCGGGACTGAAGTGGCGCGGCCTCACGCTCAGCCGTTTCGATGGGCGCATATGGACCGCGTCGTTCCACACCAAGGAATTGCCGACCCAGCGCGGCGTGGTGCAGGTTGCCACCGATGCGGAGCGCATCCTGAATGGAGCGGCCGTCCTGTACCGTGTCGATTTGAGCCCCGTGGATTCGGATGTCCTGTTCATCGCGGGAGTCCCGGAATTCCTGAATGTCGGAGTGCCGCGGCTTTACCGCACCGAGGGCGGCGCTTACCGGCTGGGCTTCATACCCTCCGAGGCCGTGCGCTATGAAGTTTCCAGCGCCCTCGCGACTCCTTTTGCACCGGGGCGCCTGAGCCTGAGCCCATTGGAACGCGAGCAGTATTTGCAACTGCCGCGGCTCGATCCGCGCATTCCTGCGCTGGCAAAGCAATTGATGGGCGAGGGTGATGAATTGGAGCGGTCCCGCTCGCTGGAGCATCACTTGCGCCGCGACTACGCCTACACGTTGAAACTTCCGTCTGGCGAGGCGCAGGATCCACTGGCCGATTTTCTATTCACACGCAAGAAAGGACACTGCGAGTATTTCGCGTCTTCCATGGCCGTGATGCTGCGGACCCAGGGCATCCCTTCGCGTGTGGTGAACGGCTTCGCGGGCGACACCTACAATCCTGTGTCCGACCTCTATATGATTCGCGCCTCGGATGCGCACAGCTGGGTGGAGGGCTACATCGAGGGTCGGGGTTGGATGACGTTCGATCCCACTCCGTCCGTGCCCCTGTCTTCCGCGCCCACGCTGCTGACGACCATCGGATACTATCTCGACGCCGCGGATACGTTCTGGCAGGAGTGGGTCCTGAACTACGACCTGGCACGCCAGTTTCTCCTGGGCGCGAGTATCGAGTTGGGATTGCGCGACATGACGTGGCTCTGGCATCCCGGGCGGGCGCACCTTCCGCATATCGATCGGATAGTGCTGACCACCTGGCTGCCCCCCGTGATTCTCCTGGTTGCCGCAACGGTTCTGCTCGCCGCATTTGGACGGTTGTGGCTGGAGCGTCTGGCTTCGGCCTGGCAGGTGCGGCGTATCCGGCCGGACCGCGCCAGGCCGGCCGATGCCGCGATTCTTTACGGGCACCTGCTGCGCATCATGAAAAAACGCGGATATCAGAAACCTGCCTGGTTCACCCCGCGCGAGTTTGCGGACACGGTTCGGCAAAGTGTCCGGCAGGGTGTCCGGCAAGGCGCGGTGGATGAATTTACGGAATGCTACAACGCGTTGCGTTATGGCGGTGACACGGCGGCTGCCGAGCGCATGAAGACAATCCTGCAGGAATTATCGTGAGGTGGCAGGTCTTCAGCCGTCGTCCTTCAGCCTCCCGCGACTGGCACGACTCATGCACACTCCTGGCTGCATGCGAATCGTGCCCGCTCTAATCTGGTTCCTCGCGGCTGTGCTCTGCGCGCAAGACTTGACGCTGCACAGCCGCTCGGAACTGGTGGTTGCGCCGGTTTCGGTTTCGGACCGAAAGGGTACACCAGTCGCTGGACTTTCGGGCGACGACCTGATCCTCTACGACAACAATGTGCCGCGCGCGATACATGTCGACGACGTCTTCGTGCCTGTCTCCCTGGTGCTGGTAGTGCAGGCTACCGCGAACGCGCCTTTCGTCCTGGACAAGCTTCGTAAAGAGGCCAGCCTGATGGAACCGCTGATTGCCGGGGACCGCGGCGATGCCGCGCTGATCGCATTCTCGGCTGACGTCAAGGTGCTGAACGGCTTTACTTCCAACTTCGACGCCATCGCGAAATCGCTGCGCAATCTGGACGTTATGGGCGCGGGCGGCAGCATCAACGATGCAGTCTTGCATGCGGTGGGACTCTTCGACACTCGGCCCCCCGAGCGACGGCGAGTCATTCTGTTGATAGCGGAGAAGCATGACCGCTCGAGCCAGTCGCACGTGGAGGATGTGATTGCCGCGGCGCAGAAGGCTAATGTCACGATTTATCCGGTCACGTTTTCTCCTTCGCTCACCCCTTACACCGCCAAGGCATTGAGTTATTGCGATCCTCCCGGTCCGGAAAAGAAGTGCAAGAATTGCGACCGGACCTGCGGCATGTGCGGGCGCCAGTGTTATCGCGATGATGGCAAGCAGCACACTCCGCCTCCGCCGATGGGTGAGTATTCCGGTGGCCTGCTGGCGGTCTTAGTGGAGATGAAGCGTCTCGCCGACACGAATCTCGCGGCGGCATTCGCGCAGTCGAGTGGAGGAATGGCCTTGAGTTTCCTGCGCAACGAAGGGCTGGAGAAGGCTCTCGAAAGCATCGGCGCGGACTTGCACGGGCAGTACCTGGTGTCGTTCCAGCCCGACGCGAATGCCGCCGCCGGGTTTCATACCATCCGCGTCGAGGTGAAGGACCGGCCGGACTTGGTGGTGCGCACCAGGGCAGGGTATTGGAAGACGGCGAACTGAATACGAGGCAATCAGATCCGATGGAACGCCTTCAGAATGTCGCGCGTAGGATAGTGCAGCGCGATGGGCCGGCCGTGCGGGCAGGACATGGGATATTCCGTCGCTGCCAGCGAAGTAATCAGCCAGTTCATCTTATTCTGATCGAGCCGCGTGTTGATCTTGATGGCGGCGCGACAGGCCAGGGACGCGGCAATTCCGCGGCGCAGATCGTCGATGGAAACTTTGCGCAGCTCCTGCTCGGCGATCTCCAGAATCTCGTAGATGACGCGCTCCAGGTCCGCGAGTCCGATCGCGGCCGGCGCGGCTTTCACTGCGATGGTGCGCTGGCCGAACGGCTCGGTCTCGAACCCGGTAGCGTTTAGTTCGTCCGCGATGCGCGCGTATTCGATCTGCTGCGCCTGCGTCAATTGCAGAATCAGCGGCATCAACAGACGCTGCTGTTCCACCCGTCCGGCAGCGCGCTGCTTCAACACTTTTTCAAACAGGATGCGTTCGTGGGCTACGTGCTGGTCAATGATCCACAGACCGTCGCGTCCTGCCGCGATGATGAAGCTGTCGTGAATCTGGCCGAGGGGACGAAGGTCGCTCAGATCCGAGAGCGACGAGGACGGCGATCCGCTGGTCCCGGAAAACGGCCCGTCGGGAAAGGCGCCATGCGTATCGGGTACGCGCAGACGCAAACCTGAGGGAGGCGCGGAGGGCCCAGGTTCCGGTGGAAGCACGTCGCTGAAATCGAACCGCGGCGCGGGACCCGGTTCCGGACGCAACGTGAACGATGGAGCGTCAGTCTGGGCATCTTCCCGATCCAACATCTGTGAGAACTCCGAATACGGCAGCGTGGCGGCGGGCTGCGGACTCGGCGGAAAGCTAGGCGCCGGGCGCGTCTCCATCAGCCGGTCTCGGATGGCATCGCGTACGAAATCGTGCACGATCGAGCCGTGGCGGAAGCGTACCTCCGTTTTCGACGGGTGCACATTCACGTCGACTTCCGCCGGATCGCAATGCAGAAACAACAGCGCAAAAGGATAGCACGCCGGCGGAATCAAATTGTGATATGCCGACCCGATGGCGTGCAACAGCAGCCGGTCGCGTATCAATCTGCCATTAACGAAAATGTAAATTGAGTTGCGATTGTTCTTTTGCACCTGCGGGCGCGAAACGAAGCCGTTCAGCGTGTAAATGCGCACCGGTTCTTCGGCCTCGGCAACCTCGCGGGTACGATCTCCGAGATCGATGAGATCGTCCAGCGTCTGGCTGCCGAAGACCTGAAAGACGCGCTCGCGCAACGTCTCGACAGGCGTGACGTGGAGCAGCACGGCCGCCCCGTTCAGTAATTCGAAAGTCTTGTCCGGATGCGCGAGGCTGTAATGCGTGACCAGCGATGCGATGTGCGCGAGTTCAGTCTGCTCGGAGCGCAGGAATTTCTTACGGGCCGGAACGTTGAAGAAAAGATCGCGGACCGTGATGACCGTGCCCGGACTCGCCGCGATCTCGTCGCACCGCAGAATCTTTCCGCCCGCGACTTCCACTCTGGTTCCCGTGGTTTCGTCCACCGATCGGGTTTCGAGCACCAGCCGCGAGACTGACCCGATGGAGGGCAGGGCCTCGCCGCGGAAGCCCAGCGTCGCAATCTCGTCGAGATCTTTGGCGTCGTGAAGCTTGCTGGTGGCGTGCCGCTCGAAAGCCAGCAGGGCGTCGTCGCGCAGCATGCCGCAGCCGTTGTCGCGGATCCGTATGATGCGTCGTCCGGCGTTCTCGATCTCGATGCGAAAATCGTTGGCGCCTGCGTCGAGGGAATTTTCCAGCAGTTCCTTGACGGCCGACGCCGGGCGTTCGACCACTTCACCCGCGGCGATTTTATTGGCGACGATGTCGGGAAGGATGCGGATGCGGCCCATTGTACGCGGGGCAGGTTGGTACCTGCAGGCCGATTGTTAACCGGCCCTCGTCCTACTGTATCGTGATTCCGCGTTCTTCGAGCAGTTCACCGGTCTTGCGCAGAAGATTCAGAATATTGCGGCGGTAGGTGATCTCGTTTTGCACCAGGGCGGAGTCCGCATTGACCAGCGCGTTCTGGGCCTGCAGGACGAAGAAGATCGTGCTGGTTCCCAACTCGTACTTCTTCTCCTCCGCGTCCAGATATTTCTGCGAGAAATCCTTTGCGACCTTGGCTAGCCGGACACTGTCCTTCGCGGCTTCAGTCTGGCTGATGGCGTTGAGGACGTCGAGGCGTACCTGCTGCTCGATGCGCCGCGTGGTCAGGGCGTCCGATCTTTTGCTCACCACTGTGTCGGCATAGTTCGCCGAAGCCGACCGGTTGCGAATCGGCAAATTGAGCGTGAGCCCGAACGTGTAAATGGGATAGCCTAATCCGAACACCTGGGAGAGCGCGTCGCCAAAGCCTCCCGGGAGGGAATTGATGGCCCCGCTGGCCGTTGTGTAGTTGAAGATTCCGCCCAGGCCCTGCAACGTATAATTGCCCGTTAGTTCCAGGTCGGGGCGCAACTGATTCGCGGCCTGCTCGATCTGGAGGTCATCCACTTCCAGCGCGACCCGATAGGCCTCGAGATCCGGTCTCAGACGCATCGCCTTCTGGATCGCAAGATCGGTGTTGATGGTGGCATGGCTCTCCGGCGGTTCGACCGTTTCCGTCAGGTTGATGGGCAGATTGCGAACTTCCGGATCCAGGTCGGCGGCAATCTTCTGCCGCAGGGCGTATTCCACCTGCTGTAGCGAGAACTTCGCCTGGGAGACCGAGATTTCGGCGGTCGCCTGCTGCTGTTGCGGATTATAGATGTCGAGCGGCGACATGGCGCCCAGGTCGAGTTCCTGCTGGGATCGCTTCAGCGCCTCCTGCGCCAGTTTCAGGGCCTCTTCCTGCACCCGTAGATTGGCGTGGGCCAACTCGACATCCCAATAAGCATTCTCGGCGTCCTGAACGTTCTGTAGAATCTTGTCTTGCAGTTGATATCGTGTCTGGCGAAGATTACCGCGGGCGATGATGATCGGCAGCCGGTTCACGTAGCTCCCGCGATTGCGCAGTAACGGCTGGGAAAAGGTCATGGAGAGCGCCGCGTTGAGCGACGGATTAAAGGTGACCGAACTGCTGCTGGTATTGAGTTTGGTCGCTGCGAACTGAACGCTGTAAAGCGTACCTTCGGGAAGGAGTTGACTCCAGGTGAAGGTGGCCGGCTGGCGAAGCGTATCCAGCGCGATGGTGGAGAGTGCGGCTGAACCGGGGGTTGAATTGCTGACCTCCCCGACGTCTAACAGGCTGGCGACGGGCGTCTTGGACCGCGAAGAACTCCATGACGCCGAGCCTTTGGGATCGAAGACCGAATACGACCGCAGGATGGCATCCTCTCCGGTAACGAGGGTAAGGCGCTCGATGGCGATATCGAGGTTGTTGGACATCACGAGCGACAGGTAATCCCTGAGTGACAGCACCAGCGTCTTGCCGTCTTTGCCCTGCACCACGAAATCCTGCAGACGAATCGGCGGCGCGAGCTCCACCTGAGTTGCGGGGCGGATGAAGCTTTCACGGAAGTAGCTGGGCTTGGGAAAAGAGTTGATTTGCGCCAGTGCGGCCGTGCTGAGTATGGCGAGCAGAATGGGTGCCAGCCTGAGGCTGCTGCGCATCCGGGCAGACCATACAAGGCGATGGTCTGCCCCACGGGGCGGTTTCAAAAGCGAAAGTGAATAGCGGAGAACCATGTGAGTCGATTTACTCGTAGCGGATCGCCTCGATGGGATCCAGTTTTGCCGCCTGCACGGCGGGGTAGCTGCCAAACAGCAGTCCAATGAAAACAGAAACACCGAACGCAATCGCGATGGATGAAGCCGTCACCACCGTCGACCATCCTGCGGCCGTGGCAATGATGCGCGACAGCGTAAACCCGCAGGCAATACCGATTAATCCGCCGGCGATCGAAATCAGCACGGCTTCGGTGAGAAACTGGCGGACAATGTCGGACTGGCGCGCGCCGATGGCGCGGCGGATACCGATCTCACGGGTTCGTTCCAGCACCGTGGCGAGCATGATGTTCATAATCCCGATCCCGCCGACCAGCAGCGAAATACCGGCGATGCAGATCATGACCACGCTGAAAATAAACTGCGTGCGGCGGCGCTCTTCGAGCAGTCCGGCGGGTACGATGACGGTGAAGTCTCCCGCGTCCTTGTGGGTCGCATTGAGAATGGCGCGCACCACGTTGGAGGTTTCCACCGAGTCGGTGTTGGGCGAAACCTTCATATAGATTCCGTCGATCTCGTCTTTGAGATAGCTGTTGCTGTCTTCGAAACGCCGCATCACCGTATTGAGTGGCGCGATGATCGTATTGTTGCGGTTCAGCGCCTGCACATTCTCGGAGTCAGCGTCGGCGCCCGCCTGCGGCGTGAGGACGCCGATCACCTGCAGCCAGACTTCGTTCACCTTGACATATTTGCCGATGGCGTCGTCGTAGCCCAGCAGATTCACCTTGGCGGTCTCGCCCAGCACGCACACCGGCGCGGAGCGCAGGTTATCTTCATCGTTGAAGAAGCGGCCGGCCACCAGTTTGAGGCTGTTGATCTCGACAAAAGTGGGCAGCACGCCGATCAGCGCCGGCAACTCCAGGGCTGTCTTGGGCAGGACGCGTGTAGGTTTGAACCTCTTGCGCGGCGTAATGGCTTCGATGCCCGCGGTGTTTTCCGTGATCGCGCGATAATCGCGGAAAGTCAGGCCCGGCGATTTCGCGCGAACCTGTTGCAGCGTGTTCCGGTCCGTGGCTTCGTGCGCCTCGATGATGATATTGTTGACACCCAACTGATCGATGAACGACATCATCTCTTTCTGCGCGCCCGCGGTGATCGAGAGCATCGCGACCACTGCGCCTACGCCGAAGATCATGCCCAGCATGGTGAGCATGCTGCGGAGCTTGTGCGCGAACAGGCTCGCGAGGCCCATCTGCACTTCAGGAAGCATGCCGGAGAACATCTATTTCGAGCCTCCGCCGGCCGGAGGCATGCTGACCGTGTCGTTCTTTTTGGAATTCGGGCCGGACTCGTTCCTGGCAAACGGATCGCCTAACGAAACCACTTCGCCGGCCTTCAGGTTATCGGCGATCACGGTGACGGCTTCGCTGCGCCGCGCAATTTTTATGAAGCGGGGCTCGAAGCGTCCGTGATCCTGCACGTAGACAAACTGGCGCCCATCCTTCTCGAGGATGGCCTGGTTGGGAACCGAGATCGCATTGGGGATTTTTTCCACGAAAATCTCGATGTCCGCGAGCAGACCGGGCCGCAACAGAACGCTCAATTGCGAGTCTTCTTCGGGCGGCGGAGGAAGTTTCGCCCGGGCGCGTTCCTCGTCGGTGCCGAAAACGTTACTGGCGTTCACGTAGGCCGAGAGATCGTCGTCTTTAGCACGGGACTTCTTCGCCGCCGCGGAGCCCGGAGCGGGTGGGGCCGGCAAAGTGAATTCGGGCGTCGTGATCGGCGGATGAGCCGCGTTGCGGGCCGCGGTTTCCTGCGTCAACCGGATCTGTTCGGGGCTGGCTCCGAGCGCCGTCATCAATTGCTTCATGTCGATACTAAACACCACGTCGAACTTCTTCGCCGGATCGCCGCTGAAGACGGCAGAACTGGCCATCCCGCTCATGGTCTTGATAGTGCCGCGGAACTTCTTCTCGGGCACGGCGTCGAGCGTAATACTGACTTCCTGCCCTTCGTGGAGATTAGCCCGGTCCAGTTCGCCTACCCGCGCCAGGACTTCCAACTCGGAAAGGTCCAGGATATCCACGACCGGAATGCCGGGACGGAGCGTATCGCCCTCGTGGATATCGGGTAGCTGCATGCCGGGAAAGTAGAAGTCGGTCGCGCGATTCTGGCGCACCGCGACCAGGCCGGCCATGGGAGCGAGCATTTTGGACTGCGCGATGCGCGTCTTCTCACGCACCACGTCGATCAGACTTCTGCGCCGCTGCTCGCGCATGGAATCGATTTGCGCTTCCGCCTGATCGAGGCGGGATTTGATATCGCTTTGCAGTTGCACCAGGCGCCGCTTGGCCTCATCGAGCGCCAGCAGGTTTTTCTTGCGGTCGATTTCCGACAGCAGAGGATTCGTCTTCACATCCAGTTCGGCGCGCCGGACGGCGTAACGCGCGTGGAGGTAATCCACCTGATCCTGGTTATTGCGAATGGCGAGATCCGCCTCGGCTTGTTTGATGGTCTCCTCTGTCTGTTGCACTTCGAGCTCGGTTTCGTCGAGCTGCGCGCGCCGCTCGGAATCGTCGAACTCGACGACCAGGTCTTTTTCGTGCGCAAAACTTCCCATAGGAGCGATGCGCGTGACCTGTACGGTGGAAAAAAGATTCGGCGCCACCAGCGTGATCGACCGCGCGGCGCGCAATTCACCGCGAGTGTACGCCTTGATGACCACGTCGCCGAATTTCGCCTTCGCGGTAGGGAGAAGTTGAGCATGTTTGGGAAGGGAATTGTACAGCGCATAGCCGCCATATACAGCCCCGAGCAGGAAGCCAATCCCGATAAGGCGGATAAAGAACTTCTTCATCGCACGCCGCTTCCCCGCTTTCTGTTCGCGTGAATTCGCGTGCATTCGCGGATCACAGTTTTTTCCTCGCCCGTTTGGCGGCATCCGCCGGAGATTCGAGCGTCACCAGTTCGCCCTCCTTCAGCCCGCCGGTGACAACGATATCATCGTCGCTCCGCCGTCCCACCTGAATGTTCCGCGCACTGAAACTCTGACCCTCCTGAATATAGACCGCGGGCTTGCCATTCAGCAGAAAGCTGGACCGCGTTGGAATCAACAGCACCGACGGCTGGCGCTCTACGACAATCTGCGCCGATGCGCTCATTCCCGGACGCAGCCGTGGATCCAGATTCTTCAGCGTGGCACGCGCCGGAAACAGTTTCTCCGGCGGATAGGTGCGGAAGACCAGCGAAGCGATGGGGCTGATCCAATCCAGATTGGCGCGAAACTCTTTCTCCGGAATGGCATCCACCCGGATCAGCATCGGTTCGCCGAGCTTCAGCCTGCCGCGATCCACCTCTTCCAGCATCAGCTCGATGCGCATCTCGGTAAGGTCCGGAATTTCGGCGATGGAGGCTCCGGTCCACGCCCGGTCTCCTTCTTTGAATGGCGGCGGCGATTGACCGAACGATCCCCCTGCCCGGAAATTGGGCAGGATATTGAAGATACCGTCGCTCGGCGCACGAACCTTCATCAACGTCATGTATTGCTGCGCGGTAGCCATGTCGCGGACAGTCTTGTCCTTCTTCTGAGCGAGACGTTCGTCATCGGCCGCGTGTGCTACTTCCCGTGCGCCGAGGGTTTTCTCGACGCGCACCAAGTCGCCCTTAGACACATCGACGTCAATGCGATCTTTCGCGCCCTCGATTTCCGAAAGGATTTCCGCTTTGCTCGCTTCCAGCCTGGCCCGTTCCACGTTGTACTGGGACTGCAGCAAGTTGATGCGATCGGACTCGTCGTCCATTTTCTGGGAGGCCTTGAGCTGCACGATTTCGCTGTCGACACCGCGTACGCCCGTTGCCTTGTCGAGGTAGTTCTGCTCCTGCTGAACCGCGTCAAACTCGATGACGACTTCACCCTTCTTGACCGGCCTGCCGGATTCCGCCAGCTTGACGATATACGGATCGGGAACCTGCGGCGCGACGATGGTTCTGGAGTGCGTACTGCGAATTTCGCCGCGCGCCTTGATGCTGATGACGAAGTCGCCCTTTCTCACCCGCGCTACGGCAACGTCGACGGGAGTGGTTCCGGTGTAATGCCAGGTGGCCCAGGCAGCTCCTGCGAATGCCCCCAAGCCAAGGATCCACGCAGCCGCCTTCTTGCGCGCGGACCACGGCGGCCGTCCGATTCGTTGCTTGAGTTTTAGATCTTTGGATGCCATCGAGCCTATGGTTTCCCCGGTTGAAGTTGCGCTGGGGCCGGCTGCGACAGCGCGATCACATCGCCGCTGGCTAGTCCGGAGCGGATTTCCGCGTGGGTATTATTGCGCAGGCCGAGCGAAACATCGTGGCGCACCCATCCCGTCGGCCTCTGAAGGTACACGAACGGCCGGGCGCCGGAACCTTCGTAAAAAATCGCGTTCAACGGAGCGATCACCTGTTTTTCCTGCGAGGCCAGCACGATGTCCGCGCTGCCCGAAATATCCGGGATCACGTTCTCGTCAATTGCATCGATCTTGACGCGGACGTCGATGTCGCCCTTGAAATCCGGGCGCCGGTAACTGGTCTTGGAGAGCGCGTTAATTCCGACCACCCGCCCGGGAAACTCGAGCGAAGGATATGCATCGAGATGCACTCTGGCTTTCATTCCGATGCGGATTCGCTCCCCGTCAACCTGGTTGACCGACGCGTTGAGCAGCATGGAGCGGGGATCGATCACCTGCATGAAAACCCTTCCCGAATAGAGCTGATCGCCCTGTTGCGCGGGGCCCATATCTCCGCCGCGATAGATGGTTTGCAGCACTACGATCCCGTCCATGGGGGCGCGAACTACCATCAAATCTACATTCTGCTGGGCGCGTTCCAGTTCCATCTTGCCCTGATCGCGATCGATCTGGGCCGCGTGCAGTTGGGCGGTCTGCGACTCTTCCAGCAGTTTGACCTCCTTGAGCAGTTGCTCGTAGCGCGCCTTGGACTCCTCCATGTCCAGCCGGAGACCTTCGGCGTCATTGGCCGAGCGCACCGGCGCAGTCTTTAGATCGAGTTGCGCTTTCTCATAATCGGACCGGGCCGCGAAGATAACATGGTCGTGCGCTTTACGAATGCTTTGCAGGTCCGACCGCATCTTCTCGATGTTGTCATTGAGCTGTTTCACCGTGTCCGTGTAATCGTCCAGCCGGAGAAGCTGGATTTGCCGGTCG
Organism: Terriglobia bacterium; assembly: GCA_963747535.1. GTDB lineage: Bacteria > Acidobacteriota > Terriglobia > Bryobacterales > Bryobacteraceae > CAVVFX01. The sequence continues at coordinate 1,106,526 of CAVVFX010000006.1, forward strand.
AACTCGGCGATCACGTCGCCGCGCTTGACATGCGCCCCGGGTTCGGCAAGCTTGAGGACGGTGAGATTGAAGTCGCTGGCACCCGCTCCACGCAGGCTCGCGGTCGAAACCAGGCTGTTGTATACCGAGCCCGCGGTAGAAGGGGGAGTGTAGGGTGTCGACGGCGACGGCGGCTCGCCCTTGCGGTCGCTGAAGCGATTGCCGGTTCCATCTAGTGCGGACCCGGTGGAGGGTGTGAAAGTCGGGACGCTGGACGGCGTGGTGGTGGTGCTCACGTTGCCGAGCGTAGTGCCGGCTCCGCGAACGCCGCGAAGCTGTGGAGCTTGAACCAGCTGAAAACGCTCCGCGCCGATGGTGCCGGTCAGCCGGATCGTCTCTTCGAGATCGCCTGTCGTCACCGCCAAGGTGCGCACCGGCTCCAACTTTTCCGCGGAAGCTGCGGATGCAAACGCGGTGAGCTTGGGCGTCAGCCGGAAATAAATCGCGCTTCCGGCTGTCAGCAGGATCAGCAGAGATGCGTAGATAACTTTTCGACTCCCGGACGGCATAGTCCGGTCCTCTGGTGAGGTACCCCTCATGCTTTAATAAACCCGCGAACGCGGTGAACCTCTCGGGAGACACCCCATCCCTGAGAGGTTTCGCTATAGATTTCCTTAAATTGTAGTTTGACGGGCGGATCAGAGTCTGTCAAGAGTTTCGGGACCGCTAACGATACCTTTTCTGCAACGCAGGTTTATCGCTATCCCTGATCGTACTGGTCGGCCCACGGGACGTGTATCATAATCTGATGTTCAGCTCCTCAGATTACGGGGCGCGGGTGGCGGAGATCCTCGCGCTCGACGGTGCGGGCGAGAGGCTGATGCCGCTGGCCCACGGGACCTGTTCCTCGCCGGAGGCTTACAATATTCTGAAGGCTGCGAGCCCTCGCGCCCTGTTCCCCGCGTCGCGTTCGCCCGAGGCGGCGATGGCAGGTCTCTGGCTGTACTTCTCGTGTCTCGATGAAGCCCACACCCTCGCGCAGGCGGTGGAGACTTCGGACGGCAGCTTCTGGCATGGCATCATGCATCGTCAGGAACCCGACGCCGGCAACGCGGCCTATTGGTTCCGGCGTACCGGCAGACACGCCATCTTCCCCGCGCTGCGCGATGCGGCACAGGGCCTGGGTTACCCATGCGGAACAGCCTGGGATCCTATCGCCTTTATCGATGCCTGCGAGGAGGGCCGCCGGCAGCCGGGCTCGGATCGGGATCTGCTCACGCGTCGTGTGCAACTCGCGGAATGGCAACTGTTATTCCATCATTGTGCAATCCAACCATAGCCGTGTAACTCCGAAGACTTTGCGGCCTCCCGTGGGGCAAACCGTCGTCTTATGTGGTCTGCCCGGCTGCGGAGCAGCCGTCCTCAGGGTCAATCCTCCTTTGTACTCAGTACCATCGATCTCCGGGCGGGTCGCGCTAAACTTTCAAGAGTACAGTGCCGCAAATACCCTTGGACTTCCTTCTCTCTCCATCTGGCGAATTGCCGGCCTTTGCGCTCGAAGTGGAGACCTCGCAACTGGTGCAGGCATTGAAGCGGATCGCGGCACAGCCTGGGAAGGGCGAATGGGTTCATCTGCGCTACACGTTGGGAACTCTGGTGATTTCGGCCGGCGACACATCGCTTGAAGTACGAGCCGCCGGGTCTTGGTCCGGGGTGATCTCGGTTGCGCGATCCTGGGTCCCGGCCGTACTGGGGTTCCCGCTACCTCCGCAAGTTACCACCTTGCGTGTGGAAAATGGCAAACTCTTCGCCCAGGATGTCGGGGTTTTGTGCATTGCCGGGTCCGATTCGCAAGCCAATCAGGAAATCGCCGAACGTCAGAAGCACGTGAATGCGGCGGCTGCGGCGCTCAACCGGTATGGCGTTACACCAAAGGATCTGGAGGAACTGGTACAAGAGGCCGACCCCGATATCGGACGGCTTTGGGGTCCCAATGACGACCGGAGTGTCAGAGATGTCGCCAACGCATGGCAATGTCTCGCATCTTACGGGGTTGAAGCGTCCGCCATCCGCCGGCTGCTGGTTCGGAAGTCGCGCGATCTTTGGAAAGACCTGCCGAAAGTCCGCTAGCAGGCCGTGCTTTTGGACTTGTTTCATCCCTCCTGTGCGAGCGGAGGGGGTAACTTTCGCGCGATGGCTCTCGCAACGTCGGCCACGGGTGACGTCTGCGTGGCGTCAGCAGCCAACAAGGTGGAGAGCATGCGGCCATGTGGTCCAGCGGGCAGCAGCATGAGGCGCGCGTTACTCGCCAGCATACGCTGCGTCTCGAGAATCTGAAAGAGCGCCTCGCCTACCGCGGGAACGCTGGCGACCTCCTCAAAGACCTGCCGCAGAGTCGACGGACGAATCACCGCTGCCTTGGCGAGTTCGACCGCAGCCTCCCGCTCCGCTGAACTGGTGATGACGCTCACCTGGTTGGCTCCCGCCTGCCGGATCGCCGAAGTCACCTGGCGCAAGCGGTTCACCACTTTCTCTTCGATCTGCCGGATCATTCCTGCATCGCGGAAGTGCACCTTGCGGATATAAACCGAGCCGATCTGATAGCCCCAGGCCTGCGACTTACCGGAGACCTCGGCGCGCACCGCCTGGCTCATGTTGTGCCGCGTTTCGAGCATCTCCGCCAGCGGCATGTTGCTCAGGCAGCGCACCGTGGAATTGCTGACGTTGGCCCGTAGCGAGCCGCGCGGATCGGTGTTCTTGAACAGATACGAAACCGGATCGCTGATCCACATCTCGTACCAGATGCCGATGCCCATCGGCGCGCCCTCTTCCGAGTTGACGGGTTCGCTGCGCAGGTACTCCTGGTCGAGGCGCAGGTCGATGATGCGGCAGGTCCCCAGCAGATTGACGAAGAAGGCGGAGACCCCCAGTTTCGCGGGCAGGATATGCAAACCGGGCTCATCCAGAATGCCGATGACCTTGCCGAACAGCACGTATACGCGGCAGGTGCCCTCCTGCACCGTTGCGAACACGCCGAAGAAGCGCGCTAACCCGCGCAGCAGCCCCTCGACCAGAAACAAGCTGAGGAAAACTACCACCGCAGTCATCATGAGGTTCATCGGCTCACCTCCAGGTAAATCTGCTGGGCCTTGTCGAGCAGCGCCATGCGGATGTTTCTGAGGTACGCCGCGAGCACCTCGGGCCCGGTCCGGTGTAACTCCGCCAGTTCCGCCGCCAGGGACTTCAGCGGCGCCATCTCGGCCTGCGCTTTCAAGGTTTCAATTTCTACGGCGCGTTTGGACTGCACGATTTTCTGATCGGCGGAAGCCTGCGCCAGGCTGATATCGCTCGAGACCTGGTTGTGCGCGGTGTTGATCGCCGCCAGCGCCGACTCGACTTCCGGCGGCGGATCGATGGCCGTAATCAGGGAAGCGTCGAACAGTACCCCGTACCGCGCGGCCGACGACCGGCACTCATTGTCGACGTACTCATTGAGATCGCGCAGATTCTTGCGCAGATCGTTGATGGATACGCCGATCATTTCGCCGCCTGGGACATTCGCGCCCGGGTTGTTCGACGCCGCGACCGCCGGTTGAGGATCGGGTTTGGCTTCAAAGTTCGCGATGCGCTGGCGCAGCACGGAGACGAAGTAGGCCATGACGTGCACGAAAGGCTTCTTGATGCCGAAGAGGAAGGCGTAGAGATTGCTCTCGCTCACCCGGTAGCGCATCTGGCCAGTCAAGCCTGTATTCAGTTGATCTTTGGTGACCGCCTCCAGGCGCGTGCCATTCTGGTTGGCCAAAGGTTGTTCCAGATCGAGGGCCATGTTGACCGTCATCGTGGCGATAGAGACCTTGTGAATCTTTTGCCACGGCATTTTGAAATAAGGTCCGCCAGGTGGAATGACGCGGACCTGAGGGTATTTGTAGCGTTCACGTTCTTCTGGGCGCAGATGTTCGGAAATAGGATCGTCCAAGGTCGTTTTGCCGCCTTGCACCCTCTCCGCTCGCCCGAAATTGGTCTTGACGGCGCGCTCGTTTTGGTCGACGGTATAGACACCGAAGAGAACGATACGCATGAAGAACCACGAAACACCGCCAAGCAGGATACCAGCCAGGATGTCCATCGCTCACAAGTCTAACAGTCGTCGGTTTTCAGTCGTCACCTGTGCGGCGGCGGGGCCAGGACTGCCATCACGACCAGGCGTCCGGGCCCGGGATTGCGAATCGAGTGAATGATTCCAGACGGGGCGAATGCCGCATCGCCGGCAGCGAGGTGCCCGGTTTCATCGCCGACCTGCACCGTCCCGCTGCCCTCCAGGATGTAATAAAGCTTGTCCTGACCGGCATGCGCGTGAGGTGCGTGCTCCTGGCCGGGTTCAAAACAGTTCAGACCGGCGAAGAGAAATTCCCCCTGCGCCACGGTACCTTTCGTCATCTTGTCCCCCGCAAAGGTGGCGAGGCCGGCGATTTTTTTTACAAACATACCCGCTAGTTTAAAGGTTCTAATACGTGAGGTATCCGGCGCTGGTTTTCGTCGCCGTCTGCAGGTCCTTGAACTCTGCCTCGATCTCGATATGGCCCGGTTTGCTCTCGACTCTGGCTTGGCCACCGTCGTGCAAGTTGTCACGACTGTATTCTTGGAGTGCACGCGCCGTGCCGATTCGGGGAAACGTTGAATCTGTTCCCGACGAACCGGCATTGCGAGCGCGAAGTGGTTTCGATTCCTAACCGCTTTTGGTCACTTGACCGCCGGCGGTCAAAGAACTCGCCGGCCTTGAATCACTTGAATGAGGATGACGATGATCGCGACCACCAGTAGGATGTGGATCAGCCCACCCATTGTGTAGGCGGTGGCTAATCCCAGCGCCCACAGGATAAACAGAATTACAGCGAGGGTCCAAAGCATCTATTTGAGCGCTCCTTGGCTCGTACTGTAGAGTGCACGCCGGTGGCCGTTGGCAATTCTAGAAAACCGGCGCCAGCTCTTCACGACGATGATGACCGGGGCGACAACTGCGAGCACCGCGGCAACTCCTGTCCTAAAGATCCTTGCGCGAGATGCCGAGCTTGCGCATCATCGCGTTGAGCGTCGTACGGTGGAGCCCCAGACTGGTGGCAGCCGTGGTGACCACCCCGCCGCTCTCCCGCAGCACCCGGACGATGTGCTCCCGCTCCACTTGTTCGAGGGTAAAGCTGCCGGCGTCCGGCGCTTGATTCATGCGTATTTCGCCCAAGGGAGCACGCAAGCTGGGTCCGTTCGTAAGGATGACCGAGCGTTCGATAAAATTCTCGAGCTCCCGGACATTGCCCGGCCACGGCCAACTCACCAGGGCGCGCATCGTGTCCGACGGGATCTTTTCAATCTGGCGGTTCATAGTCGCGGAGTATTTCTTGGTGAAATGGCGGGCGAGGATGGGTATGTCTTCCGGGTGATCGCGCAATGGGGTGGTCGTGATCGGGAATACTTTCAACCGGTAGTAGAGATCGCTGCGGAACAGTTTGTCTCCCATCATCTGGGCCAGATTCCGATTGGTTGCGGCCACCAGCCGGACGTCGATCGGAATCGTCTTCGTACCGCCCAGCCTCTCAAACGACTTTTCCTGCAGAGCGCGCAGCAACTTGGGTTGCAGATCCAGGGGGATGTCCCCCACCTCATCCAGAAACAACGTCCCGCGATTCGCCATTTCGAAGCGGCCGATCTTTTGCGACAAGGCACCGGTAAAAGCTCCGCGCTCGTAGCCGAACAACTCGCTTTCCAGAAGCCCGGTCGGAATCGCGGCGCAATTCAAAGTGACGAAAGGAAGGTTCTTTCGCGGACTGGTTCGATGAACCGCGCGCGCAACCAATTCTTTTCCTGTGCCCGTTTCTCCCAGGATCAATACTGTCGCATCGGTAGGCGCAACCACTTCAATCAGTCGTTGAACCCTGCGCAACGCCGCGCTGTTGCCGACCATCTCTTCGAAGAACTCTTTGACATCTTCTTCCTGATCGTCGACACTTTCCTGCCGGTCGCGCTCGCGCAGATCCTGCACAAACGTGATCCAGCGGAAGGGCGAGAGCTGCAAAACGGCCGTTGCGACCAGCACCGGAACCCGAGTCCCATCCTTGCGGATCAGCTCCTTTTCGAACGGAGTACAGGCGCCAAAACGCAAACCTTCTTCATGCGCCAGTTCATCGAGTGCGGCATATTCCGGCGGAGTGAGGTCCGGCCAGCGCAATCTGCCTTCGAGCAGGTCTGCGCGGCTGTATCCGACTAGTTCCAGGAAGGTGTCGTTGGCTTCGGGAATTCGGTCAAACTCGCCGGAAACGACGCCGGCGATAGTCGATTCCTCCGGTACGGGCCGGCGCGTCCGGCCGCGGCGCAGCTTTTCATCCCGCTCATGACGATCGCTAAAGTCACGCACGACTCTCGCAAAGCCCTGCAATTTCCCGTCTTCATCCTTGAGCGCCATGGTGATGGCATTGGCCCAGAATCTCGATCCGTCCTTTTTCGTGCGCCAGCCCTCATTGCCAAAATGACCGGCAGTCGCGGACCGGATCAATTCTTCAGCCAGACCGGGATTCAGCGTGTCATCGCCGGGATAGAGAAACGAGAGATGCTGTCCGATTGCCTCTTGCGCGGTGTAGCCGAAGATACGTTCCGCGCCGGAGTACCAGGTGACAATCCGTCCGTCCGCATCCAACAGGAAAAGCGCATAATCCTGCACCCAGGAGGGGATCTGCGGCTGGTCAGCTGCGACGGTTTTTTCGTGCAGGACGAGGACATGACGCACCGGCAGAATATTGCCTTTGGCTTTATACACGACCTCCCGCAGGTTTCCGTCCGGGCCTTTCAGACGGAGCGTACCCTCATGTTCGCCGGTGGCCAGGAAGGCCCGCCAGAGCTCCGAGATTTCAGGCTTGAAGGTGGGCTCCGCGAAGTCGTCCAGCTTGCGACCGATGATTTTTTCCCGCGGAACACCTAGCAGTTTGCCCGCGCCGGTACTGGCCTCCCGGTAATTTCGGTCGTTGTCCGCAATCAGGATGGGCGCTGCAGGATGATAGACGATCGCCCGGAAGAGTAGCTCAAGTTCTTTCGGACCGTTTTCCACGAGCCATTGCGGGGCTGGTGACTGTGCAGAGTGCATGGCACTCCTCTCTTTCCGTCATTTGTGATCCAGGGAGCCGGGATCAACTCAGAGACGAAATCAGTCCGCACTGAGAGGGTCTCAGAAAACAGCGTGCGGCCGAGAATGGCCGCCACACCCGATTCTAGCATCGATGGAACTGTAGGCGCCGATCTTTCTTTGACCATATTTGGTCACCTACCCACAGCCGTGCATTGGTTGTGCCTTGCGGGAACTTGCGTCCGCACTGGCGTGCCGCTGCATTGTACTGGTCAGCCAATTGCTCTTCTCCCATGCGAGGAGCAACAAACATGCCTTTACTGAATCTTGTCGTTGTGTTGGTCATAGTGGGAGTGATCCTCTACCTGATCAACCGCTATATCCCCATGGCCGGCAGCATCAAGACGATTCTCAACATCGTCGTCGTCTGTGCCGTATGCGTCTGGGTCCTGCAGGCGGTCGGACTCTGGGGGACGGTCACTAACTTCCGGCTGAAGGGTTGACCATATCAGGTCACCTGACCCCGCACGGTCACTTGCCGCCGGCATCGCTCGTTGGCAAATGCGGCCGGAATTGGGGCGAGGAATGCATCTATCCGAAGGCCAAGGCCATGGAACTGGCCAAAGAAACCAACACGCCAGTGCTCTTCACGCCGACTGCGGCAGGATGGCCATCCTGCGAGCCGGTTGCGTACCGGCGCTTTCGTGGGATCTGGACGTTTTTCAGCGGTTCCCGGTGGCGCAGCCGCCGTTTTTCTAGATAAGAAGGAAGCCCAGTCATGCGACAGATTGTAATCCCGATACTCGCGCACCTGATCAAGCCCCGGCACAATGGAAATGGTTGTCACCAGACCAAGGCGCGCGGCCTGGACGTGCTGAATTCGCCGCTCTTAAACAAAGGGACAGCGTTCACGGCGGAAGAGCGCAAAGCGCTGGGTCTTGCGGGTCTGTTGCCGCCGGACATCAGCACGCTGGCCATCCAGGTCAAGCGCGCGTACATCCAGTACGAGCGTCTGCCCGATGCGCTCAGCAAAAACATCTATCTGACCGCCTTGCACGACCGCAACGAGATACTGTTCTACCGGCTGTTTTCCGAGCATCTGCGCGAAATGATTCCTATCGTCAACGACCTCACCGTCGGCATGGCCATGGAGCAGTACCATCACGAGTGCCGGCGCCCGCGAGGCGTATATCTGTCGATCGACCACGCAGACGCGATTGAGGAGGCATTTGCCAATTTCGACGCCGGTCCCAACGATATCGACCTGATCCTTGCCACCGATGCCGAGCAAATACTGGGAATTGGCGATTGGGGCGTAGGGGGCATCGAGGTTTCTATCGGCAAGCTGGCGATCTACACCGCCGCGGGCGGAATCGACCCGACCCGCGTCATCCCCGTGATGCTCGATGTCGGCACCAACCGGCAAAGTCTGCTCGGCGACGCGATGTACATCGGAAATCGCCATGCGAGGGTTCGCGGAGAACGCTATGACGCCTTCATCGACGAGTACGTCAGAGTGGTAACCAAGCTGTTTCCGCATGCGCTGCTGCAATGGGAAGACTTCTCGCCGAATAACAGCCGGCGCATCCTGGAGAAGTACCGAGACCATACTTGCACCTTCAACGACGATATGCAGGGCACCGGCGCGATTACGCTGGCGGCGGCGATCTCCGCCGTCCGGATCTGCGGGATGCCTCTGCGCAACCACCGCGTCGTGATTTATGGCGCGGGCATGGCCGGTGTGGGGGTCGCGCACAAGCTGTGTAACGCCATGGTGTGCGAGGGTTTCTCCAAGGAAGATGCCGCCAAGCGCTTCTGGTGCGTCGACCGGCAGGGACTGCTGACCCATGAGACTACCGATCTCCGCGACTATCAGTTACCCTATGCCCGGCAGGCCGCCGAAAGCAAATCCTGGCTGCACGACCGGGAGAGTAACGAAGTAGGCCTGGCTGAAGTCGTACACCACGTCAAACCGACCATGCTGATCGGCGCGTCGACCGATTTCGGCAGCTTTACCGAAGAGATCGTAAAGGAGATGGCGGCGCATACCAAGTGGCCGATCATCTTTGTGCTTTCCACGCCGGCGGTGCACGCCGAGGCGAACCCGATCGATCTCATCACATGGACCGAGGGGCGCGCGCTGATCGCCACCGGCAGCCCGTTTGCTCCGGTCACCTACCGGGGTGTGACGTATGTCATCGCGCAGGCGAATAATGCCATGCTGTACCCCGGCCTGGGCCTCGGCACAATAGTCTCGCACGCCAGCAGAATCAGTGACGGTATGTTCTCCGCGGCCGCGAATGCCGTGTCCAGCCTGGTGACGGTGCGCCAGCCCGGCGCATCGCTTCTCCCGCAAATCGACGATTTGCGCAGCGTGTCGGCGACGGTGGCGTCCGCGGTCGCCGAGACTGCGATTGCGGAGGGACTGGCCGGAGTGAAATTCACCGACATCGTTCAACAGGTGCAGGATGCCATGTGGCAGCCGGAGTATTGCCGGCTCGAGGCGATCTGATGATTCCCCTCCGTGGGGCAGACCGTCGTTTCTTGTGGTCTGCCGCCTTTCTTGGGCTCCTCCTCTTCGGTTTGGTGCATAATGCGGAGCCTCAGTCGCCACCGTCGTCCGACGATTTCAAACTCTCCGTGAGCGTCGATCTGGTAGAGTTGCAAGCCACGGTGCAAACCCCAAAGGCGGCTATGTCCCGGACCTGCGCGAGCAGGATTTCGAGGTATATGAAGAGGGCGTTCGGCAATCCATCCGGGTGTTCCGGCACGAGGACGTTCCGGTTACTGCGGGACAAGTGATCGACCACAGCGGAAGCATGCGTCCAAAGCTTCCGCACGTGACCGCGGCAGTTTATCTGTGTGGTCTCCGCATTCCTCCTGGGGTCTCCGGGCTCACTCTGTTGTCAGACGTCTCAGCGCTCTTTATCCATGCGAATTTCCTTCAGCATCGAAGCCGTCTGTGAAAGCTGCGAATGGAAATATCTTTTAAGAATGTCCAGCACTTCAATCAGCGCCGGGTCCCGCAGCGAATAGAACATCTGGTTGCCTTCCTTCCGGCTGACCACGATCTGCTTACTCCGCAGCACCGCAAAATGCTGCGATGCGTTGGCCTGCTCCAGGCCGAGTTGCTCGATCAGCCGCCCTGCCGGAAGCTCGCCTTTACGCAACATCTCCACAATGGCAATACGCGTAGGATGCCCGAGCGCCTGAAAAATCTCGGCTTTGAATTGCCGCAGTTCCTGGCTCATTGCGGTAGGCCTTTCTGCTCCATTCTTCCGACGGCCAGCAGAATCCCGTGGAGCAAAGCTTGCGGGCGCGGAGGACAGCCGGGAATGTACACATCGACCGGAATCACCTGGTCCACGCCGCCGAGCGTCGCGTAGTTACCCTGGGGGCCCCGGCTGAAAATTCCACCGCTGATCCCGCAGGCCCCCACCGCGACCACTACCTTGGGATCGGGCGTAGCGCGCCACGTCTTGAGCAGCGCGAGTTCCATGTTCCGCGTTACCGGACCGGTCACCAGCAGCATGTCGGCATGGCGCGGTGAAGCCACAAAGTGAATACCTAGACGTTCCACATCGTAAACCGGATTATTCAATGCCGTGATTTCGACTTCGCAGCCGTTGCACGAGCCCGCGTCCACTTCGCGGATCGCCAGCGAGCGCCCCAGCACCTGGTGAATCCGGCTCTTCACCTGTTGCTCGAGATCGCTCCGTTCCACCTTTTCCAATTCCATCTGCGAGCCGTCGGCACTGGGCCGGTACTCAGCCGTCACCACCAGGTCGGCGCGATGGCATGCAGCGAGCTCGAACTGCCGCGTCATCCGGATCGAAGGGTCAGCTTCCGCGCACTGCCCGCAGTAAATGCAGAGCCCGTAGTCGACCGTCACGCGCCCCATTTCCTCGCTCGACTCGACTGAGATGGCCCCGGTGGGACACGCTTCTTCTGCCGCAGTCGGATCGCTCCAGCCGGCGAAGTCGAAGCGCGGCGCGCCGCGGTAACGCAGGGACACCGCTGCCGGTGTATCCGGATAGCCGATGGTCACTATGCCGGTCTGCGCAGTCTTCTTGAGAATCTTGAACATGATTAGCGATCCGTCCCTGAATAGGAGAGATTGAAGCTTTTGTTGATGACCGGGAAGTCAGGCACGATGTTCCCCTGCACCGCCTCCACGATCGCCGGCCAGTTGTTGAGCGACGGGTCTTTGATCTTGCATCGCTCCAGAGTGTGGTTCGGGCCGGTGCGAATCCAATGAAGAATCTCTCCGCGCCAGCCCTCCACCGCGCCGAGCGCACAGCGGTCCGGCGGAATCGGCGGTATTGCCACGCGCCTCACACCGGGCGCAAGCTGCGACTCAATCGCCCGAATGACAACCAGCGATTGTCGGATTTCATCCACCCTTACCTGCATCCGGCGCAGCACGTCGCCTTCCTCATACACCGGCACGTCCAAAGAGACCAGGTTGTAGGCTGCGTAGGGGTGATCGCGCCGCACATCCCGGTCCACACCCGACGCGCGCCCCGCCACGCCGACGATTCCCAGATCGCGAGCCTTATCCGGACGAAGGATCCCCGTGCGGGTGAGCCGGTCGCGCGTGGAATCCGAGCTCTCGATCAACCGCATCAGGCTCGCGAATTCCCGCTCGAAGATTTCGAGTACACGTAGCGCTTCCGCGAACTGCTCCGTCGTCGAGTCCTGGCGAACTCCGCCCGGACACACGATGCCGCGCAGCAGCCGGCTGCCGGTCAATTCCTCGTTTATCGAAAGAATCATCTCGCGGAGACGGGAGGCATGGGCGTTGGCGATTCCGAAGCCGACATCCATGACGATGGCGCCGATATCGGCAACGTGGTTGTAGAGGCGCTCCAGTTCCAGAAGAATTGTCCGGATGCATCTGGCGCGCGCGGGGATCTCCACGCCGGCGGCCTGTTCGACGGCCTGGCAGAAAGCCGTGCCATGCGAAAAACCCGAGTCTCCGGAAATGCTTTCGGCGAGGTACACGGCGCGGTGCAGCGGTAACTGCTCGAAGAGTTTCTCCGTAGCCTTGTGGGTAAAGAACATCCGCAGTTGCAGGTAGAGGATCGGCTCGCCGGCGACCGCAAAGTTGAAATGTCCCGGCTCGATGATGCCTGCGTGAACCGGGCCCACGGGAATCTGAAACACGCCTTCCCCGAGCGTCGGACGAAAGACATGCTGCTCGCCTTCAAACGGAGGCAGCACCGTGTCGATGGGAAAGTCCTTGCGCAGCGGATGCACTTCGGGCCAGTTGTCATGCAGGGCGACGCGCCGTGGATTGGGATGCCCCTCAGCGGCCAGCCCGAACCAATCCTGGATCTCGCGCTCCTGCCAGTTCAGCGCCGGAATCTCTGCCGCGAGCGAAGGGAAACTGAGGTCCGTGGTCGATACGGGAGCGCGCGCCAGCAAATAACGCGAGTCTGAGGGGTGCTCATAGACGTAGTAAATGTTGTAGCGATCTTCCGTTGCCGTGCGATCCTCGGCAAAGACCGCCGCAACCCGGCAGCCACTTTCCGCCAGCAACCCCGTGAGTGGGCGCGGATCCGACGAAGGCAGGTCCACGTAAATCTGCGTGCCGCGGTCCACCCAGCCCCCGAAGAGGAGCGCACCGCTCAGACGGATGTCATCGAATGTCGTAGAGGGGCTCATGGATTCACCACCAGGATTTGTGCGGCCTGTTCTACCAACGTGTAGAGTGTCCCCGGCAGCCAGAGGCTCAATACCATCACCACCGCCGCGAGGCCGATGACCGGATAGGTCTTCCAGTGGGAGAAATCACCGCGCGGGACGCCCGCCGGCGGTCCGAAGACAAGTTGCGAAATATGGTAGAAGAATCCGCAGAAGATGGCGACCACCAGCGCGACATAGAGGATGGACGCTCCGGTTTGTTGTGATGCAAAGCCGGCGCGGAGAACCGTGAACTCGCTCTGGAACATGCTGAACGGCGGCGTCCCGGTCACCGCCAGCGCTGCCAGCAGGAACATGGAAGCGCTCACCGGCAACACGTGGAGCAGACCGCCCGTGTCTTTTCTGAGCGAATCGTTTCCCATATGCTGCTGGGCGTTGCCGGCGCAGAAGAACAGCAGCGGCTTGGTGACCGAATGAAAGGTCATGTGAAGCAGCATGCCCAGCGGTCCGAGCACTCCGCCGAAGCCCAGGCTCAGAACCATGATGCCGACGTTGTCGATACTCGAATAGGCCAGCAACCTGCGGTGATTTCGCTGCACCAGGATAAACGGCACCGCGATCCCGATCGAGAGCAGGCCGAAGAGAATCAACAACCCGGAGGCGAACGACGCTCCCAGGCATCGCGAGGTCAGAACATAGAATCGGGCCAGCGCATACAGCGCGCAATTCAATTGTGCCGTGGCCATCAGGACGGCCACGGGAACCGGAGCTTCGCTATAAGCGTCGGGCTTCCAGGTATGCATCGGCGCCAGTCCCGCCTTGGTGCCGAAGCCCAACAGCACCAGAATAAACGCGAGCCTCATGGCCGGCTTGTCGAATTGCGCAGCTTTCGCGACCAGCACGGACCAGTTCAACGCGCTCAGGCTGTCGCTGCCCAGCACATGATGCGCGGAATAGTAAGTCAGCACGGTCCCGAACAGCGCCATCGAGAGGCCCACGCCTCCTAAGATGGCGTACTTCCAGGCGGCTTCGAGAGAAGTCGGACGGGCGTAAAACGTCACCAGAAAAATCGAGGCCAGCGTAGTGCCTTCCACCGCGACCCACATCACTCCCAGGTTGTTGGACACCGCGACCATAAACATGCAGAACGCGAACAGCGGGGCCAGCGCGTAGTATTTGCGAAGCCTCGCGCGGTTGCTGCGGGCATCGTTCGACTGGCCGAAAAGGCGATCCTTCAGGGCAAACTTTTCGTCGTGACGGAAGTAGCCCACGGCGTAGGGGGCGGTCACCAGGTAGACGAACGCGGTCAACAACACGAGCAGCGCGCTGAGCGGATCGGCATAGAGAAAATCATCGCCCCAGGACGCTTTTCCGCGAAGCAAAACTTCGGCCGTGACCCAAAGCGCCGCAATGAACGACTCCACCGCGGTCAGCAGATACACGATCTCCATCCTGCGCGGACTGGTCATCACGGCGGTGACGAGACTGCCGATGAGCGGGATAGCAAGTAAGGCGAGAATTGACATCCGTCGAGTTATCCTCTGAGGCGGCTCAGCCGGCTGACGTCCATGGAATCGAACGTCTCGCGAATCCTGAAAATCAGGATGGCCAGCAACAAGGCCGCCACCAGCACGTCGAAGAAAATACCAATCTCCACGATCAGCGGCATCCCGTAGGTCAACGAGATTGCAGCGAGCAGAATACCGTTCTCCAGGCACAGCAGAGCCAGTACCTGGGTTAGTGCCTTGCGCCGGTTCAGCATCATGAAAAAGCCAATCAGGAACACCGCAATCGCGACGGCCAGGGTGTTGTGGCCCAGCGTGGCCGGCCCCGTGTACTCGTCGGGGCGATGGAAAGATTCGGCTACGACGTAGGCGAGCAGCGTCAAAAGACCTGCCGTGATGACGGAGATCGGAACGTTCACCAACGGCTCAATTTCCTGGCGCATCTCGATCTTGTTGGCCAGCCGTTCCAGAATGAGCGGTAGAGCGATGGCTTTGAATACCAGCGTCATAGCGGCCGCGATGTAGATGTGCGGCGCGTGGTTGAAGTGCGCGATAGTGAAGCCGATGCAGGCCAGCAGAAATGACTGCACTCCGAACGCGCGGATGTTGGTCACCACGCCGCGCTGCGCCACCATCATGATCTGCAGCACCAGCACCAGCGCTGCCATCAGGGTGATCATCTTATTGCCGACTAACGGATCTTGCCAGATGCTCATATGGTTTTCAAAACAGAAACGTTGAAATCAGCGCCAGCGCACTCAAGACAAATGCGACGGCGAGGAGTTCGGGAACCCGGAACAGGCGCAGCTTGGCGTTAGCCGTCTCTACCAGCGCGACCACTACGGCTAGAGCCAGAAGTTTCGAGACAAATACAATCGAACTCAAAATTAAAGGCGCCGGCGACCATCCGTTACTCAATCCGAACGGGAAGAACACGTTGACCAACAATGTCATCAGGACCAGTTGCTTCATGGCCGCGCTCCATTCGATCAGCGCGAGATAGGGTCCCGAATACTCCAGGATCATGGCCTCGTGGATCATGGTCAGCTCGAGGTGCGTGGCGGGATTGTCCACCGGGATGCGCCCGGTCTCGGCGATCAGCACGATGAACAGAGCTGCGAATGCGAGCATTTGCTGGGGCGCCAGGAAGCGCCAGCTTTGTCCCAGCGCCGCTTGAGCGACGAAACTGAGATTCGTGGACCCCGCGCCGATCGCTACCGTGAACACGGCCAGCATGAGGGCCGGTTCGGCTATAGCCGAAATGGTCATCTCGCGGCTGCTGCCCAGGCCGCCGAAGGAACTCCCGGTGTCCAGTCCGCCGAGCGCCAGAAAGAAGCGTCCCAAGGCCAGCAGATAGACTACTGCCAGCACGCCGCCGAAAAGACTCAAGGGGGCCTGCGCGGAGATCGCGGGGATCAGCAGTCCGGCGAGAAGCGTGGTCGCGAACAGCACGAAGGGAGTCGCGGAAAATATCCACGAAGCAGTTTCGGGAATCACCATACCCTTCTGAGCCAGCTTATAAAGGTCGCGATACGGCTGCCAGACCGGGGGGCCGCGCCGGGTTTGCAGACGCGCTTTCAGCGTCCTGCCGAAGCCGATAATGAAGGGCGAAAGGAGCAGAACCACTGCGATCTGCAGGATGGTTTCGACGATAGCAGCGATCATCCGCGCGCTCCAAACAGCAGCAACAAAATCAGCGTCACAAAGACGTACGCGAGGTAAAGATGAATGCTGCCGCTCTGCAACCAGCGCATCTTCACTGCGGCCCACAGGATGCCGTGGCTTAAGGGACGGTAAATGCGCTTCTCAAAAGTGGATTCAATCTCCGACTCGAAGTGAATCGCCTTGGGATAGTACGGTGAGACTTCGTACTCCGCCTGGATCTCCCGGCGGGGACGGAAGAGCGCCGCGAAAATCATGCGGAGCGGTTTGGAGAAGGCCGTTGCCGTATACTCGTTCTCTGCGGTCAGTCCCGGCAAACCGCAGTCCCACGCGGGACCGCTGACGTTGCGTGACGCGGATTTTCTGCCCAGGATGTACCAGAGCAGTAAAGGGAGGGTTCCCAACGCCGCCAGCAGCAGCCCGATCGCAGCGGTAGAGACGCTGCCGGAGTGGACCGCGCCCGGCGTGAGCAGAAAACCGTTGCCGGCGATCAGGTCTTTAGTCACGTCCGCTCCAAATGCCTGCTGCGTGATGGGCGCGAAGATGGGCAAAAACCACGTCGCGCCTAACCCGAGCACCACGCACGCCACTGCCAGGATAGCCATTCCGACGCGCATCGGGAGCGGCACTTCCTCCGCGCGTCCGGCCTCTTCACTGCGCGGCAGCGCGAGAAACGTAATGCCGAAGGCCTTCACGAAGCAGGCCGCAGCGAGAGCCGCGGTTAGGGCCAACAGTGCGCCGGCAATCGGGAAGCCGACGCGGGTCAGGTCCGACGTCGCGCCGAACCCCGCAAGTAGAGCCTGATAGGTTAGCCATTCGCTGACGAAACCGTTCAGGGGTGGAAGGCCTGAAATGGCGACCGCGCCGATCAGAAAGAACAAAGCCGTGGAGGGCATGCGCCGGATCAGGCCGCCCATCCGCTCCATGTTTCGCGTGCCCGTCGCCTGCACCACGCCGCCTGCTCCGAGAAACAGGAGGCACTTGAAGATGGCGTGATTCAGCGTATGCAGCAGCCCGGCGACCAGCGCCAGTGCGGCGAGTTGCGGATGTCCGTAGGAACGAAAGAGCAGAGCCGAACCGAAGCCCATGAGGATGATCCCGATATTCTCAATGCTGTGGTACGCCAGCAGTCGCTTGAGGTCGTGCTCCATCAGGGCGTAGAGAACACCCAGCAGTGCCGAGATGACGCCGATGGTCAAGACCAGCATCCCCGCCCACGGCGGCAGTTCGCCATAAAAAGTGAAGAACACCCGTGCCATCCCGTAGATGCCTGCTTTGATGACGATCCCGGACATCAGCGCGGAGACGTTGCTGGGCGCTACGGGATGTGCCGCGGGCAGCCATATGTGCAGCGGGATGATGCCGGCCTTCACGCCGAAGCCCAGGAACAGCAGCACGAACGCAAATCCTCCGAGGGCCGGTGAGAGACTCGGACTCGCGTTATGCCCCACGCTATGCAAAGCCGCGAACTCCAGACTGCCGGCGGCCGTTGCGAGGATCATGAAACCGATGTACAGCATCCCGGTCCCGGCGCGCGACATCAGCAGGTACAGCAAGCCGCCCTGCCGCGCCTCGGCAGCCTCATGATCGAAAGCCACCAGGAAGTACGACGCCACCACCATCAACTCCCAGGCAATCAGGAAGAACACAATGTTCGAAGCTGTGAACACCAGCGTGAGGGAGAGCAGCAACAGATTCAGCCAGGCGCAGAACAATCCCGGCTTTTTGCCGGCGGGACCGTGCGTGACGTAGCCGGCGGAATAAACCGCAACGCAGGCTGCGAGGAGCGACAACGTCAGATTGAAGTAAGCCGAGAGTGGATCCAGGCAAACGCTGTAGGTCAAGTAGGGCACGCCCGACGGTAAGCTCCAGGAGAAATCGCCCTTCGACAATAAAGCGCCTAACGACGCGCTGAACTCGAACAGCGCTCCCAGCAGCGCAAGCGAGCAGAGCAGATTGGTGAGCCTGGTCCGCGAGAAATGTCCCGCCAGAGCGGCGGCGATTCCCGCGGCGTAGGCCAGCAGGCCGGCTGCGTACAGGGCATGGATCAGCGACACGTTCTTACAGTATATTCGAATTTTCGAATCTGCGCGTAAAGTCGCTGGCTTAAATGCACCACCCTTGGTGAAAATCGCGCTGGCTTAGTTGTCGAGTAATAGTCATTGAATCAATAATTTACAGATTGGCATGCGGTTTGCATTATGCAGGGCAAGCCGCTCATCAAGGCGGCCTTTGATAAAGGATTAGGAGGACGCATATGAAATCGAAATTACTTGCTCTCGTGCTTCTGGCGGGTGGGACGATGTTTGCCGGCCCGCGTGTGTTTGTCGGCGTCGGCGTTGGCGGCGGGTATGTGGTCGCTCCGCCGATGCCTGCACCGGTGGTCAGCACCTATGTGCCGCCCGCTCCCGGACCCGGCTTCGCCTTTGTCGCCGGTTATCACTACCCGGTCGGAGTTGGGTACGCCTGGCGTCCGGGTTACTGGGCGCCTCGTCCGTACGCGGGCGCTTACTGGGTCGGACCGCGCTATTACGGTGGACGCTACTACCGTGGCTACTGGCGCCGGTAACGAGGGTTGAGGAGTTCGGAGGGCCGCGGTGACTCATTGGGTCCTGCGGCCTCGGATAGCAGAGCTACCGTCCGTCGCACTTCATTCCATTGAAACATTGGCTTTGCTATCCTGACGAGCAATGAGATTCACATGGTGTGTGCCATTTGTACTCTTTGCTGCCCTGCCGGTACTGGCTCAATTCGACAATGCCGAAGTGCTGGGGACGGTGCGCGACGCATCCAACCGGTCCGTTCCGAAGGCTACTATTACCCTGGCCAACCAGAACACCGGCATCGAAGCCAAAACCACGACTGACGAAAACGGCAACTACGATTTCACCAACGTGAAGGTTGGTCAATACACGGTCTCGGTGGAGGCCGCGGGGTTCTCCAAGGTCTCGACCCCGAATGTCGATGTCACCGTGAATGCCCGGCAGCGCGTCGATTTGACGCTGCAGGTAGGCGCCGTCACCCAGTCCATTGAGGTCCAAGGGGCGGCTTCGGTCCTCGAAACCGATTCCAGCGAGAAAGGCCAGGTGGTGAATTCACAGGCGATCGTCGAACTGCCCCTCAACGGCCGCAATTATTCCGACCTCGCGCTGCTGGCCACCAACGTGCATCGCTCGCCCATGTCCGTGCTGTTCGCAGCCAATGGGACTCCTCGCGAGGGGGCCTTCAATGTAAACGGCATGCGCAGCACTTATAACAATTTCATGTTGGACGGCGTGGACAACAATCCCGATTCCACCAGCAACCAGGGCTATTCAAACCAGGTGGTGCAGCCATCGCCGGATGCCATTGCCGAATTCAAACTCGTGACAAGCAATTACAGCGCCGAGTACGGGCGCGTAGGGGGCGCGGTAGTGAACGCCACTATGCGGTCAGGAGGCAACCAGTTTCATGGCACGGCGTACGAGTTCCTGCGCAATACCGATCTGAACGCGGTCGGATTTCTCTTCACCAACGCGGTTTTCCAGAAGCCGACCTTGCAGCGCAACCAGTTCGGGGCGACCATCGGCGGTCCGTTTATCAAAAACAAACTCTTCTTCTTCGCCGATTACGAAGGTTTACGTCAGTTGACTCGCTTTCTCAATTTCGACTCGATTCCGGACGTGGCCGATCGGAGCGGCACTCTGCCGGTGAGCGTGGTCGATCCTCGTACTGGCACGGTGTATCCGGCTAACACCAAAATTCCCGTGTCAGTCATCACTCCTTTCGCCCAGACGGTGCTCAACGCGCTCCCTGCGCCTAACGGTGCGGGCCGCTCCAGCAACTATGAGGCGCTGCTGCTGGTACGGGATTACGCGGATAAGTACGACGCCAAGCTGGATTATCAAATCAACGATAAGATGACCTCGTTCTTGCGCTTCAGCCAGCGCAAGGACTTGCAGTATTACCAACCGGACATTCCGGGACCCTCTGGCGGCAATGGCAACGGCTTCATCCACGCCATCACGCAGAACGCGTCCGCCGGTTATACCTGGACGATTTCTTCGAATTCAGTTCTCGAAGCGCGCATGGGATTCAATCACGTGGTTGCGGGCAAGGTCCCTCCGGACATCGGCGGTCCCAACATGGACCAACTCTACGGCATTCCTGGTTTGCCGACGTCACCCAACCTGGTAGGCGGACTCAACTCGCAGGCCATCACTGGCTTCTCCCAACTGGGGCGCCAGACCAGCAATCCGCAGTTCCAGAATCCTACTTCTTTCGACCCGAAACTGAACTACTCGTGGAACAAAGGGCGGCACGCCCTGAAGTTCGGTTACGAGTTCCAGGTGATCCGTACGGAGATTCTGGATACCAATCCACTGTACGGCGAGGATATTTATTCGGGTAACTTCAGTAAGCCCACGTGCGCCCAACTGGGACAACCTGCCACCTGCACGGTCGCCAGCGATTCGACCAGTTACAACCTCGCGGACTTCTACTTCGGAACGCCTAGCAGCATTCAACTTGGCAGCAATGCGGTGATCAATCTGCGCCAGCACATTAATGCCCTCTATGTTCAGGACGACTTTCGTGTGAACCAGAAGCTCACGCTCAACATCGGGTTGCGTTGGGAGTTTGCTACGCCGCTTTATGAACGCAGCAATAATTACTCTAATTTCGACCCGACCACCGACACGATGGTGATGGCTAAGCCAGGCAGTCTTTTCGATCGCAGCCTGGTACATCCGGACTACAAGGACTTCGGCCCGCGGATCGGATTCGCTTATAACATCGATCCTAAGACGGTGATGCGCTCGGGTTACGGAATCAGTTACGATTTCTTCAACCGGGTGGGCAGCGCGCAGGAGGGAATTAACGCTCCCCAGGCGCTGTTCGGCGTGCTCAACCAATCTATCCCGGCGGGCGGTCCAATCCCGGCCGACTTCCTGAATACCCAGAACAGTTTCACCACTGGGATCGCGAACCCCGCGAGCTTCAATCCGCTGGTGTCAAACGTCGTCTACACGCCGCCGAACTCGCGTTGGCCTTATGTTGAATCGTGGTTCTTCTCGCTGCAGCGGGAGATCTTCAAGAACACCGTGGTTGAGCTGGGATATAGCGGGAACCACAGTTCACGGCTGCCGATCATAGCGGATTACAACCAGGCCTACCCGAATCTCCCTGGACAAACGCTGGGGGTGGCCGCGCGGCGGCCGATTCCAACCTACGGCCCGATCACCTGGCTCGACCCCGCGGGTGTCGAAGTTTATAATGGCTTTTCCGTGCGCCTGGAGCATCACTTCAGCCACGGCCTGTACTTACTGAACTCATTCACCTGGTCGAAAGCGATGGGAGATTCCGAGCAGGCTCTCAAGTATTTCGCCAGCTACTACCAGGCGAATCCACAGAATATCCATGATCTTTCGGCAGAGCGCGGCCCGTCGAGTTTCGATGTCAAGCTGCTCAACGTAACCACCGTGGTCTATGAGGTTCCGTTCGGCAAGGGCCGCCAGTTCGGCTCGACCTGGAACCCGGTCCTCGACGCCGTTCTCGGCGGATGGGAGATGAACACGATCAACACCGCCAATACCGGCAATCCCATCGATATATCTTACGGCCCGTCGGCCGCCAACGATGTTACGGGTTTGAGTAACGACTACCGCGGCGAGGCGATTCTGCGGCCCAATGTATCCGGTAGTTCGGTCGGCAGCCAGAGCCTGGGAGCGCTGGTGAATAATTACTTTGCCGGTTATACCTTCACTACGCCTCCTGCGTCCGCGCCGTTTGGCAACGTAGGCCGCAATTCATTCCGCGCGCCGGGCCTGGAGAACTGGGACTTATCGGTCAATAAGAGGTTCCGCATCCGCGAGGGGATCGCACTTCAGTTCCGGTCGGAATTCTTCAACGTTTTGAATAAAACGAACCTTGGGATACCCGGTACCATCAGTACCAGTTCGGCTTTTGGGCAGATCAGGACTACTTATCCGCCCCGGCAGGTTCAGTTTGCTTTGAAGCTGATGTTCTAACGTGAGCGCGCCCCCCCGCTCGTTTCACGTGCGCGGACCTTCCCGGCGAATCGTGTTTACGTGCGAAAAAAAGTTCACCACTGACTTCAGTTCCGCCTCGGGCATCTCCGAAAGAGATGCCTCGAACTGCTGGTTGATCCCGGCGTAGAGCGCGTGGATCTTTTCGAGCTTTTTGGGATTGACCCGGACCAGCACGCTCCGGCGGTCGTTGGGATTGGGCTCACGCTTGACAAAGCCCGCCTTTTCGAGACGGTCGAGCATGACGGTGACACCTCCGCTAGTCAGTCCAGTACACTCCGCGAGCGTACCCGGGGTGACGGAACCCAGGAGTTCCAGGAGATTGATGCACTGCATATCCGTCAGGTGAAGGCCGACACGCTCCGCCACCTTCTGGTTAAAAATGATCGTGCCGGCGATAAAGCGGCGAATCTGGCGGACAAGCTCCGCGTGTAGGGCTATACGATTGGCGGTTGACATGGTCTCGCAGTGATGCTTATTCTGTAAGTATCTTACTGAATAAGATGAATACTCAATAAGAAATCGAGGGCGTTTCCATTATGACAGTTGCGGCGCAAAAAGCATACAGGGGAATGGGCATGGAAGGCTCCGTGGCCCGTTGGTACGACAAGACGACACGCAAGGACTTCCAGGAACACCGCAGACTGGCGGAGCGTTTACGGGCCTGTCTGCCGGACGGCGGCGACGTGCTGGAAATCGCGCCGGGGCCGGGTTTCGTAGCGATTGAGGTGGCGCGGGCCGGGGAGTTTCGCGTGACCGGCCTCGATATCAGCAAGACTTTTGTCGAGATTGCGCGGAAGAACGCGGCAGAGGCCGGGGTGCGGGTGGAGTTCCGCCAGGGCAATGCGTCGGAGATGCCGTTTGACGGGAACAGTTTTGATCTGGTGGTCTGCAGGGCAGCGTTTAAGAACTTTTCCGAACCCGAACGGGCGGTGAGAGAAATGCACCGGGTGCTGCGTCCGGGCGGGACGGGTGTGATTATCGATCTCAGGCGAGATGCGTCGATGGCCGAGATTCGGAAGTACGTCAACGGTTTGGAAATCAGCACCTGGAACCGGTGGTTCATGGTGTTGACATTCCGCTTCATGCTGCTGAAGCGAGCGTACACGAAGCAGCAGTTGGAGAAGATGGTGGAGGGCGCGGGGTTTCGGAGAAGTGAAACGCGCATGACCGAGGTGGGGATGGAGGCTTGGTTCTGGAAGTAGAAGGAGACTTGCGGCATGGCCCCTGTGCAGACGGATACCCTAGATGGCTGCGGCGCAGCCGGCTCTGAGGGTGCGCCCATAGGCCCTAACTTAAGGTGCGTAGCCTCTCCTCCAGGAATCAGGAGTGAGGAGCGAGTTGAATTAATAGCCCGAGTTATCGCAGCATCCGTGACACAGACATCGGTACCTGGACGGTCGTTTTTTGCGAAACGAAGCCAATCTGCCTGGTGATGGTCAGGGGACCGGGTGGCGAAACGAAGCCAATCCGGGAAGAGCCCGGACTGGCTGATTACCTTTTTGACGAAACGAAAGCCTTGACCGCCATGGCGCGGTGACCCCAGGAAATGAAAACTGGACCGAACATAGCTTGCGTGGATTGTACGGACGTAAAAGAGAAAAGGCAAGGGCCGCACGGATGAACACAGATGAACGCAGATAAGTCCAGGACTTGAGGTGACTTGCCAACCTTCTCGCACCGGCGTTGCGCGATATTTTCGGAAGGAGCCAGTTTTGGCTGAGTTACGAACAGGCATCGGATGGCGAAACGAACCCAATCCGAGGAGGCCCGGACTGACTCACTGCGTTTTTGCGAAACGAAAGTCTTGACCGCCAAAGCACGGTCACCCCAGGAAATGAAAATTGGGGCCGAACACAGCTTGCGCGAGTTGTACGGACGTAGAAGAGAAAAGCCGAGGGCCGCAGGGATGAACACAGATGAACGCAGATAAGTCCAAGATTTGAGGTGATTTGCCACCCTTCTCGCACGGCGTTGCGCGATATTTTCGGAAGAAGCCAATTTGATTCAATTGACAGTGAGGCACTGAGTGGGGAAACGAAGCCAGCCCGAGGGAGCCCGGACTGGCTTGTAACATTTTTTTTACGAAACGAAGCCAATTTGGATTGCCTGGTTCCCTGTTCCAAAAATTTCAATTATCAAAGACCTTTTGCCACCACGACGGCGATCGCGATCCCGCGGGCTCATTCCGTCGACGGCGCACACATCCAATACCTAATTCCACTTTTATCATGCGGTCAGGCGAATTCGGCTAGGGATGCCTCCAACTGCCGGTCGGGCCTGGAGTTATTGTGGTGTAACTCTAGTGAATCCACCACGTCGCCGCTGCCGCGGCGCCCACCAGGGCGGATGAAAATGGGCGCGACTTGACAGGGTTCAGAGGATGGGAATAGATCCCCTCCGAATCAAGAGCCCGTTGTCCGTTGGTGTTTTTAGAAGCCCGTGCGTGAACCTGGTCAGGGCACGCTTACTGGAACCAGCAACTGTTGTCGCCGCTGTGGCGGGATGAACACGAGTAGTAATGAAGACCTGTTCCAAAACTCGGCTCTCCAGCCGGAAGTGCTAGGATCAATTCGTATGGAACTGGCGATTCAGGTACAAGTGGAGCAATTGCCAGAGGGCGTCTTCCTGGCGACTTCAGACGAAATTCCGGGGCTTGTCGCTCAGGGCAGGACGGTCGCGGAAACGCTGGAGATTGCGCGTGATGTAGCGAGGAAGCTCATCGAAGCACGTCGTGAACGGGACGAAGTTCCCAGCTTGCCCACCACCGGCGAACGGCGGGATTACACGATTGTGGTTGCTGCCTGAATGGGCCGACTGGCGGGATTCCGCTACCGGGAGATTCGTCGAAAGCTGAAAGCTTGCGGGTTCGAGTTCGACCGTCAGGCGGCAGGTAGCCACGAGATCTGGTTCAATTCCACGACGAAGCGATATACGACGATACCGAACCATCCTGGCGACATGCCAGAAGGAACTCTCCGCGCTATCCTGAAGCAGGAAAGGAAGTCACTTTTCACACCCTGGACGATTCAGTTAAGTCCAGACACTCATCGAGGCACCGACCGGCTACTGAATCACACGGTAAACCCGAAGCTTGGACGATTTCGCAATGGCCACGCTCTCTCCGCCCTCCGAGACCGCCGACGCGTAATTCACATCGTCCATCGCTGGTATCCGCCATTCCGCAGAGGTTTGCCCCGTATGCATCCCCGAAAGGTCCTTATCCGCCCCCGTCTCCACAGTGAAGATGCTGCCCGTTCGCCTATTCGGTACGAATTCCGGGCCACGGGACAGGAAGGTGGCGTTTCCGGTAACTGGCAAGTGCAAATAGATTATCGGTTCGGATGTTACCCACCTGGCGTTAATTGACCTCAAACCAGCCGTCTGGCGGGTTTAAGTTCGCTTATGGATTGGTGCCTCGAAACACAAGAAACGATATCTACCCAATTTGCCTCACGAGACGAATCCCGTGCTAGCGTGAGATTGAATGAGCATCGAGATCGACACGAACCTTGGCCAACTGCGTCAGAAGCGGGGGTTCTCTGCCATCCAACTGGCGCAGTCCACCGGCGTCAGCCGCCAGACCATTTATGCCATCGAGGCGGGCACTTACGTCCCCAATACGGCTGTGGCCCTTCGGCTGGCCCGCGCGCTCGACACCAAGGTGGAAGACCTGTTCAGACTTCCCGAGGACGAACCTGCGCCCGCGCTACCCTCCGAGCAGGTCACTTTGCTGCCCGGTTGCGATGTCCTGCAGGCGGGGCAACCGGTCCAACTCTGTAAAGTAGACAACCGTCTGATCGCATCGCCGCCTCTGGCAGTCCAGTGGTACTTCCCGGCGAGCGATGCGGTGGTCGCCAGCAAGCCCGCAGGTGGAAAAGCTGAGGTGCAGGTATTGCAGACGGACGACGAACTACGCAATCGCATTCTGGTCGCCGGTTGCGATCCGGGGATCTCGGTGCTGGCGCGGCACGTCCGAGCCGCCGGAATCGAGTTGGTGCTGGCGCATCGCAACAGTTCGCAGTCTCTGAAACTCCTGAAGGAAGGCTGCATCCACATTGCAGGAACCCACCTGCGCGATGCTTCGAGCGGCGAATCGAACATCCCCGAGGTCGGCCGCCTTTTTCCGAAGGATTCGGTCGCGGTCGTTTCGTTTGCGATCTGGGAAGAGGGCATCGTGACGGCGCGCGGAAATCCAAAGAACATTCGCGGGATCGAAGATTTCGCGCGGTCCGCCATCTCGATCGTCAATCGCGAAAAGGGCGCGGGAGCGCGGCGGCTGCTCGATACGGCGCTCAAACGCCTGGGTATCGACCCGAGAAACATCCAGGGGTACCGGAATATCGCGCCAGGCCACCTCCCCGCTGCGTGGCAGGTCCAGACAGGTGCAGCCGACTGCTGCATCTCGACACGCGCGGCGGCACGGGCGTTCGGCCTCGGCTTCATCCCGCTGGTGAGCGAACGATACGATCTGGCGATCCGGCGCGAGCATCTTGATCTGCCGGGCATTCAGGCACTACTCGACACACTCAGCCGGTCGAGCTTTCGCCGCGAACTGGAGAGCTTCGGCGGGTACGATACCAGGAGCGCGGGGCAGCGGATGCTTTAACATAGGGCCGCGAATGCACGCGAATTTATGCGGCAGCCGATTCTGCAGTCTGCACTTTGGCGTTGCTGCGGAAAAACAAGGCGATCATGAGCAGGATCACGAAGGCCCCCAGAGAAGAACTAAGCCAGAAGCCTTGCCAGTCGCGAGTGACCACCCCGCCTACGGTCCTGGTGAAGTAATCCACTGCGCCGCCGGAAAGCAGCGCTCCAACGAACATGCCGACGCCGTACGTGAGGAAAATAATCAGACCTTGAGCTGCGCCTCGCAGGTTAGGAGGCGCCTCGATATCCGTATAGAGTTGGCCTGTCATGAAGAAGAAGTCGTAGCAAACGCCGTGCAGCAGGATCGCGATGTAGAACATCCACATGCCGGAACCAGGGTTGCCGAAAGCCAGCAGCGCATAGCGCACGGTCCAAGCGATCATTCCCGCGAGCAGGATCGCCTTGACAGAGACGCGCCGGAAGATTAGCGGCATCAGCAGCATCATACCGACTTCGGACACTTGTCCAAGCGCCATCTTCCCGGCCGAATTAGTCACGTGCACGTCGTTGAGATAGGCGTTAGTGAATGAGAAGTAGAAAGTCAGCGGGATGCACGCCAGGATTGATGCGATAACGAATACCAGAAACGTGGGATTTTTGAGCATCACCAGGGCGTCCAGGCCGAGGATGCGACGGACGGTGATCTGTTGTCCCTTGTTGGGCGGCGGGGTATGGGGCAGCGTCAGACTGAAGAGGCTCATCGCCACCGACGCGCCGGCTGCAATCAGGAACGGTGTCTTTGTGGCTTCTATGCCGAGATTACCGATGATCACGCCGATCACAATCCATCCGAGCGTCGCGAAGACGCGGATTAGAGGGAAGTCGCGTCCCGGATCGGTAATTTGCCGCAGAGTGAGTGAATTGGTCAGCGAAATAGTGGGGAAATAGCATAGGCAGTACGCGAACATGATGCCGTACACCGATCCAAAAGAGGTGGATTGCGTGACCAGATAGAGCAGCACCGCGCCGATGAGATGGAGTATTGCGAGCACTCGCTCAGAGGCGAAGAAGCGATCCGCGAACAGGCCCACGAAGAACGGCGAGATCATACAGGCGAGCGCTGTGGTTCCGAAGACAGCGCCGGTCTCCGTGCCCGAGAATTTCAGCGTGGCCGTGAGGTAGGTCCCAATCGTCACGTACCAGGAGCCCCAGATCACATAATTCAGGAACATCATGAAGCTGAGGCGCAGGCGGATCGATAGCGGCATCTAGACAGTGTATACTCGACGCTCCATGGGACAACATCGGGCTCTCCTCTTGAACCTGATGACAGGCATCGCTTCAGCCGCACCACCCCTCGTCGTTCTCTTCGACGGCAAGATCTAAACGGATGGAATGAGTGCAACGGCACCGCTAAATACGCGCGGAAGACGGCGTGTTCACGGGCACGACGGGGTCAATGGCGTTGCCTGCGCCGATATCGGCGACGCGATGGACAAATCGGGTTTCATCGCGCAGGTACACGAATATAACGGTCCCCACGCCGGTTCACATGATTCAGGACATCCGACTCGAAAGAACTTCCCTAGACTACTTTCTGGCGCAAAATTCGTTGGTCTGCATGGCGGCGCATGGCGCAAATGTCATCGGGTGTTTGGTTGAAAAGGAAAAAACTCTCGCCGGGTTCTCCGACGAGAGTTCAAGCAAATCAGAATGGAAAGCCGAGGAGAGTTACTCTGCGGGGTGCCGTCGTTTGTCGATGGCCCGGCCGATGTTGATGAGATTATCCGCGATCACGCCAAGTCCGGTCCACCGCGTCATTCCGCTAACGCCTTTATACCGGCAACGATTAAGCCCGTGTCGCCGCTTAAGCACGCTGATGCGTCCTTCGCATCCGGTTCGCCATTTTTGACCTTTTTTAAACCAACGCTTCTTCTGCTCACGTTTTAGTTCAACGCTTTTCGTGGAACGGCTTGGAACCGAAATACGTTTCACTCCGATTTGCCGCGTCTGGACATGAAACAAAACAGAATGCAATACAAATGTTCGAAATAATTGGGCCAGCTTGGCGACCCTCTGCGGCTCGGCGTCTCTGCGGTGGAGTTCCGGCTTCCCGCGTCAGGTAAGCGAATTTTCGGAGGCAAGTCGCCCGGTAATGCGGTGGGCCGTAGATTACCGCAGAGCATCTTACTGGGCCGGGCCCAGTCTGGTGGGGAAGGAAACAGCGGCTTCGGCGGGTAATTTTGATGGATCCAGACGCGGTACCTAAGTCTTTTGTTTCCAGCAAACCACCAGTTTGTTTCTTAGGAGACGCCGAGCCGCGGAGGAAAACGCAGAGGAGGTCTTTGTCCAGCGTAAAGTGGACCGAAAACGTAAGAATCTGTACGCTCGTGCAGCAGACCGGCAGGATGCCCTATGCGAACAAAAGAAATTGGCTTCACACTTTTGCGCCAGAAAGTAGACTAGCAGCCTGTGGCCTGCGTCTCCGAGCGTATGGAACCCTCGCCCGTCAGCAGCCAACCGGCCTCCACATATAATGCACACTTGATATGCGCATCACTCTAATTCTCCTCGTAGCCGTCTCCGCCCTCGCTCAATCCATCCAATTCGACGAAGGCCGCAAGGTCTGGCTGCTTACCACCCGCCAGTCGTCGTATGCCATGGGTGTCAGCCCCGATGGCAGCCTGCTCAATCTCTATTGGGGCGCACCTCTCTGGCGCATCGCCGACCTGCCCGCCGCCGCGCAACGGCAGGATATCTCGTCCTTCGATCCGCATCAAATGCTCGAGAACGAAGAATTCCCCGGCTGGGGTGGTCCGCGCTATTACGAGCCCGCGGTCAAGATTACCCGCGAGGACGGCGATCGCGACCTGGTCCTGAAGTATGTGTCGCACAACCTGCAGCCGGATGCGCTCGACATCACCATGAAGGACATTCGCGACAACATCGAAGTTGTGCTCCACTACCGCGTGTATCCGGACTACGGATTAATTCGCCGCAATTCGACGATCGCAAATAAGACGCAGCATCCCATCACACTGGAGAGCGCGCAATCCGCGGTCTGGAACCTGCCTCCCGGGGATGGTTATCAGCTCAGCAATCTCACCGGACGCTGGGCCGCGGAAACGCAGCTCACGCGCGAACCGATTCATCAGGGCGAGATCGTCATGGAGAGCCGCAAGGGCCACACCAGCCACTACGTCAATCCGTGGTTTGCTATATCCGGAGGCGATGCCGGTGACGCCAGCGAAGAGAGCGGCGCGGTCTGGTTCGGCGCGCTGGGCTGGAGCGGCAACTGGCGCATCTCGGTGGAGCAGACCGCGTACCGGCAGGTGCGCGTCACGGGCGGTTTCAATCCCTTCGATTTCGCCTATCCGCTGGCCGCGGGCGAGAGCCTCGAAACGCCGTCGTTTTATGGCGGATTCTCGCATGACGGCTATGGCGGCGCGTCGCGTCTGCTGCATCGTTTCGAGCGGGAAGTCATTCTGCCCGGCGGTGTCCAGTCGCGTCTGCGCCCGGTGCTCTATAACTCCTGGGAAGCGACCACGTTTAATGTCACAGAAGCCGGACAGGAAGCGCTGGCGGACAAGGCAGCGTCGCTCGGCATCGAGCTGTTCGTGATCGACGACGGCTGGTTCGGCGCGCGCAATAACGATCACGCCGGGCTCGGCGACTGGGTCGTGAATCCGAAGAAGTTCCCCAACGGGCTGAAACCGCTGATCGATCACGTAAACAAACTCGGCATGGATTTCGGCCTGTGGGTCGAACCGGAGATGGTGAATCCCGATAGCGATCTGTACCGCGCGCATCCCGATTGGGTGATCAACTTTCCCTCGCGGCCGCGCAGTGAACTGCGCAACCAGCTCATCCTCAACCTGGCGCGCGACGACGTGAAGGAGCATATCTTTAACGTGCTCGACAAACTGGCATCGGAATACAACATCCGCTATTTCAAATGGGACATGAACCGTTCGTTCGCCGAACCCGGGTGGCCCGAGGCCGGCGCAGCGAACGAGCGCAAGCTATGGGTCGCGTATGTGCGCAACCTCTACGAGATACTCGACCGTCTGCGCGCCAGACATCCCAAGCTGGAGATCGAGGATTGTTCCGGCGGCGGCGGGCGTCTCGACATCGAAGCCATCCGGCGCGCCGACCTGGTCTGGGCCTCGGATAACACCGAAGCCTTCGACCGGCTGCGCATCCAGGAAGGCTTCACGCAAGCGTATGCGCCGAAGATTATGTCCGCCTGGGTTACCGATGTCCCCAACATGAATGGCCGCTCGACGCCGCTCGCGACGCGGTTTCTGGTAGCCATGCAAGGGGCGCTGGGGATCGGCGCAAATCTAAACAAGTGGACGCCGCAGGACTTTGCTCTCGCAACGAAGATGATCGGCATCTACAAGCGAATTCGTCCCACCATTCAGACGGGGAATCTTTACCGGCTGGCGAGTCCCCGCACGAACGACGTGACGGTGAATCAGTACGTGTCCGCGGACGGCAGGCAGTCGGTGGTATTCGCGGTCCGCCACTCGCAGCAATACAATACCGCCGCGCCAACCATCCATCTTCGCGGGCTGGACGAAAGGGCGACTTACAAGCTGGAGAGTGTGGATAATAAGCTGGTGGAGAAACAGCCGGCGCTAAGCGGCGCGTATCTGATGAATCGCGGGCTCAACGTGAACCTGCGCGGAGATTTCGACAGCACTGCAATCCTGCTGACGGTTGCCGAGCCGCGACCGTAAGGGAGTCGGTACGAAAAATCGGATCGAAGGTTTCTGAGAACTTTTCGAGGTTTACTGCGTCTAATAATGCATGGGAGCCACGCAAATTCAGCTGTCCGACAAACAGGTTCTCGAGCGAGCTTACCGCGACGCGTTCCGGCAGTTTCAGCGCGAGACGGCCCGGCTTGCGAAGATTAGCGCAAAGGCTTCGTACAATCCCGCGGATACGGAGGCCGCTTTATTGGCCGTGGAGCAGACGCGTTTGACGTACAACGACACTCGCGACACCTTCGCGGCATTCCTCTTGCCGGCTCCTGCCCGACAGGCGTTTTGGGCGATTCCGGCGGCGACACGTCAGGAGGCCCGCCGCGTGAAGGGCCTGGCAGAGCTGTTCTGGGAGCTTTCGGGTAAACCGCAAGGCAGCGCGGACGACGATTGGTATCGTGCCGAGCGCGTTGTGGGACGGGCTCTAGCCTGCCGGTAGCGATGACAACTGTAGTCGCGGCGGTCATCGAGCGCAACGGGCGGATTCTGGTTTGCCAGCGCCGGCGAGGGCAGGTGCACCAACTCAAGTGGGAGTTTCCCGGTGGAAAAGTCGAAGCAGGCGAGACTCCGGAGGCGGCCTTGCAGCGGGAATTGCGCGAGGAACTCGGGATCGAAGCTGTCATCGATGCTGAGATCACGCGATACGTGTACACCTACCCCAATCGTGCGCCGATCCTGCTCATCTTTTTTCGCGTGACCGAATTTGGCGGGGAACCGCGCAACCTGGTGTTCGAAACCATCGAGTGGGAGCCGCGCGAACGGCTCGCGGATTACGATTTCCTGGAAGGCGACGTCGCGTTTATCAGCGGCGCGGAGTTTACTAAAACTTATTGAGTTCGCGGACCAGCGAGTCGGCGCCCTCTTTGCGATAGATATCGCTGAGGTGCTGCTCTTCCGGGGACGGAGGCATGATCCGCAGCAGGTTGGAGCGGCGCAGGCTTTCCAGCTTGGGGATCCAGATGCTGCCATCGGAGTATTCCACTTCGCTGACAAAGCCGGTCATATTCCGGATCTCGACGGGTTTGCCGCCATTGCGCGAAAAGCGCAGCGACGTCTCCTGCAAAAGCCGGGCGCTCCGTCCGGGCGGCAGGTACAATTCACCTTCCGAGGCCGGGACCGAACCGGCGAGGTATTCTCTGCCCTGCATATCCTTCACCAGCCAGGCGATCTCCACGTAGCGCACCAGCTTCGAGGAAGTGTTCTGGACCTCGATACTCGGTTTGCGGGCTTCATTCCCGGCAATCTCCGCCCAACCTTGCTGCGGTTTCACCGGGCTATCAGGCATTTGCAGGAATGCGAACTGTTCCGGATGCCCCGGAGAATCCATAGCCGTGCTGCGTCCGCGGGCCAGCGTCACATCGAGATGAGGACGCTTGGCCTGGCGATCCAGGCTATCAAGCATTTCTTGCTGCAGACCAGCGACGCCGTGTCCCTGGAGAACCTGTTTGAGGTACTTACGATCCTGATCGGCCTGCATCCCCCACGCGACCATCTGGCGGCGGGAATTTAGCCGGTCCGGGCCGTAGAACTCGTAGTTCCTGAACAGGACACCGTCGACGTTCACCCGGACCAGAGGACCGCTACCGGCTTGCATGGGGCGCATCAGGCGGCCGTCGATGCTCACCGGGAAGACCTCGCCGGGCGCCACGTTGACGCTGGGATAGGAAACCGATGCTTTGCCGCCCGGGGTCGATTCCTGGGCCATCAGAAGGAGGGTCACGCCACGGATATAGTCGTCGCCGGTATTGCGCAGTCTGGCACTGATGTGCAAGTCAATCATCAGAGAGGCGCCGCGATAGGAGACACGCGATTCGCTGGAGTCAAAAGACTGCACCTGGATCGGCGCGTCGTCCCGCAGATCGAATTTGATCGAACTGGGATCGAGCCGGGTGTCCTGAGCCGTCAGAGACACGACGCCGGACGCGGCAGCAAATGCCGCTATCAGGAACACGCGCTGAATGCTACTGACCATAAGAGATACTGTTCACGGTGACCATACCGGTCTTGCTATCGACATAACTTGCGCCGACACCGCCCTGGGCATTGACTCGATACACCACGTCGCCACGGCTGTTATTGCGCAACTCGCTGACGACCGCTTCCCCGTCCCGCATCTGAATCCCGCTATCCTTCACCTCGAGCACCACATCCTCCACAGGCGGCATGGCGGCCAGATCCATTCTGCCGGACAACGGCTCCGTGGACCAGGGATGGTTGATCCACACCCCGGTCCCAGCCGCGACCGCGATCAGGGCAGTGGTGGCCAGTGCTGCCCACGCCCACGGTGAACGCCGATGCTGCCGCGACTGAATCGGGGCGATGCATTCTCCAGCTTCCAATCCCAGGCGAATGTTGGCCTTCATCTCGGCAGCCAGCCGGTCCCAATTCACCTCGGGCTCGGGAGCGTTCCGCAACGCTTCTGCGCGCAGAGACGAGAACTCAGTGACTTCCTGCTGGCACTTGCCGCAGGTCCGGAGATGCCAGTCGACACGCAGGCGGGCGATGCGGCCAAGGTCGTTACCGGCATAGAGGGCCAGGTCGGATTCGTTCGGATGATACATTTATGACCTCCTCCGGCTCATGAACTTGCGGACCTTCGTCCGCGCATTGGCAATATGGCTCCGGACTGTGGCTTTGGAGCAATCGAGGCGCCGTGCCACTTCTTCCGCAGGCAAGTCTTCGACATCGCGCAGCACCAGGGCGGTACGCTCGCGGGCAGTCAGGCAACTCAATCCCGCTTCGAGGTAGTCGCGCTGTTCGCTGCGGAGCAGGATCTCCTCCGGGCTCTCACATTCGTACTCCGGTGCGTCCTCAATTTCACAGAATGTATAGCGTCCGTGGCGCCGGAGAAAGTCCAGGGCAGTGTTGGTGGCGATCCGCGACAGCCAATGGGCGGCCTTGTCACTGTCTTTCAACTGGTCCTGACGTTGGAGAGCTTTAATGAAGGCTTCCTGGGTGAGGTCCTGTGCGTCCGCGACATTTCCCACCATGTGATAGATCTGGCGGAAGATACGACGCAGGTTGTCCTCCACGAAACGAGCCTGTAGCTCCTGGGCTGCCGGAGTCGGTTTAGCGGCTTCGCTCATCTCGGTCCTAAGGAGTATTTCCATGCCCTACTAACGGATGACGCTCGAGTTCGGGAAACGTGGAAATCTAAATAACCCTTATCTTACTCCCTGACCGTGGGCGGTATCGTTTCTCTTTGCCGTCTGGTCCCGCCCGGGTGGCCATGGGACCGTCCCTAACAGCGTACCGGCAACCCGGTACGGCGTCCGGTGCGTAATTCACGAGCGTGACTAGTAGTGTCCACGAGATAACTGGACAATAGGATTCGTGGCATCCGTGGCCTGCGCAACATTTTTTCTGAGATTTTCGCCCACCTTGCGCCGCTCACACTATGGGGCCACGGATGGACACGGATGCACACGAATGGGAATCAGACCTGACGGAGGTCGTGATTGGCGCTGCCTTCGAGGTGGCCAACGTGATCGGCGCTGGTTTCCTGGAGAAGGTCTACGAACGAGCTCTGATCCATGAGCTTGCTCGACGGGGTGTCTGCGCCAAGGCTCAGTTTTCATTCCCTATCTCTTACAACGGGAAGTACCTCGGCGAGTATGCGGCCGATCTAGTGGTCGGCGAAAAGGTCATCTTCGAGTTGAAGTGCGTGGACCGCTTTGCCAATGAGCATCCGGCGCAGTGTATTAATTATTTAAAAGCATCACGTCTAAGCGTGGCGCTGCTCATCAACTTCCAGAAGCCCAATTTACGCGTACCGGGCCGGTCGAAAACCGGAGACCAGACGGCTGCGCCAAGCCTGTCCGCAGGCTTAGAAATGGTACTTCAACGAGAACTGGACGTTGCGCGCGCCCTGCGAACTTTGCAGCAGGCCGAGCGTGGTTCCAATTCCATGACTTGGGGAATTGAGGATCGGCGTATTGGTCAGGTTGATAAAATCAGCGCGCAGGTCGATACTCTGGCGGTCGGTGATTTTGAAGTTCTTGGTAAGATCGAAATCCAGGGTGTGGAGACCTGGGCCGCGAACTGTGCCGACGCCGCAGCTACCGAACGTTCCCGCCCCCGGTTGCGTATAAGAGGCAGGGCTGAACCATTGATACCCGCCCTGCGCGGCGTCCTGTTCGCCGAACACGTCTCCCGGCGAGATACAATTGGCGCGCGCACCGCGAGAGCCTGTACCGGACGCATCGGAGGCCGTAACGGTCAGCGGGAAGCCGGTATGCAGGGATAGAATCCCGCTGGTCTGCCAACCGCCCACTACGGCGTCTGCGATTTTGTTCATGTTCTTGCCGAAGGCGCGACCCCGGCCCACGGGCAGATCGTAGATCGCGTTCGCGACGAAGTTATGGGTGGCATCGTAATCGCAAGGGCCCCATTCGGCCACGGCGTTGTAGATGTTCTGGTAATAATAGTTGCTTTGCCCCGATTGACCGCCCTGGCCGTAGTAGCCAAGGTTATTGGTCATGCATTTCGAATAGGTGTAAGCGATGGAGTACTGCAGTCCTGCGCTGAGACGTTTCTGCGCCAAAATCTGCAATGCCTGATAGCTTTGGTTGCCTATGGACGCCGTGCCGGAAATCTGGCCGATATCGGCGAGCAGCGATGGATTGCCGGCCAGATACTCGGTGGGCGACACCGTCCCATTGGGATTAAGCACCTTCTGAAAATAAGGCATGGGCACCATCAGATGCGTGGTCCGCTGTCCGACGTAGCTGGCAGCGACTGTCAAGCTTGACGTGACCTGTTGTTGCAGAGTGAGGTTCCACTGGTTGGCGACCGCGGGGCGGACGTTCGGATCCCACACGCGCAACGTGACGCTGTGAAACTGGTCTCCGCCATTGGCCGCAAACGGTGCAAAGCCTTGATCGAGGGTTGAGCCGGGAAGCTGATAATACGGCGCACCGGTGTACTGGTTGTCGTGTTCGACGGCGAACGGAGGGTTGATAGTCAGTCGAAGGTTGGTTCCCGTGCCCTCCAGGTAGTTGGAAAGCGTGTAGCCGCCGCGGAACACGAATTTGCCGCCCTGCGGGGTGTACGCGAATCCGATGCGCGGCTGGAAGTTGGTGATGCCGTTGTACTGGTTGTATAGAGCGCTGCAGTTGTTATAAGGGCAGCTTTGGCCGGCGATGTATTCGGCGCCGGTGACGAGATTGAAATTCGCCTGACGATTCTCCACCTCACCCCACGGGGTGTGCAGTTCCCAGCGAAGTCCGAGATTGACGGTCAGGTTAGGGGTGACGCGCCAGTCATCCTGGAAAAAGGCAGCAAGGGAATTGGAACGCTGGCCCCAGGTGCCGCCGTTGACGCCGCCCTGGATTTCGTCGGGCAGACCGAGCAGGAAATCGGCTTCCGCGATGCCGCCGTTGGCCGGACTGGATTTGGTCCCGGGAGCGACTGACGTGTACTGGCCGTTGAACAGGAAGGTCCCCGCGCGGCCGTTGTTTCCCGAGTAGAATGTGTCGACGCGATAACGATAGCCCTGAAACCCGAAGTGCATGTTGTGAGAACCCCGGCTCCAGACAAGCGTGTCTTCATAATGAATCACCGTGTCGGCGAAGAGCTGGTATACGTCACTGGTTCCGAAACTGGCGACGTTGCCTCCCGAGAGAGACATCGAGGGCAGAAAACTGGAGGGCACGTCCGGAATACCGACGGTCTGGGCAAAATTGGTGACGCCATTGGATGCGGCGCCGTTGTTGATAAATACGTAGTTCACTCCCAGGCGCAACTCATTCACCAGCGTAGGACCAAACGTGTGCGTCCAATCGCCCACTCCGGTGTGGGTGGGATAGGTCGCGAAGCTGTTGTAAATCAGTGGATACGTGTTTACCGTGGGATTGTCGAACCGGCTCTGCGAATAGCGTCCGAAGACGTGATCGTTCTCGTCGGCATTCCAGTCCACCTTGAAATCGCCCTGGTCGCCGTTGATATAGCTGTTCCTTGCGTATTGATAGTTGTTGAGGAGGTTGCCGTTGGTCGGCTGCGGGTAATACTGGGATGACAGGATTTTCACGGCCGAGGCACTCATCAGCGATTGCGGAATCTGGTTATTCGCGAACGGGGTGCGATTGCCGTTGCTCGAGATCGAATAGGGGTTGTACAACTGAATCGGCGTCGACTGCGACAGCAGTTGGGAAAAGTTGCCGGTGCGTTCCGCGGTTGTGTAGAGCGTAGTAGTGATGATGCTGGTGGGCGTGTCCAGGCGTGAGCCTTGATAATCAGCGAAGAAAAATAGTTTGTCCTTCTTTATGGGCCCGCCGAAGGTAGCACCGAAGTTATTCCAACGTGTGGCCGCACGCTTGGCTCCTTCGAAGTTGTTCGTCCAGCTATTCGCATTTAACACGTCATTGCGGAAGAACTCATAGGCGGAGCCGTGAAACTGGTTAGTACCGGATTTGATCGTGGCGCTGATAATGCCGCCCATGTAATTGCCGAACTCAGAGGGGGCATTCAGCGTGATTTCATTGAATTCCTGAATTGCGTCGACAGCGGGAGAGTAGCCAACCAGGTTGTCGGAAACCTGGTTATTATCGAGGCCATCGAGGATGAAGTTATTGGCCTGTTCGCGGTTGCCGTTGACGTTCGGGCGCCCGCTGGAAGCGGTGGTTTGACCGCTCTTGAAGGTTGACGGGTCGGGATGGATGCTGCCCGGAGCGAGCAGCGTGAGTTGTATGTAGTTACGGGTCGCGAGTGGAAGTTCCACGTTGGTCCGTGCATCGATTACCTGTCCCAGTTGTGTCGCTTGGGTTTGAAGAGAGGCTGCTTCCGCCGTCACTTCGACCGATTCTGAGACGTTGCCAACCTTGAGCTGGAAGTCCAGACGGGCAACATCATTGAGCTGCAGAACTACATTGGACCGTTGTTCTGCCTGGAACCCCTGCTTTTCCACTTTCACGTTGTAAGCCCCAATCGATAGACGAGGAAGATTGTAGATGCCGTCCGCGTTGGTCACTGCCGGCCATGAGGTTCCACGATCGATATCGGTGGCTACGACTTTGGCTCCGACGACTACGGCTCCCGAGGGATCGGTAACTCTTCCCGTGATGGCGGCAGTGACCTGCTGTCCCCATCCTACGGGTGTTGCGACGAACAGCAACACTGCGACCACCGCCAACCGCGCCGGCACGCGATGTGCCTGCATTTGAGCAACGAATTTCATACTTTAAACTCCCTTTTAACTTAGTTTCCAACCAGATATAGCGCTCTGCGCGAGGAGACTCCGAGGGGAAGCCCGCAAGCGAGAGTGCCGAGCAAGCCTGACTGTTTGGGCTGAATTGCCTATTAGCAAAAGGTGAAATTGGTACTCACCCGGGGGCAAGAGACATGTGGGGCGCACAGCGGAAAATAGACGTTGCGAGATCATTAACGCCCCCTCTAACAAGCAAAGTTAGGAATTACTGTACTTACAAAATATTCTGATTCTTTATTTGATCGGAGTCAATAGCGGAGTTTTGCGTCTGTCATTTGTGTGTCTTATTACTTCGCGTTCGCTGGTGGATATCAATCGAAGAGCCTCCACGTCAGAAGCCAAAAACAGCTGCAGGCGGCTAGTAGTTGGTGAGAAGTCTCTTGGGATAGCGCATCTCGTCGCAGGCCAAAGGTCTACTCCGCACAAACGTATAGCAACTCCCGCCATACGGCAGGTCAAAGGCGGTGATTCACTGATTGGGAACGAGCATCCGGACCCGGTAGTTGCCGCGATCGGCGACATAGAGATTGTTGTTCGAATCGAGCGCAAGTTGATAGGGATTGGACAACAGCGCCTGGCTGGCCGGTCCACCGTCGCCGCTGAAGCCCGCGTAACCTAGGATGGAACCCGCGATCGTGTTGATGATGCCGCTCGACAGGTTCACGATCCGGATGCGGTTCGCTTCCGAAATGTAGAGGTTTCCGAAAGGATCCACGGCGACGCCTCGCGGACCGGTCAATTGAGCAGATACGGCAGGGCCGCCGTCGCCCGTACTGCCCGCGATGGCTGATCCGGCCACGGTGGTCATGATTCCGTGGATGTCAACCATCCGGACGCAGTTGTTGCCGGTGTCGGCGATATAGAGATTGCCGACGGCATCAAGGGCGATCTGTTCCGGACCGTTCAGTAGGGCGGCCGTGGCGGGTCCGTTGTCGCCGCTGTAGCCGGGTGTTCCCTTGCCCGCGTAAGTCGTAATCACGCCCAGTGAATCGACCTTGCGCACATTGTGATTGAGCGAATCGGCGATATAGAAACCTCCCAGGGGATTAGAAACGACGCCGGCCGGAGTACCGAGGGAGGCGAGCACAGCCGGTCCGCCGTCACCCGTTGAAGTGATCAGATTGCCGCCCGCGACCGTCAAGGAGATGCCATTGGGCGCTATCTGGAAGACGGTTTCCCCGGTTCCCGCGGAGACCAGCAGATTGCCGTTGGGGTCGACGGAAAGTCCCCAGGGACTGCCCAGGATGTAGGCGAAGCCGCCGTTGAAGGGCGAGCCGAACAGGCTGTCGCCGGCGAAGGTAAAAAACGATCCATTGGGCGCGATCATCTGGACCCGATTGTCGAAGTCGTCGCTCACATAGACGTTGCCTGACGCGTCAGCGGCAACTCCGTAGACTCCGAGCAACGATACGGTGGTCGCGGCAGCGCCGTTAGGTTGATAGATCGTCGGATCGGTGCCGGCCAGAGCCGTGATCCCGCCGCCGGGGTTCAAGACGAACACTTGCCTTCCGATGCGGGCCGCGATGATGATGTCGCCTTGGGCATCCACCGCCAGGCCGTAGGGCGCAGCCAGATACGTCAGCAGAGCGGGTCCATTCTGGATCGACGGTCCTCCGCCGGCGACAGTATTAATGGTGCCGTCCGGCGTAATCTTACGGACCAGAAAATGTCCGCTATCGGAGACATACACGCTCCCGTCGGAGGTGACGGCCAAGCCGCCTGGAAAGACCAGTGAAGCGGATATGGCAGGGCCTCCGTCGCCGAGCGCCTGGGTATTGTTACTGCCGGCGAAGGTGCTGATGGTCCCGTCAGGACCAACGCGGCGGATCCGGGTATTTTGATCGCCGAAGTAGATGGAGCCGTTGGGGTCGATCGCGAGTCCAGTGGGATACGAAAGTTGAGCGGCGATAGCGGGCCCGCCGTCGCCGGAGTATCCGGTTGCGCCGGTGCCGGCGAAGATCGTGATGTTTCCGGAAGTGTCGATCTTGCGGACGACGTTATTGTAAGGCTGGCTGATGTAGAGGTTTCCCGCCGGGTCGAAAACCAGCGCTTCGGGATTCTGGAGGGCTGCCTGGGTCGCCGGGCCGCCGTTGCCTCCGAAGCCAGCCGTGCCGTTTCCAGCGAAAGTGGTGATGATTCCAGCGGGCGTCACCTTGCGCACGCGCCAGTTGAAGGATTCTGCGATGTAGAGGTTACCGGCCGAGTCAAAGGCAAGTCCTAAGGGCATATAGAGGCTGGCGGAGGTAGCTTTGCCGCCGTCGCCTGAATACCCGCCCACGCCTGTTCCGGCGAAGACTGTTATGGTGCCGTCGAGTCCGATGCGAAACACCTGGTTGTAGTAACTGTCGCTGACGTAAATGTTTCCGGTGCTGTCGACCGCGGTGTACTGGGGCTGAATCAGGCGGGCGCTCGAGGCGGGTCCGCCGTTGCCGGTAAACGCTATGTGTCCGTTGCCTGCCAAGGTGGAAATCGTGAAGGACTGGGCTGCCAGTTGAAGCGCGGTCAGCAGCAAAAGTGCCGGTAGCAGAGCGAAGAGGCGACTGGGTGTGTCTCGAAGGGGCACACCTCGCACGGCGGCAGCTTCGTAAATCGTCGGTCGGTTGGTCATCTCGCTCCTCCACACTCGCTGGGTTTAGGGTTTTTTTAAGGAAAAGCCAGTCGATGTGGTTCGGGCAGCGCGAGATCGCGATGCCATCGTCTCGATGGGCCCCACCAGGCTATCCCCTGTATGTTTCACCCGGTAAGACCATTGTAGTCGCTATGACATGCGATCTCAACGGCCCGGATGCCGTCGTGCAGCCACAACGGCGCACGGCCACCTCACCAGGCTGCAGACTGTACGGGTGGACCTGCGTTTGTCCCTTCCGCTCCCGGATTAACCACGTGCCGACTGGCAGACGATCCAGTTGGACCTTGCTACTTCCGATCACCGCCCGTCGACGCAGTTTCCGAATGGCGAACACACCGCCCTGGGCGTGGTTGTGGAACGGCACTTCTACGAGTAGCGTCATCCGCTTAGAACCGCGACGAAGCCGCGGGCGCAGATGTACGACATGACGACGATAGGGCCACTGACACCGGTTCGCCCCGAGCGCTTCGCCAGTATCGGAACCAATCGACCGGCGAATAAGAGCGTAGTAGAGGTGGACCGCGGCCACGCACGGAGCGAAACGAATAGCCCGCCGTTACAGTAAAATTATCAGACGCGGGGGTAATGCTATGGTTGAGGATCGACGACGGAGAGTGAACGAACTCTTACTCTCGGCCCTTGAGCTTGAGCCTGAAAGCCGCCCGGCCTTCCTCGAATCTCAATGCGGGGAAGACACCGATCTCCGCCGGCAAGTCGAAGTCCTGTTAGCGAAGCAGGAACAAGCCGGCAGCTTTCTTGAGACACCCGCTATCGGTTACACGGCTCTTACCCAGACAGCGACCGTCAGTCCGCCGGCACAGCAATTCGGAGTCTATCGGATCGTAGCTCCGCTGGGAGCAGGGGGCATGGGCGAGGTGTTCCGGGCTCACGACAGCAGGCTCGGCCGGGATGTCGCCATGAAGTTTCTACCTGCTGAGTTTGCCCGCGACCCGGATCGGCTGGCGCGCTTTCGGCGCGAGGCACGGATTCTGGCATCGCTGAGCCACCCGCACATTGGAGCGATCTTCGGACTCGAAGAAAACGGCGATGTGGAATGCCTTATTTTGGAGCTCGTGGAAGGCGAGACGCCGCGCGGCCCGCTTCCTGTGCCAAGAGCGCTCGAATATGCGCGGCAGGTGGCGGAAGCATTGGAAGCGGCGCACGCGAAGGGGATCATCCATCGCGATCTGAAGCCCCCCAACATCAAAGTTACTCCGCAAGGCCAGGTAAAGGTCCTGGACTTCGGCCTCGCCAAAGCCATTTTGGGACCGGAGCAGAAGCTCGCAGTTTCGCCGGCCGAAGCGGAGACGTCTCTGACGCTCGCCGGGCACATCGTGGGAACGCCGGGATACATGAGCCCCGAACAAGTAAACGGAAGTGAGGTCGACGCGCGAACTGATATTTGGGCGTTTGGTTGTCTCTTGTACGAGTTGCTCACCGGCAAGCGGGCATTTGCAGGCGAGACTCTCGCGGATAGAATGGCGGCGGTCAAGGAGCGAGAGCCGGACTGGCGTGCGTTGCCGGCGAAAACCCCGCCCAGGATTCGGGAGCTGTTGCGGCGCTGCCTCGAGAAACAGCCCGATCGCCGCTTAGCGAGCATCGCCGAGGCACGGAAAGCGATCGAGCAGGAGCGGCGGAGCCAAAACCGCTGGTACAGCGCTGCCGCGATCGTTGCTGCGGCAGGATTGGCGGGTGCTTTCGTTCTTTGGATGCGTGCTCCGGTTCACGTGTCGGATCAATCGCAGTGGGTTCAACTCACCAAGTTTCCAGATGCGGTGAGTCAGCCGGCTGTGTCTCCCGACGGACGGATGCTCGCCTTCATTCGGGGAGATTCGACATTCCTGGGAGCCGGGCAAGTCTACGTCAAACCCCTGCCCGACGGCGAGCCGAAGCAACTGACTCATGACTCCCTGCTGAAAATGAGCCCGGTTTTTTCCCCGGACGGAACGCGAGTGGCGTACACAATCATCGGCCCCGAGTTTAACTGGGATACGTGGACGGTTCCGGTGCTCGGTGGGGAGCCGCAACAATGGTTCAGGAACGCTTCGGGATTGGTTTGGGCCGGGCCTCGCCAGCTCTTGTTTTCCGAGATCGTGACGGGCGTTCATATGAAGCTTGTGTCGGCTGACGAAAACCGCATCGGCCAACGCGATGTTTACGTCCCGGCGGCTGAACCGGACATGGTCCATCGGTCCTATTTGTCGCCCGATGGGAAGTGGGTACTGCTGGTAGAAATGGACGAGGATCACGCGTGGCTTCCTTGCCGCGTCGTGCCCGCGGACGGCAGTTCAAGAGGCCGTCAGGTTGGCCCTTCCGATGGTGGCTGCACCACCGGCGGCTGGTCGCCGGATGGCAAATGGATTTACATGACATCCAATGCCGTCGGCGGGAATCACATCTGGCGTCAGCGCTTTCCCGACGGAACGCCGGAGCAGATCACGTCGGGTCCCACCGAGGAAGAAGGCACGGCGATTTCACCCGACGGCAAATCGCTGGTAACAGCGGTTTCCCTGGCAAACGCTTCGTTGTGGGTACACAATAAGGACGGAGATCGGCAAGTGGCGGTTGAAGGCAATGCCGCGGATCCGAGATTCACGCCGGACGGCAGGAAGCTGATCTTCCGGATCGTGAAAGAACCGCCAACCGAGTTTGCATTCTATCGGGACCTCGGCGAGCTGCGACTTGCCGATTTGAAATCCGGACAGTCCGAGCCGTTGTTCCGCGGTATTACCGGGTTCGATTACGACCTTTCTCGCGACGGGCAACGAATTGCGATGGAAATTGCGGACACCGTGGGGAAGCCGCGAATTTGGACGGGGCCGCTCGACCGAAGTTCGCCGCCCAGGCAGATTCCAGGCGTCGAGGGAACACAACCAAGATTCGGCCCTGGCGGAGAAGTATTTTTCCGCCTCCGCGATGACTCTCATCCTCAGGACGCCCGAAATGTCTATCGCGTCCGACAGGACGGCACAGGGCTCCGGAAAGCTTTCGATCAATCCGTGCTGATATTGAATGCCGTATCGCCCGATGGACGCTGGGTTTCCGCGTGGGCCCCTTTGCCCGGTAACGGACCGGCGGCAGTTCAGATGTTCCCCCTGGACGGCGGGCCGCCCGTTGCGATCGCGGCCGTTGCCTCCGCGGCAACGTGGGCTTCGAATGGAACCGCTTTTTCCATCTCCGGAGCGTTCGATCCCGCCCGGAGCTATATCATTCCTCTTCACGCGGGTGAAGTGCTTCCGCGAGTAGGGGAAGGCGGGTTTCATTCCGACGAGGAACTAGCCCGCCTGCCCGGCGTGCGGCCAATCGATGCGCCAAGGCTCGCGCTCGGTCCGTCGGCCGACGTGTATGCGTATTACCGGGGCGCGGTACAACGAAATCTATACCGTATCCCGATCCCTTGAGCGTGAATGCCGGCGTCTTTTACCGGGGTGGCAGCGGATTGAAGCTGTACGTCCCGTCCCAGTAAGTGGTTCCCGTCATGAAATCGATCCGGACATCGATTCGGGCGCTGAACCCGGCGAGCGGACCTACCCCGTCAGAGACACTGCACAGGCCCAGGCCAGTCGACCAATCAACTGTGCAGCGGCCGGTCGCCCAGTTTCCGGTTGCCACGTAGACGACAACCTTGCTGTCGAGGAAGCCTACCGGACCGATCGGAATCGTGCTCGGC
This sequence comes from Terriglobia bacterium, assembly GCA_963747535.1. Lineage (GTDB taxonomy): Bacteria > Acidobacteriota > Terriglobia > Bryobacterales > Bryobacteraceae > CAVVFX01. The sequence goes on from CAVVFX010000006.1 coordinate 1,151,311, forward strand.
TCATCATAGTAAACTCTGGTGACGTTAGCCGGAAGCGCCGCGAGATCGGAAATGGTGATCGTGCAATAACTACCGGGGGCGCCGGTGAAAGTGGCGGGAGGGGTGGTCGGACAAACCTTCTGCACATGGATTTGTCCTTTTTGCCCCTCCTGTGCCGCCGCTGGATGTGGTGCGGCAAGCATGCAAAGCACGGCGGCCGCAAAACCTGTGATGGAAAAGGTTCTGAGTTTTGTCATTGTGGAAAATACCTCCTGCTCTTATTCCGGAATCGGTGGCAGGAAAGTACAGCTCCCGGCTAATTTTTGTTACGATTACGCGAGAGTATGAGCCTCGTAGGGCCTTCGGATATCGGCACATTACTCGCGGCCTGGGGCGGCGGCGATGAGCAAGCGCTCCCCAGATTGATGTCCGCGGTCTACCCGGAACTGAGGCGAATCGCGAGGCGGCACCTTGGCCGGCGTGACGGTCAAACGTTCGAATCGGCCGCGCTTGCCAACGAAGCCTATCTCAAACTGATTCGGGCAGGGTGCATTCAGTGCGAAAACCGCGCTCACTTTCTCGCCCTGTGTTCGCAAATCTTCCGGAGAATCCTGGTCGACCACGCACGCACCCGGGGTTCGGTCAAGCGCGGCGGCCACGCTGAGCGCGTTTCCCTCGATGACGTGCTGGTCGGTGCGGAAACCCGGGGAATCGAGATCCTGGCCTTGAACGAGGCCCTGGAGTTTCTGGCCAGGATCGACGCGCAGAAGGCCCGCGTTGTGGAACTCCGCTATTTCGGAGGATTGAGCGTCGAGGAAACCGCGGAAATTCTGAGAATCACGCCTATTAGGGTTAAGCGCGATTGGGACAAGGCCAAGGCTTGGTTGTATGGCGTACTAAGCCAGGAGCCGCACCGCACCGGCTCGTGAGGCCACAATATATCGCCGCCTTGAGTCCCACGGCATTACAGCCCAACGCTGCAGTGGGACGCCATGTGCGCTCATGTTCCCCGAGGAGTTGAACATCCAACGAATCCCCGTGGCCATCGTCCCATCACGCTCGGGACTTCCTCTGAGACTCCGGTATTTGTATCCTGCCAACCGAGGAGAGCGCCCGGGGGGCGAAGCCGATTTGATGACATTGTCGCAGGGTGCGAACACGCCGCCAATGGCCAAGACGACGGATGACCCGGAAACAAGAACTTGTGAGATGCGGGTGAGTTGCGGGCTACGCGCGGATGTGGTCGTTCCGAGCGGGCGGTCGGCCGCTCGGACAAAGGAAGGGCGACAGCCGGATAGGTCCTCGCACGTCGGCCAGCATCCGGCAACCGCATTGGCACAGCCACTTGGACGTAAAACTGTTTTAAAACGGCCAATCTGTTCGCTCCGAAATTTCAGCGTAAGCGATTAAAAATGAATAGATTGGCCGTTTTCAAAGCGTTTATCTGGTCCAATCTCTGCACGCGCCACATTCCAAATGAGTTAACGCTGCGCGGGCACGAGGATTGGCCGGTTATGCCGAGCTCGGCATAACCGGCTAATCGCCCAGCAAGCGATGGCAGAAGTCTTTGATACGGCTGGGATACGCTTCCAGGGCTTCAGACTTTGCCTGCGTCCACCGTCGCGTCTCGGCAAGATGCGCTTCCGCCTCTTCGAGCGCCGGCCGCAGCGCTTCCGGAGCTGGCCCGCCAGGCACGCGCCGGATATCTACGAAGTGCCTCGGATCCAGGGCTTCCAGAAGTTCTTCTCGCGAAGTCCGCAGCGGCCGGCCGAAGTGCGAAGGGGCCAGCGTCTCGACCGCGTCGACCATCGCCGCGGCGGAATACTTTCCTTTGAGCTCTTTCACACCGTCCGACACCAGATGATGCGCTTCACGAAAGCTCACGCCCTCGCGCCGCACCAGCGTATCGGCTAATTCAGTGACCGTGAGAAAATCCGACGCGGCGCGTTCGGCCATCCTCGCTGTCATGACTTCGCATCCGCCCATGACACCGGCAAACAAGCCGATGGCGCGGATCGCATCGCCGGTAGCAGCGAAAACGAGTGGCTGCAGATCGTCTTCAGCGTCGTTGATATCGCCGAACGGAGTGTTGTGCAGGCAGGTGAAGATACCCTGGGCCTGCGCGAGCGACTTGCTCGCGAGCACGCGCACATGCTCGAACGGCACGGGATTGCGCTTCTGCGGCATGATGCTGCTGATCTGCACCCATGCGTTCGACAGCCGCAGAAGCCCGAATTCAGCCGTGCACCACAACAGAAAATCTTGCGTGACGCGGCCCAGATTCACCATCGCCGTGGAGATTGCGCCCGCCGTTTCCATCAGGTAGTCGGTCGCCGCGATGGCGCCGTAAGAGTTGAGCTGCAGACCTTCGAATCCGAGCAGGTCCGCGGTAAACTCGCGGTCGATCGGAAAGCCGGTCGTGGAAATGGCACACGCGCCGAGAGGGCTCCGATTCACCGTGGCGTACGCGGCCTGCAAGCGGCGTTCGTCGCGGCCCATCAGTTCGATCACCGCCAGCAGATAATGGGCGAAGGTGATCGGCTGAGCCGGCTGCGTGTGCGTATAGGCCGGCATCAGAGTAGCCAGATGACGGCGCGCGATCCCGAGCAGAACTTCGCGCGCCGCGCTCAGGTTGCGGACGATGGAGAGAATCTCCGACCGCAGACACATACGGTACAGCGTGATATCGATGTCGTTGCGGCTTCGCGCCGTGTGCATCGAGCCTGCAACCACTCTGCCGCACAAGCGCTCCAGCGCCTCTTCCACGAAGAAAAAGAGATCCTCCGTTTTCCCGTCATAGGGTACGCTGGAAAGCGCGCCGCGATCGAGCTCATCCAACCCGCGGATACAGCCTTGCGCCGTCGCCTCCGGAATGATCTCCTTTCGCGCCAGCATCAACGTGTGCGCATAGTGGATCTCGATCAGCGCATCCAGAAAGTGCCGCTGCGCATCGCGAAAATTAACCGATAAAACGGTGTCGGCATAAACAGCCGCCGGAAAGCGTGAATTATCTTGGGTGTGCACTACCAATCAACTCTCACTCCCAGTTGCACGATGCGGCCTTCGAGAAGTGTGGAAACAGGCGCGAGGGTCGGGTTAGTAACCAGGGCGCCGGTAGTTGAGTTGACGGTCGCGGTGGTATTGATCGTGGTGATATTCGGGTGGTTGAAAATGTTATTCGCCTCAATGAAGAACTTCGGCTGGAAGCGTTCCCATAGCTTGAAGAAAGTTCGCGTGTAGCGCATATCGAACTGGTAAACCGCGGGCGTGGCCAGGGTGTTGCGGCCGATAAAGAGCGGACGGGTAGCGGCGCCGGAGCCGGAAGCAGCGAGACTGTCGCCATTCAGGACAGCGTTCGCCGTGATGTTCTGTTCATCCCCTGACGAGAGATTGGCGAGGAGCGTGAGCTGATTGTTATTGGCGAGATAGTTCCAGATACGATTGTCGAGTTTGGCGATGGGATTCCAGACGGTGCTCAGAGTGAAAGAGTTGGGCCGGTTGATGGCGGAGTTGCCGCGGTCGCGGTTCCGGTCGGTCGGGTCCGAGATGAACACGGAGCCCTGATCGTAACTGTTGGCTTCCGGCGCGTCGTCGAGGGAATGCGACCACGTATAAGACGCGTTGACGAGCAGGCCATGGGCCATGCGGTGCTGGTAGTTCACGATCAGTGCGTTATACGAACTGTTGTCGCCGATGTCCTGCAGCGCAATGTTGTTATAGATCGGATTGGCCCGCGTAGCCGGACCGGCGGGTCCATATACCGGACGGCCGTCGGCAAGGTAGCGAACCGGGTTGATCAGGTTCATGTTGCGCAGGTACTCCAGATTCCGGCCGCCGGTGTTGGCGTATCCGACCGTCAGCGCATCGTTGGTGGTCAACTGCCGCGAGATCTGAATGCTGGAGTTAATGCCATAGCCGTCTTTGAAATTCGGCGTGATGGTGTAGAGCGTCGACGCCGAGCGAGGCAGCGAGCCGTTGACGACCGCGGTTGGGAAGGGCGGAGCGCCGGGAGTCGTGGCCGAGATCGACGCGATGTAGGAGGCGGACCCGCCGTCGTTATACAGCGCGTTGTACCAGAGATTGGTCGGCGGAGCCTCATAGAAGATGCCGGAATTGACGCGCAGCACGGTCTTGGAATCGATCGACCACGCGATGCCGAGGCGCGGCGCGAAATCGCCGCTCGGAGTATGGAAGTGCTGGGAGTAGGCGAGCTGGTAGTTCGGATCGCCCGACGGTCCAGAGAACTTATCGTACCGGACCCCGCCGCTGACCAGCAGTTTCGGAGTCACCTGCCAGCTATCCTGCAGGAAGAAGTCCCAGAAGAACGAGTGATACCATGCGCCAGGCTGGCCCACGCTCGCATTGAAAGTCGTATAGGAGTACGGCGTCGCGCCGGATTCCGCGGACAGATACGCCGCGATGGTGGGGAAGACGTATTGCGTGTAAATGTCGCCGGCCTGCACGTCGAGATTCTGTTGGAACCCGAAGCCCGCCTTTAAGGTGTGCGCCCCTTTGACGACCGTGAAGTTGTCGTTCAGATTGGGCACCTTTTCCTGAAAACGATCGCCCGTGCTGATGCTGCCGCCGAAATTGGCAATACCGCTAATGCTGATCTGCGGCCCTGTCCCGGTTAGTGCGTCGGGAATGTGCTGCTCGTTGCGATAGGGCCAGCCGAAGCGGAGTTCGTTCAGTATCGTGGGAGAAAACGAGGAGAGCAATTGCGCCCCGAGCACATGCGCACGATCGCGGAAATCTGCCGCGACGCTCAGAGCGTTCAGGCCACCGTCAGCGGTATTGAACGGATACTGATTGCGGAAATAGTTGTAGCGCACGAAGAACTGATGCTTTTCGGTAATCACCCAATCGAACCGGACGTCGACCCACTGGGCATGCTCCACGGCTGGAGGATTGGTCAGCAGGTCGGCGGGGATACCGATCAGCGCGGCGTTCGCCGGAACAATCGTAACCGGCGAGGGCACGCTCCGTTTCACGTGCTCATAGGATCCGAAGTAGAACAACTTGTTCTTGATGATGGTGCCGCCCGCGTGCGCCGCGAAATCATTGGCGACAGGAAGCAGGGTAGTCGGCGTGGCAAGGATCGGACGCGCCACTAAGTCGAGCGGCCGGCCGATATAAGTCACGTCACCATGAAACGTATTACTGCCCGACCCGGTGATCACGTTGAAGATGTTGCCCGCGATCTTGCCGAACTCCGGTGTGAAGCTGTTGGACACCACCTGCACTTCGCTTACGTAGCTGTCGGCGATAGCGAACAGCCGCAGACCATAGCGGTCCGTCTCAGTGTCGACCGCACCGTCGAGTTGATAATTGACGCGGTCGGGAAGCCCGTTGGTATTCAGAAGGCGCGGGATGCCGAGTTCCGGATTCGGGTGTCCGCTAACGCCCGGCTGAAACAGTATGAAATTGTACGGATTGCGGGAAGTCAGCGGCAAATTGTCAGTTTCCGCAAAAGCGATGGTTCTGCCCGTGCTCACGCGCGAAGGCTCGACCATAGGCGCGCCGCCGGTGACTTCGACCGAAGTCGCCACCGCACCCACCTTCAGTTGAGCATCAATGCTGGCTTCCGTACCGGCATCGAGCACGACGTCGGTATGGCGCTGCGACTCAAAGCCTTCCTTCTGCACGGTAACAGTGTAGGAACCTAGCGGGAGATTGGGGAAAACGTAATAGCCGTCTTCGGCCGTTGCCGACGTTTTCGAAAGGCCCGTCTGAGTGTTTTCGATTTTGACGCTGGCTTGCGAAATCGGCGCATTCGCCGGGTCGGTGACACGCCCGCGAATGGAGCCGTTGATCGCTTCCGACTGACCGTAGGAAGCCGAGACACAAAACGTTCCGATGACAAACGCGACAGTCCAAAGCCCTGCCCGTTGCCATGAATTGATGATCACAAAAGTGCTCCTTTCAGAAGCAACGCAGTTTCTTGAGAACTAACTCGGTTTACAGCCGTTATAGCAGCCTTTCAACTGCTGCGTCAACTAACCGGCAAAGTTCCTCGGAGTTGAGAAATCGTTCAAAGACTAGTCGCCTGAAATACTGCTTCTTTGGCAAATCGGCATAGAGAAATCATTTGCCAGTCGCCTGAAGCGTCATGGCGATCAAAAGGCGAAAGAGAGTGTAATCTAACTCATTCAGAGGAAGAGTATTACGAGATCTCGGGTTGGTTTGGTCATTTAACATTCGGCCGCCTCCGGGCACTCCGGACATAGCGAGGGACATCCGATTTCCATTTTCGGGGAGACTGCGGAATACCGGTCATGGTAACTTCATTTTTCCATTTTTCGCCCGCGGAACGCGTCCTGGCGCCTCTGGTGAGGCCGATTTCGAGCCAGTTCTTGGCGTTCCGGTGCTTTTCGATTTTTTCACAGCTTCTGACGGTCGCGGCTCAGATTCAGCGGTACTGAGCCGCGCGCGTAAGCAAACGGTTCCGGAATGGCGTAGTTATTCTCTGACAAGCGCTAAAGGCCGGCGACGCAGACTGCCAGCCAGGCGACACCGCCTACCCGACAAGAGCAGGCCAAAAGGCTTACTCCACGATTGGCAGTATACTGATTTGGTCATGAAACCGTGTCTTCTTAGATACGCGACGGGCCTGATGATGTCGGCCGCCGCTCTCGCGCAGGTGCCTCACGGCACCGTCGAGCGCATCGTGGTCCACGGCCAGGGACTCGAGGGCAACCTGGAAGGCGACTCGCCCGACCGCGATGTCGCCGTCTACCTTCCGCCCAGCTACGGCACTGCGCCGGCGCGTCGATATCCGGTGGTCTACCTGCTGCACGGCTTCACCGATAACGTCGACAACTGGTGGGGCGTTAACCAGCACTTCATCAACGTTCCCGCGGTGATGGACAAAGCGCTGGCCGGCGGCAACACGCGCGAGATGATCGTGGTGATGCCGAACGCCTTCACGCGCTACCAGGGGAGCATGTACTCGACCTCCGCGACCACCGGCGACTGGGAGGGCTTTATCGCCAACGAACTGGTGTCTTATATCGACCACCATTACCGCACGATCGCCTCGGTTCGCAGCCGCGGGTTGGCCGGTCATTCGATGGGCGGGTACGGCACGGTGCGCATCGGCATGCGGCATCCCGACGCCTTCTCCAGCATCTATGCGCTAAGCCCGTGTTGCATGCTGCCCGGCCAACCGGATCCGGCCCGCATGGCTGCGGCGGAGAAGGTGCTCACGCCCGAAGACATCGCCAAAGCCGATTTCGGCACTAAGGCCGCGCTGGCCTCGGCGGCGGCGTGGTCGCCCAACCCCGGAAACCCGCCGCTGTATCTGGACTTGCCGGCGAAAGACGGGGAAGTGCGGCCCGAGATCGTCGCCAAGTGGAACGCCAATGCGCCGCTCGCGATGGTGGACCAGTATGTGCCAAACCTGAAGCGTCTGCATGCCATCGCCATGGATGCAGGCACGCAGGATAATGCCATTGCCCGCACCGTCACCACGCTCGATGGCATGCTCACCGCTTATGGCATCGCGCACTTCTACGAGCTGTACGAGGGCAACCACACCAATCATGTGGCCGAACGAGTGGAGATGAAGATGCTACCGTTCTTCTCGTCGAATCTGGAGTTCGATAAGAAATGACGGACTCGCTACTGACGAGGCTATGACGCGTCCGTATTCCGCTTCCAGTATTCGAGAGCCGGACCTTTCGCCCCACCCGGTCCAGCGGTCACGGCGCGGGTTCGCAGTTCGTCCATCTCCGCGGCAGTGTAAGGCTTGAACGCCGCAGCGAACCTGACATCGTCGTCTAACTGCCCGGTAGTGCTGCAGCCAACTGGTGTACAGGAAATCGGAAGGCTGAGCACATAGCGCAGACACTCTTCGGCATTCAATACGCGAAGCAGGAAGGCGTTGCCGAAAGTCTTGATCCCCTGAATGCCGATTCCGCGTTCGACTGCGGCGGGGAGCGCGTTCTTTTCGAAGCTTAAATAAGAAGGGTCGGCCGCGTGAAGAGGCATCAGAATCGAATCCCACTTGTCATACGCCTTGAGCATCGCCAAGTGAATCCCGGGATCGTAATGGCCGGTAAAACCCAGGTAGCGGCATTTGCCGGCCTTTTTGGCAGCTTCGAAAGCTTCAATCGCCCCGCCCGGCGCGAAAATCTTGTCGATATCGCTTTGCTCCTGGATCGAATGCATTTGCCAGAGATCGAGGTAATCGGTCTTCATCGCGGTTAGGGATAAGTGGAGCTCTTTCTCGGCTTCCTGCCTGGTCCGCTTCGTGGTCTTGGTGGTGATGAATAATTCCTTGCGCACGTCTGCAAGGACATCGCCATAGACCTCTTCGGAATGTCCATCCCAGTAGGCGTGCGCGCAATCAAAGTAGTTCAGGCCGAGATCATAAGCGTGCTTCACCTGGACGCGCGCTCGCTCTTTGGTCCGGAGGAGGGCCAGACGCGACCCGGCCTGGCCGATGACTGTAAGTTTTACGCCAGTCCTGCCGAACGTCCGCATGGGCGTGCTGCCAACCTTGGGCTTGGGCGACTGGGCGCTCAAGCCGGTAATTCCCAAGCCTGAGAAAACCGTACCAACGAACGTTCTTCGCCTTACTGAAATTGCGCGGATCATCTTTTCTCCTCGATACTAACTGTGTCACGAAATCGCGGTAACTGCCAGCATGGGGGTTGGCGTTCCTCCGCCCGGCGGTACCACCCGGTCGAAGAAAGAACGCGCGGAAGCTGCGTTTGGCGGGCTCGGAAGGACGGCTTCGGCTTTTGGGCTTCTTCTCGCGCTTCGTGCCGACCGGACAGGCTGAACGCGAAGGCGGAGAAACCATCAGGCGCGAGAACGAGGCAGCTTCGTTTAGCGGCAAGCCGCAAAAAGGATCAACACCGTTGAAAAACGGCGAACAGGCTAAGGACTGTGCTACGTGTGCCTGCCGGTTTTCATCCCGCGCTCGTGAGCCGCGCGCTGGCCCGCGGCTCATCACCTGCAGACCACAAAAGAAGATTTTCTCTCACATTCTCACGGGCGCGCGCATAGTTCCTTTTTTCAGCAGAAGCTACACCCGCCCGGTACGCTGCAACAACTGCCGTGTCGACGCGGTCGCGGGATCGGCGGTCATTTCAGCCGGACTCTTAGCCATCTTGCGACTCCAGTTGGGATACTGCGCCGTGGTGCCGGGGAGATTCTGTTGCAAAGGCTCCCCGCTCAGGTCCTCGTGGTTGATGGCCAGCAGCATGGCGGGGGCTTGTGCAAGATACGCGAGACACGCATCGCGCACCTGGTCCGACCATTGCGTAAAATCACCATCCGGGAGAAGTCCGGTCCCGCGCAGCGCTTCTATCAGACGTTGCTTGTCCTGCGCGCGGCCGGCCATCGAACTCTGATATCCGGCGTCATCCAGGACCCCGGCATTGCGGCGCGCTGCGATGTCCGCGCCGCTCCAGAAGCCGGCGAGCGTCGCCAGATCGTGCGTGGTCGTGGAAACCAACGCCTGCTCGGGATACTCTCTCGGGAGCTTGAACCGGCCCCATTCGCCGCGTTCGAAATACAGCAGCCGGTAGCTCAGGATGCGGAATCGGGCCAGCGCATCCCGCACCCACGGCTCCACGGTGCCCAGATCTTCACCCACTACGAAGAACTGGCCCCGCACGCTCTCCAGCGCCAGAATGCGGATCAGGTCCTCCCAGTTGTCGCCGACATATGCGCCGCAACTCGCGTCCACTCCATCCGGGATCCAGTAGAGACGGAACAGGCGCATCACGTGGTCGATGCGCAGCGCGCCTCCGTGCCGGACCGCGGCCCGGATAGTGGCGACATAGTGCTGGTAACCGCTGGCGCTGTGCTGTGCACGGTCAGGCGGCGGGAATCCCCAATCCTGGCCCTTGGGCGAAAAATCGTCCGGGGGCGACCCGACGCGGCAGCCGCTCACGTAATACTCGCGATGTCCCCAGAGTTCGCAGCCGTAGCGGTCGGTGGCCAGCGGAAGGTCATGGTACAGACCGATCGGTACGCCGGCCTCCCGGACCGCCGCTTGTGCAGCGCCGGCCTGCTGGTCGATGCGCCATTGCAGATAGCAGTAGAACTCGATGTTGCGCGCATGTTTGCGGCGGAACTCGGCGACAGCCGGCGAGTCGGGATGCTGGTATTCCTCCGGCCACTGGGGAAAGATCCAAAGATCGGGATTACGGCGGTGCAGGTGTTCGTCCAGGGCGCAGTACGTGGCAAAGCGGTTGAGACCGTCACTCTCGCCTTCGATCCACTGACGGAGTGCCGCACGGTCGATGATGCCGTGGCGAATGCCGTAGACGAACCCGTAGCGGAGGAAACGTAGCTTGAGTCCCGCCACGCGCTCGTATTCCACCAGGTCGGAGGCTCGCAGCGCCGCGAGTTCGTTTTGCACGGCAAGGCTGTCAAAAGCGCGCCGCAGCCGGGGACACTGTTGAAACTCGGGCAGACACTCGACGTCGAGATACAGGAAGTTGCGATACAGCAGGCTGAACGGCAGATAGGGGCTGGTATTGAACGGCCGCCGGTTGTGGATCGCATGCAGGGGGTTCAGCGCAATAAAGGATGCGCCGAGCGCGGCCGCCCATCCTGCTACCTCCCGCAGATCGCTAAAATCTCCGCAGCCCCAGTTGCGTTCGCTGCGGACGCCGTAGAGCTGCACGCCGAGTCCGGCGGATTTCGCTCCGTTTTCGAGAGCGGGCGGTAGCCAGGCGCGGTCAGGCGTGCCGATCAGCCACATTTCCGCTGTCTGGCCGCAGAGCCGGGCAGTCACGCGATGGTAACCCAGCCGGACCTCACCGTTGCAGAGTACTGAAACCGGGATGGCAAGATGTACCCAGCGCCGGGGGCCGATTCCAATCTCGGCGGTCCGGGTCAGGGCGTTGAGCGGGATTTCAGCCGAGGTAACGGCTCCGTCCTCCCAATGAACTTGCGTCTGAAGCAGGTCGCACCGGTTCTCGATAGGAACGTGGAGATCGACGGTTCCGGAAGCTCCCACCACCGCGCACGGCGGAAGCACCAGGGTGACTTTCGAGAGCAGCCTGTTTTCGATGGATTGTTCCAGAGTCTGCTGAGTGGTGCAGTCGATGCCCAGCGCGCCCAGGATCGCTGTCTTAGTCTCCTGTGTCGCGTATCGCTGGTGGCCAAAAATGTCCCAATAGTCCGGTTGGACCCCGCAAAGTTCGAGAGCGCGGTGCAGTGCGGCGTCGTAATCGTGAAAGGACATGAATTGTGTTCTGGGGGGTAATTCTCTAGGATACCAGTGCATCGCCGGTGACGCTAAAAGAGAAGGGCCGCCGATCCCGAACAGGATGGCGGCCCTTCGTTGGAGATAGTTGAAGTAATTCTAGATTCGGGAGTTAGAGCGTCGGCGTACAACCAGACCGATCAGCGCGAGCCCTGCCATAACCCAGGTGGCAGGCTCCGGAGCAAGGACCAGATACCCCCGGATCTCGCCGCCAGGATCAACGGTGGTGTGGATATTCAGGTACGAGTCCCCCGCCGCGATTCCAGCCAACAGCGCAGCCTCGGCGCTTGGCACGGTGCCGCCCTCCGCCGTCACAAAGGCGGGGTTATAACTCGAAGCCTGGGTTAGATCGAGAAGTTGGGTAAAACTGCCGCTGGTTACACCTAGCGGCAGATTGATGAAAGTCGGCGTTTGGGTGGCCACTGCCGCGTTTCCCGGAGGCACAACACAACAATGAATATGGGACGCGGTTGTTCCCCCTTCCAAACCCGAAAACGATACCGATACGAACATCGTGTTCAGGATAGTGTCGATCGTCACGGTCGCATACCCGGTGCCTGGCGAACCGGTTGGCGGGATTTCGGCTGCACCGGTTAGATTCGCGTCGTAGGTAATGATACTGGCATGTGCCGCCGGGCCAAGCAACAGCCCGGCAATCACAACTGTGTAAACAGCATTCATGGTTTCATCCCTTCAATTGAACTAGGGTCAACGTCCTCCCAAAGAGTCCCCTATCCGGACGCTTCACCCAGTGTTGAGCAGCACGATATCACGAGGGGCTTGCGTTTGTACAGATGTTTTCGGGCTTGGGCCAGTGGGAATGCAATACACAACACAATTTGGGTTGACGCTTCGCCCTCATGGGGTCCTCCGACCTTCCATAAAGCCCGGCGATTAAGTTGAGGTTAAAATCCACGCTTGTAACGTGACCCACGCGTATACTTTGAACGAGAACCTTCTTTTTAATCACGTGAAATCGGAACAATCTGTGTTGCACTCAAATCCCTGCATTCATCAGAAATCGGTCATCTTACTGGCATTTCTGCTAGCCTCCTGCGGTCACGCAGCGAAAACGGATCCGGCGCCGGCCCACGTCGTAACGACCCCCTTCCCTGACCCTGCCCCACGGTCCCGGGAAGCCAACGACGCCGCTCGTTTCCTGGCCGGACTACCGGGCAAAGAAGGTAGCGCCTTCAACGAGTTGGAGAAGGATGAAGCCTGGAAGGTCCACAAAGCGGATCTCGACCACATGTGGTCCAAGACCGAGAGTTCGGGCCTGACGGCCATGCGGGATTTCCAGGTGAAAGAGCTCAACAGCGACAAGGTCAGAAAATCGACGCTGTTCTACCCGTTCAGTGGTCCCGACGCACTGATGATGAATGTCTTCTTCCCGTACAACTCCACCTACGTCATGGTCGGGTTGGAGCCGCCCGGAACCCTGCCGACTCCGAACCAGTTTAAGAAGAAAAAGAGCCTCGCGGAACAACTGGCGGCGGAGCGGAACACCGTCAACGACGTGTTGGGCCGTAGCTTCTTCATTACTCAGTACATGGACCGCCAGTTCCGCGGACAGGTCACAGATGGGCTGTTCCAGCCGATTATCCACCTGCTGGTGCGGACCAACCATACCATCCTGGGTTACCGCTATGTCAGGATTGACGATAACGGCAAGGTGGTCGAGCGGGAGGCAGTCACGGCGCCCGGCGCACCCAAGCTGGCGAACCGCGGTGTAGAGGTAGACTTTGTCGACGACGCCACCCAGGCCGTCCACCGGCTGTATTATTTCTCGACCAACATCGCGGACGATCATCTCAAAGATAATAAAGGATTTACCGCGTTCGTCCCGCAACTGAAAGGCATGACGACCTATTTCAAGGCGACGTCCTACATGACCCACCGCCCGGAGTTCTCGATTATTCGGGAGTTGGTGCTGAACGGGAGTTCGGCAGTGCTGCAGGATGACTCAGGTCTGCCCTACCACTTGTACACTGACCCGCCCTGGCACGTACAGCTATACGGGAACTATCAAAAGCCGATCCGTCCGTTCAGTTGGCTGGAACAGAAGGATCTCAGGAGCGCTTACGAGACAGCCGGTCCCAAGCCGTTGAATTTTCATATCGGCTACGGACTGGCACGGCTTCCGTCAAATCTGTTATTTGCGACGCGAAGCGACGTTTCCGTACAAGCCCGCATCAACCCGTAGCAGACGCGCTGCGCCGCAAACCGTAGGGTAGACCATCGCTTTTTGTGGTCTGCCCCGGCTGCGCAGCAACCGCTCTTTGGCTCGCCTCTTCACAACCCAGCCTTTTTCCACAGCAGGTCGACCCGCTGCTTCACTTCAGGTGACATCTCAATGACGCCCGGCCAAGGGCGCGTGAAGCCTTCCCCGGGCCACTTCCGGGTCGCGTCGACACCCATTTTGGAGCCGAAGTTCGGCAGGCGGCTGGCGTGGTCCAACGAATCGACGGGGCCCAGCGTGAACTGAATGTCCCGCTCGGGATCGATGTTGTTCAGGGCTTTCCACGCCACTTCCCGGACGTTCTGCACATCCACGTCCTCATCCACCACCACAATGCACTTGCTGAACATCGCCTGCCCCAGCCCCCAGATAGCGCTCATGACCTTGCGCGCGTGTCCGGGATACGACTTGCGAATCGCCACCAGGATCAGGTTATGGAAGATCCCTTCGGCCGGCATGCAGATGTCGCGGACCTCGGGGAGCTGCAGCCGCATCAGCGGTAGAAAGATGCGCTCGATGGCTTTGCCCATGTAGAAGTCTTCCATAGGCGGCGGCCCTACGATGGTGGTCGCATAGATGGGGTCTTTGCGCTGCGTGATGCAGGTGACGTGGAAGACGGGGTATTCGTCGGCCAGCGAATAGAACCCGGTATGATCGCCAAAGGGACCCTCGGTACGCATTTCTCCGAATTCGACGTAGCCCTCCAACACAATCTCCGCGTTGGCCGGAACTTCCAGGTCGACGGTCTTGCACTTCACCATTTCGACCGGGCTCGACCGCAGAAACCCGGCGATCATCATTTCATCCAGATCGGGCGGCAGCGGCAGGATCGCCGAATACATGGTCGCGGGATCGGCGCCGATCGCGACCGCGACTTCCATTTTGGTCTCCTTGCCCGCCGCCTTCATGCGCCGGTAGTGCTCGGCGCCCTGCTTGTGCGTTTGCCAGTGCATGCCGGTGGTGCGTTCGTCGTAGATCTGGATCCGGTACATCCCGCAGTTGCGCTTACCGGTATCGGGGTTGCGGGAGAAGACCAGAGGCAGCGTGACGAAGCGCCCGCCATCCTCCGGCCAGCACTGGAGGACCGGGTAGTCGAAAAGCGAGAACTCAGAAGTTTTGACCACTTCCTGGCAGGCACCCTTGCTGACGATGCGGGGAAAGAACGAGCCGACTTCAGCCAGTTTGGGCAGCATCTTGATCTTTCCGATGAGCCCTTCGGGCATCTTCATTTCGAGGAACTCAACGATGCGCGCCGCCACCTCGTCGACCGAGTCAACTTCCAGCGCGATCTGCATACGGCGCATACTGGCGTACGCGTTAATGAGCACGGGAGTCGCGTAGCCCTTGGGCTTTTCGAAGAGCAAAGCCGGACCGCCGGACTTCACGGCGCGGTCGGCGAATTCGGTGATCTCGAGGATCGGATCCACCTCGAAGGGAATCCGCTTTAGTTCATGATTCTTCTCGAGGGCTTGGATAAAGTCGCGCAAATCGGTGTAGGCCATGTTTAGAATGAAGTCCAGAACTATTATGATGTGTGTTTGACCAACCGAATCGCATTCATCACCGGCGCCAGCCGCGGAATTGGGCGGGCTTGCGCGATGGCGCTGGCCGGCGCGGGACATCGCGTCATCCTCGCGGCGCGCAACCTGGAGAAACTGGAAGAGACTGCGGCCGCCATCCGAGCGACGGGAGGACTGGCGGATTCCATCGAAATCGATATGGGCTCTCCGGACTCCATCAAGGCGGCTTTCGCCAGGGCCAAGGAGATCGGACGCGTCGAGATCCTGGTGAACAACGCCGCCATTACGCGCGACGGTCTGGTGCTTCGCATGAAGCCCGACGACTGGAACGTGGTGATCCAGACCAATCTGACAGGCGCATTTCTGGCCATCCAGCAGGTCTTGCCGGGGATGATGAAAGAGCGCTGGGGCCGCATTGTCAATATCTCGTCGGTGGTGGGCGAGTCGGGGAATGCGGGACAGGCGAACTATGTGGCGTCGAAGGCCGGCTTGATCGGATTGACGAAAGCTATCGCGCAGGAAATGGGATCGCGGGCCGTGACCGTAAACGCCATCGCCCCGGGCTTCATTGACACCGACATGACTGCGATTCTCCCAGCGGAGTTGAAGGAGAAACTGCTGGCCACCATCCCGTTAAAGCGCTTGGGCGCGCCCGAGGACATTGCCGCAGCAGTGCGTTTTCTGTGCAGCGAGGAAGCAGGCTACATCACCGGCCACGTGCTCGACGTCAACGGCGGCATGTACATGTAAGCCCGCCCGGCATGAAGGCATCTCCGTCACTTGCTCGCTACAGCAACCTTCTTGGGTTCACTGGCCGCGAGCTCTTCCTGGAACCCAGTGGCTTTCTCCGGCGGTCCAATGGCTGTGTAGATCCTGACGAGATCGGCGCGGGCACCTTGCAGGTAATCGAGTGACGGGTTGGCTTGTTTGACTAGAACCTGGTATGCGCCCAGGGTATGCTCTTCCGCTTCCCGATAACGCTTCTGTTTTACCAGTGCCCTGCCCAATTTGACGTGGGCAATGGCTGTGTTCCAATGTCCGGCCGGTAGCACCCGTTCGTAAATCTCAACGACATTCCTCAAGACTTGTTCGGCGCGGGTACTCTTCTTTCTTGGTATAGACCGAGGCCAAATTCATTAACGCGAACGCAGTCAGTTGATGTTGCTCGCCATACACGGATCGGTAAATCGCGACCATCCGGCTAAAATCCGCCTCGGCATCATCCAGTTTCCCGGTTTGCGAGGCGGCCACACCCAGCGAGCTAAGCACCAGGGCGACACGCGGGTGCGTTTTCCCGTCGGCCTGTTCGGTTACGACGAGCGCGTGTTCCAGCAAAGTGCGGCTCTCTTCGTATCGACCCTCCCACCCGATCGCTTGACTAACATAGGTCTCAGCTCTGGCGCTTAACGGATGGTCTTTTCCATACCAGGCCTGCTCGATCGCCAGCGCGCGCCGAAAATGCTGCTCTGCTTCCGGATAGTTCCCCAACTGAATCTGGACGTTTCCCAGATCGATCAGGACCCCCGCAACACGCGGATGCCGTGGGCCATACAATTGCTGGACCACTGTCAGAGCCCGCCGGTCCAGGGAATCGGATGTTGCGTATCGGCCCAGGTAGAAGTTCGCATCTGCAAGCAAGGTTAGAATTTCCGCCAGATCGGTATTCGTCTCGCGCTGTGCCGACTGGAGCAGCAGAGCCTGATTCAACACCTCCATCGCCTTATCGTATTCGCCCCGTTCGTTCAACACCCTCCCAAGAGCAGCCATCGCCCTTGCAATCGCCGGATCGGCTGGCGAAAGTTGACGTTGATCGATGGCGAGCGTCTCTCGGATCAGACGCTCAGCCTCGGCGAGTTGCGCCTGGTCCGTCCGCAGTAGACCGAGTGCCAGCAGATCGTCCGCGATTGCCGGTTGGTCCGCATCGCCCGCTGACTTGCGCCGTTCCAAGGCGGAGTGAAGCAGTGAGTCGGCTCGCTCGAATCGACCCAATTTTCGATAAATTGTTCCGAGCGTTTGGTCGATCCATGACCTGATGCGCGACCTCAGGCAGGTCGTGATCGAGTAATGATGCGCCCTGGCCGTCAGCCTCGAGCATCGTGACCACCTCGGTCATTACTTCGCCGTCGCCGTTCGATGCGGCCTGCGCAAATGCCTGCCGTTCAGCTTCGGGAAGCTTCGCCGCCTGGTGAAAAATGGCCTGGATCTGTTCCCAACGCGAACTGTCCATGTGACGCTACTCCATTTGTGAACCAAGTGTGTGTGGGCGGATTCTGCCCGCCAGCCAGGCTTTGGCCGCTCGCCAGTCGCGCTCCATCGCCGATTCTGAGACGCCGAGCAATTCCGCCGTTTCGGCCACATCGAGTCCGCCGAAGAATCGGCTTTCGACCATCCGGGCCTGGCGGGGGCTGGCGCGCGCGAGTTCGTCTAACGCCGCATCCAGTGCGAGTAATTCTTCATGGTAGGAGACCACATGTTCCGCGGCATCGGAGAGTGGTACAAAGCTGACGTCTCCGGCGCCGCCTCGCTTTCTCGCACTTCTCCGCCGTGCTTCATCGATCAGAATCCGGCGCATCGCCTTTGCCGCGATCGCCTTGAAGTGTGGGACGGACACAGAGGCGAGTTGCGGCGAATCCTTCAACTTCAGCCATGCTTCGTGAACCAGCCCCGTAGAGTTGAGAACCCCGCCGGCTCCGTCCTTGCGGCAAAACTTTGCCATCCGCCGGAGTTCCTCGTATGTGAGGCTAAACAGGTCATCGACAGCACGGCGTTCCTCAGGAGTTACCGCCGGCTCGCCATTTCTTGCTTCTTGCGGGGATGGCATGAAGGTTTTTCCACTCAATTTCCGTAATTCTCTTGTGAGGGCTAGTAGTTTCAGACCGTGTAGCCGTTCCGAAGATCGTACCAATTGAAGAAACGCATTGCAACTTTGCATTCACTAGAGGAGATTACAAATGAGATCGACTGCATTATTGATTTGCTTTACAGCCGTATGGGCGTTTATTGCCTCCGCGCAAACTCCAAAACCGCCGTACGCATTATTCGACCAGGCAACTCTGACCGGTTCGGGTAATACGATCACCGCGACCCAGATCCCGGTAGTTACGTCGTCTGGCGCCATTGTCTATCTAAGCGCTACATTGCAATTCAACGTCGACGCCAACGGCAATTTGACAATCGCTACTGGATACCCGCAGATTTCCGCCGCACCGACTTTGATAACGGGTGGCTTCAAGGCGGGTACGTATGTTGGGCCGAGCACGGTTCTAGGCGGAAAGGCGACGATAATCGTAACTGGTCCGGGTGTCACAAATGGCGGTGCTACGCTATGGACTCTGACCGCCGGCCCCGGGACGGCTCAAGGCACCTATCCAAGTAACGCGACTTGGTACGCTGGGCCGATCGCGAGCAACCCTTTAGCAGCGCAGCTCAGCAAATACAATATAACGTCACCAATTTACAGCTATGGCGAGCTCGGCAGCGGCAGCCCGGGAGTCTGGGGCGCAGGCATCTTAATCGGCGTTAGCCAGGTTGGAAACACGATCACGTTTTATAGCTATTACGGCACCACCAACATTCCCTACGACCAAATAACCTACACACTCGCGCCTGGCCAGTAAGCCGCGATCTTAGTTTTCCATCCCAGGAGGAACTTATGCACAGGATAATTAGGAGCGCTCTCGTCTATCTAATAGCTATAATTCCGGCTTTCTGTCAGTCGCACGGCTACACAATCACGACCGTAGCCGGGGGCGTGAATCCCTATTACTACGCTGGCACAGGTGACGCAGGACCGGCCGCCAGCGCAGCGCTCGGCAATCCCACTTACGATGCGACCGTAGATGGAGCTGGAAATCTCTATATTGTCGCCGGCAGCCTGATTCGCAAAGTAACTCCCGACGGCACGATAACTACAGTCGCCGGCGGAGGAACCAGCGTCGGCGATTACGTCCCGGCTACACAAGCCGAACTCTCGCCACTCGCAATCGTGGCCGACGGCGCAGGCGACCTCTTCATCGCAGACACGGCCTTCGGGAACTCGCGCATTCGCATGGTAGATACGACGGGCATCATCACCACGGTGGCCGGAGGCGCACCCTGCTGTAATCTGGGCGACGGAGGACCGGCCACCGGCGCCTACCTGTCGCTGCCTTACGGACTGGCGCTCGATGCCGCCGGCAATCTCTATGTTGCCCAAGTCAATAGTCAAAACAACGTGATCAGGAAGATCTCCGGGGGCTTCATCACCACCCTCGCAGGAGGTGGTCAGGCGACTGGCGACGGCGGACCCGCAACCAGCGCGAGCCTTGCGCGTCCTCTCGGCGTTGCGGTGGATATGGCAGGCAACGTCTACATAGCCGAGGCTAACGGGAATCGGATTCGCAAAGTCTCTGCCGGCGTTATCACTACGGTCGCGGGGAACGGCGCTGCGAACAACTCGGGCGATGGCGCGGCAGCTATCCAGGCAGGGATCGACAGCCCGTGGCATGTCGCCGTGGACGCTGCCGGAGACCTCTTCATCACTCAGATTAACGACGCGCGCGTTCGGCTGGTAACACCCGACGGTAACATCACTACCATGGCCGGCACAGGCACGGATGGCGATTCAGGTGACGGCGGACTCGCCACCAGCGCTATGCTGGACCGCCCCGCCGGCATTGCGCCCGGCAACTGCGGGCAGGTCTACGTCGTGGACGCGAGCACCAGCATCGCCGGCGTCAGGATGCTCACCCCCGTGCCCTTTATCGCGTCTGGAGGCGTAGTTCCCGCGGGCAGTTCCGCAACTACCATCGAGACCGGTTCCTGGGTGTCGGTTTACGGGACCAACCTCGCCGGCTGCACCAGCGTCTGGAACGGCAATTTCCCGACATCGCTGGGCGGCACCAGCGTCACGGTCGATGCGAAGCCTGCGTATCTCTGGTTTGTCAGTCCTACGCAGATCAATCTGCAGGCGCCGGATGACACGGCGACAGGGATAGTGAGTGTGGCCGTAACCACCGGTGGTGGTACCGCGACGTCCACCGTGACACTCGGCCAATACGCGCCCGCGTTCAGCTTGATCAGCAGCAAGTATCCGGCCGCGAGCGTCGCGACACCAGGCAATCCCGGCAATAGCGGGTCCGGCTACGACATCATCGGACCGCCGGGCGCCTTCCCTTTCACAACGCGTCCGGTGCAGGCGGGAGAGACGGTGACTCTCTACGGCGTAGGGTTCGGTCCCACCACCCCGGCGGTTCCGGCAGGCAAGATCGTGGCCAGCGCGGCGCCCTGTATCACGCTGCCGCAGGTGACGATTGGGGGCGTGCCGGCTACGGTCAACTTCGCGGGGATTGTCGAGGCAGGATTGTATCAGCTAAATGTCGTTGTCCCGCCTGCAGGCAGCGGGGATCAGGCTTTACAGGCAACTGTTGGCGGGGCAGCGACGCAGAGTAACATTTTCCTCACGCTTCAGTAGACTAAAGCGCAGAGCTCGCTTCCGAAACGGGGAAGATACTGATGAATATTGCGGCGTACAGAGTAATGGCTGCTAGTACCGTTAGAGTGATTGACTGACATGGAGGCTTCAATATGACATTCTCAATTTGCAACAAGTGCAATCAGCTTGGTATTTCGTTTTTCATTTTACTCACGCTCGGCGCGTGGGCCGCCCACCTTGGCTTCGCGCAACAGAATCGCGACTTCGCTGGAGACTATGTAGGGTCCTTACGGCCGCTTCACGTGAAGTTGCATATCATCGTCGGCAGTGACGGTAGTGTCAGCGCTAGTGTGGACAGTCCAGACCAACAGTTGTTCGCGCTGCCGTGCGCTGATATTAACATCAACGGTCAGGCCCTCAGCTTCAGTGTGCCGAACGTGCACGGCGAATGGACCGGGGTCATAAGCTCTGACCGCACGTCTCTGTCTGGAGTCTGGAAGCAGGGCCGCCCGATGGCCCTGAATTTCACCCGTGTCTCCGAGCCGACCTCAGGTAATACGCCCTCGTCCACCGCCGCTCCGCCAGTAGTTGCCCGGCCAACGCCAACTGGTGGGACTCTGTCACAGCGGCCTCCCTGCACTGTAATGCTCGGCGCCAGTTATTGGGACGGCTCCGCCTGGAAACCTATGGTGATCGCTGCGCATCTCGGAGGTGAGCACGGAGTTTCTTTTAAAGAAGGACTCAAGAATCCATTCAACAACAGGGCGGGTATTACCAATATCCTTACTTTCAAGAACCCGGCAGCCGCCTTGACGTTGGAGCCAAGTCCGAAGTTTTGTGTTTCAGTTCCTGCCAATTACGACCCGACCGTAGTTATGATTGGCAGCATAGACGTCAAGAAGAACCATCGTGAGTTGGAAACATGCAGTGGGCCCTGCGCGTCGAAAGGTCGTAATACGGACGATTGGATGCCTGAAAAGCGAGTCCAGGCCGTCGAGATAAAGCGGATATCAGATTCTGCGGTCGAGATTACGCCGAAAAGTCCTTTACAAGCTGGCCAGTATATCTTGGGCGGTCCCCCGCTCATCGGTTACTACGATTTCGGCGTAGCGGACAAACCCGCTCAGTAGATGCCATCTTA
Organism: Terriglobia bacterium; assembly: GCA_963747535.1. Taxonomy (GTDB): domain Bacteria; phylum Acidobacteriota; class Terriglobia; order Bryobacterales; family Bryobacteraceae; genus CAVVFX01. The sequence goes on from CAVVFX010000006.1 coordinate 1,172,830, forward strand.
CGACGGGACTTAATGCGTAGTTCTGGCTGAACACGGAATCGGCTCCGGCGAGCAGTCGCGACTCCGCCACCGAAGTAGTTTTCCCATCAAAACCGCCGCCGTGTAGCCCTTGGCCTGCTCGCATGTCGCAGGGCATCTCGTCCAACTAGCAGTTTAGCGCGGGCTCCGAATACAGCTGTGCTATGAATTGAATCAAGAGTAGTGATTTTATGTACCGTACTTTGCCTTTGCTATTCCTTCCCGTTGCGTTGACAATTTGCCTGGCCCAGCAGTCGGCTGTTTGGGATGCTCCGCCGGAGGCGAGGAAGTTGAAGAATAAGGTTTCGCTCACCGGCGAGAAGATGGACGCCGTCGGAAAGCTGTACGTTGAGAAGTGCGTCGCCTGTCACGGCCTCAAGGGAAACAGCGCCGGCCCCGAAGCGGGCACGCTTGCGAAAGAACCCGCCGACTTCACCGACGTCAAAATGATGAGCAAGATCAAGGACGGAGAGCTGTTCTGGAAAATCAGCACGGGCCATCCACCCATGCCCGGCTATGGCACCGAGCTATCGGAGACTGACCGCTGGCAGTTAGTCAACTACGTCCGTTACCTGACCGAGCGCTCACAATACCGGTACCTCGGAGTGCGTCGGACACCGGGCAGATAGGGTTGGACGTTGGTATATCGCCTGCACGAGCCGCTGCCGTCGCGCTGCCTATTTGATCGGTCGCCCGGAACCGGACGCCCAAAGTCTGTCACACTGGAATCAGCATCATGGCGTTTGTCCACCCTCTTTGGCTCTTCCTCCTGGTGGCTCCGGTTGCCTGGCTGCTGTATGACTGGCAGCGCACGACCGGGAAGCCTCGGCTGATTGTTAAAGTTCTGGCTGTTGCGCTGATCGTAACGGCGCTCGCTGAGCCGCGCCTGGACTTTCAAAAAACCAAAGTCGCCGTCGCCGTTCTCGTCGACACCTCCGCCAGCGTGACTCCAGCCGATCTCCAGCGCGCCTCCGAGATCGCTACCCAGATCGAATCTTCACGCGGCACCAACGTGACCGAGATGATCCCGTTCGCGCGCAATCCGCGGCAGCCGCTGAAATCCGAACGGAACGGCAAGGCCTGGAACTTCCAGCGCACCGCCGGCGATGCCGGACGCGCTACCAGCCTGGAGCGCGCCGTCAGCGCAGCCGTCGCCTCGCTTCCCGCCGGCCTGATCCGCCGCGTCGTCCTGATCTCCGATGGCAACGAAAACTCCGGTAGCATCGTGCGGGCCACCTGGCAGGCACAGCAACTCGGCATTCCCATCGATACGTACGCGCTCAATGGACGCGCCCAACCGGGCCTGCGCTTGGACGCGGTCTCGCTCCCGGGTCAGGTCTTCAGCGGGGAGAAGTTTCCCGTCGACCTGACCATCGAATCGCCCTCGGTGACCCACGCTGCGGTGGAAATCACGGCCGAAGGCAAGAGCCTGGGGCACAATCCGGTGGAACTCTCGCCGGGCCAGAATCACGTCCGGGTTCGCGCCAGCCTGAATACTTCCGGAGCGCTCGACCTTGCCGGCAAGATCACCGCCGCCGGATTGGGTGAGGCCCGTTTCGAACAAGCCGTAACCGTCCGGCGCGGCCGGGCCTTGTTGCTTTCGCAGGATCCCGCTGGTACCGATGTCCATCTGACTAACGTCCTCGAAGCCAACCAGTTCGACTTCGACCGCAACGGCGCCGACGTTCCCAAGGACCTTTCTAACTACCAACTGCTGGTGTTCAACAACATCAACATGGACGCAATTCCGCTCGCGGACCAAGCGCGCATCGAGAACTTCGAGAAGGATGGCGGCGGCATCCTCTGGATCGCCGGAGAGCGCAACATTTACATCGATAAAAAAGGCGCGCCGGAAACTCCCATCGAGCGCGCATTCCCCGCGAAACTCGCGCCTCCGCGCTCGCCTGAAGGAACATGCGTGATCCTCATCATCGACAAATCGTCGTCCATGGAAGGCAAGAAGATGGACCTCGCGCGGGCGGCGTCCATCGGCGTGGTGCAGAACCTGCGGCCGATCGACCTGGTCGGCGTGCTCATCTTCGATAACTCGTTCCAGTGGGCAGTGCCGGTGCGCAAGGCCGAGGACCGGTCGCTGATCGCGCGCCTGATCTCGGGGATTACGCCTGACGGGGGCACGCAGATTGCGCCCGCATTACAGGAAGCCTACAATCGCGTCCACAATGTGAACGCCGTCTATAAGCACATCGTGCTGCTCACCGATGGCATTTCGGAAGAGGGCGACAGCCTGACGCTCTCCAAGGAAGCCGCCGCCAACAACGTGACCATCTCGACCGTCGGCCTGGGCCAGGACGTTAACCGCGCCTATCTCGAGAAGGTGGCCGAGTTCGCCAACGGCAAGTCATATTTTCTAAACGACCCTGCAGGGCTCGAGCAGATTCTTCTGAAAGACGTGCAGGAACACACGGGCACTACCGCGGTTGAAAAGCCTCTCAAACCGACCGTTTCCGAGAAGGCCGATCTTCTTGAAGGAGTCGAAATGGACACGGCGCCGGTGCTGCTTGGGTATGTTCGTTTTCAGACCAAACCGGGCTCCGATCAACTGTTGGGGATCGATCGGGATCCGCTATTCGTTCGCTGGCAGAATGGACTGGGCCGCGCGGCAGTATTCGCTTCTGACGCCAAATCCCGCTGGTCCGCCAACTGGGTCACGTGGCCGGGATTCGATAAATTCTGGAGCAACGTGGCGCGCGACCTTCTGCCGCACGCACCACCGAGCGAAGCGGTCGCCGGATACGATGCTGCCAGCGGCGCAGTCACGGTGAATTACCGGCTCGGGAAGAACGTGGAAGATCCGGAGACCCTCCCGGACATTTTCATTTTCGGACCGGATGGCTTCCGTCAAACCATCAAGGTGATCAAAACTTCGGCCGGGAACTATCACGGCGAAGCGATCGTGGGCCAGCGGCAGGGACTATTCCGCATCCGTCCGTTGAACGAGAGCCGCGCGTTTCCCGAAGTCGGCATTTATCGCGAGGAAGCTGAGTTATCCGATTTCGGCTCCAATCAGTTCCTCTTAAAAAGCATCGCCGCGAGTACGGCAGGGCGTTTCAATCCACCGATCAGCGGCATCTTCGATAACGGCGGACGTTCCATCGATTCGACTATGGAACTGTGGCCCGGCCTGCTGGGTGTAGCTATTTTGCTCAATCTGATTGAACTGGTCATGCGTAAGTGGAGGGGCTTGGCCGAAGCCCTCCGGTTGCGCCGTACGGTAGCGGCCGGCGCATGAGGATCAGCCGCCGGGTTTTTGCCCTTGCTGCGCTGGCGTTGGCAGCCGCTGCCGCGTCCCCGACCCAAAGTGTCAGAGACAAGTTCCACGGATTGGCGATTGGAGGATACCCTCCCGGTTCGCGTGTGCTGATTCGCATGCGAGACTTGAATCCTTATCTCGAATCCCTGATTCCCTTTTACGTCCCGACCGGCCTGCGTAACGTCCACGTCGAAACCGACAGCAATAATATTGTCCGTGGCACGGCGGACATCGATTTTCTGAAGGTTCGACAGGCTCATGGCGAGAAACCGGGCTGGCTCATGACCCAGCTACTGGGAGGCGAACGTCCGGTAGAGATTACGGTACGGCTGACATCGGCCCACGGAAAGGCCCGGGTGGACGTATTGAAGGTGGCGATTTCCGGGGTCGTGGCCGAGGGCCGCGCGCTGGATTTTCTGATCACCACCTTCGTTCTCCCCAACTTTCCGGAGGCGAAGATTGGAACGGAATTTTCCCTGGACTACAACATCGACCATCTGGAGATCCAGCCAGGCCAGGTGGCGATAGTGCTGCATGATTAGTCGTTTTAAATTAGATGAGGCTCTAATCTAACAGCCTGTGGTCGAAATCTCTCCAGTGCGCGAGAGCAGGCGTACAGGCTTGCAAACAGTTGATTCTTTGTTGTGGAGGTAGGCGTTTTCGCCCGCTCTCGAAGCTAAAGTCCGCGCCCCGAGGCTGCTCCCTTGATCACCATGTGGACAAAATGTAGCTTGGCCACCGCCCGTTGCGACAGCACGAACGGGTAGAAGTCCGCGAGCCCCATGGCACGCGACAATTCGTTCATTACGGCCGTCAGTTGCGTCCACGAATTCAGGAAGTTCAGGAAACGCCCGGACCCGGGCTGGTTGGGACGCGCCAGGGCGTTATAAGTGAAGCCGTCAAACTGCACGCCCGCATTGACGTCCACGCCGAAGCTGAGCGCGGTGTCCCAGGTGTCGGTGATATGCATATAATGCGCCCAGGTCTCGGCCCAGTCTTCCCAGGGATGAGCGCTTGCGTAGGCCGAGACGAACCGGTCCCGCCAATCCGACGGAGGGCCCTGGTTGTAATGGCGCTGCAACGCTCCTCCATAGTCCTGGGTCTCGTCGCCGAACAGTTCTCTGAAACCATCGAGCAGCGACGTCCCGGCGATCAGGCGATCCCAATAATAGTGCCCGACCTCATGGCGCAGATGCCCGAGCAGGGTGCGGTACGGCTCTTTGAGATGTTTGCGGGTCAACTCGCGGGTGGCATCGTCAGCCTCCTCGACGTTGAGCGTGATGATGCCGTCGTCATGGCCGGTCATCACCCGCGGACCGCCGGGCAAGGAACGCAGAAAGTCGAACGCCAGCCCCTGCGCAGGGTCTTCCGAGACGCGCGACCGGACCGGCAGCCCGAGCGCAATGAGCGCGGAGACCAGCCGCCGTTTGGCGGTCTCGATTTTGTTCCAATCGTCGGCGTTCTGCTTCAGGCTCAAATCCGGGATGGTGCGATTGAGCCGGCAGCACTGACAGAGCCGATGGGGATCGTCCGCGCTCACCAGCCAGTTGCAGGCTGCCGCTGTCTCCAGGTTGGCGCACCGCTTGTAAGCCTTGAGCGGCAACCATCCCGAAAGGGTCCAGGTCTGATCTCCGTCCGGATCGAGCGAGCAGATTCGCGCCAGATCGGGTTCGTAGCCCAAAGGAGATCGGCAGGCCAGGCAGACGCTGTTCCGGAAAAACACCGGACGTCCACAGTGGCACTGGTATCTCCGTAACACCACAGGACTCCTGTCGGCCTGCGGCTCCGTTCCTATCTCCTCCAACGACTGGTGACCCTCTTCCTCAAGTAATTCCAACTCGGCAGTCATCTTGTTGCCGAAATATGCAATTGTCCCACCGCGGTGGTAAATGGCACAAATTTCATGTTACAGAACGTGGGACGAGGATTCATTCGCAGGCGGGAAAGAGCCGTCTAAGGGCGGCTGCGGCCAAGATTGACCGCCCCACAATTTGCCCGGATACGCGCGACAATGATGGTTACCCCATGTCGAGTCCCAATCCCGAAGTGGTCCGTTTACAGGAAGACGAACGCCGCGAGCGCAATTGGAAACGTTGGGGACCGTACCTTTCCGAACGCCAGTGGGCGACCGTACGCGAAGACTATTCCGCCGACGGCGATGTCTGGAACTATTTCCCGCATGACCATGCCCGCAGCCGCGCCTATCGTTGGGGCGAGGACGGACTCCTCGGGATCTGCGACCGGGAATGCCGGCTGGCGTTCGCCCTGGCTCTGTGGAACACCGAAGATCCGATTCTGAAGGAGCGCCTCTTCGGTCTCACCGGTCCGCAGGGCAACCACGGCGAGGATGTCAAGGAAGTTTACTTCTATCTCGATGCCACTCCGACGAATTCTTACTTGAAGGCGCAGTATAAGTATCCGCACCACGCATTTCCCTATGAGCGCCTCGTCGAAGAAAATGCCCGCCGCGGCAAACTCGACCGCGAGTTCGAGTTGCTTGACACCGGCATCTTCGATGGCGATCGGTACTTCGATATCACGGCCGAATATGCCAAAGGGGCTCCGGACGATATTCTCATTCGTCTCACTCTTGCCAATCGCGGTCCGGAAAGCAGGACGTTGCACGTGCTGCCCACGCTGTGGTTCCGCAATACGTGGTCCTGGGGCCGGACGGATGAAGGGTACTGGCCCAGAGCCAGAATCAGCGTGGACGGCTCCGGGCTCCATTGCGAACATGCCAGCCTGGGCCGTTACCGCATGGCGGTACAAAGTCCCGGTGAGTTCCTCTTCACGGAGAATGACACGAACTCTCGCAGGCTGCACAACTACGCCGGCCCGCCCTATGCCAAGGATGCCTTTCACAATTATGTGGTGCACGGTGAATCCGGCGCCGTAAATCCTGCCCGGTTCGGGAGCAAAGCCGCGGTGCACTACACCCTGCAAATCGACCCGGGGAAGCAGGTCGAATTACAATTCCGGCTGTCCGCCGAAGCCGAAAATGTGAGGGACCCTTTTGGCAATACGTTCCATCAGACCTTCGAGCAGCGGATCGCGGAGGCCAACACGTTCTACGGCACGATCATGCCGGACTACATGTCGGAGCAGCATAAGGCGGTGTCGCGACAGGCCTATGCGGGGCTGTTGTGGTCACGGCAGTACTATCACTACGTCGTAACGCAGTGGCTGGCCGGCGATCCAGCCCAGCCTTGTCCGCCGGCGTGCCGCTGGAACGGGCGCAACGCCCAGTGGCTGCATCTGTTCAATCGCGATATATTGTCGATGCCCGACACATGGGAGTATCCCTGGTTTGCTGCGTGGGACCTCAGTTTTCACATGCTGCCTTTCGCCCGCATCGATCCGGCGTTCGCCAAGGAGCAACTGGTGCTGCTCTTGCGCGAGTGGTACATGCATCCCACCGGACAGCTTCCCGCCTATGAGTTTGCGTTCGGCGATGCCAATCCGCCGGTGCATGCGTGGGCCTGCTGGCGCGTATACAAGATCTCCGCGCCCAAGGGCCAGCGCGACCGCGCGTTTCTCGAACGAACGTTTCAGAAATTGCTGGTCAATTTTACCTGGTGGGTGAACCGTAAGGATGTCGTCGGACGCCAGATCTTCGGCGGCGGCTTCCTCGGGCTGGATAATATCGGAATCTTCGATCGTTCCAAACCCCTACCTTCCGGTGAGACCCTGGAACAAGCCGACGGCACTGCGTGGATGGCTTTCTATTGCACCACGATGCTGGCCATGGCGCTGGAACTCGCCAAAGACGATCCGGTCTACGAAGATATCGCCTCGAAATTCTTCGAGCATTTTATCGAGATCGCCGACTGCATGAATACCCTAGGCGGAGACGGGCTTTGGGATGACCAAGACGGGTTCTACTACGATGAGTTGCAGGTGAATGGCAAATTCGTACCCGTGCGCCTACGCTCGGCTGTGGGCTGGATTCCGCTGTTCGCCGCTACTGTTCTGGAACAGGAAACCATCGACAAACTTCCCGGCTTCTGTAAACGCATGGATTGGTTCCTGGCCAATCGCAAGGATCTTTTCCATTCAATCTCGTGGCTCGAGACCAACACCGATGGCGGGCACACGCACCGCCTGCTGGCGATTCCGTCGAAAGAAAAATTGCTGAGAGTGCTGAGCCGGTTGCTGGACGAAAACGAGTTTCTCTCGCCTTACGGCATGCGGTCGCTCTCCAAGTATCACGCTGCGCACCCCTATACGCTGCCCGAATTCGGCGGGGACGCGGTCGACTACGAACCCGGCGAATCGAACAGCGGTATGTTCGGCGGCAATTCCAACTGGCGCGGTCCGATCTGGTTCCCCCTCAACTACCTCCTGATCGAAGCGCTCGAACGCTATGCCCATTTCTACGGCGACGCGTTGAAAGTGGAGTGCCCCACGGGTTCGGGAAAAATGATGAGCTTACGCGAGGTGGCTTTCGACTTGACCGAGCGGCTGTCGGGACTCTTCTCTCCGGATGCCACCGGATGGAGCCCGTGGCAAGGCGAGACCCGCTGGTTCGCCGACAATCCCAACTGGCGCGGTTTAGAGTGGTTCCACGAATACTTCCACGGGGATACCGGCCGTGGCTGCGGCGCGATTCACCAGACTGGTTGGACCGCCCTGATCACGCGCTGCCTGGAGGATGAAGCCTGGCAGAAGATCAACCATTCAGCCACGGATAAACACGGATGAACACGGATTAGAAAGGAAAATTCTTATCGGTGTTCATCTGTGGCTAGTCCAGCAGCCTGTGGCAGATTTCTCTCCAGCGCGCGAGAGAACAGGCGTTCTCACCGGTAATTAGCTGCCTGCATCTCGAACAACTCCGCATAGCGCCCCCCGTCCTTGATCAGCTGTTCATGAGTGCCCTGTTCGCTCACGTTGCCGTTCTCGATGACCACAATCCGGTCTGCCATTTTGACGGTAGAAAGACGATGCGAAATAAAGAGCGCGGTCCGGCCGCGGGTCAGTTCCGCAAATCTCTTGAAGACCTCGTACTCCGCCGCGGCGTCCAGCGATGACGTCGGTTCGTCCAGTATCAGGACCTGCGAATCGCGCAGGTACGCCCGCGCCAGCGCAAACTTCTGCCACTCACCACCCGAGAGATCCACGCCACCTTCGAACCTTCTTCCCAGTATCTGATCCAGGCCATTCGGCAGCTTTTTCAGAACGTCGCTGGCGCCACTCTTGCGCGCTGCCTCACCGAGCAGCACGTCGTCGAAATTGAGCTCGATGCGGCCCACCCCAATGTTGTCTCTCGCCGATAAGTCATAGCGCATGAAATCCTGAAAAATAACTCCAATCTCGCGGTGCAGGTCATCGACCTTGTAGTCGCGCAGATCCACGCCGTCGAGAAGGATCACACCCGATGTCGGATCGTATAGTCGCGAGAGTAACTTGACGAGTGTGGTCTTTCCTTGTCCGTTTTCGCCAACCAGTGCGACCCGCTCCCCGGCCTCGATGCGGAAGTTGAGGTTGTTCAGGATCAGCCGCGACGAACCAGGGTAATTGAAACACACATTGCGGAATTCGTAGCCGTCCCGAATCGGCCGGGGCGCGGGCAGGGCATTGACTCGGGACCGAATACGCGGTTTGACAGCGAAGAATTCCAGCAGATCGGTGAGGAACAAGGCCTGGTCCGCAATACTCGCGAAAGTCGAGAAGAACAGCGAGAGCTGGTTCGCGCAGCCGAGCAACGAACCGCCTAGAAATGTGAGATCGCCAATGCTCAACTGGCCTTTAACGGCCCGAAAGACAAGGAGCATATATGCTGCATAATAACCAGCCGATCCGAGCATGCCGAGCGCTGAGCCCCACACCAACCGCCGTTTGCTCAGGCTTTTGTTTTCCTGAATCACCTTCCCGGTCAACTGGTCGAAACGGTTGCGCAGATGATCTCCCAAGCCAAAGATCTTCACTTCTTTGGCGCTTTCTTTGCTGGTCCCAAGCACGCGCAAATAATCCAGTTCGCGCCGCACGGGTGTCAAGCCGTGCGCCAGGTTGTACCCTACGAACGCGTAATGGCTCTCGCCCAGGAACGCCGGGATCACGCACAAAACCAGCAACAGGAAAAGCACCGGTGAGTAGGCGATTATCCCTGTCGCCAGCGAAAGCAGCGTAATGCTCTGCTGTAGCAGTCGACCGACCCCGCTTAACATTGCAAGGCGATCGGTGGCTTGGACCCGCGCGCGCTCGAGCTTGTCGTAAAACACCGGATCCTCAAATGATTGCAAGTCCAACTTACCGGCGTGCCGCATGATACGGAGGCTCACTTCGCGCGTGAACTCATCCGTGAGACGGGCGTCGCAGTAATCAATTGCACGCCCGAAAATATTACCGATGACCGCCAGCAAGAACTCGCATGCGAGCAGCAGCCAGATGTTTCCCTGCGCCGTCCCTGGAGCCTTGCTCGAATCGACGATGTAGTTGATGATCAGCTTGCCAACCCACAATGCGGCGACTGGCACGACGGCTGCAATCAAGCGCAGCACTACACCCAGGGACATCAATAGCGGCCCTGATTTCCAGACCAGTTTCAGCACTGGGGCTAAGTTCCGCAACGCTCCGACGCGGCCTTTGAAGGAGTGCAGCTGTTGTGATAATGCGGGTACCATCGCCGAGTCATTAGCACTTTGCTGGCCATGTGAACCGCGAGAGCAGCAATCCAGGAGAGTTACGGTAACAGAGGCACGCGGCCTGGACGCGTTTTCGCGTAAGGGGAAACGCGACTACCGTCGCATTCCTATTGTCCGTAGGACAGCGTCTTCCAGACCATCCGCGTGCCCGCCGGCAATAGCAGATGGTTGCCCATTTGGGAAACCGTGCCTACTCCGGGCAGGCCCCCAATCCCGGGCAGATCCTTGGTTGCGACCCGCTTGATCCCCTCCGATCCGGGCGGCGGGATGATCTTCTCGAGCTCGGCGAAGAACCGCGCCGTCTTCCCTTCGAACTGGATCTCAGTGAACTCCAGCCTGGCCGCGACGTACGGCCAACCTTCCAGATGTTGCTCCAGCCTTCGCAAGCGGCCCGAAACCAAAGCATCTGTGTGGACCACAACCTTGCCCTTGATTCTCGCGTCCGCATCCACTTTGCCGCTGATGGGATCTCCGACCTGCAACTTTTCGGAATCAATCGGCGTTTCCAACCGGACTGTCAATTGCAAACCAGCAGGCAGTTCGACGTTGCGCGTAGCCTCCGACGACTCGACGGAATCGTTAGGATCCGCGAACGATATCGTCGACTCCACGCCGTACTCCCGGCAGTGCGTGAACTTCAATTCATTGCGGGCCTCCCAGCCGCGAATGCGCCGCATCGAAATCTCCCCGCTCTGCGGCAGGAGGGCGGTCGAGGATCCGATGCGAACCGGAGCATAGTCAATGCGATTTTCGGAGCGATCGATTCCGAGAGACGGCGGAATGTCGTCAGCGGAGACATTCAGGCGAACGGCATCGAACGTCTGAGGGTCGACCCAGAAAGATCCGTGGTACCCGACAACAGCCACTCCTCTCTCCGTCTGGAGTTGATGACCGCTTACCAGTTGGGAAACCCGATAGTCAAACCGAAGCAACGTATGCCCGTCCACCTTCTCCTCGCCAACGAAGCTGTATTGGGGTTGGTTGCTGTTGAAAATGGCGTGGGCGAGCAGCGAGAAGGAGCCGTTGCCGATGAGTCCGCTGTGCGCAAGTTCGCGCAGGGCCATATCCTTGAAGTCGTGATTTCCGGGGAGCGCAAACAATTCCTTGCCGTCGACCTCTGCCACTTCGAACCGCAGGATATCGGTTCGGCGAAATGGCACAGACTTACCCGGTACGGCAATGACCATGGACTCCGGCGAACGCGTGGTCCGCACCATGGTCTCCAGGCACGTGTAGTTGGGAACGCGCGAGAGGTTCTGCCTCATTCTCAACTTGAAGTTGCGCAACAGCAGCAGATCACGCGGAAGGTCCGCCTGCCGGAGCGGGGCAGGGAAGGCGAACATCCCGAGCGCTATCAGCAGCGTCGATGATCGGATGTGCCGCAACAGCTCGAACGTAACACAGACTTCAGTCTGTGTGCTAGCGCCACACCAGCCGCGCACTCCGCACCGGAGCCGGCATCTCTTTGCCGGGCTTGAGACCTTCCCACAGAATGCGATTCAACTCATCCGGATCTGCCAGGTCGAAATCCGAGAAATCGAGTTTGCGCGAGGCGCTGTCGCCGGGACCTCCGGGCGGATTGCGCGCTTCCAGATCCGCAGTCTCCGGCAGGGCCGCAACCATCGTATTATCCGGCTGGCTGGTGAAGGAGTTGTACATCGGCGTGGCCAACTCATCGTACTGCGTCATCGCCGGAAGCTGTAGAATCAGTTCCATAGTGCGGACCATGGACGCGGTCGTATACATGGTGCTGTCGAGCGTCTGGCGTTTCACCCACGGTGAAATCACCAGGCCCACCGTGCGATGTGCATCCACGTGATCCGGTCCATTCTGCGCATCGTCTTCGATCACAAAAATCGCGGTCTCGGGCCAGAACTTCGAGCGGCTGACGGCCTCGACCAGTTTCCCCAGTCCCAGATCGTTGCTCGCTACATGGGCAACCGGCGAATATTTTCCACCCTCCAAGCCTTCGGTGTGATTCTCGCCCAGCGACATGATCATGAACTGCGGCCACACGCCGGTCTTCTCCGCGCTGTGCAATTCATTGATAAAGTAGTCCACGCGACGGTAGTCGCGGTCCACGAAAGCCTGCCTCGGCCAATCCTTCGCGACATGTCCCAGCAGCGAGCCCGCCAGGTCCATGGTGGGTGTGCTTTCCGGAGATGACTCCACAATTCTGCCCTCGCCGTAGCTGCGGAATGAAACGCCATGAGTTCGGCAGTTATCCCAAAGGTATCCTGCCGGCGACGCCACCACCTCGGGGGTCGCTTTCGGTTCACCGCGTTTGCTGTAACTGTTGACCCAGGCTTTCTGCGTGAAATCCGTGGCGTAAGCTGCGTCGCACCACTGGTGTCCGTCTTCGGAAACTTCGCCGTTGCAATACAGATTGTCGAGCGTCACAAACCGCCGCGACAGCGCATGCCCATTGGGTGTGACGTTCTTGCCGAACAGCGTGAGGGTCGGATCGCCGTTGCCGATTCCCAGATCGCCGAAGACCTGATCGTACGTACGATTCTCGCGAATGATGTAGATCACGTGTTTGATTTTCGGAAACACGTTGCGCTGCACACCGGCAGCCGCTGCCTGATCCACCTCCTGTTGCGGAACCGGAACATTCCCCAGGACCTGTTTCGTATAGGCTGCGAGCTCGCGGCCCTCCGGCACATCCACCACCGAGACCGCCCCGCTCAGCACGCCGCCGATGTAGTCATATGGCTGCTTGGGATTCGGGAACGGACGCGGATAGTCTGTCTTCATGGGAGAGTTGGCGCTGAACGTGAGACCCTTGCCGGTGCCCACGAACAGCTTGCGGTCGTCGGGCGAGAGCGCCACCGCCGTCGGGTACCAGCCGGTCGGGATGAAGCCCAGAGTCTTCGAATCGTTCTTCTCGGAGATATCGATCACCGCGACATCGTTGTTATCCGCGTTCGCCACATACAGGCGCTTGTGGTCGTGCGAAATCACCAGAGCATCCGGCGTCGAGCCCACCAGCGCTTTTGGATCGAGCGAGGTCTTGATGGTCTCGACCACCTTCCCGTCGTCGACCACGCTGATGCTGTTCGATCCTGAGTTCGCCACGAACAGCCGGTCACCCTCCCACACCATCTCGTTCGGATGGCTGCCGGTATGGATCCGCGCCCGCTCACTCAGCGTCTCGGGATCCAGGATGCTGACCGTTTCACCGCCCCAGTTGGAAACCGCCAGCTTCTTGCCGTCCGGAGAAAGCTCCGCCGAGAATGGACGCGCGCCGGTGGGGGCTGAAATCTGCGTCGAAAAGTTTCCGCCCGAGAGGCGGAAGATCTTGCTGGCATTGATTTCGAGAACATAGAGCACCCCGCCCTTTACCGTTACGCCCGAGATGTAGTAATTGTCTTCCGACACTCCTTGGATTGACAGCGGTGGTTGCAGGCTCAGCCGGCCCTTGTCATAGTGCATCCGCAGGACGGGTTTGCCGACCATCGCCAGCACCTCCGGGGCGATCTTGTGCCGGAGCCCCGCCGCCGCTTGTTCCCAACCCTTCTTCGGCGTTCCACCGCTGGAGATGTAAACGGTCCCGGACGCCGGGTCGAGCGACATGCCGTCCCAATTCTTGCCGATGTCGAAGCTTTGCTCCAGTTTTTCGGTTTTGATGTCGATCACGTTGACGTCGTGATCGTGCCATCCAGCCGTGTTGACCAGCAGTTTGCCATCGCTCGTGACGATCATCTTCATCGGCAGATCGCCGGCCAGCTTGATATGCCGTCCCGCGGGCGTGACGTGCCAGCCATTGGGCAACAGCATCTTGCCATCCGTCGTGATGTGATCGGGCAGCACGTACTTGCGCAGTTGGGTAGTGCGGTCCGCAATCAATCCGGCAGCGGCTATAATTGCCAAACCGGCCGTTACATAAATGTATTTGCGTTGCATAGGCTTAAGCGATTAGCTTATCGCCCTCGTGTTTCTCCTATGTGAATTCGGAATGGACAGTTGCAAAATCAACAGAAAGGGCTGCTGTTGCGACGATTCATTCGCAGACGGAGAGGGGCGCCCGAAAGGCGGCTGCGGCCAAGATTGGCCGCCCCACAATTTACATTGCCAAATATTGGAACCACCGCTAGCAAGACACACCCCGTTTCAATTAATATAGAGGCCGATGGCCCAAGTTCAACGTTCTCCCCAGGTACACGACGTAGTGGTGATTGGATCCGGCGCGGGCGGCGGCACAGCCGTCAAAGTGCTTACGGACCAGGGAATCAACGTCACGCTGCTCGAAGCCGGACCCATGCTCAATCCGCAAAAGGATTTCAAGGAGCACGTCTGGCCCTATGAAGTGGATAATCGCGGCGCCGGTCCGGCCGCAGAGATCTACTTCGGCCGCCAGCAGTGGGGCTACTTCTCTGCGCCCAACGGCTACTGGCAAGTCCCCGGAGAGCCGTACACTGTTGCCAAGGGCAGCCAGTGGGAGTGGTTCCGTTCGCGCATTCTGGGCGGACGTACCAATCACTACGGGCGTATTTCGCTGCGCTTTTCCGATTACGATTTCAAAGCCTACTCCTTCGACGGCCTGGGCCGCGACTGGCCCGTCACCTATGACGAGATGTCTCCCTGGTACGACAAGGCTGAAGAGTTCATCGGTGTGACCGGAACGCGCGAAGGACTCCGCACCGCGCCCGACGGCAAATTTCTCCCACCCATCCCGCCGCGCGTGCACGAAACGCTGATTCAGAAGTCCTGCGCCAAACTCGGTATTCCCTGTATCCCGTCGCGCATGGCGATGCTGACCAAATCGGTTCATGGACGTGCGGCTTGCCATTACTGTGGGCAGTGCGGACGCGGATGCCGGACCGCGTCGGCCTTCACATCCAGCCAGGCAATGATCTTCCCGGCCATGAAGACCGGTAAGCTGAACATCATCACCGGGGCGATGGCCCGCGAGTTGGTTACCGATAGCAGCGGCAAGGTCACGGCTGTTTCATATGTCGATAAGGCTACGCGCACCGAGCAGCAGATTCGCTGCCGAGCGGTGGTAGTGGCGGCCAGCGCGTGCGAATCCGCGCGCATTCTGCTGAATTCGAAATCATCGCTCTTCCCCGATGGACTGGCCAACGGTTCCGGACAAGTCGGACGCAATCTCACGGATACCGTGGGCTTCAGTCTCTCCGGCCACATTCCAGCGCTCGAAGGACTGCCCCGGCACAACTGCGACGGCATCGGTGGGATGCACGTTTATGTGCCCTGGTGGGAGCTCGACAAAAAGAATAAAGAGTTCCCGCGCGGATATCATATTGAGATCAGCGGTGGGTTCGGCATGCCGGAGTTAGGCAACTACCACGGCATCGCGCAGAGTCAGGAAGGCTACGGTGCTCCGCTCAAAGACGCGATCCGCCGGCAGTACGGCGCACATATCGGACTCTCCGGCCGCGGCGATATGATTCCCAACGCGAACAGCTATTGCGATATCGATCCCAGTAAAGTCGACCAGTTCGGCATTCCGGTCCTGCGCTTCCATTTCCAATGGACCGAGAACGAAATCAAACAGGCCCAGCACATGGGCCGGACGTTTACCAGCATCATCGAAACGATGGGCGGCACGGTGCGGGGCATCGCCCACCCGGAGCGTGAGGGTGAAGGCATCTCCAAGGGCGGCAGCATTATTCACGAGGCCGGCGCAGTGGTGATGGGCGACGATCCCAAAACGTCCGTACTGAACCGCTATTGCCAGGCGCACGAGGTGAAGAACCTGTTTGTGGCCGATGCCGCGCCGTTCTGCGGCAATCCCGATAAGAATGTCACGCTGACGATTGTCGCGATGGCCTGGCGCACTTCGGAATATCTGGCGGAAGAAATGAGGAAAGGCAATGTCTGATTCAAATGTTTCCAGGCGCGATCTGCTGAAGACCCTCGGTTCGTCGATGATCCTGACGACCGCCGGCGTCGGCGTGCTTCCGCCCGTGCTGGCGCAACACGTCCATTCCGCCGTGATGGAGATTAAATCTCTCGACGGGGGAGCGAATTATCAACCGAAGTATCTCAACAAGCACGAATTCCTGACGATGCGCCGCTTGTCGGAAATGATCATCCCCCCGGACGAGCATTCGAAGGGAGCCATCGATGGAGGCGCAGCCGAATACATCGATTTCCTCAGCAGCCGCAGTCCGGAGTTCGCTGAAATTTTCACCGGCGGCCTCGGGTGGCTGGATGAAGCGATGCAGCATCGCTACCAGAGCACTTTCGTCGATGCCAGGCCCGACCAACAGACGGCCATGCTGGATCTGATTGCATGGCGTAAGAATGAGAGCCCCGAACTCGGCCCGGGAATTGCGTTCTTTCGCTGGGCTCGCAATGTAGTGGTGGATGCCTACTACACCAGTCCCGTCGGGATTGCCGATTTAGGGTACATGGGCAACACCGTGTTGAGTGAGTTCAGCGTGCCGAAAGAGGCGCTGGAGTATGCGCTGAAACGCAGCCCATTCGCGTGACAAAAGACGTTGTGGGGCGGCCAATTCTGGCCGCAGCCGGCTTTTAGCCGCGCGAGCGCGCCGCGATGGCACGCTCCGCAGGGGTCTGAAACTTGCGAAGTTCTGGCGACCTGGGGTCGCTTGCGGACGGTGGCGTCCGCCCCACACTTGTGGTACCGTTTTCTGTAGCCAGATTAGCGGTCTGCAGCTATTTCGGGTGCGCTGCGACGCAATCTGGCGGCCGCGCCGGCCGCGCCGAACCGGATGCGCCACGGCAGCCAGATGGATTCAAAGATCTTACCGATTGACATTTTGGATTGGCCTTCGCGCCGTTCGTTGAAGGTGATGGGATGCTCAGCGATGCGGTTACCAGACCGGACGAACAGAACCTTCATCTCGACCAGGAAAGCGTAGCCGTCCGACACTGTCTCCCGAAACGGGATCCTTTCCAGCACCTCCCTGCGCATGCACATGAACCCGGAGGTGACGTCGTGGACGGAAAGGCCAAGCCCGATTCGAACATACAGGTTAGCTGCGCGACTCATCAGTCGCCGCCGGTAATTCCAATTGACAACGCTGCCGCCGCGGACGTAGCGCGAACCGAGGACAACGTCATTCCCGGAGAGCTTCTCGACCATATGCCGAATCATGGTGGGATCGTGTGAAAAATCCGCATCCATCGTAACCAACGCCTGGCACCATGGCTCGCTGATCGCCCGCCTGAATCCATCCCGGTAGGAACTCCCAAAACTGGGATCCCGCAGCCGCTCCAACAGCATGAGATTCCCGTACTGCTTCTGCAAACCGCGTACGACGTCCGCAGTCCCGTCCGGCGAGTGATCGTCCACCACCAGAAGATGAATTTCGGGATAAAGCCGGAACAGGGTTTCAACGAGTTTCGGGACGTTATCCCGCTCGTTAAACGTAGGGACTATGACGGCTGTGTTCCTCAGCGCAACCCCAGGTGGCTTAGTAGCCGCGGCCCGTGTCGAGTGGGTTGAAGCTGCCGGGAGTCTGGAGCCGCCATTCTTACTCACTTAGCTACGGTAGAACGTACCGGGGACAGGTGCAACGAGACTCACAGTCGTAACGTGATATGCCGAACCTCTTGCGGGCCGGGCGGTTTAAAAAGCGTGATGAACGTTACGGTTAGATGGCTTGACCCAGCCCTGCAGTGTTTGGTCGGGTAGCGTATTTTTGGGAAGGTGTCGCGCTGTTTGCCGATTCGCTCTTCAGTTGTTTACGAGAAATACCGCATTATTTGGGTCCGAGTGAGGTAACGTCAGGCGATAATCTCTCTCCATCAGACACGCCGGAAGCCACTCGAAGTGTTCGTAATCCTTGGCTTCTCACAAGCGCTTTCTGCTTTTCCATTGAAAGGAGCCGGGCTTTCGATGTGCAAGGGGACGTATTGCGCTAAGAACGAAAGTTGCTCAGCTCCACAGTGTTGTGACGTTGGCCAAAATTGGAGGCGATTTCCAGATTATCGAGGCAGCGCCTTCCAGCCAAACACGATACCCCAGATCATGCGAAGGCCGACCTTGATAGCCCGGCCGTTGCTGACGTTACCGCCTTTGCTGGCGCCGACTCGGTTATGAAAGGTGATCGGACACTCGACTATCGAGAATCCTTTTGCCATCGCAACGTCCAGGAAATGGGCGTTGAACTCATAGTTGATTCCCGGGTTCAGCAACGGCAACAGGCGCATCAACGATGAGTTACGGCACAGCTTATAAGTAGTACCGAGATCAGTGAGCGTCCCCTTGCCGATGTGCTTCGCTTCCAGCAGCTTCGCGGCGAAAAAATTGCCGAAGTACATGAAGGTGGTCAATTGCGTGCTGTGTTCGCGAAGTTGTTCGACGATACGCGTGCCGTTCACTATCTCGGCGTGCGGCGCGTAGCACAGAAACTTATCGATGTCGTAAGCGCGAAATGTCATGTCGCCCTCGCACAGGAGCGTCAATTCAGTGTCCGTCTGTTTCGAACCTTGCTCGAGCGCACGCCAGACGCAACTGCCGTAGCCTGGGCGGACCTCACAGAGCACTTGAGCGCCGGCTGCACGGGCGGCCTCCGGGGTCCGGTCTTTGCTGTTGTTGTCGATTACGATGACACGTTTTACTTTTGGGTGAGAAACGAAATCCCGCACGGCGAGCGCAATACTGAGCTCGTCATTGTAGGCCGTGAGCACGACTGTGAGGTTGGTATTACAGGGAGGCTCCCATGGCACGGTCGGACGGCTGCGTTTCAGGGGCAGCAGCACGAATAGATCGAACAGGATAAGGAAGACCCCGGCGGAAACGGGCACGCCGCCGTACCAGATCGTTCGCTGAGCCCATGAGAGCAGATAGTCACTGGGTTCCAGGAGTAGGCAAAAAGCCTGGAGCACCACACCGAGCGCACAAATAATAAGGCCCGTACCTGTGATCAAGATGCCATAGAGCAGGGCATGAAATGCTGCCAGGCCGGACGGGGCCTGTGGGACTGGGCTACTGCTCATTGGCGATCGCGAACGTGTGCATAGGCCAACATTCTAGCAGAACTCGCGAAGCAGGAGATCCTGGATTTATTGTGATATGACGAACGCCCGGACAGCCTGTCCCACCCTTGTCACTTAAGATAGACGACCGACACCCAATCTTCGAACCGGGTGTTCTCGACGTCTACACCCTTTTGCCGTAAAAGTTGCAGGATTTCGCGCGGCGGATCGATAAAAACAGATTGGGATGCATGTTCCTTGATGTCGTCCAGACTCCAGAAATGTATGGGATAGACATGGCTAAAGTTAATAAGCCCCGTGGTATTTGAAGATGGCTCCAAGCTTTTCAGAAACCTATATCTTTCCGGATCGTGGGAGTAGTGGAATATCTCGAGCGCAAGAAGGTCATTGGACATTACCAATACAAATTGCTTTCGTTCCTCATTGAAGAGCGCAGGTTCAATCCGAAGCATCGTTCTGAGTCTCTTCACCTCTTCCGGCGCGGCGAGAGGGAAAAGGATCACTTCAGGGTGGGCGGCCTGGCGAACTGCCCTCGTCACTCCGTAGCCGGCTATTATGCAGACACAGCCGGCTGAAATGAAGGCCGCGCTCCGAAACTGGCGCCACATGAAGCATGCGAAACCGATCGCTATGCCAGGCAGCATGCCCATGAAATACCGAGCGTAAAAGGCGTTGGTAACGAGCTTGGCACCGATGAAGCCACCCAAGGGAATCAACACAAAAAACCATGCCAGGCGCTCCGATGAGGCCATTGCCAATACATATTGGGACCCGATCCGCGGAACTGTCAATGCCATCCAGATGAGGGTAATTGGCAGCGCGAACGAGAGGTGCGGAAAACAAATTGAATAGACCATCGTAACCGCACTCAAGCTTGGCGGCGCCCAGAAACTGCTGGAAAACTGCCGATGTGTCACGGCTAGCGGCGCGAACAATCCCAGGGTGATCACAGCCCCGAGAACTCCCGCCCACAACTTCGGCAAACGCCATGCCTGCTTCAGGTCCAGAACCACGACGACAGCGTACGGGATCAGGCAGAATATCGCATAGTAGTGGGTAGCAAGCGCAGCGCAAATCGAAAGCCCGAAAAGCAGTGCCGCTCCCCTGCTTTTCTGTGGGGTGTGCATCCAAAGCCAGAGAGAGCATGAACTGCACAGGTAGAAGAGAGCGTACGGCCGCGCTTCGAATCCATAGAACGGAAGGATGGAGCAGGTCAAAAGCGCGAGCGCCAAAAGTCCATGCAGGTTATCCGTCAGGCGCCGGGCACAGTCGAATGTAACCAGCAGACCCGCCGCCAGTGCCAAAGCCGACGGAAGTCTTGCCGCCCACTCGCTCTGTCCAAACAGATGCTCAAAAAAGCGAACGACAAAGTAATAAGTTATCGGCTGCTGGTCGACACCGCTCTTCAGCAACTTGACCAGCGCCGACGTGTCGGGCATGCGGCTAATCAGGATCGTCGTGACTTCATCGAACCAAAAGAGGCGATGACCGGCAACATACAAGCTGATGCCGAGATAGAACGCAACTAACAGCAACGCCGCAAAAGAACTCCACCTCAGGAGCGCGGTCGGGCGTGCTTCCGTTTCGCATTCCAATTTTTCGCCGCTATGGCTCAATCAATCCTCCAACCTCAAACCGTTTCGCATTTATTGTAGCCAACCCCAAAGCCAGTTACCCGGCGGCATTAGCCGGCGGCACGTATTGAAAAATACAACCTAAATAGGCCGATGCTAGCACCGCGTTATCCCGGGTGGGATTGTTTCTCTGTGGGAAGATAGCAAAGATGTCACCCTCACTTCTGCGGCTCGATGATTGCAAGGATTGGTTCGAGAGTCGTCCCGTTCAGGTGGCGTTCTCGGGACTTTTATGGCTCTATGTCGCCATTCAGATAGTCTCCGCCCTTGCAGTTCCGTTGGGAGGATATGACGGTTCGCTACCGCTGGTTAGCGCCGATCTCATCAACCGTGGGCGCCTCCCGCAGGTCGATTTTTCGGCTTTTTATCCTCCACTCGAACAGTACTGCATTGCCTTTATGTTTCGGTTTGCCGGACGCACCGTTCTGGCACACAGGTTCTTGTGTGCGGCACTCTTCATAGTGGTCGTGATCGCGGCAAACCGGTTTTTTAAGCTTCATGCGGTGCGGTTTCGATCTTTGGCGCCCCTCATGACCCTGCTGGTTGTGGTTGGAATCGGTGCGTCGATCCAGCTCGCCCCGTGGCCGGGATTCGCGGTGGCATTTCTCACCTTGCTGACATACTTCATGAGCCGGGAGACGTTATCAGAAGGGATTCCATGGAACACGGTTTTGGCTGGATTGCTGGCGGGCGTTGCCACTCTGATTCGGTTCAATTTCGGAATCTATGTTGCGGTCGTAGTACTACTGGACCTTTTGGTCTGGGATCTGCAATTGGGACATCTTCATCTCAAGCGGCGGTTACTTTCATTTGCGGCGTTCGTCGTCCCGCTTTTTTTCTTGAATGCGATCTTCTACCTGGCCGTCTACGGCGCACAGGGTGTCAGCGCGTTGTTGGGAATACTGGCCGCGGGACCGGCCAGTGGCCGGTCCCGGTTCATTGATCTACCACGGTCCTGGCCGTTGAGTGCTCTATTCTTGCCCTATGGCTGGTTCTCACTGAAAATGATCGTTACCGATGACCGGCTATCCGGGAGATCGCTAGTCCCGTTGATACCCGCGGTAAGCCTGGTTGGTTTGGCGTTCGCCTGGCGCGCTAATCCTTCCGTAGCCGCCTGGCTTACTGTCCTGGGCATCCTGACGGTTCTTGTACTTCAAATGTTTGTGTTCAAGCTGGAGCGTGCGGAGTTTGGTTTCGTACTCTATCTGGTCTGTCTCTTGCATTACTACCTATACCGCTTTGATGTGTATCACGCCTGGCCGGTGTTTCTGATGATGGCCATGGTGATTCCTTTTCTCATTATCACTCCCGTCCAGGGGCGGCGCGCCTCCTTCGGTATGGGGATCGCGTTTGTCTTACTCATGGCATCGATGGCGTTGACGTGCATGAACTCGGACTCCTTGCCCCACGCTTCCCTCTTCATGAATGGCCTGCGTTTAATCAAAAGAGGCGGTCTGAGTCTCCGCATTTCCGACGGTGAAAGGTATATGACTAGCGATCCGATAAGCCCTTGGTTATTTATCTATCCGCATCAATCCTCAACATGGGATACGCCAGGGCTGGATGAGTTTCAGACGGTGCGATTTATCCGCAGCAATACAGGTCCGGCTGATGCGATATTTGTCGGACTAAAGGATCACTCCAAGGTCTTCATGAATGACGTCCGGATATACTGGTTGACCGAGAGGCTGCCAGGCTCCAGGTATATCGATCTGGAGCCCTGGGTTACTCCCACGGAATCTGCGCAACGCGAGATCGTCTCAGACCTCGAGCGAAGCGGAACTAACTGGGCCATTCTGGAAGGCGTAGAGAATGTCCTCGTGCAATCATCCATACAAAGATCACGACCGCCGGGTTCCAAACTGCTAGATCAATTCTTCTTAGCGAACTTTCAGGAAGTCGCGTCCTTTGGCCGGTTGTCCGTGCTCAGAAGAAAGCACCCGTGATCTATCTCGGAGTTATCCCGGTGTCACGGGCAAGTTTTTTTAAATCAACACGCCTGACGGGCTTTTTTAGTCGGTTGGCGTATTTCTTGCGAGATTGTTGCGCGTTTGCCAGTTCCGTCTTCAGTTGTTTACGAGGAATATTGCATTATTGGGGTCCGAGTCAAGTAACGTCAGGCGATAATTTCTCTCCATCAGATACGCCGGAAGCCATTCGAAGTGCTCGTAATCCTGGAAAAGCAGAAAGCGCTTGTGCGAAGCCATAAAAGGAGCCGGGCTTTCGATATGCAAGGGGACGTATTGCGCTAAGAACAAGTTGCTCAGTTCCACTGTGTTGTGACGTAGGCCAAAATTGGAGGCGATTTCCAGATCGGTCACGAAAACGAGCCGATCCCGCACGTCTGCAGCTATATATTGAGCTATCTCGATATAACGGAGTCCATTGCAAATCACGACGGGAAGACCTGGATTTTTTCTAATCTGCCAGGCTAAATGGGGCCATTGCTCCCAGCTAAGTGGCGGCGATTTGACAACACTTACAGCGGCTCTCACATCCCGCATGAAAAACGCGATGAGAAGGACGACTAGCAGGCGAACGGCGGTTGCCCCACCGCTCTTCGAGCGAAACAGAAACATTGAGGCGAGGACGAGACCGAGCACGGCAGGCCAGCCATAACGAAAAACGAACCCGGAGTCCAGCAGTTTTGTCATGATAACCAGTACTGAGGGATAAAGCAGCAGGCCCATGATCAGAACGACTTCGTGCGAGCGGAACCCGCTGGACGTGGTGTCCGCTTCCTTATAGCGATTTGACGCGATGACGTAACCGGTAACAACCAGAAAGACAACCAGAACCAACGCCAAAGTATCCGGCACGCCGAAGAGCTCGCCGTACGACTGGAAAGCCATGCTCCAGGTCGGCTTCGACCAGTAGTGGGGCCCGAAAACCTTCTTGTAATGCAACAGAATCGGGAGACAGAGCAGGAAGGGGACGGGGGCAATGAGAAACGAAATCCAGACTTGCCAGCGAATGCGGCGGAAGAGGAAAAAGAATGTAAGTTCAGCGCAGCCGAAGGCGGTCAACGCGAAAATCGCGAGATGGTGACTGGAGACGCCCAAGGTGAGCGCAACCGTGAAGAGCGGTGCTATCCACCATTTGTCTTCTATCCGTTGCCAGAGGAGTGCGGAGAGTGCGAGCAGTCCGACGAGAATGCCGTAAGCGCGCGCCTCGATCGCGTACAGATGGAACGGAGAGAGCACGAGCAGGAGCGTCGCGATCAGACCGGCGACTGGGGAGATTCGCCTGCTCGCAAAAAAGTAGACGCATGCCGATGCGAGAAGATAGCCAAAGATAGACACCAGCCGCAGGATGACGTGAGGACCTCCAGGAATTATGGTTCGCGCCAGCACGATGAATCCGTAGAAGGTAGGCGTCATGCCGTCCGCGCCCGCCTGAAGCGCGGCCAGGATATGGGAAAACGGGCGGAGAGACGACAGGTCATAGGTGAAAATCTCGTCGTACCAGAGGGGTTTCTTCTTCGCCTGCGCCATCGAAAGAATGCCTTCGGCGGCAAGGATAAAGATCAGGATCATGGGCGCCAGTCTCCCGAGAGAGAGCGCGCGAAAAGCTCGCAAACCGGAACCAGAACCAGAACCTCGTGCAGTTACTTGAGGCGGAAGCGTCGGATCAATGTCTTGAGTCTGCATAAGGGCCAATTAGTGATATCCGGGGTCAGTAACGTTAGACTAACGCACAACACGCCGGCCCGCAAGACTTTACTCGACGGCCAAGCTCAGGCTGCAGCCGGGGACTTTCGGGGCACCGGATGGACGGATTGACACTTATTAAAGTTTTATGCAGGCGGCGGACCTGGCAAGTACTCAACAGGCTACATGAGGTTATGCCATGAAGAGTATTTCCGTCGAGTACGTTGCCGGCTTGACCCGCGAACAGAGCAATGTGAAAATCACCGTAGCATGTTCAAAACCCTTGTGCTTCCTCTGCTGGTTCTCGCGGCCGCGGCCCAGACTCCGCTACCCCCGGTTCGAATCATCCTGGTCGGCGATTCCACCATGGCGGTGCATAGCGGATACGGTCCCGGGTTCTGCGCCGACGTAGTTGCAGAAGTCACCTGCATCGACATGGCCAAGGGCGGGAGAAGCTCGGGCAGCTATCGCGCGGAAGGATCGTGGGCCCAGGTCATGGATCAACTGAAACACAATGCGGGGTTCAAGGATACTTACGTTCTTATCCAGTTCGGACATAACGATCAGCCCGGCAAGCCCGGACGATCAACTGACCTTGCCACGGAGTTTCCAGCGAACCTGAGCCACTACGTGGACGACGTCAAGTCCACCGGAGCCAAGGCCATCCTGGTTACACCCTTGACTCGCCGGTCGTTCCGGGACGGCCAATTGAGAAACGACCTGGAGCCTTGGGCCGCAGCTGCCAGGAAGGTTGCCGCTGAACAGAACATTCCCGTACTGGAGCTCAACGCGGAGAGCGCAGCGGCAATTCAGAAGATGGGCCCGGTGGAAGCCAATACGTTGGCGATGGCGCCTCCGCCGCCGGCAATTGCAGCGACTGCGGCGAGCGGAAATTCCGTAACCCTGACGAAAGCGCCTGTCGCTCCAAATAATGGGATCGAGCCCAAGGGCGAAGCGGTCCCGGTATTTGACTATACGCATCTTGGCGCCAAGGGTGCGGCGTACTTCGGCGGTATGGTGGCGAATGAGCTGACGCAAGCGGTCCCCGAAATGAAGCCCTATTTCGCCCGCACCACGAATTAGTCTCTCCTGGGTACGCTACTTTACAAAAGTTTACTTCCTGGCTGTCACCTGATCGCTCCACGGTTCGTCATTTGGGCATTGTCTCTCAGGGCGTATTTACTGATGTCCGTGGCGCTGGTCTGGGCGCTTGGCGCCACCCCGGATCCTCTCGCCGGGAAGTGGGTGGGGCGGTCGCCGGATCCAATCGGCAAGACGGAAGACGTCGAGTTGACGTTCACTGCCGCCGAATCCGGATTTGCAGGAAACCTGCATACGCCCGATCGCGACCTCCCGCTCGAAAAGGTCCGGTTACAGGGCCGCACTCTCACCTTTGACGTGACACGCCCATTGCGTGGGCGAAATGAGGTCTATCACTACGACGGTACGCTCGCCGGCGACTCACTCGACTTCACCGTGCAGAACGACGACGGGAGCAGTTTCTTTCGCTTCACCGTGCATCGTCTGTAAACAGCCTGTCTCCCCTTGTGTGACAGACTTTGGTCCGCCCGCCCGTTTTGCGGCTACACTGGCTTAAAGGAGTCTCCCATGAGATGCTTTACGGCCGCGATACTCTGTGCCTTCCTGGCGCCAAATGCCCATGCCGCAAGCGATGGGCGCGAGAGTGCACTGCGCGCCGAACTGCTGCGCGAGATCAATGGCATGAAGAAACAGATGCAGGTCATGAACGATATGCTCTTCAGCTTCGCTGAGTTGGGGTTTCAGGAGTTCGAGACTTCGAAATACCTGACCGGCATTCTGGAAAAAGAGGGGTTCACGGTGGAGCGCGGAATTGCCGGTGTTCCAACCGCGTGGATGGCCACTTGGGGATCGGGCAAGCCGGTGATTGCGCTGGGCTCGGATCTCGACTGCATTCCGCAAGCGTCCCAAAAACCCGGCGTGGCGTGGCATGAACCCCTCATCGAAGGCGCGCCGGGGCACGGCGAAGGCCACAACTCGGGACAGGCGGTGAATATCGCGGCGGCCCTGGCAGTCAAGCGCATCATGCAGCGCGAGCATATTCCGGGAACGATCAAGATCTGGCCTGGAGTGGCGGAAGAGGATCTGGGGACCAAGGCGTATTACGTTCGCGATGGGTATTTTAAGGACGTCGATGCGGCGCTGTTCGCGCATGTGGGCGACAATCTCCAGGTCATGTGGGGAGATTCACCCATGAGCGGCATGATCTCGGTGGAGTATCAATTCAAGGGCGAGAGCGCTCACGCGGCGGGCGCGCCATGGAAAGGTCGCAGCGCGCTGGACGCAGTCGAACTGATGGACGTCGGGTGGAATTTCCGCCGGGAGCATCTGCGGCTGCAGCAGCGCTCGCACTACGTCATCACCAACGGAGGGGACCAGCCGAACGTCGTTCCGCAGACGGCGAGCGTGTGGTATTACTTCCGTGAACTGGATTATCCGCACATTAAAGACCTTTGGCAGATCGGCGACAACATGGCGAAGGGCGCCGCGCTCATGACCAACACCGAATTTACGGAGCGGGTGCTGGGCTCAGCGTGGCCGGTGCACATGAACAAGGCCATTGCCGAGGATATGTACGCCAATATCAAACAGGTCGGCCTTCCGGTCTGGGATGACAAGGACCAGGCGCTGGCGAAGGCCGTGCAGCGCGAGATCAAAGTCAAGGATGAGGGTTTGGCCACTAAACTCGCCGAACTGCGTGGCCCCAAAAAAGAGGAGGAGCGGATGGGCGGAGGGTCGGACGATATCGGCGATATCTCGTGGGCCGTGC
Organism: Terriglobia bacterium; assembly: GCA_963747535.1. Classification (GTDB taxonomy): domain Bacteria; phylum Acidobacteriota; class Terriglobia; order Bryobacterales; family Bryobacteraceae; genus CAVVFX01. The sequence goes on from CAVVFX010000006.1 coordinate 1,199,790, forward strand.
CGACCGTGACGCTCAACTATCCGTCGAATATCCCCGACTTACCGGGACACAACTGGTCGAACGCCATCAGCATGGCTACACCCATTGCGCACAAAGGGAATGTCGCGGGCGCAAAGGTCCAGGCGCTGACTCTCTTCGATTTGATGACTAAGCCGCAGTTAGTCGAGCAGGCCTGGACTTACTTCAGGGACGTGCAGACCAAGGTGGTTCACTATCAGCCGCTGATCCGGCCGGAAGACAAGCCCGCTATCTGGCTGAATGAGAAGACCATGGCAACTTATCGCGAGCGCATGAAGAAGTTGTACTATGATCCATCGAAATATGACACTTATCTCGAACAGTTAGGAATCGAGTATCCGACGGTGAGATAGACTCTTGTGAGACAGACTTTCTTCTGTCGATGAAAGGCAAATTGCGATGAAGCTGATGCTGGTTTTGGCAATGGGCGCGGGTTTGGCGCAGGCCCAGGATGGCGTGATTCGCGTCATTGCTTTCGGAGCGCATCCGGACGATGCGGATATCAAATCCGCCGGTGTCGCAGCGAAGTTTGCGGCCAAAGGCCACCTGGTGAAATTTGTCTCGGTGACCAACGGCGATGCCGGACATTGCGAAATGGGCGGAGGGCAACTTGCCAACCGGCGGCGCGCCGAAGCCAAAGAAGCGGCGCGGAAATATGGGATTGCTGAATACGAGGTACTCGACAACCACGATGGCGAATTGATGCCCACGCTCGAAGTTCGCAAGGAGATTATCCGCCTGATTCGCGAGTGGAAGGCGGATATTGTGTTGGCGCCCCGTCCCTACGACTACCATCCGGACCACCGCTACACCGGCATCCTGGTGCAGGACGCCGCTTTCATGGTGCTGATTCCAATGGTCGTGACGGAGACGCCGCCGCTCAAGAAGAATCCGGTTTTCCTTTATTACGAGGATGATTTCCAGAAACCGAATCCGTTTACTCCGGATATTGCGATCGGCATCGACGACGTCTGGAGCAAAAAGCTGGACGGGTTCGAGGCGGAGCCGTCCCAGTTTTTCGAAGCCCAGCCGAAATGCTGGGGCGCGACAGCCAATGTACCTGCGGATCCGGCCGAGAGGCGGGCTTGGTTGGAGAGGACGCGGGATAAGCGTCCGAGCGCGGCTGTCCAGAAGGCGCTGGTGAAATGGTATGGGGCAGGGAAGGCGGCCAACATCCATCATGCCGAAGCGTTTGAGCTGTGTGAGTATGGACGGCGTCCGACAGAAGCGGAGTTGCGGAAGCTGTTCCCATTTTTTGACTGACCCGGTGGAGTAAGCGTTTCGCGTGGCCCCTTTTCGACCCGGAAGGTCTGAGGTGTATTAACACGGAGTCAGGGCTCCGCATCCCAGCCTGGCGGTTCCCCTTCAACTGGATACTTCGACAAAACCTCGCGCGGGTGGAAGCGGCCTTTGTAGCGCATCGACTGGCACTCTTCAATCCAGTACCCGAGGTACGCGTAATCGAGTCCCGCGGACTTGGCGTACAAGAGCTGATTGAGAATTGAAAAGGTACCCGGGGAGTCCGCGCGCCAGGCAGGATCGTAAAAGAAATAGACCAGCGAGATGGCGCCGGGCACTTCGTCCATCAACGACACGCCCACCAGCCGGTCTTCATCGAAGTAGAGCCACTGGCGGCCGGAATCCGCTGCACCCGAGAGGAACTCCGCGCGATATCCCTCGAGAGTGATTTGTTCGAGCGGCCAGTCGCGGTGGTAGTGCATGAAACGGTGCCAGGAGTTGTACAGCGCGAGGTGCTCCTGCGAGACGAAAAGCCGATGGAGTTCGGCGCGGATGCGCCTATTGCGGCGAAGCACGCGCCGCTCGCTGCCATTGGGATTGAATTGCTGAACGGGTATGCGGATACTACGGCATTTAATGCAGTTTGGACAGGCGGGCCGGAACACCAGCCAGCCGAAGCGCCGGTAACCGCGGGCCAGGAGGGCGGCATACTCGGCGCGCTCCATCGCGGCGATGCCGCGGATTTCGAGCGAGGCAGTTTCCTGCGGCAGGTAAGAACATTCTCTTGGGCTTTCGATGGAGTGGAGTAACTCGCGCACGTGTATTCATTGTGCACGGGAAACGCAACACGCGGCGAACACGTTAGAATATATACTGTGTCCCGCACTCACCCGGCGGCTTTGCCGATTTTCGTATTCGGCTTAGCAGCGATCTGTCTTCCAGCCGAGGCGCCATCTCCGTTTTTCCATGTTCGCGACGTGAAACCCGGTCTCCATGGCATTGGCAAGACAGTATTTTCGGGTGACCAGATCGAAGAGTTTCAGGTGGAAATCCTGGGGACTCTGCAGAATATCGGACCGAAGGAAAACCTGATCCTGGCGAAACTTTCCGGTGGACCGTTAGAGCATACCGGCGTCATGCAGGGGATGAGCGGGAGTCCGGTCTATATCGACGGCAAACTGCTGGGCGCGGTGGCGATGGCATTCCCGTTTTCCAAGGATCCTATCGCGGGGATCCGGCCGATAGAGGAGATGTTGCGGGTCAACAACAGAGGGACGGCGCCGGCTCAGCCGCGCGTTGGATTTCCCAAGACGGTCGACGCCTCGTTACTTCCTAAGCCGGAAATGGAAACGGTGATGGCCGGCGGCAGCCAGATGATGAACATTGCTACTCCGCTTTCCTTTGGCGGCTTTACGGAGGCTGCCATCGCGCATTTCGCGCCGGAGTTGAAGGCCCTGGGACTGGAGCCGCGCCAGGGTATTTCCATGGGCGGCAAGGTGGAGGACCGGCTTGGCGATCCGGCAAAGGTTCAGCCTGGGTCGATGATCAGCGTGGAATTGATGACCGGAGATATGAGCGTCGGGGCGGATGGTACCGTCACTTACGTCGACGGCAACAAGGTCTATGCGTTCGGCCACCACTTCATGTCGATGGGTCCGACGGGCCTGCCGTTCACGCACTCGGAAGTGCTCACTTTGCTGCCGAATTTGAATGCGTCGTTTAAGATTTCCGCACCGAAGGAACTGATGGGAGTGATCTCGCAGGATCGCGATACGGCGATCGCAGGCACGCTGGGCACGCGGGCCGCGAGCACGCCGCTCGACATTACGGTGAGCCGGTCAGGCCGCACGCTCGAGCGGTATCACATCCAAATGGTGAACGATCGTTTTCTGGGTCCGTTCCTGCTGCAGATGGCAGTATTTTCGGCGATCGATGCGACCGAGCGAACCGTGGGAGCGTCGAGCGTCACGCTGAACGGGGCCATCGTGCTGGATGGGCAGCGCGAGCCGGTACGGTTGAACGATGTATACACGGCCGATAGCGGGTCCGCGGCTATCGCGTCGCTGTCGGCTGCGATTCCGCTGGCCTATCTTCTGCAGGGCGGTTTCGATTCGCTAAGGGTGAAAAGCATTGCCCTGAACCTGGAAGCGTCGGAGACCAAGAAGGCGCTCCAGATCGATCAGGTATTGGCGTCGCGGCATGAAGTTCGTCCCGGCGAAACGGTGGAGATTCAGACCCTCATGACGGGCGAGAACGGGGTCGAGGTTATGCGCTCGATTCGCTACAAAGTGCCTGTGGGCGCAATTACCGGCACGCTGTATTTTACCGTCGCCGACAGCATGCAGACGAATATGCTGGACCTGCGGCAGGCGGCGAGCGCTACGGCGCGCTCTCCGGAACAACTGATCGATGTGGCGAATCGTCTGCGAGCCAATGATAAGGCCTATGTGCGGGTGTGGCGCGCGGAGGCGGTCTATGCGGCGGGCGGTGAGGATTTTCCCAGTGCGCCGCCGTCGGTTGCGCTGATGCTGGCAGGGGGCACGCCGACAATGAATCGCAACTCCAAGGTCGCGGAGTTTGAGATCGATGGCTCGGGAATGGCAGTGACCGGGTCGAAGACGGTTCAAGTCGAGGTTAAAGAGTGAGGTCCTCGTTCGAGAGATGCGTCGTATGGGGTTGCCTCTTGTGGACCGGTGCGGCCTTGCCGCTCGGAGCCTCCAGTCCGGCCTTCTGGGAAATGACCAGCTACCAGGATTTCATCAAGGGGAAGTTGGATGCACTGTCGCTGAGCCGGGATGGCCGGCTGACGCTGGCGCCCCGGCTCGACACGGTTTTCACCTCGGGGCAACCGGTGATCTGGAGCATTGCGCAGGCGCCCGATGGAACCATGTACGCAGCTACTGGACATCGCGGACGGGTGTACAAGGTGACGCCGTCGGGTCAGAGCGCGGTTCTGTGGACGGCCGATCAACCTGAAGTCTTCGCGGTCGCGGTGGATTCGCGTGGTGTCGTGTACGCCGGGACGTCGCCGAACGGCAAGATCTACCGCATCGAAGACGGAAAGGCGACGGAGTACTTTGCGCCTGGCGCGAAGTATATCTGGTCGTTGGCCGTGGGTCCGGACAACGCGCTCTACGCGGGGACGGGCGACGCCGGAAAGATTTATCGCGTGACCGGACAGAGCTCCGGCGAAGAGTATTATTCGACGGGACAGAGCCACATAACGAGTTTGAGCTTCGATCGCGAGGGGCATCTACTGGCGGGGAGCGAGCCGAACGGGATGTTGTTCCGGGTGTCCTCGAAGGATAAGGCGTTCGTCCTTTACAATGCGAGCTTGCCGGAGATTCGCGCGGTTGCGCAGGCGTCCGACGGCAGTGTCTACGCGGTCGGAATGGGCGGCTCGGCGAACCGGCGTCTGCAGCAGATGAACCAGGGACTGCAGGGCGGGGCAGGCGCGGGAGGAATGCCCACGTTCAGTACGTCGATCACGGTGACCGCAGATGCGGCGGGCACTCAAGCGGGCGACCTCAAGCCGCCTGATCCCAAGCCGGGCCCGGCCACCGCCGCGGCAACCCCGGCTGTGACTGCGACAGCGACCACCATGCCGGCCGGTGCGGTGGAAGTGAGCGGCATCGAGAAGTCGGCGATTTACAAGATTCATCCCGATAACACCGTGGAGACCCTGTGGTCCTCCAAGGAAGAGAACGTGTACGACCTGCTTCCCACGGGAAATCAGATCGTCTTTTCGACGGACGCCAACGGGCGTATTTACCGTCTGTCGCCGGACCGTCGTTTGACGCTGCTTCTGCAGACCAACGAAGGCGCCGCGACGCGGCTGTTACCATCCGGTGGAGGGATGCTCGCAGCCACCGGGAACCTGGGACGCATCTACCGTCTGGAATCGGAGTCAGCGGCTACGGGGTCGTACGAGTCACCGGTTTATGACGCGGGAGCGGCGGCACGTTGGGGCCGGCTTCATTGGACCGGCGACACGGTAGGAGGCAGCGTCGCTTTCCGGACGCGCACGGGTAACAATTTGCGGCCCGACCAGACTTGGAGCGACTGGTCGGCGCCCATTCAAAGCAATGATGCGCAGATCACCAGTCCAAATGCGCGTTATGTGCAGTGGCGCGCTGAGTTGACCCGTACGGGCGGGAATACTCCGTCGATCGAGAACGTGAGTGTTGCGTACCTGATACAGAATTCTCCTCCGCTGGTGAAATCGATCACGGCGCTGATGCAGGTTTCATCGACTGCTGCGAAGTCGACCGGGACCAGCAGTGCCGGATCGTCGGCGGCGTACAGCATAAGTGTGACGGACACCGGCGATGCCGGTCCGTCGACGTCCACGGGCACGCCGACGCAGACGCTTTCACGGGCGGCGAATCAGCAATTGACGCTCTCGTGGCAGGCCGAGGACCCGGATGGCGACCGCCTGGTGTACGCAATCTACTTTCGCGGCGAGGGCGAGCGTGACTGGAAACTGCTGAAGGCGAATGTGCGCGAATCCAACTACTCGATGGATGGCGACACCCTGGCCGATGGCCGCTATTTCTTCCGTGTGGTGGCGTCGGATCGCGAGTCGAATCCGCCCGATTCCGCGCGGGAGGCGGAACTGATCAGTTCGCCGGTTCTGATCGACAACACGCCGCCGGCGATTGCGGTCACGTCGCAGGAATTGAAGAACGGCGTGCTGGACGTGGTATTCTCGGGCACGGACGCGGCGTCGGCATTGCGGCGCTGCGAATATTCACTGGATGCCGGCGCATGGGCGCCTATGCAGTCGGAAGATGGCGTCATCGATTCACCGATGGAGAGGTTTCATTTGCACTTGGAGAACGTAGTCGCGGGCGAGCATGTGCTGGTGCTCCGCGTAGTAGACAGCGGAAATAATGCAGGGCTGAAGAAACTGGTTCTGCGATGAAGAGCGATAAGCCTCGCTGGACCAAGAGCGACAAGCCTTACGGGAACAGGCCCCAGCGGCCCAAGCCGAATTCGGTGAAACGGGATGCGTCGCGCGCGCCTGGCTTCAAACGGCCGGATGATCGTGGTGTGGGTCGGCCCCCAGGGGTCGGTCGGCCGGATGATCGCCGTCCGGATCGGGGTCCGTCGCGCGGAGCAGGATTTGGGCGTCGTGATGATCGCGGTCCGAGTCGTCCAGACGATCGGGGCACTGATCGGGGTCCATCGCGTGGCGCAGGGTTTCCGCGTCGTGACGACCGCAGCCCGGGACGGCCGGATAATCGAGGAGCAGAACGCGGACCGGATCGAGGTCCATCGCGGGGCGCAGGGTTTCCGCGTCGTGACGATCGCAACGCGGGACGGCCGGATAACCGTGGAGCAGATCGCGGACCGGATCGCGGTCCATCGCGTGGCGCGGGATTCGTGCGTCGTGACGATCGGGGTGCGGGACGGCCGGATAACCGTGGAGCGGATCGGGGTCCAGATCGCGGTCCATCGCGGGGCGCAGGATTCGTGCGTCGTGACGATCGGGGTGCGGGACGGCCGGATAACCGCGGAGCGGATCGGGGTCCAGATCGAGGTCCGTCGCGTGGCGCAGGGTTTCCTCGGCGTGACGATCGCGGTGCGGGACGGCCGGATGACCGCGGAGCGGATCGGGGTCCAGATCGAGGTCCGTCGCGTGGCGCAGGGTTTCCTCGGCGTGACGATCGCGGTGCGGGACGGCCGGATGACCGCGGAGCAGATCGGGGTCCCGATCGAGGTCCGTCGCGTGGCGCAGGGTTTCCTCGGCGTGACGATCGCGGTGCGGGACGGCCGGATGACCGCGGAGCAGATCGCAGACCGGATCGGGGACCATCGCGCGGCGCAGGGTTTCCTCGTCGTGACGACCGCGACCAACCTCGCAAGGTCGAGCGTGTTGAACCTGACGCGGCCAAACCCCGGACATCGCGTCCCGAGAAGACGCTGGAAAGGGTTCTGTCGAAAGCCGGGCTGGCGTCGCGCACCACTGCTAGAAGTTGGATCCATGAGCGCCGCGTCGAGGTGAACGGCAAGGTCGTCGAAAACCCTGATGAATGGATTAATTTTAAAGGCGATGAGATTACGGTCGACGGACGGCCGTTATCGGCTGAGAAAAAGATTTATCTGCTTCTGTATAAGCCCAAAGGGTTCGTGACTACGGCCAAAGATCCCGATGGCCGCCCCACGGTCTACGACCTGATCAAGGACGTGAAGACGTGGATAGCCCCGGTCGGGCGGCTCGACCTGGACACCACCGGGCTGTTGATTCTCACCAACGACACGCAACTGGCCGAGCGTTTAACCAATCCGGATCATAAGGTCCCGAAGACGTATCAGTTGAAAGTCAAAGGGATGTTGACGGAGGAACAGCTCACTCAACTCCGCAACGGACCCGAATTGAACGATGGACCAACCAAGCCGGCAGTCGTCAACCGTCTGCGGAATTCCGAAAAATACTCCTTTCTCGAGATGACCATCACGGAGGGCCGCAACCGGCAGGTGCGGAGGATGATCGAGGCGATCGGGTCCAAAGTCATGAAGTTGACTCGGGTCGCCATCGGGCCGATCCGAATCGACGATTTGCAGATCGGGATGCATCGGGAATTAACAGCGGACGAACTGGCGCTGCTCGAAAAAGCAGCGGGACCTAAAATCGCGGATTAACATCGGTTTTTCGTAACCCGGACTTTAGCCGGTGGCTTGCGCGCCAGACTTCTGTATGCCCTTAGAGCAGGCTACTGAAAAAGTCCGGAAACCGCTTGCTTACGCGCGCGGCTCAGAAAACGCGGTGTTAATAAAATGCGGTGTTAATACGGAACGACTTACTGAGCCGCGACCGTGAAGGAGCGGTGGCGGACGGCTTTTTTCAGCAGCCTGTAGAGACTAATGCTCGTGTTACGTGGATAATAAATAATTGCGGCGGAAATTCAGCCCGATTCTTGTCTTCCTGCTGTCCGGTCCGGCACTGGTCGGACAGACTGCCTCGCTTGCCGGGCGGGTGAGCGACGAATCCGGCGCGATTGTGCAGGCCGCAACCGTCACCTTGTCGGACTCCAGGAACGCGCAAAAAGCGGTGTCGCGTGCGGACGGGAGCTACTCCTTCTCACGGCTCACGCCCGGAGATTACACGATTAGCGCATCGGCGCCGCAAATGGCACTTCCCAAGCCGGTGAAGCTCTCACTACGGCCGGGCACGAATTCGTTCGACGTCCAGCTGAAGGTTGTGGCGTCCGCGCAGCAGGTTACGGTACAGGAAAATTCGGGACCTGCGGTCAGCACCGAGGCGTCGAATAATGCGAGTGCCATGGTGATTCGGGGGGACGATCTGCAGGCGCTCTCCGACGATCCGGAAGATCTCGCGGCCGATCTGCAGGCGCTTGCCGGCCCGTCCGCGGGTCCCAGCGGTGGCTCGGTCTTCGTGGATGGTTTCAGCGGAGGTCAGCTTCCGCCCAAGGAATCGATTCGCGAGATCCGGATCAACCAGAATCCCTTCTCGCCAGAGTATGACAAGCTTGGCTACGGCAGGATCGAGATCTTCACCAAGCCCGGCACCGATTATCTGCATGGCTTGCTGGGTTACAACCTGGGAAACGCCGTGTGGAACGGACGCAATCCGTATGCTGCGCAAAAGGCGCCGTTCCTGCTGAACGAGTTTGAGAACAATGTCAGCGGTCCGTTGAATCAGCGTGCCTCCTTTACTCTCGACCTCGAACGGCATATGGTGGACAACGGCTCGGTCACCAACGCCGTGGTGCTCAACCCGCAATCGCTGGCGCCAACTCCGTTCACCAGCGTCCTGACTACGCAGCAGCGGAGATGGCGCGTCGGTCCGCACATCGACTACCGGCTGAACGATAACAACACGCTTTCGCTGCGGTATGTTTTCACAGGGGCGGACATCCGGGATGCCGGAATCGGCGGGTTCGACCTGATCTCGCGGGGTTACCATTTTGCGTGGGAGTACAACACGGTGCAGATCGCCGAGACTGCAATTCACGGCAGCAGCGTTAACGAGACTCGTTTTCAGTACTACCGCACGAGCAACCAGACCACAGCCAATACCATCGCGCCCGAGATTCAGGTGTCGGGTTCGTTCAATGGAGGTGGGGCAAACACGGCGAACGGCCACGACACACAGAACAGCTTCGAGCTGCAGAACTACACTTCGGTGTTGCACGGAAAACATAGCTGGCGATTCGGTGTCAGGTTGCGAGGCCAGACGGAAAACAGCTTTGCGCCGGTGAATTACAACGGAACGTTCACGTTCAGCGGAGCTAATGCGCCGGAGTTGTCAGCGAACAATCAGCCGGTGCTGAACGCGGCAGGCCAGCCCGTGATGATTCAGATCTCATCGATCGAACAATACCGCCGCACGCTGCTGTTCGAGGGTCTGCCTCCGTCCCTGATTCGCGCGCTGGGCGGTGGGGCTTCGCAGTTTACCATCAACGCGGGGAACCCCGAGACCTCAGTCCACCAGATGGACGCGGGGGCGTTTGTAGGCGACGACTGGCGATTGCGACCTAACTTTACTCTCAGCCTGGGTCTACGGTACGAAGCGCAGACGAATATTCACGACCACGCCGATATCGCGCCGCGCCTCGCGTTGGCATGGGCGCCGGGCTCGACCGCAAACAAGACCGCGAAGACCGTGATACGTGCCGGGTCCGGCATTTTTTATGATCGCTTCGCGTTGGCCAACACGCTGGCCGCCGCTCGATATAACGGCATCGTGCAGCAGCAGTATGTCTTCATCAATCCCGACACTTTCCCGAATGCGCCGCCTCTGATTTCATCGGGTGTGAATCCGTCGAGCCAGGCAATTCAGGAAGTCGATGCGCATCTTCGCGCGCCCTACATCATACAGTCGGCCGCGACGCTGGAGCGGCAGCTTTCCGCGGGCAGCACCGTAGCCATTACCTACACCAATTCGCACGGTGTGCACGTTCTGCGTTCGGAGGACATCAACGCTCCGCTGCCGGGAACTTACAGCCTGGCGAATCCCAACAGCGGCGTCTATCCTTACGGATCAAGCGGCCCGATCGATCTGATGACCTCGTCAGGGCTGTATAACCAGAACCAGATGATCGTCAACATCAACTCGAAAGTGTCTTCAGGATTGTCGTTATTCGGCTATTACGTGTTTAATCACGCGTTAAGCAATACGGACGGGCTGACTACTTTTCCGGCCAACCCTTATAACTTCTCCGGCGAGTATGGTCCGGCGTCCACCGACATCCATCATCGATTTATATTGGCGGGGACTATCAAGACACGGTGGCTGATCCAGCTGAATCCTTATCTCACGATGCAGAGTGGGACTCCCTTCAACATCACCGCCGGACAGGACCTGTTTGGGACTACGCTCTTCAACGCCCGTCCCGGCATCGCTACCGATCCAAACCGGCCCGGGTTGATCGAGACACCCTATGGACTGCTCGATCCCAATCCCATCGCCGGCGAGGAGATTCTAGGCAGAAATGCCGGCCGTGGACCCTGGATGGTTTCGCTGAATCTGCGGATGAGTAAGACGTGGGACTTCGGGCCGGATGCTACCCCGGGTGAGGCCGTTTCCGCGCCTGAGGCCAAAGGGCAGTCTGGTTCGGGCCCGCTGCACGGCATATTCTCGCCGCCGCCGATCGTTCACCGGTATCGCATCGCGGTAGGGGTGTCGGCCCGCAATCTGCTGAATCACACCAATCCCGGACCGATTATCGGTAGTATTGCATCACCTTTGTTTGGGCAGGCGAATCAGCCATACGGGCAGGTGAATGGCGAAGGATTCTCCGAGAGCGCCAGCAACCGCCGGCTGGAGCTACAAGTGAAGTTCATGTTTTAAACACGGCGTCGCTAAAGTTTGCGCGCCAACCGCTCCCTCACGGTCACGGCTCAGTAGGATGAGTTCCATCGCGGACCGATTTCGACTCGGCACAACCGTACGGCCCGTCCGCGCTGCAGCCGTCGGCAAGCAAGCTCTACTGAATGTTGATGGTGATAGTGTTCGTTACCGTGTTGGTGGTCTGGCCGTCCACGGTCAACGTTACGCTGCTTACACCGGCACCGCTCAGGCTGGGATTCAGCAAGACGTTCACCTGGTCCAGTCCGGTGAAGTTGGGAGACGGGCCGGCGTAGAGGACCTGCTGGTTCATCCCGTTCACGCTCACGGACACGTTGGAGAGTGAACTGCGATTGCGGATACCGGTACCGTAGAAACTCACGTAAACCGGTGCGGATGCGCTGAGCGAAACCGGCACGGACGAACATCCGGAGTCTCCGCACTGGTATACCGGTACGGCGGTTTGCATCTGCGGATTGCCTGCTTGCGTTTGGATGGCTGTGGCTGCCGCTGTTCCGGTCCCGGACCCATCGACGCTGAAGAGAGCGGGGGCGACGGATTGCACCACGCCTGTTGCCGTCGACGTCGTGGCGCCATTGCTCACGGTGAAGGTTGCATTGCCCGCGGCCGTTCCGTCCGGAACGACGAAATTGATCTGGGTCGGAGATACGTACAGCAGCGGCGCCGGAAGTTGCACGCCGGATGCGTCGGTCACCATCAGGGACACCCCACCGAGAACGGTTGGGAGTGGTTGGGAAGGAGCCGAGGCGGTGGTTGAAGCCAGATTGATGCCGTAGATGGATGCGATGGAGTCCGCCGGGACCGTGTACTCGATCGCGGCCGCAGATTGCACCGTGACGGCCGGAATTACGCCGTAATAGCGGCCCATCCAATAAGGCAGGATGTAATCGACGCCTGCGCCTTCAATAGTGTCATTGCCGCCTCCTGCCAGTTGGAACGGATCGCGCTGCCACAGGAAGTCGGTGGTGGGACGGATCGGCACCGGAATGGGCGAGCAAGCTTCGGTAGAGCTGCAAGTTGGCACGAGCTTGCTGTCATCGATGTTGAGGTCGCGCTTGGGTCGCAACAACCACTGGTCGAGCAGAGGTCGCACCTCGGTGTCGAAATTATTCGCGCCTCGCAGCGCGTGGTCGATCATGTCGAAGAAGGGGTTCTGATGATTGGCGGTGTAGTTGCGCACGTCGACGTAAGCGCCGAGATATTGGCTACTGTTCGGGTTATAGCGGACCAGGTTAAAGAAACTCATGTAGTCCAGATTGAACTTGAAGTAGGAGCTGTTGCTCTGAATGTCGACGAGCACACCGGCGTCAAACGGCGCAACGAGCAACGGTGCAGAGATGGTGTCGCCGGGATTGACGTGTAGCGTGGTGCTTACGAGATCCTGCAGTTCTTCTGGGCGATCACGGAAGGTCGTCGTGACGTCGTCATCGGGAGACCAATAAAAGTTGCCGGAAATGTAGTGTGCAATCAGGTGGGCGAGGGGCCCGATGCTGGCATGGACGCCGGGATCGTTCACGAAATCGTACGCGGTCGTCAAACCGAAGAACACGCCGACCACCTCATCGCGCGAGGTGTTGCCGACCCAGACCCAGGGCGGGGCCTGGTTGATGGAGTTGCCGGATGCGGATTCTTCGCTCTCAATGCCTGCCGCGAATTGCCAGTTGGCGGCGAACATGCACCGGGCGAGTTGGTTATGCCCGGTGACATCGACCAGTCCCTGGATCGCCGCGATGGCGTTTTTGACATTGGTGAGCGCGGTAGGCGATTGGTCCACGGCATAGTGATATGATTCCGCGGCGAGCCACGCGCCGGACCAAAGGGCCGAATCCGCGCATCGCGTGTATCCGGTGATGGTGGTCCCCGTGGGCGATGCGTAATACGGGTCGATGATGCCGCCAAAGGGTAAATGATTGGCAGCGATGTTCGCCTCGATCGCGAGAGCATCGGACTCGGCGGGTAGTGCGGGAAGAGCAAGAATCCCGGCGCTTGCCAGGACGGTTAGTATGACAGTTGATGGGCGCATAGATTTGGAACGGTCACAATCATTGAACCCGGATAATATGCGGCATGACTCTTCCTCCGGTATTAGACTTTCATCATGTATATGAAGCAATTGATAGCGATCGCGTTTCTGGGCGCCGTTGCCATGCCCGCTCAGTTGGCTGCGCAGCCATTCAACCAACTGACACCGGAAGAACAGAAAGAGGGCTACACTCTGCTGTTCAACGGCAAGAACTTAGACGGATGGGATGGCGACAAGGTCCTGTGGACCGTGAAAGAGGGCTTAATCACTGGCTGTAGCGACGATCATCCTTTCAAGGTGAATACGTTCCTGATTTACAAAGACGAATTTGCCGATTTCGAAATGAAGGCGGATGTGCGTTTGCGGAACAACAACAGCGGCATTCAATTCCGCAGCGTGCATATTCCGGGTCCGGATTGGATTGTCATGGGGTACCAGGCGGACGTGTCGGACGAGCCCGGCCGGGAGGCCTGGGGGAATTTTTACGAGGAGCGGGGACGCAGCCGCACCATGATGAAGACGCCTGATGAAGGATGGCTCAAGGCGAAGTCCGTGGTCGACATGCACGGCTGGAATCATTACCGGATTCTGGCGCAGGGTGATCACATCGTGCTCACGCTGAATGGAGTAGTCACCATCGACACGCACGAAGGGAAATCACGCTCGGGCGTGATCGCGCTGCAACTGCACGGCGGAAAGCCCATGAAGGTGGAATTCAGGGATCTGAAATTGAGAAAGCTTCCGGCGGTTCGATAGTAGTTGCCTGCGGCCAGAGGGCTGTTCGTTATATGCTGATCACATGACTCGCCGCACCTGTCTCATGGCCCTGTCGGCGCTCCTTGCCCGCGCGGCCGGCCGTCTTCCCGCCAATAAGAACGTAAAGTGGGCACTCGGCTCCAACCTGTGGAACTCGTTCCCGTTATGCCCCTTCACCGACATTCTCGACATCATGCGGGATACCGGATTCATTGGTATCCGGTTGACTCAATTCCCCCAGATCCTCACCAAGTACAAGATTACGGCCGAGCAGATGGAGGCCGAGGTCAACAAGCGCGGACTGCAAGTAATCACCGTGTCTTTCAGCGGCGCGGCCGCGCATGATCCGGCGCAACACGAGGAGATCATGGTTCGCGCCAAAGACGCGATGAACTATCTCAAGCGGTTCGGAGCCAACCACCTCGTCGTCTTCTCGCCACGCCGCGGACAGACGCCGGAGCAGTTTGAGATCGCGTGTAAGTTTTATAACCGGCTCGGGGAAACGGCGAACGAGATGGGCTTCAAAGCGGGATTGCATAACCATCTCGGCCAGATGGTGCAGACGCCGGAAGAGATCGACCGGTGCATGGAGCTGACCAATCCCAAGCTGTTCTGGTTCTCCCCTGACACGGCTCACGTCCACCTGGGCGGCGGCGATGTCCCCGCGATCCTGGAAAAGTATAAGCACCGCCTCATGCTGGCGGATTATAAGGACGCCAAGCGGGCCGGCCTGGCTGCCAATTTCCTGCCGAATATCTACGATCTCGGCGATGGCGAGATCGACTTCCCAGCCTGCCATCGCGTGCTGAAAAGTATCTCGTTCCAGGGTTGGATCTGCGTAGACCTGGACATCGCGCGCAACGGCATCAAGACGAGCTACGAACGCAGTGGAGCGTACGTGGTGAACACGCTAGAGAAGATCTACGTGTAGCGGCTACGCCATCAGTTCGACGAAGCGTGGAGCGTCCTGGCCCAGCCAGGCGGGATTGGCAGTCGTCGCATCGAAGACCGAAGAGATTTTGAAAGGTTCGTACTCGCCATCCAGGGCCGCGGTGCGGGTCTTTTCGAGCATTGCCTGGACTTCCCTGGCGTCCAGCGGCTGGAAGTCTGCGGCGACTCTCAGCGCCTGGTCCAGAATCTCCATCTTATCGATGCCGGTGATTACCACGGAGGTCGGCAGGTTGAGCGCATAGCGGAGGCACTCGACAGGCGTCACCGTCCGCGACTTCAGAATGACGCCGTCCGCCATGCTTTTCATGCCGAGGACGGCGGTTCCCTGCGCTACCAGTTCGGGCACCACCAGCTTCTCGAAGCTGCGATAATGCGCGTCCATCAGGTTGAGGGGCATCTGGACGGTATCGAACTGAAAGCCGTGCTCTCGTGCGACCTCCAGTGCGTGCAGGTGGATGCGTGGATCCTTGTGTCCGGTGAATCCGATGTAACGGATCTTCCCCGTCTTACGGGCTGCGACGAGAGCGGCATTGGCGCCGTCCGGGTCAAAGATACGATGAGGATCTTCAAAGCGGATTACTTCGTGGTGCTGCACCAGATCGATGCAGTCGACTTGCAGCCGGCGAAGCGATTCCTCCAACTGGCGATTGGCCTCCTGCTTCGAACGGCCGTCGATCTTGGTCATCAGGAAGACCTTGTCCCGCAGCCCGTCTTTGAGCGTCCGGCCCATGCGGATCTCGCTTTGCCCGTCGTTGTAATCCCACGAATTGTCGAAGAACGTGATACCGCCGTCGATCGCGCCCCGCATGATCCGGTCGGCCAGCGAAGCGTCGACGTGCCGCAGTGCGAGGTGAAATCCTCCCAGCCCGATTGCGGATACTTTCTCACCTGTTCTCCCCAAGGTACGATACAACATTTCCGGCATTCTGCTATTCTCCGATGGATGCTCTGCGTCGATCGTTTTGATGCCCTGAACGGGACATTCGAATCAGCAGGAAAGAGATGACCCGTACAATCGCCTCACCACGTCCCCGCCGCAAGGAGAAGAGTACGGCGATACTGCTGGTCATCGGCGTGTTTAAGCTGTTCAAAGGTGTTCTGCTGCTGTGCGTCGGCATTGGCGCGTTGCGTTTGCTTCACAAGGATGTTGCCGCGGTTGTCATGCATTGGGTCAACGTCCTGCACGTGGACCCGGACAACGACTTTATCCATCGCCTGATCGTCCGCGCGTCCGGCGTCAGCGTGAAGCAGTTGAGGGAGATCGGCGCCGGCACGTTTTTCTATTCCGGCCTGTTCTTGACCGAGGGCACGGGCCTGCTGATGCGGAAACGCTGGGCCGAGTATTTTACAGTGATCTCGACGGCGGTATTCATTCCGCTCGAAGTGTACGAGATCTTCCATCGCTTCACCTTTGCGAAGGTATGGGTGTTGGCGGTCAATGCGGCTATCGTGTGGTATCTGGTGATTCGCATCCGCAGCGACCGCTCCGCAAAGAGCTGAATGCTGCAGGCTCTGCCTCCCGCTACGGAACGATTACAATAGAAGTTCATGCCCTCCGAAACTCCCCGTGCGAAAGGTGTACGTCTCACGCGGCAGCGGCAGATCCTGCTGGACCTGATCGATAAGACCGGCCAGCATCTCGACGCCGAGCGTCTCTTTCTTTTGGCCAGGGAGAAGGATCCCAAGCTGAACCGCGTCACAGTCTACCGCACGCTCAAGATTCTGAAGCAGGGCGGGCTGGTCGACGAGCTCGACCTCATGCATTACGGCGGCGATCAGCATTACTATGAAACCCGGCGGAAGGGCGAACACGCGCATGTCATCTGTCTCCGCTGCGGCAAAGTGGAAGAATTCTTTGGTGAGCCGCTCCACAAACTGCGCCGCCAGGTAGAAGATCACTTCGGCTTTCAGATCGTGCTGGCGAGGACCGAAATCGGCGGCTACTGCTCGCATTGCCAGGCTCTACGCAAGTCGGAAATAGAAATGGCTGCCGCGGAAGCTCCGGCCGAGAAGGAAATGAAGACCGCAAAGGTGCGAAAATCGGCTGAATGAGTGAAGGCACAACCCTCAGCGATGCCGCCCGTCCGCCGGCCCTGGCGCCTGCGTCGTTGATTATTGTCGACCCCAACGGGCAGCGCACCCGCGTGGACCTGACGCCGATCCCTTTCAACATCGGACGGCAGGCGGAAAACCATCTTGTGGTACGCGACAGCCGTGCTTCCCGAACCCACGCCCGGATTGTTGCCGACAGCGGCCGGTACACCATCGAAGACAACGGCAGCCGCCACGGGGTATTCGTGAACGGCGAAAAGGTGCTCCGCCGCCCGCTGAAAAGCACCGACCGCATTGACCTGGGCATCTCGGATTCCTATCACTTCTTCTTCGCACTGAACAGCGATGCCGACAAGCTGTTGCAACCGTCTCAGACGTTCGAGAGTGCCGTGCAATTGAGCGCCGTGCGCGGGAGCGCGGGCGCCGGCCAAAACCTTCCCAAATTGCGGGCCGTGCTGGAAGTAGCCCGCACGCTGCAACGCTCGTTCTCCCTGGAGGATGTTCTGAATTCGGTGGTAGATGCGGCCCTCGCCGTGACCAGCGCCGAACGCGGCTTTCTGTTGTTGAGCGAGGCGGGTGACCTGCACGTCCGCTGCGCTCGCGACAAGTACTGCAAAGCCTTAAATCCCGACGATCTGCGGGTTCCCAGGCGGGTGATCCATCGCGCCCTGAAGAACCGCCGTGAGCTGCTGGCGATGAACTTCGATCCGACCGCTGGAGACGATCCCGGCAGCAGCGTGGCCGATCTGGAGCTACGCAGCGTGGTTTGCGTTCCCCTGGTGCGTATTGCCGCGGCCGCCGTCGAGTCTACGCAAAGGCTCACGGTGGAGAGCGAAACGGTGGGCGTTCTGTACCTGGACTCCCGTTCCATTACCGCGGATCTCACGGGCGGCAATCGCGAACTGCTCCAGACCCTCGCCATCGAAGCTTCCACTGTGCTCGAAAACGGGCGCCTGCTGCAGGAAGAGCGGGTGAAGCAGAAGATGGAGGAAGAGCTGAACGTAGCCCGCACCATCCAGCAGAATCTGCTGCCGCGATCGTTGCCGGTGACGGGATGGCTGAGGGCTTGCGGCAGCAGCATTTCGTCGCACCAGGTGGGCGGCGACTACTTCGACGTTCTGCCGGTCTCGGAGAGCAGCTGGGCGATCATCGTGGCCGACGTATCCGGCAAGGGAGTGAGTTCAGCGCTGCTTGCCGCACTGCTGCAAGGAGCCTTCCTGGCTGCGTCGGACGATGCCGCACACCTCGAGGGCGTGCTGCACCGGATCAACGAATTCCTGAGCGTCCGTCCGGAGGCCGAAAAGTACGCGACGGTATTCTGCGGGCTTCTCCGCCGCAATAGCGAGGGCGCAGGCGAAGGGATGTACATCAACGCGGGACACTGCGCCCCGATCATCGTGCGTGCCGGAGCGCCGCTGCAGACTCTGGACCCTACCACTTTTCCGGTCGGACTGATTGCAGGCGTCGAGTTCAAATGCCAGAGCTTCAGGATGGAGCCCGGTGACAAGCTGGTCGCCTATACCGACGGCGTCACGGAAGCGCAAAACGGCGCGGGAGAGTTTTTCGGAATCCGACGGCTGAACGAAGTCGCCAAAGCCGACGCGCATTCGTCCGCGGAGGTACTGCATCATGGCATCCGGGAGGCGGTGGCGGCCTACACGCAGGGAGCTGCGCAATCGGACGACGTCACGCTGCTGGTGCTGGAACTGGCGGGCCGCTAACCGCGGGGCTGGCCGCGGTCCAGAGTTCTCGCTGACTGTGGGCTTCCCCCGCGGGCTGGGAGCGCAATCAGTGAGTTGAGAGACGAGCCTATTTCAACAGGTTCAAGCCGTGAACCTCCAATTCAGGTGCTTCCTCATACTTCAGACGGACTTCCTCCCAGTTCTGGCGCCGAGTACGATGAACCTGTACCCAGGCTGGGAGCAGCAAGGCCAGTATCCCCGCGAACAACAGCAGGTTGTAGAGAGCTGCCAGGAGCAGGCTGTGCACCAGTCCCAGCGCTCCGAGAAAACCAAAGGAGGCCAGTATGATCCAAACCGGGGTCTTGCCGGGCAGGTGCGAACAGGTGAACGGAAGCTTGTTCCACGAAGAGAAAGTCCACTCGTAGGCGAGTAGCCCCAATACCAGGAACAACGCAGTCTCGGCTATCGCTCGCCATCCGAGCAGGTGAACCTCCAGCGGCAAGGGGATCAGCAGCAGCGGCGCGGCGCCCCAAATCAGGACGAACCGATCCATCGCACGCAGCCATTCGACGCGTCCATCGCCTTCCATGATCTGGAATATCCAATTGGCCTTTAAGTCCGTGGGGCGCGAGAAAAGATGCCGCGTTCCGATCACCAGGAACAGAAGGGCGAGCAGGTGGTAATAGACGAAATCCGCGGCTGCCACGCGACCAGGTTTGAAGGCGCTATCCATGGCGGCGAAGCCTGACAGCAAAAGTGCGAAGCCGAGGCCGGCGTAGCCCATCAGGATCATGCGGTGATGGTTGCTGCGTGCCAGCGTCTGCATCATGAAAGCGGCGATGGCCTGCTGTCGCGGATGACGTGAGAAAGTCAGGCGCCACTTCTTCGTCCACCCGGACCTGCTCTTCATGGAGAGGCCCTCCATCAGCAAAGTGCGATGGCGGCGATAGCTGATGAGGTAGCTCAGTAAGGCCACTACGACGGCAATCGCCAGAGCCGTGGCCGCCCGATTCGCCAGCAGGCGCATAGCCGGGTCGCTATCACCGCAGAGCGTCTGGTACAGGCCCAGAAACCAGACTGGCGGCAGCCACCTTCCCCATTCTGGACGGACGACGACGTTCGTGATCTGGGGCTGAATCGAAAAACTCAGCACGATGAGTCCCAACATGAGGCCCACCAGAGACCCTTGTAAGTAGCCGCCGACGCGTCCCAACGCGCGGGGGCGCAGGACGTTCAGAAGAACGCCCTGCAGCGCTATCAGTCCGAAGAAAAAGAAGCAGCATGCCGCGAGCGATGCGGAGGTGTGCGCGAAAAAGCGAGCGCCGAGCGCGGGTTGGAGCGCCCAGCGGCTGGTTGAAAGAGCTGGAAAACCGATGCTCGGCAGGAAATTGACGGTGATCAGGGCCGCGGTTGCAACCAGGAGCAGAGCGGTCAATTTGGAGCCGAAGATCTGCCGTGGGCGCAACGGCAGAGTTCCCAACACACGGTAGTCGGCCAGGTCAGGGAATAGCGCTTGCCATTTCAGGGCAGTCAGGAGGCCGATCAGGGACATCATCAACGTGATCAGCCACAGTTCATCAGCCCGGACAGCGTCACGATACGGACCAGGCGAGGCGAGTTTGGAAAGGAGCGTGTATTTGTGGCGTAACGGTCCAATCAGGAGAAAGAACCATTGGAAGAACACCGGCAGCGCTCCGATCAATACCGGTAGCATTTCGCCGGGAGAAGTGATCAGTTCGCTGTCAAAGAAGCGGCGCAGAAAATGGCGCAGCAGTTCGAAGGTGGGACCGTGCGTTTGTTGCAGCCATTGTTTCATGGAGCGGGCCTAATCCTGGCGCAACACTACGGCCGGGTCGACACTCACCGATTTCCGCGCTGGAAGATAGCAGGCAACTACCGCGACCAGCGCCAGCAAAAGCGGCGCTCCGAACAGTACCGTGGGGTCGGACGTGCTCGTGCTGCTGACGGTGCCGACGCTCGCGTTCATGGCCGCGAGCATGCGCGACGCCGCCCATGCGCCGGCCATACCGACGAGGGTTCCGGCCGCTACCAGGGCCAGACCCTCCTTCATCACCAGTGCCAGCACGTCCCGATTTACGGCGCCCAACGCCATCCGGATACCGATTTCACGGCTGCGCTGAGCCACGGAATAGGCCGTAACGCCGGCCAGCCCGACGGACGCGAGAACAATGCCGAAAATCCCAATCAGCCCGTAAGTCCAGGCTGCGACTTGCAGGGGCGCCATGAATTGCCCGATTTGGTCGTTCATACTGCGCGAGTTGAACGGAGTGATGCGGCTGTCCATGGCCGATATCTCACGGCGCACTGCCGAGAGGGCGTTCGCTCCGGGCGCTGCGCGCACCATCAGCGTGATCCCTTGTAGCGAAGGATGGCTGTAGGTGGACGGGCGCAAGGGGAAATACATCGCCGGCCTGGGCTTACCAACTACCAGGCCCTCGGCCACATTGGCGGCGACGCCGACGACCTCAACAACCTGCACGCCGTTTCCCGCCACCGTGGGGCGGTAATCGAAAGAGCCGGGCAGAATCTTGGGTGTCGTGAGTATGGCATTGCGAATCTCCAGCAGGCGCCCCACCGGTTCCTGTCCTTCCCACAACTCGCGCGACAGGGCTTCGGTGACGATCACGGCCGTCGATTGATCGGTTTCGTCCGAGCCGCGGAACGCCCGGCCGAACAGAATCGGGATGCCGGTGGTTTCGAAATAGTTCTTACCGACTACGTGTTTAACGGCGCGAACGGTCACGCGTTGCGATGTGATCCCAGATGAAGCAGGGGTGGAGACAGTGACGCCTGTCCCGGGCATCGAGACCGGCACGGTTTCCGTAAGAGTCGCAGCGGTCACCGAGGGGAGGGTTCGCACACGGTCCAACAGTTTTTCCAGGAACTCCGCGGCCCGTGCGGCGGAATATCCATCCCGTACGGGATCGAGCGCGATGGTGTACAGGTTCCTGGGATTGAAGCCCGACTGAATCCCCAGAGTGCTTTGGATACCGATTGACAGCAGCCCGAGGACGACGAGCAGCATGAGTGACACGGACACTTGCGTCACGATCAGGATGTTGCGCAAACTAAAGCGGCGATGCGTGCCGAAAAACAGATGGCCGCCTTCCTTCAGAGCTTGTGTCAAATCTGTCCGCGTAGCCTGGAGGGCGGGCGCGAGGCCGAAAACAATTCCAGTCAATAGCGAGAGGGCGAGTGTCAACAGCAGCACGTGGCCGTCGGGCCGGAAGTCAAACGCGACGGGCATGGGGAACGGCATCCGTACCTGGGAACTTAAGGCCATCAGCCAGACCGAGCCAAGAAATCCGATGACGCCGGCAGCGATCGCCACTACGGTGCTCTCGGTCAGTAACTGACGAACCAGTCGCGCACGGCTGGCCCCTAGCGCGAGTCGAACCGCAATCTCCCTGCGCCGCCTGGTGGCTCGCGCGAGTGCCATGTTCGCGACGTTGGCGCACGCGATCAACATAATCAAGACGGCCATGACGGTCAGGAAGGACGTAAAAAAAGGCAAGTCCTGTTTGCGCAGAGGGAACAGCTTACCGCCTTCGACCAGCAGTACGCGCCGATCTTTGCGGTTGCTGTCGAGGTCCACGCGCTCCTGTTCAAACTGCCGGGCGACGCCTTCCAGTTCGGCTTCGGCGCGAGCGCTGGTGACGCCGGGCTGCAAACGCCCCACGACGAAAAACATGTTCGCGTCGCGACGTTCGAGCGCGTGGTCCGCTAATTCCGGCGCGACGCCGCCGGCTGCCGAAACGGGCATCCAGAGGTCAGCCGGAAAAAGGAACGGGGATGCGCCCAGGAACGCATTCGGGGCTACTCCGATGATCGTGGAAGGCTGGCCGTTGATCCGCAGGGTCTGGCCGACTACAGACGGATCCGCACCCAGGCGATCGCGCCAGAACCGGTGGCTCACGACAACCGCCGGCGCCTGTTCATGAGCTTCCTGTGAGGGATTAGGGAAAGCCCCAAACTCGGGGTGGACTCCCAGAGTCGAGAAATAAGACGCACTCACAAGGTGCCCCCACGTCCGTTCAGTGCTGCCATTGATGGACACAGCAAACGGGACGGGCGCCGCGTAAGCCATGGTCGAAGAGAACAGGTCGCTCTGTTCGCGGAAGCGACGGAAACCAGGGTATGAAGTTGGGGACTGCAGAGCTACCAGTTCGTCCGGATTCTGGACGATTGGAAGGCGGCGCAGCGCCATGCCGTTCATCTCGCTGAACGCGCAGGTGGCAATGCAGATGCCCAGACTGAGAGAGAGCAGTGCGACGAGAGTGAAACCGGGAGAGGCGAGGAGTGCGCGCAGTCCGTAGCGTACGTCCTGGCGTAACTCGGCGAGGTGCTCCGCTGGAATCCGGACAGCAAGGTCCAGAAACAGTCGCGCCAGACCGAGCGCGCCGTGGCGCCGGCGGATGGGTTCGATCGCGTCTTCGGTGACTTGCAGCAGTTCCTCACCGTAGGCGTTTTGAAACTCTTGAGGCAGTGCGCCCGCCATGGCATGATATAGCCGCATCCCCTTGGCTGACGGCACGGTTTCTCCGGAGGTCATGGTGTGCAGTATCCGATCGGCCACCGCGTCGCTATCCTGCATTTCCGAAAGCTGTGCGAACACCCCTTCGAGAGAAGGCTGGCTCATTAACTCCTGCAGTCGATTGATGGAATCATAGGCCACCACCTCGCCTTTGCGAAGAATCAGGACATTGGTGCAGACCTTCTCGACGACTTCGAGCACATGCGAGCTGAACAGGATCATTTTGCCCTGACCGGCGAGACTGCGTAAAAGGCTCCGCACCACCAGCGCGGCGGTTACATCGAGCCCGGAGAACGGCTCATCGAGAATCAGAACATCGGGGTTGTGGAGAAGTGCGGCCGACAGCAGGACTTTCTGGCGCATGCCTTTCGAATAAGACGAGAGCGGATCGTGACGGTCATCCCAGAGCGAGAAAGCCTGCAGAAACTCGTCTATCTTCGGTTCGAGAGAGTGGCGCGGCATCCCGCGCAGGCGTCCGATGAGCTGCAGGTACTCCCAACCGGTGAGATTGGGATAGAGGTGCGCTTCTTCCGGCACATAGCCGATGCGTCTTTGAAAGGCCGTGAAGTCGTCGTATACGCTGTGTCCCTGAAAGAAGATCCGGCCATCGGAAGGCTCAATCAGACCGGTCAGCATCTTGACCGTGGTGCTCTTCCCCGCGCCGTTGGAGCCCAGGTAGCCGAGGATTTCTCCGGGCCGGATGGTGAAGCTGACGTTACGGACGGCGGGCGTGTGGTTGTAATACTTCGTGAGCGAGCGCGCTTCGAGCATTAAGCCTTCCTTTCCCGAACGCCTCGACGGGCATGCACGGCGCGGATGAGGTCCTCCAAGCGGGCGCATTCCGCTGCCAGAACTCGACGGCCGAGACTCGTTAGCCGGTAGTAGCGACGCCGCGAATCGTCGAGCGCCGGGGCCGGCCTGGCGACGGAAGGCTCGATGAGGTCCTCGTCGATCATGCGCTTGATGGTTCCGTAGAGCGTCGGCGGCCAGAGGCGGACTTTCCCTTCCGTCCGTTCGAGCACCTCCTGCATGATGCCATAGCCATGCTGAGGCTGATCCGAGAGGGAGAGGAGCAGGTGAAACCAGTTGGGCTTGAGCGGGAGGAAGTTATCGGGTGATAAGGGCTTCTTCACGTGGTTCTGGTCAGAATATATACTGTATGGAACTGAGTGTCAATCGCCGCCGATTACCTTGAGTGAACGTTTTTTGCGGGCGACTTCAGCTTGGGCGGATCTGCGCGGCGCAAAAGCAAACGGGATAGGGCCACAGATGAACGCGGATGAACGCGAATAAAGCTACCGTTCCGCCGCGGATCAAATCTTTTCTCTTCGCTTTTTGGCCCAGCCGGGCTTTACTGCCTGACGTGCGCGCCCCAACGCCAACGCATCTTCAGGAACCGAGTGCGTAATGACGGAGCCGGCGCCGATGTAGGCTCCTTCCCCAATTTGCAGCGGCGCAACCAGGGTTGAGTTACTGCCTACGAAGACTCCATCCGCGATGGTGGTCGGGTGTTTCTTTTTGCCGTCGTAGTTGCAGGTAATGGTTCCCGCGCCAATATTGACGCCGGTGCCTATGGTCGAGTCACCGAGGTAAGCCAGGTGCTGTGCCTTCGATTTTGCGCCTAGCCTGGTCTTCTTCAGTTCTACGAAATTGCCGACAACTGCTGCCGGCTCGACGTGGCTTTGCATGCGCAGCCTCGCGTAGGGGCCGGCGTGGGCCCCGCGATCCAGCGTAGATTCAGCGATCGAAGAGAATGCCCCGATCTCGACTTCATCCCCGAGCGTCGAGTCCGAGACGATGGAACACGCTCCGATCCGGCAGTTCTCTCCGATGACCGTCTGGCCGAGAATCCGCGTGAAAGGCTCGATGACCGTATCCATGCCGATCTTGACAGCCGCATCGATGGTGACGGTTTCAGGACGCTCGATGGTCACGCCGGAAAGCATGAGAGCGCGGACGGTACGCTCGCGGAAGATCCGGTCCACGGCGGCCAGTTCGACACGGGTGTTGATGCCCAGCAGTTCGGCGGAGTCCGCAATGAAATAGGGCTGAATGGAATGGCCCGCGCGGATCAGAATCTCGACCATGTCGGTGAGGTAATATTCGTGAGCCGGATTATCGGGGCGGATTTCATGGGCGTGCTTCCAGAACAGATCGGCGCGGAAGCAGTAAAAGCCCGCGTTGATCTCCTGCACGAGGCGCTGTTCCGGCGTCGCAGGTTTGTGTTCGACAATCGCCTGAACGTTTGCATGGGTGTCGCGGATCACGCGGCCATAGCCGGTAGGGTCATCGAGCCGGGTGGAGATGAGGGTGCCCGCGGCCGTCGAACTGCGCTGCTTTTCGATAAGGCCCGCAATGGTTTCGGGCTGGACCAGCGGGCAATCGCCATTCAGGATCGCGAGGAGTCCGCCGATGGGCTCCACTTGGTCGCGGCCGCAGAGTACCGCGTGTCCGGAGCCCTTTTGCTCGGTCTGGTGAATGAAGTGGACGCCGCGGTCGGCCACAGACTGCTGCACGTCTTCCGCCTGATAACCGACTACCACGAAAATGCGCTCAGGGGGCGCGCTGGCCAAGGCAATAGTGACCGCGTGGCCCACCAGGGTGTCTCCGCCGGCACGGTGCAGAACCTTCGCCTGGCGGGATTTCATGCGGGTTCCGAGACCCGCGGCGAGAATGACGATGGAAAGATCGTTTGGCATAAGTTCAAAACCACTGACTGAAGAGGTACTTGCAAAAATCCGGCAATGCAAACTGTGGGGCGGTCAATCTTGGCCGCAGCCGCCTGTCAGGGGGCTCTTTCCGCCTGCGAATGAATCCTCGTACTGAGCCGAAGCCGGCTGAAAGCCGGCTTCGGCCAGGATTGACTGCCCCACATTTGCCCGGACAGCAGCACCAAACATTCCTCTTAGTTTTGCAAGTACCTCTCAAGTCTGCAGCGTTTCTCTACGGCGCCGGCCTTCGCGCGCCAGGCCCACGGCGACGCCCGCGATGATCTCCGGATTGTGCCGTACTTTTTCATGCTCCTCGAGCAGGTCTGACATGACGATTTCGATGCCCAGCTTCTGAATGGTCTCGCCATCGTTCTGCACGGGCTTGGCTGACTGCCTCGCATAGCGCGCCCGCAACGCGGGACGTATGGGCCGTGAGTTCAGGATCGCATAATCGAGTTTCAACTTGGGCGCGTGCTGCAGGATGGACCGAACGTGGTCAGAGGCGCGGAATTCGGTGGTTTCGCCGGGTTGCCACATGAGATTCACGAAATAAGCTTTGACGGCGGGCGACCGCTCGATGGCCGCGGGAATTCCTGAGACCAGAAGGTTCGGGATCACGCTGGTAAACAGGGAACCGGGTCCGAAAGTAATCAGGTCCGCATTGGCGATGGCGTCCAGGGCTTCGGGAACCGGACGGGGACGGCGGGGATTCAGGTAAATCCGGACGATGCGCTTGCGGCTGCGGCTGATCCGCGTTTCGCCGGCGACCATGGAGCCGTCGTCCAGTTCGGCTTCGAGTTGGCAATTGGCCATGGTGGAAGGAAAGATCTGGCCGCGGATCGCCAGCACTTCGCAGGACTGGCGGACGGCGTCGTGGAAGTCACCGGTGATGTCGCTCAGGGCGGTGAGGAAGAGGTTGCCGAAGCTGTGCCCGCGGAGACCGCGCCCTCCCTGGAAACGATATCGAAAGAGACGCGACATGAGGCCGGCATCCTCGGAGAGCGCGACCATGCAGTTGCGGATGTCGCCGGGCGGGAGCACGTCGAAGTCGCGGCGCAGACGGCCGGAACTGCCTCCGTCGTCCGTGACGGTCACGATGGCGGTAATGTCGACTTGGGGGTCGGCCTGGGGGTTGGCAAAACGCTTTAGGCCTCGCAGCAACGTGGAGAGCCCGGTGCCCCCTCCCAGAGCGACAACTCGCAGGGGGTCAGTCATGAGTGGTTCTCGCCTTGCCGGCAGACCACAAACAACGAGGGTCTGCCCCACGGGTTTCAAGGCTTCTCGTAGAGCAACTGGTGGAAGACCGGGTGTTGGACGATGGCGTTGAAGTCCTGGTCCTGGCGGGCAATGAGACGGTTCTTGGGCTGCAGATCGATGGCACGTTTCAGGTTCTCATAGCAGCCTTGCAGATCGCCACCGAGGCCGCAACATAAAGCCAGACCGTAGTAGATGTGGTCGCCGTTGGGGGCCAGGGCGAGAGCGGCCTCGAAATAGCGCCGCGCGGCTGCAAGCTCGCGGGTATTCAGCCGGGCGATTCCATAATTGTAGTTTTCTTCGGCCGTCGAAAACTCCACGGGAGCGGATTGCATCCGGCGCTCGCACATGGCGACGTGCAGGCGGGCATTGTGGGTCAGCTCGCGTTGGGGACCTTCGATCGCGCGTTCAAACGCAGCCTTCGCCTGGGCAAAATTCTGGCTCCGGAAAAGGCGGTACGCCTCCTCGTAGCGGCGAAGTTGCGCTTCAGCGGCGCTGATCGACTCAGGCTCTCGGGCTCCTCCGGCGGAATTCGCCACCGCCGTTTTACTCTTTACGGTCATTTTCTCCGCATCCGTTACGGTCTTCTTCTTCGCGGCCATAATAGGGCGCCCCGCGGTCGCCCGTAGTCCTGACGTTATAACAGAAGGCATAGCCCGAAGTCAAAAGGCAGGATCTATCCGCCCTGACTTCGAACGCAATGTAAGATTATAACGGGTATTTTGCGAGGGGTTCACGCCTGCGGGGCGCCGGGCGCCCGGTGGCTGTCAGGTCAGCAGAAGCCCGGCTGTCACCGCGTGTCCTTAACTCAGTGCTTGCCGAAGCAGTCAGTGCTTGCCAAAGCGCTTGATGAAATTGGTGTCGAATTTGCCGGCGACGAAATCGGGATCGGCCAGGATCTTCTGGTGCAGCGGGATCGACGTGTAGATTCCCTCGACGATGAACATGCTCAGAGCCCTGCGCATGCGGTGGATCGCTTCCATCCGGTCACGCCCGTGGACGATCAGCTTCGCGACCAGCGAATCGTAGTAAGGGGGAATGACGGCGTCGGTGTAAGCGTGGGTATCTACCCGGACGCCGATTCCGCCGGGAAGATTAAATCCCGTGATGCGGCCAGGCGAGGGGGTAAAGGTGTCGGGGTTCTCGGCGTTGATCCGGCACTCGATGGCGTGCCCGCGGCGCTGCACCGGCAAGTCCAAAATATCGGAAAGCCTTTCGCCCGCGGCGATCCGGATCTGGGCCTTGACCAGATCGATGCCGGTCACCATCTCAGTGACAGGATGCTCCACCTGGATGCGCGCATTCACCTCGATGAAATACAGCCGGCCGTGCTCATCCATGAGGAACTCGACCGTGCCGGCGTTGGTGTAGCCTATGGCGCAGAGGGCTTTGACCAGCGCCTCGGAAACGCTATGCCGCATCTCCGAACTCAGGGCAGGGGAGGGCGATTCTTCCAGCAGCTTCTGGTGACGCCGCTGGATACTGCACTCCCGCTCGCCGAGCACTTCGACGTGCCCGTGCTGGTCGGCGAGAATCTGGAATTCGATGTGGCGTGGCGCCGTGACAAACTTCTCGAGATAGACGTCGGCGGAACTGAACGCAGCGCCGGCTTCGGCCTGCGCCTGGGCGAGAAGAGCGGGCAGTTCGTCCAGATGCTGGACGATGCGCATACCGCGTCCGCCGCCGCCGGCCGAAGCTTTGAGGATCACGGGCAGTCCGATCCCGGTGGCCAGTTCCATGGCTTCTTCGGGGCTGTGGAGCACGCCTGTCGATCCCGGCAGGATGGGTACGCCATGATCGCGCATAATCGCGCGGGCGCGCTCCTTGATCCCCATTTCCTCGATGACCCTGGGGCTCGGCCCGATGAAGGTGATGCCGGAGGTTTCGCAGACTTCGGCGAAGCCGGCATTCTCGCTCAGGAAGCCGTAACCGGGATGGATGGCGTCAGTATTGGTGATTTCGGCGGCGCTGATGATGCTGGGGATGTCCAGGTAGCTGCGCGCGCTCTTGGCCGGACCGATGCAGATGGCTTCGTCGGCGAAGCGCACGGGGAGGCTGTAGCGATCGGCCTCGGAGTAGACTGCCACGGTCGGGATCCCGAGCTCTTTGCAAGCGCAGATGACGCGCAGCGCAATCTCTCCCCGGTTGGCGACCAGAATTTTCTTAAAGGGGGCGGATGACAAACAGAGCTTCTCCGTACTCGACCGGCTGACCGTTGGGGACTAACTTGGCTTCAATGACTCCGGCGAGTTCAGCTTCGATCTCGTTCATGAGTTTCATCGACTCGATGATACAGAGGACCTTGCCGGGCTGCACCGTTTCTCCGACACGCACGAAGGGAGGCGAACCCGGAGCGGAGCATTCGTAGAATGTCCCGACGATGGGACTCTTTACCAGCACCGTTCCGTCGCTGGGCGGCCCCGCGGGCTTTTCCGAACGCAGGCCGAACAACGGGGGTTCCGGCGATTCGGCTGGAGCGGAGGCCACGGCCGGGTTGGAAGAGGCCATCGGCACGGGATGATAGATGGGAGCTGAATTGTACAACTCCGCGGGAATGGAAAGCCGTATCCGAACGCGATCGTCACCCTTCTGTACTTCGAGTTCGGCAACCTTGGTTTCCGCGACCAGCTTGATCAGTTCGCGAATTTCGTCTAAAGTCATTGCAATCACTTAGGTTAACAGGTAATGGCACGCACCGTGACAGGATCGATGCTTTTCTTGATGGCCGCGTCCCAATTGCTGATAATCCGCGACTCGGGACTCAAATACTTGATTACGGGGCAGGCGACGGGGAGGTCGTTCCCAGAGGGCACCTAGCACGACGCCGTCCGCCCTACTGGTATTGAAAACAAGGCTCTTATGCTGCTTCCAGGGTCGGTGCGGTGATCAGGCGGCGCTCGATCTGGGTTTCGATCTGTTGGACCAGGAAGCGGCGGAGGTCGGCGGCAGCCTCACGAGTCCAGGACATGGCGGCGAAGTTGGCGATGGGTTCCTTGAGCATCCGGCCGGCGAGCGCACGCGATTCAAGCGACAATTCCCAGGAGCCGGTGAGCGTCCCGGCGAGTTCGGCGCGGCGGCAGGTTTGACAGAACAGACCGTTACGGCTGCGCTGGAAGAAGGCGCGGCCACGCGATGCGGGATCGCCAATCGATGCGCCACAGCCGAGACAGACATCGAATTCCGGCAACAGCCCCGAGAGGCGCAGCCCCCAGAGGGCGAAATAGGTGGTGGCGAGCCAGGCGGCTCCAGCATGTCCCGAACGCAGATGATCCAATACAGCTGCGAGGAGGCGGAAGAACTTTTCGTTGGGCTCGGCCGCCGGCATCAGTTGTTCGGAGACCTCGGCCAGAAAATCCAGCGCGACACCTGCCTGATAGTCGCGGGCGAGAGCGAACTGAGACTGGATCAGTTCGCAACTATCAAGGTTTACCAGTTCCCGGTTCTCTTTCTGAAAATAGGACATGCGGACGCGCGACAGGCGCTCGAGTCCGGACCCGAAGGAGCTTTTCAGCCGTCGGGCCCGCTTGGCGACTCCGCGCATCTTGCCGAAATCGCGGGTCAGAAAGCTGACGATGAGGTCCGATTCCTGGAGCGGATAGGTCTGAATGACAAAGGCTTCGCTAACGCGAGACGGCATGATAAAGCAACTTCAGGGTACCATCCAAGCCGCTAACCGCGGGGCAGGCTGCGGTCCAATGTGTCTGAAATTTGCGCCTTTGTCTCCGCGAGCGAAGTTTTGCCGCAGTTTCTGGAGATACTAAGGAGGTAGGTGCGCAGGTCCCATTTTGCAACTACGTCTAAGGGTCTGGGTCACGTGATGAAGCATGGATAACAGCGGATCGAGGCTCGGCGTTTATCTGCTGTCACTGCCGGAACGCGTAGTGCGGTCGGCGGCCGCACTGGCCGCCGGGCTCGCGCGGGAGATTTCAACGCAAGTCCTTCCTCGCTCGGTTCGACGGACCCTGATCTACCGGCTCATGGTGGAGAATACGCTGCGGTTTCTGATTCAGGAAGTGGGGGCTGTGGAGGGGGTGTACGGTTCCAGCGAGCCTCTGGCCGACCGGTTTGCCATACGCCGCGCGGCGTCGCATGGTATTGAAGCGGCGGGGATTCTCGCCTTTCATGCTTCACCGATCTGGGTCCTGGCGGCACTGGCGGACCTGTCCGGCGCCGGGCGGTCACTCATTCCGGAGATCTCACAGGCTTTGCGTGCCGAGGGTCTGCTTGAGCCGGAGGACCGTCCGTTCGACAATGTCGACCAGCTTTTGGACGGCCTGCAAAAAAGTGTTGGGCGTCTTGCCGCGGCGGCGAACTCGCCACCCTTAAATATCCGGGAAATCCGTGCAGAATGGGAGAAATTGCGGAACGAGTTGCCGGATCCAGCGGAATTTCCTGGAGTAGAGGTGCTGACCCGTACGTGGAGGAAGCTGACCGAGACAGCCGGAGAGGAGAAAGTTTCGATCTTCAGGGTTTCATCGTTATTGGCCATTTCAGCCATGAGGAAACTTCCCGCGAATGTGCTGTGGTTGTCGCGTGCGAGCGGACTGGTGGGGAGGCGCACCGGGGAGGTGCTGGTGGAGAGAATCCTTGACGACTACGCGGAATCGCTGAGGGAGATTCAGCGGACCGGGCACCTTAGATTCTGGATCAACGAGTTTGCACCTTATGCCCGGGCTACTGCGCGCCAGTTTTCAAGGCGTCATATCTCATTGACGGAACAGCTCCTTCGGCGGTCTAATGTAAAACAAGAAAAAATAGGTTAAATGCCCGCTTGACTCCACAATGATATTAGGATTAATCTCATGGGTAATGCCGTGTAGCGGGATTTTGGTTACCGGCTGTCGATCTCAACCGTTCGGAGCGGATCGTGATCGAGTCTGAAGGCGAAGTTGCAGGAGAGCAAATTTATGACACTGGATGTTTCGGCTGCGCGGTTTATCCCGATGCGGCGGCTTCTATCGGGCGAGGATGAGGAGTATCTGATCCGGCAAGGCTTTCATCGCGAGGCTTCCTGGATCCGGTCCCATCACCGGGAGTACTTCTTCGCGTTTGTCGATATGCTCGAAAAGGATTTCGGCGCCGCACATGCCGCACGCAAGACGGCCATGGCAGGCAACTGGGACTTCGAGGCTCTTCTGAGAGAGCGCTTTACTGCGTCCTACTACCTCTGGGTCATGCGAACTGCCGGCGCGATGCACCTGGTCCGTTTGCCGCAAGCTGCCCGCCTGGCGGAAGCATGCTTCCAGAAGGTCCAGCCGTTCATTAGTGCGACTTCGCTGCAAACGGAGACCGCAGGGGCTTTTTAGGTTCGGCTGGTCACGCTGGTCACGAGGCCTTTGGTACGCCGACCTCACCAGGAAAGTCCCTCATCAACTTTAGAAGTTCCCGGTTCACCCGTTCGATCTTGATAATGTCCTCGGGCGCCATCGCGGGTACACATTCCCGCTCCTCACCCTTCCGCGTGAGCAAAATGGCCCACGCGGCAAAACTCCCAGCAGCAACTAAGACCAGCAAAAGATTTGCCTGAGCGGTCAACCTTTCGCCACTCAGTGTGAGCGTCAGCCAACTCAGAGCGGTTACGGCAAGATAAGTCACCGTGATGTGCGTATGGCGAACGACGTTGGGAGCAACGGCCTCCGGATAGTTACGAAAAAACAGCCAGACCAGGAGCGTGAAAAGCGCAAGCGCTGCCATCAGGACACGATTAAGGATCAAATAAATCCGGAAATCATGATCAAAAACCAAAGCCTTCCATTCGAACGGCCACAAGATCAGCGAAGCCATGACGGCAACCGAGATCAAGGTGGCAAACAGATATCGACCGAAGCGTCCGATCCCTTTATAACTGCGGGTCCATTTGGAGAAGAGCTCGAGAACGATCCAGCACCACAGGAACCAAACCAGCGGTTCGGTTATTTTCCAGACGTTCCCCATCGACGAACGTGAGTACGCGTGATGCACTGAAACAATCAGAAGTGATGCCTGCAAAGCAAATACGCAAGTACCGGTTAATAGAGCCGGGTACACT
Organism: Terriglobia bacterium; assembly: GCA_963747535.1. GTDB lineage: Bacteria > Acidobacteriota > Terriglobia > Bryobacterales > Bryobacteraceae > CAVVFX01. The sequence goes on from CAVVFX010000006.1 coordinate 1,232,894, forward strand.
CCAGCAAGGCCCTGCAGAAGCAGACGCGTCGCCAGAATCAGTTCCGTAGCAACTGATAAGCGCCAAATGATATTAATCGCCTCGCGCACTCAACACCCATTATCACGCGAGTCGAGACAACCGGTGGAGAAGATTCTCCGCGGGTTATCGGACCATACTGACGATGTTTCCGCCATCGCCACAGTTCGGGGGGCACAGCGGTGCCGGGCTCTGGAATTTCTGGATCGGGCTGCGGGCGCCGGCGATGGTGAGCAAGAAAGCTGCGGTGAGGATGAGTCTTTTCATGTCCTTAGCGTACGAAATCGAACTCGTAGTGCGCACGATGCACAGCGGATGTTCTGAAAAGGGAACAGTACGTAGGAGTGGGGCCGGTACCTTATGACTACTTTGGTATATTGATTGGTTGTTTCATTGGATTTACAAGGATTTCTTTGTTCCATATTCAGAACAAATAGCAAATAGATCACTGGTTACATGGCTGGCTAGGGGTTTCGCAGGCCCGACGGGGGGAGATAAGTACCCTTCGGTTCGCGGCGCCACCACACATGTGTCGCCTCCCTGTAATGTATATCACTAAAACGATATTCAAAGGCCATGGCTCGCACATATCTTGGACGTTGTCCGGCGAACGGGTCCCTCTCCAGCAATTGCAAGACCTCCGGCGAAGCGGTCAGGAGCCGGTACATGAAGGCACTGAACCAGGGGTTTTCGCGATAATTGCCCAGAGCGGCAAACCACATCTGCCAGTCGAGGCGCGGCTGGTGAGGCGCTACCCATCGCGGCGCACTTTTGGGATCTCCCGGTTTATAGCGGAATCTGTAAGTTTCCCAGGAGTTTCCGTCACGCGAGCCCTGCACCTCGATTTCAATCCGGATCGTGGTCATGGATGCGAATAATCCATAGCTATTGACTACGCCAAAGGGCGATAATCCAGCCACCATCTCCTGGCCAAAGGCAGGAACAGGTGCGGAAAACATGGTGGCAATTTCCACGCCGCTGACTGCCAGAACGAAAACTAACAGGACCGCGCTACAGAGCCGGGAAGCGATCGAGTCCACAGGGCCGCGTTGATAGCGCCGAAGTCTTTCCCCGAACCGCCCCCAGAACCGGTCGTCGAGCAGGAACAGACAGAGAGCCATTGCCAGAAGATTGAAGCAGGTGTAATTCCCCGTCAGCATGATCAGCAATTGCAAGGTAAAGAATGCCGCGGCGGCCATGTGCTTCAATCGCCGGGGACCGAAAACGAAGAAGGGGGCCAACAACTCAACTACGAAGACGGAAGCGGTCGACATCTTCTGGAACCACATAGGCGCCTGGAAGGCGTACCAGGCCAGGGGAGTCGGCAGGGGCTGTGTCTCGTAGTGGTACGACAGGGCGGTGAGATTCGCCCAGACCGGATCGTGGCTCAGCAGCTTCACGCAGCCGGATTCGAACATGAGCCGGAACAAAAGCCACTGGCACAGCCAGACCCGCGGCCAGGAAGGGGTCAGGAAGATGGCGAGGAAGGCGCATTCGAGCAAAAGGAAGTCCCATTGATAGCCCATGAAAACCTGGCCGCCAGTCACCAGCGACAGATAAAGAACAAAAATCAGCGCGAACAGGACCCGCTGAAACAGGGCTCGTCGAAAGAACGAAAGCGCGCAGATCAGCGACAGGGCCGCGCCGATCCAGCACGTCCACGCGAGAGCGCCGTCGGAGTGCCACCACCAGAAGATTGTAGGAGCTTCCAGAAAATGCGCCTGGCTTCCTCCACTGGAATTCTTCACAGCCTCCAGGAGGTCGGCCACGGGAAGGATTCCTTGCGATCCGATGAGACCGCGCACCTGAACACCAAACGAGATGAAAGCGATCAGGAAGAGGGTCGCCAAAACGCGGCGGAAGAGCCACACGGCGGTCTTGTATTGGGGTTCGGCAAAGGATGCCCCCCACAGTTTGCGGGTGACCCAGGTCGCGGTCTTGCGATGTCCGGCGATCTCACGGTAAACCCAATCGCTTGCCGGCGCAAAGAGCGGGACATGCCGGTAGGACCAGGCCAGCCATCCGTATCCGATGACGTCCTTCAAGGACTCGAAGATAGCCGGTGCGCCGCTCGATCGGGCGCCATGTTCATCGATGAACTGCACCGCGCGCCGGAAGTCCTCCAGGGGGATTTCCGGATGCAGAGGGGCGGCTTCCTGGTAAGGGACAGCTTGTCCGCGGCCGCCGGTGATGGTCTTCCAACGGTCGACGCACCTCCGGCAGAAACCGCAGTCTCCGTCATAGATCAGTTGGCCAGGCACTCACGCCATGGATACCATACTCGGAGTGAACCCTGGACATTCGGATGGCTTTGGTGGCGCAGGCCGTTTGGCCTGGTGAAGGCTGCTACCCAGCCCGCAGACCACAAAAAACGACGGTCTGCGCTTACGGTTGCCCTGCCCCAGCAGCCTATGGCAGAAGGCGCCGCAGGCCAAAGGCCTACTCCACTTTGACTGTGAGTATTACAAGGCTGCAAACAGTTAGTTCTTCGTTGTGGAGTACGCGTTTCGCCTGCGCTCGCGCGCTGGAGAGACTTCTGCTACAGGGTGTTTGCCCCTTTCTGCGGAGTAGCCTGGAATTAACGCGACACCGGCCGTTCTATGTGTCCGGCGGCGAGGAGGAGTTCTTCCGCGTTCTTCAAGGCTGCCGGGGTCAACTGTTCCCCGGAGAGTAAGCGGCCAATCTCGTGCGTCCGCCCGCCGCCGTCCAGTTCAGTCACGCGCGCCATGGTGCGTCCGCCTGCCTCCAGCTTTTGGACGACGTAATGATAATCGGCGAAGCAGGCGATCTGCGCCAGGTGGGTCACGCACAAGACCTGGTTCGCAGCAGCGAGTTTCTTCAACCGCCGGCCCACGCCTTCCGCCGCGCGTCCGCTGATCCCCGCGTCGACCTCGTCGAATACCAGGGTGCGCGACCCTTCACCCGCCACGGCTCTACCCGTCTCGACGAAGCATGTCTTCAACGCCAGGGCGATGCGCGACAACTCGCCGCCCGAGGCGACCTTATCCAAGGGACGCGGCGCCTCCCCGACGTTCGGCGACACCAGGAATTCCACCTCATCGGCGCCGCGTTCACTCCACTCCGCCGGCGCCACCCGGACCTCGAAAACAGTGCGATCCATCGCCAGGGGTTTCAGTTCTTCTTCCACACGCCGCGATAAGATTGCTGCCGCGGCGCGCCTCTGAGTCGCCAATTGCGCGCTGAGCCGCTCGTATCCCGAAGCAATCTTTTCCCGCTCAGCTGCCAGAGTGGCTGCGCGCTCGCCGGCCGTCTCCACACCCGCAAGGCTGGCCCGCACGGTTTCGAGGAACGCCAGCACCTCGTTGAGCGTGCCGCCGTATTTGCGCTTCAGACGGTCCAGTGCGGCGAGGCGCGTTTCGATTTCCTCCAGGCGCGCGGGATTGTCTTCGAGTCGCGAAAGATAGTCCCGCAGCGTGTAGGAAGCTTCCTGGATCGCGATCCTGGCCGGATCGAGCATCTGATTCACCTGCGAAAGAGAAGAATCGATCCGGCTCAACTCGTCGAGCCGCTTCATCGCCAACCGCACCATGGCCAGCGCCGACTCGGGCGATTCGTAAAGTGCCGAGAACGCCGCGCTCGCCGCCTCGGAGACGCGTCCCACATTCTGCTGGATGCGCCGCTCCTCGTCGAGGGCGGTGTCTTCTCCCACGACTGGCGCGGCCGACTCAATTTCGTTACGTTGAAACTGCCAGAGATCGAGCAGCCGCAGTTTCTCCTGCTCGTTGGTTTGCAGACTGGCGATCTCCTCCTCAATCGCGTGCAACGAACGGAAAGAAGTACGCACCTCGGCTACCAGGTCGCGCGTGCCCGCGAACCCGTCGAGCATTTGCAGTTGCGCGGCGGGCGAAAAGAGCAGTTGCTGATCGTGCTGTCCGTGAATGTCGCCCAATAGTGGCGCCAGTTCCTTGAGGAGCGCCAGCGTTACGGGACGGCTGCCGGCGTACGCGCGGGACTTGCCGTTCGAAAGGATCTCGCGCTCCACCAGGATCTCACCGTCCTCGGTTTCGAGGCCAGCTCCCTGCAACAGGGCCGAGAGACCGTCCGACGGCGGAACTGCGAATCGGCCGGAGATGCGGGCGCGTTCTTCGCCGGACCGGACCAGGTCGCCGGAAGCCCGCGCGCCAAAGAGCAGCGCCAGGGCATCCACCACAATCGATTTACCGCTGCCGGTTTCGCCCGTCAGGAGATTCAGCCCGCCGTGAAAGCGCAGTCGCAGGCGATCGGCCACCGCGTAGTTCTCGATCGCAAGTTCAAGGAGCATTCACTCAAGATCTTAGCGTTAGTTGTGCGCGGCGAGTGCGGACCCTCCAGCTAAGTCCACCATTTCATAAATGCGGCCTCGTATTCTCACAGTGAAATGCACCGGCTTCTTAACGGTCGCGGCTCGCTAACTAAACACTTCTGAGCCGCGACCGTCAGGGAGTCGGTGTGGCAGAATACGTTGGCGGATCTCTGAAACGGTGTAATAAGCTAGACCGGCTTCTTATCATTCCTTTTCATTCGCGTGCATTCGCGGCCACAATGTTCTCCGGCCTTTACGAGATGATGACCTGCTTGCGCGGCGACGTGTGTCCGGCAACCACTTCCACCCGCGATCGCCCTACGCCAAATTCCTTCGCCAGGAAATCGCACAGCTCCGCGTTGGCCTTGCCCTTTTCCGGAGCGGCGGCCACTTTGATGCGCAACGTGCCATCCGCCTGCTGCTCCACGATCTCGTTGCGCGAGCTTTTGGGCACTACCTTCACGCTGAGCCGCAGCGGGCGCGGACATCGTTTCAGCCCTTCGATGTCCATGCCTTTATTGCACGGCCTCAATTTCGGCTTCGGGGATCAGCTTGAGGGACACCGTGGTTTGTCCGCTCTGATCCACGGTCGCGGACGTGCTGAATTTCTCGAGGGCCTTGAGCAACGCAGGGTCCGGCATGCCAAAAATCGCCGTATCCAGCGCCAGTGCCGTATAGCCTCCGGGGGCGACACCTTTCGCCGAAAAATGCCCGTTCTGATCCGCCATGAGGAAGCGAAAATCGGATTCCCGCCGGGATGCAGGTACAAGTAGAACCGTTGCTCCCGGCGCCGGATCGTCGCCCATTTTGACATCGCCGTCAATCTCTGCCGACGTGGGTGCGAACACGAGTTCGAGCGTGGCCGTCCCACCGCCGGTCATTTCCACCGTTCCATCGTTCGCAACCTGGCCATTCCAGCGAATGGTTTTGAGATATGCGCTCTCGATGGGGCTACAATTCACTTTGAACCGATCGGCCGGGACCTCCTCCATGCTGAAGCTCCCATCATCCGCCGTGTTGGCATTTGGATTGTTCATCGGAATGGTATCGACCGGAGGAAGAGAAACACGAAGACCCTTCAGGACCGGAGGCTTGGCTGTAGTCCCGCCATCAAACAGGACTCTGCCCTTAATGTTTCCCGGTTCGCTCAAGGTGACTACGATCCCTGTCAGGTCCGCGTCCCCGACGGAAATCTCCTGGTGCGCTCCCACATGGTTGTTGACCATGGCGATTAACGTGTACTGCCCGGCATTGACTCCGCGAAATGTGAAGTCCCCATTTTCCTGGCGGATTGAAGCAGCTCTCCCCATTCCGAAAGGCATGCTCGAAGACGTATCCTGCGGCTGGATCGAGATCGATACCCGGTGGCCTCGTTGAAATCCGGCCACTCTTCCCTCGACCGTGAAGATTCTCGTCTTGTGTAACTGGATGTCCATGCCGGACGCTTCCTGACCGGCACTTACCGCAATCGCGGAAGCCGCAGTCACATCCGGAGCGGAGGGATAAAATGTCATCGAGTATCCCTCCCGCACCCGCTCCCGCTGCGCGACGGCCGATTTTCCGGCAGGCCCATCGACAGGCGTAAAACGATCCACACTCACCGGCCGCGCTACCAGAAAGTAGCGTCCGGACGCAAGATTATAAATGCGGAACTCGCCTTTATCGTTGGTCGAAGACCCGCCTCCCGCCGGCTGAAGCCGGCGTCCGCCTTGCACGAAGCCCCACTTCATCACGGTGATCGAGACCCCGGTTACCGGATCGCCATCCTCATCGACGACCTTCCCGCTGATCACGCCGAAAGGAACCAGCTTGAGTTCGAGATTCGACAGTTGCTGTCCCGCGCTGAGGGCCACTCTTGTCCCCGGCAAACCAGGGCGCGTCGCCCCGTAACTCTGGGTAGCGAAGTTCTGGTGTTGCGCAGTCAGGTTGTAGCTCCCCGGCGCAACCTGCTCGATCACGAAATGCCCGCTCCCATCGGAGATCCCGGTATAATCTCCGCCCGCGCCTCCGTGAAGTTGTACCTCGGCCTTGCGCAGCGGTTCCCCGGAAACCGCGTTGGTGACGCGTCCTTCCACGCGAGCCAAAGTGGAGGGGATCCGGCGGCCGTTGGCTCTGCGCCAGAAGCGGGTGGCACAAGAATATCAACAGGATCGCACGCGGCATTAATTCAATTGTAAGCCGCTCACCAACGGGCCCTCATCTCCGGGAGGCAGGACTGATTCAGTCGCCATGACGAAAACGATTCAGCTCGTCCAATAGAACCGGATCACCGTGGGATCATCGAGCTATGAGCAAAATCCCGATCGCCGGACCCAATACGGAGGGACGCACTCTGGGTACGGACTGGTCGATCGCTCACGTCGCCAAGCTGCTGCGGTCGAATGCGGGACGGGGCGCGTGGGACAGTTCCTGCGGTACCGGTGGCAGTCTGGCCGACGTCAATCGGTACTATATCCGCAAAGTTTCCGCGAAACATTTGCCGACCGGCGTATCGCTGATATTTATGCGGCTGGCCAAAGAGGATTGCTGGTATGCGTCGCTATGCTTCGCGAGCGCCGACGGCTATTTGCCCTGGAACGAGGCGACGGCCGACCGGTGGCTGAACGCGCTTTTTGGAGAGGACCGTTCGGGGGTGCGCGTGGAAGACGCCGGGAATCCCAGCGTCCGCCAATTCATCCTGCCGATTGGCCTTGGGGCGAAAGCTCAACCGGCAAGCCCTAATAGCCTTTTGTAAGCTCTCTCCGCGGCTGCATCGAAGACTACGAAAACCACCGCGTCGATGGGGGTCTTATCCTGCAGGAACCCGCGAACCTCCCGTACGGCAATCTCTGCAGCCTCTGCGACGGGATAGCCGTAGACTCCGGTACTGATCGCAGGGAAACTGATCGTGCGTGCACCGTGCTCGACAGCCAGCTTTAAGCACGTGCGATAACAACTGGCCAGCAGTTCCGGTTCCCCGTGACGGCCATCCTTATACACCGGACCGACCGCGTGGAAGACGAACTTCGCCGGCAGGTTGCCCGCTCCGGTGACGACCGCGCTGCCGGTCGGACAACCTCCTTCGCGCTGGCGGATGCCGTCCAGTGCATGCCTGAGCAACTCGCCGCCGGCACGGTGGATCGCTCCGTCCACACCCCCGCCGCCGGCCAGCGCGGAGTTGGCCGCGTTAACCATGGCGTCCACCGGGATGCGCGTAATGTCGCCCCGCTCGATGCTGATTCTCGTGCTCATCCTATGCCAGGTCCAGGTTGACGTCCAAAGGGGTCTGAAACTGCCAGGCTGGCCCCGTAGGGCAGACCATCGTTTTTTGTGGTCTGCCAGATGCAACCAGGATTGGCTGCCCCACGACAGCAGCCATCAAACCATTATTTTAATCTTGCAAGCGCCTCTGAAGTCTCCGTTATACTTCTGCCGGGGCGCGCTCCGGCATGACGAACTGATAGCCAATCCGCGGTTCGGTAATGATGTATTGCGGCTTCATCGGATTGGGCTCGATCTTCTTGCGCAGTTGATTGACGAAGACGCGCAGGTACTCGACCTCGGACTCGTGCTCGGGCCCCCAGACCGCGTTGAGCAGCTTCTTATGCGGCACGGGCCGGTTCGCCTGCGTGACCAACTGGCGAAGCAGATCGAACTCGGTGGGCGTTAACCGGCGCTGGACACCGTGAACCATTACCCGGCGGGTGACAAAATCGATCTCGAGGTCCTCCGTCTTGATGGCATGCGGACTTTGGTCCGTCTGCAGGGTCCGCCGGCGCAGCGCGGCGCGAATACGAGCGGCCAGTTCGTCAAAACTGAACGGCTTGGTGACATAATCGTCGGCGCCCGCATCGAGCGCCTCCACTTTATCGGCGTCGGTGTTCCGCACCGACAGGATAATCACCGGCACGTCGGACGACGCGCGAAGTGAGCGGCATGTAGCAAGACCGCCCAAACCCGGCATATTCAGATCGAGCAGCACCAGATCTGGAGGGTCGGCAAGGACCAGCGCCAGAGCTTCTTCGCCGCTATGCGATTCCAGTATGTCGTAGCCTTCAGATCCCAACGTCGCTTTCAAAACGCGGCGGATCTGCGGTTCATCATCGACTACAAGAATACGGCCAGACTTCATATTGTTACGCTCTCCATTACGGTATCAGGGGCGAGAGGCAGTGAGAACCCGAATACGATGTATCCCCCGGAGTCGTTGCGTGCCTCGATTTCCCCCCCATGTGATTCCACAATCGTCCTGGCAATCGCGAGTCCCATCCCTGTCCCCTCGATCCGGCCTCGACTCTTGCGACCCCGATAGAATTTGTCAAATATCCGCTCACGCTCGTCTTCGTCGAGCACCGCGCCCATATTTCGCACCTCGATCACGGCATAATTGCCAGCCGCCCGGGCCAGGACTTCGACCGGCGAATCAGGCGGTGAGTACTTTAACGCATTGTCCACCAGTTGCGTTACAACTATTTGAATCAAGTGGGGATCGGCGGCAATCAACAAAGGCTCCCCCGGCAGGTCGGCCCTGATCTTGCGACCTTCCATGTTGCGCTTCAGGTCGGCCAGCGCCGCGAGAATCGGTTGGGAAACCGGAATGAATTCCCGTGCCGGAGTGACTTTCTCGCCCACCCTCACCAATTCGAGCGAGTCGCCAATCAACCGGGTGAGCCGGTCGGTTTCTTCGTCCACCACGGTGAGCAACTCGCGAGTTTCCTCCGTCACGGCGCTAGAACGACGCAACAGCGCGGAGGTGCACGCTTTGATCGACGTCAGCGGAGTTTTCAGATTGTGGGCGAAGGCGTCCACCATCGCGCGGCGCAGTTCTTCGTTGCGGCTGATGGCGCTGGCCTCAACCGCTTTCTCGGTAGCGGCCGCGCGCTCCAGGGCGACGGAGATCAGGCTGATGGTCAACTGCACAGCGGTCTCGGAGATGTCGTTGGACTGGATCGCCAAAGCGCCGATCCGGCGGTCGCCGGAATGCAGCGGATAGACGGATATGCGGGGCGATCCTTCGTGGCACGACTGGCCGGTCGAGAAGACCCTTCGCAGGGTGCTGCCGGTGTCCGGAATCGTTCCCGCCTGCTGCGTCCGCTGTATTTGATCGATATACAGCGCCGCGCCGCTGGCCTCGAGCGCCGCAACGATTTGCGAGACGGCAGCCTCGCCGGTAGCCGACAGCGTATCGTGTGACAGCAACGCGCGGCCTAAGGCGTGGATGCGCTCCATCTCCTGGTTGCGGTCCTCCGCCTCGCGCGCGCGGCGTTGCGCCCGGACGGAAAGCTGGCTGCCGATGACTGCGGTCGCGAGAAACGTGGCCAGCGCGATCCACGACGCGGGTCCCTCGATCGCGAATGAATTGGCGGGGGGCAGAAACCAGGAATAGGCAGCGTCCGCGACCAGCGAGAGAAGGATAGCCACCAGCATGTCGCCCAGAGTCGCGATGGCGAGAATGCAAATCAGCAGCAGGAACGCCGTGGTATCGGGCAGCGGGTCAGTTTCCGAGCACACCAGTGTGACTACCAACAGGAGGCCCAGCCCTGCGATGGTCTTTCTCACTCTGCCATGGAAAAAACCGCGTTCTCTTCGCATGAGTGTCGCCGCTATCCAAACATCATGTTACGCCAGAATGACGGGAGATGAGGCGGAATGCGTCGCTTTCCCATGCGCCGACAACACGTTTTGCCACAATAGTCTGGTGAGTGAACTTCGGTGGCATTCTTTACTTCGTGAGTGGGTAGGTGTCGCGGGCGTGCGCCAGAACCGGCCGCAGTTGCCGCAGACCTGGTGTCCTTTTTGTCCGGGATCAGGCCGGGTTCCCGATCATTACGATGTCCATTTGTATCCCAATGACTTTGCGGCGATGGGAGTCGACAACCCGCCGTTTTCTCCTGAAACCGGGATCTTCCGGCAGACCGGCGCGCAGGGCTATTGCGATGTCGTGCTGTATTCTCCGAATCACACCCTGGCGCCTTCGCAACTGTCCGGGGAACACTGGCGGAAGATCATCGACGTGTGGACGTCCCGCACGGCGGAATTGTTTGCGAGCGATTTAATTCAGCACGTCTACGTTTTCGAGAACACGGGTATCGCAATCGGTGTGACCATGCCGCATCCGCATGGACAGATTTATTCTTTCCCATTCATGCCGCCGCTGGTGCAGCGGGAACTCGATGGGGCGCGCGAACACTATGAAGCTCACGGCGAGAACCTGTACCTTCGTTTGCTTGAAGAAGAGTTGAAAGACGGACGGCGGATTGTCGCGTCGAATGACGCCTTTGTGGCGTTCGTGCCGTTTGCCGCGCGCTTCCCGGCGGAGATGCAGATCTATGCGCGGCGGCACTCGACCACGTTGATGGATCTTTCCTGCGATGAGAAAAGCTCGCTTGCGGCGCTCATCAAGATCGTCCGAATGAAGTATGACAACCTGTTTGGTTTTCCGATGCCGCTCATGATGGTCGTGCGCCAACGGCCGGCGAAGGGCTACCACCCTTACTTCCAGCTGCATATCGAGTTCATGCCCATCCAGCGCAGTGCGACGAAGTTGAAGTTTCTGGCAGGAGTCGAGACAGGAGCGGGGACCTTTCTCAACGACACGATCGCGGAGAAGAAGGCGGCAGAATTACGCGGGACGGAGCCGGTGTTACAGGATTAACAGCCGGCTTCGGCAGTTGCGCGCCGCTAAACGTGTGGCAGGCCGCGGCCCGAGAGGATTCAGGCGGAAAGAGCCGCCTGAAAGGAGGGTGGGTCAGGATTGACCGCCCCACATTTACCTCTGAAGATAGCGTCCGACTTCCTGATAGACTGATGTACCGTGATGGATGCATGTGAAAGCGCGTGCGATCCGATGTGTGAGCGGCCGGCACTTCGACTACATCCGGCTGCAACAGGACGATGGTATGCTGGCGTGGTCCAGCTCGTTTTTTGTTAATTGCCAAGACTCAGGAAGGCACAGGCTGAAGTCTGTGTTACAAAGGTCGAAAAGATGAAATTGAATCGACGAGAATTTCTAACTACAACGATCGCCGCGGCCGCCGTTCCGGCATTGCCGTTGAGCGCTCTCCCCGGGGATTCCGGGCCGATCAAGCTATCGGTTGCAACTTATTCGTTCCGCAAGTTCAAACGTCCCGAAGCGATCAAGATGATCCAGCAGTTGCAGATTAAGTTCGCGGACGTCAAAGAGATGCATTTGCCGTTGAAGGATACTCCGGAACAACTGAAAGAGGGCGTGAAGGAATTCCACGAGGCGGGTATCAAGTTGATCGCGGCGGGCAATATCGATCTGAAGAAACCGGAAGAGCTGCGGCCGGCATTCGAGTACGTGAAGACGTGCGGTATCCCGACCATCGTGTGCGCGCCGACGCAGGAACAGCTTCCGGCGATCGAAAAGCTGGTGAAGGAATTCAATATCAAGATCGCCATCCACAATCACGGTCCCGAAGACAAGTTCTTCCCGACTCCGCAGAGCGTTCTCGATGCCGTCAAGGGCATGGATCCACGCATGGGCCTGTGCATCGACATCGGTCACACGGCGCGCACCGGCGCCGACATCGTTGAATCGATCAGGTTGGCCGGCCCGCGGCTTCACGAGATGCACTTTAAGGATCTCAAAGACAAGACGGCCAAGGAGAGCCAGGTCGCGGTGGGCGAGGGCGTGCTGCCGATTCGCGAAATCTTTGCGCAACTCATCAAACAGAAGTATACCGGCTATTGCTCGCTGGAATACGAGATCCACGAGACGGATCCGCTGCCCGGGATGCAGACGTCCTTTGCGTATATGCGTAAAGTGCTCGCGGAGATGCACTCCTCCTAGAAGGCGGCCTTGATCCAGCTATCGGTTGCCGCGTGAAGGAATTCGACGACGCGGGCATCAGGCTGGTCGCAGCTGGTAACAACTACTTGACCCGGCCGGAGTAACTGCGGCCCGCGCCGACTACGCGAAGAACTGCGGCAGTCAAGTCATCGTGTCGACCGGGAGTAATTGAGGATAGCAACGTAGCATGATTGAAATTGGGGCAATTCGTGAAGAAGTGATCGATGTCGACGACCGCGTCGCCATCAAGTTTCTGGGAGTGGAAGGGACGCGAGTGCTTTCGACGCCGATGATGATCGGCTTCATGGAGATGGTTTCGCGCAATCTCCTTCTCGGGATGCTCGAACCGGGGAAGGACTCAGTCGGAACCATCGTCAACGTCAAGCACCTGGGCGCGGCGCCGATGGGCACCAAGGTCACGTTCCGGTCGAAACTGGCGGCGCTCGACGGACGCCGCGCAACCTTTGAGGTGGAGGCGTTTGACAGCCAGGAAAAAATCGGCGAAGGCATCCATGAGAGGTTCATCATCACGGTAGCGAATTTCGCCGAGAAGATGAAAGCCAAATTCGCCGCCTCCACCCAGGCGGGCACCCAAGCCTGATTTCCGCTACGCGTTTGCGTGGGCTGCGTAGCAATCGCAGCCAAATATACCAACGATAACTGACCAATAGTACTAACTTCAGATAACTTGTGAATACTTCCCATCAACCCACAAAATAAGTATTGAGGGATCGATCGTGAAGCATTCAATCATCATAGCCTTTACACTTTTTACGGCGAACCTTTTTGGGCAGGCCCCGGCAATAACTAAGATCCTGAACGCCGGCATCGGAGACACGTCGTTTGCGCCATTGTCGGTCGTATATATCTATGGCTCCTTTCCTACCGGACCGGCAAAAGATTTCTCCGTTACGGTAGGCGGCGTGGCGGGATACGTGAATGCTGCCGACAGCTCCGGTTACATCACCGCGGTCCTTCCTAATGGTGCGCCGCTCGGCCAGCAGCCCGTGATGGTGTCTTACCAGGGGGCGAGTTCCGCTCCATTTCCGATTACCCTGGCGCCCTACGCGCCGGAGTTTGAGACCCTTACAGTTGTTCCGGTTACTAATACGGGGCCGCAGTTTCCGTTGGCCTCTTATTTTCCGATCGCGCACACCGATCTTATTCCGGTCTCTCCAGCCGCTCCGGCCGCGCCCGGTGAACGTCTGGTCAGTTTACTCTCCGGTATGGGGCCGACCAGTCCACCGATCAAATTAGGCAGTATCAATTCGTTTGAATCCCTGGCTATCCAGCCGAGTGTGCTGGTGGGGGAACTTACCGCACCGATCGGCCGCGCCGGCAGTTCCGGCACCAACGTCGAGGTGGACTTCTTTGTTCCCACCGGTGCGCCCATGGGTTTCGCTCCGGTATTTGTGAACATATCCAATTCACGGAGTAACACGGTTAACATTCCGATTGCTACCCAGCCAATCGTAACCGCAGTGCTGAATGCCGGGAGTTTCCGATCGTCGGGGACGGTTGCGCCAGGTTCAATCGTTTCGATTTTCGGAATCGGATTCGGGCCGACCGACAATTTCACGGCCTTTCCTTCGACCAACGTGAATGGAACCACCGTCATGTTCGGCACTACGCCGGCGCCGGTCTTCGCGCTGGCGACCGTGGAGGGCCAGATCAACGCCCTGGTTCCCTCCGAGTTGTCCACCAGCGGCACTGCGGCTCTGACCGTCGTAAGCACGTTGGGCAAGAGCTCGACCTTCACGGTGAATCTTGCCCCAGCTGTTCCAGGGATGTTCTACTATGCCGACCCTTCGGTCACCAGCCGAAGAAATGCGGTTGCCCTGATCGGCAACACGGAATGGATCGCGATGCCCACCTCCATGGCTGCCGGTATGGGGATACCGGGCAACTGCGCCACGGTCAGCCAACTTTCCACCTGCGGGCAGCCTGCCCATGTGGGAGATGTTCTGCAGGTTTTCGTGACAGGTTTAGGAAAAGCGACGCCCGAAGGCGATCCGAACGGCTTGGCTTTGGCCACGGGTCTGGTCGCGCCGGCTAGCGGGAATCCTCTGTATATGACCGTGGAGACGCCCATCGTCACCATCGGCGGCATACCGGTCCCCGTGCAATTCTGCGGTATCGCTCCCGGATTTGCAGGACTCTATCAGGTCAACGTGCAGGTTCCCCCGGGCGTGCAGACGGGTGATGACGTGCCGATTACGATTGGGATGCCGGGAAGCTCGGTCGATTCGGCGACCATCGCGGTGAGCGCTCCGTAAGAACGACAACAAATGAGCCGGGAGCATGAATCGCAGGGATGAACGAGGATCAACGCGAGATAAGAAACGCGCTCACCTTACCTGAGGGCCACCCACTCTTTGGGGCCAGTTGCGACTCGGCAAGTGCCTTGCCCGTGAGGCAACTTTTCTGAGCCGGTCGCACTTTGATATCATCGAACCCGGTGCGGACCGCGCAAACAGCCTCGGCAGTTCCAACACACGTCCGGTATAACGTCCTACTTCTTACGTTCTGCATCACGTTCATGATGTATGTGGACCGCGCCGTCATGGGTTCCGCGACGCCTTCGATCATGCGCGAATTCCATCTTACGAAGACCGAAATGGGATGGATCACCTCCGCGTTCAACTGGTCCTACGCGCTCTTTCAGGTTCCCGGTGGATGGTTGGCGGATCGCTACGGTCCGCGACTGGTGCTCGCCGGCGCCCTGGCGTGGTGGTCCATCTTCACTTCCGCAACCGGCCTGTCTTACAATGCGATGTCGCTCGCCATCGCGCGATTCTTCTTTGGTGTCGGTGAGGCGGCGGCTTTTCCGTCGAGTTCCCGGGCGCTGGTCCGCTGGTTGCCGGTGAGCCAGCGCGCATTCGGGCAAGGATTCCAGCACGCCGGTTCGCGTTTTGGCGCGGCGGTGGCTCCTTTGATCGTCATGTTCCTGATTTTGCGTTTGAATTGGCAGTCGGTTTTTTATATCCTGGGTGTTACCGGAATTCTGTGGGCTATTGTCTGGTACAAATACTATCGCGACGATCCTCGCGAACATGGTGCCGTGAATAGCGAAGAGATTCACCTCATCGGCGTCGGGCCACAGTTCCAGGTGCGGCCGGCGAAGGGCCCGGTTCCCTGGGGGTGCATTCTGGCGAGCCCCGATTTATGGTATTTGAGTGCGATGTACTTCTGCTATGGATGGGTATTGTGGTTATATCTGCAATGGCTGCCGACTTACTTCATCGAAGCGCGCCACTTCACCGCTATCAGAACCGGTCTGGCAGCCAGCATACCGCTGTTAGCCGCTACCGTGACGAACGTCGCGGGAGGATGGCTTTCTGATAAGCTGGCACGCCGCTGGAGCGATCTGCGGCGCGGACGCACGCGGGTATCGGTTATCGGATTCGGGATCGCCGGCCTCGCGCTGGTGCCGGGTGTGCTGGCGCACAATAACATCATCAGCCTGGCGTGGATCACCATAGCTCTCGCCGGCCTGGAACTCACGGTGGCTGTTTCCTGGGCAATCTGCCTCGACATTGGAGGAGAGTTTACGGGGTCGGTTTCGGCCGTCATGAATATGTTGGGTAACCTTGGCGGCGCGGTTGCCGCGGTGGCCATCGGTTACCTCGCAGATCTATTAGGATGGAATTGGCCCTTCCTGACAGCTAGCTTTTTGTGTATCGTCGCCGCGCTGCTGGCAACGCGAATCAATCCTCAGCGGTCGGCGGTTATTTGAGGTTCGAATATGAAGATTAATCCTGATAAGTGTGTAGCCTGCGGTAACTGCACCTATGTGTGTCCTATGGGCGCGATCTATATCGACCCGGTGATCAAACGCGCGACCGTCAACAGCCATGAATGCGTCGAGTGTTACTCCTGCTTCAACGGCTTGAGCCAGGAGCACCTGAATCCGACCATGGTGCGAACCATGCGAAAGATCTTCCAGATGATGCGGTTGCGCTTCGATCCCGAACCGGATGTGTGCCCCACGGCGGCGTTCGAGCCGGATGAACTGGTTTGGCCGCGCGTAATCCGCCGCGCGTTTTCCGATCCGCGCGTACCGCATGAGTCAACGGGCATCGAGGGGCGCGGCACCGAAGAGGTCAAAACCAACGACATCAGCGGCCGGGTGCAGGTGGGCGAGGTCGGTTTCACGATTGAGTTCGGCCGGCCGGGAGTGGGCGTGTGGATGAGCGAGATTCAAACCATGTGCACCGCGCTCGCGGAGGCCGGCGTCTCGTTCGAGAAGAAGAATCCGATCACTTCGCTGATGAGCGACGTCTCGAAGGGACAGTTGCGCGAGGATGTGCTGGGCGAGAAGGTGCTCTCGGCGATTGTGGAGATCAAGGCCAAGATCGAACGGACGGAAGAGATTATCAGGCTGGTGCACGCGATTGAGAAGAAGATCGATACGGTAGTCGCGCTGGGGGTCGGGACGCGCTGCGATGCGGACGGCGAAGATCGCGTGGTCGCGCCGATTATCGAAAGACTGGGGTATGAACTGGAACGCGCCAAGACCAACATCGGCATTGGACGCGTGACCAACACGTGCGCGCCGGCCGACGCGCAGGCGGAGGTGGTAAATCGATGACCAACACACTTCACCGTTACGGCGATGCGGAAAGCTTTTATGACGACTACGTCGTCTTCGCGATGTGCTGCCGCGGCAAGAACGACGAGAACAGCGTGCCGAAGCTCAAAAAGTTCCTGGAGATGGCATTGCAGTTTAAGCCTGTGAATCTGGGGGATGCACGGCATGGCGGCGCGCTCCGGCCATCGCGCACCATGCATCCGACGTCGCACTGGAATCGTGATATTCAGCCGAACTTCGAAGCCGTGATCGCCGGGCTCGATACGCCGACCACTGCTGCCGCAGTGTTTGACAACCGTGTCGCGGCGGAAGATTTCGTGAAGGCGGTGGTGGAAGCCGACCTGGGGCTTAGCGTCAACATCTCGACGTCCATCGACGGCGCCGAACAGTGCTGCGCGCATGCCGGGATTAATCGCCATAGTGTCGGTTACTCGTTGGGATTCGAGGGCAAGACAGAGCACCTCGCGAACGAAGATGTGCTCAAACTGGCGACCATGTGCGGCCACGGCATGGTGGCGTCGTCGCTGGCGAAGAAGATGATCGATTGGGTGAAGGAAGGCCGGCGCACTCCTGAGCAGGCGGCCAGTTATCTGACGCGCTTCTGTTCGTGCGGCGTTTTCAATCCGTCGCGCGCCAAGCGGATACTGATCGAGGCGAGCAAGAGAACCAAATGAGACGCAGGAACTTCCTGGCACTCGCGGCAGCGGCCCCGCTCGCTGCGGCCGTTCCCACGCGAAAAGCCGGCAAGCCCGGGATCGTCTACAAATCGCCGGGACCGCATCCCAACGGCCTGCAGGCCACGGCGGACGGCTTGTGGGTCATGGATCAGGGCAACAATCGCGTGTATCTGGTCCGCTACGAAGACGGTAAGGTGCTGCGCGAATTCGATACCCAGGCGGATCGGGCCAGTGGGATTACGTTTGATGGCGAAGCTTTATGGCTGGCATCCACCTACAACCGTCTGATCATTCGGGCGAGTGCGACGACCGGTGCGACGCTGTCCGAGTATTACACGCCGGGCGCGGGCGTGATTTACCGGATGGTCGGAGACCCGGCGGCGCGGTCGAGTCCGCTGGCCAAACCGGCGGCGCCACCGGCCGCGAAGAAGGCTCCCACCGCCGATCGCTGGCAAGCGCGGAGTCCCGGGACCGGTGCGCATGGTCTCGAGTGGCGCGACGGTCGACTGTTTATGGCCACGCCTCCGGCGCGGACGCTGTATCGCATCGATCCGGTGAACTGGATCGTCGAGCAAAAGTTCGCGACCGCGGCGAATCGTCCTCACGGTATGGGTTGGGAGGGGAAGTATCTGTGGCTGACCGATTCCAACCTGAACGCGTTCTTCAAACACGATCCTGCGACGGGTGAGATGGTGGAGAAGATTCAACTGTCGGACGCCGACCCCCTGCCCCATGGAATGACGATCTGGAACGGCGTGATGTGGTATTGCGACGACGTCGGCGTGATCTGCAGAATGAAGATCTGAAAACCGACATTTGGCCAGCTAAAAAATCACTTAGAGCCACGGGTGAACACCGATCCACACCGTTAAGACTTCTGGTGTCGATCGGTGTTTATCTGTAAGCTCTTGGCGTACTCCGCGGGTCTCCGCGCCTCGGCGTTCTATTAGAGCGCTGCCCGGGCAGGAATCACGGTTAGCAAAAGACCGTCCGCCGCTGCGGCGCTGTGTTTTAACGCGGAGGCGCGGAGACCCGCGGAGGGCACAGAGATAACGTCCCGGTGGTGCTTTGGTTACGGCCAACGGTCGCGCCGCGTTCATCGGTGGCCAAGCGAAGCGATTTACTTCAACTGGACTAACGGTTCCGCTGTGCCGGCGAGCACTTCTGCCGCTTGCTCCGCCGTGAAACTTTCGACCTTCGACGAATGATTCATGGAGCAGAACTTGGGACCGCACATGGAGCAGAAAGCCGCTTCCTTGAAGCCTTCTTCAGGCAGGGTTTCGTCGTGCATGGAGCGAGCCGTTTCGGGATCGAGCGACAGTTCAAATTGCCGGTTCCAATCGAAGGTGTAGCGGGCGCGTGAAAGTTCGTCATCGCGATCCCGGGCGCCGGGACGCTTGCGCGCGATATCGGCTGCATGCGCGGCGATCTTGTACGCGATAATGCCCGCCTTTACGTCCTCGCGATTGGGCAGCCCCAGGTGTTCTTTGGGTGTGACATAGCACAGCATCGACGCGCCGTGCCAGCCGATCATCGCCGCGCCGATCGCCGAAGTGATGTGGTCATAGCCCGGGGCGATGTCGGTTACGAGCGGCCCGAGCGTATAGAACGGAGCGTCGTGGCACATCTCGCGCTCCTTGATTACCTGCATTTCGATCTGGTCGAGCGGAATGTGTCCGGGACCCTCGATCATCACCTGGACGTCGTATTCCCACGCCTTTTTGGTTAATTCTCCCAGCGTCTTCAACTCCGCGAACTGAGCCTCGTCGCTGGCGTCGGCAATGCAACCGGGGCGCAAACCGTCTCCCAGCGAGAAACTGACGTCGTGCTTCTGGAAGATCCTGCAGATATCGTCGAAGCATTCGTAGAGCAGGTTCTGCCGGTGGTTCTTCACCATCCATTCGGCCAGGATCGCGCCGCCGCGGCTGACGATGCCGGTAATGCGTTTGGCGGTCAGCGGGACGTACTGAACCAGCACACCGGCGTGGATCGTCATGTAGTCGACACCCTGCTCAGCCTGCTCTTCGATCACCTCCAGCATGAGGCCGGCGGTGAGGTCCTCGACGCGCCGGACACGATTCAGCGCTTCGTAAATCGGCACGGTGCCGATCGGCACGGGCGACTGCGCGATGATGGCCTGGCGGATGCGCGGGATGTCGCCGCCGGTCGAAAGGTCCATGACGGTGTCGGCGCCGAACTTGACGCAATAGGCCAGCTTTTCCAACTCTTCGTCGATGTTGGATGTGGTAGCGGAGTTCCCGATGTTGGCGTTGATCTTGCACATCGATTCCACGCCGATGGCCATGGGCTCCAGGTTGATGTGGTGGATGTTGGCCGGGATGATCATGCGGCCGCGCGCGACCTCGCTGCGAATCAGTTCCGCGCTGACCTTCTCGCGCGTGGCGACATACTCCATTTCGCCGGTGACCATGCCCTTGCGGGCATAGTGCATCTGCGTACGGATCGGATCGTTTTTGCGTTCTGCTACCCAGTTGTCTCTCATGTTATGAATTGCCTTCCTCGGTATAGGTCTATTCTAGCGGACCCCCTAAAACAGAAAAGGGCGCGCAACCGCGCGCCCCGGACAGACTAAGGTCTGAACTACTTGTCCTTTTTCTTGGGCTTCTTGGTTTCCTTCTTGCGGTCCATGCCTTTTGCCATCGTGGTTCTCCCTTCGATTTCAGATTACAACGAACTGGAGCGAACTTGAATCGTTCTCTTTAAAATTCTAAGCGAGGAGCGGGTTGTTCGATCCCCACGACGCCGGCCTGGATCCCGGCCTTGAAGTAATTCTCGCCCTTCATCGGGCAACCGGCCATCCGCCGCAGCATGGCAAGCTGGCCGGTATGCGTCAGCGCGTCGGCGACGGGGCCCTGAAAAAGACGCCCAGCGGGATGTCCTAACTTCGCGCCGGTTTCAAGGCGGCCATCGAATGCCTTCAGCGCGGTGAAGAACCGCGCGACCTCCCGGTCCCACGGCAAGGGAGCCGCGTTGTGCCACTCCTGACGGCCGTCGGCGAGCAAAAGCGCCCAGTCGAAAAGATCACCCATATGGGCCAGAATCTGGACGGGAGTGCGGCCTGCCCCGGCAAAATCGGCGAACTCCGGAGGGGCGCCGCGGACTGCTTTTCCGGCGCGATAAGCCAGAGTCGCGACGGCATGACGGAGGAGCGCGATATCAGGGTCCATTTGACGGAAGCGTATCACAGCTTGTGAATACGGTTCACTTAAGGGGTGACGTTCCGACCGCTCCAAGATCGCCGACGGGGGAGTTCGCCGTTTTGGAGTGGCACTCCGATGGACAGAGCGTTTTTGCGAAACGAAGCCAGTTCTTGGCAAGTGGCTGTCTTTTGTTTGAATTATCCGGAGAATGGCGGGGGCGGGGGCGCTTCGGTTTGTGCATTCTTATGCACGGATCGAGAATTCCTGGTGAGCTGGCGGGTTGCAAGTTTGCGATTGCGTCGGGTGGAAGCGATTCTGCGGAACGAAGCCGGTTGCGGGAAAGGGGCTTTGCGGATCGGAAAAAACGGACCCCCGTTTATGCATTGTTGTGCGTTTTTTGCACAGGTTTGTTGTGGGCCGTCCTTGGCGAGCTGTCGGGTAGGGTTTTGCGAATCGAAGCCAATTTCCGGGATCGGAGGTGCGGCCTCGGGTCGCCGTGATGACGGATTGGGGATTTGGTGTAGCTGTGGGTGGTGGCTTTCCGGCTCTTGAAACGAGCTCCCGTTTGTGCTTCCTTGTGCGTTTTGTGCTTCGTTTTTAGTGATGCACTGTATCGCTTGCAGCGGCGAGGGAATGGTGGAAAATGAAGTCCCGATCGGACTGGTCGGCGGCGCTGGTGCGCGCTTCAAAAAAGACATGTTTCCTCCTCTGATTTCAGGGTAGCGTGCGTGGTGACGCGGTTGAGGGGGTGCCGGCTGTAAATGGTTGACGCGGTTGGTGAGATTCTTTCGCGTGTGTTGAACTTGCGCCGGACCTGAGGACGTTCATCGGGAGCGGGGATATATCGACAGGAATCGAGCCGTAGAGAGTTGTGGCCCCGGGCGGTCGGTGCGACCGGCGGGCAGGCCACCCTGATTCTGCGCTTGACGCTCGGACAGATCTGTCCGAGAATTGAGATGTGAAGGGTGCGGAATTCGCGCGGCGAGTACAGAAGCTGGCGCGGAGCAAGAAGATCACGTGCCAATTTGTGGCAGATAAAGGCAAGGGCAGCCATGGTCGCTTATACTTCGGCGAAGAATTCACCACCCTCAAGGGATCGGAAGAAGGAAATCGGCCGCGATCTGCTGGCAAAGATGTGCCGGGATCTGAACATCGATCCGCACGATTTATGAGAGGTGAAGCAATGTCCGCCTTTACGTATCCCGCAAGATTCACGTCCGGCAGAGACGGCCGCACTCTGGTCGAATTCATCGATCTCCCACGGGTCGCCACTGATGGCAAAGACGATCTTGAGGCGATGGAGGAAGCTATCGATGCCCTCGGATCGGATCTCTCAATTCGCCTGTCCCGCAGGGAAGACATCCCCGAGCCCTCAGCCTTGAAGCGTGGTCAGCGCCTGGTGCCAGTGCCGCTTTGGCTGGCGCCGAAACTGGCGCTCTACCTGGCGATGCGCGACCAGCAAGTCAACAATTCCGAATTGGCGCGCCGCCTTGGGGTCCACGAGCGAGTGATTCGCCGGATGCTGGATCCCGAGCATGCTACGAGGGCGGAAAAGATCCAGTCTGCGCTTGCGGCTCTGGGCAAACAAATGACGGTAGAAGTGCGCAACGCGGCCTGAAGGCCTGTGTCGAGGACAAGCGGCAGGGCTTCTCTCCACCGTTCGCACGGCGGCTCGGTTCGCGTAGCCCGGTACTTGCTGAAAGGGGATTTCGCGACGTGAGTTTCGAGGTCATCAGTGACCAGGCGGAATCGAGTTCCCCGACTGCAGTTTGCGGTAACGCGGTATCTCGGGAGGAATCCGTTCTGAATCACAAAGAACCGTCCGGCTCCATCCTTATGGATCGGGTCCCGTCAGGCAGCGTATCGAATCACTTCCAATTCGGCGGATCCATCCACGGCCGCAAGGAGTTGATCTACGCGCGCCATCGTCGCCTGCTCCAATTCGGCATCACCGCACTGGCGGCACTGAAATACGGGAAGCGACCTCAGGATCACAATCGACGAGTCACCGATCTTGAAAGGTAGGTCCGTGACTCGTGACTCCAGCAGCCCCCCGCAAATTCGGCATCTCATCTAATCCTCCGTGAACGAAATCCCTCATCCCATTCGTCAGGATCGGGAATGTACATAGTAACAACCCGGATATTTTCGCCCTCGACATCTGTAGCGATCTGAGCGTGGACCTTTCAAAAGAAAGCTCGGCTAGTATTTGTCTTGCGGATATGCTTCGATGATTTCCAGCGAATCCATAGTTGCGTGAAGCGTGGCCGCCGTTAAACCGCGCTGCTGAAGGCGCATGGTGACGTGATACGTCCAGCAGACGCGCTCGCTGGAGATGCAGGCCTTGATGAACGCAAGCGGGCATCGGGTATTTGAGCCCTCGGCAAATTCGATTATAGAACGCTAGACTGAACGCTTTTCTCGGGCCGGGCTCAGCCCTTACCCCGGCGTGATCGGCGTTTCAGGGGAGCGATTGTCCAAGCCTGGCTTCTGCATTGACACGACGGCTGCCCGACCTTTCTCCGAGTACCGCGTGATACGCCCGAGCGGCACTTCGACGGGTCGGCGACTACATACCCACGTGCATCGTGGCGTGCCTCTGATTACACGGCGCACGTAGGCGGCAATCGACTGAGCTTCGGGGTACGGAGCGCCGCGACAGGAGGACGAAGATACTTGGACGGTCAACCTGCCACCAGCCGAAGCCGCCGGCAATCAGCGATTCGAATCGTAAATCGCCGCCCGGTCCATCGCGGGCTTGACGGCCAACGCCTTTACGCCTATTACAATCCCGAGCAACGCCATCAGCGCGGCCAAAATCGTGTGCCCTTCGGCGATCCATACCATCATGATTATTGCTAGCGCGCCATTGGCCAGCCCGAACGCGCGAAGCCAGGGTGAGAGCTTTCGCGTCTCCCCGCGAAGGAATTCTCTGTCTATACTGCCCGCAAAGAGCAAGACGGCGGCCATGAGTGATTGAATCGTGCAGCAGAGGAAGGTCGAGAAAAACAGCGCCAAGCTCCACGTTCCGCTGGTCACGTTTTTGAACCGCCACGCCAGATAGACGAGCAAAGCGCACCGCAAACAAATCCCTATGTGGTGAATTTGCCAAAGCCGGTATGGTCTGGCGCTCGCCGATCCGAAGAGCTTCCGTATCAAGGCGGGTTGTTCTTCCGGTGTGGCGGCCGCCTGGCCGCCGATTTGGGGAGTCCGCGGTAGATTGCCCGATGCGGAATCGTCCCTTAGTTCCTCGAGCGCAAGCTTGATATCGTCGACGTGCTGCGCGCGGCGGTCCGGGTCCTTGCGCAGGCAGCGCCAGATGATTTTATCGAGTTCAGGGGGCAGATCGGGCGCGACTTCGGCGAGCGGCGGCGGCTCCTTGTGCAGGATTGCTGAAAGCGTCGAGATCTTGTTTGCGCCTTCAAATGGCCGGCGGCCGGTGACCATTTCGTACAGCACCGAGCCGAACGAAAAAATATCGGAACGCGCATCCACCTTCTTGCCTTCGGCCTGCTCAGGGGACATGTAGGCGACGGTGCCGACGATCGTGCCTTCTTGTGTCTGAACGTCTTCTCGAGCGGTTATCGTCACCGTGCCGGCTTCAGAATCGACAGCGACATGGACAGTCGTCTCGGTCAGCTTGGCCAGACCGAAATCCAGCAGTTTTACGCGGCCATCCTCGCCGACAATAATGTTGGCCGGCTTGAGATCGCGATGCACGATTCCGGCCGCATGGGCGCTGGCGAGGGCGTCGGCAACCTGGATCGCATACTTCAGAGTGTCCCTCAGCACCAGGCCGCTCTTGGCGATCAACCGGTCGAGGGTCTTGCCGTCGACAAACTCCATGGCGATGTAATCCGTGGCGCCGGAAGAACTGATGTCGTAAATGTGGACGATGTTGGGATGGTTCAGCGCCGAGGCGGCCTTCGCCTCCTGTTGGAAACGCCGCCTGCGCTCGGGGCTCGTGGTTGCATCGGCACGCAGGATCTTGATGGCTACCGGCCGGTCAAGATGCGTATCGAAGGCCCGGTAGACCACGCCCATTCCGCCTTCACCGAGCTTTGCTTCAATCCGGTAATGCCCAAGGGCTTGGCCGATCATAGCCCATGTTAGGACCTCGCTCACAAGCGAGTCAACGGGTCTCAGCGGGGCTCAACCTGCCGGGAAACTGTTTTAAAACGGCCAATCTGTTCGATCCGAAATTTCAGCGTAAGCGATTAAAAATGAACAGATTGGCCGTTTTCAAAGCGTTTATCTGGTACAATCTCTGCACGCGTCACATTCCAAATGAGTTAACGCCGCGCGGGCACGAGGATTGGCCAGATAAACGCCCAAACCGATGAAGTGCCACCAATCCGGGTGGATCGTCAGAGATCCGTACGAAGGCCGAGCAGAGTTTTGGCCGCTTTGCGGCCGAGCGGCGGCGCGCCGCGTCGCACGCAGCAAGCGGCCCGCTGCGTCACAATGAATTGTGAACATCGAGAACTCTATCGCCTTGGTGACGGGCGCGAACCGCGGCCTCGGAAAAGTTTACACGGATGCGCTGCTGGCGGCGGGTGCCGCGAAAATCTACGCGGCTGCCCGCGACCCGGCCTCAGTCGCCATCGCGGACCCGCGACTTGTGCCGATCAAACTCGATGTCACCCAGGACGCAGACGTCAATGCGGCGGGTGCATTATGCGCGGATGTGAACCTGCTCATTAACAATGCCGGGATCATGCTGGCGAGCCCGATGTTGGCTGGAGGCTCCGAAGCAGCCTTGCGTGCTGAAATGGAGGTGAATGTATTCGGCATGCTCCGCATGGTGCGAGCCTTTGCGCCAGTGCTGGCCAAGAACCGCGGCGGCGCGATCGCGAACGTGCTGTCTGTGGTCAGCTGGTTCGTCTACCCGTTCAATGCCACTTATTGCGCGTCAAAACACGCGGCACTCGCACTGACCGAAGGGGTGCGAATGCAATTGAAGGCTCAGGGCACGCAGGTTGTCGCCGTTTACGCCGGGTTCATCGAAACCGACATGGCGGCAGGCTTCGACCGTGAAAAAACCCCTCCGCAACAAGTGGCCGAGCGCACGCTCGCCGGTATCCGGGATGGTTTAAACGACGTCCATGCGGACGAGCGGTCCCAGGCAATCTGGCAGGCGGTGAGAACCGACCCGGCTCAGCTTCATGCCCAAATGCAGAAGGAGTGGGACGAGCGTTCGCAGAGGCCGACACATAAGCGGGACCAGTAAAGGCAAGTCTTCGCAGCGCGATTTGTAGGCGGCCCGCGACAAAAATGGCCGCCATCCCTAATTAGGTCCTGAGCGGATGGTCGTTTTAATGCGGCCAAAGGTTGATTGAAGCTCCGTTAGATGAGGCGCTCAGGAGTTGCCGTGAAATAGGTAGCCCAACTTGAACTTGAGCCAAAGGCATGATTCGAGACGATACGGCATCATCAGGCTGATCCTCTGCGTCCTCCGCGGTTCTCGGCGCCTCCGCGTTAAAGTCAGCGCGCGGGCAAGCGGACTCACGTACCCAATCAGTATCCTGGAGTTCGGCGCGAAATCTTAAACGCGGAGGCGCCGAGAACCGCGGAGGACGCAGAGCGCAACGTTCCCGCTCCTAGATGTTCCGACTTATTTCGTGACAGATTCTCATCTCCAGTGGACAGGCTCCCATTTCTTTTTCGTTCGCGTTGCGTTACCTGAGCGCGCTCAATAGGCCCTCTCCTGGCGGGAGTTTCGAAGGTTGTCGATCCGTTGCACAAAGATCTCTTGCGGTCCGCAGTTTCATTGTGCAGAATGGTCCTTCGCGGTTGTGAGTGACTTGCGCGCTCCACAATAGGATCGGGCAGAGATTGGCCGTATAAGTCGGGCACTCGGAGAAAGGCTCATGCGGATTCCTCCCGTGAGGTCTTAGAGCTGTGTCGGAATGTAGACCGTCGAGTGGCTAGCCTCCCACAATCCACTTGTCTGTGTAAGTCGCCAAATCGTTGAGTGCGAATCAGCGAAGGCGCGATCGAAATTGATGAGCTCTTCTAAACAGGGCGGCGCCAGGCAAGCTAAATTTCCGTGGGACGAACGATCGTTGTTTGTGGTCTGCCGGTTCAGCAGACGTTTTTGCGCGCGAGAATCTTCGCGCCGCGCAAAGAAAGCAGACTACAAAAGACGGTCGTCTGCCCGATGGGTATTACCAGGGTCCATCGGGGGCAGACAAGGAAATTTTGCACCTCGGGCGTCAATCTGAAACAATCGATGGCGTTATGCAACTTTCCGCCCGTCTTGTCCTGTTTATGGATGAGCACATCTATCCCAACGAAGCCCGCTACGCGCAAGAAGTCGCCGCCGATCGCCGGCGTCCTTCCCCGCTGGTCGAGGAGCTAAAGCCCAAGGCACGAGAGGCGGGCCTGTGGAACCTGTTCATCCCCGAGCACGGCTTGGGCGCCGGACTTTCCAATGCAGATTACGCGCCCCTCTGCGAGATCATGGGCCGCTCGCTCTGGGCTCCGGAGGTCTTCAACTGCTCCGCGCCGGACACGGGCAACATGGAGGTGCTGATCCGCTACGGCACCCCGGCGCAAAAAGAGCAGTGGCTGACGCCGCTGCTAGCGGGCGAAATCCGGTCGTGCTTCTGCATGACCGAACCGGCAGTCGCATCCTCGGACGCCACGAACATTGAGGCGTCCATCGTGCGCGATGGCAGCCATTACATCCTCAACGGCCGGAAATGGTGGAGCACCGGTGCGGGCGATCCGCGCTGCAAGGTCGCGATCTTCATGGGCAAGACCGATCCCGCGGCGCCCCGTCACAAGCAGCAATCCATGATCCTGGTGCCTCTGGACACTCCCGGAGTAAGAGTCGAGCGGCTGCTGAGCGTCTTCGGCTATGACGATGCCCCGCACGGCCATGGCGAGATCTCGTTCACTGACGTGCGGGTCCCGGTGTCCAACCTCCTGCTGGGGGAAGGCCGCGGTTTCGAAATCGCGCAAGGGCGTCTCGGTCCCGGCCGCATCCACCACGCCATGAGGCTCATCGGGCAGGCCGAGCGCGCCCTGGAGATGATGTGCCGCCGGGTGAAATCCCGCGTGGCATTTGGCAAGGCCATCGCCGAGCAAGGGTCCATTCAGACCGACATCGCCGACTCGCGGATCGAAATCGAGCAGGCGCGGCTATTGACTCTGAAGGCCGCGCAAATGATGGATACGGTGGGCAACAAAGCCGCGCGAGCCGAGATCGCGATGATCAAAGTAGTGGCCCCCAATATGGCCTTGCGAGTGATCGATCGCGCCATTCAGGCTCACGGCGGCGCGGGTGTCTGCGGCGATTTCGAGCTGGCGGCCATGTGGGCCAACGCGCGAACGCTACGCCTGGCGGACGGTCCCGACGAGGTTCACCGCCAGTCGATCGCCAAGCTGGAGCTGCGAAAGCACCCGTAGCAGCCTGTGGCAGAAGTCGACGCAGGCCAAAGGGCTACTCCGTATACCGGCAAGCCGCAAAAACGGCTGCTCCGCAGCCGGGTGGACTTTGGCCATTTGAATTTCAACTTCTCGCTGAAGCAGCGGCCATGTCTAACGGGGAAAGCACGTTTCTCCGGCTTCGTCTCGAATGGTCGAGCGAAATGCAAAGCCGCAGAAAGAGCCGCAACCCAGGCAGCTTCGCGTACCAAAGCCTGTCGCTGGAGCGACAAAAGCGACCAGGGGGTTGCTTGCGGACGTGGGCGTCCGCCCCACAGAAGGCCAAAGCCGAGACGGCTGCTCCGCAGCCGGCAGACCACAAAAAAACGATGGTCTGCCCTACGGCAGGCCAAGGGCCTACTCCACAAAATTCGTTGCAGTAGTTCAAGGCTGCCAGGCCACCTGCAGCGGAGCAATGCGGTGCCACTTTGTTAACCTGAATGGGTGACAAAGCTCTATGACATCGATCCGGGGAAAGATACCCCGGAAATTGTACGGATGATCGTCGAGATCCCGCAGCACTCCGCCAATAAATACGAGTATGACGGGGAACTGGGGGTCTTTCGTCTCGATCGCGCGTTGTATTCGCCGCTGCACTACCCCGGCGACTACGGTTTCATTCCCGGCACTCTGGCCGACGACGGCGATCCGCTCGACGTCCTCGTGCTGGTTCAGCAACCGAGCTTTCCGGGCGTCATGATCGAAGTCCGACCCGTCGGGCTCTTGAACATGGTGGATAACGAAGAGCACGACCAGAAAATCCTGGCGGTCCCCAATCGCAATCCGAGATACGACCAGGTCCACACTATGGACCAGATTTTTTCCCATGTGAAACGCGAAATCGAACACTTCTTCGCGATCTATAAGGAACTGGAAGGGCGCGTGACCCAGATGCAAGGCTGGAGTGGTCCGAGGGAGGCCCGCAAAGCCATCATGGATTGCCGGCAGCGCTACCTGGATGCCAAAGCCGTGCCTGCGGAGACGCCCAGCACGGCGTGAGGTCTAAGACGGGTGCTCCGCAGCCCTCAAGACGGCTGCTCCGCAGCCGGGCAGACCACAGAAAACGATGGTCTGCCCCACGGAAAGGTGGACTGAGTCCATGAGCAAAACTTCTCTCGACAAGAGCAAAATTAAAATCCTGTTGCTGGAAGGCATCCACCCGAGTTGCATCGCAACTCTGGAGGCGGACGGCTACTCGCAGATCGAGTATCACAAGAAGTCGCTGCCGGAGGATCAGCTCATCGAAGCAATCGGCGACGCCTATATTGTCGGCATCCGCTCCGCCACCCACCTCACTCCCCGCGTATTGGAGAATGCGCCCAGACTCATCGCCGTGGGGTGCTTCTGCATCGGGACCAACCAGGTTGACCTCGATTGCGCCCAACAGCGCGCTATCCCCGTTTTCAACGCTCCGTTCTCGAATACCCGCAGCGTAGCCGAACTGGTCCTCGCCGAGACCATCATGCTGATGCGCGGTATCCCGTTGCGCAGCGCCGCGGTGCATCGAGGGGAATGGATCAAGACCGCCACCGGGTCCCGCGAGGTGCGCGGCAAGACGTTCGGCATCGTCGGTTACGGGCACATTGGAACCCAGGTTGGATTGCTGGCCGAAGCGCTGGGCATGAAGGTGCTCTACTATGACATCGAGTCGAAACTGGCGCTCGGCAACGCCCGGCCGGTCCAGACGCTCGACCAGCTTCTCGAGGCGGCGGATGTCGTTTCGCTCCACGTGCCCGAAACGCCGCACACGCAGAACATGATCGGCGCCGCTCAACTGGAAAGAATGAACCCGGGAGCGATGCTGATCAACGCCTCGCGCGGTACGGTGGTAGAGATCGACGCGCTGGTGGCTGCCCTGCGGGCCGAACATCTCTCAGGCGCGGCACTGGATGTGTTTCCCGAGGAGCCGAAGGGCGCGGGTGACAGTTTTCATTCGCCCCTGCGCGGCATGGACAACGTGATTCTGACACCCCACATCGGCGGATCGACCGAGGAAGCGCAGGAAAACATCGGGGTCGAGGTCGCGGAGAAGCTGATCAAGTACAGCAATAACGGGTCGACGCTCAGCGCAGTGAATTTCCCCGAGGCGTCGCTGCCCGAGCACGAAGGATTGCACCGCCTGCTGCACATCCACAGGAATCAGCCTGGCGTTCTATCCGCCATCAACCGGGTTTTCTCCGAGCGGCACATCAATATCGCGGCGCAATACCTGCAGACCAATCCCAAGGTCGGCTATGTGGTGATCGACGTCGAGACGGAGGGTGAGGAGACCACGCAACAACTCAAGCGAAGCCTGGAAGAAGTTCCGGGGACCCTTCGCACCCGGATTCTGTATTAAGAGCTCTCAAGGCAAAAAATAGCAGGGATGAACGCGGATCAAACTCAGGCTTCTGAATGAGGTATTTAGTAAAACTCGACCGTGTCGAGCTCTAGCCAGGCTTTGGACCCGGGCGTTCCCGATACTTCGAAGGTCACGATGCGAATGGCCCGCGGGTCCCACTTCTCTTTGGCGCTACGCGCATGCAGGCTGGCGAACGGGACCTTCACGGTTGTCCACATGCCGGATGTGTTGAACGGCGCGGCGAAAAAATCGTGACTGCGGATGTTGTAGCTGTCCATCACCACGCGACAGTCGCAATGGCCACGCGCCATAAACGAGATGCCCTGATAAGGACTGACATCGGCCAGATCGATCCCTCCGGCCGTAAGCGGGAGTTCCAGCCTGACATACGGATGCTCCTTCGCCGCCAATCCGGTTTCCAGCATCAGGGAATGATCTTGAGCTTCCCGAACGATCGGCATGAACAGGAGGTGCGAATGGTCCGTGCCGGCATCGGTGGAGTCGACACGAAGCGTTCCGAGCGAAGTGCGGTCCGGATTTTCCATGTCGTCAATCAGCGAAGCGACAGTGTGTACCGGAAGAGGAGTCAATTGCCGGCTGCCGATGTCTTGCACCAGCGCGGGAAGGTCGAGTTGCTTTCCGCCGAGGAACACTGCCCGCGTCTTCTCGATGTCACGGATGTTCTGGTCCGGTTGACCGTCGACCAGCAGCAGGTCGGCGAGCTTCCCTGGGGCAATGGTCCCGCGATCGCGGTCGAGCCCGGCCGCGCGGGCGCTGCCGCTGGTACCCGCGACGAGGGCATCCATCGGTGACAGGCCTGCCTTCACCAGCAGTTCGAGCTCATGCAGGGTGGCGTAACCGTGGTACGTGCCTGGCATTCCGGCGTCGGTACCGCAGGCCACGGGTACGCCGGCATCATGCAATCGCCGCACGTTCTCCAGGAGAAACTTCCAGCGCACCGCACGCGGGCCGTTCGTCCCCGTCGCGGCCGGCTCGGTCCGGGCGAGCCTATCCAGGATGGCCGGTTCCAGCAGTGGAAGCGCCCGCGGGGGTAGGGCACCTCCGGCGCGAGGTTCAAACACGGCTAGCGTTGAAATATAGGCCGTCCCCTGGGATTTCATCAGATCGATGAACTCCTGGTCGACGCTTGCATCCCCGATGCCGTGAGCCAACGCGTCGATACCCGCGCGGACCGCGAGCTTAGCGCCGCGCAACGTGACCGTATGGGTGAAGACACGAATGCCGGCAGCGTGCGCGTCCTGCACGATGGCCGCGATGGTCTCCTGGTTCATACTCGAAAGGTCGGCCAGATAACCATAGCGCCAGCCGTCGGTGAAAATCTTGATGACGTCGGGTTTGTACGGCAGGATCTTTTTCATCTGCGCGTGCGCTTCCTCAGGCGTGCTCGCGGTCAGGGTGAAGAAGTCGCCCCAACCGGCCTCGGTCCCGTGACCGCCGGGTGTGCTCAACCGGAACGCAAGTTGAACCCGTGGACCGGGCATGCCTGCTGACTTGAGAAGCCGGCGCATCGGCTCAAACATTTCGCCGTAGGCTGAGAAATCGTTCACCGTGGTAACGCCGGCGGCGAGATAGGCTTTCAGGTCCTTGCCCCAGTCGGCGCTCAGGCCGGTGGACGCGGACGCAGAGAGATGAGTATGCAGATCGAAGAGTCCCGGCAGGAGCGTCTTCCCGCCCGCGTCCACCACGCGCGCGTCGGCTGGAATCGGGGTATTATTTGCCGCTATGGCCGCAATGCGCGAGTCGTGAATGACGACGGTCGCGATGCGCGCGGGAGATCCGGTGCCATTCACCACTCGCGCGTTCCTGATTACCGTCACCTGCGCATGGCCGGGTACACCGAGCAGCACGGCTGCCAGAGCGAAATGCAAAATGAGTTTCACGAGGTTGAAATATGATCCTCGCACACGCCGGACGCGATGACCGTAACAAATCCTACCGCCGGCGGAATCATAAGACCTTCGCACCCATTACACTGGAAAGCGATGCCCGCTAAAGTTCGCAAAGCAGTCTTCCCCGCAGCAGGACTTGGAACTCGTTTTCTTCCGGCGACAAAAGCGATGCCGAAGGAAATGCTTCCTATTGTCGATAAGCCGATCATCCAATACGGCGTGGAAGAAGCGCTTCATTCAGGTATTCAGAACATTATCATCGTGACCGGACGCGGCAAGACCGCCATTGAGGATCATTTCGATGTCAGCTTCGAGCTGGAGAACATGCTGGAGGCCCGTAACAAGAAGGACCTGCTCTCGATTGTCCGCAACGTATCCGACATGATCGATGTCTCCTATATCCGGCAGAAGGAGGCCCTGGGTCTGGGACACGCCGTCATGCGTGCGCGCGACCTGGTTGGGCCGGAGCCCTTCGCCGTCGTTCTGGCCGATGACGTGATCGAGGCCGACGTGCCCTGCATCCGTCAGCTATTGGATATTTACGAGTTTTTCAGCGCTCCCGTGCTGGCCGTGATGGAAGTTCCCAAAGAGATGATCTCCGCGTATGGTGTGGTGGACGCGGAGCCGATCTCTCACAACGGCTGCAAGGACCGTGTGTACCGGATCCGCGATCTGGTGGAAAAGCCGCGGGCCGACAAGGCACCGTCGAACCTGGCGATCATCGGGCGCTACGTGTTGACGCCGGAGATCTTCGATTCCATCGCCCAAGTCGAGCCGGGCGCCGGATCGGAAATCCAGCTTACCGACGCTCTGAAGCACATGCTACGCAGCCGGCCGATTTACGCCTTCCGCTTCGAGGGTAAGCGCTATGATGCGGGCGACAAGATCGGATTTCTGAAGGCTACCGTAGAGTTTGCGTTACATCGTCATGATTTGGGTGAGGAGTTCAGGAGTTATTTGAAATCGCTCCAACTGTGAGCCGCTAACCGCGGGGCGGGCCGCGATTCGCCGTTCCGGAGGGTAGCATTTGTAGTCGGCCTGGGGGAATCATGGCAACATAAAGATTGTGACACCTTCACTCTTTGACTTGCCGGTTCGTACTTCCGAGTCCGGGGCGCTGGCGCGCCTCCTGTTCGAATACGCCGGTACGCGGAATCTGACTGAAGATCTGCGGAACCGCCTGGGCGTGCGGGCTTCCGCTCTGAAATTGGAGACCATTAAGCCGTATTTTGGTTCTCTGGAGCGGGACCCGATCCATCCGGAGGCCTTCTACCTCGCCGTAGACGGGATTCAGTCACAGCCGCTGCTGATGCGCTTCGCGCCCTCGTCGACGCCATCGAGCGGACTTTTCCCGAAGGCCATCCTGATCGGCAGGCTTCGTGTCGGACCGCAGGAGACCGTGATCAATGCGGTACCGTTTGGGCCGGGAGACCGCGACCGGATCCGGACGTTTGCGGGGCAGGTAAACCCGGCGTTCCTGCCCAAAGTTCAGGGGTTGAAGGCGACCCTATCCGTTCCCGTGCAGCCTCAAGTATTCGAACAGTTCCGGACCATCGCCAAACCCCTGGGATTGAATGTGGCGTGTGTGTCCGGCGATCTGGAGACGATTCTCTGGGAAGCGTCACGGAGCGGCTGGCGGGAGGGGTATTCGGCCGAAACCGCGGATACCGCCATCGCCGGATACAGCCGCTATATCCTTCCGTATAGCGAAGATCTGATTGGCAAATTGGAACAGATCGCTCGCGCGCGCGTGCCGCTCAAGCTGGGTCGCATGTTCGACTGGGAGCTGCAACTGGAGGACTCGGTCTCGCCAAGCGAAGCGGAACGGGTTCTCGAAGAGTGCAAAGCCGCCGGCAAGCCCGCTCAGTACGTAGGCTTCTCGAGTGGCAAGGCTCCTGAGGACGACGACTGGCTGGTTCTCTCCAGACGCCAGAATTTCGCC
The DNA here is from genome assembly GCA_963747535.1 of Terriglobia bacterium. Classification (GTDB taxonomy): domain Bacteria; phylum Acidobacteriota; class Terriglobia; order Bryobacterales; family Bryobacteraceae; genus CAVVFX01. The sequence goes on from CAVVFX010000006.1 coordinate 1,267,060, forward strand.
TTCACCTTCTCGGGGATGGACAACGATGCGGTAGCGTTGAGCGAGACAGGCCGCAGACTGGGTGGACGTTTCAACTATCGCGCAGGGGCTTCAGCCAATCCGCTGGAACTCGCGTCCGCGCTGTTTGGGTAGAGGCGGCAGGCAGACGAAGTGCTATTTGGGGGCAGGCAGAATCCAGGACGCACCCGGAGTTTCATGCCGGACGAAGTGAAGAACCAGGGCAACTCCGCAGCCTAAAAGAATCGCGGCGGGGAATAAGTAGCGCAGCAGGGGAATGCCCCAGAAAAATGTCATCGCCGTGCTGACCGCGAAAATCATGCCACCCACGTTACTGTCAGCCGGTACTTTCGCGACGTTAATTTGCGCGTAGGGAAGGTTGTTTTTCATAGGGACCTTCTGCCCTCAAGGTAACACAGAATTGAGGCATCCAGCAGATCGCTAACGTTCGCCGTCAGATTAAGCAGACAGGAAGATTCGCTGATTGCTGTCTTGGTAACCGTGGGGCAGCCAATCCTGGCCGCCAATCCTGGCTAGAGGCGGCTTTCAGCCGGCTTTGGCTTGGGGCGAGGATTCATTCGCAGGCGGGAAGAGCCGCCTCTCCAGGAACTGCGCCGTTCGGAGGCTGCTCCGCGGCCGGCAGACCACAAAAAACGATGGTCTGCCCCACGGGGGCCGGTCACCTTTGGAGCGCGCCGTCGCGGCGTGCTCGCGCGGCTGAAACGCGGCTGCGGCCAAGATTGACCGCCCCACAATTTGGATAGCGGCAGACCACACAAAACGATGGTCTGCCGTATGGCGCGACAGGGCGCGACTCAACGGCGGAAGGCCCCGCGTCCCGCAAACTTCGCCTGCGCTCCCAATTCTTCCTCAATACGGATGAACTGGTTGAATTTCGCAACGCGCTCGCTGCGGCAGCCCGATCCGGTCTTAATGTGTCCGGCTCCGGTCGCCACGGTCAGGTCGGAGATGAAAGTGTCTTCGGTTTCGCCCGAGCGGTGTGAAACAAAACTGCGATAATTGTTTTGCTTCGCGAGCTCGATGGTATCGAGCGTTTCAGTGACCGAGCCGATCTGGTTGAGCTTGATCAGAATGGCGTTGGCGATGCCCTTGTCGATCCCCTCCTGGAGAATCTTCGGGTTGGTGCAGAAGATATCGTCACCCACCAGTTCGATGCGCGAGCCCAGAGCCGAGGTGAGATCTTTCCAGCCTCCCCAATCGTTCTCTCCCATGCCGTCTTCCAGCAGCACGATCGGATATTGATCCACCCACGAGGTCCAGATCCTGATCAACTCCTGGGAGGTAATGGCTTTCTTGGAGGATTTGAACAATACGTACTTCCCGTCATCCCACATCTCACTCGCCGCGGGGTCCAGGCAGATGGAGATATCGTCTCCGGGCTTGTAGCCGGCCTTGACGACGGCCTCGAGGATCAGTTCCACGGCCTCATCGTTGGACTTCAAGTCCGGCGCGAATCCGCCTTCGTCTCCCACCGCGGTGCTGTAACACTTCCCACGCAAAACTGACTTTAAGGCGTGGAACGTTTCCATGCCCATGCGGATGGCCTCCACAAACGTGGGTGCGTTGTGCGGCGCAATCATGAACTCCTGGAAATCGACGGTATTGTCGGCGTGTTTTCCGCCATTCAGCACGTTCATGCAGGGAACGGGCAAAAGACAAGCATTCGCGCCACCCAAATAGCGATAGAGCGGAAAGCGATGAGCATTAGCTGCCGCGCGGGCCGTGGCCATCGACACCGCGAGAATCGCATTTGCGCCTAACGCGGCTTTATTCGGGGTTCCATCCAACTGAATCATCGCCGCATCGATCGCCCGTTGATCGGAGGCGTCCAGGCCTAGCACGGCTTTGCGAATCCCGGCATTGACGTGGCTCACGGCCTTAGCGACACCCTTGCCGCTGTATCGCTTCTTGTCGCCGTCTCGCAGTTCCACGGCTTCTTTTTCGCCGGTTGAAGCACCGGACGGCACGGCGGCGCGTCCAAAGCTCCCATCCGCGAGAACCACATCTGCCTCGACGGTAGGATTGCCCCGAGAATCCAGAATCTCGCGGCCTTTTACTGCAACAATCTCTGTCATAAGTTACTCCTTTTCGACAAATACGAGTCCAAAAAACAATAGCTCCTACCTTTGCGGCAGGAGCTATCAGACTCAAACGTTTGAGACGGTTCCCGGTGAGACCCCATCACCGTTCCATTCATAAACCCCCACTATATACCCGAGTGGAGGGGCCTCCTCCCAAGAGACGCCCGAACCGTACGGCAGACTATAGCTTTCGTGGTCGGGGCAGCCTCCGGATCGCCGCGCAGCGACCCGGAGACCACAAAAACGATGGTCTGCGCCACGGGTTGGCTGAACCGGCCAAACTCCAGACGTGGCTGTTGCCGAGTGTCCCTGCTGCGAGGTGTATATTGAAACTGTTAATTAGCGGTGGAGTTCGCTTAACGCCGTTTCTTTCGGCCGATGACTCCTACAGTGGCTTCCTGTAGGAGTGTTCGCCAACAGGCCGACCACAAAAATCTCAAGACGGAGATCCGAGTATGGATCAGATATGGTTTGAAGCCGCTCTCTGGCTTCTGCTGGCTTTAGTCGCGGTCCTCGTGGCCAACTGGCTGCACGTATCGACGGCGCTCTCCGAGATCGTGGTCGGCACCGTCGCGCAGTTGATTATCGGAGCGCTCGTCGGTACCAGCGCGCTGGGTGCTAAAGCCCCTTGGATCACTTTCCTCGCCGGAACCGGCGCGATCGTCCTGACCTTTCTGGCCGGCGCGGAACTGGACCCCACCGTGTTCCGCGAGAAGTGGAAGGAATCTTCCGCAATTGGACTCGCGGGATTCATCGCTCCCTTTTTCGGCGCGGCTGCGGTCGCACACTATTTCCTGGGCTGGGACGCGCGGGCCAGTTGGCTCACCGGCGTCGCGCTCTCTACCACCTCGGTCGCGGTCGTGTATGCGGTAATGCTCGAACTCGGCTTCAATCAAACCAAGTACGGCAAGGCCATTCTCGCCGCCTGTTTCATCAACGATCTCGGTACGGTGATCGCCCTGGGCCTGATCTTCTCGCCCTTTACGGTGCGCACGGTAGTCTTCATCGGAATCTCACTGGCTTTGTTCGCCGGACTTCCCTTTGTGACTTCGTGGTTTTTCGAGCGCTATGGCGGGCGCGTCTCGGAACTGGAGACCAAGTATATTCTGTTCCTGTTGTTCGGCATGGGAGGCCTGGCCGTCTGGTCAGGCAGCGAGGCGGTGTTGCCCGCTTACATCATCGGCATGGTGCTGGCCGGCACGGTGGGCAAAGACCACTTGCTGATTCGCCGGCTGCGCACCTTGACGTTTGGATTCCTGACTCCGTTCTACTTCATCCGCGCGGGCAGCTTTGTCTCGGTTCCCGCACTGGTTGCCGCCCCACTTATTTTCATCGCTCTGCTCTTCGCGAAAATGGGTTCCAAGCTGGCTGCTCTTCTTCCCACGGTCCGGGCGTTCGGGTACCGGGGACACGACGGCGTGTACTACTCGCTCATGATGTCCACCGGCTTGACCTTCGGCACCATCTCGGCGCTCTTCGGTTTGAATCACAATATTATCGACCAGAACCAGTATTCCCATCTGGTGGCAACGGTCATTGGGAGTGCCGTGATTCCGACCGCCATTGCCAACGCTATTTTCATGCCGCGGCATTTATTGCCCGTGCGTGACGACGAACCGAAAGATCCTATTATCGGGGAGCCGGTGGGAGATCTCGATGTATGATTTCCGGGAGTCCGCCGTGGCGGAGAACGACCGCTAAACCGGCCTTGATTCCAGTCGGTATCGGGAGTGCTGCGATCTTTTGAATCGTTCTCTCAAACGCATAGTCGAAGGATCGTAACTCGATCGCTCCCTTCTCCAGGACGGCATAACAGGCCGCAGGACTACCCATCTTGGACTGTCCCAGACTTCCCGGATTGACTACTCTGTGCGCCCCGACACGGCGGACAAACTGCAGATGAGTGTGGCCTGCCATCAGGATGCCGGTGCGGGAGAGTTCGGCCTCCTGTTCCCAGCGGGGAGAATCGGGAGGGCAATAGGCAAACAGCGGGTCTGAAGGAGCGGCGTGGCAAAGAAAGACATCGAACCCATCGGCCTCCCGATGCGCTACCAGCGACAGGTCCCGCAAGAACTGTTTCTGCGAGTCCGAGAGCACGGAATCGGTGTACTCCATCATGGTTTCCGCCATCTCGCGGAAGGGAGGCGAGCAGCGAGGATCTTCTCCAAACCCGATGGCGTGGTCGTGATTCCCACGGACGCAACAGGTGGCATGAGCCCGGACGAATTCGATAGCCCCGGCGGGATCAGGCCCATAATTTACCAGGTCACCGAGAACCCACAGTTCATCGAATTTTTCATGGAGTCCAGCGAGAGCTTCCAGGTTGCCGTGGATGTCCGAGATGATGACGACTTTCATTCCAGATTGACCGCCGGCGCCGGTCATTCCACAATAGAGGTGGCGTTGGAGTTCGCCCTTAACCGCCCCACCGGGGAAGATGACTCCTATGGTACAAGGTGGCGGATATGCAATCTGACGACACGGACGAGGGGTTGAATTCCTCGCAACGGCTCCATCTACTCACCAGTTCCCAATATGCGGATAAGCTGCTGGCGGATGTCGAGTCGATACTCGTCGCGGCGAAATCGAAATCCCCTTTCCGAAAGTACAAAGGCTCGCTCGCACCGGCACGAATAAAAGTCGTGGAGGATTACGTTGCCCGGATTCGGACCCAGATCGTTCAGGTTCTCGAATCGCAGGGCATACCGTTGCCGGAGCCGAATCTCGAATCGGTCCACGCAATTCGCGTGACGCTGACCTTCGTCCGAATCGCGTTCCAGGAGTGCACGCCGGGTCGGATGCGGGGCTACGGGGAGGTCCCCGAGGACAAGGTACGCGAACTGAACGGTCTGGTTGACGAGATGGTCAGCGCAGTCGAAAAGCTGGATTCCTATCTGGCACAAGGCTTGGGGCAAGATCTCGAAGCCCGTCTGGACCGGCTGGCCCAAGGGGGAGCCGATGTGGGCCTGGTAAAGACCCTGGAGAGAATCGTCAACGCTCATGGCTTGGTCGAATTTCGTTCCACGCTAGCCATGATCATCGACAAAATGGAATCCACGCGTTTCGAGATCGCCATATTCGGGCGAGTCAGTTCGGGAAAATCCTCGTTGCTGAACTCTATCGTTCAGATGGACATCCTGTCTGTCGGCGTGAACCCAATCACTACCGTACCCACCCGTCTCATTTTTGGCGATGCAGCGCGCCTGACCGTCTGGTACGCGGACCGCAAACCGCAACCCGGCGATATAGCGAGATTGCCGGAGTTTGTCAGTGAGCAGCACAACCCCGGCAACTACAAACACGTTACCCGGATCGTGGTTGAGCTACCCTCTGCGCGGCTTCGGGACGGCGTAGTGCTGGTCGATACTCCGGGTTTGGGATCGTTAGCTACGGCGGGCGCAGCGGAAACGCTCGCATACCTACCCCACTGCGACTTGGGAGTTGTGCTGATCGATGCCGGATCGACCTTGACGGAGGACGACCTGGCGACCATTCGGACGCTCTATGAAGCCGGCATCCCAGCCTCCGTCCTGCTGAGCAAAAGCGACCTCCTGGCTCCGGAGGACCGTCTCCGTGCATCGGCGTACATCTCGGAGCAGATACGATCGCAACTTGGCCTCGAGATCTCGATCCACCCGGTAAGCACCCAGGCCTCGCATTCCGATCTTCTCGAAGCGTGGCTCAGCGAGGAGATTTTGCCCTTGTACGATCGACATCAGCAGCTGGCGCGGGAGTCTTTGTCCCGAAAAATCGGTTCACTCCGTGAGCGCGTGGTCACGGCGTTAAAGCCCGGCGTCGATCGGACGCCTGAACCTGCATCCGGGATCGACCTAAGCGAAGTCGATCGCGGATTGAGACAGGCGGTTGGACGAATTGTCGAAATGAAGGCACTCTGTTTTGAGACCACTCATGCCATCCGCGCATACGGGGATCGGGCGCTGGCCGAAGCTGCCAGTGGTTTGGCAGACGCATGGCTCCGCGACAGTACTGTCCCCGCGGACGCCTTCATCCACAACGCGTTGGTGCGTAGCGCCGCCATTCAGGCGATGGCAGTTTCCGCCGCACTGCACGACCTCGCCGGCGAACTTGTCCGAACGCTGCAGGTTACTTCGGACGCCTTGGGTTTTCAGGAGGTGCACAAGCGAGACGATCTGGACTCCGCTATCAAAGAGATGCCGAGGCTTGATCTAGGCGAGTTGCAACTCGACATCCGGCCGGGTCTCCTATTGAAGTTCGTGAAAGGATTTTCGGCGCGTCACACCACCAACGTCTTGCGACGCCAGATTGGGCCGCATGTGGCGGAGGCCTTTTCGAATCTCGGGAGCATGCTCGACTCATGGGCGCGGCGCACGTTGAGCGATCTGCAGCTTCGATTTGAAAGCCATGCCGATGCGTACCGTGCGCATCTCAATCGGATGAGCGCGCATGGAGGCGCTGCTGGAGCCGATCGAACGGCGATGCTACGCGATCTCGCGGCTTTGGACGGGGTTTCCCTGGCCGAAGCGAGGACTTGATCCATGCCTAAGGTCAAGGCGCCGGAGGTCGATTCACGCTGGTATGCTTTTGCTTATTTGATTCAGTGCGAAGATGAACTGCCTGCCGATTTCCCGATTCCGGAATTTGCCAAGGGCTTTCAACTCGGCGTATTTCTACCGCGTGACCCTCCCGACTGGTTCGGGCGATCGAACTATCCTCCTCGCATTGTCCTCCTCCATGGCAGTTCTCTGCTCGTCCTCACGCACCCGCGCTATGGCGCAGAACCGGTGCGACTGGAGCTCGCCGATCTCACATTCTACGAGGCTGGCCACGTTCTGCTAATTGGATGGATCCGGTTCGCCACGGCCGCGCGCGAGATTCACTTGCCTTACAACACGCGCGCCGAACAGCTGATGAATGAATTCCTCGACTCCATGATGACGGTGCATCTCGGCGGGGAAACGAACGCGTGCCGGAGTCGAACGGCAGAGTTCGGGCCTTCGCTGGACATAAAATTCAGAAACTACCTCAACGCGGCGATGCGAAGTGGGGAACTACTCTGCGCTCGCTGGTTCCACCCGCCTTCGCAACGGACGCGGCGGTGGGGACCGTTCCGGATCAGGTCTGAAGTGGGAGGGGACGTTGTCGCATTGACGAACGCGCGGCTGATCTGGATCCGGGACCAATGGGACGATCACTATGAACGATACGGGAGCATTACGTCTATCGCGCGTCTTCGGGGCATTGAGCGAGTGCAGTGCTTCCGGGAGGGGGAGATGCGGACGCTGATCGTCGGATTTCATTCCGGCCTGTCATGGCGCATCCCGCTGGTGTCAGGAGCGTGCGAGGACGCTGAAGCATTTGCGTCGGACTTCATGTCCATCCGACGCACGGAGGTCAGGCGCCTCGATCAGGAATAGAGTGCACTACGCCATTCTGGAACCGCTTGCTTACGCGCGCGGCTCGGTACCGCTGATTCTGGGCGGTTGGAATGGTTATTCGGTCGCAGATACTGCGCACTGTACCCCAGGTTCCCTGGAGGTACACTAGAGCACGAGGTTCGTGTTCGAAAACGACCGATTGAAGGGGAGGTCCCATGCTAACCAAAGGACCGGCTCGCAAGGTCACGATATTCGTCAACGAGACGGCGCAGTACCACATGCAATCCCTGCATGATGCCATCCTGGCATTCCTCCTCCACAAAGGAGTGGCAGGCGCCACCGCAACCCGGGCATTTGCCGGTTTCGGATCTCATCAGCAGTTGCACACGCCCAATATCGAGGTGCTGTACATCGACCTGCCGATTCGCGTTGAGTTCATCGAGACGGCGGAGAAAGTGGACGAAATCCTGCCCACCCTCTACGAGATGGTGAACGACGGCCTGATCGAAGTGCAGGACACCACGGTCGTCAAGCTGGCCCGGAAGTCGCCCAAACCTGACAAGAAGCTACCTCACGAGAGACATGCCGGACCCGCGACGTTGCTGCGCGTCTATATAGGAGAGGCCGACCGCTGGCACGATGAGCCGCTGCATGACGCCATAGTAAAAAGGCTCCGCATGATGGAGATCGCCGGCGCGACGGTGTATCGCGGGATCCTCGGCTACGGCGCCAAGGGGCATGAGCACAAGCGAAGCTTCTTCCATCCCACCAGGGATCTTCCCGTCATGATCTCGGTGATCGATACAAAAGAGAAGATCGCCGCGGCGGCCGAGGCGATTGAGGACATGCTGCAGGACGGCCTGATTGTCCTGTCAGACGTGGACATGGTGCGGCTGGTTCGCAGCCACAGTGTAACGGAGGCGCCCAATGCTGCCGGCACAGCCCGCTAAGCTCATGCGCATCCATATTTCCGAATCGGACCGCTTCGGCGATAAACCTCTCTACGAAGCCATTGTCGCCAAATGCCGCGAGATGAAAATCGCCGGCGCAACCGTGCTCCGGGGCCTGGAGGGTTACGGTGAAACGGCCGAACTGCACAAGTCGCACGTGGCGCACCATAATCAGCCGATCGTCATTGCGATTGTGGATTCGGCCGACAAACTGGCGCAGCTTGCTCCAGCCGTCGAAGCCATGATGAACACGGGTTTGCTGGCGGTGTCGGATGTTCAGATGATCCGAGTCGAGAAAAAGATAGCAGCGCCGCAGAGTACGGCCGGACCGAATGCACCCTGCGCCTGAATCCACGCACGACGCTTCGCAGTCTTTTCCAATGGTTGGACGCCGGCAGGAATTCCGTGCGCTGATGGCCGCACTTGGAGCGGGGCAATCGCGTCTGATCACAGGACCAATCGGGACCGGCAAGAGGCGCCTGATGCAGGAAGTGCTCGAATCCGCCCGGCAACCCTTTGTCCGCGTTCGAGGCGAGGAAGTCTTGCACGACATGCTCGTCCAACTCGGGGCCGCACTGAATTGCGCACCGTCCTCGCCTGACCGCCGCAAGCCGACCAGCGCGGCGCTCCGCAGGCTTGTGCTCGATGCCCTCCAGCGCACTCCGCAATGCGTGGTGGTGGAGAACCTGCGTGGGGCGAGTCCGCGCATGTACCGGTTTCTCCAACAGGTCTACTGGACGGAGGGAGTTTCGTTAATCGTCACGACAACTTCGCGCGGCGACTTGGGATACGTCCAGCGGCTATTGTGGGATCCGCGGGAAGAGATCGTGGTCGAGCCTCTCTCCCACGCCGAGGCGCGACTGCTCTTCGACCAGGCCGCGCGGCACTTCGCCATCGAGTTTTCCGCCGTTGACGATTTCGGCCGTAAGGTGCTGGCAGCTGCAAAAGGTAATCCCGGCCAGATTCTGGCGATGTGCCGCATGGCGTCGAAGCCGGAGTACCAGGGCGCCGGCTACATCAGGTTCCTCCCCTTGCGGATGGATATGTTATCCGCTTTTCTCCCATGACCGGCGCCATTCGCGAGTCGATCGAGACTGTCCGGACGTACTGCGAACGTTACCAGATTACGGCCTTGAAAGATTTTCTGGAAAGCTGCCAGGTTTTCTCCGAAGAGCGGACTCTGAACGTCGCCGTGCTGGGCAGGTTTAAGGCAGGGAAAAGCAGTTTTCTGAATCACCTGCTCGGGAAAGCGCTATTGCCGGTGGGTGTGATCCCGGTCACCAGCGTGGTCACCGAAATTCAGTACGGGCTGGAAGAATCGGCCGCGATCCACTTTCTTGATGGCCGGACCGAAAGCACGACCCTCGACTGTATCGCCGAGTTCATCTCCGAGGCCCAAAACCCGGGAAACAGAAGGCAAGTGGGCCGCGTGCGGGTTGAACTGCCGTCGATGGACGCGTACCGAGGCATTCGGTTCATCGACACTCCCGGCTTGGACAGCGTCTTTGAGCACAATACCGAGGCGTCTTTGGACTGGATTCCGAACGTGGGCCTGGCGCTGGTGGCTGTCGGTGTCGATCCGCCGCTATCGCAACACGACATCGAGTTGATTCGCAAACTGAATCGCTACACTCCCAGCATCTCGCTATTGCTGACGAAAGTGGATCTTCTCGCGAAGGACGAGCGAGAGCAGGTCCGCAAATTTGTCCAGGAGCAACTTGCGCATTACTGGAACGGCTCCGTCCCTGTATTTCCGTATTCGACCCAGGCCGGGTTCGAGGAACTTCGGTCAAAGCTCGATCGGGATCTTTTGTCGCAGATCGGGACAGAGTCCGGAGAGCAACGCAAGATCGTCCTGCACCACAAGGTGGATTCATTGCTGAGCGAGTGCGCGGGCTATCTCACCCTGGCGTTGAAGGCGGCTGTGGTTGCGGACTCCGAGCGGGAAGAGTTGCGCACCAGGATTCTTGGCCGGAAGGAAACTATAGACGACGCGCGTTTAGGGCTTCGCCTGCTGGTCCGCCACGCTATGGGCGCGACGCGCTCGACATTTGAAGGGTATCTGAGGAATGAAGAGGCGCTCGTGCGCCGGCGGCTGTTGACCCAACTGGAGAAGGAGTTCCCATCCTGGACGCGCAGTCTGCGCACCGCGGCCGAACGCTTCGACGATTGGCTCCGTGAACGCGTGATGGAAGAGATGTCGGAGGTTTCCAGGCGGCACGCAAGCGAGTTTGCGGAACCCCTGCAGGGCGTCGGCCGGCAACTCGCGCACTCGCTGCAGGATTTCCGGAACCGGCTGTCCGAGCGAGCGCTTGAGACTCTCGGTGTGCCTCTGCGAACCACGGAGATGGATTTGAATGCGGAGGATCCCCGGTCCCCGGATGTGCGCGTCGGGAAGATCTTCGATCGCAATTGGGAACTGCTGTCTTTCCTCGTTCCGATGACGCTGTTTCGCGGTACCGTCAAATCGCACTTTCAGCGTAAGGTCGGCGACGTCGTGTTTGAGAACCTGTCGCGCCTGGTGTCCCAGTGGGAAGAGGTCATCAATAACGCGTTGTTGAGGCTTGAACTCGATGCCACGCGGCGCCTGGACGATCTGATGTCAACTACGGGTAAACTCATCGCCTCCACCGGACAGGACGCGCCCCGGATTCAGCAGGATCTTGATCACCTGCGTTCCTTGTGGGACAGACTTCGGTCTGTCCAGCCGGCAAGGCCGAAGTGATGATGCCTGTTGGCTCGGAAGTTGTTGCTGAGCCACGCGCGTAAGCAAGCGGTTCCGTACGCCAATTTTTGCGGGTTGGTACCAGTCAGCGATGGCGGGTTGGCGGGGTTGCAATAGAGCTGAGTACTTCGGCGCTCTCGGAAATCCGGTTCTGATGATACAGCGCGCTGGCCAGGACTCGCGACGCCTCGGCGTTCGTAGAATTCTGTTTGAGCACGACGCGGCACAATTTCTCGGCGGTTGCGTATTGCCCATCTTTTAAGAGCGACCGAGCTTTCTCGACGTTGTCCCACTCCCGTCCGTTTGGACTGTAGGCGCGGTTCGCGGACGACGATTCCGCCGCGGCCGCGGTGGAGGCTTTCGCTGACGAAGATCCCGGAGCCGGCTTCAGAATTCCGGCAAACTGAAACCCGAGAACGGCTACGACTAGCGCGGCCGCTACTGTGCTCATGGAGGCTCTGATGCCCGGCAGTTTCCGGCCCCACTCAGCTTCGCCCGTAAGTGTCGAAGGCGACGGCCCGGTAGGAGCCCCGGTCAACTGCTCGACCTTCTGCTGCAGAAGTTCGATGGCATATTGGGCCCGGTCCATGGCGTGTTCGAGCCTGGCGACAGTGAGCGCCTGGGCTTCAATGGCCGCGTGAAGCTTGGTTACCGCTTCGTCCCGAGCCTCGCTGGAATGGCCGTTTACCGAGACCGGCAGGTCCTTGGTCAATTGCGGCGCAAGATATTTTCCCCCATCCCGGACGTAGCGGATGGCTTCGTTTAAGTGGCGCGAAGGACCACTGCGCACGATATAAGCGTCGGCGCCGGCGGAGAGGAGGTCATCGGCGATATTGCGGTCCGGCGACGCTCCCAGCACGATGATCCTGGTGCTCCGGCTCCCGGGCCTGACGGCCTCGATAATCTCTCGCGCGCTCATATCCGGAAGCTGGGCATCGATCACCGCAATTTCAGGTTGATGAGTCTGTATATCGGAAATTGCGGTTGTCCCATCGGTGCATTCGGACAACAACAGGAAATTCGACTTAGTCTGGAGAAATGCTGAAAGGCCGTCACTCGACAGCGATCCATCACCCGCGAATAAGAAAGTGACTGTGTTCGATAGGTTCGGCATAGCTGCTTCCCGTGCCTTAAGAACGTATCATGCAGTATGTGTCGGGGCAACGTTTCAATGAGTATGTACACGAAGCGCTATATTCAATAGTAAGTAGCTCCGAGTCATTGAATGTTCAAGCCGACCACGTTGGAATGAACCGGGACAATCTGTCCGGCAACATCGCATTGCACGGAGGCCGCTCAGTGGGGCAGGGAGGCAGCAGTGTCCTGTCCTTATACACCCGCGCAGACTGCCAGGAATACGCAAACAGAAAGAATCTTCATGGGGTCGTTATAGTATCTATTAATCATGGCTGACAAAATCGAGAAGACCGAGCAGGAATGGCGTAAACAATTGTCCGACGAGCAATACAAGGTCGCGCGATGCGGTGGGACGGAACCTGCGTTTACCGGGGAGTATTGGGATAATCACGATCCGGGTACGTACCGCTGCGTGTGTTGCGGGGAGCCGTTGTTCGATTCGCAAACCAAGTTCGAGTCCGGCAGCGGATGGCCAAGCTTCTATAAGCCAGTCGATCCGAATAACGTCGAACTGCTCGTGGACCGCAGCCACGGCATGACCCGCACCGAAGTCAAATGCTCCCAATGCGGCGCGCATCTGGGACATGTTTTCCCCGACGGCCCGCGTCCCACGGGCCAGCGCTTCTGTATGAACTCGGCGTCCCTTAACTTCGAGAAGAAGTAGAAAGTCAACACGTGTTCAGCATTTGCTGATCGGGCTGCCCAATGCGAGGCGGACGGCCTCGTCCCGGGCACCCTCCAGGCATGACGGTCAGGCTAGCTTTCCCATTCGTTATACAAGCGGCGGACAGATGCCCCCGGGTCACGAAAGGTGAGAGCTTGAAATATCTACTTACGGCGCTGGCACTGCTCACGGCAAGTACGGCCGCGTGGGGCCAGTTTCGTTTTCGCGAGCTGAATTTGAATTCGGTCGAGTTGTCGGAGAACGGGTCGCCGGTCTTTGTTTACAACTACGGCATGATCCTCAAACAAGGAGCAGCGGCGGATCGAACCCGCTTCTGCTATCTGCATCCGGTCTATGCGCCTGACGGCGTGGTGATCACGGACGATTTTCCGGAAGATCATCCACACCACCGTGGAATCAATTGGGCGTGGCCCGTGGTTACCGTGGATGGCAAGACCTATGATCTGTGGACCATTAAAGGCATGCTCGCTCATTTCGAGAAATGGAACCGCAAGGAAGCCAGCCAGGATTCGGCGGTACTGGGTTTCACCGACGGTTGGTACATCGGCGAGCGAAAAGTGGTGGAAGAGGAGATTGAGATCACCGCGCATCCCGTGGCAGACGGACGGCGGGATCTCGACTTCATCGTACGGCTGCGTCCCATTGCGAACGACGTCTCCATTCGTGGAACGAACGAGGGTGGCAAAGGCTATGGGGGATTCAATATCCGATTCGCGCCGCGCACCGGCACGCGCATCGATACAGCCACGCTTGCCAATTCGCCTGATAGCGATCTGAAGCCGAATCAGTGGGCCGAACTTACCGGGCAATTCGGCGACGAACCAGGTCTACGATAAGTTCATGTCGTAGTGCCTACTTGCAAAAACTGCCATACGGAACCGCTTGCTTACGCGCGCGGCTCAGCAACGACTTCCGAGCCGCGGCCGTCAGAAGCTGAGAAAAAATCGGCCGCCTGCGGCCTTTGATTTTTTCCCAGCTCACCAGGGAGTGGTTATGCGAACTTTTGCAACTTGGTACCCGTGCCATGCTCAAATCCCCAATTGTGGCGGACGGCATCGTCCAGCCCGGTCGCCTGCCTTGCTAAATTTGCGATCATTTGAGAGTGCTTGTTCCATCCATCCTCGCGGCCGGCGCCGGCGTACTCGCCTACGGCGTGCGCGGGAGGTCGTCGCGAATCTTCGGTCCCTCTGTGTGGCGGGGCGACACGCGGCGTAAGTCGGTTGCCATTACCTTCGACGATGGACCGAGCGAGACCACTCCCTTGTTACTCGACACGCTGCGTGCATACGGCGTGTCCGCGACCTTTTTTGAGTGCGGCTCCAATGTCCGCCGCCTGCCGGACATCGCGCGGGAGGTCCACCGCGCCGGGCATGAGATCGGCAACCACAGCGACGCGCATCCGCTCTGCTGCTTCCGGTCGCCAGCCTTTATCCGCGACGATTTCACGCGCGCCCAGCAAACCTTCCGGGACACGCTCGGTGTGACGCCGACGCTCATGCGTGCCCCTTTCGGCGTCCGCTGGTTCGGCTACCGTGGCATGCAGGAGAAGTTGGGGTTGCTCGGCGTCATGTGGACCGTCATCGGGCTCGATTGGAAACTATCTCCCTCGGCCGTTTGCGATCGCGTCCTGAGCGCCGCTTCCAACGGTGCAATCGTGTGCCTGCACGACGGGCGCGGCTGCACTCCGAAACCAGACATCCACGCATCTTTGGAAGCAGTCAAACGAATTCTCCCGGCCTTGCTCGAGCGCGGGGTGAGATTCGAAACGGTCAGCCAGATCTTATGCCCAGTAACGTAACGGAAGAAGTCCTCGGCGTCATCGCCGATAACCAGAAGATTCCGCGGGAGTCTATTACTCTCGACAGCCGTTTTGAAGAGCTCGGCATGGATTCCATGGACGCGGTGAACATCCTCTTCACACTCGAAGAGAAGTTCGATATCTCGATACCCGACGAAGCCGCGAAACAGATTCGCAACATCCGCGAGATGGTGGATGGCGTCCAGCGGCTCATCGATGCGAAGGCTGTTCAGTAGTGCGCCAGGAAATGGCGCCGCGCGTGGCTGTTACCGGCATAGGAGTCATCAGCGCGATTGGCAATACTCGCGAACAGTTCGCCCGAAGCTTGCGCGAAGGCTACTGCGGTATCGCGCCGATTACGCTCGCGGACGTCTCCACCTTCCGCTTCCGTAACGGTGCAGAGGTCCGCGGCTATGAACCGGAGCGTCATTTTGAACCGCGGCAAATCGACATCATTGACCGCTTCGCGCAGTTTGCGGCGATCGCGGCTCGCGAAGCCGTTGCCGACGCCGCGGTCGCGTGGACCGATGAGTTGCGTGAGCGCTGCGCGATCGTTACGGGCGCGTGTATCGGCGGTCAAAGCACCGAGGATCAGGGTTTCTGGGACGTCTATAAATTGGGCAAGCCGCGCGTCCACCCGATGACCATCCCCCGCACTATGGCTAACGCCGGGGCAAGCTACATCTCGATGGATCTCCGAGTAACCGGCCCTGCGTGGACGGTATCGACCGCCTGCTCATCGTCCAGCCACGCCATCGGGCAAGCCTTTCGCATGGTGCGTTCAGGTGATGCGGATCTGGCGATCGCCGGGGGCAGTGAAGCCACCTTCAGCTTCGGCATTTTAAAAGCGTGGGAGGCCATGCGGGTGGTGTCCGGCGACACCTGCCGGCCGTTCTCCAGGGACCGCACCGGTATGATCCTCGGCGAAGGCGGCGCCATGCTGGTACTGGAGCCGCTGGACAAGGCTCTGGCTCGTGCCGCCAAGGTTTACTGCGAAGTCACCGGCTTCGGCATGTCGGCCGACGCGCGCCACATCACGCAGCCTTCCGTGGACGGTCCGGCTCGCGCCATGCGGATGGCGTTGCGGGACGCGGGCGCCGCTCCTGAAACAGTCGATTACGTCAATGCTCACGGGACGGGCACCGAAGCGAACGACTCCACTGAAACTACGGCCATTCGACAGATCTTTGGTGAGCATGCCGACCGTCTGGCGGTCAGTTCCACCAAGTCGATGCACGGACACGCGCTGGGTGCGGCCGGCGCGCTCGAGGCCGCCGCCACCGCACTCGCTATACGCGACGGCTGCATCCCGCCCACCGTCAACTACCGCGTTCCCGATCCCGCGTGCGACCTCGACGTCGTGCCCAATGAGAGCCGCGTCGCACAGATTGCCTGCGCGATGTCCAACTCCTTCGCGTTCGGCGGACTCAACGCGGTTTTGGTGTTCCAGCGCTACGTACAGTAAGACTTCCTCGGAAAAACGGAGCTACAAATGTAGGTTCTCCCTTGGGGGAACGGCCTCATCACACCCGCCGGGTTTGTAAAGCCAAAGAGACAAAGGCCAAACTCCAAAATTGGCTTCGAATCGCAAGACGCGCGCTCGCCAGAGTGCTAAACTAGAGTTTCCACTCCACATCTATGTAAGTGGACCACGTTATTTCTGAGGTATTTGTGGCCGGTCATTTAACCCGAAAAGAACTCAAGTCAGACCAGGTTGCTGTAACTGTCGAGCAGACCGTCGAGTACGTACAAGCACATCAGCAACCGATCATCCGCGCTGTCATTGCGGTAGTCGCCCTGGCGGTGGTGATCGGCGGAGTCGTTTTTTACCGGAGCCAGCAACAGGGTGTCCGGGATGCACGCCTCGCGGAGGCCATGCAGGTTTCGCAGGCAGCGGTTGGCGCGGCAGGGTCGCCGGATTCGCTGTCGTTCCCGACTATGGACGCCAAAGCCGCCGAGGAAACCAAAGTCTTTTCCAAACTGCTGGCCGACTATCCGGGGACCGAACAGGGCTACATCGCCGAGTATTATCTGGGTGGCGTTCTGGTGTCTCAAGCCAAGCTGGAAGAGGCCCGCAAGAAGTACCAGGACGTTATAGACCACGGGAACAAGAACATAGCCTCCCTGGCTAAGTTCGCCCTGGCGCAGATCGCCTTCCAGGAGAATAAAAGCCCGGAAGCTGAGACCCTGCTGCACGACCTGATCGACCATCCGACCGACCTGGTTTCAGCCGATCAGGCTACCATTACGCTGGCCAGCGGCATCAAGACGAAGAACCCGGCTGAGGCGCGCAAACTTCTTGATCCACTGGTGAAGGAAAACGGCGAAGTCGCCGGTACCGCCAGCCGAATCCTCAGCGAGATTCCCAAGTAACGGCGGCTGCCGCGCCGATGCTGGCCCATCTTCGTTTTCCTCTCGCGCGCAGCCGCGGGCGCAGGTACCCCGAACCCGACCATCCTTATCGCAACGCCTTTCAACGCGACCGCGACCGCGTCGTACATG
This sequence comes from Terriglobia bacterium, assembly GCA_963747535.1. Taxonomy (GTDB): domain Bacteria; phylum Acidobacteriota; class Terriglobia; order Bryobacterales; family Bryobacteraceae; genus CAVVFX01. The sequence continues at coordinate 1,284,313 of CAVVFX010000006.1, forward strand.
CGCGTGCGTTCCGGCGTCTGGAAGCCAAAACGCAGGTCTTCTCACCCGGCGTATCCGATCACTTTCGCAACCGCCTGACTCACACCATCGAGGTGTCGCAGATCGCGCGCACCGTGGCCGGCGTGCTGGGTCTGGACGAGGATCTGGTGGAGGCGCTGGCGCTGGTGCACGACATCGGTCATCCACCGTTCGCGCACGCCGGTGAGGATGAACTCAAGCGTCAGATGGCGCGCTTCGGCGAGACCTTCGACCATAACATTCATGCGCTGCGGATTGTCGAAAGCTTCGAGCAGCGCTATGCCAGGTTTCCCGGCTTGAACCTGACGTTTGAGGTGCGCGAAGGCATCGTGAAACACTCCCGGGACCTGACGCCGGACGAGAATCCGGAACTCAACGAGTATTTGCCCGCGCTGCGCCCGCCGCTCGAAGCGCAACTGATCGACCTGGCAGACGAGATCGCCTACGACTGCGCAGACCTCGACGACGGCTATTCCGCGCGCATGCTCACGGTCGAGGAGATTGTAGAAGCAGTTCCCGCGTTTGCCCAGGTCTTCGAAACGATTGAAACGCAGTATCCCGGCGCCTCCGAGCGCGAGCAGTTTCAGGAAGCCCAACGCAGCCTCATCAATACGCTGGTGTCGGGATTGATTGAAGGCACCGCCGCGGCGGCGCACCAGGCCGGAGTGACAGACTACGATGCCGTGCGGCGCCACCCCGAGCGGATTGCGGCGTTCACACCCATGGCCGGGGAGACCGTGAATTCGCTCAAACGCCTTTTACGAGGGCGCCTGTACGCCTCGCCGATTCTCGCCGACGGCAGGATCGAATCGACGCGCAAGATGGGACGCTTGTTCGAGTATTTCCTGGAGCGTCCTGAAAAGCTTCCCGATCCGCATTCGAGTCACGTACAACTCATGCCGGCGCATCGCGCGGTGTGCGACTACATCGCCGGCATGACCGACGTGTACTTCCGCAGGACCTACGCCGAAATCTTCGGTGAAACAGATTTCAGCCGCTAACCGCGGGGCAGGCCGCGGTCCAAATATGTCTGAAACTTGCGCCTTTGCCGTCGCGAGCGATCTTAGTGCTCGGCCCCGCAAGGGTTAGGCGCAGGAATCCCTAGATCCTTATTCTCGGAATAACACCAGTTCACCAGCGAAGCGGGCTTCCTGCCTTTGTTAGCCACGCGGATGTCGTCCAGACTGACCTCCTTGAACTCGAACTGTACCGATCCATCGCTCATGACGGTGGCCAGCAGGTACCCGTAAACATCCGTGCGGGCGACCTTATTAGTGACGATGATTCCCGGAGGCAGCCGGTAACGCACCGCGCCCGCCGTGCCTACGATCCAACCGGGGAGCACCTGGTCTTTCCAGTAGCCGGAATTGTAGACGTCTTCCATGATGAAATGCGAGTGGCTGGCCATCACGAAAACCTTCTTGCCGGACTGCTGCAAATTCCACAGAAGCTGGTACACCTCGCGCCCGCTCGTGAGTCCTGCGGGAGCATCGCACATGCTGTGGTTCGCACCCTGGCTTCCAGGCAACGCCTCGTGCATCCCGACCACGACAGTTTTGATGGATTCAGACTTCTGGTCCGCGGCCAGGCGAGCCCGAACCCACGCCATCTGTGCCGCACCGAAAGCGTTTCCCGTGGCGTTGTCGAGATTGATGAAATCGATCGAACCCATCATCTCCCAGTGATAGTAAGTGCGCGGACCCTCACTCGCGTCGTGATCCTGTTCGCGTTGGGCTCGTAACCGCCGGCTGTTCAGGTATCTGGAAAACTGCTTGAGAAACATGGCGGGCGTCTTCGGAAAAGTGGTCTCGTGGTTGCCGATGCCGAGGAATATTTCCATCTTGCCGAACGGATGCAGCTGGTGCGCGATAAAATCCGGCCATGCTGTCTTCAGGTATTTGAGGATGGTGAGATGCGGCGTGTCGAGGTGCAGGCTGGCGGGAGGAACCATATCCTCGTCGAAGTCGGAGATCGAACGGAAGTCGCCCAGGTGCCAGTAAAAAATCGCGCCACTCTTCAGGACCGCTCTGGCAACGGCCGGCATGACGATATCCCCGCAGTCGCGGGAATCGCCCGAGACTACAAACTTCCAGACCGGAGTGGGAGGAGTCTGAGCCAGCGCCAACGGCACAAGAATCAGGGGCGAGAACTTGATCATGCCTTAGTGTCGCTTACCGCAAGCCGCGGCCACTGACCAGGTACACTGCGAAGCTGCCGAGCCAGTGACCGCCCTCGTAGTGTTCGCTCTTAATACTGTCGAGCCCCGCCCGCCGCAGCCTGCCGGCGAGTTCGATAAAGGATTCGCGGCGAGCATCCCCTGCCGGAAGTTTTTGCGCGATCCCGGACAGCATCCACGCGCGGCTGAGGTTTAGGCCCGCCAGATGATACAGCTTGCCGTCGGTCATATCGCTGACGTGCGTGGGCTCGAGATCCACGCGGGGAAGAAAAGCCGTGAACCACTGCTCGAACTCCTGGACGTTAAGGATACGCCGCATCACATCGGCTTCAGCCAGACAGGGGGAAAGGAAGTCTTCGCCGGAAGGTTCATAAGGGAGTGGACAAGCGCGATCGTGAAGATAGTAGTCCCGTGCGCGCGACTCCACAAGCCGGCCGAACTCGCGGTTGCCGCTGATGCGGGCATAGTCGAGCATCAGGCCCATTCCAAACGCGGTGTTGTTGTGTTCGCCGGCGCGGATCGGAAACGACAGCTTAGGCAGCCACGCGGCGATGCGGGCCGTGACAGCCTGTTCCAGCGGGTGAAGAGCGGCAGACCACTGGCGGGCCTCGGGATCATCCCACTCCTTGAGTTCCGCGGCCAATTGCAGCAGCCACGCCAAGCCGTACGGACGCTCAAAGCTATTGCGGCCCTCCGCATTCACATACTTCACTTCCTGCGCGATATTGGCCGCGGTGAGACTCTGCGCCAGGGCACGCCGCGCATCGGCCACGAACGGAGCCTGGGGAAACAGACGAATCGACCGGACCAGCAGCCAGTGTCCGTGGACCGAAGAATGCCAGTCGAAGCACCCGTAAAACGCCGGCGTGAGTTCGCGAGGCGGCTTCACATCCGCATCGGAGTTCAACGAGTGCGCGATCTTGTTGGGATACTCCTTGTGAACGCAAGCGAGAGCCATCCGCGCAAAACGTTCAGCCTGGGACGAGTCGAAATCGGTGTCAGCCATGAGAGACATGCACGAAAAACAAAAAACAAGGGCCACGAATGAACACGAATAAACACGAATAAGAAAACCAGCCAAGCCTTTTTTATTCGTGTTCATTCGTGGCCAAATGTTCCTGTTTCAAATCTCAAACAGATTTCCCCGCCCCAGCAGACCTTGTGGATCCAGCCGCCGTTTGACTTCGCGCATTCTTTCGATCTCGTCGGGTGTGAACTGGGTCTCCAGCAGATGCCGCTTGTGCTTCCCCAGTCCGTGTTCGGCCGACACCGTGCCCCCAAATTCCACGGCCTTGCGTGCGAATTCGATCATCAGGCTTTTGGCGCGATCCGCTTCCGGCCCCGATCCCGGCAGGATATTGGCGTGAACGTGAGCATCGCCAATGTGTCCGAAGATGACGTACTGTCCGGGAAACTCCGCCTGCAGGCGTTCGCGATAGAAGGCCAGCATCTCGCGATTGCGCTCCACCGGCACGGCGAAATCCGACCCCATTTTCAGGCAGCCGTTCTTGCGCACGATATCGTTGACCATCTCGGGCACCGCGTGCCGAAACTTCCGGAAACGTTCGCGATCCGCCGCGTTGGCCGCAAACCAGGATTCTTCAATCAAGGCTTGCGCCGCTTCCAGACGGTCCAGCCAGGCATCCGTCTCGTCGCCCAACCCGGCCGGCGAACCGACCTCCTGCTCGATCAGAATCGCCGCGCCCGCTTCGGCCGGAATCTCGGTAAACCGACTCCGCAAAAGCTTGAGCGACGCCCCATCGAAATACTCCAGCATGCGTAGTCCGTCCACGCCGCGCCACAAGTCGACCGCGTCCATCGCGGCGTCGTCATCCGGGAAAAACACCACGCCGGTCAGCAATTCGCGAGGCGCGGGCAACAGCTGCAGCTCCGCTTCGGTGATGATGCCGAGCGTCCCTTCGGACCCGATGAACAGATCCACCCAGTCCATCCCCGAGCGCAAATAATAGCCTGCGGTGTGCTTGGTAGTTGCCGGGACGGGCAGCGGGTCGATGGGGAAATCCACGCGCTCGCCGCGCTTCCAGTGGTGTACGGTGCCATCGGCCAGCACTACCCGGAGTCCCAGAGTGTGACGCCGCGTATCGCCATAACGAAAGCTGCGCGATCCGCTGGCATTGGTCGCGAGAGTACCGCCGACCCAGGCCGAGTATTCGGTAGGATCGGGCGCATAGAACTGCTTCGTCGCCGCGGCAGCCGCATGCAGGTCAGTCAGCGACACGCCGGCGCCCACTCGCGCGACACCGTTCGCGATTTCCAGCTTGACGAACCGTTCGGTTGAGATCACCCAGCCGTCGCGCGGTACGCGTCCGCCGGTAAGTCCCGTGCCTGCGCCCGCGATGGCGATCGGGATCGACTGCGCCGAGGCAGCGCGCACCGTCTCGACCAACTCTTCCTCATCACGCGGCAAGAAAACGCGCGCTGCCTGACCCCGGTAACCCGACGCATCGGTCAGGTACGGCGAGTCAGACGGAACGCTCTCCATCAGATTTTCGGTGCTCAGTTATTTCTCCTTCTCGTCCGCTTTCTTTTTCTTATTGTCCTTCTTCGCGGCGGGTTTTACTTCGTGGGCAGCGGGTTGCGTAGCAGCGGGAGCCGGCCGTTCAGCAGGTCGCGGCGGTGGCTGGACCTGCCCGGCCGGCGGAATCACCGGGCGGACTCCGGGTGCTGGAGTCGCGACCGGAACCGGACGGCTGGGAACAGCAGCCGGGCCCGGAGTCCGGACGGGGGCGCTCGCCGGAGGCAGAGTTCGGACAGCAGGCTGCTGCACCGGAGCGGTCGCGCGCAATTGATTCAACGTTCTTGGATCCACCGGACGTCCTGGATTGGACTGCAGCGCCTGCTGTTTCGCCGCGAACGATACCGGAGCCGGCGGCGGAGCGTGGTGAGCAAAAACCTGACGCTCCATCACTTGTGCGGGCGGATGCGGCACGTTCACCGGCGCGCCCGCACGCCCCAGAACGCTGGCGCGCTGCGGAGCGACTGCCGCGTTATTCATTACCTGCGCGCGAGCCATAGCGCCGGGCGGTATCGCAACGATAGCGCGATTAACGGATTGCGCCGAGACGAACGTCCGGTTATCCACCGCCGTCACTCCCACCGTCTGATTGATATAAACCCGATTCACTACCGTCACATTGGTAACCGTTGTGACGTTCACCCGGTTGATATAGACGGGCGAAACCGCATAGGCCGGTTGGAATACTTCACGCGGGCCGAGCGGGAACCACGCCACCGCAGCCACTCCACCCCCACCGACCGCGACTCTGAAACCGTTTCCACCGACGAACGCAACCAGAGCAGGCGCGTACACCGGACGCGGCGCAACCGGTCCCGGAACCCATGCCCAACCTCCTCCTACCATGACCCAGCGGCCATAGTGGAACGGCGCAAAGCCCCATGGAGCATCGTCGATCCAGGTCCAGCCCCACGGCTCGACCCAAGCCCAGTGGCCATAGCGATACGGAGCCCATCCCGCGTCGACGGTTGTCGGGCGCCAGACCGGGCCATAGGATGGGTCCTGGGTCCAGGTGCCGTTGCGATCCAGATCCTGCCAGCCGTTCATATTTCGTGAAACGTACTGCGGAGCCGGAGTAAGGTCGATTCGCCGGTCCTGGTTCGTGGAAAACAGGTCGAAAGGATCGTTGGGATTCTCCGTCTGCAATTGCGGTTGTGTGCCGTCGCCGGGGTAAAAGCCGGTCTGATGCGCATGCACCGGAAAACTGCCGCCGGCCGAAGTTACGGCCGCGTCGCCGGTCCGCACCGTCACCATCGTGGCATTTCGGTCGGGATCGGAGTCGATGCGGTACTCGCCCGGGCGTAACAAAGTGATCGCGCCCTGCGCCGTATCGATTTCATATGAATCGTCGTCAGCCAACTCCTTCACGCGAACAATAACCGAGCCCATGTCCACCCGGATCTGCACCAGACGATCGTCCAGATTCATGAAACTCAAGCCGCTCTTCGGTCCCAGTCGGACCGCGGTCGTCCCGATATACAGCTCAGCGCGCGAATTGTCGTCGCCGTAGAGATGGTCGCCAATCGTCACGGGATAGTTCAGAGTTGCCGCCGTCCAGTCAGTGACTGTCGCCGGCTGAAACGAAACCTGCCCTTGGATCAGGCTGAGCCTCGCAACCCTGGAGGGCGGGTCCTGTGCCGGAGGCTGCGCCTGATTCGGATCTTGTGGCGGAACCTGACCGGCGTCCTGCACCGGAGCCTGATTCGGGTCTTGCGGCGGTGCCTGATTGGGATCCTGCGCCCATAGTACGGCTGCGGCAATCAGGGCACTTACTGGCAAAGCTCTCTTGATCATATTCATTTGTCTCCGGGCAGTCTCTCGCCGGATGTTAAGTTGGATGGACTCGCCCCTTCCCACGTTACTGTCAACACACACAAAATGAAATAGATGTTAATAGTTTTTCATCAAACATGGCAGCTCCACACGCCATCTTTCCTTCTCCTTGCGCGGGACGCCCCGTCCCGCTTCCGGAAGCGGAGGCGGGGGCCTCCGAGCGGGCGAGGGCGCCCGCCCATAGGCGCTAACTTAAGGTGCGTAGCCTTTCCGTCCAGGAATCAAAGGAGTGAGGAGCGAGTTGCATTAATAACCCGAGTTGTCGCAGCCGAGGTATGTAACGGCCCGTCGGGCCGCAATCGCTGGCAGACCGCCCAACAGAGTGCATATCCGTGACACAGACATCGGTGCCTGGGCAGTCGTTTTTTGCGAAACGAAGCCAATCTGGCTGAGTGATGGTCAGGGCATCGGGTGGCGAAACAAAGCCAATCCGGGAAGAGCCCGGACTGGCTGATTATCTTTTTGACGAAACGAAGCCAATTTTGGCTGAGTTACGGTCAGGCACCGGATAGCGAAACGAAGCCAATCCGAGGAGGCCCGGACTGGCTGGTAGCGTTTATTACGAAACGAAGCCAATTTGGATTGCCTGATTCCCTGTTCCAAAAATTTCAAATATCAAAGAGCTTTTGCCACCACGACGACGATCGCGATGCCGCGGGCTCGTGCGTCGACGGCGCACACGTCCAATCTAATTCCACTTCTATCATGGGGTCAGGCGAATTCGGATAGGGATGCCTCCAACTGCCGGTCGGGCCTGAAGATATTGTGGTGCAACCCAAGTGAATCAGTTTGGCTACGGCGCCCGGGGCCAGTTTGGCCGAACCTCAGCAACCGAAAAACCATACAGACGAGAAGAACGGTAAGCACTACGATATTGACCGTAGGGCTGCTCTCAGCGGCCCACAATGCGTTTCTTGGACCCTTGGGCTGTACTTCTATGCGTCGTGCGCTTCCCGCTCATCTGGATGGCTTCCGGCTGCCGTCAGCGCCTGGAGCGGACGCGTTGGTAAAACGCTGGGCGACGACAGAGGATCAGTCTCCCAGGAGGCCGTTTGGGGCCAGCGTGCGGGATGTCCACATTCTGGGCACGAGTAACTTGTGGCGCGCCAGGCACCACAGACAAGGTGGACGCGAAAGCGATCGAGGATAAAGTTAACCAAGACGGTGAAACAATTCTCGGGCACAAGGATTCAAACGCCCGGCTGTCAACCAAAAGGTCCTCAGTGCGAAACTTGTTTGCGGAGCCAGATAGTTCCGACTTCGAGCTCTCTGGTCTTTTTGGTTGATGTCCGGGCCAAGCTGAAGGTATTGAGTTCCATTGAGGGACGAGTCGTGGCCCCACATCTTCAGCGGCTGGGTCTTAACGGGGTAGCAGGCGCCTTCGCAGGACTCTTTACGGTCGGCGGCAGCCCGGTCGCAGGCTTGGCACCTGGCGGCGCGGCTACAGGCGCATTGGTCTGGCCCACTGGTTTCACTACTGGGTCTGCAGTCTGGTGGTGATAGTCAAGATAGATCGGGACGGCGATACTCGTAACGACAGAGAGAGCCCCGACGATGATGGTAACGATCAGAGCCTTGTTGGCAATGCTGACGCCCGTGCGCGATAAATCAATTGAGATTTTGGCAAGCTCCGACGAAGCCTTCGCCTCCTCACCGGATTGAGCCGCGAGTTCAAGGGCGGCTTTGGTGGTTTCGTGTAGGGCTTGCGTGAGATTCGCCTGCTGCTTCGCAAGATCGATCAACGCAGCCACTTCGTCGGTTAATTCGCGGAGCTGGCGATTCGTCTCGTAAGTCGGGTTTGGCGGTGGTTCGGGAATCTCGAACGCAGTAGGATCGTAACGTTCGATTAGATCAAAGTTGTTGGGTTCGCGGGGAGGGAAGTTGGCGATTGAATCCCGAACGCCAATGGATGCGAGGGAAGACTGCTCCATCGTTTGCCTTAACAGCTCCCTCATATTGGCAATCCCCGACCCCTCCGAGGCCCTTCTTCTTGCCTCGCTCAAAAGACCGGAAATGCCGCTCCCGGAAAGTTCTCTCGCCTGACGCAAAGTCTCGTTAGTTTTGTCGAGCGCCTCCTTCGTGAAATTGTAGGCGGGATTTGCGTTTTTCAAACGCTTGATCACCTCCATCTCGGGGTTAGGCGTTGGTAGATTCGAATCGTCGAGGATATCTTTGAGGTCCATCGTTACGTCACCCACCGTATGGGTCCATTTTACTGTAGAGGCCGTCCCAGGCCCGCATCCCTGCCCCGTCCAATACGGGCATAAATAGTCAATTCATTTCCTCTTGCGTGCGCGTAAGGTTCATAATCATCAGCGCCAAGACAGGGGCTTGATCCGGTTCGCTACCAGATGACATAGCCTGCTCAATCTCCCTACCCTTTCCTGTTGTGCGCGAACAGCGAGCAAACGCAGTCCACGACGGTTGCGGCATCTTCAGGTAAAACCTCAGATCCGTGGTGCATGACTTGGTCTCTTCCAGGCCCAGTATCTTTCCAGAGGTGCCATAGACTTTCGCTCGTCCACCCCGGCGGAAGCGTCCACGGCTTCAAGCTGTCGATTCCGTCTATGAGATCAGACATCTTGCCACTGCGGCCAAGGAATCGGCGCAGTTCCTTCTCAAGCTCACGCCAGGCGATGATGGCGGCCACTGTCGGCTCGGTGTCGAGGTACGAGCGGGCCAGATCCAGTTTGTCTATGCCCTTTAGGGCGCGGGCAATCCTCCATGCTCTGCGCTTCTGAACCTCCGGGTCCGTGGAAAACGCCCTAAAGTGTCTCCGCCGGTCATCGCTCTTACCGCTTCGACGATGAGCGAACCAGTACCACGTCCAAAGAGCGAATTCCGTTTCGGCGACATTAAGCGCAGGGCGCCGAAGTGTTTGCCACTCGCTCCACCACAGCAACTCCTCGCAATAGTCCACATAAAACTTCGGCACCGTGTGGCCCGAGACGAACAGGGAGCTCGCCAAGTGGTGGCTGCACATTGCATAGCGCTCCGGGTAAACATGCTGCAGGACAAGCGCGGTCAACCCAAGATCACGAAAGCAGTAGCGGATCTTACTTATTAGTTGTTCGCTGTAGCTGTCCGGCGTCAGGCGCCGGATTAAGTCTGCGGCGTGTGTCTTCTCCATCTGTCTCGCAAGGTCTTCGTAGTCCGGTTTTGACCAGTCGTCTACGTACGGAAGATCGTCCTCGAAGATCTCCAGAACGTCGCGGGCTGTTATGTCACGGCGATCAGGGCCCGGCTGCAGCCCACGGTAGTGAGCCTTGATTCTGGCAAACCCATCCTTGAATCTGTCCTTGCGGTGGTACCTTTCCTTGAGTGCGTCACCGAATAGAGCCCAGTACCTGCCCAGATCAAAGCCGCCCATGTTTCTCAACCTCACAGATGATTCTAGCGCCAGATCAAGGGGCGCCTTCGCTCCGGATTGGTTGGAGCATTTAGCTGGCAGTCCGCAGCGGGGCTTGCCGGCGCCTAAACTGGCATCGAGCTCTTATCTGAACCGAATTTCTGACGCGGGGACACCCGCCGGGGCGCGATTGATGCGGGTGGGTGCAGATGGTGGGGCCGCGGGTGGGCACGCGAATACAACCGGCTCGCGCGAACGCGGAGAAGTAAAGTGAGGATATTGACGTCCACCCAGGGCAGACGACTCCCGGTCAGAGCTGCAGACATTCCTGGACCGTCCCGGCTGGCATTCGGACGACGCGACGGACGCGCAAACGCACACGCCAGGCGGTAAACTATCGCAATGGCATCGGGATTAGATCGTGAACACCTGGTCCGTCGCGTCCATGGTTGCGTGGACTGCATGGGCCAGGAGTTCGCGTCGGGCTTCTGTCGGATTTCGGAGGGCCGGCCTTTTTCGAAGTTTCCACCCATCATTGGCGCAACTGACGGCACCGCCGAGATCTTATTTGTGGGGATAAACCCGAGGGTCGGGGCATCAAATTGCAGCCTCTATTGGCAGATCATGCCCAAATTTGAGGACTTCATCGATCTGGGGAAGAATAGGACGAACGGCCAAGTTTACATCGGCTTAGGCGCCAAAGAGCAGCATTATCGAGTGCATTGGGAAATTGTGTCCGCCATCTTCGCCGGCGCGGCGTTTGAAGCCGTTGCGGCGGTCACAGAGCTCTACTTTTGTGCGTCGGGAGATTCGAAGATTTTTCATCCGGGGTTCAGCCCGTGCGCCGACAGCTATTTTGAAAATGTGGTAGAACTCGTGCAGCCCAAAGTGATTGTCGCGCTGGGCCAGCTCGTCCATGCCTACTTCGAGGCCCGATATGCTGCGACCGGTCTTCAGGCAACGATTTTGGCTGCTGGCCAGCAACGCACTCTGATCAAACTCGCCCACCCACGGGCTAAAGGCAGCATCAACGTCCATGCTGCCGTGACAGCAATCGCGGCAGTGCTTGGTGTCTCTTTAGGTCCAGCCACGGGAAGCACACCGCAGACCCAGGGCAGCGGCCTGTCGGCGCAGAGGTTTGCACTCAATCCGGCGTTTGCGTACGCGCCGCACCGGTCGGGAACTGCGATATTCGGAATTGTCACAAGCCTACAGGCGCTAAACGGACCCTTCACCTATCCACAGTTTGAGCAGATAGTCGCGAGGGTGCTCGGCTGGCATGCCACTTCGAGTTCATTCTCCGTACAGACTGAGTTTAGGACGTTGCCTGAGGCTACAAACGCGTGGCTACACGAGTTGCTCAAGAAGCGTAGGCCGATTGTGATTAAGCTGTAGAGTCCTTGCCTAGGCTGGCTTCGATGCGATCAGCTTGCGCGCCGTTAATTCACCTCAAACCAGCCGGCCGGCGGGGCTTAAGTTAGCGCTTATGGGCGCGCGCCCCACGGAGTGCTGCCAACTGCGCGGACCTGAGTCAAGTGAATACCCACCTTGTGCGAGTCCCTCAAGGCCCCGTAATCCGTACTCTGTGCTAACATTCCTGCGATGCGCCTTCCCATATTGGCACTGCTGGCGATCTCGCTCTCAGCGCAGGACACGGAAGTGCGCACCCGTTACGGCGTGGTTGCCGGCGCTGAGTCTCAAGGCCTACGCGTCTTCAAAGGCATCCCCTACGCCACGCCCCCGGTCGGTGATCTCCGTTGGAAACGTCCCCTCGCTCCAAAGCCGTGGACCGGTGTCCGCCAAGCCACGGAGTTTGCCGCGTCCTGTGTCCAGCCGGCGCCCCGCGTCCAGCCGCAAAGCGAAGATTGTCTCTACCTGAACGTCTGGAGTTTGCCGGCCGCTCAAAACGCGCCGGTCATGGTGTGGATCCACGGCGGCGGATATCTTGCCGGCTCGGGATCCGTTCCCCTATATGACGGCAGCGCCCTCGCGCACTTGGGTGCTGTGGTGGTGACCATCAACTACCGGCTGGGAGTCTTCGGCTTTCTCGCGCATCCGCAGTTATCCCGCGAGTCGCGCGAACATGTCTCCGGTAACTACGGTCTGCTGGACCAAATCGCGGCCCTGCAATGGGTACGCGAAAATATCGCCGCATTCGGCGGCGATCCGAAGAACGTGACGGTTTTCGGCGAATCGGCGGGAGCCGGGAGCGTCAGTTGTCTGCTCTTCTCTCCTCTCGCCAAGGGGCTGTTTCACCGCGCCATCGCCGAAAGTGGAGCGCTCGACGACCAGTTGAGAACCTTGCGCAATCCTCTGGGAGGAATTGAGTCCGCCGAACACGAGGGTTTGGAAGTCCCCCGTTTGCTCGGCTGCGGCGGTGCGAAGACCCTGGATTGCATGCGCGAGATGAGCAGCCGTCTGCTGGTGAAGATGCTGCCGCCGTCTATCTCCTGTCTCGAATGTACCCAGCGGGATACGTTTGGCCCGGTGATGGATGGCTACGTCATACCTGGACAACCCTATGAACTGCTCCGTTCCGGGAGAATCAATCCGGCCACGGTTCTGACCGGAAGCAACCGTGGTGAAGGCACCATTGTAATCGGCGTGAGACCGGTTCCCGATGTGGAAGGGTATCATGCGTGGATCACCGCTCGTTTCAAGGACCAGGCAGACAAGGTGCTGGCAACCTATCCAGCGGCGTCGAACGACGAAGTCCGCACCGCTATTCGCGATGTCTATACCGATTCCTGGTATTTGTGTCCATCGCGGTCGCTGGCCGCCGCGGAGAAGACCGCCTGGCTCTATCAATTCTCCCGGGTCCGGCCAGGCATGGAGATGCGCACGGCTCATGGCAGCGAACTTCCATATGTGTTCGACACGCTCAAGGCTATTGCCGGACGAGTCGAAATAGTCGACCGGTCTCTCGCGGGAATGATGAGCGCAGCCTGGTATCGCTTCGCTGCCAGCGGCGATCCCAACGGCGACGGCTTGCCCGAATGGCCTCAGTACGATCGCAACTCGGAGGTCAGTCTGGAATTTGGAGAAACCGTCCAGGTGAACCACGGCTTGCACGCATCCCAATGCGATATGTGGAGCTTCACGGGACACACGTCGGGTATACCGGGAGGCAGCTTCTAATGCAGCGCACCGCCCGTGGGGCAGACCATCGTTTTTTGTGGTCTGCCGGGCTTTATCCGTGGCTATGAGGTGTTAGCCTGAACGCGAGAGAGTAACTCCTATTTATGATGGAATGGTCGCGCCTTCTTATCTGCCGTCGAGCCGCACCCTCGGATCATCTGGACGGAGATCGCACGGAGTTCGAACAGGACCTCAGCCGCGTGGTCTTCAGCACGCCGGTTCGTCGTCTCCAGGACAAGACTCACGTCTTTCCGCTCGAACAGCACGATTCCGTGCGTACCCGCCTGACTCATTCGCTCGAAGTCAGCAGTGTAGCCCGGGACCTGGCACAAGGCGCCGTCAGGCGAATGGCAAACCGCATCCCGCAGGATTGTGCGCATGCCATTTCGACCATCGCCGCCGCTTGTGCGCTCTTGCACGACGTGGGAAATCCACCCTTCGGCCATGCCGGTGAAAGAGCCATCCAGGACTGGTTCTCCCAAAAGCTAGCCGAGGACCCGAGGTTCGTCGGAGCTTTGGTCGACAGGAGTTCCGGAGCCCTGACTTATCTGCCCGCCGCGCAGGACTTCATTCAATTCGATGGCAATGCCCAGATGGTGCGGCTGGCCGGCCGTCTGCAGGTTCTGAGCGATCACAACGGTCTCAACCTGACCTTCGCCACCCTGTCGGCCGCGTGTAAGTATGTGGTGTCCGCCAGTGACATCTGTGCGGAGCGGCACGAGCGTTCGAAGCCAGGCTTCTTCGAGACCGAAAGAGAACTGATCGAGCAGGTGCAGCAGGAAACCGGCACCGGAGTGGCGAGAAACCCGATCACGTACCTGGTGGAAGCCGCCGACGATATCGTCAACGTGTGCATCGACCTGGAAGATGGCGTCCGGAAACGGGTCTTCCGCTGGCCGGAGATGGTTGAAGAACTGGAACGGCATGGAGCCGGCGGTGAGGCCAGGGCGCTGATGAAGGCCGCCGAGACGTTCGTCCGCCAGAGCGGACTCGCCGGATTCAGTACCGAGGAGGTCTATTCGCAGGCGTTTCGAACCCGGTTAATGGCTAGCTTGATTCCGGCCGTCCTCAACGAATTCCAGAAGTCGTATGAGCCCATCATGGAGGGTGAATACGGCTGGGAGTTGGTCAGACAATCGGCAGCGGCGACTCTCTATAACGCTTGCAAAGAGGTGATCAAACGGCGCATCTTCTGTTCCGCCGAAGTCCTGCGCCTGGAGATTATGGGCCGCAAGGTAATCCATGACTTACTCGATCTCTACTGGGAAGGGGTTTCTCCGGCAGTGCGGGACGAGAAAGGCTTCGGAACTAAGCTTTACGCGATCATCTCCGACAATTACCGGCACGCCTTCGAACAGGATCTGACGCGGAGTTACCCGAAATTACCTCCCGCCGCGCAACAACACTATCTACGGTTGCGGTTGGTCTGCGACCAGGTAGCCGGCATGACCGACGCCCACGCCGTACGACAGCACCGTTCCCTGACCAACGCTTAGTCTACCGTTCGGCAGACTATCGTTTCTTGTGGTCTGTCCGGCTGCGAAGCAGCCCCTGGAGTTTGTACATTTTTCTGGGTTTGGCGCGGAGATTTCTCTGGACTTTTGCGTGAAGCTTCTGTAACGTAAGCATGAGGACCTGCATTGGGCAGGTCGCATGCGATGCCTATCACAATTGGTGACGGCCTTTCGTTCTGCGGTCACACATTGAGTCAGTCCGAATTGGATCTAATTCGCAGCATCACGCGCGAGTTTGCCGGTCTGACTTTGACCGAACTGGCGGCAACCCTCTGCGAACTGCTGGAGTGGCGACGTCCCAACGGTGGGCTCAAGAGCCGCGAGTGTTATCTGTTTTTGCGCGAACTCCACGACCGTGGATGGTTGCCTTGGTTGCCCGCCCCGCAGCCCAGACATCCCCGCGTCTCCGCACCCAGACCGGCAGTTTTGCCACTCGCGGCTCCCCCTGCGCTCACCGGAGCGCTGGAGTCCTACCGTCCCATTTCACTGCAGCTGATTGAATGCCCCGAGCAACGGCTACTGTTCCGTCGATATCTGGAACAATATCATTACCTCGGCTACCGTGCTCCTTATGGGGCGCAACTTCGTTACTGGGCCCGGGCAGCGAATCCGGATTTGCCGCCGCTGGCCGCCCTACTGTTCACCAGCGCTGCGTGGCGGATGGCGCCGCGCGACGGCTGGATCGGATGGAGTGACCAGGTTCGTCAGCGCAATCTCCCTCTGGTAATCAACCACAGCCGCTTTCTGATTCTCCCCTGGGCACGCGTTCCCCATCTGGCCAGCCATATTCTGGCGCGAGCCGCGCAACAACTACCGCGCGACTGGCAGGCCCGCTATGGTGTCACCCCTGTGTTGATGGAAACCCTGGTGGACCCGACGCGTTACCGCGGCACTTGCTATCGCGCCGCCAATTGGATCGAAGCCGGCATGACCACCGGCCGCGGACGCATGGACCGTTCCGGACAGGCCCAAGGGATCCGCAAGCAGATTTTTCTCTATCCCCTACACCGCCTCTGTCGCCAACGGCTATGCGCCGACCTACCTGTTTTGAGGAACTGACATGCAACCATCACTGCCGATTCCGCAAGAAATTGGATCGCGTTCCAGAACGGACGGAGGTTCTTCGGCGGAAGACCCGATGACCCTACTGGGCTGCTTTCTCGATATCCTGGCCTCCTGGGTGACGGTGTTCCCCCAGAAGCGCACCTTTCTCCGCGCCGTACGCCAGGCGGTAGGTGGGCTGGTCTGCCTCGGCCGCCACACTCTGTCTCGCATCATTTGGACCAACGGCGACCAACACCAGGATTGGCGCGCCGAGTATTTTCTGTTCTCGCGTTGTCAGTGGGAGCTCTCCGCCTTGTTCGCTCCCCTCTTGCAGCGCGCCTTGCCCTACTGTCCAGGCCGTTATATCGGTGTGGCCATCGACGACACTCGCCTGCACAAAACCGGATTACGCATTCAGCAGGCTTTCCTGCAGCGCGATCCCCTCTCCCCCAAGTATCGCGTCAATTTCATGCTGGGCCTGCGGTTCCTGCAGGCCTCCCTGCTGGTTCCACTGTTCCGCCACGCCAAGGTGGGTGCCCGCGCCATACCCATCGCCTTTGAGGAATCCTCAGTCGTCAAACGGCCCCGCAAGCGGCGCCCTAAATCCTCTGGCCGGCAGAATCAGGCGGCCCAGAGCAAGCGTCCACGCAAAGCTGGAAAGGCAGAGCCGGTACCGCAACCGGAGGCGAAAGACGCCGCCTTAGAGAAGGAGTGGAAACAGTATCGCGCGGCCCAAAAACTCCATAATCTCTCCACTCACTTCATCCACCTGATGGGCCGTCTGCGCACAGGCTTCGATGCGGCCGGAGCCGCTAACAAGATTCTGCTGCTGGCAATCGACAACAGCTTCTGCAATCGCACGGTTTTCCAGACCGTAGTCAAGGGCGTCGAACTGATCGCTCGCGCCCGCAAGAATGCGGTTTTGTGCCACCGCGCCGAGGACCGATCGCGCCGCTTCTACGATACCCACAAATTCACCCCGGAACAGGTGCGGTTCGACGAGTCCAGGGCCTGGAAGAGCACCAAAATCTTCTATGGTGGAAAACGGCGCCAGGTCGAGTACAAACAGGTAGCAGGGATCTATTGGCAAGGCGGGGCACGTCAGCGGCCGCTGCGGCTGCTCGTGGTCAAACCCACGCGCTATCGCAAGAAAAACAGTACCCGCTTCTGTTACACCCAGCCTGCCTACCTGCTCACAACCGTGGTCGACGGCACAGTGCGGCAACTATTGCAAATCTACTTCGACCGATGGCAGATTGAAGTCAACCACCGCGAGGAAAAGGACACCCTCGGCGTGGGGCAAGCCCAGTTACGTAACTTTATCTCGGTGCCCAAGCAGCCGGCCTTCGCTGTGGCCAGCTACAGCGCACTCCTCCTGGCCTCGTTGCAGGCTTTCGGAGCCGAACGCGGCACGGCTTACGCCGCCCTCCCCAAGTGGCGCCGTCGCGCTGCACGACCCTCGGCTTTGGATCTGATCACGCTACTCCGCAAAGAAATGGCCGAACACCCGGAACTCGTCGCCCACCTCGGCTTGAATCCGACCGATCGCGGCTTCAACGCTGCTGCCGCGGCCTGAAAAATGTACAAACTCCAGCGGCTGCGAAGCAGCCCTACGCAGCGATAGCCACGTTTTCTCTACCGTCGCGTGTCCATCCATCACGCGGGTTGCGCCAGTATCTGCCGCACATAGGTCAAATTTTTCCGCATATCATCCTCAATCACTTTCGAGGGTGCATTGGTTTCGAGATTGGCATATCCGTCAAAGCCAATGCCACGAATCGCTGCGAGCACCTTGGGAAAATCAATCGGACCCGTGCCAAGATAACCTTCATCCTTCAAATGAATCTGGCAGATGCGATCCTTGCCTAACCACGGAATCTCCTGCAGCACATCGTGTTTCCAATGAGTCGAGTTCCCGACATCATAATAGACTTTGACTGTCTTAGACTTCACCTTGTCCATAATGCGCACATTGTCTTCCGCCGACAGAGTATTTTCCAGGCCCAGAATCACGCCGGCCTTCTCGGCATCGGGCGCCAGTTCGCGAAGCAGGTCCGCGGTGCTGTCGAAATCCGCCGGTTCGGTGAGGCACTTGCCAAAGAACGGCAGCAGCATCACCTGAACACCGAGCGCTTTGGTGATGCGAATTCCGTCCGACACGCGTTTGGCAGCAGCGCGGTTACCGTTCTTCAGGCAGTCGACATGCAGCCGGTCGAGACACGTTCCATCGAGCGGCATTTTCTGCGTCTTCGATTCCGCGCGATACCGGGCAATCAGCTCAGGATTGTCCATCGGCATCTTGTCATCGACAATGTCACGGCCGATGCTCACCTGCACTCCGTCGAAGCCCAGGGTCTTGGCCAAAGCAATGGCCTCGATCTTCCCAGTGAGCTTCAGGTTCCAATCGGTGACTCCAATTTTCAAACGGCCTTTGTGTGCCCCGGCGAGCTTATCCACAAGCTGACTCAGAACTCCGGCGCCCGACAGTCCTGCTAACACGGTCCTTCGCGAAATCATGTATGTATCTTATTCCAGAAGCTCGCGGGCCGAGCGAAAGACATCGGTCAGCATCGCCTCGGTCAGCTTGCCTGTCGAAGTGTTCTGCTGGCTGGGATGATAAGAACTGATTAAAACCGGCAGCCCCTCGCCCACGCGGTGCACGCGGTGGTGTCCAAACTGGAAAGCACTGCGCCGCGCGATCAGGCCGCGTTCTTTCAGAATCGAGAGGTAAATGTCGAACGCGATCCGCCCCAGCGCCACCACCACTCGAAGATCCGGAAAGAGATCGAGTTCGGTTTCGAGCCAGTGCCGGCAATTGCGCAGTTCGAGCAGGGTCGGCTTGTTATCCGGAGGGGCGCAGTGCGCGGACGCGGCGATTCGCGCGTCGTGAAGTTGCAGGCCGTCCTCACGCGATCGGCTTTCCGGCTGCGAGGCGAACCCGGTGGCATACAGGACGCGATACAGCCAGTCGCCGGAGCGGTCGCCGGTAAACATGCGGCCCGTGCGGTTAGCTCCGTGGGCGGCCGGCGCGAGCC
Source organism: Terriglobia bacterium (assembly GCA_963747535.1). Lineage (GTDB taxonomy): Bacteria > Acidobacteriota > Terriglobia > Bryobacterales > Bryobacteraceae > CAVVFX01. The sequence continues at coordinate 1,302,956 of CAVVFX010000006.1, forward strand.
CGAGAATCAGCAACCGGGCATTGGGATCGCCGAAAGAAGGCACCGGTTTGCCCCAGTAATCCCAATCCAGGTAGGCCCGCCTCTTGATGCGCGCTATCTCACGGCAGTAGGCGATCAGGCGCGGACATTTCTCACAGGCGATGATCCGGTTCTGCAGGATTGTCAGCTGGCCGCTCCTGTCCTGATTGCTACAATTCACTTGGATGAAGACACCCTTTCGACTCGATGGACGTATCGCGCTGGTCACGGGAGGCGCCAGTGGAATCGGAGAGGAAACCTGCCGGGCGCTGACCCAATCGGGCGCTGCCGTTATTATCGCCGACCTGGACGAACCGCGCGCCGCTGCGCTCTCGGCGGAGTTGCCGGGCTCCTCGGTAATCAAGCTCGATGTCGCGGACGAGGCTGCTGTCAAGTCGGCGGCGGCCGGCCTCCAACGGCTCGATATTCTAGTGAATAACGCCGGCCTGGGACTGGTAGGCGGCGTGACCGAAACCGAGCTGGTTGATTTCCAGCGGCTCTTTCGCGTGAACGTAGAAGGCCTGTTTCTGATGACCAAGTATTTTCTTCCGTTGCTGCTGGCTCCCCAGGAACCGGCGCGCAAAGGAGTGATCGTGAATATCGGCTCGGTCTCGGGACTCACCGGTGTCAAGCGGCGCTTCGCGTATTGTGGAACCAAAGGCGCGGTGCTGGCCTTGACGCGCGCGATGGCGGTGGATTATCCCAAGGAACTCCGCGTAAATTGCATTGCACCGGCGACCGTCGAGACGCCATTTGTGGAGGGGTATCTCGAGAAAAACCACAAGCACGAGAAAGACAAAGTTCGCGCCGAACTCCACGCACGGCAGCCTCTGGGCCGCATGGGCCGCCCTGATGAAGTCGCCTGGCTGGCCGTGTACCTGTGCTCGGACGAAGCTGAGTTCATGAACGGCTCGATCGTGCCCATCGACGGCGGGTGGACCGCGAATTAAGCTGTGGAGCGTCGGCGGCCGCCAAGCGCCCGATGGCAGAAGTCGCGTGTGCCCCAAGGGGGCGATTACCAGTGGGGGGATAACCCAGCTCCACGAATTTCCCGAACCCGTCTGCTATATCAGAGTTAGGAGGCCACACCTATGTCCGGAGACGACGCTTTCAATCTCGAACATTCCGCTACGCGTCGTTCACCCTCCCTGCGCGGGACAAAAACAATATTTACACGATCAAAGCCACTTAATATTTCCTTTATAAATCCTGCATCTCACACGGAATCAAAGGCCTGCCAGCCTTTACCGGGAGAAGACCAGGCGAATACCGCCTTTCCAGCCCGCTCTCAGAAGTGCGAGCACTACCAAGACCCCTCTCCGCTTGCGCAAAACTGGAGTATGAGTGAATAGAATAGAATGACATTTCAACCCGGCAGGCATTTCCTTCAAATCCCCGGTCCTACGAACGTGCCGGACCGCATCTTACGCGCCATCGATCGTCCCACCATCGATCACCGCGGCCCTGAGTTCGCCGAACTCGCCAAATGCTGTCTGGCAGGCATGAAAGATGTCTACCAAACCAACCATCCGGTGCTGATCTATCCGGCTTCCGGCACCGGCGCGTGGGAAGCTGCGCTGATGAATACGCTGAGTCCCGGCGACAAGGTCCTGGCGTTCGACACGGGCCAGTTCGCAGCGCTCTGGGCGAGAGCCGCGCGCAATCTTGGGCTTCAGGTCGATCTCGTCGAGAGCGATTGGCGAGTCGGCGTGGAAGTCGCGAGCCTGGCCGCGCGACTCGACGACGATCGCGACCACCAGATCAAAGCGGTCATGGTAGTTCACAGCGAAACCTCCACCGGGGCGGCCAACGACATCCCTGCTGTCCGCCGCACCCTGGATGACGCCGAACATCCGGCTCTGCTGATGGTGGATACGGTGTCTTCCCTCGCGGCCATGGATTACCGTCACGACGAATGGGGCGTGGATGTCGCGATCGGTGGCTCCCAGAAGGGCATGATGCTGCCGCCCGGGCTCGCGTTTAACGCCATCAGCGAAAAGGCGCTCGAAGCCGGCAAGTCCGCGAAGATGCCCAGAAATTTTTGGCGCTGGGACGATATGCTGGAGAATAATGCCAAGGGTTTCTTCCCCTATACCCCGGCGACCAATCTCCTGTTTGGCTTGCAGGAAGCCTTGAATATGCTAGCGGAAGAAGGTCTTGATAAGGTGTTCTGCCGGCATCTACGCTTCGCCGAAGCCACGCGTCGGGCCGTACGGACTTGGGGTCTCGAGATGGTTCCGCTCGATCGGGCGAAATGGAGCAGCGCGCTCACCGCCGTGTTCGTTCCGCCGGGATTCGATGAAGCGGCACTGCGCGCCGTGATCCTGGAAAAGTTCAACATGTCCCTGGGCGCCGGACTCGGTAAACTCGCCGGACGCGTCTTTCGTATCGGCCATTTAGGCAGCCTGAACGACCTCACTCTCGCCGCAACCTTATCCGGCGTAGAAATGGGGCTGGCAATCGCTGGAGTGCCGCATCGCAAAGGAGGCGTGCAAGTGGCGCTAGAGTATCTGACAGAGCGGGTGCGATGAATCTGGTCGAAATCCAAACCGGCAGCGCGGAAGCCTTGCGGCGGGAACTGGAAGCCCGGCTCGACGGTGAAGTTCGCTTTGATGCCATCTCGCGCGCGCTCTATTCGACCGACGCCAGCGTCTATCAGATTCAGCCGGCAGGCGTGGTGGTCCCGAGACATCATCAGGACATTCTGCGCACGCTCGAAATTTGCCGGCGTCATCGTGTGCCCATCACCCTGCGCGGCGGAGGCACGTCGCAAGCCGGACAGGCCATCGGCGAAGGCATACAGATCGATGTCTCCAAATATTGCAACCGGCTCCTGGAAGTGAATGCCGCACAGCTTTGGGCGCGCGTTGAGCCGGGAATCGTTCTGGACGAGTTGAACGCGCAACTGGCGCCGCTCGGAGTCCGCTTCGCGCCGGACATCTCCACCGCCAGTCGCGCCACCGTCGGCGGCATGATGGCGAACAACTCGAGCGGCGCGCGCAGCGTGCTCTACGGGAAGACTATCGATCATGTGTTGGAACAGACTGTCGCGCTCTCGGACGGCAGTGTCGCGCACTTCCGCGAGATCTCGCGCGACCAGGTTCCTACCGGTGAGACCTTGGAAGCCGCCTGTTATCGCACCGTGCTCGGCCTCGCTCAGTTGCATGCGGATGAAATCGACCGGCGTTATCCCAAGATTATGCGCCGTGTCGCAGGCTACAACCTGGATGAATTCACCGATGTGGACAAGCCGGTCAATCTGGCGAAGATGATGGTCGGCTCCGAAGGAACGCTGGGAATCATTCTCGAAGCCAAGCTCCGCCTGGTCCCGTTACCCAAGGCCAAAGCGGTGATGGTGATTGCGTTTTCTGATCTTCTGGAGTCCCTGGGCGCGACGCCTGTGATTCTTTGTCACCAACCGTCCGCGGTCGAGGTGATGGACAAGTCGATCCTCGATCACACCCGCCAGAACGCCGCGCTTGACCGTATTCGCAACACGTTCATCGAAGGCGATCCTGCCGCAACCCTATGCGTCGAATTCTACGCGGACCACAAAGACGACCTCCCGCCGCGTTTGCAAGCCCTCGAAGATGACCTGCGCTCGAGCGGCCTGGGCTATTCGTATCGCTCCGTAACCGACCCCGCGTCGCAGGCGAAGATCTGGAGCCTGCGGGAAGCTTCTCTGGGTCTCTCCATGGCGATGAAGTCGGACGCCAAGTCGGTCTCGTTCGTGGAAGATACCGCGGTTGCGCCGGAAAAACTGCGCGACTATATCGAACGCTTCCTCGCGCTGCTCGAACGCCACGGCACGACTGCCGGCATCTACGCCCACGCTTCGGTCGGCTGCCTGCATGTGCGGCCGGTGATCAATATGAAAACGGAGCAGGGAATCCAGGCGTTTGCGGCGATCGCCCAGGACGTCGCGAACCTGGCTCTCGAATTCGGCGGCACGATTTCCGGGGAGCACGGTGACGGACTGGTGCGCAGTCCGTTTCTCGAACAGATGTTCGGTCCCAAATTGTATGCCGCCTTTCGCGAGATTAAGCGGACTTTCGATCCGCTCGGCTTGTTCAACCCCGGTAAGATCGTGGACCCGCCGCCTATCACGGCCAACCTGCGTTTCGGCGCAGGCTATCAGACACCCAAACCCACGACCTGGTTCGACTATGAAGCTTACGGCGGAATGGGCGGCGCAGTCGAGATGTGCAGTGGCGTGGGCGCGTGCCGAAAAAAACTCGCAGGGACCATGTGTCCGTCCTATATGGCGACGCGCGATGAAGCCCATACTACGCGCGGTCGCGCCAACGTGCTGCGTCTGGCGATGGCCGGCAGGCTCAATGAATCCGGGTTGGGCGACGAGGGCACCTATCAGGTCCTCGACCTGTGCCTGGAGTGCCGCGCATGCAAAGCCGAATGTCCCGTCGGTGTCGACATGGCGCGCTTCAAGAGCGAATTCCTCGCCGACTACTGGAACCGGCACGGCACGCCCCTGCGGGCTCGCGCGCTAGGCAATGTCGACCGCATCTCTGTCTTAGGCAGCCGTTTCGCGCCGCTGGCGAACTGGCTGAACGGCAACACTCTCATTCGCTGGTTAAATGAACAATTACTCGGTATCGACCACCGCCGCACCCTGCCGGCCTATGCACGCCAAACCTTCGAGCACTGGCTTGTGGGGCGGTTCCCCTGGACCGCGCGGGACGCCCTCGTCCCGCGTCCTGCAAATACGGTAACCCTATTCAACGACACCTTCACCAACCATTACGACCCGGAGATCGGAATCGCAGCGCTGGAAGTATTAGAAAAAGGAGGCTGCGCGGTGACCGTAGCGCGGCCAGGCTGCTGCGGACGCCCATTGATCTCCCAAGGTCTGCTGAAAGACGCCCTGGACCACGCTTCTAAAGTGATCGAAGGCCTCTATCCCATCGCCGTTCGAGGCGAGAAAATCCTCTTCTGCGAACCGAGTTGTCTATCGGCCGTCAAGGAAGATGCCCCATCCCTGCTACGCGGTGAAGAACGAAAGAAAGCTGAAACGGTAGCGAACGCCTGCGTCCTGTTCGATGAATACGCGGCGACCCTCGATCTGCCGTTGCAAGCGCGCCCCGGACGCATCCTTTTACACGGCCATTGCCACCAGAAATCGATGGGGATGCTGCCCGCCACCCTGGCGCTGCTGGGCCGCATTCCATCCGCATCCGTCGTCGATCTGGACGCCGGTTGTTGTGGCATGGCCGGATCCTTCGGCTATGACAAGCATCACTACGATGTCTCGCTCGCCATCGCCAACCGCAAACTGCTACCGGCAGCGAAATCGATGGGTGACCAGGATGTACTGGTCGCGCCAGGCACGTCGTGCCGGCATCAAATCGCCGACTTCGCCGGCAAGGCGGCCGTCCATCCCGCGGTGCTCATCCGCAGTCTGCTGGGGGACAGCCTTCCTGATAAGCTGGCTGATGTCCCGTCATGACCTCAACCAGACAAAATTTACCAACAAGTAAGTCTGTGCCTTTAGAGTGTGAAAATGACTAACTCAAAAACACGAAGATCTTTCCTGCAACAAGCCGCAACCGGTGCCATAGCCGCGCCATTCTTTGTGCGCAACCTCCTCTCCGCACCCCCAAGCAGTACCGTGCGGCTGGGCAGTTTCGGCGGAGGCGGCATGGCGTTTGTAACGCTGGACATGCTCTGCACCCATCCCAGCGTCAAGCTGGCATGCGTAGCCGACGTGGACTCTGCGCGACTGGACAAGCTGAAAGCCAAATATCCTGACGCCAAAATTTATCAGGATTGGCGCGAGATGCTGCTAAAAGAGCACCGCAATCTGGATGCTGTCTGCGTCGGCACGCCGGACCACATGCACGCGCCCATGGCCATGACCTCCATGGCGCACAAGTTGCCGGTCTATGGCCAGAAGCCCCTGGCGCACGACATCTTCGAAGTTCGTCGCCTGACCGAAACGGCGCACCGCAAGAAACTCGTCACGCAGATGGGAATTCAAATCCATTCGCGGACTGAGTACAAGACGGCGACGCAACTCGTGCAGACCGGAGCCATCGGCAAAGTCAAGGAAGTGCACTCGTGGTCCAACAAGAAGTGGGGCGACATGGATCCACTGCCAACCCGCGAAGACCCCGTGCCCGCGACGCTCAATTGGGACATGTGGCTTGGGACGGCAGCCCCGCGCCCGTACGTCAAGGATGTCTACCATCCGGTCAACTGGCGCAAGCGGCTCGATTTCGGCACCGCTACATTCGGCGACATGGGCTGCCATATCTACGATCCGGTTTTTAGCTCCCTGCAACTCACCGCTCCGGTCTCGGTTCGTTCCGAAGGTGCGGCGCCATCGGTGTCCAGTTGGTCCATCAATGCGACCGTACACTATGTCTTCCCAGGTACACCGTTCACGGACGGAAAGACGGTGAAAGTCACCTGGTACGACGGCGACGCCAAACCTCCGCAGGATGTTCAAGCGTTATTGGGGGAGATCAAGCTTCCTGAACAGGGTTCTATTTTCATCGGAACCAAGGGCGTGATGCTGCTGGAGCATGTCGGGAAGCCAATTCTGCTCCCCGAGAAGGACTTCGCCGGCTTTGTCATGCCGCAGATCGAGAGCGTCAGTCACTATCACGAATTTGTCGATGCCGTAATGGGCAAGGGGAAAACCTCGGCCGGCTTCGATTACTCGGGACCGCTGACTGAGTCGGTCTTACTCGGGCCGCTGTCGACGCGTTTCCCGAATACTACGCTCGAATGGGATGCGAAGAAAATGCGCTTCGATCACGCGGACGCTAACCAATACGTCCGGCGTACTTATCGGAAAGGCTGGGAAGTAAAGGGTCTGAGTTAGCCTCGATTTGCTCCAGTGTTTTCCCCATGGTCTCGGGGACGCATAGCAGGACAAATACGAATCCGGCCAGGCAGATCGCCGCGTAGACCCAGAAAGTCCCCGCCGCTCCAAGCGCCTGGTTCAACAGCGGAAACGTGTAAGTCAGAACGAAACAGGCGATCCAGAGAGCCGAGACGGCGATCGAGACGGCCGCGCCGCGGATGCGGTTAGGAAATATCTCAGATATCAGGACCCAGGTGACCGGCCCCAGCGTCATGGCGAAACATGCCATGGTGAACAGTGTGCAGATCAGGACCGGCAGTCCTTTCAGTCCGAACTGAAAGGCGAGTCCGATCAGGATGTGCGAAAGACCGATGCCGGCACAGCCCAGCAACATGAACACGCGCCGTCCGAACTTGTCGACAAAACCGATCGCCGCCAGCGTGAAGACGCAGTTGATGGCTCCGGTCAGCACGATGTTGAACATCGTGTCGCTGATCCCGTAGCCTGCGCTGCGATAGATCTCTTCGGCGTAATTGAAGATCACATTGATGCCGCTCCATTGCTGCAAGACCGCCAGGACGACCCCGATACTCAGCACGCTCAAGACACGCCGTTCACTCAGCATGGACCACGTGGTGGCCGTATTCGCTCGCGCGGCCGCGAGGGTCTTCTCAATCTCTTGCACCTCGGCGTCCGCATATTCCGAACCACCGATCTGCGCGAGTGTCCGGAGGGCACGATCCTTGAGCCCCTTTTTGACCAGCCATCGCGGGCTTTCGGGAATCAGCAGGGCGCCTGTCAGAAACGCCATCGACGGTATCGCGACCGCTGTGAACATCCAGCGCCACCCGAATTGGCCATTCCAGGATTGCCGTACGATCTCGGCGGTCGCACCCATCGGCACCGGCTGCGCAATCATCCAGTTCACGATTTGAGCCGCCAGAATCCCGATCACGATGGTCAGTTGGTTCAACGACACCATTCGCCCGCGCCAGGGCGCCGGACTGACCTCGGCGATATAGATCGGTGAAGCATTCGAAGCGATCCCGATCGCGATGCCGCCGGCGATCCGCCACACCACGAAGGTCGTGAACGTCTCCGCCCAACCGGTCAGCACCGACGAAAGGGCGAACAGAACAGCCGAAAAGACCAGCAGTTTCTTGCGGCCCAACCGGTCGCTGGCCACGCCGGAGAGTATCGATCCCAGCAGGCAGCCGAGCAACGCGCAGCTATTGGCCCAGCCGACCAACTGCTGGCTGTCGAGACGAAAGTAGCTTTCGTAAAACGGCTTGGCTCCGCCGATCACCACGAAGTCATAGCCGAAGAGCAATCCGCCGAGCGCCGCGACTCCGGAAAGCATCCAGACGTAGCGGGCATTGTATTGTTGCGTGACGCTATACATGAACCACTCAATCAATATCACGAGACCGGAAGGGTCTTTGCTTACGGTGTCGACAGAAGCATGACAGGACCCATCAAGCCCGACGGTCGCGGCGGGTCCTTTGGCAGTGCCTTGATGTTGGTGCGAGTGGTGCGCTGGCCGGCTGGAAGGAGCGCGTCGCCGAGCAGACGGTTGATCCAGAAGTTGGTGACGCGCACTTCAAGTTGGTTGGGACCGGGTTTAGCAGCTTTGGTGATGTCGACGCGGAACGGCGGCGCCCAGTAAGTTCCGAGGAGTCTGCCATTCACCCACACCTCAGCTATCTCTCCAACGCGGCCCAGGTCGAGCACCACGCGCTTACCGGCTAGAACTGCGAGCGTTGTAGTGTAAGTCCCGTGACCCGAGAAGTACTTCAGCATCGGATCGCCGGATGTGGTCCAGTCCTGCAACGTCGCGAAATCGCGTTCGCCGGGAATTGCCGCGGGACTCTCGAACTTCACATGCCACGGGCCCGTCACGGAAGTGCTTTCAGTAACTGGCAGCGGCGCTGCAACCGCTGTAGAGACGGCGCGAAACACCACGTAGATTGAGCCGTAAGACGCGAGGTCGAGCGTGATGCGCGCACGGCCGTCAGCACTGGCTTGATAACGCGCCTTGTGAATCTCACCGCTTACCGCATCCCATAGTTCAGGAGTCTTACCGCTGGTACGGAACATCGCGGGGACCTGGACCGGAGTTGAACTCTGGTTGGACACAAAGTAGATCTCCGTCCCATGGTCCGTGCGGTGGATGTAGTCGATCGTTCCGGCGGGCGCCTGTTCGAACTCGAAGTCCTGCGGCACGTGATCGCTGGCGAGAAGTTCCCGGCCTGTGCCTGCGCACACCAGCCGTCCATTGCCAAACCCTCGCCCACAGGTGCGCCACAATTCGTCCGCGATCCGTTGTACTTCGTTATCCGAATTCCCCAGCCCCGTGGTCTGTTGAGGCTTCGTGCGCATCAGGACGGTGGCTCCGAAAGAAACTAGAGACACAGGGCTACTGCGCCCAGTACACCCGCATCGTCCCCCAAAGCCGGAGGTACAATCTCGGGAATCGGAACATAGTCATTCAACAGCGCTGCCACCTTGGTCCGCAACAACGGAAAAAGACCGGGGTGCTTCATGACCCCGCCGCCCATGATGATGAGTTGCGGCGACAGTGTGCAGATCCAGTTCACCAGCCCGTGGGCCAGCAGGCGCGCTTCTTCCTCCCATACCGGATCATCGGCCGGGAGTCCTTCGGCGTGCTTGCCACAGCGGACTTCGAGTGCCTTTCCGCAAGCCAGACCTTCCAGGCAATCGCCGTGAAACGGGCACACGCCCGCGAATGAGCCGTCATGCGGCACGCGAATGTGTCCCATCTCGGGATGATGCAGACCGTGAATCAGTTGTCCGCCGGCCATGGCGCCGCCACCAATTCCCGTACCGATCGTCAGATACATGAATGTATCGAGACCACGGGCAGCCCCCCATTTCCATTCGCCCATTGCCGCTACATTCACGTCGGTTTCGAAAACCACTTTGACGCCGAGTTTCTCGCGTACGGGTCCAGCCAACGCAAAGTTGCGCCATCCAGGCTTCGGCGTCGATGTGATCCGGCCTTCCTTCAGATCCACGGGACCGAATGACCCGATCCCCACCCCTGCCAGATTGCTCCGCCCCTTGAAGAAATCGATCGCGCGCGCAACCGTGGGCACAGGCGATTCCGTCGGAAACTGGACGCGGTCGAGAATCCGCCCATCCTCCGTGGCCACCGCGCAGACGAATTTCGTGCCGCCGGCTTCGATGCCGCCCCAGATCATAACGTCAAACCTCCATCCACGGTGAGCACCTGGCCGGTGACATAATTGTCCGGTTCGAGCAGGAACCGGATCGCTCGCGCGATATCCTCGGCCTTGCCGTAACGCGGGATGGCACCCTCCCGCAAGTAGCGTTCATATTTGCCGGACTCGACGCTCGCTTGCGCCATACCCGCCACCGTCACGCCAGGATTCACCACGTTCACGCGAATATTCGCGGGTCCACGACATTCCTTCGCGAGGACCAGCGCGGCGTGCACCAGCGCCGCCTTCTGTGCGGCATAGGCGGTCGAGTTGGGAAACGAGGCCGCCGCCTGCATCGTGCCCAAAAAGACGATCGCGCCTGCAGTCCCGCGTGCCTTCATCCGATCCGCAGCCTCACGCGCCAGCAACACAGGCCCTTCGAAGTTGACCTCGAATGATCGCGGAAGTGTCTCGGCAAGATTCGATCCGCGCGCCGGATCGCCGGTCAGAATCACCAGGCCGTAAAGTTCGGATGCGCTGTCGAGCAAGGCGTTACGATCTTCTTCGCTCGCCAGATCAGCCTGGAAAACATGATGGTTGCGCCCGACTCGCTCCGCGCGTTCATGATTCGCGCGATAGCTAAGGATGAGGTTCGCACCCTCCTGCGCGAGCAACTCCGCGGCGGTGGAACCTAAGCCTCCGGTACCCCCGGCAAGGATGATCTCACGCCCGCGCAAGGTTTCCATCATGCTCCTCCGTGGCAATCGCCGCGCACGCCGCGATGGCCAGATACAACGTGAGGACGACGCTGGTGTTCAGGTTGTATTCGAATATTCCAAAGATCATGCTGCCGAGCGTGCAGGCCACGGCGGCATGCAGCAGGAATCGCATGTTACTTCGGCCCGGCGGGAGCGTCTTTAACTTTCGCAACGAATCGACCATGATCTGCACCAGGAACCAGACCATCATCAACATCGTGGGAATTCCGCGGTCAGCCGCATATTGGATGTACAGATTGTGCAAATGCCCGTAAAAACCGGTAGGAAGCGGCCACGGAACATCTTTTGGCACATAGTCGTAAAATTTGAGCTTCTGCACATCCGGACCCAGGCCGAGCAGGGGATGAGCCTTGATCATTTCGAGGCCCGTTCGCCAGCACACGATACGGTGCGCATTCGAATCGGTATAACCATTGGGGTGCACGATGGATATTACGCGCTCCTGAAAGCTCGGCGGTGCGGCCAGAATTCCGATAGCCACTATGACAGGCGCCAAAAGGGCAAACCGGCGGCGCCAGAACCAGAGCATATAGATACCGGCGAAGAAGGCCCCTATCCAGATGCTCCGCGTCTCGCTCAGCAACAGGGCCAGACCGATAACTCCAGCGCAAACCAGGCCGATCCAGGTTCTGCGTCTGGGAATCGGTGCGAACAGAAGCCAGGCGCCGGCGATCAACAAACCGTAGAGTTCCTGGCCGGAGAACGCCATCCAGTGTCGTTGCAGTCCATGGATACGGGCTTCGAGATAAAATGCGTAGAAGCTCTTCCCCGCCTGATGCGCTTCATGTAATTTTTCCGCAAACTGGGCGCAGCCCAGCATGGCCATCAGTGCGGTAGCGCCAGCCGCGGCCATCATGAACCACGCGGCTCGCTTGGGCGTCCGGAGCGTCGTGAACAGCACGGGGAGCATGAGGTAGAGGTACATGTGCTTGATCTGCGACAGGCCCGCTGAGCGGACTTCCGAGAAGGCGAACGCAATCAGGGTACCGAGCGCGAACAAGCCCAGCGGGATGCTGATGCGAGGGAAGCGCCATGGAACTCGACCCACGATCATCGCCAGCAGCGCGCCTCCCAGGAGGATCTCCGAAATCGCGATGGAAAAAATGACCGCGACGCCTGAACCGAAAGCGCACCAGCGCGCAGCCTCTTCCGGGCTGTGCGGAAGGTGCCATGCCGCTAAGGGTTTTTCTGCAATCGATGAGTCCAAACTGTCCAGTATCCCACCTCCTGTAAAATAGTGCTTCACATGCCAAAACAGAACTATTACGGATTGATTCTGGCAGGAGGGCGCGGTACGCGCTTCTGGCCGCGCAGTCGTCGCGCCCAGGCCAAGCAGGTGCTCAACGTCATAGGCGAGAACTCGCTGATACAGAATACGGTGGAAAGGTTGCGGCCACTGATCCCGCCCGATCGTATCTGGGTGCTGACCAACGAGCATCTTCGCAAGCAGATCATCAAACAGCTTCCGGATGTTCCCAGCCGTCAGATCATCCCCGAACCCGAGCAGCGCAACACCGCTCCCGCGATCGGGCTGGCGGCCCACATTCTACACTCCATTGATCCCGACGCGATTATGGGCGTGTTCCCCTCGGACCACGTCATCGCCGACACCAAAGCTTATCTGCGCATGCTGAAACCGGCTTTTCAAGCGGCCGGGCAAGGCAAGATTGCGGTCCTCGGTATTCGGCCTCGCTGGGCCGAAACCGGTTACGGCTACGTCGAGTTCCCGAAGGACGCGGACCTCGATTCTTCATCTTGCTCGCCGGTACCGCGGTTTCGCGAAAAGCCCAACGCGGAGACGGCGCAGGAATTTGTAGCGGCCGGACATTATTACTGGAATGCGGGCATGTTCTTCTGGCGTGCCGGCACGCTACTCGACTCGTTGCGCGCCTATTTGCCCAAGATCGCGACCCTGCTCGCCGGACTGCCCCGCTTCGGTCATCGCGATTTCAATGCCCGAATGAAAACGATATTTCCGTTGTGCGAAAACATCTCGATCGATTACGGAGTTCTCGAGCCGGCCGCTGCCGCCGGTAACGTGGTCGGCGTGCCTTGCTCTGAATTCGGCTGGAATGACGTCGGTAGCTGGAACGCCGTCTATGAACTGATCGAGCGGGATGCCGACGGTAATTCGGTCCGCTCCCCATTACTGGCTTCAGCCAGCAGCGGGAACTATGTGGACGCCGGAGGCAAACTGGTCGCCCTGCTCGGTGTAAAGGATCTCATCGTCGTCGATACGCCCGACGCCCTGCTGGTTGCGGATCGTAACCGCGCCCAGGAAGTCGGAGAGCTCGTAAAGATGCTGGAAAAGGCCAAGCGGCACGAATTGCTGTAGCCCGTGTGACAAGCTTTGGTCTGTCGCGGGCGACTATAGCACCTGATCCAGAATGCCTATCGCTTCGTCGACTTCCTTCTCCGTAATAATGTACGGAGGAAGAAACCGCAGAACCTTTTCATGGGTGCAATTGATGAGCAGACCGCGATTCATGGCATCGTTCACGATCTGCTTGCCGGGCCCATTCAGCTCTGCGCCGATCATGAGACCTGCGCCACGAACTTCGGTGATGCGCGGATGCTTGACCGCAAGCTTCCTCAGTTCTGCCCGGAAATACTCGCCGACTCGCCGTATCTGCGGCATCAGTTCGCCGAGAATATCGAAGAACTCCAGCGCCACGCGGCAAGCCAGCGCGCTTCCCCCAAACGTGGACCCGTGCATTCCTGCGCCGATGGAAGCGGCTGCGCGTTCATTGGCGGTAATGACGCCGAGCGGCAGACCGCAGGCCAACGGCTTGGCCGCCACCATGACGTCCGGCAGCACGACGGGGTTGGAAAGCTGATACCCGAAGTAGGTGCCCGCGCGTCCCACGCCGCACTGGATTTCATCGAACACCAGTAATGCATCGAACCGGTCGGCCAGCTCACGGGCACGGGTAGCGTACTCCGGATGAATCGGAAAGATGCCGCCCTCGCCTTGGATCCATTCGATGACTATGCCCGCGGTACGTTCGCTGAATGCGGCTTCGAGTTGCTCGTAATCATTCGCAGTGACGAAGCGGATGCCGGGGAGCAGAGGCTCGAAATCTTTGCGGTATTTCGGTTGTCCGGTTACTGATAGCGCGCCCAGCGTGCGCCCGTGAAACGAGTTGTCCAGCGAAATGATCTCGAACTTCTCCGTGTTGCGCTTATGCCCGTGAGCGCGGACCATTTTCAACGCGCCCTCCATCGCCTCCGTTCCGCTGTTGCAGAAGAACGAACGCTGCAGGCCGCTGATTTTCGCGATGCGTTGCGCCAGCGGGCCCTGGTATTCGTGATAGTAAAGATTCGACGAGTGGATCAACAGGTGCGCCTGTTCGTGGATCACTCGTGTGATGCGTGGATGGTCGTGCCCCAAGGCGTTGACACCGATGCCGGAAATGAAGTCGAGATACTGCTTTCCCTCGACGTCCCAAACACGCGGACCTTCTCCGCGATGGAGAACCAGCGGGTACCGGCCATAGTTCTGCAGCACGTATTCACGCTCGAGGTCCATGACCTCCTGAGAGATTGTTGCTGTTGCCATTAAAAGCAACGTAACACAGACGGCCCGGGAGCGTTAGAATCCGGTGGCCGCGGCGAAGCCTCCGCGCAGCAGAACCCAGACCAGCCAGAGGCCAATCACAAGTGTGAATGCCTGTCCCAGCCTTACGCCTGTCACTTTTGAAATGCCGAAACTCAGCAGGCAGACTTGTCCGATTGCCAGCAGATCGAAGGAGCGGGCCAGACTGAATACGAATGACCCGGTTGAACTCTTGTCGAGAAATGCCGCGACATTGGTCGCAAGGAGGGTTTGGGGATCCAGTTCCGAGGGGTCCCGGGTGAAAAACAAAATCAACACACCCATGACGCACGCGATGACGGTTATCGGAAACGAGGCCCACGCAACCGTACCGAGCATCTGCGGCAGCTGTGGTCTGCGATCCATGATGGAGAGCATGACCATAAGGATCACGGCGATGATCAATGCGATCAGGGCCGTCATTAAACCGCCGGTAACAGCCCCGATGGCGAGCCGCTGAGGCGATGCAGATTGCTGGATCGCCTGCTCCATCTTATCGGGTGGTATCCGATTCGCCATAGAGGGATGCTCATCGAAAAAGCGTCGCGTCACGTTCTCCATCCCGATTGTATGGGTGACGTACATAGCGAAGATCATCGTGATCAGTGCCGTTGCGATGAGCGGCGCAGCCCAGGAACCGCGTTCCTTGACCTTGGCGAACACGGCGGCCGGATCGTAAAAGATCTGGACAAAACTGGTCATTTGAGGAACGAGTTTAACAAAGTTCCCCGCCGTTCACGCCGGCCATTCGCTAAACTGGCTCAAAGGGGTTCGCCCCATTGCCGAGATGTCAGATATCCAGATCCAGCCGCAGCCGGTCGCAATTGCGCGAGTCATCCTCGTGCTCGTGGCCTCAACTTTGATCGTCCTGCTACTGGCTTGGCTTTTGACTGGGGGAGGCGGGGAAATCTTCGAACCGAAGTCGGATCTGTATAGCTACATGCCGGATTCGAGCGGACTGATCGTGCAAGCCGCTGTACAACTCAACGGTATCCAGATCGGCAAGATCAGCGATATCGACCTTTCCGGTCTCAGCGACCGCAAGAAAGTTGTGCGCATCGAGATGAAGGTGAAATCGCGCTATCTTTCCGCGATTCCGGTAGATTCGACCGTGAGTATCACTGCCGACGATCTGCTGGGCGATAGATACCTGAATATTTTGAGCGGCCACAGTGCGCAGGCGGTACAGCCTGACGCCGAGCTACACAGCGTTCTGCCGATCGGCGACCAATTCAACAGCGCCGACCTTTTTGCCGCAATGAAAGATATGTTAAACCGCGTCGACGAGGCGCTCCAACAAATTGAAGACTCGAGAACTCCGATCGGCCAGTTTGTTCAGACCGAGGATATGTACGACAGCATCCGTGATCAGATCGTTGCGGTGCAGCAGACGTTGCGCAAGTTCGCGCATCCGCAAAGTGATCTCGGAAAAATGATTTTTACCGACGAACTCTACCAACAGATCCAGGCTCCGATTATCGCTATCGATAAGAAGCTGGCAGATCTGCAGGTGGGAGAAGGGGATGCCGGACACTTCATTGCCAGCAGCGAGCAGTACGATACGATCCGCAAGGATCTCGCCGATATTCGCGATTCCCTGGGGAGGATCAACGCGGGCCAGGGGGCCATGGGCCAGTTCACCGAGAGCGACACGGCGTACCGTCAGATCCAGCGGCTGGTGAACACCCTCGGCCAGATCGTGGATTCAGTAGGCGCCGGCGAAGGCCGTCTGGGAGTGTTCCTGGCTGACTCGCAGTTGTACGAAAGCCTGACCGGCTCGACTACCGAAATGCGGCAGTTGCTGGGCGATTTTCGCACCAACCCTCGCAAGTACCTTCGGCTCAAGATATTCTGAGGAGGGAAACTTGCGCTCTCGGGCCACCGTCTACAAAATTGTGAGAGTCTTCCTGATCTCGGCGCTGTTGGCGGTATCCGGACAGGCAGCAGTCGTGCCCGCCGCGACGCTCGTCGATCAAGGCTACCGGCAGATGTACAACCTCGATTTCGACGGGGCGCATCGCTCCTTCGCGCAGTGGCAGCGGCAACATCCTGAAGATCCAATGGGACCGGTGTCAGACGCCGCGGCGTATCTTTTCGGCGAATTCGATCGGCTGCATATTTTACAGTCGCAGTTCTTCGTCCAGGATAGTGCCTTTCGTGGAATGAAAAAGCCCGTAGCCGATCCGGCGGTACGCCAGAGCTTTGAAAATGATCTGGATCGGGGCCGCAAGCTTTCAGACGCAATCCTGCAACATCGTCCGCAGGACAGAGATGCCACCTTTGCCACAATTTTGCGGATGGGACTTCGGGCCGACTATCTATCGCTTATCGAAGACCGCAATCTGCAGGCGCTCACCGAAATGAAGAACGGCCGCATGCTGGCTGAAAAGCTGTTGAGTATCGATCCCGGATACTACGACGCCTATCTGGCAGTGGGTGTGGAGAATTACATGTTGAGTCTGAAGTCGGCGCCGGCGCGCTGGCTGCTCAGGCTGAGCGGCGCCCAGACCAGCAAAGACGAGGGGATTCAGAAGATGAAGCTCGTGGCGCAAAACGGGCACTATCTGCGGCCGTTTGCACGCCTGCTGCTGGCCGTACAGAATCTGCGCGATAAGAATAAAGCCGCCGCCAGGGATCTCCTGGCCGGCCTCTCACGAGACTTTCCCGGCAATCAGTTGTACGCCCACGAACTGGCAAAGCTGCGCTGACAACCTTCTGATTCTTCTTAGCGAACGGCATTACGGCGCCAGACTATACGTTACCCGTTGCTCCACTCTATCCGTGGTTGTCCGTTCGACTACCTCGATCCCCTTCACCCGGCGCAGCGCTGAACTGAGACTCGCTATGTTTCCGGAAAAGAAGGCGGGCGCCTGGCCCGCACGCGGCTGCGCAAAATCGAGCGCGGTCATCATCCGTCCGAAGTTGGACCGCTCGCGATCGTGCCGGAAGAAGGCTGCATACGTAGCATTCAGAGAGGACGTTGTGTTCGCCCGCCGGTCGAGCATGCTTTGCAGGAGGTCCGAATCGTTCGCGACGATGAGAAGCGAATCCTCGGTCACAAACGAAACCTGTCCCAGTCCGCCGGCGCGATATATGGTGTGTGTTCCGTGCGTCTGCGTCGTCCACTCGCCGTCGATTGCATCTTTCACGCGATCGGCATTCCAAGCTCTGCGGCCGGTCAGTCCGATTGCGCAGGGCAGGGCGATAAACGGACTCGCCGGGCGCGCCTTGCCGCTTTGCACTTGAACCATTGCCAGAACGTCAGTGTCCGCGAGCAGTTTCAGCAGATCGCCGGAGTTCTGATTGCCGGCCGTGGGCAAGGGAGGTTCGTCGATGCGTGTCTCCAGATCCGCTTCGTTGCCTGCGCCGACATTCTGGTCCTCCACCGGCGCGTAGCGTGGCATGGCCTCATTCTTTGGCCGGGGATTCAAGATATGGCTCTCGATCAGCGCCGCGGCATCGTTCGCGCGGGGCATGGCCCAGACGCGATACAGACCGGCGTCATCGGGCGCCAGTTGAGCCAGCGCCGTTGCACCTGCAATCGCCTCGGCCGGCGGCAACTCCTCCTGCAAACCGGGCCGCTTCAGAAACGTTCGCTGTTCCTGAATTTCACCGGCGGCGCCACGAATATCCGCCACACCCGAAACAAACCGCCGCACGTCGGACACGTTGCGCTGCACCCAATACGATCGGAAATAGGTATTCTCGACCAGCGCCTCCAGATTCATCGCCAGCCGCAATTCTCCCGGCGCGCCTGCTGCCCCGGTTACATTCTTGTACCATCCCTCACCCGCGACACTCGGCGTGTCTTTTTTAGTCAACAGTCCCAACATCCCCGCCATTCGTTCTTGGCCGGAACTGATCAGCAGGTAACCATTGGCGACCGCGAAAGCGAGTTCCACATTCTCAGCTGACTTTGTGTAGAACGGAATACCTGCGGCTTGCCGGCTCTGAAACGAACCGCGTGCCAGCCAGAGGCGGCTCTGGACAGCTTTGGATTCCGAAATCCGCGTGACATATGCGAACTGCACGCTCTGCAGGTCGTAGAGTGCCAGCGCCGACTCGTCCCCGGCGAGCGACCGCAACGACGCCATGTCCGGCAGGAACCCCGCAGCGCTGCCATAGGCTTTGTAGAAACCGTTCAACTTGAGATACAGGTTTGAACGTTGGAACTCGTCATAATTGGCGCTGCGCAGCCAGTCTCGCTTGACCGTGGACGAGTCCCATTCCGACAGCAGTTGCGCGAAATCCTTCGCTTCCAGATAAACTAACGCGCCACTTGGAAACACCTGCGCCAAAGGCCGCGGTGACGTGCCGCCCTGATACCACGCGACGGCCGCTGCCCCGGCCGCTAGCGCCAATATGAATGTTCGTTTCATGCAGCCCTCCTGGGCAAACGCGGTTTGACCACATGATCCTGCTCGACGTTGTCGTGAATTTGCGGCGCGCGCCGTGTGTTCTCTGCATTGCGCGACTGCTCAGCCTCGAGTTCCTTCTGCTTCTCGTCGAGATCGAGACCTAGGCGAATCGCGATCCTGGTGTAATTGATCGCGCTCCCAAGATCGCCTTCGCGCTCGTACGCCTGCGCCACATCGTGAGCGATCTCGGCCCTCGCTAGCTCGCTCAATCCGGATGTCCCGAGAAAACCTTCCTCGCGATACATGTGTGGCACGACCGCGATGGCCAGCGAATCTTGCGAAGCCGCAAGAGCGGCACGCAGCGTCTCCAGCCGGATCTGCTCGTTGGATGGGCGGATCGCCAAAGCTTCACGGAACAGACCCGCGGCCCTGCGCGCCTCCACATAGAAAGGCTGCGACGCCTCCGCGGGAGTGATCTTGCCATGCTGCAACAGACCTAGCTCCGTTTTGCTGTCCGCCGCCGGATCCGCTACCATGCGCGCGGCGGCCGAGCGAATCTGATAGACCGCCTCGCCGTCTTGTATCAATTGAAGTGCGACGTTGCGCCGCTCTTCTCCCGAGAGCAATCGCGCGAGTTGCAGCCTGGCATCGTTGTCCCAAGGCACTGCCTTCTCGCGATCGCGCAGAAACGCAATAGCTTCCGCCGGATGCCCGTGTTCTGCCAGCAGCGTCGCCGCCGGCACGAGGGTTTCAAACTCCTCGCCCGAGACGAGAGTCATCCGCCGGAGTACTTTCACTGCGCGCTCCGTCTGGCCTTCTTCGAGATAGACGCCCGCAAGCCCCAGGAAATTCGCCGCCGCCATTTCCTGCTTATCGAGCGCGCTCTGGTAGACGAACTCCAGAATAGCTCTCGCCGCATCCACGTGATCGTGCTTGCGCAAATAATCCGCCGCCTGAATCACGTCGTAGCCAGGCGGCGTGGTGGCTGGATCGGACTGGTAGCGAGCCAACAATTGCGGAAGTGCGCCGTTTTCCGCGGCCAATCTCAGTTCGATACTTCGCGCT
Source organism: Terriglobia bacterium (assembly GCA_963747535.1). Taxonomy (GTDB): domain Bacteria; phylum Acidobacteriota; class Terriglobia; order Bryobacterales; family Bryobacteraceae; genus CAVVFX01. The sequence continues at coordinate 1,322,779 of CAVVFX010000006.1, forward strand.
GTGCCGGGCCGTTCGCGCTGCTCGCGTGAAAGCGCGTCCCAAGCCTGTTGCGCTTCCTTCTGCTTGCCGTGGTCCAGTAATAGAACTATGTAGCTGAGCCGCGCCCCAAAAACCTGACCTTCCGCCGCGTCCCGGCTCTCACCCACCACTACGGTTGTCCGCTGCACCGCGATGGCGATATGGCGCCGCGCAATTTCCTCTTGCTGCTCTGCCGTGAGGTGAAACTCGGAGCCGATGCGGTTCAGCAATTCATCTGACACCCAGTCGAGACTCCCCGCGAGCGTCAACACCCAGCCATAATCCTCACCCGACTCGAAGCACGCGTGCAAGGCCGAACTCAGCAGTTCCTCGGAACGATACCCGCCGTTGATATTGACGTAGCCGCGCAGCAGTTTTTCCATCTCCAGCCGCAGCGTATTGACCTGCTTCGCCTGCCCGATCTCTCCAAAGGTCGCCGTCACGCCGTTCCAGAAGCCCTCCGGAACGCGTACGCCCCGATTCTCCACGCGATCGAATGCCGTCAGCGCAGCACGCCAGTGCGTGATCGCATCGTCACGGCGATTCCCGTGCCATAAGACTCGCGCAATCGCATTCTCAGCCTCTCCGCGATCGGCATCGAGTTCGAGTACCGCTTGGAATTGCTCTATCGCCGGACCAGCCCGGCCATTCTGCTCGTAGAAATCGCCGAGATGGAAGTACGCATTGGGATCTCCTGGTGCTGCTTCGACGGTAGCCGGCAGATAATCTTTCGCGTTCGCCGCGCTTCGGCGATCCAAGTATTCGCCATAGCGCGCGCCATAGTAAAACCAGGTGTTTCCAGCGATCTGCTGCTTCAGGTCGGGACGGTGCCGCACACGCTCTCCGATCGTCCCACCGCCGATTGAACGTTGAAACGCCGTGTCGACTTCAGGCGTGTAAATGGCGTCGTAGACACCATTCAGCGCCGTGTAGGCGTCGATCCAGACTGGCGAAAGAGTCGCGCCACGAGCCTGTAAAGCGCGTTCCGCAAATGCGAAGTCTCCAGTCCGCACGGCGTAAGCTGCAGCCGGATTGTTCTTCCGCGCCATCACGACGATCTGGTTCCGATCCGCGCGATCGAGCAGCGCGAGATAGCGATTCTGCAGATCCCCCTGCCGGTATAGCTGACCCAGGACACGCAGTTCGGCGCTGCGGTCTCCGGCTGCTCTCCAGGCGTTCTCAGCTTCTATCAGCGGACGGTTCCCCACTGCCGGATTACCGGCATTGCGCGCTGCGTATGACTCCAGGGCCGTTCCTAACTCCGCAAAATGCGTGCGGCTCGTTTCCAGCGTCACCAGTTTTCCTTCCGCTTCAGGATCCGGCTTCGCCAGCATGGAATTCAACAGATCGGATTCCAGTTGCGTGAACTCCGCGCTTGCCGCGAACGCGAGCTTGTTATTCATCCCGGATTTAAGAACCTTCGCTTCCACGGAAGCTTTCTCTTCCGGCGTGTAGTAATCGCGAACCGCAAGTCCTGCATCCGGCAGCACCACGGATTGGGCAAGCACCTCATCAAACTTACGCCCTCGCACCACGATCCGCTCCCACAACGGGCTATTGAATCCCTCGGTAAACACGCCCTTAGGGCCGGCCAGCTTTCGAGCCTGTTCCGCGAAGTCCACTGCATCTGCTGTGTAGTTCCACTGGTCGAGTTGTTGAGCGACCGTCATGAGCGACTGCACGGTCGCGTTCCGCTCGCCGATCTCCGCGACACGCAGATCGTGGATCGCATCCGGACGACGTCCCAGCCGCGCCTTTAGCGTGGCAGACTTCAGCATCCACTCCGGATCGTGATAGCTCAGATCGTACAGTGTCTGGCAACTCGCGATCGCCCGAGCGAAATCCAGGGTTCGCTCTTCGAGGGCTTCCCGGAAGGCGAGCAGATCCTTTCGATCGGGACGCGCTTTCAACGCCATGTCATAGGCGCCGATGGCCGCCGGAAAATCTTCCAGGGCTGTTTCCACCCGCGCCAGCACCATCGGCCAGCGATAATCCTTTGGCGCATCGTTGATCGTCTTGCGATAGAACCCTGTTATCCGTTCGCCCAGCGTATGCCGCGACGCATATAGCGACGCTTCACGGATCAGTCCTTCGTCCTCCGGATACGCGTTGATCACGTCGATGTATTGATCCACCGCGCCCGCAAAGTCTCCCATGCGGGTGAGAGCCGGAATCAGGTCGCGGCGCATTGCCTCAATTCGCGACGCGCGTTCGGCGGGAGTGAGCGTCGATGAGCGCAGCGCTTGGATGCTGGCCAGATCAAAGTCGCGGAAACCTTTGTCATCGCCGGCCTGCAAATAGGTTGTACCCATCGCGGCCAGATACTCTGCGCGGTAAGGATCGCGTTGCAGAAGAGGCTGGAGCAACTCCCGCGAACGCGCGAAATCATGAGCACCGGTCGCCAGGCCCGCGGCCTCCAGCGTGAACTGATCGCGATACGCATCATTAGAGCGCCCCGCCGACGCGATCAGGACTCGTATCGCTTCCTGCGGTTGCTGGTTGCGCGTGTAGTAATCGACCGTAGCGCGAACCACTCCGAGAATCTGCGGCCGTTCCCGATAAAGCGCTTCCATCGCGCTGGTCGCGGCGGCCAACTCTTTCCGCGATTCCAGAAAGCGGACTAACGCTATCCGCTGCCGCGCCTGTTCGACCGGATCCTGCGTCACGGCGATCGCGCGCTCGATAGCCCGCTGCCGCACTTCCGCCAGGTCGTTACCCGCGACTTCCTCGATCTTACGCAGAACGTCGGGAGACCTGGTGCCGGCGATCTCCTTGAGCAACAGAGGTGCGATTTCCTGGCTCCTCTGCTGTTGTTGCAGGACCTCCACGCGCAGGGACACAGCATTCCACGCGGCATCCGCCTTGCCGGCCGCGTCAGCCGTCAGCCGGTCCACTACGCTGCGCGATGCCGGCTGTCGCGCCAGTCGCAGAATCCTCCGTTCCGATTGACTATCGCCCGCCAAGTAGCCTGCAACGTATTCGGCGATCGCCAAATCGTCCCGGCGCTTGCCTTCGTAGATCGCGCCTGCCTCGTAAGCTAAGAGCGCGGGATCGTGCAGCCGTGTACGCGCGGTCCGGATTACGCGTAGGGCATCGTCATAGAGATAGTAGTCCCAAAAGACCGTAGCCGTGTCGCGCCATGCATTCGCGGTGCCAGGCGCGGTCGATGGCATCGCGTCCCACGACGGCCGCGCTGCGGTGAAGCGATCATGATCGGCATAGATATCCCCGATCCTCGCGAGCGTCTCCCGGTCGCGAGGATCGGAGCGGGATTCGAGCCGTGCCAACGCGACTGCCGTAGGAGTGTTCTTCTCGTCCACCGTCGCCAGCGACCGGTAAACCGACGCCGCGCGCGACACCAGCGTCCGATCCCCTGGAAATGCTTCCGCGACCCGTTTCAGCTGCGGCGCTACGCTCTCGAAATGGGAACGCCAGGCTTCGCCTTCAGCCAGAAACTGGGCCACTGCGAGACTGGCTTGCGGTTCCGAATTGGCGCCACGAGCCGCTCGAAGCTCCGCATCCAACTTGCCGGCGCGCGAAAGCGCTTCGAAAAAGCGATTGCGCAGACCCGGATCATAGAACCAATACTGCCGTAAAAGGCGCATCGCCGCCGCATCGTCCCGCGTCGCCTCAGTGGAATACGCAGCCAACAGATTGTGCACGAACACGAGATCTTCCGGGAACCGCTGTAGCGCATACAGATTCATCTGGCGGTAAAGGATGGGAGTAAGGTTCGTGACGGTGACGATGTTGCCGAAGTATTGCTCCAGCTCTGTGCCGGAAAAGATATCGATCAGCTGATGCGTCAGGTTGCCGACTTCAGCCTGCTCTTCCCTCCGCAGATACCATCGCGCCAATTTCTGATACCATCCGCGGTCATTGAACTTCGCCATCGCCTCTTTGTATATGGCTTCCGTTTCCGCGGTCATATGATTCTGATCGAGGAACGCGGCCAGTCGTTCATATAGTCCGGGATCGTTTGGATTGCGCGCGATCTCGCTGCGATAGAGTCGAACCGCGTCGAGCGGACGTTGCAGCGCCACCAGACGCGCCAGGTACCGGTCCAGAACGCGAGCGTACTCCGGAGACCGAGCGCCCTCGGACGTCGCCGCGGGCGTCGCACCCTCTGCGGATACTTCTGTAATGCCGGGGCCTGCCGGCCGCACGTCTCGAGCATTCGAGCCCATCGGCACGCCCTCCGCGCGCCGCCCCAACTCGTTCAATAGCTGATCGTAGAGTGCGAACTCCTCCCGCACGCGGTTGCGCCGCGCCAATGCATCCGCGACCGTCAGCGATACCTCCAACCGCGCGGCACTCCGCGGAAACGACGTGAGGAACTGCCGGCCGCGGCTGATCACCGTATCGTCGTCTCCATAGACGTTGTACGCCTGGATCAATTGAGCGTGAAGACTCGCGCGGCTCGTGGACTGGGGGAAACGGCGATCCAGCAGGTCTACCAGTTCCGCCGCGGCCGCGCGATGGAAATAGGCTGTCGACGCGGTGTTCTGCCGTTCGTACTCCCATCGCGGACCCGTCCCGTTCAGAATCAGCGACAAAATGCCGTTGAGAAATCCCGGCGAGAGATCCATCGTCGCAATGTCTTTGTAAAAGGAAAGATCGGCTGAGCCGTAGCGGATCGGCTGCTCCGGATTGGTCAATAACAGGTTGGCCAGTCCACTCAATGCCTGTTCAGCGTAATAACTATCTGCACCCGGAAGACTGTATAGCGCGTAGTATAGTTCCGCCGACTCCGCCACATCCGGAAGCTTCTCGAAAAGCCGCGCGACGGTATAGAGCTCATCGGGTTTCCATACAGCCTTGCGCGACTGCTTCGAGATTCTGTATTCCTCCAGGACGCGCCGCGCCGCAACCAGGTTGTTCTGCTGCCGCCAATAAAGAAACAGCCGTCCCGCATCTCGATAGTCGTCTGGATCGTTCTCCAATGCCGCGCGCGATTCCCCCACCATCGCGCGCGCCTCAGCCGACTCCTCCAACAATGTCAAGTAGCTTTTCGTCAACTCATCGGGCCATAGCGGTTGGAATTCGCGATCGTACACCGCCAGCGGATCCGCTGCCAATTCAGCGGCAGCCTTCACCGGATACACTGAATCAGACGGAAATGCTTTCTTATAAGCGGCGATCTCTTCGGCCGCCAGGGCCGCGAGTTTGTGCGCAATCAAGTACTCAACGAAATCCTGCCGCACCGAAGCTTCCAGAGGATAGCGCGCCACCCACGCCCGATAAATCACCACTGCCGAAGACTCCGGAAGCGCCTGTTCCCTGATTGCTCGCAGCGCACGTTCGAACGCCACCCAGGACCTCTGTCCAGCCACTGGCGCCAACTTGTCCGATGCCATGCGCCCGACGACCCGCAGCGCCTCGACCTCCGCCGCAGGCTGATGACGGCGATCGTAGTAATCCGCCAACTCCAGCCGCGCTGCGCCTTGATCGCGTGCCAATTGGACATACCGCCGCCAATCCGCTTCAGCCGCCGCGAAGTCGAGTTGCAATTCGGCTTCCCGGGCGCGCAGCCGGTACAGCGTGGCTTCATTCGGATTCGAGGTGATCAGTTGCGTTAGCGCCGGCCGTGTCTCCGCCGGAGATCGCCTCACATCTACCCGGCCCCCCGGCAGCGTCACGCTGCTGAAAAAAACCTTCAGCCAATTGCCGGACGGCAGGTGCTGCACCCACTCCTGCATCTCTGCCCGAAGCAGTACCGTCGCGAGAAGCCCGACCGCAACAAGAGTCCACTTACCAGACTTCAAGCGACACCTCCCCGGTTCCGATGTTGTGCGCGATATCCTCAGCCGTGACACGGACGGTATACTTGCCGGGCGTCATGCCATCCGGAACCACCAGCTCGCCGGTGTTGGCTGCCGATGCCGTGTTCCAATGCAGCGATACCGGCATCGCCCCGTACAGGCGCGCCGTGATGGAGCGTGTCATGCCGCTCGCCTGCACGCGCAATCGAACCGGTTCTCCACTGCGATAGCGTGGCTTATCCACTTTGACCCGCACCACGGGAGGTTTGCTCGCAATCACGAAAGACTTGGATTCGCGATAGACATGTCCCTCGCGGTCACGCATGATCAGCCGGACTTCATAAGTTCCGTCAGACATGTCCGAAGGGGCGAGAAATCGCGTCTGCCACATGTCTTCATCCGAGAGATGCCGTAGTGGCTTGATCAACCCGAATGGAAACAGCGCGGTCACCGAGACGATCGATGCATCGGTTCGCACGCGGAGCACCGGATCGCCCGGCCGGATCACTCTCGGACGCAGCAATGCTCGCGGCACCGCCAGAAATGACGTATAAGGCGTTACGAATTTGTACTTGCGCGAGAGCCGGATGATTTCGTCGATGCTGGCGCGGTCTTCTCCATCGCGCGCAATCTTCTCGAGCAGTGCTTCCACCCGTGCCCGCGCCCAGGCTCGCGGCAGTGCCGGGTGGTCGAGACTGTGGGAGGGCAGCGCTGCTGTCGCATCAGCCGCGTAAGGACTGCCCGACAGATTGCCGCGTAGCGAGAATACGGCGCCCGGAAGCGGTTGCTCATACTGTCCCACCCAGCTGGCGACCGAACCCGAGAAACTCGACTCCTGCAGCGGATAAACAAAGCTCGCCTCTGTCATGGGAGAAACGTTCAGCGTCAGTTCGCGCGCCGGCTCCTGCCCGATTCGCGAAAGAAAGGTCTTGAGCTTGAAATCGATCGGCTCGGTTGAGCGCACCGACTCGACCAGGCCGCCATTGCGTGCCAGCATTTTGAGCAGCGGAAGATTGGCGTCATCCCCGACCGCAAACGCCAGCGTGTGCGGCCGGCGTTCAGTCGGTATCTTGTTCCACGCGGACGTGTACCACGATGCCAGCCGGCCATTATTAATCGTGCCCTCATCCGCGCCTCCGTCCGTCACGAGGACGATGTAAGTCTCGCCGGCGCCGGTCTGTTCGAGAGCCGCCTGCAAAGCGCGCTGAAGATTTGTCCCGCCCTGGATCGAACTGCCTTGAACAAATGCGATCGCCCTCTCAACGTTCGCGCGGCTGGCTTCCACCGGCGCAGCTTCGAACGTTTTTACCTCGCTGTTAAAGAGAAGCAGATTGAACCGGTCTCCCGGACGCAGGGATCGCAAGAGAGCCTCGGCAGCCTGAAAACTGCGCTCCAGCTTCTCCCACTGCATCGAGAGTGAATTATCGAACAGCGCGATTACCGTGCGGCCTGGCTGGACGCGTCGGCCGCTTGCTCCGACGCGGGCGGGCAGCAAGGCAGACGCTTCAAAGAATCCCGGTCCCGTATCATCCCGATTCGCCATCACCCGCAAACCACCTGCAGCGGCTGGATTCAGGCTGTAATCGAACGTCAAATCCTCAGTGAGCCCGACATTCCCCGCGTCGAAGGTCGCCCGCACCAGCCGCGGTGTCTGCCCCGTGATTTTGAGCGGATACGACTTGCCGGCGACCTGAAAAGTTCTCAGTGGATACTCCGAATGCAGTTCGAAATTGACCGTCAACTTGCCCGCGACCAGGCCCTGGTACGCATCCGGACGCAGCGGTATTGCGAACTGCGATTGAAAATTTTCCACCCGGACCGGCTCGTAATACTCGATCTCCATCCGTTTGGTGCCAAACGCGGGAATCGGCACGATCTTCGCCGAAAACACATTACCGCGCGCCGCCTCGCCCGCTTCGCGCTCCCCCATCTGTAACAGACCCGGATCGATCACCTGCGATTTCGCCTGTTCGTAGATTTCGCCCGCCCGCTTTCGCTCCAGGATCACTCCGGGAATCCGCGTCACCCCATCCCAGACCGCGAAATCCGAGACCGTGGCTCCTTCCGGCAAGGCGAAAACATAGTGCCCCTCAGTGATCGCGTAGCTATGGCTGCCATAAATCTGGCGGATGTTGACGCGCGCCATGCCGCCGTCGATGACGATGTTGATCGACATCTCGTCCAGCGAAAAGACAGCCGGATCGGGCTGCTGGCGGCCTTCCGGGACGAGTACGCCTGCGTCGCCAAACGCGATCCCCGAGCTCGCGATCGAGCAGATCGTGGAAAATGCCAGATTGAATCCCAACGCCAGGAGCCGTTTCATCGGACCCTCTCTTCAGGGATGCGGACCAGCCCGTTGTCCGTTCCGGCGTACAGATATCCACTCTTCACTACCATCGCCGTCACATTGAGCGACGGAAGCCCCACCACCGCACGCCACCACCTTTTTTGCGCCCGCTCGTAAACGTAGAGTCCGTCACCCAGACTACCGGCATAGAGTCGGGTCGGGCTCAACGCCAGGGCATTTGGATTCACGATCAAATCCTTTGGCAAGTCAGGGAAACTGTGCCAGTCAGACTGTGCATCGAGAGCCACCACGCCGGCTCCGTAGGTTCCCGCGAACCACTCGCCATCCACTTTCTCGAGCGCGGTAATCCAGTTGTGCCGCAGGTGCGAATTCGCCGTCGTGTAACTCGAGCGAACCATGCCGCTCTCGATCACCGACAGCCCTCCCAGCGTTCCCGCAAACAACCGGTCGCCATCCGCCGCGATTGTGTAAACGTGATTATTGACCAGGCCCTGGAACGCGAAGATGCTGCGAATGCCATCCCGCTCCACGAACGAAATGCCCGCCGGTGTCGCGGCGATCATGGTGTTGCCGCTGAACGCGACGTCTGTCACGTGGTCGGCGATGAGCCCCGGAGTGAGGCCCTGCCCGCGTCCCAGCACCTGCCGCACCGTACCGCTCGCATCGAACATGACTAGCCCGTTAGCCGTCGCCACCGCGACGCGCTGTTCGTCCGGCGCGGGTACAATGCGGTTGACGCAGAAAACCTGCTCGTCCTCGCGATGTGTCACGCGATCGAGCGCACCGTCGACAATATCGAGGCCCCTGTCGAAGTATCCGACCCATAGACGTCCCGCCGCATCCGTTGCGAGAGCCGCGATGTTCCGGTCGGACAAGACCGCGCCGGGATTGGAAATCGCCCGGGTCCATCCCGTGCCGTGTTTCACAAACAATCCGCTAGTCGTTAAGGCAAACACGCCGCCTTCGAGTGACCGGACCCGCTCAACGGTCCCTGAGAGCGGTTCCGTTGAGCCCGCGTCCCGGTCCCTGCGATCGCCACTCAGCGGCAACTCGAAGACCCCCTCGTCCTCAGTTCCTACCCGCAAAATATCTCGGTCCGCCTCCATCGCACGGGCAAAGTACCCACCGGCCAGCACTCGCGTCCTTTTACCGGACCGGTATTCAACCACGCCCAATGGCGTCCCGATCCACGCGTCATCACCCTGCGACGCGAGCGACAGAACTTGAGGGTCCGGCAGCGCGTCGGGTGCGTTGAAGTGATCGAGTTGTCCGGCGTACGAATGCCAGACGCCATGAGCTAATGTTCCGATCCAAAGATCGCCCTCCGTTCCGGCTAGAGCCGTCACGTGCTCGGTTGCCAGTGAGGCACTGAACGGTGTAAGAGTGTGACCGTCGAATACCAGCACGCCGCGTCTTTCTGTCCCGAATATCACGCGTCCAGTTTTCAGCGCGAGAACGCACGTCACTTTGCGCGCCGCCGCGTCCGCCGGACGGATATTTCGTATGACATGCCCGTCGAACTCCAGAAGCCCGTCGCCTTGGGTTGCGATGAATAACTTCGGCCCTCCGTCAAAACCCTGCGACATACCTGCCAGTTCGACGGCCGGCAATTCCAGGCCTGGCCGGTATTTCGCGGCGAGGGCGCCGTCCCGATCCCAGCCGTACAGACCCGCCGGTCCGCTCATCCACAAACGACCCTGGTAGTCCGCAAAATCGACGAAGGCGGCCGGCGACCCTACGGGCTCGACACCGGAGGCGGGCGAAGAATCGAGTGCAACCGACACGAATCGAAAATTGGAGTCGGTCTGAACAACACCGTTTGCGAGTCGCCGCGCTTGCGACGCCTGCCAGAACGCCGAGGCGGCAAAGACCAGAGGAACGATCATGACGGATGCAGCTACCCACCTCCGCCAGTTACGCCATGATTGGACCCGAAGCATATAAGTTGATCTCAGAATACGCCTTGCCCTTAGCGTGCCATAATTTTCTTATCGAAGTGCTTATAAGTGACACCGAAGTGCATGTAACATGGTTCGAACGGTTTTACTAACTTCAATAAGTTACTAATCTTTAATAGTTATTCCCCTTGTGTGACAGGCTCTAGCTACTTCTCGGCGCAAATATCGTCAGGAAGGCGCAAAAACCCCTTGCTAACGCGCGCGGCTCAGAAACGTGTCTACGTATATTCATGCACTTACCGGGCCGCGACTGTGAGGGAGCGGTGTTTTGCGCCGCCAAGTAGCTAGCCGATCAATCTTTCCGGTCGGTCCGCGCGGCCCGTAGTAGCGTCCGGACTTTGGACCTTTCCAGTTGCGCCGGCTGCGTAGCAGTCGTCCGCGTATGCGATACTGTGCGCAGTCATGACCGGGTTCCTGCATTCGTTATTCGAGAAGAGCCTCGGGCTGGCCAATCCGAGACCGCGCCAGATCGAATCGATCAACCGGAAGCGCGCTGAATTCGATCGTCTGCCCGGCCCGGCCCTCACGCAAGCCTTCGAAAGCGCCGTCGAGCTCACAGATGCAATCGCCGCGGCCGCAGTCGCAGCGCGCAGGGCCGCCGGGCTCGATATGTTCGACGTTCAGTTACAGGGATCCCTGGCGATGGCGGAAGGCCGTATCGCCGAGATGCAGACCGGAGAGGGGAAGACCCTTGCTGCCGTTCCCGCGGTAGCCTGGCTGGCACGCACCCGGCGCGGTGTTCATGTAATGACGGTAAACGACTACCTCGCCCGTCGCGACGCTGCCTGGATGGGCGGGATTTACCGGATGTTAGGGCTCTCCGTCGGCTGCATCCAGCAGGAAATGCCGAATCGCGAGCGCAAACTCGCCTACGCCTGCGATGTAACTTACTCGACCGCCAATGAAGCCGGCTTCGACTATCTCCGCGACCAGGTGGCGCTCTCTCTCGAAGAGCAGGTTCACCGTCGTTTCCACGCCGCCCTGATCGACGAAGTGGACTCCATCCTGATCGACGAAGCGCGCATCCCGCTGGTGCTGGCGGGTGGCGCGGGAAACGAGGAGAATCTCGCACAGCGCGCCGACCGCGTGGCGCGCCGACTCACCCGGCACGTCCACTTCGGCCTGGACGAATATGGGCGCAACATCTCTCTCACGGACGAAGGCGCGCGCGTGATCGAATCGGCGCTCGGGTGCGGTAATCTTTACGCGGAAGAGAACTTCGAACTCTATACTGCGATCATCGACGCCATCCACGCCCACAACCTGCTGCATCGCGATGTCGACTACGTGGTCACCGCCAAGGGCATCGAATCCGTCGACTCGTTTAAAGGACGCATCGCTCCCGACCGCCGCTGGCCTGCAGGCCTGCAAACCGCCATCGAGGCCAAGGAGCGGCTCACGCTCAAGCAGCAGGGACGAGTCCTCGGCAGCATCACGCTGCAGAATTTCGTGGCCCACTACGAGCACCTCTGTGGCATGACTGGCACGGCTGCAACCCAGGCCGGCGAGTTCCAGACGATTTACGGTCTCGCCGTCGAAGTCATCCCTACCAACCGGCCAATCATCCGGCAGGACCGGCCCGATGTCATGTTCGGCACCCGCGAAGAGAAGGAGCGGGCAGTTCTTGAAGCCATTCGAGCACTACATGCGGATGCGCAACCGGTCCTGGTGGGTACGGCCAGCGTAGAAGAATCGGAGCGCATGTCGGCGCGTCTGGCCGATGTTCCGCATGCGGTCCTGAACGCCCGGAACGAAGAGCAGGAAGCCGCCATCATTGCCCGTGCCGGCGAACGCGGTGCCGTTACCATTTCGACCAACATGGCAGGTCGCGGCGTCGACATCAAGCTCGGCGAGGGCGTCGCGGCACTCGGCGGTCTGCACGTGATCGGCACGAATCGTCACGAGAGCCGCCGCATCGATCACCAGTTGCGCGGCCGCGCCGGCCGTCAGGGAGATCCGGGCTCGTCGCAATTCTTCGTTTCCGCGCAGGATGACCTCATGGTGCGCTACGGCTGCACCGGCGTGCGGGATATCGAAGGCACGCAACGCCGCGTAGAAGGCCAGAACCTCGACATTCGCCGTCTGCTCAACCGCTACGAGGCGGTGATTGAGGGCCAGCGCCGGAAACTGCAGGACCGCAGGCAGAAAATCCTCACCGGTGAAGAGCCCACGGCATCCGAACAGGAGAGACTGGTGGCGCTGACCACTATTGATGACCTCTGGAGCGAGTACCTGGCGTCTGTAGCTGATTTGAAATCGGACATCGTGTGGACTTCGCTGAGCTTCCGCGAGCCTCTATATGAATACATGAAAGGCGTCGATACCCTCTACCGGGAATTGGAGGATCGATTGGATCCGGAGATCGCCGACCGGCTGGAGCGTGCCCGATCGACCGGCCTGGACCCCTCACAACGCGGCGCAACCTGGACCTATCTGACTACCGACCAACCCTTCGGCACGGCGACCGAACGGGTCATGCGAGGTCTGATAAGGAAATTTACGTCCAAATGAAATACGATGCCATCCTGATCCTCGGCGGCGGTGTGCGCGCCTGCGGGGAACTGCCGGAATACGCGAAGCGGCGTTTCGATTTAGCGCTCGCCAAACAGTCCGGTGAGCCGATGGTTCCGCTGAGCGCCTGGACCACCCACCGTCCCGCGATCTTCGATGCCGGGCGCATGTTGACCGAATCGCACGCGGGCGCGGGCTATCTCCTCGCTCATGGAATCAGCGCCGGCCGCATCTTCTGCGAAACCACCTCCTATGACACCATCGGAAACGCGTATTTCTCTCGCGTTCAGCTTACGGATCCGCTCGGCTGGAGGCGGCTGCTCATTATTACGTCCAAATTTCACATGCCGCGCACTGAAGCCATCTTCGAGTGGATCTATGGGCTTGATTCGACTGCCCCCTACCGTCTCGAATTCGCCGCGGCTCCAGACGATGGTTTGAGCGAAACTGCATTGCAGGTTCGTAGCGAACGGGAACGGGAAAGTCTGCGCTCAGTGCAGCAGCTTCGCGAGAGGCTTACTTCGATGCGGGAGACCGCGCAGTGGCTGTTCACCGAGCACAACGCGTACCGTTCGGTCCGCCAGCCGGTCGGGCATCAAAGCAGCGCTTTGCTCGACAGCTATTGAAAAGCCCGCTATCGACGCTCAGGCTCTCCCGAAGTCAATGAACCCTTGCCGCGGATCCGTGTGCAGCAGTTTGACGCGGACCTGGTCGCCCACATCCATGTCCTGCTCTCCGCGCATCACCCGTCCCTCCACCGGCGGATGCTGGATGCGCACAAAGACTCCCTTGGGCGTCACACCCGTGACCACGGCCTGGAAGGTTTGGCCGATGCGGTCCCGCAACGCCACCGCCGCTACGCGCTTGAGCATCGTCCGCTCGACCTTACGCGCGCCATCCTCCCTCAGGGTGCAGTTTCTGGCAATGGCATCCAGTTGAGTGTCGGTGTAGGGCGCCGGATGCCCAACCCACGCGGCTTTGATCAGCCGTTGGGTGACCAGGTCGGCAAAGCGGCGATTCGGCGCAGTCGAGTGAGTGTAGTCGTGTGCGGCCAGGCCAAAGTGGCCCTGGCCCTCATCATTCACCCGCGAGAGCACGTATTCACCGGGCCCCATCAACTTCACTACGGCTAGCGACAGGTCCGGATAATGCACCGGATCGGCCGTGCGCTGGTGTTGCAGGAACATGTTCAGCGCCCCGGAATCCGGTTCGGACGGAAGTCTCTGGCCATGTTGCGCGGCTAACTCCACGATTCGGGGCCAGCGCTCCGGAGTCTTGACCACGCGTCGGATCGCCGAACGGCCCTTATCCCGCAGGGCGCATGCCATCACCTCATTGGCCGCGACCATAAAATCTTCGATCAGATCATTGGCGCGGTTCCGGTGCGTGGCAGTGATATCGCGAACGTTTCCGTTCTGTATGACGGCCTGCGGTTCGGGACGATCGAATTCGAGCGCGCCCAGCCGGTGCCGCTGGTCGCGTAGCGCCATCGCAGCCTCGTCCTGCAGTTTCAACTGCGCGGCGAGGTCAGCTGATGCCGCGACTTTCGGCGGAGCAGGCGCCGTCCCCTCGAGCCACGCCCCTACACCGCTATAAGTCAGCTGAGCCTTGTTGCGGACGATAGCGCGATAGATCTTCGGTTGCGTGAAGGTTCCGTCCGGCGCAACCACGAACTCGATCACGATCGCAGCCCGGTCGCTATCTTCGTTGAGCGAAGTCAGGTCCGTCGAAAGCTCCTCCGGCAGCATCGGGAAAGTCTGGACCGCGGTGTAGACGCTGGTAGTTTGCGAGGCAGCGTGCTGATCGATGGGAGTGTTCATCGCCACGCGGAAGTCGACGTCGGAAATTCCCACCCGTACGCGAATCCCGCCGTCGACGCGCTCGGCGACTTCGATCTGGTCGAGATCGCGCGAACTGTTGTTGTCGATGGACGACCAGAGCAAGTCGCGCAAGTCGATTACCCCGTCTGACGGAGCAGCTGCTGGCAACCGGCGGAGTCCGGCGATTTGCTCAGCCGTTCCAGGCAGAAAGTCGGGAGCAAATCCCTCGTGAACCATTTCGTCGTGGGCGGCTGCGGTGAGGTCGAAAGCGGCGTGAGTCATGAATTCGCCAGCCTATCACGGCTGTGCGGGCACCACTGTCACGCCTCCTTCGCTGATCAGATAGCCTTTTGCCCGATCGGCTTCCGGGTCGAAGCCCACGACGCTGTTGCGCGGCAGGTTCACTCCGGTATCGAGAATTGCCCGGCGCACGCGGCTGTAGCGCCCAACCTGCACATTAGGCATCAGAATGGAGTGCTCCACTTCGCTGTAGCTGTGCACCCGCGCGCCCGGCGACAGGACGCTGTGCAACACCCGTCCTCCGGAAACGATGCATCCGGCCGAGACGATGGAGTCGATCGCGATTCCCATTCTCACGTCCCGATCGGCAAATACGAATTTCGCCGGCGGTTGCTGCATGCTCCGCACGTGGACCGGCCAGTTCTCGTCGTAGAGATTGAACTCGGGCGTAACGGCGCACAGATCCATATTGGCCTCGTAAAAAGCGTCTATAGTGCCGACGTCGCGCCAGTAGGTGGCCTTCTTTGCGTTCATGTCGACAAAATCGTAGGCGGCGACGTTCCGGCCCCGCGCCAGGCAGGCAGGAATGACGTCTTTCCCGAAATCATGCGAGGAATCCGGGTTTTCGGCGTCCCGTCTCAATTCTTCGAGCAGAACCTTGGCATCGAAAGCGTAGATTCCCATGGACGCGCTCACCTTCTCCGGATTGAATGCCGATCGGATCGGATTGCCGTGCTTGGGCTTTTCCTCAAAGCCGGCGATGCGGCCGTTCGGACCCATCTGTACGACGCCAAACCGCGAGGCTTCCTCTGGCGACACCTGGGTAGTGGCGACGGTGACGCACGCCTTGCTGGAACGGTGCACGCCGATCATGTGGCTGTAATTCATCTTATAAATGTGGTCGGCACCCAGGATCAGGATCTGATCGGGCCGCTCGCTCTCGATGCTGGCGATGTTCTGGAATACCGCGTCGGCCGTCCCGAGATACCAGTCGGCTTCGCCCGCCCGCTTCATGGGAGGAATGATCTCGATGTACTCGCCCAGTTCAGGCGACAGGATGTTCCAGCCGTGGCGAATATGCCGGTTCAGTTCGAGAGACTTAAACTGTGTTAGAATCAATATTTTGCGGACGTGTGAATTGATGCAGTTCGAGAGGGTGAAGTCGATGATGCGGTATACGCCGCCGAACGGCACGCCCGGTTTCGCGGTTTCCCGGGTGAGCGGATAGAGTCTCTCGCCCAAGCCTCCTGCCAGCAGGATTGCCAATACATTCTCCATAACGTTGCTCCTTATTGGGCGTGTTTTCGGCTTGCTGAACCTGGATGGTAAACGGTTATTAAGAAATTAGGGCTTGACTTTGTTGGTCAACCCCATATGATATCAGTACCTTGTTTATTGAACCTTCCCGGAGTGTAGGGAATGGTCCAGGGGTAAATTTGCTGAGGGTTGGGAGGTGTATACAGTTTGGCAGAAGTAAAACTGCAGGAGGGCGAAACATTAGAAAACGCACTCCGCCGGTTCAAGAGAAAAGTGCAGCAGGAAGACATCATCAAAGAGGTCAAACGGCACTCTTTCTACCTGAAGCCGGGTGAAAAGAAGCGGGTCAAGCAAGCCTTGGCTCGAAAACGAAACCGTAAAAAGACTCGACGCGAAGTCGAGTAAGCAAGAGACCCAGGCGTCCCCAGGGTTCGGCAGGAGCAGCCGATGGAACAGTTTCAGGACCGTGCACTAAAGTGTATTGATTGTGGTGGGGAGTTCGTTTTTTCGGCGGGAGAGCAGCAATTTTTCCACGATAAGAACTTCAAGAACGAGCCAAAGCGTTGCAAGGCTTGTAAAACCAAAAAGCAGGGCTCAAACGGCTCTGCTCATGCGCGAACGGAGACCCATACGGCATGTTCGCAATGTGGGCGTGAGACCACGGTGCCATTTCGGCCAACCCAGGGACGTCCGGTTTTCTGCAGGGAATGTTTCCAGTCCAGGCGGACATCCGCTGCTGGTGCATAACGTACAACAGACTTTAGTCTATTTTGCAGGGTGGGAGTTAGCTCACCCTGCTTCTTCTTTGTAGCTACCCCGAATATAGGTGTCCCCAAGCTTGCCGCTCGATTCCCTGAACTTCCTTGAATACCAATTTGGTACCCGCCACTCGATGTCTCCGCCCGATATCGTGACCATTCATCAGGTTCACTCGACCTGCGTGATTGCAAATCACGGAAAGCCTGCCCGGCCCGAACCAGCCGATGCACTAATGGAGAACACACCCGGCATCGCCATCGGCGTCAAGACAGCCGACTGTGTCCCTATCCTGCTAGCCGATCCGGTACGCCGCGCTGTCGCCGCCGTACATGCGGGATGGCGTGGGACCGCAGGCTCGATCGTGCCAGCGGCAATTCGTGCCATGGCCTCCGAGTTCGGCACGCGACCGGAAGATCTGCGTGCCGCAATCGGTCCGTCGATTGGACCCTGCTGTTTCGAAGTTGGACCCGAAGTCGCGCGAGAGTTTGGCGTAATCTCGGCGGGACGGGTGCATCTGGACCTTCGCGCGATTAACGCAAGACAGTTGGAAGCGGCGGGGGTGGAACACGAGAATATCTCCCTCGACGGCGAATGCACCAAGTGCCAGCCCGAGAAGTATCACTCCTTCCGGCGTGATCGCGAAGCCGCCGGCCGGATGATCTCCTGGATTCGCCTCCGCGCGTAAACGGTGCCACAATTATGGCATGAGCGTGCGCACCACGATCGACATTCCAGACGAACTCTACTCCACGCTCCGTCAGCGGGCGGCCCGTGAGAAGGTCTCGATCCGCTCCCTCATCCTAATGTCTGTCGAAGAGAAGTTTAAGCCCAAACGGAAGGGTACCCGGATGACTGGGCCTCCCATTCGGTGTAAGGGCAAACTCGGTCCGTTGGCCCTGAACACAGAGAATCCTTACGACCTCATATTTGGCTGACATCCACGTCTGGTTCGCGCTAAGCGCTGACGGCCATAGCCAATCCGCATCCGCCTGGGGATGGTACCGCTCATTGAGGGATGACCAAGTCTATTTGTGCCGTATTACACAAGTCGGTATCCTGCGATTATTGACGACCCGCGCAGCCATGGGCGACAACTGCATGACGCTACAAGCCGCCTGGCAAGTTTACGATCAGTGGCTTCGCGATCCTCACGTAGCGTTCTGTCAGGAACCAGCCGAAGTCGACTCGCTATTCAGACTCGCGACGGTGCCTGTCGCGCGTACTTCCTCGCCGAAAGCTTTGGGCGACTGCTATCTCTTGGCGGTCAGCCACGCCGTGCAAGCCAAACTCGTGACCTTTGACGCAGGCCTCGTGAGGCTAGCCGCCACCGTGCACGTTGATGCCGTCTTATTGAAGTAGTCAGGTAGTGGGCCCGCCCGCTGCGACAGCTATCCCGGGACTCGCCACCACGTTTTCGATTCCGTAAGTCGGGTCGAGCTCAGAGCTGTCGATATGCAAATTCGGTGGCCGGTAGCCCGCCACCTCCGCGATTCGAACCGCCACCGAATTGCTGATCGTCGCGTTCGGTTGAATCGGACGGTGCTCCCATAATCCCCAGCCCAGGTTCCAGGACTCATGGATCATGCCGATCGCCAGTTTAGCGTCCACCGGCAACGATGGGTACAACTCAACTGCGGCCGGATCCAGTTCTACGCCGAGCGCCGCGGCCTTGGTTAGCATCCAACTCAGCGTGATATTCGAGAGGTCGGTTTCCGGATAGCTACCTCCCACGTCGCTGTGCACGCCGGCAAACCAGACCTGGCTCAAAATCTGTCCAGGGCCAGGAGCCGAAGTCCAAAGCGTTGCCGGAAACTCGCGCCGCTTCTCGTCGATCGCCAGTGCCTGGTACGCGTTGTGCACGTCGGGATGCAAGGTTGTGTCCAGGAATCCGTACAGCGGATCGGGAAGTTGAAAAACCGCGCCCGGGATGCCCAGCGACCCAACCGTATCCCAGACCCCGACCATCTTGATCTGCGCATTGTACAGACCGAGCGGCGGCAATAGTGCGGCGCGCTCATTTGGGTTGCGATACGCATGAAATGCGGTGTCGACCAGTTCCTGGTTAAAATTCCCGGTCGGCAGACCGCAGATCGCAATCATTCCGGCGATGCTGCGTGCCGTATAGGCGCCGCGGCTGAATCCGAAAATGAAGATCTCGTCGTCCTGATCGTAGACCTGCGCGATCTTCGAGTAGCCGTCTTTTACCTTCTGGAACAAACCCGTGCCGAAAGCTCCGCCTAGCAGATGCTGGATGGGCAAGCCGGTCGCCCCGACTCCATCGTCGTAGTAAGGCACCTGTGTTGCAGTCGTGGAAAGCGCCTTATAAAGCAGGTACACATTGGTTGACTTCTGTGGAGTATCCCACGTCCCGTCTGCGCAAAAACAAATCTTCTTCGACATGTCAGCCGCCTTTCATGGGGAGATATGCGAAGAAATCATAGCATTAATTTCCGGTTTGCAAAACGGTTATTCGGTTTTTTACGCGCCGGCCGGCGCCGCACTCTCGCATGCCTCCCGGGTATCCTTGACGATCGAGAAGACTGTCCTGCGCGGCCGATCCGTCATCGACTCGAGCGCTTTCCTCAGACCTGGAAGACGTAGCACCGAACACAGGCTGAGAAACTCCACTCCGCCGTGCAGTGGGTCAGAGGCCGAAACAGCAAGGGCAAGCCAAGCCTGAACACATCCCGTCGATTCACCTACTTTCTTAGTAGGCGACGAAGGAAAGGCTTTGTGCGTTCGAGCACACACCGGGAGAGTGATATGCTGTCACGTGCCCCTCCAAATGACTTGCTATCGCCTTCATGGCGCCTTGTTGGCTCTCGCACTTGCCGCGCAAGCTGGTGGCCAACCGACTGCCAACATCAAAATCGATACCGACCGGGTGATTGGGGACGTCGATCCCCACCTTTTCGGCAATTTCACCGAACACCTCGGCCGGTGCATCTATGGCGGAATCTGGGACGAAGGAAGTCCTCTTGCCGACGCCGACGGTTACCGCAAGGACGTCATGCAGGCCACTAAGGACCTCGGCGTAACGGTGCTGCGCTGGCCCGGAGGTAACTTCGCGTCGGGCTACAACTGGAAAGACGGCATCGGCCCCCGCGACCAGCGTCCGCCGCGCCGTGAAGGCGCGTGGGGCGATATCGAATCGAATCGCTTCGGCACCGACGACTTCCTGCGTTACTGCGAACGCATCGGCGTCGAACCCTACATCTGCATCAATGCGGGCCTCGGTACAGTCGAAGATGCGCGCCAGTGGGTGGAGTACACGAACGAATCAGCCGATACTTATTGGGCACGCCAGCGGCGTAAGAACGGCCGCGACAAGCCCTATAACGTCAAAATCTGGGGCCTCGGCAACGAGATCGACGGACCGTGGCAACTGGGCCATAAGAACGCCGAGGATTACACCAAGTTTGCGCTGGAAGCCGCCAAAGCCATGCGGCGCGCCGACGGCTCCATCAAGCTGATCGCCTCGGGCTCGTCGAACTTTCGAGCCGGCTCGGATTGGGTTACCTGGAACCGGACGGTTCTTGAGAACCTCAAATCCGAAATCGATTATATTTCACTGCACACCTACATTGGAAATCCCGACAACAATTTCGAAAAGTTTCTGGCCGCATCGCGCGATATTGATGACCGGATCGAAGTGGTCGGTGGTCTGATCCAAGCCATTAATGTGACTACTCCCCGGCAGCGCCCCATCTACATCGCCTTTGACGAATGGAACGTGTGGTATCGCGCCAGGGGAGGCAGTGAATTCGAAACGGCCAGGACCCGGCTCGAAGAAGTCTACAACTACGAGGACGCGCTCGTCATGGGCATGTTCATGAATTCTTTCTTCCGTCACGCTAACGTCGTCAAGATGGCGAATTTAGCCCAACTCGTAAATGTCATCGCACCCATGATGACCAATAAAGACGGGCTCTTTCTCCAGACCATCTACTTCCCATTGGCCGAATACTCGAGGCAGAAGGGCAACCAGTCGCTCGATGTACTGGTGAATTCTCCTGAGTACAAGCCTGACGGAGGACGCTCCTTAAAGTACCTCGACGTCTCTTCCACGTACGATGCGAAATCACGTCAGGTCTATCTCAATGTGCTGAACCGGAGCGAAAAGAGCGATATCGCAGCCCGGATTATCAGTTCGTCCGGAACCTTTGCGAATGCCGTTGGCATCTGGGAACTGAACCACTCCGATCTGAAGACGACGCACACGTTCGGCGACGATAAAAAGGTCCGGCCATCCATTAAGACAGCCAACATTT
Organism: Terriglobia bacterium; assembly: GCA_963747535.1. Lineage (GTDB taxonomy): Bacteria > Acidobacteriota > Terriglobia > Bryobacterales > Bryobacteraceae > CAVVFX01. Next base: position 1,343,683 of record CAVVFX010000006.1, read on the forward strand.
CGCTCAACGACAACGGCTTCAGCTATACCTTTCCGAAACATTCGCTCACCATTCTCAAGCTGCGAATCGAATGAAGAACGCCCCATGAAGAAACTGACGATTTTTCTCTTTTGTATGGTGGCGCTGGCGCAGGTTCCCGCAACCGTTCCGCCCACCATCCCGTTGTGGAACGGTCCTGCGCCTGGAGCGCAGGGGACCGCTGACATCGATGTCCCCAAGCTCACGGTTTTCGCCCCCAAAAATCAAATCACTACCGGGACGGGCGTCATCATCTGTCCAGGCGGAGGGTACGCCCACCTGTCGATGGACAAAGAAGGCACCGACGTCGCTAAATGGATGAATGCCCGCGGCGTCGCCGGATTCGTGCTGCAGTACCGGCTCGGACCCAAATATCATCATCCCGTCGAGTTGCACGATGCGCAACGAGCCATCCGCTACGTCCGTTCGCACGCAGCGGAATACGGGATCGTACCCAACCGCATTGGCATCTGGGGTTTCTCCGCCGGCGGACACCTGGCCTCGACCACCGGTACGCACTTTGATGCCGGCGATCCCAATGCCGCCGATCCGATCGATCGCGCCGGCAGCCGGCCGGACTTCATGATTCTCGCGTATCCGGTGATCACGTTGGTCGGCGCCAAGACGCACCTGGGATCGAAGAGAAATCTGCTCGGCGACAATCCGGACACGGATCTTGCCCGCAGCCTTTCGAGCGAACTCCAGGTGACCGCGCAGACGCCTCCGACGTTCCTCTTCACCACTGACGGCGACAAGACGGTGCCGGCCGAGAACAGTATCGATTTCTTCCTCGCCATGCGCCAGGCGGGCGTGCCAGGTGAATTGCATCTCTACCAGAACGGACCGCATGGAGTGGGTCTGGCGCTGAACGACCCGGTGCTGTCGAGCTGGCCGCGCCGTCTCGAAGCGTGGCTGCGGGTCCGCGGATTGTTAGATCGCCCGTAGGCAGCGAATAGAGAGCGACGGTTACCGAAGCCGCGCCTGTTAAGGGAGCGGTAAGTTCCCACAACGCCGAACTCACAAAGGCTGCTGCGCAGCCAGCCGTAAATCGTGCAGAATAGATAAAGATTCCATGCCCATCCAAATCAATGCTCCGGTCTCCCCCGCTTACGGCGAGATCCTGACCCCCGAAACGCTTGCGTTCCTCGGCGCGCTCGAAAGCCGCTTCGGCGCCACCCGCAAGGAACTCCTGGCACGCCGCGTCGAACGCCAGCGCGACCTCTCTGCCGGCAGAAAGCCCGATTTCCTGGCCGAGACACAGGCCGTGCGTGACGGTGCCTGGAAGGTCGCTCCGATTCCGCCAGGGCTGGAAAATCGCCGCGTCGAGATCACCGGACCGGTCGACCGCAAAATGATCATCAATGCGCTCAACTCCGGCGCACAAGTCTTCATGGCCGACTTCGAGGACTCCTCCACTCCCACCTGGGACAACCTCCTGCAAGGTCAGATCAATCTTCGCGATGCGATCCGCGGCACCATCGACTTCCGGTCGCCCGAAGGAAAAGACTACAAGGTTGGTCCGACTCCGGCGATCCTGTTCGTACGCCCGCGAGGTTGGCATCTTCCCGAGCGCCACGCGACGCTCAACGGCGAGCCTATGTCCGGGTCGCTCTTCGACTTCGGACTCTACGTCTTCCACAACGCCGCCACGCTGCTCGCTTCAGGCAAGTACCCCTGCTTCTACCTGCCAAAGATGGAGAGCCATCTCGAGGCGCGGCTCTGGAACGAGGTCTTCACCTTCTCCGAACAGGAGCTCGAAATTCCCCACGGCTCGATTCGTGCCACCGTGCTCATCGAAACCATTCTCGCTGCCTTCGAGATGGACGAGATTCTCTACGAGTTGCGGGACCACTCGCTCGGCCTCAATTGCGGGCGCTGGGACTACATCTTCAGCTTCATCAAGAAATTTCGCAGTCGAAACGATTGCATCCTGCCCGACCGCTCGCTAGTCACGATGGACCGGCATTTTCTGAAGTCCTACGTGGACCTGCTGATCCAGACCTGCCACAAGCGCGGCGCCCACGCTATGGGCGGGATGGCGGCACAGATTCCCATTAAAAATGACCCCGCGGCCAATGACGCTGCACTCGAAAAAGTGCGACAGGACAAGCTCCGCGAAGTCCGCGCCGGACATGACGGAACCTGGGTCGCACATCCCGGGCTGGTCCCCATCGCGGCCGAAATTTTCCAGGGGTTCAAAGGCCCCAATCAGCTCGGTGTGCTCCGCGAAGAAGTAAAGGTAAATGGGGAGGACTTATTAAAGGTTCCCGAAGGCCCCATTACCGAACGCGGTTTGCATTGGAATATTGACGTCGCCCTGCAATACCTGGAAGCATGGCTCGGCGGCTTGGGCTGCGTCCCGATCTACAACCTGATGGAAGACGCCGCGACGGCTGAGATTTCGCGCGCGCAGGTCTGGCAGTGGCTGCACAACCGGGCCAAGACCGATACGGGCAAGATCATCACTCCTGAGCTGGTGAGGGAAGTGATCACGGAAGAAGCGAAGAAATTGTCCGGGCGGCCAAACATCGCTCAAGCCGCCAAACTCCTCGATGAGCTGATTCTTTCTGACCAGTTCGCCGACTTCATGCCGCTCGTCGCCTATCAGTACGTGTAGACACTCCTTGGGGCAGACAAATAGATGGAAGCGTCCACACTAATAGGCGCCGTTCATCCCTATTGGAAATTGGAAGCAGTAGCTGTTGAGGCAGAGAAGAGCGCCAGCAAAATCGGGCCCTATCAACGCACCAAAGAAAGAGCCTGGTCCTCTAAGACAGCCTTAACGTGATCCGACTCCGTCAAAGCGGAAATCCCCGCGGCGGTAGTTTCGACGCCAATGGTGCCGAGGGCTGATGGCTGCTCCGATAATCGCCGCCCGTTGAAGCACTTCAGAATCTCGTCGATCTCCCGCAGGCCCACACTAGCCGAGCTAAGAACACTGTCAATGGCAGCACGCCGCTCTTCGCGTGTAGGGCGCGCGCCAGACGATTTTCCGTTAGTTTCCGGCAGGCGAAGAAGAACAACGGCGCGAATTTTATCCGTAGGCTTGAGCCGTGCCAGCCGCGCGGAGAACTCCTGACTGATCTTGCCCGACGGCGGATGTCCGCTCCGATCGTTTTTGGCCGCGACAGCTCTCATGACAGAAGGGCCTGCAAAGCCTCCACTGGCCGAATGATACCATGTCCCCACCGGTTATCCGGACGCTTCTCGTTGCCCCCTGGGTGGTTGGCTGTGCTCTTAATAACTTCCGCTATCTCATTCACCGGAGCCGTCGGTTTAGCCGCCATCAGGAGCGCCGCTATCCCGGCGACGTGAGGCGTAGCCATGGAAGTTCCGTCGAAGTAAGCGTACTCATAAACACCGTCAGGGCGGTTCGCCGGCGGGATGGCAGAGTACACGTGGACTCCCGGTGCCACTACGTCCGGCTTGGTCAGCAGCGTGTTTACTTCTCCGGGGAAAACGAAGCTTGCGCCGCTGCTAAAGAAGGCCACGTCGATCTTTATTGCTGGCGTACTTCTCCACCGCGCCCACCGAAAGAGCATTGTGCGCATTGCCTGGAGAGCTGCTATTTCCATAATTCTCGTTACCGATCGCTGCAACCGGCAATACGCCGTACTCGATAAGTGACCGGAATAGCTCCGAAAACAGCGGCTCATAGTACGGAAACCCCAACGACATGCTGACGATATCGGCGCCTTTTTCTACCGCCCAGGAGATCCCCTCTAGCAGAGTCACCAGCGTCGCGTTTCCAACCAGAACGCCGCCCACGAAAAGATTGGCCTCGGGCGCTACACCGATTGAGATGCCGTCAGCAGTCTTCCCTCCCGCTATGGTTCCGCAGACATGTGTGCCGTGCTGGTCGGCGTCAAACGACAGGTTGGTCGAGATTCGGTTACCCAACGGGTCGACGATCAGGAATGCCTTTACGCGCCCATCGAGCGCCGGGTGCTTTCCATGAACTCCGGTATCCAACACCGCGACGTTGATGTTCTCGCCTCTCGTCTTTTCCCAGATCTTCGGAATATCGAGATGCTTCAGCCCCCACGTGAGGCCGTCCTTTGCCTCTTTCTTTCCAGGAGCCTCGTAAGCCAGTCCTTTCGGCTGAATCAGCTTTACGCGCAGATTCGGCAGGACGGCGACGACGTTTGGTTGCTGAGCCAATAGGGGCAGAGTCTTTTGAGTGACATCAATCTTCGAAATCGGCAGCGTATTTTTACCGATCGGCGAAGTGGTCAACGCCGCACCGCCCGACTTCGGCTTGCCCACGGCCTTTTGATAACTCTCGAACAGACTCCTCTGGATAGGCTTCTGAGCAGCCGCGCTAGCTTTGATCGCATCCAACCGACCCTTCAATTCACGAAGCCGGCCTCTCACCCGAGGCGCACTCGGCGCAGGGGCCTGATAAATGACGATGGCTTCCCGCTTCTCGTCCGGGTCGGCCCCCGCGAAAAATGACTCGAATGCCGTAGAAATCTTGGGCTCCGTTGACACGTCTGCTATTCTCCTATCGCTTCTTTCTGGTTACCTTGCGTGGGCGGCTCTTCGCGGGCTCCTCGGCTGGCTGATATCCATACCTTTTGTTGATCGAATCGAACCACTTCGACAATAACCCGGCCTCTACGCGGCCCTCACGCCGTCGCAGTCGTTGTAGCAGTTGCTGAACGAGCGGAGCGCATTCCGGCCATATCGTGCGACTGGGCACCCAGCCTTCTCCTGAGGTCCCAAAGCTACTAAACACCTAAGGAGACGTCACCATCGCTCTGAGCGCCTCGAGGAGGGCGGCATCTGCGCCGGAATTTGGGGCAGACCCTTTCGAGCGAGACAACAGCCCTCCTACAGACGTTTCGGCCTGCGTGCCGGTTCCGCTGGGATGGGGAGTAGCATAAAGCGCGAAATCCTTCGCGACTTCCAAAAGGACGTCGCTGTCGCCAAAAAAATGTACAAGGTAGTTCAAGTCGGCGACTGCCCAGTCGGAGATCCCCGATCGGTTCCGAAGCCTGTCGGCAACCCGATCCACATCGACCGAGTCTGGGTGATTTATAAGCCAATATAGGACCTCGCTCCAGCCACTGCAAACAGTTCTCCCCACAGTTTCATTCGCTATGGGCGCAACTTCTTCCTCGGGAAACCTGCCTAGGGCAGCCCCCACGTTGCCAGGCTTTTGCGCGACCGCCTGTATTATCCTTCGTCTCAACTCGACCTCCTGCGCTAGCTCAGGACCGGCGGATAGATACACCTCGGCAATCAGGCCGGCCGCCACCGCGTCGATTGTCAGCAACTCCTCAATGACTACTCTTGCGACGGGCGCAGGCACAACCCCGCAGTAAAGAGCAATTACCTCTTGCCACCGCGGATCTTGATGCGCTCGGATGACGTGTTCGGCATCCACGCCTGACTGGTTCCCGGCATACAAGGCGCACGCAGCAAGGTATTCTTGAAACGTCAGATGTGCGAAAGCGAAAACGCCGGGACGACGTTCTAACAACAGGCCGGTCCTATAACGAACATGTTCCAACAAACTAGCGGCCCGCTAGGAATCCTTCAACACCGAAGAGAAGACGTCACTCACCTTACCGAGATCGCACTCCGCACGGTCGCTGGCTTGCATCTCCAACGCGACCTCTCGGCTGGCGCGAACCTTTTCCTCCAGGGAGAAATCAGAAAGAATGCCACGACGCTGGTCCCAGTTATGCAGCAATCCTTCGACGCACAGCTTATAAAGGACGGCGCGATCCTTCGGAAGTTGCCCACCCTCAAAATAATTAACCAGACAAATGGCCGACAGCATCAACGGATTTCGCGCTAGGCTCTCGATATAAGGATGCCCCTTAAACCCGGCTACGATTCGATCCCCGTCATTTGCGCCCTCGCGCCGGGACTCTGCAACGGCTTCGTTCCGGGCCAGACGAATCGCAGTGCACCAGTGGCGGGCATACTCCAGCGTCGGCGCCTCGGTGAAATCGAGAAGCTCGCACTCCGAAAAGGAGAGCTTGCGCAGCAAGCCCGATGGGTAGCCTACGGGCCGGGATGACACGATATAGGAACACAACGGATATCGCTCGCAAATTGCCCTAAACCACGGAACAATTTGCGCATCACGGATTGTGGGGTCAGCCTCATCCAGGCCATCCAGCATGAACAAGACCGCACCTCGGGGCATCTGACGGTGAATCCAGCCCTGCGGCATCAACGCGGCGAAATCCCTGCTACCGGTCGCCTTCTCGATCATCGCGGACCCCGCTGGCAGACTGTTGGGGTCCATTTGCCTCACTCGAAGCAATAAAGGGATGCCCTGTTGCCCAGCCTGCAAGAACTCCTCTTCGGCGGAAGCCATCTTCAATTGGAGCCATTCGAGAAAAGTTGATTTGCCACTCCCGGGCGCGCCGACGATCACATTCCTCGACTGCCTACGGACCTGATCGAGAATTGGCACGCCGACGTCAGCCTTCCGCTCACCCGGAGAACTCGTTCCGAAAGCGCTTGCCAGATCCTCTCTAGCTCGTGAGAGCGGCATCAACTCGGTCGAGTCATCCACCGCCGCAGGCCCCAGTGGATCCACTGCTCGCTGAAGAACGTTTGGCATTACAAATAACTCACGGATATCGACCGACAGGTTAGTTGTCATCTTAACTGTGCCAGCCTCGATCCGATAAAAACGCTGGGACAAATAATCCCGATATTGCAGTTCGTAGCGCTCGTCAACCGCATCGGCCCCGGCCTTGCCCAGTACATCCAATTGCGCGCTGATTTCGTTCAAACGAGCAATCACGCGCTTGGAAAGTTCAAAAGTGCCAGGAAAGCCGATCCGCTGCCATTCCCCCATCACCGGCCCAACCTGCATGAGGCCTTGCACAACGGAATAAAGAGCGACCCGGTAAACAGCCATCTGGTCCGCCTCGATGACTCGGTCCTGAGCGTTTGTACAGGCTGGCAACTTCAACAGGTCGTCCACAACCGTCTCAGGCTGAGTATAAGGATTCGCAATCTGTTCCAACGTCAGGCTGCCACCGACAAACTCCAGCGAGCCAAGCACGCAATCGACCTGGCCATCAGAAAGCCGCTGGCTCACAAAGAACCGCTCCAGCGACTGGGATGCCGCGCTAGCCGCCTCCAGAATCTGGAATCGGACCGCGTCACGCCGACGTCGGTCCTGAATCCGAGCGCTAAATGACTCGAAAAAGACCTTCAAGAACAGCGCGTTATAGAAATCAACCACCTGATCCGTAATCGCGGCCACGGCTCTCATTGTATATAGATACCGCCAGAGTGACCAAGCCTTTTTTTAGGTAATCCCATTCTTTTCAGTCAGTTCCACATTCCGAGAGCCGAATTTCGTCGCTCCGCGTGTTAAATCTGGAATCAGGAGGGAATCCCTTGTGCGAGAAACAGTCGCCGGCTCCAGTTATCCAAGAAGATCAGAAGATTGCCGTGATCATCGGCGGCCAGCATTGACGACACGGACAAAGAATCCAACACTGCCAGGTTCTGCAACACAACATCCCAGCGCCGCCCACGTTTCGCCCAGCCTCGTTTTCTCGCGGCGAGCCTCACTGTGCACCGAGAAAAAACGTTGGAATCGTGCACAATTATGCACAATCGAAAACCTTCGCCTCCGGCCGAAAACCGATTCCAAGCCTGTCGCTATCAGTTCTTCTCAGCCCACAGATTTCATGGATCAACTACGCAATTATGCACAAGCCGTCCGCGCACATCTCCTGTCAAGCCCCTCGCAACAATCACAAACCAAACGTTTTAACACGAAATTGGGTTCGAATCGAAATCACGTCGCACAGCTCCCCGGGATCTCGTACCGCACCGAATGTTGGGCAATTGCGACCGAAGCCCCACTCACCCAATCGCCTCCCATGCCGGACATATTCCCTCTCCAGAGGAGACGGAGGATCCAGAAACACAATGTCCGCCCGACCACTGCGACCGCCCCCAGAACCCCCCAGTTTGGCTTCGTTCCGCAAAATCGCTGCCACAGTGGCGCAACTGGCGACCCCCCAATCCAAGTTGGCTTCGTTTTTGCGGATTCGCAATTCCCGGCTCGGACAGTTCGTTTTTTCGCCCGGCACAACCCGCCCTCCACACCGGGATTTGTGCAAGCCGAGCACAATTATGCACAACGCTCGACCCCAGATTCAGCGCTTATGCGTGGTCACTCGCGGCCAGGTGTTCCTCAACCCGGTAAAAACTCAGCGCATTATCTCCCTGTCGGACCACCCGGTACCGGACCAGGAATCCGCACCGATCTCCCGGATCGAATCGGACCGAATGCTGCGCAATCGCCACGTTGGGACCGATTCCCCCAACCAATTCCAATGCCGGCGCATACTCTTTCTCTAGCGGATACGGGGGGTCCAGGAACACAATGTCCGCCCGGTGCTTTCCCAATTCCCGCAGCGCAGGTCCCGCAATGACCACCGCGCCTCCCCGCACGCCCAGCGACTCCAGATTCTCCCTGATCAGATCGACCGCTCCTCTGTGCTTTTCCAGAAACACCACGCGCGCCGCCCCGCGGCTCAGCGCCTCGATCCCCACTGCTCCGGTCCCGGCGTATGCGTCCAGAAATGTCGACCCGCGTACCTTGGGGCCGAGTATATCGAATAGCGTCTCGCGCAGTTTGTCCGGCGTTGGGCGCATTTCCAGCCCAGGAAGAGATTTGATTTTCCGCGAGCGAAACTCGCCGCCGATCACTCGCATGCTAACCTACTTGCACCAATCCATAGCGACGCTGCCAGTGGTCCCGGATATGCGCCACCGCCTCCGCGAGCATCTCGCGCGACGGCGGTTTCTCCACGAAAGCCAGCGCCTCCCGCCGGGCAATCTCCAATATCTCCCCATCCCGCAAGATATTGGCGATGCGCAACTGCGGCAGCCCCGATTGTTTCGTCCCGAAAAATTCCCCCGGACCCCGCAGCTTCAAATCCATCTCCGCGATGACGAAGCCGTCGCAAGAATCCACCAGCGTGCGGATGCGCTCCCGCGCCGTATCATTCAGCTTCTCGGTCACCAGAATGCAAAAGCTCTGCTCAGCGCCGCGGCCCACCCGCCCGCGAAGCTGGTGCAGTTGCGCGAGACCGAAGCGCTCCGCCTGCTCCACCACCATCACGGTCGCATTCGGCACATCCACTCCGACCTCGATCACCGTCGTCGAAACCAGCACCTTGGTCTCGCCGCGCTTGAAGGTCTCCATCACGGCTTCTTTCTCTCCCGCCGGCATGCGCCCGTGCAGCAGTCCGATATTGAGGTCCGGGAACACCTCCTCATTCAGATGCTGATGCATCTGGGTCGCGGCCTTCATCGCTGCCGTCTCCGACTCCTCGATCAGGGGATACACGACATATGCCTGGCGTCCTGCGTCCACCTGCTGACGGACGAACGACCACACCTGCTCAATCTGGTCCGCGTTCACCTGCCTGGTGCGGATCGGCCGTCGCCCCGGCGGCAGCTCATCAATGATCGAAACGTCCAGATCACCGTACAGGGTCATGGCGAGGGTACGCGGAATCGGCGTCGCGGTCATCACCAGCACGTCGGGATGAACGCCCTTTTGGGTCAGCTCGAACCTCTGCATCACGCCAAACCGGTGCTGCTCGTCGATGATCACGAGGCCCAGTTTCTTGAACTCGACATTTTTTTCGAGCACCGCGTGCGTGCCAATGACCACCTGCACCAGGCCTTCCGCGATCAGCTTCTTGATCTGTCCCTTTTCCTTGCCGGTATTCGAACCGGTCAGCAGCACCGGCACGTAGCCGATCTTGCTCAATAGCGGTTTAAGAGAAAAGTAGTGCTGGCTCGCCAGGATTTCGGTGGGCGCGAGCACGCACACCTGATAGCCGTTCTCCACCGCGATCACCGCCGCTTCGGCGGCCACAATGGTCTTGCCGCTTCCCACGTCGCCTTGCAGCAGCCGGTTCATCGGGCTGGGCGACGCCATGTCCTTCGCGATCTCCCCCAGCACCCGCTTCTGCGCCCCCGTGGGTTTGAACGGCAGCAGCTTGACGATCTGCTCGCGCGCTTGATTGCTCAACTCGAAGGCGATACCGGGCAGCGCCGAGGCTTTGAGACGCTTGAGCGCCAGGCCGCATTCCAGCCAGAAGAACTCCTCGAAGATGAGACGGAACTGCGCTTGCGACCGGAAGCCGTTCAGCAGCCGCAGGTCCGATTCAGGCGGCGGAAAGTGCGCTTCGCGGATCGCCTTCCACAGGTCCGGAAGCGCGAGCCGTTTGCGAATCTCGATCGGCATCGGATCCTCTATGCCCGGGAGCGCGTTCAGAATCTGCCACAGCAGATTGCGCAGGACTCGCGTGTTCACTTTGCCGGCAGCTTCGTAAATCGGCACAATCCGTCCCACGTGCAGCGCCGATTCGCCTTCGTCATCGTCCCCGCCGAGCATCTCGAACTCCGGATGCATCATGATGAGCTGTCCCGCATAGTTGTCGAACTCGACCTTGCCGAACAGGGCCACGCGGCGTCCCGGCACCAGCGTATCGGCGAGGTACGTGCCATGAAACCATTTGCCCGCGATAACCCCGCGCGACGCGTCCGTGAATTGCGCTTCAAAAAGTCCCAGGTTCCGGCGGCGGAATCCGGACACTTTGGAGGTCCGGACTTCGGCAACGATGGTCGCCATCTCGCCCGGAGCCAGTTGCGAGATCGGCTTCATATTGCTGCGATCCTCGTAGCGGAACGGAGTATAGGCGAGCAGGTCCTCGACCGTCGTCAGGCCTTTGGCTTCGAGCATCGCCGCGCGTGCGGGTCCGACGCCCTTGACGTAATTGAGAGGAGTTTGGAGATCGAGAGGCAAAGCACCACAGAGACGCGACTTCACCCTAGTGTACAATGCGGCACATGCGATCAGTCTTCATTCTTCTACTCTGCGCTGCCGCTGTGAGCGCCCAAATCCGCCTGGGAATCATCGGAACCGACACCTCTCACGTCATCGCCTTCACCAAACTTCTGAACGATCCGCTGTCACCGGATCATGTTCCCGGAGCCGCGATTGTGGCGGCCTACAAAGGCGGCAGCCCCGACATTGAAAGCAGCTCAAGCCGCGTCAACGGCTATGCCGAAGAACTGCGGACCACGTGGAAGGTAAAGTTCTATCCCGATATTCCGACCCTCTGTAAGAACGTCGACGCCATCCTGCTCGAAAGCAACGACGGCCGCGTGCACCTCGAACAGGTGAAGCCGGTATTTGCGGCCCACAAGCCGGTCTTCGTCGACAAGCCGCTGGCATCGACACTGGCGGATGCACGCGAGATAGCGCGACTGGGAAAAGAAACGAATACGCCCTGGTTCAGCGTGTCGAGCCTGCGCTATGGCGACATCGCGACGCAGATGAAGTTTCCCGATATCCAGGGAGTCATCACCTGGGGGCCCGGCCCCCTGGAGGCGCATCAGCAGCTCGATCTGTCCTGGTATGCGATACATCCTATAGAATTGCTCTACGCGTTGATGGGCAGGGGATGCGTGGAAGTCACCCGCACCTACACCGAAGACGCTGATGTAATCACCGGTAAATGGAAAGACGGAAGAACCGGTACCGTGAGAGCCCTGCGGCCTTACGGAACTTACGGAGCGGTAGTCTTCCGCACCAAACCGAAGGACGCCAAGAGCGCCGGCGGCACCATCGTAGTCCAGAGCAATCCTAAGATGCAGGAAGGATACCGCCCCATGCTCGTTGAAATCATCAAGTTCTTCGAGACCAAAGAACCACCTGTGCCGAATGACGAGACCCTGGAGATCATTGCCTTCATGGACGCCGCGCAACGCAGTAAAGAAGCTGGCGGCGCGCCGGAGAAGCTGCAATAAGTTATGCCTGGCTTACTAAAAGGACAGTTGTGTGTGATTCTCGGCATCGCCAACAAATGGAGTCTGGCTTTCGCAGTGGCGCAGGCCTTTTCAAGAGAGGGCGCCGACCTGGTGATCAGTTATCCGGAGGACCAGCAGAAACCCGCGCTCCAAGCGCTTTTGAGCGGTCTGAAGGTGGTCACCATGTTGCGTTGCGATGTGACCAAAGACGACGAAATCATCCGGCTCGGCAAGGATCTCGGGAAACTCGGACGCCCTTTGCAAGCCGTAGTGCACAGCCTGGCATTCGCCAATCGCGACGATCTGTCTCGCCCGTTTGTCGAGACCCAGCGCGAGGGATTTCTTCTGGCGCAAAATGTGAGCGCTTACTCCCTGGTCGCGATTGCACGCGCCACTGCCCCGCTGATGGCGGGAGGCGGTTCGATCATGGCCATGACTTATCTGGGATCGATGCGGGTGGTCCCGATGTATAACGTGATGGGCGTAGCCAAGGCCGCGCTGGAGGCCTCCGTGCGCTATCTTGCAGCCGATCTCGGGAGCCGCAATATCCGCGTGAATGCCATCTCGGCGGGTCCGGTGAAGACCGCCTCGGCGCGTGCCATTAAGGATTTCCCCATGTTGCTCAGCACGGCAGCTGACCGGTCGCCGCTGGGCCGGAACACCGACCCCGCGGAAGTCGCCGACACAGCCGTTTTCCTGGCCAGTTCACTGGGACGAGGCCTGACCGGCAACGTCCTGTTCGTGGACGCCGGCATGCACATTATAGGGTTGTGAAACAGTCGTCAGGCAGTCGATAACTGACAACTAACACCTGTCCTACTCCCATTCAATGGTGCCGGGGGGCTTGTGCGTCAGGTCATAGAACACGGTACTCACTCCCGGCACCTCCAGAATCCGCATTGTCAGATCGCGTAGCCAGTCACTGCGCATGGTCACTGACTGTGCGGTCATCCCGTCCACCGAATCGATGGGCCGCAGTACCACGGAATCCGGAGCCTCGTCCGCGCCGAGCGGAATCAGCACGACCGGGAATTGCCACACCAACTTGTCGAAACCGGTCCAGTTCGAAAACTCCCGTACGATGCAGTCGGCTGCGCGCAACCGGTCCAGACGAACCTTGGTCAACCTCGCTGGTCGGACACGCAGGTCCGCAACCGTCGTATGCGAACCTGTGAGGGCGATCACTCGATTAATGTCGCGAAGGTCGTTAACCAGCGCAGTGGCCAGATCCTGCAAGCGCGCTTCAGGAGTCGGGAAGTCTTCGATCGCCAGAATGTGCCCGTAGGTCCGGGAGTCGCCCTGTACTCCGACGGAACGAATCGGCACGATCCAGCCGGCGTCGATGCGCGTCAGCCCCGCCGAAGTCTCCGTGCACAGACATCGGATCGCCAGCCCGGGACCCGGAAACGGATGCCTGTCCAGAAACGCGGGAAGCAGTCCCAACTCGCGCCCGATCTCGCGCACCTCGTCCTTATAAAAAGACTTCAGCGGTTCGATGATGCGCTTTCCGTCAATCAGCTTCTGAATGCCGGGAACCCGGTTGTGATGGGTCTTGATCACTGCGGAATTAGAGGTACCGCCGGATTCAATGGTGTCGGGATAGATGGTGCCCTGACCGAGGATCCAGCCCTCATCGAGCAGGTGGCGGCTCTCGATAATGCGCTCCTGGACCCGCACGAACTCCTCGCCGATGATGGCGCGCTTCTGCTCCGGCTCACAGACATTGGCCAGGGGTGCGAGGAATTGCTGCTCGGCGGATTCGACTGCGACTCCACTCGCGCCCACCCCCAGGAACATGTTGCGCACCATTTCAGTCTCGCCCTCGCGCATCAGGCCGGTGTCCACGTAGACGCCCCGTACACGATCGGCTCCGAGCGCCTGCAGGCACAGCGTAAACGCTACTGTCGAATCGACCCCGCCGCTGACGAAGAAAAACACCTTGCGCCCGCCGGCTATTTCCCGGATCTCATTCTCGATCTGCGCGACCCGGTGCTTCGGATCCCAGTCCTTCACGCAGTGGCAGATGTTGAAGACGAAATTGGAAAGTATCCGCCGTCCGTCAGTTGTATGGACTACCTCCGGATGAAACTGGACTCCGTAGATGCGGTTTGCGGAGTCGATGATCGCCGCGGTGGGGCAGGTATCCGTAATCCCGGCGACGGCGAAGCCAGGCGGGAGTTCAGCCACCACGTCGCGATGACTCATCCAGATCTGGCTCGACGGCGCACAGCCTTCGAATAAGTTGCTCGGGATTCCGCTGAGGTTCAGCGTGGCGAGCCCGTATTCGCCCTTGTCACCCTTGCGCACCCCGCCGCCGAGCAGGTGCGCCATGAGCTGCTGGCCGTAGCAGATGCCCAGCACGGGATGGCAGTCGCGGAGAATCGCCGGATCAACCTTGGGGCTCTCGGAATCGTAGACGCTGGCCGGTCCACCGGAGATGATCAGACCTCGCGAAGAGGCGAGTTCGGCTGCGGGTGTATCACTGCGCCGGACATCGGCATAGACACCCAGTTCCCGCACTTTGCGGGCAATCAGATGGCAGTATTGGCCGCCGGCGTCGAGGATGGAAATCTGCGCGCCAACAGTGCTCTGTGCTCCGGTCTCTGGCAATCCTTAGTGTGACATCCTTTGCGCCATGACTTTGCGGACATTTTCCATCAAGGCCTGTGCTTTGGGCATAGCCTCGACTGCCTTCTCAACCATTGGGTCGGTCTCGATGTCGAAGCGGCGGCTTTCGTCAACACTGAACGCGGTCGTGTACATGTTGCTCTCCAGCTCTCGCTTGATAAAGTCATGATCCTTCGTGAAGTCCGCTTCCGAGAAGTCGACCCCCTGCTTCTGGAGCCAGTCATGGAACTCGGTCATCACGGCTGCATCCGGCGCCCAGCCTTCCGGCAGCTTACTCGAATGCTGCGCGCCGAAGTAGTATCTGGTGAAGTTGAAGAAGGCAAATTTGCGCATCATCTGCGACTCGAAGCCATCCAGCTTGGGAGGAGTGTACTTCTCGTCCGGAGTGATTCCGCCGCCGCCGTAAACCGTACGGCCGCTGTCCGTCATCTTGACGTCCTTGTCATTCCTCGTATTGGTGTTGTTGTTGTAGTAGTAATCGAAGAACGAGATGTTGCTGTAGTCGCGCTGGATCAGCCGTCCACTCGGAGTGTAGTAGCGGTAGGTGGTCAGTGCCAGGCCGCAATTTTCGGCCAACGGGAAGACGGTTTGAACCAGTCCCTTGCCGAACGTAGTCTCACCCAGTATCCAGGCGCGGTCGTGATCCTGCAGCGCGCCGGAAACGATCTCGGCAGCGGACGCCGAAAGGTGGTTGACCAGGACGACGACCGGGTAGTTATGACCATGGTTACCGTGCTGGGCCGTGTAGATCTTCTCCGGTGAAGCGTGGCCATGATGCGAAACCACCACCTCGCCTTTGTTCAGGAACTGATCGGCCACCGCGATTCCTTCATTCAAGAGGCCGCCCGGATTAGAGCGCAGATCGAGAACCAGCCCTTTGATATTGTTCTGGCCCAACCTGTCGAGAGCGGTCTGCAAGTCCCGGCCGGTATTCTCGATGAATTGCTCGATTTCGATGTAAGCGATGCCGGGCTTAATCCACAGTGCGTCGCGGACGCTCTCACGGTTGATCTCGTCGCGAATCACGTGGAAGGAAATCGGGTCCACGGATCCTTCGCGCAGGACCAGGATGTCCACCGGGGTGCCACGCGGTCCTTTCAACATATCCGCAACCTTGGTAGTGTCGAGGTTGTCGGTAGTCGTTCCGTTGACCTTGTTAATCACGTCCCCGGGACGGATGCCCGCTTTGTACGCCGGCGATCCCTTGAACGGCGCGATGACGATCGTCTTGCCGTTTCGCCCCTGAACCGTCATCCCCACGCCGTAGTAGTGTCCGTGCTGCTCGTCTTTCAAGGCCTCGAAATCGTGGGGATCGAAGAAATTAGAGTGCGGATCGAGGGTGCGCAACATGCCGGGAATGGCGCCCTTATAAATGGCCTTGTCCGGATCCATCTTGTCGGCGAAATTCTGTTCGACCAGATCGTAAACTCTAGTGAAGCTCTTCAGGCTGGCATCGACGTCGTTCGAATCCTCGGTGCTTGCGGCAGCCGCGACTCGAATTCTGGGTCCGTAGACACCCCCCAGGATTGAACAGATGAGGACCACCAGGGGGATGAAGAATATAGATCGCCTCTTATGCGCCATGCCGTGCCAGAACCGTCCTTCCACTCAGTATATCAGGCGGAGTCGCATCCACTAAGCCTGTTGCCTACTATGACGCGCGAGAAGACTAAAGAGGTGCCCGCGTACGCGAAAACTTTTGGTGATCCGCGTGCACACTCGCGGGCGGGAGATATCGAAAGGACATAAGATCATGGAAAAGACCAAAGAATGCGCACATCCGAGTTGCAATTGTCAGGCGGCTGAAGGTAGCGACTACTGCAGCACCTATTGTGAAGGCCAGGCCGAAACGCCCGACATTGTCTGCGGTTGCGGGCATGCCGGTTGCGAAGAAGAGGCGACATCGCAGGCAGGGCGCTAGAGGATTTGGTTCCAAGGGGGCAGCTTGCGCCGCCGTTGAGTCAGTCCTGGTGGCGCAGTCTGTCGACGGCTGCTCGTAGCCGGGTGCCGGTTAACTTTTTGGGGCGCTTCAATTTTGCGAGTACCTCTTTTAGTGTCCGTCGACAGACTAAAATTAACTGATGCTACTCAAAGACCGCGTAGCTTTAGTGACCGGCGCCAGCCGCGGAATCGGCCAAGCCATAGCTGAAACCTTCGCCCGCGAGGGTGCGAGTGTTGCTATTTGTGGACGCAAGCAGGACTCTCTCGACCGAGTCGCGGGTGAAATCCGCGGCAACGTCCTTCCGGTCGCGTGCCACGTCGGTCGCCCTGACGAACTGCAGCGCTTGACCGACACGGTGCATGCGCGCTTCGGGCGCATTGACATTCTGGTCAACAACGCCGGCACCAATGTCGCCCAAGGCCCGGCCCTCTCTATCGACGATGCCCAGTTCGATAAGATGGTTGAGGTCAATCTCAAGAGCGCTTTCCGGTTAATTCGCCTCGTCGCGCCGGGAATGTGCGACCGCGGCTACGGATCAATCATCAACATGGCATCGATTTCCGGATTGCGACCGCAATTTGAAGGACTGATGTACAGCGCGACCAAAGCCGCGCTCATCATGATGACCCAAAGTTATGCCCTGGAGTTGGGGCCAAAGGGCGTGCGCGTGAACGCCATCGCGCCCGGCCTGATCCGCACGGTATTGAGCGAGTATTATTGGAAGGACGAGTCGCGGAGGGCAAAGCATATCGAAAGCCAGCCCATCAAGCACCTCGGAGAACCGCAGGAAGTTGCCGACGTGGCGTTGCTGCTCGCCTGCGATCGGACATCTTATCTGACCGGCCAGACGCTGGTAGTGGACGGAGGCGCAACTTTACGCAGCATATGAAGTCCGTTTTCGTATTTATGGCAATTACGTGGAAGGTACTCGCGCAAGCGAATCCTGTCGTGGACCAGGTGATGGCATCGGTCAAGATGAAGGACTTCGCGACCGCCGAGCGCGTGGTCGGCGCCGTGCAAGCGCACAACGGGGTGACGCCGACTTCGGTTCTCGCACTCTCGTGGATGGCGCGGGGAGCGCTGGCATTTCGCGACTACGATCGCGCGGACAAGTATGCCGCGAACACCAGAAACGAGGCGCTGACGCTGCTGAAGCAGCGAGCCCTCGATGCTGAACCAGACCTTCCGCTAGCCCTCGGAGCTTCCATCGAAGTCACGGCACAGTCGCTCGCCGCGCAAGGCCGCCGCAGCGAGGCCGTCGCATTTCTGCAGCAGGAGATCAAGACATGGCACGCTACTTCAATCGTTCTGCGCCTCCAAAAAAATCTCAATCTGTTGACGCTCGAAGGAAAGCCCGCGCCCGCACTGGATATGACGCACTATGTCGGTGCCGCGCCTGTTTCCCTGGCTTCGCTCCGCGGTCATGTCGTGCTGTTGTTCTTCTGGGCGCACTGGTGCGGCGACTGCAAGGTTGAGGTGTCGATGCTGCAACAGCTTAACGCCACTTACGGACCTAAAGGCCTCGTGCTGATTGGACCAACCCAGCATTATGGCTACGCGGCAGAGGGACAGGAAGTGCCGCGCGACGTCGAAACCGGGTGGATCGACCAGAACCGCCAGAAATACTATGGCCGGGTAGGAGCCATGGCCGTACCCGTCAGCGAGCAGAATTTCCTGACCTATGGCGCCAGTTCCATGCCGACGTTCGTACTCATCGATAAAGCGGGTATGGTGCGGCTGTATTATCCCGGCAAGATGACTTACGAAGAGTTAGCTCCACGAATCGCCCAGTTACTCGGCCATTGAGCCGCTAACCGTGGGGCATTTTTCGGTGACTGTCGAGGGCCCCGGCGTCGGCTGGGAGCGCAGTCACTGCGGAAGAATCATTGGCGAGCAACATGGAGTCTCGGTGGGCTTAAACTCCATGAGTTCGACGCGCGTCAGGTCGGGGTCGTAGAGGTTGAGCTGCCACTTGCCATCGCGGCCGATTTTGGGCGGCTGAGGCGGCTTGCCTCCGTGGGCGAGGACGGTCTGATAAGCCGGTTGAATGCTGGTTACGCCAAGTGCCATGTGATTCATGACTCCGCGCGTCTTAGGAGTGGGGTTACTCACGTTGAGCATATATTCCAGCCAGTCGCTGCCCTCCGGCACGCGCATGTCGACCCAACTCACCTGATCGTCTTTCATGCCGCCATACCACATCACCTTGAAGCCCAGGATGTCCTTATAAAAACGGTCCTCGGCCGCGCGGTCATGTACAACGAAGCCGGCGTGAATCATATGGTCGGAAACGCGTGTGCCGGGCAACAACGTGCCGAACTTGCTGCTATGGAGCGAACCCGGCATGTACTGAACGAATTCGATGCGGCGCCCTTCAGGGTCTTCGATCATGAAGCTGAGGTTCTTGTCGAGACCGGGTTTGAGCGCTGGAGGTACTTTGATCTCCTTGCCGGCGAGATAGTCCCGCATTTTGCGCGCATCCGTGGTTTCGAACGCAACGTGTGAAAGACGGTCCTGATCGTCTTTGAGGCCCGGGTAGATCTCGACGTATTGGTGATCGTTGACTTTGTAGTAGTTGAGCATTAAGCCGCCGGCGGGCTTGTCGAGGCTGAAGTGCTCATAGCCGAGAACGTGGCCGTAGAACTCTTCAGCCTGGGCAATATCGTTGACATAAAAGCCGACATGCGCCAACCCGACAATAGGCGGCCGGTCGATGGAGGAATGCGCATCCGCCGCTGTGGAGCGGTTTCCCTGGAACGTCAAACAGGCGAGGACGACCGCTGCCAAAAGAGTCAGTATGACTTTTAATCTACGCATGGTTTGATTCTCTCTCACTCAGAACTTCAGGGTTGGTCCAGCATGCCGAGGCCTACCGAGGGTCGAACTCATCACAGCGATTCGGCCGCACCGGGAGGAATCTCCGAATTGGCCCAAATTTTATCTGGGCTCATCCGCGTTCATCCCTGCTATTTAGCTTTCTTGAGCGGGACACGGGTTTAGGGGCGCGCTGTCACTAAAGTCGCGCGTGCCTCCGGCAGCGGTTGGCTCTCGACACCGCCGAATCCTGACGACCGGAGCATATCCTGCAGTTCCGCGGTCGAATAAGCCCCGCGGGGCGTGGCCGTCAGCAACGTCAGAGCGAAGCCGGCGTACTCACTGGAAAAGCCCGCACTGTCCTCCCATAGAAACTCCAGGATCAGGAGCTGTCCGGTCCTCTTGAGCGAGTCGCGGACTCTCTTCAGCAGCAACTCAATTTGAGCCGGATCAAACCGATAAAGGCCCCCCGCAAGTATGGCTGCGTCATAATCGATACCAAACGGCATGGCCAGAAGATTTCCGGGAATATTCTGGTATCTTGTCCCAAGTTTGGCCCGGGCGGCATTTTGCTGAGCGACTTTCAAGGCCGCCGGGCGGTCCACCGCGACAATGATGGCCTCCGGATACCGGGCCGCGATGGCGATGCCATAGGCGCCATCCCCCGCGCCGGCGTCCAGGATCTTTAGTGGTCCCCGGGGAAGGACCACCGCATCGGCAAAGGCACCCATTGACGCAGCGCGATCCGTCAGCCCGCGTCCAATGTCAAACCAATCGGGCTGGACCGCGGTAAGCTCACCGGATTCCCGGCCACGCACGAATTCGGTCAGCCGTTCGACGCCGCGCAACAGCGGTGTCGAATAAAGGGTTGCGGCCGCGCCGCCGATATACAAGGGCGACCGGTTGTCGAGGAACATCGCGGTATCCTCCGCAAGTTGCAGTTCCTCGCCATCTTTTATAATGAGTTCTGCGCCGGCGAGGTAGTTGCAGAGCAGCCGTATTCCGCGGGCTGGCACGCCGAGTTCAGCGGCGATCTTGTTAACCGTATCGGCGCCGTGCGCGATCCTGGTAAAGAGTTCCAGCTCGATAGCCGTATTCAGGGCCGCAGCATCCCGATATGCCTGCAGAGTCGATAAGATTCGTTGCGAGGAAACCTGGCGGTGCGAAGAGGGACTCACTTGTACCCATGATAGAACCCCTCGGGAAGAACGTATTTTGCGACGTGAGCCTGCCGGTCCCCATGGACCAGCCGTTCACCTATTCGCTGCCGCTGACGCTGCAACACCGGGTGAAGGCGGGTTGCCGCGTCCTGGCTCCATTCGGGCCGCGCAAGCTCACCGGTGTGGTTCTCGAACTGCACGATCGCAAGCCGGAGATGCAGGTGCGCGACGTGCTGCGGCTCATCGATCCCGAGCCGGTCATCGACGCCGAGTTGATGCGGCTCGCGCGCTGGATCGCCAACTACTACTGCGCGCCGCTCGGTGAAGTGCTGCGGTCCATGCTTCCCCTGGGCTCGGACGTGCGCAGCGGTAAGACGTGGTCCCTGACCGATTCCGGTCGCGACGCCGCGCGGCAACTGGCACTCGACGCCGGTCCGGAGGATGTAGCCCGGCAGGTGCTCCAGGCGCTCGAAGGCCGCGCGCTCTCGGCAGGGTATTTGAAGCGCAAATTCCCGCTCGCGGACAAGATCGTCAAGGCGCTGGAGAAGAAAGGCATGATCGCCGGCGAGCAGACGCACGAGGACCGCGATCCTCTGCGCTCGCCCTCCGACAAGCTGCGTATCGAATTGAAACTCGACCATACTGCTGGTAGCGTTTCTGAGCCGCGACCGTCAGGGAGCGGTAGCCCAAAGCTAACTAAATACCAACGCGAACTCCTGGCTTTTCTCGAACTGCATCCCGGCTCGCACAATCTGAAAGACGTCGAGGAGCAGGTCAAAAACGGCGGTTCGGCAGCCCGCGAATTAGCGCGCAAGGGCCTCATCAAAGCCGTACGCGAGCCCATCTCCATCATCGGCGCGCCGGTTCGTGCGCCTCATGATCTGAATTCGGATCAGCGCGCGGCGTTCGAGCAGATCAAGCGAGCCATCAAGTCGCGCCGGTTTCATACCTTCCTGTTGCACGGCGTCACCGGGTCTGGAAAGACGGAAGTGTACCTAAATGCCATGGACGCGGCGCTCGCTTGTGGCCTGGGAACGCTGCTGCTGGTCCCGGAGATTGCCCTGACCCCCGCGGTCGCCGGCCAGTTCTACTCGCGCTTCGGAGACCGCGTCGCCATCCTGCATAGCGCGTTCAGCGATTCCGAACGCGCCGATCAGTGGCGCAGGATTCGCTCCGACGCCGCGAAAGTCGTCATCGCAACCCGGTCGGGGGTCTTCGCGCCGGTGCAGAACATCGGCCTGATCGTGGTTGACGAGGAGCACGACGGCAGCTACAAACAGGAGGAGAATCCGCGGTACCACGGACGCGATGTCGCGGTGGTGCGCGCGCAGGCAGCCGGCGCGACGGTGGTGCTGGGATCCGCGACCCCCAGTCTGGAGAGCCGCTACAACGTGCAGCGCGAGAAGTATACGCTGCTGGAGCTACCGGACCGGATTGAAGCGCGTCCCATGCCGACGGTGAAGTTGATCGATATGCGGGAAGAGTTTCTGGAGACGCGCAAACAGGCCGTATTCGCGCGCGGCCTGGTGGACGCGATGAAAGCCAAACTGGAGGTCGGCGAGCAGATCATGCTGATGCTGAATCGCCGGGGATTTTCGACGTTCGTCGCGTGCCGCGCGTGCGGCGAGCGCGTGCAATGCATCAATTGCTCGGTAACGCTGACATGGCACCGGCGCGATCGCCGTTTACTCTGCCACTACTGCGGCTATGCACAGCGCGTTCCCGAAAAGTGTCCGCAATGCGATAGCGAACACGTTTACTTCCTCGGTACCGGATCGGAGAAGGTGGAGGACGAACTGCATCGCGAATTTCCGTCTGCCCGGATCGCCCGGCTGGATCGTGACACCGTGACCGGGAAGCGCCAGTACGAGCACATCCTGAACGGATTTCGCGAGCGCAACTTCGACGTGCTGGTCGGAACCCAGATGATCGCCAAGGGCCACGACATCCCCAACGTGACGCTGGTGGGCGTGGTGTCGGGAGACGTCGGGCTGGGCATGCCGGATTTTCGCGCGGCCGAGCGAACGTTTCAGCTGTTGACGCAGGTGGCCGGCCGCGCCGGTCGAGGCTCGCTGCCGGGAACCGTTTTAATACAGACCAGCAATCCCGACCACTACGCTATCCGCATGGCGGCCGCACAGGACTACCAGGCCTTCTACGAGAAGGAGTTGCAATTTCGCCGCATGATGCATTATCCGCCGTTTACCGCCATGGCGAACATCCTGGTAAGGGCCGGGAAGCAGGAGGAGGCTCTGCGGATGAGCGCCGATCTCGGGCGTTTCCTTACTCCGCCGCCGGAAGGAGTGCGCGTAATGGGTCCGGCCGAAGCGCCGGTGCCGCGCCTCAAGGCGGAGTTCCGCTATCAGATGCTGATTAAGGCGTCCAGCCGCAAAACTCTCAACGAGATGCTGCGCCGCGTCATCGCGCATACCCGGGAGCAAAAGTGGCCCGCAACTTCGCTGGTCGTAGACGTGGACCCGCTATCGCTGCTATGAGGCCTGCTCCACGGAATTCTTCGCCTCTCGCCAAAACAGCAGCAAATCTACCAACTACTGACGCGGTTCGGATATGTGCAGCAAGTCGCGCAGGTGGGCGCTCCAGACTTCCGGCATGGAGTGCGTTCCATGGCCGCGCGTCTCCGTGGTATCGCGGAGCAGGATATACCGGCCCTTGGGGACGCGCTTGATTTCCCTTTCCAGAATTCCCAGTTCCGGCGGATTCACTTCATCGTCGCCTGAATTGACGGCGAATAACGGCACGCGAATCTTTTCGAGATCCGGCGACGGATCGTAGTCGCTCGAGGACTCGAACTGGTATAGGAAATCATTCGCGTCGGTGCGGTACCGGCGGTCGGCAATCCAATTGTCAAAATAGCGGTCGGCTTCCTCGCGGGTGGGCGCCAGCCTCTGCAGTTCGACCGGCGAGCTGAGCATGAAGAACAGCGAGAATATCGCGCTATCGAGGCCGCGCGGCTGTTCGGTGTACTCGCCATTCTTCCATTCCGGATCGTTGCGGATGGCATCGATCATCATGCGTCGCAGCATGCGGTTTCGGCCGGCGATCGCGACTGGAGCACTGGCCAGCGGCATGAGAGCGTCGGCGAAATCGGGATGAAGTTCGCCCCACAGCCAGGTATGCATCCCGCCCATCGAAGTGCCCATTACCAGGCGCAAGTGATTGACGCCGAGCTTTTCGGTCAGCAGCCGGTATTGCGCGGCGATCATGTCGTGATAACAGTAGGACGGAAAGCGGGCGTGCAAGCCGTCGCTCGGTTTGCTGGAATCGCCGTGGCCGATGTTATCGGGCAGGATAAGGAAGTATCGCCTGGCGTCCAGGATCTGGCCCTCACCAAAGAGTTCTCCGGCGAAGCGGTAGGAGAGGAAACTCTCGCCGGAGCCGCTGGTCCCGTGGAGGATGAGGACCGCGTTGTCGGCTGCGCCGGAAGCGTTGCGGTGCAGCGCTCCGAAGGTCCGATAATGGAGACGCAACTCGGGTAGAGTTGCCCCGTTTTCGAAATGGAAATCGTGGATGACGAAGTCGCCCGGGTTGGGGTTGGGATAATCGGCCGCGCGGGCAGTGAACGCGAGCGCGAGCCACATCGTCAAAGAACGTTGAAGCATCCGGCGGACAGAATAGCACGGTCGGGAGACCGTTCTGCGCTGTAGACCCCGGAGACGGCTGCCCAGGCTAAAAGTCTGTCCCACAAGCTGGCACAATAGAACATAAGGAGATTGTCAATGAACCGCCTGCTTGGCTGCCTGGTTTTGGCCACCATTAATTGTTGGGCGGCGACGCCGCTCTTCCGAGCCGGGTTCGAGATTTCCGGGAAAGATTGGTCGGCGGTCCGCGGTTCGGCCACGACGGACTCGAACGTTTTGCACGAAGGCAGGAAGTCGCTCCGCATGGAAGCCGGCTCGTCGGCTGACGCTTGCGTGCAATTTGCGCCCGTGTCGTTGACGATCGGCAAACGCTATGAGCTCAGCGGCTGGGCCCGCACCGAGCGTCTCACGGTGCGCGACGTCGACCGTTCCCCAATCGCGATTGGCGCAGCCTTGACGATGGCTTCCATGCCGTTCGACGTCCACTCTGCGGCGCTCGGAGGCACTACCGGCTGGACCCGGCTTTCGCTCAAGTTCATTGCCAGCCGCGCGACCGATCAGGTGGTGCTCACGGCCGGTAACGGCGGAACGTTTCAGGGCAAAGCGTGGTTCGAAGGCATCTCGCTCGACGAGGTGTCGGGCAACGATGCATGGCCGATACGCGAGGCGGTGCAGACCTTTGGTCCGGCGTATCGCTATCCGGCCGCGGGCTGGATCTATCTCCATATCGAGGGCAAACCCTATGAACGCGGTTATCAGCACGGCCACCTGATGGCTCGCGAGATTCCCGAATATCTTGCCCGTTGCGCTGCTGATCTGGGAGGCGAGCGCGCGTGGTCGCAATACCGGCTGATGGCCGATGCTGTGTTCCTCCGCGGCTTCGATAAGGAGATTCTGGAAGAGATGCGCGGCATTGCGGACGGAGCCTCCGATGCAGGCGCTACGTGGAAAAACGAGCGCATCGACTTGGTGGATATCGTGGTCGCGAACGTGACCGTAGAGATGGGCGAATTGCGGGGCGCGATGAGAGTGACTCCGACGGGACTCGAGGGTTTGAGCTTCGACAAACCGCATTATGGCGGCAAGAACGATTCACCCACCGATCACTGCAGCGCGTTTGCAGCTACCGGTGCGGCCACGCGTGACGGCAAGATGATCGTCGGTCACGTAACGTGGTGGCCTTTGACGCTGGCCGAACAGACCAACGTGATGCTCGACATCCAGCCCGAGAAGGGGCATCGCATGCTGATGCAGAGCTATCCCGGCGGGATCGAGAGCGGCACCGACTGGTATCAGAACGATGCCGGCATGGTGCTGACCGAAACTACCATCGAGCAGACTCCTTTCAATGCGCAAGGCACACCGGTAGCGTTTCGTGCGCGGATGGCGGTCCAATATGGCGGGAATGTCGACGAAGTGGTCGTGCAACTGGGTACTCGGAATAATGGGCTTTACACCAACGAGTGGATCATCGGCGATGCGAAGAATAATGAGATCGCGATGTACGAGCTGGGCACCACTCATACGAAGCTATGGCGCAGTTCGAAGAACGAATGGTTCGGCAATACGCCGGGCTTTTATTGGGGCGACAATAACAGCAAAGACTTGAGCGTCAATCTGGAGTATCAGCCCGATCCTAAAGGCCCTCCGGCGTATGTTCCTTACGTTCCCGGGCCGCGCGATATGGCGTGGCAGGATCTCTATGGCAAATACCGCGGCCAGATCGACGAGCAGTTTGCATTCCTGGCGTTCCGATCCGCGCCGCTGGTGGCGAGGTCCACGATGGACGCCAAGGTAGTCACTGCGGATATGGCCTCGCGGCTGATGGTTTGGGGCGAGATCGGCAGGCCGAACCAGCGCGAGTGGACTCCGCAGGAAGGCGATTACGCCAAGAATGACGGCTTGTATCCGTCAGGATATTATTTGTTCCACGTCGAGCCACCGGCCGCGGTACGTGCGGCGCTGGCAGGCGCTCCGGTGGAAACCGGGCCCGAGCAGAAATCGGGCGGGAACAGGGGGTCCTATGCGGACCGTTTGTGGAAGGGCTGGGTCCTGCCCGCCTCCGATGCGGACACCTGGTTCGTACGCGGCTCGGAAATGTACTATGAGAAACTGCGGTCCGACGATTTCGGGAAGGCGATGGAAAAGGTGCGCGCGGGATACCGGCGACTGAAACTGGAGCCGGAGAATGCCGCCACTCGTTTCCAGTTGGAAGGAACCAAGGGCGCTCTGTTTCTAGACTCCTTGCGGCGACAGATGGGTGACGACCGCTTCTTCAAGCTGATGGGCGATTTCTTCAGCGCCCATACGACGACCGCGGTGACGGCGCAGGCGTTTCTCAAGGCGGCCGGGGTAAGTTTTACGGAACCCGATCCGGGGCAGGGCCCGGTTTATCTGGTTTCCGATATCGAGCACCGGCTGTCTTCAGCGGTGCTGGTATACGGAACGATGCGGGAGGCCGGCGCCAATCGCTATGCCGCCGAATGCCTGCAGCGCGAATTCCTTGACAGGTACGAAAGCCAGATTCCGATTTACAAGGATTTCGAAGCCACCGACGAGGTGCTGCAGCATCATGACGTCATTTTCGTTGGACGTCCGGAGGCGAACTCGGCGCTGGAGGCATGGGCACTGAAGCTGGGGGTCGAGTACAACGGCGCCAGTTTCCGGATCAAAGGGATTGTCCACGCATCGGAGCGCGACGCTCTTCTGCTGGCCGCGCAGAGTCCGTTGGATCCTGCCCGGATGGTGCTGGTGGTGGCTGGCAACGACGCGCTGCGTACTGTAAAGCTGGCTAAGTCTGTGACTGAGCGCAAAGGAGCGGGCGAGTATATCGTTTCGCCGTAGCACCCAGGGCCGTGGTGGAGTAGGCCTTTGGCCTGGCCGCCGAAATTTGCAAGCAAGGCGCCGACTGCTGCGCAGCCGGACAGACCACTCAAGACAATGGTCTGTCGTACGGGATTATACTTACGTTCGTATAACAGGGAACCTTCCGGCTGTTTTTGCGTAGTATGGTGGGAAGGGAACAATATGCGTCAAACCGCTTTCGCCTTGGTTCTTGGAGCGTTTCTGGCAGCGGGCCTGCCGGCCGCGGATCAGCAACTTGTCAATATGGTTATGCCGGACGCAAAAGTGATTGCCGGCATCAACGTCGATTCGGCACGGAACTCGCCGTTCGGAACGTTTATGTTGTCTCAACTTCCGGCGTCCGATGCAGGATTCCAGAAATTCGTGGAGGCCAGCGGCTTCAATCCCCGGACCGATCTCCAGGAGGTCCTGATGGCTACGACGGGGGGGCACGGAACCCCTTCGAACTTAGCCGCCGTGAGTCCCGAGAGTAAGGTAGTCGCGGCCGCGAAGGACGGTCTGATCCTGGCGCGCGGGAACTTCAATGTCGAGAAGATCTCGGCTCTGGCAAAGGCTGACGGCAAGCAGAATGTTGAAACCTATAATGGCGCGATGTTGATCTCGGACCCGAATATGACCGGGTCCGCCATGGCGTTCCTCGATTCCAAGATTTTGGTTGCGGGCGATCTGAAAAATGTTAAGGCCGCCATTGACCGCCGTACCCAGGCCAATACGCTCGATCCGGAACTGACCAACAAAGTGAATTCGCTGAGCGCCAGCCAGGACGCGTGGGCGGTCTCCATTGCGCCTCTCTCGGCCCTCAATGCCGGAGCTGCCGGCGGCGATCCGACGCTGCAGGGGGCCCTCGGCGGAGACCTTTTTAAGAAGATTACCGAGACGAGCGGCGGAATTAAGTTCGGTACGCTGATCCAACTCACGACCGAGTTGGTGGCGATGGACGAGAAGAACGCCACTGCGCTGAGCGATGTGGTGAAGTTTCTCGCCGGGATGGTTGCGATGAATGCCGGACCTCCCAAAGGCGCTCCTCCGTTCATCATGACGATTCTCCAAAGCATCGATGTCCAGGCACAGGGGAACGTGGTGAGCGTGACTCTGTCGGCCCCAGAGGACCAGGTTGAAGGGCTGATCAATTCGATGCAGCCGTCGAAGCCAGGCGCGACGAAGATTTAGCTCTCTACGAAAAGCTCCTCCAATGGCGGCCCGTGCAGTTTGGGCCGCCTTTTTTTGGTAGAACTGCGCCCGCGGGCAAGCACGAGTATCGAACGATTACCCCAGGTGGCAGCCCATGCAGGTGAAGGTGCGGCCGTGACACAGGGCGCAGCCTTGTTTCGCGATTGCTTTCGTGGAATGAATGTCCTGGAAGTTGGGAGCATGGTGATTCGCCGGTAGCAGTCCCGGCCACTTGGGGTCGTGACACTGTGCGCAGCTGAACGGCGGTTCGATCTGGTTGTGGCACACCAGACAGTCAGCCATTTGCGGCATATTGGCGTCAGTGACATGCTCCGATGTATCAATTCCCCGGTGGCACGCGAGGCACTGGTTGGTTGAATTGAGGTGAGCCCGGATGTCGCGAGTATCGGACAAGTAGGTCTTTTTATCGATCGCCGCGGCGATGACCGGCGCGACGTTCCCCAGCTTCAGATGCTGCTCGTGACTGAAATGAGTGACGGGCGTGGAGCGTGGAGCGCGGATCGTCCGGCTTTCGTGACACGGTTTGCACAGGGCAGCGGACGGCAGCAGGTTATCCTGCGGCGACGTGCTCGAAGCGACGTTGACGTGGCAATCGGCGCACTGCTTCTTGAGCTGCAAATGCAGCTTGTGGGAAAACTGTTGGCCGCCTAGCGCATCGGCGAACAGAGACAGCAACAGTACGGACCTCAGCCCTTGTATGAGATTCTCCAGATCTTCCTGCCGCCGTCATCCGAGACCAGCAGGCTGCCGTCCTTCATCTGGAACACCGCTACCGGCCTTCCCCAAACGTCCGGGGAGTCGGGCGAAATCATGAACCCCGTCATGAAATCCTCGGGCGCACCCGTCGGCTTTCCGGCTTTGAAGGGAACATATGCCACCTCGTAGCCGACGCGCTTGGAGCGGTTCCACGAGCCATGGAAAGCGATGAACGCGCCGTCCCGATATTTGGCCGGAAACTGGGTCGCGGTGTAGAAGGTGAAGTCGAGTCCCGCGACATGCGCTCCGAGCAATAAATCCGGGGTGAGCGACTTGGCAATCATGTCCTGATGATCGTTAAGCCTCGGTTCCTTATGTTGTCCGGAGTAGGCCCACGGATACCCGTAGAAACCGTGCGGTTCGATATGGGTGAAGTAGTCCGGGACCAGGTCGTCGCCGAGTGCGTCGCGCTCCTGCACCACAGCCCACAAGGTGTCGGAGCCGGGATACCAGTGCAGGCCGATGGGATTGCGCGTCCCGCCGGCGAAAATCTCGTGTTGCGAACCGTCCGGATTCATGCGATTGATGGCCGCCCGATTGACGTTGCCGACCTCGATATTACCCGCCGAGCCAACCCCGAAGTAGAGCTTCGTGCCTGCGCGATCGAACAACAGACTGCGTGTCCAATGACCCTGGTCGTCGCCGGCGAGGGAGAAGATCTCTTTTCCGTCGGTGGCCGTGAAAGTCTTCGGATCGTATTTAAAACGTTTGATGGACGTGGGCTCGCCAACGTAAAGATACTCGTGCCACAGTGCGAGTCCGTACGGCCGGCTCAAGCCCGTGACCACTTCCTTGCGCTGCTTCGGGTCGCCGTTCGGAAAGGCGTAGATGGTTCCACCGCTATCCGATACCAGGATTTCGCCGTGCTCACCCTGCAGCATAAAACGCGGCACGCGAAAGCCATCAGCCCAAACGTCAACGGTAAATCCCTTTGGCACCACGACCTTAGCCGCTGCCGGCGCCGGGATCACATGAGGCCGGTTATTGGAGGATGGAGTGGCAAATGGGGCAGGCAACGAGGACGCCCTCTCGCCGGCAACCTGCCACGCGCCCGCGATTCCGGCAACTACAGAGATGGCCATAAGGCCAATGAAAGCATTTCTCATCGAACTCATTTTACCGTTTTAGGATGACGAAAAAAGTCTCGGCGATTCGAGGTATAGGAAGGGATTCTGGTGGCGGCGCGCAGAATCGAACTGCGGACCTACGGATTATGAGACCGTCGCTCTAACCAACTGAGCTACGCCGCCTGACAGGGAACTTTTTTTAGTTTAACATCGAGCCCGGAGGCCGGACACTCGTGATACGATTTCCGCGATGATACTTCACGAAATGGTCACCACTGGCTTTACTCTCGACGGCTGGCGTGTGACGCGCAACATCGGCCTCGTCCGAGGGATTATTGTGAGGTCAAGATCGTTGTTCGGAACGATTGGGGCCGGGTTGCAGACGCTTGTCGGCGGCAACATCACGCTCCTCACGGAGTTATGCGAAAAGACTCGCGACGAAGCGTTTGAGCGCATGATGAAGCATGCGGCTGAACTGGGGGCGAATGCAGTTGTAGGGGTTAGATACGATGCTACGGAAGTGATGCAGGGTGTCACGGAAGTACTGTGTTATGGGACGGCGGTGGTGGTGGAGAGGGAGCGGGTGTAGCGCGGAGTTGGTTGCTCCGCAGTCGCACAGATTACTATTTTACCCAGATTGGGCTGGACCAGCGAGCTCTCCATTCTTCTGTGACGCGGATGAACCCGAGATAAGGCATGAACTCAAAAAAGGCCCGGCGTAGAATAAGCTTAGCCATGAGATTGCTACCGCTGTTCCTTTTCGTATTCCTTTCACCGGCCATGCCGGCCGAGTTCCCTGAAGCCGATATCTCCAACGGCGTCCTTCACGCCAAGCTCTATCTGCCCGATGCGCAGCACGGCTATTATCAGGCCACCCGGTTCGATTGGTCCGGACAGATTACCTCCCTCGAGTACAAGGGCCACACCTACTTCGGCCAATGGAACCCCGCTCCCTACACGCCGAAGCTGCACGATGCCATTATGGGTCCGGTGGAAGAGTTTTTAACCGATGGAATGGGACTGGGCTACGGGGAGGCGAAACCGGGCGGAACCTTCGTCAAGATCGGCGTGGGCGTGATCCGAAAGCCGGAGGAGCCGAAGTTCCAGCAGTTCAAGACCTACGAAATTGTCGATAACGGCAAGTGGACGATCAAGAAGCGCGCGGACTCCGTGGAGTTCACCCAGACGGTCGCCGACCCATCGTCCGGCTACGCGTATCGTTACACGAAGGTCGTTCAACTGGTGAAGGGCAAGCCGCTCATGGTGTTGGAGCACCATTTCAAAAACACGGGGAAGAAGCCGATCGAATCGGACGTGTACGAGCACAACTTCTATATGCTCGACAACCAACCGACCGGCCCCGAGATCGTGGTCAGATTTCCCTTTGACGTGCACGCGACGCAGGACCTCAACGGGTTTGCCGAAACCAGGGGCAAGGAACTCGTGTACCTCAAGGAACTGACCGGCCGCCAGAGCGCGCAGAGCAATTTGACCGGCTACAGCGCGGATGCGAAGGACTACAACATCGTCGTCGAGAATCTGAATAGCGGAGCCGGCGTCCGACAGACGGGCGACCGGCCAATCGTGCGCATCAACTACTGGTCCATCCGGTCGACGCCGTGCCCCGAAGCGTACATCCATGTGAAAGCGGCACCGGGCGAAACCTTCGCGTGGAAAATTTCGTACGAGTTCTATACGACGAAGTGATCGGCGAAACGACCGGCCGGCTTCGGTTTACTCGTAGAGCAGTTCAGCGTAGCGGCCCTCGGAAATCAGGCGTTCGCGCAATTCACGCCACGCCATTTCCGAACCTGCCGCCACACACATCGCCTTGTAGAACTTGTGCTCCACATCGATCAGGCCGGCAATGTAGACGTAGGTCTTGCGACTGCGGATCAGGCTCCAGACTTCGGTAGAGTTCTCTTCGATCAGGCGATCGATATCCGGCGGCACGTCATAGTGGGGCCGCGGGCTGACCGTCTCGAACGCCTTGAACGTCTCGTAGTCGTAGTAGAGGCCGAGGTCCCGGTTGTAGTCGTTGCGGTAGAGCAATTCCATACCTGTGTTGGCGCCGAAGAACAGCCGGACTTCACCCTTCCAGCCGCGCCGCTCCTCATAAATGTGCCGGATAAACGCGCGGAAGGGGGCAATACCGGTGCCGACTCCGACCATCAGCATGTTCGACGTCTCGTCTTCCGGCATTGAGAACGCGGAATTGTACGGGCCGGCCATGTGGGCCGGGTCGCCGGGCATCAGGTCGCAAAGAAAGTTGGATGCCTTGCCGGGATAGCGTTCGCCGCTGATCGGATCGATATAAAAACAGCGACGCACGCACAGTGAAAATCGCGCCGCCCGCCCTCTTTCCCCACACCTTGGGCTGGCGATGGAGTACAGCCGCATGTGATAGCGGTTGCCGAACTCGTGCGGTCCAGGAGCGAGCACGCCAAGGCTTTGACCTTCCACAAACTCCATCTTCTGACTGGGCGGCATCTCGAAAACCAGATGGCGCACTTCGGCCTCGGAGTCAGGCTCCGTGATACGCTCGCTGGTGACCAGCACCGGCGAAAACTGTTTACTGACATCCAAATCACGCAAGTTCATGGTGTTCCTTATCCTTCCCGCGGTTGTGGCATGCGTCCTTGCCTTTACAGCCGGCGCAGCCGTGTTTCATAAAATCCAAAACGTCTTCATTTCGGCCGCATCCGGACTTACGGCGAATAAACGCCTGTATGCCGAACCAGATGACCAGGACGATCATCATTCCGACGAATGCTCTGGCAAAATTGAATAGAGTTTCCATAAGCCACCTCAAAACACAGACCGAAGTCTGTACTACTAAATCTTCCTTTGCGCCGCGACGATTCGGCGCCAGAGCGGCTGCTACGCAGCCGGGGCAGACCACAAAAAACGATGGTCTACCCTACGGATTAGCCTCCGCTTCCCATGCCGGCGAAGCCCATGAAGCTCATCGAGAGGATCGCCGCCAATACCAGCGTTAACGCCGTCCCCTTCGCCAGACTGGGGACATCCGACAGATACGTTCGTTCCCGGATCAGGGAGAGCAGCATGAGCGCAAGACAGTATCCGCTGCTCGCCGCAATCGCAAACACCGTGCTCTGGATCAGGTTGTAGCCGCGCGCATCCTGAAATAGCGGTACAGCCAGGACTGCGCAGTTGGTGGTGATCAGCGGCAGGTACACGCCTAATTCGCGGAACAGCGCCGGACTGGTTTTCTTAATGAACATCTCGGTAAGCTGCACCGTCGACGCGATGATGATGATGTAGAGAATGATGCGCAGGTACTCGACATGGAAAGCCACCAGCAGCAGATGCGCGCCATAAGATAGAACGCCGCTGACCGTAATGACGAAGATCACCGAGACGCCCATGCGCCAGGCGGTCGAAAATTTCTGCGACAGCCCCAGAAAAGAGCACATGCCGAGGAAGACGCACAGCACGAAGTTGTTGATCAGCAGCGCGTCGATAAAAATGTGTCCGAGTGAGTCATTCATGCGTGCACCGCCGTAGGTTGCATCTTTTCGTTATTTTCCTGTTCTGCCCGTGCCGCCGCAATAGCGCGTTTGGCCTTGCGTTCACGCCAGGTCGCGAAGATGAGAAGCCAGATCGCGAGCGAAATGAATCCGCCTGGCGGCAGCAGGAACAATACCCAAGGTTCAAAATTAGGTCCGAAGACCGAGAAGCCCAGGAACGTGCCGGCTCCGAGGACTTCGCGGACGGTTCCGAGACACGTCAGCGCGAAGGCGAAACCGAGTCCCATGCCGAGACCGTCCATAGTCGATTTCCAGACGGGCTTGCGTGCGGCATAGGCTTCGGCGCGCTCCAGAATGATGCAGTTGGCCACGATCAGGGGGATGTAAGCGCCGAGCGCCTTGTACACCGGGATGCTGATGGCTTTGACCAGATAGTCGACGATCGTCACCATGGTCGCGATGATGGCGATAAAAGTTGCGATGCGAACCTGTTTCGGCACCAGCTTGCGGACCAAGGAGATCAGGCAGTTGGAACCGGTCAGCACAAACGTGGTCGCGAGGCCCATGGCGATGGCGTTGCGGACGCTGTTGGTGATCGCCAGCGTCGGACACATACCGAGCACTTGGACAAACACGGGATTCTGTTTCCAGAGCCCGTTGAGAAACGGATTATCCGCACCCTCTGGCGGTGGACTTGCCGAATGACACGCTACTACTTCTTCGCTCATCAATTTCCTCGTTGGATCCTGTCCAGGTTTTTCTCGATGACCGGCACCATCTCCTGGACGCTCTTCTGCAACATCCGGCCGACGGCGCGAGATGAAATGGTCGCGCCCGAGATCGCGTCGATCTCCCAGGGATTCTGCTTGGTCCCGTGCTTCACCGTCTTGATCGGATGCGTGGCATCCAGTTCCTTGAAATTCTCGGCGAACTTTTCATCGCTGCCGATGCGGTTGCCTAAACCCGGGGTTTCCCGCATGTCGACCACCTGGAACCCGGTGATGATTTTACGGTCAGGCAAATAGGCATACATGGCCGAAATGATATCGGCGTAACCGCGGTCGCTCGCTTCGATGGCCACACCCAGAAATTTTCCCGAGCCGTCATAGCCGGCGAAAAACCGTTTGACGTTTTCACCTTCGACGCTGGGCAGAATCTTGAGGTCGCCCGAACCTTCGACGCCGTAGATAATCTGTTTCTGCAGTCCCGGCAGGAGATGCGCCACCGACTCGCGCATGATGATCTCCTGGTTTTTGTGGATGCGCGCGATGGTGCTGAGGTTGGTGACGACAATCAATACGCCGCAGATCAGCGACACTGTGCCGAGAACTTTGATCATGGAACCGGTCGGGGTCATGCGCCGACTCCTTTCAGCAGGCTTTTTTTGCGCGCCCCATAGGTCCGCGGCTGGGTCAGGTTATCGATCAGCGGAGAGAGCGCGTTGCCCAGCAGAATCGCGTACATGACGCCTTCCGCCAAGCCGCCCTTGAAGCGAATGAGCACGGTGAGCACGCCCATCAGGATCCCGTAGATCCACATGCCACGCGGCGTTACCGGTGAGGCGACCGGATCGGTGGCCATGAACATGGCGCCGAGCATCAGGCCGCCCGATAGCAGCACGAACAGGGGTCCCGGATACGCTTTGGGATCGGCAAGATGAAAAACTTCGCCCATCGCGGCGGCGCCCAGCAGCATAGCCGCAGGGATGCGCCAGTCCATGAACTTGCGGAAGATGAGATACAGGCCGCAAACGAGGATCAGCGGGACACAGGTTTCCCCGGCGGAACCGGCCCGAACACCGAGGAACAATCTCCAGGGATCCATGATGATGTGGTCGAACTTGGCCTGGGCCAAGGGCGTTGCGCCGGTCAATGAATCGGGCGCGGCTTTCATGAGGGGCA
Organism: Terriglobia bacterium; assembly: GCA_963747535.1. Taxonomy (GTDB): domain Bacteria; phylum Acidobacteriota; class Terriglobia; order Bryobacterales; family Bryobacteraceae; genus CAVVFX01. The sequence continues at coordinate 1,378,935 of CAVVFX010000006.1, forward strand.
TGGTCAGCGTCGAATGCATCAGCCCTGAAAAACGATGCAGCATCGCGGCAGGATAGTAGGTGCTGATGGCGACCGGGAAGGCCGCCTGCAGAAATGCGCGGCCCACCAGCGCGGGGTTGAAAACGTTGTGGCCGATCCCGCCGAAAATCATTTTTCCGGGCAGGACGGCGATGAGGCTGCCGAGCACCCCCATCCACAGCGGCAGTCCCGGCGGCAGGATCAACCCGAGCAGCAGTCCGGTAATGGCGACGCTGTAGTCGTTGACGGTGGTCTCCCGATGCAGGAAGCGGCAATAGAGATGCTCCGCCAGCACGCACGTGCCGGTGGTAGTCAGGATCAGCGCCAGGGCGCTCCAGCCGAACAGGAACACGCCCCAGATAGCGATGGGTAACAGCGCATAGATCACGTTGCGCATGATAATGTCCACCGAGCGGGGCGAATGGACGTGCGGCGACGTGCGAACTTCAATAATTCTGGCAGGCGTTGCGATCATGCGCGCGCCTTTCTTTCACGGTTCATCTGTTTCGATACGCGGAAATATTGCACCAGCGGAATGTGCGACGGACAGATATAACTGCAGCATCCGCACTCGAAGCAATCCATCAGGTGAAGGTCGGTTTCCATCTCTTCGTAGCGTTCCTTGCGCGCCAGCATTCCGAGACGCGAAGGATTGAGCGACATGGGACAAACGTCGACGCAGGCGCCGCAATGGATGCACGGGTAAATTTTGGAAGCGCGTCCGTTCAATTGCGATTTGGTGAAAACGAGAATGCCGCTGACGCCTTTGGTGACCGGCACATCGAGCGAACTGACCGACGCTCCCATCATGGGGCCGCCGAGTATGACTGATGCGGTTTCGGGATCGCAGCCGGCTTGTTCAATGGCGAAACGAATCGGTGTGCCGAGCGGCGTGAGGTAGTTGCCGGGTTTCGAGACGCCCGGTCCGGCGATGGTGATGACGCGCTCGATGAGTCCCCGGCGGTCCGGCAGCAGGTCGCCGATCTGGGCCAGCGTCGCGACGTTAAATACGGCGAGGCCGACGTCGGCCGGCAGTCCGCCGGAAGGAATCTCGCGATTCAACAGCACCTGCACCAGAATCTTTTCCGCGCCCTCCGGGTATTTGGTGGGAACGGCTTCAATGGTGATATCGGTAGCCGAACCGTTGGCTTCGCGCAGGGCGTCCACCGCATCCATTTTGTTGTCTTCGACTCCGACGACCGCACGGGGCGCGCCGACAGCTCGCATGGCTACTCGCGCACCGTGCAGCACCTGGGCCGGTTGTTCCAGCATGATGCGATGGTCGGTGGTGAGATAAGGCTCGCACTCGCAGCCGTTGACGACCACGGTGTCGATTTTCTTGCCCTGCGGGACCTTCATTTTGACGTGAGTGGGGAAGGCCGCGCCGCCCAGTCCGACGGCACCGGTCGCCTGGACCGCCTTCACGATCTCCTCCGGAGTCATCGTTTCGATGTCTTGGGGGGCCCCGTACAAAATCTCCTGGCCGGCGCTGGGATAAGGCTTGATGAAGATAGCCTGGGTCAGTTCGCCTTTGGCGTTGGGAGCGAGCGCGATGCGTTCGATGGAGCCGGTCGCCGGTGCGTGCATGGGCACCGAGACGAATCCGCCGGCTACCGCGATCGGCTCGCCGCGGACTACTTCCTGTCCTTCGTGAACGATCGGAATGGCGGGAGCGCCGGAATGCTGGGAAAGCGGGACCACCAGAAGCGGAGCGAACGGCAACCGGCGGATGGGCAGATGGCTAGTCTGGTCCTTATGCTCCGGCACATGGACGCCCCGCCAGAAATGCTTGCCGGGCAGTAGTCCTAGGAGTGCCATATGAAGTCACTTTCTCTTATGCCACAGACTTTCTTTGCGCGCCGCGACGATTCTCGACGCGCCGATTCTCGACGCGACAAGAGCGGCTGCTGCGCAGCCGGGCAGACCACGAAAAACGATGGTCTGCCCCACGGAGGGTTGCGGCGATGGATTATGTTGCTCATCAGTTATATTTCGCCGCCCGTTTCAGAAGCTTATCCAGATCCTTTTCATTGGGATTCAGAGGCGTTCCGGGATGGATCACCTGCGCGGTACACTTTTCCGCGGCGCGAACCAGGTCCTTATAGGGGCCTCCCTTGGGATCCTTCACATACGCGTGCTTGTCGGCGTCATAAGCAAAAATCTTGCCGTTGATGTTGATGCACTCATTGCAGGAAGTACACATGGCCGATTCGATCCAAGGCGCAGAAGCATCGCCTCCAGGTGCGGGCGCCGCAGCAACCGCAGGAGCGGGCAGCGCCGGCAAGACCGCAGGCGTGGCAGCGTGTCCGTTCGCGGGCACCTCGACGCCTTCCCCGACCATCTTCAGCAGCTTGGCAGCCAGCGACTGCGCAAACTCCGCGCGAGCCTGTTCAGCGATCGCCGCCACGTCAACCGTCTCGTGCCGGGCAGCCAAGGCCTTCAACATACGCCAGTAATTCCGGCGATCTTCGCAAGATTTCACCAGCGGTTGCGCCGGGATCACACGAATCAAACGATTCTTCTTGTCGAGCGCCCAGATGTACGGGAACTTGTCTTCACGATCCTCGTCGCTCAGATCCAGATACTCAACCAGCGGAACCATGTTGTCATTCCACGCATCGCGCGGCACCGTGCGGAACTGTTTCCGGAAACGGCCCTCGGTGATAGCGAAGTCGGCGAACGTCAGCGGCAACTCCATGGAGGCGGGCTGGCCGTCGTCGTCGGTATACTGCAGGGCGTAACTGGGCCAATCGGTATCGATCGACGGATTGCCATCGAGGTCGAAGCATTCCGCGGGAAGGGTGCCCTTGTCGGGGTTGTAGCGGATCAGCGGGAACGCGCGTGATTCCACCGCCAGCTTACTCTGCTGCTGCGCCGAATCGTCGGCGATGCCATGCTCCGGCATGCAGGGAGCATAGATAGTGAACACCGCCGGACGCCGGGTATTGAGACCTTCGATGAAGCTCTCAATGAGATGCGTCGGGTTCGAACTGCTGCCCTGCATCATGTAAGTTGTGCGGTGAGCCATGCCAATCAGCGTGATCTCTTTACGGATCTCCGTTTTCCCTTGCTGCGCCTTGCCGTACTGGGCCATGTCGGAGACCTGGCCGGTGAAGCCCGAGGTGCAGGCCTGACCGCCGGTATTCGAATACACCTGCGTATCGAGGATGACCACCTTCACCGGTTTGCCCGACATCATCATGCGCGAGAGATTCTGGAAGCCGATGTCGAACATGGCCCCGTCGCCGCCCATCGCCACCACCGGAGGACACAGATGGAACTCTTCCTCGGTGAAGTGCTGCCAGTTGAAGTAAGTGAAAAACTCGGCGTCTTTCACGGCATGATATCCGCCGTTCAGTTCCTTCTCAGCCATGCGGACCGCTTTGAATCCATCGGCCATACGCGCCATGTGACCTTCGAAGATACCCATGGCCATGGAGGTCGAATCCTGGAACAGGTGATTGGTCCAAGGGAAGGGATAGGGGTTGAAGGGATACGTCGACGCCCAGACGGAACTGCAGCCGGTATTGTTGCAGACGCCCATGCTGCTGCGTCCCTTGTGCGAAACGCCTTCGGTGTACTCCCAGCGGAGATGCTTCAGCTTGGCTAGCAACTGGTTGGCCCAGCGCAGCCATTCCGAGTCGATGGTCTGACCGGCGTGGCGTTCGTCGAGCTTCTCCGAGAAATTGGCCAGCGTGACATCGCCATTCTGTAATGCGTCGAGCGCATGTTCCACTTTGACGCTGTCGGTCAGATCGATCGTGCCGGCGAGTTTGAGCCGGATATGCTGGTCGAGCCGGGTAATCAGGTCGTCGATCTTGCGGACCTGTTTGGCGACGCGCGGCTGCATCAGCGCTTCGACGGTCGCGGTGAAGAGATGAATCACGGTCTTTTCGCCGCAGCCGAGGCATGCGCCATCGCCGCCGGACATACTCAGATAGTTGTTCTTGTCGAGCAGGAGCGTCTCCAGCGCGCCGATGCGCTCGTCGAGATTCTCGATGCGGATGAATTCCGCCGGCGTAGTTGGCAGGCTGAGCCAGAAATCCCAGTTGCGGCGCAGTGTATCGAGACTCGCCGGGGTCTGCTGCATGGGACGAAGGGCGTCGTCGTTACAGACCTGGACACACTCCATACAGCCTTTGCACGTAAAAGGATTAATGTTGATGGTAAGCAGTCCGCCGCTGCCGCGTTGTTTCTTTTCGCGAACGCTCCAGTATGGCTGCGTGATGGCAAACGAAAAATCTCCCAGAGCCGCGCGGAAGAGTTTGAATTCCTGTTCCAGTTCAGACTTCTCCGCAGAACCCGCCGCGAAACCTGCAAGAACTTCGGCGATGCCTTCGTCGATGACTTTGGCCACGTCCGGCCTGGCGCCCTTGGCGTCGGAGCCAGCGGCGATCTTGGGACGAACCTTCTGCTCCAGCGTCCGGATGGCTCGCGGCAAATGCTTCAGCGGCTGCCCATTCTTGCTGACCTGTTTGTTGGCCGTTTCGAAGACCGAAAGCAGCGTCTGCACCAGCGCCGGGATGGCGGTGTCGGGACAGATGGTATAGCAGTTACCGCACGCCGTGCAGTTTTGCGCGATCCACTCCGGATGATCGAAGCGGATGCCGCTCATATCGCGGAACACACCTGTCGATGCAGGGATCAGGCTGAGTGCGATAAACGGGTCGGTCAGATTATCGTTGCCCTGGCCCGTGATATAGAAATTGCCGGTCTGTTCCCAGAAGCGATGAATGTCAGTGGTGGCGGTACTGCTGCCGGTTAACTGTTTCATCATTACCGGAAGGGCCGGCGCTTTGCGCAGCGTCAGCGCCTGCGACGAAGCGACTACCTTCTCAGTGACTTCCTTCACTTCATCGAAGCCGCGCCGCACCACGCGGATATTGTCTTCGACAATGCGGGCGCCCTTCTTGCCGAACTTATGTTCGAGCTGCGACCGGATGGCGTTGAATAGGGTCTTTTCGTCCAGCTTCGAATCGTTCATTACAGGAGACGCGGCAAAGAACGCACCCTGGAACGCGTTGCCCTGCATGCGCAACTGCAATTCCGGATCGTTAGCTTCTTCCCGCGCGATCTTGAAGGCATCCATGCAGAACACGCGAATGTTGTTATCGACGATAATCTGCTGGAACTTGGACGGGATCCCCGCCCAAACGTCGGCGGGCGTAGTCGCCGCACTTTGCAGGATAAAGACGCCGCCCTTCTTCAACCCGGCGAGCGGGTTGGAGTGCGAGAACACGTTGGGGTCGGCCGACAGCACCACGTCAACATAGAAGTAGTCGCAATTGATCCGGATCGGTTCCGGAGCTGCTGACAGATAGTAAGTGGTCGGCTGGCCCTTCTTTTCCGATCCGTACTTGGGATTGGCCTTGATGTGATAACCCAGCAAATCAAACAAAGCCATGGCGAGGTTCTTGCCGGTCGTAATGGCGCCCCATCCGCCCACGGAATGGAACCGGACGGTGATGCTGTCCTTGGGCATCAGGTTGGGATTCTCGCTGCCGCGTACGGAAAGTTCCTTGGCCTTCGGATACCCGTCGGCGACTTGAACCTGATAAATCTCCTGCTTGGGCGTGAAGGATTTCTCTCGTGCGAAATCGATCGAGAGATAAAAGAACTTTTTCTTGGGGCCATTGGGCAGCATGTTCTCGACCGCCCCAATGATTCCTTCCGGTTGCAGATCGCGGCTGCCCAGTCCGAAGGATCCGGAGTACAACGGCGGCAGGTCGTCAGCTTTCTTGTAACTGGCGTACTCGGGATAAGGCAGATGTCCGTTGCCGAACCGGCCGTTCTCCATACATCGTCCGAAGGCTGCGCGAATCTCGCGGACCAGCGGCAGATCCTCGGCGAGCGGCTGGTCGACGCGTTCCAGCACTGCGACTCCCTTACGGCCGCGCAGAATATTGCCCAGCAGATCGCCGGGGAAGGGCCTGAACATCATCAGGTTGACCACCCCGACTTTAATCTTGCGGGTCTCGCGCAGATAGTCAGCCACCGCTTCCGCCGTGACCACCATGCTGCCTTGTCCCAGGATCAGATACTCGGCATCCTCACAGCGGTAAGTCATCACGCGACTGTAGCGGCGGCCGGTGAGCTCGTAGAACTCCTGCATGCACTTCTCGGTGAGCGCCGCCACGTGATCGAAAAAGTACGGGCGTTGCGCGGCGACGCTTTGCATGTACGCGTCCTGATTCTGCACCGTACCGATCATGACCGGGTTGTCCACGGTCCACAGTTCGGGAATACGGCGGCGCATCGGACCGTAGAGAATGCGTTGCGCGGGGGTCGGCGTCTCGATGATGTCTTCGGGACGGCCCAGATACTCCGCGATCAGCTCGCGTTCCGGCAGCACCAGCGATTCGATGAGGTGGGTGGTAAGAAACCCATCCTGCGCGCAAATTCCGGGCGTCAGCGCCAGTTCGGCGATCTTGTGGGAAATGATGTTGAGGTCGCAGACTTCCTGCGCGCTCTTACCGAAGAGCTGAAAGAAGCCGGTGTCGTCGATGCAGTGGTAGTCGTCGTGGCCGCAATGCACATTGAGGGTCGTCTTGGTCATGGCGCGGCAGCCCATGTTGAGCACATAGGTCAGGCGTTTTCCGACTGCGGCGTACAGCGATTCGTGCATATACGCGATGCCCTGTCCGGAGGAGAAATTCGCCGCGCGCAATCCAGTCATGGAAAGGCCGGCAGTCACCGCGGCGGCGGCATGTTCACCTTCGGGCTCGATGAAGATCAAGGGACGGCCGGAGATGTTGACGTGACCGTGGGCGGCTTCTTCCGCCCAGTATTCGCCCATTTGAGTGGAGGGCGTGATGGGGTACGCGCCGGCCGCATCGGTCGACTCACGCTCACACATAATGACGGCGGTGTTGCCGTCCATAGCCTGCCTGACACCGGGATAGCGAAATGTTTGTTTTGAATTCATCGAATTTTTTCTCGCAACATTAACAGTCAACGACTACTGAGAACTGATACCTGACTAACGACATCTGATTCCTGCACCGGCAAAGGAGTTTTGCGCGTGATCTTCTTCGCATCGAGACCCTTGACGGGTCCTTTCTTCTCATCGATCCACACGATGGCGCCGGTCGGGCAGCGTTGGGTCGGGGCCGCGGTCGCCAATCTGTTTTTGGCATAATCGACCACCGCGAGATTGTTGACGATCCTGATCAGACCCGCCGGCGCATCCGCTTCGCAACGTCCGCAAGCGGTGCAGGCGACTTCGCACTCGGCTTCAGCCGCGTCGCCATTCAGTAAATTCCGGCACGACACCCAGAGGCGGTGGCTCACCTCGTGCAGTGAGAACAGTCCTTTGGGGCAGGCATTCACGCAGTCTCCGCACGCGGTACATAGGGCTTCGGTCACAACTGGAAGCCCGAATTCATTCATCTGGATGGCTTTGAAGTTGCACGACCGCTCGCAATCGGCCAAGCCGAGACAACCCCAAGTGCAGCCTTTGCCGCCGCCCGAGACCATGGCAGCCGCCCGGCAGCTTTCCAGGCCATCGTAGTTGGCGCGCTGGCGTGCGACATTACTTCCGCCCGAGCAAGCCAGGCGCGCAACCCGTTTCTCGTGTCCACCGACCTCGACGTTAAGCAACTCCGCAATCAAAATGATGTTTCCGGGACTGTTGACGGTACACTTGCCGGGAGCGATGTGGCCCTCGACGGCCTTCTCGGCAAACGACCGGCAACCCGGTTGTCCGCACGCGCCGCAGTTGGCCTTGGGAAGCAGAGCCTCAACTTCGTCGATCCGCGGATCCTCATATACATAGAGCTTCTTATCGGCAAAAGCGAGGATAGCCGCCAGCAGCACTCCAATCCCCGCCATCAACCCGCCGGCAACCAGAAATTCAAGCATTGACAGACCCTGTGGGACGGACTTTAGAGATAAATTGTTCGGAGGCTGCTCCGCAGCGACCCAGAGGGTGCCCCGACCACAAAAAACGATGGTCTGCCCCACGTGTGTTGGGTGAATTCGCGCTACGCGGCGCGCTACCGCGCAAAATAAAACCAGTCGACTTCACGCATCTTCGGCGTACATAAGGGATATCGGGCATTGCTTCCTTGAGTTTCGGGTTAATTATTGGCAATTGGGGGGCCATTAGTGATCGCAAAAGTTCACTTGGCAGAGTACGTGCTCCAAACCAGCCATCAAGCCATGAAAAGTCTGCTCCTGCGAACCCTGTTTTCACTCGCAATTGTCGGCGCGCTGCTGGCTTTACGCCTCTCTCCGGTAGCTGCGCGCATCGATCATGGCGGCTTGCTTCGCGTACAGCAAACAGCCATGGGCACGGTCTGGAATATTGAGGTCGTAGATCATGGGAGGCCCGACGAAGCGCGCCGCGCCGTCAGCCAGGCATACAGCGAGTTGGAGCGCATTGAAAGCATGATGAGCGAGTGGAGGCCAGCCTCTCCGGTATCCCGGGTAGATGCCGCGGCGGGCAAACACGCCGTCGAGGTTCCCGACGAATTGCGCGCCATCCTGGAGCGTAGTATCCACTACAGCGAGCAGACCCAAGGCACGTTCGACATCACTTGGCGGGGCATGGGAAACATCTGGCATTTCGACGATACCTTTGTCGTCCCTACAGCGGCCCAAGTCGCCGCGGCCCGGCGCAACATCGACTACCGGACGATCCAAATCAGAGGAAATTCGGTCTACCTACCTGAGGGGAAAAACATCGGTTTGGGTGGTATCGCGAAGGGTTATGGGGTAAATCGCGCAGTTGAAGTTTTAGTGAAAGCGGGATTCACGGACTGCCTGGTGGATGGCGGAGGCGACGTCAAAGTGTCGGGGACCCATGACGGTCAACCGTGGCGTCTGGGCATCCAGGACCCTCGCGCCGAACATGGAACGCTACTCGGTGTGGTTCGCCTGTCGAATCGCGCCCTGGTGACGTCTGGAGACTATGAGCGTTTCCGGATAGTCAACGGAGTTCGCTACCACCACATTATCGACCCCCGCACCGGCTGGCCCGCCAACGCGTCGATATCAGTGACGGTGCTGTGTGACGACGCCGAACAAGGGGTCGTACTGGATAAGGCGATCTTTATCCTAGGCCCTGAAGAGGGTTTGGCGCTGGCGCGGGCCGAAGGAGTAGAAGCGCTAGTAATCGATCCTCAGGGCCACCGTCATTCTACCGCCGGCTTCAAAATGTGAGCCGGCGGTTTGTCGTTCGGCAGTGACCTGACGCCATGATGTCAAGCAAAGCTGTGAAGCTTCCGCAGGAGAAATCCGGAAATGGATGGGAGCCAAACCGCGCACGTAAATGTTCACCGCACTTGAAGCGGCAGAAAAGGCGTCGGAAGAATCAAGAAAGGATTGGCCGGCGATCGAGCCCGTTATCTTCCATTCGCGGCACTGAATTCGGCTTCCATTTGGACAGGAACCGGAGTAACATGCGCAGCTCGCTCAGATCCCGAAACGAGAACTTCAGCGCCATGCCTTCCAGACTCGTTCTGATGACTTCTGCCCGCACGATGATGGTGTCCGGCGGACTCTTGTCCGCCCCCTCATTGGGGCCCATCTGTAACGTTAAGATCATGTGAGTACCGCACGTCCAAGAAAAGTCGGTCTCAACGAATGCGCCCCGCCAGCTAATATCTCTTACGCGACGCTCCCGGGGACGACCGCCATCCCAGTAGAAGGCAATCAGTCCATCGCCTGGTTCTCTCCTCGCGGAGCGTCGATCCGAGTTGGATTTTGGCCGGTGCAAACGAATCCGGCCCCATCTCGTCCGCTCCAGAAACTCACCGTTCCCTTCGGTCCCAAAAGACTGTGTCGGGAAAGGGCGCTGAGGGGGTTCTAACCGGGTCTCTGGCTCGCTTATCCCGCGCCGGAGCCCGAGCGGGGGTGGTGGAGCAACAGTTTCTTCCTCTGCGATGTCGAGACCGGCAAGTCCGTTTGCGGGGTCAGCCTCAACCCTTGTAAAGTCAGGTGTCAGATCGGGTAGCGGGATCCTTTCGGGCTGCCGTGGCGGCTCGGGAACTGGGGGAATGGTCCCAAGGTTGGCAAGGTCAGGTGTCAGATCGGGTAGCGGGGTCCTCTCGGGCTGCCGCGGCGGCTCGGGAACTGGGGGAACGGTCCCAAGGTTGGCAAGGTCAGGTGTCAGATCGGGTAGCGGGGTCTCGTCGGGCTGCCGTGGCGGCTCGGGAACTGGGGGAATGGTCCCAAGGTTGGCAAGGTCAGGTGTCAGATCGGGTAGCGGGGTCCTCTCGGGCTGCCGTGGCGGCTCGGGAACTGGGGGAATGGTCCCAAGGTTGGCAAGGTCAGGTGTCAGATCGGGTAGCGGGGTCCTCTCGGGCTGCCGTGGCGGCTCGGGAACTGGGAGATTAACCCTATCGTTGGCAGGGTCAGGTCCTAGATCGGGTGATGGGGACTTGTCGGCCTGCCGAGCGGTCCGGAGAACCGGGGGATCGGGTAGCGCGGTCTTCTCGGGCTGCCGAGCGGTCCGGAGAACCGGGGGATCGGGTAACGCGGTCTTCTCGGGCTGCCGAGCGGTCCGGAGAACCGGGGGATCGGGTGATGGGGACTTCTCGGGCTGCCGAGCGGTCCGGGGAACCGGGGGATCGGGTATAGGGGACTTGTCGGGCTGCCGAGCGGTCCGGGGAACCGGGGGATCGGGTATAGGGGACTTGTCGGGCTGCCGAGCGGTCCGGGGAACCGGGGGATCGGGTATAGGGGACTTGTCGGGCTGCCGAGCGGTCTGGGGAACCGGGGGATCGGGTATAGGGGACTTGTCGGGCTGCCGAGCGGTCCGGGGAACCGGGGGATCGGGTATAGGGGTCTTGTCGGGCTGCCGAGCGGTCCGGGGAACCGGCGGATCGATCCTCTCCTTGGCGTGGGCAGGGGCAGGGTCCTGGTCGGGCCTTACAACCGGTAGCGTGGTCTTGTCGACTTGCCGTACTATCCTAGGAGCATCGAGATCGGCCTCATCCTTGGCGGACAGCCTCTGCAAGGTCATGTAGTACGGAAAACGCGCTTTGGGAGCCACGGAGTCGGCCTCTGCCTTTGTCGTGGCGGCAACCGGTCCAGTGGGGGGCGACGCGATTGGGGGGGGCGGCACGGCCGGACTTGCCGGTGGTGCAACCGGCGTTGCAACGGTCAATGGCTCAGGAGGAATGTCGTGAACCGGCTCGCCGGCGGGGACCGCGGGAGGCACTTGAGTCTTCACGACGAGATTCTCAGCCTCGGGTGGCAGCAATTCCAGCCCGTAACCGGGCAGGCTCATGGTAAATTCCTGGACGGGCGCATCGGATTTGATAGCGCCCGACCGGTCACGGAAGAAAAAACCGGCACGCGTCGGCCGCAAATTTGCCGGACGCAGAACCAGGGCAATCTGCCAGGGCTCCGGGAAGAACTCCTGATACAACTGCAGGTCGACCGGCGAGAGAAAAATCTCGGAACGGTGGTGAGAGTGATACCACCCGATGACGGTGAGGCCGGCTAGTTCCGGGTCGGATTGGGGCAGGGCCAATACCCCCGAAAGGCCCAGTTTGTCCTCACTTGAGAGTGTAAAGGACGGGCCGTGTAAATATTGGCACCTGGTCGGACGAAAGGCTTGAATGTTCAGGGAATCCCCGAGGCTGACTCCAAAGAATACTCCGCCGATTTCCACACCGCCACGCGGCGCCGCATAGAACGCCTCGTCCACGGCAAGGCGAATGTCCTCCAGGACGTCTGCCAGAATGGTCACGCGGTACGGGCATTCAGGCACCGTCCACAGCAAGGTTTGTGATTCAGCTGCTTCCAAGGTTCACCTTAGTTCCTGTCGGTGCTGCAGCCAGGGGTGCGCGGGGAAGCAAACCGGAGCAAGCCTGGCATGGAAGGGAGTCCGCATCGGACCAGCCACAACCGGATCGATCGGTACACGCGCGGTGCAGCCTGCCATTTCGGGTTCACGGAATTGTGCCACGATTCCCATCAGGTTACCCTTATCACCCGGATCAGCCCCCAAAGACGACTCTGATCCAGGGCTTTTCATTTTACCTCTGTTCAGGCGGCTTTTTCATAGCCTTTCCATGGCCGTCCCGAGCGAATCCGGCGGGTAACGTGAAGCTTATGACAAACGACCGTAGGGCATGAACTCCCCGCTTTGGAGCCCACCAGATCTACCCAATCTATACAGCGAGCATACATCGACCTGGGGGACCCGGCGCTAAATAAAAACGACAGTAAACGTATTTTGTAGTACATATCAGTTAGGTGAATACACCCCTGGATGTACGGAATCACACCGCCTACAGCCAGTTTTTAGGGCAGCGCGGGCTGGAAGCGGCACTTCCGCCTGCTGACTGGAAGGCCCACAAATATTGGTACTTAGTAGTGAAGTGAGTACGTGGAGACGAAGTCGGTCGATCGTCTCAAGTTGGTGTGGACAGGCCCATTAGTCCTATTGACTTCCATAATTACTTCGGTACACTAATCAACAATTACCCTAAGCACAGTGAGGGATAGAACGCAGGCGCGAACAACACGTCGTGTAGGACGCCTGACCAAAGAGATTGAGTACTGCCAGGAGGTGACATGTTTCGAACACCAGGGGACATGCATGAAAAGTTAAAGATCGCTGACCCGATCATCGGCTCAGTATCTTCGGATGGCGCTGTAGCGTTCGGGAACTTCGCGGTCCGCGAGACACTACACAGCTATCCGGGTTCAGGTGTAGCGGACTACGAGGTCCGGCGAAACGCTAGGCAGGTCAGCTTGACATGATTCGCCTCGTTGTCCATTCCAGAGATCCACGATTACATCCCGTGTTTTCGGCGGCACTGCAGCCGGAATTTGATGTTAAAGTAGAGCCCGACCCTGAACGTGTGAAGGATCTGGCGTTTTCGTCGCAGGCCGAGGTGCTGATTCTCGACTTAGATTCGGATTACTCCGATCTGAAGGAACACTTACGGCTCTTTGACGCGATTGAGACCTGCGGAGTACCGATTGTCGTGATGTACGACGACAAGACACGGTCGACGGCATTAGAGTTGATGCAACGCTCCGCTTGCGATTGTTTTCGCAAGCCACCGTCGCTGGTTGAATTGAGAGTTATTCTTCGCCGTACGTACGAGCACGCCTGCCTCAAGAGAGAGTTGAGTGCCATGCGGGAGATGGCCCGGGCCGAGCCGTCGTGCGACCGCCTGATCGGTTCGGGCTCGCTATCCCAGGGAGTTTATGAGCTCATCCGGCGTGTTTCCAATCTGGACGCGTTCATTCTGATTACGGGTGAGAGCGGCACCGGCAAGGAACTGGTCGCCAGAGCCATTCACAATCTCAGCCGCAGGTCCACGGCTCCCTTTGTCGCAGTATCTTGTGGCGCCATCCCCGAGACCCTTTTGGAAGCCGAACTGTTCGGACACGAGAAGGGCGCGTACACCGGTACGATCGGTTCGCGGGAGGGTTACTTCGAACAGGCAGGGAAAGGGACGTTGTTCCTTGACGAAATCGGAGAGCTGAGTCTGCACGCCCAGGTGAAGCTGTTGCGCGTTTTGCAACAGAGGGAGTTCAGTAAGCTGGGCAGCAGCAGGGTTATCCCGATGAAAGCCCGCGTTTTATTTGCGACGCATCGGAACCTTGCGCAGATGGTGGAGGAAGGTAAGTTTCGCAGCGATCTCTACTTCCGAGTCAACGTGATGCAGATCCGGGTTCCGTCCCTGCGGCAACGACCCGAGGAAATTCCGCATCTCGCCAACCATTTCCTGGAGAAGTACTCTACGGAATACGGGAAAACGGTCAACCATATTCATCCCACGGCCATGTCTCGGCTGATGGACTATGATTGGCCCGGAAACATCCGCGAACTTGAGAACGCGATCGCCCGCGCAGTGATCCTCACGCAGGGAGATTGCATCGTACCGCAGGATCTGCCTGACAGCTTGTGCCCCGAGGAAGAGGTAGTTTGCCTGGAAGAGCCGATTCCTGTTCTCAACTCCTTTGAAGAACAGATGCGCGAATACAAGATCAAGCTGGCGAATCGGGCGATCCTGGAATGCAACGGGAACAAGACGCTGGCTGCACGGAGTCTGCGTATTTCGCGAGCTTATCTCCATCGGCTCCTTCGCGGTGGCCCCGACGATGGCGGGCGGGTTACGGATGAATTCAACGTCGCCTGAGAGGGACCGTGCGATGCGCGGCCATTTGCCGCACACCGCCTCGGCGCTGTGAGGCATTGCCGTTCGTAGAGACGCAAAAACCATATAGCCTTCAGCGCAGAAGGCATGATCGGGTAGCCGCGCGCGCATACGACGCCGGCTTTTTGGGGCGAAACCGTGTCGAGGGCGCGTCGGGGGTGCGATCCGATACTCTGCTAGAATCGGTTCCGGGAGATGCGCCAGATGAAGGTCGTGATCCTCTGCGGAGGACTGGGCACGCGTTTGCGTGAGGAGACGGAGTTTCGCCCGAAGCCGATGCTGGAAGTGGGTGGCCGTCCCATCCTCTGGCACATCATGAAAACCTACGCCCACTACGGCTACCGCGATTTCGTCTTGTGCCTGGGCTACAAGGGTTTTGCCATCAAAGAATACTTCCTTAACTACGAGGCGATGAACAACGATTTCACCGTCTGTCTAGGCGAGCCGTCACAGCTTTTTTATCATGGCCGCCATGCCGAGCAGGACTTCCGCGTAACCCTCGCTGATACCGGCCTCGATTGCATGACTGGAGGGCGGGTCAAGAAGGTGGAGAAGCATGTTGACGGCGATACGTTCCTGCTCACTTACGGGGATGGTGTTTCCGATGTGGATATCACCAGGCTGATTGCCTTCCACCGCTCACACAGTAAACTGGCGACCGTTACGTCCGTGGCGCCGCTGTCGCGCTTCGGTATTCTCGAAACCCAGGGCAACCAGGTGCTGCGGTTCGCGGAAAAGCCTAAGACCGACTCATGGATCAGCGCCGGGTATTTCGTCCTGAACCGCAAGGTTTTCGACTACCTGGGCGGCGACGAATGCATTTTCGAAAGGGAACCCCTCGAGCGCCTGGCCGCAGAAGGCCAGCTGATGACTTATCCGCACGAAGGGTTCTTCTACGCCATGGACACCTACCGCGACTACCAGCATCTGAACGATCTGTGGAACCGCAACGCAACGCCTTGGAAGGTCTGGGAGTGACGGCAGGTTTCTGGACCGACCGTTCGGTGCTCATCACGGGCGCCACAGGTCTGGTCGGCTCCTGGTTGACGCGACGGCTGGTGGAGTCTCACGCCGATGTGGTGTGCCTGATTCGCGATTGGGTACCGCAAAGCGAACTGGTGCGCACTCATACTATCGAACAGGTCAAGGTGGTTCGCGGCGATGTGCGCGATCGCGAACTGCTGGAGCGTACGATCGGCGAGTATGAGGTGCAGGTGGTGATGCATCTCGCGGCCCAGACCATTGTCGGCATTGCCAACCGGAACCCGATCTCCACGTTCGAGAGCAACATCCAGGGCACGTGGAATCTACTGGAGGCTTGCCGTCGCTCCCCATCGATGAAGGCGATCGTGGTAGCTTCGTCAGACAAGGCTTACGGCGACCAGGAGGTCCTGCCGTATTCCGAGGAGACACCGCTGGCAGGCCAGCATCCGTATGATGTCAGCAAGTCCTGCGCCGATCTGATCGCCGGCGCCTATGCCAAGTCCTACGGGCTCCCGGTCGTCATCACGCGTTGCGGCAACTTCTACGGTGGAGGCGATCTCAACTGGAACCGTATTGTCTCCGGCACCATCCGCTCTTTGTTCCGCGGCCAGGCGCCGGTCATCCGCTCAGACGGGCTGTTCGTGCGCGACTATTTCTACGTGGAAGACGGAGCGGCCGCCTACGCGATGCTGGCTGAGCGGCTGGTGGAGGATCCGGCACTGCGCGGAAACGCTTTCAACTTCTCCAACGAAATACAGATCACGGTATTGGACCTGGTGCAGCGCATTTCCCGACTGATGGATAGGAAGCTCGATCCGGTGGTGCTCAACCAGGCCACCAACGAAATTCGCCACCAGTATCTTAGCGCGGAAAAGGCGCGCCGCATGCTTGGCTGGGCTCCCCTGTTTACGCTCGATCAGGGGTTAAAGGCCACCGTTCAATGGTACGAAAGGTTCTTACAGAATGAACGCTGAAGCGCAGCTGATTCGCGCCCAGATCCTGGAGCTGGTGGGGAAGTATCAGGAACTGGAGTTTGCGCCCCGGCCATTTGAGCCGGGTCAGACGCCCATACCGTTTGCGGGCCGGGTATTCGATGCGGAAGAGTTGAAGCTGCTGGTGGATTCCGCCCTCGATTTCTGGCTCACGACAGGCCGCTTCGCCCAGGCTTTCGAGAAGCAGTTTGCGCGTTTTATGGGAGTGCGAGCGGCGATTCTGGTGAATTCCGGTTCTTCCGCCAATCTGCTCGCACTCACCTGCCTCACCTCGCCGAAGCTCGGCGACCGGCGGCTCCAGCCCGGTGATGAAGTGATCACGGTCGCCACCGGCTTTCCGACCACTGTCAACCCGATCGTGCAGAATAGACTGGTGCCCGTCTTCGTGGATGTGCACGTGCCGACGTACAATATCGACGCCAGCATGCTGGAGGCTGCGCGGTCTCCCCGGACGCGGGCCATCATGCTGGCCCATACGCTCGGCAACCCGTTCGATCTGGATGCGGTGATGAGCTTCGCCAGGAAGCATGATCTGTGGCTGATCGAGGATACGTGCGACGCTGTGGGCGCCACCTACAGAGGGCAGAAAGTGGGAACATTCGGCGACCTGGGGACGGTCAGCTTCTATCCGGCACACCATATGACGATGGGTGAGGGCGGAGCTGTCCTCACCGACAAGCCGATGCTGAGAACGCTGGTCGAATCTTTCCGCGACTGGGGGCGCGATTGCTGGTGCGAGCCCGGCAAAGACAACACCTGTGGCAAGCGCTTCGATTGGCAACTCGGCGAACTACCCTGCGGCTACGACCACAAGTACACCTATTCTCACATCGGCTACAATCTGAAACTCACCGATATGCAGGCTGCGGTGGGCGTGGCGCAGATGCAGAAGCTTCCCGGCTTCATTGCCGCGCGCCGCCGCAATTTCGAGCTGCTGCGCGAGGGTCTGGCGGGCTGCGAGGATGTTTACATCCTCCCGGAGGCGACGCCGAACTCCGAGCCGAGCTGGTTTGGCTTCCCCATTGCGGTCCGGCCCGACGCGCCATTTACCCGTGAGGACATGGTGCGGCACCTCGAAGGGCGTAAGGTCGCGACGCGGCTGCTGTTCGGCGGCAATCTCCTCCGCCAGCCCGCTTACCAGAATGTGCCGCATCGTAAGATCGGGGATCTGCAGAATGCCGATTTTGTGATGAATCGGGTTTTTTGGGTGGGCGTGTATCCCGGGTTGCGGCAAGAACACATCGAGTACATGGTGGAGAGTCTCTGCGCTTATCCCGTTCCGGCAGGATTGTAGTTTGGAGCGTCTCACGTCGACGCATGCCAAAGGTCTACTCCGTATCGCGGCACGCCGCAAAAACGGCTGCTGCTCAGCCGGAAAGGTCACATAAGACGATGGTCTGTCCTAGGGCAGGCCAAGGGCCTACTCCACGGAATTCTTCGCGGGCCGCACATCTGGAAAGTTTCGGATCTGCTCGAGGGCTGAGGCCGCCAGGAGCCTGCGTTTTGCGAAAGGCCACAATCTCTGTTAGATTGAGAGGTTTGTGGAGCAACCGGCATACACGCGCGGCAACGCCAAAGAAGCTATGAAATTCATGCCGGTCTGCCGCTGAGATTGTGGGGGACGCTGCGAGTTCTTCCGCCCAAACACACACGCGCAACCCGCTCGCCTCCGACCTGGAGTTTATCCTGGAACGCTCGCGCGATCTCTGGGAGGAGGTCCGCGGACAGCGCATTTTCATTACCGGCGGCACAGGTTTTTTCGGCTGCTGGTTGTTGGAAAGCTTTTGCTGGATCAATCGCCGTTTGTCGCTCGGAGCGACGGCAATGGTGCTCAGCCGGAGTGCCAAGGCGTTTGCCGCCAAGGCGCCGCACCTCGCCGAGGATCCTGCCGTCCAGTTTCATGCCGGCGATGTACGTTCTTTCGATTATCCCGACGGTAGCTTCTCGCATATTGTTCACGCTGCCACGACGTCCAGCGCCCAGGTAGATCCCCTCGTGATGCTCGACACGATCGTCCAGGGGACGCGGCGCACTCTCGATTTTGCGCGGGAGCGGGGAGGGCGTAAGTTTCTCCTGACGAGTTCCGGGGCTGTGTACGGGTCTCAGCCGCCGGAAATGACGCATGTCTCCGAGACGTTTCCGGGTGGTCCCGATTCGATGAACCCCGGGGCGGCCTATGCAGAGGGCAAACGCGTCGCGGAACTCCTCTGCGCTTTATATCATCAGCTCTACGGAATCGAGGCCAAGATCGCGCGCTGTTTTGCGTTCGTGGGTCCCTACCTTCCGGTGGACGCCCACTTCGCGATTGGGAACTTTGTGCGTGATGCCCTGGCGGGAGGCCCTATTATTGTAAGCGGCGACGGGACGCCATATCGCTCGTACTTGTACGCTTCGGATCTTATGGTCTGGCTGTGGACGATTCTCTTCGCGGGGGCTGCCTGCCGTCCGTATAACGTCGGTTCGGAAGACGACCGCGATATTAAGAGCGTCGCTGAGACGGTCGCCCGTTCGGTCAATCCGCCGACGGAGGTCAGGATCATGACGCCTCTGTCGAACTCGCCGCCGCTTCGCTATGTACCTGCAACCGGAAGGGCGCAGACCGAATTGGGATTGCGGGAGGAGACCAGCCTCGAGTCCGCTCTTTCGCGATGGGTTGAAGTTTGCAAAAAGATTTAGCTGAACAGGCCGGTTGCCGCTGGTGGCGGGCCAGTCGCTAACCGCGGGGCTGGGAGTGCAGTCAGTGGAGAGACTATACCCGTTGGTATGTAGTGCTACGGACTGCAGCAGTTGGTAGACTAGCGGGAGACCGAATGTAACGGAGCATTTGAAGGGAAACCCGATGGAAACGCAGAACAATGGTCACCCGGCCGACCCATTCGTCAAGATAGGAAAGCGGCAGGTGGGCGATGGGCACCCCTGTTACATAATTGCCGAAATTGGAATCAATCACAACGGCGATATCGATATCGCCAAGCGCTTGATCAGCGTGGCAGTCGCGGCAGGATGTGACGCCGTGAAGTTTCAAAAGCGCACGGTAGAGGTGGTGTACACGGCCGAGGAACTCGCGAAGCCCCGTGAAAGTCCGTACGGTATGACTAACGGTGATCTCAAACACGCCCTGGAATTCGGCGTGGGTGAGTACCGCGAAATCGATGCATATTGTAAGGCCGTCAAGATGCCGTGGTTCGCCTCCTGCTGGGATGAGGCGTCGGTCGACCTGATCAACCAGTTCGATGTTCCATGCTTCAAAATCGCCTCCGCGTCGCTCACTGACGACAACCTGCTGCGCTATACGCGCGCCACGGGCAAGCCGCTGATCGCCTCCACCGGAATGAGCACGATTGCCGAAATCGACCATGCATTGGAAGTGATGGGGCGCGAAGACCTGGTCCTCCTGCATACGTGCAGCACCTATCCCTCGCAATACAACGAGCTCAACCTCAGGGTGATCGCGGTCCTTAAGGAACGTTACGGACTCCCGGTGGGTTACTCCGGTCACGAGACGGGAATCCCGAGCACAGTGGCCGCCGTCGCACTGGGTGCGTGCTGCGTAGAACGGCACATCACCCTGGACCGCGCCATGTGGGGAAGCGATCAGGCAGCATCCCTGGAGCCCAATGGAATCTCGCGCGTGGTGCGCGACATCCGGCTCATCGAACAATCGCTGGGGGATGGTATCAAGCGCGTTTACCCAAGCGAGGTTTCGATCATCAAGAAGCTCCGCCGGGTGGGAGCATCCGCCTAGGTGCGTGACATCAAGGCCATCGCGCTGGACGTGGATGGGGTCCTTACCGATGGCGGCGTCTGGTGGGGACCGAATGGCGAGGAGTGGAAGCGGTTTTCATTCGCGGACATCATGGGCGTGTCGCTAGCATGTAAAGCCGGACTAGTTGTCACGTTGATATCGGGAGAGGACAGCCCGCTCGTAGAGCGCTTCGCCGTCAAAATGAATCTCAAGGATATTACCAAGGGGTGTAAGGATAAAGCGTCTGCGCTGCGCGCCTTCGCCGAGCGCCAGCAACTGATGCTTGAAGAGATATGCTTTATGGGTGATGACGTAAACGATCTCGCGGCGATGGAACTGGCCGGTTTAGCGGTCGCGCCCGCAGATGCCCTTTCCGCGGTGCGCAAGCGTGCCGATGTGGTGACCGAGGCGAAGGGAGGAAACGGTGCTGTTCGGGAACTGGTGGATCTGGTCCTGGAGAAGCGGACTCGCGGCGTGCGGCACAGCTAACTCATGACAAAGCTTTCCGATTACGTCATGCGCTTTGTCGCAGACCAGGGTGTGAAGCACGTCTTCCTGGTCACGGGTGGCGGAGCTATGCACCTGAACGCTTCGCTGGCGAAGTGCAAAGCCATCGAGCCCATCTGCAATTCGCACGAGCAGGCCTCCGCGATGGCAGCCGAAAACTATGCCAAATGCGTCAATCATCTAGGTGTGGCCATGGTGACCACCGGTCCCGGTGGGACCAACGCCATGACCGGACTTGCGGGTGCGTGGCTCGATTCCACCCCGGTTCTATTCCTCTCCGGACAGGTGAAACGGCCGGACCGCATGTTTGCCGCCGACGGAACGCCGCTCGGCATGCGCCAACTCGGTGTGCAGGAAGTGGATATCGTCGCGATCGTCAAACCCCTCACTAAGTACGCGGTAACGGTGCTGGAACCGAACAGCATCCGCTACCACCTGGAGAAGGCTGTCCATCTGGCTCTCAGTGGGCGCCCCGGTCCGGTGTGGATCGACATCCCGCTCGATGTACAGGCGGCGCCGATCGACGAAACTGATTTACCCGCATTCAATGCTGCCGAGGTCCCGCCAACCTTTGACGCATCGAGCCTGGCCGAGAAGGTCCGCGAAACCATCGACGCCCTCAACCGGTCTGAACGCCCGCTGATTTTCATCGGCAACGGTGTGCGGCTGGCGCGGGCGGAGGACGATCTCCGCAAGCTCTTCTCGCTGCTCCAGATTCCGGTGGAGGCCACCTGGTGCGCCGCCGACATCATCTCTTCGGAAGACCCGCTGTTCGTCGGGCGTCCGGGCTCACTCGCTTCGCGGGGGGCTAACTTCGCGCTGCAAAACTGTGATTTCCTGCTGAGCATCGGGGCGCGACTGGACTTCGCCATCACCGGCTATGCGCCCGAAAAACTGGCGCGCGCCGCGCATAAGGTGATGGTGGATATCGATGCGGCCGAGATTGCCAAGCTGGCGCCCTATATCCATACCCCCATTTGCGCCGATGCCGGCGCTTTTCTGCGCGAAATGTTGCGCCAGATCGGCTCCGTCAAAGCGAACGATCGTGCTCCATGGAAGGAGCGGTGCGCGGATTGGAAGACGCGCTACCCGGTGGTGTTGGACGAACACCGCAAGAGCGATGGCCTAGTTAGTATTTTCCATCTGGCCGAGATCATCGGACAGGAGACTTCGCCCGATGACCTGATGATTTCCGGTAACTCGGGAAGTGGAATTGAAATCTTCCTGTTTGCTTGTCCCACGCGCACCGGTCAGCGCATTTTCCATACTGCCGGATTGGGCGCCATGGGCTGCGCGCTTCCCAACAGCATCGGGGTTTGCCTGGCGGGCGGACGAAAACGAACGATTTGCGTGGATGGCGATGGCGGCTTCATGTTCAACATTCAGGAACTGGCAACGGTCCGCCATCTGAACCTGCCGATCAAATTCTTCATTCTGAATAACGACGGATACGCATCCATTCGCGCTTCCCAAGCCAACTTCTTCGGATCCGCGATGTTGGGTTGCGATGAGAGTACCGGACTGCTGATTCCCGATCTGTGCAAAGTCGCGACTTCGTTTGGCCTCATGGCTGCCAGGATTACCAGCCAGGAAAATCTGCGTGAACAGGTAAGGGCGGTCTTAAATACTCCCGGCCCAGTGGTTTGCGACGTGAAGGTCATACCCGATGAAGTCCGGGGGCCGCGCCTTTCTTCCATGCAGCGTCCGGACGGCTCCATGGTTTCGAAGCCGCTCGAAGACCTCTGGCCCTTCCTCCCGCGAGAGGAGTTCCTGGCCAACATGATTATCCCGCCGCTGGAGGAATAGTGTTAGAGCATGACTTGCAGACGGACAGACTCAAGTCTGTCCCACAAGAAGGAAGGGATAGGCTGAACTCTGTGTTGCGAGGATTGTTGGGGATCATGCAGGGGCGGTTGCTGCCTCCAATGGAGGGAAGGTTCCAGGCGTTTCCGCGGGGATGCTGGGCGGAGGAGTTCCCAAGTGCCGCTGCCGCAGGTTTGGGAGCGATTGAATGGATCTACGACAGCTACGGCGTAGGAGCCAACCCCATCGAGAACGATGCGGGAATCGAGAGCGTCCTCGAACTCTCGCGCTTCCACCAGATTGCCGTGCGTTCGATCTGTGCCGATTACTTCATGGATTTCACCTTCGTACGCGCCACCGATGCCGAAAGAACGGAACGTGTCGCGCACCTCGTCTGGCTGCTGGGGCGGGGAAGGCGTCTGGGGGTAACCCGCATTGTCCTACCGTTCGTCGATAGTTCGGCCATTCGGGATGAGGAGGACCGGGGCGCGGTGATCGACACTCTGGAGCGGGCGTTGCCTGCGGCGGAGGCGGCGGGGATCGAATTACATCTGGAGACCTCTCTCGCGCCGCAAGAATTCGCGGCACTCTTGGCACGCATCCCTCATCCATACCTGAAGGCCAATTACGATTCCGGCAACAGCTCGTCCCTGGGTTATCGTCCAGCCGAAGAGTTTGCCGCATATGGCGATCGGTTCGGCAGCGTGCATATCAAGGATCGTATTTTACACGGCAGCACCGTGCCACTAGGGCAAGGCGATGCTGACCTGGACGCGGTGTTTGCCGGTCTCCGCCATCTCAACTACTCTGGTGATTTCATTCTCCAGGTTGCACGTGGGGCGCCCGGCGACGAGGTTGCGTGGGCGCAACAGAACCGCGCCTACGTCGAGAGATATTTGGTCTAAAAATGGACCTTGGACTGAGGGACAAAGTGGTTTTTGTTGCCGGCGCTTCCCGTGGTATCGGCAAGGGCATCGCTGCTGTCTTTCTGGACGAGGGAGCCCGAGTAGTCATTTCCGGGCGCGATGCTGCCACGTTGGCGGCTTCGGATGCGGAGCTTGCCGAAGGCCGCCGCGACCGGGTTACGACCTTCGCCGGCGATTTGTCTCAGCTTTCTATTGTGCACGAAGCCCATCGGCAGGTAACTGCTGGTTGGGGCGCGGTGGACACGCTCATCTGCAACATCGGAAGCGGGGCCGCTAAGAATGGCTGGCAGCTCACCGCTGCGGATTGGGAGCCTGTCTTCCAGATCAATCTATGGGCCACCGTGCGGCTGGTCGAGGTTTTCCTGCCTCAGATGGTGGAAGCGCAACGGGGCAGCATCATCTTCATCAGCTCGATCGCGGGACTCGAAAGTTTGGGCGCTCCAATTCCCTATGGCACGGCGAAGGCGGCGCTGGAGCACTACAAGAAAGACCTTGCGCGACGCGTGGGCCGGTCCGGAGTCCGCGTGAATACCGTGGCGCCAGGGAATATTCTCTTTCCAGGGGGGACCTGGCAGCGCAAACTGGATGCAGATCAGCCCGGCGTTTCAGCGATGATTGCCGCCGAGGTGCCGCTGGGCCGTTTCGGTGTACCCGAGGAAATCGGATCGGTCGCGGCATTTCTGGCGTCTGACCGCGCGGCCTTCATCACGGGTGCTTGTATAGTGGCGGACGGAGGGCAAACCAGAGCATGACAGATCTGTTCGATCTTTCGGGCCGCGTTGCGGCCATCACGGGCGGCGCTGGGCTGCTGGGTATGCAGCACGCAGAGGTGATTGCAGCTCATGGCGGCATCCCTGTATTGATCGATCTGGCCTGTGCTCAGGAAAAGGCGGCGGATCTGGCAAGGCGGCACAATGTCCCTGCGATGGCTTGGCAGTGCAACGTCACGCAGCCCGAAAGCGTGCGCGAAATGCTGCAAGAGATCCTGGCGCGCTTCGGACGGCTGGACATTCTCATCAACAACGCGGCCAATAACCCCAAGATGGAGAGTTCCTCTGACGTGAATTTCTCCCGGCTGGAGAACTTCCCAATCGAGCAGTGGAATGCCGATCTGGCCGTCGGATTGACTGGCGCTCATCTCTGCAGCCAGACGTTGGGGACATACATGGCCCAGGCATTTCACGAGTGCGGACGCCGCGGAGTCATCCTGAATGTCGCATCGGATCTAGCCATCATAGGGCCCGACCAGCGCATCTACCGGCAGCCTGGGTTGCCCGAACATCTGCAGCCTGCTAAGCCCGTGACTTACTCTGTGGTCAAGAGCGGTCTCGTGGGCCTAACCCGATATCTGGCGACTTACTGGGCCAAGGACGGCGTGCGCGTCAATGCCGTTTCCCCGGGGGGTGTCTATAACGGCCAGCCCGAAGCGTTCATCGAGAAACTTACGAATCTGATTCCCATGGGGCGCATGGCACGGCTGGATGAGTATCAGGGCACCGTGCTCTTTCTCGTTTCCGATGCCTCTTCGTATATGACCGGCCACAACCTGGTGGTCGACGGGGGACGGACAACATGGTGAACCAGAAAGGCGACTACGCATCCGGCTTACTGTTCTCTCTCGAAGAAAAGAAAGTGTTGCTCACGGGGGCCAGTGGATTCCTGGGACGCACCATGTTGCGGGCGCTGCTCGATAACGGAGCCACGGTGCTCGCATTAGGGGGTTCGGAGCGTGTCGAAAATCAGGTTCCTCCGTTGAACGAGGAATATGGTTCAGGACGCGTTGTTGCTTACCGCGTGGACCTGCACGACATTCCGGCGGTCGAAGAAGCTCTGGCACAGCTCAATCAGGAACACCCGGTGGTGGATGTAGTTGTGAATAACGCGCACGAACTGGGCCCCCGCACTGGCTTCAATGTCCCTGAAGGTCAACTGCAGGACGCGACCTTCGATGGCTGGATGCGCAACCTGACGGCAGGCGTATACTGGGCGGCACTGACTACGCAGCGGATCGGGTTGGGCATGCGGAATCGCGGCAAGGGCAGCATCGTTAATATCTCCACGATGTATGCCGTCATCGCTCCAAGTCCGCAGCTTTATGCCGGCACGGATTTCATCAACCCGCCTGGATATAGCGCGTCCAAAGCGGCTCTGCTGGCGTTTACCCGATACACTGCGTCTTTTTGGGGACCTTATGGCGTTCGCGCGAATGCCATTCTTCCCGGGCCAATTTCTAATACCGGGCAGGATTCGGACAACAGCGTCGCGCCGGACGACCCGTTTCTTGACCGGTTGAGGGCACGTACGGTGTTAGGGCGGGTGGGAACTCCCCGCGACCTCGTAGGGGCATTATTGTATCTCGCTTCGGACGCGTCTCTGTTCACCACGGGGCAGGCCTTGGTGGTTGATGGAGGGTGGACCATTGTGTAATATGAGCTTGGAATCCCTTTTGACGGAGTTGCTGGCCGAGCCGATCGATGCTGCACGGGTGCGCTCGGAGCAGGAATTCGACCGGATCGCCGCTCCGTTTGAAAGCCGTGTCGTGGTGTTCGGTACGGGGCACCTCGGGAACTGGTCGCTCAGCGGGTTGCGCGATGCCGGAATCGAGCCGCTGGCGTTCTGCGACAACAATTCCCGTTTATGGGGCACGCAGAAGGATGGGGTGTCGGTGATGTCTCCGGCGGAGGCCGTCGAGCGGTACAAGGACTCGGCGGCATTCGTGGTGGCAATCTATAACTCAGATGCTCCGCGCCGACAGTTGCGTGACCTGGGTTGCATGCGAATCGTGCCCTATCCCGTGCTGTTCTGGAGGCATTGGCGCACCATGCCAAAGGAGGACCGGCTGGAATTGCCGCATCGTATCCTGGAACGTGCGGGCGAGATGGCCGCTGGCTATGAACTGCTCTCGGACGAACGGTCCCGGCGCGAGTTCTGCGCGCAGATTCGTTGGCGCTGCCGGCTGGACTACGGCTGCCTGCCGGCTGCCGACGACCCTCGCGAGATGTACTTTGCGGCCGAGGTCTTCAAGCTATTGCCGGAGGAAGTCTTCGTGGATTGCGGCGCATTTGACGGCGACAGCATCAGTACATTTCTGGCGGCGTCGGGCGGCCGGTTCGCAAAAATCTACGCCTGGGAAGCGGACGGCGGCAACTGCCGCGCTCTCCGGGAGTATTGTTCGGGAATGGGGGCGGAGACGGCCGCGAAGGTGGAGATTCTGCCGTACGCCGTGGGCGCGCGGAATGAGAACGTACGGTTCTGCGCCGAGGGGTCAGTGGGCTCGCGTATGGCGGACTCAGGCGAGACGCAGGAGGTGGAGTGCAGAACCATCGACAGCACGCTGGCGGAGGCGGGTCCGACCCTGATCAAAATGGATATCGAGGGCGCTGAACCGGATGCCCTGCGAGGCGCGGTGTGGACGATGGCGCACTGCCGCCCGGTGATGGCTGCCTGTGTGTATCATAAGTGCGATCACCTTTGGGAGCTTCCCCAATTGATGAAATCGGCTAATCCGGACTACCGGATTTTTCTACGGCGTTACGCGGAAGATTGCTGGGAAACAGTCTACTACGCCGTTCCTCCGGAGCGTTTGCCCGCCTGAGTCACCCTATGGAACATAGCCAGATACTGGATGCATTCCAATCTCCTCGCACAATCGTCGTTCCCGAGGAGTTCCTCGAGGTCACTGCCCAGTCTTTAGGGGCATTTTTTGAGCCGATCTGCAAGGTCGACCGGTATAGCAATGCCAAGGATTTTCTGGACTATACCAAGTCCTTCAAGCGAGCTGAAATCCTCCAACGGTACACGCCGATGGAGTCCCGCAAACTGCTCGAGATCGGTTCAGGATTTGGAACTAACCTGGCGGTCTGGCTGAAATACTATGGCGTGGATGGCTGGGGCGTGGAGCCCGGCGGCGAAGGCTTCAATCAGGGCTATATCGCGTCCCGCAAACTTCTGGCTGCCAATGGCCTGGACCCGGACCGCGTGCTCAACACGTCAGGCGAGACCCTCCCGTTCCGAGATGAGAGCTTCGATATCATCTATTCCGCCAATGTTCTGGAGCACACCGAGAGGCCGCGACAGGTCGTAGCCGAGGCATTGCGCGTTCTGAGACCTGGAGGCCTATTCCATATGGAAATGCCGAACCACCTCTCGTATTTTGAGGGACACTACATGGTGGTCATGCCACCCTTGGTCTGGAAGCCAATTCTTCCCTTTTGGATCAAGTGGGTGATCCGCAGGGATCCGTCTTTCACGCGAACCCTGCGGACCGAAATCAATCCTAACTGGTGTCGCCGCACAGCGCGAGAGCTGGCTGAGACCTATCCCCTCGAGCTGATCTCGCTCGGCGAGGAGCTGTTTCTGGAACGTTTGTCCCAGCCCTTCGTCTTCGAAACGCAGATGGTGGAAAGCCATTTGCAGCGGATGATTGGACTGGTCAAGAAGTTGAATGCCGGCAACTGGCTGGGCCGACTGATCATTGGACTCCAGGGCCATTACCCGATCTACATGACCATCCGCAAAGGGCCCTCGAAGTCCTCTGCTCTTTGAGGTTTTTCTAAATGCGCAAGATTTGCATCATGTCGCCGTGCTACAACGAAGCAGGTAACCTCCGGGAATTGTATACGCGTATTCGCGCGGCGACAGCGCAGATCCCACAGTACGAATTCGAGATCCTGTTTATCGACAACCGGTCAACCGATGGAACCGTGCAAATCCTTCGCCAACTGGCAGCGGAGGACCCGAAAGTCAAGGTGATCCTGAATGCACGTAATTTCGGACATATCCGGTCGCCTCATCACGCTTTTCTGCAGGCCACCGGGGACGCTGTAATCGCGATGGTCTCGGATCTGCAAGACCCACCCGAATTGATCCCCGAGATGATTCGCCGGTGGGAAGCGGGGGCGTTCATGGTCCTCGGGATGAAGACATCGAGCGCCGAGAACCCGATCATGTACTGGATCCGTACCCGGTACTACCGGCTGATCAAGCGGCTATCGGAGATGGAAACTCTCGAGCACGTGACCGGTATGGGTCTGTATGACAGAAGAGTAATCGAGATCATCAGATCGTTCGACGACGCATACCCTTACGCGCGCGGCATGATTTCAGAAATCGGCCTGCCATATTCGACGATCGAGTACCATCAACCGCAGCGTCGCCATGGGTTTACGAAGAATAACTTCTACACCCTTTACGACATGGCTATGCTGGGCATAACCAACGTCTCGAAGGTGCCGCTCCGACTGATGACCGCGTTTGGATTTGCGTGTGCCGTCGTGAGCATTCTGGTCTCGTTAGGCTATCTTATATATAAACTCCTGTTCTGGAATAATTTCTCGGTTGGTATCGCGCCGATCGCGATAGGCTTGTTCTTTTTTGCTTCGGTCCAACTCGTATTCATCGGGATCCTGGGGGAATACGTGGCCGCGACACATACGCAAGTGATGAAGCGTCCGCTAGTGATCGAGCAGGAGCGGATTAATTTCGATGAACAGGCTTCGGATGAGGGCGCAGGGCAGGCTCGAACGCCAGCAAAATCGCAGACGTCTTAAGAAGCGAAAGAAGATATAAATCCGCAGGCGAAACCGCCTGCGCCACCAGTGCAAGATGAAGTCAATGTCGCCTGAGCGTATTAGGGCACCGGAACTCCCTTCTATAACCGGATTTCCACGCCTGATCCGGCTCGTTTTCTCGTTTCCGGTCTTCATCGCGTTTTCGCTAATTGCATTGACGGCGTTGACGGTCCGGGACCGCTTCGACGATCCTGACCTCTGGCAGCACCTGAAGATGGGGCAGGTCATCTGGACTACCCGGTCGATTCCCACCACCGAGATTTTCTCGCACACGGCGGCTGGGCATGCCTGGATTCCCCACGAATGGCTGGCACAGCTCAGCATTTACGGAGCTTACCGGTTGGCCGGCTACTCCGGGCTGATGCTTTGGCTGGTGGTGCTTGCCTCGCTCCTGTTGGTTCTGCTTTATGGGCTATCGTGTCTCTACTCGGGCAATGCAAAAGTAGCGTTCCTCGGAGGGATCATTGGCTGGTATTTTGCTACGGTCGGGCTGGCAATCCGGCCACTGGTGCTCGGACACCTGCTGCTGGTCGTCGAACTCCTGCTGCTTCAGTTGGGACGCACGAGAGACCGGCGATGGTTCTGGGGACTTCCTCTTCTGTTCGCCGTCTGGGTGAACTGCCACGGGTCGTACGCGCCCGGACTGTTTATTCTGGCCGTCACGATTGCATGCGGGTTCCTCGAATTGAGACGCGGCCCGATCGTATCGTCCGCGTGGCCCCCCGTCGAACGCAGGGCACTCATCTTCGCTTCCATCGCAAGCGTCGCCGCGCTATTCTGCAATCCGATCGGCTGGAGACTTCTCACTTATCCGCTCAATGCTCTTTTTGTTCAGCATACGGGATTAGCAAACGTGCAGGAGTGGCTGCCGCTAACATTTTTCGACCCCAGGACTCCCGGACTTCTGCTGATTCTGGGAGGGGCAGGCCTCGCGGCCGCGGCGAGGGTTGTGGAGATTCGCCTCGAGGAATTGATCCTGGTTTCCGCGACCGCAATGCTGGCGGTGCAGCATCAACGGATGTTGTTCCTCTTTGGAATTATCGCGGCGCCGGTAGTTTGCCGCTTGCTCTCGGACAGTTGGGAGCATTACGAATTCAGACGCGATCTACCCGTCGCGAACGGCGTGTGCATGGCCATTGCCATACTGGTGGTCGTTATTTCGTTCCCGAGTGAATCCGAACTGGTATCTCAAGTGAAAAAGGCCAGCCCGGTGGATGCCGTGGAGTTCGTGCGGAACGCGCACCTTCGAGGGCCCATGCTGAACGATTACACGTTTGGAGATTACCTCCTCTGGGCTTTACCGGAACATAAGGTGTTTGTCGACGGCCGCGCTGACGTGTTTGACTGGACGGGCGTTCTGGAGTCGTTTGGGCGGTGGGCACTCCTCCAAGAAGATCCGCAAATCCTGCTGAACCGGTATAAGATTCAATTCTGTATCCTGAATAGCGATTCTCCTCTCGCGCGCGTCCTGCCCTACCTGCCCGGCTGGAGCAAGGCTTACGGGGATTCGCTCGCTTCCGTCTTCGTCCGCCAGGATCGGACGCCGGCCTCAAAAGTGCCGTAAAACAACTATCTGGGCGAGTCGTTTCGTGGAGTCAGTGGGGTCTGACCGAGCAGCGCGCTGGCTCCTTTTGCACCGCAAAGAAACACTTTGGCGTAACCGTTCGCCCAGGCGGGCTGTTTCTTCCAGACCCAGCTGTTGCGGTCCGCCCATACAGGGTCGGTGTCCTTCACTATCAAGGCATCGATTCCCAGATCGCGGCAGATTTGGTCGACACGGTTCGCCTCGACAGCGCCGGGCTTTTCGAACAGGTCGTTCAGCGGGCCGATCACGCCGGTGCACGGCGAGGGGTCTCCGCCAAAGACCACGCCGCATGCCGATGTCTCAGCGGCAGCTTGGCGGTCGGCGTAGAGGCCGTAGAACAGGTCGCCCGGGGCCGCGTTGGGATTGTGCTGGACGATCGCGTGCACCGGCAGTTCGTGCCGAAGCCAGTCGTAGACTTCGCGGAGTGCGTAGGTGCGCCTGCCCAGATTTTGATCGCTGGAGAGCCAGGCGTACCTGGGGATGGGAAACCGATCGGAAATCAGGGGAAAGAATCGGAACATGGAAGCTTCGTAAACGGTGCCGGCGACGCCGAGCACGATCAGGGTTGTAAGGATCGCGCGTCGATCTTTGCCGGGCGCGGCCACAAACACGTCATCCCAGAGGTCCGCCGCCCAGATCAGCAAAATGAATTGCGCAAACAGAACCCCCCGGTAGCCCAAGTCGTTAATCGATATGACGTTTGAGCGGAAGAAAGAGCAGATCAACAGGCTGGTCACGACCATGATGAAGCCGCACAGTTCCGGAAACGTGAAGGCTTTTCCGCTGCGCATCCTTCTCCACTGCAGGAGGCCGACGACAAAAAAGAAACCAAGTTCGAGAAAATAATTCAGTGGCAACAGGAGCGTATCCATGAAGGGCACGCGCCATCCAGGATGCGGCCAGAAGGTTTCCAGCATTACGTCCGCGATGAGGAATGGCCTGACCGCGAACGCGATGGGAAGGCCGCTCGCTGCAGCCGGTCCTCCTCCGCGGAGACCCATCAGATACGGGGCCGCGGCAGCGAGCGCTACGATTCCCGAGACGCAAATTAAGACCCCCTCCGGCCAGTGACGCTTCACGAGAGTAATCGTCAGCCACGCAATCATAAAGATCGAGAAAACGGCCGCAACGTAGATACCGAGTCCCGCGGCGCTCGAAAAAGCCAGACCGGCGGCGACTGCATTCAACACGCGGCGCCATAACAGAGCCGGGGCGGAATTGTGCCAGAGCAGCAGGAAGCCCGTCATGCACGCAATGAGGGCGGCAATGTTATGAGGTACCCAAAGAGTGGAATTGATCCAGGGTGGAACAAAAGCGGTGAGGCTCTGGAACAGGCGCCGGGATAGGATCGAGGTCAGGAGCACAGGGACGATGTCGAGTCCGGCCACGCCTAACAGCGAGATTCCGATTAGCGTTCTTCTGTCAAGATCCTTAGCGCCTTTGGGCTGGAAGAACCGCAGGTAGAGAGGCACCAGGGCCATTAAACCGACACCACTCCAGACAGTGCCCGCCAGAATCGCGTGACGAGCCGTAACGGCAGGTCCCCCGAACTGGTCTACGAGGCTGCACAACATCAACCAGAAGTAGTGATACCGGAGGGCGAACGGGTGTCCGGGGAAGAAATAGGGATTGTGGGGCGGAACACCGCTGTTGGTTATCGATGCCGTGATGGCGGCACGCAAGGTGTAATCGTAGGCGGCCAACGGGAAATAGAGTCTTTTCCCAAGCTGCAAATCGACCAGCAGGAGCGTTCCCAATACGACCCAGCCGGCTACGATCGCCAGTACGGCGCCAGTTCTTTTGGACAGCGGCGGCACGGACAGGAGGTGGCGCTCGTGAAACAACAGCGCGGCGAAACCGATAACGCAGCCGGCATACATGACCCAGACCGCGGGGAGTGACCAGCGCCAAAGATGGTAGGTGATGATGGGAAGGATGGCAATGGCGAGGGGAATCGAGATCGCGCACCTGGCCAACAGCAAGCGTCGGCGAAAGTCGAGTGCGTCCAGTAGCCAACCGAAAACGTACCCCGGAATGAAGAGGACCAGCACCCAGAGCACGAGAGCCTCGGAGACCGCAAGCAGGTCCGAGATCATGAAACTTTCTTTCACCCGGATTTACCTGGAGGCACCGTCACCGGTCTCTGGTGTCGACGGTAGCCGTTCTCGAAGGGTTTCCTTGTCCGGTTCGTTGCCGGTCCCGCAGAGGAAGGCGCGCGAATGCGCGTTTTCGATGAGAGGTTGTTTTTTCCACACCCAGGAGGCTTTGTCTTTCCAGACACCGTCAGTATCTTTCACGACCATGGCGGCTATGGATAATCTCCGGCACACAACGTCCACCTGGGCGGGATCGAGGTTACCGGATTGAGAATACAACTGGACGAGCGGCGCAACAATGTCGGGACAAAGGGCGGGAGAACCGCCGAACACGACCCCGCACGAGAGCGTCTCGGCAGCGGTTTGCCGGTCCGCGTAGAGGCCATAGAATAGATCTCCAGGATCTCCGTTTGGATTCTGCTGAACGAGCGCGGACCTCGGCAGTTCCTGGCTCAGCCTTTCATAGACTTGACGAAGAGAGTAGGTTCGCTCGCCGAGAAAGTGATCCGGGGCCAGCCAGGCATATCTCGGGATCGCGAGATCGTCGAGGAGTATGGGATAGATTCTTAACATCGTTACGTCGTAGACTGTCGTTGCCACGCCCAGCGCCAACAACACCCCCAGGCCGCTGAACAGGGTCTTGCGTGCCAGGAACAAACTCTTTTCCCATAGTTCAGCCGCCCAAATCAGCAGCACAAATTGGGCGAGGATAATCCCGCGCCAACCGAGATCGTTAGTGGAAATCGTATTGGATCGCAGGAAAGTACAAATGACGAGGCTGGTCACCAGCATCGCGACCAGGCAAGCATCCTCGTCGCTGAAGCTCCGTTGATCCCGGAGTTTCTTCCACTGCCTGGTCCCGACGACGAAAAAGAATCCGAACTCCAAGAAGTAACTTAGCGGCAGCGATAGCGCATTGGCCAAAGGAATCTTCCATCGGCTGCCGGGACCGGACTCGCCGACGAGTTCCTTGGCAAGGTAAAACGACCTGATCGCAAAACCGATTGGCGCGTTGCCGTTACCGGCGCTTCTCCCAAATAGTTGAGAAAGATGCGGAACGGATAGCCCAAGTGCGAGAACCCCGGCGATGCAGACGAGGCTCGCGTCTCGCCGGCGTCCGCGGAACAGAAGCGTCGCAACCCAGACCAGCAGGAAGATTGCGAAAACAAACGTCACGTAAACCGACAAGCCAAGGCCACTCGCAAAAGCCGCGCCGCCGACCACGGCGGCGGAAAGCCCAACACGCCTTCCGACATGCCGGGAAGCATCCCAAATTACCAGGAACCCGGTCGCGCAGGCGACCAGCGCCGCAATCGTGTGAGGTTGCCAGAATACCGAACTGACCCACGCCAAGGCAGGTTCATTCCACCACTGGCTGCTGGCGTGGAACTGACCCGTCAGCGCGAAGATAATGGCGAGAGGCACGATATCCAGTCCGGTGACGCTCAACAGCGCTACCGATAACAGGAGTTGTCGATCCGGGTTCTCAGGTCTTCTGCCGCGGAAAAAGTACACGTAGAGAGCGACTAAAGCCACCAAGCCGATGCCGCTCCAGAGTGTGCCACCGATCACGGCAATCCTGGCGGTTACCAACGGTCCGCCGAACCGTCCTACCAGGCTGCACAGCATGTACCAGAAATAGTGGTAACGCAGGATGTAAGAATGTCCGGGATAGAAGTACGGATTGGCGGGAGGAACGCCGGTCCGGTCAATCGCCGCGGTAACCGCCGTACGCAACGTATAGTCGTAGGAGGTGAGAGGGAAATACAGGCGGTGTCCGATCTGGATGTCGATGAGCCATACGGCGCCAAAGACGACCCAAGCGGCAAGAATGGTCAGCACGATGACCCTGGCCTTGGACAAAGGCCCGATTCGCGGAACCGGTTGGCGTGCCTTGCCGGCGACCATTACCGGGAGAGCTACCCAGGACCCCGCGCAGAAGAGCCATGGGGCCGCAGGTATGGTGAGCCAGCACAGGTAGGTGGCGATGGGAACTACCGCGACAGACAGACAGACCGAGATCGCGACCCTTGCCAACAGGGTTCGTCTGTCAAAAGCGAAGATGTTCAGCAGCGCTCCGAGGACGTATCCCGGGACCACGAGAAAGAGGGCGAAGAGAGGGAAGACAATCGAGGTGCTGGCAAGATCCCAAACCGTGAAATTGTGGGTCATCCAGTTGTCAGTTCCCTATTCGAGGCTTGTCCAGCGAGCGTGCGGTCTGACTCGTTCGAGACACGAAAACA
Source organism: Terriglobia bacterium (assembly GCA_963747535.1). Classification (GTDB taxonomy): domain Bacteria; phylum Acidobacteriota; class Terriglobia; order Bryobacterales; family Bryobacteraceae; genus CAVVFX01. The sequence goes on from CAVVFX010000006.1 coordinate 1,413,530, forward strand.
GGCGGACATCTGGAAGATCCCAATCGCGGCCAGCACGGGCGTCAGAATCTGCCAGCCAGTCCGGCTCGATAGCCAGTTGCTGAAGCATGAAGAGACCAAGAGCGCAAGGCACAACCCGAAAAACACGCGTGGCGCGAACCGGATGAGGATGGCCGCGGTCGCAATGATGCTAACAAGCACCAGCAGCGAGTCGTAAATCGGGACGTACACATTTAATAGCAATGTCCAGGTGATCGTAGTCGCCCATGTTAGCGTGGCGGGACTGTGCCGAGAGTACTTCCTCGCTCTCCACCACGTCCCGGCCAGGCATGCTCCAGCCAGGCCACCGGCGCAAACAAACAGCCCCCGCGTGAACAGGCCGGCATGGGGAACCGCCGTTGCCAGCGCCCTTACATCGAGGGTTACCGGCAAAACATGGGAGATTGTGGCGGCGAAACTGGACGATGCTGCGACATAGGACATCCAGATCCGCGGTCCCGCGGCCAGGGTCGCCACGGCTACCAGCGTGAGTGCCCCGGTTGCGAATCCGGCAAGGGTTTTCGGTCTCCTGATAACGAGCAGCATGGGGAGGATGAGGATCAGCAAAGTCGGCTTATAGGTGCAGATGGACAGGGCAATTCCGCTCAGGAAGTGGCGCTCCGAAGCTTCCCAGCAGACGGCCAGAGCCATTGCCAGGAAACCGACGGCGGATACCTGGCCGCCGAGCAGTACCCACGGGATAATGGGGTAGAACGACAACCCAAACAGCAGAAAGAGCGAGCGATGAAGGATGTCGGCGTCGCAGAACCGCCGGATCAGGAGGCACAGACCTGTCACGTACAAGGCGAGGCTGATCGCAAGCCACAACCGGCATGCAGTCCAGTACGGCAACATCGCAAACGGCTGAAAAAACATCGCAAGATACGGAGGGTAGGCGAGCGCCCCAAAGTAGCCTCCCTTGAGCGGTTCGGGTTGGAAGGCATCGGCGATGTTCTGCTGCAGCGCAAAATCGTAAAGACGTGCGGGAGAATAGTGGTTCAGCAGATGTCCGAGGGAGTAGAAATAAACGAAGTCTCTTTCGCCGCCTACCCGGACTGAGGTATATACGATCGTCATTACGAAGGCGCATATCGCCCAGCCAATGAGGTTCAGATCCCTCAAATCAGCCCGTTTCAGCGCAAACATCGGCCGCGCGCCTGGCGCCCTGTCATCAAGGGGCCGCACACTGCACGGGTTCGGAGACGATTCGATGATTTGCATTTTCCGCATTAGCGTCTCGCCCCCAGAGCAAATTGTAGCTCGGTAGCAATCTTATGGCCGGTCGGAGCGGCTGTCTGCCATCCATCCGAGCAGCGGGTAACATCATGTGGACCCGACTGAAGGTGTCATCGAAAAGTCCTTTACGCGAGGGACAACTGAAGTGCAATTCGAGAGCCAGACTATCCACATTCGACTGGAGGCGAAAAACGTACTCTTTTCGTGCAGTTCGCAGGGGTACTCCACACCCGATAAAGCTCACTTCGAATGCAGCCCTATACAGTTGTGTCTACAGCAGTTGACGGCAACGCTACACTCCGGTTCGTCCGCGCCGAGGTTGTCAACCAGCCAAACAGTGAAGGCTCACTCCGTGGTTTCCGATGAGCCCCTTCCCCTACCCTCCGGCTTTTCCGGCGAGAGCGATGCCTGACCCGATCCGGTTCGACACGTTCATGCAGGCGGACATCTGCAAGATTCCGATCGCGGCCAATAAGGGCGTGAGGATCTGCCAGCCTATCTGGATCGATAGCCAGACGGTGAAGTAGGAAGAGATCAGAAGCGCGAGACACAATCCGAAAAACAGGCGAGGCGCGAACCGGATGAGGATGGCCGCAGTCGCAATGATGCTGATGAGCACCAGCACCGAGTCATAAACCGGGACGTACAAGTTCAATAGCAATGTCCAGGTGATGGTTGTCGCCCAAACGAGGGTAGCGGGACCGCGGCGAGCATAGCTCCGCGCTTTCCACCAGATGCGGGCCAGGTAGGCTCCAGCGAGGGCCCCGACGCAAATGAACAGGCTGCGCATCAAGCGGCCAGCGTGCGGCACCGCCCCTGCGAAGGCCTTGAGGTCCAGCGTCACCGGAATTTGAGAGATTTCGGTGACCTTGCGGGCAGACTCTCCGATGAAGGACACCCAGATTTGCGGTCCGAGGGCCAAGGTCGCCGAGGCTATCAGCGTGAATGCGCCGACTGCGAGTCCGGCAAGCGTTCTCGGTCGCCGGATGACGAGCAGCATCGGCAGGATCAGGAGCAGCAAGGTTGGCTTATAGGTGCAAATGGACAGAGCAAGGCCACTCAGGAAGTGGCACCCCAAATCCTCCCAATAGATCGCCAAAGCCATGGCCAGGAAACCAATTGCCGATAACTGACCCCCGAGCAGTATCCACGGAATGAACGGCCAGAACGACAACCCAAACAAGAAAAACATGGAACGCTGAAGGAGATCACGGTCGCAAAAGCGCCTGATGACGAGGCACAAACCTGTCAGGTAGAGCGTCAGGCTGAGCGCCAGCCACAACCGGCAGGCAGTCCAGTACGGCAGCTTGGCAAATGGCTGAAACATCATCGCAACATAAGGAGGATACGAGTACGACCCAAAGAATCCGCCGTTCGGCTGAGCGATTTTCCCGCCCACCTTGACCGCTTGCGGATATACGGTTCCGAGGACATCAAGTTGGACTTCGTGATCGTAAAGGTGGGTGGAGGAATAGTGGTTTAGCAGGTACCCACAGGTGTAAAAGTAAACGAAGTCTCTCGGCTCGCTTTCATGAAGTGACTGATGGGCCGCGATTGTCAATACCATGGCGAACATCGCCCAACCAATGAAGTTTAGATCCCTCAAATCAGCCCGTTTCAGGGCAAACACCCGCCGCGCGCTGAGGGTCCGGTCAGGGAGCGCGTTGGATGGGTTGGGACACGATTCGACGATTTGCATGTTTGTTTGGCGTCCGGTGCGGTGACGACGCGAATCGGAGTATAGTTGCAATCTCGCGGCCACCCCAAAGGGCGGCATGTAGTCCACCAAAGAATACCAACGCTCTCCCGAAGGGTTCACGCTAAATCGCTTATAAAAAGGGCGTTAAGCGCCACTCGGGGCCAGACTCTCAATACGGTAACGGAGCAGGCGGTTCAGGGTTACCTGGTCCTTACGACTCTGCTTGAATGCAGTCCTATACCATCGCGTCTACGGATGTTGACGCACGTTCCTCTCAGCCGCTAACCGCGGAGCCGGCACGCGGCGCAGAGTTTTCGCTGACGGTGCGGCCCCCCCGTTCGCTGCGGGCGATACGGTCGTCCCGTCTAACGGGCCCAATTCCGGGTAGGGCGAGACAGCGGGAGGATTTTTGTCGGGTTCGACGAGCCAGACACGGCGCTCTTTGAAATAGTCCATCAGTTTTCGATTGCTCTCCGGGCTCATCTCCCGGGCCCATACGACCTTTGCACCGTCGATATCGGGTTCGTTGTAGACCCATTCGTCGTAATAGTGGTGATTGGGTGCGTAACGGACAATCAACAGGTGTTTCCCTGGGCGCGTTTGCAAGTCGGAGGCTATCTTGGCGCGCGGAATTCCTACCGGCTCAGATCCATACCAAAGGGCAGGATGTCCATCGAATCGGATGTGCAGGGGCTGGGCCGCCACGCGAAAGGCGGCGGCCACCAAGCAGACGATGGGAATGATGCGGATCAGGAATCGCCCTGCCGGCTCTCCGTTTACCGTCACGGTGCGGAAATGGCGCATACATTGGAGCATGACCACGTACAAGATACCGGTCACGGGTCCGGTATAACGGGGAAAGTAGAATACGTTGACGACCACGCCCAGACTGACGATGGGCGCCACGATCAGCAGGCTGCGGATTCGACGGTCGAGGAAAATCTTAGGTAGCATGATCAACGGGGGCAGCAGAGCGAAGGCAAAGAAGAACGTACCAGCCATGCCGATCTTGCGGAAGGTCTCCTTGATAAAGCCCCCCAAGCTCCTCATCCGCATGAACACATCTGCTTCCCTCGAAGCATAGAACTCGCGCATCTCCTTATGCCGGTAGACGGGCTCGGGCTTGAGATTTTGCCAGATGAAGTACGGCGCGACCGCGTAGGTAGCCCGGTTAATCTGATACGGGACCGTCAGCGGGTTTCCGAACACGCGCCAGTTGTAGTAACCCATGGCGGCAACAACAACCAGGAGGGTCGCCAAAACCGGCATCCAAAACTGCCGCCAGGGAAGCGGAACCGGTCTCTTTCGAGTCTCGTAAAAAAAGGCGGCAATCACGCCAAGCCCCAGCCAGAGCCCTTCCCATGGCCGGTGATTCGCAAGAATTGCGAAGCCCGCAGCCAGAGCGAGACTAAGCGGTACCGTTCTTTTCTTGAGTAGCCGGGGAAAGGCCCCCAGCACCAGAGCGCCGCCAATTGCCGCTACCGCGCCTCCATAATAAGAGTCGATCCACTCGCTGAACAGGGCGATCCGGATCACACAAAGCAGCCCACCGAGGAACGCCCAGCCCGGAGGAAGCCAGCCTTGGAGCATCCAGCAGATCGCGGCGCACATCGCGCCGCAACTCAACCACACGCCGAACCAGGGATGGCCCAGGAGCACCTTGCCCGCGGCGAGCACGAGCCCTTGAGCGGGAGGATACATGGACATATAAGTAGGAAACTGATCGATCTGCAGGCTCTCAAAATGTTCCCACATCGGATGGGTCGGATTGGTGAGCCGCCCGGATGCGAAAGTCTCTCCCGCCAGGAGGTAACTGAATTCATCGCCGACAAAGGGGTGAGGAAACGGGCTGACCGGCAGAATCGCCAGTCTGCCGAGAAGGGCGGTCGCCCCGACGATGAGGATGGCAGCGGTCCGCTTTCGGGCTACACGATTGAAGGCGATCCCGGCCCGCCGGAACCAGCGCGACCCCAGCCGGGGAGCCAAGAACGCCAAGGCAACAGCGAGCAACGTGATGGAGGCTTCGATGGCAAATAGCGAAAGGTCGCCTGTGGGGTGTGTCATTCAAAAGCGCTTGATCGATCGAGTTCGACAATGCAATTTGGTAGCCAGCGCTAATTGTCACCATTGCAGCAAAGCCGGCGCGAACAGCAGCAGGGAAGATGAATCCGCTTTGTTTTACCGCTGGAATCCCACAGGAGCCGGACAATGATCTTCGACGAGGTCGTATACTGGCTGGCCGACGGCTGCTGCGCAGCCGGGCAGACCACAAACGGCGATGGTCTGCCCCGCGGCAGTTGATAAGTACGACGGAGACGCTCAACCCGGCACCACGCAACGCAACGGATGGCGGTCCTCCGATATGTGGGCGTCTCCGCCGCGCTTACTCATTGCAATTCAGAAGCCGCCGATCTTGCACCCATGTTTTCATGCAAATGGGAATAATACACGATTTGCGGAGTGGTGCGATTCGCATGCAATGATTTACAGTACGTACACTGGCGTTTACGGCAGTTGACAACGCCGCTTCACGAAAGCGGTCATTCCAGGCTCAGACGCGATGGTGCTCAGGATGCTTACACGTTTGATTTCATGGAGCGCCACGTTTACACTCAAACCGGGTTTGATCCTACCCGTAATGTCGTCGAGCATCAACCAGTTGGAGTCGAACGGCGCCCGGAGGGACGGATTCGATGCAAGTGAATATGCGGGCCGAGCCGAGGCGGCGCTGCCGGAAGAGTTATTCCATTTCCTGGCGAGATGAAGACGGAGTCACACGTTCGGCCCAGGCCGTGGGGGTGGATCTCTCGCGTTCCGGCGTCGGCATCCGGTGCTCCGCGGAGGTGCCACCGGGCGTCACTGTGTACATTCAAGACCAGGATAATCATCTTGCCGGATATAGCGTGGTCCGGCATTGTACGCCGCGCGGCGGCGCTTACTTCATTGGCCTCGAATTGAACGAAGAAGCCAGGAAAAACGTCGTGCCTCCAGAGGATGATGCCGGCGACTATTACGAGTTTCTCCAAATCAGTCCCAAAGCCGAGCCCGTAACCATCCACCGTGTTTACCGCTTCCTCGCCGCCCGGTTCCATCCGGACAACCCGGAAACGGGCGATCCGGAGAAGTTCCTGCTGTTAAACCGCGCGTATGCGGTGCTCTCCGACCCCGAGCGCCGCGCCGAATACGATGGCGGCATTGAAGGTAGAGTCCGGCCGATTCCAGCTTTCGAGTCGGTGGATTTCATGGACGGCGTGGAAGGAGAGGTGAACCGCAGGTTGGCGGTGTTGTCATTGCTCTATAGGCGTTGCCGCGCGAACGTCGAGAACCCGAAGGTCACCCTAGCAGAGGTGGAAACGCTCATGGGATTCCCCCGTGAGTACCTGGATTTCACCACCTGGTATCTCCGGAGCAAGAAATACATCACACGGGAGGATAACTCCGACTTTGCCCTGACCGTACACGGAGTGGATTATGTGGAAGAGAACTATTCGAAGCTTCCAATTCTCCGCAGGCTGCTGAATGCGGGCACGGGCGAGCGCGGGGGCAACGGGCCCGAAGGTCGAGCCGGCAGCGAAGCGCAAACCCATGGCGAAGAAACCTTCATTCTTACCTCGGGCGAAAGCGCCAATGAAGAGTTACCTAATGAAGAATAGCGCATTACGCATCCCTGGATTCTCAATGCCGTCACCTTGTATACGCAACGTCACTTTGCCCGTCGCCGAATGTATACCATCGGAAACATTGCCGGGGATGAGTCCGTCGGGTAGTAATGTCAAACCATTGATAAACAAGGATTACCCTTCCGGCGACGTTTGGGTTCTCAAATTGCCTTATCTTCTGCGTCCCAAACTGGGAACAAAAATCGGAGAACAAGAGATGAACAAATTGATGACGAAGCTGTACCTGACGTTTCAGGCCCTGCGGGAAGAGCACGGCCAGGATCTGATCGAATACGTACTGATTGGCGGAATAGTCGCGCTTGGGGCGGTTGCCGGAATGAGTAGCTTTGCCACCCAGATTAACACCGCATTCAACAGCATCGGAACCAAGATGAGCAGCTACGTCGCCTAGCGGCTGAGAGGGTCCGGTGGTTCGACAACATTTGTTAAGCCGAGGCTGCGATGTATTTTCCATCGGAGAGTGAACCCGTCGGGTTTTGGGGATTGTGTCCTCACCAGGAATGTGGAGCAAAACAATCCCCGCTGCCTTTTAGCGCCACTGCGGGGGGCTAACAGGGCCGATTGGAACGATTCGAGAACCTAAATGAAGAAGCCTACGCTTAAGGTGTATTTACTGTTTCAGGCCTTGCGGCAAGAACAGGGTGGGGAACTGATCGAATACATCCTCATCGGCGGCGTCGTCGCGCTTGGGGTAGTTGCGGGCATGTCGGCTTTTGTCAGTGACATTAATGCAGCATTTACGAACCTCGGAACCAAGCTCACGAGCTACGCGGGTTAACAGAGTGTGAGAGGGGTCCCAATGCCAGACAAGCTTTTGGGGAGTGTAACACGGAGATCATGATGGAATCCATCGCCTTGGGGCCGACGATTTTGGCGTTGGGAATAGCCTGCTTCACGGACATCCGTAGCAGGAGAATTCCCAACGCCCTGGTGGTGCCTTTTGCTTTGTCAGGTCTGGCCGCCAACTGCTTTACTCAAGGGCTTACCGGCCTATGGCACAGCGTGGGCGGCATTTGCGTCGCTGGTGTCGTGTGCGGCTTATTCTGCTATCTCCGTGGGATGGGAATGGGAGATTTGAAGCTCTGCGCTGCGATCGGCGCGTGGATCGGTCCCGAGCAACTTGCGTTCGCGCTGGTAATGACGTTCATTGCCGGCGCGGTCATTGGGATCGTCTGGGCGCTTTGCACTAAGTCTCTGTTGAGATCTCTGGATAGTACAGGCGATCTAGTGTCCGGCTTCGCAAAGCGCGGGATTCGTCCGCATGATTCGATTGTTTTGGAAAATCCCAAGGCTCTAAGAATTCCGTACGCTCCGGCAATAGCGTTCGGAACGTTGTTTTCCTTTTTGGCCTTCTAATACCGAATATAATATGACGGCAAAAGGAGTCGAACTTGCGATGAGTCGGAGTGATGAGTATCAGGAGGTTAACATTCCCGTGAGCTCGCCTCAGCAGGTTATAAGAATGAAGCCGGTATCCGTTGTCATGATGGGGCCCGATGACGCGCGGCGACGTCAGCTTGTCGACGCGTTAGGGAAGAATCAGGCTACCGTGATCCGGGAATTTGGCTCGTATCCGAATCTCAATCATCTGGTCAAAGCGACAGGTTTGAATTGCGACATCGTCATGATCGACCTCGATGCCGATCCGGAGACGGCACTCGATCTGGTGGAGAACATCTGCGCCCGTAACGCCTCGATCACGGTTATGGTGTATTCGCAGGTGGCACAACCCAACTTGCTGGTGCGCTGCATGCGCGCCGGAGCCCGGGAATTCCTGGTCGAACCGATTTCACCCGATGCCCTTGCCGAAGCACTGATCCGGGCGGCAGCGCGCCGCCAGGAACTCGACCGGCATAAGAAACTCAGCGGACAAATGCTGGTCTTCTTTGGCAGCAAGGGGGGGGCGGGAGTCACCACGCTGGCCAGCAATTTCGCTCTCGCGTTAACCAGGGAGTCCGGCAAGAAGGTCGCGCTGATTGACCTGAATCTGCAACTCGGCGACGCGGCGCTCGTCCTGGGGATGAAGCCCCGATTTTCGGTCCGCGACGCGCTGTTGAATTCCCACCGGTTAGATTCCGAATTCGTTTCTACTCTGCTCACCACTCACAGTTCCGGCCTGGCCGTCTTGTCTGCCGCGGACGAATACTCACCCGCCATGGCGACCGAGGACGGAGGTCTGGAAAAGCTCCTGTACATTCTGCAGGACCAGTTTGCCTACCTGGTGGTGGACGCCGGCTCGGCCGTCGCGGCCGGCGCTCCGGCGGTGGCCGAATTGGCCGATGCCATCTACCTGGTTACACAGGTGGACATTCCGTCCCTGAGAAACGCCCAAAGAGTCATTGCCCACCTTCAGTCCACGATGCAGGATGGACGGCGGCTCGAAGTCGTGGTCAATCGTTACGATGGCAAGAAGATCGAGATCAGCCAGGAGAGCATCGAGAAGACGCTCTCCGAGCCGATGAAATGGAAGGTGCCGAACGACTATGCTGCGGTACACCGGTCCCAAAACACCGGGATTCCGCTGGTTTCCGAGAATTTAGCGATTTCGAAAGTTTTGCTTCAAATGGCTAAGGCAGCTTGCGGTAAGGACACTAGCACCCCGAAAAGGAGATTCAGCTTGTTTGGCTAATACGCGGGTTCCGCAGGCTTGCTGTGTGAATTCTGAACCCGGTCTCTACCAGGAATCTGATTTGAAGGCATATGGATCAATTCGATTTTGAACAGATAAAGACGGATGTGCACCGCACGCTGCTCTCCAAGATGGACCTGGAGAAGTTATCGACCGTCCAGAACGGGCGTGCGCGTCAAGCGGTCGCGAACCTGGTGCAGGAGATCGTCGCGAAGGACAAGGTGCCGCTGAATGCCGCTGAAAAGGACCGGCTGCAGTCGGATCTGCTGGATGAGGTGTTCGGCCTCGGTCCACTAGAACCGCTCCTCAACGACGACACCATTTCCGACATTCTGGTGAACCGGAAGGACCTCATCTATGTTGAAAGGAACGGCGTGCTGGAGAAGGCCAACGCCCGGTTCCGGGACGACCGGCATTTATTGCAGATCATCGACCGGATTGTAGGCCAGGTCGGCCGCCGCATCGATGAATCGTCTCCGATGGTCGATGCAAGATTGCCCGACGGCTCGCGCGTCAATGCAATTATTCCACCGCTGGCTCTCGATGGACCTTCGCTCTCCATTCGGCGTTTCGGAAGTATTCCGATCACGTCGGAAAGACTGCTCGAATTCCGAAGCATGTCGGCGGAAATGCTGGAGATCCTGAAGGCCGCAGTCCGCGCGAGAATCGGGATTCTGATCTCGGGAGGCACTGGAGCCGGCAAAACGACATTGTTGAACGTTCTTTCGCGTTATATTCCCGAGTCGGAACGCCTGGTCACCATTGAAGACGCCGCCGAGTTACAGCTTCAACAGGAGAACGTCGTGCGGCTGGAGACAAGGCCTCCGAATGTGGAGGGGAACGGCGCGGTGCGGCAGCGGCAGTTGTTGATCAACGCCCTCCGTATGCGGCCGGACCGGATCATCGTGGGTGAGGTCCGCGGCGAGGAAGCCTTCGACATGCTGCAGGCGATGAACACAGGACACGAAGGCTCCATGACCACCATCCACGCGAACTCCCCACGCGATGCTTTGGCGCGCCTTGAATCGATGGTTGCCATGGGCAACTTGAACCTGCCCGAGAAAGCCGTCCGCCAGCAGATGGCTTCGGCGATCTCGCTGGTCGTACAAGCCAGCCGGATGAGCGATGGGAGCCGACGGATCACCAGCATTGCGGAGATCAGCGGCATGGACGAAGACGTGATCTCGATGCAGGAAATCTTCACGTTCAGTCGCAAGGGCATTGGGCCAAATGGCAAGGTGCTGGGTGCATTCCAGCCCAGCCGGATTCGTCCGAGGTTCATCGAGCGGCTCCGTTTATCGGGGATCACGCTCTCTCCGCAGGTGTTCGAAACGTCCATGGAGGTTGCGTGAGATGCTGACAATCGTCACCGTAGTTTTCATCGCGGCATTCCTGGTCGTTTTGCTGATTTCCCTGGCTTTGATCCCTGGATCGCCACGGGATTTGGAACAGACCCGGGTCAGGTTCGAGGCGATCGGGGGGGCTTCGACGGCGGGACGCGAGATCGAAGTTGTCAACATTCTGAAGGAAGAAGCTCTGAGCTCGATTCCGTGGCTGAACGAATTGCTGCACACGTTCAATGTCTTCCCCGCCATGAGGAAAATTCTGCGCCAGGCAAACGTCGAATGGGATATCAGCACGCTCATCTCTGCGTCCATTGTGTTATGGGCGTTCGGCGCAATCCTGGTATACCTGCGTTCTGGCGCGGTTGTAATTTCTCTTGTTTTGGGCTCTATTCTGGTGGCTGTTCCGTGGATGGTGGTACTGCGCAGGCGGCAGAAGCGTTTTGAGGAGTTTGAGGAGAAGCTTCCCGAAACTCTCGACCTGATTGTGAGCGCGATCCGCGCGGGTCACGGATTCACTTCGGCGATGGGTCTCGCCTCCAAAGAGAGCAGCGAACCGATCGCCGGCGAACTCCGGCAGTGCTACGACGAGCAGAATTTCGGTCTCGACTTGCGGCTCGCGATGAACAACCTTGCCGACCGCGTCCCGATCCCCGACGTTCAATTGATCGTCTCGGCCGTTCTGATCCAGAAGGAAAGCGGAGGCAACCTGGCTGAAGTCCTGGACAAGGTTTCCTATATTATCCGGGAGCGTTTCCGTTTGAAGCGACAGGTCCGCGTGCATACCGCGCAGGGCCGCATGACGGGCTGGATTCTGTCATTCGCGCCGGTCATATTTGGTACACTCCTGTATCTTTTAAACCCGGCTCGTATGGCTATTCTCTGGCAACGGCCGATCGGTATCAAGATGTTATGGGGCGCACTCTTCATGGATCTGATCGGAGCGATGATTATCCGGAAGATTGTTCGCCCCCGCGTCTGAGGGGAATTTTATGCTGATCGTACTAACTTTTTTGGCGGCCTTCCTGTTCGCGCTAAGTTGCGGGCTGCTTCTCTTTTATCGCGAGGCCATGCTGGACCGACTGGCCGACGTTACGTCGCGTCCGGATGGTGCGTCCGGCCTACTTAACCGTATTTTGAATTGGCGGGCATCTCAGGTACAAAGCCTTCTCGATCCATTTCAGCGGATCTTACCGCGAAGCCCTCAGGAAGTGTCGGTGGTCGAAAAGCGAATGCTTCGAGCCGGCATACGCCAGGACTATGCGGTCAACGTCTTCTATGGCGCCAAGGTGCTGGTACCACTGGTTCTCTCGGCAGCGGCATTCGTCACGGGGATCTATCGAATCGGGCCGCTTTTCGTTTTCGCCATCACCGGCGGCCTGGGATTCATGGTACCCGATTTCTGGCTCACCAACCGCATTAAGGCCCGGCAGCTCGCGGTCCGTCTCGGATTGCCCGACGTGCTGGACCTGCTGGTCATCTGCATCGAGGCCGGACTTGGCTTCGATCAGGCCATGTCACGGGTTTGCGACGAAATGGGAACCACCCAACCGCAGATCGCGGACGAATTCGCAGTGATCGCTTTGGAACAGAGGGCCGGCCGCACCCGGGCGGACGCCTGGAGAAACGTGGCGGACAGAACCGGTGTAGACTCCCTTCGCGCACTCGCCTCCATCGTCATTCAGGCCGACCAGTTCGGAACGAGCATGGCGCGGACGCTGCGTGTTCATTCGGATACCCTGCGCACGAAGAGACGGCAATCGGCGGAGGAGCAGGCGGCCAAAACCACCGTCAAGCTGGTTTTTCCGCTGGTATTGTTTATTTTTCCGTCGATCTTTCTGGTCACCATCGGGCCGTCCGCGATTTTGATTGGGGAGGCTTTCAAGCAGTATTTCTGAATTAACTCTGGAATGAAAGGAATGAAGAAATGGATAACATCAGTTTGATTCGAATTGTCGCGGGTGTCATCTGCGTCGTTCTGTTGATGGTCCTGATTCAACGACGGCGCAAACGGGTCCAATAAGAAACCGGCGGTTTTCGATCGCCTTATGTTCTCGAAAAAACGTGTGGCCGCGTCTCGGAAAGACAGTGTGTCGCTGAGCCGCGGCCAAAGGGGAATGCTTTTCGGAGAAAGCAACGGAGTTTCTCGACTTGGTTGAGCACGGCAAATGGGACTGGATCGGAGAGTCCGGCTATGAACTTAGGGGACACTAAGATTCCATTTGCGCGTGATGTGAGGGATAATTGCGTGGACGCCAAATACTACGTCTATAACCAGCAACGTCAGTCGTTTCTACACCTTGGAGTGAGCCTTGCGGATACATCATTCCGCAGGCTGAGAGGACTGCTGGGCCGCTGGTCGCTCCGAAGCGACGAAGGACTGTGGGTGATGCCTTCGAAGGCGATCCACACCGTCGGGCTTTTCTTTCCGATAGATGTCATCTATCTGGACGGGTCGTGCCGAGTCGTGCACTTGATCGAGCATTTGAAGCCCTTCCGCGTCGCACCTATCCGGATACACTGCGAGAGCGTTTTAGAGCTCCCGATCAGGAGTATTTACAGCTCCAATACCCAGATTGGCGATCAATTAATGATATTGACGCCGGAGCAAATGCAGGTCTACTGGGAGAAACAGCGGATAACCAGCCCAGGTGTGACAGTGGCCCCTGCAGGCCAGCAGGGCTGACATGATGATTTCGAAAGCGGGGGAATTGCGAGTCAAGTCCAGCGATGCCGGTGTGAGCGGACAGAAGGCGGGTATGATCCGCCGCTTTTTCCGATGGCTGCAAGGGAACTCCGACCGGCGCTCGTCGCTGCGGGAATCGGGCAAAGGCCTGATGGCATTTTATTGGGATGGTGGAACTCCCCAAGGGCATCGGGTCAGAGATATCAGCCGGTCGGGTGCGTATGTTGAAGCCGGGTCCTTTGCCTGGTCGCAGGGTACGTTGATTATTTTGACGTTACAGATCGCTTCGAACGGGGGAGCCGACTCCACGCCCGTGGATATGATGGCGGTGCCGGCGGAGGTCGTGAGAACCTGTGCAGACGGCATGGCTGTCCGGTTTTTGTTTAGCGATACAGCGGGCCGGCTCAAGTTCCGCAGGTTCCTGTCCAGGTGGAAGGCGAATTCTGCCGCACTACATCCGGTACCTGCGAGCGAACGTTCGCGAACCGATTCCCTAACGGTCGCAGCTCGGAAACGATTAGGGTTACGCGCAGAAGTTCGTGACGCCGGCTTCGGCGCAGATCATGGCGGGACCCAGCTTTTGGCGGGTCCGGGAGGGGGCATTTCTGGTCAGACGTAAATCGCAAGACGGGCAAACCATCATTTTCTTTGTTCTCGCACTACCGGTGCTCCTGGGCATGGTCGGGATGGCGTTTGACGTCGGATTCCTCGAAATGATGAAGCACAAGGCGCAAACGGCTGCGGACGCGGCGGCCCTTGCTGGCGCGGTGGATCTGCCGTACGGAAGCATGACTACGAGCGCCCGGGCCGCTGCGACGCTGAACAGCTTCACGAACGGTACTGGCGGCGCAAGCGTCGCAGTGAATAATCCGCCGTTGAGCGGTCCGCATGCCGGCTCCTGTTCGAGCACGCCAGCGAATTGCAACTACGTGGAAGTGGTTGTCACCCAGCCATTGCCTACGTTCTTCCTGCGGATGGTCGGGGTTACTTCGACCGCGACCATCGCGGCAAGGGCAGTCGCTTACAACACGGCAGGGGATTGCATCTTCGCTTTGGACCCTTCGATGAGTGGTGCCTTGTCGCTGCTCCTTGGAATCATCAATACTCCGAGTTGCGCCGTCATCGTTGATTCGAACAGTGGCAGTGCTATCTCCGGTTTCCTTGCCGAGATCAATGCGAGGCAGATCGGCGTGGTAGGCGGCAATGCATGCTTTCTTTGTATCTTAACCCCTACTCCGGTGACGGGCATTGCGCCGGAAAGCGACCCGCTGGCATACTTGCCGACGCCAACGGTAGCCGCTTGTGCCGCTACCACCAACACCATAACGTCCGGCACTCATACGATTAATCCCAGCTTAGGGTGTTATAACGTCGTAATCAGCGGCAGCCCAACTGTAACGTTTATGCCAGGAGAATACGCCTCGATCGCAATCAACTCTTCGTCCTCCGCAACCTTGACTTTCCAGGCGGGCACTTACGTCATTCAGGGCAGCGGTGGTCTCAGCCTTACCGGGAATGGCGCCACCATTACCGGCAACGGGGTAACCTTTTACATGGGCCCCAGTGCCGGCAGCGTTAGTGTACACGGCCTCCTGAACTATATAAATCTGGTTGCGCCAGCAACGGGAACTTACGCGGCAATTTTATTTTTCCAGGACCGGTCAAACAGCACAGGCGCCTGCATCGGGGGCTGCGGCGACTCAATAAGTGGAATCCTCAATAACACACAGATCCAAGGAGCTCTCTACTTCCCGGACGCCGCGCTGAGCTTCACGGGCTGCTGTCAAAGCTCCGCCGGCCCCTACTACACTGCGTACGAAATCACAGTCGCCGATTCCGTGTCACTTTTTTTGGACTATTTTAACGACGATTATTCTTCGCTGCCCGGTGGTTCACCGATTAAGCGTACGATACTGGTCGAATAGCCGTGAAGATTCTAGGGGAATTTAATAGGATGTCTCTTTTCAACCGCCGGCGCCCGATGGGCTTTTTGCGACCGAACAGACAGGAGGCCGGTTCGAGCCTCATCGAAGTCGCGCTCCTAATTCCGGTGCTGACGCTGATCCTGTTCGGGATGGTCGACTTGGGCCGGTATGTTTTCCTGGGTATCGAGGTCTCCAGCGCCGCCCGCGCGGGAGCCCAGTACGGCGGCCAGAATCGAGGCACTGCCTTAGACACTTCCGGCATCCAGACGGCGGCGCAGAACGACGTGCCAGACATTCCGAGCCTGGCAGTCACTTCTTCGACCTTCTGCTGGTGCTCGTCGAGTCCGGGCAGCAATGTCGCCTGCGTTCTCAGCAGTTGCTCGGGCACCAGCAATCTGATCCCTCTCCTGCAAGTGAACACTTCGATGACCTACACCCCATGGCTCCTTTACGGGGTGTTCACGTCAGGAATCTCCATTACGGGACAGGCCCAAGTGCCGCAGGGGCAGTGATGCGGGTAGAGAGCGGCAGCGAGATGCGAATACATAGCTCGAAGAGTTGACGTTCACGCGCGTCGAACCGCGACGAGGCGGGCTCGGAGGCGAGGCACCGGAATGGTCGAGTTTGTCCTCTCCGCGTCTGTCTTCCTGGGGTTCCTGTTCGGTGTCATCGACTTTTGTCGAGCCGTCTACACGTACGAATTCGTCACCTACGCGGCGCGTGCGGGTGCCCGTTGGGCTATGGTTCGAGGCAATCAGTGCTCCCTGGCGAACCCGGCTTCATGGTGCGAACCTACGTCTGGAGCGACGACCGGCGCGACCGCGGCTGACGTTCAGACTTACGTCCAGAGTCTCAACCTGCCGGGGATCAACCCGAGCCAGATCGTAGCGACGACAACATGGCCGGCTACCAGTCTGGCGAGTTGTCCCTCGAGCGGCACCAACTCCCCGGGTTGCCCGGTGCAGGTGCTGGTGCAGTACCCGTATGCTTCCACGATCCCGTTTGTCCGTATTACAACCCTCACACTAACCGCCGACTCCCAGATGGTGATTTCGCAGTAGACCAGGTCCAAGGCGGCATTCTCAGGTAGGCGAGGGCCGTCTCTCCAGAAACAGCGCCGTTCGGAGGCTGCTCCGCAGACGGGCAGACCACAAAAAACGATGGTATGCCCTACGGGGCCGGTGGCTGGTATTTTCAGGCGCTTTTGCAGCGCACCGTCGCGGCGTGTTCGTGCGGCTCTCAAGAAACAGCGCCGTCCAGAAACTGCTCTGCAGCCGGCGGACCACAAAAAACGATGGTCTGCCCTACGGGGGCCGGTGACTGGTATTTTCAGACGCTTTTGCAGCGCACCGTCGCGGCGTGTTCGTGCGGCTCTCAAGAAACAGCGCCGTCCAGAGGCTGCTCTGCAGCCGGGAGACCACAAAAAACGATGGTCTGCCCTACGGGGGCCGGTGACTCGCAGTTTCAGGCCCCTTTGGAGCGCGCCGTCGCGTGAGGTTAAATCGGTTCCCGGGGAATGATCAGGGCGAACTCGACCGCTCTCGGCTCGCCGTCGCGCGAAGCCGGCCGGAACTCCCAATTCTCGAGGGCGCTCATTAACAACTCTCTGCTGGCGGAATCGATTTCGCCAACGGTCGAAAGATGCTCGAATCGCCCGAGAGAATTGATGAAGCCATGGACGATCAGGTAGTCGGGGTCGTTCAGAAGCTTGAGATCCGGGCTGTAGATGACAAAAGGGTACGGTGCTTCAATAGGGACCGCACTACCGCGAAGTTTGACCGCCTGCTCTACCGCTTTTGGGAGGCAGTACTGCAAGATCCACTCTTTTCGCCAGCCTGCTCGAATGTAAACGGTATAAATCAATTTGCCACTGAGAATTCCGGCAGCGTCCGGGTACGCTTCCAAATTCGCCGAACCCATCACCACCACGCTATACTTGCCGGTCCTCGGCCGGACGATGAGGGTCGTGTTGGGCGGCGCCGGAGCGATTCCGCCGGTGCCGCCCGCAGCGGATCCACCTCCCCTGCCTGTCTCGCCGGGATCGGCGGTCGGGCCCCCGTTTCCTGCCCGTGCTTCGAGCGCGTTCGATCTACCGTTTCCGTTACCGGCGTCCACGCCCGCACTTCCGGGTTGACTGGAGGACTGGCTGGACTTGGAGGTCCCATCAGCGCCTGAGTTCACGCCACGCCGCTGGTTGTCACTCAACGCGCCGGGTTGCGTGCCGCTACCGGACGTCCCCCGCCCGCCACCACCGGCGTTAGCCCCGGGCGGTAGCGGCGGGAGTGTGCCCTGGCTCCCCGGGGGCAAAGGGATTACGCCGGCCGTCGGAACGGAGAATTCCGGAACCGAGATGACATGCACTTCCTCGGGTGCTTTAACCACCGGTCCCGTAATATTCGGCAGCCGGTTGCCAAGGACACCGTCGAGCATGCGGATGGGCGTCGTATTCGCGACCGGCAGAGGAATCACCGGCACGGGAACCGGAGGGGCAGCGGCGTGGCGCAATTCGGCGAGCGCCTCTTCGTTGTTTCGGGCGACCAATTTCGGAGTTACTGGCGGTGTTTCCCGCTGGCGAACGGGTGGCTCTTCCCGGTGGGCGGCCTCGACAATTTGATTTTTGGGTTTCACCGGAGCCGGCAATTGCCACAGCAATATCTTGGGAATGACAATCTTGGGGTTGAGCTTCAACTCCGGAGGGACATCGATGCGCACCAGCACCTGGGGTACGGGTTTCTTAACGGTCACGGCCGGCAATTGAAACCGCTTCTCCTGACGCGGCGGGGCCGGCGTTTTTTCACCCGCGCTTCCGGAATCTTCCGGTGTGCTGGCTGGTGGCGTTGGCGCTTGCGCGCCAGATGCAGCGGGCTCGCTCGAAGGACGTCCCGCGGGATGTACCGGTGCGGACTTCCCGGACCCCGCGGGGTCCGTCAGGCGCCCCGGCCAAACCACGGAAGCGGTAGTCATCTGCAACGCGCGAAACGAAAGGTCTTTATGAATGGAAGCCTGCCGTGCTGTCACGGCATTCACGGTTGAACTGAGGAACCACACCACGGCCACATGCAGGCCGAGCGAAGAAAGAAAGGAGAAAACCCGTTTCGGACTACGCGGCCGCAATTCGGCGAAATTCGGTATTGCGGCCGGGGCAGGAGAGGCTGGCTCCGACCGAGTCGTCGTGATCCTGGGTAGCATTGGCAGCTTTTGTGTTCCGCTTCCAGTGCAATTCCCCATCCATTCAAAGAAGGCTTAGGCACGCACTCTCCGTGGATCGCTGACAGCCTGTGGCAGAAGTCTACGCAGGCCAAATGGCCTACTCCAGGAGGCTTGCAAACAGTTGATTCTTCGTTGTGGCATGGGCGTTTTCGCCTGCTGACGCGCTGGAGAGACTTCCGCCACAGGCTGCCAGGTCATCATGCAGGCGCAATATGCGGATTTGCAGGTGCTCCGGGACGAGCGCCGGTGTATACGGAAACGCCCAACCGCATCGGTCGCGCTGTGTACTGGTGTGAACAGGACCTTGTGGCCTCCGCGGGCCAAGGTTTGTAAATAGAAGAAAGTATACGTTTATCTTCGGTCCTGAGTAACGGACTTCAAATTGCCACTTACGGCGTTCGGATATGTTTACCAGGCTCAAGAGAATCTCAACAGTCCATCAAGGCAACTTGCCTGATCGGACCCTAGCATCCCATCCCGCTGGAGACTCAAATGTATCGTAGATTGACGAACATCATCATACTGGCACTGGTCATAGCCACGGCTGCGAGCTATCTGGTTTATCGTATGGTGCGAACTCGTATTGCCGACAACGACGTTCCGGTTGCCAATCGGATCGTGATCGCGGGGAAGGATCTCCAGACCGGCGCGGTGGTGCATGAAGGAGATCTGAGTTACGCCAACTGGGTGGGCGCTGTCCCTAAGGGCTTTTCACTTAGTCCGAAAGACGTCGTCGGCAGAGGCGTGGTGTCGCCGATTTATCGGGGAGAGCCGGTGACCGAGAATCGTCTTGCTCCGGCCGGCGCGGGAGGCGGGCTGGCGGCTACGATTCCCAACGGCATGAGAGCGTGCGCAGTTAAGGTGAACGACGTGGTCGGCGTGGCCGGCTTCGTGGTTCCCGGAATGCGGGTCGACGTATTGATCTCCGGGAATTCGCCCACTGCGCCGACCAGCGGCCCGAGAGTCAAAACGATATTGCAGAACGTGGTGGTGCTTTCAGCGGGACAGAACTATCAAAAGGACGCGGAAGGCAAACCGGTCGAGGTCCAGGTGGTGAATCTGTTAGTCACACCCGAGCAGGCCGAAGTCCTGAGTCTGGCGAGTAGTGAGACACGCATTCAGTTAGTTCTCAGAAATCCTTTGGATAACGAAACCGCGGCTACCACCGGCAGCGCCATGGCGGACCTGTTCGGCGACAGCAAGCCGCAGCCTCAGCCAGCGCCTCTAAGGGCTGCCGCGCCAAAGCCTAAGCCAATCGCACAGCCGACAGCACCCCCGCCGCCCCCTGTTTTGCAGACTCAAAGAGTAGAGGTCCTGAACGGACCCAAGCGTACGGAAGCGAGCTTTACCAAGCCGGAGGAAAATCGGTGACCGTGTGGCAAAAGAAGTGGCAAACGACATGGAATAGCGCAGTTATAATCGCCAGTTTGTTTTCGGGCTCCCAGGCCGGAGCGGCCCAGGCTCCCGCGGACGAAGCGAACTCGCCGCACGACCTGAGTGTGGGAGTCGGCAAATCAGTGATTGTCTCCAGTGAGTTGCCGATCGAGCGGGTATCGGTCGGGTTCGGAGAGTTTGCCGAGGCGACGGCGGTCAGTCCGCAGGAGGTTCTGGTCAACGGAAAGGCGCCCGGCGAAACCAGTTTGATTATCTGGCAGGTGAACGGCCCCAAGCTGTTTTTCGACTTGACGGTGCGGGCAAGCAATTTCGTCAACACATCGAAGATCGATGCCCTGCGCCGTCAGCTTAGACAGGAACTGCCGGGGCAGAATGTAGTCCCGACGATGGATAATGACAGTGTCTTCCTGCGAGGCACGGTTAAGGACCTGACCAGCTCTGATCGCGCGGTCGCCATCGCCAGTTCGTTCGGAAAAACCGTCAATCTGCTCTACGTCGATGTCCCGGCTACGCAGGCGCAGATCCTCTTGAAAGTCCAATTCGCCAGTCTGGATCGATCGATCAGCAGCACGCTCGGGATGAATCTGATCAGCACTGGTGCCGCCAATACCGTCGGAGCAATAAGCACTGGGCAGTTCTCGCCACCTACGCTGTCGCAGAGCACGACGGGATCAGGCAGCAGCACAATTTCGCTCAGCAATGCACTCAACATATTTCTCTTTCGATCCGATCTGAACCTGGGCGCGACGATTCAAGCTCTGGAGCAGAAACAACTGGTGCAGATGCTTGCGGAGCCCAACGTACTGGCGACTAATGGCAAGCAGGCAAGCTTTCTCGCAGGTGGAGAATTCCCGTATCCGGTGCTCCAGGGCACCGCCGGTACCGGATCGAGCGCCATAACCGTCCAATTCCGGGAGTTCGGCATTCGTCTCAACTTCATTCCCACGATCACGCCGCGCGGCACGATCCTGCTGGACGTCGCGCCGGAAGTCAGTGCGCTCGATTACTCAAACGGCGTGACCATCACAGGCTTCACGATCCCGGGGATTACATCCCGCAAGGTTCGGACCCAGGTCGAGCTGCGGCCCGGCCAGAGCTTCGCGATCAGCGGCCTGCTTGACAGGCAGTTGACCGAGACGCTCTCAAAAATTCCTTTCCTGGGGGATATTCCTTTGTTAGGCAAGCTATTCCAGTCGCGGAATATAAACCGGCAAAATACGGAACTGCTGGTAATTGTAACGCCTGTACTGGTGCAACCGGTTCCGGAAGGACAGCAGCCTGGGCTGAAGTTCCCGAAGGATTTTCTGAATGCCGAGAATGCGGGAGTGATTCGCAATACCGGTCAACCGGCTACAACGTCGGCAACTCAAGCGACGCTGCCTATCGAGAAGTTGATTGAGAGCATGAAAACTCCGGAGCTCAACACGCAGCAGGGAAGTCAATCGTCGCCGATGAACCAGCCGTCGACGTCTCAAGGAACAATGAAGTAGATTCGGAAACCGCCTCCTCCTTTTCCACCATCGGGCGCCATAACGAGATAGCAAATCCAATATCCGGGATGGCGCTCTCTTGACCAAAATGAAAGTCTTGGGGACGACCGTGCCCCCGTCGCGCGTTACTGGCCCGTTCGACCATCACCTCACACGACGCCGTCGAGGGGCACTGCAGGAAGTAGCCACAGATGAACGCTGATTGAAAGCGGAACCTTACGCGTAAACAAGGCCGGGTCCCAAGCGACCAGGGCACAGCCCGCGCCGTGATAACTACATGATCTTGCAGTCCTCAGGACAAGTTGCCCAGGCTCGGACGGGCACTTCAGCGCCTCACGTATCGCGAGCAGCTCTCCTGTTTCCGCCGAGTTGGCGGAAGCTAACCGGGTGCTGATTCCCAGCGCAGTCCAGTTTGATGCTACTCTAACGGTTCAGATCGCGACAGCTTCAACTTGATGGGCGCAACCGGGATGACGGGGAAAATGCTGGAGGGTTTGGGCTCCCTTGTTCGCAGGGTCGTGGGCGGGATCAACCGCACGGCCTTGCCGCCGTGCGCCGATCCCGTTTGCGGATATCGACTCGCGGAGGAGTGCGTCGACCACGCAGATTGCGTGTTGGGCGCACAACCGCGCGCTCGTTCGTTGGCGTTTCTCGTAACCGGTTCCGTTCCGGGTAATTGGCTGCTTTCGATTTTTGCGGCGATGATGCTGGCAGCGTCAGCACAGGGCCAGTTGGTGGTTAGCGTAACCAGTTACGGCGCTGTACCGGACGGCGTGATGCGTACGGATGGCGTAATGGCCGCGGGGTCGGCGGTGCTGACTTCACCTTCGGCCTCATTTAGCTCCTCCGATGTGGGTAAGTACATTCAAGTAATTGGAGCGGGGCCAGGCGGCACTTACCATACCGACGGAGCAATACAGGCCGGCTCGGTGGTTCTCACTTCTTATTCAGCGTCTTTTGCCTCCAGCGATATCGGACGCGGCATCATCGTCCTTGGAGCCGGCCCAAACTCGGGCGCTCTGGTCACCACGATCGCGGGTGTCAGTTCATCCTCGTCGGTCTCGCTTGCGAATGCGGCTTCCAGCACCGCTTATGGCGCTACTTACTATTACGGTGGAATGACGCTGGAGGGTTCGATTCAAAGCGTCCAGAACGGCACGCAAGTCACGCTAAGTGCAGCGGCGTCAGCGCCTGTTTCGGGCGCCGCGTATGCTTATGGCACCGAAGATCACGCGGCTTTTCAGGCGGCTCTCGACGCCGTAGGCCAGGCGGGTGGAGGCACGGTGAACGTCCCCCAACCACCATCCTGCCCAGCCGGCGCGATTTGCGGCTATGTGACCAAGGCCAGCGATCAAATGACCGCGACGCATCCGAGCGCGATTAAAATCAGGTACAACAATATCTCTCTTGCGGGCGCCAGTCCGCAGACTAACTTATTCTGCAGGGGAGCTTGGGCGACCTATGCCAACAGCGTGGCATTTCCAGGACAGGTTGCGACTATTCGCGGCGATTGCATAGAAATAGGTGACAATGGCGGACCGAATGGCCCGGCAGGCACCGCCGTCTCGAATATTTCCATAACCAATCTGCACCTGTACGGAATGACCAACGGCAATACCTATAACAATGACTTTGATCCGACCAGCCCGCCGCTGACCACAACCGGCGACGGGTGGGATATCACGCACAAAGCCATTCACTTCTGGGATAACAGCAGCTTTGCCAATATCACCATATCTTCCCTTATTATCGAGGAATTCAAAGCGGAAAACATCTATTCGGGCGGGTCGACGCTCACGGGAGTAGTCATCAGCAATTCGACGCTAACCAATTTCAATGGAGACGGTATCTCCATGTTGGCCGCGGACCTTCAGGTCCTGAACGATACCATCAGCAACGGGTCGAATGCGGCAGTAGAGAACTCGACCGTCAGTTCCACCACCGCTGCGCTGATACGGCAGATTTACCAATCGAACACCATCTCGAACATCCCCAGGGAAGGCATCAACATCGTTGGCGTGGACGATGGCCTGGCTTCAGGTTATATACAAATTACCGACAACTACTTCGATACGATCGGACAGGTGAATGGCAGCGGAGCCCAAGCGGCAATTTATATAAACCCTCAGGCTCCCGGTAACGTTCCTCCCGCGAACGTAACCGTCAGCGGCAATATCTGTCATGACTGTTATTCATTCGGCCTGGTTCAAACCAGCGGCAACTCGCCCGTGACCGGCAACACGTTCATCGTGGATCGGTACAGTGCCAATAACTTCATGAGTTTTACTGTGCCTCTGAACGGTTTGTCGATCACGAACAATTCTGGCTACATGACCGCAAACGCCACAGCTCACTCTTTGAATGTGGCGAGCGTTTACGATCTGAACCCCGGGTATGTTGCCGGCGATTTCGCCTGGGACAACGTGGCTGTCACTAACAATGTCTGGACCTTTCCCGGCAGCCCAAATTACTTTTTCTCGACCACGGCGGGTCCCGGTTGGGGTTTGGTGCTTCGCTACAACATTATTTGGGGAACTGACAATTGCCAGGGTTGCACTTATCCCGATGTGAACCACGGCGTGATTAACCTGGCGTCGACGAGCACGATCGAACCATACGGCCCGGTGGTTCATCTCACCGGCAATAACTCACCGGTCACCGCTACAGTGGATGCCAGCAAGGAGCAGGATGGATCCCTGATCCAAATCGTAAATACAGGGAATTATGCGGTTACTTTCCAGTCCGACGCGAATTTGAGTCTGTCTTCGCCGTTCACATTGGCGGGAGGCAACAACAGTTCGGTGACGTTTGTGTACCGGGCTTCCTTGGGGAAGTTCACGTTGAATTCGTCATCCGGGGTTGGGATTACGGTGAGCCCGCAGACCGCGTCGTTGACGGCCAATCAGACGGTGCAACTGACCGCGACAGTGACGGGCAGCAGCAACACAGCCGTCAGTTGGAGCATTCTCAACAGCGGACCCGGCTCGGTCTCGGGTTCGGGCCTGTATACGGCGCCGTCTTCGATCACGTCCCAGCAAACCGTGACGGTGCAGGCTACCAGCGCGGCCGATAGTACGAAGACTGCGACGGCTATCATCACACTGAACCCGGGGGTCGCAATTACGGTAACGCCTTCCACCGCGTCGTTGACGGCCAATCAGACGGTGCAACTGACAGCCACGGTGACAGGTAGCAGCAATACAAGCGTCAGTTGGAGCATTCTCAACAGCGGACCCGGCTCGGTCTCGGGTTCGGGCCTGTATACTGCGCCGGGTTCGATTACTTCCCAGCAGACTGTGACGGTGCAAGCCACCAGCGCGGCGGATAACACGAAGACAGCGACGGCCACCATCACACTGAACCCGGCGGTCGCAATCACGGTAACGCCTTCAACCGCATCGTTGACCGCCAATCAGACGGTGCAACTAACAGCCACTGTGACAGGTAGCAGCAACACGGCCGTGAGTTGGAGCATTCTCAACAGCGGACCCGGCTCGGTCTCGGCTTCGGGTCTGTACACTGCGCCGGCTTCGATTACTTCCCAGCAGACTGTGACGGTGCAGGCCACCAGCGCGGCGGATAACACTAAGACCGCGACCGCGACGATCACGCTGAACCCGACGGTTGCAATTACAGTAGCTCCTTCCACCGCGTCGTTGACCGGCAATCAGACAGTGCAACTGACGGCTACGGTGACGGGCAGCAGCAATACAGCCGTCAGTTGGAGCATTCTCAACAGCGGACCCGGCTCGGTCTCGGGTTCGGGCCTGTATACGGCGCCGTCTTTGATCCCGGTCCAACAGACTGTCACGGTGCAAGCCACCAGCGTGGCCGATAATACCAAGACCGCGACGGCGATCATCACGCTGAACCCAGCTGCTTCGGGTGGTACAGGCGCCATTTACGTAGGCGACTTTGGCAACAACCGCGTCGAACAGTTCAGCAGCAGCGGGGCATTGACGCAAATCTTTGGAGCGGGCGGAGGGCCCTACGCCCTGGCGTTAGACTCGGGCAATAACGTCTGGATCGCGGACCCAACCAACAACCGTGTCGCGGAGTTCAGTCCAGGAGGCACGCTACTGCTGCAGTTTGGGCAGCAGGGCGGAGGTAACGGCCAGTTCAGTAACCCGTCCGGCATAGCTATCGATTTCAGCGGTAATGTGTGGGTGCTGGATGGCAACAACGCGCGGGTGCAGGAGTTCAATCACTCCGGCGTGTACATGGGTCAATTCGGCTCGTACGGCAGTAGCAACGGCCAGTTCACACACCCAGCCGCCATCACCCTGGACGCGAGCGGCAATATCTGGGTCGCCGATAGCGGCAACAGCCGGGTGGAGGAGTTCAGCAGTAACGGAAATTTCCTGCAAGCTTTCAACGTGGGCGCAGCCGCCTATGGGATCACCTTCGATCCGAGCGGCAACCTCTATCTCGTAGACCGCCTCAACAATCGGGTCGTCAAGTTCACGGCCAATGGTACGCTGTTGCTACAATTCGGCTCGCAGGGCGGTGGCAATGGCCAGTTCAGCAATCCGAATGGCATTGCGGCCGATGCCAGCGGCAACGTGTGGGTGGTGGATAGCAGCAATGCGCGCATAGAGGAATTCAGCGGCTCCGGCGCATATTTGGGCCAATTCGGGAGTTATGGAAGCGGCAATGGCCAGTTCACGCAACCCGCAGGGATTGCAATCTTTACCGGTGGGCAGACTCAGCCGGTCGCAGTCACAGTAACGCCGTCTACCGCGTCGTTGACCGCCAATCAGACGGTGCAACTGACGGCGACAGTGACGGGAAGCAGCAACACGGCGGTGAGTTGGAGCATTCTCAACAGCGGACCCGGCTCGGTCTCGGCTTCTGGACTTTATACGGCGCCGGGTTCGATTACTTCCCAGCAGACAGTGACGGTGCAGGCCACCAGCGCGGCGGATAACACTAAGACCGCGACGGCCACGATCACACTGATTCCGCCGGTCACAATTACCGTAACGCCTTCAACCGCGTCGTTGACCGCCAATCAGACGGTGCAACTGACGGCTACGGTGACGGGCAGCAGCAACACGGCCGTGAGTTGGAGCATTCTCAACAGCGGGCCCGGCACGGTCTCGTCTTCGGGCCTTTATACGGCGCCGTCTTCGATCACGTCCCAGCAGACTGTGACGGTGCAGGCCACCAGCGCGGCGGATAACACTAAGACCGCGACGGCGACGATCACACTGAGCCCGGGGGTCGGAATTACGGTAACGCCTTCAACCGCGTCGCTGACAGCCAATCAGACGGTGCAACTGACGGCTACGGTGACGGGTAGCAGCAACACGAGCGTCAGCTGGAGCATTCTCAATAGCGGACCCGGCACGGTCTCGGCTTTGGGCCTTTATACGGCGCCGGGTTCGATTACTTCCCAGCAGACTGTGATGGTGCAGGCCACCAGCGCGGCCGATAACACCAAGACCGCGACGGCGACGATCACACTGAACCCGACAGTCGCGATTACGGTAACGCCTTCAACCGCGTCGTTGACCGCCAATCAAACGGTGCAACTGACGGCCACGGTGACGGGCAGCAGCAACACGGCCGTGAGTTGGAGCATTCTCAATGGCGGACCCGGCTCGGTCTCGGCCTCGGGTCTGTATACGGCGCCGGCTTTGATCCCGGTCCAACAGACTGTGACGGTGCAGGCCACCAGCGCGGCCGATAACACCAAGACCGCGACGGCCACGATCACACTGAACCCGACAGTCGCGATTACGGTAACGCCTGCTAGCGCGTCGTTGACCGCCAATCAGACGGTCCAGTTCACCGCGACAGTGTCGGGTAGCAGCAACACAGCTGTGAGTTGGAGCATTCTCAATGGCGGACCCGGCTCGGTCTCGGGTTCGGGTCTTTATACGGCGCCGGGTTCGATTACTTCCCAGCAGACTGTGATGGTGCAGGCCACCAGCGCGGCCGATAGCACCAAGACCGCGACGGCTACCATCACGCTGAACCCGGCTACTTCGGGCGGCGGTACAGGCGCCATTTACGTGGGCGACCAAGGAAACAACCGGATCGAACAGTTCAGCGCCGGCGGTTCATTCACGCAAGTCTTTGGAACGGGTGGAGGGCCCTACGGGCTGGCATTGGATTCGAGCAATAACATCTGGATCGTGGACCAGACAAACAACCGTGTCGCGGAGTTCAGTCCAGGAGGCGCGCTACTGCTGCAGTTTGGGCAGCAGGGCGGAGGAAACGGCCAGTTCAGTAACCCCTCCGGGATAGTTATCGATTCCGGCGGTAACGTGTGGGTGCTGGATACCAGCAACGCGCGGGTGGAGGAGTTCAATCACGCGGGCGTGTACTTAGGTCAATTCGGGTCGTACGGCAGTAGCAACGGCCAGTTCACGCAACCAGCCGCCATCGCCCTGGATGCGAGCGGGAATATCTGGGTCGCCGATAGCGGCAACAGCCGCGTGGAGGAGTTCAGCAGCAACGGAGCGTTCCTGCAAGCCTTCGGCGTAGGCGGAGCCGCTTATGGGATGACCTTTGATCCGAGCGGCAACCTCTATATCGTAGAGCGCATCAACAACCGAGTCGCCAAGTTCACCGCGAACGGCACGATGTTACTACAATTTGGCTCGCAAGGCGGCGGGAATGGCCAGTTCAATAATCCAAATGGCATTGCTGCCGATGCCAACGGCAACGTGTGGGTGGTGGATAGCAGCAATGCGCGTATCGAGGAATTCAGCGGCTCCGGGGTGTATTTGGGCCAATTCGGGAGTTACGGTAGCGGCAATGGCCAGTTCTCGCAGCCGGCAGCGATTGCAATTGCAACCGGCGGGCAGGCTCAACCAGTCGCGATTACGGTAACGCCTCCAACCGCGTCGTTGACCGCCAATCAGACGGTGCAGCTGACGGCGACAGTGACGGGCAGCAGCAACACGGCCGTGAGTTGGAGCATTCTCAACAGCGGACCAGGCTCGGTTTCGGCTTCGGGCCTGTATACTGCGCCATCTTCGGTCCTGTCCCAGCAGACTGTGACGGTACAGGCCACCAGCGCGGCCGACAATACCAAGACCGCGACGGCTACCATCACGCTGAACCCGACGGTCGCAGTCACGGTAACGCCTTCCTCCGCTTCGTTGACCGCCAATCAGACGGTGCAACTGACCGCGACGGTGACGGGGAGCGGCAACACAGCCGTCAGTTGGAGCATCCTCAACAGCGGGCCAGGCTCGGTCTCGGGTTTGGGCCTTTACACCGCGCCGGCTTCGATCACTTCCCAACAGACTGTGACGGTGCAGGCCACCAGCGCTGCGGATAATACCAAGACTGCGACGGCTACCATCGCGCTGAACCCGGCGGTCGCAATCACGGTAACGCCTTCGACCGCTTCGTTGACGGCCAATCAGACGGTGCAACTGACGGCCACGGTGACGGGGAGCGGCAACACAGCCGTCAGTTGGATCATTCTCAATAGCGGGCCGGGCTCGGTCTCGTCGTCTGGTCTTTACACCGCGCCGGCTTCGATCACTTCCCAACAGACTGTAACGGTGCAAGCCACCAGCGCGGCCGACAATACCAAGACCGCGACGGCTATCATCACGCTGAACCCGACGGTCGCAATTTCGGTAACGCCTTCCACCGCTTCGTTGACCGCCAATCAGACGGTGCAGCTGACGGCCACGGTGACGGGGAGCGGCAACACAGCTGTCAGTTGGAGCATTCTCAACAGCGGGCCGGGTTCGGTCTCGGGTTCGGGCCTTTACACCGCACCGGCTTCGATCACTTCCCAACAGAATGTGATGGTGCAGGCCACCAGCGCGGCCGACAATACCAAGACCGCGACTGCCACGATCACGCTGAACCCGACGGTCGCAATCACGGTAACGCCTTCCACCGCTTCGTTGACCGCCAATCAGACGGTGCAGCTGACGGCCACGGTGACGGGGAGCGGCAACACAGCCGTCAGTTGGAGCATTCTCAACAGCGGGCCAGGCTTGGTCTCGGGTTCAGGCCTTTACACCGCGCCGGCTTCGATCACTTCGCTGCAGACAGTGACGGTGCAGGCCACCAGCGCGGCCGACAATACCAAGACCGCGACTGCCACGATCACGCTGAACCCAACTAGTTCGGGAGGTACCGCCTCCATCTATGTTGGCGACTATGGAAACAACCGGATTGAGCAGTTCAGTAACAGCGGTTCGTTCACGCAAGTCTTTGGCACCGGTGGAGGACCTTTCGGTGTGGCGTTAGATTCGACCGGTAACATTTGGATTGTGGACCGGACGAACAACCGCATCGCGGAGTTCAGTCCCGCGGGCACGCTGCTGCTACAGTTTGGGCAGCAGGGCGGAGGCAGCGGCCAGTTCAACAACCCAACGGGCATTGCAATTGACTCGAACGGCGATGTGTGGGTGCTCGACAGCAGCAACGCTCGGGTAGAGGAGTTCAACCACAACGGCGTATACATGAGTCAATTTGGAAGCTATGGTAGCGGCCCCGGCCAATTCTCGCAGCCGGGTGCTATCGCATTGGATGGGAATGGA
This sequence comes from Terriglobia bacterium, assembly GCA_963747535.1. Classification (GTDB taxonomy): domain Bacteria; phylum Acidobacteriota; class Terriglobia; order Bryobacterales; family Bryobacteraceae; genus CAVVFX01. The sequence goes on from CAVVFX010000006.1 coordinate 1,443,360, forward strand.
AATCTCTGGGTGGCAGATGGCGGTAACAATCGCGTGCAGGAGTTCAGCAACAACGGAACTTTCGTCCAGGCGTTCGGAGTGGGAGGCTCGCCTAATGCGCTCACGTTTGATCCGAGCGGCAATCTCTATGTCGTGGACCGAATCAACAATCGGATCGACAAGTTTACCGCCGGCGGGACGGCGCTACTACAATTCGGCTCACAAGGCAACGGAAATGGCCAGTTCAATAATCCCAATGGCATTGCTGCCGATTCGAGTGGCAACCTGTGGGTAGTGGATACCAGCAATGCGCGCATCGAGGAATTCAGTGGCAGCGGCGTGTATCTGGGCCAATTCGGCAGTTACGGAAGCGGCAATGGCCAGTTCACGCAACCCGCCGCGATTGCGATTGCAACGAGCGCAACGACCACTAGCACGCAGACCCCGACAGTCGCAATCGCCGTTAATCCGTCAACCACGTCGTTGACCGCGAGTAAGACGGTGCAACTGACCGCGACAGTGACGGGCAGCAGCAACACAGCCGTCAGTTGGAGCATTCTCAACAGCGGACCGGGCTCGATTTCGCCTTCGGGGCTGTATACGGCGCCGGTTTCCATCACTTCCCAGCAGACGGTGACGGTGCGAGCAACCAGCGCGGCGGATAATACCAAGACCGCGACGGCGACGATCACGCTCAACCCGAATTGAGGCCACAAAGTCTACGCCAGCCGCATAGAGGCCAGCAGCCTGGCGTATCGCGGATCGCTGCGTAAGCTGTCGAAAGCCGGGTGGGACTTCAGCCCTAACAGATTCGGGTCGCGATCCTGTACCGCGCAACGCAGTTGATCGAACGCCGCGTCGTTTTCCCCCAGAGCGGCGTAGATATAGGCGATGCTCACAGGCGACACGTATTCCCGACTCGCCAGATCGAGTACCTGATGGAGAAGCGCGACAGCCTCGTCGCGGCGTCCGGCTGCGGCATAGGCCATCGCGAGCAGCGAATCGACGAACTTGCTCGCCGTGTCCATCTCCTTGGCCTTCTGATATGTAGCGATGGCTTCATCGAAGCAGCCGTCGAGAACGAAGGCCGGCCCCATCATCCCGTAGGCCAGATAGTAGCGCGGGTTGATTTCGAGCGCCCTCTTGAATTGATCGACGGCGTGGGCCGTGTCGCGGCGCAGGTAGAAAAGGAACCCCAGGTGGACACGGTACAACACCGAAAGCGGATCGAGTGCCAGGGCGTGCTGCACCTCGACAATCGCGTCATCAATCCGTCCCACTGGCCGCAGATAGTAGAACGCGTACACGTCTCGGGATGCCGGAGAAGATCCGTTGAGTTCTATGGAACGTATAAACTCCTTCTCGGCGCCGGCCCAGTCCCAGTCGTAGAGCGCCAGGATCACGCCCAGAGTCGCGTGGCCCTCGGCGATCGATTCGTCGAGTTCGAGGGCGCGGCGGACCGCGGCCTTGGCTAGCGGCATGGACTCGCGCGGCGCAACGAAGCCGAGAAAGCCCTCGGTATAGTGCGCGTACGCCAGACCATCATAGGCGAGGGCATAATCGGGATCGAGCTGGATGGCCTCTTCGAAGTAGCGCTTGCTGTTGTTTAGTCCCTCGCGGGTCATCTGGTTCAATTGGTAGCGGCCCTTCAGGTACACGTTGTAAGCGTCGAAATTCGCGGTCGGACGCCTGACCAGCGTACTGATGGTTTGTGCATCGCCGGACGATTGTTCGGCGAGGCGAACACGCAGAGTTTCCACCACCCTCTGCGAGATCTCATCCTGAATGGCGAACACGTCGGTCAGTTCCCGGTCGAAGCGCTCGCTCCAGAGCTGGTAGCCGTCGGCAGCGCTGATCAACTGTACCGTCACTCGCACGCGGTTGCCGGACTTGCGGACGCTGCCCTCCAGCACCGATGCCACTTTCAACGTCTCACCGATGCCGCGAATGTCCTGCTCCTTGCCGCGGAAGGCGAACGCCGATGTGCGGGCGGTGACGCGAAGCCCGCTGATGTTGGTCAGGGCGTTAATGATTTCTTCCGCCAGTCCATCGCTGAAATACTCGTTCTCCTTGTCCGAGCTCATGTTGGTGAATGGGAGAACCGCAATCGATGGGGCTTGCCGCGTCGCGATCGGGCGTTTCCAGATACCGGACGCCGAAGGTGCGGAGCCCGATCGGATGGCGAAATAAATACGCTCGATGTCGGCCTTGGCCGCACCCATGGTCTGATAGCGTGAGCTGGCCGACTTTCGCAGACACTTTGTGATAATTCCCGCCAACTCGGGCGGGATATCGGGGACGACAAGAGCCAGGTCGCGAGGCTCGTCACGCAACACCGCGGCCAGCGTAGCGAGTCCGGAGTCGCCCTCAAAGGCCTTCGCACCGGAGATCATCTCATACATTACTGCGCCGAAAGAAAAGATATCGGCGCGGCCGTCCAGTTTCTTACCTTCGGCCTGTTCGGGAGCCATGTAGGCGACCGTGCCGACGATGGACCCTTCCTGGGTCTGCGGGCCAAGGGAGAATTGCATGGATTGCGTCTTCTCCATCTCGGCGAGTTCCGCTTCGCGCACACTTTCGGCAAGCTTCGCGAGGCCGAAATCGAGGATCTTCACCAGGCCATCGGGCGTGACCATGACGTTGGCAGGTTTCAAATCGCGGTGAACGATACCGGCGGAATGGGCGGCGGCCAGGGCGTCGCTCATCTGTATCGAATGCTTCAGAGAATCGATGAGCGAAAGGCGGCGATTCTCGATTAGATAGTGAAGCGTATCGCCGCGCACGAACTCCATGATGATGTAGTCAGCATCGTTCGATGTGACGATCTCATAGATGGTGATGATATTCGGGTGATTGAGCGCCGAGGCAGCGCGGGCCTCCTGCAGGAACCGAGAGCGTTTCTCCGGCGTCTGTCCCGCCGCCCCTATCAGGACTTTGACTGCTACCATCCGGCCCAGTGTGGTATCGCGAGCTTTGTAGACTGCACCCATCCCGCCTTCGCCCAGCTTCTCGAGGACTTCGTAGTGCGATATGGTCTGGCCGCTGAGAGATTGTGTTTGATCCGAGTCCATACCGATGGCTGTGGCGTCAATACTGCTGAGATTCAATTATGCCACTGATGCAATCCTGACTATCGTGGGTTAATGATCACGAGTGCCGTCACCCGATCGCCGGCGCGCGGCTGCCCCGTCCCCGAGAACTTCCCGATGGCGGACTGCCCGTTCAACGACGTAATGACCAGTTCACCGATTTTCTGCGCACCACGGAGGACATCGCAGCGTGCGCCGATCTGCAGACCGTGTGGCTCCGCAAATTTAACCGACACAATGTCTCCGCTTCGGCCGGTGACCTGGCCCTCCACCGGCTTCGCCAGTTGGGATTGAATCTGATTCCCCAGGGAGGCCGTGGCCAATTGCAGTGAGGCGCCGCGGGCGGCAGCAGTCGCTACGGGCCTGGCTTGCTTCGTATCGATGACCTCGGCCCTTACCAGGACATTGGACAATTCTTTGCGTTTCGCCGCGCTGTCAGGCGGCTCGATACTTCCGACGACCACGGCATCCGCGCCGATGCTCCGTCCCATTGCCGCGGCTTCCTGCGCACTGGGCGGACGCCCGGATGCGGCCTGGCCCTGGATTGCCTGCTGAACCTTGTCCCTATCGATGACACCGACCTGGCCCCCGTTCAGCAATTGATTGGACAGCTGATCGGCCACTTGTGCGCCGGATTGGTTCGGCTGGCTGCCATTCACGAAATCCAGTACGGCGACCTGGGTGAGGTTTTGATTCAATTGCACCGAGGATGCAGCCGCGGAGACCTCGACCACTTCAGATACCGAGCCCACTTCGAGCGGGATGTCGATCTGTGCTGGTTGGTTGCCGGCGAGCGTCACTGAAAGTTGCTCCTTCTTAAATCCCGGAGCGGAGACGATGACCGAGTACCGTCCGGCTTGCGGCAGGGGTGACGCTATAAAGCGTCCGTTAGCATCGGCGGTCGCGTGAGTGGTGGAGTTGGTGGAAGTGTCGATGATGTCGACTTTGGCGCCGACGACTGCTGCGCCGGTCGGATCATGCACCGTTCCGCTGAGAGAGGGCGTGGAACCCGGCGCGGCAGGCGGGGCGGGTGCAGCCGTGGCCTGGAAAGCCATCGCTCTCGCGGCACGTCCGACTGGGGCAGTTCCCGGCACGGGCGCCGGCCCTTCGGGTATCGGCTGATTGACAGACTGCGAAAGCTGTTCCGGGGGCGAACCTTTCGCTATCTCGTCGACGGCTGCCGGCTTTTGCTTCGCCAGGAATTTGGGGCTAAGGCTGGAACGAGGGTCTTTGTTCCAATTCGAGGCCGCCGGTGCGGACTGCGCAGGTTCCTTTTTGGCGAACTCCGGCTTGGGGAACTCCGGCAAAGGCGGCTGCACAGTGACAGCGACGTTCGGACGCGAGGCAAAGGATGCTTCTTTGGTCTCGACGGGGACTTCGACCGGCCGGTGCCGGATCGCGAGGAACACGACGATGGACGCGGCCAACACTCCGGAGAGCGCCAGCCACGCGGGGCGCAGGGCCCACCACCGCCTGCGGTCGGGCTCGACCTCGATCCGGTGGGCAAGCTGCGCGCGCGCCTCCGGCGATTGTAGAAACGTAGCAAACTCCAGTTCGTCGGCGACTTCATTGAACAGGTTCTGATCGTGAAGCGCCGCCTCGAACAGCATCTTCCGCTCCTGCGGCGTGAGGATTCCGGCAGCCAGACCACCCAACAATTCGCGAGCGTGTTCCGGAGTCATAATTTCGCCTCTTTGCGCTTCGCGGGTAGTTTTTCGGCGGGCAACGCTTCGCCCATCAGTTCCATCAATTGCTTACGGCAACGAAAGTCCTGGCTGTAAACGGTGTTGATCGAATCCAGTTTTAACAGCTTCTGAATCTGCGCAAAATTATTTCCCTCCAGTTTCCAGCGAATCATCTCCCGGCATCGCGCAGGCAGTTTCGCGATGGCGGATGCCAGCCGGTTCATCATCTCACAGCGCTCGTATTCGCCGGCGGTGTCGTGCGATAGATCCGGAATCTGAATCTCGTCCACCGACACCTGGTTGTTCTCGCCGCGGCGCGCTGATTTGCGATAGATGGCGGCCAATTTAAAGCGTGCAATCTGCAGCGACAAGGGAACCAGGTCGGCGATGCCGTCCACCTGCGGATACTTCTCTTCGAGCAGAATCAACACGTCCTGGGCGAGGTCCTCCGCGGAATCCCTCCCTATACGAGATGCCGCGTAACCGATAATCCTTTCGCGCAGGATGGTGAGAATCGCGCCGCGGTCCACGGGGCCATTGTAACTTGACATAAAATGAGCCACATGATCGATGCCAACCGCCGTTCGTTTTTGAAAGCCAGTGCGGCCTCGCTGGGCTCCTCGCTTATGCTGCAGGGTCAGTCTCCGAATGACACCGTTCGTGTAGGCTTTATCGGCGTGGGCAATCGCGGGTCGTTCCTTCTGAAACATATGCTCACAGTGCCCGGCATCACGGTGGTCGCGATCTGCGATCTCGATCCGGTGCGATTGAAAGCGGCGGTCGACGCGTCCACCGCTGCCGGCAGCCACCCCGAAGATTATACGGAATACCGTAAACTGCTCGATCGGAAAGATATTGACGCGGTCGTGATTGCCACGCCGGTCGATCTCCATAAAGAGATGGCCATTGCCGCTCTCGAGGTCGGCAAGCATGTTTATTGTGAGAAGCCGATGGCGTTCGATGTGGAACAGTGCCGCATGGTCACCACTGCGGCGGCCAACGCAAAAGGAATATTTCAGCAGGGTTTCCAGTTGCGTCACGAGCCCAACCGGGCAGCGTCCATGAAATTCGTGCATGAGGGAGGCTTGGGCAAAGTGGTGTTTCTGCAAGGCTACCGGCACACCGGCGATCTTCCGCGCGACACAGCGTGGTATTTCGATCGAACCCGGTCAGGCGACAATATTGTCGAACAGGCGTGCCACATTATTGATCTGATGGTGTGGGCTGCGGGAACGCATCCGGTGCGCGCGTTCGGCAGCGGAGGCGTGAGTGTCTACAAGAACCTGCCCCCAGGCCGGACGACCATGGACAACTACATGGTGATCTATGAATTCCCTAACGATGTCCGGTTCGAATTCAGCCATATCTTTTTCGATCCGCCGGGGTTTTCGGGCATCAAGGAGCGCGTTTATGGCTCAAAGGGCGCGGTGGACCTGGCGACGGCAACCTGGGCTCAATTGGATAAGAAAGGCGAACAGAAGCTGGACGTTCCCGACAAAGAGAAGGACGCCACGTACCTTTCCCTGGCTGCCTTCATCGACAATGCGAGAGGCCGCAAAATGCCTTTGAATAACGCAGAATCGTCGCAGATTTCGACGATGACCGCGCTGCTGGGAAGAAAGGCGATATACGAACGGCGCATGGTCGAGTGGAACGAGTTGTAAGTGGGAGCCTTCATTCCAAGTATCAGGTGCCGGCTCGATCCAGTCGCTCGGCCGCAAAGTCCGTCCACCATCTTAGCGGCCCGGTTGGCAATTCATAACTCGCCTTGCCTTGGACCCTGATCCTTGCATTTGCGCTTACGCCTCAACAGGTGCGTGGGCGGGAGAAGCTTCACGCTAGCCGGTCACGACCGCGCGGCGCGCTCGAGTTCCTCGATTTCGAGCTTTTTCATCTTAAGCATCGCCTGCATCGCCTTCGGGTGCTTGATGAGTTCGGGCAGACGCGCGGGCACGATCTGCCAGGAAAGACCGAACTTGTCCTTAAGCCAGCCGCACTGAATCTCGCTGCCTCCAGCGGAGAGCTTCGACCAATAGTCATCCACTTCCTGCTGTGAGTCGCAACGCACAACGAACGAGACTGCTTCGGTGAATTTGAACACCGGGCCGCCGTTGATTGCTGTAAACTTCTGGCCGTCGAGTTCGAAAGCAATGGTGAGGATGCTGCCCTTCGGCCCACGGTTGTCGTCGACAGTGCGCAACTCATCAAGACGGCGAGAGTTCTTGAACACAGTGAGATAGAAGTCGACGGCCTCTTCGGCGTTCGAATCGAACCAGAGAAACGGGGTAATCCGCGGAAAGTCTTGGAGAACACTCATCGAAACCATCCTGACGTCCGGCTCTAGGCTGATGTCAAGTGCCAGGCAGGTGTCAATATGGAAATGTTATCACGGCAGAGACCCTATTTGACGCCGCAGGGTTTTTCACTCGGTCCCTCGCCAGCAGCAACCCGAAGTTCGAGCCCAATCCCGATGGGCAGAGCCGGTGCGTGCGTTAGAAGCCCGGGGGCGTAATTACGACCGAACCACCCCCTCGGCCGCAATCTGCTCCGGTGTGGCCGAGGATGCGCTCTGCACCATTTTGCGGGCCTCCGATCGTATTCCCGAAAGCTGCGTAGCATAGATTATCGAGCCGATGAGACAAATCACTCCGCCCGCCGAAATCGTCTCGCGTGCACCGATGTGTTCGGCGACAATACCGGCTGCCATCGACCCGATAGGCGTCATTCCCATGTACATCATTGAATAAGAGGAGATCACGCGTCCGCGAAGACGGTCGGGCGACATCATCTGAATCAGGGTATTGGTCGAGCCGAACTGAATCATCGTCGAGAATCCGACGACGTAAAGCAAGCCGGCAGCGATCCAAAACGTGGGGGCAAATCCGAATGCGATAATCGCCACGCTGAAGATCGAGGCAGCCACGGCGATCCAGCGGCTCAATCCTTGCAGGCCTCGTTTGGCCGCCATGACCAGCGCGCCGCAGAGTGCCCCCGCACCGTTGATCCCCAGCAGGACTCCCAGTCCATGCGCACCGGAATGGAAGATCCTGTCCGCAAAAATCGGCATCAGGACGGAATACTGTAGACCGAAGAAACTCACCAGCGCCACCAGCAGCAATAATGTGCGAATAGGCCGCGCGGAGATCACGAACCGCGCTCCTTCCAACACGTGCTGCCAGGCGGAGTCTTGGGAATTATGGACTGTGCGCGGCGTCACGTGCATCATGAGGAGGCCGGCGATGACGGCGATGTAGCTAACTCCATTGGCGAAGAAGCACCAGCCCTCGCCGATCCACGCGACCAGAATGCCGGCTATCGCGGGCCCGACGATGCGGGCGGAGTTGAACATCGAGGAGTTGAGCGCGATGGCGTTGATCAAATCCGCGCGTCCGACCATCTCCTGGAAGAACGCCTGCCGGGCCGGAATGTCGAAGGCATTGACCACGCCCAGCATCGCGGAGAGCACAAAAAGATGCCAGATCTGTATGTGACCGGTGAGTGTAAGCGCTGCCAGAATCAGCGCCAATACCATCGACGCACTTTGCGTCACAACGATCATCCGATGGCGGTTGTAACGGTCCGCGGCCACGCCTCCCAGGGGGGAGAACAAGAAGACCGGGATCTGGCTCGAAAAACCAACCAGGCCCAGGAGCGCTGAGGAACCGGTCAGCCGGTAGACCAGCCACGATTGCGCGACCGTTTGCATCCAGGTGCCAACCAGCGAGATGAGTTGGCCGGCGAAGAACAGGCGGAAGTTGTAATAGCGGAGCGCACGAAAGGCTTCATACAGCCGCGGGGATTCCGAGTTGCCGTCTGCCATCGTGCGGGACTAAACTCTATTCTCGCAAATGGTGAGCGTCGGCGTCCGGGCTGAAAAATCACCCGCTTCCCAATTTGAGGGATGGCGGTACAATGAAGAAGAAAGGGGGCGCACCGGATTCGACGGGATTGAATCGTTGTGGTGAGGCGTGCCGGGTTCCGAGCTCCCGTTAAACGATCGGAAAAACACAACTGCCAATAACACGCAGTTTGCATACGCTGCTTAATTAATTAAGCGGTGCGCTCCAGCCGGTGAGCCCATGCGCCGGTCAGTGAGCGTCATTTTATGGGATAGGCCTCAGGCTTCTGTTCGTAGCCGAGGGTCGAGATCAATCGGACTAAGTCTCAGTGCTTCTTAGTCGGTTCTTAGGCTGAGATCGAAAATACCGAAACGACTACGCACGTAGTCTTGCCATGGCGGGCTTTCTCGGACGCGGGTTCAATTCCCGCCGCCTCCACCAAGTCCAAATATAAGATAATAAGAGATTTAATAGAAATAGCAGAAGTGGCGTGCAGTTCACGTGCAGTGTCGCGGTTTGGATCATAGGTATACTGGCTCCAGGAAGCCATGGCACTCAAGATCGAAAAACGCCACACTGAAGGTTGTGTAACGGCTCGCCAAAAGAAGAATCCTCAAGCTGGCGAGTACGACGATTACGCCCGTTGCCGCTGCTCGTACCGAGCAATCGGCATGCTCGGGTCCACCTTCGTACGCAAGTCCCTCAAGACGGCCGACTATGAAGAGGCCAAAAAGATTGTTGATGGGTGGGAACGCAAACGGGGTGCGTCCATCGACGAACCGCGCATCGTCACGATCACCGAGGCGGTCAAGGCGTACCTTAGCGATGCCGAGGCCCGCAATTTGGCTGAAGACACCCGGAAGAAGCTGGCAACCATTTTCGAGAAGCAGCTAATGACCTGGGCTACGAGCCGAGGATATACGGCCATAGCACAGATCGCAAACGTCGAGGCTATCCGCGATTTCCGCTCGACGTGGAAGGATGCCCCGCTTGCGCGGTCAAAGAAACACGATCGCGTGGTTGGGTTCTTTTACTTTTGCTATCGGTCGGGTTACATCGCCAGTCAGCCGGTCACCACCAAGGTTCTCGGCAAGATCAAGGTTGATCAGAAGCCCACCGACTACTTGACCCCGGCCGAATTCAACCGGCTAATCGATGCGACGTATGTGTACCGGGGTGACAGATGGGAGAATGGCTCCAAAACCGATCAGTTCGGAGCCCGATTGCGCGCTGCGATCCTACTCATGCGGTGGTCGGGCCTTCGCGTTCGCGACGCCTTCACTCTGGAAAGGGCCAGGCTCTGCAAAACGGAACGCGGTCAGGACGCCATCTTGCTTTATCAAGAAAAGACAGGGGAGCCGGTGTACTGCGTCATCCCGCCAGATGCGGCTGCAGAGATCCGCAACGTGCCGGCAGGGAAAGAAGTGGACCCGCGTTATTTGTTCTGGAGCGGAAAAGGGCTTCCAAAATCTGCGGTTGCCGACTTTCAGCGGAGCTTCCGGCGGCTCGTCAAACTAGCGAATCTTGGGAAGCGGGCGCACCCTCACATGCTGCGAGACACGTTCGCGGTCGAATGCCTGCTGGCCGGAGTACCTCTCGAAAAGGTCTCCATTCTGCTCGGGCACAAGTCCATCAAGATCACAGAGAAGCACTACAGGCCATTTGTGAAGGCTTTGCGTTATGACCTGGAGGACGAAGTAACGAAATCCTGGTCGACTCGTTCCATCCGCGTCAAGATGCGCTGAAGCACCGACTCCGGCACCAAGACCGTCTCATATTTACGTCGAGTATGGCGCGACACGGCAACGCCAGGGAGGACGCGCACCCCCGGTTCCTCCTTCAACAGGCGCCTCACGGTGCGGTCACTTAGGCCGGTTCGCTCGACGATGTGCTTTGCGCGGTAATGTTTTTCGATTGCAAACATCAGATCCAATTCCAGACGCGATAACAGCGAGTTGTTTTATACCGTTGATGTTAAATGGCCGGCATGTATGTCATCACGATGTTCTTCGAGGTTGGGATCGGGATTCGAGACAGCTCCATCACGTCATTCGCTTTCTAAATACAAGGGAGTGGGCGGGAGGTTTCCGAACAGTTCCTCCGAGGTTATTTTGACTAGGGTCAGAAGCCGCTGCGCTCCGGTAGTCCCGTAACCGGGGGACCGAAGGATAAGGCGAGACAGATCCGAACAATTCGAGACAGAACCGGTCGGTTTCGAGACAGATCGAGACAACCCGAGAGAGATCGAGACAACCCGAAACAATCTGGCGACGGGAAAAGCAACCGCGATAGCCCTCCAGGCGACGGGATCAGCCCACAACCGCCGGTAGTGGAACATAAAGGGTTGACGGGCGTGTTGAGTGGTTTTAGGTTCTTTGTTCTTATTCTTCTTGGATTTACTTTGCCGGACGCTGTATCGGAATGCCCGGCGATTGCCGGGCGCAGCTATTCTTTGCTCGAAGTGTTAGGAATTCTCATTCTGGTTCCCTTGTTTATTGGAGGGTATTAGTGCATGGTGAGGAGGAGACCCTTTCGTTCCGCTTCAAAGGCTGTTTGCGGACGGTCAGCCTATGGTGAGATCGAGGACTTGGCGACGCCGGCGCGGTCTTGCGCAATCGATTCCGTCTCGAAACAGGCAGCCCAAACGTAGATCAACCGGGGGTGGCGAAATAGAGAAGAGGATAATGGAGGAATGCATCCTTTTATCAGGATACTGCTTCTCTTGCCGGCTTTATCCTCAGTACGTGCAGATAACTCCAAGTTTGAATTGAACAGGGGTCAATTTGCCCCGGACGTGAGTTTTTCGAACAACGAAAGAAAGGTCTCCACCGCCATCACTCAAACGGGAATGAGGTTCCGCGGGAAGCACCAAGATATTTCATTGACATTTGAAGGAGCTCGACTCGATCGATGCGGTCCGAATTCACCGGTGGAGACTGAAACGAACTATCTTGGAGTCGCTCCTCCGCTGTCTCATGTCCCCCTTTATTCGTCCGTCGTTTGCCCCGGCATTTACCCGGGTATCGACTGGGTGGTCGGCATCGCCGACGGGTCTATTGAGCATGATTGGCGGGTTGCCGCGCATGGCAGGGTGCACGCCATCGCGATGCGCCTGGATGAACCTGGAGTCGCTCGAATGACAAGTGGCGGCGATTTGCTGCTACAGAAGGGAGAACTCTCGGTAATCTGGAAAGCGCCACTCGCCTATCAACTCGTAGGGGGGAAGCGGTACGAAGTCAAGACGCGTTATGTTGTTCACGGCCGCAAAATTCGCCTTGTTATAGGGCATTATCGAGACGACTTGCCGCTGGTAATTGATCCCGTAATTGACTTTTCCCAGACAACTGATGGCAACGGAGGCGACCGCGGCTGTCAAGTCGCCCTGGATGGTTCAGGCAACATCTACGTCGCAGGTTTCACGGGTTCGTCGAATTTTGAGATTACGGCGGGAGCCGCGTTTGGGTCCTCACAGTCCGGCACCGGCACGCAGGTGTTCGTCCGCAAATTATCTCCGGACGGCTCCAAACTGTTGTACTCGACGTACATCGGAGCCGCGACATTCTACAATGGGCATCCGATTGGAATGCGCGTTGATGGTCCGGGCAACGTGTACCTGGCCGTTAACGTTTTTAATCAGCCCATTGCGGGAAACGGTACGCCTATCGATCCAGGCGGTATCCTCGGGGTGTACAAGATCGCGCCCGGCGGCGACCACCTGGTCTACGGGACCCGCGTCATTCAGGGTTCCGATTACACTGTACCCGTGGCTATGGCGATCGATAGCGCCGGAGATGCGTACGTCGCGGCCGGAGGTACCTCCATTAGCGTTTCCAAGATAGATCCAACGGGTAAGACGCAGCTGTTGAAATTCCAACTGCCGGTTAGTAATTACTTCGGAGGCTTGGCGGATATTGCTGTCGGGAACGATGGGAGCATCTACTTGGCCGGAACGTTGGCACACGGGGGCATCGTGACCACGCCTGGGGCTTTCCAGCAGTCGGCATTGAATCCGCAGAACTACCACGGATTTGTCACCCGCATGAAACCAGATGGGAGCGGTCCGATCTACAGCACTTATGTAGCGGGAACGCTTACCGATTCCATTTCAGCTTTAGCGGTGGATTCTTCCGGCGCCGCATATGTCGGCGGGCAAACAATCTCTCAAGCGGCTCCTGCGATGGCAGGACTGGCTGGCACTTCACTAGGATTGAGCAACGCTCTCCCAACCAGCGGTTTCGTTCTCAAGCTCGATCCGACGGGACATACCGCGGTTTTCAGCGCGCTGTTGCCGAATCAATCGGTGAATGCGTTGGCCTTGGACAACGCGAACAACTCCTATGCCGCGGGATTGAGTTCCACAGGCTTCACCATGTCAAAGATCAGCCCAACAGGCGATAAGTTGGTTTATTATTCGTCAATTTCTACTCCGACTCCAACTCCGACGCCAAGCTCAATGGGAATCGCCGTCGATGCAACCGGCAGCGCCTATCTGGCCAGTTCGGCCTACGGCATCCTGGTTCCCGACCCGGTTCAATCCACGCATTTGCTGCCCAACGCGTTATTGCTGAAGATGGACGCCAATCCAGGGCAGTGTGATCTGTCGGTACAGGCTCAAGCTGGTATAGCGTCCCTTCCGGGGAGCCCTACGACCCTGCTATTCACCATCTCCAACAGCGGGCCGTCACCGGCGGATAATGTTGTGTTTTCCGGTTCAATACCTGAGCAGGGGCCTGGCATCAACGCTTGTCGAGCCAGTGGCTTGGGCGTTTGCGGAACCGTTGTAGGCGCTCCTTGGGCTACGTTCGATTCCATTGCCGCAGGCGACTCCGGGACGGTGGAGTTGATTCTAGCTTCAGCTAATTCGCCGTCGGGTAACGGACAAGTGACTGCATCGGTCTCCACGACTACGTCGGACGTGAACCGGGACAACAATAACGTCACAGCAGTGATCAATTCAGCCGACTATGTCTCATTCAGTGTGGGAGGTTCCTTCGGCGCAACGTGTACAGTCAGCGGAGCCGTCGCGACAAGGAGTTGCGGCTCTGGAATCGTTTCCGCCATCCCAAATACGACGGCGCAGATCTTTTGGCCCTCTCCTCAATTGGTACAGGGCCTCGGCCTCACATTTGCCGGTTGGACTGATGGTTCCATGGATAATCCGAGAACGATTGTCGTCAGCCCCACCCAGACATCGCTGTTTGCGAACTTCGCCGTCCAGACCGGCCCTTATATTGCGGCGGCTGGTGTGACGAGTGCAGCAAACTATAGCGGCAACGGCGTGTCTCCAGGAGAACTGGTGACACTTTTTGGGGTCAATCTGGGCACGGGTGGCGCGACCCAAGTTCAGAACGGCCGTTTTCCGCTGACGGTTGGATCGACAAGCGTGAGTTTTGACGGATTTGCTGCGCCGCTGACTTATGTGGGAGCAAGTCAGATCAATGCCGTCGTGCCATACGAGATCGCTGGTCAGACCTCCACGAAAATTACGATCAATTCCGCAGGCCGCGCCTCTACGGTTACGGTTCCGGTGGTGGGCGGGGTGCCAGCGCTTTTTACCGGCGACGGTTCGGGCTCGGGCCAGGCAGCGGCGCTCAACCAGGACGGGAGCGTGAACTCACCTGCGAATCCCGCTAATCCGGGCGATGTGATCGTGCTCTATGGGACGGGTGCCGGTCTGGTGAGCCCTGTGCCGGCCGATGGAACGGTGTCATCATCGACAGGTTCGGTTCCAAATCTGCCCATCTCCGTGATGATCGGAGGAAGCTCTGCGCAAGTGCAGTACGCCGCCGACGCTCCGGGCCTGGTATCAGGTGTTATCCAGATTAATGCCGTGATTCCGCGTGGTATCGCCTACAGTCACCATGTACCCGTGACGTTTAATGCCGGACCCTATTCCAGCCCTGCTGCAGTCACGATCGCAGTGAACGACTCGCTCACTATACCAGGCCCAATCACTGTGGCGCCTGACGACCTGTCGAAACAGCCGATTACTATATCGCCCAGCCATATCGCCGCCGATACGGGCGCGACCAAGGTCACGCTGACTGGAACGGGATTTACCGTCGGCATGGTCGCGACGTGGAACGGTCAGCCAAGAACTACAACGTTCCTCGACGCGACACGACTACAGGTGTCCCTGACCGGCGTTGACCTCGAACTGCCTGGTATCGGAATGCTGGCGGTTTGGGATTCAACGCAAACCGAGCAGATCACTGAATCGAGTCCAATCCTCGTATACGTGCCGGTGTTGAATAACGATCTCGTTTATGATTCCCTGCGCGATCGAATCTACATCGCGGTGGCCGCAAGTCAGAAGCCGCAGGGCCCCTCTATCGCTGTGTTAAATCCCGAACTCGGGAAAGTAGAGAAGTGGTTCTCGCTGAGTGTTGAGCCAACGAAGTTGGCGATCTCTGACGACGACCAGTATCTCTACGTAGCCCAGGGAAATGCCGTACAGCGAATCAATCTGAACTCCTGGATTACCGACCTCACGATTGCGCTCGGCTCCGACTCGGTTTATGGTCCGCGTGGAGTGCTCTCGATGATGACATTGCCTGGGACCAACAACTCGCTCGCCGTATCGTTCACCACTACCGGCGCATATCAACCCTACGTTGGCACGGGAGTTTTTGATGACGCGCAACTTCGGCCCGGGGTTACGGACCGCGGCCCAGCCTATCTTCTAGGCGGGCCTGACGCGGGTACGCTCTATGGCGCCGACAATGTCGGAAACTTCTACTCCATGGCGGTAACGTCGAGCGGAATTACCTTAGGAGCGGAGACACTTGGTCTGTTGGGTGGATCAGGCGACTCTGTTTTCGCAGGAGGCCTAGTACCTACTTGCATAAGTCAGCGTATTTTGGCTTGGGTGCTGTAGGATGGACGACCGCCTTCTTCCACTCAAACGGCGACGCCTTCTTGTTGTAAGCTTTCACAAATTTATCAATGGCTTCGCGGAGTTGCTGGGGAGACGTAAAGCTCACGCCCTTGAGCGCCTGCTCGCCCAGGATGCTGAACCAGCACTCTACCTGATTCAACCAGGAGGAGTAGGTCGGGGTGAAATGCAAGTGGACTTTCGGGTGACGCTTCAGCCAACGGTCCTCCTTCGGCTTGTGGGTATTCAGGTTATCTAAGACGACATGAAGTTCGCGGTCGGGGTAAGCCGCCACAATTTCATTCATAAAATCCAGGAACTCCCTTCGCCGCCGTCGCGTATAGTGTCCGGCTATGACCTGCCCGGTGGCGATATCGAAGGCTGCAAACAGCGTCGTCGTTCCGTGTCGTTTGTAGCCGTGGCTGAAGCCGTTCAGGGCCTTGCCGTTGGGAAGTCGGATCCAGCCCTGCGCCCGTTCCAAGGCTTGAATCGATGGCTTCTCGTCGATGCACAAGACTAATGCATTTTCCGGCGGATTCAGATACAAACCCACAATGTCCGCCGCCTTTCGGCCAAACTCCGGATCCGTGCTGATGCACCAACTTCGCCGACGCTCCAGACAAATGTCGTGTTTACGCAGAATGCGCCAGACTTGATCGTCGCTGACGTCCCCCAACTCTTGCGCGACCAGGGAGCCTGACCACTTCCCATACCCTTCCGGCGGCGATTCGTCGAGCAGAGTCAACACCCGCCTCTCGGTCCCTTGATCGTAATGGGCAGGTCGACCCCGCCGCGAAGCATCTACCAGTCCGTCCAGTCGCTGTTTGGCAAAACGTCGCCGCCACTTCGAAACTCGGGCAGGCCGTGTCTTCAACAGCTCCGCAATCTCCAGATTCGCCTTCCCCTGGTTGGCCAGCAGAATCACCTTGGCACGCTCGACCATCCGAAATTCGCGAGTGCCTTCCCGCGCCCAATGCCGAAGGGTCTTCTCCTCGTCAGGAGTCAAAACGACCTTTGCCCATTGGCCCATGTCTACACAATAGCAGAATACGCTTATTTTTGCAATTAGGTACTAGTCTATGACGGATGCGGCTCTGTGGTTGATCCCTCGATACCCACAGTGCGGGCAACCTACGATAATTCGGGTCTCGTGGTCCCGTTCCTAGATCTGCAGAAAGTGGTGATACTTGGAGGTAACCCACCCCCCGGCTATGATCTGGTGAGCCTTGGCCCCGTCTTGAGTCTCCATAATGCTGCGGGAGGCGCGCGGCTGTGGTCCCTTCCGCTGCCTATCAGCCTAAACAGCAATCACGGTCCGATGATTCGATGGGGACAGAGCGGCATCGCGTTAAGAGACCCGGTGGGCTTCAATTCTAATCCTTGGCAGGGAGTGGATCTATTTCGCCTTGACCTGAACTAAAAGTCGCATGGTTCGATCGGCGACCCGGTGGCTTTCGCGCATCCTTCACGGCATTTAGAAGATAACGAATGCCGCTCTGAATGTTCTTCAAACGAGGAAATGTCGTACTGTGTCGATTCGGCGCGGCGCGAAGCAGACCTAACGGACCCCTGATCTTAACCTCTCGATATCGATGGCGGTCCAACCCAGTGCAGCCTGGAGCCAGGCTGGGAATTCATCCGCTATATGAACGATGCGGCCATGCTTCACCTCAAGTTTAGGACTGGGCATCTCCTCCTCCGCAGAGTTGTCGAAAACGCGTAGTTCATCAACGCCGCTCCTTTCTGGATCGAGCGCTATCGGAAGGTTGGCTAAACTGCATTCGTGGATACGGCGAAGCGTCGATTCACTTGCTGCGTGACCACCCCGAATTGCCCGCCGCTTCACCCGTTCGAAGTGCCGATCGAAACTGTCGAGTGCGACATAGATCATAAAGACCTTGAACCCGACCGACTTCGCGAGCTTGGCTTGCTCAAACGTTACGCTGCTTCTCAGTGTCGTCTCCAGCGCGAATGATTGACCCGCATGAATACTGCGGCTGACGAACTGTTCAAATTCTTGGTTCACGGTGCGCCGAACATGCAGCGGAATCGCACGGTAAGAACCGCCATTCAACTCTGCGGCGCGATCGTCGGCGTTAAAAAGGTGACCGGCGAAAATTGCCAGCGGAAAGACGGAACTCTTCCCGGCGCCGGGCGGTCCGGCGATGATGAACATTTCTGGAGGGTGCATTATCCGCCGAAATCGCGTTCAGACCCTTCTCGCATGTCGGGCGGCAAGTCGGTGACCAGGGTTTTGCCATCGGCGTCCATGAGTCCCTTGGCCCTGAGTTCCGCACCTTCGGCCCGGACGCGCCGCATGCCCTCAGCCATCACCTGTCCGAGAAATGTCTCCACCTCCTTGTGGTTTTCAAAATCGACGGTTTCAAGGGTAAGATGTTTCGCGGCAGGCATGTGGTCTCCTTCTTCAAGTGTACTGCGTTTGGCGAAGGGAAACACTGTGCCAATGGTTCACCTCCGCCGCAGATGCCCGTGTACTCGATCCGGTGCCTGCATCCTGGACCGATGTGGCCGGCCGGGACTGTGGTCATCCTGCAGCGGATTCTTGTCGGAGCAGATAGTCGTTCGGAACTATACTTACTAAGGTGTGAATCAGAGGCTGGGCGCCAAGACCGCCAAGATAGGGATCAACAAGCGCTGCGTGCAATAGACGTGCAATGAATTCGCTGAGAGTGCCTGTTCTGCCAATTTGGCCATATTGAGAACGGGCAACTTATTGATTCTATGTACCCCCAGATAGTTCAATTCCCGCCGCCTCCACCAATTTATTTGCTTTAGAATCAAATAGTTTACAGACAACAAGGCACTCAAGTGAATTTAGCGTGAGTGCCTCCATACTACAATTCCGGCATGTTGAACATTTTTCGCCGACACCGTGCCGCGCGCGTTCCAAGTCGGGGACGCGGTCCCAACACTGTCCCAGCAAACCGAGGTGCTCGATTCATTTCGAGGGCATCGACGGTGCGGGTGTGCGGCGAAACCACAGTCCCTCATTGTCCCCGCATCCGGTAGCGGTGTTCGAGGCTGGAACCGCGCGGTCGAAATCATCCGGGACATGGAACTCCCCAGTCCAATTGAGCCAACGCTAAAGCCCCAGGTTGACATGGAGGCAGCTATTGCATCCTTCCTTGCCTTCAAGTCGCGCCGAAGTCTCGATGTTCAGCGGAAATCCAAGCTGAACCTCGGCAGGCTCAAGACCTTTCTGGAGAAGAGAAAGAAAGTTCGCCGCAGCCGAGGTGACATTCACCGAACTGGTTGAGTTCAGGGCGGCCCTTGACCCAATTGCGGGAGGACGGCCTAAGACCGAACCGTTCACTCGCGATGAGATGAACTGCATCTTCTCTGCGACTGGGCTGCTGACTGATGAGTACGGCCGCTGCGGGCAACCGATCGCGGATCAAACTCGGGCATTCATCATGGTGATGCGCAACACGGGTTTGTCTATCGGCGATACGTCGAAGCTCCGCGAGGTGGACGTGGATGGATGTCGAATCAGAACCTACCGCAAGAAAACGGGTGAGGACGTGTTCGCGAGAGTCCCGCCTTTCGTCATCGACACCCTGAACGCGGCGCCGCACGACGGCGATTGAATACTACTTTTGGACGGGACAAGGAAAACTACACACTCGCACGATTAAATGGGGCAGTCGCTTGCAACGGCTATTCGTCGCTGCCAATGTGCGAACAGTGGAGTCCGATCGCAAAAGACGGTCTGGCGGGAAACTAAAGGCCGAGTTAGAAGCGGTTAAAATCTCACGTATTTGTTTACCGAGTGAGATCACCGCGTAGGTATAGGCGGGCGTCGCGGATCAAAGGGTAGAGATAGATGTCTTTGATGGATTGACCGTGACTTTTGTGTTCTCGGTCCATGCGGCCGCGTCCGGTGGTCTGCCCAACATGGATCCAGTTTGCCGCCCGGTAGCAGGTTCCGCGAAAACGGGTCGCGTCCACCAGCGTTTCCAGCAGCACCGGATGATGGCCATATCGGGCCTCCCAGTCGCGTGGCAATTGCCGGGCGCTCAGCGCCAGGATTTTGCTGGCCAATCCCCTAATGCGCACCCATGGCAACACCAGGAACCGGCCATTATTGACGATCGATTGCAGGTTGCCTCGACGCTGCTCGTCGCTCCATCCGATCCAGGCATCTCTCGGCTGCATTTTCCAGGCTGGCGATGTCCAGAGCAGACATGCCAGTTCCCGCTCCCGAACAAAGTAGCGTAGTTGCGCGCCGAACGGCACACGATATCCAAGATAGTGATAACGTTCCATCTGCTCGCGCCACAAGCGGCTCTCCGCTTTGCCTTCCACCAGAATCAACTGCAGCGGCTCGCACTCACTCACAGCGTAGTCGATAGGAGCAGGTTCGCAACATGGTGCAGATACATCGACCCGGCGTGGACCCCTTCCTCCCAAACGCCGAAGCTCGGGAAGCGTCAGAGTTCCCTCAGCAGCGAGTTGCTCCAGCAGTTGCCGGCATTCATGGTTCTTCAGTCCTCCACTGGGCCGCTTCCACTCCAGCAACTCGCAAACCGTGCGCGCGATCTCCGTCACCCCCAGAGCGGAAAACTGCGATGCAATCTGACTCATCAACTGCAGTTCACGGCTGTGGAACGTGCGCCCGCAAAAGGTCAAAGAGTCAGGCATGGGATCGGTATTGAAGGGGGATTCAGCGCGGTGTAACCCGTGCTTGGCAGAATGTCCAGGGTCACGGCTTGTGGCGCGCGCAACAACCACACCATCCGGGTGAAAGCATCTTTACCCTGTTGCCAGCAGGTGCGCAGCACGCTCACCAGGACTTGCTGAGTGCGTGCTCCCTCCCAGGTCCGGTTTCCGCCCCATACCTTGCGGGCGATGACCATGCCCCGGATGGCTCGCTCGGCCGCATTGTTGGTGGCATCCAGACCGGGACAGTAGAGGAACGTGAATATCCAGGGCCGTTCATGACCGAGATGACGCGCCAGTCGCTGGTTCGCCGGATTCTGATCGACGGTATCGAGCCGGTCCAGCTTTGCCATCACTCGCCCGGTAGCACTGCACAAGCCGTGCTCGGTGATCTCGCCCTGCTCATGCCGGTCTCGCAACTGAAGGCTGGTCCTGAGCAGATCCAGCACCGCCAATGGAAACGCTGCCGCCGCCGGAGAAGCGATCTGCGCCATCTCCCGGCAGCGTTTCAGTAGATGGCTCACACAACTTTGATGGAAGGCCGGCCGAAACCGGTAGTATGGTGCCCAACCGTCATGCACCAGGAACCCGTCGTAGTCTGCGCCCAGAATCGTCACCGACTGCTCGTATCCTCGTCCTGGCAGAATCGCGTGCACCGTCACCTGCGCGCTCACCGCGACATGCATCCACTGCAGCCGTCCAGCCACTTTCCAGCCGGTTTCATCCACTCCATTCACCAGGCTCTGTCGCGCTGTTGCCACTAGTCCGGCATAGGTCGGCTCCGTCCGACGGGCCATGCGCGCCAGCGCCCGGTACAGTCCCGCACGACTGGCCTCCAATGCGAATCCATAAGACTGTACTTGTCGTATGTGCCCCAGCGACAGTCCCATCTGCTTTTTGAGGATCGCCGCTAGGGTCAACGCCTCCGGTCCCAGTTGGACGGCACCCACCCCCAAAGCATCGGAGGTCAGCAGCGGATGGCGTCCCTGCACCTGGCGCGCACACCCGCGGCAACGGCCCACCGAAATATCAAAACGCCGCACCACGGTCTTCCGGACAATGTCTTCCTGATACTGCGCCTGACAACTCCCGGGCTGCACGTCACACTCGCCGCAATGTGGACAGCACTTGGGCAAGGGGACTGAGATCTGTTCATCGACGCGCGACGGAATGGGACGGCACGCTTGCTTACCGTAGTTCTGGCCCAGCTTGCGCCCTGGCCGCTTGGGGTTGGACTTTGGTTTGCCGCGGGAATGCGGTGCCGCTTGCCGCTTGCTGGCTCGCAGAGCCGCTTCCAGTTCCCGTCGCAGGTGATCGGTCTCTTGTTTGAGACGTTCGCTCTCTCTCTGCAGCCGATCGCTCTGCTCTTTGAGGCGCTCGTTCTCTTTTTGCAGCCGCTCGATCTCCCGCTCGGCCTGATCTAACTCTTTCCGCGGAACAAACTCGATAACCTCAGACGGCTCACTTGTCTTTCGCCTGTCCGATGCTCTCATCCACCTTACAGTAGCCGAAAGCCCGGCGTTTGTCCAGCGAATTCTCTCAACAGCCTTTATTCACAGGCGCCTCAGGCTGATAAACAAATACAATCTCCCGAGCCACGCCCCATATGTTCCGACATATGCTGGTGCGCGATCTACTCGAAGGTAGCACTCCGATGGAAGAGGTCGCAGAGCTTCGGGTGTGCGACCTCAAAGTGAACGATTGTTGAGTTCTCTTTTTTTGTGTGCTAAATCCGAACGTAGTGATACGTTAGGATAGGAGGTGCACCTTGCCGGATACGCTTATCGATCTTGAACAACGTCGCAGCGGCATTTTGTCCCAGATTTTGCAGTTAGGTGATTTTCGCAGTGGCTCCATCACACCCATCAGTGGACGTTGCGGTAAACCAAACTGCCATTGCCATCAACCAGGGCAGCCTGGCCATGGTCCTAATATCCGTTTGACTCGAAAGGTAAATGGGAAAACTGTCAGCGAAAGTTTCTCTTCTGGGGCTGAACTATCCAAAGTCAAGCGGGAGGTGGAAGCTTTTCATCGCTTTCGCCAACTCTGTTTGGAACTGCTGCAAGTGAATGAGAAGATCTGTCGGGCGCGCCCGGTCGACGACACGATTTCGTCAGAGGAAAAAAAACGGCGGAAGCGATCCAGCAAGAGGTCGCGCGGGAGGTAGAACAATTCTTGCACGCAGTCTTCAACGGCCGAAGTAAGTGCGGGTATCTGGATCTGGAAGCCATCGAAATGGCGGCCCGCTCGGTTGTGCATCAGGCCGCAGCAGCAGCCCTCAGCCGACTCCTGCAGTTTCCGGTTCCGGCGGCCGGTCAGCGCACTGTGGCTTGTCCTTGTGGCAAGCAAGCCCGTTACTGCGAGTTGCGCTCCAAATCGATTCTCACCGCCGTGGGTCAGGTGGAGATATCACGCCCCTATTACCTGTGCCCCGACTGTCACGGTGGCCAGTTTCCGGCCGATGCCGAATTGGATGTGGAGAATACGGAGTTCTCACCTGGGGTCCGCCGTATGCAGGCGATAGTCGGTCAGGACGCGCCGTTTGATCACGGTCGTGAACAAATGAAATTGCTCGCTGGCTTGGAGGTGACGACCAAGTCGGTGGAGCGAGCAGCGGAGGTGATCGGGGACGACATTGCCCAACGCGCGCAACGGGAGATCCAGCGAGCCGTCCAGTTAGATCTGCCTGTCATCGTTGGTGAGCCGATTCCCATTCTGTATGTGCAGATGGATGGGACCGGAGTGCCGGTGGTGAGAAAAGAGACGCTGGGCCGGCAAGGCAAGACTGAGGGCCAACCGGCGCATACGCGCGAAGCCAAGTTGGGCTGTGTGTTCACCCAGACCTCGTGGGATAAGGAGGGTTATCCCATCCGGGACCCGCATTCAACCACTTATACGGGAGCTATTGAAACGGCGGATGAGTTTGGCAAGCGCCTTTATCTGGAGGCCTGGAATCGCGGCTGGAATCGCGCGGAAAAGAAGGTTGTGATAGCCGATGGCGCTGAATGGTGCTGGAATCAGGCCGATCTCCATTTCCCCGGAGCGATACAGATTGTCGATCTTTATCATGCCCGTCAACATCTGTGGGAGTTGGCTCGGCGCTTGCACCCCAACGACGAGGCCAGCCAGAAAGCTTGGATGAAGACTCACCAGAAACGCCTGCTCGATAAAGGCAAAATCGAAAAACTGGTGGCGGCGCTTCGCTCCATCGATTCCAACAATCCCGAGGTCACAGAGAAACTACGCATCGAAGCGGAATACTTTGAGCGCAACGCGGAACGAATGCGATACCCCAAGTTTCGTCGGCAACATCTTTTTGTTGGTTCCGGCGTCATCGAAGCCGGCTGCAAGTCGGTAATCGGCTCCCGCCTGAAGCGGTCCGGAATGTTCTGGACGGTCCGCGGTGCCAACGCCATCCTCGCCTTGCGTTGTTGTCATCTCAACGGGCGCTTCGAGGACTACTGGGAAGGTCGCCGGGCCGCTTGACTTCCACTTTCATGTCGCTCACCCCAGAGCTTCTCAGCAACTCCATGAAGGTTGTTGAGAAGTATTACAGCAATGGAGACACGCCGGCAAGCGAGGTGGAAAAGCGCCTTGAAGATTTCTGGCAAAACGATCCACTGACCAATACCTTGACGCATGGCGTCGAGATCCAGTAGTCTCTTCAGACCAAGGTTCCCTCCAGCCGATGGCAAAATGTGTACACAGAGTACTCATATGGAAACGGTCAAAGTCGGCGTTGCCGACATTGCCGAAAAGAGTCCGGCGACTGAACTGGGTTTTCTTCCGATTTTCACTCACGAATTTCCACCTCGAGCTCTACCATGTATCATTGCTCTCGGCGGATCGGCCGGAGACCTTGCAGAAGCCGCCAGTCCGGTTCTGGGAAGTTGAGGTAGTTCTGTCCGAATCGGCCACTCGTACAAAGCTCGGGTCGATCCCTCCGCGTCAGTAATCTGGCAAGTGGGCCGGAAACGGCGATTAACCGGCACGCGCGCCTTGTAAGCCGTGCCGGTGAAGCAGACGGGCTATTCGGGCCCGATGATTCCGATTCCCGGTGAGATTCCAACCCCAAATCATCCAATTCTTGTAGACTATGAGTCGATAGACGATAAGTAGAACTTACCAATAGCGAGGAGTTTTTCGATGCCTGGTCTCAAGCTCAAACCACAGAACCTGCATTGCCCGTTTTGCTCTAAGATATCAACGCGGGGTACAGGATTATCCGCCCACGTTCGAACCCAACACCCAAGAGAATACAGTAAATGGAACAAGAATCCGAACCGACTGCTTGAAGCCGCGGCGGCGGCTGCACCACAGCAGGAGCCCAAGAGAAATCGGCGTTTGCGTTCGGTCCGGGCGCCTGCGCCCGTTGAGGTTGGCGAAGCGGCGGTATCGGCTCAGCCCAAACAGCAACCGCCAATACTGTTGGCAGCGCCCGCACCACAGCCTGGCGGAAATGACGTTCACGAAGCGCTGAGTCTGCTTCAAAAGGCGTACGAGCAACTCAGCACGCGAAAGCAGACGATTGAAAGCGAACTCGCGCGCATCGAGGGATTACGGGGCGAGCATGAAACGGTGACGGCACAGGTTGCTGCGCTTGACCAGGCGATGAAAGCTTTCCACCATCAGCCGCTGCAACAGCCTAAGACCGCCTGAAGAGGTACGCGTGCGACGGGGCAAGGGCGCATCGAAGCAGCGCGGCCGTTGGCAATCTCGGGCGAGTGCGTTGGGCCGCCGGGCAGACGGCCGTTCGCCTAAGCCGGGCACGCGCCACTGGACCTGGTGGAAGTGATCCGTCGACGCCAAGTTGTTCTGCGCGCTCCTCGCGCGAGAAACCGCTGAACTGAGGCCACCGCGACGATCCCGCGTTCGCTCGCCGAGATCAACGGGCGCGCGGCGGTTGTGACAGCAGCGCGCGGTCCGGCCCGGGGGACGTTCGGCCTCCGGCCTCGATCGCCTTCGTAGCTCCGCTCGGAGTCAAACCCGCCGCGATCTTACTGCTGGGAAAGCCTGAAGCCGCTCAAGTAGCCTAGATCCACTTGCTGGCCATGAAGTTCACAAATCGGTCAAGTTTCACGCGGCGATCAATTTCACCTCCATGTAGTCGTCAAGAGCCTTTTCGAAGCCGCGCCATGCGGTGCTTAGACTGCTCCGTGACGTAACGTCTTCTGGCAAGTGAGGGTCGAGTGCGGTCAGACCCTGGGGCGAGGACCCGGCTATAAGTCTTGGTGAAGAGCACCGCGACTCGCCGGCCGAGACCGGCGAGTTGATATCGTTGTGTGCCCACGATCTTCGTAATTAGCGCCTTACGCCGGAGTCGGCGAAGATCGTAAGTCGCTTGCCGGGAGGTATACGGCGACCCCAGAAGGGCCTTAACGCGCTCGACGAGTTGACGATTGGTGAAGCCTCGAATGAGAAAACAGAACCCGACTAACGCGGCCAGGATTGCCATCACGCGCTGTTCGCCAAACCGAAGTCCTGCGGCATAGAGACCATCATCGCTAGTGGATGGTTGGGTCACCTGGCAAAAGGTGGCCACGTCGGGAGCGGGCTGAGCGTCTGCTGCTTCGGCGTCACATAGACACCGGTTGGCGGATTCGCCAACTGCCCGAAGGGCATTCCAGTTCTGCGCGCAGACGCGGCGACCGATATCGAAGTCATTGGTGTTACAGATGACTGTCTCGGTGCGCAGCGCCCGTTCCTCTTTGAAATACTGCTTGACCCGCGAAGACTTGTAGTAACAGCACAGCGTGGGATCGACGCCACGGGTGATAACCCGGCTACGAAAGGTTCCGGGAGTACGCGAATTGACCCGGCGATGAAAAATCAGCATGATCTGATCCGGTCGCCCCACATCGAGGTGATCCCGGATCACACCCTCAAACCACATCCGGCCGGCTTGCGGCCGGTCGAACACGCAAGTGTCTGAAATCTCGAACTGCCGAAACGACATTTGATACCCGTATCCAGCCCGGAGGTCAGCCTCGGTAAACGGCGAAGGCAATCGCCGCAACCACCGTCCGAAAAAGCTTTGCACCGCACCCGGACCAAGGCGATCACAGATCTTCTGCAATGCGGCGGCATCCTGGCAGGTACGGAATCCATTATCCAGCGCCTCGTACTTGATGCCGGCTTTCTCCAATTGCCGTTTGGCCCACTCGTGGCCATTCAGCCAGACCCAGATCGGGTAAGGCGCATAGGAGTTGGTCTTCCAGAACGCCCCGCCCCACTCCGCATCCCGAAGATAGAAATAGAAGTGATTGATATAGGCCATCTCCCGTCCCCAATCCATGTGCGGGTGGCTGGCCTTCTCCTGCCCTTTCCTCGGCCACGATTTCCAAACCGACGCTTTCTCTTGGGCTATGCCGATCAGCACTACCCGATCCTTACCCTCACGCGCGGCTGCCTCCAGATAGGGAAGAGCTGTTTGCTCTTTCTTCTCGCCCTTTTTGAAGTGCACAACCGGAATATGCTGCGATTCGGCAAAGCGGTAGACTGCCTTCACATACGCATCCCCGATTTTGCCAAACGCGGCTGAAGAAGGAATGGGATACTTCCGTTGCCAACGAAGATATGTGCACACATCCCCAACAGCCTGAAGTCTGGGTACGTACGCCTGAAGAAAGATACGGTCAATGGAACGACAGCGAAGCGTGACGTGATCGCGTAACAACGTGCCATAGTCGGTCATAACAGCAACCTCCCAAGACACTTCAAATCTATCAAACACTATCTTCTCGGCGGTATGAGGCTCACTCACTACTTGCTAGTGTCCAGCGAACACAAATAGGAGAACCGTGGTACTGGCAAACACTGCCGCGCCAAAGCCTAACGCGACCCGCAATTGCTGGTTGGTGAGGCCACCCAGCAGAAGCGCAGCGGCCCAGGTCTCTTGTTGTGCAAACTCGCCCCCGCCCCGAAGCAGTTCCTCGCTGGCTCCGTGGGCGTTTAATTCATACACTTCCTGCTGTAGCACGCCTTTGACAGCTTTTAGTTTGACATCGCGGCTGATGTAGCCGAAAACCTCATCGGCCGTATTCACTTGGCGCATCCTTCCGGCAGTGTCGAAGACCACCAGCAACGCGCCAGGCTGCACCCGCGTTCTCACCGGTGACCCTGGCCCCACCCGATCGAATAGAGGAACGGCCTCGTTGGACATGAGCTGGTACACGCGACCCGTCAACTGGACTTGATTAATGAATTCGAGTAACAGTTCAGGTGAATCTATCGCGGCGGTGGTGTCGGTGTAGTGCTGAGGCGTGGCGTAGCTCAGTAAGGATGCCGACGACGATGCTTAGGATCGTGTAGACGTTTCCGCTTGTTTTCGATGCGATTGGTTTCCGGACCGTCCTGCCGGCCATGTTCTGGCTCTAGAGAGTCTCGGAACATTTGGTAATGTCCTTTGAGACGCTCCACATAATCGGGCGACTGAAGAAGGAATCGAAACAGATTTAGAAGTGCGGGTGAGTACTTGGTTTGTGGGTTGAGGGGGTCCAGGTATGGCCCCTTCATTTCAATGGGATCGCTGGCGGTCCCGCCCCATTTTCTGTAGAAATCCAGACTCTCCCATCCGTAGCTGATGGTGGCCCAGACCTTGCTCCACCCCGTCTCCGGCCGCAACACGTCGATCATGACTCGTCGGCAGTCACAGCCGGGCTCGTTACAATAAAACTCCAGGAAGCCGTATTCCCCATCTGGAAGATCCTGGCGGTTTGTGACGGTTACGGACCTGGTTTCTCGCGCTCCTACTTCAGGGAATCGTTCCATAAATGGAGTCATCGGCATCGATCCACCCCGTACGGAAAAACAATCATACCAAGGGCAGGGAGACTGCTGGCTGCCGCAACTGGGTGTGAATGTGATCGTAGCGGACTTCCCGGCTGTCTCATCCGATACCCCCGTCGATTTTGCTGGACAAATCGCGCAGAATGGTTTAACGTATGGTGGATGAGTGCGACCGCGGCTCGCCGCCGCAGCGAGGAAGAGGCAGCGGCGAATCGGGGTGCCCCCAGGGCCCGGCACTCCCACCAGCCCAGCCGCGAACAACTGCAGCAGCAAGTCGAGCGGCAGCAGCGGGAAATAGAGAATCTCCGCGAAAAACTAGCCGAACGCGACAAGCAGGTCGCGGACGCAGAAAAGCAGATCGCAGATCTGGAGCGGCAACCGGCTGGGCGAAAGAAGAACTCGACCAACTCCTCCAAGCCACCATCTTCAGACGGATTGGCCGGTGAGCAGCGCCCGCGCGGCCGAAAGCACAAGAGCAAACGGAAACCGGGTGCACAGCCCGGACACCCGGGCCATCATCGACGACCGGTTCCCACCTCGGAGGTGAGCGCCGTTGAGGTACTGCTGCCGAAGCAATGCGGACACTGCGGTGGAAGCCTCCCGCAAAAGCCCGGTAGGGCGACTACGGAAGGAGAACCGCGGCGGCATCAGGTGACCGAAGTGCCGCCAGTGAAAGCGCACATCACCGAGTATCAGTTTCCGAACGTGGTTTGTGGACAGTGCGGAAAGACGACGCATGCGCCGGTGCCAGAGGAGATCGCGGGACAATTTGGACCGCAACTGACGGCGCTGGTCGCCTATTGGACGGTAGTCTGCCGCTTGCCGCGGCGGCTGGTGGAAGCGATGCTGATCGATGTGTTAGGTATCGAGATCAGTTTGGGGAGCACTCAGAAAGCCTGGGAAGAAGTCAGCCATGCGGTGGAACAGCCCGTGGGGCAATTGCAGGAGCAGTTGCCGCGCGAAGCGGTCCTGAATGTGGATGAGACGGGTTGGCGGACCAATGGCGATAAGCGCTGGATCTGGGCGCTGGTGGCCCACCAGTTCGTGTTCTACGTGGTGGCCTCCACGCGTAGCGCTGAAGTGTTGGTTTCCCTGCTGGGGTCGGTCTTCCACGGAATTCTCTGCAATGACCGGTGGGTGGTGTATCTGACGTACCATTCCGGCCGCATGCAGTTATGCTGGGCCCATCTGAAAAGAAATCTTCTGGGGATCGCCGATTATGCCCGCAGTCCCTCGTCGCGGCAGTTTTGCCGGGACACGCTGGCCATCGTGGCCCGCGTGTTCCGTCTTTGGTATCGGTTTCGCGGCGACTTGCGGGACCGGCGCGGAAACCCGCAGCCTCTTGACCGACAACAACTCTATTTAAAGTCGATCCCCCTGCAGAAAAAGCTGCTCGCCTTGGCGGTGGCACATCTTGAGGACACCGACCGCGAGGTTCGCAACATGGCAATCGCGCTGTTGCTTCACTTCGAACGGCTGTTCACATTTCTGGAAGAGGAGGGCGTGGAGCCGACCAACAATGCAGCGGAACAGGTCCTGCGTACGGCTGTGCAGTGGCGCAAGATCAGTTTCGGCAACCGCAGCCGCAACGGGGAAATCGCCACTGCCCGTTTACTCACCGTCGTGCAGACTTGCAAGAGGCAGCGTCGTCACGTATTGGGCTACCTCACTGAGGCCGTACGCTGCCATCGTCGTCAGACTGCTGTAGCTTCCCTGCTCCCATGCCGGCCCTAACCACGTGAACTGTTACGAATTCGAGTTTCTCGCCCGCATAGGGTGCGACGGAAAACGACATTCTGAGGGAGCATCCACGGCCATTAGTTTACCTCTTACATCCTGGGCAACCCAATCGGTGCGGTAAAGCTGCTGAGCGGCGGTTCTCTTTGTGCCACAGGATAAGTTGCGCGACCGATGCAGCGTGTACGGCTGGGTTCTCCCAGCGTTTACCATCCGGTAGTCGCTCTAAATGGAACGTTCTCTCACTGGTTCCCCCGGCAATTCGAAACTACTCAGTACAAGTCACGGTCCCGAACGTCGGTCAATGTGCCGGCGGCGGCAGGCAGGCTTGAGCTCCTCGGCCTGACTGAGATAGAATTTGGCGCCTGACGGGCCGTTCGGTGATTCGACTTTCTCGCAGATCGCCTCGCCTTCTTTAATTTCGACGGTCACTAACGTTTTTGGTGTCATCCCCCGCCCCGAAGTTCCGTCTGCCTCCTTATAGAGGAAGACAACGGATCCCCAGGAGGTGAGGGCGAAATACGGCGAGCGTCGCACCTCGCCGGGCAGACCGGAAGGCCTGTCGATGGGCTGGAGCAGGAGAGGACCTTTGGGCTCGGCGGCCACGGCCGTCAGGGCAAACAGCAGCAGGGCGTGTTTCATTTACCTGTACCTCTATTAAGAGATCTAATAGTCTTATATTGATTCTACAACCGGAAGCACAATGCCGTGGCGCGGAAGGTGTGGCGGCTGATCTTCGTCGCGATGCCGACTGTGGCTGCGCGGAGGATCGGTCGTCGCATTTGTTGCTCAAGTCTTTACCCATACCCGGCGATTTTCCACCACCAATCGGTCAGTTAGTTGGAACGGCGATGTGGGAAACTGACCCGCAACGTCGAAAAAGGATGGCGTTAAGGCCTCGTAAATAAATAAGCTTTACAACTAACGTTAGTCGTTTGGGCGAATCGTGTAGTTCCATTCACCATGGAATTTGTCGGGCTTCAGATTGACATGGGCGAACTCTTCATCCGTGATCTTCCGCCCAACGGGGTACTTGCAGTGATCCAGGCGGCACGTCACTCTTAAGCCCTTGGCCGTTGTCGTCCCGGCGATCAGACGCACCACCGTCTCGTAATCACGCAGCGGCTCGCCGCGCCAGTTGGACGAGATGAAGGAAAACAACCGGTGTTCCACTTTGTTCCATTTGCTCGTGCCTGGCGGAAAATGGCAGACCGTTAGCGTCATTCCCGTCTGGTCGGCCAGGCGCTGCAGTTCCCATTTCCACAGCCGCAGGCGCCAGCCGTTGCTGCCACCGCCATCGGCGGTAATCAGCAGCCGCCGTGCTCGCACATACAGGCGGCGGCCCTCCGCGCGCCACCAGCCCCGGATCGAAGCCACTGCGAACGCGCCCGTGTCGTGGTCAGTGCCCACGTTGACGAAGCCGGCGTTGCGCCCCAGGTCGTAGATCCCGTAGGGATAGGCGCGGGGCACCTCGGGACCGGGAAAATCGTGTCCGTTGACCTTGTGCGCCGTCCTGGTTTGGCGCCACTGTCGACCCTGGTTGTGGTAATTGCCGATCAATTCCTTCTTCTTCGTGTCGACGGAAATGACGGGCTCGCCCGCCCGCAAAGCGCTTTTAACAGCGCGGTTGATATACCGGAATTGCGCGTCGCGATCAGGGTGATCATCCCCCTCCTCGGTCTTGCGGTTGCCTTGCAGGCTGAAGCCACCCTCTCGCAGGAGTTGGGTGACTTTGGTATGGCTCACCGGGTGGTGCCGGGCCGTCAGTTCCGCCGCCAGCGTGCGGGTGCTCTTGCAGGTCCAACGCAGCGGCGATTGCGCGTCGCCGCGCGCTGTGGGCTCGACCATGCCGTCCAAGACGGGCGCCAAGTCGGGATCGTTGAACGTCAACGCGTGTCGTCCGCCGCCCTCGTGGCGAATCCGGCCGGGAGCCAGCGGCGTGGCCTGCAATTCCTCAACGCCCTTGGTTAACGTGACCCGCGAGAGACCACAAGCCCGGCTGACCCGCGACAGGCCGCCATAACCCAATTCCACGGCTTTGCTGGCGGCCACCAAGCGGCGGGCGTGTTCGTCCAGATGCGGCCACATCCCAGCAAAGTACTGGGTGAGTTGGGATTCAGTGTCCATACTCAACGTGATAACACGTCGGAATGACAGATGTAAAGGTTATTTATTTACGAGGCCTAAGGAGCAATATCGGCGTGTATTTTGAGTTGCCCTTTAAGCCCGACTCTGTTCCACACGCCTTTGACGATGTTTGCTGGTGAGCAGGGGATCTCGCGCCAGGAATCGGGGGGCCACAACTCAGCTATCAAGGTTCCGGCCTGCGCGCGGTATGTCCACGTGGCCTTAAGCCGAGCCGGTCCATCGTCATCAGGAATTTTTGCGCCTCCTGGAACGGACCGACACGACGGTCGATCCCGGCTTAGAAATCCACCTGGTCCTTGATAACTACGGAACCCACAAACACCCGAAAGTCAAGACGTGGCTAGCTGAACGGCCGCAGTATCACGTTCACTTCACTCCGACCAGTTCCTCCTGGCTCAACCACTGCCAGGGCCGCTTGGAAAACCGGCAGGACTCAATCGCGCGAAGGAACGAAGGTGAATCGGCGTTTCAAACGCAGAAATGGCTTTTCATACAGGTGGTACGAAAGCATCGCCAGCGAAAAGGTGGCCACGATGGCCAGCACTGTTCCCAAAGCATCCTTCCAGTCAGCCAGATGCAAGGTCGTGCTCAGCTCCGTCAACCCAACCCTCCACAAGCGAAAAATGCAATACAAAAAGAAGGCGTGCACCATGTAGAGACCATAGGAGATGCGCCCGAAGTAAACCAAAACGCGAGGCATGTACTTCGCGGCTACGCCGTACAGGCTGAGGAAGAGAAGGATCGTACAGACTAACACGAGCGTCCAGCCGACAAGAGCCCCGGAAAGCGTCGCATGAGGATGGTCCCCATCGACACCCAGAACGTGGTTCGCAAAATAGTAACCACCCAGCGCCACCGCCGCGAAGAGCCAGCGCAAAAGCCAATGCAGCTTCGGCAGCCGTCCACCAAGATAAACCGAGAGCAGCGAGCCGGCGGCAAAAAACTGAAACTGCACAAAGCTATTCGTCCACTGCGTATAACCATGTGTCTTATGGGTTGCATAGTAGACGATGAAGAGATACGCTACACCGATCAGAGTGATGTTGATGATTTTCAAGCCGCGCGCGCGAAAGAAGTACGTCAGCAAAGGGATCGCGATGTAGAACTGCTCCTCGACCGAGACGCTCCAAAGCGGATTGACCGGTGAGGCCAGCCACCCGTGGCCGAAGACATACCAGTTACCGGTGAACAAGGAAAACGTGGCTATCGATCCAGCCGTGCTGGCTCCGACGCGCCTCAGCACATGGTTGAGCAGAACCAGGACATAAAATACCGCGTAGTATAACGGCCAGATGCGGAGGATTCTTCGCACGTAAAAGGCTTTGACATGGACCGTGCCGACGCTTTCCAGTTCCCGGTTGAGTAGTTCCGTAATCAGGAATGCGCTCAATAAAAAGAACACTGGAACACCGAAGACTCCGATGAGGGAAAGGGCAGCCATCACCGGATAATCCGGCGAGACGCGGGCCACATCGTTCCGATGATTGCAGAAAACCAAAAGAAATGCCGCCAGACGCAATACATCAAGCTCTGGACGGTAATAGCGAGCAATATTCTGCATATCCTCTCCGGGCAATCTCCTGCGCTTCTCTGATTCACGAATTTCCACTTCGAGCTTGCGGAAGAGTTCAGTATAGATCCACTCACTAGCCAGCCTTTCGAGGGGGTCTGCATCTGCCGATTGCGCGGAAGGTAAGCATGATACGCATTCATCGCAATATGCACCGAACTCGGTCCCCACTAAGTCGTTCCGCGGTGCCACCTCCACATCGGGGGCGGCCGAGGGCGCATGTTCCGTTCCCAATCACGAGTCCTCGCCTGATGCTGCACGTTGTCTGTAGCGAGATCGAGCCTGACTTCGGCACATGAGGTGCGTGCGGAACAGGGCTGCAATTCTGGTGTCACTACTGGCATAAGTGGATAGTGGTGAGTCGCACCGCCTATCGTGGACGGATCCACCCTGACGCCCTACTGTTTTGTTGACGATTCATTTGGACCTGTAGTCGCATCTCGCAAAACTACCTTCGCGTTTCGTGGTGATAACAGCCCTTTCATCCAGCTATTGCGGGAGGTGAGTCTCTTGGGGCAGCGGGCACGTTAACACTAGATATCGGTAGACATTTTGCCGCTTCACTCAGGGCCGATCATTTTGGGCTTTGGTTGGGGTCCCTGCGATCATCAGCCACACCACGTTTGACCATCGAAGATTTGTCGCGAAACCAAGCAGAATTGCCTTGCGCGTGTTCGCCATCGGAGTGATGAATGTCCTGACGCGGTAATCATCGCGCAAAGGACAAAACGATGAAACACTTTACAATCGATTCCGAAAACAACATCACCTTCCACGTTTTCCGAAAGCCCGCCCGCGAAACCGGTAACGGCGTTTTCTCGACCGAAGAGCAGTTTGCCGATCTAATCGGAAACGACAACCAGCGGCTGCTCGACATCCGGAACGGCCTGCCGGGCGTGAAGCCCGTAACGAAGTTCACTAACCGCAAGACAGCCACGGAGCGCATTTGGCGCGCGATCCAGAATCTGGGAGGGGTAGCTCCTGCCCCAGAACCGGTACCCGAGGCTGCGATTGCGGTCGCGGAGCCGGTCGCTCAATCCCAGCCCGCTCCGGAAGGCGACGCCCTTCCAGTCAGCAGCGAACTGTCCGCGGAACCGCAGTCCGCGCCGGTCCAAGCCGCCCAACAGACCACCCCATTCGACGACGAACCTAGTGCCGAGCCTCTCAAGGCTACCAGCGAGCCCGCAGCAAGCCAGCCCGAAACTGCCCAGGAACCCGAAAAACGGGAAGCCGCAACGCCGGCGCCGGCAGACGAACCCGTAGCCACCGTTGGCGCACAGGGCGCGGACGTCGCGCCGAGTGCAGTCAAGACGACCAAGAAGGACACCCGCTCGAAGAAGGCGCCCGTCGCTGCCGCGAACGCCAGGGTCCCCCGTGAGGGCAGCAAGACCAGCCGCGTTATCGCGATGCTCAAACGCGAAGGCGGTGCGACGCTGGAGGAGATTATGGCCGCGATGGGCTGGCAGCAACACACCACGCGAGCGCTGATGAGCGCGGGCGGCTCGCTGGCGAAGAAGCACGGACTGGTCGTAACCAGCCAGAAGGTTGGCGACCAGCGGACATACTTTATCAAAGCGTGAACCGATCGAAGCTCGATTCGCCTGCCGCCGGTTTCAACTCCGGCGGCTTTTTCGTTGGGCTGTTCATGCTGGTTCCAGCGGAGTTCCGTTGCAGACAGCGTGGAACGTCCCGTGCGATTGCGATGCCGCCGTAACCCTTCTCACATCCAAGGATAGAGTGTTTCCCCACGACCAGGGCTCTTTCAGAGTGCCCCGTGGCAGGTCGACGGAATCTTAAGGTGCTGGAAGAACATTACAATGGCTGCGCCGCTCTGCTGCAATGTACGAGGTCTATTCCCAGGCGGCTCGGGACGGCGAAGTTGAGCGTGCATCCTGGCCGGACGGTGGGCTTTGGCGGATCGACTCGCTGAGAACTTCTGGGAGCGTATCAAATATTTCATTCAACACGTCTAGTAAAGCAGGCTCTAGGCGTTTCTTTAGCAAAGCTTGTCGAACCAGCGCGGGAAGGATTCTCCATGGAATCCGACCATATACCAACGAAAGCTCAGCCTGAAGATAGCGGATGCCTCTAAGCTGGGTTTCGACTATCTCCCGTTTCGGCTGCCAGCGCTTCTTCATCGATTCCGCAAGCCCGAGCATGGCGCGTCCGAGCGGAATGAAATCGGATCGGCGTAGCTGTTCGATCGGCTCGCGGCTCTTTTGTTCAATTGCAGTCGCGAGCGCGCTCCCAAGTGCGTCCCATGCGATATCGACGGAAGCAGGACGCGACCGCCGAAAGCAGGTGTCCGACGCTGGCTGAATCTTTGCTGTTGGCAAGACACGAGAGAATACCAAATGGAGCCAGGTGCGCTCCCCGTCAGTCTCCCAACTGGACGCGTGCCATTCACGACCGAAAATCTCGAAAGGATCTCGAAAACGAACCTCGCCGGACCAGCATAGTTGCTTGTCGGGCCATGGCACCTTCAGCTTGGCGTGTTCCGCCGAATAATCGATTCGCAGACGCCCACCGGACTTATAGACGACCGAATGCTGTTCCCCGCTTTGCAGGGTTTCCGACTCCCACCATCGCCCATCCATCGTCACAAGGATGGAGGCAATCCGTATAGGGACGCGCTTCAGAATTTCCAGGGCCTGCGCCGCCGCAATCGGAACATGAATTTCTTCGCCTCCCTGGCGCTGCATGAATGAAGCGTGGCAGACCATTTCCCTGAAATCTGGCGGAAGAGTCGACTCGGCTCCAAGACCAAAGACGGTCGCAGGCATCACGTGTAACGGTGGCGACCAAGTTCGACTGAGCAGAGCCAGTACGACGTCATGCAACACCTCCGCGTCAGCAGGGTAAACGTAGTGTGGAGAAACGAGCTCGGGTTGAAGGAGCATCTCCAGGGTTTCCGGCGAAAGGCGCTCCCGAACCAGCAGCCGTTCGAGCGCTCTTCCGACTGCTAGAACCGGAACGTAACCATCCGGTGGGACGCCTGACTCACTCTCATTGACCATTAGACCAGCCACCTCCGCCGATAACCACTCGTTCAAGAGGCGCGCCACATACGGTACGAGCCACTCCGGGCTTAGATTGGCCCGAAACGGTTCCAATCGCGGAGGCGATGAACCGGGCGTTTTGCCGGTTAGAGGGCCACCCTGTCGGATCCAGTCCTGGACCCCCATGAGAGCCTCTCGCGAGGGCGCGTTCAGGGGCTCTTCACGGAGGACCTGCTTCAATAGCTCGTGCAGCTCTTTCCACCACCCCCGCGTATGACCGCCGGCACAAACGGTTTTCAACCAGTAGGAGGCAAGCACCGGGATGGTTTCGGGATACAGACGCCGCCGCATTCGGGCAAGCAAGGCCTCGAGGTCGCTCTGCGCGCTGGATGACCTCAGCGAAAGCGAGGGAGCGAACACACCACGAACAGGATCTCCTTCGACCCCGGTGTAGCTGGAGGCCCGTACCACGCTCAGTTAGATGGCCACCAGTGCGCCGCCGTTGCATACAGAACCGTATCTCCCGGAATCCAGCGGACCGATTCGCACATCGTTTACCCCGCCTGGCGACTGGTCTGGGTGGCGGGCCGCTGATGGACCATTCGAAAACCAACCGCGATTCTGACAGAAAGCGTCACCTGTACGCGAGAAACTTCTCGGAAGTTGGCCCACCTGAAGTGTCAAGGCTCTGTGCTACTCTCTCGTGCACAGACACAAGCTCAGGAGCACATAAATAGGAGACTAACGACCACATGTCACTAAACCTGCGAACTGTTGAATACTTCTACGTCAGAATCGAAGATTCCCGGGAGAGCGGCTCGTTATTTGACGACGCTGGAATCTGACCGGTCTACTACGAGCTCTTGGCGGAACGGAATCGACGGCAGCTACCGGCTCGCTAGCGAGATCCACCCGCCCGTCGGCCCCCAGGGTCGCCCTCCGGGCTCGTGCACGATGAAGTGTTTGGCGGGTTTTTGCCGCAGGATCAAGTTTTTTGCGGGCGGATGAAGTTTTGTGCTCCAGGATGAAGTCGATTGCCGCAGCGAGGGATGGGTGAACCCTTCAACCGAGTGAAGGACACCGGCAGTATGCCCTTTGTGCCCCTTCTTATTACGGCATTTGATTCAAGAACGGATCGTTGGAGTCGATGTCCGTGGGGCTGGTGCCATCTTGACTGGCCAAGACCACGCCCGTGAGAGTCCCGCCCACCACCGAAGCCAAATTGAGCCAGACATGTCGTGATCCTTGAACTGGACGATGCCCTTGGCCGTGTAAGAAGCATTCTCAACTCAATATGTCCCTGACCATCCTCCTGAACCTGCCCGCAGTTCATATCAACGCGCCCAATGCTAGGACGTTCATCCGTCGGCGACTTACGTCTCGTGCAATCCGGATCGCGATATTCATTCTGAGGCGAGCGCGGCCGGGATCTCGTGATCAATGAGATAGCGGCAGTTGAGGATCTTCTCCACCAGATCGAGCGGCGTGTAGTAGTAGTGATTCGACGCTTCATACCCGATCGTGGAGTTGCGCTTCGCGCACCGGTACTGGCGTCGGGCCAGATCGATCTCCTGCTCGGCGAGGGTGCGCATTCTCACCAGAGCGGGCTTGTCCAAACGCGAGCGTAGGATATAGAACTCCACCTGTTCGGCCACGCTCTGGAAATGGCAGGATACTGTCGACGATCGAGGTAAGCCGAGACAGTGAGGCCGGTTCGGACGCAGGTGTTGCGGATGAAGTTGAGGACTTTGGGGTAACTGTCAGAGGCTCGGCGGCCCAGTTTTTGGAGATTTCGGAGAATAGGCGGTGCTCGATGGGATTCCATTTGGAAGCGCCGGTAGGGTAATGAGCAACGGTTACTGAGCCCAAAGCTGTTGCAGAGTTGGCTTTGAAGTTCGGTTTTCCGGGCACTCCGGTGAGCAATTGGGTCTCATAAGCCTGGTAAGAAGCCCGGGCAGGCATAGAGTTTTGTGATTTTGTAACACAGTAGTAGCGTTCAGAAAAGAACTGGACCGTTGGGCAGCCAATCTTGGCTGCAGCCGCCCTTTAGGCGGCTTTCGCCGCTTGCAGAACAGTCCGTTTATTTGCGCTAGCCTTTCGCTTTCCTGACGCTCGCCTTCTTAGACGTAGCCTTTACCGCAGTCACTTTCTTATTCTTAGCGACCGTTTTCTTAGTGGGCTTCTTCTGTTTTGGTTGAAGAGTAGCGGCGTATTCGATGGCGCGACTCATCCACTTCTCAAGCTCGGCACGATTTTGATGGAGCGGGTCGGACAGAATCACGAAGCCCTTCATCGGCCGTCCGGGCATCGGTGAGAACAGACCGGCGCCATCCATCTTCAGAAAGCTTTTTTGCTCGGGCTCAGGCAATCGATAAATAATGTTCTCTTTGTGCAGGCCTGCAAAGAGGTTGCCATTCAGAAATAAGCACGGCCACGCGAACATCTTCTTATGTTCAACCTGCGGCCCGGCAGGCGAAATTTCCTCGAACAGTTGCACCAGTTCGGGCGATGATTTCTCCCAGGTCATTTTCGGGGCGTCTGGCATAATGTCCTTTCTCTACGGGAGCGCGGTGGTCTCGTCCACGGGCTTTGTGTTCACGTTCGAAACGTCGCCGAGTCCGATCTGGATGCCGACATAGGGCGTGGTCGGAGAAGTGGAGATCTGGACAGCAGCCTGCTGAATGGTTTGCAACCCATCCTTACTCCACACTCCGAACCCCGAAAACGTAACGGTATCAGCATGCCGGTCGTATCCGCGATGACCGTTCCCATTAGCTCCCAGGTCTGAGTTTTCAAAGCTTACCCAGGCCAGATTATACATGCGATACGACCCGTTTTGCGCGTGATTCTCGTACTCGAAGATGGCTTCGCCGCGCCCGCCGGGCGGAATTCGATATCGATAGGAGAAGGGCTGGCCGGTAGAGGAGGTCGTGTTGCGTACATCGCCTTCCAGGGGCTCCAGCGTGGCCTCGGAACCCTGAATCGCGCGCACCCACAGGAACGGATCGAGAACGGAATTGGGACCGACGATATAGCCGGTGGCGAGGTTGGGTTGGGGGAAGGAGAATCCTGCGGGATAAGGCACCCGTACAGTCCCTTGGAACCGGAACACCGGCTGTCCGGAAGCCCCTTTTTCGAAACGCGCGGGGCCGCGGAAATAGAATGACGACTTGGGAGTGCGCGGTTCCACGCGCAGGAGCGCGAAGATCAGGTCCTGATGAATGAAACCGCGGTGAAGAAGATCAGCCAAGAAATGACCACTTGCCAGATCGACCGCGCCGATGGAGACATCGAACGGATCGTCAATGATCTCCAGGTCGTTGAGCGAATAGGAACGCAGCGGAAACTGCAATTGCTCATAGTAGCCCTGGGCTCCGGGCGACAAACGTCCAGGGAAAACTTCGGTGATCGGTGAGAGTTCCATGGCTGCGAGCACCCCCCCGGGGTTGATCAAAGAAACGGCTACGGGCACGCTGTTTCCCGTGCGGCTGCCAAACTGGACCTGCACCCGCCCCATCACGTGGGACCGGCCTTTGGCGGGACCGCCAAGCTGCGGCACCTCGAGCGTGAACTGGTCTCCGAACGCGCTGTTGTGGGTGTAAATGGTGTATTCCTGCAGGGTGTTGAACGGAATGTCGGGGCAGGCGTTGCCCGGAATCCTGGTATCCCGGGTGCCGAGGCTGAGATGGGGATGCATGACCGTACCGTTTGCTGGAATCACGGCGAACTGCATTGAAGGTCCGACGAAGTTCAGGGGCCATAGGATGTTGGGGCCGAGCGGGACGAAGGTCGAGCCGTAGAACAGAAAGTCGAGGTTTCCGTCGTCCCGTTGTTCGAATAAGGCCCAGGCGGAGCCATACGGTCCGGGGAAGCTCATGGGCTGCTTGGGCCAGGTCGGGTTCACGCTCACTAAAGCCATCAGCGCGCCGCTCATGTATTGCGCGTAGATGGTCAGATCACTCACCTCGCCGGTCGCAAGATTGAGTGTGCCTCCGGAGATCTGGCCGGGCACTTCGTTCACCCGGTTCTGCTGAAAGGCCATTTTGAATATTCCGGGTGTCACCAAGACCTCATCGTCGCCGGTGAATCCGCCTTCGAAGCTAACGGTGAAATGGGTCAGATTCTGGACCGGCTCGGTAAACGTGATGCGGATGTTACCAGTGAGATGGCTATCCACCATGGCCAGTCCGCCAAACAGATAGTTACCACCGCTGCCCCACTGGATATCGCGCGGGTTCCGTGCATTCACGGCCCCTATGCCGTCGCCAAAGTAACTGACGGCCTTTGAGAGCGGAAGAACCTGTTCGAGGCTGTCCGGCAAGCGAAGTGGTAGAGCTGGATTCTCCGACCCACCCTCCCGGTCGCGATTGCTGTCTATCGCTGGTTGTGGTTCCGTGCCGGCGGATTGCGTCCCATGCTGCTGAAGCATCGCATCGAGCTGGCTGGCCGTCCAATCCGGTCCCTGGGCCGGCCGGCATTGGGCAGCGGGATCGTCTCCAATAACCGACTGGACATCGATCGCTGCGAACCCGGCCCCGAAAGTGCCGTTCAGATAGTTCAGGATTTCGTTGGCGATCAGGGCGTTTCCTGATGCGCCAGGATAGAAACCGCTGAGTGAGTAAAATCCGCCGAGGTAGTCGGCTGTGAGGGTCTGCGCTCCTACCCGGACACCGGTCTGACGGACCGCGCTGAAGAAGCCCCCGAGGTCGAAGAAATGCGCTCCGGTGTTCTGGATCCCCTGATTGAGAGCGGCGACGCGGTTCGAGATGGCTTCCACCCTGTCTGCGGTGAGGACCGCGTCTTGGGTCAGGGCGCCGGTCTGGCGGCCGAAGATCTGGAAGCCGATCTCGTTCAATCCTGCCAGAGTCAACGTGTCGGTCTCCTGAAGCCCGTACTTATGCGTCAACCAACCAGCGGGCACCTTCAGGATTCGCGCAGCCGTTGACAGCGACGAGAAGTGAGCGGTATCGAAAGGATCGGGGATCGAGCAGACCAGAACGTCGGCCCCGACGCCTTTCAGGCGGGAAACAATTTCCCTGAATTGATGGGCGAAATGGTCCGGGTCGGGAAGACGATTCTCATTCCCGGACACGGCCGCCTCGAGCGCTTCGGTATAACCGAGACAGACGATCGCGAAAGTCGGCTGCCGGTCCACGGCATACTCGAGCTGCGTCGGCAGGAATTCGTTGCGTGCAATGGGATGGAGCCCGAGGATCAGGTTGCAAGCGGTCTGTTTGTGATCGTACCTGTGGACCAGGGGTGGCTCCGGCCGGCGATGCAGGGCATCGTGCAGTGTGTAGCTCGGGATTGAGAGATTGCCGAGAGGGCGGCTCCGCAACGGCGTGAGCACTGTGCCTTGCGGCGGCGCGGGAACCCGTACCGTGATTTGCGGCATACCGGGCACGGAGCCGATTCCAGGGGCTTCAAACAGCGGCTGCTCAAGCGTCGCGCCCATTTGCTGAGCCATCTGAGCAGCGAAACTGTTGCGCTGGCAGTCCTGGTGGAGCGTAAAGTCGGAGACACCAGCGGCGAGACCTTCGCCGATCACTACGAACGCGCCGGTGTTCAGGCGTCCGGAGTCCACTGCGGCTCGGACGCTGGACCCGGGGTTCGCCGGTGCTTGTCCGTTCACTGCTGTGCCCACGGAGGAGTCGGCATCGTGAATGCGCCGCAGAGGCTCACTGAGCCTTTCCCGCGCGGCACGAGCTACGACGTCGAACCACTTGGCCGAGTTCTGCGGTTGCATCATCTGGCGTAGGCCGAATAATGACATCGCCCAGGTAAAGCCGAATGCGGACTTCAAGGTATCGAGCATAGATTGATCCAGGACCTCCAGGCCAGGATGGGCTACAGTAGGCAACCCATCTCGTCGCAATTATGATGAATGGCGTCCCCGTAGCCGAGTGATATCAGACGAGTGATCTGCTCCATATCGAAACTTAACCAGAGAAGGGTTCCCCCCAGTGACCGGCGCGGGAAATACTTGTGAACCACAAGCTTCTTCGTACCAGCCCGGCGTTTGCCCGCGGCGATATTCTGATTGATCCGCTCTGCCACCCGGAGGTCCCTGCTGGTCATCGAGAACAGCGCGATCGCGATCATGCGATAGAGCGTATCCAGGGTGTTGGAGACAGGAGGTATCTTGATATCGGATAGCTCCGGATCGAGATAGACAATGTGCACGACGTCAGCGCCGGCCTTGATTGCGGGGCTGAGCGGCGTATTCGAAGCGATACCTCCGTCGACATAGAGAGAGTCGCCCATCTGGACGGGCGGAAAGACTCCGGGAATCGAACCGGAGGCGACGACGATGTCGTGGCCTTTCTCATCGGTCATATCGTCATTCTTGAAGATCTCGAGATCGCCGGTGTTCCAGTTGGTGGCTGCGATACGGAGTTCGATCCGGCTCGCGCGGATGGCGGCAAGGTCGACGGTCTTTCGCACCAGGTGCGCGTACGGTTCCGTTGAAGCGATAGTGCTGATGTCCAACGTTTCGAGCACACGCTTTTCGATGCCGCCATGGACCTCCACGAACCGTATGCTACGCCGCAGGATATCCGTCGTAAAGAAGACTGTGTCTCTAGCCAGATCGACGAAAGGGCGGAAGGGACCCGCGGCGAGACACCGCGGATCCAGAACGCGGGGATTGAGCCGGAGCCGTAACGCGCCGGCACCACAATTCGCTGGAGAGTCGGCAATCGAGTCAATCCAGACACTTTCGATAAGTTCTACCGCGTCCTGGACGTTGGAGCGCGACAGGAGCAGCGCGGCATTGAAGGCGCCAGCGGACGTGCCGCTGACGACATCGGGGTGGAAGGGTATGAAGTTAGTGGCGGGCGATTTTCCATCACAAAGGGCTCGCAGCACCCCGACTTCATAGGCCCCGTATCCGCCTCCGCCTGAGAGTACGACCGCAGTCTTCTGGGCCGGCTGAGGGGTGGTCATACGGCCTTTCCCTGAACCACCCAGTCAGGCAGGTTCTGTTCGTCCGTCCAGTCAGGAATCTGCCGCCAGGTCAGCAGTGAGCCGACCACAGTTTGGTAGTGTTGTGTGAAGTGCTGTAACAGAAAATCTTTCTCGAGCTGTTCGCGGGAGACGCAGTAATTCCTGGCGGCGAGACCGCCCGTCGCGGCATTGGCTAAGGTGATGTAGGCGTAAACAGGGTCGAATCCCGGCAGCGGCACGCTGGAAAATGCCTGCTTGACCGGCCCGAAGAGACGAGAGGCCATACCGAAAGAAAGGGCGTCGGCGATACGGAAACTCCAGGTGACTGGGTTGATATCGACGTTCGATACCGCCGTCGGACGGTTCGCTACGAAAATCATGCGGACGGTCACCTGGCCATTGTCGAGAATTCGGAAGTGAATCATCTCAATAGCGGCGTCGAATTCACCCGGGCCATATGCGAGGAGGCCGCGGGTTGGCTTCTTGATGAAGGCATAGCCGACACCATAGCAGCCAAGAAGACCTGGCTCCGAGGCTTCCTGATCCAGGATGAAGTCGCCGCTGAGGATGAGGTAGCTTTCCTCGTTGAGTCCGAAGACCAGTTCAGGTCCGGCCGGACCGACGGGCTTGACGTGCAGGGCGAAGTCGAAGATGCGGACCTTGACGATCAGCCATTCGTACGTGGAGCCGATCTCGCGCAGGTCGACAATACGGGACTGCATGTCATCGGGGAAGCGGCCGACTTCGCCCGTGCTGCGCAGCTTATAGAAGAGCTGGCTGAAACCGAAGCCCTGGGTTACGGTGTCGGCGCGGGTACACCAACTGAGCTGCGGAAAAGACACAGGTGGCTGCTGATGCTCGGGATCGACGAAAGCTTCGGGCGCGCGAAAATCCGCCACGCGCATGAAGTACCGCAAGGCAAAAGCGCGCAACTGGTCGCGCAGCCACTCGGTAGCCGGCCGCTGGTAGTCGGGTGGGACGCGGGGCTGGTCGTAGAACATCTCCTGCATGTTGCCCATTACATCCATGGGCTGATCTGCGACGGTAGCCCTGCCAAAGAAGCCGGAACTGGTATCCGGCCGATTG
Organism: Terriglobia bacterium; assembly: GCA_963747535.1. GTDB lineage: Bacteria > Acidobacteriota > Terriglobia > Bryobacterales > Bryobacteraceae > CAVVFX01. The sequence goes on from CAVVFX010000006.1 coordinate 1,487,779, forward strand.
AATGTGCGGGAAAGCTCGAATTTGTCGGAGTAACCGCCGTCCCTTTCGGCTTGCTCCCACCAGCGCTTCAGGTCCAGTCCGTACGACAGGAAGCGCTCGGCGCTGGCCAGCACTGCCGCTTCTTCCGCCGCGGTGCCGGCGGAGTCCGACTGGTTGCGGCTGAAGCGATGTAGAGCGCGGCTGAGTACGGCGTCCACGGTATGGTCTACGGACATTGGAAAAGCTCTCCGGGAGCATCCTGACGGCGGTTGCCCTGTAAGGCGGGATTTGCGATCAGTTCGCGCCAACGGGTTGCGCAACCGGAAGGCTGGTAGTTGAGGAGGCCGGCGACGGCTTCATCGTTGGGGGCGCAGCGCTTCCAGATCGCGATGGCCGCGGAAACGCCTTGCGCAAAAGCCCGGGTCTCCGGCAAGTTCGTTCCGGCTCCGCACAGAAACGATTCAATGACCCATGGCGACTGAACGTTGACCAGGGTGAGGGCCCAGGCGAATCCTGAGACGACATTGCGGCGCGCGCAATCCGCGGGAGCATCCAGGGCGCTCTCCTCGAGCGCTCTCCCGGTTCGCAGCAGGGAGCGGACTGTATTGCATGGAGCGAAATAAGCGCCACGCCCGACGCCGTGCCAGAAGTAGGCCGGCAGGGAGGAATCCACGGCGGCAAGTTCGCTCGCCAGATCGAGGAGTCGATGAGGGTGCATGGTGCGGGCGACCACCCCCAGGGCTTCGCTGGAAACCTCCGCATAACCAGGGGCAGCGTGGCCACGCACCTGTTCGACAAACCGGGAAAGGTTGTTAATTTCCCGCACCGCAAGGCATAATCCGAGTCCGGCATGCAGAGGAACGAGACAGATTTCAGGGAGGGCGTCACGGAAGGCGCGTGAATCACGATTCTCCATCCAGTAGTAGCCGAGGCCCTCCATGGTCCACGCGATGGAGTCCGGCTGGAGAGCGAGGACGCGAGAGACCAGTTCAGCCAGGGAGCGGCGATCGGAGTGCGAGGTTCCGATCGCCGGTCCAGCGTTGGTAAAAAGAGTAAAGACGCGAAGTTTATTGCTCAGCTCCTCGGCCGGCCCACCCACGGGGCCGGGAGCAAAGGCACCCACGGCGTGGGACGCTTGCCGAATCGTGTCGAGCATCAGGTTGCCGAACTCATACGGGGAGAGGAGGCGCAAAGCCTGATCCGCGACCAGGAAAGGGGCCGCAAGTGCAAAGCGGAGCATGGACTGGGGCAGATCACGCATGGCGGAAGGACCCGTCGGGGTCGACCAGGTGAAGAACATGTACCAGCGTGAGCGCGTGTGGGGAAATGCCGATCAGCGAGTTAACGGTCAGCATTCCCCGGGCTCCGGCGAGGGGTCCGGTTCCACCGGTAATGGGACCGAAGCCGGCGAAGCGAACTCCCGGCTGTCCGGGAGCGGCCGGGAACTTCAGGTCGAACGAGATGCCCTCGACAACGCCGGCCGTGAGCGTCGCGATGATCTCACCGTCTGAGTTCAGGAACGTGTAGAGTTCGTCGGTGGTGAACGGCACTGGCTTCTGGGCGGTTCCGGGAGGCGCCAGAAGGTTAAAGAACACAGTTGCGGTCATGTCGCCGAAATGCGGACCGATTTGGAGCGAGGTCTTCAGGCCCCGATGCCCAGATGCTGTGAAGTTGAATTGCGCGGCGCGCATCTGCGATGGCGTAATCAGGCTCACGAGACCTCCGCCGGGAGGAGGTCCGAACGTAGTCTTCACGTTGCGATTCTTCTTTTCGCCATGCATCACCATGAACGTCGACGATGGATCGGGATCGGAGATCGAGGTAAGCGAGCCAAGTTCGTCGTCCGTGCGAATCCTGCCGTCGGGGTCGACCGCCCGGAAGGTAATGCTTCCGCGGAAGCCCAGGTCCGGCGTGATCGTGCCGGTCATGACAAAGGTACCTTCAAGACCGGCGAATTTGCCGTAGCCTTGCATCAGGTTGCCAACTCCCGCGGCCAACAGAACGGGGCGGCCGTGGACCATCATCGGGTAAGTGCGGCCAATGCCGTACGCATCGAAAGCGTTGACCGGGTGTTCCTGGTTCCCGAACTCGAAGCGGCAGTCGAGCATATTGAAACGTTGCGAATACCAGGCGTCGAATATGCCGGGCGACGGATTCTGCCCGGGCGTCCAGGCTAGATCGGTCGCACTGAACAGCCAGCGCGCGCGGTACCGGCCCGAAGATTCGCCCACCTGCTCGGTTGCACCGACGCCCATATCCACGGAGGGCATGTGAATGGTGGAGTCGAAACGCCGAAGATCGCAGAGAATGTCGAGCCCGTAACCGCCGTCGATCCCGAAGAAGTCCTCGGGATGTCCTGGTGTCAGGGTGGCGCTTGCGAGGTGCCCCGGGACGGGGGTCGCGTACATGTTGAAGTCAGCAGTCTGATTCAGCAGGTGCTGTACGAGATCATATGGGTAAGTTTCGTAGTTGACGTCGGGGAGCGCGGGCGGCGTTCCGTTGGACGGCAGCGCTGGTGTTATGGCTGTTGAACTCATCGCAAAGACCTCATAGCTTCTACCCGTCGTGCCTGCTCGCTCGATATTTTCCGGAAGGATCGTTGACGCGGACGACGTACAGCGTGACGATCGCATGGGGAGCGATACCAACTACCGAGTTATCAGTCATCAGGCCTTCTATGCCGGCGAACTCGCCCTTCCCGTTCAGTAAAGGACCAAAGGCGCCAAACCGGAGAGCCTGCTGGCCTGGAGCGCCCATGAGTTTCAAATTGAAAGTGCGCCCTTCGGAGCCGTCGGCATCAAAACTTCCGATCGTCCGGCCGTCGTCGTCGAGAAACGTGTAAACGTTGTAGCTCTTGAAAGGGATCGGTGCGAGGGCCGTTCCCGGCGCACCAGGATTGAACAGGTTGAATAGAATCTTGGATGACATCCGGCCCACCACCGGGCCGACTTCACGCGAACTGCGCATACCCTTTTCGCCGCGAGTGGCGCAGTCGATGTCGAGGGTGCGGAGTTGCTGCACTACGTCGAGACCGTTGACCTGGCCGTCGGCCGTGAAGTTGTAGGCCGTGTGCTGATTCTGGTCACGCTTCTGACCGCGGAAGAGGAGATAAGTCACGCCGGGTTCGGGATCCTCTCCGATTTCAAGCGGCGGCAGCCGGTTCTCAGTCTGCAGGCGTTCTTCGGGGTCCATGACACGAATCAGGAGGCTGCCTTGAAAGCCCGAGTCCGGGTTCACGGTTCCGACGTACGTGTAAGTGCCTTCGAGGCCCTCGAAGCGGCCGAAGCCGCGTAACAGAGTACCGGTTGCGGCAACCAGCAGTCTCGGCCGGCCGTCTTCGACCGACGGGAAGGTCTTGCCCGTGCCGAAGCCTTCGAATCCATCGTGAGCACCTTCGAAGGTGCACTTACCGTCCAGCATAACGAAGCGCTGCCCCCGCGCAGGATCGAGCACGGTGGGAGGCGGTTCGCGGTCAGGCACGGCCACGAAGTTGTCGGGGATAAAGACCCAGCGCGAAGCGAACTCCCCCACCTGTTCGCCAACCCGATTGGAGGCGAGAAAGCCACGCGCGGAAGAGGGGCCGCGCAACCGGATGTCGAAACGCTTGAGCTGCTCCCTGACGGCGATACCCGTGATGCGCCCTGATTGAGTAATCGCCGCTTTGCCGGTTTCGGCCGGAACCGAATATAGGTTAAAATACCCGGCCTGGTCCAGCAAGTACTGGACAATCTCAAACGGGTACGTCTGGGCGTTGATATCCGGGAGCGGAGCACCGCTGCCGGGCGGAGGACTCGCTGTCTCCGGCGCAGTGCTGCTCATAGAGCGACCAACTTGTTGATCATTTTGAGTACAGGCCCGGCGAATTCCACATGCCCGCGGTCGTAGTCGAAGTTAAGATGCATGGCATAGACCGAGAAGCTCGTCGCGTTGTCTACCTGGCTGAGGAAGTCCACCGAGCATACCAGTTGGTTCTGCACCGTCGGGAGCATATCAAGAGTCATGAGCTCGTTGGCCCAGAAGATCTTGTCGCCATCGAATTCGTAGCCGAATGACCGCATTTCGTTGCGATGGTTTTGATAGAACGAAGCCCAACTGGCAATGCCGGTTTCTTGCGTGTAGGTATTGAAGGTGAGGTCGACGGTGTTCTGTGTCAGTTCGATGCCGAGTGATTCCGGGTCGACATAGTTTGCATTCGAGCCGGTGATCTTCTGCACAAACCGTCCCTCGACCTCACGTACGGGACCCCAGACGCTATATGTCGGAGGCGCAGGGCTCTCGAGCAGAGACTTGTCAGGCTGAGGCACGTACAGACGCAAGTCACCAAGAGCGGGGCCCGTGAAGCGATCGAACGCTGCACGATGAAACGGCGCATTCGGATTGGCGAAAGCCTTAGCCAACGCGCGGGCCTGGACCACCGGGCCCTGTAGCTTACCGACCGTACGGCGCGTGTTGAAGATCAAAGCAATGTCGTCCGCGAAGGAATCAGCATTGCCGGCGAACTTCTTGCGCCAACTGGCGAAAGCGTCACGGGACAGCATGCACCGGTTGAACAGCTCTGTGTATATCCCGAGGTTCATCACATCCGTACTGGTGAATTCGGCGGCGACACTGCTCGCGCCCAGGGGAACGGATGCAGGTTTGGCTCCGCCGCTGGCGGGAGGGTTGGCAGGATTCCCGGGTGCGGCTCCGGGTGCGGCTCCGGATGCGGCTGCGCCTCCGCTGGCAGGCGCGAAGATTTGTTTTGACAGCATACTTCTGTGCTCCTTGTTATCAGTGCAATAGTTTATGGATGTCCTGAAGGGTCCTGATCTGGTTCTCGTGGAACCTCAGGGGCTCTCTGGGCCATCGTTTCGAGACAACGAAATAGACCCGCAGATATTTGAGATCATTTCGCGTGGAAACCGGCGTCGCGGGTTGCGCGGGATAGTCGGCGACATGTAACTGCGGCTCAATGGAGATGGCCGGCGGAGCAAGTTGGCCGATTTGTGGGTCTGGAACGGGAACCGGGTGTCTGGCCGCCGATCCGGATAGGACTCTCCGGGTGTGTTCGACCCATTCCCTAAGCGCGTTGAGACGCTTCTGAAACAGCGTGCTCACGGCTATCCGAAGTTGGGTGAGTTGTTTTTGCACGGGGCCGGCGCCCGCGGGCTGGACAAAATGGCCACTCAGACTTTCTATTGATTCGGTGATCCAGGTGTTCAACTGTTGGAGTTGCGCCGAAAAGGCTTCAAAGCCGACCGGTTCGCGCTGTTGATTTAGAGCGGTTGTGACGTGCCTGGCCCAGCCCGCCAGCTTTCTTACGTCGGCCTGCAGGGCGGCCAGTTGTTGTGCAAAGAGCGCTTCATCGCGAGCAACGCGCGCTGACAGGGCGTTAATCTGGTCTTGCACGCCGCGTAGAATCGCAGGCGTTTCCTTAAGCGACTGGAGGTAGCGCGCGATCATCCAGGTTGTGAATGTCTCGTGGGACATGCGGTCGGTAACCATCACCTCTCCGCCCTCGACGAAGCATTCCTTGCCGCGTTCCAGAGTGACAATCGAGTACGCCACCAGTTTCACCATGTCGTCATCAAGGCTGTCGATATCTGCCATGGATCAGGCTCGGCCGGCAGCAGGCCGGAATCGGCCGTCGGGATCGAAGATCCGGGCGACGTACCAGTTAGAGATCACCTGATCATCAGGCGGCATATGAAAAACGGAGCCGGACGCTCCGTAGAGTATGCCTTGGACTCCGCTAAAGATTCCTTTGCCGACGACAATATTTCCAAAGAATCCGAAACGAAGCCCGGGTTCCTGTGGCGCCGCCGGCAAGCGAACGTCGAACCGCCTTCCTTCGAGCACGTTGACGACGAGCGAACCGACGACGTGGCCGTCGTGGTCTTTGAAAAGGTACTCACTGCAGCCCTCAAACTGGAATGGATTGAGGGCAGTCCCGGTGGGAGGCGCGTTGGGAATAGAGCCTTTTCCGAAGCCGATCTCTCTCGCAATTACTTCGCCCGGGGTCAGGTTCAAAGCCCGGAAGCCGTTTCCGTTGTTGAGCGCACAACCAGTGACGACGCGGCGAATGTCGACCGGGATGTTCAGTCCCCGCACCTGGCCCGATGGATCGATGCTGTAGCTGTTCTCCTGGTCGGCGGATTTGCTTTTTTGGCCGAGGTAGGTGATGAAGGTCACTCCGGAGGCCGGATCGGTGGTGGGTTGGATCGGGGGAAGATTGCCCGCTGTGCGAAGCTCGTTCTGCGAATCGAGTAGCCGGATCATGATGTGGCCGGTGAATCCGCGGTCAGCCGAGATTTCGCCGCACATTGTGAAGTTGCCCTCATGGCCGCGAAACTGGCCGAAGCCTTCGGTAACGTTGCCGATCGCGCAGGCAACCAGTTTGGTTCCGCCTCCCGCGAAGAACGGAAAAGTGCGGCCGGTGCCGAAGCTGCGGAATCCCGTTCCGTTCCCGATGCGAACTTCCGTCTCCAGCATGGTGAAACGTTGGGATTTCGAAGGATCGAGGCGAGTGGACGGCGGCTGTTTTCCGGGGAGGGCTGAGAATGAATCGGGAATCATCAGCCAGTTGATCGAGAGGTGTCCTAGATTTTCGCCGACGGTATTGACAGCCTGGACTCCTGAAGAATCCGGAAGGTGCGTGTCGATGTCGAACCGGCGAAGCATGTGGCCGGCACGAATGCCGGTGGAGGAGCGGATGCCTCCCGCTGTTCCTTCGGGAATGACATACAGGTTGAAATTCGCAGCCTGATCGACAAGCTGCTGAATCTGGTCGTGGTTGGACTGTTCCATAGCAACTCCGGCTGAGACGCATGAAATGTTTGGGCAGGCCGCACTTCATGAACGGCCTGCCGGGAATAGTTGCAGAAGAGTATCAGCTCTAACTACTTCGCTTAGGGCTGTGGGGGCGCGGCCGGCGGAGCAGGGGGCTGTGCCGGCGCAGCCTGCGCAGCGGGGATCGGTGCCGGCAGGGCCTGCGATGCCCGTGACGTGCACAGACAATCCTTGATCTCACGAAGAACCTCGATCTGCTTCTCTTCGAATTTGAACTTCTCGCGTGGGTATCGCTTGAGAATCTCGTAGTAGACTCGGAGGTACTTCTTCTCACTGTGGCGGAGGTCGGGCTGCTGGGTCTGGATGAACTCGGCGATCTTCCAGGCGGCGAAGTCCGTGCCATCCATGTTGTCGTGAACGAGCGCCTCGCCATCGTGAAGCACCCTCTCGTTCTCGCGCTCCACCGACAAAATCTTGTAGCGCACGAGCTTTAGCATGTCATCTTGTAGATTTGTATCCACGGTACGTTGCTCCTTAGGGTTGGTTTCGGCGGGCGCGGTCTGCGCTCCGCGAGGTATAGGTTTCGACGGTCCAGCGTCCGGGGCATCGCTTTGCGCCGGTCCGGTTCCTTCGCTTATATTTCGTTGCACAACCGCATCGCGTGGCGGGAATTGCGGCCTTTTCACGGCGCCGAACACAGCATCGATGCCCTCCTCGGCCAGACGCTGCAATTCCTCCATCGTCTTGACCAGCATCTGCATGCTTAGAACCATCGCGGCCAGAGGTATTCTGATCCATACGTTGATAGCACCAGTCACAAATGGCTCACCACCTTCAACAAGAGCGCTCCCAAAATCAGAAACAGAATCACGCCGGCGCGTTCCACCTGTGGATTGGATTCTCCGTAGCGCTCTGTCAGGACTGCCACGGTGGCGAGCAACAGCGTGATCGAAACGGCCACGGAGGATACTTCGCGCAACCGGGACCGGTGCGAAGCCGCCCGGACCTTGAAACGCGAGCGGTGATCCCCGGCGAATGTGAGCGCGCGATCCATCTTCTGCGGGAAATTCATGGCCATCGACAAATACTGGTCAGCTTGCCCGCAAAGCTGGCTGGGGTGCCCCATTTCGCGAAAGTCGGACGCCGCGCTAATCAAGCGGAACTCGCGGAAGGCCTCGGCAAAATGGTCGCGCTCCGGCGCCAGGACCCGGGCATAGGCGGCCGCCTGGCAAATGCCCCGGTAGAAAGAAACCAGGTGAGGCTTCGGAGTAAAACCAACTTCAGCCGCCACGCGAAACTGCGTGAGGACGTGCTCCGCCAGATATTCGCGGCCGTCCGTGGTATCCCAGCAGCCGTCGCGAAACGGTACGATCTGGCGGAAGCGCTGGTAGATTTCTTTTCCCGAGCTGGCTTTCGGCGGCGGCTCGAGTTGCCGCGTCAGCGCCTCGCAAGCGCGGTCCGACTCCTGGTTCGAGGTCGCAGTCAGATATTCCCAGAGATCCATCTGCGCTTCTTCCGGAAGGGTACCGAAACTTGTGATCGACAACGCAATCCCGGGGCCGGGGCGAAGGGCGACGTCGCCGACCCGAAAGTCAAGCGGAAAGAGGCGTCCGGTCAAGGCATGGCGTAGCCAAGCGGTGCAAAAAAGGCGGGCGGTTTCGCCGCGCTGCCAGTCACTCGGAAGAATGTCGGTCAGGAGTACGGGGGTGAGGACCAAGGCGTTACTGGCGCGCAGCGTCGGATGCGCGCGAGGGACGTCAAAAGTTCCGAACTCTTCCGCCTCACGCGCGAGCGAGTCGAGACCGGTAGCTTCATTCAAGAGGTCGAGACGGCGAATGAACGCCGCCCGGAAGTCGTCGACAACGAGGTCAAAGGCACGAGCGGACGGAAAAGCGGGAGATAGCAACGAGAGCAGCGGCAGGTCCTCGAGCCAGTGAGAAACCAGCGGATGCACGATCTTGACCACCACCGGCGCAGTGTCCCTGATCTGCGCGCGGTGACATTGAGTTACGCCCGTCACATCGAACGGATGCGGATCCAATTCGACGAAACAATCGCGGCCGAACTCACTATCGAGGATGGCCCCAACCTCGGCGAAGCTGGTAGGTGCGGCCCCCTGGTTGACTTCAGCGAGGCGCAGGCATTCATCCGGACTCAGCAGATCGGGCCGGGAGGCCAGATAAACGGCAAAGCTGGGGAAGACGCCACCCAAGTGTTCGACTACTGTGCGCAGACCGCGGACACGATTCGATTCAGCGAGATCTACGCGCCGTGACGCGTGGCCAGTGAACCCAGCCGCGGCCATTCTCTCCTCCACGAGCGTCTTACGCTGCCGGGATGTTCCTGCCGCAGCGCTCAGCATAGTTTGGTCCTCAGATCTTCGAACGGCTGGTATCGGAAGATCTCTTCCAGGTTCCCGCTGTAGCGGCAATTCACATATTTGCAGGCCAGCCCCGCCGTGCGTTGCCACAAATCCGCCACGGAGGGATCCGGCTGGTAGCTGCAGAACCCGGCGATGTAAACGTCGCCAGGGGTGATATTGCCGGCCATGAGCAGGACCGAAAGCAAGCCATTGATGAACGCGTCGTCGCGAACCAATTGGCTGCCGCGACAGTTCAACAGATCGGCGAGAATCGCGGGCTGCCGGATGTTTACGATCGTGTTGGCCCAGGCTAGCCCGGCGATCGCATTGCGGCGGGCCAACTCGTCCGGGGTGTCGGTTTCCACCGAGAGCCAGGGCGAATAAACGCCCGGAACGAAATGGGTGGGAAGAAAGTAAAGTGCTCGCCCGGCTCCGTGCCAAAAATAAGGACGCACTTCTTCGTTGATACGACGCAAATGCCGATCCACGATCGGGACCATCTGCGCGTGCCAGGTGCGCGTCACCAGGCCCAGCGATTCCCAGGCAGCGCCCGTATATCCTGGACGCGAGTTGTCAACGCACAGGCCGATAAACTTTTCCAGAATCCGGCGCACGTCCCCATCGGTGCTGTAGGGAGAGATGGTCTTCATCAGGTCTTCGGCAAATGCCAGGCCGATGCCTGCGTGAAGCATGGTCAGCGCTTGGGTGGGAATTGCGCCCGTATGGGTCTCCTGAAGCATTCCGGTCGCTTGGTGCGGGTCGCCGCGAAAGGAGGCTGCGTAATCGTGGCCGAGGCCCTCCACCGCCCACAGGTCCGGATACTGGCCCAAAGCATAGGCGCGCACGAGGATCGGGCCGAGTTCGAATTTGCCCTGGGGCTCGTTGATGTCCTGGTGGACATTCTTGACGAGGTTATAGACCTCGTAGTTGTTTTGAAACTCCTGGATAGCGAGGCGTTGGGCGTCGCCGGGAACAAGGACGCGCACGGCGTCAGTGGTGCGTTCCGCGATGTTGTATCCCAGACGTGTGATGTAGTCCGGCCGAAACGCCTGCAGAGTGGCAACATCGAAGAGGAAGTCCACGAGGCTCAACTGGAGCCCGTTGCCGACCTGAAAGCCAGCCCAAGTCAGGTCGCCCAGACGATCTTCGATCGCCTGTGTGACGTTATAGAGGGCGGCATTCAGGTTTCGGCGGGCTGTGGACATGCGAACCTTATCGGGGCATCGGCCCCCAACCTTCGTCGGCATGGTTCGGGGCTTCCGCAGCGGGTTGCGCGGTGCTGCTCGACGGACTGGGACGGGCTGCGGCGGCGGGCGCAGAGGCACGGCTAACCGAGTCTGCAGCCGCAGAGGCGGCTTGACGCGCTGCATCGGCGCCGCGGCTCGCCATATCGGCGCCTTTGCGCATCCATTCTGCGCCATCGCAATTTCCCATCAGGGGTGCGAACATCATGTCGATCATCTGTTTCTGCATTTGGTCGCCAGCCTGGAAGGTCTGACGGAGGCCATTACCGAACTCGTTCGTCGTGGCGGCCGTGACATGGTCGAACGCTTCCTTCGCAGGATTCGGTTGCCCGGGTTTTGTGGGTGTAATCAGATTCACCATCTGCTGCACTCCGAACATCGACATTGCCCAGCCATAACTGAACAGAGATCTCGTCAATTCACGCATTTCTTTCCTCCTTACTACTGCTGGTGAGGTTGCTTATGGAATGCAGGACCTTCCAGACGAGGGAGACGGCGAACAGGGATTCCGCCGTGAACAGATTGATTCCAAGCCGAGGCACTTCCCGGCCAGTTACCAGCACGAGAACCACCGCGAACAGCGCGGCGCAAAGATAGAGCGTTTGGCGTCCTGGCGAACCGGGCCCATCGGAATCTAGGGCTTCGACACTCAGTTCGCCATTCATGACCCGGTCAAGGAAACCTGCCGCTCGTAAAGCGCCGGTCTGTGCCAGCCGGCCGCCGGACAAAGCGAATCCGGATAAGGTTTCGTACGTCAGCAGGGCACGCCTCGCCTGCCACTTCAGATATCGGTCACAGGCATTTTCCAGGTACCGGCCTACATCGAACGATGGCGCGAAGCGGGTGATCAAACCATCGATGGCGATGGCCGAACGGATGTATTTGATGACGTCGCGCTCGGGCCAGATACCGGTCTGGCGCGACAGGCGCAGCATATCGAGCATCACCAGGGTAAAGTTCTTTCGCAAGCGGCGTTCCTTACGCTCCACCTGGTACCAGTCTTTCGAGAATCGCAGAAGACCCTCCCGGAACAACTGCGGGTTGGAGCGCTGGTCCATCGACGAGACCCGGAAGAAGGCTTCACACATCGCGTGCACATCTCCACGTGTATACGCAAGAGTCAATGCGACCAGGTTGCGCCGGGAGTAACTACTGATGGTGCCGGTAATACCGAAGTCGATGTACCCGACCACATTGCCGGGCAGCAGCATCAGATTTGCCGGGTGGAGGTCGGCATGGAACATCCCATGCCGGAAGACATCGCCGAGGAAGTTGTCGATGATATGGGAGGCGACCAGGTGCGAATCGAAACCTTGGGTATCGAGCCGCTCGATGGTGGCACGGTCGTCCCGTTCAAGCGCGCGCAGGTAGCCAAGTACCGTGATACCGTCCAGAAACTCCATCACCAGAATCCGGCTGGTGGTGAGTTCCCACCAGATTTCGGGTACATGCTCGTCCTCATTCGTCTCACAGTTGCGGCGAAGTTGGCGGGCATATCGGGCCTCCTGGCGGTAGTCCAACTCCTCGCGCGTCCAGGCGACGAACTCGCTCATTGGCTCGATCATCCAGTAAAAAAATTTGAGGTGAAGCCGCCGGATGATGCTGACGGATGCGCTCATAAGCCAGATGTCGCCGGCGAAGTCCTTTTCGACGGTTGGCCGCTGTACCTTGACCGCAACCTTTCTGCCGTTGAGCATTCCGATATGGACTTGGCCTATGGACGCCGCCGCGATGGGACGCCGCTCAAAAGTATCGAAGATGACGTCCGGCGACCGGCCAAGGTCCTCGATGAAAGTACGTTCCACCTCTTCATAAGGAAACGGAGGAACGCGATCCAGAAGATCGAAAAGTGCGTTGCAGTATTCAATAGAAAGGAGATCTGGCTGTAGGGCCAGCATTTGTCCGAATTTGAGAAACGATCCGCCAAGCTCTTCGAAGGCCATCCGCAGTCGGACCGGTCCGGGAATGTTTCGGCGGAAAGCACATCCGTATCCGTGGCGGAAAGCGACGAATAAGATGTGAAACAAGCGAAGAATCAGGGCTCTAATCATCATGCGAGTCGCCGCGCGGGCCGTCCTGAAACACGCACAACGGATTTACAGACACCTCACCCGTTAGTCGCAAATCAGTTCGACTCACTAGATAGACAATGCACGGACCTGGAATTTGCAGGATCAGTATCGCTTCTGTTTCAGCCGGCTTAGGCCTTGCGGCTCAGGATCACGGCTAAGCTCGGGGGAAATTCGGGTTCTCCTTGACTTGTCGAGCCTGATAAACGTGGCGACGGGCGTGAACGGCGGTGAGCCGCATTTTCTGGCCCAACGGAAGATTGAACGGGCCAACGGGACCGCGCGCCTTGGCTTTCACCAAGTCAATGCCTTCTGCCTTCTTATACGTCTGTATAAGCCGATCGTGGGTTTCCTGAAATTCACGTAGGAGCTGCTCGCCCTTGAAGTTGTCGCCCGGCTGAAAACCAGGCTTGGCCTTGGATTTCTGTTTAGGCGGAGGCTCGACAGAATTGACGAACCATTTGCTGATAGCACCGTATTTGAACGGACCGTTGGAGAGCAGTCCGCGGCTCCTGGCATCCTCGACCGATTTGGAGACGGTCTCCATGTCTTCGATGGCCGCTTTGTCAAGGTGGCTCAGACACTGTGCAATGGACCACTTGGAAGGGTCCGGTTTCCAGTTCAATTGGCCATCCGACAGACCCCTGGTCAAGCCGGCTACATCCTGCTGCACAGCCGCTATTTGATTCGTTATATCTTGAACATCCGATACCGTTCCCCCGGATCCACTTTCGCCAGGCATGAGGTCTCCTAGGCTTTCCGCGACTCGAGTCGCGAGAAATTGTCGCCCAATATCAGGCGCTTTTATAGACCCGATTCCAAGCGAAATTTGCAAGCACCGGGAAAATACCGGCTGGTGAACACGTTCCTGGCCCGCTACGACCCGCTGGGTGGCTGGGCGCTGGGTGGCTGGGCGCTGGGCGGCTGGGCAAAAACAAACGCGAATTGCGCCGCGTAAGTGCCGTCAGGGCCCGCCGTCGGGCCGTGAGTCTGCTCGTCAATATGGTACACGCCTGCAACTTGTACCATCGGCTCGCCGGTGAGCCAGCACGGAGCGATCGTGCCGAAGCCGGAGAGATTGCCTCCGGGGTTGGTGCCGCTGATGAATGTTTCGCCCTGTGAGTCGGCAATGAACTTATTTCCCGAGAGACCGTCCGTGCTTCCCAGCGCGCCGAAGCCCAGCATATTGGCCATATTGGTGGGGTCGGGCTTCGCGATCCAGATGGTATACACGCCCATGGGGATGAGGCCGCTCAGGGTGATCCCGACATGGGTGCCCCCCTGCAGGCACTTTGCCTCAATCGATCCGGTCACCTGCTTGAATTCGCCCAGCGTAATCTGAGCGCCCCCGGTGCTCTTCGGCGCCGTCACCGGATTCCCTTTTCGGTATTCAAACAGCGGAGTATTGTCGGGCGTGGCGGGTGCGATCATATTGCCTTTAGCGTCGCGGATTTCGTTCGGCAACCGCATGAGACGGGCAAACGTGAAAGAGAATTGGGGTACGGTGACATCACCCGGCGGGTTTCCGGCCGTGAAATGAAATAGGCCGAGAATTTGGGCGATGGGCGCCTGCATGACGGTCATCAGGTCATCAGCCAGATAACATGGACCGTTCCGGGAGACAAACACTTCCGCCTGACCGAACTGGTCCGTAGTGAACTGGCTAGCGCTCGGATCGTCACTGGGCACGCCCATGGTGGCCTGCCCGGTAGGGCCGATCATCGCCAGGGCAAGCGAATACTTGCTGTTGGGAATCAACCCGGCAAGCACCAACAGCGTGGTGGTAGCGGAATTCTGGCATTTGACGGAGATCCCGCCGGAGGCGGCACGGAACTCGCCAACGGCGAGAGTGTGCCCGTCCGCAGCCGTTAACGGGAGCCCGGTCGCATCGTAGATCAGCGTACGCGGATCACTCGATTGATCGATTCGCGAGCCGGTTTGGTCGCGTACCGATCCCCATTCAACATGCAGAAGGACTGGTGATTGCACGAGAGATAGACAACGACGCCGATCGAATTTGCAGCCGCAAATTCTGACGATTAGATTGTCAGTAATGCACACTCCATGGCCAATCACTATGACGTCGTCATCATCGGCGCTGGACTGGCGGGCCTTACGCTTGCCCGTCAACTGCTGCTCTCCACATCGCGGACGGTGCTGCTGCTCGATAAACGAAGCGTAGTGCCGGGTTCAACGCAAAAGGTCGGCGAGTCGCTGGTGCAACTGGGCGGATTTTACCTGGGAAAGGTGCTCGATCTCGAGGAGCATCTGCAGTTGAATCACTATCTCAAGTACAATCTGCGCTTCCAATGGAAAACTTGTGAATCGGCGAACACCGATCTGGAAGACTACTCGTGCTCCTTCATCCGGCTGGGTTCGAACATCCCGACTTACCAGCTAGATCGCAACGTACTGGAAGCTCACTTACTCGAAGTCAACAGCAGGGACCCAAGGTTCCAGTTGGCCGGTGGTGTCCGCGATTTGGACGTCGAGTTCTCGAAGGATGCCGACCACGTGGTCCGCTACTCGGGCCGGGAAGTGCGCTGCCGCTGGATTGTGGATTCATCCGGTCGGGGCGGATTCCTGAAACGCAAGCTCGGGCTGGCACGAAAAAACCCGATCCGCCACGGCTCGACCTGGTGCTGGGTCGACGGGTTAGTCAATGTAGAAAAGTTGACTGACCGGCCGCGGGAGACCGTTATCAACAATGTCGACCGCCGGAAGCAAGGGCATTTTCCATTCTTCCTCGCCACCAATCATTTCTGCGCTGAAGGAATGTGGTTCTGGGTGATTCCGCTACACGGGAAAACCAGCCTCGGCCTGGTCTATGACCATCGCGTGCTTTCGGCCGACGAGGTCTCGAATGCGCGCAAGATGCTCGATTATGTTTGCAGAAAGTGGCCGCTGTTCCAGCGCGACCTTCCGCACAGAAAGGTGCTCGACGAGGGCCGGCTCCTCGACTATTCTTACGACGCCGGGCAAACTATCAGTCCCGACCGGTGGGCGCTCACCGGCGAAGCAGGGCGTTTTTCAGATCCGCTGTACAGCCCGGGCAGCGACCTCATCGCAATCCACAACACGCTGATCGCCAATGCGATCGAAGCCCACGACCAACCGGCACTCGAATCGAAATGCCGCCTCTTCGAGCAGATCATGCGGGTGATGTACGAATCCTATGTGCCCTCGTACGCCATTAGCTATGATTGCCTGGGCGATCAGGAGCCGTATACGCTGAAATACACCTGGGAGCTTGCAGTCTACTTCGGATTCTTCGTTCTGCCGTTCATCAACGGGCTGTTCACCGATGAACGCTTTATGCTGTTTCATCTCCGCAAGTACTCACTGCTCGGCCCTATCAACCGCAACCTTCAGCAACTGCTGACCACGTTCTTCCAATGGAAGAAAACACAGGGTACGCGCACCTCGCGCCAACTGATCGATTTCTACCAGTTGCTGCCACTGTCCCACTCGGAGAAGCTTTTCTACGACGTCGGTCTGACGCCGGAAGAAGCGGAGATGGTGATTGAAGGGCAGACCGAACGGCTTATGGAGTTCGCGCGCTACATCATCGCGCATGTTCATGCGGTGGTATTGAACGATCGCGAGGTACTTCTCAACTCCGCTTTCGTTTCCCGCCTGAAACTGCGCAATACGGAGTTCGATCCGGAGAAAATGCGCGCCGCCTACGCTCCGTATGCCGGGTCCAAAGACCTTTACGAATGGAAGTATCTGGATCCGTTCGCCCTCGAGCCGTATCTGCAATTCCGCGAAGTCGCGAGGGCGATAGGAGTTTGATTGCGGAGCCTTCGCTAACTTCCTGTCTCAGACGTTTTCATCAACCGAAAACCCGCATTTCCCGATAAACCCCCTGATCGTCTTCTCCGTGATCATCCTTCCATCGAACTCGATCAGGACCGTGTTCGCCGGGTAGCTTGAGTTCGCCCGCGCCACACCTCTCAAACCTCGCAGCATAACCTCCAGTCCCACCGCGCATGTGATACACGTGAAGCCCGCAACATGGTAAGTAACGCTGCGCAATTCTTTAATGGCTTCGCGCTCCGAGCCTTCGAGTGCCGCCGTTCCCGCCATCGTAGCGGTTATTTTGCAAAGGAAATTCCTTCTATCCATCTGTAGTCTTCCTCATTGTGCTGTTGCCGTGCCCGGCACATACTTCCAGGCGGTCAGAATGCTCGCCCGATCCGCGAAGCGCGTATCGGTGTATTCCTCGAACTCGATTTTTCGCTCCAACACTCCCGTCTCGATCATCAGATCGCGCACCAGGTCAAAGTCCGCCTTGCGCGGCGCCAGGGGGCTGTACATCACGCGAGTCGTCGGCTTGGTGAGTGCCCACTGAAGGAGCGCGGGTTTTTGGTTGTAGTAAAACCGGCCAACGAAGTCCGCCGCACTCTCGCGATTCGGTTTGCCCTTCTCCAGCCAGAGTCCCGACCGTGCAATTCCATCCACCAGAACCTGGACCGCATCCGGTCGCGTATCGATTAGATTCTGGCGTACCACCAGCACGCAAGACATGTAGTCCGGCCAGTATTCCCGGGCCTGAAAGAGCACTCGTCCGAAGCCGCCCATCTCGGCCTGTGATGGAAAAGGCTCGCCCATGGAGAAGGCGTCAATCGCCTTTGCCGCGAGGGCGCCCGCCACGTCCGGCGGCGCCATCTCCACCATTCTGATCTCGCTCGGCCGGATCCCCCACGCCTTCATCGCCCGGAACACGATTAGCCGTTCATCCGAAAACCGGCTCGGGATCGCCACGACCCGCCCCCGCACATCCGCGAAAGTCTTGATTGGACCGTCGTTCCGCACCACAAAAGCGCTGCCGTAACGGTGCCCTAAGTACACAATCCTGATCGGCACGCCTTGCGCCTTCAAGGCAATCGCCAGAGGCGCCACGATGAACGCGGCCTGCATCTTATCTGAAATCAGCGCTTCTTTTATTTCCGGAAACCCTTGGAACATGCGCGGCAAAAAGATCTGACCCGCCGCAGAGAACTTTGAGATATAGTCCGTCACCGGGCATGCCAAGTGACAAGTTACCGGAATATACGCGACATTGAACTTGCGTTGCTTCACCGGACGATAGTCGTTCAGAATGGAGGGCCAATTAACGTTCAGATACGCGTGCAACAGCGTAATCAGCACAAGCCATCCCACCGCTAACGAGATCGTGCGCGTTTTAAGACTCACGTCGAAATCCCCAGCGGATAGCCTTGAGCGTTTCGAGTTGTCGGAACGCGGTGTCGAGCGCCAGGCCAATCAGTCCGATTAACAGCATGGCCGCGATCACCAGATCGTAGCGCTTCCCGGAGTTACGCGCATCAATTACCAGGTAACCCAACCCTGAATCGACAGCAATCATCTCCGCCGCGACCAGCACGAGCCACGCAATTCCCAGTGCGATCCGCAAACCGATGATGATTTGTGGCAATGAGGCAGGGAATATCACTTTAGCCAACAGCTTCACCGGGCCTAAACCAAAATTGCGCCCAGCCTGCCGGAACATCGACGGCACACTTCGTACACCGTTCATGGTCGCCACCAGGATAGGAAAGAACGCCGCCAGAAAAATGAGGAAAATAGCGCTTGCGTCGCCTACTCCGAACCACACGATCGAAATCGGAATCCACGCGATCGGGCTGATCGGCCGCACCATTTGAATGACCGGATTCACCACTTGAGCGGCCGCGGGATACCAGCCTAACGTCAGCCCGGCCGGGATTCCCAAGGTGACCGCAGCGGAAAACCCTAGGGCCACGCGGCGCAACGAATCCCCGGCATATCTCACCAACAGCCCCTTGTGCGCCAACTCGGAGACGCGCTTGTGCACTTCGAGCGGCAATGGGAACACCTTCGATCCCGACCACTTCACTCCCAAATGCCATAGAGCCAGGAAAAAGATAGCCGTTAGTGTTGGCCAGAAATATCGCTCCCATCTGGGTGCGTGCACGAGCGAAGTCATATCCGATGCGCCAGTCCAATCTCAGTGATAATGCCGTCGCGTAACTCCAGATAGCGCCGTGAACTGATATCGCGCGGGTGCGGAATATCAATCTCCACAATTCGCTGAATTCTCGCCGGACGCGCACTCATCACCGCTACCCGATCAGACAGTTGCACAGCCTCGTCGATGTCGTGCGTCACAAACACGATTGTCTTCCGTTCCGCTTCCCAGATACGTAATAGTTCGCACCGCATGATCATTCTGGTTATCGAGTCGAGCGCCCCGAACGGCTCGTCGAGGAACAGCATGTCGGGGTTCACCGCCAAGGCACGGGCAACCTCCAGCCGCTGCTTCATTCCGCCCGAAAGCTCCTGCGGATACGCTTTCTCGAAGCCGCCGAGCCCGACCAGTTTGACGTAATGTGCGATACGCGCTTCCCGTTCCGCGCGGGACAGCTTGAAAAGTCCAAAGCCGATGTTCCCTTCTACCGTCAACCAGGGAAAAACGCCGCGCTCCTGAAACACGAAGATTCGGCGCGGGTCCGGCCCTTTTACGATCGCGCCATCGATTCTGACCTCGCCGTGCGAAGGTTCCAGGAACCCTGCAACGATATTCAACAGCGTCGATTTTCCACAACCCGAGGGTCCTAGCAGGCACAGGAATTCGCCCTTCCCGACTTCGAGATTGACGTTCTCGAGGACGTGTGTGCTCTTGCCGTCACGGCGGAAGATCATGCTGACGTCTTCCGCCTGTAACTTTGTTTCGACCGCTCGCGAAGCGAGAGCGATTGCCGGCAGCAGCATTAGTCCTCCGAGTAGCCCCAGCGGAGCGATCGGATCCGCTCAAGGGATCGCATGCCGGTGTCCAACATTAATCCGATGATTCCAATCGTGACCATGCCGGCGACTACCAGGTCGTAGCGGTTGCCCGCATTGCGCGCGTCGACAATCAGAAAACCCAGGCCGGAGTTTACCGCGATCATCTCCGCCGCAACCACTACCAGCCAGGCGACGCCCAGGGTGATGCGAAGTCCGATGATCAGGCGCGGAATCACTGCCGGGTAGAGCACCCGGTATACCAATCCGGCCGGGCTCAGTCCGAAATTGCGTCCCGCATTTACGTATACGGCCGGGACGCTTTCCACGGCATTCACGGCTGTCAACGTCAGAGGAAGAAGTGACGCAAGGAAGATCAGGAAGATTGCCGCCAAATCGCCGACCCCGAACCACAAGATAGAAATCGGAATCCACGCCAGTGGAGAAATTGGCCGCAGTATCTGAATCAACGGATTCAGGGCCATCTCCGTACGCCTGTACCAACCGATCATCAGGCCCCCCGGGATGGCGATTATCGCGGCCACTGAGAACCCCCAGGTCACCCGGAACAGCGACGCGACAATGTACTTCATCAGTAGACCGCGCTGCAGCAGTTCGACGAACCCGCTCAGCACTTGAATGGGGCCGGGTAAAAGGTGGCCCGGTTGACGGCTCACGGCGAGTTGCCAGCCCACAAGTAGTAGCGCAATGAACACCAGCGGCCGGAGATGAACAAGGTGAGCCGTCAGACGCATTCCTGGTTCTATATAGACAGCGGAAGAGCGAGATTTCGCGCCTGATGGTCGCTACAGGCGATTCCTCAGTCGGTCAAGGATCGGATTAACCGCAGCGCGGGGCGGGTGACGTATTCGCGCAAGTACTCCAGATGGGCCGCATCCCGCGGGTAGATCTCGTTGCCCCGGTATGGATACCGGGCCATGGCATGAAACGGCAGCGGCAGAACGGATTGCGAGAAAGCCGTATTGGCGTCGGCATCTTTCGCCCAGCCGTCCACCAGTAGCAGAAAGTCGCGGCGCCAGCCTGCAGGCACAGGCGGCAGGCGGCCAGGATCGAAGCGTAGCGCCACTTCATCACCAGAGCCCATAATAACCATCCGGTCATCGATTTCCGCCAGCAACTCGCCTACGTTGCCGTATCGAGTATAGTTCCCGGGGGTCGGGTTCCACATTGAGGTGGGGCTGACGGTCTGATAGTCGAACTGCTCGGGCTGCTTCCGTTGAGGATCGATCGTCGCTTTCGAGAAGCCGCGGAAGTGCAAATTGGCAGCGGTGAGGGACAGAGACGTCGTTCGCGCCGGCGGGGGATCGTTGCCCTCTACGAGAAAGATTTCGTCCCAGTAGACACAGAGGTTGGTGACGATCCGCACTTCACGGGAAGCGCTCAGGAACTTGCCCGTCAAATCCACAGCCATGGTCTTGGGTTTACCGGCAGGAATGCCCATATCTTCGATGACGGTCTTCCAGTTGCCGGTTGCGTCTCTCACCTGAAGATAAGGAAATGCCAGATCACGATGCGCTTGAGCGGCAGCCAGGAAGGTGCTACCATCCGCCCAATCCACCCACCCGTGCAGAACCAGGACCGCGCGATTCGCCAGAGCCGCGGAGCCAAAATCGAGATCCAGATGGTGCAGTTCGGCTACTCCGGAGGCGTCCCGCCGAAAGGCATCCGGATAAACGCGGTCCTGCTTGCGCAATGCGAAAGAGACGTCCGCACCGTTGGTATCACGCGCCATGGGATAGATCCTGCGGCCGGTCCCGTACAGCCGGAATTCAGGGAACGGCGGCGATTTGAACTTCTCGTTGGTTACAAACCCGATCTGGGCCGGATGGTCCAGGGCGATCAGCCGGATCTGGTCGAGATAGGAAACCTCGCGCAATTCCTCGGTGACCCGGATTTCGTATTGCCCATCGCGTGGTACGAGCTTCTCGCCGGGAATAGTCACATACTCGTCGTGATCGACGGGGAAAAATACGCCGTCTCCCGAACTCGCGCCAAGTGGAGCGACACCTAGGACGTCAGTGATGAACTCGAATCCCGTTCCGTTCCAGGTGAAAATCATCGGGCAGGAGCCGGATAGGCGCTGCGCCTCTCTGAAAGTGAGCAGGCGATTGATGACCGGGTTGATTTCGTTCTGAATCAAGCCGTTCGGCCAGGTGATGCGCACGGTTTCGACGGTCGCGCGATCGCCGAGACGGAAGATCTGCGGTGTACCGTCGTAGGTTGCCCTCGCATAGCGATTGCCAGCCTTGATCTCCACCTTCGCGTTCAACGACAGCTTAGGGTTCTTCACGCCCGTGAGTGCGATTTCAATCCAGTTGCCATAGTTTGAGGAGATCTCGTGCGCGATCACAAGGGCGGAATCCGAGGCGATGCGCACGCGGTCGATCCGCCCTTTACCGGTTAAATCCACTGCCAGGGACAGGTCGGATGGCGGGACGGAAGCGCGCTGCAACGACCCTCCCTTATTGAGCAGCAGCAAATCGGGGCCAGCCGCCAAATCGGTGCGACCGTCCCCGTCGGAGTCAAAGGCCTTGAGTTGTGAGTCGCCAGCCGGGAGCGAGTCGATGTCGACTGCGTGGTAAGCGCCACCAAGGGCGTCGCGATACAGGACACCGCTGCGATTCTCGTAGGAGACCACCAGATCGAAGCCCGGGGTGTCCGGCTCCAGGTCGAAGCGTACCGCGTCGAGCGCGCGGCCGGCCGCGAACGGGAAACGTCTGGTTTCGTCGCTGAACCCTGCGGCTCCGTTGTTGCGCAGCAGTTTGGACTCATTGCCGATCAGGAAGAGATCCTGGTCATAGTCATGATCGAAATCCATCCACACAGCTTTGCGGTAGCTACCCTCGGCGAGCACAGCATGTTTGACGAACTTGCCACTGACATTGTGATAGAGGAGCACGGAACCGGCAGTGACGATGCAAAGGTCCGGAAGCCCATCGTTATCGAAGTCTCCGGGGGCAATGAAGAGTACGTCATGGAGATCTTCGAGGCCGGAGTCACTCATGGCCTTTGCGCCGTTCAGAAATACAACCACCTTCTCCCGAGACCAGGCGATCAGACTGGCGCGGGGACCGCCATCCAGGGCAAGGGCGGTTACGCCGGAAAAACCTTCGCCGATCTTTTCGTCGCGATAGACTGCGGCGGGGAGAGGAGCCGGCGGAGCAAAGTCGATCGGATCATAAATCTCGGCATACGCACACCAGTCCATGTCCTCGTGAACCGCCGCGCCCTCCTGTTGTTTCTTCAAGCCTTGAAAGATGCGCATCTCGGCTGCCGACTCGTCCGGCCGATTTTGCTGGCGATAGATGCCATACAACTGGAAGTGAGGCGCCGCCAGGCGAGGGTCCAGATCACGCGCAGTCTCGAATTCCTTCGCGGCAGCGGCCACATCCTCTCTTAACTTGTTCAGAGTGCCGAGGTGATAGTGGGCCACCGGCTCATTCGGAACGAGCGCGGCAAAGTTCTGAAACTGCGTAACCGCCCGATCGTAATCGCCCTGCTTCTGGTATGCGATGCCGAGATTGAACCAGGTGTGCGGGAGTTTAGGATCGAGCCTCTGCACCTTCTCGAGTTGCACGATTCCGTCTTCAGTGTCACCGGCGCGCAGGAGCGCGAGACCGTAATTGAGCTGTTCGCGAGCGGAACCTGGAGCCAGTTCGATCGCCCGGCGAAACTCGTCGAGGGCCTCTTTCTGGGTGGTAGGGTTCTCGTAAAATGCCTTACCGAGGTTACGATGCTGCTGTAACTTCACCTGGTCCGGCTGGCTCAGTTGGGCGTGGACGATGACCGCCAGTGCACCAACAAACACTACCCCGACACGCCCTTGCAAGTGTCTCGTCATAGAGCATCCGGTGGCGCCGGGATCACTTATCTTCTAGGTGCTTGATGAGCGAACTCGGTGGTGGCCCGGTTTTGGGACCGGTGAGCCAGTCGAGGCGCTCGTGGAGTTCCTCTTCGCGCATCTGGCCCAGAAGGCGAAATACAATGCGGCCCTCCGCGCCGATTAGAGCGGTGGCTGGGACCGCCGGTCCCATTCCGAGCCGGTCCAGGTCGTCAGAGTTTGCACCGACCCAGACCGGGAAGCCGACGTGGTAATTTGCCAGGAACTCTGGAATTCGCGGCCGGCTCTTCGGCTCATCCAGGGACGCGGCGATGAAAACAACTCCACGCGGAGCATATTTCTTTTCCGCCTCGACCAGCAGCGGCAACTCGGCCTTGCAGGGACCGCACCACGTCGCCCAAAAGTTCAATACTACGACTTTGCCGCGAAGGTCGCTGAGCCGGGAGCGCTCGCCCGCGGAATCCTTCAGAACCAGTTCGGCCTTAGGAGGGTCTTTCGCGAGGCCATGCACCACAGCGAAGCTCACGGCGGCCATCGTCACAACCAATGTATAGCGGAACCAGAGCGTCTTCATTCTCACCTCCCAACCGTTAGCCATTTTTACAAGGTAGCGTAAACAAATCGCGCGCCGTTCTTTCGTATTTAAGACAAGGCGGTGCCGGCGATTTGCATCGGAACGTTACGGGACGATCCACTCCGAAACAGGGCGAACACCGGACAGAGTCAACCCGGGGCGCACGATATATGCGCCTTTGGAGGCGACGCGTTGACCCGCGCTCAAGGCGAGGCTGGGAAACACACCGGGGTTGGGGGCGTTCTCGGTCTCACGTTCGATGGTTTCCAAAAGGTAATCTCTCGAGAACCTGCCGCGAAGGTGAGCCAGGGAGTAATCGAGCAGCGACACGGCGAATTGCGTATTCAATTGTATGCGTTCATCAGCCGGTAATATTCCCCGTGAGAGTTGCCAGTTTCTCATCCGGACGCGATTCGTGGAGCCCCTATCGGGCAGCTCGTAAGGATATGTCAGGTAAACAGAGCCGCACGGTGCCATCCGTGCTGCGTCGGACAACAAGGTGGCGGAGAGGTAAACAGGAAGTCGCGTCGCGGCGCAGTCGAAGTTTCGGAGATCGTCCTCTCCAGCCCAAACCACGAGGCTGCCAGGGCGCTTTCCGGCAATGAGCGTTCGCCAGTACCCGGCAGGCGGCGCAGGGCCGGGAGGAAGCGGCTGTCCAGCAACGCCCGGGAAGGCAGCCCGAAATGCTTCTGCGGCGGCGCGAGCGGGAAAGGAGTCCCGGTAAACCTGCAACACGCCAGTAGAGTTGACGCCGCTTTGACGCAAGTATGCGGCCAGTACTCCCGCCTCTCCAGGAAGTCCTGGCGAGAAGTACACACTGTAGCCTCGCTCAGGAGTTCGTGCCGGAAGTGCGGTTGCGGGAAAGAGGCAGGGAATCTCGAAACGATCGCAAAAGTCCGCGATGGGTTGCCAGGGTCCGGCAGCGAAACCACCGATCATAGCGAACACGGGCCGCCGCTGCTGAAACGCCGCAAGCTGTTGAGTCCAGGTTTCCTCGGGACCTTTGGGCTCCCAGACATCCAGCGTCCAGTGCCGTGAAGTCCGGAAAACGTCCTCCTTATCCCAGGCAGCGCGACCTCGCTTCTCCTTCTGATAGTCGGCCTCGCGGTTCTTCTGCTGGAACCAGGCTTCGAGTATCGACAGGAGCGACTCGCGGTCGGCCGGGACGACTCCCTCGGTAATCACGGTCGCAAAATGAATGGTCGTGTCGTCAATCCCCGAAGGCGGCGTGCGACCCAGGGATTCGAGGTAAGCACAAAGGTTCGCCAGATCCTGATCGCTCAGACGATATCTCGGCATGGCCGGATCGAGCGGGTGGCCCGCCGGGTCCACGCCCTGGCGCAGCGCTGTGGCCAGAGTTAACTCGGTATAGGGAGGGCGCGACCGCGGGTTGCGCACCGCGGCTCGAAACTGCAACGTCTCCCTTTCCTCAAATAGATTCGCGAATTGATCCTCTTTTCTCAGCGCCAGCGGGTCGAAGAGAACCTCCGCAGTGATGGGCGGGACGAGAGTACCGCCTTCGACGCCGCCCAACCCACTGCGTCCATGGCAGGTCTCACATCGCCACTGGCTCCCTGTTACCGGGACGTCGTGTGACACGATAGCTTGAAGGGCATCGCCGGAGAGCAGGGATCCCTCCCGATAAAGGCGCTTACCGGCCTCGAGATCGGACGCGTCCGCGCTGCTCGTGATGAGCAGCAGCAGTTCAAACCACACGAGGCTACCGCGCGACCACACGACGATACTCCGCGAGAAGATCGGCGGCGCTGGTCAGTCCTTCGAGACGCACCCACGGCGCACCGGGCGCGGCGCGGAGGAACGTAAGCGGCAGATGATTCATCTTGCCGTTCTCATCGGCAGCATCAAACGCGCGTTGCACGGCAGTAACGTCTTTCTGCGTTCCGGTGAGAAACATCCATTCGCGCCGTCCACGAAATCGAGCGGCGTATTCGGCAAGGCGCGCCGGAGTATCATTCTCGGGGTCGATGGAGATCGAGACGATGCGAACGTCCGGCCCGAACTGGTTCTGGGCAGCGGAGACGGTAGCGGTGAGGATCGGGCAAATGGTAGTGCAACTGGTGAAAATGAACTGGAGCACCACAGGACCAGGGGCGCCCAGCACCGCGTCGAACTTCACAGCGTGGCCGGTGGTGTCGATAAGGCGGACCGGAGGCGGCGCATAGTCGTGGACCGAATGCGTGTAGGTTTCCGTGTGCTGAGCGTGTAGAAAGGATACCGACCACACGAGTGGCAGCAGCCGGTGCGCGAGTCGACAAGTTCTAGTGGACGGAGAATATGGCGACATCATGGTGCACTGGATCGAACTGATAGAACCTCAGCCTGTGCGACGGCTCGTAATTATAGAGGATCTGGACTTTATGGACGCCGAACTGATCGTCGCCGGTCGTGGACGGCGTAGCTGCCGGCACGGTGACGGTTTGGGGAATCCTGTTGCCCGCCAATACCGGAGCGGTAGGAGGAATGTTCATCGACCAATAATTGCGACCGAAAGTGAACCAGCAACCCGAGCCGCCCACCGCGACCGAGGATTTGAATTGGTTCTCCCAGCCGCGTCCGCCGCCGAAGTCCACATTCTGGTAGCCGTGATCGAAGTAGTCTCCGTTATAGAGTGCAACTTTGAGCCAGGTACCCCGAACGGTCCACTTGGGAAAATCCATCCGGCTGCCGTCCGTGAAATAAGCGTAAATCGTGTTGTTCAGATAAACCAGTGAAAGGTCGGAGTCCTTGTCGGCGGCGATCGCGTCCATGACACTCTTAGGGAGGCCGCGGGGAAGCCGGGTTCGATCGCGCCAGTCGTCCCATGCCTGCCTCGCCACGCCCGGCTGGCCATCGGCATCGCGGTCGCTGCGAAAAAAGTCAATAATGCGGCTATAATCCTTCTTCGCGAGAGCATCATGTGTGTCATGCAGGATAAGCCAAATGCGCTTGGCGGGCGCATAGCGGCTGAGTTTGCCGATCGCGTATGCCTTATCGAGGTTGCCGCTCTGGAAGAAGACATTGCGCTCGAACGACACCAGGGTACCGGGAGCGGTGGCACAATCCGCGGTCGGGGCTGGAGGATTGAACGGCGTTGTCTTGCAGGCATTCTCGATCACCTGGACTCGCGGCGGATGGGCCCGCCAACCCCAGTTGTAGACCAGGTTGAAATACTTCCCAGGGGCCATCTTCACCTTGAAGATGGTCCGGGTGCCGTCTTCCATGTTGTAGAATGCCTGGTCCATGCCCACATACGGCATAGGCGCCTGGCCCGACGGGGAGAGCGTCGGGTCGTCGAAATACATCACGTAGGGCGAGAAGTCGTCGTGCCCGCGGTTGAGCACATCCACCGTATACGTGATGGTCCATGGCACGCCTGCAACGCCTCGCACGTCGAGATAAGCCGTGTCGGACTCGATATGGGTGTCGTACCAGATCTGGTGCACATCGACGTTGTGAGTCGTGGGGTCGACCTTCTTGACCCGATTCCCGGCGGTGTAATGCAACAATGGAAACCCGGCGTAGGGGCGGGTGAATTTCACTGTCTTGCCGGATACCTGATAGGTTGTATTCCCCTCGAGCATGGCGAGACCGAAGCTGATGGAGGTCTCGATGGCGCTCGTCCTCTGCGCGAACTGGGCAGGGGACAGATTTCCCTTTTGGAGCGCCTCGGCGTTAGTGAGAATCGCGTTAAAGACCACGAAGCGGAGATCATCCTGTGGGGATAGCGTGTTCGTGGGATCCCCGCTTGGGTTGATGATGGTGGGTTTCGAGACACTGTCAAGCAAGTTGTACGGTATCGAGGGTGTCGAAGGCAGCGTATTCGGCATCTCGACGCCTTTGCCGTCGCAGACGTTGGTGTAGACGGTCGGCAGGAGGTTCGTGCCGGGCGGAAACAGCCAGGGGTCGCACTGAGCGATCGGGTTGCAGGGCGGGAAGATGCTCTGGCCGGTGACCACTGTGGTAGTCAGTCCGTCCGGACTTACGGTCACTGTGGAGGGCGCAACATGCGGCTGATTATGAGGGTAGTAGGCTGACGGGCACGGCTGCTGACCACGTGACATCTGCAAACCCGTGGACAGGATGGCGGCCGCGCCTAGGATCGAACAGAGGGTTCTCCAGAAACTGCGGCCAAACTTCGCTCGCGGCGGCAAAAATGCAAGTTTCAGACACATTGGGCTGCGACCTGCCCCACGGTTAGCGACTGAGAGGCGTCTCATTTCCCTGCTCCGGGGGCGACAGCCGGCTGCAAGGGCAAGGGCCCACGGCGTTTGAATTCGACCGTTTCCGGCTTGGGTCGCGACATGACCCAGGAGAGGCGCTGCGCAATCCATTCGGGCGAAGAATTGAGGGGCGCTGTACCCCATAGCCCCGCCGCTTCGTTGCCGTAGCGCAGCATGCCCAGTGAGCAGTCCTCCTCCGGGGTGCCGGTATGGTGGTGGGCGTCGGCGCTCGCAAAGAGCCTGGACTTCAACAACTCGATTGAGCGGGACTCGCCCGTCAGAAACAACCAGCCTGGCTGTGCCTCCACTTTCGCGGCAAAAGTTTCGAGGACAGCGGGCTTATCGTACAGAGGATCGGTCGTGATGGAATACAGAAAGACGTCACGGCCCACACGTGCCCCGAGGTAGGGCTGCACTTTGGAGAGATGTTCCGCGAGCCCGCCTGCGGTCTTGTCACGCGTGGAGAAAAAATGAACTATCACCGTCTTGCCGCAGAGCAGATCGTCATAGAACAGGGCGCGGCGGCCCTCGTGCGTCATGACTACCACGTTCGGGAAGTAATCTGAATTCGGGCCTCGGGGCGGCTTGACACAGGCGCCGGCTGCTGGCTTCTTCTGGTTCACTGTGGTTTCCTCTTTACTTGACCGCCGGCGCCTTGGGTGGCTGCACACCCTCTTGCTCGGTGGCGCTGCGCGGCCGCTCCTCCAGGTGGGGGATGACCGGCGGATTCTTGATGCGGTCAGCCGCCCTCTTTATTTCGTCCGTCGCCAAATCGCCCTGCCCAGGGAGGACAATGTCCCAACGGATCATCATGGCGTGGTCTTCGTGGACAACGTTGTGGCAGTGCATCACGTACTTGCCCAGAAAATCGTCCCATTTCGTATAAACCACCAACTCGTCCGAAGGATTCAAAGTGGCGATGTCGCGCCGGCGACCACCCATGAATACCTCGGCGACAAACTTCTTGTGCTCCGCCGTGCTTTGGTAAACCCGGTGCTGATCGTGCCGCGAGGTCACAATGACGTCGTACTCGGGATGGCTGTCAGGGGCCGGTTGGCCTTTGGTCAACGGTGTTTGGATCTGAGTGTCGGACAGCGGCCCCAGTGGCACACCGTTGACTTCCAGCAGGTGATACTCGGCGAAATGGCTATGGATCGGATGCGACCAGTTCTTGCCCTGATTGCGGAGCGTCCAGATCTCCGCGGTGCCCTGCTCGATCTTGGCATCGACACGATTGGGGTCGTAAACCTGGCCATTGATGGTCCACAGCCCTCCGTTGTAGTCGAAGACGAACGTCCGACGGCGCCGCACCTGGCTCATGTCCGTTTTGGGAAGATTACGCAGGCGTGCCGGAATCCTGCTCGGATCCGGCACGCGCTCGCCGGTCACGTCGAAGCGGAGGATACTATCGTCGAGGCCGGGATCCGTCATGCGCTCGGTCGGCCCCTTGCCGTTGGTCTGCAGCAGGCGGTTCTGGAGGTACAGGGATTCGCCCGCATTGAACTGAGCGAAATCGATTACCACGTCGACGCGCTGGGCCACGCTCAGATAAACACTGGTTGCCTCCACCGGTTCGGTGAGCACGTTGCCGTCGCTGGTGATGACGGTGAAGTTGTAGTCGCGATCGCGCCCCTTGAGGAACAACTGGTAGAAGCGTGATGGGCCGCCGTTGCAGATGCGGAAGCGATACTTACGGCGGGCCACTCTATAAAAGGGCTGAATCTTCCGATTGACGGTGTACTTGTCACCCAGAATGCCGTCGGTGTTGAAGGGGTCGAAGACCACCTGTCCGTTGGCGTCGAACAGCACGTCGTGCAGCATCAAGGGCACGTCATAATCGCCGCTCGGGAGGCGCCACGCGCCCGCTTTCGTGTCGTTCTCGTCGTTGGAATCCTGGTCGTCAAAGAAGAGGAAGAAACCCGATAAACCCGCATACACGTTGGCCGCCGTAAAGTCCATGCGATGGTCGTGATACCACAGCGTGGTCAGCTTCTCTTCGTTCTCGTGGTTGGAGGGGAAGCAGCAATAATGGTGGTCCCAGAACTCTCCGGAGTCGATCCAGTCCTGCGGGTTGCCGTCGCTTTCAGACGCGGTATGGCCGTTGTGTAAGTGGCTGGTGGTCGAAGGCAGCGCGAACGTGACTTTGCTCGTGCCGACCGTCGGAAGACTGTTGAAGCGGCGCACCAGAATCGGCTCACCGTACCACGCGTGATACGTTGGACCGGGAGTAATGCCATCGAATCCCCAACCCCAGCTTCCGGAATTATACGGCGGATCTGGGTGATACTGCCATTGGAACTCCTGTTCGTAGATAGTGTAGAGCTTCTTCGGTTGATACTGATCCCATAGCTGGTGCGCGGCGGGATCGGGAGGCGGGTTCAGCGGGCCGGAAACCGGTTGCTTGACCGGCATGACGAACAGTTCCTCGGCGAAGGGCCGCGACGCAGGGCTGGTGATCGCCCCCAGCGGA
The DNA here is from genome assembly GCA_963747535.1 of Terriglobia bacterium. GTDB lineage: Bacteria > Acidobacteriota > Terriglobia > Bryobacterales > Bryobacteraceae > CAVVFX01. Next base: position 1,518,095 of record CAVVFX010000006.1, read on the forward strand.
ATGGCCGCTCCATCTGGAGGGCAGAGATACTGCGACAGATCATCCGCGCCTCTTCCTGGTCTCGATGTAAGCAAACCCGCGCCAATAGCACCTAGCCCGGTCTTAAGCAGTGCTCTGCGTTTCATAGCTCGACTCCGGCTGACAACGGTCGGTCTCCACCTTTAGTGGTTAGACACCGCACCTCGCGTGTTTTGCGCAGGAAGGATGCCACGGGTTTCGTCGATGGTCAGGAATTGATTGGCCGGAATATTGGCCAGCTTCTGCACCGTTCCGCTCGGCCAATCGATCTCGATGACGGTGGCCGCTGTGTCCCCTCCCAGGCCGAAAGTCAGCGCGAGGTCGCTCTGCGAGCAGTAGCTGGAGCCGCTGCGCACGCGATTCCATTGCTTGCCGGAGTTGCTCTGGACCCGCACTATGGCGCCGATACCGTCGCGATTGGACTTCGTGCCTACGGTACGGATCGAGAGCCAATGGTTACGATTGCCGCCATCGTTGCGGAATAGATAGGCAGGGCCGTCATTGGTGGTGACGAGCAAGTCCACGTCGCCGTCATGATCGAAGTCCGCGTAAGCAGCGCCGCGGGCGACTACCGGCCGTCTGAACTCGGGAGTCATTTCGGGAGTGGCGTTCTCGAACTTACCCTTGCCGGTGTTGCGAAAAAGGAGGGGAGGCTGGCGGTACTGAATCTTGGGCTGTACGCGTCCGATCTCCTCCTCGATGTGCCCGTTGGCGGCAAAGATATCGAGATAGCCATCGAGGTCGTAGTCAAAAAAGAAAACGCCGAATGCGAGACTCAACAGGCTGGCGCGTCCGACAGTCGACGATGGCGCCTCGTCCACAAAAAGGCCGGTGCCCTCGTTGTGGTAAAGTCCCAGCATCTGGTTAGAAAAGTTGCCGACCAATAAGTGAGCACGGCCAGAGCGGTCATAGTCTCCGGAATCCGCTCCCATGGCGCCGCGCGCGACGCCGTCCTCGCCGAACGCTACGCCTGCAGAGACCGCTTCCTCTGTAAAGGTCCCGTTGCGGTTGTTGCGGTAGAGCTTATTCGGCTGGGTGTCGTTCGCGACAAAGAGGTCGGGCCAGCCGTCATTGTTGTAATCGAAAACCGTGATCCCCAATGATTTGCTGGTCGGGTCGGCGATGCCGGCCTTGGCGCTGACGTCCTCAAATCGGCCTCCGCCAAGATTGTGGAATAGCTTCGATGAGGTTCCCTTATAGGACTCCGGGGTGCAATAAGATTTGGTCGCACCATCGAGCGAGCACCAGATATCGCCCTTCACGGTCCACTGTACATAGTTCGCTACGAACAGGTCGAGCTTACCGTCGCGGTCATAGTCGAGCCATGCGGCACTGGTTCCAAAACTCGAATTCAGGATACCGGACTGCCGGGTCACGTCACGAAACTTGCCGTTGCCCTCGTTGTGAAAGAGACGGTCACCGTCGAGAGCGGTGATGTACACGTCGTCGCGGCCATCGTTGTCGAAATCCCCGACCGCTACGCCGAGGGCGTACATTTCGACGTCCAGACCGCTGCCCGCGGTCACGTCGGTGAAGGTACCGCCGTGATTGTTGTGATAGAGCGCGTTCAGTGTGCGACGGCCGCGCGGCGTCCAGTCCTTGCCGTTGATCAGCAGAATGTCCGGCCAGCCGTCGTTATCGTAATCCAGAAACGCAGCCCCGGCGCCGAGCGTTTCAGGAAGGTATTTTTTTCCTGCGCGGCCGCTGTTGTGTTTGAATCTGATTCCCGCCGCCTCGGTGACGTCCGTGAAGCGGACACCCGGTTCAGGCAGGCTGGACGCAGCAATGGCAGCGGCAATGGTCGCCGAGATAGTCACGCCGAGGGCCACGCTGACCGACACCATCAGGGATGTCTTCCTCATTGGGAACCTCCGGCGGATCTAATCGAGATTAAATCGGGCTGCTGCCGCGACGGCGGCGCCGGCGCTTTCTCGAGAGCGACAGATTCGTGATCGTGGATCATCTGACGTTCGTTATTGTCTTCGGGGCTGATCAGCCGGCGTTTGGCCGTAATCGCCTGCGAAGCTTCGTCTGCCTTGAAACGGCGGAAGAGTGTTTCCTCGCGAGCAGCCTCAGGAGCGTTGCCCAAGCCGCGATAGCAGAGCATGGCGATGTAATGCATCTGCAGGTCCTCCGGATCCACCATGCAGACTCGTTCCAGCACCGACAGGGCTTGCCTGTATTCACGCTTCAGGAACAGGATGCGCGCGATCTGATCGAGAACCACGCGGTCACGCGGATAGAGGGACGCCGCAGTGTTGAGCGATTGGAGAGCTCCGTCATACTCGCCGTCAGCTTTCTGAATCATCGCTTTGAAAAAATGAGAGCGACCCAGATTCGGATTGATCGCGAGAGCCCGGTCGATAAACGGCTTGGCTGCGTCGGTCTCGCCTTCTTGTATGAGGGCGCGGGCCACGTTGAGCCAGCCGTCGGCATACTCCGGCTCTGCTTCCGTAACGCGACGGAAGGCGTACTCGGCTCCTTTGAGGTCGCCCTGCAGTAGTAGCCCGATTCCCCAATCGTTCCAGCGCTCGCGGTCCGGGCGAGTGGCAACCGCGTTCCACCGGGTCGCGCTACCTCCGATCTGGAGACGGGCTTGCGCCTCTGCCAGGGTCACAATGGGCAACTCCGGGATTTCGCCGCGTACCTCACCGGATACGTTCGCCGGGATGTTGGCCTTATCGAAACTGTACTCCAGACTGTTGTGTGCAGGGCCGATGAGCGATGGCGGTTGGCCTGCTTTGGGAACGCCCGCGTACGCAAACTGCGTGTAGTAATGCGAAAACTTGCGGTAGTTCAGCTTAGCTTTGAGCGTGATGGGACCGTGCGCATCCTTGGGGATCCGCATGCGATAGTGTGCGACGTCAGCGGCGCCAGGCGGGATCATATGGGTGTACAGCACGCTTCGCGCCTGCCAGGCGTTTCGCTTGTTGATCGGGTTGCCTTCGCCGTCCAGCTGGAATGAACGGTAGAAATGCGCGCCGGGCTCAACGGGGCCCCGCCCGCCATCTTCCACGCGGCCGCTCCAGTAGACCACTTTTCCATCAGCATCCTTACCCTGCAGTTCCAGCCAGACATCGAATGCATCCACGGTACCGCCGGGAAAGAAGTGGCCGATCTTGCGGGTGCGGACGACCACGTCCACACGCACCAGTGAATCCGCCGGCAGCGTGACGCCGGCTTTGTTCAGCGGCGCGGCAACCTTCCCGACTTCGCGGATGATGCCCACACCCGTTTGGTCCGTCTCCTCACCGGCCGAGATAGAGGACATCACTTGCGGGCCCTCGCCAAGCCGGCGGACCATCGGAGTCGCTCCTTTGGCCTCTTCGATTGGAGAGACAGCGAAAATGTCCACAGTGATGAATCCGGACTGAAGGAACTTTTCCGTGGTCTGCAACTGCGCCTGATCGTGATTCACAAACGGCACTGCGGTATTGGCGGCGGGAAACCGGTGGGAATGGATCTTTCCATCATGGTTGCCGGGATCGCGGGAAGGTACCAGCGGCATGTGGCAATCGGCGCAGGTAGAGGTATTCGCGGGATAGTAGAAAGACCTCGCACCCTGTCCGGAAACCCCGCTCGCCTGCCAGTTGTCATAGTCGTTGAAGCCTCGGAACCATCGGTACTGATTGACCGGCACATCGAGGTGCACCTTGTGGCAGGCGGAGCAATACTCGGCGGTGTCCATCCTCATGAACGGTTTCATGAAGGTCTGCCGGTGTGGCTCAGGATTGAGATATGTCAGGAAGTGGTCGACTGCCTTCAAGTACTTGTTCTTGCTGTTGGCCAACTCGTGCAACGGCGGATAGGCGACGGTGAATCCTGCGTTGCCCATGCTGCTGTCCACGTGGGTGATCGAGTGGCAGGAAGTACAGGCGAGTCCGGCTTGTGCCTCGGGCGTATCGATCTGTTCCTTGATCGGGTGCTCAAAGCGGCCGTTGAAAAAGACGGCGTGATCGTGACATCCCGCGCACCATTTGCTTGGCTGCGTTCCTACGACGCCCTGCATATACTCGATCGATTTCCGATAGAACTGGTTATTGAACGACGCGAAGTGATGCATGGATCCCTTCCACTGCTCGTAGATGTCGCGATGGCATTCCCCGCAGGTCTCCGAATCCATAAAAAAATTGGAAGGAATGATGCCGCCTACATTGGTCTTCGCGGAGGACGGAAAGAAAACAGATTGAGCGCCTCCGCCTTCGGAAGCCATCGACAGCGGCGCGGCCAAAGGGTTCCGAATGCGATCGGCCTTGGATGGGAATGCACGGCGATAAAGGCTTGCTCCTGCGGGCAGCACTAAGCCAACCGCCAGGAGTGCGGCGAAACCGTTGCGAAACCTGAGCCAGCCGCCGCCTTCGACGCGCGCACGGCGAATGACGTAGGGCAGCAGAGCCAGGGAACCCAGAAAGGCTACTGCGATGTGAGACCACAACGCCCAGCGATGATCGGAGGTGTTGCCCGCGCCGGTAAGCCACGCGCCCAGCGCAAACGCGGCGAGAAACAGGACCGCCGGTTTCGCCATTCCGCTACGCATACCCCGATCACGCGCCAGCAGCCAAACGAAACCGAGGAAACATGCCGTTCCGCAGAACAGGTGAAAAACCACGTTCCCCATGTACAGGATAGTCGGGGAGGGGAGCGACCAAACATATGCGGTGTTGGCTAGTAAACAGAGAAACAGGACCGCGATCCATTTGCGAAGGTGAGAACTCGTCATGGCAATACTCCTTCAGCCGAAGGCACAAATGTGCTATGAAATCCGGGGTGAATGGGGACCCGCAAAGGTATGGAGGCAATGGGACCCCGGCGCACCCGAAAGGCGTCGAAGAGCACGATGGCGGCGGAGTCCTGGGCCGGATTGAAATGCTCGCAGATAACGACGGCTTCCGATCGGTCTGCCGGATTGGATACGAAACATGGCTCACCACAGAGATATTCTCCGCGGTTCGTCTGATAGACATCGAATACCGAGCCTCGCTCCCAGGATCCATGCGCGAGTTGGGTGAAAAATTTACGTCCGGGCCGGCCCTGATCAGAAATGTCGAGCATCCAAAAATCGGCATACGTCCGGCCCGCGCGGCTCGGATCTACCGAAGGGAAATCGGGTGAGTGGGTGCCCTCCATACGGCACACCGACAGGTCGCGGGTCGCGAGATTGACGATATATCGCACAGGGCGGCCGCGTGGCACGGTGGCAAACAGGTCGGGTAACGGCCGGTATTCGGTATAGATTGGCGCATCCAGCAGAAGCACATCGACGATCAGGTGTGCGTCGGTCTCAAAGCAGTTGATTACATGCAGGCAATATCCGCCTCCGGCTTCCAAGGCGAAGATTTCATCGGGGCAGCCCCGCCGCGGGGCTATCAGGATCCGTGAACCAAGTTCCGGCTCCCAAGTCAGCGCTTCCAGGACGGAGACGCCATCGTTTCGGAAGCGTTCGAACTTCATCAGCAGAGGACTCAGGAAGAAGACCAGGTGACTCGTCGTGAATCCAAAGTCGTGGAGTGAGTATTGGTGATCCAACTTGTATCTTTTACGGCTCAATGATCCTGATTCATCGAACTCATAGGCATTGAGTATGGGTTGGCGGGCGGAAAAGGAAATGCCGAAGTTCAGCAATCCCCGGTCCATCTTGGCGTGAGCGGAGAACGGTGACAGTTCGTTCAGAACGCCGCCAAAGTCAAACTCACCGAGCGTATCGAGCGTCACGGGGTCGAGCTCGTAAGGCAGCGTTTGCTCACCGAACGCCAGCAGGTGCGCGCCGTAACGATACACGCTGACGTTGACCGGCGACTCGAGCATCAGGTTACGGCGCAAAAAGTCGCCTGGGAACGCGGTGCCGAAGGTGCGATAGAGGAACCGGCCCGCCGCTTGCTCGGCCATCCATTTCGGGGTTCTCAGGAAGCGGTTGGTGAAGCGAACTCGCTGCTCGCCGAAGCGGAGCGCACATACCATGCCGTCGCCGTCGAGCCAGTGCGTGTAGCGCTGGCTGCCACGCTCGAATTGCGCTGGTCCGTTAATGTACCAGGAGCCTCTCAACCATTTCGGTACGCGGCCGGAGTGTTCCGGGATTTCGTACGAGTCCTCAACCTCGTCAAACAGGAAGCACCTTGCCAGACCGTCGGCCAGATCGACCGAAGAACCGGATTCTAGGGCGGTCATCGAATACTCCTCCCGATCGGCATCGCCGGTAAGCGCGGATCTTTGTTCGCTGCGCCTGAACCGTCAAGTACCTTCCCCCAAAAGATGTGCTTGCGGCGGGCAGCCATGTCATCGATATTCTGCTGCAGCAGATTCTGGATGTGCTGGCTGAACTCCTTTACCAGCCCCACATTCTCCGCGTCCTCCGACCCTAGACCTTGGAACGGAACGGGCGGTAGCACGCGAACGTGCCATTTCGAAGGAAGTGGGACCGGAGCCAGCGGAAACATCGGAGCGATCGGCAGGTACGGCCAACCCAACTCCCGCGTGACAATACTCGAATCGATGCGCCCCAGAATCGGAAAGATTTCGGCATGGCCGACCACGGCCGCCGGGATCACGGGCGCCTGGTTCTCGATGGCTATTTTCGCGAAGCCGCTCTTCGAGAAATCGCGCAGCCGGTATGCGCTCTTATACGGGCTGAACGTGCCGCGAATGCCTTCCGGGAAAATACCTACCAGTTCCTCCGCGGCAAACAATCGCGCGGCGTTCTCCTGACTGGCAATCACCCCGCCGAGCTTTGTCAGAAAGTTGCACAGGAATGGAAGCCGCAGTAGCGTGTGGATAATGAGGAATCGCGGAATGCGGTCACGATGTTGCCGGATCAGGGAGAGATGCATCACCGCGTCGAGGGGCATGAATCCGCGGTGATTCGAGACAAACATACCGCGTCCGGCGGCGGGAATGTTCTCCATACCTTCGTGGTCGATGCGCCAGTACACGCTTCGCAGAAACCAGAACCAGGCTCCCCAGGTGCGGATATAAGCGGGATCGAGGCCCCAATCGTCAAACCGCTCCTGGAGTTTTTCGGGGCGAGAGCCGGGCTTCGATGCGAGAAAATCGGCGAGAGCTTCGGCTGTCGAGCGGCTGGCGCGCCAGCCCAATTCCTGCCGCGCCCGTTGGCTGGATACGGTCCAGTTATGTTGCATCTGGTCCATGGATTTTCCAGCCAGCGGAAGCGGTACGGGAACGCGCTTCGTACCCGCTGCCGCGAATGCCTTTTTGAGGGGAACCGCTCCATCGCCGGCGGCGTTGAAAAGCCCCGTGGCCTGACTCTCGCAAGCGATCGCGAGAACGCCGGCGGCATCTTCGAGCGAGATGAACTGCACGTTCGGATCGTACCCGGCCAGTGCTGTCGCCGCCCGTTCGCTAAGCTTTCGGACCAGCAGGTCGCCCTCTTCCTGCGCCAGGACGTTGGTGAGGCGGACAATCGCACTGTTCGGATGACTGGCCGCGACCGCTTCACGTTCCAGCCAATACTGCTCGGGGGCGGCCGCCGGAAGAAGCGAAATGCGCTCCTCGTCCATCATCCCCGGATTCTTGGGTGAGGAGCCGTAAGCATACGCGTGGCTGCGCAGAACGAAGCGTCGATAGTTCCCCCGCGCGATCTCCTGCCGCAACTGATCAAGCGGCCCCTCGAAAAAGATTGCGCATTCACCGCCATCGACGCCCGTAACATGCCCACGCAGTTCGAGCGCCGCGCGTGTGGCCTTCGCCAGTGGACCATCACTTCCCAGAATCGAGATCTTCATGCTCACCTCACGCCCCGCAGAAACACATCCGACAGGCTCGCCAGCAAACGGTCGTCGTCGAGATTCTCCACCTCCCTGCCCCCGAAGAGCTCGATCAACAGAATTGGTCCGGTAAGAGCGGCCAGAAATACGGCCGCAGCAGCTTCCATGTCGAGATCCGGTCGCAGTTCGCCGAGGCTCTTTCGTTCGTTGAGAAACTCGGTAAACAGCCTGCGGCCCTGCACGATGAAGCACCGGTAGAACAGCGCCCCAACCTGCGGGTCATGCAAACTCTGCGCCAACAACCGGCCCAGGAATGGTACGCGCCTGCGGTATTCCTGAAGAATCACGCCGGCCAGCACGTGCAACTCGTCTCGCAGCGTCTCGCCGGGCATCCGCAGTTCCGGAGCATGCGCCGCCGCGGCCATCAATTCGAGCTCCCGCTCCAGGACGGAGGAGAGAATGTTCTCTCGCGACTGATAGTGGCGCACAATATCGAACGCGGAAATGCCGCACGTGCGTGCGAGTTTCTCCAGAGTAATGCCCCCGAGGTCATTTCCCGCGAACAACTGGACGGCTCCGTCCAGCACCATTCGCTGCTGTTCGGCGCTCAGTGCTGTCATACACGTGCTCCTTTGGCGACGGCCGCTGCCATGCCAGGCTGAAAGGCGAAGTACTCCGTCGCCAGCTCCCGCGCGTTGTCTTTGCCGGTGAGGACCGCTTTCGCCACTCGCTGCGCGGAGACGATCACGGGCGTAATACCGCCACCAGGTTGCGTCCAGTGGCCGGTGAGATACAGATTCCTGACCGGTGTGTAGAACGGCAATCGGTTTGCGCCGAGCTGGTCGGGTGACATCTCCCAGCCCAGCATCGCCCCTTCGTGATTTCCCGTGAAGCGATAGGACGTCATGGCAGAAGCGGCCAGCCGGACCACGATACAGTCGTCGATGCCCGGCAGGATTGCGCGGAGCCGCTCCATGATAATCGCTTCGATCGATGTTTTGTTCGCGTCCCAGTCGGAGATTTGGGCGAACGGCACTGGCGACAGTTTCTGCACGATGAGGATCTGACATCCAGGTGGCGCTATCGCGGGGTCGAAGTGCGTCGGGACGAATATCTTGAAGACATTTCGCACCACGTCATTCGGATCGAACGAACTCCAGTAATAGCCCTCCGCCGCGGCCAGTCGCTGCGGGTTCATGCCGCGGAGGCCGAGGTGCATCAGGAAGCACGGATACGACGGGCGCATGCTCTCAATACGATCGAGAACCCAGGGATCACAACGCTTCGCGCCCAGCAGATCGCGATACGTATGCCGGGCATCGGCGTTGGAGATGACGATGGGGGACTCAAACTCGAAATACTCGGTAGCGCGACGAGAGACCGTCCTGACGGCGACCCCGCGCACGCTTTCGCCCGCAATCCGGATCTCGTCAACTGCTGCGCACTTGAGAATGCGTCCGCCACGAGACTCGATTCCGCGGCCGAGATCGTCCGCGAACTGCTGCGAACTGCCTTTAGGATAGTAGTTGCCAAGAAAGTAGGACAGCCGAAGCATGGCGTCGAAGATGAAGGAGGTGCGAGACGGCAAGCAGCCCCAGTGCGGCGTGTCCCCCATCAGCACGGCTTTCAGCCTGGGATCACTAAAGTGCTCGTCCAGCTTGGCGGTCATGGTGCAATGTTCCAACCGCTCGACATAGTCATTCGCAACGCCTTTGAAATAGTGGAGCAGACCGTACATGTAGGCCTGTCTCAGCTCGCCGAAGTAGGAGTCGATAGCGTTTGTCTGGTGCGGGAAAGAGCGCTTCAGTAGATGAATGTAGTCCGAGAAGTTGGCCGGCACGGCGAAGGGTGGGGAGCCCGGAAAGTGGAATTGATCCACCGGATCCATCTTGATCCATTCGGTGGATATGCCGAGTTCGCGCAGAAGTTTCCCTGTGAGCGTCTGGGGGTTGCCGAGCAGCGGGTAGAAGTGCGTGGCCGCATCGAACACGAAGCCTTTGCGTCGGAAGCTCGAACAGAAGCCGCCCAGCATGTAATGCTTTTCAATCAGCAGCACCTTCATGCCGCCGCGGCCCAGCAGATTGGCGCACACCAGGCCCCCGATGCCCGCTCCGATGACAATTGCGTCGTAACGCCGGGGATACGCCCGTCCGTAGATTACGTGCGAATCGCCGCTCAACTCAAACCTCCGTCAACGGTCCACACCTCGCCGGTGGCGTATGACGCGGAGTCGCTCGCCAGAAACAAGGCTATCCGAGCGACATCGCGAGGGGTTCCGGGCTTCCCCAGCGGAACCTGCGCATAAAGCTTCTTCCTGGCGGTTTCGTCGATCGATGAAGTCATATCGGTATCGATGAAACCTGGCGCTATGGCATTGACCCGCACTCCAAAACGGGCGACCTCTTTCGCCAGCGACTTGGTCAGGCCGATGATCGCCGCCTTAGACGCGCTGTAGCTGCTCTGGCCAGACATGCCGATCTGCCCGCTGACACTGGCGATATTGATCACCGAGCCGCCTCGGCGGACGAACTCGCGCATCAGCACTCGCGTGTAGTTGAACGTGCCCCCCAGGTTCGTGTCGATGACCTCGCGCCAGACAGCCTGGTCCATCATCGCGAACGCACCGTCACGCTTGATGCCGGCGTTGTTGACGAGCACGTCGACAGTCCCTACATCGGTGCGGACCTGTTCCACCACTTCACCAGCGCGTCCAAAATCTCGGACGTCCGCCTCGTACGCGAAGACTGCGCGCCCGCGCGACGTCAGGCAGTCTACCAACTGGCGGGCGGCATCACGGTTGGTTGAATACGTGAACGCAACCCGATAACCATCGTCGCTGAACTCCTCGACGATCGCGCGGCCTATGCCCCGGCTTCCACCTGTCACGAGCAAGGTCTTCATTCGGGGCGATTCCTTCCATAGCGTTCGTGTGCGCCGACGAACTCGCCGGAAGCGATCGCCGCTCCCATCGAGATCTCACCGCCGAGCAATGTTGCCACGACGATTTCGGCAAATTTGAGAGCATTGCCGGGCCCTTGGCAGCCGAGCATCCCGAGTGCTTCACGTTGAGTCGGCAGAGACGTCCCACCGCCGACCGTGGCTACTGTCAGCGCGGGAAGGGTGGTGCTCACGTAGAGGCCGTCGGGATGCATTTCAAAGCAGGTGAGTGCACAGGCCGCATTGACCACATTCGCCACGTCCTGACCCGTGGCGATAAAAATTGCTGCCAGCCCGTTGGCGGCATGCGCGCTGTAGCCTATCGCGCCAGCCTGGAGATGACCCATGACCGTGGATTGCCACACGCGGAAAAGCTGGTCCGCGGTGACGTGCAGGTACAGCCGCAGTACCTGGTGCGGCAGGAGGCACCCGGCTGTGACGCGCTTGCCCTTGCCTCGCGTCAGGAGAAATCCGCTGGCGCGTTTTTCCGAGCACAGCCCGCTGAACAGGAAATAGGACGAACCTTCGTAATTGTGCTCCACCCAGCGGCAGACGGCGTCGGTCGCCTTCACAATCATGTTCATGCCCTGAGCGTCGCCGGTGGAGAAACCGAGATTCACCAGAACCTGGCGTCCAACCTGGTAGCAGACGATGTTCCGGAGACGGCCGTGACGGGTTGTGGAGGCCGCGGCCTTTCTCATTTCATCCAACTGCAGCGGTGCCCATTGTTGGAATCGGCTGGCGCTTTCGATATCGGGAAAGAAAAACGTGGGCGCGGTCTGATTCTCGTCCGCCAGAATCGCGGTCTGCGCACCCCCCGCATGCGTAAGCGCCACCATACCGCGCTCATAGCTGCGAACCAGCGCGCCCTCGCTGGTTGCCAGGGGGACGTAAAACGTTCCGCGCGCGTGCTGCCCGTGGATCAGGATCGGCCCGGCAACTCCCAGCGGCACCTGGACTACGCCGATGGGGTTCTCGATGTTGCCGCGCATCGCCTCGGGATCGAACGAGTAGCTGCCGATGTGCGGGAGTGCGGCTCCGCAGCGGTCTTCGACCCACACGCGGCGGCGCCCGACACGCTCGCGATCATAGCCCTGGTCCTTCAGTCGGGGCAGCAGGTCGAGGGCCGAGATTTCATGCCCGTTCAGTTTTTCCATAAGCGAATCACCAGCGAGGCGTTATTGCCGTCGCAGCCAAACGCGTTGATCAGGGCGTACTCGCCGTGAATTGGAGTCGCAGTTTGTGAATATCCGGATGTCGGCGGCAACGACTGCTCCTCAAGCGCCAGACCCGCAGTCAGGGCACACATTGCACCGGATGCTCCCATGGCCTCACCAAAAGTCGCTTTAGGCGCGCATAGCGGTATATCAGCCAATCGTCGTCCAAATACCCGCTCGATGGCGCGCATTTCCATCTCGTCTCCAGCGCGGCTGCCGCTGGCCGATGTGACAATGCAACTGACATCGCCGGGAGAAATCCCCGAGTTCAGCAGCGCCTGTTCCATGGCTTCCAACGCTCCGTCTCCGCGCAGGTCGAAGGCGTTAATGCGGTATGCCGACTGCGTCGAACCGAACCCGCCGATTTCGAGCGACGGCGCATGGCCACGCGCCTCCGCCGATTCTTGCGTCTCGAGCATCCACAGCGCAGATCCCTCACCGGGCACGATACCGTCCCGCTCCGCCGAGAAGGGTCGTGCACAACCCGACCCCGAGAGCGCACCCGTCTTGCGGAGTCCTGAGACGGATTCCTCGCAAAGCTCCTCGACGCCGCCCGCCAGAATCGCGCGTGCGCGGCCGAAGCGAAGGGCGTCCGCCGCGTATTGAATTGCCTGCAGTCCTGACGACAGACCGGCACATACGGTGGAGTTGACGCCTCGCAGGCGGTGTTTGATGGCTGCCTGACCTGCCGGCGCGTTGATCACTGTATTCGGAAAGTCACTCGGGTTAACATAAGCCGGACCGTCGACGAGACCACTCCAGTCGAAGCTCGTAATGCTATGGACGCTGCCGAAGACCGTGCCGCAAACCAGGCCGAGCTCGGAATCGCTTACCTCGGCGCCTTCCTGCGACAGTCCCGCGGCGGCCAGCGTCATCTGCGCCGCGACCGCCAACAGCCGTGCGCTGCGATCCAGGACGCGAATGCCCTTGTTACCCAGCCAGATCTGCGGCTGAAAGTCCGTGATCTCGGCCGTAGTAACGCCGGGAAACCTGGCGCTGATTGCGGCAGCGCTCCGCGCGGAGAATAGCGCGCAGCCGAATTTCTCCAGGCCTGCGCCGATCGGCGAAATCACTCCGGCTGCCGTCACCACGATTCTTTCGTTCATCGCACCTGATCCTCACACCGGGCCAGACAAAGCGAAGCGTTGTTGCCGCCGAACGCGTAGGCGTTGTTCAGCACCAGGCGCGGATCCACCTTACGCGCCTGGTTTGGCACGTAGTCCAGGTCGCAATCCGGATCCGGCTGTTCGTAGTTCATGGTCGGCGGAACCCATCCAGTGTCGATCGCAAGTGAGCAGGCCGCCGCTTCGGCGGCACTAGCCGCGCCCATGGTGTGGCCCATCATGGACTTGATGGAACTCATCGGGATCCGCGCAGACCTGTCGCCGAAGAGCGTGCGAACAGCCAGAGATTCGATGCGGTCGTTGGTAGGCGTTCCGGTTCCGTGTGCGCTGATGTAGTCGACGTCATCGCGCGAGACGCCGCTTTCTCTCAGGGCCGCCGCCATCGCCCGGACGGCTCCATCGCCTTGGGGATGTGCCGCGGTCATGTGGTGGGAGTCGCAGGTCACGCCGTAACCCAGCACCTCCGCGTAGATCCTCGCCCCGCGCTCCCTCGCGCCCTCGAAGGACTCCAGCACGAGGACCGCCGAGCCTTCGCCGGGCACCATCCCCTTGCGTGCCCGGTCGAACGGCTGGCAGCGCTGGGGCGCGATCGCACCGAGCCGCGAAAATCCCATGTAGGTGATGCGGGAAAATGCGTCAGCACCTCCCGACAGCATCACGTCGGCCCGTCCCGTGCGGATCATGTCGAAGCCATATCCGATCGCGTAGTTTCCCGCAGCGCACGCGGTCGGTATCGTGAGGCAAGGGCCCCGCGCGCCGATTTCCATGGCGACGTGTGTCGGGATGACATGGCAAGGATATCGTCCCATCCTGTCGCCGGGAATCCCGTCTTCGCCTGCGGCCTTGCGGATGTTGTTGTATTCCTCGACGAAGAGCGGTTCGCCGGAAGTTGTGCCCATGGAGACGCCAGTGCGGCGCGCATCCAGTTTAGTGGCGTCGAGACCGGCATCTTCGATCGCCATGCGCGCTGCTGCTGCGGCAAATTGGGAGGCGCGCCCGATCGAGGAAGGATCGAGGCGCTGCAGGTAATCGCCGGCGTTGAAATCGCGAACCTCGGCACCGATGTGCACGGGAAAGGCTGATGTGTCGAACGACTCAACCGGACCGATGCCGGATTGGCCGCGCATCAGTGCCTCCCAGAAGCGCTGCTTACCGATGCCGATCGGAGTGACGACCCCGATGCCTGTTATGGCCACTCGTGTCATGCGTGCGTTGTGGCGGAGACGGATTCGGGCAGATGACGCTGGACCATGGCTACCGCCTGGTCGACATTGGTCGCCTGAAGGAACTCCTCTTCGGGGATATCAATGTTGAATTTTTTGTCCATGGCAACCATCACCTCCATACCCATCAGGGAATCGACCCCGAGGTCCTCGCCAAAGGACGCGGCGTCGGGAATCTCCCGAGGTTCTCGTTCCGTAACTGCGGCGATCAGCTTCTTGATTTCCCAACGGATCTGTTCTTCCGTGAATTGCCCGTTTTGCATCTTCCGTACCTCATCCTTTGGTTTTAGTGGTAACGCCGTAACTTCGGCCCTCCACGATCTTGTGAAGGGTGTTTGCCGGCAGCGGGCCGATTTTTTCGATGCGACCGCTTGGCCAGCGAATCTCTACGTCATCGAGAGTGCTCGCCTTCCCGATTCCAAAATGCGCGCGCTTGGTGCTTTGTCCTGCGTATCCGTTACCGCCGTCGATTTCACGGATCTGCGTCAGGCCGCCGGCGCGAATAGTAATACGGGCGCCGATGGCATCGTGGTTTGACTTGGTTCCGGTCAACTGAAACTGGACCCAATTGCCGCTGCCCTCGGTAACGCCGTGATAGAGAAGTGACGTCTGGTCGGCGTTGGTCTGAAAGAGGTCCAGCCGGCCATCGTTATCGAAATCCGCCATGGCGATACCTCGGCCGTCCAGATCGTTATCGACGCCCGCTTCCCCGGCAATCTCGACAAAGTCCTGACCCCTGACATTGCGGAACATTTTCTTTTTCTGATACCCGCTCCACGACATGTTCCCGATATCCGGCCAGTTGCGGACATCCGTGAAATCCACACCGGGTTTGGTGATCAGATTGAGGAGCACTGGGATATAGTTCTCCTTGCCGGCGGAGCGCAGCCCGTTGAGCACGAAAAGATCCGGCCATCCGTCGTTATCGAAATCCCCGAACTTCGCTGCCCATCCCCACCCCGTGGTGCAGGTGTTGGTTTCCTTGGAGACGTCCGTGAAGGTGCCGTCGTGGTTGTTGTGCCACAACATGTTGCACTCCTTCATATACTCGTCGGTAATGTTCGTGACGTAGATATCCATCCAGCCGTCGTTATCGTAGTCTGCGATGTCCACGTTCATCCCTTTGCGGGTATCGAAACCGATCGATTTTTCCGTGGCATCACGAAACGTGCCGTCGCCGTTGTTGAAGAAGATGCGATCGGTACCGTAATCGCAGGCGATGTAAACGTCCTGCAGCCCGTCGTTGTTGAGGTCGGCGTGCCCTAGGTCCAGTGTCCAGCCCGTATGTTTGCCGAAGCCGGCCTTCTCCGTGACCTCCTCGAATCTGCCGTTGCCCAGGTTGTGCCAGAGCGTGACCCCGCCGCCGTTGATGGCGTTGTCCAGATCGTTCGGCAGAACGAACGGCGTTTTCAGGTCGAGCAAATTGACGGGTTTGAAATAGTTTCCGAACATGACGTCCAGCAAACCGTCGTTGTCATAGTCGAAAGCGATCACGGCGATGGTGTTACCGAATTTATTGAAGCCGGATGTGGCCGTGACGTCGCGGAACCTGCCGTTGCCTTCGTTGTGGTAAAGGATCGGTGTGCCGAAGCGGGCGACCAGGAGGTCCTCACGGCCGTCGTTGTCATAGTCGAAAAAGAGCGCGTCGGATACGATCGACAACGGGTCGTTGCCGCCCTGGACTCCGGCTTGTTCAGCGACGTCCGTGAAGGTCAGGTTTCCATTGTTATGGTAAAGATGATTGGGGCGCCCGGCATCCGAATCGGTAACGAAGATATCCTCAAATCCGTCGCCATCGTAATCACCCACTGCGGCGGCCGCTCCACCCGAGGTAAACATGCGCAGAACGTCGCCGTGGGGCCCGTTAAAGCGGCGCGTACGATGCTGGTGTGCGGTCCCGGACGCCGCGGAGATCTCCGTAAATCGGATATGCGCCGCAACGCCGCTCCAGCCCAGCAGCACCACGGGTGCGGCAACCACGATCCATCCAGCCCGGCTTTTCACGGGTTCACCCAAATGTCCTTCAGGTTGGTGTCAACTCGCTTGTTGGGATCGAGAGCGTCTTCGATGAGGGCCCTCAGGTCGTCTCCCTGCCTGGAAAGTCGTCCCTTGAGCGCGCTTGTGTCGGGGAACTCCTTCAGTCCTTTGCGCCACATCGAGGACGCTTTATCGAACTCATCCATCTTCCAGTAGCCATCACCCAGGGCCACATAGGTCCGCACATAATACGACTTCTTTGGCCCGGCCTTCTGCATAGCGAGGGCCGTCTCGAGATCTGCCACTCCCAGCTTTGCTTTGCCAAAAACCTTTGGCCAAAACAAATAGCTGACACCGCGAGTGTAATACCCGATCCACGTCGGCCGAATCTCCAATGATTTTGTGAACTCTCCTAACGCTGTGTTGGCGAGTATCACCTGCGTGATCGCCCCAGCGGCCGGAATTTTGTCGACATAGGCGAAACCATAGTTCAGGTGAGCATTTGCCGCGGCGGGATTCTTAGCGGGGAGTTGTTCGAAGAATTTCAACGGACGATCGAAATCCTGCGGCTGTCCCTCCTTCGGGTGAAGAGTCTGGGCCCGCAGCAAGGCGGCCTGACGGTATTCGCTGCCGTAGCGCAGGTTGTCGGGATCGGCAGCTAAGGCCGCTTCGAGAAGTCCGAGCGCTTTGTCCCAGTCCTTTTGAGCGAGCGCTTTAATGCCCTGCTCAAAAGCGTCATTCGTCGGGGGAGCGGTTGCGCCGGCGGCTGCCATTACGTAAAAAGAAGCCGCGAATAATGAGCCCAGGCCCTGCAGTCTCATGGTCTTTTCTTCGATCCCCCTTCTTGGATTCGATGCATTTGGTCGACTTCCATTCCTGGGTAGGTTTCAACGAGTCCCGACGGCCATCGCACCTCGACCTTTTCGAGTGACTTCGCAGTTCCCAGGCCGAAGTGAACACGCGCGCTCGATTGACCGGCGAAACTGCTCCCGCCATTGACAAAACTCAGGCGCTGCTGCCCATCGAAAGAGATGCGAATCTGCGCACCGACCGCGGCCCGGTTGGACTTGGTTCCCTCGAGCAGAAACTCCACCCAGTGAGGACCAGGTGGCATGATGTTGCGGTAAAGCAGCGGCTCTGCATTGGCGTTGGCGACGATGATGTCGAGCCTTCCGTCATTGTCGAAGTCCGCTATACCCATTCCGCGCCCGTCAAGTTCTGAATCGAGGCCGTGCCTCTTGGCGTCGTCTCGAAAGATCTGTCCATGGTTGTTGTGGAAGAGCCGCTTTTTCTGATAACCACTGAGACTCTTGTTTCCCATGGCCGGCCAATTACGCGCGTCGGTCAGATCGATCCCCGGCTTGGTAATCATCGCGAATATGTCGGGAACGTAACTCTCCTTACCCGCGGAAACCCAGCCGTTGAGAACGTAAAGGTCGAGCCAACCGTCGTTGTCGTAGTCAAAAAATTTGGCGCCCCAGCCCCACCCTGTATCGAAAGTGCCGGTCTCGCGCGAAACATCCGAGAAAGTGAGATTGCCGTTGTTGCGCCAAAGGAAATTTCCCTCGCGCATATAATCATCGGTAATATTGGTCACGTAGATGTCGAGCAGTCCATCGTTGTCGAAATCGCCAAAATCGACGTTCATGCCTTTCTTGTTGTCGATCCCGATGGCCGATTCCGTGATGTCTTTGAAAGTACCGTTGCGCTGATTGTGAAACAGGCGATCCGTGCCGAAATCGCAGGCCACGTACAAGTCGTCCCAGCCGTCATTGTCGATGTCGCCGTGGCCCAGGCTTAAAGTCCAGCCGCTCTGTTTCAAGCCGGCTTTCTCAGTCACGTCGGTGAAAGTTCCGTTGCCATTGTTGTGAAACAGAACGACGCCCCCGCCGTTGTTTGCAGTCTCGAAATCCTCCGGAAAAAAGCGGGGCGTCTTCGGGTTGAAAAGATTGACCGGCTGGAAGTAGGCCCCAATCAGAAGATCCACATAGCCGTCGTGGTCGTAGTCGAAGGCGGTTGCCGCGATGGCGTTGAGGTAGCGGTAGAGGCCGGCCTGCCGGGTTACGTCCTTGAAGTGCCCGTTGCCGAGATTCTGGAACAGTTGGTTGTGTCCAAAGCGGATCACCAGGAGGTCAGGCCATCCATCGTTGTTGAAGTCGAGCCAGAGAGCCGCCGACGAGGCATTCTCATGATCGTTGCCGTCCGCCACGCCGGCTTGCTCAGCTACATCGGTAAACGTGAAGTTGTGCTGATTGCGGTAGAGGCGGTTCTTGCCGGTCTCGGACGAGTCAGTGATGAAAAAGTCGTCGAAACCGTCGCGATCGAAGTCGGCCACGGCCACAGAGGCGCCGAGAGCCGTGTATCCGGCCATAATCTTCGCGTAGGGATTGTCGAAGACGCGATTCGAGTGACGATGATGGATCCCGGCCTGATGGGTCACCTCTGCGAACCAGCGGTCGCCGACAGGCACCGCTGCCAGCAGAGCCGCCCCGATGATGACCACGCCTACAGCGCATTTTGGCAACGCCCGCCTCATGGATTAGTAGCCCTTTTGTAATGCTTCTCGACAAACGTCGGCTGTCCTTCGGTGATCTCGATGATCCGGTTGGCCGCTACCTTGTGAAACGTCTGAACAATGCCGGAACGCGGCCAGCGAACCGTCAACTCGTCCACCACCGCGTCGTCACCCAACCCGAAGTGCTGCCGAAGGGAGTTCTGCGAGGCATACCCGTCGCCAAGCACGACTTCGCGAATTTGCCGTCTTTTCCCGGTGACCGCGATGAGTCGAGCGCCCACGGCATCGCGGTTTGACTGGACGCCAATGAGTTCCACCTGCAACCAGTTCCGTTTATTCTCTATCTCGTTGCGCAGCAAGGCGTGTCTCCCGGTGGACGCCGATACCGCGATATCCATGACGCCACGGTTCCAAAAGTCCGCCACGGCCACACCGCGGCTGTTGTTCAACAAATCGGTACCGGCGGCCCGTCCGATCTCGGTAAAAGTTCCATCGCCGTTGTTCCGCAGGTGGCGATTGCGGTCCCAGCCGTGCCACGACCTCCTGCCGAAATACGCGGGATCGAAGTATTTGCCGGTCTTGTAGACATCCTGGTGGCTTACCACGTTGTTCAGGAAATCGAGTTCGATTTCCGTGTCTGGATCGTTCTTTACCCAGCCATCCGCGGCGTAGATATCCTGCCAGCCGTCGTTGTCGAAATCGGCAAATGACGCGCCCCAGAACCAGCCCACCGGGTTGGTGCCGGTCTTCACCGTCACGTCCTCAAACGTGCCGTCGCCGCGATTCCTCAGTAGTGTGTTCCCGGATGCCATCTGCCGGAAAACATCCACGAACGCAAAACCGGACTGCCGGAATATCTGCCAGTAAAGAGGCATGTCCGTGTACCACACCCCTTGAGTCCACGAATTGAGCATGTACCGCGCGACGGTCGCTGGCGCCGCGAACCAGGCATGCTCCGAGCGAATATTCGTGCAGTAGAGATCGAGTTTGCCGTCGTTATCGTAATCGGCCATGGACGCACTCATACCGGCGCCATACGCGAGTGCACCGGCCTTGACCGTGACATCCGTAAACGTGCCGTCGCGATTGTTGTGATACAGCGTCTTCCTGCCGAAGTCATTGACCACATACAGGTCCGGATAGCCATCGTCGTCGTAATCGCCGAACACGGTGCCGAGGCACAGGCCCGGATCCCCGACCCCTGCCTTGGCTGTCACGTTAGTGAATGTGCCGTCATGGTTGTTGTGGTAAAGCTGGTTCGGCTCCCCATTGCGTGCGTAGAAGGTGGTCGGAATCGCCTTTCGTGGATCCAGGTATCTCCCAACATAGAGATCGAGGTAGCCGTCGTTGTCATAGTCCGCCCACGATGCCACCGTCGTGCAGCAGTCCTCACCAATTCCTGACTTTTGAGTTACGTCGGTAAAGGTGCCGTTGCCATTGTTATGGAAGAGTTGGTTGGGCCGGAAGGTACGACTGACGAAGAGATCCTTGTAACCATCGTTGTCGTAGTCCGCGAACAGTGCGACGCTAACGCCGTCCAGACCCGCCAACCCGGCCTTGGCGGTCACGTCTTCGAAGGTACCGTCTCCGCGATTGCGAAACAGCTTTGACTCGGCTCCGTCCGGAATGAAGAGATCGTAGAATCCGTCGTTATCGTAGTCGGCCGCCGTGATTCCAGCGGGGCCGTAACGGATCATCGCGAACTTGAGAGGTGTCGAAAGGAACGCCGGGTAGTAGCGATTGACGAAGTCGATTCCGGCTTGCGCCCCGACCTCGCGAAACATCGGCCGCTCCGAGATGACTCGTTCGCCTTCGATGAGGGACGCACTGGTAATCCTGAGGCCTCCGTCGCCGTCTGCCAGAGTCATCCGCAGATAACAACGGTCTATTCCGGAGGTAGGAGCGCCTCGCGGCCGGGCAATAAATTCAGTCCGCACAATAGCGCTGATGTTCCGGCCTGTGCGCCAGGCATCCAGTTGTTCCAGATGGAGTTCGGCGGTCTCAATTGAATCGAAGTTTCGAAGATATGAATCCCATTCCCCGACTGCTGCGCTTCGGTCGCGCGACGCGCCATCGGAAAGCATCGCGAGGCGCTCGATACCGTCCCTCGAACCGGTCAGCCTCAAAGTCTCCAGACCGAGAGATGTGCCGTGATATTCCGGCGCGAAGAATTCGCTCATCCGCTGCCGGTCGCGTGATTTGGCGGCGTGCGCAAACTGATCGAGCCTGGCGGAAATGGATTTTCCCCGATCGAAGAACGCATCGCCACCGCTTCCGATCTCTCGGCCCGCAACCCACGCGCCCGCCATTAGCGCCAGCGGTAAAGTGATTAGCAAAGGCAGCAATGAACTGCCTCGCGACGACGCGTTCGGCATAAGCGGTCCTGGTGGTGCTTATATAGACAGGCTGCTTCGGCTCTTTTGCGCGTGCGGAAACGCACAACTGCCGACGTGGTCGTCAGGTCCCGAATCGGGGTAAGAAGTCGGTCTAATTAGTCTTGGAGAAATTTACGAGATACCATTCTGGAGAATCTTGTGCTGGAAAGTGCCGAGTTCAAAATTTACCTTGAATCGAAAAACTAATTCTTTTATACTACTCCGAAATGCAGTATAAGTTGTCATGGGTGAGGCTGGCCATAAAACGGGATTAAAAGGCGTTCGCTTTACTGAGGCGCCAGTTACTACAAGTAACACCAGAGTTGCTTTATGGGCGGGAGCCAGTCAATCACCTCGCGCAAGTGCCCGTTAATGATGACCGGGAAAGATTGATTTCGTCCCGGGGACTCGGCGGTTATTATGGAGGGCTTTGTGACTGGGGACTTCGGAGAACTCGTGCGCGATCGTTACCGGCTTGCCTCAGGCGTGCATGGCGATATTGGCGTCGAATTGGATGCGTTTGAAAAGCATTTGAGGCGGATCTCGCTCCGCTACTTAGGACACAATTTATCGGAAGAATCGCTGATCGCTTTCGTTAGACTGCTTCATACCAATGACCTGTTGTTAGCTCTATCCTGCGCCATGGGAACGGATGCAGGGTGGCAGCGCTTCTATACAGTTTACAGAAGGTACCTTTCTGACCTCAGCCGTCACCTTTTAGGACGCTCCCCTGATCTCGCGGAGTTCGGCGAAACCATCTGGATTGATTTGTTCCTCCTTGACAAATCGGGACAAAGCCGGATTGCTTCGTACGATGGGAGGAGTTCCTTAGCTACCTGGCTGCGCGTGATCGTCAGCAACCGCGTAATCAATGAACGCCAGCGACGAAGTCTGTCGATCGGCAACATCGACGCGATACCCGAACCCGCAGATCCCCGCGCCCACGGGGACGTCGAAGCCCGCGTCGTTCGTGAGCGTTATCGGACCATGATTATCTGGGCCTTCAAACGTTCGCTCAGCGATATGAGCGACCGCGAAGCTTTGATCGTTCTCATGCGCTATGACCAGGGGTTACAATTAGGTGAGATCGCCCGGCTCTTTTCCGTGCATCAGTCTACAATAACAAGGCAATTGGAGCGGATGATCGAACGCCTCCGTGGAGAGGTGAGGGAACTGTTAGCCTCGCAATATGGGTTGAACAGCGCTCAGGTCGACGAATGCTTGAGCGTCGCATGTGATACCTTTTCAACTTCGGTTTCGATACTCAAATTATTGAAAGAACGTGCTCCACAAAACATTTCGTCAGCTAGTGCAAACTAGTCATTGAGCCCATATGTCAGTGATGCCGCGCAAGCGGGCAAAAAGCCATGCCGTCTGACTGTCCATCGATAGAGACGCTGGCGGCATATTTGGAACAATCGCTGACACCCGGCGAGCGCGAGGAGATCGAGCATCATCTCGTGAGTTGTGGAATTTGCCGCGAAACCCTCAGGGATGCGCTTCTGAATGAAGTGTCGCCGCCGGGCAAGGACGCCGAATAATGCGCACCGCTGTCATCAGTTAGACAAAGAAGCCGCGAAATTTTGCGCCAAGCACCCTTCATCAGCGCCGTGCGTGCGCCGGCTGCTTCCGACTCCTGACTCATTCTTGGTTGTCACCTGCAATTCGGTGCGGAATTAACTCTGTTTTCGCGCTTCGAAGCCCGCGGTCAGGCCTTGGCCTTCCGTACACAGATAAGAACCGGGGTGCACGTTTTTGAACTCCTGCACAGCGCCGCTCGGCCACTCGATGACCAGGCGAGTGGCAGTGTCGCGCCTGCCGAGCCCGAAGGTCAGGGTCAACTCGGATTGCGACAGATAGCTGGAGCCGGATTTGACCCGCCGGGATTGTGCGCCATCGGGGGTGAAGACGCGGACCACCGCGCCGATGGCGTCGCGATTCGATTTGGTTCCGGTCAGGCGCAGTCGCAGTCCCTTGTTCCCGGACAATTGCTGCGTGCGATAGAGATACGCCGGACCCTGGTTCGTGGTGATCAAAAGATCGGAGAGCCATCGCGGTCGAAATCGCCGTACGCCAGGCTTCGCGCCACCTTTGGGGAAGCGAAATCGGCCCCGGCTTGGGCGGCAACGTCGCGAAAAACTCCCCCGCCATCGTTAAAGAACAAGTGCGGGGCTTGCGCGTATCCTACGTTGCCGTGAATTCGCCGGACCGTCTCATCGATGCGCCCGTTCATCGCGATCAGATCGAGCCGCCCATCCAGGTCGAAATCCAAAAACGCGCAGCCGAATCCGAGGCTGGCGCGGGAAGCCTGGCCTATGCCGGCAACCTGCGCAACGTCCTTGTAAGTGCCATGGGCGCTGAGGCGGTACAGAGCCATCATTTCGTTATCGAAATTGGTGATGGCAATACCCTCGACGCCGGAGTTGTCAAAGTCGGCAGTGTCGATCCCCATGCCGGCGCGGGCTTTGCCGTCTTCGCTAAAGGCCACGCCCGCACGAACCGCGACATCTTCGAAGGTGCCGTTCCGCAGGTTGCGGTAAAGCTTGTTCGGCTGCGTATCATTGGCAATCACGAGGTCGGGCCAGCCATCGCGGTCATAATCCAGCAACGCTACGCCCAGCGACTTCGACGTGCTATCAAAAATGCCGCTCTTTGCCGTGACATCTTCAAACGACCCGTTGCCGCGGTTGTGGAAGAGCCAGCAGGTTTCCCCGTGATAAGCCTCGGGTGTACAGTACGACTTGCGCCGGCCATCCACGCTGCAGAAAACATCATGTGCCTCGGACCACTTGACGTAGTTGCAAACCAGGAGGTCGAGGAAACCGTCGCGATCGAAATCGAACCAGAGGGCCGAGGTGCTGAAGGCAGCGCGATCTCCCAGTCCGGCCTTCTCGGTGACATCGATGAAGTGGCCACGACCGGTGTTCTGGAACAGGCGGTTTTGGCCGACCGCGGTGACCAGCAGGTCGGGGAAGCCATCGTTGTTGTAGTCGCCGATGGCCACACCCATCCCGTACATTTCCACCGCCAGGCCGGCGCGCTCCGTGACATCGGTGAAAGTGCCGTTGCGGTTGTTACGGTAAAGCCGCATGGTGGTGCGGTCGCGGTGGTGATCGGTCCAGCCCATGCCGTTGACCAGCAGGACGTCCAGCCAGCCGTCTGCGTCGTAATCGAAGAAGGCGCAGCCCGGGCCCATGGTCTCCGGCAGGTACTTGGCCCCGAATGCTCCGCTGTTATGACGGAACTGGATTGCCGCGGCTGCGGTATTGTCAGTCAGGCGGAAACCTGGGCCGGGCGCGGATGCTGCGAGCGGGAGCACCCCAATGCCAAGGGTTGCGCCGCCCATGAAGGTGCGGCGGGTCACGCGATGCTCACCAGGCCATGTCGGATCGCATAGACTACCAGTTCGGCGGTGTTGTGGATGCCCAGGGTCTGCATGATGTTAGCCCGATGCACGGCCACCGTGTTGGCGCTGAGGAAGAGCATGGCCGCGATCTCTTTGTTGGATTTACCGTGTACGATCAACTGTAGGACTTCGAGCTCCCGCGTGCTCAACTGGAGCGTCGGTTCAGCGATTTGATCGAGACACCCCAGACGCGGGTCGAGCACCTGCTTGCAAGCCGCCACCTGCTTCACCGCGTCCACCATTTCCAGATCCAGGGCATTCTTCAGAAGGTATCCGCGGACGCCGGCTGCCAGGCACGTGCGAACATACGAAACTTCGGCGTGCATACTGAGGACCAGTACGAAGGTCTCTGGAGCCGTCTGCAGGATCTGTCCCGCATGGCCAAGCCCAGCGAATTCAAGTTGTTCTGAATGCGAAGAAGAAGCAGCGAATCAGCTCGATTACGGTCAATGATGCCGGTCTGGAGGCGCTCCATGCCGCGGAGTTGGGTGACCGTATAACCCGAATAGAGAGCGACCGCGGACAGCGTAATGGCGAGCCCTGTCAGCAAACGGACTGTAGGCGATCTTGCTTGAGACATCCCGACGATACGAAGGGAAGGCCTACCACGGTTTAACGTCGAACGGGAGAGTGGTCTTCGTCAGTCTGTGCAATTCGTAACCTGCGGGAACGCCTTCCGTCCTCGCTGACGCGTCTTACTATGCGGAGATCGCAGACAGTAATGGCCACAGATGAACGGTGTTTATCTGTGGCCGCGGTCGGTCATTTCACAACTTCTCCGGGAGTCGATACGCTCGTTACTCGTGCTCCGTATGGCCCTTGGCAGGCAAGCGGTAGGTATAACTCAAAAGCCAGACATAATTGGCAAATGCGGCGTCGCCATGCGTGCCGAGGATCTGGTCGGGAACGCTCTTGGTGCGGTCACGATATAGAGCCTTACCGATGCTGGCTTGAATCATTTGGCCTCCTCGCGCGTAAATAAAGCCGGGCTCTGCGGAGATGGCAAACCCGGGGCGCCGGAAACCAAGATTGTTGCCGATCAGGTTGGCCGCCGGTACGCCTTCCCAGCGCGGGCCAAACGTCACCGTGAGACCCTTGACGGCCGAGATCGGGTGGGCCACGCCAGCTTGCAACAAGTACTGGTCCTGAATCGCGTTGTAGGCGGTCAGCGGCTGGCTGAGCGCAGTGGCGCTGCGGAGCACATTATTGTAGCCGCCCTGCGTGGCGAGATAATTTCCAGTGGTGTAGATGGTGAAGTTGTGGCCGAGGTCGCGGAAGGCCTGCCACTGGTAAATCATGCCCCAACCGCCGCTGCCCGGTTGGATTGAGTAGTCCGCAACCACCACCGTAGGCGTGGTCGCCGAGGCTGTCGTGAGCACGTTGTTCGCCTCGTTGTCCTTGCCGGTGGGCGCTTGCAAGCCGAGGCCTATGCTAATGTTGCCGCGTTTGGCCCGGCGCGGATTGAAGAGCCAGCCCTGCGCGACCAGAGCAGTATCGCCAATTCCCGAGGTGGTACTGGTGTAGTAGGAATTGTTCGCGCGCCGGCTGGCGGACAGTATTGGCACCGTGAGAGTGAAGCTGAACCGCTCCGTCGCCTGATAGGTCAAGTTGAGGTCTTCCAGGTTGATCTTGTTCTCCACCTGGGTGCCCTGTTGTACGCGGTAGGTCTGCTCAACAGGGCCTATGAAATGTTCGTACGAAAACTGGTGCCGGTAGCCTATGGTGAGATCCCAGTCGCCCGGCTGGAGATAGCCGCCCTGGCTCTCCGGGGACATATCCATGGAGCTCGAGCGCGCGACGATACAGCCCTGCCCGCGCGCGGGAACGGTGGAAAGAATTGCCAAAGTGATTGGCAGCACATAGACACAGAACGCCTTACACATAGGTCGCATCGCCATATCCCTCCCTCCAGGGAATGTTGGGATTATGCATTGAATCGCGCGATTTAGCAATAATATAAATCTATTATTCTGCTCTCGGGGCGCGACTCACGTCGCTTAGGGATGCAAGTGCGAACAATTTCTGGGGAATCGAGGCGGAGCCGCCTCAGACCGTGGTGTTACACGCAGCGCCCGCATGCTGAGGTGCAGTTCATCAGCATAAACCACGATGGAAGAGAGACGATAGAACCGAAAGGAACTCGCGTGCATCTGCGCCAGACTTCCTCGCAGCATGCCATTTCTTTGGTGAATCTCTATCGGCACCGTGCCGGTAAGCAGCCCGCCGCCGCGTTTGCAGGTTGGATCCCGGTGCGCAGACGGGATGAAAACGGGGGATGTACCTCCGAAAGCGGATATTTACAATTGACGACTCTGTCCCGCTTTCTCACGAGCCCGCAGTCCTCTTCTTGGCTCGCAATGAAACCCGGATTCCCTCCTCGACAGGCACCTGGGGACGCCGCTCTCCAAGGATCAGAACACGAACTCCCGGCAGCCTCTCGAGCAGGTGCCTGAACAGGAGAAGACACTCCCAGATCTGCTTGTCAGGACGTTGATAGCCAAAGACACCGATGAGCGGGGTCTGACCATTCAGGCCAAGGGCTTTCCGATAGCTCTCCGAGTCGATGTTGCGGAGCGCACCGCCGTGCGGGACGACGCCAATCGGACCGCCAAAGCCCTAAAGCCTGATCAGGCGCCCCGCATAGTGACTGTGCACGATGCACGCGTTGCTGTGATTCAGCAGGCGCCGCAACATCAGGAACTCATGCGGCTGCGGCGATTCGATCGGAAGATGCTTCCGCTCGAAGCTGCTGAGATCTTCGCCGAAGAGTTCATACACCACCTCACGAAGATAGCCTTTTCATCTCCTCGTGAAAGGGTTAAAGACCGGACGAGGTAATAGCCACCGGCCTCATGAAGAACGATAATTCTCGGACACCGCAGGGCCAATTCATAGATGTCCGCGTGAAAACGCGTTGTTCCCGATTCTGGTCGACAACATGGTCGAACTTTGAAGGAGTGAAGGCAAACGGCGCATTCTTGAAGACCGTTAGGAAGACCTGTTCTTTCAGTCCCGGTACTCCGGCACTCCGTTCCACCGAATTGCGGTGCCATTCCAGATGACACGCACGCCTTTGTAATAGGCATCTGTCAAATCACCTTCAGATGACTGGCTCTGTCGGACGTGCCGCGCCGCCGCTTGTCGTAGATCTGAATCGTCGTGATGTGTTCGCCCAAAACTTCGAAACTCTTGATCGGAGTCAAAGCCATTGCGTTCATCATATTCTCCGCGCGGTCAACTCGCACCGTACGGGCGCCCGTTCGCGCTTCTAAATCCAGCCAAGACGTGGGGGCGATTTACCCGCGCAGATACCGAACGCGAAGCTTGTGGAGTTCCCTCATCCTTGGCACGCACTGCAGATGCAGAAACCGGAACGCTCCACGAGGCGCTGGTGAAAGGATTGCAAGCGCCGCAGTTGCGCGGCAGCGGAAGCCTCGGGACGATAAAGACGACCGCTTTATGGGGTGTTGACGACGGAAGTGCGTCTACGGAGTTTGACGACCTAAGTAGCTTCAGTGACATCTAAAACTGTCAGCAAATGCTGCGAGGTTCCAGTATTGGCGGCCAGCAGACCGAAGGTTCATGTTACTGGCGGCGTTCAGGGCACGGGGCTGAAAGTCGCGCCCGGCTTTACCCGGGTGCTGTGCAGTCGCTTGCACTTGTGTCCGTCATCGACCAGTGGGAGGAAGTGTGCCGAGTCGAACGTGAAATCCTTATAGATCTTCACCATGCAAAGAGATCCCATTGTTCGGGAATGCCGGCCCAGACCGCTGCAGACTGTTGGCTTTCGTACGAGTCGATCAGTACCAAAGCTTTTACAAGACCACTGGCTGATCTGTAGGCGCCACCCCAGTTCGTGGTGCCGACGCCTCGACTGACGCCGGCGGAGTCGGCGGATGCCAGCGGTAGATGCTCGCAGAGGGAGGGCCGGAGCATTCGAAGACCATGAAGTCGGCTGATGGGTCTACCGTTCTCGCATATCGCCTCCATTGCCTGTGCCATTCGTTGCCACCATCGAGCAGTGCCCGGCACAGAGTACTTTCCGCTGCTACCGAGCGCGACACGTTGCCACGAGGTACATAATCTGCGAAGACGTTCGATAGACTCGTGCAGATGCCAGACAGGAACGCCTACGTGGTGCGCGAGCGGCTACCCGGCGATGAGTTCATCGTTCTGCGCCTCGGGCCCGTCGATCATATCGGGGATTACCGCCCAATCAAAACCGGGGTGCCGCATCCATTCCTCAACCCAGCCGTAGTATTTCTCCCAATCGACCGAAATACCCTGCTTCCAGACGGAGAAAGCTCCGTTATCTAAAGCGAACGACTGGCTGACTTCGGAAGCGATCGGCAACTGACCGGCGTCGGCGAAACTGACCAGCGCGTGCCTGCGCCTCCAGATCTCAATGGCGATTTGCTGAGTCGAATGCCGCCCACCGTGGTAATGGATCATGGGTTAAACGCCGACCACCGGAGTTGTCAGCCAAGAATCGATCGTGACCGTGAAGAATCAGCAAATTGGCCCAGCTCGGGCGACAGACAACCCGGAAGCCGACAACCCGAAAAAAGTCAACTTACTGGTTTAACTGCGCCGCATTCCAACGCGCGGCCGCCGCTGCGAAGTCAGGTCCCGGAAAATGCCGTGGGCTCATGCCGCGCACGGTTTGCGCTCCTTCACAAGAGCGATTGCCTGCGCAGTTGGCCGCTGGCGCAGGTCGGGGCACATCAATGCCAACTCCCGCAGCTCGCGCTGGAATGGCCAACCGTTGTCCGTTGGCCTGAAGCCACGCTCGGCGGCCACATGCTTGCCGCCCTTGCTGTTATTCCTTGCCTTCATTGAGATGCCTCGTAGCGCTGACTTGCATCGTCGGAAACCAGAGGAATCCCCGCGGCGAACGGGAAGGACGCGCGAAACTCGGCAGGCGGCGTGAACAGATCGTCTGCATCGCCGCGCGCGCCGCACTCGCGGCAGTGAAACTGTTCTCCGGCATCGTGGTAGCCGGTTTCGGCGCAAACGCCGTAATCGTATTGCTTGATCGCAACGCTACTGCTTCCGCACTCGGGGCACATAGATCACGCCGCCGGCGTCATGCAGTCCAGCACGACGCGCATGAAGATGGGCCGCACTTCTTCCGGCGCAAGGTAATGCTCGTCGTCGTTGCGATTGTCTCCCAACGCGCGAAGACGGAAGCAACGATGCCCGTCGTCAAGATGCTGGCGGAAACAGTAGTTCGTCCCGTTGTAGTCCGACAGCAGCGACGCTTTTGCTTCGCCCGCCACGTGATGCAGAGTCACCCGCTTGACCCGACCCGTCCGCGTTTTCGTCACGCGAGCAACGCGCCCGTATTCGGCCAACCGCCGAAAGCGCTTTTCATCGACCCACTGGAGAAGGTCGCCATCGGAGCTATAGACAGCAATATTACGTTCCATCGGAGATGTTGAGAGGTATTTGCTTCGGATGACTTCGGACACACTTCACCCGATGCCTAGTGCGGGAGATGGTTGATGTCGAAGCGTCCCGGCGCTCCGTTATGGGAGTAACACGCGATTTAAATTCGCGCTCTAATGCCAGGGTATGGATTCCTGCCCAACGACGTCAAGAACTTTATTCGATGGAGAATCAATCAATTACAAGCAATTTTATTTAAAACATGAACGACTTGAAACGATTTCAGCGGAAAGGAAGATAGACGATTCTGTTGCGCCACTCTTCTGGCTGAGATGCCGTCCAGACGAGAAGGAGTACTCCACGATCTCGCCGATCGCGTGGCGCTGGGGAGCAATGAACAAGCCTGGATTGGACTTCCCTGCGGCTAACCGTTCAAGAAAGAACCGCGTCATCGTGCGCCGGTCGTGGGAAATACAATTCGATCCTGCTGTGCCGCGAGTTCGAGGATAGCTGGATCCTCCATTCCCCGCAAGCCAGCAGTCTTCACATCCAGAGTGTCGATGGCCGGTTCACATGAACCTAAGCCTTGAATTATATCGGCGTCGACATCCTCATCCGCGAGGAAGCAGATAGTCACGCGCGTTTCGAACTCATCTCTCGACGGGCTGCCTCGAGCCGGGCAAACAATTCGGGGTCCGTCTGGCTCAGCGGGACTGCGGATTGTTCGAATTCGCGCTCGCCTTCAGCGACGTACTTGCTGATCACCTCTTCGTTTTCCAGGTAATAAGCAATCGCGCCATATACCTGCGAGAGCTTGAGAGTGGAAAACGAATGGACAATCTTATCTGGAGATGCGCCTTCCTGGAAATGGATGACCACGGAGTCGAGCGACACACGCGTCCCTGCGACGTAAAGGCCGCCATTCCGCTCATCGATGTAAGGCGAAGCCGGGTAAGCCATACGGATTTCCGATTTCAGTTTAGCATTCACCACCGCACTGCAGGCTTTCCGCCGCAGACGCATGGCGTCTGCGTGAACCGATCCTGGGTGGCCTCGGACACGACTCAAGTGCAACCGGTCACGCGCTTCGAAAGAGAGTTTCGGTAAGTATAGGAGACCGGATTTTTTCGTACTACGAAAAACGGTCAAGAATGATTCCCATGGATACCATCCATACCATCGGCTTTGAATTCAGTAGGATTGAGCGGGGGAGGATGGCTGACCAACGGATACCAGCGGTGCTCTTGGCAGCCGCGGGACCCCTCACAAAATCTCGGTAAGTATAGGAGACCGATTTTTTTCGTGCTACGAAAAACGGTCTAAACTGGTCCCCGTCGATACCACGCATACCAACCACATTGGAATCAGTGAGGTGCAACGGTACTCATGCGAGGTCCAAGGATACCAGCAGACACCGCGGAGTTTGGACCTCATTTGGACCTTGAATGGACTGCAGGAGACCACTTTTGTGTGGTCCAGGAACCTTGTAAGTGATTTTGTTTGGTATGGTTTAGAACTGG
>CAVVFX010000007.1:0-395716 GCA_963747535.1 Terriglobia bacterium
TATGCCGAGCTCGGCATAACCGGCTAATCCGGCCAGGCTGACGCGCCGGTACGAAAAGCTGAAACGGGAACCGCGTCGCCAAGGCGGAGCCGAACGGCGCAAATAACTGAAAGGAATTCACGAACTTACTTTTCCCAGTTGACTTCTCCTCGGAACGAGCCAGAATTGATTTGGGGACACCGGCGGCACCACCCCAAAATGAGCAAAGATTGGCCGGACAATGTGCGTGGATCCGCAGTTCCTGATGGGTTCGCGAGCTTTCGCGATCGCGCCGGTGGGCAGCGATTCTGCGGAACGAACCCGGTTGCGGGGGCTTTGCGGATCGGAAAAAACGAACTCACGTTTGTGCAGTCTGGAAGCGTTCTTTGCACGTTTTGGGCTGAGGTGTCGGCAGTGGTTCTTGCGAATCGAAGCCAATTTCCGGCATCGGAGGAGCGGCCTCGGGCCGGCGTGGTGGCAGATGTCGCGATTCCTGTTTCGGCGTAGCTGTGGACCGGTGATGTTGCGGCACGGGAAACAAGCTCCCGTTTGTGCATTTTGTGCGTAGTTTCTCGTGATGCCCGTTAGCGCTCGCGGCGGCGGAGGAACGGTGAAAAATGAACTCCCGACCGGACTGGTCGGCGGCGCTGGTGCGCACTTCAAAAAAAAGACACTTTCTTCCTCTGATTTCAGGCTACCGTGCGTGGTGACGCGTGCTGAGGGGTGTCGGCTGTAAAAGGTTGATGGGATTGGTGAGATTCTTTCGAGTGCGTTGAACCCAGTTGAGGGGCAGGTCAAGGGAGTTTGGAAGGTACAAAGCCATGCTCCGGTAGGAGAGTAGGAGCTACCGACCGGCCTTATCGATAGCGCAGGATTCCTGGCCCGCAATCCAGCCACGCGCTGGGGCGCGAACGTCCGCAAGAATCCCGCCTCTCGTATACCACCTACAAGACCTTCATTGCAATCAAGGTGATGTCGTCGGGCTGCCCCTGTCCTTTTGAAATGATTGCGGACGCCACGGACCACGCCATCGCACACTTCCGCGGCCGTCCCTTCGCGTGTCGGCCAACGCTTCGAGCAGCCCGTATTCTCCGAAGTCCTCTCCGCTGCCGTCAGCCGTCTCGGGTATACCATCACTGAAGATGAGCAGCCAATCGCTGGAGATGAGCGCGTAGCGCAACTCGTTGGCTGTTGAGTAGAATCAAGGTGAACCTATGTCTGCCGTTCCCGTGCCGCGCCTGACTCCGGAACAGTATCTGGAAATCGAGCGCGCCGCCGAATTTAAGAGCGAATACTACGATGGCCAGATGTTCGCGATATCCGGCGGGCTTCTGCCCCACTCGATGATCGGCGTCAAGCTGGCGTCCGCCTTGGATGCCGCTTTGCGTGGCCGTGGGTGTATCGTCACCAATTCCGATCTCCGCGTAGGGATCACCAGCAAGGGCCCTTTCTTCTATCCGGACGCGAGCGTCTGTTGCGGCGAGCCCCGACTGGGCGACGACTACAAAGACACATTGCTGAACCCAACTGCTATCTTCGAGATCCTTTCCGACTCCACCGAGGCTTTCGACCGCGGCAAGAAATTTGCGGCCTACCGCCGGATCGAGACCCTGCGCGAGTACGTCCTGGTTTCCCAGTCCGAGCCCTTGGTCGAGCGTTACTCCAGAAACTCAGAGGGCCAGTGGACCCTCACGGAGTTCCCGGGAACCGACGCCATCTGCACCCTGCAAAACATCTCCTGCGACATCGCCCTCGCTGATCTCTATCGGGACGTTCCACTGGCTGTCAACCCGGAATGAACTTGTTGCCCACTCCGTGCACCGTCTACTGGCCCCGGTCGACGGCGGGACGGGCTGTTTTTCTCGCGAGGAATCCAGACGTTCTTTCCGGAGTCGGTGATTCTCGGATGCGGGCCGGCGTCGCGCGAGGCTGCTCTGCAGCCCGCAGACCACAGAAAACGATGGTCTGCGCCACGGTTTGGCTGAAATGGCCAAACTGCAGACGCGACGAACGTCGCGCGCCACGGACTGCAGTTTAGTTTTAAGCTCGAAGCATGCCCCACTCGCCCACGCGGGTCGTTATCGCCGACGATCACCCTCTCGTTCGCAGCGGCCTCAGAGCCTTGCTGGAACGCGACCGCGAATTCGAAGTCGTGGCCGAAGCGGCGGACGGTTACGACGCCATCCAGCTTGCGCTGCAGCACAAGCCCGACCTGGTCCTGCTGGATGTCGGAATGCCGCGGGTCAACGGCACGGATGCGGCCGAACATCTTTCGCAAAAGCTGCCCAAGACCCACATCATCATGATCAGTATGCATTCGGATGAGGCCTATGTTTTGCGGGCCTTGAAGGCGGGCGCTAAAGGGTACCTGCTCAAAGCGTCTCCCGAAGCGGATGTGCTGGCCGCAGCCCGGGCAGTAGCTTCGGGCCATGCCTACTTCAGCCCGGCCATCAGCAAGATGCTGGTCGACGACTACGTGGCTGAAATCCGCCGCCGCGGGGTCGACGACAGCTATGGGCTTCTGAGCCTAAGGGAGAAGGAGATCCTTCAGCTATTGGTATCGGGTAAGAATAATCGGGAGATTGGTGAACTGATCCACGTCAGTGTGGCGACCGTCGAAACGCATCGCAACAGTATTCTGAAAAAGCTGCACCTTCACAGCCTCCCGGAACTGATCCTCTACGCCGTCCGCAAGGGCCTGATCTCCTGAGGTTCGGCCGGAACAACGGCCTCCGGCAGCGGTAGTTCGAACGAGACAATCGTCCCGCGTCCACGCTCGGACTCGACTTTCAACCTGCCGCCCAGCCGTATGACGCGTTCCTGCATCCCCAAAATCCCGAGGCCCGTTTCATGTTCGGTGTCATAACCCTTGCCGTCATCCTGCACCAGAACGCTGAGTATCTGCCGCTCACGTTTGATGTAGATCCTGACATGCCGCGCCGCGGCGTGACGTGAAACGTTGCGCACCGCTTCCTGGACCACGCGGTAAACGCAAGTGCGATGTTCATCGGGAAGATCGTCGGCGCAATCCTCGGCGGCGACGTCCACCTGGAGGGAGCTGGTACGCGAAATCTCGCGTGCCAGCCACTTCAACGCAGCCATCAATCCGAGATCGTCCAGCATGGTTGGCCGCAGCAGCAAAGAGAGATTTCGTACCACCCGCGCGTTCTGCTCGGTCATGTCCTCAGCCAATTGCAGTTGCCGCAAGGCTTCGGCGAGATTATTGGTTTTGATCGACGACCGCAGGTTCCCCAGCGTGAGCATCAATGCGGAGAGCACCTGGCCGACCTGGTCGTGGAGTTCCCGGGAGAGTCTCCGGCGTTCGCTCTCCTGGGCCGACACCAGTTCGGCCGACAGCTTTTGCATCTCCTCGCGTGCCCGCATCACTTCCTCAAAACGAACCCGGGATTCATCTTCCAGCCGGAACAGCCGCCACATCGTGATGCTAGCAAGCGTTATACCAATCACGAGGGTCAGTAACAGCAAGACAATCAGGTTTCGCCGGAACGTAGCAAAAAGGTCGCTCAACTGCAGGCTGCTGGTCTCCAGTTGCTTTTCGCTTACCTGCTGGATCTGGTCCGCAAGGGTCACGGCGTTCATTCGTCTGGGCAGTACCTCGTCCTGGATCAGATCCAGCCCCTTACGTCGCCGTTCGTCCGCGGTCCATTGCAAGGCCGGCGTCAGGGCATCGAAGTAGACCGTCAACTCATCGTCAAGCTGTTGAAACGGTTTCTGCTCTTCGCTCCTCAACAAATGCCGGTAATCTTCGACACCGGCGTCGATCAGGCGACGGGTTTCAAGAAATTGAGACCGGTGTTTGGATGCCAGGACTTCATCCTGATCGAGCAGGAAGTCCCGGATGTACGTACCGGAGAGAAAGATGCTGGCTCGCAAACGTTCGAGCGTACGATCCCTTTCCACGAAGTCCTGGCGGAGCTTTTCCTGCCGGATCTCGATCTGATACAGGAACGAAATGGCGCTGAGGCCTAACACACCCATCAACAGCAGCAGACCGCCGAAACCGATCCACAACAGATACCGCGCCTGGCGGCTGGGGAGATTGGAGATTAGCTTCAGCGCCGATCTGGTGGCTGGCACGCGGGGAGCTCCCGAGTCAGAATGGTGGTCAGCTTTTCCAGCGAGAAGTCCGGGGATTCGCAGAAACTGATCAACTCCGCCTCTCGCTCCAGGATACACTTTACGGCGTCCGGCAACATTTCGGCGATCTGCAGCGGAATCGTCTGGACCCCGTGAGCATCGCCATGTAGCAAGTCTCCAGGAGAAACCTTGAGTCCGCCTATCTCCACCGGTTCGCCAAAATCGATGATGTGCGCATACGAATGGGAGACGCTCAGTCCGGACGCGAAGCACTGGAACTTCGCGGCCGCGAGGGCGGGCGCGTCACGCACGGTTCCGTTGGTTACATAAGACACGCAGCCCAGGGCTGTCGAAATTCGGGCATGAATTTCTCCAGCGACGGCGCCCGCTCCCGGAGTGCGGTCGACATCATGCAGAACTACGACCTTGGGGGACGGCATCGAGGCGACGTAGTCCCACCAGTCCGCACGATGGTAGTAGCAGAGATTCGCGATAGGGGGCGCACTGGTACGAATCCGTCCCGTGACTGCGTAGCCGGCGATGGGAGGCAGTTGCGGAAACAGACAAGGAGCAACGCCCTGGATGAACCCTTCATTGCGCATCCGGACATTGAAGGTCTCAATCGCGTTGGAAACGGTACAGGTGTCGGTCTCCCGGAGGAGCTTCATGATTCTGGCACTGACTTGATGGTAGCGGTGAATTGGTTTCGTCATGCGAGTCCCATCTGTAGTGTAGGACGGCCGTCAGATTGCAGAACATACACCCGAAACGTGAGTTTTGCGAAATTTCGACCTTAAAACTGACCAGCCCATGCAAAATAGACCCCGAAAACCCCGTCCCGACAGTATGGACACCTCAGTCCAATGGACCTAAACTCGCAATCGGGAATGTGAATATGAACCTCGGAACCAGGACACGGAGACAGATTCAGCAAGCCGCCCGGGCGCTCAGAAAGTTTCTCCAGCACAATGATCACAATAACGAAGAGCCGCGTGTGTTCGCTGTTACCCACTGCTACCCGACCAGGCTGGTGCTATACGCAGCGGCGTTCCAAGGTGGTTGGAAAGTCCATTTCATGAAGTCTCTCCGTACGGCGGTGGAGGCGGCGAGTGTCGATAGACCCTTGGCTGTTTTCTACGATCACGACGAGGACGACGGCGCATGGCAGAAGTTCTGTTCCTCTCTTTCTCGCGATGGCGTCCCATTTGTGTTTCTGGCGCGCCAGAGCGACGACGAGGATTTCCTGGCTGTGATAGCTGCCGGCGGCTATCCAGTGCCGGGCGATCCACTCACGTCGGAAGAAATCGTCAAGGCTGTGGATTTTGTGGGTGAAGTGGCGGCCCTCGCTCATGTTTCGGTGGTCTAGGACCTGGAGACGGGGAGCAGTCCCCGCTCGCCGAGAAGGGCAGGGAACCACTAATTGTCGGAATCCCAAGTCATGGAAAAGGACCTGACACCCTGTTGCCAGCCTCCCTCCCTGAGATCGACGTTATTCCAGCCGGATGACGGCGGCGTTGCGATCTCCGACGGTGGCCGTCAGCGTGTTGCCACTCACGGTTGCAGGAGTAGCTCCTTCCTGCCATAGCTCTGTCGACCGTTGAAAAGTCGCGGGCAGGGAGATCTTTACGCTTCGCTCCGTGCGCGTCGGATTAACCACCCAAAGGTAGGTGCCACCGGCTCCTTTATGAAGCCTGGCTTTTACTTCCGGGTCGCTCGACTTCGTCTGCTGCTGGACTCCCGCCCAAGTCAGCAGACCGGCGAAGAATTCGCGCGTCGCGGGGGAGTGGTTCCGGAAATAGCTCCCGCCCGGGAAAGTGCCGATCAACAGCGTTTTACCGTTGCCCGAGGTATGCTCGACGGCGGCGATGTGTCCGTTGGCATAGTGGCCCACCGCCAACCCGCCTTCCAGCTTATAGTCCTGGAGGAAGTACCCACCGCCGATTTGTTTGTCCCTCACAGTCAAGGTGAGCTTGTCGAGTATGTCGGGAGTGAACTGGACATAAGTCTCGCGGGCTCCGAACAGTTGGTCCAGTCCGAGGTTTGGCTGCACGGTACCGACGGTGCCACCGTCCCCGAAGTATCCGGGACATCCCTCACTAATCAACTTGCCACCCTTCGCAACGTAGTCGCGAAGCTTGTCCGCGGTGGATTTTTTTAGCATCTCAGGGAAGGGAAGATAGATCACGGGATACTCTGCGATGTCATCGATGCCCACGAAATCGGCCTGGATATTCGAGTCGAAGAAAGCCTGATACGCTCCCTGCAGCGATTGGGTGTAGGCGCCGGCCCCAAATGCACTGCCTCCAGCGGCTCCGCCCCGGCCTGCCGCGGCACCGCGGCCACCGACCCCGGCTGCTGCGCCGCTCTGCACCCCGTTAAAATCATTAGCCTCCTGCACGTACACGATTCCCACGTCGCCCTTCACCGGACGGGACTTCCAAATGTCCGGATGGGCGTTGGTCCAGCGCGCCAGCTTACTGGCCATCTCCGCGCGCGGCGTGACCGAACCGTCCATGCCCATCAGGCCGAACGCTCCGAATAAGGGACCGTCGAGGAGTGGGCGCCACCTGGTGAACAGGATCCCGCTGGCGCCGGCAGTCATGTCGATGAGACTCCAGACGCGGACATCTTTCTCGTCCGAGCTACGGCCGTCTTCCAGGGGACGGTTGATGACCTGCGGTTGCAACCACAATGGCCCGCCGGTCGCTTCAGCGTGCCAGAAGGGCTTCCCGCGCGAGGCGCCGCGCACCAGGTCCACCGCCGAGAACTGCATCCATGGCGCGTTGCCATGACGGGACGCGACCCACGTGTAGCCAAACGAATCCACGTTGGCCGCCATGCGCCACTCAATATCGGTAAGGGCGGCGGTACCGTGCGCGGTGATTTTGGTGTTTTTGTCGAGACCGCGAATCAGATCGATACGCCAACGCATCAGGCGAATGGCGTCGTCACGGCGAAATGCCAGCCAGTCAAGGGAATCGGGGTATCCGCCGTTATTGTGCGGGGGATGCACGGATGGCCAGTCGCCCAGGCTGTAACGGTGCCAGGCGCGGCCCAGCGCCTCGATGGTCCCGTATTTTGCTTTCAACCATTCGCGGAACTTTGCTTGCGTTGCGGGACAAAAACATTCCTGCATGCCGCCTTCGTTCCACACGTCGTAACCCAGCACGGCGGGATTCCCGCGATAGCGCTCCACCATGGCAGTCAGAAATTTGCCGGCCTGGCCCCGGATTTCTTCGTTGTCGAGACACATGGGCGCCGCGCCGGTCGCGCTACTGCCTCCTACGGAGGGATAGACATCGCCACCCTGGCTGTCGATCTGGCGCGCCTGGGGGTATTTGTCCCACATCCACTCCGGCGCTCCCGTGATGATCTCGGCAATCACCACCTTGATATGGTTTTGGCCTTCGAGTTCCACCATGCGATCATAGTCGCGCCAGTCGTATTTGCCGGGCGAGTTCTCAATCGACGCCCACATGAACCAGTGGCGGAAGGTGTTCATTCCCATCTGTGCCGCAGTCTTATGGTCGCGTTCCCAATCCTGTTCGGGAGGGTTTGATTTGCGGAAATATACAGCGCCGAGAGGATACACCGGATCGGCAAACTTCTCTTGAGCCTCCACGCATAGCGTCAGCGCAAATATGCCGGACAGGAGGCTCGCGCAGGTGAAATTGATGTGTTTCTTGGTCATGGCAGGTACCTGTGTTTCGCGATGGGTCACGTTCTCAGAAATAGAATTTCAGACCGATTTGAACCTGCCGACCCGTCGCGGTGCCGCTCGACAGCTTGCCGAAAGCCGGGTTGTTGCTGTTACAGGCGGTTCCGGCCTTCCCCATGCAAGTCAGCGCGGTGCTGCTGGCGGCGGGCAGGAAGAATGTCGGCGTGTTGGTCGCATTAAAAGCCTCGAACCGCAGCTGGAGAAATTTGCGTTCGGTAAACTTGAAGTCCCGGAATATCGATGCGTCCAGATTCTTGGAGCCGGGCCCCCGCGCAGCCCGCTGCGCCGCTGTTCCATACAGCTGAATGGGAGCGCCGGTTACGCTCGGAACGGTTCCGGGTACTGTCCAGGCGTTGGGATTGAAGTAGCCGTTCACGCCGCCATTGGGGAGAACCAGGGGTTGGCCCGGCACGGCGTTGGGCACGTTGAAAGTATTGAAAATCGGAGGAATCACGTTGGTACGAATGTCCGTTGGAAAGCCTCCGCGCAAGGTGAGAATGCCATTCAACTGCCAGTTGCCGATAATCTTTCCCATGAAGCCGCTCGATTGCCAGCGCTTCCCCGGCCCGAATGGCAGCGCGTAGTCGCCGCTCGCGCTGAAGGTCTGCGGTACGTCGATCGGCGCGACGCTCTTTTCCCGCGCGAGGTTATACGTGTCGAGCGCAATGCTGGTCCCGTTTTGGGTGTAAGAATCCGGCCCCGACCCACGGAACTCGATGTTTTTCTGAATGGTATAGTTCACCAGCAGAGCGAAGCCGCTCGAGTAGCGCTTTTCGAGATGGAAGTTGCCTGAATTATAGTTATTGGCGCCGTTGGAAAAAATTGGGATGACGGTCCCGTTGATGTTGGAGAAGGGCCGGTTCGCCTGCAGGTTGTTGCCGGACAAGGCCGCCGAGAAGGGCAATTGATTCACGTTGACGAAATCGCTCGACAGATCGTGTCCGCGAAGGCCGCTGTAGGACGTGGACAGCAGAAGCGAATTCGATACCTGATACTCAATGTTGAAATTGTACTGATACACCATCGGGTCCGCGGCCGAGTTAAATCCAGCTGTTCGCAGGGTCGTGACATATGGGTTGCTAGCCGTAAACCCTGCAAGCGATGCGGTAGCGGGCACGATCGGAATGGGAGTGTTGATCGTAAACGGAGGAGCCACGGTATTGGTTGGGGTAATGGTCGGCTCCTGGATCACCGGGGTATTCGGGAAATTTCCCGAGAATTGGGTGACCTGTTGATTCTGATCCCGCTCGGCGTAGAAAATTCCAGCGCCGCCGCGCAGCACGAGCTTGGAGTTCACCTGCCATGCCGCTCCGACGCGAGGGCCGAAATTGTTGTGATCGCCCTGTACGATGGCGCGGCTGTAACCGTTCTGACCCGGCAGCGCGAAAGTCCCCGTTGCGATGTTGAAAAGACTACCCACATTCCGGGCATCTACGGGTTGCGTGAAAAGGTCGTAGCGGATACCCAGATTGAGAGTAAAGCTGCTCGCGATCTTCCAATCGTCCTGCACAAATCCGGAAGCGACAATGGCACGCTGGTTGCCCCAGGCCAGCATCGGGGTCCCCGAGACGTTGGTGGGGTATCCGAAGAGGTAATCGGCGTAAGGCAGTCCCGATCCCGGCGCATTCGAACTGGAAGTGAATGTGGAGGCGAAAACGAAGGCGCCGACATTTCCCACCAGTGTGTCGAATTGTTCGCGCCGAAGGTCCACGCCGGTCTTGAAGGCGTGCCGGCCGTGAGTCCAACTCAGATTGTCCGTCCACTGAAAGCGGTTTTCGATCTGAAGGTCGGGATTCCCGCCGCCCCAACCGGTGAATTCCGCGGAACCCGATACCGTTCCGGCATAAATAAACGAGATACCGGGAAAGCCCGGCGCAGGGGAGGGAACTGAAGCGATATCATTCGCCGCTGCGAATTCGCGGCCTGCCCCGGTGTTTCCTGGTGCACTGCCATTGTGGCGAACATAGCCGAACCGGAATTCGTTTACCAACGCCGGAGTGAAGATGTGAATCTCGGATATTACGGCCTGCACGGCGTCATTGATTGCGCCTGATCCGCCTCCGATAAACCCCGGAAAGCTCCCTACCGCCGGCTGGTAGTTGTTGGCGATCGAGTATCGGGCAAACAGGTTGTCCTTGGGCGAGAGGGTTTCGTCGATGCGAAAGTCGCCCTGATCCGTGTTGGAAGAGGTTCTGGGCAAGTATATGAAGTTCAATCCGAGGGACCCGGGCGCCCCATAATTAGGGAGCGGTATCAATGCCTCAGTGGCTACCGAACTGGCATTCATGCGGGACTGTGGAATGACGTTGCCGGGAAGGGGAGTGGAAATCACCAGCCCGGTGGGGCCGATCATGCGCGCTGCAGGGTCATAGATCACGACGCCAGTGGAAGAAAAATCTCCGGTGCGAAGAGCCGCGGTAGGGACTTCGGTGATGGTATTGCCCGATACGCTGGCTTGCCGGGTACCCTGGTAGTCCGCGAAAAAGAAGGTCTTGTCGTGAACGATGGGTCCACCCACCGCACCCCCGAACTGGTTTTGATGAAACGGCACTCGCTGCTGGCCTGCCGAGTTCTGAAAGAAATTGTTGGCATCGAGGTCGTCGTTGCGAAGGAATTCGAAGGCAACGCCGTGGTATTGGTTGGTCCCGCTCTTAATGGTGGCATTGATGACCGCGCCCGCGGAGTGTCCGAATTCCGCTGAGAAGGTGCTGGTCTTGACCTTGAATTCTTCTACTGCGTCGACCGAGGGCGTCAGCGCAATACCGTTCCGTCCAATCGAGGTCGCGTTGGACACCTCGTTGTCGTCGACTCCATCCAAGGTGACCTCGTTCGAGGAGAAGCGTCCACCGCCGGCGATGAAGGGGAGATTCGTACCCATGCCGAACTGAAGTGTCGTGTTGCCGGACAGGAGTCCCAGTGCAAAGGGATTTCTACCGTTTAAGGGAAGCTCCAGGATCTGTTTATTCTGAATCACCTGACCGAGTGAGGATGTTTCGGTTTCAAGCGATTCAGCGACCGATGCGACCTGCACGGTTTCGTGTACCTCGCCGGGTTGCAATGTTACGTGTAGCGCCACCGTCTGGTCCACCTGGACCGTGACTTCGCCAATCGTGCTGGTCTTGAAGCCGGTAAATTCCACGGAGACCGCGTATTCACCCACTGGAAGAAAGGGTACGAGCGATTCGCCACGCTCATTGGTGGTTCCTGTCCGCAACACGCCGGTCAGGTTGTTGGTGATTTTGACAGTAGCCCCGTTGATGGGCGCGCCGCTGCTGTCGACGACCGTCACGTTGATTTTGCCGCTGGTGATTTGAGCCGGCAAAGGCCCCAGTGAGCAGACAACGAGCAGGAAGAACGCGCGAAACGTACTGGAAAAACGCATAGTGATTCCTTTCGGACTTTGAAGGACACGTTGATGGGCGGCTGTGGCGATCAAATGTGGTCTATTGGTCTGACCGATAAGTTCTATCACAAGTACACCCATGTGTCAAGAACAAGACAGTTGATGCGTCCTCTCAGGCCGCGGTCCCGGAACTCTTGCCGAGACGTTTTTCGGCGCGCAAGGCGGGCTTCGCGAAGAGTTGGGACGCGGCATGCTGAGAGCGTGCGCCACAGTATTCAGTCCGGCCGCGGTCCAATGGGTCTGAAAACTTACCCGGCAGCCTTGTCTGCCAGGCCTTCAACCACCGCAATATTCTGTAACAGTTCAAGCGGCAATCCGTGCCGTGTCTGAAGGTAGGCTGGGGAATTGTACGAGACCCGGACCTTACTATCCGCATCCTCCCAAACCAGGATTTTTAGCGGGAGATCGATCGCAATACTGGGAGACGCGATCATGAGGGGAGTTCCGGCTTTCGGATTGCCGAAGATGAGGAGCTTGGTGGGGCGCATGTGCATGCCTGCTTTTTCCGCCTCACCGCTGTGATCGACCAGCGCGAAAAGTTTCACTCCCTTTGCCTGCAAGATTCCTTCAAGGGTCTTAACTGTCTGGTCCACTGACTGATGGCTCGGGATGGTTACGATCCCGTTGTTTGAACCCGGTGTCATGGATCTCTCCTTAACTTCAGCAACATGTGCCTCACCTGCCTCGGATCAGGTCTTCTGAAACGCCTCGATCCCGCTGAGGATCGTCTCGACGACGGCTTCGTCGCCTACCCTGGTGTTGATCATGAGATCAAATAAGTGCCGCGCCGGCCACTCCACTCCGAAGTATTGTTTTATATACGCCGCGCGGTCGCGGTCTACGGTTTCCGCCAGCTCGACCGCTTCCTCCTCGCTCTTGCCCGTACTCTGCAACCGGTGCACCTTCTCATCGATGGGGGCGTAGAGAAAAACGTGAAAGGTGTCGGGATCATCGCGGAGATAATACGCCGAGCCGCGTCCCAGGATAACCGAATTACCCTCCGTGGCCGCCTTCATAACCACTCGCTGGGCGACCTCGCGGACGCAATCGGCGTCGACCATTTTCAGCCGCGGTGCGTTCAGACTGCCTTCAAAGCTGCCTCGCATGAAAGCCTTGAAAAGGCGATAATACAGGGGATCCTTTCGCTCCTCATGCTCCTCGACCGCCCGGCAATCGCAATCCATCAGGCGGGCGATCTGGTCAGTGAGCAGATGGTCCCATAACTTCCACCCGAGCCGCTCGGCTACCTTCCGGGCAATATCGGCGCCGCCGCAACCATACTCCCGTTCAATCGTTATCACTCGGACCATAATCGTCCCTCAAACAAGACTACTCCACCACAATTTCCCGGCCCGCGCGGGGGTCGTTCTTCTTGACGATGAACGCGAGCAAAAACATAATGCTCGCGCCGATAGCGAGCAACATATAGGTATCAATGTACGCCAAGGTCTGCGCCTGCGCCTGCATGGATTGGTAGATCAGCCCATAGGCGTGCGTCTGGGCATCGGCTGCGCTGATCCCGGAATGCACAAGCTGCTGACTCAGGCCGCTCACCTGGTTGCGCAGCGCCGGATCCAAATCAGTGGTGTGCTGCGACAGCATGGACTGATGAACCTGCGCCCCGCGCGCCAGCAGCGTGGTCACCATGGAAGTCCCGACACCGCTGCCGATATTGCGCATGAAATTCACCATGCCCGCTACGCTGTTGCCTTTCTCGCGCGGTGTTTCGGCGTAGGCGATCAGCGTAGTGGGCACGAACAGGAAGCCCAAGCCCGCCGACTGCGCCACCCGTAGCCACATGGCGGATTGGAAGCTCATCTGTAAGTCCATCCGCATAGTGGAATAAAACATGGCGCAGGCGAGCAACAGCCACCCAAAAGCCACAATATATTTCGCCGGGAATTTCGTTGTGAGCTGT
The DNA here is from genome assembly GCA_963747535.1 of Terriglobia bacterium. GTDB lineage: Bacteria > Acidobacteriota > Terriglobia > Bryobacterales > Bryobacteraceae > CAVVFX01. Next base: position 13,117 of record CAVVFX010000007.1, read on the forward strand.
CCCATGATGGGCATTTCGATGAGCAGCAGAACCCCGCTCGCGGAAAGAACCAGCCCGGCCGAAAGCGCCGTGTAGCCCAAGAGCGTCTGGAGAAACTGGGGCATCATCACGAGACTGCTGAATAACATGATACCGAGCATGAACATCATGAGATTGGCGCTCGCAAAACTGAAGTACTTGAACAGACGGACATCGATGATGGGCTGCGGAAAGTGCCACTCCCAGACCACGAGGGAAACCAGGCAGGTGGCCGAGATGGCGATAAGGGTAATGATGAAACGAGAACCGAACCAATCGTCTTCCTGGCCCTTGTCGAGCAGGATCTGGAGAGCGCCGACGCCTAGCGCGAGCAGCGCTATGCCAAGGTAATCCACGCGCACGACGGCTCCCGCTACGCGTTTCAGGTAGGGCGGATCCTCCACCATGCGGTACGCCAGGAACATCACCAGCAGTCCAACCGGGAGATTGATATAGAAGATCCAGCGCCACGAGTAGCTATCGGTGATCCAGCCGCCGAGTGTCGGGCCGATGGTCGGCGCCGTTACAGCGGTGATTCCGTACAAGGCGAAGGCGAGGCCCCGCTGTTGCGGCGGGAAGATGTCGGCCAGAATGGCTTGGGCCATGGGCTGGAGTCCGCCTCCGCCCACACCCTGCATGACGCGGAACAGAATCAACGCCCCGAGGCTTGGCGCCGCGCCGCACAACATCGAACTGAGCGTAAAGAGGAAGATGCACAGGAGGAAAAAGCGCTTTCGCCCGAACAGGCCCGCGAGCCAGCCGCCCATGGGAAGAACAATGGCGTTGGACGCAAGATACGAAGTGAGGACCCAGGTGCTTTCATCGTTGCTGGCGCCCAGGTCACCGGCGAGGTGCGGCAGCGCCACGTTGGCGATGCTGGTGTCGAGTACTTCCATGAACGCCGCCATGGCCACCACGACAGCTATTGCCCAGGGATTGAACTTGGGCTTCCAGGGTGCTTCCGCCGCTGCCGGTGTAGCGGCCGTCGCGTCGATTTCTTCCGCCCTTGGCGCTTCAGCCATACATCTTCTCGGTCGTTAATCGACCAGGTAGACTTTGGGATCGACCGACATGCCGGGACGCAGCCGGTGGTCACTGTTTTGACCTGGATCGAGGTCGATGCGGACCGGAACCCGCTGCACCACCTTCACGTAATTGCCAGTCGCATTCTCGGGCGGCAGCAAGCTAAGACGCGAGCCGGCAGCGCCGCCAATGCCCGTAACGTGACCCGAGTATTCGCGCCCGTAAGCATCCACGCTGAACCGCACCCTCTGGCCCGGCTTCATCCTCTTGAGTTGTGTCTCCTTGAAATCCGCGGTCACCCAAATGTCATCGAGCGGAACCACGATCAGGAGTTGCTGCCCCGGCGACACGTTTTGGCCGACCTCCACGGTTTTCCTATCAACGACGCCCCCTACGGGCGCGACGATCGTGCAATAGCTCAGGTTGAGCCGGGCCTGGTCGAGCAACGCCTTCTGTTGCGCCACTTTCGCTGCCGAAGACTGGGCTTTGAACCGGCTCACAGCCACCTGCTGGGGCGCCGTCAGGGCTGCGCGAATGGAGGATTCCGCCTGCTCGATTCTCGCGTCGGCCTGTTGAATGGCTGTTTCGGCGACGGTTACGTTCTGCCTCGCCTCATTGACCGACGCTGTCCGGGCAGCCAGCGTGGCTTTGGCCGCGGCAGCCGTTTGGACAGCTTGATCGTATATCTGCTCAGAAATCTCGTCCTTGGTGACAAGTTGCTGGTAGCGGCCCACATCATCCGACGCCTTCTTATAGTTAGCCTCGGCCTCACGCACCTGCGCCTCCGCGGTTTCCAGGCGTGCTTGCGCTGCATTGAGCTGTCGTCGTGCTCCGGTCAGCCCGGCGCCCACGTCCGCACGCAGCGACCGCGCGGTTTGCAGCGTGCTTTCGGTATTGATCGAAGTGATGGGGACGTCGGTCTGTGAACTTCCCAGCGCAGCTTCCGCGTCGGCGAGATCTGCCTCAGCCTTCGCCACCGCTACTTGAAAGTCGCGAGGGTCGATTTTCACGAGCACATCGCCTTTCTTGACGATCTGCTGGTCCTCAACCAGTACCTCATTCACCTGGCCGTTGATGCGCGCGCTGATGGCATTCAGGTGACCGTCGATTTGCGCATCATCGGTGGATTCGTAGGTGCCAAAGTATTGCCACAGGAAATAGCCGCCGGTCACGAGAGCAATCAACAGCAAAACCGGTACGATAATACGGGCCACGCGCCGCCGTGGACGCCTCGTCAGACGTGGCGAAGTGGGTTCGATTTTCTTTTCCGCTACCGTTGCGTCAGGCATCTCACTTTACCTCGATGAACCTCTTCATCCCCTGTTCCGCGATGCCTAGCGCGCGCGCCAGGGCTGCCTTCGCCACATTATGGGCGAATAAAGCAGAAATGATACTGTCGTTGGCACTCGCCACCGACTCCTGCGCCTGGACTACCTCGATGGTGTCGGCAACCCCTGCTTTAAAGCGGTCCCGGGCCTGCTCCAGCGTCTGGGTCGCCAACGCCAGGTTATCGTTTGCGACCGCGACCTGATCCGACGCCGTCCGGATGTCGAGGAAGGCAGCCCGTACCTGAAAATCAATCTGGCCGCCCAGATCGGCGAGCTCGTCGGAGCGCTGCTTCAGCGTCGCTCTGGCTTGTTCCACATCGCTGCGGATGCGGCCGCCGTTGAAGATATTGAAATTGAGCGCGCCCGTCAGCAAGAAGACTCCGTGCGAGTTGTTGAGCGTGATTCCGGCATCTCCGTAGTACCCGTTCAGATCGACCGTGGGATACCACTGCGCCTGGGCAGCTTTCACTGCCTCCTTTGCCGCGTCCACCAGTTTCCTCGCGCTCTGGTAGTCCGGCCGTTGAGCCAGAGCGGTCCGCAACGCCTCATCCTGTGTGAGTCCGGCGAGCGGCGCAAATGGCACGCTGTCGGCGAGATTGAAGACCTGGCCAGGAGGCAGGCCAATGACCCTTGCGAGCGACAGCTTGTCTTTGTCGAAGAGGTTTTGTTGCGCTAGCAACCGCTGTTGCTGCGTTTTCAATTCCACCTGTGCCCGCAGTACATCGATCCCCGGCGACGTCCCGGCGCGCCTTTGATCCACCGCGCGGGTATAGATTGCCTGCGCAGTATCCACCTGCGCCTGAATCGACGTCACCCGCGAGGCGTCGGCGATGATCTGCAGGTAGGCGTTCGTCACCCCTTGCACGACGAGGTCGCGCGCATCCTGGACCGAAAGCCTCGCCGACTCCTCATTGGCCTTCGCCGAGCTCAGATTCTTCCTCGCACTCCAATCGAAAACCTTAGCCGACACGCTCGCCTGTGCAGTTATGTAGGAGAACGGTCCCACAATCGTAGGGACACCCGGGAAGCTGATCCCGAGTGTTGCCAGGCTGAGCTGCTGCTCAGTCTCCGCCAGCGATCCGGTCACTTGAGGCAGGAGCGCCGACAGCGCGCGAGTCCGTTCCGCGCGCACGGTCAAGCTGGTGGTGTCGCGAGTCAGCAGGCCGAGATTCGTCTGCAGGCCGCGCTGAATCGCTCCGTCAAGTTTCAATTCGAGCGGGGTAGGCGATGGAATCCCGCTCGGAACGCTTCCCTGGAACTGCACGCTCTGCTGGCCAAGCAGCAGAGAAGCGAAAACAAAGGCGAAGCCGCCAACTGGATGGCAAGGTCTGCGCACTTTTAGATGGATTCGCCTCCATGGTGGATGGATTCGCGCCACTTCCTTTCTTTCGAGAACCTTCGTCCGCGACGGCGGGTGTGCCGGCCCAAGAAGTGCCGCGCGGTCCGCGGCCGACACTCAGGTCGGCTCGTTTAATTCTGAGAGTTCCAGGTGTGCCGTGATACTAATCTGGTAAGTGACACTGCACAGACGCCGGCTTCCACACATTGACGCGACGGAGCAGCCCGTTTTCCTCACTTGGCGGCTTCACGGAAGTCTGCCCCAGCAAAGGCCGTTCCGCGGAGCCCTCCGGGCAAGCTTTTGCAGCCCTGGATCGTCTCCTGGATGAGGCTCGCACGGGTCCCTTCCACCTTCGCCAGCCAGCGGTTACCGATCAGGTCGTCGAGGCCTTACTATATAACGCGGGCGTCCTCAAGCACTATGAACTGCACGCATTTGCTGTGATGCCGAATCATGTCCATACGCTGGTGACCGCCTCTGTACCATTAGCCAAGCTGACCAAGTCGTTGAAAGGCATCACAGCCAAGAAGGCCAACGCGATTTTGGGCCTAACCGGCAGGCCGTTTTGGCAAGAGGAAAGCTACGATCGCGTGGTACGAGACGAAAAGAAAAAGAGTTCGAGAAGATATGGAACTATATTGAGCAGAACCCTGTAAGAGCAGGACTAGTTATCGATGGTCGAGCGCCGGCTGGGCGACCTGGGGTCGCTTGCGGACCAGGGGTCCGCCCCACAAGGCAGAGATTCCCGCACTGAAGCTCGCGAGCTGTTTTACGCATCTAGTCTGGGATAACATGGGGAGCAGCCTCGAATTCGGCGCCGAGGGCATCTATTTGGCTCGTTCATGGCACAACAGAAGTGTCCCGGCGGCCTCAACCCGCCGAAACGCTGTGCTTGGCTTCGCAGGCCTCGCGCTCGCCGGTTGTGGTGCGCGGCGCGCGGGTCCCCGGGCTTCCATCGAATTCACCCGAGTTCCACAAGCTGACGAGGGCGGACGCGCCAAGCACGACATCATTGAAGGCCGGGTGATCGACGCTCCCGGCCAGCACCAGATCGTTTTGTACGCGAGGAGCGGCGCCTGGTGGGTGCAGCCTCTGGTTAGCCGGCCCTTCACCAGGATCCAACCTAATTCGACATTCACTGCCGCGACGCACTTGGGCACCGAATACGCCGCGCTTCTCGTCGAGCCGGGGTTTCGTCCGGCGCCCACGATGCCGGTATTGCCTCCGGTTGGCGGTTCTGTCGTGGCCGTCGGAGTCGTGAAAGGCGCGAAGTCGCCGCCCTCGCCTTCACTGCAGTTCAGCGGGTACGAGTGGAGGCTTCGCGACGCACCCAGCAGCCGGGGCGGACGCAGTAACGTCTACGATCCCCGCAACATCTGGATTGACGGCGACGGAGCGTTACACCTCCGTCTTGCGAAACTGCCGGCAGGTTGGTCGTGCGCGGAGATGAGCCTCACCAGTAGCCTGGGATATGGAACGTATTCATTTACCGTGCGGGACGTTTCCAAGCTCGACCCTGCGGCCGTCTTCACCATGTTCACCTGGGATTACGCGAAGCCGGATCAGAACTACAGCGAGGCGGATATTGAGATCAGCCGCTGGGGAGACCCTAAAAACGAGAATGGGCAGTACGTGCTCCAGCCGTATTACGTCCCGGCCAATTCATCGCGCTTTTCCGTCCCGGCCGGCACCGTCAAGCACACCCTCCGCTGGGAGCCCGGCCGCATGTCCTTCGAAACCGCCAGCCGCGCGGGATCGGCGGAACATACTGGGGCCAGGCATTCCGTCACGTCCGAGGTTCCCGTACCAGCTATAGAATCCGTGCGCATGAATCTGTATGTGATTCCGCGGCCGATGGTTCCGCTGAAGAACGGCGCTGAAGTCGTGGTTGAAAGGTTCGAATACCTTCCGTGACACCCCATCCGAGCCGCGGGACCGCAAGCCTCTGGCTCCCCGCCTCCGTGGTGTGGCTGTGCTTCCTCAATCCCGCAAACGCCGCGAACGCCAACCGGTTTACGCCCCTCTACGCCCACGACCGCTGGGAAGCCGAGCAGGGTTTTCCCGGCGGAGCAGTGAACGCTCTCACGCAGACCAGCGACGGTTACCTGTGGATTGGAGCGGACAATGGTCTGGTACGCTTCGACGGCCTGAACTTCCGGCTGTTCAATCACTCTAACTCCCCTGAAATGCCCCCTGGTCCCGTTCTGGGTCTTGCGGCCGGCGCGGACGGAGATCTGTGGATCAGAATGCAGAACCCCAGTCTGCTTCACTACCAGAACGGTGAGTTTCACGATGTGCTGCCCGCGGACCTGAAAGATCATCATCCCATTACCGCTCTCACCCGGGGCGGGAACGGAGAAATCCTGGCTACCGTCGTCGTTAACCATTTGTTGAAGTTCAAGGATCAAAAACTCGTCAGACGGGAATTCCAGGCGGACGTGCCTGGCTTCCTGGTTATTTCAATCGCCGAAACACCCGATGGGACTGTCTGGATGGGGATGCGGGAGAAGGGCTTGTTCTCGCTTTCAAAGAATGATAACGCGGTAGTTCCTCGTGGCCTGGGTAACGCCAGCATCACCCACCTGTTGCCGGCCGGCGATCGGGAGTTGTGGATCGGTACAGATACCGGCGTCGTGCGCTGGGACGGGTCCGAACTCACGCGGTCGGGCGTCGACGCACAGCTCAGTCACAGCCCGGTTCTGGCAATGACCAGGGACCGCAAATCAAACCTCTGGGTAGCCAACTCCGAAGGACTCTGGCGCAGCGGCGGCCAAGGCGATGTCACTTGCGAAGAACCCGCCGAAGCTGACAGCGCGCCTATCACATCGTTGTTTGAGGATCGTGAAGGAAACATCTGGACGGGAGACGCGGCAGGCATCGCGCGATTGCGCCCCACCGCCTTCGTCACCTATGCCACATCAGGAACTCCGCGGCCCGCAAATGACGGAGCCCTTTACTCCGGCGCGGGTGACCGTCTCTGGTTTGGGCCCTCGAACGGCGGACTGTTCTATTTGCAGCAAGGCAGGATCGAGCGGGTCTCCATGGCCGGACTCGATCAGGATGTAGTCTATTCGATCTCCGGCGGCGGTGATGAAGTGTGGCTCGGCCGGCAACACGGCGGATTAACCCGCCTGCGCACCGTCGATCGCTCCTTCACTGCGGATACCTACGCCCGGGCGCAGGGTTTGCCGCAAGACAGCGTTTACACCGTTTATCGCAGTCGGGACGGCGCCGTTTGGGCCGGCACGCTGAGCGGCGGCGCCGCCAGATTTCAGAACGGACATTTCACCACCTATACCGCCTCGAATGGGCTCGCCTCGGACCACATCAGCGCGATTCTGGAAACCTCTGACGGGACCACCTGGTTCGCAACCCCCAACGGCCTGAGTGCCTTTTCAAACGGCCAATGGCGTAATTATGCGGGACGCGAGGGCTTGCCTCCCGGAGCGGTGAATTGCCTCCTTGAAGACTCCGCCGGTGTGCTGTGGCTGGGCACGTCCGAGGGCCCCGCGTTTCTCCAGTCCGGGCGCATCCGGATTCCCCCCCAACTCTCCGATGCCTTGCGCGAGGAAGTCTTGGGAATGGCAGAGGACGCGGATGGCTGGCTTTGGATTGCTACCTCTGCGCACGTGCTGCAGGTGAAGCGCGACAAATTGCGCGAGGGTTCGCTCAACGGCGATATTCGCGAATACGGAATTCCGGACGGATTGTTGGGTACGGCGGGAGTCAGGCGGGACCGGTCCGTAGTAGCCGATGGCGGGGGGCGCATCTGGTTTTCCCTGAATCGCGGCATTTCGGTGGTGGATCCCGCCCGGGTTTCCAGACAATCTGTTCCGGCGATCGTCACTATACAAGCGATATCCGGGGATGGCAGCCCGCTCGGCCTGCGTGGAGATCTCCATATTCCCGCGGACACGCGCAGGATCGTCTTCTCTTACGCGGGTTTGAGTCTTTCGACGCCGGAGCGCGTCAAATACCGGTACATGCTCGATGGTTTCGATCACGGTTGGAGTGAGCCTTCCGGCACACGCGAGGCGTTTTACACCAACCTGGGTCCCGGCTCTTATCGCTTCCATGTCATGGCCAGTAACGGCGCCGGCCTTTGGAACGGAGCCGAGGCCACGGCGGCTCTCGAGGTTGATCCCCTGTTCTGGCAGACATGGTGGTTTTACGCTTGCGCAGCCTTGGCTTGCTGGCTCGCTGTTTTCTCCGCTTTTCGTTCGCGTATGAGCCGGTTGACCAGGCAGCTCAACATGCGTTTCGAAGAGCGTCTCGCCGAGCGGACACGAATCGCCCAGGAACTGCACGACACGCTGCTGCAAGGCGTCCTCAGCGTTTCCATGCGTCTGCATATCGTGGTAGACGGACTGCCCGAGGGTTCGCCGGCGAAGCCGCTGCTTGACAGCATTCTCGACCTGATGAAGCGGGTCATCGATGAGGGGCGCAACACTTTACAAGGTCTTCGCTCATCGTATGGCCGCGGGACGGATCTCGAACAATCGTTCTCTTCGATTCGCGGCGAGCTGTTTGGCGGAGGGGAAATGGATTTCCGCATCATCGTCGAGGGGCAGCCGAGAACATTGCATCCCGTCCTGCGAGATGAAGTCTATCGCATCGGCCGGGAAGCCCTGGTCAACGCCTTTCGCCACTCGCGCGCCACGAAAATTGAAATCGAATTGGAATATGCCCCTCGCGAACTGCGTGTGCTCGTTCGCGACAACGGCTGCGGGATCGACCCCCAGACATTACGTTCCGGAACCTTTGGCCATTGGGGCCTCAGCGGCATGCGCGAACGGGCGGAGAGTATAGGCGCCCGCTTCCACGTGTGGAGCAGCGCGGTCGTCGGGACCGAGGTTCAGTTGTCGGTGCCGGGTCATATTGCTTTCCAATCGCAGCCCTCAAACCGGCGGTCGAGATGGTTCGCCCGCAAGCGTGGGGAGCGCACCGAAACCACTCATGAGCGATGAATCCCGTATTCGCATTCTCACCGTTGATGACCATCCGCTTTTGCGGCAAGGCATTGCGGCCGTCATCCATAGCCAGCCGGATATGATCGTTGCGGCGGAAGCGTCCAGTGGCAGCGAGGGAATCCGGAAGTTTCGCGAGCTGCGGCCGGATGTAACGCTGATGGACCTCAGGCTTCCCGACATGAACGGAGTGGACGCGCTGGTCGCGATCCGCGCGGAGTTCGCCGACGCGCGCATCCTGGTCCTGACAACCTTCGACGGCGACTTCGAAATTCAGCGGGCGTTTGCCGCCGGAGCCCGCGCATACGTCCTGAAGAGCACGCCTCCGCCGGAGTTGGTCAGCGTCATCCGTCAGGTCCATGCCGGCAGGAAACGCGTGCCGCCGGAGGTCGCTGCACAGATCGCCGAACATCTGGGAGACGAAATTCTAACCCCTCGCGAGATTGACGTCCTGAAGCACGTCGCCGGCGGAAACCGGAATCGGGACATTGCCCGGCAACTCTTCATCTCGGAGGAAACCGTCAAAGTTCACATCAAACACATCATGGAAAAACTGGGCGCGAGCGACCGCACGCAGGCCATCGCGATCGCCGTCCGCCGCGGAATCATCCAGCTCTGACCCGAGGCTGACGTAACCAGAAAGTGTTACAAAGTCGATACACCTCTCAGGGATTCCCGTTTGATTATCAACTGATACCCTTGTGCTGGGAGGCTGTCTGCACCGATTCTTTTCCACCTTTCCGGGCGGCAGACCGGGTTTCGGCTTGTTGCTCCTACGCGGTGCCGTGGGGATGACGGCGATCCTTCACGGCATGGCCTTCCTCCCGGCCAGCTTGCACCAATCCCTCGGCGTGTGGTTGATGGCCGTAGTTGCGGTTGCCAGCGGAGCCTCCCTGCTGGCCGGCCTGCTCACGCCGGTTGCGGGTACCGTGATCCTGCTGGGAGCTTTGGGCGCCGTCTTCGCGAGTCACTTCGAGGACCGGTCCATTCCAGCACTGATTGCGGTACTCGCGGCCGCGCTGATCCTTCTCGGCCCGGGTGCGTTTTCATTTGATGCACGGCTGTTCGGCCGCCGTGAGATCATCATCCCCCGTGCTCCCTATCTGCCGAAATCCTGACATACGTCCCAACAGGTGATCTTCATATACCACTGGCGTGGTAGCCGGGTGCCCGCCACCAGTGGTAGTGAAAAAGCATTCGATCAAGGGATGCCTTAATTCTCGGCTCCGCGTAGAGTGAAGCAATAAGGAGTATCAAGGATATGGCACCCGTGACTGAGATGATACGTAGACCCTTGCCGGGCTTCAGGCCGTCGGAAGGCGAACTGATCGGTTCTAATGCAGGACTGAGAAACGTTTACAATTCGGTGCGATTGGTCGCACGAACCGGGTCCACCGTCCTGATTCAGGGGGAATCCGGAACCGGGAAGGAGTTGATCGCCAAGGCCATCCACGAGGGGAGTCCGCGCAACCGCGGCCCGTTCGTCAAACTGAATTGCGCCGCCATGCCCGCCGGCTTGCTGGAGAGTGAGTTGTTCGGCCATGAACGCGGTGCTTATACTGGTGCGATCGCCCAGACTATCGGGCGTTTTCAACTCGCCAATCAAGGCACACTGTTCCTGGATGAAGTCGGTGACCTGCCCCTCGAATTGCAGCCCAAGCTTTTACGGGTCTTGCAGGAGCAGGAATTTGAGAGACTGGGAAGCGCCCAGACCATTCGGGTCGATGTCCGCGTCATCGCCGCGACCAATCAGAACCTGGCGCGGATGGTGGACGAAAGGCTCTTCCGGGCCGATTTGTTCTACCGGCTCAACGTTTTCCCCATCATGCTTCCTCCGCTACGCGAACGGACGGGCGATATTCCCCTGCTTGTCCAGCATTTTGTCGCGGGTCTGGCCCGGCGGATGAATAAAGAGATCAGCCATGTTCCGAGCGAGGTAATGGATGTTCTGAAGCTTCACGATTGGCCGGGAAACGTCCGCGAGCTGCAGAACTTTCTGGAGCGCGCTGTGATTCTGTGCGATGGCCCGGAGCTGCGCCTGCCGCCTGGGGAACTGAAACAACTGGTGAAACGAGATACTCCGGCAGCAGTCCAAACCCTCGCCGACGCCGAACGGGATCACATCCTGCACGTCCTCCGGCAGGTCAGTTGGGTGGTGGGAGGACGCGAGGGCGCAGCGGCGCGCCTCGGCCTCCCGCGGACGACTCTGCTCTATCGGATGCGTAAGCTCGGCATCGAGCACGCTAACCCTGCCATCGTACATGCCGCCGCTAGCCCGGCGTGATCATGGCATTGGGGCGTTTGCCAGTGACCTGAGCGCGGCGGGCACGGCGGTCGTAAGTGAATCCCCGGTCTCTTCGAGCGCATCCGAACTTGTGGCAGTGGGCGCATGGCGCGTAACCGGAGTTGCACGGCATGTCGACATCACCGATGGCGTCGGTATCGCCATGAATCGCTAGTTCGCATCGCAGCCCAAGGTGATCCAACTGTCCCCAAGCATCCCCCAAGCGCAACATGTGCGCCTTGCTCGAGGCGCTCGAGAAGACGAGCTGGATCGTGGCCGGGCAGACTGGCGCCGCGGCTCTGGCAGGCATGACACTGCAGTCCAGGATGCAGAAGGTGGGCATCCGCATCTCCCGTAGCGGCGCCTGATGTGCCGAGGCTTCGGCAAATGCCCGGCAGTGCCGCGTGCCGGGCACCCGCTTATCATTACAAGTCCAGTTTTTAAGAGCTCTTTTCGAGCCCGCCATTGGCTGTTCACGTGCGTTTCATGTATCGGGACCCATATGAACCAACAGGTGCTCGACTATTACATGCATGACGGAAAAACCAGCCTTCGCCTCGAATTGGCGGGGATTGTGAACGCCGAAGGTATCCGCGAACTGGAACAGGTATGGCGCACGGCTGCGTCCATAATCGGTGACCGGAGACTGATTATAGACATCAGTTTTGTGACAGCCGTCGATGGAGATGGACGCTCACTGCTCATCCGCTGGCACCAGGAAGGCGCGCAGTTCGTCGCGAATTCGCAAGCTTCGCGCATCCTGGCGCAGTCGATAACCGGCACACCTTTCGCCGAACCTGCGGTGAACACCCACACCTCGATGCCCTTCCGTGGCTCGTTGTTTAAGTCCATTCTTGGCCTCTCGTTATGGCTCACGGCATTCGCGTTTCCGTTCGAAGCGACCGCCGCGAGTTTGAAATCTGAAACCATCGCCGCCTGGAACGAGTATCTGGCCACGGTGAATTCCAACCTTCAGAAGCGGGTGCAGCCTGGTGGCAGCTTTCTCTGGACCTTTGAAAACGCGGATCGCGCCACTGCGGTTCGCCGCGGAGAGATCGTCGTCGCTCCGTCGCCGGGTCACAATCCCGCGAAAGTGCCCGGCGGGTTAATCCATCACTGGATGGGCGCCATGTTTCTGCCGGGCCTCAAGCTTGACGATGTGCTCACAGTCACGCGAGACTACGATCACTACAAGGAGTACTACCGGCCGTCGGTCGTCGAGTCGAAGACCATTGCCCGCGATGATGCCAACGATAGATTCTCGATGCTGATCATGAACAAAGCGTTCTTCGTGAAGACCGCGTTGGATGCGGATTACCATTCAATCAATGTGCGCCTTGACGGGCATCGTTATTACAACATTTCACAGACGACGCGGGTCCAGGAGATCGAGGAATACGGCCAGTCCGGCGAGCACAGGATTCCTGAAGGAGAAGGCGGCGGGTATATATGGAAACTGTTCAGCATCGCCCGCCTCGATCAGCGGGACGGAGGTGTTTACGTCGAAATTGAAGCCGTCGCACTCAGCCGCGACATCCCAGCCGCCGCACGCTTCTTTGTAGATCCGATTGTACGGCGCGTGTCGCGCTATTCGCTTTTGACTTCGCTCGAGCAGACCGAAAAAGCGCTGCGCGGAAATCCGGCCGTACTTGCTGCGAGGCGTGCCGGCATTCCGGCAGTTGCCGGGCACATGGACGACACGCAAGGTTCTTTCTTGAATAAAGGCTCCGGATTTACAGGAGTTCGTTGATTTAACGGATTGGAATGCCGCGTGCAATTGATCGGATGAACACCGGGGGAGATAAAGACCGGGGTCCACGGAGAACAAAGGAGATATTAAATGTTCAGGAACAAAGTCGTCATTTCATGTTTTGTCGGGCTCGCCACCATGGCGCTGCCAGGGTTTGCGCAATCGGAAGGCACGGGAGGCAGCGAGGTCTCGGTACAGGCATTCGGCAGCTTCGTGAAGAGTACCACCGATAACGGCATTGACAACCAGGCTACCAACAGCGGCGGTGTGCTCGGCACTTACCGCTACTTCTTCAACACGCACAATGGTATTGAAGCCGACTACGGCTATTCGCTCAATACCGAGAGCTACGGTTTGCCCGCCGGCGTGCTGGGTGTGAAGAGCTACTCCAACGAGATTTCCGCCGCTTATGTATTCCGCATGCCGATGCGCAAATTTACACCGTTCGTGCTGGCCGGCGCCGGAGGTCTTATTTTCGATCCGAAGAATTATGCCGGCGCCGACTCGCAGGCGCGCGCTGCATTCGTGTACGGCGGCGGCTCCGATTTCAACCTCGCGCGGCACATCTTCGTGCGCGCTGAGTATCGCGGCTTCGTTTATAACTCGCCCACCTATGGCTTGGCCGAGCTCTCGGGCGTGGATCGTGTGACGCACCGCGCGGAGCCGTCTCTGGGCTTTGGATACCGGTTCTAGGTCAAGGGGTTTTCTGAGGGTCCCTTCGAGCGGCGGGATGTCCCGCCGCTTTTTTATTTGGAGCACGTGCGGCCTCCGCGGAATTTCAATAGTGACCGTGTTCCTGCAGCTTTACCTTGCCTGAGAAATTGCGATAGGTGTAAATAAAGTATCCGCAGGCAAGGAGTACGCCGGGGATGAACCAGATCAGTCCGACCTGAAGGCCGTAGGCAGGCGCGGCAGCGTTGACGATGGTCAGCGACAAAGCCGGGTCGCTGCTCGACGGCAGTACGTAGGGATAAACCCCAAAGGCAGCGCTGGTCAGCATCCCGAGGATGAACAGGCAGGAACTCAGAAAAGCTTCGAGTCCGTTACGCCGGCCAGCCAGAACCCGCGCACCGGCGAGACCAGCGATCGCCAGCAACGGAAAAACGTAGCCCCAGGGGCGGGCGTCGAAGCTCTCCTTCAAATGCGGTTGAATGTGGAAGCTGGCGAAAGTGATCACCACAATCCAGGCCAGGAGAGCCCACCAGACCGTCCTGGCGAAACGGCGCGCACGTTGCTCGACCGCGCCCTCGGTTTTCAAGGCGACCCAGAGGCAGCCATGTACCGTGAGCGTGAGCAGCGCGGCCAGCGCAATCAGGATCGTGTACCAATCGAGAATTCCGGCGTCCTTCCCGGCGGTGAAATCGGTCCACAGCGGCAGAAAGAATTCGCCGGACCGGTCGAGCGGCACTCCGCGAACCACGTTACCGAGCGCGGCGCCGAAGAAGATCGCGAGCAGTGCGCTGGCACCCGCGAAGACGACGTCCCAAAGCGGCTCCCAGATGAGACTGTGGACGTGATTGCGGAACTCGATGGAAATGCCCCGCAAGATCAAAAGCCAGAGCACGATCATCAAAGGCAGATAGAACCCGCTGAAACTCGACGCATAGAGGGCAGGGAAGGCGAAATAGAGGGTCCCGCCACCGGCGAGCAGCCATACTTCGTTGCCGTCCCAGACGGGACCGATCGAGCCCAGGACAGCTTGCCGCTCCTCGTCCGTGCGCGCCACAAAAAGATGAACGATTCCGGCGCCCAGATCAAACCCGTCCAGGACCACATAGACGGCGATCATGACCGCGACTAAACAGAACCAGATAGTTTCCATAACATAGCCTCAATGCGTGGCAGGGTGTAGCTCAGCAAGATGTTCGGGGCCCTCTTCGATTTCGCGATAGACCAGGAACAAGAACAGCATGGCGAGGATCGCGTAGATCCCCATGAAGCCGATCAGCGTGAAGAGCGCGTTACCCGCTGAAACGCGGGCGGAGACGCCTTCCGGCGTGCGCATGACGCCATAGATCAGCCACGGCTGCCGTCCCAGTTCCGCGGTGATCCACCCGAAAGTCGTCGCTATATACGGAAACGGCAGCATCAGCATCAGGAGCCAGAGCACAGGGCGCGCGGAATAGAGAGTGCCGCGCCACAGGCCGAGCGATGCGAGCGCCATGACGCCGATAAAGATGGTTCCCAGCCCTACCATGATGTGATAGCTGTAATAGAGCAACGGAATATTGTCGGGCAAACTGTCCGCTGGGAACTCGTTGAGACCCTTCACTTCTGCGCCCCAGCTCTGATAGGTCAGGAAGCTGAGCGCGCGAGGGATGGTGAGCGGGTTATCCAGGCGCCGGTTTTCCAGGTCGGGTTGTCCAAGAATGGCGAGCGGCGCTCCGTTCTCGGTTTGAAACAGTCCCTCCATTGCAGCCAGTGTGGGGGGCTGATGCCACGCGACGTTCTTGCCCTGGCCGTCGCCGGTGGGAAACACCATGAGAAATGTGGAAATCATCCCGGCAATCACGCCGTGCCGCACAAACGTGCGGCCATACTCCTCATGACACCTGGTGAGCAGATAAAACGCCCCTACCGAAGCCATAACGAAACTGGCCGTGACCACCGAGGCGATCATGTTGTGGAGATACTGCCAGAACAACCATGGGTTCAGCAGCAGCCCGGAGAGACTGGTAAGTAGGATTTCACCGTGCGGTCCCAGTTGATAACCGGTGGGGTGTTGCATCCAGGCGTCGGTCGCGATGATGAAGAAACCGGAAAGCCACGAGCCGGCAAAAACCAGGAAAGCGGCGAACCAGTGTGCCTTCGGTGCGAGACGCTTTTCTCCGAACAGGAAGAGCCCCAGGAAACTGGATTCGAGAAAAAAGGAAAACACTCCTTCCATGGCGAGTGTCTGGCCAATGACTCCACCGGCAGCCTTGGAGAAGCGGGACCAGTTGGTGCCGAACTGAAACTCCATCGGAATGCCCGTGACGACGCCCATAGCGAAGTTAATCGCGAAGATCTTCGCCCAGAATCGAGCCGCGCGGTTGTAGTGCTCATTGCCCGTTCGCAACGCCACAGTTTTGAGAATCAGGATCAGCAGGGCCAGTCCCATGGTCAGTTGCGGAAAAATATAGTGAAAAGTCACCGTGAAGGCGAAATGCAGACGGTGAACTGTTAATGCGTCCATAAACGGGAAGTACCCGCCTCCTATCTATGCCTGGAGAACCATGCCTACCTCACTACCCGCGCACCTTTGCCTTTCATCACGGATTCTACGTCCTTGAGCGTTGCCATGCTGGTGTCACCCGGCGTTGTCATGGCCAGGGCGCCGTGCGCAGCGCCGTAGTCCACCGCCTGCTGCGACGACGTGCCGGCGAGAAAACCGTAGGCCAGACCGGAAGCGAAACTGTCGCCGCCGCCGACGCGGTCGTAGATTTCGAGGTTCTCCCGCAGCGGGGCTTCGTAAAACTCGCCCCCCGTCCACAGGATCGCGCCCCAGTCGTTCACCGACGCAGTCCTGGCATTGCGTAGCGTAGTCGCCACGGCCTGGAAGTTCGGGTACATCTTTACGACCTCGCTAATCATCTTCTTGAAATTCCCCGGGTCCAAGGTGGAGATGTGTTCATCCATCCCGGGCACCTGGAAGCCCAACGCCGCAGTAAAGTCCTCCTCGTTGCCGATCATGACGTCCACCAGCGAGGCGATCTTGCGGTTCACTTCTACCGCGCGGGCCGTGCCGCCTTGCGACTTCCACAGCGACGGCCGGAAATTCAGATCATAAGAGATCACCGTGCCTGCTGCGCGAGCCGCTTCCATGGCCTCGATCACGATCTCCGAGGTAGTGGGTGAAAGTGCCGCGAAGATGCCGCCGCAGTGGAACCAGCGCACTCCTTCGACCTCAAAAAGTTGCTTCCAGTCTACATCGCCGGGCTTGAGTTGGGAGGCCGCCGACGCAGCCCGGTCCGAGCAACCCACTGCCGCACGCACGCCAAAGCCCCGCTCGGTGAAGTTGAGTCCCACACGTGCTGCTCGACCGATGCCGTCAAAAGGCGTCCACTTGACATGTGAAAGATCCACGCCGCCTTGCAGCATCAGGTCCTCCAGCAGACGGCCAATCTCGTTATCCACGATGGCGGTGACCACCGTGGTCCGCAGGCCAAAGCAGCGGCGCAGGCCGCGGACGACGTTGTACTCGCCGCCTCCCTCCCACACCTGGAAGGTGCGCGTGGTCCGGATGCGCCCGTCTCCGGGATCCAGTCGCAGCATGATCTCGCCCAGTGCGGCCGCATCCCACTTGCAATGCTCGCGCGGCTTGAGATTTACGGCCATAGTTACTTTCCTCCCCGGACTTTCCGGATCAGGTCAAGCGTATCCTTCACCTTCGTCGTAATGCCCGCGTAGTCACCTGCCGCAAGTAGTTCCCTGGTGACGAGGTTCGAGCCCATCCCGACGCAGGAAACGCCGGCATCGAACCAGGCCCGAAGCGAAGCCTCGGTGCTTTCGACGCCACCAGTCGGCATGATCGAAACCCAGGGGCACGGGCCCTTGACCATTTTGACGAACTTAGGACCGCCAACCTCGCCTCCGGGAAACATCTTCACGATTTCACAGCCCAATTCTTCCGCTTGCGAGATCTCGCTGGCGCTGCCGCAGCCGGGCGAGTAAGGGATCTTGCGGCGGTTGCAGGCGCGCGCCACATCGGCGTTGAGAATCGGACCCACTACGAAGTTCGCGCCACAGTTGATGTAGAGAGAGGCCGTGCCGGGGTCTACCACCGAGCCAACGCCGAGGATCATGTCGGGCAGTTCCTTCGCGCAATAGCGCTCCAGTTCGCTGAAGACTTCCCATGCGTGATCGCCCCGGTTGGTGAACTCCAGAAAAGGGCAGCCGCCGTCGAAAATAGACGCGGCCACGCGCTTCGCGACGGCGATATCGCCGGAATAGAAGACGGGCACCATTCCTGTCTCGATCATCTTATTCAAGACCTTGAGTCTGGCGAATCTTGCCATATGCTGCTCCTTTTTTCCTCGGGTGACTGCGAAGCTTGTGGGATCGACAGTCACGCTTACCCAATCCAGGTAAGGGAGGGCGCTGATCCCGAACGGAAAATTATCAGAACCCTACAATCGGTCTTGACCCCGCTATCGCCGCTAGAAGGACCAAGTTATCAGATCCTCTCACCGTTGGTTGCAGCGACTTCCGGCCGGCTTCACGCTCGCGGCAGTTACCGAAATCAATTCGGGTTGCAAGGCAACGGCAAGGGACAGTTGAATGAACTCGGCCCGATCGCGATTCCATAGTAGTGTGCGGCGAACCTGACACAGTTCTCAAGGCTGGACTTTTATTCGCTCCAGTGCCACAATTTGAATCAACGCGCCCAATTCCCTTAGGAGACCCCTGTGCGCAGTTGCACGTCCTGCCTTTTCGTTGTCCTTTTGCTTCCCACGCTCACTGCACGGCCGCTTGCTTTCGAACAACGGTCGCCCGATCGATTCGTCGTGCAGTTCGGCGACACTCATGCACTCTTCCGTCCCGGCGAAGTATCGATCGGACCGATCACCATCCGGTTTCTCGGATCATCCGGGCGAGTGCGATTGGAGGGGGAAGGGAAGGCATCGCCCAGTACCTATATCTTGCCGGGGTTGAGGCGGACCTTCCAGCAGTACCCGCGTCTGGCGCTGCGCCATCTGTATCCGGGGATCGATGCGATTTTCTACGGTAACGGAGATCACCTGGAGTACGATCTGTTGGCCGGGCCGCATGCCCACTTCGAGAACGTCCAACTAGTTCTGGCAGGCGCGGCACAGGTGCGTTTGAACCAAGATGGCGGATTGCGGATCGAGGCTGGAAGCGGCGTGCTGGAACAAAAACTGCCGCGCGTGTTTCAGTCGGATGGGCTGGAGATCGCGGCGCGCTATGCTCTTCTGCCTGGTAATCGCGTGGCGATCCGGCTAGGACCGCACGATGCGCGACTCGGACTTACCATCGATCCGGAGTTGGCCTATACGCGATATTTCGGAGGTAGCGGGTCCGATAGCGCGTCCCTCGTGACGCCGGATGCGCAGGGCAATCTGTATGTCGCGGGCCGCAGCAATTCAGTCAATTTCCCGACCACCAACGGTTTTCAACCGAATATCAGCCCACCATTGCTGGCCCTCTCCAATGCGGGACAGACGGTCACGCGCCTGCCGGTCGGTGACGAAAACAGTGTCATTTCGCTTGCGGGGACCCCCGATGGAGCGGTGGTTTATGCGCTGACGCCGGACGCGCTGTACGTCACTTCAGATCAGGGCGCGACGTGGCAGCAGCGCCCGCCGCCGTTTCAAACCATCATCGGCCAACCGTCGACAATCCAAGTCACCGTCAGCGATTTTGCAGTGGACCCGATCGATCCGTCGCAGGTGTTTCTCGCAACCAACCGCGGGCTACTGTCCTCCGGTACCGGCGGCCTGGAGGGTTGGGGACTCAACGAGACAGGCTTGCCGGTGGGCGGCAACGGTTCGGTGAATGCGACCTGGGTAACGGTCAGCCCGATCGACCATTTAACCCTTTATGCGACCACGAGCCAGCCGGGCGGATTATTTAAGACCACCAACCACGGTGTCACCTGGCAGGCGCTGAATCCGCAGGTTCCGGGTGAAGTAACCAACACACCGTTTCCTCCGGTAGCAGCTCTGGCTTCGAACGGGACTGACCTGTACGTGGTGGACGCGTTCAGCAATCTTCTAAAGAGCACGGATAGCGGGTCGACCTGGCAATTGCTGGGACAGGGGCTTTACGGAGCGCGCATGGTCGCGCTCGATCCGAACGCGCCGAATGTGTACGTCACCGATTTCGCGGGCCTGCAGGTAAGCCACGATGGCGGGCAGACCTTTGCGACCGCGCCGCTGCCTCCCGTGACGTCGAACCTCGGTGCGCAGCAGGTGGCAGTGGACGCGGCCACCGGAAACGTGTACGTGGGATTGCAGTCGTCGATCTACGTCAGCACCGACGCGGGCAAAACCTTTCAGCCGGTCCAGGCGACCGCGCCGAATCTTCACGCGTTGGCGGCGTTGGGCGGCCAAGTCTACGCAGGCGCCGATACGCCTTCAGTGCCGTTCGTGATGAAATTGGACCCGACGGGCACGCAAATTCTGTATTCAACCTTCCTTGGCGGGAGCCTGGGAGATGCGATCAACGGGATCGCGGTGGACGCGCAGGGCAACTGTACCGTAGCGGGAGTAACCATCTCGCCGGATTTCCAGGTGATCACGACGATATCGAGCGCGTCACCGACAGGACAACCAAGCGGGTTCGTGACGAAGTTGAGCGCCGATGGAACCCGCCTGATTTACTCGTCGTTGTTGGGAGCGTCGAAAGGGGTTGCGGTCGGGAGCGTGGCGCTCGATGTCTCCGGTGCAGCTTATATTACGGGCCAAACGCCGTCTCGCGATTTCCCAACGACGCCAAATTCGGTTCAGCCGGCGGTGCCCACGTCGATGTGCACGCGCCCGTCCAGCAGCCTTTTCCCGTCGACGAACACGGGAATGAACGCGTTTGTGAGTAAGTTGAGCACCGACGGCAGCGCGCTGGCGTACTCGACATTTCTCACAGGGTCGTGCGGCAGCGCTGGATTGGGGATTGGGGTAGACGCCGCCGGCGAAGTGATCGTCGTAGGGTCTACCACCTCGCCGGATTTTCCCACAACGCCGAATGCCTACCAGGCGGCTTTCCCCGGACTGCCGGATGGACCCAGTCCGCCGAACCCGTTGGATGCCGGATTCGTGACGAAGTTGAGCGCGGGTGGAGACAAAGTGCTGGCGAGTTCCTACCTTGGCGGAGGTGGTCTCACCCAGGCCAATGCCGTTGCCGTGGACTCGGCGGGAAGTGTTTCGCTGACCGGTGCGACGATCGGCATGGCGCGCGGCGCGACGCCCGGTGCGTTTCAGAAGAAAACTGCCGACCGGTGCGAGCCGACCATCAGCATCGGTCCATCCTTTCCGCAGTATGGAACCACCGATGCGTTCGTACTGAAGCTGGATCCAATGTTATCGACGGCGCAGTATCTCACGTATCTGGGCGGAGCCTGTAATGATTCGGGCACGGGAATCTCGCTGGATCCGGCGGGCAACGCGTGGATCGTCGGAACAACTAATTCGCCGGACTTCCCCACCAGGTCGCTATTTCAGGGCCAGGGGATCAGTTCCGGCTTCGTCAGCGAGATGAGCGCGGACAGATCGCAACTCCTGTTTTCGAGCTGGACGGATGGAGTGTCCCTGGCGCTCGATGCATTGGGGACGGCCTATCTGGCAGGCGCGGCACAGGGCGTCAGCGGGATACCGAAGACGGCGGTGGAGGTGTTAAGGATCGATCCCTCCACGACGCCGGCGGTGGTGATCGATGGGATCAATGCGGTGACAGGATATCCGGCGGCGCTGTTGCCGCCTTTTGCCAGCGGCATTGCACCGGGACAATTGATTCAGATCGGCGGGCGCAATCTGGGACCGGCTACGGCGGTCAACGGGCAAGCGGATGCGACGGGACGCCAGGCGACGGTGGTGGGGAATACGAGCGTGTTCTTCGACGAAATACCGGCGCCGCTACTCTCGGTCGGGGCAAGCACGATCGAGTGTTTCGCTCCCTTCGAAATCACCCGGACGACCAACGTGACCGTGGTGTCAAATAGCCAGAAGTCCAACACTGTCCGGCTGGGCGTGACCGCTACGGCTCCGCAGATTTTGAGCGTGACGAATCAGGACGGTACGCTGAACTCGGCGTCCAACCCAGCACACGTGGGGTCGACGATCGTAATCTATTCGAGCGGATTGGGGGAGACCAGCCCGCTGAGCGTCGACGGACTGGTGAACTCCGCGCCGCTGCCGGTCCCGTTGGCTGCGGTGACGGTTTACTTGCCTGGCATCGAGGTCCAGCCGCAATTCCTGGGTGCGGCGCCGGGAATGATCGCGGGAATTGTGCAGGTGAACGTACTACTGCCGATGATCAATTATCCGATGAGCCCGCTAAGTGCCAGCGTTAGTTTGAATGGAGCGAGCGCGCCACTCTATGTAGCGCAGTAGCGGAGTGCCCGGAAGGGCCGTAACGGTGTGACATATACTGGCGTTGGGAAAAACGGAAATCCCGGAGTAATGGAGAAAGGCGACTCCCAAATGAACGAAAAACAGGACACGAATCATTCCCGGCGCGAGTTTTTGACGAAGACCGGCCGCGGCGTTGCGGTGTCGGCTCTGGCGGGAGTGGCACTCCCGCCCGTACACGCAGCGGGCAGCGATACGATTCAGTTGGCTTTGGTCGGCTGTGGCGGCCGCGGCACGGGAGCGGCGATCAACGCGCTCTCCGTAAAGAACGGTCCAGTGAAACTGGTCGCGATGGCCGACGTGGTTCCGGCGAAGCTCAACAGCAGCTACGACAAGCTCAAGACACAGTTCGGCGACCAGGTGGATGTGCCGCAGGAGCGCAGATTCCTCAGCTTCGACGCCTATCGCCAGGCGATGGATTCGCTCAAGACCGGCGATGTCGTCATCCTGGCCACGCCGCCCGCGTTCCGATGGGTGCAGTTCACCTATGCCATCGACAAGGGGCTCAACACCTTTATGGAGAAGCCGGTCTCCGTCGACGGTCCCACTACGCGCAGAATGATGAAGCTAGGGCAGGCGGCGTCCGAGAAAAACCTGAAGGTGGCCGTGGGCCTGATGGTGCGGCATTGCCGGGGACGGCAGGAGCTGAAGCGGCGGATCGATGCGGGCCAGATCGGCGACATCATTTCCCTGCGCGGCTACCGCATGGCGCGAGCTTCGGCCACCGTCGGGCCCAAGCCGGAGGGACAGAGCGAGTTGATTTACCAGATCGCGAACTTTCACTCCTTTCTGTGGGCCAGCGGAGGGTGCTTCAGCGACTACTACATTCACCAGATCGACGAATGCAGTTGGATGAAAGGCGCGTGGCCAGTGGAGGCCATGGCGGTCGGCGGACGCCACTACCGCGGTGATTCCCTGGACCAGAACTTTGACGTCTACTCGGTGGAGTATACCTTCCCCGATGGCACCAAGCTCTTCTACGATGGCCGGAACATGACCGGGTGTCACGACGAGTTTGCGAGCTATGCGCACGGGTCGAAGGGTTCGGCCGTGATCACGACACTGTCGCACACGCCGGGCATGGTGCGGATCTACAAAGGCCAGAAGATGCCGAGGGTACTTTCGAAAAAGGATCTGCCGCTACCGGCCGATCCGAACCTCGAATGGGCGTTTCCACAGCCGGAGAAGAGTCCCTACGATTGGGAATGGGACGATCTTACGGAGGCTATTCGCGGGAATAAGCCGTATAACGAGGTACAGCGAGGAGCGGAAGCCAGCCTGGTGGCGTGCATGGGCCGTATGTCCGCGCATACCGGCCAGATCATTACGTTCGACCAGATGCTGAACTCGCCGCACGAATTCGCCCCCGATGTGGACAAGCTGACGATGGATGGTCCCGCGCCGTTGAAGCTCGGTGTCGACGGCAAGTATCCGGTGCCGGAACCGGGCATCAAAAAGGACAGGGAATACTAAAATCTTTAACTATGAAATCTCGTTGCTCGGGATAAGTTTTCTTTCCTGGCAGTGGCTGGGACGCCTGTCAATCTCGAAAGGGACTGAAGAATACATCGCCGTATCGGCCCCCCGGGCGAGCGGCAGGATAGAGTCGAGCGGCAGTATAGAGTAGAGTACAAGAACTTACCCAGGGAAGGGCAGTCTCGCCGCTTCCCTCGGCCAGGCCGGGATCGTCGCGCTGGCGGACCGGCAAGGAGCCTTCTCGTGTATCGACATCTCATGGTTGCCCTGGCCGTTGCCACCGCCGCCGCAATTCTTCCGACCCTCGCGCCAGCCGCCATGCCCCAGCGCGTCGTCTTCGAAGGCGCTACCTTCGAACAGAAATGGACCTTGCACGACCTCGACGCGGCACTCCCCACTGACTGGACCGGCTACAACTTCCTGGTCCTGGAGATGAAAGCTTCCTCGCCCCAGCGCTTCGAACTGATCCTCTACAGCGGCGAGCACGCGCAGCGCAGGCAGATGCAGCCGTTCGCCAATCTCTGGATTCGCGCGTCCGTGCCTTTGCAGTACTACCGGCAGCCGAAACGCACTGGCACCGATCTGGCCTCCATCGGCAAGGTCCCGCAAAATACCTTCTGGATCAGCACGGGCGGCGCCATGGGGCCCTTGAATGCCGTCGACGCGATCGGGGTTGCGATGCGTACGCCGTTGGGGAAGCCGACGCTTGAAATCCGCTCCGTGCGGCTGGCGAAAGACGATCCCGGTTCCGATGTGCTCGACCGGAAACCGGTCGTCGACCAGTTCGGCCAATGGATCCCGGCGGATTGGCCGGGAAAGATCACCAGTCTCGTGCAGTTGCAGAAGGATTGGGCATCCGAGGATGCGGCGTTAACCACGGGCGACTTCGGCTTCTGCAAGTACGGCGGCTACCGCAACACGACGGCAAAGGCGACGGGATTCTTCCGCGTGGAGCAGATCGATGGACGATGGTGGTTTGTCGATCCCGACGGCCACCTGTTCTACTCCACGAGTTCGACCGGGATGGGCGCAGGCGGAGGCGAATCCCGCTTGCAGGGCAGGGAAGACTATTTTGCAGCGTTGCCGCCGGCCGAGAGGGACACGGCGGCGAGCATGGTTCCGAGCCGGCGTCCGCAGTCCGGCTTCTACGCCTGGAATCTCCTGCGTCGTTACGGGGCCGAACACCGGGACAATTGGGTTGACCTGGACATCCGCCGGATGGAGTCGTGGGGACTGAATACGATCGGGAACTGGAGCGATACGCGGCTTTGGGACGCGCACAAAAAAGCCTACGTCGTCGAGCTGCGAGGGTGGGGCATGGAGACGGGTTACCTGGGAATGCCCGACGTGTTTTCGGAAGAGTTCCCAAGGATCGTTGACGAGGCGGCTGCCCGCCAATGTACGCCCCGCAAGGACGATCCTTACCTGCTCGGATACTTTATCGCCAACGAACCGCCCTGGCCGGGCCGTGAATCGCTGGTGGTGGATCTGATTCTGGAGCGTCCGCCAAGCGCCATCCAACGGGAAGCCAAAGCGTTTCTCGCGGACGGCGACACACCGGAGCGTCGCAAGCAGTTTATTTACCGTGCTTTCAAAAAGTATTTACAGGTGATTAATGCGGCGGTCCGGAAGCACGATCCGAATCACCTCAATCTGGGACTCCGTTTCGGCGGCAGCCTGCCGCCGGAGGAGATGCTGCGCGCATCCGGCGCGTTCGATGTCTACAGCCTGAACGTCTACTCGACCTCGGTCAACCGGAAGACGCTGGAGGAGATCTATCGGGTGACAGGGCGGCCGATCATTGTCGGGGAGTTTCATTTCGGCGTGCCCGGTCGCGGCCTGGCGGCCGGATTGGTGCAGGTTCGGGATCAGGCCGAGCGCGGCGTCGCCTATCGATACTATGTGGAGCAGGCGGCGGCGTTTCCGGCGTTCATCGGTTCGAGTTGGTTTGAATGGGTCGACCAGCCGAACACGGGAAGGTTCGACGGGGAGAACTATAACATCGGACTGGTGGACGTGACCGACCGGCCGTACGACGAGTTGATCGAAGCCATGAAGGCTACACACCGGCGCCTTCAGGCGGTGCATGGCGGAAAGGCCGCGCCGTTCGACACGCCGGCAAAAACACAATAGCGGCGTACTTACTGAATCAGGTACTTTTTCGGCACCTTCAATGCCATCGATCCGGCGACCGTAACAACGTCATACTTGCCTTGCATCGCGATCAGTAAGTGCGCGGCCCAGGGCTCCAGATGATATTCGCGGGTCAGCCAGCCGACCATGTCCGTTGTAGCCATCTGCAGGGCACGGTTTAAACTGCTCACGAATTCCGGCTGGGCACCCACGCTGATGAGGTAATCCGCATTCTCCAGGCGCGGTCCGGCCAGATTCATCTGCTTGCGGACTTCGACGCTGAACTCCACGTCCATGGAGGTTTCGATACCGTTGCCGGTCGGCTCGCCATCAGCCATGAGCGCGTGCCCGTCTCCGACATAGAGCAACGCCCCTGGATGGTATACAGGCAGTATCACAGTGGCGCCTTCGCGCACTTCGTTGTAATCCAGGTTGCCGCCGTAACTGCCCGCCGGACCGGAGGTCGGAGCAAAATCGCCCGGCGCGGCCACGCCGATGCAGCCCAGCATAGGGATCGCCGGAAACTCCAGCTTGATCCGCTGGCTGGCGGGATCGCGCAGCCGTACGGTGTGGCGCTCGAGGTCGATATCCCAGCGCACCATGTTGGAACGGCCGCGAATGACGCGGTCGGGCCGGGTCTTATCGGAATAGATCCCCTCGATTGCCTCGGGCTCGAGCGCATACAAGCCCAGGCGGAAGCCCGAATAGCCCCAGTCGCGATTCAGGCGCACCTTGCGCAAATGCACCAGGATGCCGTCGCCGGGCTCCGCGCCTTCGATAAAGAAAGGTCCCGTCAGCGGATTGCCCGGCTCGGGATGGCGGACGTCGCCGTGTAAATCGCGGCCGCTCGAATCGACGGTTTGGGTGGCCACCACGTCGCCCGGGCGGATTCGCTTGAGCACCGGATTCGTGTGGGCAAAGGTCCGATAATAGACGGCGGGAACGAGAGGTTGGGTTTGGGCGGCCAGTATAGCCGCCGGGAGCAGAAGCAGGATGACTCGGCCCATGGAAGCCGAGTATACCGCGCTTGATGCTACTGGATGCCACGTCCTCCCGGGGGATCCGGGATAAGCGCATACTTAAGCCCCGCCGGCTGTGCGGTGAATATAAATTGGCGTCACGCTCGAGACTGCGGGGCCGAGTTTGTTGTCCCGCAGATTAGCACGCTCTGACTGGAAGAGTCAAAACCATTGGGTCTATGAGTGAAAGGCACCCCGATCCCGCAGCTTGGCCCCAACGCGACATCCGGACCAGTTGGGAACCGGTGATATGCCCGAATTGCCTTCGATAACGGGTACAATCCGCGAAAACCAAGTTCAGCTTATAGAAGGTGTGCAAGCGAACCCGACTTCATTTCGCAGTCTTCGATGGCTGCGAACTTCGCATGGATGAGGTCGTTTAGCGCGGCCAGACAGCTACGCCCCCGGCAAGCAGGGCGAACGGGAGGAGGCCGATGAGCCACCCGATTGAGGGATCGCGGTTGAGCGTGGCGTCGTCGGGATCGGCAGGGTTGACGTAGCAACTTACGGTCGAGCCCGGTCGGTAGCCTTTGGTGATACGCTTCGCTGAAGCCCATCCGCTGGTTGAATACTCAAAAAAGCTGTAGGTGTCGGAACGGTGCTCGTGGTCATCCGCCAAGTACGAGTAGAGTATCTCCGGAGAATAGCCGTCGCTGCCCTTGGTGGTGGCATGCCGCCGGACTTCGCTGCGAAGAATTTTGCACTCTCGGGCGCGCCACGAGCGTGCTGTGATGGCGTGGTGCACGGGGCCCAGTAGAAACGCCATGAACAAAATCAAGCCGACTACAATCAGCAATGCGGCCGCGAACCGGCGGCCGGCAATGGGGTTGGAGGCATGCCAGGCGCGCGGTTGCGGCCGGACACGAAATACGACGCTGTAGAATCCAGCGGCCCCGATGAATACGAAGAGCAGGGGGATCGGGAGGAACAGAAGAAACGCGAGGCCAGTGCCTTTCCGTTCGAGCAACGTACCCGCCGGATCGCGAGGATCGAGATAGCAGGTTGCGCGGGAGCCGGCCGGCCAGCGGCGCGTGTAGCGAACAGCATCCCGGTATGTCCCAAAGGGGCGGGAACTACGCACGGACTCGCCAGTGGAACATGTGTAGCGGAGATAGGCAAACCACGGAGAAGGATAGCTCGATTCGCGCACCTCGCTTTCAATGATCTGGCACGGGACCGACTGCCATGTGTAAGTGGCCGCGGAGGCGATCACATCGCGAACTATCATCACCGCGAAAAAGATGCCCAAAACAAAGAAGGGTACGAAGACGCAGCCAGCCGCCCGGGACGCAGGTTTCGGGTTGGATGCTGAACCCATTCTTTCCACTGTAAGCCAGCCGGGTGTTCTCTGTACCTATTAAATAGACAACGCCGCCGCATTCGAGCCCAGGCATTATGGGACGGTCGGCATTCCGCGAACTATCCCTAATGAGGCTCGGGGAGATTGCCTGTCGGCGCCCGATTCTTGGTCAGGTGGACTAACAACGCGACATACGGCTAAGTGAGGTGTGACAATCGCTGGGTTTGACGGGATCGGTCGGAAGTGCGAACCGGCTGACCTACCTCGCCGAAGTGCCGCAACGGCTTAGCCATGGACGTTGCGATATATCCGCCGAAAATCCCTCTACCCGTTCCCGCGGCGAGGCTGAATCGCTTGAATGAGAGCGCAAAGCTCTCAGATTACCGCTGGAGAGACTTCCGTCGGAAATTCGCACCCCTATCTGCGTGGCATGGAAGCTAACCTTTGGGGCGGCAGCCAGTCTAACGACCATATGAAGAACCTCACTCTTCCCCTCACGCTCCTGCTGAGTGTCTCGGCCTTGCCGGCCCTCCAGTCTAAGGCAACCCTCGATTGCAATAACGACCACGGCGGCAGCAACCGCTCCCATTTCTGCGAAATGCGCGAGCAAACCGTCTCCGCTAACGGCATGATCTCCGTGGACGCAAGCAAGAACGGCGGCATCTCCATCAAAGGCTGGGACCGCGCCGATGTCCTGGTGCGTGCCCAGGTACGTGCGTATGCCCCCACGGATGACCAGGCCAGGGACTTGGCGCGCCAGATCAACGTCCAGACCGCAGGTACGCAGGTTCGCGCCTACGGGCCACCGAACGATAGCGAGCGCAACTGGTCGGTGAGCTATGAAATCTTCGTTCCCTCCCGGTTTTCGGCTAACCTCGAAACGGTGAACGGCGGCGTCTCCATCAGCGATGTCATCGGCGACCTGGAGTTCAAAACCGTTAATGGTGGGTTGAGCCTGCGCCGCATTGGCGGATACGTGCACGGCCGCACCACCAATGGCGGTGTGTCTATTGAACTGAACGGCGATCGTTGGGAGGGGCAGGGCTTGGACGTGACTACCACTAACGGCGGCGTCAGCCTGCGCGTGCCGCAGAACTACTCCGCACAACTCGAAGCCCACACCAACAACGGCAGAATTCACGCGGACGTGCCACAAGGTCAGATGCAGTCTGAGCCCGGTCGCCCGGCGAACCACATCTCCACGTCAATAGGCATGGGCGGAGCGACTCTGAAGGTCGCAACCACCAACGGAGGGGTATCCCTTTCGCGGATCTGAGCGTCGCATAACGTGGCGTCCGCCGCGTTCGGTGCAAATCCTGATGGGCTAAGTCGCTTTCTTCAAAGTCACCGTACCCGACTCCGTCCCGTTCTCGCGCCTGAGTTCGACCGTACCTTTCAGTTCATCGCCGTCCGATTTCAGTTCGAAATGGATCGTTCCCTTTTCGCCCACCGTGACATCGAGGATGATTTTGTCCCCGTCGATTTTGGCGTTCTGAAACTGGTGCTGCTGGCCGGCATCCGGCCCTCCGCTACCACTCAGCGTGGCGCCGTCCTGTTTGAGTACGAAGTAAAGAGGATGCGATTCCCCATTCGTCACACCTTCTCCTGACCAGTTGCCGGTGAGGTCCGCAGCCAGGGCGGACGCAGCGAACACTAATATTGCGAGCAGGAACTTGTGCATATATCTCCTTGCGGTGAATACGGAGATTCTCCGGGAATGTTCCCGGAATCCGTCCCACCGCGCGAGAGCAGGCGAAAACGCCTACTCCACAAAGAGAATCAACTGTTTGCAAGCCTTGTGGAGTAGGCCTTTGGGGCAGGCCACTAGTCTGGTCTCGATCGCCGCCTGGTCAGCAATCTACGCGGCCGGTGCTGTCGGCGAAGTGCGCGGTTTCGAGTCCGACGCAGTTCATGAGCTGAACGAATAGATTGGCCACGGGCGTCTGCGGCTCTGCCGCGATGTGCTGGCCGCCCCTCAGACCACCCGCGTGACCCGCCACGAGCAACGGCAAGTCGGAATTCGAGTGGGAGTTTCCATCGCTTAACGCGCTCCCATAAAGAATCGCGGAGTGATCCAGCAGTGTGCCGTCTCCATCCGTCGTAACTTTGAGCCGCTCCACAAACCCCGCAAACAGATCCACGTGGAAAGAATTGATTTTCGTGACTTTTTCAATAAAATCGGGATGGCCGCGGTGATGCGTGAGCGGATGGTGCGGATCAGGAACGCCGATCTCCGGATACGTGCGGACGCTTCCTTCCCGGCCGAGCATCATCGTCGAGACGCGTGTCAGGTCGGCCTGAAACGCGATCACCTGGAGATCGAACATCAGCTTCACATAATCCCGGTACTCGAACGGAATGCCGGAGGGTTTCTCCGAGGGCGGTGTCAGCGGATCCTTCTCCGATGCCGCGATCCGTATTTCCACCTCCCGGATATCAGTCAGGTACTGATCCATTCTGCGCCGGTCGGCGGGCCCGAGTTCGGTCATCAGGCTCTGGGCATCCGCGCGCGTGTGGTCGAGAATGCTCTTCCGGTACAAAGCGCGGCGCGCCCGTACGTCGGCCGGCAGGCTCGGATCGACCGTGCCGAACAGCCGTTCGAACACCGAGCGCGGATTCACCTCTACCGCCAGCGGCATGTCCGGGGTTCTCCACGATAGCGTGTTGGTGTAGGCGCAACTCGAGCCAGTGTCGCAGTTGCCCACCATGCGTGAATCTTCACAGCCGATCTGCAGGGAAGAAACGCGCGTTTCCGAGCCCCAGTGCTGTGCTACCAGCTGGTCGAATGTCACTCCGGCGTGCACGTCCGGACCTGCCGTGTACTTCGGTGGTGCACCGGAAAGAAAACTGCCGGCCGCCTTGGCATGACCGCCGCCGCGCGCCTTCTCCGGTGCATGATTGGCCAGACCGGACATCAGCGTGATGTTCGCGCGGTACGGCTCCAGAGGCTTTAGAATTCGTGTGAAGGCAAAATCCGCACCTGTCGCCGCGGGCTTCCAGTCCTTCATGATCATGCCGTTGGGGACATATACCACCGCCAGGCGGCGCGCCTGTTTAGCGGCTTGCCCCGTGGGTACCGCCAGCGCGGGAAACATGGCGTCCAACACTGGAAGAGCAACCGCCGTGCCCAGACCTCTCAACAAAGTGCGGCGGTCGACGTGTTTGCCGGTAAGGAAGTTCATTTCGCTTTGTCTCCTCTTATCTACTCGCGCTAAGTGCGGGCTCTTGAGTTTCGCCGGCGCTCCTCATCTGGAACGGGAGGCTGCTCACAATTCCTAAAACCAGTGTCGAGAACCGGTACTCGCCCGAAGGTAATTGGGCCGTGATCTCGGCAACCGTGGGACGGTCGTATCGCTCCAAACCCCTGCCCAGAGCATAAATCAGCAGCTTCTCGGTAAGCGCTCGAGCAAAGGTATCCCGATCCTGCTTCAGCAGCACCTTCAGTTCAGCGGGGGTCTTGAAGGAACGGCCGTCGGGCAGCACGCCTGACGCGTCCACCGGAAATTTTCCGTCTTCGGTTCGCCATGCGCCGATCGCGTTGAAATTCTCCAGGCCGAAGCCGAGCGGATCCATTCGCGAGTGGCAGGACGCACAAACCGGACTCTTGCGGTGCTCCTCCATCTGCATTCTCAGTGTAGCGGACTGGCCCGTCTTTGAGTCGTCCAGGGGCGGTACGCCGGGCGGAGGCGCCGGCGGCGGGGCATTGAGCAGGTTCTCCAGAACCCACTTACCGCGAAGCACCGGTGAAGTGCGCGTCGAATATGACGATACCGTGAGTACACTCGCCTGGGACAGAATTCCGCCGCCGCGTTCGGTCCCGCTGACATCGACGCGCCGGAACTCCGGGCCGGTAATCCCGGGAATGCCGTAGAATCGTGCTAAACGCTCATTCAAGAACGTGTAGTCGGCATCCAGGAAATTCAGGATGCCGCGGTCATTACGGATGAGGTCCTCGATGAAGAGTTCGGTTTCGCGCCGCATGGCCTGGCGCAAACCGTCGTCGAATTGCGGAAAACGCTCCAGATCGGGACGAACCACGTCGATATTCTTGAACTGCAACCATTGCCCGGCGAAATTCTCCACGAGCGCCGAGGCCTTGGGATCCCGCAGCATTCTCTGTACCTGGGCTTTCAGTACTGAGGGCTGCCGCAGTCTGCCCTGGCGGGCAGCGTTCAGCAACTCCGCATCGGGCATGCTGCTCCACAGGAAGTAGGAGAGGCGTGAAGCCAGCTCATACTGGCTAACTGGAACCGCCGCGGGCCCCGGCCGTGCCGGTTTGTCGCGCTCGATGCGGTAAAGAAACTTCGGCGATACCAGCACAGCTTCGAGCGCCGTGGCAATGCCTTCCTCAAACGAGTCACCCTGTTTGTGAGCGAGGCTTACGTATTCAAGGTATTCTTCCACTTCGTTTGCGGTAGCCGGCCGGCGGAAGGCGCGGCCCACGAAGCTGGTCAGGATCATGCGTGCGCATGCGTCGGTATGCTGCCCGCAGACATAAACCTTGTGCAGGCTCGCGGGCGAGGGGCCGGTCACCTGATTGAAAGGCCCTCCGACATCGATCGACTCGTACCGGTTGTCGACCCGTGTTTCGATCGAGTCTGTTTTGATCTTCGTGCCGTACTTGCGCAGCGTCTCGATGTCCTGCTCGGTGAGCTTACCGCGAGTGGCGCTGATCAATGCTACCGGCGGACGCTTCGACGGCTCAGGTCCGTTATAACTGGGCGGCAATCCGTGGTAGTTGCGCAGATAGGTTGCCGAGAGAAGATGCTCACCCGCGGTGACCCGTGCGCGGCATTCAACCACCTGGCCCTCGAGATCGGTCGCGTCCACCTCGAACTGCTGGATCAATTTGCCGTCGATGAAAAAAGCGGGATGTGCGGGTTCGGACTGGTTCGGGCGATGGCCGTTCAGCACCAGGCGAAAACTGTACTCGGCATCCACCGGGAATCGGTGAATGAAATGTGCGGAATGCCGCGTACTCAAACCCGTCTCGTCGTAGTGGAACAGGTCCTTGGGAAGCGACGAGCGCCCGCGCGTGTCGTTGATCCGTACTGGTGCGGGGTAATGAATCGCGGACGGTTTGAGCCGCGGCGGTCCGAACAAAGCTACCCGCACAGAGCGTTCCGCGGCGTCCATATAGTTCTCGAGCAGTTCGGGA
Organism: Terriglobia bacterium; assembly: GCA_963747535.1. Lineage (GTDB taxonomy): Bacteria > Acidobacteriota > Terriglobia > Bryobacterales > Bryobacteraceae > CAVVFX01. Next base: position 45,974 of record CAVVFX010000007.1, read on the forward strand.
GAAAGATTGAGAGCGTCGCTGATGTTATCGAATCCGAACGCCGCAACATCCACCGGAAAGTTGTCCGCTGGACGGATATCGACTCCGAGAAGGTCGCGGATCGTGTTGTTGTACTCGGCGCGGTTCAGCCGGCGGGCAGTCACCCGGCCGGCCTCCGGTTTCAATAATGCGTCCTGCCGCGCGAATTCGTTCTCCAGCCAGTGGGTGATAGCCGCGGTGGATTCGGTTTGCGGATGCGGAACACCAGCCGGAGGCATCTGGCCAAGTTTGAGCTTCTCTGCGACCCTTTCCCATGTCTCGCGGTCTTTCTCGAATGTGCTCGCTGTCTGGAGCGCCGTCAAGTCCAGGTCGCCTGCCTTGGCGGAGGCATTGTGACATCCACTACAATTCTTTTGGACGAACGCAAAGACGTCGCGGGGCTCCGCTCGAAGCGGCAGGCAGGCGACAACTGCGATGACCGAGACAGGAATACCGGGCTTCATGGACACTTGGATTTCTTAATTCTATCGCGCTTGGCACCGGTTCTGGAGGATGCCTCAGCCCTGGGTGACTATCTTACAAATGTGTAGATAGAGTCCCCGGCTCCGACGACTACATATTGGTGGTGATCGAGTTCGTAGGTGATCGGGCCGTTACTGACGGGCGAGGTCAGTTTAGAGTGCCAGAGAATATGACCGTCCGCGGGCGCGAAGGCGATGAAGTTTCCGTATGGGTCGCCGGCGAAGAGCAGTTTTCCGGCCGTCGATAGAAGGCCGGACAGGTAGCCGCTGTTGCGCGGGTATTCGTGCTGCCATTTGATCTTGCCGGTTTTATAATCGATCGCGGTGATGCCGGCCTTCGACCACACTCCGTTATCGCGGCCGCCGTAGCCTTCGGGCTTGGCATCCGTGTCGGTGAGATAGAAGACGCTGTAACATTCGGTAGTGCTCACATAGAAGAGTCCCGTCTCGGGATCGAAACTGGGTGCCGGCCAATTGGTGGTGCCGCCGGCTGCGGGCATGACCAGCGTCCCGTCAGTCTTCGGTTCCTTCGCCGGATTGGGTATAGGCTGCCCCTTGGCATCGACGCCTTTCGACCAGTTGATCTTCATATACGGTTCGGAGATCAGGTTCTTGCCGTTGGTGCGGTCGAGCAGGAAGAAGTAACCGTTGCGATTGGCTTGCGCGAGTAACTTGCGCGGCTTTCCGTCGATTTCGCCGTCAATCAGCACCGGCATTTGCACCGCATCCCAATCATGGGTGTCATGCGGCGACGTCTGGAAATACCAGGCGAGCTTCCCCGTATCGGGATTCAGCGCCACGATGGAGCAGGTCCATAGATTGCTACCCATGCGTCCCTGGCCCGCCATCACCGGATTGGGATTACCGGTGCCGAGATAATAAAGATTCAGCTCGGGATCGTAAGTGCCAGGCATCCAGGTCATGCCGCCGCCATGCTCCATGGCATCTTTGTTGGGCCAGGTTTCGGCGCCGGCCTCGCCCTTGCGTGGAGTCGTGTTCCAGCGCCATTGCACCGTTCCGGTCTCTGGATCGCGCGACTCGAGAAAACCGGGCACGTCAAGTGAGTCGCCGCCCGTGCCCACCAGGATGTGGTTGCGAATGACCACCGGTGCAGGCGTGGAGAAGTACTCCTGCTTCACGTCCGCGATCTCGACGTTCCAACGCTCGGTGCCGTCTTTAGCGTTCAGGCAGACCAGGTGGTTGTCAGGCGTCTCGAAATACAGCCAGTCGCCATACATGCCGAACCCCCGGCTGCCAATATGAATACCGCCCTTGCTTTCCCAGCGGTAATGCCAGAGCTCTCGGCCGGTGCGCGCGTCCACCGCCCAGGCATGATCGGGAATCGTGAAATAGAGGATCCCGTTCACCTGGAGCGGCGTGGCTTTGATTTCGATACCGCCGCCGCCGGCGGGCGCGCCACCGAATGCGGCGCTCGTGTTTGCGCGAAAAACCCAGGCCAGTCTCAGTTCGCCGACATTGCTCGAATCGATCTGTTTCAGCGGGCTGTAGCGCCGTCCGGTATAGTCTCCGTTGTAAGTCGGCCAGGTATCGAAAGGTTGTTTAAGTAACTTGGCCGGATCGAGCATTTGGCCGACTAAGACCGCGTAGGGAAAAAGAACCAATAGACTGCTCAGCTTCATTTCAAGGTCTCCAGATAGGCCAGGATGTTATGCATGTCGGCGTCGGTATATTGCTTCAGCAACTCTTCATGCCTGGCGAGCGGATCGCGGATCTCCATCTTCAGCGCGGGGGTGCGCTCGAACGAGTGGTACTCGCCTCCGGCATCGCGCAGTCCGACATCGAAGTCGTCGAGGTATTCGAGAGATCCTGCAAGCTGCTGTCCGGAGGGGGTGGTAACCGTGACCTGAGGTGTAGTAGTGTTTGCGCCTCCTCGACGACTTCCGGCCCGGCGTCCACCGAAACGGGACTGCGGATAAAGGAAGCGCGATTGCAGCGCCACGGCATCGTACTTACCGGCGAGTCCCGCCAGGTCCCCCGTGGGAGAGTGGCAACTGGCGCAATGACTCGAGAAGTACTTCTCTCCTTTCGCAGCGTCGCCAGTGACGATGTCGAGGATGGCGTACGCGCGCCGATCGATAGCGGCCTGCTGGCGCGCGCGGAGAAAAGCGGCGACGTCCTTGACCTGCTCGGGTGTGATGTGGAATGCGGGCATGCCCTTATCAGGCCGTCCATTGAGGATGACCGGGCCGATCTTATCGCCGCCTTCATCGTCCAGGGCGAGTGCGGAACGGATGAGGTCGGGTCCGGTTTCACCGCCGTTGGCATTGCTGCCGTGGCAGAAGCCGCATTGAGCGACGAAGAGCTTTTGGCCGCGATCGACCGCCGCGGCATCCGGGACATCGCGGCTGATGAGGAAGTTGCGGCCTCCCGCGCGACCTTGGGTGGCGGATGGGGTACTCGGAGGAGCGCTCGCAGGACCAGCAGGCGGGGGCGTTTGCGCGGCTACCGGGTGCCCGGCCGCGCAGAGCAGTGCAAGCGCGAGCATCGCTGCGCGGTGAAGCATTTGGTTCAACATGTTCAGATTTAGTTGTACAACAGTGGCCCATTAAGATTCTTGGGCCAGACCCGATTGACAGCGTGTCACGTGCGTGCTCAAATCTGGTCATGAGCGGCTTAGGAGGCCAGGAACCACATTGGCGCTGAACGTACGGACCGTCGAATACTTCTACATCAGAATCGAGGATTCCCAGGAGAAGGCCTACGATCTGCTTGCGCAGTTGGCGTCGGAAGAGGTCAGTCTACTCGCTTTCAGTGCTGTGCCCTTCGGTCCCAATTACCTGGAACTGACCATCTTTCCGGACCGGAGCGATAAATTCATTCAGTTTGCCAGGACAATGGGGTGGGAGTTAGCTGGTGCGCAGCATGCTTTTCTGGTTCAGGGGGACGATCATCTTGGTGCCTTGGCGGACATCCAGCGGATGCTCTTGGAGGCTGACGTTAAGATTTATGCCTCAAGCGGTGTCACGGATGGCAGCGGCCGCTATGGATATGTGATCTATTTCAAAGAAGATGACTACAAGAGAGCTGAGCGGGCACTCGGAGCCGTCAGGCTCGCGGAAAACGCCATCGACCAGTGACGTTCTGAAACCCGCGTGTCACAACGCCGCATCGTCGAACAGTCCGGCGACCAGCTACCGTTTGGGTGCTTTCAAGGGTAGGCTTAACCAGGCGAGACCGACATCCCGCCCCATGTCGCCGGTATGCGTGGCTGAAGAGTCATAAAACAGCGCCAACCGGTGGCCCACCGGGACAACGGAAGGCATCCCGATACATCGCTTGCTCCACTTGCAGTTTGTCTGGTCCAGGACCACTGCGCGTTGTTCCGGATCCCAATGGTTCAGGTCCCGACTCCAATACACCCAGATGCTTTCGGTGTACTCGCCTTGCTCGTCCAGGCCGATGTGGTTGGTAAATAGAAACCACGTGCGGGCCGAGGGCTCGAAATACAAGGCCGAATTCTCGATCTGGTGTTCTGGAGGCAGGGCAGGTCGAGGATCGATCGCCCAGGTTCCATCCAGGTTCTTCGTCCGGGCAATCGACACGGTTCGCAGCAACCGTCTCTTGGGCTGATCCGTGAACGCGGCCGCGCTGAAAAACATAAGGTATTCTTCCCCTTGTTTCACGATTTGGCCGGGGCTGGCGGTGTCGGCGTAGTAAGTGCCCGGCTTTGTCCGGAACGGTACGATATCACGCTGTTTTATCCAGGGGCCCTGTGGATGAAGACTCTTTGCCGCCAGCGTGAAGTATGGGACGGCGGGGATGCGGTTCGGAGCGGCCGTAGTCTTTCTCGATCCGACGTAGAACATGTGCCACCACATACCGTCGAACACGGTCCACGGTGAACTTGCTGTACCGGCGTCATCATCTCCAGGGCCTCCGAGATCGAGAACGGGTCCTTTGAGATCCCATTGCCGCAAGTCGCGACTGACAGCCAGACAAGCTCGCCATCCTGTCGGCCCTGCGCCATCATAATGCAGATAGTATGTCTTGCCGAATCGAAAACAGATCGCTTCACGAGCACCAAGGTAATCGCATCTTGCCGGACCCTGTCCGGAGCGAATGATGGGACCCAAGTCAGTTGCATCAAGGCGAAGTATTGAACCGGGCCGCCCGTCGGAATAAGATTTCCTCGACGCTGCAATCGCCGCCGATCCGGACTCATTTAGCGCCATGAGGCCGCCAAACGTGCAACCCACAGGAGCGAACAGAGAACTCCGGAGAACCGCACGTCGACTTGGGCCAATGCGCCTTGTCTCGATATCCTTTGACCGTTTCATTACATGTCAATACTACCTGGGACGACCCCCATGGTTCACCGCCTCTCGGCCGAGTACAAAGTGCGAAAGTTCGCGGCTCGGAAGTCATTGCTGAGCCGCGCGCGTAAGCAAGCGGTACCGTACGCCAATTGCTGCAAGTTGGTACTAGCGGCCGGCTTGCTTCTCCGCGAAGTTTTTCAGGCGCGTGAACTGGTCCTGAAGGACGGAATCAACGGGCGATGCCCACGTGTTCATCCCGGCAGCAAGATACCCGGCCACCGCGTACGTCACGTCCAGCTTCGTGCCGCCATCCACACCCGAGAGACGCACGTCGAGAGTGCCGACTGCCGCGAGGGATTGTAGTGGTCCGAGCGCGCCCGACAGAACCACCGCGCGGCCGGGCAGCAAGGCCAGAACTTCCATGTGACGCACTCCGCCCTTGTCGGTTAGCTTTTCGCAGAAGCAGCCCATGGGCTTCTCTTCGATGCTGAGATTGCGGGCGTCGCCGGAAAAGGTGTGCTGCGGGTTCCACCATTCGCCGATGTTGTGAATCAGCCGTCCATACACGTCCGCCGGAGACGCCTGAACGGTGTACGTCAGCTTGACGGTGAAACCCGCGCTCGAGGAGTCCGCAACGGCGGACATAGCGCAGCACGGGCCAAACAGCAGCAAAACGGCGGCGAACTTGTTCATGGGTATTCATTCTACCCGAACCTTGCATACGAGCAGCAAAATCACGCACAACGCATCCGCAAATCAGAGCCGGGCCATGCGTCCGATCACCAGATCGAAATAGGCATCGGCGTTCAACGTACGCAGGAACTGCACGTTGGGCGTCCTCCCAGTCACTCCCCACCAATCCACAATCGTCATTCCTGACGTGAGCGGGCTGGAGCACTCCACTTGAATGTTTACCTTTCTCCCCGAGAAGATCTCCGGCGCCAGCAGATAAGCAACCACTGTTGCGTCGTGCAAAGGTCCTCCCTCCCATCCGTACTTGCGTTCGTCGAAGATCTTGTTGAACTTCAGAAGATGGTAGAAGGCCTCAGCCACCGGCGTGCCGATGCTTCGGAGTTTCTCCAGGCGAGGCGGTGTAGTGAGCGCCTGGTGAGTGCAGTCGAGTGGGATCATCGTGATGGGCGCTCCGCATCCGAGCACGCGAGCCGCGGCTTCGGGGTCCACGTAGATGTTGAACTCCGCGGCCGGCGTGACATTCCCGCCCTCCGAGAACGCACCGCCCATCATCACGATCTCTCGCAAGTGGCCGGCTAGTCGAGGCTCCTTCGCCATGGCCAACGCGATGTTGGTCAGTGGCGCAAGGCAGCATAGCGCGACTTCGCCCCGGGGTCTGCGCATTACCAGATCGACGATGGCTTCCGGCGCGAACCCTTCGGCGAGAGGAGTGATGGGGTCCGGAAAATCATATCCGTCGAAGCCAGTCTCGCCATGCACCTCCTCCGCCGTCACTAGCGGCCTCAGCAGTGGCGCTGCGGCGCCCGCGTAGACCGGCGTCCGCGTCCGCCTGGCCAGTTCCAGGGCTTTGAGGGCGTTCCTCGAAGTCAGATTCACTGGAACATTTCCAGCGACAGTGGTCACAGCGAGTACGTCCAATTCCTCGGGAGAAGCGAGCGCCAGGAGTATGGCAACTGCGTCGTCGGGCGAGGGATCGCTGTCTATGATGATGGGACGCGGCATCGCGATTTCAACATTATCTCAGGGCCTCGTCGAATCGCATTGGCGCGCCCCGCAGCGCGGCGAACTGACCGTGTTTGTTACCAGCGTTTAGCATCAGGACTTGCAGTTGGGAATGCGCATCCGCGATTCCTCGTTACCGCTTTCCCGACGCGTGAATCCACAATGTTCCCCATTCGCGCAATTCGGTCCTTCGCTTCGGATCGCCCGCGAACCACTCTTCGTGGTGAAAGTTCGCGAAGTTGCCGGCTCCGCTTTCCGGGGTGTCGAGATCACCTACCGCGATATTCAATCCCATGGGACGGTCGCCAATCGACGGTGAATAAAACTTTCCCGGCTCGACTTCCAGGCAAGGATCGAAGCTAACCGCCCACTCGATCACATATCCTTTGCCCGAGGGCTTGCGCTTCGCGACCGCTTGTTGCGCTCCGGTTTGAATCCAGTGCTGATACGTATTCCACGCATCCGGTCTTTTGCGAGGCTCTCCTTCCAGCAGACCGCCCTTGCCAACACCTCCCAACCGTGACTTGGTCAGGTTACAGACCATCTGCCACGATGACCCGTTGCCTGCCGCGCCCTCGTGCCCGCTCCACTTGTTCGTCGCATTGATCAGCAACTCCATTTCATCGCCGAACCACGGGTAACCCGCGGGTGTCAGCTCATGCGCCCTGGAGTTTTCCTTCGGGAGCCAGCGAGGCGTATCGATTCCGTACAGTATGTCATCGGCTACATCGAAGGCGAAATACAGCCGTTTGCCATCATGCTTGACGTAGCCGGTGAGTGCGAGATCTTTCGGGTCAGTGGTCGCGGTGAAGGTATGGGTCCAGTTGAGCACACCCGTGAAACGCGTTGCGTCGTCCCATTCCCCTGGCGAGATGACCCCATCGAGTACTGGCGTGCTGCCCGCCCAGGCATCAATTGTCGGAGGCTTGGCGCCGCCTTCCTGAAGCATGAACCATCCGCAAAGGATCACCGATGTCGTGGTGTTCATATTCCCCCGCCAAGCCACCGATCATACCGCAGCGGAGCGTCACCAGCACTGCGGGGCGATTTGCCTGGGAGCGGGGGACCGGATCGGCTTCCCCGGATGCCCCACTCTGGATTGCCTAACGGATTGAATGGGATATTTGGACCGTGGTGTTGCTTCGCAGGCTGAGGTACCGCAGATCCAGCCGTCGAAGCTCGTCAAGGTCCGGCACGCCGCCCACCGTCGAACTGTTGTCGAAATGCAGCACTTGCTCCTCGTCAGAGGTGAAGTTTGGCCACTCCGGCACGCCGTCGCCGTTGGGATCACCGCTCTTCGCGAAGTTGGTCCAATATGTCGCCATCACATTGGCGATTGCATGATCGGCGTCACTCCACGCCCACGGCTGCTGGCTCAGATGGTCGAACACGTAGGGCAACTCGGCCCAATGCCCGGCTCCCCAGTCGGCAAAGGGACTGCCCTGCGGATAGGGTGGCAAATGTGCGAAGTAGTAGGAGAACACCTTGGCTTTCCCCGTCTTCGTCTGCATCCGTGCCCAGGTCCACGTATCCCAGCCAAACCGCAGATCGCGCTCGAAACCAGCGCGCCGCTCCCGCAACTCCCCGTCGGTCTTGGCAGGATAGCTCTTCAGGTAATCCTCTGCCAGGTCGCGGACGACAGGACTGTCATAGAAGGCATTGCTGAGGTCTTCAGCGAAGGTGGCCCGCTTCACATCCACGCCCGCGATCATGGGCCGCCCTTCGTCCGAATTCGATCCGATCAGGGTAGGCACGTCGTTTTGGCGGCCCGCAGCGAAAGCGGCAAATGGCTCTTCCCGCACTACGTAGCCGTCAATAATCGGATGAGCCGGAATGTTGTTATTTTTCAGGAACCTTTCCGGTTCGATTTTGCGCAACGCCTCGAGAGACGTCGCTCCAAGATCGGAAGCCAATTTCACGCCTTGCTCTTCAGCTCCCTTAAGAAACAACTTTTTCTCGTTGGAACCGGTTGCCGCGGGAGGTACGAAGTACGCGCCGCTTTCGCCGATTGCGCGCTGGAAAAGACCGTGCGCAAGTGGCGAGGCCATGAGCAGACTGACGGACATGGATCCTGCGGATTGTCCCCAGATGGTTACGCGGTCTGGATCGCCGCCGAATGCCGCAACGTTCCGTTTGATCCATGCAAGGGCTGCAATCTGGTCAAGTAATCCGTAGTTTCCGGAGCTGTGGTGTCCGGACTCGCGGGTCAATTCCGGGTGCGATAAAAAGCCCAGGAGGCCAACCCGATAGTTGATCGTGACAACGATGACCCCACGGCGAGCCAGGCTGTCGCCCCAATACAGCGGAATCGATCCGGATTCCTGAGTAAATCCTCCACCCGGAATCCACATCATCACGGGAAACTTCTCGTCGCGCGACTTTGCCGGTGTCCAGACGCTCAGCGTCAGGCAGTCTTCGCTCACCGGTTCACTCGGCGAACCTGGCACCGACACCCCCGTCTGCATACAGATGGGGCCGAATTTGTCAGCCAGTCTGACACCCTTCCACGCCGGCGCAGGTTGCGGCGCCCGCCAGCGTAGGTCACCCACCGGAGGAGCGGCGAATGGAATGGATTTGTATACAGTTACGGTGTCGTCTTGAACGCCTTCAATCAATCCCGTATCGATCCGAACGGGGTGGGACCAGGCGCTCAGGGGAACCGCGAGGACAGCAAGGGCAGTTAGTGAGTTCATTTAGATCAGGTCTCGTGATGTTAGGTACGGGAATGCCTTGGGACCTGTTCATGGCAATCTCACGTTTTCTTCCGATTCCATCCGTCGCACACGCCGGGACAATATACAGAGAGCGTCGTGGTCAATAGACTGACAACGTGTAGCAAATCATGCCCGCCCCGCAAACCCGCGGCTCTCTGTCGACACCTTTACCTTTTCGCCTTCTTTGATAAAGAGGGGAACGCGGATCTCGAGACCGGTCTCCAGCCTGGCTGGCTTGGTCACGCTGCCGCTGGACGAGTCGCCCCGCACACCAGGTTCCGTGGCGGCCACTTCTAACTCGACGAACGTCGGTAATTCCAAGCCGATAGGATTGCCGTTGTACCGCAGTAGATCTACCAGCGTGCCCCCGACCAGGAAGTCCAGCGCGTTCCCTATCACCTCGTCGGCGAGAGTGAGGGTCTCATAGCTTTCCTGGTCAAGGAAGTGAGAACCGTTGCTGTCGCTATAGAGATAGGAGGCCGGAACCAGGCTGAGATCCGGCTCCTTGAACTTGTCACTCGCCTTGAAGGTTTTCTCAAAGACCGCGTTGGTGAGAAGGTTACGAATCTTCAGGCGCACCAGGGTCTGGCCGCCTCGTGCGGTCGGCGTATTCACCTCGGCCTCCAGGCAGGAGAACGGAGTGTTGTCAATCTCAAACAAAGTCCTTCGCTTAACGTTAATCGCATCAATCAATACAGCCATGAACTCCTCAACAGCAGGTCGGCGCCGAAAACTTTCCTCTCAAGTATAAAGTGTGGTACTCCGTTGGAGCCCAGTCTTCATTTCTAATTCGGGACTAGAATCAGGAAATGAGCAACGACGCTGATCTGATCGTCAGGGAAGACTCGATATGCATAGTAGCGTAAAAAGATCCCTGCGCCTCGGTCTCAAATTTTTCTTCGTAGCCATCATCTTCTGGACTGCCAGGATGTCCAGGGCGGCAGAGGCGTATACTCCGTTCGAAGGCGAGAAGACCACCTGGCATGAGGGATTCGACCGTTACGACTTCATCATGGATGATGCCACCGGGGCAATCACACCGATGAAGGCCCCTGAAAAGGAGGTAACAAGCTATGGAATCGACGCCGTCTTGAAGGATGGCAAACGGCGATGCGTCGTGATCGTCCCTAAGAAGCCGGCGCCTGGGTACCCATGGTCGTGGCGGGGTTGCTATTGGAACCACCAGCCCCAGACCGAAGTCGAGTTACTCAATCGCGGTTTCCACATTGCCTGGGTCGCACCCGACGGCGGCAGGCAAGGCGTGGCATGGGACCGGTGGTACAAGTTCCTGACGGAGGAACATGGGTTGTCGAAGAAAGCGGCCTTCATCGGGATGAGCAAGGGTGGAGTCAACGAGTTCAACTGGGGCGTCGAGAACCCTGAAAAAGTGGCCTGTATCTACGCCGACAATCCGGCCCTTTATGACGAGGATTTCGCCAAGCTTCCGGAACTGGCCAAACACGACGTACCCCTGTTGCATATCTGCGGCAGCGAGGATATGTTGCTGCATCGGCATACTCTGGTCGTCGAGAACCTGTATCACCAGTCAGGCGGCGCCATCACGGTGATCATCAAGGAAGGCCATGCCCATCACCCGCATAGCCTGCAGAATCCTACCCTGATTGCCGACTGGATCGTGCAGCATATGCAGCCCTCCGCCGCCAACCGGCCTGCCTTTGTGGATCCGGCTTTCACAAAGTCCTACTACTACAGTCTGGAGCCGTCATTCATACACCTGAAGGAAGAACAGACTTATGCCACGGCCCGTGGACCGGGTTTCACGGCATCCTACGACCGCTATGACGCCGCGCCTTCCGGCACCTTCAGGACCGCAGGCATGGCGATAATTGTGCCCCGGAACGTGGCGCCCGGTAAACCGTGGGTCTTCCGCGCGGACGCAATCGATCGGAACGCTACCGTCGATCAGGCGCTGCTCGCGAAGGGTTTCCACATCGTTACTCCGCCCCTCACCGCGCAATCCGGCATGGTGCAGCAACAGTGGGACGAAACCTACAAGATCCTGGTCGACAATGGATTCTCGAAGAAGCCCGTAATGGAAGGGACGGGGGCGAGCGCAGGAGAGCTGTATGCCTGGGCAATCGCGAACCCGGACAAGGTCTCCTGCATTTATGCCCGGAATCCCTCCCTGCGCAGTCTCATGACCAAATCGCCTCCCATCGACAACCTCGCTCCGCTAGCCAAAGCCGGCATCCCGATCCTCCACGATTGCGGCAGTCTTGACCCGTGGCTCAATGAGCAGACTCGCGTCGTCGAGAAAAGGTATAAGGAGTTGGGCGGGCAGATTACAGTCATTGTCAGGGAAGGCGAAGGGCATTTCCCACTCGCACCGAAGGACCCGACGTCAGTCACGGATTTCATCGTGAGCCACGCGCGATAAGGCAAAAAATCGCCGGTGCGCCAGCCGTGCCCCGATGTATAACCGGTGACGATGGGCGACGCCGTCCCGGCGGGTACGCTGGAAATCACACTTCTGGTACTAAGTTGCGAAGGTTCGCGCACCACTCCCTAAACGGTCGCGCCTCGGAAGTCATTGATGAGCCGTGCGTAAGCAAGCGCAATCGTCGGGATAAACCGGCGTGTAGTCGGGGATGAAAGAGCCCCACAAGAAAGGAGTAGCGACCATCTTGACCTCGAGTCTTGCGCCGGGTACCGCGAGGTGCCGGGTGAAGCGTAGACAGAGGCATCGACGGGCGAGGAAATGAGCTTCGAAAAACGCAATCTGGACGCCGACCGTGTGCTTGCAACGGGAAGGCAACACTGCCGCATGACGATATACGCGAGTCCGGAGCAGGTCCAGCGTAGTCCGGGAGCCTTACGCACGTCGAGAAACTACACGCGCGAGAACCGAGAGACCTCGTCGGCATCCGGGGCTAATCCGCCATCGGAACGGCCCGGGAAGCCAAAAGCGCAATCCGGGCATGGACGCTGGCGAGGAGTCGAACGTCGGCATAGTACCTACGAACCACTGAACAAAGGCGATGGAGACATGGCCGGCGGAGGAGGGGGAGGGAAGGCCGGTGACCAAGGAGAACATCATGGAATCTAACACTGGCCTGACCCAGAGCGGGGAAAAGGTGTCCCAGGGATTACAGGGTGTGCGGGAAAGAGCACGAAAGAATAAGCAAGAACGGTTCACTGCACTGCTCCACCATATGACCTTGAACTTACTACGGGAGAGCTTTTACGCCCTGAAGCGAAAGGCAGCACCGGGGATAGACGGGGTGACATGGAAAGAGTATGCCATCGGGCTGGAGGACAGACTAAACGATCTACACAGCCAGGTGCACCGCGGAAGTTATCGACCACAGCCGTCCAGGAGACACTGGATCAAGAAAGCCAATGGCAAGCAACGGCCATTGGGGATCGCGGCTCTGGAGGACAAGATTGTCCAACAAGCCATGGTCACGGTTCTCAACGCAATCTATGAAGAGGACTTTCGAAGGTTTTCTTACGGTTTTCGGCCAGGGCGCAATCAACATATGGCGCTCGATGCACTGTACGTGGCGATCAAGCGGAAGAAGGTGAACTGGATTCTCGATCTGGATCTAAGAAGTTTCTTCGATAACATTTCGCACGAGAAACTGATCCAGTTAGTCGAGCAGCGAGTGGCCGACCCCAGAGTCCTGCGCATCCTCCGTAAATGGTTGGAAGCAGGAGTAATGGAGGACGGTGTCTGGTCGGAAACAGAGGTAGGGACGCCGCAAGGCTCAGTGGCATCGCCACTGCTGTCCAACGTGTACCTGCACTATGTTCTCGATCAATGGACCGATCAGTGGAGGAGGGCGGCCCGTGGCGACGTTACCATCGCGCGCTATGCGGACGACGCCATCCTTGGCTTCGAACGCCAAGACGAGGCAGAGCGCTACCTTCGCGATTTGAAGGAGCATCTGCGCGAGTATGGACTGGAGCTGAATGAAGAAAAGACACGGCTGATCCGATTCGGGCGGTTTGCCAAGATCAACCGGGCTGAACGTGAAGAGAGAAAACCGGAGTCGTTCACCTTCCTGGGGTTCCAACATATCTGCGGGAGCAACAGGCTGGGCAGATTCGAGATAAAGCGCATTACGGACGGCAAACGAAGACGGAGGAAACTGCAAGAACTCAAGCAGGAACTGCGTCGGAGAATGCACGCGCCGATCGCGCAAGTCGGCGAATGGCTGCAGAGCGTTCTGCGCGGTTACTATCAATACCACGCGGTGCCTGGGAACTTGCCAACGCTGACCCGATTTCGGTACCAGGTGGCGCGCCTATGGTACAAAACCCTGTGCCATCGTAGCCAACGGCGACCCACATGGGGCAAGCTGAGTCCCATCTTCGACCACTGGCTGCCCATTCCGCACGTTGTACATGCTTATCCGGACGAACGTTTCGACGCCAGACGCAACGCGTCACATCCAAGGTAAGAACCGTATGCGGTAGTTCCCGCAAGTACGGGTCTGTACGGGGGGTGGCCGGTAACGGCCATCCCTACCGTGACGGTACTGTACGCCAATTTCTGCAAGTTGGTACTACGTACTAGGCGGCTTCGTGCCCGCCAACAACCAGACCTACACGATCCTGACATTCGGTCTACGATCCGAGGGACGTGAGCATTGAGTTCACAGCTGTCACCAGCCCCGACTCAGATAGTTGCCTGCTGCTCGGGAGCAGTTTGGGCTTGCTGTGGTACCGCACGAGAGTAAGACCTCGAAATTTTGTGAAATACTGAATCCGAACATGAAATACCGATACGAAGAGTTCACCTGGCCTGAGATTCGCACCGCCGTGGCCGCCAACCGTGTGGCCGTTCTGCCCGTGGGTACTGTGGAGCAGCACGGTCCCCATTTACCGCTCGTAACCGACGTTCTCACTGCAACCGAGATGTCCCGCCTCGCGGTGGAACGCGATCCTGCAAGGGCCATCTTGTTGCCGCCCGTCTACTATTCCTTCAACGAGCATCACCTCGACTTCCCCGGCACGATTGCAGTGGCAGGAGACACGATCATCCGCTATGTCACCGATATCGGGTTGAGCCTCGCGCACCACGGCTTTCGCAAGATCCTGCTGGTCAACGGGCATGGCAGCAACGTGCCCTTCCTCGATATCGCGGCGCGGAACATTACCAACCAGACACCAGCCATCTGCGCCATGGTCTCGTGGTGGAGCCTGATTCCGAAGTCGCTGATCACCGAACTGCGGGAGTCCGAGAAACCGGGTGGAATGGCGCATGGCTGCGAATTGGAGACTTCGGTCTTGCTCCATTTACGCCCCGACCTGGTGCAAATGGAACTGGCCGTAAAGGACATCAACTTCGCTCCGACCGAGTTTTTCTACTGGGATCTTGAAAACCCGGCCCCGGTTCAATTTCAGGAATTCTTTAGCAGATACTCGAGGACCGGAACGGTGGGCGATCCCACCAAAGCGACAGCCGAAAAAGGCAGGAAATTCGTTTCCGCCGTGGTTGATCGGATGTGCCTTCTGCTGGACGACTTCCGCAGCCGCGAGATACGCCCGCGCGTGGATCATCATTAGAGCTTTGCGTGCGTGGAACCGCTCGAATTCTCTTATTCCAGCAAATCTTCCTGGCGAGCGGCGATGTCTCCATAAATCTCAGGACGGCGATCCCGGAAAAGTGGAAAACTCCGCCGCGCACGCATCACCTCCTCGCGTTCGATATCGTACGAGATAATTTGCTCCTCCGCGCCACTCGCCTGGATCAGTAGTTTGCCGGCCGGAGAAATGATCATGCTCTTGCCTGACATACGCCACTCACCCTCCTGCCCCACGTGATTGCAAGCCGCGAAGTACACGCCATTTTCCAGTGCGCGTGTGCTGAGGAAGTTCTCCCAGGGATCATCAATGGGTGTGGCGTAAGGCGCGATGATGGCCTCGGCGCCGCGCAAGGCCAGACAGCGGCAGGATTCCGGAAACAGGTTGTCGTAGCATGTCGAAATGCCGATCGTCCACGGCCCCACCTTGAACACCGGGAATGAGGAGCCGCCGCGGAAGTAGATTTTTTCCAGGCTGAGCAGGGCCGCGGGGTGCACCTTTCTATACTTGCCGGCGATCGTTCCCTCTGGACTGATGAGCATAGCGGTGTCGTAATAAAGCCCGGGGCGCTCCATCTCGAAAATCGTGGAGATGATCCAGATGCCGTGATCGTGCGCGGCCTTTTGCATGCGGGTTTGGGTGTAGTCGTCGTCGGTTTCCGCATAGTCCATGTACCTGGGATCGCGATACTGCGGAAAGTATTCGTGGTTGAAAAACTCCGGCAGCACCGCGAGTTCTGTTTTATCCCTGGCGGCGGAGGCCACGAATCCAAGCGCACGCTCCACATTTTCTTCCCGGCCACTCGCGCGGCTGTTCATCTGAATAAGAGAAATCCGCATCTCACCTCCACACCTGTTTCGGCGATCGTTTCGCCATCTTTGATCATAGCCGCGGCTAGCGCATGCGAGGCGGAACCAGGGCCGCACCGTTCAATATTTCCCCGCAGAGGTTCCCAAAATAATCCTCCGAAAAACCGTAGCCGGGCGTGTATGATAGTGGGGTTGCGGCGAGCGAATTTCGCCTTTGCCAGTGATTTCCTATCCTGATTAAGGAGTAACCTTAGTGGGCGACGAGCCACCATCGGCGGCCGAAAACCGGCGAGAGATAAAGAATACACTTGCTCCACGCCTTGTTTCCGAACCTCTCAAGAGCAAAATCGACAGAGAGCTGCAGGCACGCAAGACAGGATCTACTGCTCCTGAATTGCTCGCGGCCCCGACCTTTTACGAAGTGATTATTGAGCTTAACCTGAATAATCCCGGCGGGCGTGCAGGGGCTCGCGACGCTGTCTTTGGGATACTTCGCACAATTCTGGGCGACGATGCGGCAAAAACCGCACTCCGTCGCAATCTCCCTGACTCCACTCATCCATATGTCTTTGCCACCCTCACCGCCGACCAGATAGCCGAGTTGGTGCGGCGCGACGGGGACACGGCTCTCACTCTCGACAAGAAAAGAATTGAGGCGGCGGATCTGGATGCCCGTTCACGTGAAGGTGTGACCCCGGCGTCTGCGGTTGATTCGGGTACTTCGCCGTCAACACCTCCGGAAGAGGCGGGAACACCTGTGGCGCGGAGAACGCTTCGGGCCATCTTCCGCATATGGGAGTCGCAGACGGTCCACCCGCTCACTACGGAATCCGTTCGCACCGTGAAGGCCAATGCCGCGCACAACTGCTTCGGAGCCTTCGGCGAGAAAGTCGTCTGGGCCGTATTGGACTCCGGCATCGACGCGAGTCATCCGCACTTCAAACTGCATGACAACCTCACGCTCTCGGCTCCCCTCACCGAAAAGTCCTGTTCCTTCACCACCGGGAACAGTCCCTGGAATCAGGATTCCTTCGGGCACGGTACGCACGTGGCTGGGATCATAGCCGGTGAATGCGATTCAGGTTCGGCTCCCCAAGCCGCGCTCCAGTCCGCCGATGAAAACGGTGATGGCCAGTATCATCTCCAGGCTGTCCCGGCCATCAAGGGCATGGCGCCCCGAGCCAAGCTCCTCATCTTGCGCGTTCTCGACGACAGCGGCGATGGCGACGAGACCGCCCTCATTCAGGCTATCGAGTATATCCAACAGCTCAATGACTTCGGCCGCCACCTTGTAGTGCACGGGGTCAATATCTCAGCCGGCTTCCCCGCGCATCCGACCTGGTACGCGTGCGGTCAGACCCCGCTTTGCGTCGAAATAAACCGCCTGGTCAAATCGGGTGTGGTTGTGGTCGTTGCGGCGGGCAATTCCGGTCACGTCGTCACGTTTCTGGATTCCGCCAACACTACAGAGGCCGGCCAGATGCTGAGCATCAATGATCCCGGCAACGCAGACCTGGCGATTACGGTCGGATCGACGCATCGCCAGTCGCCCCACACGTTCGGTATCTCTTACTTCTCCTCGAAGGGACCCACCAGCGACGGGCGGCGAAAGCCGGAGGTCGTCGCTCCGGGCGAAAAGATCATCTCAGCCGCCAGTTCGCAGCGGCGAGCCAACGAGACACTGCCCGGGCTGAACGGCGCTCACTTCGACTACATCGAAGACACCGGCACCAGCATGGCCGCGCCTCACGTCTCAGGCGTACTCGCTGCTTTTCTTTCCATCAAACGCGAGTTCATTGGCCAACCGGAGAAGACGAAGGACCTTCTGATGCAGTCCGCCCTGGATCTTGGCCGCGATACCAACATCCAGGGTGCAGGGCTGGTCGACCTTATGAAACTGATTCAGTCTGTCTGAAACGGAGATTCGCGCACTATGACCAACTACGGCAACTACCCCGCTTTCGACCTGGCCTACGATACCGGTGGCCAACTCGTCGATCCGTCATCTGAAAGCGAGCTCGTCACCTGGCTGTCTTCGACGGATGGTAAGCCGACGACCGATCTCATTCTCATCTCCCATGGCTGGAACAATGACATGAACGAGGCGCGGCAGCTCTACGCCGACTTCTTTGCCGCCATGGCTTTAGTCCAAAAGACCCAGAACGTAGCGCTCGAACGAAAGTTCGCAATTGGCGCGATTTTCTGGCCCTCCAAGCGTTTCGCCGATGCAGACTTGATCCCGGGAGGCGCCGCGGCTCTCGGCCCGTCAGTAGCTGCGCAGCTCAACGCGCAACTCGATCAGCTGAAGCTCATCCTGGCCGCCGATCCGACGGCAGCCGGCAAAATCGAGCACGCGCGAGAGCAGATACAGAAGCTAGAGGTCAGCCAGAGTGCGCAGAACGACTTCGTCTTCGCGTTGGCCAGTGCCCTTCCAGCCGCAAGAGGTGAGAGTGATGAAGGCTTGGACGACTCTATCAATTCGGTGAAGTCCGGCAGCGTTCCGGGCCACACCGTGCTCGCCCGGCTCTCTGTCCCCATCTTCCCCGCGTTTCCTCTTCCGGACAATTCAGGCGGCCATGCTCTGGGGTTAGGCGGTATCCTCGACGGCATTACGGCTGCAGCGACGCGTCTCGCGAATCTCTTCACTTACTACACCATGAAGGATCGAGCCGGCATCGTGGGTCGAACCGGCGTGCTCCAGACGATCCTCAAGGTTCAGAGTGCTGCCCCTGCACTCCGCATCCACCTGGTCGGGCATTCGTTTGGCGGCCGCCTGGTTACGGCCGCAGCCAACGCAATGCCTGTCCCAAAGACGATCAACACGCTTCTCCTGCTGGAGGCTGCCTACTCGCATAACGGCCTTGGCCGGAACTGGGACGGCGCCGGCAGCGATGGCGCCTTCCGTCCGGTGATCGCGCGGCCGGAAGTCGCGGGGAACACCCTGATTACGCATAGCGTGCATGATACGGCCGTCGGCATCGCCTACCCGCTCGCCTCGCGGATCATGAATCAGGTGGCGTCTGCCCTTGGAGATGCCAACGACAAGTTTGGCGGTATGGGGCGCAATGGAGCGCAGCACACACCCGAGGCCTTCGACGACACACTCCTGCCGGTAGGACAGCCATACGCTCCGCTACCCGGCGGTAAGACGATTCGGAATTTGAACGGTGACGGACCAGCGCCCAAGCCCACCATCAACAGTCACGGCGACGTGGCCAAGCCGGAGATCGCGTGGGCTTGGCTGTCCAGTTTGTAGGCGCGTCGAGGTAATCGATCTTTCCCATTGGACGGGTCGCGGCGAAGAATCGAGTGTCGTCGTGGCTACCACTCTACTGTCGACCAGACGACAGGCGGTGACCACTGTGCACGTGCGCTCAGCCGCGCGTTGTACGACAGGTCACGGGTGATTACCATCACGTTGGAGCCGACTGTCGCGAATACCGCGTCGACCATTAGTCTCCGGTCACTGTTCACCGGCATTGCATTAAACCAGTCTTGATCGAGTTGGCAGGCACCTCTGCGTGGCGACCAGTCGACATCGGCACCGGGAGACGACTTCACTTCGGCCCACATCCCTCGACAGGTCACGATCGCCGTGGCGTTGCTGGGCTCGCGTCTCAGCCTTGCATTCGTCATGCCACAAACCTCGCCACTCCAGTCTCTTGGGTTGCAGTCCTCGCTCTGCCGCCCGGTGCAGTTTTACCGGGAACTCGATAAAGGCGGGCATGCGCACGCGGCCTGGTGCCGGCCCTTCGGCATATGCCGGTATTCCGGTAGCAAGCGTGACGGATTTCCCTCCAGCCGTCGCAAGCAAGGCGGTTCGTTTCAGTCAGTTCCCTCGTGTTCGCAGTTGGCGCGACACCTGCTCTTATATCGGTGGGAACTGTGAACCAACCCAATGATGAAGATTGAAATGACGGAACTCGACGGCCAGCTGATACTACAAGTCGAAGGGCGAGTGGCCGGGGCCTATGTGCTCGAACTCGAAAACTGTTGGCAGACTGCTCGTGCTAACCGGCCGGACAGCAAGATCTCAGTCGACCTGAAGAGCGTCACTTGTATCGACCGGGCTGGCCGTTACCTGCTCCAGTTGATGCACAGCCATGGTGTAGGCTTCCTGCGGGCGGGTTTGGCCACTCAGGACATTCTCAGACAGCATATGGAGTTGCCGGAATGCCAACACTAGAGCGGGCGAACGATCCTCGCGCGGCCCTTTACTGGCTCGCGTTCCTTCTGACAGGTGATCGCGCCCGGAGCCTGGATGTGACTCTCGAAGCGCTCGATTCCCACGACGGTGCGAACTCCTTTTTCTCGCGTTGGATGCTGGCCTGGTCGCGGAGAGTCGTCATTGCCAAAGCGTTGGCCTGCATTCGCGACGAAATCGCCGTGTCAGCCCGCCGAACGGTATCGCGCCGCGCCGAGAAGATCCCGGTTCCGTCGCGAAACTGGGTGCTCGATCCAGACACTACGAGAGTCCAGATCGAGGCCGCGATGCTTGCCGTCGACGTGTTCCCAAGGTGCGCCCTCCTTCTCACGCTGTTCGAAAGGGTGTCGGTGGAGGATGCGGCGGTCCTCCTCGATGAGGAAAAGGATCTGGTCCGGAAGGCCCAGGTCATCGGCTTGCGGGAGCTGACCCGCAATCTCGCCGGGATGGACAGTCAGAAATAGGGAGATGCAGCATGCTTGATGAACCAAATGCCCGCCGAAAGGCGTACTCGAAACTGGGTGCGATCTGGTGCGGACTTATGCACAACACGGCCATGTGGCCAATCCATGGCGAATATCAGTGCCGCACTTGCGGCCGGCATTGCCCGGTGCCGTGGGCCGGCGCCAGACTTCTACCGGTGCACGGGGAGTTGATTTACCCGGAGACCTTACAAGTCCCTGCGTCACAAATCCGCCCAACGTCCTTGCCATCCTTTCGATCTGCGTTACTGCCGCTGATTGTCGTGCTGGCGACCCTTCTGCCTTCGCACGCTCGGGCCGCGGAAGCACCCATAGTGGGAGCTAACGATCGAGCCGCGATGGCATTCGCCCGTTACATCAGCGGCTTGGCACAAACGAGGCCCTGGAGCCTGGAAACCATAGAAATTGACGCGTCGCTGCCAAAAGTGCAGGCGCACGGGCGGCTGCGGGCCATCCGTCGTCTGGTGTCGCAAGGGAAGCCGGAATATCAGGTGCTCGAAATCGCGGGCGATCAGACTGTGAAGCAGCAGGTGATCTTTCGCTACTTATCCGCGGACGCACAGGCTGCCGAAGTTCCGGCATCAACTGTGGCAATTACTCCCGCAAACTACAAATTCAGTTACAAGGGCGCGGCGACCGTTGGTCGCGGCACAGCGTATTCCTTTGTGATCAAGCCTCGCAAGAAGCGGGCCGGCCTGATCAAAGGCGAATTGTGGCTGGACGGCGAAACCGGCGCCGTTGTGCGCCAGTCCGGTTACTTCGTAAAGAGTCCCTCAATATTCGTGAAGCGGATCACCGAGACGCGAGAAACAACCCTACGTGATGGACTGGCCGAAGAACGGATTACCCGTTTGTCCGTAGACACCCGGCTCATTGGACGAGCGGAACTGACCATCCGTGAAAGTCCCCGGACCGATTCCGATAGTGGTTCCGCGCCGCACACCGGGGAATAGTGACGCCGCCGGTTCAGGAATCCGGGCCTCGTGTTCTAATGTATCGGGGGTAAGAACTCGAGATGATGTCAACGGAAGAGAACGTTGAGGTCTTGATTGAGGCTTGGAAGTTGATGGTGGGGCGGCTCCCGGGTGGGAAGATCGAGCATGCCGGACGGGTCGCGACGATGTTCGGGCATGTTCCGCTGGCATTTTTGAATCTGTCGACGCCGGACTGCCCGCTGGTGGACGCGGAGGATTTGCGCGGAGTGATAGCCACAGTACAACATCGGGCGGGAGCCTGTGAGCACCCTTCGTTGTTCGCACTCTGCAACGCCTGGGCGCCGAGGGACTGGGAACGCGTGATTGCCGAAAATGGGTTTGCCGTCGCGCTGAATATGACCGGGATGGTGGCTGATGAATTGTTGCCGCCCCGGCGTGCGTCGCCGGAGCTCGAGTTTCGCCGTGTGCTCGATGAAGCTACGGCTCGAGACCTCGCGACGATTAACGCGCAGGCATACGGCATGCCGATGGAATGGTTCGAGTGCATCTGCAACCTGCACCTGTGGCACGAGGATAGTTTCGGATATGTCGGTTATGCCGGCGGAAGAGCCGTGACATCGGCGGCGACGTTTCCGGTGGCAGGCACGGAGTATGTCGCACTGGTGGCGACGCTGCCTGAGGTGCACGGGAAAGGCTACGCGGAGGCGGTAATGCGACAGGCCATTCAGCAGGGCCGGCAGGCGATGGAAACAACGCGGACTACACTGCACGCGACCGATATGGGGCAGCGGCTATATCGGGCGATGGGCTTCAATCCCGGCGGGACGGTTGCGGGGCTGGCAGCCGCGGAATCCGCCGGGCACTAGCCCGAAGTGATAGCATACTTCCTTCGCCGGTTTCGACCAGAACGAGAGGTGTTGATGACTCGACGCGATTTAGGCCCGGCGGCGATACTCGGCATCGGCGCCGGACGGAACCTTCGCGCGTTCGCGCAGGCTGCCGCCGCGACCCGGAAGCCGGACCTGGTGACCAATTACGTTGCTGAGTTCATCGTGAACTCTCGCTACGCCGGCATTCCCGGTGAGGTGATCGAGTTGGCGAAAAAATCCATGCTTGACGGGTTGGGTCTGGCGCTGTGCGGCTCGGTAGCAGGATCAGGCTCGATCGTTCGGAGCTACCTGAAATCAAGCGGACTGATTTCGACCGGGTTGCAGGCAGCTACCATAGTTGGTTCGCCCCTGAAGGCTGCGGTACGGTTTGCGGCTTTCGCGAATGCGATTGGCATACATGCCGACGACTACGACGACACCCAGTTGGCCGTCGCCGGAGATCGTGTTTATGGGCTGCTGACTCATCCGACCGCGCCAGTGCTTCCCGCGGCGCTGGCCGCAGCGGAAACCCGATCATTGTCCGGGAAAGACTTGATGCTGGCCTACAACGTCGGTGTGGAAGTCGAATGCAAAATCGCGGAAGCAATCGCCCCGCGGCACTACGAGGACGGATTCCACACGACCGGCACCGTAGGCGTCCTGGGCGCGACGGCCGCCATGGCGAAGATCTACGGATTCGATCGGGCGCATGTCCTGACAGCTCTCGGAATTGGCGCCAGCGAAGCCGCCGGCTTGCGCGAAAATTTCGGTACGATGACGAAGCCTCTCCATGCGGGAAGAGCTGCCGAGAGCGGTGTTGTCGCGGCAGACCTCGCTGCCCTAGGCTGGACTGCGGCCGACGACATCCTCGAGGCGCCGCGAGGATTTTTCCATGCGGAAGGTGGCGGATTCGATTCCACGGCGATCATGGGCAAGCTCGGCAAACCGTGGACATTCATTTCGCCGGGTGTATCCATTAAGCCGTTTCCCTCCGGATCGCTCACGCACCCCGGCATGACCGCAATGCTCGCTCTGATCCGGGAGAACCACATCACGGCTGATCAAGTGGATCACGTCAGAGTGGGGACCAATCGAAACTCCCCGAACGCGCTGATTCACCACCGGCCCAAGGACAATCTCCAGGCCAAGTTCAGTATGGAGTTTTGCATGGCGGCACTCCTTCTTTACGGGAAGGCGGGTCTGAGCGAGTTCACCGATGAGGTCGTCAACCGGAGGGGAGTTCAGGAGATGATCCGGCGCGTCGAATTCGGCGTGGATCCGGTTGCCGAAGCCGCGGGCTACAACAAGATGACGACGGTGATCGAAATCAAGCTCAAAGATGGCCGTGTGATTTCCGGGCGTGCCGATGTCGCCAAAGGGAACCCGGCCAATCCCATGTCGTATGAAGAAGTGGCGGCAAAATTCCTGGACTGCGCCGCCTTCGCGAAGTGGCCAGTGGATAGAGCTCGATCGATTGTGGAAATGGTGCGCGGGATCGAGCAGGTTGCCGATGTCCGGACCCTGACGGCACTTTGCGCTCAAGCCTAGAACAGTGAAGACCGCCAACCATCGGTGTTATACTTCACTCCTGCATTTCGGAGGTGACCACCGTGAGCGCCATTTTATGTCTCCCGCTGCTACTGCCCCTGCTTGCCCAGGCGGCCGATCAGAAGGAGATCGCGAAAACCAACCCCTTCCAATCTGTGTCCGACCTCGCGCGTGGCAAGCAACTATTCCTCGGCCACTGTGCCCCTTGCCACGGCCCCGAAGGCGACGGAGGTAAAGGGGCTAACCTCGCGCAGCCGGTGCTGCCCCGTGGTTCCGACGACGCGGCACTCTTCAAGACTATACAGGACGGTATACCCGGCACCGAGATGCCGAAGGCGTGGGAGATGACAGACCACGAGGTGTGGCAGGTTGCCGGCTTTGTCCGCACCCTGGGACGAGTCACGGCCGGCGAAGGCACCTCGGGCGACGCAACACGAGGCCGCCAGTTGGCCCGCTCTAAGGGAAACTGCCTGCACTGTCACGTCATCGCGGGAGAAGGGGTATCGATGGGGCCGGACTTAACCGCGATCGGACTCCGGCGCAACGCTACCTTCTTTCGCCGCGCCTTGCTCGACCCCAAAACTTCCCTCCCGCCAGGCTACGCATTTGTCAATATCGTGACCACCGCCAACCAGAGCGTTTCCGGCTTCCGCCTCTCCGAGGACACCTACACCGTTCAGGTCCGCGACCTGAGCGGCCATCTGTACTCCTTCTGGAAGACCGAGCTGTCCGAATATCGTAAGGACGCCACTCGAACCCCCATGCCCAGCTTCCGGACGACTCTCTCCGACTCCGAGCGCGAAGATCTGATCGCTTACCTGGTATCACTACGAGGTGTCCAATGACGTTGCGAGCAAAGCTAATTCCGCTGCTGCTTCTGATGACCGCTCCCTTGCTGAGCCAGGTAACGTACGACCGTATTCTGCACGCCGAAAAGGAGCCGGGTAACTGGCTGACTTACTCCGGCAACTACTCCGGACAACGCTACGCCCCGCTCGATCAGATTGACGCCGGCAACGTCGCGCGTCTCAAGCTCGCATGGCTTTATCAGGCTGCGGAGATGCACAAGTTCGAGACCACCCCACTCGTAGTGGACGGCATTATGTACCTGAGCGAGCCGCCGAGCCACGTAACCGCTCTCGATACCCGCACCGGCCGAGTGCTGTGGAAATATCGCCGCATTGTGCCCCAGGACGTGCGGGTGTGTTGCGGGCAAGTGAATCGTGGCGTCGCCGCACTCGACGACCTCCTCTTCATCGGCACTGTCGACGCCCACCTGGTGGCACTGGACGCGAAGACCGGCATGATTCGTTGGGATATCGCTGTGGCTGACTACAAGCAAGGCTATTCGCTCACCTCGGCACCGCTTGCCGTGAAGGACAAGATCATTATCGGAATGGCCGGCGGAGAGTACGGAGTGCGTGGCTTTCTGGATGCCTACAACGCCCATACCGGCAAACAGGCCTGGCATTTCCAGACCGTGCCGGGGCCCGGCGAACCCGGCCACGAGACCTGGGACGGCGATAGCTGGAAGACTGGCTCGGCGACCACCTGGGTCACGGGCTCCTACGATCCTGGCCAGAACCTGGTCTACTGGGGCACCGGAAATCCCGGGCCGGACTGGAACGGCGTGGCGCGCAAGGGCGACAACCTCTATTCCGACTGCCTGATTGCGCTCGACGCCGATACCGGCAAACTCAAGTGGCATTTTCAGTTCACTCCGCACGATGATCACGATTGGGACTCCGTACAGGTTCCTGTGCTCGTAGATGGAGATTTCCGCGGGCAGCCGCGCAAAATGGTGCTGTTCGGTAACCGCAACGGCTTCTACTACGTGCTCGACCGCGTGTCCGGGAAGTATCTGGCGTCGCGAGAGCTGTCGAAGCAAACCTGGGCGCGCGGCATCGACGACAACGGGCGTCCCATGCAGGTTGCGGGAAAATCTCCGAGCGTAGAGGGCACGGTGGTGTATCCAGCGGTGGCCGGATCGACTAACTGGTTTAGCCCGTCGTTCAGCCCCAAGCTCAACCTGTTCTACGTGGCAGTGCGCGAGCAAGGCGGAGTCTACTTCGAGGGGGAGGCCGACTATAAGTCCGGCACGCTGTTCAACGCCGGCGGATTCCGGGTGGTTCCCGACGAAGAGGGGTGGGGAGCGGTCCGCGCCCTGAAGCCGCAGACCGGCGAGGTGCAATGGGAGTTCAAGCTGCAAGCTCCACCTTGGGCCGGTGTGATGTCGACTGCCGGAGGGCTGGTGTTCGGCGGCACGCCCCAAGGGGAGTTCTTCGCGCTCGACGCCGCGAATGGCAAGTCACTATGGAATTTCGAGACCGGTGGCGACATTCACGCCAACCCCATCAGCTACCTGAGTGGTGGCCGGCAGCAGGTGGCGATCGCATCCGGCCATGCCATTCTTGCGTTCGCGTTGCCGTAGCCAGTATCTACTTGCAAGAATTGGCGTCTTTACGCCCGCGGCCTGGCAACAACTTCAAAGCTACAGTCTACGGCTGCTGTGCAGCAGGGCAGACCACAAAAGACGATGGTCTGCCCCACGGTTGGGCGTTATACTTACTCAACGAAATTCCAACTCAGGACACTGGCTGCCGCGCGCATCCCAGACGCGGATTAAAGAGAGGCGAGCGAACCGTCGGCATGGAAGGCCGGCGGAAATGGTTTGGTCCCCTGGAACGGGTACTTCTTCAAAACCGCCTCGTTGACTTCGAAGCCGAGCCCCGGTTTTTGCGGCAACGGATAACGGCCTTCCACCATCCGCATCGCCGCGAACCCCATAAGGTCCTGCCACACATCGTTGATTTCCTTCGATTGCACCGCGCCGCAGATCTCCTGCGCCAGGAAGTTCGGTATGGCCGCGTCCACGTGCAGGCTGGCGATTCCGCCGATGGGCCCCTCACAGGCATGCGGCGCCATCCGTATCCCTGCCGCGTCCGCTAACGCAGCCACTTTCCAAAGCGCCGTTATACCGCCGACGTGCGCGATATCCGGCTGCAAAACATCCACAATTCCGAGGTCGATCAGCTCATTGAAACCATAGGCGGCGATCAAACGCTCCCCGGTGGCGAGCGGCGTGGTGGACTTCCTCGCCGCGCGCTGCATGGCGCGGATGTTCTCCGGCGGGCACACCTCTTCCGCGAAGAACAAGTGAAACGGCTCGATCTCGCGAAGCAGCATGGCCGCCACGGTGGGACTGGGCCGTGCATGGAAATCCACGGCGAAATCAATGTCAGGCCCCAACCCTTCCCGGAGAGTCTCCATGGATTTCACGGCGCGCGTAATCTTGGCGTTGGTCTCGATCCATTCCGTCAAATCCGGTAACTGAAACTTGAGCGCGGTCACGCCCGCCGCCTTCGTCTGGTCGCGTAATTCGCGTGCGGCATCGAGCGTCCATGCCTCCGCGTGATAATACCCACGCACGCCGCGCGCATCCACCGGTCCGCCCAGAAGCTGGTAAACCGGCATGCCCAGCACTTTACCGCGGATGTCCCAGAGGGCTTGATCGATCCCCGAGATGGCCGAACCCAGTACCGGGCCACCACGATAGAAACTGCCGATGTACATTAACTGGTACAGGTGCTCGGACTGCATCGGGTCGCTGCCGACGATGAAGTCGCGCAGGTCGTTTACGCACGCCATGGCGGCGGACGCCTTGCCTTCCAGCGTCGCCTCTCCCCAACCCACCACGCCCTGGTTGGTTTCCAGCTTGACGAAAACGTACGGACGGTCGGAACGGGCAATCTTCGGATCGAGAGTAATCCCGAAGACTTTCATATCGGTGACGCGCAGCTTGGAGCCGACGTCCTTGAATACGTCCGATCCCGGAGGCATGGCGGACGCCGGTGCCATGGCGCAGCCGCAGCCGATCCCACGATGGCTCTGCTGACCTCGCAGACTCGCGGCCGCGGCAAATGATCCTAGAAACTCGCGCCTTTTCATACCCGTTCCTCGCTATATTGATCGAGCGCTTGTTCGTTCACCTGGATACCCAAGCCTGGCTTATTCAGCAACTGCGCATACCCGTCGACGGCCGTCTCCACGTTGCCATGAGTCAACTCCGCCCGCATCGCGCGATCCTGCTCCGCCAACGGGCGCGGCACCTGCTGGATGAAAAAGTTCGGCAGGCTGGCGGCCAGATGGATGGCTGCGACAGTTCCGATCGGGCCGTTATTGTGATAGGGGCCTATCGCTACATAATGTGTCTCCGCCACCGCGGCCATGCGGCGTAGCTTGGGAATGCTGTTCAACCCTACATCGGGACGCAGAATGTCCACGCACCCCCAGCGCAGCAGGTTCTGGAACGAGGTGACATCGTGGAGATTCCTTCCCAGCCCCACGGGCATGACACTCTCATCCGTGATCCTCGAGAGGGCATCGCTGGTCAACACAGCCGTGGGCTCGTCGAGCCAAAGCAGATGCGCGCGCTCTAACGCGGTCGCGATGAAGCTGGCATCGCCAGGAGTCAACGTGGCGTTCGCGTCCAGGACAAAGTCCGTGTCCGGACCGGCGGCCGCTTTCAGATGTTCCACGCGCTGCCGGATGTGGTCGACATAGGCTTGCATGCGCCAAAGGGAGTCGCGACCCGGGATCGGGAACGTGAACGCCCGGAACCCTTGTCGCCTGGCCAGACCGAGAGATTCGATCAGGGCGCCTTCGTCCGCCCCTTCCAGTTGGGCCAAAACCCGGGCCTTGTAGCGGGTCGGTCCGCCGAGATATTGATAGACCGGCACACCGGTAGACCGCGCGGTCAAATCGAGCATTGCATTGTTGACGGCGGCCTCCAGGGCAGGGAAGCCGTCCAGACGGTGACGAATGAATTCACCGTCCGTAGCGCGCCTGCCGGTGACAGCGGACCGGACTTCGGCAAGATCCCCGGCGCGTACCGGGCGCCCTTCCCCGTAGCCGGCAACCCCACCCCGGCTATTCAGCCGCGCCACGGTGTAGCTGCGGCCTGAAACCGGCTCCCGCATCCGCCAGGCTCGAAATCCCGTAATGGCCAACCGGTCCGAGTCTGCCAGGGCCGGAGCAAAGACCGGGGAATCCGGCCAGCGCTTCCTCATGGTGTCCTACCTCCTGAGCGATTATCCGGATTATCCGCGAACTGCGCAACCGCCCAATCCGTAAGGGAGGGTGCCATCGACTAGCGCGCGAAGATGTTGATATCCAAAAAGTCGTTGCGGAACTTCCCTTGCGGATCGTACCGGGTTGCCAGTTGGGTGAAATCCGCGAGCTTTTCATACCTCGCTCGGAGCTCAGCCGGTGGCAGCGTGAACAGCTTGCCCCAATGTGGGCGGGGCTGAAATGGCGAGAGTTCCCTTTCGATGACGGGAAGCACGCGCCTGACCGCCGGCCAGTCCGGCTTCCAGGTGAAGTGGAGGGTTACGCTTGGTTGCCGGTAGCAGGTGCTCATCCATAAGTCATCGGCCGCGATGGTGCGAATCTCCGAGATCAGCAGGTGCGGAGTCACCTGGTCGCGCAAGCGCTCCACCGCCAGAATCGCGTCGACGGCATTGTGCCGGGGCACGAAGTATTCCGACTGAAGTTCCTTCCCCGCGCTCGGAGTGAAGCCCATGCGGAAGTGGGGCAGCCGGTCGTACCAGGGGCCCGGCACTCCCATCTGTGCGGTGCAGTTCTCGGCGGAAAGCTCGGCGATCGGATGAAGATTGCGGGTTGCGAGCTTCGCGCCGAAGAACTCCTGCAGGCGCGGCGAATGACTGCCCGTCTCCGACACGGCTCTTAATCCAGAGCTCACTGATACGCCGTTGCTGCCAGTCGGTGAACAGACTGACACTGTAGCCGCTCGACTGAATGGTGTCAAAATGATCCTTCATCTGGTCAAAGGGCAGGTTCTCATATACGTACTGCCGCACCGCATAGGTGGGCTGAATATCGAGAGTGATCCGGGTGATCACGCCGAGAGCGCCGAGTCCGACCACGGCTCCTTGGAACACTTCGCCGTCGGACTTAGCGAGAAAGTTTCACGACTTCGCCCGCGGCGGTGACGAATTCGAGTGCGGAGACCGCGGTAGCGAGATTGCCGTTCTTCTCGCCCGAGCCGTGGGTCGCGGTGCTGCAGGCCCCGGCGACCGAGATGTGGGGGAGCGAAGCCAGGTTGTGCAGGGCAAAGCCTTTGCCATCGAGGTACGGACAGAGTTGGCCGTACGTTATGCCGGCATCGATCGTCACCGTGCGGGCGCCCGCGTCGAGCGCAACCACTTCATGCATGGGCTTCAGCGACAGAAAGTTATGACGGCTGTCCGCGATGGAGTTGAAGCAGTGGCGAGTGCCGAGCACCTTCACTTTGTCCTGCGACCGCACAAAGGAGCGGACCTGCTCGACGGAAGCGGCCTCGCGCAGCCGGTCCGTACCATAGGAGAGATTGCCCGCCCAGTTGGTCAGCTTCTCCTTCCCGAGCAAAGCAGAGACCGGCGCGACGACTGGGCTCGCCATGGCAGACGAGAGCAGGTTGAGGAAGGTACGTTTGTTCATTGACGCTTAGGGATGATATCAAAAAACGTAAAAACATTGGGCCACGAATGAACACGAATCAACACGAATGCGAGGAATGTGCTTTTCGGGGTGCACAAGAGGGGCGAGAGGTGCCCGCAACTCTGCGAATCGAAGCCAATTCTGGCTAAGTGGTTGTGATTGGTTTGGGTTATACGGGGGGATTTGCCGAAGCAGAGATTTCTCGTTTGTGCATCTTTGTGCACGGAGCGCGGAAATGATGGCGGGTGCACAAGGTTGGCGGTGACGGATTTTGGCATAGGCATCCCCTCAAATTTGTAACGGCCGCAGGCGCAGCGACCGGCTGACGGCAGACCTTGGCCCATCTGCTTTCAGGTTGACACGGACGGACACGCTCTCTGGGCGCCCGGCGTCTAGGTCGTTGTCGTCAAAGGTTGGAATGCCCGAAAGAGTTGGTTACCGTTAAGCGTACGCTTCTGCGGGCAGGCAAGCAGCTATTGGCCACCACCATGCGTTAAGTGAGCTGCATGGAAAAGGGCTAAGATATCGTCATGCTCTCCCGCTCGACCCACACGATTGCGCGATGCGCGTTCGCCGGGATACTCACTTGCTGCTTCGCGCCTGGACAGAACACCCCTCCGCCTGCTCCGGCCGCCAGGAAAACTCCGCCGTCCGAAGTCGCGGGTATTCCCGTCAACTACGACGAAGCCAAAGTCGGGTCGTATACACTACCGAACCTGCTGGTACTCGCTAACGGCAAACCCGTTCGTGACGCCAGGACCTGGACCGAAAAGCGGCGGCCCGAAATCGTCCGGCTCTTTGAGGAGAACCAGTATGGCCGGGCTCCCGGCCGCCCGAAGGACATGAGCTTCGACGTGTTCGATCAGGGCACGCCTGCAATGAATGGGACCGCTCTGCGGAAACAGGTGACGATTTACTTTTCGGCGGACAAGAAGGGGCCTAGAGAGGACCTCGTGATCTACGTTCCGGCCAACGCCGTCAAACCCGTTCCGCTGCTGCTCGCGATCAATTTTTCTCCGAATTCCGCTATCTTCGACGATCCAGGCATCCGGCTCGGCGAAATGTGGAGCCGCGACAAGAAGAGAGTCCCGGCGACACGCGGCGGAGGCCTGGGCCGGATGAAGATCGACGACTTGCTTGCCAAAGGCTTTGGAGTAGCCGGCATTTATTATGGAGATATCGAACCGGACTTTATCGGCGGCGTCGGACTTGGTGTACGGGCAAAGTATCTGAAGCCAGGGCAAACTGAACCCGCGCCGGATGAATGGGGCGCGATCAGTGCATGGGCGTGGGGCATGAGCCGGGCGATGGATTACCTGGAGACCGACAAGTCCGTCGACGCGACACGGGTTGCGATTTACGGAGTCTCGCGGCTGGGAAAGACGGTGATGTGGGCTGGAGCCCGCGATACCCGGTTTGCGATGGTCATCGCGAGTTGCTCCGGGGAGGGCGGCGCGGCCCTCAGCCGCCGCAATTACGGCGAGACGATTGCGCACCTGACCGCGCCTACGCGGTATCCGTATCAGTTCGCAGGGAACTATGGGAAGTTCGCCACTCACGTCGATCAGTTTCCGGTGGACGCGCACATGCTTGTTGCCCTCATCGCACCCAGACCGCTATTTCTGCAGACGGGCGACGGCGACCTCTGGTCGGACCCCAAAGGCGAGTTTCTCGCTGCGGTCGCGGCAGAGCCGGTCTACCGTCTGTTCGGCAAGGAGGGGCTCGGTACCGAAACGATGCCTCCAGCCGGGCAGCCAATCCTGCACGATATCGCGTTCCACATGCATGCGGGCGGGCACGGCACCATGCCGGGCGATTGGCCGTATTTCGAGAAGTTCATGCTGATGCATTTTTATCCCGGGGGAACGGCGGGTTCGTTCTGAGATCGAGAACAGGAATGGTCGAGACGAATCTCGACCCTCAAGGCTGAAGCCTGCGCCACGAGCCCGCCTTCAATATAAAATTTCAGATATAATTCCAGGAAGATGAGGAAGCAGGTTCGGGTTGGAATCGGGTTGTTCGTTACGTGTGCCGGTCTGGCGGCTGCCGCTGCCCGCGACGTGACGTGGGCCACGGCAGGATTTCTGAAACTTCCAGCTTCAGCTGAGGTAGGCGCGATGTCGGCCGTTGCGGTGGACCGCGCGCATGGTTTCGTCTACGTCCTGCACCGCGGCGGTACGCCATTGCTGCAGTTTGACTCGAAAGGCAATTATCTGAACGGATGGGGCCGCGGCTTGTTCAAAGTTCCACACGGTATGCGGGTGGATGCGGCAGGCAATCTCTGGATTACCGATAACGGTGCCAGCGCGGTGCAGAAGTTCTCCCCTGCAGGCAAGGTGCTGGCCACTATCAGTGAGGCGAATGGGAAGCTGAAGTCTCCCGATGACCTGGTGATCGCTTCGAATGGCGATCTCTTCATCGCCGATACGGGCAATGGCCGAATCGTGCATCTCTCTTCCGAGGGCAGGTTCATTTCAGAGTTCGGTGCGAAAGGTAAAGGGCCGGGACAGTTCACTACGGCGCATGGTCTTGCCATCGATGGTAAGGACAACATCTATGTCGCCGATCGAGGCAACGACCGGGTAGAGGTTTTCACTCCGGACGGGAAATTTGTTGCGGAATGGAGCGGCTTCGGCAACCCCTTTGGGCTGCTCGCGTGGCGCAACGAAGTTTTTGTCTCCGAAGGAGATCAGAATAAGATCATAGAACTCGGGCCCAAAGGCGAGATCGTCCGGACATGGGGAAACCCGGAATTGCTGCAGTTACCGCACCTCATGGACTACAGCGCAGATGGGATTCTCTACATTACGGAGGTCAATGGCAAGCGAGTGCAGATGTTTCGCGCCATCGAATAGGCGATCGAATCAGACGATGATTAGAAGGATCCGACGATGAAGCGGCTAGCGATGTTACTCGTGATCGGGACCGTCTGCCGGGCGCAAGATCCCACGCAGCAGATGGACGACGTGGAAAAGGCGCATCGCTCCCTCATACAGGCGCCGGTTTCGACATCGTCCGCAGCCGCGAGCCTGACGGCCGACGTGGCTTCGTCCCTGCCGAAGAAGGGTTCGGCCGTTGGGGCGACACCGCTTCGCACTTACATCGATGAGTTCATTTTTGCCCGCATGCAGCGTGACCACGTGCCACATGCGCCGCTCGCGAGCGACGAAGAGTTTGTCCGGCGAGCCTATCTCGACGCCACGGGCCGCATTCCTTCCGTCGACGAACTGCAGACCTTTCTCACCAGCAAGGCCCCCGACAAGCGCGACAAACTGATCGACCAGTTGACCCTGAGCGAGGCGTACGTGGACAAGTGGTCGTTCTACTTCGAGGATCTTTTCCGCGCGGGCGGACGGATGGGGCCGGGGCTCAACCTGTTTCACTTCTGGATCCGCGAGTGGCTGAAACTGGACCGACCCTACAACGAAGTGGTGACGGAACTGCTCACGGGCGCGGGCAAGACCAGCTTTTCCGTCCCCGGGGGCCTGTACTATGCGCGCGATTTCGTGAAAGCCAAAGACGACCCGACCGCGCCCGACGCGCACGACCTGGTGGACCAGAACGATACGATCGACGAATTCACCGTCACCTACAGCAAAGTTTTTCTGGGTCTGAATCTGGCCTGCATCTCCTGTCATGACGGAGCCCGGCACCTCGAAAAAGTGAATCTGTTTCTGGCGGGAAAGAAGCGCGAAGACTTTTTTGGCCAGGCGGCATTCTTTGGCCGGACGCGCCAGATCATGAACTGGGAAGATGGCTACCAGGCGAACACGGAATACACGGTGGACGATAAAGGTCCCGGCTATGACGCCAAGGCCGTCAGCATCCTGCGGGTTCCCCGCCGCGGCGGCAACGCGAACCCGCGGTTTATCCTCACGGGCGAGGCGCCAGGGGCAGGGAAGAACCTGCGCGACGAACTGGCGCGTATGATTACCGGCAATATCCAGTTCAGCCGTACTCTGACGAATCGCATCTGGGCGCAGTTGATGGGCTTCGGTATTGTCGAGCCTGCTGACGAATTCGATCTGGCCCGGTACGATCCGAAGCAGCCGCCGCCCGCTCCCTGGACTGTTCAGCCTTCGAATCCTGAACTGCTGGACGCTATGGCGAGGAAATTCGCGGCGTCCAACTACAGTTTCCGGGAGTTGGTCCGCAGCATTATGAAGTCGACGGCTTACCAGCTCTCATCCAGTTTCCCGGGAGAGTGGAAACCGGAATACGCGTCTTATTACGCTCGCAAATATGTCCGGATGCTATCGGCCGCGGAGTTACACGATGCCATCGTTCTGGCGACGGCGAAGCCCGGCGAGCCGGTTGGCCCGGGCGGCGCCAACGAGATGGTGATGCAGATGCCCGAACCGGGGAAAGCGGGCACGGACGTGAAGAGCTTTTTGCGGGTTTTCGGCCAGAGCAATCGCGACGAAATGCCGAAGAAGACACCGCAGTCGTCCCTGCAGGCGATGCTCCTGATGGAGTCGAAGCTGGTGACGGAACGGGTTTCAGCGACCGGAGCAACTCGCGTGGAGCAACTGTTGCAGGGCAACGGCGCCGACCCCGACCTGGTGGAAAAACTTTATCTGGCAACTGTTTCGCGGAAGCCCACCGCGCCGGAACTCGCTACCGCACTGAAGGCACTCTCGCCGGACCGTAGGCGGGGCGCGGAGAATCTGCAATGGGTGCTGATCAACAGCCCGGAATTCATCTTTAATTACTAGAGACGCCAATGAACAAAAGAGTCAGCGACCTGCTTCCCGCCCGCCGGGATCTTCTCAAACTGGGCGGCTATGGATTGCTCGGAGCCTTTGCGGATCAGGCGTTCTGGCCGGTGCAGGCCCGCGCGGCGGGGACGGCGAATCCGCGCGGCACGGCCCGCTACGCTATCGTGGTCGAACTGGCCGGAGCGCTGAGCCACATTGACAGCTTCGATTTTAAGGAAGGCGAAGGCACTCCCAAAGATCTGGATGTGCGCGAGGTGCGCAAAGGTCTGTATCTCTCGTCACGGCTGTTCCCCGAACTGTCGAAGGAGATGGACAAGATTGCCATCGTGCGGTCGCTGAAGAGTCACGAGGTGGTCCATTTCCGCGGACAGTACTACACGCAGGCAGGGCGGCCTTTGAATCCGGCACAGGCTCCGGAGATCCCGTCCATCGGCTCGGTGGTGGCTTACGAACTGGAGAAGAAACGCCGCGAGTCCGATACGTTTCCCACCTACATCGGTTGTGGACTCGACACGTCCGGATGTGGCGCATTGTCGACCGGCTTTCTGCCGCCCCGCCATTCCGTGCTCGATATCAATTTGCAGTCCGGGGGCGGAGCGGCCGCCGTCAAAGGCGACGCACTGGCGCTGCTACAGGAGCGTTATCGCTTGCTGAACGAACTCGACCAGACCATGGCGGGCGAACGCAATGGCCGCGACCGTTCTTTCACCGGCTTCCGGAGTTTCCAGGAGAGTGCCTATCAGATCCTGGGTGATGCACGCTGGCCAACCGCTTTCCAGATGAGCGACGCAGAGAAAGCGCGCTATGGGGATAACCAGGTGGGTCTCGGTTGTCTCTTCGCGCGTAACCTGGTTCAGACCGATGCGGGCACGCGCTATATCCACATCGTTCACCCCGACTGGGATCACCACAAAGCCATCTTCGACCACCACGCGAAGTCGAATCACTATATCCGCTGCAACGAGTATGACCGTGCGATGGCCAGTCTGCTGCGGGATCTGAGTGCCGCACCTTCTCCAAGGGACGCGGGGAAGACGCTGCTGGATGAAACTTTGGTGGTGACCGTCACGGAGTTCGGGCGGGTTCCCGGTGCACTGAACGGAATTGCCGGACGGCACCATTACAACGAAGCGTATCTGGCCCTTTTTGCCGGAGGCGGCGTAAAGGGCGGGCGGATCGTCGGCAACACCGACGCCGCGGGAGAGAAGGTCATCGACACGGGTTGGAAGTACGCTAAGATTCAGCCACGCACGGAAAATATCTATGCGTCGGTCTATTCCGCGCTGGGAATCGATTGGCGCAAAGAGATTACCAATACGCCTTCGAAGCGCGCGTACCGGTATGTCGATGTGCTGGGGGCGACAGAGTTCGTGCCTGACGACGAGATCGCGGAGCTGTTCGTGTGATGCGGTTGCTCGCCGTCGCATTGGCGTGTGTACCGTTCTGTTGTGCTGCATCCGGTGAGTCGGTCACCATCCCGGCGGGCGAGTTCACGATGGGTCGCACGAAGGTTACTCCGGACGATAAGACCAACATGCGGCCGCACGTGCTGCTGGACGACCGGCCGGTGCGCAAAGTGAGCATCAGCAGTTTCAAACTGGACGCAACCGAGGTGACCAACAGCCAGTATG
Organism: Terriglobia bacterium; assembly: GCA_963747535.1. GTDB lineage: Bacteria > Acidobacteriota > Terriglobia > Bryobacterales > Bryobacteraceae > CAVVFX01. The sequence goes on from CAVVFX010000007.1 coordinate 82,404, forward strand.
CGAAGTTTTTAGAGAGCACGCGGCATCGCGCGCCGTATCACTGGGTGGGCGGCAACCCTCCGGAAAACAGTGCGCAAATTCCGGTCTACAACGTGAGCTGGGATGACGCCCAGGCTTACTGTCAGTGGGACGGCGGACGCCTGCCGACAGAGGCCGAGTGGGAGCGCGCCGCGCGCGGTGGCCGGGAAGGTATGGACTATCCTTCCGGCGACAAGCTGACGGCCAAAGACGCCCGCTTCAATATCGCCACCGGCCCGGGACCGGCAGGCGCCTTTCCGCCGAATGATTTCGGTCTCTATGACATGGCCGGCAACGTGTCCGAATGGACAGCCGACTGGTTTGACGGTGATTACTACAGCCGCGGCGAGACGAAAGATCCAAAGGGTCCCGCTTCCGGTGAGTATAAAGTGATTCGCGGCGGCGCCTGGTCCGATTCGCCGCGGCGATGCACGGTGTTCTTTCGAAACTGGGTCCGGCCGACGCAAAGGACCCCGAATATCGGGTTTCGCTGCGCTCGATGAATCCTGGCTGCGGCTCAGCCGGGCACGTCGAAAAAACGGTTCCGTTGCGCGCGCGATGGCTGCGGCCAAAGGGCACCCGCAATCGACCGCAGGATACATCCCGTAGACGCTAACTTAAAGTGCGTAGCCTATCCGTTCAGGAGTCAGGAGTGAGGAGCGAGTTGCATTATCCGTGACGCAGACTTGTGAAACGAAGGTGCTCTCCAGGGGCGCAGATTATCAGTGGGTGAAAGTCCCACTCCAGGAGTTGTCGGTATGACTGGATAGCTGACGAGCCGTTACGCCGGGTTAACCGACGGGATGGGAGCCTCGGGCGCAATCCCCGTCACTCGACCCGATCAGCCTGGCTCAAGCATTTTCCAGTCTCTCCAGCGCGCGAGAGCAGGCGAAAACGCCTACTCCACAACGAAGAATCAACTGTTTGCAAGCCTTGTGGAATAGACCTTTGGCCTGCGTCGACTTCTGCCCCAGGCTGCTTAGCTTGTCGCTTGAATTCGTTAGAATCTAGTATGTCTCAGTTCGTACAAAGACTCGCACTACTGCTCCTGGCGGTCCCGGCCAACGCCGGCGACTATCACCTGAAGGCGACTCCTGAAACTGTCGCGTGGGGGTACTACTCAGCCGCCGCGAGGCCCGTTCTTCGGATCCAATCCGGTGACACGGTGACCATCGAGACGCTGATCACCAGCAGTCCGGATCGCCTGGCCGCTGCCGGTGTGAAGCCCGACCAGGTCGAGACTGAACTACGCGCAATCTACGATCACGTTAAAGACAAAGGTCCCGGCGGCCACATCCTGACCGGTCCCATTTACGTCGAGGACGCCGAGCCCGGTGATGTTCTGGAGGTGCGGATTCTGAAGATCCTGCCGAAGATCGCCTACGCTTATAACGGATTCGCTCCCGGCAGAGGCTTCCTGCCGGAAGATTTCCCGACAGCCCGCACGGTTATCATCCCGTTTGACCTGAAGCGCAACGTGGCTCTCTTCGGAGGCAATATTGAGATTCCGATGAGGCCATTTTTCGGCAGCATGGGAGTCGCACCTCCGGCCAGCGCGGGACGCATCAGCAGCGCTCCGCCGGGCATCCATGCGGGCAATCTGGACAACAAAGACCTGGTCGCGGGAACCACGCTCTTCATTCCCGTGCATGCGCCGGGTGCGTTGTTCGAGGTGGGTGACGGACATGCCGGCCAAGGCAATGGCGAGGTCGACATCACCGCAATGGAAACCTCTCTCATCGGGACTTTCCAGTTCATCTTGCGCAAGGACCTGCACCTCAAGTGGCCGCGCGCCGAAACGCCCACGCATTTTATCGTGATGGGAATCAATGAAGACCTGACGGAAGCGATGAAGATCGCGGTCCACGAGTCCATTGACTTCCTCATGACGGAAAAACATCTCTCGCGCGAAGACGCTTACATGCTCTCGAGCGTGGCTGTCGACTTCGACGTGACGCAGGTCGTGGACGGCACCAAGGGCGTCCACGGTATGATTCCGAAGAGTATCTTCAAATGACCGATAGCCGAACGGATCCAAGACTTGACGCGCAAATTCGAGCCTATCTTGAGCAGATGGAAGCCGAAGGCGGCGCGCCTCTCGAAACTTTGCCCCTCGCCGAGGCCAGGCAAGCTGCCATCGATGGATTGGCGCAATGGAAAGGGGAACCCGAGCCGCTGCCCAAAGTGGAGGACTTGCGCCTGAATGGCCCTGACGGCGCAATCCCGATCCGCATCTACTGGCCCGAACGTTTGGAACCGAGTCCCGCACTGGTCTATTTTCACGGCGGCGGTTGGGTGGTGTGCGACCTGGACACGCACGATGTGATTTGCCGGGCCATCGCGCGACGTTCCGGCGCGGTAGTGGTTTCGGTGGACTACCGGCTGGCACCGGAGCACAAGTTCCCGGCTGCGGTAATCGATTGCTATGCGGCGACGAGGTGGGTATCGGAGAATGCGGAACGGCTCGGGATCGATCCACTCCGCATCAGCGTCGGAGGGGACAGCGCCGGCGGAAATCTCGCCGCAGTCGTCTCGCTACAGAGCCGGAACGAAGCGGGACCGCACATCGCACAGCAGATTTTGGTATATCCGGTCACGGATCTTTCTTCGTTCGGCACCCCGTCCTATGAGGAGTTCGCCGAAGGGTATGGGCTGACCGCGTCTGAGATGGAGTGGTTCAGGGCGCACTATCTTGCCCGTCCCGGGGATGCGCGTTGCGTCCATGCCTCCCCTCTGCTGGCGCCGGACCTTCGCGGATTGCCTCCCGCGCTGGTGATTACGGCCGAATGCGATCCGCTACGCGACGAAGGTGAGGCGTACGCGAGGCGTCTCGCGGAAGCTGGAGTGCGGGTCCGGCAGACGCGCTACGCGGGCATGATCCACCCGTTCTTCTCGCTTTCGGGCGGGGTGACGCAAGCCCGTGAGGCGATTGCGGAAATCGCGGCAGCGGTGGGGCAGGCTTGACCGATGTCTGGCGGGGCCTCGCTCAAACCGGATAGATAGCAGGCAAAGCTACGGCTTGGGACAAGCGGGAGGCAAAGCCGCCTGGTACCAACTTGCAGAAATTGGCGTACAGTACCGCTTGCTTACGCGCGCGGCTCAGCAATGACTTCCGAGCCGCGACCGTTTAGGGAGTGGTTGCGCGAACCTTCGCAACTTTCGCAAGCTAACAGGCCACTGAGAGCGTGCGCCACGGTCTTCCAGCTAGATGAAGCCCGGCGTGCCGTCAGGGTCGAACGAAAAGGCCCGATGCCATGGCCGCGCCGGCATGCGCTTGAACGCCTCTTCATCCATCTCGTAGCCCCAGCCCGGCTGGTCGGGAATTGCCAGATAGCCGTTCTTCGCAACGATGGTGTCGCCTTTGATCAGATCCTTGCGTGGTGATTCGTCGTCCGGATGATATTCGAGAATCAGGAAGTTTGGCGTGGACGCAGCGAAGTGAATGTTTACCATGGTGGCCAACGGACCCAGCGGGTTGTGGGGCGCCACCTTTACGTAATTTGATTCCGCGATCGCGGCGATTTTTTTCTCTTCCAGCATCCCGCCGGCCAGGCAGATGTCCGGCTGGACGATGTCAGCCGCCTTTGCTTCGAGCAGTTGCTGGAACTGAAACTTCGTGTACAACTCCTCGCCGGTAGCGATCGGTATCTGGACCTTGCTACGGAGTTCCCCCATCAGTTCCATATTCTCCGGCCGGAGCACCTCCTCGAAGAACAACGGATTGACAGGTTTCAATGCCTCACACATGGCATGCGCTACATAAGGCTCGAACACCCTGGCATGAGCGTCGAAGCATAGGTCAACATCCGGCCCGACCGCTTTACGGAGAGCCTCGGCTCTTTGCCCGAAGCTGCGGACGGTGGTGTTGAACGATACTGCGTTGGTAAAGCCCAGCGTGGCTTTCAGCGCAGTATAGCCGTATTTGCCGATCAACTGTTGGGCCTGGTCAGGAGAGTTAGCGGCCTGGTAACAGCGGATTTTTTCGCGGCACTTACCTCCCAACAGCATATAAACGGGCAGGCCCGCAGCTTTACCCGCGATATCCCACAGCGCGTGTTCAATGCCGCTAATCGCCGCGTTGACCACCAGGCCTCCCGGGAAGCGCGTGAAGTTGTACATGGTGGCCCACAAATACTCGATGTTGCGGGGATCCTTGCCAACCAGCCAGTCTTTGAAGTCCTTCACGGCCGCAACTGTCGCCTCGTCGGGACCAGCCGAGTAGGCCTCTCCCCACCCGTGGATTCCCTGGTCCGTAGAGACCTTCACGTAGACATAGTTTCGTCCTGCGTAGACGACAAACGCCTGAACGTCGGTGATTTTCAACTGAGGTTTGCCGGTATAGCGCGGGGAGGGCGGTTCCGTCTGATTCTGCCTCGCGCGGTTGACTCCCTGCTGCGCGGCCGCGGCCTGGAGCGAGAGACCTGCACTAGCGGTCGCCGCAAAAAATTCTCGCCTCTTCATTGTGATCCTCCTTCAACTGACACGATCTGCCCAAATGAATATATCAAAACATCGGGCGGCAAATGCACGCGCACAAAAAAGCCAAGGAGGAGCAAGGCCGAGGGCACGAACAGATGTCGGCACTTAATCAGCGGTGTCCACCGCCGCCGTGTCCACCACCATGGCCGCCAGAGAAGCCTCCGTGTCCTCCGGAGAAGCCTCCACCTCCATGCCCTCCCGAGAAGCCTCCGCTAGAGCGGGGCGCCGAGTACGACCTCGGCATCGAGTAGGAGCGGGGCACGGAGTACGACCTCGACATCGAGTAGGAGCGGGGCACGGAGTAGGAGCGGGGCGCTGAGTAGCCTGGCGAACGCGAATAGCCGGGCGAGAAAGAGCGGCTGTAAGTAGGCGAACCGCGATAGCCGGGTGCGTAGCTGCCTCCGCGGTAACCCTGCGTGTAGGTTCCGCGGTATCCTTGCGAGGCGCCGCCGTAACCGGGCCGCGCGTAAGAGCCGGCGTAGTTATTGGCTCCGCCGCGATTGCCGTCGGCGAAACTGTGCCATCCGCCGGCGTTCGAGCCGCCGGCCTGGCGCCGACTCCCGGCAGAAAGGTTGGAATTAAACCGGCTAGCCACGGCGCGATTGGGATACGCGACCCCCATTCGATGTGCGGGATCGTGCTCCCACTGCTGGTGCCCGCCGCGAAAGACACCCACGCCCCCACGAAAGCCGCCGAACCCGCTATGGAAACCGAATCGGCTGAAGAAAGCGGAATTGACAAACAAGCCGTTGCCGAACCAGCCGCAGCCCCAACCCCAACCGCCCCAACCACCCCAGCCCGGGAAGAAGCCTCCGATAAAGATTCCGGGACCGAAAACGAAGCCGTCACCGTAAAGACCCGGGTAATACAAGTCGGGATAATCGCCCCATTGCGGAGGACCCCAAACGTAATAGGGATCGTACGACGGCACATACATCTCCTGCGGATCGGCCGGCTGGATTTCAATCACGCTCTGATCACCTTGGTTCTCACCGATGACCGCCTGTTGCGGGGTACTCCTGAGCTTGCCGTTGGCCTGGGCCCGCGATCGCATTCGTTGCACGGCCATCATCACATCGGATTGCTGGGCGAGAAACGCGTTGCCAAGGTCAGTGGTCCAGCGGATATTGCTGCTGAGCAGCGCCAGCGCATCCGGAAACGCGACCAGCGCCTGCACGCTCGCGTCCCAATTCTGCCGCCGGGCGGCGTCCATCAATTGTGCGCCCTGCAGCGTGCTGTTCTGCCTGAGCCACTGCTGCGCTTCAGCGATCTCGAGCGGGTAAGTGCTGGCTGCCAGGATCTGCCCGAGTAGAGGATCGGGATAAAGGGCGACGGGCGCTACCAGATCGTCTAATTGCACCGGCGAAAGCATAGGTGAGGGGGGCGGGCTCTGGGGAATTTGGGCAAATACTGCGGAGGAAGAGAGAAAAAGGAGGTAGAGAAGATAGGCCGCGCGGTGTGTCATGTAAGGCCTCTATCATTCTAGACGCGTAGGGCGCGAGGATGGGCACAGGGTAGCGTGAGATCCGTCACGCTGGCGTGGCGCGGGCAGACCACAAAAGGCGATGGTCTGTCCACGGTGAGACAGCGCGTCGTGTCTTACGCGGTCGCTGCGGAGTGCCGCGCTTCAGCCAGCATCTTCATGAACTCGCGCATATAATGCGGGTTGTCGTGCCAGGTGCGCCCGGTGACCAGGTTACCGTCGCGCACGCACGACGCATTCACGTAGGTCGCGCCGCTGAATTCCGCGTCGTACTGGCACTTGGCAACCGTCGCGACACGCTTGCCGCGGATCACGCCGGCCGCCGCAATGATCTCGACGCCATGACAGACGCACGCGACCGGCTTGCCGGTCTCAAAGAAGTGGCGCGTGATACGCATCAGGTCCTGATCGTAGCGCAGGTACTCGGGCGCGCGGCCGCCGGTGATAAACATCCCGGCATACTCTTCCGGCTTGACGTCGCGAAAGGCGATCTGGCTCGGCAGATGGTAGCTCGGACTCTCCTTCGTAATGGTCCAACCCGGGGGGATCTCGTGCATCACCAGCGGGTAGACCTTCACCTCGGGTCCGGCGACTACGGCTGCGTAGTCGTCTTCCTGGACCCGGTGCAGGGGATACATAGTATCGAGGGCTTCAGCGGCATCGCCAACAATGATCAGTATTTTTCCGATGGACATAAATTAGACCGGCTCCTTATAATTCTCTCCGGTACCTTCCCAGCCTGCGCGGGGAGGTGCTTCTTTTACCATACGCCCGGTCTTCGGATCCCAGGCAATCATGCGGCGCTTCCGGTAGGAATCAGCCGACAGCTTGATGGCCGTCATGGTCTGATAGGCCAGATCCGCGTGGAGGATGGGCGGTTTGCGAGTCTTCATGCAGTCGAAGAAGTTGCGCGCGTGATTGATGCGGATATCGTTGGGATGCGAAGGCTTGGTCGGGATGGTTACTTCCGCCTTGCCGGTGGCTTCCTGGAACTTTTTGCGGAATTGCGAATCGGGCCTGATGACGATGTATCCGTCAGTGCCTTTCTCGTCGAAGAATCCGATGGACCCTTCATGACCGTAGATGGCCGGCTGGTGGTATCGCTCGAGACCGGCCGAGGCAGCCGACGACGTAATCTGAATGCTGAATTCCGGATACTCCGCGGTCAGCGAAAAGGTATCGGGAGTCTCGCGATCCTTGAAACTGTAGATGCCGCCGTGGCCGCTGACGAGCACCGGGAACCGTCCGCCCAAGGTCAGCATGAGCGGCGCCAGACGATGATAGAAGAAGTCGGCGACGAGACCGTTGGAATAGTCCCAATACTTGCGCCAGCGAAAGAAGCGCTCACCGCTGAAAGGGCGTTTCGGTGCGGGGCCGAGGAATGCGGCCCAGTCGACCGTCTCGGGCGTGGCCTCTTTCTCGACGTCGTATTGCCAGACGCCGTAGAGGGAATTCATCGAGTAGGTGGACTGGGCCCACACGACGTTGCCGATCCAGCCTTTCTCGATGGCCTCGCGCGCGGCGTGGTAGCGCGGGTCCGAGCACCATTGCGCGCCCACCTGGAGAACACGTTCCGTCTTCTTCACCTCGACGGCGAGTTCCCTGGCCTGATCGACCGTGTAGGTCATAGGCTTTTCGAGATAGACGTCCTTACCGCCGCGCAGCGCGTCCATGGCCATGTGGAAGTGATGGTGTTCGGGCGTGACGACGTAGATTGCGTCGATATCCTTGCGGGCGATCAGGTCATGGTAGTCGTGGTGGACGTCTTTAGACTCGAGTTGCGCCTGTTGGCGGCCCCGCTCCTTGGCCATCGTGTAGATGTCGCTGATCCCGGCGACGCGAGCCGTACCCTCGTCGAGGATCGGCTTCAGGTAGAGACGAAGGTGGCGCATGCCGAGATTGCCGCAGCCGATGAGTCCGACCTGTACGCGGTCGTTGGCGCCGAGCACCCGGCTATAGGAAGCCGCGGTGGTGGCCAGGATCACCGCGCGCCTGGAGATGTGTGAGTTCATAGTGTGTGAAAGGCTGGTCGAAATGCAAGGTTATCCTAATTCTTCAGCGCCTGTCGCAGAAAAAGATTGATGCCGCTTTCGCGTTGCCCCCCATTCTGCATACAATACATGCATGTCCTTTACGATCCAGCATCGAACCTCGGATGGCGTAGAAATTTTTCAGATGGCCGGCCGGCTTGTCCTGGGTGACGGCACCAGTGTATTTCGTGAGGCGATCCGCGGCGCGATCGACCGGAAGGCTGACGTCCTGGCCGACCTCTCGGGCGTGTCATACGTGGATAGCGCCGGATTAGGTGAATTGGTTTCCGGTTATGCGTCGCTTACCTCGCGTGGGCGGCAAATGAAACTGTTGCGTCCGATGGAGCGGGTGAACTCCCTGCTGCACGTTACCAAACTATACAGCACGTTCGAGGTGTTCGAAGACGAGCTCACCGCGCTCAAAAGCTTTAAGCCGGGGAAATAAGCGACACTGTGCCTCGGCTCCGTATCCGGCTTGCAAAATTACCACGAAAGGTTGCTCGCCTCTGCGGTCCTGGTTGCGGTGGTGGGGCGGCCAATCCTGGCCGCAGCCGCATTTGAGGCGGCTCTTGCTCGCGGGCGCAAATCCTCGAATCAGACCAAAGCCGGCTGCAGCCAGGATTAGCTGCCCCACTTTTCTAACACAGTAGTGCTAGTGTCCTCAGTTGGAAATTCGCGACATAAGTCTACGGCTGGTGCGCAGCCAGGCAGACCACAAAAGGCGATGGTCTGCCCCACGGTTGGGCGTTTGACTTATTCAACGAATTTGTAACTCAGAACACTACCGTCCTGCGGTGGAAACGGTTGCGGCTTGAGTCTCTTTCTGCAACACCAGTTTTCCGGCCGCAATCTTTCCCGACGACCGCCGCGAGCCTGCGGCCCAGTACAGGCAAACCAGTCCCCAAGGCTCTTGGAATCGAACTTTGCTGGAGTTGACGACGCCCAGCATCAGTTTCTGCAGCGCTACACGACGGCTGGCAAAGTCCGGATCAGCCGCCAGCGTCGCGGGATCGCGAGCCGCCAGGAATGTGCGAATGTTTGCGAGAGCCTGACCCGCCTTCTGCATCGCGTCGGCCCACCAGACGATATCGTAGAGGTCGCCTGAGACATCGTTGAGTACAAGGTCAAACATGGCATCCGTGGACGCCAACGGGATCAATTCGCGCAGCCCGTCGTTGGGTCCTGTCGCGACGGCTTTCTGCCACGTTGCGTCATTGTCGAGGAAGTTGTAGCGGAAGCGGTCAATGGGGCTGTCCGCAGGATCAAGCAGCGCCTTGAGCGCCTGGCGGCCGATGTCCAGGTATTGCGCCTTCTCCCGAGTCCCTCCCTGCCCGTCGAAGAAGAGAGCTTCGCAGGAGGGATCGTCGAGGGGCGCTCTCACAACGCACGTCGAGGGACCTCCGCTGACGGCCTGGCTCAGAACCTCGGTGCGCTCATCGGGTCTCAGCAGATTCAGCGCCACAAACCAGCTGGTGTAATCGGCGATCGTCTGCCTATTGGTATTCTGGCTGGCCGCAAAGTGCGTCGCCTCGCATGACAGCGACGGCATAGTAACTGCTTTACTCACTACGTAGGTTGTCGTCACCAGCACGGAATCGAAGATGGCCTTGCGCAAAGCCTCCTGCCGGCGATCAGGATCCGTGATGGCAGCGAGCCGGTCGCTTTCGGCCGTCTCCTTGATCGTGAGGTCGCCGCTGGCGGGCTCGAAGAGGAACTCACAATTACTGATCAGCCTCGAACTGGAGAGCAGGTTGACGATGCCGAGCAGGTTCACCTTAAGTGCGATGCCTTTGGTTTTCGCGGTCGAAAATACGCTGTTCAGCAGCTTCACGCCCGGAGCAAGCGTGCCGTCCGGAGGCGCCTTTTCTTCGAGTGCGGTCAGGCCGCTCAGGTTGCCCCTGAGAGCGGAGTTCAGCACTTCAGTAGAGGCCGCGTCCAACAGGTCGGGCTGGATGTCGTATTGAAACGCCACCTGGGTGTCGGTCGACGTCGAAAGCGCGAGACCGACAGACGCCTGCAGAGCGTGATCGATTCCCGCCTTCAACATCGAGGTGAAGGTCTCCGCCTGGTCGGAAGTGAGACCATCCAGCACCTTCTGATCAACTTTGTCCTTGCTGATTGCGCCGAGCAGTTTCGCCAGGAGATCGGTCGTTCCGAGATCGGCGCTGACGCCCGCAGAAACGCTCAGATCGGTTTCCAGGTCGGTCCCGCGCCCCCGCAGATAACTGAGTCTTATGACGCCTCCGGTCAATCTTTGCAGTCGAATCTGGTAGGAGCCGGAAAGCGATAGCGAAGCGGACAACCCAACTATGACGCCGTCCTGGACCTCCAGCGTCCCGACCCCCAAGGGCAGATTCACGGAGGCCAAAGGGTTGACCGGTATCGAGACACTCACGGACCCCGATATCTCTAAACGGCCCTCGCCGGACACGCAACAGACATCGTTGACGTTGAGACGTTTCAAATCGTCGACGCTCGCGGGAATGACGAAATCCGAAAGCACGCCGGCAGTTGCCTGCCAGAGCGTGGGTTCATTTTTCCCCATCTCAAATGCCTTCACGAATTCGAACGTGATGCTCTGCTTGCCGTCGATGCCAAATGTGAGGTCTCCGGAGGTTCCGCTGACTCCCAGATCGAGCGAGCCCTGGAAGGACATTCCCACATAACCCGTTAGCGCCGGTACCGTGACGGGCACGTGGAAGTCGTCGTCGTCAAACAGATCGTTTCCCGCAGTGATATTTGTCAGGAGCTCCACTTTCGCGCCGGGTGTCACGTCAATCTCCGGCGTCGTGCCGCCGAACTCGAAATCATGCTCCACCGATAGCTTGAAAGTGGTGGGCTTCGGAACTGCCAGGGTGAGAGCCTCATCTTTGATTTTGATAAAATCCGGTACCACGGCCAGGTGCAGCACCTCGGATTTCAGGTAGTTGTAGAGAGAAGACGCGGACGTCCACTTGACTGCGGAAATATCGACGGGGTCGCCCAGTGAATCCGTGATAGATAAATCTGGCAAAATTGCCTCCTTATGAACTCAAAATTCCTCGAAAATAAGCATTCAGCAAACGCTCCGAAGGATCGTATTGCTTCCTGGTCTGTTCCAGGGTTGCGAGCCTGCCGCCGAATGCCTTCTTAGCAAGGTCCGGCGTGAGGGCTGCGGTCTGATTGAGCACGGGCTTACCGTTCCGGTCGTTGCAGAACTGATTGTATGCGTCGATGAATTCGGTCCAGCCGGGGTTGGCGGTCGAGACGGGATCGATGGTCATGACCGGACCGTCCCATGAATACGACAAGAGAGATTGCTGGTCCTGCGCGATTCGGTAGCCGACGTCCAGCAGGTTGGAGCGATAGCCTTTCTGCGCGTAGTAGCCGGTGCAGAATTTGAAGAAATCGCTCAGCACCGAGGGATACTGCTCTTCGGGAAACGCGTAAAGACTGAACGTGTAACGGCTGTCGTTGGCCACGTCGGGATAACGAATGATTTCGTCGGCCGGGACCGTGTTGTCACTGGTGATAATGTTCTCGAGCTTGAAGCGCCAGAGCTTATTGAAGGCGTCGATAATGCCGTAGCGGATTTTGGGATCCGCTATCGCCTGCTCCATGTCGTGCGCGAACTTGGGACCGGAAGTGCCCCATATATAATTGCGCAGCGGCCAGATGATCTTGTTCGGATCACCGGATGCGCCCGGATTGTAACTGCGGAACTCGACAGTGATGAGATCGTCAAAGGGAAAAATATAGTACATCATCGCGTAGTTGAGCGCCTTCAATTGCGGCAACTGCTGGATGAATTCCGCGAGATGAAACGTCTTGTGATGGACCGCGAGCGGCAGCATCGGGCGGATTCGGTAGGTCACTTCGTAGACGATTCCGAAGGTGCCGTAACTCGAGCGGACCTTCTGCATGAGTTCCGGCTGCGCGTCTGTCACTTCGAGAAGATCTCCGGACGGAAGCACCATTTTCACGCCGATGACATAGGATCCGACCTGCCCGTATTCGCCGGGGAAAGAAGAATCCTTCGTCCCGCAGCAAGCTGCGCTACCGGCTGTCAGGTTGCCGATTTCGGTGTTCACATAGAACTGCAGCTTTTGTTTGGCCAAAGCCTGGGCCATGTCGATGTGAATAGCGCCCGCCTCAACCGTCAGCGAATCGGCGGAGATGTTCAGTATCCGGTTCATCTTCATCCGGATTACGGTTCCACCTTCCGCGGCGCCGCAGGCCGTGGTCGAATGATTGGAACCTACGGCGCGGACCGGAGAGGGATACTGTCCGGGACTCTTCAGGACATTGATGATGTCCTGCACCGAGTTGGCGTCCACCACGACCTGCGGGTGAGAAACAATGTCGCCAAACCAGTTGGCAACGGTGACGTCGGGCATCGATGAAGCTCCTTTTTGTTTTTCTTATTGCTTGAATGCCGGATCGGACGCGGCGCGAGGCTGCGGCTTCCATTCAATCGAGTAATACTGGCCGCGGTCACGTGCCCACGGGTCGAAGGCGTTGACCACATTCTGCAGTTCCGCGGACAACTCCGGAATGTTGCGTAGCAACACCCGCTTGAGCGGCGAGACCGGCACCTTATGACCGTTAGGCTCTCCCTTTTCCATCAGTTCCGGCCCCGGACCGTTGTGATTCACCCAGTCGACGCCCAGGCGCATGTAGAACTCCGGACGAAAGCTCGACGTGAAGAACCGGTCGCTGAACAGCCGCCGAGACGCGTTCAGGATAAACACGACGAATTGCGTTTCAGAGATGGCAAATCCGTGCGGCCGCACCGATTCAGACATCCAGCCGACTACCGTGTCGACGTCTTCAATATTGTCGACGACCGATCCGTTGGGATGACCGAGGCAATCGTTGATCGGCGAACCGTCATCGTTCAACTGGGCATCGGTGATGATCTTGGACGAGTCGCAGACGTGCGTGCCGTACACTTCCCGGAGTTGAGCGGCATTGTTTTCCTGGTCCTTCCGCGCCGGCGAATCGGGCGGAAGGGACTTATCCGTGAAGTCGTCGAAGCTGGTCAACTGGCGGAGACCATACTGACGCCGGAACTCGTTGAAGCGCGGCACACCGCGTTCGCGGTCGCGAATGAGGTCAAGGGCAGTTATATCCAACTGCCGGGTGGGGCTGTCGAGGCGCGGCAGGCGAATGTTCTGCATGAACTGCGGGATGTTGTGCAGCGTCAAAAGGCCCAGACGCTGCCGGCCCATGCTCAGACCCCAGTTCGCCAGGCCGCGCGAGCGCATGGCGTCCGTGGCTTTGCCCTCGAACGTATTGATCACTGCGACCTTCTGCACAATCTGATTCGGGTCTTTATCGATCTGGCGGTATTCGATTAAATCGGGGATCAACGCGTGCAGACGGTAGACGGTAACGAATTCTTCGGGGAAGTTGAACGGCGATCCGAAATGGTTCACACCGCCGTTTACGTCGGCCGGTTTCGTAAGATCGTAATGAGGGATCTTGCTGCCGATGCCGAAGATACCCGGTCCTGAAGCCAGAACCGAGTACCACTGCGTGGTTTTCTCGACATCCTTAGCCTTTCCAAAATTGCGCACGATGATGTCGGACAGCGCCTTGGAGACGTCCGGATCGCCCGTTCCGATCAGGCCATTCCAGTTTCCATTCATGCCCTTGTAGAGCGGCTCGTCGTACAGGAGTTGCGGCGTCCACTCGGTGGTATGGATCTTGGCGATCTCGGCCGCCACCACCAACCGCGCTACCTCAAATAGCTCGTCCGGCGTGACGTCCTTATTGTGAATGACGCGCTTCGGATCGGAGGGATTGCGCAGACCGCTGTCTGCGTTGGGACTCTTGGCGGCTTGCCCTCGGAATTCGTCGACGAAAGCATTATGTTCGCGGGCAAAAAGATTATGGAGAAAACTCAAGCCGATCGACCAGTTGTCGGGGAAAGCCACGGCTTCCTGTCCGGCCCATTGCGGTTGTATCGGATCGCCCGCTTGAAAGACGGGGAGATAGCCGGGTCCCTGCGAGCCATTGACCGGCTCGAGGAGCATCTTCGCCGGGTCCTTGGGGTCGCGTTTCACGCGCCGCCGGGAGGTTTCGTCATATCCGTACATCTGGGAGGAGTCCCACCATGCGGTGCTGTTATTGCTGAAGGTTTTGGGCGCGCGAGTGAGATAGTCCTTGCCTCCGCTGGAAAATTTCTCCGGCGGAGAATCTTTCAGTACATAGGTTTTGTCAACGCGATCAGCCGGACGGCACCCGAGTTGTTTAACCTGGTCCGGCGTCAACGGCGTTTCGGCGTTGTTTACGAGCTCGGTAGTACAGCCAACATTCATATACTCGGGCGCGTTGTGGCCTTCTTCCATATGCGAAAACCAGTCGTGTGTCATGAACTGGATCCAGTAAGCGGCGAGCACGTTGAAGAAGGGCGCCTTCTGGTAGTCACAGTTTGCCTCGGGCGAATCGCCGGGCAGGCCGAATCCCGAGTTGCAGGCCGCGGCGTTGGATTGCGTGCGGGTGAACAGCTTGCGGCTGATCACCTGCGGGTCCGGGATCAAAAGGCCGAGGCGGTCGCCATGGCGGTTCTTCGTCAAGATGGTTTGTCCCTGATCGGGGTAGGTGGTTTCGAATTCCACATTGCGAGCAAAGGGCATTCCGGCCGAGCCCATCAACGGGTTCAGGATGTCGTTGCAGATTCCGGAGAGGGTCCGCGCGCGAATGAGGTCCCCTTTACAAACCTGTTCGCCATCGCCGCCCACAGCCTGATAATCAGGATTTTCCTTCGGCAGCCGCATTTCGGGCCAGGTCTTGACAGCCGGACCGCCCACGCCGTTCTGACCGGTAATATAGGTGCGCCAGGTGCCGGCGTTATCGAACAGATTGAATTTTATCAGCCCGACGCGCTGGTATTCGAGGTCCGTCAAGGCGCCGAAGACGCCGCGAAACTCCGGCCCTTTCTTCGGAAAATTGGTGGGTAGGGAAGAAGTGTCACCGGTACCCCAGTATTGTGACCAGTCGACCCATGGTGTGAGGCGGAACGCGAGATTTCTCTCGCCGCGGCAGATGGCTTCCGCCTCGGTCACCTTGCCGAGGAACCGCTTGTCGCGGTCGTCGGGTATTTTCGGCAGACCGTTTAGCAGCGCCTGGGCGCAGGCTTTGAGTTCCTTCGCTTCCTCGAGTTTTGGGTCCGGCGTTCCGTCATCAGCCACGAGCAGTCCGCAGACGCAAAAAAACAGAACCGTCTTCATAGTTAGCACCTGGATTTTCAAGAGTATATTTCGGTTCGAAGTTGACTGAGGCTATCCGCCGGCCCTCAAGATGGCTGAGCGATCACCGGCGCTCTGCCACATGCGGAAGTCGGCTGGCCGTCGACGAAGCTGAGGGCGGTGGCGTCGTAAACGCGAGAAAGCCATAGGCGAACGCTCCTTGAGTGGTCTTCTGGTGAGCCTATCACGAAATCCTCCCCTTTTGCCAACCGCGAGGAGCTGTCAGGTCCGCCTTACTTTGCGATTAACAACAGCAGACCACGACCGCACAAGCTATACGAATAACCCTGTCCGCCGATCAGGTCTTCTGCCCCGGGCGCGCGCACCTGGCTCGGGCCTTCCGCCCATCCGCAGGTATCCGTGATGCGATACCAGTTGGTCCCATTGCCCGGCGACGGCAGAGTGAAGTTTACGTTGCCGCTCCAACCGTTGTAGGCCACATAGATGGACGAATAGGTGTCGTTCAGTGCACTGCCGTTAAACTGATAGGCGATGGAGTGGTTGCTCGCGCTGTTGAAATAAGTGGCATCCGGCGTGGTGCCGGCCGGTGTCCACCAGGCCAATTGCGAACTCGAGTAAAAGGTCAGCGGCCGGAGCGCGGCGTGGGCTTTGCGAAAGGCGATGAGGCCCTGTACATACGCGGTGAAATTGGTTTGGTTGCTGGTCCAGCTATAGTTGAGCCAGTTGGCGATCGAGTCCACATTGTAGGGATTATTGTTGCAGCTGAGACTGCGCAGGAATTCGTCCCCTCCAGTCATCAAAGGTGTGCCTGCGCTCAGCATCATGAAAGCGAAGCCCACGCGGGCTGCGGCGCGCTGGTCGGCCGCGGCTCCGCCCTGGTCCCAGCTATAGTTCGACGTCTGGTTGCCGCCGTCCGAGGGCCCGTAGGGCCAGGGCTGCGTGTTGTTGGGACCGTTACAGCCATAAAGGTCGTTGAGCGTGAAGCCGTCGTGCACCACCATAAAATTGACTGAGTTCCAAGGACTGCGGCTACCAAACAGGTCGGACGATCCAGCCAAGCGGGTCGCCAGACTGCCGGTGGTGATGGTGGCCACGCCCAGGTCGTTCTGCGCCTGGCGCAGCGTGTCGCGATAGCTTCCGTTCCATTCCGACCAGCCTGCGGGGAAGCCGCCCAACTGGTAATTATTGGTGCCACTGTACGCCCAAGGCTCGGCGTACAGGTCGATACCGCTGCCACCGGAAGCCGGGCGCTGCGGCAACTCGCTCAGAATGCGATTGATCGCCGTCTTATTGTCGCTGCTGCTGAAATTGAAGCAGCCCACGGTGCAGGTGTTGCCCAAAATGGAAGCGAGATCGAAGCGGAATCCGTCGACGCCCATCGTGTCGCGCCAGTAGGCCAGCGAATCGACAATGAGGTTTTGCGCCACCGGATTATAGGTGTTGTAGTTGCCGGTCGTTCCGGTGTTGTCGTACGAAAACTGATTGTCGGTAGTGAGCTCGTAGTAGGTCGGATTGTCCAGCCCGCGCCAGGAGAGGAGGTTATAGGTGGACGTGTCGGTCGGGGTCCACGCTCCGCCTTCGCCGGTATGGTTGTACACCACGTCGATGTAGACTTTGATTCCCAGATCGTGAAAGACCTTCACCATAGCCTGGAACTCGGCCGTTGGGCCGCCCGCAGCCTTATTCGAAGCATAGCGGCGATCCGGGGCGAAATAGTTCAGCGTCATATAGCCGAAGTACTGCTGTCCGGCAGTGGAGTTTGGCGTATTGTCGTTGGCATCGTTCTGCGTCTCCTGCACGGGCAGGAATTCGACTGCCGTTACGCCGAGGGTCGCAAGGCGCGGCGCCTTGAGCGCGGCGCCCGCGTAAGTGCCTTGAACAGCGGTGGGGACGCTGCTGTCGTTCTTAGTCAGGCCACGCACGTTCACTTCATAGATCACGTCGTCTTTCTGCGCGCGCGTGGGCTTGGTGCCGGTACTCTGGCTGGTGGGCGCCCACAAGATGCTCTTAGGCGCCTGGTTGCCGCTATCGATGTTGCGGTAGAGCGCGCCCGAGGCATATATAGTACCGTCGGAAAATGTAGCGTTGATCGGATCATGACTGATCTCATGCGCATAGGGGTCGATTAACAGTTTATTGGGGTTGAATCGATTGCCTTGGGCGTCCACATCCGAGATAAAGCCATCGCTGGAGCCTTTTGTCCAAGTGCCCGAAACCGGCCAGTTCGGCCCCCAGGCACGGTAACCGTAATACACAGCTCCAGTGATACCGGCTGCCTGCAGCGTCGCAACTGGTAACGAAACGGAGAAGATATTAGTAGTGCTATTGGCGCTTAGCGTGGAACTAAGCACCTCGGGTGAACCCATCGGAGACGCGTAGAGGTCGATCACTATTTGCGTAGCGCGCGAGGAATAGACGCGGAAGATGACATTGCTCTGCGAAGCGTCGTAGCTTGCGCCCAAACTGGAGGCGTTGATTGACGCCCCGGCAGGCAGGGCGAGAAACAGTAGCCAGGAACTGGCTAGGAGTGTACGTGTATAGGAAGCCGCGGAACACATAATCGGAGATTCCTTCCTTCGGCATGGCGGCAGGCGCGTCAAAGAGGCGTGAATGCAGCCGTCTCGACAATGAGATTACAATCGCGGCGGAGCGACACCGGAACCAAAGACTCCAGTATTAAAGATGATCGCTAAAATATCTGCGTAGAGCAACAGTTTTTTCGAGTGTTTGAATGGAATTCCCGGAGAGGTCGACGCAGGCCAAAGGCCTACTCCACAAGGCTTGTAAACAGTTGATTCTTCGTTGTGGAGTAGCAGGCGGTTAGCTCAGGGAACGGGAACCAGCAGCGCTTTTCCGATGACGGTAGTCAGCCCGTCTATCGTATCCATAAGAACGCTTGCAGCGAGCGCCGAATCCTGCCAAAGAGTTTCGGCGGTATTCCAGGCGTTCTCGCGGGCCGCGGCCAAATTCCAGGCGGCAATCAGATCTTCCAGATGAGACACGGCGGGAAGGGGGTCACCCAGAAGGCGGACGTTCAGCGTTTGCTTGGCGGCGTCGATCAAGCGGTCGAGCGTCGTATTGAGGTTGGTGTAGTCGTCGTACTGATCCGTTCCATGCTGCGGCGCCGTGTTCGTAGCTTTGCAGGTCGCAATGATGGCCAGGGGAAGGTCGTGGTTGATGTGGGCGTTCATGCCGGCCAGGGCAAACTGGATGCGGGCGATCCGGTTCTGCGCCCGGCTTGAAAAAACAGCTTCCCAGCAACCGGGACATGGCGCGCCGGTGAGTTCGTTGTGAAGCGCGTCGAAATAGAGTTTCGCAAACTGGATATCGAGTTCAGCCAGCCATGCGGGATCGTTGAACCCTCCCGTGGCGACGCGGTTCTCCACTGCCGACGTCACCTGAAGGTAAAGCCAGTTGAACCATTTCAAGCCATCCCCGTCAACACACGTTTTGTCGATCGTCTGCATTGTCTGCAGCACGTCGGGTATAGATGATAGTGGTTGCTCAGTGGCCTGGGCCAGTTGTGGGTCGTAAGGGAACATTGTCTACCGTAGCACTCGCTACAACGATTCGCGCGACTATTTACGCGCGACTATTTACGCGCAACTGGGACTGGCGTCTTTTCGGGGTCCAGATACTCGATGTAATTCGAAAACATCTCTTCCTCGCTCTTATCACCCCATCGGATAGTCTTCGTCGGATCCGGATTGGCCGGATTGTTGGCGCTGTTGTCGAAGTGCGCCGTCAGCGTCAATACGCTGCCCTTATCGATCAAAATCGGATCCTGGAAGCGATAGGTGAGTTGCCAGTCGAAGTTGTAGTGCGGCACCGAAAGCAGGACTTCCTGTTTCCCGTTCGGATGCGTCACTTCGTACCGCGCGTCCTTGCCACGGAAATGCATATGGGGCGTGATGGATAACAGCAGCTTGTCCTTCTCAAAGGTATAGCAGCGTGTCACCTCGTGGTTCCCGTCGCCGGGAGGAATCAGGAAGAAGAAGTTGCGCAGGTCCATGCGGTGCAGCACGCGCTCGGGCGGTCCCGGTGCCAGGTAGAGGCCGACGGAGGTGCGATCCATCTGGGGCTCGCGAACCTTGGCATAGTGAATCGAGAACTCCAGCCTGGTTCCGGGCGGAATCCACTTCGCCGAACCATCGGCGAACACATCGGGCTGGCGGCCGGGCAGGTAAGAAGCCAGGGCACCTTCCTGGAATCCATGGATGTACGGCAGGTTTGGCGCATCCGAGGCACAGGCATTGTCCAGCACCGGAGCTGTCATACGGATTCGCGTCAGTTTGCCATCATGCTCGAGATACGGGCCGACGGAATTCATGGCCTGAATCGTGGCCGGTCCCGCCTGTTTCTCGCTCAGCACCGGATTCACGTGTGCGTGATGCACTACGCGCCGGTTGCCGGGACGAAGTTCGGCGCCGCGGATCCAGATTCCTTCTTTCAGATTGGTGGGCACAATGAAGTGCTCGTAGTCGTCGGCGCCGGGCTTAACGGCGAAATCCTCGCCGATGTCCACGATGATATCCGGCTTGCCCAGTCTCCAACCGTCGACGAATTCGGGCGCCTGAGGCAGGTCTTTCGGGTCGCCCTCCAGGGCTCCGGCGTCCACCCAGGCCTTGATCGTCTCCACCTCGCGAGCATTCAGCCGCGCGTCGTTTGCGAAATGCCCATACTGCGGATCGGCAAACCAGGGCGGCATCTTGCGGCTCAGCACAGCCTCGCGAATCGACCTCGCCCAGGGACGCGTCGACTTGTAGTCCAGAAGCGACATAGGCGCGATGCTGCTGGGCCGGTGGCATTGAACGCAGCGCTCGTACAAAATCGGCGCAACATCCCTGGTAAACGTAGGCGCAGCCGACAAGGTGGCCGCAAACGGCACCATGGCTAGGATTCGGACCGGCAAAGAAACCGCCATGGTCGGAGCATAGCAGAAATCGGGCGGCGTTTGAAGACGGCCGCTATCCTTCTATCCTTCGCCGGACCGCCAAGCTTAATGCTAGGATCGCCAACATGAGACGCCTCGGTATCTTATTTGCCACTTGCACGTTCTTGTGCGCCCAGGTTCAAACCGGGCCGCCCTTGCCCTATCGCGTCGTGGAAGATTGGCCCCAACTTCCGGCAGGATGGAACTTCGGCGAAGTCGCGGCGGTGGACGTCGACACCAGCGACAACGTATGGGTCTTCAGCGATGGACCCCATCCGGTAATGCAGTTTGACAAGGCCGGTAAGTTTTTGCGCGCGTGGCCGGAATTTCTTGGCAAGAAGCCGCATGGTTTGCGCGTAGGCCCGGATGGCAATATCTGGACGGTTGACCTGGAGGCTCACCGTGTCATGAAGTGGACGCCGGAGGGCCGACTGCTCATGAACTTCGGCACCGGCACGCCCGCTGCCGATAACCAGGCGAAGTACTCGTTCAATCGCCCTGCGACTCTCAACTTCGGGCCAGGCGGTGATTTTTTTGTCGCCGACGGCTACGGAAATTCGCGCGTGGTGCACTACAGCAAAGATGGAGAATACCTGGGCCAGTGGGGTGCCAAAGGGACCGGCGATGGGGAATTCAATCTGGTGCACGATGTTGCCATTGACAGCCAGGGTCGCTTGTATGTGACCGATCGCAACAACAAGCGCGTGCAGATCTTCGATCAGCAAGGTAAATTTCTCGGCAAATGGACGGACCTGGGTTCGCCGCAAGGGCTTTACTACGTGAAGAGCGAAGATGTTCTTTATATGTGCGATGGCGTTAATTCGCGCATTATCAAGGTGGACCTGCAAGGCAAGGTTTTGGGTGTCTTGGGCTCGTTCGGCAAGATTCCCGGCAAGATTGACATCCCGCATTACATCGCCGTGGACAGCACGGGGGCCATCTATTCGGCCGACTTCCGCAACTGGCGCGTCGACAAGTTTGTGAAAATAAGCAAGTGACGCACTCACGTAAACGTAGAGGACAGCGAACATGAAGGCATGGACAGTAGCGGATATCCCCTCGCAGGCTGGCAAGTTGGCGGTAGTTACGGGGGCGAACAGCGGGATCGGATGGTATACGGCGCTGGAGTTGGCGCGCGCGGGGAGCGAGGTGATCCTTACCGCACGAACGGAGTCGAAAGGCGCGGATGCCGTAGAGCGAATCAACCGGGAGCTTCCCAGCGCGAGGGTGCGGTTCGAGTTGCTGGACCTCGCGAGTCTCAAGTCGGTGCGGGCTTTTGCGCAGAGGGTCGACAGCGCCGGAAAGGTGGACCTGCTCGTGAACAATGCCGGCGTGATGCGGCTGCCGTCGCGGGAATTGACGGAGGATGGATTTGAGAGACAATTCGGGACCAACTTCCTGGGGCCGTTCGCGTTGACCATACTGCTGCTGCCGGCGCTTCGGCGTGCGGGCTCGCCGCGGGTTACCACGGTTTCGAGCGGCGCGGCGAATATGGGGCTGAAGCGAATCAACTTTGAGGACCTGCAGTGGGAAAGGTCGTACGGGCCATGGAAGGCGTACTGCCAGTCCAAGCTGGCCGACCTGATGTTGATGCTCGAACTGGCCCGCCGCAGTGCGGCTGCACCCATTACGCTACTGAGCAATGCGGCACATCCCGGGTATGCGCGAACCAACTTGCAGACTTCCGGTCCGGGCAGAGAGTTGAACGTGGCCGAGAGGATCATCTCGTCGTTTCTATCGCAGGATGCAGCTCACGGAGCGCTGCCGACGCTACGCGCCGCAACGGCGCAGGATACGTCTTCGGGCAGCTACTATGCTCCGGACAGGATGTTCAATTTGAAGGGCGATCCGGTGGTTGTGGCGCTTCCCAAGCCGGCGCAGGATGAGGACGCGGCGCGTCGGTTGTGGAACGCCGCCGAGCAGCTTACCGGGACGAAATGGCTGGTTTGAAAAGGGGCCCTTGGCCGCCGTAGGGCAGACCATCGTTTTTTGTGGTCTGCCGGCTGCGGAGCAGCCTTTTTTTCGCTTGCCCTTATACAAGGTTAGTACGTGCGAGTGCCCTTGGCTTTGACCCGGGCGCGGTAGACCGACGTTCCGGCACTGATGTAGAGATCCTGGAAGCCTTCGCCCCAGTTACAGTTGACCGCGGGTTCGGTTAGGGCGATGACCTCCAACTGCTTGCCCGCGCGGTCGAAATGGCGGATGCCGGCTGGGCACGCCACCCACACGCCTCCCCCTTCGTCGGTCTTCAACCCGCCGGGTTGGTCATCGCAGGGCGCAAAGATTTTGCCGGCGCCCAGCGATCCGTCGCCGGCCACATCGTAAGCGCGAATTTCGCGGCGCGCGCGGTCCGTCACGAAGAGGCGCTGTTGATTAGGCGCCAGCGCTACGCCGAAAGGATACTGCAAGCCGCGAGCCACGGGGCGCAGGTCGCCCTTGCGCGTAATCTGGTAGACACTGCCCGCCGCCGGATCAGAAAAGTAGATGCTGCCGTCGATCGCGTAGACCAGGTCCGCAGGCCTTTTTGCGTCACCGGCCAGAACCGTAATCTTGCCATCCTTCTCGGTGCGGGTGACGCGGCCGGTCTCGCAGGTGAGCAGGCGGCCTTGATGGTCGAAGGTGTTGGCCTTCGCGCCATGGCTGTTCTCGCGAAAGACTGTGACTTCGCCGTGCTCCCATTTCAGGATGCGGTTCGAAGGTACATCGCTGAAGAGCAGGTACCCGCGGCGGCTGAAGACCGGGCCCGCGGTAGCCTGGTAGCCCCCGGCGATTTTTTCCGGTTGGTCCATTACGATCCCCTTCCATGCGCGAAATAG
Organism: Terriglobia bacterium; assembly: GCA_963747535.1. Lineage (GTDB taxonomy): Bacteria > Acidobacteriota > Terriglobia > Bryobacterales > Bryobacteraceae > CAVVFX01. The sequence goes on from CAVVFX010000007.1 coordinate 105,356, forward strand.
GATTCGGCCGGGGCGCGATACGCCACCTTGAGCATGGGCGTTTCCAACCGCTTGTGGCCTTGGTACGCCGACTCCATGATGTACGATAGGGCGCCCGTGGTGAGCAGCGTCCGCTCCACCGGATAGGCCCGCTTGCCGGTCGTGTACATCTGCGCGATAGCGTGTGTCAGCGGGCTGAAGTTGTTCGAGTTCTCGGGGGGAACGTAACAGCTGGTGCTGTCGATCCGGCTGCGGCCTTTGACTTTGAACGCCACCAGGTATTCGTTTACCAGTCCACCGAGCATGACAATCGACCCGCGAAATCCGTCATTGTATTCGACCAGGCAGAGCACCGGGTGTTTCACATCCTCCGGCCGGCCGGACCCAAGTTTTTCCGCCCGCGCCAGTGCGGCATGCAGCAGATCCTTCGACCAAAGACCCTGTTCGGCAGCTTTCCAGACGGCATCGTCTTCCAGATGATGGACGGCCCGGATGCCGGTCTCGCCTCCCTTGCGGCGCTCCACGAAGCACTGGAGCGTTTCCAGGTTATGAAAGATACCGCCGTCGGAAACCCAGCCACCGCCCACCATCAGGGCATCATCGAACTCCACACCCAAGGGATAATCCAGTTCCGGGCGGCGAAAAGTCACGGAAACGGAAGAGCCGGCCATCAGCGGATAATGCAGTTCCTGGGACCAGTCGTAGATCTGTTTGGCCTTGGTCCAGTCATAGGAGAAATGTTTGTCGGAATACACCGGGACCGCGCGCCCGGACTTGCGGAATACATCGACTACCTGCTGATGGAATTCGAAGCGCGGATAAAGCTGCTGTTGTTTATCGTTGAAGGGATAGTCGCCGTGCTCGGCGACGAGCAGGACACCGTCGACAGCCAGTTTGCCCGTGCCCAGCGTCAGCGCTGCGGCGATGGATTTCACTACCGGGAAACCGTAGGCGGTGGAGAGCCGGTAGCCGATGTCGGCCGGATTCACCTGGTCCATGTAGAGAGAGACGACGTCGCACGGCGGTGGAAAGTAGTGATCATTAATCCAGTAGCCTTCGAGAAAACGCGTGATGATGTCGTCGGCATGGGACCGGAAGAAGTAGGTAGTGCACAGGGCGGCGATCCGCGGCCGCTGCTGCTGGAATGCGGTGGCCCGCCGCGCCGTGGCTAAAGGCAGCGCCGCGGCTAACGGGAACGCCGCGGCGCCGGTAAGGAATTCACGCCTTCTCATGGGCCTTCTCACTTGTCCATTCCTTTCACTGCGACCTCCTCGTTGGCGTGCATGACACGCAGCAGATTCTCTCCCATAATCTTGCCAATGTCCTCATCGGTGTAGCCCATATCGATCAATCCTTTCACCAGTTCCGGATACTTGGAAACGTCTTCCATGCCGGCGGGGACCATGCCCGAGACGCCGTCGAAATCGGAACCGAAGCCTACGTGATCCGCACCGGCGACCTTGACGGCATGATCGATCATGCGGATAGCGGCATCGATGCCCACCTTCGGTAACTCCGCGTGGTAACGCTCCTGGATGGCGCGCTTCATTTCCCAACGTCGCGGGTTGCTGCCATTCATGCCCAGCATGTCGGCGATATCGCGGTCCCTCTGATCGCGAAATTGCACAAAGGCATCGTACGTTTTCTTGTCCAGATAGGCGGCGTTGAAATTGATATTGACCAGGCCGCCCTTGCGGGCCAGCGCGCGGATCATGTCATCGCTCATATTGCGCGGAATATCGCACAGCGCGCGCAGCGAGGAATGCGAGGCGATCACCGGCGCGCGGCTGATTTCCAGCACGTCGTAGAAAGTCTTGTCGGAGACGTGCGAGATGTCCACCATCATGCCCAGGCGGTTCATTTCGTGCACGACGGCGCGGCCGAAGTCCGTGAGGCCATTGTGAGCGGCAACATCGGCGCTGGAGTCGGCCCAGTCGTTGGTCTTGAAGTGCGTCAGGGTCATGTACCGCACGCCCAGGCGGTAGTAGTCGCGCAGGACCGGCAAGCTGTCCTGGATCATGTGGCCGCCTTCCACGCCCATGAGGACGGCGATCTTGCCGCCCCGATGAATGCGCCGGATATCCTCGGCCGTGAGGGCCACCTCGATATCGCGCGCGTGCTGCCGGACCTGTTGGTTGACGGCGTCGATCAACTCTAGTGCGCGAGGGATCCAGAGATGGGGCGGAAAATTCTGCGGCTCGACAGGGATGCCGAAAAAGACGGCACCCACGTGACCGCGCCGCAGCCGTGGGATATCGGCCTGGTAATAGCTATGCTCTTCGCCGAGATCGTAGCCCTCATCGACGATGTACCAAGGCGTATCGACGTGCGTATCGATGAGAACGCCATCGCGCAGCAGGCGGTTGAGGCGCTCAGTCGGTGTCTGGGCTGAAGCCAGGACCAGGGATGCCAGCATGACCACCAGACAACGCATATGGATGCGATTGTACCGCACGGTCCTGTTTTTGTGCTCTGCAGTGGCTCACAAGCAGGGGGATGGAATACAGCCTTCGCTTTCCATCCGATCAGAACGTCAGGGCACAGCTATTCCGGGCTCGTTGGAGCTGCTGCTTTTACACCGCTGAGCCCATCGACACGGCCGGGGCGCCCTCAGCTGGGTTCATCCGTGGCCTCCCTGAAGCCTGTTCTATGAGCGGATACAATAGAGCAAACATGCTACCCAATCCGGCGCTCGGCGTTTTCTTCCACTGGCTCGGCGGCCTCGCCTCTGGCAGTTTCTATGTTCCCTATCGAGGCGTTAAGCATTGGGCCTGGGAGACGTATTGGCTGGTCGGCGGATTCTTCAGTTGGATTATCGCTCCGTGGGTGCTTGCCGGGTTGATGACCAGCGACGTCGTCGGAGTGCTGAAAGAAGCGCCCGGGTCGGCCCTTTTCTGGGCGTACTTCTTCGGTGTCCTCTGGGGACTCGGCGGCCTGACGTTCGGTCTCACCATGCGCTACCTCGGGATGTCGCTGGGCATGGCGATGGTGTTGGGCTGGTGCGCCGCCTTTGGAACGCTGATTCCCCCCATCGCGCACGGCGTGTTCGCCACCAAGGTGCTGGGTACGCACTCCGGAATGGTGATTCTGTTCGGCATTTTTGTCTGCCTTCTGGGCATCGTCCTCGCCGGACTTGCCGGCATCTCCAAGGAACGCGAACTGCCGGAGGAACAGAAGAAGGAAGCCATCAAAGAATTCGATCTGCGCAAGGGCATCGGCGTCGCGACCTTCTCCGGCGTCATGAGCGCCTGTTTCGCCTTCGGACTCGACGCCGGGACGCCGATCAAACAAATCACCCTCCAGCACGGCACGACCACCCTGTGGCAGGGACTCCCTGTGCTGATCGTGGTCCTGCTCGGCGGCTTCACGACCAACATCATCTGGTGCGTGATTCTCAACGTCAGGAACCGCACCGGCTATCAATATTTCAATTCCGAAATCCGCAGCTATCCGGACCTGGATCACGAGCCGATCCTCGAAAACGCCATTGACGCGCCCGGCGAAGAGGTGGCCCGTCGACGATCTGCCTCCAAAGTCGCCACGCTCGCCAAACCGGAGATTGTCCGGGCGCCCATGCTGTCTAACTACCTGCTCTGCGCTCTCGCCGGAACGACCTGGTATTTCCAGTTCTTCTTCTACACCATGGGCGAAACCCAGATGGGCAAATACGGCTTCTCCAGTTGGACGTTGCACATGGCCAGCATTATTATTTTCAGCACCCTTTGGGGGATTGCGCTCAAGGAATGGAATGGCACAGGACAGCGCACCAAGTGGCTGGTCTTTCTCAGTCTGCTGGTTCTGGTCGGGTCAACCGTAATTGTGGGCTACGGCAACTACCTCGCGGCCGCTCAGCCCGCGACCTAAGCTGTCGCCAGGCACCCTGAACGGAGTTCGTTTCATGCTCTTTGTCCCACTATAGAATTGGTTTAGGGCACTGATTCCAACGTGCGCGGGCGGGCCAAATGCCCGCTGCGGCCACGATTGCCGGCCCACCTTCTGAAACGAGGTTTTATCGGGAAGCCGGCAGGGCAAACGCTACGTAGGCGCCGGAAATTGCTTTTTGCGTGGCGGGCGTCAGTCCGGCCTGGGCCGAGGCGCAGAAAACGATAAACTCGCGCCCTCCGATCTCGTAGACAGCCGGGATACCTTCCAGCGCTGCGTCGACTTCGTGCTCCCACAGCACTTTGCCGGTTTCCACGTCGAACGCGTGGATGGTGCGGTCACGTGTTCCGGCGAAGAGCACGCCTCCAGCGGTCACCACCGGGCCCACCTTCGGGTAATGGGAGCCCGTGTTCTTCACGCCCCGGGCAGCTAATTCCGGAACGTCGCCGAGCGCGATCTTCCACTTGATGGTCCCACTGTTCAAGTCATATGCGGTGAGAGACGACCAGGGCGGCGCAATCGGTGAGAGCCCGTTGGTTGCCGTCACCAGGCCGAAGCCGCTCATCGCGTAGCGTGTCCCCGGAGGCATAGTGGCATCGGGGACCAGTTTGAGAAACGCCGGCAGATCCTTGGAGACCACGAAGAGCGAACCCTGGGCGGGGTCCACCGCGGCGCCGCCCCAGTTGGCTCCGCCATTGTTTCCCGGCATCTGAATGGTGGGTCGCAGGCCGGGCGGCGTGAACAATCCTTCGTTGCGAGCGCTCTGGATTTCATCGCGGAAGCGGGCGCTTTCCTGCGGCTCGAGGTAGGGATTCAGATCGTCCACGGTGAATTTCTGCCGGGCGAACGGCGGCGGCTTCGTGGGGAACGGTTGGGTGGGCGAGGTCTCCTCTCCGGGCATATCGGTACGGGGCACGGGCCTCTCCTCGATGGGCCACAATGGCGCGCCCGTGACACGGTCGAAGACGAAGACGAAGCCCTGCTTGCTCACCTGCGCCACCGCGTCGATGCGTTTGCCCTCGTGCAGGACCGTCAGCAGTTTCGGAGCGGTGGCATCGTCGTAATCCCAAATGTCATGGTGGACCATCTGGAAATGCCACAAGCGTTTCCCGGTGCGGGCGTCGAGCGCGAGTAGCGAATCGGCGAAGAGGTTGTCGCCTTTGCGGTCGGCGCCGTAGAAGTTGAACTTCGCGCTGGCCGTCGGCGCATAGACTATACCGCGAGCCTCATCGAGAGAAAATTCGCTCCACACGTTGGCGCCCCCGACGGTCTTCCAGGCGTCCGGCGGCCAGGTAGCGTAGCCGAATTCGCCGGGATGGGGGATGGTGTGGAAGGTCCAGACCAGTTTGCCTGTACGAACGTCGAAGGCGCGGATATCGCCGGGGGCCGAACCGTATCCCTGGTTGGTTGCCGAGCCGAGAATCAGGAGGTTCTCAAACACGCGGCCCGGAGTGGTGGATTGCACCAGGGTGAACGATTTCGGGTCACGGCCGAGGCCCTCCTTTAAATCGACACGGCCGCCTGTTCCGAACGAAAGGATCAACTTTCCGGTTCGCGCATCGACAGCCTGAAGCGCATGATTGGCGCAGAACAGGAGCCGGCGGTCAGTGCGGTCCTGGCTTTCCCAATAGTTGATTCCGCGATTGGTGATGACCTTGGCGGGCGGATCGGGAGTGTAGGTCCAGACCTCCTTACCGGTGCGCGCGTCCAGTGCGACGATCGAATTCCTCTTCGCCAGGACATACATGAGGCCGTCGATCACGATTGGGTTAAACGAGTACTTCACGCCGTCACCGGTAGGATAGGTCCAGGCGATCTCGAGCCTGCCGACATTGGAGCGGTTGATTTGCTTAAGTCCGGAGTACTGGGCAGAATCGGCGCCGCCGGCGTACTCCCGCCAGGAGGTGTGATCCTGCCCTCCGGCGGGGAAGCAGATGCCGGCGAGAAGAGTTGCCAGCGGGAGGAGGCGTCTTAGGCGCATCAGCATTTTTCAGACATTATCTTTCTCATTTATTCTCCGTTGCGCTCCGCTCACGAATGCCTTCGCCAATCGGCCCGGTGCGGCTGAATCGGGCGTTGAGCCATTCCACCATGTCATGTTCCCACGCCGGAACATCAGGGAGCTTGTGCCAACTACCGGTTCCGTGTGTTCCGCCGGGAATGCGAATCAGGTCGCAGCGTACGCCCACGTTGCGCAGCGCAGTCTGCAGATTGGTGTCCTCCGAAAACGGGATGTACTCGTCCTTGTCGCCCTGGATCAGCAGGAACGGAGGAGCGTCTTTGGTCACATAGGTGATCGGGGATGCCTCCCGGAGAGCGGCCTGTTCGCCCTTCTGCTGGACGAGCGGATCGAGGAGCGCGTGGACATCCTGATTCAATGGAACCGTCGCAAAGCTGCTTTGGGCGAACAACGTGACCACGGCCTGGACCTTGGCGCTTTCACGATCGACCGGATCTTTTGCGTGGGGATCACCCGGGGCGTTCAGCAGCCCCACCATGTTGCTCAGAAAACCGCCTGCCGAGCCGCCGACGAGGGCGATCCGGTTGGGATCAGCATTCCATTGCCGGGCATTGTGACGCAGATAGCGGACGGAGCGCTCGACGTCATGAACCATGAAGGGATAGGGATATCGGGGCGCCAGGCGGTAGTTAATGGAAAAGACGGCATATCCCGCGGGAGCGAGGAAGTCGGCGCAGTACGCCTCACTGCCGCTCTTGCTGTTGCCGCGCTGGTAGCCTCCTCCGTGAATGATAATAGCGATCGGATGGACACCTTCGCCCCGCGGTGCGTAGTAATCCATGGTGAGCGATTGGCCATCCGCCTCGCCATAGACCAGCCCTTCCCTGGTGGGCGTCCGAGTATCGGCAGCCGGCATGGGGGCCGCTATGAGGAGCAAGGCAAAAAAGGCAGCGCACGATTTCCACTGGTAGCGGAGCATACCCGGATTATGTCATGCGCGATGTGATGTTGACCGGCCCAGCGGGACTTCTTTCGGTCCTTCATCCCGACAAACATGTATGGCCGTCCTGCGCAATCCAGGCCGCCATACCCGCGAATACATGCGAATTGGTGGGGCGGCGCGGGAGGAGCGATCCTGGGGTGCAGCAGACAAAACGAACTCCCTGTTCGGCCCGGGGGTGCGAGCGTCTCGGATGCACGCGACGGGACCGCAGGCGAACGCACACGAATGTAGATTTCAAGCTGGCTACTGCTGTACGGTGATCAGCGTGCCCGGCTGCGTTGTCATGCCGTTATAGGTTGCGCTGATCGGCTGGTCGCCACCCCCGATCGAGGACGGCACCATCACGTTGAACTGAAACTCGCCTGGTCCAATCAGGCCGGCGAATGTGACCGTTGCAGGGGTGCTGCCGATGGTGATGACCGGGGGCGGCGACAGTGTTCCCGATTGCGCCGGGGACCCACTCACCACCGGCGTGGAAGTTGGTCCGAAGCCATTAGCGTAAACCACGATCGTCTCACCGGGCAGGGCGGGAGTGCTCAGGCCAGGATAGAGGGTGGCGGGGCCGACGTAGCTCCCGCCGGCGTGAGTGGCCACGACATACGGTCCGCCGTTGAAGACGAAGAAGGAAGGCGCGACCGCCTGCGCTTGCGCCATGAAAGCCGTGCTGGGGGTTCCATGATTGGTGACCTGCACCGGCACCGGCCCGGATATGGCATTGGGAGGAGTGAGTATGTTCACCTGGTTGGGACTGATGTAGGCAACGTACGCAGGAATGCCGTTTACCGTGACGCTGACGCCATCCAGATTGGTCGGCAATTGGCTATTCTGGAAATCCCCGCTCTGCCATTGGCGCGAATCGCCTGCCAGTGAGAGATTGGAGCCGGCTATTTCCACCCACGTGTTGGGGGCAATGACGGGAGAACCTCCTTCCGCGTTAGCCACCGCCGTGATGGACGGAATCACCGGGGCGCTGATCTTGGCGATGAACACGTCGTTGCTCCCCTTTACCGTGGTTTGGAAAGCGCCGGCGGTTACCGGCAGGTCGGATACAGAGGTGTAGCCTGCCACATAGATGTTGCCTTGCGGATCGACGTCCACGCCGCTCGTGAATATCCCGCCATTCGCCACCGGATCGTAGAAGACTGTGGAAAAATAAATCGTGCTTCCGGTGGGATCGAACATCGTCACGTAGGCGCCACCATTGGTATTGAGGGGTTGCAACGGAGTCACCTGCGGATACTGCATGCCGTTGCCCGCAACCCCGCCCACATAAACATTGCCGTGCGCGTCGAGGCGCGGGGGAGTGATGGTGCTGGCGCTGCTTACGGTCGGATCTGTTTCGTTCCCAACAAAGGTGGCCCAAACCAGCGCGCTTCCGGCGGAATTAAGCTTGGCCAGAAAACCGCGGTTTTCGCAAAGGGTGTAGGGGCAGGGCACCGTGTTGTTCGCGCCCGCGGTAACGGGGAAGTTGTAGGAGGCGCTGCCACTAACGTAGGCATTACCTGCCGCGTCGACTGCGATGCCGGCAACGAAGTCCTGGTAGGCGAGCTGAGTCGGGTCGGTCCCGCCGAGGTAAGTGGTATAGGCCAACGCGGCGCCGGAGCTCACCGGGTTGAACTTGGCGACAAAACCGCGCGTGGCCGTCGAGTAACCTGGAGTGGGATTGCCGTAATAGGTAGTCTGAAAAGCGCCGGGAGTCACCGGAATTTCATTGCTTCCGGTGGTTCCCGCCAGATAGAAGTTGCCGGACGGATCCACGGCCACACCGTTGGCATAGGTGGGGTGACCGTTGCCGGTCGCCTGATTGCCCGTGCCACCGAACAAACTCGAGTAGAGCAGCTTGGCGCCGGCGGCGTCGAACACCGAAATAAAGGCGGAGCCCTGGTTAAAGTTGTTCGGATTGACGGTGATGTTAAAAGTCGAGCCCGGGAGCACCGCGTTGGCCGTCGTCGGGAAACACACGGCAGGGCCAACCGCATTCCCTCCGCTCAGTGCCGTGCATTGGTCGACCGTATCTCCCGCGATATAGGCCAGGCCGTTGGAGTCAACCGCGACCGCAACGGCGGTTTCGTTGCTATGGCCAAAGTACGTCGAATACACCAGGCCGCCACTCGGACTGAGTTTTGTCAGGAACGAGCTCTGGGCGCCCGGGCAGTTGCTCATTCCATTGGCGCCCACGAATCCGCAAGCCGTCTGATACACTCCCGCGGTAGCCGGAAATTTCGGCGAGTTGGTAAATCCCGTGACGTAGGCGTTGCCAGCGCTGTCGACGGCGATCGCGTAAGGTCGAGTGGTCGTGCCGTCGCCGACCACGCTGCCGCCAAGGTACGTGGAGTAGATCAGCTGCGAGCCCGCGGGGTTCAACTTGGTTACGAAGCCGGTTCCCGCCAGCGTAGTGCTTGTCGATTGAATAGCGTTTTGTAACGGGAAATCGGTGGATTGAGTGTAGCCCGTCACATAAATATTTCCCGTTGTATCGGCCGCCATGCCCTGCGTCGGATTGCTACCGTATGTGACGTTTCCAACATTCTCGTTGCTGCTCCCGCCCAGGTAGGTCAAATAGTCCACCACCGGATCGATCACCAGCGCGCGGTTGTGGTCGTACTTGCCCAGCGCAAATTGAATACGGCGGCCGGACAATTTGTAATTCCCCGCGACCATTTCCTTCTTGCCCGCGATGGTTTGATAGACCACTGGCTTGCGGAAAGTGAGCGGCTCGCCATCGAGAATGAGCAGCAAATCGCCGTTCTGCCCAATCTTCGGCCGCGCGCCTGAAAACTCCAGTGCGATCTGGTCAGGATCCGCGCCGGCCTCTACAATGAAATCATACTCGAGCCGGCGCTGGGTTCCGTAATAAACCAGGTCGATGCCTGGATAGACTTGCTGGTAGTTCACTTTGCCGAAGGTGGCGGAGCCTTGGATCCACTTGTGGGGATCGTTGCCAAGAAAATAGTTCACCTTCCCGGGGAGGGGCTGCGCACCGTCGATTTTGGCGTGGTGACTGGCGCCTGCGAGCTTCACGCTCACTATGGCGGGAGACGAAGCCGCGTGGGACTGACGGAGCTTGAAAACGGCGCCGTCCGGGGTCAAAAACAGCACATAGCCATTGCCCCGCGAAAGGAATTTTACCGCCGACTCCGTCTGGCCGTGATTGGCCTCAAAGCTCAAAGGCAGGCTAAGAAGCCCGGCTTTGGGCGGGGTTTTGCCGAGTCCCACGCTGGCACAAGCCAGGAACAAACCGATCCATTCTGCTTTCATTTATTATTTATCCCCGAGTCGAATCCGCAAATTCTCCGATGACGAGCCGATGTCCTACCAACCCGCTAGCGGATGTATAGTTTCAAGCGATTGTACCGTACGGGATAACGAATCGTCGTCGAGTGACGCGCATAGTGGGACACGATTCGGGATAAAACGCCGATTTCGCGACAGAATCGCGGCGCGGTTGGTCCACGATGTGGAAGTGTAGTCCGGGCAATGCGGCATTTGCCGTGTAACGCCGACCGGTGGAAGTACATTGCGGCGAACGATCGGGAGGGTACGTTCCGGCAGCAAATCTTTGGCCGCTCTTTCCTTCGTTTCCGTGGGCGGGCACCGGGCTATTTAAGAGCTCCATGCGTTAAGTGAACAGCATTGGGATTAACCCGAGATAAGCAAGGAGCCAATTCAGCTTCTTGGTCATTCCCGCAATTACGGTCGGGCACTGCGCGGGGCTCAGATGGCGTTACGAACGCGTCAAGGCTTTACGCAGGCGAAATTGGCCGTCTCGTCGATGCTCCCGCTTCCTTTGTACCGAGCTACTTGCGGATATGGGCAGAGCGGCCTGGTGCGCACCACTTTCGCCTCGACCACGCGGCTTGCCTCGATCCGGTCCGGGGCGCTGGAGTCTTCCACCCATTTCACCAACGGCGTTGCGGCATCGAACTGACTGGTCCCCACGCCTCCGCCACAATGGAACATCCCCGGAACCATGAACAGTCTGAAAAAATCCCCAGTCGATGCACCCATTTTCTCGACTACCTGTTCGTAATACTCAACGCCCATCTTCGGATTCAGCTGCGGATCAGCCCAGCCGAAATACATCAGCAACTTTCCGCCCCGCCTGCGGAACGCCGAAAGATCGGTGTCCGTCGCGTCCAGAATCTGCCGCAATTCCGCCACCTGGGCTGGATACTTGTCGATGTCGAAATGGCTAAAGGCCCGGACCGGATCGCTGTCGACGGTTCCGGTCTTCGCCCCTGGAACCACGAACCGCAGAAAATTGTAGCCGTAATTCGTCCACGCGCCGGGTCCGTTCGGCCCGTTGATCTCCTGCCCGATCCAGCCGCTCTGTCCGTTCGGACCGGCGATCTCCGCGCCCACCGGCCAGCCCGGAAAAAACCGCTTCCCCTCACTCATCACATCGCCATAAATCCGCTCCAGTGACTTAATCTGGTCGGCGGTGAAACAGTCAGGCTGGTCCGTGGCCCCGGCGCAATGGGGCAGATCGCGTGCGGGCGAGAAATCGCAGCGCCGCGGATCGTCGATCAGGCCGTCCTTCAAGCCGTCCTTGGCATCGCACTGCTCGTAGACCCGGTTCGCGAGAAGTCCCAATTTCGCGGCCGGAAACGGATTGGCATTCATCCCCTGCATCCAGTACGCCCGCGACAGATGCGTCCCGGTTTGATAAACGGCGGGAGATCCAGCGACGATTCCATCGAAGTCGGCGGGAAACCGCTGCGCCAGAGTCAGCCCTTGCCGCCCTCCCTGGGAGCAGCCTTCGTAATACGATTTCGTGGGCCCAACTCCGTAGTAAGTTCGCGCCATCAGTTTAGCGGTCTCGGCCGTCACGTGCAGGGAACGGAATCCGAAATCAAGCAGCTTTTGCCGGTTGAGGGCGAAACTCGCGCCCGATTCGGACGCGGCCGAATGTCCCGTATCGGTAGCCGCCGTCACAAAACCGGCCTTCAGGCCGCGCGCGCGGTTCGCCACACGCCCCGCGCTTTCAAACGATTCTCCGGCCCAGCCGCCGTTGCCGAACATGTAAAGCCGGCCATTCCACGCCGTCGGCAGATTCACCTGGATGTTGATCTCGGGCTGAACCATCAGACTCACCCGGCAATGTTCCGGAGCATTGGCCGATGCCGGAATTACCCTTGCGCTGATCACGGAGAGATCGAGGCTGGTGAGGCTGCGCAGCTCGCCGCACGCGATCGCGGGTTTCCCGGTAGGAACCGGCGTCGTCCAATCCCGGAACTGAACACCGCCCCCGCCCTGACTATACAGCGTAGCCGCGCAAAATATGATCACGAAGAATAGCCGCATTTTTTTGCCTCCGCGTTTCGGAATTAATTGTATCTCGCCAACCTCGCGGTCGCGGAATCAGGACGACTCCGTTTCGATAGACTGGTTGCTGCTTATGAACCGCCGTCACTTCCTGCTTTCACTCAGCAGCGCTCCGCTCTTTGCCCAGGCTCCCTCCGCGGCGCCGGACCTCGATTGGCACGACGCGAAGAAGCTCACCGTCGAAGGCCTGGGCTTTCACGACCTGAAGTCGCCGTATGACCGGCTACCCGTGCGCGCCGAGGGTGTGGTGCGGCCCGAAGTGTGGAACCTGAGCCGCGACTCTTCAGGGGTGCTGGTGCGATTCGTCGCTGAGACTACGGCGATTCATGCGCGCTGGAAGTTGACGACCAAATCGCTGGCGGGCGTCAACATCACCGCGGTCGCCTCCAGCGGCCTGGACCTCTACGCGCGTACGGATGCGGGCCGCTGGCATTGGCTTGGCATCGGCAAGCCGACGCAATTCCCGGAGAATACCGACGTGCTCATCAGTGGTATCCCGGCGGCGAAACGTGAGTATATGATCTACCTGCCGCTGCGCAACGGCGTGACTTCGCTCGAAATCGGGCTGCCCAAGGGCAGCGTCATCGCGCCTGGTCCGCCACGCGCGGATGGGTCGAAGCCCATCGTGTTCTACGGCACCTCGATCACGCACGGGATTTCCGCATCCAGGGCGGGTATGACTCATGTCGCCATGCTGGGCCGCACGTTCAGCCGCGAGGTCATCAATCTGGGCTTCTCCGGCAACGGGCGGATGGAACCGGAGGTGATCAAGTTCGTCGCCGAACTGGACCCCGCGGTGTTTGTGCTCGATTGTCTACCCAACATGAGCGCCAAGGACGTGCGTGAGCGGACCGTGCCCGGCGTGAAGATATTGCGCGCAGCACACCCGGACACGCCCATTCTGCTCGTGGAAGACCGCAACTACGAGACGGATTTCCTGGTGCAGGCGCGGCGCGAAAGCAATGAGGCGAATCACGCGGCTCTGGCCGAGGCCTTCGACGCAATGCAAAAGGACAAGGTGCCGGAGCTTTACTACCTGAAGGCCGACGACTTACTCGGTCATGACGGGGAAGGGACGATCGACGGCTCGCATCCGACGGACCTGGGATTCACGCGGCAGGCGGCGGAGTTTGAAAGGGTACTGCGCACGATCCTGAAGTAGGGTTCATCTAATTGCCTTAGGGCTTGTCAGAAAATAACTACGCCATTCCGGAACCGCTTGCTTTTACGCGCACGGCTCAGTAGCGCTGATTCTGAACCACGACCGTTCAGGGAGCGGTTGGAGTGGTTATTCGGAGATAGATACTTAAGTCGGATTATCGCCCCCCTTCAATCGGCGAACTGTGTGAGATATAATCACGGGGCCATTGCACGTTACCTGGCGCCAAAAATCGAGACGAGGTGAAAAGAATGGGTTCAAGACGATTACTCTCCGGCAGCGCGATTGCCTTTGTGGGGTTGACATGCTCGATGAATCTGGTGGAGGCGCAGTCGTTCACGAACGGATCAAATGCATGCGCCAACCTTCCTAACTTCACCGCCTTACAGAACGCGCTGGCAGCGGCTACAGCCGCCGAAACCAGCGGGCTGAATAACCAGATGTGGGGCACCATCGTGGACCGGGATGGGATTGTTTGCGCCGTGGCATTCTCCGGGGTTAATCGCGGGGCGCAGTGGCCTGGAAGCCGCGCGATCTCGGCGCAGAAGGCCAACGCTGCCAACGCCTTCAGTCTGGACTCCACGTCCAACAGCGGCGGCTCCGGGCAGGCCAATGGCTTGTCGCTGTCCACCGCGAACCTCTATTCCGCGGTGCAGCCCGGCGGCACCTTATTCGGATTGCAGGAAAGTAACCCGGTGGATACCAGCGTCGTCTACCAGGCGCCCTCGGCCAATTACGGGACGGCGAACGACCCTATGGTCGGCAATAAAATCGGCGGAGTGAATGTATTTGGAGGTGGGCTGGCGCTCTACGGACCCGGGAAAGTCATTATGGGCGCGGTAGGCGTGAGCGGGGATACCTCTTGCGCCGATCATGATATCGCATGGCGTGTCCGCCACGCGTTGGGTCTCGATCACCTGTCCGGCGTGGGCGGTGTCTCGGGCGACCCTATGCGTCCCGACAACATTATTTACGACATCACTCCCAATCCCAACGGTGGCACCGGGATCAGCGCCGGAGGATTTGGCCATCCCAAGTGCATTAATACGGCTGATCCTACCATGCTGCCGGCAGTCCAGCAGTAAGTGATTGGCACGTTCCCAAGACGGCGGGCTCACTGCGCGTATAATACTGAGCCATGAAGCAAATCAGATTTCTCCTGACGAGCGCTGTGTGCCTCGTGGCCCTGCTGGCGGTGAATCCATCATTCGGGGCCGCTAAGAAGAAACAGGCCGTCGCGAAGAAGGAACACCCGGCGGTCCAGGCCCAACAGAACGAACAACAGAAAACCGAGCGGGAAATACAGGATCTCCGAACTGACGTGTACAGTAGGGCGACCTGGGTGGCGTTGCAGAAAGTCAAACAGGAGGCAGACGATACTGCGGGCGACGTAAGACTCGTGATGTTTATCGGCGGGGGAGTCGGCTTCGTAGTGGGATGCATCGTGACGGTCCTGGTTACGAAACGAATCGGAAAATCGGACGAAGCGCTAAAGATTACCTAGTCCAGCAGGGACGGGTCTACTGAAAATCCGGTTTTGGCGTATCTTGGAATAGAGGGCCACTCATGTCGTCTCCAATCACTCTCAGCCATCTCGCTGTCTGCTTTCTGTTTGTGATTCCCATGACCTTCGCTGCTTCGAATCCGCCGATTCCGCCGTTGGCAAATGATGTTCCGCTCGCGACGCAGCCCGGAAAGGAAACCGCAGTGTTCGCCGGAGGCTGTTTCTGGGGCGTGCAATCCGTATTTGAGCGCGTGAAGGGAGTGCTGGCCACTACGGCCGGGTACTCGGGTGGGTCGGCGATGACCGCGACCTACAAGCAGGTCGTCACCGAAACCACAGGGCACGCGGAATCGGTGGAGGTGGTCTATGACCCCTCACGGATCACCTACGGGCAGCTATTGCGAATCTATTTTTCAGTCGCACATGATCCGACGCAGTTGAACCGGCAGGGGCCGGATGTCGGAACATCGTACCGGTCGGCGATCTTTTATACCAGTGAAGAACAGCAGCGGCTGGCGAGGGCGTACATCGCGCAGCTCGATTCGCAGAAGGTTTTCGCTAAGCCGATCGTGACCGAAGTGAACCCCCTCAAGGCGTTCTATCGCGCCGAGGATTATCATCAGGACTACGCATACTACAATCCCGGCAATCCATATATTCAGGTCTGCGACTTGCCCAAAATTTCGGCGCTGAAGAAGCAATTTCCGGAGTTGTTCATCGAGTACAAGCCCAAGAAGTAACGTGTCACAGCTTTGGAGCGGGAGCCTGCCGCGCGCGACGACTCTCGCCGAGCCCAATGCGCGGGCGATTGCAGCAAGGCGCACTGTGTTACAGGTCGATGGCGACTACCTCGTGGTCCAGGATGGAGGGGATCACAAGTGTGACGGCTCCATTCGACTGGCGGACTTGCGGCGCGTTCCTGCTGACGAGTAACTTGATCTTCTGCGGCTTCATTCCATGCGGGATGCGGATGGTTACTTCCTGTGGCGGCGACGGAATCAACTCGCGCAGCGGTCCCTTCATCATCATGGGATTCGTCAGGTTGACCAGATGCACGGTCATGGATTGTTTCTGGCGGAAGATGGTCACATCGAGCACGCCGGGGCCCATCACGGTGACCGGGTGCGGTTCGTTGGCGGCCCACTCCACCGCGTTGCGGAGCAGTTTCAAATGATCGATCGAGAGGACCTCCCAGAAGACGCGATCGATGTCCCAGGGAAAGTAGACCACCCGGCCGGCGCCGTATTCGCGGACGAAGACTTCCGGAATATCGGTTTTCGGCACTCGCGGGAAGACTTCTTCCATGGGTAAGTCGGGGTAACTCGGGATTAAGGTAAGCGGCGAGTAACGTTTATCGGGCTTAGTCACAACGCGGGAATCGCCGTTGATGATCCGTTCAGCATCGTCGAGTCCGGCGAGGATCGGATGACGCCGGCCGGTGGCCGGGTCCGTCTCGAGCGTCAGATAGGAATTCTGCATGCGCGGTTCGAGTTTTCCATCGAATGACGCGCCGAAGAGATCAGCGAGACCGAAGTCGGAGCGCCGAACACCCCATTCGTCGTACAGCGAAGTTTCGTAAGTGGCTACGATGCTGCCGCCGCGTTTCACGTAGGCGCGAATCTGATCGCATTGCGCGGTCGAGAGCGCCGCAATGTTGGGAAAGATCAGGACCTTGTATCGATCGACATGTTCCGGATCGAGCAGCCCGTCGTGAACCATCTGAAAAGGGATACGCGACTCGATTAAGGCCTGATAGTAGCCCAGCGCATAGCTTTCCTTTTCAGCAGCACTGGAACCTCCGTAATAATGGCCGGTCTGTTGCGAATAGACCATTCCAACGCGCGCCAGCGATTCCGTGTTCCGAAGATACGGTTCGTTCTGGAAGTGCCAATTGTAAAGCTGTTCGACGACGGGCAGCCAGCGCTTATCGTGCAGCGTGCCGGAGAATTTGGTAAACCAGGGGCGCAAATCGTTGGCGATTCCGTCGATGGCCCACAGGCGGATTTCGTCTCCATTCTGAACCGAGTCTTTCCAGCGAAACTCCTCCTCCACTCCGACGCTGAAAATCCCCACGATGGCTTTATTACCCATGGTGGACCGGAATTCCTTGCCGTTCTTGCCGTTTTCCCAAGGTGGCGCGAGGCCGCGGCGCGCCTGGCGGTCGGCGAAAAGTGTCGGCGCGAGTTCGCCGATACGCTTCATATCCAGCTCGCTGGTGGCTCCTCCGCCGGTGTTGGGAATGTACCGCGCCCCCGGGTTGATCTTACGGATCTCGCCATCCCAGAGCTTCCAGAGTTCGAACAGACGGTTCTGTTTCCATTCGATATAGGCGCGCCGGGCGGGATCACGCGAGTTGTTGGTGCGGGGAAGGTCGAGTCCGGACGCCTTTTTAAAGTTTTCCTGGCAGTGCTCGCAGTAACACATACCCGAACCCGCCCAACGGTTACTAAAAATGCCGTCCACTTTATACATGGACATGATTTCCTTGGTAACTTCAGTCATAAAGTCGAAGTTATAAGGTCCGAGGGCGCAGGTTACCCATAACTCGGGCATCGCCCAGTGGCGGCGCTTGTTGCCCTCCGCATCGACGGCGATCCAATCCGGATGGGCATCGTACACGTCCTGGTGGACGGCGTGCGGATCGGTCCGCGCGACCACCACCATGTTCATCTTTTTACATCCGGCGACCAGGTCGCCAAAGGGATCCATATTGCCCAGCCACTTACTCCGGTAGTGAAGCGGGATCTTGGTGGGATAGAAGGCCACACATCCGCCGGCGCTCAGGCAGGTAGCGTCGGAGTGAGTGCGCTTCATATAGTCGAGCCAGAAGCTGAGGTCATACTTACCGGGGTCGTCCTCGACCAGGGTGAGTTGGGCCCAGCGCATGGGTTTGTCGAACCAGCCGGCGGGTGCGTCAGTGGGGGCGGCAGCTAGCCGGTCACCGATGGCGAGCGCGGATGCGGTCAGTCCGGCGGTCTTCAGGAA
This sequence comes from Terriglobia bacterium, assembly GCA_963747535.1. GTDB lineage: Bacteria > Acidobacteriota > Terriglobia > Bryobacterales > Bryobacteraceae > CAVVFX01. Next base: position 123,153 of record CAVVFX010000007.1, read on the forward strand.
GTCACGGCGTAGCAACAGATCATGGTTCATTTGCGTTACTCAAGTATCGAAAAACTTATTCCAGTATGACAAGCTCGTAGTCAGTCAGCTCAGGCACTGTGAACACCGCGTACCCCTCATGCGTTTGGACAGCCAGCTGGCGGGGATGGCGGAGGGTGGTCGCGGTCCTGAACTTGCCCGCAACCTGGATGTGGATATCGTTCATCTTCACGGGGGGAAAGTATCCCGTTTGCGAGTGGCCGGACAAATTAATCAGATGGAGAAGGTGTCGATTTCCCTGCTGCATCCAGGAAAGTTCGACCAGCGGATGCGCGTTCGTCGTGATCTGGCGCTTAGGATATAGCCGGTCGACGACATCGTGAAACAGTGCGGCGTGGGCGGGCAGGCTCACGCGATAATAAAGCGCGCCCAGATCCCACGGGAGCCAGGCAATCTGCCCGCGGCCAAGCTCCTTATAAACAATGCCCGGCTGGTTCGTATCCTGCATGTCGATGTGGATGAACTCCGGCGGACCGATCATCGAGGGAGGAACCAGGGAAAGCGATTTCGAGCCATCCCCTTCTACTTCCGTGTAGGGCCCGTCCAGCAGCAGAAGATCAGTTGCATTCAGGGAAGGGAACATCGCGTGATTACGGACCCGGAAATAGCCCTTCACGTCCTTCGAACGGGCAATCACGCGCCCGACTTTCATCTCCGGCTCGCGGGCACTCGCAATCAGCACTCGGCCGCCATTTTCCACGTACTGTTGCAGGCCTGCCGGGGCCCAGTCGCCGGCGATCACGAGGTCAAATTCGCGCTTGCCGAGCCAGTCCATGTTGTCGGAAACAGCGAATGGGATGTGTTCTTCGCTGAGCAACCGGAACAGGCCGCGGTAAGAGTTCTGTCCGAAGGTCCGGCCGGATGAGGAAGGTGTTCCCAACAGCAGGACCCGCGCGGCGCTCTGTTCGGCGGCATAATACTGTTGGATTGCGGCGACCCAGCGAAAAATGGGTTTAGCTACCTCCAGCGCCTGGCGATCCTGCAGATCCAGGGTTCCGTTCACCTCGAAGGTCAACGCTCCGCCCTGCGCGATATTCTGCCACATGCGCAAGGCGATCTCCGGGCCCGGCACAGTAGCAAACCGCCAGGCGTAATCCACGAACTGCATGTTCAGGTTGACCGCCATCTTGCCCGGTTCGCTATTGCGCGCCCGATTGACGTTGTCGCTGGCGCTGTAGGGCCACATCGGAAGGGGACGATCGATGGCGGTATTCGATTCCGACATGATTCCGTCGGTGGACTCCTGAATGTAGTTGAAGTAACCCGCCTTCGGCCGTTTGGCGTGAATCACGTCCCCTATGGAAGCGGCGACTTCGCGAGAGGAGACAAACATGAACCGGCGATAATCGTCGTCCGGCTGATCCGGTAGCGGCTTATGGAACATTTCCGCGTACTTGCGCCGGCAGTTGTCACAGTGGCACAAGCCTACTTCGTGGCCGCTATAATCGCGCGATTGATTCCCGAACATATTGAAGAAGAGCCCGTCCACATCGTAGTTCTCGAGCGCCTCGGCCAGGATCTTCAGCGCCTGGCCGCGATAGTAGCCGCCATTGATGCAGGTGGAATACAGGCCATTGTAGATCACCGGATCGCCGTTGGCTTTGCGAAAGAACCACTCGGGATGCGCGTCGAAGACTTCTTTCCGGGTCTTGCTGAAGTCGAAGCGGCCGACCAGCCGGATGCCCCGCTTATGACATTCGCTCAACACTTCGCCGAACATGTCGTGGCCTGGTGGCAGATCGGGGCTGGCGTAATGGAATGGCAGCTTAGTCGGATAGTAAGCCGCGATGCCGCCCATGCCCAAAAGTAAGACATTCGCGCGCATGTCGGCTAACTGTCCGACCAGGTGCATGGCGTCGAGTTTGGCGTCGGTCTGGCGCAGATTCGTCTGAACCCAGCGACTGGGTTCCGTCATCCACCAGCCCTGTTGAGCGCTCAGGCACGAAACTAACGAGAGACACAAAACGAAGTTAACAAGTTTCATTCTCGTCTTCTTCAAAAATACAACTTAAGACCGAATTGAATCTGCCTCCCCGTCGCCGAAGAAGCATTCAGCTTGCCGAAGGTCGGGTTCCCGATGGTGAGCGCCGGAGTGTTCGCCGCAGGCAGAAAGAACAGGGGCGTGTTCGTGAGGTTGAAAGCTTCCGCCCGGAATTGCAGATTCAGGTGTTCCCGAAGGAGGAAGTTTCTGAACAGGGAGAAATCGAGATTATCGGTTCCCGGTCCCTTTCCGGCCCGCCGCGCCAAATCACCGAACATGGTGATCAGCGTTCCGTTCACATTCTTGACCTGCCCGGGTTCGGTAAACGCCGCGGGGTTGAACCACCCATTCGGACCCGGATTCGGCAGATACATTGGGACGCCCACTACCTGGTTGGGAAGATTGTACGTGGTGAAGAGTTGGGCCGACGACGTGTTGGGCGTTCGAATGTCGGTCGGGAACCCGCTCTCGAGTGTCAGGATCCCATTGATTTGCCACCCTCCGACGAGCAGCCGGGAAAAGCCTTTATTCACCCACGGTTTCCCGGTCCCAAACGGCAGTTCATATCCGGCGCTGGCGACGAAGACATTCGGCACGTTGAGTGGGGCGTAGGATTTCTCCTTCTGCAAATTCCAGCTGTCCAGGGGATTGGTTGTACCTCCGCTCTGAGCGAAGGAGCTGTTTCCCCCGGTCCCATTGCTCTCGAGGTTTTTCGACCAGGTGTAGTTGATAAGAAAATTCAACCCGGCACTGAACCGCTTTTCGGCGCGCAGGTTCAGCGCATTATAGAAGTTATTGCCCATCGCTGAATCCATGACCACCTGGTTTCCGATGTTCGCGAATTTACGGTTGGCCTGCGTGGTGAATCCGGCAATCCCCTCGGCCCACGGGATTTGGTTGAGGTTGACGCGGCTCGTCAGATAGTTTCCGCGCTCCGCGGAGTAAGTTGCTTCCAGGACCAGTTCCTTAGTGGCCTGATACTGCAGACCCATGTTCCACTCGTAGAGCTGCGCCGGCCGGCTGTTGTTGAAATCGGCGGTGCGGATCAAAAGGCCGAGGCTGTTCTGTGGCGTGAAAGTGCTCAGATTGGGAGACATCGGCCCAACCTGGATCGGTGTGTTGATGGAAATCGGCGGTGTAATTGTGGTGCTCGCACTGATTGCCGGCGTAACTACAGTCGGCGCGTTCGGTGGATTGGCGCCGAAAACGGTCGATTGCTGGTTGGCCTCACGAGGGCCGTAGAAGACTCCGGACCCGCCACGCACGGTCAGACGATTCGACACCATGTAGGCGAAACCTAAGCGCGGGGCGAAGTCCAGATGATGACCCTTGACGATGGCGTCCGAGTAGCCGTTCTGGCCCGGGACTATGAATTCGCCAGTGACCGCAGAGAAGAGAGCGCCCTTGTTTTTCGCGTCTACCGGCTGGGTGTACAACTCATACCGCAGCCCCATGTTGATCGTCAGACGTTGGGTGACTTTCCAATCGTCCTGGAAATACGTACCGGCGTAGACGTTGCGCAGGCGAGCCCAGTCCAGCAACTGCGTCCCGGTAAGCTGTGCGGGATCGCCGAGCAGAAAGTCGGCCAGGGGCGCGCCCGAATTCGGGGCGTTGGAAGATGAAGTGAAGATCGAGCCGAAGACCGTCTCTCCGCCGCCATAAACCGTATCGAACCGCTCCCGGCGGACGTCCGCTCCCATTTTCATGGAATGACTTCCCTTGTTCCACGAGAGATCGTCGGCGCCCTCGAATATATTCTCGATATTCAGATTGGGCGTAGCCGCGCCAATGCTGGTGAATTCGTTGGTGCCGCCGGTGGTTTGACCGGAGTAAGAGAACAGGTACTGAGGAAACGTCTGCACCGGGAACGGATACATGGCGATGCCATTCTGGTTCGCAAAACTGACTCCTTCATTTTGATCCAGCGGCTCAATGCTGCCGTTGTGGCGTGTGTATCCGAAACGGGCCTGGTTCACCAGGTTGGGCGTAAACACATTCACGTCGTTCAGGGTTGAATTGATCGAATTATTGATGCTGTTGCTGCCGCCGCCCAGAAAGCCGGTGAAACTGCCAGGGCTGGTGCTGGTTTGCTGTGACCGTGAAAACCGTCCGAACACGGTGTTCTTATCGGTGAACTGATGATCCAGCCGGACGTCGTATTGATCGCTCTGGAAGGGCTGACTACCGACAAAAAGATAGTTCGCAGCCTGCGCCCCGGGAGCGCCAAAATTCGGTAGAGGCATAAGATTCAGAGTGGCGACCGCGCCCGCATTCAGCCTCGATGACGGTATCTGATTGTTCGGAAATGGCGTACTGATGACGCTGCCGTTGGGGCCGAGCACGCGCGCGGCCGGATCATAAATGGTATTGGCATAAGTCGAAAAGTTGCCGGTGCGGAAGGCGGCGGGCGGGATGTCCTCAATGGTCGATGAAGCCGAAGTCGCGCGCCGCAAACCTTCGTAATCGACGAAAAAGAAGGTCTTGTTGCGTCCATTGTAGAGCTTGGGGATGATGACCGGCCCTCCGAGCGTACAGCCGAACTGGTTCTGCTTGTAGGGTTGCTTGGGCGCTCCGGCCGCATTGGAAAAGAAGTTGTTGGCGTCCAGCACGTCGTTGCGAAGGAACTCCCAGCAATCGCCGGCATAGGTGTTCGTGCCGGACTTTGTGGTAGCGCTGACGATCGCACCCGCGGAGCGTCCGAATTCCGCGCTGTAGTTGTTCGTCTTTACTTTGAACTCGACAATCGCGTCGACCGAAGGCGTATAGTTGATTCCCACCACCCCGATTCCGCCGTTAGTGGCGATGGTATTGTTGTCGATCCCGTCCAGCAGAATATCGTTAGTTTGGAAGCGGCCTCCGCCTGCCACGAAAGGAAGATTCGAGGATACTCCTTTCACCGGAACCGAATTGCCGGACAGCAGTCCCAGGGCCCAGACATCTCTGCCGTTGAGAGGCAGATTGATAATTTTTGTGTTGTCAATCACCTGCCCCAGCGAGGATGTCGAGGTGTCGATCAGAGGAGCGGAACTGGTCACATCGACCGATTCCGACACGACACCTGGCTGTAGGACGAACGGAATATTTACGACCTTGTCGACCTGCAGCACGATGCCACTGCTAACTTCAGCCTTGAATCCCTGCATGGTCACCGTGACGGAGTAGGTGCCGACATTCAAATACGTGGCGCTGAACTCTCCGCGGTCGTTGGAGACCGTTTGCCGTTGCTCGGAGGTCGCCTGCTGGGTAATGATGACCTTGGCGCCGACCACGGCGCCGCCGGTGCTGTCCCGGACAGACCCGGAGATCGTGCCCGTCGAAACCTGCGCCATGCAGGCTGCAGCGAGAGCAACCAGGACAATTGTGAGTCGAACGGCCGTCAACCCAGACCGAACCCCAAAAAACAGTAGTGAACGATCAAGCTTCATGGCTAAAGTCCTTTTCCATTTTTCCGGTGGCCTTTCCAATCGCGGGCCACCAGCTCAAAACACTCGAGACCGACGCTGGTCTCGCGCAACCACTCCCTAACGGTCGTGGCTCGGAAGTTGTTGCTGAGCCGCGCGCGTCAGCACGCGGTTCCGTACGCCAATTTTTGCAAGCCTGGTACCCAGGTGCCTTCTTCGTAACGCTGTCTGAATCGCCGTCGAGGCAGTCATGATGGTACGATTGGTAAGACCTTTATACTGGAATCGATGGTATATTGGTCAGACCGCTGTGTCAAGGGTGAAATCCGTAATGGCTAGGAAAAACAGCGTAAGTTACTGACGATAGGGGGAATTTAGCTACAATGGCGAAGAACGGGAATCTCGTGCGGGCAGTGAAGCCGATCGAGCGGACGACACTCGCGGCATCCGCTTTTGAACAACTGATTTCCTATGTGGTCAACGGCGATTGGAAGGCGGGCGATCGCATTCCTCCGGAGCGTGAACTCTGTCAGCAACTGGGCATCGCGCGAACATCTTTGCGGGAAGCCTTGAAGGCGATGGAGTTAGTCGGAATGTTGGATAGCCGGGTGGGCGACGGTACGTTCGTGTGCGCGCGCTCAGAGTTCCTGGCGCGCCCGCTGTTGTGGGCGTTCACCGGCACGGACGAAGCGGAACTGAGGGATGTGATGGAAGCGCGGGTGCTGCTGGAGCGCGATCTCGCCGGCCTGGCCGCCGAACGCGGTTCGGAGGAGGAGATTGCCAAGATCGGCGATGCCGTGCGGGCGATGAGGGACAGTGTAACTTCGGGGACCTCGATGGTAGAAGCGGATATGACCTTCCATCTCGCGGTGGCGCGCGCTGCTCACAACAGCGTCCTGCAAAATGCCGTGCAACTGCTGCGCAATCTGATGCGGCACTGGATCAATCTGAAGTTGCTGATACCCCACGTGCCCGAGCGTGTAGTGAGTCAGCACGATGTGATCTACGAAGCGATCCGTTCGCGGGATCCGGAAGCGGCGCGTGTGGCCATGCGCAAGCATCTGGAGGATACCCGGCGTCTGGTGACCCAAGTCGTGCAGCAGCGAAGTTCCACGCGCCTATAGACCTTGCCAACGAATAAAGAGCGAAAGGCTGTCACACAACGAGGATGAGATGGATGTCCATGACGTTCGTCCCGGTGGGTCCGGTCATGATGAGGTCATGGAGCTGCGCGAAGAACTCGTAGGAATCGTTGTTGGCCAACCGGCGGAGGGCTTCCGGGCCGCGGCTGAACGTGAGGCCGTCGGCTTGGGCGCCGGCGGCGTCGGTGGGTCCGTCAGTACCGTCGGTGCCGGCGCTGAAAATCAGGACGTCCTTCAGGCCGGCGATGCCCACGGCAGCTGCCAGGGCGAATTCCTGGTTACGCCCTCCCTTGCCTTTGCCGAGTAAAGTGACCGTGGTCTCGCCACCGCTGATGATGCAGGCCGGCGGCTTGAGCGGATTCCCCGACTGGCGGATCTCCCGCGCAATGGCGGCGTGCATTCCGGCAATTTCGCGGGTCTCTCCCTCGATCGTACTGGAAAGGATCAGCGTCTTGAAACCGAGCGCCTTACCTTCCCGGGCCGCGGCATCGAGCGCCAGGCGATTGCTCCCGATGATGCGGTTTTCGACGTTGCCGAGCGACTTCGGAGTCTCCGCAACCTCGCCGCGGGACCCGCTCTCGAGACGTTGCCGGACCGCTCGCGGAACTTTGTTCCACACGCCGTATTTGTCGAATACCGAGCGCGCGGTGTCGAAAGTCGAAGCGTCGGGCGAAGTTGGCCCGGAGCCGATGACGTCGAGATTATCGCCCACCACGTCCGACAGGATCAGGCTGATGACACGAGCGGGTGACGCCAGTGCGGCGAGTTGCCCTCCTTTGATGGCGGAGATGTGTTTGCGGACCGCATTGATTTCGTGGATGGTCGCGCCGCATCCCAACAGCAGGTTGGTGGTGGCCTGCTTCTCGGCCAGCCCAATTCCCGGCGCAGGTAGCGGCAACAGTGCCGAGCCTCCGCCGGACATCAGGCAGATCACCAGGTCGCGATCGGTCGCGTCGCGCGCAATAACGGCGATGCGCTGAGCGCCGCGTACGCCGGCTTCATCCGGGATGGGATGCCCGCATTCGTTCTGTTCGATGCGGGTGAGTTTGGCGGCATGCCCATGTTTGATGTTGATCAGACCACCGGTGATCCGCTTGCCCAGGATTCGCTCGATGGCCCGCGCCATGGAGGCCGTAGCCTTCCCCGCGCCCACAACGAAGATACGATCGTGACTGCCGGACGGCGGAGCGACAAAGTGGCGGCGGACAGCCTCCGCCGGATCGGCCGCTTTGAGCGCCGCGCGGAAGATCCGGCCGGCTGATTTGCGAAGACTGGGAGAAGTGGGCATTGGTAAGGTCGCCAGGTGCGGCTATTTGCCAAACAATTGCAACGCAATGATGGCGTCGATGATTACTTCGGGATCTTCACTCACGATGGGGACACGGTGATCGGCCTTTTCGTAACCGGCACGCCGGGAATCGAACAATTCGCGAAACTTCACCGGATCGGCCGCCAGGGGTCGGGAGCCGTCGGATTGAACCCGCAAGCGAATCAACTCAAACGGAGCGTCGAGCCAGAGCGTTACGCCGTTGTTCTCCAGGAGTGCATAGTTATCGGAACAGACAAACGTTCCGCCTCCCAGCGCGACCACGGACGGTTTGCCGCGTTCGACATCATTGACACGCCGCTTGAGAGCGACGTGCTCCAGTTGACGAAAATGCGGCTCCCCGTGTTCGGCAAAGATCTGTTGTACGGTGCCTCCGTGGGCTTGCTCGATGTCGTGGTCCAGATCGGCGAAATGCCATCCAATGCGGAGCGCGAGCTGGCGTCCAATGGTGGTTTTGCCGCAGCCCATGAAGCCGACCAGGTAGAGTCCAGGGGTCCGTTTGAGCTTGAGGATCATGAAACGCCATAATAGTAACATGTCGGCTTTGCTGCCACTCTTTCCGCTGCAACTCGTGGTTTTTCCCAGGATCCAGGTTCCATTGCATATCTTCGAAGAGCGCTATAAAGAAATGATCGGTGAAGCCATCGCCCATCATTCCGAGTTCGGTATCGTGCGGGTCAAGGATGCCGGGATTGCGAGCACCGGCTGCACGGTCGCGGTAGAAAAAGTGCTCACGCGCTATCCTGACGGGCGGATGGACATTCTGACACGCGGGGCGCGCCGCTTCGAAGTCCTGGCGCTCGATCAGGAGAAACCGTTCCTCCGCGGTGAAGTCGAGTTCTTCAATGACGAGGACGATGAGCCGGTCAGCCGGGAGATCAAGGATGACGCGCTGAACGGATATCGGGCTTTACTGGATTCGGGCGAGTCGCACGGCTATAGCGATGCCGAAATGGACGATCCGCAGTTGAGCTTCCAGCTCGCGCAATCCATCCAGGACATGGATTTTCAGGGCTTACTCCTGCGGGACCGGTCGGAGGTGAGCCGTCTGCGCCAGCTCGCCGAGTTTCTGAAGAGTTATGTGCCGCGTGTCAAACTGACCTCGAGGATGAAAGAATTAGCGCCCAAGAACGGGTTCGGCCATCATCCTGCAGGAATATAGCGAACCATGTTGCTGAACGGATGCGTAGCAGAAACCAGCGGTCATGGCCCGTCACCGCTGTCCATCGGCTTTTCGGTGCTTTTCCATGCGTGTGTCCTATCCTTGCTGGCGGGTGCGCGACCGCTTCACATGCCCAGACCGCAGTCGGCGTATCAGCAGATGATCCAGGGTCAGGAACACAAACTGGTCTGGTATCACTTCAAGGAGAAGCTTCCGGAGATCCGCCCGCTCGCATCCAAGGCCGATCACCGGCTGCTGCGGGCGGAAGTGAAGATCCCTAACCAATCGATTGTTTCAGCGCCGAAAAGGGCTCCCAAGGCGCCGCAGATGATCTGGCAGAAAGCGCCCGAGATCAATACCGATGTGAAGTTCGATTCACCCAACGTGGTGGCAGTGAAGTTGCCCAGGGCCGAGCCGCCAAAGCAGTTTGTGCCGCCGGTCACGCAGTCGAGGAAACTGCCGGCGCCGCAGATTGAAGCGCCGGCGCCCCCCCAGATCGAGGCCGCCAAAGTTCCCGAGGTCACCAGGCGGGTGGAACTGGCTGCGGTCTCACGGCCTCTGCGCGATTTCAAACCACCTCCGGCGCGTTTGCGGGCGGGACCTCCACAAGTGAGTTACGTCGAACCCTCGCCATCCCTGGCTGCGGACCCAGCGGATCCCAGAAATCCGGTGCCGAGCGAGGTTGCCGAGACCAGGCTGGGAAAAGTTTATCGTCCGTTTGAGGCGCCCCCTCAGAAGGCGGGGAAGCCAGGGCTCGCTACGCCTGTGCTCCCGTCGCCTCCGCCTCCCGATATGGCGGGCAATTCGCCCGACTTGAACGTCGTCGTGGTGGGCTTGAATCCGGGAACGCGGTTGCCCGATCTGCCTCCCGTGGCGCGGCCCGCGACGTTTTCCGCGGGACCCAACTTGAATCCGAAAGGCGGCACGGGCGCGGGTGATAATCCGTCCGCGCTCACGGTGCCGGACCTTACGATTCGCAGCGGCAATATCGACACACGCGCGACCATCATGGCGCGGAACACCCCTCCCAAATCAATGATTCCCAGCGCGGCCGACGCCCTGCGTGACGCGGCGAAATACATTACGGTGGACGAGATCGGAAGGCCGTCAGCCACTTCGAGTCTCGAACGCGCCCGATGGGCGGTTCGATGGACGAGCGGTGTATATGATGGCGGTCCAGATGCCCAACCTCACCAGCTATATCGGCAGTTGGCTATTGTGGTATTCCGAACGTAACGCGCCGCCAAATACGGCGGGTGTTACGCCTCCCATGGTGCATCGGAAGGTGGATCCGAAGTACGTTGCCGACGCGGTTTCCGAGCGCGTGGAAGGCACTGTTCGACTGGCTGCGGTGATCCGCAAAGACGGTACCGTGGGGCAAGTCGAACTGGTGCACGGCCTGGATGTCCGGTTGGATCGCACTGCCCAGGAGGCACTCGCAAAATGGCAATTTTCCCCGGCCTTGCGCAACGGACAGCCGATTGACGTCGACATCCTGGTGGAGATTCCCTTCCGGCTCGCGCCGCGACTCGATCGATGAAGATCCGTGGACCGCAACATCTGATCTTCGACGCGGACGATACGCTGTGGGAGAACAACGTCTACTTCGAGGATGCGTTCGATCGCTTCTGCGAGTTCCTGAATCATTCTCGCCTGGCACCGGACCAGGTTCGCGCCGCGCTGGACGAAATCGAAATCGTCAACAACAAGATCCACGGCTATGGGGCTAAGAACTTTGCGCGCAATCTTGCGCAGTGTTACCGGCATTTGTGCCAGCGCGGAATTTCCGAGGCGGACGTACAGCGCGTCATGTCGTTCGCAGAAGAAATTCTCAATGCGCCCATGGAACTGATGCCCGGGGTGGAGGAGACGCTGGCGCGTTTGGGCGAGGTGCACGAGTTGACGCTGTTCACCAAAGGGCATCCTGAGGAGCAGCACACCAAGATCGACCGGTCCGGATTGCGTTCATACTTTGATCACTGCGCGGTGGTCAAGGAGAAGAACGCGAGTGCCTACCGGTCTCTGGCGGAAGAGCGTGGATTCGATCTGGGCCGGACGTGGATGATCGGGAACAGTCCGAAGTCGGACATTAACCCGGCGTTGAAGGCGGGTTTGCGCGCGGTGTTTATTCCGCATCCGCGAACCTGGTCGCTGGAGCGGGAAGAAGTTCCCGAGCGGCATGAACGGCTGGTCCGGGTGGAGGGATTCGCAGAGTTGGCGAAGCTGTTTTTGTAGGTTCCAGCCGATCCTCAGCGCGCTCCTGGAGTCCTCGTTTTTGGTTCGTGAAGGGTTCAAGAAAAGGGCGCGATATTCGCCATGGCGTGGCGCTTCACGGGATCAATCCTGAATAGGCTCCGCGCGCCCGATTCGAAAACACAGGCACACTTGTCGTTCCTGATCCGGGCAAGCTACCCGCGCCGAAAGTGGCGGAAGATCGTGCAGACCAATACAGATGGCTCGAATAATTCTGGAGAAGCTGTCGATTTCGCCGGGGCTCGTTCGATAACCAGGTGAGGGCCGGCCAGCCGGCTCGAAATCTTACTCAGAGAGGCAAACATGCCAGCGAAAATCAGTGAAACGAAACCGACACACGAACAGGCTCAATTGCAGCTTCAGCTGTACGAGGAGCGGCGCGAAACACGACTCCGCGAGGCGCGCGACTGGCTCTTCAAGAATTATTTTGTCAATTCGATGGAGGACTCGATGCGGATCGCTGCACCGGGAACTGAGAACGGCACAATGGTCATGATGGTGTTCAGCTACTGGGAACAGGCGTGTTCGATGCTCAATTACGGGCTGCTGCACGAAGACCTTTTCTTCGAAAACACCGGCGAGTTCTTCGGCGTATGGGAGCGCGTCCGGCCAGCCATCGGGGAAGGAAGGAAGATGTTCTCGAACCCAAGCTTTCTGGAGCACCTTGAAAAAGCCGCCGCGCGCTTCGAGGAGTGGTCTGAAAGCCGCAATCCCGGCCAGATCGCCACGATGCGGAAGTACATGGAGCAGATGAAGCCGAAAGCGGCAAAGGCGTAGACGCCGTTTAGTAGCGCGGGCGTGTCACAGTGCGATCTCCGGTGGGGTTTACCAGTGTGACGCGCCCGCAAGCCCGCTTTGACCGTATTGCCATATTGCCATATTGCGTATCCGACCGGAGGGTCGGTTTGTGCACTTTCCAAACTGACACCGCCTGCCAGTAACCAGCCCTTCGCCTATTTCTGCCCCTTCATCCCAACCGAGGTGCCGCCTGTCGGGAGGTCAGACAGCCCTGAAGTGAGCCGTATCGGGTCTAATCCCTTCGTCCCGTTTATCGGCGCGGCGCACCTCTCAGACTGCCGTCCCGGCATTCTTGGCGAGACATTTTTTGCCCGCAGGCCGGTCGCCTGTCGTCGACAAGAGTGCGTGCCCACGGACTTACCGGTTTTAGTCCGAACTCATTCAGGCGGCGTTTTTGGGCACTTCGATGGCCTCCTGAGATGATATTTGAGTCCGGTTTGCAAGGCCGGATCCCGCGACGTGTCATGATTGAGTAAGGCGGTGAGCCTGTTCCGAGATTTGAGCGCGAAGCAAATAGACAAAAAATGATCACCAAGACAGTTCGGTCCCGATTTCAACACGAAGTAGGCGAGAAGGTCGAAGGCTGCACGATTCTTGAGGTGCGCACCGTTATCCCCCCGCAGCCCACTGAGCGGCGGCTGGGCGTGTACGACTATGTTGTCGAGGTTCCGCCTATGGCGGTGACTCCGCGGGAAACCCACGGGAAGCGGAAGTCCGCCCCGGTGGCCGCGACAGTCCCGGCGCAGGGCTCTTTCATCCGGTCTACTCCGGATGAGATGGGCGGCCGGGTGATTCGTCGAGTCCCCGCGCGCTAGCGTCAGCACGAATGCGCGCCAAGTTTTTGGCGGCTGGCACGATTACAATAGGAGTATGACGTCACTGTCCGTGGACTTGCTCGCTGGCAAGCAGGAAGCGTTGATTGAATCGTTGCGCCGAATGGGCCGGGTCATCGTAGCCTTTTCGGGCGGGACGGATTCGGCTTATCTGGCATGGACCGCCACGCAGGCGCTGGGCGATAACGCCTTGGCAATCACGGCCGACTCCGCGTCGATCCCGGAATCCCATAAACGCGATGCCGAATCGTTTGTGCGGCAATTCGGGATCCGGCATCAATACATCGAGACGCGCGAATTCGAAAATCCCGATTACATCCGCAACGATGCCAATCGCTGCTTCCACTGCAAAGACGAGCTGTTCACTCGCCTCGACGAGTACCGCAGCGCGCATGGGAATCCGGTCGTGGTCTACGGCGTTAACCAGGACGACCTGGGGGACTACCGTCCCGGCCAGAATGCGGCGAAGAAGCACGAGGTGAAAGCTCCTCTGGTAGAAGCCGGGCTGACTAAGGCCGAGATTCGGGAACTCTCGCGCCGCGCGGGTTTACCGACGTGGGACCGTCCCGCGGCTGCGTGCCTGAGTTCGCGAGTGCCGTATGGAACTCCGGTCACGATTCAGACCATCAAAACCGTGGAAATCGGCGAAGAGGAGATGAAGGCCCTGGGCTTCCGTCAATTCCGGGTGCGATTTCATGGAGAGCTGGTACGGATCGAGGTGGCTCGCGAGGAATTGCCTCGGGCGCTGAACCTGGAGATGGCCGGCCAGCTTACCGAAGTTTTCCGGAAGCTGGGATTTAAGTACGTCACGCTGGATCTGCAAGGCTACCGGCAGGGTTCGCTGAATGAAGTTTTGAATTTACGGGTACACGGGAGCTCTTGAGGCAGCCTCCCATAAGGACAGGCTGAAGCCTGCGTTACGAGTGGGCCAGAGTGTGGCGGAGGTAGCCGGCAATGTCGGTAATAAAGCGGTGCACCGACACTTCAGCGATACGGTGTCCGGCGATCGCGTTCACGGCTTTTCCCAGAGCGCCCAGCGGCGGCTCATAGACACCCGAGAAATCAAGTTGCGTTTCCGTGGACGTCAGGGGATAGATGGCCAGGTCTCCCTTCATGAACGGGAAGAGACGCGGCATCGTCGCGGCTTCCCATTCGAGCTGCAACCGCGTGACGGGACCCGCCATCGCCTCAGGTCCTCTCTCGTCGATATTCTTCAAACTGATTTTGATGTCGGCTTCAACCGCTATCCCGCCGATGTCCACGCGCAGTTCCGCGGCGACCGATTGGGCCCGCGACGCGGCCGCTTTGGTGGCTGACTGAAACACCGCGATTGCGTCCTTGCTTAGAGCCTCGCGAACCTGCTCGTAAGGATGGTTGACGTAATCGTAGCAGCGAATCTCTCGACCTTTACTCATTAAGCTCTAGTATCACATTGGAGCGTCCAGTCCGTCGTGCACGCGCTGCCATCCTCTGACATAATGAGACCAATCATGAGGCGAAGAACTTTTCTCACTACTTCAGCTGCGGCGGGCATGTCAGTAACGGCTCGTGCCGCAGCGACTAACCAGGTGAAGGCCGGCGATATACCGAAGCGGGTGTTCGGCAAGACCGGCGAGAAGCTCACGGTGATCGGTCAAGCCGGCGGACGCTTCCCGTTGATTACCTTCGAGGAAGCCAAGGCGGTCACCCTGCGCGCCTACGAACTGGGCATCAATTACTTCGATTGTGCGCGGATCTATTGGAACGGTAAGTCGGAGGAAGTTTACGGCGCGGTGCTGCCGCCGTTTCGCAAGAATATTTTCCTGACGACCAAGTCGCCGGAGCGCAGCCGCGCGGGGGCCGAGGCGGATCTCGCGAAATCGTTGCGCGCACTCAAGACCGACTATCTCGATTTGTGGCAGATCCACCAGGTAAGCGAGATGAGCGAGGTGGAACAGATCTTCGCTCCCGGGGGAGCGATCGAGGCATTCGAGGCGGCTAAAAAAGCGGGCAAGTGCCGGTTCATGGGCTTCACGGGACACCACGATCCCGCAGTCCACCTGGCGATGCTGAAGCACTACGACAAGTACGACACCATTCTGATGCCGCTGAATGCGGCCGATCCGTCGTATCTTAGTTTCGAGAAGATGGTGCTACCGGTGGCGGTGCAGCGCGGGATGGGCATACAGGCGATGAAGAGTACCGCGAATGCCGGTTTGCTGTCGAACCTGCACTTGAAGGAATGCCTGAGCTACGCGCTCAGCCTGCCGGTGCATTGTGTGGCGCTGGGGTGCACGACAATCGGGCAGATCGAGGATGATGTGCGGATTGCGCAACAGTTCCAGCCGATGGGTGCGGAGGAGATGGCGGCGCTGCGGAAACGTGCGTCGCACATGGCTGGTCCGCGGCTGGAGAACTGGAAGCGGGATAATGAGCACGCGTCGGCAGCGCGGTATTGGGACGGGCACCGCGCTGGATAAGGCCACTTCCGCCGTACCGCGGGGCAGACCATCGTTCTTCGTGGTCTGCCCGGTAGCTACAGCCGTTCACACCACTTCGTAGTCGCCGCCAAACCCCGGCTCATCCGAGAGCCGCGTATAAATCCCCTCAGGACCTGGCGTGATCTGGTATTCTTCTTCGAACTGCCGGTAGACTTCCTTCGGGCCTCCCGGCGGGGGCATGAATTCCGCCCAGGGCGCGTTGGTCGTCGCCATGATGAAGTGGACGCTGTCGCGCGAGCCGCCGACGTGCGGGATCACCGGGATATCATAGGCCAACCCCATCGCTGCAATGCGGCGCAGTTCGGTCAGTCCGCCACACCAGGATATCGGCCTGCCAGATGTCGGCCGCGTTGTGCTCCAGCAGGTAGCGATAGCCATAGCGGCGATACTCGTGTTCGCTCGTGGCGCTGCGCGTGGCCTTTGACGCCTTTGTCGGTCGCGATCTCCACGGTGAAACCCGGGAGTTTGCCCGGGGCGGGTTGGTACGCGGGTGCGGGATGCCGCGGCTGGATATTTACCAGGCGGACACTGGTGATTTTGAGTTTGGTCTTCCCGATCTGGAAGGCGTGGCGATGCCGAGGCCGGCGAGCGAAAGAAATCGACGGCGGTCCATAGTCGCATATGATATCTGAGATGAAGGCTCTCCGAATCCTAGCTCTGGTACCGGCGATTCTATCCGCTGCCGATTGGAAGGCGGCGGACTCGCCGCTGACCACGCAATGGACCGCCAAGGTCACGCCGTCGAATGCCTGGCGCGAATACCCGCGGCCGCAGATGCAGCGTCCAAATTGGACCAACCTCAATGGCCTGTGGGAATATGCAATCCAGCCGAAAGACGCGGCTCGTCCGGATAAATATGGCGGCCAGATTCTCGTGCCGTATCCGGTGGAGTCGGCGCTGTCGGGCGTGAAGCGGACGCTCACGCCGGCACAGCGGCTGTGGTACCGGCGAACATTCAGTGCAGCACCGGCGAAAGGCGGCCGGATGCTGCTGCATTTCGGTGCGTCGGATTGGCGCACCGAGGTGTGGGTCAACGGAAAGGCCGCCGGCCAACACGAGGGCGGCTATGATCCATTCACCTTCGACATCACGGACGAGTTGAAGCCTGGCACCGGCGCACAGGAGATAGTGGTCGCGGTTTGGGATCCCACCGATACGGAAGTGCATCCGCGAGGCAAGCAGGTACTCGATCCCAGCGGCATCTGGTACACCGCGGTGTCCGGAATCTGGCAGACGGTGTGGCTCGAACCGGTAGCAGCGGCGCATATCGACGAGCTCACGCTCATTCCGGACGTCGACGGCAAGCAGTTGAGGATCACCGCGCGGGGCAGCGGCTCGGGGGACTTTACGGCGACCGCGAAGCTGCATGGAAAGGATGTTGGACATGTTACCGGCGCCTTGAATTCCGAGGCAATATTGGCGCTGAGCGCGATGGAACTTTGGTCCACCGGGAACCCGACGCTGTACGATCTGGATATCAAGCTGAAGTCCGGAGATGAGGTGACGAGCTACTTCGGGATGCGCAAAGTGGAAGTGCGCAAGGACGAGGCGGGAGTCACGCGAATATTTCTAAATGGCAGTCCGAAGTTTCTGATCGGGACACTGGATCAGGGCTGGTGGCCGGATGGCTTGTACACTGCACCTACCGACGAAGCCTCGCGGTACGACATCGAGATGCTGAAGAAAATGGGCTTCAACATGTGCCGGAAACACGTCAAAGTGGAACCGGAGCGCTGGTATTACTGGTGCGACAAACTGGGCTTTATGGTCTGGCAGGACATGCCGAGCGCCATGTCGAAGAGTCATCCGACGGGCGTGAAGAAGGGCGCTCCGGTGGACGCCGATTTCACTCCCGCGGAGGATGCGGACTTCCGCACTGAGTTACGCGCCTTGATAGGCCACTTACAGAACTATCCGTGTATCGTGGCCTGGGTGCCGTTCAACGAAGGTTGGGGACAGCACGCGACTAACGATATTCTTCACCTGGCCAAGCAACTGGATCCGTCGCGGCTGGTGGACGGGCCGAGTGGTTGGGAAGACCGCGGTTACGGCGATATGAGGGACATGCACAGTTATCCCGGTCCCGACATGTTTCCGGCTATCGAGGGCCGGGCTTCGGTGCTGGGCGAGTTCGGAGGGTTGGGCTGGCCGGTGGAGGGGCATCTTTGGGGGAGCAAGCGTAATTGGGGCTATAAGACGTACACCGACCAGGCAGGACTCAATTCGGCTTACCAGGATGTGGTGGAGAAGCTCGAGGCGCTGATTCACGACGGCTTGTCCGCGGCCGTTTATACGCAGACGACGGATGTCGAAGGCGAAGTGAATGGGCTGATGACTTATGACCGCAAAGTGGTGAAGTACGATGTCGAAAGGCTGGCGGCGATTCACGGACGGCTAATTGGGCTGGTGGAAAAGGGGAAATGATCGCCTGAAGCCACAAAAAAAGGCCCGGATTGCTCCGGGCCAAGGCAGATTCTCAACACAGAATTGAGACAGGAAAGTTAGACCGCGAGGAACAGCTTGTTGCCTCCACGATTCACCAAGAGCAGCGATTCACCTTCCGATTTGTGTAGCGCGCTCGCAAATTCCTGCGAATTCGTCACCGGTTTGCGGTTGACTTCCTGGATCACATCGCCTTCTTTGAGTCCGGAAGCGGCTGCCTGGCTGGCAGGGTCGACATTGGTCACAACGACGCCCTTGGTGCTGCCCGGCAAGCCGAGCTGACGGGCGGTTTGCGCATCCAGATCCTGGACCTGCACGCCTTCCAGCGATTTATCTGAATGATCGTGATCGACGCTCGCCTTTTCCAACTTCTCGCCGGGCATCTCGGCAACCTTGACGGCAAACTCAGTGGTTTGGCCATTGCGGAACACCTTGAGATTGGCGGTGTCACCCGGATTCATCATCGAAACGGTCATGCGGAGCTGGTTGAACTCGTTCACCGGAGTACCGTTGATCGCGAGGATCACATCGCCTTCCTTCAAACCGGCTCTCGCCGCGGGGCTGTCCTCCGATACCTGGCTTACCAGTGCACCGTCGGGGCTGGGCAAGTTCATTGCCTTGGCGATATCCGGCGTAACCGCCTGGACCGACACACCCAGATAGGACCGGACCACATGTCCATGCTCCACGATCTGGTCCATCACCTGCCGCGCCAGATTCACCGGCACTGCAAACCCGATACCCTGATTGCCGCCGCCTCCTTCAGCCAGAATGGCGGTGTTGATTCCGACGAGTTCACCACGATCGTTGACCAGCGCTCCACCGGAATTTCCGGGATTGATGGCTGCGTCGGTCTGAATGAAGTCTTCATAGTCTTCGATGCCGAGCCCGGCGCGGCCGGTGGCGCTGATGATTCCCATCGTCACCGTCTGGCCTACGCCATAGGGGTTGCCGATAGCGAGAACGCAGTCGCCGATCTGCATCTTCGAAGAGTTACCCACCGTGATTGCCGGCAGGTTGTTCGCATCGATCTTGACCACCGCGAGATCGATCTTGGCGTCTTTTCCGATTACGCGGCCCTTAAATTCGCGGCGATCCGCGAGGGTGACCCGAACGTCAGTGGCGTCGTCGATGACGTGATTGTTGGTAAGAATATAACCATCCGGGCTAACGATGACGCCCGAACCGAGTCCGCCTTCCCGATGAGACTGCGGAGCCTGCCGCTGCATTCCATTGCCGCCGAAGAACTGGCGGAACAGCGGATTGTCTTCCATGCCATCCGGCATTTGCATACCGGACGATTTCACTACTTTCGATACCGAGATTTTGACCACGGACGGCATTGCGATCTTCGCAGCCGGGGCCATCGTGATGCGGCTCGGCCCTTCATTTGCACTTGCTACTTTGAGATTGATATGCGGGGCGGTGAGCGACACCCCGGCGGCCGCAACGGCCAGGCCTCCACCGACCAACAGCGTGCAAAGTACGGCTACACGAGTGCGCTTCGCAGTTTTCAAGAATTCAAACGATTTCACATTACCTCCAGGGATTGAGGCCCTTTAACTGCCTCTGGTATATGAGACGCGGCTCGCTAAAAGAGGTTTGTCCCGACGTTCGGGTATTGCGAGCCCCGACGAGTCGGTAGTTGCGTGTCGGCCACTCAAGAAATCAGCCCTTTACGGACTGAATACAGGATGAGTTCAGGTATCCCTTTCAAATTGAGTTTCTGCATGATATTGGAGCGATGTGTTTCAACGGTATACGTGCTCAGATTCAGCAGAGTCGCGATCTCTTTACTGGACTTGCCTTCGGCCACGAGTTGCAGGATCTCGCGCTCGCGGGCGGACAGCAAGTCGTAGGAATCCTCCGCGCCCACGCGCTGCAGTTTACGCATGTAATCCTGGAGGAGCACCCGGCTCACCGCGGGGCTGAAGAACGACTTTCCGTCACGCACGGCCTCAATGGCCTGCGTGAGATCCTCCTCCGCCGAATCCTTCAACAGGTAGGCGCGGGCTCCGGCTTTGAGGGCGCGCAACACGTAGCCTTCGTCGGAGTGCATGCTCAACATGACGATCGCGGTCTCAGGATGCTTTTCGTTGATTTGGCGAGCGGCCTCGATGCCATTGAGGTTCGGCATCCCGATATCCATGACGATCACATCGGGCTTGAGCGATTCGGCCAGGGCCACGGCCTGCCGCCCGTCGTCCGCTTCGCCCACCACAGTGAATCCGGGATGCTGCGCAATCACCAGCCGTAAGCCGCTGCGCATTAACCGGTGATCGTCGGCGAGCAGAACGCGGGTCTCTTTCGGCATCAGCTTTTCGCCTGCAAGGGAAGCTCGGCCCTCAGCACGGTACCCTGGCTGGAGTTAGCGCCGGGATGGGAAGTGATTTCGAGCTTGCCTCCCAGCCTTCGCACGCGCTCTTCCATGCCGAGCAGACCGAGACCGCGTGTCTTGTGGGAATCGAACCCGTGGCCATCGTCACGAATGGTGACGGCGATGTGTTCGGCGGTTTGCTCGAGTTGGACCCAGGCGCGCCGTCCTCCGGAGTGCCGGGCAGCGTTGTTGAGCGCTTCCTGAGTGACGCGATAGATGCAAATCTTGTAGTCTTCCGCCAGGCTATCGGAGACACTCACTCCCGCCGGCGTCTCGACCTCGACTTCCATGGTCGAACGCCGCGATATTTCGCGCGCCTGCCATTCGATGGCCGCAATCAACCCGAGGTCGTCCAGCATGGAAGGGCGCAGCAGGAGCGCAATATTGCGGACTGCATTGACGGTGTTTTCGGCCGTCGTTTTGATCTGGGCGAGTTTTTCCTGAGCGTCGGCATTGTCGGCCGGAATCGTCGCTTTGAGGCGTCCGACGTCCACCAGGAGCGCGCCGAGGGACTGGCCCACTTCATCGTGAAGTTCGCGTGATATAGAGCGTCGCTCTTCCTCCTGGGCATCGAGCAGACTGGACGGAAACCGGGACAGCGCGTTACGGCTCTCCAGTAACTCAGCATAGCGGCGGCGCGCCTCCCGGTCCTGGCGCGTGATGTAGACGATGCTGCCGATGGATAGCAGCAGTCCCGAGCTCAGTACGATGAGCAGCAGCCGAGAGAGGTGGGTCTCATACCGGCTGAAGCTTTGCAGCATGGCGGCGCCAGAGGTGCCGAACTCGTGTTGGTTCCAGAGTTCCACCTTTTCGATGGCTGAAATCAGGCGCTGATTTCGCGGCATCACTTCTTTGTAAAGCATGCGGTTCATCTGTTCGGGGTCGCCGCGGTGGTCTTCGGATAAGGCTGTATTCAACGACGCTTCCTGCTCGGCGAGCGTTTTCTGCATGGTATCGAGCAGTTGCTGCTCCTCGGGTTGGCGCCGGGCGGGATATGCCTTGAGACTCGAGTCGATCCGCCTGGCCAGGATTGCAAAATCGTTGGCCGCGCTGTTTTGAATGTCCGGATTGTAGCTGAGGAAGTATTCGTCGATGCGATTGCCGTAGACGTCGAGCGTCGAGCGGAACTCCAACAGGTAGCGATTGCGGGTGAGAAAAATCTGTCGCGAGGTTTGTTCGTCGGCATGCAGCTGCTGGAGCGTTGACAGCGCTTCAAAGCCGGCGATGAGAAGCATAGCAAGGAGTCCGCCAAAGCCGAGGAGGAGAACGATGCGCAGTCCCCGGCCCGGCCGATCCGGCAAACGAGCCTTCATACTTCTAGCTTAGTCTGTGGGGAAGAGAGGGGCAGCCGGAGTCTATACCAAGGTAGTTATTCATTTACTAACTATTTCAGTCTTGTCGTACATACTTCGGGACATATAACATCGAACCAGGCCGAGTGATGACGACTGCAACAGCGGCACCGGCCGCAGGATCCACTGCACCCGCGACGTCGAGCTGGGGACCCGCTAAGAGGGCTTTGGCCTTGACCGTTTCGCTGCGTCTGTTCTACTCCCTCGCTGCGGCCGCGATGTCTCCGTTCTTGTTCCTCAATGCGGAGCAAATCCGCCGCTCGATTCGCCCTGAGGCCCTGATGCAGCGGGGCGAACATCCAGTGATGTATGCGCTGTTCGGCGTATGGGAACGTTTCGACACGTTCTGGTATATCCACATTGCGAATTACGGCTATGACGTGCGATCGGCGGGTTTCTATCCTCTCTATCCTGCCTTGATCCGCCTGTTTTCGTTGATCACACATTGGGATCTGCTCTCCGCCCTGCTCGTCACGACCATCGCGACTTTTTTTCTCTTCTGGGGTGCGATTCAGTTGTTTGAGCTGCACACGTCGCCGCGCAACGCCTTTCGCGCCGTGCTGCTCTGGGGTTTGTTTCCCGACGGGTTCGTGTTCTTCTGCGGGTACGCGGATTCCCTGCTGCTGGCCCTCACGGTGTGGAGTCTCTACTTTGGGTACCGGCGCGGATGGGCGGCGTCCGGGCTGCTGGGAATGATTGCGGGTTGCGCCAAAGCGTTCGGCGGTCTGACGATGGTACCCATTCTCTATTTGGGGTGGCGTTATCGCGACTGGCGGGCGGTAACTGCCGCCGGTCTTGCGGGAGTGGGTGCGGCAGCGTTCCAGATCTGGCTGTGGGTAAATCATTTTCCGTCGATGACCCGCATTAACGAAGTGTACTGGAACATCAAGACCTCGATGCCCTGGGTCGCCATCGGCGCAGCCCTCTGGCGGTTGGCGCACGGAGGAGATTCTCTGTTGCTGCTCAATTTCGGGACGCTGGTGTTGGTGCTGGCAGCCGGGTATCTGGCTCGCGTCCCGCTGGAATACAGGCTCTACAGCGCGGCGGCGTTCTGCCTGATTGCCACCAGGAACACCGATCCGGGTTTTACCAGCAGCGTGCGTTATTCCCTGGCATTATTCGCCGCGTTTCCGGCTGTCGCCCGGAGGTTCGAGAGAAATTTCGATTTTACGGCCGTGGTGCTTGGGGTCCTCGCGCTGAATCTCTTCCTGCTGCGCGTGTTCCTGGATTGGGGACTGGTGGTTTGACTCCGGGGAGCCTGCCATGCACCTGTTAGTTCTAATACGCTACAGCCGTGTCTCATATCAATAGAGCGGTCTCCTGCCTCGCAGCGACGGCAGCACGATCAGGAAGCGTTGGCCGTCGGGGGAGACGTCGTAGCGATAGGTGCTGCCGTCATGTCGTCCAGCGACTTTGCCGAAAGAAGGCGCCCAATAGGCTATTCCATACCAGTCTAGCCTAGACTAGAAGTCGGAGCGGGCTGCGCTGGCACGGCGGCCAACGCTCGCCATATCGGAACCGCTGACTGGCGTGCCTTCGTTGAAGGTGATTGTCAGGCAGTGCTTGTGGTAATGGCCTTTGGCGAGTTCTTCGTCAGTTTTCTGTTCCATCTTGCCCGAGAGAGGACCGCTATAGCCTTGGAAAACGCAACTCGTGAAGCCCTGACTTCGGAAATAGGCCGCTCCGCGGCGGGCCAGACAATCACGTGAGCCTTCAAAGAAGCTTTTGTCAACGTCCTGAATTACAGATTTCGAACCGAATTTCAGCGGACCGAGTTTGACCTTGGGCACAGTGACGCGTTCGGAACGTATCTTCTGAACGCTATCAACTGCGCTGTAGCAACTATAGAACTTGATCTTCCCCGTGAATGTTTTCTGCAAACCCATCTCGATGATGCGATCGATGGAACGGGCGATATGCAAGGCTTTGCCATGCGTGGTCACGAACGGACTGCCCGGCATACCATGGCCCCGCATGTAAATCGATCCAGTACGCATTTCTCGCAAGGTGTCACTAACGGTGCCCGGGCCGTACGTGATGATGGCGAAGCCCTTCTTGGGTGAGGCGGTCTGCCACTGTTCGGATCGCTCAATGAATTCGCCCGCCTCCGCTTCCGGCCATGGAATCCAGATGATTCTCTCCATATTCCCTTATTCCCTTTTCACGTTCGACCCAGATTGAGCCTTGCGCACCAATTAAGTCTACAACGACGGGGCCGTTGATGTATTAGCTTTCTCATTGCCACGTCTTCGTTCTGGTCGGTTTGCGCCTGTGTAACGGCGCACTGTTTCAAGTTTCACCCTCCTGTGCCTGCAAGACAGACTTCAGTCTGTGCCTTTGCACTCCACTCTATCGAAGTATTGACTGTGTTGCAGATCGCCCGTCGCAGCCAAAACAATGTTGACGGACCCTTTGCCCGCGAAGCAACGCGGCACGAGCATCCTAACCCGATCGAGTTCCTCACGCGCGTCCTGTGGTCCTGAGAACGATACCTTCCCATTCTTTCCGCAGGTTTCGCATCATTGCATTGAGCGGGGGATGGAGTCCGTAGTCCAGGCAGATAGCCTCACTTCGCTCGGGTCGAGACTGCCGGTTAGCTGCGCGGGTCGCGCTTGCAATGGCTTGCGACATTGGCTCGCAGTGGCCAACGTCAGGCACACCGCAGCAAATGATCGCTGGTAAGCGGGGCTATCGTACATCACTCCGCGGAGCGGCTCTCGGGACTCCGATAGCGCCGGTTTTCGTCCATTGGTGCAGTTTTCGAATGCCCCGAGATCGGCTGGAGCCGCGCGACCCAGGGAGGCAGCTAGCGTCGCCTCGCGCCGATTCTAATTGCCTTTGGGCGAGCATCTCGGATCGGCGATCTCGACCCGACGATTCTTTGCGCGCCCTTCGTCGCTGCCGTTGTCGGCGACGGGTTTGGTCTTGCCGTAGCCCTTGGCGGTGAGCCGGTCCGCGGCGACGCCGTGTTGCGTGAGCCACGTCACGACCGCCTTCGCCCGCGCTTCAGAAAGCGTCTGGTTATAGGCGTCGTTGCCGATGTTGTCGGTGTGACCCTGGATCTCCAGCTTCAGCGTCTTATCCGCCGCCATCATCTTCTCCACCGGTTGCAGTGCCGCGTCGGAAGACGGCTGCAAGGTCGACTTGTTGAAGTCGAACAACACGCCGTAGAGCGCGACGTGGCACACCTTCGTCAAGGTTGCCCCGAGGTCGACCAACCCCGCGTCTGCCACCGCGATACCGTACCCGCCTGGGTTCGGCGACACCATGGCCCAGATGTTCCGGCCCCTTTGCGCGTAATGAGCCCGAATGACGCCGGGCGATTCCTGCACGATCACCCAGCCGCCTTTGGTGAGCGCGTCGCGATACGCCGCGGACAGCAGCACGTTCGAAATCTCCGGAAGATCGTAGTCGCGATTGATGGTTCCGTTCGCCACCACCTCCGCCTGTTCGGCGCCCGGCGGCGTCACCCGAAAAGGTGCGTTATCCGCAAAGCCGCGATGAAACTTCGACCCGGGGAGCGGCGACAGATACGGAAAGTCTCCCTTATCGGGTGCGATTTTCTCGGGCGTCGCGGCAGGCGGGGCGAGCGTGAGAGTAAAGGGCAGCGGCGCGATTTCGATCACGTCCAGTCGAAAATTCGCGAAGTCGTTGTCGACGTTCGCCCAAGCCTCGACGCCGTTCTTCGCGTAGTGCAGCACCTCCAACAATCCGCCCGTCCGATATTCTTTGACGAGGTTCCACCCGTTCTGCAGGAACACCGGCTTGATCTTGTTCCATTCCGCCACCATATCGGCGCCGTTCGCGGCTTCCGCCAAAATGAACCAATGTTTGCCCTGTTTGGCCGGACCGACGTCCCGGTTGGGCGGGAACTTCACTTCCCCCCAGACCTCGTAGGGAATGTTCTTTCTGACTTTGAGAAGGGTCGAAAGAAAGAAGAGTATGGGCGGTGGATCCTGCACGAATTGTCCCGCAGCCGGCATAGCAGCCAGCAAGCCCAACAGCGCGGCAAGGCTGCCGGTCTTCCCAACAGAATAGGTGGAGAACATTTAGGTGAGATGCACCCTGTGAGTCTAGCGCAAAGCACCCGGAATTCAAAACTTTTGCAGCTAGTGTCGCTAGCAGTCAAGGTTCCCAGAGGGTCCAAAGGGCAGGGCGTCCGCCCACAAGTTTACTTTGCTTAACAACTTTTCCCCGAAAAATCGCCGGGTGCCTCGTTATCTTAAGTAAGGGCATGGATATCAGGACCACGGCGTTAGGTGTGGAGATCGAGGTTTCCAGAGGCCGTGGACGCGAGGCTGCGCGGCTCCAGACCGTGAGCCTGTTCCGGGAACTGCGCGAACCTCTGGGACGCTATGTGGCCAGCCTCGGTGTGAATCCGCCCGAGATTGAGGAAGTTGTGCAGGAAGCGTTCCTGCGCCTCCACCGGCACCTGTCCGCACATCCGGACCTGCAGGATCAGAATTTGAGTGGTTGGGTTTTTCGCGTGGCTCATAACCTGGTCCGCGACCGTCGCCGCTGCTGGCACGGCCGTAACGTGGATTCGATCGAAGACCGTCCGGAGGCGGCGTTTTCGAGGGCCCCGGGCGATACGCCCGAGCAGCGGGTTCTGCATCTCGAAAAAGTGAAGTGTCTGCGTAGCGCAGTCAGTGCGCTGCCGGACGAACAGCGTCAGTGTCTCCATCTCCGGGCGGAAGGCCTGCGTTACCGCGAGATTGCCGGGGCGCTCGGCGTCAGTGTAACTAAAGTTGCGGATATGATCCGCGAAGCCCTCGCGCAGATAGGACGGGCGCGTGACGATGTCTGAACATGTTTCTGAAGCGGATCTTTTGTTGGCCTTCGACGGAGAGCTTCCGGCGGATCGCGACGAGGCCGTTCGCCGCCACCGGCACGCCTGCGGCGACTGCGAAGCAAAGTGGATGCGTTTAGCGAATTTAAGCCAGGAGATCGCGATGGTGCAGTGCCCGCGAGTCGAATTCCGGCCCGAAGAGACGGCCGTAGCGCTGCTCGTGGGCCGTATCGATCACCTCGGGTGGAAGCAAGCGCGGCCGGAAAGAATGACGCTCCTCGGGTCGCGATGGTTGGCATGGGCCAACACCCTGGCGGCGGTTGCCGTCGCCGTCACCTGCATCCTGTGGCTGCCTTCGCTGCGGATGCGGGACCATGCCGCGCATGCGTCCCCAATTTATGACTACGACCAGGCCGTGCCTGCGGGTTTCGTGAGCCTGCCATACGCCGATCCCGCTCTCCCATTGGATGACGCGACGGTGTTACCGGTGGATTTAAGCGCCGAGGATCTGGAAATGATGGGTGTCGACGCGGATGGCAACGGCGCGAAAGCCGAGATTCTTTTAGGAATGGATGGATGGCCGCGGGCGATCCGCATCGTTGAGCAGTATTAAAAGGGAATCATTACTGAGCCGCGCGCGTTAGCAAGCGGTTATCTTAAAGGAAAGAGATCCAGAAACGCTATGAAAAAGACTCTATTATTCAGCTCGGCCCTGCTGCTCGCAGTAACCGCGGCAGTAGCCCAAAGTCCTGACGGACCCCCACCTCCCCATGGACCGGGCGGCCCTCCTCCAATGTGGGGACACGGCGGCCCTCCCGGCGAGTTCAGAGGAGGTATCGACGGACGAACCGTGACCGGATCGCCATTCACGGCGCAGATCGTCAGCACCAGTACGCAAACGTTGTCGGACGGCAGCCACATTAACCGCAGCGTGAATGCCACCGTCGCCCGCGATAGCCAGGGTCGCACTTATCGCCAGCAAGCCATGGACAGGCTGGGACCCGTGTCGACCGGAACGAGCAAGACTATAGTGTTCCTGCGCGATCCGGTGGCGGGAACGTCGCATGTCATCTCCATGGACAGCAAGACCGACATGGTATCCAACATGCCGCAACACCAGCGCGGTCCGCGGGGAAATCCGCCGGCTTCCACTTCGGCTGCGCCGCAGGCCGAGACTCGCACCAGGCCGCAACACATGGGCGAGACGGTGGAATCGCTGGGCTCGCAAATGATGGAGGGGGTCATGGCGGACGGAACGCGCATCACCCACACCATCGCAGCCGGCAGCATCGGCAACGAACATGAGATTAAGGTCGTATCCGAGACCTGGTACTCGAAGGATCTGCAGACTGTGGTGATGAGCAAGCACACGGATCCTCGCATGGGCGAAAGTGTTTTCAAGCTGACCAACATCACGCGGACCGAGCCCGATGCTACTTTGTTCCAGGTGCCCGCGGGATTCAAGGTTACTACTGAAACGCGGCACGGCCGCTGAATCCTGGTCTGACAGGCTTGAGCCTGTTAGGTGAGAAAAATCTGTTGGATCTGGTGGAGTAGGCCTTTGGCCTGCGAACGAGATGTGGGGATCACAAGAAGCCGTTTCCTTTCTGACGTGGAGGCTCTTCGGAACTCAACCGAGTGATCCGGCACATTGAACGGAATCCGGTTCTTGCGGGCCGGAGCAGGCCAAAAGGCCTACTCCACACGTTCTTCTGGAGCCTGGCCGTCTTCGAACGCAAGGTTAGCCAGGCCGCGCAACGACTCTTCATACGGGGCGCGGGCGACTCCGCGCTCCGTGATGATGGCTGTGACGTAGCGGTTCGGCGTTACATCGAATGCCGGATTCTGCACTAAAGTTTCCTCTGGCGCTACCGGTACTCCGAACACATGCGTCACTTCCGACGCGTTGCGCTGCTCGATGGGGATCTGGTCGCCGGACACCAGCGTCAGGTCGAGTGTGGAGATCGGCGCCGCCACGTAGAAGGGGACGCCGTTCTCCTTCGCCAGTACGGCGACCGAATAGGTTCCGATCTTGTTGGCCACGTCACCATTCGCGGCGATGCGGTCCGCACCCACCACCACGCAGCCGATCCGGCCCGATTTCAGGAAATGACCGGCCATGTTATCGGTGATCAGGGTTGCGGGAATGTCGTCCTGCTGCAGTTCCCACACCGTCAGGCGCGCGCCTTGCAGAAACGGACGGGTCTCGTCGGCGAAGACGTCGATGTGCTTACCTGCCGAGACCGCCGCGCGGATCACGCCCAGTGCGGTCCCGTATCCGGCCGTGGCGAGCGCGCCCGCGTTGCAGTGGGTGAGGACGGTCTTGTTGTCCGGGACCAGGATCGCTCCGTTCCGGCCAATCGCTTCGCAGATCGCGATGTCCTCGCGTTTGACTTCCTGGGCTTCAGCCACCAGCGTCCGCCGGATCTCCGCGAGCGGCTGCCGGCGCACTGCCGCGAATTTGCGCTTCATCCGGTCGATCGCCCAGAACAGGTTCACCGCGGTGGGGCGCGTGGCGGCCAGGGTCTGGCAGATGCGCTCGAAGTCGGCGTCGAGGTTGGCCTCGTCCGCGTGCAGGACGCCGAGCGCGACGCCCATTGCAGCGGCGACTCCGATCGCGGGAGCGCCGCGGATAATCATGTCGCGGATGGCCCTGGCGACCTCGTTGTAAGTGCGGCAGGTAACAAATTCTTCTGCAAAGGGCAGACGCGTCTGGTCGATCATGACCACTCCCGCGTCTGTCCACTGGATGGTTTCAACCATTAATGGGGTGGACCTTTCTGAGTGAAAAAGATAATGAAAAGCGCCGAATTGTACCCGGCGTGCATGATCGCCGAGGCTCTGGTCGAATCGGTCGCGTACCGCATGCCGCCGAATCCCGCGCCGGCGAGAGTGATCAGGAGCACCGATTGCCACGACCCGTACTGCTCAAAGTGCATGGCGCCGAATAAAACCGACGTGCCCAGGATTCCGGGGACCACGCCGATCAAGCGAATCATGAGGGGCTGCAGCAGACCACGAAAGGCAAGTTCCTCGGCTAGCGGCGCAGCTGTCACGCCTAACAGTGCGATCACGATCGAGGTCGGACGATCCGACATCAGGCGGGTCATGGGACTCTCGGTTTGCGGAACGCTCAGCAGCGAGCCGAGTATCGCGAGCGTGAAGGCCTGACCGAGTCCGATGGTGGCCAGCGTACCGGGCGCGATCCTGGACGGCAGCCAGCGCAGCGACTTCAGCAGCGGCTCGCCGTATTCCGCCTGGAACATCAGCTTCAGACAGGTGAAGGAGACCCCGTAGGCAGCGAACTGTCCGATCACGAGCGCGATGTTCATGCGGGTTTCGGAGAGATGCAGAACGTGCCGGATGCCCGCTGCGGCCAGCATGGCCATGGCGAGCGACATCACGGTGATGAAGAGGAAGAGGAAGAAATCGTGCCAGCCCCAGAAGACCTCATCTCGCGCGATGGGGCGGACGCCCTCGTCCGGTGGGACTTCCGGGAACGACCCTCCGGCAGTTTCATTCTCCGGCTGCGTGGAAGGATCTTCCTCGCTCACGCTTCGCCCTCAATCAATGCCGCGGCGAGCAGGGGCAGCATGATTTCATGATGACCGGTCAGGGCGTAACCCCGGCCTCCGCTCGCTGCGTGCGGACGCTGCACCACATTCATCCGCGGACGGTAGTGTTGCAGAAAGTCGAGATTGACGGTGGTGAAGCGCTGCAGGGGGTGGCCGAGATTGCGGGTCGCGGACACGGCTTTCAGGAAAACCTCCGGCATCACCACGGCCGACCCGACGTTGAGATACACTCCGCCGTCGTTGAGTCCCGCAACGATGGAGCAGAGCAACTGGAAGTCCCGCAGGCTGGCCGCGCCAATCGCGGCTCCATCGGCTGCCGGATGGGTATGGGGCGTATCGGTGCCGATGGCCACGTGTACGGTCACTGGCGTGGAGTTGCGATACGCGTTCAGCAGCAGGGAATCGTGGGTTTCGAGCGAATTCAGGGCGCGTCCCAGGGATTCGCCGAGACCCAGGCCGTCCGCCACACCGGCACGGATGGCATGGTTCATCTCGCTTCCAGTCTCCTCGGCCGAGCCGAAGCTGCCGTCGGGCAGCACCGCCTCGACATCTTCACTGGTATGTCCCGCGAGGGCGATTTCGAAGTCGTGAATGGAGGCCGATCCGTTCATGGCGAAGGCCGTCGCCAGACCGCTGCGCATCAGGTCCGAGAGGATCGGGGCCATACCGCACTTGATGACGTGGCCCCCCATGCCCCAGATGATCTGGCGTCCGCGAATGCGAGCCTCCAGAATGGCGTGGACCACCGCGCGGAAGTCTTCGCCCGCCAGGATTCGGGGCAGGGAACCGAGCAGGCCTGGTATGCCGGACCCTCGCCGGTAAGGCTGCGCGAAATCGGCCACCTTCACTTTGCCTCCGCGCTGCGCGAGAGACACGGTGCGGAGCCCGGAGAGGTCCATCGGTTTGAATGGGTAGCGGCTGCTCATCGTTTTCCGGGCAAGCTAGAGGATCACCGGACAAGCTAGAGCCTGTCCCACGGGGAGCACCTTACGCAGCGCTTCGGCGGTGAAACTTTTCTTGGAGCGGAGCAGTTGCTCGGGCGTTCCGCTAGCTACAATGCGGCCTCCGTATTCGCCCCCATCCGGACCGAGGTCGATCACCCAATCAGCAGTTTTGATCACATCCAGATTATGCTCGATTACCACGACCGTGTTTCCCAGGTCCGTCAGGCGCTGCAGAACATCGAGCAGTTTGCGGACGTCGTCGAAGTGGAGGCCGGTGGTCGGCTCATCGAGGACATAGAATGTTTTGCCGGTCTGCCGCTTGCTCAATTCCTTAGCGAGCTTGATGCGTTGCGCCTCCCCTCCCGAGAGCGTGGTCGACGATTGACCCAGGTGAATGTAGCCTAACCCGACATCGAGCAGAGTTTGCAGCTTGGGCCGGATCTGCGGATGATTCTCCAGCACCGGCAGCGCTTCTTCGACGGTCGACTCCAGGAGGTCGGCGATCGAGTAGCCTTTATATTTAACCTGCAGGGTTTCGTGGTTGTAGCGCTTGCCCCGGCAGACGTCGCAGGTGACATAGACGTCGGGCAGGAAGTTCATCTCGATGCGCTTGAGCCCGTCGCCCTGGCACGCCTCGCACCGGCCGCCTTTGACGTTGAAGCTGAAGCGTCCCGGCTTGTAGCCGCGCTCGCGGGATTCGGGGAGCATGGCGTACAGGTCCCGGATGGGCGAGAACAATCCGGTGTAGGTGGCCGGATTGGAGCGCGGCGTGCGGCCGATGGGGGTCTGGTCGATGCGGATCACTTTATCGATCAGCTCGAGGCCGGAGATCGATTCGTGTGCGCCGGGATCGTCGTGCGAGCCATATATTTCTTTGGCGAGTGACCGGTACAGGATATCGTTGATCAGCGTCGACTTTCCGCTGCCCGAGACCCCGGTCACCACGGTGAAGAGTCCCAGCGGAATCTCCACGTCGACGTTCTTCAAATTATGCTCGGTCGCGCCGGAGACCTTCAGGCTGTTGCCGTTAGGGCGCCGGCGAACCGGGGGGACGGGGATTTCGAGAGCTCCCGACAGATAGCGTCCGGTCAGCGACTTTGCATTGCGCCGGATCTCCTCCGGGGTTCCGCAAGCCACCAGTTCGCCGCCCAGGCGGCCGGCGCCAGGACCCAGATCGATGACATAGTCGGCACGTTCGATGGTCTCGGCGTCGTGTTCCACCACGAGCACGGTATTGCCCATATCCCGCAGTTGGGCCAAGGTTTCCAGCAGCCGGTCATTGTCGCGCGGATGGAGGCCTATAGAGGGTTCGTCGAGCACGTACAGCACCCCGCGCAGCTTCGACCCGATCTGCGTGGCCAGCCGGATACGCTGCGATTCTCCGCCGGACAGCGTGGCGGACGACCGGTGCAGGCTTAGATAGTGCAGTCCAACCGACATGAGAAACTCGAGCCGACGCCGGATCTCGTCGAGCACGCGGCCTGCGATCTGGGTTTCCCGCTCGTTCAGTTCCCAGCCGCCAACCGTCAGGAGCGCGCGAGAGACGGGCATCTCGGTGATGTCCGCGATGGAAGAACCTTTCACCCGCACCGCCAGGCTGGCGGGACGGAGCCGTTTCCCCAAACACGCTTCGCACTCTACCGCCGACGTGTATTCGGTCAGCCAGTCGCGGTATTCTTCCGACCCATTGTCGAAGGAATCCTGGAGAATATTGAGAATCCCCGGAAACTCGCTACCGCCTTCAATGATTAATTTGCGGGTCTTGGCGGGAAACTTTTCAAATGGCGTGCTCAGCTTAAATTTGAATAGCCGGGCGGCTTCGTTCAGCCGTAGGGCCATCACGGAAGAACCGGCTCCGGGTCCGAGACCGCCTTCGAGCAGCGGTTTACGCGGATCGACAATTACCTTTTCCGCGGCGAATCTCCAGCGTTGTCCCAACCCGTGGCAGGT
Organism: Terriglobia bacterium; assembly: GCA_963747535.1. Taxonomy (GTDB): domain Bacteria; phylum Acidobacteriota; class Terriglobia; order Bryobacterales; family Bryobacteraceae; genus CAVVFX01. Next base: position 155,998 of record CAVVFX010000007.1, read on the forward strand.
TTCGCAGGCGCCGTAGGGGCTGTTGAAGGAAAACGACCGGGGTTCGATTTGCGGCACGCTGGTGCCGCACTCGGTGCAGGCCAGTTTCAGCGAATAGAGCCGTTCGGGTCCGTTCACGACCGCTACGATCACCAGTCCATCGGCCAGTTTGGCTGCGTTGGCTATAGAGGCCTCCAGGCGGGTCTCGATCCCCGGCCGGATTTGCAGGCGGTCCACCTGCACTTCGATGGTGTGGTTCTTGCGTCGGTCCAGCACTATTTCTTCGTCAAGTGTACGAAGAATACCATCGATGCGGGCCCTCACGAAGCCTAGGCGCGGCAGCCTTTCCAGCTCCTTTTTGTACTCTCCCTTACGTCCCCGGACGATCGGCGCGAGGATCATGATCCGATCCTCCGGTTTCAGGGCGAGGACGTGTTGCAGGATCTGCTCGGTGGTCTGGCACGAGATGGGGTTGCCGCAGACCGGGCAATGGGGGATGCCGATCGAAGAGTAGAGGAGCCGCAGGTAGTCGTAGACCTCGGTAATGGTTCCGACGGTGGAGCGGGGACTCCGGCTGGTGGTCTTCTGCTCGATTGATATGGCGGGACTTAGTCCTTCGATCGAGTCCACGTCCGGGCGCTCCATCTGGTCCAGGAACTGCCGCGCGTAGGCCGAGAGGGTTTCCACATAGCGCCGCTGGCCTTCGGCATAGATGGTGTCGAAGGCGAGCGAGGATTTCCCTGAGCCGCTCAACCCGGTGATGACGGTGAGGCTGTTGCGGGGGATTTCGACGTCAATATTGCGAAGATTGTGCTGGCGAGCACCATGCACAGAGATCCTCTTCAGCATCGGTTGGCCTGAGGGAAACCTTCATTGTCGCCTTTTCTGAGGACAAACGCAAACCTCAGAGCACATTGGGGTTGCTCGGTTTGGCAAGTTTCTGGGGGACACGGTTGTGTTGATTGCGATTCTGGAATACCATGGGATACGAATCCTTCATGTCGGTCTGTGCAAAATGCGGCGGGCGTTTGACGCGCCAGCACCGTAAGTGGTATCAACGCTTTTTCTATCGTCAGGTCTTACAATGCCGCAAGTGTGGCATTAAAGAGCAGACGCCGAGAGAGTTTACGCTGAAGCCGACCGCGTACGTGCAATGTCCACGGTGCCATACGCACAAGGTATCGCGACGGATTGCCCCCGACAAAATCGACCCGGTAATCAAGACCGTGTCAAGCGTCGTGCAGGGTCTGCTGGGCGGCAGGTTGTACCACTGTAACTACTGCCGGATTCAGTTTCACGATCTGCGCCATTCGATGAAGACTCAGCCCGCCAAGACCGAATCGTCCCACCCGGTAGTAGGCAATAGCGAAAAGATCGCACTCTAAGAGGTCAAGTGGTGCAGACGCAGCCTCAGATCTAGCGGTACGAGAAGTTAGCAGGCCTTACCCGCTCCTACCGAAGTTTACCTACGGACCAATACGTACACCTTATACAGTTTTTCCACTGACTGCCGATACATACGGTAGCCGGTCATTCGCTTACGAAACGGTAGTATCACTTATAACCAAAAGGAATATAGACATATTTGAACGGCTGAGAAAAGATAACGGGAGTTCTCAAGGAGCTACGGACGATGGTTAAGAAACTTGTGACAGGCTTGGCAATCTCGGTTGGAGCCGGTATCGCGTTTGCCGTTTCAAGCCGAGCAACCCAGAAAGGGCTATGGCATCCGGCCAAGGCTGGAGGCACTTTGACCCCGGTAACAATTCGAGTGCATGCCGCCATCCCGCGGAACGAACAGACCGCGAGCGAAGTGGCGCTAACGCAGTCCGAGAACCTGGCGCCGGTGGATGCGGAGGCATTGGCGTGTCCCGTCGCGCAGGACGAACTGCCGGGATCCTTCCAACGGTCCGCGGAACTGGCTGAAATCAAGGTCATGATCGAGGCGCTCGACCAGCGCAGCAAAGAGATGATGACCACGGTGAATCATCGCATCGACGACCTGCAAAATCATCTGCCCCGGTTTATCGATGTCAAGGTCACCGCCCGTCTCCGGGAAGTCGAAGAACGCCTGCGAACAGAATTTCAGGACGAGCAGAGCAAGACCCTCGATGCCTTCCTCAAGACGCTCGAACAGAAAGTCCTCCCGCGAATCGCGTTGATTGAGGACGCCGTGGGATCCCATGGCGCAGAAATCGGACAGATGCGCAAGCGGATCGAAAAGACCGACGAGACCCTTGACCGCGTGCTGGATCGGATCGAGAAGGCAGTCGATTCGATGACGTCGCCTTTTGCCGGCTACGCTAATTCTCACGTCACGGAAATTAACCAGAAGGCGGTAGCGTGATGTCGACCGCTCACGAAGTTCACCGCCAATCGCTTTTGAAGAAGCGCGCACAAATTCTGTCGGCGCTGCGTTTGGATCGCGGGCAGTCGAACGAACGAGTACCGGAGGAGGATCAGGGCACGGTGGCGCACGAAGAATTTGTGAGCATGCGCCTCAACCACCTGGATTATTCTCAACTTCGCATGATCGACGAAGCTCTGGACCGTCTCGCCTCGGGAGACTACGGAATCTGCCTGTCGTGCGATGAGGAGATCCCAGGCAAACGCCTGACTGCATTACCGTGGGCGAAGTACTGCGTTCCCTGCCAGGAACAGGTCGCCCTCAATCTGATGATAACGGATCATCCCTTCAAGCTGGCCAGCTAGTGTAGGTCCACGAAATAACTGGACAGAACGGTCGCCGGTGTAAATCTACGAAATTAGCGATCCAGGAGGACTCGTTTCCATTCCACCTTGGGCTTCTGGAAGTTGATGAGCAGCGCCACGCTTAGACTTGATGCCTTTAAAATAATTAATACACTGCGCCAGATGCTCATTGGCAAAGCGGAGAATGAAACCTGAGCCTTGGCGCAGACACCCCATAGAGCAAGCTCATGGATCAGAACTCGTTCGTAGAGCTTCTTAAGGAAACCAGCGCCGATCACGTTGGCCACCTCGAAGGCAGCGCCAACCACGACCTCCGTCAGATCTGATTCCCATTCGTGTGCATCCGTGTCCATCCGTGGCCCCATTGGTATGAGTGGGGCAAGGTGGGTGGAAATCGCAGAAAAAATGTTGCTCAGGCCACTGATGGCCACGCGGCTCAGCGACAACTTCCGAGCAACCAACGTCAGGGTGTGGTTGTGCGAACTTTTGAAAGTAGGTACGAGTGCGCTGGAGCAGGCGAAACGCCCACTCCACAACGAACAATTCAACTGCTGGCCGCAGATAAACACCGATTAAAAAACGATGCCTTATCCGTGTTTATCTGCGGCCTTTTTTGCGCGGGATGATCGCTCACTCGCGGTCCCCGCCTCCGCCCCCGCCTCTGGCGCGGCGCGGACCAGCGCCTTTTTCCATGGGACGGGCTTCATTGATTACCAGGGCCCGGCCCATAAACTGCTTTCCATTACAGGCTTCGACCGCGTGCTCGACATCCGAATCCTCCACTTCAGCAAAGCCAAATCCTCGGGATTCGTTCGAAAACCGGTCGCGCATTACACTTACGGTACCGGTGTTAACTCCTTGTTGCTGGAACCACGCAGTCAAATCTGCTTCGGTTGCGCGGTAGGGAAGATTGCCAATATATAACCTTTTCAACTTCTGCTCTCCTTCTATTGCGCACTTCCTGGCGCAACAGTGCAAACGCAGAGGGTGGGTCTTCCGAACGGCTAAGGCAGAAGCAGAATTGTCTCCGACGTGCGCCGCGCCCGCGTCTACAGCTTTCATGTTGAAACCTTTCGCGTCCGCTGTCAATCGCCGCGAAACCAGCCGGCAGCTAATTCGTGTGCATTCCCTGACGTAGGCCTGGAAATGCACGATTTAACGTAGATGTTCACGCAAGGAATCGCACATTACATTTGCAATCTACAGTCGTAAATCGCTTGATATACCAGTCGAATAGTTTGATGTAAACTGGATGTTTGCGGATTGTCTTACACGATGTCTCCGGACATCCTTTCCAGCTTCAGCTCAGCCGCGAGCTTGCGCGCCGGGGCCACGAGGTGCTTCACCTCTATTTCGACTCGTTCCTCTCGCCGCGCGGGAACGTCCAGCGGCTGACGAATGACGCAGGGAACTTCTCCATAGAAGGTCTGAAGTTCAACCGGCCTTTCGAGAAGTACCATCTGGTCAAACGCCGTCTCGACGAGGGAAGATACGGCCGCATGGCCGCTGACCGCATCGCCGCGTTTCGCCCGGATGTCCTGGTGGCCAGCAATACGCCGATCGACGCGCAGAACATCATCCATCGCCGCATGCGGAAAGCCGGCATCCCAATCGTCTTCTGGTTGCAGGACGTCTACAGCCTGGCGATGCGCTCGATCCTGCGCCGCAAGAAGGTGCCCTTCGCCGGCGTGATGGCCGATTGTGTCGCGGCCTGGTACGGGCGCGCCGAACGCCGTCTGCTGCGGGAAAGCGACGCGGTGGTCTCGATCAGCTCCGATTTCCGCAAGATCCTGGCGGAGTGGGGCGTCGATTCGCGGCGCTCGTTCACTATCGAGAATTGGGCTCCGCTCGATGAAGTACCGGCAGGCCGGCAGGACAATCCGTGGTCGGTTCGCCAGAGCCTGGCCGGCAAGTTCGTCTTTCTCTATTCCGGCACCATCGGGATGAAGCACAACCCCGGCATGCTGGTGCGTCTTGCAGATGCTTTTTCGGCGCGGCCTGAAGCGGAGGTGGTAGTCATCTCGGAAGGTCTCGGCGCCGAATGGATCAAAGCTCAACTCCAGCAGAATCCACGGACTAATCTGCGCGTGCTCCCGCTGCAGCCCTTTCGCGATCTGCCTGACGCGTTGGCCTCGGCCAGCGTGCTCCTGGCGCTGCTGGGCGAAGAATCGGGCGAGTTTTCGGTGCCCTCCAAGGTTCTCACCTATCATTGCGCAGGCCGGCCCTTGCTGCTGGCCGTGCCCCTGGCAAATCTGGCTGCCCGGATCGTCGGACAAAACGCCACCGGACTGGTGGTCCCGCCCGATGGCGAATCGCAGTTTGTCGCCGCCGCCGAGCGACTCTATGCGGACGCCGGTTTGCGCCTCCAGTGCGCGGAAAACGCCCGCCGCTACGCGGAAGACAAATTCGACATCGGGAGGATTGCGACGGAGTTCGAAGAGATCCTGCAAGGCGTGCGAAGAGGCGGCGGCGTGCGAAGCGTCCACGCGTGAGGGTTCTCCGCGCAGTGCACGCTACGATAGTAGATTCCATGAAGCTTTCGGGTATCTTTGCTGCTATCACTACGCCCTTCGATCACCATGGCGCTATCTATCGCGTCAAGATCGAACACAACCTCTCGCGCTGGAATTCGACTGCGCTGGCCGGGTATGTCATTGGGTCTTCCGCCGGCGAAGGGGTATTGCTGGCGCACGATGAAAAGATCACCGTCTTTGAACTTAGTGCGAAGAACGCCGCGGCCGGCCGGACGCTGATTGCGGATGTGAGCGTCGAGGGCGTCCGTGAGGCTGCGGAACTCGCCGGCCACGCCGCGCGTCTGGGCTACCACGCGGTCAGCGCCCAGGTTCCCCATCACTATGCAGGGCTGATAAACGGCGAAGAATCGCAAGTGCTGTTTTTTCGCGCCCTGGCAGACCGCTCGCCGATCCCGGTGATCCTGCTCGACGAGCAGGGCGTGTTCGGAGACGACGATCTGAGCGTGAGTTCCATTGTCGAACTCTCCCAGCATCCCAACCTTGCCGGCGTAGTCGCGACGGGAAATCCGGTGATGGGACTCAGTCGTCTCCTCGAGACGGTGAGACCCGGATTCCAGGTCCTGGTAGGGTCCGCCCCATACCTCTGGGATGCATTGGAAAGCGGCGCCCACGGCGCGGTCTTGCCCTTCGCCGCTGCCGCGCCGTATGGTGCCATCGCGGTCTGGGAGGCGTTTCGGACACGCGAAGAGGAAGCCGGTCTGGACTGGCAGAATCGCATTTCGCAACCCGCCGTGCTGGTCACCGATATATACGGCGTCGCGGGACTGAAGCATGCTATGGATCTGAACGGCTACTACGGAGGTCCCCCGCGCCTTCCGCTGATGCCGGTGTCCCTGGCGGGCCGGGCTGAAATCGCCCGGGCTTTCGAAGGGTTTTCGGGCAAGACGTAGAGTAGCAGCTCTGTGGCAAAAGCCGCGCCGTACTTGGCCTTCCGTAGGGCAGACCATCGTCTTTTGTGGTCTGCCGGCTGCGCAGCAGCCGTTTTTGCGGCTCGCCGCTATTCGGAGTAGGCCTTTGGCCGGCGATTTTCAACCTGGACTTAACAAGCCCTGGACCGCTGGTTTGGGAGACCACCGGACGAATGCTTCCGCATATTGGCAGCCGCTCTCCAAGCCGCGCCAGCGATTGCAGGTCGTGTAGTACTCCACCAGTTGCGGTTGGGTCGCCAGCTTTTTCGTGGCCGTCATCTTCTGTTCAAAAACACTGCTGATGTCTACATAGTGGTCCGGGATGAAACCGACCCGGGTCGCCGTGCCGATGGTCGGTTCAAAGAAACGGATATCCCAGGAACCGTTCGCGATTTGCGCGGCACGGATGACACTCTGGGACGTCAGCCAATGCGTCGGATAAGCCAGTTCGTCCTTCCAATGGGTCAGGATGATGGCGGGATTGAAATCGGACATTTCGCGCGCGAGCATCTCCATGCGCTCCGGCGGCATCTTGAGCGGGTTGTCGCCGAAACCAAGCATGCGACCCTCCACGCCAATGATCTCGGCGCTCGCGAAAGCTTCCTTTTCCCTGATCTTGCGCACCTCAGCGATCGAAATCCCCGGCCGTTGCTTGTACAGTAGCTGGCTCTCGTTGGTTTCCCCGTGAGAGAGCCAGATCACTTTCACTTTGGAGCCGCTGCGCACATGCGAGATCAGCGTGCCTCCCGCCCGCGAGCAAAAGTCGGCGGGATGCGCGCTCACTACCAGAATGCGAGGAGGCGAGGCCGGTCCCTTCACCTCTTGGGCAGCGGCACTTTGGGCGCTGCTCAGCGGCGCCGCTGCGCCGAGCGAAGCCACGACAAATTCACGTCGCATCATTTCATCGTTTCTCCAGATATTTCCTCGGGATCAGCGTCGCCATGGTGCCGAAGTAGCTCCCGATCTTGTGCTGCACTACGGTTCCCATCAACAGATTGGCTTCGGGCCCGGACAGCTTGTATTCCTCGGTCAGCCAGCGCAGCATATCCGTATTGGCTTCCCGCAAACCGAAATCCATGCTGCTGTGAAACTCCGGCTGGCTGCCAATCGAGATCAGATAATCGGCGTTCACCAGCCGCGGGATGGTCAGGTGCTTGTCCTTGTGTACCTTAACCGTAAACTGGACGTCCAGCGAGGTCTCCACTCCCGAGCCCAACCCTTCTCCATCGCCCTGCACGGCGTGGCCGTCACCCAGGTAAAAGTAGGCGCCATCATGGAACACGGGGAACCACAGCGTCGCGCCCTCCGCCACGTCGTTGTAATCCATGTTGCCGCCATAAGGACCGGCCGGACCCGACGAGGCCACCTCGTCGCCGGGCGAGGCCACCCCGATACACCCGAGCATCGGGCGCGCCGGGGTGGAGAATCGAAAGCCCGAAGTTTTCAGCAACCGCGGGCTGGCTGTCTGCTTCTCCAGATCGAGATCCCACGGAATCATATCCGCGCGTTGCGGCCGCACGGCATCCATCTTGTAGAAGTTCTTGTATTGGCGTTCCGCGCCGTCCGCCGTAAGAATATCCGGGCCGAGCCGGTAGGAACTGTAGCCCCACTTGCGATTCAGCCGGACCTTATCGAGATGAACTTCCAGCGCATCCCCGCGCACCGCCTCCTCGATATAGAACGGACCCATCAACGGATTCCCGTTCTCCGGATACACATACGGATGGTGCAGATGCATCTTGCCGGTCTGGTCCTGCCCGCCGGAATCCCAGGTCTTGGTGATCACCGTATCGCCTGAATGCATGCGGAGGACCGGTGGCAGATGCGCCGAGAAAGCTTGCGAGTGATGATCCGGATAAATCTCGTGGGTCGCGGCGATCAACCACGGGACGCAAATTAGGATCGGAATCCATCGTCTCATTCTCATGCCTCTTTTCGCTGCCGGGCTCCGCCTGCCGAGCCTAGGATTTAGCGTCACGCCAAACTTGCCGCGTGTCAAGAAACAATTGCAGATTTTTTCTGGCGTCGGGGGATCAGCGGGCGGCAATTGGCCCGAGGTGGTCTCGGCGCAAGTGCTCCGCCGGGCGTCAACCTATCCGTAGCCAACGGATCACCGAGCGGAATGACACAACCACTGCCGTGACGTCCATAACGGGACAAAGAGATGGGACTTGGCGGGCCCGTTCTTACAGGGGTTCAACTATCGTCCCGAAACCTACCCTTTCTGAACGGAAGGAAAAACGGCGCTAGACTAGTGTTCATGAAACGGGAACTGGTCAAAGAAGATGGGAGGGTGTTTGAAATCAACTGCGAGATAGAAGAGGGTTATCTGAACCCGAAATACAGTCTGTCAGAAGAAGTCCCTATCCTTTCGCCTACTGGCTGGCTGAAGATTTTCAGCCTGACACCAGTCTCGGAGACTGACCCGTCGTTTGTAGGGCGATGGGATGGGGGAAGCCGTGACGTCGGGAAAACAGAGAGATACGACCTAGACTTCGATATCCGTGGAGTGCCCGAAGAAGAGCGGGACTGGTTCAAGCACGGGAAAAATGGATACTGCGGACATCACGCATGTAGAGTATCGAGCGCCGCTGGTTGGGAGTATGATGTCTTCATCACTACGCCAAGCGGCACAATCTTTAAGGGATTTGTGCGACTTCATTTGCATCGCAAAATAGAGTTCTCGGCAACGTGACGCAATTGGACCCTTTGCGACACATGACATCCGCATCGTTTCACTTTTTTTCCCTACTGCCTAGCCTGTTCGGAGTGACGCAAGAGCGGGCGGGAAGGAAAAAGAGCGGGCTTCTGCTGCGATGTCGGCCATTGATCTACGGTCGCTGTCGTTATAATGTGTGGTTCCATGGCAACCCCACTACTTTGGATAGAAGCTCTCGCGGGACTGAAGGCGCTCTACGACTTAATCCATGATGGAGTAGACTACGCTGCTGGTTTGAGGAAGCATCGGGAAGAGTCCGCCACGATTGCCGAGTCTCAACGAGCCAGTGCGGCGTACTCTACCTATTCAGATAGGGAAATCGAGGAACTGGTCAAAAAAATCGAGGGCTGTCGTGATCGCTTTATCACGCAGGGAAGCGGCGTTGATCGTGCTCGCTGCTTTTGTAGCATCCTCAAAGAGATCAGCGACGGGAACGGCGGAACTTTGCCACGCATAGACGATTGGAAACGAATGTACGAGCAGTTGTGCGCTCAACAGAAGCAGAAGCAGCACTAAGCCTCGCCTTCCAAACCGGAAGAATTGGAACATGACTAACCAAGTTTGTGCACTCTGCTCGAAGGCCCTAGTGGAGGGGGGGAATTTTGCGCCTTTTGTGGAGCGAAGGCGGTCCCTTCGTCAACAACATCCGCAATCGACACATACGTACAAAACAAGGTCAATCTTGAACTTTCCAGCCGCCTGAAAGATGAAAGTAGTCTTGTAAGGGAAATCGGTGACAAAGCAGAAGATGTCGTCTGGAAGCGTCTGAAGGGGTACGGCTTGTTAATTGGTGCGTTGATTGGGGTGATAGGTTTCTTCGGAGTAAAAAGCTTCGATGATGTGTCAAAGAGGATCGAGGCTTCCGCAACAAAACAAATTGAGCCGGTGGTGAGGGAAACGGAACAGAGGGTGCAAGCAGCCAAACAGACAACCGAAGAAACTGCGACAAAAGTAAACTCCGTAAAAGCCTCTGTCGATCAACTTTCGCACGAAGTTGACGCCCAATCTAAACGTGTAGCTGATAAGGGTGGCGAGATATCTCAAAAGCTCGAAACATTGGATACAGCCGCTAACGATGCACAAAAAACACTTGAGAACAGACTGAAAGCACTTGATGTGAGGGTCGAGGAAGTTTCTAAACAGGTCGATAACCTTTCAGTCCGTCAGGTATATCCGACGTTGGGGCAACAGCGATTTGTCACGTTTCAATCTGGCCGGTAGAAGGGTCAAGCAGGGAAGGGGCCAAAGGATAAATGGGTCAACATTGTTATTGACCCGGTAATGGTAGGCAATTTCTCTCCAGATCAAGTTGAGAAGCTCATGGCTGAATTGAAAAACGCTGGCTACACGCCGTTGTTAGGTTCGTTTGGAATTGGAGGACCATACGGCACCGGGTACGGTTCCCTTGGGGACATTAACGAAACGTCCGTTCTTTACTTCAAGAAAGCTTCAGAGGAGATGGCTAGCAATGTTAGTTCCATAGCTTCTAAATCGTTATCGATAAAGGGTCTGAAGCCTGTGTTTGTGGATGTCTCATCGACCATGCTCCCAAATGACGACAGGCGTTTTGTAATAGAGAACTCCGGGCTTGATGTTCAACTTGTTCTCCTTCGTTCACGATGAGCTAGTCCCGAAACTTAACCGTTACGGAACGTGGGCGCGGGTGCGTCGGTTACGCTGCTTACGGGTGAATCTCGGCGGTGCGGTGAAAGCGCCGGATGCCTCTGATTTCCTTTTCGCGGCTGCGCGTCTTAGCAATGTCGTAATTCGACTGCATCCGCATGAGAGTTTCCATCTTCAAGCCGAAAGCCTTCTCGATGCGTAATGCCATTTCGCCGGACACGTCCGCCTTGGCATTTAACAAGTTGGACAGGGCAGGGCGCGACACGTGCAACACGGCGGCGGCGGCGGTGACGGACAGTCCAGCCGGTCCAATGATCTCCGTTCGTATGAAATCGCCGGGGTGGGGCGGGTTCTTCATGGGCATTAGTGTTACTCCGTTGGGTTAGTGGTAATCCTCTAAATTCAGGTCGCAGAGTTGCGGCTCGTCGTCTATCCGGAACGTCAGGCGGCGGTTGCGCGTGACGCTTAAACTCCATGTGCCTTTGCGGTCGCCCAACAACGTGTGAACTTTCCACACGGTAAGCGCCCGCAATTCGTCGGCCTCCTGCATGGCGTCCAGGAAGGCCAACATCTTCCGCAGCTTGTCCACGGTGTCGGGCGGAACGCCTTTGGCACTGTTGTCTTCATAGAGTCGTTTCAGGCCCTTGTGTGCGAAGCTGCGAATTTTCATCGGCAGACTGTAGCCTGTAGCTTAACACTTGTCAAGGCAAAACGGCACAGTGGCGGGAGGGCTCAGCCCACCACTGCATCAAAAGCGTAACGTATGGACGGTCGGCGAAACACACCTGTTCGAGTCTCACCGGTCGAACCAGTGGCTTACCCATTGAGTTACGAGTGGCCGATTCGACGCGCATATCGGAAGGTAAACCGCGTTACCGGAAAGCGAAGCCGCGGACCGCTTTCGTCCCTCGCCCTAAGCTCTGAACAAATCATGGAGTAGAATTGGAACTGAGGAATGTCAGACATATCCCAATCCCAAGGCAACGCGCCAGAAAGCGAACTCCCCCGGCAAGACAGCCCTCGGACACACCGGATTGATCCGTCCGCTCTGGCGAAACTGCTGGAGGAATGGATGCTGGGGGATGAGACCGAACAGAGAGAGACCTTCGAGTACCTCCGTCGCGCCCTGGATGAAGATCGCCCGCCCGGCTATAAACTCTTCTCGTGACTCTGATTGTTCTGCTGGACGCAGGTCCGCTCGGAATGATCACCAACCCGAAAAGTTCTCCCGAAAACGAGGCCTGCAAGGGTTGGCTTGCAGATCTCGTCTCCAAGGGAGTCGTGGTCGTAATCCCGGAGATCACAGACTACGAAGTGAGGCGCGAATTAATGCGGTCTGGCAAGAGTGGCGGCCTCGGCCGATTAGACGCTCTGAGAGATATGCTCGATTACGCGCCTATCACAACACCGGTGATGCGGAAGGCTGCGGAATTCTGGGCGACTGCTCGAAACATTGGCCGGCCGTCGGCAAATGATGCCGCCTTGGATGCCGACATGATTCTCGCTGCGCAGGCCGAAGCCTTTTCTCGCAAGGGGGATGGGGCTGTAATCGCGACGACCAACGTCCGTCATCTGACCCTATTCTCGCCGGCCCTCGTTTGGCGCGATATTGGTTAAGTTCCTCGTCGTCGGCCGCTCTCTGTCGATGTCCTCACGCCAACTTCCGATAACTGCCGTGAAAACGCGTTACCGGACTTTGTGCGTTATTGCCGTCTGCCTTCGCGCCGCAGTCCTTCATGGACCAGCATCTTCAGAGGGTCTGGTACCCAATCCCTTTGCGTCCAGCTATCTCTCTGGCCTTTTCGACATCCGGCGCGGGCAAGCGTAGTGCGATTTGCACGCTGGTAGCGTGACGAAGACTAGCCACAATAGGCGATCCCTTCTTTTGGCGGGCGGACCCGCTCGCGGACTGCTGCTTGACGAAGGCACGGCCCTCTGCGCTCGCCCACCATTCCGCTTCCTCGTCGACAGTGGCGAACTTCCGTAATTTGACCATTGGTTTCTTCGGTGTGTTCATCGCGTCACTCTCCTGCCGCGCGGCGTCTGCGGTAATCTCGCTTTTGTCCGGCGTCCAGATCGTAGGCCGTAATCACTCGAATCCGACCTTTCCGCTCTGTCAGCACAAATCGCCAGCAGGCGGCTCCCTTTTGTCTCGCCATAATATACATAGCGTTCTTCTTCCTCAGCACCCTGCTCGTAGATCAAGATTGGATCACGTGACAGTGCCTCCTCGACCTCTACGGACTTGATTCGGTGCGCCCGAATCTTCTTCAGGTTGTTCTGATCCCAATCGAACACAGCCGTTCCTCTTGTATATGCAATGCATGACGGCCCTGACTTTCAATTATCGCAAATCCGCGTGACGGATCCTCTTCGAAACATGAAACGAGTGCCGTCTTCTTTGGTGATTGCCGCCACAAAAACAGGTCCAGGAAACCAGCGGGCAGGCCCTCATCTCTGAGGTTGGCCGACACCACCACGTTGGTGTCGATCACCACCCGGATCATGGGACGGATTTGCTGCGTTTCTTTCGGGATTTCCGCTGGGCGGCGATCTCACTGTCGACCTCTCCCATACTCAACGCACCGCTGCCGTTCTTTCTGGCTTCCTGGCCGATCGCCCGGTAGGCGGCCGGTGGGGGGGCGATATTCCCTTATGTAGTCGCGTACACTCATGATCATGACGCTCGGCTTCCCGCGGCGGTCCACCACGAAGCGCTCGTCCCTCTCAGACGCCCGCCTCGGGATTTGCCCGAGTTGGGTGCGGGCGGTGAGGGTAGAAACTACGTTCTGCATGCGCTCGTTCTTGGTGTTCCGGGTGATGGTTGCTTCCATGGAAGTTGCTGAACTGATTAATTAGTTCGCTTCAAGAGTAGCAAATATGGGACACCAAAAAAGGAACGCGAAGCTCCTTCCTCCTGTCCGATAAATCCGTTATCGGACAAAGCCTTCGGGTTCCGTTTTTCCGATGGTCATCGTGTAGGCTGTCCCGCGGCTTCGGCAGCCATGGTCCAGCAAACCCGTCAAGAGCGCCCCATTTTCATCCGCTCTGGTGGGCGCCGGGCCCCGGTGCCAGAGTGATTGACTTATGTGGCCTTATGCCGAGCCTATTTTTGACTTCTCGCGTCACTTGACTCGTGTGGTCGCCAGTGAATCTCACCCCAGTCTGCAGCGACGCACGCCTGAAAACAAGGGCCCCATGGACCCAACCTTCGAGGTCGCAGATTCGGATGCTCTCCGCGTCTTCCTCTGCGGCTCAGCGCCTCCGCGGTCATTTTCAGCGCCAGGCCCACTTGACCGCCTTCCGAGGGGCCACCCCGTCAGAAGATGCAAGCGCTGAACTTCACCGCGGAGGCGCTGAGCCGCAGAGGAAGACGCGGAGGGTCAGGGGACTCGGATAGACCACCCGCCGGATGGCCACGGCAGGTTATAGAAGTGACTGAAAAAGGAAAAGTTGTCTTGGTGCTTTGTCGTTCCTGAACTCTGGCCGCTTAACAGTAACAAGCTCTTCATTTCATTATTGCTCTTCCACCACAACCACATAGGCGGCGAACGTCCGAAAAACTCCGCCGCCCCGTGTCAACCTGGAATTAGACGAGCCGATGTGTGCCGTCTGCGGCCGCTCGCACGCGTGCGACCCTTTCAAACCCTAGGAGTAACTCAATTGCCGGGAAACTTGCTTTTCTATGCCACCGCACTCTGGACGCCACAAATAAACAAGTCCCAGGTAATCGCGAAATCTGTCACCCGGCATCCCTCGATCGGGAGCGTCGAGCCGGCAGGGAGTTCGTTTTTTCGGCAGCCAAAAGCCGCCCTCTGTGCACAAATTTGCACAAGCCCAAACCAGCCGCCGCGGCCGCTACCCCTCATAAGTCGAACAAAAAGCAGCCACCTACAAAGAATTGGCTTTGTTCCGTAGAAACCAGGCAAGAGACGGTATCGCCGAGCCTGTCAGACCGTTTATTCGATGACGCCCAGGATTTCATCCTCCCGCAGGATCAGCCACTCTTCGCCGTCCACTTTCACTTCCGACCCGCCGTACTTGCCGAACAGAATGCGGTCCCCGGGCTTCACTTCCATCGGAACCCGGTCACCTTTTTCGGACAGGCGGCCGGTTCCCACGGCCTTCACTTCGGCCTGCTGGGGCTTCTCTTTGGCGCTATCCGGGATAAAAAGAGCACCTCGCTTGGTCTCGGTTTCTTCGATTCGTTTGACGATGACGCGGTCGTGCAATGGACGTATATTCATGAATTGACTCCGAAGTGTAGGGTAACACTCCGTAGCCAACGGCGTCCGCGGGGTATAAACTGTAGCGGGAAGCCAAAATATTATCCGCCCGCGGCCAGGTCCGCCGGCTCCAAGGATTTCGCGTATGTCCGCTAACAATCTCGACCGTAGAAATTTTCTCAGAACCGCGACGGCGGTGACGACCGCATTGGGCGCCGCCAGGAACGTCTTCGCTCGCCCTGCCAAAGGCAAAGTTGTAGGCGCTAACGACCGCATCAACATCGGAGTCATCGGCACGGGCGGCCGCGGAACGTATGACGCCGGCCAGATGGCGAAACTCGCCGATTCGCACAATGTCCGGATCGCTATGGTCTGCGACGTCTATCAGAAACGCGTCAACAACAACAAAGAGATCCACAAGGTCCCCGGCACGCTCGACTATCGCGAGGTAATTGCCAATTCGGAAATCGATGCAGTGATCGTGGCCACGCCGGATCACTGGCACGCACCGGTCGCTCTCGCCGCCATGGACGCCGGCAAGGACGTCTACCTCGAGAAGCCCATGTGCCACACCATCGAGGAAGCCCACCAGCTCGTCATGACCGCCAAGGAAACCCAACGCGTTCTCCAGGTAGGGTCCCAGACGACTTCAGGCGACCAGTGGGCGAAAGCCAAGGAAGCCATCGCCCAGGGCATGATCGGTAACATGCTCATGAGCCAGGGTTCCTACCATCGCAACTCCGTCGAGGGCGAATGGAACTGGCCCATCGATGCCGACGCCGGCCCGGACAAGAAGGGCGAAGACTTCATCGATTGGAAGATGTGGCTCGGCAAGGCTCCAGCGCGGCCCTTCAACGCGGACCGCTATTTCCGCTTCCGCAAGTATTGGGATTACTCCGGCGGCATCGCGACCGACCTGTTCTATCACGTCGTCGCGCCCATGAACATCTGCTGGGGTGACGCGCAGTTCCCGTCCAAAGTGGTTGCGGGCGGCGGCATCTACCAGTTTAAGGACGAGCGCGAAGTGCCCGATACCTTCCATCTGATCGGCGACTATCCGAAGGGGCATTCTCTCGTTCTCAGCTCGTGTCTGGCCAATTCGCAGCACATCCCCGGCCTCATCCGCGGGCATGCCGGGACCATCATCATGGTCGAACATGGCATGTTCGAAGGCTCCACGCCGTACATTACGGTGAAGCCTGAACGGAAGGGAAGTCACTTCATCGATCCCGAATGGGCGACCAAGTTCGGCCACGACAAGGATTTTCAGATCCCGGTGGAGCAGAAAGATCTGATGGCAGCTCACATGGGCAATTTCCTCGATTGCATGCGCAGCCGCCAGAAGCCGACTCTGAATGTCGAGATCGGTGCTCACGCGCAAGTTTTGATTTCGCTCGCGGTGCAGTCTTACCGGCAGGGAAAGACGATGTACTACGACGAAGCCAAGTGGAAAGCGTCCGACAAGCCGGTCAAAGCGTAGATCCCGTGGGGCAGACCATCGTTTTACGTGGTCTGCCCAAGGCCGCCCTACAGTTTGGGCGCGTAATATCCCTTGCGCGCCCTCACCACATAGTCCTTGCGATCCTTCACCTTTAATTGCACTGCGTGGTACAGTCCGTCTGTCAGGAGCGGATCCGGCCGGTAGAAGATATTGTATTGATGCCGCAGTTCATTGGCGATGTTCTCGAAGGACTGTTCCAGATCCTCCACCTTGAACGGGAAGAACGCCTGACCACCCGTCTCTGTCGCGTAATACTTGAGCAGTTTATCCCCGTCCGTCTCGATGTGCGTGATGTTGGTGGAGATGGCGTAAATCACGGTGTCGGCCTTCTGCGCCATTTCGAGCGCCTGGTCGCGCGTGACGTGGCTCTGGTTATCTTCCCCGTCGGTCACGATAATCAGTGCCCGGCGAAACTTGTCGCGCGGCTGGTCTTTCTGCAGCTTGTCACGGCAGGCGAAGAAGATGGCATCGTAGAGAGCCGTCCCGCCGCCGGGACGCAGGCTCATGATCCCTTTGTCGAGTTCCGTCACCTGGTCGGTAAGGTCGGTCACCAGCTCGGCGTTGGTGTCGAAGCTGACGATCATGGCTTTGTCCACGCCGCGCCGGACTGTACTGTTAATGAATGTCGCGGCAGCTTCCTGCTCAAAGCGGAAGCGCTCGCGGATGCTGTTGCTGGTATCGACCAGGATCGCCAGCCGCAGCGGCAGATTCGACTCCGCGGTGAACTGCTGGATCACCTGCTTCCTCTTGGTCTCGATCACTTCGAAGTCGTCTTGCGTCAGGTTGGTGATGAACCGGCCCTTTTTATCGGTGACCGTGAACAGCATGTTCACGCGAGTGACGTCGAGAACGATGCGATTGGCGTCCTGAGTGGATTCGGCCTGCGTCGGCGCGGTCTGGCTCGGCACGGTCTGGGACTGAAACGCCTTCCCCACCAGCGCGGCGCAACCGAGCGCACAAATTCCTGTTACGAGCCATACTGCTTTCATTTGTGATCATTATCGCAAAGCTGATCGAGCGCCATCGATTTCCACCAGGCAAGATCTTCGGGAAGTGGCGAGACGACCGTGATCCGCCGGCCATCGGAGGGACGCGCAAAGGTGATCCGGTGGGAGTGCAGGAAGTAACGGGCAGGTTCCGGGACGGCTTCGGCTTTAGGCTTTGCGCCGTAGAGCCGGTCGCCCGCTACCGGATGTCCGAGGCTTGCCAGGTGGACGCGGATCTGGTGCGTACGACCGGTGCCGATGTGGACCTCGAGAAAGCTGAAGCGCGAGTTACGTTCGAGGACGCGATACTCGCTCCAGGCTTTGCGGCCCGTGGCGACGCGGGTGGTCATCCGTGCCCGGTGCACCGGGTCGCGCGCGATGGGCTTATCGATGCGCGCATGGTCCGGATGAACGGCGCCATGGACCAGCGTGAGAT
The DNA here is from genome assembly GCA_963747535.1 of Terriglobia bacterium. Taxonomy (GTDB): domain Bacteria; phylum Acidobacteriota; class Terriglobia; order Bryobacterales; family Bryobacteraceae; genus CAVVFX01. The sequence continues at coordinate 173,622 of CAVVFX010000007.1, forward strand.
AGATCTTTTCCACCTCGCGGCTGGAAAACTGCTTCGCCAGCATCTGGTGCGCAGCGTCGTTCTTGGCGACCAGCAACACACCGCTGGTGAACCGGTCCAGGCGATGCACAATCCCCGGCCGCAGTTCGCCGCCGGTCTTCGAAAGCGAGGCGAAGTGGTGCAGGATGGCGTTGACCAAGGTGCCGGAATGAATGCCTGCGCCGGCATGCACTACCATACCGGCAGGTTTGTCGATGGATGCGATATCGTCGTCTTCATACAGGATGCGCAGTGGAATGTCTTCCGCTTCGGCTTTCAACCGAGGCAGCGTGCCTGGCTCAAATTCGATGGATGCGCCGGCGCGGATGGTGGACGACGGTCGCGCCGTTTTCCCGTCAATTCGCGCCCGGCCCTCCTTGATCCAGGATTGGAGACGCGAGCGAGTGAATTCGGGCAAGTGTTCGTGGAGCAGGAGGTCCAGCCGCTTTCCGGCATCTTGCGAAGTGGCAAAGATAGTCATGATTCTGGCCAGCAGATAGCTGAAAAAAACCGTGGGGCGGACCATCGTTTTTTGTGGTCTGCCGGCTGCGCAGCAGCCTCTTGTTCATGCCGTGGGCACTCTATCTGCGGCCTTTGGTGTTGCCGCTGGTGCGAAGGATGACCGATAATTTGGATTGTCTCATTTCTCTGAGCACGCATGCCCCTGCGCACGTTAACCGAAAGAGACCCATGACCTTGCAGACGGCCCTTTCGCAGGGCACGCAGCTTCTCGAGAACGGCGCGATCCCCGTGCCGCGGCTGACTGCGGAGGTGCTGCTGGCCCACGCCGCTCGCTGCTCCCGTAGTTACCTGTACGCCCACGCCGAGCGCGAATTGAAAGAGGTCGAATGGATTCACTATGGACGCTATCTGCATGAAAGGCTCAGCGGCAGGCCTACGCAGTACATCACCGGCCGTCAGGAATTCTATGGACGAGAGTTCCGCGTCAATTCCGCGGTCCTGATCCCGCGGCCCGAAACCGAGCATCTGGTCGAAATCGCCGTCAAGCGCATCGGGCGGGGAACACGCGGCTCGCGAATTGTGGACGTCGGATGTGGATCAGGGGCCATAGCAGTATCGATTGCGCTGGAGTTGCAAGCTCCCGTCATTGCCTGCGACATCTCGTCCGCCGCCATCGAAGTGGCGCGGCGCAACGCACAAAACCTCGGCGCAGCCGTCGACTTCGTCGCCTGCGATCTTCTGACGCCCTTCGCCGGCCGATCCTTCGATGCGGTGCTCTCCAACCCGCCGTATGTCCCGCTGACCGCCCGCGAGGGACTGCAGCGTGAGGTGCGGGACTTCGAGCCTGCCGTGGCCCTGTTCGGCGGCGCAACCGGCAACGAGATCTACGCGCGTCTGGTCACGGAGGCTACGCGCGTCCTTAAGCCCGGCGGCCTCCTGATCATGGAATTAGGTTTCGGAAGCCTGGACGCCGTGCTCGCAATGACGCAAACTGGATGGCAGCACGTCGAGGTCGCCGACGACCTGGCCGGCATCCCTCGCGTCCTGACTGCAACGCTATGACCGGACAGCGGATCATATTTCACGTCGACATGGACGCGTTCTTCGTGTCCGTGGAAGAGCTATTCGATCCGGCGTTGCGAGGTAAGCCGGTGGTGGTCGGCGGCAAGGCGAACGAGCGCGGCGTGGTCTCGGCGGCTTCCTACGCGGCCCGCAAATTCGGCGTGCATTCGGCCATGCCGCTGCGCACCGCGGCCAGGCTATGCCCGCAGGCGATCTTCGTCCCCGGACACCCCGAGCGGTATCGCGAGTATTCGCATAAGGTCTACAACATCCTCAACCGGTTCACGCCCAAGCTGGAGATGGCCTCGATCGATGAAGCCTACCTGGACCTGACCGGCTCGGAGAGACTCCACGGTCCGCCCTTGCGTGCCGCCCATCGCCTGCACGATGCGATCAAGCAGGAGACCGGGTTGAATTGCTCGATCGGGATCGCGACGTCGCGCCTGGTAGCCAAGATATCCTCCGACCAGGCCAAGCCCAACGGCATTCTCTGGGTCGCGCCGGGACTCGAGTCGCGTTACCTCGCGCCGCTCGAAGTCCGCAAGGTCCCCGGCGTCGGCAAGGTCACCGAGCAGAATCTGCACCGGCTGGGCATTCACCGCATCGGAGACTTGGCCGCTTTGGACGAAGCCATCCTCGAACAGAAGTTTGGGAAATGGGGCCTGGCGCTGGCAGGGAAGGCGAAGGGCGAGGATGCCGGCGGCTGGTTCGACAGCGACATCGGTGAGAACGGCGATCCCAAGTCGATCAGCCACGAACACACCTTCAACGAGGACACGTCCGATCCGGAACAACTCGAGGCCACTCTCTCGCACCTGTCCCAGCAGGTGGGACGCCGCTTGCGCGAGCACGGTCTCTTCGCCCGCACGCTGCAACTCAAACTACGGACTGCGGACTTCACGACCATCACGCGGGCGCACTCGCCGGCGCGCAGCACTCAACTGGACAACGAGATTTTCGCGGAGATCCGCGAGCTTTTCCGGCACAATTGGAAGGAAGGCGTCAGAATCCGGCTGCTGGGAGTTCATGCCTCGGGCTTCGATCACGAGCAGGGGCAACTCGATCTGCTGAACCCGCAATCCCAGGAGCGCTGGTCGAGGGCTCTCGAAGCCGCTGATAAACTACGGGATCGTTTCGGAGAATCCGCGGTATCTCTCGCTTCCGGGATGAAAGGCCGATACCATGAGCGTGTACACGAAAATCCGGCAGGTTTGCCGGGCAAGGTCCCGGGAGGAAGTGGAGGACACGGAAACGCGCCCTCTTCCGCCCCCAAACCTGCCGCAGCCAAACCCCGGAATCCTTAGCGATATGATCTATCTTCCCGCCCAGGTCTGCCGCGATCTCGCGACGGCATCGCGGCGTGAGTGGCTGGAGACCAACGGTCTCGGCGGCTTCGCGTCGTCGACCATCACGGGTCTCAACACGCGGCGATATCACGGCCTGTTGTGTGCGGCGCTCGAGCCTCCGACGAAACGATTTCTCCTCTTGTCCAAGCTCGAAGAAACTCTGGTCGTCGATGGCAGGCGTTACGAGCTGTCGGTGAATTTGTATCCGGGAACCGTGCATCCGGCGGGTTATCAATTCCAGGTGTCGTTTCGCAAGGAGCCGTTTCCGACTTTCGCCTGGCAGGTCGAGGACATCGAGCTGAGCAAGCAGGTCTTTCTGGTGCACGACAGCAACACCGTGGTGGTGGAGTACTTTCTCCGCGCCCAGGGACCGGCGGTCAATCGGGACGTAAGGCTCGAAGTCCGGCCGCTGCTTGCTTTTCGCGGCTACCACGAACTGGCTCGCCGCAATGATTCTTTCCGCCGTGATTTTACGGCTTCCGACGGGCACGTGGAAATAACCCCTTATGACACGCTGCCAACGCTGCACTTCAGTCACGATGCTGTCGCCATCGAAAAATCCGGCGACTGGTATTTCAACTTTGAATACCAGCTGGAACGTGAGCGAGGCCTGGATCATGTGGAAGACCTGTTCCAGCCCTTCGTCCTGCACTTCGATGTGAATGCGCGTCCGCAAGCCGCGCTGATGGCCTCCCTGGAGCCGCGCGACATCGCGTCCGTTCCCGAGCTTCGCCAGGCTGAGATCGTGCGACGCAAGTCGGTGGGCGGGAAACTCGCCGCGGCTGCCGATCAATTCATCGTCAAGCGCGGCAGCGGCCATTCCATCATCGCAGGCTATCCGTGGTTCACGGATTGGGGCCGCGACACCATGATTTCACTTCCCGGGTTGACGCTTTGTACGTCTCGCAGCGCGCTTGCCCGGGAAATTCTGGAGGAATTCTCCGCGTGGATCCAGGATGGTATGCTGCCCAACACCTTCCCCGATCAGGGTGAGCAGCCGCAGTACAACTCCGTGGATTCGGCGCTGTGGTATTTCGAAGCCGTCCGGGCCTACGCGGAGCTTACGGCCGATTACGACTGGATCTTCAGGAAGGTTTACGGCGCGTTAAGCGGGATCATCGACGCCTACATTCGCGGTACGCGCTACAACATCCGAGTCGACACGGACGGTTTAGTCCACGCCGGTGAAAGTGGAGTGGCGTTGACCTGGATGGATGCCCGGGTAAACGGCGTTCCCGTCACGCCGCGAAGCGGCAAGCCGGTCGAGATCCAGGCGCTCTGGTACAACGCGCTGCGCATTATGGAGTCGTTCGCCGCGCGGCAGGACAGCGTGCGAAAAGATTTCTACGCGTCCCTCGCGGAGTCCACACGCGCCGCGTTTCGATGCAGATTCTGGAATGGGGCAGGGAACTGCCTGTTCGACGTGGTGGATGTCCAGGGTGCTGAACCAGGGCGGGGAAATGACGCTTCCATCCGTCCGAACCAGGTCTTCGCGATCAGCCTCACGCACAAGCTGCTCGAGCCGCCAGCTGCCCGGCACGTGCTCGAGGTGGTGGAGCGTGAACTGCTAACCCAGTTTGGCCTGCGCACGTTGTCGCCAAAGGATCCGCAGTATCGCGGGACCTACTCGGGTGATGTTGCCGGGCGGGATTCCGCCTATCACCAGGGTACGGTATGGCCTTGGCTGATGGGACCGTTTGTAGTGGCTCATTTCGATGCCCACGGAGGCGATGCAGCCGCACGCCAGCGCTGCCTGCAATGGTTATCTCCGTTACGGGAGTACCGGACGGGCGAGGGAATGGATCAGTTGCCGGAAGTCTTCGATGGCGATCCACCGCATCGACCGGGGGGTTGTCCGGCGCAGGCGTGGAGCCTGGCAACGATGATCCAGTCCTTTCTGAGGATATACTAGATACACGTGATTGAAGACTCCCAGATTTGGCTGATAATCGGCGTAATTGTCGGTACAATCGCGGTGCTTGGTTTTATCGGCATCGTGGTGAATGCCTACATCACCAGCCGCCGATTGGCTAATGTCTTGAGTGATGTGGAAGAGATCATCCACGCTGATTTCAAGGCGCTGGAGGAGAAGATCGATGCGGCTTTGGCCCGCATCCGCGTCGCTGAAGCCAAGTCGAATCGCGAATGAACGAATCCTGGAAGTCGTGGCTCCGGATATCGTTCCCCCTAACCGCCCTCAGGTTCGCTAGAATTGAGATCAGCTAAAGATAAAGGAGCCAGCCATTGTTTCGCCTGGATGCTGATCGCCCCGTCGAGTTTTGCGATGGACTGCGGAGACGTGATTTTCTGCACGCCGGCGCGCTCGCCGGACTCGGCCTCGGACTTACACGATTTCCTGGGCATGAAAGCCCAGGGCGCGGTTGCCGACAAGGACATGAACTGCATCATGCTGTTCCTGGTCGGCGGGCCGTCCCAACTCGACACCTGGGACATGAAGCCGAACGCGCCCGTCGGAAATTCGCGGGCCTTACAAGCCCATCAAGACCAACGTCCCCGGCATCGAGATCTCCGAGAATTTTCCGCGCATGGCGAAGCAGGCCGACCAATACGCCATGATCCGCAGTTGCTATCACACGGCCGCCGCGGTACACGACACGGGCCACCAGATGATGCAGACCGGCCGGCTGTTTCAGGGCGGCGTCGAGTATCCGCATATCGGCTGCGTGCTGAGCAAACTCAAAGGTCCGAACGGCGATGTGCCGGCGCACGTGCTGCTGCCCAAGCCCATCGGCAATACCGGCGGCAACATGCCGCACGGCCAGAACGCCGGATTCCTGGGCAAGATGTACGATCCGTTCGTGCTGAACGCCGATCCGTCGGACCCCAATTTCAAGGTGCCCGATCATGCTGCCGCCCGATTACCTCACCGCGCTGCGGGTCGACCGCCGGCGGAACTGGCGGGAGATGGTGGATCACGTCGGTCAGCAAGTTCGAAACGTCGCAGGATGCGCGACTGCTCGATTCCACGTTCCATTCAGGCCTACACGCTGATGTCGTCGGAGAAGGCTCGCGCGGCTTTCGAGCTGGATAAGCGAGCCGGACGGACACGCGGGAGCGCTACGGGCAGAATCGCTTCGGGCAGGGCTGCCTGCTGGCGCGGCGCCTGATCGAAGCGGGCGTGCGCTTCGTCACCGTCAACATGTTCGAGACGGTGTTCGACGAGATCACCTGGGACATTCACGGCTCCAAGCCGTTCAGCCCGATCAGTTGCTATCGCGACCTGGTGGGGCCGATGTTCGACATGGCTTATAGTCGTCGCTGCTCGGAGGATCTGCAAGCAGCGCGGGCCTGCTCGACGAACACGATGGTGGTGGCGATGGGCGAGTTCGGACGGACGCCGAAGATCAATCCGGCGGGCGGCCGCGATCATTGGCCGCAATGCTGGAGCGTGCTGATGGCCGGCGGACCGATCAAAGGCGGGCAGGTGATTGGCGCGTCGGACGATATCGGCGGCTCTCCCAAGGATCGCCCGACTTCGCCGGCGCAAATCGCAGCCACGATTTATCACGGGTTGGGAATCCCTCTGGATTTGGAATTGCCGGGCGCACAAGGCCGTCCGATTCCGCTGGTGGATCGCGGAGCCGAGCCGATCAAGGAGCTGTTTACGTGAGGGCTGTACCACAGTCTTAGTCGGGCTCTGCAGGTGAGCCGCGTGCGCTGAACGCTGTCTTACGGCTTGCGCGTGGCTACGGCACCATTCGCCGCCGACCTGGCCATCCTGCCGCCCGTCACGCCGAACTGGCAGGGCCTGAGGCGCGGCATCAGCTACTGGCCGAAGCTACTGTGGCAGGACGCCAGGAAGATCTGCACCAGAGAGGTCAAATGGACCAGCTCAAATCCGGCCTTCGCGAAAGTGGATGCGACCGGCCTGGTAACACCGCTGGCGGACGGGGCCGTGACCATCACCGCAACTTCGCCGAGCGGCACCGCACATGCAACGGTGCGCGTCAGCCACATGAAGACGCCGTTTGTCTGGAGTTTTCGCAACGACGTCATCCCGGTGCTGACGAAGGCGGGATGCAATCAGGGAGCCTGCCACGGCGCGCTGGCCGGGAAGAACGGATTTAAGCTGACGCTCCGCGGCTACGATCCGGACGTCGATTACGATACGCTCACACGCCAGTCGATCGGCCGGCGGATTAATCTCTCCGATCCCGCAGCACAGCCTGATGCTGATGAAGCCGTCGATGCGCATTCCGCACGGAGGCGGCACTCGCGGCTGGAGCCGAAGTCGCTGGAATATCGCGTGATCGCCGAATGGATCGCAGTCCGGAACGCCGCGTCCCGCCGATTCCGACCCGCAAATCACCGGGCTCGAAGTGTATCCCGCGGCCGCGACGCTCAAAGCCGGGCGCAGAGCAGCAGCTCGTGGTCGAGGCGCGAAATATTCGGACGGCAAGGTTCGGGACGTGACGCGCTGGGTGAAGTACTCCTCGAGCGATGAAGGCGTCGCCAGCGTGGACGACTTTGGACATGTGAAAATGAACGGCACCGGCGAGGCCGCGATTACGCTCTGGTATTCGAGCCGCGTACTCGTATTCGCGCTTGAGCGTGCCGTATCCAAACCAGATCGACCCGAAAGTCTACACGGAGTTTCGGCGGCACAACTACATCGACGACCTGGTGATGGCCAAGTTGAAAGCACTGGATATCGCGCCGTCCCCGACTGGCGGACGATGCCACATTCCTGCGGCGGGCCTATCTGGATGCTACGGGCGTTCTTCCGCAGCCGGAAGAAGTGGAGGCGTTCCTCGCCGACAAGTCGCCCGGATAAACGGGAGCAGCTGGTCGACGCGCTGCTGGCGCGCGAAGAGTTCGTCGATTATTGGGCGTATAAGTGGTCGGACCTGATGATGGTTTCGAGTAAGAAGTTACGGCCCAGCGCCATGTGGGATTTCTATAACTGGGTTCGCGAGAGCGTTAAACAAAACAAGCCCTGGGACAAGATGGTGCGCGAGATCTTTACGGCGCAGGGCGACACGCGCGAAAACGGCGCAGCTCAATTATTTCGTCCTGCACAAGGATCCCATCGATATCGCGGAGAACACCACGCTCGCGTTTATGGGACAGCGGCTCACTTGCGCGCGCTGCCACAATCATCCGCTGGAGAAATGGACGCAGAAGCAGTATTACGAATACGCAAATCTGTTCTCGCGCGTGGGCCTGAAGAACGGTTCGCAGGATGGCGATGTCGTGGTGTTCGCTAAAATTTCCGGCGACATGAATCATCCGCGCTTAATGAAACCGCTGCCGCCTGCGCCTCTGGACGCGCCCACGATTCCGCTCGATTCCACCGTGGATCGGCGGCAGGCTTTTGCCGAATGGCTGACCAGTCCGCAGAACAAGCTCTTCGCGCGCGCCATGGTGAATCGGGTCTGGGCCAACTTCATGGGCCGCGGGCTGGTCGACCCGGTGGACGATCTGCGAGCCACGAATCCGGCGTCGAATGAGGAGTTATTCGCCGCGCTCACGCGATGATTTCGTGAAGAATGGCTACGACATCAAGCGGCTGATCCGGACCATCATGACTTCGGGCGTATATCAGCTTGCCTCGGACGCCAATGCGACCAACAGCGGCGACAATAAGTATTACTCGAAATACATCGTCAAACGGCTGCCGGCGGAAGTGCTTTTGGACGCGATGTCGCAGGTGACCGGTGTAGCCATCGAAGTTTGCGAATTACCCGGCGGGGACGCGCGCCATGCAGCTGCCGGATACGCAGATCAAATCGGAATTTCTGACTTCGTTCGGACGACCGCCGCGCTTGGTGTGCGATGCGGCGGAACGGTCGTCCGAGCCTAACGTCGCGCAGGCTCTGCATGTAATCAACGGCGAGACACTGAATCAGAAGCTAAGCGACGCAACGGGCTATGCGGCGTCGGCAGTAAAGAAGGCGGTGCCGAACTCGAAGGCGCTCGACCATCTTTATCTGGCGGCTTACAGCCGGTATCCGTCGACAGCGGAGACCCGCCGTTGGCTCGACGTGCTGTGGAAGGCTGAGGGCGATACGCCGGATTCCAGGCAGAAGGCGCTCGAGGATTTGATGTGGGCCATGCTCACCAGCAAGGAGTTCCTGTTCAACTACTAACCCAACCCGTGGGGCAGACCATCGCTTTTCGTGGTCTGTCTGGCTGCGCAGCAGCAGTTGTCATGGCGGCTCTAACTGCATCCGCCGCCCAGCCAGTCCATCCGCAGATTGGCGCGCTCGCTTACCGTCCGGACGGCCGAATGCTGGCTGTCGGAACTTTCAAAACCGTGCGATTAGTCGATCCCGCTACGGGCAAGACGATCGCGTCCCTCGACGGTGAGGCCGAGCACGTCAGGTCCCTGGCATTCTCTCCAGACGGCAAGTTACTCGCGGCCGCGGGGGGCTTTCCCGCGCAAAAGGGCGAGGTCAAAATCTGGGATGTCGACGAGCGAAAAGTGGTCGCAACCATTACCGGTCATCACGACTGCATCTACGCCGTCACATTTTCGCCCGATGGAAAAACGCTGGCCACCGCGAGTTACGACAAGCTCATCAAAACGTGGAATCCTCAAACTGGTGAAGAGATCCGTACCCTGAAAGACCATATCGACGCGGTCTACGATCTGGCCTTCACGCCTGACGGGAAGCGGTTGGTTTCGGTCTCCGCCGACCGGTCGGTGAAGGTCTGGAATCCGGCAACCGGTGAACGGCTCTACAGCATGAGCGAAGCTACGGACGGTCTCAACACGGTCGCGGTGGATCCTACGGGCAAACTGGTAGCGGCGGGCGGGTATGACAAGAGCATCCGGATCTGGACGCTTGGCGAAAAGAGCGCCACGTTGAGAATCTCGTTGATCGCTCACGAAGATGCTATCTTGCGCCTCAAGTTTTCTCCCGACGGAAAAACGCTGATCTCCACCGCTGCGGACAAATCGCTGCGGGCGTTTAAGGTCGACGATCTGAGCGAGATTAAATCTTACCCGGTGCAACCTGATTGGGTGCTGGCTCTGCGCTTTTCGCCGGATGGCCGAAAGTTCGCCGTCGGACGGTATGACGGGAGTTTGGAGTTCTACGATGCGCCGTAACATCAAGTTAGCCCTGGCATGGTTGGTTCCCATGATCGCGTGCGCGGCCAGTGCGCCCGAGGCTCTCATGGGGCCGCGGACGACGCCTCCCACGATCGCAACCGTTTCGCCTGTGGGCGCGCCACAGGGCGCGAAGACGACACTCAAGGTCGATGGCTCGAACCTGATGTCGGCGTCTGCAGCGTATTTCAGCCAGCCGGGGATTGAGGCGCGCATCGTGAAGATCGACCGTTTGCCTGATCCGCCAGACAACCGTTTAGGATCGGCAGGTTTGAAGTCGACCATCGATCTGGGGCCGATGCCGCAGCGCAACGTGGTGACGTTGGAGGTTGACGTCGCGCCCGATGTCGAGTTAGGCCCGGTCTCTCTGCGCCTGCAAACGCCGCTCGGCTTGACCACTGTCGGCCGTTTCGTGGTCGAACCCAATTTCCCCGAGGCGAAAGACAAAGAGCCCAACGACGATCCGGAACACGCGGTGGAAGCGCCGGTTCCGTCCATCCTGGTCGGTGTGATCTCGAAGCCCGGCGACGTCGATTATTACAAGTTCACCGCGGCTGCGGGCGACAAAATCGTTTTCGAAAACGGCGGGATGCAGGCGGGGTCGGTCTTGCGTGCGGCAATTGCCATCCTGGATGCGAATCATAAAGCTGTCCACGAATTCAGCCCGCAGAATGAAAAGGGCATTTATGCTCACGAGTTTTCGAGCGGCGGAACTTACTATCTCAAGATCGCCGATTTCGAAGAGGGCGGCAGCCCGCGCCATTTTTATCGCATCGTGATGGGTAAGCTGCCGATGGTGATCTCGGCATTCCCGTTGGGCCTGCAGCGCGGCGCAACCACAAGTCTCACGTTGCACGGCTGGAACCTGGCGTCGAACACAGTTCAGGTGAAGGGCGCGGACGAATTCTTGCGTCCCGAAGGATCGTTGAACAAGATCAAGCTGGCCGTCGGCAACGAGCCGGAGATCATGGCGCCGGAATCCGGATTGCAGACGGTGCCTGTGCCCGTCACCATCAACGGCCGTTTAACGCAGGAACATCGCGACTTCCGGTTTCACGCCGTCAAAGGGCAGAATCTGATCATCGAGACCAATGCCGCCCGTCTGGGGTCGCCGCTCGATTCGGTGATCGAGATTCTGGATGCCGGCGGCAAACCAGTCGAACGAGCTACGATCCGTGCGATTCAAGAGAACTCTCTCACCCTGAACGATCGCGATTCGATGCAGCCGGGGTTGCGCCTGCTGACCGTTACCGGCTTCACAGTCGGCGACTACATGATGGTCGGGAGTGAGATCGTGCGGGTGGCTATCACGCCGCATGGGCCGGACGAGGATACTTTCTTCGAGTCCTTTGGCGGACAGCGGATCTCTTACTGCGATACCAGCGGGGAAGGCCATGCCATGGATTCTCCGATTTACAAGGTGCAGATTCTGCCGCCGGGCGCTCACCCTCCTGCCAACGGATTACCGGTCGTCCACCTGATGTATCGCAACGACGACGGGGGGCCCGGCTACGGGAAGGATTCACTACTCCATTTCAGTGCGCCGGCGGATGGCGATTATGTGGTCCGGCTGAGCGATGTTCGCGGGCGCAAAAGTGATGGGCTCGCCTATCGCCTTACCATTCGTGCGCCGCGTCCGGACTATCTGTTGACGCTCAAAGACCCGATCCCCAACGTACCGGCGGGTGGGCGCGTTCCGGTGACCGTGATTGCGCCGCGTATGGAAGGTTACGCCGAGCCGATTCATTTGTCGATCAAGGATCTGCCGCGCGGCTTGCATGCGTCCGACGTCACCATTCCGCCCGGCGAGTTCAGCGGCACGATGGTGTTAAGCGCCGACGCAGATGCTAAGATCGACGGCGCGGTGCCGCTGATTGTGAAGGACGATAAGGGACGCGAAGCCAACCTTGACGATCGTCTGAAGTTGATCGCGATCACGACGCCGTCGGACATTCTCATGTTTGCAAAGACTCGTGAAGTGACGTTGACTCCGGGCAGCAAAGCTGAAATCACGGTTGATATCCAGCGCAACGGCGGCTATGCGGGACGTGTCCCGGTCGAGGTTCGAGACCTGCCGGAAGAGGTCGTGGTGGCCAATGTGGGACTCAACGGTGTGCTGATCAACGAGACCGAGAACACCCGCACGTTCACCATACAAGCGTTGGAGAACGCGCGTCCGGTGGAGCAGACGATCGTGGTGTCGGGGCGCGTGGAAACGCGCGCGGCGGGTCAGGAGAATACTTTCGCCGGGGAACCGATCCGCGTGATCGTCAAGGCTGCGAAATAAAGTTCCGGTCGAAGTAATAGAAGAAGCCGTCTTCCGTTCCCACAATCAAATCCGGCTTGCCATCCCCATTCCAATCGACGACGAACGGCGTTGGGTTGTGACCCTGGAACCTGGTCTTCAGTATTAATCCGCGGGACTGCATGACCGGCTTTTCCTGCGTGCCGATGTTCTTGTACCAGACAGGTCCGTCGGGAGAATCGGTGACTAAATCGAGAACTCCGTCGCCATCCCAATCCACGAGTTCGATCTTGCGGCGTCCGCTCGAGCCGGCGCGGCCTCCCGAAAGATTCAGAAACTTGCCCCCCGGCTCCAGGAAAATCCTCTCCGGCGGCAACAGCACGAGGCGACCGTTCCTGCGTGCCCGACGAAACAGGCAGAGATACCCGCGAGCATCGAGCATCACGAGGTCGGGTAGACCATCACGATCCCAGTCGACGACTTTTGGGGTGGTTCGCCACTGGGTGACAAGCTGCTTGCCTTGCGGTTCCCACCACACCCAGTCGGGCTTCGGAGCGCGTCCCGGCCATTCCACTTCGATCGGCCGCGCGGGCGCCAACTCCGGCTCTTGCCGGGTTCCAATATTGCGGAACCATTTCACCGCGCCGGTGATGTCGTTGACCACGATATCCAGCTTGCCATCGAGGTCCCAGTCCGCCACTGAAATGTTGGTGTAGCCCCATTTGGATTCCGCCGGACCTTGCACGGAGCCATTGGAACCCGCCTGAATTCGGATCACCTGGCCGCCCGCGTTCAAGTACCCGCGGTCTTCGAAGACCGGTGCGGCGGATGTGCCGGTGTTCTCAAAATACTGAATATAGCCGGCGGAATTCCCTGACAGCAGATCGAGCTTGCCGTCGCCGTTCCAGTCCACCACCACGGGCCGCGAGAGTGCGCCACTCTTCACGAAAGGATCCACCTGTTCGAGATAACGCGGCGCTGCAAACCGTGGCTCCTGGCCACGCAGCGCCAGGTTCTCGAGCAGCGCCACACGGCCATCCTCTTCGCCTATGATCAGCGAGGGCCGTCCGTCCTGGTGCCACGAAACAATCCGTGGCTGGATCATGCACAAATCCATGTGGAGCACCCGGCCGTCGACTTTGAGTAATTCGACGGCGGCGAGTTGCGGAGGATTACCTCTTCCCGAATTTCTGAAAAGTGAAATCGTGTCGATGAAATTCGAGGCAATCAAGTCCAACCGGCCCTTACCAAGCCAGTCAACCGGATTTGGTACCGGGCTGCCATACTGATCGATCGGCTTTCCATCAGCTTCGACGAGAACGGGATCGGCATAGTGGGGTTCTGCGTTGGTGCCGACGTTGCGATGAAAGTAGACATGGCCGTGCAGCGGACCGCGCGTCCATTCGCCCTTTTCGTTGAAGGCATCATCCCATCCGTAGTCCCGCCAATCGCTGACGCCGACCAACAGGTCAATCTTGCCATCGCCATCCCAATCGACGGGATACCAGAGGTCGTCGCGGCCGACCCAATACTTGCGCGGCAGCTTCACTGGCACGAACTTCGACATGCGGTTCTTGCGGACATCGCTGTAGTATCCGCCGCTCACCACCAGGTCGATCGCCCCATCGCCGTTGAAATCAGCCGCGACCAGATCCTGCACCCCGGGTCCCAACCATTCGGCGCGATCGAAGAGCGGCTTGTCGTTGGTCCCCAGGTTGCGGAACAGATACGTTCCGTTGTAAGGATGATCGGGGCAGCTGACGATCAGGTCGATGTTGCCGTCGCCATCGAAATCGAGCGCAACAGGATGCGCCCACAGTCCAACCGACAGCTTGCCCTTCACGCCCGTGCGACCGTAGGTAATGCGATCGCCTGTTCCGATTATTGCCGGCGACGCAAGCCGCTGCGACTCTCCGGAATGCTGCACGTCGAAATACACTCGATAGACTCCAGGACCTTGCGAAACCCAACTTACTTTGGCTTCCGGGATTCGCCAATCGACCTTGGAGGGAAGAACGCCGTCAGTGGCGAAACCGATCACACGAACGGAATCGGGGTTGAAGTCGGACGGAAGGTTCTGCGCCATGAGCACGGGAGTGCCTCGCGGAACGGTGACCGTTACGGCGATCCGCAACTGGTCCCTGGTGGGCCAATCCGCGCCGTTCCGCGTTTCAATGGCAGCCGCGTGCATCAGGCATGAGAACGAGAATATGAGGCCGAGGGTGCGCATTTTATTATTCACTTTACACCTGCCATCCAGGTTCGCCAACGTATTCTGCCACACCGACTCCCAAGCGGTCGCGGCTCAGAAGTGTTTGGTTACCGAGCCGCGACCGTTAGGGGAGTCGGTCCGTTTTTTTCACCGTGAGATTACGAGGCAGAGCTTATGAAGTGGGTGTACTAAGTTAGCGACGGATAGATTTCGGCCCGATCGACCAATCCAACGAGGCAGTCGTAACATGAAAAAAACTCATGGCGTTGAAAAGACATCTATTTGTTGAAGTCCCCGACGCTGCTGTCGAAGGTGCGGTAAAAGGCACAGACTGAAGCCCGTGTTACGGTATCATCGCTCCTATGTATAGAATCTTCGCCGGCCTTCTGCTTACGCAACAATTACTCGCCCAACAGGCCGCTCCCAAAATTCCGGACAACGTCCGGTACGAGCCCAACGTGGCTTACGACACGGCCGATCCTCAGCAGGTGATGGACATCTTCCGTCCGTCGGACAATGCTGTTCATCCGGCGATCCTGTTTGTCCACGGCGGGGGATTCCGGGCGGGGTCGCGCCAAGGCTACACGCAACAGTGCATCCGGCTGGCGCAACTGGGCTATGTCACGGCAACGGCCGACTACCGGCTGGCGCCCAAAGCTCCCTTTCCGGCGGCGGTGTACGACGTGAAGGCAGCGGTCCGCTATCTGCGGGCCAATGCAACGCGGCTCTCGCTCGATCCGCAAAAGATCGGCGCGACCGGTGGTTCGGCGGGCGGACACCTGGTCCTGTTTCTGGGCGTGACGGGAAATGTGCCTGAATTCGAAGGAACCGGGCCGAATCGCGAACAGAGCAGCCGCGTGCAATGCGTGGTGTCGATGTATGGTCCATCCGACTTCACGAAGTCCTACGGCCGCAGCGTGGATGCGGCTGAGGTTCTGCCGCTGTTTCTGGGCGGCGATTTAGAGCATGCACGCGAAGCGCATCTGCGGGCGAGTCCGCTGTATTGGGTCACGCCCGACGCTCCTCCGACGCTGGCGATCCAGGGCACCAACGACCGCTATGTCAATTACGAACAGTCGGTGTGGATCATTGAGCGCCTCCTATCGGTTGGCGTGCGGGCGGAGATCGAGACCATTGAGGGCGCGGATCACGGGTTAAAGGGCGCGGTGGACCAGGAGCGTGCGGAGAAGAGAATGATCGGATTCTTCGGACGGTATTTGAAGTAGAAGGATCGGCTACGTGTATTTACTTGCAGCAAACGATTGCAATTGCAACGGTTCTGGCATATGCTTTCGGCATGCGAACTTTTTTGGGGTTACTCATGCTTCTTGCGGTCTCGCCGTTGGCTTTTTCGCAACAGGTTACCGGGAGCATTCTCGGGAGCGTTCAGGACGCCCAGGGCGGGATGATCGCCGGCGCACAGGTGACCGCGAAGAACCAGGATACCGGCTTCTCGCGAACCATGGAGACCAATGGCCAGGGCGAGTACCGGATCGACTTCCTTCCGCCCGGCACTTACCAGGTGCAGGTTTCGAGCAAAGGATTTCGTAATTTTTCGGCCAGCGGAGTCGCGCTGGCAGTCGGCCAATTTGCCCGCGTCGACGCTCATATGGAGGTCGGCGAGGCAGCCAGCACGATCGAGGTGGAGGGAGGCGCTCCGCTGGTCAACACCGAGGACGCCACGGTCGGTCAGACCGTGGGGACGGATCAGATTATCACTCTCCCTCTGGTCAATCGCAACATTTACTCGTTGCTGACGCTTACGCCGGGGGTCCAGTACACGGCTAACGCCATCGCGCTGGGATTTCCCGCGCAGCGAACGTTTATCAATGGCGGAGCGGACGCCACCATGGGGTCGGTCAACTATTATCTCGATGGCGGTCCCAACATGTCGACGCTGCGCGACACCGGCAATATCACGCCAAATCCGGATGCGCTCGAGGAGTTCCGCGTGGATACCAACAACTTCAGCGCGGAGTACGGGCGCTTCGGCAATGGCGTGATCAATGTCATCACGCGCTCGGGAACCAACCAGTATCACGGCTCGATCTTCGAGTTCCTGCGCAATACCGACCTGAATGCCAACACCTGGAACGCTCTGGTCAAGCCGCCCTTGCACCGGAATCAGTTCGGTGTGGCAGGGGGCGGTCCAATCAAGCACAACAAGACGTTCTTTTTCGGGACTTACTCCGGTCTGCGCCAGATTACGACAACCTTCCTCACTGGGGCCGTGGTGCCGACGCCGGCGGAGCGGACCGGAAATTTCTCCGCGCTCTCCAAGCAGATCATCGATCCAGTGAGCGGCGTCCAATTTCCCAATAACACCATTCCCGTGTCCCGCTTCGATCCGACTGCCGTCAACATTCTCAACAAATACATCCCCCTCGCGAACCAGCCGAATAACGGTCTGCAGGGACAGGTGCCGAGCCCCTACAATACCGACGAGTACATGGGGAAAGTCGATCACATGATCTCGGATTCCGAGCGCCTGACGGTGAGTTACTTTACGACCGCCGGCAACAATGAAATTTCGCCCGGCGGCAACATGGTGTGGTCGGTCCAGGCTTACACCTGGCGGCAGCAGAATGCCAACATCAATTACACCTGGACTCTCTCGCCCGACCTCGTGAACCAGACCTGGCTCAGTCTGACCCGCTACTTCGGCGGACGCACCAACCTGCCGGCGATGTCGCTGCACGATCTGGGCTCCGATTTCCTGCCGCAAGGCCCTCCCGGGCTACCGCAGATCGCCGTTACGGGTTACTTCACGCTGGGCCAGTCGATTGCCGGCCCGGAGGCGGGCGACAATTTTTACAACCTCCGTGACGTGGCCAGCTACATCCATGGCCGACATTCCATCCGATTCGGCGGCGACCTCTCGCTGGCCAAGGACATCCAGACTACGCTGCTCAATAACTACGGCACATTCAGCTTCACCGGCGCGAAGACAGGTCCCAAAACCAATGAGGGTGACGCCTTTGCGGACTACCTTCTGGGTCTTCCGGTCACCATGAACCAGGATGCCCCGGAAGACGCCCTCTACAACTTCTGGCTGGTGGGAATGTTTGTCCAGGACGACTTCAAGATCCATCCGCGCCTCACGTTGAATCTGGGCCTGCGCTACGATATCCAGACGCCGCCGACGGACCCACAGAACCGGGAGGAGACGTTTGTTCCGGGCCGGCAGTCCACGACGATTCCGGGCTCGCCTGCAGGTGTTCTCGTGGTGGGCGATCCGGGAGTTACCCGGGGAGTGATCCCCGTTCGCTGGGGTCACGTTTCACCGCGCTTAGGGCTCGCGTGGGACCCCTTTGGCGACGGCAAAACCGCAGTTCGCGCGGGCGCGGGAATTTTTTACGGCAGCGTGTCGGGCAATGGGTGGGGAACGGTGGAAAACTCACAGCCCTTCGCGGTTCGCCAGCAGTTCGCCAACCCGACTTCGTTTACCCATGTTTACGCAGGGTTGCCGGGCGGAGTCTCTCCGTTCCCTTACGTTTACTCTCCGTCGACCGCCCGCTACATTACGCCTGCCGGTCTCCTTCCGATCGCCCTCGACTTTGAGTGGCCGTACAGCTATCAACTGAATTTCACCGTTCAGCGCGAGATTGCCAAAGGCCTGACCCTGTCAGCGGGCTACGTCGGCACACTGAGCCATCACCTGGCGTTCTCGCCCGACGTGAACTATCCGGTTTATAACAATACCGCGACCAGTTCCAATTACAACAATCGCAGGCCGTACGACGTGGGCCTGCTTTCCACCATCAATATTATGGAATCGAACGGCACCGCGTCGTATAACGCGCTGCAGGTGAAAGCCAGAAAGGCTTTGAGCACGCACCTCACCTTTTCGGCGTTTTATACTTTCAGCAAGTCGCTTTCGAGCGAGGAGATGGACGGCGCCAGCACCAGCGGAGGCGCGGAGGATTCGAACAACCTCGCGCTGGAGCATGGACGCTCGGATTACGATCAACGCCACAACTTCGTAACTGCCCTGATCTGGAATATGAGTTACTACAAGGGCAGGTCGCCGTTGCTCAAGAATCTGCTCAACGGCTGGACCCTCTCGCCCATCGTCACCCTCACCAGCGGCCTGCCGTTCACGGTGTCGTCGGGCAAGGATAACAACTATGACGGTGTAACCAACGATCGTGCGAATCTCATCGGGCCTCCCGTGCTCGATCCGCACCGCTCACGCCAGCAGGTGATCGCGGAATGGTTCAATACCGCGGCCTTCGTGGCCAACCCGATCGGCACCGATGGCACGTCCGCACGTAACCTCCTCGATGCCCCAGGATCTCGCGACGTCGATATGGGAATCTTTCGGGACTTCTCCTTCCGGGAACAGATCAAGCTGCAATTCCGCGCCGAGTTCACCAACTTCTTCAACCTGGTGAGCCTGAATGCGCCTAACGCGACCCTGACATCGTCGGCCTTCGGCCAGATCACCAGCGCGAACCAGATGCGCCAGTTGCAGCTTGGGTTGCGGCTGTCGTTCTGAGTGCCGGTCACGGAGAGCCGCAAGGTCGCGTTTTGACCCAGTTCCGCTAAAGATCACACCACACAAACGCATACGAATCTCTCTTTTCTTATAGATGCGCGGGGGCCATGAAATGCACGCAGGGACTTCATGAATTCTTCCGACACGAAGTTCCAGAAGTCCTACCTGCGCCGCGAAGTTGAGACTGCGGGCAAGCGCTATGAGGAAGCAGTCGAAAAGGTATTTGCCTTAACCGAAGCGCCCAATATCCAACCAGGATCAGATCTGTCGGACGCCATCCAGGTGGCCGGCCAAAGGCTTCGACTCTACACCGGCGCACTCCGTAGCCTGGCAAAACTGGCAGCAGAGGAAGGCCAGCCGAGCCAAGCCGAGGTTGTCGAGTCTGCACAAGAGCACGTTTTCGTCCACGAGTAGTGGCGATGTAGGGCGGTTGCTAATCGCCCGAAATAAGGAGGGCAATGAAGTGGGCTATCGCGAATTTCATAAGCGTTCCATTGAGCAACGCGACGAATTCTGGGCCGAACAATCCGTCCTGATCGATTGGCACAAGCCGTTCGAACAGGTGCTGGATTATTCGTCTCCGCCGTTTGCCAAATGGTTCGTCGGCGGCGAGACCAACCTTTGCTACAACGCGGTCGACCGGCATCTTGCAGACCGCGCCGATCAGCCGGCGCTGATCTATATCTCCACCGAGACCGGAGAGGAGAGGGTCTACACTTACCGCGAACTGCACACCGAGGTGATGCGGATGGCGGCGGTACTGCAAAGCCTCGGCGTCGAGAAAGGCGACCGGGTCCTGATCTACATGCCTATGATCCCCGAGGCCATCTTTGCCATGTTGGCCACGGTGCGGCTCGGCGCGATCCATTCGGTGGTATTCGGTGGCTTCGCGCCGCCGTCGCTAGCCACACGAATCGACGATGCCCAACCGAAGGTTATGGTTACGGCGGATGCGGGGATGCGCGGGGGAAAGACGATTCACTACAAACCCCTGGTGGACGAAGCCCTGCGGATCTCGGACACGCCACCCTCGCATGTGGTGCTGGTGAACCGCGGGCTGGACCCTGCGATCGTCAATGCGCCCGTCCGCGATCTGGACTACGCCACGCTTCGCGCCCGGCATATGGATGCGCAGGTTCCCTGTGCATGGGTGGAATCGAGCCATCCCTCGTACATTCTCTACACGTCGGGGACCACGGGTAAACCTAAGGGAGTGCAGCGCGACACTGGCGGCTACGCGGTGGCGCTGGCGGCTTCGATAAAGCATATTTACGATCTTCACCCCGGCGAGACCTTTTTCGTGACTTCGGACATTGGGTGGGTCGTGGGTCACTCCTACGTGGTTTACGGCCCATTGATCGCCGGGATCGCGACGGTGGTGTACGAGGGGCTGCCGATTCGTCCCGACCCCGGCGTGTGGTGGAAAATCGTGCAAGACTACCAGGTCGCGGCGATGTTCTCCTCGCCCACCGCCTTTCGCGTGCTGAAGAAGTACGACCCTGCGTATCTTTCCAAGTATGATATCTCCAGCTTGCGGCGCCTCTTCCTGGCAGGCGAACCGCTGGACGAGACTACCGCGAAGTGGACCGCCGATGCCCTCGGCAAGCCCGTCTATGACCACTTCTGGCAGACGGAAACAGGCTGGGCCCTCCTCAGCGGATTTCCGGGTGTGGAGGATTTGCCGACCAAGTTCGGCAGCCCGTCCTTCCCGGCGTACGGGTACGATGTCCGGCTGTTGGACGCTGTTACCGGTGAGGAGTTGGGCCCGAACGAGAAGGGCGTGGTGTGCGTGGTGCCGCCGCTGCCGCCGGGTTGCCTGAGTACGGTCTGGCGACAGGACGCGCGCTTCAGGGAAACCTATTTCACCAGCTTCCCGGACCGCTTGGTTTACACCACGTTCGACTGGGGAATTCGCGACGCGGATGGATACTACTTCATTCTGGGCCGCACCGACGACGTGATCAACGTGGCCGGCCACCGCTTGGGAACCCGCGAAATCGAGGAGGCTATCAGCGCTCACCCGGCCATCGCGGAAGTCGCCGTGGTGGGCGTGGCGGACGACGTGAAAGGACAGGTGCCGATCGCGTTTGCAGTCGTGAAGAATCCGGACGCCATTGAAGACCCGGAACTTCGGGCCAAACTGGAGAGCGATGTGATGGCCACGGTGGACGGCATACTGGGCGCAATCGGCAGGCCCTGTCGGGTACATTTCGTGCTACAGCTTCCCAAGACTCGCTCCGGTAAAGTGCTTCGCCGGTCGATCAAAGCGATTGCCGAAGGGCACGATCCGGGCGATCTGACCAGTCTGGACGATCCGAAGGGAATTGAACAGATCGAAGACGCTGTGGTCGTTCCGTAGCGTCCGGCAGCGTTACACTCCCCGCCGGTCACCCCAGATATCCACATGCAGCCGCGGGCCGTAGCGGAAGCCCTCAGCCTTGCATAGCTCCGCAATCCAGACCGCCTTTTCCCGCAGTCGCAGAGGATCGATCCCTTCCGGCATCAACACGACTTTGCCCGCCTCCGCGCCGGTCCGCAAGACAATATCGCGGATCTCGCCGATATCCTGCGGCCGCGAAACCACGAACTTAAGCTGATAGTCGCAAACGTCCATCAACTGCCGGATTACGTCAACCCGCATGCGCAGTTTGTCGTGTTGGACGGCCCACTCGCCCTCGGGCGTCGAATTCTTGAGCTTGGGACTGATGCTCATCAGGTCGCAATCCACCGGCGCATAAATGGTCCCGGCCGTCTCGATCGTGATATGCAGACCCGCTGCGTGCAAGCCCTCGCTCAGTTCTCGTACGCCCCGCGCGATCATCGGCTCGCCACCGGTGATCACCGCATGTTTTGCGTTGAACCCTTTCACCCGATCCAGGATATCCTGGACCGGCATCTCGGCTCCCTCCGGCTTCCACGACGTGTAGGGGGTGTCGCACCACGAACATCGTAGATTACAACCGCTGGTTCGCACGAATACAGAGGGCACGCCCGCCAGCTTGCCTTCGCCCTGAATGGAATAAAAGATCTCGGCGATTTTCACGGCATCACGTGTGCAGGGCAGGGTCGGGAAGTCCCAGTTCTGCAAATCCCTTCGCCCGCAGCAGGCACGAGTCGCAAGCTCCACACGGGCGCCCGGCGCCATCTGGATCATAGCAGCTATGGGTCAACGAGTAATCGACTCCGAGTTCGCGCCCCAGGTTGATGATTCCGGCCTTGGTGAGAGCGATCAGCGGAGTATGGATGCGGACCCGCGTACGTCCCTCCACGCCGGCTCTGGTCGCCAGGTTGGCCATCTTCTCGAAGGCCTCGATATACTCCGGCCGGCAGTCCGGATAGCCCGAGTAGTCCAAAGCATTGACGCCGATAAAGAGGTCGCCCGACTCGAGCACCTCGGCCCAAGCCAGTGCAATCGACAGGAAAACCGTATTTCTCGCCGGAACATAAGTGATCGGGATGTCGCGCGACATTTCCGTTTCCGCGCGACATTTCGGTACGGGGATATCGGCCGTGAGCGCCGAATTCCCAAACTGGCGCAGGTTGATCGGCACCACGACGTGCTCCACGGAGCCGAGCGATCGCGCCACGCGAGCCGCAGCGTCGAGTTCGACGCGGTGCCGCTGGCCGTAGTCGAAAGCGAGCGTATAGCATTCGAAACCTTTGCGCCGGGCCACCGCCAGGCTGGTCGCGGAATCCAGGCCTCCGCTTAATAGACACACGGCTTTCATTGCAACCTCAGTTCGGTAACTTCCCAGGATACAGCCGCGGCATTGTCATACAAACGGATCTGAAGTGGCCCAGGCCATAGCGGAATTCTCGGACAATTCTGACTGGTCGTCATCTGTTCAAAAGATGTCATGCAATCGGCTGTCCGGATTTGATTCGGAGCTGTTTTTCGACGCCATAGTGCCGCATCTACATGTCTCGGCCCTTTCCGGCGATTCTGTTGCACGTGCTTTAGTCGATTTCGGCTCACGCGGGCTACCTGGTTTGGAGAGAGCTAAGCGCTGACCTTGTCTGGTTCTACTGGACTCGACCCTTGGGATCCTGCGCCAATTTCCGGCTCTGGAGTTCCTTGAGTTGAGAGGACCAATTGCTGCGGAAAGCATGGCGTTCTTACCTGAGCTGAAAAAGCTGCGTTCTTTGCAGGTTTCGGCGACCCGCCTTGAGGACCTCACGGTCCTGCAAAAGGTTCCAGGTCTGCAGCATCCATCGCTTGGCCGGCAGGACGTTGACATCGCCCAGCTTGCGGATTTCCCGTCGTTGACGTCGCTAAGTTTGGTTGATTGCCGATCTCGGCCGTGTCTGATTTCAGACGTCTCCCAGGGCTCACCAGGTTGTTTTTGTGGGGCCTTGTCCTCGGTGAACTTGCTTGCTTGGGCGAATTGTGTCAATTGGAGGAACTGTTTTTGTGCAGATGTGAGTTCAATCGCCAGGCCTCACCCCCTGACCTCCCAAAACTGCGGAAACTCGATTTGTATAAGTCCCGTGTTAGTGAGGAAGAGGTGAGAGCGTTTCGCGACAGGCATCCGCAGGTTCGAATTGGAAACGCCACCGTTCCGGAGGGCAGCCGGTTGTTGTAACTTGGCAGAAACGCTATCGGTATTGCCGGGGAGCGGGCGAAAGGACGAGCTTGCCGGAGGGACACCGCGCGCGGTATCGGGATGCCGGCGAAATTCTCAAGTTATCGGGCGCGTTCCGGTAGGGAAGGCGCTGTAATTCGGGCATCGGGAAGTGCTTCCCGTTGTCGGTGAGGATCGGCACTTCATGGCTCAACGCGACCGCAGCAATCGTCGCGTCGGTATAGGAAAGCGTCTGGCCCTTCTTCTGCCAGTCGCGGCGTAGCAGGCCGGCATGCCGGGCGATGTCTGGGCTGACCGGCAGATATTCAAGGCTGTTCATAAAGGCGGCCGTTCTGTCCTCTTCTCCGGGCCGGAGACCGGCGTACACCTCGGTGATGTTTACAGCGCAACAGGCAAGGATATGCCCTTGCTCTACAAGTTGCTGAAGGAATGCGGTGCGTCCGAAGCGCCCGTTGAGGTGATCGAAAATGACTGACGAATCGAGAAGGACGACGCCCATCAAGGAGTCTGGTCCTCGCTGATGGCGAATCGTTCGTCGGGCTCGGAACGTATTTTCTCGACATAGGCCGCGCCGCCTTCAGCGAGTTCCGGGTGATTGTCCGGATTCCAGGCGCCGGAGGAAAGCTTAAGAGCTTGGCACTGCTTATTGCGGCGCACTTCCAGCCACAAGACGTCCACGGCATACGGAGTTCGCCGTTTGTGCTCGAGCTGAGCCAATAAGTCCAGTTCACGGGCAAGTTCTTCGGGTATCTTAATTACGCTGGGCATAGCTCCCTTGCATTGGCACCTAGGTGGGGAACCTGGCAAGGTACCTCACCTATATCTTAACCGAAGTGGGTGTTCGCGGGGCTTGCGTCTCCGACCAGAGCGGCCATGGCGCAGTGGATCCTTGCGGTGTCCGGATGCCGGCCGAATTCTCAAACATTTTTGCTGCAGCTGAACGACATCTGCGATGGAGTGGCCCGCCGAGCAGCTCGGCTGTTACTGCGTCGGCGAGGTCGCTGGACCGGTTTCATGATGCTTTGGCGGCCCATGGCTGAGACTGAGACGGTGATGGCGGGCGCGCTGGCCGAGCCTTGACCTGAAATGGAGGGGAACGGACCACCCGCGAGGGCGATGAGGACGCGGATCTCGGCTTCTTTGAGGGTCGGAGCGAGTTCGGAAATGCGGAAAAGCACCCCTGTATCTAGTTCCGATAACAGGCATTATTGTCGAATCCGCTGGACACGCGAAAGTGCTCGCACGCGCCGCGAGTAACTCGGGTGTTATTCCACAACTTACCCCTAAAAAGTACTATCGGTACCAGGGGTACTATGTGACTTTTTCGTGACTTACTCATGCTGCAGCCTTCTTTTCTGCGCGTCGTTTGGCCCAACGCACGTTTACTATTCTCCTCATTTCCGCGGAGCGCTCCTCCGGAGTCATGCCGGAAACGCGCGAAGTGAAGATGGGATTCGGCTTCGCGTAGCGCGCCTGAACGATGCGGCGCATCGCGTTGCTCAATTCTTTACCGCGGAGTTTAGCTATGTCGGATCTCATGGGATTTTGGCTCTTATTATTATGCATTGTAGTTGTAGATGGCAAGCGATTTTCCGCAAGCGGAATTTAATCGCCTCACACGAGGCGGGGCGCGATGCCCGAAAACTCGCCGGCCGGCGTCCATTCAGCGATGCGAGCGGCCAGTTCATCGTGCACCAGGCAGAGCACCCGGGCGCGGTCAGCGTCGGATATTATGTCAAATTCCGCGGCGAGGAAGCGCGTAATGCGGGAGCGGATGAGATCCACGTCCGGGGCAGGGGAGCCACCGGCGTCGCGGCGCAAGGCATCGCGGACCAGCGGTTCGAGCAGTGCCGCCCACAAACCGCTAGGCGCGGCCACGCGGCCGACCTCGCCGAACTCGCCCAGCTCGCGATCGTAGCGCCAGAGGATGACCGTGTTGTCGCACTTGTGGCGCTTCCAGCCTTTCTCGGGCGACTCGGCGCCGGCGTGCTCGATCAAGAGAGGCGTTCGCGGAAACCTGCCATCAGGGCAAAGCTCGGACTCCATCACCCACGCTCCCGGCCGGAAGAACTTGCCGCGCCACTCGAACGGCGAGCGCGATCGCGGGTCGATGCGCTGGAGCAACTTGGCGTACGTGGCCTGACTGCGCTTGGTCCGGGAGAGGGGGAGTCGGACTTTCTTTCCGGTATCCAACGCTTGAGTATGCTGACTGGGCCGCGGGATTCGGGCGTCCGGTGGTACGGAACCATTGGCGGTTTGGTACTAGAAGTCCCGGTTCACTCGATCCGTTTCAATTCGTCGAGGTAGCGTTGTCGGGCTGCAATCTGCTCTTTCCGGCGCCGCCAGAACGGATTGTCGCCGCGCTCAAGAGCGGCTGCCCGGGCCTCGGTTAACATTTGAGCGATCTTCTTCCGTTCTTTGAGCGGTACGCCAACCCAGCGGGCGCGGCCGCGGGCGATCGCAGCATCTTTACTGGTGTCCTTTGCCCGTTTTTTGCCTCTCATAAGGGGTAGGATATGAGAGCGTTTGACCGGCCGCAAGGCCCCTACGAAGAATCAACAACTTGCGGTTTTACATAATTAAAAATTATCGGAAGTTCGGAAACCGAACTAATTCGGATGCGATTATCCCATTTTGCGCAGGTGCGCAACAACGTAGTGAATAGGGGTAGGTTCTGAAACCCTTGTAAATACGTGATTAAATCGATTGCAGGAGAATCACCCCCTATGTCAGGTGCAATCGCAAACGGCCCCGACCAACTCATCACGTCCATAAAGCGTGGCCAGACGGTTGAAACGCGCAACGAAACCCAGCTCCGCGCCCTGTTCAAGCAGTACGACCAGAGACACAAGTCGGAGCACGATCTCATCACGTCGCTCTTAAACAGGGCCGAAGACGCCCATCGCAATGGCGACGAAGCCTTCGACATGTGGGTGAAGGAGTTCCGCGGCTCCATGAAGTCCGCGGAAACAGCGTACCTCGAAGCCGCGACCGCGAACCGCGCGATGATCGTTGACCTCGGCGTCGCCGTCACGCAGGGCGGCAAAGCCAACAAATCGACCGCGGCGTAGAAACCTGTTCTAATCGTTACAAAGGAGAATCGAATGGCAAAGATGCCACCAGGCGGCGGCAACAAGCCGGCGCAGCTCACACCAGAAGAACGGGCGAACGCTAAGTTCTACTCGAAGATCGTCGGCGGCGGCGCCACCAAAACCGACCAAGGCACGCGAAGCATCAACGCGATCCGCGGGCTCTTGAGCGAGTACGACACGGCCAGGAAGGCGGGCAAGCTTGAGGCGCTCGATGAGTGGCGCGAGGCGGCCGGCAGCAGAATGAAGGGCAAGGCGCTGGGCACGATGATGAACGTGATCTTGCTCGGCCGGCTCAACGGTCCCACCACTACAAACAAGCGACCCGCGCGGACGCGGAAGCCCAAAACCGCGGCAGCAGCGTAAGTTCTGCCAGGGCGAGCACCGTTGTTGCCTCATACTTCAACAGAGTGCAACCCGCGGCAGGCGGCGTGTCGAAGGGCGCGGTTGTCTTCCCTCCGGCTGAAATCGCGCCTTGCGTCGCCACATCATTGAAGCGGTAAACCGGGCCGCCGGTATCGCGGCGAGGCAGTGCCATAACCCCGCGCGAGATCCTTAGTCTTTACCGTTCTCGCGCGGGCTCCCAAGCTGAAAGGAGCGCGGTTCCATCTGCCAGAGCATCGGGCGGGCGCGCCGGCTGCGCGCCCACTCAGGTCAGCAGGCCGTACTTGCGACCGCGGTAGGCGAGCAGTTCGTCACGATGCACCCGCAACATTTCTGTCTTCTCGCCGGCCACCTCGCAGAGTAAGGCGCCGTTTCGGATGGCGCGCTCGATCGAAGCGGCCGACAGTCCCCTCGACAACTTCGCAGCATCGCGCAGGGTCAGCCACACGTCATCGGGCTTTGACTCCTCCTTCGGCTCCTCGGGCGCCGGCAACTCGAGTAACGGCGCCGGCGTTGGTTGAGGGGGGGTGTCAGGCTTGTCACCCTGGTTAACAGCCTCGTTGGGGTGCTCCCTTCTCCAGAGTTCGCGCTCGACGTCGCCTTCGTGCAGGACCATGACGAGTTGATTGATCGAGGGATCGCGTTGCTTTTCAGTGCGAATCCCGCGGGCCGCCACTACGCCACGCACGCCGTCGAGGGTCAGCTTCAACCGCTCGGCCGCGGTCTTCTTCGTAATCCATCCTTTGCTGGGGAACTGGGTTGTCAGGGTTGTCTGGGTTGTGTTTGACATGCCTAACAACCCTAACACTGCGGTCAATCCGTACGCAATCAAACGTAGGTACTTTGCCGTACACACCTGAGAAGATAAAGAAAATGCCCCCAACTCCCGTGGTGTGCATCTCCTCGGGAGATCACAGAGCCCGCGTTCTGGCTCGCAGGGACGCTCTTGTCGTTGCACATCTGCACCTGGTCCCGCCGATCGCGCGGCACATCCATGACACTTTGCCACCGTCCTTTGATTACGACGACCTGGTGGCGGCCGGCAACTTCGCGCTGGTTCGAGCGGCGACGCGGTATCGACCGCGGTCCCACAATGGGACGCCGTTCACCGCCTACGCGCGGAAGTGCATCGACGGCGGAATCAAAGACACGTTCAGGGTGAACAAGTTCGGTGAACAGACGCGCCCGGGTTTCTCGGCCGTCGTCGAATTCCCCTGCACGCGGCCGCATGTCGATGACGATATCGACCTGGCGCAACGGTTCGCCGCTCTCCGCTCGCACATCACCGACTGCCTCACAACCTTCCAGGTGCGAGTGATCGATGCATATTATTCTCCGCGTATGCCGACCCTTGCCGAAGTGGCGCGAGGCCTCGGGGCGAAACAGAAGACCGTCGAGAATGCTCATGCCGCGGCAATCAAGACTCTGCGCGCCCGGCTCGCCGCGGCGTAGGGACAATCCGCGCGTGGCAGCGACTACCTGAGTGAATGCCGCGCAAGAAACCCGTCACCGTCAAACCGCAATCAGCCGTCGCCACCATGGCCGACGAGCTGGGAGCCATCGAAGCAGAACTCTTACCGTGGCGTGCGAAGATCGCACGCGAGGAAGCGCTTCGTAAATCGCTCCGTGCGGCCTTCGAGACGGCGCCGGCACTCGAATCGCAGACCGTCGCGGGAAGGCACTACGTCGTATTGCTGGGCAAGAAGGCCTCCGTCTCCACGATCAACGTTCCAGCGCTCGCGCTGATCATCGGTGAGGCGAAAGCGCTGGCTATCGTAAGCTGCACGCTGAAAGCCCTCGAAGCCTATCCCGACGTGGCGCCGTTCGTTGTGACCCATGCCGACACCGGCTGCAGGACACTCAACGTGTTCGAGCGGGCGAAGTGAACGAGACAGTCATCGTCGCGTGCATCGGCGGCATCGCCAACATTATCTGGATGCTGGCCAACCTCGCAATCAAAAACCAGATTGGCACGAAAATCGACGCCCTGAAGGAATGGATGGACGGCCGCTACGTGGCTACTGGCACGTTTACAGAGTACCGCCAGGGCATCGCGGTCCAACACGTTGAACTCGAACGCCGGATAACCAAGCTGGAACTCTCACCAAGGAACTGATGGGCTACCTGATAAAGAAGCTGCCGAAGATCCTCGACGTCGTGTGCGTCGTCTCGAACTCGGCCATGTACGAGGTTCGCTATAAGCTGTTCAACGAGTTTGTGGAGTATTGGTCGAAGCAGCCATACACCCGCCTCTGGCTCGTAGAGCTGGCGATCGGCGATCGCGAATTCGAAGTGACGGAAGCCGGCAACCCGCGCCACCTGCAGCTCCGGACGAACTTCGAACTCTGGCACAAAGAGAACATGATCAACCTCGGGATCCAGATGGTGATCCGCGCGTTCCCCGACGCGACCAGCTTCGCGTGGATCGACGCGGACGTGCAATTCGCCCACCGGGATATCGTGCAGGCGACGCTGCAGCAATTGGAGATTCACCCGATCGTCCAGATGTACAGCCACGCGCAGGACCTGAACAACAAACGGCAACCCACCAAGGACGAATGGGGCAACCTGGTGTTCGAGTCGTTCGCGTTCAAGCACCAGAACCGCATCCTCGAAGAACAGGTGCGCGGGATGAATCCTTATGCCGAACTCGGCCACTGCGGGTACGCCTGGGCATGCACCCGGGAAGCCTATGATGCGCTCGGCGGGTTGCTCGATATCTGCATCGTGGGGAGCGGCGACTGGGAAATGGCAATGGGCCTGGTAGGGCGCGTGAAGCAGGCGCACCCGCGGGGCATCAGCGACAATTACACCGACGCGATTTGGGAATGGGGCCGCAACGCCTTTGCGCAGTTCGACGGCGATCTCGGCGTGGTCGACGGCCTGGTGCATCACTACTGGCATGGATGCAAGAGCCAGCGCGGCTACATCAACCGCTGGGATATCGTGATCGCGACCAAGTTCGACCAGACCACGGACTTGAAGCGCGACGGGCAGGGCCTCTGGCAGCTCAACGGCAACAAGCCACACCTTCGCGACGGCATCCGGAAGTTCTTCCGCAGCCGGAATGAGGACAGCATTTGAACCCGGCAAACGTAACAGCGTGCCTCGTGACCCGCGGCGGCGTGGATCTCGGGCCAGTGCTCGCTTCCGTTGCCAGCTTCGGCCAGGTCATCGTCTGGGATAACTCGCAGGAGAAGGACCGCAAGGTCTACGGGCGCTACCTCGCTACGCGGGCGGCGCGACACGACCACATCTTCGTCTGTGACGATGACACCGTGGTGGACGCTGTGCGGCTCTGCAACATCTACGCACCGGGTCAGCTCCTCTGCAACGTGAGCGCGGAGAAACAGAAGTTCTATCCACGCAATGAAGGCATTCAGCTTGTGGGCTGGGGCGCCATCTTCCCCAAGTCCATGGTCGACTTCTCGCCCTACCTCGATCGGTATCCACCGGACGAACTCTTTCTGCGCGAGTGCGATCGCATTTTCACCTATTTGAACCGCAATGCGATCGAAGTCGCGGATATCGGCGTGCAGGAGCTGGCGCACGCGCATGACCACGCCAGCATGACGCAGGACGGCCGGCACTGGGAAGACCTGAAGGAAATTCAGCGGAGGCTAAGAAATTTATGGAACTGATTTCACGTCCTTATGAACCGAACGCCGCCAAATGCTGCGAGCGGTGCGCGTTCGGGGCGCCCAAGCATGCGCTCTGGTGTCCGGAGCGGAAACTAGAGGCGATGAAGCATGACGGCAAGCGAGTTCCTCGCCCAACTCGCTGAGAAGTTTGAAAGCGGTTTGATTCCGCCCGCCGACTATCGACCGCTCGCGTTGCTCTGCAGGGACTACGCCATCATCGCAGGGCCTCGGGACATTATTCCACTGGCAGCGACTACCCCTGTGAGTGCCAAGCGAAAACGACGCCGCGCGTGATGCCACAGGAGGTGCTTCCTTGCTCTGTCTGTCTGTTACGGGCGCCGATGCGCTCGGCACTCCCTCCTTCATCCACCTGACCCCTCGCGAGCGATCCTTGCTACCCGGGATTCGCGACGGCAGCTCCAACAGCGCCATAGCGAAGCGCCTGGGGATCAAGATGGCCACTGTCAAGATGTACCTCTCGCGGCTGTATCTCCGTTTTCGCGTCAAGAACCGCGCGGAGTTCTCGGCGGCCGTGCAGCGACAGGACGACGGCCTTGCGCTGGCCGCCTTCGTGGCGCCTCTGCCCTACAGGGAACGCGGCGTGATGCCCGTGAACGCGGTGCACGGTATGGTCCTCTGGGATGCCATCAACCGGCTTTTACGCTGAAACACAAGGGACAATCCGCGCGTGGCAGCGACTACCTGAGTGAATGACGAATTTTCTCAAGACGTTCCTGAACAAGATCGAGGCGCTGTTTCACAATCCCAAGGTTGAAGCCGCCTTCAACACCGTCGCGGAGGTTCTAGTCGTAGCAGAGCCGATCGTAGCGGAGATTGCCGAACTGGTTCCCGCGACCACTCCCGCAGGCATGATCGTTGTGAAGGTGCTCGCCGCGTACGCCAAGTACGCCGTGACGCCGATCGCGACCATCACCGCCGACCCCGCCAGCACCGGCGCCGCGCTCCTGCAGCTCGCCACCACTCTCGTAGCCGCCAAGGTGAAATCCCCGACTGCTACCAACATCATCCAGACGGCCGTGCAGATTGCCGTGACCGCCTCGAAAGCAGCCTAACCGCCTATGAAAATCGAAGGCGTTACCCAAGAGAAGTTCGACGCGGCCAAAGTAGCAATAGCCGCGCAGTCGGACACCGCAGTCGGCACGGGCAACGATGGCGCCATCTCCGGACATGGCGTTTCCGCCACCTATTCCTACTCGCCGGCAACGGAGGAGTTGGACGTCGAAGTGACGCACAAGCCGTTCTACATTCCGGAATCGGCCATCGAACACCAGATCGCGGAGTACTTCGCCTAAGATGTGGGTCTACCAGCAAGCGACTGGCGTCGTGTCTCACGATGGGACGTTGCTCGGCTTCGGCTATGCGGGGGAAACATTCCCCCCCATTTCGACGCCACGGCGAAGAACAACCCGGCTCGTCAGTGGGAACCCTGCATCGGGCCGCTTCCCCGCGGCAAGTACACGATCGGGCCGGCTCACACGGAGGACAGGCTCGGTCCAGTGGCGATGCGCCTCACCTACGACCCTTCGAACGAAATGGGCGGGCGCGATGGGTTCTTCATCCATGCGGACAGCTATGAGCACCCCGGGCAGGCCTCGGAAGGCTGCATCGTGCTCCCGTTGCAGTTGCGAATGATGATCGCGCTGAGTCTGGACCGCGATCTCTCCGTCATCGCCGGCTCATTGCCCACAGAAAACAACCAACTACGTGAAGGCGCCGACTAAACAAGCCGCATTTTTAGCTGTATTTTCGATCGTCGGCCGCATCGGTCCAGCGGCGCGGGCTGCGAAGATCGCGCGGACCACTCACTACGTCTGGATGCAGGATCCGGCTTACGAAAGCAAGTTCAGGGAAGCCATGCGCCATGCCGTCGACGCCTGGGAGGACGAATGCATCAAGCGGGCCGTCGAAGGCACCTTTGAGCCGCTGAAGCACAAAGGCGACTTCGTATTCCCCGTTATCGGCTTCGAGCTGGACGCGGATGGGAAACCGGACCCATGCCGGCCGATCTACCGGAAAACCCCACGGGGTATCTGGAAGAAGTCCGACCGGCTGCTGGAGTTTTTATTGAAGGCCAACAAACCGGAGGTATACCGCGAACGCTCGGCTAAGGAAGTCGCGAAAAAGAGCGATTGGAAATTCGAAGGTTCGATGGAGGAACTCATTGCCACATACCGTGATTTGGTCGCTAAAGGGGCTAAGGATTCGTCGTAGGAATCAGTCAGACGTCACCCTCGGGGTGTTGCTCGTGGTGTGGGCTGCTGCATCCGCGCTCGCGGCGATCGGGGCGATGGTCCTTGCCCACTGCTGATCGCGATCGACTGATCACTGAAAACCTCGACTGGGTGAAATCGATCGCCACGCAAGTGGCGACCATGCTGCCGACCTGGTTCACCGCTGACGACCTCACCGGGCCCGCAGAACTCGCGCTCGTCAGGTTGGCCGCCAGGTACGACCCTGACCTTGGTATCCCGTTCCGTTCCTACGCGCAACGGCGCATCTACGGCGCCTGTTTCGATTCGGTGCGGCGCAGGGAATACAGGGAAAGGGGCCATCATCACGGCGTACCCCTCACCACCCTCTGCCCGCTGAAGACTCCGGAGGCGCAAGCGATCGACGCGGAACGGGCCGATATCTGGGTGCGTGTCCAGCATCTCCCGCGGCGCCACGCGCTCGTCGTGCTCGCCCACTATGCCGGCGACATGAGTCTGGTCGAAATCTCGCACCTGGTCGGCGTCGGTCCCTCGCGTACGTGCCAGATCCACCGCGAAGCGCTTCGGATGCTGCAACAGAGCTGCCACGACCTGGACGCGGCGTGAGCATCGCGGACGACGCCCAAGCCACCCGGTTTGGCACCATCATGAAAACGTTTGGGAACCTCTCGCAAGCGGAGTTCTGCGAACACCTGCAAATTCGTAATAAGGAAGGCGTCAACGTTCCGTACCGGCACTCGCCGGCAGGCGCGAAGCTCTCGAAGGCTATCCGGGAACAGGAACTCGCCCGCGACCCCATCCGCATCTGCATGTTGAAGGCGTCGCAGGTATGGGCCAGCAGCTCGGCGGCGGCGGAACTGTTTCGTAGATGCGCGTTCTCGCCCGGGAAGCGCGCGCTGGTGCTCGCTGACTCCGACGCGCACGCAGACCTCGTTTTCGAGTACTACCAACAGTACATCCGCAGCTATGCGCTCAACCCGTACGGGGCGTTCGTGCAGTGCAAGCTCAATCTCTCGCGCTTGGTGAAGGACACCGAACGACACATCCGATTTGCGAATGAGTCCTCTATCCTCGTCGGCACCGCTTACAACGTGGACATCGGGCGCAGCGCTCCCTACAACTGGGCGCACTTGTCCGAAGCCGCCTTCTACCGCGACATGTCGACGCTGATGACGGGGTTGATGCAGCGCATCCCGAACTCACCAGATTCCGGCGTCATCGTTGAGTCCACCGCAAACGGTATGGGCGGCGGGTTCTACGATCTCTGCCAGCTCGCCATGGACCCGCGGCGCGCGAGCGGCTGGAAATTCGTGTTCTTCGCGTGGTGGGAGCACCCGGAGTACCGGCTTGTCGCCGGCCCGAACTTCAAGCTCACGCAGGACGAGATAGCGGAATCCCAGCTCTATAACCTGCACGTCGATCAAATCGCATGGCGGCGGCGTCAGATCGATACCGCTTGCGAAGGTAAGGTAGGGCGCTTCCGTCAGGAATTCCCCGGCAACCCACAAGAGGCTTTCCAATCGTCGGGCCGTACGATCTTTGACATGGCCGCGGTTGCGCGTATGCCAATGATTCAGGGCGCGCCTCGCGGGCGCCTTGAAGTGGTGGAAGTTGGCATAGAGCGTCGCGTCCAGTTCCGTCAGAGTGAGGATGGACGCGGCGAACTCGTAATCTATCGGATGCCTCGGAAGGGGGGGCGGTACATCATCGGCGCGGACCACGCTGAGGGAATCGATCCAACTGCCAAGACTGGCAGTTCGGATCCGGACTACTGCTCTGCCACGGTCATAGATACAGACACTGGAGAGGAGGCTGCCAAGCTCAAGGAGCGCTTCGAACCAGGCCCTTGGGCGGATCGTTTGTACTGGCTCGGCAAATTCTTCAACTGGGCCTTCATCACACCCGAACAAAAGGCAGTGGGAAAAGCCGTAATAGGGCATCTTTTAACCCTACAGTACCCCCTCGAATTGATTTATTCGAAGCAACGCGACCCGTCTGACCGTCGCTCGCCGTTGCTGCAGGAGCTGGGTTTTGACACCAATTCCGTGTTCCGGCCGGTGCTGATCAGCCAGCTCGATCTCGCCATTAGTCAGGGCGCGATCCGCATCCACGACCCGGAGACCCTGCAGCAGTTCAGGGAGTTCGTGAGGAAGGCCAACGGACGCGAGGAAGGCGTCAAGCACGATGATGACGTGTTCGGGGCGGCTTTGGCCGTCGAAGGGCTACCGTACGCGCGGCGAGCATTTATCTACCGGGAACAGGCCGCGCAGGCCACCAGCCAGGCGTGGAAACCGCAGCGTTACGGCGCCCAAACGCGCCAAACCGACGATTAAAGGATTTATTTTGCCTCGCAGCGACTACCTGAGTGGGTAGCCATTGCCGAAATCCTTTCAGATCACCCTTCCGGAGAACGAAGAATCCAAGCTTATCGATCGCATTGAGAACGACTTTCTCGCTGCGAAGGCCTCGCACATGCGTTGGACGGAGCGTTGCGCGAACTGGATGAAGAAGTGGGAAGCGCGCGTCACCCCACCGGCTGCCGGCGACGAAGACAAACCGAATTCAGTCGTTCCGCTCGTCCAATGGCAAACCTTCAACAAGCTCGCCCGTGACCTTCAATCCATCCTCGGTGACAACGCCGAAATAACCGCGGCTGCTACCGGACCCTCGGACGCCGATCTCCCCTCCAAAGTCGGAGCTTACATGACCTCCAGGCTGTTCAACCAGATGGAGATCACCAACCCCCTCATCATTTTTCAGTTCAGGCGCATCCTGAACGGCTGGACGTGCGCGTATCGCCCGTGGTACCGGCGCATGTTCACCACGCTGAAGAACGGCAAGCCGGCGCAAGTCTGCGACTACGAAGGACCGGGCTTTTTCCCGTGCGAAGTGGACGACATTATGATTCCACCGGAGCGCGGAGTCACTTCCATACAGGACTTCTCATTCGTCATCCGGCGCGTCAGGGTCACCGTCGAGGACTTGCAGCGCGGCGACGGCACGCTCTATCAAGGCACCAGCAAGCCGGACTTTGTAGCCGCTCTGATCGACTGGGCGAAAGCCGCGTCGACCAACGATTACACGATGGGCGCACAGGATCCCGTCCGCACCGAACGCGAATTGAGCGAAGGCGTGGACTACGAAGCGTTCACTCTCGGCCGACGCTCCATCTGGATGTGGGAGTGGTACGGCAAATGGCGCCAGCTCAAGACCAAGAAAGACGCCGAAGTCGACGACTTACGCGGTCGCGAAGCTTTCGAATCTGACCTGGTGATCCGCTACATCCCCGGGCTGCGCAAGATCGTCGGCTGCCAGGATTTGTTACAGCTCTACCCGAAGATGCGCAAGCGGCGCCCGTTTGTCGAGGCGACGCTCATCAAGGACGGCACGTATCGGCCGAAAGGATTTGGAGCGCTCCTGGAGGATCTCGAAGACGAGGCGACGCACAATAACCACCTGTTCACCGCGGCCGGCGAACTGAGCGTATGGCCGCTCGTGTTCTTCAAGCCAGGCGGCGGCATGAACCCGGGCACGTTTCAGAGTCGTTCCCGGAATGGCGATTCCGACCGAAGATCCGCAGAGCGTCAACGTCGTCACCGTTAGCCCGAAGCTCGACTACGCCGTCGCGAAGCAACAGGACATACTCTCGACCGCGGAGCGCATCACCGGCATCACTGACCAGTCCCTCGGCCAGTCGATCGAGCGGCCGAACGCGCCCAAAACGGCGACCGGGCAACTCGCGCTGATCGAAGAGGGAAACGTCCGTGCCGTACCTCGATTCCACGATTCTGCGCGAGGACATGGAACAGATCATTACCGATTTCTGGGATTTGGACTGTGACCTGGTTCCCAAGACGGAACCCGGTTTATTCTTCCGTGTCACTGAGACGCAGGCCAACGGCCTATTCGACGTGAAGCAGGGCGGGGCGTTCATGACCGCCAAGGAATTCGGCGGGCGCTACGACTTCAAGTTGAAATTCGCGACCAGCGTCTGGGACCGGCAGGCGAAAAAACAGGAGCTAGTCACCTTCTACCAGCTCGCCGTGCAGAATCCGATCGTCGCCACGTCGCCGCGGGCCATGTGGACGCTGATCAACCGCGTCGCCAAGACGTTTGGGATTGATGACTTCGAGCTACTCGTGCCGAAACCTCCGGAGCTGGACGAGCCGAAGACGCCGGAACTCGAATGGACGCAAATGCTCGAAGGGCAAGTCGTCCACGTCAACCCCGGCGACAACGACGCGCAGCACATCCAGGCGCACAACGAGCAACGCGACACCGAAGCGAAAGATCCGGATCGCGACAAGCAAGCCATCGGCCTGATCGTCAAGCACATTCAGGAGCATCGCCAGCAGGAGCGCACGAAGATGCTGATGCAGGCGCTCACCCAGCATTTGATGGAGGGCATCCTGCCCCAGCAGCAGGCGCAGCAGCAGCTTCAGGGGCAACTCGGTCACCTGCAGGCCATGCACCAGGCCATGCAGCAAGGCCAACCGCAGGGCCAACCGCAACAGGGCCAGCCAGGGATGCCGCTCGCAGGGCCACCGCAAGCTGGCCAGCCACCGCAGCAAGGCGGCGCCGGCGGCGATATCCCGATGCCTCCGCAGCAAGTCGGATCGACACAGGCGCCCGTGGCGCATGACGGGCAAATGTAATGGAACAAATACGAGGCGAACGACTCAGACGTACCTCTCCCGTGTTCAGCGAAGAACCGCTGGACAGCGCCGATCGCGACGCGATCATCGAACTCGAAAAGTCTCCAGCGTACGCGCTCCTCACTCTTCGAATGGTGGACGAGATCAAGCGGCGAGGGAAAGAACTCGAAGAACCCGCTGATATCGAATCGACGCAGTATATCCGCGGCGTGCTCTACGGCCTACGCATGAGTCTGCGCATCCCCGGAATCCTCAAAGCCGAAATTCTCAAATGACCCCGAACAACTTCAGACCCCAACTTCCGAACCCAGTGAAGGGGCCACCCCAGAACCCCTTCACCACTCCGGACCCCGCTCTCAGGCCACCGGAGGTTGTAGCGAAGCCGAAGGTACCGCGGATGACTCCGAAGCTCGCGAAGAACCCGGGCCGCACCAAGCGATCGAGACCCGCGATGCCGAAGTGGCAAGGACTCTCCAACCGGATGTTGGGCACGACCAACGCACCCGAAGGCGGAATGCCAGGCAAGCAGTGAGATTCAATATCGGCTTCGGGATTGGGAGCCGCGAAATTGAGTTCTGGATTGGCAACCGTTCATGGGCGGTCATGACGATCACGCTTCGGGCCAACGGAAGAGTGACGTACGTTTCACTGTTCTGCAAGGGCAGCAGTGAATCAAAAGCAGCGCTTTGGAAAGTCGAGAGATGGTAAATGGCTGACTCAATTCACATCAAGCCGCAGAACAAGGGCAAGCTGCACAAGAAGCTCGGCGTGGCGCCCGGCAAAAAGATTCCACAGAGCGACCTGTCGAAAGCGCTGCTCAGTTCATCGCCGGCCGAGAAAAAGGAAGCAATTTTCGCGGAGAACGCGCGGAAGTGGAAGCATTGACCCGCGGGCCAGTTCTCACCGGCCGGGAAAACGCCACGAATGGAGTGATCCAGGCACATGGACAGTGCAGTACCATCGGCGAAATTGCCAGCGATGCTCCTCTGCGCCACAGTCCCGGCACTTCCACACCGCGTCTGAGCACCCGCATTGCAGCTCTATGCGCCTCACCCACAACGAGCGGTGACGGTCCTGCCAACACAGAAACGACCGGCGAAACCAGGACCAAAGCCTCACACCTGATTATCGTCGCGGAGCGTTGCCCTTACTGCACGTTGTTCGTCTCGCCGCGGGACATCATCCGACACCCGGGCTTTTCCATTTGCGTGAACTGCGAGGCGCGCCACAACGAAGCCGTGGACGCGATCGCGAACGGCAAAGGCTTCACGGGGCAGTGTGCGGAGTGCGGTAAATCCGCGCAGCTATGCGGCGCCATGGCCGTGCATTACGAAGGCGGGCGCTATCGAGTGAACTGTCTCGACTGCGACCCCGGCTATGTCCAGAAACGCCGCGACCTCTACGGCGCCACACAGTTCGGCCATTCCATCGGGCTATAGGAAACCATTTGTTCCCCACAGAAACGGAAACACCCACAGTAGTAACCCCATCGCCGGCAGAGGCAAGAGTCGCATCGCTTGAACGTGAGTTAGGCGAAGCGCGCGAATCGGAAAGGTACTGGGCAGGTTTAGCCAAGTCGGGCGCACCGAAAACCGAACCCGAACCGGAACCCACCGAAGAGGAAGAGAACAGCGAGTTCTACGATGCTTCGGCCGACGCCTCGGCGATCGAGGGCGACACCCCAGAAAAGACCATCGACGACTTTGCCGCGGAAGGCGTGAAAGCGCTTTCCAAGCGCGGTTTCATCACCGCGAAGGACGCGCAGAAGATCGCCGTGGATACGGCCGTCCGTGTCACCAACACGCTCATCAACCGGACCACTACGAAGCTCTCGACTGATCAGAAGATCACCGGCGAGTTTCCGGAGCTGCTCGACCAGAACTCGGAATTGTTCAAGGAAACGGCGAAGCGCTACCAGCGGGCCGTCGCCATGGACCCCAAGGCGAAGAACACGCCGGCAGCACTCTATCTGGCGGCTGAAGGTGCTCGCGATTCGATGCGCGCCAAAGGGCGCCGCGCCGACCCCGACGACGAGCCTGAAGCTGATCGACGGACGCGCGCCGATTCGCAGGACGCTCGGCCGCGCGGCCGTGCGACCGCTGACGACCCCGACGACATGCTTACCGGCAACCAGCGCGAGATCGTCCGCGCGATGGGCATCACGGAAAAAGAGTTCCGCGAGTCGCAGAAATCACAGGCCACGCGGCCGGTAAAGAGGTAACCCATGACCAAAGCAGAAAAAATGCGCGCTAACCAGGCGCTCGCCGGCATACCGGACTCGAAGCCTTTCGCGGCGCCGCACGCTGAACCGACTGGAGAGGACCGCATCCTCAACAGTCACATCAACGGCGTGCTGGTCAGCCAGCTCAACCTACCGCCCAACGTCGTGTCCGCGCTCGACTGGAACGCGACCGACGAAGGCATCGCGGCACACAACGCGCGGCCGATGGTTCGGCCACCTTCCGGTATCACGATGGTTGCGGAGCCGTGGGACAAGGCGCTTGAACAGCGTCGTGACGACGTGAAGCAGCGGGATATGCCGCTGTACGAATCGCGCGACCCGTTTAAGGAAATCGCGGATAAGTACGCCGTGCCAGGCATGAAGTCCAAGTTCATGCAGGACAAAAAGGACGGCTCGACCGGCGATCACGTCGTAGTCAAAGACGAAAAGGGCAACCCCGTCAAGGTCAAGGGTATGGTCCTGGGCCACATGCCCGAAGAAATGGCGGCGGCGCGCGGCAAGTTCTATCAGGACAGGGGCAACCAGCTCCTCAAACAGATGGGCGACCAGTACAAGCGCGAAGGCGGCGAAACGGCCGTAGCTGACCAGTAATTAAGCATCGTCGCCTCGCTGGGCGATAGAGAGGCAGAACGCGAACCATCGCTCCAACCGTCCCGCAAGGGCAATCGAGCGGGTAAACCTCACCGCATTGGTCATTCGCTCCGCAGAGGGAACGCAAGAACTTCTCCAGGAGAACTATGTCTTTGACCAACGTGAATGCGCCGTTCGGGTTTCGCCCGACCATGCGCACTATTTCAGGAGGGAATGGCCGCCTGGTCTCTGCGAATAAGATCGCAGGCTACGCGACCGCGCTCTACCTTCAAGATGCTGTGACTCACGCCGCGGCGGGTACCATGAATACCCCGGCGATTGACTCCAACATCACACCCGGCACGACTCCCGTCATGGGCGTCAACCTGAACTACGGCGCCGCTTCCACCGCAACCAACCACACCATCGTCCTTTCGGGCGGCGGGGCGTTGTTTCTGGTGCAGGGCGACGGCACCGGGGCCAGCTTTCTGGTTGCGGCCAACCTTTCCAAAAACGCCAATATGGCGATCGCGGCAGGCGTTGCCACGGGGCTGCAGATTTCCAAGTCCGCGCTTTCGGAAACCTCTCTGGCGACTACGAACACTCTGGACCTTCATGTCCACAAGCTGTTCGAGTCACCGCTCAACGTCCTCGGCCAGTACGCCGTGGTCGAAGTGAGCTTCAACAACAACGTCGACGGCGACCTAAAGGTGGGCATCTAACGTGCAGATCAGAGGCCAGTTTAGCGACTTCTTCTTCGAGACGATGCTCCCCGCGCTCAACGCCAAAATCTGGCAGAGCTACAAGGCGAAGAAGCCCCTGTATACCCGGCTGTTGAACACCGATACGACCACGCGGTCGATCGAGCAGTTCGCACAGATGAGCGGCGTCGGACTCCCCACGCTCATCGGAGAAACCGAAGACACCCCCACGGACAGCTTCGTGCAGGGGTTCAACAAGACCTTCCGTCCCGTCAAGTACGGCCTCGGAATCGCAGCTTCACAGGAGCTGGTGGAAGACGACAAGGTTGGCATCATCAGCCGGCGCAGTGTCGCTCTCTCCAATTCCATTTATCAGGCGCGCGAGATTCAGGGCGCATCGGTGTATAACAACGCCTTTGACAACGTGAACTTCCCGCTGCCGGATGGCCAGGCGCTTTGCGCCGCGGCTCACCCACTCGTCAAGAGCGGCGGAGTTCAGAACAACCTGCTCGCCACCGCGGCAGATTTGGATATCGGCTCGCTCGAACTGGCGCTTACGGACTGGGAACTCACACGCACCATGGAGGGCTTCCTCCAGATGCTGCCGAAACCCAGCGTGTTAGCCGCTTCGCAGAACCGCTGGAACGCGGCCGAAATTCTGAAATCTCAGATGCGCTCGGACACCGCCAACAACACGCGGAACGCATTCCAGGACAACGAACAGGGCGGGCCGATTGACGCCATCATCTGGCCGTACCTGACCTCGCCCGATGCGTGGTTCCTCGTGGCACCGGCCGCGGAAACCGAAACGTTGTGGCTCGACAGAAAACAGCCTTACACCAAATCCGACTACATCGAAAAAAATGAGACGGGCTATGTGTATATGCGGTATCGAGCGACCTACGGGGCGTTCGGATGGCGCGGAGTGTACGGAACTCCCGGCTACTAACGGCCGCAAATCAAGTGAGGGCGGCCTTGACCTGAGATGCAGCGGAATGGACCACTTATCCCCGGATAAGTCTTCCATGACGCTGCGTTAGTGGTCAAGCGCCCTTTTTTTTTAAGGAAAACAATTCATGGCAAGAGGCGAGACGAGATTCGGTTCACTTCGGGGGAAGGTGCAGCTCGTAGGCACCAGCAACCCGTTCCCGCAACGCGGCGGGGAAATTGGTATCACGCGGCGAACGATCGACGCAACGGTTCCCGGCACGGCGGCAGCCACGGCTGCTAACTATGGCATCGTCCACACCGTTCCGGCGATCAACATCAACCGGCTGAACGGCGCGACACCTGGTCCTGTTTGGCAGGTGAGTGACGTGCGCGTGCGCTGGGAGGCGGCCGGCACGGACGGGGGCGGTTGCTCCGTGATGGTGATGCGCGTACCCAGCGGCACAGCCAAAGCGGCGGGGCAGGCTTGCCTGGCGGCCGGCGTCAGCCTGCAGGGCGTTATCAACACCAACGTCGATGCAGCGCTGAATGCGACGCTCGCGAACATCCAACTGTTCGACGGCGATTCGCTGGCCTTAGTCACCACCGGCGTGCTCACCGCGGTATCCGGAGTCTCAGTCACCATCGAGCTGATGCGGCTCAAGGGATAACCCATGACCCATCGATCGAAATCCACCGGCGCCGTGCTGATCGCGGCGGGCGCCGCGCTTTCGTCTGCCGGAACCACCAGCGACAAGGTGCTCTGCGCACTGATCATTCCCGCGGGTTGGACCGCGGCGGCTCTGACCTTCCAGGTATCCGACGATGCCGGCGTGACATGGAACGAGCTGTACGACGACCAGGGCAACGAGATCACCATCTCAGCCGCGGCCGTGGCGGCGAACAACCGCCTCAGTATGGACCCCTCTAACTTCGCCTCGGTGGACTGTATCAAGGTCCGGAGTGGCACAGCAGGGGCGCCCGTGAACCAGGTTGCGGCGGCCTCGATCGTTCTCGTTTTCAGGAAATACTATGCCTTGGATTAGAAAGTGGCTGAGATGTTGGCTCCCGCTCTGCCTGGCGCTCGTTGCTTTCCCGGCGTTCGGCCAGTTCGGGGATAACGCTGCGAAGATCCGCGGCAAAAACGTCTGCAACCTGGGCGCGATAACGAACGGCCAGGTCATTGCGTGGAACACGTCCGCGGCTTGTTTCTCTCCCGTGACTCCCACGGGCGGTACCGTGACGTCTCCCTTCTCGTGCACGGTATCGGCGGCATCGAGCGTCGTCTGTACCCACAACCTCGGCACCAGCGAACCGTGGGTAGCCTGCTATGACGGGTCTGGAAACCTGCTGGGCGGCGCGGGCGCGAGTACTTCCGTCACCGGCGTCGTCGCGAACAGTAGCAACGTAGCGACGATTTCCTTTTCCGGCTCGACTACCGGCTCGTGTCTGTTGTCGACCGGGGGTATGGGGCCGACCGGCGCCACCGGCGCCACCGGCGCCACCGGACCAAGCGGCGGAACAATCTTACCCACGCTCTACGGCGGCCGGCTCACCCTTACCAGCGGCGTGCCAGTCACCACCAGCGATGTAGTCGGGGCCAGCACGATTTATTACTCGGCCTTCTCGTCCCAGTTCATCAGCCTCTATACCG
Organism: Terriglobia bacterium; assembly: GCA_963747535.1. Taxonomy (GTDB): domain Bacteria; phylum Acidobacteriota; class Terriglobia; order Bryobacterales; family Bryobacteraceae; genus CAVVFX01. The sequence goes on from CAVVFX010000007.1 coordinate 217,217, forward strand.
GCTCGGTGTGGCAGAACGTGGAGTTCACCAATAACACCAGCCTGACCCTCTCGGGACTTACCAGTGCCACGAACTACGACGTCTTTGGTTGCCTGTCAGGCAGCAACCTTGCGCTCGAACTCTCGGCGGCGTGGACGAATGCCACCACGCGCAGCGGGTCGATTGTTCTGCAGGATGGCGTCCAGGTCAATTCGTCGGACAAGTGCGTCTTACTCGGCACCATCCGGACCACCGGAACGACCACCACGGAAGACAGTGGCGGCGGCGTCACGACCCAAACGGGCGGTAAGCGCTTCGTGTGGAACGCCTACAATCGCGTGCCACGTTCGGCTGCAGTTATCGACGCAACGAACAACTGGAGCTATAACACCGCGACCACCCGGCCAGCGGACGGGGCCGCGGGGAACCAGGTGCAGTACGTTTCGGGCCAGGCCTCCAGCTTTGTCGACGCCTTGCTGGTGTCTTCCGTCTACGTCAACTCGAACAGCGCATCCGCAGCCACGCAAGGCATTGGACTCGACAGCACGACCGTCTTCACGGGCATGTCCTCCGGCGCCCAAAGCTACACGACCAACAACGTCATAGGGCTGACCGCTTTGTACAGGGGTTATCCGGGGCTGGGCTACCACGCTCTGACATGGCTCGAAAACGGCGGCGGCGCGGGCACGGTCCAGTTCATTTCAGGAAGTGCTCCCTACCAATCAGGGCTGACGGTGAGGCTCGATCAATGACGCGCAGGCTGATGCTTGCCGTCCTGTTTCCCGTGTTGCTCGGCGCGCAGGCCATTCAGTCGGTTTCGTGGACCGGCTCACCGATCAAGTACAACGCGCAGGGTGGGTCGACCACGATCGTAGACGGCGACACCTGGAACAACGCGGTGTGCGGCGACGGCGTGGACTACACGCTGATCAACGACAGCAACAGTTTCGGCTATCCGATCAACGCCTCCGTCACCTTTGCGAAGTTCAGCGCTACCGCGAGCCCGATGAACGGGGCGCCCGTGAACTACCTGAACAACGATGCCTATTCGAGTCCCTACGGATATGGCAACGCCATTTCGCAAAACGGTGGATCTGACGGTGATTCATGGAAGACTTCCGGGCTAACTTGCCTGCCCGCGATCGGCGGCGGCGACGTGCTGATTGCCTACGTCGATCGACAAAACTCATCGTTCACGAACGGCCAGCTCCGCACCAGTGGCGGCATGATCAAGAGCTACGACCACGGCGCCACCTGGACGAACTTCCTGCACCCGACCGCTGCAGGCCTCGCGACGGGCGATCCTCCGCAACCTGTCACGAGCAACATGTTCGCGACGTACAACTCGACCGGCTCATTCTCCGCACTGAATTTCGTCCTTTATGCTCTCGCCGGCTCGCCCGCGTCCACCGTCGACCAGCAGAACACCTATGTCTACCTGACAGCCAGCAGCGTGCACACCGCGGGCGGCTCGTCCTGGTGTTGCGGCGATGAGCTGTTGCTGTTGCGCGTGAAGCGATCGGTAATCGAAAATCTTGCTCCCGGGGATTACCAGGCCTTTACGGGCGGCAACGGGATGCTCGATGCGTCGTGGAGTTCGACGCTTACCAGTGCAACCCCGATCTACTCGAACGCTGGAAAGACCGGCCTCACGACCATGCAATGCGGGCTGCCGAATCTCCCGGGCTGCATCATGATCGAGTGGTTTTACCCGTCCGGTACCGGCACGTCCTCCAGCACCACATGGAACTGGCTTTCAGCTCCCCACCCGTGGGGACCGTGGACGACGATCCGGACTGACAATTTCTCCAGCCTCGGCCTCTACAACCCGATCATCCTGCAGGCCTCGATCGCAGGATCTCCCACCGTGCGTGTGCTGGCGACCGGCGACTGGAGCACGTACTCACAGTGCAACTCCTCTAATTCGAGCGCTTGCCTCTACACCCTGTACTACCTCGATGCGACGCTCGCCTTCGCCATCCAACCCTTCCTGAGTCCCTATATATGACCTACGGCCAGATCAAGCTGCGCCTCACGCAAGCCTTCCCGGGCATGAGCCTCGATCTCATCGAAGGCTGGATCAACGACGCCTACCAGATGATCTTGGGCGATCTGCCATGGCAACGCCTGACGGTCAATACCACGCTCACCACAGTCGTAGGAACACCGGGCACACCCGCGCTTTACCCGCTGCCGGCGAACTGCGGCCTCCTGCTGGATGACGCGCTGACCAACGCCTACGGAACCATGAAGCGGTTCAGCGAGGGCCAGCTCAACGACGGCGACGCCACCAGGTCACAGACCGGCCAGCCATTCTCATGGGCTTCCACGATGGACGATTCATCGTTGCCGCCGAACATGATGATCGAGCTGTATCCGGTACCCGATGCCGTCTACGTTCTGCCACTGACCTACACCGCGGAGGTGATCCCGCTGGGCGCCACCAGCACGATCCTTCTCGCGTGGATGCAACCCGCGGCGTTGATTGAGTCAGTCACCGCGAAGTGCAAGGCGCAACTGAAGGACTACGCCGGCGCGGCTTTCCACCAGGCGGCGGCGGCCACCGCGATCGCGACCATGAAGCGGCGCGAAGCGCAAGGCGCGGCGCCGTGCCAGATGAAGCTCGATCCGAACCTGACCTCGTGGCGCATGAAGAAATTCTATCGATGAAACCCTTATTCATTTATTCACTTTTATGCATTAGCGCGTGCGCGCAATCGACCGCGGTGTTTCCTCCCGGCGTCGTGACGCCGGCACAGCTCGGCGTGAGTGCCAACCAGGCGGCCAGCTCGCTGACCCTGCCCGTCTCCACCACGGACACCACGCTGAACGTCTACTCGTCCAGTCCCTTCAAAGTCGGTTCGTACGTCACGGTCGATTCGGAAATCATGGCAGTCTGCGCCATCCCTGACGGTACCCATTTGACCGTGGGCGTGTCGACCTGTCCGAATCTGGACGGCCGCGGTACGGACACTGCCAACGGCGGCGGCGCCGTGGCTACCCATATTCCCAGTGCTCCCGTGCAGGCGCGCATCGTAGCGAAGCAAATCAACCAGCTCGACGCGGAAGTGATCGCGCTGGAGAACCAGGCGCTGGGCAACATTCCTAGCCTGCATGGTCTCGGCTGCGTGGGCAACGGCGTCACCGACGATACGGCGTGTGTCCAGGCGCAGATTTACATGTACACCGCGCTGAAGGTGGACCGCCTTTTCTGCGTTGATTCCCTTTACTTCCCCAGTCCCATCCAACTCATCGGCATCAGCCCGACCGCGGGCTTTATCCGTTGTTCGAACCTGGCGAGCGCTACCGCAATCCTCAACGTCACTGGCGCCCATGTGACCTTTCAGAACTTCGTGATGAACGGCGCCACCACTTCCCCAACTCAGATCAGCTACGACTCGGGCCTCGATCCGCTCAACAATCTGCTGACCGCGAACACCTCCATATGGGTGTTCGGCGGCGCTACGGACTTCATCGCGGATGGGATCCAGTTCACCCACACGGGCGGCTATGCGGGCATCATCGACGCGCGGATGGGCAATATTTCGCGCGTGGCCATCGTGAATTGTGTCGACTCCGACGCCCGCGCCACCGTCTTCGGTGTGCCAGGCGATTACAACTATGGCGGGTACACGGGCGGCTTTCTCTGGTCGAACAACGGGACGTCCTACACGATCGATGACTTGCTGTTTCAACGGGACAAATTCTACCGGCTCTCGGGTCATGGCATCTGGGGCCACTCGACGGCGATCGCACTGCAGAACACCGGGCTACGCATCCTCAATTGCTACTTCGAAGACATGGGTCTCGATGCCATGCAGGTGCAGAACTTCCGCGGCGGCCTCGTGGCTGACAACTTCGGCCGGCGCATCGGCTACCTCTCGCTGACAGACGGAGCACCCGGAGTTCCGCGCTGGCTGCCGGCCAGCGAGTCTCCTGACCTGTTCTCAATTCCCGCGGTGTTCCTCGACACGTCCGCGCTCGTGGTGGGGGTCGACTATGTAAATAACTCGGCCGACGCGATCAACGGCGAATTTATGGACGGTGATGGCTACGGCTCCGGTACCGTGCGCCCTGGTACGGGGACTTCCTGTTGGTTCTCGACCGACCCCTACGCGCAGATATCGCTGTGCGGGCCCGGGCAGGACGGCATCAACTACGCGGTTGGCTGGAACTCTGGAAACAGTTCGGGCAGTGCCTTCGCAGATGTGAACGTCGATATCGAGGGCGGCCGTTGGCGGGGCTTTGGCGGCGGCGCGATCAAGATATACGGCTGCAGCGGCTGCAAGGTGCACGGGGCGGCGATCGAGCATCCCAACAGTGGCACGGGGCTTATGTCGCCCATCGACTACGGTCCATTCATTGTCAGCAGCACGACCTACCGCGCCACGAACAACGAGATCAGCGGCAACACGGCTTACTGGAGTCCCTCGACCGGAGCCATAGTCGCGGAGGATTCAACGTACGCGGCCTTCCTTTCGACCGATTACAACCTGGTGCACGATAACCAGTGCATCGGGACGAGTGGACCGGCTTGCACGCAACTCGCGAAAGCGCCCGTCAGCACGGCGACCACCGGGCCAGTGATCGAGGCGAGCGTCACGCCAGGCGCTTGCGCCTACCCTACGGCCGTTCCGCCGAACTGTGTCATTGAAACTCACCGGCAAACCGAAGGAACCACCGCGGCCACTTTCGCGCATAAGGTCTACGCCGACATTGGCGGCGCTGGCCAACTGCTCATGAGCTGCATATTGAATCCGCTCTCCTGCTACACAGTCGGCGGGTTCAATAACCAGTACCAAATCCTGCCCTTCACAGTGACGAACGGGGCGGGCGTATCCGGCAACCTCGCGACTGCAGGGCCAGGGAACACGCTCACGTTCGCCGCTTGCCCGTGGGGAGTGGCGGGCACGGACGTAGCGCACAACCTTTACCTTTCGGGCGGCGTCGGCACTGCCGAAGTCGTCACCGTCACCGGGGGAACCTGCACCAGCGGCAATCTGGCTGGAGGCACCATCACCACGACCACCGCGAATGTGCACACGGGAGCGTGGTCCGTCTCGTCGTCGGGGCTGCAGGAAGTGGTGAACACCTTGCCGAATGGAGGGGTCATCGTACTGCCTCCGGTAACGACCAATCTGAACGGCGAGACGATCACATCCGGACCGCAACACCAGTTCGTGGGCCGGGGCATGGGGCTGACTGGCGTCACTCAAACCGGGCCTAACGTCGCGTTTTACGTCACGACCGCTTCTGTTCCGGTAGCGGACCAATACGACGTGATAGCCGGCGCCAGGTTCAGCGACTTCACCCTGACCGCGCAGAACGGCATACAGTTCAACGCGCCACTGCCGGCGAGTCCATCCACGATGGCAGGGAATCTCGTCCAGGGGCCAATGGTGTCGCACATCAATTTCCAGGGAACCTATGGATCGGCAAGCGACCCGAACCGGCTGACCAACACCGTACCCTCGCTGTCGGAACTTCGATCGTTCGGTGTGTGCCTCTCCTTTGCACAGTCCTTTGACGGAGAGATCGCTAACAACCTTTTCAGCGGCTGCGGAATCGCCGTCTACCTGAATTCGAGCGACATTGCGGTGATTCGCCAAAACCGCTTCGCCTCCAACGCGCGCAACATCGAGCACGACGTCATGAGCGGGGTGGGCATAGGCAACAGCCTCAAAATCACCCACAACGACATTATCGGAATCCAGAGGGTTGGCGGAATTTATCTGAACGGCGCGGGCTTCACGGATATCGAGTCAAACTTCTTCGAGAATATCCAGTCGTGGACCGGCTCGCCGACGATCGGCGTTTACATTGCCAGCTCCGGAGGACTTTACCAGAACGTTCACGACAACCGCTTTGACAGTCCCGGGAGCACCACCGGGTACCCTCTGAGCTTTGACGATTACTACGGGGACCAGATCACCCACAACCTCTGGAACCCGCACGAAGTCTTCGGGGCTGCGACCGTGCCTCTGTTCGGCCACACCTTTTGGAGTTCGGCCAGCGCCAACCAGTACCTGTTCGCTGACAATTCATTCAACTGGGGAACCGCCAACGCACCGGCGAACGCTCCGGTATATCCAGGGGTGGTCTTAGAAAAGCTGAACCCCTTGCGGTTCGCTGCCGCCAACATACCCGGGAACGCTTTATACGGCGCGTGTTCGTCAACGTGGCCTTTCGTGCAGTCTTCGGTCACCGGGAGATGGGTCTTGGGGTGCAGCTCTACGTCTCTGATTTTTCAGTTCTCCCTGCCGACCGCTGAATATACGACGTACCAGTTATTGATGACCGCCCGCGAGATTGGCAGCGGGGTCACTCCAGTCGGCGTCACGTACACCGGCAACACCACTACCAGCGTGTTCGCTCAAAATGTGACGTACACCAACGCCTTCGAAAGCCAGACCGTGGCAGGGATTGTATCCGTGCCTTTCGGGGAGACGCTGAACGGGCATTTCACCGTCACCATTGGCGGCGGCAACGCCGAATGGGAATCCATAGAACTGGCGCCCGTCAGCGTGCCTGGGGTGTCCGTGCTGGCATCGGCAACTACCCTTGCCTTCCCGGCTCTCGAACCGGCTAACGCTATCGTGCAGGTGACCGGAACGACCGGCGTCACTGCTATATCGGGCCTCGCCACGGTCGAGACATTCGTGCTCGTAGCGGCGACTGGCTCCATCACATTCACAGCCGGATCAACGATCGGCAACACCATCACGATGACCCAAGGGATTCCCCACACGGCCTACTGGGACGGCGCCCACTTGTGGATCCACTAGGGTGATCCTCTCCGATATCAGGACACGAGCGCTCGATCGGATCGAAGTAGACCCGACTGACCCGGCTTGGCAGTTTGCCGCAACTGCCGCAATCAACGAAGGACAGCGTATCTTCGCGTTCCTCACGCTGACCTTGGAGGCTACGCGGCCGTTCATCCTGACTCCAGGCAACCAGTTCTATTCCATGCTGCCGGTATGGCCTGACTGGATAGTCCCGCTCCGCGTCCGGATCTCGAACAACGTGGCGGCGACGGCCGGCGCCACCTTCGACGCGCCACAAGGCAACACGGCCATGTTCAACCAGCAGGCTTACTCCGCGCTGGTTGCCACGGCCACCCCGAAGCTACGTCCAGAAAGTCTTTTCGAGATGGAGATGGCCGATGCCGGCTTCCTCAACATCGCCGGCACGCCAACCCGGTACGGCTGCATCGGCGCCGACTTGCTCTATCTGAACCGCAACCCCTCGCTGCAGGGCATCAATCTCCTGATCCACTATGCGCGCATGCCGGTACCGCTGGTGCTCGATAACGACGTTCCGGAGATTCTCGACGCGGACCATGAAGCGCTGATCAGCTACGCCATTCCGCGGCTGAGAGCGAACGAGGGCGGCATGGAGCTAAAGAACGCGACGCCGCTTTCCGCGGAGTTCCTGGCCTACGTCAAGACGCGCGCTGATGACGTGCGCGACCGGAGCAACAAGGCGGGTCTCGACAACGTGCCACCCGAAGAGAAAAAGAAGGGGAAGCGATGAGGAACGTTCCGGGTAGAACGTTGTCCGTTCCAGGTGAAACGTCATCCGTTCGACGGACGACGGAAAACGTTCCTTCCGAAACGGAGGACGACTAAATGGACTTCTCAACCCTTATCCCGTGGGTGTGCGCGTCGCTCAACTGCACGACTCCGGACCAGCTCGACCCGTGGACCCTGACCGAACTCTATGACTACGCGCAGGAAAAACTGCGGAGCGCTGCGCGCTCGTATTTCCTGTTCGTCCAGATGGATGCTTCGACGGTCCTCGCCGCGAGCCAGGGCTTCTATCCGCTGCCGGCGTCGCATGTCTCTACCGTTTTCATGGCCGTCAACGGCGTGATGATTCGCGCGACAACCGTCTCCGAACTCGAAGCGCTCGATGACAACTGGGAGGAAGCCACACCGGCGACGCCCACCAGGTGGACGGAGAACGCGCTCGGCCTCATCATGATCCGGCTCTACCCGGCTCCCGCGGCCGCGGGCGCGCTGACCCTCGTGTACCAACAGGAAGCACCTAACCTCACCGCGGCGGCGCCCGTCGTCACGATGCCAGCAATCATGGGCGACTACCTCGCGCTGAGGACGCTCGAACAGGCGCGCATGCGCCAGGGTGACGCGCAAATGCTCGATTGTTCGAAGGCTCTCGGGGACGTGGCCACCCTGCTCGAACAAGCCATGGCCGATTACTGGGGGACTGGACTGTGAACCCGCAAGTACAGAAGATGTTGAGCGGCGGCCTGAACCTGCTGGCTCCCGGCGATGCGGTCAACCCGGGCCAGGCGCTCGCGTGCGATAACTTCCGCACCGACCAGGCCGGCATTCTGCGCACCCGCATGGGCGAGCTGCTCGTGCATAACTTCGGGGCGGGGAATAACGTTCACACCATCTCCACCGTGCTGGCACTGACCCAGCGGCGCTACTACGGCGTCGGTGTGGATCTCTGGCGCGACACGGCGACAAAAATAGCGACTGGGTTCGACGGCAATCCGCTCGGCATGGTGAGTTTCCAGGGGCGGCTCTGGTGCATGAACCAGGCCAACCAGGTCAAGGACGATGGCACCAACGTGTACCCGTGGGGCGTGGCTGCACCGACCGCGGCGCCCACCGCGGTTATCCCGCTGAATGCTCCTATCGTCACCATGGGCGGGGCAGGCACCGGCAGCCTGAATGGATCGTTCGAATATTATGTGACTGGCATCCTCGCCGGCGTGGAAAGCCTGCCATCGCTCGCACAGGCGACGGACTACCTGACCACGGATTCGGCTACTATCGGGCAGCCCGATACCTGGTCCAGCGCAAGCACTTACTCGATCGGCGATGTCGTCGCCTACGGCGCTTTGAGATATGTTTCCCTCACCGCGGGGAACGTGAACAATGAGCCTGACATCAGCCCGTTGTCGTGGAGCACTACGGCCACAAACACCGCCTGGTCGAGCCAGGGGTTCGACCACTGGAACGTTTACCGCCATGACCGCACCGCGGAACTGGCAGGCGGCACACCAAACGACACTGCGTATCTCGTCAACACGACGCCCATCGCGATCGCAACCACAACGCTGGCGGATTCCGGCGCCGCGGTGATCTCGGGCAACGCTTCAATCTCCCTCGGCCTGAACCTCAATTACAACTACTACGTCACCGGCATCACGGCGTACGCGGAGGAAACCAACCCTTCGCCAGTCCTGTTCTGTCCGACGCTGGAGGACGGATGGCAGGGCATCATCGCTCCCGCTTTCGCGGATCCGCAAATCATCGGCTGGAACATCTACCGCAGCGGCGGCGCTTTCCCGTTGCAGCCGTACCGGATTAACGCCGCCACCATCCCACTCGCGACGACCACTTATTACGACTTCGGCGTTGTGCCGCAAACGGGTTACCTCTCGACTTACACCTCTGGCGAGGACCAGAGTGACGTGGGGATCGCGGAGCAAGGGCTACAGATGGCGGTTGACCATGATCCGCCTCCACCGGCTCGCGGACTTGCGGGCCCGTACTTCTCCGAACTGCTGGCGTTCAACTCCCTGGCGCACCCGAACCGGCTTTGGTGGACCGACACCGACGAGCCGACGTTCTTCCCGGGTTCGCAATCGGAGCAAGACGGGAACTGGGTAGATATTGGCGAAGAGGGTGAGGCCATCGTCGCGATCGCCGTCTTCCCGCGCTGGGTTGCAGTTCTCAAAGAGCGAAGCTTTTGGCGTCTGGTTGGCGATCCGGCGACGGCCGGCGCGGACCTCGAACGCACCAACGCCGAAGTAGGGCAACTCGGCACACAGGCGTGGGCCATCGCGGGCGCCCTCGTCTACGGCCAGGCGCAGGAGTACATCCTCAGCTTCAACGGAGACAAGGCCACTCCGATATCTCCGGGGCTTGCTCCGCTGTTCAAGGGTGACATTCCGCTGCAGCCGGAAGCCATCCCTTCGGCCATCCTCGACCAGGCGCAACGCTCCGCGGCCGTGATGGCGTACGTCAACGGGCGGCTGTACTTCTCCTACACGGAGCTGCAGAACCCACCGCTCACGGCGAACAACCGGACCCTCGTCTACAACAATGGCGAGTGGGCCAGCGACTCGCGCGGGTTCTCGGCGCTCTACTACGAAGGCCAGGGGGGCATGCTCCTGGGCGCCATCAACGGCACCGTCTATCAGCTCGAACCAGGCGGCGGTGGTCTGCAGGGTGACGACGACTGGGGCAACGCGATCGCGCAGACCTACCAGTCGCGCTACGAGGACCAGGGGCAACCGGAGAACCGCAAGCGCTACTCGGACATTCTCATCGAGCACAACACGATGGGGCTGAATTTCGAAGTAACAGCCTATCTCGAAAACGGCACGACCGTCGTTCCGCTCGGGAGCATCCAGTCGAACGCAGGCGGCGATATCCTATCGAACCACCGCACCCAGACCACATTCACCCTGCCTGATGGCGAGTACCGTAATATCTCGATCCGGCTTTACTCTGCCGATGATGGCGGAAACGCGACCATCTTCGCGGTCATTCTTCACTACATCGTTTTGGAGCGGAATGCCTGTACCTATGACTCGGAGAAGGTACCACTTCCAAAGCTGAGTCTGCTGAATGCGTTGGAGCTGGACCTTGAAATTCTTTCCGGCTCCGTGTCCTACTCGGTGTTCGTCGGGACCACGGCGCTTGCTGTGCTCGCCACGGGCACGTACACCGGCGCCGCGCTTGGCACCTTCCAGGTCATTCTGCCGGATGGCACACAGGCGCGCTGGGTACGCATCATCCTCTCAGGCGATAACTACCGTTGCCGCGGCGCGCGGTTGCAGTTCCAGACTATTGGCGCGGAGCTGATCCCGGCGCCGCCTTCGTTCATCCTGATGCCGATCGGCACGGATAGCTGGCTCGATCCGCTCACCCAGAACCCGCGGGTTTCGCAGGGCACGCTCATCAACTCGTTCACCTGGGACTCGGGCAAAGTTCCGCTCAACAAACTCAGCCTGCTCAACGGCCTCGAAATGGGCCTGGAAATTCTGGGCGGCCAGGTCAACGGGACGTTCACCTACGGGACTACCGATCTCGCGACCGCGATCCCGTACACGTTCACCGACCCCGGCGATGTGCAGATCTTCGTGGAACAGATTCCGGACACGACCACGGCGCGCTGGGTGAGGCTCATCCTCCAGGGCGATAACTGGCGCTTTCATGGGGCACGGTTGCAGCTCCAGGAAATCGGCGTGGAGCAACAGACCATGCCACCCGGCATCATCTCACTCGCGGGCGGCCAGGGCGCCCAAGGTGTCTTCATCAACGCCTTCACTTTCGATAGCGGCAAGATCGAACTCGACAAGCTGAGTCTCCTGAACGCGGTCGAGATATCGCTCGACATTCTCGCCGGCACCACCGTCAATTACCAGTTCTTCTACGGGCTTACCGATCTCAACAGCATCGTGAACGGCTCTCTTACCGGGACCGTAGCGGCGTTTGTCGAGATTCTGACCGGAGAGATACAGGCGCGCTGGGTACGGCTCATCGTGCAGGGCGACAACTACCGCTGGCACGGGGCGCGGCTGCAGCTTCAGCCGATCGGTCCAGAGCTGACGCCGCGGTCACCCACGATCATTTCACTCTCGGGCGGCGGCGAACCCGAACAAGGGGTATTCGTCAACAGCCGAACCTGGGACTCGGGCAAAGTCGCGCTCGACAAAGTACACGTCTTCCAGGCGCTTGAACTCGAACTTGAAATCGTTTCGGGCAACGTCAACTTCACCCTCGAAACCGGCATTGCCGATAACGTGCTGTCGACCCTCTCGACTGGCTTGCACGCGGCCACCGACGTCCGGACCTTCACGACGGCTCTGAACTACATCGAGGCGCGTTGGTATCGGCTGATCCTGAACGGGCCGAACTTCCGCTGCCATGGGGCGCGGCTGCAGGTGCAGCCGATCGGCGTGTATCTAGCCGGCGCCGCGGACATGTACCGCTCGGGAGATATCACCCTCGGCTCACCGCGGGTTAAGCTGCTGCAACAGATCCGCGTCGACTGCCATCCGGACGGAGCGATACCCGGAGCGTTCCTGACCGATTCGCCGGCGCCGTTCGCGCAACGAATGGCGCTCGCGCTCGTCCAGTCCGCAACCCGTGGCTGGCAGCGCATCAACCTGCCGCGCGATACCCGCGGGCGAGTACTCCGCGTCGAGTTCACCGGCGCGGCCGTCTGCCGGATCTACGCGATCCAGGTGAGATCGAAGGTTCTCGGTGAAGGTGAAGGCTCGTGGCAGTGGCTCGATATGCCCGTGGACCCGACGCCACCCGGATTTAGCTGGATCGCGGTGGGGCTGTGAGTAGATAGGTACATGGATAAATTAGCTGCGCTTATTGTTTTCGAGAATGGACGGAATCGTCTGGTCGAAGAGGCTGGTGAGCTTGCCCGATACGTGAGTGGGGACATGAAGGGGACCGGCTACTGGGGTCTTGGCATCTCAGAGGACCAAATGAAAATCGGCAGCGTATCCGCCACAATACGCTTCCTGCTTTCTGACAAAGGGTGCGCAGCCACACCCAGAAAAGTGGAAATGACGCCGGAGGAAAGAGAAAGAGAGTGGCCAGAGGGATGAGCACCACAGCCAACCTGAACCTGCAGCTCCCACCCGACGCGGCAATCCCATCCGATTTTCTGACCACTCTGAATCAGAAAATGCAACTGATCCAGACCGCATTCACTACCCTTTCAAAACCCGCGACGGCCACCGGCACGTGTCTCCAGGGCAACCATCTCAACCGGTTGACGCAGGACGCGACGGGGCTGACCCCGGGCACGCAGTTCTGGGAATCTGACCGCTACTCCATCTACATCGTGCGCGCGATCGGAAAGACAGGCACCTGGGCCTGGGAAGCAGGGCTGTACGCGGACGTGTTTATCAATCGTCCTACCGACCTGGGACAGAGCGACGTAGGCTTCGTCTTCCTCGCGACCGACACCAACACCCTTTATGTGTGGGCCGGCTCGGTTTGGCGCAGCTACTCGAGCACGATCAAGGTGGACACCTTCGCCAACCGTCCCACGGGATTAAGCGTGACCGACGCTGGGCTGCTTTACCATTGCACCACCGGCACGGGCGGCGTAGCTTACAACCACACATTTGAGTGGTCCGGAACCGGTTGGACGGTAGCGGAGCGCGAACGGCTCGGCGGTTACTTCGCCGACTACGCCAAGGCGCCTACCGAACCTGGTTGGCAAATTTGCGACGGCAGCGCGACGCACTACCTCGATATCGTGGCGGGCGCGCTCACTGAAGTCGCCTTCACGACTCCGAATATGCCGGGGGTTTACAGGTCCGGAGGCCTCGCGTACACCGGCGCCCTGGTGCTGCCGGCACACGTCACCCTTACCGGCTCTACTGACGCCGCCAGTGCGGGCACCCCCACGGGCGCCATCAGTGTCAGCGGTCCCAGTGCTACCGTCGCCGTCGCGGCCGGCAGCGGGAGTGTGGTTCCCACCAACATCCACATCCACACAGCCGTCCTGGCGGGAGATCCAATGCCGGACCACCAGCACACCCTAACCTCTGTGACTGGCACCTTTACGGGGGATCCTGTCCTCCATCTGGGCGTCCTCGTTTACTTCCGGCGATGAGGATGGCGATAGCAGGGTGTGGACATATCCGTTTCCAGTCCGTTTCCCTTCGAGGCATTGCCGCGCGTGTGGCGTTGGATCGAGCACTTCCGCAACAAGGTAGCCGACGACTTCGGGCCGAAAAGCCTGCAGGAGTTCATGGAGACCATGGCCGCCAGTTGGGACACCGGAAAATCGTGGGGTGTTTCGGTAGACGGCGAGCTGGGCGGCCTCATCACGTACGAGGCGCTCAACCCGTGGCTCGGCACGGCTCACTGCCTGTTCAAATCGGAATTTCACGGCAAGGGAGTCTCGCTGAAGGCACTCCGCATTGCCTTCATCGAGATGTTCGAGACCGGGATTGGCAAACTGGTGTTCTACACCGTCGCCGGCAATCTCGCAGTCGGCAGTCTGATTTGCAATCTGGGCGGCAAGCGCGAGGGCACACTCGTTGCGCAGACCCTGATCGGCGGGCAACCCGCCGACGTTCTTATCTACGGACTCACAAAGGAAAATTTCAATGGCAAGCTTAATACCTGCAGCGATCGGGGGAGTGGCGTCGATATTCGGCTCGTTCATGAGCGGACAGCCAAAGACCACGACCAGCAGCTCGACCACAACGCCGACGTTCAACCAGACGGGCAACGTGGCGAATGCGGGACTGTCGTCGCTCTCGGACCAGCTCCTGACGGATCCGGCAGCGGGGACCGAAGCGACCAACCTGCAGGGGATTGACTCGATCAATAGCCAGTACGCGCAGATGCCGGGGCAAGTGTCCCAGCAACTTGCGGCGCGCGGGTTCGGTCAGTCGGGCAAGCTGGGCACTGCGATGTATAACGTCGCCGGCGCCAAAGCGGCGACGCAGGCGGGCTGGAACAGCTCGATGGCGCAGTTGGTCAGCAACCGGCAGATGCAGGGCGCGGGACTCGCGGAAGACTTGCTCAACGCCAACAGGGGCACGTCGACCAACAGCACCACTACCGGACCAGATACCAGCCTTGCGGCCGGCGCCATGAGCGCAGGCAACGGCTTGAGCAACCTCTCTACGTTGATGATGCTGCACGGAATCATGAACCCGGGGAGCGGCGCCTACGGACCTAACGGCGACATGGCAAACGAATCAGCCGCACAAGCAACATCCGATGCCGGCAATTGGGACGACGACTAAAAAGGAAAACATCATGGGAAGCCCAATCAGTCCACTCGGTAATGTGACCAACCCGCTCGGCGACGTGATCGCCGGAATGCTGCAGGGCCACCAGCTCGGCTTGCAGATGCAGCAGCAGAAGAACGCCAACGCGGACGAACAGTTGCGCCAGGCGCTCGGCCAGCAACAGGTACAGGCGAACGACCAGGCGCAACGCGAGCAGATCATCAACAACACGCGGCCGGTTAATCAGGCCGGTATGGTCGAAGTGCCAGGTACCGACCCGCGGGCCATGGCTACGACTCCCGGCATCGCAGGCGGCGCGGAAACGCCGAACGCGAACGGCGGCGGCGCCGATCGTCCTACGTTGCAACAGGCGCCACAGCCTCAAGCTCAGGACCCACCATTTCAGACCGACCTCGGTTTACCACCAGGCTCAGACCCTTACACGGTGAACCCACCGGCTCAACCTTCGACGCCGGCAGCCTCGCCCGTCACACCGGGAGCTGCGCCCGCAGCACCGGGAGCGGCGGGTCCGCGGTTACCGCAAGCGACTCCTGCCCAATTACCGGCCGGCGCATCCGGCAACGGCAACGTCTGGGTGAAGGCGGATCCGAACCGCCTCATCGGGTACAAAGACTCGCACGGCAACGTCTATAAGGGCGAACTCTACACCCCGGCCGAACAGCAACAGCGCATCCTCGCCGCGGCGACGGCGAAGTTACACGTAGGCGAAAACGAGTATCCAGTTGATCCGCAATATCTGAAGCAAAACCCCGACAACCCCAAAACCTTCTGGGCGAACCCAAAGGATGCAGGGGAAATTCAGAAGGCCATGAATGAAAACATCATGGTCCCCGACCCCTCCGACCCGACGAAGAGAATCAGGGCCGGCGATCTACCGAAGGCGCGCGAGGATGCTGAGACGGCGCGCTATCACAAGCAGGAAGCGGAGGACGTTCAGTCAGGCCAGGAGAACGCGCTCGCCATCGCGGAGGCGAATCGTAAGGCGCGAGAAGCCACCGCGAAAGCAACGGCCGATGGGGCCAACGCACGGGCCACGGAGCGCAATAAGACCGTGCTGCAGGCGGCGGGCATTCGTGCAGCCACTCAAGAGCAGATCGCACAGATGCCGGCACGCAGCACGCCAGCCTCGACTGCGAAGGACTCCCGGCAAGCCTACGCCGATTACTCAGGTCTGAAGAACGCAGAGGACGCGCTGAACACTTATAGCGGCAGTCTCGCGGCGGCGGCCGGCAACGGGAAGCTGTACCGCACCGCGGATATTGACGACAAGGGGAAGGTCACCAACGTCAAGGTACAGCCGATCTCCGACGATCCGGACACGGCCGCGGCGCAGATCGCGGACATGAAGCAGCAGTTCGAGAACGTGCGTAGCCGGCTCAAGACCGTGCTCCAGAGCAAAGCGGAAGCGGCCGGCAGGCTCGGGCTGCAGGGTACCGTACCCATCGACCAGCAGCTTTCCGCGATCGATGCCGGAACGAAATCGACGCACGACTACTGGGCCAACCCCAGCGGTAAGACGACGCCTCCACCGGCAAAGCCCGCGCCGAAGGCCACCGCGGCGCCCGCGGCTGCAGCTCCGCCACCGGCTGCAGGTCCTGCGGCTGCAACCCCGCCAGCACAGCAGCAGAAGGTAGCATCTTCGGCGCAGGTTAACGCCTATGCGTTGAAAAAGAAGATCACCACGGCGCAGGCGCAACAAGAGTTCAAAAACTTCGGCTATTCCATCGGACAGTAAATGCCTGACACCACGCTGAACCCCGACTCGTTCATGGCGTCGCAGGGGCCGCAGACCTCCGCGCCTCCTTCCTCACCGGCAGCGCTGAACCCCGACTCGTTCATGAAGGCGCAAACGCCGACGCCGGCTCCCAATTTCGCTATGCCGGACGTGCGCAACGCGCCACCGGCGCCGATTGCTCCCGCTATTGCTCCTACTGCTCCACCGGCGCCACTGGCGCCACATCCGGACCAGGTTACTTTCGCCTCTCGCGCTGGCCAGGCCGCCAACATGGCGTGGCAGATTGCGAACGCGAACGCGATCAAGAATCTGGGCGGCAAGAATGGCATGTCCGCGACCGAACTCTGGGAAGATCAGGCCAACAGAGCCAAAAGCCTGATTGAAGACGCCCTGGGGGAGAACTGGGAAGCTACGCGCGAACGTTTTCCCGGCGCTAAGGTTGGCGAGTTTCTGTATCACGCGAGCAAGCTGCTACCGGGCATCTTCGACTTCGTGGCGGCGACTCCCATCGGTGCTCTCTTCAGCGCAGCTCCCGGTTTGCCTGCAGCCGTGAAAGCGGGCGTAGGCGGCGCGTTCGGCACTCAGATGGCGCTCGGTACCCACGAGGCGTACAAGCGCTACGCGGCGAATCCGACACCCGGCAATGCCGGCGACCTGGTGGGCGCGGCAGTCGGCGCCGTGCTCCCGGTTTTCCATGCCGCGGGCCTAGAGGACCACAATCGCGCGGTTGCAGCGTTCAACAAGGCTCGGGCCGAAGACGCGGCGAACCAGCCACCGGCGCCTGTTACCGCACCTGCTCCACCTGTAAATCCGCCTGTTGTTCAGACCCCCGGGCCGGCGCCCGTCCAGACTCCCGCGCCCGTTGGGCCTGTTGGGCCTGTTATTAACACCCCTAACACCCCTGGCACCCCTGCGCCACCCGCGGCTGTTCCCAGTGTTTCCACTCCCGCGCCGACAGTTGCGGGCCCGGAGGCGGAAACGCCGGCGCCGAAGCCCGCGGAAACCGTGGCGGCCGCGCCACCGGAGCACGGGACCGCTTCCGTCGAGGACATCGTGCCGGGCGAACCGGAGACACCGAGCAAAGTCAATACCAAAGCGGTTTACGGCAAGCCGGTTAATATTGCCGTTCCCGGTGAGGAAACTAGCTACCCGGCGCGCTACGCCATCCGGGAACTCTCCGACGTTCAACCCTCACACAACGGGACGAACTTCGAGCCGAACCCGCGCTACGAATTCCAGAACGACCGCGACTACAAGAACAACCCGGAAATCAGCTCCTTGGTTACCGACCGCTCGGGACCGAAGTTCGACCCCAACTATGTGGCGAGCGAATCCCCCACCGCGGAGCATGGTGGCCCTGTGGTCGATCCTCGCGGCAACGTCCTCGGCGGCAACAGTCGATCGATGACGCTCGCCCGGGTATACAAGTCGAATCCGGAGGGAGCCGAAGCCTACAAGGCTGCCTTGCGCGATCGCGCGGGCCTTTATGGCCTGAAGCCGGAAGACATCGATAAGTTCAAACAGCCCGTGATGGTCCGGGAGCTCTCGGAACAACCGAACGAAGCCGGTGCACAGCGGGCTATCACCGATTTCAATAAGAAAGGCGCGGCATCGCTCGCCACGGCAGAACGCGCGGTGGCGGACGGCCGCCTGATGAGCCGCGCAACCATCGCGTTGATTTCCGCGAAGATCGAAAACGTCGGCGAGAATTCAACGCTCGCGCAGGCCATTGAAGGCGGCAACGGCGCACAGATTATTGACAGCTTGATTAAAGATGGCGTCGTGAGCCAGCAGGAGCGCGGTGCCCTAGTCGATGATCGCGACCTGTTGACGGGCGAAGCTAAGGACCGCATTGCAAAGATGCTGGTGGGCCGGATGTTCGAAACGCCGGCGCAGTATCAGGCCACGCCTCCTGAGCTACGGAACAAACTTGAACGCATTGCACCGCAGGTTCTTCGTCTCGAAGGACGCCACGGCTGGAACATTACGCCGGCAGTGCAGGAGGGTATTTCCCTTCTGGCGGATGTGCGGGCGCACGGTGGCAAGAGCATCGACGATTTTCTCAAGCAGCCGGATTTACAGGGGGAAGGGCAGGAGTACTCACCCGAGGCTGTGGGGATTGCGCGGACGCTAAACAATGGCCCGGTAAAAGCGGCGCGGGCGTTCCGGCAGTTTGCCAATGACGAAGAGCTTTCACGCGAGGGAGCAGCACGGACTTTCTTTGAACCGCCAAACAGGGACGAGGCGTTTCAGGCTGCGTTTGAGAGCGGGGCGAAGGGAGCGCTGGCCCGGAAGTCGCGCCTGCAAAAAATGCGGCCCGCGGAAGTGGCACAGATCAGTTACAGGCCAGGGAAGGCCGGCGCACCGGGCACGCTGTACGGCAACGATCAGGCCTCCGAGTTATTGTCCTACCTGTTCCGCCCCAACGATGAAGAAGGCAGCATGGGGGATATCGCTGGGCTGTCTATAAGCCGCGAAGGAATGGAACAGTCTCTCGCCAGGGCGCGCTGGGAGCTATACAACGGCGGACGCCTCCCCTGGGAACGGGACGAATTGCGGCAGTACATCGAAACCGCCAAGAGCGTTCTGGAGTCGGGCGATCGTTCGTTCGTCTATGTGGAGGCGCAACCGCTGGGAGAGATGCGGCGAACCCTTCGAGAGGAGCGATTCCACTACGAGCAGCGCAGGTACGCCGGCATGAACGGGGAACACGTGGATGCGGCCGCTCTTATGGAACATCCCGGCGCGGAAACTGCGCGCGAACACCTGCTGGACATGGGGTATCCGGATGATCCCGACACTTTGGCCGCGGAAATGGGAGCGAAGATTGCGGCAGCGGATTGGGAAAGCCTCGGCCTGTCCGAAGACGAGGCGCGGAGCCTGTTCCAGCGCTATGCGGAGCTTCTCGTAGCCCGTCATGGGCCAGGAGTACTATTCAAATTTCGGGCGATTTCGCCTATACTCAAGGAGGCATTTTATGAGCCTGGAAAGCAGTCCCCGTTTGCGTCAAGGCGCGGAGCCTACAAAACCGAATCGCTGGGCGCGGAAACCGCGGGGCAAGGCACTTCCCCCACCGGAAGAACTGGAGAAAGTTCAGGTGCGCCTGATCAACGCGGCCCGCAAGGGCAAGGCGGAGTTCAACCGCGTTTGGGAGGAAACCTTCCACGGGAAGTTCCAGTCGCCCGGGCCGAACGGCTTTCGGACGCCGCCAAGCCGGCACGCGGTCCGCTAGCCAGCCGCCGCAAACCTCCATCCTCAAACTCTGACGACGACGTCTACTTCGGCTCGGGGCTAGGGGCCTTCGAGCCGTTCTTCCGCGAAGCCAAGAAAGAAGGGGACCGCCTGCGCCTCGAGCGCAGTGCAGCCCTCGCAGCCGCCAAGGTAGCGCGCAGCACCCCCACCGAGCAGCATGCCGGCGAGAAGGCGCGGGCATGGTTCGCCGCGGAGCGCGATCTCTGGGCAATTCGCATTAATCAGGCCATCGACATTCTCGACCGTATCGCCGCGCGAAAGGTTAACGAGCGGGAAGCGGTCGGCATCATGCGCGAGTTCCGCCACAAGCCAGGCGAGCTGCAGCAGTTCATCGACGGCACTCACCCGTTCCTGCAGGACGAAGTGAATGGCGGATCCGCCGAGGGTGTGAAGAATTTGAAGGTGATCCTGCCGCGGATGCAGGAAGCGCTGGCCATGATGGCGAGACCACTCTCGAGGAGCGAGAACACGGCTGACCGGCTGTACACCAACATCGCCGATAAGACTCTCAAGGAAGGCCAGAAAGGCGGCTGGCTGGGCTCGCGCTGGCTGCCCGACGAGTATGTCCCACACATTCTGAACGCCAAGGGGAAGGGGGAAGTTGCAGAACTGCCGTCGACCAAGGGCCGAAGCATGGGCGAAATCGGGAAGTACTTCGGTTTCGCGGAGCGGCGCTCGGATAAGTACCCCACGCTGGTTCATGCAGTGGCCGACGGCGTCATTCCGAAGACGCTCGATCCTTCGGCCGCGTTCGTGATCCACGGCGAAAACTTTGCGCGGGCCAGGGCCACGCACCTGCTGCAAACCGCTTTGGTCGATTGGAATATGGGGCACTGGGGAAATGGGGCTCCTGAAGGCTGGGTTCCGTTCGCGCAGCACACTGACGAATTCCGAAAACTGATTCCCTTTCTGAAAGAGGGATCGCCGGCGCAATTGCAGCCCGGTCAGAAGTACAGCCCGCAGCAAATGTATACGAGCCTGCTCGGCGATAAGCTGCAGGTGGTTCCAGACGTCGCGGAACAGCGGCTCTATGTTCCACCCTTCATCGACGACGCGCTCAGTTCCATCACCGATCCGGACTGGACGCCAAAAATCTGGGGTTTCTCGAAAGCCCGCACGCTGCAGCGCGGTCTGAAGCGCGCCATCCTCGGCTTGTCCGGGTATCACCTTCTCACTGAGAACTACATGGCCGCGGCGGATATGGGGCCTGCTGGAATGTGGAAGGCGTTCACCACTCCCCGGGAGAGCCCGGGCTTCTTGTCCGATGAACGCGACCTGGTGGCCTCCGGAGGGAACACCGCGATCGAGGGCAAGGTGATGGACGCCTACGGCAGCCTGAAGCCTGGGACTATTCCAACGCGTGCCGAAGTCGTTCGGGCGTACATCCCGTTGAGCAAAGAGGGACTGGCCGCGGCCGACGCGGTAACGCGGTTCACTTTTGAGAATGTTCAGCGGAGGTTCAAAGTGACCAGCTTCGCCCTATGGCGTGATGCCTGGATGAAGCAAAACCCGAACGCTTCGGCCGACGATCTCTCGGATGCAAAAAAGGGAATTGCCTCCTACGTGAATGGTGTGTACGGCGGCCTTCACTGGGAAAATATGGGAATCTCGCGAGCCATGACGGAAATCGGACGGCTGATCTTCCTCGCGCCGGATTGGAGCGGCAGCAACATTGCCCTGGCCAAGTACGCCATGGATGCGCCACTCTCGCCGAATGAAATCCCGATGCGGAGTAAGTTGGGCGGCGCCTACTCGAAAGAATCGACGCAGGCGCGGCTCTCGCGGGCATTCTGGACGAAGCAACTGGTGGCCGGCCTTCTCGCCACGCAACTGTTGAGCCTGATGTTGTCAGGGAAGTACTCGCGCCGGCCGTTCCAGGTCTATCACGGTAAAGACAAAGCCGGCAAAGACGTGTTCCAGAATGTGTTTTTCCGCGGGTCGATCGGCGATGCGATCAACCTGGGGACAAAGATCGAACAGCATTCGGCCGAAGGCTACGAGAAAAACGGGCTGCCTGGTGCGGCCACCGGGATCCTTCTTGGCACTGGTGTTTTTGTCGGAACGAAAGCGGCGCCGCTCTCGAAATTCGGCATTCACGCGCTCACCGGGCGCGACGACCTAGGACGGGACGAGACGCCGGCAGGACTCGCGGCCGACGTCCTACCCATCCCAATCACCGGCACGACGATTTATCGGACGACGGTTGGCGACGGCGCCGACAAGTACCTCTATTCGGAGCGCATATTCTCCCTCTTCGGTCCTCCGGGCCAACACGTTCTGCCGAGCGGCAAGCACACACACAAACCGGCGCACCATCACACTCCGAACACGGGCTGGAAAAAAGCGCTGTTGGGGAAGTGAGTGAGGCTATGTGGGAAACCGAAGAGATGGAGGAAGACGACCTCGTGTTGGGCCGCGGGGCGGCGCGACGGCGGCGGCCGAATTCAGTAAGTGGGCGCAAAGTTCCAACTTGCGCGAATTGCGGTCCAATGTACTTTGGGACGGGATCAAGTGGGGCATCGGAGTTCTTTGGGCGTTTGGGGGAAGCTCTGTGATAGCAGGCGTTTTATGGCTAGTTGGAAAGCTCCGGAACCAGCTAGACTACGTCGGTATTGGATTAACATTTCTGGTGAGTTTCATCTGCTTGTTCCTCGCTGGTCGCCTATCCCGGCAACGAGGTTTCGCTGCCGAGGGGCCGCGCAAGGAAGTCACTATCCCGCCAGTCTCCGAAGTTGCAGTGTCGCAAGTCGAAGCGCGGCAATTGCGCGGCGAGAACTACAAACCCCTAGCCCCCAGCGACCTGTTCGAGTTGGTTGACGTGACTCAGGACCCGCTGCAAACCGATCCTAAGATCACATACAAGAGTAAGTTGCGGGTCACCTTGCAGAATTCCTCGCTTCAGCACATCGATGCCAAAAAGCCCGATTGGATATCGAGCGACGGCTACGTTCCGTTTCAGGCGGGGCCCGGAATCTGGTCGGTTCTTCAGGCTCCAAAAGCCATGGGCGGTTGGGACGACGAAAAGCCCATGCTCCATTTGCCTCCAGGGTGTTCGTTTCGAGCGAGCGTCGGCCTCGATGACGGGTTTTCCGTTCAGGAGATCAACCGACGTCACGCAACTGAACACGTCGGCTTGCTTATCATTCCGGTGACGGTCGACGGCATTGAGATGGAGTGGAGAGTGCGCTTGTAGCGCTTTCTTCGCCATGGCTTTCCGACGGCGGCGTGCTAAACCGATATTCCGAGGAGGGACAGTTTCGCGGCTAAGGATGCCAGGTCGACGGGCGGCCGTCAGATAATCAGATCATGGAGCCAACACTAATTCTGGCCGACCGGGTGATCCAGCTAATCCGGGAGTCGGGTGTGAATCAGTCCGAAGCCCAGTCAGCGCTGACTGTGGCAAAGCATGTGTTGACTTCGATCGACGATCTTCCATTGCCGCCTCTGCCTGTCACGGCCGGAGCTTAGTCTTCGGAACCGACTGCATGGCCACCTTGGCGATAGCGTCGAGCGAGCCCGCAATTTGAGTCAGACGCAGCTCGATCTTCACGAGCAGGTCGTAAATTCTGTCGTCAGGTTTTGGATCCATCTCTTCTCTCCTTGCTTCCCCTTCTTCGCCGCGGGCTTTGGCCTACCTGCCTTCCAGTTTCTCGACACGCCTGCCGAGAGCGTCCACATGCCCGGTCAACGCCGTCATGGCTGTTGTAAGACGCTCGAAGTTCAGGTCCGCGCGTGCCCAACCCTCCCTCATCAACCTCTCCGTTTCCTTTATCTGCGCGGCCGTCTCTGCCATCTTGTCCGTCAACTCGCCAAGCTGGCGGTCGTGCGACTCGATCGAGTGGCGCACGAACTCCTCAGTTTCTTCCCACGTCATTGCGTCACCTTCGCCTTCTTCGCCGCAGCCTTCTTCTTCGGCCCCCAGCGCGCTTTAGCTGCTTTGCTCGCCAGCTCGGTTCTTTGCTCCGGGGATAACATCGCAGCGCCTTTCTTGACCTTTACGAGGCCGCCACGCCTCCCCAGTTCGGTCATGACCTGGGATATCTGAGATTGGCTAGGAGGTTTCTGCTTGCCCATTAATACCTACTGTAAGCGGCTTACAAAAAGATAGCAAGTTTTTCCTTGACTTCAGTAAGCCGCTTACTGCATAATGGGAATGTGATGAGCGGGTTGGAAGTGAGAGGAGCAAACGATGTTCTTAGACGACAGATACAGCGAGCAGGACTGGCGCAACGACGCCGACGCTCGGGAGCGTGACGAAATCCGGCGCGAGGCCCGCGACCTGGGCGAGTACTACGCAGAAACGCCATTGCATCGCGAGTTGCCGGCGATCATGCGCGACGATGCCGGGCCGATCGGTATGTCCTGCGAAAGCGATCTCGAGCAGGCGAGACGGCGGGCGCCCGGCATGGATTACCGCGGCCTGGCTGCTGACCTGGCGCGCGGCCTGAAGGAGGTGGCGTAGCCATGGCGAAAATCAACTTCGAGCCGAACATCGCCGTCGAGGTAGCGCTGAAGTTCGACAAGGGGAAAGAGGTAGAGTCCCGCCTGGCGAACTCACCCAACCAGATGATGTACACCCTCTGTGGAGACGACGTGATCTACGTGCCGCTGCACGTGGCGGAGCAAATCACCCGGCTCGGCATCAGGCGCGAGGAACTGTTCTCGATCTGCAAACGTGTCATCGGTAAGGCAACCAAGTGGGAAGTGAAGCGGCTGAGCGAAGCGACCGAACCCGCGCAGCCGCCGAACAACTTCGAGGCATTGCCTACCGCGATCGACGCCACACTGATCGAGCGGCAGCTTACGACTTCGATCAACCAGGTAAAGGCGGCGCAGGCGCTTACGACGCCTGCACCGGCTCAGAGCACCGCAAAATCCAACGGCACCCAGACACCCAATTCTAACGCGCCCATCGCTCACACCGTCATCAGTAAGCTGATGGCATCAGCACTGATCGCAGCCTTCGATGCTACGCAGGAGTGCGAACGCTACGCTCATTCGAAGGGCGTCGAGTTCGAGTTCCAGGCCGAAGACATCCGCGCCATTTCCAACACGATTTTCATCGCGCTTTCAAAAGACCCGCGGTTCGGGGAGCCGCAGAAAGTCAACGGGGCGGGGCAGCCGTGGCATCAATAGATTTCACGCGGATCGCGCAGCAACACCGGCGCGCGGTCAGGGACCAGGGCGTCGTGTTCTGGGCCGTTGTGCTCGTCATCGCGGCGCCGTTCGTCGGCCTGGCGATCGGCTTGGCATTCTGGGGGTTGCCGCAATAAAGCCCGTTGGTATAATTCACCCAAACCATAGATAACCATCGAAGCCCCTCTCGCGGACCCCACGCGAAGGGGCTTTTTCCTTTTGGCAGCGACTACCCTCATGAATGATTGCCGCTCTGTATGTTCGCGTCTCGACCGATGACCAGTCCCACATGATGCAGACCACGGAGCTGCGATCGTACGCGGTCCGGATGGGCTGGCAGGTGGTGGAGTACGCTGAGAAAGCCTCCAGCGTGAAGACGCGGCCAGCGTTGAACCAGTTGCTCGCGGACGCGCGGTTGAAGAAGTTCGACGTGGTGGTGGTGTGGGCGCTTGATCGATTCGCGCGATCGGTCAAGCAGCTCATTACCAACATCGAGTTGCTCGACTCCTGCAACATCCGCTTCCTCTGTGTCAGCCAGGGCATCGACACCGATCGGCGGAATCCCGCGGCCACATTGCTTTTGCACTTGATTGGCGCCTTCGCCCAATTCGAACGGTCCTTGATCATCGAGCGGGTCCGGAGTGGCATGACCGAAGCCAAGAGGCAGGGCAAGCATTGCGGCCGGGCCGGCGCCCATCTGGCGACGCGATCACGCCGCGGAGCTGCGCGCGGAAGGCTTCAGTTTTCGCGAGATTGCAGCCAAACTGGGTCAGCCAGAGGCCAGCATTCGCCGTGCTCTAAAAAGGTGAGCCAAAAGGGTATTTCAACCCCCTTTTCCCCCTGTTGCAACCATTGACCTTATAGGTGCGTTTTGGGTGCGCCACAAGGTTTACCTTCTGGCGCAGGTTTGCGCCTGAATGCTCGTGTTTTGAGGTTTTTCCGCATAATATAGCAAGCTACGCTCTGACCGCGCGGCAGGGCGTTGCGGGGCCCATCCACGACAGAATGCGACACCAACGCAACTTTTTGAAATTCAGCCTGGGGGATAACGGCGGATGTACTCGCGCAGCGTGCGAGCAAGCTCGCGACGCGCGGCGATCTTGGCGGCGATCAGCGATCCACCGGCGCCAAGTGCGAAGCCGGTTATTAGACACACCGGCCCGGGTTTGAGCACCAGGCCTACCAGGAAGGCTGCCACGCAGCCGATGGCGCCTCCGACAGCCCACGGTAGTAGCCAGCGACGCCTCACGCTCGTTTGCGCTCCGGATGGGCGACGGCCGCTTCCCGCTCGGGCGGTTTGCGAACCACGGTCACGGCTTTGCGTTTCTCAGGCTTCGGCCGCGGGTCGGGCGGGCCTTCAAACGTGATGGGGAGGGGGATCTGCTCGGCCGTCATAGCTTCGTCTCCGGAGCTGACAGGCGCCGCTGGGTGGAATCAAAGTGTTCGAACATGGTTCGGCCGTCCGGACCTTTGGCGTAGGGCATGAATACCTCATGGGCTTGCACCATCCCCACGTCAATCATCGCGAGCTGAGCTTGCACCCATCGCAGCAGTTGGCGCCAGGCCACGCGCTCGGCCTGTTTCATGAGTCTGTTGAGGGTCGCGGGATCGAGGAAGCTACTTCGCCGGCTGCACAGGAGTTGGTAAACCGGATCGACGCGAGCGGGCATGGTGAAGCGGATCTCATGGTTTCCTACCATCATTCCCCACTCTAAACCCTTGATTTTGCCGTTCTCGAATTTGGAGCTGATGGATGTGGCGCCGGCCTGGACCAGAGCCATCGATATCTCTGTGACCGTCTTCTCCATCGGGATCTCGGTCGTTTCCATGTAAATGGGCTTCTTCATCCTTGCCTCCTTGTGATCAGTTCGAACTCCAGGATGCTTTCCGCGCTCCTCTCGCGATGCGGACACCACCCGAAGTGTTGCTCGCCGTCCTGGGAGCAGATCCAGCACGGCCGATGCTGCCAGCACCACCACACGTAATCGTGCCACGTGCGGATGAGATGAAACGCGGGCGCCGGCAGTGGCTGCGCGCTCATGGGAACAGCTCCGGAACTTCCTCGACGTCGGCCTTGTCAAACGTGACCGTTAGTTTCTCGGCGGCCAGGGGTGACTTTTTCTTGCGGGCGATGAGGTATTGGGCCAGCGCCTGACGCTGATCCGGGTTCAGCTCCTCCAGGCGCGCGCGGTACTTGCCGATGAGCGGCACGGGGTCTACCGGGATAGGCTGGTTGCCAAAAACTTTGATCCCGTCAAAGCGCTTCCCCGATCCAGGACGGAACTTGACCTTCATAGCCGCAACCCCAATTTGGCCTTCGCCAGTTCGAATTCCAGGTTCAGCTTCTCGATGGCCTCCGGATCGTCCTGCATGCCACACCACATACAGACCGGCGGCAGTTCGCTCGCTATACGCGCTCCGGAGCGTGACAGGAGCACCGCGCGACCGCAGAATGCGCAATGTGCATCGATCGTTTCCATCGCTTCAGGAATCGCCTCGGCCGCCTTCTTGAGCGCGGGATCCAGCAGCATCGCGCGCCAGAGGATCGGATCGGCGCCCATGATTACACCGCTCATACCTTCCGTCCTTTCACCGCGGCCAGGAACGGACCAGGCGCGAGCGGATCGTTCTGCTTGGCGAGTTCTGCCCACATCTCAGCGTCGCGACTGCTGAGGATCGCGCCGGGCCCGTCGCGTGCAATCGCAGCCATTCGGCCGACGACGATCAGGCCAAGGCTCTTGGCGACCGGCAGCTCGGACTGCAGCAGTAGCTCAATGAGCCTGACGCATTCAGTGATGGCGGCACGGGATTCGCGGGTCATGGCGCAACCACCGTGGCGCGCTTCGAGCGCGGCTCCAGGTCCGGATGCGTCCAGCCAACCTCTGGCGAGTAGCCATGGCCGGCAAGTGGGTGATACTCCTTCCACTCCGCGGGCGTGTGGATGCGATCGGCGTTGCACGCTGTGCACAACGGGTTCCCGTCTGGAAGGACGAGCAGACGTTCTTTCTCGGTCATGATGCTCCTTTCGCTTTGTCCTCTAGCGGATCTCCGGTTTCCGGATCAAGCCCAAGGCGCCGGCATTGCTCAATCCATTCCCGGGCCCGTCGTTCTTCTTCCTCGGCCGCGGCACGCTGGCGGGCGCGGTATTGGGCCAGGACCGGCGAGCCAGGCTCGAAGTCTTCCACCACGCACTTGACGATGTAGGCCAGGGGGTTGCCCTTGCTTCGGCACTTGTGCCAGTCCGCATGGCAGAAGTGGACGATTTCCGCGGCCGTCGCGTTTTCATCGATGGCGCGCACCTGGGTGATGAGCTGACCGACTGCCCAATTACTGCCGGCGTCGGTGTGCTCGGCCAGGGCCTCGGCGATTTGCGCCTTCGCGGAGAGTTCGGGATCGATGGCGATCGGCGCGGGCGTTTGTGCCGGCACGGGAGGATTCGTCGTCGTCGTCGTCTCTGCGGTTTCCGGATCCGACGACGACGACGCATCGCCCGTTCTTTCAGTTGTATCCGTTGTTTTCTTATAGGGGCGCTTTTTGCGCGGCGCGCTCACGGTTTCAAGTGCGCGCACTACCTCATTACGGGCCTTTTCGTAACTGCGCGCCGCCTCATCGAGTTTGGCAAGGATAGGGTTGCGCGCTTCCTCATCCAGCTCGGATAAGAGTTTGAGTTTCAGGTGGCTAACGAGGGTTTTTAGGGTCTTGTCAGCGACCGGAAACCAGTCCGGAAATGAGGAAGCGCGCTCCTCATTTAGAACTCTGACCGGCGACCGCGGGACCGCCCACGAGTATAACCGAACGTGGCCGCCACGCAAACCTTTATCATCGTCGGCCACTCGTTTAGCCAGTCCAGCGGCGTCGAGGCAGTCCATCGCCAGGCGAAAGCGGCGCGGGGACAATTGCGTTGCGCGGATCACATCGCGCGGCCTCATCGGAACGACCTTCTTGTCGACCGTCTGCTTAACGGCCATCTCCCGTTGGAATCCCACTGTTCCCAACTCCAGGCACGCGTAGACGCGGCGCGCGTCGCTTGGTAGCGAGTTGAGCATCATGCGCCGGCATCGGTCCTTGGTGTTGATGTAGAACTCACCAGGCGGGATTTCTATCAGTCGGCCGTCCGCTCCGTGGATCTTGAACGGCCGTTTCGGTTTCTTGGGCGGTGTCTCGATCGGCGGTTGGCCTTCCTGCCCGTCGCTCATCGCCAGCCGCCTTTCTTAGCCGCGGCTCGTGCGTCGACGGAGCCTGGGCTATACCCTTGTTGACCGTCGCCGTCTAATTTCGTACGATGTTTTGGTTGTCTCTTCGTCGCGTCCATTGAAAATCGATCCCAAACGGAGGTTTTGGTTTGATTTCAAAGCGCAGGAAGGGATAACATTGGAGTTGCGTGGCTAAGTCATCGGCCACGCCCTTTCCTGACGCTTATGTTACTGCCGACGCTCACTTCAAACGTCCCGCCAAGTTCGAAGGAAGTGGTGTCGGTTTATGAAATGACGCTGGCGCCAGGTGGAGGACGGATGACGACAATTGCCCCAGTGGGGGCGTGTTTTGCACAATGCCGCGTTTCGGACTCCAGCCTTTTGGCGTAGTTCCGATAACAGGCATTATGTTAAATTCAATGCCTGGGACAAAAAACGGCCCGATCCGAAGTTACAACTATTGGATCGGGCCCTCAGGGAATGCGTTAAAGGAGATGCAACCGAAAAACTGATCTATCGATGGTGACTTCCCCCGCCACCGCTCGAATGTCCTCCGCCTGACGGATGGCCCCCGCCGCCGGAGGGAGCGGAATGGGACGGCGCTGAGGGAGCTGAATAGTGCGGAGCCGAATAGGTCGGGGCTGAATACCTCGGTTCGGAATAACGAGCTCCACCTGAATTCGATGCGCCCGAGCTTCGTTCCCGCACCAGCGGCGGCGAGACTTGCAGCTGCGACCGTCCGCCATAAGATCCCCCATACGAGCCGGATCCGCTTCCGCGATAACTCGAACTGCCTTGCGGCCGCGCCGTAGAGGTTGCCCCGTTCGACCCAAATCGATTCCAGCCATAACTGCCGGAAGACTGCGGGATATTCCGCGTACCCTCCGTGCTGCCGAACGACCGGGCCCCCGGTATAGCGGACGACGCCGCTCCTCCTCCACTGTAGCGGTTATAGGGAGATCCGCTGCTCGCGGACCCAAATCCGCGGCCACCTGCAACGCCGCCGGCCTGGGCAAATGAATTCCGTTGCACTGCCGGGGCGGCCATATGGCTCGCAAACCGGCTCTGGCTGAAATTCGTCCGCGCGGTCGTGCTGGTTTGCCGGTTCGTGAACCGCAGCGATTGGCTGGTCGGCTTTACGGGCAACGGTCCATGCATCAAACTGACAGAACGTAAGCCCGTTCCGCTTACATGGCTATAACCCGTCACACCCCTACCAAACTGCTGGGCATTCATCGACACTACGCCGTTCCGCACGCCCGCGTTCCGGTAGCTATTAACCAGAACGGTATTATGAACATAGGCCACGTTGTTGAATCCGCCCCCACCAAACCAGGGATGGAAAAGCTCGAACGGAGCCAGCGCGACCCAGCCGATGCTTCCAAAGCCAAATCCACCAATCCCCCCGCCGAAACCGAAGAATCCCACCAATGCTGGACGGAAATAATAATGCGCGTTGAAAACCCCGGGCCACCATGCCCACCCCAAGCCCGGGCGGTTAAACCATCGCCCATAGTGGTACGGTGCCCAGCCCCATGGATCGTAGCTGACCCACGTCCAGCCATAGTAGTCTTCCCAAACCCAATTGCCGTTGCTATACGGTGACCAGTCCGGACCTACATTGGGCGCCCACGCGTAACCGCCATATTCGGGAGCATTGACCCACTGACCTTGTCCTTGCAACTCCTCTGTGCCGTAAACGCCCTGAGGAACATACCGCTGCGTGTTAGCCCATGCCTGCTGGAATACCTGATCGCGGCTGTCGGACCAGTTGTCCCAATCGTCCCGGTTGAGTGCCGCAACCATCTGGTATTCCGGATCCGACGCGGGTCCACGCGCCATCAGCGTTTGTCCAACCGGCACCATTTGGGAACCCTTAGGGGTAAATACCTCGACCTGTCCGGCCCGCGGAGTCACGTAACTTTGACCGTCATCCATCACGGTGATCCGGTACACACCTTGCTGGGTAGGCCGGATAGACACGGAAGGAGTATCAATCTCTACTTGAGCATTGGTATCGCGAAGCAGACGATACGTGACAGTTCCCCGCCCTAATTGCATCTGGAAACGACCGTTCTCCAGATCCGTGAAGTGAACCTCGGTATCCTGCGCAAGGCGCACCATATTCGCGATATCGAATTGCACTTCGGCACGCGCACCGTTGCCGGTCTGAATCGAATCCTTAACCATCACTGGAGCATTCTGGGCAGCCGCGACATAGTCGCCGGAATCCCCACGCCGCACCGAAACATCTCCGTTGAGCAAGCTGATTCGCGCGACTCCGGCAGCTGGACTCGGAGGCCCTTCCTGCTGATCTCCACCCTGAGGCTGGGCTACCTGTCCTAGTGCCGGCTGTGCAAACCAAGGTAGTATCGCCAACACTGCAGGAATTAGAATGGATAGCTTGATCGAAGATTGGCGTGACATGCGACGCTCCCGTAACATCGCACATTTGATTGCAACCCTGGGACCATTCAATAACTATCATTTAACCAATAAGTTACAAATTGGATCCCCAACGTCCGGTGGTTGAAATGCACCACCGCGCAAAGTTTCAGCCACCTATGCCCGACCTGACAGCCCGACCCATCCGCTACATCGTCCGCTTTCCAGCCGCATACCCCCATTACGCGGAGATCGAAGCGCGCTTTCCCTTCTCTGGGCCCCTCCCTGAACCTGTCCCTGAAAAAGACGCCGGAAAGCTTGCCGTCGAGCTTTTCCTGCCGGTCTGGACGCCGGGATCTTACCTGGTGCGAGAATATGCGCGCCATATCGAGTCCGTTACGGCCACTGGTCCGCAGCAAGAACCTTTGACAATCGAAAAGACACGCAAGAACCGCTGGCTCGTCCGTTTCGATCATCCTTTACATGACATAATATTACACTATCGATTGTATTGCCATGAGTTAACCGTACGGACAAACTATCTGGACGAAGACTTTGCCATGCTGCACGGCGCGGCAACATTTATTACGATCCGGAATCCTTGCAACCCCGCTGGCAGCCAACCCTATGAAGTCACACTTGAACTTCCTCCTAACTGGAGCGGATGTTGGAGCGCGATGGACGGCGACCACAATACTTTTCGTGCTCCCGACTACGATTGTCTTGTGGACTCACCGATTCTGGCTGGAAATCCCTCCACCAACTTCTTCCATGTAGACGGCAAGCCACACATTTTCTTTAACTTCGGAGACTCAAGCTACTGGAACCACGGCAAAGTCATCGAGGACATGGAGAAAGTCGTGAGGCAATACCGAGCCATGTGGGGTGAACTTCCCTACGAGCGGTATGTCTTCTTCAATTTGCTCACCGGAGGGCGCGGGGCTCTCGAACATCGTAATTCGGTGGTCCTGATGGCCGACCGTTTTACCATGCGGAGCGACAGCACCTACACAAGCTGGCTCAACCTCGTGAGTCACGAGTTTTGCCACCTGTGGAATGTGAAACGCCTCCGGCCCCGGGAACTCGGACCATTTGATTACGAAAATGAGGTTTACACACGTAACCTATGGATTGCAGAGGGCTTCACAGAATACTATGGATCTCTTACGGCATGCCGCGCGGGGCTGATCAAGCGGGACGAGTTTCTGGGAACCTACCAAATCTTAGGGCGCGGCACCGCATCGCTGTCGGGCTGGATTGAAGATCTCCAAAGCACACCGGGGCGCCTGCAACAACCCGTATCCCTGGCGTCCTTCGACGCCTGGATCAAGTTTTATCGGGCCGACGAGAATTCACGCAACTCTTCAATCAGCTACTACACCAAAGGCGCCGTCATCGCCTGGCTGCTCGATGCCAAGATTCGCGCGACCACTAGCGGCGAGAAGACACTCGATGACGTCATGCGCCTCGCGTTGCATCGCTACGGTGCCTCCCAGGGATTCACCGAAGATGATTTTATCCTTATAGTACAGGATGTTACAGGAACTGATCTAAAGAAATGGTTTACTACGGTTGTCGAGACTGTGGAGGAACTTGACTATGCTGAGGCGCTTGCCTGGTTTGGTCTGAGGTTCCAACTGCCTGCCGCATCGAAACCCGGAGATGCCCCGCCCAAATCGTGGCTAGGCGTGTCGACCAAGACCGATGCGGGTTGCCTGATCGTGACGGAAGTATTACGGGGCTCACCGGGGTATGAAGCCGGTATCTCCCCGGCAGATGAGATTCTGGGTATCGGCGATTACCGCGTTCGCCCCGACCAATGGATCTCGACTCTTGAACTCTACCGCCCGCAGGAAGTGGTCAACCTCCTGGTCTCCCGCCGGGACCGCCTGATCACCATCCCGGTGCGCCTGGGAGCAGAGCCCAGTCGCCGGTGGATCGTCGAAACAGATCCGGACTCGACCGATTTACAACGGCAGCATCTTACTCACTGGCTGGCGTCACTGATTCCGACAGTTCACTAGCGCCCGTCGACCTGGCTACCGACCGCGTCCCTTAAATCAATCCAGATCGGTGACGATCAAGCCATGTTACGGTCCTTCTATTCGACCTGCGCAGCCCGATACTGTGACGGCAGAATTATGGTGACTCTGGCAGGTTTTCTGCTGCGAGGAAGGGCGGCCATGCCTCGGCGAACGTGCCTGTGTTGCGGCATGCTAGGATCGAGGATTGTTCGACTTTCTCAAAGGTCCGGTCCTGGCGATACAGGAATTCTATCTCCTCTTCGGCAGCGCCTTGCGAAATCTCTTTCGTCAGCCGCACTATTGGGATGACGTGCTGATCCAGATGGACACCATCGGCGTCGGCAGTCTGTGGATTACCGCGATGACGGGCTTTTTTAGCGGCGCGGTGATGGCGCTTCAGATGGGACACGCGCTCGCGCAGTACGGCCAGACCGGAAAAACCGGGCAAGTGGTTTCGATTATCCTGGTTCGCGAACTCGGCCCCGCGCTGACCGCCTTGATGGTTGCGGGCCGAAATTCGTCGGGCATCGCGAGCGAACTGGGTTCGATGAAGGTGACCGAGCAGATCGACGCGATGCGCGCGCTGGGCACCGATCCGATTCAGAAACTGGTTACGCCCCGGATGATCGCCACGGCCGCGATGTTGCCGGCCCTGACTGTTATCGCCGACCTGATCGGCATGTTCGGCGGATTCATCGTCGGCTACTTTATCTATGCGCTGCAACCGCGGGAATACTGGACCACGACATGGAAAGCGCTGGATTGGAACGACGTAGCCGAGGGTCTGTTGAAGCCCTTTATCTTCTCCTTCGTCATCTCCCTGGTCGGATGCTATTACGGACTGCGGACCAGCGGTGGAACCCAGGGCGTCGGTCGCGCCACCACCCAGGCTGTGGTTACATCATCGGTGCTGATCTTCGTGCTCACATTCTTCATCACGAAGTTTTTTGTCAGCCAGAGTCCGCAATAATGGCCAGCGGCAACCAGATGTCCCAGCCCGACGGATCGCCAGTACCGCCGTTCGATGTGTGCGGGCCGGCGGAATCCGGCGATCACGAGTCGATTCTACGATTCGAACACGTCACGGTCCGCTTCGACCAGGAGGTTGCGCTGGACGACGTTTCGTTCGACGTGCGGCGCGGCGATACGCGCATTATCCTGGGAGCGGCAGGGAGCGGCAAGAGTGTCCTGCTGAAAGCCGCAATTGGACTCGTGCGGGTCGCCTCGGGCAAAGTTTATCTCTTCGATCAGCCGTGCACCAACCTACCGGAAGCGGAGATGTACGAGATCCGCAGCAAGGTGGGGATGGCATTCCAGGAGAGCGCGCTGTTCGATTCGATGACCATCGCGCAGAACGTGGCCTATCCGCTGCTTAACCAGCGATGTATTGCGTCGAAACCGGACGCAGCACGTGCCAAGGTGAAAGAAGCCCTGGAATTCGTCGAATTGGGCCAGACGCTGCAGAAATATCCGAGCGAGCTTTCGGGCGGTATGCGCAGGCGCGCAGCGATCGCCCGCGCAGTGGTCACGAAACCGCCGCTTTTACTGTACGATTCTCCCACCGCGGGTCTCGATCCGATTACGGCGCACACCATTATCGAGCTGATTATTAAAGAGCGCGATCTGGATGCTACCACGGCGCTGGTCGTTACGCATCGCTACCAGGATGGCAGCCTGGTTGCCAATTTCCGTTACAATTCTCAAAGTAGGTCTCTTGAACCCTTTCGCGAGGCGACGTCGACGCGTTTCATGGTGATGAAAGAAGGAAAGTTGATTTTCGAAGGCGATCAGGACGAACTGGAAGCGTCCCATGATTCGTATATTAAAAAGTTCGTGAAGCACGCCGACTGAGCCGAGAGACCTATGCCTTCTCCGCAAAAAGTGAAATGGTCGCAGCTCAAAGTGGGCGTCGTGGCGCTGACCGCCATGATCATTCTGGGCGTGTTGAGCTTCCTTCTGACGCAGAATGGCGGGCTATTCCAACGCACCGCTATTCTGCGCACGTACCTGGACGATTCAGCCGGCATGGCGGTGGGCGCCACGGTCCGGTTGAATGGGATCGCCGTCGGCTCGATCGATCAGGTGAGGCTTTCGGGGCAGCGGGTCAAGGGCCGGGTGGTCGAGATCTCGATGCTGGTGAAGCACGGGTACCTGGCTCAGATTCCCATCGATTCGAAGGCGGGAATCAGCGCATCCAATCTGCTCGGCGACAAATACATCAACATCACCATGGGGACCAGTCCCCAACATGTGCGTGATGGCGACACGATCCAGAGCCTGCAGATCCAGGATATCCCGGAATTGATGGCGCAAAGCTCGGATATTCTGTCGCAGTTCCAGGGCCTCCTGGGCCGCGTGGATACCATCGTCAAGACTGTCGAGTCGGGGCATGGGAATATCGGCAAGCTGTACAAAGACGAAGAGCTGTATGACCGTATCGATGCCATTGCAGGTGAAGTACAGACGCTGGTTTCCAATATCCAGAACAGTCATGGCACTATCAGCAAGCTGCTCTACGAGGATGGTCTGTACAAGGATATCCAGAAGCCGATCCAGCGGCTCGATGCCATTATGACGGATCTGCAAAACGGCAAGGGCACGGCCGGCAAGCTGCTCTACGATACGGCCGTTTACGATGAAGCGCGGGCGACGCTGGCCGAGGCCAAGAAGATGGTGGACAATCTCAACGCCGGCAAAGGCACCGCGGGCAAACTGCTCAACGACGATCAACTGTACACCCAGGTCAACCAGATCATGGCTAAGCTAACCACCGTGATCGACAAGTTGAATTCCGGTCAGGGAACGCTGGGACAGTTACTGGTCAATCCCCAACTCTACGACAGCCTGAACGGGACGACCCGGGAGATGCACGCGCTGTTGGAGGATATGCACAAGAATCCCAAGAAATTCCTGACCCTCCAGCTCAAACTGTTTTGAGGCGTTCTACTGAGCCGCGACCTTTAAGGGAGCGGTTGCGCAATCACTCATGCCGCTCTGTCTGATAGTCAACGCCGACGATTTTGGCTGGACGCGCGACGTCAACGAAGGGATCGTCTACGCGCACCGCAACGGCATTCTCACCGCAACCACCCTGATGGCTGGCGGGGCGGAATTCGAACATGCCGTCCGGCTTGCGAGGGAGACGCCGTCGCTCGATATCGGGTGTCACCTGACGCTGCTGCAAGGCATGTCGGCGCTGACAGGTCGGCCTCTACCTGACGGCATACCCGCACTGCTGCGCGGTATCGTGTCGCGCAAAATCGACATTTATGGCGAACTGTCGGCCCAGGTGCGCAAGATTGTCGCGGCAGGGATCGCGCCCACGCACCTCGATGCGCACAAGCATACTCACGTGCTTCCGCCGGTGGCGTCCGCCATCGCGCGGATCGTGCGGGAATCGGGCATCCGGTGGGTTCGCAGGCCGTTCGATTTTGGAGGACTCGCCGGTTCGGCCAGTTGGTCCGCGCGTCTGATGCAAACCCAGCGGAGCGGACTGCAGCGCAAACTGCGCGAGGCGGGAGCCGTCACCACGGATCATTTCGCCGGCTTCGCCCTCACCGGGTATCTGGACGAGGAGCGGCTACTCGCGTTGGTTGAAAAACTGCCCGAAGGCATCACCGAGTTAATGTGCCATCCCGGGTTCTGCCGCGAAGAGTTGCGTGCGTCGCCGACGCGGTTGAGGGAGTCGCGCGAGATTGAGTTACGGGCGCTCACGTCGGAAAGTGTGCTGACGGCGGTGAAGGCGCGTGGGATTCGGCTGTCAAACTTTGGCGACCTGGGATCGGCGAAGAGATGAGCTTACCTCGGCCAAAGTTCGGCGCATCGATCACGGAGTGAAGAGGCACTTGCAAGATTAACAGGATGGTTTGCCGGCTGCTGTCCTGGTGACAGTGGGGCCGCCAGTCCTGCCGTTCGAAGGCTGCTGTGCAGCCGCGGGCCTTTGGCCTTTTGTGGGGCGGACGCCCGCGTCCGCAAGCGATCCCTGGTCGCCCTTGCCGCGCAAACGACAGGGTGTGCGAAGCGGCCTGGGTTGCGGCTGTTTCTGCGGCTTTGGCTTTCACCCGACCATTCGAAACGAAGCCGGAGAAACGTGCTTTCCCATTACACGTGCCCGCTGCCTCGCAAGAAATTGAAACTGCAATGGCCAAAGCCCAGAGGCTGCTGCGCAGACGGGAGACCACAAAAACGATGGTCTGCCCACGGGACCGGTGACTGGCTGCGGCCAACATTGAACTGCCCACAATTTGCATTGCTGAATTTTGCAGGCCCTTCTGAACCCTGTGTTACCGCTCTACGATTGCTATTCTGAAATGAGACCATGGCGTTGCAAATCGGCGAAACCGTAGGCGATTACGAAATTGTGGGCGTCCTCGGGAAAGGAGGCATGGGCAAGGTCTACCGCGTCCGCAATCTTCTGAGTGATCGCATCGAAGCCATGAAGGTCGTACTACCCGACTTGAGCGCCGACCCCGGTCTTGCGGATCGTTTTCTGCGTGAGATTCGCGTTCATGCCAGCCTCGAACATCCCAATATCGCGGTGCTCCGCACCGCCCTGCGCGTCGACAACCAGGTTTTAATGGTGATGGAGCTCGTCGAAGGCAGCAGCCTGGAGGAGCGCCTCCGCCAAGGCACGCTGGATCTCGAAAGCAGCGTCCGCTATGTCGACCAGATTCTGTCCGCGCTCGACCTGGCCCATTCGCGAGGTATCATCCATCGCGATATCAAGCCTGCCAATGTCATTGTGACGCCGGAAGGGATCGTAAAGCTGACCGATTTCGGAATCGCGCGATCCGCTTCCGACGCCAGCCTCACGCAAAGCGGCGTCGCGCTGGGATCTCTCTACTACATGTCGCCGGAGCAGGTGCAGGCCCAGCCGGCGGACCGGCGTTCCGATCTTTATGCGCTGGGCGTGACTTTCTACGAGATGGTGACCGGCAAGCGACCCATCGACGGCGCCAGCGAATACGCCATTCTCAACGCGCACCTGACCCAGACGCCGGTAGCCCCGGTGACGCTCAATTCAGCAGTGCCGGTCATGTTGAGCGCGGCCATCATGAAATCGCTTGCCAAGCTGCCGGATGAACGCTTCCAGACCGCGGCTGAGTTCCGCGAAGCGTTGCGCCGCATCGAAGGTTTCACGACCTTGAGCCGCATGGTGACGGAACCGGTCAACATGACAGGCCGAACGTCTCCCGAAGTGCAGGCCGGCGCACCCACCGGGTCCGGCTCCGGTCCCACGCGTGCACAAGTTGAGGCTGCGCTGCTGAAAGCGCTTGGGCCTATAGCCAAAATCCTCGTCGCCCGGACAGCACCGTTGTGTGCCAGCACGACCGAGCTGCGCGACCGCCTGGCTGCCCAGATCGACGAACCCCAGGATAAGAAGGCTTTCTTGAGCCAACTCGCGGGTGGTACGTCCAGCGGTCCCGGCACTCCATCGAGCGGAAGACCTGGCGTCGAAGTCATCACTCAATGGGATCCGGTGGTTCTGGCCAAGGCTAAACAGCAACTGGCTCTCTATACCGGCCCAATTGCGTCTGTAATCGTCGACCGGGCAAGCAAAAAGGCGCGTACGCCGCACGATCTTTACCAGGTGCTGGCAGCCGAGATCTCCTCCGAACGCGACCGCGCGGCATTTTTGAAGAATGCTCCCAGGCAGGGGTAGAGGCTATTGAGCCGCACCTACACGGGCCTCCGACAGTCTAACCCGTCTGTTGCACACTCGCCGAAAATTAATGGGTCATTTCGATTGCGAGTGTGAAAGCTCGTCAGCTCGCTTGAACTCTTTAGCAGCTTCATCGTGCCTTCCCTGGGACTGTAGTGCATTGCCCCAATTGCTGTAAGCGTCCGCGAGCTTCGGATCGAGGCCGGTGGCTTTTCGATATTTCGCGATGGCTTCGTCGTACTTTCCCTGGTCCTGAAGCGCCAGGCCCCAGTTATCGTAAGCCTCAGCCAGCTTCGGGTCCAGGTTGGTGGCTTGCCGATATTTCACGATGGCTTCGTCGTACTTTTTTTGGGCTGCGAGCGCGGCGCCCCACCCCGAGTAAGCATGCGCGTACTTCGGGTCGATGTCGGTAGCTTTCTGGAACTCGAGGATGGCATCCCCGTATTTTCTTTGCTCTTCGAGCGCATCACCCCAATTGTAGTAAGCAATTGTCGACTTCGGATCAAGGTCGATGGCCTTCCGGGACATAGCGATAGCTTCGTCGTACTTTTTCTGGGCCTTGAGGGCGGCGCCCCAGTTACAGTAAGCTGCCTCGGACTTCGGGTCGACCTCGGTGGCTTTCCGGTATTTCACGATGGCTTCGTCGTACTTTTTTTGAGCCGCGAGCGCGGCGCCCCAGTAGAAAGAGTAACCCTCTGCCAACTTCGGGTCGAGGTCGGCGCCCTTCTGATATTTATCGGTGGCATCGCCGTTCTTGTTCTGGAGTTGTAGCGCGAGCCCCCAGATGACGTAAGCCCGGGCGAGGTTTGGGTCGATCTCGGCGGCTTTCTGGAATCTGGCGCAGGCCTGGTCGTACTTTGTCTGGGCTAGCAGCGCAGCGCCCCAGCTGATGTAAGCGAGCGAGTACTTCGGGTCGAGGTCGATGGCCTTCCGGCATTTAGCGATGGCTTCGTCGTACTTTGTTTGGCCCAACAGTGCGGCGCCCCAGTTGCCCCAGGCAACCGGCGAGTTCGGGTCGAGGTCGATGGCCTTGCGGGACTTAGCGATGGCATCGTCGTACTTCTTCTGGTCCAGCAGAGCAGCACCCCAATTGGTGTAAGCAATTGGCGAGTTCGGGTCGAGGTCGATGGCCTTCCGGCACTTAGCGATGGCGTCGTCGTACTGATTCTGGTCCAACAGTGTATTGCTCCAGTTGGTGTATGCCATCGCGAGCTTCGGATCGACCTCGGCGGCCTTCTGGTATTTGATAACGGCCTCGGCGTATTTTTTTTGGGCGTGCAGCGCGTTGCCCCAATTGTTGTAAGCCTCCGCATACTTCGGGTCGAGTTCGATGGCTTTCTGGTATTTGGCGATAGCTTCGCCGTAGCCTTTTTGGGCGTGCAGCGCGTTGCCCCAGTTGTAGTAAGCCTCCGCGTACTTCGGATCGAGCTCGATGGCTTTCTGGTATTTGGCGACGGCTTCGTCGTATTTGTTCTGGCTCTGCAGGGCATTGCCCCAGTTGTTGTAAGCCACCGCGTACCGCGGGTCGAGTTCGATGGCTTTCTGGTATTTGGCAATGGCTTCGCCGTATTGTTTCTGGTCCTGCAGCGCGCTGCCCCAGTTGTTGTAAGCCTCCGCGTACTTCGGGTCGAGTTCCACGGCTCTGTGATATTTCGCGATGGCTTCGCCGTATTTTTTTTGCGCCCGCAGTGTATTGCCCCAGTTGTCGTAAACCATCGCGTACTTCGGGTCGAGGTCGATGGCTTTCTGGAATTTGGCGATGGCTGCGTCGTATTTCTCCTGGCCCTGCAGCACACCACCCCAGTTGTTGTAAGCAGCCGGGTAATTGGGGTCGAGGCTGATGGACGTCTGGAATTTGGCGATGGCTTCGTCGTACTTTTTTTGGCCCACCAGTGCACTGCCCCAGTTGATGTACGCCTCCGGGGACCTCGGGTCGAGGTCGATGGATTTCTGGAATTTGGCGATGGCTTCGTCGTACTTCTTTTGGTCCTGCAGTGCACTGCCCCAGCCGTTGTAAGCAGTCGCGAGCTGCGGGTCGACGTCGGTGGCCTTCCGGTACTCGGCGATGGCTTCGTCGTTCTTTTCCTGGTCCCTGAGAGCGAGGCCCCAGTTGCTATAAGCGAGGGCGTAAGTCGAGTCGAGTTCGATGGCTTTCCGGTATTTGGCGACGGCCTCTTCGTACTGTCCTTGCAACAGCAGTACATTCCCCCAGTTGTTGAAAGCGATCGGGGACTTCGGGTCGACAACGATGGCCGCCTGATATTTGGCGATGGCTTCGCCGTACTTCTTCCGGTCCTGCAGTGCAAGGCCCCAGTTGTTGTAAGCGTCAGCGAACTTCGGGTCGACTTCGATGGCCGTTTGGTACCTGGCGATGGCTTCGTCGTACTTCTTGAGGCCCTGCAGTGCAAGGCCCCAGTTGTTGTAAGCAAGCGAGGACTTCGGGTCGACTTCGAGGGCTTTCTGGAACTTAGCGATGGCCTCGTCGTACTTTTTGAGCCCCTGCAGCGCAAGGCCCCAGTTGTTGTAAGCGTCAGCGAACTTCGGGTCGAGGCCGACGGTTTTCTGAAACTTAGCGATGGCTTCGTTGTACTTTTTGAGGCCTTGCAGGGCAACTCCCCAGTTGTTGTAAGCCATCGAGGACTTCGGGTCGAGTTCGATGGCACTCTGATATTTGGCGGCGGCCTCGTCGTATTTTTTTTCGTCCAACAGTGCAAGGCCCCAGTTGTTGTAAGCAATCGAAGACTTTGGGTCGAGGTTGATGGCTTTCTGGAACTTAGCGATGGCTTCTTCGTACTTTCCTTGATTCCGCAATACATGTCCCCAGTTGGTGTAAGTTATCGAGGGTTTCGCATCGAGGCCGATAGCCGTCTGGTACTTGGCGATGGCTTCGCCGTACTTTTCTTGCAACGCCAGCGCGTTGCCCCAGTTGTTGTAAGCATCAGCGAACTTCGGGTCGATAACCGTGGCTCTCCGATTCTTGTCGATGGATTCATCGTATTTTTTTTGGTCCTGGAGCACAGTACCCCAGATCAAAAGCAAATCTGCTTTCTGCCGGTCAGCCCCCAATAGGCTATCAATCGCTCCTTCGATAGTCTTGATCGCCGCATCATATTCGCCGCGTCCCTCCTGGAATGAGGCGAGCACTGCAGGATTCACCTGGAGGAGCAAAGCTTCAGCCGTGCGCTCAATCAGCAGTTTCACGTCCTCTGCGTCGCTGTTTACGCTCACGCCGGCATTTCGGGTGCGCCCTTGCGTGACATAGATAGTAACTATAGCCTCCCGCTTTCCCGCCGCCTGTGGTTTGGCATTGGCGGAATCGTTCTCCAGAATTACGACATCGCCGCCGACGTGTCTCGGATAGATCCCGAAGATACTTCGAGTGATATCGATGACAGTTTTCAGGTCCAACTTTGCGCCGGGGATTTCCAATTGGTTGATTGCCCCGTCGTACTTGAACGATTCGAGATTGTCTTTCCGTCTCGAGTACCGCGCTTCTTCTTCAATTTGGTGAATCCTATCGCCAATCCGGTTAGCCATGACGTCCGCAGTCAGTCCCTCCTCCTCCAGGCTTTTGGGGACGGTGAAGGAATCGATGACCAGGGTGTCGCGCGTTACCTCGCGGTAAACGTAGAGCACCAGGGGTAGAACGAGTAGGGCAACAGCCAAACCGGTGAACGTGACTTTCTTCAGGAAGTTACTCAAAAAGGTCTTGAGACGCGAAAGTCTGCTGGGCTGCCACACCGGCCGGCGCTGCGTACGTCCTGGCACTTATCAGTCGATTCTACTCCGGGAGGCTCTCGATTTCGAAGTTAATTGTATTGTATTGGTAGAGGTCCTTCAACCTCGGGCTCTCGTCATCGCTTAATGTACTTCTACCCACATAATAACGGTTGTCATTTCGTGCGCCTGATCTGATAGTGGAGCAGGCGTAGTGCGGCAGTAAGACACATCGCCTGTCGTAATTTTCGAGTTTATTCTATGGCGGAAACATAATTTATGAATATTTGTGATATTCTGTTTACGCTGTAACGGAGATTGCGTACCGGAAAGTTGGCCTCACTGCTCTGCCAATTTAGGCTGCCTCTCTAACCCACGTCTTTAGAAACGTCCGCGCATCGGGTTCATCAGGGTGACGATGATCAGTCGGATCGCTCCGGGCTGCCATCGTGCAATCAACTAAATAACCGGCTAACTTATGCAAATCTGGCGCAATCGGCGTAGCTTGCAGTTCTAAAGAAAAGAAAACTCAATGGCCGGCTAAAATGAGCGGCTCGGCTGGAAACCCGTTAGGTCGGTCAGGTGATTGTTGCGACGTCGAGGATAGTCGCAAAAGGCCCTCACACTCCGTTAAATAGAAAGAGACAAGTATGGCCGATATTACAACTGTTGCTGACAAAGTGACTTCTATAGGAGCGCTCATAGGAAAAGTGACTGTACAGCCGGAAACGGTCGCGCCCGGCCAGCCGGTATTAGTGCAGGTCTTGGATCCTTTAGGCCAGGTGATTTCCGACCCGGCCATTACAGTCATCATTCAGGGAGGGCCGGCCAGTTCACGTTATTACCAATTCGCGGCTGTGGGAACTCATAAGCTCTTCGTTAGCGCAACCAAGGGGGCTTTGAGCGAGACCGCCCAGGCTCTTGTCACGGTGGCTGGAAGCGCCTTGGCTTTCCGTAAAACCCTTACGCTCCCTGTCGTGGCCGAAATCCCGATACTTCAGGTCGCGACAGTCCTGGGGCAGCCCTATGCCGCGAACTTTTCACTGGGAATCACGCCGGGCGGACGGCGCCTGGCGGCTGCCGCGGTCGCCAAGGCCTCGACCCCTCCACCGGCGTCCCCGAGCAAGGCTCCAACCACGCCGCCGGTGATTAAGAAGACGGGCGCAACCGCGACGACGGCTGCCCCTACGTCACAGCCCGCCCCTGAGGCTACCAGTTACCACTGGGATTTCGGCGATGGGTCGGCCGCCACGACACAGACGCCCACCGCGTCGCATGATTATTTCCCGGCCATCCAAGCTGATGATTTTGTACGCGGCTTCGACGTGACCTGTACGGTCACGCATGACAATATCACTGTCAAAAGGACTCTACTTTTGCACTCGTCGTACGGGATGATCCGACAGAGCGGGATTGTCGTGCCGCCGGTCACCGGGAGCACCCAGAATGCCACATTTCAGCACATCGCGTTCTCGGCTTCGTTGATCGTCCACAACCTGGAATCGTCCCCGATCACGATTACAG
Organism: Terriglobia bacterium; assembly: GCA_963747535.1. Classification (GTDB taxonomy): domain Bacteria; phylum Acidobacteriota; class Terriglobia; order Bryobacterales; family Bryobacteraceae; genus CAVVFX01. The sequence goes on from CAVVFX010000007.1 coordinate 261,606, forward strand.
CAGCGGCTATCGTTCCCTTCGGCGACGATAGCACCGTTGTGCTGCCGGCACCGAAGTTCACGGCAATGAAGACTCCCGTGGTCGTCGACGCCAAGTCCGCCTCGGCCCTCGGGGTCTACGCACCACTCGCACAACTGCAACTGGATGGCAACGTGGTGAACGGTTTTACCGTGCATTATAGTGGCGACATGAAGGACAGCAGCGGGACCCCGGTGCCAGTCCGCTTTTCCTATGCATTTCGAATTTTGCTCTCGGACTCCGGGTTGGTCAACGCGGGCCCGGCCCCTCAATTGACCCCTGCCAACTGGGATTTGGGCGCGGCTCTGCAGGCCGTCACAGCCAAGGTCGCGGGGCCCAAGGGCGCAGTGAGCAAGGCCGGAGGCCAGACCGTGGATTCGGCCACCAACACCGTCGTGATCGCTTTGTCCGCGGACCCCGCCAATCTCAACACACTCGCCCAGGTTCGCTCGGCGATCGAGGCCGGGTTGACGAGCATCGCCTTGAAGAACGGTGCGATCAACGCGAAAGGCGTGCCCATGCAACTGCCCCGGCCTGCGAGCTCTCCGACTACTAAGAAAGTCGAACTGATCACAATCGACCCCTTGAATCCGCCTGAGGTTGCAGCCGGGAACCAATGCTACCCAGATGACATTACCGATGCCGATCTGGCGACGGCTGCGAAAGGACAGCTAGTCTGCCAATTGACCAGCGACACCGAGACCGCGACGATACCGTCACAATTCCAGAATGCCCAGCAGGGCGACATCATCCTCTCACCGGCCCCCTCAGGCACGGGCGACATGATTGCGGAGATGTTCAAGGTGCTCACGCCGCCGCAGCATCATAGTCACTCGGGAATGATGACCGCGAACTTCTTCGAGATCACCCACAACACCTGTGTGGCCAGCAGGGTCTCCGCCAACCTGAACACGGTCCTCGGAATTCCGACGAACATCCAACCCGACGTGCTGGAATATGGCTGGCCCGGCAGCCTCACCCAGAGCATTGATGATGCCACGAACGAGGTCTACCTCGCCGATCCAGGCGGCACGGCCTACTCGTTCAACAGTTTCGATACCGACCAACAGGGTGACCCTTTTTCGCTTATTTACCCGCTTGTCCTGAAGCCGCTGCCCGAGAACGAGTCGACTGTCAGGCCGCTCCTTCGCAAGGCCGCCGATACGGCACGGTCGAAGGGCGCCCAATATGAACCGGGTGGCACCCAGGACAAGCCCGCCACGCTGAAGCAAAAGGGAGGCTGCTACTATTCGTTCTACGCCTACACGGACCCGCAACTTTCGGAGGGCTTCGCCGATGCTGCCGGCGCGGATGCCGGATGGGCGGCAGGGCTTTCCCCCGGCGTCTGCTCTTCGTTCTGCTGGATGAGCCTCAAGGCGAACGGCATCCCTCTGGTGACAAAAGACCAGTTCGAGAAGCTCTCGGACTTTTCACAGAGCGCTATCGCCGGCGGAGCCCAGGTGGGATCCGCGACGCTGGACGGGCTGACCTTCTATCCCCAGGCGGAAAGGGCGGCGGGGGGACAGGCCCTCTACCAGGTGCTGATGGAGCAGGCGCTAAATGCGGAGGACGGCTTTGGGACTTTATTTGGGGGAGGAGTAAATGACCTCATCGCCGGACCGATCGCCAACCAGCTTCTCAACGAGTTCGCGTCCGGCAACCCCAACCTGCAGAGTAGCGCATGGCAGACCCCGGGGGACGCGAACGCGGTGAGCCCGGATAACATTCGGCTGTGGAACCCTCCTTACTACGGGTACTCCGAGCCGCTGCAATACCTTCCGGCGCACCCGGAACAATACACCATCAGCAAGTGGACGAAAGTGATTTCATGGGGTTCGATCAAGGGGACGGTGCGAAACAGCGGAACGGCCGTCGCGAACGCCCACGTGTGGGTTTTCGATAATCCTGGCGGGGACACTTACACGGGATCCGACGGAAGTTACACCCTGGACCATGTTCCGATCGGAAAATATGGTCTCAAGGCTTCAGCGGTCACGACCACGGACGGCGTTCAGGGCGAACGTAATAACGGCAACGAGGGCCAGCCGGTAACGCTGACTGCGGACAAGCCGAACATCGTTCAGGATATCGACTTGCGGGGGCAGTTGGACAGCTTCCGGCGAGCGGATATTGTCTACCATTTGAATGGCGACCACTCGGACCGTTACGGTGGCCAGACGACTGGCGTCGAGGCACAGGGTCCCTACACCAATTCAGTGGACGTGGAGCCCGGTACGAAAATTAACTTTTTCCAATATAAGTACGACTATGCCGGCGGCGGTTACTACAACGTCCTCTTCTTTTGGAGTATCTTTCTACAAGACGACAACTCAATTAAGGTGTTTTTCTTTGCGGTCATGAACAGCGACAACACAGGCAGTGACAAGGTCGCAAGTAATCCGTGGACCGCTACTGTGCCTCCGGGCAAATCGGTGAGCGCGAACTTTCAGGATCTCGCTTATAGCTACGACGGTGTTTTTACGTCCTATACCAACGGTCCGGTCAACTATGGCTTTACGGTGACAAACAACCAGCAGACAGGTTAAGACGAATCGGTCCAAAGCGAATCGCTTATCAGCTTGTGGGTGGCTCTTCTCGTTTAGCTGCCGAGCATATTAATAGCTTTTTCCAGACTGCGCCGCATGCGGTTGAAGGAGCCGCCCAAAACCGCGATCTCATCCGAGCCCGACGCCGGCAACTCGGGCGTGTCGAAATTGCCCATGCTGATCTGATCGGCCATTCTGGAAAGCCGGACCACCGGACGCACTACGGTGAAGTACAGCAAGATATCGAGCAAAACCAGCGTCGCCAAAAAAATACCGCCCAGAGAAATCATGAGTTCCCGGAAGCCTGCGTCGGCCAATTTGATGGGAACAGCCATGGGCACCGATACGATTTGCGCTCCCACCGTCTCTCCGGCTTTCCAGCCGAAGCCGTTGGCCGTTCCATAGGCGCGGATCATAGCCGGCGGAGCTGCCTTGGGCTGGTCATGACACTCCAGGCAGGGCTGCGGCGCCACGATCGGGCGCGCCAGAAACAATGAAGGACCTGTTGGTGTTGCACGTTCGCCGAAAAGCTCCGTTTTTTTGGGATCATTGCGGAAGCTATTGATCAGGTCCGTTTCCCAATCCACGGCGCGATCACGCAGATTGGTCGGATTGAGGGTAGCTTCCTTGTAGTTGTAATCCGGATAGGACGCGCGGAGGTAGTTAAACGATTCGGTTGCGGCATAGGCCGGAACGGTCTGCGGCAGGAACGAGTGTTCACGATTCTGGACAGCTACGAGCAACGGCTTGATCTGTTTCGAAGTGTAGGTGCGCGCGGAGAGCATATTCTCCATCATCAGGCGCGCCTGCTCCAATACCTGCTCTTCAGCGTTCTGCTGCAGGAACTGCCGGGAAGCGTAGCCGGCAAGCGCCAGCCCCGCGCCAAAAACGATGATGAATACCAATGTAAATTTTGCGAGTAGTTTCAACGAATGTTCCCTTTCGTCTCGTTCCGCTTTATGGTTGATGCGGAGTCTATATTAGCAAGCACGACAGACTGAAATCTGTGTTACGTGAGCGGACCCGGATTAAACGGCGCCAGCGAATTATGCAGGCCCCAGTGATCCGTCCAGGTCTTCTTGCGTCCACTGGCGACGTCCAGGATGAAGCGGAAAATCTCCCAGCCGACATCTTCAATCGTCGCGTGCCCAGTCGCAATACGGCCGGCATCGATATCGATCAGATCATACCAACGCTCCGCGAGCGCCGTGCGCGAGGACACCTTGACTACCGGCGCGAGAGCCAGGCCGTAAGGCGAGCCTTCTCCCGTAGTGAAGACGTGCAGATTCATGGAAGCCAATTGCTGGGTGCCGCAGACAAAATCGTTAGCCGGAGTGGCCGCGAATACCAGGCCTTTGGTCCGCACCTTCTCGCCATGAGATGCCACCGCCATGATTGCAGAACTACCCGACTTGGCCACTGACCCGAGAGCTTTCTCGACGATATTGGAGAGACCTCCTCGCTTGTTCCCGGGCGTGGGATTGGCACTGCGGTCGGCCGACCCGCGGCGCAGGTATTCGTCATACCAGGCCATCTCACGGACGAGAGCGCGTCCGACGTCTTCGTTGATAGCGCGCGGCGTGAGCAGATGGACGGCGTCCTGCACCTCGGTCACCTCGGAGAACAACACGGTGGCGCCGGCCCGAACGAGGAGATCCGCCGCAAAGCCGACGGATGGGTTGCAAGTCACTCCGGAGAACGCATCGCTCCCTCCGCATTGCAGACCGACGACCAGGTCGGACGCGGGACAGGTTTCCCGGCGGCGGCGATCGAGCTCAGCAAGCCGGCGTTCGGCCGCATTCATAATAGCCGTGACAATGCTGCCGAAACCACGAAGCTGGTCGTCCTGCATGCGGATGACGTAAGGCTCGCTGTCGAGAATCGGCAGGGTGCTGGGAAACGGTTGCAGCTGTCGTTCAGGCAAGAGGCGCGCCGGTTGCAGCTTTTCGCAACCGAGACTGACGATCAGCGGCGAGCCTCCGATATTAGCGTGCTGGCTGATGTGGCGCAGGGTCTGGATCGGTATAGCGGCTCCAGGCGCGTCAACGGCCATGCCGCAGCCGTAAGTGTGGTTAATGGCGATCACTCCGTCAACATTGGGGAAGCGTGGCAGGATCTCCTCGCGAATGCGGCGCACTGCGTAGTCCACGGTAGGCGCGGCACATTGCACAGTGGTGGTGATGCCCAGCAGGTTCTTGGTCCCGACTGAGCCGTCGGCATTGATGTAACCGTCAAGCGTGTAGCCCTCGAGAGGTGGAAGTGGCGCGGGAACTGCGGTCGAGAGCGAGAGAGCATCGAGCGGCGGCGCGGTGGGCAGATCCAACATGTCTTCGCGAACCCACGAGCCTGCGAGGGTATCCTGGCGTGCATGTCCGATGACCTGGCCGTAGCGGATCACCGGCTCTCCACGCATGATCGCGTCGAGCGTAATTTTGTGCGCCTGCGGAATAGCCTCCTGCGCAGTGAGGCCGCTGGGGAACGAAGCCCCGCGAGGCACGCCGTCGGGATTCACGATAATGGCGACATTGTCGCGAGGATGAACTTGCACGTAAAGAGGGGACACGCGTAGGGGATTGTAGCAGAATGGACAAGCGCACAGCAGTCGCGTTCCCGCGTCGCGCTAAACTGGGCAATTGTTCCATCACATTGTCGACACCCTGGTGGCCTGGGGCCCGCTAGGGATCCTGGTCCTGGCGATTCTTGATTCCGCGGTCCCGGTAGCCGGCGTCTTTGACGTTCTGATTGCCGTGTTCGCTGCGCAACGGCCCGCGATCGGCTGGTGGTGCGCCGTCTGTGCGGTAATCGGATCCACGGCGGGAAACTACGCTCTATTCCACGCCGCGCGACGGGGCGGACGACGGTACCTCAATGAGTCGGCCGGGTCAGCCCGCGGGAAGAAGTTCCGGCTGTGGTTCGAGCGCTACGGTTTGATCACGGTATTCATTCCGGCCTTGCTGCCGATCCCGATGCCGCTGAAGCTGTTTGTAGTTTCGGCCGGCGCTTTGGGGACCAGCACTACTGCGTTCATGATTGTCGTGGTCGTCGCGCGAACCTTGCGCTACTTTGGGATGGCGTGGCTGGGCGTCAACCTGGGCAAGGATGCGGGCGCGTTTCTGGTGGCGCATGCGTGGCATTTCGGCATCGCCGCGGTGCTGCTTTTCGTGGTGCTCTACGGTGCAGTCCGGTTGAGCGACAAGCGTCGCACCCGAGCCCAAGTACAATTGAACTCTGATGGCGAAAAAGGTCGCAGTGGTCGAGGATGAAGTCGAACTCGCAGCGCTCGTGGAGTATAACCTGGAGCGAAACGGGTTCGCGGTACGCGTGCTGCGCGGCGCCAAGGACACGATGCGACAACTGGAGGATTTCGGGCCGGACCTGATCCTGCTGGACGTGATGCTGCCGGAGACCGATGGCTTCGACCTGTGCCGGCAGATCCGCAAACATACTACGCTGGCCCGTACGCCGATTCTATTCCTCACTGCGCGGGCGGAGGAAGTGGACCGCGTGCTCGGTCTGGAACTCGGCGGCGACGACTATGTGACCAAGCCCTTCAGCATCCGCGAACTGATCGCGCGGGTGAAGGCGCACCTGCGGCGCGGAGAATCGCCGGTGGAAGAACCGAAGGCCAGTTCAGGTCCGTTTGAGCTGGATCGCGGAGCGCACCGCGTTTTCCTGAATTCCAAAGAACTGGAGCTGACCTCGACCGAATTCAAACTGTTGGAGTTTTTTCTGTCGCATCCAGGCAAAGCGTACAGCCGGGATGCGCTGTTGAACGAGGTCTGGGGCGAGCAGCACTTTGTGACTCCGCGGACGGTGGATGTACATATCCGGCGATTGCGGGAGCAGATCGAAGAGAAGGCGGATGAACCCAAGTATCTGGTCACGGTGCGGGGGTTTGGGTACCGGTTCGAGAATGGGTGATGGGTATCACTGTGACTTCCTCACGATCTCTACCGAATACGGCCCGCCGAAGAGACCAAACCATTTAACATTTGTCAGGTATTCGGTGACGCGCGGGATGACCCGCTGCACCTCTTCTTCGTCAAGCTCATGAACTCTCGATTTGTCGCCTCTGCTGCCGGGCAGAAAGAGCGTCCAGGTATCGCCCGCTAATTGAGTGTAAAACCAGTATGTGTCGACTCCATCGCGATACTCAACTACCTCGTTCCTGGCGAGCAGTCGAGCGCGATATCCTTTAGCCAAATTGGTCCTCTAAACAACCATAATACCCATGACCGGTCAGCGGGCCGAAAAGGCTCGCAGGAACAGTTTCTCGAAGCGATCCCGGCTGGCATCAAGCGCGACATTCGCATTCGGCTTTCCCGACTCCATAACGCTTCGGCCGGTCTCGTTTCCCGACAAACGCATGCTTACGTGCGCCGGTGTCCAGGTCGCAATGCCGGGGTCAAGCAGGGCCGCTGCCGCCAGCGGATCCCACGCATAGAAGATTCCCTGGTCGATCATCTCGCGTTCCCCATTGAGCACTTTGCTGACGATCGCTGCAAGAGGGCCGTGGGACTCGCGTTGGAAGCGGGTCAGGAAGACCGCGTTCAGTTTCACACGGCTGGTCGCGTCGAGCGGCACCACGCGAATCAGCACCCCGGAGCGAAAGACACGCGCGGCGGCTTCCGGGTCGACAAAGAAGTTCCATTCGGCGGCAGTGTTGGTGGTCTTGAAGGCACCTCCGTCTCCCAGGTTGCCGCGAACGCGGAAGGCTCCGCCCATCATGACGATTTCTTCGACGGCTTTGGGACTGGCTGCCGCGAGCGCGAGGGCCACGTTGGTGAGCGGTCCGAGGGCGAGGATGCGGACGGGATGCGCGGCATCTTTCAGCCGGCGGGCAAGCCAGGCTTCAGCGCGCTCCTGGTTCGCGGGCGCAGGCGGCGAAGAGTCGGTGATGGGCCGATCCGAGCCCTCTCGCCATTCACGGGGAAAATCGGCGGTGCGTTGCAGGGGAGACTCGCGGCCTTCGAGCACCAGCACGGAATTGCGTCCCGAAGCTTGCACCAGGCGGCGTGCATTGGCTGCGCCGGCGGGAACATGCGCCAATCCGTTGACTACCGTGATGGCTTCCACGGGGATCTCGGGGTGCGAGAGCAGCAGCGCGATCGCCATCACGTCGTCCGAGCCCATGTCCGTGTCGATAATGACCGGCGTGGCAGCGCCGGCGGACATGGCGAGTCCTGTCAACAATAGAATTAGTCGCACGCACCATTGTCCATCGATCGGGTAAGCGAGAATGGTGATCGGAGGCTGCAGGTGGCTTCATACGTCAATACATTCTTCGAGGTGCGCTTGGAACAACTCCTCAATCTGGCGACCTTAGTCGAGCAGATCTTTTCCGCCGCGGGACTGGAGTACCGGGTGGTTGGCGGCCTGGCAACGTACTTATACGTGGAGGAAGCCGCACCGGACGCAGGGCGATTGACGAGAGACATCGATATCGTCGTTCGCCGCGAAGACTTGGAGAAGATAGCCGCGGCCGCCGAAGCGTTTGGGTTTCGCTACCGGCACGTAGCAGGTGTAGACATGCTGGTTCGCGCATCGGAACCCACGGTACGAAGAGCCGTTCATCTGGTATTCGCCGGTGAGAAGGTGCACGCCGAATATACCGAGCCGGTGCCCGAGCTGGGAGAAGGCCGGCGCGTTCGTGGCGTTCGCTTGATTGAGCTGGAGAATCTGGTTCGCATGAAACTGACCAGCTTTCGCCTGAAGGACGGCGCCCACATTATCGACCTGGATGAAGCCGGACTGATCACACCGGAGATTGAAGCCGGACTGTCACCGGTACTTCGCCAGCGCCTGGCGGAAGCGCGCACCCGAGGTTAAGCAGCCTTGGCAAATTCGCGTGCCCTGGATTCGGTTGCCCGAGCGAGTTTCGCGTAGCCCAGCACAGCCAGCGCCGCAAGCAACGCAGCACTCGAATAAAAGAGGCCACGCAGTCCGATCGCAGCAGCCAGGGTTGCGGAGCCCGCCAGACCAAGAATCTGCGCGGTCGAGATCAGCGACGTGACCGCGCTACTGACTCGTCCAGCGACCGAAAGGGCCGTCTCGGATTGGATCAGGGTCTGTGCGGGAACCACCAGTAACCCGACCCCGGCGCCCATCAGGAAGGCTCCCATCGCTGTCAGGATGGCGAAGCCGGACGCGCCCATGAGCACGATAGCGCCGGCCACGACCGCGAGACTGAAAACCACGACGTGGCGTGGAGAGCGCGATTTGACAAAACGGCGGACCGCTTGCGTGCCTGCGATTAAGCCCAGGCCGATAGCGGCACTGATTAAGGCAAAAGTCTGCACGCCGGCGTGGAGGATATCGCGCACAAAGACCGCGATCAGCGGGCTGAAACAGCTGATGGCGAAAGTTGCGGCCGCCATGGCGGTGGTCACGAATTTAATGTCTGGACGCGAAAGAATAAAGCGGATGCCAGCGGACAGATCGCCCAACTGTGAGCGCTTAGCGGAAGGCAGCAAACGTAGCCGCTGGATCGCGACGCCGGAGAGCAGGAACGCCGAACAGACAAAGCTGGCCGAATCAAGATAAAAGCAGGCGCCGGCGCCAAACCTTCCGATCAGGGCACCGGCTACCGCAGGACTCGCGAGCCGCATGGCCAATATCGTCTGCTGCATCAGAGTATTGACGGCCAGCAAGCCTGCGCGCGGAACCAGGGTTCTTAGAGTCACGGATTGCGCGGGAATGAAGAAGGTCGAGACGGTGCTGAGGGCGAAGAGAATAGCGTAGATCTCGCTGAGTTGCCTGGTAAACGGCAACAGCAGCACCAGTGCGGCGCGCGTCAGGTCGCTCGAGATCATGGTGTACTTCGGGTTCCAACGATCGACAAAGACTCCGGATAGCGGAGAGAAGGCAGCGAGTGGAAGCATGTAGGAGATACTCACGCCGGTGATTCCTGCTGGAGTGGCATGCATGCGAAACGACGCCATACTGATGATCGCGAAGATCGCCAGGAAATCGCCGGCGACGCTCACCATTTGTCCGATCCAGAGGCGACGGACGCCCGCAATGGCGAGCGCCTGCCGGAATGTCAGTAGTTCTGGTGTGGGTGTCATGAGTGTTTACGAGGGCGGACGCGATGCTGATGGCGAGCTTGCATTCCCCGCGCAAGCCAGTGTAGAATTCCCGGGATTCGGCGGGAGATTCGTCGGGAGCGGGGCCGCGTTTGGGTGGGTGCGGTTCGAATTTCTGTGAGCACTATACTTCCTTCCTGATTCAGGTTTAGCAGTCGTGCGGCGGCTCAAATAAGCGTACCTGCTAGAAGTTATTGATTCCACTGATACAAAAAGGCGAAAACGATGGTGACCAAAGGGAACGGCATCATGATAGGTTGTGTCGTATGAGATGTGCGCAGTTCACCTTCGCCTTCGTCTTACCCGTCGTACTTTCAGGCCAGGCGCGCATCGACTTGCATGGCGGGTGGTCCATCCAGTCCTCCGCCAAAGTGACGGAGACGGGTGACGAAATCTCCCGCGGGGATTATCGGCCGCGCGACTGGTATCCGGCTGCCGTTCCCTCAACGGTGTTGGCGACATTAGTGAAGAACAAGGTCTATCCTGACCCGTATTTCGCGATGAATCTGCGTTCGATTCCGGGGACGCAATATGGCATCGGTATGAATTTCGCGAACATGGCGATGCCGGAGGACAGTCCGTTTCGTCCGGCGTGGTGGTATCGCACGGAATTTCAAATACCAGCTTCAGCTACAGGTAAAACTCTCTGGCTGAATTTCGACGCGATCAACTATCGGGCGAATATCTGGCTCAATGGGCGCCGTCTGGCAAGTTCGGAGGAAGCCGCCGGCATGTACCGGATGTTCGAATTCAATGTCACGGGGATGGCGAACCCAGGCGCGAACAACACGCTGGCAGTGGAGATCTTTCCGCCAACGCCGAACGATCTGGGACTCACCTTCGTGGACTGGAATCCTATGACGGCCGACAAAGATATGGGACTCGTGCGCGATGTCTATCTTCTGACCAGCGGCCCGGTTGCGACCCGCAATCCGTTCGTCTCGACGCATCTCGATGGCGCCACGGCTCATCTCACCGTGCACGCCAGATTGATCAACTCGACCGTCAACGCGTTGGATGGGTCGCTGAAAGTACTGATCGGCAAGATCGCGTTATCGAAGAGGATTCACCTGGCGGCGCGGGAATCCGTGGAGGCCGAACTGCCCTTCAACATCGAACACCCGGACCTGTGGTGGCCGTATCAGCTGGGATCGCAGAATTTGCAGCGCCTCCAAATCTGGGTCGAGGCCGGCGGCCTGGTTTCGGACCGGCAGGATGTGTCATTCGGCATTCGGGAAGTAACCTCCGAAATCGACGCGCAGCAGCATCGTCTCTTCAAAATCAATGGCAGGAAGATTCTGATTCGCGGCGGCGGATGGACCCAGGATTTGATGTTGCAGGTCGATGACGAGCGCGAAGATCAGGAGCTTCGCTACGCGCAGGAAATGAATCTGAACACCATTCGCCTCGAGGGCAAATTGATGAACGATCATTTCTACCAGGCGTGCGACCGCAAGGGGATGCTAGTGATCGCGGGCTGGTGCTGCTGCTCCTATTGGGAGCGGTGGAAGAATTGGAAGCCGGAGGATTACACGGCCGCCGGCGAGGCCTTGCGCGACCAGATCCGCCGTTTACAAAGCCATCCCAGCGTTGTCGCGTTTCTATATGGCAGTGACAATCCACCGAATCAGGAAGCCGAACAGGTTTACCTCAAAGTGCTGAAAGACGAGCACTGGCCCAACCCATATGTCTCATCAGCCGCGGAGGCGAACACGCCCGGCGCCGGTCCGACGGGAGTTAAAATGACTGGTCCTTATGAATATGTCGCGCCCAATTACTGGCTGCAGGATCACGAGCGCGGCGGGGCCTTCGGATTCAACACCGAGACCAGTCCGGGTCCGGCAATTCCTGTCATCGAGAGCATCAGGGAAATGCTGCCCCAAGAGCACTGGTGGCCGATCGACGCGTTCTGGAACTTTCACGCGGGCGGAGGAAGCTACCGCAATGTGAACGTCTTCAACGCCGCCATGGAAGGCCGCTATGGGAAAGCCAAGGGATTGGAGGACTATGTGCGCAAGAGCCAGGTGATGGCTTACGAAGGCGAGCGCGCCATGTTTGAGGCGTACGGCAAAAACAAGTACACGGCGACCGGCGTGGTGCAGTGGATGCTCAATAACGCGTGGCCTTCGATCATCTGGCATCTGTACGACTATTATTTGCGTCCTGGTGGAGGTTATTTCGGGACCAGGAAAGCCAACGAGCCGCTGCATGTTCAGTATTCATACGACGATCAGTCCATCGTAGTGGTGAATTCCTACTATCATCCATTTGCCTCGTGCAAGGTAACGGCCAAGATCTATGACCTCGATCTGCGGGAGAGGTTTTCCAAAGTACTGGCGATTGACGTGCCGGCCGATAGTTCGATACCGGTACTGAAGCTCCCGCAGATTGAGGGTCTCTCGCGCACCTACTTTGTCAAGCTGACGCTGCGAGACAGTTTAGCTAAGCTGGTAAGTTCGAATTTCTATTGGCTTTCTACCCAGCCGGATGTTTCGAACTGGTCCAAAGGGAATGGGCGCTACACGCCGATCCAGACTTACGCCGATCTCAAGGACCTGGAGAGTCTACCCGTGGCGAAAGTGACGGTCTCCTCGCGTACCGAACCACGCGGGAACGACGAGGCTGTGCGGGTGACGGTTCGCAATCCGTCGCCGCATCTCGCTTTCTTCGTGCATCTGACGGTGCGCAAGGGAAAAGATGGAGACGACATCAGCCCGATTTATTGGGATGACAATTATTTCGAGCTGATGCCGGGAGAGCAGCGGGAGATCACTGGCGCTTATCCTGGGAAACTGATGGGGAGTGCGAGGGCCGTGGTCGATGTCGATGGGTGGAATATCAGATGAAAATTGTCGTTCTCGATGGTTACTGCTTGAATCCGGGGGATCTTTCCTGGGACTCGCTTGAGGCTGTGGCTCGTTTGGAGGTTTATGACGATACTCCCGAGGACCAGGTGGTAGCTCGTGGAGCGGGCGCGGACATGCTGCTCATCAACAAGGTACCGATTTCGGCGGCGGCGCTCGAGCGCCTGCCTGACTTGAAGTACATCGGTGTCCTCGCCACGGGTTACAACATCGTGGATGTCGCGGCAGCGCAGGCTCGCGGAGTGGTAGTGTGCAATATTCCCACTTACGGCACGGCATCGGTGGCGCAGTTTGTATTCGCCCTGCTGTTGGAACTGTGCCATCACGTAGGCTCCCACAGCGAAGCGGTGCGGCAAGGCGAGTGGTCGCGCAGTGCGCACTGGAGCTTCTGGAAGTATCCCTTGATCGAGTTATCGGGCAAGACCCTGGGGATTGTCGGTTTGGGCCGCATCGGACGCCAGACAGCCGCCATTGCCCATGCGTTCGGCATGCGCGTGGTAGCCCACGATTCCGTCGAGACCCATGCTCCAGACTATCCCGGCTTCGCGTGGCTGCCGGTGGATCGACTGCTCGCCGAAAGCGATGTGGTGAGCCTGCACTGCCCGCTGACTCTCGAAAATGAGGGGATGATCGATCAAGAGCGGCTCAACAGCATGAAAGCTAGCGCTTTCCTGTTGAATACTTCGCGCGGAGCGTTGGTGGTCGATCAGCATCTCGCTGATGCACTGAACACCGGGGTGATCGCGGGTGCAGGTCTGGACGTTTTGTCGGTCGAGCCGCCGCTCGAATCGAATCCTCTGCTGCAGGCGCGCAACTGCATCGTGACTCCGCATATCGCCTGGGCCACCCATGAGGCGCGCGAGCGATTATTGGGGATTGCGGTAGAAAATGTGCGTGCGTTTCTGGCCGGCCATCCGCAGAATGTGGTGTAGCCTCGGCTCCGTGGCGCAGACCGCACAGACCATCAATTTTTTTGCGTCTGCGGGCTGCACTGCAGCTTTGGACAGACTGAAGAGGTACTTGCAAAATTCGGCGCGCGCAGGCGAAACCGCCCGCGCCACCGTTGCAAATCCAGTGTTTGCGTTGGTGGGGCAGGCGGTTTCGCCTGCCTGAGCCGCTGGCCGCCGAATTCTGCAACTACCTCTGAAATCTGTCACACCAGGCCGATTACCCGGAACGCCGGGTACTTGACGGGCAGCGGGTCCAGGGTAATTTCGATTTCTCCCGCTGCACCTGGGCACTCGAAATAATGATCGCCCGGTGACGTAACTTGGAAACTATGGCCGGCCACGGTGAGTTGGTGATGACAGGATTCCGGCCAGAAATAGAGTCCGATATACAATCGTGCTCCGCCGCCCTCCAGCCTTACCTTCGCTCTGCCGGCCAGCGGGCGCCAACTGTTATCCACCGCGGGACCGAATCCCTCCAGCAGCAACGGAGCGGCCCAGGGCTCACCGGGCAGCACGTAAGAGCGTGCCGGCGCGTCTCCCTTGATCGCGGTGACCACGTAGTATTGCGTGCCGGCGCCTTCGGACGCAATCAGCGTCAGCCCTGCCCGGTCGAGCATATGGGCCACGTCCGTTTCCGAGAATACTTCGCCCAGCCAGGTGTCCCGCTGATGGGCGAGATAAGCCGGGGACTGGTCGCCGTTCAACTGGAACTTAAACGCCCCGCCGTCTTTCAAAACCCGGGCCGCATCGCAGATGTAACTCTCGATGGCCTCGCGGGACGGAATGTGCTGGAACACGATGTAGCTGAAAACCAGGTCTGCCGATGCGTCCGCGATGGGCGCGAGATCGGCACCGTTCCCCAAGTGAAATCGAAGGTTCCGCAAATGGCTGAGGCGCTGTCGCGCGGCCTCTATCATGGCCGGTGAGACATCCAGCGCGTCAACGTGGCCGAAGCTTGCGGCCAGCCATTCGGTCATGCGTCCGATGCCGCATCCTATCTCGACGACGCGGCATTCGGGCGCGGGCTTCCCCCGTAGCAGAATCGGTAGATACGGACGCACCAACTGGTTGTAATTGGCCTCGCCCGAGCGGACGAAATCTCTCGCGTCGGACGCCGAGTCGCGCGTGTAGATGAACGCCTCCGCATCCTCACGGGCGCGCCGGTCCCAATCCTCGCGCATGCGCTGATTCCAGTCCATGGCAGTCGTCCGTTATCCGTCGTCCGTTATCCGTTAGCTGACCACGAACAACGGAAGACGGATAACGAATAACGCTTCCTTACCCTTCGAATTCTTTGAAGATCAGTGCCCCGTTGGTGCCGCCGAAGCCGAACGAATTCGATAGCGCGTAACGGATCCGCATGGGACGCGCGTGGTTGGGCACGTAGTCCAGATCGCAGGCGGGATCGGGATTGTCCAGATTGATGGTTGGCGGCGCGATCTGATCGCGAATAGCCAATACCGAAACGCCGGCTTCCAGCGCTCCTGCGCCACCCAGCAGATGCCCGGTCATCGATTTAGTGGAACTGACTGCGAGCCGGGTATCGGCGCCGAACGTACGCTTGATCGCCATAGTCTCGATCTTGTCGCCCACCGGAGTCGAGGTCCCGTGTGCGTTGAGGTAATCGATGATCGAAGGGTCGAGTTTAGCGTCACGCAGCGCGTTGCGCATCACGCGATAAGCCCCGTCGCCATCGTCCGGTGGCGAGGTGACGTGGAATGCGTCGGCGCTCATTCCATAGCCCACGATCTCGGCGAGAATGTTCGCCCCGCGCTTTCTGGCGGTTTCCAGCTCTTCGAGGACCAGGACTGCCGCGCCTTCGCCGACAATGAAGCCATCGCGGTCGCGATCGAAAGGCCGGGACGCCTTCTCCGGCGCGTCATTACGGGTTGAAAGGGCTCGCATGGCAGCGAACCCGCCGATTCCCATCCCGGTAATACAAGCCTCTGCCCCGCCGCAGATCATGACGTCAGCGTCGTCGCGTTGGATGATCTTGAAAGAGTCACCGATCGAATGCGCGCTGGTGGTGCACGCTGTCGCAGTCGCCGAGTTGGGACCCTTCGCGCCCGTGCGGATCGAAACGTGACCGGATGCCAGGTTGACGATGGTTGCCGGAATGAAAAACGGCGAGATGCGGCGCGGGCCATGGTTGATCAGGTTCAGGTGCTCACGCTCGATGACCTCGAATCCACCGATGCCGCTGCCGATGTAAACGCCAACGCGTTCCTCATTTTCGGGCGTGACTTTCAACCCCGACGCGGCCAGGGCGTATTCACTCGCCGCGATAGCGAAATGAATAAACCGGCCCATCTTCTTGATCTCTTTTTTCTCGATGAACTGAGCGGGATCGAAGTTCTTTATCTCACCGGCGATCTGGCAGGCAAAAGCGGTGGCATCGAATAACTCAATGCGCGAAATCCCGCACTTTCCCTCCAAAAGGGCTCGCCAAGTCTCCTCGGTACCTTTGCCCACGGAGGTGAGGAGACCAATCCCCGTGACGACGACTCTTCGCGAAATACGCGGCTCCTTTGTTTGGCTTGAGGAGACCAGGCTATTTTTTGCCGGTCTTTCCCTCGATGTAACTCACCGCGTCTTTGACAGTGGTGATTTTCTCGGCGTCCTCGTCGGGAATCTCGAGTTCGAAGGCCTCCTCGAAAGCCATGACCAGCTCGACGATATCTAACGAATCGGCTCCCAGATCGTCGACAAACGAGGCGTTGTTGTCCACCTGGCTCTCGTCTACGCCAAGTTGCTCGACAATGATCTGCTTGACCTTCTGCTCTACTGACATATTCTCTCCACGGATAACGGGATGCTCATTTGAATAGGTACGAAGTTTTGATTCTAGCTAGGGATAGCTGTATTGCGCAACCCGCTCAACAAGATCGCTAATAAAAGATTGTAGCGCCTTGCGCCGGGGGTCTTCGCAAAACCCGGCATTGCGGACGCAAAATTACTGCAACGTGAACAGCCAGTTTACCATCGCTTCCATATCTTTGGGGGCGAACTTGTAAGGCGGCATGGGCGAACCGGGCGACAAAGCTTGCGGCCGGTTGAAATGATCGATCACCCACTGCTCGTTTCGCCTCTGCGAAAGTCCATTGAGCGGGGGCCCCAGCGATTGTCCGACGCCATTCACCCGGTGACAGCTTCCGCACGAGCTTTTTTGATACTGCGTCGCTGCCTGCACCACGAAAGCGGGAGTATTCTGCACCACATTCCCGACCTCCGGCGTCAGCTTCAACATAAGTGCCGATACTTCGTTGGCATCTCCCGTCGAAAGGTCGATGGGCGGCATGGAACTGCCGGGCACCACGTTGGCCGGATGCTTGAAGTGGTCGATCATCCATGCGGCATCGTGCTTGCGGGAAACGTTCAGCAGGTCCGGACCGGATTTGCTCCCGCCCTCCCCGCCGATGGTGTGGCACAAGTCGCATCTTTCCTTGCGGTAGACGCCAATGCCTGCCAGTTCGACCGGCGAGAGTTGCATCCACTCAGTGGGTCCGGCGAAATCGATCAGGGCCGCGGCGGTCTGCGGCGGGGTGCTGTGAATGGCAGCGGCGGTCAACCCGCACCAGCCGAGACCGGCCAGCAGCACGACGCCGAAAGCCGTGGTGCGCCTGGTCACCCGGACAATCCGGCCGCGATCGATGAACGGCGTCAGGATGAGCGCGAGGATAGCCAGCGTCGGCAGGATTACAGTACCGAGTACTTCGAGCGGTCCTTCGAACACTTTCAGCATCTGGAACAGGAACAGGAAATACCATTCGGGCCGGGGAATATAGGATGTATCCGTAGGATCGGCCAGCCGCTCCAGCGGCACTTTGGCCGCGACCGCCAACGTGAACAGAATGCAAAACGCGATGAATACCGCGACCGTGTCTTTGAAAACCTGTTCGGGATAAAACTTCTTCTTGGGTTTCAGATCGTCGCCGATAGAGGGGACCACACCATGTTTCCGCACCAGGAACACATGCAGGCCGATCAGCAGTATGGTGGCCGGCGGCAGCAGCAGCACGTGGATCGCGTAAAAGCGCGCAAATGTCACCACGCCGATGCCGTTGGCGCTGCCCAGCACCCGCGTCACGTACGATCCGAGCAGCGGCACGGTCGAGCCGATCTGCGTCGCGACCACGGTTCCCCAATAGGCCCGGTTGTCCCACGGAAGCAGATATCCGGTAAGGCCGTAAGCCAGCGTCAGCAGCAGCAGGACGCAGCCCACCATCCAGGTGCCTTCCCGCGGCTTCTTGTAAGCGCCCCACAGAAACACTTGCACCATGTGGAGCACCACGATCACGATGATCATGCTGGCGCCCCAGTGGTGCAAGCCGCGCATGAGGCGTCCGGCGGTCACTTCGGTAACGATATAGCGCAAACTGTTATAAGCTTCTCCCGGTGTCGGAGCGTAGTTGAACGACAGCATGATCCCGGTGAAGAACTGAATCATGATCAGGAACAGCGCGACGCTGCCGAATACCTGGTGCCACCCGCTCGAATGGGGAATATCTTCGTAGAGAAAATGCTTCACGCCCGAGGGCAGCCCGGTGCGTTCGTCCAGGCCGTCAAGGAACTGGTTGATCTTTTCCAACATGGCCGCCCTATACCTTGCTTTCGCTGGCGTTGCCTTCGTTCGCCGGCCGGAGTTGGCCCAGCATCAGTTTGGCGCCTTCGATTTTGGTCTGATATCGGTCGAGGGGGCGTGGCGCGGGTCCCGAGATCACTTTGCCGTCGATCGAGAATAGCGTCGTGTGGCAGGGACAGACGAATTCCGATTTGGCCGCTTCCCAGTGATAGGCGCATCCCAGGTGCGTGCATTGTGGACCGTAAGCCACTACGGTGTTATCGTCCAGCTTCACCACCCATGCGGTCTTCTTTTCGGTGGTCACTTTCCAACCGTCCACGCGGCTCTGGCGAAAGGAAACTTCGACCGGCGACTTGGGATTCAGCGTGGTCAGATCCACGGCTTCGATCCAGTCCGATTCCCGGTGCGGCTTCGGCGGCGCCAATAAATAGGCGATGGCCGGAATGGCCAGCGCGGCTCCGATCACCGCTTGCGCGCCAAAAATAACCGCTTCATAGAAGCGGCGGCGGGTGGTTGGCTCAGGCTGCTGCTTTTGGGCGGCGGAGTTCATCGCAGAAGGGTCTTCCATTTCGTTTTTCGACTACAGCAGAGCACGATAACACTTTTCCGACAGCTTTGGGTAGTGGCGCGTAAAACAGACTTCGGTCAGGCAAACGGTTCGTGCTAGCTTAGTACACCATTTCATAAATGCGGCCTCGACTCCCTAACGGTCGCGGCTCGGTAACCAAACACTTCTGAGCCGCGACCGTTAGGGAGTCGGTATGGCAGAATACCTTAGCGAACTTCTGAAACGGTGCACTTAGCTGGTCTGCTGCGCCGCCTGGGCCGCGAGGAAGTTCGCCGGCGTAAATGGAGTCTGCCGCATGCGCACTCCGGTGGCATCGAAGACCGCATTGCCGATTGCCGAGGCGACCAGAGTGATGGTGCATTCACCGGAGCCGTTCGGCGGCTTTTCGGGATTGTTGATGAGCACCGTCACTATTTCGGGAAGGTAATAACCGAACTGGTAAACGGGGTAGCTCACCCAGTCTTCCGAAGTCACAATTCCAGCCCGGTTGCTCCAGCTGACCTGCTCGTAGAGCGCGCGGCTCACACCCTGCAAGGCGCCGCCTTCCATCTGATTCCGCATCCCGTTCGGATTGCAAACGGGTCCGGAATCCTGGCTGGCGTAGAGATTCGTCACGGTGATGATGCCGGTGCCCTGGTCCACCGAGACCATTGCCACGAGCGAGCAGTATCCGTTATCTCCCTCGTACAGGACGCAGGAGATCCCCCGGCCGGTAACCACTCCGGTTCGGGCATTTCCCGGCTTGGGCGACGGGCGCGTGTCCCAGTTCGCTGCCTGGGCGACGCCATTCAAAACCGCGATCAGGCGAGGATCGGACAGGTGGTTCAAGCGGAACTGCACCGGGTCCATTTTCAGGGCCGCCGCCATCTCGTCCATGAAGCATTCGTTGGCGAGAGTGTTCTGTAGCCGGGCGGGAGACCGCAAGGGTCCCGTGAAGAACGGAGACGTGATGGAATGGCTAAGAGCCCGCTGGCTGGCCACCGTTCCCGTACCACCGGTTGTTCCGTTACCGCCCAGCCCGGTCACGTAGTTACAGACGATGTTGCTGCCGTTGCCGAAAGTCGCGGGCGGATTGGTTGGAGTGGTGGTTGGAACCGCGCCTGGAGCAGGACCATAGCCAGCCAGCACGCCCGTCGGAATGTTGTTGGGAGCCGCCGCACTCGGACGATTGCCTAGGGTGAGGGACCAGGCCTCATAGTCCCAAGTAATGATGTGCCCATTCTTGTCCACACCCGCTTGCAGGTTGATCACGTAGGCAGGACCGTAGTTCTCGCCGGTACCTGTCATTTCGTCCCGACGCGAATACTGCACGCGGACCGGGGCGCCCACCGCCTGTGACAACAAAGCCGCGTCATAGCACACGTTGTCCGCGCCGTTGAGGCCATAGCAGCCGGAACCGTCCACGAAGAACACCTGGGCGTTAGTGTTGGGAATGCCGAGCAGAGTCGAAACGCTATCGCGTTGGGGATACGGTCCCTGAGTGGACGTCCAGATCTTGATGGAGCCGGTCTTGCCCGAGCCGCGAACATCCGCCACGGCGCACGAAGTGCCGATCGAACCGTGCATCTGATAGGGATGCAGATATTGCGCCTTGAACGTTTGCGCCGCCGCACCCAGCATCTGGGGTACATCCCCGGAGTTCACGGCATAGGAATCCGCGGAGGGTTGCTGAGTCATGTAGGTGTAGATCGACGCCTGCGCGGGCAGCGTGGCGCCCGCCGTCCAGGTGACACTCAATGCGCCAGCCGCGTTAATCGCGTGCCATTCGGTGTCCGCCACCACGCCCACAAAGTCCTTCACCTGGACAGCCTGAGGGTTGCCGGGCAAGCCATTCAGGGAAGTCACGTCCATGCTGACAAAATGCGCCCCTAGCGTCTGCGGCCGGACCACTTTCCCGTGCAGCATGCCCGGTACACGCACCTTCTGTACGTACTCGAAGCTACCGCACGCCTTGGCCGGAATATCGACGCGCGGCACCGAGGTTCCCAAAACCGTCCAGGTAGCCGGATCCTTGGGAACGGTGGTCGAACTCAACGTAAGATTGAAGCGCCGACCGTAGATCAGATCGCCGTAGCTGATGCTCTGAGCCGGATTCGTCGTCGAATAGACGACACCGTTGCTGACCGCAAGCTGTGCGACCGGCGTATCGAGCTCCTCCGAAGCCAGCAGCAGCAGCGCATCCCGGGCCGTATCCAAAGCCTGTCGCAAGCCGCCGGCGCTGAACTGTGTGATCGTGGTTTGGCTTCCGGAAGTCGTACCCTGGTCCGGGCAGATGCCGGTAATGCCCGTAATCACAGTGATGCTGCTCATCGGAACCGAGAGTTCCTCGGCGATCAACTGGTACCCTACCGTTCGCGAGCCCTGTCCCAGTTCGACCTTGCCGGTGTAGCAGGTGACGCTCCCATCGGCTCCAATGGCAATCCAGGAATCCACCTGGGTCGCGTCGACCGTGCCCGCGGGGGCGATCGGACTCTGTTGCGCCATCAATTTTGGCGCCTTCACGGCGGCGGTGAAGCCGACCAGCATGATGCCCGCGCTGCGCAGAAAATCGCGCCGGGAAGCGCCGGCCCTTTGGATAGCCGCAATCGCGTCTGGGGTCATGGACTCCGGATCGAATGACTTGAAGCCCTTCAGTTTTGCTGCTTCAGCCGTTACCGTACGTTCACCAGCCGATTGAAATAGATTTCGTAGTCTCATCACGCAATCTCCTGTGCATAACGCATCAAGGCATTAACCATCCGGACGTGGGAGTGGCAGCGGCACAGCAGTGGCTGGCCCGAGCCTAACGCGGTCACGATATCCGCTCTGCTCGCATTGGGATTCTGCTGGAGGTACGCGTATCCGTAGAGCATGGGCCCACTGATGCAATAGCCGCAGTTCATGGCCTGCTCGGTGATAAATGCCTGTTGGATCGGGTGCGGGTTTTCCACCGTCCCGAGACCCTCGATAGTAGTTATGACGTGACCCGCGCTGTCGGAGATCGCGGTTTGGCAGGAACGAATTGGTTCACCGTCCATGAGCACGGTGCAGCATCCGCACTGCCCGAGCCCGCAACCGAACTTCGGTCCGTTTAATTGAAGATTTTCCTGGAGAATATAAAGCAGTGGAGTGGTTGGATCGTCGATTTCAAATGTTTGAGACGTGCCGTTTACCGTCATGCTGTAACTATTTAGTGCAGACATAACCTGTTACTACCTCCTCGTGGTTCAGAGTTCAACGAGACTCAAGCAGCGCCTGTGCGCGATGCCATCAACTCTGAAGTATGGCGATCATGATACGCATAAGTTGCCATAAGCGTCAAGGGGATGAGGCATCATGTAACCTAACCACTACAATGTACTTTTAAAATTACGCCAAAGAAATGGTCTGTCCCGCGCCTTCGAACTTAGGGCTTGTCAGAAAATAACAACGCCATTCCGGAACCGCTTACTTACGCGCGCGGCTCAGTACCGCTGCTTCTGAGCCGCGACCGTCAGGGAGCGGTTGGAATGGTTATTCCGAGACAGATACTTAGTTATGAATCGTGATCATGTTATTGGTAGTTTGGGTTGAGTTGTTACCGCCGACCGTCAGGACCACAGGCGTGTCGCCATTGCCTGCGCTGGCGGGAACCTGCACGTTGATCTGCACCAGTCCCGCTCCGACAACGCCGGAAAAGTCAATCGTAGCCGGCTGTCCGCCAATCGTCGCGGTCACGGTGTTGGCCAGGGGATTGTCGCCTGTGAACACCTGGCCCGAGGGAACTGCCGGATTGGCGGGCCCAAAACCCGTGCCCCAAAGAATAATCACTTCGCCGGGTTTTGCTGGAGAAGCAGTGCTGACATAACTGTTGTCGGCATGCTGCGCCACAACATACGGCGCCGTCGCCGGAAATAACCCTGGCGCGACCGCGGCGACGGTTGCCATGAAGGCGGAACTTGTTCCGGACGTCGTGGTCACAACCACCGGCAATTGCCCGGCAGTGAGGTTGTCGGGCGGTTGGATATTCACCTGCGTGGGGGAGATGTATTCGACGTACGCCGGCAAGCCACCTACTGTAACGGAGGTTCCGTCCAGACTGGTCGGGAACTTGCCATTCACGATTTCGGTTGACGTATTCCACAGGCGCGAATCGCCTGCAGGGGCCAGATTGGTGCCAAAAATCGCAGTCCACGATCCGCTGGAAATGGTCGACGCAAAGCTGGCATCATTCGACGCCGCGGTGACGGTTGGCGTCGTAGTGCTGCCGCCGGTGCTGGGCGAAAGTTGCAGGCTGGTGAGATAGGTGTTGGTGCCGGTTACCACCAGGTTTCCGGTAACCGCGTTCCCCGCTGCATACAGCGTAACCGTGCCGACGTTGGTAGTGGGAGGAGTCCAGGTGAATTTGTACGTGTAGCTCCCGCTCCCCACAGGCAACTTCGACGCGTAGTAACCGTTGAGCGTATGTTCGATCCATTCCAGAGTGCCGCCGTTTTTCGCGGTGCAGCCGCTGTTTGGAGCGTTGCTGCTGTCCGCGCACAGAGTTTGGGTAAAGCCGTCGGTCCCCGGGATAAGCAGGCCGGCTGCCGTCGTCTTCGGACTGCTGTCGACTCGCGCCGAGAGCTGGAAACCAAATGCTTTCTCCGTGGGATCGGCGACTGTGACTGTAATCGTCTGCGTTTGTCCCGGTACGTAAGTGGTGCCGCCGGAAGCCACGATCTTGACGGAACCCTTGCCGGTATTGGGCGTACCGAGGTGGCAGCCCAGCGAGGGGTCGATGCAGCCGGTGGGATTATCGCCCGGTGCTGCGCTGTAACCCGGATCCGGGCCATACTCGTACGCGTAAAGGACGATAGGGGCGATCGCCAGAACTATAAGTGCTGAATTGACTATGAGCTTTTTTCGTGTGGACATCATATCTTCGCGCTACCTCTTGTCGGTTTAGAACCCGGATAAGTGGAAAGTGTCTCTCAGCCGGGCACAATTACGGATTCTAACCTTATTTCAATGCCTTTTGTAAACTTCACTTTGTTCACTAAGTTCGACAGGCGCGGCGCGGTAGCGGGAACAGGAACCCTGGCGAGACTCAAGTCTGCCTGGATGTGCTTGCGGCCCATCCCCGTACGACAGACGATCGTTTTTTGTCGTCTGTCGGCCGGCGACACAAGCAGTTAGAAGCGATATAACATCACGTACACTACCACTCCGGTCACGTTGACATAGAGCCAGATCGGCAGCGTCCAGCGGGCAATAGCGCGGTGCGCCGTGAAGCGCGCCTTTAGAGCCCGGTTCAGCGTAATGATCGCCAGGACTGGAACTGCCGCCGCCAGAATCGTGTGAGTGATCAGGATGGTGAAGTAGATCGGCCGCAGAATGCCGGTGTGCGGGTAGTGCACCGAACCGACCTGCACGTGGTACACGACGTAGCACACCAGGAACACGCACGACGTTGCAAACGCCGTCAGCATCACGCGGCGATGCTGCTCGATAAGCCGGCGGCGGATGAGCGTGTAGCCCCAAATCAGGAGCAGCGCCGACGCGGCGTTGAGGAAAGCATTGACGGACGGCAGATCATGAACGCTCATCTATGATTTCTCTTTCGCGAGCCGCCGCGCATCCCGCGCGAGGTCCGCAACCGGATCGCCTTCCGCAATGCCGTAATAACCGCGGATCTGCCCTCTCGCGTCGACCAGTACGAAGCGCGTGCTATGGTCCATCTGCGCTCCCACGTTACCCAGTTTGAAGGAGTCGCGATCCAGTCCGTCGAGGATTTTAGGATCGCCGGTCAGGAAGTACCAGCGGTTCGAATCAGCGCTATAACTCTGGCCGTATTCGCGCAGGACCGGCGGGGTGTCGCGCTTCGGATCGACCGTGAACGATACCATCCTCAGGTCCGGCAGATCGGTGGTGGCTTTCTGCAGCGCTCGCATGTAGGCGCTCATCCGCGGGCACGGGCCTTCACAGTTGGTGAAGATGAAATCGGCCACCCAGACGTGCCCGGCAAGTTTCGCGCTATCGAAATCCTGCCCGGTCTGGGAGGTCAGATGAAACGGTGCAACTTGTCCCAGCACCGGCAGATCGGGCGCACGGGAACAACTCGCCAGCATGGCGACAGATGAACAGAGACAAACACGGATAAGTATGCTTGCCTTCAATCTGTGTTCATCCGTGTTCATTCGTGGCTATGTCTGTGCTAGATTCCGGGGCGGTCCAGAACCATCAACCCGTAGATCAACGGCAGATAGATCACGGATACCAGCAGCACCTGCCGCGCACGCACCCGGGTTTCATCGAAGAACACCCGGACGCCCGAATACAGAAACCAGCCACCCAGCAGCAGCGCGCCGACCAGATAAATCTTGCCGGTCATACCGAGCAGGCAGGGAAACAGGCTCGCCGGGATCAATGTCGAAGCATAGATCACCATCTGGCGCGACGTCGAATGGCCGTTCGGATCCACCACCGGAAGCATCAGGATGCCGGCGCGCGCATAGTCTTCCCGATACATCCAGGAGATGGCCAGGAAGTGCGGGAACTGCCAGAGAAACAGGATGCCGAACAGAGCCCATGCCGGAGCCGAAAGAGTACCCGCGGCCGCGGCGAAGCCGATCATGGGAGGCATGGCGCCAGGGAGCGCGCCGATCACCGTCGCCAGTGCAGAACGCTGTTTGAGCGGCGTATAGAGAAACAGGTAGCTACCCAGCGTGAACGCGCCGAGCAGTGCGGTCAGCAGATTGACGCCCAGCCAGAGTTCCGCGAATCCGGCCACCGCCAGCGCGATGCCGAACCACATCGCTCTCGGCGCCGAAAGCTTTCCTGACGGCAGCGGGCGATTTTCCGTACGCCTCATCTTGCGGTCCGCGTCACGCTCATACCACTGGTTCAGTGCGGCGGTTCCGGACGCGATGAGGCCTGTGCCGACGATGGTATGAAAAAGCCTCATCCATTCGCCCGGGCCGCCGGAGAACGCCCCGCGGAATCCCGCCGGCAATCCGAAGAAATAACCCACGCCCGTGCTCATCAGAATCAGCCAGGTGATGCGCGGTTTGGTAAGGGCGATGTAGTCTCTCATGATATTGCCGGCACTCTTTGCGCCGCGAAATTATGCTCCGGACGAACGTTGCGGTAAACCTCAATGGCTGCGATTACGCTGGCCGCCATGGTCAAAGCGCCGGTTGCAACGTGCAAGACAGTGAACAGAATCATGATGGGCATGGGCTGCGGGGCATCCACCGTCGCGATGCGGCTCATGTATGCCGCGATCCCGAGAAAAACCTGCACAAACGTAATCCCAAGTAGTGCCAGCGCGGATTTTCGCAGCTCCGGGTGATCTGAGTAGTGTAGCAAAATGCGCACCGCAAACCAAAGTACGACACCCGTCACCACACTGGAACCACAGATGTGCCAGATCGTACCGAGCGCTTTATGGCGTGCCGCGGCTCCCAACGCAAGCTGGCCCAGGACGCACAACGGCACCACGATCGCCAGCATGCGGATGGGTGCTTCCGGTTTCTCCGCGATCCGCTGCACGCCTGCCAGCCACTCCCGCGACGTAAACAGCACCATCGCGCAGGTCGTCGAGAAGTAAAGCTGCGCCAGGCACGCGTGACTGACGCTGATCGCTGGCGGCAGCAGATAAAGGACCGTCAAGCCGCCCAGCACGCCCTGACAGATGACCGCAATGACCGCGATCGTACCCAGCCATTTCATCCAACTCCGATCGTCTTTCATCCAGAGCCACACGCACATCGCCACCATGAGTATGCCGTCGAAAGTCGCGACGATGCGATGACCGTGCTCATAAAGGATGCCACCCTCCATCTTGGGCATAAGTTTGCCGTATGAAAGCGGCCAGTCTGGAACGGAAAGTCCGGCGTCGTTGCTGGTAACAAGACCGCCGGCGACCACCAGCAGTAGCGTCCAGAACGCCAGAAAGATAGCAAATCGATGGAGAGCTTTATTCATTGTGCGTATCAGGAACGCCCGTAAGTGAAATCGATAGTCTTGTTATCGTGCGCGGCCACCGCCACCGGTGCCGTCTTGCGGCCTAACTTCTCCTGGATCACTTCGACCGTATAACTGCCCGGCGGCACGCCTTTCAGCATAAACGTCCCATCCTCGCCCGTCACGGCGAAAAACGGGTGGCTCACCACCGAAAGAAATGCTCTCATCCATGGATGCACGCTGCACGTCACGGGAAACCAGATTTCTTCGCGCGGGAAGGTCTTGAACTTTTTATCTGCCTGCGGAGGCTGCGACTCGTTCCAGGGAACATTCACCTGCGCCTCGGCGTGGACATTGTGATTTACCGGATCGGAGTTATCGATCTCGAGCTGTTGGCCCACCATGAGGGCGAGGACGTGAGGGCGATAGACACAACCGTTCTGGTCCAGGACCACACTGGTCTGCGGCGGCATCCAACGCGCCTTGGGGAGACCCGAGCTGATCCAGACGAAAGCGTAGCGGACCGTACCATTGGGGTTGATAACTACGGTCTCGGCGGGCTGCGGCGTGGAGTGCTGGCGCTCGCACATGGGATTCGCGGACATGTCGATCATCGGCATCGACGGCTTCTCACCGATGAACTGCACCTTACCGGAAATGGTGGCGCCATTGGCTTCGTCCATAGTCGCGATGGGGAGAGCGGCTTCCTGCTTTTCCTCGGCTGGCTGGCTGCCACAGCCTGCCAGGCACACCAGTAGCGCACAAGTGACAAGCACCAGCCTATATTTGGGGAGCAATTTCCATTTTGCCATATTCCCGGTAGAGTTGTAGGCCGTTGCCGTAGGTCCGCGAGCAACCTGAAGGGTATACAATTCGTGGTGGATGAAACTCTCAAGACGTGACCTCCTTCGCGGCGCCGCCGCTACCCTGCCCCTTCGCCCGACCTTCGCCGCCTCGCTCTCCACGATTGGAGTGCAGCTTTATACGGTGCGCAACATCATCGAGAAGGATCCCGCAGCTACCTTGAAGGCCATCGATGAAATCGGCTATCGCGAAGCCGAAGCTACCGCAGCCAATCTCGACAAGATCTGGGCGGCCCTCAAGATGACGCGACTGCGGCCGGTGAGCGTCCATATCGACAATACACTGTTCAAGCCGGAGAACCAGGACAAGTTCAAATCGACCATCGCGGATATGAAATCGAGGGGCTTCAGTTATGCCGTGTACCCCTACGTGCCGCCTTTGCTCCGTCATGGCGCGGACACATTTAAGGAACTCGCCGACACCCTCAATCGAGCGGGAGCCGAGTGCAAGAAGGCAGAACTGAAGCTCTGCTACCACAATCACGCCTTTGAGTATCAGCAATATGGATCGCAGTTTGGCCTGGAGATCATGATGGCTGCGCTCGATAAGAACCTCGTCGGTCTCGAACTCGACGCGTTCTGGGCGAGTGTAGGCGGCCACGACCCGGTAGAACTATTGAAGACGTATTCGGGTCGCGTGGATCTGCTGCACGTCAAGGACAAGGCACAAGGGACGCCGGTGCAATATAACGAGATCGTGCCGAAGACAGCCTTTAAGGAGGCCGGCAAAGGGGTGCTCGATTGGTCGAAGATCCTGAAGGCGGCCCATGCAGCCGGCGTGAAACACTACTTTGTCGAACAGGACCAGACACCGGGGAATCCGATCGACAGCCTGCGCGTGAGTTATGAGTATCTGCACGGCCTGAAATTCTAGTGCCAACTTGCAAAAACTGGCGTACGGAACCGCTTGCTTACGCGCGCGGTTCAGCAACAACTTCCGAGTGGTTGCGCGAAGTTTTGCAAGTAGGTACTAGCTGGAATATTGTATACAAAAGTATCAATACTCCTTTTTATTAAGGAAGGCTGATAGAATAATTATTCCATGGAAATGTCGGCTGAAGCGGATCTGCTCCGCCGCGCACAAGCCGGTGACAACGAGGCCAGCGATACACTCTATCGCGAGTACTTCGAGGAAAACCGGCAGATCCACAACCTGTTGTTGCGAGAAGTTCCGGCGCCCGAGGATCGTGAGGACATTCTGCACGATGCATTTTTGTCCCTCGTGCGCTCAAAATCCGAGTTCCGGGGCGATTCTAAACTCCAGACCTTTGTCTATCGCGTAGTCCAGGTCGCCATCCTGCAGAAACTCCGCTCGGATAAGGCTCGGCGACGCGACAAAATGGTACGGTTGTTCATCGACCTTTCGGGTGAATCCGTCGAGCGGGAACTGGCAGTCACAGACTATGGGTTCGAAAAGGTAGAGTCCGAACAGATGGCTGAACGGATGTATTCCCTGCTGCCCGAACCGCTGCGTACGGCCCTTCGTCTGCGGGTTGCCGACGATCTGAGCTATTCGGAGATCGCGCGCCGCATGGAATCGCCCGTGAACACCACGGCCACACGCATTTTCAAGGCTCGCGCGATCCTGTACAAACTGTTTGGCGGCAGCCACGGCGAGGGCGAACCCGGGCCGGAGGAAAATCTGGTTAAGGCCGCGAAGAAAGTCGGGGAGCCAGGTAACTAAATGAGAGTGGTGAACTGCTCCGAACCCGACCGCTTTCAACCCGCCGGCTACTGGGCTTCGCAAGGCCTCGAGACCGAAGAACAAGTTCGCTGGGAAATGCTATGGCAGGCCGCCACGTCCGAGAGCGACCTCGCCAAACAGACGCTGCAACACGCCGAGGGTTGCGACTACTGTGGTGATGTTCTGGACCGCTTCCGGCGTGTGGCCTATGCCATGAGACCGGGCCGCACGGTCGACCTGGCGATCTGCCCGGACGCAGCGGAGTTGTTCGATTTTCTGCACAATAACCTGTCGCCGGAGGTTTCCTCCAAGGTCTCCGCTCACCTCAAGAAGTGCACCATCTGTTCCGGCGAGATGAGGTGGCTCGCCAAAACCGAAAAGCAATCCCTGCGCCCGGTAATCATGACACCGCGCGCTAAGATGATATCCCTGATGGCCCTGGCAGCGACGGTCTTGATCGGCGCCGTGCTTTTCGCCACTGTGAAGGGCCGCACCTCGTACATCCCGATTCAGGATAAAGTGTATAGCACCAGATACCGCGATCTGGGACGCTTGCCTCTGCTTGATCGCTCAGATTTGATGAATGCAGCTCCTCCCAGCCATTGGGCGGCGCTCGACAAAGCCATGTCGGCGCTGGAACTGGGAGATTCGCGGAGAGCCGTGGGACTCGCCGCTCGCCTGGTCAACAACCAGGACGAACCGGCGGCGGAATACGTTCTTGGCCGGGCGCTGTATCGCGAGAAAATGATTTCTGCAGCCGACGAAGCCCTCTTGAAATCGGAGCGCATGAGCCCTCCATCGGCGTACCGCTGTTGGTCGGCTCTGCAACTGGGATTGATTCTGGGGGACAAAGAAACCGTACTTCGTGAGTGCAAACACCTGGAGAATAATCCCCAATACGCCGAAGCGGTGAAGAAAATCCTGGACGAGGTTCACACTCGGGGATGATTCCGCCGCCCACCCGCCGGAGTTTGCTGATCAGCGCCGCGGCAGCTTGGCCGTTTACCTTCAGTTCAACTCGCGCGGCCGGCCCCGGAGAGCGCATCATCGAGTCGCACGTCCATCTTTTCCTTCCCGAATTTGCCTATCACCCCAACGCTTCTTACCGTCCTCCGGCCCATCCGCTGGGCGACTACCTGGCCTTTCTCAAAGAGGCGCCGATCGAACGCGTGCTGGTGGTGCATCCCGAGCCCTATCAGGACGATCACCGGATCCTCGAGTTCATCTTTCGCAGTGAGCCCTCGCCCCTGTTTTTCAAGTCGACGTGCCTGTTCGATCCCATCGACCCCGCTACGCCGCAGCGCATGGCAGCCTTGAGCCGGCAGTATCCCGACCGGATTGCAGGCATCCGCATACACGAAGTTCACAAACCTGGGACACCGTCGTCCATCGCCGGCCCGATCAAGGATCGTGACCTCCGGCATCCGGGCGTGAAGAATGTTTTCCGTCAGGCGCAGCAATTGAATATGGTGGTCCAGTTCCACTTCATTCCGTTCCATTCTCCGCAGATTTCCGAACTCGCGCGCGAGTTTCCGGATGTGCCGCTGGTTCTCGATCACCTCGCCCGTGCACATGAGGGTTCGGCGGCCGAAGTGGATCAGGTAATGCGGCTGGGCAAGCTACCCAACGTGTATATGAAGTATTCGGGTCCGTACGCCGCCGATGCGGACCTGGCGCGCAGGGCGTTCGACGCGTTCGGCCCCAATCACATGATCTGCGGAACGGTTGGCATGAACGCCGTTGAGTATGCAAAATGGAGTGCCGGTTTCGAGCGTGCTTTCGGGTCGCTGGCCGCTCCGGATCGCGAAAAACTGCGCGTCAGCACGGCCAAAAGGCTATTCCGTTGGCACGGATAACGGACAGCGGATAACGGCCTTACTTCCTGAGCGTCTTCAGATACGCCAGGACCGCCTCGGCGTCTTGCTTTGTCATGCGAAAACCCGGCATCGGCTGGCGAAGCGGAGCGCCGGTTTTCCAGATGCCGGTGGTCCACAGCCGGATCAACTCCTCATCGGTCCCGGGAGGCGTGCCGGCAAGACGGGGCGCGTAGATGGCCCAGCCGGGTACGGCTTGCAGTATCGGGGCGCCTGCCAGCCGCCTGCTGGAGTCGATTTGGCCGGCTTCATTGCGAGGCGTGTGGCAGCGTTCGCACATCGCTACGGATTCCACGATGTATTTGCCGCGCTCGGCGTCTCCGGTAAGTTTTGTGTCCTGGGCGTTTGTGAGTTGGACCCGATCCGCCGCGAACAATAAGAAAGCGGCCAGTGAATAACGGGCAAATTGATTCATGGGTTGATCCTTTTGCTTTTGGTCAGTCCTCTAGAGTAGCGCAAAACGCGGAACGCGGGTTGCTATGAAAACACCTTGTGGGGCGGATGACCCACGCCCGCACGTGCCCGCACGTCAGGGTTTCCGAAAGACGCGGACGTAGTCAATCATGTATCGCTGGGGAAAATGGACCGCGGCCTGCCCCGCGGTTAGCGGCTATTAAAGAACAGAAGCGATCCAGGGATCGCGGCGGACCATGCGAAATGATGGTCTGCTCACGAAAACGCTATTGTTCAAAAACAAAGTGGATGGTCCGGCTGCTGGCCACGGGTTTGCCCGCTTGTGTGGCCGGCTTGAAGGTCCATTCTTTGGCCGCCGCGACGGCGCGCTCTGCCAGGTAATTGATCAACCCCTCGCCGTGTTGGATCGGCACGGCACTCGTTACACGGCCCTGGCGGTCAATCGACACCTTTACGTCGATGGGTTGGGGCGCGGTGATGCGTGGGCGAATTCCTTCCGGAACCTCCGGGGCGACGCGGCTCACGACTTCGGGTTCCACATATCCGGCCTCGGGAGGAGCTTCCGGCTTCGCCTCAGGCTTGGCAGGCGGAGGCATCGGAGACTGTTTTGGGACCGGCCTCGTCGCTGCGACTGTCTCTGCGGGTTTCAGCAGCACGCGGTACGTCTCGCTTGACAGAGAGTTGTCGGGCAGCACCAGTTCGAGCCGGAAAGCGATATCATCGCCAATCGGACGGTAAGTGGCCACCCCTGCCCGAATTTGCGCGGCGTCCAGCGGGATGCGCTCGTGAGAATCAACCTCGGCCACATTAAGGGCGCCGCGCATCGCGTCGCGTGCCGCCGGCGAGTTGGGATCCCAGGTGATCCGCCAGCCACCTTCACCGGGTTGCACCGCGAGTCCAAGCGTGGCGACTCGAGCCACGGCCGTCCGGGCGGCTTCTCCCTCGCCGCTGTCCCCTCTGTATTGCCACCAAAGCAGCCCCAGTGCGGCGACGATCATGAGGCCCGCGGCGACAATTTCCCATTGCAGGCTCTTCCGCCGTTTGCTGGATTCGGGAGCGGCTTGCGGAGTTTCCGGGGGTTCCGGGTCTTCCGTCTTCTGCGGCGGTGTGGCTTGGTTCTCCAAGGGATCCAGCCAGCTTGGGTCGAGCGATCGCCGTTCGAGCGAGGGTGCGGAATCCAGTTCCAGGGACTCCTGAATCGGCTTGGGAGAGATCTTCGCGGGAGGGCTCGTCGTCGCAGGAGCATGGTGCACCTCCGGCTCCGGTTCCGGTGGAGCGGGTGGAGGAATACCGCCCGGAACGCTGCCCACAAAAGGAAATTCGCGGCCCACCGGGCGCGTTTCCAAGGTGCCGCGCTCGAAGAAAAAGTAGCTGCCGGTGACGGTCCGGGTAGCCGTCGGTTTGATGAGTAAGATGAGGCCCGATAGTCCGGGAAACATCCGCGTGGCAAGTTCCCGGTCGGAGGACTCGAGTCCGAAACCCGGGCGCGTATGGCTGCGGTAGTAGCCCAGGATTTCCGCAGCCGGGTGACGCGCCATAGCCGCGCGAAATCCCGCCTGACCACTATCGGACAGGATGAACGAAGGACCGTAAAGGTAGTCGCACGGAACGGGTTCGAAGCCGGTGATCAGAATCTCCGTGACCCGCCCGATGCGGACGCCACCGATCAGTACCCCGCCGGCTTCCGCACCCCGGCGCGGAACCGATTGGTACGCTTCATAGACGTACCCGGCGATGCGATCAACCAGGCTGGTTGGAATGGAGACGAGCGTCGAACCGTCATCGGAACGCCACTCGATATTGGCCGGAGAATCGGCGATTTGTTGCCGCAGGCTCACATCCTATGGTAACGGGAGCGCCGTGTGTGGCGCGCTAAGAACAGCGAAAAAGAATGTGGGATTTTTCACTACGGTCGCGTGGGACACTGCCACTCAATCCTGCCCGCAGCCTGCCAGTGACCGGCCCCCGTAGGGCAGGCCATCGTTTTTTGTGGTCTGCCGGCTGCAGAGCAGCCCGCGCTGTTCCTGGAGAAGCGGCTCTTTGCGCCTGCGTGCAAACGCCTTTCACACTTGAGAACTCGAAGGAGCCGCGCACGTCGGATCGGACGATGTGCCGTCGAGGTGTCGTTCCGGCCCTTCTTTCCCCCCGTCGCCTATGCCCTGCGAATAGAGCGGCAGTTTCATCAGGAAACGGGCACCCGCGGTTCCAGCTGGATCGAGCAGCAAATCACCCCCATGATCGAGGAGGGTCTGGCGTGAGAAGGAAAGTCCTAATCCCAAGCCATTCGGCTTGCCAAAACTGACGAACGGCTGGAACAGCGTATCACGGATTTCGAGCGATATTCCGGGTCCCGAGTCCTCCACCGTCACGACCTCGAACGCGCCTTGCTGGCTGGCGGTGATGCGCAGCGTGCCACCGTGGGTCATGGCTTCCAGCGCGTTACCGATCAGATTGAGAAAGACCCGTTCCATCCGAAAACGCTGCATCGTTATCTCCACGCTTTCGTCGATTTCGATCTCCACATTCACCGACTGCGACTCCTCGATGGCCGCGTAGGCCTGGTTTGCCGCCAACACAATATCGCGCAGCCGGCAGCTTTCAAACGCCTGCGCCTTGCCTCCCGCTACGCCCGAAAGATCCTGCAACAGTTCCTGGATGGTGCGCGAAGATCGATAAATATTCCGCGCAAGCCGGCGCACCTGGTCGGGCGAGAGTTCCCGGTCCACCAGCATCTCCGCGCCGCCGTAGATCGCCGCGAGAGGATTCCGCAGGTCGTGAACGATGGAGGTCGCCAGGCGGCCGATGGTTGCGATGCGCTCCTGACGGATCAACTCCTGCCGCGCGCTTTCGATCGAAGCTCCCATCGCGTTAAACGTGGCAGCCAGACGGCCGATTTCGTCGGAGCTCTCAATCCGCACCTGGTGCGAAAAGTTTCCACGCGCAAATTCAGCGGCGGCCCGGTCGAGCCGCTCCACCGGACCTAAAATGTTGCGGGCCAGCAGCCAGGTGAGAGCCAGCGCAATCATGAGCGCGGCCAACCAGATGAGCATGACGACGATCTGCAACAGCCGGATTCGCTGCCGCGCTCCTTCCGAAGAGCGCACTACGCGGAGGTCCCCAATGGAATCTCCCTGCAGATTCTTCAGCGGATTCACCAGCACGATATTCTGCGCGTTGCCGAGCATGACGGTTTGTAGACCCGGGTCGCGCGGGTGGAACGCTTCCAACTGGCTGGTCAGCGCGGGCTCCAGAGTCGAGGCGATCACGTGGCCATTGGCAGTGAAAACGAAATCGCTTCCGCCGGTGGCCTCCTTCAGTTGATCGGCCGCGGTCGAATCGACCTCGTAGCCCGCAACCAGGACATTGAGCAGAGCCTGCCCTTCCGTGGCCTGCACGTATACAGGCGTAACGGCAATCTGATAAAGCCGGCCGTCATTGATCATGAACCCGGAGGATTGGGCCGGGAATCGGAGACCCGCGTCGCGGACGGCGCTGATCTCGCGCCAATCGCGGGTTGGCGGAGATTCTCCGAGCGCCGTAATGACCTGGCCGCGAGGGTCCGCGACGATGAAGATGGCATCCCGGCGCGAGATCTTCTGCCACAACTCGTCCGCCGTGTCGCGAATGGTAGCCGGATCGGCAGTGTTGAAGGCGGATCTTACGTCGGGCATGAGGCTGAGAATCAGACTGGTGGAAGCGAGTTTTTCCTCGCGCGATTGCCACAGGGATTTGTAAGCTTTGAAAGCCGTGCGGGTTTGGTCCTCCAGGGTCTGCTCCGTCATGTTGACCACCCGCCGCTGCAGAATCCAGCCGGTCGCCGCGAACAGAATGGTCAGCGCGATGGATGTCGAAAGGAGCAGCTTTGGCAGCAAAGAGACTCGTGAGAGACGCCCGCCCATCAGTTTCTTACTCCCGGATAAACCTGATTTTCGTCAGTCACGGGCGGGTAGGGTCGGCCGTATTTATTGGTATGCGGAGCCGGCAGATAGCCTATCTCCGAAATCGCGATGGCGGGCAATTCCAAATCTGCATGTTCCACCGTTATGTGCTTCTCGAGGGAGCGCAACGATGCCTCGGTAGCGCGTTCGTGAAACACATGCAGTTCGTAGTCGCCTGGAGGAACATCCGGAATGGCAAACGCTCCATCGCGCCTGCTGACCGCGAAGTAGGGCGTTTTCAACACCACGATGACTGCGCTCATGGATGCGTGGATGTTGCAGAAGACGCGAACCACGCCGGGCCGCGTGAAACGTACGCTGCGCGTCGAGCCTGGAGGGTAGAGCGAGAGATCGAAAATCTGGCCGTTGTAGGCCGAGAAGGCGTTGTGAAAAATCGGGTCGTCATTCGGAAAGTCTACGAGCGTCCCTGCCGTGACGGCCAGAATGTGGGGCAGGAACATTTTTCCCTTTTGCCGGATCGTAGCATGCGCAGGGGGCAGAGCCGGTGCTCCTTCAGCAGGCATCAACGACACCACAATGCCGGAGTAGTTCGCCTTGGAGCGAACCGCCGGATCGCGCGAGTCCTTCAGGTCCACGCGCCCGGTAACCGTGGCGGCGGCGAGTTGGAAAATCAGGCTAGAAAAGATAAGCAAGCGCCAGATCATAGTGGTTGTTGAGCCGATTGCCAATCGAGATATAAGTCGTGCGCGTCTGGGAAGCTTCGAAACTTCCCAGGACATTGGGTGCGAACCGGTAGAACAAATTAGCGGCCGTCACCAGATTCCTGCCGATCGCGCCCGCGGTCAGGTCGCTCGCGCGATCGGCTTCTTCGCCGCTATAGACATTAAAGGTGATCCGCGGAGTAACCGGCATCGATACTTGTGCCCAGCCCCCGATAGCATGAATCGGCACAATAGTGTCGCCGAAAAATGAGTAGCCTTGCCGCAGGGAACCCAGGCCCGCAATGTTTCTTCCGTCAAAGAACATCCCGGAGAATTGCAATTTCGATAAAGGCGCGATCAGCCAGTCGACCGAGTAGATGTCGCTGGGCACCGATATTCCGGCGACGCGCGAGCTGCTGAAGTGAAAACCGGGTGCAATTTCGATGCGGCGTCCCCCGCCGAAGTCCTTCCAGAAATCAAAGCGGCCCTCATAGCCCGGGCGTGCCGGCGACTGGGAGTTGGCGTACTCCGCCGGCACCGTGTCGGAAGTCTCCGCGGTTTCATATACTCCAACCTGCGCTTTGAGGCCCGCGGAATCGCCGAACGCGATTCGCTGCTCCAGACGTACCTGCGGTTGCCACAACCACAGATTTCCCGCACCGGTGAGCGGCGAGACACCCACCTGCGCGAGGGAATTCGGTTCGCGAGGCGAGATGATCGGCTTGTCCTGTCCGACTGTGAGCGTCATATTTTTCCAGGCGAAATCCAGGGTTGCGATCCGCATCCGGACCAGGTGGTCCAGTGATGAACTGGTGCCACCGAAGAAATCGAAGTAGAGGGTCCCGTCGATTTTGGCGCCTGCCCAGGTCGGCCCGTCGAACAGCAGGCCAAGCACGGTCTGCCGGAAACTGGCTCCCGAGCTGCTCGGGCCTTCGGTCGTCTGCGCGGTGGTCGGATACTGCTGGCCATCGCTGTAACGTCCATTGAGGAAGGCATTGAAGAGGAACGTGCCCGTTAACTTAATCGGCAGATGCTGGGACGCTTCGACTTTCGTCTGGGCCTGTTCGTTGACGCGCTGTTCCACCACATCGAGGCGCTCATTGGCCGGCGGATTGCCCGCTTCCGCCGGAGGCGCCGGTGACGAAGCTGTCAGTTGTTCGCGAAGCGCATGCACTTCGCTCGCGAGCGTGCGATTCTCCTCTTCCAGCCGCGTAAGTCGGTCGAGGATTTCTTTGACGTCAGCAGAAGTCTGCGCGAGAGCGCAGACGGGGACGAATAAGAAAAGCATTCTACTGGGAAGAAAGTACATTGAGTAACATCTCCAGCGTCTTGCGTACCGCGGAAGGCGAGTACGGTTTTGGAAAGAAAGCATTCGCTCCCAGCGCCCGGGTAAACTCGGGCGTGCCGGGATCGCTATCGCCGCTGATAACCAGTATCGGGACGTGAAGGTAGCCGGGATGCTCGCGAACCCGCCTGATCAGTTCAAACCCGCTCATCCGCGGCAGGTGTAGATCGGTGATGATGGCGCAGACTCGACGCTCAACTATCAATTGCAAGGCCTGTTCGGCCGAGTCAGCCACCATAACCTCCACATCGGTGAGACCGGACAAGGCCACTTCGAGCGTCTCGGCGCACTGCCCGGCATCTTCGACGATTAATACGGTACACGACATACGTGGCTTACGGTAAGAAACGATATCCGACGCCATGAACAGTAAGAATATGGCGGGGCGCATTCGGTTCCGGTTCCAGTTTCTGGCGTAACCGGACTACGTGCGCATCGACGGTGCGAGTATTGGGGAACGACTCATAGCCCCAGACTGAATTAAGAATCATGTCGCGGGTAAGTGGACGATCCGGATTCTGCAGAAAATAAGTGAGGAGATTGTACTCTCCGCGAGTCAACTTAATCTCCTCCCCGCGCCGCGTCACCACCCGCCGCTTGAGATCCACGGCGTTGTCCGAAAAATTGATTACGGTGTTGGAGTCCGGCGACGTGCGCCGTAGCACCGCCCGAATGCGCGCCAGCAGTTCCCGCACGCCGAATGGCTTTACCACATAGTCATCGGCGCCGATTTCGAGCAGCAGGACCTTATCAAATTCGTCACCCACCGCGCTGAGAATAATAATCGGAGTTTTCACGCCTGCGTCCCGGAGCCTGCGGCAGACCTCCACGCCGGTCATGCCGGGCATACGCAGGTCGGCCAGAATCAGATCGGGACGGATGCGCAGCGCCTCGCTGTAGCCTTTCATGCCGTCCTCCACCAGCGTGGCGTGAAATCCCTCCTGTTCCAGCATCAGGCCGATGGTGTCACGCAAGCTGTCATCGTCATCGACCACCAGGATGTTTTGCATTTTCTCTGTCCCGCATTGTAGCGAAGATCCGGTGGGAAAGACTCTGCTCCGTCCTCTATTCACAATCTGTTTACAGCTACGAAACAACTCCCGGGGCAATTCATTTCTATCATCATCGTCATGGGAGCAATTGGCGCCACTTCACCGCGCGCGCCGCAGGAACTCTCGGATGCAGAGTTAGTGTGCGGCGTGCGCCAGGATTTACAATTCGTGGACGGTTACTTCGAGGAGATCTTCCGTCGCTATCACGCCCGGGTCGTAGGCTGGTGCTATGCCGTGACCAAAGACCACGAGGAAGCCCTGGATCTCTCGCAGGAGGTCTTTCTGAAAGTCTTCCGCAGCCTCCACGCTTTCCGGGGAGACTCGAGCATGTCGACCTGGATCTATGTCATCACCCGCAATCATTGCCTCAACTCCTTAAAGAAGCGGGAAACGGATCCTACCGGTTCCGCACTGGAAATTTCACACGACCTGCGGGGCGACAATGGCGTCGACTCTCACATCGCTCTGGAGCAGGCCCAGGCTTTCCAGAATATCTACCGGATCATCAGCTCAATTCTGACTCCCATGGAGGTCCGGGTTTTGTGGCTGCACTATGGCCATGATCTGACCCTAACCTCCATCACCCGCCAATTACTCCTTTCCAATCGCAGCGGGGCCAAAGCTTATATCGTCAGCGCAAAAAGGAAATTGAGCCTCTATCTGCATAAGCGCGGCATCACCCGCAATTCGGTTAATGTGCGGACCGCAACCAGTTTGCCGGCAAGTCCCATCCATCCGGACGAATTTGAAGAATATCGTGATCGTGCTTTTGCCGCATAAAGCCTCAACCGATGTATCTAATCGGACATTCGCATGGTGGCTGGATTACTAACTTTCGTGTATATAATCTGGTTAGTCAATCGGAGTGGACGGTCAGGTATGCGGATGATAATGAAAGTCTCGATCCCGGTAGAAACCGGGAATGCAGCAGCAATAAAAGGGACGCTGGTGTCGACGATTCAGCAGATTCTGGCTGACTTACGACCGGAGGCGGCTTATTTCTCGGAGGACGACGGGCAGCGTAACCTCTTCATCATCTTCGATATGCGAGAGTCTTCCCAACTGCCGGGAGTTTCGGAACCGTGGTTTGTCGCCTTTAGCGCGCGCGTAACGGTGCGCCCGGCTATGAACCTGCAAGACCTTTCCGACGGCCTTCACGGCCTTCAATCGGCGGTAAAGTCCTACGGCAAAACCGCCGCGTGAAGCCGGCCGGTGGAAGCGCTTCGGGCGTATGTGCTTGACAGTGGGGGGTGCGCTTCGAAACAATCTCTTCACATGTACCTAGTACGCCCAGTACTTTTCTCGAGTCTACTTTTTTCCGGACTCGCGTGCGGACAAACCAATCCTCTGGCTGGCGACCGGGCAGCGATTGACGTCGGCAAAGGGAATTTCCGCCTGTATTGCGCTCCTTGCCACGGCATCCATGCACAGGGCGGCAGGGGACCCGATCTGACACGCGGAACGTTCTCCGCCGGCGATACCGACGCCGACCTTTTCCGGGTCATCTCGAAGGGCGTCGAAGGCACCGAGATGACCGACTACGGCGAACGGTTCGACGATCCGATGATCTGGCGTTTCGTCGCGTTTATTCGTTCCGTCGCGCGCGTGACGTCGAGTCCGGTTCCCGGTGACCCGCAGCACGGACGTGAAATCTTCCAGGGCAAAGGCGGCTGCGGGGCATGCCATTCCGCCGGTGGTAAAGGCGAAGGAATCGGACCTCCGTTGACCCGCGTGGGGCGGGAGCGCTCGCTCGACTATCTGCGCGAAAAGCTGCTCGAACCGGGTAAATCCATCACCCCGGGATACAGTACCGTAGTAGTGACGCTGCGCGACGGTCGCCAGATCCGAGGCATTGAAAAAGGCTTCGACGATTTCTCGGCTCAGTTACTGGATGTCAACCGTCAGTTCCATTCCTACCGCAAAGAGGAGGTCGCGTCCATGCAGCGGGAAGAGAAATCACTCATGCCGGCGGACTACGGCCGAAGACTCACTGCTTCCGAGCAGACCGACGTGCTGGCCTATCTCGAAACCTTGCGAGGTGCGAAATGAAAACGTCACTGCTACTTGCGGCAGGGTTCAGCTTACTCGCTGCCGATGACTCCTCGTGGACGACCTACGGCAAGAACGATGCTGGCTGGCGCTACAGCGAACTCACCCAAATCAACGCCGGGAACATTTCCCGCCTGGCGCCGGCCTGGATTTTCCAGACGCGCGCCCCCGCGGGGATGGAGACAACGCCGCTCATCCGCGACGGCATCATGTACGTTACCGGCACTTCCAACCACGCCTGGGCCATCGACCTGAAGACCGGCAAACAGATCTGGCACTATTCGAAGACACCTAAGAAGCCACTGGACCTTTGCTGCGGCGAAGTGAATCGCGGCTTCGCCATCCAGGGCGACCGTCTATTCAAGGTCAACATAGAGGACACGCTCGTCGCGCTCGACCGCGTGACCGGCAGAATGCTGTGGGAAGTCGAATTGGGAGACTATCGCAAAGGCTACAGCGGAACCGTTGCACCTCTCGTCGTCAAGAATCTGGTGGTGGTCGGCACCGCGGGTGCGGAGTTCGGGATACGCGGGTTTGTCGACGCCTACGATACGGCGACAGGCAAGCGCGCGTGGCGCTTCTACACCATTCCGCAAGCGGGCGAGGCGGGTGGAGATACATGGGGCCCGGCAACGAAACCCCGCGCGGGCGGATCGACGTGGATAACCGGCACCTACGATCCGGAACTGAACCTGGTTTACTGGGGCACCGGTAACCCGGGGCCCGACATGAATGGGGATGTGCGTCCCGGCGACAACCTTTATACCTGCAGCCTGGTGGCTCTCGATGCGGACACGGGAAAACTCAAATGGCATTTTCAATTCACGCCGCACGACGTTCACGATTGGGACGCTATCGGCGATCCGGTGCTGGTCGATGTGAAGGTCAATGGCTCGACGCGCAAGGCGGTGGTGCAGGCGAATCGCAACGGGCACTATTACGCCCTCGATCGCACTAATGGCAAGCTTCTGTTCGTCAAGCCTTATACCAAGGTGAGCTGGACCAAGGACTTCGACGCCAATGGGCGTCCGGTAGTGCTCCCTGGCCAGGAACCCAGCGAGGAAGGGACGCTATCGTGTCCCGGTCTCGGCGGCGGGCACAACTGGAACGCGACCACTTACAGCCCACGCACCGGTCTGCACTATTTCAGCTCCGAGGATGGCTGCCACATGTTCTATCGCACGGAACAGCAGTTTGTGGAGGGCCAGTGGTATCAGCTCAGCACGGTTGACTGGGTTAAGGGTGAAGCCAACAAGAAATCAGTCGTGGCCGTCGACGCGTCGACGGGGCAAGTGAAATGGCGACGGGAACTGGAGTCATTTCCCAGCGGTGGCATGCTCTCGACCGCCAGCGATCTGGTTTTCTATGGCGACTCCGCAGGCAACCTGGTGGCTCTCGACGCGCGCACCGGCAAAACGGTATGGCACTTCCAGACCGGATCGGGTATCTCCGCGCCGCCGGTGACTTATGAATTTGAGGGCAAGCAATACATCAGCGTGGCTTCGGGTAATCTGGTACTTACTTTTGCTTTGACAGAATGATACGGGCAAGTATGCGTAAAACACTATTCACCATCGCCGTTGTTGCGACACTTTCTCTCATCGTTTCCTTCAGCGGGGCGCAGACCCCCCAAAAGGAAAATCACGACCTCGGCTTCAAGGACACGCCCATGCTGCCCGGCCTTCCTTATCACGTGCATGATTCCGACCGTCCTCATCCCAAAGTGGTGACACCCGCGAGCCAGTGCGGCGGTGCGCCGTCAGATGCTATCGTGCTTTTCGACGGGCACGATCTCGCGCACTGGCAATCGAATGCCAGCCCCATCACCAAGAAGGGCGGCGGCCCGCCGGATTGGAAACTGGAGAACGGATATTTCGAAAGCGTGCCGGGCACCGGCGACCTGGTGACGAAGGAGAAATTCGGTGATGTCCAGTTGCATGTCGAGTGGTCGGAACCAGCCGACATCAAGGGCTCCGGCCAGGGTCGCGGCAATAGCGGCGTTATCATCATGAGCCGCTACGAAATCCAGGTGCTCGATTCCTACCAGAGTCCGACCTACGCCGATGGCCAGGCGGGCGCGATCTATGGTCAATGGCCGCCGCTCGCCAACCCCGCGCGTAAACCTGGCGACTGGCAGGTCTACGACATCGTTTTCATGGCTCCCAAATTCGACGGCGACAAGGTGGTTCAGCCCGCCTACATAACGCTGTTCATGAACGGCGTGCTGATGCACAATCACCAGGCGTCGATGGGTCCGATGGTGTACCGCCAGGTTGCGCATTACACGCCGCATGGTCCCGAAGAGCCCCTGTTGCTGCAGAATCACAACGGCAAGGTACGCTTCCGGAATATCTGGGCGCGGCGCCTGACCGGATACGACCAGCCGGAGAAGTAATTTTGAACTACTAATTTAATCAGTCAGAATCGTCGCGGCCTGCGACGGATTTTGTACTACCAACACTTGGACTCCTCTCGCCCCGCGAAGAATCCTGTGGGAGCGGGCCTTTGGCCCGCCGTAGGGCGGACCATCGTTGTTTGTGGTCTGCCCGGCTGCGGAGCAGCCGTCTTGCGGCTTGCCACTATACGGAGTTGGCCCTTGGCTTGGCGTGGCGCAGACCATCGTTTTCTGTGGTCTGCCGGCTGCAAAGCAGCCACCGAGCAGGCGCTGTTCCTGGAGGGCCGCCTTTCGCGTGAGCAAAACATATCCAATTACATCCTGGATGCAGCACACCACGTCACCGCGCGAAAATAGACAGTTGGATCTTCGCCTCCTATCCCTTATCGGCACCTCGATCCTCGGCGGCGCCGTCAATGCGCTGGCGGGTGGAGGCACATTTCTGGTCTTCCCCGCCCTGATCCTGGCCGG
Organism: Terriglobia bacterium; assembly: GCA_963747535.1. Classification (GTDB taxonomy): domain Bacteria; phylum Acidobacteriota; class Terriglobia; order Bryobacterales; family Bryobacteraceae; genus CAVVFX01. The sequence continues at coordinate 304,868 of CAVVFX010000007.1, forward strand.
TGTCGCCCCCATTACCTCGAACGCCACGGCTTCGTTTCTGCTCTGGCCGGCGGGACTCGCGTCCGCGTGGGTCTACCGCAGGGAAATTCCGCATGACCTGCGATTGCTCACCAGGATGTCAGTGGTCAGTATAATCGGAGCCATTGCGGGCAGCGTCGTCCTGCTGCAGACCTCCGAGTCCGCCTTCGCGGGACTGGTTCCGTGGCTGCTGTTGTTTGCCACCTTGAATTTTACGTTCGCCAGAACGCTGCGCAGCCTGGCATCGCGCGCGTCACACCGGGCATCTGTGGCTCTCCTGCTCGGAGGGCAACTCGTGATTTCGTTCTACGGCGGATATTTCGGAGCAGGTATGGGCGTCCTGATGCTCGCGCTATACCTTTCGGCAACCAGCAAGGACGTGCATGTGGCCAACGGCCTGCGGCTGGTCTGCGGCATGGCGATCAACGCCGCGGCGATCGTCATCTTCGCTCTCCGCGGCGCGATCGATTGGCACGTCGGCGTGCCGATGCTCGTCGCGGCGGTGATCGGCGGTTACTTCGGGGCCGTGCTGGTCCGGCGTCTGAACGAGGAGTCGGCAAGGCGGGGCGTGATGATCTATGCCTGGGGCGTCACGCTGTGGTTCTTTGGCCGGCAGCTAATGGGGAAATAAAGACAGCGGACGGCCTCGTCATTGGGTCCCCATGGGCAGGACCGCCTGACCGCCGACATTAAATCTCGTACATTAAATCTCTTGCCTGAATAACTCAAACGTGTCATGATGGAGCCACGTGGAATGATTTAGGCCGTTTCAGCCGGCCCGCTACTTGCAACCACGTAAAAAAGTGCTAAAGGGAAGTCGGTCTAGGTCAAAACATTCGACCCTGGTGCCCTTTGGCTCCGGGGTTTTTTATTTTTACCCATCGGAGCTGTTTTGCCCGGAACCGGCCTGCCCTGTGCGTGACGAAAGGGCTTGTTATGAACGTCCGGCATTTACCTACCGGCAAACTTTCAGAAGATTCAACTGCCGTACCCCTCGCCGGGGGGCGCGGAGAACTTCTTTCCGTCTCAATAGCTGCCGATCCAAGGGATCTGGAGGATATACTCGACCGCCTGGCACAGTCGCCATATCCCATCGACCCGCAGATCTATCACGACGCCGACGTCGACGGGCGGAAGGCGACGCTCATCGAGTTTCCAGCCTACGCCGGATGGCTCGATGAGATTCGGGCCCGGCTCAGGGACGACGAAGCGGTTACAATCCGTAGGTGCATGACACACGCAGCGCCGAACTAGATAGCACCCGGTCAGTTATCACCCGGGAGCAGTGGCGAACCCTGGCCGCCGCGCACGTCGGCTACATGCTCGACGCCGCGGACGTGTTCCTCTACGCCTTTGCGCTGAACCGAATCCGCGCCGACTTCGAACTCACCAATGCGCAGGCCGCTCTCGGGGCCAGTTTCACGCTGCTGGCGGCGGCTGCTGGGGGGATTGCCGGCGGGATTCTGGCCGACCGCCTGGGCCGCACCCGAATGCTGGTCTACACGATCGTGGTTTACAGCATCGGCTCCGCGGGAACGGCGCTGATCTCGGGCCTGGCGTCGCTCGTGTTCTGGCGGTCGATTGTGGGGCTCGGCCTGGGAGGCGAATGGGCAGCGGGCGCGGTCCTGGTGTCGGAAGCGTGGCCGGCCAAACATCGCGCCAAGGCCATCGGATGGATGCAGTCGGGATGGGCCATCGGCTACCTGCTGGCCGCGGCCGCCTCGGCGCTGATTCTTCCACGGTTCGGCTGGCGATGGTTATTTGCGGTGGGCTTTCTACCGGCCATCATCGCCGTGCTCATCCGGCGTGGAGTGCCGGAGCCGGAGGTCTGGCGGCGACACGTTCCATCGGCGACGTCGTCGTTCGGACGCATCTTTCGCCCGCCGCTCGCGCCGATCACCCTGCGCGCCACCGCCCTGACAACCTCCGTACTCTTCGCCTATTGGGGCCTATTCACCTGGCTGCCCGGGTACCTTTCAGCGCCGGTCAGTGCAGGCGGAGCTGGTCTCAGCATCCTGCAAGGCAGCACCTGGATGATCCCGACGCAGATCGGCGCCTTTTTCGGTTACATCAGCTTCGGTTGGCTGGCCGATCGCATTGGCCGGCGTCCGGCATTCGCTTTTTATGTGGTGATGGCGGCGTGCCTGACCCCGCTCTATGGAGCGACGCGTTCGGAGAACCTGATCTTCCTGTTAGGCCCGTTCATCGGCTTTTTCGGCACAGGTTTTTTCAGCCTGTTCGGCGTAATGTTGGCCGAACTCTACCCGACAGCCGTACGGGCCTCCGGGCAGGGCTTCACCTACGGTACCGGCCGGGGCCTGGGTGCTCTCGCGCCTTACGCAGTCGGTGCACTCGCCGACCGCTTTGGACTGGGAGCGTCGCTAGCGCTCAACTCGGCATTCTTTCTCTTCGGCGCAATCCTCATCTGGAGCTTCCCGGAAACCGAAGGCGTGGAACTCGGAGACACCCTTGTAAAGTAGGCCTTTGGCCTGCTGTGGGGCAGACCATCGTTTTTCGTGGTCTGCCCGGCTGCGGAGCAGCCGTTCCGCCATCGCACGAGGCGCCTATTTCTTAAACAAGCGGTCGAACGCACTGCGCGCGTCGCTGGCGCTGCGGGGTGGCGCGGCGTTGTTGTCCGGGGTCGAATTACGAGGTATCGCCATGGGCGAAGCCGAATCGCGAGCCACCGTGACGCGAGGCGAGAACAGTGTGCATTCATTGGCCTGGTCCTTCACGGCGATCCGGAGCGGAATAGGCTTCAGACACTGAAACCGCGTCGACGGCTCGAAGTGCGCGCATTGCTTGCAACAGTGCAATGCCGCACCGCATTTGGGACACGGCGCATTGAAACTAGTCCCGGGCGGCAAAGTCGTGGAGCAACTGTAACAGCGCGATGCCGTGACGGCTTGAACCAACCGCGGGAGGCGCGGTCCGGTAATATCCAGCGGAGGTTTGGGGCCTTGTTCCTTGGGCTTGAACGGCCGATCTCCCTGGCCATTTCCATTGCTGGAGCGGTCAGAGTCGTAATAGCCGTTCTGACGGTACTTGCGATCGCTGTCCATTGTTTAGGCGCGAGCCTCCGGTATGGTGAGAATTCGAGTGACTAACGTGATGAATTTTGCCGACAGTCCGGCATGACGATACATTTGAAAAAAGAAAACGGAATCGGTGGCCAGACAGATTTGAGCGGGTTGCCGAAGCACCGACTGAGGATTCGGCGCCCGCGTACTACAACTACATATTTACCACGAAATGTGACGGCGGCGCATAGCAATTTGTTTTCAAGAGTATAAAACCGCAGCTTGCGGTGACTTACTACCGTCTTCGAGGTACCCCTGCCGTCGCCGGTATCGTCATAACTTGGTATGCCGTGAGACTGTGAGACGTCCCAGCGGTTCAATTGGTTTCTCTACCTGCTATAAATGCCAGGTAGCCGGCCCGCCAGGAGCGGGCGCTTTCAGCGCCTCTCGGCCTTTTGTAGGGCGGACGCCACGTCCGCAAGCGACCCCCCGGTCGCCCTTGCCACGCAAGCGACAGGCTTTAGGGCGCGAAGCGGCCTGGGCTGCGGTTGTTTCGGGCTTTGCCTTTCACCCGGCTATTCGAGACGAAGCCGGAGAAACGTGCTTTCCCCGTCACATGTGCCCTCTGAAATTCGAATGACCAAAGTCCAGGGGCGCTTTCACCGCCTGAGCCAGATAACATCCGGCTCGCAGGTTAAACAACCTGCCCCTCCTGATTCCTGACGGGATTTTTGGTAACGTGGAGCATCGGCATTCCATCCGCGCGAGCATTCTTGATTTCCCTGCTGGCTGGAGTAGCGTTGCTATGCGGCCAGCCAACCCCCATCGCGACGGATCGGCCGGCGATTACAGACTCCAGCGTCGTGGTTCCCAGCGGCAGCCTGCAGGTTGAGAACGGTGTCCAGATCACGACCGCTCTTGGCCAGCGCACCTTCGACGGTTCCGAGAGTCTGGTGGTGTTCGGCTTGACCGGCGACACCGAGCTGCGATTCACGGTACCGGATTACAACTACTCCTCTCTGGCTTCGGGGTTCGGCGACCTGGCCCTGGGAGTCAAGCAACAGATCGGACATACGGCAAGTGGATTCGACGCCTCTCTGGTCGTGTTTCTGAGCTTCCCGACCGGGGCCAACAGCGAATCCAGTCACGGCTATGACCCGGGCTTGCAACTGCCATGGTCGCAGAAGGTTTCCCAAAACTGGACGGCGGCCGGAATGTTGTCATTGTATTGGCCGACGCAGGCCGGCACGCGAAACCTGACTGGGCAAGCGACGTTCCTTTTCGACCGGCAGCTCACCGGGCCTTGGGATGCCTTCGTTGAATACGCCGGCGATTTTCCCGAACGCGGCGGTCCGCAGCACTTGTTGCACTTCGGCACGGCGTACAAACTCGGCCTTCTCCAGCAATTGGATCTACACATTGGGGCAGGTTTATCGCGCGCGGCCGTGGATCACTTCATCGGCGTCGGCTATTCGTTTCGATTCCAGGCCCGGAAATGATCCTCATGAATTAATCGTGTCTTCTATATGACTTTTTCAGGCATAAGATGAAACAGTGGTGAATCCATGACGGGCCGGGAATGGAGGAAACGAGATGGCCGGATACGCCCATCCTGAAGCACTCGCCAGTACCGAATGGGTCGCAGTTCACCACAGCGATCCTGCCGTCCGCATCGTCGAAGTCGACGTGGACACCGCAGCGTATAACGAAGGACACGTGCCCGGCTCCATCGCCTGGGCCTGGAATTCGCAGCTTTGCGACACGGTCCGCCGGGATATTCTCTCCCGATCGCAGTTTGGGGACCTGATGGCCAAATCCGGAATTACCCCGGCTACCACGGTCGTGATTTATGGTGACAATAACAACTGGTTTGCCGCCTGGGCGTTGTGGCAAATGAAGATTTACGGCCATCGGGACGTGCGGCTCATGAATGGAGGGCGCAAGAAATGGGTGTCCGAAGAGCGCGATCTCACGACCGGCGTCCCCAAGATCGCGAAGACGGCGTATGAGGCGTCTCCGGCTGACCTTTCCCTGCGCGCGTTGCTGCCGCAGGTGCAGGCTGCCGTGCAGAACTCGAGTGCCGCCGTGGTGGATGTGCGCAGCCCGCAGGAGTTCTCCGGCTCGATTCCGGCGCCGCCCGGACTGGCCGAAACCTGCCGGCGCGGCGGTCACATTCCGGGCGCGCGCAATATTCCCTGGACGAGGACCTGCAACGACGATGGCACCTTTAAAACTTTTGACGAGCTCAAGGAACTGTATGCCTCGCAAGGTATCGAGCGCTCGCAACCGGTGATCGCGTACTGCCGCATTGGCGAGAGATCCAGCCACACCTGGTTCGTTTTGAAGTACCTGCTCGGCTTGGAGAACGTCATGAATTATGACGGCTCCTGGACCGAATGGGGCAATCTGGTGGGCGCGCCGGTGGAAAAAGGTGCTGCCACAAATGAGAGCTCGCCGACGTACGCGGAAGAGTACGGAGAACGGCAAGTGGAGGTCGGCGGCTGGCCGGTGAACCTTATCGTCTACAGACTGGAGGAGACGTACCACTGCCGGGCCGACAATGGTTCCGCAGGTGCGACCCTGACCCGCACCAGGGGAGAAACCAGAGATGAGGCCGAGCAAAGGGCGTTGGATCGCGTCCGGCAGTTAGTCGCCCGGACTAAACGACATTAGAGCGCGCTGGACCTCAAGATGGCTGCCCCGACAAAATCCGTTCGCCGCTCACCTATCGATGTTCTATTGGGAAAGCCGCTGTCCTCAGGTGCAGAGCGGGGCGAGCGGGTGGGCATCGCAGCGGGTATTCCGATCTTCGGCCTGGACGCGCTCAGTTCCGCCGCTTATGGCCCCGAGGCTGCGCTGACGCTGCTGATCCCGCTGGGCGCCGCCGGCGTCGCCTATATTGTTCCCATCAGCGTGAGCATCATCGTTCTGCTGGCGATTGTCTACCTCTCTTATTTGCAGACCATCGAAGCCTACCCGGGCGGAGGAGGATCGTACACTGTCGCCCGCGAGAATCTCGGCGCTACCGCCGGACTGCTGGCAGCTGCAGCGCTGATGATCGATTACGTGCTGGTGGTGGCCGTCGGCATCTCTGCCGGAGTGGGAGCGCTGGTCTCCGCCGCGCCGGGCCTGCTACCTCACATGCTGCTCTTGTGCCTGGGAATCCTGGTTCTCATCGCGATCGTTAACCTGCGAGGCGTTCGGGACTCCGGTGTCATCTTCATGATCCCGACTTATCTTTTTGTGCTCACCTTGCTGGTGGCGATCGCGATCGGCTGTTGCAAAGCGGTACTCAGCGGCGGGCATCCCGTGCCGGTAAGTTCCCTTCCCCATGCTCCGGCAGCGGTGGCTGCCGCGGGCGTGTGGATCTTGTTGAAAGCTTTTGCGAGCGGTTGTACAGCCATGACCGGGGTTGAGGCGGTCAGCAACGGCGTCAAGGCGTTTCATGAGCCCACCGCTCAAACCGCGCGTCGCACTTTGACCGTCATCATTGCCCTGCTGATCGTGATGCTCGCCGGGATTGCGTACCTGGTTCGTGCCTATGACATCGCCGCGACCGACCCTGGTCTGCCTGGGTATGACAGCGTGCTTTCGATGCTGCTCGGCGCGGTCGTGGGCAGGGGCTTCTTTTATTACCTGACCATCGGGTCCATCCTGCTGGTCCTGGCGCTCTCGGCCAATACGGCCTTCGCGGATTTTCCGCGGTTGTGCCGCGTGATTGCGCTCGATGGATTCCTGCCGCGCTCGTTTGCCACGCGCGGCCGGCGCCTGATTTACTCCCAGGGCGTCTATGTGCTGACAGGCCTCTCGGCGCTGCTGTTGATCATATTCGGCGGAGTCACCGATCGTCTGATCCCGCTCTTTGCGGTGGGCGCGTTCCTCGCATTCACCCTGTCACAGCTTGGCATGGTGTTCCACTGGAAGCGAATCGGTGGACCCGGTGCGATGCAGAGCATGCTGGTCAACGGCCTGGGCGCGACGGTGACGGGGATCACAGTGGTGGTGGTGCTCGTCGCGAAATTCCTCGAAGGCGCCTGGATTACGCTGCTGTTGATCCCCGGCATCCTGATTGTGATGGTCGCAGTGCGCCGCCAATACCATCACGTCAACAAACAGATCGCGTGCCAGGCGCCCATGCAGTTGAATAGCTTTCGCCCTCCTCTGGTTGTGGTGCCCGTCGATCGCTGGACCAAAATTGCGAACCACGCCCTTTCCTTTGCGCTCACCATTTCGCCGGATGTGAGGGGTTTGCATATCGACAGCGGGGAGCGTACTGTTTACCTGCGGGAGCGGTGGCTGCATTATGTGGAGGAGCCGGTCCTCACGCTGGGCATGATTCCTCCCAAGCTCGTAGTGATTCATTCTCCCTACCGGTTCATCGTTAACCCGATTGTGGACTATGTGCTCGACCTCGCGCGTAACAACGGGGGCCGGCAGATCGCGGTGCTCATCCCCGAACTCGTCGAGCGTCACTGGTACTACCACGTGCTCCACAACCAGCGCGGGGCGGCGCTGAAAGCCATGCTGTATTTCAAAGGAAGCCGGCAAATCATCGTCATCAACATGCCGTGGTACATACACGATGATGATGAGATACCGGCGGACATTGCAGCCGAGAAGTAGCAGCGCGGAAGGGTCACGGGTGCGGCTTACTCTCCAGAAACTGCGGCCAAACTTCGCTCGCGGCGGGAAAGGCGCAAGTCTCAGACACATTGGACCGCGGGCCCGCCCCGCGGTTAGCGGCTGAGCCGCGACTGTAAAGGAGCGGTACGCTACAGCGGGTCTGCCCCAAGGGTCACTTACCGGCGGCCTGCGCATTGGGTTATAGTTGACCCTGATACCCCGCCGTTGGAGATTCGCTCTATGCTAAAACACCGCTTAATTGCGTGGGCAATTACGCCAGTAGTTTTCATTCTCGGCTCCTGCCACCGAGGACCTACGCTCCTCGACGACTCGAGACTTCGTAGCTCGGATCAGGACACGAGCAATTGGCTCATGTACGGGCGGACCTACGACGACCACCGGTTCAGTCCGCTGAACCAGATCAACGAACAAACGGTGGGCAAACTCGGACTGGCCTGGAGCAAGGAACTCGGCACCACGCGCGGTCTGGAAGGGACCCCGCTCATAGAAGACGGCATCATCTATACAACCGGTTCCTGGAGCGTGGTCTACGCGATTGACGCGAAGACCGGAGAAGTCCGCTGGACGTACGATCCCAAAGTGCCGCGCCAGCGCGCTTCGTTCATCTGCTGCGACGTCGTCAATCGCGGCGTGGCTCTCTACCGTCGCAAGGTGTACGTGGGGACGCTCGATGGCCGTCTGATCGCTCTCGACGAGGATACCGGCGCTCTTCGTTGGGATGTATCGACCGCCGACAGCGCCAAACCTTATTCGATCACGGGCGCTCCACGCATCGCCAAAGGTATGGTGATTATCGGTAACGCCGGTTCCGAGTATGGCGTGCGTGGTTACATCTCGGCGTTCGACCCGGAAACCGGAAAGATGATCTGGCGGTTCTACACCGTGCCCGGCGACCCCTCCAAGGGGTTCGAATCGAAGGCCATGGAAACCGCCGCGAAGACCTGGACGGGCGAATGGTGGAAAACGGGCGGTGGCGGGACAGCCTGGGAAGGGATTGTCTACGACCCGTCGCTCGACCTGCTGTACTTCGGAACCGGCAACCCAACCGCCTGGTACCGCGCCTTGCGCGGCGAAGGCGACAATCTGTATACCGCGTCGATCCTCGCCGTGCACGCCGGCAACGGCGAACTGGCCTGGCACTTTCAAACCGCCCCCGGGGACAACTGGGATTTCGACGCCACCCAGCCGCTGATGCAGGCCGACCTGACGATCGGCGGCCGCGCGCGAAAAGTGATCATGCAGGCAAATAAGAACGGATACTTCTATGTACTCGATCGCGAGACAGGAGAATTTATCTCCGGCGCGCCCTTCGTCAGCGGCATCACGTGGGCCTCGGGACTGGATCCCAAAACCGGCCGTCCTATTGAGTCGCAGACCGCTTACGCGGGGTTCAAGCCCATCATTGTCTCTCCCAGTCCGGATGGCGCACACAACTGGCACCCCATGGCGTTCAGTCCGGCGACCGGGCTTATCTATTTCCCGGTCAAAGTGGGCTCGCAGTCACTGCACGCGCCGGATCCGAAATGGAAATATAGCGCCGACCGGGGTAATGTGGGCTACGACGATTCCTACAACGGGCCACTCAACGACAAACTCGATTCGCTGCCAGCCCCAACCGGACAACTCGTGGCCTGGGATCCCGTCAGTCAGAAGGCGGCCTGGACAGCAAGCTATCCGGTGGTCGAAGGCGGAGGCGTTCTCGCTACGGGCGGCAACCTGGTGTTCCAGGGACGCTCCGACGGTATGTTCGCCGCCTGGCGCGCCGCCGACGGGAAGCAACTCTGGACCTTTGACGCAGGCACTGGAATTATGGCCCCTCCAGTGACCTACCAGGTCAATGGTGTCCAGTATGTGTCGGTTCTGGCGGGATGGGGCGGACCCGTCGGCCTGTCCAATGACCCCAAATTCGGTGCGGTCAGACCGGGTTATGGCCGGATTCTCACGTTCACGCTCAACGGAACTGCTGTCCTCAAGGCGCCGGCTCTGGGCCACACGGCTCCGCCAGTGCCGGCCATCACAACCAAGGCGTCGCCCAAATTGGTGCACGAGGGGCGCCTGCTTTACAGCTCGCGATGCGCGGGTTGCCATGGGGTGAATGCAGTGGCCGGTCCGCTGCCCGATCTCCGCTACTCGAGCAAAGAAACTCTCACGGGGATCGAGGACATTGTTCTGGATGGAACCCGCGCGTCAGCCGGCATGCCGTCGTTCAAGAATATTCTGAATGCCGGTCAGGTGCAGGCTATCCAAGCCTACATTGTCTCGCGCGCTCGCGAACCGGCGAAAGCGACGGAGGGTCAGCACAAGTAGGATGTTTGGCTGGTCTTAGGACCTGTCAGAATTAACTACGCCATTCCGGAATCGCTTACCGCTGATTCTGAGCCGTGACCGTCAGGGAGCGGTTGGAATGGTATTCGGAGGCCGATACTTAGCGGATGGATGGCCGGGTATCAGCCAACTGCCTGCCAACCTCAAGCGTGTTTGATTGCCCGCCAGGAATGGGAATTCATGCACCAACCATACCGGCATCTGCATCCAACCGGCCATGGAGGAAGGCTTATGAAAGCTGCGGTGGTACCCGCCATGAACAGCTCCTGGGAGATACAGGACGTTCCTCAGCCTCAGCCCGGACCCGGACAAGTGTTGGTGAAGATGCGCGCCAGTGGCATCTGCTATACCGACGTCCACGAAACACTAGGACACATTCCAGGGCATTTTCCCCGAATCCTGGGTCACGAGCCGGTCGGTGAGATCGTCGCGGTGGCTCCCGACGTCACCACGCGAAAGATAGGGGACCGCGTGGGCGCCGCCTGGATTCAATCCACGTGCGGACGCTGCGAATGGTGTCAGCGCGGCCGCAGAATGTTTTGTCCCTATATGAAGGGTACGGGGCTCGATACGCCGGGAGGCCATGCCGAGTACATGTTGATGAATGCCGACGCCACCTATTTGATTCCCGACAAAGTTAGCTACGAGCAAGCGGCCCCGATATTCTGCGCAGGCTACACAGTCTATAGCGGCCTTCGGTGGGCAGACCCCCAACCGCATGAGCGCGTGGCCGTACTCGGGATCGGTGGGCTCGGGCACCTGGCAGTGCAATACGCCAAGGCGTCAGGCTTCGAGACAGTGGCAATTTCGCACTCCCCCGATAAAGACAAGATGATCCGCGAGCTCGGGGCGGATGAGATTGTCCGCGATGGAAAGGGCCTCGTGGCGGCAGGCGGCGCAGATGTCATCCTGAGTACCTCCAATTCGAGCAAGTCAATGGTGGACAGTATTCAGGGACTGCGGCCGGATGGCAGGCTTATCACGATGGGTGCAGACAACGAGCCGCTTTCGATCCCCTTGATGGACCTCATCATGAAGCGCATTCGTATCATCGGCAGCCAGCAAAATGGCCCCGAGTATCTCTACGAAGCCCTTGATTTCGTAGCGCAAGGAAAAGTTAAGACGATCGTCGAGACGTACCCGTTATCGGAAGCTCCAAAGGCCTACCAGCGCGTCGTGGAAGGCAAGGCCCGGTTCCGTGCCGTCCTCACAATGTAATCCCGCGCGTCAAATGACGGCAAACAAAAGGAGCCGAATTCCTTTCGGATGGCCGACGATCCACGATCCACTCGGGTTACCGGACAGGCACATCAAACAATAGGGCGTTACAGCTTAAAGTGGGGGCGTCTCGGACCGAGATACTGTACTGGCTCGCTGGCGACCCCTACCGCATGCCGAGGCGCGGTAGGCCCGTCAATGAACGGCAGCATCGGCCGGATCGAGAGGATGGCCTGTGCTACAATTCAAGCAGATGAGTAATACAATCACGGTGCGCCTGCCCGAAGATCTGGCGGAGTGGCTGGACGCCGCCTCCAGAAAAGCTGGTGTGCCCCGCGGCCGAATTGTTCGCGATCAGCTCCAGCTCGCGCGCAAGCGGGAGAAACAGCCGTTCCTGCGCCTGGCGGGATCGATCGACGGGCCACCCGATCTGTCGGGACGCAAGGGGTTCTCCAGGTCGTGACCGGCATCGCCGACACGGGCTTTCTGGTGGCTTTCGCCAACCGCAGGGACCGGCATCACGACTGGGCAGTGGAGGTCGCTTCTGGAATCGACCGCGCGTTGTTAACGTGCGATGCCGTGCTGGCCGAGACAGCGTTCCATTTGGGAAACGTCTCGCTGGTGATCGCCATGGTTCAAGAAGGTTTGGTGCTGCCCCAATTTGCAGTGCCCGATCACCTTTCGCGGCTGGGCGAGCTCGCCAGGCGTTACTCTGACCGCAAGCCGGATCTCGCCGATCTTTGTCTCATCCGGCTCAGCGAATTGAATCCTTCGCTGGCGGTCATCACAACGGATGTGCGCGACTTTCGGGTTTACCGCCGGGGACGCCGCGAGATGATCCCGCTTTTGCACCCTCCCCAGGCGGTGTAAACAGGCTGCACCGCGAGCCGGGGCGCAAGGATAATGACACCATGGGCGCGGCCCCAACCTCCAGATGGGCGTTACGCGTCCGTTGTGTCGCCCCCTACTGAAGCGGGGCCAGGCTCAAGGCTTGACTATCAGCGGGCTCAACACAACAAGGACATCCCGGCAGAGTGGCGGGCTTCGGATAGCGAGCAAACACAGCGTAGAGTCCCGCGATCGAATCCGCAAGATCATTAGTCATAGGAGCGCGCCTCGGCTTGCAACCACGATTCTATGGAATGTGCCGCCGAGTTCCGCCGGGCGCCCACGGAGTGTTATCGGAAAACTGGCGCACCCGCTTGCCATGGATGTCGCCTTGGCGTCTGTGGGTCGTCAGTCACCCGTTTTCCCGTTCCTGTCCGTTAAGCGACTTTTCTGTTCCGTTGCTCCCCAACACCCAAGAAGCGGTAGGCTCGCGGTGTACCGCGATCGACACCGTTGCGCCAGGCGCGGCGTTGGATAAAATATGAAGTTTCCGAGGAGCACCAGATGCCGAGAAAGCCGGCAACATCCCAATTGCTTCCCACCCCATCCGGCCCGTTGGCCTGGTTTGCCGCGGTAGTCTTTTTCTTCTCGAATATGTCGGGGGCGCATGGGCAAATTATGACAGTCAAACCTGATTCGCCGACGGCCGATGCTGCGACGCGCATCGTCGTCGATCGCTTTAACGAGGCATTCAATCGACATGATGCTGATGCCTTGGCGGCCTTGTTGACGGATGACACGGTATTCGAGGATACATCTCCTGCACCGGATGGGCGCCGGATCGAGGGTAAGGCGACCGTGGTCGCATTCTGGCGGGAATGGTTCGTTCGCAATCCCGATGCGCGCTTCGAGGCCGAGGAAATTATCGTCAGCGGCGATCGTGCGGTCGTGCGCTGGGTATATCGCAAGACTCGCAACGGACAGCCCTGGCACCTGCGTGGTGTGGACGTCTTCGTCGTGCGCGGCGGTAAGGTGGCCGCGAAGCTCGCCTACGTCAAAGGGTGAAAACCTGCAAAAATATTTTTGGAATCCACCCGCGGGTGTCGATTTCACGCCCTCTCGTTCGACCTGTAAATGAAGACCGGGTTCGGAAAGCCCGGCTCGAAATCAAAAGGAGATATAACGATGCGATTCATGATGATGGTCAAGCATGCCGAGAACTCCGGCCCTCCCCCCAAAGGGTTGATGGACGCCATTGCGAGTCTCAGCGAGGAAGCGGTCAAAGCCGGTACCCTGCTCGGGAGCGGAGGTCTCGCCCCAACTGCGCAGAGCACTCGCGTCCGGGTTTCCAATGGCCGCCTGACCGTGACCGACGGGCCTTTCACCGAGACCAAGGAGGTTGTCGGCGGCTATGCGCAGTTTGAACTGAAATCGAAGGAGGAGGCGATCGAAGGGGCAGTTCGCTTCATGGAACTTCACCAGAAACACTGGCCTGGATGGGAGGGCGAGACCGAGGTCCGCCAGATATTCGGCCAGGAGGACATCGCTCAACTCATGAAAGAGCGTTGCGCGACAGCCCAGGGGTAGAAGGGACCTGATTGAGCGCCGGTAGGCCAGGCTTACCGGCGCTGTCAGTCACGCTGCCTTTTTCGCCTGTCGCGACTCTAAACAAACCACTTCCCTCCATCGCACCCAAAATCCCCAATGCCCGCCCGATAGTACTGAATCAGGAGGCCCTATCTATGTACGCCGGCGCGACTCACCATTTCGCATCACCAATGCCCCTTTACGTTATCTTTATGACTCTCGCGCATACAAAATGACCAAACGAACCCGAGAACGCATATCTCGAATGGCTTCAGGTACCTACAGGGTATTTCTTATCCCTATTCGCGTGCATTCGTGTTCATTCGTGGCCCAATCTTTTCCTCGTCTGTCATCAAACCGTCATATATTGCCTTAGGCCAACAAAAGATCGTAAGATGAAAAACTTACGGCGGGATCGTTTTCGCGCAGCCTTAAGATAAGGGGTGTACACCATGAACAAAGAAGAGATTCTTCTCGCCCAAAAAGATTTTATTTTCCCCTCCGTGTTCCATTACTTTAAGGAACCCCTGGTCATGTCCCATGCCAAGGATCAGTACGTCTGGGACATCGATGGCAACCAGTATCTCGACTTCTTCGGCGGCATCGTGACGGTGAGTGTCGGTCACTGCAACGAGCAGGTGAACGCCAAGGTGCATGCGCAACTCGACAAGATGCAGCACGTCTCCACCGTGTTCGCCAACGAGCCGCAGGTCGCGCTGGCCAAGCGGCTGGCCGGGATCACGCCGGGCGGCGCGCTGACCAAGTCTTTCTTCACCAATAGCGGTACCGAAGCCAACGAGACCGCCATTCTGGCTGCCCGCTGTTATACCGGCGCGAGCGAGATCGTTGCCTTACGGCACTCCTATCACGGACGCAGCGCCCTCGCCATGTCCCTCACCGGCAACTCGGCGTGGCGTCTGGGCGGCCTGGGTCAGCCGGGCTTCGTCCACGCGCACAACGCGTATTGCTACCGCTGTCCTTTCGGACTGGAATATCCGAAATGCGGCGTGGCCTGCGCCAAGGACATGGACGAGGCCATCCGCACCACCACGTCGGGACGAATCGCCGGGTTCATTGCCGAGCCGATCCAGGGCGTCGGCGGCTTCATCACGCCGCCCAAAGAGTACTTCCCAATCGTCGCGGACATCGTGAAGAAGTATGGCGGCGTCTTCATCAGCGACGAGGTCCAGACAGCCTGGGGACGCACCGGTGGCAAATGGTTCGGGATCGAGCATTGGGGCGTCCAGCCCGACATCATCACCAGTGCCAAGGGCTTGGGCAACGGGACTCCGATCGGCGTGACCATCGCCAAGCCGCAGATCGCCGATGGAATGAAAGGGCTCACCATTTCAACCTTCGGCGGCAATCCTATCGCCACAACGGCGGCGGGCGCGGTCCTCGACTATATCGAAGAGAACAACCTGCGTGTCAACACCGCGGAAGTGGGCGCGTACCTGCGTGAAAAGCTGCTCGAACTGCAGAGCCGGCACGCGATCATCGGCGACGTGCGAGGCATGGGACTTCTGCAGGCCATGGAGCTCGTGCAGGATCGCCAGACCAAGGCCCCGGCCGTAGCGGAAACCAACCAGATGCTCGAGGCTGCACGCGAGGCCCGCATCCTGGTCGGCAAGGGCGGCCTGTTCGGCAACGTCCTGCGCGTTTCTCCGCCCATGAATATCGGCAAGAGCGACGTCGACAACTTCGTCCATGCCCTCGACGAATGTTTTGCCCGTGTGGGACAGACTTTAGTCTGTCCCCGGTGACTCCATGGACATCCCCGAACTCCACCCCCCATTCACCCCGCAGGAAGCCGTAGTTGAAGCCAATCGCTGCCTCTTCTGCTTCGACGCGCCGTGCACTGCGGCGTGTCCGACCCACATCGACGTCCCGCGGTTCATCAAAAAGATCGCGACTGCCAATCTGCGCGGCTCAGCCAATACCATTCTCGATTCCAACGCCCTGGGACTCAGTTGCTCGCGGGTCTGTCCCGTTGACGTCCTGTGCGAAGGAGCCTGCGTGATGCATCGCTATAACAAGCAGCCCATCGAAATCGGCCGGCTGCAGCGTCACGCCATGGAAACCTGGTACGAAGAGATGGAGTCGCGCGACTGGTCAGGCCTCCAAACGCCCCTCAGACAGGCGCAAAAGATCGCGTGCATCGGAGCCGGCCCGGCATCGCTGGCGTGCGCCGCGGAACTCCGGAAGCAAGGTTACGCGGTTACGCTCTTCGAAGCCCGCCAGCGCCCCGGCGGACTGAATACCTACGGGGTGGCCGAGTACAAGTTCACGCCCGGCGATGCCGCACGGGAGATCGCCTTCATTGGCTCTTTAGGTGTCGAAATACGGACCGGCATAACCGTAGGTACGGATATCACCTTCGATCAACTGGAGAGCCAGTTCGACGCGATTTTCCTGGGTGTGGGGCTGGGTCCGACGCAAAAGCTCGGCATTCCCGGCGAAGATCTGCCGGGAGTAGTGGATGCGGTCCGCTTCATCGCGGCTTATAAGACCGAAGCGCGCTACGAAGTCGGCGCGCGAACCATCGTGATCGGTGGAGGGAATACGGCCATCGACGCGGCCATTGCCGCCAGACTTCTGGGCGCCGAGGATTCTATCATGGCGTACCGGCGAGGCGAGTCCGAGATGCCCGCATTTGACTTTGAGTACGATCACGCAAAAGCGTTTGGCGTCAAGTTCCAATGGAATGTCGCGCCCGTGCGTATCGTAGGTGATGATGGCGTGAAGGGGGTGGAATTCGCTTGTACTGAAAGTTCAGGCGATGGCTCCGCGCCCCGGGTTTTCGAGGGCGCCAACTTCACGGTGCCGTGCGATATGGTGATCGTGGCGCTGGGACAATCCAAGCTCGGCGCGATGCTGGGCGACCGGCTGGAGATTTCCGCGGGCCGCATCGTGGCCGATCCGGCGACCGGGGCGACCTCCAATCCCAAGTACTTCGCGGCTGGCGACTGTGCCAGCGGCGGTCGCGAAGTCGTCGACGCAGTCGCGGAAGGCAAACGGGCAGCGCAAGGTATCCTCTCAAAATTGGGCAACGGAATCGGACGACGGAAGACGGATAACGGATAACGGAAAACGTGTAACCATGGCTGATCTCACCACCAACTTCGCGGGCATTCGGTGCCCGAATCCCTTCTGGCTGGCCTCCGGACCGCCGGCCAATTGCGGCGAGCAGGTCATGCGCGCGTTCGATGCCGGCTGGGGCGGCGCCGTCTGGAAAACGCTGGGAGAACCAATCACCAACGTCAGTTCGCGCTATTCGTCGGTCGATTGGAATGGCCAGCGCATGATGGGGCTCAACAATATCGAGCTCATCACTGACCGTCCGCTCGACGTGAACCTGCGCGAGATCACCGAGGTCAAGAAGCGTTATCCGCATCACGCGGTGATTGCATCGCTGATGGTCGAGTCCAATCGGGATGCCTGGCACACCATAGTGAAACAGGCTGAGGACGCGGGTGCGGACGGCCTCGAGCTTAACTTCGGCTGTCCCCATGGCATGAGCGAGCGCGGCATGGGTAGCGCCGTCGGGCAGGTTCCCGAGTACGCCACGCTGATTACCGGCTGGGTCAAGGAAGCGGCGCGCACTCCGGTCCTGGTGAAACTGACGCCCAATATTACCGACATCCGGATGGCCGGCCGTGCCGCGCGCAAAGGCCATGCCGACGGTGTTTCGGCCATCAACACCATCAACTCGATCACCGGAATCGATCTCGACACGCTGACGCCCCGGCCCAATGTCGGCGGGCTCTCGTCGCACGGCGGCTACTGCGGACCCGCGGTGAAACCGATCGCGCTGAATATGGTCCAGCAACTCGCTTCCGATCCGGAAATCGGCCTGCCCATCTCCGGGATTGGCGGCATCGCCACCTGGCGCGATGCGGCGGAGTTCATTCTGCTGGGTTGCGGAACCGTGCAGGTCTGCACGGCCGCGATGCATTACGGCTTCCGCATCGTGGAAGACATGGTCGACGGTTTGAAGAACTGGATGGATTCAAAAGGGTTTGCCACCATCGAAGATTTTCGCGGACTCAGCCTGCCGCGCGTCACCGACTGGAAGCATCTCGATCTCAATTACAAGATCGTCGCGCGCATTAATCGGGAGACGTGTATTGGCTGCGATCTCTGCTACACCGCCTGCTGGGATGGCGCACATCAGTGTATCCATCTGAATGGTCATTCGGTACCGGCGGCCATCGAGCGCGCCAGTCGCGAGCGGATCGTCGGCACGCCGGTCAGTAAGGCTGCGCAAGACGCCTTGAATCCGGCGAAAACGCCGCTGCACCGCATTCCGCACGTCGATGAAGAGGAGTGCGTAGGCTGCAATCTCTGCTGGCTGGTCTGTCCGGTTGAGGACTGCATCACCATGGAGCAGCTCGACCTTGGCAAGCCCAAGGAATCCTGGGAGGATCGCTGTGCCAAGAACCCTCATTCGTAACGGTACGATTGTCAACGCGCACCAGACACAGAAGGCCGACGTCCTGATCGACGGTGAGAAGATTCACGAGATCGGGTCGTTTCCCGACGATGTGGCCGGCCGCATCATCGACGCCACCGGCATGCTGGTGATGCCCGGCGGCATCGACGCCCACACGCACCTCGATATGCCGTTCGGCGGTACTATGTCGAGCGACGATTTCGAAACCGGCACGCGCGCGGCAGCCATCGGCGGCACCACCTCCATCGTCGATTTCGCCATACAGGCCAAGGGCACCAAGATGCGTGACGCTCTGGACACCTGGTGGAAAAAGGCCGAGAACCGCGCCTGCATCGATTACGGCCTCCACATGATCGTGACGGATCTGCCGGACGCAGGCCTCGAAGACATGGACAGCCTGGTCGGCGAAGGCGTCGCCAGTTTCAAGTTGTTCATGGCGTATCCAGGGGTACTGATGGTCGATGACGCGACCATATTCAAGGCCATGGCGCAGACCGCTAAGAACGGCGCACTGATCTGCATGCACGCCGAGAATGGCGGCGTAATCGATGTGATGGTGCAGCGTGCTTTGGCCGAAGGCAAGACCGCGCCGATCTATCACGCGCTGACGCGTCCCACCATGGCGGAAGCGGAAGCGGTGCACCGCGCGATTGCCCTGGCAGAGATGGCGGGAGCGCCGGTGTACATCGTGCACCTCTCGTCGGAAGATGCGCTCAACCAGGTGCGGGAGGCGCGCGATCGAGGCTTGCCGGCTTTCGCCGAGACTTGTCCGCAGTATCTGCTGCTCTCCATTGAGAAGCTTGCGCTGCCGGATTTTGAAGGCGCGAAATATGTCTTCACGCCGCCCTTGCGCGAAAAGGAGAATCTGCCGAAATTGTGGGATGGTCTGAAGCACGATCACCTGCAGGTGGTTTCGACCGACCACTGTCCGTTCTGCTTCGCGGACCAGAAGATCCTGGGCAAAGACAGCTTTGCGAAGATTCCCAACGGCGGTCCGGGCATCGAGAACCGGCTGCAGTTGATGTATCACTACGGCGTGAATGAAAACCAGCTTTCGATCAACCGTTTCGTCGAGATCACGTCGACCACCCCTGCGCGCATTTTCGGGATGTATCCGAAGAAGGGTGTGATCGCGGCGGGCAGCGATGCGGACATCGTGATCTGGGATCCCGAAGCCGAGCTCCTGATCAGCGCCAAGACGCATCACATGCGCGTCGATTATTCGATGTACGAGGGGTTCCGCGTAAAAGGCAATGCGAAGACCGTACTGTCGCGCGGCGAGGTCATCGTCGACGGCGGATCATTTGTGGGGAAGGTGGGCCGGGGACAATATCTAAGAAGAGCCGCCCGAGGCGGCGCCTGGACGTAGCACCACTCGATTTCCTCGTCAGTTCAACATGGCCGCCGACCTCTCCCCGACACGGTATGTGGTACGTTCATCATTATGACGCGACGTGATTTCGCGCGAGCCGCGGCCTGGTCGGCCACGGCCGCAAGTTACTCCCGGATTCTCGGAGCTAACGACCGGGTTCGCATGGGCTACATCGGACTCGGCAATCGTGGCGATCAGGTCCACGACGCTTTCCTCGAACAGGGCGATCAGGTGACCGCAGCGGTCTGCGACCTCCGCGACGACTACATGGATTTCGCGATCAAGAAGTCGCGCGCCACGCCGAAGAAGTACAAGGAGTACAAACAGCTACTGGCGGACAAGGATATCGACGCGGTAGTGATCGCCACTCCGGACCACTGGCATGCGCCGATGTTCATCAACGCGTGCAATGCCGGTAAGGACATCTACGTCGAGAAGCCGCTCAGTCTCACGGTCGCCGAAGGGCGGCATATGGTGGAAGCCGCCGGGCACGCCAAACTTGTGGTGCAGGTAGGGACCAACCGGCGTTCGTGGAAAACCTATCACGAGATGATCGCTTTCGTGCACGCGGGAGGAATCGGCAAGGTCACCGTGGGCAAGGCGTTCAGCATCCGCAACGAGTGGCCCAACGGCCTCGGCGCTCCTACGGAAGGCGCGCCGCCCGACGAATGGCAATGGGACCACTGGTTGGGGCCGGCGCCGAAAGTCCCGTATGACTCGAACCGCATGTTCTATAACTTCCGCTGGTTCTACAATTACTCGGGCGGACAGCTGACTAACTTCGGCGTCCATTACATGGACATTATCCGTTGGGCGATGGGCAAGGACTCGCCGCGCGCGGTAGTGGCGATCGGCGGCAAATTCGGCGGTCTCAAGGACGATCGGGAGATTCCCGACACGTTGGAAGTCACCTGGGATTACGGCGACTCGCTGGCAACGTTTTCGCAGTACAACGCCAATGGCGCGCCGGGCGATTTGCGCGGTTCCGAGATCCAACTGCGCGGCACCAAGGGAACCATTTACATACGCAACAGCGGTTGGGAAGTCGTGCCGGACGAGGTGACGGAAACCATTGAGGGATACGATCACGGGCAGGGCTACGGCAATCCTCTGGAACGCAAGGCGCGGAATATCAAGCCGAAGCAAAAGCTGATCGAGGCGCGCGTGGAAAAAGGCAACGGGGGCGCGGACACGTTCTCGCACGCCCGTAATTTCCTCGACTGCGTAAAGAGCCGCGGCAAGTGCAATGCCGATATTCTGACCGGGCATCTTTCGACCAGCACCACGCTGGTCGGCAACATCGCTTATAAGACGCGCAGCATGCTGGAATGGGACGGCCACGCCGAGCGCTTCACCAACAACGCCGCGGCCAACCAGTGGCTGAGTTACAAATACCGGGCCGAGTATAAGGAAGGATGACAGAGTTTACCATTCGCCCGGCTGTGGAAGCCGATGTCCCGGTCATCCTGGAATTGATTCGCGGTCTCGCCGAGTATGAGCGCGCGCCGCATGAGGTGGTCTGTGATGAAGCCCAGTTGCGCGAGTCCCTCTTTGGCGCAACGCCTGGCGCAACGTCTGGAGCGAAGCCCGATGCGGAGGTCCTGCTGGCGTGTATGGCGGATGCGCCCGCGGGCTTCGCGGTGTTCTTCCACAATTATTCGACGTGGTGGGGACGCAAGGGCATTTATCTGGAGGATCTGTTCGTGCGTCCCGAGATGCGCGGGTTGGGGATCGGGAAGGCGCTGCTGAAGGCTCTGGCTGTGATTGCGAAAGACCGCCAGTGCGCGCGCATGGAATGGTCGGTTCTCGATTGGAACCAGCCGGCGATTGATTTTTATCGCAGCCTGGGAGCGGTCGCCAAGGACGAATGGACAGTCTACCGGTTGAATCGGCCGGAAATTGAGAGATTAGCGGAAGAGTAAGTAGGGCTATTTTCCGCTGGCGATCTTCAGCACCAGCACAAAATGGTGCGAGTGCGGTTGAGCCGCCTTGTACATGGCAGCGGTCAGATCCTCATACTGTGCATCGAGTTTGCCGGGTTCCTCGGTATCTTTGAGAGCCGCTACGAGCCGGTTGTAAGCTGCGTCATGAGTCGTAGCGGCGGCGACTTGATCCTGCAACCGCTTCAGCAGCACTTCATGGTCCAGGACGTCGATCCTGGCGCGCGACATGGCGTACTTCACCGCGACGATATCCCGAATTCTGGCCGCAGTCTTAGTACGGTCGGTGTTGATTGCGGTCACGGACGCGGACTGCTGGTATTGGGGTGTCGTCGGATTCTCGGCGATATCGACTCCTCGTTGCAATTCTTCCGCTGAATACTCGCCAATGGACGTCTGATCGATTTGCAGGTCATAGTTACCCTGCTTGAGGCCGGCCACTTTGACGATCTCCTGGTTGAACTGTCCTTCGAACGGCACCAATCGCAGTGCGGGCTTCGCCTCGTCCGGCACGACCATGGGAAGCGCATTCTCGAGCGCGTCGAATTCCAGCCGCCCTTTGCTTACGACCACTTTGTCGATTTTGCAGTTCACCTCATGATCGGCCTTCTTCTTGTGGGCATTCACACTGACCGTCGCCACCTCACGCGGCACGCTCTGCGCCTTCAGGAACGCATACGCCATCACGAAATGGCCAATGGGACCGGGATGCACACGGTTTGGGCCCACCACCGAAAAGAGCGGATCGGTCTTGCGCTGCTCTTCATTCACCGCGTTCATGGTCCCCCAAAAATCCGCCACACCGGCGTGATACTGTTTGGCGAAGTCGCGAACCTGTAACGCACACTTGCCGAGTGCGGCATTAGCGCCCACCGCCGGTTCTTCCGCAGCCGGAACGGAGAACTTCGGCGCTTCCTCGTAAATGGAGGGAGTGATCAGGATCAGCCGCGCTCCGCTCTTCTGGAGCGACTCGATGAGCTTCTGCATGTTGTCGTGATAAGTCGAGAGCGACGCGGCCCGCCGCGCTTCGGTCTCCGGACCGCTCTTGCCGGTCGCGTAATCGCCGCGTCCGATGTCGTTCATCCCGAGCATGATCGACGCCACCGTCGGCTTCTTGCCGAGGATGTCGACATCGAGCCGGTAGCGCTCGTCCGACATGATCATCGACGCGCGATCGCCACCGATGCCTTCGTTATAGAAGCGCATGGGACGATCCGGGAAGCGGGTCACATAGAACAAGGTCACGATGGAGTGATACGTTCCGCCATGAGTGATGCTATCGCCGACGTAGCAGACCACGTCGTTCGACTGAAACATCGCAGCGTCCTGGGCCAGCAACAATCCGCAGGTCAGCAGGAGAAATGGGAGGAGCAGTTTTCGCATGGGTCCCTTCCATCTTACCTGCGATAAACTTATGAGGGCGCTAAACAAATGTCCGCAAAACTACGTGGTATCTTCACTCCGACCCTGGTCCCGCTGGATGCTCGAGGCCAGATCAATGAAACGGAACTGCGGCGGTTCATCTCCTGGCTGATCGACCATGGAGTGAACGGCCTTTATCCGAATGGATCTACTGGCGAGTTCACGCGCTTTACGGCGGAAGAACGCAACCGGATCGTGAAGATCGTTTGTGACGAGAACCGCGGCCGGGTTCCGGTGCTTGCCGGCGCGGCAGAGGCCAACGTCAAGGAGACTCTCAACGCGTGCGCCGCCTACGCCGAGATGGGCGCGGAAGCGGTGGCCATCGTGTCGCCGTTCTATTTCAGGTTGAGTCCCGAATCGGTTTACGCTTACTTTGCCGAGATTGCCCGGCACAGTCCGATCGATCTCACGCTATACAACATACCGATGTTTGCCAGCCCGATTGATGTCCCGACGATCCGGCGGCTGGCCCTCGAGTTCCCGCGCGTGGTCGGCATCAAGGATTCGTCCGGAGATCTCGCGTTCATGATGCGTATGATCTCCGCGGTTCGCCCGCAGCGGCCCGATTTCTCGTTTCTCACCGGTTGGGAAGCGGTGCTCGCGCCCATGATCATGATCGGCTGCGACGGCGGGACGCATGCCAGCAGCAATGCGGTACCGGAAGTCACTCGCCGTATTTTCGAACTGTGCCGCGAGGGGAAATTCGAGGAGGCGATGAAGTGGAACTACCGCATCCTCGAGTTGTTCGATGCCATGCTGTACCCGTTCGAATTCCCCGACGGTTTCCGCGCCGCGGCCGAATTGCGCGGATTCAATTTCGGCACGAGCCGGCAGCCGCAAACTCCCGCGCAACAGTCGGACCGCGAGGCGCTGGCGAAGGTGCTGCAGTGCATCCTGGCCGACTTCGAACTCGTCGAGCCGCCGGCGGCAGGCTGCGCGCCGCGTATTCATCAACCCGAACAGGACAAGATCAAACAGGTGGTCTGGGATGTGCTGTTTGAACTGGAGAAGCGGGGGGTCGTCTGAGCGCGGCGCTAGCCCTGGTCGAGATCGGCGGATGGTCGCTCGGCATGGTGGTACTCGATGCCATGGAAAAGGCTGCCAACGTCGAGTTACTGCAGACCGAACTGAACGATGCCCCGGGCGTTTGTCTGAAGTTGAACGGTTCGGTTGGGGATGTCCAGATCGCAGTCGAAGCCGCCCGGCAAATGGGCCGCACCCTGGAAACCGCGATTGTCGCGGAAGCCATACCCCAAGCCGCACCGGGTTTGAGCACGGCCTTCGTCGCCCAGCCCGATTTCAACCCGTTGATTGAGCAACCCACTGTACGGAATCCGGAGACCAACATGAGCAATGAGAGTCAGGCCCATTTCGCGATCGGCCTTATCGAAACCCAAGGCTTCACGGCCGTGTTTGAAGCCATCGACACAGCGTTGAAGACCGCGGCGGTGGAAGTGATAGCGAGAGAGAAGCTGGGCGGCGGATACATCACGGTGGTGATCAAAGGCGACGTTGCCGCCGTCCGCGCCGCCATTGACGCGGCCAAGACCAAAGTGGATGGGCTCGGGCGCCTGATCGCCGCGCACGTGATTCCCAGTCCCAGCCAGGGAGTGCTGTCGCTGCTACCCAAGTGAAGACCATAACCTTCCCCACCGGACAGACGGTTCCGGCGCTCGGGATCGGCACCTGGAAAATGGGCGAAGATCCGCGCCGGCGTGCCAGCGAACTCGAAGCGCTGCATCGGGCGATCGATCTCGGGATGACCCTCATTGACACTGCCGAGATGTATGGCGAAGGCGCGTCTGAAGAGTTGATCGGGGAAGCGATCCGCGGACGCTGCGAGGAAGTCTTTCTGGTCAGCAAAGTTTACCCGCACAACGCGGGCAGACGCGGGGCGGTCGAAGCTTGCGAAAGAAGCCTGCGGCGCCTCGGCGTGGAGGCGCTGGATCTGTACCTGCTGCACTGGCGCGGTTCCATCCCTCTCGCAGAGACGTTGGAAGCCTTCGCTAAGCTGGTTGCGAGCGGTAAGATCCGCGCCTTTGGCGTGAGTAACTTCGACACGGATGACTTACAGGAGGCATGGGGGATCCCAGCGGGACACCATATTGCCACCAACCAGATTCTCTATAATCTGACGCGGCGCAGCGTGGAGCACGCTCTATTGCCCTGGTGCCGCGACCATCGCATTCCGGTGATGGCTTACTCGCCCGTTGAGCAGGGCCGGTTGATGCGCAATCGGAAGCTGGAGGAGATTGCCCGGCGCAGGGAAGCTACACCGGCGCAGGTTGCGATCGCCTGGCTGCTCGCACAGCCTGAGATCATGGTGATTCCGAAGGCTGGCGATCCACGGCATGTCGAGGAGAATCGTCTGGCTGCGGATTTACAACTGACGCTCGAGGATCTGCAGGATCTTGATCGGGCGTTTCCCCGGCCTCGGGAGCGGAAGCCGCTGGAAATGCTGTGAGCGGCTGCTGCGCAGCCGGACAGACCACACAAGACGATGGTCTGTCTTACGGTTCGAGGAAGATTTGGCCGAGGAGTTCGTCGCGTTCGGGTTTGGGGATTTCGCGGATGAATTCGTCCACCAATACGCCGCCGTCCGCCAGTACAGCGCCTTGCAGCCGGTCGATCTCTTTTCCGACCCAGGCTCGCACTTCTTCCCCGCGGAGCAGGTGTCGCAGGTCGGCCGGCCTGGTCGCGGGTTGCACCCGGAGATACCAGTTGTCTTCCGGGCCTCCGGTCTGCAGGACGATCCCTTCCACCGGACAAAGCACGCGAACTTCGAGACCGTCCTTCCACATCCGCCAGCCTTCTCCGTTGTTGACCACTTTGGAACCGGGAGCGGGCATCTTGACTACGTCCGGCTCTCCGATGGTTCGGTGGCCGATCGCATCGAGGCCCACTAACAGGGTGCCGTCCGGTTGGGGCGCGACCCAGGTGTGTCCGCGATGGTAGTAGCGATAATTCGGATAACGGAGTCCGAATAACATATCCGAGCCTTCACCTGCCTTCGCCTGCCGGAACTTGGGATGGTTGGTACATACACGGCAATCGAAAGCGTTCGGGCAGATCCGGTTCGGAGCCTCTCCAGTGAGCGCATGACGGCATTGGCGGGACGGCGCCGGTAACTCAGCAAAATCGAGCGACCACCGGATCGGTTCGCTGCGCCCCCTGGACACATCGCGTACGGCGCGGGTGAGGCTCACGATGGCAACCGCGGCAAGGGCGGCCACGATTGCAAGGAAGGCCGAGATAAAGAAAACGTGTCCAAAGGTCCAGTCGAAACCGTCAACTTCGGGGAACATGATTCAACTCCTTTTCTTGAGGAAATAGCGGCAGATAACGATATGAGAACGAGTACACGATCACGGCATAGGCGATGACTGCGCCGAAGACGGCGAATTCCTGCCAGTTGGGAAAATAAGTGAGGAATTTGTCGAACGGCAGCGTCGGGAGGGCCAAGGTCTGGATGGTGAGTACGAAGCGATTGAGCAGCACACCCATGCAGGCCAGCGCCGCCGCGGAAACCAAGACCCAACCGCGGGTGCGCGTCGACCGCCGGATCAGCAGAATACCCGGGAGGAAGCCGCAGAGCACGATCTCGCTGAGCAGCACCCAGAACCCGAACGGCTTCCAGGCATAGTATTCCCACGCGAGGAAGCCAGCCTGGCGCGAGGTGCTGTGTAACCAGACTAATGTGTCTATGGATTTGAAGAGAACGTAGAGAATCAACAGAAGGCCGGATAACCTGCCTAACTTCATCTTGACATCCTGCAGGACTAACCTCTTATTGGTAATCTTCTCGACCACCGTAATGACCAGAATCAGGAAGCTCGGTCCAACGGCGATGGCGGAGAGGATGAATAAAAAGAAGGTCGAGGGCCAGATGCCGAAGCCGGCGCGATAGGCGAACGGCCTGCCGCGCAACACCCCGTAGAGACCGCCGAGGGATCCCTGGTGGAAGAACGAAAGTAACGTGCCGATGCCGGCGAGCACCGGTACGAGTCGGTGTAGTTCCCACTCGAACACCAGGAACGAAGGTTTCTGCTTCAGTTGACGGTTTTTCAGGACAATGGGAATATATTCAAATGCCAAAACGAGTAAGTAACAGGTGATGCAGAAAGTAACTTCGGTCAACATCGAATGGACATTGGGATGCCAGAAAGTGAACCACGCGCGCAGTGGTTGACCGACGTCAATCATCAATACGGTGACGGCTCCGCTGTAACAAAGGAAGCCAAGAATCACGGCAGTGTTAATGACCGCTTTCAGGTCGCGCCATTTCAGGATATAGAGCAGAAAGCCGCTGAAAAAAGCTCCAGCGCCTAACGCGATGATGCCGAGATCCAGGAAGATCCACAGTCCGAAAGCGAACCGGTTGTCCATGTTGGTCTGGTTGAGACCGTAGCGCAGGCAGAGATACACGGCATAGACGCCCACGCCGAGCAAGATGAACCATGGCGCCAGCCAGGCGGAAAACTGGGGTAGCGAACAACGATCGAGCCCGCGAGTAATCAGATGCCGGTCGCGCGGCAGCGTGACGGCTGCCGGAGCAAAAGTAAGATCAGCCATCAGATTGTCCTGCTTTCGGCCGGCTCAGCGCCCGGAGCCGCGCCACCGCGCTCGCCCAGTTCGCGCACCCAGGCGAGATCAGACCGGTAATAGACTTTGGGCTCCGTCCCCAGCTTCGCGAGCAAACGGAACGACCGCGAATCTCGCGCCTCGCGGGCAACGTCGCTCGCGGGGTTCGCCAGATCGCCGAACGTGATGGCGCCGGTGGGACAAGCTTCCACGCACGCCGGCACATAATCCGCCGGATCGATTTCGCGCATCCCGTTGACCGCGGCCTTGTCCTGCGCGGACTGCAATCTGGCGTGACAGAAATTGCACTTCTCGACGACGCCGCGCATCCGTGGCGCGACACCGGGATTGAGCGTGTTTTCCATTCCGGCCGGCCACGAGGGATCCCACCAGTTGAAATAGCGCGCGTGATAGGGGCACGCGGTCATGCAATAGCGGCAACCGAGACACCGTTGCGGCATCTGGAAAACGATCCCCGATTCACGATCCACTTCGACCGCTTGTTGGGGGCAAACGCTGACGCAGGGCGTCTCGTGTTCGCATTGCATGCAGAGGACCGGCAGAAACCTGGCTTCTGCGCGGTGGGTGACGCGTTCGACGCGCATGGGGGTGATGCTGGTTCGACCGGTAGCTTGAGCGGGCTCGGGGGCGACGTTATTCTCGGCCGCGCAGGCAATGGTGCAGGCGCCGCATCCGGTGCAATGGTCGACATCGATCACCATGCCGTATTTGTGTGGTTTTTTTGACATGATCAGGATCTCCAGAGCGGCGGTGTTATGGCGGTGCCACGGATGGGGGCGAAACCGCTCCCTGGCCGGGCAGACCACGAAAAACGATGATCTGCCGCACGGCTGGCAGGCCAAAGGCCTACTCCACAAGGACTGGAAGACGGGTCGAGCCAGCAGGCGCCGGCGTTGAAGGCCTTATAGAGATCGGCAGGCGATTTGAACCTGGTGACGGGAACGGTGGCCCGATCTGAGAAGGTGAAGATCTCGCCGCGCCGCGCGGTGAACAACCCCTCCACTCGGGCGCGAATCGCCGCTTCCGGCGCGACTTCACCGCCGGTCACGCGGCTGATAAACGCGAGCGCGGTGGTCACTCCTGGCGGAGGGTCGAGTAGCGCGGGAGCCAATGCATACGAAGGCGAAACCGCGTCCCACGGCGTCGGCGCTTCGTCGAGGCTTTCGCCGAACGCGGGGGTGGGGATGACGACATTCGCGAGTGCCGAGACTCCGGCCCGATAGGGCGATAGACTCACGATGATTCCATCCGGACGGAGTGTCGATCGGAGGAAGTCGTAGGGTATCGAGCCGCCCAGGAAGCCATGATCGATGAAGAGGACATCGAGGGAGCCGTGCGGAACGTTTGAAAGATCTTCGGCCGCGGGCGAAGCGGCCCGCGCCACCACGGCGGTCGATCCGGCATTCAACCCTGCTATCGTTTCCTCGACCGACTCGGGAAGTCCGCCTCCGCTCAACGCCAGCATGGAGCCACGATCCTGGATGAAGCGCAGCGTGTCAGCGAGTTTATCCGCCGGCACACCGGTGGCTTCAGAGGCTTCTGGCAGCGTGGTGTTGCCGGACAGGAGGGACGCTACCACGTGCTCGGAGCCGGCCCGTACCGGGAGCCATCGCGACGCCAACGCCGCAGTCCTGGAGAGTTCGGCTTCCACTTGTACGATGGCCAGTTGCCCTTGTTTCCAGAGAGTCAGAACACGGCCGGGCGTGGCCCATGATTCCAGTACGGGCGCGCCGAAGCTGACCAGCGTTCGCACGTTCTCGAGAGCCAGGCCGAGGTCGGCTACGTTTCGGTTCGTCCGGCGTGCGATCTGTTGCAGAGTGGAGGTCTCGCGTCGGTCCGCAACGATGTAGAGTCCGCCGCGCGCCGCGGCAATTCGCCGATACTCGGCCGACACGGCACGGCCTGGACGTTCGTCCAGAATGGCCATCTGGCCGGTTTTTACGCGGCCGGAGATCTCCGCGGCTATGGTGTCAAGGGAGGCGGGGTTCTCATTTCGCAACGGACGCGTGATGCGCGCCGCGTGATAGGGGAGTTGGTGAGCGCCGAAGGCATACGGGCACAAGACGCCCTGGCTGACCGGGTGCGCCTTCACGGGCGCGATTCCGATCACGTTCCGGCCAATGCAGCGGGCTCGAATCCCGCAGCCGGCCGGGCATAGCGTGCAGCTACTGTAACGGACCGATGGCTCGCCGCGGGGAGGCCGCGGAATCCACGACCAGTTCTGCGACCATTTCGCGGTGTCGTCGAGCAGTTTCCAGGGGATCGGCGTCAGGGGAACGGCTGCCGCTGCTCCGAGGCTTAGGGTTATAAAGTCGCGTCGGGTTAGTCCCATATGGGTTTCTCGTTTGGGTGGGTGGGAAGGGCGGCTGCTCCGCAGCCGGGCAGACCACGAAAAACGATGGTCTGCCCTACGGGGAATTTGGTCTGGCTGTAGTGGAGTTGCAGGGTAGTATGGCTGTGGCTCGACTGCAGGCTGGCAGGGGTGTCTTGCGACTGCAGGCTGGTCATTTGTGGCACCCCAGGCAACCCGCCTCGACTCCGCGCTGCCGGTGGCAGGCTTCGCAATCACTCATCGTCATGCTGACCGCGTGGCGGCTGTAGCCACTGATCCGGTCCTCCTGATAGAGCGCCACGTGGGTGGTGTTGCCGTGAAGGCCGTGACAGGTTTCGCAACTCAGTTTTCCTAAATTCACGTGAAGCGCGTGGGAGAAGCGTACGTTCATCGGTTGGCGCGCATAAGATTGCCACGGAATCTCGCGTCCCGGCTTGACCCACGCGGCGACCAGGACCTTCTCGTTCGCCGTGGTTCCCATCGGCTCGGCGTGGCAGGCCGCGCAGTTCGATAGTGCCGGAGTCCCCGTGAATACTCCCTCGGCGGTGATGCTGTGACAATCGGCGCACTTTTGCGAAGCTTGGTCCTGGTGAAGGCGATGATTGAAATCGAGGGGCTGCCGCGTCGACCGATAGAGCGAGCGGGGAAAGCCGACCCAGCCGGCGGCCAACATGCCGGCAAAGCCGAGGGTAAACAACAGAGCTAAGCGATGCCTCGTCATGTGGCAATTCCCCACGCCGCGTGCGGCGCAAAAAACTCGTGCATGAGACGCAGCACCTCCTCACGCGAAAGATGCTGAATGAAATCGTCGGAGGGATGCCCTCCATCGTTCAACGTGGCGGGATCCAGGTGGTGCACGAAATCGGCGATTCGGTCAACCTCGCTCTTCATCCACTCATACCCCTGCTCACCGTTGATCAGCCCGGCTTTCACTGCGCCGCCCTCCTCTTTCGCCGACGGAACGGGCCAGGCCTCGAACAGCCATCCGGCTCCGTAGGGGTCGGCTATCAACCGCTCCGGAGCGTGACGCAGATAGGTGTTCACGCTGGTGATCATGAGCTTGTTAGGAAAGACCATGGCCCAATCGACACCGCACACGCTGAACACGACGCTGGGCTGATGGACGCCGCTGGTGGTGACAAAGCTAATGCCATCGACCTTGGCAAGAATCCGCGCGAGAAAACCGTCGATACCGATGTGGCATGCGCCGCCGTCGCTGTGCAGCCAGAAGTGATTGGGCGCGTACCAGAGGTCGCGAGGAACCGCGATCCCGTTGACTGTGGGATCGTGCGACAGGCGACCTCCCGAGGTCTGTCCCGGAATGACCGGACGCGCGACGCTCAACCACAGGTCACAAAAGAGATGTCCGCTGCCGCCGCATTGTCCGGCCTGCTCGCTCCACGGAACATAGTGTGGAATGGATGCCGCTGAACAGTAGCGGACGTGACGTTCGTCGAGCAAGGGGCACTTGTCGCCGCTGGCCAACGCGATCCTGGCGTCCTGAAACGCGTGGCACTCGTGAAAGTTTGCCGACGTGCATCTTTCGCCGGCGGCGGGAGTTCCACTCTCGATGATGAGTTTGCGGACTCCGGCTGCGCGACAGGATCGCACGCGGGCTTCCTGCAGGAAGGGACAGCTCATAATAGCGCCAGTCAGTGCTTCTCGCCGGCACCGTTCCGCGGAGTCTTAATCGGTTCGCCGCCGTCCGCCATGGTCAAGCCCAATTCCGGCACGCTGAACGCGTGAGAGTCTTGGTGCGGCCGAACGGGCAAGCGATTGGCCAGGCGCGCGTAGACTTCACGAAAAGCAGCTTGCACTACAAAAGCCACGCACGCCAGCGTGACTGCGCCGAGCACGATATCGGTAATGTTGAGCCACAAAGTATTTGGATCGCTCCAGTTGAACATATGTTTTCTCCGCGATGACAAGGGCAATTGGCGGCCCTTTCAGTAAGTAGTCGAGTTGTGAGTCACTTGAGTTTTTGAGCCGGGCGCCGCGTGGCGGATTTCCAGACGCGTCGTGGGGGATTCGTCTACACGCGCCGTCCGTCAAAGGGCCGAGGCTGGAGGGCATGCGCCATGGTCACCGTGGTGACAGATAAATAAAGCATAAGGTTAGCCTGGTAACTGCTTGACGGGCCGAGCCTTACGAATTCTCGGGTTCGTTTGGTCATTTAGTATTTGGCGGCTCCGGGGGCGCTCCTGATCGGGATGAAAAAACGAACTCTCCGTCGATGAGGCAGGCGGAACCCGGTTGCGAGCGATTATGCGAATCGAAAGCCTTGACCGCCAAAGCGCGGTCACCCCAGGAAATGAAAATTGGGGCCGAACACAGCTTGCGCGAGTTGTACGGACGTAGAAGAGAAAAGCCGAGGGCCGCAGGGATGAACACAGATGAACGCAGATAAGTCCAAGATTTGAGGTGACTTGCCACCCTTCTCGCACCGGCGTTGCGCGATATTTTCGGAAGAAGCCAATTCTGTCTAACTCCTTGAATTTTGCTGGCGTTAAGCGGGAGTCCTGGCAGTTGTGGCGATTTTTCTGCGCCGGCGCAAAATTGTGCACGATTATCAGACCGTCGCATGACGGGTTTGGCGATTTGGTGTTCAGTGGTTGCGTAACTTCCGTCGCGGTGGAGAATAGCAAGTTTGTCGGCATAACGGCAGACCTCAAATCAGGAGAAGTCGTGCAAGCGTCCGGCGGAAGACACACGCGCGCTTGTCTACTTTCAGGCTGGCACGAGAGGGCGAGGTTTCTTCGGGGCCTTTGGCGTATGTGGTTGTGTTGAAAGGGCGAAAAAAGGAGGAGTGCGTGGACCATGGCTCGCAACGATTCTGCAATAGGCGCGATTATTAGAAGGGGTTTTCCCTATTAGCAGTGTGGCCGCGCTGCCATATGGACTAGAACCTGTCACACAAGGCGGTCAACGCACTCCGGCTTCGACCTGCGCGCCGGTGCGCTCGATCTCGTACTTTTTGATTTTCTCGTAGAGCGTCGAGCGGTCGATGCCCAGCAAGCCGGCCGCTTCCTTGATGTTGCCCTGCGTACGGTCGAGGGTGGTAACGATGGCCTGCTTCTCCAGTTGCTGCAGCGTCATTCCGGCGGGAATCGCGAACCCTTTTCGTGGCTGGATCGCAGCGAGGAACGCGAAATCATCCTCGGCGAGGGTGTGATTGCGGCAAGTCACAATCGCACGCTCCAGAGCGTTCTCGAGCTCGCGTACGTTGCCCGGCCAGTCGTGGTCGAGCAAAACCCGCAGGGCACTTTCCGAAATATCGGTGATATCTTTTCCGACTTCGTGGGAGATGCGCTCGATCAAATGGTTGGTCAGCAGCGGGATGTCTTCACGCCGATTGCGCAGCGGCGGGATGTTGATCTCGATGACGTTCAGGCGATAATACAGATCGTCGCGGAAACGGCCTTCATGGACTTCCTCGGCCAGATTCTTGTGCGTCGCCGCAACTACGCGCACGTCTACCCGAATCTCCGTAGTGCCGCCTAAGCGATAAAAGCAGCGCTCCTGCAGCACGCGCAGAAGATCGGCCTGCAATTTCGGCGGGATGTCGCCAATCTCATCCAGAAAGATGGTGCCTCCGTTGGCCAACTCGAACTTTCCGCGAGTCTGCGCGCCAGCGCCCGTGAAGGCGCCCTTTTCGTAACCGAACAACTCCGATTCGAGCAGCGTCTCCGCCAGGGCGGCGCAGGAAACGGTGATGAACGGTTTCGACGCGCGCTCTCCGGAGAAATGAATGGCACGCGCGATCAGTTCTTTGCCGGTGCCGCTCTCGCCGCGAATCAGCACGGTGCTGCGCAGGCCCGAGATTTCGGCGGTGAGTTGGAGAATCTCCTGCATGCGCGGATTCTTGGTGACGATGTCGCGATATTGATAGTTGCGGTGCAGTTGTTGCCGCAGGATGGCGTTCTCGCGTTGCAGGTTCTTCACCTTGATGATGCGCTCGACCAGCAGCGAGATCTCCTGCGGGTTACAGGGCTTGACGATGTATTCGAGCGCGCCCTCCTTAATGGCCGAGATAGCCGTATCGACCGTGGCATAGGCGGTGACGATCACCACCGGCGCATCCTTGTGAATGCGGCGGATCTCCATCATGGACTCGATCCCATCCATCCCACCGGGCATTTTGAGGTCGATGAAATAGATCGCATAGTCGGTCGACTTCGCCAGATCTACGGCGCGTTTACCAGACTCCGCGGTGTCCACCGTGTAACCATCCTCGCCCAGCCAGGCGGCCAGCGATTCGCGCATTACTTCCTCGTCATCGACGACGAGAATCTGCCATTTCGCTTTCATGTTTCTCCTTTAAATTCTTGATCTGCGGCTGCTTCGCAGCCGGGCAGACCACCCAAAACGATGGTCTGCCCCACGGAGAGCAGGCGGCCGCAGGAATGACAAAACCCGGCGGTCTTCCGATCCACTTCCTGGATACTGGTGGCGAGGCTCATCACGCACTCGCGATCCGGACAGTGGATCAAGCCAAAACTATGCCCCAACTCGTGCCCAATCTCTTTCCGCAGCCTGCCTTCGAGCAAATCCGGGTCGGGTGCGACACCATAGAATTCCTGACGCAGACGAGCCAGGCTCACTAAGGCGATGCGTCCGCGAAGTTGCGCCTGCCCGAAGACGAAGGTCAACATCGGAATGAAGAGATCGCATTCAGTCAGGCCGAGCAGCCGGTCCGCGTCATCCGGAAGCCTGCGCGCGAGAGCCAGCATGAACGCGACGGAGCTGAACTGATTGCGCCGGGCGTCGAAAGCACCGTGCGGGATGGCGAGGGGAGTTGCGGGCTGCACTTCAGCGCCGAAGCGCTGTTGAATGAAGCGGCCGGCGTCCGCGAGCACGCCGGGGTCAACCGCTCCGATAGTGGCGATCGCGATCTTCACATACCCTGCCTGACGGCTTCCGGTGAGACAGGACCGGACGGCGAGTCGGCGGCGGCGAGGGGCAGCGACACGGTGAACACGGTTCCCTGCCCCATCTGGCTTTTCACATCGATGTCACCATCGTGCGCCTGGATGATTCCGTAGACCACAGCGAGCCCGAGTCCGACGCCCTTGCCTTCCGGCTTGGTGGTGAAGAACGGGTCGAAAATCTTACGCAGATTCTCCGGCGCGATGCCTTCGCCGTTATCCTGCACCAGCAACTCGACCTGCTGACCGTCGTCGGAACGCCGCGTACGGACAGATACCGTCGATCCCTGGCGGGCATGAGTCGCTTCGGCCGCATTCAACACGAGGTTGAGGATCACTTGCTGGATCTGCGAAGAATCGCATTTGACAGGCGGAAGATCGGGCGCCAGTTGGAGGTCGACCTGAGTCTCGTTCAGCTTGAGTTTGTGGCCGACGAGCGACACGGTAGTCCTGACCACCTGGTTCAAATCAGCGGCGGACCGTTGGGGCTTGGAGCGGCGGGAGAAGGCCAGCAGGTCGCAAACGATGCGGCCGACACGCGAGGTCTCCTGGCTGATCCTCGCCAGGTATTTTTTGCATTCCTCTTCGCGTCCGGGAGGTACCTTGCCTTCCTTCATGATCCGCTCCAGCAGCATGGAGAGGTTGAGCACGCCGGAGATGGGGTTGTTGATTTCGTGGGCAACGCTCGCGGCGAGTTGTCCAAGCGACGCGAGCCGGTCGTTGTGCAGAAGCTTCTGGTGTGCGGCTTTCAACTGTTCGGTCCGTTCCGCGACCCGGGCTTCGAGCAGATTGGCGGACTCATTCAGTTCACGCAGCGCCGTCCGGAGACGGACTCGCATGATGTTGAACGATTCTTCCAGCTCCTCGAGTTCCTGGCTTTTATTGCGGATGGAAATGGGGTTGTCGAGGTCCATTTTGGCGACCGATTTCGTG
The DNA here is from genome assembly GCA_963747535.1 of Terriglobia bacterium. GTDB lineage: Bacteria > Acidobacteriota > Terriglobia > Bryobacterales > Bryobacteraceae > CAVVFX01. Next base: position 340,487 of record CAVVFX010000007.1, read on the forward strand.
CCTGCGATCAGGTCGCGGATGGGAACCCCGACGAATCTGCGGATGAGAAGCACGATCATGCTGCCCGCGAGAAGAATCTGGAAGACGGCGGTGATGATCACGTTGCCTCGCATGGTGGCGGCTTCCTGGTCCAATACGTCCAGCCGCAGCGCGACGTCCAGGACACCGAGGACGCGAACCTTTTCGGGATGCGCGTGGCACTCTGCCTGGCTGCACGACCGTTCGTTATAAATGGTCGTGGCAACGTTCAAGCTGTGATAGCCGTCGGTCGAGGTGACGATCCGCACGCCGTCTCCGGGCGCGGTCTGTTGGGGCCGCGACCCGGCTTGCTGCACGGGATGCAGACCTGAGCGGGGAAGCTGGTGGCATACCTGGCAACCGCCGGCGTTGATCATGCGAGCTTCGGCCGCGTCGGTGGAGAAGGTGAGCTGGCCCTCGCTGTTGAACATGCGGATACGGTCGATGCCTTGCTTTTCGGCGATCGTCCCCATGATCTGGTAGGCGGAGCCGCGGTCGTCGGCTAGCATGGAGTGCCAGGTTGCGCTGGTGATACTTTTGGATAGCTGATCCGCGCCGAGAATCATGGTGCGCAGGAGTTGGCTCTGCTGCGCGCGCTGAAGAGTATACCCGGAGATGGCGGCGATCAGTACGACGATGATCGTGAGCGAGACGCTCAACTTAAACGCCAGTCCGCGGGGCATCCAACGACCCCCCCGGATGGCTTGAAGGATCACCTACCAGTATGACATTTGTCAGGAAAGCGTCGTCCCGCCGTCCGTTACCCGTTATCAATTTTTGTCAGCGGATGTTGCGCGGCCGGGCACTTTTGCCAAACCGCCGCTGGCAGTTTTGTCAAACGGGCTGCTGCGCAGCCGAAAGCGTGTGCACCGTGGTATTGCTTCATGGTGTTTTTCCTTTGCGGGGATCGCTGAGAGAACCACTTCGGGCAGAAATCCAATCTGCTACCATCACCCCGTGGCAAACCGCACCGAACCCAAGACCGCCAGCCAGTGGATACGATACATCGTCGTAGCCGCCATCGCGCTGTACCTCGTGTGGTGGATGTTGCGCGTCTATGTGCTCTGAGGCGGACCGGACCTGGATCTGCCCGAGGACCGCATGCGTTGTCGCTGAGGCCTGCCGCTGATTGAGAGGTTCTGGGGTGAGAAACTTGTTTTTGAGCAGGCGTGAATGGCCCGCCTGTCGCGAACTGGTAGCGCATTGACCGTTCACGCTGGGGAGGTTTCCGAACGTGATCCCTCCTTGTTGGCCGGTGTTCGTCCGGTAACCTATTACGGTTCATAAGGCGCTTCTGATATTTACAAAAGATAACAGTGAATGGCTGATTTACAAGGCGTATACTCGCGTACACGCAGCCATGCTCACTGGTACTCAAGTGTCTAAAACGGGCCAAAGGCCGGCTTCCATTCTTCCCAGTCTTACGAGGTTCTGCCTGTCGAGGAATGGACGGATGAGAGCGGCGTTGAGAATCGCGCTTCCATTGTTGGCGGCAGCCGTGGTCCTTTTGCTCGGGGGGTGCGCACGGATGGCCCATTCCTGGTACCTGAGTGGCTGTGACCGCGATATCGAGAATTCAACGAAGGCTATCGAGGGCGCTCGCGATGACGCCCGGCGCGCGGCGGCATACGCACAACGGGGCAGGGCCTACTCCGAGAAAGCCCGCTCCTCCCGCCTCTTCAAGCTCATTCTCGCGGATGAATGCAGCCGCTTGTTCGGTCTGGCCGTCCATGACCATGACCAGGCCGTGGCGCTCAGCCCCGGTAGCGCGGAGATGTATTTCTCCCGCGGGCAGACTTATTACGATCGCGCCACCGTGGAGGAGAGCAAGGATGCGAAGCCCTGGTTCAACTCAGCAGCGGTCGATTTCGAGAAGGCTGTCGAAAAAGACGGCCGTTACTACAGGGCGTTGGACATGCTCGGCGTGGTTCACACGCAGACCGGCGAATTGGATTTGGCCATCACCGATTTCACGGCGGAAATGGCGCTCAATCCGTTGGGCAAGGCGAGGCTGACCGACGCCTACTGTGTCCGCGGGTCCTCGAACCAGGGAGCCAAAAAGTACGATGCAGCCATCGCAGATTACGAGAAGTCGATCGCGTTCGGCGCGCCCGGGGACGGCTGCTCGTGCGACCCTTATAATCAGCTGATCGCACTCTGCGTTGAGAGCCGGCGATACGATAAGGGCTGGGAAGTCGTCCGCAAAGCACAGAAGGCCGGGATTTGGATCGTGCCCGAATTCGTGGAGTCATTGAAAAAGGACTCCCGGCCGTAGAAGTGAATTACATTTGGCCGAAGGTCGCGTTATACCGGCCAAAGGACCGAATGGGGGCTCTCTCATATGAGGCGCGGGAACGGCGCATGAAGTAGCAATGCTACAAATTGAACTTCCGTCAAAGTCGCGATTCGAGACGATTCGGCATCATCACGTTGATCCTCTGCGTCCTCCGCGGTTCTCGGCGCCTCCGCGTTTAAGATTTCGCGCCGGGGCTCCAGGTCCCTGATGAGGTACGCAAGTCCGCTTACCCGCGTGCTGACTTTAACGCGGAGGCGCCGAGAACCGCGGAGAACGCAGAACGGATTCCAGTGGATAGGTTTCCATTTTTTTCGTTCGAGCTGTTTTACCTGAGCGTTCACCCCACCCTCGGGGGTCGTCGACAGTTGCACAAGAGTCCTTGCGATACGCACCTTCATTGCGCAGAATGGTCATGTGTGGGTCCGGAGTTAGCTCGCTGCCCCACTGCATTGGATCGGGCAAACTTCAGCCGGTTAAGTCGCGATATGGAAACTGACCATCGGCAAACGACGATCTGAACCGCAGCTAGATCGCTGAAGGGTAGCGCCTGCTCGGGCAATAAATCCCATGGTGGTTCGGTATCATGAAATTCGTCCGTCGGCTCGCTTCGACCGTTCATCCATACCTTCTGGATCTTAAAGCATGATGGCAGAAGTCGACGCAGGCCAAAGGCCTACTCCACAAGGCTTGCAAACAGTTGATTCTTCGTTGTGGAGTAGGCGTTTTCGCCTGCTCTCGCGCGTTTGAGAGACTTCTGCCGCAGGCTGGTAGTGTAGAGCATGATGGCGATGAAATCGCGGCGGAGCGCGTGGCGCAGGTCGCGGTTCTCGGCGAGTGCCTCCAAAACCAGGCGCCTCTACTGCACACGCAACACAATGCCCGCGCCAGGAGCTAGCCAGTCCATTTCGCGACCGAAGGGCTGTTCTTCACCCGAATACGGCGAGATGCGAATCAGTTTGCGATCGGCCTGCCGTAAGTGAATCTTGAATTGGAACGAATTCTTGAGGTCCTTGTTCACGATGATCAGGTAGGGACGACCAGTGGAGTCCTCAAGTTCCCCGACAAGAAAACGACCTGCAACCGGAGGACGAACGAACCGTTGGTTCATCTCGACAGAGTCGATGAGACGGCTTGCTGAGAGCGGCTGCGCCTGCTCTGGGACATCTGGCGAGTGGTAAACGCCCATGCTCCGCAATCGGATCAGAGTCGGCGCCAGTGCGTGAATCTGGTTGTTGATCCTTCGCAACTTGTCCCAGGTCTCGGTGCGGTTGCCAAATTGGTCGATGGCTCCAAGCCGATAGTTGCCCACCTCAGGCGTGAAGTAAGTGAAGTACTGAATCCCACGGCCACCGTACGCCATCGTGGCGTAAACCTGTAGGTTGAAGGTTGCGTCCGATGGTTCCATATAGTTGAAATGCGAATTTGCCAAAATGCAATTCCAGAATGGTGTCTTTGTCTCGAGGCTGGCGCGCCGAACCATTTCCAGATTGGTGTAGAAGTAATCGAGCATGTCTCCATTGACGAGCGAGTAATTATCGTAACTAAGAAACGGTTGTCCGACGCTCTTTACCAACATCTTTATATAAGAGTCGTAGTCGCTCGTTCCCAATACTTTCGGCGAGACGCGGTATGGAAACAGGTTGACATACGGCCATTTATCCGGCATTGCTTCGCGGAGCATGGCCGCGAGCCTGCCCAAGCCGGGCATCTGATCAGCATTCGGCTCGTCGCGCAAGAAGAAACCGAGCGCTGTTGGATCTGTGCCAATCTGACTTTTAACCTTAGCTATAGTCCGCAGGATCTCATCATCTGGAGGAAGATGTATCAAATCCACTCCAGTGATCTGCCGATCGCGAACGAAACAAGTCAGGCCCGCCGCCCTCACCTTTTCGAGATCGGCCGCCAGACAGAATCCCGATATGTTCAAGCCGGCATCCCGCATCCCGCGCAGTTGATCGGCATCCGAAGGAGATTCACCCCAAGCCATGACAGCGAACTGTTTGGGATCAACGGGTACCGGATGATGGCTATTTTGAGGCCATAACGTCGCGGTCGAACATATTAGCAGCAGTAGATAGCGCATGGTTCCGATGCCGACATGCTATCACTGCTTGAGGCGGTGTGCGCACCAGGCCAAGCGCTTGCGTGTGTTTGTGGCGCAACCAGAAGACCGATTGCGATTGGGGTGACCAATGCCGCGGTTCCTGCCGCCGACAATAGAAGTTTCCGGGGGTAAGGTTTTGCCCGATCCGGTGGGCCATGATTTTCGGCTTCTTTTTCGCTGTCGGAAATCCGCCTGGTTGCCGCCATCGGTGACCTTGTCGTCGCTCCTCTGAGAGCAGTTTGTACTAGATTCCTTGAGGCAGAAAACCTGCGTCTGGGTGGCTGGAAGGCGGGCCTCCTCATCAACTTCAACGTTCCGCTATTGCGTGATGGCATGGTACGGCGAGTGCTGGCATTCGATGAGTCCTAGCTCCTAGCGGCGGGCCGATCATGCGCGTCTAGCCGACGCCTTACAACGCCCACATGCTCGTTGGTCTGAGGCGGAGCCTCGTTAGTGTCCTGAGTTAGAAGTTCGCGACGTAAGTCTACGGCTTGCTGCGCAGCCGGGCAGACCACTCAAGACGATGGTCTGCCCCACGGTTTGGCGTTTGACTTATTAAACAAATTTGCAACTCATGACACTAGCCCGCGCGCGGCTCAGCAACGACTTCCGAGCCGCGACAGTTTCACCAGCCGCCCGATTCCATATGCTGGATTACAATCCCGCGTGCTGCGAGTTCCTCCAGCAGGCGCAACACTGCCGGTGAGATCGTTCTATCTCCGGGCACGACAACGGCCCATTGCAGGTTCTCACGAAATTCCTTGGTGCTGATGCGCCAGTGCACGAGTTCAGGCGGCGTGATCGAACCGATGCGGATTATCGACCAATAGCGGGCAAGCGCCAGTGCCGTATCCCGATCGGGTAACGGCCCGCGTACGATGAAGTGATTGTCGCCATGCACCAAAATCCCAACCATTACGCGTCAAGCCTCGGGTCGATGACCGGGTGGCCGACGGCGAAATGGTAAACCACCTGTCCCCGCGTGGAGGAGAGTTCGAGATAGCGGTGCACTTCATCGTCGAAAAACGCGCCGATGCCGGTTGCGCGCAGTCCCAGCGCTTCGGCGGCGATGTAGAGGCGCTGTCCGATGGCGCCCGCTTCGAAATGCACGTAACGATAACCGCGGTCGCCGTGGGAGCGAACAGCGCGATCGATATCGGCAATCATAGAGAACGAGACACAGGCATTACCGGCTAGCGATTGTCCCAGGCTGAGTCCGGCGGCCATCACACGCTGGTCACCGGATCGAACCAGTTCCAAGCCGGCGTTTTGCGGCCAAAAGCGATAGACGCCCTGGGGCAGGCCCTCGACCCGGTGAACATACAGATAGAGCTGAACGAAACGACTGGTAGAGAAATCGGCATCGTAGGGCTGGCTTGTGACGGCGAGGAGAGCCGAGAGCTCCGCGAGAGAGATTTGCGACGCGCCGGTGAAGTCAAGCGCCGAGCGGCGGGTGCGCGCTACTTTGCTGAAAGGCCGCGCCGAAGTGGCGGGCGGCGGGAGTTGGATTTCGCCGGATCCGTGAAACGCCGGTTCAGAGCGAGGAATGCTTCGATAGGTGATGAACTTCGTCGCGGAATGGATGGCATCGATCAACGGATAGGGGATCTGCACCTCCGAGAGCTGGTTGGGCCTGCCGCCGAACCACGTTCTCGTGTTGTCGCCGGGTCCGGCAACGGGGATTACACCGCCGTTCAGGTTGACGACCAGCATGGGCCATTCGTCGCTGAAACCGCACGTCTCAGACACCTCGCCATCAAAAAAGTGCCCGACTGCGAACGTTTCGCAGCCAACGGCTCGGGCGGAAAGTGCCAGTGCCTGCCATGCGTGACCGATGTCATGAAGGCAGTATCGATAGGCTCGATCGCGGTATTTCCAGGCTTCACGCCACGCAATACTGGTCAGGATAAATACGACCGAGCATGCATTGCCGGCAAGGCTGGTGACGAAATCGCCCAGCGCGCGTTGCTCGGCCATGTGGGAAGACGCGCGGTAGTGATAGAGGCCGTCGGGCCACTGATCGAGTCCGCGAGTGGCAAAATGAAATTCTGTCGGATGCAGATTGCCGGATGATGGATTGACGCGTAGCGCGTACCGGTAACCGGCTGCCGCGACGGTTTTGGTTGCGCTCACTGCCGCAGCGTGGAAGAGCAGCTGAGAAAGGAACGTCGGACCGCTCCCTAATGGCAGCGGGGCAGAAACGGGCTCGCCCAGCAGCAGGCCGAGAACGGGGACTTCGGGGGCTGGTGAATCCGCGGGCAGGTCGAGCACGGGGACACCCTCATAATGCCGGAACGGATCGGGCATATTGGCCCAGTCCAACATGTGCTGGCTCCGCCGGAGAGACTCGGTACTGTGCTTGGTGGTTTCGTGATACTCGCGCCACGTCATGTCAGAGGTAGGTTAGCGCGTTTCGGTTGCGCGTCCGCAATAACGGGAGAAAATGCTGGAGATACCGCTCAGAGCCGGGATTTCATGGATCTTAAGCTCTGGCCATGTCCTCTATCATCAAAAGGTGACAGGTGGGCAATGGGCGAGCCGGCGACAACGTTCCTTAAGCGTTACGCTTTGGTAAAAATAGCATCAGCCACGGTGCTCACGCTATCGGAAAACGACTCTTGCTCGACTCCAAGCGATCGCAAGATGCTGAGATGCACGTTTGACATGCGCGTCTCGCCGTCTTTCCCTTTCCAAAAGTTCCCGTGCTTCAGACCCATGTTGGATCCACCGGCAATTAGTGTCGGTAGGTTGTGGGGATTGTGGGTAGTGCTGGCGCCGCTTCCGAAGAAAACGATGGTGTTGTCAAGTACACAACTGTTGCGGTCCTGGTAACCATTGAGCCGCTCGAGGAAATGCGCGATTTGTTTACTCAGGAACAGGTCATATTTGGCGAAGTCCAGTTGACCCTCTTTGTCGGTGGCGTGTGAGAGGTTGTGGTGGGTCTTCGACAGGCCCAGCTTGAGGGGGAAGGTATCGCTGATGCCCATGCCGTCTTCGCGGTTGAGCATGAATGTGATCACGCGGGTAATGTCCGCGTCGAAGGCCAGAGCGATCAGGTCAAACATGTTGCGGTAATACTCGGCGGGATCGCCCTCATTGGTGATATTGAGATTCAGATGCGAGTAGTCCTGCTTCTTCAGCGGCACGTCGATCCAGCGCTCGGAGGCGATCAGGCGCGATTCCACCTCATCGAGCGATGTAAGATATTGATCCATGCGCTCGCGATCGGTCTTGCCCAGACGTTGATCGAGTGCACGGGCGTTTTCGGCTACGGCGTCGACCAGCTTAATGCGCCGCTGCAGTTGTTCGTGTTCGGATTGGAGCGAGCTACGATCGCCGCGGAACAGCCTGTCAAAGACGCGGCGCGGGCAGTTCTCAGCGGGGATCGGCCGACCGTCGAGGTTGTAGGAAATGGTTCCGGTGCGCGACAGATAACCGGTGCCGGCGTCGATCGAGAGAACCAGCGAAGGCTGACGGCAGAACTGCTTGGTGTGCAGCGCGGCGATCTGGTCGAGGCCGACGGTGTTATAGGTCCCAGGTTTTGGATTTTGCAGCGGAGCACCGGTCAGCCACATATCGGAACAGACGTGCGGATCGGCTTTAGGGCCGTTGGGATGATAGAGGCCGCCCATGAAGCTGAGCTGCTTGCGGTAAGGCGCAAGAGGCTCGGTTGACTTGCCGAAGACAAATTCACCGTTCGCGTCTGCTGCGGGAAACCAGCTCCAGTCCTCGAGATGGTGCTCGGCCTTCGGCAACGACATGCCGTTGGCCGTGTAGATAGCGCAGAAACGGCGTGGAATCTGGTTGGTCACTTCGGCGCCCATCGCGTCGAGCACGGGAAGCGCCAGCATGCCTCCTATGCCTCTAAGGAAAGCGCGGCGGTCCAGTCGGAGGGAATGAGTCATGCGTACTTGAATTTTACTATTTTTCGAGGAACATTTGGCTGCCGGCAACATAGCGAACCATGTCTTCGATCCGATAACCAGCCGGCTTCAGTTTCAAGGCGTCCTGCTTGAGGGACATCACTTCGTTGTAGGACAGAGTGCGGCCGGTTGCGTAGGTCGCCAGATGCTTGAGGAAGCCGAACGCCACTTGATCGATGCGATCCCCGGCGAGGTAGCGTTTCAGATCGTTGGCACCGGACACCTGGGTCTTATCGGGCAGGATCGATTTAGCGTCCACCGGCTGCGTTTTCAGGCGTCCCCCGGCATCGAACTCCTCGAGCGCCACTCCCCACGGATCGATTTTCGAATGGCATTGCATGCAGCCGGTCTGGCTGCGATGCTGTTCGAGCCGCTGCCGGAGGGTGAGACCTTGTGTCTCGGGTTTCAGCGCGGGTACGTTCGGCGGCGGATCGGCAGGCGGTTCGGAGATGATCTTCCGCGCGACCCAGGCTCCGCGCTTCACGGGGTTGGATTCGCGGCCATCGGAGAGTCCCGCCAAAATCGCGGCCTGGCTGAGCAGCCCGCCCAGTTCGGGTCGTTGATGGCGAATGGGCATGAACTCGAACCCGCTCTCGGTCTTATCGCCGAGGCCGTAGTAGTTGGCCACCACTTCGTCGGCGACCAGGAAATCGGACTGGATCAGATTCTTAACCGGCAGGTTGTTGCGGATGAGATACGCGACGAATTCGATCGGCTCCTCTTTCAACCGGGCGCGGGTATCGCGGGTGAGCTTGGGGAAACGCTTGCGGTCGGGATCGAGCACCTGAAATTTATCGAGGCTTAGCCATTGGGATACGAATTCGTGGGCGAAGCGGTAGAAGCGCGGATCGGCGATCATGCGCGTGATCTGGGCGTTCAGGTCCTGGCGCAAGGCGCCTGATGCGGCGAGTTGCAGGATCTTATGGTCCGGCGGTCCGTTCCAGAGGAAAAAGGAAAGCTTGGAGGCGAGTTCGTAGTTGTCGAGCGGTTCTGGTGCTGGAGTCGAGCTGGTCTCGATGAGGAACAGGAATTGAGGCGCCGTGAGAACTACGAGCAGGGCGTCTTTGATGCTCTGTTCGAAGGTGCAGCCGGATGCGAACGACTTGGTATACACGCCCATCAGCGCGGATTCTTCGGCAGCCGTGATGGGGCGGCGGTAGGCGCGGGTGGCGAAATCGTGGATGATCTTGCGGGCGTAAGCGGGCTGATCGCTCTTGCGGTCGAAATCGACGAAAATGTTGCGATAAGACGGCGGGGGCCAGGACTCGTAGAACGGACCTTCGAACTCCACCGACCGGACCAGCAGGCGCGGCATGTCGCGGCCATCGGTGTACTCGCTACGCACACCGATTTCGCGCATGCCCGCGAGGTAGTTCACGTTGTCCTTCTCGACTTCGGGGCTGGGGAAATTGCGGATTGCGCCTTCGAAGACGTAGCGCTGGAGCTTTTCGGTTGCGACGGTTTCCGGCTGACCGACGGGCGCGAGAGTGCTACCGCAATCGCGGCGGAGTCCAAGATGCACGCCGACTCGCGGAAGACGCTTTTCGAAAACGACGAATCGCATGGCGAGCTCCTGATCCGCCTGGAGCGGCGAGAAGACGATGCGATCGAGGTCGCGTACACCTGTGTAATGAATGCCAAGCCGCAGCGGACCGGCGTCGAGTCGCACAACGAGGAAGGCAGGCTGCTGCAGCTCGCCGGAGAATTGGCGGTCGCCGAGGGTCAGCCTGAGATTCCGTTTGGGCTCGGAGGGTTTCTGGACCAGGTCCCTGTGAGGTTGAATCAGGGCGAGAAGCTCGGCTTCGCCAAGCGGGCGGCGATAGAGGCGAACATCGGCAAGCGAGCCCTGGAACGTTGGAGAGATGGGAATGCGGCCGACTCGAAAATCGGAGCGCGGGTCGTCGAATCGATACGTGCCGGCCACGCTTCGGGCGACCAGATAGCCGTTGACATAGATCCGGGTTTCGTTTCTTCCGCGCCGCACGACGACGGCTACATGCTGCCAGGCGTCGGCGCGAATGACGCCATGGGCGGAGGAGACGATCGAATTGAATTGTCCGACTAACTCGTCGTTCTGGCCGGTCATCTGGAAACGGATGGTGCCGCGCTCATCGGGCAGGTCGAGGTACCAGCCCTGCAAGCGGTTAGTATCTCCCAGACTGAGAAGGCCCGCGCGGCGCAGTTGGCTTGGCCGAATCCAGGCAGCAACCGTGAAGTCGCCTTCGCCCAGGTTGGCAGCGTCGTTGGCGGGGAGGGCGGCGCGCGGAATCACGTAACCATCCCCGCTGCCGGCAAACGCGAGGGCTTTACCGGCGGGTGAATCCACCTCGTGGGTTTTGCCAGCGAGCTGAGCGGACGGGCCGCCATCGCGCGGGTAGGAACCGGCGAGCCCTTCATCCAGGTGCGAGGAGTCCACGGTGGATGGCGGTTCGGGTGACCAGGCGTCGATCTGATAGATGCCTGACTTGGGGATGGTGATAGCACCCGTATTTCTCGGCTCGTTCCAGACAATCTCCTTCCCATTTCCGACGTTGGCACTTTGCGGGGCCGCGCCGGGGTCGAGCAGCAGCCCGTCATCATATTTGGCGGCGGTGACGGTGACGCGGAAGCGGCCGTCGTCAGGGAGTTCGCGTACAGAGACTTTGAAATTTGTCTTGGGACCGTAGGTGCCTTCGCCGTCGAAGAGCTCGTCGGTCGGGATGGCGGGCCGGAGCAAAAGCCCCTGGGGAACCAGATCGTACGGGTTGCCCTTGGGATAGCCGCGGCTGCCGCGCATGTCAGCGAAGACGGCGTGATAGATGCTGTCGAAATCGCGCCAGCCGCGGACGGTATCGTTGCCGCGATAGCCTTCAATGAAGCGGTATTTCGTGCGCATGATCAGAGGTTCGAATGCGAAGGGCTTGACGGGCGTCACCTGAGTGACGACGAAGTCGGGGTTCTCGAGCAGCATGTTGTCGGCGCCCAGGAGGAGTTTTTCGGGAAGCGGCGCGGGATTGATGCCGGCGCCGAGGTCCATGCGGAAGTTCTGGATTCGGGGCTTTTGCGTGGGGGTGACGATGGCGCGGTTGAGCGCGGTTTCGGCGATCTCGAAATAGGCCTCAGTCAGCAGCGGCGAAAGCTGCAGGGTGTCTTTGTTGTTGAGGAATCCATCCTTGGAAACAGCGTCGGGGGGAAGGCCGCCGGTGAGATCGTCATCGAGGAGGAGCAGTTCGCGCAGCGTGTTGCGATACTGCGCGACGGTCAGGCGGCGAACGAGCCCGTTCTTTGGCGCCGGGCGCAGGCGGGCCACTTCGAGGGCGTTGTCGATCCAGTCGACCATGCGCTGGCGATCGACGGCGGAAGGCTGGGGCATGCCTTTGGGCGGCATGGTACCTTCCCGCAGACGCCGGCGGATGGCCTCCCACATGGGGATGTGCCGGTCCTCGAGGCTGGCGTCAAGTTGGTCGACGCGGATGCCGGCCGTGCCTACATTCGAGTTATGGCACGTCATGCAGTTTCGTTCGAAGAAGGGTTTGACATATTCTCCGAATGTCGATTGGAGGGCCACTGACTTGGGTGCGGCGGGTTGCGCGAGCAGGAATCGTGCGGTCAGGATGCCGCAGACCGAAAGCAGAGCGAGCAGCGCCGCGGCCGGCCGGCGATGATGAGAATTGCTGGGTACCATATCTTAATCTTGGGGGTATATGCAATTTTATAAGTTTTTGAGGGCCTGAAGGGGGCGGCGAAGCTCATCGGCCCCGGACGCGCCCAGAATGACGCGCCCAGAATCACGAGGGTTGGAGCCAATGCTGTTCACTTAACGTACTGAGCCCTGCATAGCCCGGTGCCTGCCCCCGGAAAGAAAGGAAAGAACAGCCAAAGACTTACTGCCGGTAGCTCCTCCCGGTCGTCCGCCTCATTGTACTTCCACAGTAGGCGTCACACGGCCAAATGCCGCATCGCCCAGACTACGGACTAGGCGACTTTTCGGTACTGATTCCGTGGGCGGCGTTTCACGGGAGGAATCTGCCGCCACCGCCCACAGCCCAGCATTCTCCGAGTGGGAGCGTCACTCGTCCGGGGATTGCTGATTCCGTGTGCTGCGCTCGAACTCAGTGAGTCAGCTGGTCGTACCATGTTCATAGCGACGGTTTGGTTATTAAGCGATGGAGTTGAGAGGAGCAGACGATGCGTGTTTTTGTGGCAGGGGCGAGCGGAGCGATTGGCGAACCGTTGATTGCGGAGTTGTTGGAGCGGGGACACTCAGTGGTGGGGATGACAACCAGCGAGGCGCGCGCGAAGTATCTGGAGGGCCAGGGAGCCGAGGCGGTGATCGTGGACGCGTTCGATGCGCCGGCGGTGGAGGCCGCGCTGCGGCGGTCGAAAGCGGAAGTGGTCATCGACGAATTGACGTCGCTGCCGAGGGCGCCGGGTGATATGCCGAAATACGCTGCGGGCGATAGGAAGCTAAGGATTGAGGGCGGAGGGAATTTGTTTCGAGCGGCGCACGTGAGCGGTGTGCGGCGGTATCTACAGCAGTCGAGCGGATTCTTCTTAAAGGCAGCGGCAGGGACGCTGGCGGATGAGTCGTCTCCGTTGGATGTAAATGCGAGCCCGAGTGTGGCGGCAAGTGCGCGGACGTATACGGAACTGGAGGCGCGGCTGTTCGGTTCCGATGCAATTGAGGGTGTGGCACTGCGATACGGATTTTTTTATGGGCCGAAGACGTGGTATTACCCCGGCGAGGCGGCGGCGAACATGGTAATGCGGCAACAGAATGCGGTGGTGAGTAAGGGCGAAGGCGTGTCGTCGTTTGTGCATATCCACGATGCGGCGACCGCAACGGTGGCGCTGCTGGCGGCGCAGCCGGGAGTGTACAACCTGGTGGATGATGACCCTTCGCCGCAGGCCGTGTGGCTGCCGGCATTTGCTAAGTTTGTGGGTGCTCCAGTGCCCCCGCACATGAGCGAGGCGGAAGCGGCGGCAATTGGAGGGGAAGATGCGGTGTATTACGCGACGAAGCTGAGTGGGGCCTCGAATGCGAAGGCGAAGCGGATTCTCGGCTGGAAACCGCGACGATTGGAGTGGCTGGAGGCGTAAGTGACCGCGGCGAATGCCGAAAATTGTGCTGACATTATCACAGTCCGACCACGGGCATGGGAACGGACTGGCGGGATAATGATTGATGCCCGACAGGCCGCTGCGTCCATTGATGCACGATTTGATCTTGTTTTCCCTAATTTTCGAACGTGTGGTCCCCGTCACGTCAACTTAATGGGAAAGGGACCGCTCACTGCTCAATTCCGAGATTAGTAACGATAGACGTACGTCGTTCCCCGGATTGGGCAGTCGCTCGGCGAACTCGCCGGGTCCCAAGGCGTTCACGCAATCACTGATTTCGAGGCTTTACTCGGTCACTCTGCGAGCGACGACGAGTCGGTTGAAGAGTTTGCGGCAATGCTCCGCGAGTGGCGAAGCAAAGGCGCTCCGGCAAAACGCCCGGCATGAACGCGGCGATAGTCGACACCGACGTCGTGTCGACGCTTTTTAAGGGCGATTCTCGTGCCCATCTTTTCCGCGGTCACGTCAGCGGTCGCCTTCTAGGAATTTCCTTCATGACGCTCGCGGAATTGGAGCGCTGGCATTTGGAGCGAAACTGAGGGGCATTCCGAAGAGCGGAGTTGGCCCGACATTTGACTAGCTACTTTCTGGCGCAAAATTGTAGGGCTAACTCTTTTGTTCGCATTGAGCGTCGTGCCGGCCTGCTGCGGGAACGTCCAGGTTTCGTCTGTTGTCATTTCAGAGGTCCCTGGACAACGACCTCCTCCGCGGGTTTCTCTGCGGCTCGGCGCCTCTGCGGTAATCCACAGATCATCCCATTGCCGGACTGCTTGCCTCCGAAAACTCCTACTTATCTGACGCGGGAAGCCTGAACTCCACCGCGGAGACGCCGAGCCGCAGAGGGTCGCGGAGGGTCTCCTAATCTCCCTAAAAGTTTCTGAACATTTGCATTGCATTCTGTTTCATTGTATTTTTCACTATCAATAGTGAAACATAACGCGCGATAGGCTATATCGACCGAATCGAGGAATGTTGCCGCAGCCTTTCGTTGTTTCCGAACCGTGGAACGAGGCGTGAGGATCTGCGCCCCGGCTTACGAATTCTGGGCTTCGAACGCCGCGCCGAGATCGCATTCCATATCCACGGCGACACGGTGACGATCCTACGCGCTTTCTATGGTGGGCGTGATATTGAGACTGCTTTCCCCTGATATCAGAGATTCAAACTAACGGAGAACTCCGATGGCGTCTCGACCAGTCCCCATGAACGCGCCTACAGCCGATAGATGGACCTGAAGCGAGTCCCCGTATACTGGTTTTATGAAGTTTCGCGTGGTTCTCGAATACGATCTGGTTGCAAAGAGTTATTCTGCCGTCTGTCCGGAACTTCCGGGCTGCGCTTCAGCAGGAGACACCGAAGCAGAGGCGCATCAGAACATTGAAGAGGCGATTCGCCTCTATCTTCAGCCCGCCCACCTCGATCTGCCGCAGCATGCCAAGCTCATCGAGGTGACGGTTGGGTGAACGCGGAACGCCCAGGCTCACTTCGGACCAAGTAATAAAAAATTCTTCGCCTAAACCGCTTTGAGCGAGTCGGCAGCTCCGGCAGCCATCAGAAGTGGCGTCATCCGATCAGCGGCAAGCAAGTGATCGTCGCTCACCATCGAGGCCGCATTTTTCCACTCGGCACGATGAGGGCAATCATGGAGGGCAGCGGAATAGAACCGGAGAAATGGTTGGATTGACGCGGGTTGCACTCATTCACGATTATTACTCCCCATAGACGCCCCTCCCAGTCTGTGCACTCTGCAAACTGACCCGCATGCCAGTCACCAGCCGTTAGCCCATTTCTGCCCCCTCATCACAACGACATAGCCGCCGCCTGCTCAATAACCTTGTCGTCGCATGTCAACCTCAAAGTAGAACGGCCAAGGTGTGCCGTCCGCCGGTCGCCCGCGCGCGACCTTTCTGAAATTTGAGGAGTGCCATTTGCCGACGTTTCCCGTCTTTACCGCCTCGCCTGCCGGACGTGCCGCGCCACCGCTAAAGAGATGGAAGCTTGCATACCAGGAAATCGCAAGATCCGCCGTCGACACCGCTGGCGATAAAGCTGGCGATAAAGAAAGTCCCCGAAACCGGTCCCGGCGTGGAACGTGCCCGCATCCGCCCTCTTGCGCTTCTTTCATCTCCTCCTGTCCGGGTCATGGGTCTGGCGGCTTGGTGCGCGCTCATATTTCCGCATCCTCTGCATAATGGTGCACAAACGAACAACCTCCGCCAGTGAACGGGACCCGCATAACCATAACAAATCATTACTACTTAGAAGAAATTGGCTTCTTCCGAAAATATCGCGCAACGCCGGTGCGAGAAGGGTGGCAAGTCACCTCAAATCTTCGGCTTATCTGCGTTCATCTGTGTTCATCCCTGCGGCCCTTGCCTTTTCTCTTTTACGTCCGTACAACTCGCGCGAGCTGTGTTCGGTCCCAATTTTCATTTCCTGGGGTGTCCGCGCTTTGGCGGTCAAGGCTTTCGATCCGCAAAACCGCGCGAAACCCGCCCCCCCAACCCCACCCTGTGTGCATCCCACCTCATTGCCAGAAACCAAACCGCCCCGCCTGAGATTCCCACCCTCAGACCGAACAGGAGTTCGTTTTTTCGTTGCACCCCAGGGGCGCTCCTCCGCGCAGCCTCACGCACAAAGGTGCACAAACCCAAAACCGCTGCACTTGCCGCTCTCCGGATAACTAAAGATAAAGACAGCCACTTATCAAAAATTGGCTTCCTTCCGCAAAAACGCCGTCTGCATCAGCAGACTGCGCCAGAGCACCTGTCGGGCGTACAGACAGCCCTTAAGTGAACCGTATTGGGGTTAGAGCCGCTGCGGTCTGCCGGAATAGTGGCCCCGATGGACGCTGCAAGGTTCTGGACCACGGTTGCGGCGGCAATTGCGCTCCATTAAAGTGGTCGGAGTGGACGCTCACTTCTTCCGGCTCGGAGTCTTTCTATCGGCGCTCGCCGTTTCGGCTCAGGCACAGAGCCCGGCGCTGGAACTTTTCGAGAAGAAGATCCGGCCGGTCCTGGTGTCGAGATGCTCGGCTTGCCACGGCTCGGCTTTGGCGTCGCCCCAGGCGGGATTGGCGCTCGATACAGCGGAGGGCCTCCGGCGGGTGGTGCAGAGCGGGGATCCCGATAACAGCCAATTGATCCGGGCAATACGCTATACCGACAAGCAGCTTAAGATGCCGCCGGGAAATCGGCTGCCGGCGGATGTGGTGGCTGATTTCGAAATGTGGGTTCGGGAGGGTGCTGCACTACCCGCCGATGCACCTGCGGCCGCGAAGAAAAAGGTTGTGCTCTGGTCGTTGCAAAAGCCGCGGGTGGTGCCCGGGCATGACGATATCGATAGTTTTATTCGGGAGAAACTTGCCGCGAAAGGTTTGGCGCCTTCACCGGAAGCCGATAAGCGGACGCTGATTCGGCGGGTAACCTTCGATCTGATCGGGCTGCCACCAACAGCAGAGGAGATCGACGCGTTTGTTGGCGACAACTCGCCGAAGGCATATGCGCGACTGGTCGACCGGCTGCTTGCGTCACCACACTACGGGGAGCGATGGGGCCGGCACTGGCTGGATGTTGCGCGATATGCCGATTCGGTGAACGATTCGGTGAATGCGGGGCAGCGGTATCCGTGGTCGTATACGTATCGCGATTGGGTGATCCGCGCGTTCAACGAAGATCTGCCTTACGACAAGTTTCTGTTGTATCAACTCGCGGCCGATCATGTGAGATCGATCGAACCGCGCAACCTTGCCGCGCTCGGGTTCTTGAGTTTAGGCCGTGAGTTTCCCAAGAGTTATCCCGAAACGGTGGATGACCGGATCGACGCGGTGGCTCGCGGGATGCTCGGGATGACGGTGGCGTGTGCGCGGTGCCATGATCATAAGTTCGATCCGATTCCCAGCGCGGACTACTATTCGCTGTATTCGATCCTGTCGAATATTCGCCCGCCGGCGGAATTGCCGCTCTTGGGAAAGCCGGGTCCCTTGACGCCGAAGCAGCAGCTTTATAACCAGCGGCTGGAAAATATTCAAGATGCCTTGCAGGAGTACCGTGTGCGGCGCAATAAGGAGCAGATCGCGTTCTTCAAGACTCAAACGGTCGATTATCTCCTGGCCGTGCATGACTCGGAGGGGTTGAGCAATCCCGCGGTCGAAGAATTGGTGCGCGACCGGCAATTGAATCTGTATATGCTGAACCGGTGGCGGAAGTTTCTGGCGGAATCGAAGTCGTCGGGCGAGCCCGTGTTTCGGGCTTGGCATGCGGCGGCCGGGCGCTCCGCGGCGTCGTTGAAGGAACTTGCGGCATCCTACGCGGCGAAGCTGGCGCAACATGATCGCGCGGAGCCGTTCGCCGACCCCGAGGAAGAGCGCTGGCGTGCGGTGATGCGCGGGCCGAGGTCGCCGGTCGATGTGCCGGTGGAAGAGTTCGAACTGATCTTCACGGAAGGCGACAGCAATAATACTCGTTCCATTCGCGTACGATATGGGGCCATGTTGGCCCAGGCTGCTTACGACGGGGCGGCTCCGCGTGCCATGGCAGTAGAGGATGTGCCGGACGCGAAGCCGGTGCATGTGTTTCTACGCGGCAATCCAAACAATCCCGGGCCGCTCGCGCCTCCTCACTTCCTTTCGTGTTTGGGCGGCAACGAGTATACCGAAGGTAGCGCGCGGCTCGATCTCGCGCGAAGTATTGTGGATCCGGAGAATCCACTGACCGCGCGGGTGATGGTGAATCGGATATGGATGCATCATTTCGGCGCGGGACTGGTTCGCACACCAAGCGACTTTGGGATGCGCGGTGACCCTCCCACACATCCGGAACTGCTCGACTTTCTGGCTGTCCGGTTTATGCAATCGGGATGGTCAATCAAGAACATGCACCGGTTGATCGTCATGTCCGCGACTTACCGGCAGTCGAGCGCCGATAACGATGCAGGGCGCAAGGCTGATCCGGAAAATCAATGGTTGTGGCGAATGAACCGCCAGCGGTTGGAGATTGAGTGTCTGCGGGATGCGATGCTGGCGGTTGCGGGGCGCTTGGATCTGACCGTCGGGGGACTGCCGTTCTCCCTTACGGCTCAGCCTTCGGTACCGAGGCGGTCGGTATACGGGTTCATCGAGCGAGGACGGGTTCCGGGTTTGCTGAGTGCGTTCGATTTTGCTTCCCCGGATCAGCACGTTCCGATGCGTTTTACGACGACGGTTCCGCAGCAGGCTTTGTTCTTTCTGAATAGCCCGTTTGTCGCAGAGCAGAGCCGGGCGATTGCGGCCCGTCTGAACGGAGGCGATGCGGCGGGGCGCGTGCGGCAGATTTTCCGATGGATCTTTGGGCGTGAGCCGGAACCTCGCGAGTTAAATCTCGGGCTGAAATTTGTGGCCCAGCGCGACGAAGAGACCGCTGCCGTCAGTGCGCCGTCTCCATGGCAGTACGGCATTGGCGGTAATGGGTCGTTCACTCCTTTTCCGACGTTCGTTGACGAGCACTGGCAGGGCGGATCGGTTTTGCCGGCGGGAAACTTTGGCAAAGCTGTGCTGCGCGCGGCCGGTGGGGAACCCGGGGAGAGACCGGAGCAAGCGGTCGTGCTGCGGTGGGTGAGCCCGGTCGCGGGAAAGCTGGCTATTGAAGGAACGCTACGGCATGGGCAGGGTGCTGTGCCTTATGGCGACGGCGTGCGTGGGCGCATCGTGTCGAGCCGCGATGGGGAACTGGCGTCATGGACTGTAAACGGTTCGAGCGCCGAGACGAAGTTGAGCGGGTTGCATGTCGAGAAGGGCGACACGATCGACTTCATTGTTGACGGCCGGCGCGATCCCGAGAACGACGCGTTCTCGTGGTCGCCGGCGATCAACGTTGGAGCACAGAGTTGGAATTCGAAGAATGACTTCGCCGGCCCGGTGCCCGCACCACTGGATGTTTGGGCACGCTACGCACAAGTGTTGCTTGGCACGAATGAATTCGCATTTGTGGATTAAGGATGATGGCATGAAACCTCAACACGTTTACTTGACTCGCCGCGAGATGCTTACGCGTACCGGCATGGGGATGGGTATGGTGGCACTGGCCGGCACGCTGAGCGCAAACGAAAGCGTTCCTCCATCGCTGAATCCGCTGGCGCCCAAGAACCCCCCGCTGCCTGCGAAGGCGAAGCGCGTTTTGCATCTTTTTATGAACGGAGGGGCGTCGCACGTTGACACTTTCGATCCGAAGCCCTCACTTGCCAGGTACGCGGGTAAGCCGATTCCGATCACGCTCAAGACGGAGCGGCGTACTGGGGCGGCGTTTCCCTCCCCTTTTGCCTTCCGCAAGTATGGGCAAAGTGGTATTGAGGTAAGCGAGATATTTTCAAAGGTCGGCGAGTGCGTGGACGACTTGTGCGTGGTGCGATCCATGTGCACTGACATTCCGAATCATGAGCCGTCGCTGATGATGATGAACTGTGGCGATATCCGGCAGGTTCGCCCGAGTTTTGGCTCCTGGGTGACGTATGGGCTCGGCTCGGAAAATCAGAATCTGCCGGGGTTCATTGTGCTCTGCCCGGATGGGCTGCCGACGCAAGGGAATCAGAATTGGCGGTCGGCGTTTCTGCCCGGGGCCTACCAGGCGACCTACATCGATACGCGCGAGACACAGATCGATAAGCTGATCGAGAATATCCGGAACCGTTACACGACGCGCGCGGATCAACGGCGGCAGCTTGATCTATTGGGCGAACTCGATCGCGGCTATCAGGAGCGGCGTCAGAATGATGCGCTGCTGGAGGCGCGCGTGCAATCATTCGAACTGGCGTACCGGATGCAGATGGAGGCTGACGACGCGTTTGATCTTACCAAGGAGCCTGCCAGTATTCTGAAGCTCTATGGCGAAGGGCTGCAGGCAAGGCAGATGATGATCGCGCGGCGTTTGCTGGAGCGTGGCGTGCGTTTCGTGCAGGTGTGGCACGGGCAGGGTCAGCCTTGGGATAGCCATGATGACATCCGAGCCAATCACGGGCGGCTTGCGCGGGAGTGCGACCAGCCGATCGCAGCACTGCTGCAGGATCTGAAGCAGCGCGGGATGCTCGAGGATACTCTGGTGCTTTGGGGCGGAGAATTTGGACGGACGCCAACGGTGGAACTGCCGGACCTGGGGGCGAATTCGGGGATGTCAAATGGACGAGATCATAATCCGTACGGATTTACGATCTGGCTTGCCGGCGCCGGGTTGAAGAAGGGCTTCGTCTACGGTGCGACGGATGAGTTCGGTTTTGCGGCGGCGGAGAATAAGGTACACGTGCACGATCTACATGCGACCCTTCTTCGATTGCTTGGCTTCGATCACGAGAAGTTCACGTATCGTTACGCCGGCCGCGATTTTCGCCTTACTGACGTTGCGGGTCACGTCGTGCAGGATTTGCTTGTTTAAAGCAACTGTCGAACGGCCCTCATCGCGAAAGCTGGTAAGTTCAGACCGAAACCTCCGAAACCGAAGGCCGTTTCGGAGATCTGCCGCGTGAAGCGTGGCTCCGCATGCGAAACAAGCTTCGCCTACCCGATCGCGAGCTGGTACCAAGTTGCATAAGCTCGCGTAACCACTCCCTGAACGGTCGCGGCTCGGAAGTCGTTGCTGAGCCGTGCGGCGAGCCGTCGTGCAAGGCGTCTGTAGGAACCGGGATGAAACAACCATTGCGTCAACGATGGCTGTCTCTCGCGATGTCGTTTACTGAAGCTTCGGATCGGGAGTGGAATCGAGCTTCGAGCGAGGGTGATGTCGGAGTATTTGAACCCCGGGGTGGCACTACCCCTGGCTGTAAGCGATAAGATGTTTCGGTGCGGGCAATCGTAGCTGTTCTTCTTGTTAGCGGCGCCGCTGCGGGCGCGGAGCGGATCGTCGCGCCTGGGCTGAACCAGCCGGTCGAGATTCTGCGCGACCGATGGGGTGTACCGCATATCTATGCCAAAACGACCGACGACCTGTTCTTCGCGCAGGGCTATATCACCGCGCGCGACCGCCTCTTCCAGATTGACCTATGGCGCCGCGCCGGCACGGGCAAGCTCGCGGAGGTCTTCGGCGAGAAGGCACTGGATCGCGACCGCCTGGCTCGCGCCGTGCGCTACCGCGGCGATTGGAACCGCGAGTGGCAAGCCTACGCACCCGACGCGAAACAGATCGTCACCGCCTTCGTGCACGGGATCAACGCGTACATCCGTGGTCTCAATGGCCAACGCCCCCAGGAATTCCGTGTGGCCGGTTACGATCCGGGCCTTTGGATCCCGGAGGATTGTGCAGCGCGCGTTGCCGGGCTCGTGATGGTTCGAAATATCGCGCGCGAAGTGTCCCGTGCGCAGGACATCCAGCGTTTCGGCTTGAACATAGTCCAGAAGAATCTCCCGCCCGATCCGGACATCCCCATCGAAATTCCGCATGGTCTGGACCTGGCGGACATTACGCCGGACGTGCTGCGCGCTTACGATGAGACTACCGGGCCGTTCCGGTCCGCAGAGCAGGGTAGCAATAACTGGGTGGTTGACGGCAGTATGACGGTCACCGGCAAGCCCATCCTGGCAAATGACCCGCATCGACCGGTGCAGATTCCGTCGCTCCGTAAAACATTTCATCTGGTCGGTCCCGGCTGGAACGCTTTCGGCGCCGGGGAACCAGCCTTGCCCGGCATCGCCGTGGGCCACAACGACCGCGTCGGCTTCGGATTCACTATCGTGGGCATTGATCAGGCGGACCTGTATGTCGAAACGCTCAAGCCCGAGGACCCCAACGAATACCTGTATAAAGGCCAGTGGCGGCGCATCGAGACCGAACACGAGGCTATCGCAGTGAAGGGCCGCCACGAGCCGGTTACGGTCACGCTGGAGTACACCGTACACGGGCCTGTGATCTACACGGACCGCGCTCGCCACCGCGCGTTCGCGCTGCGGTGGGTCGGCGCGGAACCCGGTGGCGCGGGGTACCTGGCCGCGCTTTCGTTGGCGCGCGCAGACAACTGGCAAGAATTCCTAAAAGCTGCGGAGCGTTACAAGGTGCCATCGGAGAACCTGGTTTACGCGGACGTAGACGGCAACATCGGCTGGCAGGCCTCAGGGCTGGCGCCCATCCGGCGAAATTGGTCGGGGCTACTGCCAGTGCCGGGGGCCTCCGGCGAGTACGAGTGGAGCGGATTCCGCGCGCTAGCCGAGCAGCCGCACCTGTACAACCCAGCCGCCCATTTCGTTGCTACGGCAAACCACAACATTCTGCCGCCGGGCTACCGCATACCGCTGGGCTATGAGTGGGCGCTGCCGTTCCGGTTCATGAGGATTCGCGAGATGCTGAGCACGGGCACGAAATTCAGCGTAGCGGATTTTGAAAGGATGCAGCAGGATGTCATGTCGCTGCCGGCACGCCGCTTTCAGGCCGTGCTGCGCAAGTGGACGGCACCTCCTGCGTTGGCCGGAACCGTTCGGGAGGTGCTTGCCTGGGACGCGCGGGTGACCAGAGACTCTCGCGCCGCGCTGGTGTACGAGGAATGGACGAGCCACCTTCCGGAGGCTATCTTCGGCGCAACGCTGGGCCGGCGCGTGAGCTTGGAACGGGTGCTGGCAGCGCTCGAAAAAGAGCCCAACGCACGGGCGTTGGCGGACTCGTTATCTGCGGCTTTGGAGGACATCGGCCGCCGCATGGGCCCGGACCCTTCAGCGTGGAGCTGGGGGCGGCTGCACAGCGTCACCTTTCAGCACCCGTTGGGCGTGGCCACCTTCAACCGCGGCCCCATCGCCCGACCGGGAGACGCAAACACGGTGAACGCGACCAGCGGCGCCGGATTCCAGCAGACCAACGGCGCGTCATACCGCCAAGTTCTGGACCTCGCAGATTGGGACCGCTCGATGATGACCAACGTGCCAGGCGAATCAGGAGATCCCGCCAGCCCACATTACGACGATCTCATTGGCGGATGGGACAACGGTATTTACCACCCGATGCCGTTTTCGCGCGCCGCGGTAGAAGCCGCCACGACCGAACGCATCCTGCTGGTGCCCTGAGACTGCGCCGCTGGCGACCTTGCCATTCACGATGGTCTTAAGTGCCAACAGAAACCCGGCCTACGTCGCCCGGCTCCGGCACTCCGAGTCGGGCTAGAAGTTGATCACGCTACCTTCGATCAGCCATCGTTATTCGCGGATAAGGTCGAGGAGAGGATCAGAACTGAATGCGGCTCTTTCGTTCCTTTAGCTTCTCGATATTGACGCCAGGGACAGCGCGCAGTTGGTCGATGTTGGAGAAACGTTGGCGCTGCCTTCGCGCGATGACGTCCTGCGCCACCTCGTCGTTTACACCGAGAACCCCCGCCAATTCTTCGGCCGCAGAGGTGTTGACGTTCACGAGCGTGAGGTTCTCCAGAAAGAATCTGGTCACCCGCTCGAGTTGCTCGTCCGTTCCGTTTGCGCCGCGTTGCGTCATGTCGGCAAAGACGTCGTTCCATCGGTCCCAGGATCGGGGCTTGTTGAGGAACACGGCGGTAATGTGGCAACGCCCGCACACTGCCTGTACGGCTTGCAGATCCGGATTGGGAGCCGCGGCCGTCGCTGCCACTACCCCGGCCGCGATGCAGGCGGCGGTCGCCACGCACGACCAACGTCCGAGAGTCACTTTCTGTTAGAGGTCAAGTCGCGGCCGGCAAGCCTCGATTGAACCGCGCTGGGGATGCCTTCGCCGAACTGGCTCACAGTCTGCACCAGCTTTCCGTTGGAGAACGCCATCTCCAGAACCTTTTCGCTGTGCATGGCCTTTCCGTACTCGTCCTTCATCTGGGCGACGATCTTCTTGGATTTCACTTCGACAACGTCTCCCGAAGAAAGCAAGGCGTACTTCCCGCCGATTCCCATGGTGATCCAGTCGGCGGAAGCAGTGGTCGGGAAACTTGATTTGAGTACGGGCCATTGGCCGGTGTTGTCATAGATCAGCACACCGTAGTTGATGTCGTCCACCACCCAGATCTCGCTTTCATCCGGCGTGAGGGCGATGCCATGACTGGGACAGCCGTGACCGAAGAAATGCTGGTTCACATCTCCCCATTTTGCCTTCCACAATTCAGCCGGAGCTTCGATCCGCTTGATGACCTCGCCCGTCCTGACGTCAGCGATCTCAAAGCCGAGCAGGTTGTTCAGGTTGGCGTAAACCCGGGTCGCGTCATGGTTGATGACGAAGGGGCGCACATGGTCGGAGAAGGTGATGGTTCTGATGGCCTTCCTCGACGGCACGTCGCCCACCGTCATGGTGACTCCGTTGGGGGCCATAAAGACGGTCTTCCCATCGGCACTGAGCGCCATGTTGTGGGCGAACATACTCTTAGGCGCCTGGATTTTGCCTTGCAAGGCCCCGCTCTGCGCGTCGATAACATACCAGAAGTCTTTCAGGTCTGAGCCCACTACCAACGTTTTGCCGTCCGGTGTAAGCTCGGGACGCTCACAGCACGTCCCGTCATAGGTGTTCTCCCATGCCTTTTTCTCGGTCGCCAGGTCGAAGGCTGCGAGCCGGCCCCGGGTCGCCAGATAGATCATGTTAGTAGCCGGACTGGCAGCGACTCCCGACACCTCTTCCGGACTCATGCTCGCCGGCACGTTCCAGGTGGGAATTCGCTTGACGAACTCAAAATTGCGATCCACGTCCAGGACGACAATACCGACTCCGTTCATTTCGGACGAGAACTGCCCGCCGGCTGAACCACCCGGCAGAGCCACGTAGACAAGCCGCCGGTCGCGCTTGCCGAAGCCCTTTGCGATATGGGGACCGTTATCGCGCGGGTCAGAAAATCCAGCCGGGCGATAGGGACGTTCCGGCTTGTTGATCGCATTCTCCAGGCGGATCCCGTCTTGGGTCGTCTGCTGGGCGGCCAGATTGGGGATGGCGCAGAGCGCCGCCATGTACGCGGTCACAACGAAGTGATTACGGAAGAACATTTGAATCCTCTCAAATCACTGCAACTATATAACCTGCCGGGTCGCGCAGTCAACCGGGGCTCACGCACGTTATCGGGAGCCCGAACGTCAGGCCACTTGCGGCTGTTTGGGATCGCGTAATACGAGTTGGCGAGACATTGTTCTGTTCCGAGGCTATACGAGTGAGATGGCCGCCCAGGCTCAGATTCCCAGCATCTTCCGTAACCTGGCCTTCGTGACCTGCTCATTCAGGCTTCTGGCCCCGCCTTCGTGCGGGCGGTTGAGCAAAGACTGCCAGGCGCAAGGTCTTTGCCAAACAGCTATTACGACGCGCCATATTAAGGGCAATGCACGGCGGGCGGTGGTGCTTCAACCAAGTGGACCAGGGCCTGGAGGAAGCGCGCGGCCACGGCTCCATCGGCAATCCGATGGTCGAACGTCAGGCTCAGCGCCATCTGGTCGCGTGCGGCCAACTCGCCGCTCTCTAACACAACAGGCTCTCTGCGAATTGCGCCGACTCCAAGCACGGCGGCTTCCGGAAAGTTGATGATCGGAGTAAACGCGTCAATGCCGAATCTGCCGAGATTGGTGATGCTGAACGTGCCGCCTGCAAAGTCCTCGACATGCAGCCGGTGTGCCCGGGCACTGTCGATTAACTGGCGAGAACGGCGAGCCAGGTCCGCGAGACTCGATGCGGAGACGTCACGAAGCACCGGTACCAGCAAGCCCTGCGGGGTGTCGACTGCGATGCCAATGTGCACCTTGCCGGACAGAACGATTCGGTCAGACTCCCAACGCCCGAACAGTGCGGGATGGCTTTCGAAGACGATGGCGACCAGCTTGGCAAGGATATCGGTGTAAGACGGCACCGGTCCAGCAGCCGGGACGAGCTTCCATTGGTTCCGCAGCGCAACCAGCGCGGTGGCGTCGGCACGAGTGGTGAGCGTCACCGGCGCGGTATTCTGCAGGCTCTCCATCACACGTCTGGCGATGGTACGCCGCAGAGTAGTGATGGGAACCGCGCCCGCTGCCGCAGCGAGCCTCGAACTAGCGGCGCGCACATCCACTTCGCGAATCCGCCCACCCCGGCCGCTGCCGCGCAAAAGCGTTGTGTCGACGCCAAGCCCGGCGGCGACGCGGCGTGCGCGCGGCGTGACGGGAGTGCGCCTGTTTCGCATTGGAGTATCGGCAAGCACGGACGGACTCTGCGTCGAGAGGACCAATCCGGGCAGCGAACCCGCACCCGGTTGCCGGGCGCCGATCATTTCTGGCGCAGGCTCACCCGGAGCAAGCAAGAATCCCAGGCGTTGGCCCACGACTATGATCCCCCCCGGCTCAGGCGCGCCGGGTGGTAAGTAGAGGATACCGTTATCGAGCGACTCGACGTCCATGGTCACCTTATCGCTCTCCACGGCAAACAGCGGCTCGCCGGCGGACACATGGTCGCCATTCTGCTTCAGCCAGCCCCCGAACGTGCCTTCCTCCATCGACCAGCCAAGACGCGGAACTGTGATTTCGATCGGCATGGCGCGGGAACCTACTCGTTCACCAGATCCTCGATTGCGGCGGCGATGGTCCTGGCGTTCGGGATCATGGCGGCTTCGAGGGTGGGGCTGTAGGATGTTGGAGCGAACTCGCCATGGAGGCGGCGGATCGGAGCATCGAGATCGTCAAAGCCCGCGCCGGCCACCTGCGCCGCGATCTCCGACGCGAGGCCGCAGGGGCCGAACGACTCGTCGATCACCAGCAGCCGGCCGGTCTTACGCACGGAAGCCAAAATCGCCGCTGTGTCGAGCGGTGACACCGTGCGCGGGTCGAGCACTTCCACCGAGATCCCTCGTTCGGCCAACTCATTCGCCACGGCCAGAGTGCGCGGAACCATTTGGCCAATGGCCACCGCAGTGACTTGCGTTCCCTCCCGACGAATGCGCGCCTTGCCGAATTCGATCTCATAGCAATCGATCGGTACGCGGCCTTTGACCGACATCAGCTCGCGGGGCTCGAGGAACAAAACCGGATCGTCGCACCGCAGAGCGCGAGTGAACAGGCCCTTCGCGTCGTAGGGTGTCGAAGGCACCACCACACGCAGACCGGGGAGGTGGCTATAGATTGCGTAATAGCTGCCTGAGTGGTGCGTCGCGGCGGAATGGCCGATGCCGATGCATCCGCGGAGCAACACCGGCATCTTGAGGCGGCCGCTGCTCATGTACTGCATCTTGGCAATCTGATTGACCAACTCGCCGAATGCATCGTTAATGAAGTCCACGAACATAAAGTCGACAATTGGCCTGCTGCCGGTCATGGCCGCGCCGCAAGCGAGGCCGACGAAGCCGCGCTCGCAAATGGGCGTATCGCGGAGCCGCTCGGCGCCGTACTTGGCAAACAGCCCCAAAGTGGTGCCGAAGTTTCCGCCGCGCGCGCCGATGCCTTCGCCCAGGACGAAGATGTGTGGGTTGAGGCCCATCTCGTGGTCGAGCGCTTCGAGCGTGGCGGCGGCAAAGGAGACCTCCCGGCCGGCGCCGGCCGCATCACCGGGCTCGGGACTCTGCGGCTCCGTGGCGGGAGACGCATAGACGTGCGCCATCGCCTCGCACGCGTCGGGCCATGGCGCCTTCTCTGCTGCGTCGCTCGCAGCCAACACGCTGTCGTTCACCTCGGCATCTAAGACATCGAATTCAGCGGCGCCGGCCTGCCCGCTTTCCAGAAGTGCGGCCTGGTAGCGCTGAATAGGGCACCGTTCGCGCCATCGGGCAACCTCCTCGCGAGTACGATAGGTGTAGTCGCCCATGCCTTCCGCGTGCGGACGGGTACGGTAGGTCTTGCATTCGATCAGGGTCGGACCGTCGCCCGATCGCGCTCGCGCCACGGCCTCACCCGCCGCTCTGGCCACGGCAACCACATCGTTGCCGTCGAGTTGGACCCCCGCGATCCGGTAGCTGGCTGCACGCGAAGCCACGTCCGGATTGCCAGCGGCATACTGAAACGGCACTTCGGTAGCGAACTGATTGTTTTCGCAGACAAACAAGACGGGCAGCTTCCAGATCGCTGCGAGGTTCAGGCCCTCGTGGAACGCGCCATTGTTCACGGCGCCATCGCCGAAGAACGCGACGGCCACCTGATCGGTCTTCAGCAGTTGGAAGCTGTACCCGGCTCCGGCAGCCTGCAGGATGCACGGGCCGACGATGCCGCTGGTGCCCATCAGGCCGATTTCGGGCGAGAACAGATGCATCGACCCGCCGCGCCCGCGCGAGCAACCGGTGGAGCGGCCGAGCAGTTCGGCGATGAGTTCGTGCGGCGGCAGCCCCTTGGCAAGCGCGTGGCCGTGGCCGCGGTGCGTGCTGAAGATAGCATCCTCGGTGCGCAAGTTCGCACACACCCCTGTCGCAACGGCCTCCTGCCCCACGTAGGTGTGACAGGCGCCGTGTACCAGGCCGCGAGCATGCAAACGTGCGAGTTGTTCTTCCGTAGTCCGGATCAGCCGCATCGTGCGGTACAGGAAGGCTTGGTCAGTGGTCATGGGTAACGTGCTCCCGGCGATGCCGCACCGATCCGCCGCCGTTCAACGCGAGGTTGCCGCCATCCATAGGTATGAGCGCGCCGGTGATCCACTGCGACGCGTCGGAGGCGAGCAACACCGCAAGGCCCTTGATATCGTCGGGGTGGCCGAAGCGGCCGGCCGGGATCCCGCTCAGGAACTGGTCGCGAAGCGGAGGCGATTCTGCCATCCGCTTTTCGAGCCCGGGATTGAGCACCTGCGCGGGAAGGATGGCGTTGACGCGCACGCCATGGCCGGACCACTCCGTACTGAGTTCGCGCGTCATCTGCACCACGGCGCCCATCGCCATGCTGTAGGCGATGTGGCCACGGCCCAGCGCGCTGACACTGGCAAGCGAGCCAATATTGACGATGCTGCCGCGGCCGGCCATGAGCATCCGGCGGCCCGCTTCCTGACAGGCGCAAAACCGGCCCAGCACGAGGTTGCGCCAGGTCTGCTCCACATCTTCGAGCGAGATCTGTTCGGGCATGCCGAGAATCCCGTCCCCTGCAACGTTTCCCAGGAAGTCGATGCGGCCAAACTCGGCGTCCAGGCGCTGAAACAGCTCGCGTATCTGTTTGGGTTCGGAGACGTCGCGGACCTCGAACTCGGCGCGGCGGCCCAGTAGGGCGATGCTCGCCGCGGTTTGGCGCACCCCAGCTTCGTTGCGATCCACCAGCAGGAGCTCGGCTCCGGCCTCGGCCAGGGCCATAGACATCGCGCGACCCATGCCTTGCGCGGCTCCGGTGACAACAGCCACCTTGTTACTCAGGTCAAACAGAGACGGAGTCATAACGGTTCTCTTCGAGACGAACTCTGATAATATTCGAAATCGCGCGCTCAGGGGCCGGTCGCCTGGGCCGTCGTCCGGGAGGCGGCCTCGTCAGGCACGCGCACGCGGCTCACGATGATGCCGCCGAGCAGTTAGCATCCGGCCAGGAACAGCAGGCCGGTCGCGTCAGTCATGCCCCGCGATCTCAAGAAACCAAACAGATGGTTGCCGAGGTAACCCGCCAGGTTAGCAAATATGTTGATGAAGCCGATGCTCGCGGCGGCCGCCGAAGCGGTGAGCGTGATTGTCGGCAACGCCCAAAACGGCGGAGACCACGAATTAATCACCAAACCAGTTAGAAAGAGCCAGGCCATGACGAGGCCGAACGGCTGCCCGTGTATCGTACTGGCTGCTAGCAGCAAACCGGTGAGGACCTGGCCCGCGACGCAATGCCATTTGCGATCGCTGCTCCGGTCTGACGAGTAACCGGAGTAAAGCACTCCCACCACGCCGCATAAATAGAAAAGCCCGCTGTAGAGGAGCGCCGCGCGGTCCGACCCGCCCGACAAACTCTTCACCGTCGTCGGGAGCCAGAACGCCAGCGAGTAACCGCCGGTGTTGGTGGCAAAGATGCCCAGCGCGAGCAGCCACACGTTAGAAAGACGCAGGGCTTCAAACACCTTCACCTTGCGCACAGCTTCCTTGGCCTCGGCTTCGCGCGCCAGCACGCCTTCGAGATAATCGCGCTCCTCCTCGCTCAGCCACTTCGCGTGGCGCGGCCGGTCGGTCATCCAAATGAAAGTGACCACGCCCATCACCACCGCAGGTAGCCCTTCGAAGATGAACAGCCATTGCCAGCCCGACAAACCACGCCAGTGAACATCGAGCAGCAGCGCCGACAGCGGCGCGCCGATCGCGAGGCTGAGCGGCACAGACAGAACCAGCCCGGACATGGCCAGCGCGCGCTCGCGCATCGGAAACCAGTGCGTGAAGTAAACGATGATGCCAGGAAAGAAACCGGCTTCAGCGACGCCGAGCAGAAATCGCACAACGTAGAACTGCATCGGCGTCCTGACAAACGCCGTGCAGGCCGAGATCAGGCCCCAGGTGACCAGAATCCGCGCGAACCACTTGCGCGCGCTCCATCGTTCGACGAGGAGCGCACCGGGAATTTCCAGCGTGAGATAGCCGAGGAAGAAGATGCCGATGCCCAGGCCGAAAACCTCGTCGGAGAATTGCAAGTCGCGGGCCATGCGCAGCTTCGCAAAGCCGACATTGGCTCTGTCGAGATAAGCCGCCAGATAAAGCAGGATCACCAGCGGCATGATCCGCCAGGCGACTTTGCGTCGCAGCATGGCGGCCCGGGCGATATCGAAGCTCATCACGGTGCCCAGAAGATATCACATTGCACCGGGAGGATGAGGGCATCCTTCAAATTGCGAGAACCGTCTGGAAGGAGATTCAATTATCATCACTTTCACGATTGGCCGTACGACGACGGAAAACCCGGAGACTGTCTTGATGGTCGAGATCGGTCGAGATGACGCAGGTACGGAAGTGACGTAGTTGCCGGCTGCAGTTACCGGACATCATCGTGGAAGCGGGATCCCGTGCGGCCCCAAATATCCATGGGACTGGGCGCGGAGCAAAGGCGACGCCGCGGAAAAAGAGCAAAAAGCCCGGAACGCGTCGCGGCGGGTCAACGGGAACCTCCCGGCGGCGGATCATACAGGTGGTTACCCGCCGGAAAAGGAGTCATGGCCAGGCGGCAGGCGGGTCCGTCGCCGTAAGGCACCGGAAGATGCCATCGCATTGCGGGCGCGTACACGATGTCGCCCTCTCCCGCAATGAAGGGGTCCAGCCCTTCGATCGCGAACCGGAGTTGTCCGCGCTGAATGATCCACATCTCGGGGAAATCGTGGAAGTGCCCCCGGTCGCCCGGTGTGTTCTTTACATCGGCGGCATAACCGCAGATCACATTGGCGTGGGCGCGATTTTTTCGAATGGCCAGATCGGCCCACGATCTCTTACCCGGATGTTCTTTGTCCATGTCAATAACGTTGAAGTACAGCCGGTCGGGCTTTCCGTCCGGACTCGGAACCTCGTCGGGGTTGTTGCCAGTCGACAACGTCACCGGAATATATTCGATTCCCTTCCCCGCCTGAGCAGGCTTCACTTTGAACACGGAATTCACGTCCGGCAATGTCACCTGGAAGCGGATGGCGGGATCGTTCCCGAGAACCTCGAACGAATGGAGGTGCCGTTCCGGAACAAACACCAGTGCACCCGAGGCGGCGACGATAGTTTGAAATTTCCCCGGCGGATCCTCAATCTCGAACCGCATTCGGCCCTCCTGCAAAACCCAATATTCCGGGGAGTCAGTGTGCAGATGCATGGCAACTTTACTACCAGGCGCGGCCGAAATCACCTCCGCCCGGTTGTAGCTGTCGTACACCACAACTTCGGTCCAATTCATCTGGCCCTTGTGTTTCGCCTTTAAGTCCGCCAGGTGGATCAAGGGCCGCATGGGCGCGATATAAGGCAGGGGTTGCTGAGGCTTGGGGAAATAGTACACAGACGGGTCGCGCGTTTGCGCCGCGAGGATAGCAGCGGCGCCGAACAACAGCGCTAGGCGCCCCGACAACTTGACACTCATGCGCCTAGATTATTGAAGGACGAACTCCAAGTCAAGGACAACGCGCCCGTGAGAGCCGGCAGATACCGCCCTTATCACGCACATTCTTGCAGCACTAACGGCCAGGTTTTGGTGCTTTATTCTCGGAATTCCGCTGGCCACTTGCGCGTCACAGCGCGGTCGTGGGCAGAAGAGCGCTCGCGAGGCAGGCTTTGGCTTCGGAATGTCCCATTTAGACTTCGGCCCCCGTTGCCATGAAGGATCTGACGACCTGACGTGTCTCCTTATTAACCACATCTCCGGAAAAACAAACCAGCCACGAGATCTATCGGAAGCAGCGTTTCATGACAGCGCAACGTGCCCGATGACAGACAATTCGGGTTCCGTCCGCGTCCCCTATAACAGCTAAAATAATCTGGGTGAATCCTCGTGTCTTCGCGCTCCTACTTTTCGCTCTCATGTCGTGCGCGCCCACGCCGGAAGGCGACCGCGTCGATCCGCAACTTGCTTCCCAGATTGCACACATCAAGGCCATCGATAATCACGCCCATCCAGTTCGACCGGCGCTTGATGGTGAAAAGCCCGACACCGAGTACGATGCTCTTCCGGTCGAGTCGCTTGAAGCGCAATCCGATCCGGTTCGTGATCGCCCCGGGTCGCCCGAGTTGATCGAAGCGCACCGTGCAGTTTTCGGGGGCGATAAAGCTAAAGCTGTGCGCACCTACGGCCGCGATTACGCGGTGCAGGTGCTCGACCAGTTGAATATAGAGACGATGCTCGCCAATCGAGTCGCGCTCGGCCCCGGTCTGCCGTCCCCGCGATTCCTGTGGGTCCCGTTTGCCGACGCACTGATGTATCCTCTGCCTACCGATTCGCTGATACAAAACTCAGACCAGAAATCATTTTTCGCCCTTGAAGACAAGTTGCTGAAGCGATATTACTTCGAATCCGGAGTAGCCGCGAAACCGGCCACGATAGACGAATATCTTGATAAAGTCGTTCGCGCAACCCTCGAACGCCATAAGAAGGCGGGGGCGGTGGCCGAAAAATTCGAAATGGCCTACCTCCGAACGCTCGACGTGGGCAATCCCTCCAAAGCCGATGCCGGCAGATACTATTCCACGGGCGCGGGCGACTACAAGGTCCTCCAGGATTATATTTTCCGATTCATCGCCGTCGAATCCGGCCGTCTGGGCATGGCTGTTCACATACACGCGGCGGCCGGTGGAGGCGGATACTTCAACGTCGGCGGCGGCAATCCAATGTTATTGGAACCGCTCTTAAACGATCCGTTGCTGCGCAAGACAAATTTCGTTCTGCTGCATGGAGGGTGGCCGTTCAATCGACAGTTGACGGCGTTGCTCACCAAGCCCAACTGCTATGCAGATTTTTCCGAGCAGACGTTCATGAACTATCCTCGCGATGTCGCGGGAACCATTCGCGCCTGGCTCGAATACGTCCCCGAAAAAGTCCTATACGCGACCGATGCCTATCCGTTCGCGCCGCCGGATTCAGGATGGGAGGAAGCCGGCTACGTCGCCGACAAGACCGGCCGCGAAGCGCTCGGCATCGCTCTTACCGGAATGATTCGCGATCACGAAATCACTTACGACCGGGCGGTGGAGTTGGCGAGAATGGTTCTTCGCGAGAACGCCCGCAAACTTTACCGCTTGAAATGACCTTGCGCAGGCTTATCCATAAATGAAGAAACAATCCCGTGGTTGCGCGTGAGACCGAGGGGGATGGCGTGGCCCGGAATCATGCCTCATAGACCGTTTCTCAACTGAGGAAGGAAAGATGTGGGCGCGCGCTAGAGGATGCGCATAAGCGATGCCTTCTAGTGGGGTCAGCCGGCAATTACTTTCAAAAAACTTTGCCGGACAACCGGGATTGTGGAGTTGCAATCCAACTCTCCTTCCGGCTGGCTGAGCGCTTTTGCCTCCACCCAACGGTTTTGCTCAGTCTAGTGACGTCGGAGAAAGTGATCAGCTCAGGTGTCAAGTGGAGTTACTGGAAACTGGGGGGCGTGCGGTGTGAGATCCGTCCCCCGCTTCGATAAGTGTCGCGAAATCCTCTTCGCACGAGCAACGACCGAGGGAATAGAGATCCTGGAACTTGCAAACAGCCGCGAGCACACTCAAGAAACGGTTTTCGTTGCGAAGTTCCTGATCAAGGGATTCAGCGCAGCACGAACGGTCGGTTGTGAATCTGCTTAGGCGGCTGCATGAATGGACCGGGCGCTCCTGGCCCGATCGCCGGGTGCCCGTTCGAGTGCGGCGACGAAGGCGGGTCGGCGCGGCGTGCGCGGACCACTTGCCTGTGCGTTATTATTCGACTACATACGTAGTGATGCATCCTTTCATAGGTAATAAAACACGACAAACACAACTAACTACGGTTACATTCGTACCCTTCCAAATGATAATGTCGGGATAGTATGTTTGATTCATCAACTCGCAACGAAACCCCTCAGCCTGTAGTCGGACTTCCGGGCTGTATATTCAATGGATTAACTACCGCCCAATCCAATAACGTTGGCTCCGCGAAGTTGATTTCCTTGTTGCTTGAGTGGAGCGGTGAGCAGCAGTGCGAAACCCGGGGTGCGCAGGGGACGCAAATAGATGCGTGTTCGCACGAAATCAGCACCCCCCTTCAAAAGGTCTCCGCGGGCCCTTGGATGTCCCGCGGGGGATATTTCGACTATAGCGGTTGGGCTGCTCGTGAACGCTTTGTGGAATTGGACAACGCAATTGCGGGGTCGGCGATCATTAAAGAGTTTGAACTTTGACCGGTCAACTGGCAGCGTTCGCTATCCGACGCGGTGCCTTCACCACGGGCGTTTACCGGTGGCGGCAGTCACGGCGCCGTCGATTCGCTCACGGCAGATAAGCGGGGCCGTGCCGCCGGAATTTGTGCCAGAAATGCCGATACGAATACTCTCCATGATCCGAATTCTTTTGTATAGTTCCGAGCCGCTATTAGCTCGGGGGTTCTCCTCTGCGCCCACCGGGAAGTACAGATCGCGATCTGTGGCCAGGTCACTCGCCTCACTTTTCCTTTTCGACATTGTTTTACGATAAGGGCGCGTCCGACACCCTGTCAACGACGAAACCTGGATAGAGTGCGTCGACCCGCATGGTGTCGAGATCCCGCGATCGTCACAGCGTGTGAACGTGCCGAAACGCCCCGACCTCGCGCGGGCCTCTCGGGCCGCCGCCAGATCGCGTCAGGCGGCCGGTCCCGCGTTCGCCGCCTCGCGCGAACGGCACCGCGGCGGTCATGACAGCAGAGCACGGTCCGGCGCCGCGGAGGTGTAGATCCCTCGAATGAATTCACCGTCGGCCGGCCAGGTACTGGACCTTATCTTCCGCCATGCGCGCGGCTGCTGTGAAAGCGGCGTAGCGCCCTTCAGTGCCGCTAGCGGTCGTGGTCCTTTAATTGAAACGGATTCCAATTCCGCACGTCCCACGAGCCATGAATTTCCGGATGCTTGGGTTGATTGCTCTGGCGTTGTCTGCCGCCCCACGCGCTTTGCCGCAAACGTATTTTCCCGTAGGCGCCCTCCCTGATGCGGCCGCCGTCCACTACGCACGTTTCCTGACAGCGATGCACGAGCCCTCGCTCTATGAACTTTCCAGGCAAAACCCGGGTGCGGAAGCTTATCGCCTGCTATGGTTGCGTAGCGACCAAAGGCCCGCCACCGTTCGCTTCGTGCCGAAGCCCGGAGGTACGGGATGGTTTTATCGCCGCATGGCCGGTGGCACCGGGTCCACGCTCACCGGGAGCTTGTGCGAAAGCGGCATGTCGTGGTCCTGGAAGTCGCGTACGGCATCTTTTTTGAGAACCGTAGACGATGCTGGGTTCTGGAATTTGGCCAGTGGGGGTTCCGACACACCGGCTTTCTGTAGTTCGCACTGGATTCTTGAAGGTGTGCGGCAGGGCCAGTACCGCGTGATAGACCGCTGCTCCCCGCCGGCAACCGACCCGATTCACATTATCGGGGTTCGCGCGATGAGGCTCGCGAACCTGAGAGTTCATGGAAGTCAGATTTATTAGGACTTGTTATAGCCGGGCCTTTTGGGGCCATGCCCCTACTCGGCCACTTCAGAAAAAAGCTTTGTTCTTCTTCGGCGACCGGGGAGCGCTCTTGCGCTCGTCGCATGACTCCCATTCACCTGGGCGTAAAGTCGCTAACTCACCGATTTGGGAAGCGGACCAGCCTGGCTCCGGCCTTATCGCGGCGTGCCCTTCCATAAGCTTCCTTCCTCCAATTTGGAAGGCGTGGCAACCGAGCTTTGTACGAGTGGCGGAGGCGATTCGCCCCGGTCTGGCACCGGCGGCGTAGCCTTCAGCGGTGTCGTAAAAAGTGCAGCCCAAGTCGAACGCGTTGCGCATCAGGTTGATCGCCTCGTCGTCGCTCACCCCGGGCCCGTATCCGTGGCTAAACCCCATCGCGTCCGCGCCGACCGCCGAGACTTCCAGATTGCTCTTTCCAAGTTTGCGTTTTTGCATGTCCTCATCTCGCCATTCCAGAATAGCCGGCCAGGAAGTCGCAACTAAATCACCGTTTGACGTTGCGTTTCGCCCAGGCGGGGAAGTCGCCCCGCCGCGGCTTCATCGCGTTCCTGCGCCCGAACGAACTCTGGACCGTCGGTTTGGGCGTTCTTCGCGCGCGTAAAAATGCGACCATTTGCGGCACTTTTAGGCGGCAGCCGTGACAGCTGCCCCCGGTGCGGCAGCGGGGTGTGGCAGCGGAATCTCGCGCGTGTAGGTTCGACAGAAAGTGACGATTTGGCGTTGCGCGATCCTCTCGCCTGCTCTGGTTCACAAGCCTTTGCGGGCTGTGCGACGACGTCCGTGGGGTACCTTGTGGCGAAAAACCGAAAATCGTGAGTCAGCCGGTTCCACCGGATGCTGAGAGGGCTGGCGTTGGGGTCGCTGAAGAAGACTTAGGAACTGTGCGTGGCGGCGCTTGCCGGCACCGCAGCATGATGTCATCACGATCATCGTGGTGCATTGAGTTCGGCCAGGGGGCCTTCGCGCACCCGTAGAGTTCGTGCTATCCGATCAGTTCCCGCAGCCTGCGGCCGATGGCGTCCGGGTCTTCCGCACGCAGGCAGGCAGGGCTAAAGCCGATGATGCCGTTCGCGGCCTGCGAAGGATCCACGTGGATAGATGGGGTGCCGTTTTGTAGCGCAACGCAGACGTCCATGCCAGTCATTTTGAAGCCGCGCTCGAGCGTGAGCATGAACTTGGGTGTCGCGCCGCCAGTGCGCACTTCGGTCCGGGCATTGCGCAGGGAGCCGGTGGCCGAATTGAGCCGATTCACCAGGCCGAGTAAGCGGTCATGGCGGGCTTGCTCATTCTCAGCGAGGAAGCGGCGAAGCGCCACCAGCAGGCCCACAATGGTTTCCTTGCCCACTTTGCACTGCCGGCCGATCCCGTGTGGGGGCAGTCCGGCCAGTCGGTTTTTATCGATCAGACTCGGGGGCGGAGACCATTGCTCCCACGCGATGTCGAGGTCGAGTTGCTGAAGTACTGCCGACATAATTTGGTCGCGCCCGCCACAGAGGATACCGGAGCCTTGCGGGCCGCCAATTGCCTTGCCGCCGGAGAAAGCCACCAGGTCGGCCCCGGCAACGAGGAAACGGCGGAGGTTGGCGGCGGGAGGCAGTTGCGCGGCCGCATCGACCAGCAGCGGCACGTGTTTGGAATTGGCCACATGGGCTACTTCCTCGATCGAGGGGCGAGCGCTCGCGTTGGCCACGTAGACAATGGCGACGGTGCGCTCGGTCACGGCGGCGGCGATCTCCCACGGTTCGGCGTCTCGGACGCCCGCGCCCGCAACGCGGTCCGGCAAACCGGCTTCTACGATGTGGACGCCAGCCGAGCGGATGGCATGGTCATACTGATTGCGCTGGCTGCGCACCATCACCACTTCATTCTTCATGCCGGTGGTGTCGGGCAGGCGGGCCATTTTGGCCGGGTCGAGGCCCGCAACACAGGCGGCGGTGCCCAGCAGGAGTCCGGCTGCGGCACCCGAGGTGACGATGCCTGCTTCCGCACCCGTGGCCTCGGCGATGATCTTGCTTGCGGCCGCCTGAATCTCAGCCATGTCGACGCAATACTGCGCGGCCTCCTGCATGGCCGCCGTGACTTCCGGCGCCAGCAACGCACCGGAGACGCGTGTGGAAGCACCTTTCGCGTTGATGATGGTGCGCACGCCGATCGTGTCGTAAATGGTCATCGCCGACTGTTGTATCATCGCACACGGGCCCATTCCGCTTTTGAGCGAAGACCGCGTTAGTGCAGGCCGGATCTCTCGCCGTGCTACCGGCGTTTGCGCGGAGGTTCCTTCGCGGTGATCTCGCGGAAGGGCGCTAGTGCTTAATTGCAATATTACATTTATGTATTAGATGTTTGGGAGATGCCCAGACATGCACCGGAACTGGAATGCTCGGCCGAGGATAGGGCGAGTTTATTAACCCTGGTGAAGAACAGGACGGCGGAGGCAGGCGCAGTGCAGCGTGCGCGGATCGTTCTGGCTTGCCTGGAAGGCAAGGAGATTCAGCAAGTGGCGAGCGAGTTGAAGGTCTCAGTCCCCTCCGTCTCCAAATGGCGCCAGCGCTTCTCGTTGTGGGGACTAAGAGGACTATCTGATCGGCCACGGTCAGGCAAGCCCATTAGGTATGACTCTGCATTTCGCAACCGGGTATTGGCCCAACTGGAGGAGCCACCGCCGCCCGGTATGTCCCACTCGACTGCAAATACTCTCAGGATCGTCGTCTGAGAGTGCACATCGGCCGCGTTCTGTTTCAAAAGTCTCCACTGACTACTCCTTTCGGAGGAAAGCGGTCCATTCAATACCCATAGCCGGCGTGTCGGCAGCGGTTTAGTCCAATCCATTTTTAGCTCACCGTCGCGGCGAGCAGCTTTCAGGCAACCTCCCGACGTGTGTGGCGCCGCGACGCCGACCTAAAAATGCTCTGCATTAATGCGCGTTGACGCCGTCGTTTCCGCTCCCGGTTCCTGCCAGGAACCCTTATTCTTAGCCGCTCACGGTGGTGGTTAATAGATGCTATATGATAGCGGTTTCAGTTTTGGGCGGCGGCCAGGTAGCGGCGCTTTAGGCTCATCTGTCGACCGTGCGACACCCGGAACGGGATTGTTTCGCGTATGAACACCTTCACCTCCGCAGAGGACCGCGCCAACCAGCGCAATGCCGTGCTCGCGGGGTTCTTGGGTTGGACGCTGGACGCTTTCGATTTCTTCATTTTGGTGTTCGTGATGTTGCCGGTGGCGAATGATTTCGGCCGCTCGGTGCCCGACGTCGCGCTTACCCTCACTGCCAGCTTGGCGACGCGCCCTGTCGGAGCGTTCGTTTTCGGGCTGCTGGCCGACCGCTACGGCCGGCGCAAGCTGCTGATCTGGAACATCATGTTTTATTCAGTGATCGAGGTGCTGTCGGGCCTGTCGCCGACTTACGGCATATTCTTGGTGATGCGCCTGCTCTACGGCGTGGGCATGGGGGGCGAGTGGGGCCTGGGAGCCTCCTTGGCCATGGAGTCGGTGCCGGTGAAGTGGCGCGGCATCCTCTCGGGGATGTTGCAGCAGGGTTACTCTCTCGGCTACCTCCTGGCGGCGATCGCCTATGCCTTGATCTTCCCTCACATCGGCTGGCGCGCGATGTTCTTAGTGGGCGGCTTGCCCGGCCTGCTATCGCTGTTCGTGATCGTGAAGGTCAAGGAAACCGAGGCGTGGGAGCAGTCACGGACCGACTGGGCTACTTACAAGAGGACCATCTTCAGCAACCGGAAGTTGTTCCTCTACCTGATAGCGCTGATGGCCATGATGAACTTCGTCTCCCACGGCACCCAGGATATGTACCCGACCTTCCTGCGGTTGCAGCGGCACTTCAGCGTGCACGCGACCTCGATCACCACGATCATCTCGATGGTCGGAGCGATTGCCGGCGGCCTGTTCTTCGGCCTCTGCTCAGACCAATTCGGGCGGAAGCGCTCCATGGTTACGGCGGTACTGCTAGCGGTGCTCGCCATTCCGCTATGGGTGCTGGGCTCGACGGCGCCGCTGATTCTGCTGGGCGCTTTCCTGATGCAGTTCATGGTGCAAGGTGCATGGGGGGTGATCCCGGCTCATTTAAACGAGCTCTCACCGGGTCAATTGCGGGGCTTTTTCCCCGGCTTTGCTTATCAACTGGGGGTACTGATCGCTTCCACCGTGGGCTACGTCGAGGCAGTGTTGGCGCAGCACTTCAGTTACTCTCAGTCCATGGGGTATCTGGCGGCAGGGCTGTTGCTGATCGCGGCGGTGGTGATCGCGCTGGGCCCGGAGGCGCGGGGCATTGCGTTCCTGCACGAAGTCGATCTTCGAGGGAGTGCCCATGGGCCAGCGGCCCAACAGTAGTGATGAAGACGCGGCCGACCAGAGTCAATGCCAGTGGTTGATGCTTGTGGGTCGTGTGGCCGGCGGCGACGGCTTGTCCGGGCTTCTGGACCCGCCTTCGAGCCACTCCTGCAGTTTTCCGAACTGGAGCTCGTGCACGGCTTCCGGCTGCTTCGCCCCCAGCCGGAGCCGCGTCCCCGGTCCGATGTGACCTCGAATAGCCCGACGCGCCGGAACTCGGACACGGCTAGCACGGCGGCCTCGTAAAGAGTCGCGGCCGTGACCTCGACGGCATGGGAAATACCCTCAGGATCGGTGAAAGAGACGGTGCAGATTCGATGCTGTCCCAAGAGAACAGTATAGGCGAAATAAAAGCGAAGAACCATTCTGGCCCGACACCTCCGAAAGGTCACCCGCGGACGCCTTTGGCAACGTAAAGACGACGGTCTAACGAGTTAATAGCGGCGTGAGGGCATTCTCGTCATGCGCTAGATCAACCCGAGGCAGCACCGGCAAAATGTCAGCTTCCTATAAGGGGAGGTCTACGATCAAGCCGACAACTCCTCGGGGCTGTGAGTGCCGTTTGGCTCGAACTTATACGGTTCAATCTGGTGGGAGACCGACGACGTGACGGCGAGCGCTTTCATAGCTTGATCCAGAGCGGCAGCTTGTATGGCGACGACCTCGCGCTCACCCCGTAATTGCTCGATGCGCGCTAGCTCGCTTTCAATCCTGTGCTGGCGAGTGCTGAGTTGCTCGTATGCCTTCCGCAGCAACGTCAGGACATCAGAAACCCCATTTTCACCGCTTTGAAGTACAAGCATCGGCGCGGCCGCATCAGTTGCAGGAACTACGGGCGACCGCACCGGTTGTGCTAGTGGTTGCGGTGCGCGTATTGGAGGTGTAGGTACGGAAGGTCCATTGTCCGCTTGCACGAATTGCTGGTTGATCTGTTGCTGGTCGGGCTGGGCTTGGGAGGCTGGTTCAGTACGCTTCGCGTTTCTAGACTTGGCGGCCAACCATACTGTTGCGGCTATAACGATCAAGCCTGCAACCATTAGAATAGACAAAACTGTTTCGTTCATACCCAGTCCACGACAGGAGTTGAGCATGTTTAGTATCGAGAAGCAATATATCGGAAAGATATCGCGTTGAAGAGCTGCGGCCATTTCCGGGGAAAGCCCGCCCTTGCCGTTTCACCCAAACAACCGTAAGGAATAGGATCGGTGAAGGAATTCGATGCTGTCCCACGAGAACAGTACAGGCGAAAACAAAGCGAACGCAAATCCTAAAGGTCGCCGTGCGGAGCGCCGAAGTCAATACTGTGCGAACACTTCTTCTGCTGTTGACCGCGATGCTCGCCTTCGCCTCGGATCGCTCGCTTCCACGATCGGCACCACGATCCACCGGCGGGTGGTCCTCGTTTGTCACGACCGCGGTTGCACGAGGCTTACAGGTTAGAGACACAGATCAACGAGAAGGCAATTTAAATGTTTTCACCGAGGCCGTTTTCTCACATCCCCGAAATTGGCACACCGAGCCAACTTGTCCCAGCAAACACCGCTGAATCTGAACGCCATTTCACTGCCAAAGAGGTCGCAGAGGCATGGAACCTTTCACAAGACACGATCTATCGTCTGTTCGCAAACGAGCCAGGCGTCCTCATACCTGTTAGCGAACGAAAGAAATACAGACGGACAAGACGCACGTTGCGCATTCCGGAGAGCGTCAAGAACCGGGTCTACCGACGGCTTCAGAACGTTGCACGGTAATGGGGGCTCGGAGGCAAGAAGCATGAGTAGCACACAACCAGCACCCGTACCGACGTCGCGCCTAGTTCCGTTCACCAGCCATCTTTGCCCGCGTGCAAAAAGTTCATGCCCGCTCATAAGTAAAATGTAGGCTTTTGTCGGATTGCGTCCCTAAACTCTTTGTGAAGTGGGAACTCGACGAATCCGCAGGCAGGTTCCACAAAAGATCATGCCCAACCATGGACGCACGTTGGGTCTAATCCTGTGCGGCGTGGGAGCACCCATGTTACTCGGGTTCTATCTGATCTCGCTGGATACCCGCCCCGATCTTTCCGACTGCCGACCTAGATCCGATCGCACGACGATTGACGCCGACCTGCTAGGTTGGCCTTCTCTCACTCAGTCCGATTATTTCCCCAAATCGAGAAATATCGAAAACTCACCTCCTCAGAACGCCGCGGTCGTCAAAATGCTTGGGTACATGATGGATGGCTACAAATTTGCGAGGGATGGCGCACCCGTGAAGATGTTTGTCTTAATGCCGAGTGCTGGTCATTTTCTGCATCCAGCTCATCGGGACCCGGACGAAATGGTAGAAGTCTGGCCCGGGTCAGGAACCGTGATCTTCGAGAACCGACAACTAGTTTGGGTTTCCGGTGCCTTCAACCGCCTCCCTCAGCACTCCGTGGAAGAGCACGCCCTGTATGCGTTGCGCGATGCTTCCGTGGAGCCGGCCTCATATGAGGACATCAAGAATTGGTTCGGGCAGTGAGCCGCTTCGGGCAAACTCATCTCACCGCGAACTCAGCCAAGCGGATAGGTATTGAGAATTGAACCGTTGTCTCCTTCGGACCCGGCTCAAATGTCAAGTCTGATTCCGCCCCATAGCATAGCTGGAGCCGCTTGCTGACGTTCGCAAGCCCCAATCCCAGGCCACGTGGTGCAGACAGGGTTGTGGTGCTGGCATCCTGCGGTCGCCACCCACCACACCCGCTATCCTTGACGGTGACTCTGATGAAGTCCATCTCCGCTTTAGCTGTAATTCTCACCCACCCCTGCTTTTCACTGGCAGCGACACCATGCTTGATCGCATTCTCCACCAACGGTTGTACCGATAACACAGGGATCTTGATGTCCCTGGCGGCGTCATCGATGTCAATTTCGATTTGAAGGCGGGTGCCAAGACGGAGTTTCCCGATCTCCAGGTACCGATGCTGGCACTCTCGGTGACGCTGCAGGCAGGCCCGTCCGGCAACAGGAATAGGCAGATGGGGTCATGGAGCGTCTGGTGCTAGGCACCGTTGTAGCCGTGCAGCCGGACCGATCGCTCCTCACCGTTTGTGAATCGGACCTGGTGGGGGCGCCTGCGGGTCCGATTCAAGTGCTATCAGGTGAAGCAGACGTCCCTTCTTTACGGACTCCGTCAGGGGGACAAGATCAGCGCGGTTTTT
The DNA here is from genome assembly GCA_963747535.1 of Terriglobia bacterium. GTDB lineage: Bacteria > Acidobacteriota > Terriglobia > Bryobacterales > Bryobacteraceae > CAVVFX01. The sequence goes on from CAVVFX010000007.1 coordinate 384,380, forward strand.
TCCACTAAAGACAACATGCTCCACCGCCTGCGATGCGTGAAGAGTTACCGGGCATTCACACCGGACCTTTTGCGCTGATTGCCTTTATGGAATCCAACCGTACGGGTCAGCGTGCGTGCAGATCGAGTGAACGTGACAAAACCAATTCTGATCGTATGTTTACTGAGCTCTGGAAACGTCTTCGCGCAGTCCGCCGATAAGAAGCCTGCCGCTGTTGTCGAGTTTGCAGGAGCACCTGACTGGAATCTTAAAGACGGCGGATGGAGCTTCGGCCCTACCGCTGCGGTCGAAGTTACGCCCATAGAGAACTGGTTGGAACTTGAGATGGGCGTTACGCCGGCTTTCAGCCGACACTCGACCGAATGGGGAACAGACCTGCTGTTCAAAAAGCCTTGGACCCTCTCTGAAAAGGTGGAGTTTATGTTCGGGATTGGTCCGGAGTGGATTCATTCGAGGGCATACGGCATGACGACGAACTCAGTCGGCGATGAAGTCGTACTGGATTTTATGTTCTGGCCCTCCGCCAAGCATAGATTGGGCTGGTACCTCGAACCGGGCTACGGGTACAATTTGGGCGCGGACATGAGAGGTCGGTCGGCATAAGCGGTTGCCTACTGATCGCGATCCGATGAGGGATGGATGAATCTTTACCGCGTGGCATTAGCGTTAGCGTAGTAGCCGCTGCGTGTCCGGGCCATCGGACGACCTGGCGCGTTCACCACGACCTTGATCTGACGATACGATCCGTCCAGCGTCGGATTAGTGTCACTTGTTCCAGAGTTACATGTTATTGATCATCGGGAGCGGCCATTCCGCGGTCGAGGAGTTGTCGAATTTGTAGGAGCCAAGCCAGAGTCCTTGAGCAAGTCGCGCGAAGCCTGGCCCATAGCTTCCTTCATGGGCTGAACAACACCGTTTGACTTTTCGCTGGGGTCCAGGTGCTGGTTCGTTTTGGCGCGCTTTTGATATTCTTCTTCTCTTTGCTTCATCTCTTCTCTTCCGGAAGCGGATAGCGCGAGAAAAGCCTGGAGCGGACTATATTCTAAGAACTCGGCTTGCATTGGGCTGCCGCCTATATACATAAGGGGGGTATACTATTATGCGGAGGGTTGCCACCTGGCTCACATCATTCGCGACAAGAAGAAAATGCTCAATCGAGTTCGGCGCCTGCGCGGGCAGGTTGAAGCCATCGAGACGGCTATCGAAAACGAAGCTGATTGCTCAGACATCTTGCATACCATTGCCGCATGCCGGGGTGCGTTCAATTCCCTCATGATGGAGGTTCTCGACGGCCATATCCGCTTCCATGTCGTTGATCCGGACCAGAATCCAGCATCCCCGAAGGCCAAAGCCACCCAGGAACTGATCGACGTCATACGAGCGTATCTGAAATAACTTGCAAAAGAGGTTCATAAAATGCCCGATGTAAACTTGACCGATGCGAACGCCCGAAGTGGAGCAGTGGGTGAGTCTCACAGCCATACGTCCACACACGATCACCACCATCATGATCACCACCATGACTACAGCCACGACCACGGTGACGAGCACGACCATGAGCATGACCATGAGGAAGGCTGGGTGGAATGGGGAAGAGTGGCGTTTGTGGCAGTTATCTTGGCGTTGGTCTGGCTGCACGTCGTTCCCCCCGTCCATAGGGTTGATGTTCTCGCGCTTGTCGGCATCCTGATCGGTGGTTATCCAATTTTCAAAGAGGCTATCTCCGATCTTCTGCAACGTCGCATGACTATGGAACTCTCCATGACGATTGCGCTAGCAGCAGCGTCCGCTATCGGCGAGTTCTTCACCGCGTTGCTCATCACGGTCTTTGTGCTGATCGCAGAGATCCTGGAAGGTATGACGGTTGGGCGGGGAAGACGGGCCATCCGGGAACTCCTGGACCTGTTGCCGCAAACCGCGGAGGTCCGATCGCAGGGCCAGGTCGCGGCGCGAAGTCTGACGGATATACGGGTTGGAGACGTTGTGCTGGTCCGTCCGGGAGGTCGCATACCCGTTGACGGAATCGTCGTAAGCGGGCATTCTTTCGTCGATCAATCGACTATAACCGGCGAGTCTATGCCGGTCGAGAAGATTGCTGGCACACCGGCGTTCGCGGGAACAATAAACCAGTCAGGCGTACTGGAAATTCGTGCGGAGAAGATCGGACGCGATACTGCCTTCGGGCGAATAATCGAGGCCGTAGAGAGGGCCGAACATTCGCGCGCTCCGGTGCAGCGCCTGGCGGATCGCATGGCAGGATACCTCGTCTATTTCGCCCTCGGCTGCGCGGCTCTGACGTTTCTTATTACGCGTGATGCACGGTCCACGATCTCGGTGATAGTGGTCGCGGGAGCCTGCGGTATTGCCGCCGGCACGCCTCTCGCCGTTCTGGGCGCAATCGGGCAGGCTGCGCGCAAGGGCGCGATCATCAAAGGCGGCCTTTATCTTGAAGTGCTGAGTTCGGTCGACACGGTGGTGCTCGACAAAACCGGGACCCTCACGCTCGGGACGCCGGAGATCTTCGATGTGCACGTCTACGACGGGTTTAACGCGAGAGAAGTCATGCGCATCGCGGCAACCGCCGAGCGCTTTTCGGAGCACCCACTGGCCAAGGCTATCGTCAGGAAAGCGGCCGACTGGTCTCTAACGATTGGCGAGCCAACCGGATTCCAGTACACTCCAGGGAAAGGCATCTGCTGCCAGGTGGAGAATCGGCGAACATTGGTGGGCACCCGCGCCTTACTCGAAAGCGAAGGCGTTCCAATCCCGAATGATGGAAGCCCGTCTGAACGATTCTCTGAGGTGATGGTCGCTACAGACGGGCACATGCTGGGATCCATCCGGATCGCCGACGTTTTGCGGGCCGAGGCCGCCGCCGCGGTTCGAGAATTGAAGGATCTCAGGTACCGGACAGTGTTGCTTACGGGGGACCGAAAGGAAATCGCCGATGCCACCGCGAAGGAACTGGGCGTGGATGAAGTTCAATCGGAACTGCTCCCCGAGCAGAAGGTAGTACGTGTGCGCGGACTGCGCTCACAAGGAAAGACAGTGGCGATGGTAGGTGACGGAATCAACGATGCGCCCGCGTTGATGGAGTCCAACGTTGGTATAGCGATGGGTTCTGGAACGGACGTCGCTCGGGAGAGCGCTTCGGTGGTTCTACTCGGCAACGACCTTCTCCGATTCATCGAGGTGCTGAAGGTTGCGCGTCGTTGCCGGGGGATCATCATGTTCAATTTCGTCGGCACCCTGGCGGTGGACAGCGTCGGTGTGTTGCTGGCTGCTGTTGGACTCTTGAACCCGGTCTTGGCTGCATTAATCCCAATACTCGTCACTTAACGATCCGGATGGCGGCGCAAATATCGATCAAGGGCGAGCGTTTGTAGCCGTGGCGCAGGGGGAATTTGCTCATTTTCCGTTTGACTCCGCGCACATTGCGCCGATTGCGGCTGGAAGCGGCGGGTTCGTCGAGGATTTCCTCCAGCACCGCCTTATGGAACTTGTTCCGGTCCTGAGGGGGAAATAGCGCCGAAGGTGGCCATCTTGCGACGGACAACGCGGACGGCGTGGAGAAAAGATAACCGGTCCGGGTCTTCTCCGCTCTCCAGGGCAGCTTCGTGCATCAGTCCGCGAACGGCGAAATGCGCCATCAACAAACCGTAGAATTCCTGCCGGACCAGATCCGGTGTCTTACTGCGGAGGACAATACGCGCGCCTCGCAGATGAGTCTTGAGTTCGTCGAATGCGGTTTCGATCTCCCAACGGTCGTGATAGAGCGCCGCTAGTTCAGTGGCGGGTGCCCGCTCGTGGTCGACGATCGTGGTGGCCAGTCGATACAACGGCTCTGCCCCTTCGATTCCTTCCAGTCGGTATTCGATCACCCGCACCACGACTCCGTTGTGTCCGCGCCGCTGGTCCTGCTGCGACCGATAGATGCGGCTCAGATACGATCCGTCCGGCAGGCGCTTTTCGCACGGCAACAGGATGTTTTTCCTGACACGCCACAGCAGGTCTGCGCCTGTAGCCAAAGCCTCCTTCCACATTTCGAACCCGAAAAAGTTGCGGTCCGCCAGACACAACATAACCTTGCCGAGACTGGGCAATACGATCTTTGCCAGCGCCACCTCGCTGCTGGCATAATCCGCCATTCGGCTGCCAAATAAGACATGGGTACCGTTTTCAACTAATGACACGAAGCGGATTTGCGGATACGCGCTCTTGCCCTGCTTCGCTCCCGGTCGGCCGAAAGCTTCGTCATTGCCCTTCTCATCGGCGACATCCAGCGTGCTGCCGTCGAGGCTCACCAGACGCCATCCGCGATACCATGCGCCCTTCGTCGCCGCTACCGCAATCGGCTTTACTACCTCGTCGTGAAGTTGCCGTATCGGCTCCCATCCCAGCCTCGTTCGCGCCTGCGAAATGCCTGAGTGGCCGGCCACGTGGATACTTGCCGACGGCCCCGCCAGCCACTGGATTCCCTCCAGCAGGCACCGCAACACCTCTCGATACGACGACTGCATATACAACGCCAACGCAATTACGTAGTAAACGGTCACGTGGGCCGGAAGGTCGCGCTGGCGCGTGCTCTCCTTCTCCGTCGTCGCCAGCGCCGCGTGAATCCTACCCAAAGGGAAGGTCTTCGCCACCACCCCCAAGCTGATGTAGTCCGTAATCCGGCTTCCGGCGGGCAACGTGGCAACGGTTCGCGACATTCTCCCTGCCTCCTGTTCTAGAACAGAATAACATGAAAATGTTACTTAAGTGACGAGTATTGGCATTAATCCACGTATCGTCGGAACTGCTGTTTATCTTGAACTCGGCGCGCCTTCTACCGGCAGTGACTAGGGACGCTAAATGATACATGCCTTCCCTAAATAACTAACTTTTCAAAAGCGCGTCGTCGCGCCCCGCATCTGACTCCGCTCGTCCTTTTCTTCTTGCGTAGCGGGTTAGTCCAATTTGGCAAATGGGTTTCCCAGCACTTATTCGAAATTAGCGGTGGTGCACAGCCAGGTAACAAATGAAAAGGACGACGAGGACAACCAGGACGGCACTAGTCACCTTATTCATCGCTTTAGTTCGCTCATGACTCTGGAGTTCCCGTTGGCGGTTTTTCCGTGCAATTTCTAAGTAATCAGCCTGCAACTGCTTATCAGATTTATAGCCCATGTTGCGTACAATCCCTGAGACCGGACGATCTTAGCACAATCCAAATCATCATAAAAGAGTAAATTTGAAGCCTCAGTCCCAGCCTTCTTTGATCCGTTAGCAACGCGCCTGACAGTAGCTATCTGTCTTGCTGCAAGATGTGCAAGAAAGCAGGCTGGAGTTGCGTCTGATAGTCTGCTACAGTGATCCTCATGCGCCGTGCGCTTGCATTCCTCTTGGCCGCTCTGTTCAGCTTCGAGCTGATCGCGCCGGCCTTGCTTGCCGGCGCCGCTCCGGATTTGCCCGCATGCTGCCGCCGCAATGGAAAGCATCATTGCGCCATGGCAGGCATGGACGGATCAGGGGGAACGCCGGCTGGTTCGACGGTAAAGGCGATTGAATCGAGATGCCCATTCTTCCCCAAGACCACGGCCGTTCCGGGCTATTCCAAAACGATCGTTATTAGTGTTGCGCTGGTAGCAGGCGCGCCAGACCTCACGCGTTCCGCGGCAGCGGTGCCTGACGACAATCTCTCCCACACAGCCTTACGTGGCCCAGTAAGAAAACGCGGCCCTCCTCCCTCTCTCGACTAATCAAGCAGTTTTGGTCGCAACCAAGGCAGTTGCTGGCGCTCGCCCGCAAGCACACCCGCGCAGGCAGAATCAGAGATCAGGAGGGAGGCAATTTTGGGTTTATCAAAAGTTACGTTCGGTATTGGCGTGTCTGTATTATTCGCCATGACGTCCGTTTCGGCACAGGAGTCCGTGAACTATGCAAGTATCGGGGGGCGCGTTTCGGATGCCAGCGGCGCCGTGGTGGAAGGCGCGAAGGTCATCGCGCGTCAGACGGAAACTAATCTGACGGCCTCCGAAAAAACCGACCGGGAAGGCCGCTTTCGGTTCCCTTATCTCAAGGTGGGCCAATATGAAGTCAAGGTTCAACATCCGGGATTTGCCGACCAGACGCGTTCGCTGACGCTTACTGTCGGCTCAGCATTTGATCTACCGTTTTCGCTTGCAGTGGCTTCCACCGGGTCGAACGTAACTGTCAGTGGCGATGCCGTCGTGCTCGAAGCGGCCCGTTCCGAGATCGCCAGCACTATTTCACAGCGGGAGGTGCAAGACCTGCCGTTGAACGGCCGCAACTATCTCGACATCGCGCTGCTGGTGCCGGGCGTGTCGCCGACCAATACCGCGGCCAATCAGCTTTTTGCGGAAACTTCGGCCATCCCCGGACAGGGAATTTCGATCGGCAGCCAGCGGAACTTTTCCAACAGCTTCATCATTGACGGCGTGAGCGCCAACGACGACGCGGCCGGTGTCGCCGGCACAGTTGTCGGCCTGGATGTTGTGCAGGAGTTTCAGGTCGTCACCTCCGGAGGTCAGGCGGAGCTGGGAAGGGCGCTTGGCGGCTACGTCAATCTGGTTACCAAGAGTGGCGGCAACGCTATGCACGGGGACATTTACGGATATCTGCGCAACAGCCGCTTCAACGACGCCAACGCTCTTTCCAACACAGTCTTGCCGCTCACGCAGGCGCAGTACGGCGCCAGCCTTTCAGGACCGCTGGTGCATGACAAGACTTTCTTCTTCGCGAATTTCGAAGGCCGCGACCTGAACCAGTCGGGATTCGCCACCATCACTCCGGCCAATGTCGCCATCATCAATGCGCGCCTCAAGAGCGTCGGATACCCGGGGCCGGAGATCTCGACGGGCGACTATTCGAATCCGATCCACAACCAGGACTTCTTCGCCAAAGTCGATCACCGCTTCAGCGATCAGGATCAGTTCAGCGCCCGCTACAGTCTTTACCATGTGGACAGCCTGAACTCGCGTGGAGCCGGGGCGCTGAGCGCTCCGACGGCGTCCGCCAACCTGTTTGACACCGATCAGACGATTGCGGCCAGCAACGTTTGGACGCTGTCGTCCCGCATGGTGAATGAGACTCGTGTGCAGTTCACCAACAGCAACCTTGCCGCGCCTCCTTCAGACCCCATCGGACCCGCGGTGAGCATTTCGGGCGTGGCTTCTTTTGGAACGCTATCCGGATCCCCGACCGCGCGCGTCAATCAACTCTACGAGGCGACCGACAGCCTGTCGGTTCAGAAAGGAGCGCACGCCATCCGGGTCGGCATCGACTTTCTCTACAACAACGACACCATAACGTTTCCGCGCACGAATCGCGGCAGTTACACTTTCTCTTCGCTCGCCAATTTTCTGAGCGGTGCGTACAGCAGCTCCGGTTTCGCCCAGACCTTCGGCGTCACCGAAGTCCACCAGACCAACCCGAATGTCGGCTTCTACGCGCAGGACGAGTACAAAATGACTCGCAGCTTCACGTTGAACCTCGGCCTCCGCTACGACCTCGAGTTTCTCAAGACCATTGCGACTCGATGCGGGAACGTCTCTCCGCGCGCAGGTTTTGCCTGGTCTCCTTTCGCCTCGCGCCGCACGGTGGTGCGCGGCAGCTACGGTCTGTTCTACGACCGCATTCCCCTGCGTCCGCTCGCCAATGCATTGCTCTCGGCGGCCAACACCACGGTGGTCAGCAACCTGCAGCAGTTGAGTATCAGTCTTTCGCCAGGGCAAGCTGGCGCGCCGGTATTTCCCAACATCCTCGGTTCCCTAACGATTCCCGCCGGCGTTCTGTTCAACTTCTCGACCATGAGTCCCAACATGAAGAACGCTTACTCCGAGCAGGGGAGTTTTGAGGTCGAGCATCAACTGAGCAAAAGCGCGACCTTAAGCGTAGGCTACCAGCATGTGCGTGGGCTGCATCTGATCATTTCGGAGAACCAGAACGTGCCCTCCTGTACGGCGGTCGGCACCAATAACGGCTGCCGTCCGAATCCCAATTACGGCAACGACAGCCAGTATTCTTCGCAAGCAGATTCGCACTATGACGGTGTGCACATTTCGTTCATCCAACGTCCCGTGAAATGGGGATTTTACCGGGTCTCGTACACCTATTCGAAGGCTCTCGACGATGTGAGCGAATTCTTCTTCAGCGCGCCCCTGAACAACTTCAACATCTGGCAGGATTACGGCAGGTCGGACGACGATCAACGGAGCCGCCTGACGTTTGAAGGCACTATTCATTCTTCTCTCGCAAAGGCGAATACCACGTGGGAGCGTTTGAGTCACGGGTTCCAGCTTTCGTCTTCGCTCACGGCTTACTCTCCACTGCCGTTCAATATCACAACGGGAAGCAATACCATCCAGGGCACCGCGGCGCGCCCCACCATCGACGGCGTGTTCATCAATCGCAATGCGGGAGAAAGCTTCAGCATCTGGAATATGAATATTCGCCTGAGCCGCACCTTCGCTTTGAAGGAAGGGATTCACCTTCAGGCGCTCGCCGAGACGTTCAATTCGCTGAATCACGTGAACGTGGTGTCGGTGAACGGCGTTTTCGGCGCGGGCACCTACCCATTGAATCCGCTGCCGACATTTCGCCAGATTACAGCGGTGAATGATCCAAGAACAATGCAGTTTGCGCTTCGAGTCACCTTTTAAGGAGATTTCCGATGTTTACTTTTATCGCAGGTTTGACGTTGGCGGTGAATCTGGGGCCTATGGCTCCGGATGCGCCTGCCCATGAGCCGCAGATGGCGGCGAGCGGATCGACGGTTGCGATGGCCTTCGGCGCCGGAAAGGGGATCTACTTCAGCCGGTCCACCGATGCGGGCAAGACCTTCTCCGCGCCATTAAAGATCGCGGAGGCGGAGATCGTACCGCTTACGCGTCACCGCGGCCCGCGAATCGCATTCGCCGGCCGAGGGATCGTGATTACTGCGGTGGTAGGCAAGACCCTTGTAGAAGGTCCGCACGCACACGGCTTGCCGTCCGACGGAAACCTGACTGCCTGGCGTTCTGGCGATGGCGGTAAGAGCTGGTCAAAAGGAATCGTGATCAATGACGTACCTGCCGCTTCAACGGAGGGTTTGCATTCGCTCGCGGCGGATGGGAAGGGCGCGCTTTTTGCAGCATGGCTCGATAAGCGCGGCGGTCATGGCACTAAGCTCTACGGAGCGCGTTCGATCGATGGCGGCGTTACTTGGTCAAAGAACTTGATGATCTACGACTCTCCGGATGGAACCATCTGCGAGTGCTGCCATCCGTCCGTAGCAATCGATGCCGCTGGCCAGATTCTAGTGATGTGGCGGAACTGGCTGGGCGGCTCGCGTGACATGTACCTGACGCGGTCGCTGGACGGAGCGGTCTTCTCGAAGCCCGAGAAACTGGGGACAGGCACATGGCCGTTGAATGCGTGCCCCATGGATGGCGGCGGAATCGGAATCGCGAAGAACCGTGTGGTCACCGCTTGGCGAAGGGACCACGAGATTTTCCTCGCAAGCCCCGGTGAGACGGAAGTCCGCATTGGTGAGGGCACGGATGTCTCTGTCGCCGCTGTGCCTGGCGGAGTGTACGCGGTCTGGTCAAGCGCGACCGGCGTTCAAGCTCTCGCTCCCGGAAAGAAGGAGCCGGTCGTTCTCGGCCCCAAAGGAACGTTTCCGAACATCGTTGCGCTGGCTAACGGGCACGCGTTGGCGGCATGGGAAGACGAGGGCGTGATTCGCGTGCAAGAGTTGCCCTAAACGAGGAGGGCGACGAGGAGGGGCGTATGAAACTTTCACGAATGATTCTGATCGGCGCGACGCTGCCATTCGCGTTACTTGGCGACGCGTCATCCAAACCGCCTGTCAAAGCGGAAGAATGCTACCTGCTCGGATTTCAGTGCGTGGAGGGCGACGGCTCCGTCAAAGACTACGCCGCCGCAGCGCAATTTCTACCGTCAGGCCGCAGAGGCCGGATACGCTCCGGCCCAGTACGATCTGGGCTTTTTATACGAGAAGGGTTGGGGCGTCGCTCTCTCTCGATCTGAAGGAGGCCGTGGTCTGGTATCGAAGGGCAGCCGAACAGGGCGATGCGGAGACGCAAAACAATCTTGGCGCGCTCTACGCGGCGGGACAGGGAGTCGAACGCAGCGACGCGGAGGCCGTTTGGTGGTATCGGGCAGCCGCGGAGCAGGATAATCTTGAGGCCGCCAGCAACCTCGCCATGATGTACCTCCAAGGGGCGTGGAGTTCCGCGCGACCTGGACCAGGCGTTCGAACCGTTTCAAAAAGCCGCGAACCAAGGTTACGCAGTTGCGCAGAACAATCTGGCGCTGATGTATGCCAATGGCCAGATGTACGCCCGCGTGAAATCCCGAGGCACCGAGACCTCGCCGTACGCGGTGCTCCCATCGCTTGCGAGCTTAACTGCATCGTCAGCATTCTTCTTCTGCCAGAAATCATGCAGTTGCCCGAAGACTTCCTGTAGCTTCTTGGCGTCGGACGCCGCCGCTTCTCCATTCCTCGCATCGAGATTCTTGCGTAAGCTTCCCGATCTTGTTCAGAGTCATGCGACTGATCGAGGCGCGTTCGGCCAATATCACGACTGGTATGCGCCGACGCCGGCGGGCGTCGCGTATGTCATGACCCAGCTTGCGTAGAGCCCGCGCCGCAGGTATCGGTACGGCAGACAATGACCTTGACCTTTCCATTTAATGTCTATGTCTCCATCTATTAAAATCCTTGGTGTACAGTGCTATGGACGCAAAATAAGGAGCTTCGAGGCGCCGGATGAGGAATCTTCATGGCTCGACCTTGTGGGATGGCCATCACCACGGGTGGAAGGACCGCATCGCCAAACTCCAGCGCAAGGAACATCGAGACTCATCCTAAAGCAACGCTCAAGATCATGTCGCGGCCAAAGCGAGAGAATAAGGATCAAACCGAGCAGTGCAACGCATGTGCGGGATTTTGTGCGGCAAAACCGCGAAACCCCAGAATCGAGCGATCCGTGCGATTTGTAGAATCAACAACTCAGCAATCGGGCAAGATCCGAATCCCACTCTCTCCGCCATTTAGAATCAGTAGGTTATGGGCGATATGGTTCGGAATCGTTTCATCATCGGGAACGTGGGTTCGGAATCACCGCATGTGCAGACGAACCGCACTGCGATGTGGATCGATATGGCGGAGTCGTAAGAGAGAGGCGAACCGCAATTGGGACAGGTCATAACCTGATCCTTGTACAAAATCATGTACAGGTCAATTTGCAATTACCGTAAGTTATTGAAAATAAAATAACAAATTGTGGTGAGCCGGGCGGGGCTCGAACCCGCGACCACCGCATTAAAAGT
>CAVVFX010000008.1:0-459118 GCA_963747535.1 Terriglobia bacterium
AAGTGTGGTAACATGCTGAGCTAACCGTTACTAATTGCTCGTTCGGCTTGACCATAAAATTTACTTGCAATACAAAATGTCTTTCTTAAAAGCTTCAAGCGGAAGCTTGTAGTAATGTGGCCCGTCAATAATATTCGATACCACCAGAGTTTTCCCATCACTCCGGTTTCGGTCGCAGTCGCCCGGTAACGCGCATCAAGCGCATGTCTTGTTTGTCCCCCGGCAGATCGAACGGAAGAGCTTTTTTTGAAAAAGCGATGGGCCCAAGTTCTGGGTGACCTTAGCGAGAGGGATCCACCCGTTCCCATCCCGAACACGGAAGTTAAGCCTCTCAGCCCCGATTGTACTGCACGCGCGAGTGTGTGGGAGACTAGGACGTCGCCCAGTTAATTTCAGAAATCACAGTCCGAAAGTCTGTGATACCCAAACGCCCAGCCTCCAGCGCTGGGCGTTTGTGTTTTTAGGGTTACACCGTCGCAGATCCGAATCGTAACCCCCATCAACACAGTTCTATAGCCAAAGTAGCACTTTTTGAGAAAAAAATTGCGCTGGATCACCCCTATTTCTCCCATTCTGTCTTATACTGTCACTCGGGTCAGTAGTTTCCCGTATGACAACTCAATTGATCGGGTCTGCGTTAGACCGAGTGCTTCACAGCAAGACTTTCGCACGGTCGAGATCACTCCAGGATTTCCTCACGTTCATCGTCACGCAGTCGCTTGAACCGGACCAAAACCTTAAGGAATACCGCATCGGCGCCGATGCCCTCAAACGCGGCGGCGCCTTCGACCCCGCCGAAAATTCCATCGTGCGCGTGCAGGCTTATCGATTGCGGGCCAAACTCGCCGACTACTACCAGCACGAAGGCCAAACCGAAGATGTTCGCATCGACCTCGAACCTGGTTCCTACACTCCGGTGATTCGGGAATGCGCCGTGGTAACTACTCTGCGCAGCGTACGATTTCCCGGCCTGATTTTCGACATCCTGCCTTTTGATCCTCCATCCGCGTCGCCGCAGGCCGCCGCGATCGAATTTCTCTATTCCGTACTTTTGAGCCAGGTGGACCAACTGCTGCGCGACGGCTTAAGGCACCGGCCCATCATGCGGAACATCAGGACTCACCTGCAGTTCGATTTTCGGGCACGCTCGGGAGTGTGGGGCATCCGAACGATTACTTACCTCTCCGATGCCGATTCGCGGCGCGTCGAGTGGTCCGAGGCGAGGAGCCTGGCTCCTGGAGATTCGATCGCCGGCCTGGAGAGATCTCTCGAGAAAGCGGGCGCCGAGACTGCTCTAGCGGTCTGGCAGCGAATCGATGCGTTGCTCGCATGTAACGGTTAACAGAAAAATGTACCTTGGCGCAGAGTGCCCAAAGCCGTTACGCTCAGATTCCGCGGTGTCGCACGGAATCAGCGAGCGGCCCGCAGCCGATGTCGGCAAATTGGTGCACGTCGAACTGGATCGCCTGGTCAGTTCGCGTGAGCTTCGGGGGGCGAAAGCACTGGCCGATTTGCTTCGTTATTGTGTTCAGCAAACACTCGAAAATAATGTTCAGCAGTTGAAGGAATACTGGATCGGGGTCAATGTATTCCGGCGCGGAGAAGAATTCGATCCCGCGGCAGATCCGATTGTGCGGGTGCAGGCCCGGCGCCTGCGCCATAAATTGGAGTTGTACTACCGCTCCAATAGTACTCACGAAGTTACAATTTTGTTGCGCAAAGGTGCGTACTTGACGGAATTTCACGTGGCTCCGATTGAACCTAATGCCAACGGCTCAGCCGCCGCACCCGCGCCAATCACCTCAGTAGCGGTGCTGCCGATCGCCGATTTGAGTTCCGACCCCGAGAATCGATCCTTCTGCGACGGTCTGATGGACGAACTGATTCACGCCCTTGCCGAGGCTGGTGAATTATTAGTAGTTGCGCGGACGTCACTTTTGCAATATCGTAATACGTTGATAGATATCCGTGACATTGGCCAGCAATTGGGCGCCGATGCCATCATCGAAGGCAGTGTAGTTCGCGAAGCTTCCCGCCGCCGCGTCTCTATCCGCCTGATCGATGCCCGTACGGGCTATGCCCTGCTTTCCTGGCAAGCTGACGCTGATACTAGCGAGGCGATTACCGTTCAGGAGAGTCTGGCGCAGAATTTCGTTTCGAATATGAAACGGCTCGCCGCGGAACGAAGGAGCAAGTTTGATGGTTAAGTAACAGTAAACGGACACTTGTTTACTGTTGCTATGAGTTAACCGTCATTACGCTGGGACAATCAAGATCTAAGGAGTTGGTCTGGTCAAATGAACATTAACGTTAAAACATTAAGCCTCTGCTTGGGGCTGGCATCTCTCGCCCTCGGGCAGACGACAACCGCCCCGATTTACACTTCGAGTATTCTGGCAGGCATTCCGTCGGGAAACGGACTGGGTGATGGAGGTCCTTCAACGTCTGCCACGGTTGCTGCGCCGGAAGGAATCGCCGTTGATCCGAACGGGAACATCTATATAGCTGACAACGCCAATAGCCGCATTCGCCTGATCAATGGCACCACTGGTGTCATCACGACCTTTGCGAATACGACTTCGAACTGTCTCTACTACTCTCCGACGTCAAACACTAGCCCGTGCCTCAGCAGCCCGATAGGACTGGGTTTTGACCAGAAGGGTGACCTCCTGGTGACCCAATCGGGCAACAGCGGCATGATTCTCCGCATTACCACGGCCACTACGGCGACCACGGCTGTCCCGGCTGGTACCATTACGGAACTCGCGGGCACCAACGTCTCCGGCACCTACGGCGGAGATGGCGTCTACTTCTATAACTCGGTCTGGGATTCGCCTTCGGGAATTACGACCGACGCCAACGACAACATCTACATCTCGGATGCCTCCAGCAATCGCGTCCGCATGGTGCCGAATGTCAACAACTGCATCTATACGCCGACGACACTGCCTAGCGGCCCGGCCAGTCCAGCCAACGCAATGTCGAACAGCTGCAAGGTCTATACGATTGCCGGCGCAGGCAACGCCACCACCGCGACCACTCCTCAGTTTGGAACGACTGGCGGAACTTGCGGTACTACTGCTGGCTTCACCTGCACGCCCACCGGAACCAATACGGTAGGCGATGGCGGACCCGCTCTGGCGGCGCGCATCAGCACGCCTTTCGGCATCGCGGTCACGCCTAGCGGCTCGACGGTCTACGTGGTGCAAAACGGCGATCACCGGATCCGTGCGATCAACATGCACACCGGCCTAATCTCCACGGTCATTGGGAACTGCGCCAGCAGCACCACACCCTCTAACAACGTCGCTAACGGCGTCCCGGTTGTCATCCCCTGCCCGGCCGGCGTTTTCGGTACTGCGTCGGCGAACGGAACGAACGCCTCGGTCAGCACCTTGGGCGACGGCCAACTAGCCGTCAACGCCACCACCAATAGCCCTCGCGGTCTGTATCTTGATAGCGTGGGTAATAACCTGTATTTCGCCGATGGCAGCAACAATCGCATTCGACAGATCAATCTGAATACCGGCATCGTGACGACGGTCGTCGGAGGAGGCAGCACCGCAGGCGACAGTGGAGCGACGCTGCAAAGCGGATTGCTGAACAGCCTGTCCCTGAGTACTCCTTACGCCGTTAATGTGGTAAACGGCTTAATCTATTGGGTGGAACAAGGCAACAACAGAGTTCGCGTGGCCGATCCCGTGGCACAGGTCGTTAGGACTCTCACGGCTGTGCCAAAATCGACCGGTTCGGGCGGGCCTGCGACAAACGCCTTCCTGGGATTCAACTTTACCCTGACCACCACTACTTCGCCCCGCGTAGCTGTTGACAATAGCGGCAACGTTTATATCGTCGAAGCCTCGACCAACAAGATTCGCCAGGTCAACTCCTCGGGCGTGATCAACGAGTGGGCCGGGACCGGAGCGGCTGCATCCAGCACGAAGACGAACGGCGATACCGGTCCTGCGGTGGTTGCACAGCTTAGCGCGCCCCAAGCCGTGGCTTTCGACAGTAATGGCAATGCCTACATCGCCGACACCGGTCTCAACAGGATTCGCATGGTTACTCCCGCCGGAGTGATCACCACAGTCGTGGGCCGCAATAAGAACACGACCTGTACTGTCGCACAGTCTGCGGCTGGTACCTGCAATGTTGACAAGTCCAGTTATGTTGGTGACGGTGGTGCCCCGCTGCAGGCAGTATTGAACGGTCCGCAAGGTGTCGCTGTCGACTCGCTGAACAACCTGATCATCGCCGACACCGGCAACAATTGCATTCGCTATGTAAATTGGGCGACTAACACGATCAATACAATCGCGGGCGGCACGCCGGCCTCAATTGTGGGTGGTCCGACCGATGGTCGTTCCGGCGTTGGCAACTCAGGGGAATTTGATAGCACGAACGCGCTGTATGGCCTGATGAACGCTCCTCGCGGCGTCGCGGTGGACAAGAACGGGGTCATCTATGTTTCCGATTACAACAACCCCGTGGTACGCGAACTCGTTCCGACCGGCAATGGTGGCTACGGTCTCTTCAGCTTCTACGGGTCCGGTAGCAACAGTGGCACAACTCCGAACATTCCGACCGGTACTGGCGCACCGTCCGTCCCGGCCAGAATTCGTATCAACAGCACCAATAACACGAGTGTCGCTGTTGATGCAGGCGGGAACACCTATTACGCTCTGGCTAACGATGGTCAGGTGAAGGTGGTCACGGCGGACCAGAGCAGAGCGTATCTGGTGGCTGGGACGACGAACGCCAGCCAGGTGGGCGGAGTTCAGACCGGCTTGAACTACACTTCCGGCAACGCGGCCAATATCCAGGTCCCGAGTGTCACCGGCGTAGCCGTTGACAGTAAGGGCAACGTATACACTGCGGATCGTACAGGTGTGGTTCTGAAGTTAACCTGTACCCAGAACTGCCTGCCAAACCACTAGGGTTAGGTTCGTTCTACTGACTAGGTCCTTCTCCAGGGCAGCCGGGCTTCGGTCCGGCTGCCTTTCTTCGTCTCACCACGCAAATGACCAACTTAGAGTCCTGGATTAGTGAACCAAAATTTACCTGACTTAACTTCAATACTCGTCACTTAACGATCCGGATGGCGGCGCAAATATCGATCAAGGGCGAGCGTTTGTAGCCGTGGCGCAGGGGGAATTTGCTCATTTTCCGTTTGACTCCGCGCACATTGCGCCGATTGCGGCTGGAAGCGGCGGGTTCGTCGAGGATTTCCTCCAGCACCGCCTTATGGAACTTGTTCCGGTCCTGAGGGGGAAATAGCGCCGAAGGTGGCCATCTTGCGACGGACAACGCGGACGGCGTGGAGAAAAGATAACCGGTCCGGGTCTTCTCCGCTCTCCAGGGCAGCTTCGTGCATCAGTCCGCGAACGGCGAAATGCGCCATCAACAAACCGTAGAATTCCTGCCGGACCAGATCCGGTGTCTTACTGCGGAGGACAATACGCGCGCCTCGCAGATGAGTCTTGAGTTCGTCGAATGCGGTTTCGATCTCCCAACGGTCGTGATAGAGCGCCGCTAGTTCAGTGGCGGGTGCCCGCTCGTGGTCGACGATCGTGGTGGCCAGTCGATACAACGGCTCTGCCCCTTCGATTCCTTCCAGTCGGTATTCGATCACCCGCACCACGACTCCGTTGTGTCCGCGCCGCTGGTCCTGCTGCGACCGATAGATGCGGCTCAGATACGATCCGTCCGGCAGGCGCTTTTCGCACGGCAACAGGATGTTTTTCCTGACACGCCACAGCAGGTCTGCGCCTGTAGCCAAAGCCTCCTTCCACATTTCGAACCCGAAAAAGTTGCGGTCCGCCAGACACAACATAACCTTGCCGAGACTGGGCAATACGATCTTTGCCAGCGCCACCTCGCTGCTGGCATAATCCGCCATTCGGCTGCCAAATAAGACATGGGTACCGTTTTCAACTAATGACACGAAGCGGATTTGCGGATACGCGCTCTTGCCCTGCTTCGCTCCCGGTCGGCCGAAAGCTTCGTCATTGCCCTTCTCATCGGCGACATCCAGCGTGCTGCCGTCGAGGCTCACCAGACGCCATCCGCGATACCATGCGCCCTTCGTCGCCGCTACCGCAATCGGCTTTACTACCTCGTCGTGAAGTTGCCGTATCGGCTCCCATCCCAGCCTCGTTCGCGCCTGCGAAATGCCTGAGTGGCCGGCCACGTGGATACTTGCCGACGGCCCCGCCAGCCACTGGATTCCCTCCAGCAGGCACCGCAACACCTCTCGATACGACGACTGCATATACAACGCCAACGCAATTACGTAGTAAACGGTCACGTGGGCCGGAAGGTCGCGCTGGCGCGTGCTCTCCTTCTCCGTCGTCGCCAGCGCCGCGTGAATCCTACCCAAAGGGAAGGTCTTCGCCACCACCCCCAAGCTGATGTAGTCCGTTATCCGGCTTCCGGCGGGCAACGTGGCAACGGTTCGCGACATTCTCCCTGCCTCCTGTTCTAGAACAGAATAACATGAAAATGTTACTTAAGTGACGAGTATTGGACTTAACTTTGACTTAACTTAGCTTTACAGTCTCATCTCGGTTCGTCTCCGTCTGTCCAAGGTACAATGTGAGTTCCTGCCTGGAGGCGCCTTGAAGGTTCGCTTTTCTAACATATCTATGATCACCGCGGCCGTTTTTCTGGCCGCTTTTTGTTGTTGGGGACAAACTTACAGCATCAGCACGATTGCCGGACAAGGTCTCTTCTTAGGTGATGGTGGACCAGCTGCCGGCGCCCGCTTCGGAGCGGTTTCGGCGGTCGCACTGGGACCGGACGGCAGCCTATATATTGCCGATTCCGTGTATCACCAGGTGCGCAGAATGACACTGGACGGTAAGATTTCTCTCTTCGCCGGAGGGCCGGTTAGCGGTTTCGGCGGTGACGGTGGGCCGGCGACTTCCGCCCTGCTCAATACGCCGACGGCTCTGGTGGTAGATACCGGCGGCGACGTCTTCATCGGAGATAGCGGCAATCATCGCGTCCGCATGGTCTCCGCCTGGGGCAATATCGAGACGGTGGCCGGAAACGGGCAGGTCGCGCCAGCCCCGAGCGCCAGCCCGGTGCTTCCGGGAGAAGGAGGGCTCGCGACGGCGGCGCCATTGAGCCAGATTTCCGGCCTCGTTTTCGCGTCCAATGACGACCTGATCATCTCCGACGTGGGCAACAACCGGGTTTTCCGCGTGTCCAACGCGACCGGCAATATCACGACGATAGCTGGCAACGCCACTACTCCCGCGAGCCTGGCGGCCCAACCTGCCAGGTCTGCGACCTTGAACGGGCCCACCGGCGTAGCGGCCGATGTGTTCGGCAACATCTACTTTTGCGAACTGGGCACGGCGACAGTCCGCATGATCGACGTCAAAGGCAACCTGACGCAAATCGTCGGCACGGGTTCCCCGGGCCAATCACCTGTCTCCAGCGGCTCACCGCTCTCTTATCCGCTGCTGCAACCCATGGGGCTGGCCTCGGACTCCTTGTCCAACCTGTACATCGTCGAGGCCGGCCGCATTTCCATGTACACGCCGTATTCTCCTGCCACGGGAATGCTGGCGTCGATACAGGCCATCGCCGGAGATCCCACCCAGAAAGTCAGCAGCGGGACGGGAGACAACGGGCCGCCGCTTTCCGCGGGCATGAATCCTCGCAGTGTGGCAGTGGACGGAAATGGCAATATTTACGTGGCCGACTCGCTGCTCGCTCTTAACTTCAATAATCGCGTGCGCTTCATCTCGAACAACCTCATCACCACGCTGGCAGGAGGGAACGTACCCACCGGCTCGGGTGACAAAGGCGCTGCCACCTCCGCCCAATTGTATTTCCCGCAAGCCGTGGCGATCGGCGCCCAAGGGACGGTCTACATCGCCGACACCGGTGACAATCGCCTTCGTGCGGTCACACCGGACGGTAAAATCAGTACGCTTGCTGGAACCGGAACCGCTGGTACGACCGGCGATCAAGGTCCGGCGACGGCGGCCAACATCAATCCACCCATGGGTATCGCGCTGGCTTCCAACGGTTACCTCTACTTCAGCGATGGCATGCTGATCCGGCAGGTGAGCGCTACGGGTACCATCAGCACGTTCGCCGGTGGCTCAGCCGCCCCGCTCACCCAGACCGGCAGCCTCGCGGTGGATGCCCAGAACGACGTGTTCGTCGACCTGTTGGCGAGCGTGAGCGAAATATCCGGAGCTAATCAGACTATCACTACGGTTGCGGGCAACGGTATTGCCGGCTATTCGGGAGATGGCGGACCGGCGTCCGCAGCGCAGATCTCCGGTTCCGCAGGTATTGCGTTGGACTCGACGGGGAACCTCTACCTTGCGGACCAGGCGAATGGCCGCGTCCGGAAGGTGGATTCGACCGGCAACATCACCACGATTGCCGGAGGGGGGACATCGAAGGCCGAGGGTGTACAGGCGACCAGCGCGGCGTTGAATGCTCCGGCCGCGGTTGCCGTGGACAGCGCGGGCAATTTGTACATCGCGGAGTTCGGCGCTAACCGCATCCGGATGATCGGCATGGACGGCAACATTCACACTATCGCCGGGAACGGCCTGGCAGGGTTCGCCGGCGACGGCGCAGTCGCCACCAGCGCTTCGTTCAACGGCCCGACCGGCATTGCGGTGGATGCGCAGGGCAACGTCTATATCGCGGATTCGCTGAACTCGTCGATCCGGAAACTGAGCCCTCTGGCGTCTCTGCCGACACCTTCAATCAACACGATCAGCAACGCCGGGAGTATTCTTGGCGGTCCGGTTACGCCGGGAGAACGGGTGGTAATCGGCGGAACCGCCTTGGGTCCCGCGAGCACTGTTATGTTCGACAAATACCCGGCGCCGGTCCTGATCTCGTCGCTCACCAGTACGACCGCGGTGGTTCCGTACGAAGTGGCCGCTCAGACCACATCCCAAGTCACGGTGACCACCAACGGCGTCACCTCGGCTCCTTTCTCGGTGCAGATCGCGCCGTCCGCGCCGGGGATCTACACGGAGACGGGTGACGGACTGGGCCAGGCCGTGGCCCTTACCCAGGGTGGGTTTGGCGGCGTCGCACCAGCTGGGTCGACTGTCGCGGTCTTGTGCACTGGCGAAGGGTTGGTCAATCCTGCAGCTATGACCGGCGTACCAATTGGGCCAACACCACCCTCTCCTGTGCTACCGATCTCGGCGACCATCAATGGAGAAGCGGCGGGTGTGGACGGGGCATACTCCGTGCCGGGCACGATCGGACAGTTCATCGTGAGCGTACAAGTTCCGAACGACATCTCGACCAACGGTTCCGCGACGCTGACGATCACGGTTGGCAATGCCGCTAGCCAGAGCACTGCGACCCTCTCTGTCATGAGTGCTCCGGATCAGTCGGATGACGGCTCGGATTTGCGGAGGACGAAACGGGGGGCCAGGCAGGCGTCTGCGGCCTCGGGTCCGCGGCCTTGAAGGCGGACGACTGTTTGCGAGCGAACCGCTGCCTCAGTCATCGCCTCGTCGCTCCCCGCAGCCCATCCAGGATAACCTCCCTTTGGGGTTCGGGGTGGAGGCGCTGCGCTGCCTCGAGGTGGGCGAGGGCCTCGGCCTGCCGTCCTGGTGTCGTCACGAGCAGCAGTCCGAGGTTGGCCTGCGCGTCGGCGTAGTCAGGCCTGATGTGCACGGCCGCCTCGTAGTGGGCGATTGCGTCGGCACGGCGCCCTGGTGTGGATGCCAGGTAGTAGGCGAGACTATACTCTACCGCCCAATTGCCCTCGGTCACGTTGACCGCCCGCTCGAAAAGTGTCTCGCTGTTCTGCCAGTATGCGGCTTCTTTCGATGCCACCACCATCCACACGACACACGAGGCGGTGGCCGCTACCGCGATTGCGGGCTTTGCCTGAGGCCAGCGTTTGACCAGATCGGCTGCGCACCACGCCAGCATCACCGACAAACCAACCATCGGGACGTAGGTGTACCGGTCGGCGTGGGACTGCCCACCGACCTGCACCAGGCCGATAACCGGGACCAGCGTTCCGAGATACCAGAACCAACCCATGGCGAGGTACGGACGCGTTTGCCATGCAAGAATCGCCAGCGCGGACACGCCCAAAATGGCGGCAGCGGCCAGGACGGCCTGCCACCCCGCAAGCGATTTCGCGAACGGGTAGAATACCGCCAGCCGCGTGGGCCAGAACATTTGCCCGACATAGGTGATATAGGTGATCAGCGCGTTCTCTGTGCGCGTCGAAAGCAGGATCGCCTGGACCGCTCCGTTCGACCGCTGAACCAGATAGGTCACCACGCAGGCGGCGGCGGAAAGCGCGAATAGCGGAAGCTTCTCCCAAAGGATCTTCGGCCACGCCACCCGATGCAGAGGCCAGTAGTCGAGCAGCAAGAGCGTAAAGGGAAAGGTGACCAGCATCGGCTTGGACATGAGGCCGAGGCAGAACGGCAGAACTACCAGCAGGTAGCGGGCCGGGCGCGGCCGTTCGGCGTAGCGTACGTAGCAATAAAGCCCCAGGAACCAAAAGAATGCGCTAAGAACGTCTTTGCGCTCCGCGATCCAGACCACCGATCCGACGTGCAGCGGGTGCAGCGCAAACATGAACGCGACAAATGCGCTCGCCCAGCGCGCGCGGGTGGCGCGCCGCAGGAACACGAACAGCAGCACGGACGATAGAGCATGAATCCAGACATTCACCAGATGGTGCATTCCGCTCTGGACGCCGAAGATCTGCACGTCCAGAATATGCGAGAGCAGCGTGACCGGCATCCAGTTGGCGACAACGACTGCGGTGAGAGCCCATTTGACGCTGTCGGGCGTGAGGCCGGCCAGTACGTGGACGTTCTTGTACACATACACATCATCGTCGAGCGAAATGAAATCGAAGTCGCCCACCTGGGCATAGACGACAAAGATCGACAGAACCAGCCCGAGGCAGATCGCTAAATCGGGTAGCCATGGCTGCCCCACGGCCGCTGCAAGCCGATGGGCCAGGGGTCTGCGCCGGACCGGAGAACGCTTGCCGGGGGTTTTAGACATGAACTTGCGACGAGTGCGTAGGTGCCGCAGATGGAGGACGGCCAAACACTCTCCATTAGATTACTACGGGTGCGCGACAGCACACGATCCTGGGCCCTTCCGGCTCTTGTTATCCCGCGGCGCTTGGAAGCTGCGGCATGGCTCCGGGGGACCCGCGGCGCCAGTCGCTGCACTTCTTCCAATTCCATCCGATTGTTTTCTTTGTTTTAGGGCACGTTTGCCGCTATCCTGAAGTTTAGCTCCTTTCTCATGCTCCAAAAGACGCCCCAAAGGATCACAATTGCCGAGGCGCACCGGCACGAAGGTGACACCGTGGAGATTCCCGGTTGGCTATATAATCTCCGAAAATCCGGGAAAATCGTGTTTCCGCTGCTCCGCGACGGCACGGGCCTCATGCAGGCCGTGGCAGTCAAGAGCGCGCTGCCCGAGCCGGTCTTCGAAGAAATCAAGAACCTGACGCAGGAGAGTTCCATAATCTTCACCGGCAAAATCCGCAAGGACGAGCGGGCGCCCGGCGGCTATGAAATGGACGTCGAGGGAATTGAGACCCTGCAACGGGTCCCCGAGACCGACCCATATCCTATTACGCCCAAAGAACATGGCGTCGATTTCCTGATGGACCACCGGCACCTCTGGCTACGCAGCCAGAGACAGCACGCCATCATCCGTGTGCGTCACACGATTATCAAAGCCGTCCGCGATTATTTCGATTCTCACGGCTTTACGCTCGTGGACACGCCGATCTTTACCCCGGCGGCCTGCGAGGGGACAACCACCCTGTTCGAAGTGAATTACTTCGACGACGATAAAGCGTATTTGAGTCAGTCGGGGCAGCTTTACAGCGAAGCTACCGCCATGGCTTTCGGTAAGGTGTATTGCTTTGGCCCGACGTTCCGCGCCGAGAAATCCAAGACCCGCCGCCATCTGACGGAGTTCTGGATGGTGGAACCGGAGATGGCCTACGCCACTCTGGAGGACATTAAGGATTGCGCCGAGGAGATGATTCTGTTCATTCTCGGACGGGTCCTCGAAGGCCGCCGCGAAGAACTCAAAGTTCTGGAACGCGACACCACCAAACTAGAAGCGGTTCAGGCGCCCTTTCCGCGGATCAGTTACGACGAAGCCGTTAAGATTCTCCAGTCCAAGGGGAGCGAGATCCAGTGGGGTGGCGACTTCGGCGGTGCCGACGAGACTATTCTCACGCAGCAGTTCGATCGTCCGGTCATGGTGGATCGCTATCCCAGCGCGATCAAGGCATTCTATATGGCGCCCGATCCGGAGCGTCCGGAGGTGGCTCTAGGGGTGGATGTGCTGGCGCCCGAGGGGTACGGGGAAATTATTGGAGGCGGCCAGCGTCTTCACGACCTCGAGTTGCTCCTGAAGCGCATCGACGAGCATAATTTACCGCGCGAGGCCTTTAACTGGTACATCGATCTGCGTAAGTATGGTACTGTCCCCCACGGTGGTTTCGGCATGGGGATCGAGCGTTGTGTGGCGTGGATCTGCGGTCTGGAACATGTCCGGGAAACCATTGCGTTTCCGCGGATGCTGTACCGGCTGCGCCCCTAGATTACAACAGGCTAACGCCTGTATTACGAACGTGAAGAGTCGCAACGGATTATAGAGCCGTTGCCTGGAGAAGAAGCGGAAACATGCGGCAATCAAGTATTGCGATTATCGGAGCACCACTGGACCTGGGCCAGGGACGTCGCGGCGTGGATATGGGGCCTTCAGCCATGCGAGTGGCCAGCCTCAACAAGCGTCTGGCCTCTCTTGGCTATGAAGTCGAAGATCTCGGCAATGTGCCGGTGGAGCAGCAGGAGAGCTTGCCGGAGGGCCCGCGCCACGCCAAGTTCCTACCCCAGATTTCAGCGGTGTGCGAGCGTCTCGGCGACATGGTCACACAAGCCAGTATGGACGGCAAAGCCCCGCTCGTGATTGGCGGCGACCATTCGGTCGCGATCGGCACCGTGGCGGGTCTCGCGCGCTACATGCGCAAGAAGCGCCAGAAACTCGGCATGATCTGGATCGACGCGCACGCCGACATGAACACGCCGCAAAGCAGTCCCAGCGGCAATATCCACGGCATGCCGCTCGCCTGCTGCATCGGCCTTGGACCGCAGGAATTGACACGCATGTTCGGCTTCGCCCCCAAGGTGGATCCCAAGAACGTGGCGCTGGTGGGCATCCGCGACGTGGACCTGCTGGAGCGCCAGAACGTCCGCGAGTCGGGGATCACGGCGTTCACCATGCGCGACATCGACGAGCAGGGTTTGCGCGCCGTGATGGAGAAGGCCCTGGTGGTGGCCACGCGTAACACCACCGGTTTCCATCTCTCGATGGATATGGACTGGGTGGACCCGCAATATGCGCCCGGCGTCGGCTCGCCGGTACGCGGCGGGGTCACCTATCGGGAAGCGCACCTCGCGATGGAGATGGTTTGCGATAGCGGCAATATGATTTCGATGGAAGTGGTCGAAGTCAACCCGGTAATCGACGAGATGAACCGGACAGCGGACCTCGCCGTCGAACTGATTATGTCGGCCATGGGCAAGAAGATCCTGTAAAGCCGCGAAAAATCCTTGCCACAGATGAACGCAGATGAACGCAGATTGAAAACAAGGCTCCTATCAGCTGCTAACCGCGGGGCAGGCCGCGGTCCAATGTCTCTGAAACCTGCGCCTTTGCCGCCGCGCATGAAGTTTGGCCGCAGTTTCTGCAGAGGATACGATGAAACTTAGGGTAGCCCTAATCTACGGCGGGCGAAGTGGCGAGCATGACATTTCGCACCGGTCCGCCGAAGCCATCGTCCGCGGGCTCGATCCTGCCAGGTACGAAATCCTTCATTTCACGATCAGCAGGGAAGGGAAGTGGAGTCCTCGGCCGATTTTGCCCGAGCCCGGCGCGCATCCCGATATCGACGTCGTATTCCCGATCCTGCACGGCACGTTCGGTGAGGACGGGACTGTGCAAGGTCTGCTGGAACTCGCCGATCTCCCCTATGTCGGTGCGGGTGTGATGGCGTCCGCCATCTCCATGGACAAGGAGATGATGAAGCGCGTCTGCCGTGAGCGTGGGCTTCCGGTGGTGGATTATGTCGCGTTCCAGCGCGATACCATCGACCCGGAGGGGGTGCCGTTCGATTTTCCGGTCTTCGTGAAACCCGCCAATCTGGGATCGTCGGTGGGGATCAGCAAAGCGCATAACCACGATGAATTGGTCTCCGCGCTCTGTGTGGCGGCCCAGTTCGATCGTAAGATCATCGTTGAACGAGGGATTATCGGGCGCGAGTTCGAATGCTCTGTTTTGGGCAACGAGCAGCCGAGGGCAGCCACTCCGTGCGAGATTCTGCCGTCTAAAGAGTTCTACGATTACGAAGACAAGTACCTTCTGAACCAGGCTCGCACCGAGCTTCCCGCGAAGCTGTCGGCCGAGCAGACCGCGGAGATGCGCAGGCTGGCGGTGGAATGCTATCGGGCGGTGGAATGCGAAGGGATGGCCCGCGTCGATTTCCTGCTGGAGAATCGAACCGGCGGCCTGTATATCAACGAGATCAACACCATCCCCGGATTCACCAGTATCAGCATGTTTCCCAAGATGTGGGAACACGTGGGGCTCGCCTATCCCAAACTGCTGGACCGGCTCATTGAACTCGCGCTGGAACGCCATAAGGAAAAGCTGGCTACGCGGTTCACGCGGTGAAAACGAAAAACATTGGGCCACGAATGAACACGAATGAACACGAATAAGAGGGATTAGGATTAGGGTTTTGTGTCCAGGTCCACGTCCCGTCGTAAACTTCCCAGTCAGCCTGCGGCGACCAAGCCAAGATCGCATCTCGATCTCGCTATCTATCTTGGGCTGATTCTTACAGTCTTCGCCGTTTACTCCCAAGTGGGCCATTTCGATTTCGTCATTTTTGACGATCCTGCCTATGTCACCGGGAACGCCCGTGTGCGCGCCGGGCTGGCTCCGGAAAGCATCGGATATGCGCTGACCCATATCGTGGACGCCAACTGGATACCGCTGACCATCCTCTCCCATATGGCGGTATGCCAGTTGTTCGGGATGGAAAGTGGGGCGCACCATTGGGTGAACGTCGTGCTCCACGCTTTATCTGCCCTCCTGCTCTTTGCCTTTTTTCGGCGCGCGACCGGGGCACTTTGGCCGAGCGCATTCGTGGCCTTCGTCTTCGCGCTGCATCCTTTGCATGTGGAATCGGTGGCCTGGGTGACGGAGCGCAAGGATGTGCTTAGCACGTTCTTTTTGTTTCTGGCGCTGTACGCTTATTGCCGTTATACGGAACGGCCTGATCCCCAGCGCTATCTTCTGGTGCTGGCTTCGTTCTGCCTCGGGCTGATGGCCAAGCCGATGCTCGTGACGTTTCCATTCCTTTTGCTGCTGCTCGATGTCTGGCCTTTTCGCCGCGCACAATGGCCGCGAGTGGTTATCGAGAAGCTCCCGTTTTTCGCGCTTTCCCTCGCGTCCGCCAGCCTGACTTACTTCGCTCAACGATCGGATGGCGCGGTTCAGACCGTGCCGTTTGGAGTGGGTGTCCGGAACGCCCTGATTTCCTATCTCGTCTACATCCGCCAGGCCTTCTGGCCCGTGCGGCTGATCGCGTACTATCCTTTCCCGAAATCGATTGCGATGTGGCAGGCTGCGGCGGCTCTCGCTGTCCTCCTCTGCGTGTCCGCGCTGGCGATTTTTGCCTGGCGCACGCGCCCATACCTCGCGACGGGCTGGTTTTGGTATCTGGGAACCCTGGTTCCCGTCATCGGGTTGGTACAGGTGGGAGCGCAGGCCCACGCCGACCGCTATATGTACGTTCCGCTCGCCGGCCTATCCGTGGTGGTGGCGTTCGGAGCGGCGGATATTGTCGCAAAATGGCCGCGCGCCACAACCGCCGTGGCCGCGACCGCGATCCTCTCCTGCCTTGCGTGCCTGGGGCTCGCATGGGCCCAGGCACAATACTGGGGCAATACCGAGACGCTTTACCAGCGCGCTCTAGCCGTCAACCAGGACAACTTTTTCGTGCAATATGGCCTGGGCGATTATCTGCTGCAATTTCCCGATCGCGGCGCGGAAGCGGTAACCCATTTTGAAGAGGCGCTGCGTATCAATCCGCAGTCAGCAAACTCTCATAACAGCATCGGTGGCTACCTGCTGCAAACCGGGCGCTACGCGGAAGCCACCGCGCAGTTTGAGGCCGCGCTACAAATTAAGCCGGATCTCGCCGCAGCTCACTTCAACCTCGGTCAGATTTACTCGAAGAATCCCGAGCGCGTCGCCGATGCGATCGCCCACTACCAGGCCGCGTTGCGTGCACAGCCGGATTTCGAACGCGCACAGAGGAACCTCGGGCTGCTGCTCGTGAGACTCGGGCGCACGTCTGAAGCGATTGCGCATTTCGAAGCTGCGCAACGACTCGGGAATGATCCCGAGGTCGCGGAGATCCTGGATGCACTGCGAGCCCAACAGCGGTAGCGGTTTCGGCATTGAAAAACTGGCTAGTCGCCGGCTAACGAGCCCCTTTTCCGGCACGCTATCAACGTAACGAAGAACAACTACATGGCGGAATATAACCTGGGCGGATATCTGATGGGTATCCCTGGCCGCGAGCCCGAAGCCGTCACCCATTTCCAGGAAGTCTTGCGCATCAAGCCGGAGGCGTATGGCGTCCATAGCGAAATCGGCGCGTACCTGCTGCAAACCGGGCACACCGCGGAGGCCATCGCCCAGTTCGAGGCCGCGCTGCGCACCGCACCGCACGACGCCGGAGTTCACTTCAACCCCGGTCTCGCTTTCTCGAAGATTCCTGCCCGCGCTCCCGATGCGATATCTCAGTTCGAGGCTGCGCTTCAGGCGGATCCGCAATTCGGACGCGCTCATAAGGAACTCGGAATGCTTCTACTGAGGCAAGGGCGCACGACTGAGGCTACCCCGCATCTCGAGGCCGCGCAGCGCCTCCAGTACGATCCCCAGATTGCCGGGATAATGAAAGCGCTACTAGCCGTGAAGCGATAGCCGGACGTGCTTGGAGTTCCGACTCCGCGTTACACTGGGGAGAAAACCATGTCTGGCTGTTCTTCACTCGCCCTGTGCGGACCCCGGTAGCGCCTCGTGTCCAGATCTACTCCCCGTCGTAAATATCCGCCGCCCGCTGCCGCCGGGCAGCAGCCCAAACCACGAGCCAGTCAGCCCGCTGCCGCTGTTGCGCCGAAATGGCATCTCGATCTGACGATCAGCGTGGTCCTGCTTCTTGGGGTGATCGGCGTTTACTCCCAGGTAGGCCACTTCTTTTTCGTCACTTATGACGATCCCTTGTATGTTACTGAGAATGCCCACGTCCGTGCCGGGCTGACGCTCGATAGCATCAAGTGGGCAATGACCGCCGTCGATGATTCCAACTGGGTGCCCTTGACTCTGCTCTCGCATATGGCTGTCTGCGACTTGTTCGGTATGCAGAGCGGCATGCACCATTGGGTGAACGTAGTGTTACATGGCTTAGCGTCCGTGCTGCTTTTCGCCGGACTCAGACGCGCAACCGGCTCACTCTGGCCCAGCGCATTCGTGGCCGCAGTCTTCGCGCTGCATCCGCTGCATGTTGAGTCGGTCGCCTGGGTCACCGAGCGCAAAGATGTTCTCAGTACGTTCTTTTGGTTTCTGGCGCTCTATGCCTATGTGCTCTACAGCGAACGGCCCGGTCCTCGCCGCTACTGGATGGTGATGGCGTTGTTCTGTCTCGGGCTGATGGCTAAGCCGATGCTAGTGACCTTTCCGTTTACCCTGCTGCTGCTCGATATCTGGCCTTTGCGCCGCGCGCAATTTCCCCGGACGCTCTGGGAGAAGGTCCCGTTTTTTGCGGTTTCTGCCGCGTTCTCCGTCCTGATTTATTTGGTTCAACGACCGGGTGAAGTGGTTCAAGCCATGTCTCGTGGGGAGAGCGTGCGGAACGCGCTGGTTTCCTATGTCAGTTATATCGGACAGATGTTCTGGCCTGCCGGACTTACCTTATTCTATCCATACCGGACTTCTCTGACGCCATGGCAGGCCGCCGGCGCGCTCGCGATCCTCTTAGCTATTTCGGTGCTGGCAGTCCTCACGCGGCGGACGCGTCCGTACATTGCGACCGGCTGGTTCTGGTACCTCGGAACGTTAGTTCCCGTCATCGGATTGATACAGTTTGGCATCCGTTCTCACGCCGATCGTTATATGTATGTCCCGATGGTCGGTCTATCCATGATCCTGGCGTGGGGAGCGGCGGATCTTGTCCGCAGATGGCCGCAGGCAAAACTCGCCATTGCCTCGTTAGGGGTCGTTTCTTTACTGGCGTGCTTTTTTGCCGCGTCGGCGCAAGCGGAATACTGGCGGAACAGCGAGGCCCTTTTTCAACGCGCCATCAGCTTGTCGAAAGATAACTACCTGGCGCAGTACAATCTGGCCGATTACCTGATGGAAGTTCCCGGCCGTGCCGACGAAGCCGTCCCTCACTTCGAGGAGGCCCTTCGCCTCCGGCCGGACTCAGCTTTCGCTCATAACGGCCTGGGCGGCTACCTAATGCAAACCGGGCACGATGCGGAAGCTGCTGCACAATTCGAAGCTGCGCTACGCCTCAATCCGGACCTGGCCGCGGCTCATTTTAACCTCGGAGTGATTTACTCGAAGACTCCGGCCCGCGTGCCCGAAGCCATCGCTCACTACGAGACCGCGTTGCATGCATTTCCGCAATACGCACGGGCGCATAAGAACCTCGGGATGCTGCTCCTGAGCCTCGGCCGCACACCTGAAGCCATCTCTCATCTCGAAGCCGCGCAGAGCATCCAACCCGATCCTGAGATCACCCAAATTCTGAACTCGCTGCGACCCGGGCAGCGCTAAGGCGCCGCGCCCGGTTAACGTCCGCGACATTATCTTCACAAACCTTTTACTCGCAATCGCGCTCCCTACGCAGTCTCAACTAATGACGGAACTTTTTACTGCGAGGGAAAAACAAGTGATTATTCCACAGGTAGGTAAGCCACGGAATTACCGATCGATAACCTGGATTGCGACGATTCTGCTACTCCTCACATTTGCCGTGCTGGATGCCGGCGCTCTGGCGTGGTCGGCGTCTGTTATCAGCGGACGACAACTGGCCGCGGAACTATTTACCTTCTTTACCGTCGTGGGCGGCACGGTCATCACAGTCTGGTGGATGACAGCGGACCGGTCCTGAATCGCGAGCCGCCGCCTGCAGGTGTCGTATCCTTGTTAGCACCGATGCTGACGCAGAAACACACCGTTACTGATGATTCGGCGTTTGCGCATATATAATTGATGGCCGGAAGGTTGCTGCTTCTACTCCCATGACGATGCGCTGGCGGCTTACCGAAGAGATCTTCAACGAAGCGCTGAATCTTCCGCCAGACGGGCGAAACGTCTATCTGGCGGAGGTCTGCGGTTCTGACGGGGAACTGCGCAACGAAGTGGAATCACTGCTGCTTTACGCCTCCGACAGCGAAAGCTACCTGCAAGCCCTGGTGGATGAAACGGCCCAGGACCTGAATTCCAGCCTGCCGTTCGTCGAGGGCGCCAGAATCGGGCCTTACGCAATTCTGCATGAAATCGGCCGGGGAGGAATGGGCACCGTGTACCTCGCGGCCCGGGCCGATGGACAATTCGAGCAAAAGGTCGCGCTCAAGGTCATCAACGTGGGGATCGATCCGGGGTTCGCGCTGGAGCACTTTCTACATGAGCGGCAAGTCCTCGCTAACCTCCAGCATGCCAATATCGCGCGGCTGCTGGATGGCGGAACCACGGAATCCGGACAGCCGTATTTCGCGATGGAGTACCTCGAAGGTGAGCCGCTGACGAAATACTTCTCGCGCCGCGGCCTGGGTCTGGCTGAACGGCTCAAGATTTTTGAGCAGGTCTGTTCGGCGATTCACTACGCGCACCAGCAACTGGTGATCCACCGCGATTTGAAACCGGACAACATTCTGGTCACCAAAGAAGGGGTTGCCAAACTCCTCGATTTCGGAATCGCCCAACTGCTGGGCGCCGCTCCTAACGGCGATACCGCCGGAGAGCGGTTCATGACGCCTTTCTATGCCAGCCCGGAACAATTCCGCGGCGAGTCATCGAGCACTGCCTGCGATGTCTACTCGTTGGGCGCGATTCTCTACGAGGTTGTCTTTGGCCGGCAGCCTTTCGATTTTCGGGGCAAGAGTCCGGAGCAAATCGAGAAGATGATCTGCACAGACTACCCGCAGCCGTTGCCGGGCGACCTGGGCGACATCGTTCGTAAGGCCATGGACAAGGATCCCACGCGCCGCTACGCCTCGGCCGAGGCGCTGGCTGACGACCTGCGTCGCTACAGCGGGGAATTTCCCGTTCGCGCGCACGCCGGCGGTCCGCTTTATCGCACGCGGAAGTTTGTGGTGCGCAACCGCGTGCTCAGCGGAGTCGCGGCGATTCTGTTGGTCCTGATTCTGACCGCAACCGCGTTGATCGTGCACGAAGCCAACATCGCCTGGCATCGGGCCGGCCAGGTTCGCGACCTGGCCGAAAGCCTGCTGACGGGTTTCAACGAAAGCGGGGACGGGCCCGAGTCCACCGCGCAGCGCGCCCAGCGGGTCCGCCACGCTCTCGATAGCCTCGGCCAGTTATCGGCAGGGACGGGAAGGGATTCCGCACTCGACCTCAAGATCGCCATTGCCTATCAGCACGTGGGCGACGCGCAGGGAGATCCTCTGCGCCGCAGTCTCGGCGATTCGGCCGGCGCCGGGCGCAGCTATCGCGCGGCTATAGCGATTCTGGAGCGCCTCGTCAGCCAGCGCGAGCAGATCCCTGCCGCCGAGAGCGAACTTCTGCAGGCCGACTACCGGCTCGCCATGCTTCTGCGCGCCACCGGCGGAGCGAAAGAGAGCCTCGATTATTTTGTCCGGGCCAGCCGGATGGCCGATGCCGCCATGGCCCGATCTCCCAACGATCTGCATCTGCAGTTTGATGCCGGCGAAATCAACTCGGATATGAGCCGCGCGCTTGCCGGTCTCGGACAATATCCCGAAGCGGGTGCGGCCAACACCCGCGCCATCGCCATCTTTGAGAAGCTGACCCGCGCCGAGCCGGCCAGTCAGGACTATCGGGATGGGTTAGCCAACAGTTACGCCCAACGAGGCACGCTGGCCAATGTCGCGGGAAACCTGCAGGAGGGCCTAAAAGATTTCCAAAAGAATCTGGAGCTTCGCGAGGCACTCGCGGCCGAACTACCGAACAGCCCAGCCGCGCAGCGCAACCTGATGCTGGCGTACTCCCGACTGGGGGACGTTGCCGGTTATCCCGCGATGCCGAATCTCGGGGATCGCGAAGGCGCCGTCGGATATTTCCGCAAGTGCCTGTCGATCGCCCAATCCATTGCCGCGGCGGATCCGACAGACCAGAACGCGCGCTTCGATCTCTCTATGGCGCGTCTTCGTCTTGCAAGCACCCTGGTCGCCATAAAGGACGCCGATACCGAAGCCCGGGACGAAGCCCTCCGGATGCTCCAGTTAGGCTTGGTGGAAACCGAGCGCCTGCTCGCCGCAGATCCACAGAATAAGCGCTATCTGGGGAATGCCGGCGTCTTCCGGCAAATGCTTGGCGATCAGTTCCGGCGGGCGGGAGACGATCAGACCGCAATCGTCGAATACGAACGCGCACTGGCATTAACGGATCGCCTGCGGGAGCGTGATCCAAGCGACGGAGGTGGCTGGCTGGCGACTGCGGTGGATGCGCTGACTTCCTACTCCCAAGTAGCGGCCCGCCTGGGTGACCGGACGCGCGCCGCGGCCATCGAAAAGCGGATGATCGAACTGGCGGAACGAGCCGGAACCTTTCGTGCCGCGGTCGGACGAGTGAGAGCTCCGATGCTTTACTCCGCTCTGGGCGAGATGCGCCTCGCGTTGGGTGAGATTGAACCCGCACGGACGTGGTTTCAAATGAGTGTCGAAGGTTGGCAGAAGCTGCAGTCTGAGGGAATGGTGAGCGCCTTGTACGAGAAGGAACCGGCTCGCGTTGCAGCTCTCCTTGCCCGCGTCTCCCGTTAGTCCCCGGTGAGACCGACTTTTCTTCGTGGGGCAGACCATCGTTTTTTGTGGTCTGCCCGGCTGCGCAGCAGCCGCCAGCCAGACTTTTCGTCTGTCCCTAACAACTTTTGCCGGAACGCTGCCGTGATACGCTAAAAAATCCCCTCATGCGTAACGTCATCATTGTAGGTTCCGGCTGCGCCGGTAATACCGCAGCCATATACACCGCGCGAGCCAGTTTGAAACCGCTCGTGGTGCAAGGCCATGAAGCCGGCGGACAGCTTTCCATTACCAGCGAAGTGGAAAATTTCCCGGGGTTTCCGGACGGCATTCAGGGCCCCGAACTAGTCGAGAACATGAAGAAGCAGGCCGAGCGTTTTGGCGCGGATTATCTGCACGGCGCGGTCCTCGAAGCCGATCTCTCGCAGCGCCCTTTCCGGTTGAAGGTGGAAGACGAGTGGCTTGAGGCGCGCACGCTCATCATCGCGTCGGGTGCGTCGGCGCGCTGGGTCGGGCTGCCTAACGAACAGAAGCTCATCGGCAAAGGCGTGAGTTCCTGCGCGACCTGCGACGGATTCTTTTATCGCGGCAAGAAGATCATGGTGGTAGGCGGCGGCGATTCAGCGATGGAGGAAGCCAATTTTCTGACACGCTTCGGATCGGAGGTTTCGCTCGTCCATCGACGCGATACTTTCCGCGCGTCGAAGATCATGCTCGATCGCGCCAAGGCTAATCCAAAGATCAAGTTTCTTACGGACACGGTGGTGGACGACGTCTACGACGTTGAAAAGGGCCACGTCACGGGGGTGAAACTGCGCAATGTGATGACGCACCACGCCTGGGATCAGGACGTCGACGGGTTCTTTGTGGCCATCGGCCACATTCCCAACACCGCGGTGTTTCGCGGTCAGATTCTGACCGATGAAGATGGTTACATCCTGTCGCAGGGCGGCGCGCGAACCAATATAACTGGCGTCTTCCATGCGGGGGATGTGCAGGACCGGGTCTACAAACAAGCCATCACGGCGTCGGGCGCGGGTTGCATGGCGGCGATTGAAGCCGAAAGATTTCTGGAAGCGGAGGGACATTAAAACATGATCGAGAGACTAAGTCCGCCGGGCGTTCCCATACCGCGGGGCCCGTATTCGCCGGCTGTCAAAGCAGGTGGTTTTGTATACGTGTCGGGACAGGTCCCCATCGATACTTCCACCAATCAGGTGTCGCTCGGCGATATCCAGCATGAGACCCGGCTGGTCCTGAACAACACCAAGATGATTCTGGAGGGCGCGGGAGCGAACCTCTCGCAGGTA
This sequence comes from Terriglobia bacterium, assembly GCA_963747535.1. Lineage (GTDB taxonomy): Bacteria > Acidobacteriota > Terriglobia > Bryobacterales > Bryobacteraceae > CAVVFX01. Next base: position 23,393 of record CAVVFX010000008.1, read on the forward strand.
ATCAAGTGTAGCGTGTACCTCGCGGACGGCGCCGACTTCAAAGCGATGAACGAAGTCTACGCCGAATTCTTCGGCGTGGATAAGCCGGCAAGGACTACGGTGGTCTGCCAGTTTGTGGCGAGTGATATTAAGGTAGAGATCGACTGCATCGCGTACGTGGGAGAGTAGCTCAGCAACCACTTCTGACCCACGACCGTTAGGCAGTGGTTACGCAAACTTTTGCAAGTCGGTACTAGTCCCGTCCCATCGCGAGATAGACCGCGCCAGGCACCACGAAAAGAACCACCACCATGCCGGCGGCAATCGCACCGTGCTCCACCAGCAGCGCAACCAGTGTCTCCAGATCGAGACCGGCGACGCTCGAGGCAAGCGACCTGAGCACCCATTGAAACCAGGCCGATGTTGCGCCGAAACAAGCTCCCAGCAGGCCTACTACACACGTAAGGGCAATTACCTGGGTCGCGGTAATGGCATGGCTTGCGGATTCCGCGGCCTCGCGACGCGCACGCAGCCGGGCCAGCCACCAGACGCGGCCCGCGTCGGGAACCACCACCGCAGCCCGCATTTCCTCGCGCGCATCATCGATGGCGCCGGCTACGCGAGCGACGTCAGAGCAGATCTCGCACCCGAGAGCGTGTGTGCGCAGATCGGCGTCCACGCGGTCAGGCCAACGTGATTGCAGCACGGCTGCGAGTACTTCCGATTCGAATTCGCATTCCACGGGTTTCATGCTTCGCGTCTCTTTTCAAGGATGGGACGGCCGAGCAAGCCGGCTAACTTGCGTCGCGCCCGAAATAACAGGATCTTCAGACTGGAAGCACGCAGGCCCAGCACCTCGGCAATTTCGCGATGCGAGTTGCCCTCCGCATAAGCCAGCCACAGCATAGCCCGTTCGCGCGGCTTCAAACGCGCCATGGCCCGAGTGAAATCCGCGGTGCGTTCCGTGGCGCGAGCCTGATCGCCGCTGGAAACGCGCTCGATATCGTCGCCCGCGAGAAACGTGGGACGCAGCAGGTTGCGCCTTCGCACGTCTCGCGCCAGATTGGTGGCAATGCGATAGAGCGAGTTGCGCCGGTGTTCTTCGCTGTCGTGGTTCGCGGCAGCGCGTAGAAAACGATAGAACGTCTCCTGCAGAAGATCGTCCGCCATTTGACGGTCCCCGGTAATGCGTGCCAGATAGGCCCAGACGCCGCGCGACGTCCGATCATAGAATGCGCGAAAAGTTTCCTCGTCCATCACGAAACCCGCGCAGTCCTCGTGAAGGGTGTCGAGTTGGCTGACATCGGTGAAGGTCACGTCACGAAGCATAGGTAGTCGTGTCCTTATCCCCGGGTTAGCTTAACCGGTGTTTCGATCAGTCCGAGCCGTTGCGAGATCACGAATGAGATTATCGCCGATATCACGAACCCCACTCCCAGCGCGATGCCAAGGATTCCAAACGCGCGGAGCCCCTGCGACGCGTCACGATTGAATTGGGTGCCCATCACCTGAAGGCCGAGTCCCGCCGCTATCGATACGACACCCGCCTGTACCGACCAGAGAATCCGTCCGAGGGGCGCTCCCACGCTTCGCGGTCCGGGGTCGAGCGTGATGGGCGACGACTCCAGAAATTTCGCTCCCGCCGGCGACTGGATGTAAGCCAGCAGTTCTTCGTTGCCGGTGAACCGGTCGAGCAGTTTGGTATGGATATCGTTTTGCACCTTGGACAAGCGGTTCCATCGACGATAGTCCATGATGGTCCGGATCAGCCACGTGACCACGCCGATCGCCATACCGAATGCGGCGAAGATAAACAGGTTCTGTACCGCACGATCCCAAATCCGCTCCGCCGCCGTGGACTCGTCGCGCTGAAACCGGCGATCGGAGGCATCGCCAACGTAGAACAAAGGATTTCGCGAAATCTCGGGATGCGCGGTAAGAAACTTCGCGAGGGAAGGATAGGGCGCCAGAAAAGCCTGATTGCTGAGGAGGCTGGGATCGATGGCCAGGACTTCTCGCAGGGTAGGCGGATAACGTTCTAAAAGCCGTTGGAGTTCTCCCTTGGTGCGCTGTGCGTTGGGTTCCTCGATCGTGACGTCCTGCGGCGGAACAGGCCTTGGCGGCTGTGCCCAGCCCACGCCCAGCGATAAGGCCAATACGCCCAGTCCGAAAATCTGCCGAGTACCGATCCGCGCCATCATGCAAATTCCTCTCTGCCCGATAGTACGCAACGGGATGAGGGTGGTTAACAGACGCGCCCGGAAATCAGCCGGATTCTAGTCTAGGGTCAACGGTCCCTCCGGCGCACCGGACCAGATTTACGTCACGCACAAGCTTTTCACCCAAGGCGAGGACGAGGCCAAACGAATTAAGGACGACTTTATCTCCGTCGAGCACTTTCTCCTCGCGGCGGCCGACGACTCGAAAGCATTCCAGGAACTCGGCATCACGCGTGACCGCATCATGCAGGCTCTTCGCGAGGTACGAGGCAACCAGCGCGTCACCACCAAGAATCCCGAAGCCACCCACGAAGCCCTGGAAAAGTATGGTCGCGATCTCACACAGGCCGCGTCGGCCGAAAGCTCGACCCGGTCATCGGGCGCGATGAGCGAGCTAATCGTTTGACTCTATCAGGAATTTGTCGGGCTGCCTTTAACAACTTAAACCGCTTTCGTCAGTTTTCCTGAATGCAGAGTGTCAACTCATTCTGACGCTCCGTCACACGGAATATATCGCTGTTGGCTGGTGGGCGATCAGGTTGCGTGGATGGCGGACGCGTCGCCAGGTGCAAAGCAGAAATACCTGGGACTCTTTAATACTGGGGAAGCGGCCGCCGCCATCCGCGGCGATTGGGGCACGCAGGCACGAGTGCTTGCCCCAGGAGTTCAGGCGAGTCGTTTGGGACCGGCAGCTCGTGCGAGCTACCGGTCCCTGGTGTGTCTACTGACGCGCCATGGCGAGACGGATGGCATCTTCCGGCGAGACGATGTGGCCGGCTTCGCCCTCAGCCTCTGCGATGGCCAACTGCACTCCCTTGACCCGGCCGTTGAAAGCATTGCCGCTCGAACCGTAGTCTTCGGAAACAGGGGAGCCGCTATCGTCGCCGATGTCGAGGCCGTCGTCGGCAGAGAAGATCATCGCCAGCGTCATTGGGACGACACCCTCGCCGACATTCTTGCCGTCGGTGTACAAGGTCACCTTGCCGCCCTTGCCCAGGCCGCCGCCAGCGTACGCGAACTCCATGCGCACCTGGTGCTCGCCCGCAGGCAGCGGGCTGGTGGCCTCGACGTAGAAGTGCTTCACTCCCCCGAGGTTGTAGCAGTATTTCAGCTTGCCGTCCTTGGCATACAAGCTCCAGCCGCCGATGTTCGCGCCCTGGGCAATGATTACGCCCTGCGCGCCCGACGGCGGCACGACAATCTCGGCGGTGACGGAGTGGGACTTGTTCTTGATGCTGAGGACGCAGTTCTCGCCCAGGTGGCCCATGCCAGAGAAGAGAAGCTGGGAGTGGCCCTTGAGCAGCACGGGCCTGCCCGCGGTGTCCGGGTTCATCCGTTCGGCGATCCTGTCATCGAGGGGTAGTACGTCGTAGCGGGTCGCCTCAATCAGCCACAGGCGCTGGAGTTCATGGAGTTTCTCCGGCATTTGCTTGGACAGGTCGTTGGCCTGGCTCCAGTCCTTTTCGGTGTCGTAAAGTTCCCAGACATCGTCGTCGAAGGCGGGGGTCTTCTCGCCGATGAGCAGCCACGGTGTCTTGTGCCGTGTCACCGCGGTCCAGCCCTTGTGGAAGATGCCGCGGTTGCCGAACATTTCGAAGTACTGCGTCTCGTGCCGTTCCGCGGCTTTGGCATCGTTGAATGAGTACAGCATGCTGACGCCTTCGATGGGCGACTGCGTCACACCGTTCACCAAGACCGGTTCGGGGAGCCCCGCCGCTTCGAGGATAGTCGGAGCAACGTCGATCACGTGGTGGAACTGCGAGCGCAGCTCTCCCTTCGCCTGGATCCCCTTCGGCCAGTGGATGATGGTGCCATTGCGCGTGCCGCCGAAGTGCGAAGCGACCTGCTTGGTCCATTGGTAGGGAGTGTCCATGGCATGGGCCCAGCCCACGGCGTAGTGAGGATAGGATTCCGGACCACCCCACTTGTCGATGCGGGCAGTGAGGAACTCCGGAGTTTCGATGGCGCCCATGCCATTGAAATTGAGCATCTCGTTGAAGGTGCCGTTCAGCGTGCCTTCTGCTGAAGCGCCATTGTCGCCGATGATGTAGAAGATCAGCGTGTCATCCAGGATTTCGAGCTTCTTCAGTCCGTCGAAGATGCGGCCGACCTGGGAGTCAACGTACTCCATATAGCCTGCGTAGACTTCCATTTGGCGGCGCAGCACCGGCTTGAGAGCCTCCGGCATGTCGTCCCAGGCCGGGATTTCCTTGTGGCGTGCGGTGAGCTGGCAATCGGGCGGGATGACGCCGAGCTTCTTCTGCCGCGCGATGGTCTCCTCACGCAGTTTGTCCCAACCCTGGTCGAACTTGCCTTTGTACTTGTCGGCAAACTCCTTCGGCGGGTGGTGCGGGGCATGGGTTGCACCGGGTGCGAAATAGACGAAGAACGGCTTGTCAGGCGCGAGTGACTTCTGCTGCGAGATCCAGCCCATGGCCTTGTCGGTCATGTCCTCCACGAGGTTGTAGCCTTCCTCGGGCGTCTTTGTCACCTCGACCGGATTGGTGCCCTCGTACAGGGTGGGGTACCACTGGTTCGCTTCGCCGCCGACGAAGCCGTAGAAATACTCGAAGCCACCGCCACCCGAAGGCCACCGGTCGAACGGTCCGACCGAACTTGCCTCCCACACCGGCACTTCGTGACACTTGCCAAACTGTGCCGTAGAGTAACCGTTGAGCTTCAAGGTCCGCGCGATCGGCGATATGGTATTGGGCAGCTTGGAGTCGTAGCCCGGTGAGCCGCTGGCGATCTCGGTGATGCAGCCCATGTGCGCCGAATGGTGGTTGCGCCCGGTCAGGAGTGCCTGCCGCGTCGGCGAGCAGAGTGCAGTGGTGTGGAAGCGGTTAAATTTCAGGCCACCTGCTGCCAGGCTTTCCGCTACCGGCGTCTGACAGGGGCCGCCGAAAGCGCTGGACGAGCCAAACCCCGCGTCGTCAATGAGGACGAGCAGGACGTTGGGCGCACCCGTGGGAGGGCGCAGTTGCTCGATAGGGGGGAACTTAGTATCCGGGTCCTTCGCATCGTAGGTAACCAGGCCAGTACGCGGCCGGTCCGGAATGGGAAGAACGTTTCGCTGAAGATTGTCTCGTGGGCTCATTGCTTTATCCTTTGTAGATCTCTTTATCCCTAGGACCAGCCAGCCACGATCGGGGCTGCTGGCTCTGAAAAGTACTACAGCCGCGCGCCAGGCGCACGTACACCCTCCTCCCAGGACCTTGGCTTGACTCCGGGCAGGCGCGCAGAGTTATGGGCTTTCCGCTGGGATAATGAGGCCACCTGGACGACTGATTCAAAATATTTTGGAATGCGATGATTTGTGGCAACGGGACGAGGCGTCCGGACCCAGCCCCACCCAGGAAAATGGGCTCTGGTTTGTGGCATGATCTAAGACCTTTGCCTGGTGTCCTGGTTAAATATCCCTTGACACGTATATGCTCTTTAAGGTATACAAAGGGGGTGGAATCTGTGTTCGAAGTCATTGCGGAGCCGAACCGCCGCGCGATATTGAGCCTCCTGGTCTCGTCCCAACAGTCTGTGGGAGAGATTGAGCGTCAGCTTGGTATGCCGCAGCCGGCCGTGTCGAAGCACCTGCGCGTGTTGCGCGAGGCCGGTTTCGTAGAATCCATGGTGGATCGACAGCGCCGTCTCTACCGGCTGAAGCCGGAACCACTTCAGGAGATCGACGCTTGGCTGGCTCCGTTCCGTCGGTTCTGGTCCGCTCACGTGGATGCACTCGAACGCCACCTCGACCGCATGGATCAATCAAGACCAACGAAAAGGAAGACAACGAGAAAACGACGCGGCCTAAACCGCGAAAGTGACGAAGGAATAACCAAATGAAAATCAAAGTGACCAGCATATATGTCGATGACCAGGACAGGGCCCTGCGATTCTATACCGATGTCTTGGGCTTTACCAAGAAGACCGATTTCAGTCAGGGTCCATACCGCTGGCTGACCGTGGCCCCGGCCGAGGACCCGAACGGCACGGAACTCCAGTTGGCTCTCAACAACAACCCCGCAGCCAAAGCGTATCAGGAGGCGATCTTTCAACAGGGCCAGCCCGCGGTCATGTTCTTCACCGACGACGTCAAGGGCGACTATGAGAGGATCAAGGTCCGCGGCGCCGAGTTCACGATGCCCCCCACCGGCGTGACCGGCTCGACCATTGCGATGCTGAAGGACACCTGCGGCAACCTCATTCAGCTCACGCAGTTGGCACGCTACTAAATGCGGCCGTTCCGCACATTTGCGTAACTCCGCCGGTTCTGCCTCTTGCGCAGTCTCCTGATTCGATGGGTCCTTGAGCGGTGAAACTCTTAAACGGGTCCTGGTAATCCCCCACCCTCCAAACCTCAGTGTCTGGACGCGTTGGGGGAAACTGACAATAATTCAGCCCACCCCGTTACGCGCCCGGCCGCTGGAATGAACACCGGAATAACGCTTCCTGTTATCGCCGTGATTGAGGACTTGGGAGCGAGGAAGGCGCAGTAGTGTGCGCAATCCAAGCGTCGGGGCGGATTGGGCCCTTAACTCTGCTGATCGAACCGCTGCCGATCAGCAGCCCTTTAGGTTGCAGGCGCGGGCGGTGCCACGCATCCGACCCTATGCAGGCCGAACTATCCGTGGGCCTGGCTATAGAGCTTGGAAAAGCCGATGGAACAGGATGCCGACTCCACTCCGAGACGAGGCTCAGAATTGGATCCGGAGCGACCCTTGGATATCCGGGTTCGTCGTATACCAGCTCGCGAAGCCGTATGACGTAGCCGGAGCGAAGCGGCCAAAGCTCTGCGGGCTGGTGATGTTCACCACCGAGTTCGGGCTCAGATAAGCGCCGGTTTTCGGGAAATCATTATGGGCATCCGCGCGTACGATAATCTTGAATTTCTCCCGGTAGGACCAGCTCTTGGCCAACGAGTACTCGGGCCACCACACGCCACCGGCGCGCCCGATTCCCACGCCCGCATTTCCGTTCTGAAAGTTCCCCGGATAAGAGAAGGCGTTGATGTTGAACCACGGATTCTGGTTAGATTCGGGCCACAGGTTCTTACCCACGGTGTAGTTCGGAACGTTGACCACCTGCCCGGGAACGATATTCGGAATCGTTTGGCCGGGCAGGTACTTGTAAGGGCTGCCGGCCATCGTGAAGGTAACGGGCAGACCGGTACGCATGCTCTCGATCGCGGTGAGGGTCCAGCCGCCCAGGAACAGATCTAAGATATAGCCGCCCGTGCCGGCACGGTTGAGGTACTTCCGGTGCCTGCCGAACGGAAGATCGTAGGTTGCCTGCGGCGTGAATTGGTACTTGTAATCGGTCGCCGCCGGCCCCTTGGTTAAGTTCCAGTCGTAGAACTGCTCGCCGCTGCCGGCGGTGCCGGAAAGGGTTTTGCTCCAGGTGAACAGGATGGTGTATGAAAGTCCGTTGCTGAATCTCCTTTCCACCCGCGTGTTCAGAGAGTGATAGGTGCTGTGGCCGAAGTTGCTGTAGTAGTTGATGGCGCCGAACTGCGGGTAATTCAGGTAATTCTGCGAGTTGGCATACACTGTGTTGAGCAAAGTTTGATTCGTCGACTGGAAGATCGACAGCGGCAGCACGTTCATATTGACCGAACCCGGAACCAGCGCGACGCCGGAGTCACCCATATACGTCACCTCCGCCAGATGGTTCGGGCGGAACTCCCACTGGAACCCCCCCGACCACATCAGGACGTACGGGTTGCGGAGGTTCGGATCGATGTAAGTGGCCGTTCGCGCGCTATAGTTGGTCCCGACATAGTTGGCCGTATTGGTACCGGGATTGATGGTGTAGACAATCGGACCGGGGCCCTGCGACAGGTAGAACGCGGGATTCGGATTCCCCGGCACCTGCTGCACCTGCGCCGTGGCCAGATAATTGTCCTGCCCAAGCTCCGGCATGACGTCGACAGTGAACCGGTCAAACGACCCTCGGAAGACAAATTTCGGCTTGAAATTCCAGGACACGCCGATCCGCGGGTCAAAATTGTGCATGTCGGCATTGTAAATCGTCCCCTTGGGGTTGGTGATCGCGCCCATCAGACCGGTGAGCGGATCGACCGCGTTGGGGTTGAATTCCGACTTCAGGCCCCACTTCGTGTTGGCCGGACTCTCGTAGGCGTAGCGCAGCCCGAGGTTGAGCGTCAGGTTGTTCCGGATTCTCCAATCGTCCTGCACGAAAAACTGGTGCGACCACCAGCGCGGCAGATAATTCGCCAAAAGCGTGGTGTAGGTGGCCGAGGTTACCGAGCCGAGCAGGAAGGATGCGAAGGAATCTCCGGTGTTCGGAGTAAACGGCAGGCCGCTTCCGGACTGTGCGAAGTTATAAACGCCCGACGGCTGCGATACCGCGACATCGTTCTCGCGTGTCACCAGGCCCTGATAGCCCATTTTGAAGGTGTGTTTCCCGTGAACCTTGGTCACGTTATCAATGAACTCGAAATCTTCGTTGAGCGTCCGCAGGTTGGAGCCGGCCGTCCCACTCGGGTTGGCGGTCCAGGTTACCGAACTACCTCCGGAGGCGCCTACGAATCCGGGAAAGGTCTGCGGCCCAACACCCGGGATTCCCAATATACTGGCCCACCCCTGGTTATTGAGAACCGGAGTGACGGTGTCGTTGCGCCGCTGATAGGACATGCGAAACTCGTTGACCACCGTCGGGCTGAAATTGTGATATTCGCCGACGGTCGCGCCCTGGACGTCGATCTTCTCCGGCAGGCCCAGACTGTACTGGCTGTTGACGATCTGGCCCCAGGCATACTGTACAGGAGGTCGGCCCGCGGGTTGGCGGTTCATGTTCCAGTTATACCGGACGAAGAGTTTGTCATTGCTCCCGATCTGCTGGTCGACTTTGGCCAGATGTCCCTGGCGGTCCGACAGATAGGGGGTGTAGTTGGTGTAGTTGTTATTCGGACCGGTGTTGCTATAGAAGCCGGTAGTGTTCGGAAGCTGGTAGGGGTTGTACGACAGAAACTTCGCCGCGACCGGGTCGAAGCGGCTCAGTGGAATCTGAGAGTTCGGGAACGGCGTGGCGGTCCAGCCGGTCGTGCTCGGGCAGCCTGCGGCGAGCGTGCACGTAATAGTCTTCGGATCGTAAATAGGTAATCCGAGACCTCCGAACGCAAAGTTCCCGGCGAGCATATTCTGATCCACCGTGGAGGTGGTGGAGCTGTTGGACTCGTGATCGTAGTCAAAACGATACCCAAGATAGAAGAAAGTCTTGTTCCTGCCGTTATATATCTTGGGGATGATCACCGGACCGCCCATGGTGGCGTCGAAGTTATGATATTCGAAATAAGCGTTTTGAAGGTTCGCGACGCTCTGTTGAAAATACTGCCGGTCGATCCACGGCTTCATGATAATCCGCTCTTCGGCCGCCATGTGCAGTTCGTTGGTACCGCTTTTGGTGACGACGTTGAACGCTCCGCCCGAAGTGTGCCCCGTTTCGGCCGGAATTCCGGCGGACCAGACCTGGGCTTCCGCGATGGAGTCAATGGGTACCGTCACCATCGTGTTCGCCTCGCCGAGCACTGTGCGGACTGACTGTTTAGATTGAGCCCCGTCGACGGTGAAGTTGAGGTTGGCCGAAGACAGCCCGCCAATCATGCAGACACCGCTGTTGCTTCCGCAGGCCGCTCCCTCCATGTAATACATGGCGAACGTCGGCCTCGACTCGTTGATTGGAGTCTCCTGGACTTTCTTGGCGTCGCTTGTCGATCCGATGACGGCGCTATCAGTTGCCAGAAGAGGGTTGGTCGCCGTTACCTGGATCTCCTGGTTGACGGCGCCAACTTCCAGACGAGTATCGATGCGCAACGTCGATCCCGCCTGTACCAGAACGCCAGCGCGAACGACCTTCTTGAAACCGGCAGCCTCTACGGTGACCTCGTATTCACCGACGTTCAGGTACGGAATGATGTATTCGCCTGCGGCGGTCGTTAAACCGTGAGACTCTACTTTAGTCTGGACATCGACAGCCTTGACGGTGGCATTCGGAACCGCTAAACCGGTGGAATCCGTCACAAGTCCGACCAGCGTGCCCGTCTGCACATCCTGCGCGATGGAAAACGTGGCAAAAACCAAAGCAATCAATGCGGCACGATTGACGATACACATAAATCCTCCCTCGCCAGCGCGATTTGCTACTCCTCGCGCCACGTCTATAGCACTATGCCCGTGCCTACCTCGAAGCTGACTAAACTGGGATTTCCATTCTGCACCTCAAGCACGGTTCCAGACAGTATAAACCCACTACGGTCCTTTCTGTAACATATTCCGCGTGTTTTTTTGTGGCAGACCCGCCTTCGCGCTGTCAGCATCACCTCGCCCTGCCCCAAAACACAAACGTGCGGCGAGTAGCATAAAACCTTCGGCGCTGGCTCGACACAGCCGAACGGGAAGCAGGTAACAAGAGTTAGGCTGTCCCACTGCCGGGCTTGCCGTACAGGAGCGCCGCGGCGATCCAAAAATAGGCCGCGGCACTGGCTACCCTGCGGAAAACGGGGACGCGCTGCGATTGCTGTGGCGCGCTACGCCAATCATGAGTGTGGGTGTCGAATATGCGGAATCCCGATTTCATCACCCTGTTGTCTTCTGCTGGCTGGCTGGCAACGCCGATACGATCAACTCCGTCATCTGCCGCGTAGTCAGGCCGGAACCCATATCGGGGGTCCGCGCCGCGGGATCGGCGAGCACGTCCCGGATGGCTCCGCGGACCATCCCGGCCCCGGCGCGTGTGTCCGCCGTTCCGAGCCATTCGAGCATCATGGCAACCGAAAGGATGGTCGCGACTGGGTTCGCGATCCCCTTGCCGGCTATGTCCGGCGCCGATCCGTGGGCTGGCTGGAATACCGCGTATTCTTCCCCAATATCCGCGGAGGGTGCCATACCCATGCCGCCGACGAGTCCGGCAGCAAGGTCGGACAGGATGTCGCCAAACATGTTTTCCGTCACCATGACATCGAACGCCTCAGGACGTTGCACCAGGTAGAGGGCGGCCGCATCGACGTAAACTCGTTCGGTTCGGACATCGGGAAACTCGACGGCGATTTCATCGAACACACGGCGGAAAAATGCCATGGAAGGAAGCACATTGGCCTTATCGATGAGACTCACCTGCCGGCGCCTGGAACTCGCTGCCCGGAATGCGGCACGGATGACTCGCTCGGCTCCGCAACGGCTAATCCGCAGTTTGTCTTCCGCATATTCGGCTCCGGCAGCCAATGGTTCCTTCCTGGAAAAGAACAGCCCCTCGGTGCTCTCCCTAACCAGCAGGAGGTCGATGCTGCCTGCCGCCCGGTTGCGCAACGGCGAATCGGCGGAATGATAAAGAAAGACCGGCCGCAGCCCGCAGTAAAGGTCGAGACGCTCCCGCAAATCGAGTTGCGGCGTCATCTCGATACCGTCAGGCCACCGTACTCCGGGCAACCCCATAGCACCGAGAAGAATCGCGTCGAAGTCTTTCAGTTGCTCAAACACCGCGGCGGGCAAAGGATCGCCGCCGCGCAGGTATTCCTCGGCCCCGACATCGAATTCCGTAAGTTCGAAACGGGTAGTGTCGAGGCGCGACTCGACTGCGCGAAGCACTTCCACGCCCGCAAGCATGACTTCTTTACCGATGCCGTCGCCTGGAAGGACTGCGATGCGGCAGGGGCCCGATCCTGGCCCGATGGCTGTTTTATGCATAGAGTTCTCAATGTTGCGCGCGGACGATCAGCAAACCCGGCGCGGCCCCAAACGATGCCGGGCGGTCGAACTGGTAGACGCCGGGTCCCGCAATGGCCGACTGGAACTTTTCTCCGCTCCAGATATTGATCCACTCAGCGGACGCCGGACCGGGCAGCGCGTCGAGGTTCACGGCAATTTCGCGGGCATTGCCCAGGCCCGCCCTGGGTCCCTGGCGTCTCGAGGGTGCGGGGTTGGTTGAACCGGCGGCGTTGCCGCCTCCCCCGGCCCCAGTAGGACGCCGTAACGGTTGAACCAGAAACGCATATACATTGCCGGGAATGGCGAGGCACGGCCCGCCAGCCGCCAATTCCGGCTTCGGCTCCATCAGCCAGTATGGCAGCGCAGATAAACTCTCCTGGAGAATCTGAAAACGCGGCATCCCCGGCGGTTCGGGGTCCGGCTTGACAAGGTCCCAGGCGGTATTGGAGTAGTAATAAACAAAGTACCCCCCCGATAGGTAGACCTCGTAGGCTCCCCGGATCATATCCTGCCAGTCCTGCTTTATCGGGTAGGTGGGCAGATCTTCCACGCCGCGCTCATAATACAACTCGGAGTTTACAATCGGCCAGGGAAGTAACTGGCGGTCGAACAACAACATTTCTTTCCAGTAGTAATGCTCCTGGTCGGTGCGAAAATCGAGATTCGTATTCAGCTTTCCATCCCAGTCATAGAGGTCATTATCATGGGCGGTGGTGAGGTGGTGATACCCGTCGTTTGAGCGGATCAAATCGAGCAGGCGCTTCTCAAGCTGCTTGTCACGCTCGTTGTAGGCTTCCTTGGAAAAATCCCAGACCACGTTGGGATAGGCCTGGTAACGCGCCGTCACGTAGCGGAAATATCGTTCTTCGTCCTTGCTGCCGGGCGCCGGCCAGTTGACCATCTTGTTGTACACCTTGAACATGATGTTGGCCACAATCCCCTTGTCGAGCAGCGCGTTCATCATCCCGTCATAGATATCGAAAAAAGCGGTATTCAGGCGAGTATGGTCCGGACGGTCATTGGTCCCGCCAAACACGTACATATCGGGCGGCCCGAAATCCCACTCATTCTGCCGGCCCTTCGACCAACTCGTATCATGCGCGTATACGTTGACCAGCAGATGGTTGAAGCCGCGCGCGGCGACCTGCTCGATCAGATGGTGCATGAGCTTGCGTTCAGGATCCTTCATGTCGGCGCCCCAAAGCCAGTCAGCTTCGTAGCCCATCAGGAAGTACCGGCTGCCGTCTTCATACACAAAGTGATGCCGGTTTACCGGATCGACCAGCAAGCCGCCGTGGATCGCGGCATTGGAATTCTTCATGCATTGGATGTCGGTTTCCACATGCGCGTTGAGAGCGGAGAGCGGAGAGACGGTGGTCATTGACCAACGGCCGACGACCGTTGGCGAGAAACGAATCGTCCAGGCGTCTCCACCGGCGAAAAAGCCCGGGACTGTAATGCGTGTTCCATCAGGACCGGTGAATTCGCCCCGGAGGTAGACATCGAAGGGGCTCCCGACTCCTTGCGCGTGCAAGGTGAAGTCGTGCGGATGATACTGCTCAACTGTCACGCCGGACAGCATGCGCGTCATGATTGCCGCCACGAAGCACAATTTGGTAGCTTTCACATCTATCCTCCCGATTCCTTGCGGGCTCTACCGGAGCGCATCTATGGAATCGCATCTTGCTCGACAAATACAATATACGTACATGGACGTCCGACGAACCCCTGGCCACGTCCTTCCGATCTTCCAGACTGGGTCATTCGTGAGGGGTACGATACATGGGACGATCCACTGGTCAGCCTAGCTGCAGTCGAATTCGACGGTGTGATCGAACGGCGTAAAACCTGTCAGGTACACGCCAGGGCCGGGTTGCTTCGGCAAAGCGCCGCGAATTTCTACGTATCTGTGCTGGTGCATTGCGGGACCGAACCGAATTTGCCGGTCTCCCACGCGATAGGTTGCGAATCCGCTCGTAAGGAAAGATACTCCGTTGGCCGCGGGCTCACATCCGGCAAGGTCCCCTCCGTCGCGCAGGTGAATTTCGAGCGCGCCGGGTACGCCGGCCGTGCCGTCCGAACGCACGCGAACTTTGAACCCCGTGCGCGTCTCCGAGATCTCGCAACGTTGGTGAAGGTGGCAGACCTGACTGGTGGGACGCTGTGCGCGCAACGCGCTCCAATTCTCGGGTGTGACCTTCTGAGGAGGGTCAAGCGGCTGGTAATAAGGCGCCGCGAGGTGCTGCTCGAGCAGCCAGGTTCCTCCGGTTTTCGAATAGCTTGCCGAAATGAACTGGCCTTTTCCGAAAAATGCCGTGGCGAATCGGACAGCCTCAATGATTGAGCTGCCATTCCGCAGCGAGAAGAAGGCGGCGTCATGGTTCAGAATGGTTGCACTGATGTCACCACGGCGGTAGCGCACCACGCCCACGGATGGCATTTCCCTTTCGAAATCCGAGGGGGGCTGCGCTACGGCAGGCAGCGGGCCGCTGATTTCCGGATACTCCATTAAATCGGAAAGGCTTGCGTACGTCGGCGTGAGGTGATTGGCTATTGCGAGAAACTGTCCCTGCTGATCCTTCGCGGCGAAATAACGAAGCGGGAACCAGTACCGGTTCATGCCGGCAATCTGCGCGCGGTCCTGTCGATGAGAAATCTCGGTGACCACCTCATAGTTGGGATGAAGCAGATACATCATCGACTGGAGATTCTTGCGAACGGGATCGAGAAGCTGCGGGCGGCCCAGCTTCACGGCCATCACCACCAAAGCGCGGTCCACAACGGCGTTGTACACGGAGGTCGACCGCTCGGTATACTGGCCGTCGGCATCGATATCGATTCCTTCGGCGAGCCATTGATCGATTCGCCGCACATAGCGTGGGTCGGGGAAGATCTCATTGATTTGCGCCAGAGCGGAGGAAACGACCCAGCGATGATTCGGCGTATGGATCCCGCCCACCGTCAGCAGCCCGGCGCTTTTCTTGAGAAACGGCGCAAGAATCGCGACGAGATCCCGCCCGTGACTGCGCTCGGCCAGGCAAGCCGCCGCGCAGACGGGATGCACTACGAAGGCGGTGTCGGGCGTGGAATCGAAATTCGTTTCCAGCAGATCGATGCTGCCATCGGGATGCTGGACGCGTTCCAGGAAGTTCGCCGCGAGACGGATGCGCTCGACGAGCAGTGCATTCCCGTGAAAACGCGACAAGGGCTGAAGATACGCGGCCATGTAATTTTGAACCGCGCCGCCTGCGGCGCCGGCGGTGAACAAACCGACCGGAGTCGCAAAGCCCCCGTAGCCGGGACTCGCATTGTCGACGTTCTGCGCGGCCAGGGCCGACTCAACGTGTTTGTCGTGCTCGGACACAATCGCGTCAAGACCGGGTGTGTTTTGCGGGACTGGCGCGGCTGCTCCGGCCGCGGCGGATAGCAAACCGAGCAACTCACGCCGGTTAAGCGGACTCATAGTGGGAGAGCGCATTAAAAATCGAGCCTCAAAGCCATTTGTCCCTGTCTTGGCGTGTTGCCCTGGGAACTGATCACGCCGAAATTGGACGCACTGATGTTGGATGCCGGCGATCCGAATACCACTCGATTGAAAACGTTAAAGAACTCCACCCGGTAAGTTAAGGAGAATCTTTCGGTGAGCGCAATCTTCTTGAGCAGTCCAAAGCTTTCGTTCAAAAAGTCCGGGTTTCGCAAGCTGGTGTAGGACCGAGCCGCGGTACCGAACGTGTACGGAGCCGGAACGGCGAACGCCGCCAGGTTGATGTAACGATTGGTAGCCGGATTGTTCGGGTCGAAATTCGATAGATTGTTCTCCAACGGGACTCCCGAGACGACATTCGGGCGCTGCGCTTCATTGAAGATCGGCAGGCTGTTGGTCGCACTGAGCACGATGGGAGTTCCGACCGAATATTGCTGAATGCCGGTGAACACCCAGCCACCGACAACCTTCCCTATGACTGTCGAATGGGCCAGAAATCGCTTGCCGGGACCAAAGGGCAATTCGTATACATAACTCAGCGCAAAGGCCTGTGGAACGTCGTCCTGGTTAATCGCTTTATCATTCTTGCGATTATAGAAATTCTCACCCGCCGGCCCACCACCCGCGGCAATTTCGCCGTCCGTGAGGCTCTTCGCCCAGGTGTACGCCGCAATTACCGTGAGTCCGTGAGAGAGGCGCTTCTGCGCTTTCAATTGCAGTGCGTTGTAAGTCGAATTGCCGTTTGGATTGGCCAGATCCTGAATGTTCAAATATTGCGGATAAGGACGTAGAGCCTGCGCGACGGTTCCCGTGAATCCGGCATAGGGAATCGGAATGCCGGCCGCCTGCGCTTGAGGCGAAGTAACGGATTGCGTGAGCAATGACCCGAGGTTTAAATAAGACGAATTTACCTGATTCAAATTGATCAGGTCCGTGCCCAGCCTGGTCCCCTTCACGCCCACGTATGCCGCATCCAGTAGAATGTTCCCCGGCAGCTCGCGCTGCACATTGAAGTTCCAGTTCTGGAAGTAAGGCGGCCGTCCGTCGCCCGGGTACATCGTTAGCACATTCGACCCGTTCGCCACCGTGGGACTTACCTGCGGCGGCGCCGCGAAATTCGTCGGGAAGCCGCTCGTCCAATTGAACGCGGGTGTAAAGCCCGCATTGGTCGAGGCGTATCCCGGGGAGGCGCTGAAGCCATAATTGTAGTTCTGCGACTCGCGCAAGTCCGTATCTGCATTGCCCGGGGCAAAATAGATTCCGTAACCGGCGTGGAGCACGGTTTTATCCGTGATCGCGTAGGCCAATCCGATACGCGGTCCGAAGTTTTTATAATCCGTGTTGGCGAAGCTCTGCAAACCGCTGCGGCCGGGACCGGTGCCGAGAAATTCGATGGCGCCCGGAAGATTTCCTGCGCCCGGATTGGGGATGGTTGCCGAGAAGGCCGACAGGTTGTCGTGAGCCTCATATCGCGGCGTGTAGATCTCGTAGCGCAAGCCGTAGTTGAGGGTCAGCTTGCGCGTGACCTTCCAATCGTCCTGAGCATAGAAGGACAGATACCGATAGCGGTTGCTGGGAACGTAAGCCAGAACGTTGCGGCTGGCGGAATCGACTGCGCCGAGCAAGAAGCTCGCAAAAGAATTGCCGGTCACGCCGGAACCACCCGGCAGCCCCGTCTCGAGCGAGCTGAAGTTGAATGTTCCCTCGCCGTTGAAGAAGTCGGCTCCATTGGTCATCAGCCAGCGGTAGTCCACGCCGAACTTGAGATTATGGCTGCCTTTGACCCAAATGAAGGAATCGGTCGCCTGATATACCTGATTGACTTGCTCGCCGACGTTTTTGCCGCCATTGGTATTGTCGAAGGTGTAGTAACCGTCTGAAAAGGTGACAACCGGAAAGGAATTTCCGTAACCTGTGTTCACTCCCGTCAGGCCGAGTTGCTGCGGCCAATTCTGGTTCGAACTGAGCGAATACCAGTATTGTCCTTCGCGTGTATATCCCAGACCGATGTGGTTCACCTTGGTCGGCGAAATAATGAAATCGTGGTTGATGCGCAGCCAATACGAATTGTAGGCGCTCACCCAGCCCGACGTAAGCGCGCCAGGCAATTCAGCCGGGTTGGTGGTGGGATAGCGGCCCTCGTAGTAAAACACGCTCAGCCGGTTGCTGTCGGAGAAATTATGATCGAATTTCAAATCCCCCTGATCGCGGTTGACCGAAGTCAATCCGATCGCCAGAAAATTGCCCAGCAGCGCCGAATTCGTGGGTGTCGGCAGAAGCGGCAGGATGTTTTTGGAGACCGGGCTGAATTCGCTTTGAGGAATCTGGTTGTTCGGGAACGGAGTACGGGTATTCACCCCGTTGACGACTGCATTTGTCGAAGGATCGTAAATCACCACGGACTTTCCCGCCGAGTTGGTGAGACTGGAAAAATCTCCCGTTCGGAAGGCCACCGGCGGCACGCTGATCAGCGTGTTTGACGAGCTCTGACGATAGCGGAAGCCGCTATATACCAGGTGGAAAAACGTGCGGTTCTTACCATTGTAAATCTTCGGAATCCGCAGAGGGCCGCCAAACACCGCACCAAACTCGTTCTGCCGGTTCACCGGCGCGATCGTCGAAAAAAAACCTCGCGCATCAAACACGTTGTTTCGCAGATAATCGAACGCGGAGCCGTGATACTCATTGGTCCCGGATTTTGTGGAGAAGACTTCGAAGCCGCCACCGGTACGGCCATACTCGGCGTTGAAATTCGAACCCAGAAGCTGGAATTCGGAGACCGCTTCCACCGACGGGTAGGTGAACAGGAGCCCGCCGCTTTCCGGGCTCGTGGTGCCGATCCCATCGAACAGAACTTCTTTGGATCTCGATTGCGATCCTTCTATCTGAGTGTTGGCGGTAGTACCCGTCACTCCAGGTGTCAGAAAGACAAACTGTTCGGGGTTGCGCATGTTGCCCGATACCGAAAGAGGCAAATCCTGGACCATTTGCTGCGAGACAGTCGTCGCATTTTCCGAAGTCGTCGTTTCGACGTTTGCCGCAGTTCCCTCGACGTTGACACTTTGGGTAACTTCACCGACCTCGAGAGAAAGATTGAGCGTCAGCGTTTGCGATACCAGCAGCTCAACGTCAGGAATTGCTGCCGTTTTGAATCCTTGCCTTTCCACGGTAACCCGGTAGTGGCCCTCCGGTAATTCTGGAATCGCGTAGTTGCCGAGGTCATTGGTCGTGGAAGTGTACGGAACCAGTGTGGATTGATTCACTGCCTTTACGCTGGCCCCTGGCACCGCCGCCTTGCTCGAATCGGTAATGGTTCCTGAGATCGTCGAGCGGTTGGACTGGGCTACAAGGCATGGCGCCAGCCACAAGACCATAGCGCTTAACGATATCTTCCAACAGAAACCGGTTGTGCGAGTTTCTATCATCGTGGGCCTCTCTCGATAAGAGCCGCAATTCGCTTGGCGGCCCATTTTTTTTTGCGCCGGTAAGCCTCGATAGTCGATACCAGCACGGTTGTGGATCCTGGACTGTCTGCCGAGCCGTTAGAATCGGCTCTGAGCCGTTCCGAGCCCATAAAAAAGTACACCCTTTGCGCCGATCATGATATCAAAGGTTCGGCCTTTGCGGGTTTTTTCGGCTTGGCGCAGAAAACTGACAACGCGCCCATTTGAAGCGTGTCGTCCCAGCAATTTAGCTGAGGTTCAACAATGTCGTGGTGGCAGTTGAACGTTTGCCATCGATGGCTGGACTCGCACGTCCTAAGCTGACGGTAAATTCGCGTGCCTTTATCGGTCGTCCGCCTAAAGAACGATAGCATCTTGTTTTATGGCAGGACTCATTTCACTTGACTACTATGCATGAAAGGGAATTTGGCTGCACTCCGCAGTAAGATTGACTAAAACATGCTCTTCGATGGCCCCCGGTGGACATGTGTTCGCCACTGTACAGCGCATCCACTACGGCCATGGTATTGCGGGGTCGAAGAATTGCCGGATCGAGGTCTATGATCTGGCATCCGGCAGCATCAAGAAGTGTGGTCTAATCGTTCAACAAGCGAATTCGGCATTACGCAAGGAGAATTTTTCGACAACATGAGATCAAATATGAAAAACCACTATTCGCAGACAATCCAGTGGCGTCTCTGGTCGGTGGGCTTGCTGGCGTTTTGCACTTTAGGTAGCGCTCTTTCTCAAAACAAAGCCATCGACTTTAAGAAGGGCATGCCCTTTAGCGATGGATACGTGGCGGGCAATACGCTCTATGTTGCAGGTCAGCAAGGGCCTGACTCGCAAGGCAAAGTGACGGGGACCGATATCACCCTGCAAACTACCAATGCAATTGCCGCAATCGAGAAAGTGGTCAAGAAAGCGGGCTTCCAAATGACGGACATAACATCCGTGACCGTTTATGTCACAGACTTGAACGATGTTCCGAAGATGAACGATGTCTACAAGAAACTCATGCCCGATCCGAAACCAGCGCGGGCTACCGTGCAAGTTGCGGGCTTGATCGGTGGCGCCAAGATCGAAATTTCGGCCATTGCCGTAAAGCGGTAGCCCTAACCTGTGCTCGCGGTGCCGCGCGGTTTGTAGTGAGCTTGGCTTTCCTCGACAGACATCCGCGGGCGGAATGTGGCAATTGGTAATGCGTGCTTCAACGTGTCTCGCGCCTGCCCGGAGCGCAATTTCGTGCCACCATGTGCTCCAGACGCCTTGCCCGGTGAGGCCCTCTTGCGACCGCACCCGGACACAAAAGCCCATGGCCCTTCCAGGTGGTCCTTCACGTCCCGCGGTTGCGTACGAGCCTCCCCTGATCCCGCCGAGATAATATAGCGGAGTAAAGTGTGCCGCGCAGGACTTTTTCTACGACCTCATTCCCCGGACTCAGCACGCTGCAATTCGGGACACTTCTTCTGTTGTCAGCGGCGCCGTTGCGGGCTGCGTTTTGCTCCCCGGCCTCATCACCATCCGAGGCCCGGCACGATTTTCAATTCTTCGCCGGCTATTCGCCCCTCTCCACGACGCTGATTGGCACCACAACGAATCGCCGTTTTTCCATAGCCGGATTCGGCTACAGCTACAAGTGCTGGGTCTGGCCTGGCACATCGATTTCTTATTCCGGTGAACTGATGCCGGCGGCCATTCTATTGCAACCGGGACAATACCTTACGCAATTTGTGCCCGCTCACGCGGTGTACGGATTCGCGGTGACTCCCCTCGGGTTCACTGCAGACTTTGGCCGGCGACACAAAGTGTATCCCTTCCTTCAAACCAACGAAGGTATTGTTGCCTCCAGCGAGCCCGTACCTATCAACGTTACGGGTGCAACAGGGCTGAATTTTCTTATCGATGTGGGCGGCGGAGTTCGCATCAAAACGGGACGGCGAAAAGCGATCAGCCTGGGCTACAAATTTCTCCACATCTCCAACGGCTTCACTAGCGCGGTCAATCCAGGGATAGACAACAACATCTTCTACGTCGGATTCTCAATTTTGAAATAACCAGCGCTATCGATTCGCGATCCAGGGCTCAGACCCTCCTGGATACCGATGGCCAGCCATTTCCTACGGTCCCTGCTCTCTTGCAGTTCGCCATATGCAGTTCGCCATATAATGAGGTCCATGATCCAACGCCTTCCCGTTATGCTGCTCGCGTTCGCGACCTTTCTGCTGGCCGCTGATCCCACCGGTACCTGGACCGGAGATCAGCCGGGTCGCGATGGCAATACCTACCACATCACTTTCAAGTTGAAAGCTGATGGCGGGAAGGTCACCGGCACGATGGGTGGCGACCAGTTCGAGCAGCCAATCCAGAACGGGGAAATTCACGGCGACGACATCTCTTTTGTGGTTCACCTTGAGTTCGGCGACGGTATCGATTTGAAGTACACCGGCAAGGTGGCAGCGGATCGAATCGATTTCAAAGTGCAGCGCAGCGGTAGCGATCAGGCTCAGCCGTTCGTTGCGAAGAAAGCTCAGTAGAACATCCAGGGGGTGCCTCATCTTCGCGATCCGGCCAGCGCACGCCCCGGAGTCGTCTGCGCACTCCTGGCGCGAGAAAACGGTACGTAACGCGTCGTAGTGACGCATGCTATCTCGCAGAGGCGCGGTCGGTAGCGGCTGACGAGGGCGTATTCTTGTATGGATAGCGTGTCTCTCTTACTGTTTGTCCTTTTCGCCGTAATTCTGGTAGCAGTTAGCGAGGCTGGGTTCCGTCTCGGGCGTAAGGCGGAGTCGAGGGAGGCCGCGAAAACAAAGCCTCAGTTGGGGCCGATCGAGGGCGGCGTCCTCGCTCTGCTCGGCCTGCTGCTCGGATTCACTATGTCAATGGCTGTGACCCGATTCGAAGTACGCAAGCAGCTGGTGCTGGACGAGGCCAATGCCATCGGGACCGCCTATTTGCGTACCCGGCTCCTGCCTGCCCCGGAAGGTACGGAGATTGCCAACCTCCTCCGCCAATATCTGGTGGTCCGGCTCCAATACGCCGATATCCCCGACGACCTTGGTCGACTCCAGGCCAACCGGGGGCAAGCAGCGCGTTTGCAGAACGAGTTTTGGAATTGTACCGTCGCCTATGGGCAGAAAGACCCCAACCCTGTCAAAGCGGGTCTGCTCCTCCAGTCATTGAACGAGGTCATTGACCTGGAGTCGGCACGTTGGATGTCTTTCCAAAATCACGTGCCTCCGACGGTGATCTACGTGAACGGCATAGTGGCCTTGTTTGCAGTAATCCTGGTGGGATTTGCTTTCGGCTTCGAGGGCCGGCGTCAACTTCTCGCCACGTCCATGTTGGCGCTTGTGATCACCGTAGTACTTGCCGTCATCGTAGATCTCGACCGTTCCCGGCACGGTTTCATTAAGGTGAGCCAGCAGCCGCTGATTGATCTGCAACGTCAGTTGCTGACAACCAAACACTAGGCGCGAAAATCAGAGCCGCCTCTTTGTGTCGATGAGGAGTAGGGGTTCCTACGGTCCGCGTGTAAATCGTGACCGTTCGTCCCTGGCCGGAAGCCGGTGCAGCGTCAAGCGAATATCGGGACTTAAAACCCCCAAATGACAAATGTTAACGCAACGATAGCATTTGATATGGCGATTCAGGCGTCGTGTAGTGGCGATGCCGCTGGTCATACATTTGAGATTTAGCCGTTATACCGTAGTGAATCGTCCGTATGTATTCCCGTGGGACCTCAAGGCGTCGGAACTGCAACCGGGCCGATCAATCGGGTTGTATCTAACGACTACGTTCCAATAGTCATCGTCCTTACGCGTAGATCCCTGGGGCTTCGTGTCCCATAGCCTGAACATACTCGACATACGATCCCGGATAAACGCGCGGATTCCGATCCTTGCCGCTCTCGCCTCCCAGTTCCAGGACACGGGAGCCGAGACCGCGCAGGAACGTGCGGTCGTGTGAAACGAAGATCATGGTGCCTTCGAAATCCTCCAGCGCTTCGACCAACATTTCCTTCGTCGCCAGGTCCAGGTGATTGGTCGGCTCGTCGAGCACCAGGAAGTTGGGTGGGTTGTAAAGCATCCGCGCCATCGCCAGGCGTGATTTCTCGCCGCCGGACAGCGCCCGGATCTTCTTGTCCACATCGTCTCCTGAAAACTGGAACGCGCCGGCGAGTTTGCGCAGTGGACCTAGACCGTCGCCGGGAAAATCGTTTTGCAGTTGCTCGATGATAGTGAGCTCGGCATCCAGGACGTCGAGCGACTGCTGCGCGAAGTAGCCCATGTTGAGACTGGCGCCCAACCGCACGCTGCCGGCATCAGGGGCGCTCACTCCGGCGATCATTTTCAACAGCGTAGTTTTGCCTGCGCCATTCCTTCCCATGACGGCCCAACGCTCTCCACGGCGGACGGTCAGGTTGAAGCCGTCGTAAATCACCCTCGGCCCGTAGCTCTTGTGTAGGTCTTCGATCACGGCCACCAGGTCGCCCGAGCGCGTGGGAACCCGAAAATCGAACTTGACCACTACACGTTTTTTGGGCAACTCGATTTTCTCGATCTTGTCCAGCGCCTTGATGCGGCTCTGCACCTGCGCCGCCTTGGCCGCATGCGTCTTGAAGCGCTCGATGAACCGCTGCTCCTTGGCCAGCATGGCCTGCTGCCGCACGAATGCCGCCTGCTGATTGGTCTCGCGGATAGTCCGCTCGCGCTCGTAGAAATCGTAGTTGCCCGAATAGCTGATGATTTCGCCGGCGTCGATCTCGGCGATCTTCGAGACCAGGCGGTTCATGAATTCGCGATCGTGCGACGTCATCAGCAGCGCGCCCTGGAAGGATTTGAGGAACTGCTCCAGCCAGATGATGGACTCGATGTCGAGGTGGTTGGTGGGCTCATCCATCAGCAGCACGTCCGGCCTGCCGAGCAGCACGCGCGCCAGGGCCACCCGCATTTTCCAGCCGCCCGACAGGGCGCCCACGTCGCCATCGATCTGATCATCCTGGAAGCCCAGGCCGTGCAACACTTCACGCGCCTGCGCCTCCAGGCTGTAGCCGCCGAGATGTTCGTACTCCTCCTGGACGTGGCCGAAACGCTCCAGAATGCGATCCATGTCATCGGCCTGCCCGGGATCTCCCATGGCGTGTTGCAGTCGCTCGAGCTCGTGGTGCAGTTCGCCCGCCCGCCCACTGCCGTCAATGGCTTCATCGAGGACCGACCGGCCCTGCATTTCTTCGACATCCTGCCGGAAATAGCCGATCGTCAGCTTCTTCGGAACCGAGACTGTACCTTCATCGGGCGACTCTTCCCCGACGATCATGCGAAAGAGCGTCGTCTTGCCGGAGCCGTTCGGGCCCACCAGGCCGACTTTCTCGCCGGGGTTCAACTGAAACGAGGCGTCGACGAAAATTAACTGCTTACCGTACTGCTTGTTGATGCTGGAAAAAGAAATCATCCGGAATTCCAAGCTAGCAGACGCGGTAGAGACGCCGCGGAACTATTCGAGTCTGCGGAGGGAAGTCTTGTCCGGACCCGGGAAGTTGTCGGGGATTTTGAGGGTGACGCGGCCAGTCGCGGCCCACTCCACACCGCGCACAAAGAGAGTCTGGAATCCCACGCAATCGAAGTTGGGATTCGGTTCGTTTTTCCAGGTGTGGCCCAGCATGGTGGTGTAGACCCGGCCTTTGCCATAATTGCGAACCCAGTCCATGGGTTCGTTTTGATGGGTGACCGGGGAGTGCGCGTAAGTGAGTACCGTCAGACCTTCGGCCGGACCGTGCTGGCCGTGGGTCAACTGCTCAGAAGGATGCAGCCACACCGCAGGCATGCCGTCCGTGATGGGATGTTTCGCCGCCGTCAAGTGAATCTGAAAATCGAGACGCGGAGGATGTCCCGGACCCGAGCCTTGGGCTTGCGGAATCACGATTACCTTTCCATCGTCGCCGATCGCGATGCCGGGGCCAAAGGTGTTGGCGCGCCAGCCGAGGCCGATCATTTCGTTAAAGGCGGCCCAATGCGGAAAGGCGTTGTTGGCGGCGTGGAACACCACCAGTCCGCCGCCACCCTGAACGTAGGCCTCGAGCGAACGCTCGACGTCGGCAGGCCAATATACGGCGTCGTCCTGATGGCCCCCATTGAAATTGTCGATCACCACGTCATAGCGTGAGAACTGCGGGTGCCATACGTTCCAGGCGTCAGCCGGCGCGTCCTTAGGGCTCACGCAACAATAGATTCACATCGGAGCAATCGTATAGTTCCAGGCTGGCAGAGTCGAATGTCGTTTGAGGGAAAGACGGCGGATCTGCTCTGGATCGGGTGAGGTACCGGTCGGATACTGCCTACGGTCGAGATAGGCCGAGACTGTGAGACCGGTTCGGGTGCAGGTGTTGCGGATGAAGTTGAGGACTTTGGGGTAATCGTCAAGAGGCTCGGCGGCCCAGTTTTTGGAGATTTCGGAGAATAGGCGGTGCTCGATGGGATTCCATTTGGAAGCGCCGGTGGGGTAATGAGCAACGGTTACTGTGAGCCCAAAGCTGTTGCAGATTTGGCTTTGAAGTTCGGTTTTCCAGGCGCGGGTACGGCAACTGTTGCTGCCGCCGGTGTCGGCTAGGATGAGCAACTGCCGGCAGCGATGGTAGCGATTAGCGCCGTCGCGCTTCCACCAACCGGCGATGGAGTGGGCGGCAAAGGCTGCCGTGTCATGTGAGACGCCGATGAAGACCGAGCCTCGGTTGGCGAGCAGGTCATAGATACCGTAAGGGATTGCGACGCCGATGGCATCGGAACGGAAGTCGTGATCATTGACGCGCACGGGCATGCGATCCCACTTCACGCCATTGTTCTTGAAGTTTCCGACGAGTTCTCGTTTTTTGGTATCGACGCTGATGATGGGAATCCCCTGGCGTTCAAAGCGAGTGCGTAATGACGAGATATAACGGAACTGTTTGTCGCGATCCGGGCTGGAGTCGGTGGCAATGGCTTTGCGATTCACGCGGAGGGAAAAATCCATATCGTGAAGCAGTCGCGCCACGGTATTGGCTGAGATCTCGATATCGAGTTGCTGCAGCAGTTCGGCGATTCCGGCAGGCGTCTTGTGAGTCCATCGAATGCCCGTGATGGGATCGCCGGCGGTGTCGTGTTCCAGCAGGATTTCGATGGCTGCGATTACTTCGGGCGTTTTTTTTCCACCGGTTTGCGTCCGGCACCAGACTGTCGGATACGCCCGACCTCGACATCCTGATCGAGCAGTTGGCGGCGGCCGCGGGCGATGGTGTGCGGATCGAGGCCAAGAAATCCGGCCAGCACGCTGTCGCCGCCGTGGCCGAGTTTCATGGATTCCAGGCCGGCATACAAGCGGCGCTGCTGCTCGTCCAGCAGGCTGTAAAACAAGATGATGGCAGCTTTCATCTCATCGGGAGACACTTCCAGACGAGTGGCATCGACAACCGTGGGAACGGACTGGTTACTACGACGTGTCAGACGTTGTCTTTGACGGATGGCTGGATCGATAGCAGTATAGAGGAACAGGCCGGAGACCAATTCCCGGGCGATTCTCTTCTGCTGGACAAGGTGGCGTAAGACATCTTGCGCTCCTACGTGCAGGATGGCAGATAGTTCTTCCGCAAAACATCCTGCGACCGAATTACAGACGAATGTCTCGGCCGTGGTCAGCAGGGTACCGTATCGAGAGAACCAGGCGGGCGTACAGGACCACAGACCATCGGCTCCGAAACGGGCGATCTCGCGAAGAGTGTAAAAACGACCGCCATGAGAGTAGCTAGTCAGATAGTCGAGTTCTTTGAGTTTTCGGAAAACGGTGAGGTCGACGTCCGTGCCGAGGGCGCGTTTCAGGTCGGGAAGCGTTGCGATTCTGTCGTGGAGCAGCAGCTTTCGCAAGGAATCAGGAGAGAAGGCGAGAGGTCTCATAATGTTATAGTTACGACTGAAACCAGATTATAATCGCAACTATAACATAACTAGCGGTCAATGGGAGAAAGGGACGGATAGGCTCCAACTGCCTATCCAAATTGGGGAAGTCGACTACCGTGAGGGGAATGAACCAGAATTGGCAGCGGTGGATAATGTAGCTGTCACGCCCACTGGTGAGTGGTTATTTCTGCGTGGACCCTTAGATGGCGTGGTCGATACATCGACGGTGAATTCACCTTGCGCGTTGAGAATGGCGCGCATCAGTTTGGTACCGGTCTGCCAGTCGTGATTGTTCATGCCGTCGACGATCAGCACATGGATGGGTGATGCCGGGGAGGCTGGAAGCAGAGCAGCGATCAGGAGAAGCGCCGCTGGGCGGAAATTAATGTTCACCCCTCTGTTGTACGACAGACTATCTGCGAAAAGCGAAAAGCGCGCTTTCTATTAAGAATCAGCTGCGTACTTCGCTGCCGTTTTCTCATTTAGTTCGATCCCAAAGCCTGGCGCGTCCGTCAACGGCAATCCGCTCTCCACGATCCTCTCCGGGGGCTCGATGAGTTCCGCCCGCCACGGGACCTCGCCGTAGGAAAACTCCAGCATGTGGAAGTTCGCCATCGTCGCGCAGACATGCGCCGCCGCGACATTGCCCACGGGGCTCGCCGGACCGTGCGGCGCGGTCAGCAGCCCCGCGCCTTCAGCCATGGCCGCGATCTTCTTCAACTCAAGCATGCCGCCGCAAAACTTCACATCCGGCATCACCACATCGACGGCCTCCGCTTTTATGTATGGATAAAATCCTTTCACGCCGAGAATGGTCTCGCCTCCCGCCGTCGGCATCCTGGCATCCCGATTGATCGCGGCGAGGTTCTCTATCGGGACCGGTGGCGTCACCTCTTCCAGCCAGAAGAGGTTCAGCGGCTCCAACCTGCGCGCCAGGTCCAGCCCTCGTTTCAGGTCCAAATGGCTGTGGACATCGATCAGCAGATCCACCTTTGGTCCGATCTTCCTGCGCACTGCTTCCGCGCACGCGATGCCTCGCCCGGTGAACTCTTCGATCACCGCAGCGTTGCTCAAATCGCGAGGCATCTCGTCAAACGGCGCTAACTTCACCGCATCGAATCCCGCTGCTACGGCCCGTGCCGCCATCTCCGCGAAACCGTCGGGCGTTCGTGGATCGGTCGACCGGTTGATGTTGCCGTACATGCGAATGCGCTGCTGTATCCGTCCGCCAAACAGATCGTAGGCCGGCAGGCCAAAGACTTTGCCCCGGATGTCCCACAGGGATTGCTCCAGCGCCGACATTGCGATCGCGGCCGGCAGTTTATTCCGCTCCGCCTCCGGCATTCCGATGCTGCGCAGATACTCGACGTCGTAAATGCTGCGGCCCTTCATCCGCTCAAAGAATTGCTTCAGAAACCCGATCATCCGGACATCATTGCCCGATTGCGACGCGTCGCCGATGCCCGTCACACCCGCGCTAGACCGGACCCGCACGATGACCCAATCGCCACGACGGTTCACTTTCACGCGGAAGATCTCCAGGCCGCTGATGGTCGCTTTGGGGGCGCGGGTCTCGGCCGCGAAGGCCGCGAACGGAAGGGACGCGAGGCTTTCGAGCAGTCCACGACGAGTGAGGGGCATACAGGACAGAATACTTGAAAGAGTTGTCAGTCGTCAGTTATCAGTTGTCAGTCAACTGAGGACTGATGGTTTACAGCCATTTATATCGTTCTACGATATAATGAAAGCGTGAACGATTTCGAAGCATTGGCCGAATTCCGCTACCATATCCGCCGGTTTCTGCATTTCAGTGACGAAGCCGCGCGACTGAGCGAAATCGAGCCTCAGCACCATCAACTCCTTCTTGCCGCCAAAGGGTTTCGCGGCGAGCCGGGCGAAGGCCCCACCATCGGCTACCTCGCCGAACGCCTGCAGATACGGCACCACAGTGCGGTCGAACTGATCGATCGCATGGCATCGCAAGGGCTGGTCGAGCGAC
Organism: Terriglobia bacterium; assembly: GCA_963747535.1. GTDB lineage: Bacteria > Acidobacteriota > Terriglobia > Bryobacterales > Bryobacteraceae > CAVVFX01. The sequence continues at coordinate 52,164 of CAVVFX010000008.1, forward strand.
GGCAGAGTGAACACGACCGCCGGCAGGTCATCATCTTCCTGACGCGCTACGGCGACCGGATCCTCCGCAAACTATCCGCGGACCACATTCGTGAACTGCGCGAAACCGGACCCGCGCTGGTGGCTGCGCTCGAATCGATCGTTGGAGTCCCAACCGCATGAAAGCAAGCCACATGAAAAGCCAACTCGGCGATTTCACTTGCGACCGCCGCGTCATCCCGATTTCGCTGCTGGCGATCGCCATCGGCATCTTCAGCACGTACATCGCATACTGGCTGCTGAAACTCATCGGCCTTTTCACTAACCTTTTCTATTTCGGCCGCGTCAGTACTGCACTCATATCGCCCGCAGGAAATCATCTGGGCCTCTGGGCCGTGCTCGTACCTGTGGCTGGAGCGATGGTCATCGGACTTATGGCCCGGTACGGCTCCGAGCGCATCCGTGGACACGGCATCCCCGAAGCCATCGAATCCATCCTGATTAACGGCAGCCGCGTTCAGCCGCGCCTCGCGATTCTCAAGCCGCTCTCCTCCGCGATTTCCATCGGCTCCGGCGGACCATTTGGCGCAGAGGGTCCCATCATCATGACGGGCGGCGCCTTCGGATCGATGATCGCGCAGTTCTTTCATCTGACCAATGCCGAGCGCAAGACGCTGCTGGTGGCCGGCGCAGCCGCGGGAATGGCGGCGACATTTGCTTCGCCGCTCGCAGCCATTCTCCTGGCCGTCGAATTATTGCTGTTCGAATGGAAACCGCGCAGCGCAATACCAGTCGCGCTCGCAAGCATAGCCGCAGGCGCCACGCGGCGCTACGTCATCGGACTCGGACCGCTTTTCCCCGTTCCTCCGCACCCCATCTTCATTGGACCCGCCGGACTGCTCGGCTGCGCGCTGGCCGGACTGCTCGCGGGCTTGCTCTCCGCCCTGCTGACCCTGGGAGTCTATGCTGCCGAAGACGCGTTTCAGAAACTTCCGATCCACTGGATGTGGTGGCCGGCAATCGGTGGGGTCGTGGTGGGGATCGGCGGCCTCATTTTCCCGCAGGCGCTGGGCGTCGGATACGACACCATCGGCGCATTGCTGCAGGGCGACGTGCCGCGCTACATGATTGCCGGCATCCTGTTGGTGAAATCGATTATATGGATTGTCTCGCTGGGCTCCGGCACCTCCGGAGGCGTGCTGGCTCCGTTGCTCATGATGGGCGGTGCGCTCGGAGGTGTCGAAGCCATGTTCCTGCCGCACGAAGGTACGGGCTTCTGGCCGGTGGTCAGCATGGCCGCGATCCTCGGCGGCACCATGCGGTCGCCCTTCACCGGCATCATCTTCGCGCTCGAGCTGACCCACGACATCAATCTTCTGCTGCCCTTGACGGTCGCCGCGTTCCTGGCCCACGGGTTCACAACGTTGACTCTGAAGCGCTCCATTCTCACTGAGAAAGTTGCGCGCCGCGGCTACCATTTGAGCCGCGAATACTCTGTCGATCCGCTGGAGGTCCTGTTTGTGCGCGAGGTGATGCGCACGAAGATCGTCGCGCTGCCGGCTGAGCGGCCGGTGTTGCTAAAGGAAGCTCATCCCCAGCGAGGGCAGATGCTGTATCCCGTTGTCACCGAAGCCGGCCGGCTCGAAGGCGTCGTCACTCGAAGCAACCAATTGCATCACGACCCGGTAACGTGTTATCCCGACGAACCGCTCCGTAAGGTGGTTTATCGCATGGCCGAGACCGGCCGCACGCGCCTTCCCGTCGTGAGTGACCCGCAGTCCCGCAAACTGGTGGGGATGGTTTCGCTCGACGACCTGCTGAAGGCACGCATCCGCAGCCTGGATGAAGAGCGCAGGCGCGAGAGGGTCCTACGCATTCGCTTACCCTTTAGCCGCTCCGTCCCTGCCGCAGTTGATCAGGGATAACGGGTAACGGCTTACTCCTTCGGCCCAATCCCCAGCGTCTTCATCTTGCGATATAGATTACTGCGCTCGAGCCCTAACAGTTCAGCCGTACGTGTGACGTTGCCTTCGGTTTCTTCGAGCGTCTTCAAAATATATTCGCGCTCCTGCGCCTGCCGGAATTCCATCAGGCTGCTGAACCGGTCCATCGGCCGCTCCGCCACGCTGCGCTTCGACGCCGCCAGCGGGATGTGCCGCGCATCCACCCGCACCTGCGGATTCAGGATCACAATCCTCTCGATCAGGTTGCGTAACTCGCGCACGTTGCCGGGCCAGTGATACTCGCGCAGAACATCATACGCCTCGGGCGTCAATTCCTTGGGCTTGCGGCCATACGCCGTGGTGAACTCCTGCAGAAAGAAATCCGCCATCATCGGGATATCTTCGGCACGGTCGCGGAGTGGCGGCACGTAGAACGGAATCACGTTGAGGCGATAAAAAAGATCCTCGCGGAAGTTTCCGTGTTCGATTTCTTCATCCAGATTCTTGTTGGTGGCCGCGATCACCCGCACATCCACTTGCACCGAATCCCGCGCGCCCACCGGTTCGAAACGCTGTTCCTCCAGAGCGCGCAGCACTTTGGCCTGGGTCCGCAAACTCATGTCTCCGACCTCGTCGAGAAACAGGCTGCCTCCGTCGGCTTTCATGAATTTCCCGGTCTTGTTCTCGTGGGCACTGGTGAAGCTGCCCTTGACGTGACCAAACAACTCGCTCTCGATCAGTTCTTCCGGGATCGCGGCGCAGTTCACTTCCACGAAGGACTGAGCGGCGCGCGGGCTCATCAGGTGCAGCGCACGCGCCACCAGTTCCTTGCCGGTGCCGCTCTCGCCATAGATCAGCACGCGGCCGTTGGTGGGGGCCATCAGGCTAAGTTGCTGGCGGAGCGCCTTCATCGGCACGCTTTCGCCGATGATGCGGTACTTTGACCCGGTGTCCTGCCTCAGACGCGTGTTTTCGAGTTGCAGGCGACGATGCTCGATCGCGTTCTTGATCACCAGAGTGGTCTTCTCGATCGAGAGCGGCTTCTCCAGAAAATCGAAAGCGCCGAGCTTGGTGGCTCTCACGGCCGTCTCGATGTTGCCGTGACCCGAGATCATCACCGCGACGGGCCGGCTGTCGAAAGCGATCTCTTGAATCCGCGTGAGGGTCTCCAGGCCGTCGATTCCGTCAAGCCAGATGTCCAGCAAAACCAGATCGACCGGACGCTGAGCGAGTTCTTCGAGGCAGGCTTCCCCGCTTCCCACCGCAGTGACCAAGTAACCCTCATCGGTCAGCACGCCGCTGAGAGAATTTCGGATTCCAGGCTCGTCGTCGACTATCAGGATGCGCGGCGGATTCATACCGATACAGGTTCGCTTACTTCTACGATAGCGGGTATCTCGATAGTGAATCGCGCACCTACGGGAGCATTGTCGTCGACGCGAATGTGCGCATTGTGGTCGGAAAGGATGTGGTTGACGATCGCGAGGCCCAGGCCGGTGCCGCGCCCTTTAGTCGAAAAATAGGGCAGGAACAGTTTCTCCTTGTCTTCCGCGCTGACGCCGCAACCGCTGTCGGCGACCACCAGTTCCACGGCGTCGGCGAGGCCCGCGCGCGTTTCGATGAAAATGCGGCGCACCAGGGATTCCGTCATAGCCTCCGCTGCGTTATCCACCAGGTTCACCACCACCCGCTTGAACTGCTCGCGATCGATGTTGACCTGCGGAAGACCGGGCGCGAGGGATTTTTCGAGGTCGATGCCTTCGAGCCGCCCGGTGAAGACGCTCAAGGCACTCTCCACCACTTCGTTGAGATCGCAAGGCGCGGGTTGTGCTGCCGGAAACCGCGAGAACTGCGAGAATTCGTCCACCAGGTTCTTAACCGTCTGGGCTTCGCCAACAATGGTCTCGGCGCATTCGCGCACGCGCGCTTGCACACCATCCGGCAACGGCGCTTTATCGATCAGGCGCAGGATCCGTTCGGCGGAGAGCGTAATAGGTGTCAGCGGATTCTTGATTTCGTGCGCAATGCGGCGCGCCACTTCGCGCCATGCCGCGGCCTTCTGCGCGCGCAAGAGATCGCTGGTATCTTCGAGCACGATCACGAACCCCGAATTCGACCGGTCTTCGAGCGCCGACACCGTGATAGCCAGGTGCAGCCTGCGGCCCTGATTCTGAATTTCGAACTGTTGCGCCGCGATGCCGGTGCGCCGCGCGCGGTTCATCAGGTAGCGAATCTCGGCGGCGTCTTCTCGCATGAAAAGATCCTCGAGTCGGGCGGCGCGGCCTCGTTGCTCCAAAGCTTCGATGACCGGCACAGGCAGGATGCTTTTGAGGGCGCGATTCACGCGCTGGATCACACCTGCCGCATTGACCGACAGGACTCCGGTCGGGATGCTTTCCAAAATTGCTTCGGTAAAGCGGCGCCGGGTTTCCAGTTCGCGGCTGTTGGCTTCGAGATCCTGGGTCATCTGATTAAAGCTGCGAATCAGCCCGGCCAGTTCGTCGATAGCGCGGGTGTGGATCCGATACTGCAGATTGCCTTTGCTGACCTCTTCCGCGGCCCGCGCCAGGGCTGCGATGGGTGCGCTGATCTGCCGCGCGAGGAACTGTGCCAGCCAGCTACCGGCGAACAGAATAAAAAGCGTGATCAGCGAGAGTACCAGCAGATAAGTCTGGCGGACCGACCGGGAGGTAGCGCTGAGTTTGGCGAACCAGCCCTCGTAGACGGCGATCTCCTGCTTCTTTTGAACCACGTTGACCGGCAGGCGCGAGGCGACGATCGCGATACCGATATCGTGTCCCGCATAGGAAATCGTCCGGCCGTACGAGATCACTTCGTCAGCCTTACTGTTGGTCACCGGGAATTGTCCGCAGGTCAGCGCCGGCTTCTGATCCCCGCGGATAATGATTCCGGCCCCGGTGAGATGTTGTTGAGCGCAGAATTTGGTCAGGAACGTCGTTGAGGTTTGCTCCCCCGTAATCCACCGTGCGGTTTCCGGCAGCGTTGTCAACAGTTCAGCCTGCGCTGCCGCGCGGTCCAGCCATGCCGACCGGAGCGCTCCGTCGATCTGTGTGAGATTGCTTTCTATGCCTCTGGCCGGTCCCGTGAACCAACGGGCGAGGTTGTAGTTCAACACGTTGTAGCAGAAAAACAACATAAAGAACACCGGCAGGAAGCTGAGTCCCAAGGCGCCCAAGACCAGTTTGGTCTTGATGCGGGAACCCTCGCGATTGGCGCGGCGATCGAAGTACAACTTCAGCGCCATGCGGCCCAGCATGAAGCTGAGCGTGACCATGAAGATAAAGTTGATGATAGATAGCGCCCAAATCAAAATGGTTTGGGAAGGGTCGACCGGATTGCCAAAGTTGAACTGCTGCCGCACGACCAGGATCATCGAGGTCGCCAGCAGGAAGATACCCAAGCCGTAAAGTAGGCGCTTACGCATAAGCTCGTAACAAACTACTCTGATTGTAGGATGCAGGCGGCCAGTTGCGCAGGCGAAACCGCCCGCGCCACCCCTTGCAAGGCCAATGTTTGAGTTGGTGGGACAGGCGGTTTCGCCTGTCCCGGCCGCTGGCGGCCGGATTTTGGCCACGGACCCTCAGCAGGTCCGTGGCACAAAGCGCTACTTCCGGCAACCGGCGACCGCGTCGCGCAAATGCGACTCTATCGCCGACTCCGCTATGTAAAACGGACGGTGAATCACCTCCACTGACAACGTCCGGCTGGCGCTGTCGTATTGATAATCAGCGGTTACTCCATGGCCGGTGATGGTCCCCCCGGTCGTTCCGGTAACCTCGGCCTGGCTCGAAAGAAGCTGCGCCCGCAACGCGTTGAACGCCGCCTCCGATACGTCAGCGATTTGCATACCGCTCAGGATTTCGCCGCCGCGGTCGTACCGCTCGTGCTCACCGCCTGGGCGATCAAGCCGTGCTTATTCACCACCGTCATTACTTCGTCGTAAATAGCCGGTAGTAATGCCGATCCGAGCTGCACCCATACGTTCGTCGTGCTTGCCGACGCAGCTTTCGCCGCCGCCTGGAGCACTACGCCCGAGAGATCGAGCGTCGCCTGTTTCTGGCTTTCCGCGGACGCCTGCGGAGCCGCGGCTGCTACGGCGGACATCACCGCCAGCGTACCCGAAGTCAGATTTGCAATCTGGTTGAAGACTGTCAACATTCGTGAGTTTCCTTTCATGGGGAAAGTCGGCTCAAAACGATAGAGCTCCTTCCCGCTTCCAGGAATAGCAGCCGGCGTGCCCGCGGCCGCTCGACGATCTGCGTGTTTCTGTTGAATAAATTGGACTTATCAGGTGAAAAGGTGAAGTGACTGCAGTTGTCAGAAGAACGTAAGATAGCGTCCGCCTTCGATCACCCTTTTCAAATACAGGGCCAGCTCCCGCGCGTGATAATCTCCCCACATCGACGATTCGCCGGCGGGGACTTTCGCACCCGGAGGCACGGCATCCCATCCGTTCGGCCGGTGATAGACCGAGTGCAGGATCAGTCCCTGGTGCTCGCCGGCCGTACTCAAATAGGGCTCGGCGAACAACGACCGCGCGACCGTCAGGCCGGCCTGCCAATAGCGATCGTTCTTCAGATACCGGCCCAGCCGTAGCAATCCCTGCGCGCCAATCGCGGCGGCCGAACTGTCGACCGGCTCATAGTCGTTGAACGGTTCCGCCGGGCGTGCCTGCCAGTCGCCTTGTTTATAGAGGTTCGGCGCTCCCGTATCCCAGTAAGGTATCCCGTCGGACGCCGTGCCGTAGTCGATGTAAAAATCGCAAGTGGCCTCGGCCGCCTTCCGCATCCAGGCAACCACCTGCGCGCGTCCCCCATGCGGTTCCAGTTCCGTATCGGCGACGGTCTCCAGATACTCGAGCTCTTCAGCGAAGCCGCACATGGCCCATGCCAGACCGCGCGTCCAGGTCGAGAACGCCGAGTATCCCTGTTGCGAAGACGGGCATCGGTAATTGCCGTCGTTCAGGTTGAACACGCACTCATGTACGGTGCGTCCGCGAAGGTCATAGATATCCCGCCCTTCACCGTAGAACACAGAGAAGCGCGCTGTCGCTTGCGCATGCAGGACCAGACGGTCGAGCAGCGAGATGCTCCGATCGTTCTCGCCGAGAAGTGCGTGTCCCAGGCGATGTCCGACCCCAAGCGACCGGATGGTGCGGATAGTATCGACAAACAGCGAATGCGGACCGTTGAACGAATAAATGTAGCCGCCCTCGCGCGTGTTCGACCAGCGCGCCGCCTGCACCGCGCCCGAACACTTCAGCGCCATCTCGTAGAATCGCCGCTCCCAGGCGTTCTCTTCGAGCCGCTGTTCATTCATCAGCCGCAACAGGTTGCCGTAGGTGCTGACATTATTGAAGCCGTGATCGTGCACGCCGATGTGCGTGACATGGCTCGCCATCAGGTCGACGGTGCGCCTCCGCCCGATCTCCAGAAACTCACGGTCGCCGGTCGCGTCGAATTGAAGGATCGCCGCGCCGAATTGAAAGCCCTGCGTCCATTCCGTCCAACCCCGGCTGGTATACCGTCCGGCCACCGTAAACACGGGTGCACTGGAACCGGGCGTCCAGGACTTCTCGAGCGACCGGATCTTTTCCGCAGACAAGGAGAATAGCCGGTCGACAGGGGCTTTCAAATGCGCCGGCTGGAGCGCGTGATCGATATTCATTCCAGACCATTATCTAAGATCGGTCCGGTGTGTCATTACCGGACAGAATTCGGGGGCCGGCTGTCAGCAGGGCGGCCGTGAAGATAACGATAAATTCGACCTTGCCTCGGGGGAACTCATCTTGATAGCATAATTCCCACCGGGGCTTTTTCGTGCGCCCAGAGGCACTCTAAGGGGTAATAGAATGAATCGTTTGCGTACTATATTTGTATTGCTTTTGCTGGCGCTTTGTATGACCGGCGCGGCGTTTTCCCAGGCGGTCAACGGTACCATTGTCGGTACCGTTACTGATGCTTCGGGCGCGGTTATCGCGGGAGCGAAAATCACGCTAACCGAAGTCAATACCAAAATTATCCACACCGGAACCACCAACTCGAGTGGCGACTACTCGTTTCCGGACTTACCACCCGGCACCTATGATGCCGCGGCCGAGATGGCGGGCTTCAAAAAGGAAGTGAAAACCGGGACGGTCCTGGAGGCGAACAATAGCCCGCGCATCGATTTGAAACTGCAAACCGGCGATGTCACCCAGACCGTCGAGGTCTCGGCCACGGCGGCGACGCTGCAAACCGAGCGCGCCGACACGGGTCGCACCATGGATTCCCAACTCGTTGAGGAGTTGCCGCTGGGGGTTAACCGCAACTTTCAGAATCTTCTGGACCTGGTGCCCGGAACATCCGTCGAAACCTTCCAGCACTCCCAATTTTTCAACGCGTCGAGTTCCCTGCAGACCAACGTCAACGGCGCGCCTCGCATGGGCAACAACTACCAGATCGAGGGCATTGACAATAACGAACGCACCGGACTGCTGCAGATCATGATCACGCCATCGGAAGCGATCTCGCAGGTGAGCGTCTCGACCACCAATCACGATCCAGAACTTGGTCGCGGTACCGGCGCAGTCACCAACGTGATGATCAAGTCGGGCACCAACCAGTACCACGGCGAAGCTTACTGGTTCGATCAGAATAGCGCTTTCGACGCCCGCTCGTTCTTCAACCCTTCGGTCGGTCACCTTGCTTACAACCAGATGGGCGGCAACGTAGGCGGACCGATCAAACACAATAAGCTCTTCTACTTCGTGAATTATCTGAATACGCAGGACCACGAGGCCAACACCAACCTCGAAGGTATTCCGTCCCAAGCCTTTGCATCGGGTAATCTGAGCGGCGACCCCGGTCACCAGGTGTACGACCCATTGACCGGATCGACCGACGGATACGGGCAGAATCGCGTTCCGTTCCCCGGAAACATCATCCCGACAAGCCGCATTAACCCGATCGCGGCCAAAATCCTTGCCACCTATCTTCCGCCCACCAATCAACCCTTTCTTGCGACCACGCAGACCAACGATTACTTCGCTTTACTGGCCGCCCAAAAGACGAACAATCAGGTTGACTCCAAGATGGATTGGAACCTGACGGACAAAGATCGCATCAGCGGCCGGTTCAGTTTCGGCCGTCCCGTGATTTACCAGGCCCCGATCTTTGGCGAAGCGGGCGGTCCAGCGCAAAGCAATTTCGAAGGTACCGGCGAGCAAAAGACCTATTCGACCGGCCTCAACTACAACCGCATCGTCAGCCCCACGCTCCTGACCGAGGTCCGGATCGGAGTCGCGCATTACCACAACCAGGCGGTTCAGTCCGACTACGGTAGCAACGATTCCACCGCCATCGGGATTCCCGGCGTGAACATCAACCCATTCACCAGCGGATTTGTCGGCATTCAGATCAGCGATTATTCAGCTCCGCTGTTCGGCTACTCGGCGAGCTTACCCTGGGACCGCGCGGAAGCCAATATCGACATCGTCAATTCCTGGACGAAGCTCCTCCGCAACCACCAGATCAAGTGGGGCGTCGACATTCGCCGCATCCGCGACGATTTACTGCAGGACCAAACTTACAGTCCCCGCGGAATTATGTATTTCAACACCCAGCAGACCGCCAAACAGACCTGCACCGGTACCAGCGGGGGCGTTCCGACCGGCTGCTCAGGCAGTTCCCAGGGCATTGCCAACGACTTTGCGAGCTTCCTTCTCGACGTTCCAAGCCAGGTGGCGCGCGATGTAAATACCTACTTCCCGGCTTTCCGGCAAACCCAGATCTTTTCCTACATCGCGGATAACTGGCAGGTGTCGTCGAAACTCACGATCAATCTCGGCTTGCGCTGGGAGATCTATACCGCGCCCACGCCGCACTTCGCCGGCGGGTTCTCGAACTATGATCCGGCCAACGACACGCTGGTCGTCGCCGGCGTCGGCAACAATCCATTGAACGACGGCTTCAATACCCGGTACAAGTACTTCGCGCCGCGGACCGGGTTGGCGTACCGCTTAACGGACAAGACGGTGATCCGTGCGGGCTTTGGTATCAGCTATACGCCGTTCCCGGACAATACGTGGATGTATAACCTTCCGGTGCGCTCGAACAATTCCTACGTCAACCCTGGCGGCTCGGATAACTATGGTCCGGCCATCCTGCCCAACGGTCAACCCGCCAGCTTTGAGGCAGGCTTTCCGGCTCCCGCCGCTGTCGTGGTGCCGTCGAATGGAATCATTCAAAATCCCCCCACCACGACTACGGAATACGTGATTCCCACGAATTATCACAACGGCTATATCGAAGCGTGGAACTTCGCGGTGCAGCGGCAGTTGCCGTTTGGTTTGCTCCTGGATGTCGCCTACGTGGGCAGCCACAGCGTGGACGCTCCTGCCGAGGAAAATCTCAATGCCGGGCAGATCATCGGCGTCGGGAGCGCCGGCCAGCCGCTCTACGCGAAGTATGGAATCACCGCTACCATTCAACAGAACTTCCAAGGGTTCTCGGCGACGTTCAACTCCTTGCAGGTGAAGTTCGACCGCCGGCTCGCCAAGGGCCTCACCTTGACCACGGCATTCACCTGGCAGAAGGCCATGAATTTCGAGAGCGACGACGATGGCGGACTCGATTTCTACGCCGGCCAGGGCATTGGACGAAACTACGCCCGGGCCGACTTTGATCGGACTCTCAATTACATCCAGAGCTATGTCTACAAATTGCCTGTCGGGCCGGGTGAGCAGTTTCTTTCGCATGGCATCGCCGGGAAAATCCTGGGAGGCTGGCAGGTCTCCGGCGTCATGTCGATCCGCACCGGAACTCCCTTTACCGTTTCCGGCAGCAATAGCCTCAACCTGGGTAGTGGAGGCACCGCGACCCCGAATCTGGTAGCGCCCGTTCGAATCACTGGCGACATCAATACGGTTCCCTGGTTCAGCACGACCAGCTTCGCCAAGGCGGCGACCAACGTTCAAGGCGACCTCGGGAGGAATATCATGAGCGGCCCGGGGAGCTTCAATCTGAATGCCGGCCTGTCGCGCTGGATAGTCCTCCGTCCACGCGAGGGCGGCGACATCCGGATGCAACTACGTCTCGATTCCCTCAACGTGACCAACACGCCATGGTTCGCGAATCCTGCCAATCTCACCTGCTGCACCGGGTCCTTTGGAGAGATCACCAGCACGGTCAGCTCCGGCACCGGCGTCAACGGTACGGGGGGCGGCCGCGTAGTGACGGTGGCCGTGAAGATCTTCTTCTGATCTAAACCGAGCGTCACAAGTGATTGCGCGCCGCTAGCACCCATCCTACTGAGCCGTGGCCGTCAGGGAGCGGTTGGAGCGCAAACTCTAGCGACGCTGCGTTTAGATTCTCTTTTTATTGGGGGACAGGCCGGCTTTTATTGGTTTCCTGTTCCTTTTTTGTGCTTCCCAGCCGTCGGCACGTTTTACCTAAGCCTTACATTTATCTTGCGCATGTGAGCTGCCCCTGATAGCATAATAGCCAAACGGGTTTGTATTAAATACTACAGGTCCGAAGAGGGGTTGTCTCTAAATGCGTGATCTACGTAAGATCTTTGTGTTACTGTCGCTCGCTCTGCTTATTGCCGGCGCAGCATTCTCCCAAGCGGTGAACGGGACCATCGTAGGAACCGTGACCGATGCTTCCGGCGCTGTCGTCGCTGGCGTAAAAATCACATTAACCGAAGTTAATACCAGAATTGTCCACGGCGCGCAAACCAACGCGAGTGGCGATTTCTCGTTTCCGGATTTGCCGCCGGGTACCTATGATGTCGCGGCGGAAATGGCAGGCTTCAAGAAGGAAGTGAAAGCTGGGACTGTCCTGGAAGCCAATAATAGCCCGCGCGTCGATCTGAGTCTGCAAACCGGCGACGTTACGCAGACCGTCGAAGTCTCCGCCACGGCGGCGACGCTACAAACCGAACGCGCCGATACGGGCCGCACCATGGACGCGCAACTCGTCGAAGAGCTGCCGCTGGGCGTCAATCGCAACTTCCAGAATCTGTTGGACTTGGTCCCCGGTACGTCCGTCGAGACCTTCCAGCACTCGCAATTCTTTAACGCCGCGAGCTCCTTGCAGACCAACACCAATGGTCAGCCGCGCATGGGCAACAGCTACCAGATCGAGGGCGTCGACAACAACGAGCGCACCGGTCTGCTGCAAGTCTTGATCTCTCCGTCGGAAGCGATCTCGGCGGTCAGCGTCTCCACCACGAATCACGATATCGAACTGGGCCGCGGCACCGGCGCCATCACCAACGTGATGCTCAAGTCCGGCACCAACAGCTATCATGGTGAGGCATATTGGTTCGGGCAGAACAGCGACCTCGACGGCCGCGCGTTCTTCAACCCGTCGGTCGGCCATCTCGCCTATAACCAGACGGGCGGCAACGTCGGCGGACCCATTAAACACAACAAGCTCTTCTACTTCGTGAACTTCGTGAACACGCAGGATCACGAGGCCAACACCAACCTGGAAACCATCCCGGACGACAACTTTCGGCTCGGCAACTTCAGTGCGGATACCCACCTGATTTACGATCCTGCGTCGGGCAATCAGGATGGTTCCGGTCAGAATCGCACCGCTTTCCCCGGCAACATCATTCCGGCGAGCCGGATCGACCCGATCGCGGCCAAAATATTTTCCATGTATCTTCCGCCGACCAATCAGCCCTACACTGTGACTACCCAGACCAACGATTATTTCGCTCTCCTGCCGGCGGTGAAAACCAACAACCAAATCGACTCCGATCTGGATTGGAACCTGACCGATAAGGATCGCCTCCGGTTCCGCTTCAGCTTTGGCCGTCCGGTAACGTACCAGGCGCCCTTGTTTGGCGACGCCGGAGGCTACAATACTTCGACGAGCGGCTTCGAGGGCACCGGCACGCAGAAAACCTATTCGGCCGGCATCAGCTACAACCGCATCATCAGCCCGACGCTCCTGACGGAAGTTCGGGTCGGCCTCTCGCATTACCACAATGAGGCGTACCAGAGCGACTACGGTATGAATGATTCCCAGGCGCTGGGTATTAATGGCGTAAATATCGACCCCTTCACGAGCGGCTTCGTCGGCATCGCGATCGGGGGTTATTCCGGCACCCCGCTGTTCGGCTACTCCGCAAGTCTGCCTTGGGACCGCGCCGAAGCCAACATCGATCTGGTCAACACCTGGACCAAGCTGATCCACAACCATTCCGTCAAATTTGGCGTGGACCTACGCCGCATCCGCGACGACTTACTACAGGATCAGACCTATAGCCCGCGCGGCATTATGTACTTCGGAACCGGCCAGACCGCCAAACAAACCTGCACCACTCCGACCTCGTGCTCGAACACGAGTACCGACATCGCCAATGACGTGGCCAGTTTCCTCCTGGATCAGCCCTACCAGGAAGGGCGCGATGTGAACACCTACTTCCCGGCGTTCCGGCAAACGCAGATCTTCTCGTACGTCGGCGATACTTGGCAGGTAAACGGTCGTCTGACCATCAGTGCTGGCTTGCGCTGGGAGATCTACACCGCGCCTACGCCGCACTTCGCCGGCGGGTTCGCAGAGTACAACCCCGCCAACAACACGGTCGATATAGCGGGTGTAGGCTCAAATCCGATGAATCTGGGTTTCAAAACTCGCTTCAACTACTTCTCGCCACGCGTGGGAATCGCGTACCGCTTGTCGGATAAGACCGTTTTCCGCGCGGGTTATGGCCAGAGCTACACGTCCTTCCCGGATAATTCCTGGATGTACAACTTCCCGGTGCGCTCCAACAATTTCTACCAGCAGGCCAACGGCTCTACCGATACTAACGGCCCGGTCGTGCTTCCCAATGGCTCGCTCGGCAGTTTTGAAAACGGCTTCCCCGCGCCCGATCCCGTGGTGATACCGAAGAACGGTATCATCACCAATCCCAACCCGACCACTTCGCAGTTGTACATTCCGCTGAATTACAAAAACCCGTACTTCGAATCGTGGAATGCGGCCATCCAGAGACAGTTGCCTTACGGATTCCTGCTGGACGTCGCCTACGTCGGCGGCCATGGCGTGGATATCGGGGCGAACATCAATCTCAACGCCGGCCAGATTATCGGCGCTGGCGCAGCGGGCGAGGAACTGTACTCTCAGTTCGGAACCACCGCCGCGGTGCAGCAACTCTTCGCCGCCTTCTCGACTTCGTACCAGTCGCTGCAAGTGAAGTTCGACCGCCGGCTCGCCAAAGGACTCACCTTGACTACGGCATACACCTGGAACAAGGCCATGAGCTTCCAGAACGGCGACGACGGCGGACTTGAGTTCTACGCCGGCCAGGGTATCGAGCGGAACTATTCGCGCGCCACCTTCGACCGCACCCAGAACTTCATACAGAGTTACGTGTACAAACTGCCGATCGGACAGGGCGAGAAGTTCCTCGCACATAGTCTGATCGGGAAAGTGGTGGGAGGCTGGCAGGTGTCGGGTATTTTCTCTGCCCGCACCGGCACACCGCTTACGTTCACCGGCAGCAACACCCTGAATCTGGGCAGCGGAGGCACGACAACTGATAATCAGGTTGCGCCGATCCGGAATTTGTATGGTATCAATACCGGCAATCCCTGGTTCAGCACGACGAGCATCAAGGCGACCGGAGTCAATAACGTACAGGGCACCATGGGTTATGACGTCTGGAGCGGACCGGGCCTGATCTCACTCAATGCTTCCATGTCACGCTGGATCGTCCTCAAGCAGCGCGAGGGCGCCGACATCCGGATGCAAATTGGTATCGACTCGATCAACGTGACCAATACGCCGCAGTTCTCGAATCCGAATACGTCTTGCGGCAACAACGGCGCCAGTGCCCTCAATTGCACCGGCGGCACCTTCGGGTACGTCACCAGCACGCTTAGCTCGGGCACCGGTGTCAACGGCACCGGCGGCGGCCGCGTGGTGAACTGGCGACTGAAGATTTTCTTCTAGACGGCAGACGGATTTTCAGTCTGCGCTCCTGCGCGGCGTGTCTCTATGACCCGCCGCGCAATTTTTTTATCACTTGCTCCAACTCGTGATCGGGTTTCAACCGCTCAGCCGCTTCCAGGTGTTGGATCGCCTCCGGGATGCGGCCAAGATTCGCTAGCGCAACTCCCAGGTTGTAATGCGCATCCGCGTAATTCGGATTGATGCGCAGTGCGGCCTGGAAATGGCTGATGGCTTCCGGCAATCGGGCGGGATAGTTCGTCAATGCGAAGCCCAGATTATTTTGCGCTTCGGCGTGGTTCGGATTGAGGCGCACGGCGACTTCGAAATGGGCGATGGCGTCGGGCAACCGGCCGGGTGTCTTGGCCAGCGCGAGCGCCAGGTTGTATTGCGTATCGGCGGAATCGGGATCCCGCCGTAACACCGCTTCATACTGCGCGATGGCGTCGGGCAAGTGCGCCGGATCACTCTGCAGCGCCGTTCCCAGGTTGTTCTGTGCCTCCTGATCGTCCGGCTTCAGCCTGAGCGCTTGACGGTATTCGGCGATGGCGTCCGGCATACGGCCTGGAATCGCCGCCAGCGCCATGCCCAGACGGTTGTGAATCCCGGCGGAATCGGGAGCCAGGCTCAGCGCGGTTTCAAACTGCGCGACTGCTTCCGGTAAACGCCCGGCCTTCGCCAATGCACTGCCGAGGTGATCATGCGCGTCCGCGAAATCGGGATCGAGACGCACGGCTTTTTCGCACTCGGCAATCGCCTCCGGGACCCCACCCGGAACCTCTAACAACGCGCTTCCCAGGTTGGAATGCGGAATCGGTAAATCGCCATCGATGCGCAACGCCGTCCGATACTCCGCGATGGCGTCCGGCAAACGTCCCGGCATCTTCGATAAGGCGTTGCCCAAATCGGTATGGGCGCCGGCGGACTCCGGATTGATCTGCAGAGCCGCCTGTAAGTGGGCGACCGCGTCCGGCAGCCGGCCGGGAACTTCCAGCAGCGCGTTGCCCAGATTGTGCTGCGCCACATCGTTTCGTTCCGTCACGTCAACGGCATGCTGGAATAGGGACTCACTATCGCGCCAGTATTGAGTCTCGAACCAGGTGAGGACAGCGCACGCGATACACACCAGCGTGCCCGCCGCGATCATGACTGGCTTCAGACGCGGCCGGATTGCCAGCAGATCTTTCGCGCCCCAGGCCAGCATAATCGTTAAACCGATCATCGGGACATGCATATACCGGTCGGCCCGGGCCTGGCCTCCAACCTGCACGATGCCAATGACCGGAAGCAGCGTCACCAGATACCAGAACCATCCAACCGCCAAATACGGAAAACGGGCAAACCAGTGCAGCACGGCCGCTGAGATCCCAGCCAGTGCAATCGCCGCCGCAAAGGCCTGCCAGGCTTGGGAGTCTGAAGGATACGGATAGAAGACGGCCAGTCCCGCAGGCCAAAACAGTTTGCTGATGTAGACGATGTAGGAAACGAGCGCGTTCTCGATTCGCAATCCGATAGGAATCGCGCTGAAAGTTCGGACTGCGCCGCCCGACCGCTGCACCACGTAGGTCGCAATTGCCGCCGCGGCGGACAGTGCAAAGAAAGGAGTCTTCTCCCGCAAGAGTTGCTTCCAGTTGCGAGTCCGGTTTCGTCCCAGCGGCCAGGCATCCAGTAGCAGTAACTGGGCCGGCAAGGTCACAATCATGGGCTTTGACATCAGGCCCAGGCAGAATGCAGCCAGCACCGCGAGATAGCGCGCCGTCTCCGGTCGCTCGGCGTAACGCACGTAAGCCCATAGCGACAGCATCCAGAAGAATGTGCACAAGACGTCCTTTCGTTCCGCTACCCACGCGACGGATTCGACGTGCAGCGGGTGCAGAGCGAAAAGAAATGCCACCAGAACGCTCGGCCAGCGGGCACGTGTGGCACGCTGCAGGAAGGCGAAAAGCAGCAGCGTGGAGAACGCATGGATCAACACGTTGACCAGATGATGCCAGCCGCTTTGCATGCCGAATAGCTGTGCGTCCAGCAAATGCGAAAGCCGTGTCGTCGGGAACCAGTTCGCCCCCTCACCGGAGGTAAGTGCCCACCGGAGCCCCGCCAGACTCAGACCCTCACGCACATGGGGATTGTGGCTGACGTAAACAGGGTCGTCGTAGTTGATGAAGTCGAAGTGCCGGACCTCGGCATACACGGCAAGGGTTGCGAAGAATAACGCCAGCTCAATCAGCAGTGGGGCAGACCATCGCTTTTTGTGGTCTGCCCGGTTGCGCAACAGCCGGTCAGAAACTATGGGCGTGTTGGGCTGAGCTTTCCCGGTGCGAAGCTTTTTCTTCACTTACTGCAGGGGGGTACTTTCGTTGGTCGGGTTAGCGCTCAGGCTGGCCGGAGGATTTGGCGGCAGCATACTCGTCTCCTGAGGCTTGGGACCCAATCCCAACAACCCCAGGCTCCGGGCTGTAAGCTTGCCTGTAGGATCCAGGTTCTTGTCCTTCTGAAAGCGCTGCATGGCATCAATGGAATCTTTGTCCCAGACCCCTGTCGAAGGGGTCTTGAGGTACCCCTGCGCCGCAAGGGCGTCCTGGATCTCCCGATAACGGTCCGCTGTCGGTGACGCTTGCTGTGCCGAATACCGGCGCACCGGTCGCCGGTAACTCGCGTACCGGGTATTGGATGCCGTCCGGCTGCCCGTTGTGGAGTGGTTCGCGCCGGAAACTGCTGTCTTGGAACTAGTGGTTGCAGGATGTCCTGCCGTAGAGCTACCTGAGGTGGAGTGACCGACGGTCGAGTGCGCCGGCAGTGGAGCGCTCTTTTTCGCCACCGCCTTTGGCGCGGCGCTTTTTGGCGCAGGGGCGGGAGCAGATTTATTGGAGGGCGTGACGGCCTTCGTCTGAGGCGGGGCGCTTCCGAGCGCAAAGCCCGCGACGGCACAGCAGCTGAGAGCGGCGAGAATTTGACGTTTCATAAACAAAAGGGACGCGGCTTGGTGGCCCGCGCCCCAATCCACCGTCAATTGTACTTCAACTCACTGAGTGCTGCCGAGCTCACCGGCAAGATATAAAGGTTGCCAGTCGGCGCCGCGACCTGAGGACCGCATGATCTTAAACGCCACGGAGTCCCCGTTCTTCAGCGTCTTCTGGATCCGCTGAACGTCTTCGATGCTGTTCACTGACTGCCGGTTGATGGCCGTGATCACATCGTTCTTCCGCAGACCTATGTCTTCGGCGAACGATCCGGGCTCGACGGAATCGACCAGCACTCCGCCTGAACCGGAGAATCCGAGATTCTGTTTGAGCCCCGGTGTCAGGGCCCCGATGCCGATACCGAACTTGGCGTTGGTGCTCGTTCCACCCTCGTCGTCCTTCGGCTCGATATTCTTACCCAATTCCTCCGGGAACACCTTCGCCCGGTCGCCGACCGTTACATTCAAGGTCAGCTGTTTGCCTTCCCGCATGATCGAGAGCGCCACCGAGTTCCCGACCGGAGTCTCGGCGACTTCGTCGATCAGATCCTGTCCCTTCTTGATGGGCTTACCGTTGACAGCCGTAACGACATCCTCGGCCTTGACGCCGGCCTTCTCTGCCGGTCCTCCAGGCTGCGTCGCTTCGACGAACACACCCAGTTTCGCGCCGTAAGCTTTGAGCAGGTCGGAATTGTTCTCCGCCGGGAAGCGAATGCCGATGGAACCGCGGGTGACGTGCCCGGTCTTGATGATCTGGTTATAGACTTTGACCGCCGTATTGATGGGCATGGCGAAGCCGATGCCTTGATTGCCGCCGCTCTGGCTGGCGATCATGGTATTGATCCCGATCACCTCGCCGCGGATGTTGAGCAGCGGTCCGCCGCTGTTGCCGGGATTAATAGCGGCGTCAGTTTGCAGGAAGTGCTGGAACGAAGTCGTGTCCCCCGGCATGTCGCGCTCTTTCGCGCTGATGATACCTGCCGTCACCGTTTCGTTCAAGCCGAACGGCGAACCGATCGCGATCGCCCAATCGCCAACTTGAATCGCGTCCGAGTTGCCGATAGCCGCCGCCGTAAGGTTGGTTTTGTCGACCTTCACGATCGCCAGGTCGGTAAGAGGATCCGTGCCAATCACGTGCCCGTCATACTCGATTTCCTCGTTGGTGAATTTGACCTTGATCCGGGTGGCCTTCTCGACCACGTGATTATTCGTCAGAATGTAGCCGTTCTTGTCGACTACTACACCGGAGCCGAGGCTTGATTGTCTCTGGGGACCTTGCGGAGTTTCCATCATCGGGCCATTCGGTCCGCCGAAGAAACGCTGGAAGAAGTCCTGCATGCTGCCCTCGTCTTCACCGTTGCCCTGCGCGTCGGGGCTTGGTGTCCGGCGGCGCGGTCCATTTTTGCGGGAAGAGGTTGCCGGCTTCTCGATGTACTCGGTCGAAATATTCACTACCGAGGGCTCGACCATCTTTGCGATAGTCGCAAACGAATTCTGCAATTGGACCGGATTGGGCACGCTAAGCGGCGTTGCCCCGGGCGCTGCAATCTGATCTTTGGCAGCCTTCACCCCGGTACTCATGACGGTTCCGATCAGGATACCAATCGCCAGGGTAAACAGAACCAGCGCAAAAGATAGAAACTTCTGCCTACGTATACTGTCGAAAAAGGTCATATGCAATAAACTCCTCTGTGTCGCAAATCACCCACATTATACCTCTGGTGTTGATGTACTAACTTGTGGATGCAGTGTGCCGTCTGAACGTTTCATTTCCACTAACAGGATCCCTGCCAAAATCAAAGCCGCGCCCAAAGTGGCTCTTCGGGACAACAGTTCGCCGGCGAGGAACCACGAAAACCCCCATGCAAACACCGGCTCGAGCGCATAGATCAAGGCCGTGCGGGTTGCCGTCGTGTATCGCTGCGCCCAGGTTTGGACCGTGAAGGCGACCGCGGTTGCCGCTAACCCGGTAATGGCCAGCGCGATACACAATCCGCTGCTCACGCGCCAGTGCGGCGACTCCAGCCAATCAAAACCTACGAACGCGAATATCGCCGCGGTTACTATCTGCCAGACCGCGAGCGATTCAAAGCCTAGTCCACGGCGATTCGCCTGATGACTGAAGTATCCCAAAGTCACGATATGACCCGCAAATGCCACCGCACAGAGAACGGTAAGAATATCTCCGCGATTCACTTGCATGTGAACATCCTCGAGAGTCATCAGTCCCATGCCAATAGTGGCGGCAAGCACGCCAGCCAGTTCGACCGGCCGCGGTCTTTTCCTGTAGACGAGCGACGTGAGTAAAGGTACCATCGGAATCGCAAGTCCTGTTATGAACGCTGATTTTGAAGGAGTTGTGAACCGTAGGCCGGTCGTCTGGAACGCGTAGCCGGCAAATAGGAGCAGTCCCGCCACGCTTCCGGGCAGAACCATCCGGCGCTCCAATTTTCGGGCGTAAAGCAATAGCAGAACCATGCCCGCCAGGCTGAACCGTACCGCAACAAATAAGATTGGCGAGGCATCGGCCAGAGCGTTCTTCACGGTGGTAAAAGTGATGCCCCAAATCAACGCGTTACCCAGGAGAGCGAGTTCGGCCTGCCAGCGTTTGGTCATCGAGCAATAACGCGTCTGAAGCCTGTTCAGGTACGCAGCAGCAGCGCGAGGGTGAGAAAAACGCGCTTCAACCCTAAATCGCGGCCATCGGGATTGAACCACTCATCAGGCGTGTGCGCTCCACCGCCTTGCCCCCCTGCGCCAATGGAAATCGCCGGTATCCCCATAGACAACGGGATATTGGCATCCGTCGACGAGCATTCGATCCGCGACCGAATCCCAAGATGGGCATCCACCGCCCGGACATAACTCAAGATGGCTGCATCCTCCGGCAGGCGCGCCGCCGGACGTGACCCCAGTTCCTTGATCCTGGCCGTCACCTTGGCACCGGTCGCGCGCTGGTTTTCCACCTCCTGCGCCCGCTCGACCGCGCTGTATAAGAGTTGCACCGCCTCTTCGATCCGGGGATTGTCCTCTGACCGGATATCCACCTTGGCCCGGGCCGACGTCGCAATAGCGTTGATGCTCGTGCCTCCTTCCACGGTGCTGACGCTGGCCGTCGACCGCGGGCCCGCCGGGCGGAGGAGAGGCGCGGTCGCGTCCGCAAAGAGCGTGATGGCCCGGCTTAGCGCGTGGACCGGGTTGGCGATGCCGAAATCGCTCCAACTGTGCCCGCCTGGTCCCGTGAAGGCGATTTCGAACCGGCGGCTGCCGAGCGCATTAGTAGTGATGTGGTCGATGCCCGCGCCGTCCAGCACGAGGAACGAAGGTGACCGGCGGATCAGCGGCGAATGCTTGCAGAGGTGGCGCATTCCGCTCAAATTCCCCTCGCCTTCTTCGCCGACATTGGCCGCGAATACCAGTTCGCGCCCTTGGTCTGCGAACGGTGAAGCGGCTTTCACGGCCGCTGCCAACGCCAGCAACGCGGTTAGTCCCGCGCCGTTATCGGCAACCCCCGGTCCGCGGAACTTGCCTTCACCGTCGAGAAAGATGTCGTCTTTCGAGCGCGGCGCCAGCACGGTATCGAGATGCGCGGTGACGATCACGCAATCGAGCTCGGGCCTGGGCTGCGGAGCCGCTGTCACGTTGCCGGCGCGATCGATCTGCGCCTCGCATCCGAGAGACCGGAACTGCGCAGCGACCCAGTGCGCCCGCTCCCCCTCCAGGAAAGTCGGCGAAGGAATGCGGCAGAGCTGCAGATGCATCTCGTTGATCCACTGCTTTTCGCGAGTGAACCACTGCAACGCCTCCCGGACGCCACGGGATTCGGCCAGGTGCCGCACCATTGCCCCGGGTGTCGCCAGATTCGCTGCCATCATACCGAGTGTAACGTGCCGGATAGAATATTCCCATGACGCGACGCGATTTACTGACCGGGACCATGACTGCGCTGGCCGCACGAAGCCTGATTGCTGGCCCCTCGGCCGAGGTCTTACCCTCCACTCAACCCCTGACCTGGGACGGCGACCTTTCGGTGAGAATGATGGACGGCGCGCACCGCTTTGTGGAGCGCAAGATCGCCGAATCGCCGGCTCGCCGCGCGAAATATTGGAAGCGCGACTTCTCGTCGCAAGCGGCTTACGAGAAGTCGATCCAACCCAACCGCGAGCGCTTCCGCAAGATCATCGGCGTGGTCGATCCGCGCATGCCGGCGGACATGCAGCGAATGGCCTCCGGCGACGATCCGGAGATCATCGCGGAGACCAGCCGTTACCGGATGTTCCAGGTGCGCTGGCCGGCTCTCGAGGGAGTCTTCGGCGAAGGCGTGCTGCTGCAGCCCAAAAGGGAGCTGCTTGGCCACGTAGTGCTCCTGCACGATCCCGACGATACTACCAACTATGAGCCCGCGCGACGGTTGGCTGAGAACGGGTTCGAGGTGCTCATACCCGTGCTGATCGATCGAAAGCCGGAGGTCAAGACCCCGGAGGTCAAGATCAACGACCAGTCGCATCGCGAATGGATCTACCGCCAGGCGTTTCATATGGGCAGGCACGTCATCGGTTACGAAGTCCAGAAAGTCCTCGCCGCGGTCGACTGGTTTCGCCAGAAGAATCCCGCGGCCAGGATTGGCGTAGCCGGATACGGCGAGGGTGGGCTGCTCGCGCTCTATTCCGCGGCGGTTGACACGCGCATCGACGCGGCCCTGGTGAGCGGTTATTTCGACTCGCGCCAGAACATCTGGTCCGAACCGATCTATCGCAACGTCTGGGGACTGCTGCGCGAGTTCGGTGACGCGGAACTGGCTTCCCTGATTGCGCCTCGCGGCGTGGTCGTAGAATACTGTCGAGCGCCCGCTGTCACGAATCAAAAAGGTGACCTGAAGACACCTCCGTTCGAGAGCGTCAAAGCCGAGTTCGATCGGATCGAGAGCTTGACACCGCCCGGAGCGCAACCGCGCCAGCTTTTACGCAATGGACCTTGGTCGCGCGACTCGCTGGCCGTTTTCGCCGCACAGCTAGGTGTGCGAAATCCATTGGAACTCTCGTCTGAGATCCCGGCAGACGGGCGAAAATCTTTCCGTCCCGAAGACCAGCAAAAGCGCCAGGTAGAAGAACTGGAGCGCCACGTCCAATCGCTGGTGCGCGGCTCCGCCCACGTGCGTGAGCGATTCTATCTGCACAAGGTCGCGCCCGAGCTCGCCGACGATACCTGGAATACCGATTCCCAGCGGCCGCCTCGCGACCCCGCAAAATTCATCGAAGCGTCCAAGTGGTATCGCAATTACTTCCACGAAGAAGTGCTCGGCCGGTTTGACGATCCGCCGCTACCTCCGAATGCCCGCACGCGGCGCATCTACGATAACGAAAAATGGGTCGGGTACGAAGTCGTGCTGGACGTCTTCCCCGACCTGTTTGCCTGGGGTATCCTCTGCATCCCACGCGATATCCGGCCAGGCGAACGGCGTCCCGTCGTGGTGTGCCAGCATGGACGCAGTGGCGTCCCGAAAGATGCCGTGGAAGGCGACAATCACTACTATCACGACTTCGCCGCGAAGCTCGCCGAGCAGGGCTTCGTCACCTTCGCCCCGCACAATCTGTATCGCGGCGAAGACCGCTATCGTTATCTGAGCCGCAAAGCCAACGGCATCAAAGGGTCGTTGTTTTCGTTCATCATCGCCCAGCATGCGCAACTCCTGCGCTGGCTGGCCACACTCGATTTCGTGGACGCGAAGCGCATCGCTTTCTATGGCCTCAGCTATGGAGGCGAGACGGCGGTCCGCGTGCCGACCGTGTTGCAGGACTACGCCCTCTCCATCTGTTCCGGCGACTTCAATACCTGGACCGAAAAGGTTGCCGCCACCGATCAGCGCTTCAGCTTCATGTACACCATCGAATGGGAGATGCCGTACTTCGACATGGGCAGCACCTTCGACTATGCCGAGATGACCTACCTGATGCTCCCGCGGCCGTTCATGGTAGAGCGCGGTCACGACGATCGGGTCGGGCGCGATGAATGGGTAGCCCACGAGTATGCCAAGGTGCGATGGCTCTATGCCGAGTTCGGGCTGGAAAACAAGACCAGAATCGAATACTTCAGCGGAGGACACACCATCCACGGAGTGGGAACGTTCGCGTTCCTCCACGAGTTCTTGTGAGACAGGCTTCAGCCTGCCCTTGAGTTTGTACATTTCGCCGCCGTGCCGCAACCAGGGCTCGGTGGCGCAGACCATCGTTTTTTGCGGTCTGCGAGCTGCGGAGCAGCCTTGGCAGGTTTCAGCCTGCCCAAGCCTCATCCGTCCCACTTGGGCAAATGGCGCTTCTGCACCTTTCCGAGCGCAGTCCGCGGCAACTCCTCCACTGCGACAAACGCACGCGGGACCTTGAACGACGCGAACTTCTCCCGGCATCGTTGCTCGAGGACCAATGGATCGAAAGCTCCTCGCGCCACCAGGTAAGCCACCGGCACTTCGCCCCGCAAACGGTCCGGCATCCCGACCACAGCGGCTTCGGCCACTTCCTCCTGTTCCTCCAGGAATTCCTCGATCTCGCGCGGATAGATATTGAAACCGCCTGAGATGATGAGATCGCTCTTACGGCCGAGCAGTGTGTAATAGCCGTCGGGCGAGCATTCCGCCATGTCGCCGGTCTTGAACCATCCGTCGTCGAAGGCGGCTCGCGTGGCCTCTTCACGACGCCAGTAGCCTGCGAAGATATTGGGACCGCGCAACTGCACCTCGCCATCTTGGACGCGAGCCGAGATCCCCGGCAGCGGTAGTCCGACTGTGCCTGGCCGCCGCTCCCCAACGTAAGGATTTGACATGTTCATGAGCGTTTCGCTCATCCCGTAGCGCTCCAGGATAGTGTGGCCGAACCGGGTGCGGAATTCTTCCAGAATCTGCGGAGCGAGTGGAGCCGATCCGGAGACGAACAGGCGCATGAACCCGCCGATTTCGCGCGCGGCATCGGTGTCGATACCGAGCAGTCGGACGTAGATCGTAGGCACGCCGAAGAACAGCGTAGGACGAAAGTCGAGAAACTGATCGCTAGCCTTCTGGTGTTCGAAGCGCGGCAATAATCGCATACGGCATCCGCTGATCAGCCAGCAATGCAACCCGTTGCCGAGACCATGCACGTGAAATAGCGGTAGCGCGAGCAGCAACCGGTCGGCCTCGGAGATCTGCCAGCCGGTGATCAGGTTGAGCGCGTTGGATGCGAAGTTGTTGTGCGTGAGGATTGCGCCTTTGGAAGCGCCAGTGGTGCCGGAGGTGTAGACGATTGCCGCTGGGAAGTCGCCATCCAGAGAAACCGCAGGCCTGGCAGCATGCGCCGGAACCATCAGTTCATCGGCCAGCCACACCGGGACGCAAGCACACGGGATGGGCTCCGCCGACACTACCGCCTTCGGCTCCGAATCAGTCAGAATATGCGAGATTTCACGTTCGCGATAGAGAATATTGACCGGCACGAAGATCACGCCCAGTTTCACGCAGGCGAGGTAGAGGTCGATCATCTCCAGGCAGTTCGCGAGATAGACGCACAGGCGGTCGCCAGTCTCGAGGCCGCGATCCCGCAGCAGCGCTGCCATCCGGTTGCTGCGTTGATCGATATCGCCGAACGTGTAGGTACGTCCTTCGTATTCGAGGGCCAGGGAGTTACAGCGTCCTTGCAGGGAAAGGTCGAAGAGTTGAGTGAGGTTCATGCGGGGGCCGTGATACGCTCCAGTTTTGCCTTCTGTTTCGAATTCTAATATGCGCCCAATAGCCACCCTCCTCTTCGCGCTTCTGCTCTCGAGCGCCGGTGCTCCTGCCGCCGATCTTTTTCGCGATGATTTCTCGCACTTTCCGCCGGGCTGGCTTACTTCTCCGGTCGGCAGCTTGAACGGCGCCATCCAGGAGTATCATTACCTCTCGAATCGCGGGGTGCCGCTCGGACCCTGGGCCAACGCCATCAATCATCTCGACGCCTGGATCATCGATTCCGAAGGCGGGCACTCTTACCTCGAAGAACAACTCGACGCGACTACCCACCAGTGGACTTATCCCATCTTTCTCACCGGCGATGCGGAATGGAGCGACTATACCGTCGAAGTCAAAGTCAAGCCGCTCAACAGCGTCGATGCCGTGGGAGTAGCGTTTCGCTACCACACGAACCGCCATTACTACTATTTCAGCCTGTCCGGCGGCGACCAGGCGAATCTCGCGCTGCACCTGCCACTCGAACCGGCG
Source organism: Terriglobia bacterium (assembly GCA_963747535.1). Lineage (GTDB taxonomy): Bacteria > Acidobacteriota > Terriglobia > Bryobacterales > Bryobacteraceae > CAVVFX01. The sequence goes on from CAVVFX010000008.1 coordinate 78,233, forward strand.
TTGCGCGTCCACGGCTGGAAGCCGCTCGGAAAAGCAAAGTTCCCTTATGACTGCACGCGCTACTACACGCTGAAGGTCGAGACCGAAGGACCGCACATCCGCGCGTATATCGACGGCCACCAGGTGCTCGAAGCCACCGATTCGGAGATCCTGAAGGGCAAGGCAGCGTGCGTCACCTACGGCCCTGCGCGTTTTCAGGACTTCCATGTCTGGTCGAGCGACGCCCGCAAGCGCGAAATCGACGCGGCGATCGCCAGGCGCGACGCAGAACTCGCCCGCTTGAGGGCCGACAACCCCAGTCCCAAACTCTGGAAGAAATTCAACACTCCGAATTTCGGCGCCGGACGCAACGCCCGCTTCGGCGATCTTGACGGAGATGGCGTTCCCGACATGCTGATCGCGCAAAACATCCCGCGTGTGCGCGCCGACGCGTTCGATCAGATCAGTTGCCTCACGGCCGTTACGTTAGACGGAAAGGTTCTCTGGCAGCTCGGGCGCCCCGATCCACGCAACGGCTTACTGACTAACGACACCCCGTTTCAGATTCACGACATCGATGGCGATGGAAAAAACGAGGTTGTCCTCATCCGTGATTTTCAACTCCAGATTCTTGATGGCCGCACCGGCAAGCTGAAAAACTCCGTCTGGATGCCCAAGATGCCGGCCACGGACAAGGAGCATCCCTACGACATGGAGAATGGCGATTCGATCGCCTTTGTCAATTTCTCCGGGAACAAAGACCGGCACGAGATCCTGGTCAAGGACCGCTACACGCATTTCTGGATCTTCAATAACAAGCTCGAACTGCTGTGGAAGGGCGACGGACAGACCGGCCACTTCCCCTATCCCGTCGATTTGAGCGGCAGCGGTAAGGATTCCCTGTTCATCGGTTATGCCATGTGGAGTCCGGAGGGGAAACAGCTATGGAGCCAGGACGCGAAGGTCAAGGATCATGCCGACGGAATCATGGCCGGCAATCTTTCCGGCGATCCCAAGGCTGCGCCGCGCGTCTACGCGAGTGGCAGCGATGAAGGGTTCTTGATGTTCGACCTGGACGGGAAAGTGCTTAAGCACATTCGGGTAGGCCACAATCAGAGCCCCAGCGTGGGCAAGTACCGTCCGGATCTGCCGGGCTTGCAATATATCAGCGTGAATTTCTGGAAAAATCCCGGCATTGTCACGCTCTTCGACGCGGACGGGAACATCCTGGCGCAGGAGGAACCCATCCATTCGGGAAGCCCCATGCTCCCGGTCAACTGGCGCGGTGACGGTCAGGAATTTGTTTTGCTCTCCGGCAGTTCGCGCGACGGCGGAATGATTGACGGCCACTTGCGCCGCGTCGTCATGTTCCCGGACGACGGTCACCCCGACCTGGCAGCCAATGTCCTCGACCTGACCGGGGACCAGCGCGACGAGATCGTCCTCTGGGATCAGGAACGTGTGTGGATCTACACTCAGGACCGGCCCTTCAAGGGTGACCGGATTTACGCCCCGCTCCGCAATCCGGACTACAACGAGTCCAACTACCGGACCAATGTGTCGCTGCCCGGTTGGGAGGCAGTGCGTACCAAGAGGTAGAGTTTCAGCGTGCGCTTGCGGGTCGAGCGACACCGTAGGAATTCCGCGAGCTCAATGCACCCGCAATGCTACAACCGTCGCATCATCGGTCTGGCACCCGCGCGAGAATTCATCCATAGATGCGAAGATTGCGTGGACAATGTTTACTGCCTCAGTCACGCTGTCAGTGTAGACGCAACGCCGTTCGCTTGACGCAGCGTCTTGTGCTTCGTCAACGGCACTGCTACAGCAACACGCAGCCAAGTGCCGCACTGCCCGGATTACTGGCTATGAACCAAGTTATCCTTTCCCGATCTCACGGATCGCCGTATTTGGCCAACGGCCGGATTGCCGGGAGGTTGGGGCTGTTACCGCCATCTTTCCGGCCGTTGGGGAAGTTTCCGGGTGCCGCAATTTCATTCCAATCCCCAGCGCAGGTTAACTACTCTTTGTACGTGAGAGCGTCCTGCATATGTCATCCCGTTTGACCCCGAGGAACTGGACGCCCGCGAACCTCCCGTTCCCGTGATCGATGAAGTCACCGCGAGCGGACCTCGGGATTTCCCAAGCTGACCATTACTGCATCCGGTCGGGCAATATACCAAAAGGGCATCCCCGCGGACGTGGACCGCGCTGCAGTTGCCCTCCAGAGGACCAATTCCTGACCTTTTCGTGCTCGGAGCGAAATTCTCGATTAGCGGCCGCGGCCTAATTTGAAAGTGCCGCTCCCGAAAATTCGGGGAGTCATCCACGGGCTGCTAGAATCAGCCACCGAAGCATTCTTTTGTGAAGAGAGTTGGTATAATTCGGACCAGCTCGTGCAATATGAGCCTTGATCGCAAGCAGCGTATCTGCGCGCTATTTGAATCCGCACTTGAGTTGCCTGCTGACTCGGTGGAGGACTTTCTGCGACGCGAGTGCGGAGGCGATATCGGCCTCGAGGACGAAGTCCGCCGCATGCTTCGTGCACGAGTCGCCGGCGGCTTTCCGGATAACAGGCCGACGGAATCCCCCACCGCCGATTCGACGGATACCATCCCGGCGCAAGAGGTTCGCATCTCCGGGTTGGTTAATGCCCGGCTGAAGGGCCGCTACTTGATCCAGCACGAACTCGGCCACGGCGGCTTTGCCGTCGTATATCTTGCCGTGGACGAACAGCTTCTCCCCAGAAGGGTAGTAATTAAAATCTTGCAGGACGCCGAACTCGATCCCTGGCGGCGAAGGAAGTTTCACAACGAAATTGAGGCGTTGGCCCGGCTCAGTCATCCCGGCATCGTCTCGATATCGGATTCAGGGGAGACGGAAGATGGCCGCCCGTTCCTGGTCATGGAATACGTTGAGGGCAAGACGCTTCGGCATTTGATACGGCCCGAGGGGTTGCCTCTCGAGACCATCGCCGCTATCGTGCGCCAGGCGGGCGGGGCGCTCGCTGCCGCCCATCAAAATGGCATATGGCATCGCGATCTGAAGCCTGAAAATGTCATGATCCAGACGTTGGATGACGGTGAGCACCGGGTCAAACTGATCGACTTCGGCATCGCCACTGTGCTTCATTCCCAAGACCCGGCGGAGTCCGCTTCGAAAATCTCGGGCACTCTTCCCTACATGGCGCCCGAGCAACTCAACGGAAGGCCGGGCGCATCGAGCGATCTCTATAGCTTAGGTGTCATCACCTATGAAATGATGACGGGCAGGCTTCCACTTAGGGCTGAAAATGCCGTACAACTCCACGCCATGCAAAAGGAGGGCGTGCGGATCGCACCGAGAAGCTTGCGACCGGATCTTCCCGAAGAAGCGAGCCGCGCTATTCTGAAGGCGCTGGCGTTCGAGGAAAGCGACCGGCAGGAGAGTGTCGCTGAGTTTGTCCGGGAACTGGGCCAGGGTCTTCGGGCGGCGGCGTCGATTCCGGGAGCCATTCCGAGCGCCACGGAGCAGCTGCCGCCCAGGAAGAAGTCGAGGAGGTCCCGAATCATTCTGGCAGTCCTTCTCGCCGCTACTCTATTCCTTGCCGCAGCCGCGCTCGCCATGCGCTCCCCACATCTTCAAGCTTCGATGGTTGTCTTCGAGATCAACGACCTGGTGAACGACCCCGCCTTCCGCCCCCTTTCCCGCGGCCTGACCGGCGCACTGCTTTCGCGTCTCATTCGGGTGGAGGGCCTCAGCGTCAAACAGTACTACGGCACGCGCGATCAAGCCACAACTGCCGCGATCAGCGACCGTTTTTTTCTCGATGGCGACCTGCAGGAATATCACAGCCGCATTCGTTTGACCATGCGGCTGACCGACACCGCAAAGGGTAACAGCATAGTGTGGTCGAACTCCTTCGATCGCGACCTGGACAACCCGCTCGAATTGGAGAGCGAGGTTGCCCGGCAAGTGGTCGCGGGATTGGAGGATGATGTCTTCTCCCCTGTTTCCGGCCCACAGCGCGTGCAATTCGCGGAACTCCGGGTGATTCGATGGTTTGGGAACCTGCTGGGGAACAACCAGGTCAAGGTGAGCACGACACAGAATGCCAGCGCCTATCGGGCCTACGTGCGAGCCCGGCAGTTGTACGAAGAACGCACGCCGGCGGCGATCCAGGCGGCGATTCAATCCTTGAAACAGGCGGTCAACCAGGACCCTAATTTCGCGCTGGCGTACGCCGCGTTAGCGGATGCTTACAGGGCTTCGCTTGAAGAAAAGCAGGGCGCGCCGGACGAAATGATCGGCCTTTCGCTCAAGTGCGCGCAGAAAGCGGTCAGTCTCGATCCCAAACTTCCGGAAGCTCATGTCGCGCTGGCAGGCGTTCGGCAGGCACAATGGGACTGGAAAAGCTCCGAACGCAGTTATCGCGAAGCCATCCGGCTCGATCCCAAGTCGCCGGTTGCCTACCGGCGCTACGGCGGATTGATCCTTCAGTTCGGCCGATTCGATGAAGCGCTGCAGTACATGAGGAAGGGTTTGGATCTGGACCCCTACGATTACCCCAGTCATTCGGCTTACGGAATGGGCCTGCTGATGGCCCGGCGTTATGGCGAGGCTGAGGAGCACCTGAAGTGGACGCTGGCGCAGCGCGACCTTCTTGCGGCTCATGATATTCTCGGTTGGGTTTACGCGACCCGAGGCCAGCAAGCCAAGGGCGCCGAGGCAAAACGGTATTTCGATCTGGCACTGGGGGAAGCTCAGGCCGTTCACGACCTGGAGATTAAGGGAGCGGCCGCGCCTGAGACAGCGTCGACGTCTCTCTCGGACGATATGTTCGCCGTGTTCCACGCTATGCGCGGCGACGCGGCCGCTTCCCGGCGGTTCCTGGCTAAGCTCGTGTCGCGTCGGGACGCCGATGCAGTATCGCCGGCCGACCTGGCCGAGATTCATGCCGCGTTGGGCGAGACGGCGACCGCCATATCCTATTTGCAGCAGGCAGCCCGGATAAAGGACCGCGGAATGTTGTATCTCAGGGTGGATCCGGTCTGGGATCCGATTCGAAACACAGACGGCTTCCGCGAGATTTTATTGACAATGCAGCTCTAGGCTGGTACGATCCCTGGGATCCTCGGAAGGAGATTCGTGTGCCAACTATCAAACTCGTTATCGCAGCGCGAAACAGTAAGGACCATGCGGAACTGAACAAAGAAACCATCGACCTCAAACAAAAACCACATACCGGGCAGGTCGAGGCAACGCTTGCCGACGGTCAGATCGCAGTCACGGGAACACATGTGGGATTAAAACACTGTGGGGGCAAAAACTACCTCCTCACCTTTGAATAGTCTCTCTTGCAGACGACAGCTGTATTTGAAGCGGCGCAGCGGCATCTGGAACGTGGCGAGTTGGACGCTTGCCGGCTGCTGTGCGAAGAGATTTTGAGCCAGGAGCCGGCCCATGCGGCTGCGCTTCATTGCCTCGGACTGCTTCTCGCCAAAGGTGGGGACGCAGAGCGTGCGGTGGCCATTCTGGAACAGGCCGTGTCGATTCTCCCGCGAGATGCCTCCTGGCGCCATAATCTGGGCGTTGCATACGGTATGGCGGGCCGTTGGCCGGAGGCCGCGAAGGCCTTTTACGCTTGTCTGGCTCTCGATCCCAATCACCCGGAAGGCCGATCGAGTTATGCGTCAGCCTTGCTCGAGTGCGGACGCCTGGAGGAAGCGCTGGCAGAAGCGCGGCAAGCTCTGGAGGTGGCGCCGGAATCGGCGTTTCTCCACCGGACGATGGGGAGGGTCTTCGCCGCGATGCGACGACCCGCCGAAGCCGCGCGATCCTTCCGGCAATGCTTGCTCCTGGGGCCGGACAATCCCAATAATCTGGAGATCGCAGGCGACTTTTTCTCCATGTCAGGCGAGGAAAGCCTCACCGCTGAGCTGTTCGCCAGCCTGTGTCAGCGGTTGCCGGAGTCGCCGGCCGCGTGGTCCAAATTGGCTGCGGCTTACATGGGAACGGGAGCCTTGGAATCTGCCGCGGACGCCCTTCGGAAGGCGCGCACTCTCGACCCGGGGAATCCGCGCGTGCATTCAGCTCTTTTGTACTCGTCGATCATGGATCCGGAACAAGGCGGCGAAGACCTTCTTGCGGCACATCGGGAGTGGCAGACTGCTTTCACTTCTCCCGCACCGGCGAGACCCTTTGCAAATTCTCCCGAACCGGAGCGCCGGATCCGGCTGGGGATTTTGAGCGGTGAATTCTCATCCGGTTCGATCGATTCCTTCCTTCCGCCCATTCTGCGCCATCATGACTGCAGGAACGTCGAGCTTTTTGCCTACAGCGCCGGAGCCAATGCGGATTCCGGGACCGACCGTTACAAACAACTCTTCCGCCATTGGAGAAGCGTTTCGGACCAAACTGATGGCGAAGTGGACGAGACCATCCGTGGAGACCGGATCGATATTCTGCTCGACGTATCCGGCCATTTACCGCAAATGCGGCTGAGCGTTTTTTCGAGACGAGTCGCACCGGTACAGATCGCGTATCCGCGGTATCCCTGCACCACCGGCCTGGACGCGATGGATTACAGGATCACAGACCAGTGGGCCGATCCGGCGGGTCTTACCGAAAGCCACTATCGCGAGAAGCTGTTGCGCATCCCGAGCGGGTACCTGGTGTATCAGCCGCCAGAAGGGGCGCCGTCTGTGGCCGCGCTCCCGGCGCGAGCCAATGGATACGTCACATTCGGTTTTTTTCAAACGCCGCTCAAATTAAATCACGGAGTGTTCGACGCGCTGGCCGCAACCATGCTCCAGGTCCCGGAGTCGCGGATGCTCTTCCACTACATGATTAAGGATTTCGATCGTCCAGGACGATTCGCACGGCAGCGAATCGAGAACGCCATGGAAGAGCGAGGCATCGACCCGACCCGGTTGGCGTTTCGCGGCCCGCTTCCGCTATCCGATCACCTGGCGCTCATAAGCCAGACCGATGTGGCGCTGGATTCATTTCCTTTCAGCGGGCAGACCAACACTTGCGAGTGCTTGTGGATGGGGGTTCCGGTGGTTACGCTGGCTGGGACCAGATTCTCGGCGCGAGTTTCCGCGGCAATCCTCAGTCGGGCTGGCCTGGGAGACTGGATTGCCGCGACTGAAAGCGAATACGCGGAAATCGCTTCGAGGCAGGCACTGCATCTACCTGCCCTCCTGGAACTTCGGCGTACGCTGCGTGACAGATTCGCCACATCGCCGGTAATGGATGGCGCACGAGTGGTGCGTGAGCTCGAACTGGCGTATCGACAGGTGTGGCGCGCTTGGTGCGGCTCAACGTCTTGCTGAGCGGAACCCGACAGAAATCTAATAGCATTCCCCGCCCAGGTCGCACACCTGCTGGCAACGCGCGCCGTAACTCAGGGTGTCCATCTTCGGACTCAGGGACTGCATCAAACGTTGCTGTATCTCACAACTGCATTTCGCGGCATCTTCGCACCTCTATTAGAAAGTCGATCCGAGAGGGCCAAAATCAACTCGACACGGGTCGTAAATCTTGTTGAAAAATCGTGGTTCGGGATGTCGAGAATAGGTCGCGTGCTCCGACTGCCCTATGAAGCGCGGAAACTAGCCGGCGACCACGAGGCCGCAATCGCACATTACCGGATTGCCGCCGGACGGACCACATGTACCCCGGAGCGGAATTACCTCATGACGCAGGCGGCGCGGCTTACCAAGGCATGGCCGCGATCGGCCGCGCCACAATGCCATCATCATCTATTGCGCACCAGATGACGCCACACCTCCCCATCGACGACCTGATCCCCGAGATCCTGGCGACCTTGCGTCATTCCCGCAACCTCGTCATCGAAGCCGCTCCGGGCGCAGGCAAAACCACACGCGTTCCTCCCGCGCTGCTGCCGCTCGGAGGCGAGGTGCTGGTGCTCGAACCCCGGCGCATCGCAGCCCGAATGGCCGCGCGCCGCGTCGCTGAAGAGATGGGTGAACGTCCCGGCGAGACCGTCGGCTATCAGGTCCGGTTCGAAGAAATCGCCGGACCGCGCACCCGCCTCCGCTTTCTCACTGAAGGCGTCTTCACACGACGTCTCCTGAGCGACCCCACCCTCCGTCACGCCGCCGTTGTCATCCTCGACGAATTCCATGAGCGGCACCTCGACACCGACCTCGCCCTCGCGCTCCTCCGCCGCCTGCAGAAAACCAAACGCCCCGACCTCCGCATTATCGTGATGTCAGCCACGCTCCACACCGCGTCCATCGCCGCGTTCCTCGACGATTCGCCGGTCATCAGCTCCGCGGGCCGCCTTTTCGATCTCGCGATCACCTACACCCCCTACTCGCCGGCTGCGCTCGAACAGCAAGTGGCCGGCGCGGTTGAACGCATAGGCCGGCAGAGCGGTGACATCCTCACATTCCTTCCTGGTGCGGCTGAGATCCGGCGCGCAGCCTCGTCTTGCGACGGGCTCGCTCGCCGCCTCGGCTACAGCATCACGCCTCTCCATGGCGATCTCCCGCCCGCCGAACAGGATCGCGCCGTCGCGCCCGCGGACGAGCCCAAACTGATCCTCTCCACCAACATCGCCGAAAGCTCCATCACCATCGAGGGCGTCAGAGCGGTCCTCGATAGCGGTCTCGCGCGTTTTTCGAGCGACTCTCCCTGGACCGGCATCCCCACCCTGAAAGTCGACCGCGTGAGCCAGGCATCAGCCAGGCAGCGTGCCGGACGAGCCGGACGCACCGGTCCGGGCCAGGTGATCCGCCTCTATACCGCGGAAGATTTTCATCACCGTCCCGATCACGACGCGCCTGAAATTACCCGCCGGGAACTCTCGCAGCTATGCCTGCACCTGGAAGCCCTTGGCATCCACGACCCACGCGAACTCGAGTGGCTCGACGCGCCGCCCGCCGCCGCCATCAACGCCGCCGAAGCCCTCCTCGATATGCTGAACGCCCGCGGCAACCAGGCTTCGCAGTTAGCCCGGTTGCCGGTGCATCCCCGTCTCGCGCGCCTTCTCCTCGCCGAGCCTTCGGCCTGCGCGGTAGCAGCACTGCTCAGCAGTGGACAGCAGACCCGCTCCTCCGATCTTCACGCCGCGCTTGAGGAAGAATGGACGCCGGCCACGCGATCCGTTTACGATCAACTGCGCCGCGTAGTCCGCCCGCGTGCGGCCGCGCAATCGCCCGGCAGCGGCGTCGACGGTCTGGGGCGCGCAGTCCTCCAGGCCTTTCCCGATCGTGTCGGACGTCGCGGCGCAGGTGGCCAGGTTCTCCTCTCCAACGGAAGCTCTGCCACCATCAACACTGCCCCCTCAGACTTCTTCGTCGCCATCGACATCGAAGACCGCAGCGAACGGCCGCTCCCCCTGGTTCGTCTCGCCTGCGAAATCCAACCCGACTGGCTTCTCGACTTCTTCCCCGGCCGTGTCATCGCGCGTAGCGGCGTCGAGTGGAATCGCCAGGCTCAGCGCGTCGATGCGGTCAGCGCGCTCGAGTACGACAAGCTAATCATCGATGAGAATCGCGGTGGTGTTCCCGATCCCGCCGCAGCCGCGCAACTGCTCACGGAAAAGGCCTTCGAAGCCGGCATCGACCGATTCATCGACGCAGCCGCCCTTGAAGAATTCCTGGCGCGTGTCGACTTCGCCTCACAGCATTCCGACCTGCCTCCGGTCACCGAGGCGCAAGTCCGCGCGGCGTTCGTAGAGCTTTGTTATGGGCTCCGCAGTTTCTCTCAATTAAAGGAAGCGGCCGCGTCCCTGACTGCCACCCTCGCCCGCCGCACCGACAGCCAACTCCTCAACATCATCGCGCCAGCGAAACTGCGCCTCCCCAGCGGACGCGAGACCAAGGTCCATTACGACCGCGGTAAACCGCCCTGGATCGCTTCGCGCCTCCAGGACTTCTTCGGTCTGGGTGAGACTCCGCGCATCGCCGCCGGTAAGGTGCCGGTGGTCGTGCAGTTGCTCGCGCCCAGCAACCGCCCGGTCCAAACCACCACCGACCTCGCCGGCTTCTGGGAGCGCCTCTATCCGCAGCTCCGCAAAGAACTCGGCCGCCGCTATCCCAAACACAAGTGGCCCGAAAACCCCTTGTGAGCTAGACTTTTGAACGGCTAATCGCGCGGCAGGTCGCGGTCCAATGTGTTTGAAACTTGCGCCTTTGCCGCCGCGAGCGAAGTTTGGCCGCAGTTACTGGGAGTCGCGTCAAGATCTGAGCGCCTCGTTTCCCAAATATTGAGTCCTCTCCTGGTGCGAAGCATCGGCACATTGCCGGTGAATTCTTTGAAGTGGTAGACGGAGCGGGTGCCGTGTTAGTATGTGGCGGACATTCAGGCCGATTCTAATGCCTTTGCGTGTCGCTTGGCCGTTAGTCTTTGCGCTCTGTTCGCTACCAGTGCTGCGCGCTCAAGACCTTTCTCCGCGCGCGTATTCGATCACCCCGACAGATTTGAATGTTGTCAACCTGACATATTCTTTTTTCACCGGCAGTATTCTCTTCGATGGCGCGATCCCGGTTACTGGCGCAACCGGAACATACAGTGTGCCGATCTTGAGCTACTATTACGCGTTTAGCTTTTTGGGCCGCTCAGCTAACATCAGCGCCGCGTTGCCCTACGCCGTCGGAAACTTTAAGGGCGATATCGCCGACGTTGAGAACCACCTTTACCGATCCGGCTTTGTGGATACCGCCTTCCGCTTGTCCGTGAACCTCATGGGCGGCCCGGCCATGCCCGCGCGCGAGCTCGCGAAATGGAAACAACACATTCTACTGGGTGCCAGCCTGAGGGTGGTTGCGCCCACGGGTCAATACGACCCCAATAAGCTGGTTAACTGGGGCGCCAACCGCTGGGCTTTCAAACCGGAACTTGGCTATTCCGAACGTTGGGGCAAGTGGGTCCTTGACGGGTACGCCGGCGTATGGTTCTACACCACGAACCCTCAGTATTATGCTCATCCGGATCCCCTGCCTCAATCGATCTCGCCCGTCGGCTCCTTCGAAGGCCATCTCAGCTACGATGTGAAACAACGGCTTTGGTTTTCCCTTGACGGAAATTTATGGCTCGGAGGCACTGCCAGCGTGAATGGCGTTGCCAATCCGGTCACGCGCCAAACAGGCTCGCGGATCGGAGGCACTGCGTCGATCCCATTTACCAAACACGAAAGTGTGAAGTTCAGTTACAGTAATGGCGCCTACACCCGCTTTGGTGGAAACTACCAGAATGTTTCTGTCTCCTGGCAATATTCCTGGTTCGGCAGAGCCCGGTAGAAAGCCAACTTTGAGTCACAATACCTTCGTTCTTCCGAAAATATCGCGCAACGCCGGTGCGAGAAGGGTGGCAAGTTACCTCAAATCTTGGACTTATCTGCGTTCATCTGTGTTCATCCCTGCGGCCCTCGGCTTTTCTCTTTTACGTCCGTACAACTCGCGCAAGCTGTGTTCAGCCAAAATTTTCATTTCCTGGGGTGAACGCGCTTTGGCGGTCAAGACTTTCGTTCCGTAAAATGGCTTCCAGCCCGCCGCCTCACCCGCCCAACCCAAAATGGCGCATGGTAAAGCGCGTCTACCATGTCAAACCTGAGTCTACAGAGGGAGTTTCAAAATCCAGCCTGCGCAGGCGAAACCGGCCGACGCACCCTGCAGGTCCAGTGTTTGCTATGGTGGGGCAGGCGTTTTGCCTGCCTCGGCCACTTGCGGCCGAATTTTGCAGGTCCCTCTCCAGCCCGATGCGCCCATAATGTGCCGGGATCGTTCCAGTCCTCGTCGTACAATGGGACTTCCGCGCTTTCCAATGCCGAATCCTCAACTCCAACGCACGCCGTTGTACGAGGTTCACCGCGCCTCCGGCGCCAAGATGGTGGACTTCGGCGGGTGGGACATGCCGGTCCAATATTCCGGGCTTGTCGACGAACACCACACGGTCCGTCGGGCCGTCGGTCTCTTCGACGTCAGCCACATGGGTGAAATCGAAATTCGCGGGCCCGAAGCCGCCCGGCTCACTGATTTCGTCACCACCAATGCCGTTGCGAAATTGCACGTCGGACAGGCGCAATATTCCGGACTGCTCTACGATCACGGAGGTTTTGTCGACGACATCCTGGTCCACAAAGTCGCCGACGATCACTACTTCATCTGTGTCAATGCCTCGAATCAGGACAAGGACTTCGAACATATCGAATCCCTCAACCGGTTCGATGCGGAGGTGGAATTCGCCAGCCGGAAATATGCGCAGATCGCGGTCCAGGGTCCACGCGCGCTGGAAACGCTCCGCAAGCTCACACCCGTCGACATCGCCTCAATTCGCTACTACTGGTTTAAGGACGGTGAAGTCGGCGGCGTTCCGGCACGCATCGCGCGCACCGGCTACACCGGCGAAGACGGCTACGAGATTTACGTCGCACCGCAGGAGGCGCCTGACATTTGGGCAGAGCTACTCGACGCCGGCGAGGAATTTGGCATCAAGCCTTGCGGTCTGGGATGCCGCAACACGCTGCGCCTCGAGTCGAAAATGGCGCTTTATGGGCATGAGATCCACGCTTCCATTTCGCCTCTCGAAGCTGACCTCGCCTGGATTGTCAAACTCGACAAGGGTGATTTTGTTGGCCGGTCGGCGCTGCTGAAGCAGAAGGAAGCAGGTGTCGCGCGCAAGCTCATCGGCTTCGAGATGCGAGGCCGGGGAATCGGGCGGGACGGCTACGAAGTCTGGCTCGACGGCTCGCCGGCGGGTTGGGTGACCAGCGGCTCGCCTTCGCCGACACTGAACAGGAACATTGGGCTCTGTTATCTTCCGGCGGAGCACGCCGAATTGGGCCGGAAAATCGAAATCATCATCCGTAACCAGCCGGTGGAGGCCGAGACGGTCGCCACGCCTTTTTACAAACGAGGAAAATGATGAACTATCCCGCGGATTTTCGCTATACCAAAGAGCATGAGTGGGTCAAGGCGGACGGTAACACCGCGACCATCGGGATCACCGACCATGCGCAGCACGAACTGGGCGACATCGTTTACGTGGACCTGCCTAAAGTGGGCGCCAGTACTGAGTCCGGCAAGACCTTTGGCTCCGTTGAGTCGGTGAAAGCCGTATCCGATATCTACTCGCCTGTTACCGGCGAGATCGTCGAAATCAACGAAACCCTCGCCTCCGCACCGGAGAAGCTGAATGCCGATCCGCATGGCGAAGCGTGGCTGATCAAGGTCCGGACGACCACCCAGGATGAAATCAAGAATCTGATGACGGCCTCAGAGTATCAGGAATATGTGGGGGCCGAGAGCTAATTGCGTTATCTTCCGAAGTCTGACTCTGAACGCCAGGAAATGCTGGCGGCTTGCGGGATGCGAGCGAAGGACGAACTGTTCGGTCACCTGCCCAAGGACGTCGTGCTCGATCGACCCCTGAATCTTCCGGCCGGCATTTCAGAATACGAGATCGTCGACTACTTCCAGGCGCGCGCCGCGGAAAACGTGAGTTATCCATCGTTTCTCGGTGCGGGCGTCTACCGTCACTTCCGTCCCGTGGTAGTCGACACCGTAGTGTCGCGCGGCGAGTTTCTGACGTCCTACACTCCCTATCAGGCCGAGATTGCACAAGGCACCCTGACCACCATTTTCGAATTCCAGACGATGATCTGCCAGCTCACCGGCATGGACGTCGCCAATGCTTCGATGTACGATGGCTCGACCGCGGTGCCCGAAGCCGCCATGATGGCCGTGCGTATCAGCGGCCGCAAGCGCATCCTGGCCTCGCGCACGGTGCACCCCGAATATCGCGAGGTTCTTCGGACTTATGCACGGTACCAGGGCTTGCCGGTCGAAGAATTCGGTTACGACGCCAAGACCGGCGGCATCGATCTCGCCGATCTGGAATCGCGCCTCAACCATCAGACTGCGGCGGTGATCATCCAGTCGCCGAATTTCTTCGGCATTATTGAGCAGGTGAACGCGGCTGCCGAACTGGCGCACAAATTCGGGGCGCTGCTCGTCTTCGTCTTCACCGAAGCCGTTTCGTTGGGTCTGCTGGAACCGCCGGCGAGCGCCGATATCGTGGTCGGCGAACTGCAATCGTTCGCCATCTCCCCGAGCTATGGAGGGCCTTTCGCCGGCATCATTGCGGCGAAAGAAAAGTTCATCCGGCAGATGCCCGGACGCCTCGTTGGCCAGTCGGTCGACACCCACGGCAACCGCGCTTTCTGTCTGACGCTTTCGACGCGCGAGCAACACATCCGCCGCGAGAAGGCGACTTCGAACATCTGCACCAACCAGGCGCTCATCGCCTTAATGGCCACGGTGTTCATGACCCTTTACGGCAAGGAAGGGCTGCGCGAACTCGCCGTCCAGAATCTTTCGAAAGCACACTATCTGGGCTCCAAGCTGAGGCCGCGATTTTCGGGACCGTATTTCAACGAGTTTGTCGCGGTGCCGAATACGCCCGCGGAAGAGGTCAACCGGCAGCTTGTCGACCGGAAGATCATCGGCGGTCTGCTGCTCGACCGCTTCTATCCCGAACTCGCCGGCAGCATGCTGCTCTGTGCCACGGAGATGAGCAAGCGCAGCGAAATGGACGCAGTCATCACGGTATTTCAAGCATGATCAGGAAAGTTCGCAAGCACATCGTACAGAACGAGCCGCTGATCTTCGAGCGTAGCTCGCCCGGCAAGAACGGCTGCCAGCTTCCCGCACTGGACGTGCCGTCTGTGGACCCCGCCGCTGCTCTCGGCGCGCAGAACGTGCGCCGCGAGATTGAAGGTTTCCCGGAAGTCAGTGAGGTCGACGTGATCCGCCACTTCACGCGGCTCTCAACCTGGAACTACGCCATCGATCTCGGGATGTATCCGCTCGGTTCGTGCACCATGAAGTACAACCCGCGCGTCAACGAACTGGTAGCACGTCTCGAGGGCTTGGCGTGGGCCCATCCCTACCAGCCTGAAGCGCTGTCCCAAGGTGCGCTTCACGTCATGCAGCGTCTCGAAGAGCGCGCTGCTCGAAATCACCGGCATGGATGCCATTACCCTCCAGCCCGCCGCCGGAGCGCACGGCGAACTCACCGGTATCCTGCTGGTCCGCGCACTGCTCGAATCACAAGGCAATCCCCGGAAGAAGATCCTCATTCCCGATTCCGCGCACGGCACCAATCCGGCCACTGCGGCCATCGCGGGTTACGCGGTCGAAAACATTCGCTCCAACGACCAGGGCCTGATCGATCTCGAAGCCTTGAGCAAGTCAGTGACTGCGGACGTCGCGGCCTTGATGGTGACCAATCCCAACACGCTCGGCGTCTTTGAAGAGAACATCGTCCAGGCGGTCGAGATTCTCCATGCCAAGGGTGCGCTCGTATACATGGACGGTGCCAATATGAACGCTCTGGTCGGCATCACCCGGCCCGGCGATTTCGGCATTGACGTGATGCACCTGAATCTGCACAAAACCTTCTCGACACCCCACGGCGGAGGAGGCCCGGGTGGGGGCCCGGTGGCTGTCAAGCGGATTCTCGAGCCGTTTCTTCCGATCCCCTGCCTGAAGAGCCGAGGCGACTTGGTGACTCTCGATTACGATCGCCCGCAATCGATCGGCAAGGTGCGCGCCTTCTACGGCAACTTCGGAGTGCTGGTGCGCGCGCTCGCCTACATCCTGGCACACGGCGGCGACGGGCTCCGCAACGCCACGGTTGACGCGGTGATGAACGCCAACTACATCCGCCACAAGCTGGCTCCGTATTTCGATCTGCCCTATCCGCGCCCCAACATGCACGAAGTCGTTTTCAGCGACGACGCGCAGAGCAAAAAGGGTGTGCGCACGGGCGACATTGCCAAACGCCTCATCGACTACGGCTTCCATCCCTATACTGTCAGCTTCCCGCTCATTGTCCACGGCGCGATGATGATCGAGCCTACCGAGACCGAAAGCAAGATGGAGCTCGACCTCTTCATCGACGCCATGATCGACATCTGCCAGGAAATCGAGAGTTCGCCGGAACTCGTGACCCAGGCGCCGCACGACACCCGGACTACTCGAGTCGACGAAGTAGCCGCTGCCCGCAAGCCCGTGCTCCGCTGGGTGCCTTCGTAACACAGACTTCAGTCTGTCCATGCGCAACCTCCTCTATGCCACCATCCGGCGCTTTCGTCAAGACCGTATGGCGATGTTCCAGCGCATGTTTCCCCTCACTCAACAAACCCGCATCCTGGACGTCGGAGGCACCCGGCTCAACTGGAGCCTCATCGCCGCATGTCCGCAAATCACGCTGTTGAACCTCCCGAGCAGCGGCGAAGCTACCGTCGTGGGCGACGGCCGCTATCTGCCTTTCCGTGACCGATCCTTCGATATCGTCTTCTCGAACTCCGTCATCGAGCACATCTCGACCCCTGAAGACCAGCGCCGCTTCGCTGACGAAGTCCGCCGGATTGGACAAGCCTATTGGGTCCAGACCCCCGATCGCCGCTTCCCCGTTGAACCCCATCTGGTTACGCCGTTCCTCCACTGGCTGCCGAAGCGCGCACGCGCGAGCGTCGCGCGCCGGTTCACCTTCTGGTCGCTGATCGAGCGTCCCTCGCCCGACCGCTGGGAGTTCTACATCCGGCACTGCTCTGAGGAGGTGCGACTGCTCGACGCGCACGAACTGCAGTCCATGTTCCCGGAAGCCCAAATCATCCGGGAACGCTTCCTGGGGCTCTCGAAATCGCTAATCGCAGTATGGAAAGGAAAACACGGCTAAACGGCAGGCGAAATCAGGCTGGCCGCTTCCAGTGAGCGCCCACGATCAGCAAGGCAAATCCGGCCATCAGCCCCGCTGACGCTCCGATTCCGAGATACTGGGGCTGTGCAAAACGCTCCGGTGCGAAGTGCCGCATCAGTCCCGATACCGCGACGTTGACCGTCACCGGAACGGCAGCCGCAAACAAAGGCAACATGGGCCGGTTCAGCGCGAACAAGGACCGCGCCGTCAGTTCGAGCAGGCTATAGCCGATCAGGCACGGCGCAAGTCCCAGGAAGACGCCGGACACCAGTTCAGTGGACTGCGCCGTAAAGCTCCCGCGTTCGAACAGCAGTGAGATGACCGGAGTACGAACGAAGATCCCCACAACGCAGGCCGCCACAGCTGCAATCGACGCGATCCCGGCCGTCCGGTCCACCAGTCGCACCGCCCGGCGGTCGTCGCCTGTGGCATGCAGTCGCGCGATCTCCGGCAACAGCGAATTCGACGCTGGCGAGACCAGGTACGCGATCACGACGTTGACGCACCGGATGCAATAGTCAAAGGCCGCCGCCATTCCGGTACCGGCGTGTGTGGCGTAGGCGCGCGTGACAATCATGTTGAGTGCCAGCAGCCCCGCGTAGGCCATAAAGATCCCGGGCTTGCCGAGCAAATCTCGAGCCGATATCCGGAAGCCAGGAACGGCCATCGCCCTGCGAAGGTCGGCTCGTGAAGCCGCGTAGACCAGCACCAGTTGTCCGCACGATCCGGCGGCATACCCGATGGCGAAGCCGTAGATCCCCATCGCCCGCCACAACAGCAATGCCCCGGCTACGGTGAACACGTTCAGAAACGCCTGGTAAAAAGCCGTCGGACCGAAGCGGCGCTTAGTGTAGAGCCATGCCGAGTAGATTGCGGCTGTCCCCGCAGCCATGGTGGAAAGGGACACAATGCGAAGCAAATCGACAGCCTCGCGCGCACTCGCCGGGGGAAGCCCGGGACCGAGAGCCGCAATCAGCCAGGGCGCGAGCAGCGCGGTCACCACCGTCATCCCGCCGAAAATCCACATGAACAGGCGACGAGCCGCCAGGAAAAACGCCAATCGTTCGCGGTCCCCCTGCAGCGTCAGCATCGGGACGAACGCGAAGATCATGGTGTTGATCAACGCGCCGTTGAACGCGTCGAGCGGACCCAGCGCCACGGCGAGAACGTCGGCGTGCGACCGCGTCCCCAGCAGATACGCCGTTACCCCGACGCGGACGAAACCTACGAGGTTGCCGAGAACGATGCCTGAACCGACAATCAGCCCGCCGCGAATCAACGGATGACTGGGCGTAAAGCGCCGCAACACTTCGCCGGGCGACCTGACAGTCCGGTCTGTAAGCGCTTCGGAATCCAGACTTGTTCTCCCGAGGTTGGCTGGTCCGCTAAGTGCTCTTCACGGCCGCCAGCGCCGCGTCGTAATCCGGATGGTGACTGACTTCCTTGACGTACTCGGCATATTTGACCTTGTTATCGGGCGAGACCACGAAAATGGCCCGGCTCTCGATACGCAGGTCTTTGATCAGCGTTCCGTAATGCGACCCGAAAGAGCCTTCCTTGTGATCCGAAAGCATCTTGACGCGGTCTACTCCAAACGCTCCGCACCAGCGCTTCTGGGCAAAGGGAAGGTCCATGCTGATGGTGTAAATATCGACATCGTCCAGTTTCGCGGCTTCTTCATTAAATCGCTTGGTCTGCATATCGCAAACCGGAGTGTCGAGAGAGGGTACGACGCTGAAGACCCTGGTCTTACTGCCCGTATCGGCGAGGTGCACCGGGCTCAAGGTCCCGTCGACAACTTCAAAATCAGGGGCCGGATCGCCTGCCTTCAGCTCAGGGCCTACCAGAATGAGTGGCTTGCCTCTCATGATCGTCGCGCGTTCCATAACTGCCTCCGTAAAATTCAATTTGAAATGATCGGTTTCATTTTAGCAATTCGTCGAGCATGAACTCGAACTTTTCGAGCGCGTTGACAGGCAACTGGCAGGCGAAGTTCTCGCACAGGTAGGCCGTGGCCCGGCCTTCGAGCGGGCTCATGGCTTGCGCCTCGGGGACGTCCGCAGCCATCGCCATCACGCGATTGGGTAGAAACCGCCGGTGAACCGCTGCCGCCAGCGCCTGCGTATCCGGCGTCCCACGCTCACCGGCGAGGATCACCTGCACGGGTTTCCCAATGCTCCACATGTATGCCACCAGCATCTGGGGCAGGCCGGACGGCTGTTCGCTCATCTTGCGGGCGAAGGACGCCAGCGCCCGTTCGGCGGTTTCGCGCAAACCGGTATCCCCGGTAATCGCGGCCAGCCTGAACAGGTTCAGCACCGCGAGCGAATTGCCAGACGGCTCAGCGCCATCATAGTCATCCTTGACGCGCATCACCAGGCTCGGGTCTCCTCCCGCGGTACTGAAGAACGCGCCGCCATCCCGATCTTCGAACAGCTCGATCATCCTACGAGTAAGCTGGACGGCCAACCGTAGGTCGCGCGGGTCGAAATCAGCTTCATAAAGGTCAATCAGGCCTTGCACGAATCCGGCGTAATCGTCAAGAAAGCCGGGGATGGCCGTCTCCCCATCGCGGAAACGCCGATAGAGCAAGCCGTCGACGATCATACGCTGCCCGACGAAGTCCACGGCACGACGCGCCGCCTGGGAATACCGCGGCTCCCGCAATACTGCGCCTGCCTGGGCGAAGGCCGAAATCATAAGCCCGTTCCATCCCGCCAGGACCTTATCATCCAGGTGCGGGCGGACACGCCTGGCACGCGCCAACAGCAACTTGTCTGCCGTCTCGCGGAGCGCCGCTTCGACCCCCGCTTCGTCCACCTCGAAATGATGCGCAGTGCCAGCCAGAGTGTGCGCTTCGAACAGAATATTGCGGCCGGTGAACTCGGCATGCGGATCGTTACGCACATTGCCGTTCGACTCCACGCCGTAGCGATAACAGAACCAACTCGCCGCGGGCTGCCCTGCAAGCGCTTCGATCTCCGTCTGCGTCCAGATATAGAACGCACCCTCGCCCTTCTCATGGGGATGAGCCGGATCGATGACGCTGTCGGCATCTTCGGCTGAAAAGAACCCGCCCTCATGGTAGGTCATGTCCAGGCGAACATAATCGAGTATCCGCCGGACCACATCCGCATAGAGCGTGTCGCCGGTAATCTGAAACGCCTCGAGATAAGAGACGGCCAGTTGCGCCTGGTCGTAGAGCATCTTTTCGAAGTGCGGTACGAACCAGTACTCGTCGACCGAATAGCGGTGAAATCCGCCGCCAAGCTGATCGTTCATTCCCCCTTTCGCCATGGCGCGCAAGGTGGTCAGCACCATGTTGAGCGCCTCCGGATTCCTGGTGCGGGTCCAGTAGCGGAGCAGGAAATTGTGCGTGACCGGACGCGGGAACTTGGGCGCCTGTCCGAAGCCGCCAAGGTGCGGATCGAAACTGCGCCTCCAGTTGTTAAAGCCGCTCTCGATCGCCCCGTCGTCCATCACACCCGGCGAATTGGCAATATGTTCCTGAAGCTGTTCCAGCACGTTGATGCTGGACTCCTCGATGCGTTCGCGATCCTTCTTCCAGGCATCGGCGATGCGCTCCAGCAGCGTTGGGAAACCCGCGCGTCCATAACGGTTTTCAGGAGGGAAATAAGTCCCTCCGACGAAAGGGCGCAGTTCCGGCGTGAGCCATACCGACATGGGCCAACCGCCGCTGCCGGTGGTAGCTTGCACGTAGGTCATGTAGATCCGGTCGACATCCGGACGCTCTTCGCGATCCACTTTGATACACACGAAGTCGCGGTTCATGAGCTCCGCGATGGCTTCGTTCTCGAACGATTCCCTCTCCATCACGTGACACCAGTGACAGGTTGAGTAGCCGATCGAAAGGAAGATCGGTTTGTTCTCGCTTCGCGCCTTGGTAAACGCCTCTTCGCCCCACGCATACCAGTCCACCGGATTGTGCGCGTGCTGGAGAAGATACGGGCTTTTTTGGTGAATCAATCGATTGGCCATTCGAGTTCCTTCAGAGGATTAACATGCAATCGCCGTACGAGAAGAAGCGATATCGCTCCTCGACGGCATGCCGGTACGCCGCCAGCGCGAGTTCCCGCCCCGCGAACGCGCATACCAGGACCAGCAGGCTGGTGCGCGGCAAATGAAAGTTGGTCAACATCGCACCCACCCGCCGGAATTCGAATCCGGGCCAGATGAACAGATCGGTTTCGCCGGTAAGCTGTCCGGTAGCCGCGGCCGATTCCACTGTCCGGACGCTGGTGGTGCCAACCGCTACGATCCTGTTCGCGCGCCCGATAGTCTGCCATGCCTCCGGGCATACAGAATACCGCTCCGAGTGCAGCGCGTTGCGCTCCACGTGATCCTGGTGCAGCGGCTGGAATGTGCCGAGTCCCACATGGAGGGTCACACGGGCGGTTTCCGCGCCGGCAGTCCGGCATCTCGTGAGGGTTTCCGGAGTGAAGTGCAGACCGGCGGTCGGCGCGGCGACTGAGCCTCGCTCGCGCGCGAAGACCGTCTGGTAGCGCTCGCGATCCGACGCCGTATCCGGCCTCTTGATATACGGCGGAAGAGGAATATGCCCAACCCGTTCAATGGCCTCGTAGATATCGAGGCCGGTTGCAAATTGCACGGTCCGCTCTCCCAGTTCGCCCCGCGCCATGATTGTCCCGCGCAAAAAAGGCGCAAACTCCAGGCCGTCTCCGGTGCGCATCTTCCTGCCCGGGCGGACGAGTGCACGCCACGTAAATGCGTCGGCAGAGAGGGGGTGAAGAAGCAGGACCTCGATGTGCCCCGTGTGTCCGGTACGGTGCCCGTAGAGGCGCGAGGGCAGAACGCGGGAATCGTTCAGCACCAGGCAATCTCCCGCACGAAGGTACGAAGGAAGATCGCGAAACGCACGATCCTCCCAGCGCCCCTCGCGGCGATGCAAGACCAACATGCGCGACGCGTCGCGTTCGGCGAGCGGCTGCTGTGCGATCAGTTCTTCGGGAAGGGCGTAATCGAACTCGGACAGGAGCATCCGTCTCCAGGGTATCGTGGCTGGGTTGCAATCTGCCTCGCGGCTGGTCACGGGTGGCGCATAGCCGGGCTCAGGGCGAGGTTTTCGGTTCATAAAAGTTGGCTCTAAAAGACTGATGCTGCTGGTTTTATTGGTTCTCAGGTTCGTTTGGTCATTTTGCATTTTGACGAGAAGCGAGAGATTTTGGAGAGTGCGCCGGTGCAGGCGAGAGAGGTCGGCTCTCGTAGCGGCGGATCAGGCGGGTTTCGGGGTGGTCGGCGAGGTCGCCTTGCGCAACTGCACTGGCGGGTTGGAGCTTGGAAAGACGCCGATTCAGGGCTGCATCGAAGGCTTCCCGGCGCTCGGAAGAACCACGGACATTGATAAGGAGACCGTGGCGAAGTGCGTCCATGGAATAGCGGTGGTTTCTTTCTTCCGTCGCATGGTCGCGAGAGCACGCGTCGCTCGCTGTTGGTGTGGATAGTTTCATCCTACTTTCAGCTTATAGGTGGAGTGCGCGTGCGGAGTATGCAACTACTTTGGTTGCAACGGAAAGGTGTTGTGACCGGCCACGGATGAACACGGGTATTAATGGCTGTCTGTCCGCCTGACGAGTGCCCTTTTTGCTGAGAATGAAAGAGTCTTACAGGAAAGGAGATAGCGAATCCATTACCGCGACCACGGATCGCGGAGCCCACGGTGCGCAAAGCTCTAGACCCATGACCCGGAATTGATTCGGGGTAGCTGGTTTGCTAAGGTCGTCGTCATGTCTGAGGGCGCGACCGAGCAGATACGCGAATTGCTCGACTCCCTTTATCGCGTGGCTTCGGGACGAATCCTGGCAACTCTGATCCGCTTGCTCGGTGATTTTGATCTTGCCGAGGAAGCGCTGCACGAAGCCTTTGCCGCTGCTTTGGACACGTGGCCTCAGGCCGGCGTACCGGATAAACCGCGCCCCTGGATCATTTCAACCGCTCGCTTCAAAGCTATAAACAGAATGCGCCGGCGGGCGCGCTTCGACAGCGCACAGAAAGACCTCGCGCTCTACCTCGAGGCACGCAGCACCGAGACGTGTATCAGTGAGGCGCCTCATGAGGATGAGGAAATCGAGGACGACCGCCTCCGTCTCATCTTTACCTGCTGCCATCCCGCTCTGCCGCCGGAAGGACAGGTAGCGCTCACACTGCGTGAAGTTTGTGGCCTGACAACAGAGGAGATTGCCCGGGCATTTCTCGTTACGCCGGCGACGCTCGCGCAACGCATCGTGCGTGCCAAGGCCGTCATCCGCGATAAGGATATTCCTTACCAGGTGCCCGTATCGCAGGAATTACCGGCAAGGTTGGGAGCCGTACTTCAGGTCGTGTATCTGGTCTTCAACGAGGGCTATTCAGCGGGGATAACAGGAACCGAACTGAGCCGCGAGGCGATCCGCTTGGGCACGCTGCTGGTCGACTTGCTTCCAGAGCCCGAAGTGATGGGCCTTCTGGGGCTCATGTTGCTGCACGAGTCGCGCCGCGCCGCCCGAAGCTCTCCTGAGGGAGACTTGATCCTGCTGGACCAGCAAGATCGCTCTTTGTGGAACAGAGATCAGATCGCCGAAGGCATTTCGTTCACCGAAAACGCTCTGGCATCGCGCCGCTTCGGTGCTTACACCCTGCAGGCGGCCATTGCGGCAGTCCATGCCGAGGCTTCCTCGCCGGCATCTATTGACTGGCGCCAGATCACACTGCTCTATAACCGGCTGATTCGCATTCAGCCGTCTCCGGTCGTGGAACTCAACCGCGCAGCTGCCATCGCCATGTGCGAGGGGCCTGAGCAGGGGCTTCGACTCATCGACGCCTTGCTGGCCCGCGAGGAACTCGCCGGCTACCATCTGGCACACTCCGCCCGGGCGGACTTGTGCCGGAGACTGGGAAAGCTTGCGGAGGCGCGTGATTCGTATGAGAAGGCGCTGGCCCTGGTTTTATCGGCACGTCGGTGCGATCCGGAGCGTCGGTTCCTCGCAGGCCGGCTGAGGGAGTTGCAATAAAAAATCAACTCTGCTGTCGATTTTCCCTGTCCCCGGCGACTATAGGTTGAACGAGCCAGCGCGGAGGATTCCGCCGCTGGCCCCCAACAAAAGGAGACGGACGATGAAATACATCTGTTTGGGATACATCGAGCCAGGAAAATTCGAAGGCATGACCGAGGACGAGCGACACGCAGTGTTCGACGAATGCTTTGAGCACAACGACCATCTGCGCGCCAACGGACATCTTGTCGCCGAAGTATCTCTTCAGCCTCCGGAGACCGCCGTGACCCTGTACTGGAAAAACGGCAAAGTCGCGACAACTGACGGCCCCTATGCGGAAACCAAGGAACAGCTCGGCGGCATTCAGATCCTTGAGGCGCGAGACCTCAATCATGCCATTCAGCTTGTCTCACAGCTACCAGGCTTTAAGTATGGACTGGGACCGATTGAGATACGGCCGGTCGTGGATTTGAGCGAAATCATAAAGGAGAGCGAGCGGCGACGGCGAAAAGAGACCTCGCGATGAGGGCGGCCACGAGGGAAAGAATGATCAGGAGCATGGCCCTGGTGTTGGTAATCAGCATCTGTTTCGTGCCGAAGGCGGCGGCACAGTCGGATGAATATTCGAAAATGGCGCCTATCGACCAATACTTGATGGAAAGGAATGCTGAGATTCTGCTGGCGCCGCTCCCGATTCCATATCCAGCGACGCGACGATCCTGGTCTTGGGACGGCAAGGCTATGAAACAGCGGTCCGAGGAAAGAACGGGTTTGTGTGTATGGTGGATAGAAGGTGGATGGCGGCATTTGACTTGTCTGAGTTCTGGAATCCGAAAGTGAGAGGCGCCGAATGTCTGAATCGCCAAGCTGCGCGAGCGATATTGCCGATCGCTGATCTGCGGACGAGGATGGTGATGGCCGGCCACTCTAAGGCGGAGATCGTGTCGGCCATTAAGGCGGCGTTCCAGTTTTTGCCGGTCCTTACTGCTCCTTATCGTCGAAGGAACTGTGCCAGGCGAAAGGGCTGCCGCCGATTTTTGGGTTCGCAGTTGCAGTTGCAAAATCGCAGCATGCCATAAGATCGCCACGCCTCGTCGGGGCTCGTGACCTCATCGTGCATGACGTGCCTGTTCGTCAACAGACGCAGACAGCCCAATTGGGTGAGGCGGCAACATGCCGCTCCGCGGCCAAGGCAATCCAGACGCTTACGTCAGGCAAGTATGCCGTCACAAAAGAGGTTCAAGGCAGTCCCGGAGCAGCCACGTTCGGCGATCGGGAGATCGAGTTGCCGGTAGTCCGCTCAAGACAGCCGGCAACCCTGGACCTGTCTCACTTCGATTGCGATGACTTAGCACGTCCACCTTTGTGCATCCTGCCATGTTCGTGCCGGCTGTCTGGTATCGCGTAACAAGCAAAACCTTCTCGGGGCGGTTTGAGGAGGCTGCCGAACCCGAACGTTCCGGCAGGGCTGGTGCGCAGCCGGACAGACCACACAAACGATGGTCTGTCCTACGGGTATTTACGGCAGCAGACCGGGGTCCTTGGGAGGCGGCGAAGAGATGGTCGCCCGAATCAGTTCGACCAGGTCGTCGAGTCGAAAGGGTTTCCGGATGAAGCGATCGACTCTGGCTGCCAGGGATGCGACAGCCATTTCCCTGCCGTACGCGCTGGTAACAATCACGTTCATGTCAGGTCTCATGCGGCCCGCTTCCGCAAAGACCTCGCGGCTCGATGTTCCAGGCAACGTAATATCCAGGAGAAGCACATCGATGTGGCGCTGGAAGGTTCGAATTACATCCAGGGCCGCGGATCCGTCGCTCGCCTCCAGGACCGAGAAACCTGCCTTACGGATTCTCTTCGAGACCGCTTGCAGGAGAAATTCTTCATCTTCGACAATCAAAATGAAAGCGGACTCTTGGAGCGCACCCTCCCTGGCTGGAGAGGCGGCGACGGGATCCGGTTGGCCCGCCTGCCCGGCGCAGGGCAGCAAGATCTCAAACGTAGTGCCGGAGCCTGGCGCGCTTACCAGCCGGATGGTGCCTTGGAGGGTCCGAACAATTCCCTGGACAACGGCAAGTCCGAGGCCGTGGCCCGTGTCTTTGGTAGTAAAGAACGGGTCAAACACCCTGGCTTGCGTTTCCGGCGACATGCCCCGGCCGTTATCAGAGACTTCCAATTGCAGGTAGTCGCCTTCGGCCAGATGTTCTAAGGTTGCCGCAATGGAGTGCGGGCCTACGGTTACCCGCCTCGTGCTCACCCGGATCACTCCCGGTCGATCTCCCATCGCCTCTGAGGCGTTGGTGATGAGGTTCATCACAATCTGCCGCAATTGTGGGGCGTTGGCGCGAATGGCCGGAAGATCCGATGCAAGATCGGTTTCGAGCGCCGCGCGTTTCGACACCGAGACCTTGAGTAATTCGACCATCTCCTGTATGGTATGCGAAAGGTCGACCAGTTCGAGCGCCTCACTCTCTTTCCCGGCATACACCATGAGCTGACGGACAATTTCGGAACCGCGCATCGCGGTCGTTCCGATCCTTTTGAGCTCTTCTTCAGGATGCGCCCCGGCAGCAAGTTCAGCCAGGGCGACTTCGGAGAGAGCCAGCACCCCGCCCAGGAGGTTATTGAAATCGTGGGCTATACCGCTGGCCAGCGTTCCCAGGCTTTCGAGCTTCTGCTTGACAAGATTGTCCTCATGCCCGCGTTTGAGATCGGTAATATCAATGCAGGAACCGATGTAGCCGACAAAGGCGCCGCTTCGCTCGAAACGTGGAACGCCGTTATCCAGCAGCCAGCGGTACTCTCCGTCAGCCCGTCGCAACCGGTATTCCATCTGGAAACTGCGGCGCTCGCGCAACGAGGACAAGTAGGTGGTCATGCAGCGGTCCAGGTCATGCGGATGCACGCTCTCGGTCCAACCGGTGCCCAGTTCCTGCTCCATGGTGTGGCCAGTAAAGGCCAGCCAGCGCTGGTTGAAGAAAGTGCAGGCTCCGTCGGTGCCGGCGACCCAGATCATGACCGGCGCGGTGTCGGCCATGGTGGTGAAGCGCTCTTCGCTCTCGAGGAGTGAGGCCTCGATACGCTCCAGGCTCTCAGTGACATCTTCGATGCCGAGGAGGATCTGCTGAACGTCATCGATCTGACGGGCGGTCAGCACCAGCGTTCTACGTCCAATGCCGGGGAAATCCAGTTCGGTTTCAAAACGACGGGTAGACTTGAGATCCGGCAGAATGCCGTCCAGCAAGGTGCGAACGCCCGGCACGTCCCAACAACCGTCTGAAAGGCGGTAGAGGAATTGGCCCTCGACGTCACGCGGGGATATCCGAAACATGCTGTAGAACGCTGAATTTGCAATTTTGATCCGCAGGTCAGCGTCCAATACTACGAGGGGTACCGGTACTGTCTCGATGATCTGCGTGGCGAAGTCGCGCGCTTCGGCCAACACCAGGTTGTTCGACCGTAGCTCTTCGTTGATGGTGATCAGTTCTTCGTTGGTCGATTGGAGTTCTTCTTTGGCTGTCGCCAACTCTTCGTTCAGGCTTTGCAACTCCTCGCTTGCAGAGGTCGCTTCCTGGACTGCATTCTGGTTCTCTTCTTCCGATGACTGACGTTCCTCCATGATCAACAAGACGCGCTGCCGGGCATCCGCAAGGTCTTTCTTCAATTTTGCGATCTCAGTGTCCCGGGGCTGGAGGATGGGGTAAGGGCCGACTGGCGATCCCTCCGACGATGGCTCGAATAGAATCAGGAGGGCACGGGTTTGCGCGCCGCCCAGAGGGAGCACTTCGAGATTAACTTCCCCCTCAAGCGCGCCATCCTGGTAGGAGACTCGATCCTTCCGGGCCGGCTCACGGAAAATCTGCACTTCGCGAACAAGCTTCTCGACCTCCAGGAACAGCCTGGTATCCCGAACGAGTCGCAAAAGGTTCAAACTTACTCTTCCTTCCGGCAGCTTGAGGTAAGGAGGAGTCCGTCCGATGATTTCGAGAACCTCCAGGGTTTCGTCGACCACGATACCGGCGCCGTTGTATCTGGACAGGAGTATCCGTTCGGCCTCTTTTCGCAGATCAATATCATTCCTGACCTCGCCTGCCTGAGCCCTTAACCGGCTCCTGTGACCAGCGGCGTAAAGGGGATGCCGCCGCCCCAGGGTCTCGTTCCGGGTGAAAATGGCGCGAGCGCCTTCGACTGACGAAAATAGAGGGCCCGACGCTGCTTCAGAGGGACCGAGCGCTAAGAAACAGCCAGGCTTGAGCGCGTGATGGAAAAGGGCCATCACGCTCTGCCGAACGCTTCCCAGGAAGATCAGCACGTTCCGGCAGCTGATCAGGTCCAGTTTCGAGAAGGGAGGATCCTGAGTCAGGTCGTGGCTGCTGAAGACACACATCTCCCGCAAAGCCTTGCTGACCCGATATCCTCGATTGACCTTCACAAAATAGCGGGCCAGGCGATCCGGACCGACATCAGCCGCAATGTTCCCGGCATATTCGCCGCGCCGGGCCTTCTCGATCAGGATTGAACTGATGTCGGTACCAAAGATCTGCGCCTGGAGAGCATGCTTTGTTTCATTGAAGTAATCGTGCAGCGAAATGGCAATCGAATAGGCCTCCTCTCCTGAAGCGCATCCGGGCACCCATATCCTGATCGGATCGTCAAGGGAACGGTCCTGAATCAGGCGAGGGAAGACAAACCGCTTCAGCTTCTCGAAGAATTCCGGGTGGCGGAAAAACTGGGTGACGCCGATCATGAGGTCTTTTTGAAGGGCCGTGAACTCGCGGGGATCCTGTTCAAGATACTTACGGTATTCCTCGAGGCTGCCGATGTTATGCAAGGCGAGCCGCCGCATGATGCGGCGGCGGATCGTGTTCTGCCGGTAGAGGCTGAAATCGACGTCGGTCCCACCGCGCAGGAGTCGAAGGATCGGCCCGAAATGATCGGTTGTTGTCCTTGCCTCTGGTGTCATCGATCCACGGTACTCGTCTTCCAGCATATAGGGGTGATGGCCGAGTTTGCTCAACTCCGCGGCAATGGCTTCCGGCGGCAACACGAAATCGACGCATCCGGTCTCGGTGGCCGCGCGAGGCATACTGTTGAATTCTGCCGTCCCGGGGTCTTGCGCGAAGGTCACGCCCCCAGCCGCTTTCACGGCTTCGAGGCCCGCTGCTCCGTCAGCGCCGGCCCCGGAGAGGATGACTGCGATCGCGCGACCGCCGCGATCCCGGGCGAGGGACCGCAGGAAATGATCGATCGGCATGTGTTGCCCTGGCGACACCGGACCGCGCGGAACGGCTCTCAGCACCCGGCCCGCGATCTCCAGTTCGGCGTTGGGCGGTATCACATATACGTGGTTGGGCTCGATCCCCATCCCGTCGGCGGCCTGGCGGACTGGAATGGCACTGACCCTCGCCAGGATCTCACTCAAATTGCTTGGGTGCGTCGGATTGGGGTGTTGAATCAATACGAACCCGAGGCCGGTATCAGGGGGCAGATGTGCGACCAGACGTTTGAAAGCTTCGAATCCTCCGGCTGATGCCCCGACGCCAACCACCGGTACGTTCATGGCGTACTCTCCCGTTTGATCTACTATCCTATACCGAACCTCGCCTGCGCCCGGACGTCCATGGCCGGGAGTTGTCCGGCATCGAACAGGCTAGGAAATATTATGAGCCGACGCCGCCGGCCGCAACATCGCTGCCCGCACGAGGCGCATGACACACCGCGACTTTTTGACAGCCTCAACATAGAACACCGCTTGCTTACGCGCGCGGCTCAGAAGGTTCAATGGCTCAGAACGTTGCATGGATTGCAGGATCAATAGATTAGCAGATTCAGTGAGTTACCGAGCGGCGCTTGCCGCGGGGCGGCTGAACAACAAAAATGAAACGTTCCCGCCGGCGGTGCATCATGACCGTCGGTGCCGGCGTGTCACGCCGCATTTGGGCTCAACCGACGCGGAACGGGGGCGAAGTTCGGATGAACGTGCAGATCAGTTCCTGGGATGGTACTTCGAGAGCGATAGAAGAGGGCACGCGCGGGCTGCCGCGCCGCCAGCAACGGCGCGCGGCCTCACGTCGCTCCGTCGCGGGCCCGGCGGATCAGCAGGGCGCGGAGATGCTTGCGCGTCACCTGCTGCGGGCACAGGAAGAGGAGAGATCGCGAATCGCCGTCGAGCTTCACGACGGCATCAATCAGGAAATCGCCATGCTTTCCATGGAACTCGGAACCGCGATTTCCCGGGTTGGCGAGGAACAACTCAAGGAACGCCTGATCGCGATTCGCAACCGGGCGATCCGCATATCGGAGGAGGTCCGCCGGATTTCCCACCGATTGCGCCCGGCGTTACTCGAATACATCGGCTTCGCCGGTGCCGTCCGCGGCCACTGCCGCGACATGTCCGAGAACGCGGGTTTTCGAGTCGACGTGGTGGCTGACGACGCGTTGAACGTGCCCGCGGATATTGCCACGGTCCTTTACCGCATCGTGCAGGAAGCGCTGCAGAACGTCCTCCGTCATGCAACTGCGACGGCAGTTACGGTGCAAATCCGGCAGCGTGGCGGGTTCATCAGGCTGTCCGTGGACGACGATGGAGTGGGATTCAGCCCGGATACACTGCCTGCGGGAGGCGGGATGGGACTGGCGAGCATGCGCGAGCGAGCGCGATCCCTGGGAGGCGAACTGACCATAACAAAGGCGAAGGCGCGCGGAATGAGACTGGAAGCTGTGATCCCGCTTCGAGAGATGTGAAATGAAGATTAGAATTCTTCTGGCAGACGATCATCCGTTCCTGATCGAAGGTCTACGTAGCGTTCTGGAGTCGCATTTCGAGGTGGTAGGAGCAGCGTCCGACGGTAAGGCCTTGTTGGATCTCGCATTGAGTTTGCGGCCCGACATGGTGATCACCGACATGTCGATGCCGATCATGAACGGTCTCGAAGTCACCCGCAGGCTCCGGGAAGTGGGTTCAAAGATTAAGGTCGTCTTCCTCAGCATGCACTCGGATGTCGACCTGGTCAACGAGGCCTTTCTAGCCGGAGCCTCCGGTTACGTATTGAAGACTTCCGCGGTGGAGGAACTGGCAAACGCCATTCGGAGCGTGTCGGAAGGCAAAATGTTTCTGACGAATTCTCTTGCCCGGGGACGGCTCGCGTGTGTCAACACCGTTGGCAAAATCCTTCCGGAGTGTGGTTCACCCGACCTGACCCCGAGAGAGCGACAGATCCTCCAGTTGGTGGCGGAAGGCAGGATTATGAAGGAAATCGCGGCGATTCTCGAGATCTCGGTGAGCACCGCGGGTTTTCATCGTTACAACATCATGGACAAACTGCAACTTCGTACCACTGCGGAACTCACGCAGTACGCCATCCGCCGCAAGATCGTCTGCCCGTGAGCCGCTCTCATTCCTACGCAATCGCTGACCCGCCTGCAGACGACACTCTTTTAATCCATGTTGGTCTGAAATTGCCCTTGGGCGGACGGACGGCCGCTAGCGAGCGCCTGGTCGCCTGCCCGGGTACTCGTTCACAGGTGCCGGCAATTTTTTTTCATCTCGAGACGCAGGGCGGAGTTAAGCGATGATTGGCCCGGTTTCCGCGTGTTTTCTTCAGCTAGAGTCCCGCGCCAAGCCTTTGTCAGTGACCTCGAGTTGGGATGAAAACCGGCACGGAACAAAAAAAATACATCTAAATACGTGCGGGCTTCATTGAGATGGCGAGGGGTTAGCGAAGCGAACCAAGTGCTCGCGAATGCAGCCCAAGAAATTCAACTAGGGAGATTTCGAGATGAGGAAGACTTACGTGGAACTAAAGAAAGTTAGAAATTTCGTTTTCGCCGGATTCTTTCTGTGCGCAGCAACGGCTGTTGCCCAGGACAGCTTTCCGACAGTAGAAACAGCACCAGGCTTCAGTTATGTCCATAACAGCGCGGTTTTCGGAGGCACGCAAAGCTTTAACTGCGCCGGCGGCGGTGGAACGATCGCCTATAACGTGACGAGCCTGATCGGCATCGCGTCGGACCTCAGCGGCTGCAAGGTATTCGGTCTGAGCAACGCGTACGGCATTGGCAGCAAAGTTGGCGGAAGTGAGTTCACCTACGTGTTCGGGCCGCGGCTTACCTTCCGAAAGAACGATCATATCCACCCGTTCTTCGAGCTGAACTTCGGCGGTGAGCGTGTCAAGATTAGTTGCAACCAAGGGAATGCCGGAAATGCTTGCGGCGCCTATCCCAACGGGCTACCACCCGTAGCAACACAGTTGCCGAGTGGGGTGACGATTGTTACGACAAACATTAACCTGGCTGCAACCAGTTATTCCAAGAACGCTTTCGCCATGACGGTCGGTGGAGGCTTTGACGTCCCGCTGAGCAAGAAGTTCGCCCTGCGGCTCGTACAGGCCGAATATCTCTACACCCGCTTCGGCAACAGCTGCGCATTCGCATACTGCAGCAACAACAACAACCAAAACAGCTTCCGGCTGAAAAGCGGAATCGTGATGTCCTGGGGCGGTGCGAAGTAACTCTGACCACCTGCGGAGCCGCCATCCAATGCGTGCGCCATTACTCACAGGGCGTATCCCCTCGACCGCGGCGTGACATGACCTTGGCTTTTCCAGGGTCATGTCAGCCCGGGGCGAACTGCTTTGGTTTGGTGGAGTTGGAGGAAATGAGGCTCCGGACGGGTCTGCCTGAGCGGGGTTGAAGGCCTCGGGACGGAGCGATGATATAGTGTAAATGTTTGCCTGGACACGCGGGCACTCCGGCGGCACGGTATCGGCTTGCGGGTTGCCGCGGTGTCTGGCTGAGTGAAGTATTCTTTGGGCCCCTGGAAACGGCTACGGCCAAGTGTGCCGACCGATTAATGAAGAGCCTGCCTTTAGGAAGGCAGTTTGAACAGGATGCTCCGCTCGGATTTTCGCGCAGAGCGAAACGAAAAGGAGAACCAAACGAAAATGATGCGATTCAATGCGAAATGCGCACTCTCTCTGCTTCCGTGGATGTGTCTTTGCGTCGGAAACCTGGGGCTGGCGCAGACCACAAGTGACAAAGTCGAGATTAACGGCTTCGGTGGAATGTCATACTGGGGCTCAAAAAACGTAACGACAGTTGCTGGAAACATGATCAATCTGAAGCCCGACGAGGGTGGCATCCTCGGTTTCCGGGTCACGGAGAATATCTTTCAGCACATTGGTATTGAAGAGTCGGTGACGATCTACGGCACCAACAATATCAACCTGAAAGGGGTACCGGGGGTTTACGGTAACAACCTTTCATTCGGAGCTCGTGCGCGGCAGGTTTCCATCGGCCCGGTGATTTACTTCACTCCGCCGGATAGCCGGTTCCGGCCGTTCGTCCAGGTGGGCGGCGGTTTTAACTTCTTTTATCCCACGAAGGATGCCAAGGCCGACGCCCTCAATCCGTACAACCCGCTTTTCGGTCCTGTTACCGGAATCGTAGCGCTGAACAACAGTTGGAAGGGCGCGCTGAACTTCGGGGTGTTTGTATTCGAATACGGCACAGGGTTCAAGTTCAAGTTCACGAATCACTTCGGCATGCGCGTTGATCTTCGCGGGAATCTGATTCAGACTCCTACCTTCAACCTGTCACACTCGAATGTGCCCAATTATCTTGCTTTCCAGGAAGGCGGCCCGATAAACGGTCTTCAGGCCACTGCCGGTCTTACATGGTATCTGGGTAAGACGGAACCGCCTCCGGCGCATACCTTGACAGTGGGCGACATCTCGGCAGATCGTATGCACCTCTGCCCCGGCGACTCGGTCATGTTGAAAGTCCCGGTGACTGACAGTTACAGTGATGCCACTGTCAAGTACGCCTGGACCACCGAGGGTGGGCAACCCGGATCGGGAAGTGAATTTACGTTCAAAGCCCCGGACACCGGTGGCAGCTACACCGTCAAAGTTCATGTTTCAGAAGATTCTTCCACTGTGAAGGAGAAGCTGGAACTTAAGGGATTGAAGAAGTACGGGCCGGTGGCCGCGGTAGATAAATCGATCACGATTACGGTCGATCCGTATAATCCTCCAACGCTCGCCTGTACGGCCAACCCGACTTCACTCATGCTGGGCGACACCAGTGCCCTGCATGCCACGGTAACCGCCAGCGCCTGCAACGGCAACGTCAGCTACAGTTGGTCCGCGAGCGAAGGGTCGGTATCGGGCAGCGGGCCGGATGCCACCTACAATTCATCCGGTGTGCAAGTCGCTCCGGGCGCCAGCAAGCCGGTCACGGCAACCGCTACGGTTACCGACGCGAAGACCCGCTCGGCCAGTTGCTCTGTGAATCTTACGGTTCGGGCACCTGCACCGCCGCCGCCGCCGCCTCCGCCGCCGGCCCCGCAAGCCCAGCAGTTGGACGACATCATCTTTGCTCAGAACGATGCTCGCGTCAACAATTGCGGCAAGCGTACACTGGAACGTTTGTACCAGCAGATGTCCTCCGATCCGGATGCAACTATTGTCCTGATCGGTCACGAAGATGCGAGCGAGCAAGCGGCCACCCGCCGCGGCGCCGCTCCGCAGTACGACCGCCTGCGTACCGAGAATACGGCCGCTGTCCTCAGCGCCGGCACTGGCACCTGCCAGAAGCTGGAACTGTCGCGCGTCCAGGTTGATTGGGTCGGCACCGACGAGACAGACCCGTACAAGACCGCGCTGTGCGAATCCTCGGTTAGGGAGCGCAGCAGGTCCAAGGTCTCGGAGACTGATGCACGGACGAAGAACCGCCGCGTGGAAGTCTGGATCGTTCCGAAGGGCGCTCAGATGCCCACGGGCCTGAAGAATCCCAAGCCGGCTCCCGCAGACGACATCAAGAAGCTCGGTTGCCCCAAATAACAAACTGAGGGCGAAGGTAACTTCGCCCTCTTTCACAGAATTCTTCTCCGAAACTCGGGAGCAAGCTCCCCTACAGACCTCGGTCTGTCCTTTAGAAGACGAGTGCCAATCCGTCGTTAAAACATTCCTTGGATGTGACTCTTATGAATTACTATGCGCCACAGAACGACATCCACGACGGACCCACCGCCTTTGGTCTTGACGTGGTAGGGAATTGGGCGCGGCGCGTTGTGCACGACACACCGGCTGCAGCCGCCATGGGTATGGCCCTGTTAGCCGCTATACTCGCGTTCCCCGCCGGGGCCAAGGCCGCGAGTATGAATTCGGAAACCCTGGGCGCCTGGAACGAATACCTGCGAGAGGTGGATGCGAACCTCCAGTGTCGGGTCCGTCCCGGCGGCAGCTTTCTCTGGACCTTGGAAAATGCGGAGCGCGCCGCCAGCGTGCGCAGGGGCGAGATCATTGTTGTCCCGGCGCCGGGCACCAATCCGAAGAAAGTGCCGGGCGGATTGATCCATCACTGGGTGGGCGCTATGTTTCTGCCCAACGCCAAGCTGGATGAGATAGTCGAAGTCACACGCGACTACGATCATTACCAGGATTACTATCGCCCATCCGTGGCCGCGTCGAAAGCCATCTCCCGCAACGGATCGGAAGATGAGTTTTCGATGGTGCTCCTGAATAAAACGTTGTTCTCAAAAACCGCGCTGGAGGCGACCTACATTTCGAACCACGTGCGCGTCGACGACTGCCGCGTCTACAGTGTTTCGAAGTCGACGCGAGTGCAGGGAATAGAAGGATACGGCCAGCGGGGCCAGCACCTGATGCCGGAAGGCGAAGGCGGGAGCTATCTTTGGAAGTTGTACAGTATTGCCCGTCTTCAACAGGAGAAGGACGGGGTCTACTACGAGTTTGAAGCGATCGCGCTGAGCCGTGACATTCCTATGGGAATTCGCTTTCTGGCCGAGCCGATCGTGCGGCGCGTCTCCCGCGACTCGCTGCTGATCTCGCTGCAGAAGACCGGGGACGCGGTTCGCCGGAGCGTCGAAACGTCTACGAAACCTGCCGGCAGTCGGGCAACAAGTAGTGTTCCAGCGTCGCCGGCCAACAAACAATTCGGGTTTACCGGAGTGCATTGATCCGCCGGTTGGAACGGCCTCGGGCTTCCGCCCCCGTGAGGTCTTAAAGTGAGCAGAGCCAATCAGGATCGCGACAATTCAGCAGGTCGACTGAATTGACCGCTTGGAAGCACTGCACAGGTTCCAAATCGGATCACGGGCTCATTTCACTTAAAGGGTGGCACTCCGGCATAATTGCTGCGGAATTACAGACACAACTTACAACAGGCATTTTACCATTGAAATACGCAATTGAGGGTTGGTTAGAGCCACTAATCAGAGGGTCACAAGTGGATTTGCTTTCCGCTCCCCAAGAAGGCGAGAGAACCTTCCGGGCGCAAATGAACCTGGCGTGACCGGGCCGCAACCAAAGCACTTCCAAAGCGGGACTATTATTATCGTCTGCGCCCTCTGGGGTCCTCTGCCCTCAGCGTCAAAAAATAGCACTGAACCGGCGGATGACTCTCGCTAACGCGATTCTCGCCGGTGGTGAGCACAAATGGAACGCCGAGGCGCAGAAAGGCCTTCAGGTGTTCGCGCCGCAAGATACAACGAGACGCTGCTAAGGCACGCGGTGCTTACCAGGCGCCCCCGACATCCCGGTCCTCAAGCAAGCAAAGGCAGACTATGCCGCACTGAGAGCGATGCCACGGCGTCTCGACAGCCCGCATTCACAGCAATAAATATAATGCGACGGGATGCACGGTTTGCGGATCATACCGGTTATCGATCATTCGGCCTTAGCAACGGACCCTCATGAAAATTCTTTACTCGATCCTGATTCCGACTCTTCTCGTTTCAACCCTTTTGATGACGCCAGTCTTTGCCGTGAACGTAAAGACCCAAACGGCAAAGAACGCGGATTTCTCTCACTACCAAACCTATCAGTGGTTTCCTCCACGGGTGCTAACGAAGGTTGGGGAAGTGGAGAACTCTCCCGCGAATCCTATCCTGAAGGAGGTGGTCGGCCGAAAGCTTACGCAGAAAGGTCTGAGAGAACTTGCTGACGGCGCGGATCTTCAGATTCAGATAACGGTGCTTACGGACACGACACCTCAACTCGAGGCGGTGGTCTTTGCTTACTTTCCCGGCGATTGGAGCCCAACTCAGATTGCAAGCCTGGGCCGCTACAATCGCACCGGCACACTTTGCCTCAATCTGATCGATCATAAGACCAACAAGTCCGCGTGGTTCGCGATGGGGACCGAGAGTCTGCCCAATGGGGACCTGAAGCCGGAAGAGATACGTTCGAAGCTGGAGACGGCAGCGGACAGCATATTCAAGAAATACCCTCGCGTAAAGAAGTAAAGACGGACGAACTAGTGAACATCAAGGGCACTTAGTCTGGCGGCACTGGTGCAGTCGCCGACGGCGTAGCTCAAAATAAACCATTATCGGCGGGGGCATCAACTTCGTTCGTTTGACTGTCCGTGCCGGGCCCGACGGAACAACAAGAAACTTCGATGATTATTGCGAGAGGGCGATGCGGGGTCATACCGTTAAGAGGGCACGGCGACGTCCAGGCTGACGACCTTGATATTTCAACAGCATCCGTCCAGGTACCTCGGAATCGTGCGTGGGACCTGTACACTCCTTGCACTGCTGCACGACACCTCCGCCGGACTCCAGAATCGGCTACAATAATTTTAGCCTTTGGCCGAGTGGCGGAACTGGCAGACGCAACGGACTCAAAATCCGTCGAAGTTCACTCTTCGTGTGGGTTCGACCCCCACCTCGGCCACCATTCAACAACTTAGACCAAGTATTCCACTTCATCGGATGATCTCGTAAGATCAGGCGAGCCTCGTCAAACGTCAACTGTTTGGCCAGCATGCGGCGCATGTCGTCGCCGTACGTGTTCGGGTTTCGTTCACGGATAACGACGGTCCCAAGAAGCTTGTGCGCCTGCTCTTCAGCCATCCGGAACCCCTCGAACGGCTTTCCGTCGTTCGAGACCTCACCGAAGTACTCGTTCAGCCATACGACCACATTCTTCTCAGTGTGGTTTCGGCCAGCGGTTTCAGACCGTTCAGCGTATCGCTCATCGCCTGACCGCCCGCGACCACCGAATGAACAAATACGCCGAAGGGTCCGCCCAAACCAGCGCCGCGGGCAGACTATCGATCCGGAAAGTCTTTGCATTCTGGGAGGAATTCCCCGCCACAACGCCAGCGGCCTGCCGTTTCAGATTCAGCAAAGGGAAAGGTGGTGTTTGAGGAAACCGTGATAGTGCGCGCTGCGCCACCGCCGGGCGGCGCCGACATTCAACATCGAGGGGTGACGGTTTTCTGCGGTTCGCCCGCGAAGACCTCGCGCGAGAAGCGCGACACGCTCCGACACGGGCGCGTAGATCGCGCTGGGCTCTTATTCGTGCGCTGTCCCTCAGGGTGGTATTGAATAACTTTGCGCAGAGCAGGTCCGGCGGGCGCGCGCCGTTCATTGCACCAGGTAGGTGGAGGACGAGGACGGGCCCAAGCCGGTCAAGCCAGTCGTGCCCTGGTTAATGTACGTGTTGCCGCTAAAAGTCAAGTCCCAGCATATCAGCGCCATTGTGATCGGCGAAACCGACGTACCACCGGAAAAAGTGAGCGATCCTTTTGGCAGGTAAATGGTTCCGGAGGACGAGGTGCCTCCACTAAACGTGAGCGACCCGGTACCGGTGGTCCGATCTCCGAAGATCAGAATTCCCTGGTATGTGCCGGAAGTCATCCCGGTCATCGAAAACGTGTTGGCGCCGCTCCCGGTGATTCCCGCTCCGCCACTGAAGTAGAGCAACAATCCGGTGCCGTCGAAAGTGTTAGCGCCGCTTGAAATAATACCTCCTCCGCCGGCGAAAGCATAGGTTCCCGAAGCAAAGTTGAGAGTCGAGCCACTAGTGTTAATGCCGCCAGTGAACGTGCCTGGGTTGATGGTTACAGTCGAGTTAACGATAGTGATGCCGGAGCAGTACACGCCTGCGGGTAGGTTATATGAGGTCTGGTTGACAATGGTAACGGGGCTGCTATTGGTGCATGTGGTGCTATAGCTTGGGGTGGCGAGGCTTGCCAGCGGGTCAGAGACGGCGCTGCTCATCGCAACTAACGGCGTGACGGTTCCGCTTCCGCTGTTGGCCACGGTGCCTTTTAGATTCACATTGGCACCCCCGGTACCGTGTACGCCTACGCTGCCGCTGAGTGTGATATTGCCGTTCACATAGATCCCGCAAGCAGAGCTTACGCTGCCGGCACCGCTCGCGGTGATCCCCCCAGCTGTGTCCAACACATAGATGCAGCCTCCGGAGCCCGAATTGATGACGCCCCCGGTTGCCTGAGCTGTAGCCGTCAAGGGTGCGGCTCCGACAACCATTGAGAAAGTCAAAGGAACACTGGTGCGTGCCACGGCTGTCACCCAGTAATTGAGGGCGGCGCCTCCTATCGCTCCGGTTCCGGAGGTCATGGTGACCGACTGATTGGAGGTGGTGGAAAGCCCGTTTTGCTTTGCGTAGAGGCAACCGACGTCCAAATTGCTTGTGGTTCCCGGGCTTGCGGGGCAAGTATAGCCCGTTGAATCGCATACGACCGAGGTGCCATTGCACACGCCGCCAGCCGCGCTTGCTGCCCCTGCGGCCGCTGTGGCCGCGGAATCTGCCGCGGCTTGGGCCACTTGCTTGAGGTAATAGCCATATCCGACATCAATCACCAGACCTAGTGACCCCATCAGAAAAAAGATCCCCAATGTGACCATGATCAGCGCCTGGCCGCGGTTGCCCCCTACCAGCTCGCAGTTTCGTTCTATTTTCACGGTGTTGTACTGCATAGTGCTATTGTTATGGCAGTACCGGTACGCTGACGCAAGATCCAATTTGGTTTGCTATCTACAGTAGTAGTGGTCGCGCATTTCAAGAATAGTAGACTTCAGCGCGATGAGGCTTGATCTAGATCCAAAGTATTGAGATCCGGCGACTCGGGTATTTCAACGCAATCCGCTTTCGGGAATGGACTGGAGTCTCGCGGCAGAACACGCTGCCGTGGCGTACAAAGTAGAAGCCGGTGTCGTCACGCCGCGAAGGTATCGCTTTGAACGAGTGCATCTGGACACGAAAAACGATGGTCTGCCGTACGGAAATTTGCGCGGTATTACTGCGCCCGTGCTGTCACTCCGGGCATGGCCGAGGCGGGACGCAGGTACCTCCGATACACCCATTGCGCTCCGTATGCCGCGCACCCTGCCACGACCGCTGCCACCGCGTTCACCATCAGCACACCCACCGCGGTTACCAGAAACGCCGTCGCGTCAACCAATCGCATCTTGGGGAGACGACGCCATGCGCTGGTGTCGAGGAGACAAACGCCCATCCACGCCGTGACGCCTGCAAGTGCCGCCAGTGGAATCCGCGCCAGCGCGCCCGAACCAAGTTGCACCAACAGGAACAGAAACAGCGCGTGCATCACGTTCGACACGCGGGTGGTACCGCCGCAGCGCACGTTAGCGACACTACGTGCC
Source organism: Terriglobia bacterium (assembly GCA_963747535.1). Taxonomy (GTDB): domain Bacteria; phylum Acidobacteriota; class Terriglobia; order Bryobacterales; family Bryobacteraceae; genus CAVVFX01. The sequence continues at coordinate 118,379 of CAVVFX010000008.1, forward strand.
GGAATCCCCACGCTCATGGGAGCGCCGAACACACCCGCGCACAGATTCGCAATTCCGTAGGCGCCGAGTTCCGCGTCGGCATCGGTGCGTTTGGGAGCCTTATGGCGTCCGCGGAAATGCTCCACGGCTCGAGAAGTCAACAATAGATTCACCGACGCAGCGAACGCCAACCCAAAACCAGAGGGGACCACGTTCATGACGTCTTGAGGAGTCCAGGAAAAACCAACAAATGCAGGGAGCGATAAGTGCAGCGACCCGACCTCGGGCTCATGAATATGAAATGCGATGGCAATGAGAGCGGACAAGCCCACACCCACGAGGGGAGCGGGGATACGGGGAGCCCATTTGGTACAGAGACCTGCTGCCAGCATAACTGAGCCGCCGAGCAGAAAGGGCGCCCAGCGGAAACCTGGCAATTCGGTCAGGAAAGCGAAGAATCTGACCAATTCGTTGGCGCCTCCCGGGGCGTGCACACCGGCCAGTACGTGAAGTTGGGAGATCAGCATAATTCCGCCGATCCCCGCGGAGAATCCAGCCACGACCGAGGCCGGGACCTTCCCTACAAAGCGTCCCAGCCGCAAGACACAGAACGCCATCATCAAGACGGACGCTACGATGGAAACTTTGGCTGCACCTCCGATTCCCTGCGCCCGCACGGCAGCGGCGATGAAAGGAACCGTGGCACTGGCGGTGCCGCCGATGAGGACCGGATTGCGGCCCAACAGCGCCGTTATCGGCGCTGTAAGAATCGATGTTATGACTCCCAAAATCGGCGGCAACCCCATCAAAGCTGCCATCGAGAGGCCGTAGGGCAGGGCAATGAGAGCGGCAATCATGCCCCCGGCGCAATCTCCGAAAAACCGCTCCCAGGTGTATTTGCCCCCTTCGCGGCGGATGAACACGTTAGGCCATGACCTTGACGAACGCAGCTTTGAACTTGTTCATCTCCTCCTGAGTGCCGACGCTGACGCGAACGTAGGTCGGCCAGATCGGCCAGACGCGGCCAACATAAATCTTCTCTTTGCGAAGAGCCATGACGATGTTATTGCCGGGCTGCTTCACGTCTACCATGAACTTATTGGACACAGACGGCACCACCGTGAAGCCCTTCGCGGTGAGGAAGCTCAGAGTATCCTCGCGGACTCCGCCAATAATCTTGCGGCGCTCGGGAATCAGGGTCTTGACTTGCAGGCTGGTGCTGGCGGCGGCCATACCGGTGATCGGCATCATGCCCGCGCCCCATCCGCCCATCTTCTCGATCAGGTCGGGCCGGCCGATGGCAGCGCCGGCACGCAGTCCGGCCATACCGTAGATCTTGGAGAAGGTGCGCAGGATGATCACATCCTTGTCCTTCTGAACGAGGTCGGTGCTGAAGTAGTCGTCACCCGCGATGTGCGTGTAGGCTTCGTCAATCAGCACTACCGAACCCTTGGGCTTGTTGGCTACCAGCCATTCGATGTCCGACCTCTTGGTCAAGGTACCGGTCGGGTTGTTTGGGTTACAAATGTAGAACAAGCCGGTCTCGTTGCTCGCCGCCACCATGGCCTTCACGTCGTGCGAAAAGTCCTTTCGGAGCGGCACCGCAATGATTTGCGAACCGATGAACTTGGCCGCACGCATACCGGCCTCGTAGCCGGGGTCGCCAATCACCAGGGGTTTCGTGGGTGTTGTAAACGCCAGAACGGTTTGGTGCAGGGGCGCGCTCGATCCGGCATAGATCCGAATATAGTCCTGCTTCACGCCCTCCTGTTCGGAAAGGATCTTGGCTACTTTGTCGGTTTCGTCGTAGTGGTAGCGCCCGCCTTTAGCTACCATATTATGGGCCGCTTCGCGCGCTTCCGTGCACGGTCCCAGCGGGTTCTCATTGGCATTGATCAGTACCGCGTCCGGTGGTATGTTGGCCACGCGCGATAACTGCGCCAATGCTGGTTCGTTGTAAAACGGCAGGGCCGCTGCACCAGCCATCATGGTGGCAATCTGCCCGAGATTCCGGCGCGTAAAACCGCGTTGTAAAAACTCTTTCATGTCCTGTGAATTGATTGTCACGTCTGTTCTCCTAGCCAAAGTTGTGAGGCGGCTTATGGGCCAGCCGGAAAGCATATCGCTCGTACTAAACAGATTGAGCGGCGAACTGCGACAGACTACTTCGTCGCGCGCAGCGTCAACCACACGAATCGGGCACAGTATTTGGGTCAAGTTCTCCGGACTTGGAGATGAGGACAACAGGGGCAAAACAGGCAGTTCGGGAACGCACGGAAACTTGACGCACGCTTAAAGGAACGACCCGGGACGCACCTAACTTACCGTAGATAGGCCGCGAAGTCAATAGAAAAGACGGAAACTCTGCTACCGGTGCGCGCTGGGACGGTCGCTTTCTAACCTGACGCAATATAGGCTTCCGCCCGTTGCGTCAATTCGTAGGGATCGTCATGAAAATTCTGGATGGAGCCAATCATTGAGGTCGGGCATGTAAAGCATTTGATTCACCTCTCGCCTCCGCCACGTGTCATCAGGAGGACTTTACGCATAGTCCCATCTAAGCACAAGATTTGTGCCCAGGCAGAACCCGTGGTAAACTTGGTACTTGCCCGCCAAAGCGGGGACGTAGTTCAGTTGGTTAGAACGCCGGCCTGTCACGTCGGAGGTCGCGGGTTCGAGCCCCGTCGTCCCCGCCATTCTTTTCAGACACCTCCACAGACTTTGCGAGGGCGCGTAAACATTTGCGATCCTCCGCTTCGCGTCAGATTCTCCGGCTTCTCGGCCACCACATCCGCGATGGCATCGTTCCAGATCTTCGCCGCGCCCTCCCCGTCGGCTGGCAACGCGTGGGGGTAGATAGACGGCGTGATGTCGGTACACCCTTACCTTTCCAGCCCCAACCTTCCGCATGACCTCGACCACGCGCGCATAGAGTCGGTCGGGTGAATAGCAGGCAGCCTGCGGCTGGCAGAAGATCAGATTATGCCTGAAAGTCCGGGCCGCATAGTCGGTTGCTACCAGCCCAAAACTTCGTTACGTAAAAACAATTAAAGCAGGTACCTGACCTGTCGTCTCATATCAGTAATAGAACTTCAACGCCAACTGCAACTGGCGCGGTGTGTTGAACTGGCTGAGCGCTCCGGCCACCTGGCCAAATGTTGGACTCTGCAGCGTAAAATTGTTCGGTATGAAACGGACCCGGTTGAACACGTTGAACGCTTCGGCGCGGAATTCGAAGCGCATATGTTCGCGAACCGGGAACGACCGCGTCAACGACATGTTTTCGTTCAGACTTGGTTGATAGCGAAGCTTCGGATTGTACCGCGTGGAGTTGCCGATCCCCACTCCCTGACCAAGCAGGCTGTTGTTCGGATTGTTGATATCGCCCTGATACGGGAACGGACCGCTGCACGAATTGTTTTGCATCTGGGCCAGCGTACACATGGGAACGAAATAACTGCCGTCCGACGGATTGTACCCGCCCGGGTAGCTCGCCTGCCAGCCGTTATAACTGGAAACATAAACCGGCACTCGTCCGCCCGCGCCGCTGGCGTAAATCGGTAGCGACTGGGAACTGCTAATGGCGATAGGAGTGCCGGAGTCATACACGTTGATGCTGGAGATCCGCCAATTTCCAACAATCCAGGCCGCCGGACCGGAAGTAAGATACTGCATGCCTTTCCCAAATGGAAGATCGTAAACACCGGCGAATTTGAAGTCGTGCGTTACATCATATGCGCCGATCGACTTTTCCAGACCACGATTGAATTGATCGGCTGCATAACCCTCGCCCCAAGCTGTGTCGGCATCGGTTAGCAGCTTCGAGAGAGCGTAGGACGATTGGAAGGTTATGCCATGCGACAGGCGTTTCTCGAATTTCAGATAGAGGGCATTGTAAGTGGAGTGCCCGTTATGGTCGCCTTGGCCCGCATAAGTGTCGATGTAAGTGTATTGCGGGTACGGACGGAGAGCCTGCGCGACCGTTCCGCGCGTTCCCCAAAGGCTGGAGAAGCTCTCGCAGTTACTGGGGCTGGAGGAGTTGCACGTCCACGGCGCGGTGATACCATACTGATTCGCGAGAGGCGATCCAACCACACTGTTCAGCACGTTAATCGAGTTCACCGTCGAGCCGAACATATTCAGGTCGCTGCCGGGAAGTGAATTGTATTGCAGCAACTGCGCTTGCAGATGCTCGCCCATTACGCCGCTGTAAGCAGCATCAATAAACATTGAACTCCCGATTTGGCGTTGAATGGAAAATGCGATGTTGTCGTAAGCGGGCGGCTTAGTCGTTTCCTGTCCCTGGAACCAGGAAGTGCTCGTGCCGTTGGCGACCGAGGGGTTGATGAACGGCGGCGCCGTCCATGCCGGCATACCCTGGTCCATCGTAATACGGGCCCGGTGGCAAGTTAGCCACGGTAAATTCCCCCACAGTATTGCTGACTACATTTACATTCACGCTAGTGGCATTGTTAGTGACCGTGATTCTGGCGTTTGGAACGACGGCGTTCGATGAGTCGCGTATGACGCCGGTGATGATACCGCGTTCCGATGCTTGGCCAAATAAATTGTTCGTGAGAAGCGCGAGGCAGACCACACATATAGCTGACACTGCCACGTGGCACTTAGTCATAGAAAAACTCCCTTTCCTATTCGAGATCCTGAGTGATACTAATTGAGTTGTGTATCAGTAAACTTAAGTGAAGTCAATATCCGATGAAAGGAATATCGTGCCGCTTCGAACTACACAAACATATTTGAAGTTTTAGAGACACGCATGTCTGAACAAATCGCGGCTGCACCTTAGGATCTGCCCGTCTGCGGCCGCTTGCTGGCATTTGTATATCACCTGCGCATCTTGAGTTCCGGCGCATGTTATGTTACTCAGCCTGGAACGAACTTTTGAGCTTACGTCCGACGTGCCGCCACAAACGCTTTGCACCCGCGCTCGATCGATAAGCGGACGGCGCAGGAAGACGGCACTGTTGAGTCAGACGAATGGCCCGTTGTCAGGACTTTGCAATGGAGCTTGGCCATGTTCCTACTTCGGATTTGCGATCGGTCAGACGGCGGTAAGACCTTGAACTGATCGCCAAGGCGGCATCTCGGGATGAGTATTGGGGGGCGAATCGAATAACTGCCAATCGGCTGGCCGGCGCATTGCGGCACTTCCGTCGTATGTCCCTGCCCTTTGGCCGCTCAAAGCTCTGAGTGAGCTCACGGGTGCCGCACATTCAGGCGCCCTCCTATGACTTCCCCTAGGTAAGTCGCCGCGGCCCATGCTTGTCCTCCCTTAACACTTGCCGCCATACGCGAAGGTAAGTAAATCCAAACGGTAGCAGCGATCCTACGCGCGAGAGTTGTTACACAGGTTCAACATGAATCTTCCCGGACATAATCAATTCCGATGTAGCGTTGAGTTTACACATCGGAAGGTATAACTCCATTTAGCAACATAAATCTCCTCGTCCTTGACCTGGCGCCCGGGGACCTTAGTACTGGAACTTCTATAACTTATAGCAACTCCGGGGAAAGTTCTGGGTTCTTGCATACATGTACACGGATCCGGGGTCAGGCCTCTTCCTCGTTCAAGTCGCGGTTGCGATCATTCTGTCGGCGATCTATAGATTCCGCCGGTTATTCACCATCCGGTCAAAGCGCAGTCGGGAATCGCACGCGGGTTCCCTCAGAGTGCAGTAAATTGCGCCTCGCGAATTGTTTTTATCAGGGGGCAGCGGTGTGTCGACAGGTGAGATGACGCCATCCCCCACAGTGGAGGGCTCGCATCACACTCCGGCCCGGTCGTTTCGTGATCCCTCGGGGTTTGCATTTTGCGCGGGCGGGCGTTTCCTGCGCGCCGTACGCCCCGCAGCATTCGACACCCTCACTCGGTTCCTCGCAACTCCGACTGCCCGGCGCTGGATCGCGGGCGGCCGGTTTATTCAGACTCGCGCGTTGCCGCCGGTGGAACGTGCGGAACTCGCGCAACGCGAGGAATTGCGAACGCTCCACTCGGCTTTCGCGGACCATCAGATCGTCGAACACGAGAAGATTGCCTTCCCCAGTTTCCCCGACGAATGGCCTCCCGAGATGCTGTACGCAGCCGGTGCGCTCACCATCGAACTGGCGCAGGAAGCGCTGGCGGAAGGCTTCGAACTCAAGGACGCCACGCCGTACAACGTGCTGTTCCGGGGGCCGAAGCCGATCCTGGTGGACGCGCTCTCCATCGAAAGGCGCGATCCTGCCGATCTTGTCTGGCGCCCGTTCGCGCAATTCGTCAGAACGTTCCTGCTTCCACTGGCCGCGGACCGATATTGCATCCGCCCGTCACACCAGGTCTTCATGGCGAGCCGCGAAGGGTTGGAACCGGCAGAGGTTTATGCCGCACTCTCCTGGCCGCGGAGGCTGGTACAACCCTGCCTCACCCTGGTGTCTGCGCCCGTCTGGCTGGCGGATCAGGAGAGCGCAGCCATGTACCGGCCGGGGCCCTCACTCGACGAAGAAACAGGCATTTTTGTGCTCGGCCGTTTGTTAAAGAGCCTGCGGAACAAACTGAGCGGCTTGGCGCCACGCGAACGCCGGGTGTCAGCCTGGTCCGGTTACCTCGTCTCAGAGAGCCCTTACCGCGCAGAACATCTGCAGGCTAAAACGGCGTTCGTGGAAACCGTACTACGGCAATGCGTCGCGGGCAAGGTTCTGGACGTCGGTTGCAACACGGGACGGTTCAGCGAACTGGCGGCGCGATGCGGAGCCGAAGTGGTCGCCATCGACTCGGACGCGACCGCGGTAGGGGCCTTATGGCGCCGGGCCGATGCTTCATCCCTGCCCATTCTGCCCCTGGTCATCGACTTTGCGCGGCCCACTCCGGCGACTGGTTGGAGGAATCTGGAGAACGCAGCCTTCCTGGATCGGGCGCGCGGACATTTCGACGCGGTCCTGATGTTGGCCATCCTCCATCATCTGCTGATCACCAGCCGGATTCCACTGGATGAATTGCTGTCCCAGGCCGCGGAATTGACTCGCGAGTGGCTGATCGTCGAGTGGGTGGAACCCGAAGACCCCATGTTTCAGCGTCTGGTCCGCGGACGCCAGGAACTGTACGCCCACCTCACTTCCTGGCATTTTGAGACTGCATCGGCGGAGCGCTTTCAGATCGTGAAGCGCTACCCGATTCCCGGTGCGCACCGGGTCCTGTATCTGCTTCGGAGAAGGTTGTGAGCGGTCGCTGGCGCGACGGTCTTCTGGCCTTGTTGTTCGCCAATTTCTGTTTCGCGCGGGTGTGGAGCGAGTTGGTGGATTATTCGGCCGCCGATTCGTTCTTCTTCTTTCGCCCTCCGCCCGCGGCCGCCTATCTTGCAGTGTGGGCGAATATCCTGGTGTGGGCGGCAGTGAGTTGGGCGATGTTGCAATGGCTGCGCCGCTATCGAGTGCCCCCCGTTCTATCTGGAGCAGCGTTTTTTCTGGTCTGCCTGATCCCGTTGAATGCCCTCCGTGCCGTTATGTCGACGCGGCTCCAACTCCTGCGAGCCGGGCTGTTCGTCGTCGTGGGCACACGTGGCGTCACGGCACTCATCAGTTTTGCCCTGCTGATTCTGATTGTCGTGGTGTGGCGTTTTGGCGCAAGAGTACAGGCCGCCGCAGTCTCCACGCTGTTCCTTACGACTCCGTTGCTGGCCTTGCAATTCGCCGCAACCGGCTGGCGGCTGCTGAGCGCGCAGCCGGATTCCTTCGCCAATAGGCCGCTCCGCCCGTTCCAGGAGCGCGCTGCCACGGCGCAAATTCCGGGATCTCCGCGGGTGGTGTGGATCATCTTCGACGAGATGGACTACCGGCTCTCTTTTCCGGAACGCCCGAAAACGCTTCTGCTGCCCGCTTTCGACCGGCTGTCCGCCGGCGCCGTCCACTTGACGCACGCCTTACCCCCGGCGAACTGGACGGGCGGGTCCGTGCCCGCTCTGCTGCATGGCGCAACCATACGTGAGCTTCGTCCCATGGGACCCGGCCGCGCTGAAATCGCGTATTCGGACTCGGCCGGCCCGGGACCGTGGAATTCCAGCCAGACAATCTTCTCAACTGCCCGGCAACTCGGGTACAACTCCGCCGTCGTGGGTTGGTATCTCCCCTATTGCCGTGTGCTCAACGACGATTTGAGCGTGTGCGACTGGACAGCCATGAGCAACCAGATGAACTCGACTGGTGGGCAGTTTAGGGAGATTCTGCTAAATCAGAACCGGAGCCTGTTTGAGACCTCGCTGCTTTCGCCGTTCGGACAATCCCTAACCATCAAGGGGCACATCGACACTGTCCAGGCGAATCTGCAGCACGCGAGACAGGCGGTGTCCGATCCGCGGCTGGGGCTGGTGTTCCTGCATTTCCCGGTTCCCCACCCGCCGCCCGTTTATGACCGCTTCCGCCAAACCATGACCATTTCGAACAGCCCGCTATCCGGGTATATCGACAGTCTCGCGCTCGCGGACCGCATCCTGGGCCAACTGCGCGAGGCCATGGAGCGTTGTGGGTTATGGGAGAAGACCACGGTACTGGTGACCGCCGATCACTCGTTTCGCGCGTCTGCGGCGCTGGACGGCAAGTACGACCCCCGAATCCCCTATGTGCTGAAGCTGCCCGGCGAATCGCGAGGAGAGCAATACGACGAAGTCTTTCCGACCGTCCGAACGCGATCTCTGCTAACAGCCATTCTGCAAGGTGAACTGCAATCGCCGGGCGACGTCGTCCATTGGATGGACCAAAAACCAAATTAGGTCCTCTTTCGGTAACGGCTGTGCTGCTCTGTGGGGCGGACGCCTCGTCCGCCAGCGACCCCGAGGTCGCCTCCCAGTCCTACCGCGTCGGGACACTCCTACTGTAGTGCCCACGAAATGTGTAGTGTCCACGAAATAACTGGACAATGGGATTCGTGTGCATCCGTGTCCATCCGTGGCCTGAGCAACATTTTTTCTGAGGTTTTCGCCCACCTTGCGCCACTCATACCAATGGGGCCACGGATAGACACGGATGCACACGAATGGGAATCAGATCTGACCGAGGTCGTGATTGGCGCTGCCTTCGAGGTGGCCAACGTGATCGGCGCCGGTTTCCTGGAGAAGGTCTACGAACGAGTTCTGATCCATGGGCTTGCTCTACGGGGTGTCTGCGCCAAGGCTCAGGTTTCATTCCGTATCTCTACAAAGGGAAGTACCTCGGCGAGTATGTGGCCGATCTAGTGGTCGGCGAAAAGGTCATCGTCGAGTTGCTGGTACCTACTGCAAAATTGCCGTCCCGAGACCGCTTGCTTACGCGCGCGGCTCAGCAACGACTTCCGTTACGCGAACTTTTGCAAATTAGTACCAGGTGGGCTTCACTGCAGTTCGAACAGTGCGGGCTGCTCTGGTTCGACCCCCGCCGGCATATGCTCCATCGGTCCGTTATTCAAGCCATGGCGCACCCGGATCGCCCGTACGCGTTCTCGTATCATGTCGGCATACCCGCCGCGCAGGTAAACGTTCTTCGTATAGCGCTCCTCATAGCGGGCCAGCAATTCCGGGAAACGCTCCGCGAGAAACGGAAAGAAGACCTTTCTTGCGGCCGGCATCAGAAACAGCAAACCGCCTCCAAAATAACTGGCCCCCGCGTCCCGGGCGGCGCAGGCGAGCCGGTCCAGGCGGCGCTCCGAATCGGTAATCATCGGCAGAATCGGATTAGGGAACACGCCTACCCGAATTCCCGCCTCAGCCAGAGTGCGCACGGCCCTGAGCCGCAAATCCGGCCGTGGCGCCCGAGGTTCCAGCAGCCGCGCCAGTTCCCGATCGAGCGTCGTGATCGTGATATTCACGCTGATCGAGTTACCCTCCGCGATCGTTTTGAGCAGATCCAAATCGCGCGTCACCAGGTCGGACTTGGTGGTGATGGATAGCCGACGTCCCCGCCCCGCCGCAAACACTTCGAGAATTGAACGAGTGCGCCGGAACCGCTTTTCCGCGGGCTGATAAGGATCGGTCGCGGTGCCTATGGCAATCGCTTGCGCCGGGTCCACTTTACGCAATTCGCCGCGCAGAATCGGCGCCAGGTCGCTCTTGGCGTAAATCTGGTCCTCGAAGAGCCTGGCGTCGTCGATTCCCATGAACTCATGCGTGTAGCGGGCATAGCAGTATTTACATCCGAATTCACATCCGCGATAGGGATTGATGGTCCAGCAGAACGGCATGCCAGGCCGGGTACGATTCAGGACGCTGCGCGTTTCGATTTCGAAGTAGCGCACCCGCGACTTGGCTTCAAGCACGGGACTCCGTGCGGCCAGCCTGGCAATGCCGGTCAGCGACGATGGGGGAGAATCGTCGAACAACACCTCACCAGTATTCGCCTTTTATTCGCCATTGTCAAGGGACAGCTTAGAACACGAGCGAATGCAGAAGGTTTCAGGCGCGACCATCAAAAGCATCGGTATCGGTACTGATCCCGGCGATTCCAACTCGATTGAAGTCATCAGACGCACTGAGCTAACAAAGGTGGCTCAATCCTTTATCATTTTGCAGCAGGCTCGATACGATGCCGACTACAACCTCGAAAACCCGCTCGACCCTGCCGACGCCATAGCACAGGTCAACCGCGCCAATTCTGCCTTCGTCTGATGGGAGACCGCTCGCGACTCGGAAGCCGCCAAGGAGTATCTGTTTGCTCTGCTTTTCAAAGAGAAGGAACGATTGTAACGCCCGGCTCGAGACCGGGAAGGTTGTGAATTTTGCGTATGGGCACATGCGGGATTTTGCCGGCGACCTCGTGCGGCCTGGTCGGGTCTTGCCTTAGGGCTCAGTTTGGGAGCGAGTAGTTCTCGGCGAAAATTGGCCGACGACGCCGTTCAGGAAGTGTGGCGGATTTTCCTGTAATGAAGTGATTTCCTGACGCGCACCCACTCCCGGGCTCGCCTGGGAGCTGCAACGCCGCAGCGCGTGCGTGCCCCAAACCGCACCCGTGTACCCAAACGCCGCTCTGTGGGCCGCAGCCGCACCACCTCTTGGAAATGACCATGCGGCCATTCGACACGCGATAAGCAGTTGCAACCGCGCGCGTGGAGGATCCGGCAATCCGTCCGGAACCCGGCCAGTCCCTAATCCCCCTTCTTCGAAACCTCCAACCAGAGTGGTCACCCCGCCTGAAATTATTTCTCTCCAGCCCTTTCAGTCACTTCCAGCCAGTCAGCGTTAACTCCACGCTTGACCTCGCGTTACCAATAAATCAGAAAGTGAATCTCACGCGACCGAAAGGAAACTCTCATGGCAACAGCTGCTCAAATCACCGCCAACATCGCTAATTCGCAAAACTCCTCAGGACCCCGCACCGACACCGGCAAAGCGGCGTCCTCTCAAAACTCTTTGAAACACGGCTTAACCGCCAAATCCGTCCTGCTCCCCGGAGAGGACGAAGCCGCCTATCTCACCATGTGCCAGGGCATGTTCGATAGCTTTGCCCCCGGCTGTGTCCCGGAGACGGAACTCGTCCAGTTTCTCTGCGACACCCAATGGCGCCTCCAGCGTTGCGCACGTATCGAGGTCGCCATCCTCTCTGCCGACGTGCCCGACTTCAAAGCCCTCGACATCATGAGCAAGCACCAGTCCCGCCTGAAGAAGCAGTACTCCACCACTCTCCAGGAGGCCCGCAACCTGATCGATACCCGCCTGACCCGTGAGGTGTCCGAGATGCGCGACGCCGTCACCGTCCGCCGCGCCGACCAGAAAGAAGGCCGTGACATCAACCTCCAGGAAATTGGCTTCGTTTTTTCGAACCCGGAAGTGGATAGAGAAATCCTCTACCAGGACACTCTCGCGAACGCCGGTAAGACCCTGTCGGCCAACCGTATCAAGCCGGACATAAACGCCTTTCTCCAGCAGCTGTCCGCTTCGGTCCGCTAAATCGGCCTCGTCCCGAAAATAGCGAGGCTGGCCGGCGGCCAAACCGCGGCGAGTTCCTTTACCTCCTGCGTTATCCGCGTTCATCTGCGTTGATCTACGGCCCTCGGCTTTTTGCTTTTGTGCCGCACAAGTCCGCGCAGGCTGTGTCCCGCCCCAATTTTGATTTGCCTGGGATGCTGCGCTGAGCGGTCAGGACTTTCGTTTTCCGTGAAGGATTGTGGCGGACGCCCTGGTCCGGGGCCCGGCAGGCCCGGCAGCCCGGTCCGATAAATCCGCTTCCGCACAGCTAAACTAGGAGTAGTTCAGTGGATAAAACTTTTTACATCGAAACATTCGGCTGCCAGATGAATGCGCACGACTCCGAAAAGGTGTCGGCACGCTGCTGCATCAGGGCTACGCCCAGGTGGATACGCCCGAAGCCGCTCACTACGTCTTCTACAACACCTGCAGCATTCGCGACAAGGCCGAGCAAAAGGTATTCAATCGTCTGCAGCATTTCAAGCGCGATGCCGGCAAGGGCAAGGTTTTCGCCGTGCTCGGCTGCGTGGCGCAGCAGGAGGGCGAGAAGATCTTCGAGCGCGCGCCGCACGTCAGCCTGGTGGCCGGATCGGCCAGCTACACCAAGCTGCCGCGAGATGCTGGTGCAGCTCGAAGCCGGCAACCGCCGCGTCACCGGCCTGAGCCTCGACACCGACGAAGCCTTCGACACGCCCTTCACGCGCCGCGACAATCCGCATCGCGCCTACATCACCATCATCGAAGGCTGCGACAAGAGCTGCGCCTATTGCGTGGTGCCGTTCACGCGCGGGCCGGAGCGCAGCCGCACCAGCGCCAGCGTGATGGCCGAAGCGCACGGCCTGGCGGACTCCGGCTACACCGAAATCCAGCTGCTGGGCCAGAACGTCAACAGCTATCGCGATCCGTCGCCCGCGGGTTGGGATTTCGCCACGCTGCTGGACCGCGTGGCGACAGATCCCGGGCATCCGCCGCGTGCGCTTCACCACTTCCCATCCGCGCGATTTCATCAAAGCCATCATCGACGCCATGGATGCCAATCCGACGCTGTGCGATCACGTGCATCTGCCGGTGCAGTCGGGATCGACCCGCGTGCTGGCAAGCGATGCAGCGGCTCTACACGCGCGACGAGTACATGCGGCGCATCGAGTGGATGAAGAGCGCGCGCCGCAATATCGCGCTCACCACCGACATCATCGTCGGGCTTCCCCGGCGAGACCGAGAAGGACTTCGAGGACACGCTCGAGCTGCTCGACGAGGTGCAGTACGATTCGCTGTTCAGCTTCAAGTATTCGCCGCGGCCCAACACGGCGGCGCTGGATATGGAAGACCAGATTCCGGAAGAGGAAAAGACCCGGCGGATCGTGACGCTCAACGAGCGGCAGCGCGCGATCCAGATCCGCCGCAATTCGCAACTGATCGGCGAAGTGCAGCAGGTCCACGTGGAGGGCCGCCACCAGGCGCTGGGCCAGTGGATCGGCCGGACATCGCAGAACCGCACGCTCAATTTCGTTCACGAAGGCGACGGATCAGCGGTGCCTGAGTCCGGGCTGGTCGGCACTTATCTCGATGTGCGGGTGACGCGCGCGGGTCCCAACTCGCTGGTGGGTGAGAGCCTCACCAATACGCGTGCGATCTGTGTGATGTAATGGGTTTAGGGAAGGGGACGAAGCGATGGAAGTCGAGATGAAAATTCGCGGGCTGATGATGGATCCCGTCACCAATATGCCGATCGTCATCCTAAAGGACGTCGGTAGCAACACGGTGCTTCCGATCTGGGTCGGCGTCTACGAGGCGAATGCCATCGCTCTCGAAATCGAGAAGGTCTCGACACCCCGGCCGATGACGCACGACCTGATCAAGAGCCTGCTGCTCGGTTTGCATACGGGCATCCGCAAAGTAGTGGTGAACGAGCTGAAGGAAGATACCTTCTACGCGCTGATCTGGCTGGAGCGCGACGGCGAACTGATTTCAGCGTGGATTCGCGGCCGAGCGATGCCCTGGCGCTGGCGTTGCGCCTGGACTGCCCCATCTTCGTGGAAGACGCGGTGCTGAAGTCGTCCAAGGCCACGACGTCGGTGTCCGACAAGGTCAACAACGAAGAACTTCGCCGCTGGCTGGAGGGCCTCAACGACGAGGACCTCGGCCGCTATAAGATGTAACTCGCAACACAGACTTCAGTCTGTGCCTTTGTCATGGCTACGAATATGAAAAAAGTCCGCTGGGGTGTGCTTGGCGTGGCGGGAATCGCGGTGCGCCGCGTCATTCCCGGAATGAAGGATTGTGAATCGGCTGAAGTCACGGCCATCGCATCTCGTGATCTCACGAAGGCGCAGGAGGCGGCGAAGACTCTCGGAATCGCGCGCGCCTACGGTTCATACGAGGAACTGCTGGCCGATCCCGAAATCGACGTCGTTTACAATCCGCTGCCCAATCATCTGCATGTGCCTTGGACTATCCAGGCTGCCGAAGCGGGTAAGCATGTCCTTTGCGAAAAACCGATCGCGATGACCGCGGCCGAAGCCGAACAGCTCATCGCCGTGCGCGATCGCACCGGCGTCAAGATTGGCGAAGCATTCATGGTGCGGACCACGCCGCAGTGGCTCCGGCTGCGCGAGATCGTCCAATCGGGCGAGATCGGCGACCTGCGCGCGGTCATCGGACTCTTCAGCTACACCAACACCGATCCGGAAAACATCCGCAACATCCTGGAATACGGCGGCGGGGGCATCATGGATATCGGCTGCTATCCCACTTTCACCTCGCGTTTCGTATCGGGGCAGGAACCGCGGCGCGTGGCGGCGATCATCGAACGAGATCCGCAAATGGGCACCGACCGTCTGGCATCGGCGATCCTCGATTATCCGTTCGGCCCGGCGGTGTTCACCTGCAGCACGCAAATCTCGCCGCACCAGTTCATGAAGTTCGTGGGGACCAAGGGACGCGTCGAGCTGGAGATTCCTTTCAACACGCTCAATGACCGGACCATGCGCGTCATCGTGGATGACGGGCGGGATCTGATCGGCGGCGGACGGCGCGTCGAAGAACTGGGACCGTTCGATCAGTACACCATTCAGGGCGACGCGTTCTCGAAGGCTGTGCTGGGTCAAGGCGAGGTTCCGGTAAGCCTCGAGACGGCCATCGGCAACATGCGCGTGATCGACGCGATTTTCAAGTCGGCGCAATCCGGCAAGTGGGAAGCCGTGGCATCATAAGGTCATGCCAATATCAGCGCGAAACCAGCTCGAAGGTAAAGTAGTCGATGTGAAACTTGGGGAGATCATGGCTCATGTCGACGTCAAAGTCGGAAAGAGCCACATCGAGAGCGTGATCACCCGGCGCAGTGCGGAAGAGCTTGCCCTCAAAAAGGGAGACAAGGTCACGGTCGTCATCAAGTCGACGGAAGTGATGCTCCAAAAAGATTAGTTTAGTGCGGTGGGACGGTCAATCCTGGCCGCAGCCGCGTTCAGGATCGACGATGGCGACCGTGTTATCAGCCTTGGATCAAGCTCCTGGAATACCGATTCCAGCCACGTCCTTCAATCGCAGATCCTTAATCTTGTCGCGCAATTGCGCCGCCTTTTCGAATTCGAACTTCTTCGCGGCTTCGCGCATGCGCTCCTCGAGTTCGGTGATGTACTGCTCCCGTTGCGCCGGCGACAGATCGCCAACATCGTCCTCCCGCTCGACTGGCACCGTGACATAATCCCCCTCCGCGATAGCGATCAGGCTCAGGTCGATGGGCTTCATGATCGACTGCGGTATGACATGGTTGCGCTCGTTGTAGTCGAGTTGCGTGTTGCGCCGGCGGCGCGTTTCTTCGATGGCGCGTTTCATGCTGTCAGTCATCACATCGGCGTAGAGGATCGCGCGGCCTTCCAGATGGCGCGCAGCCCTCCCTATCGTCTGGATCAGCGCTCCGCTGGAGCGGAGGAAGCCTTCTTTATCCGCGTCCAGAATCGCTACCAGCGAGACTTCCGGCAAATCCAGACCTTCGCGCAGAAGGTTGATCCCGATCAGCACATCGAACTCGCCGCGACGCAGATCGCGCAGGATCTTGACACGGTCGAGCGTACTCACTTCTGAGTGCAGATAGTTGCACTTCACGCCGATCTCGGAATAGTATTCGGCCAGATCTTCCGCCATCCGCTTGGTCAGCGTGGTCACCAGAACACGCTGGTTATTCTGCTCGCGCTTGCGAATCTCGCCCAACAGATCATCCACCTGGCCTTTGATCGGACGAATTTCGATCTCCGGATCCACCAGGCCGGTCGGGCGAATGATCTGCTCCACCACGACACCGGCCGACTTGGTCAGCTCATAAGGACCCGGCGTAGCCGACACATAGACGACCTGGTTCACGCGGTTCTCGAATTCCTCGAAAGTGAGAGGCCGGTTGTCGAGCGCGCTCGGCAGGCGGAAGCCGTGACCGACCAGCACCTCTTTGCGCGACCGGTCGCCGTGAAACATGGCGTGAAGCTGCGGGACGGTCTGGTGGCTTTCGTCGAGGAACATGATGGAATCCGCCGGAAGATAATCGAGCAGCGTCGGCGGCGGCTCACCCGGCAGGCGTCCGGAGAAATGGCGGGAGTAATTCTCGATGCCGTGACAGTAGCCGATCTCTTTCATCATTTCGAGGTCGAACATGGTGCGCTGCCAGAGGCGCTGCGCCTCGATCAGCTTGTTCTGCCGGATCAGCTCGGGATGCCACTCTTCGAGCTCTTTGCGAATCGACGCCATGGCCGACTCCTTGGTCTCGTCAGCCATCACATAGTGTGTCTTGGGATAGATGGGCAGCCGGACATAAGTCTGGCGTACCTGTCCGAGAAGAGGATCGATCTGTGACAGGCTCTCGATCTCGTCACCCCACAACTCGATGCGGTACGCGTAGTCGTCGTAGGTGGGCATCAGTTCGATGACGTCGCCGCGGACGCGGAAAGTGCCGCGACGGAAATCTCCATCGTTGCGTTCGTAGAGAATATCGACGAGGCGCGATACGATCTCCTTGCGCGTGATCTTCTGCCCTCTTTCGAGCATCAGCAGCATCCCGTAGTAGGCTTCCGGCGAACCCAAGCCATAGATGCAGCTCACGCTGGAGACTATGACGCAGTCGCGGCGTTCGAATAGTGAGCGCGTGGCGGAGAGGCGCAGCTTGTCGAGTTCCGCGTTGGTGGTGGCCTCTTTCTCGATATAGACGTCGCTCGAAGGGATGTAGGCTTCGGGCTGATAGTAGTCGTAGTAGCTGACGAAATACTCAACCGCCGCCGAGGGGAAGAAGGACTTGAACTCGCCATAAAGCTGCGCCGCGAGAGTCTTGTTGTGCGCCATCACCAGGGCCGGCTTACCCAGTTCTTCGATGATTTTCGCCATCGTGAAGGTCTTGCCGGATCCCGTGACCCCCAGCAGGACCTGATGCTTTTCACCGTCTCGCAGCCCGCGGGTCAATTCCTCGATCGCCGTGACCTGGTCACCGCGCGGTCGATAGGAAACACCCAGTTGAAACGACATAATTCCAGTATCCCGCACGAGCTTTGTGTGACAGACTTCAGTCTGTCGCTCGAGTTTGTACGTTTTCGCCGCCGCGCCGCCAACCGGGACTCCGTGGCGCGGACCATCGTTTATTGTGGTCTGCGGGCTCCGCAGCAGCCTGGCAACTGCTGCGCAGGCGGTAAGTCTGCCGGAGCACGCCACCGAGCGTCTGGAGGATTCCGGCGGCCTCTAAAAGGGCGGGGAAAACGGCGCTCTCGCCTTGCACCAGCTCTACCTGAGGTCAGGAGAGTTCGAGGACGAACTGTTCTTTCTCGAACGTAAATTCCCACCCGGAAGCGGGCCACTTCTGCTGCGTGGTCACCTTCTTCGCAATCGCCAGCGCCAGACCCGAATAAAAACCGGCCTGGTTCTTGTTGTAGACGCTCCCGGTGTTGTGGATATTGCCCAGGGTACCGCTTGGTTGGTAGACCTTCAGGGCGTAACTGTGGAGGGAGTTCTTGACGCCCTGCTCCGAAACCTGGATTCCCCGATTGGTGCCCGAACTGGTCTCGGCGTAATCGAACTTCCGGTTTAACCACGTCACCGTGCCGCTGATAGATGGCATCTTTCTTTTCCTCGATGAGAAGAAACTCTCCCCAGCAGCTTACCACTCCGGACCACAGGGAACCACGAGGCACGCTCTCACGTTTGTCGCTCGAAAGTGCTATTATCCGCATCAGAAGCGGTCAGCTTGCCCGTCCGACACAGTTGTCCAACACGATTGTAAAGAGGGATTTACAAGATGTCCGCGACATCCGGGGCCCGAACGCGTTAATACAGGTAGGCAGTTTGAGGATAAGGTTCATAATGTCACGTAGAGCTTTTTGCGTATTTGCGCTGGCGTGTTCGCTGGCTGTTCCAGCCCTCACCATTTACGGCAAAAAGCCTAAGACCACCACGCCCCAGCCTCCGGCAATCAGCCAGATGTCCGAGGACCAGAAGGCCGTGTACGCGCTGAACCGCCTCGCTTACGGACCTCGTCCCGGCGACGTCGAGGCCGTGAAAAAATACGGACTCGACCGCTGGATCGAAGTGCAGCTCCATCCCGAAATGATCCAGGAGAATCCCAAGCTGCTGGCCAAGCTTCAGCCGCTGGACACCCTGGTTCTGCCCGCGGACGCGATGATCGAGAGCTATCCGAATCCTCAGTTGATCCGCGCCATGGTCGATGGCCGCGCCGCGTTTCCCGAGGACCCTCTCACCCGGATGATGATCCGTCGGCAGGTAGAACGCTACAAGATCAAGGAAGAAGCCAAGACCAACCAGTCACCCCGAGCCCAGGCCGCGCAGAAGCGAGTGGCCGAGATGTCCATGGTGCCCGACCTTGATGCCGTCCTCCATGGCCTGACGTCGGAACAGCAGGATGCCATTAAAAACGGTACGCCGCTCGATAAAGTGAAGACGCTCGAAACGCTCCCGGACGCCACCCAGATCGATGTCCTGGATGCCATGAAGCAGCAGCAGCGCCAGATGCTTTTTCCCCTGGCATCGCCCACCTTACGCCGCCGGATCACTATCTTGAACGGCGGTCAACAGGTGGTCTACCAGGACCTGGCTGAGGGCAAGCTCCTGCGCGCCGTTTACTCCAACAAGCAATTGGAAGAGGTCCTGACGGACTTCTGGTTTAACCACTTCAACGTCTATTTCGACAAAGGCGCCGATCGCGACCTCGTAACGTCTTACGAACGCGACAGAATCCGGCCAAACGTCCTGGGTAAATTTTCCGACCTGTTGCTCGCGACCGCCGAAAGCCCGGCCATGCTCTTTTACCTGGACAACTGGGAATCGGTCGGGGCGAACTCCGAACAGGGCAATAACAATCGAAACAAGGGGCTGAAGCGCGGCCTGAACGAGAATTACGGCCGCGAACTGATGGAATTGCACACCCTCGGCGTCGATGGCGGCTACACCCAAAAGGACGTTACTGAAGTCTCCCGCTGTTTCACCGGCTGGACCATCCACAATCCGCAGCGCGGCGGTCAGTTTGAATTCGACGCGCGGTTGCATGATAACGGCGAAAAGGTGGTGCTGGGCGTCAAGATTCCTGCCGGCGGCGGCATGAATGACGGACTGAAGGTTCTTGACATGCTTTCCAAGAGTCCAGCGACTGCGCACTTCATCTCCAAAGAACTGGCGATGCGCTTTGTGAGCGACAATCCTGCCGCTGCCATGGTGGACCGGATGGCCAAGACTTTCCTTTCAACGGATGGCGACCTGCGGGAAGTCATGCGCTCGATGGTGACTTCGCCGGAATTCTGGGCGCCCGAGAACTTCCACGCCAAGGTAAAGACACCCCTCGAGATGATGGCCAGCGCCCTGCGCGTCACCAATGCCGACGTCGATTACTCCATGTTGCTCGCGCAGCAATTGAATGTCATGGGCCAGCCGCTTTATCGTAAGGTCGAGCCGACCGGCTACTCGCTCAAAAACGCCGACTGGTTGAACTCGGCTGCGCTGTTGGGCCGCATGAACTTTTCGCTCGCCCTGGTGAGCAATCGTATTCCCGGAATCAAGGTGGATCTCACGCCGTATCAGAACGCGGCGGATCCCAATGATGTGGCTCATGAGCTGTCGATGACGGATCTTTCGGCCAATACCAGGAAGGCCATCCTGATGGGTGTGGATAATCCCGAGATCCTCCAGCAGGTGAATCAACGCTCCACTATGCAGGATGCCGGTATGCAACAGGGACGAGGCCGCCGGGGTATGGATGTCGCGTTCAACGCCGTAGCGCCCGACAAAACGGCGCTACTGGCTGGCTTAACGTTGGGCTCTCCGGATTTTCAACGCAGGTAAAAACATGTCACTGAATCGTCGAATCTTCTTAAAGAATTCAGCCCTCGCGATGGTCGGGGTTGGAGCAGTTCCCCTGTGGCTGCAGCGCACCATGTACGCATCCGAGACACCGGCCCAGCGCAAGAAAATCCTGGTCGCGGTCTTCCAGCGCGGAGCTGCCGACGGCCTGAACATCGTCGTGCCGCACGGTGAGAAGCGCTACTACGAACTTCGGCCGACTCTGCAGGTTCCGCAACCCTCCGCGGCCGTGGACAAGGAAAAGTCGGTGATCGATCTGGACGGCATGTTTGGCTTCAATCCCGCACTCGCGGCGCTCAAGCCGATCTGGGACGCCGGCCATCTTGCCATGGTTCACGCCGCGGGCTCGCCGGACCCGACGCGCTCCCATTTCGACGCTCAGGATTACATGGAATCCGGCACTCCGGGCATGAAATCCATCGAAGGCGGCTGGATGAATCGTGCGCTGCTACAGGTGCAAGGTCCGCATTCCCCGGTGCGCGCGGTGGCGCTCGGCGCGTCCTTGCCGCGCTCGCTGCGAGGCGTAAATGACGCCGTGGCAATCGAGAGCCTGCGTTCATTCCAGGTGCGCGATGCCAATGCGGCCAAGATCTTCGAAGACCTCTACTTGTCCACGGACGATCAGGTCCTCAACGGAACCGGCAAGGAAACGTTCGAGGCGGTCTCCATCTTGAAAAAAGTGCAGGGCACTCCGTACACTCCCGCCAACGGCGCAAATTATCCCAATGGACGCTTCGCCGACAGTCTTCGCCAGATCGCCCAATTGATCAAAGCGAATGTCGGCGTGGAAGTCGCGTTCGCGGACTACGGCGGGTGGGATCATCATGTCCAGGAAATGAACGCGCTGCCCAATATGCTGCGCGACTTTGGCGGTTCGCTGGCTGCATTCTGGAACGATCTGGGCGATCTCCGCGATGATGTCGTGGTGGTCACCATGTCTGAATTCGGGCGCACTGCGAAGGAGAACGGAACGCGCGGCACCGATCACGGTCATGCCAACGTGATGTTCGTCATGGGTGGTCCGGTGAAGGGCGGCAAAGTGTACGGTAAGTGGCCGGGCCTTGCCGACCATGAGCTATATGAAAAACGCGACCTCGCCGTGACTACAGATTTTCGCGCAGTCCTGGGCGAGGTGGTCTCGAATCACATCGGCAATAAAGACGTACAGAAAGTATTTCCCGGATACCAGGGAGGACCTCAGGATTTCCGCGGTTTCCTGAAAGTCTGATGTCCGCCCCGGTTACGCAATAGCCGCGTTACCCTTTGTTGTAAAAGAACCGCTCGTGGACGATCTTGCCATCCTTCCACTTGCGCACCGCGACTTGCGTTGACTTCATCCTGAAGCCGTTCTTAAAACTGATATCCATGTACCACTCGGAGAACGATGTGTCTCCGTTAATGGCGCTGGCCAGCAACTGTCCGTCGTGCCATTCGGCGACCGATGTAAAGAACTGTTGTTCGAATTCTCGGTTCACGGTCTTCCCGGTGCGAGGCTCCTCGGAATTCTCCTGCATGACTACGTCATCCGAATAGAACTTTTCAAAGGCTTCCATAGCCTTTCCAGTGAGAATCATTTCATTTACTTGCCGGTCGAGAGCGGCAGTGTCGGTTGCGGGACTCATAGTTTCTCCTTTTCGATTTGAAATACTTCACGGATCTGTTCAAGTTGGCCGATCAGCAAAGTTAAATCATGCTGATCGAGTTTGCCCAGGCGGGCCTTGAGGAAGGCGCGCACGGGGCGATCAATACCGGCAACAAGATCGAGACCTTGCCGCGTGATGCGCGTCAGCACCACCCGGCGGTCTTCTTTACTTCGCTCGCGGGCAGCCAGACCGCGCGATTCCAACCGGTCGAGCAAACGCGTGATATCGGGATCGTGGTTGATCATGCGCTCTCCGATCTGCTTGCAGGTCGCGCCTGCCGGCTCCGCGCCGCGCAGGATGCGCAGCACGTTGTACTGAGTCGCGGACAGGTCGTAGTCGCGGAGAAATGCCGCCGTCGCCTGGCCCAGCACTTCCGCGGTGCGAACGATGTTTAGCGCGGCTTCCTCTTCCAGGAGCGCGAACGGTTTCGTCTGCTGAATCTCAGCCGCCAGTTTACCGGGCACGACTTCACATTACTCGTTATGACGAATATTGTCAAGAGGAGATTATTGCTTTCACGACAGGTGTGATTCAATCGGAAGACGTGCAGCGCATCCATCTCATCGCTACCGGCGGGACTATCGAGAAGAACTATTCGGAAAGCACGGGCTCAGTGGCGAATCTGGAAACCAAGATCGACCGATACCTCAAACAGCTGCGCCTCCCGGACGCTGGGATTGACACGATATCCGTGATGAACATCGACAGCCTCGAGATGACGGAAGAGGACCGCGCGAAGGTTCTGGAAGTGGTCCGTCAGCGCCTGGATTCCCCTATCGTAATCACTCACGGCACCGACACGATGGTCGAGACCGGCCTCTACCTCAAGAAGCGCCTGCCGGACCTTTCCGTGCCGATCATCTTCACCGGCGCTATGACTCCGCTGGGATTCGAACGCAGCGATGGCCTGCAAAATCTCACCGAGAGTCTGTTGGCGGCGCGCTTACTGGCGCCGGGGATCTGGCTGGTGATCCACAATCAAGTATTCCCGATCGATCAGGTTCGCAAGGACCGAGAGACCTCGCGTTTCGTCCCGCTGTGACACGACTCTTGAGCCTCCGCAGCAAGGCTATCGGGCGTAGTACCCGTCGCGGGCGTAGACATTCGCATCTTTGGTGTGCAATTTAACGCGCACCCGATGCCATTTCCCGGTGTATCCGGCCTCTGGCGGACGGTAGCCGATCACATACTCATTGCGAAGTGCCTGTCCGGCTTTGACTGCGGCTTCTTTTGCCTCAGCATCGCTGCGCACATGGAAATGAAGGCCGCCGGTCTTTTCCGCGAGTTCTTCAAGCATGCGGGGCCACTGGCTCTCTTGCCCTTGATCGATGGGTTTCTTCACGAGTGTTGGACGGAAGGGGACGGTGGTCGCCTGCCCGCCGGTTAAGCCGCTATCGAGGATGATGGTGTAGATCTGAACATCGGCTTCAACCGCTACCTGCATCAGCTTGCGCTTCGAGTACTGGCTGTGGTTATCTACGCCATCCGAGAGAATCAGCATCGCCCGCCTGGGGCGACTCGCCTCACGCATGTGACTAATCCCCAGATAGATGGTATCGATGAGGGCGGTTAACCCTCCGGTCCGGGCGGACTGAACACTTTGTTCGAGGGCTGCAATATCGGTCGTGAATCCGGAGATCATATCGGGCTGCGTGGAGACCGTCAATAGCCTGAACTCATCTTCCGGATTGGCCGTTTTGAAAAAGGCGTCCGCGACGTCTTTGGCAGTGCTGATTGCATTTCGCATGCTACCGCTGGTGTCCAACACCAGTCCCACCGAACAGGGAGCGTCCTCGCTGCTTACAGACACGATCTGCTGGCGGTCCCCGTCGTCGAAAATAGTGAAATCCTGCGGACGCAGGCCATCTAACGTCTTCCCGTTGTGGTCCGTTACGGTAACAGGGACCAATACCATCTGCGCGTTGGTTCGAAATTTCGCCGGAACGAATGATGTTTGCGCGGCTAACTCGCCGAGTGCAGATAGGAACAGAAGCGATCCCGTGAGTAAGTAAGTGTTCATATGCGGGTTCTCGTCGATTTAAAACGAGTGTAGGGTGCAACTGCTAAGGAAGGCATAGCGGGAACATGAGTTTTCAATAGCTTTTTATAAGAAATTCAAGAGTAGAGTTGGAACCAGAATGCTGGTCAACAAACGGTCGTCGCGTTTGGATGACGGCCATTTGACCATCGCGGCGAGGGTACTACCAGATGACCCGCACGGGGGCGCTAGCCATCACAGGATCCACAACTTGTCATAAGGAAAGCAAAAAGATAATATATAAACTACGTGTTGAATCACCTGAGCGAAGAATCGATCCAGCTATTGCGCAACTTGAGCCGCACTTGCGGACGCTTGCACGGTCGTTTCGACCGGGACGTTCCGTTCCGACGCACCGATCCTGACAATCCCGATACCGACTGGAGCGAAGCGGTGCCGGTCTCCGTTGTCGAGGAACTGTTCGAGGCAGCCTTCATCAGAATCGACGAAGCAGCCGCGCCTGGCGACACTTACACGTTTCAAATCTCGGCCGAAGGCCAGGAATATCTGACTGCAACGCGCGGGAACTCATCGCACGCTGGCACAGACTGAGCCTTGACGTGAAATCAACATACTGGTGTCGTTAGCTTTACCGCTTCTGTCCCTGTTATTTTCTATCTTCCAAATACAAAAAACTTATCGATAACTATCCATTGTTCATGGAATTGAAAAGTTCTATTGGCTTTCCCATCCACCTGCCGTTAGACTCATAATTTGTTCATCAGGAAAAAACAAAGAAAGCATGGAGAAAGCATGAGTATTATAAAAGGAACCCGCGCGTTTGCCGTTGGCGCGTTCACTGTTGTATCAGCCGCGACCGCATTTTGCCAGGCACCGGCAACCCCGGAACCAGCCGCAGCTCAAAGTGGAACTCCCGCAGTAACGCCAGCCCCGGCGGCACCTGCGGCGCCGGCAGCCCTCTCGACACCCTCTGTAACGGGCCCCATATCGATGCTTCCCCCAGCCGTATTCGATGCTGGACCTTTCGGCAAGATCGCTGTGAACGGTATTCTTGACGGCATGGGTTCGTGGACCGGAAACTACGCGCCCGGCGATCACGCCACGAATGCGGCTCTGAGCAACGGGCAGGTGTGGATTCAGAAGACCGACGGCTGGTTTCAGTTCTACTTACAGGCCGGCGCCTACAACATTCCGGCTATGGGCACGCCATTCCTCGCCACAGACAAGACTATGGGCGACCTCTTTGGCCCGGTGCCGGTTGCTTTCGTGAAGTTGCAGGCGGCGAAGAACACCTCCATCGAAATCGGCTCGCTGCCAACTTTGATCGGCGCCGAGTATACCTTCACGTTTGAAAACCTGAACGTCAGTCGCGGCTTGTTATGGAACCAGGAAAACGCCGTCAATCGCGGAATTCAGTTGAATCAGACGATGGGTAAGTTCGCGGCCTCTCTGAGTTGGAATGACGGTTTCTATTCCAACCGCTATACATGGCTGTCCGGCTCCTTAACTTACACTAACGGTCCTCATGCCCTGTCTTTCGTAGCCGGTGGAAATTACGGGCAAACCGCTTTTCAGAACTACGCGACACCCGTACAAAACAATGGCAGTATCTACAACGTCATTTACACCTACACCAAAGGCTCCTGGATCATCCAGCCTTACTTTCAGTACACAGATGTGCCGACTGACAAGAAGATCGGCGTCGAGAATGGCGCATCTACCAGCGGTGGTGCGATATTGCTGAGCTACGCGTTCAAACACGGCTTTTCGCT
Source organism: Terriglobia bacterium (assembly GCA_963747535.1). Taxonomy (GTDB): domain Bacteria; phylum Acidobacteriota; class Terriglobia; order Bryobacterales; family Bryobacteraceae; genus CAVVFX01. The sequence continues at coordinate 144,036 of CAVVFX010000008.1, forward strand.
TCCCGGGCGCTTTGAATACATCACGAGTTCGGGGACCCCACAGAGCAATACCGTCAACCTGATGTATGGTCCGGGTAGCTCAGGGACGTCGGTTACGCTGACACCCACCTTTCAATATGGAGGGTTCTTTGTTCGCGGAGACGTTGGTTATGTTCACGCGACCAACCTCACGCCGGGTGACGCGTTCGGCCGCAATGGTCTCCTCAAAAGCCAGCCCCGAGCCATCGCCGAATTCGGCTTCATTTTCGGTAACAATATCATTGAGAAGAAGCCGTAAATTCGCGGCGTGAGTTCCGTGGCGGAAGGCCAAAACAAAGAGAAAGCCGGGCGGGATGAGCACTTGTCTCATACCCGCCCTCTTTTTTTGATCCGGACGATAAATTTTTACTTCTTGCTCGTCTGACCCGGGGACTTTACCCTAATAAGTTCGTCCACTCTGTGTGGGTCTAGAGAGACTGCAAGGCGCGTGGTAACCCAGCCCGCAGCAGCTTGGAAGATCCTGTCCAGCGATCGATCGGTAGTTCCGTCTTTGACCATGAAAGTCAGACAATTCGCCACGTGGTTTCCGGAGAACTAAGATGAGCCCGCAGGAAGTATTAGCGTTTTCGAAGAAGAATGGGGCCCGCCAGTTGGATGTCCGCTTCAGCGACATACCTGGACTTCAGCACCATATTTCCTACCCTATCGGCGAGCTGGATATGGAATCGTTCGAAAGCGGTTTCGGCATTGACGGATCGAGCATCCGGGGATGGGCCGCCATCAACGAAAGCGACATGCTGCTCATTCCAGATCCGGCTAGTGCCTTCATGGACCCCTTCACCGAAGTGCCGACCCTGGTCATGATCGGCGACGTGAAGGACCCCATTACCAAACAAAATTACGAGCGAGATCCCCGCTGGATTGCCCAAAAGTGTGAGCTCTTCCTGAACGCGAGCGGCATGGGTGACACCGCTTATTTCGGAGCCGAGGCAGAGTTTTTCATTTTCGACAACATCCGCTTCGACCAGAACGCGCATTCGGGATACTACTTCATCGACGCCGAGGAAGGCCGCTGGAATTCGGACCGCGAAAAGGATAACCTGGGCTACCGTCCGCGCTACAAGGAAGGCTACTTCCCTGTGCCTCCGACTGATCACCATCAGGATCTGCGTTCCGAGATGGTGGAGACCATGGTCAAGTGCGGTCTCCATATCGAGTGCCATCACCATGAGGTCGCCACCGGCGGCCAGTGCGAAATCGATCAGCACTTCGATACGCTCGTCAAGTCGGCAGATAACATGATGCTGTACAAATACATCGTGCGCAACACGGCCGCGCAATACGGCAAGACGGTGACCTTCATGCCCAAGCCGCTGTTCGGCGATAACGGCAGCGGCATGCATACCCATCAGTCGATCTGGAAGGACGATAAACCTCTGTTCGCGGGCGATGGTTATGCGGGTCTCAGCAACATGGCGTTGTTCTATATCGGAGGGCTGCTGAAGCACGCGCGTGCGCTCTCAGCGATCATCGCTCCGACCACCAACAGCTACAAACGACTTGTCCCCGGCTACGAGGCTCCGGTGAATCTGGCGTACTCGCGCCGCAATCGTTCGGCCGCCTGCCGCATCCCGATGTACTCGTCAAGTCCCAAGGCCAAGCGCGTCGAATTCCGCCCGCCGGACCCTTCAGCCAATCCATATCTCGCGTTTGCCGCGATGTTGATGGCGGGCCTCGATGGGATCCTGAACAAAACCGATCCCGGCGAACCCCTTGATAAGGACATTTACGACCTGTCTCCGCAAGAGCAAAAAGCCGTTCCTTCGATGCCGTCATCTCTCGAAGAAGCGCTGACCTGCCTGGAAGACGACCACCAGTTCCTGCTGCGGGGAGACGTGTTCAGCGAAGACCTGATCGAAACGTTCATCGAGTACAAGCGTCGAAACGAAGCCGATGCCATCCGCCTACGCCCTCATCCGTACGAGTTCGCGATGTACTACGACATCTGATTTATCTTTCTGGCTGCTGCGCAGCCGCAGACCACAAAAAACGATGGTCTGCGCCACGGTTTAGCTGAAATGGCCAAACTCCAGGCAGCTAGCGCCATATGTCCCATCGTCTAGTCCAGACTACCTCGGTGAGCGATACTCTTTTCGCATAAAACAGCGGTCCTCCGATTTGCAACTCAGTAGCCTGTTATAATCTTTGGGTAGAGGCCAGATGTCCAAGACCAGCCGGGCGAGTAGAGTGAACGGCGCCCAGTCCTCCAAGACGTTGCAACTCAGTAGCCAACAACCCCGTCGTACTCTTCTGCATCTGCGCAAAGGCGACGCAGCCGTCCTGCACGCCCTCGAACTTCCCGCGGACGATGCGCGCCGGCTGATGGAACTGGGATTTTTGCCCGGAACTCTGGTGACTGCCGGCGAATGCGCGCCCGGTGGCGATCCGCGAGTCTTCCAGGTGGATGGTTCGGAGATTGCTCTTCGTCGCGCAACTGCAGCCCAACTCACGGTGAGATCGGAATCCAAGAGGGCGATGTGAGTTCGTGCCATGGGTGCCCTGCCGCGGGCGTTCTTCCTCCTCCGGCAACTGCGGCCAAAACCGTTGCTCTGGTCGGGCCTCCCAATTCCGGCAAGACCACGCTCTTCAACCGGCTCACGGGATTGCGCCAGAAAGTGGCCAATTTCCCGGGCGTCACCGTCGAACAGCACACGGGAACGGTGAACCTTCCCGGCGGCCGCAGCGTTAGGGTCATCGACCTGCCGGGCATCTATAGCCTCAATGCCCGCTCCGAAGACGAGCAAGTCGCCCGCGATGTCCTGACCGGCGCGCGCAAGGATACGCCGCGTCCCGAAGCCATCCTGCTGGTTCTCGATTCGACCAATCTGACGCGGCACCTCATGCTCGCCGCGCCCATCCTGGCCCTGGGCCTGCCTACCCTGGTCATTCTCAACATGGCCGACGATCTGCGCGATCGCTCCGGCAGGGTCGATCTGGTGGCTCTTTCCGAGCAACTGGGAGCACCGGTGGCGTTGGTTACTGCACGATCCGGTGAAGGTCTCGACCAGGTTCTCGCGTTCCTCTCCGACGCCATGCCCGCGCCCAAACGAGTAGAGCTTCCCATTTTGCAGGAAGTTCCCAAATGCCGGCAGTGGGCCGGACGGGTGGGCAGCAATGCGAAATACCATGCTCCGGCGCCGCCCATCTGGACTCGACGGCTGGACGCCATATTTCTTCATCCAGTCGCCGGACCCCTGATCTTCGTGCTGGTCGTGGTCGCCGTTTTCCAGACTATCTTCAGCGCCGGGGACCTAGGAGACGGGCTGAGAGAACTGCTGACGAAATCCGGCGCATGGGTCGGGGCGCATGTGGGCAATCCCGCGGTGCGTTCGCTGCTCGAGGATGGCGTCTGGAAAGGCGTCGGCTCGGTGGTGGTATTCCTGCCGCAGATTCTGCTGCTGTTCCTCTTTATCGGCATTCTGGAAGACTCGGGCTACCTGGCGCGCGCTGCTCTGATTGCGGACCGTACCATGGCCCGTTTCGGACTCCAGGGCAAGTCGTTTATCCCGCTCCTGTCGGCCTATGCCTGCGCAGTTCCCGCCATTCTGGCCACGCGCACCATCGAAAACAAGCGCGATCGCATCGCCACGATATTAATTGCGCCTTTCATGACTTGCTCGGCGCGGCTGCCGGTTTACACGCTCCTGATAGCCGCGTTCATACCGAACCGGCCGGTGTTGGGCAACTTCCTGCGAACTCAGGCCGCGGCCATGCTGGGACTCTACGTGCTCGGCTTCGCATCGGCTATCCTGACCGCGAAGGTTCTCAAGTCGTCGATCCTATCGAGCCGCAGCACTCCCTTCGTGCTGGAAATGCCGTCCTACCGGTGGCCGACGCTGCAGTCGTTGGGGCTGCGATTGTGGGACCGCGCGAAGGTTTTTCTCTATCGCGCGGGCACGGTAATTCTGTTCGTGATGCTGGTGTTGTGGGTGATGGAGTATCTACCGCTGAAGAACGGCCAGCCGCCGCCCATCGATCAGAGTTTCGCCGGAAGTATTGGACACACGATTGAACCGGTGATCCGTCCGTTGGGCTTCAACTGGAAGATCGGCATCGGACTGATCGCTTCGCTGGCCGCACGGGAAGTCATCGTGGGCACGCTGGGCGAGATTTACGGCATGGAATCAGACACGCACTCGATGGGCTTGCAGACCGCGCTACAGCACGATCTGACCCTGGGCGGAGCCGTCGCTCTATTGATCTTCTTTGCTTTCGCCATGCAGTGCATTTCCACGATCGCGGTGGTCCGCCGAGAGACCGGCGGCTGGAAGTGGCCCGTCATCCAATTCAGCTATATGAGCGCACTAGCGTACATAGGCGCCTTCATCGCCTTTCACGTGGTCCGGTAAGCGGACATCTATACCGTTTTCCTCTAGAAATTCTTATAGAAGGCATCGAAACTACTCATCCTCCCATCATGCCTTCCTAAGCAGGGGCACCCTACACTCGTTCTAATTGATCGAGAAACCTGCTATGAAAACTCACTTACTCATGGGATCCTTATTTCTTCTTTGTGCCGCCCTTGGAATTCAAGGGCAAACACCAACGGGGGCAGTCGCCGGTGTTGTCCGGGACCAGGCGAAGAATCCACTTCCGAAAGCGATCGTGACCATCACCAACCTTGACGATAAATCCACCAAGGCGGTCACTGCGGATGATCATGGCGCTTACGTGATCTCCGACGTCAAGCCGGGGAAGTATTCGGTGGCGGCGGATAGTGTCGGGTTTACGGACGGGACCATTGCTTCGCTCGACGTGGTCTCGGGACAAACTGCGATCGCCGATCTGGCGTTGCTGGCCAAAGCCGGCGGCCCTCCAGTCAATGTCGTGACCGGCGGGTTCTGGAAGCGGCTTGGAAGGGCTTACTGGGATGACTGGCATCCCGCGCCGGTCGCGGCGAACACTCCGCCTCCTGCTTTCCGCGGCGATCCTGCGCCAGTCGACAATCCGCCCTTCCCGTTTATTGTCTGGCCCATGGGAGGCACGCCTTATATCGGGTATCCCAATGCAACTCAGTATCCGTTAACGACGGCTCTGCAGACCGGCCCGCACGGTGAATGGTGGAAGAAAGCCAATATCCAGCTTTATGGCTGGGCCGACATGGGAATGAATATCAGCAGTTCCCACGATGGCCCTTATGCCAACGCGCCGGCCGCTTATGCCGCGGTGGCTAATTCGTTCATTCTCGACCAGGCCACTTTTTACATTGAACGCACTCCGGACACGGTGCAGACGGATCACTTCGATTGGGGCTTCCGCCTGACCAACTTATACGGTTTCGATTACCGGTATACCACCGCCATGGGCTATTTCAGCCAGCAGTTACTCAATAATCCGAAGGCCAACGGCACGATCGGAAACAAGTACGGCTATGATCCGGTGATGGCGTACCTGGACTTGTACTTCCCGCATGTTGCAGATGGGATGGACGTGAGAATCGGCCGCTATATTTCGCTGCCGGACATTGAAGCGCAACTGGCGCCCAATAACTATACTTACAGCCATTCCTTAACTTACACGTATGATTGCTATACCCAAACCGGCATCAACGCAACCATCAAGCTGAGTAACCACTGGACTATTCAGGCTGGTATGTCTGGAGGCTGCGAAGCCGCTCCCTGGGCTCCGGACGCTAAACTGACGGGAAATTTCTGCGCAGCTTACATGTGGCAGGAGGGCCGGGATAATGTCTATGTTTGCGCGAACTCGCTCAACGACAGCAAGTATAACTACAACAATCTCGCGGCCTACTACGCGACCTGGTACCACAAATTCGGCCATTCACCGTGGCACTTCGCCTGGGAGACCTGGTACCAATACATGAAAGACACGCCCAATGTCAGAAATCCGGACGCAGCGTCTCTACTGATCACCAACTCCAACGGCGCCTATTGCAACAACGCCGTCGAACTTACCTGCTTTGCTCCGGAATGGTCCAGCGTCTTTTACCTCACCAGGCAGCTTGGCAAGAAGGATGCCATTATCACGCGCTATGAGTATTTCGATGACCTGAAGGGCCAGCGAACCGGATTCCAGACGGCGTATCATGAAACCGAAATCTCCTGGAACCACTGGATCGGATCGACGATTGTTTTCCGTCCCGAACTTCGCTGGGAACATGCCCTCAATCTTCCGGCTTATGATTCCGGACTGAAGAAGACTCAGTTGATGTTCGCAGGCGACATGATCTTCTTCTTCTAGTCGGCTCCTAATACTACTTGGCCGGGTCGATTCGTAATTCAACAGAGGACCCTATGCTGAAGAAAATAGATATCGTGTGGATCGTCATCAGATCGCAGCACTGGTCGCGGCAGGAAGTGGCATGGGCGCGCGGAAGGCAGTTCCTCCTCAGAGCGGATACGGACAAAAACGGTAAGATCTGCAAACGGGAGTTCATGTAGTTTATGGAAGCTGAGTTCGATCGGCTGGACATAAACTACAACGGCAAGTTGGACCCGAACGGGTTGAAGCAATCTCGCATATGCGCAAGCAAACCGTACGTCAGGACGATATTTGCCGATTCTCCAGGCTTCCAGGGTCAATGATGCTTGCGCTTGTCTCCCGCCAAGGCCAATGCTACGAGCGCGATTCCGAGCACAATCATGAGTTTGGGTTCCGGGGCCAGGACCATCGCAGACTCGATGAACGCCAGGTTATACGGAACATTCGCGCCGGGTCCAACTTCTCCGAAATTCGAGTCGAGCACGCTGTTGAGAACCGTGCTGCTGCCGGGAATTTCCCCACCAATGAAAGATGGCCCTGCGGCATCTCCGGGAGCGATGAATGCTTCATCGGCGCCGGTATACCGCGGATCCGCCGGGGAACCGGAGGCGCCGGCGGCAAAATCATACATGAGGTCGTCGCCCTCGTCCGAAGGATCGTATTGATTCTCGCCGACACGTAGGGTCCCGAACGGATATTCCGTGCTGTTGTACCCGGTGCCTCCCGTGCCGCCGAAGCCGTAACCTGCCAGAGTAAAAAGTTGATCGGAGGTGTCGCCTGTGTAAAGGCGATAACGCGCCACGGTATCGGGGACAGCCGAGGCCAGGGTCACCACTGCGACGTCATTCGGACTGGTGGCTGAGCCGTTGTATAAAGGATCGACCTTGAAGCTCACCGCCAGGGTCGTAAACGCGCCGTCGGACGTCGTGAACGTGACATAGGCGGCAGTGGCCTGTGCCACGCCCTGCGCATCGGCAATACAATGGGCGGAGGTCAGAATGCTTACGCCGTCTGCGAGGAGCGTGCCGGAGCATCCCTCGACGACGCCGTAGCCGAGATCGGAGCGAACGATCAGCAGTTCGGCGACTCCCTTGTAAGGGCTGCCGAAGTTGCTCGATGTAGCGATGAATGCACTGGAGTCGGGATTGAGCCCGGGAACCGTGATACCGTGTGCCGTGCCTGCGACCAATAGCAGAGCGCCGGCGGCCGCTGAGATTGTGGTTGCCTTCACTATGCTAATTAAGTAGCGCTGGTCATGCACAATTCTCCACAGAATTTTTGGTTAATTATGGATCTTATCCGAGGGAGTATTTGGTGATAGAAGGCGTATTGGGTTACGCCCAGATTTGCTGCAGCGCCCGCTGGAAGTTGCCACCCAGCATGAGCGAGATATGTTCACCGGTATATCCGCGCCGGAGAAGCCCCTCGGCCAATTCGTAAATCCGGTTGGAATGGTTCAGCCCGGGAATGTCGTAGGCAGGATGGGCATCCAGGTCGAAATCGCTTCCGATGCCAACATGCTCAATGCCAACCAGTTTCACCGCGTGGTCGAAATGGTCCAACACGTCTTCCCGAGTCACCGGATCGGAGGCTCGTACAAAGTGCCGCACAGTAGTGATCCCCAAAACGCCACCGTTACGCGCCGCGGCTCGAATCACTTCGTCAGATTTGCATCGCGGAACACCCGGCGTCAGGGCGCGGCAGTTGGAGTGGGTGATGAGGACAGGCTTTTTCGACGCCGAAATCGCGTCCAGACTGGTGCGCTGGCCGCAATGCGACACGTCGATCGCCATCCCTATCGAATTCATTCGGGCAACGATTTCCAGGCCGAAAGCGGTGAGTCCCCGGTCATGCGTTACCTGGCAGCCGTCGCCGAGGTGGTTTGCCGAATTGTAAGTAAGTTGCGTGAGCCGCTGCCCCATCCGGTAGAAGGCGTCCACGTCGTCCACACTTCTGAGGTGGTTTGCATCCTGCATGCCAAGGATGATCCCGATCTTGCCCTCCCGCTTGGCCCGCGCGAGGTCGGCCGGGCCGTCCACGCGCACGAAGTAATCCGGATGCCACGTGATGAGGCGATTCCATTTTTCGAACCATGTCCGGGTGACGTCGTAGGGTTGGCCTTCCTCAAGGGCCACGGCGGGATGGAACACGTCGATCCCGGAGCTGCGCAGCTTCCGAAAGTCGACATCCGTGAATGCCACGGGATCTCGGCGCCAATGATCGAGCAGCGACCAGTTCAGGGTCAACAGGCTGAGCATGTCGATGACATTTGCCTCGCAAACCAGATCGAAAGCACGCGTCGAACACGCGCGCAGCGTGGAGGCAGAGCCCAGGAGGGACCCTGTGAGGAGGGAGAGAGAGCCGGTCAGAAATTCTCTGCGATGCAATGGCTACCAATCCAAGTCGGTATTTTATAATACACTGAATTCCACGCTCGGCTACGTGCCGGGCCGCTCAAGTGAAGCTACGTCCCAGTAGAATCGCCGGCAGGCGCTTGCAGCAGCACCTTCAGAACGCCTTTCTCCGCGGCACGTGCAAATGCCTCGGGAGCGGATGCGAGCGCGAAACGGTCCGCAATCAGGCGATCCACCTTTACCGTTCCGAGCCGCAGCAATTCCATCGCGGGTTCGAAGCGGCCGCAGCGCGATCCGATGAGCGTGATTTCGTTCACCACGACCGGCGCCGTATCGATCGCGACCTCGCCGTGAACGGTCGACTTCAGAATGATCGTCCCGCGCGGCTTCACCATCTTCACGGCGGTCGAAAGGCCTTCGCGCGTACCGGTTGCGTCCACCACGAAATCGAACTCCGCAACGGGGAGCCCGGCAACCTGCGAGTGCACCAGTACCGTTTCGACACCGGCACGCCCGGCGATCAGCAGTTTGTCGCGATGTCGTCCGAACTGCCGGACTCTCGCGCCGTAAGCGTGCAGCGTTAGTGCGATCAGGAGTCCGAGTTTGCCGTCGCCGAGAACCGCAACCTGCTCGCCGGCCGGAATCCGAACCTGATCCAGGATCTCGCACGCGGCCGCCAACGGCTCGATGAAAACCGCGCTCTCGGTGGCAATGCCGTCGGGGAGGATGTGCAGATTGCGCTCAGGCAGAGTGAAGAATTCCTGGAATGCGCCGGGATGCCTGACGATACCCAGCACGGTACGGTGGGGACAGTGGCGTCCCAGGCTTCGCCGGCAGGAAGCGCATGCGCCGCACGCCAGGTTGATCTCGCCCACGACACGCTTCCCGAGCAAGCCGGCATCGTCCGCATCCACCACCACGCCCGTAAATTCGTGGCCCGGCGTTCCGCAGAATCCATAGTAGCCGCGCTGCAGTTCGAGATCGGTGTTGCAGATGCCCGTGACCAGCGTGCGAATCAAAGCATATCCAGGCGGCCGCTCCGGCTTTGGGACCTCGCGCACCGACACGCGTCCGTTCTCCAGGTGGACAGAGAGCATGACCTATATATTAGCGGTGGCGCACACCCTTGTTTCTTGTAGTCCTCTACCTGCGGCGACGGTGAAATCAGCCCGCGTGTGGCACAATCGAAGTTCCCAATGAATTCTCAGCTGATCTGTATCAACACGGCGTGCCGCGCACGCTACGCCATCACCGAAGTCATTTACAATTGCCCGAAATGCGCGGGCTTGCTGGAGGCTGAGTTTGTGGCGCCAGCCGCCAGTCCGGCCGGCTTGAAGACGACCTGGCGCGAACGGCGCATGAGCAATCGCCCGGCGGATCAAAGCGGCGTATGGCGCTATCGCGAAATGCTGCCGTTCGACGAAGCCGGCCTCAGTATCGTGACGTTGCGCGAGGGCAATACTCCGCTACTGCCGGCTCCACGCGCGGCGGAGTACGCTGGCCTGGACGCGATCGTTTTCAAGCATCAGGGTTTCAATCCAACCGGCTCCTTCAAAGACAACGGGATGACCTGCGGCGCTACACAGGCGATGCGGCTCGGCATGACTCGCGTAGCTTGCGTGTCCACGGGCAACACCTCGGCCTCCATGGCGGCCTACGCGGCAGCCGCCGGACTCGATCCGCTGATCTTCATCCCCAACGGCAACATCTCCTATGGCAAACTCGCGCAAGCCCTGGAATACGGCGCGCGGACATTTCAGGTGGAGGCAAACTTCGATCAGATTCTCGCGCTGGTCCGCGTGCTGGCCGAACGGCTCGGCATTTATCTCTTGAATTCGATCAATCCCTTTCGCATTGAAGGGCAGAAAACCATCATGATCGAGATGCTGGACCAACGGGATTGGGTGGTGCCGGACTGGGTCGTGCTGCCGGGTGGGAATCTGGGCAATGTTTCGGCCTTCGGAAAAGGCTTGCGCGAACTGTGCGATGCCGGGTTCATCGATCGCCTGCCGCGCCTGGCGGTGGTTCAGGCCGAAGGGTCCGCGCCGTTTTATTCCTATCTGCGTGACGGCGGCGAGTTTCGCGCAGTGCATCATCCCGAGACGCTGGCGACCGCCATCAAGATTGGCGATCCGGTTTCATGGCCCAAGGCGCAGCATGAGATTGAGTCGACGAACGGCGTAGTGGAAAGTGTGACCGAGCAGGAAATCGCGGATGCCAAAGCCGTAATCGGGCAATGCGGCATCGGGTGCGAGCCGGCGTCAGCGGCAACACTGGCGGGGCTACGGAAGCTTCGCGCGTCCGGCGTGGTTGCGAAAGACGCGGACGTGGTCGCAGTGCTGACCGGCAACGTGTTGAAGGATCCCGATTACGTTTATCGCTATCACACGGGAACTCTGGACGCGCCCGATGGCCACCGGCTGCAAAGTACGTTCGGCAACGCTCCGGTGGTAGTGCCGAACGATGCGGATGAAATCGCGCGCCGGATCGGTTAACGTAACATGTGACTCGCATGAATCCGCATAGATGCTCTATCGTTGCGCTCGTTCTGGTATTCTCGCCGTGCGCCGGTGCGGCGGACGCTCCTCAACCAGGTCCGGAACGCCTGATCCAATCCGCTAAAGAGCCGCAGAACTGGCTCACCTATGGCGGCAACTATGCAGCCTGGCGCTACAGTTCTCTCGATGCAATCAATCGGACCAACATCCAACAGCTTGTTCCGGTCTGGACGTTTCAAACCGGCAAAGTGGACGGCGGCTTCTCCTGTACGCCGCTGGTCGCGGACGGAGTGATGTACATCACGTCTCCGGGCAATCGCGTTTTCGCCATCGATGCGGCTACGGGCAAAGAAATCTGGCACTATTATTACGCGCTACCCAAAGAGATGGGGCTGATCTACGGCCCCTGGAATCGCGGGGTCGCGCTGGGCGACGGCCTGGTATTCATGGGCACGGTCGACAATCATCTGGTGGCACTGAATTCGAAGACGGGAAAAGAAGCCTGGAACGTCGATATCGAAAGCATGAAACAGTGCGGGTGCAATATTACCGGAGCCCCTCTGGTCGTGAAGGACAAAGTTCTCGTCGGCGTCACTGGGGGAGACTCCGCGCATCGCGGCTACATCAACGCGTTTTTCACCAAATCAGGCCGGCGTGCGTGGCGCTTCTGGACCATACCCGGTCCTGGCGAGCCGGGTCACGAGACGTGGAAAGGGGACAGTTGGAAACTCGGCGGCGGCTCCACATGGCTGACGGGCTCCTACGATCCCGAACTGAACCTGGTGTACTGGGGCGTGGGAAATCCGGCGGCGGATTTCTACGGCGACGATCGTGCCGGAACCAATCTGTACACGGATAGCATCGTGGCTCTCGATGCCGACACCGGTAAGTTGAAGTGGCACTACCAGGAGATCCCGCACGACGTGTGGGATTGGGACAGTGCTTACGAGTGCGTGCTGATCGATCGGGTCCTCAATGGTGTCAACCGCAAATTGCTCGTCCATCCCAACAAAGGTGGCTACACCTGGGTTCTCGACCGCACCAACGGCCAATTCGTCAGTGCCTGGCGGCTGGCGGAAAACATCAACTGGATTTCCGGAATCGACGAGGCCGGGCACCTGGTGGGCCGCAAGGAGCCGGTTCCCGGCCAGCCTGCTCTGATATGCCCCAGCATTGGAGGCGGGCGAAGCTGGAATCATGCCGCGTACAGTCCCAGGACCGGACTGTTCTACACCACCGGAATCGAATGGTGCGAAACGCTGACCGTTCACCAGGAGGACCCCAATCCTGCGCAAACGTTTTTCGGCGGCGTCTTCGAATTGAAGCGGCCGCCCAAGGGCGAGCCCGGCAGCCATTTCGACGCCTACGATCCTGTTACCGGAGTGCGCAAGTGGACCGTGAAATCGAAGTATCCGTTGCTGGCGTCGGCGGTAGTTACCGGCTCGGACCTGGTCTTTACCGGTGATCCCGAAGGAAACTTCTTCGCCATGGATGGCAACACCGGTGAAAAGCTGTGGAGCTTTGCGACTGGCTCCGGGCACCGTGGTTCGCCAATCAGCTACGCGGTCAATGGCCGCCAGTACATCGCCGTGCCTGTCGGCTGGGGCTCCGCGGTGGCTGGTTTGCTTCCGCAGATCTGGCCGGAGACCGAAGATTTCCCGGGAGGCTCCACGCTGTTTGTTTTCGCTCTTCCCGAGAGGCGTTAGATGCGGATGATGATCCTTCTCTTCGCGGCGATCCTGGCCCAGGCTCAAGTTCCGTCCCCTGAAGGTGTCGCGGCGGGCAAGAAGTTATTCGCCGCTTACTGCTCGGTTGGATACTGCCATGGTTCCGAAGGCAAGGCGGGTCGCGGACCCCGGTTGCGCGATCGAGAGTGGGACCGCGAGTATTTGTTCAAAGTCATTGACGGTGGGATTCCGAACTCCTCCATGCCGGCGTGGAGGAGTAAGCTTTCGAATGCGGAGATGCACGCGATCGTCGCGTACATTCTCAGTATCTCGAAGGAGATTGTGCAGACTGGTGCACAGCCTGAAGTTCCGAAATCTGGTCCGGCCATTGCGGGAGAGTCCCTTACTCAGGGCGAAGGAATCATGGGGAGTTCCGCGGGCGGCAGGAATCTGTTCTTCGATGCCGCCAACGACCGGAACTGCGGCGTCTGCCATAAGGCGGGAGGCGCAGGTGGAGACTCCGGTCCGGACCTCAGCAAACTGACGTCGCTAACGCCTCGCGAAATTTTCAAGCTTATTCTGCTTCCGCCCGCAGGCAAGACGATCGAGATCGTGATGAAAGACGGCGAACATCTGGGAGGAATTATGGCGCAGGAGAATGCCTCAGGCGTGCGCGTTTACGATCTCTCCTCGCCCGGACCGCCCGTGCTGCGATCCTTAAATCTCGCGGACATCGCGAGCCGTCATACCAGCGACCGCGGCGTGGTGCACGACATGACCTTGACTTGCACTATGAGGCAGTTACTCGACCTCGTGACTTTCCTGAAATCTCCCGAAACGGCCGCGGTCGTTCGTCTGGACGATCTTTTCTAGTCCTAAATTGCGAAGACGGTCGCGGCTCGGAAGTCATTGCTGAGCCGCGCGCGCAAGCAAGCGGTACTGTACGCCAACTACCACACGCGGCAAGCCTTTTCCCGGACCATCGGCTGGCCTGCCTTGCAGGAAAAAGCGCTGGAGAACTCCGGCATGTTCGACACCGTCCCGTTCACCCGGTATTGGGGAAGCGAGTGCGGATCCGTGGTGGCCTGCAGCCGTTCCTGTTCCGGCCGCGCGTTCTCACACCAGATTTGTCCGAAGCCCAGGAAGAACCGCTGCTGCGGTGTGAAGCCGTCGACCTTTTGCAGCGATTTCCCGGCGAGTTTGTCCATCAGCGCCATGTACGCAATTCTGGCTCCTCCGTTGTCCGCGGTATTCTCTCCCAGCGTCAGCTTGCCGTTTTGATACACATCGCCGGCTTTGAATTTGCCATATTCATTTACGAAGCACTCGGTGCGTTGGTCGAACGCCTTGGCGTCCGCCTCCGTCCACCAGTCCGCCAGATTACCCTTGGCATCGAACTGCCGGCCCTGGTCGTCGAAGGCGTGGGTCAGTTCGTGCCCGATCACCGCGCCAATGGCTCCGAAATTCGTCGCGTCATCACCCTCGCGACTGAAGAACGGCGGCTGCAGGATGCCTGCCGGGAAGTTGATGTTATTCATCTGCGGGTCGTAATAAGCATTGACCGTAGGAGGGGTCATCTGCCATTCCAAAGGGTCAACCGGTTTTCCGATCTTGGCCAGGTCCCGATGAAACTCGAACTCGGTGGCCCGTTCGGAGTTCTCGACCGCTTCAGTCCGGGAGATAAGCACCGTCGAATAATCCTTCCATTTCTCCGGATAGCCGATCTTGTTGGTGATGGCGTGCAATTTCTTCGAGCGCTTTCTGCCTGGTCCCGGGCGACATCCAGTCGATCTTCTGCAGATCCTGCGCCATTGCCAGTTCTATGTAATGAACCATCTCGAGGGTTCGCTGTTTGCCTTCCTGTCCGAAAGTCCGGCTGACGTACTCCTGTCCCAGCGCCTCCCCCAGTTCAGCGTCCTCCATCTGAATGCATCGCTTCCACCGCGGCCGCATCTCCTTGGTTCCCGTCAGGACGGTGCGGTAAAACCGGAAGTTTTCGGAGACGAACGCGGCAGGTAACAGGGGCGCCTCACTGTGGACGTATTGCCAGGTGAGATAGGCCCTGACGTCGGGGCTGTCCGGCGACTTCAGCAGAGCGTCCATGGCTTTGAAAAAATCGGGCACGGCGACGTTCAGAGACTGAATCGGGGGCGCCTTGACCTCTTTCAGATAGGCTGTCCAGTCAAACGATGGATCCAGGCTCTCGAGTTGAGAAAGGGGCATCCGGTGATACACGTTGGCCGGATCGCGCCGCGAAGTGACATCGAGCGACCCTTTGGCGAGAGCGGTTTCAAACTGCATGACTACCTGCGCAACCCCGTCGGCATCGGCTGCCGGAGTTCCCAGCAAGCGGAAGATCGCGGCCACGTGCTTAACGTACTCCTTGCGGATTTCCTTGGATCGGTCGTCTTCTTTAAAGTAGTAATCGCGCTCCGGCAGACCGAGGCCGGCCTGGTCCGCCTGCCCGATCACCTCGGTCGAATCTTTGAAGTCCTGGCCCGAGGAAAAATTGAACAGCGCATTGACTCCCATGGTGTGCAGGCGCCCCAGTTCCTCCGCCAGGCCGGCCCTGCCTTTAATAGCCGTAATCCGCGCCAGTTCTGCTTTGAGGGGGGCTGTGCCGAGGGCGTTGATCCGGGCCTCATCCATGCACGCCGCCCAATAATCGCCCACCTTCTGTTCGATCGGCGTGCGGTTCGGCGAGGGCTGGGAGTCTTTCTCGGCAATCTCGCGCAGGACATCGTGATTATGCTCCTGCAACTCGTTGAAACGGCCCCAGGTGGCCTGATCGGCCGGAATGGGATTGTTTTTCAACCAGGTGCCGCAGGCGTACTGATAGAAGTTGGTGCAAGGACTCACCGACTGGTCGATAGCGCCGGGGTCAAATCCCGGAAGAGAGTTGACGGTTGGATTCACGCTGCCCCGCTGGGCGAATCCCGCCACGGCAAGGCATAGGAAGAGTGAGTAGAGTCTGGTAGCCACCATAGAATCATTCTACGGAAATCCGAGGTGTCAGTTCCTTACATAATCTAAAGCTTGACCTTTCATACTATAAAGTTGTAACCTCGCTGCGAAGCCTAATGATTCTACCTTCAACGTACTTTGCAGCACTTTGCCTGATGATATTCAGTATGCTCTGCTGGGGTTCCTGGGCCAACAGTTTCAAATTGACCCGGAACTGGAGATTCGAACTCTTCTATTTCGATTACTCCTTGGGGGTTGTCGTCGCCTCTGTGGTTGCGGCCCTGACCGTGGGCACCCTCGGATTCGATGGTTTTTCGTTCGTGGACGACCTCAGGCATGCCGGATTGCGGCAGGACTTCTGGGCTCTGGTGGCAGGCGGAGTCTTTAACCTGGCCAACATGTTGCTCGTGGCGGCAATTTCGATCGCCGGCATGTCGGTTGCCTTCCCCGTGGGGATCGGCCTGGCCCTGGTGATCGGCGTGATCTGGAACTATTCCATCAATCCCACGGGAAACAGGGAACTATTGTTCGGTGGCATGGCGGTTATCGTTGGGGCCATCATCGTGGACGCTTTGGCTTATCGGAGCTACGCCTACCAGCGTGCCCGCCTGGCGGCGCGTGAGGGCAAGTCGCGACAGGTGCGCAAATCCATGAGCACCAAGGGGATCGTTATCAGCCTGATAGCCGGAGTGCTGATGGGCTCGTTCTTTCCACTGCTGCAAGGCGCGATGGCGAGCGAAATCGGACTGGGACCCTACTCCGTCGCTTTCGTGTTCTCCCTGGGGGTTTTCTTTTCCACGTTCGTATTCAACCTGGTGTTTATGAACCTGCCGATTGAAGGTGCGCCGATCGAAATCACGGAGTATTTCCGGGGAAGTCTGAAGAGTCACTTGCTAGGCATCCTGGGTGGTATTGTCTGGGCAGTTGGTCTTATCTCGAACCTGGTGGCGGCAGCCGCTGAGGGAAATGCCAAAGTCGGACCGGCTGTCAGCTATGGGGTCGGGCAGTGTGCAGCCATGGTCAGCGCCCTATGGGGCCTGCTCGTCTGGCGGGAATTCGCCGGTGCCGACAGTAAGGTGAAGAGCCTGATCGCGTTCATGCTCGTGCTGTTTATTGGCGGTTTGACTTTAGTCTCTATGGCGCCGCGGTACTAGGAGTTATCCTTCATCCGTTATCCGTTGACCGTCTTTCGCTGCCGACGGACAACGGAGGACGGATGACGGACAACGACGGTCTGATATCCTCGCTTCTATGGACAACCGGCGTTTGACGGACGTGGGCGGCACATCCGGAGGTCTCGGACACTTTCTGATGGGTTTCATCATGACTTGTGTTGGCGGATACCTCCTGACCAATCAGGTGAGCGTGATGAGTTCGTACTGGAACTTCTGGGGAGGAAATTCCTTTGGGATCACGCTGATTCCCATGCTCCTCGGCATTGCCCTGATATTCTTCAACGGACGGAGCACCCTCGGGTGGATACTGACAATCGCGGGCGCGCTCTTCATCCTGGCCGGCGTGATTGCCAACCTGCACATTTACTTTCAGCCCACCTCGCTATTCAACACGATCGTGATGCTGGTCCTGCTCGTAGGAGGGCTCGGCCTGATCCTGCGGTCGATCCACCCGTTGAGAAGTGAAGCATCAGCCGTGACCCGTCAGTGATCAACCGCCAGCGGCGGACGGTAAACTGATAACTGACTACTGAGGACTGACAACCGCTATGCCCCTGGTTCTTCTCCACGCGTTTCCCCTCGACAGCCGCATGTGGGCTCCACAGAAGTCGTTCCACCCGATCACTCCCGAGGTCCTGGGTATCGGTTCGATCAACGACGCTGCCGACCAGGTCGCCCGGCTCCTCGACCAGCGCGGCATCGACCGGACCGTTATCGGCGGTCTTTCGCGTGGCGGCTGCATCGCCCTCGCCTTCGCCCGCCGCCATCCCGATCGTCTCAACGCACTGGTCCTCTGCGACACTACTGCCGGTCCAGATGACGACCAGGCCAGGCGCGGCCGCTACCAGATGGCCGATCGCGTCAACCAGGAAGGCGCCGCATTTGTCCCTGACATCATGCTCCCGCGTCTGCTGGGCGATACCTCGTTTCGCGAGCGCTGCGAACTGGTGGAGGAAGTTCGCAACTGGATCCTGGCACAGGACCCCGGCGCCATTGCCGCGGCCGCCATCGGCATGGCTGAACGCGAAGACTCCCGCCCGATGCTCTCCTCTATCAGGGTTCCCGTTCTCGCCATCGCGGGCCAGCAGGACAGTGCGCATGAGACCACGCGCGCCATTGCCGAAGGCGTCCGCAACGGCCAATTTGTCTCCATCCCGCGGGCGGGTCACCTCAGCAATCTCGAGCAGCCCGAAAACTTCAACGCCGCGCTTCAGCATTTCCTTGAGGAGCACAAACTGTGACGGCCTTCCTGGCCGACCCCATCTCCAAGCGCCACGAGCCTGGACCCGGTCACCCCGAATCGCCCGCGCGATTCGACGCGGTGGTGAAAGGCCTCGCTCAGTTCCAACTCACGCCGTTCACCCCCCGGTCCGCTACCGACGACGAGGTCGCGTTGTGCCACACCCGCCAGTACATCCGGACCGCGCGCCACGAAGTCGAGGAGGGGTTCTCCGAGCTGACCACCGGCGACACGAGCCTGAGCCACGATACTTATGATGTCGCTCTCCGCGCTGTCGGAACCGTATTGCACGGCGTCGATCTCGTTTTTACGGGCCAGGCTTCCAATGCCTTTTGCGTTGTTCGTCCGCCCGGGCATCACGCGTCCGCGAATCGCGGCATGGGTTTCTGTATGTTCAACAACATTGCCCTCGGGGCCCGCTACGCGCAGCGCCGCCACGGCGCCGAACGGGTGATGATTGTCGACTGGGACGTCCACCACGGCAACGGCACCCAGGACATCTTCTACGACGACGGCTCGGTGCTTTTTTTCAGTACCCACCAATATCCCTGGTATCCGGGGACCGGCGCAGCGGAAGACACTGGGGAGGGTAAAGGCAGGGGACTGACGCTCAACTGTCCGCTGCCTTCCGGAGCCGGCCGGGCCGAAGTCTGGCAGGCGTTTCAGGAGAGACTAAAGCCGGCCGCCGACGAGTTCCGTCCGGATCTCGTCATGGTGTCGGCGGGATTCGACTCGCGCCTTGGCGACCCCCTCGGACAGTTCACTCTCGGCGACCGCGATTTCGCCGATCTCACCCGTGTCCTGCGCGACATCGCTTCAAAGCATTCCAACGGGCGCCTGGTGTCGGTGCTCGAAGGCGGCTACAACCTCTATGGATTAACCAAAGCAGCGCAGGCCCACGGTGCGGCTTTACAGGAATAAATGATTACCGACCTCGTCCAGATCAAACGCCTCGGCGAAAAGAAACGCGAAGAGAATGGCCGGCTCCGCGTGCATCTCAAGACCCACGACTATAACGAGCGCCGTTTCCGGCGTATCGGTGAAGAAATCGAGGAGCAGATCGACTGCACGGTTTGCGCCAATTGTTGCCGTGTCGCGTCAGTCGAAGTTTCGGACCGCGACATCGACCGGCTGGTGAAGGCGCTCGGGATCAAGCGCCAGAAGTTTATCGCCGAATACACCGTCGTCAATGAGAAAGAAGGCACCACCGATCTTCGGCGCACCGCGACCGGCTGCGTGTTTCTTTCCGGCAACGACTGCACGATCTACGAAGACCGGCCTGACATCTGCCGCAACTTCCCCCACGTAGTTCGCGGCGAGGGCCGCATCACCACCCGGATGTGGCAATTCATCGACCGGGCATGTTACTGCCCTATCGTTTACAACACGCTCGAGGAATATAAGAAAGAGGTCGACTTTCCTTTGTAATTCTTCAGCAGGTTGGCCCACGGTCCTTCAGGAACGTCCAACGGCCTCCACAATAAAAAAGCCGCGATCCCCTCCCGGAGATCGCGGCCGATAACTGACAACTGACAGCTGAAGACTTCTTAGTAATCCATTCCGGGGCCGTGCTCGCCGCCGCCGGGCATGGGGGCCGGCTTCTTTTCGGGGATCTCGCAGATCATCGCTTCGGTGGTCAGCATGAGGCTGCTGATCGAGGCGGCGTTCTGGAGCGCCGTGCGGGTCACTTTGGCCGGGTCGATGACGCCCGAGGCTACCAGGTCTTCGTACACTTCCGTGGCGGCGTTGAAGCCGAACAGCGGGTTTTCGTTGGAGCGAACCTTCTCCACTACGATCGCGCCTTCGGTGCCCGAATTGAGCACGATCTGGCGAAGCGGCTCTTCGCACGCACGCTTGATAATGTCGATGCCGATCTGCTCGTCACCTTCCATCCTCAAGCCCTTCAGGGCATTCGCCGCACGCAACAGCGCCACGCCACCGCCCGGAACGATACCCTCTTCGACAGCCGCGCGAGTGGCGTGCAAAGCATCCTCGACGCGCGCCTTCTTTTCCTTCATCTCGGTCTCGGTGGCCGCCCCGACCTTGATCACCGCAACGCCGCCCGCCAGCTTGGCGAGACGTTCCTGCAGCTTCTCACGATCGTAGTCCGAAGTGGTCTCTTCGATCTGCGCGCGGAGTTGCTTGATACGGCCTTCGATGGCCTTCTGCGAACCGGCGCCGTCCACCAGGGTGGTGTTGTCCTTGTCCACGGTGACGCGCTTGGCGCGGCCGAGGTCCTCGAGCCGGACGCCTTCCAGCTTGATGCCGGTCTCTTCCATGATGGCCTTGCCGCCCGTCAGGATCGAGATATCTTCCAGCATGGCCTTGCGGCGATCGCCGAAGCCCGGAGCCTTGACGGCACAGGCATTCAGGGTTCCGCGCAGCTTGTTGACGACGAGAGTGGCGAGCGCTTCGCCTTCCACTTCCTCGGCGATGATCAGAAGGGGCTTGCCGGAACGGGCAATCTGCTCGAGCACGGGCAGCAGGTCCTTCATGTTGCTGATCTTCTTCTCGTGGATCAGGATGTAGGGATCTTCGAGAACCACTTCCATGCGCTCGGCATCGGTCACGAAGTAGGGCGACAGATAACCGCGGTCGAACTGCATGCCATCGACGGTGCTGAGTTCGGTCGACATGGTCTTGGATTCTTCGACCGTGATGACGCCGTCCTTACCCACCTTCTTCATGGCTTCGGCAATGATGTTGCCAATGGTGTGATCGCTGTTGGCCGAGATGGTTCCGACCTGGGCAATCATTTCACCGCTCACCGGCTTGGACATCTTTTGCACTTCGGCAACCGCAATTTCGACGGCCTTTTCGATACCGCGCTTCAGGGCCATCGGATTGGCGCCGGCGGCAACGGCCTTCACGCCCTCGCGGAAAATGGACTGGGCCAGAATGGTCGCGGTCGTGGTACCGTCACCGGCCACATCGGAGGTCTTCGAAGCAACTTCGCGAACCATCTGGGCGCCCATGTTCTCGAGCGGGTCCTTCAGTTCGATTTCCTTGGCTACCGTGACGCCGTCCTTGGTGATGTTCGGTCCACCGAACTTCTTCTCCAGGACTACGTTACGGCCTTTGGGGCCGAGCGTGACTTTCACGGCATCAGCCAGTTGATTTACGCCGCGCAGGATCGCCTGGCGCGAGTTTTCAGCGTATACAATTTGTTTTGCAGGCATCTATTTATTCGCTCCTTAAACTTTAGCTGGCCGGCTTCTCAGCTGGCCTTTTTGGCTGCTACAGGCTTCTGGTCGAGAATACCGAGGACTTCGTCCTCACGCATGATGAGGTACTCTTCGCTATCCAGCTTGATGTCGCTGCCGGAATATTTTCCGAACAGAATGCGGTCGCCGACCTGAACATCGAGCGGGACGAGCTTGCCATCTTCCAGGCGCTTGCCCTTGCCCACGGATACGACTTCGCCTTCCTGCGGCTTCTCTTTCGCAGAATCCGGGATGTAAAGACCACCCTGCATCTGCTCTTTCTCTTCAATTCGCTTGACCACGATGCGGTCATAAAGCGGACGGATTTTCATCTAACGTTACCTCCAGAAATCAAGAAATGTCGAATGATTTGAAACAGGCTGTTTCCAGTGACCATTATTAGCACACTCGGGGCGAGAGTGACAAGAATTTTTTTTAAGTAACAGGCAACACAGACTTTAGTCAACGCTTCGGGGGCTAGCCGGCTCGGCCACGAACCTGTACCCCACTCCGCGGACGGTTAGCACATGGCGGGGACGCGTCGGGTCGTCTTCCATGTAACGCCGCAGGCGCACAATGAAATTGTCGATCGCGCGGGTGTCGGTGTCTTCGCGTAAGCCCCACACGTCTTCCAACATCTTTTTCCGGGACACGGGTTGGCCGGCATGCTGAATCAAATAGCGTAGGACACCCATCTCCATCAGCGTCAGGGGAAACACCTGGTCCCGGACGCGGAGCTCAAGGCGATTGAAGTCCACGGACTTGTCGCCGAAGGTGAAGACGTCCGAGGGCGGCGCAGGGCGGGACGCGGACAACCACTCGCGGCGGCGCAACAGCCCGCTGATACGCGCGATGAGAATGGCCAGGTCGAACGGCTTGGTGAGATAATCGTCAGCGCCTGCGGCAAAGCCTTGCAGTATGTCATCCGGGTGGCCGCGCGCGGTAAGCATCAGGGTGGGCACGTACTGCCCGGCCTGCCTTACTTCGGACATCACTGTGAAGCCATCCTTGCCGGGCAGCATCACATCCAGCACCACTACGTCGAACCCATCCGGCTCGGCGGACAGGGTCTCGATGGCGGCTTCTCCGGTCTCCACAACTCTGACCTGGTAGCCCTCGGCTTCCAGGTTGAAACGCAGACCTTCGGCCAGGTGACGTTCGTCTTCGACAATCAGGATTCGCTTGGGTGAAGGAGGGGTCATCTGGCAATCGGCAATTGAAGAACAAACGTGCTTCCCTGGCCGACGCCCTCGCTCTCGGCCCAGGCCCGCCCGCCGTGACGCTTGGCGACGGCGCGGACGATATAGAGTCCCAGACCGGTACCTGGAATGCGCGCGGACATCGGTCCGGGCACACGGTGAAAGCGCTTGAAAACTTCCTTCAACTGAGCTCTTTCAATGCCGGCACCGCAATCGCAGACTCGTACGCAGGCGTATTTATGGTCGACAGCAGCCGTCTCGACAGTCACGCGCACATTGCTCCCGGAGTACTTGACGGCGTTATCGACCAGATTGGATATGGCGGCGCGAACCTCATCCACGTCCGCGAGCACCATGACCGCGGCGCTGGCGCGATACACCAGCGATTCGGCAGGCAGGTTATAGAGACTCCGCGCGCGCGCCACGCAGTCGTGAACCATGGAAACCAGGTCGACTGTGGACAGATTGGGCTTGCGGCTGGTGGGCGAAATACGGCCCGCGCGTAGAATCTGTTCGATAGATTCGAGCAGACGCTCGCTGTCCTTGAGCATAATCTCATAGAACTCTTGACGCTTGGCTTCGTCGACCGCGCGCTTCTGCAGGGTCTCGAGATAGAGGCGGATGGAGGCGACGGGAGTCTTGAGCTCGTGAGTGACAGCGTTGATGAAGGCGTCCTTCTGCTCGTTGCGGCGGATCTCGCGGACCAGAAAGACGGTGAACAGGACTACGCCGCTGATCAGCAGGAGTAGAAGCAGGACGCCGAGAAACAGGAGTCCTCCTGAACGCCAGCGAAGGAGCACCCAGCCGACGTAGAGCAGGAGGGAAACAGAAATCAGACCGGCGCCCAGGGCGATGAAGAGAGCAATAGACAGCCGTCGTCCAGCCACTACCATATCTTCAGCTTAGTACGTTGTCCGTCAGCCGGATAACGAATAACGAACGACGGAAGACGCTTACGCCGCTTGTTCTTTGGCCGACTCGTCGGGGAGCTTGGCTACCCGGATCGCCGAAGCGATCCCCAGAAACTTCAGCAGGCTGATTTGCAGCCATGAGGGATCGAACTCATACCAGGCCAAACCGTGCCGGGCGGAGGTCGGGTGAGCGTGGTGGTTGTTGTGCCAGCCCTCGCCGAACGTCATGAGTGCGACCCACCAGTTATTGCGTGAATCGTCCTTGGTTTCGAACCGGCGCGATCCCCACATGTGCGTCGCTGAGTTCACCAGCCAGGTGGCATGGAGACCGACGACCACCCGCAGGCACACTCCCCACAACACTAACTGCACGCCACCGAATACATAAAGAATGGCGCCGAGGATGGCGATGGGAACCCAGTGATAGTTGTTGAGCCAGATATAAAATCTATGTTTGGCCAGATCGGGCGCATACCTGGACATCATCCGGGTATTGCTGTGGTTGGCCTCTCCAAAGAGAATCCAGCCGACATGCGCCCACCACGCGCCGTCCCGGGGAGAGTGGGGATCGCCCGGCTGATCGGACTTCTGATGATGGATGCGATGGGTCGCGACCCAGAAGATCGGTCCTCCTTCCAAAGTCATCGCGCCGCAAAGAGCAAAGAAGTATTCGAGGGCCAGAGGAACCCGGTACGAGCGGTGCGTATGCAACCGGTGATATCCCAAGCTGATACCGAAGCAAATCGTCATCCAATATAGGGCCAGCGAAATAGCCAGGGCGCGCCAGCTGAACATAAATAGAGCAGCCACGGCGCCCACATGAAACAGCCCGAAAACCAGGGCGGTGGGCCAGTTCATTCGCTGGCGGTTCGTAAGTGTAATAATTTCAGTGCTCAAGGGATCTCCGGCAGAACGAGGGGTACATCTCAACGTTAGCAGGGAGATTTCTGAAGAATTGTCAGAGTTATGTAATTTTCAAGACAGACGGGTTTGTGATCCGAGTTGCGGAGCAACAGCCTCGTCGCTACCCGTCGGTCTCTTCCACGAATTTCTCCACGCGAATGCGATAGATGGCCGGCTTGCCTTCACGGTCACTCTGAAAAAAGATCCGCTGGCTGTCAGGGGAGAAAATAGGGCATACGCCGGCGGGATCCGAAGACCGATGTTCGCACAGGGTCAATTCACGCCGTGTCACTTTCAATAGCAGAAGCACATAGGGCGATCCCGCGCTCCGACTGGCGCCCACAAACACCGACGCGTCCCCATTGACACCGAATTGGACGAATTGGCTGGTCTTGGAAACCAGGTTGTCAACATTCTCGTCGGGTGTCAGTTCGCGAATGGTGTTGAGGTCGTGAGGTCCCGGGAAGTGCAGATAAAATAGGGTTCGGCCGGTGGGTGACCAGCGCGCAGGTCCCAATTCTCCGCCCTCCGCGGTTTTTAGCGGCCGATCGTTTTGCCCGGTGAAATCGACCAGCCGTAGAGCCCCGGCTCGCCGATAGACAAGTTGCGCGCGGTGTGGCCGGAATAGCGGCTCGCCGATTTCCGCCTTCTGGGACAGCGTGGTTACAGTCCGGCGGGCCAGATCCAGAAGTTGCAGCCGTCTGTCGTTCGCAGTCTCTACACCGAAGGCAGCGTAGAGCCCGTCGTCGCTGAGCGCAAATCCGGTGCGGCCATCAGCCTCCCTGAGATCATAAGCGACAGCCGACCGGCCGCCGGCAAAATAAACATGCTTCAGCGCGTTTTGGTCCCAATAGTAGAAGCTTCGCTCATCGGCCGCCAAGGCCAACGAAGAGGGATCGAGCGCCACGGCGTCGGTCAGCAGGCGCGATTCACCGGTTTTCAGGTCCATGCGCCAAGCCTGCATCGACCCCGTCCGGTCGTTGGAATAGAGGAGAAAACCCTGGCTCCGCGAAATCGACCGGAGCCACGGTGCAGTCATATGCGACGTATGTTCGGGAGCGGTCAGCCGGACCACGTCGAGTTCCGTGGCGGAATCGGCGAATCTCCTGGCTTCATTGGGGACGGAATGGCCTTTGGTGACCTCTGCCCCGAAAGCAACCGCGGGCAGGCCGAGAAGCAGGTTGCGGCGCGTGAGTCGGCGGTTCAATCTCCTTACAGGATAGCTGGAAACGGGACGAAAGGATGAGCGGCCAGTGCGCTTAAGCGTACTGGCGAAGCCAATTTCGTGAACTTTTCCCCCACCGAGCTCGCAGAATTTTAAGGACATGCACCACAAAATGTGGTATCGTCAACGAGCAGGAGTACCACATGAGATCTATTGCGATCGCCTCGGCCATCCTGCTGGCCAGCTTCAGCGTCGTCGGACAACAATACAACATCAACACCGTCGCGGGAGGCGCGCCGCTACCCAGCGGTGCTGCCGCGCAAGGTGCACCTATCGGCAACCCTAGTGCCCTCACTTCAGATGCCCTAGGCAACATCTACTTCATTACCGATAACTGCGTATTCCTAATCAGTACGACGGGCTCGATGAGTGGAAGCCTGTTCCGCTTAGCAGGAAACTCACGGGTGGGCTACTCAGGTGATGGGGGTAATGCCTCGCAAGCGCAATTGAACAACCCCGCGGGCGTCGCAATCGACAGTTCCAACAATCTTTATATCGCGGACAGCGGGAACAACCGAATTCGCAGAGTGGTCCTGGGGACGGGAATCATTACGACTATTGCCGGAATCGGCACTGCAGGCTATTCAGCCACCGCCCAACCCGCCAGCACCGCCGCCTTGAATAATCCGCAGGAACTCGCGGTGGATGGGTCAGGGAACCTGTACATCGCGGACGCCGGGAACAATGTCATCCGGATGATCAGCGCTGCTACCGGCGTCATTACCACCGTTGCGGGCACCGGAACGGCAGGCTACTCCGGTGACGGTCAACCAGCCACCACTGCTCAGCTCAATACTCCGACCGGTGTGGCGGTCGATACGACGGGCAACATCTATATCGCGGACTCGAAGAACAATCGGATCCGCAAAGTGACGAGCGGTATCATGATCACGATCGCGGGTAATGGTCTCGCCGGTTTTGCCGGTGACGGCAACATCGCTACGTCAGCGGAACTCAATCTCCCTACCCAAGTGAACTGGTCTCTCTCCGGGATGATCTACCTGATCGATTCCAATAATGCCCGTGTCCGCGAGATTCTGCCCAACGGGGTGATCACTACGATAGCGGGCGCGGGAACCTCCATCCCGGCAAGTAATCCGACAGGAATTACCACCGATCCCAGCAGTAATCTGTATGTTTCCGATATCACCCACGTCATCTTTAAATCTACCTCGTCAGGAGCCACCTCCAGCTTTGCAGGAAACGGATTGAGTTACGCTCTAGGCGACGGCGGGCCTGCTACCAGCGCTCAACTTGTCCAGCCCGAAGGTTTGGCCGTTGATTCCGGCGGCAACATCTACATCGCGGACCGCGGCGAGGCGCGAATCCGCAAGTTCCAAGTGGGCGGTAACATTTCTTCACCGGCCGGGGGGACCGCGGCAATGGCTCCCGCAGGAGTCGCGGTCGACTCGCTACTCAATTTCTATATTGCCGACGCAGTGGGGAACGTCGTAATAAAAGTTTCTCCGGCCGGGGTGGCGTCGACCATCGCCGGAACCGGAGCGGCAGGGTCGGTGGGCGACAATGGTCTGGCGACCAGCGCTCAGCTCAACCAGCCTAATGGCGTGGCTGTGGATACCTCCGGCAACGTCTATATTGCCGACACCGGAAACAATCGGGTCCGCAAGGTCACCGTCGCGACCGGTATCATTACCACGCTAGCGGGGAACGGCTCGGCCGGATTCCAGGGGGACAATTCATTCTCGACCAACGCGGTCCTCTACCAGCCGACCGGCGTGACGGTGGATAGCTCCCAAAACGTCTACATCGCCGATACAGGAAACAATCGAATCCGCAAGATCACGGCGTCGAGCGGCATCATTACGACGGTGGCGGGTAACGGTGCGCAAGCTTCGTCGGGGGACGGCGGGCCGGCCACTTCCGCCGGGATAGCGAGCCCGCACACTGTAGCCGTGGATGCGCTATCCAACCTCTACATTCCGGATGTTAGCGGGCGCGTCCGCAAGGTGTCGGTCAGCGGTCTCATCACCACCATCGCCGGCTCGGGCTCACAAGGCTATTCGGGCGACGGTGGACCAGCGACCAGCGCGCAACTCGAAACGCCTTGGGGAGTGACTGTGGATAGCAGTGGAAATGTCTACGTTTCCGACACCGGCGGACAAGCGGTACGAATCCTTTCCCCGGTTGCGGCCTCCGCGCTCTCCATCGTGACGACCTCGCTCGCGCCGGGAACCGCGGGAGTGCCGTACGCGCAAGCGCTCTCGGCGATGGGTGGAACCCCTCCTTATTTTTGGTCGAGCACCACGTTGCCTGCAGGTTTGACTCTTTCTTCCAGCGGCTCGATCACGGGCACGCCTCTATTCAGCGGAACGTTCGTGGTGACCTTTGAGGTAACCGACAGCGCCTCCGTCGTCGCCAGTCCGGTAAATATTCAGATTGTCATTAACGCCTCCTCTCCGACCGGCCTCACCATCACGACGTCACCGTCACTGGCATCAGGGGGAGTCGGGTTACCTTACTCTCAACCTCTCACCGCCGCGGCCGGAAATCCGCCTTATACCTGGTCGCAGGTATCCGGCACCCTGCCTCCCGGCCTGGCGTTGTCGACGTCGGGGCTAATCTCCGGCACGCCCCTGACCGCTGGCAGTTTTTCGTTCACCGTCCGGGTGAACGACAGTACGAATGCGATTGCCACTCAGACGTTTACACTGCAAGTGCTCTCCTTTGCAACCACCTCGGCGACGGCCGTTCTGGCTCACTTCGCCGCCGGCGGACCGTGGAGCACGAAAGCGTATCTCACCAATGTTTCGACCGCGCCCGTAGAGGTGACTCTGGTCGTCTACACGGATGATGGCTCCATCCTGCCATTTACCGTGACCCAGCAAGGCACGACTCAGCAGATCGGCGGCAACACCTTTACCGGAGTCATGAATGCGAACAGCACGATTGTGCTCAATGCCGGCGCGGGGCTTGCCAACACCGAGACGGGTTGGATCAATGTTCTGACTTCCAGCACGCCGAGCCCTCTTGCCGGCTTCGCGGTTTTCCACCTTTCATCCAACGGAACCACCTCGGAGGGCACGACTCCGCTGCAGACGACATTTGCGTCCCAGATGCAACTGCAGTTTGACGATACGGCAGGGTACAACACGGACCTCGGCATTGCCAATCTGTCGACCACCGCGGCCACAGTTACGGCCACGGTTCTCGATCAGAACGGGAACCCGCTCGGTACCTACTCTCTGTCGCTCCCTGCGCTCGGACACACTTCCTTCGTGATCCCCAGCCAGTTTGGAGTGACAAACAATCAAACGGGTGTCATACAATTTGCCAACACGTCCGGCGGTAACCTCGGAGGAGTCGGATTGCGCGCCAGCACCATCACCGGTACATTCACCTCAGTGCCGGTGATCATCCCGTAAGGCCCTGTCAGAGCCGTGGCCCTTGAGGAGCGGATGAGAGCCGCGTTGAGTGTGCGGATCAGCCCATCATTGAGATAAATTGTAACCGCTATGTCCCAAGTGGCGTCTGACAGGCGACCGGGTTGATAACCGGCTGTTGAGAATCGGGTTTGCAGCTTAGGAAGTATGGGCCGGAATCATTCCAGATTGATAGTTATCTCGGTTACCTGCCTGGCACTGAGCGCCCTGCTGTGCGGACAGGATCCCGATCCGGCCGAACCGCCGGCGGTGCAGAATATTCAACCGCTTGAACTCAGCGACGGGATCACCAACGATCGGATTATGGGTGTGATCCCCAACTTCCAGACGGTTTCCGACCCCAACCAGCATGTGGCGCCCCTAACTTCGCGGCAGAAGTTTGGCCTCTTTGTAAAAGAGACCATAGATCCTTACACGTTCGCTTCGGCAGCCGCTGGCGCGGCTCTTTCGCAAGCCAGCAACGGTACGCCGCAGTACGGCGACGGAATGGAATCATACAGCCAGCGTTTGTATGCGGCCTACATCGACATGGCGACCCAGAACTTCTTCAGCGATTATCTTCTTTCCTCGGTACTGCATGAGGACCCGCGATATTACCGCATGGGTCCCGGCCACTCGATCCCACGCCGGATTTTTTATTCCCTGACGCGGCTCCTGGTTACGAGGACCGATAAAGGGGCGACACGGTTCAACTTCTCGGGAGTTGGCGGCATGGCGATGGGGATTGCCCTGTCCAACGCGTACTATCCCGACAAGAGTGTGAGCGGCTCTGTTACCGGGGGACGTTTCACCTCCAGCATGACGAGTTCAGCCCTTGGCAACCTGCTGCCGGAGTTCTGGCCGGACTTCAAGGAAATGCTCGCGCGCCGGCGCCACAAGCAGTAGCCCGGTTCCGGACGCCACTGAGCAGGCGACTTGGGTGTGCGGACTCGCGGTTACACAGCCCGGTTGAAGACGCCGAAGATCCTGCTCATGCGCTATTTGGTCAGATTTGGTCGCAGCTAAGCAAATGGCGGGAAAATGTTATCCTCTGGGCAACGGCTATGTGGCGGCTTGCAATCAGTCTCCTCGCATTCCTCGCCGCAGTTTACGCTGTCCAGCGACCGTTCCGCGAATATCCCGGCATCGAGTATAACGACTTTCCGCTCCCCCCCGATTATCAGGAAAAAACCGAGTGGGCATTCGCGCGGCTGATGTATCCGTCAATCCACGGATCGCGCTTCTCCCGCTGGGGGGCCGACTGGCATACCGGTCTGACCAGTTGGACGCAGGACTATCCTCGCGCCGACCGGCACTTTTCGGGCGCCATCCGGCGGCTTACCAGGCTGCACGTCAGGTCGGTAGAGCAGCCCGTCAGCCTGGAAGATGGCGATGATGCATTCAACTGGCCCTGGCTCTACGCAGTTCAGACGGGTGAGTGGAATCTCACCGACTTCCAGGTGAAACAGTTTCGCGAGTATCTCCTGCGGGGCGGGTTCTTCATGTGCGACGACTTCTGGGGAGAGCACGAATGGGCCGTGTTCCTGGCTAGCATGAATCGCGTGCTGCCCGGCCGACCGGTTGTGGAAATTCCTAATGCGGACGCGATCTTCCATACGGTTTTCGATCTGGACGACCGCTATCAGGTCCCAGGGCAGCGCTACGTCCGTACCCACAGCACCGAAAAGTGCCTCGGATGTCCAGCGCACTGGCGCGGAATCTACGACGACAAGGGTCGACTTATGGTGGCGATCACGTTCCAGTCCGATCTGGGCGATTCATGGGAGTGGGCCGATGATCCGGAATATCCAGAACGGTTTTCCGCGCTGGGCATCAGGATCGGCGTGAACTATATCATCTATGCAATGACTCACTAGGCGGTCCGCCCACGGTTCCTCCGACGGTTAATCTCAGGAATGGAAAAAGGATTTGGCAGGCTGAAATTGCGAGGGCATAAAAAAAGAAGTGGTTCCAAGTGACCTATCCAACAATCCAGCTTCCTTCCGGCATGCACGGTCGAAGCTGTGCAATCCAGGTGGTACGTGCGCTCTGACCTTCGTGCTCCCCGCTGCGGAATTTCGTCCGCCTCGGATCAATGCTCTCGGGCCGCGCCAGTCGACTCACTCCAGATCGGAACCTGCTCCTCGGAACGACCTTTCGCTCTCTTGAAAAGACTGCCCGCTACCGGGCCACCTTTCCAAGGTCAAAGCTCCTGGCCTATCCCTTCGGCTCAACGCCTAGACTTCACCAGACCCGTTCGATCACTCCGCTCCTTCACGCCATCAGGTTTGCCCCAAATAGCGCGAATTCACCGCGTGCGACCCGTTGCCTGGCTCCCTCTTAGCGGCCTCGACCGTTCTTCAGCCGTCCACTCCCGCTCAGGGCTTTTACACCCCTCCCGATCAAAGCGTTCAACTGACTACCAGCCGAGAGGCTCACCAAATCGAAACGCCCGATTTCCTTCGCTCCCCGCTGCCTGCTTTTTTAATTGTCCAGCAGCGGATCGATGTTCCAGACTCGTTACGTCCCGTTCGGCTTATTGTCTAACAAACCTCTTGGAACCTCCTTCACTATGCTCCTGATCCCGTCTCTCGTCAACTAAAAAGTAATCATTTCGACACACTTTTACACAAGATTTTATTGCAGTAGAATGAGGGACTTACAGGGAAGCAACAGTGAATTACTGGTGGATAAACCGAGGATAGGGCAAATTGTTTTGTCCACAGTTTGCAGTCGGATTTTATGGTTCAAAAACCTACGGCGGGCGCTTGTGCCTGATCTCGGTTTGATCCTTCAAGAGCCGGCCACAGGACCCTCGACGATGCTAACCGTCAATGCTAGTGGGACAGACTTCAAAGTCTGTGTTACGTTGGGTTGTCTATGACGCAGCCGCAACCCCGCATTCAACTCGAAAAAACCGCAGACTATCGCGAGCACTATGCCAACAGCGTGCAGATTCGCGTGACGCTCTGGGATTTCCTGATCTCCTTCGGTATGGTGAATCAGAGCGCAGCTGATCAGGTCGCGATCCAGAATTTTCAAGGCATTTACGTCAGCCCGCAACAAGCCAAAGCCCTGCTGAACGTCCTCCAGCAGAATGTAAGCCAGTACGAATCGGCATTTGGCGAGATCAAGCTGGAACCGCATGCGGGTACGGGTATCGTGCAGTAGCGCGGCGCTGTTCCTGCTGCTGGCGCACCTGGCTTTTCTCTCGGCGCCATACTTCTGGGACGAGGCCGGCCAGTTCATTCCCGCTTCGCTCGACCTCTTCTATTCGGGCGAGATGGTGCCTCACTCGACTATCCCGAACGCTCATCCTCCCGGGTTAATGCTGTACCTCGCCGCCACCTGGCGAGTGGCGGGATACTCGATCGTCACCACGCGCCTAGCCGTCTTGCTGATCGCAATGCTCGCCTGCTGGTGGGTCTACCGGCTGGCTGCGGAATTTCTTTGTCCCGACCGCAAAGCCGCCGTCATGACGCTGGCGCTACTGTGCGTTTCGCCGTTGTTCTTCTCGCAATCCATCATGACCCTGCTCGATATGCCGGCCATGGCACTAACGGTGCTGGCTGTCCTTTTGTTCCTGCAGGAGCGCATGCTGTCTGCGGCAATGGCCTGCGTCGCTCTCGTCATGGTAAAGGAGACGGGTGCGCTGGTGCCTGCCGTTCTGGGTATCACACTGGCTCGGGAACACCGCTCGAAGCAGTCGGCTTTGTTCCTGATCCCGGCATTTCCATTGATCGCCTGGCTGCTGCTCCTTCACGCGCGCACCGGCCACTGGCTCGGCAACGCGTCGTTCGCACGCTACAACTTGTTCTATCCTTTAAATCCCGTGCGATTTGCGCTGGCGCTGGTCCGGCGCGGATATTATCTGTTCATCGGGTCCGGATACTTCATTGGTACCGCTGCGCTGCTGAAGACGCGGAACGGCGTGTTGAATTCGCGTGCCTGGCGTGTGGCCGGCGTCTTCGTCGTGGTCCATGTGATAGCGATGTGCCTGATTGGCGGGGCGGTGCTGGAACGTTACCTTCTTCCCGTGATGCCGATCATACTGGCGGCGTTCGCCAACGCACTCTGCTCCTTCACTCCGCGATTCCGCAATGCAGCCTTCGCGGCGATGTTCGCGGCATCGGCTGCGTGCATTTTCGTGAACCCGATCTATCCTTTTCCCCTCGAGAACAATCTTGCGTGGATCGATTTCGTCTACGTCCAAGAGGACGCTGCGCGGTATCTTTCGAGTCACTTAACGGCGGGAGCGGTCCTCTCATCAAGTTTCCCATTTGCGGGATGTATGCGGCGGCCGGAACTTGGCTATACGACGCAGCGCTTCGTTATTGATGAGATCGCGGACTTTACGCCTGTCTCGATCGAACAACTGCGCGGCCGGCATGTCGACGCATTGGTCATCTTCTCGTCGACGTGGGATCCGCTCGATCTGATGCGCAACGCGCGCTGGATCGCCTTTCTTCAGCGATTCTACGCCTACCAACCGGAGATCGCTCCGGCGAGTATTCCCGCGATCCTCGGATTACGCCTCGCCGCTAGATTCGAGCGGCATGGGCAATGGGTTGAGATATTTCAACCGTAGGCTGGAGAGACTTGAACTCTGTCACACCAGGGAACCGTGAGATAATTTCGCTGTCATGATTTCCCGTCGCGAACTTCTCTCGGGTATACCCGCCGGCGTGGCTGCTTTGCAGCAACCCGCAAAGGCTGCAGGAACCCGCCCCAACTTCATCATCATCGTCTCCGACGATCACGGCTTTCAGGATCTGGGATGCCAGGGCGCCAAAGACGTGAAGACGCCGAATTTCGACGCTCTCGCGGCGTCCGGCGCTCACTACCAGAACTGGTACGCGGGCGCTCCGGTCTGCGCTCCATCCCGCGCGTCGCTGCTGACCGGCCGCTACCCGATTCGCTGCGGTGTGCCGAGTAATGGCCTGGAGCTCAAGCCTACCGAGTTGACGATCGCGCAGTTGCTCAAATCAGCCGGCTACAAGACGGGCGCGCTCGGCAAGTGGCATCTGGGAGGGAGTGAAGATACCGTTCCCAACGCGCACGGCTTCGATTCCTACTTCGGCTTCCTCAACGGGTGCACCGATTTCTACTCGCACCGCTACTATTGGGGCGAACCCAAGACCGTCAACTTTCACGACCTCTGGCGCAACCGGACCGAGGTCTTCGAAGATGGCCAGTACCTGACCGAATCGCTGACTCGCGAGGCCAAAAAATTCCTCCACGACAACCAGCACGAGCCTTTCTTCCTTTATCTGGCGTACAACGCGGTCCACTATCCCATGCATGCGCCGGAAAAATACAAAGCGCGCTTCCCCGGGATGGAGATGGAACGGCAGACTTACGTAGCGATGCTCGCGGCGATGGACGACGGCATCGGCGAAGTTCTCTCGACGCTCAAACAATTGGGGCTGCGCGACAACACTTTCATCCACTACCAGGCCGACAATGGCGCGACGCGCGAAACGCGTGCGGGTTTGAACGGAAAACCGGGCCGGGCGGGCAGCAATGGTATCCTGCGCGGCAACAAGTTCAGCCTGTTCGACGGCGGCATGCATGTGCCCGCGATCATGAGCTGGCCCAAAGTGATTCCGGCAGGTCAGAAGATATCGGAAATCGGCATCACCATGGACGTTGTTCCTACCTTTTGCAAAGCTGCCGGGGTTTCGCTCCCGAACGACCGCACTTACGATGGACACGATATCCTGCCGGTCATCACCCAGAAAGCTCCGTCTCCGCACGATGCAATCTACTGGTCTAATCAGGGACAGTTGGCCACCCGCCAGGGACCCTGGAAGCTGGTGGAAAACGGCAAGACGTTCGATGGCACGCCGGACGCTAACAAGTCACTCGAAGGCGAGGATGCCCTATTCCTCTCCGATCTGAGCAAGGATCCCGGCGAGACAACTAATCTACGGAGACAGCAGCCGGAGATAGTCGACCGGCTTTCTACCGCGACTCACAAGTGGCTGGAGGATGTGAAGAAGAACTAGCGGCGGAGGCAGTCTACACGAACAGACCCATCTGCCGGTCGTCGGCTCCCTCCTCTTTCGGCGGAGACTTTTTCTCTTCCACAGGTCGAAACGTCCGCATCAGCCGCAGGGCCTTCTGGTGCAGATCGTGGATCACGACCAGATCGCTGCATCGCTGGCAATTCCCTTTGACGCCGCCGGGTCCATCCATGGCAGGATCAAACCCCGGATGTCTGGTACATTTTCCTCGCCACCTTACCGATCCGATTTTGAGCATGATGGATAAATCAAAACACCAGCGTATCGAACCCCTACTTCGAAATCCAGAAGTAATAGTGCGCGGTGTAGGGGGACTCGTAGACCTGATGCGCGGCGCACGCGGTAGTGGGCGCCTTGCCAGCGCCGGTGTAGACGCGTTGGATGATTCCGATGTCACTAAAGTCACCTTTACGGCTTGCCTTGTCGGCATCGAGTTTCAGCCAGTCGATGGATATCGCGTCGGGCGAGGCGAAGTGGATGGCGGTCGGGCCGATGGCCTTGATAGTGCTTTTTCCGTCTACCGTAGTCCAGGAAGGTCCCGCCCCGTGATGGACCCTAAAATTCCCGTCCACGTCGAAGAGTGCGGCATCAGGAGTCGAACTCTTGGCCCAGGCGCCGTTCTCGCAATTGTAGATCTGCTTTCCTACCGCCAGGAAATGGTATTTCAGCTTGACGCCGGCGTCAGGTTCCACAGCGATGGCCTTGGCGGAAGCAGGTAACGCGGGCGGCTCAGGCGATTGAGCTGACAACCGGATCGCCAGGAGTGCCAAAGAATATAGATGTCGTGCGGCCATTATGTTTCTCCAAAGCAGTCAGCCTTCTCTTACTGCCAGATAGCGATCGATTGCGGGATTCTGAATCCTTTGAATCTTACCGCTGGGCCTCGGCCACGTAATTTCGATCCAGTCGATTTTTGCGGCCAGCCCGATACCCAAGATTTCACGCGGATCGTGCGACGAGAGGTAGCTTCCGCCGCTATTCTTCAATCGCGACCGGACCACGCCGCCGGCCGACCACCGGATCCTGGCTCCGATCGCATCGCGGTTGCACGTCACGCCTTCCAGTTTGAGCCCCAGCCAGTGATTCTCATGATTGGATCGATTTTTCAGCAATAAGGGCGCTCCGCCGTTGTTGCCGATGAGAATATCTAACAACCCGTCGTTATTGAAGTCGCCTGCCGCCAGACCCCGCGCCGGATAGGATTGGCTGAACGCAGGCCCCGCTTCAGCGCTGACATTGCGGAGCTTGCCGCCTTCCTGATGGAAAAGCAAAATGGGCTCTTTGTACTTCACCGCCGGCGAGTAGCTCTCGATCATGTCGTCGGGATGGCCGTTCGCCAGGATCAGGTCGACGGCGCCGTCATTGTCGTAATCA
The DNA here is from genome assembly GCA_963747535.1 of Terriglobia bacterium. Classification (GTDB taxonomy): domain Bacteria; phylum Acidobacteriota; class Terriglobia; order Bryobacterales; family Bryobacteraceae; genus CAVVFX01. Next base: position 180,416 of record CAVVFX010000008.1, read on the forward strand.
AAAAACTTCAGACCCCAGCCGCTAAGCAGGCGCGTAGCCTGGGCCACGCCATTGGAATGCGCTACATCGCGAAAGGTCTCGTTCCCCTGGTTCCGGTAGAGCGAGAACCGCTCCTGATCGACGTTGGCGACAAACAGATCCTGATGACCGCTCCCGAAGACGTCCGCTGCGTCCACGCCCATTCCGGAGCGCGGCTGTCCCTCCTCGCCAAACGCGACCTCGGCCGGGAGTGCCATCTCTTCGAACTGCCATTTGCCATTTTTGGGGCCGCGATTTAAGTACAGAAAATTCTGCACCGTATCGTTGGCGACGAACAGGTCCATGAGCCCGTCGTTGTTGATGTCGGTTGCCACCACACCCAGACCCTTGCCCAGAGAGCGCGCGATATCCGTTCCCGCGCTCACTTCGGTAAAAGTCCCGTTCCCGTTGTTGTGGTAGAGGAAGCTGGCCGTGGGTTTGAAGAACCTCGGGATGCAGTAGTAGTGCTTCCCGAGCTTATTATCACCACACGAGTGGCGTGCATTGGGCGAGTAATCCACAAAGCTGCAGACGAACAGGTCCAGCCGGCCGTCGTTGTCGTAATCGAACCAGACGGCGCTCGTCGTCCAGCCAGGCGTCTCCAGGCCGGCCTTCTTCGTGATATCGGTAAACGTGCCGTCGCGATTATTATGGTAGAGGATGCAGTTTCCGAACGACGTGACGAAGATGTCCGGCCAGCCGTCGTTGTCGTAGTCGCCAATCGCCACTCCCATGCCGAACGTGTCGCCGGAAACGCCGGCCTTTTCAGTCACGTCCACGAACGTCCCATCACGATTGTTTTTGTACAGCGCATTGCGCAGCGGCTTGGCAGGATGAAAGAAGTCGCACGGGCCGCTGTTCACCAGATAAATGTCCATCCAGCCGTCGTTGTCGTAGTCGAGAAATGCGCAGCCCGGGCCAAGAGCTTCGGGCAGGTAATGGTCCTTCGACATAGCGTTGTCATGAACCCAGGTGATACCGCTGACAGAAGGCGAAATCTCCTCAAATAGAAGCGGGGAAGGCGAGGCCTGCAGGAGGGGCGCTCCTGCAGCTAAGGCCAGCCATTCACGACGAGAGATCCTCAATCCGAATGTCTCCATGCGTGTTCATGCGTGTTCATTCGTGGCCCAATGTCTTACCTTTTGACTTTTCACTTTACGTTGATGCCTTGCTGTTGCTTCGCCTGCGTCTGCGCATTCAGCTTCAGCACGATGGAGCGTTCCCGGTCGCCGTCCTGCTTGCGTTTGAGACGGTAGTAAACAGTGGCGAGCGTGACGTGGGCTTCCGTGAACCCGGGCGCGGCCTTCACGATGGATTCCAGTTGGACACGCGCGTCCTCGGCTTTCCCCTGCTGGAGATCGAGGGTCGCAAGCTGGTAGCGCGCGCCGAGGTCGGAGGGCCGCGCAAGGATGGCGCGTTGCAACAAGACCAGAGCCTCCTCGAACTTCGCATCCTCTTTGAGCAGCACAGCGAGTTGCATGTTGGAATTGAAGTCGTTGGGATTCGCGGCGAGTGCTTTGCGGAAAGCCTCAGTCGCCCCAGCCGAGTCCCCGGTACGCAGCAAGGCTTGTCCGTAGTAGGTGTATACATCCGGCAGGTTAGGGTTGAGTTCTACCGCCTTGGATAAGTCCACAAGCGCGGCTGGGAAGTCTTGAGCACTTAGCTTGGTGGTACCTAACAGCAGACGGGCTTCCGCCGAGTCGCCGTTTTTGAGGATACGATCGATTACGATCTGCCCGCGTTCCACCTGGTTATCCCGCACGAGCGCAGTCCCCAGCAGATAAGCGATGGCGAGGTCGCCGGTCTTTTGGGCTGAGAGTGGGGTCAGCAGCTCGATGACGCTCTTGTTCCTGCCCATGGCGAGCCAGCAATCCGCCAATAGTAAAGTGGGCTGTAACTGGTCCGGCGCGGCGAGATGAACTTTTTCGAAAGTCGCGGCCGCTATTTCCGTCCGTCCGGTTTTGTAATAGGCGAGAGCGAGGTTCAACTCGACCGGCAGGTTCCCGGGTTGCAGTTTCAGCGCATGCTGGTACTGCGCGATAGCGTCTTCGTAACGGGCTATGTGCGCATAGGCGGCGCCTAGATTGGACAGCGCCATGAGAGATTCCGGCCGCGCGGCCAGATACTTTTTGTAAAACTCGATCGCCCCGTTGATGTCTCCAGCCTGGTGTAGCGCAACGGCCTGCTTCAGGATGTCTTCGGTCGCGTCGGGCCGGGCGTTGGCGCAGAAGAGCAGGAACAGCGCTATGGCTTGAATGGATCGCAAAATCCAGTATCGCTCCATTTCCGCCGTAGGGCAGACCATCGCTTTTATGGTCTGCCCGGTGCTAACCCGATCAGAAGGTGAAGCGCGCCGTGAGTTGTACGATGCGGTGACCCTGCTTGGTGGTTACGGTCCCGAACAGCGGATTGTTCATGACTCCGGCGGAGGAGTAAGTGAGGTTGAGAGCGCTCCCGCCGTTGAACGACCACAGTGGATGGTTCAGGAAATTAAAGGCGTTGGCGCGGAGTTGCAGCTTCATCCGCTCCCCGTGGATTGCGAAGTTCTTGAAGACCCCTAGATCGGAGTTGAAGTAAGCCGGTCCGTACATGGTCGGCAAGGTAGACGGTCCGTTCTGGCCGATCTGAGTAGGGAGGCCGAAACAAGTCGGATTGAAGTACTGGTGCGGAGCGAGATTCGACAGCGGGTTGCAGGTCATGACCGGTGAGATCGCGATATTCGGCGTGCCCAGCAGCGCGGTCGTGCTGATGTTGAAGGTGGTGCCCGGAATCTTGGCGCCGTTGGTATTCATGCCAAAAGTTTCAGTTCGCTGGCCGGTGAGGTTCGCTCCACTCTGCACCTGGGTGATACTGGATAGCTGCCAGCCGTTCACGAAGCCCCCGGCCCACTTATTCCTGGAGAAATTTCCCAGATTGTAGGAAATCGCTGCATTAGCGACCTGCGGGCGATTGGTGGATTGTACGGCATAATCCTGGCTCAGGTTGAAGGAATCCAAGGTAGGACTGATGATGCCCATCGCCTTTTCGTAGGTGTAGTTAGCGCTGATGACCGCCCGTCCTTTGACACGTTGATAGGTCACCTGTAAGGAATTATAGTTGGCCCACAGGTTGTTGGTTGCGAGGACCACCGAACTGAAACCCTGGAGGGGACGGAAGTTATTCGCGACGAGAGAATTGGGATCCACTCCCTTGTTGTTCGACGACAACATGGCGCCGACCGGCACCATGTTCTGGTCGCTGCCGATACCGCCCGTAGTGTTGAGAATGTTGCGAGTCCGGTTGCCAACATACGCGACTTCCAGGAGTCCCGACCCCGGCACGCGTTGCGCCACGGTAAAACTGTAACTCTGGGTATTTGGATCGTTGGCGTCCGTGCTGTCCACTCCGCCGATTGTAAGAGCAGGGGCGGTTAAATTCAGGGAACTAATTTGGCTGGCCAGTAGGCAACCCGTCTTGGTTCCGGTAGGGCATGGCGCGCCGACAGTGCCCTGCACGTTGCTGATGGTAATCGTCTGGGTTCCAGCCGATACGTTCAGACCCGTAGTGAACTGGCCCGAGTGATAGTAGTACTCTCCCCAGCCACCGCGTAGAACGGTTTTTCCATTGCCGAAGAGGTCAAAGGCTGCACCGAAGCGTGGTTGCCAGAATGGCGATGGCGTAGGAAATCCGCCCAAAGGAACCGATGCGTCCCGGCTGTGCCAGAGGAACCCGCAGTACTGAGTGGGCGTACAACTCGTATTGTAATTCGCGTAATTAAAGATCGAGAACCCGTATCCGAGGTCGTCCTTCCACGGGGTGAAATGGGTAATTCGAACGCCGAGTTCGACGGTCAGGCGCCGCGTCACCTTCCAGGAATCCTGCACGAAGCCCTCGAACGTGTCGTACGAAATATCGTTGATACGGTTGAAGTTGGTCTCGTTATAGGAGTTGAGGTTACCGATCAGCATATCGGCGTAGGGATTGCCCAAAGTATTGGAATTGCTGCTACTGACACTGATGCTCCCCTGAGTGTTGGCGCTATTTGGCTGAGAGTTCCGGATATGCTCCCAAAACAAGCCGGCCTTGAGAGTATGCGTGCCCCATATTTTGGCGACGGTGTCGCTGGCGCTGGGCATCCACTTATCCGCATAAAGCCCCTGGGTCGGCCCTCCGACCTCGAAGCCGCCATCGGTCCCGATCGCCGAGACTTCTCCGGAACTGGCCAGATTCGGAAACTGGGCAACTCCATTCTTGAAAAACCCTGGGTAAGTGTAGCCGATGTCGTTCCGATTCACTTTCGAAGGGTCTTGAAAGACATTCGGAAAACCGATGTAAGTGTAGGCGAAGACAAACTCGTTGGTCATGGTCGGGCTGAAAACGTGAGTCAAAGAGGCGGTGACGGATTGGGATTGATTCTTGCCCTCAATCGGAGTGGGATAAGGAATCGCCTGAGTGACCGACGACGACCAGAGGCCGATGGGGAAGAGTTGCACTTCCTTCTGCAAATTGTAACGGACAAATAACTTAGTGTTATCGCTGATGCTGTAATCGACGCGTGTCATCCACTGCCAGCTATTCTGGTTGAAGTTCAGGTCGTCCTCCCAGTTATAGCCGCCATCGGTATTGGGATTGGCGTTAGGCAGGGGATAAAGTTTCATCAGCGACTGCATGTTGGGATCAATTCTCGAAGTCGGAATGATTCCACCGGGGAAGGTCACCAGAGCAGCGGCATTCATAGGTTGCGGAGCCGATCCCGAAGCGGTGATGTTGCCTTCCATAGCGATTTCGGAGGGAGAGAAATTACCGGTGCGTTCGCCGGCCGTCGGTACGGTCGAGCGTAGTAGTCCGGTGTCGAGCACCTGATAATAATATTGGTACCCGGTGAAGAAGAACAGCTTGTCTTTGTTCCTGTTGAACCTGGTCCAGGGAAGCAACACCGGACCGCCGACGGTGAAACCGGGATAGTAATACTTGTTGGCCGGCTTCGGCACACTACCATAGTTGGAGAGCCAGTCATTAGCGTTCAAAACCGCGTTCCTGGCGTCGAAGAAGGCTGAACCATGGAAACCGCTACCACCGGATTTGGCAACCGAACTGATAACCGCCGGCCCTTTCTGGTTTTCGGCGCTGAAGTTCGACATGTTCACTTTGAACTCGGAGATCATGTTGGAGTTCGGATTGACGGGGGTTGCGCAGTTGCAGCCCGGATCCGAAACGTGCGCGCCGTCCGCGGTGATGTCCAGGGTGTTGCTCGGCAGACCGTTGTAGGAGTATGCGCCGTTTAGGGGGCTCTGGTTGCCGCCGTTGCCGTTGCCGTTGATGCCGACCGTCTGGCCGTTATAACTTGCTATGTTCGACGTCCCGTTGGAGATGCCGAATCCGGGCATGATCTTGATGAACTCAGCGGCGTTAGTGCCGACCTGGATGAAATTTTCCAGTTCCTTACTGGTCAGCTTGTTGGCCTTTTCGCCGGAGTCGACGGGAAGCAACGCTTCGGAAACCGCCGTCACCTCAATGGTGTTGGCCGTGCTACCTACTTTCAGGCCGACGTTCACATTGAGTTTGTCGCCTCCAGTTATGCCGATGCCGGTTTCCTTGTAGTTCTCAAAGCCTTTGGCCTCGACCAACAACTGGTACATTCCCGGTGGAACCGAGGCGAACGTGTAGTAGCCATCGTGGTTTGCGACGGTGTCTCGTTGAGAGCCGGATTGCTCGTCGCGGAGTTTCAAGGTCGCTCCCGCGACCACGGCGCCCGACGGATCTGACACGATGCCGGTCAGAGTTCCGTAAATAGATTGCGCAGGCATATCCATGGCCAGCAGCGCAGCGAATGCGATTCCTACAAGGAACCTCTGTGAACGTCTCATAACTTTGTGTAACCCTTCTGAAGAACCGACACCCATTGGAAATCCCGCACGATCCGGGGGAACAGACAGTGTCAAAGATCTTATAAGATAAATTTGAAGAACGCAAGTGCCTTCCGCTGGAATGTATCCATGTGGTAGCATTTCACGCCAGGAGGCCACACATGGCGCAATATCTTTTTCAAATCGCTTACACGCCCGGGGCGTGGAGCGCGTTGGTCAATCACCCGCAAGATCGCACCAAAGCCGTCGAAGGTCCGATTCAAAAACTCGGGGGCAAGGTCGAACGTTTCTGGTTCTCGTTCGGTGATTACGATATATTGGGCGTAGCTGAATTGCCGGACAGTGTTAGTGCCGCCGCGTTTTCCATGGCTATCACTGCCGGAGGGGCGTGCAAGGCTGTGAAGACTACGCCGCTGCTCAGTATCGAAGAGGGTATCGAGTCTATGCGCAAGGCAGCTACTTGCGGTTATCGCCCGGTCACGTGACCTGGGACCGTTCGCGCAGAGCAGTCCCATCTGCCGGGGATGTGATGTTTTTGTCCCAGACCCCATGCTTTCACGCTCTCCACCACCAGTTCGCTGGTGCAGGCATGGTACGCGCGCTCCCATCACCGCGCGGTCCCCTACCGTTTGTTTGCGCTGTCGAATACCGCGTCGCTGCTGGCGCTGGTGACCTATCCGTTCGTGGTAGAGCCTGCGTTCACCACCCACGTGCAGGCGACTGATACCGGAACTGGCGAATTCTCAATTCACCTATCTGAAAGACTCCGCGGCAAAGATCGAGATCGTGCTGGGAGACGCGCGGCTCTCGCTCGAACAGGAACCCGGCCAGCAGTACGATCTGCTGGTGATGGATACGTTCTCCGGCGACTCGGTTCCGGTGCACCTGGTCACCCCGGAGGCCCTCGAAACCTACTTCCATCATCTGAACCGGGAGGCTTGCTGGCGATGAACATTACCAACACATTTCTCAACCTTCGCCCGGTAGTGGAACGTGCGGCATCCAGCTTCGGCAAAATCGCAATCCTCTATCGGCTGAAACCTGAGGACGATGACGACCTATGTTTCAGGTCCAACTGGGTCGTTGTGGCAGATCCTTCGATTCGCCAAACCGCCCCCAACCTATTCCGGGCTGGAGAGGTGCTGGCGCCACCCCGGCTTTCGGATTTGGACCGATGACTTTTCTGGCTTGTGGGGAATCTTCTATTCAGCCGGATGAACTTGCGACCCGCTCCGCGTCCGCGGCTGAATCATTTTTCACGCACAGTTTCACGAACATTTACATACGTCCCGGAGAATGAAGGTTGTATTGCGCTGGCCCTGTTGCTATCGCGTGGCGATTCGGGCCGAAGCTTTCAATCTGACGAACACGCCGAACTACAGCCAGATCGGCCGCATCGTCAATGCGTCGGATTATGGCATGATCGATAGCGAAATTTCTCCGCACCAGTTGCGATTTGACGGGAAAGTGACATTCTAGTAAGATCCATGCCGGTAAGATTGACTATGTTCCTCGCTGCGAGCCTGACGCTGCTCCCGGCACAAGATCTCCGGATCTATGCCATCGATGTCGAAGGCGGCAAATCCACGCTGTACGTTTCGCCTTCCGGCGAGTCGATGCTCATTGATACCGGTTATGCGGATAACCATAATCGCGACGCGAACCGCATTCTGGCGGCCGCTGCCTCCGCCGGCGTGAAGCGCATCGATTATCTTGTCATCACCCATTACCACGGCGATCACGCGGGCGGTGTCCCGCAGTTGGCGGCAAAAATTCCGATCGGTAAAATTTTCGATCATGGCGACAGCTTCGAACAGTCGAACGCAAGAACGCAGGCGGTGTTTCAACCTTACGTAGCATTGCGCAAGAAGTATCCGCATCAGACGCTGCGGCCCGGCGATGCCGTTCCGATCAAAGGTCTCAAAGTGGAAGTAGTCGCGGGCGCGGGCAATACGCTCGCGGCGCCGCTAGCCGGCGCCGGCCAACCCAATCCGTTTTGTGCCGGCTACGAAGCGTTGAAGCCCGATCCCGGCGAGAACGCGCACTCGCTCGGCATGATCATGACTTTCGGCAAGCTGCGCATCGCGGATCTCGGCGATCTCTACTGGAACAAGGAATACGAGCTGGCTTGCCCCGTCAACAAGCTTGGAGTTGTCGACCTGTACATGACGACACACCATGGCACCGCAACCTCGGGCTCTCCGCCGATCGTTTATGCGCTGCATCCCAAGGTCGCGATCATGAACAATGGCGCGGACAAGGGCGGCTCCGTCAAAGCGCTGAAGACGCTCCACAGTTCGCCCGGTCTCCAGGACCTGTGGCAGCTCCACTTCTCGAACGAGGGCGGTAAGGAATACAATGCACCCGAAGCCTTCATCGCTAATACTTCAACAGAAAATGACGGGGGTTACGCGATCGAAGTCACGGCCCACACGGACGGCAGCTTTACCGTGCGCAACGATCGGAATCATTTCGAGAAGAGTTATCGATAACCCGGCCATGCGGTCTTCATTTAACTCCTGACTTCTAACTTCCGCGCACTGATCGGATCCGGGCTACGTTCCGGCGGTGGCCTCCACTGATCCGCAAGGCGAGATGGATGTGATACGTTTCTAATTCTTCCAACGTAGGGAACTTTTCGGCCCCACGCCACGGGTAGGGTTGTCGACGCGTCGCGTGTTCCCTAGCGCCTCTGTGCGGTACTCCGAGTCCGCGATGCTTATCGGAGACCGAATTGATCGGCCGGAACAGCCGGCGCAGTTTGAGCGAGCACCATGAGCAGCCCGTCACCAGCATCTCCAAAGTGTTCTGCGATGTGGTGGATACGATGGAATGCCTCTCTACCGCACGCCGCGCAAATGTCCAATTCCGAACGAACGGCTCAATGTGGATTCAAGAGAGTTATAATAAGATGGTTACGGATACTAACAATAGAAATTGAGTTATGGATCAGCTTACCCTCTTCGGTTTGTTTGCAGTTACCGCGATGTTAGTCACTTACGCGTTGGAGCCGCGTAGTACCTGGTTCATCCTGGCGTTTGCCGGGTCCTGTGTGTTGGGTTCGGTTTACGGCTTTCTTCAGGGTGCGTGGCCCTTCGGGGTCGTAGAAGCAGTCTGGTCGATTGTTGCGGTGAGACGGTGGTTGCTTGTTCGTAATTCCGGCGCCGAGGCCTGACGACTGGACCGTTCCCGGTCCACATTTAACGCGGATTTATTCAGAGAACGCCCCGAAATCAGGGGCGCGTACAACCACCCACACCGTTCCCCTTCCGTCGCAGAAAGAACAATGCTTTCCCGAATACGCCTTCCCGCTGCCACCACATTGTTCGCAGCCGGCAATCAGTTTCACCCGTAGTCGTTCAGGTTCCGGCACATCGTCCAACCGCCGAATGACTTCCGCATGATGGTGGGTGACCAGCCACCGGCGCAGTTCGCTCTCTGGCTTATTCCGATCATGGGAACTAAGCTGCGGACTCCGGTGCGACCACCAGTTCGGCACACAGTTGAAACAAACCAACTCGCCGCCGTCGAACAATGCGCCTGGATCTGAGTGCCGGTAAAAGATGCCGCACCAACTGCAGGGCTTAATGCCAAGCAATCCGAGGCCGGCTTTTAGATGTTCCAGGCCGCGCTCAAGGCTGGCCAGCCTTTCATCCAGGCCCTTCTCCGAGTTCTCTGACAAGCAGGTCTCCTAGCGGCATCATACGTCGCACAACAGCAAAGTGCTTAATCGCCGATTCACTTACGCGAGACAAACCTCCACGGCAAGACCAGGTGGCATTTCGACTCGACTGTTAGCCGCACCTGGCTAACGTTAATTCACAGTTCCAGCCTGCCTTGGAACTGCATCTCATCGAGATTGAAGAATTGTGTGATGCCAACCCGGCCGATGCGCGCCTCGAATTCGATGCGTCGATCGTTGGGGGAGATTTCCGCGGAAAGTGGAAACACATATGCAATAACCAGTCCGTCTCCCAACTGGAAAACCTCCACACTCGATGGCTTCACGTCTTTCTTCCCCTCACGCCTCAGGAACGCTTGCTGTTTCAGAGGATTTCCCAGGCTCTTTGGATCGCCCTTGAAGGATTTTCCGGGTATGCCATAGACCGCCAGGCTATAGCCATCGCCGTCCAAGGTGGGCGGCTCCACGACATGGGATTTTAGCTCCGCCACGCGCACGGGTAGCGCGCTCTCCCAACGAAGCAGTAATGTAACAGACGGCTGTTGCCGGACAGTATTGTCAATCTTGAAGAGGTCGAGGACGTTCGTCGGAACTTTGGGTGAGTTACTTTTCTGCTCGATCCCGTCGTACCCGACGCCATGGGCCTGTCCCATGTTTCCACCGTCTCTACGTTCATCCTCGGTCTGCAGGCGGGCCACCATGACTTTTGTAGTCTTAGCCCACGGAGACTCAGTCAGTATTTGACGTGCGTCGTCTTCGGTCCAGTTGGGGCTGGCTTTAGTCTTCCAGGATGCGTCCGCCGCAGCCAGGACGACGACAGCGGTCAGTAACCCGGTCACCCTCAATGTCGAGATTCTTGAACCTCTTAGCATATTCATCTGGGCGGAATCTCATTCCTGTCCGCAAACCGATAGCCGATATAATTGTTGGTCAACAGATAGCGCGGTGCATCCACTTGATCCTCGAGTTTTCTGCGCAACTGACGAACGAACGTCCGCAGATAGTCCAATCGGCTCCCGTGCTCCGGCCCCCAGACGGCTGTTAGTATTTTTTTATGGGGGATCGGGATACCTGCGTGCATCATGAGATAGACGAGGAGGTCAAACTCCTTCGGGGTAAGGTGTATTACGTTACCCGCCTTGTAAACCATTCGTCGGGACAGGTCGGCTTCAATCTCCCCGATACGAATCGGTGCATGTCCCGGAATTTGGGGCGTTTTTGTTCTCCGCATGGCAGCGCGGACACGTGCCATCACCTCGCTCATGTGTAACGGCTTCGCGATGCAGTCATCTGCGCCGGCATCAAGCGCTTCGAGTTGGTCACGCTCACTGTCCACGGCAGTAAGCATGAGGACCCGGAGCCCGGGACATTGGGCTCGCAGTTCCCCACAGATTTCAACGGGCTGCCGTCCGGACATACGCGCGGCCAGCAGGGCGACGTCACAACGAATCGCTTGCGCCAGCGCGAGCGCTTCCTCAACTCCCGAGGCTTCGGCGACGTCGAAGCCGGCTGCAAACAGAGTGTTGTGGAGAGCGCGCCGCACGGAATAATCCTCATCGGCAACCAACACCCTCCCCATAGGCTTCTCGCCTTCCTGCTGCCCCATTAAACCTAGGTTGACCGTCGACAATGTCTGCGTTGCAGATCCCATCGTTATCATCATGCTCCCAAGAAGAGTTTCGCCTACAAACGATGAAAAAGTCATGAAAGACTCAAGTCAAAATCGATTCCCCGCTGGCCGGAATCTGATGGCCAGACAAATTTCTGACGTGATTCTCATGACTTCTTCATGTCCGTTCGTAGAGAATTAACGACAGAACTGGAGCCAGGGCCCTCGTGGACCAAAACCGCGAGGCAGTGGTGAAACTGCAGAATGACTGTGTTTAAACTATCTGGGCATTGGCGTTTTAGCGCGAACGTATTTATCGGCACACTGCTCGTAGCGGCAATCACAGTAGCTTCTTATGCCGCCCATGTGAATACCGGCATACCGGCATTTCTATATCTCCTGGCGGTAGTCAGTCTGTCACTAGTTGGTGGCTTCGCTGAGGCTGCGGTCGTCTCCGTGGTGGCCGTGGGTTGCATTGACTATTTCTTTATCCCGCCGGTGCTCGAATGGCAGATCACCGATCCCGTGGACACGGTAGGCTTATTTACTTTCTGGGCGACTAGCCTGGTAATCACCCGACTGGCGTCCAATGCGAAGAAGCAAGCCGAAACCGCGGAGAAAAAGCGCAGGGAGGTCGCTCTTCTTTACGATGCAGCCTCCCAACTTCTTTTGCTCGAGCCCGAGATGGCGGCGGGTACGCGATCTCTCCGGGTATTTCGAGAGGTGTTCGGTCTCCGCGCAGCCTGCCTCTACGACGGCCTGACCGAGAATCAACTCCTAGAGGGACAATCGCTCCACAATCTCAGCGAGCAGACTCGCAATGCCTACCTCAGTGAGCGGGACTATCGTGATCCGGACCGACATCTCGACATCCGATGCCTCCACGTCGCCGGAAAACTGACCGGAGCCATCGGGTTTGAGGGAAGCCTGGACGACGAGTACACCATGGGCTCGCTGTCGTTGATGGCCGCCACCGCGCTCGAGCGCACCCATTCATTTCGGCAGAGTGCGAGAGCATCGGCCGCCGCGGAGTCAGAGACTTTGCGGTCGGCGATTCTTGACGCACTGGCTCACGAGTTCAAAACGCCTCTTGGCGCAATCCTCGCGGCAGCCGGTGGACTACGGGAGAGTGGGGGGCTGAGGCCGGACCAATTGGAGATGACAGAACTAATTGAGAGTGAGTCTTCACGGCTAGGGCGCCTGGCGGCACGTCTGCTGCGGATGGCCCGGCTGGATAGAGATGAAGTCAGACCGAACATGGAAGTGACTGACTTACGTGCCCTGGTTAGCCGGCTGGGAAAGGAATACGAGACGCACTTCAACGAACACGAGATTACGCTGCGTGTGGGTCGCGAACCGGCGGAGGTGATGTCCGACCCGGAACTTCTGCATCTGGCGCTGGCGCAGATACTAGACAACGCCGTCAAATACTCTCTTCCGGGAACCAGCATCAACGTCGAACTACGCCGGAACAACGGCCTAGCCGACATCCTGATCACGAGCAACGGAAATTCCATCCGTCCCGAATACCGGGAACGGATTTTCGACCGTTTTTATCGAGTACCGGATGCCGAGCGGAATGTGTCGTCCGGGACCGGACTGGGTCTATACGTGGCGCGCAAAATTGTTCGCGCTCATTCCGGCAGCCTCGTACTCGACCCGCCTCGCTTGCCGAATGACCACACTACAACCTTTCGTATGACACTGCCAATTGTCCATCGCGAGTCTGACCATGCCCGTTAATCCAATGAGGGTCGTCGTGGGGGACGACGATCCCGCCATGCGCCGCAGCCTTGGTGCTGCGCTCCGGGCAGCGGGTTATGCAGTCGACGAGGCGCGTGATGGGGAACAGGCAGCCCGCATGGTTCGCGAGCGTCCGCCGGAACTCGTCCTTCTCGATATCAATATGCCGGGAATAGGCGGGCTTGAGGCCTGTCGCCGAATCCGGGGCGCCATCCCTTCCGTCGGAATCATCATGATAACGGTTCGCGATGCAGAAGACGATATCATTCAGGCTCTCGAGGCCGGCGCCGATGACTACCTTACGAAACCTTTTCGAATTCGTGAACTCATCGCACGACTGGGCGCTTTCATGCGCCGCTCCCGGGGGCCGGCCGGACCAGAAGCCCCTATCCTCCGTGCCGGCAAACTGGAACTCGATGTTGCGCATCGTTCGTTGCGGAAGAGCGGGGACGAGGTACACCTCTCACCCATTGAGTTCGACTTATTGCTGTACATGATGCAACACCGCGAAATCCCCCTCGATCACTCGAAGCTTCTACGCGCAATCTGGGGACCCGAGTACGGGCAGGAATTTGAGTATCTGCGAACTTATGTCCGGTTGATCCGCAAAAAGATCGAGGATAATCCCGCGCGGCCGGAATACATTCTGACTGAACCTTGGCTGGGGTATCGCTTTCATGACCCGGCCACCCCCCACCAAGCCGTCGTCCCGACGGGCGAAAACCCGGATTAGCTTCACGCTTTTCATGCCTTTTTCATGAACTGTTCCGCACACTTGTGTGGCTGGCCCGCGTCGTGCCATGTCTGTCGAATCTAACCTCTCATGTCCGACGAACCAGTTTCTGTCCTGGTGGTAGCCGGTGACGGCGCCTTGCGCCAAGCCATCCGGACCACTCTGAGCCCAACCGGATTCGCTTTTGAGGAAGCCGTCAGCGACCTCGAAGCGACTGCGAGAGTCCTTCGGCGCTCTTATGACTTAGTGCTCATCGGCTGGAGTGAGAACGGTTGCGACGGATTCGAGACCTGTCGTCGCCTGCGTGCCGTCTCTCCGAACCTTGGTATTGTCCTGATTCGTTCGGGATGTGCGCTGCAAGACGAGATTCGCGCACTGGAGGCCGGCGCCGATGATTGCGTCTCTCTCCCCTTTCGATTCCGCGAGGTGGTGGGTCGCTTGCGAGCCGTTGTGCGGCGGCCCGATGTTGATAACGAGGCAGTGCGCACCATACTTCGAGCCGGAGACATTAAAATCGACGTCCTCAGGCGGATCTGCTGGCGCGCACGTAATCAGATCCATTTGTCGACGCGGGAATTCGACCTGCTGGCTGCACTGATGAAACACGAGAGGTGTGCGCTGACACACGTCAAGCTGTTAGTTGCAGTGTGGGGACCGGAAGTCAAGCACGACGCTGACTATCTACGTTCTTATATAAACGCCCTTCGCAAGAAGATTGAGACCGATCCTGCCCATCCGGAGTACATTTTGACCGTGCCCTGGGTTGGATATGCATTTTGTGGTCCGCGAGCCGTCGGCCGAAGTTAGTATGAGCGTCCCGTTCAGGCGGAGTCGAACTTCCCGCCGGTTCCTCCACTATGGGAGTTTGCTTATCGGGACAGTAAGTTTTTCTTTCTATGCCTTTCATGACTTTTTCACGGCGGCAAAAGCATACTGTCAAATGATCCGGGTGGAACGCTGAGCCGATAAGAGCCAGTGTCACCTTAGTCAGGCACCCCCGTGGTTTGTCTGCGCGCACTCTCATCGAGCAAGAAGTAGTTTCGTGTCTCTGTTTCAACCTTAGGAAGGGTTACATATGCACAATCACAAACGTCTGAGCGGTCTCATTGTCTTATCCCTGGCAGCATTACTCTTACCGTCAACCGTTCGTGCCGATGATCAGCCAGCATCCGGCCAGACGGCATACGGGACCCTTCGTGGAGTTATTCTCGACCCAGGTGGGCGGCCACTTGCCGGTGTGAATGTGCTGATGCATGGCGCCTCGCCGGATCGGACCGTTATCAGCGATCTCGAAGGCGCATTCACGGTACCCGATCTTCCGCCGGGCACCTATCGCGTCACGGTCTCGAAGGAAGGATTCTTGAGTCCTTCAGGAATCGTGGTAGAGATTGGGCAGAATCAATCAACTGCCGTGATGCTACAGTTCGCAAAGACGGACGCGCGGCCCGTGGTCGACCGGCCTGTGTCCACGGCAGCGGCGCCCGCGGTCGTCCGAGCCGCGCTCGGAACCATCGCGGGTGTCGTTCGAGATGCCGCGAGGCATCCGATCGCCGACGCCATGGTGACGGCCACACGTCTGGATGGCAACGGCATCCGGACGACGATTTCCAACAGCGAAGGTGTTTACTCGTTCGCAGATGTACCAGCCGGCACCTATTCAGTGATGACCCAGGCTGACGGCTACGCGGAGATCTCGACTGAGTCATTGCAAGTCATTGCGGGCCGGCCCACCAGAACCAACATCACGATGGCTTCAACGCAAGGTGGAGCACCTGCGGTAACTGCCGCAGCCGGCGTTCCGGCGTCGCCGTCGAGTTCACCGGTGCTGGTCGCTGCCGTGGCTCCACAGTCGGCTAACACTCCCACTGGCAGCACAGCCCAGGCGGCGCCGGTGAATAGCAACGCGAGCCAAAGCTTGTGGGCGCGCACGCTCAAAGCCGTGCGCAGCGTAACGGAGCCAAGCCCGGTAGCTTCACTCGGGACCCCGCCAATTGGCGCACTCAGCAGACCGGTGGCCGGCATACCTGACCTTCCGGGTCCGCTTCCAGCGCCACAAGACGGACGCGGGACGGCGCCGGTGGCTCCGGCGGCTGCCGCGGCTGTCGTTCCGACCAACCACAAGATACCGGAAGCCCTTGAAGCTCCCGATCCCGCTCCTCCGGTGGACAACGATACCCCATTCGCTTACGCTGACTTCACCTGGCTCAACGGCACCCCGCGCAACAAAGACACTGTCCTGGATACAAAATTCTTCACCCCGGAAATTCGCTTCGACACTCACTTCATGGAAGATTTCAACCAGCCGATCGACCACACCATCGTCGGAGCGACCGAATCGTTCCGCTCCGGTGAGGTCCAGATTGAGCAGGCCAGCGTCGGCGGCGATTTCCACTGGCAAAACGTTCGTGGCCGAATCCTGTTCATGGAGGGGCTGTTTGCCACTACTACGCCACGCAACGACGCCAGTTCGGCAACTGCCGGCTACCCCGGAAATACCGGCGGCGTCGGTCAGTGGGACCTTCAGAATGCTTACAAGTACGTGTCGGAAGCTTACGGCGGGTACCACTTCAACGTCAACCACGGCCTCAACGTCGACGCCGGAATCTTTGTCTCCTACATCGGCCTGTTCAGTTACTACAACTTCGACAACTGGACTTATCAGCCTTCGTACGTGTCCTCCAACACGCCATGGTTCTTTAACGGTTTGCGCATCCAGTGGTTTCCCACCAACAAGCTGAAAATCGAGCCTTGGATCATCAATGGATGGCAATCCTATGCCAAGTACAACGGCCATTTGGGTCTGGGCGGACAGCTTCTTTGGGAACCGAAAGAATGGTTTAAGCTGGTCGCGAACCAGTATGGGTATGGACAGGATAACCTGGGGCTTCCTCACACGGAACGCATTCACACGGACGATAGTATCGAAGTCAGGTACTACAACAATCCGGAGAGCACCGGAGTCTCGAAAATGGCATTCTCTCTCACCGCGGACGCGGGCGCTCAGTATGGCGGAGGAATTTGCGGCACCTGTGGGCCAAGTCAAGGCAAGGACTCGTTTGTCGGATGGATGCTCTACAACCGGATATGGTTGCACAAGGATGTGTTGGGCCTGACGCTGGGCGGCGGAGAGATGAGCAACTGGGGCCGTTATCTGACGCTGCTGCCGCCGATCGATGGAGCCTACGCTGCAACCGGTTCGGCGTACTTTCCGGAACTTCCCGGACAAAGAGCTCATATGTGGGATAGCACGGTTACGCTCCAGTACATGCCCAAACAGTACATTACCTGGTGGGCAGAGGTTGGCTATCGCCACGCGGACATACCCTATTTCGCCGGGCGAGGCGGCGTGACACCTCCGGGCGGAAACAACGGCCTTCCTCAATACTACACATGTATGTCAGGCGCATCGGCCGGCACCGCGGTCTTGGCTGCCGCGGAAACGGCCTGCGGCGGCGGACTGAGCAGCGTTTGGTTCCCGGATCTTCGCCGCAGTGAAACCAAGCTCAGCGTCGGTGTCATGGTCAAGTTCTAGTGCGATCACGACCCTCGGTCTTATGAATCACCGGGTAGCGCTGGCACTTTCCCCATCACGCTCTCGATTCTCCGCGCGGGCAGGCCGGATAATTGTGGCCGGCAGTAGTGCGGAGGAACGTCGGGAATTGCGCGTCGGGCTGGAATTCGAGGGTCATCAGATTACCGAAACAGAGACAACGGATCGAACGCTCAGAGCAACTTATTCCGGGTTGCACCATGCGCTTATACTGGTCTCGCGATTTGAAGGCACGGAACCCTGCGAGTTGTGCCGTACCATACGGAGCAAGTCGGATCTGGGAATCATCGTCCTGGCCCACGACGACACGAGACAAGGTCGCATCGACGCACTGAACGCCGGGGCCGACGATTATCTTGCATCGCCATTCGTGCTGCGAGAGCTACAGGCCCGGGTGCGGGCTTTGCTGCGGCGCGTGACACGGTTCGAAGATGAAGGGCATCAAATCATCCTGCAAGATCGTGCGATCGACTTGCAATCCCACAAGGTCAGGGGTCCCGGCGGATGTGTGAGCCACCTTACCCCGAAAGAGTTTCTCGTTTTACAATGTTTGGTCGCTCACGCCAACCAATCGTTCAGCCACCAGAATCTCGCCCAAACCGTCTGGCAACGAGATGGAGGGGGCGAGGTGGAGTATATGCGGATTGTCATTGGACAACTTCGGCGGAAACTTGAACCGGATCCCAACAACCCGCGCTACATACTTACTGAGCGCTCGGTCGGGTATCGCTTTCATATGCCACCGCCGGATGGATCAATAGCTGCAGACGAGGCTGTTTCGCACTGATCACTCGCAGGTTGATTCAGCAGCGCTGCTGTGCGTTGCGAATCGATATCCGAGCCACGGCTCGGTAAGAATATATCGGGGTCGAGCCGGATCGGGCTCGATCTTTTTTCGTAGTTGATTGACAAATACTCTGAGATACTCGACCTCATCTCCGTAGTCCGGCCCCCAGACCGCTTGGAGAATCTTGTCGTGGGGTAGTACCGAATCTGCGTGAGTGACAAAGAAGTGCAACAATTCGAGTTCCGTCGGCGTAAGGCGCGTGATACGCCCTTTGACCTTCACCTGACGATCGTGGAAGTTGATCTCCAAGCTTTCAAACTGGATGATTCTCGATGCGCTCAGCGCGGAGGCGGGTGCCCGACGCAGGGTCGCCCGGATGCGAGCCAGCAATTCATTGACGTCGAACGGCTTGGTAACATAGCCGTCCGCGCCGGCGTCCAGAGCCACGATCTTATCTTCCGCTCGATCACGGACGGTCAACATGAGGATGCCCACGTCGGACCTGGCCCGTATGGCACGGCAGGTCTCAAGTCCGCTAAGTCCGGGCATGTTGATGTCGAGCAGTATGAGGTCGAATTTTTCAGTGCGTAGTATCTCTAACGCGACCTCCCCGGTCTCGGCGTCAGCAACCACAAATCCAAGTGCACACAAGGTGGACCTGAGAGCGCGGCGCAATTCATGCTCATCGTCCACCACCAGAATGCGGCTGCTGTTCACTGCAGGGCTCCTTTGATGGGTAGCGAGAGCGAGAACGTCGTTCCGTAGTCCGGCTCACCTTCCGCCCACACATGTCCACGGTGGTCTGACGCGATCGTTTTCACGATCGATAGCCCCAGGCCGGTGCCAACGGAACTGTGTTGAGCTCCCGGCGCTCGATAGAATCGTTCGAAGATGCGTTCCCGATCGGCTGGCGCCACGACCAACCCCTGGCTGCGAACGGTGAGGACGACAGCGGCTTCCTTGACCCTGAGACGGACCTCGATGGGAGATTCCGGGACCGAGTACTTGAGTGCGTTGTCGACGAGTTGGGCGAGGGCAGTCAGTATCAACTCCCGGTCGGCGAATACCGGCGGTTCCTGGGCCGGGGCTGACATCTGAAATCGATCGCGGTCTGCCTGCTGCTCCAGTTCCTGAATAGCTGCCTTCATCAAGCGGGAAAGAAGCAGCGGTTCAGGTTGTGGTGCGAATTCCGCGGAGTCCAAATTCGGGGCTCCGAGCAGACGGGACGCCAGAGCATTCAGTTTTTTAGCTTCTTGATCGATCAAACTAACGAGGTCCGTTTGGAGTTCGGACAGTTCGCCGGCCGCCGGAAGACCCGAGCTGGCAGTCCGGATTACCGTCAAAGGAGTCCTGAACTTGTGTGCCAGGGCATCCAATACCGCCGTTCGTAACTGCTCGGCCTGGCGTGCTGCTTCCGCATGGTTCTGCTTGACCAGGGTGCGTTCCCTTTCGAGAGCAATCGCGCCGAGCGACGCTAACGCCGTAGCAGTCAGGTCGGTCATTGTGGTGCCGCACAAGGCCAGGGCGCCCACAGGCCGCGCACCAAGACGAAGCACGCAGAACCATCTTTTCTCCTCGGAGTCGAAGGTGTTCGTATCAAGCAGGTATGCGTCGCGGGTTCGTTGATCGACACCCAGGGCACGGTCGCCACTCTCATATAGCGAGCCCGAGAGACCATCGAACAGCACGACACTACGAAGGTCGAACACTTCTCGAATGAGCGACGCCACCAGATCGCCCGAATTACCGCGACTATCGAAAAGGAGTATGCGGCGCGCCGTCTGGTAAAGCCGCGCAGTATCGCGCCGCTCCGCATCGGCTTCCAAAGCACGAAGCTGGGCCCGGTCCGAGAGCCGACTGATGACCAGAGCAGTGAACTCGAATGCGCCGAGCTCGACCCAGCTCGATACTCTGTCGACGCTGAAACTGAAGATCGGCGCATTAAAGAAGTAGTCAAGACAGGCGACGGAGATCACTGAGATCAGGGTCGCTTGCCAGAATCCGCCGTAGACCGCGGCCAGGACAACAAAGACAAGATAGAGGAATCCGACCGTCGCCAGATTCTGGCCAAGGCGGAAGGAGGTCCAGGTGCACACGAAGACTCCCGCCAACGAAAGAAAACACGGGACGAGGGGAACAAACCTCGCACACGTGGCGCGGATTACGCGGTAGTTCAGCCGCACACCCTCTCGCATGTCTGCTCGGACTATGTTCGTCACTCCCACTTCGTCGCGGCCCAGGGCATGGTCGGCCCTTAAGAGAAAACCACCCTACAGTGTAGGCCGTCAGGCATGAGAGAGTCATAAGAACCGAATATCAAAATCCGTTATCGAGCTCAATAAAGAAAGCAGTCCATGTAGTAACAGGTTTTTTATGCCTTTCTTGGACAACTCCTCTTAGACTGAAAAGTCCTAGGAGGTCGTTATGAAAAGCAAGGGACTGGTACCTGGCCTACTGCTGGTCGCCATCCTTTCACTGCTCCTTCTGGCTGGCTGCAGCAAAGTGCAGGCGCAAGCAGAAGCAGCCAATACGGTTGGGGCTCCGCCTCCCGCCAAAGTTGTTCTCTTCCCGGATGCCACTCTTTTCACGGTGGACCACCCCGAGCAGTTTCCGCTGGCCGCGGCGACTGCGCATCCCGCAACCTCCGAGTTGGTCGTCACGGGGACAGTCACGCCCGACGTCTCGAGGCAGGTGCCTGTGCCGTCGCTCGCCACGGGACGAATCGTGGAAATCGACGCGCGTCTGGGCGATCCAGTGACCAAGGGCCAGCTTTTGTTCAAGGTGCGGAGCACGGACATCGCGGGGGCCTATTCCAATTACCGCCAGGCTGTCAAGAACGAACAGCTTGCGGTCGACAACGAACGGTTGACGGAGATACAACTCGATCGTGCCAAGATACTGTTCGAACACGGGGCCGTCCCCAAGAGTGGACTCGAAATCGCGGAAAACGCTGAGTTGGGTACCGTGACCGCTCTGGAAGACGCGAGAATCGTTACCGAGACCGCGAAGGAACAACTCGGGCTGTTCGGGGTCGACCCCGAACAGCCCGCGGGTATCGTCAGCGTTTATGCTCCTGTAGCGGGAACTATCACGGACCAGCAAATCACCAACCAGTCGGCCGTGCAGTCTTATTCAACGCCGACACCATTTACGATTTCCGACCTTTCGTCCGTCTGGGTTGTCTGCGACGTGTACGAGAATGACCTGGCCGGCGTCCAGATAGGTGATCCCGCGGACATCATTCTGAATGCCTATCCCGACCGCAAGCTCAAGGGAAAGCTGAGCAACATCCTGCCAACGCTCGATCCCACCATTCGCACGGCCAAGGTTCGGATAGAAGTCAACAATCCAGGGAATATGCGGCCGGGCATGTTCGTGACGGCGACATTCCGCGGTCTGACCACGGAGATGCAGACGATCGTCCCTGCTTCAGCCATCATGCACATGCACGATCGCGATTTTGTCTTCGAGCCGGCGCCAGGCAACAAGTTCCGCCGGGTGGAAGTTGTGAGTGGCGACCTCCTGAATGACAACACGAATTTGCAGGAGGTTAAGTCGGGGCTAAAACCAGGACAACAAGTAATCACCAACGCGCTGGTGTTAGACCACGTGCTCGGTCAGTGATCGTGCCCGGACGTTCAGGATTCCCGAGAACCGGCACAGCAGCTATAAGACAGGAAACGGAAAATGATTCGCGCTCTGGTAGACTTCGCGCTTAATAACAAGTTTGTAGTTATCGCTATTGCCATCGTGCTGATCGGCTGGGGGGCTATTTCGTTCCATACTCTGCCCGTGGAAGCCTATCCCGATATCGCCGATAACTATGTGACCATCATCACCCAGTGGCCCGGACGGTCCGCCGAAGAGTGCGAGCAGCAGGTCACGATTCCGATTGAAATTCAAATGGCCGGAATGCCCCACATGACCTATCTGCGCTCGGAGTCTATTTTTGGTCTTTCGTTCGTGATTATGATCTTCGACGACAGTTCCGTCAACGATTGGAACCGCCAGAAGGTGCTGGAGAGGCTCACGCAGGTCAATCTTCCGAGTGGACAGAACCTCCAGCCTCAGATCGGCACGGACTGGAGCACTACCGGTCAGATTTATTGGTACACGATAAGAAGCACAAATCCCCGATATGACCTGATGGAATTAAGGTCCCTCGAAGACTGGGTTCTGCTCAAGCAGTTCAAATCCGTACCCAACGTGGTGGACGTTTCCGACTTCGGCGGCACCGTCAAAGAGTACCAGATACGCGTAGACCCGGCCAAGCTGGTGTCGTATGGATTGAGCATCGGCCAGGTGGAGCAGCAACTCGCGAATAACAACATCAATGCCGGCGGCAGCTTCGTCGAGGAGGGCCTGCAGCAAATGAACGTCCGCGCGCTCGGGCTCTTCAGCACGGTCCACGACATCGAGCAGACGATGCTGACCACAAAGTCCGGGACTCCCCTTCGGATCAAGGACATCAGTTACGTGATACAAGGTCCTAAGATCCGGTTGGGTCACATGGCCCGAGCCAACCATATGGAGGATGGGCGCATCATCGACGAGCCGGATGTTATCCAAGGGGCCGTACTGATGCGAAAAGGGGCTGAAGAGGAGGCAACCCTTCAGGGAATTCACAACAAAGTCGAAGAACTCAACAACGGCCTGCTGCCTCCTGGCGTGAAGGTGGTGCCTATGCTGGACCGCAGCGATCTCCTCCATTTCACCTTACATACGGTAGAACACAATCTGACTGAAGGCATGATTCTGGTCACCGTGATCCTGTTCCTGTTTTTGCTGAATGTTCGTTCCGCCTTAATCGTCGCCCTCACGATTCCGTTCTCATTGCTTTTCGCTTCCATATGGCTCAATTTGAGTGGTATTCCCGCAAATCTGTTATCGCTGGGCGCCCTCGATTTCGGGATGGTGGTGGACGGAGCCGTCGTCATGGTGGAAAACATTATCCGCCACCTGAGCCACATCCGGCGCGACACCCAATCCGGAGGACCTGTGAAAACTACTGCGGAGATGATCCGCGAGGCTTGCCACGAAGTCCAGCGGCCGGTGTTTTACGCGATCGCCATCATCATCACAGCCTATTTGCCGATCTTCACACTGCAACGCGTGGAGGGCCGGCTGTTCAGGCCTATGGCATGGACGGTGGCCTTCGCTCTTCTCGGTGCCATGACTTTTTCGATTCTGATCGCCCCTGTATTGGCGGCCGCATTTTTCAGTAAAGGAGTGCGGGAGCGACGCAACCCGGTGATGGAATATCTGACCGAGAAATATCGCCGGCGGCTCCGCTGGGCCGTTCTCCACCGTTGGGTGGTCGCTTCCGTGGGTGCTGCAGTCCTGGCTGCGACTGTCTATTTGGGTTTTAGCGGCATCATCGGAGCGGAGTTCCTTCCCCATCTGGATGAAGGCGCAATCTGGGCACGCGGCACCCTGGCGAATAGCACGAGTCTTTCGGAAGGCGAAAAATTTACCAACAACGAACGCATTGTATTCGCGTCGTTTCCCGAAGTGACCAAAGTAGTATCGCAAACGGGCCGTCCTGACGACGGAACGGATACGGGAGGATTCGGTAACACAGAGTTCTTCGTCGACTTGAAGCCGCACGACCAGTGGCGCCCGGTATTTCACAAAAATAAGGAGGAACTAATCGCCGCAATGAATCTTGCTGTGCAGAAATACCCCGGGGCGATCTGGAATTTTTCGCAGCCTATCGAAGACAACGTCGGAGAGATGCTCACCGGTACCAAGGGTTCGCTTGCGCTTAAGATTTTCGGGGATGACCTGAAGGTCCTGGAGGAGAAGGGCGAAAAGGCGGCTGCGGTGATGGAGGCCATCCCCGGCCTGCACGACGTGAAGCTCTTGAGGGATTTCGGTCAGCCCAATCTTGACTTGACGATCGATCGCCGTCAGGCGGCTCGTTTTGGAATCAATGTGTCGGACATTCAAGACGCCGTCCAGACGGCCGTGGGCGGCAACGCGGTGAGCCAGGTCCTGATCAACGAACAACGGTACGACGTGGTTGTGCGCTACCAGGAACCCTATCGGAATACTCAGCAGGCTATCGAGAAGATTCGACTCCTTTCTCCTTCGGGAGAGCGTGTGTC
Source organism: Terriglobia bacterium (assembly GCA_963747535.1). GTDB lineage: Bacteria > Acidobacteriota > Terriglobia > Bryobacterales > Bryobacteraceae > CAVVFX01. Next base: position 204,491 of record CAVVFX010000008.1, read on the forward strand.
TTTGGCGCAGTTGACAAAGGTCGAGGTCAAGGACGGTGCGTACGACATCTACCGCGAAGGCAATAGCCGCTATGTGGCCATAACCTTCAACGTGAGAGGCCGGGATCTGGGGACCTCGGTCAGGGACGCGATTAAAGCTATCAACGACAAAGTGAAGATGCCACCGGGCTATCATGTCGGCTTTTCGGGCGAGTACGAGAGCGAACAGCGGGCGGAAGCGCGACTGCGTGTAATCGTCCCGCTGACGCTCCTCGTCATCCTCATCATTCTCTACACCATGTTTCGCTCGTTCAAATGGGCGCATGCTCATTTTGCTCAACGTCGCCTTCGCGCCGTTTGGCGGTCTGCTGGCTCTCATGGTTACCGGAACCTATCTAAGCGTATCCTCGGGCGTAGGCATGTTGGCGCTCTTCGGCGTCTCGGTGCAAACCGGAGTCATCATGGTTGAATACATTAACCAGCTCAGAGCGAGAGGTCACTCGGTCGTCGATGCGGCAGTCGAAGGCGCCGTCCTGAGGCTTCGTCCCATCATGATGACTATGCTGGTGGCGACTCTCGGTCTCCTGCCTGCGGCGTTATCCCACGATATCGGGTCCGATTCGCAGCGGCCCTTCGCGATCGTCATCGTCGGCGGCCTGCTGTCCGCTCTGACGCTCAGCATTATTCTATTGCCTACTTTTTACGTCTGGATCGCACGTGATGGAGACGAACTCCCGAAGGCGGAGCTGTCCGTTTGAAATTTCCGCAGATTTAGGAGCGTACTTCAATGACGATGCGAATAATGGCTGCGATTGGACTCGGAACCGGCTGTCTGCTGCTGGCCGCCGACCCACCCAAGCAGGACGAACCCAAGCAAAAGGTTCAGGTGAGCAAGACTGAGCACATCGATTTCCCGTCCAGCGGTACGCTCAGGTTCAAGAACTCGGTCGGCGTGCTGACCGTGACGGCATGGGACCAGCCCGGCGTCGAGATGACTACGATTAAATCCACCAAGATCGAGCTCGATGCCCGCGGCCGCGAAAAAGCCACGCACCAGCTGGACAGGGTGAAAGTCGCGGCGGAACGGCACGGCAACGAGTTGGTCATCGCCTCGACTTTTCCCAGGCACCGCCCTTTTGGGCTCCCATATCCTCTCTCGGGACAAACCAACTTCGACCTGGAGTATCAGATCAAAGCTCCAGCCAACGCTCGAATCATTGCCCATCATACCCTCGGGGAAGTGAACATTGACGGCCTGGTTGGCGACATCCACGTGACTCTGGCCAAGGGGGAAATTCTGCTGCATCTTCCAGAAGAGGAGAAATATGCCATTCGAGCAAAGAGCGACTTTGGCACCGTGAATTCCGACTTTCCCGGAGAAGTGAAGCGCCTGGGGTGGTTCCTGGGACATCGAAGCGTAGATGAGAATTCCGCGGCAACGCACAAGCTGAACCTGAAAGTCGCGTTCGGGGATATCGTGATTGTCAAAACGCGAATACCGAAGCTGCCCGCGCCGGCGACTGCAGCCCAGAAAGCGGATGGCTTATGAACAAGGAGATAATCCGGGACCGAATAGAGGAGATCGGGAACGTACGCGTGGTGGGTTTCTTCTCCGCCGAGGATGTTTTGTTATGAAGATCGTGAAATCAACAACTGCGGCCATCCAGTTTGCGATTCTGGCAGCGGGATTGCTCCCCGCTGCTTTCGGTCAGACGGCCCTCACCTGGGAGCAGATCAAGGAAAAATTCGAGGCCGCCAATCCGACTTTGAAGGCTGCCCGGATCAACATCGATGAATCGCGGGCTGCCGAGATCACGGCTTATCTTCGTCCCAACCCGGACTTCGGCCTGTCAGCGGATGGAACTCAGCTCACTCGTTACTTAGGAATCTACCGGCCGTTCGCCGGCACTCAGATTTCACCCAGCATAAGTTATCTGCACGAACGCCAGCATAAGCGGGAGTTGCGGCGTGACCAGGCCAAGGAGAACACCACCATCGCGGAAACCTCTTATCTCGACAACGAGCGCAACCTGGTGTTCAACTTGCGTAGCGCCTTTGTCCAGGTTTTGCAGGCCAAGGCCTTCCTGCAAAACGCGAGAGCGAACCTGGAGTACTGGGACCACGAGTTGGACGTCAATCGAATCCGGTACAACGCGGGTGACCTGGCTCAAGTGGATTATAGCCGCCTGGAGCTACAGCGCGTTCAGTTTGAATCCGACTTCGAAACTGCCATGGTGAATCTGCGGACCGCTAAGATCCAACTCCTGATGCTCCTGAACGAGAGGACGCCGATCGAACAGTTCGATGTCTCTGGACCGTATGATTTCCCCAATGAGATAAGACCGCTCGAAGAATTCCGGAACATTGCCATGGAAACTCGACCCGACCTGAAGGTTGCCGCTCAGAACGTGGACCTGGCCAAGATCACCTATCAGCTCACCGTCGCCAACGGCTCGACCGATCCAACTTGGAGCTTTTGGTGGACTCACAACCCGTCTTTCAACAACCCCTACGACTACAACACCGTCGGCGCCAGTGTCAACATTCCTCTGCGAATCTTCGATCGAAATCAGGGCGAGAAGGCGCGAACTCAGATCGACATCAGCCGCAATGAAAAGTTGCTGGACGCGAGTAAGGCGCAGGTCTTTAATGACATCGACTCGGCCTACTGGACGCTCGTACAAAATATAAATCTTTTGAAACCATACAAGACCAGGTACCTGGCGATGTCCGCCGATATCCGCGACAAAGTTTCGTTTGCCTACCGCAACGGGGGCTCGTCGCTGCTGGATTATCTGGACGCGGAGAAATCTTATCGCGACACCCGTCTGGCATATGTGAATCTCGTTGCATCTTACCTGACCGCCGCGGCCCAGATGAATATGGCCGCGGGTCGGGAGGTTGTGCAATGAATTGGCTTCTCATTTTCGAAGCAGGTCTATGACAAAAGAAGATGTTCGCGCGCGTATTGCAGAGATCGGTATCATCCCCGCGGTGCGCCTGTACTCCGCCAGGGACGCCCTCTTCGCGGCGGAGACGATCCGTGAAAGCGGCATCCCCATTGTCGAAGTCACGATGACAGTGCCCGGCGCAATAGCGGTCATTTCCGAACTGGCGAAGCGCTATAGTGATACCCTCATTGTGGGCGCCGGAACGCTCTTCGACGTCGTAACCGCTCAGCAATGTTTGGATGCGGGAGCAACGTTTCTTACCACTCCCGGACCCGAGTTGGAAATCGTCGAGTTTGCGGCGAAACGCGGGACGGTGGTGTTTCCAGGCGCGCTGACACCCGGTGAGGTTACCGCAATGTGGAAAGCTGGAGCGGATTTCGTCAAGATATTCCCCTGCGCGCAGGTCGGCGGCCCGAGTTATATCCAGGCGCTCAAAGCACCGTTCCAGCAGGTTCCGCTCATTGCCTCGGGCGGTGTAAATCAGGAGAATGCGATCGATTTCATTCGTGCCGGCGCGCTGGCGCTCGGCATTGGCCGGCACCTCATCCATCCGGATGCGATCAAGAACCGCGAGGATGGGTGGATTCGCGAGCTGTCGCATCGGTATTTGAGCCTGGTGAAACAGGCACGCAGCCTGAACGCCAGATAACCCGTAAGTTCCTTCGATCGCCTGTTAACCGAAGTACGAACCGGATGGCAAAAGCGACTAAGGTCAGGCGAGTTGGTCTGCAGCGCGAAAGAGAACTCGATCTTCCAAAAAATGTTTCATCGTTGGAGGAGACACGTGGGGAGAAGAAGGCAAATATTGCGATCGCCCACAGCTTACTGACGGTTGTGTGCGCCATTCTGAAGAAGAACGCCTATTTCGGGAATCCAACGGCCCCGAGATGCGCGAGAAGCCAAACTGATTCATCACGATGCCAAAAGATTGCGGCAACTCGGAGCGCGCCCGGTTTCCGGGCGAAGGTCACTCGAGAACAATGTTCTAATGCCAATATCAAAGACCTGCGGGCGACGCCTTTTACAAAGGAGCGTCCCTGGGTTAAGCAGGGTAAAAGGTTGAGCTCAGCTCGATTAGCGGCAACCTCAAAAGAATAATGTGTTGAAATCAATGCTATGCCGGCAATCCGTATCGTCCTGTTGGCGGGAGCGCGCCCAAATTTTATGAAAATCGCGCCGATGATGCAGGTCTTGTCCAACGACCCCGATTTCGACCCCGTTCTGGTCCATACAGGGCAACATTATGACCAGAACATGTCTGGCCAGTTCTTCGAGGACCTGGCCATCCCCGAGCCACGCTATCATCTGGAGGCCGGTGGCGGAAGCCACGCCCAACAGACCGCAGAAATTATGAAGCGTCTGGAGCCGGTTCTTTTAAAGGAGTGCCCGCGGGCCGTGCTGGTGGTGGGCGACGTAAACTCCACCGCGGCGGGGGCGCTGGTGGCAAAAAAATTGGGCATCAGCGTGATTCATGCCGAAGCCGGATTACGCAGTTTCGACCGCTCCATGCCGGAGGAGATCAACCGGCTGGTCACGGACGCGATTTCCGATCTTCTGCTGGTCACCGAGGAAAGCGGCCGGCGGAATTTGCTGCACGAAGGCGTGCCCGAAGAAAATATTCACCTGGTCGGCAATCTGATGATCGATTCTCTCTATCGTCATCTCGAGCAGGCGCTAAAATCAGACATCCGGCAGCGGATCGGAATTCAAGGAAAGTTTGGCCTGGTAACGCTGCATCGTCCCGCCAATGTGGACGATCGGCAGCAGTTGGCCGAGATCACCGCAGCGCTCGATACGATTTCGGAAGAGCTCGAACTTTACTGGCCGGTGCACCCGAGGACCCGCAGCCGCTTGTCGCAAAACGGGATGTCTCTGCCTCCTGCCATTCATCTTCTCGATCCGTTAGGCTATCTGGATTTCCTCTGGATGGAGGCGAATAGCAGCCTGGTACTGACCGACTCCGGAGGCGTGCAGGAGGAAACCACGGTCTTGCGGGTTCCTTGCCTTACACTGCGGGACAATACCGAGCGCCCGATTACCATCGATTGCGGCACCAACCGCCTGGCGGGCACAAATAAAAATTCCATACTCGCCGCCTGGCGGGAAATCCGGGAACATCCCAAGCCAGGATCGATCCCACCTTTGTGGGACGGGAAGGCCGGCATGCGTTGCCTTGCTGCCTTAAGAAAACATTTCATGCAGTCATGAAGCTTGCATAGGCTCTTCAGATCCTTCGCGCCAGGATTTTTCTGCCCAAAGTAGAGATCTTTCCAGTTGGAGACAATTGCAATACATTTACATAATTAAAACATGTGAAACTCATGAGGATCTAATGTAAAATGCCAATGAGGGATCTACAGTTATGGTTGCGAAGCGAAGTCGGACAGCTTTTCTTTATGCGGTGTTCTATTGGATCGGTATAGTGATGATAATCGCGTGTCTTGCCGTTATTCTTGTTGGCAACACGGAGGCCGTTTACCGATTCGAGCACACTCGTTTCCCGCTGTCGTGGGCATTCGCGACCGTCGCCATACTCGCATTTCTGGCAGCCGAGTTTTGCCACGCGATCGATTCCATGCCAGGTGAAACGGAAGAAGATGCGGAGCTTGTTCCAGACTGGAAAGTGATCGAAGTTCGAAGCTGATCTTTGCGTGCTTACCTCCGTCAGCAGCAAACCCAAATTTTGCGCAGGCGAACTGGCGATGGAAAGTGACGGATTGATCCGGGACTTCGTGATTGGTCGCCGCCCGGTAATGAGATGTCGCGACGGGCCGATAAGCTCCCGGTGAAGGCCGCGGCCACTGCCCGGCGGGCGCGCACCACCAGGTATGCGGCGGGAACGATGTATACCGTCAGAATGACGGATGTCGCCAGGCCGCCGATGATGGCTCGAGCGAGAGGCGCGTATTGTTCGCTGCCCGTACCCAGTTTCAGCGCCATGGGCGCCAGGCCGATCATGGTGGCAAGTGAGGTCATAAGAATCGGCCAGAGCCGGACGCGGCAGGAAGTAACAAGCGCGTCCTCCACACCCCTGCCCTCCCGTTCCAGCCGGTGCGCGAATTCGACGCTCAAAATTCCGTTCGACGCCGCCACACCTACGAGCATGAGCACGCCCATCAACGACATAACGTTCAACGTGGTGTGCGTGAGCGGCAGGGTTATCAGGACGCCAACAAATCCCATGGGTACAGCCAACAGGATGAGCAGAGGATCCTTGAAGGAACTGAACTGCGCCACGAGAATAAGATAGAGCAGAATGGTCGCCAGGGAGAGGCCAATCGCGAAACTTTCGAAGGACTCCTGCATTGCCTGTACCATGCCGCGAATGTCGATATGGACCTCACCGGACAACTTCGTACCGGCGACCAGGTTCCGGATCCGACTCGCTACCTTCCCGAGGTCCTCTCCGATGGGACTGACATACACATCGATCACCCGCTGAATCTGGTAGTGGTCGACCTCGGTCGGCGTTACGAGTTTCTTTAGGCTTCACGACCGTATCGAGCGTGGTGGGTTGCTTGAGATTGGGAGCGCGAAGCGGATGTTCCTAAGGTCGACGAAGTCGTGGATGGCCGGCCGGCCGTTCTCATAGTATTGAACGGTGAGAAAGTAGTCGTTGCCGGTCTTGCGATCGACCCAGTAATTGGGCGCAATCATAGTGTTAGAGTCGAGTGCCGTAATCACGTTTTGAACGATGTTTTCGGGGTCCAGCCCCAGTTCCGAGGCATGCACGCGATCCACATCGAGCCGCACGGAAAATTCGGAAACAGGCACCGAAGCGCTGTACCCCGAACGGAACCCTCGTTCCGCAATCTTCCCTTGAGTCTCTCGATCGCGTTCGATACGAGGCGAGTATCGAGCCGCTCAATTTCTCTCAAAATGTCTCTCGATAATATCTCCTGGGCGGAAGTTGCGGGTCTAATGATAGTAGCGAATATAGTTTCCGTACTCCCTCTCAAGTTCGACGTCCGTCGCCGGGTTCAGATGGAGTACCCAGCGACACTCGGAGTTTGCTAAGTAGACAAGCCCCCGGGGCGACTGGCGCAACTTCGTCCGACGCGAAATACGCTGCTTTTGTCAGCACTCGTAAGGAGGAATCTCGCAGAGTTACACGAATTTGGCGAAACTTGCCGGACGCAATACCAGCAAGAGGGCACGTGCTACACTGTTGTTCTACCCGGTGTCATGTCTCCTGTGCCATCCGCGCCGAAGGACAACAATCCCTCCGGGAGCATCTCCAGTCAGTCTCCGCCAACTCCAGACGAAGTGCGCACGGAACTCGCAAAGGTGCAGAGCTCTGACCCTTTCGTCCGCTCCGAACGCATAAAAAGGCTGCTCACATTCCTTGTGGAAAGCCTTCTGGCCGGAAACCAGGACTTTCTAAAAGAGTCCATAATCGGCGTGGAGGTTTTCGATCGGGCGCCAAGCTACGACTGTAAACAGGACCCGGTGGTGCGGGTGGAGATGCGCCGGCTCAGAAGCAAGCTGAGTGAGTACTACTTGCACGCGGGGAAATCAGACGCGTTGGTGATCTGGCTGGACAAGGGTAGTTACGTCCCTACTCTGTCAAAGCGCGCGGTCGATGTTCCAGCTCCGTCTTTCCCGGCAGCGCAATCAGCTCAGTTAGATTCGGAAGCGGGCGTGAAGGCTCCAGGAGAACCTAAGCTCCCGGATCTGGCGCCGCCAGCCAGGCACCGCGGTCCGCGTAACGCATGGATTGCGGCCGCTTCCGCGATTGTGTTGATCGCAGTCGTTTTGGGCATCTACTTCGTCAGGCTGGCCAAGTCGCCTCAAACATTCCGGGTGTTTCCTCTGGCAGGAAGTGCCGGCCTGGAAACCAGTCCGGCGTTTTCCCCCGACGGCAAGCAGGTGGCTTATTCGTGGGACGGAAATCGACAGAACTTCGATATTTATGTCAAAGCCATCGAAGGAGGCCTACCCCATCGGCTGACTGATAATGCTGCGCACGACATTGACCCTTCCTGGTCGCCGGACGGCAGCCAGATCGCGTTTCTTCGCGTCTTCCCGGCAATGACCGAGTTACTCGTCATTCCCTTCACCGGCGGCGTAGCAAAGGTCGTCGGCAGAGTGGCAACGTCGGTGAACCGTTGGCATCCCGAGGAACCGGAACAAAATGGGGCGGGAGGTCCGGTCTGGTCTCCCGACGGCTCCTACCTGCTGGTATCGGGATCCGCCAAGGAGAACGGTCCCTTGGGGATACTGAAATTCTATACGGACGGCCGTCAGGAACAAGTGACATATCCGAATCCGGGCGCCCAGGATTTCACTCCGAGGATTTCGCCGGACGGCGCTGCTATCGCCTTCACACGGAACTGGGGATCGGGCTCATTCGATTTGTACGTAATGCCCAGCCGCGGAGGAGAGCCTCGGAGACTCACGTTCGACGGACGTGAAATTCAGGGTTCGGCATGGCTCGACAACCGCAACATAATATTCAGCTCCAATCGCGAAGGGAATTTTCGGCTTTGGCAGATTTCCCGGTCTTCCGGCCGCCCTGTGCCTTTTTCCGCGGCCGGAAGACAACCTCAATGGCCCGCGATCTCGCGTGACGGCCGCTTGCTGGCTTTTGTCGAACCGGTAAACGACGCCAGCATCTGGCGGTTCGCGCTGGCGAAGAATGATCAGCCGGCGCCGGAACAATCTTTCATTTCTTCAGCGGGCAAAGATTACAGTCCCACGTACTCGCCAGACGGGAAGAAAATCGCGTTCGTTTCGGACCGCTCGGGAAGCACACAAATCTGGATATCGGATAGCGATGGTCTGAACGTCATGCAGCTTACCAACTTCAAAGGCTCGACACTGGGGTCGCCGCGCTGGTCTCCGGATAGCCGCCGGATTGTTTTAGACTGCGGCATGAAAAGCGACTCCTCGATTTGGTTAGTTGATTCGGACGGAAGTAATCTACACCGTTTGAACAACAGCACGGCATATGAATTTCTTCCGACGTGGTCTCGTGACGGGCGGTGGATCTATTTCTGTTCTTCGCGCAATGGCCGCAATGGCCTGTGGAAACAGGCTCCGGATTCAGGCCAATTGATTGAGGTCGCACAGGACTTTTTCTTTGATGTCACGGAATCGCCCGACGGCCGGATGTTGTATGCGCAGCGCCAACACGGAGGAATCTGGCAGGTTCCGGCTGAGGGCGGCACACCCGTTGCGATCCCCGAACTTGCCGGCGTCTACCCCGCCCGCTACTGGGCGCTCGCGGGAGATACGCTTTACTTCGTGCACCAACAGCAATTGCCGCATAAACTCGAAGCTTTCAATCTGGTAACCCGCAAATTCCAGACACTGGCAACCCTTTCCAGCGAACTGATGGTCGGGACCTCCGGTCTGTCGGTCAGCCCCAAAGGAGATTGGCTTCTTGTGGTCCAAAGAGATCAGCGAAGAAGCACCATAATGTTACAGGAACGATGAAACGCGAATCGCGCTGGAGCCAGGACAAGCGTCCCGGGCTCCAGCGCGAATTCGCCGCAAAGCTACTGCACCGAGACCGGAAGCATCGACGTACCTTGGCCGGAAAGCAGTTTGGCGTACAGGTTATGCGTCCCAGCAGTAGTCGGCGTCCAGTCGAACCAGGCGTAGGTTCCCTGGCCGTTGTTGTCGCCGGGATGCACGAGCTGACTGGCGATTGCCGGTGCACCGGTAGAAGGATCTCCGTCGAACAAGAGCAGAGTTTCTCCATCCGGGTGAGGCGCCAAGCTGAAAACTCCGACCCGAATCCGGATGGGCTGGTTCACCTTGGCCGCCAGGTTTCCACCGGCCAGGTTATTTTGGCTGTTAAGCTGTCCCGTGACGGGGTCGAGGGCTTGTACGGAGTCCGCGGCGAGAGAATCAGCGGGTTGTCCTTTGTCCGGCGCGATCTGGGTCGGCGCGTTTTGGACGTCGAACCGGAAATACCCTTCGTCATTCTGCCCCGGGTTCAGAGGAGTGACCGTGCCTCCGCCCGTGTAAGTTCCCGGCACATCGGTGGTGCCATTCAACGTGAAGCTCGTGTCGCTCACATAAGTAGCCTGGAAGATATTCCGCGTGGTCTGCGGAAACTTCAGGCCGGGAGCGCCGAGAGTGATGTAATCGCCGGTGTGCAGTCCGTGCGGCCCGACGGTCATGATGGTGATCGGGCCGGCATTGGTGATGCTCTGGATGGCCACCGGCGCTCCGTCCAAACCGTAAAGCTCAGTGGGATTCGACGGCTGAAGAACCACGTAGATGCGGTAGGCGCCCGTACCGCCAGCGTTGGCAGGGCCCGAGCCGGTGGTGTTCCAATTGATGAATACCGGAGTGTTGAGACACCCGGTGGCTCCCGGATCGTCTATGCCGGCGATACAAGTGAACTGAAGCGGGTTGAGGTGAGAGATGGTGGTCTGGCCGATATCAGTGCGTGCGGAAGCCGGACAGAGCTGGCCGCCGAGCACGCCCGCATTGATTGGCGAAGTGCAGATCTCGTTGTCGGTACTGCTGTCGTACGGGATCTTCTGGAACTTGACCGTGATGTTGTCGGAGCCCTGTGCGGTGCTCTCGTTATAAACACGGGCCTCGATCCGCACCTGGTCACCATCCACTGCGGCATTGCGCATCAGCTCGTAGGTTTTGGTTAGGGGATTCTGCGCGGCCTTGCGGAAGAACATTCCGCGCATCTGCTTGCGCGTCGAGACGACGTTCGGCTGCCATCCGGCAGGGGTCGAAGACGTTGGCGTAAAACGGTAAGACAGGTTCAACGCCGGGTCGGGGCTGTGCCCGAAGGTCGAGGCCCAGAAGTTGGCGCCGCTTCCGCTAACCGAAGGATTGGGCGCGGCAAAACTCATCTTGAACGTACCGTCCCTGGTGATATAGACGAGCGGGTTGAATGAGTACGCCTGGCTGTGATCCCCCGCTGCCTTGTTCAAGGCTACGCTGGTCTCGGTGGTGGTAGTGGTGTCGCTGGTTTGGGTGTTGGCCCAACTGGAGTTGTTGCTGAACTCGAGTGAGCCCGAAGCCCGCACCTCGCCGCTAAACCCTCCGACTTCCGCCGATGCTTTGAAGCCGACCGAGATATCCAGGCTGGAGCTGAGTTCGCGACCGTACTCGACGGTGTGACCGCTGCCACCTGCCGTGCTGAGATCGAGCTGCTGCGTGCCGCTGGTTCCATCAAATGTCCATTGGCTCATGGGAACGATCGGCGCCGTGACCGTCTTGCCGTCCGCATCCTTGTAAGATCCCAAATCCGGAGGGTTGTTCGAGCCGGCGTTAAACCTTTGTGGATAAGTCAGGATGTTGCCGTTCTCGTGAATGGGCTGATACCAATCGAATCCCCGCCCTCCGCCGTTGTAAGGTATGGTCGGGCCGGGAAGGACAACGTCATAGAAGTTATTCAACTGAGGATTCGACTGAGTAATTCCGTACATACGAAAGCGCCAGATATCGATGGTCTGAAGGCGGCCATAGAGGTAATCATCGCTGTCCGTCTTGGAAGTGATGGTGAAGGTCCGGGAGCCGTATTGCGAGTTATAACTGTTCTGATTCTGGTTATACACGGAGCTGCCTTTCTTGGTGATGTCGGCCGATATCTCCGCGCTGGCAGAGCCGATCAAAAAGTTCTTGCTGTATCCAAACGTGGCTCCCGCCGAAACCGCGGTCGATGTGCCATTCGACCAATTGACCTGGTCGGCACTCTGGCTGGAGGATGACGTGCCCGTCTTGTAGGAGAAGGTGACGGCGTTGCTGCCGGTGTTGCTGACGTTCACCATTTGCGTGCCGTCCCAGAAGGAATGCTTGGGCGGTTCCTCGAGTATGTAATCCGTCGACACTGCGTTTTGGACCGTGATGTGCGCGGGCGCTCCGAGAAATACTGACTTGCCGTCCACGTCCGCGGCGAGGACGGGAACACGGTAGAGGTTGTCTACCGGACCCGTTTCGAAACTGCGGAGACTGGCGAAGGTGAGTCCCGAGGAGCTTACGGCAATCGTCCGAATCCAGTACGCACCTTTGGACACGCCCCATGGCGTCCATGCGCTCACTACCAGGGAGGCGGTAGGTGTTGGGCCATCTTTCCCTCTGAACCCACCGGCAGCGAGCGAGAACAGGTAAGTCGGAGTGGCCTGCCATGCCGGGTCTGTCTTGGCATAAGCGGTGCTCCCGATGGGAGTCAGGGTCTTGAGGTCGGAGGATACCGAGAACAACTGAATGTCGATTGCCTGTTTGGCGGAGTCGTTCCAAGCTATCGCAACCTGTTTCTGTCCGAAATTGATGTTCTTAGTGGGGTCGAAGAGGAACTGGCCGGCCGCAACCTGAACTTTCGTTCCATTACCTCCCGGCATGGCGGGCAGGTTGTACATGACGGTGGGTTGTGGACTTCCCTTTAACGTCCAGATAGCCAAGGTAGGATTGTTTCCCACGTTGTAGCCGACTGCCAGTTCATCCACGCCGTCGCCATTGAAATCCCCGGCCTGGAGAGATAGGGAGCCATAACCCCCGCCGTAGTAAACACAAATAGTTTTGTTCAGATCTTGCAACGACCCGCCGCCATGCCCGTCGGATGTATAACCGATTTGCGCGACGCAGAGATACTGCTGACCGAGATATCCAAAGGCAATCTCGTTTTTGCCGTCACCGTTGAAATCGCCGATGGCAACCGCGACCGAGACATCCGGATAGATCTGAGAGAATCCATATCCGCGATCGTTAACGTTGAGTGTGGCTTCCGACACTACCGGATTCTGGGGAGTCCAGTTCGCGTAATTGAGCACCGCCAGTTTGTATTCATTTGGAACACTGGTTTGTGACTGATATACGACGGCAACCTCGTCATGATAGTTGTCGTTCGAGTCGAGAGCTTGGTCGAGATCGCCGGTGGCCACGGCAACCTGGTCGGCGGTAGAACTCCCACTCGAGGGCGATCTGTCGCGCAAATCGGTACCGATGATAAGGGGACTATCGGACCCCCTCTCGTGAAGGTCAGTATCAAAAAGCCTCATTTGCATTTGCGAGGTTCCCGGCACGCGTTGCACCCATGCTACCGAGGCGCGTCCCGGGTCCAGCATGCGGCCGGACGCCGCGGCGATCGAGTTGTGATTTCCGTAGACCTTCAACGAGCTCGCATCCGCCAGGCTGAGATCGGAGCTTTTGTTCGTTCTATAGAACCTGGTAACGATATCGCCCTTGCCGTTCCCGTCCGGCGAGAACGAGAAGACTTCGTCATCGGGAAACAACGTCATCTTATCTGTCGACCCGATCGGATTGGTAGCTCCGGGGCGAGGACCCGACTGGGCGTTCAACTTACTGCTCAGTAACAACCCTCCGGCGAGAAGGATCAAGCCGAAGGAAGATGCACGAGTTGCCGTGTTTTTTCGCTTTTCATTAAGATTGTGCATACTTAAGTTTTCCTTTCAAGTGCTGGAGATGAGTAGGTGACTAATTCACTAGGAGGCGTTATCGATCGCCAGTGCCAAACTGTCGGCCGTCGTGGGCAGCACAAAATCGCTTATCACGACGATGGCTTTTACGATGGGACCCCCGTTGACCCCCTGTTTGATCTGGTAGGCGAACGAGTTAATCAGGTTCTCCGCGAGTGTCATGTAGTTGGGATCGGAGAATTTCTCCGGATAGCTGAAGCCCCACCACATCGAGATGACCCCCATGAGCCCGCCGTAATAAAAGTCCAAGGTAGGGGTGACTTTGCTAATGGCCGGGGAGTCCTCTTCGTCCCATGTCGCGACCGCGGCGGCGACACCGCTGATAATCAGAGGGATCGTCTGCAGGCCGAGAAATATGCCGACTTCGGGAGCGTCGACGGTGACGGGAACGCTCGTAACCACGTTCAATATCCAGGACAACGTTCCAAACCCCAGGTCAGTGAGCCCGAGGAAGTCATTTGGCTGGGCGCCCAATCCGTCCGCTGTGGCATCGACAATGGCGCCGAATATGCCTGCGATGAGGGTGGCCCTCTGCAGGAACGTGGTCGATCCCACGAGTTGCGTCCGGCTGGATGAATCCAGACCGCCGGCTTTGGAGATGATAGCGACAGGCACCGCGACGATCCAGGAGATCAGATCGACAAACGACATTGAGCCGCCGAAAATGTCGGACAGAACCGGAATGTGAACTTGCTGTGTAAGTAGCGAGAGAATTCCGTTCACGAATTGGATCAGGCTGTTCACCAGGAATTCGATCGCGAGATCGGTTGCCTGAAGGATCAGTTTGGCCAGGTCCTTGGCCACTTCGAGCAGGATGTTGAGAATCGCGCCGAAGGACTGCTGCACGAATTTCGTGGGATTCACCAGTAATTGGTTGAACGCCGATTGGAATACCTGTCCTTGGGCGCTCAGATCGCCGCTGATGCTGCCGATCGCCGAACCAATGTCCGTCGACAGTTGCTTCCACAGGGTGGTGAGATTGGTTGGGTCGGCTGTCAGCGCTCCGGTGGTGATAGTGGCCTGACTGGCGTTCTGCGTCAATTTGCTCTTGATCATTCCCGACTGGCTATAGGAACCGCCGGAGAAGACAGCCGTGGGATCGTTATTGTTGGTTTTGCTCTGCTGAATGGACTGTGTCGACATACCGCCGATCTGCTGTTGAATGCTGGTGATGGCGCTGGTGATGGCGTTCTCCGCCTTCTGAAAGTCGGCGTGCAGCGCTGCGAGGCCCGGTTGGACCACGTTGTTGACCATGTCCTGGAATGCGCCGCTGGGACCCGCGAGCTGATTGAGCGTTGCCGCGATTTGTTCCTTATACTCCTTGATGGTTGCCCAGTCGAACAGATAGCTGAGCCATTCGACGGCCTTCTCGATAGAGCCCAGCACGGATTTGAAGAACGCGCCCAGCGTGGTGATGGCATCCTCAAAGGATTGGACCACCAGGTTGAAGACTTTCCCCGCCGCCGTTTCGATGTAGTGTGCGGCCGACGCGGCGTCGTTGGCGATGGTCACGGTAAGCTTCGCGATAGCGTCCGCGCCCTTGGTGACGTCGTTCACGAGATCGCTGAAACTGAAGCCCAGCAACCCGTTTGTTGCCGCCGATACCGGCGGCTGTTGCCACGGGCCGACGTTCAATCCACCAGTCGGACTGAAAGTGGCAGTGAAGTTCTGTGCGCCCGCTCCCAGGAACGGCCGGTTGGCTAGCGCCGCGACCTGCTGGTAAAGCATGTTGGGAGAGCTCGAGGGATAAGCCATGTAGGTGTCGGACGCCATGGTCCCCAGCAGCCGCTTCCGGCCTTGACGCTTCTTGGCGCGGATCTGGTCAGCGGCCCAACGGGCTCGCGCCACCGCGGCACTCTGCATTGCCGGACTGCTCACGCCCGCCGAGACACCGCCGCCGATCGTATTCTGAATGGTGGCGACAACCTGGCTGGCAGCGACGCCGCTCGGCAGCAATGCCGCACCGCTGTACGTAGTGGCGGCGGAAACCGTCGCCGGCGTGGAGTTGTGGATATCCTGGCTTGTCTGGTAATCGGGATAGATGACGATAGCTTCCTGGCGATCCATGAAGCTGCCCCAGATGTACAATGCGGGATTTGAAATGTCGCCGGCGACGCAGGTAACGTCGATTTCGCCGGTAGCATCGGTCTGCAGCCACGCCGCGTTTCCGTTGTTATCGATGTTGTAGTTGGTGCCGCCGCTGGTGATCGTCACGGCAGCCGAACTCCACACCTTGACGCTCTTGAAGGCTCTGGGATTCTTGTTGGGATCCACGAGCAGCAGGCGCGTCCGATAGGTGGGTGAGCTCGGCGTCTGATTGACGGACTGATTGTCGGGCATGAGGCGGCTCTCGCAGAAGAATCCGTGGAGCTGCGTCGCCATATCGATTCCGGCGATGTAGTAGACACTTGCCGATCCACCGGGTACCGTGTTCGAGTACAGGACGATGCACAGCCCGTTCTCCACACCTGCGATCTGGGCGAAGCCCTGCGGAGCCTTGTATTGCAGGAACTCCGCGCCTTGCGTGTCAAGCTGGACCGCAAAAATCAGCCCTTCGCTCGAACAACTGCTATAGGCAATTCCGTCCTCGATGAACAGATCCTCCCCAAGCGGTCCGGGAAGCGTAACCTGCCACGCCATTTGCCCTTTCACTACGTCAATGGCGTTCAAGTTGCCGGAGGGGTCGGTAAAGTACAGGAATCCGTTGTAAGCCAAGGCTGGCGAAGGCGGCACATTCTTGAGGGGTACCGTCCAGCCCACCGGCGAACCATCGACCGCGTTATACGCCGTCACATGTTGCTGGTTCAGGATATAGACGTAGTTGCCGTCGGTTGTGGCCCGCTTGCTATAGTGCGGATCGGGGGTGGTGATACCCCAGGCGAGACTGGCGCCCTGCTGGCCCACGTTCATGCAGATGACGTCGTAGTTGGTGAAGATCATGATCTGGCCTGGCCCACCCTGAGTCAGCCAGGTGCCGCTGATGCTCTTCGCTTTGGTCGGCGCTTGCCACACCGGTGTGATTGGCTGCTGGCCATCGAGCGTGCCGACCTGAACCGCCATGAGGTCCCCGGACGATCCCACGAACAGAACCAGGTTGTTCCAGACGAGAAGATTACTGGCCACCCCTTCGGGCGGTATGAGTAATCCGATATTGAGAAATTCATAAGGATTGACCGCGCAGATTGAGCCGTCTGAACCCGGCGAGAGGATGAATTCGTTGTAACCTACCCCGGGACCGAGCTGTGCCCCGTCCGGGAACGGCACGCTCCCATTCGTCGCACCGTTGTGCACATCCATCGCATAGACGTAACCACCCGTGCCATCCGCGCCCGGGTTGCCCGCGTACACCAGGGCCGCAATTCCCTTGTAGTACATAGGCTGATAGCCGGCGGCCGGCGTTATGTTGAGCATCGTGCTCCATACCGTTTCCGGGCTCTGTCCGGAAGCCAGCTCAGTTAAGGGCGCAGCCGGCGGCGGGGTATTCGCCTTGGCGCGAGGGGCCAACAGTCCGGCGCCGAGTCCGCCGGCCAAGGTCTGGAGCAGACCGCGGCGCGTCATTCCTTTGCGGCCAACTTTCGTCGTCGCATCAATTGCACTGATTGCTCGTGTTGATTCTGGAGAGTTCATGGTTCGTTGTCCTTCCTAATCTCGTCTGAGCGCTGAAGAGACACACGTCTCCTCATGCGGCTGAAAAGTCGTTCAGGTTCGTCCCGTCGGGATCACCGGACGGGACAGATTCGCTGCGGTCGCCCCGGCTGTCGGTAGAGCGTTACTCCTCGATCTCTTCGGAGAGGTTGAGAGCCGAACTTTCGCGATCCTGGTACACTTCCGCCGCCCATTTCATAGCGGGGGGTTCTTGTTTCGAGATTCTCAACCGCGAGGCTCATTTCGTCTTTGCCTTCCAAGAAAAAGTTATCAGGCCAAAGACTGCTCTGACAGGTAAGAAAGCGTAGGAATGCCGTATCACTCCTTCGCTTCAGCATCAGGTCGAGCTGCTAGATGAGGTTGTATACCCCAGCGCAAGTCATTGAATGATGAAGGAGAGGAGGGGTGAGAACAGAGGATTCGGAGGATTAGCGTTCTTGCAACATGATGGTGCTGCGGCGCTGGCTTCTCTGGACAAAAAGCAGCCAGTTGCGCGATGGGTCAACGGAAATGCCGGGTGTTCCAACTAGCAACTGGTTGGGAATAGTTGCCAGTTCCTGAATTTTTCGGGTCTTTACATTAAAGGACTCTAACTTGTGGAGCACGTTTTCCTGGCGGGCGAAGTAAATTACATCTCCCGAAAGCGTCCAATAGCGGCCCAGGAAGATATCCACAAGACCAGGCACCGGCTCGGGATTACCGCCGGCGAGGGGCATTTGCCAGAGACCTCCGTGGCCGCGCTGCATATATAACGTCTGCCCATCGGAAGATTCGGTGGCGTCGATAAAGGTGATCTGGGTTAACTGAACTGATTGTCCCGAGTCCCAGGCCTGTTTCCATAGTTGATCCTTGCCACCACGCAAGGAGCAGAAGTAGAGCCACCGTCCATCGCTCGACCAGGTCGGCGCGTACTCCTTCGCGATAATGTTATTCAGGCGGTGTAGGTTGCCGCCGTCGGCGTCGATGATCCAGATCGAAGTAAGGCCCTTCAGCACCCCGTCAAAAGCCAGTCGCCTACCGTCGGGCGACCATCGGGGCGTGCCCGCGGACGACCCCTTAAACTCCGTAAGTTGTTTTACGTTCAAACTATCGCTGTCCGCGATCCAGATCTGCGCGGTCCCTGTCCGATACGAGATGAAGGCGATCCTTTTACCATCCGGCGAATAAGTCGGGCTGCTATCCTCCGCAGCGGACGTTATAAAGGGTTCTGCCGGAGGGGGCGGCATACTCCCGGAAATTGCGAGACGCCAGATCCCCGCGTCGCTGGCCGGCTCCACAAATGCGAGCCTGTGGCCGTCTCGCGAAATGTCCGGCCAAACTGGTTGCGCTCCTCCGGCGGAAAAAGACCGCGAGTTGCCGCCGGAACGCGAAATCTGCCAGAGATGGAAGTTTCCTCCGCGGTTGGAACTATATAGAATGTCGCGGTCATCGAGCCACGCCAAGCCCTGAATCTGATGGCTGTCAAACGTCAACCGCATGGGCTGGCCGCCCGCCGCGGGCACTACATAGAGGTCGCAGGAATTGCTGCCCCAGATCCGCGCGAAGGCTACATAGCGGCCCGAAGGAGAGATTCTCGGACTAACATCGCCGATCTCCGCAGGAGGAACCGTGAGCGACTCCTTGCGGCCGTCCCTATAGATTTTCAGGATTCCGTAGGGACGGTTTTGCTCGGTCGTACCCGTTGCGAGGAGATAGGAGCCATCCGGGGACCAAACTGGACCTCCTGCGCCGTTTTGCTCCGGTTCTTCCGGGTGCCACCGGTTCACGGATGGCGGCAACACAGCGATGATCTTTTCGACTCCTCCTACCGAAGGGATGGTCATCACCTGCGTCCTTTCCGGCGATACGCGAAGGAATGCGATCTGGCGCCCATCAGGCGACCAGGCCGGATCGATGTCGTGTGCGGCGTTGTCGGTCAGCCGGTGGGGTGTTCCACCCTCGATCGACTTGACGTAGATATCGAAATTCTTCCGGTTCTCATCCCACGAATACGCGATCTGCTTGCCGTCGGGGGAGAACGCCGGGCTGGTTTCCAAACCGGCATTTCCAGCCAGCGGAAGTACGGGAAACGATCGAGGAGGTTTGGCTGCATTGACGAAGTAAATGCCCAAAGCGACTGCTATCAACACGATGGCCGAGGCGCCGGCGATCCATACGAAGCGCAGTCTCTGCCGGGTCTCGGCCGGCGCCAAACCTGTAAGTTTCTGTTCCACGGGGACGCTGACGGCGACTTCCGAATCAGGCTGAGATGGTTGCACTACCGCGGAAGCTGCCGGAACATCGGCCGCACGCTTAGACAACGCAGGTATGTAACTCCCCTTCTCCAGCCAGATCAAGACCTCATCGGACTTGCCCTCATGAAGGTAATACTCACTCAGCTTGCTTCTGAGCCGGCGCATCTCGACCCGCACGACCGGATCCTGTTTGCAATCGTAGCTCGGCGGCCGGTCAAACACTTCCACGCCGATTAAGGACTCTTTTAAGAAGTCCTGGTTTCCGCCAAGGACGGCCTCTACCACGAATCCGAGCAGTTTTTTTATCCGTTCCGAGCGGACGAAAGGGTCAGAATTCTGGATCTTTGCGAGTTCCGCGCGCACTTCGTTCGGACCTGGCAGAGGCTCACTGGAGACGCGCCGGGAGGGATCGTTGTCTTTTGGCGCGGATGGCACAGGAGACATGACAACCGGTAGAACAACAGTGTAGCACGTGCCTCTTGCCGGGCTGAAAGAAGGGGTGTTATACCCATTCTTACTTTTGTTGCATCGATTTGAAGTGTTTCATAGAAGCAGGAACTGACTATGACTTTCAACCGTTTCTCTTCTTTCAGCGCCCTGGCCAGACACGCACAGGCCAAGGCAGCCTTCGCGGCCACTGCGTTGGCCGTTTCAATGTGCGTTTCCGTGGCTTCAGCGAATGATCTCACCATTCACCTGCCGGACAATCCGTCCGTGTCCCGCCAGACCGTCGAATACCAGTGCGACGCGAAGGGACCCGACATAGGCGTCCCGTCCGGCCCGTTTTCGGTCGAGTACATTAACGGTGGTGGGAACAGCCTCGTGGTTGTTCCCGTCTCCGGCAAGGGCTTGATCTTTTCGAGTGTTATCTCTGCATCGGGAGTCCGTTACACGGCCCAGCAATATACGTGGTGGGACGCCAAAGGAACCGTTACCCTGTCGTCCGATTCGATGAGCGGGAAGATACAGTCGTCCTGCTCTCGCGTAAACCACAAATAGCCCGGAGCGCATTACCGCATTGGCAACAACTCTACGAGTTGAGCGATCTCGACCCGAGTGGCCGGTACCCAGAGGCTACGCATCCTTAAGCGTCGCTACCGGTCACCGGGTGAGCATCCTTCCCAGTACTGCACCGCCGTGGCGCGTGACGCTGACCGTGGCATGGTGAGAATTGCGATTACCGACATGAACGAACAAAATATCATGCAAAGATTGAAGGCCGGCGTGCGCCGGTTTCAGGCCGGAGGGCACTCCGAGCGCGCCGGCGATGAAATTGGCGCGGGCGATGCCCCGATTGCCGGGGATGGCCGGAGAGAATTTACTTCCGACAATAACGGCGATCGAGTTGCGGCAGAAGGCCTCTGAGCGGTTAATATGCTGGTTGCCAACAAGCCCCGCTTTCGCCGCTTGATCCAATACTTTGGACTGCCTGTCGTCTCATTGATCGTCTGGGACCTGTTGGTTGTCGTCGCCTTCAAAATATGGGGCTGGCATTGGGTGGCTTCCGAGCATATCCCACTGGCGCTCTATGGCTCTGCCATCAGCATCGTGGTGGCCTTTCGAAACAACACGGCTTATTCACGCTGGTGGGAGGCGAGGACAATCTGGGGCCAGATCGTCAACAACAGCCGGAATCTGGCACGTCAGGTCTGTGGCGCCTTCCACGCCCCACCTGTCGCGGTGGCGATCGGCCGCGAGATCGTGTATCGCCAGATTGCATTCGCACATGCGCTGCGGCAGCAGCTCCGCGGGCTTGACCCGATCGCCGAAATCAGCCATCTGGTCGACGGCCCGGATCTCGCCGCGCTTCGTTCCCAGAAGAATGTGCCCTTGGCCCTGCAGCGGCAGATTGGCTCCATGCTGCGCTGCGCCCGGCAACGGGACTGGATTGATCCCTGGGAATGGCAGTCCATCGACCGCACCCTGGGCGAGTTGATGGCATCGCAGGGCGCTACGGAGCGGATCAAGAACACTCCCTTGCCGAGACAGTACGACTTCTTCGTGATGACGTTCGTGCTGGCTTACTGCTTGCTCCTGCCGGTTGGAATGGTGACGCGTCTCGGCTGGTTTACACCGCTGGGATCGACCGTGGTGGGAATCATATTTCTCGCCATGGACAGGATTGGCCGCAGCCTGGAAGATCCGTTCACCAACGACGTCTATGACGTGCCGCTGACGGCTATGACCAGGACCATTGAAATCAACCTGCGCCAGATGCTCGAAGAAACGCAGTTGCCCGAAACTCCCAAGCCCGTCGACGGCGTGCTGTGGTGATCAGAGTCTCAGCCATCCGCCAAGTGCCTGCGTGACGGCTTCTGGTTGCTCCAGCGGTGTGAAATGCGCACCAGCGCTCGCAACCCCCTAACGGTCGCCGGATTTGGTTCGTACGGACATGCCGATGTTTTTCCAGATTTTAACGGCAATGGCACCGTCACGGAATTGCTGTTGCAAACCGGCGATGGTGCCGCCGGCAAAATCGACGTGGTCCCAGAGGCGCGCGTCGAACGATCCAGCCCAGGCGATGCAGCCACCACTTTCCCGACTGATTTCCGCGGTCCCACGCAATTGCTGCTCCAGGTCGGAAGGGTCATTTCCTGTCGCGCGCGAAACGCAAATGCTGAGGGTCTTCCAGCGCGCCGCTTGCATTCCTGCGATCATCGGGCGGCTCATCCGATTGAGATGGACGTGAGTGTCAATGCGTTCGAAAGAGGGCGCGTCTTGCGCCGAAGCCAAGGCCGCCCACATTAAGAACAGCCATCGACGTCTGGTGAACAGAACAAGCGGTTGAGTCATTGTTCTTTACCTTCAATTTGTTATCGGGCCGTGCTCGTTTTGCCCGCCAGCTGCACCCCCAGGTACTGTCGTACCTCTTTTTCATCAGGTTGCTTCGCCGTTCCTCCCAGCCCGCGGGTGGACAACGCGCCGCACGCCGCCGCGAAACGAAGGCAATCCGCCACCACGTCTCCGCGAGTCCACCGGTAAAGGAAGCCGGCGTTGAAGGAATCGCCGGCGCCGGTGGTATCAACAACGTCCACCGGGAAAGCCGGCATTCGGATCCATTCCTGCCGATGCCAGGCCAGGCAACCTTCGGCACCCAACTTCGCCACTACTAGCGTACGTCCGTTACTCAGCTTGCGGATACCTTCTTCAATGTTGCGGCAACCGCTGATGCCCTGGAGTTCCGACTCGTTCGGGAGGAACACATCGACCTCTGTGAGGGTTTCGAGCAAGTCCTGAGACCATTGCTCGGAGGGGTCGTATCCGGGATCAAGGGAAGTTGTTAAACCAGCCCGTCGGGCAGCCGCAAAGCGGTCCCTCAGACCGGCCCGCAAGCCCTTCTGAAGGAACCAGGAGGAAACGTGGAAATGATCGTGCCCTCCGAACACGGCATCGGGTAGATCATCTGCCCGCAAAGCGGCAATCGCTCCGGGGTAGGTCACCAGCGCACGGTCGCTCGCGGACGTGATCGAAACCGTAATTCCCGTCTTCAGATCGGCCCGTCGCTGTACGCGCGAGACATCTACGCCGGCTCGCCGAAGTGCGTCCGTACAGTAGTCTCCGTAATAATCAGCACCCACCACCGCCGCAAAAGTCACCGGGACCCCCAACCTTGCCAATCCTGTCGCACATATCGCGGAGGAACTGCCCAGCGCCAAATCCAGGTCCTCAGCCAGGACTTCTTTTCCGGGCTCCGGGAAAAACCTGCAACTGCGCAAAATAAGATCAGGATTCAGCTCTCCTGCGACGAACGCCCTCACTTCGTCGTGCCCTGAGCCGCGTGGATTCGAAACTCGCCCACCACGCGGCTGATGACGCCTTTCTCGGAGGGACAGTCCGGCTGCAGACCTTCCTCACGGCAGCGGTGAAAACCTAAAATCTGCCCGATCATAACGTCGAGCAATGCCAGATCAGAGTCGTCAAAGCCGGGTCCCGGAGATTTATAAGAGACCGCGAGGTCGGAACTGTTGCACAGGCCGGCGCCTGCGTCTTCCAGGCCAACCACCAATTTGCGGGCTCCCAGCTTCTTCGCGTCCAGTTCCGCGATCAAGTCGCGTTCATAGGCGCGGACCAGCGGGTCAGAAGAAAGAAAGCAAACCACCAGAGTACGTTCGTCGACGAAGCACATGGGACCATGCCGCAGACCCAAATAAGTTTCCGCCATCGTCGCGACCTTGCCGCCCGTCATTTCCAGCAGTTTGAGAGCCGCTTCCCGGGCAGCTCCGAACCGGCATCCGTCCCCCAGAAACACCATACGTTGGATGTCGCCCGAAACAAAGTTGCTCAAAAGGTCGGGCCACGCAGTGAGTATCCGTCGTGCCGCGAAATCCAGCCGGCCGGCCAGCGCAGCGTACTGCTCGGGCCTACTCAGATAGCCCAGGAAACGCGCGCTGAGAGCTAAATTTGTGAAGCTGCTGGTCATGACCAGGCTCCGGTCGTGAACTTCGTCACTCAGGGAAACTACTCGAACCCGCGCGTTTTCACCAAACTGGCGTGCAAGTCTTCCTTTCGAGTTGCAGGTGAGGATCAGATGCCTGGTGCGCGGTTCTGTTTCGAGCAGTTTGTGCACCGCTGCCGGGCTCTCCGGACTCTCACCGGATCTCGCCAGCGAAACCAACAGCGTAGGCTCGCCCGCTACCGAGGCACTGGCGCCCAGGAGGAACGCGCCGCTGCCTTGAACCTCCACAGGCAGGCCCAGATCCCGGCGGAGCGCCGGTGCGACGCATTCCCCCACATACTGAGAACTCCCGGAGCCGGTCAAAACGATTCGTTCGCAACCTTGCAGGATGTCGCTGATTTCGGCGCGGCGTTCGTTCATCCGCCGGGCGGTTTCAGGCCAGGTAGCCGGTTGCTGGCAGATCTCCCGAATAGTATGACGGTAACCGTCTAAGGGATCCTGATCAGAGTCGCGCAGAGTTGCGGAAAAACGTCCGCCTGCTTTGGATAGCGTACGAAGCCACTCCCGAACATGGGTGTAAGGCAGCAAACTGGGGTGCGATTCGGATACCATAATGAAAGTAAAAATAGTATAGCATTTTATTGTTGTTTTGACTTTCTATATCTTGCGTTTCGCGTGGTTCGAGGTCAGGCCGGACTTGATTAAACCCGGCACGGATGCCTGTTTCCGATTCATTTTCTAATGCAGTGAACCCGGTTCACCTGCGGCGAGCAGCATGACAGAACGGTCGTCTGGATTTCACTTGCTTTGACTTTTTTCGGAGCCGTGTGGGAAATCATTTAGACTGGTGTGGTGAAACGCATAGCGCCACCACCCCGGCGAGACCCTATGTTAGCGGAAGAGCGACGTCAAAAGGTCCGGGAGATAATCGAAGAAAAAGGGAAGATCACCGTTGAGGACATCGTCGGGACGTTCAGCATCTCGGCGGTCACCGCGCGGTCTGACCTGGATGTTCTCGCCACAAGGGGAGAGGTGATGCGGTCTCACGGAGGGGCAGTTCGCCAGTTGAACGCGGTCGTCGATTATCCGCTCCGTTTCAAAGAAAGTATTCACCACGCCGAAAAGGTTCGAATTGGCCATGCCGCGGTACAACTGATTCGGCCGCACCATAGTGTGATCCTGGACTCGGGAACCACCACAGCCCAAATCGCCCGCCAGATCAAAGCTGCCCGAATACATCCTCTTACAGTGATTACCAATGCTCTCAACGTGGCTTACGAGTTAGCCGAGACCGAGGGCATTACCCTGATTGTGATTGGCGGCATTCTCCGGCCGGCTTCGAGTTCCATGGTTGGCCCACAGGCGGAACGCATGCTCCAGGATCTGCATGCCGACCACCTCTTCCTCGGCGTCGATGGCTTACAGCCCGATGTCGGATACTGTACGCCGGATATTCTAGAGGCGCAATTGAACGGCATGATGATTCGTATCGCGAGCGAGGTGACCGTGGTTGCCGATGCCAGCAAATTTGGACGACACAGCCTTTCTCTCATCGGGACAATCGAGTGTGCCCGGCGCATTATCACGGATGGGCGTGTCGGTCCGCAAATCGTCGAGGATCTGCGGGCCAAGGGCGTCGAGGTCGTCATCGTGTGACGATTAACCGTCCAGCGAAAAGCTTGCCCTCGGATTCGACTAGTTCCCCCCCTTTTCTCGACGCTGTATTCTGGGAAGCTTCAGATAATCGCAGCAGAGACTTGAGATACAGTGTCTGGCTCGCCGTGCTATCGGCATCCTCGACCTGCGAGAGAAGAGCGGCCCGATCGGCCGGCTTCAGATTGCGAATCTGCGCGAGTTGCTTCTGGTACAACTCCCGCACAGCGCTCATCGATTGCGGCTTTGTCGGACCGTTTCCTACAGCCGCGCAGTAGTTCAGGCTGCACATCGACATCGCCAGATCCTGATCGACTTCCGTTATGTACCCGTCGCCATTGAGGTCGCACGCAGGACCGCAGGCACTTTGCTGAACGGGCCTGGCAAGGTCGTGCTGCATGATCGTGAGATCGGCCGAGTCGACAAATCCGTCTCCGTTCACATCGCCGGGGGCGGGAATGACCAGTACCAACAACTGGGCCGTGTTATTGCCCGGCTGGGTATCGTCGGCATACTGGTTCACCTGCGCCGTCAACTGGTGAATTCCGAGCGTCTGCGGGGTCCAGTTGAAGGTTTCGCTGGTGCCTTGAGTCCCGACGCCCTGGAGAATCTTCGACGCAATCACCTCGGGTTGGGTATTGGCGAACGTCTGATCGGTGACGGGTCAACGGTTCTCTCTCACGGCGAGCAGCTTCTTCGGCGCCACCGAAGTCGCGAAGGGATCGAGCGCACCTCCTCCCACCTGGCAGTTCGCCATCGGCTCCCTGGATGGTCGGCCAGGAATTGAAGTCCCGAAGATCGAATATATTGGCGACGATGGCATTGTAGGCTACACCCGGATTGTCGATGCGGGGGTTCAGTGTGTAGGTCCAGCCAGCCGTCAGCGGCGCCGTCGTACAGCCGCAACATACGTAGTGTTGGGTTCGAAGGGGGTGATGGACCACGGGTTGGGGTTCTGCGCCAGGCTGCCGCCCCTATTAACAAATGCAGGCATGGTGGTCTCATTCGAGCCTGCCTGTCCAGGAGCAAAGGCCGGCATTCCTTTGATGGGATAGATGGTCGCGTCGCCCGGCTTGGCGATCGGATTGACGGCTCCGGCGCAATATTGAGGAGTCCTGGTTGAGCACGGGAAAGCCGGAATCTGCGCGTTGGTGTGTCCGGCCGATGCCTCCAACAGCCACGCACTCCCAAAATGCGATTCCACCAAGTTTTTCTCTTCGAAACAATGACTTAGGCTGGGGTATTCCTCCCCTTCCAAGCAAGATCCCGGTCCTTGCGGCCCGAGGTTGCATACCGCCGTCCTACGCTTTCTTACCTCGTCGAGGCACGGTTCTCTCTGCTACTTTTTTCTTGAAATGCAAATCGCCAACGAAGGAGAAACTCCAATGACACTCGCGAATTCGATCACGACCGCCTCCCGCACGAGGGAACCCCACGGTAAACACCAGCGCTACGGGATCTATATGCCCGCGCTTTGTCTGCTCATGATGAGCGGAGGTATCTGGGCCCAGGACACCCGGCGCGTGATTGAGCCGGTCTTCCCCCCAACCTGCGCGGTTATCTACGCGCCGCTCCAATCTACATCCGATGGACCAGCAGCCGGACGAACCGCGGACGAGCAGAATAACGAATCGAGCAGCGAGACTGGAACTCTCCAATTGGATCTGAGTACCTGCCCTGCGGGCCAAGCGGTCGAGTTGGCGTTGCCGGAGGATAGTACGTTTAACGCTTTCCTTATTAATCCCATTGCGCTGCCCAAAGGGGTATCGCTCATTATCGACGGCGGCGTAACGGTCTATGGTTCGCGGGATCCCTCGCAATATCAGGACTACAGCGCCAAAACCAATTCCTCGGGTGCAGTATGCGGCACGATCGGTCCATACACGGGTGACCGGGGATGCCTTCCCTTAATCAGCCTGACAGCCAACAGCGGCATCTACGGATTCGGCATCATCGACGGACAGGGAAACAAGACTCTCCTCAGCGGGGCGAATGCCGGAACGACCTGGTGGGATATGTCACTTCAAAAGAAGCACAGCAACGATGAGCAAGGCTGCCCGAAAGTCATCAATGCCGGAAGCGCAGCCGCTGAAGCGAGCAACATCGTGCTCTACAAGTTCACGATCCGCAATCCGCCATTTCATACGGTGGGTTTGGGAGGCAAGGGATTCACGGTATGGGGTGTCAAGATCCAGGCTCCCTGGAGTTTGCCCAATACCGATGGCTTCGACATCCACGGCACGAACATGACGTTTTATGACACGACGGTGGCCAACGGAGACCAGGAGATTGCCATTGACGTCAGCAATATACCGACCACCAACATTACCGTCAATCGCTTTCATGGGTACAGCAAGGGCGGAATCACCATCCTCGCCGGCGGCGACCCGGGATCGCTCCCGATATCCGACCTCCTGTTCGAGAACGTGATGATAACGGGCGATCTGCCGAGCGTCGTCGGTACGACTGTAAATGGCGTTCCGGAATCCACCTTGATGAAAACCTACGGGCTGCAGAGTTACGCACAGGCCCTGCCCAACGCGACCAATGAGCTGAAGGCTCTGCAGATCACCACCAACATCTCGGCAACATCCCAATCGAAACCCGGGAATATCATCACCAACGTAACCTACAAGTCCGTGTGTATCCAGGACATCGCGAAGCCGATCAACATCACTCCGATTTATCCGTTCACATCAAACGCGAATCTGCCCACGCTACAGGGCATCACCTTCCAGGATGTTCACGTTCTCGCACCTACATCCCAGTTTCCGGCCATGAACCTCGGAATTCCGGTTTCTCCCGCAGTTCCCGGCATGTACCAGGTTTTCCTCAAAGCTTTCCCACCGGCTTACATGAATGGCATCACCTTGGACAACGTGGTGTTTGATGACATCCAGCCCAACCAAAGCTCTTTGGGGCAGATTACGGCGCAGGGCAATATCGCCACCACGCAAACCAACGTCTATCCCGCTCTGTTCAACCAGCTGAATACGAATGGCCCGCAAATGACCAACGTCGGGAATACACAGATGAATCTCGACGCCAACCAATATGACGTCATCACGTCGATGAGCTCCCAATCATTGGCGTACCAGTGCTCTTCCCAACGACCGCCGTTTACGGTCGGGGAGCTATACGTTTCGACCGGCAGTCCCGCGACCGGCAGTTCAACCAACCTGCAGCAGGTGCAGATCGACGGGGCAGGCTCCATCACGCTGAACGCGGTGGTGCAGCCGGTCATGTCTCAGACCACGTTTTTTAACCCAAAAGGCTACGGCGCCAAACCGGGATTGCTGGCCGTTGGCTCGCCGGCGCTCACCAACCCGATCGTGTTCTATGAGGACGAGAGACCGATCGGCACCGCCAACCTGTCAGCGAACGGAACACTGGCCAGCCTGGTGGTAGATAACATTCAGCCAGGCACGCACACCTTTGCCGCGCGATATTCGGCCGACTCCTACTACGACACTCTGGACTTCGGCTCAGTCATCGTTCACGCGCGCTGGCCCTTTGAATCCCGCTAAATTCCCCAGACCGCGAATTTTTAAACGAAAGGAAACTCCCATGAAATCACATCTCACTTTCACCTCAATCGTCGTGGCAGCCTGTGCCATGTCCCTCTTTGCGCAGAGCGAAGGGGCCGGGAGCGGACGCCCGGCCGTCAGCATCATTCCGCTCAGGCAATTCTCATTCAACAAAGATCTCGGCGGCGACATTGGCCGGGCCAGCATTGCATTCGATCAGGATCGGGTCTATCTATCCACACCGGATGGCGTCGTTCTAGCAGGCAGTTCACTCGCGTCGGACTTCCATCCGGTCTTCGAAACGCTCAACAGCGATATCGGCAGCATGTCCGTAGACGACCATGTTCTGTACGTGCTCACCAGTCCTGATCAGGCCGTATCGGCGGAACATGCAATGTGGGAATCGAAAGACCAGGGGCGCTCTTTTATCTCGATCGATGACGGTTTGCAGACATGCCTCGATTCCACGTGCGCTTATATAACCGCTACCCAGTTGTACGCAAAGGGCGGCCTGCTCTTTTCCAACGCGGGAGGAGGCTTCAATTTATTGGTGTCCAGGGATGAAGGAGTGACATGGATTCCGCTCTCGGGAGAGCTCGAGCCTCAGTCCTGTTATTCGTCCCCGTTTGCGATCGTGGGCCGCACCGTTCTGCAAGGCGGTGAATGTCCTCTCGATCGGGCCTTTCTTTCGCGTGGAGTCCTGGATCCAAGCATGCTTTTTTTCGCTTCCAACTTGACGCCGGTCCAGATGCCCGATCTTAGCAACCGGAAGATCTATGCGATTGCGAGCCAGGCGCGCACGCCGGTGATACTTGCCGGCGCTGAAGGCGCTCTGTTGCGCAGCGCAGACGAGGGACGAAGCTGGAAACCCGTGATCGAACAGCCAGACGGCAACGACTTGTATCCCTACGTGCAGAGTCTGCTGTTCTCCTCGCGGCATCCGGGAGTCGCCCTGGCCGCGGGATTCAATAAGGGCCAGCAGTTGCAGCCGTTCCTCACGTTCAGCTCGCACGACGGAACCCAATGGAGCGATATTTCCTCTACGCTCGGCAATATCCAGTACGGACTGGTGAGCGATTTGAAAGAAGATGCGTACGGCCGGCTCATCGCGGTGGTGATCGATGGAAATGCCAAAACCGTGACCATCGATGAAGTACGAATCCTGCGTTAAATCGTGATGACTCCGCCGGTTCTGATTCCCGGCCTCCTTTGCGACAGCAGGCTTTGGCATCACCAGATCGATGGTCTCAAGAAGCACGAAAGCTTGTCTGCACCGGCCAGGTTCGCCCTGGCCGGTTTTTCTTTGGGCACCCAGGTGGCGCTGGAAATATTGCGCCTCGCGAAAGAGCGCGTCTACCGGCTGGCACCTCTGAGCGCGACACGCGGAGGAGTGCCGACAGCCGTGGAGGCCGCGATCCGGCGAGCGGTAGCGATCGAGGCTGCCTATCCGACCCATTTCGCGGCATCGCGGCTGGAGATCCGGGCTTGCGACAATGCTTCATGGATATGGCGCGTGCCGTCGGACGCGGTGCCAGGCTACTACCAACTTGCAGAAATTGGCGTACAGTACCTCTTGCTTACCCGCGCGGCTCAGCAATGAGTTCCGAGGCGGGGCAATATCTCAAGGCGGACGATTCGGTTTTTCTGCCGATTTATGAGATGTTACAGAAAGAAGACCGCACCCTTATCGCACATCTCGCCGAGCCCAACGGTGCCTGGATGCCGCTCGATGAGCACAACCCCGAACGCGGGTTCTACGGCTCCCATCCGGAATGGCATATGTATGGGCGATCCGATGCACCATCGAAAGAAGACATCCTCCGGTCGCGGGATCGTATCGCCGTTAAATATCCCAGGTTGCGCATCGTCGGATGTCATTTGGGGAGTAATGAAGAGGACCTCGATGCCCTGGCTTCGCGCCTTGACCGGCTTCCCAATTTCGCCGTCGATCTCGCCGCTCGGATACGTTATTTTGCCGCGGGCGACCGCGAGAAAGCCCGCGCATTTCTGATCAAGTATCAGGACCGGGTCACCTATGGCACCGATTTCACGCTGGCGCCAGGCGTAGACGATCAGCGTGCCTGGACCAGTCTCGCGGCAACACACGATCGCGACTGGCAGTATTTTTCGAGCGCAGAGACACTGACCTACAACCGGAGAGAAGTCCAAGGTCTGGGACTGCCTCCGGCTGTGCTCAAGAAAATCTTCCGCGAGAACGCAGTGCGATGGTTCCCCGGTATCGCTGATTCCGTCAGAAGTTGAACGGCAAAGAAAGTTGCAGATAGCGCGGCGCACTCAAACATGAAGAAAGTCCTGTTGCGCCCGTCATAGACCTTGGGCAGGTGAGAGATCCTTCCGGCGCGTCGGAATCCCATTGGCGGATCTGCTCGATTTGGAGCGGCGTCAAACGCTTCTCGCCGGCGAATTCGCCGAATCCGGTTCCGGCAACCACGGGGGCATGTAGCGGCTTTTGGTGACGTCGGCGATCAGGCGGCCCCGTTTGCGAGCGTCCTCAATTGGAGCGATGTTTTTCTGAGGTTGTCAACTTCCGTCAGGTCTGTCAATCTCTAAATCGCAAGAAAAAACAACCAATTGACAGACAAACGATGGTTCGTTAGACTGGAACATCGTTGGCGCAGCGGCGCCCGTTCGAGTCTCTCTTCGAGAAGAGAAAAAACGAACCCGAGATCCGCGAGAGGGGACGGAGCAAGCAATGAATCGCAGAGAATGGATAGCCTGGGCGTCCGCCTCCTTTTTGACCGCCAGAAGGCGAATTCAGGCGCAAGCCGTTAGCCAGGGTGAAAAAGCCGGCCAGTCACCATCGACGGAGAACCTGACGATCGAACAATATACGCCGAGGAGCATGCTGACGGTGGCCGAGACGCGTGTTGAGCGCGCGCGGTTCCCGGTTATCGATTTCCATACCCACATCACATCGAGCGCCCGCACTCAACAGGGTATTCGTATGAACATGAAGCCCGATTTCTGCCTGCAGGTCATGGAGCGGAAGAACATCAAAACGATGATCGACCTGACGGGTGGTTACGGCGCTGGACTGCGGGAAGCGTTGCGACAGTTGCCCCAGGCGCATCCCGGCAAGTTTATCGTTTTCACGGAACCGGCATGGGCCAACGCTTCCGATCCGGGCTATGCAAAATTTCAGGCGAGCCAGATTGAAGATGCCCATCAAGCTGGAGCAAAGGGGCTCAAGATCCTCAAAACTCTCGGCCTTTTTCTGCGCGAAACGGGCAGCCACAAGCTGGTCCGAATCGACGATCCGAGATTCGACCCGATGTGGGAAGCGGCCGGATCGTTGAAGATGCCGGTGGCGATTCATATCTCCGATCCGAGAGCGTTCTTTCTGCCGATCGACCGGAATAACGAACGCTGGGAGGAATTGCACGCGCATCCGGATTGGTCTTTTTACGGCAAGGATTTCCCGAGCGACCGGGAACTGCAGGAGGCTCGACGTACCGTAATGCGCCGTCATCCCAAGACGCAGTTCGTGTGTTTGCACGTTGCCGAGGCGGAGGATCTCGCCTATGTCTCGGAATGCCTGGACCAGCACCCGAACATGAATGTAGATATTGCCGCGCGAATCGGCGAACTGGGCCGGCAGCCGCGCGCCGCGCGCAAGTTCTTCGATCGTTATCAGGACCGGATCGTGTTCGGCACGGATGCCAGCGCCAGCACCTCGACCCCACAACAGACGTTTGGCGATGCGCTGTACGAAATCTATTACCGGTTTCTCGAAACAGAGGACGAGTACTTCGATTACGCTCCGGCGCCGGTTCCACCCCAAGGGCGCTGGCGCATTTACGGCGTGGGGCTGCCGGAGAACGTCCTTCGCAAGGTGTACCGCGATAATGCATCCCGGTTATTGGGTATCGCCTCTTGAAACCGAATCACCTGAACCGCGAGGATTGCGTGTTATGGCTCGGTCGCCGGCCGGCTTCGAAGCATGAAAGGTTTGGTGGTTCGCTGCGGAGGGCCCACTCGGTGATCGACGCCAGCCTGGTCCGTTTGCTGGACGAAGCGTGGCTGCATCGGGAGATTGCCGGCATCAAAGCGAAGGCGTAGCTTACCGCGACTCGGCTTCCACGAAAAGGTGTCTGGCGAACTGAACCTCCATGCTGGCGACGGGTCCCTTCACGGTGCCCAGATCGCGGCCGTTTTCGTAGTCCCGGATTTTGTCGGTGCGACGATCAAGACCGCAAATTCCAGGTGATCGGTGCGCCCGCAGTGACCGGCCACTGTGATCGCAGCGCTCGTCAGTTTTTGCGCTCGCAGATCGTCCCGCAGCGTCTCGACCTTGATCAGGCTATACTCCCATCGCTGGTTCTGCTGGATTCCGTGCACCGCGGGAGGAACTCCGGTGATGATCGTCGTATGTTGATGGTTGGGACTTCACCAACCACTCCGTCTGCCCAGGTCCCCTCGCGCGTGAGACGACGCAGAGTGGGAACCTTGCGCTTGTTGCAGCCGCAAACAACCTTGATCGAGTCCGTCTACCGACACGATCACCAGTCGTTATGCCGCCGTCAGAGGCGACGCTGTGAACAGCAAGACGCAAATCAATCCGATCTGCATTTCACGCAATATCGGCCTTCCTTTTGCAACGGATAAATGGGAAGGATAACCTATCGAAAGTGTGCGATCATTCATCGCAGCAGTTCGCAATCCCATGCCCCCCAATCCGGCCATCGCGATCTTCGCGGCACTTGCCTTCTTTCAACCGGGTCCCGCGGCCTTGCGAGGAATCTTTGAGGAGGGACTGGCACGGCGGCGCGCGGAGTACGGTGTGTTCGACGTTCGTACCGCACAGGCGGCCCGCGATCTGGGCATGTTCCTCGCCCGCCACGGCGAAGAAGCGGACGCCCGCAATATTCTCGACCAGGTAGTGCGGATCGATGAGAAATTGTTTGGGTCGGCCGATCCTCGCACCCTCGGCGACGTGGCCGAACTCGCCGCCGTCTCCCCAGCGGGTCAAGCCGAAGCGCTTTGGAAGCGCGCGGCGGAATCGTCGCAGTCCTCCGTCGCGGCCCGAGCTCTGACGCAACTGGGCCGGTTGCACGCGCTCGCGAATGACCGGCCAGGTGCCGCATCGCTCTATCGCAGGGCGCTGGCGAAGGAAGAAGAGGCGACTGGCAGGAACAGCGCCGGCGTAGCCCTCAATCTGAACGCACTGGCAAAGGTCGTTGAGGCACCGGAAGCGGTTGTGCTGCTGGACCGCGCCTTGGCCATCGACCGGCAGATCTTGGGATCGTGGCACGCGGAAACAGCCACCACCGAAGCCAATTTAGCCGGGTTGCTCGCGGATACACCGCGTAATTCAGAGGCTATCCGGCTTGCATCCGAGGCGCTGGAGGTCTTTCGGCGGACGGTCGGACCCTATCACCCGCGTACCGCTGTGGCCGCCAGCATTCTGGGGTACGCCTGCGAAGTCAAAGGCGATCGTCCTCAGGCGGAGCGGATGTACCGGCTCGCACTGTCGATCGATGCAAGGGTGTTCGGCCCGCAAGATCCGCGGACATTGAATGATGCGCGTGTACTGTCGGAATTTCTGAAAACGGAGTCCCCCGCTCATTCACTCAGCGTTCCGCGCTGAGCGGCAACAACGGATCGGACGGCGCGTAAATCGCGATGCGGTGATTCGCGAAGCTCAGGTTCGGTGTCGGCTGAACCCGCGGCATGTGACATTCCGCGCAGGCTCGCGCGGCTACCGGATGGTTGTGTTTGGCCGCGGCGTGGCACCCCTTGCAGATGCGATCGTAAGCCGCTAAACTTCGCTCAACCTGCGCGTGCGGCGAGTGGCAGCTAATACAGCTCAGCTTGCCCCGGCTCTGCTGGAAGCAGGCGCTGGCAACCAGCGTCGGAGGTTGGTGACGAACGTTCCACGCGTCGCGAAAATCCAGAGTTTCATTGGAGCCCAACGGCATGCGGTGGCAGGCGCCACAAAAATCGATGAGCCGGTCCGCGGGCAGTCGTCCCGGGTTTTCCGGATGAAACTGCGCGGGAGCCCGGGCGTGCGCCGCCGCTGCTCCATGACAGGCTTCGCACTGGACTCCCAATTCGTGAGGCAAGATGGAATCGTCGGCAGCCAAGGTCAAGGGTCCGGTAGAGTGGCAACTGAAGCAGCGCAAGATGGCGCCGGAAGGATCGAAGATCCGGTAGCTTGTGCCGTCCGACGTCGCGGCTCCCGGCGTCGGCGCCCAACCACTGAGCTTGCGATACCAGCTCTTTCCTTCCTCCCGATAGTGCCCCGAATCCAATCGCGAGACAAACGTGATGGCTTGATCGCCAGCCCCGAATGCCCACTCGCCGGGCTGCTTAACTGTTGAGTGAGCCAAGGCGTGTGTGTGGGAGCTTGCCGACTGCGCCTCGAATTCGGGAGCATGACATTTTGAGCAAGCCTGAGATCCCGCGTAATCCGAGGCTGCGAGCGCGAGAAACAACGGAAAAACGACCGGTGTCACGATTATTAGTGTAAAGCAGGTGCGATTGACACATAGATGAAACTTTCAATCTATTGCTTTTCCCTTTGACTCTCGCCAAAAAAAAAGCGATACTCTACTGATCCACGGTTTCCACGACTTGAAATCCGGTTTCGGGTGACCGAATTCATTGAGGAAATTAATATGCAGACAATACGCCGGCATCTAAGTTCACTTTCGGATTTTTTCACACGTGTTTGCCTTTGCCTATTGATCGTGGCGGGCATCGCTTTTGGCCAGGGGACTACCGGCGCCATTGATGTGACGGTAACCGACTCCACCGGATCAGTAGTACCTGGCGCAAAACTAACCGCGATCAACACTGGAACTGGAGCGCAATTCCGGTCCGAAGCCGATAGCGGAGGACGCGCGCAGTTCTTGCTGCTTCGCGCGGGCAATTACTCCGTTACTGTCGAACAGCTAGGATTTGAAAAACTCTTACGCGAAGGTGTCATCGTAAACTCTACCGACATTGTCCATCTCGATCTGAAACTCAGCGTCGGGGCTGTCAGTCAGACGCTTACCGTTGCCGAAACCTCTCCCTTGCTACAGAGCGAGCATGCGACTCTCGGTCAAGTGGTGGAGCAGCGACAGATTACCGGCACTCCCCTGGCGACCAGAAACTTTACGCAATTGCTGGGAACCGGTGCGGGGATTCAGGGTAGCCTGGTCAATGCCGATAACCCGGGTACGGGCGGCGCCAACGTCAGCGTGAATGGCGCTCGGAACGGCAGCAATGCGCTCATGGTGGACGGGGCTCCTTCCGATAACGTGCTG
The DNA here is from genome assembly GCA_963747535.1 of Terriglobia bacterium. GTDB lineage: Bacteria > Acidobacteriota > Terriglobia > Bryobacterales > Bryobacteraceae > CAVVFX01. Next base: position 240,559 of record CAVVFX010000008.1, read on the forward strand.
AATCTTGCGCCGGACGGTGATGGGACGCCTAGCATCGAGTTCCTTGGTGAATTCAAGATTCTGAGCCACGATTATGGCGCGGAGTTTGGCCGGGCTCTGGGTTCGGTGATTAACGTGACGACCAAAAGCGGCACCAACCAACTGCACGGCGAGGCCTACGAATTTCTCCGCAATAAAGATCTGAGCGCCCGGCCTTTCTTCAGCGCTGTCGACGGCGAGAACACGCAGAACCAGTTCGGCGCGAACATCGGCGGAGCCATCAAGAAAAACCGGACATTCTTTTTCGGCGGATGGGAAAGCTCGCGTCAGCGCAACGCCAATTCCGGCAGTTCAACCATTGCCGCAGTGGTGCCGACAGCCGCGCAGCGGGCTGGGAACTTCGGGTCGGAGAAACTCATCGATCCGGCTAGCGGGATTCCTTTCCCGAACAACACCATTCCGGCCAGCGAACTATCGCAAACAGCCCTCGCCCTGCAAAGCAAGCTCATTCCGCTGCCCAACTACAATTCCGGCGGCGCAACCAACTTCTTTGCCGCGCAAGTGGTCCCCACCGATATCAACCAGTACACTATCCGTGTCGATCACCGCATCAACGATAAGAACCTGTTGTGGGGACGCTGGTTCGACAGTTATGAGCATGATCTCGCACCCTTCGGCCAGGGGTTCGTCGGCTTCGGTTCGCTGACCCACCGCAACAAGCACGAGGCCACCGCCAACTACACACACATCTTCACCCCGAACATCGTCCTTGAGAACAGCCTCGCTTATAACCAGACCGATCAGTACCTGGCAGTCACCGATCGCACCAGTTTCCAATCCGTTGACCTCCATCCGTTACCGGTCACTGAAACGGATGACGGCTTGTCGCAGATTGCGATCTCGAATTACATGACTCTGGGCAATGTTCAAGGCTGGGCCGACCACGTGAAAACCGCGACCGCAAGATCGGACCTCAGCTATACCAACGGACGCCATAACATGAAGTTCGGATCCGAACTCAGGCCCGATCTTTATGACGACGCAAACAAGCTGAACAATCGCGGCGTGTTCAACTTCACCGGCACCGCCACCGGCGACGCTTATGCGGACTTCCTGATGGGGTACACGCGCACCAAGGTCTTCGGAGCCGGTCCGGGCAGGATCCTGAACCGCGACTTCGGCGCGGGCTTCTACGCGAGCGATCAATGGCGCGTCACCGACAGGCTCACCATCACTATGGGTGTGCGTTATGAACCCTTTTGGCAGCCGGTGGCCTACAACTTCGACCGCACCAACTGGTATCCGGACCTTTACACCGGCGTCGGCTCGGCGGCGAGTGCCGGCATCGTGCAGGCCTATCACAACGGAATCGGCGGCAGCACGGTGCATAACGATATGAACAATTTCATGCCGAGGTTGGGTATCGCGTGGCGCGTCACCGATAAATGGGTAATTCGGACAGGAGCGGGATTGTACTACGATCAGCGGACAGGACAAATCGCACAGCAAGGATTCCAGAACTCACCGGGCTACACGTCCGTGAACATAGACTGCTCGGTGGCGGGAAGTGGCTGCTCGTTGAAGACGCCCGATAATTTCACGTTCGTCGATCCGGGCTATAGCCCCACTGCCCTTGCGTATCCGACGAGTCCCACGCAAGCGATCAATTATGCGGCCATCGAGAGGAACACCAAGACCGACAACGCCTGGCAGTGGAACTACACGGTCCAACGTTCTCTCCCGGGAGACACGATTGTTGAAGCGGCGTACGTGGGGACCAAGGGCACTCACCTGATGGGAAATTACGTTGGAAATCCGTACATCCCGATCGGTTTCAATCCCAGCAACCCTCAGCCCAACACCCTGGTCTCGGAGTATCCGGGCTTGGGTCTGAACCTCATCACCGGCCAGGGTGCAAGTTCAAACTACAACGCGCTTCAAGTCACGGTAAAAAAGCGCGTCGCCTCGGGCATCTTGATGGCTGCTTTCACCCAATCCAAAACATTGAGCGATGGTGTCGATAGCTCAACCCGGTTCTATACGACCATGGGCCTCGCACCTTGGTGGAACTGGAGACGCGCCTGGGGACCGACGGATTTCGATCGCCCTCAGCGTCTCTCCCTAACCTTTAGTCAGGATCTGCCGAAACACTTTAAATCCGGCCTTCCCAAGTACCTTCTGAATAACTGGTCGATCAACGGTATGTTCGTGATTCAATCGGGAACTCCGTTGAGTGTCACGAACCAGACCAGCGGGCAGGGTCTCGGCGGCGCCGATTCCAGTCCAACAGCGGCGCTCTACTCAAACGTCGTGGCCGGCGCCAACTTGGTGAACCCTGGCCCCAATGATTCGAAGGTTAACCACTATATCAACCTGGCAGCCTTTTTCAAGGCGCCCGCCGGAACCGTCGGCGACTCCGGCCGCAACATTGTACGAGGACCCGGCCAGGGTAACCTCGACTTCTCGATCTTCAGAGGTTTCCCCATTCGAGAGCGCGCGAATCTGGAGTTCCGCAGCGAGTTTTTCAACATCACAAATCATCCCAACTTTGGCAACCCGAATACCAGTATGGACTCGGCGAACTTCGGCCAGATCAACACTACGTTGACCAATGCTCGAATCATCCAATTTGCGTTGAAAATGATGTTCTGATTTGCGTTTTACCTCGGGATCCGAGCGTGTCGCCGCTGCCTTTTACGTTCGGTAGGGACGTCCGTTATCTTCTATCGGGATGGCGAGTGCAGACGTTTGGCGCTGCATCCCCTACATGGCACTCCCTAACGGTCGTGGCTCAGAAGTTGTTGCTGTCCGCGCGCGTAAGCAAGCGCAATCGTCGGGATAAACCGGCGTGTAGTCGGGGATGAAAGAGCCCCACAAGAAAGGAGTAGCGACCATCTTGACCTCGAGTCTTGCGCCGGGTACCGCGAGGTGCCGGGTGAAGCGTAGACAGAGGCATCGACGGGCGAGGAAATGAGCTTCGAAAAACGCAATCTGGACGCCGACCGTGTGCTTGCAACGGGAAGGCAACACTGCCGCATGACGATATACGCGAGTCCGGAGCAGGTCCAGCGTAGTCCGGGAGCCTTACGCACGTCGAGAAACTACACGCGCGAGAACCGAGAGACCTCGTCGGCATCCGGGGCTAATCCGCCATCGGAACGGCCCGGGAAGCCAAAAGCGCAATCCGGGCATGGACGCTGGCGAGGAGTCGAACGTCGGCATAGTACCTACGAACCACTGAACAAAGGCGATGGAGACATGGCCGGCGGAGGAGGGGGAGGGAAGGCCGGTGACCAAGGAGAACATCATGGAATCTAACACTGGCCTGACCCAGAGCGGGGAAAAGGTGTCCCAGGGATTACAGGGTGTGCGGGAAAGAGCACGAAAGAATAAGCAAGAACGGTTCACTGCACTGCTCCACCATATGACCTTGAACTTACTACGGGAGAGCTTTTACGCCCTGAAGCGAAAGGCAGCACCGGGGATAGACGGGGTGACATGGAAAGAGTATGCCATCGGGCTGGAGGACAGACTAAACGATCTACACAGCCAGGTGCACCGCGGAAGTTATCGACCACAGCCGTCCAGGAGACACTGGATCAAGAAAGCCAATGGCAAGCAACGGCCATTGGGGATCGCGGCTCTGGAGGACAAGATTGTCCAACAAGCCATGGTCACGGTTCTCAACGCAATCTATGAAGAGGACTTTCGAGGGTTTTCTTACGGTTTTCGGCCAGGGCGCAATCAACATATGGCGCTCGATGCACTGTACGTGGCGATCAAGCGGAAGAAGGTGAACTGGATTCTCGATCTGGATCTAAGAAGTTTCTTCGATAACATTTCGCACGAGAAACTGATCCAGTTAGTCGAGCAGCGAGTGGCCGACCCCAGAGTCCTGCGCATCCTCCGTAAATGGTTGGAAGCAGGAGTAATGGAGGACGGTGTCTGGTCGGAAACAGAGGTAGGGACGCCGCAAGGCTCAGTGGCATCGCCACTGCTGTCCAACGTGTACCTGCACTATGTTCTCGATCAATGGACCGATCAGTGGAGGAGGGCGGCCCGTGGCGACGTTACCATCGCGCGCTATGCGGACGACGCCATCCTTGGCTTCGAACGCCAAGACGAGGCAGAGCGCTACCTTCGCGATTTGAAGGAGCATCTGCGCGAGTATGGACTGGAGCTGAATGAAGAAAAGACACGGCTGATCCGATTCGGGCGGTTTGCCAAGATCAACCGGGCTGAACGTGAAGAGAGAAAACCGGAGTCGTTCACCTTCCTGGGGTTCCAACATATCTGCGGGAGCAACAGGCTGGGCAGATTCGAGATAAAGCGCATTACGGACGGCAAACGAAGACGGAGGAAACTGCAAGAACTCAAGCAGGAACTGCGTCGGAGAATGCACGCGCCGATCGCGCAAGTCGGCGAATGGCTGCAGAGCGTTCTGCGCGGTTACTATCAATACCACGCGGTGCCTGGGAACTTGCCAACGCTGACCCGATTTCGGTACCAGGTGGCGCGCCTATGGTACAAAACCCTGTGCCATCGTAGCCAACGGCGACCCACATGGGGCAAGCTGAGTCCCATCTTCGACCACTGGCTGCCCATTCCGCACGTTGTACATGCTTATCCGGACGAACGTTTCGACGCCAGACGCAACGCGTCACATCCAAGGTAAGAACCGTATGCGTTATGTGGTCCCCAAAATTATGTGGCGTCCAGCGGACAACCCCCGGTGATTCATAGACGCGATCGCACTGAACGCCACATAACTTCACGGCTAAAGCGCGCGCAAAAACGTCATCAGGGCCGGATCATCCCGCCAGCGGCGCGCTGGTTTATCGGCCTCGACAACTTCACACTTGGCCAGAGCCTTGGCTTTCATCTCCAGATCCATCTCTGCGTAGATGTTGGTAGTGTCGAGAGAGACATGCCCGAGCCAGGCGCGAATCGTATTGATGTCCACGCCGGCGCGGAGCAGGTGTGTGGCTGTGGTGTGGCGCAAGACGTTTTCGTAATGCTCATGATTCTTGTTCCGCAAAAATCTGCTATCGCTATCATCCGCAGCATGGAGTTGAGGTCGAACTCGTTCGCTATCTTCGGCCAGATACTGCTGCGGTATTGATTGTGCGATTGCCGGATGGTTCGCAGCTCGCGATAGCCGAATGGATGTTGAGCCCGGAGATCTGTGAACAACTGCCGCTGGAACCCGAGCCCCGGATCAAGCTGAGTGCCCTCGTCGATTTGCGGCGGCTCATCGATAGTCAATCTCAGACCACACCAAGCCCGACCAGTTGTGGACAATCCGCAAGAGGAGGGCAGGATGATGCGCAGCAGCCAAAAGCCGAGCACCCAACAGCGGGAGCTTCGCTTCGAAGACGAGGAGATTTGGATGAAGCTGCCGGAGGCGGTGCGGGAACGCTGCCGGACTCTTTGGAAGGAGCTACTGGCAAGCGTTCTGAACAAAGACGAAGGGAGGCAGCCAGATGAGCGACAAGATTAGCGCACATCACCTGGAGCGTGGAGCCTATATATATGTCCGGCAATCGACCCCACATCAGGTACGCAATCATTTGGAAGGTAAGGAACGGCAGTACGCACTGGCGGAGCGGGCCAGGCAACTGGGGTTTGCCAAAGTCATTGTGATCGATGATGACTTGGGGAGATCCGGTAGTGGCGCGCAAGAGCGACCAGGTTTCGGTCGTCTATTGGCGTCAGTCTGCCAGGGACTGGCAGGGGCAGTGTTCGCTTTAGAGGCATCGCGCCTGGCGCGCAACAATCGAGACTGGCATCATCTGGTCGACTTGTGCGCACTCGCCGAGACCTTGCTGGTCGATAGTGATGGCATCTATGATCCACGATCGCTGAATGATCGCTTGTTGCTGGGTCTAAAAGGTTCCATGGCGGAGTTTGAACTGGGCCTGCTACGACAACGCGCGCGCGAAGCCTTTGAGCAAAAGGTCAAACGCGGTTTTGCACTGTGGGAAGTACCAGTTGGATTTGTCCGGACCGAAGAAGGCCGCATCGAGAAAACGCCGGATCGCCAGGTCCAACAGGCGATTGCGAATGTGTTCCAGAAATTTCAGCAACTGGGAAGTGCCCGGCAAGCGACGATCTGGTTTCGTGAAGAGCAAATCCTGGTGCCACACGCAAAGCCAGGCACGGCAGGCAACGAGGTAACTTGGGCGTTGCCAAGCAGTGGAAGAATCCGTCAGATGTTGAAAAATCCCTGCTACGCAGGAGCCTTTGCCTATGGGAAAACAGCTCCTCGAACGGTGATCGAAGATGGACGAGCGCGTCAACACTCCCGTTATCGAAAGCCGCAGAAGGAGTGGAAGGTATTGCTTGCGGAGCATCATTCGGGGTACATCAGTTGGGAGGAGTATTTAGAGAATCAACGTCGTCTGGAGGCGAATGTGGCATGGAGCGATGGTGAGGGAAGCGGTGCCGCTAAGCTGGGTCCGGCACTATTATCCGGGTTGCTGCGATGCGGTCGTTGTGGACGAAAGCTGATGGTGGCCTATGGCGGCACCGATGGCCGCGTGCCGCGCTACGTTTGTCGAGGGGATCGAGGGAGTCGCGGTCCGGGCACCTGCATGACCATTGGGAGTCTTCGTGTGGATCGGGTGGTGGCTCACAGCGTTCTGGATGCGATTCAGCCGGTAGGGATCGAGGCCGCGGTCAAAATTAGCGAAGGCGTGCAAGCGGAGGATGATGAAAAAAGGAAGGCCTTGGAACTGGCTTTGGAGCGAGCGCGCTATGAAGCCAGCCGAGCACGCCGGCAGTTCGATGCCGTTGATCCGGAAAATCGTCTGGTAGCCGGTGAATTAGAAGCCCGCTGGAATCGTGCGCTACAGCAGGTGGCTGAACTCGAGGTACGGATTACGGCTATGGGGGAAAGACCTGCCCCGATCAACGATCAGCAGAAAGCGGAGTTGATGAAACTGGGTGACAATGTAAAGGCGGTGTGGAACCACCCAAACGCATCACTGTCGTTGAAGAAGCGAATCCTACGAACAGTGCTGAATGAGATTGTCGTTGACAGTAAGCCAGAATCGTCTAATCATCGGTTGATCCTGCATTGGGCAGGAGGCGTTCATACCGAACAATTTGTAGAGCGCACACCAACGGGCAAACATAGGCGCAGTGCGGCGCGAACCGTTATCGACTTAGTAAGTGAGTTAGCGAAAGTATGTCCAGATAAGACGATCGCGGCCATCCTGAACCGTCTTGGATACAAAACTGGGCAGGACAAGACCTGGAATGCATCGCGAGTCGCTGGTTTGCGCGGGTATCATAAAATCGAACCGTTCCAGAAACAGGAAGGCTGGGTAACACGGGAGGAGGCGGCGCGAGAACTCAAAGTGAGCAACACCGTTATCAAGCGGCTTATCCGCGAGAAGGTACTCCCGGCTACGCAGGTTGTAGACTGTGCACCATGGGTGATCCTTCGAGCGAGCCTGGAATTGCCGGCAGTGCAGGCACGGGTTCAGGCGGTTCACTCTGGCCGTAAACTGCCGTTGGCCGCGCCCGATCAGGCGGAATTGTCTTTAGAATGAACGAACTCTGAAAGGTGGTGTAGTATGCCGAAGCGTGCCGGATCGTGTGGGGACTGACCCGTTTTTCCGCCAGTGAGGGCATTTGGACCTGAGCTTTGCTGACATATCGCTCGACCAGCGTGTGGATGCCGAATCTTGTTATCGGATGACCGCAGCGATTGAGAAAGACACATGCGGCCGGAGAGCGGCTGGTAATGAGAACTTTGAGTTCATTAACCGTACTCGGCCACAAAGGACATTGCCGCTCTTTTCCACCCTTACCCCGGATTTTCACGGAACAACCAGCCAAGTCCAGTTCGCTCACGAGCAACTGTGCGGCTTCCTGGGCACGAGTGCCGGAGTTGTAGAGAAATAGCAGCAAAGCGTGATCGCGGCGGCCTTGGGCAGTTTGCCGGTCGGGGGAAGCGATCAGAGCATCCATCTGCGGTTTATCCAAATAGGGGACGATTGCCTTGTTGGTTTTCTTAAATGGGATTGAACGGATCTGACCACACCAGTCGATGTGTTCCGGACTGTGTTCTCCCACGAAACGAGCGAGAGCATGCACCGCAGCCAAGCGCTGGTTGCGAGTGCTGATTGTACACTTCCGCGACTGTTCCAAGTCCGTCAGAAAAAGACGCACCAGATCCGTCGATATGTCGACCACGGTCAGTCGGTCGACGGCTCGGGTCAGTTTGCCAGAGATAAAGGAAATCAGCAGCACCAGGGTATCGCGGTAACTACGTTGTGTATTGCGCGCCAGATTGCGCTCGGCCACCAGATGTTCGAGCAGAAATCTCCGCACCCAAGGTCCCAGCAATGTTAGATTATTCACGCTGTCCCTCCTGGGCGTAGTGCTCAAAACGCCGGCTGGCCTCCTGCAGTAATTCAGGAGTCATGGTGAGGTAACGCTGGGTAGTCGCGATGTGAATGTGGCCGAGGTAAGTCGCTAGTTGTGGGAGCAGGCGTTGCACGTCTGCTCCCTGGCGATACCAGGAAATGAGACGATGCACTGCGAAGGCGTGCCTGAGGTCGTGCAGGCGCGGCTGATAACGGCATCCATCGGAGCGCAAAACGTCGGCGCGGATTCGCAGCCGGCTGAAGATGTTCTCTGCGGTGTTACGTTTCGTCGGAGTCGCAGTGCGGGTGAGGAACAGCGCCGACTCCAGACGCAACTGTGTGGGGTGATCCTTGGAACGTTGAGCCACGTAGTCCCCCAAGGCGCCGGTAAGAGCAGAACCCATAGGCACCAGCCGTGACTTGTAGAATTTACTTTCCCGAATGGTGAGAATGCCCTCGGGCAGATCCACATCGGCAAGAGTCAGGGAAAGCGCTTCACTAATGCGCAGTCCCGCTCCGTACAGCAGCAAGACGAGCATGCGGCAGGTGTAAGGCTGGAGCTTACTGCGTGAACTCTGACAACAGACGGAGGCGTCGAGCAATCGCTGAAGTTCCGCATGCGAGAAGATGTAGGGAACAAACTGCGGTGGTTGGGGAACGATTTTGGGAAGGGGCGACATAACGGCGAATCCCCGTGCCATGGCGAAACGGTAGAAGCCGCAGAGCACTTCGTGTTTACGATGCCAGAAGCGCGTGATGGGGCCTGTCCCCGCGATATAGGCGTGCACAGAATCAGCGGAGACTTCTGCCACGCTGATGTCGCCCATAGTTCGACAAAACGACCGCAAGGTGCGGGCTTCGGTGTGGAACCGCATGCCCATGGACTGTTTGTAGTCAACGTACAAAGTGGTTAGAGTGGCCAGTTTCATCGCAGCCCTCCTAAGTCAAAAGCCGCAACCTCGCGCAAACCAGCTAAATCCACCTTGGCGTAGATGCGGGTTGCATAGGCGCTGCGGTGCCCGAGGTGATCACCTATTTCCTTCAGCGAAAACCCCTCTCCCAACAGATGGCCAGCGCAGGCATGCCGGAGCGAGTGCGGCCCGCGGCGCGGAACGTGGATTCCCAACGCACCCAGGCGAGTGCTGACCAGATGGTATAGACCGCCTTGTGAGAGCCGGCGATACGGCGCCTTAAGGGTGAGGAAAACCTCCCGGCGCGCGCAACGAGGACGCACCTTTTGCAGGTATCGCAGGATAGCCTCGCCGGTCTCTCTGCATAGGGGATATTCCTGAACTCGCCGGGGTTTGGTACGCGTGATCGAAATCATCTCGCTTTCCCAGTTCAGATTCTCGAGGCACAAGCCTGACACTTCACCACTGCGAAAACCATAGGTCGCCAAGAGCATCAGGATGGCTCGGTCGCGGATATCGCGTGCCGAATCGCCTTCAGTGCTGGCGATCAATCGCCGCACGTCCGGCCAGGGTGGGCCGACCGGGAGTCCTTCGTGCCGAAACAAACGCGGACCATCAATGCCGGCGGCGATGCTGGGCGCACACCAACCGCGCACACCTGCGTATCGAAAGAACGCGCGCAAGGCTTTGGCGCTGCTGGCCACTGACACGCGCCCCCAACCCTGCTTTCCATGGCTGGCCAGAAAAGCGTCCACATCTTCAAGAGAAACATTGACGAAGGAACGGCTCTGATCCTCCATCCATCCCAAGAACTTCTCCAAATGCCAGCCCTGATTGCGGATGGTGACCGGAGACAAGCCGCGTTCATCTCGTCGATAAGCGGCAAAGTCGGCAAGACGGTCCGCAAAGGGTAGGATCTTGGGTTGGGGCTCTTCCAAACGTCGCAAGAAGTGAAGCCATGTCGTCGCCGTTCGAATGAAGAGCTCTCGCGACCACTGCAAGTCTTGTGTACGTCGCCTTTGGTGCTGCTCAGTAGCCCAACGATCGGCGGCCGCCACGATGGCGGAAGGGCTAATAGCCGAACCGATGTTGATGTCGATTCGCTCGGCAATGACTAAGAGCTCTTGAGCGTGACGTTGTAAAGTCGCGCGAGCCAGGCCTTGGCTAACGCAATGATTCAGGTACCGCTCCCGGGCTTCCGCAAACGGACCCTCGCGATGCCGAGTGACGATGGCAGGATACTCGAATAAAGTCTCGAACACAGTCGGACCTCCTTTGAAATGGGGATGCCCGATCAGTATCGAGTTTTAGTTATGTGGCGTTCGCTGAATGCGTGATGTTCAAGCCAATCGACTTAACCGCTGGACGCCACATAATTTTGGGGACCACATAACGCACATTATGTGGCGCGCCACATAATATGCGGTAGTTCCCGCAAGTACGGGTCTGTACGGGGGGTGGCCGGTAACGGCCATCCCTACCGTGACGGTTCCGTAAGCCAATATTTGCAAGTTGGCACTAGCCTCGCTACCGATCCGGTTTGAAAAGATGTGCATGTTCCGCACAGTAAACGAAGCCGAAGCAGGCCTCCCGTCCGAAATCCGGCGAAGCTTCCTGCTTTAGTCAATTTCCGGTAAGGGCCGAAGACAACTAAGCCAGTATCGCCCCGATTTTCTTCGTCCCCGTCGGGAACTTGTCGATCCCCGCACCCACAATTTCATCAGCGACCGTGAGGTACGCGTCACCGATTGTCCCCTGAACCTTTGTATACGAACCCCTCGCAAGCTTCGGGCTCCCGCCCGCCACAATCATGGCAAGCCCGTTATTCTTGTGCGGATTCGCTTCGGCGTGCTCGTGAACATAGATGAGGCTGGTGTGATCGAAGAGCGTGCCGTCACCTTCCGGCACTGACTCAAGCCGCGAGATGAGATACGCGAACTCTTCGACGTGCCAGCGGCAAATATCGCGCAGCACCCGCTGTCCTTCAACGCCATCGGCGCCGGAAGTTTTCCCTTCGGCGTGCGTATAGTCGTGATGCCGTGCGGCCGTGTATCCGAGCCACGGGAATCGCGAGATACTCTGGCACTTCGTCAGCATGTACGACACAACGCGTGTCTGCCGTGTCGCGAGCGCCTGCACGAGCAGATCGCTTTGCAGCTTCGCAATGCGAGGCCAATCCTTCATATCGCCATCAAAGTCAGGAGGGTCGACGCGCCGGTACTCCGGCGGTAGCACCGCAATTGCCCGCTCCAGATCGCGAATACCCGAGAGGTGCTCGTCGAGGCGTGACTGGTCGTCACCCGGCAATCTTTTCTTCAATTCCGTGGCATCATCGCGAACCGCGTCTAGAATACTGCGCTTACGATTGACCCAGCCTTCTTCCTGCACGCCGAACAAACGATCGAATAAGCGGTGCGGAATCATCTCGGGCGGCAGCGCCCGCTCATAACCCGACCAGCTCATATTGCGCTGCATGCTTTCCCCGAATGACTCCTGTGCCACACCGATCTGCAGCGACCGAAAGCGCGAATCGCCGCCGATCTTGTTTGCGATCACCTGATCGACGGAAGGTCCGCTCGGTCCCCGGCCGGTAAAGTAGGTGCCGGTCATCAGGCTGCTCATCGAATTAGTGTGGCCGTTGCCTTTACCGTTGGCGGCCGCGTTGTCGAGACCGCTCAGTACGTGAACGTCTTTGCGCCAGGGTGCGAGCGGCGCCAGACACGGCGTGATTTCGTAATCCGGACCTTCCTCGGTCGGAATCCAGTAGCGCTCTGGAATTCCATTCCCGTTGAACCAAAGGACGAAGCGCGTCTCGATCGGCTTCGGCGCAATTTCCGCGGCGTAGGCCGTGCCCAGGGAATTGAACATCGACACCAGAGGCGGCAAACCAACTGTAATACGCGCTCCCGCGATCGTCATACCTTTCAGCAGGGCACGACGTGAGGTTCTAATTCGACTTGTGATCACTTGCGACATTCGATGTTCCTTCCATTGCCGTTATTGCAAGCATAAGTTCTTTGAACTGAAATTGCGAGGCCTGAAACCGCTCGAGCGCCCGCCGGATGGCGGGACGGTCCGCGGGTCCTTCAGGGCGCCCTGCCGAGTAGCGGAAATACTGCTTAACAATGCATTCCTGGCACTGCGGACTCTTCGCCAGGATCGCGCCCATGTCGGCCGGCGACGAGAACTGCGAATCCGGAATTCCGGCGAGATATCCATTCGTGTTGAAATCCAGGCTAATGGTCTTGACTGGGGCTTTCCTGCCTTTCGCGTTGGGCTCGCGGAACTCGAGGACCAGCTTCTCCCTGCGTGCGCCCACAGCGTCGAATTTCTCGAAGCCGAAACCGATCGGATCGACCAGCGCATGACACCCGTTGCACGTCGGATTTGTCGCATGCGCGGACATGCGGTCGCGATTGGTCTGAGGCTTATCGGCAGTCACTGCGGGCAGATTAGTGTTCACGCCAGGCGGGGGATCGGGAACATGCTGGCACAGAAACTGCTCACGTACGAACAAGCCGCGCCCGGTCGGTGACGTTTCATCGGGCTTTGCGGTCAGCGCCAGGAACAATCCCTGTCCAAGCAGCCCTGACCGCTCGGATCCTTTCGGAAACGGAATGCGTTCAATCTCTTTCGCAGGGGCCGGCACTCCGTAAATTGCGGCCAGTTCCGGACCCACGTAGCCATAATCAGCCGTAAAGGCGGTCATGAAATCGCGACCGTTCCAGACGAGATCGGAAATGAATGCCCGCGCTTCCTCGGTCATCGCTAGCGCAGTCTCACGCGTATAAAGGGGAAACTTCCGCCGGTCTCTGCTGGCCGTCTGCAGACGATCGAAGCGCAGCCACTGGCTGGTGAATTCGTCGAGGGCTTCGTGTGCGTGCGGCTGATCAAGCATGTGCCGCGCTACTTTCTCAATACCGTCTTTGGTCGCGAGTTCGCCTTTCTCGGCCGCCGCAACCAGCTCCGCATTCGGCATCGTATCCCAGAGAGTATAGGAAAGACGGCTGGCGGTGGCGTACGGCTTCAGTTTCGGATCGGGCGTCGAGTATATCCAAAACAGGAAGTTTGGCGATTGGAGCATGGCCTCCACGACAAGCTGCGAGCCCTTCACGAAATCGCTTTCGGCCGCCATCAGCTTTTCGTAGCGCTTCTGTTCGGTGACGGTGAGCGGACGACGGAATGCCTTCTTCCCGAACTCGCGCACGAACTGTGCCCGGCAGGGAACAGACGGCTTACAGGGAATCAGACCGTGTGCATCGCCGCCGTGGAATGCCGCGCGCGCCAGGCGTTCCGCAGCGTCACTGTAAGCCTCGATCAAGATCGGAGAAAGACTCTGTCCCTGCGCCTGATTTTTGAAGCCGTTGATAAAATCCTCGGGTGGGAACTGATTCGACGGCCCGCTCTGATCGCCGAGAAGATCCCGCACGGTGTGGTTGTACTGGCTGTGCGTCAGCCGCCGCAGCTCGGGTTCGTTGCTGACTGCAGCCTCCCCGCGGTCCTCCTGCTCGCGATAATGAATCGCTGCCGTGAGATCGTCCCCGGAAAGCTTTGCGAGTATTGCGATCCAATCCAGCAGTTTGGCCTCCTCGGGACTATCCGGCTTGATCCGTTGACCGCCAGCATGCGGGATGCGATTGGTAGGCTTGCGCAGCAGGAGGGACTGGTCGGGATGCTCGCGATCCACAAGGACTACCAGCGATTTTCCGAACGCCTCAATCTTCGATGCAGATGCATCGGCCTCGGGGAAATGCAAACGCGTCGCCGAGGCTACCCCATCACGGTTATGGCAGTTGCGGCAGGTTGCCTTTTCGAGTACCGGGTAGAGACCGGACGCGAACGACCCGCCTTGCGCCCGAAGGGCAATAGAAAACAAAAGAATAACAATTGAAAGCTTACGCAAATAAACCTCATCCTGTATAATAGCGCTAAGTGTTTCGCATTATCAGTACCTTTTTGCTTTTTGTCCACCTCGCCGCCGCCGCGTCTGACCGGGACATCGCCGAATGGGTTCTTCGTTGGGAAGGGCACGTTACAGTCGCTGGACGCGCCCAACCGATCGTCGATATCTCCCAGCTTAGCGATGATATCCACATCACCGGAATCGACCTGACGGCCTCCGTGATGCGGCCTCAGGAACTTGTCAAGCTGGAAGGGCTGAAAAATCTGCGAGATCTCTATCTTCCGGGGCCCATTTGGAATCCCGGGGGCGGCCGTGAAGACGCTACGGCCGCTTTCAAAGCGCTCGCGACGCTCACTGGCATCCAACGGCTTGCCTTCGGCTGGCACTTCAACGCGCGCATCACGATCCGGGACAGCGAAATCAAACAGCTCGCCGGCTGGACAAAGTTGAAGGACCTCCGTTGCGCTCAGTGTGCGCTCGCCAATTTGGACCTCTCGCAATTTCCCCAACTCGAAAATCTGGACCTCAGCTACAATCCTTTTACTAATAAAGGTATGGAAGGCCTCGCAGCGCTGAAGAGCCTGCGGCGCCTGCTTCTTCGCGACGCGCTCGTTACCGATGAAGGCCTGAAATCGATTTCCGGCCTTTCGAATCTGGAAGAGCTCGATCTCTCGGGCGTACGCATCACCGACAAAGGAATCGAGTACCTGCGTAACCTCAAGGCGATGCGCCGCCTCAATCTGCTCGGCGCTGAGGCCACCGACGCTGCTATGGATGTTGTCGCCGGAATGGAGCATCTCGAGGTCTTAAACCTGTATCGGACGAAGGTTAGCAATACGGGTCTAGCCAAATTGCAGAATCTCAAAAGGCTCGTCGATCTCGATCTGCGCTACAGCCGCGTCACGTCGAACGGGCTCGCAACGCTTCGGGCCGCGCTGCCTGGCGCGAAGCTTCAGTTCGTGGGAGCCAACCCACCGATCTCGAAGGTACGTGCGGCCGAACGGCCATCGTCTGATTCCGAGGACGCGATCGTTCTGTGGCTCAAAACGTTGGGCGGCACCACCAGGTCAACTGACGGACACGTCACATACGTGAATCTCTCGGCGTCGCCGATCAGCGACACACAACTCGCGAGTCTCGCGGGATTGCATTATCTCGAAAGGCTGGAGTTGCAGGTCACCCAGGTTGGCGACCTCGGGCTTGCGTCGCTCACCTCTCTGACCGGCCTCAAAGAACTGAACCTCAGCAACACGACCGTATCTGACGCAGGACTCGAGAAACTCACCGCGCTTTCTCATCTTCAGACTTTGCGGCTCTCGGGAACATTGGTTGAGGGACCGGGGATCGCGCACCTGGCCCGTCTTCGTGAACTGCGCGACCTCGACCTCTCGAACACCCGCCTTTCCGACAAGTACCTCGTCGACATCGCGCACATCACAAGTCTGTTGACTCTTAAGATCGGCTACACGGATATTACAGATGCCGGAATTAGCAGCCTCGCCCCTCTCGTTCGTCTCGAACTGCTTGACGTGACCAGCACGGATCTGAGCAATTCTGGGCTCGCCGCCATCGCCAGCCTGACCAATCTCCGGGAACTCTATCTCAACCATACCCGGTTCAATTCGGAAGGACTGCCCGCGCTAAAACCGCTTCAGAAGCTGGAGCGAATCGAACTGCTGCGTACGCGCACGAACAACGCCGGACTTGAGACGCTTGCATCGCTGAAGAACCTCCAAAGGATCGGTCTGGATTACACAACCGTCAGCGATCCGGGTCTTGCGGCACTCCATTCGTTGCCCCTGTTGCAGGACATCAGCCTCGACTCAACCGATGTCAGCGATAAGAGCGTTGAAACTCTGAAGTCAATGGGAAAACTGAAGTCGCTGAACCTCTATCACACTCTTGTTACGGAGAAAGGCATGCACGATCTTACAGCAGCTCTGCCGGCATGTAAAATCGTCTTCGATCGCGACTCCGCGCTGGCCAATCGAAGAGCTCGGGGGGAAAACTGATGCGTTCAATCACATTTCTCTTTTGTCTTGCCGGCTGTCTGAATGCCGCGACTGACTGGATCGTGTCCCTCGGCGGTTCGGTCACGACCGATGCGCGTGGTATCGTGACCGGCGTGGATCTGCGGGGCTCGTGGGTTACCGATCACGATCTTCGACGGCTCGTTGAATACCCGGAACTGACCACACTCGATCTGTCGTTGACGCGTATCACTGATGAAGGAATGGCGGAACTCAAGAACCTTCGTAACGTCACCGATCTGAACCTCTATTATGCGGAGTACGTTACCGATCAGGGCGTAGCCGCGATCAAGGACTGGAAAAAGCTTAGGCGCCTCAACCTGCACGGCACCAAGTCGTCCGACACCGCGCTCGAGCACATTGCCGGAATCAACTCCCTCGAATCCCTCGACGTCGGCTCGACTTTGATGACGGACGTAGGTCTCGAGCGGCTGAACACGCTGACGAATCTGAAGGAGCTGACGATGGGCGGTAACGAACTCGGAGACGCCGGTCTGCAGGCTCTCCGGCAACTCCCCAATTTGACCTATCTCGATCTCAGCGGACGTCAGGGTACGGACAAAAACGTCTGGACTATCGTCATGTCGGCTGCTGGGCTCGACGCCGTCCTCTCACTTCATAACCTGCGTGAACTTCGCATCGGTTGTTACGCGATGAACGTCGGCATCGAAGGAGCGAAGTTCGGCGAAGTCACGGCGACCGCCGTGCTTCCCGATTGGCTCGAGCGCATGCGCGTACTGTTGCCGAAGCTCCAGACCGTGAGATTTCAAGGTTGTGGCAAAATCGACGACATGTCGATCAAAACTCTCATCGCCATGCCGAATCTAAAAGCTGCCGACCTTCGCGGCACCGGCGTCACCGAAAAAGGAGCCGCCGCCCTTCTCAGCGCAAAGCCGGGCGTGAAGATCTCGTTCGGACCGTGGGAAGGAATAGCCGCAAACTATCGGAATAACTGAAATAAAATGCGCGTCGGGTTGCGTACGGGTCCCGGAGACTATGGAAAGCCATTACTTGCCCGCAGGAAGTATGCCGACTCCCGCCCGGCACCGTCGCGAATGCGGAGAATCTGACCGAATCGTTTCGAAACCGGCGCTTTTTGGTCGAAATCGCCCGCGCTATTTCAAGCCCGGCGATGCGAAGGCATCAACTGCTTTGTCGTGGGATCGGCCGAGATCCCAGGGATCTCTGTCGGCAGACCGCCGATTAAGGCGGACGAGTCCGGCTCGGCTGTCGGCGATCCGGTTCACGATCATTTTTTCTCGAATTCAACGAAAACTGGATAGCAAGTTCGTCACCGTCGGACCGATAGGGTACCATCGTCCGCACCGGGACGGCGCGAGCCGGGAACTCGGTTTCATCAACAGAGTTAGTCGATGATGGCCCCAGGGGGATCGGGTGCCGGGCACCAATTGCGTGACTGTTCCTTGCCGTAAGTTGGAGTTTAGTGGAGGAGGATCCCGGTACCGCGAAGTCCTGCCGGGTATGACATACCTCTCGGGGGTAACCTGGGATGCGAGCGGTCAGAACTTGTTTGTCACCGTAATCAATCCACTCGGCAACAGAGTGTTATTTGTTTCTCTGGATGGGCGCTGGCGTCCAATTCAAGGTGTACAGGGCTGGATTGTAGCCGCCCCTGACACCCGCAGACCTGGCCTTCCTTAACCCCATCGCCGCCACCAACGCGTGGGTCATGCAGGGGCGGTAGCATGCCACCCGGAAAAAGGCATTATACGAGACGTTAGGGCCGCAGACGCTCCCATCGCCGCGCGAATTTCGTCTTTTTATTTATTGGTGGCGAGGTGGGGTGGCCGTACCTGGGGTTGATGCAGTCGAATCTCTGCTACAATGCCCGAACCGTGACCGCCGCCGTTCGCATTGCCCCTTTCCCAGCGCGAACCAGAATCGTCGCGCTTATGGTGGCGCTAAGTGCGATGAGCTATTTCGATCGCACCATCATGTCGATCGCCGGCCCGAGCATCATGAAGGACCTCCACATCTCGGACGTCGAGATGGGGTCTGTGTATTCCGTCCTGCTCTTTTCGTACACCATTCTCATGACTCCCGGCGGCGCGCTGGCCGACCGTTTTGGATCGCGTCTCATCCTCGCGCTGGGCGGAATCGGTAACACTCTGCTCACCGGGTTCACCGGATCGTGCAGCCGCCTGACCGAGTTTTACGCCATCCGGCTGATCATGGGAGCGACCACGGCGCCGCTCTATCCGTCCTGCGCCCGCATGACTCGCAACTGGATCTCGCCCGCGGGGATGGGCCGCGCGCAAGCCTTCATTCAGGCCGGCGCCGCGCTGGGGAGCGCGATTTCGCCCGTGTTATTCGTCTTTCTGATTTCGCGCTTCGGATGGCGCACGTCATTCTGGCTGGCCGCGCTCGCTACCGGGGCGCTCTATGTGATCTGGTGGGCCGTAGCCCGCGACTATCCTCCTGGCGCTTCGCCCGCGGCGCGTGCGCCCGAGGAACGCGGTTGGTCGCGTTTCGGACGCCTGCTGCGCAACCCTCACATGATCCTGCTCACACTCAGCTATTTCTGTCTGAACTATTTCGAGTACATCTTCTTCTACTGGATTTATTACTATTTCGGAGAGATTCGCCACCTGGAAAAAGACCAAAGCGCCGTCTACGTATCGATTCTGATGATGACCATGGGCGTGATGACGCCGCTCGGCGGCTTCGTCTCGGATGCGCTCGTGCGCCGCTTCGGACTCAAATCCGGCCGCCGCATCGTGCCGTTCATCGCCATGCCGATCAGCGCTGTCTGCCTCTTCGTGGGCGCGGGCGGATGGGGAACATTCGCCACCGTGACGCTGCTCTCCCTCGCCTTGGGATTTTCCGCCAGCGCCGAAGGGCCATTCTGGGCGACCGCCGTCGACATCGGCGGCGGGCAGGCCGGAGCGGCCGGGGGAATCATGAACACGGGAGGCAACGCCGGCGGCATGCTGGCGCCGATCCTCACGCCGCTCATCGCGCGTCATTTCGGCTGGGAGGGCGGCTTGTATTTCGGCAGCTTCGTGGTGCTGCTCGGCGTGGGTGCATGGTTCTTCCTCGACGCCGGTGCACGGGTGAAGGAAAAATGACTCGGCTCTGCGGCGCGAGATCGCGCGACGGCCTCGCGGCTCGGCCTTTGCTGAAAATCAGGCATCACTGACGGTGGATTGCTGCGACAAGAAAAATCAGGAGCGCCAGGTTAGCCACGGCAAGCAACCAACGCACTAATCGTAACTTCATTTCCGTAGAGTACTAGCCGTACCATTCCTACGCTACGTACACTTTGGATCTACCGAAACCCCGCACTCCGCGCTGGAGACCCGCAGCGAGCGAGAGTTCATCGATCTCGAAACCCGCTTTCTGCTCGAACGGCTCATCGATCACCTCGATACGGAGCGAGAAGCCGGCCTGCCGGCTGACGGCCGAAGACAACAAGCGGCGTTTTGTTCTCGACGGTGACGGTCATGGTACGGAGGGTTGCGATCTAACGTCACCTCCATCCAAACCGTGATTGACGGACGCGTGCAGAAGGATCTAATCCACGACGCACGGCAGGTCTCATGGCCGCCCAATGACGCGAAACCCATCCCTGGCCCGATACACTTTGCGCACGTCCGCTGCTAACGTGGAGATCGAGGTGAGGACCATTGCCGATTTCGCCTAATCCTGTGTCGAGCAGTCTCTGGCGGCCGTTAAGATCATCGACTTTCCGCAATCTGCTCACCGCCAACGTGGTCTCTGACGTCGGTACATTTATGCAAAGTGTGGGCGCCGCGTGGTTGATGGTGTCGCTCAACGGCGGACCGATGTACGTGGCTCTCACGCAGACAGCTTCCGCCCTGCCGTACTTCGTCCTCGCCCTACCGGCAGGAGCGATTGGAGACATCGTCGATCGCCGCAAAATCATCCTGTTCACGGAAATATGGATGGTAGTCGTAGCACTTGTGATTGCCGTAATCACCATCGGGGGCATGATGTCCCCCATGCTGCTCCTCATTCTGACCTTTGCTCTATCGGCTGGAGACGCATTCGAGTCACCCACTTGGCGGGCCGTTTTGCCCGAGCTGGTTGAAAAGGAGGACCTCCCGGCGGCGTCCGCCCTGAATGGCATTGAGTTCAATTTCGCACGGGCGGTGGGACCGGCACTGGCCGGCGCCGTTGTCGCATTTGCAGGCGTGGGAGCAGCGTTCCTGACCAATACTGCTTCGTTCCTGGGCGTAATCGTTGTCGTGGCCCGGTGGCGGCGACCAGTGTTCAAACGCGCAACTCCGCCTGAGACCGTAGCGGGTGCGACACGCGCAGCGATCCGATACGTCCGCAACTCGCCGGGAGTTCTCAAAGTGATGGCGCGGGCCGGAATTGCCATGTTCTTTGCCAGTGGACTTCTGGCGTTGCTGCCCTCCGTCGCGCATCGCATCAACGGCGGTCCGATCGGATACGGAGTGTTGCTCGGGGGCTTCGGCTGTGGCGCGGTACTTGGTGCAATATTGATGCAGCGTGCTCGGGCCCGTTGGTCCGCCGACGTGGTTGTATCGTCTGGAATAGCGATCTTCGGCTTGGCGACAATTGCCGCGGGAGAGCTTCGCGCGCTGTCTCCGCTAGGCGCGGTCATGGTAATCGGAGGGGCGGCATGGGTTTCTTTCATCTCGCTTTTCAATGTTCAGGTTCTCAGCCAGGCGCCTGATTGGGTGCGCGCCCGCGTGCTTGCCGTTTCGATGCTGGTCTTTCAGGGCGCTGTTGCCGCGGGGAGCGCCACCTGGGGTGCTGTGGCAGCGCATGTAGGGCTAAGCAGGGCGCTGCTTTGGGCCGGCATGGGAGCAATCTTGTCAACGGTGCTGGCATTGTTTCTGCGCCTTTCGGATGCAAACGTGGATTTGACGCCCTGGAACCACTGGCGCACCCCTGTGGTTGGTGCCAGCGTCGATTTGATCGGCCCGATACTCGTGACCGTTGAATACGACGTAGCTCCCGAGCGGGTACCCGATTTCATCGAGGCCATGCGTGAATATGGACGGGTTCGGCGCCGCGACGGAGCGTCGCGATGGGGAATTTGTCGAGACCTCGAAATTCCAAACCGTTACTTAGAAACATTCATTGTAAGTTCGTGGGCGGAGCATCTTCGTCAGCATGACCGCATAACTAGGGCTGATAGCCAGATCGAAGAGCGACTTCGCAGTTGTACCATCGGTGAGCCCAGCGTTCGGCACCTCCTATACCTTTAGGCCGAAAGCCGCTGAGACGGCAACAAGTTGGGCTTGGTGGCAGATGTCAAGGCCGGTCGCGGTCCCCAACTTCCGAATAGCCAACCACTGGGAGTAGCCAGCGAGTCAACTGCAATGGCATGGGAGTGGAACTCTGCAGCGTATCCACTCCGGGCGGTCACGCTGCGCCAAGGGCATTTCGAAACCATCCACCGCGTGATCCTCCCATGCTCGCGGGATCTCGGACTAGCGTTGCTGAAGAGTATTCGGCGATTACATCACGACTCAAAACCGCGTTCGAGTGCTAGACGGAAAATGGACGACGGCAGGAACGATGACGCGAGTCGCGGATCGTCGCATGCCCAATCCTGGAGTCCGCGTCGCGAGCGCTTACATTGACGACAAGACTCATCGCATGCTGCGACTGCTATTCACTATGGCAGCGAAACGATGCCAACCCAGAACAACGGCGTGCTATTCGTGGTTTCGAGATCGTACTTCTCGGTGAACTCCAGCTTGCCGTCGCCTTTGATACGGAACACGGCGAGGTTGGCGGGAACCGGCTTCACGCTCGAGCCATCGCGAAGGAACGCGGGTGACTGGTTGCCCACCACGAGCACCTTGCCGCGTGCGTCC
This sequence comes from Terriglobia bacterium, assembly GCA_963747535.1. Lineage (GTDB taxonomy): Bacteria > Acidobacteriota > Terriglobia > Bryobacterales > Bryobacteraceae > CAVVFX01. The sequence continues at coordinate 262,594 of CAVVFX010000008.1, forward strand.
AGCGCGAAGGTCCGGGGTTGGAAGCCGTGCGTGTCCACGCTTTGGATCAACGTAGGCTCGCCGGTTTCCTGATTAATCGAGAAAACCGCGATACTGTTCTCGCCGCCGGCAAACACGCGCCTGCCTTTAAATTCCACCGTGTCTCCGGCGCGGTTGGCGACGTAAATGAAGCGTCCGTTCGGATGTGCGTGGATCGAGGAAGCAGCTTGGCCCCCCTTGCCTGCAGCCGGATCGGCCACCGTGTCCTTAGAGAAAACAGCTGCCTCGCTCAGCTTGCCGTCCGCCGATCGTCGATACATCTGTATCTTGTTCTGCCGCTCGAGTGTCACATAATCCCATTTGCCGGATGGATGAAATTCGAGGTGTCGGAACTGAAACCCATAGCCTCCGTTCGGCGCGACACTTTTGAGGTTGGATAAAACACCGTCCTTGTAAGCGAAAATCTTTATCGCGCCGGGGTCTTCGGGCCTTTTCGCCGTGGGAGCATTGCCGCGAGTGACCAGGATGACGGCGCGGTTCGACGGGTCCATGCGCACCTGGTGCCCATAGATTCCGAAATCCAATTTTTCAGTTTGTTTGATTTCCTCGCCGACCGTGCCGTCCGGCAAAATCCGGTAAACGGTCAGGCTGCTAGGAGAGTTGTGGGCCGTGATGACATGCGTCCCATCGATATCGGTGGTGATGTAAACCGGGCGCGAGGGCAACACCGCTGGCTGGCCGTGTTGCGTAAGAGCGCCCGTCTTCGGATCGATCCGGAACGCGGTCACCCCATGCTTGGTCCCAGTTTGCCCGGTGCCTTGGCCGCCCTGATAGCTCGCGCCGCCATTGCTCCAGGCAACGTAGATAAATTTCTTCGAGGGATGTGTCCACGCCTCCTGTACATTCGCCGGAAGAGTGAGTGAATCTCGCCGGCTCAGCACGCCGGTTTGCGTGTCGACTTCGTATCGGGTGAGTTCTGGCCCGACGGACGCGTAGAGTACGGCGCGGCCCGCGGGCTTTTCCTGCGAATTCGTCAGCGGAGCGATGAGCCCCAGCAAGAGAGAAAGAGCCGGCAGAGACGCCCATTGCCAGAAAGACCTTCGCGGTATATTCATAAGAATGCATCGCGATCATACAACCCTGAAAAGCGCAAAGCAAGCCAACTCGCTGTAACCGCTGTAACCAGTTTTAAGCACCGATCCAAAGAGCCCCACAGGTTTCGTTGCTTTTTGAGTTCCTTCAGGTGTTGGCATTGGCACCAGAATATACTTCCACCGAGCCTCATTTGTGCGGCTCTACCCGATTGACAGCCTTGAGAGATTTCTGATGTGACGCCGTTCGATCGGATTGCGGTAGATTACTCCTGGGAACGCCGCTCACGTCAGCTGGGATCACGCGCGGCCCCTCTTCGCGTACAGTCGCCAACGCTGATATAACATTCCGCAGCCTGGCGTAATGGATACCGATATCACGTCTAACTGGCCGGGAGAAGCGCCTTCGCGCCTGCTGGGACTGGCCGGGAGCTACGCTCCACCACACTTTCCAGTCTTAGCTGCCGCTTTTGGCTCGGCGAGGATCGTCGCGCCGCGCGAACAAACGAAGATTTAGTACAGACTTCATAGGCACTTGCGAAATTAAAAGAAAGGTTTGATGGTTGCATTGCCGAATTTTGCAACTTCTTTAGTCTGTCACTGCCGCCTCCGCGGAAGCCGGGGGGCGGTTGTTACCATGTCTCTCATGTCCGAGCTTGTTATTCGTCCCTCCGTCCCGTCAGATGTCGTTCCCGTCTCACTCATCTACTCCCACCACGTGATGCATGGCACGGCGACCTTCGAGCTCACTCCGCCTACCTCCGGGGAGATCGCGCGACGCCGCGACACCGTGCTCGACGCAGGCCTTCCGTATCTAGTGGCGGAATATGGGGGTGCTGTGGCCGGGTATGCCTATGCGGGTTTGTACCGCCCACGCCCAGCCTACCGGCACACCGTCGAAGACTCCATCTACCTTCATCCGGACCATCTGCGCAAAGGCATCGGACGCCGTCTCCTGGCCGAGCTCATCCGGCAGTGCGAACTCGGAACCTGGCGCCAGATGATCGCGGTGATCGGCGACAGCGCGAATGCGCCTTCGATCCGGCTGCACGAAGACGCCGGTTTCCGGCACACCGGAGTCTTTCAATCGGTGGGATGGAAATTCGGCCGCTGGTTGGACACCGTGCTGATGCAGCGTACGCTGGGATCAGGTGATCAGTGTCCGGCAGGCGCCGCACAACCTTGACGGAGGCTGGCCACCACCAGGCGAATTTCATCATAGGTGTGGTCCTTCGGCAACGCATCCTTGATCGGCCTGAGGCGCTCAAAACCGATTTCCAGGGCTACCCGCCTGATCTCGTCCACGCGATCCGGATCTACCCACGCAGGCTGTAACTCGATCATCCCGGTCTCGATGAGCACCGACACACGTTCGACGATGGTCGAAACGTGCCGGCTCTCCAGACCGGCGATCTCTTGAATCGACTTGCCCTCGCGCAGAAGCTCGAGAGTCCGGATGGACGGAGTAACTTTGCGCTCAGACTCGTCCGGTGTGACGCGCGGCGCCGCGCGGCGGCCTGCATCAAATGCTTTGAGCAGGGCGAGCAGATCCTCACCGTACAACTCGGCCTTCTTTGCACCGATGCCGAAGACGTCTAAGAGTGCTTCCGCAGTGCGAGGCCTTCGGCAACACAGATCGGTTAGCGACGCGTCGTTGAGAATAACAAATGCCGGTACCGAGTTGCGGCGCGCAACTTCGATGCGCCATTCGGCGAGAAGCGCGAAAAGCTCGGGATCGGCGGCGGGTTTTTCAGGAGCAGGTGTCTGATTTTCGTGTGCCGCCGAAACCTTCCCGCGCCTGGACGCGTCGGACGTCATCCACTCCGGCGCATCGGTACAGACATCGCACATCCCGCAGGTGGTCCACTTCGGTGTTTCTCCGAAGTGCAGACAGATTTGTCGATGACGGCACTGCGGGGCGTCGACAAACCGGCGCATCGTGTGATAAGCCTGCCAGGATCGTTCCCGCTCCCGCGGATCGCGCATCTCGTCGATGAAATAAGCGAGCAGCCCTGCGTCCCTTTTTTGCCACAGGAGAGCGCAATCGGCGGGTTGGCCATCACGCCCTCCGCGTCCGGCTTCCTGATAATACTGCTCCAGCGATTTTGGCAGCGACAGGTGGATCACGGCGCGCACGTTGGGCTTGTTGATGCCCATGCCAAACGCGATGGTCCCCACCAGCACGGAAGCCTCGTCCGAAACCCAAAGCTCCTGGTTCCGCTTGCGGGATGGATTATCCATTTTGCCGTGGTAGCCGACCGCCGGGATGCCGCGTTCATTGAGGAAATCGACGGTCTGCTCGACGCGCACAATCGTCGGCGCATAAACGATCACGCTCGATCCCGCGTGCGCCATGACTGCACGCAACAGCATGGGCTCCTGGGTGCTTTCGTCGACCTCGCGTACCAGATAGCGCAGGTTGGGACGATCGAAGCTGAGGATGAACTTGCCCGGGTCCCGCAACTGGAGTTGCGCGAGAATATCATGACGGACGCGTTGCGTGGCGCTGGCTGTAAATGCCGCGACCGGATGATCAGGGAACTGCTCCCGCAAGCGGCTGAGCATGCGGTATTCGGGCCGGAACTCGTGCCCCCACTCCGAGATGCAATGAGCTTCGTCGATGGCGAAGAACGAGATGGGAAGGCGCGCGAGCCAACTGAAAGTGTCGGGCCGCGCCAGGCGTTCAGGCGAGAGATAGAGCAGCCGGAATGCTCCTCGAGCGGCTTCGGCCATGACGCGCGATTGGTCGCCGGCACTCAACGTGCTGTTGAGAACGGCCGCTGGAATGCCCATCTGCGCGAGCTGTGCAGCCTGATCGTGCATCAGCGCGATGAGCGGAGAAACTACCACGGCCGTGCCTCCGAAGAGGATCGCCGGCAGTTGGTAGCACAGCGACTTGCCCCCGCCGGTCGGCATGATCACCGCTACATCGCGCCCCGCGAGAATGCTGCGAATGACGCGCTCCTGTTGCGGACGGAAGGAGTCATAACCCCAATATTGGCGGAGGGTTGAATGGAGATCGGCGTTACCAGTCGATTCGGTCAATTTCCTATCTTACCCTCCGAGGCAAACCAAAGGCCTACTCCACTACTACAATCGGAATCCTCACGGCCCGCGAAGAATTCCGTGGAGTCGGCTCTCTGCCTTGCCGTAGGGCAGACCATCGTTTTTTGTGGTCTGCCCGGCTGCGGAGCAGCCGTTTTTGCGGCTTGCCGCTATACGGAGTAGGCGTTCTCGCCTGCTCTCTTTCCAGCCTGTCCACAAAGAAGGTGTCCGGGGAACCGGAAATTTCTCTAGATTATCCCTCAGCCCTCAAAAGTTCGAGCACCGAACTTTTGACCCTCTGAATCCCATATACTCGCAATAGAGGCATGAGAATCCGCCGTTTTACATTCGTGACGCTCGCAGCGTCACTAGTTGCGTTAAGCGCAAGCGCTCCCTATTCCGTTGAAGCGGTAATGGCGAAATCCGGAGACATTCGCACCGGCACGGTTCCGCTACCCAACCTCGCGGCAGGACGCAGCTACTCATTGCTCTTCTCGATCGCGTCTCCCGCGTCTTTCTCACCCGATGCGCGCCTCGAAGTCACCGTCGCCGTGGGGAACCGCGTGCTGCTCTCCAAGACCCTCCACGCCGGCGATCCCGACTTCTATGCTCCGTTCCATCTCTCGCAGGCAGCCGCCCCGGAGCTGCGTCTCGCCCCCATCGGACTCACCGGGCACTACACCCTGCAAGTCAACCGCCTGCCCGAATCCGCGTCGCTGAAGCAGGGCGGAAATCACTCCTGGCAGGACGCCTCGCCGATGGTCCTGGGACAGACGGTGTTCGCATCCGCCGACGAGGAGGAGTACCTCCCAATCGACGGCACGCCGCGCAAGGACACCGTCAATACTGCGGCGGGCGAAGACTGGTATCGCTTCACCTTCGATTCCACCAAACCCGAACTGATTTTCTTCCAGCTTGAATTGACCGATCGCGATGACGTGCCGGTGGATGTCTCCGTCTATCGCGTACTCAACAACCAGCCAGTGGAGTTTACCGATGGGCAGGATCCCGTCAGCGGTCCGCATGAAGTGCAGGCGCTCCCCGGCAACAAGTTTACGCCCCGCGTGCTGCGGGAACGCGGCGACTATTACGTTCGCGTACACGCCAACCATCCCGAGTACAAACTGCGCACCCGCGTGTATCCGGCGCCCCCTTACGATGATCCGCGGCAGGCCATCCGCACCGCCGCGGACTACATCCTCGGGGCCGGCGATTCCTGGTTCGCCAACACGCCGCGACGCGGAGGTGTGGTCAACCGCATAGAAAGCACTCATCAGGAGACTTCGCTCTGCGTCGGCTGTCACCCCAGCCATTTCTCGCAACGCGCGGCGCTCTACGCGGCGGTCAATGGCTATCCCGTTCATCAGCGGCAGCAGCTGCAATTCCTGAGCGAACGCTTCTACAATAATCCGCGGCCGTTTTATGGCTTCGAAAAAGAGGGAGCGGTGTGGGCCCGTGTGATCTCCGCCCCGGCCAATGTTCTCAGCCGCATGTCGCTCATCACGAGTCTGTTCGAAACCCAGATTTCGCGTGAACCGCGCCAGTCTTATCACGAAGGGATCGCGAAATATCTCGACCTTTACTACGCAGGACGCACTCAGCTTCCGCCTGACGAGACGAATGGGAACACGCCGCTCGTCAGTACATTCGAAGTCGCCTGGTACTCCTGGAAAACGACTCATGATGCGCGGCTGCCGGACCAGATCGCGGCCGCACCGGTCAAGAACATGATCGACCTCTGCTACCAGACCCAGGCGCTCGCTGATATCGATCGCGCCAAATACGGGGATCAGATCGCCAAAAACGCCGAGCGCATTCTGTCGTTGCAGCGCCCCGATGGCCAGTGGTCCATGAAGTTCGAAGCCGATCAGCCGGAGGTCGAGTTCCAGACCGGACACGCGCTATGGGCTCTCGCCGCCGCCGGCACGCCGCGCGACAACCCGCAGGTAAAAAAGGCCATCGATTACCTGATGGGCCGCCAGCAGGCCTTTGGCGGTTGGATGGATCCGCTGCAATCGTTCGAAAACTTCAAGACGCCGTTTCGCGAGACGCAGTTTGCCATCCTCGCGCTCAGCACGTATTACCCGCAGGAGACGCATCAGGGATGGAATTCGCCGGTAATCGATTCCCTCCAAGGCGATACGGTCGCACTGCTCAATGGGCTCGACAACGTTTGGGACCAGCCTTCCGCGCCCGTCGTCGTACAGATTGAAGCTGCCACGCGTTCCAACGAGGTTCTCGTTCGGCAGGCTGCGGCCGAAGCCCTGGGACGGCTCGCTCTGCCCTCTTCACTGCCCATCTTGACGCCGCTGCTCGGCGACCCGAGCAAGCTAGTCCAGCGCACCACCGCATGGGCGCTGCGCGAGATCTACAGCCGGCGCGTCGATGTGCCGTCGGCCCCGCTGTTGTCCGCTTTGAACGCGAAGGACGACCGCACCCGCTGGGCGGCTACGCGCGTCTTTGCGCATCACTTCTCCGAGCTGGCGAAAAACCCGGAATTCATCGCCGCGCTGGAATCCCGTACCGCCGACCCGGTAATCGCCACCCGTCTCAACGCCGTTCGCGGACTCTGGCAAGCCTGGTTCTGGAACGGCGATCCGGCCACGCGCAGCCGCATTGAAGATACGATCCTAGCCGCGCTCGCGAAGCCGCAGCATCCGTGGATTGAATCCAACCTTCATGCCGCGGTCTACAACCTGGCCGACGAAAATATCCGCTACCTGTACAACAACTGGGTCCCGCTCATGGCCCGGGACGAAGATCGCGAGCGTGCTATTCAAGGCCGCCTGACTATCGAATCCCGACTGGCGGAGAAGTTCTCCGTCATCCTCGAGAAAGGCAGCGACGCGCAGAAGAAGCAACTTCTCGCCGCCTTGACAGAATTTCCGCAGCGTCGCGGCGATGTCTATGACCTGGACGCCGACCTCGCCAAACCGGCGCCATTGGTCTATAGCCGGATTGGCAACGACATTGAGCAGATCGTATTCTTCGGATCGAGCGCCGAGCGGTTCGCCCGTGCACTCGCGCCGCTGCTCGATTCGACCGATCCTGAAACGCGGAAGCTGGCGCAGCATGCCGCGTTGCTCGTACGCGAAGCCCCCTTCCCCGCAGTGAACAAAGTCGCCGGAGAGCGTGGCGCTGCGATCGAGACCATCTCCCGGCAGATCGACAGTTCGCCCGATGCCGTCGAAGTGGCGCGCGCCTTCCATCCGCCGGCTCCGAGAGGTGCGGCCCGTGCCGCGGCCGCAGCGCAACACCGCGAATTGAAGTTGGACCGCGCCTATTTCGACGCCAATGTGAAGCCCATTCTCCACGCCAAAGGCAAAGACGGTTACGCCTGTGTCGACTGCCACGCCACCCATACGCTATTCAACGCCACGTGGTCGACCATCGCCAATGTAGTGAACGTCGCGCACCCGGAAGACAGCCTGGTTCTGCGCAAGCCCATCTCGACGTCGGAGACGGAAGGCGTGGTCGGCTCTTCAAAACTGGCGCATGGCGGCGGCCAGCGCTGGGCCAAAGACTCCCCCGAATACCAGACCATCCTGAAATGGATTGAAGGCGCCAAACAAGACTGACTTGATTTTTCTGAGCCGCGCGCGTCAGAAGGTGAGAAAAAATCAAAGGCCGCAGGCGAAAGCACCTGCGCCACCACTGCCAGTCCCGTGTTGCCAACGGTGGAGCAGGCGGTTTCGCCTGTCTCGGCCGTTTGCGGCCGATTTTTCTCAGCTTCTCAGCAAGCGGTCTGCTGAATTTTGCAAGTACCTCTCCTATCACCCGCGGAGTCCTATAATACTCGTTTGCCGGTGTAATGCCCAACCTCTTTCAATCCTTCCTGCCGTTGCACAATCCCCTCGGATTCGGGGCAGTCGATTTTCTCGAATTATTCCTGGCGATGGCGCTCGCCATTCTGGTGCTGCTCTGGCGCCCCTGGATCGAGCCCTATGGCCGGCGCCTCGCACAAAAGACCGTGTGGAGTATGGTGTTGCTCGCCATCCTGCCGGTCGCGCTCCGGCTGCTATTGCTGCCAAATCATCGCGTTCCTTTGCCGGACATCTACGACGAATTCGGCCACCTCTTCGTTGCCGACACCCTGCGGCATTTTCGTCTCGCCAATCCCGCTTATCCGCTGCCTCAGTTCTTCGAGACATTCTTCACGCTGCAGCAGCCCACCTACAGTTCGATTTACCCGCTCGGCCAGGGACTCATGCTGGCGATCGGACGCGCCATCTTCGGCCTTCCCTGGGCTGGCGTGCTGCTTTCCACCGCGTCTTTCTGCGCGTTGTGCTACTGGATGTTGCGTGCCTGGGTGAGCCCGGCGTGGGCGCTCGCCGGAGGGATGCTGGCCGTCTTCGAATTCGGACCACTGAGTCCGTGGATGAACGATTATTGGGGCGGCGCGTTCGGAGCCGCGGCCGGATGCCTGGTATTCGGCGCGCTTCCCCGGCTGATCGAAACCCCTCGCAGGAGGTACGCCGCGGCGCTTGGTGCAGGACTGGCGCTCAATATTCTCATCCGGCCGTTTGAATCGATCTTCCTTTTTCTTTGCGTGGCATTGTTTTTTGTGCCGCTCTTGCGGCAGCGGGCGCCAATGAAAATTCTGGCGCGGCGAGCCGCTCCCCTCGTGGCCGCCGCCGTAGTATTGGCTCTCGGCATCACTCTGCTCCAGAACCACAGCGTCACCGGCAGTTGGACCACGCTCCCGTATCAACTCAGCCAGTATCAATACGGCGTGCCGGCTGCCCTGACCTTCCAGACCAATCCGACCCCTCACCTGGAACTGACTCCACAACAGGAACTCGGCTACAAATCGCAACTGGCATTCCGCTCGAATGCTCCGGAGACGTTGGGCAGTTATCTCGAACGGCTGAAATATCGCGTCCGCTACTACCGTTTCTTTTTCCTTCCGCCGCTCTACCTGGCGATTCTGGCGTTTATTCCGGCCATGCGCCAGTGGCGCTTCTTATGGGTCGGGATCACATTGCTGGCTTTCGCGCTGGGGACGAATTTCTTCCCTGCGTTTCAGCTGCACTACCTGGCCGCGGTGACCTGCCTCTTTGTCCTGGTCAGCGTTCAGGGATTGCGACAGTTCCACCGGCTGAATCCGGATGCCGCCCGGATACTCCTGTTCCTCTGCATCGCGCATTTCACCTTCTGGTATGGCATGCACATTCTCGACAATGAAGATTTCTCTTTAGCGGCGCGATCCTACGAGACCTGGGACGCGATCAACCATCGGAATCCGGAACGCCGCATTCTGGTCAACCAACAACTCGCGAAGATTCCGGGCCAGGTGCTGGTATTCGTCCGCTACTGGCCGCAGCACATTTTTCAGGACGAGTGGGTATATAACGCAGCGGACATCGATCGCGCCCGCGTGGTTTGGGCGCGCGATCTGGGCGATGCGGAGAACCACAAGCTGCAGCAATATTATCCCGGCCGCACCGTGTGGCTGCTGGAACCCGACGCCAGTCCGCCGAAACTCAAGCCGTACCAGGAAGCGAAGCCGCCACAGGTCACGCAAGCTCCGGCCCAGCCCAAGCCGGTGAATAAAGGAACCCAGCCCAACCTGATGTTCGAGAACGTGCCGCGCTGAATTCCGTGGGGCAGACCATCGTTTTATGTGGTCTGCCGGCTGCGGAGCAGCCTTTTTCCGGCGGCTGCCCGCGTTCGTAGTACATTCATTGAAGCATCTATGAAAACAGTTCGCATAGCCATGAATGGCGTTACCGGCCGCATGGGCACCAACCAGCACCTGGTCCGATCGATTCTCGCGATCCGCGAGCAGGGCGGCGTCGCCCTCAGCACCGGCGAGAAAGTGATGCCGGTACCGATCCTTCTGGGCCGCAACGAGGAGAAGTTGGAGGCGATGGCCCGGCAGTACGGCGTGGAGCACTGGAGCACCGAGATCGACAACGTCCTGAGGGACCCCGAAGTGGAAGTTTACTTCGATGCCCAGTTGACGCAACTGCGCGCGAAATGGGTCGAACGAGCCATCCACGCCGGCAAGAATGTCTATTGCGAGAAGCCGCTCGCGCCCGATTCGAAGACCGCGTTCGCCCTCGCTGAACTGGCTGCTAAATCCGGCCTGAAGTGCGGCATTGTGCAGGACAAGCTATTCCTGCCCGGACTGCGTAAGCTCAAACAGGTGATCGACAGCGGCTTCCTCGGCCGGATCTTTTCCGTACGCGGTGAGTTTGGCTACTGGGTTTTCGAAGGCGACCTTCAACCACCGCAGCGTCCGTCGTGGAACTATCGCAAGGAAGACGGCGGCGGCATGATCCTCGACATGTTCGCGCACTGGCAGTATGTCTTCGAAGGCGTGATTGCGCCGGTGACCGCGCTGTCCTGCCGCGGCGTAACCAATATTCCCAAGCGAGTCGACGAAACCGGCAAATGGTACGACTGCACCGCCGATGATGCAGCCTACGCCATTCTGGAACTGGAAGGCGGCATCGTCGCTTCCATGAACTCTTCATGGAATGTGCGCGTGGACCGCGACGAACTGCTCCAGATTCAGGTGGACGGCACTCATGGGACAGCCGTGGCCGGGCTGCGCGAATGCAAGATCCAGCATAAATCGGCCACGCCGCGAGCCGTCTGGAATCCCGACATCCCGTCGCCTATCAATTTCCGCGACTACTGGCAGGTGGTGCCCGACGCCATGGTCTACGACAACGCGTTCAAGGTGCAGTGGGAGTCGTATCTGCGCCACCTCGTCGAAGGCACTCCTTTCCCGCACGACCTGCTGGCCGGCGCGCGCGGCGTACAGCTGTCCGAAGTCGCCATCGAGTCGTGGAAAAAGCGCTGCTGGGTTGAGGTACCGTAGCGATGCGCTCCGCTCCCGGTAGTGCCCCCGATTTGGGATTGCTCAGTTTCAACCAGATGACGTGCGACCCGTCCAATCTGAACCAGGCCATCGAAGCCTCCGTGCGCGGCGGCTTGAACTGGATCGGCGTGTGGCGGCACAAGATCAAAGATGCTTCGCCCCAGCACTACGGCCAACAGATCCGCGACGCCGGACTGCGCGTCTCCGGCCTGTGCCGCGGCGGCATGTTCCCGGCGTTGACGGCGGAAGAACGTGAGCGCCGCATCGACGATAACCTGCGAGCCCTTGACGAGGCCGCCGCGCTGGGCACCGACACACTCGTGATGGTCTGCGGCGGTATTCCGGAGGGCAGCCGCGATCTTGATGGAGCGCGTCAGATGGTAGTCGATGGACTCTCCGCCATGGTGCCGCATGCTAAGGCGCGCGGCGTCAGGATCGGGATCGAGCCGCTGCATCCCATGTACGCGGCCGAACGGTCGGTGGTCTCCACGCTGGGCCTGGCCAATGATATGGCGGACCAGGTCGGGTCGGAGCAGGTCGGCGTAGTCGTCGACGTCTATCACGTCTGGTGGGACCCGCACGTGTACCGCGAAATTGAGCGGTCGCGCGGGCGCATCTTCGGTTTCCACGTCTGCGACTGGCTGGTGCCCACCCCGCACATGCTGATGGGTCGCGGGATGATGGGTGACGGCGTGATCGAGATTGCGCGCCTCCGCCATGCGGTCGAGGCCCAAGGCTACCACGGCCCGATCGAGTGCGAGATCTTCAATCAGGCCGTCTGGGACGCGCCGATCGACAATATCATCGCGAGGATGAAGCAGACGTTTGTCGATTATTGCTGAAGGAGCCCATGGCTCACGCACCGTTTGGAGCTTGGCCATTTTCAGCAAACCGTGGCGCAGACCATCGTTTTTTGTGGTCTGCGGGCTGCGAAGCAGCAAGGTCTGCCGTTAGCCCGTGAACGCGATCACTGAACGTACAGTGCATAGGCCGCCGTCTGCGATCCGGCGTTCATGGTCAGACTCACGGCGCCCGCGCCGGCGCTCGGCATGATCAAATTGACTTGATAGATGCCCACCATCTGGGGCGCCAAACCGGAGAACTGTATTTGCGCCTGATTCTGGCCCACGGATACCACTGGATTCATGTTCGTAACCGTCGGGATGTACGGCGGGTTGCCGTCAGCCGGCGTAACACTCACCGGTCCCAATCCGATTGCATAAACCTCGACAATTTCGCCGGCCGCGGCCGGGCTTCCGGAATTCACCGGCGTTCCATCGGCATGAGCTACCTGCAGGATCACCGGGGAGGTGGCCTGCAGGCTGGCATAAAGAGGATCGCTCTGCGCGCCGCCCACCGCCGCCACGATGCTAATGCTTCCCTGGCCGGGAAGGTCCCAGGGAATCTGGAAAACGGTACTGCCGTCGGAAACTGAAAATAACGGCGCGCGGATGCCGTCCACCGTCACGAAAGAAGTATTATCGGGTGTCCGTTCGAGTGGGAGATCCGCTGCCGCGTAGGCCGGTCCCAGTTCGCTCCCTTGCACAGCCACCGGCGCTCCCGCGGAAAGAATCGAGACCTCCGGCGCCCCTTGGAGCGCTGCACTGGAAATTGCGGGACCGGTGACCGGCGAATATCCCGCCTTTGCCGCGGCATTCAGAACGAAAGCGGACCGGGTCGCAATAAACGAATGCATGTTGGTCACCTCGGCTTCGAATTGTGCGGCGCCGCAAGGCACATAAGCATTCACGCCGATGCACTCCTTGTTCGGATCATTTTCGGCGTCGGCCGCGATTACGGAGTATTCGTTCGTAAGCTCCGTATCGGCCCATCCGTTCTGCCCGCCAAATGCCGTCGCCGCCCTGACCAGGACGGTGTAGTAGTAGTTGCGGTATTCGGGTATGGCGAGCAATCGCTGCACCAGAATGTTGGGCTGCGGAGTCTCCTCCGGAGCCAGATTAGCGGGCCCGAACGCGAGTACGGTATCCCAGCCGATCAACTGATAAAGCGTCCCGCCCTCGAACTGGTACAGATAGAAATTGTTCATCCCGTAAATGCCGTCGACAATACCGTCGCGTTCCGAGAGCACGTTTTCCACGGCGGCGAGGGTCAGATACAGTTGCGGGTTCAGGTACTGCGAGACCGCCGTGATGAAATCCGCATCCGAGGCGTAGTTGATCGCCTGAACCAGTTGCTCGAAATTCTGCAGGTCGGCCGTGTCCTGATTACTCTTCAATTCCAGGAACGGCGCATAGGCCGAGGGGTCCGTACCCAGGTCCCCGAAGTTATAAGTGCCCTGCGGCGACCAATTATACAGGTAGCCGCCGTCTTCTCCGAAATTCCTCTCCAGAAAGACCGAGTCTATATGTTCATCAATCATATAGAAGCCGAGATAAGTCCCGTTAACATATAGCTGCGCAGGAACGACACGCGGTGCGGGCAGTCCCATCCGGCGTAATAATTTAAAGGATATGAACTCGTGAAGGTTCGACGCGTCCTCAAGATTGTTTTTAGCCAGAATTTTGTCCAGGCCGAGGAAATTTTGCTTTTTAACATATTCGCTGAAATCAATCAACACGCTCGGCTTCACCGCGCTCCGGCTGCCGGTGCCGTGCTGACGGATCCCTACTGTCAGCGGCGCTGCCCCATCCAGGCTAACCGTTGCCTGATAGTAGCTATCCTCGTCGTCCGTAGTGTCCGAGAGCAGGCTCGCCCAATCGGACGGATCGACCACCAGATTGATCTGGTGTATTAGCGAATCGTCGAAAAACGTGGAAGTCAATTGAGCGAAGGTGATTCTGGTGAAGGCCCACGCCGCAAGTGCAAATATTCGGAAAGAAAACATACGTCCTCCATCTGTCCTCCGTGACTCTTTCCGTTCTCCTGACTTTCAAACACCGCAGAAAATCGGAAGTTGACGCGCCGGTGCGTCATCGTGCAAAGGGATTGTTTGGAAAAGGACTTTTAATTACCCGTGTATTTTCTCGACCGTTTGTTTTACAACAACTGCATTTGGGGATGACCGAAGCATCCGTAGGGTAGACCATCGTTTTATGTGGTCTGCCCTGCTGCGGAGCAGCCGATTCGCGATCCACGTGGTCACTGGACGTAGAGTGCATAGGCCGCCGTCTGCGATCCGGCGTTCATCGTCAGACTCACGGGGCCGGAGCCGGCGCTCGGCATTACAAAATTGACCTGGTAGATTCCCACCATCTGGGGCGCCAGACCGGAAAACTTGATTTGTGCCTGATTCTGGCCAACAAATACCATGGGATTCGTGTTCGTAAACGTCGGAATTTCTGGCGGATTGCCGTCAACCGGCGTAACACTCACCGACCCCAACCCGATTGCATAAACCTGGACAATCTCGCCGGCCGCAGCCGGGCTCCCCGAATTCACCGGCGTCCCATCGGCATGTCCTACCTGCAGGATCACCGGGGAGGTTGGCTGCAGGCTGGCATAGAACGGATCGCTTTGTGCGCCGCCCACCGCCGCCACGATGCTAAAAGTTCCCTGGCTGGGAAGGTCCCAGGGAATCTGGAGAACGGTGCTGCCATCGGAAACCGAAAATAACGGCGCGCGGATGCCGTCCACCGTCACGAAAGAAGTATTATCGGGGGTTCGCTCGAGCGGGAGATCCGGCGCCGTATAGTCGGTTCCCAATCGGCTCCCTTGCACGGCCACCGGGGCTCCCGCCGAAAGAATCGAGACCTCCGGCGCGCCTTGGAGAGTTGCATTCGAAATATCGGGACCTGTGACGGGAGAATATCCTGACTGTGCCGCGGCATTCAGAATGAAATCGAGCCGGGTCGCAATGAACGAATGCATGTTGGTCACCTCGGCTTCGAATTCGGCCGCGCCGCACGGCACATAGCCCCCAACGGCGATACACAGCTTGTTCGGATCGTTCCCGGCGGCCGTCGCGATCAAATTGTATTCGCGCGTAAGCTCCGTATCGGCCCATCCGTTCTGCCCGCCAAATGCCGTCGCCGCCCTGACCAGGACGGTGTAGTAGTAGTTGCGATATTCGGGTATGGCGAGTAATCGCTGCACCAGAACATTGGGTTGCGGTGTCTCCTCCGGAGCCAGGGAAGCGGGCCCGAATGCGAGCACCATATCCCACCCCAGGAACTGATAGAGCGTCGCGCCCTCGAACTGGTAAATGTAGAAATTGTTCATCCCATAGACGCCGTCGACAATACCGTCGCGCTCCGAGAGCACGTTTTCCACGGCTGCGAGGGTCAGATACAGTTGCGGGTTCAGATACCGCGAGACGGCCGTGATGAAATCCGCATCCGACGCGTAGTTGATCGCCTGTACCAGTTGCTCGAAGTTCTGCAGGTCGGGCGTGTCCTGATTACTCTTCAATTCCAGGAACGGCGCATAGACGCTGGGATCCGTACCCAAGTCCCCGAAGTTATAAGTGGCTACCGGCGCCCAATTGTACAGGTATCCGCCGTCTTCTCCGAAATTCCTCTCCAGATACACCGAGTCGATATGTTCGTCGATCATGTAGAAGCCCAGACAAGTCCCGTTAATGTATAGCTGGGCAGGAACGACGCGTGGCGCCGGCAGCCCTATCCGCCGCAATAATTGGAAAGATATGAACTCGTGAAGGTTCGATGCGTCCTGAATATTGTTCTTGGCCAGAATCTTGTCCAGGCCAAGGAAACTCTGCTTCTTGTCATATTCGCTGAACTTGATCAACACGCTCGGCTTCACCGAACTTCGGCTGCCAAGACCGTGCTGGCGGATTCCCACTGTCAACGGCGTTGCACCATCCAGACTGAACGCTGCCTGGTAGTAAGTATCGGCGTCTTCCGCGGTGTTCAAGAGCAGGCTTGCCCAATCGGACGGAGCGACCGCCAGGTTGATCTGGTGTATCAGCGAATCGTCGAAAAACGCGGAAGTTGACTGGGCGAATGCGATTCTGCTGAATGCCAGCGTCGTAACCGCAAATATTCGGCAAGAACGCATACTTCCTCCGTCTGTCGTCCGACAATCTCCGCTCTTTTGACTCTTAAACACCGGAGGCGATCGGAAGTTGACACTGGTGCGGCGTTGGCCAAACTGATTTGTCGGGAAAATGACCTTTATTTGATCGTCATTCTTTTGTGCTGGACACTCGTGAAACAATTTGCCACAGCAATCCATACTCCAATACCTAAGAGGCATTTGCATAGTCTGGAGCCGCCGTGTTACCTTCATCACATCCAGGGAGTTCAATTGGATCTGTTTCACACCCTTCCCGTCAACCGGCGTAAATTTCTGAGAGCGGCGTCCGCTTTCTGCGCGCTCATTGTTTCACGTGCGAGAGCTGCGCAGACCGCGGCGATTCTACGATCTCCTTACCTGCAGAACGTCAGCGGCACATCCGCCACGGTGATGTGGACCATGCCCGCCGGCGTTCCCGCGGCCGCCTCCATACGCGATTCGGCCGGCAATACACAAACCGTGCCGGCGACCATCACGTTATTCGATACGGGACAGACTGGCTCGAGTTCCGCTTACTACCAGTACCAATCGGTCTTCACGGACCTCAAGCCAGGTACGACTTACTCGTATCAGATTGAGAATGGATCTCAGACGCTGCCGCCGGCGGTCCCGCTCATGCAGTTCTCCACGCCCTCCGACGATGCTCCGTTCACATTTCTCCATTTCGGGGATTCCGGCGTAAACGACAGCACGCAACTTGGGATTGCCGCCCAGATGGCGGCCGAGAACCCCGCGCTGGTGCTCGCTAACGGCGACTTGGCCTACACCTACGGCGCGTTCTCCGAGATCGAGGCCAACTTCTTTTCGATCTATCGCGACCTGATGGCGCGCACTCCCTTCTTCACATCCCTCGGAAACCACGAATATATGACCAACTCGGGCGCGCCTTCGCTTGCCGGGAGGTCCTATCCGACCTCCGGCGTCGCGAGCGCCGATTACGGACGCTACTACTCGTTCGATTGGGGAAACGCGCATTTTGTCGTGTTGGATACCAACGACCCGCTTTCCGCCGCGGTCAACGGAACCGGCAACATGTTTAACTGGCTCGACCGCGATCTCGGCGCCACGGAAAGGTTTTGGCGTTTTGTCTATTTTCATGCTCCCCCCTATGCTACGGGAGTGCATCAGGATGAGCCCCCGGCCGGGCAACTTCGCGATTACGTCGTGCCGATATTGGAAAAGCATGGCGTACAGGCGGTGTTCAGCGGACACGAACATACCTACCAGAGGACGTTCCCGCTCAGTGGCGGACAGGTAGTGGACCCGAGTAGCGGAAT
Organism: Terriglobia bacterium; assembly: GCA_963747535.1. Classification (GTDB taxonomy): domain Bacteria; phylum Acidobacteriota; class Terriglobia; order Bryobacterales; family Bryobacteraceae; genus CAVVFX01. The sequence goes on from CAVVFX010000008.1 coordinate 279,810, forward strand.
TCTCTACTTCACCTCCGGCGGCGGTGGCCAGGACCCTTACTATACGGCGCCGAATTCCCTAATTGCGCAGAGCGTCGGGGTGAACAACTATCTCCGTTGCTCGGTGAACGGCGCATCTTTTTCGGTGAACGCCATCGCTCTGGGAGGTTCACAAATCGAGTCCCTCACGCTGCAGCCCGCGCCCCGGATTAGCTCGCCGGTCGTCAACGGTGCTTCCGGTCGAGACCTCGCAAGCGGCGGGATCGTGAACATTCCGGGCCGCAATTTCTCTCCCGTGATCTTTCAATCCGACTTCACGGCCGCAGTGACCTCGGTTGCCGGCGTTTCCGTCAGCCTGAACGGGATCCCGATCCCTATACTTTATGCCGGAGGGAGTCAGATGAATGTCCAGGTTCCATTCGGTTTTACCGGCGGTGCGACTTTGCAGGTGACGACTCCCAATGGCTCCGATGCGACCCCGGTGAGGATCGTAGCGGTAGCGCCGGCGATATTCGAAAATCCGTCGCTACCCGGAATTGCCATGGCCATGCACGCGGATCAGTCGCTGATCACCCCCGACGCTCCTGCCGCCCCGGGTGAATGGATCGACGTCGTTGTCACCGGCTTGGGAGCGGTCGAGGGGAATTGTCAAGCCGGCGTGGCGCCCCAAGCCCAGCTTCCGGTGGTTGCGCCTGTAGCGGTGAGTTTCGCCGGCGCAAAGGTTGCTGCGACCGCGGCCACTTCCCCCAACGCGCCGGGAACGTACTACGTGCAGGTTCAAGTTCCTGTCCGCGAAACTGCCGCTATCCGCGGAACTGTCCCCACCGGGGGAACGGTCGCGATCAGGGTGGTCAGCGGAATTTCCGCCAGCGGAGCGCTACAATTGCCGGTGCTCGGCTAGCTGCCCTGAAAATACCGTGGGGCAGACCATCGTTTTTTTGTGGTCTGCCTCAGCGCACACGGCTCGGACAGCGAGGCGACCATTCATTTTTCATCTATTAGTCACAATTCGTGCGCAATCAAACTATCGTTTTGTATTTCTTCCCGATATTGCGTGCGTTTTCATGCATATTTCCCTCTAGCCTTGAGCATCCGCATGGAGAAAAGCTTAACCGGAGCGGGTTCTACCAGGGTACGCCGTTAATGGCGGCAAGGAGAGTCTGAATATGAACCGCAGACAAATGATAATGATTCCCGGAGTTGCCGCCGCGGCAGCCGCCGGTCAAACCCTCGCGAACGCTCAAAGCTCCTCGATCCCCTCGAGCAGCACGCTTAAAAAGTACGGAACCTCGAAGGCCACCTACAGAATCCCCAAATCAGAGGCTGCGAAAACCAAGTACGAGAACTTCCTGGGTACGCTCTTAGGGTTGACTGCCAGCCAGCAACAGCAAATTGACGCGATCCTCACGGCGGCAATTATGAATCGGAAGGAACTGCACGGCCAGTTGCAGATCGCCCGCCAGGGCCTTGCGCAGGCAGTCGTAGGTTCCAACGGCTCAGCAATCGCTCAAATCACCACCAGTATCGGCAGCCTGACGGGTCAGATCAGATCGAACGCGGCAAACGCCAACGCCGGGGTCTATCAAGTGTTAACAGCGGGTCAGCAAGCCACTCTTGCTCAGTTTCAAAGTTAGGCGTTACGAGTGCTACGCCGCCCCAAGCGTGCACCACGAGGCAGACCACCGATCGCGATGGTCTGCCCCTTCAGTTAAAGCCGTTTAGAACACGATACGGGCGCCCACCTGGATGGTGCGCGGACGGTTGGCCTGCGCCGTAATCAACCCGAACGACGCATTGGTCGCCGCCAGGTTGGGCCCGCTGAAGGTCGGGTGGTTCAGGACGTTGAAGGTCTCGAACCGCAGCTGGAAGGTCGCCTTTTCCTTGATCTGGAAACGTTTCAACATCGAGACGTCCCAGTTGTCGATGCCATCGGCGCGGAGATTGCCGAAGGTGGTCGAAAAGGTCCGGATGTGGTAATTGAACTGTTGCGCCGACACCGTGTCGAACGCCGACGTGTTAAATGAGGCGCTGTTATTATCCCGGTTATTGAGCGTGATGGGCGCGCCGAAGTACACATAATCGCCCGGTGTGGTCGAACTGCCATTGACCCAGACCAGCGGTGCGCCGGTCTGAGCGGTGTAGATGCTGTTGACCTGCCATCCGCCGGCAATCGCATTCATCCACGGGTTTTGGATGTTCACTAACTTGTTCTTGCCGAACGGCAGCTCATAGCTCAGCGCGGTAACGAAGTGATTGGTATGGTCCATCGGCGAAACGCGCTTCTCGGGACTCCCGGCGGTATCGTTCAGCCAGGAATCGAATTCGGTTAGCCTGGAGTAGCCGTAAACGCCGATCACTTGCAGTCCTTGAGAAAGGCGCTTCTGCACCCGCACATTGAGGCTCTCGTAGAAAGAGCTTCCGACGTTGTCGTTGTCTTCCAGGACGCCGCCGCTGCCGCTCCAGCCGCTGGAGCTGTTACCCACCGGGAACTCCGGGTAACGCGACAGGACTTGCGCGATGGAGGCCGTGCTGGTGTTCTGCGTGGTTTGCAAGCCGGAGAAGGGATTCGGCGTGGAGTTGCCGAGATAGCTCGTGCTCGTGTCGCGTACCGGCGAGGTGCTCAGGTATTGAGCCGGAATGCTGTTGAGCTGCGTGACCGACACGGGAAGATGCACCGAATGGTTGCCGATGTAGTCCACTTCGAGCACCAGGTCCTTCGCGAATTCGTGCTGGAACCCGATGTTCCAACGCAGCGAATAGGGGCTTTCCACATTGGGGTTCAGGAACGAGACATTTTGCCCAGCGAAAGTCAGTAGGCCCGCCGCCGAGCCGACCGGCGTCGTGAAGCCGTTCGGAAATGGATTGCTGAGCGTTGCGGACGGCGTCAGATAGTTGTTGCCCGTTGGGACGATAGACGTCGTCTGGCTATAGCCTTCCTGATTCAGAATCGGCGTGCTGGAGTAGCTGCCGGTAATCGCCAGGTTGGCAATGGTGACGGGCGCGACGAACAAACCGAACCCGCCGCGGAACACGGTCTTACCATGCAGCGCTGTCGGCGACCAGGCAAACCCCGCGCGCGGACTGAACAGGTGAGAATTGTTCTGATAGACCGCCGTGTTGCTGGGGCCCGCGAAAGTCAGCCCACCGGGCACGACGAAGTCGCTCGCCGGAAGCTCCGGGACCGGATTCTTGGCGTACGCCGCCTGCGCCGCGGGCTGCAAAGGATTCGGCGTATTAAACGCAAATCCGTCCACCGTCCGGCCGTACTTTTCGTTGTACGGACCGTCGTGGTCATAGCGCAGTCCTACGTTGACTGTGAGATGTGTTGGAAACCCGCCAGTCGTCCTGTACGAATCCCGCGACATAATACGAATACCAGGATCCATACGCGTTGGTGTCGAGCCCGCCGCTGGTAGGCAGGCCCAGCATGAACTCGGCGAGGTCTTGTCCCCAACCGACGGTCGAAGACGCGCTGCTCGATGCTCGAACCCAGGTATTGGCGCTGAACGAGTAATCGCTGGCGGAATTGCCCGGCGTGTACGTGTTCAAGCGGTACTGGCGTCCGTCGACGCCGAACTTCAGCGTGTGATTGCTTTTAATCGTGACCCAGGTTCCATAGAGCTGGAGCGACTGGGACGGAAGCACGCTATCCCCGCTGCCGCCAATGCACTGGAAGCTGGTCTGGCTGCCGCAACTGCCGGCGAACTGCATATAGGGCATTTGCAGGTATTGCGAGGTGCTCGCGATGTACGAGGGGAAACCCAATGTCGTCGGATTAAAACCATCCGTCGGATTGGCGTGGATCTCGGCCATGCGCGTGAAGTTGAACCGGACGTCAATCACGTTGGTAGCATTCACCGTATAGACGTCGTCGATCGAGCTGCCCCAGTTATTCCGGTAAAGCTCGGTCGCCGTGGTTCCGTTGCCGAAGTAGTTGTTCTTTTCCTGAATCAGGTGCGTGCGGCGGATGTCGAAGTACATGCGGTTCTTGTCGCTCATGTTGTAGTCGATCCGGCCGAGCTCGTTGTTGAAGTTGTCCTGCGTGGTGCTGGTGTTGCCGTAGTTGTTCTCGCCGTCGGGGAGCGCGTTGGCGAGATTCGGCTGCGGGTAGAACGGCATGTAAGCCTGCGCGATCGGGCTCAACTGGCTGGTTGGAATGATGTTGCCGGGGTAAGCCACGCGGTTGATGGTGCTGCCGCTGAGCGTCGCGCTATAGGGGTTGTAGAGAATGGTAGGGTTGCTACCCTGCAGAAGCTGCGCAAAGTTGCCGGTACGTTCCGCCGCCGTGGGGACGCTGGTGGTGTCGCTGGCCGGCTGGCTGTCTTTCTCGTTCTCCCAGGCGAAGAACCAGAACAGCTTGTTCTTGCCGTTGTACACTTTCGGAATCAACACCGGGCCGCCGACGCGCAGCCCGTACTGGTTGTAATGCGTCAGTGGATTGCCCAGGTTGTTCTTGTTATTGAAGTATTGATTCGCGGTCAGATCGGACGGCTGATTGAAATACCACAGAGAACCGTGGAGCCCGTTGGTCCCGGTCCGCAGCACCTGGTTGAGCGTGCCGCCGCCGGTATGGCCGTAGCCGGCATCGGTATCGAACGCCTTGACGCGCACTTCCTGCACCGCGTCCTGCGGCGGGCTATACGCGAGACGTCCATCCCAGGTAGCGTTGGGTGAACCGTTGATGAGCAACTCGCTGGTCTGGGCGTACGTTCCGCTGACGCTCCAGGCCGCGGCGGCTCCGCTGTCATAGGCATGGACGAGCGACGGCTGTCCGGTAGCCACCACGCCCGTCGCCAATTGCGCGAGCATCATGGGAGTGCGGCCGTTTAGCGGCATGTCTTCCACCTCTTTGGTGGTGATCGCCTGGCCGACCGAGGCGTTCTCGATATTGACCAGCGGCACTTCGCCCGTGACCTCGATGGTCTGCGAAGCCTCTCCGACTTGCAGCTTGATATCCATCACCGGATGATCGCCGGAACCCACGTGGATGGCGCTGTGGACGTAATCTTTGAAGCCGCTCGATTGCACGGCGATCTCGTAATCGCCGGGTTGCAGGAAGGGCGCAGTGTACTGTCCGGCGTTATCCGACACAGTAGAGATCTTGGTGCCCGTGTTGACTTCGGTGACTGTTACTTTTGCGCCGGCGATGAACGCGCCGGTGGGATCGGTAACGCTACCACTCAGCGTGCCGCGGAACTCTTGCGCGATAGCGGCAAAAGGAAGCAGCAAAGCAAGGGCAGCGACAAAGCTGCATTTCATAAGTACAAACCTCTCAAAAATTAAATCTAGACCCCGGGGAATCCTGTATGTAGCATATCGCACCTCTGCGAGTGAGAGGACAAGCCGCAGCGGCCGCACCGAACGCTAGCAGCCTGTGGCCGAACGTTGTGGAGTAGGCCTTTGGCCAAAATTTCCATTGAACCCACTTTAGCTTCCCCATATGCGTCAGACGCGGCACAGCGCACAGGACAACTGACGTCCAACTGCGTAGCGGCAACCGCTTGAGGTCCATCGCCTGGAGCGCACGAAACAGAAGCGTTATCATAGTTCCTGCGCGTCGAATGAATCAGGCAGGTACCCCAGCGAGACAGGCCCTGATGCAGTGGAAATTCCACTTGCCTGGGCCCTTTTCTGCGATCCAGGGCTATATCCTGGCGATTGTTTCCGTCTCCGCGGCGCTCAGCACCGCGCTTCTCCTGGACCACTACAACTTCCGCAGCGTGGCGGATCCGTTGTTCTTATTTGCCATCGCCATCTCCGTCTGGTATGCAGGGCCCGGACCGGCAATTCTCGCCCTGGTGCTATCGACCCTGGCCGACGATTACTATTTCGTCCCTCCGATTTACACCATCCTCATTACACGCGACGATGTCCCGCATCTCATCATCTTCATATTGTTTGCCTCGGTTCTTACCTGGTTCAACACCGTTCGGCGGCGCATCGAGAGAGAGCTTTTACAATCTCGGGACGACCTCCAGAGGGAAGTAACCGAACGAACCCAGCAGGCCAGCCTGCTGAACCTCACCCACGACACTATCTTCGTCCGTGACATGAGCGACGTCATCACTTACTGGAATCGGGGAGCGCAGGAGTTGTATGGCTGGACAGCCGGGGAAGCCATCGGGAAACGTGCTCACGACCTTTTACATACGGCCTTTCCGTCACCCATTGAAGACATTCGTGCTGAGTTGCTGGTATCCGGGCGTTGGGATGGCGAACTCGAGAAGACCCGGTCTGACGGAACCCGCGTAGTGGTCGCGAGCCGGTGGTCCTTGCGGCGGGACGAACAGGGGCGACCCGCTGCCATCCTGGAAACCAACAACGACATCACCGAGCGCAAGCGGCGGGAGCAGGAGATCAACACGCTCAACGAAGAACTGGGCAAGCGAACGGCTCAGCTCGAGGCGAGTAATAAGGAACTGGAGGCATTTGCCTATTCGATATCGCACGACCTGCGCGCTCCCCTCCGGCATATGTCCGGATTCACTGAGCTGTTGCAGAAGAGTGCGAAATCCGTTCTCAATGAGAAAAGCCAGCGGTATTTGTTGATTATCCTGGAATCGGCGAAACGGATGGGCAACCTGATCGACGATCTTCTAGCCTTTTCCAGAATAAGCCGCGCGGAGACCCACAACGGAGTGGTCAGCCTGGAGCAGCTTGCGCAGGAAGCTCTGACCGAAGTCCGGCAGGATACCGAAGGACGCAATATTGTCTGGAGCGTCGGCACCTTGCCCGCCTGGTATGGAGACCGCTCCATGTTGCGGCTTGCGCTCGTCAACCTGATTTCGAATGCGGTAAAATTCACCCGGACCCGGCCGACAGCCGAGATCGAAATTGGATGCAAGGACCAGAAGAACGATCAGGTAGTGGTGTTCGTTCGAGACAACGGAGTCGGCTTCGATATGAAATACGTAAACAAGCTCTTCGGCGTATTCCAGCGTCTTCACCCGCACGAGGCGTTTGAAGGTACCGGTATCGGATTGGCCACCGTTCAGCGCATAGTACACCGGCATGGGGGCAAAGTTTGGGCCGAGGGCCTGGTGGATCGGGGCGCAACCTTTTACTTCTCACTTTCCAAATCGCATATGGGGTCAGACTGATGAGCACCATAGGACGTATCTTATTGGTTGAAGACGATCCAAAAGACGTAGAGCTGACGCTCACGGCCTTAGAGGAATATAATCTCGCCAACGAGGTTGTGATCGCTCGGGATGGCGAGGAGGCCCTCGATTATCTTTATTCCCGGGGCAGCTTCGCTACCCGCTCGAGTGGTAATCCTGCGGTCCTGCTTCTCGATTTGAAATTACCCAAGATCGACGGCTTGGAGGTGTTGCAGCAGGTTAAATCCGACGAGAACCTCAAGTTGATTCCCGTGGTGGTGCTGACATCCTCCAATGAAGAGAAAGACATGGTCGCGAGTTACCGGCTGGGGGTCAACGCCTACGTGGTGAAGCCGGTGGATTTCCACGAGTTTGTGAATGCCATTAAAGAGCTCGGAATTTTTTGGGCCGTGGTGAACGCACCGCCGCCGGGAAGCTTAAGAAAAACTGGCGGGAAATGAAGCCCTTGCGGATTCTGTGCCTGGAAGATGACCCCAGGGATGTCGAGCTCATTCGGGAAACGCTCGAGGCCGACGGCATTTTCTGCGACCCGATGCGAGTTGAAAATGAAGCTGATTTCATCGCCTCACTGGACCAGGGTGGCCTTGATCTGGTTCTCGCCGACTACACCCTCCCCTCCTTCGACGGCCTGTCTGCGTTGAAGATCACCCGACAGCGCCGGCCGCATCTGCCATTCATCTTTGTATCCGGAACCTTGGGCGAGGAAGTGGCCATCGAGGCGCTCAAGATCGGCGCGACGGACTATGTTTTCAAGACGCGCTTGTCGAGGATTGTGCCTTCAGTGCAACGGGCGTTGCACGAGGCTGAGGAGAGGACCGAACTCGCCCGGGCCGAGGACGCGCTGCGCCGGAGTGAAGCTTATTTGGCCGAAGCCCAAAGATTGAGCCACACCGGCAGCTTCGGCTGGGACGTTTCCAGCGGACAAGTCTACTGGTCTCGTGAGACCTTCCGCATTTTTGATTACGAACCCGCGGACAGGGTCGCAATTGAACTGGTAACCCAGCGGACCCACCCGGAAGACCGATCGGCTGTCCAGCAATTCATCGAGCGCGTTTCACGCGAGGGGCAGCCGTTCGATTTTGAACATCGTTTGTTGATGCCGGATGGCTCCGTCAAATACGTCCAGGTGGTGGGGCATCCGTCAAACGATTGGCCCAATAGCTTTGAGCTGGTGGGAGCGGTCACGGACATCACCGGGCGGAAGCGAGCTGAAGCGGAACTTCGGAAGGCTCTGGATGAAATCAAGAAATTGCAGGATCAGCTCTACAAAGAAAACATCGCGCTGCGGGAAGAAATCGACAAAGCCTCCATGTTCGAGGACATTGTGGGCGACTCGCCGGCTTTGCAGGCTGTCCTGGCGCGTGTCGCCAAGGTTGCGCCGTCCGATTCCACCGTCCTGATCACCGGTGAGACAGGCACGGGCAAGGAACTTATTGCTCGTGCCATCCACAAGCGGTCGCGGCGCTCTTCGCGAGCCTTTGTGAGCGTGAACTGTTCGGCGATACCCACGTCGTTGATCGCCTCGGAGCTGTTCGGGCACGAAAAAGGTGCCTTTACCGGTGCCCTGCAGCGGCGGCTCGGCCGGTTTGAGCTGGCGGAGGGAGGCACCATCTTCCTCGATGAAATCGGTGAGCTGCCGGCCGAAACGCAAGTTGCTCTGCTGCGCGTTTTGCAGGAGCGGGAATTCGAGCGGGTTGGCGGAAGCCAGCCGATTCGCGCGGACGTGCGGGTGATTGCCGCCACCAACCGCGACCTGAACGCCGCCATCGCCGCCGGCACTTTTCGCAACGATCTCTTTTATCGCCTGAACGTGTTCCCCATCGAGATGCCTCCTCTCCGCCAAAGGAAGGAAGACATCCCCACGCTGATCGAGTACTTCATCCACCGGTATTCAAGACGGGCCGGGAAGAAAGTGACGGGCATGGACAAGAGGACTTTGGAACTGCTGGAATCGTATGCCTGGCCGGGAAATATTCGCGAACTGCAAAACGTGATCGAACGCTCCATCATCGTTTGTGAAACGGATATCTTCTCCGTGGATCCTAGCTGGCTCTCTCTTGAATCCTCCTCCCAGCGGCCGGGCGCCGAGCCCATCGCCAGGAAGTCGCCCGATCAGGAGAGGGAGGCTATCGAGTCGGCGCTGGCCGCAACCCGAGGCCGCATCTCCGGACCGTCGGGTGCGGCTGCCCAACTCCATATGCCGGCCTCGACTCTGGAATCGAAAATCCGGTCCTTGAAGATCAATAAGTTCCGCTTTAAGAATGTCTGACGTCTGCCCCGCCCTTGTGCATCGTTCACGAATTCAGCAGTGAAGTTCGCGAAAACTTCGCGAATTCGCGAAGCATGCCGGCCTGCTCCTCCGTGTTTGCAATAACTTACGAAAGGCATGTGTTTTGCACAAGGATGTGACTGACGAGAACGCCATGCTGAGGATTCAGCGGTTTTGTAACCCTGGGGTGGTCCTTTCGTTGAGTGGTCGAATTGAGATCGAGGACGTTGCCGAGTTGCAACGGCTTCTTAGTCTGGAAGAGGTTGGTCAAGGCGTCGCACTCGATTTGCAAGACATAACGCTGGTGGATCGCGATGCCCTGAAGTTCCTGGCGCGCTGCGAAGCGGAGAACATCAAGCTGGAGAATTGTCCAGCCTATATCCGCGAATGGATTTGCGCAGAAGATCCTGCGAGACGCCACGGGCGCTGAGTGAGGGGAGATTGCAATGGATTTCAACAGTCTGTTATCTTCACGCCGGCAATACAACGCAACACGCTCCGCGGGCAACTTCGCGGGAATCGTCGGTGACGGCGAAATTTCCACCGTGTTCTCCAGGTTATCCGCGGGTGGATCCATCGGTCCAAGGTGCGCTCCGCAAGTTGGAGACCTACTCAATGAACGCGCCCGCATTGCGCAGGAACTCCATGACACGCTCCTCCAGGGATTTCTGGCCGCATCCATGCAGTTGCACACGATCGTAGATCACCTGCCGGCGGATTGTGCGGCTATGAAGCCGCGGCTGGACGATGTCGTGCAGTTGCTCGACCGCGCCCTCGAGGAGGGACGATGTGCCGTGCAGGGACTGCGCTCGCCCAACGAGTCTCTTTCGTCTCTCGGCGCGGCCGTCGCCTGCGTTCCCAAGGAGTCGGGCTTCCCTTCGGCGGCTGGCTTTCGGGTGGTCGTCCATGGCCGGGAGAGGGAATTGAGAGCAGGGCTGCGTCTGGAAGTTTACTGCATTGTCCGGGAAGCCATTATCAATGCCTGTCGGCACTCCCGCGCGAAGCATATTGAGACGGATATCGAATACCGGCGCACGGAGCTACGCATCGCTGTGCGCGACAACGGATGCGGGATCGATCCGCAGGAACTGCAGTGGGGGCGCAGTGGACACTGGGGTCTCCGGGGAATGCGCGAGCGGGCCGAGCGGATCGGTGCGCGGCTTCGCCTTCTGAGTAAAGTCGCACTGGGAACCGAGGTCGAACTGCGCGTGCCCAGCCGGATTGCCTTCGAGCCAGGCGGAAGCCTGGGCTGACGCGTCTGGTGTGCGGTCCCGGCGAAACGTTATCTTCCCGGCTAAACGCCGCTGTCGCTTCGGCTGGCCCGGACCGCCGCAGGGGCGGGCACCCCCCATTTTCAGGCTTGGACGACTCCCTGCGAGTATTCTTGATATGAGCCGCAGCGCGATATCTCGGGTGTTTGCGATTCTCGCGGTTACGGCGGTTTACGTCACCGTTGTATGGATGGGCATTACCGAGGAGAGCCGGCGTTCACTTATCATCGGGGCGCCTTCCACCTCTATCGGCGACTTTGTCATAATCGACGTCACGGTAGTGTCCATAGACACGACAAGGGGACTACTCAATTCGCGTATCAGGCTGGTTCCCATGGGTCGATTTGCGATGGACAAGACTACGCCCTCTACCGACTTGAAGCTCTTGGCCAATTCGGTGTCCGGAAAACAAACTCTGGTCTTTGCCCAGGGGGAGCGAATCTTTCCAATCGAGTTCAGTGGTCTTCTCACCGGAAATCCAAACAGGTATCCGTTTGATAGCTATGTGGCCGACATCGATCTTCTGGTCACGGCTCCGGCAAAGAAAAAGGTCGAGCCCGCGCCGCTGGAAAATCTCGAGGACAATACCAATCCACTCGCGACCAAGCTGATTGTTGGAGCGAGCGACCTCTATCAGAGCGAACCGATTTCAATCAAGGAAAATGTCACTGCTTCCATTCCCGGATTCAAGTTCCACGGAATGCTGACCCATGATGACACGACCAAGCTCATGCACATCGCGATCGCAATACGAAGAGCAGACAATGTGATCACCATTTCTCTCGTTGTAATGGCGGTAATGGTGGGTCTGGCGATCAGCATCATGGGGATGGTCCTGCGTATGACTGCAGCACGAAGCGAAATCAATTTGGTCCCGCTCTCCCTCTGTGTTGCGCTCATATTCGGTCTTCCTGCACTGCGAAATGTCCAGCCCGGTGTGCCGTCAGTCGGTGCACTCAGTGACTATATGTCTTTCATTTGGGCCGAAGTTATGGTATCGACCTCCGCGATTGCGTTGGCCTGGACCTGGATTATCCGTTCCCGGAGAGATGGAAAATCCAAAGTGCCGCCGGGCTAGTGAAGTACATCGGCCACTCCGGAGCGCTGAGCGACCCGTCCATACCCGAACGAGAACCCGGATTGCGTCCTTACATTTGCCCGCTACTGCCAGTCGGCTCTTCTAAGCCGGGCGGGCGTACGTTGCGCGGCACCCGGTCGCCGGAACGAAGGCCCGTGCACCGGATCGATGCGCGGCGGCTTGACTGGCTTTTCTCAAGGAAGCTACCAACTGCGCTCCTCGCCTGTCTGCGCCCACAAAGGCTGAGGATATCTAACACTGCATGCTTCTATTTACTGCCTACATACCTTTGCAGTTGGTCGATCGTGAACGCCTGCTCGGAAACCAGCGAGCGGGCCAGGTCGGCCATCGACACAACGCCAACCACGTTTCCGTCCACTAGAACGGGGAGATGCCGGATACTCTCGCGGGTCATGATCGCCAGACCGCTGCCAACTGTCCGGTCAGGGCTGGTTGTGATAACTGGGGTTGTCATGATTTCTTGTACCAAGACCTCCTTTGAGCGTCTATCTCTCAACACAAGCTCCCGGCCGTAGTCCTTTACCGAGACGATACCAAGCAGAGCACCGTCCTTCATCACCAGGATTGCCGCGACGCCCTTCTCGGCCATCATTGAAATTGCGTCGAAGACCGTGGCGGTTGGGGCAACGGAATAGATGCCATTACCCTTGCTTTTCAAGATGGATCCGATCGTTTCATTTCCCATATCGTTTGCCTCCGTCTCACGCCACGATTCAGATTTCAACCACGGGGGCGCATTCTTTTAGTGGGCGTCCAGAGCATCTACAAATGTGAGTGCCTTGGACGCCCTTCGCAGGGCTGGCGGGGTTCAAAGCTTCCCTTAAAAAAAAAAATGAATCAATGACGCTCTACGTAGAATTGTGTCGGCGTTAAGGAGGCTGTGACGGATATGCGTATTGTAGTTGACCTGAATCGGTGCCAGGGATACGCGCAGTGTGTCCCGCTCGCTCCGACCGTTCTCAAACTGAACGGTGAGGAAGCCCTCATGTACGACCCTAACCCCGACGACTCGCTGCGCCAGCAGGTCCTGCGAGCCGTGGCGTCTTGCCCAGTGCAGGCGATCCTGGTGGAGCGACTCGACGACAAGGGGAAGAAGTCGTGAAGGCCTCGCCACTCGTAGCAGACCTGGTAACGGAATTTAAAACTCATGGCCGGATCGTTATCGTTGGCGCCTCCCTGGCCGGGCTCCGCGCAGCCGAAGCCTTGCGTGACGAGGGCTTCAACGGAAAGCTGACCATTATCGGGGATGAGAAGCACGAACCATACGATCGGCCCCCACTCTCCAAGCAGGTGCTGAAGGGGTGGGTGCCCGCCGACCACACCAAGCTTCCGCGCACGCGTGAGGTCGATGCGGAGTGGCGGCTCGGCGTGGCAGCCACCGGTCTCGACCGGGCCAGCAAGCAGGTGCTTCTGGCCAATGGCGACCGGGTTCCGTTCGACCGCCTGCTGATCGCGACCGGCACCCGTGCGCGACCATGGTTCAACCCCAAGGAGGCTGCACTGAAGGGCGTCTTCACGCTGCGAACATCTGATGAGGCGCACCAACTGCAGGCGGCGTTAGCGGCCGGGCCCCGGCGGGTCCTGATCGTGGGCGCCGGCTTCATCGGCTCGGAGATGGCCTCGGTCTGTCGCGATCTCGGTCTCGCCGTGACCGTCGCTGAGCGCGCCGACGCTCCGCTCGTCGGCGCGCTCGGAGGTGTGATCGGCGAAATCGCCGCCGAGATGCAGAGGGACCACGGAGTTGACCTTCGCACCGGCGTCTCAGTCGAGGCGCTGGAGGGAGACGCGGACGGACACGTGCGGCGTGCCCGACTCTCCGACGGCACCACTCTCGACGTCGACGTGGTGGTGGCGTCGCTCGGTTCGATCCGCAACACCGAATGGCTGGAGGGTGCTGGACTGGCCAGCGGCTTTTGGGGCGTTGGCTGCGACGCGGGCTTGCGCGCCTTCGACATCAATGGGGTGGTGACCGACAACATCTTCGTCGCGGGCGATATCGCACGCGCCCCCCACGTGCTGTACGACTACCAGTTTCTCGTACTGGAGCACTGGGACAATGCCGTGTTGGGCGGCAGGATCGCGGCGCACAACATGGTGAGCCTTGAGCCCGACCGCCGGCCGCATCTCCCTTTACCCGCCTTCTGGTCAGGCCAGTTCGGCGTCAACATCAAGGGCGTCGGCGTGGGCCCCTTCGGCGACGAGATCGTCATTACACAGGGCTCCGTCAAGGATCGCCGCTTCGCCGCCGCCTACGGTCGCCGAGGCCGCATCGTCGCCGCCGTTACCTTCAATCACGGCAAGTGGCTGGAGTACTACGGGGCAATGATCGAGCGATCGGCTCCGTTCCCGCCCCCTCCGCCGGGCTACGACCAGGCTAATGGCATGAAGGCAATCCCGGCCCGGTTCCCGGACCCTCGCGCCCCCACGGCGGTTCCCGACGTCGTCTTGACCGGCCACGACCCGACCGAACGGGGAGCCGAGTACCGTCCGAAAAAGCGCTGACGGGTGGGCAACACGAAGCGCCGAGAGTACAGAGCGAAACAGAAATAGGAGATAGAACCCATGACACCAGCACGCGTGAAACCAGCACCCATAAAGCCAGGATCAATGACACCGGAGATCGCCTGGGTAGAGGCGATGAAATTCGAGAACCGCCCCAATCCATACCCATTCTTCGATGAGCTTAGGAAGACGCCAGTGGCACAGGTGGCGAAGGGCCTTTACGTCGTCACGGGATACCGGGAACTCTTGGCCCTAGCCCACGACCCCCGGGTTAGCTCCAACATGAGTCATAGCCCCTTGTCGGCCAAGCCGGCAGCGGGGGCGGAAGCGCCGGCGGGGGCCGATCACATGAAGGCGTACGGTAGGGAGCCGAGTATGATCACGGCCGACCCGCCCGACCATGATCGAGCGCGTCGCCAGGCGATGCGGCACTTCGGTCCTCCCCACACGCCAGACCTGATTCCGAGTATGGAGCCGGACATTGACAAGCTCTGCAACAAATTGCTGGACAAAGCCAAGGGCAAGATCCGAATCGACGTCGTCGACGATTACGCCTACCCGGTGCCGGTGGCTGTAATTTGCAAGATCCTGGGCGTTCCCCTGGAGGACGAACCTACCTTTCACGCCTGGATCCAAGACCTTATGGCGGGCTTGGACTTGGGCCCGGAGGCAGCCACCGAAGAGGGAAAGGTCCGTTTTGAGAAGGCAAAAGCAAGCTCCGCAGAACTCGTGAAGTACCTGGCCGGACTGATCGAGGGGTTTCTCCGCAAGCCCGGTGAGAGCATGCTCTCGAAGATGGTGAACGACGACGGCCCCGACGGGCCCATGTCTCCCAAGGAGGCCGCGTCCAATGCGACGCTGCTGCTGGTCGCCGGCCATGATTCCACGGTCAACACAATCTCCCACTGCGTGCTGACCCTGCTGCGGAACCCCGGGTCCTTCGAGCTTGTGCGCGACCGGCCGGAGTTGATCCCCGGCACTATCGAGGAGGTCCTGCGCCTAGAGTCGGCGGTCCAGTTCTTTCCCAGCCGGTCCGCCCTCGCCGACATCGAAGTCGGTGGCACCGTCATCCCGAAGGGTTCCGCCGTCTTCCTCATGTACGGCGCTGCGAACCGCGACCCAAGCCGGTTCCCAAACCCGGATAAATTCGATCCCCAACGCAGGGATAACGAGCACTTCGGATGGGGCAGCGGCATCCACACCTGCTTCGGCGGTCCGCTCGCGCGACTGGAGGTAAACCTCGCATTGGAGAACTTCCTCCGCCGCGTGAAGAACCCACGGCTCGTCGTCGACCCGCCGCCTTACAGGCCGAGCAATGTCTTCCGCGGCCCGAGACACCTGTTGATCGACTGCGACGGGATACAAGACTAAAGGAGACAAAATGGCGACAACAATGCAAGCATTCCAGTTCGTCGAGTTGCAGAAGCCGGCCGTGCTCCGTGAAGTTAAGCTGCCCAAGCCCGGGCCGGGGCAGGTCCTGATAAAGATCGGGGGAGCGGGCGCCTGCCACTCTGACCTTCATATATTGGAGACACCTGCAGACACGCCGGGGTTCCCGCTTCCCTTTACCCTCGGCCATGAAAACGCAGGCTGGGTCGAGCAGCTCGGGTCTGGCGCGACAGGCTTCGCGGTCGGCGACCCGGTGGTCGTGTACGGCCCCTGGGGTTGCGGCACCTGCCCAAACTGCCGGATAGGAATAGAGAACTACTGCGAGAACCCCGGCCAAGGCAAACCAGGCGGCCTCGGGCGAGACGGCGGCATGGCCAACTACATGGTCGTCCCATCCACGCGCTTTCTGCTCCCGTTGGGCACCCTTGACCCGCGCGAAGCTGCTCCGCTCACCGACGCGGCGCTCACCAGTTATCACGCCGTGAAACGGTCGATCCACCTGCTCGGACCAGGGTCCACCGCCGTCGTGATCGGCGCCGGCGGCCTCGGCCAGATGGCGATCCAGGTGTTGAAAGCGCTGAGCGCTGCCGTGACCGTCATCGCGATGGACACTTCGCCCGACAAGCTCGAAACAGCCAGGAAGATGGGCGCCGACGAGGTGCTGCTCTCCGGCGATGGCGCAGTCAAGCGGATCAAGGAGATCACCCGCGGCCAGGGCGCCAACCTCGTTCTCGACATGGTAGGCGTGAAGCCGACCCTGGAGACTGCGACGCAAATCTCACGGGTGCTCGGACACGTGACGATTGTCGGTCTCGGCGGCGGGGCGCTACCCGTCAACTTCCACAGCCCGGCGAAAGAATGCTCCGTCGCCTCGCCTTACTGGGGCTCGATCCCGGAGCTCATGGAGGTCGTCAGCCTGGCCCAGACGGGAAAGATCCGGATGCTGGTCGAGCACTTCCCGCTGGAGCGCGCAGCCGAGGCTTACCGGCTCCTGCACGATGGCAAGATTCAAGGCCGGGCGGTCATTACTCCGAACAATTGATCGAGGAACCCATGAGAGTTACTTTCCAACGCCTGACGATAGGCATTCTGTGCCTGACACCTTTGGTATCCATCGCCCAGGATGTCGTTCCCTACGGGAAGTCTGAAGTTAAAGTGGACTGGGTGCGAGGAACGGACTTTTCCAAGTACAAGACCTATGCCTGGGCAGCCTCGCAGCCGAAGACTCCCGACCCGTACCATCTCATTGAGAACCTCGACAGCGCTCTGCAGGGTAAGGGATTGCAGCCGGTGGGGATAGACGCAAATCCCAGCCTCATTGTTTTCTGTGGCGCTGGAAACAAGCTCGCCTATCCGATTCAGGGTTATCTCAAAACTCCAGTTATCAAACAAGGCACTCTCGTAGTTCAGCTCGCAGACCCGCAATTGAAAAAGGCCGTTTGGTGGGGTATTGCGGAGGAAGTATTGACCGACAACCCCGACAAAAATCTTCCCCTGATTGAGAAGAAGATCTCGAAAATGTTCGAGAAGTACCCTCCGCCATCCAAAAAATAAGCAAGCTAAGGAAGTCTCCATTGAACGAAAACATGGGTGCCGAGGCCGTCAGGCTACAGGAAGCTCGCACAATCGGGATTCCCTGGAAGAAGTGGGGCCCGTATCTCAGCGAGCGGCAGTGGGGTACGGTCCGCGAGGACTATAGCGAGGATGGTAATGCCTGGGATTACTTCACTCATGACCAGGCCCGATCCCGCGCCTATCACTGGGGCGAGGATGGTCTCGCGGGCATCAGCGACGACCAGCAGTTGTTATGTTTCAGTTTGGCCCTGTGGAACGGCAAAGACCCCATCCTTAAAGAACGTCTGTTCGGCCTGACCAACGGCCAGGGCAACCACGGTGAGGACGTTAAGGAATACTACTTCTACCTCGACAGCACGCCGACACATTCGTACATGAAATACCTGTACAAGTGTCCACAGGCGGAGTTCCCCTACGTCGATCTGATCGAGACGAACGGGCGTCGTTCCCGTCACGAGATGGAGTACGAACTGCTGGAGACGGGTGTCTTCGACGAAGACCGCTACTTCGACGTCTTCGTGGAATATGCCAAGTACGCTCCAGAAGACCTGCTGGTTCAGATCAGCGTGGTGAATCGCGGACCTGAGCCGGCCAAAATCCATCTCCTGCCGAGCCTGTGGTTTCGCAATACCTGGACCTGGTGGTCAGGTACACCCAAGCCTTCGCTAAGACAGCTCGCAGGCGAAGACGGCTGGAAAGTGGTGGCGGCGTCCCATGCCCAACTGGGTGTGCGCTATTTGTACTGTGAGGGAGATGTTTCGCTGCTGTTCACGGAAAATGAGACGAACAACGAGCGGGTCTTCGGCACACCCAACCTATCGCCTTATGTCAAAGACGGAATCAACAATTATGTGGTCGGCGGTAATCACAATGCAGTGAACCCCGGGAAGGCGGGAACGAAATCCGCCGCGCATTATCCATTGACCGTGGGAGCAGGAGAGACGGCCACAATCCGTGTGCGGCTAACCGATCTGGCGCCGGATGAAATCGGCCATCCTTTCACGAGCTTCAGCGCAACCCTGCAGACCCGCCTGGAGGAGGCCGATGCCTTCTATAAGTCCATAACTCCTGAACGTGCAGGCGAGGATGAAGCTCTGGTTATCCGGCAGGCGCTGGCCGGAATGCTGTGGACCAAGCAGTACTTCTTTTTCGATGTCCACCAATGGCTCGAAGAACACGGTATCGATCCAATCAAGCCCGGTGGCCGGTCCATGCGAAATCGCGATTGGTTCCACATGGTGAATCAAAACGTCGTCTCGATGCCCGACAAGTGGGAGTACCCATGGTATGCGGCATGGGATTTGGCGTTTCACACCATCGCGCTAGCCGCGGTCGACACCGAGTTTGCCAAAGAACAGCTTGACCTGATGCTGCAGGAGTTCTACCTGCATCCGACCGGGCAAATTCCGGCCTATGAGTGGAACTTCAGCGACGTCAATCCGCCGGTACACGCCTGGGCCTCGATTTTCCTGTACCGTACCGAACAGGTACTGCGTGGCAAAGGCGACATCGAGTTCCTCAAGCGCTCATTTCCGAAGCTGATGCTGAACTTCAGTTGGTGGGTGAACCGCAAAGACCGCTTCGGCAATAACCTCTTTGAAGGCGGCTTCCTCGGGCTGGACAACATTGGCGTCTTTGACCGCAGCTCGCCGCTGCCGACCGGTGGAAGCCTCCAGCAAGCTGACGGCACTGCGTGGGTCTGCATGTTCGCCCAGAACATGTTGGAAATCGCCGTGGAGTTGACGGCCTACCACCCTTTTTACGAAGACATGGCCGTGAAGTTTGCGGAGCACTTCATTTGGATTGCGGTCGCCATGAATCAAATGGGGCCTGACGGGATGTGGGACGACGAGGATGGTTTCTACTACGACATGCTGCGTTTGCCGGACGGTAGCGCCAAACGGCTAAAGGTGCGCTCCATCGTGGGCCTGCTGCCCTTATGTGCCACCACAATAATCGAGCCGTGGCAGCTCGAACGGATGCCACGAGTGGCGAACGTCCTGCAAGAACGGGTGCAGCGTATGCCCGAGCTGCGCAATAGCATCCATGCGACCGGGTTGGGTCACTCGGGACACGCAAATCGCGATATAGCTGCACTCGTGGATGAGGATCGGCTGCGCCGCATCCTGACGCGCGTGCTCGACGAGAAGGAATTCTTAAGCCCCTATGGCGTCCGGGCCCTTTCCCGTTACCATGAAGACCATCCCTATATTGTCCATGTGGCTGGCCAGGAATACCGGGTGAAGTATCTTCCTGCGGAGTCCGACAACGGCATGTTTGGCGGGAATTCGAACTGGCGCGGGCCTGTATGGATGCCGATGAACGTCCTACTGATTCGCGCCTTACTGCAGTTCTATTTGTATTATGGTGACAACTTCAAGATAGAGTGTCCCACCGGCTCGGGAAATTTGATGAACCTGTTCCAGGTGGCGCGGGAGATTTCCGACCGCCTGACCGGCATCTTCCTGCGGGATAAGTCAGGGAGGCGTCCGGTGTTCGGAGGCACAGAGAAATTCCAAACCGACCCCCAATGGAAGGACTACCTGTTGTTCTACGAGTACTTCCACGGCGACAACGGCGCCGGCCTTGGTGCTAGCCACCAGACCGGATGGACTGGCCTGGTCGCGATGCTGATCGAGATTTTCAGTCGTGTGGACCCTCAGCACCTCCTGCACGTCGGGAAACCAGGCTTCCACGCTGATAAACCAGGCCTCGAAGTAGGGCGAGCCCAAGACTCAGCAGCCGCGGTGCCTGTGTACGCAGGCACCGCAACCGATTAACAAACCAAGAAAAAAGAGGATGCACGTATGAGGGCAATCACTGTTGAACCGAAAAAATCTGGCAGCGCCAGGTGGGAAGAAGTCCAGGAGCCGGATGGCCAAGGCTCGGTACTCGTCGAGACTATCGCGGTTGGAGTTTGCGGCACCGACGTTGAGATTATCGAGGGGAAATACGGATGGGCGCCTCCCGGCAAGACCCGGCTCATACTTGGCCACGAATCCCTCGGCCGTGTCCTGGAACCAGACTCGGCGGGCAGGCTCCAGAAGGGTGATTTGGTGGTCGGCATCGTTCGTCGCCCCGACCCCGTTCCCTGCCCAAACTGCGCCGTAGGGGAATGGGACATGTGCCGCAACGGCCAGTACACTGAGCGTGGTATCAAACAGATTGACGGATTCATGTCGGAACGCTGGCGAATCGAGTCTGAGTACGCGATGAAGGTTGACAGTTCGCTCGGTCTCCTGGGCGTTTTGCTGGAGCCAACGACCGTCGTCACAAAGGCGTGGGAGCAGGTCGACACGATCGGCCGGCGCGCCTTTTGGGAACCGAGGACGGTGCTTGTAACCGGCGCAGGTCCAATCGGCTTGCTGGCGGCAATGCTCGGAGTGCAGCGCGGATTAGACGTTCATGTTCTCGATCGCGTCGATTCCGGTCTCAAGCCTGACCTCGTGCGGGCTCTGGGCGCCACGTACCATGCCGGCAGTGTCGCCAGCGTCGGGTTCCAGCCAGACATTATCATCGAATGCACCGGCGCCGGACCGGTCATATCCGACTCCTTACAGGAAGTCGCGGCCGGCGGCATTATCTGTCTTACGGGCATCGGCAGCGGCGGCCGGAGCAACGGGGCCACCACTGCCGATATTGCCGCTGGGGCCGTCCTGAAGAACAACGTCGTCGTCGGCAGCGTCAATGCCAACAAGCGGCACTGGTATAAGGCCGGCGAAGCTCTGGCCAGGGCAGACCGTTCGTGGTTGGAGCGGCTGATTACCAGAAGAGAGCGGCCGGAGAACTTCGCAAGCGCAGTCCAGAGGAGGGATGACGATATCAAGGTGGTTGTCCAGTTCTCCGAAGCGTAAACGGTGGATGAAGCCGCCGCTGCCAAAGACGCCATTAGCCATCGTTGCAGCGTTCGTAACGTTCATCCCTGTGACCACGACGGCCCAAGGAGCGCGCGACTATCTCAACACGCCTGTAAATGCAGCATCGGCATTCGTCGATTTCGTAACGGCCAACTCGGAGACCGCGTCCGAGTCGGATCTTTCGTTGCCCAACAACGAAGCGATCAGCCGCTTCGGAGTGATCACCGGCCTGTGGTCGTTCCCATTGGCCGGCAGATACGGTGGTGTGGGGCTGACTGGGGGCTACGCCAGCGTCAACGTCAACGGGCCTCTTGGCAAGCTGGAAACGTCCGGATTCATCGACCCGTCGGTCACCTTCCATGCAAATATTTTCGGGGCTCCAGCGCTCACTAGGGAACAGTTTGCTCAGGCGATTCCACAATCGTACTCGAGCGTTCACCTTACGGTTAACGCTCCGCTCGGTTCCTACGATCGCAATTCCCCAGTGAACACAGGAGCGAATCGTTGGGCCTTCTACCCTGTCGTGAATCTGGATTTAACCCCGGATAAAGGCGTGTCATGGTTCGACCTGTACGCCGGGGCGCGTTTATTTACCAATAATAATGCGTTCCAGGGAAACAATCGACTCTCACAACACCCACTGGGGGTATTCTCGGCCCACTACAGTCACAACCTCGGCAAGCGAATGTTTGTAGGAATTGGCGCGAACTACGACTACGGCGGCGAATCATTCGTCAATGGCGTTTCGCAGCACAATACTGCAAACGGCTTTCGACCCGGCGTGTCCTTTGGCCGAGCGAGGACGGTCGGGAAATTCGCTCTCATTTTGCGCTACGAACTCACGGCGACGACGCCTAGGGCTATGCCCACGAACGGGTTGCTCTCGATCAGGCTGTCCGGCCCGCTTTTCTAAACGCCGGAGTGCTCGTGCGGCAAGCAACCCCGCCTTGGCTCGAACATCGCTACCGATTTCCTCGGAACCTCGCATCCGAATTCATCGATCGCACTCCGCGCGGTTGGCTGGCATCCGGAGGTAACCCACGTGGCCGTAACGTCAAGTGGCCGGATAAACGGCGATATTGGGAAGCTGGTCTGGTGTGATCGCCGATTTACTAGTGTGTCGACCGGAGTGCAACCCAGCCCGACTGCGGTGCGACACCGCGGACCTGCGCGCCGTGCGTGGTGCCCTAAAGCCCGTAAATCTACGAAAGCATGGTAGCGCTAACGGGAATCGAAGCACTAACTGCCACTGCTGCTGGTTGCAGTTGGCCTCAGCCGCGTCAGCCGCCGTCATTTGACATATATGACTCGCTCGGTCGCCTTCATATCTAATCGGCGATAACAACACCTTTTCAGATCTATCTCTCTTAAAATCATCAAGCCCCCTATCCGGCGCCCAGCCTGCTCTGCTACCGTCGAATCAGGAGAGCAAAAGTGTCGTTGATCCGAACGCTCATTAACTGTCGCGCCGGCGCGTCCGCGCAAAAGAACTCGACGACCAGACCAGAAATGAAAACGCCCCACACCGCCAATTGCTTTTTCTTATCCGCGTTTATCTGCGTTTATCTGCTGCTGATTGGCTTTCCGAAAGGCACGCAGTGCGCACCCAGAGAGACTCCGCCCGAAAAGATACACGATCAAACCCACTTAACGTTTCCTTTATGCTTCATGGCGGTCTGCAAAGAACGTCAACACTCGCATCGCTACCGCTCAGCGTTAATCCTCAGGAATTTCGAAAACACTAAAATTTCCATTGAACCCACTTTATGTTTCCCTTATGCCGAAGACGCACCTCGATGCTCCGGCGCACTAACCGGAGCCAAACCAAAGACGGCCAATCCCCGCAATCTGCGTCGCGCTAAACTGGTAGATTCAACACTATGCCGATCAGTCCGGAATTGCTTGAGATCCTTATTTGCCCCGCTTGCCGCGGCAATCTGGAACTCAAACCCGATAGCAGCGGCTTGCGCTGCCTGCAGTGTCATCGCCTCTATCCGATCCGGGATGATATTCCAATCATGCTGATCGATGAGGCCACCATTGAAGATTGAGGACTCATCTCCGGACTCATCCCCGCTCTCCGGCGCCGCGCGAGTCCTCGTCGTGCGCCTGAGGTCTCTCGGCGATTGCGTTCTCTCCACACCCGCCATCCATCTCCTCAAACAGAGCCGGCCGGCCATCGAAATCGGCGTCGTCGTCGAACCGGACTGGCAGGCGGTCTTCGAAGGCAATCCCGACGTTTCCCGCATCCTGCCGCCCTCTCTTCGCGCGGTGTGGAGCTTTGACCCGCAACTCGCCCTCGATTTTCATGGCGGAAACACCGCCGCCCGTCTGACGTTGATGTCCGGAGCTAAGCACCGCGCCGGGTTCGATCACTTCAAGCGCCGCGCCGCCTATAACCTTCGCATCCCTACCGCGCAGGAGATTCTGCAATCGGACCGCAAGGTTCACACCGCCGAGCACATGGCCACTGCCATGTTCTATCTGGGCGTGCCCGTGTGCGATGTTCCGGGAGCCCGTCTCTTCGCAACTCCCGCCCGGAAGCATCGCGACCCCTACGCGGTCATTCATCCGGTTGCGGCCACACCCGAAAAGACTTGGACGCCGGCCGGGTTCCTCCGCGTAGCCGAATATCTGCGCGAGCATCACCAGATTGAATCCGTATTCATCGCCGCACAGGATCAGGATCTTTCCGCCTTCACCGGCTGGACCAGCATTTCCGGCGCGCGCCTCAACGAGATCAAGACGCTGATCGCCGGCGCCAGCCTCTTCGTCGGCAACGATTCCGGACCCGCTCACATGGCCGCGGCCTTGGGCGTGCCTCCAGTCGTGATCTTCGGCCCTTCCGATCCCGCCATCTGGGGCCCTTGGAGCACGCGCGGCGAAGTCGTCCAGGCCGATGGGCCGATCGGCGGCGTGGCAGCGGAACGCGTCATTGCAGCCATCGATCATGTGCGGGTCGATCATGTGAGGGTCCCGGCATGAGCGTTCGCCGCCGCCTGCTCGGCTACTCGCGGAAATATGTGGCGCTGATCGCGGTCGCCGTCGTTCTGATGGCCTGCGTCGGAGCCGCCACCGGGTTGATGGCGCTGCTCCTCAGTCCCGTGATGGATCGCGTACTGCAACCGGCCACGCCGGACCTGCGGGTCGAACTGACCCATCTGCCTTTTCTCGACACGCCCATCTACCTCGACCAGATTGTCCCCTCCGGCTTCTCCAACGTCTGGAGCATGGTAGCCTTCGCCATCATCGCGGTCTTCGTGGGCAAAGGCATCTGCGACTACCTGGCAAGTTACCTCATCAACTACGCCGGCTGCTCCGCCGTAATGGACATTCGCAACCAGGTCTTCGACAAGCTCCTGCGCCAGGGCGCGACGTTCTTCGAAACCAATCCGACCGGCCGTCTGATGTCCTCGGTGATGAACGACATCGATAAGATTCAGGTCGCCACCTCCACGATGCTGGCGGACCTTTTCCGGCAATCGTTCACCATTCTCGGTTGCCTGTTCGTGGTCATCAGCAAGGATTGGAAGCTCGCCCTTTTCAGCCTCACGGTTCTCCCTTTCGTGCTGGTGCCGACCGCCCGCCTGGGCAAACGCATCCGCCGCACCAGCCGCCGCACCCAGGATCATACCGGCGAGCTCAATCAGATTCTGCAGGAAAGCATCACCGGACACCAGGTCGTGAAGGCGTTCTCGGCCGAGTCCTATGAAGCTGGGCGTTTCCGCAAAGCCGCCCGGAGCCTCCTGCGCACCAATCTCCGCTACACCTTGCAGCAGGGAGTGGCCTCGCCGCTGATCGAGATCTTCGGCGCGCTCACCGTTTGCGCCCTGCTCTGGTACGCCCGCAATGAAGCCAAAGAGGGCACCCTCACCGCCGGCCACTTCACCAGCTTCCTGATCGCCCTGCTCATGATGTACGAGCCCGTCAAGCGGCTCACCGGGATTCACAACATCTTCGAACAGGCCATCGGAGCGTCGGAAAAAGTCTTCGAATATCTGGACCGCAAAGACGATATCGTCGAGAAGCCGGCGGCGATCAAACTCGTCACCTTCTCCCGTAGCATCGTCTTCGACAACGTGCGCTTCCGTTATCCGGCTTCGACCGGGTCCACTTATCAGCTCGAATCCATCAACCTCGAAGTCAAAGCCGGCGAAGTCGTCGCGCTCGCCGGTCCCAGCGGTGCGGGAAAGACCACCCTCGCGAATCTTGTCCCCCGCTTTCACGACGTCACTTCGGGCGCGGTGCGCATCGACGGGATCGACCTCCGCGACCTCACCCTCGCTTCCCTCCGTCACAATGTGGGAATCGTCTCGCAGGATACGTTTCTCTTCAACGACACTATCGCCAACAATATCTCGTACGGAACGGCCGCTGCTGACCGGACCGTCTTGCGCAAAGCTGCCGAGGCCGCCAACGCCGCGGAGTTCATCGAACGAATGCCGCAAGGCTACGACACCATGATCGGCGAGCGTGGCGTAAACTTGAGCGGAGGCCAGCGGCAGCGCCTCGCGATTGCCCGGGCCATCTTCAAGAATGCCCCCATCCTGATTCTCGATGAGGCGACTTCGCACCTGGACACCGAATCCGAACTGGCCGTGCAACAGGCCATCACCAACCTCATGAGCGACCGGACGGTCATCGTCATCGCCCACCGTCTTTCGACCATTCGCAAGGCTGACAAGATTGTCGTCCTGGATCGCGGGCGCATCGCCGAAACCGGCACGCACGACGAACTGGTAAACCAGGACGGCATCTACCGTCGCCTGCACGAACTACAATTCATAGATACTGGAGTTGCCATTGATCTTTAATTCCTGCTGTAGGGCAGCCAATCCTGGCTGCAGCCGCCTTTCAGCCGTACGAGCACCCCGCGAAACCGCGCTCCGAAGGGGTCTGAAACTCACCCGTAGGGCAGACCATCGTTTTTTGTGGTCGGGGCACCCTCTGGGTCGCTGCGGAGCAGCCTCCGAACCGCGCAGTTTCTGTAGTGGCGGCCTTTCATTCGCGTGCATTCGCGTGCATTCGCGGCCCCTGTTTCGGCGGTCCCTCACATGAGCGTGAAAAGCATGACGGGCTTTGCCCGCGTCCGCCGCGAACTCCCGGAAGGCGAACTGGTAGTCAGCCTCAAGAGCGTGAATCACCGCGGACTCGATCTGCATTTCCACATCCCCGCCGCTCTCGACGCCTTCGAACCGGCCATTCGCACGCTCTTGAAATCGCGCCTCTCTCGCGGGCACGTCCAGACTCAGATTTCCTTTTCCGGCAACCGCAACGGCAATGCCAGCCTGAACTACGATCTGCTCGATGCCTGGCTCAAGGGTTTCCGGGAGGCTTCCGAGAAGTACAGCCTGAAGTGTGAGCCCGACCTCAACGAAGCCTTGCGCATTCCCGGCATTCTCCTGGCCGAAAACGGGCGCGATCTCGACGAGAGCTTCGAAACACCCCTGAAAGA
This sequence comes from Terriglobia bacterium, assembly GCA_963747535.1. Lineage (GTDB taxonomy): Bacteria > Acidobacteriota > Terriglobia > Bryobacterales > Bryobacteraceae > CAVVFX01. The sequence continues at coordinate 306,327 of CAVVFX010000008.1, forward strand.
GGCCGTCGACGCTGCCATCGATGAACTCGACAAGTTTCGTGTGCGCGAGGGAGCTACCATCGCCTCGGAGATTCGCCAGCGCTCCGCGAACATCATCGAGCTCGCCGCGAAAATGGAAAAGATCCGGTCCAAAGCCACTCCTGCGTTCCAGAAGCGGCTCAAGGAGCGGCTCGGGGAGTTGCTGAAGGGCGCCGGCATCGAGCCGCAGCGCCTCGCCCAGGAAGCCGCCATCATGACCGAGCGTAGCGACGTCAGCGAAGAACTGCTGCGCCTGAAAACCCACGCCTCGCAGGTGGAAGATCTGCTGAACAACGGCGGCGAAGCCGGCAAGAAGCTCGATTTCCTCCTGCAGGAGATGAACCGCGAAGCCAATACGGTCCTCTCCAAGACCGGCGGACTGGGCGAATTGGGCCTGACCATCACCGACCTGGCACTCGCAGCCAAGGCCGAGATCGACAAGATTCGCGAGCAGTCCCTCAATATTGAATGAGTGTCGTTTTCATTATTTCCGCACCGTCCGGCTCCGGCAAGTCGACGCTGGTCAACCGGCTGATGCAGGAGGTGCCCAACCTCTGCTTCTCCATCTCGTATACCACCCGTAAACCACGTGGCCATGAGGTCGACGGCACCAGCTACCACTTCACCTCCCGCGAGGACTTCGAGAACCGCCTCGCTAACCAGGAATTCCTGGAGTATGCCGATGTTTTCGGGAACTACTACGGGACCCACGTTTCCGAATTGGCCAAAGCCCGTGCCAGCGGCAAAGATCTCGTATTGGACATTGACGTGCAAGGTGCGGCACAATTAAGAGAGACCATCCCCGACGCAGTTACGATTTTTGTCCTGGCGCCCTCCCGGCAAGTCCTGGAACACCGGCTGCGCTATCGGGGAGAGGATTCCGACCAGGTGATCGCGCGCAGGCTGGCCGACGCCGCCCGGGAAATCCGCAATTACGATTTATACGATTACGTTCTGATCAATGAAGATATTGACGAGTCGGCCAAGACGCTCGGGTCCATCGTGCGAGCCGAGCGGGTCCGCAGAACGCGAATCGAAGACAAGATCAGGCCGATCCTGAGAACTTTCGAGTTGGTTGAAGAAAAGAAGAGGTAAACGATGTCCGACGCACCCCGCAATAACGCCCACTGCTCCATTCCCGACGATCCGGAGCAAAGCACTTATCGATTCATCATTGTGGCCGCCAAACGCGCCCGGCAACTCCAGGGTGGCAGCCGCCCCTTCCTGCCGACTTCGTCCAAGAAGCCGACAGTCATCGCCACCGAAGAAGTGCGCCGTGGTCTGGTGAAGTACGACCTGATCGTTCCGGAAGTTGTCGTCCCCGTCGAAGACATCACCTTGTAAACCAGACCGTGGCAGACCATCGTTTTTTGTGGTCTGCCAACCCAAGCCAGCATGAACATCATCCTAGGCATTGGCGGAGGAATCGCGGCGTACAAATCCGCCGAAGTAGCTCGCGTTCTCATCCAGAGGGGCGCTAAAGTGCGCGTGGTCATGACCAGCGCCGCCCAGCAATTTATCACGCCCCTCACTTTCGCCACCCTGACCGGCCAGAAAGTCATCTCCACGCTCTTCTCCTCCGCCACCGCGGACGACACCCTGGCGAGTTCGGTCGAACACATCGCCATTGCCCGGGAGAACGAGGTCCTGCTGGTCGCCCCCGCCACTGCCGATATTCTTGCCAAATTCGCCCACGGACTTGCCACCGACTTCCTCACCACCACTTACCTGGCCTTCACCGGGCGAGTGGCGCTGGCCCCGTCGATGAACAAAGAAATGTGGGCCCACCCCGCCACCCAATCCAATGTGACCATCCTGCGCGAACGCGGACACCTCATCATCGAACCCGATTCTGGTTATCTCGCCTGCGGGGAAACTGGCGCAGGACGCCTGGCCGATCCCGAACGGATTGCGGATGCAGTCTTCGCACCAGAACACGCACAGGACCTGGACGGCGAGCATTTTCTGATCACCGCCGGACCGACCCGCGAAGCCATCGACCCAGTCCGCTTCATCTCCAACCGGTCCAGCGGAAAAATGGGCTTCGCCGTGGCGGAGGCTGCCGCCTGTCGCGGCGCGGCCGTGACGCTCATCGCCGGTCCGGTCCATCTGCCGGCACCGGACGGCGTCACGCGCATCGACGTCCAGACCGCCGAGGAGATGCGCAAAGCCGTCTTCGACCACCTGGAAGACGCGACCGTCATCGTGAAATCCGCCGCCGTAGCCGACTTTCGTCCGGCCAACGCGTCCGCGCAGAAACTCAAGAAGTCGGCCATGCGGCTCTCGCTCGAACTCGACCCCACGCCCGATATTCTTCAGGAGCTCGGACGCAGAAAAGGCGACCGCATCCTGATCGGGTTTGCCGCCGAAACCGAACGCCTGGAAGAGGAAGCCCGTCGCAAGCTGGAGTCCAAGAATTGCGACATGCTCGTCGCCAATCGAGTGGGCGGCTCCGGCACCGGCTTCGACTCCGAGGATAACGAGGTGCTGCTGGTGCTGCGGTCCGGCGAAACCATCCCAGTGGCCCGCGCGCCCAAACGGGAAATTGCGGACCGCATTCTCGATCAGGTACTCACGCTGCGCCTCGCCGCGAGCGCAGCCATGAAATAAATGGACGCCCAACAGCTGCGCAAACAACTGGAGTTCTATCGCGACCTGGGATTCAAGGAAATCTACCGTCGAGAACCGACGCCTATCGAAATGGCCAAACTTCCACCACTGCCCGCAGCGCTCGCGGCATCGCTCCCGGCATCACTGCCCCCTATGGCTCCCGCGGGCGATACCTTGCTCCGCATTATCGAAGATATCGGCGATTGTCATCGCTGCCGCCTGCACGAACAACGCCACAAGATCGTCTTCGGCGTCGGTAACGAACAGGCCAAATTGGTCTTCGTAGGGGAAGGCCCGGGCGCGGATGAGGACGCACAAGGCATTCCCTTCGTCGGCCGCGCCGGCCAATTGCTCACCCAGATGATCGAAGGCACCGCGAAGAAGGAAGGCATCCCTCTGCTACGCCCGGACGTATACATCTGCAACGTGGTGAAATGCCGCCCGCCGGATAATCGCAACCCCGAACCCGACGAGATGGAGATCTGCGGTCAGTTCCTTTTCCGGCAGTTGAGCGTCATCCAGCCGAAGGCCATCTGCGCCCTCGGATCGACGGCGGCAAAAGCGCTGCTGGGCGGCAAAGATGGCGTCACCAAACTGCGCGGACGCTGGCACAAGTGGCGCGATATCCCGCTGATCGTGACCTACCATCCGTCCTATCTGCTGCGTCCTTACAACCAGGACGCCAAACGCGAAGCCTGGGAGGACCTGAAGAAGGTCCTCCATTTTGTTTACGACTGAGCTCGCCTATTGCGCCTGCAGCGTTTTCTTCTGATAGAACTCCTGCATCACGAAAAACGCCTTCTTCTTCTCGCCGCGCAGCGAAATGAGACCCTTCCGGTTGAAGTAGTCCTGTATTTCCGGCATCGTCCGGCGCGGGCTGCGAAAATCCATCAGGACCCACGGTGTAGTGCCGCGAAGGAACGGGATGCGGTCGAGCATCCGGATCTGGTGATGGAACACGTTCTCCTGGTATTCTTCAGTCCAGCGGGCCATGGAATCGCCGTGCAATCCATATAAAGCGTCGGCGCCGAATTCGCTCATGATCAGGGGCTTATTGTAACCGGAGCGCCATTCCGTGGTGTCGGCCTTGTCGGGCAATCCGTCGTACCATCCCAGGTACTCGTTGCAGCCCAGGACGTCGAGGTCCGACCCGAGCGGATCGTCAATGGTATCGACATGGCCCTGCGTAGGCAAGCTGTCACCGTGGTGCAGCATGGCCGCCGTGACCAGGCGGGTTGGATCGGCGGCGTGAACCTGTGCAGCCAGTTTGCGCAGGAACGCGTTGCGCGCCTCACCCACCGGCGTCTCGTTAGCCACCGACCACAGAATGATAGCGGCACGGTTTTTGTCGCGCGCCATACTCTCCGCCAGTTGATTGCTTGCGTTCGCGAAAGTCTCCGGGTTCTCCCATGCAATGGTCCAGTAGACCGGTGTCTCCGACCACACCATCAGGCCCATACGATCCGCCTCGCGCACCATAGCTTCGTTATGCGGATAGTGCGCCAACCGCACAAAGTTGCAGCCCAGTTCCTTGGCCCAGCCGAGCAGCGTACGCGCATCTTCCGGACTCCAGGCGCGCCCGCCGCGGAACGGAGCTTCTTCGTGAATCGAGATGCCGCGCAGAAACACAGACTTGCCATTAAGGAGGATATCGGTACCTCTGGTCTCGATCGTCCGGAACCCGATCTGGTCATGCACGGAATCGGTTTCGGCGGCAATCGCCACGTCATACAGCTTGGGATTCTCCGGCGACCAAAGTGTCAGTTTCGCCGGCACGTCGATCGCGGCATATCCCGTGGCATCCGTCGTCACCGACGCAGAAACGTTAGCCTCGGGAATGCGCACCGTCACCTTTTGGCCCGCGCGTCCGCTGCCGTTGAGTTTGACCCAGCCGGCGATCTCCTGGGACGAGCCCTTCTTTAACTGAACGAAATAATCCTGCACAAAGGTGGCCGGCAACTCGACGAGAGTTACACTGCGCGTCAGGCCCCCGTAATTCCACCAGTCCGTGTTGACCGTGGGGACTGCTTCCCGGTGGCGCTTGTTATCCACCTTCACGACTACCGAATTGCCCTTTTCCCTCGTCTTTCCTGTAATCTCGAACGCGAACGGCGTAAACCCTCCCGTATGACTCCCCAGTTTTTCGCCGTTCAAATACACAATGGCTTCGTAATTCGCCGCGCCGAAATGCAGAAAGGTGCGCTGGCCAGGCTTAGCCTGATAGTCGAACAGGCGTCGATACCAGATGGTGCCTTCATAGAAGAAGAGGCTGTCGCGCTGTGAATTCCAATCGCCCGGGACTTCGAGAGCTGTCGACGTATCGAAGTTGTACTCAATCAGCTCGCTGGGATTTTTCGGCTTGGCGTCCCGGAAGTAGCCTTCCTTCGACGGCTGGAGACGGAAGTCGTAGTAGCCGAATTCGTAAGGATCGACAATCGCCTTCCACTTGCCGTCCAGGCTCGTGGATTGTCGTGCTCCAACATTTGCGATAGCCGTGACAGGCCCGGTCTGCGCCGACAGACAAGCTGTGCCGAGCGCCAGTACTGCGAAGTAGAGTTTCATCTGCAGTGCCTTAAGTCCCAGTATCCGTCAGAAGCGGAGCCCTCCGTCCGAAAATCTCGCTCACACTACGAAAAGCGCTACTGCCGCGAATGTCATGACGGCGGCCGCGAGCCATCCCAACCCCTGCATCCATCGCGGATTGACCCACTCGCCCATTACCGTAGGGTCGCTGGTCAGCAACACCACCAGCACGATCAGCGGAGCCGCGAGGATGCCGTTCAACACCGCCGAATAGAAGAGCATCTGAACCGCGCTGAGGCCGATGTACTCCAACGTGATCCCCACTACCACCGCAACCGCCAGGACCCAATAGAACTTGCGCACCACCTTGGGAGGAGTCCCCAGCGACGCTGCCCACGCCGCCGACTCGGCTACGGCATACGCGCTCGACCCGGCCAGAACCGGCACCGCGAGAACTCCCGTGCCGATGATCCCGAGCGTGAAGAGCAGATAAGCCTGCTCGCCGGCCAGCGGGCGCAAGGCTTCGGCCGCCTGTTTCGCGGTGTCGATATGCGTGATGCCGTGGGCGTGCAGCGTGGTTCCGGTAGTGAGAATGATGAAATACATCACGAAATTCGAGAAGAACATTCCGGTAAAGACGTCGACCGACGCGGACGTCATCTCCTTGGGAGTGGCGCCGCGGCGTTCGGTCACGGAATGGAGTCCCCTCGCCCGCTCCTCCTCGACCTCCTGCGACGCCTGCCAGAAGAAGAGGTACGGGGAGATCGTAGTGCCGAGAATTCCGACCAGCACCGCCAGATAGGCTTTGGTCCATTGGATCTGCGGGACCAGCGTGGCGTGCAGCACCGCGCCCCAGTCGGGTTTGACCAGAAAGGCAGTGATGACATAAGCGAACAGCGCCAGGGTGAGCCATTTGAAAATCCTCGCGATGCGTCGATAGGAGAGCAGAATCAGGCCGGCGACGATGGCAATTGCAAGCAGAGGGCTCCAGATGTAAGCCTTGATGCCCGTGACCATTTCGAGCGCATCACCCATCCCGCCCAGATCCGCCCCGATGTTGAAGACGTTGGCGACCAGTAGGATTGCGCACGACGACCAGAGGACCCATCGTGGATAGCGGCGTCGAATCACGCCCGCGAGGCCCCGTCCGGTGACTATCCCTAAGCGCGCGCACATCAGTTGGACCGCAGCCATCAGCGGGAAAGAGAATACGGCGGTCCATAGCGCGGCGAGCCCGAACTGTGCGCCCGTGACCGAATAAGTGGAGATGCCTGAGGGATCGTCGTCGGCCGCGCCGGTGATCAGACCCGGTCCTAGATTGTCGAAGAATTCCCTCGCGAGAAAACTTCCCGAGCCGTCGGCCTTGGGCGGAGATCCTTGTTGGGGCATGCGCTATTCAGGGCCCCAATCGATCGCTGGGCCTCCAGGCTACCTTAGCATCCCGGCCAAGGTAACTGATGCGAGGGGAATGGAACGTTGTCTCGATGGCGAAGGAATCCAGAGTCCAAGGGTATTCTCTAGTTGGCGTGCTATTATAAAGATTCCATAATCTTTACGTAAAGCAAACGATAGATACAAAAGGACCTTCCTCAGACGGTATTTAGCCATGACTCGCGAGCAGATCGAGGAAGCGCTACATAAGGAATTAGCGGTCGCGCGTGAAAGATTCGGCGCTGAAAAAAGCCCGGACCGAAGGGTGGAGTTTGAACGGGCGCTGACCCGTTACAATGAGTTTTTCGTTGAGCGCCGAATCCCGCCTGGCCTCAATGGTGCCCTAGACAGCCGCTGATTCGATACAATTCGTTAGAGCGTCTTTAGGACACTATCTTTGGATTCGGTCGGTCACAACTTGTCTCCTGACTTCAGGCTGCTATTCGAATCGGCGCCCGGCCTGCACCTCGTTCTCGCGCCCGACCTGCGAATTGTAGCGGTGAGCGATGCCTATCTCCGGGCGACCATGACCATCCGGGCGGAAATCGTCGGTCGCGGAATCTTCGAAGTCTTCCCCGATAATCCACAGGATCCCGCCGCCACCGGCGTCGGCAATCTCAGGAGCTCTCTGGAGCGGGTGTTCAGGGCGGCGGCGCCGTAACAGTGGAAAGCGTGCCTTGACCGTCATTGGCGGCCACGTCAACTTTGCTAAGCAGGAGTTGGCCGGCAGCCCGGGACTGAAGAGCCTGCAGGAGATTGAAAAGGCGGCAGCGCGCGCCGCATCTCTCACCGCGCAACTGCTCGCCTTCAGCGGTAAGCAGGTGCTCCAGCCTCGCGTACTCGATTGCAACGCAGTCGTGAAGGCCATGGAGAATATGCTCCGCGCGCAGATCGGCGAGAATATTTCGCTGGTCACGGCATTCGGCAGCAAGAAGCGCTGATGCTGGCCCAATCCCGTCAAATCGATCTTCTTCTGACCGACGTGATGATGCCCGGAATCAGCGGTCCGGAACTGGCGGACCAACTGGTGAGCCGCCGAAAGGACTTGACCCTGCTATATATGTCAGGGTACGACCGCAACCTGATTGCCGGGAAGGTAGCGGCGGGAGCAAACTTCCTGGCGAAGCCGTTTACGTTTCCGGCGCTTCTCTCCAAGGTTTCCGATCTGTTAGGCTAGCAGGACGGCCATCCGAATCCCGGCCGGAATTCTGTAGTGGCCTGATCGAAATCGCTCGATCAGCCGCACAACATAGGAATTGTGTTGCTTTTTAACCCACTCCTGAGTGTAGACACCCAGATTCAGCCCCAAATTTCTATAGAACACAGAAACTAAGTAAGTTATGAGTTGGCGGATAGCGTGCTAAACATTCCACATAAATGAGGACAGTTCTGGTAGCTGACGGCATGGCGGGTGGACGCGAATTGCTGCGCATACTCCTGGAGCATGAAGGCTTCGAGGTATTCGAGGCTGCGACCGGTTCGCAAGCGGTCCAAATCGCTCGCGTGAAGGTGCCGGACCTCATCCTGCTGGACGTGGAACTGCCTGTTTCCGATGGGTATGCCGCGGTGCGGCAGATGAGACTGGATGAGCGTTTGAAAGATCGGGCCATTGTGGCTGTGACGGATAGCGCGCACCGCGCCGACCGGGAGCGGCTGCTCACGGCAGGTTTCAGCGGGTATATCGTGAAGCCGGTGGTTCTGCGCAGCCTTAGGCAACACCTGACTGAGCTCGCGCCGTTGCTGCCTGGGATGCTGCCGGAAGCGTGAAAGTAAACCGGCTGCCCTTGCCGTGCTCGCTTTCGAGCCAGATGCGGCCGCCGTGGTGCTCCACTAATGCCCGCGTGATCGGAAGTCCGAGACCGGTGCCGGGGTGCGCACTTCTGGTCGCCGCCAGGACCTGGTGATACCGATCGAACACCTTTGCCTGCTGTTCCTTGGGAATGCCTATGCCACTGTCACTCACCGCAATCTGCACGAAGGGATCACGATGTTCGGCCTCGATTCGGATGCAACCTCCGTCGGGAGTGAATTTAATGGCGTTGCTCAACAGATTATACAGGACCTGTTTGAAACGCAGAGGGTCGGCGTGGAGCTTGTGACAGCCCCCCGCGCTGATCTCGAGATGAATGGATTTGGCCTGCACCTGAGGCCGCACTGAGGAGACTACCTCCTCGATGGCCGCGGAGGTTTCAAAGATCTCCCAGCGCAGTTGCAGCCCGCCGGACTGGATCTTGCTGAGATCGAGGATGTCGTTGATCAGCGCCAGGAGATGCTGGGAGTCGCTGACAATGTGTTGGACAAAGTGGGTCTGGTCGCCGTTCAACGGCCCTGCCACCTGCTCGGCCAACAGGTCGGCAAAGCCGATAATCGTGTGGAGCGGCGCCCGCAGTTCGTGGCTCACGCTGGCGAGAAACTGATCTTTCGCCCGGTCAGCGTTTTCCAGTTCAATATTCTTCGCGTGGAGCGCTTTTTCGAAATGCTTGCGCTCGGAGATATCACGAATAGAACTGCTGATGAGCACTCCTTCGGCGGTCTCGATGGGACTCAGCGATATTTCGATGGGAAACTCCTCGCCGTTTTTGCGCAAACCGAAGAGTTCGAGACCTTGCCCCATGGGGCGTACGTGCGGCCCGGCGGCGTAGCCGGAGCGAAGTGCCGGATGACGTCCGCGGAAGCGTTCCGGCGTCAACATGTCCACAGTTTGACCCAGTAGCTCATCGCGCGTATAACCGAATTGCTTCTCGGTCTGGGCGTTGACCAGAATGATCTGGCCGCTGCCATCGACGATCACCATCGCGTCCGGCGCCGATTCCAACAAAGCGCGGAACCTCTGTTCGGCGCGATGGAGTTCCTCGACTCGCGACTCGAGTTGCCGGTTAATTCCCAGGAACCCCTCCTCCACCTGCTTCTGGAGGGTGATGTCACGGTTGATTTCGAGGATTTCGATCTCGTCGTCCTCAGTGTTCCGGACGGCCGCGATTCGAACCGCCCAACGGCTGGAGACCACCACGATACTCTCATTGCTGGTTACGTGACGGAGTATTCCCTCCCAGCGGCCAGTCTGGCGCAGCGCCCTTTCAATGTTTTCGAAGGGCTCCGGGAAGACGGTTTTCAGCAGTTTGTGGGACAACCTCCCGATCGCCTGTTTCTTCGACCAGCCATAGAGGGATTCGGCTCCGTGGTTCCAGTAGCGAATCCGACCGTCGAAACTTCGAACGATCACGGCATCGTGCGCCAGTTCCAGTAATCCAGCCTGACGTTCCAGCGCGTCATACACGATCTTACTGTGGGGGACGTTCGCGCCCTTGGCCTGCGGCGCGTTTGATAATTCAAGCAAACTTGCGATCAGGTCCTGCGCGGAGTACGGCTTGCGGAGGAATCGCACGTCATTGACCGGCAGGCGATGGTAGAGCGAATCGTCGGTGGCGCTCAGGTCATCAAGCGAGTATCCGGAGACCAGGAGAATTTTCAATGCGGGCGCCAAGGCCTTTAGCTGAACTGCGGTTTCGACACCGCTGCCATCGGGCAAACTCACGTCGGCAATGAGAATCTCGACGACGCCATCAGCTTCACGGAACTTTTCTAAAGCGGATGCAGCCGAGGCGCACATGAACGTAGCAAATCCTCTGCTTTTGAGGTAAAGAGCAGTAAGTTCCAGGACGCCCGTGTTGTCGTCTAGAATCAGAACCGTACCACTCATGGCACTTCCTTCTCGGAAACCGGAATCGAATTGCAGGCTGTGAGACGAGGTACGCTCGTAGGGAACAAGTACCTCGCCGGTCACAGATTGGCTAAGCCAAAACCTAGGGTATTTTCTAGATGGTACCGAAAAGGATAGTAATTTTCAATACCATTAGTCAACAACGCAATCTTTTTACATTGCACTACATAGGCAATTCAAACGTAATGAAATTTATGTCCCGGATTTATTTGAAATGACTTGGGCGCCCCCGAGGCTTGCACGACAAGGACGACCAGGGGGTCGCTTCCGGGACGTGGGCGTCCGCAACAAAAGCTAACGCGTAGCGGCCGTTGTTAGCGCAGACCGCCGGCGCTGCCGCCGCCCAGCGTCTTCAAATCATGCAGCACACTCAACATGCCGGGCACCAGCGTGATGACGAACAGCACCGGCAGAATGAAAATAACGATCGGGAACAGCATCTTGATACCGGCCTTTCCGACCGCGGCTTCGGCGCGCAGCTTCCGGCGAGTGCGGAGCGCGTCCGCATAGACTTTCAGCGCCTGCGACAAACTGGTGCCGAAGCGCTCACTCTGGATGATCATGGCCGAGAGCGACTTGATGTCTTCGAGTCCCGTGCGGCGGACGAGTTGCTGGAAAGCCGACGCTCGCTCCTGGCCCGCACGAACCTGCATGACAACCGTGTAGAATTCGCTTGCCAGCGCGGGGTAAATGTATTGCATTTCGTCGCTGACCCGGACCATGGCCTGGTCCAGCGCCAGCCCGGTGCCGAGCACGATGCCGAGCATATCGACGGTATCGGGGAGCGCTTCCTGGAGTTTCTTGCGGTATCGCTTTTCCATCCGGCCCAGCACCATGGAGGGTCCCATGAAGCCGATAATGAACGCCGCGCAGAGGCCGCCCAGCATCGAGGCAGGCGTATTGCCGCGCTGCAGCCATGCCATGCCGGCCATGAGCAGCACCATGAAAACGAAGCAGCAAACCACGAAGACGTTCACCGCAGCCTTATTGCGGACGCCGGCGCGCGCGAGCTTCTTCTCATTGTCGCGAATCCAGCCGTCCGCGCCCGGTATCAAGGCGATGACGTAAACGAAGCGATTGAGGAAGCCTCCGCCCGCTTTCCGGCGCTGGGCGCTCCCACGCTGGGTCGACACCATGGAGTTGGTCTGCAACTCCGCCAGACGATCGCCCACCGGATCTTCCTGTTCCTGGAAGATTTGCGTGCCGGTCCAGACCAAGCCGACGATGGTGGCGAAAGCGAGAATAAATACCAGAATCAGCATAATGGACCTCAGGCCTTGATATTGGCCAGCTTACGGATGACGATAATACCGATAATTTCCGAGATAATCGCGTACGTCAGGAATTTGCTGCCGATCGGATCGGTCCACAGCAGCCTGATATATTCGGGCTTGAGTACCCAGAATCCCAGGCCGACGACCAGGGGCATGGTGCACAGCAGTCCCGCGGAAAAACGCTGTTGGGCGGTATGCGCTCTCATCTTCGCGGCCATATTGAGACGCTCGCGAATCAGCGTGGAGAGGTTTTCGAGAACCGCGACCATGTTGGCGCCCGTCTGCCGCTGCAGGATCAGGCCGGTGACGAAGAATTTGAGATCGATGATCGGCACGCGCTCACCGAGACCATGCAGGGCAGCTTCGATCTGCGAGCCGAGGGCCAGTTCCTCCATGACCTTCTTGAATTCTTTCTTAATCGGATCGCTGGTTTCCGTGGAAATGGTTTCGAGACCGCTGTGAATATTATGGCCCGCGCGCATGGTACGGGTGAATAGATCGATCGCGTCCGGCAAATTCTCTTCAAATTTAGCCATCCGGCGAGAGCGAACCTTCGAAATATAGAAGACCGGCGCCGCGCCCACCAGGAGAGAGATCATCAATCGCAGCAGGTAAAGATCCAGGACGAAGCCCAGCAGAAGATACACCACCACCGCGCTGATGACGCTCAGAGCCAGAACGTCGGTAGGTTTGTACTTCAAATCTGCCTGGCGGATCATTACCTGAAGGCGCCGCTGCAGGCCGAGCCACTCGAAGAACGCCGAGAGAAAGCCGAAAGCCCCTTTGCTCTCGCGCTGGATGAGATCCGAGCCCGTCCGGGTCTTCGAGCGGGTGGCCATCCGCAGATCGCGCAACCGGCCGGCCAGTTCCTTAGCCTGCTCCTGTTGCGGAATCACCCACGCGTAGTGTGCCACACCATATAGGATCAGCGAGAAAATGATGCCGAACGTGATGAAGGTCCCAAACATTATTTACCTCTCTTCAACGCTCGCTTACCGAGCGGCGACCGTAAGGGAGTGGTTACCAGCCTGTGGCAGAAGCTTGGTGGAGTAAGCCTTTGGCCTGCCGTAGGGCAGACCATCGTTTTTTGTGGTCGGGGTACCCTCTGGGTCGCTGCGGAGCAGCCTCTCGGCCTTGGCCTCTTGTGGGGCGGACGCCCACGTCCGCAAGCGACCCCCTGGTCGCTTTTGTCGCTCCAGCGACAGGTTTTGGTGTGCGAAGCTGCCTGGGTTGCGGCTCTTTCTGCGGCTTTGCCTTTCGCTCGTCCATTCGAGACGAAGCCGGAGAAACGTGCTTTCCCCGTTACACGTGCCCGCCGCTTCGCGAGAGGTTGAAATTCAAAGGGCCAAAGTCTGCCGGCTGCGGAGCAGCCTTTTTTTTGCGGCTTCCCGCTATCCGGAGTTCTCGCCTGCTCTCGCGCGCCGGAGAGACTTCTGCCACAGGCTGTGAGGAAACCGGGACGCATCTAGCTCTTCTCCTTGACCTCTTGCACTTCGTGGAATATAGCCTTGGAGAGCCGGATACCGTACCCGCGGAGGCGCTCGAGGCATAGCGGCATGTTGCCGCACGCCCGGAAGCTGCCCACCACTTTCCCCCGCTCGGTAACCCCTGCGCGATCGAACATGAAGATGTCCTGCATTTCGATCTGGTCGCCCTTGACACCCATGACTTCCGCGATGCCGGTAACTTTGCGGGTACCGTCGCTCATGCGCGAGACATGGCAGACCATGTGAATAGCCGACGCCAGTTGCTGGCGGATGACGCGGTCGGGAACGTTGGAGCTGGCCATCATCACCATGGTTTCCAGGCGTGAGAAAGCGTCGCGCGGAGCGTTGGCGTGCACCGTAGTCATGGAGCCGTCGTGACCGGTGTTCATGGCCTGCAGCATGTCCAGCGCTTCAGCGCCGCGCGATTCGCCGACGATGATGCGGTCGGGACGCATACGGAGGGTGTTGATCACCAGGTCGCGCGGCGTAATGGCTCCCGCGCCTTCAATGTTCATAGGACGCGTTTCGAGCCGCACCACGTGGTTCTGCTGGAGTTGCAACTCGGCCGTATCCTCGATGGTGATGATGCGCTCCTCTTCCGGGATGAAGCGGGAGAGCGTGTTGAGCAGGGTCGTCTTGCCGGAGCCCGAACCTCCCGAGATGACGATGTTGAGGCGCGCCTCCACGCAGCCGCTCATGAAGTCGAGCATGCCGGTGGTGAACGTCTCGTTCTTGATCAGGTCCTCGGTGGTCAGCAGCTTCTTCCCGTAACGGCGGATCGAGACGACCGGGCCGATCAGGGAAAGCGGCGGGATCACGGCGCAAACACGCGAACCGTCGGCCAAACGAGCATCCACGATCGGCGACGAATCGTCGATCCGGCGCCCGACCGCGCTGACGATCCGGTCGATGATCATGCGCAGGTGCTGGGAATCCTTGAACCGGATATTGGTCTCGACCAGGCGTCCTGCCCGCTCAACGTAGACATTGTCGTAGCCGTTGACCATAATGTCGCTGATGGTCGGATCTTTGAGCAGTTGTTCGAGCGGTCCCAGTCCGAAGACCTCGTCGAGGATTTCTTCGGTGAGCTTCTCCCGCTCGACCATGGTCATCGGAATGCCTTCGTCAACGATGAGCCGCTCAATAATCGTGCCGATCTGATTCTTGACGCCGTCCTTGTTGATCGCCTTCAGTTGATCGGGCGAAAGGGTGGCGACAAGCTTCTGATGGACTTCACTTTTAAACTGGAACCAGCGGTCTGCGCCCGAAGTTGGGCGAACCGGCGCGCGACTACCCATGTTGGATCATATTCCCGTGATAGAGGTTGAACCTATAGTTTCTCATGTCCGGCCCCGTTCGATAGACCATCGTTTTTTGTGGTCTGCCGTGCCGCACCAGCACTCCGTGGCGCAGACCATCGTTTTTTGTGGTCTGCCGTGCCGCCCCAGCACTCGTGGCGCAGACCATCGTTTTTTGTGGTCTGCGGACTGCGCGGCAGCCATACTCCTCACGCCGTCTTTCCGACTGCTGCCGGCATGACTTTGGGTGTCTTTGCTCCTGTAGCCTTGTCTACGAAAGCGCGGAACAGGCGATCCATTTCCGGGGCGGCCTGGCGGTCGGCGACCAGGGGACGCGCCCGGTTGATCGCAGCGAGCACGGCCGAGGAGCTTGGAATACCGTAAAATACCGGCTGATTCAGGGTCTGCTGGATTTGTTCGAGGCTCGCCAGGTTGGGTCCGACCTTCTTGGTGTACTCATTTACCACGATGCGGATCTGGTCCTGGCTGAAACCCATGCGCACCATGGCGCCGATATAGCGTTGGGCGTTTCGGATACAGGGAACATCCTGATGGACCACGATAAACACCGTAGTCGACACCTGACAGGCTCCCATCACCGTTTCGTCATTGAGGTTCTTGCCTCCATCGATCACGATATCGTCGTACTTTTCGATGAGAAACGTGGTGAATTCGCGTAGATGGGCTTCGGTGAAGTAGCCGCGATGTTCCAGCGTCTCCGGGGGCCCGACGATGTACATGCCCAGCGGATCGCGTGTGACGAAGCCCTCGAACAACGCCTGGTCCATACGCGAAAGGTTCTCCGCGACTTCAGCTAATGTGTATTGCGGCGCGGCGCCGAGTTGCATGGCGACGTCGTTGCCGGCCCAGTCCAGATCGAGGAGCACGGTGTTTCGCTTGCGCTGGGCTAGAACCGTGGCGAAGTTGACCGCGAGGGTCGTCGTGCCCACCCCGCCCTTGGCCCCCAGAAAGGTGTAAATCCGACCGAGTTTGCTCTCTACCGACCCCGTGCGCTTGGGGGCGCGCTCAAAGCGGGCAATGGCGTCCTTGAATTCAGTGCGTTTGAGCGGCTGAACCAGGAATTCGTTGGCCCCGGCGCGCATGGCGGCGATGACGGTATCGCCATCCGCGTGGTAGTGGGAAACGATCACGTAGAGATCGGGCGTGGACTGCTTAACCCGCTCGAGGGCCTTGAGGGATTCATCGGGATCGCCCGCGAGGTCGATGATCAGAGCCGCGTGCGGATTGCGCTCCAGGTCCTGCATGACGCGGATGTAAAGATTGGCCGCGACTTCCTGGTATTCCGCCGCAACTTTGGAGTTGGGGATATTCAGCAGGTGATCCCGCACCATTTCTCGGAACTGTTCATCACTGGAAGCGGTGAAAACGACTACAGGCATATTGGGGAACCTTTCGATTTACTGCGAATCATGGCAAACACCCCCCGGACGACGCAGCCGTCTCACTCGCTCCATCGCACCCCGCGCTCTCCATCGGCAATGAAACCGGCCACGATGGCATCAAGATACCGGGCAACTGCAGGAAGGTGGTGAAAAAAGTGGTGTAGGTGTAATTCTGAATGCTGATCTGGACCACGTCGGGAACACACCCAACGGTACAGTCGGCGTCACAGGAAAAATCATCCAGCGAGCCGGAGTCTGGATCGACTGTGTAGTAGTTGATGGTAATGGCCGCGGTTTGGTTGGGCTGGTTGAACTGGGCCTGCTCAATGTTAAGGGGCACATTCGCGTACATATACGCGAGCACATTGCTGCCATCCGACTCCCAGCAGTGCGTGGTCGCATAGCGGGTGCCGTCCCGGGTGAACTCCACCATGCTGTGCCAGACCCATAGAAGTTCCGCGACATAGATGATCCCGAAGGTGAACGGCACGATCACGCCGGCGAACAACAGCGCGTATTCCACGGTTGTCTGTCCCGACCGGCCGCGGCGCCTACGTTCCTTCATAGGGCACCTTGACTTGGGGAACCAACGGAATGGTCTGAGGCGTCGTGAAAGGGATGATGGGCTCGATGGGATATCCGGATGGAATCGACACCGTAATGTAAGTCGGGGAGCCGCCGCCGGAGCCCTCGCTGCAACCGGTGATGTCACAGGTGCAAATCTCCGGGGCTCCCGTCGAATCGACCCGCTCCGGCTGAATGACGAACATATCCGGTGTCAGAAGCGGTACGAAGGGAGTGCCCGTACCGTCTGTAGTGCCGGTCAGCCCGAGATTGATAGCGGCTGCAATGGACGGATCGCCCGTGCCCGCACAGAAGTCGACACCCTGCTGTGTCGCGATATAGCGTGCAATGGTGTATTCGATCTTTCTAATGCTGTAGTAGACGTACGTGAGTTTGGCGATCTGCTCCATGGCGACCAGCAGAACCAGCAGAAACGGCAGAAACATCGCCGCCTCGATGATGGTTTGGCCGCGTCGGCCGTTTCCCGTGCGGCGGACCCTCGAGGCACTTGCCAATCCTGGCTTTGGCTTGGTGCGAAGATTGATTCGCGGGCGGAAAGAGCTCGGTTTGCTCCACAATTGTGGGGCGGACGCCCCCGTCCGCAAGCGACCCCCAGGTCGCCAGAACCTCGCCAGTTTCAGATCCCTTTGGAGCGCGCCTTCGCGGCATGCTCGCGCGCCTAAAAGGCGGCTGCGGCCAGGATTGACCGCCCCACCATTGGCATTGCCGAATTTTGCAAATTTTCGAAGGCGCCGCCTCATTGGTTCAGGACCACCTTTCCCGGACCGCTGGTAATTGCACACGCGGAGGTAGTCGCGGGAGGCACCAGCGCATTATAGAAGCCCTGTTTCACAGGCGCTACGTTACCAATGTAGATCGCGTTGAAGCGGCCGTGCGCATCGGACGGATCGTTGCCCAAGCTGGTATTCGGATTGGGAGTCGGCGTCACGAGAAACTGCCGGAAACCCAAAACGGCCATAGTCCCGGTCGCCGAGGTGGTGACCGCATCGACGATGGGGACGGTGATGACGCGGCGTCCGGTACCGCCGTACAGGGTATAGTCATCGTAATCGGAGACATCGGTATCGGGCTGGTAGGCCGTGGCGATATCGGCCAGGTCGGTAATGCCCGAGCAGGCCGTCAGAACGTTGGGATCGTCGAATCGCCCGTAGATTCCGCACAGCATTTCCTCTACTTGTGGGTTCGGGGTTGACGAGGTGCAGGTTGTGGGCACCGTGGACGTGCCGCCATTGCCTGCGTTCCCCCACAGGTACTCGACGTCGTCCCCTGTCCCCTCCACGGTGAAACACGCAAACGTCCGGTTGACCGTGCTCATGGGTAGTGGAATCAGACCGCCGTCTCCGATCCGGAACAACTGCTGCGTTTCGTCGACCACGGATGCGGGAGGATTCGGATTGTACCGGTCGATCAGCACGTAGGGGACGGCGATTGTAGCGTCGGGGATCAGCGTGGAGGCGGTACCGGTGTTGCCGGTGCAATCGAAATAAAAGGTGTACTTGGTGTTGAAAACGAATCCGAAATCCACCGGATCGGCTCCGGCGGACAGATCGGCGACCGCAAAATCCTCCATGGAGCAGACCGTGCACAAGGGTGCGCTGATACCTGCTACGGCAAAAGCTGCAACCGGGGTTTTTTGGGCTTGTCCGAGCGACAGCAGACTCCAGAACAGGAGCGGAGCATCGGCCTGGATGTTGATCTGGGCATACCGCGCGGTAGTACCGTCCGCGTAGTTGGTCGAGGTCGAGTCGTTGGCGTCGGTCATGTCGGAGTAGAACAATGGGGCCGCTATAGTGCTCGTGAGAATGCCGGTGGTAGTGCCGATGACCAAGGATCCGAAGTTGTACTCGTTGCCGTCGTTGAGAGTCTGGTCGACGGTCAGGTTGGCGGCCAGAGCCGCATTCTCCAGCGCTCCCTCCGTACCGTTCAGATTCTGGGCCGCGGCAATGGCCATGGCGTTGGCTGCCTGGTTCAACTCCCCGCGGATGAGATAGAGGCGTCCCAGGTCCACCGCGAATCCCATCATGCCGAACAACACCGGGACCAGAATGACCAGCAACGGGATCGTCACCGCGCCGGAGCGCACTCTGCCCCAGCCTTGCAGGCCCAATGTTTGCGTTGGTGGGGCAGGCAGTTTCGCCTGCCCTGGGCGCTGGCGGCCGAGTTTTGCAACTATCCCCCTGGGCTTAGCTGCTTGAGGACTGATGCACAGATTGAGGTCCATGTTACGAGCCCCGAGGCTATTGCGATGATTGCGTTTGCGGCGCTGGCTGTGTTTGCGGCGCTGGCTGTGGTTCCTGGTGTCCACGTGGCCCTACGAATGCCGGGTCTTTGCTCCCGTCTTTCTTTTTCTTCTTGTCGGCCTTAGCCTTCGCGATTGCGTCCTTGATGGCCTTCTCCTCGGCGGTACTCTTCAGGAAGGGCTCAACCCAGATGGGCGTCTCTACCTTCTCACCTGCCGGAATCGGCGTCGCCAGATGAGGGGTGATGACCACCAGCAGTTCGGTCGACGTCTTGTTCGATAACTTGCTTTTGAACAAAGCCCCGAGAATCGGTATGTCGGCCAACCACGGGATCTTGTCCATCGTCTTCGTGACCTGGTCGTCCAGCAGTCCCGCGATCACAAACGATTGTCCATCGCGCAGCACCACTTCGGTGTCGGCCCGTTTCTGCGTCAGAGCCGGAATCTGAAACCCATCGAGCGTCACCGCATTGGTGAAATCGAGCGAACTGACTTCGGGCGCAACCTTCAGATCGATGGACCCGTTCGCCGTGATGGTCGGAGTGAAGTTCAATTGCACCCCGTACGGCTTGAATTGCACCGTGATCACCGGTGCAGTCCCGCCGCCCGTCGGAGTCGTCGTCAGCACCGGAAACGGGAACGATCCTCCGGCCAGGAAACTCGCCTCCTTGCCGTCCAGCGCGATCAGGTTCGGCTCGGCGAGGATCTGGAGCAGATCGTTCTCCTGCAGCGCCTGGATCGTCGCGCCCATGTTGATATCCGGCCGGTAAACGAAAAGATTCAGCAGGTTAGAGAAATTCACGCTGCTGCTGTCGTTGAAGTTCCCACCGGTAAACTGCAACGGGCTGAAGGCGGGAGGGGAGAACTGCTGGGTGGAGGACGCGCCATTCAGTACAGGGTTGTGGCTGATAAGGTTGAATCCCCATTGACTGAGCACCGTGCGGTCGATACTCGCGAAAACCACCTTCAGGATCACTTGCTTGGGTTCTTTGGGAGTGTTTACTTTTAGCAGGTTAACGACGGTCTTGGCTCGGGTTTGCGCCAGCGCGGAAGCCTTTTTGGACTGCTCTTCGGTGCCCGCTGTGCCGGTGAGGACAATGGTGTCTCCCTTACCGGTGAGCTCGATGTCGCAGCCCGGCAGTTGCTTGGCGAAGTCTTCTTTAAAGCTGTCCATCTCGCTCGGATCTGCCGTCACGTCGACGTTGTAACGCATCGGACCGTTCAAACTATCCCAGATCACAACGGTCGTCTTGCCGGGTTCTTTGGCGTTGACCATCACTTCCCGCGGATCAATTACGATCACGTCCGCGACCTTCGGTTCGGCCGCGGCCACCTGTTTGATATCGTCGGGAAACTGCAATAGCTCCCCGCGGCCGCTGATGAGCTTGATGGTTTTGACGGGTTGGGAAATATTCTGCGCCGGGTTCGTTCCGGTACTGGTAGCTGCCACAGTCCCCTGGGCCAAGGCTTGCTGAGACAACAGGGTTGCAATGAGCAGAGTCTGCCCAATCTGTTTAGTCATGGAATATTTCCTGGACGTGTTTGTCGCCGCGAAAAACTTCGACAACCGCCCGGGGCGGTGGAGGGACTTCCTTCTTAGCTGCCTTAGGAGGCGCAGTCAGCTCTTTCCAGACCGACGGGTCTTCCATGTTGGGTCGGTTCATTGCCGTTTTACGGTTCCTGCCGCCGCGCGTAGCAGCGTCCGGGTCCAGTACGTCGGTACTGGTAGGCGCTGTGTCGCCATCCGCCTGTGGATCCAGCGGATTGCGCAGGGAGAGGCTGATCCGGCCCTCGTTCGAGGCCAGTGCCAGTATCTTGGCCTGCTCCGGCGTCACCACCAGCGTGGCGACCGGCACTTTGGGCGCTTTCGGATCCATGGTCTGGCCGGCTTGTACCATCTTTCCTATGGTCAACACTCTTACGTTTTGAAGGATTGTGGACGAAATGGCCTCCGACATGGTTCCCGGTCTGGTGTAAACCACGTCCACGCGCGAACCCGGCAGAATTAATCCCGCCACTCCGCTGACGTCGGTGATGGCAACGGAGACGGCGCGATGGCCTTCCGGAATCGTGGCCGGAATTCCCTCAGGCGACCCGATCCGCGCCAGACCGCTGTCCACCAGCGGCTGGTTGGCGCTGAAAGGATAGAGGACCACCCGGTTGAGCACTTGCTTTTCTTCCGTAAGCGCGCCTTTGGGCAGGTCCTTGGAAGCGACTGTGACGGCTTTCAAGTCAGTCTTATGGATGATGGCGCCGACCGGTAGATCTCGCGAGGGGGCGTACACGATGGTGCGCGCCTCGCTCCTGGGCGCTTTCGTCGTGGCGTAAACAAACCACGTCAACCCGGCAGCCGACAGCCATGCGACACCGAAAAGTATTAAGAGTTTCTGCCGATCCATGATTCAATTCTTCTCCAGACCTTCCGGTGGCGCCTTCAGCAGCGTAACGGTCGAATCGTAATACAATTGTCTCCAGCCCTGCTGCTCCAGCGCTCCTATGAGTGAGTAGTCCTTTGGCAACAAGGCATAATTACAACGAAATGGGGCAAACAGACTCTGCCAGCCGGGTCGGACTTGCACAATGCGTCCGTAGTCTTTTAGAAACCCGGCTCCGTAGAAATCGCTCCGCCCGTCAAAAAAAACTTTACGGGCACCGTTAAATTTGTAAATTAGGTACCCTCCAAACTTATCAGGTGCGAAGATCCGGGCTTGCATCGGGAGTCCCGCGAGAGTGGCCGCCGCGGCTACGGGAAACTGGTCCGGCGGGAATCCCGTGCGTGCGGCGATCCCGGGAGCCCTCATCAGGAAGGCAAACGCCAGGCAGCATGCGGCCACCGTCACCAGCCCGTTATTGCGCGAGTCCAATGTCCGCAATCGCTGGCTATAGGCCAGGAACCAGTCGCGAAAACGGCGCATCGGAGCTTTCAACCCCTCGGCCGCAGCGAGCGATTCGGTGATCGCGCCATTGGCCAGAGGGAGCGCCAGGAGGGCGACCAGAGGCAACCCGCGCGCCGACCGGAGAGCAGCCACTACCAGCAGAGCTGAAAAGAGGAAGTGTTCGACGCGATGACGCGCCAGCGAGAAAACCGCTCCCGCCATGGAGATGGCCAGCGCCAGCGTGATCGGGAGCGCTCCGTCCGCGTGGAAGTTGAAGCTTTCGAATTCCCCGATGCGGTCCAGCAGTTCGTGATCGGAGAGATAGCGAGCTACATGCAGGTGGAGTTGCCAGCCATAAGGATTGAGCAGAGTTGCCGCGGCCGCCACGCCGGCAACCCCGAGTAATCCTTGCACCCTATTGTGGGGCGGACGCCCTCGTCCTGGGGGCCCTCTGGGCACGACCCCCCGGTCGCCAGACTCCAAAGCAGATGGACCGCCAACCCAGATTACCCCCCCCAGCCAGATCCCCAACGCCCAGATCAGCGGAATCAGAGGTGCGAAAAAGAAGCTCCCGTGGACATTGGTCCACAGGGCGGCAACCGCCGCGACTCCGGCCGCCTGCACGAGGGTTAACGGCCCCTGGAACTTCTCGCAGAACCGAACCGCGGCCAGGAAAAAGACCCAGCTGATGACGTGCGGTCGAGCCAGCCAGTGGAGATTGCAGGTCGACAGCATAGGGCTCGCCAGAGCGCACGCCAGAAGAAAATTGCCCCCTACGTCCCAGTTCAACCGGAACCAGAGCCACACGCCCGCTGCGATCGCCAAGCCGTAAAACATCGCGACTCCAGTGAGCCCGAAGCTCTGGTGAACAGCCCCCGCCAGAACGTCCGAAAGCCACTCCCACGCAAGCCAGGGTTGACCTGCGCGGGAAAACGAATAAGGGTCGGTGTGTGGCAGGCTGGCGGTTCTGAGGATCATCTCTCCGGTTCGAATGTGCCAACCCGCATCGGAATCGCGAAAAAACGCAGTGTACCCTTGAAACAGAAAAAGCGCGTAAAACAACGCGACAACAGCGCCGATCGCGGCCATATCCGGGCGAAGGACGCTGCTCAGGGAACGAATGCTGTGGTGCTCCCGGGGAGTCTGCGCGTCGGCTGCGCTAGGCACAACAAACCGCAGTCCCCCCGCCGCAGGGGTTAGAGGGGAATGCAAATCTAAGGTCCGGGTGGTTTCTCGTGCCTCTAGCCACCCGAGGTGGTTCCGATGCTCGCTAAGTCGCCTGTGATGCTGGAATACAGACTCACAATGCCCTGGGACAACTGGTTAACGGTTGTGATCAGCGCCAGACCGACCGCTGCCACGATAAGCGCGTACTCGACCAGATCCTGGCCCTGTTCGTCTCGAACGAAACTCATCATCAATTTCATAGATATCTCCACTAAAGAACTTTTTCTGAATGCTTCCTGCTCACACTCTAATTACCCTCAACAGAGCCAGTTGGAACACTCGCCCGCTCCGCCGTCTGTCCCAGGGGAAGGGATGCGTTGTCTACTGCTTTCACGGATGCCGTATGCCGCCACGGGTGCAGCAGCTTTGCTAGAAAACCCGTCTGGCCGGATGTTTTCGTGCCCGCCGTCTGGGGCGGGATGACGGCCGGCTTGCCATCTCGTTCGGACACCAGCGCCAGGTTGTAGATCGCCGGCCCATAGTGTCGATCATAGCCCAATGCGGTCTCCAGTTCCCTGCGGGCGCCCTTAAGATCGCCGCGCTCCATGAGCAGCGCCGCCATATTGTTGTGGGCCACCGCCGGGCCGCTCGCGGCCTGCCAGTTCAGAATTGCTTCCTTTGGATTCTCCGCCAGCGCGATCCCGAGATTGTTGCGTGCAATCGCCGAATCGCGCTGCAGCCGAAGCGCAGCCCGAAACTCATTGGCGGCCGCGTTGTTGAGGTGCTGCATGAGCAGGGCATTGCCCAGATTGTTATGCAGTTCCGCGCTTTCCGCCGAATAAAGCAGGGCAGTCTCGTACGCCAACTGCGAATCCTTCCAATCCTCCAGATCGTCGTTCAGAATCCCCAGCCATTCGTAAGGAGCCGCGGTATTCTGCGGGTGGCGATGGAGAAAAGCCTTCAATCCGGCGAGCGCTTCGTCTTTCTGCTCCGCGCGCCGCAAGGTTTGCGCGAGTTGCATAGCAACCGCCAGTGAATCGGGAAATCTCTCGGACGCTAATCGCAAGTGCTCCAGAGCGACGTCGGGGAATCCGTGCGCCGCGTACGCCTGGGCCAGACGGACTCTCGCATCCACATCGTCCGGACGGCTGGTCACCACCTTG
Organism: Terriglobia bacterium; assembly: GCA_963747535.1. Taxonomy (GTDB): domain Bacteria; phylum Acidobacteriota; class Terriglobia; order Bryobacterales; family Bryobacteraceae; genus CAVVFX01. The sequence goes on from CAVVFX010000008.1 coordinate 330,122, forward strand.
CGCAGATTGGCGATCTCCATGTCCCCGTCCCCGGCGTCCACGGCATTGGTGGTCTGCCGGATCGGTGTCGCGGCAAAGAAAGGAGTCGGGTGTATCGCCGCGGTCTTGCTGGCGCAAGAAGCTAGGGACAGCGTTGCCAGGCCCAGCGACGCGAGTAGGGGGGCGAGCCTGGAAAGACGAACAAGTCTGCGTTTCTCCACTTCTTCGATGTCCATCCCGATGCGACCCGTCATTCTATATTTTTTCCAGAGACAGTTGGTCGCCCTTTTGCGTACCGGTCTGCTCGATCATGCCAGCGGGTAGTTCCAGAACCGAGTGGGCTGGCAGACACGCCGACAACCTCCACGGCTTCATCCTCTGACGCATGCCCCGGACCTTCCTGTCACGGTCGAGATACAGAACGTCGATCGTAAATTTCATAAAGAAACTATGTACCGATTCACAGGGAACGATCCATAACCCTTCGCCAGGCTTCAGATCCGAATGCTTCAACAGTCCGGTGCGCCGCTTCGCGCTGGTATCTGCCAGGTCCGCTAAATCGGCCAGCACGATCTTGCGCGTGATATTCCGTACTAAGAATTTCAACCTCCTTTTTATAACACGAAGTAGCTAATTTGGTTGCAAGGAGGATGGTAAACCCTGGGTTAAGAGCCGCCGCCGGTCATGGAACGCCCAGCCCGTAGAGTATTGTATAACGTTTGCGGGTACTTGTGTCAGCCCCTGTCTCTTTGGAGGTACAGGCATTCCCGCGCGAAGTCGCTAAGCTTGGATTTTCCGCAACACGTTTGCGAAGGCGCAGTCTGCAAGAGGGCGACCGGATAAGCTCCTTGCAGAACCTCGCTTTCAGAGAGCGAGGTTCGCAAATTTATGGAGCGGAGAGGGGGTGATTTATATGATCATCCTGTGCTGATCGTGATCCTGGTTCTACTCAGGAAGCGACGGACCAAGCTGAAGTTCGAAATTGAACTCTAGCTGAATCCGAGACTGAGCGGTGTTCGCAGCACCGCTCAGACCAGCACCAATATAACACTGTTTGGGCTACCGCTCAATCCAGCTTTTCCGGCGTCAGCTCAATCTTCTCTTCGCCGGCAGCCTTCTTTTCCCAGTACTTTTTGACCCAGGCGGCCCAACTCTTCCCGGCTGCCGTATCCCGACCGGTGAAAGCCAGGCCTGCGACGTCAGAGTAGGGAATCGCGATTTTCTCGGGACGATCCTTAGGCACCAGGCGCACAAACGAATCGGCCAACGTAGTGCCGGGGCGCCGATCGAAAACATAGCCTTCCACAAACGAACCATCCTTACGCCGGATGGTGACGTCGCCGCGGTAATCGAAAGCCTTTTCGAGCGCCGCGCGAAGATCGTCGTCGCCGGCGGTCTCGAACACCTGTCCCTCCAGGTTCTCGTGCGCGAAGCCGGGGACCACCTCGGATTCGTCCGGATGGATCGGCTGGCTCAGACGTTGGCCTCTTCGCGGGAATTCTCTTTCGCAGCGTTGATCTGCACCAGGCCAGCCGGAGGATTCACCGGAGCAGAGGGCAGCGTGAGATCGTCCAGCGCGTCCAGATCTTTATAACGCGAGAAGAGAGTTGCTTTGACAGTTCCGAGAAAGCCGCGCAAACTGTTGAAGGTATCGTGCACCGCGGAGGCTTCGTAGCCGCTATGCACCATGCAGTTGGCGCATTTGGGATTACCCGATTCGGTGCCGTACTGGCTCCACGCGGTGGTCTCCATCAACTCAGCAAAAGTATCCGCATAGCCGTCCTGCAAGAGGTAACAGGGCTTCTGCCAGCCGAACAGGTTGTAAGTCGGCATTCCCCACGGGGTGCACGGATAGTTTCGCTTACCCATCAGATATTCGAGAAAAAGCGGCGACAGGTTGAACTTCCATTCCGGCTTGCGATTCGAGAGAATCGCGCGGAACAAACGTCGCGTGCGGGCTTTGCCGAGAAAGTGCGACTGGTCGGGCGCCTTGTCGTAAGAGTAACCCGGCGAGAGCATCATTCCCTCGACGCCCAGCGACATCATCTCGTCGAAAAACGCGCGTACGCTTTTCGGGTCGGCGCCGTCGAACAGGGTGCTGTTGGTGGTGACCCGGAATCCGCGCTTCACGGCTTCCTTCAAGCCCTCGACTGCCTGCTCGTAGCCGCCTTCTTTGCACACCGTGAAGTCGTGATGTTCTTTTTCGCCGTCCAGGTGGATGGAGAAAGTGAGATACTTGCTCGGGGTGAAGAGATCGATCTTTTCTTTCAGCAGCAGGGCGTTGGTACAAAGATAGATGTACTTCTTACGCGCCACCAAACCTTCCACGATCTCCTTGATCTGCGGATGCATCAGCGGCTCGCCGCCGGGGATGGACACCATCGGAGCGCCGCATTCCTCAACTGCCTTGAAGCACTGCTCCGGCGTCAGATTCATCTTCAGGACATGGGCAGGATATTGAATCTTGCCGCATCCCGCGCAGGCCAGATTGCACCGGAACAGCGGTTCCAGCATGAGCACAAGCGGGTACTGACGTCGTCCGGCCATCTTCTGCCTCAGAACATACGTCGCCACAGTCCACATCTGAGATACGGGTACAGGCATGCGTGTTTCTCTAATTGTCTCATGAAGAGGGGCCCGGGCGTAGTTCTATGGACGCAAATGGGGGGGCGCGACATAAATGTGGGGCGGACCCCTGGTCCGCTGCCGACCCCCAGGTCGGCTCGTTTAATTCTGAGAGTTCCAGGTGTGCCGTGACACTAATCTGGTAAATGACACTGCACAGACGCCGGCTTCCACACATTGACACGACGGAGCAGCCCGTGTTCCTCACTTGGCGGCTTCACGGCGGGTCAGATGCTTCATAATAAAGGCATGGAACGACACGAGCCGACCAGCCTTCAGGAAGCCATCGTATACTTTGCCGATCCCGATAATTGCCGCGAATACGTTGTAGCGCGGCGGTGGCCTAACGGTGTGGAATGCCCGACGTGCGGCTGTAAGGACGTTATCTTCTTGGCGAATCAGAACCGCTGGCAGTGCCGGAACAAGCACAAGAAACGGCAGTTCTCCCTGAAGACGGGCACGATCTACGAAGAAAGCCCGCTAGGACTGGACAAGTGGCTGACTGCCACTTGGATGGTGAGCAACTGCAAGAATGGTGTGTCGAGCTGCGAGATCGCCCGCGCCTTGAACGCCACACAGAAGACCGCGTGGTTTCTGGATCACCGCATCCGGGTTGCGTTCGGTATGGAAGCGCCTGATAAACTGACCGGCGAGGTGGAAGCCGATGAGACTTTTATCGGGCAGAGGGCACGTAATATGCACAAGAGCGTGCGGGCTATAAAGATCACCGGCACCGGCGGCAAGGACAAGACGATGGTACTCGGCATTCTGGAACGTAGCAAGGGAGGGAAGCCCAGCCAGATTCGCACGAAGGTTGTAGCGAATCGCCGGAAGAAAGCTCTTCAGGCTGAAGTCCGTGAGCACGTACAGGTCGGGTCCGCGCAGTTTACCGACGCTCTGAAGTCGTATGATGGCTTGAACGAATTCCAGCATGAAGTTGTGGATCACGCAGTGGAGTACGTTCGCGGGAAGATCCACACGAATGGCTGCGAGAACTTCTGGAGTCTCCTGAAACGCGGGCTGCACGGCACGTACGTGAGCGTGGAACCATTTCACCTGTTCCGCTACCTCGACGAGCAAGCCTATCGCTTCAACCACCGCCATATGACGGACGCGGAGCGGTTCGATTTGGCAGTGCGTGGAATCGTAGGCAAACGCCTGATGTATGATCAGTTGACTGGCAAAACACAAGAGGCGAATGCGTGAAATTTTCCGTACCGCAGGCCCAATAGAGGGAGGCACTAGATGCCGTTAAATATAGATCCGAGCGACCGCGAGGGTATCGTTGTCGCCAAAAGGCTAGCGCCTGCGGTCGTGAGCCGACTTGTAGATGCCCTCAACGAAGCACCGCCAGTCTCAAATCCAGACGAGATGGCAGAGCGCTTAACGGAATACCTTTCGGGCATTTCAAAGGAGCGCCTAGTCGCATTGCTGAGGACACTGTACACCCTGTATTTTATCCGGGATCTTTCAGGGGTCAGCCTATCGCGATTCTTGGACGATCTGATAGAGGCGGCCAGTAAGGACCAAAGGCTGAAATCGGATGACCTTCCGGTGCTAAGAGATACACTAGAAAAATTACTGAACATCAAACCGCTGTTAATAGTAGCAAAGGCGGCACGATTACAACGAGATGGCGAACGACTTTACTGTACATCAAAAGTTCTGTCCGATATTCGCCCAGTCTTCAATGATAATCCGTCTTCGGCCCCAGCAGGCGCTGTCATTACCCATACTCTGAAGGTCGCGTATCATGAGGGGCCTATACATCGTGACGTCCAGATTGTACTGGATTCCGATGACCTAGCTGACCTTGAAAAGGTTATTCATCGAGCGCAATTAAAAGATAAATCGTTACGCGCCTTTCTCAAACGATCCAAACTGCCAAATCTTGGAGATTAACCAGATTATGCCGAAACTGAAGTGTTCGCATATGGCCTATGAAGCAAGGCCGGACAGGATCATGCGCGAGGCTGACTATAAGTTTGCGCGTAGCCGCATCCACCGGTCAAAACAACGGAGACAGCCTATCGACACAGATTGGACAGGAGATGAGAGTCCTAACGTTTACGCCGTCGCCGAGCATTTCGCAGAAGTCATTGCTGCACGAAACAGACTAAAGGAACCAAACCTAGAGCAATTATTCGATGAAAATGTGCAACTCTGGAAGCGCGAGACCGGACACGCCTCATCAGTCGCCAAAGCAATTTCTCACGCTAGTTATCTTAGGGTAATAGGCTTGTCAAAATACTCACGTGACCACCAACTAGAAAAGTTATTACTTACTGAGATGAAAACGGAGCCAGATCACTGGTTCGCAGCGCTTACGGCAATAACAGGAGAAAATCCGGTGAAGCCTGAAGACGACTTTGATACTGCCGTGCAAAGGTGGCTCGACTGGGGCAAGAGCAAGGAAATCATCTAGCAACGTGCGTAGCGAGTCCAATACTGAACTTGAGAGCTATTTTCCAAAATTAAAAACTGGAAAGTACAGAATCGCCAGCAAGGCGAATCCGCGATACAATTGCGTGTCATTTGCAAACCATGATGAACGTCATGTCTGGGAGGCGGGGAGGCACGGTGGAATGTTCTACTGGCCGGAGAAAACGCCCGACACCTTGGATGGATGGGTGAGTATATTCTTCGGGCAGGGATATGAACAATGCAATTCTAAGGAGATCGAACCAGGATTCGAGAAGATAGCTGTATACATCTCCTTCCATGACCTGCAGCCGAGTCATGTGGCATACTCAGACGGAATCATATGGAAAAGTAAATTGGGGAGGCAGGTGGACATTGAGCACGACTCTTTGCATCTGCTTGAAGGAGATCAAGCAGACGAATATGGGATCGTTGAGTGCGTATTAAAGCGTCCGATCAGCATTCAGCAGGGCCGGAAAAGGAAAGCTAAAAACTGAGATCGCAGTAATATTAAGGCAGGTGAACTCCGAGTGAAGCACGAACCAACGCAGGCCGAAACCATCGCCGACCTCTCCGCCCGGTGCGAAGGCCCAGGCCAGTTCCAAAACTTCGACCGCATGTTCCGGCACTCCCTGACGATCCCCAAGGCAGCTGTTGTCAAGGAAGAAGCGCGGCTGAAGCGGCTTCGGGCGAAACGGCGGGCGAAGAAGCCGACCGCCTGAATCGCCGACCTGTCATGCCAGAGTAGTGCGTTCAGGCCGCTTATTCAACTATATAATTGCCCTCATAAGATCACAAGATAGCAGCCGCTAGCCGGTCGGTATGGAAGCTTTCTAACGTCGTTCGCCCGAGCTGCGTAACTCGCCCAAATTAGCGCGTTGATATAGTTGATGACACCAACACGGTGCTGCTCGGTGCAGCAAAATTGTAGCTACGCCTTCCTTGGCAACTTGGTCGTCGAGATAGTGCAACCCGACTTCCTGACTAGAGGCTCAATGCACTGCAGCCATAGGGCCCGATCATGTGTCTCTACTATCTGACTCCGTCCGTCATACTCAAGTTCAAGTCGGGCGCTACGGAAACCACCAGCGGGTCCTACCGTAAGTTCTACCTCTTCCGTAGGGTTGGTTGCCTGCTCGCCGGTTTTAACTGAAAACCGGGCAATCCTCGGTAACATCATCTCCACACCTCTATTTCCCCACCCCTCAATCACCTACAAAATCCTCCCTCAAAAACGCCATCCCTCGTCTGCCATCGTGAAAACAGGAAGGCGACCCGCGTCACCCTCCAAATCTCGCAGCACAGACTTCAGTCTGTTCTTTTCCATGGGGCTTATCATGACCGAATCAGAAAATAAATCCACCGGACCACGCACCGACGAAGGCAAACAGCGCTCCTCCCAAAACGCCCTCAAACACGGGCTCTTTTCCACCAAATCCTTCCTCCTTCCCGGAGAATCCCAGGAAGAATTCGACCGGCTTCTCTATCGCTACAACCGCGAGCACCAGCCCAAAACCGCTACCGAAGAGGATCTCGTCCTCAACCTGGCCCATACTGAGTGGCGTCGCCGGCGTATCCCGGCTCTCGAAGTTGATTCCATCGAAAGATCCCTCGAATCCGGCGACCCCGAGCGCAAATTCATGCACACCTACAGCCTCTACGACCAGCGCTTCCTCCGCCTGATCCAATCCACCCTCAAAACCCTGCTCGAGCTCCAGGCGAAGCGTAAAAAGGAAACCGCCATTCACTTCCGCATCGCCGTCATCCTCTATAAGTACAACAAAACCAACTACATCCCCTGGAATCCCGCCGACGACGGGTTCGTTTTTTCAACCGACCTGCTCGGCCGCCAACTCTCCATCCTGGATCGCATAGTAGAGGCCAACGATAGGGACCGCGCCTTTGCCACCGACGACGAAATCGATGCATTCATCGCCAAAGACGTCCTGTAGTCGCAACCCGGCAAGAATACGAAGCGGCACCTCCGCCGCGTTTCCGGGCGCGCGCACAGCAAGCGGCCCCTACCTCACCCAAGTTAAACTGGAGAAAGAGACAGTTCTTCCCTTAAACCCATGACTTCATTTGCCGAGCGCCAAAAGGCGCTCTTTGACGCTCTATCTACCCGCATTCTGGTCCTCGATGGCGCCATGGGTACCATGCTGCAACAGCGCGAGTTGACTGTCGACGACCGAGGAGGAGCGGTTCTCCAGGATTGCCCCGAGTATCTCGTCAAATCCCGTCCGGACGTCATCAGCGATATCCATAAAGCCTACCTGGCGGCCGGCTCGGACATCATCGAGACCAACAGCTTCGGCTCGACGCCGCTGGTCTTGAGCGAATTCGGCATCGGCGACCAGACCCGCGAACTGAACCTCCGCGCTGCGAAACTGGCCCGCGACGCAGCCGACCAATTTTCCACGTCCGCCAAACCCCGCTTCGTCGCCGCCTCTATCGGCCCGACGACTAAAACCCTGTCTGTGGCCGGCGGAATCACCTTCCCGGACCTCGAAGCTAATTTCTACCAGCAGATCAAGTACCTCGTCGAAGGTGGCATCGATATCATCCTCATCGAAACCGCCATCGACACCCGAAACATCAAAGCCGCCCTCATCGCGTCGCAGCGAGTCATGAAGGAGGTTGGCCATAAGATCCCCATCATGGTCTCCGGCACCATCGAGGTCATGGGCACCATGCTCGCGGGACAACCCGCGGACGCGCTCTGGGTATCCCTCCAGAACGCCGATCTGCTCTCCATCGGCCTCAATTGTGCAACCGGTCCCGAATTCATGACCGACCATATCCGTACTCTCAGCGATATGGCCACCACCCACGTCTCCTGCTATCCCAACGCCGGACTGCCCGATCACGATGGCAAGTATCTGGAAACCCCCCAGACCCTCGCCGAGCACCTCGACCGTTTCATCCGCAACGGCTGGCTCAACATCGTCGGCGGCTGCTGCGGCACCACCGAGAAGCACATCCACGCCATCGCCGAAATGGCCGCGGGACGCAAACCGCGCGAAATCAAACCCTCCCAGCACCGGACTTACTTCAGCGGTACAGAGGTCGTCGAGGTCGAAGAATCCAGCCGCCCGCTGATCGTCGGCGAGCGCACCAACGTGATCGGCTCCCGCGCCTTTAAGAACCTGATCGCCGCCGACAAATTTGAAGAGGCAGTCGAGATCGCCCGGCGCCAGGTGAAGAATGGCGCGCACATCATCGACGTCTGCCTTCAGTCCACCGATCGCGACGAGATGGTCGACATCCCGCAGTTTTACGAGAAGCTGATCCGCGCGGCCAGCAAGCCGCCGATCATGATCGACACCACCGATCCCAAGGCCATCGAATTGGCCCTCACCTATTGCCAGGGCAAGAGCATCATCAATTCCATCAACCTCGAAGACGGAGAGGAAAAGTTCGAAAAAGTTTGCCCCATCGCGAAAGCGTATGGCGCGGCCCTGATCGTCGGCACCATCGACGAAGACAAATTGCAGGCGCAGGCGTTTACGCGCGAGCGCAAACTGGCCGTAGCTCAACGCTCGGTCGAGTTGCTGACCACCAGGTACGGCATCGCCCCCGAAGATATCATCATCGATCCGCTGGTGTTCCCTTGCGGCACCGGGGACGCGAACTACATTGGCGGCGCGGTCGAAACCATCGAAGCCATCCGGATGATCAAGCAGAACATCCCCTACGTCCGGACGGTGCTGGGCATCTCCAATATCTCGTTCGGTCTGCCGCCGGCCGCGCGCGAGGTCATCAACTCGGTCTTTCTGTATCACTGCACCAAGGCGGGTCTCGATCTCGCGATCGTCAATGCGGAAAAGCTGGAACGCTACGCCTCCATTCCCGAGGAACATCGGAAACTCGCCGAAAATCTGCTGTTCAACCGCAATGCAGGCACAGGCGTGTCCACCGACTGGCGTCAACAAACCCCCGAAGAGAAAATCGCCATCAATCAAGCCACGATTCATGCGATCACTGAAGAATTCCGTGGCGCCTCGGGCAAACAGAAAACAAAGGCCGCCGATCTCCCGCTCGACCAGCGCCTCGCTAATTACATCATCGAAGGCACCAAGGACGGCCTCATCGCCGATCTCGACCTGAAGCGCGCCGAGGGAGCCGCCCCGCTCGACATCGTGAACGGTCCGCTGATGGCCGGCATGGCTGAAGTTGGACGTCTGTTCAACAACAACGAGCTGATCGTGGCCGAGGTGCTGCAGTCGGCGGAAGCCATGAAGGCGGGAGTCAGCTATCTCGAGAAGTTCATGGAAAAGGCCGACACGGCCACGCGCGGCAAAATCATCCTCGCGACAGTGAAGGGCGACGTCCATGATATCGGCAAGAACCTGGTCGAGATTATTCTGAGCAACAACGGCTACGAGGTGATCAATCTCGGCATCAAGATCCCGCCGGAGAAACTGATCGAAGCGTGGATCACCCATCGTGCGGACGCCATTGGACTCTCCGGTCTGCTGGTGAAGAGCGCGCAGCAGATGGTGATCACGGCCAACGATCTCAAAGAGGCTGGGATCAACGTCCCGCTGCTGGTTGGCGGGGCTGCACTGTCTGAGACTTTCACCAATACCCGCATCGGTCCGGCCTATGGCGAGGCTGCGGTCTGCTATGCCAAGGACGCCATGACCGGTCTGCGGATCATGAATCAACTCATGGATCCGACCGAACGGGAGCGCTTCCTCGAGGAGCTTCGCAATAAGCCGGCAATCGCCGTCGCCCCGCGCCCGGTTGAGGAAGAATCCGCGCCCGCGCTTTCCACCCAGCGTAGCCGCAAGGTCCGCCTCGACCTGCCGATTCCCAAGGTTCCCTATCTCGATCGCAAGCTTCGTGCCGTTCCGGAACTCCCCGAAATCTGGGGCTACATCAATCCCTTCATGCTCTATGGCCGGCATCTGGGATACAAAGGCCGCTTCGAGCAGGACCTCGCCGCGCGCGTTCCCAAAGCTCTCGAACTATTCAACATGGTGGAAGAGTTGAAGGATTTCGCCAAGGGCTTTATGCAGGTCAAGACGGTCTGGCAATTCTTCGAAGCCGAACGTGACGGCAATGCCATTCATCTGTTCGAGCCCAAGGCCGCGGTGCCGCTGCATACTTTCCATTTTGGCCGCCAGCCTCGCGAGAACGGACTCTGCCTGAGCGACTATGTCCTGCCGCCGGCCAACGGCGAGCGCGACCATGTGGCGTTCTTTGTTTGCACGGCGGGTGCCGGCATCCGCGAACGGACCGAAATTCTCAAGGCCGACGGCGAGTATTTCAAGGCTCACGGACTCCAGGCACTGGCGATCGAGTCCGCGGAAGGCTGTGCCGAGTGGATTCATCGCCGGATCCGTGAGGACTGGGGTTTTGCCGACGCGTCTGACATGACCATGCAGGAGCGCTTCACCTCGCGTTACCGGGGTAAACGTTACAGCTTCGGCTACCCGGCATGTCCCAACCTCGACGATCAGGTAGGTATGTGGAAGCTGCTTCATCCCGAAGACATCGGCGTCGAATTGACGGAAGGCATGATGATGGAGCCGGAAGCCAGCGTCAGCGCATTCGTCTTCCATCATCCCGACGCCGTATACTTCACGGCCAGCGACACCGGCGAAGCCGCCGCCGCCGATTGACAGCCCGTCCTCTACACCGGCGGCGTGAACCGCCCGTCAATCGCGGTCCAACCGCCGTCGACGAACAACACCGCGCCAGTCACATAGCTGCTGGCATCCGACGCCAGAAATACCACCGGACCAGCCATCTCTTCCGCTTTGGCCCATCGGCCCAACGCATTCCTTCGCGAATAAGCGTCATACCAGTCCGGACTGTTCTTGATCGGCGCAGTCAGCGGCGTCTCCACGATCCCGGGCGCAATGCAATTCACCCGCACGCCCGACGGCCCCAACTCTGCCGCCAGTGCCCGGGCCATCTGCACGATCCCGGACTTGGTCGCGGCGTACACGCCTTGCCCAGGTTCCACCGTGACCGCACGGATCGAAGAGAACAGAATGATACTGCCGCTCCGGTTCGCTTCCATCACGCGGCCTACCGCCTGGATAATGAACAACGTGCCCTTCAGATTCAAGCCGATCACCTTATCGAACTCCGCGCCCGTGTAGTTCAACAGCTTCTTGCGGACATTCACCGCGGGCGTGCTCACCAGAACATCGATCTTGGCATGCTTCTCCTGAATGCCTTGGACCGCGGCAGCTACGCCGGCTTCGTCGGTGATGTCCAGCCGGAGCGCCTCAGCGCGGCCTCCCTCGCGGCGAATCGCGTCTGCCGTTTGTTCGGCGCCGCCGGCATTCAGGTCCGCGCAGATCACGAGCGCACCGGCCCCTGCGAGACCGCGTGCTGCAGCTTGCCCGATACCCGAGCCGGCCCCCGCGATCAGGGCGATTTTGCCGTCCAGGCGAAACAGGTTTTCAGAAATTTGCATAATAGGAACAATTGTAATTGTCGAGCTGGACCCGAGCCGTGAAGGAGCGTGCCAAACGTGATGACCGTCAATCCGCAGCTTGTGAGTTTGTCTCGCTACAACAACTTCACCCGGGAAGAGTGGAGCCATCTGCGCGGGGATACGCCACTCACTTTATCGGAGTCGGATCTGGCCGCGCTGCGAGGCGTAAATGAAAATGTGTCTCTGGATGAGGTGGTCCACGCTTACCTGCCTCTCGCGCGCCTTTTGATCCTGTATTTCCGCGCCAGCCAGAACCTGTTCCAGGCCACCGCCGAGTTTCTGGGAACGACTACCGCGAAAGTCCCTTATATCATCGGGCTCGCCGGTAGTGTTGCAGTCGGCAAGAGCACCACGGCGCGAATCCTCCGCGAGTTGCTGGCGCGTATGCCTTCCCGCCCCCAGGTCGACCTGATCAGCACGGATGGCTTCCTGTTTCCCACCAGGGTCCTTCAGGAGAAAGGCCTGATGGAACGGAAGGGATTCCCGGACAGTTTTGACATCCACGCCCTGGTCCGGTTCCTGCAGGACGTCAAGTCGGGGAGTCATAACGTTCGCGTGCCGTTGTACTCGCACCTTTTCTATGACATCGTTCCGGATCGCTTCATCGAAGTGGATCAGCCTGACATCGTGATCATCGAAGGTCTGAACATCCTGCAGTCCGGTAGCACCAGCCCCAACCCGCATGCCCGTATCTTCGTTTCGGACTTCTTCGATTTCTCGATTTACGTGGATGCCGAGGAGGAAGTCATCTACCAGTGGTATGAGAACCGGTTACTGACCTTCAGGGAATCAGCTTTTCAGGATCCCTCTTCCTATTTTCATCACTTCGCGAGCCTGTCGGTGGCAGAAGTGCGGGATACAGCATCTCGAATTTGGCAAACTATCAACGGCAAGAACCTGGTCGAGAACATCCTGCCGACACGCGAACGCGCCGACCTGATTCTCTACAAGGGACCCGATCACGCCGTTCAGTCCGTCAAGTTACGAAAGCTCTAACAATCGGGAAACTAGTGTCCGCCGCCACTGTGATGATGGCCCCAGCCGCCGCCATCGGTACCGCCGGTTCCCCCACTCCCGCCATGATGGTGCCCGGTAGTTCCTCCTGTCGTTCCGCCGGTAGTTCCTCCGGTGGTTCCCCCGGTGGTTCCCCCGGTAGTTCCGCCAGTGGTGCTGCCGGTAGTTCCGCTGGTTCCGCCGGTGCCTCCACTCGAAGTCGTAGAGTTGGACGGAGCCTGGCCCTGCAAAGTAAGGTTCGCGGTCGTCCAGACTGTCGACACCGAACCGCTGGATTGACTCATCAAGGCCACGGAACCAATTGCCAGGAAGGCGACTAGAAGTGCATACTCGACAAGGTTCTGCCCGCTCTCGTCACTCCAGAATCGACTGATCGCTGTCTTCATACAAATTGGCCTCCGTTTACTGCTTCGACCGGCTTACGCACTCCCTTCGAGCCACGCCCGATTTCGAGTGTCTGTTGCCGTCTGAAAAAGCTGTCCATTTAAGCTACGACAGAAGCAGACCGCGCTTACTCTCATAACCTTCGTTTGAGATTACACTTGTAGAACCGCACTGACAATACTGAATAAAGTTAGCCCACTGTTGGCTTTTTGAGCGGCGTGTGTTATCGAGTACACGTCTCAAGCGGGAGGGCAGCCTGCGATACTGAATTCGTGAGAATCGACGATCTGGCGCGCCAGCTTGGCATCGAATTCGACGGTGACGGCGGCGCTGAAATACACGAAGCCGCACCGCTCGACACTGCTACCACGGGCCAACTCGCGTTCGTCGCATCGGCGAAAGCGGTCGCGGCCGCGATCGAATCGCCCGCCTGCCTGATTGTTCCGCCGGCCTATCCTCGGCCGGAACCGCAAACGGTCCTCCGTGCGGATAATCCCAGGGCAGCCTTCGCCCGCGCGCTCGCGCTGCTCTACCCGGAGGAACTGGTTCGTCCTTCCATCCATCGGACTTCTTGCATCGAAGCCTCCGCATCCATCGATCCTACTGCCCAGATCGCACCTCACGCCGTGGTTGGTGCGCAATCCGTCATTGGCGTCGGAGTCCGGCTCGGCACGGGTTGCGTGATCGGCTCACAGGTCCGCATCGGAGATCACTCGCGCCTCTCCCCCAACGTCACCATCTACGACGGCGTCCGCATCGGACAGAACGCGGTGATCCATTCCGGCGCGGTGATCGGCGCTGACGGCTTCGGCTTCGCGCTCGAGGGCGGCAAATACCGGAAATTCCCGCAGGTCGGGACGGTTGAGATTGGCGACGACGTGGAGATCGGCGCGAACACCTGCATCGACCGCGCGGCGCTGGGCGTGACGAAGATCGGTAATGGGGTGAAGCTCGACAACCTGGTTCACATCGCGCACAACTGCCGCATCGGCAACAACGTCGTCATCGCGGCGCAGACCGGACTGTCCGGCGGCATCGTCGTCGAGGACGACGCTGTGATCGGCGGCCAGGTCGGGATCGGCGACAAGGCCAGGATCGAGCGCGGGGCCGTGCTCGGGTCGGGCTGCGGCGTCCTCACGTCGAAGATTGTCCGCGGCGGACAAGTGGTCTGGGGCACGCCCGCGCGGCCGTTGAAAGAATACCTGGAGCAGCTGGCCGTGATGGCCACTCTCCCGGAAGCGCTCCCTCAAGTGCGCAAGCAACTACGCGAGATCTTGCGGCGTCTCGAAGCCTTGGAGAATCGCGACGCCTTAGAGAATCGCGACGCCTTGGAGAATCGCTAATGCTGGTAGTGGTCGGCGGACACACGCGCAACATCGGCAAGACTTCGGTGATCTGCTCGATCATCCGGGCAACCCGGCAGTTCGCGTGGACCGCGATCAAGGTCACACAATATGGGCACGGCGTCTGCTCGAAGGACGGTGAGGACTGCGAGTGCTCGACGCCCGATCACAGCTACGCTCTGCAACAGGAAGTGAACGCTACCGCGGGAACTGATACTTCGAGGTTCCTGGCAGCCGGAGCGGTCTGCAGCTATTGGGCCCGTACCGCGGCAGGGAATCTTGGCGAAGCGGTCCCGGCACTCCGGCGGATCTGGGAATCAACGGAAAACACCATCGTCGAATCGAACAGCATCCTTCAGTTCGTCAGGCCGGATTTCTATTTGACCGTCCTCGATTTTACGGTGGAAGACTTCAAGGACTCCAGCCGGCGGTATCTGGATCGCGCCGACGCGGTGGTCGCCGTGTCGTCCGCTGCGCCTCGATGGAAAGATGTGGCGGGTTCGCTGTGGCGGGATAAGAAGGTGTTTGCAGTTTCGCCTCCGGATTATTCTCATCCGGAGTTGGCCGGATTTGTAGCCGGGTTCGGGCTTAGGCCGTGAGACGTGTGCGTTCCTTGTAGAATGGGTACCCGTACCCAATGAAAATAATTCTGGTTCTCACGTTCATCGGAGCCGCCGCGCTGGCGCAGTCTCCGGAGGCGCTTCCCGTGCCCTATGCGACCCCGTCCGTAAACAATGGACCGAAGATCATTCCGCGGCCGGACGGAGCTAAGGTCAAGGTTCCCGCCGGGTTTGTGGTGGAGGAATACGCGACCGGATTTCAGCGGCCGCGATTCATGGTGGAGGGCCCGGGAGGCGAGGTGCTGGTCAGCGACACAGCGCCCAACGGTTCGGTGTTGGCGTTGAAGGGCAGCACGAAGAAGGTACTGATCAGCGGGCTCGACAGACCATATGGCCTCGCATTCTGGAAAGACTATCTGTACGTCGCTGAGCCTGCCTCCCTCAAACGCTACAAGTACGATTCGAAGGCCATGACATCCGGACCGGGTGAGGAGGTGGTGTCGATGGCGGGCTTCGTCAAGGGCCATGTCACGCGCACCATTCTTTTCGACGAGCACAGCGGCAAGATGTACCTGACGGTAGGTTCGTCGGCTAACCTCGTCACCGGCGATCCGGCAATGAGGGCGGCGATTCACCGGTACAATCCGGATGGATCGGGGCACGAAGTTTATGCCACCGGGTTGCGCAATACCGTGGGTCTGCGTTTCTATCCGGGCACGCAGCAGTTGTGGGCCACGGTGGAGGAGCGGGACGGCTTGGGTGACGGGCTGGTATCCGACTTCTTCACCAATGTGAAGCAGGGTGGGTTCTATGGATGGCCGTATGCCTACCTGGGCCCGCATGAGGAGCCGAGAATTCCGGAGAACGAGCGGCGCAAGGATCTGGTAGCCAGCACGATCACTCCGGAAATCAAGCTGGAGCCGCATTGCGCCGTCCTGGACTTTTTGTTCTACACGGGACAGGAGTTTCCGGCGGAGTATCGCAATGGAGCGTTCCTGGCGAATCACGGGTCTTCAAACCGGGCGGACCGGGTGGGGTATTCAATATCGTTCGTGCCGTTCAAGAATGGAAAGCCGTCGGGTCCGGTGCGCGATTTTGCGACGGGGTGGATGCTGGGGCCGGATCAGAAAGAAGTTTGGGGTCGTCCGGTAGCGCTGCTGCAATTGCACGACGGCAGCATGCTGATTTCCGATGACGGCGGGAAGGTGCTCTGGCGCGTTTCCTACCGTTAACATGCCCGTGGGGCAGGCCATCGTTTTCCGTGGCCTGCCCGGCGGCGCAGCAGCCGTTTTGCCTACAAAATGCGGAGATCGACGCCGGTCATGTCGGACGGCTGCTTCTCGCCCAGCACTCCGAGTAGGGTCGGCGCGATGTCGCGCAGGGCTCCTCCCGGGCGGAGTTTGACGCCGCTATCATCGACCAGGATCAATGGCACCGGGTTGGTGGTGTGATAGGTGTGCGGGCCCTTCGTCACCGGGTCGATCATCATCTCGGCGTTGCCGTGATCAGCCGTGATGATCCAGGTGCCGTTCTTGCGCTTCAAGGCCTGCCAGATACGGCCGAGGCAGGCGTCGACAGCTTCTACCGCGCGAACCGTCGGCTCCATCCGACCGGAGTGTCCCACCATATCGGCGTTGGCGAAGTTCATCACGATGACATCGAAGTCGCGTGTATTGACGGCCTTCTCCACTACATCGGCGACTCCGGCGGCGCTCATTTCGGGCTTCAGATCGTAGGTTGCGACCTTCGGCGATTGCACCATCTCCCGTTCTTCGCCGGCGAACGGCTGTTCGCTGCCGCCATTGAAGAAGTAGGTGACGTGGGCGTACTTTTCAGTCTCGGCCACCCGCAGATTCTTCCAGTTCAACTGGGCGAAGACGTTGGCCAGAATGTTGTTAATCGTCTCCTTGGGAAGCATGAACGGCACGGTGAACTTCTTGTCGTACTGCGTCATGGTGACGTAGTTCAGATTCTTCGGCGTCTTGGAGCGGGCGGGTTGCTCCAGCGTGGTGCTGGTCAGGGCTTCGGTCATCTCGCGCCCGCGATCGGCCCGATAGTTGAAGAAGATGACGGAATCGTCGTCGCGAATTAGACCGACCGGCTGGTTGCGGCTATCGACAATGGTGAAAGGCTCGATGAATTCGTCGGTCACATCCTTCTCGTAGGACCGTTTCATCGCGTCTACGGGGTCGCTCGACTTGTTTCCCGTGCCCAGCACGATGGCGTCGAATGCCTTTTCGATGCGATCCCAGCGCTTGTCGCGATCCATCGCATAGTAGCGTCCGGAGACCGACGCGATTCTGCCCACCCCGAGCGTGTTCATCTGCTGCTCGATTTGCTGGATGAAGCCGGCGCCGCTCTGTGGCGGCGTGTCGCGGCCATCCATGAAGCAATGCACGAACACCTGCCCGACACCCTGCTGCTTGGCCATCTTCAACAGCGCGTAGAGATGCGTCAGCAGCGAATGCACGCCGCCATCGCTGCACAGGCCCAGCAAATGCAGCCGGTGAGTGCGGGCGTTCTTCATGCTATTCAGGAGAATCGGATTGCTGAAGAACGATTCATCCTCAATCATCAGGTCGATGCGGGTGACGTCCATGTGAATGACACGCCCCGCGCCGATATTCATGTGTCCGACTTCGCTGTTACCCATCTGCCCCACCGGCAGTCCCACGGCGCGGCCGGAGGTTTGGATCAGGGTATTGGGAAACTCGCGTAACAGGCGATCGTAAGTGGGCTTATTGGCAGCCGCGATGGCGTTTCCCTCGATGGCGGGGGAGAATCCCCAGCCATCGAGAACCGTCAGAATTAAAGGCTTTGGGCGTGCCATTACTGGTGGAACGCCTTCCTGCCGGCAAACTGCGCAGCGGACCCGAGTTTCTCTTCGATCCGCAGCAACTGGTTGTACTTTGCGATGCGGTCGGTGCGGCTGGCCGACCCAGTCTTGATCTGGCCGGCGCTGGTGGCTACCGCGAGATCGGCGATGAAGGGATCTTCGGTTTCTCCGGAGCGGTGCGAGATCACTGACGTGTAGCCGGCGTTGTTGGCCATGCGGATGCAGTTGAGCGTCTCGCTCAGCGTGCCGATCTGGTTGACTTTGATCAGAATCGAATTGGCGATGCCGGTCTCGATGCCGCGGTTCAGACGCTCGGTATTAGTGACGAAGATATCGTCGCCGACGAGTTGGATCTTCTCGCCGAGCGTATCGGTCATGAGCTTCCAACCTTCCCAATCGTCCTCCGCCATGCCGTCTTCGATCGAGACGATGGCCGGATACTGGCGCACCCAATCGGCCCAGAACGCGACCATCTGTTCGGAAGTGCGCTCGCTCTTGTCGGACTTCTTGAAAATGTATTTGCCGTCGGAGTAGAACTCGCTCGCCGCAGGATCCAGTGCAATACCGATTTGCTCGCCGGGTTTATAACCGGCCTGAGTGATGGCTTGCAGGACGACCTCGAGGGCTTCTTCGTTGGATTTCAGGTTCGGCGCGAAGCCGCCTTCATCACCCACCGCGGTGGAATAGCCCTTCTTGCTGAGGACCTTCTTCAGCGTATGGAACACTTCGACGCCCATGCGCAACGCCTCGGAGAATTTGGAAGCGCCGTAGGGGACGATCATGAACTCCTGCGGGTCCACCGAATTGTCGGCATGCGCGCCACCGTTGAGGATATTCATCATGGGCACGGGCAGCAGGTTGGCCGCGGCGCCGCCGAGATAGCGATAGAGCGTGGTACGCTGCGATGCGGCTGCCGCGCGCGCGACGGCGAGAGATACGGAGAGGATCGCGTTAGCGCCGAGGCGGCCCTTGTTGGGCGTGCCGTCGAGCTTGATCATGATGTCGTCGATCTTGGCCTGCGCCGTTGCGTCATGTCCGCGGACGGCATCGGCGATCTCTTTGTTGACGGCGCCGACGGCCTTGGTTACGCCTTTGCCGAGGTAACGCGATTTGTCGCCGTCCCTCAACTCAACGGCCTCATGCTCGCCCGTGGATGCGCCCGACGGCACTGCGGCGCGCCCCATGCTTCCATCGGCCAGAAAAACTTCGGCCTCTACTGTGGGATTTCCACGTGAATCGAGAATTTCGGTCCCGGTGACCAGTGCAATTGATGACAAACGTTGGCTCCTTAAGTGCGGTTGAAAGGTAGGAAAAAGCCTTTCAATTGACGATATCATGCGTCCTCGAAGGGGCCTGCGTACGCTCTCAACCGGTCCCGTGGCGCAGACCATCGTCCCTTGTGGTCTGCGGGGCTGGATGTTGCGTCCCGCAAGTTACGACGAAAAGCGAAACCGCGCCGCGTTCTCCGCTACGCTGCGCAACTCCCGATCCCCTATCCCCAACTGCCCCGCCGCCGCAAACTCCCCGCGCAACGTGCATTGGAAGACCCCTGGATCATCGGTGCTCAAAGTCAGAGGCACTCCCGCTTCATATAACATGCGGAACGGATGCGACTCCATCGAGCGGACCGCCCCCGTGCAAACGTTGCTCGTCAAACAAACCTCGAGTGGAATCTGGTGGTCCCGCAAATGCCGCACCAGCACCGGGTCGTCGACCGCGCGTATCCCGTGGCCAATCCGCTCCGCCCCAATTTCGAGTGCCGCCCAAATCGACGCGGGACCGTCGGTTTCCCCCGCATGCGCCGTCAGCCGCAATCCTTGCGATCGCGCAAAGCGGTACAGGTCGCCAAACCAATGCGCCGGCCCGCGCAACTCGTCGCCCCCGATCCCAATCGACACCACCCCATCGTCCAGCCTCTGCGCGGCAAACTCCGCCACGCGCCACGCCGGCTCAGGGCCAAATTGCCGGACCGCGTCAAGATTCCACCGAATCTCCACGGGACCCTCCCGGCTAGCCTCACGGATTGCATCGTAATAAGGGCCGATCTCGCGTCCCCTCCACAACAGCACCCCCGCCGACAAGGTGACCTCCGCGTATTGTACGCCCTGTTCCGCGAGCGCCGCGACCAGGCGGCGGGTGATCAGCCCATAGTCCTCCGGCGATCGTAACCGCAGCGCGATGAACTTGAAGCACTCGATGAATCCCACAAAACTGCTAAAGCGGTAGACTTGTGCGACTTCCTCGGGCGCGAGGCCGGAATCGAGCAGGCATAGCGTCGCCGGATCCACGGAACCCTCAAGATGCAAATGCAATTCACACGCATGCACTCCATCGAATATTTCGTCCAACCAGATCGACCGGTCCGAGGCCATATAATCAAAGGTTCGCATGACTGCCTCTGATATCGAAGCGATTGTGCAAGGTCGTCACGGCGACGCCTTCCGCATCCTGGGTCCTCACGTAATCCGCACCAAGCGCGGTGCTCCTCGCTGGGAAGTGCGTGCCTTCGTGCCGCACGCCTCGGCCATAAGCGTCGTCATCGACGGCCAAAGCACTCCTATGGGACGCCGCCATACGGACGGCCTGTTCGTTACCACCCTGGATGGCGAGCCCGTACCCTACCGGCTTCGTATCGAAGACACCGACGGGAACACGACTGAGGTGGAGGACCCCTACCGCTTCCCACTCGTCCTGACGGAGTTCGACCTTTACCTTCACGGTGAAGGCAACAACTTCGAGAGCTATCGCAGTATGGGCGCGCACCTGGTCACCCTGGAAGGAGTCAATGGAACGCGTTTCGCCGTCTGGGCGCCGAACGCTGAAGTGGTCTCCCTGGTGGGCGATTTTAACTGGTGGGATCCGCGCTGCCATCCCATGCGCAAGCGGACCGGCGGCATATGGGAAATCTTCATGCCTGGATTGGGAGAAGGTACGACGTACAAATACAATGTGCGCGCGCCTTACTACCAGCAGATGCATTCCGACCCCTACGGCTTCTTCGCCGAAGTTCCACCCAAGACGGCGTCCATCGTTTACCGCCTCGACCAGTACACCTGGTCGGACCAGTCGTGGATGGAGTCCCGCGCCGCGACCGATTGGCTGCGCGCCCCGGTTTCGATTTACGA
Source organism: Terriglobia bacterium (assembly GCA_963747535.1). GTDB lineage: Bacteria > Acidobacteriota > Terriglobia > Bryobacterales > Bryobacteraceae > CAVVFX01. The sequence goes on from CAVVFX010000008.1 coordinate 350,863, forward strand.
AGTCCACCTGGGTTCCTGGATGCGCGGTTCCGGCGGCGAGACCCTCAGCTACCGCGAACTGGCCGGCAAACTGGTTCCCTACTTGAAGCAGATGGGCTACACCCACCTGGAACTTATGCCCATCGCCGAGCATCCATACTCCGGTTCATGGGGCTATCAGGTCGTCGGCTATTACGCACCGACCGCTCGTTTTGGAGAGCCGCACGCTTTCAAATTTTTCGTCGACGCGTGCCATCATGCGGGCATCGGCATCATCGTCGATTGGGTCCCCGCGCACTTTCCCAAAGACGCCCACGGTCTCGCCCGCTTCGACGGCACGGCCTGTTACGAGCACCAGGATCCGCGCAAAGGCGAGCATCTCGACTGGGGCACCCTCATCTTCAACTTCGGACGCAACGAAGTCCGCCAGTTCCTCATTGCCAACGCGCTTTTCTGGCTGAAGGAGTATCACATCGACGGCTTGCGGGTGGACGCCGTGGCCTCTATGCTGTATCTCGATTATTCGCGCAAGGCCGGTGAATGGATTCCCAACAAGTACGGCGGAAACGAGAACCTGGAGGCCATCGATTTTCTACGCCGCTTCAACGAACTGGCGCACGAGGTCCCCGGCGCCACTACGTTTGCCGAAGAATCCACCGCATTCGGCGGTGTTTCCCGCCCTGTGTATCTCAACGGCCTGGGATTTACTTTCAAGTGGAACATGGGCTGGATGCACGATATGCTCGATTACTTCACCAAGGATCCGGTCTATCGCAAGTATCACCAGAACGATCTTTCGTTCAGCATGGTCTACGCATTCACGGAGAATTTCGTGCTGCCCATCTCGCACGACGAAGTAGTGCACGGCAAAGGTTCGTTCATGGATAAGATGCCCGGCGATGAATGGCAGCGCTTCGCCAACGCGCGCGCATTTCTCACTTACATGTACGCGCACCCCGGCAAGAAATTGTTGTTCATGGGTTCGGAGATCGGGCAGTACCAGGAATGGGACTACGCCGGCAGCGTGCGCTGGGACCTGTTGCAATGGGACTACCATCGCCAACTGCAGCTCCTGGTGAAAGAACTGAATGGCTTTTATCGCGCCAATCCTTCGCTTCACGAAGTCGACTTCACCTGGCCCGGTTTCGAGTGGATCGATTTCAGCGATGCCGAGCACTCCGTCATCGGATTCATTCGCCGCGCTACCAATCGCGACGACTATCTGCTGTTCTGTTGCAACTTCACACCCGAGGTGTTGAAGGGCTACGAATTCGGCGTCCCGGATGAAGGCTTCTACCGGGAAGTTTTTAATACCGATGCAGAGATGTTCGGCGGCAGCAACGTGGGGAATTTTCCCGGCGTCTCGTCCAAGCCCAAACTAAGCCACGGCCGCGCCAACAGCATCGCCATCACCCTGCCGCCGCTGGCGATTGTGATTTTCCGGCATCAGCGGTGACGCGGAGCCCTGGCTCTTTTGCTGAGAAGCCAGCTGAACTGATGAAAGCGTAATTAGCCTGCACTGTTCTGGTTCGCGCGGAACGAACGAGACGGCTATACTGGGTTGACCGGAATCGATAGGAGCGTTCGATAGGGGCGTTCAAAGGAGCATTTCTCGGAGCCCGGCAGGAGTAAACAGCAATGAAACGAGCCCAACAACCTGGCTCCCTTTTGTCCATCCAATCCAAGATCGCGCATCGTGGCCGTATGCGGATTGCGCACGTACTGATTGCTTTAACGACTTGCTTTACGATTCCCGCCGCCGCCCAGTCCATTTTTCCCACCCCCTACAAGGGATATGACCGGCAACTGGTCTTTTTATATGAGAAGGAGAAAATCAGTTTTGAAACGCTACAGCGGATGTGGCTTGGTAAGAAGCCCGATCAGGATTTGTTAGAGTTCATGGCCGGATTGGTTGAACTATTGCATCTGCTGGACGATTCGGTCTCCGTGCGCGCCGACGCCGTTACGCTGTCAGACGTCACCGGCAATTACACCCTTTCATCGAGCACTCCGGTCCTGCCTTTTGTCGGCAACCAGCTTGTTGTCCTGGGCGGAGCCCTTTTCGCGAACAACACGAATGTCTCCGCTGTAACTCTGCGGCGCCAGGGCGATTGCAGCCTGGTGGAGGATATATTCGAGCCCGTCAACAACCTGCTGACCCCTGATTCGGCGGTCGAGCTGCCAGGGGTGCAGGACTACCTTCACATGCTTTCGGGCCTGACCACAACCCCCGACGTTTTTCCCAACGGCTGCGTCGATGCAACTCTCGGAACGACCGCGGTACTTGAAGTAGCCCCGGTTGGAGTGACCAATAATAACCTCGACCTCGTGGCGAGCCTCACCGATTTCGGTTTGTCAGTCTCGGGACTCAACACTACCACCAACGCCACCTCGACCGTTACATTGGCAACCGGCGGGATCCGCGCGTTCGTCGTCGCCGACGTGAATGGCGACGGCTTGAACGACATCGTCGTATCCAATGCCACCGATCCCGCGACGCAACAGCCGGCACTTGCCACCTTCCTCAACAAGGGCGACGGAACCTTCAGCAAACCCAGCTACGTCGATACTCCGGGCTCCATCCTATTCACCGTCGACGACGTCAATGGCGACGGTAACCCCGATGTCGTCATGGTCAACGATCCCCAGTTCGACTTCACCACTTTTCTCCAGACCAGAACCGTTACGACATTTCTCGGAAACGGCGACGGCACCTTCCAGGCCGGTGTCAACTCCACCACTAGCGCGGCGGGAACGTCCATGGCCATATCCGGCGATTTCAACAACGACGGCAAAAAAGACCTGCTGATCGGAAATATATTAATGCTGGGCAATGGCGACGGGACCTTCAGCGCCGGCCCTCCACTTCCCGCAAATGTGCAGTACGACGCCGGCTTGTCAGCTTCGGGGGCCGTGGGCGATTTCAATCAGGATGGCAATCTCGATGTCGTCTATTCCGGAACTGGGTCAGGTTCCGGCATCGTGCAGGTTCTCCTCGGCAACGGCGATGGAACGTTTCAGGTGGGCTCGCGCTACGCTTCCCTGACGCCCCAGCAGCAGGTCACCGTTACCGACATCGATGGCGACGGCAACCTGGACATCATGGTGGGCGCCGGCAGCCAGGGTCTCTACATCCAGGACAGCAATGACAACCTTGTCCCCATGATGCAATTCCTGATGGGCCGCGGTGATGGCACCTTCGTCGGAGCGCCGGTATACACGCAGAAGTCGATCACCACCTTTGCCATCGGCGATTTCAACGGCGACGGGAATCTCGGCGTGCTCGCGTACAGTTCGAATAGCAATGGTCCGGGCGCGCTGATCGTGTTGCCTGGCGATGGCACGGGGAATTTGGGAACGGCCGTCAGCAGCGCGGTCAATCTTGCACCAACGCAAATCGTAGCCGCGGACATGAACCAGGACGGTATGCCGGACGCGGTCCTGGCGGGAAATTCGCTCCTGGGACCGGTCGTGTCAGTGTCGGTGAATCAGGGCAAGGGGACCTTTTCCGGCGAGCATGATTACGTGTTGCCGGGTTCTCCTGTTAGCCTCGCGGCGGGCGATTTCAACGGCGACGGCATCATGGACGTTGCGGTGGGCGTAGGAGGGCCGAATGGGGGCTCAGCCACCGGCGTATATGTTCTGCTCGGCCAGTCGAACGGGATACTGGCAGCACCCGTCCGGATCGACTCTTCACTCAATCCGGTGAGCCTCGTCGCTCGAGACATTAATGGCGACGGCCGCGCCGACCTCGTGATTGCCGATGAGGGCACGTTCGCGCCGGGAGGCAATCAGGTGAATGGAGCGCTGCATATCTATTTCGGCAACGCCGACGGAACCTTCCAGTCCGCGGCTGCTCCCTCGACCCCGGCAACCAATTGCAGCCAGGTTGCGCTGGCGGATTTGAACGGCGACGGCAATTTGGACATGATTGTGGCTGGTAACGTCGCAGGGACTACTTTTGGTGTCGGGACCCCCAATATCTACACTTTGCTCGGCAACGGAGACGGAACCTTCGGGCCTCCTCAGGCGAACCCGCTGCTTGGTACCGACGGCATCGGCGCCCAGTCGATTGCATTGGCGGATTTCAACGGCGACGGCATTCCGGATGTCGCGGTCGGCAACCCCGACGACTACATCGAGGTGCTGTTGGGCTTGGGTGACGGAACCTTTGTTAACTCGGTCCTGGCCTTAGGGCAGCAGCCACGGGCGCTCGGAGCCGCGGATCTAAATGGCGACGGGCTGCCGGAGTTGGTGACGGGCGGGCCCGGAGGAATAGCGGTGTTCAAAAATGTAGCGGCGTGGCCTGCTCTGAATATCGGGAGCAGCGCACATTCCTCCCTAAACCGCCCGTGACTCGCATAGGATGGAGAGATCGTCCGCGCGGTAATCCACGGCGTAATCGGAAGTTGGCATGATACACGCTCAGTGGCAAGCTTTGTGCGTATCACGGGCATCCGGCAGCGCGTTCGCCGGCTCCGCGAGCCGAGGTTTGCAAGCACTGTTCGACCGAATCAGTGGCCCACAGCTTCCTCTGACGAGGCTTGGTTCGGGTACTACTTCTGCTGCAATGACAGGATATAACGACAGAGATTGCTCATCCGCATCGTTGGTTCATGGTCATTGCCGCTGTTGTGGGCCATGTCACGAAAGACCGTTCCCCACACCGGCATATCACGTGACCCGTGCGCATCGATATTGACATCGCCCCGGATCGAAGAGTAGACACGAGTCTCTGGGAACCTTCCATGATTGTTCTTCGACAGCATGGTGAGATCAGGCGGGACAACCTTGAGGGCGGGAACGGTAGGACCATGGCCTTTCGCATCGGCTCCGTGGCAGGAAGCGCAATATTGTTTGAACATTTCCGGTCCCGAACTAGGCGAAGTGATTGGGGTTTGAACCACCGTAATGGCGGTGTCTGCTGCGGCGGCAACGAACGGAACGATGCAGACGCAGGAGAAGACGAACTTGAAGGACAACATCTCCAGCCTTCTTTCTACCCCAACTTTATAGCCCTACCATCAAAAAAAGCCAATACTTTTTTGGACAGGGCGACAACATCTCAGGCATTCTCAGATGGGACAATGCGGCTGGACAGTGAGCCGATCACCATCGATGCCTTCGAAGGCCGGCTGAAAACAAATGCTCTCATTTCGGGCCGGGAAGTTGCTGTTCGTCAAGGCCGATCGCGACGTTCCAAGCCGACGCTGTATGAGGATTGGCCTCTCTGATCGATACACGGGTCGGGACGGAAGTAGACTGGAGATCGAAGACCCCTGAGAATGAAGAAGAACCGCAAACGTGCAGTGCGGGCAAACGTGGCATGGTGTTATTTGTGCGGCCTTTCCATCCCAGACGATATCGTATCCCCGGTGCATCCACTGTTCGGAACGGTTGACCACACGATACCCCGTTCCAGGAGTGGCCCGGATGCACTTCACAACAGAGCACCGGCACATCTTCTGTGCAATCGGGAAAAGGGCGACAGGATGATAGACCCGGAAGCATTCGCTGTCGAAATTCACCGCAAAATCGTGCCTCTTTTGGAATCCCATGGCCGGAAAGTGAATCGGCGAGAACGAACTGCTGCGGCCCGGCGAGTACTTGAGGGATGGCCTGCCTGGGCACCGACATACCAACAGCAGAAGTTGAAGCTCGAGTTGCAGCGTTGGGCTGATGACGGTGGAAGAGCCATTTAGGATGTCGGTGTGTTGTTGCCCTCATCAAATGTAGCGTCGAACCTGAGTCACAACACCTTTCCCCAATAAAATCAATAGCTTAACTCCTTCACCCCCCGCCGCAACCGTTACTATGAGGCGTAACACGGACCCTGGTCTGTGGTCTTTCCTCAAGGAGCAGGAATAATGGCAACAGAACGTCAAATCGCAGCGAATAGATTAAATTCACAAAAATCGAGCGGACCCAAATCGCCGGACGGTAAGGCCCCGTCCTCCCGCAACCATCTCTCCCATGGCTTCACATCCAACACCGCCAAACTCATTGGCGGCGAAGATCCCGAGAAATTCAAGGCTCTCCTCGCCGATCTGATGGGTGAATATCAGCCTGCAACTCCCACCGAGCAGATCCTGGTCGAAAAGATGGTCCAGAACCAGTGGCTAAGCGGGCGCGCCTTCCGCCTCGAAAGCGACGTGCTCACCATGCGTATCCATAGCATGATTACCATCCCCCACGACCTCGGCCTCTTCATCCGTTACCAGAGAGCCGCCGACAGTGCCTTCCACAAAGCTCACACCGAGCTTGTAAAGGCTCAGGAAAAAAGGAAAAAGTCAGAAAGAGAAGCGTCAGAAATTGGCTTCTTCCGAAAATATCGCGCAACGCCGGTGCGAGAAGGGTGGCAAGTCACCTCAAATCTTGGACTTATCTGCGTTCATCTGTGTTCATCCCTGCGGCCCTCGGCTTTTCTCTTCTACGTCCGTACAACTCGCGCAAGCTGTGTTCGGCCCCAATTTTCATTTCCTGGGGTGACCGTGCTTTGGCGGTCAAGACTTTCGATTCGCAAAATGCCGCCAGGACCGCTGACGAGCCTTCCGGTCCACCATGCACCCAACCCGCAACTCCGTCGAAATCGGCTCCCATAAGCCGGGTCGGGACGGATTCCCCGGCCGAATCAGCCTCCTCCGCCGCTCCGGACGCACAACCGGCGGGCAAAATCGTTCCGGAGCCCCCGGAAATTCTCAAAAACGTCGCGTAAAGCGAATTTTCGATGTCGCAACCTGAACCGCTTGCGCCCGCCACACCCGCATTGTGCCCCGATGCTGCCCCACGTGCAACCGCCCACGTACTTTCAGACTTCAGGTTGACTGTCACGGCCTCGCCCATTCGTCCGGCCATTTTGCTGCCCTTCGAGGTAAGCCTCCACGCGCGCCTTCACCGTTCGCCGGTCGACTCCAAGCCGCCGCGCTGCCTCCTCATAACTCCCGGTCTGCCGGTAGACCAGGGCCGCATAATAGGCCAGTACATCGTCGGCCTTCAGCTTGCCGGCCCGAAAAGCCGTCGAAAAGCCGTCATCCGAACCGTCCGTGGCGTCCGAAACCATGGGCTGATACGCGCCCCGGATCATCACGTTCCGGACGCACTGTTCCAGTTCGCGATAATTGCCCGGCCACGCATAGTTCGCGGGAAGATGTTTCCCGATCCATTGCTGCACTTCTTTCAGACAGTCTTCCGCCTCGTCGCCGGCCACTCGCCGCACCATGAAAAGAGTCAATTCCTGCAGGACCGCGGGCGCCGCGTCGAGCTGCTCCTTCAACGACGGAGTGCGGATCAGGTCGGCGCACAACCGGTAATAAAGGTCTTCGCGGAAGCGCTGGTTGCGGATCTCCGCGCGAAGGTCGCGATTGGTAGCCGCAATCAGCTTGCCGCGGAATTCCCGCGCTGCTGTATCGCCGACCGCGGAAAAACGCCGCGTCTCAATCGCGCGCAGCAATTTCACCTGAAGCAGCAGTTCCATTTCACCGAGCTCATCGAGGAACACGGTGCCGAGCGGCGGACAGGTTTCCAGCCATCCTTTGCGGTCCGAGATGGCGCCGGTAAACGAACCGCGGCGATGGCCGAACAGTTCGGATTCGATCAAAGCCGGCGAAAGCGCTGCCACATTGATCGCGAAGAAGGTTTCGGCTCCGGCCGCGGTTACGTTCCGGTCGGCGAATTCGAGGCGGTCGGGATCGAACGGAATGTAGCGTGAGCCTGCGATCGCTCTCGCCACCAATTCCTTTCCGGTGCCGGATGGGCCGGTGATCAGGGTAGGAAAGTCGCTCATCCGCCGGTACAGGGTGCGGCGATAGCGGCGCATATCGTGAGTGAAAATCGATTGCCAGATCGACGCGCGCAGCCGTGCGGCCGGCATCGAACTGCCGATGATGTTGTAGAAGATCGCCTGGAAGGCGCGCTGGATCTGGTGGAAACAGGCGAACACGTGCGCTGGATGCAAGCTGGTTTCGAAGCGCTTACCCGGCAAAACCAGATAGCGATTCCAGTCGGCCAGGAACTGTTTGTAAAACTGCCAGCGGGCGTTCCCTACGGCAGCGCCGGCCTGGCGAAAGCTCGAGTAATAGCGCTGGTACAACAGCGAGTGGACCGAGTCTTCGTAGGCCGCCAGGTCTTCCGGCTGCAGATCGCGCACCGCGGCGAGCCGTCCATGCAGACTTTCGATGAGCCCGCCCAGCTTTTCGTAGATTCGTAAGATGTTGGGCAGGTCTGCTTCGGGATCGGCCACCGAGACGCTCCAGACCGGCTCGTTCTCCAGGTATTCGCGTCCCAGGGCCGCGCGCTCCCATTCAATTCTTTCGGGGAGAAAAGGGTTCGAGTAACCCAGGCTCGCCGTAGCGTTGAGGAAACGCCGTTCGGCTGGAGAGAAGAGTGCCATGCAAAAATTGTACTGGGTATTGCATAGAATGAGCGGCGTAAAATCAAATATTCGAAGGGTGCGCGTGTAAACCAAAGAAAATCCTGCCAGAATCAATAGGTCACACCCTGGCAGCCAGAGTGCCTTTCAATTTCGCATGAATAGTTTGAGCAACACCCCTTCAGCGGCCCACCCCACGGGAGCCTACACCAAACTCCTCCGCGACGGCGGCTTTCAGTCGTTTCTGTGGACCCAGTTTCTCGCGGCGTTTAACGACAACGTCTACAAGATGATCGTGCAGGTCACGGCAGTCGCGATGACGGCCGGCGAGGGTGGGAGCGGCAAATACCTGGCGATCGCCAACGCCGTATTCGTGCTGCCCTTCCTCCTCTTCGCCGGACCGGCGGGGCAGATCGCGGATCGTTTCAGCAAAACCCGCGTCCTGCAGATCACCAAAGCGTTTGAGATTGCGGTGATGGTGTTCGGCATCTTCGCGCTGCTGCATCACAGTATCGACATGCTGCTGATCGTCCTCTTCTGTCTGGCCGCCCAGGCCAACTTCTTCAGCCCGGCAAAATATGGCATCCTGCCAGAAATCACCGGCGAAGAACAACTGGCGCGGGCCAACGGACTGGTTGAGCTATCGACTTTCGCGGCCATCGTGATCGGCACCGGTTTCGGCGCGATTCTGTTCGCCTGGTGGAAAAACACTCCGCTCTACATGGGCCTTACTCTCCTCGGCATCGCGCTCGCAGGATCGCTGACCAGCCTGCGCATCACCAAGGCTCCGGCGGCTGGTTCACGAGAACCTTTCCACTGGAATCCATTCCATGAAGTCTGGATCGGAATGCGCACGCTCGCCGGCAGACGCTCGCTGTGGCTGACGGTTGCCGGCATTTCCTATTTCTGGTTCGTCGGCGCCCTCCTCCAGAACTCCGTGCTGCTGTTCCGGGTGGAAACGCTACATGCCGGCGACCAGACTGCCGGCTTCCTGGTTTCAGCTCTGGCCGCCGGAATCGGCGTCGGCAGCGTGCTGGCAGGTAAGATATCCGGCGACCGGATTGAGTTGGGCGTCGTCAGCGTCGGTTCGGCGCTGATGGGCGTGTTTGCTTTCGCGACAGGAGTTTGTACGTCGGTCCCGTGGAGCCTGGTGTGGCTTTTCGGCCTGGGCCTGGCCGGCGGCCTGTTTATCGTGCCGCTGAACGCCTTCCTGCAGGATCGAGCCGACCCGGTGGAGAAAGGCCGTATCCTCACCACCAACAATTTCATCAACATGCTCGGCGTTATCCTCGCATCCGGCGTGCTCTCGCTGCTGCATGATGTGCTCCACATGACGGCGGCGGGCATGCTCGTTGCGGTGGGCGCATTCACGATCGTCGGCACCATCGTGGTGGTCAGGCTTCTGCCCGGCGTAACCCTTCGGCTTTTTCTGCTGGGCCTTTTGCACCTCCTCTTCCGTATCCGCTACGTGGGCGCGGAGAACCTTCCCCGGACGGGCGGCGCCCTGCTGGCTTCCAATCACACCTCCTACGCCGATTCAGTGCTGATCGGAGGCGTGACCGAACGCTTCATCCGGTTCCTGATGTGGCAGCCTTATTTCGACAATAAGTACTTCCGTCCCTTCTTCCAGATGCTGCACGCGATCCCGCTCTCGACCACCAACCCGAGGGACGCGTTACGCACCTTGCGGTCCGCCAGGGAAGCGATCGCCGAGGGCCATATGGTGTGCATCTTTCCGGAGGGGGCCGTCACGCGGATGGGCAACATGATTTCGTTTCAGCGCGGCTGCGAACGGCTGATGTCTCCGGACGCGCCGATCATCCCGGTGTACATCGACGGGATCTGGGGCCACCCGCTGAGCACCAAGGGCGGCGGGTTATTCAAGTCGTGGAGCCGCGCCTTGCGCCCGCGCGTGACCGTCGTTTATGGCGAGCCGGTGAAGGGCGAGATCTCCGCCGCTGAACTGCGGCTGCGCGTCCTCGAAACGGCGAGCCGCGCCATGGAATTTCGCAAAACGCCCGACTATACGCTGGCCCGCCAGTTCGTAAGAACCGCCCGGAAGAACTGGTCGAAGCCGGCGCTGGCCGATTCCACCGGTAAAGAAGTGACCTTCGGAAAGGCGCTGGCGGCGGGGATGGCGATCAAGGGTTACCTCGACAGGGCTTGCGGCGGCGAGAAGTGCATCGGCATCCTGCTGCCGGCGTGTGTAGGTGGAGCACTGGCCAATATCGGGGTGACGCTGGCCGGTCGTGTCGCGGTCAATCTGAACTTCACCGCGGGTCAGACTGGAGTCCACTCGTCCATCGGACGTTGCGGGATCAAGACAGTACTCTCGTCGTCTGCCTTCCTCGAAAAAATCAAGATCGAGTTTACGCCGGGGATTCGCGCGATCATGATCGAGGATGTGCTCAAGGGCGCAGGCGCAATGGATCTGTTGCGCGCGCGTTTCGGCAGAATCAAGCATCGTCCTCGTCCCGCGGACCCCGCGTGCATCATCTTTTCGAGCGGCAGCACCGGAGATCCGAAGGGTGTCGAATTGTCGCACGGGGCGCTTGTGGCCAACATTGACGAGTGCGTCCAGGTCTATGAACTCGGACCCACCGACTGCATGCTCGGCTCGTTGCCCTTTTTTCATGCGTTCGGTTACACCATCACTCTGTGGCTGCCGCTGGTCCAGGGGTTCCGTGCCGTCTACCATCCCAATCCTATGGACGCGCAAATCATCGGCGAATTGTCCGCCAAGCACAAGGCCACATTTCTTCTGACCACCCCGACCTTCTGCATGGCTTATCTGCGCAAGTGCCTGCCCGGGCAGTTCGCGCATCTCCGCTATGTGCTGACGGGCGCGGAGAAGTTGCGTCCGGAACTGGCCGAGTCTTTCGAAAAGAAGTTCAACATCGCCCCACTCGAAGGCTACGGTTGTACCGAGATGGGCCCGGTGATCTCGGTGAACCGGCCGGATATTCCCAACGAGATTCCGCCGCAGGAAGGAAAGCGCGCGGGCAGTGTCGGCCGTACGCTTCCCGGGATCGCCGTGCGGATTGTCGATCCGGGAACCATGGAGGTCAAGGGACCTGGCGAGGAAGGGCTGCTGCTGGTCAAAGGCCCCAGCCAGATGACCGCGTACTGGAACGATCCTGAGCGTACCGCCGAAGCCATGCGCGACGGCTATTACATTACGGGCGACATCGCGCACATGGATGAGGACGGTTTTCTGTTCATCACCGGACGCGTTTCCCGCTTCAGCAAAATCGCCGGCGAGATGGTCCCGCACCTGCGAATCGAAGAGGCCATTGGGCTGGACGGCGGATGCGTCGTCATCGGCGTGCCCGATCCGCAACGGGGCGAGCGTCTGGCCGTACTCTATACCAATTCAGATGCAGAACCCGCCACATTGGTCGAGCGGCTAAAGACCGCGGGGCTTCCATCGCTCTGGATTCCGAAGCGCGAGAACTTCTATCGCGTGGAAAGCATTCCCACCTTAGGCACCGGCAAAACCGACTTGCGGGCTGTTCGTACGCTGGCGATTGGGCTGGTCGGAAAGGATGCCTAGCCATGGAAGAGACAGTCGTCATATTGTTCTTCGGATTGCTGGCCGCATGGGTAGCGATCATCCGGGCGCAGGGTAGAATTCATGAGCAACAGGATCAGATCGCCAGGTTGACTCACCGCTTGTGGAGTCTGGAACAGCACGAGGTGACTCAGGTGACACCGGCGATGAGCTCTCCTGCTCAGGCTGCTGCGCAGCCTGTTGCGACTCCAGCGGCTGCTGCGCAGCCGGGCCGACCACAAAAAACGATGGTCCGCCCTACGGTAGACGTGCCTGTACACGTACCGGAGCCTCCTCCCATACCTCAGCCTCGCGTAGCCGAAACTCCGCGCAAACCTCGTAGCAGTCAGGAGTGGGAGGCGTTGATCGGCGGCAACATCCTGAACAAGCTGGGCGCGCTGCTGCTGGTGATCGGCATCATGTCGTTCCTCGGGTATTACGGGACTCACATGAGTCCGGCAGGGCGTGCTGGTTGCGCGGTCCTGGTGAGTTTCGCGCTGCTTGGCTCCGGCATATGGCTCGAGCGCCGAGACACTTACCGCATGTTTGCCCGCGGTTTGATCGGCGCCGGATGGGCTGCGCTCTATGCAACGGCATATGCCATCTACGCACTACCGGTGGCGCGGGTGATTGACAACCCCTTCATCGGATCGATCCTGGTGCTGCTGGTCGCCGCGGGCATGATCGGGCACTCGCTTCGTTACCGTGCCCAAGGGATCACGGCGGTCGCGTTCTTCTCGGCGTTTGCGGCGCTGGGTGTTACTCCGTCGACTCCTTTCGCGGTGATTGCCCTCATTCCGCTGGCCGCCGCGGTGCTGTACCTCGCCCAGCGCTTCAACTGGTATCACATGGCCCTGATGGGCGTATTTGCGACCTACGGGGCTTGTGCCTGGCGCGGCCCATCGGGCGCACCGCTGATGGAATCGGAGACGCTGTTCGTCGCGTATTGGGTGATGTTCGAGATCTTCGACCTCATGCGCTTCTCCCGGCGAATGCACGGCTGGGCCGTGGAACTGATCTTCCCGCTCAACGCTGCCGGCTTCCTGGGACTCTCCTACGCTTCGTGGACGGGCCAGTCTCCGGACACCGTCTGGAAGCTGTCCTGTTGTGCCGCGCTGCTGTACTCGCTGAGCACCATCTGGCGCATAAAGATTGAAATGGATCGCGGATTTGATTGGACAACCGATCTGGCAGTACGCATCCGTTCGGGAAGTTATGAGGCACCGCTGGCCCTGGGCGCGTTTCTGACCGCGACTGCCATCGTACAAGAGCTGACGGGCTTGTGGATGAGCACCGCGCTCGCCATGGAAGCCCAGGCGCTGTTTACGGCCGGCATCCGCTTCCGATCGCGCTTCCTGCGCGGGCTCGCGGTTTTGGGGTTCCTCGCGTCGCTGCTCAATATCGCCGACATTGCAACAAGCCATCCGGCCCTGGTGAATGTCCTCGGCCACATGACCCATACCTGGGTTCTCCTGGTGCTGTTCCACGCGATGCTGTTCTACGTGAACCGCGCGATGTCCGAGCCGAAATCGGTAATCGGAACGGGCTTTTCCTGGGCGGCATCACTACTGGTCGTCTTGGCCGCGGGAGAAGAACTCCCGGTTCATCTGATCGGAAGTGGATGGCTGATCATCGCGGCGATCCTGTTCGAAGCCGGCCTGTGGAAGCAGCTTCGCGAGTTCCGTTGGCAGGCTTATGCGATTTCGTTCGCCGGCGGTCTGCAGAGTCTTCTCTTCTACCACGACGCGACGTCGTATCCGTGGGTCGCTTTGGCCATAGCCGCTACGTTCGCTTATGCGGGAGCCTGGCGAGCTGCCCTCCTCGAGAAAGCCGAGCCCGGCAACCTGGAGTGGCGTGCCGCGGGCTGGTCAACATGTGGCGCCACCGCGTTGTTCGGCGTCGTGTTTCTGCGCGTGCTGGTGTTCCATCTCTATGGCAACGACCGATACACCGGGGCCGCGCTATGGGGCTTTGCGCTGCTCCTGCTCGAACTCGGACTCCAACGACTGCCGTGGCGGCTGAGGCCGTTCTCTTATCCCGTTGCGATTCTGGCTGCTTTTACGGTTATGGGCACGGAGGTCGACCGGTTTGCCAAGTTCGCGGAACAACCCGTCTGGCTGTCGTGTTTCGTTGCGGCTGTGGCCGCATGGATCATGTCCGGACGGCTCAGCGCAACTTCGCCTGACCAACTGCCGGAGATCGAGCGGAACGAGGCGCGCAGCGTGCTGTCAGGCTTCGGGCTCTTCTTCGCGTTCTGCGGAGTGTGGATCGTGGTCCCCGATCCATTCGTGCCAGCCGCATGGGGCGCGCTGGCGTTCGTCGTACTAGAAGCGGGCAATGCGTTCAACGTCGAGGCGTACCGTTGGCAGGCGCAGGGCGCCGTGGGAATCGCGGCACTCTCCGCGTTCCTTTTCACACTGCCGGACGGCCACGCTCATCGCATCGCCGGGGTCGCGCTGTTGATTGTGATCCACATCGGTTTCCGCATCCGGTCGATTGCCGTCGCAGCGCCGTTCCACATTGGAGCGTCGGCAATCCTGGCTGCGGCGCTGATCTACCAGGAAGTCTCGGGCAGCATGCTGACGATCGCGTGGGGCGCCGAGGCGCTGGTGCTGCTGGGAACGGGATTTGCTTTCCGCGACCGGTGGCTGCGCCTGCAGGGGTTGGGGCTGTTTCTGGTTTGTGTGCTGAAATTGTTCCTCTACGATTTGCGCAATCTGGATACGCCTTACAGGATCTTGTCGTTCATCGCGTTGGGGTTGATATTGCTCGGTGTGTCGTGGATTTATACACGGTTTCGGGCACAGTTGCAGAAGCTGCTTTGAGCAGCCCGCAGACCACAAAAAACGATGGTCTGCGCCACGGAGTCCAGGTTGCGTCTGTTACGGTTCCAGGATCAGCTCGTCGACGAAGCACCAAGCCCAGTCTTCACCGGGCTCCAGCGATCGCATGATGGGGTGCTTCGTCGCATGGAAATGTTTGGTGGCGTGCTTGTTCTTCGATGAATCGCAGCAGCCGACGTGGCCGCATGAGAGGCACAATCTCAGATGGACCCAGGAGTCGCCCGATTTGAGGCATTCTTCGCAGCCGCGGGTGTGCGGCTTGACGTCATGGATCTGATCCAGATGGTGGCAAGTCGTCATTTTCTAGCTCCTTTGGGGGATTGGCAGCCGCACCTGAAAGTGCGTCTCGCCGGGATGCGAATTCACACGGATGTCGCCCTTATGCTGCCGGACAATTCGGTAAACCGTGTCCAGTCCGAGGCCGGTCCCTTCTCCTACCGGCTTGGTGGTAAAGAACGGATCGAAGATACGGTCCTTGACCTCCGGGGGAATGCCAGGGCCATTATCGATGATGTCGATCAGGGCGAAAGCGCCGTCCCGCGCGGTCCGAATGGTGATCTCGCCCTTCCCCACCTTCGCCTTTTCCGCGAGCGCGTCGATCGCGTTGTCGATCAGATTGGTCCAGACCTGGTTGAGCTCGCTGCCTTTCGCACAGATGCCGGGGAGCGATTTATCATAGTCCCGCCGCACGTTGATGCCGTTCTTCAGATCGTGGTGCAACATGGTAAGGGTGCTCTCCAGACCTTCGTGCAGGTCGATCTCTTTCTCGCCGGCCTGGTCCATGTAGGTGTATTCTTTGATGGCTTTGACCAGCTCGGAGATACGCGTGGCGCCGCTCTCGATCTGGCGCAGGATCTTCTCGACTTCAATCGTGGCAGACATGCGACGCAGGGCGAATTCCAGCGTCTTACCGGGGAACTGTTCGGACATCTTACCCAGACATTCATCGTCGGCTTCAGCTTCGACAAGCGCAGGCGCGAGTTCCCAGGGTCGAGACACGCCGCGCTTCTCGAGCCACGCCGTGATGTGGTCCTCGCGATCGCTGCGGTCCAGCGCGTCCATCACCGGCGAACCGGTCATGTCTGTCGCCACATCTTTCTCGATCTCGGCGAGGTGCTCCAGCACTTCATCCGTCAGCTCTTCGCGGCACAATCTGAAATTGGCGTCGCGCAAGTTGCCGAGGGCTTCGCGAAGACCCGCGGTCGACCGGCGCACCGCGGAGGCGGGATTGTTCAGCTCGTGCGCGAGCCCCGCGGATAGCTTGCCGAGCGCGGCCAGTTTCTCCCGCTGCTGATCGGCCCGCGTAGCTTCGCGGACGCGATCGGTGAGCAGGCCCACCAGCCGGGGCTGGATGTCGGGAATGCGGCGGAACATCTCGTCGAAATGGTCCTTGTGCAAGGCCGCGATCCGGGTGGGTGCGGTCGCGTGAATGTTGGAGGGGAACTGCGTCATGCGCGAGAACGGCAGCATTCCGGTAATGGAGCCCGCGCTGGCAATATAGACGCTCCCGTCGGTGGGACGCTTACCCTGCAACTCACCCGCAAGGACGACAACCAACCGGTCCGCAGGGGCTCCAGCCGAGATCACCAACTCGCCTGCCGCGAAGTGCATATCCTCGGCGTTGGACGCGAACCACTGGAGCTGATCCTCCTGCAGATCATCTAAAACCGGTATCTTGCGGAGCACTTCAATTAGAGGAGTATCTGTGACGGTTGCCATATTTACACCTTGCTCAAATACTGATGCACAAACTGTATCGCAATCGATCCCTCTCCGACTCCGGAGGCGACCCTCTTTACCGAGCCGTGGCGCACGTCACCCACTGCGAATACACCAGGGACGCTGGTTTCGAGCAAGCCGGGATCGCGTTCGAGAGTCCACCCCTTGGGGCGTTTACCTTCGCGAACCAGGTCAGCGCCGGTCAGAATAAAGCCACGTTCGTCGCGCTCCACCAGGCCTTCCAACCAGTTGGTGCGGGGTTCAGCGCCGATGAAGATGAAGAGCGAACTCGCCTTGACCTGACTGACCTCGCCGCTGGCGTGGCACTTGACGGAAATCTCCTCGAGCCGCGAACCGCCGCAAACTTCCGCTACGCTCGCTCCGGTTTGCACTTCAATGTTGGGAGTGTTTTCGATGCGGTCGATGAGGTACCTGGACATGGTGCTGGCGAGCGAGTCGCCGCGCACCAGCATCACCACACGCCGCGCATAGTTGGAGAAGTGCACGGCGGCCTGACCCGCGGAGTTCGCGCCGCCCACAACGTAGACGTCTTCGTCCTTGCAGGAGCGCGCCTCGACGATCCCCGCGCCGTAGTAGACGCCTGCACCCTGCAGACGATCCATACCCGGGATGCCAAGCCTGCGCCACTGCAGACCGGTAGCGATTACCAGCGCATGGCACCAGACCTCCGTCCCGTTGGCTAACTTGAGATAGCGGTAAGGCCCGTCGATGCGAAGCGCCTCCACTTCCTGAGGCGCGAGAATCTCCACCTGAAAACGCTTGGCCTGAGTCACTGCGCGTTGGGTCAGATCCGAGCCACTGATGCCGGTGGGAAACCCGAGGTAGTTCTCGATGCGCGAACTCAAACCGGCCTGTCCGCCGGGCGCTTCCCGTTCAATCATGAGCGTTTTCAACCCTTCCGATGCTCCATAGACAGCGGCTGCGAGACCGGCAGGCCCCGCGCCGGTGATTACGAGATCGTAAAACTCGGTCTGGGCGCGAGTTTTGAGCCCGATCCGCTCAGCAACTTCCGAGTGCGCGGGTTCGGCCAGCTTGCCGCCGTCCTGGAACAAGACGAGGGGCAAATGGTTCAGCTCGTCCGGCTCGAGCTTCGAGATCACGCGTTTGACGTCGCCATCCTGGCCGGCCACCTCGATATCCAGCCATTGATAAGGAATCCGGTTGCGCGCCAGGAATTCGCGCAAATCATAGGACTTCGGCGACCACCGGCTGCCCAGTACGCGCAGTCCCTGGAAGGGCGGTATGTAGTCGGTGAGCCACTTTTCGAGCAGTTCATCGATGACCGGATAAAGGTTTTCTTCCGGCGGATCCCATGGCTTCAGCAGGTAATGATGCAGCTTGATCCCATTGATCGCCTGGATGGCCGCGTCAGTGTCGGCGTAGGCTGTCAACAATACCCGACACGCGTCAGGATAGATCTTCATGGCCTCGGCCAGGAATTCGATGCCGTTCATTTTAGGCATGCGGTGGTCGGCGAGCAGCATGGCGACCGGTTCGTTGCGCTGCTCCAACTTTTGCAGCAGATCGAGCGCAGCCGGGCCGGAGTCCGCGCGCAGGATACGATACTCCTCCGCGTACTTGCGGCGAAGGTCACGCTCGACCGCGCGCAGCACATCGGGATCGTCGTCGACCGTCAATAGAACCGGCTTGGGCATAAGCTTTCAGTCCTCCTTCTTTCGAAAAATAGGCTGCTATGGAGTGGCCTGTCAACAACCTGTACCACAAGACTTTCTGACCGGGCTTCCAGGCGGCCCGGAACGCGCGTATTGCACCGGGTACGGGGCCGGGACGCCGAGTTCACGGGCCGCGCGTAACGGCCAATATGGGTCACGTAGCATTTCGCGCGCCAACAACACGAGGTCGGCTTGACCGGTGCGGATTACGTGCTCGGCCTGTACGGGAGAGGTAATCATTCCGACCGCACCGGTGAGGATCCCGGTCTCGCTTCGAATGCGTGCGGCGAACGGCGTCTGGTAGCCAGGCCCTAGCGGGATCTTAGCCGTAGCGATGTTGCCACCCGATGAACAATCGATGAGATCGACATCGAGCCGTTTGAGTTCGCGCGCGAGGTCGACCGATTGATCGATATCCCAGCCGTTGTCGACCCAGTCCGTCGACGAGATCCGCACGAAAAGCGGGAGATCCGCCGGCCATTTCTGTCGCACTTTTACGACAGTTTCGCGCAGGAACCGGGTGCGGTTCTCGAACGATCCACCGTACGAATCCTGGCGCAGATTACTCAGAGGCGAATAAAACTCATGGAAGAGATAGCCGTGGGCGGCGTGTATCTCGAGGAGGCGGAAACCGGCTTCGAGGGCGCGCTCCGCAGCCGCAGCAAACGCATCGGCGAGCGAGTGGATTTCTTCAACGGTGAGCTCACGAGGCTCCGGATAGGTCTCGGAAAAACGAACTGCGCTGGGGGCGACGGGCTGCCATCCGCCGCGATCCTCAGGGATGCCGACGCCCCCCTCCCAGGGACGCGTGGTGCTCGCCTTGCGGCCGGCGTGCGCGAGCTGGGTCGCAGGGACACTGCCCTGGCTACGGACGAAACGTGCGATTCGGGACAGTGCAGGGATATGGTCGTCAGCCCAGATCCCGAGATCCTGGGGAGTGATGCGGCCCTCCGGCGTAACAGCCGCGGCCTCGGTACACACGACTCCGGCGCCGCCGACCGCACGGCTCGCCAGATGCACGAAATGCCAATCGTCCGCGAAGCCGTCGACGCTGGAATACTGGCACATCGGGGATACTGCTATACGATTCGGCAGCGTTACGCCGCGAATTGGTAAAGGATCGAAAAGGGATGGCATTAGCGAATGATTCTATTGGATGCGCCGCGGAGGGTTTGGGTGCAGGCGGGCTGATGACTGCTGCCCATGCCATAAAGAAAACATAAAGTGGGTTTGACCGTGTATTTCTTGTTTTGCGGTGGATCAGGGCGACCACACAATGGCGCCACCGGTGTAAGCGATCCTCTGGCTTGGGGAGCATTGATTCGTTTAAGCGAATACCTGGCGCCTCCTGATTTCACGCTAGCATCGGCAGGGCGCGGGGCTGTGGGGATTGTTGATTTTAAGGCAATTCAGTGTGAAAAGATGTTGTGATCCGTCACGGCGTCCCGACATGTATCGAGAGCGGCACCAACTCAACCAGATCGGCATCAGACGTCGCGTCAGGGTTAGGAGTCGGTAACGGCTTTCCTTCGTCCAAGAGACCCTCTGCAAGATCTTCCATCGCGCTTGCGATCGTAAGCCGCGCATCCGGCAAATCAAAGCCCTGACTGACCGCGCCGGGAAAATCTAAAGCCTCCGCAACCACCATTTCACCGGCTGCCCTTGGAAGATAGAAGGCGATGTGGTAGCGGAGCATATACCTTATGTTCCCTTCAACCCGCCAATCCTCCGCATGTCGCCGCCTCTGAGCCACTCCGCAGCGTTGCCAGATAGTGCAGCCATTCCTCCATGCCTTCGCCCTTTTTGGCCGACACTTTCAGTACCTGCATACCCGGACGCACTGCCTGGATATTCGCATTCGCCGCATTCCAGTCAAACTCCACTGCTTCCGCCAGATCCATCTTGGTGATAATCCCGATGTCGGCGCCATTGAAGATGGTCGGATACTTGAGCGGCTTATCTTCGCCTTCGGTGACGGACATCAGCACCAGCCGGAGATCCTCGCCCAGATCGTAGGACGCGGGACACACCAGGTTGCCCACGTTCTCGATAAACAGAAAATCCAGGGCGGCCAGATCCCAGCCTTCCAAAGCATTTTGCACCATGGAAGCGTCGAGATGGCAAACGGTCCCGGTGATGATCTGGGCTACCCTTGCCTGGCTGCGGCGCAGACGGGCGGCATCATTCTCCGTCGCTAAATCCCCGACCAACGCTGCGACGCGTAAGTGCGGCTGCAACATGGTCAACGTTTTTTCGAGAAAAGCAGTTTTGCCGGATCCCGGGCTCGAAACCAGGCTTACTACCAACACGCCAGCCTCGTGAAAGCGCTGCCGCAGGGCGCGCGCCATCACGTCGTTCGCTTTCAAAACATTCTGCCGTACTTCAACCAAGCGAGGCGTGCTCATTCCAGAATCTCCATCGCCGCTACTTCCAATTCCTTGCCCTGTAAGATCTCAGGCGTCGGCGTGCCGCACTCCGGACAACTGAACCACTCCCTTGAATTCGCCGGCCGACGCGCGTCGCATCGCGGACAATATACTACCACCGGCATGTCTTCGATAATCAGCCGGCTGCCTTCGAGCGCCGTGCCTTCGCACGCCAGGTCATACGACGAGAGCAACGCTTCCTTCGCGACGCCGGAGAGCATTCCCAGCTTGAGGTGAATGGCACTGACATGCACGTCCCCGCGGCGCTCGGCTTCTTCCTGGGCCAGTTCGATAATGCTGATCGCTATGGAAAGTTCGTGCATGGTTTAGTACCTGCCGTCGAAAAAGGGCCGCCTCAAAGGCGGCTGCGGCGAGGATTGGCCGCCCCACTATGTGTCTCCAACGACTTGGCCAACTACGCAACCCCGGCCCTGCCAGCCTATCTGGGTCACTTTTCCATCCTCGATCAGGACCGGCACGGTGCGTTGTCCCTTAGCGAGTCGCAGCATGCGAGCCCGTGCATCAGTATCGGAGTCGACATCGTATTCGACGAACTCTTCGCCCCGCCATTCCAGAAACTCACGCATTTCCTGCGTGTACGGACAACTTGCGGTTCCGAATAACTCGAACTTAGGCACGAGCCAGCACCTCCAGCATTTCGCGGATCACATGATAGATGGAAGCCTGCACTTCCTGGATGCGCGGGATGTAATCGCAGGAGACCACGACCGGATACTCTGCTACGCCGCGGCGCAGAATCTCACCGCCATCGTAGCCTAGCAGCGCAACCGTGAGCATGCCTCGCTTGCCGGCTTCTTCGAGCGCCATGATAATGTTCCGCGATCCGCCGCTGGTGGAAATGCCGACGGCAACGTCGTTAGGATTCGCCTGGGCGATCAACTGTCGAAGAAAGATGACTTCAGTCCCGATGTCGTTCGCCAACGCCGTTATATTGGCCGGTTCGAGCGACAGCGAAACCGCCGGAATCGGACGGTATCCGGCAGGAGGGAGCACGCAGTCGATGGCCCAATCGTTGGCGTCGGTGGCGGAGCCTCCGTTCCCGAACAGAATCAATTTGCCGCCTCGCGCCAGGCGTTCGTGGATGGCGACGGCGGTTTTGTGGATTTGCGCGGCCTGCCCGGACACCACTTGCGCACGCAGCCTGGCGTCGTCCTCCACTTTCATTTCGATAGAGGCCGCAACCTCCTCCACGATCCCGTCCGTCTCCTGCTTTTCCTGGCCCAGGAACGGATACAGAAATCCAGCGTCGCCGACGTCGTGGCCCAGTTCGCGATGCTCGAAGAAGACGTGCACGGTCTCCCACAAGGTGTGATAAAGAATCTCGACCATCTCCTGGTGCATGAAAGGATCCAGTGTGTGAGATTCGAAAAAGTAGGAACCCTCGATGCCAGGCAATGCGAACGTCATGGCGCCGCCATGTTTCGCGACTTGCAGCGCTTCCCAAACCTCGGCATCGCCTTCGGGGGGCCCGAAGCCCATGACGATATCCTCCGGAAACGTGATCGCCTCCAGCCAGGGTCGAAAGGCGATGGAGAGATCGAGAGCCGGCAGCGCGCGCTTGCCGACTATCACGGGGTGTACAAATTCTACCGAGACATGCTGCGCATCGGTGGCGTACGGTCCGCGGCCAAAGGCCAGCAGCCGTCCGCCCTTAAGGAAACGTTCGGACATTTCGCGCGACGCCAGAGCGAGTCTGCGCGCCTCTTTGGCGAAGAATTGCCGGAAGACTTCGTTGCGCTCGATCAGGCGCCGTTCAACGAGATTGGTAAGCGCGGGTTTTTGCATAGATGTCCTAACAGATTCGCGGCAAGGGATCCCCAACCAACATGTCCACGATCCGGCTGCCTCCATACAGGGTGGTGACCACAACCGCGCCGGCAGGCTGCTCACAGATTTCACCGATCATGGCTGCGCCCTCGCCGCCCGGCACGCGTTGCAGGGCTTCCAGCGCAGCGCCCGCGGAATCGCGTGAGACTACAGCCAGGAACTGACCTTCGTTGGCAATGTGCAGGGGATCCAGACCCAGCAGTTCACAGGCTCCGCGCACGACGTCGCGAAGCGGAATTCTCTCTTCGAAGAGTTGCACGCCCAGACGGCAATCGCGGGCGAGTTCGTTGAGTGTGGTGGCTACGCCGCCGCGCGTAGGATCGCGCATCCAGCGAATATCCGGACCCACGGCTGCAGCCAGAGCTTCTACGAGCGGCAGTACCGGGCGGGTGTCGGAACAGATGTCGGCTTCGAGATCCAACTCTCCACGCGCCAGAAGGATGGTCACGCCGTGATCACCAATCGGGCCTGACAGCAGAATCTTGTCGCCAGGAATGACCGACTTCGGCGAGAGGTGCACACCTGGAATCGGCAGGCCGACGCCGGTAGTAGTGATGTACATGTGATCGGCCTGGCCATGTTCAACTACTTTCGTATCGCCACTCGCAATGCGCACTTGAGCGACGCATGCGGCCTTGGCCATGGCGTGGACCTCGGCTTCCAGCACTGCGGAGGGCAAGCCGGCTTCGAGAATAAAACTCACCGCGAGAGCGACGGCCCGAGTGCCCGAGACCGCGAGGTCGTTCACCGTCCCGTTCACCGCGAGTTCCCCGATGGACCCACCGGGAAAACGTAAAGGTTTGACTACGAAGCTGTCGGTGGTGATCGCAACGTGGGTCCCATCGATGGCAACCATGGCAGCGTCGCCCAACGGTTCCTGCGATCCGTTAAACAGCAACGGCGCGAACAGACCCTCGACGAGCCGGCGGCTGGCCTTGCCACCGGCGCCGTGCGCCATCTCGATCTGCGGATCGCGGAAACGAAGTTTGACTGCACCGTCAGACTGCTGCATGGATGTCCCCCACCATTTGCGATTTCACCGCTAACCGCGGGGCAGGCCGCGGTTCAATGTGTCTGAAACCTGCGCCTTTACCACCGCGAGCGACGTTTGGCCGCAGTTCCTGGAGAGAAATTCGTAACTGTGATAGGCCGCGCAGGAGCCTTCCGAGGAGACCATCAGCGCCCCGACCGGATGCTCCGGCGTGCACTCGCGCCCGAACAGTTTGCATTGGTTCGGTTTCAATACACCCTTCAGCACCTCTCCGCACTGCGCCGCCTTGGGATCGGTGACGCGAATACCCGGTATGTGGAAGCGCTGCTCGGCATCCCATGCGGCATAGCTGTCACGCAGGCGCAGGGCCGACTGCGAGATGAAGCCGAGACCTCGCCATTCAAAGTACGGCCGCAACTGGAACACCTCGTTCATGGCCCTCAGCGCCGCACGATTGCCTTCCCAGGGCACGACGCGTTTGTACTGGTTCTCTACGGCGGAACGTCCTTCGTGCATCTGCCGCAGCAGCATCACGATGGATTGCAGAATATCGAGCGGCTCGAAACCCGAGCAGACCACGGGCTTGCGCTCGTCCTTGGCAATCCATTCATACGGCCGGCAGCCAATCACCGTGGATACGTGTCCCGGGCCGATGAACGCATCGATCCGCATATCCGGAGAATCCAGGATGGCGCGCATGGCCGGAATGATGGTGACGTGGTTGGAGAAAACGGAAAAATTCCGCACACCTTCGCTTTTGGCGCGCATGAGCGTGAGCGCCGTCGAGGGTGCGGTAGTTTCGAAGCCGATAGCAAAAAACATGACGTGCCGATCCGGGTTCCGGCGGGCCATTTTCAAAGCGTCGGAAGGAGAGTAGACGATCCGCACATCCGCGCCGCGCGCCTTGTATTCGAGCGGCGTACCTTTTGCGCCGGGCACGCGCATCATGTCGCCAAACGCGGTGAAGATGACATCGGGCTGCAAACACATGGAAAGCCCGTCATCGATTCTTCCCATAGGCAGCACGCAGACCGGACAACCGGGCCCATGGACCAGTTCGATATTCGGCGGAAGCAAATCCTTCAGCCCGAAACGATAGATGGCATGCGTATGTCCGCCGCAAACCTCCATGAAGCGGTAATGCCGCTTTTCGCCCGCGAGACGCCGGATCTCTTCAGCGGTTCGCGAAATGATTTCAGGATCGCGAAATTCATCGATGAATCTCATGTCATGTTCCTGTACTACTAAACCTTCGCGCACGAAACGTCTGCTGCGCACGAAAACGTCTGCTGCGCAGACGGGCAGACCACGAAAAGCGAGGGTCTGCCCCACGGGCGTTAGGTGTAGCCCGTCACTTCTTCGATGGCTGCCTGCTGCTCTCCGAGTATGGTCAACATGTGCAACTGGTCCAGCGCATCCTCTTCGCTGATCTTGCTCATGGCAAAACCGACGTGAATCAGGACCCAGTCACCTGGAACCGGCGGGTCGTCCTGAAGCAGCCCCAGATCCACCTTACGACGTACGCCGACTACGTCGACCAACGCTATGTCACGTTCGCCGGACATCAGTTCTACAACCTTTCCCGGTATTGCTAGGCACATGACGATCCACCTGTCTTCCCGGCTTCACACTTGCGGGCCACGATATCGAACGTGCATTTCAGTTCATCCTTCACCTTCATGGCTCCTCCTGCAACCGAGACCAGTTTGATGCCGTATGCGGTTTGCGAGACAGAAAAACTACCATAAGCACGGAGAGTTTCCGGGCCGGCCGCGAGATCCGCCACCAACGGTTGAACGCGAGAGGCTCCGCGCAATAGCAGTTGACCGCTAAGATTCACGCGGTATCGCCCCGGGCCTGGTTCGCTAATCGAAATCACCGAGCCTTCGTAAGCGATTTCCGGATATCGTTCCGTCTCGAGCACCTCCTCTTTCATGGTTCGTTCAATTTCGCGACGGTCTTTATCGCTGACGTCGGTAGTCAGCGCCAGCGAATCGGAGCGTATCTTCATGAGGAGCGATCCGTCGCGCGGTGAACCGGGCGAGAATTTCGCCTCGCCCGTGAAATCGCGAATCGCAAATGTAGGGTTATGGCCAAAGCCAGAAAGAAATCCGCCGGCAAAAGCCTGAACCGTGAAGCGGCTCAATTTCGGATCGATGGCATATTGAACAGGTGCGTCGGCCATTCGATCACATCGATTTCAGTTTCATATAGCGCTCGAGATCGGGAATCGCCGCGGCCATCATACCGCCAATTCCCGCCTGTCCGAGATAGCGCCGGACCGCCGGGTGATTCATGATCAGGCCCGCGCCAAATACGATGAGCGCCACGCCTCCGATGGCCATAAGGATGTCTTTGGATTCTGATGAATCCGGTTTTGCAAGGTGCTGTTCCATTTACCAGTACTCCCTTTCTAAACGTTCGATTGCAATTCGTTCAAGACTTTTTCAACGAGTATTTCGACGGCAGTCACGGCTTCACCGACAGCATCCTCAACCGGCGCGCTGAGCCCCATATGTCCCTCTTCCCCTCCCAACGACTCGGGCTCGCATCCCACCAGCAGGACGCGCTTCAGATTGCCGCCCATCGAGGTGGCCACGCGTAGCACATTCATCGGATTCATGCTGTGCGCTTCCACGGGTGCAAATTGTCCGGCCGCCGAAGCCAGTTCTGTGAGGTCCGGCTCAATCACGTAAAGGGTTCCGGGTTGGCCGCCGCGAGGGCATGCATCCACGAGAATCGTTACGTCGGGGCCGTCCATGAGCGCGTACGCGAGGTCGAACCCCCGGATGCCAAAGTCCACGACCCGAACGTTCTCGGGGAACGGTCGCTCCGCCAGGCGCTTCGCCACTTCCACGCCAAAGCCGTCGTCGCCGAGAAAGATATTCCCGATGCCCGCAACCAGGATTCGATCCTGCCGCTGCGCCACCGCGGCCGGCAGTGGCACCACTTCATCCGGGGCAAAGAAGAAGCGATGGCCGGGTTGCTTTTTCATTCCCAGATCGCGGCCGGGATCGTCGTCTACCACCACGGCCAACTGGAACTTGCCTTCATAATCCTGCTCGATACCCTCAATCGTCGCGACCATGCCGCCGAGAGCCACATCGAAGATATCGCCGCCCTGCCGCGGACGCAAGCGGACCCGATCGCCGGGTTTCACTTCCACACCACCGATGCTCAGGCTTGCCGCCGGTGCTTTGTCCTCGAGAAGGCGCCATTCCCACTCGTTCATGGGTTCACCCTGATGGACGTCCGCAGACCGCGCAGCACGCCATGGAGTTTGAGCCACTGCTCTTCGGGCAGCGACTCGGTGCGCTCGAGGATCCGCCGCCCGCGCTCATCCGATTGACGCATTTCGCGCTTCTCTTCATCGGTGAGAGTCAAAATGCGAAGGGACAGAATTTCATCGATCTCGGTGCCGTCGCAAAGATCGCCGGCGCTCTCCGGTGCGATCTGCGGATAGTCGTAGAGAATGATCGGCGACGAAAGTATCGCGTCGCGCTGACCCTCCTCGCCGGCCAGAACTGGAAACGTACCGACGTTTTCGCATTGCTCAGCGACAAGCGCGTGAGACTCCGGCGGATCGATCAAGGAGATAAACTCCCCGCCGCGGACCGTCAGGATCTTGTGAGCGGAAACGAGCGATCGCAATAGCGCGGCCTCGCGTCCGGATTGCGGCGTCTGGTTCGGAGTCCGATTTTCGAGGCGGACCGTGATGCGCACAAGGTCCTTCCCGACACGCGTCGCAAAAGCTTCTACTGCTCCGAAGACGGCCTGCTGCTCCCGCACGATCAACAAGGCGATGCGCCCGCCCACGTCGCGCACGGTTTCAATGGTGCGGCTCGCCGGAAGCGTGAATTCCTGGTGTATAGGGCGCTCGCGCATCTCATCGAGGGACCCGGACAACACAGTTTCCCGTTCGACACCTTCCTGCCACGACTGGTAGATGCGGCAGCCGCATTCGATCTTATCGACCGGATGCGACGGCGGTTCTATACCTTCGGGCAACTCCGCAACCGGCTCGTCGAGTTCGCGAACGGTCCGCGCGGTCAAATGCAAAAAGCGGATCTTCACGTCCAGTTCGGCGCCGGCCTGCCGAGTCTCGGCAAGACACTCGGTCTGCATGATCGCAGCCCCCTCGCTAGAATTTGCGGGATATACGACTCCGAAGTTCCATCGCTGTTGATTTTTGACGGAGGAGGGACAGTAAGGATACAGAATGTATCCTTCGTAGAGCACCGCTTTCGCAACCTCTTCCGCACGGTTGCTCATGATGCCACCGCCTCCTCTTTCTGCCGATCGCGTGTCTGTCGATCGAGCAGGTGCTCCAGAAGCTGTTCCCAACCAGGGATCGCGTGCTCCATTTTGTATTGCTGCAGACGTTCGAAGACGTCCCGGCGGAGGGTCAGCCAGGCCGTATTGGGGTAGTAGAGATCCATCATCTCTTTCCATACGTTGACGGGCAACCGGAACCGCGTTTCCTTGTCCCATGAGATCGGCGCCACCTGTAATGCTCCAGATTCACCGGCGTAGAAAACAGTGCCACTGAACATCAGGCACAGAGGTACTTCCCCGTCCTCGAGGCCATGAAAATACTTGGTGGCCGCAACGTTGAAATCGAAAGTGCAGGGCACCTGCATCTTGGCTACCGTGCTGCCCTGGAACGACGAAACCACCAGGCTGGTATTCGTCCAAAGCATGTTACGCAGCGTCCGGCTCCAGCGGTTTGGTTCACCAAACAGGTCGAGCAGGTGCTCCTGCTCCCCGGGAGTGTACCGGCGGCGCGTCACCTCCATCTGGATCTGACAGCGCAGCGCGATGGTGTAGATCATTTCCTGCGCGGGCGCATTGTCGATTCGCAGCTTGAAATCGATGGCAGGAGCCGCGGCAAACGGAACCGCTTCGGCGCCTTCAACCAGGAAACTCAGGTCCGGCATGCCTTCTCCTTCAAACCGGCAAAGAACTGTCCGATCTCCCGCCAGACTTCCGTCCCGCCCGAGAAGCCCCGCCAGGAACCGCGGATCAGGCCGACGAGCTTGTAGCACTCGTCGATCGGCGCGACGAAGTAGTCGGAGGAGTTACCGCCTCGTGACTGCGCGATCCGGTTCACCAGCAGGGCTTCTACGTCCGGTTCCATATCGCTGAGCGCGGGATTCAATTGCACGATCTCGTTCCAGTTGTCGAGGGTGAGCATGGACTCAATCGGTCCTCCCGGGACTGGGATAAAGCGCGACCATGCGGTTCTCCGGAGTGCTCTCGAAAATAAATGCCATGTTGATAGGGATCATCAGGCTGTCCCACTGTGCGTCAGTCATCTGAAAATCCGTCAAGGATCGAACACGGCGCGGTACACGCTTGTAAGTGGTGTCGCCGCGAACGCTGAAGAGCATCGCGCAGGCGCCGCACGCGCACAGTACCTTCCGTTTTTCGGGCTCCAGAAGGTGTGGGTGATCCGTGGGAATTTCGGCGGCGCAGAGTTCGCAGCGTTCCACGAATTCGCGCTTTCGAGCGAAGCCGCGGAGGAGGCTCAAGGCACGCGCGATGGATTTCGGCTGGTCCGTGTCTGTCAGGGATTCGGTCATGAGTGCTGTACACTTCCATTTAATACGCGTAGATCGGTGAGCGGGATAAATACAGACGCGGCGTTCCCGGCCTCGGTATCCACTGAAATCGATACCAGATCGGGTGCAGTCTTATACAGCGCTTCTTCGATGGCGGTCTTAAGTGAACTGGCCGTACAGCCATGAGCGTTACCCAGCAGGCGCGCATGGACGACGCCCTCGGTCAGACTGACTAACTCGACATTCGCGTTGCGGGAGCGCAAGTAAGGCCGGATGGAGTCCAGACCCTCCATTACACGCGTTGCCAGGTCTACGGGATGCAAGCCATAGAGAAGCAGTAAGCTGCGAGCTAACTCATCCTGTCCAAAGCGTTCGATGATTTCCGTTCCACAGGCGCCGGACTGGGACGTAATCTCCAGCATACGTTCCAATCCGGCGCCATGAACCTCCATAAGCAACTGAACCAGTTCCTTGGCGATAGCGCGCGACGCCGGGTCGCCTGTCGTTTCTAGCTTTCCTATTAACTCTTCGACACGGGCCAGTTGCTGCTGTAACTCATTCTGTTGAGGCATCGGGACCTTTCGCTATCGCACTCCAACTAACATGAGGAACCGCTCCCTCACGGTCGCGGCTCGGTAACAGACGGGTGGGTAACAGGCGCGTGCAGTCCGAACATCGGTGAATGGTAGGTTTCCAGCGTCTTCCCATTGCCGAGATACATATGAACGCCGCACGGGAGGCAGGGATCAAAACTTCGTACCGCCCGCATGATGTCGATACCTTTGAACTTATCGGGACCGTTCTCCTCGAAGATGGGCGTGTTCTGGACGGCATCTTCATAAGGGCCCGGCGTACCGTAGATGTCGCGCGGATTGGCATTCCAGGGCGTGGGAGGGTAAGGATGATAGTTGGCGATCTTGCCCTCACGAATGATTACGTGATGGGATAACACGCCGCGGACCGCTTCGTGAAAACCGCAGCCGATGCCTTCTTCGGGCACCTTGAAGTCGTTCCATGTCCGGGTATGGCCGGCATGAACTTCAGCGAGCGCCTTCTCCATGAAATGCAGTGCGCAGCACGCGGCGTAGACCTGGAAGTAAGTGCGGGCGCGATCGCGCTCGATGGCATTGCTCCACTGCGGTATCTTCCACTCGAACTCCTTTTCGGGAAGCGACATCGTCTTAGGGAGATACATCTTAACGCTGGTACCGGTGGCCTTGATATAGCCGAAATCCACCAGGCCGGCCAACGCGGTTGCCCAGAGCCGCGCGATGGGACCTCCTCCCGTGTCGAGCGCCAGGTGATCGCCGGTGCGCTTATCCAGCCAGCGAGGCGACATGACCCAGGTGTACTTGCCTCCAAAATCGCGTTTTTGCGGGCGAGGAATGGTGGTCTGGTTCCAAGGGTGCTTCTGATCGACGGGATTACCGAGGGGATCTTTGGTGACGAATGTTTCAGCGTTGCCCCAGTCGTCATAGTAGGAGCTGCCGAGCAGAATCCGGATGTTGAGATTGATATCCACGAGGTCAGTGGTGACTAACTTGCCATCCACAACCACCCCTGGCGTGACGAACATCTTACGGCCCCAAGCGGTCATGTTCTTGTAACTATAGTCACAATGGTCAGGATCGTTGAACGATCCCCAGCAACCTAGCAGGACTCGCCGCTGCCCGACTTTCTCATAGCCCGGCAGAGCGTCGTAGAAAAAGTTAAACAAGTCGTCGTGCAGCGGCACTACTTTTTTCATGAATTCGACGTACTTCATGAGTCTGACCAGGTAGTCGGTGAAAAGCTGAATGGTAGGCACGGTTCCCACGCCGCCCGGATAGAGCGTGGACGGATGTACGTGGCGGCCTTCCATCAGGCAGAACATCTCCCGGGTCATGCGACTCATTTGCAGCGCTTCGCGGTAGAACGATCCGGTAAAGGGATTCAGCGCCGTCATGATGTCGGCAATGGTTTTGAAGCCGTGAGCCGCGGATTGCGGGGCCGATGTCTGCTGCGCTTTGGCCCAGACTTTGGGATTGGTTTCCTTCACCATCTGCTCGCAAAAGTCGACACCCACCAGGTTGTCCTGGAAGATATTGTGGTCGAACATATACTCCGCGGCTTCGCCCAGGTTGACAATCCATTCAGCTAGCGGCGGGGGCTTTACTCCGAAGGCCATGTTTTGGGCATAGGTCGCACAGGTGGCGTGATTATCGCCGCAGATGCCGCAGATCCGGCTGGTGATGAAATGGGAGTCTCGCGGGTCCTTGCCTTTCATAAAAATGCTGTAGCCGCGAAAGATGGACGAAGTGCTATGACATTCGGCGACCTCGTGGTTGTCGAAGTCGATCTTGGTGAAGATGCCGAGGCTTCCCACGATGCGGGTGATCGGGTCCCAGTTCATTTCTACGAGTTTGCGGGACTTGGCCGGCGTTTCAGTGACTGGTGCAGTGATGGTACTCATGGATCTCTTCGCTCCTTTTGCCTAATATGTTTTCGCGTGATAGCCAGTAGTCAGTTCAGCACGCGGATGGCGCCATTTCGGTTCTTTGTTCAGCGTATTTTGAGTAAACGAACGCAGAGCCGTTACGGCGCGGCCGTACAAACCGACGGCTCCGCTCGAGACCTTGGCGCCCGGCGGCTCGTCCATGAACGGCATGAACTTATCGGGGAACCCCGGCATGGTGCAGCCGATACAAATTCCGCCTACATTGGGGCAGCCGCCGATTCCCGCCATCCAGCCCCGCTTGGGAACATTGCAATTGACAACGGGCCCCCAGCATCCTAATTTCACAATGCACTTAGGCGATCCGTAGTCGGTTGCGAAGTCGCCCTGCTCGTAATACCCGGCGCGGTCGCAACCTTCGTGGACTGTTTTGCCGAAGAGCCATTGGGGGCGGAGTTCGCTGTCGAGCGGAATCATGGGGGCGAGGCCTGCCACCTGGTAAAGCAGGTAAAGCACGGTCTCCATGAAGTTATCGGGTTGAACAGGACAGCCCGGAACGTTGACGATGGGTAGTCCGGCCTTGGACCGCCAATCCCAGCCCAGGTAATCCGCCAGACCCATGGCGCCGGTCGGATTACCCGCCATGGCGTGGATCCCGCCATAAGTGGCGCAAGTTCCGATGGCGATTACAGCCGTAGCTTGGGGAGCCAGACGGTCAATCCATTCGTTAGTAGTGATGGGCTGTTTAGTGTGAATATCTGTACCTAAGGCGGCCCAATAACCTTCCTTCTTGATCTTTTCGTTAGGAATCGAACCTTCGATCACTAACACGAAGGGTTCGAGCTTACCTTCCGCGGCGAGATACCAGTATCTGAGAAAATCGTCGCCGCACTCGTAAGCTAAAACAGGATTGTGCAGGTGTACTTTGGGAAGGCCTGGAATTGCGCCTAACAGTACATCTTCGATGCTGGGCTGGGTTGCTGCCGTTACCGAGACCGAGTCTCCGTCACATCCAAGGCCGGATGTCATCCAGACAATGTGGATCTCGGCTACGGCGGGCGCTTTCTGAGTTACTCGACCGTAAGGAACTGTGTCCGTCGCCATGGTTACTCCTTCTGCGCCACGGAGTCGCCAAAGGAGAGAAGTATCTGTAAAGAATCTTACGTAGATTACTTGTCGCCCTGCCTCGGAGGCGCCAGTTACTTAGAACCTTGTCTAAGTATTAGCGCAGAGGAAGGTTTTGACAAGCGGAGGTTACCCCGTTTGCGTATCAGGGAATCCCTGAGGCGGGCTGGGAGCTATCCGAGGCTTGATTTTCACTAATGGCCCATTGTATGGCGCACTGGACCAATTCCCGCGCATTCTTCAAACCCATTTTCTCTTTGATGTGGGCTTGATATGTCTCCACGGTCTTGACGCTCAAGTGCAGTTCGTCGGAAATCTGGCGCGTACCGTGACCGTCGCCGATCAAGCTGAACACCTCCAATTCCCGATCCGACAGATCGTCGAGAGGCGAATGCGGCGAGGCGGGCGAGCCGCCGACAAACTTCCTAAGCATCTTGTTGGCGACACGATCACTCACATAGACTTCCCCTCCGAGTATCCGGCGCAGCGCCACCAGTACCTTCTCCGTGGCCTCCTGTTTCATGATGTAACCGTTGGCGCCCGCGCGCAGGGCGCGTTCCGCGTACACCGTCTCGTCGTGCATCGAAAGCACCAGAACGCGTAATTGAGTATCCGTTTGGCGAACGGTCCTAAGAATTTCAATGCCGCTGGGACCGTTCAACGAAATGTCCATGACAACAATGTCCGGTTTCAGCGTGGCGATGGAATGGAGTGCGGAACGCGCTTCCTCGGCTTCGCCGCAGACCGCGAGATCGGACTCCCTGTCAATCATTTGCCGGAGGCCCTGGCGTACAATGGGGTGATCATCCACTAAAAGAACCCTGCTTTGCTTCGTTGTCATACGCACTCCTCGCCACTCGAGTGAATCGGAAAGGTGCAGACCACCCTGGAACCCCCGATGGACCGCCGTCCGACCTCAAGCGACCCGCCGATCATACCGGCGCGGTAATTCATGATATGCAATCCCATGCCCGTCCGGCCCTTCAGATCCGCGGGCATTCCCTGGCCATTGTCAGTGACGGTCAGACTCCCACTGCCCTGCGTCGCCGAAAGAACGATCCGGATGGTTTCCGGTTTAGCGTGTTTCACGGCATTATTCACCGCTTCCTGACCGATCCGGAAAAGGTGTGTCGCCACATTTTCATCGTGGATGAAAACGTCCCCGTGGGATTGAAACTCGCACGACACGTGAAATACGTCTTCCACTTCGCCCGCTAACTGTTGCAGGGCCATAACGAGGCCGTTGGGTTCGGAGAGCACCGGGTGGAGTCCGCGCGAGAGTTCGCGCGTTTTATAGATCGCATCGTTGACAAGTTTGACAATTTTGGCCGCGTCGGCCGCTTCCGGGAGTCCCCTGGCGACAAGATTCTGCTCCTGAGCCTTAGCCAGAAAGGCAATGCCCGTGAGGTGCTGTCCCAAGCCGTCGTGCAGGTCCTGGCCAATGCGCCGCTGCTCTCTTCCGCTCACTTCCAGAATCGATTTCTCCAGACGCTTTTTCTCCGTGATATCGATCCCGGTGGCGATGATGAACGAGGGAGCGCCGTCATCCCCAGGCAAAACGGTGCTGGACCACGCGATCAGCCGCCGTGTTCCATCGCGCGCCAGCCAGTTGGTCTCGTAATCGTCAGCCGGGTGACCTTTGCGAAGTTCTTCGAAGATCGCTCGAAACCGATCGGGCTCATCGCGAAGGGTGAAAAGATCCCAGACGTAATTGCCCTTGACTTCGTTGAACGAATACCCGGTGGTCAGTTCGCAGGCGCGATTGAAGCGCACGATGCGCCCTTGCCGGTCCAACACGACGACCAAGGCGCCCACGGTGTCGAAGATCGCGGACACGACGTTGCGTTCCTCCTGCAGCGCCTCCTCGGTCTTTTTCAAATCCGTAATATCGAACGCGACGCCGTGAATAAACCATGGCCGGCCGTCTTCGCGGCGGATCAACTTGGCTTCGCAATGAAACCAAACGACCCGTCCATCCCTGGCAAGCACCCGGTAAGCAGAGCGCAACGGCTTCCCGGTAAGAAAAACCGTGGCTGCCTCCACACTCCAACGATCTTTATCCCTGGGATGAATCTGTTGATACCATCTCACCGGGTCTTCGAGCCATTCGCGTTGGGTGAATCCCAGTTTCTCCTCGATCTGCGGGCTGACATAGGCCTCGCCGATGCCGCGATCGAGATATGCCATGAATACGATGGCTGGAATCTGCTCGACCAGCGCCCGATAGCGCTCTTCAATGTCGGGGCCTTTGACCTCTGAAGGGTGGGCCTTTGCGGAAGGGCCCGACCCGTTTTGAAAAAAAACTTCGGCCAGTTGCAGGAGCACCGTTTCGGCCTCTGCCAGCGCAGGCAACGACAGATCCGCCAAGAGAGGTTCAGCCGCGTCACGTGCCAAATCCGCGTGAGCCTCATCCGCGTGGATGTTATAACCCGAACTCATCTCGCCCCCTCCGGGCAAGTAACTCAAGCGTCTCTCCAGAGTATGCCATCTACACTTCCTACGGTGCTGGCGGATACACGGTTGCCTGCGCTTCGGTGCGCCCCCGCCGGCGCCACGCGGGTTCGCGATTCAGCGATGCCTGGGTGAACCTCCGAAGGGCATGTATGGCCCTGCCGTAAGTCATTACGGCATGGGACGAAAGCAACGATCCAGGCGGTTGATTCATGAACGGCATAAACTTATCGGGAAAGCCCGGCATAGTACAACCGATACAGATGCCGCCTACATTCGGGCAGCCACCAATTCCATTCATCCAACCCCGCTTGCCGACATTGCATTGGACCACCGGGCCCCAGCATCCGAGTTTCACGATGCAAAGCTTCGATCCGTACTCTTCGGCGAACTCGGCCTGCTCGTAATAACCGCCGCGATCGCAACCCTCATGCACTGTCGAGCCGAAGAGCCAGGTGGGACGCAAAGCGTCGTCCAGTGGGATCATGGGCGCCCGGCCGCATACCTGGTTGAGCAGATAGAGCAGCGTTTCGGTCATGTTGTCCGGTTGCGCAGGACAACCCGGTACGCAGACGATGGGTATCCCATCCGCCGATTTCCAACTCCAGCCCAGGTAATCCGGCAGCCCCATGCAATCGGTTGGATTCCCTTCCATAGCGTGAATGCCGCCGTAAGTCGCGCACGTTCCCACCGCAACGATGGCCCAGGCCTGCGGCGCGAGACGGTCAATCCAATCGCAAGTGGTGATGGGTTGACCGGTCTTCTGATCCGTACCGAAGGAAGCCCAGTAGCCCTCTCGTTTATTTTTCTCGTTGGGGATGGAACCTTCCACCACGAGAATGAAGGGGTCGTCCTGACCCTCCGCGGCACGATGAAAAAAGTCGACGAACGCATCGCCGTTCTCCATCGCCAGAAAGGGATTTCGTAAAGTGACTTTGGGCAGCCACGGAATCGCGCCGAGCACGATATCTTCGATGCTGGGCTGGGTCGCGGCGGTCATCGCAATGGTGTCGCCATCGCAGCCCAGTCCGGCGGTCAGCCAGAGAATATCGATGCGATTTACATCGGCCATACGGCTCCCCTCCCTGTCGTAGCCGCGTCAGGGATGAACTTACTATCTCACGCTACGACTTACTTTTGGCGCATGCACTGCCTACTAACCCCGCGGCAAAAAGCCGGCTATCCACGCGGCTCAACGGCTTGGCAAGGCGGCGCGGCAGAATGGCCGAATGCGCGATGGTGCAAAGGTACTCCGGAATCGCCCAAGGATCCTGTTCGGCCGTCATCCATCCCAGCCGGGCGAATCGTTCAAGATTGACGGGACGCGAATACTTGCGCAGCGTCTTCTCGCGCCGCAGGTTGTAGTAATGCTCAAAATACGACATCACCAGTTCGCGTAGCGTGCGATAGACGGGCTCGCGAAAACGTAACCCCGAGTAATTGGATTTAGCCACCGCGCCCCAGAGGCCCTGCACGCGGAAGATCGCGAGAACATGATCGTCGTCGCGCACCGCCTGGAGATCGAGCAGCAGGGGCGGATGCCCCAGCATCCGCAACGCAGCGGCCCCCAATAGCGCGCCCTCCATGCAATGTGCCGTCCGGTCCCGCAAAACCTGACGCGGCGAGCGGCATCGCGGACCCTCAGGCTCTTTGTCGTAGGGAAGTTCGTCGAGAAATCGCTGGATCCTCTCGGGCGTAGTGAGACGGCGGAAGACGGCGCGCTCGGTCCGGTTGAAAGCGGAAGTGGACATTTGTTGATCAGCTTAACGCATGCTCGCGTATTGCTAACCGTAAAAAATTCCAGCCGCTGATGAACCACCCATGGCGGACCGGCGGCGGCCACCCTGAGGCTTGAGAAGGAGGTTTCGGTTTGGGCACGAGCGGAGGGCAAGTCAGTCCCACACGGATCTCCACCACAGGTAGACGCACAGACCTACGAACAACACCGCGGAGACGATCTGCGAAATCACCTCATTGCCGTAGAAAGGTGTCCTTACCCAATCTTCCGAAAAGCCCGGGAACAGACGGAACGCCGCGCCCAGGACACCGCCCAGCGCGCCGCCCGCCATCAGTCCCGACGCGATCACCACCGCGCGCTCCCGCACCGAACTCGACCGTTTAGTGAGGAAGTGCGACAGAAATCCTCCCACCAGCGCCGGTGTATTCAGTTCCAGTGGCAGGTACATCCCCAGGGCGAAGATCAGGGCGGGGATCTCGAGCATCTCCATCACCACCGCGATGGCCGCGCCCGCGCCGAATAAAATATAGGCGATCGGCTGCCGGCTCATGAAGCCTTCCACCAGAGCCTTCATAATGGAAGCCTGCGGCGACGGCAACACCACGCGCGTATCGCCGGCGGCTGCGTCTCCAAACTGAAACGTCCGGGCGAGGAGGATAATCGTCAGCCCGGCAGCGATAGATGCCGCTACGACGCCGAGAAACTTCACCTTCTCCTGCGCGGCCGGCGTGGCGCCCAGCCAGTAGCCGGCCTTCAAATCGGTGATGGTCTGGCCGGAAACCGACAGCGCTGTGCAGACCATGCCGGCCAGCGCCATGACAAAGAACATGCCCGTGGTCCCCGAGACGCCGAAGCGCAGCAATACGACAGAAGAGATGATGATGGTCAGCATGGTCATGCCGGAAACCGGGTTGCGCGCTGTAGTGGCGATGGCATTCGCCGCTACCGACGCGAAGAAGAATGAAAAAACCAGCGTCAACACGAGTCCCACGATAATCACTACCGGCGACCCGTCAAGGCTCGCCAGCAGGATTCCCACGCCGATGGCGCTTACCACCACGCCGAGCAGAATCGCCATTACAGAGATATCGCGGTCGGTGCGTTCGCTCGATGCCCCTTCGCCGCTGCGAAATGCGTGCAGCGCCACGCCGAACGATCCGGCGACGATCTTCATGGATTTCAGAATCCCGAAGATTCCCGCGGTGGCGATCGCTCCGACCCCGACAAAGCGCACGTAACTGCGGAAGATCTGGCTCGCCGCCATATGGGAGATCGGAATGGTGCCCGGATAGACCGCGGCATCGCTGATGTGACCGCCGATCATCCAAATCAAGGGCACAAGGACGAGATTCGAGAGAACTCCGCCCGCGCACAGAATGAGCGAACTGCGCAAGCCCATCACGTAGCCGAGGCCAAGGATGAAGCTGATGGCGTCGAAGCTGACCGCGACCCGGGCGCGATCGCTCAGTATCCGCACGGCGGGCAGGAACTGGAAGTCCAGGTACTCTTTCCATACGTGAAACGTGGTGACCAGGAAGTCATAGATGCCCGCGACCACCGTTGCCTCGATCAGCAGTCTGGCTTGCGAGCCGCCCTTTTCTCCCGTGATCAGAACCTCGGTGATGGCGGTCGCTTCGGGGTAGGGAAGGATGCCATGCATGTCGCGCACGAAATAGCGGCGTAGCGGGATCAGGAACAACACTCCCAGACAACCTCCCGCCAGACAGATGAAGATAGTCTGCACGGGATGCGGATCCAGTTTCAAAATGTACAGCGCGGGGAGGGTGAAGATGGCCCCGGCGACCACCGATCCGGCCAGACCCCCGATGCTCGTGATAATGACGTTTTCGAGCAGGCTCGAGCGTCGCGGATAAAGTCGCGCGAGGCCGATAGACAGAATCGAAATCGGAATCGCCGCTTCCATGACCTGTCCGACTTTGAGTCCGGAGTAGGCCGACGCGATGGTGAAAATCACGCAGAGGAAAAGTCCCCAGCCCACCGATCGGGTGGTGAGTTCAGGTAACGCAGCCTGCGCCGGTACCACCGGCTGATACTCCGTTCCGGACGGAAGGGGCGTATAGGCGTTTTCGGGAAGTTGGTTACGTACCACAGGAACCACAATCGTACTATGCCGCTGTGGGACTGAATCCATGTTCATTTGTGTTCGTCTGTGGCGGGCAATTCGGGCGTCAATTCGCGCTGTCCGTGGAACGCTCGCGTAATCTCCCCTGCCAGTCGCAGATACCAATCGCTCGGGAGGTCCGCACCATCGGCATCGAGCGTCAACCAGTAGCCTTGGTCTGGTGCTTCCTTGCGCTGCGACGCGATTTTGAACATGGCGGTGGATTCGTTGACCTCGTCGAACATCGCAATCTTGAGCACCGTCGCCCCGGCAGCCCGCGCGTTATAGGCTTGCCGCCACAGGAACTCGCCGCGAAGGCGTGGAACCGGGTTTTCCGCCGTGTCGCGATTCAGATTGTGCCAGGAAAAGCCGGGATAGATGACCGGCATATAGATCTGGCTATTCTTCTGCAGTTCCTTGAGGTCGGGCTCCAGTATGTTCTTCTTCCAATCGTCCGCCTGTGACGTCGTCTTGTATCGGCCGATCGTCCAGGGCTGCACGACCTCCATGGCCCGATACGCGGCAGTCCAGCCGGGATCCTTCGCCGCATCGCGTTGCAAGGTTCGCCAGTACGACGGTGTTCCGCCGATGTAAGTCACCCGATACTCCGGCGGGGCTCCGGATTCAAACCATTCGACCAACCGCCGCGCGTCTTCCGGGTTGGCCGGCGGATGTCTACCGTCACCAAGGCCCATGCCCCACACCGAGAGCACCGGCTTCTTTTGATGATGCAGGTAGTTAGGATGGCTCGTTACCTTCACCGTGTCGACCAGGTACTTCCAGTCATCCTTGAGCAGTTGCGCAAAGGTATCCTCTTTCCCGCCGCTGATATCGTATTCAATCGCGAAGGTCCGGCCGGTTGCAGACGCTGCAGCCATGATGTTGTGGAGCACCACATCTCCTTCGGCGCGTTTGCGGCCCGTCTCGCCGATGAAGCGCTGGACGAGAACGCCGTCGAGCCCGTATTTCTGCATCCATTGAAAGTGCCGCAGCACGACGTTGGCGTTGTGCGCGCTGAACAGATAGGCCGGTTTATCTCCAATGGACATGCCGGGCACCGCGCAAAGGTCGGCGGGGTTGAACTCGCTGAGATCGGGGTACATGTCGATGACCAGGGTTTCGGCGCTGGGGACGCCGCGCGACCAGTGCGACCATCCTCCCTTGGGATTGGTTGCGGGACAGTCGAACCAACCCTGATATCCGAACAGCACTTTGCCGTCGAGGGTGTTGGGATCCACGCGATCGGCGCCCCTGACAAGGCTGCACGCCGCCAGTCCCAATACGAGCCATGTTTGTTTCACTCTACGAGGCTACACCCACCACACCCTGACGGTCGCGGCTCAGGAGCGGTTTTGAGCAGTTCGATGGGCTGCAAACCCATCCCGGCAGGCTATAAAGTCTGTCACACAAGTGGCCGCGGTAATGGAGCTTCCTTATAGGGCAAAGGGGCAAGTACGTGCGATGAAAAGTGGGGTTACATGGCATCTTTGGCGATGAAGGCGTCGATTTCGTCGTCAGTAGCAAAGGCGCGGTTCTTATCGTTGGCTTCTACTATGCGATCCAGGATGGAGAGTTGGCGGCCGAGGAGGTCGGTTGAAAAAACGAACCCGTCGTCGGCGGGGTTCCAGGGGATGTAGTTGGTTTTGTTGTATTTATAGAGGACGACGGCGATGCGGAACTGAATGGCGGTTTCTTTTTTGCGCTTGGCCTGGAGTTCGCCCAGGGTTTTGAGGGTGGATTGGATCAGGCGGAGGAAGCGCTGGTCGTAGATGCTGTAGGTGTGCATGAATTTGCGCTCGGGGTCGCCGGATTCGAGGGATCTTTCGATGGAATCGACTTCGAGGGCGGGGATACGCCTGCGACGCCACTCGGTATGAGCGAGGTGAAGGACGAGGTCTTCCTCGGTGGGTCCTTTGGGTTGGTGCTCGCGATTGTAGCGATAGAGAAGTTTGTCGAATTCTTCCTGGGATTCTCCGGGGAGGAGGAAGGATTTGGTGGAAAAGAGCCCGTGTTTGAGGGCGTTTTGGGAAGAGCGTTGTTTGCCTTCGTCGGTACGTGGTCCGGTGGATTGGTGGTCTGATTCGGTCATGATTCCTCGTGTAGGGGCGCGGTTCGCCTGGCCTGTTTCCAAGGTGGCAGACGAGGGTTGGTGTTTTGGAGTGGGGATTTTGTAGGTGATTGATGGGCGGGGAAATATAGTTATGAAGGGAGGGTCAATCGGGATTTGGCGTCTTGCTGGATGCGGGTATAGACCTGGTTGCGCATTAGGCGGGTAACGAAGTCACGGACTTCGGGGTTGTCCAGAAAGCGCACGACCTGATCGCTGTTACGGTCCATGCGGCCAATGACCAGTTCTTCGAGCTTGCG
Organism: Terriglobia bacterium; assembly: GCA_963747535.1. Classification (GTDB taxonomy): domain Bacteria; phylum Acidobacteriota; class Terriglobia; order Bryobacterales; family Bryobacteraceae; genus CAVVFX01. Next base: position 392,079 of record CAVVFX010000008.1, read on the forward strand.
GTCGAAGATGTGGGCGAAGTTATCGATGGTGTTGGCTTCACCGGCGTCACGCACCGACTCGTCGGCGGTGGCGTCGGCGCGGATCTGGTCCCAGAAGAGTTCGTCTGCAGCGGTGAACTCGGTACCGAAACGCTCGTTGAGCACGTCCACAACCCGGGATAGCGGGACTTGCTCGTCCTCTACCCGGCCGGTACCTACGTCGGATGGTCCTTTGAGCGTGCCGGGTGTGCTGGGCTCCAAGGCAATTCGGCCTTCGCTGATCTTCTGGAGGCGATAGAACTTGAGTTTCACATCGTCATCAAGGTCAAGACGCCCGGTGCCTTCACGAACCGGGAGCTTGGTTTCGAGGAAGCGGAGATAAGCATCGAATTTTTCGAGTTTGCTGTCTCCAAACGGGATGACTTGCGAGAGAAACGAATACAGGCGGCGGAACGCCTCCAGCCGCTGGCGCAGTTCTTCCTGTCCGTCTTCCGTGGCTTCAGTGAAGCGGCCAACGGCTTTATCGACGATAGAGTTCATCAGCGCATTGTCGGTGGGGCTTTCCTTGCGGCGGGGCTTAAAGAAGACGGCAGCGAACTGCTCGACTTCGAGTTCCTGCACGATGAACGTGCCATATATTTCGGCACGCAGTGAGTAGAGCTGGCGGGCGTCCGGTTTGCCGGTGATAATCGGTGCGGTGTCGTAGTAGCGCTGGAAGGCTCGCTGGATTTCTTCGGGTTCGTTGACGAAATCGAGCACGAAGGTTTCCTCCTTGCCCGGGCACACCCGATTGAGACGAGAGAGCGTCTGGACGGCCTGCACGTCGGCGAGTCGCTTATCAACGTACATGGTGTGGAGGAGCGGTTGGTCGAACCCGGTTTGGTATTTGTCGGCTGCGATCAGGAGGCCGTATTCGGACTTTTGAACTCGTCGGGAAGTTGTTTTTCGCTGATTCTTCCGCCGTTCGTTTTGACTTCGGTCAGCTCTTCTTCGGTGGGATCGTCGGGATCACGGGTCAGCCAGCTTTTTTTGCGAAAATCAAGTGAGGGGTTCTTATGCTATACCATGTCAAAGACTTGTCGCCGGAACAGAAACAGGCAGCAGAGATACAGCTCGGGCACTCCGTTTCCGAAGACGAGGCCGTGAGCATCAAGAGCTTTGAGCTGTCAAGAATCGTTCCGTCCAAACTTTCCCCTGACGAGCGAGTCTCGGCTCTACGGGCGCTCGAAGAACGCTTTGCAAAGGCGTCACTTCCCGACGTCAGCTTAGACGAGGAGAACTCCGTGGTCAATGAGGCGCTGCGCTCAAGCCGCCGCAATTACAGGCCAGTCGGTTGAGAGTCGCACTTGATGCAACCGTACTGGTTCGCGCCCACCCACGTAGCCGCTCCACAGGGAGAAAGTAGCTGAACGCCGTCCTGGAAGGTCGCCATACGCTACTGCTCTCAAATGAAATCATAGTCGAGACCACGCGCGTGCTTCGTTATGCCCGCCTGCAAAAGCTTTATGCACTGTCGGATGAGGAGCTGTATGACTACGCGCAATTCCTGCAAGAAGTGTGCGAAACGGTGATACTCGATCAGCCGTACGACGCCCCATTGCGGGATCCCAACGACCTGGATGTGATGCAAACAGCCGAGCGGGGCGACGCCGACGTGCTTTGCAGCAACGACGGGGATTTTCATGACGCGGCCATTATTGCGTTCTGCGCTGCACGTGGTATCGACGTGTGTCACGACGCGGCGTTGTTGGCTCGCCTCGTTTCGTGACTTCCACACAATTCGCCTCGCGCGCTCTTCGCAGCGGAGAGTGTCGAATCCAGCGCGGCGTCCCGTCAACTTTGCCGCCGTGCTGCAGTGTCTCCGACAAGCACTGACGTCGGGGTTGAGCGGGCTCGCCGGCCCGCGGCTTTCATCTCGCCGTCGAAAGGCCCATGCCGTCCTATCGACAAGTCCATTGCGCCGGCAAAGGCGCATGGCTCCGGTGAACATTGGGTTCGGACTTCGTGCACCACATCGAGAGCGCATCGTCAGGCGGCGGACTTACTAAAGGAGCGGTTGCAGTCTGCCTTTCAACGAGTCACGGACGTACGGGTTCACCGGGTTTGACGATAGCGTTTGGGCGGGAGGGAGACGAGAGTCAGGGCGCGCTCTTTTTCGATCCTCTTGAGATCCTCGAAGATGGCATCCAGGTCACAAGTTGAAGCGGGCGGCGTGTTCTTCCCGAAGCTTCCGGACCTCCTCTACTATTGGATCTACCATGCCTTCAGTCTCCCATCAATTTCTGGTGTGCAAAGGGTGGCAAGTTTGTAGCCCATCCCACCGATGGAAAAAACCCGGCGGCAGAAGCGCTGGGGAACTTGGCGGCGCTAGGGCTGGCGCGGCACGGGCGGCCCCTTCGAAGCGGGTTCGCTAGTCTCGGTGGTTTCCGTCTTTAGATCCAAGGTCGCCTGAGACGCAATTTCTTCCGCGATCGGTGCTTCCGAAATCAATACCAGTCCAGGGATGTGGTCATAGTGCGACCGATTGTTGGAGACGAGCGGGATGTTGTGCCGTACAGCGCATGATGCGATCCAAAGGTCGTTGTCGCCTGCCGATCTCCCGGCCTCTTGCAGTCGCGCCTTCAGGTCAGCGTATGTGGAGCATAACTCCCGGTCATAAGGAACAATCACAACAGAGCGCAGGCGCTGATTCAAGTCGGCCAATTTCGCGGGCCCCCACTTCTTTTTCCTCGCCCCGTACAAGAGTTCCCCGACGGTAATAAATGAGATCGCCATTACGGGACCTTCGACGTGCTTCCTGTATAGCGCGGCGCGCGTGTCTCCGGGCTTCATCAGATACGAAAATACATCTGTGTCGACTAAGACTGCATCGTGGACGGAAGCCGTATTCTTGCCTACTTTCGTGCGCTATAGATATCCGCTACAAATTCGTCCACGTTGTCGTCCTGGTCGAAACACCCGGAGAGCGGGGATATATCCTTGAACCGTTTAATGCCTTGCTCTGCCGCAAGTTGCTGAATTGAGCGGTCCGCGAAGAAATTCTTTTCGCCCATGAAGAGCGTAGGCAGCTTCTTTATTTCGCCGATTACAACCGACTCAATTCTGTCGGTGTAAGGCTGCAGTGTGGCTTCGCCAGAAATTCGGACTGGCTGGCGCATCAGAGAATAAATCAGGTCGGCTTGGCTTGGCCCGAATGTGCAGGCTATAGGGGCACCGATCGGCGGATCTACACGGCATTTCAAGTCTTTTTGTTTGAAATCGGCCATGTCCAGAATCCCATCGACATGCACAATCGCTTTCCGTGGACTGCTAAGGCGTTCCGCCACTCGTTCCGTGACGCGCTGGTTGAAGGTTCCTTTTATAGCCGCTTTTCGTCCTATTTTCGGGCTGCTGAATTCTATCGAAGAGACGCGCTGGCTCTGGACTACAGATCCAAGGGCGTACAGTCCTTGCAGCACGCCTGGATCGACATTTTTCCGGTTGCCATTGCCAAGTGACCGTATGGACCCCGTAAGTTCTCTGACCACCTCGATGCCAATTCCCGCGTCCGGGATCAACGGAAGTTGTGGCTTGGCGAGGCCAAATTCAAGCCGAGTGCTCCCCTCGCGAATGCCAAGAAGTTCTAACGTACACTCGCGTTGGATGGACGCTACCGCTGGACCCGGATGGATTGTTTTTCTGCCCTCCAGCGCCTCTGCTTGTTTTGTGACGGCGTTTTGAAGTTCCTGGCAGATCCTGATGAGGTCAGGAACGGGAATTCGCCCTCTTCGAATACCGGGGCCGCGAACTCGTAACCGCAGGATTGGAGTTTCGCGCGACTGCTTCGATTTGCCTTTGGTTGGATCTAAAGACTCACGTGGGGCCGCAGGCATATTCTCCTTTTGTTCGCCTAGGGAGCTGGTTCGACTTCAAGTTTAACCCAAATCACAGAGAGGACGCCAGTTTCAAAAAGTACGAGCACGGCTAAACAATTGAAAAGAAGATGCGTAGGGGGTCAGGCCAATGCCTCCATTTTCTTTTCGTGTTCGCGGATATCGAGTTGGCCGGTGACGGCGGCGGTGATCAGGGCGGCGCGGTATTCGCGAAGGAGACCAATGCCCTTCTTGCAGAGCCCCTGCTGCCTATCGTGTTCCTCATCGATTTTCGTTATTGCCGCGGCAATTTTCCTCTGCTCATCCGGCGGCGGAACTGGGCAGGGAACGTTTTGAATGATGGGCACGCTAATGTTCATCTGAGCGGTGCCCCAGCTCTCAAGGGAAAAGAACCGCTTGGCCGCGCTGGAGTTCAGAAAAGCCACGTAGTAGTCGGTGCAGTGGCCACGCTTGAGGGTGGACACCAACAGTGTAAAGCACTGGCTGCCAGCTAGCGACTCTGGTACCGCTGAACTTATTCCGGCGTTCCCCGTCCTCACTGTAAGGATGTCGCCGGCCCTGAGATACCGTGATCTGTTTTCGTCTGCTAGCGAGCGATCAATGCACAGAACGTCGTCCAGTAACAGGCCGCGTTCGGATAGGTTTGTCGAGCGGATCAGCGGAACGCCTTGATCGGCGTAGGCATGCGTTGCAGCTTCAGCTATTCCCACAACGTTGCGTGAGCAGATTCGCTTGAACGCCATTGTGGCCCAATGCTGGGGAACTCGTCCGAGCAATTCGGATCCGGAGTCTTTCATGGGAGCGGCTGGGTCGAGGCCTAAAGTGACGGCGCGGCTTATGAGGGAGGTGCGCTTTTCGTCCAGCAGTTCGGCCAAGCGCTCCTTCTTCGCAATTAGATTGTCGATTTGAGAGGTACGTCGATCGAGAAAATCGGTTATCGTGGCTTGCTCATCTGCGCTCGGTATCCGGACTAGGCAGTTCTGCATGATCTCCTGCTCGATGCTCTCCACGGTGGTGCCTGGTTTCCTCCACTCCGATAGGAATCGATGCTCGTTGCCTTTAATGAAGTACGCAAGAAAGCTTGCGTCTAGCCGCTCGTCCGGTATCAGTGCCTTGATGTCCTGGTTAATGGCGAACGCTCCAAGCGTTATGCCGACAGGTAGTGTATGGCGTAGGATACCGGAGCGGACGACAACCAGGACGGATGCCGCGGGAACAATCGTTGTCGCGCTCGCCCTCACTGCTTGGCGTGAGATGTGGTCCTCGGTTCGGGAGATACGGAGGTCGCCCATGTCTTTCGGCGAGACCCATGGAATGTCACCGTCCCAGAATTCCAGGTTTTCCTTGTCCGGCGTGCCGCCTCCGACTGTTCGACACACGTACTTCAGCTTTACTTCGGCAGCGGGGCGGAGTTTGCTCACCTGCCCACCTCCGCAAGCATGCTCATGATCTCGGTTTCGAGGTCTCGTATCTCCATCTCGATCACGTTTAGAGGCCGCGGCGGTGTGTACATACAGAAATGCCGTGTCACTGGGATCTCGTAACCGATCTTCGTCTTCTCCTCATCAATCCACGCGTCGGGGACGTGCGGCTTTACCTCGCGCTCGAAGTAGGCGTGGATATCCTCTTTCAGGGGCACGTTCTCGGTGTCGCGCAATTCGGGGTCGGACTCGATGTTGCCTTGTGCGTCCTGGCAAATGACCGCGTGTTCGTCGCGCTCGCTGAAGGCCGCGAGAATGGCTTTGCGTACTGGCGCGGAAATGTTCGCCGTTAGCTTGTCGAGTGCGGCGGCGAAGTCTTTGCGGTCGAGCCAGACCTGGTCCGGTGGTAGAGTCCGGAGCGCGGCGAGAAGTTCGAGTTGCAAGGCCTGACCGCGTTCGATCTCCTTTCGTCCTTCCTTGCCCGATTTGCGCGAGGTTGCCAGGGCTTCAAAGGCCCGCGACGCTTCGAAGGCGGCGAGGTGCTCCGGGGTCGCGGAAAAGCTCAGCCGCAGCGGCCGTTCGACGGTGATTTTCCGATAGCCGAAGTCTTCATTGTCGAAGATTCTGGAGTGTTCAGTCTCGACGAAGTCGCCGTAGGCGCGGACGATTTCCGCGATCTGCGCGTCGGACAATTCGTTGCGCTTGTTGCCGAGGCTTTTGCGCATTTTGGTATAGAAATCGACGGCGTTGACCAACTGAACCTTGCCCTTCCGCCGGCGGGCTTTGCGATTGGTGACGATCCAGATATAGGTATTGATGCCGGTGTTGTAGAAGAGCTGGTCGGGAAGGGCGACGATGCCTTCGAGCCAGTCATTCTCGATGATCCATTTGCGGATGTTGCTTTCGCCGGAGCCGGCGTCTCCGGTGAAGAGCGGGGAGCCATTGAAGACGATGCCGATGCGGGAGCCGGTCTGGTCGGCGTGGGAGTAGGGCTTCATCTTCGAGATCATGTGCTGGAGGAAGAGGAAGGAGCCGTCGTTGATGCGAGGCAGTCCGGCGCCGAAGCGACCGTCGTAGCCTTCGTTTTCGTGCTCTTTGCGGACGTAGTCCTCTTCCGATTCCCATTTCACGCCGAAGGGAGGATTGGCGAGCATGTAGTCGAACTTTTTGCCAGGGAAGGCGTCGAAGGTTTTGCCGTCGCCGAGGGAGTCGCCGTTCTGAATGTTGTCGATCTCCTCGCCCTTGATGAGCATGTCGGAGCCGCAGATGGCATAGGCCTCGGCGTTGTAGTCCTGGCCGAAGATGACGAGTTTGGCGTCGGGGTTGAGTTCGCGCATGTATTTGGCGGCTTCGGAGAGCATGCCGCCGGTGCCAGCCGCGGGATCGAAGAGGGTGCGGACTGCGCCTTTCTTGCGCAGGAGGTCGTTATCGGGGAGGAAGATGAGGTCGACCATGAGGCGGATGACTTCGCGCGGGGTGAAATGGTCTCCGGCCTCTTCGTTCGCGGCTTCGTTGAATTTCCGGACGAGTTCTTCGAAACTGCGTCCCATTTCGAGATTGGAGACGACGTTGGGATGTAGGTCGACTTCGGAGAATTTCTGGACGAGCTTGAACAGGCGGTTGGATTTATCGAGCTTCTGGATCTGCTGGTCGAAGCCGAAATTGTTGAAGAGGGCGCGGGTCTCGGGGGAGAAGGCCTGGATGTAGTGGAGGAGGTTCTGGGCGAGACCTTCGGAGTCGGCGAGGAGCTTGGGGAAGTCGTATTTACTGGTGTTGTTAGAACTGCTGTTTGGCGGTGCGGCGGAGCATTTTGTCGACGAGGGTCGCGTTCTGGCCTTTGAGTTTCTTGTGTTCTTCGAGGACCTTATCTTTGGTGGATTCGAGGACGCAGTCGAGGCGTCGGAGGACGGTCATGGGAAGCATGACTTTGCGGTATTCGGGCGGGCGGTAGGGGCCGCGAAGGAGGTCGGCGACGTCCCAGATGAAGCTAACAAGGCGATCGGCGTAATTGGTCAAGGCGGGCGGTCCTTCTAATGACGCAAAAGCGGACGAATTTTATGAGCTCAACAGTTTATGAGCTTACCAGAGACCTTAGATTAGCAGTCTGTGGCAGAAGTCGACGCGGGCCAAAGGCCTACTCCGTATAGCGGTAAGCCGCAAGAACGGCTGCTGCGCATCCGGGCAGACCACGAAAAACGATGGTCTGCCCTACGGGAGGCCAAAGGCCTACTCCACGAAACTCGTCGCAGGCCGCGACGATTCTGGCTATTAGTAGTACAAAGGCTTGCAAACAGTTGATTCTTCGTTGTGGAGTGGGCGTTTTCGCCTGCTCTCGCGCACTGCCGAGACTTCTGCCACCGGCTGTTAGCGCAACGGCTGACAGACAGAAGAGGTCCTTGCAGAATTAGAAGAGAGCCAACCCTGGCTGCCCCACTATTTGCATTGCCGAGTTTATGCAACTACCTCTAAAGTCTGTCACACAAAGGCATATAATCGACTCAGCCCATGACGCCAACCATCACCCCTGTACGCCCTGCCACGTCGCATTACCGCTGGGTAATCTGCGGACTCCTCTTCTTTGCGACGGTGATTGCCTATATCGACCGCGGGGTCATCGCCAATCTGGAGAAAGGCCTCGAAAAGGAAATAGGCTTCGACAGTGTCCAGTACAGCTACATGTTGATCTCGTTCCAGATTGCTTACGCGATCGGGTTGGTATCGGCCGGCCGTTTGACCGACCGGCTCGGCACACGCAAAGGTTTCTCTTTTGCGATTGTGCTGTGGAGCATCGCCGCCATGTTGCCTGGCGCGGCGAATTCCGTCACCACCTTCAGCGTGGCGATGTTTATTCTCGGCTTGGGTGAGGCAGCCAACTTTCCGGCGTGCCTCAAAACCGTGGCCGAATGGTTCCCCAAGAAAGAACGCGCCCTGGCGACCGGTATCTTCAACTCCGGCGCGAACATCGGAAATATCGTCACTCCCTTCGTGGTGGCATTTCTCGCCCTGAGCTTTTCCTGGCGCGGCGCTTTCGTCGCGACCGGAGCCATGGGCTTTGTCTGGCTCGGATTCTGGCTCTGGCTCTATCGCAAACCGGAAGACCACCCCAGTGTCTCGGCCCCGGAACTGGCACTGATCCAAAGCGATCCAGTCGAGAAAACGGAGAGTGTCCCGTGGCTTCGTCTGTTCCCCTGCAAGGAAACCTGGGCCTTCTCCATCGCCAAGTTTCTCACCGATCCGATCTGGTGGTTCTATCTGTTCTGGCTTCCGCGATACCTGCAGGGAACCTTTCACTTGAGCCTCGCGGAAAGCCGTACGCCTCTCGGGGTAGTCTATGCGATCTCGTGCGCGGGCAGTATTCTCGGCGGCTACATCTCGGCTTTTCTGTTGAAGCGAGGCTATAGCCATAACGCGGCGCGGAAGATCGCCATGCTGATCTGCGCGCTGCTGGTGGTGCCGGTTCTGTACGCGCCGTATTCGACCAATATGTGGGTGGTGGTGGGACTTGTCGGCCTGGCGGCCGCCGCGCACCAGGGGTGGTCGGCAAACTTGTTTACCTTACCCTCCGACACTTTCCCCAAGGCAGCGGTCGGTTCGGTTGTCGGGATCGGCGGCATGGTCGGTTCGGCCGGAGGCGCCCTGTTCCAGTTGGCAACGGGTTATATCGTAAAGGCCACCAACAGCTACGTTCCGTTGTTCCTCGTAGCGGGCCTGGCTTACCTGGCTGCGTTGCTGGTAATACAAATCCTATCGCCCAGGTTACAACCGGCGAAATTGGACTAAAACTTGAACCCGAAGACATTTTATCGGATTGGCTGCGCTGGACGGCATGCCATTGCCCGCCCAGCAGGCGCCCACCTCCGAGGCCTTGTATAACGCGATCCTGCGGGATGCCGGGCTCAAAAAGCAAGGTGAGGATTTCTGCTGGCACTCAGCCTTCGACCTGCATGGTTTGGTTCGAGGCTATCAAGCCTGGCAGCACCGCATCTCGTCGGTCTGAGTTCGAAGACCTCGCTAGCATTGTTTCGGTTGCGATTACCTGTTAGTGAAAAGGTTATGGGCATGTTGAGCCTTTTTCCCCGCGAAAATGCAAAAGGTTAGTTATACGCCTTTTCCCAAGTGAACTGCACTGCTACTGTAAATCCTGCACATGGGATTTTATATGTTTCGGATGCTTTTGATTGGCGCTTGCCTGTTTCTGACGAGCGGGCTGGCTTCAGCCTCCAACCTCGCCGTTTGCGGAACCGGGTTCACCAACAGCACCTGCACCACTCAGGTTAGTTCCGGGAGCGCCGACGGCAATTGGACCCTGGAGTCGGACCCGACCGTGGCAGACGGCTGCACTACGCCGTGCGCCGGGCAGGTGAGCCCGGGTTCTCCCTTTGTCACCGAGACGGGGCAGTTCCCATTCCCTAACTGGCTCGCGGATAGCAGTACTTCGGAGTGGATCAGCCCCAATGCCAACGAGGATACGGGGAAATCCGATCCTTATTCCTTGACGGTTCCCTATGTATACACGGAGACCTTCACTATTGCCGGCACTCTCAAACCCAGCTCAACCATAATCATTGGAGAGTGGGCCGCCGACAACTTTGGGAACATCTATGTGAACGGCACTGAAGTTACCACGGGGACGGATGGGGCGATTCCGAACCAACCCGGCGAATTCGCGTCATTCACGGCCTTCACCCTCAATTCCTCGAATGCCAGTTTTCACACCGGGTCGAACACGCTCACGTTCGAGGTGTACAACAACGCGAACGGTACGCCCGACGTGACCGGGCTAAACGTGGTGATTTCGAGCGCTACGGCGAACCCCTCTGTTCCGGAACCAGCTTCTTTCGGGTTTATGGGTCTCGGTTTGACCGTGCTCGGCCTTCTCCGGAGGCCCGCGAAGCGTCGTCTTGCGGTCAAAGAACCGCTGGAGCCGCGCAGGAGAGAGATCTGATTTTCGAGGGCACCGCACCGCAACCGCATGAAAGGCTTTACGTCCGAGGCCGGCAGGCCGCGATAGAATCGAAGCTTATTTCTCACGAAAGGGCTTCAAGTTGGATCGCCACCTTTCTGGCTGCCAGGTGGATCGCGGGTTGGAGGTTTTCGTAGCCGGAACATGAGAGATACGGCAGTTCTCCTTATCGACTGTCCCGACCGCAAGGGTCTGGTGGCGACTGTGGCGAGCCTTCTCTACCGCTATGGCGCCAACATTACCCATGCCGATCAGCATCAGGATCACGAAGCCGGTCTGTTTTTCATGCGCGTGGAGTGGACGCTGGATGGCTTTGACCTGGCTACGTTCCGGGCGGAGTTTGAAAAGACAGCGGCGGAACTCCGGCGCAACTGAGATCTGCGTCGAGAATGTAAAAGCGCCTACGCTTCGCCAAGGAAAACGGACACTACGACGCGGGACCCTACGATCGGCCCAGGGGTCAGACTCTCATTCACCGGACGCATTTACGGGACGCATTTACGGGACGACTGCAAGTCCCGCGCCAGTCGATTCTTCCACTCGCCCTGCGCGTCGAGAGCCGTCAATGCCGCGCCAGCCAGGTTCGTCGGTAGCTCCGTCGCAGGGCCGGCCACAAGTGCGCATACTCTACTTTGGCCAAGGCGTCCCAGAAAATATCCCAGTTCCAAAAGAACGTTCAGTCGAGGACGCCCTTCCCCGCCGCCGGTGCCGGTAACCCCCAAATCCTCCGGCGTGAGCAGTACGATAGCGAAACCTACTTCACCAAGCGTATTCGCCTGCTCCATAACGGTCCGTCCCTGCTCGTCCCGACCGTGCAGCAGGATCGTCTCAAAACCAAGTTGCTCCACGAACTCGGCGACCACTCCGCGCCCGGCCGTCCCATGCCCATGAACAATGAAAACCTTTCCCAAAACAGCGACGGCAGCACTCGATGGAGCATTCTGCATGAACTCAACGCCCGCCACGCTAAGACGAGCCGCATAATCGATGCTGAAGCGTTCAATCAGCCCCAGTTCGACGAGATCGCGCCAGGCCGCTCGTGACTCATCGGCAGTCAAGCCGATTTCGAGTTCCGTCACGTCGCGGACTCCGCGGTTCCGCCCGCCGGTTTTTTCGTAAATCGCCCGCAACAACCGCATCGAGTTGAAGCGAAGTGTCACGGGGCCATTGTCTCAAATCAGCCGTGCTGCGCTGGAAAGTTTCCAGGCGCCGATCGCAGCCTGTGGCGGAGGTCTCTCCAGCAGCGCGAGAGCAGACGAAAACGCCTGCTCCGTATAGCGGCAAGCCGCAAAAACGGCTGCTCCGCAGCCGGGCAGACCACAAAAAACGATGGTCTGCCCAGGTCTGCCCTACTGCATTCTTCACGGGCCGAGAGGATTCCAATTGTTAGTAGTACAACGAAGAATCAACAGCCGCCCGTGCAACAAATGGAGGTTTGGACTCCAGGATGCGGGGATAGCAGAGGGAGGGAACGATAAGCCTACGAAACGTTTTGGTGGACCTGGTGAGATTCGAACTCACGACCTCTTCCATGCCATGGAAGCGCGCTCCCAACTGCGCCACAGGCCCATGTAAATGATGACTCTCCAATCATATCAAACTAAAATGAATTGATGAGCCTGCCGCGTCGCATTATTCCGGGGATCGCTGTCTGTTTTGCGATGCTAGCCAACCAGGGGTGTATCTCGATACGTGTACACCGCCCTGTGCACAACAGACCTAAAGGCCGCCAACTGCTGACCGCCGACCGGGATGCCTTGGCCGCGCGCCTGGAGAACCTGTACAAAGCGGTAAGTTCGTTCGTTGCGACAGTTGATATGACTCCCTCTCTCGGCAGCGTCTACAAAGGAGAAATCACTGAATACAAGGATGTTCGCGGCTACATTCTGTTCCGCAAGCCGGCTGACATCCGGATACTGGCCCAATACCCGCTGATTCGCACGACAGCTTTCGATATGGTTTCCACCGGTTCCGAATTCAAGTTCTATCTGCCGGCCAAGAACCTCTTCGTGATCGGTGCCAATGACGCTCCCGCGAACTCGCCCAACAAATTGGAGAACCTGCGCCCGCAAGCCATTCTGGAATCTATGATGATTCACCCCATCGACCCGTCCAGGGAGAAGTCCGTGCTGATCGACGACACTGACGAAGATCACGCCGTCTACATTTTGCTGGTTCTTGGAAACGATGAGAAGGGTAACGCCGTCGCATTGCGTAGCATCTGGTTTGACCGCGTGGATCTCAGTATCACGCGGCAGTACGTCTATGCGCCGAACAGCAATATCCTGAGCGACACGCGGTACTCGGAGTGGACCAATTTTACCGGAGTCATGTTTCCCAAATCCATCGAAATCAACCGGCCGATCGACGGCTATGGCGTGAGCATGGATGTTGTTGAGATGAAAATGAACATGCCGGTAACCGACAAACAGCTCGAACTGCTACAGCCCTCGGGGACGACGCTCCAGATCATAGGAGCGCCGGCCAGCGCACCCGCCCCGGCCCCGGCTCCCAACAAGAACCAGAAATGACGAACCAGAAATGATCGCTACTATCGTTCGCTCCAATGTCAACCACCGCCCCGTCCGCACGCTGCTCAGCACGCTATTGATCGGGATCGCCGTGACTTTGATCCTCACCCTGGTGGGGGTGAGCCGCGGGATTACCGAAGATAATGTGCAGCGCGCTCAGGGATTGGGAGCCGATATCATGCTGCGCGCTCCGGGGACTTCGCTGATGTCGTTCTCCGGAACCGCGATTCCCGAGTCAGTACCCACCGTACTCGCTAAACTGCCTCACGTAGCCATGGCCACAGGCATAATCAACCCCGGCTCAAGCTTGTTTGACAGCGTTACCGGCATTGACCCGGTCGTCTTCCAGAAGATGAGCGGCCCCTTCGTATTCGATTCGGGACATATTTTTCAAAAACCCGACGATGTCATCATCGATACGTATCTGGCCCAACAATTGAAGAAACACACGGGAGACAAAATTACCCTCCTCAACACCCAGTGGAACATTTCCGGCATCTACGAACCCGGCAAACTGGCCCACGCTATCGCCAGTATGCCCGTCCTGCAAAAGCTCTCCGGAAACACCGGGAAAATCAGCGTGGTGTACATCAAAGCCGATGAACTAGGCAATGTCGACACCGTCATCAAGGAACTGCAGGACAACCCGGCCCTGCAGGGTTATGGGATCACTAAAATGGCCGATCTCACCACCCTCATGAGCTATAACAACATACCGGCGCTGCGCATCTTCATCAACGTGGTCATCGGGATCGCGGTGCTCATCGGTTTCGCCGTGACGTCCCTATCGATGTACATGGCGATCCTGCAGCGCACCCGCGAGATTGGCATCCTCAAATCGCTCGGGGGATCGCAAGGGTTCATCATGCGGCTGATCCTGGCCGAGGCGATGATCCTGGGACTCGGAGGAACTTTGGTCGGAATCGTCCTAAGCTTCGGCACCAAATGGCTGCTCAAGGTGTTCGTTCCCGCGTCCATGCCGCAGGCCATCGCACCGGACTGGTGGTTTTATGCCGGGCTGATTGCGCTCGCCGCCGCGGTTCTCGGCGCCATCTACCCGGGGTTTATCGCCGTCCGGCAGGATCCCATCGAGGCGCTCGCGTATGAATAGCCCTCGTCAATCCGACGTGGCCCCGGCGCGCCATTCGAGCACCGGTCCGGCGACCGATTTCATTATTGAGGCACAGAATCTCGGCAAGGTTTATCGCACCGGCAAGGTTTCGGTGGAGGCTCTGAGGGGCGTCAACCTCGCCGTCAAACGAGGCGAATTCGTTTCGATTGTCGGACCTTCCGGCTCCGGCAAGTCGACTCTTTTCCATATCATCGGGGGACTCACGCCGCCCACTTCGGGCACCGTGCGGGTGGAGTCGTTCGATCTGGCCCGGTTGACCGATGCTGGACGGACGAAACTGCGCGCCAGGACCGTCAGTTTCGTCTTCCAGAAGTTCAATCTTCTCCCCAATCTGACCGCCCAGCAGAACATCGATCTGGCCCGGTACTTCGGAGGGAACCGGCCGGCTGACGCCCAGTTTGAAGGCATCCTCGAAAAACTGGGCATTGCCAACCGGCTCAGCCACCTGCCGAGCGAACTCTCCGGTGGAGAGCAGCAACGCGTCGCCATCGCCCGGGCACTCGTCAATCGTCCGGCCATTCTGTTGGCCGATGAACCAACCGGCAACCTGGACTCGGCCAACTCGGAAGCCGTTCTACAGATTCTGCGCGATCTGAACCATCGCACCGGGCAGACCATCCTCATGATCACCCACAATCCGGAAGCCGCAGCCTATGGAGATCGCATCGTGCACATGAAGGATGGAGCCATCGTCACTGATGGCGACGGTCTGGCCGGATAGCGACGAGATCAAAGGATATTTCGTTCGAAGGCTCAAGTTTTTACTGAACGTGTCGATATTAAAGAGTAACCGGGGAAGTCTAAAGGATGATATGGCTGCCGACTTGGTGCACGGTAACAGGTGGCGCTGGCGTTGTGGGACCGGACCCGCCCACGTCCGTACTCCCGCGGTACGAGCGGAATTGAAAACCTCCTGAGGAAGGCTATCCAAGCCCTTGTGATCTGACTGCGCAACCAGATTGCAACCAAAACGCATTAGAGAATTGCTGTAATGTAGTGGAAAGTGTAGCGAATAAGCGACAATCTAATCGACTCCGAATCGATGTTTCGCTTGTTCTATGTAACGCTTCCACCCGCTTATTTTCTCCTCCAACTCTACAGGTCATCCAGTCGGCTTTGCGACAATCGCTTCCAGGGCCTTGCGCTCTGTAGAGACGTTTTCCGTCAGGCACTCAGCGCAACAGCCGCCGTCGGCTTCCTGGACAACTTCGAACACCAGTTCAGGCATACGTCCATGATACGGCACCAGCTTTCTCGCACGACATCGGATTATTCCTGATAAGTTCGGCTTGCGTCCGGACACCACCGATTTGATCGATCGCGGCGTCAATCACTCGCGGGAAACGCCGTCTACCGCACTCCTGGGCCCTCTACGACGCCGAGGCGCGTCTGGTCTTTATCAGGGTTGCCGCGGTGACGGCGCTCGCCAGAGCTAAGCCCACTGCCAGCCACAACACTGATCGATAGCCGGCGATAAAGGCTTCTTCGACTGCTTGCCGTCCTTTGGCGTCTGCCGTTTGGACTGCGGCAAGCCTGGAACGCTGGGCGTCGATTGCCACTCGCACTGCCGGCAGCACATCGAGCGTTTCCAAACGCCGGTCCAAAGCCTGCTGAAAAACTCCACTGAGCGATGCTCCGAAAACGGCCACGGCCAATAAGCCGGCAATCCGTGAGACCGCGTTATTCACACCGGAAGCCGCTCCCGCATAACTTTGGTCGACGGCGTTCATGACGGTCGTAGTCAGAGGCGCCACACTCACCGCCATGCCTACCCCGAGCGTTATCACGGCGGGGAAAAAGGTGGTCCAGTAGAGACCGCCAATACCAGGTCTCGCAAATAGAGCGAATCCGGCTGCCGCGATCAACGGTCCCACCACCAGTGGGGTCTTAGCGCCATACCGGTCAAGGAGCCCGCCAGACCATCGGGATAACAAGAACATCAATAAAATTAATGGCAGCAAGGCGCCGCCCGCGGCGGTTGGCGAATAACCTTGCACCTGGATCAAATTGAGCGGGAAGAAAAAGAGAACGCCGCTCAATGCAGCGTAAAGGAAAAACGTGAGCAGATTGGCTCCGCTGAAATTGCCGGACCGGAAGAGCTGGAGTGGAACCATCGGCGACGACGAGTGCGCCTCCCGGTACAGGAGCGCCGCCAGGAGTATGACGCCCACGGCGCCCGCGACCGGCTGCGATTCGATCAGGGCGAAAACGATGCCACCCAAGCCCATCGCGGCCAGCAGACCGCCGGGCCAATCGAACGCTTGAGATTGGAGGCTGGCGCGGCTTTCCGGAATTTTCCAGATGGCCAGCAAGAGAGCAACCAGCCCGAGGGGAAGATTGATGAAAAACACCCACCTCCACGAACCGTGCTCAGTAAACCAGCCCCCAAGCACCGGACCGATCGCGGCCGTGATGGAGGTGAACCCGGACCATGTCCCGATCGCGCGGCCGCGTTCCTCAAGAGGAAAAGACGCACTAATCAGAGCTAGACTGCCTGGCACGAGCAGCGCTCCGCCGATTCCCTGGAGGCTTCTGGCGAGCACGAGTTGGTAGATCGTGGGCGCACAACCGCACCAGGCCGACGCTGAGGAAAAGACCACGAGGCCACAGGCGAAGATCTTCCGGCGGCCGTACCGGTCGCCCAGAGATCCTCCAATAAGCAGCAGTGCGGCCAGGAAGAGCGCATAAGACTCCACCACCCATTGAACCTCTGCGAGAGTCGCGTGGAAGGCGGTCTGGAGCGCGGGCAGCGCCACGTTTACCACCGTGCCGTCAATGAATGTCATGCTCGAACCAAGAATGGTCGCGGCGAGAATCCACGATCCGTTGGTGGTCGACTGCGAATCCCGGGAACCGGCGAGTATCACGGCGCTATCACACGGAGGCTTGGCGATACTGCACATAATTTCGGCCTGTACTACTGAATGTTAATTCTTTGCGCGGCGCGACGATTCTCGCCGAGTCGGAAGCGGCTGCTGCGCAGCCGGGACAGCGATTCATGCAAGCAGATGTTCTGCAGATGTTGTGTAAACTGCCCGGCCGTTTTGATGCTGCCGTTTGATGCTGCCCTTGCGCCGGACGCGCGTCTGTGAAATACTTCCCCGTCATGACACCTGCAAAATCCTATTCGTTTATTGGAGCGTGGAAACTTTCGGCTTGCGAAACTTCGCATCCGGAACTGCCTTATCCCCAATCGTCGATGACCACAATTGCGCAGCAGGGGGACGGGGTCCTTTACAAGGCCGAAACGATCTGGTCCGACGGGCGTG
Source organism: Terriglobia bacterium (assembly GCA_963747535.1). Lineage (GTDB taxonomy): Bacteria > Acidobacteriota > Terriglobia > Bryobacterales > Bryobacteraceae > CAVVFX01. Next base: position 409,246 of record CAVVFX010000008.1, read on the forward strand.
GCACGGCCGTCGAGGCCATTTTGAAGATGGACGGCAGTTGGTGCCCGGTGAGCGGCAGCGCGCTGGCCGATTCGGTCAGCCTGCGGATTCTGGACGACGGTTCGTTCGAAGGAAAAATGAGGAAGGGCGAAAGCGAGTCAGGCAGTAACCTCATGAGGGTTTCCGAGGATGGGCAGACGATGGCCACGGAGTGGAATGTCGCCGGTCCGGGCGGCGTTACCATCACCTGGAAGACTACGGCGCAGCGCGTGTAGCCTCCGAACTCCTGAAGTCGACCCGAATTCCAGGGATGACCAGGAAAATCTCAACGCGGAAATAGCAGGGATGAACGCGGATTAACGCATGGAATGAGCTGAAAAAAGCCTCGGCGCTGTGTCCGGAAGCTGTGGCGGCCTGACCGCTTTCATGCCGACAGTTCGGGTCAGATCAGTTTCCTCGACGGATTACAGAAGACCTAATGGACGCAGGCCGACGGCCTATTCTACTTGAAGTCTTTCTCACAATTCGGGCGGGCGGTACCAGGCGAAGAGCTGCGCCTTCAATTCACCGGCCCTGGCTTTGAATTGTGGTGACGCAGCCAGATTGCGCATCTCGTCGGGATCGTCGCGCAGGTTGTATAGCTCCGCGATGTCGTGAGTATAGAAGTTGTACTTCCAGTCGCCGCGGCGAATCATATATTTCGCTCGCGGATTCCGCAGGTTGTATTCCGAGAATACGGTTGTCTCGCGAGTTCTCCCGGGAGCGCGCAGGTCTTGCGCAAAGCTCGCTCCGTCAGTCTGGTTGGGGGCATGCAAGCCGGTCAGTTCGGCCAGAGTGGGCGCTATATCGACGTTGCTGACGAGGGTGCGCGACTGCTCGCCGGCGGGCAAACCGGGAACCCGCACCAGCAGCGGTACGCGCACGCTCGATTCGTAGAACACAAACTTGTTCCACAGTTTGTGCTCGGCCAGCATTTCGCCGTGATCGGAGGTATACAGCACGATGGTGTCTTTATCCAGATTCAGTCTCTGCAGCGCCCGTAGAACTTTACCGGCGTTGTCGTCCATCTGGGCGAGGTTGGCGTAGTAAAACGCGATGCGCCGCCGGGCCTGTTCCGGGTCGTCGAGTTCCGGCGTCGGACCCTCGTGCTGGATGCTGCGGCGAATCTCTTCCGGGACGGTATTCAGATCGACCTTTCCGTACGTCGAGGGCAGCTTCATGTCCTCCGGCCGGAACATATCCGCGAAACGCTGCGAGGGCATGAACGGATCGTGCGGCTTCAGGAAGGAGGTCACCAGAAAGAATGGCTTTTGGCCATGCTGCTCGAGAAACCGGATGGACTCGCGCGCTACGAAGGAGTCGAATTGCTGCTCCTCCGGGATTTTCGATACGGCCCCGACGGCCACGGCGCCGAGGCGATCGTCCTGGTCCCGCGTATCTTTCCAGGGATCTCCAAAGTCGCGCCAGAAGTCGTCGATCTGAGGCAGTCCGGAGCCGGAGTTAGGACGCCCCAAGGCATCGGCGTAGAGCTTGGTCCGGGGTCCCAGGAACTGGTACCAGTCATTGAAATCGATGTGATAGTCGAAGCCGTGGGTCTGCGCGTCGACGAAATGCATTTTGCCAATCAGGGCCGACATGTAGCCGGCCCCGCTGAACATGTGGGCCAGGGTCTTATGCTCGAACGGCCACGGCGTGCTGTTGTTGAGTGCGCCGTGACTGTGAGTATAGAGTCCGGTGAGCAGCGATGCGCGGGAGGGCGTGCAGACAGGATTGGAACAATAGCAGTTCGAGAAGCGGGTCGAGGTGGCCGCCAGGGCATCCAGATGGGGAGTTCGCGCGACGCGGTCGCCGGCGACACCCAGCGCACCAGGCTTATGCTGGTCCGACATCATAAGCAAAACGTTCCTGGGCCTGGCGCCGCTTTGGGCCTGCAAAGAGCGCGCGAGCGAGACCGCCAGAGGCGCGGCGAGAGTACGGAGCGCGGCGCGACGGGTAAAGGATGCCATGCAAACAGCATAATAGGAGTTTGCCCACCAGGTACACTCGCACGCTGCTATTGATCTACGGCCTCCTCAACGCGGCGCTGTATAGCTCTCTGCTGCCTCTGTGGGAAGGCTTCGACGAAGAGTTCCATTACGGCTATGTGCAGTATCTCGGCGCGCACCACCGCTTACCGGTCCTGGGCCCTACGGCACTCTCGCTGGAGATCAACCGTTCTATCGGACTCTTGCCGATGAGCTACATCATGATCCGCGGCCTCCAGGCAAAGGGCGTCCGCACGTTCGACGAATACTTCGCGCTCGACAGCGCGACGAGGCACTCGCTGTATGCCGAGGCGCAGTCGATTCCAACCGATCTGCGGCTGAATGAAAGCGCTCAGTATCACACCAACTACGAAGTGCATCATGGCCCGCTCGCGTATCTCCTGATGGCCATCCCGGATAGCGTCCTGTCGCGCGTGCCCTTACCGCGGCGGGTCTGGATCGTCCGGCTGCTGGCGTCGATGGCGTGCGTGCTGCTGATGTTCCGCGGCATGTGGTCGCTCAGTTGGGAAACGGGCCTCCATGCGCACTTCACCGCGGCCCTGGTTTTCCTGACGTTCTCGTGCCAGATGCTCTGGGCCACCGTATCGCATATCGCGAACGACTGGCTGGCGGTGCCGCTGGCGGTCTGGTTAATTGTCCTGGCGCTACGCTGCCACCGCCAGCCCTCGGTGCGGGCGGCGGTGTGGCTCGGCGCCGTTCTGGGATTGGGCTTGCTCAGCAAAGCTTACTTTCTGGTCTTCGTGCCGTTGTACTTGTTGGCGGCGCTGGTGTGGTACCGCAAGGGCACCATGCCGGCTCGGGGACTGGCGGCGCTCTTCGCGATTCCAATGGTGCTCGCGGGACCCTGGTACGTGCGCAATCTGATGCTGTATGGCAATCTCAGCGGGCGCGTAGAAGAGTCGAATGGCGTGACGACCGCGGGGGCGCTGAAATCACTGATATCGATTCCTTGGCTGAAGAGCATCCCGTTCATGGCCCGGGGGGCATTCTGGATGGGGAATAGTTCGTTCACCGATTTTTCCGTCCGCACCATGAATGCGGTGCTGCTGTTGCTGGGAATCGCGCTGGTGCTTTACGTGAGGCAGGGAGTGCGGAGACGGGAAGTGTTTTTGTGGGCTCCGGTCATCCTGTTTTGCGGCGCGGTGATTTACGTGGTCGGGAGCAGCTACAGCTTCACGAAAGGCGAGGCGACGGCGGCCAGTCCGTGGTACCTGCAAGCGGTGATGACCCCGTTGTTGTGTATGGCGATGCTGGGATGCCAGCGGTCGGGACGGGTGGGGCGCTGGGTTGCCGGGGGCAGCGTGGTGCTCTGGGGCTATATCCTGGCCGCGACCTATGTGGCGAAGCTCTTTCCGCTTTACGGCGGATTTGCGGCCGGCCGGTCTACGCTGCGAGAACTGGGCGGCTGGTACCTGTCGGATTGGACGAGGACGTCGGACATCCTGAGCACGACCACCATGGTTCCGGCAACGGTACTGTGGAGCTTGCTGGCAATTCTGCTGGCGGTGCTTCCGGCGACTGTGGCCGCGGTGCTGAACTACGACGGTTGAGCTCCCGCATGTTGAGGCACGAGATGAACGGTTGGCTGCTGCGCAGCCGGACAGACCACACAAAACGATGGTCTTTCCTGCGGGAATTTACGACGGAACGATTGTGGGCATTGGAAAGCGATAGTGCCCGCCAAATATCTCGCGGAACAACTCCAGGATTTCGTCGTGGATCAATCCGTTGTCGACCAGCAGGTCAGGGCTCTTCAGCGTATGGGGCTTTCCGCGCATATCCGAACAGGTCCCGCCTGCTTCGGTGACCAGAAGCGTCCCGGCCGCCAAGTCCCAAGGATTCAGGCCGAACTCCCAGAACCCTTCGAGACGCCCGCAGGCGACATAGGACAGGTCGAGCGCAGCCGAGCCACCCCGCCGTACTCCGTGCGTACTCATCGCCAGTTGGTGGTAGAAGTGGATATTGATGTTCTGGTTGCGCTTCCGGCTGGGAAAACCAGTTGAGACCAGCGAATCCGCGAGGCGCCGCGCCGGCGAGACGTGGATTTTGTGATCGTTCAGATACGCGCCCGAACCTCTTTCCGCGGCGAACATTTCGTCGCGCAGCGGGTCGTAGACCACCCCGACGATCATCTCGTCGCCGCGCTCGAGCGCCAGCGTCACATTGAACGCCGGGTAGCCGTGGGCGAAATTCGTGGTCCCGTCAAGTGGATCGACGAACCACCGGTACTCCGACGAACCTTCCCTCCCGCCGCCTTCCTCGGCGACGATGGAATGTCCCGGATAATGCGCCAGGATCCGCTCGACGACCAATCGTTCGGAAGCCCGGTCGGCCTCGGTCACCAGGTCGAAATCACCCTTGAGCTCAAAGCCTACGCGCAGACGATAAAACTCGGCCAGGAGTCTCCCTGCCTCGTGGGCGATTTTTACCCCGTTGTCGAGGTAGTCCGACATGACTCACTCCTCGGCCAGGTATTTGATATCGTGTTTGAAAATGAAGAGGTTTGGCTCACCGTCCCGGGTTACACGCATGAACCGCTTGTCGTAATATTCGATCACGCCGCGTACTTCCTCGTTGTTACTCAGCTTGATGCGTACCGGCGTGTGATGTTCAATCAGACGTTTGAGATACTTGATCTCCTCAAAAGTCTGTTCAGGTGCTTTGGTGCCTCCGGCCTTCGCTGGCAATGCGCTTATCTTCCTTTTTCTACTTCCTCAATTGTGCCACAGACCTTGGTGCGCTCCAATGTAGATCAGAGTGATCCCCGGCAAAGAGGCCAATTTTGTGCGTAAGGATACGCTGGCGAACCGGAAACCCAGGCCAAAGGCCTACTCCACAGGCTTGCAAACAGTTTATTCTTTCGTTGTGGAGTAGGCGTTTTCGCCTGCTCTTCGCGCGCCGGAGAAAACTATTCGACCGTGCGGGGAGCCGTGTAGCCAGCCTTCGCCACGATCTGGTACTTGATCGGTTTGCCTTTTTCGTCGGTCACTTTGAGCGGTTCATTGGTCTCCGGGTTGATCAAATCGATCTTGATCTTGCGGAACTTGCCGTCCCGAGCCTGGTTGGTCGGTTGATAACCCAACGAATACTGGTTGCGCATCGATTGCACGATGTCGTTGAAAATCTGCGGGTACTCTCCATAGAAGCGCGGGAAGAAGGCCATCCCGCCGGTCTCCTTGGCGAACGTCCGCATTTCGTTGTCGGCCTGCAGAAAATCAAGGTTCTGCACCGCGCCCATTCTGCCGCGCGCGTCGGCCATTTCGCGCTGCATTTGCAGCAGGCCGAAGAAGTAGATCGGGACACCGTCTTCCTGCAGTTTCTTGCGGCACTGGTCGAAAGTCTGTTTGCTGAATGTGTCGATGCCGGAGGCAATCAGCAGAATGGCCTTGCGCCCTTCAATCGTTGTCATGCGGGTGGCCGTATCGGTGACGGCGTCGAAAAGATTGGCCTCGTGAAAAGCCGGGATGCGCAGGCGGGACAAGGCCTCCTGGGTCTTGTTGCGGTCGGTTGAGAAGTCCGAGAGGATCTCCGACCTCAAGTCATACGCCACCACCGCGACATAGTCCTCGGGCTTCAGCATCTGTACAAAGCCGTACGTAGCCTGCAGAGTCTGGAACCAGCCGGCGCTGTAATACTGCTGAAATTTAGCGCTGAACTCGATCACCAGCGAGATCGTGATGGGGGCCTCGCCGATCGAGAAGTTGGTTAGCTTCTGAGGCACGCCGTCTTCCGTGATGCGGAAGTTGCCCTTGGGAATTTTGGGGATGAACCGGCCCTTATTGTCGAGCACCGAAACGTCGACCGTGACGACGTTGGACTCGACGTGGAAACTCGGACCCTCGAGAGTGGTCTCAGCGTTCTTCTTGTTAAACACCGAGGGGATTTTAGGCTGGTCCGAGTCGGCGGGGGGAGTGGAGGAATCGTCCGTCGGCGGCTTGCGGGGCTTGGCGACAGTCTGGCTCCCTGGATTTATGGGACCATCCTGGCCCTCCACGAGTACCGCGATGACGAGTACGGGAACGCAAAAGAGAAGCAGTTTCAGCCAAGGTTTCATTCGAGATACAGCCTCTGGATAGATGATACCTGAACGACGCTCGAGGTGCGACCCAGGTTTCCAACCAACTTTGGCGGATGGCCTCGTCCGGACCCGGGCGCGTGCCCCAACCGCCGGGTCGCCCTCAGGCTACCATTAGTTTTTATGAACAAGTTGTTACCGAAGTCCGTTCTTCCCCTAATTACAGCCGTCGCGCTGGCCGTGACATCTCCGCTGAATGCGCAGACCTCGCAATCCGGAGTCGATCTGAATGCTCTCGACAAGACCGTTAACCCCTGCACTAATTTCTACCGGTATGCCTGTGGCGCCTGGGTCGACAACCATCCCGTTCCCTCGGATCAGTCGCGCTGGACCCGCTTCCAGGAACTGGCCAACCATGACGACGAAATCGACCGCAAGATTCTGGAGCAGGCGGCCACGCCCAGCTCGGCCCGCTCGCCGGTCGAACAGAAAATCGGCGACTACTATGCCGCCTGCATGAATGAGGCTGCCATCGAGCAGAAGGGCGCCTCGCCGCTCGAACCCCTGCTCGATCGGATCGCAGCGGTGAAAAGCCGCGAGCAATTGACCGCGGAAATCATCCGCCTGCACCAAGAGGGCATCCGCGCATTCTTCGGTTTTCGGGCGGAGCCGGATGAAAAGAATGCCTCTACCAACATAGCCAGCGTAAATCAGGGTGGGATTTCGATGCCCGACCGCGACTACTACTTGAAGGACGATCCGAAGACTGTAGAGCTACGCAAACAATTTCGCGAGCACGTGCGCAAGATGTTCGCCCTCCTCGACACGGGTTCGGCCTCGGATGCCGGCAGCAAGGCCGATGCCGTGTTGGCGATCGAAACCGCGCTCGCCCGTAACTCGCTCGATCGGGTAGCCATGCGTAACCCCGATAACACCTACCACATCATGACCGTCGGGCAACTCGCGGAACTGACCCCGGATTTCGCCTGGCGTGAATATATAGCCCAGCCCGGCATTCCGCCGATCAAGTCGCTGAACGTCTCTGAGCCCGCCTTTTTCCAAGGCCTGAATAAGATCCTCGCCGGCGCCAGCCTCGACGATCTCAAGAGCTACCTCGCGTGGCATGCACTGAACGACAGCGTGAATCTCGCGGACCGGCGCGCGTCGATCTCAGCCAATGTACTGCCGAAAGCGTTTGAAGACGAGAACTTTGACTTCAATTCGCGCATCCTGAATGGAGTAAAGGAGCAGGAACCGCGTTGGAAGAGGTGCGTAGAGTCGACCGACAAGCTCCTCGGTGAGGCGCTCGGCCAGGAATTCGTCCGGGTCGCGTTCAGCGCGTCGAGTAAAGAGAAGATGCTCCGGATGGTGAGCGAAATCGAAGCCCAAATGGCCAAAGAGATCCGGTCCGCGGACTGGATGTCACCGGCCACCAAGGACCAGGCCATCACCAAGCTCCATGAGGTCGCCAACAAAATAGGCTATCCCGAGAAGTGGCGCGATTACAGCAAGGTAAAGATCGTTCCGGACGATGCTTTTGGCGATACCCAACGTGCCGCCATGTTCGGCATCGAGCGGCAACTGGCCAAAATCGGACAGCCGGTCGACAAAGCGGAGTGGAGTATGACACCGCCGACCGTCAATGCATACTATAGCCCGACGGAGAACAACATCAACTTCCCGGCCGGCATCCTGCAGCCGCCTTTCTACAATCCTCAAGCCGGAGACCCGGTAAATTACGGCGGCATCGGAAGCGTGATCGGGCATGAATTGACGCACGGCTTTGACGATCAGGGACGCCGTTATGATGGCCGCGGCAATCTTCGCGACTGGTGGACCGCGGAAGACGGCAAGGCCTTCGATCAGAGGGCCGACTGCATTGCGAAAGAATACGGCAGTTTCAGCCCGGTTCCCGGTGTCACTCTGAACGGCAAGTTAACGCTGGGAGAGAATGCGGCCGATAATGGCGGTATTCGCCTGTCATTCATGGCGCTGATGGACCGGATGGCCGGACATCCGCTGAGCAAGGTCGACGGGTACACCCCGCAGCAGTTGTTCTTCCTCGGTTATGCCCAGGTATGGTGCGGTTCCAGCACTCCGGAAGCGGCGGCAGTGAGAGCGAAGACCGATCCGCACTCCCCGGGCGAATTCAGGGTGAACGGCGTGATGCAAAACCTGCCGGAGTTCTCCTCCGCCTGGAGTTGCAAGGTGGGAGACGCGATGGTGTCGGATAAGGCGTGCCGGATCTGGTGACCCTGGTGTGACAGACTTCAAGTCTGTCCGCGCTGCGAACCAGCTCTTCATAATTTAACCAGCCCCCGCCGGATGGCTTGCGAAACCGCTTCCGTCCGGCTGGCTGCGCCGAGTTTCGCCAGGATCGACGCCACGTGCGTCTTGACGGTGTGCTCGGAGATGCTCAATTGATAAGCCACCAGCTTATTGCTCAAGCCCTCGGCGATCAGGTCGAGCACTTCGAGTTCGCGGTCACTCAAAGGCTCAGCCGGCAACCCAGAAATCGGCTGCGCCGGCGGTAGCATGGCGGGCAATTCAGTGCCGCCGACGACCACCAATCCGACGCTCACCGCGTGAACTGCGGCTTCGATCTCCTCAGTCGTCGCCTCGCGGGACAGCACACCGCGGACTCCGGCCGCCAGCGCCGCGGCCACCAGCGCCGGATCCGGCATGTCGATCAGCAGCACAGCAGGCAACGGCAGACCGCCAAGTACCCGCACACGGTCAGGTTGAATATCGCCGGCTTCGAGCAGCAGGACATCGGCCTGCAGACCGGCTGAGTCCACGTCGTTCAGCAGCAGCGCGAGATCCAGCGAACGAACCAGCTCAAGCGCCGGACTCGAGTGCACCACGCTTTCGAGTCCGGCGCGAGAGATGCTGGACCTGGCAGCTACAATGACACGAATCACGCCGCCCTCGCCCCTGTCTGGGTCAGTTGAGCTACCGCCGTGCGGATCGTGGGGCTGGCTCCTCTGCGAAATTGAATCGCGAGAGTACCGGTGCCGGCAGTGCGGATGGCGCGCTCCAGGTCTTCCGCAGACCGGAACCGGGACCCTGCCGCTCCGACCAGAACGTCGCCCTGATACAGGGAGGCCCGTTCGGCGCTGGAGCCGGGAACCACTTCCAGAACCACGAAGCCGATCTGCCCGTCGTCCTTGCGCAGCAGCGCCGGATGGACCACGACTCCCAGTCGAGGCTCCGGCTGTTGCCCGGTGGAGACAAAGCTCACCACCGAGTTCGAAGGAATCGCGAAGCCCAGTCCGCCCGCAACCATGGAGTTAATACCCACCACTTCTCCTTTGGCATTCGCCAGTGGGCCGCCGGAATTTCCGGGCGCGAGGCGGACATCGCTGATTACCCAGGGCCTCTCAACCTGGTGGATCACCCCGGTACTGACCGCTCCGACAAAGCCCAGGGGATTGCCCACCGCGATCACGAACTCACCGGGCCGCAGCGTTGCGGAATCGCCGTGGGTCGCGGCAGGTAGGCTGGAAGCACTGATCTGCAATGCCGCCAGATCTCGCGCGCGGTCGTGCCTGAGAATGCGCGCCGCAAGCCGGCGGCCGTCCCAAAGTTCGACCAGTGGCGAATTTCCCCGTATGACGTGCGCGTTGGTAACGATAACGCCCTTGGCCGTCCAGATGACGCCGGATCCTGAACCCCGGCCGCCGGATTGTACCCGAACGGTGGAACGGCGAAGCCGCTCCGTGACTTCGCCGAAAGCTTCGACTGCCATATGCCTCGCTCCTTATTATTTTCTCCACCAAACACGGGCCACAGATGAACAGTGATAGACGCCGATAAGACCTCTGCTTTCGGCGCGCCGATTTGCTGAGCGCCAAAGCGGCTGCTGCGCAGCCGGGGCAGACCACAAAAAACGATGGTCTGCGCCACGGTGTTCATCTGCTGGCACTCTATCCTTTCTTGCGGATGGGACGTTCGCCAACCCGGACGCTCGCCTCCTGTACATCGCCCGCGCGCAAGAGCCGGAAGACTACGGTTTCGCCGGTGCCCGCGTGATTGAGCACGGTCGCCAGCACTTCGGGATCGGAGAGAACCTCCGCGCCGCCCGCAATGAGCACGTCCCCGAGGATCAAGCCGGCGGCCGCCGCGGGACCGTCCGGTTCAATGCCGAGGATCATGATGCCGGTCTCCTGGGTGAGTTGGAACTTGTCTTTGAGATCGCGAGGAAGAGTCACTGGCTGTAACGAGATTCCCAGATAGGGGCGGCTCACGTGGCCTTTTTCCTGCAGCCCCTTTGCGACGCGATCAATGGTCTTCGGTGTCACCGCGAGGACCGAACTGCGCGACAAGCCCGTGGACACCACTCCCACCAGGTCGCCGGTCGCATCCACCACGCCGCCTCCGGATGAAGTCGGATAAACTCCGACGTCCAGGCGAACGAACGGATCGAGCCGTCCGCCGCGCCACGACTGCCATTCTCCGGACACCCCGCTGATGATGCCAAAGGAGGCGATGGGGCCGGTATTGGCAGTGCGTCCCACAGCCAGAACCAGCCGGCCCACCTTCAGCGAATCGTCGGACGCGAAAGTGGCGGGAGCAAGATCACCGGTATCGGCTTCGAGCAGCGCGAGATCGGTGCCCGGATCGCGGCCCTGCAGCCGTGCGTCGGCGACGCGCCCGTCGGGAAACAGGACCCGGATACCTTCGTCCGCTCGCACACCTTCACTCGAAGTGAGAATGAAGTTCTTCTGCCAGATGATGCCGCTCGATCCGATACGCGGCCTCGCATGTACTGCCACGATGACGCCGGCAGCTTTCTCGACCGCGCTCGCCAGTTGATTGGATAGATTTACAAAATCGGTTGCCATGACTACAGCATGCGCCCGCGGTATGCCCCTGAACATCGGAAGAAAGAGCGATGTCTCACTCATCCAAACGGGTGAGAGCCGCGACTTCGCGTAATGCTCTGCCGATGGAAGATCAGCTGCGCGCGTTAACTGGAGCCGGCGGCTATGGCCGGGCGCAGAAAAAACGCGGCTACCGCCGCATGTCCCCCTGTCTTATCGACCCGGTGTGCGTTTTGCCGGAAGGGGGATCGGCTGCGGATTGACGGAAATGCGCTCCTCGGGACTGCCTTCGGGCCTCGAATCGCCATAGTAGCCGCTGCGCGAGAGAACCTGCAGACCCGGTTGGTTTACCTGTACCTCCAAACGATGAAACCGCTCCTTGGTCAGCGGAATATCCTTCGGATAAAACGCCAGAAAATACTGGGTTCGCAGCTCACGTATAATCTGATCGAAGGCGCGATCCATGGCCGCACCGAGGGTTGGCAAAAAAACCCGTCCTCCGGTGCCTTGCGCCAGGCCGGTGAGCGCATTCTCCCCTCCGATATTACGTCCAGCGTCGTTCTCAATGGGGACCACCAGAATGGGATAGATCGAGCAATCCGCCAACTGCGCCGACTCCAGGGCCGCGTGATAATCCTTGCTGCTGACCGTGTCACCGCCGTCGGTAACGATGACCATGACGCGCCGGCCCTGGCGATGCTGCAGTTCCCCGGAGGCCAGGTAGATGGCGTCGTATAGCGCGGTGCCGGCCTCGCCCTTCAGAGTCCGCAACGGACGCTCGAGAGCTGCCGCGTTGTGCGAGAAATCGTGTTGCAGCACGATCTGGTAGTTGAAGCTATAAATTCCGACTGCGTCTTCCAGGTTGCCTTCCCGGAACAGAGCGCGAAGAAAGCGCGACACCGAATCGACTTCGTATTTGAGATCCTTGGCGGTCGAACCGCTGTTGTCAATGAGCAGCGCGACCGAGAGAGGCTGCTCGGTGCGCCGTTCAAAGATGGCAACTTCCTGCGGGACGCCGTTGTCGCGAATGCTGAAGTTCGCCTTATCGAGCGACCCGATCAAGGCGCCGGATGCGTCCTTCACCGTCGCGAGCACCCGCACCAGCCGTACGTTCACACGAATGGGCTCTTGCGCCAAAGCCGTCGCCAGCAACAGCGCAATGAGGACTGTGGAGCAGGCGCTGGATCTGGCGCTAGCTTTTCGCCACCACGGGAGCACGCTCATCCCACTCTCCTTCCACCCAAACCTCGCCGTCGGCGAAATACTCCTTCTTCCAGATAGGAACGAGCTTTTTGAGACGATTGATGCCCTCCAGTGCGGCATCGAACGCCGGCTTACGGTGCGGAGCCGACACTACGATCGCCACACTGGCCTCGCCGATCTCCATGCGCCCCAACCGGTGCACCATCGCGACTCTCCCCACGACTCCCGACGCAGCGATCTCGCGGCCGATTTCGGCAATCTTGCGAATGGCCATTTCCTCATAACATTCGTAGTCGAGAAAGAGCGTGGCGCGGCCTTTGGAATTGTTCCGCACCACGCCTTCGAACGCGATTACGGCGCCATCTTCGCCGCGGCGCACCAACTCGGTGAGGGCACGGGTATCGATGGGCTGCCGGGTCAGAGCGAAGAAGTGTCCCGCGGGGTCGGAGATCTGGTGAGAAAAGCCCTGAGGGGACAAGGCGCCGGTATTACCGCCGCTTACCGGAGGCAAAAACGCGATCTCGTCGCCATCCGCCACGGGAGACGACAGGTCCGCGAACTCGTGATTGCGCGCCATCACGATGCTGCGAGCCATCTGGTCGAGTTGGGGAAACCTCTCGGCGTAGTGCCGGAAGACGCCGTCCAGGTGCGACCCATCCGCCAAATCGAGCCGATCTTCCGAGCGGCCCGTCACGTCCTTTAAGAGGCCGAAAAAGAGTACTTTGACCGTCATCAATACCCGTAGCGTAACAGACGGGTTACGTGGGGATCCGGTTCCAGCCTATGGCAGAAGTCGACGCAGGCCGAAGGCCTCCTCAGCACAAACGCTTGCCTAGCCTGGACTAGGCTGCGCCCTCCAACTTCTGTCCGCGATCCGATAATATTTCCATTTCGAGGTCGATTGCCCGGAGAACCGCGGCGTGGGTTCGTGCCCGCGCATCCGCGGGCGATGCCCATTTATGAAACTCGGTCAGGAGGGTGGTCTCGAACTTCTTGATCTTCGCATCGAGACGAGCCTCCATGTCGGCCATCTTCGCATCGACACGGTTCCCCACATCAGCCATCTTCGCATCGAGATCGGCCAGCCTCGAGTGGAGCCGCGTCTCCATTGCATCCAGATATTGCAATCCAGTTGCCTCCCCCGCCTTTTCCCGGCTTCGAGCGTAGTGATGACGAATTCATTGTATTCCTTACTCCCTCGCACTTACCACTCCGAAGCCGGGGTGTTGAGCGGTAGCGGGCGGCTCGCCGTATACTGGATCGTGCGTAGGGAGGTTCTTGTGAAAGCAGCATCACTCGTTCTTATTACTCTGGCCGGTCTGCACGCCCAACCGTTACCCCCGCCCGTACGTGAGATGGCGCTGTACGAAGGCGTCGCTCCCGGATCGGAGAAATGGGATTGGAGCGAGCGCACTATAAATTCAGCGACCGGTAAGCCAGTCGTGCAGAATGTGGTTCATCCGGTGGTGCAGTATTATCCCGCGCCGAAGAACAAGGCTGTCGGAACCGTGATGATCGTTGCACCGGGCGGCGGCTGGCGCAATTTGATGATGAGTTACGAAGGAGTGGACATCGCCACGCGACTGAACGAGATGGGCGTGGATGCGTTCGTCCTCAAGTACCGGCTCAGCTATACCGACCCCAACGCCAAGCCCGGGGCAAGCGCCCCCGCTGCGCCGAATCCTCCGAACATCCGGGAATTGAGCGGCGCCGACGGACGGCAGGCAGTGCGGTTGGTGCGTCAACATGCCGCGGAGCTCGGTTACCGGCCCGACCGTATCGGCATGATCGGTTTCTCGGCCGGCGGTGGAGTATTGCTGGCCGCAGTCGCCGGACCCGCCGAATCCCGTCCCAACTTCGCAGCGGCGATCTATGCCGCGGATGCCGGCAAGACTTTACCGCCCGAAGGCGCGCCGCCGATGTTCATCGCGGTAGCGGCGGATGACCAGGCGGTGGGGTGCCAGGGTTCGCTCGACCTCTTCAGCGCCTGGCGCAAGGCCAACATCCCGGTGGAACTGCACGTCTTCCAGACGGGTCGTCATGGATTCGCCAAGAAAGGCGGCGGCGCCGATCACTTCATGGACCGCCTGGAAGAGTGGCTTAAAGTGAACGGCTGGGTTCAGTAGTTGTCAGTCTTCAGTTATCCGTTGTCAGTCATCAGTCGGCTCTGCTCAGGGTTTGAAACCTTCGAACAGCCAGATGCTGGACTTGATCGTGGCAACGGAGTAGATGGCGCAGGTGCCGTCGGGCGCGACGCTTAGACGATATCCCGGGTTGAAGTTGGACGCCGGCGCGTAATCCTTGCCCACATCGGCTATCGTTTTCATCCCGCTTCCGGGTGCATTGGCGTCTATGGAAAACAGGTATTGGTGTCCCTGCTCGCCACGGATGCCGAAGAGTCTCCGGCCATCGAGAGAGAATGCCAGATGCTGCACGTTTAACTTTCCGATGTCCCGGACATTCTTTCCATCGGGCGATATCAGGTGCCAGCCATCGTCGTTCGCGAAGGTGATCCATTCGCCCTTCGGAGACCACTGCGGCAGCTCGCTAGCGACGTTCTCCCGGAGTCGCGAGGGCGTCGCCTGGCCGGTCGTTCTGACTACCATCAGGTACGCCTTATCGGCGACCAGGTCCAGATACGCCAATTGTTTTCCGTCGGGTGAGAGCGAACCGGCGTACTCCCCCGAACTGTCGGAATTGGTAACACGTGTCGGAGCGCCTCCCGACGTCGAAGAAATATAGAGCAGCGTCTTACCGCCGACCTCGCCCATGGTGTAAACCACACGGTTCGCGTTCGGGGTCAGAGTCGGGTTCATGAAGAAATTGACGGCGGCAGGCGCGAAGTCCTGCGGAGTCACCAAAGGTCTGTCGGAGCCGTCCTCATTGTGCATCCAGATCTCGGAAGGACCGTTGCGGGTGGTGACGTACGCGAACTTCCCGACGCCTGCGGCCCACGCCGGCATGGATTCATCGCGTTCCGTGTTAATTAAGCGGATTACCGTCCCGTCCGTCAGACTAACCTTCGCAATATCCAGATCGGAGCTGATTTCCTGGTAGAGGATTCGCTGCCCATCCGGAGAGGCGGCGGGAAGGTATTGAGATGACGGCGTGGAGGTAAGGCGCCGCAAACTGCGACCGGCTGTATCCGCGATCCACAGGTTGCCGGGATCTCCCAGATGCGCGGGCAGCGAAAGCACGACATGACGGTTGTCCGGGAACCAGGAGAAGGCCGGCGTAAAGCCGAATTGCGGTAGAGAGGGCAGGACTTCCTTCGGTTCCCCTGTCCCGGCCGGATAGGGCAACAGCCATCTCTTCTCGCCGTGGTCGTTCAGCAGCAGCAGAAGCTTTCTGCCATCCGGGGAGAAACGAAGGCGAGGTGTATTGACCCGGGATTTGTTCGCAAACTTCGCTGAAGGGTACGGTTGGAATGGCGAGCCGATCGGGTCGGAAATGTAGATTCTGCGGAAGCCATCCGAATCCGTTTTGTATACCGCGAGGGTCTTTCCGTCTGGTGAAACGTCGGAAGAAACCGCGTCGATCGGCATCAACAGCTCGGGATCGCCTCCGACTGCGGCGATGGAGAAAACGGCGCGCTGCGGGCCGCCTTTCGCGGGATTGTCTCCACGAAAGAAAATGCGGCGACTGTCGGGGGACCAGCCGTACAGACCGCCAACTTCCATGTTGGTAAGTTGGACCGCCATCTCCGAGGTGAGATAGCGGACGAACACCTGCCACTTCCCGTCTACTTCGCGCAGGTACGCGGCAGCCTTGCCATCTTGAGACCATACGGCATTCCCCTCACCCTCGGACGACACCGCAAACGGAGTGAAGCGGTAGTTGGCAATGCTGTCGGCGGACTTGAACGTTCTGAAGAGCAGCACGGCAAGGACGAGCGTGGCCAGCAGAAGCATGCCGGATGCAATGATCCAAAGATTCGCCGATCTCGGCGCCTGCGGGGCTTGCAACTGCGGCAAGGCGGACGAACTGTACGTCTCCGACAGATGATCCCTTTGTGCGCGCAGGTCCGCGAAGAGGTCGCGCGTCGATTCGTAGCGGCGCGCGGGCTCTTTCGCGAGACAGCGCTCCATCACCCATCGCAACGGCGGAGGCAATTTCGCTTGCACCGCGGGGTCCATGACCGGTGGATCATCGGTAATCACGGCCGACATGGTCTGGACGGCGGTCTCGCGCTGAAAAGCCTGCTTGCCGGTTGCCATTTCGTAGAGGACGACGCCGAAGGAGAACTGGTCCGAGCGGTAATCGACAGTCCCTCCGCGCACCTGCTCGGGACTCATATAGTTCGCCGTGCCCATCACGGCGCCGGGCTGCGTCTCATGCATGGTGACGGTCCGGTCGTGAGACGGAGGCGCCGCCTGAGCCTGGCGCGCAAGCCCGAAGTCCAGAATCTTGACCCGGCCGTCGCGAGTCAGCATGATGTTTTCGGGTTTCAAGTCACGATGCGTAATTCCGGCAGCATGCGCCGCGGCCATGCCATCCGCTATTTGCGCGGCGATGTCCAGCAATTCGCGCACAGCCATGGGTCCGCGGGCGATGAGGTTGCGGAGCGATTCGCCATCCACGAGCTCGCTGACGAAGTAGACGAGACCGTTCTCTTCCCCGATATCGAAGATGGCGACGATGTTGGGATGATTGAGAGCCGCCACGGCTCGGGCTTCACGCTCAAAACGGGTCCGGCGGTCGATGCTTTGAGCGACGTCTGCATGCAGAACTTTCAACGCGACATCGCGGTCCAGACGAGTGTCGTGCGCACGGTAGACTTCGCCCATCCCGCCTTCACCCAGTTGGGCGATGACTGCATACGGGCCGAACCGGCTGCCTGTCGGGAGCGGCATCTGGGGCGTAGGATACCATGGTCCTCGTCCGGCACGGCTCTCTGACCGCGATGCGGTAAGGCAGACCACGAAAAGCGATGGTCTGCCTTACCGTGGACTACATTGACGCCCCGGTGGCGACGGCAGTGTCCGGAGTATTGACGGTGTGCACGGCAACCACGGACTTCTCCGACGCCATGATTCCCCTGGCCTTTTCGACCTCGTCCGCCGAGCCATGGGCCAGGACGAGGAACTTATCGGACTTGATCGCGGTTTCGTACTCTACGATGCTGTCCTTGGGAATGCCGATGCTGTACAGACCCGCGCCGACCGCGCTCAGTCCGCCAACCACCACCGCGCCCTCCAGCGCACCGACGATCCAGGCAACCAGAGGTCCCGCTATCAACACCGGCCCGATGCCTGGAATCGCGAAGAATGCCGATCCCAGCAAGAGCCCCCACAGACCGCCCCAGAAGGCACCGGACTTGCCCCAACGCTTCATCCGATCGCCTGCATTGTAATACCCGACGGGGTTTTCTTCCGTATGGTAGTCCTTGCCGACGATGGACAGTTTCTTCATGTCAAAGCCGGCCTTTTGGAGTTCTTTCAAGGCCTCCTCGGCTTCGGCGTGACTTTCGTAAATGGCTACAACCGCGTTCTTATCGGACATGTCTTTTCCTTTTCCGGGAATTACCCTGCTGCGATTGACGTGCTGGTCCCCGCGTCGATTACCTCGCCGCAGATCACCGGAGCTCCACGCGTCGGGCAAAACTCCGCATTACGATTCGGGAAGATGCGGATGCTGTCGTCTCCCAAACTGGCTTAACTTATTTCGCGCGGGCTACTTCCCGTGTCGAATACTTGTTGAGTTCGCCCATCAGTCTGGCTGCCGACCGGGGCGCACGCACCGCAGTGTTTACGATCGTCTTATTCTCCAGCTTGCTGCCGTAGAGAGCGTCGTTATCATCGAGATCCTGGCGTAAAGTCGCTCCCTGCAGAGACAGACCGGCAAACAATCCCTGGGTTCTGGACCACGAGAGGATGTCCGCATTCATTTGGGCGTCAGTCTGGGCCGTTGCCGTGCGTCCCACCGGGCCGGCTGCGACGGAACCTTCTGCACCTAAAGTGAACTTGTCCGCGAGCAGTTTCTCGGCGCCGCGCCGGTTCATCACCAACATGATCAAATCCGCCGAAGAGCCGCCGATTTGAAAGCCGACACTACCACCTTCGATGCGGACCGCACCTGGTGCGGACCAACCCGCTCCACCCCGGTTTCTGCAGGAAATAAAGCCTTTGCCATACTTGGCGCCAAAAAAGAAAGCCGCAGTCTTGAGCTCCGGGACGATCACAATACACTGGGAACGATCGAGCAGGTCTTGTGGAATGCCCCTGTCCGGTGCTCTCATTATTTCGGAGAATACCTCAGCGGCGCTATTCAAGCGTTTGGCTGACTCGTTGTCTTTGGCTAATAGTGGCGTAATCGCCACAGCTGCTATCAAAAGTAGTTTCATATTCTTTCCTTTTCCTGTCGTGCACGTCGTCACGATCGCTTTCCTGAAGTGCACGTGCCACACCGATTCGTGAAACGTTGCAAATAATCGGTCAAGTCTGCACCCGGGTGCGACGTGAACTCCGCTGGCTAACCCCCTGCGGTCACTTGACCGCAGATGGTCAATGAGCGGACCGTGTTTCTTCCACCGCTGCAGGAGCAGGAGAATAAGACGCGCTATGGAGGAGCAGGGCGCGCCGCTTCCTCAGATTCGAGACAGCCTGCACTCGCCGCCCTTGAATCAGGCGAATGAGGACGACGATAACAACTTCCGGCAAAATGTGGATCAACCCACCCGTGATGGATGCGGTGGGCAATCCCAACGCCCATAAAACAAACAGAATCACAACAATGGTCCATAACATCCAGTTGGGTAGTTGAGCGGTCCCGGACCCGCGTATGCGCGCGGATTGGCCCGGCTCGTGCTGCGGATTTCATGAACCGGCAAGAAGCTGAGAAAAGCCGGGAAGGAAGGGAAGAATCAACATGTCTAAGCGATACAACGACGGGTCGCATTACGAAAATCATGAACGGGCTGCCGAGCTACACGACAATGCCGCTCACGCCCATCGTAGCGCTGAAGAGACTCGCGATAAGCAGGATCACGAAACCGGACAACAGCAATCCCGGCAAGCCCTGGAGCACCAGCCGGCTCACCAGCATAACGGGCAGGGACACCACAACGCAGTGAACGAGCACGGCTTCGCGATTTTCGGGCACGAGGATATCGCCGCGTTGGCCTATCAGCTATGGCAAGCCCGAGGCTGTCCGGAGGGATCAGCGGAAGTAGACTGGTTTAAGGCCGCGCAACAATTGCGGGATCGAAAAGAAAGTCATCAGAAGTAAGCGGAACGGCCAGTCTTCAGCCGCAACAACCGCATCCGCGAGGTAACCGTCCACGCACCGAGCGGACGGGCTTTCTTTCGACTGCCACCGGTAACGGTCCCGGTCAGGATTCCCTGCGCGTTATGAAGATCCAGGGACACGGCTCCGATAGTCTGGGCACCGCTTTTTTGTTGGTGGCCTTGAACTCGGCGTTCCATCGACCGTCCGCAGCAGCGAACAACGTAACAGCCGTCAGGTACAGCAGCAATGCGACCCCTTTCATCGCGCTTATTCTGACCCGGCTGCAAATGCAGTGTCCGCCCTCAAAACAGCAGTTTCAACGCCAGCTGAATGATGCGAGGCTGATTCTGTTGGCTGCTGACGACGCCAAAAGTCGACACGCCGAAGGCTGTCGCGGGCGGGCCAAACTGAACCGTGTTAAAAAGATTGAAAAACTCCGCCCGGAACTGGAGCGTCCAGTTCTCCTTTAGCATGGTGTTCTTCAGGACGGAGAAATCCCAATTCTTGGTGGGACTCGCGCGCATCGTCGCCAGCGTGCGCGCGACATTGCCAAATGTGTACGTCGCGGGCTGGCTGAAGACCGAGGTGTTGAACCAATCGCCCACGGTAGGATTTGACAGAGCGGGATTCACGCCATTCCAGTTGGGCCGTTGTCCTCCGCCCTGCGAATCAGTCGTGTTGTTGGACGTCGTCACGCCCAGCACCTCGCCTGAAGAGAAAGTTGTAATTCCCTGAACCTGCCAACCGCCCGCGATCCTGCCGGCTACCGGCCCGGTGAAGATTTTCTTTCCGGTTCCCATCGGAAGCTCCCATAGGTATCCGGCAACGAAGCGCTGCGGGATATCAAGTGAAGATACCGACCTCTCGAGCGCGAGATTGTTATTGTCCTGAAAACCCGTTCCGGAGAGCGTTTGACCCGAAAAGCTGCCGGTAACATTGTCCATTAGTTTTGACCAGGTATAGGAGGCGTTTATGCTGAAGCCACCATTGAACCGCTTCTCGGCCCTGACCTGCAGAGCATTGTATGTCGAGGCTCCCCAGGTTGAATTCTGAGCGGTTACCCCCAGATACTGCGGGTATGGACGAAGTAACTGAGCCAGCGTGGTGGTCGAAGCGCTGAGCGTTCCGGACGTGATCTGGCCATAAAAGGGATTGGGCACGGTAGTAAGGAGAGCACTGCCCAGTGCGAGCGCGCTGTCGGGCAGTTGATCGAGTGTAAGATTGCTGAAGTTATGGACGCCCCGGTTCCCGACATATGCAGTATCCAGCTTGACTCCGCCTGGGAGTTCGCGTTGGATATCGAAATTCCAGGCGGCGCTATATGGGGTTTGTGCGTTGCGATCCCCGAATACGACTGATTGGCCGAGCAGAGTCGCTGGTCCCAGGCTGGAGCCGGTAGGATATATCAGTCCTTGGGGGAAAGGATTGCTGAGTACGTTATACGGCGTCACTCCGTTGATCGAACTGGTGAACGTGGTTACGGCAGAGAATCCGCTGGTATCGGTCGGCTGTGCGCCGAGCGTCGGATCGAAAAAGATTCCCGCGCCCATCCGCATTACCGTCTTTGGCGTGATGCTGTAGGCCAACCCGATGCGCGGGGCGAAGTTGGTGCGCTGGGGATCCCATTGAGCGCGCGGATTGCCATTTACCCCGGCAAACGTCAACGCCCCGCGAAGATTCAATCCTGGCGCGTTGAGCGGCGGAACCGCCTGGTAGTTGAAATTTGTCAGTTGGTTGTAGCGGTCAGTCCAGGGAGATTCATATTCGTAACGCAAACCCAGGTTCAAGGTCAGCTTGGAAGTGATCTTAAGATCGTCTTCGACAAAAAAGTCGTAATAGATGTTCTGCAAAGCCAGAGCCGGCGTGAAGTTCGCCTGACCGCCGGAGGGAGTGCCAAGCAGATACGATGCGAGCGCCGATCCTGCCGTGGCGCTCGCGGCCGTGGCATTGGGACCCTGTGTGAACGCAGCCGAGAAAGAGAATTGAAAGCCGGTATCGGAGTACTGCAGGTAATTTGATCGCACCAATTGGAACCCCCCGCCGAACTTGATAGTCTGCCGACCCGCGACCTTTGTCACCACCGCCTGCCAGGTGAACGTATCGTCCCCGGTGCGAATGAAGCCGTTTTCCCCGATGGTGGTGCCGGGGCCGATGTTGGTCTGCGAAAAACTGCCTTCGTATCCGGGTATGAGAATGGCCGGGATCGTGTCCGGCTGCACCTGCTGGGCCAACTGTGCCGGAAAGCCATACTGGGTTAGATTTACGCCCAGGCTGGGAGAGCCCCGGTCGTTTATGACCCGGCTGAATCCGGCCGAGAAGTCCGCGATCAGCGTCGGGCTGAAAGTGTAAGTATCGCTGATTACGGCTGCACGCCGCGCAAAGTGCTGTGTGGGTCCGTAGGTCGGCGTCCCGATATTTCCATAGACGTTCGGCCTGGTGTACGGGCTGCGGTCGTAAAAGAATTCCCCAAAGATCCGCTGCTTTTCGCCAATGTAGTGGTCTGCTCTGACCGAGAAATCATCCTTGTCGACGACCTGCGGAGTCGCCGAAGTAAAGTTGTTGGTGTTCGTAATAGCGTTGCCCGCGGTGTTGGGCAGCGGCAGGAACTGCAGGAGCGACTTCGCTACCGGGTCGAACCGTGAGACCGGGATCACATTTCCCGGGAACGCTGTCCGGACATACTGGTTGGGATTCGTGGGGCTCGCTGTAGTACTGAAGGGATCGAAGATTACGATCTGCTGGCCGTTGGCGGCGAACGTCTGGCTGAAATCGCCCTGGCGCTGCGAGGCCGTTGGGACGGTATCGACAAAGGTTACACCCTGGACCTCTCTCACGCCTTCATAGGCTCCGAAGAAGAAGGTCTTGTTCTTGCGGATGGGTCCCCCCAGCGTGCCGCCGAACTGATTGAAGCGGAATGGCGCTCGTGGAATGCCGCCGCGATTCGAGAAGAAATCGTTGGCGTCCAGGAGATTATTTCGCAGGTAATCGTATACGTCGCCGTGGAAGCCATTGCTCCCGGATTTGGTTGCGACGTTGAACACTCCCCCAGCGGCCTGCCCGTATTCGGCGCTGTAATTATTGGTCGTTACACGGTATTCCTGCACGACGTCAACATCCGGAAAAACGCCGGGGCCGGCGCCGCCTGAATTAGTGTTCGCGATTCCGTCCAGAAGATATTGATTCTGATTCGCCCGCGCACCGTTGATCGAGACGTAAGTTTGGGAAATGACATCCACGGGAATATTGTTGTAAGACGCCGGAACAAACGCTCCCGGAACCATTTGAGCCAGCCCGTACGAATTGCGTCCCAGGAGTGGCAGATCCGCGATCTCCTTATTGGTCACGAGGTCGCTGATGGATGAAGTCTCGGTTTGGAGTACCGCCGTTGCGCCTGAAACGGTCACCTGCTGGGTTGTCGTACCGAGAGGCAGCGTAAAGTCCAGGCGGGTCGTTTCCTGGACGTTCAATTGGATACCGGACTGCTTGATCGTATCGAATCCCCGCTTCTCGATGGTGAGGCGGTAGCTGCCGGGAGGAAGTAGCTGGAACGAATAGTAACCGTCGCCGTTGCTGATGGTCGAATGTTCAGTTCCCAGGCTGTTGTCGACGAGCTGGAGCCGGGCTCCGGGCACGACGGCGCCTGTGGGGTCCTTAATCAGACCTGTGAGGTTGGCGGTGGGGACCTGGCTGAAGAGACTTAGTGCAAACAGCGTCAGACTGGCGAAACCGGAGGCCGCGCGCAGAGAGGGAGAGCAATGCATGGCCGAACTCCTACTGGGTCGGGATTTGAAAGAAAGACTTACGAAATGCTGTCATAGGTGCGAGGTTGCTGTCAATCGCGCGACAAGTGGTTACGTGAGAGATCTTAGGCCGGGCAGTATTGTGCGATAGACTCGGCCGTTGGCAGCCGAGTCAGGCGAAACCGCCCGCCCAACTGAACTGCACAGACCACCACGCGGCCTACCTGGGCACGTCGAGGGGAGCCGCCGCTTCCGCGCCCAGTCCGGCGTAGGTCTCTTTCACCTTGACGCACTTGTTGCCGTTGAAAGTGACGAAAGTGATCTTGCCCGGCGGCGTACCGTAAATCCAATCCTCGGACTCGACATCGTCAACCGTCTCGCGCGTCTTGCGCACCGGACGGCCCATGGCCATGATGACCTGGTCACGGTCCATTCCCGGTTCGGCACGCTTTGCCG
This sequence comes from Terriglobia bacterium, assembly GCA_963747535.1. Taxonomy (GTDB): domain Bacteria; phylum Acidobacteriota; class Terriglobia; order Bryobacterales; family Bryobacteraceae; genus CAVVFX01. The sequence continues at coordinate 432,734 of CAVVFX010000008.1, forward strand.
CAATGGCCGCTTTAATCTCAGGCGGCAGCGTTTCGGCGTAAATCTCCGTGGCCGAGTGTTTATCGAAATCGAGAATCGGCGCGAGCAGTTTTTTCACGTCCGCAGCTTTTATCGGTTCGAGCGGTTTGTGAAACAGGATGGCAACGTAGGTCCCGGCCGCCGCATTAGAACTGCCGTTGGAGATCGGCGCGGTCCCCCCGCCCATGCCCACCTGCACGTTGTCGTACCAGTGTTTGCCGCTCTTGATCCCGCCATTGATCTCGAGTACGATCCTGTCGTTCTCGAGAGTCACCTTGGTGATCTGGATCTGATCACCCACACGCGCGGCAGGACCCAGTTTCTCCCCGGCGTTCAGCCAAGCCTGCTTGTCCCAGGTGCCATCCGCATTGAAATCGATCGGCTTCTTCGACCGCGGCAGGTAGGTCTTAGCTTTGGCATACTCAGCGCTCAACCCGCGCACCAGTTCGACTTCGTCATCGTACGTTAGTTTGCCGGCCGCGAACAGGCCGGATCCGATCGAAGCAGACACCACTATGCAAAGGAAGGATTTCATACTTCCGGCTCGCTCTCCACGGGTGAGGACAGTTCGGAGACAGGGTAGGGAAACGGATACCACCAGATAAACAGCGCCATCAGCACCAGCACAACCGTCGTGAGCAGACTGCCCTCCGGGCCATAGGCGCCGCCGCTCCACAGAGTACCCGCGTTCCAAGTCATCTCGTAACCCGTCACCCTCATTGTAATGCCGCTGATCTTCACCCCGAAAAACGGCAGTGCGATGTTCCATCCAAAATGCAATCCGACCGGCAGCCATAGCGAACAGGTACGGTATAGGGCACACCCGAAGAGGATGCCGAAGCCGATGGTATTGAGCGTACTCAACCACGTCGCGTCCGGATTACCCATGTGCAACAACCCGAAAATCACGCCCACCGGAAAGATAGCCGCGAAGGGTCCCAATCCGTTCATCAACGACTGGAAAGCGAAGCCGTGGAACAGCAGTTCTTCTCCCGCGGCGCCACAAAAAATCAGGATCGTGACGAAGCTGGCGGTATCGAAGCTGGCATGGACATCGGGCACTGCAGTGAATTGGGCGCGATGCAGCGCAAACCCGGGGAGAACCGCCATCGCAGCCCCGACCGCTCCGGCGGCGGTCCCCATCCACAAATCGCGCCCGCCCCGTGAGTTCCACGCCAGCCCGACCTGCGGCAGTGGCGTCTCGCCATAAATCTTCCAGCAAAGAAACGTAGCCGTCAGCGATCCGATAAAAGGGGTGACTGTAGTCTCCACCAGTTGCCCGCCCAGCCAATAAAAAGGCATGGCCATCACCGTGATGGTCAGGAGGTAGAACAGGACGAAAACGCCCGTCTGGGAAATCGAACGGATGGGATCGCGTTCCATAAAATCAGAAAAACATTGGGCCACGAATGAACACGGACAAACACGAATAAAAATGCCTGGCTTTGTCTTTCCTATTGGTGTTCATTCGTGTTCATTCGTGGCTAAGTGTTTTTGACTTTCACTTTCACGCCGGCCCCTGCGACCTCGCACGGCAGCACTCGGGCGCCGGCCGCCGTGATGGCCGCGGCTACGCGATCGCGCGCTTCCGGGTCGGTGAGGAAGAGGACACAGCCTCCGCCTCCAGCCCCGCAGACTTTGGCGCCTAGCGCTCCGTGGCGGCGGGTGGTCTCGACCAGAGTATCGATGAGCGGCGTCGAAATTCCGGGAGCGTTCTTGCGACGGTGCGACCATTCTTCGCGCAGCAACCGGCCAGCCTCGCTCCATTGCTGCTTTTCGATCGCCTCGCGCATGCTGACGGCGATCGCCGTGATCCGGTCGAAATTCCTGTGCACCTTGCGGTCGCCATTGATGTGCGCCTTCATGACTTCCCAGTTGTTGATCCCGGAATTGCGCGGGACGCCGGTATAAGCCAGCACAAACCGCCGGTTGAGTTCCTCCGCGGGCAACGGCAGCCGGACACAGTGAATGCCTTCTTCAGACAGTTCGATGGCCAGGACTCCACCGTACATCGCGGGAAAATAGTCCTGCGCGCCGGTCGGCACCCGTATGATCCGGGCTTCGATATTCTGCGCGATCACCCGCAGCGTTTCGATCGGCAGTTTCCGCCCGGTGAGCCGGTTGAGCGCCGACGCGACCGCGATAATCAGGGTCGAAGAACCCGCAATGCCGGCCCCCGCAGGCGCTTCGGAATCGGTCTCGATTTCGATGCCTGTCGCAGGCCCGAAGTATCGGACCAGATGCGCCAGCAAAGGCAGTTTGTAGCGCGAGGCGGCGCGCAGTTGATGGAGCGAGTCAAAGGACTCGGTGAGCTTCAGATCGCGCGACGCGAATACGATCCTGACATCCTCGCGAGTCCGCAAGGTGCACGAGGCATATCGATTCACCGCAAAGTTCACTGTTACTGCGCCGGCGTGGAAGAGATACAGCGGCCAGATATCGAGCGTGCTGCCGGCCATATCGACCCGGCAGGGAGCTTTGGAAGTGATTATCATCGTGGAGAGATCTTCGGATTCTCGAACATAGCACAAGTAACTACGAGTGCCCCGTGCGAAATCTCAGAACAGCCGCTAACCGCGCGGCAGGGCGGAGTCCAATGTGCCTGAAACTTGCGCCTGTGCCGTCGCGGGCGAAGTTTGGCCGCAGTTTCTGGAGAGCCGTAACGAGCAAGGATGAACGTGAGCTGCGCGCAGAGAACACCTGAGTGGAAGAGCCGATCACCGGTTATTTTCCGCTGAAGGCGGCCTTGCGCTTCTCCAGGAAATGCTTGACGCCCTCCTGGAAATCCTCGCTGTCAAAACTCTTGAACATCTCGACATCCGCCTCTTCGCTCGCTTCGCAAAGACTTTGGAACAGCGCGTCGTAAACCTGCTTTTTCATGACGCGCAAAGATCGTGGCGACACCGCATGCGCCAGCTCCGCTGCGTAAGACCGGACTTCCTGCTCGAACGACTCATGCGGGATGAGTCGATTGACCAGGCGCAATGCCAGCGCCTCCTGAGCCGTCACCTGCCGGGACGACAACAGCAGATCGAGGGCCGCGGCGTGGCCGGCCAGGCGCGCAAGCATCCAGGCAATACCATACTCGGCAATTAAGCCGCGCCTGGCGAATGCCGTAGTAAACGTCGCTTCAGAGGAAGCGAGGCGAATGTCACAGTACAGCGCGATCACCATTCCAAGACCTGCGGTCGGACCATTGATGGCCCCGATCACCGGCTTTTTCAACGAGGGGAAATACGCGTACCGTTTTTGGAAGTCGCTGCGTGCGCCATGGCACTTCGGTACCGGGTTGCGGTCCTGGTGTTCGCGCACGATTTCAGAAACAGTCCGTCCGGCGGCGCCCGCAAACATCTCAGCCATCCCCTGGACATCGGCGCCCGAACAGAAGCCCCGCCCCGCGCCAGTCAAAACGATCACGCGCACGGCATCGTCGCGGTCGGCTTTCTGCATGGCCGTGCGGACCTCGGATTCCATGACGCTGGTCCACGCATTCAGCCGCGCGGGCCGATTCAACGTCACCCATGCTACGGCATCCTCCACGTTGTACATAATCTGCTCGAAGTGCACGGACACCACCTCCTTCGCTCTATCAGATTGTACTCTCCAGAGCTTCGGACAGACCATTGGTGAGGGCAGACGGTTCCGCCTGCCAACGTGAATACTCATTAGCCGCTAACCGCCGGCTGGCCCGCGGTCCAATGTCTGAGACTTGCGGCATTGCCGCCGCGAGCGAAGTTTGGCCGCATTTCCGGAGAACGGCGCGAATCCAACAGTCCTACGGAACGGCCAGTTCTTCCCGAGCGCCCAGCATCCGGAGGCAGCGGTCGATCCAAAGTTTGGTCAACTTCTCCTGCACTCCATTTTGCGAAAGGCGGGTGCGTAGATTACTGAAATCGACATGGTCCAGCGATTGATCCTGGTTGAAGCAGGAGAACACCACCGTCTCTTCTCCGGTCACCGGATCGCGATGCTGCTGCAGGCACTGCGCGCAAATCTCCTTCATCATGCACTGCATCGGCGAGTTGATGCTGCCGATCGCGTGATGACCTTTCTTGAGGAACGGCTTGAGCACGGTATGCCGCGCCTGCGCCACCGCGCGCATCATTCCGTCCGATCCGATCGCCACTACGCGATCTACGGCCTCGAGCGGAATTTCGGGTTCATCCAAATCCCCGCGTCCGTATGCTGCCATGGCTTCGACGATGTTGCCGACAAAGGCCTTGTCCTGCACCCGGTCGGGAGTAAAGCCCGGGGCTTCGTCGCAGCACCAGATCACCACGTCCGCGGCTTTCTCGATCTCCTCGACTTTGTAACGGTCGATGATCTTCTTGTAGCCGGCGAAGTAGACCACCTTAGAACCGTTCTCCCGGAACCTCTGCCCGATAGAAAACAGCACCGCATTGCCGAGACCTCCGCCCACCAGCAGCACCGTTTCCTTCGCCGGCGTGTGGGTGGGAGTGCCCGTCGGACCCATCAGGATCACCGGTTCTCCCGGTTTCAACAGAGCGCACAAGTCCGACGACCCGCCCATCTCCAGCACAATAGTCGAAAGCAGTCCCTGTACCCGATCGACCGACGCGCCCGTCAGCGCCAGACCCTCCATCGCGAGCGTCGTGCCATCGGCTCGCGGCGCAAGGGTCTCGAAATTCTGCAGTCGATAGAACTGCCCCGGCTCAAACGACCGGGCCGCCAGCGGAGCCCGCACGATCACTTCGACAATATTGGGCGTCAGCCGGACGACTTGATGCACCACGGCACGCAATTCATCGTTCAATCGCGCAACCAGTTCTTCGGGCGACGGACCTTGCGGCGCGCGCCGGGCGAGCATTCGCGAAACTACCGGATAACCTTGCTTAGCGCTCCCCATCGCCTTCACCACATTGCCGGCAAAGGAAGGATGCAGATCGCCAAAATAGCTGATCGCACGCTCATCCGGACGGATGGACGTGAGCACGTAGGCGCGGTCCGGTTTCGCCAGCTTCTGCGGTTTAGCTCGCGTGCCGTCTTCGTCGATAGCCTGGAAGTACCGGCCGTCAATGGTGACGTTATGCGGATCTTCCCGTCCGAGCACCGTATTAGGCTGCGTACCCGCAGCCACCAGAATCGATCGCGCGGGCAAGACGACCGGTTCGCCGTCGTGGGTCAGGTGCAGCGCCGTGGCATGTCCGTATTGATCCACATCCACGGCTTGCGGGGTCAGGCATTCAGCAAAGCGGATGCCTTCCTGCATCGCCAGTTCGACCTCTTCGTGATTCAACGTGTAGCTCGGAGCGTCAATCAGGCGGCGGCGGTACGCGATGGTTACGCCGCCCCATGAATTCAGCAGCGACACAAAATCCGGCTTACGGCCCTCTACATTAGCGGCTAACCGCTCGGCGCGAATCGCCCGACCGTGCGCCAGAAATTCATTGGCGGTTGCCGTCTCCTCCGCGGACCACAGGCTACGCACCTCGCGCTGGCCGCGCTCCGCTACCAACTTCTCGTAGCGCTCGAGGAATTTCTCCACCTGCACCACGTAGTAAGCCAGAGACTCGGTTGCGGTGTCGATCGCGGTCAAGCCGCCACCGATTACCACGATGGGCATCTGGATCTGCAGATTCGCCACCGAATCGTGTTTGGCAGCGCCCGTCAGTTGCAGCGCCATCAGGAAGTCGGACGCCTGCCGTACGCCACGCGCCAGTCCGTTCTTCATCGGGATCACCGTCGGACGGCCGGCGCCCGCGCAGAGCGCAATATGATCGAAGCCCAACTCGAACGCGCTGTCGATGGTGAGGGTGCCACCGAAGCGAACTCCGCCGAACATTGCAAACTCGCTGCGCCGTTCGAGCAGCAGCCGGATAACCTTAAGAAAGTTCTTGTTCCAGCGGACCGTAATGCCATACTCGGCGACGCCGCCAAAACCGGCCATCACGCGATCGTCCAGCGACTCGTAAAGCGTATTGATATCGCGGATGGGCTGGAACGGACGCCTCCGTCCCATAGCGTCGACGCCACTCACTTCGCCAGGCAGAGGTTCGATTTTGAGTCCGTCGATGGCCGCGACCGTGTGGCCGTCATTCATCAGATGATGGGCCAGGGTGAACCCGGCAGGGCCCAGGCCTACGATCAGGGTCTTATACCCGCTCGGCGCCTTGGGGAACGGGCGCTCGAAATTCAGCGGATTCCAGCGCGTGAGCAGGCTGTAAATTTCGAATCCCCACGGGAGATCCAGGACATCCTTCAGGGAACGAGTCTCGATCTGGGGAATGTCGACGGGTTCCTGCTTCTGATAAATGCAGGACTTCATGCAGTCATTGCAGATGCGGTGCCCCGTGCCGGCGCACATGGGGTTGTCGACCGTAACGATTCCCAGCGCTCCGATGGCGTTGCCATTCTGCTTGACCACGTTCATCTCGGAGATCTTCTCCTCGAGCGGGCAGCCGGCCAGCGTGACTCCGAAGACGCTGTGCTTGTACTCGCCGGTTTTCTCGCGGAGCCCTGTGGAGCAACTGTCCTTCCCCTGGTTGTGGCACTTGATGCAGTAGTGCGCCTCGTCTAGCGCGCCGGTCAGATCCATGCCCGGATCGGTGAGTTTGAAGCCTTCCCGATGCCGGTAGTGGTCGGGGTGAAGTTGCAGTTTGACGAAACCGTTCCCGGCGACAAATTCCACCGGTACGAGATGAAACGGGTCGATCTTGTGTGCGACGCGGAAGAGGACATCGCTATGATGTTTCTTCTGCCCGGCGGGTGTGAGGGTTGCCCAGGCGGCATATTTGGCGGCGAGGTCGAGCGGAGTCTTGTAAGCTGCCTCGGCCTGGAGCCAGCGATCGACGAAACGGGAGAACGCCAACTCCGTCAACGGCGCGTCGAACAGCGCTTCGAGGTCAGCCGCCAGAGCCTCGCCGTCGAGGAGCATGGCCTCGTCGCGAGAGATGCTGGTGACCGCTTTCCGCTGGACGAATTTCCGCTTGACCGCATACAGCGGCGCGAGGGCATGATGACGAGCCTGCAGGTCGCGCAGGTCGGCCTCGATGCCGAAGAGTTGTCCGATGAAATCCTCTAGATATGGCGCCACCGCAATGATCAGCTCGGACGCCTGTTTGCGAGTGAGCGACACTGGGTTCTCGCGGGCTGCGATCAGGCGCTCGCAGGGAGCGGGATCGGCGGCCTTCAGATAGTCGAGAAAGGCTCCGTCAAGACGGACAAGTCCCTCGCGCGCATAGAGATCCTCAAAGGCGAACCCAAACGCGAGAGATAGGTGGTCGGATGCAATACTCATCAGGTGTAAAAAGGGGATTAACCTCAATTCTACCAATGACAGGGCATGGAGCACGCAGCGGTGGCGTCGAAGTGAGAATATTGGCGGCTCGACTGCACTAAATGTCTTGCGCAAGGGAACTCTCGGATCCGATGCACTTCTCAAACTCCTGGTCCAGGGGTCCGGCGGCGAGCCTTTTCGCCAGTTACAGTTAGAAAAGGTGAGTGCGCTCCTTAATGTAGATCTTCCTAGAACGCAAGACCGGCGGGTCGATCTGGTTTACAGAACCGTGAGCGGACGCTTGGTGAATATTGAAGTGCAGAGCACCAATGATCCCTTGATGCCTCTTCGGATGGCGGAGTACGGTCTGGCGATCATGCGCAAATACGGCCGGTATCCGCAGCAGTTGGTACTGTACGTAGGCAATGAGCCAATGCACATGCGGTCGGGGTTCCGGACGGAAGGAATGTCTTGCCAATACAAGCTGGTGGACATTCGCAGTCTGGATGGGCCTGCGCTGCTGGCCACCGATACGATTGCCGACAATATGCTGGCGCTACTGACCGGGCTCGACGATCCAGTCACGGGCATTCGGACGGTGCTGGGCAGAATCATGAGGCTGAGAAGAGATCTGCAGAGATCGGCATTGGAGCAGTTTTTGTTAACATGCCAGATGAGGGGATTAGAAGGCGTTGCCATAAGGGAGCTTGGAGCCATGCCACAGACATTGCAAATCGATATCGAGAAATGGCCGTTCCTGCAAGAAGCGTTTGCGAAAAAGCTTGACAAGGAGGTTCGGAAGAAGGTTCGGAGGGAGACCGCAAGGTTACGTGAGGAGCAGGCCGAAAGACTCCGTGTGGAGGGCGTAAGACTCCGTGAGCAGGGTCGGGAGAAGGGCCTGGAAGAGGGCCGCGAAGAGGGCCGCGAGGAGGGCCGCGAGGAGGGTCTCAAGGACGCCCTCCGGTTGTTACTCAACAAGCGCTTTGGACGCCTTCCCGCCGCGGTCACCAAACGCATATCCGCGATGTCGGACGCTGAGGTTAAGGAACTCACTCTCGCGATACTCGACGCCAACAGCCTGAAAGAACTTTTCGGCAAATCGCGTTAATCCCGCGTCCATTTGGAAGCTCCTGTATAATAGGAAGTTGCCGTAGATTCCCACCGAGAAACTGCGCTAGCCTGACCGCATCATGTTCGACAATCTAAGTGACAAGCTTCAGCGGGTCTTTAAAAACCTGCGCGGGGAAGGACGGCTGTCTGCCGAAAATATGGAGGCAGCGCTGCGGGAGATCCGCGTCGCCCTGCTGGAAGCGGACGTCAACTTCAAAGTTGTCAAGCAGTTAATCGAAAACGTCAAGACCAAGGCGATGGGTGAGGAAGTACTCCAGTCGCTCACGCCGTCCCAACAAGTCATCGCTATCGTGCGCGATGAGCTGATCAAAGTCCTGGGCAGCCACGAAGCGAAACTCCGCTTCGCCAATGACCCGCCCAGCGTGTTCCTGATCGTCGGACTGCAGGGTTCGGGCAAGACGACCTCCGCCGGCAAGCTGGCCCGCTGGCTGGGCAAGAACGGTCATCGGCCGGAAGTCGTCTCGGTCGATGTTTACCGTCCGGCGGCTCGCGACCAGCTTCGCATCGTCGCCAAGGAAGTCAATGTTCCGGTCTATGCCGGCGAGCCGGGCGAAACCCTGCCCGTCGACCTGGCTCGTTCGGCGCGGAAAGATGCGGTCAACAACGGGCGCGACGTCCTGCTCGTCGACACTGCCGGACGCCTGCACATCGACGAAGATCTCATGACCGAACTGCAGCAGTTAAAGGAGCTGTTGAACCCGGTCGAGATCCTGTTCGTGGCCGATGCCATGACCGGACAGGACGCCGTTAAGTCCGCGGAAGAGTTCCATAAACGCCTGGGAATCACAGGCGTTATCCTAACTAAGATGGACGGGGACGCGCGTGGCGGCGCAGCACTCTCCATCCGCTTCGTGACCGGACAGCCATTGAAGTTCGTGGGTGTCGGAGAAAAGTCCGACGCGTTCGAGCCCTTTTATCCCGACCGCGCGGCCTCCCGCATCCTGGGTATGGGCGACATTCTGTCGTTCATCGAGAAGGCCGAGCAGACGATCGACAAAAAGAAAGCTGTCGAGATGCAGCAGAAGCTGCTCGACAACGAATTCACGTTGGACGACTTTCGCGATCAATTGGGGCAGTTGCGCAAACTTGGACCCCTGGAATCGATTTTGAAGATGATGCCGCAGGTCGGCATTATGAAAGAGTTGAAGAATGTTTCAGTCGACGAGAAAGAGATCAGCCACATCGTGGCGATTATCGACTCGATGACTCCCAAGGAACGCGCCAACCACATGCTCATCAATGGGAGCCGGAGGCGGCGCATTGCCGCGGGCAGCGGCACGTCGGTGCAGGAAGTCAATCAGTTGCTGAAGCAATACACGCAGGCGCGCAAGATGATGAAGTCGTTTTCGGGCGCGGGTATGCTCGGCAAGAAGTTGAGCAAGTTTAAGATACCCGGTATGCCGGGTTTCTCGTAACACAGACTTTAGTCTGTGCCTGGAAGAAACAGTGGAGAGAATAGAGAAGAAATGCTGATGATTCGACTGGCGCGTTTCGGCGCCAAAAAGAAGCCGTTCTACCGCGTGGTAGTAATCGAGAAGGAACGCGCCCGCAACGGCCGAGCCTTGGAGGTGATCGGGCACTATAACCCGCTGACCCATCCGGCCAAGATCGACTTGAAACACGACCGTATTGAATACTGGACCAAGAATGGCGCCCAGTTGTCCGATACGGTTGCCCGTTTAGTCAAGGAAAACCCGGTCGTCCCCGTACCGGCATCAGTCCAGGCGTAATCGCAGGCGTAGACTATTGTGCGGCGGACCACGAGTCTGCCGTACCAAGGAGAAGGTGTCGATGAAACAGTTGATTGAGGATATTGCGAAGGCTCTGGTCGACATCCCCGAACAAGTTTCCGTCAGCGAGGTCGCAGGCGAGCAGGTGACCGTGCTCGAGCTAAAAGTGGCACCCGGCGACCTCGGTAAGGTGATCGGTAAACAGGGGCGCACCGCCCGGTCCATCCGGACCATCTTGGGAGCCGCGGGAATGAAACTCAACCGCCGCTTTACGTTAGAGATTCTGGAATAGTGGCCGACCTCGCTCCCAATCAGGCCGACTGGATTACCATTGCCGTCCTCGGAGCCACCCACGCCAATCGAGGCGAGATTACCGGCGTACCGATGACCAGTAAGCTGGAGCGTTTCCAGAAACTCCGTGAGGCCTGGCTGTTCGGCGAATCCGGAGAGCCGCACCACGTGGAAGTCGAATCGGTGTGGGAACATTCCAATCGGCTGGTGTTCAAGTTCCGGGGTATCGACACGATTTCCGGTGCCGAGCGCTGGCACGGCGCCGAAGTTCGAGTCCCATTAGCTGAACGCGAGCCGCTCGAAGACGGCGCGTTCTACTTCTCGGACCTCATTGGCTGCGAAGTTTGGGATAGCAATCTCGGGGATCGCGTCGGCTGCGTGACGGCCGTGCGCGAATTCGGTGGTCCGGGGCTGCTGGAACTGGACAACGGTCTGCTGATTCCCTACGTCAAGGCGATTTGCGTGAACATCGATCCTCCTGCGCGCCGGATTGACGTCGATCTCCCTGCGGGGCTGCGGGAATTGAACCGGCCGTGAAGTTCCACATCCTGACGATCTTCCCCGATTTCTTCGAGGGACCTTTCCAGCACGGCGTGGTCGCCCGTGGCATAGCTGCCGGCGCACTCAGTATACACATCCACAATCTTCGCGACTGGACCCACGACCGCCATAAAACGGTCGATGATCGTCCGTTTGGCGGCGCGGAAGGGATGCTGCTCAAGCCCGAGCCGATATTCGACGCTGTGGAATCGATCTGGCCGGAGCGGCCGGAGGGCTCGAAGGTGATTCTGCTCTCGGCGCAGGGCCGCAAGTTCGACCAGCGCGTCGCGCGGAGTCTGGCCGGCGCCAGTTCCCTGCTCCTGATATGCGGGCGTTATGAAGGGGTCGACGAGCGGGTAGCAGAACATCTGGCCCAAGAAGAATTGTCGATCGGCGACTACATTTTGAGCGGCGGTGAACTGGCCGCTATGGTCATCATCGACACGGTCGCCAGGTTGATTCCGGGGGTGGTGGGCAATAGCGACTCCACCGCCTTTGAGTCCTTCGAAACTACCGGCCATGGCGAGGGTCTGCTCGATTGCCCGCAATACACCCGTCCCGCTGATTTTCGCGGATGGAAGGTACCGGATGTACTCCTCAGCGGCAATCACGAAGAGATCCGCAAGTGGCGTCAGGCCGCGGCCAGGGAGAAGACCGCGAAGCTCCGTCCGGACCTGCTGGTTCGTTAGCGTTGACCTGTCGGCAAGCTATTTCTGCGCGGGCGTGATATCGGTCACGGGAAGATCCCAGTGTGCCAGCAAGATCTCGAAGCGCCGCTGTTCCTCGCGTTTGTAAGTCTTCTGATCAGGCCAGAGTTGCTCGATAATCCGCTCTTCGTCGGGATTGGCCGTCGTTGCCAGCGCCGAGTTCTTGAACCGGATCGTGACGCGATAATCCCACCGCGTATCCTCGGTCATGTGATTGGCGGGCGTCTCAATTTTCACCGAGATGATGCGGCCGGTCTCGGCAATCTTCTTGAGCAGGGGGTAATGGTTCTTCAGAAAGAGCTGCAGGAATTCCTCCTGATGTCCCCACTGGGTTTTGTAATAATACTCTACGGCGTAGGGCTGATCGGGCGACCCATGTGGCGGAGCGCCCTGGGCAAGCAACGGCTGGGCAGCCACGCAAAGCAACAGCGTAACAAGTACGTTTTTCATCCATCCTCCAACTGATGTCGAATGACACTGCATTCTATCAGGAGGATGGCAGCCGCCCTTCCACCGGACCCGCTAGAAATGGAAACCGACCGTCGCCGTCACCGTTCGTGGCGAAACGTAATGCGTTCCGCTGAAGGTCGAAAGGAAATTGAACACCGCCTCCTTGTTCGTCAGATTGACGACCGTCAGACGGGCGCTCCATTTGTGCTTGTCGCCCTGGAACAGGTTGTCATCTCCCACGCCGATATCGAACAGATTGCGGGATGCAATACGGGGTGGGTTGTGATCGTTGTTCTCGGTACCGGCTGCGGGAATCCTTAACAGCGTGGAACCGTATTGTGACGCCGGGCAGAGGCCGGTAGGGCTGATCGGAGTGGTTGGCGTCGCATGGACACTCCCGCAGTACAGGCCTCCTGCGAACTGTTGATCCGGCGTCAGGTTGGAAACATCCACCACTGAATCCGTACCGTTCGGTCCATTGGCACATTCACCGCCTGCGCAAGGCACCTGGCCGGCCACCTGGCCGCTGTCATAACGCCAGTTGACGCTGACCCACGGGGACTTCTTCGTCGGCTGGTATTGCAGGTGCGTGGTCTGATTAAAAAGCTCGTCGTGATCGATGCGGAATACACTGCTCACGCCGGGAGTCGAGCCGATTCCGGCGATCTGCGGGCCGAAGAAGCGCGCCGCCACGCTCGACATGACCACAAATGCCGTCAGCCCGTGGAAGTCCGGAACGGTGGCTCGGATAGCATATCCAGGAATCTTGGAACTCGTCCACTCGATCGGATAAGTGATCGGCGTGTTGCCCAGCACGCTGAAATCGAAGGCCCGATGGGTGTACTTCCAAATGTATTCTGCGTCGATCACCAGATACTTCCCGAACGCCTGCTGAACGCCCGCGTGGAACTCGTTGCGGTGTCCGGGTTTCAGGGCCGCTGTCGTCACGCAAGCGCCACCCGGGACCAGCGTCTGGAATGCACTAATCACCGGGTCATTGCATCCCTGGCTCGCCAGCACCAGGTTCTCGTTGAACGGACTCTCCATGGTGCGCGCATAGGATATCCGCAGCACGGTATTGGTTGCCTTGAAATTGTAAGCGGCACCGAGACGCGGCTCACCTTGCGCGGCGCTGGTAAGGCCATTGTATTTATCGAAGCGCAAGCCGAGGTTGAAGGTCCAGTTGTGGAGAGTAATGGTGTCCTGAAGGTAAAACGCGAACTCCTTAATGTCGGCGTGGCCATAAAACCCGTAGTCGCGGCTGGTACCGCTCGGGCAGCCGTCAGAAGCGGGCAGGGGCGCCGTTCTGGTCAGATCGTAACAGGCAAGTATCGGAATAAACGCCGGCACCGATCCCTGGCCGAGGTTGGGTTGCAGCACTCCCCTGCAAGCGGCCGGATTGGTCAATAAAGGATTGGTGTCAGCGCTGCCGTCGGCATTCAGACAAGGGGCATTGGCGGTCGGATCGACCAGGCCGAAGGAATCCCTTTCGGTGATAAAAGTGTGCTCATACTCGAGGCCCGTCTTGATGTTATGAATTCCTTTTACGTACGACAGGCTGGTGCGCGCGCCGGCATTGGTCAGCCGCCGATTCTGACCGACCGTCGCGGACTGGAGGTCGGGCGTAAAGTCGGCGAACGGGTTATCGCTCCCATAATAGTCGTATTGATCCTGCCGCACCCAGCCCCCTAACGTGAACACGGTGGTGGGCGTGAGTATATGGGTCCAGGCCGGCGCAATGTTAAACGTTCTGATCTGCGACCGTTGATCTGCTGAGCCGACAGGTAAGCCGTTGGGACCGAGGCCGCCGTTGTCGACCACCAGCCCGGACCATGCGGTCGCGTTCTGGGCGTCGTAGGAGTTGGGTGTCTGGAACCAGGACCGGGTAAAACTGAGATTCAGGTTGATCGAATCTGCGTCATTGGGCTTGAAGTCCAGCCGGTCAAACACGTTCTCCTCATTGCCATGATCGTGGAAGACCTGATATTCCGGGCCATCGAGGAAACGGCCGGAGTTCAATCCGCTGACCGAGATGAAGTTTCCCCAGGTCTGCTTCCCATAGGCCAGATCGAAGCTTTCGTTGGAACTGCCGAAGGTGCCGTAGGAAGCCGTTATGTCCCCGTGGGGAGGACTCACTCCAAGCCCCGAGCGGGTGGCCGCTACAATCACCAGGCTGGTCTTGCCGCCATATTCCGCGGGTGGTGCGCCTTCTATGACTTCCAGCGACTGAATGGAGTCGATCGGGATCTGATTCGAGAAGACCTTGCTTTGCTGGTCGGTAATCGGCTGGCCGTCAACCGAGAAAGAGTTCGAGGCATGATCGCCCATTCCGTGGAACAGTCCGTTCGAGTCGGCCGAGACCCCAGGTGTAGCCAGGGTCACCAGCGAACTGATCGATGATGAGGAACTTTCCAGAGGCAGCTTGTCAAACATGGCCCGATCCACATCTGTGTGGCTCGTGGACTCGGTTTCTACCAGATCCTCGCCTCCTGACACAGTTACGCTTTCGACAGCCACGCCGATCGGCAACGTGATCTTCACGTCAACGGGCAACTGAGAACGTACGTTCAAGTCCTGCTCGTTTCCTTGAAATCCCGTCGCCGATACACTGAGATGATAGTTGTTGTACGGAAGGTTATTGAACTGGAATGTGCCCTGTCCGTTCGTCTTCACACTTTGTTGGTAATGGGAGACCGGGTTCGAGATACCCACTGTGGCGCCTTTGATCGCGGCTCCCGACGGGTCCAGGACCGAGCCGCGGACCACGCCCGACGATTGCCCATAACTCGGGACGCTGCAACCAAACGCCAGAATTACGCACGCGAGCCTGCCGGAACGAAGCTTGGTCATCCCTTTGATTGTCCCGGTCGTCCTCTATGGGCTCCTAGAATAATCCGGCCGGCGGCTGTTTATCGCCACGAAAGGACTAAATTTAAAAATGAGCGGACTCACTTCTTATTGAGTGGTGAGGCTCAGGGGCCGCGATCTCTTCGATCCAGTGTGGGGATCATTACTAACAAATGATTAACGGGGTCGTGTCGCGTTCTGGCAGCGATCTTCTCCCATTGAGCCATTCTTCCAACGCGCCTACAATGAATATCGGTATGTCCAATCTGCACGAGCCGATTTTCATCAACATCATCGGACATACCGCCGGTGCGATCATCTTCGGGATCTTCCTCGCGCTGTTCCTGCGTGATCGCGGTGCCGCCGCCAGGCGCGGAAGCTGGTTGTCGGCAGCGGCGGCGGCTCTTGCCTTCCTTTGGAATTTCGGATCGCTGGCGGTTCTCCTGGCCATTCAGAACTCGTCGCCGGCATCGTCGTTCCTGATTGCCGCAACTTTTTGTTGTTTGAGTCTTTTACCGCCCGTGCTGTTGCACCTTTCCCTTGACGGTCAGATGCCGGCATTGACCTCGGCCGGATATGGCTTGGCCTGCATCGCGTTTGTCATGCATTGTGCCGCGGCCATTACCGGAATCGAACGATATCGGACGAACGCCCTGCTCCTGATCACCGTCGGCTTCGTGGTTCTGACCGCCGTCTCGGTGGCGCGGGTCGCCCGGCGGCAGGATCAGCGCGGCCGAACGTCCCGCGTTGTGGCATCCATGTGCCTGCTGCTGTTCTCCATGTCTTTCGTTCACTTCGGGTCCGGCCACCCGCTTCATGCGTGGTCCAGCGAACTGGCACTGCACCACGGGGGCATCCCCTTGGCACTATTTATCCTCATGCAGGACTACCGTTTCGTCTTACTGGACGCCTTCTTGCGATTTCTCGCCAATGCTCTCCTGGCTGCCGCGGTAACCATCGCTGCCATACAGGGCGCCGTAGCCCTCCACCTGATGGGGCCGGTCGACTCGCCGCGGGAAGCCATCCTGACGCTGGGTATCTGCTTGCTCCTGATCTTGTTTGCAATGTTGCGCGGATGGGTTCAGCGTTGGCTGACCGAAGCAGTCTTCCGGCGTCCGAATCTGGAGAGCGTTCTGCAGCAGATCCGCACCCGGCCGGAATGGTGCGGAGAAGCGGAGTTTATATCCTGGGCCACCGAACTCATTACATCTTTCATGAAGGCCGAACGCTCGCTCTCGATCACCGAGGAGCAGCCGGCCGGTTTTTCCGAGGGACCGGATATCTTTTTTCCCGTACCCGCATCGGACGCGCCTCGCTTGAAAAACCACGAGCGATATCGCTGGGCTGAGGCCATTGTTCCCCTGCGGTTCTCCTTCGGGGAAGTCACTTATATTCTGTTGGGAAGGCGGAGAGGCGGGCGCCGGTACCTGAGCGAGGATCTCCGCGCGCTGGGGCGGCTGGCGACAGCCATCACTGAGCAGATTGACCGGTACCATGATTCGGAAATGCAGAAGCTCATGGTGCAGGCCGAACTTCGCGCGCTGCAGTCGCAGATCAACCCGCATTTCCTCTTCAACGCGCTCAATACGCTGTTTGGGATCATTCCACGGGAGGCGACCGGGGCGCGCCGGACCGTGCTCAATCTGGCCGATATCTTCCGCTACTCCCTCCAGACGCCAGAGAAGTTCATCGATCTGTCCGAGGAATTAGAAATCGTTCGCGCCTACCTGGAGATAGAGAAGCTTCGTCTGGGTGCGCGGCTCACTGTCGAAATCGACATCGATGATGCTGCCAGGGAGGTCAAAATCCCGGTGCTGTCGGTGCAACCGCTGGTGGAAAACGCCATCAAACACGGCGTCGCCGCCAGCGAACGGGCGGGTTGGGTTAGAATCGCGGCCAAGGCTGAAGCGGGTCTGATCCGGATCACGGTGCAGGATAGCGGGTGCGACGCGGCACGGGCTCCGGCATCCGGAGGGGCTGGCCAGCCTTCGCTAACCGGCTTGGGATTGGGGCTCGCGAATGTCAGCAAACGGCTTCAATTGTGTTACGGAGCGGAGTCTGACTTGACCTTTGAGCTGGGTCCCCAAATGACGACGGTTCGGTTTTCCATACCGGTCGAAGTTGCCCAGACTGCCGCGCGGTGAGTTGAGCGCACCGGAAGACAGGGATCCCGCTCACCGCCTCCGGTCGCCCGCTCGTGGCGCGCAGTTGCCCGTTCGCGATAATTCCCTCGCTCGTTCGGGTTGGTAGATCCTATATTAATGAGGACGCATGAACCTTCAACTCCGTGTCCTGGTCGTCGACGATGAACCGGTAGCGCGCAAGGTATTACGCGAAGAACTGGAACTGTTCCCGGGCATCGTGGTAATTGGAGAAGCGGACAACGGACGGGAGGCCCTGGCGCAAATCAGCCTCCTGCGGCCCAACCTTGTTTTCCTCGACCTGCAGATGCCGGTGATGGGGGGCTTCGAGGTGATCGCCAACCTTCATGGCGGTCCGATCCCGGCGATTATCATTGTGACGGCGTTCAATCAGCACGCCATCGAAGCGTTCGAAGCGGGCGCCATCGACTACCTGCTCAAGCCGATCAGCGAGGCGCGGCTCGAAAAGGCAATCGATCGCGCCAGGAGCCTGCACGGCAAAGATCTGAAGATTGCTGAGAGTGTTCTGCGGTTATCCGACACGGCTGCGTCGGCGCAACAGGATGCTTCGCCGCATGGTGCCGGGCGGAAAATCGTAGGCAAACTCGGTGAAGAGTATTATCTTCTGGATCAGAACGAAGTGCTGGCTTTCCAGGCGGACGGTGAAATCGTCACCATCATCACCGCCAAACGCAGCTACATCGCGACTCAATGCCTTCGCGCCATCGAGGAGAGGCTGCGCAATTCACCGTTCGAGCGTGTGCATCGCAATTCGATCGTCAACGTGAATCATGTTCGAAAGATGAGCGTCCTGAGCAGTCAACGATGGCTATTGACTCTCAGCAATTCCCAGGAACTCATCGTAAGCAAGCGACTAGCGCGTAACGTCCGTCACATGCTGAACTGGTAGCTTGCCCCGCCGGTAGCCTCAATGCTGTTCACCTAACGCATGGAGCCCTTAGTACTACTGGGTCACAAAATGTTGCCGTAAGGTGGCGCAGACACTCATGTCTGCTGCGCCCCGACTCATCGGGGCGCTTCTTCCCAAGCCGCCAGACCAAGATCGAGAGGAGTCTATCAGATTGCCCTACCCTTGGCAGCCTGACCACGAAGCAGGAACGTCTTTGGTGTGCTCCACTGCCACAGATCTTGAACGAACCGAAATCCCCTGTACCAATCGCCTTCCGGCACCTCCGGATTCGAGTCAATCCCGAGCCGAAGACGGTTCAGATCAGCGATGCTGATCGCCCGATCTCGCATCCGATCTATCAGGCGCCAAAAACCATTCGGCCCATCTGATCACCAAGGCGTTTGACTTCTTCGGGATCAGTCGCATTTCGGAACCGTTCGGCGAGGTCAATGAATTCCTGCTGCTTGCGCTTCTCCGCCGCCATGCCGTTCTCGATCAGTTCTAACAGCAACCGGCTCGCACTCAGCCTGCGTGCCTTCGCCAGGCTGCGAACTTGCGAGGCGACGTTCGCTGGCAAGCTGATGCTTTGTCGCACGGATCTGCTGTCGGTTCTCATTACATCATTATGCACCAAATTGGTGGACTGAAGATAGGTCCGGCAGACGTCGAAACTTTCGCGAGACCCAGGATGACTTATTAGGAATAATCTGATCTCTAAGCCGTCGGGTGGCGCCGGGAATTGCCTGCGGTGTACATATGTGTGTACACTGAATCGTGGCGATTCTCTGGGATCCTGGAAAGGCGGCAAGCAACGTTGCCAAGCACGGGGTACGTTGCCGACGCGGCCTTGGTATTCGACGACCCAGTGGCCATCACTGTTGTCGATGACGAATCGGACGCTATCGAGCAGCGTTTTGTCATTCTTGGAGCCGACGCTGCCGGCCGGATACTGGTGGTCGTCTACAGTTGGCGCGGGGACGATATCCGGATGATCTCCGCCCGGCACGCCGCACCCCCGAACGGGAGGAATACGAAAAGCAATGAAAACCTACGACTTCAGCAAAGGCAAGCGCGGCGCGGTACTCCCATTGCCTCCGGGTAAGGAGCGAATCACTATCCGTCTGGATTGCGACATCCTCGATTATTTCCGCGATCAGGTCGAGCGTGCTGGTGGTGGCAATTACCAGACCGTTATCAACAACGTGTTGCGCGACTATATCGAGGGCAAGAAATCAGCGCCTGGGCTGGAGGACACGTTGCGGCGAGTCATCCGTGAGGAACTGCGAAAGGTTTCCTAAATAGCGGGCAACCGCCGGACCGCATTCGATAGCGAGGTGACCAGCGAATAGCATTTCCGGATCACAACCCGATCTGTATCGGTAGGTTCAGTTCAATTCTTGCGATCGGTGGCCCAACATAAAGGCATGTCCGGGACGAGATCCAGCAAATTTGTGGGCTTGACCGGTCGCAAGCCGACTTGTTGGGAGTGATCGAAATCCTGTGTGCGAGTGGGGGCCTCTCGGTTAGTCCGCATCGAGTTGCGGTGGTCGCGTGAGGCGGATTATGACACCGCCAGACCGGTGCTAGGGTCAGAAAACCACTCTTGCGCTGCGGTATTGGCCAACTCCGGTGGACCAAAGAGCTTGCCAATCCATCCGAAGTTGGTGGCTGTTCCCTGGACCTAATCCGCGTCGGAGAAGCCGCTGTCGTCAGCAATGCCCCGCACATGGAATAATCGAGGTGGCATGCTCACTCGCATCTACATCGATAATTTTCGAAGCTTTCAGAACTTCGAATACTTCCCGGAGAGGAAGCAGTTGCTGCTGGGGGCCAACGGCAGCGGCAAAACTTCGGTGCTTGAAGTCCTGCGGTGCCTGAAGAGTTTTGTGAAGGGTGACTCGAATCGGTTTACGCAGTCCACGCGCACCCGCTGGCTCGATAGTTCAATTCAGGTATTCGAGCTTGAGGCGACGCTGAGCAGCAAGAAATTCGAGTATCGAGTGGAACTTGGCTATGCCGAGGTGACGAGGGAGCAGGCGGTGACTCTTGAACGCCTCATCGTCAACGGCCGCACCGTTTTCGAGTTGGCTGAAGGCAAGATTCGTTTCTTCCCAAGCGCGGGCGAGTCGGTTGCCGTTCCCCTTCAGACCAATCGTTCCGCCCTTCCTCTCTCCGTGTTAAGCAATGAGGACGTCCGACATTTTGTGGAGTGGATCAGCAATCACGTTCACTGCTTTGATTTCGACCTCTACCCTAGTCAAATGGACGAGGCGGCGGACAATGAGGAACGCGAACCGGACTACGAACTCAACAATCTTGCCGGTTGGTATCGGTCTCTCGTCACAACATACCCGGACCAGAACGTTCGGTTTCTCGATTCCCTGAGACGGTGCATGGACGGGTTTCTCGCGCTCAAGTTCTCTTCGCAGGAGGATGGCGTGCGGAAACTGCGGGCGGAGTTCACCTCGCCCACTAAGAAGAGAGTGAGCTACTCAATCTCGGAGTTGTCCGATGGCCAACGCTGTCTCATCTCTCTCTACATGATCCTGCACTTTCCTATCGAATGGGGAGACACCGTCTTTATCGACGAGCCGGACAACTTCATCGCTCTGCGCGAAATCCAGCCATGGCTTCTTTCCGCCGAAGAGGCTGTCGAGGAATACAACGGGCAGTTGATCCTCGCCTCGCACCATCCGGAGACGTTGAATCAGTGGGCCCGGCTCTACGGGCTTCGGTTCTTCAGGGAGCAGAATGGCCAGGCGCGTGTTGCAAAGTTCTCGTCCGCTGAGAACAATCTCCAGCCCTCGGAAGTCATCGCCAGGGGATGGGAGTAGGTGTCGAGGCCATCGCAGGTAATCGTCCTCGTTGAGGACAATCGCCAACAGCAATTCGTCCTGCGTTACCTTCGTCGCTGCGGTCTTGAACAGCACACGATGCGGTTTGTGTGGTATCCAGATGGCGCCGGGAGTGGTGAGCATTGGGTCCGGGAGCGATTTGCCGTGGAAGTTGAAGCCTGTCGACGACGGCGCACAACCGCCGAGACAGCTCTGATCGTTCTCATTGATGCCGATAACCTCCCGGTGCAAGAGCGATTGGCGCAGCTCGACAGTAAACTCGATGACGCTCAAGCCGATCGTGTCCGTCCGGATGTGGAACAAATCGCGAGGCTCGTCCCGAAGCGCAACATTGAAACGTGGATACTCTGCCTGAACGCGGTCCCGGTGGACGAGGCGACCGATTACAAGAGAACTCGGAACGACTGGACGCCACTGATTCGCTCGGGGATTGAAACACTCTACGACTGGACGCGTCCAAACGCACAGCTTCCCGCCAGTTCCGTATCGTCGCTGCGACTCGGGGTTGCTGAGCTCAGAAGACTCGATTTCCGGGGTCGATAACCGCCGAACCGAAGATTAGTACTGATAAACGCGTTCCCTCTTTTCATTCTCGCGGCTTGGTATTCAATTCCAGTAACTCCGCCGCCCATTCTGGAATCTCGTCGGCGAGACCGACCACTCGCCCGCCGCGCATCTCCAAAACTGGCCGCGGCTCAACGCCCGAGTTAGCGAAGACGAGTCCCTGATGCACTAACTGCAAAATGTGGCCGGCGTTTGTAAGACTGCGCGTGTATCGGCGGCGTACATCCGCGTCGGGCACGTCGTGCCCACCCTGAGCGACACGCTCGCGCACTCGCTGGATGCTCCGCTCGGGGTTGTCCAGGCATATGTAGAAGCGCCGGGTGAAGAACGAACGCTCCAGCGCCGCCTCGATCGCAGCGTTCGTCCAGCTGTAACGGGTCACGATTTTCTCGGCGCCCGCGTTGGCGTTTTCCCACATTGATCCCCGGCTAAGCCGGCGCGATTCCGCCCGGGAGGCGTATCGGAAACTGACTGGTGCGCGGGATCGTGAGCATCTATCCCATCATGCGCAGGCCATGCGAAGAATTCTCCAGACCTATTTCTGGTAGGAATAGGTCTGCCCCTCGTCGCGGCCAACAGAATCACACGGTTACGCTGTTCCGGGCGTCCGTCACTGGAGAACCGTTGGCCCCCTATTCCAGCCAGGAATAGGTCGTCGGTCCGGGAGCAAAAGCTCTAACACTTGTAGGATGCTCAAAGGAAACGCGGGAGAACGGCAAATTCTCCCGCGTTGAGCGACCTGGGAACGCAACTCCCAGGAGAAAGGACAGACCCATATGGGTCTGCCACCTACACAATGCAAATCCTACACCCATTTGCCGGGTCCGTCCAGCAATACGAGCAGCAACTCGACGACATCGATCTCCACCGGCCGCGCCACTGTCCGCAATGCCAAACCCAACGGCCGCTCACCGCACACGGCTTTTACACCCGCACGCTGACGTGCCTGAACTTCGATGGCTCGTTGCGCGTGCGCCGCTACTTATGTCTCGCTTGCCGGCGCACGGTGTCGTTGCTGCCTGAATTCGTGCTGCCATACTTGCGGTCCAGTATCACGGTGATCGCGCTGGTCCTCACTGCACGTCTGCTGGAAAACAAGCTCTGGCAATCCGTCACCGCGACGCTATTGTTCGCGATGACTTATCAGCGAGGCCAGTTCTGGGTCCGGCGCTTTCGCCGACAAGCTGAGCCTCTCTGCGTCGCGTTGGCGGCGTTGACCGAACCCGCACCCGCGCCGGGCTTTGTCCAGCGGGCCTTGTGCATGCTCGCCGCCACGCGCTGGATTCCAGCCCACCGCTTCCTTTTCTCCCAACTGCGCAGTCACCTGCTGGGCTGGCCGCGCAGTCTCGCTCCGCGCGGTCTTCGCGCCGCAGTCTCCGCCCCGCCGGAATCGGGCGAGCGTCCCCACACAACACTTGTCTAGCCTCCAGGCCCATGCTCACCTTACGCTCTTCAACAGGAGAGAAAAAGATGGACGACAAAGCCGAAAAAATCGCGCTTTTTCGCTACGGATTAATCGCGCCGCTGGTTTTGGAAACACTGCCCAGAGGCGAGCTCACGCGACGCGCCCAGGAAGTTGCGGCCCGTTGCTATGACATTCCCTATTCCCGCCGCACCTCGGTATCCACCGACACCTTGCTCGAATGGACGTTGCAGTATCGCCGCCACGGCTTCACGGCGCTGGCTCCCAAACCACGCCAGGATCGCGGACAAACTCGCGTCATCCCCGCCGCTACCGCCGCATTGATCGAACGGCTCCAGCGCGAGAATCCGCATCGTACCGGTACGGCTTTGTTGCGGGAACTGGCCCTGCCCGACGAGCAGGAGATCTCGGCCTCCACGCTGTATCGCTTTCTGCGAGCCCACGGACTTACCGCCCGTCAGTTGCTCGCCGCCGACGCGACCGCGCGCAAAAAGTTCGAAGTCGAGTTTGCCAATCAACTCTGGCAATCCGATATGCTGTTTGGTCCGTATGTCCAGCGGCCCGGCGGCGGGAAATTGCAGGTCTTCCTGCAGGCCACGCTCGACGATGCCAGCCGACTGATCCCGCACGCCCAGTTCTACCCCAACCAGGGCCTTGATGCTTTCCTCGATTGTCTGCGCCACGCCATCGCCTCGCGTGGCGTGCCGGTCCGCCTGTACATGGACAACGGCAAGATTTATCGCTCGATTCAACTGGCGCGCATCGCGGCATCGCTCGGCACGCTGATTGTGCATACGCCTCCCTATCAACCCGAAGGGCGTGGCAAGATCGAACGTTTCTTTCGCTCGGTTCGCGAACAGTTTCTGGCGGGCCTCGATCCGAAACAGACGCTGACGCTGGAACAGTTGAACGAACGTCTGTGGCATTGGATCGACACCGTCTACCATTGCCGCGAACACAGCACCTTACAATCGACTCCGCTGCTGCGCTGGCAGCGCGATATCGAACACGTCCGCCAACTACCTCCGTGGACCGATCTACGCCGCCTGTTCTTTCATCGCCTGGATCGTCTGGTGCGCCGCGATTGCACCTTTCTGCTGCATAACCGATTCTTTGAAGCGCCGCCGCACCTGGCCGGCAAACGCATTGAGGCGCGCTTCGATCCGCTCGATCTGAACGAAGTGGACATTTACTTCGAAGGGCAGGAGCACGGCACCGCGCGCCTGGTGGACCCGGTGCTGAACGGTCAACTGCCTCCACCTCTTCTTAAGGAGCATCGGTAGCCATGTGGGAGTCCTTCTTCGGTTTCAAGAAACAGCCGTTTTCCGACAGCCCCGACGTCAAGCAACTGTTTGCTTCGCAGGCCTGGAATCAACTCAAGACCCGCTTCGAGTTTCTGGCCCAGCATCATGGTGCGGGTCTGCTCACCGGCGAAGTGGGTGCGGGCAAGTCTACCGCGGCGCGCGCTTTCACGGCCTCACTCAATCCCAATCAGTACAAGATTCTCTACGTGCACTTTGCCACCGGCTCGGCGCTGGATCTATTGCGTCAGGTGGCTCTCGAACTGGATCTTGAACCAGCCCACCACCGGGGCGATTTAGCACGCCAGATCGCCGGCGCTGTGGTGCGTCTGCACCAGAGTAAGAAACAGCATCCCATTCTGATCTGCGACGAAGCTCAGTTGCTGCCGCATGCGGCCCTGGAACAACTGCCGCTGCTGTTGAACTTCGATATGGATTCTTCGCGTTATCTGACGCTTCTGCTGGTCGGTCAGCCGCTGCTGCGCCGCACGCTATCGCTTCAGATGCATGAAGCGTTACGTCAACGCATCGGCGTACAGTATCACCTCGAAGGACTCTCGCGCGAGGAGTTCGACGCCTACCTCGCGCATCAACTGAAAGCCTCCGGCGTCACGCAACCGTTGTTTGACGAGACCGCGCGCCAGGCTTTATATCAGGCGACCAAAGGTATCTTGCGCAAGGTCAACAAACTCGCCTTGACGGCCTTGCGACTGGCCGCTGCACGCAAGGCTTCCGGGGTGGATGAAGCCATTCTGCTGGATGCCGTGCAGGAGGCTCTGCTATGAGCAACGCCGCGAATGGAGCCGCGCGTAAGCCGGCGCCTCCTGCATCCGTACTTTCTTTGGGCCAGTTGATCGAACAGCAGCCCAGTTCGCCACCGGCCGGCTGGATCGAACCCGGACTGCTGCCCGCGCAGGGCATTCTGTTTGTGGGTGGCGAACCCAAGGTCGGCAAGAGCTTGCTGGTGGCCAATCTGGCGCTCGCGCTCGCCGCCGGTCAGGACCGCGCCGGCTTTACCATACCGGCTGCCCGTCGCGTCCTCGTCTGTCAGTTCGAACTGCCCACTGCGCAGTTCGTTTCCCGTTTGGCGTCCATGCGCCGGACAGTGGGTTCGGCCGCCGATCAGCACTTGTTGGTTGATACGCGCGCCAGTGGACACCTGCTCAGCGCGCCGCAGGGATTCAGTCATTTTCTCCACGCTGCCCGCGCAGCTGCTGCCGAAGTGATCGTCTTGGACCCGTTGTACTCGGCGCATGATCAGGACGAAAATGATACGCGCTCTATGGCCGCGTTGTGCCAGAGCTTGCTGCGTCTGCGCGAAGCTTCTAAAGCGGCGCTGATCGTAGTGCATCATGTCCGCAAGTCGATCACTCGCGACGAGGTGGGCAGCGCCTTCCGCGGGTCTTCGGCGTTGCACGCCGTGGGCGATAGTTACCTGCTGCTGACCAAACCTTCGCCACAGTTCAACACTCTCGAACTGCGCTTCCAGTTCCGTTACGCCGTGGCGCAGCCTCCGCGCTTGCTGCAACTCGATCCGCATACGCTGTGGTTCTCCGCAGCTGGGTCGCCGTCAACCGCAGAGTCCGCCAACCGGCGTAAGGTGGAACGTTCCGACGTCACCTCAGCGCTGACACAGGTTGGACCGGCGGCACGCTACAACCAACTGCGCGAGCAAATCATGCAGCGCTCGGAATGTTCCAAGCGAACCGCGCAGTTGGCCATCGCGGACGCCTGCCAGCAAGGCTGGATTGTACAGGACAACGGTTGCTATCGGCTACCGTTACAGAGTTAGTTGTCCGTTATTGATCTATCCGCGAGGGGTCGCGCCCGAGCGGATGCCCAAGGCCGATGCGACGGGGCTGGCTCCGAAGAAATCGGCTTACGAGAGACCCTCCGGTGCACTCATCGTGTGCCGGAGGGTTTCGTTATTCGTAGCAACTGCTCTGCATCGGGCGCAGCGCCAATTATCACTGTCAGCCTTTCTGAAGGGGTTCAACGAAAACCCTAATTTCATCGGTGAAGTCTCTGAGCGGAGGCCTTGGGCTATAAAATGCGAAGACCGCCCGGCCGTTTTTGCCGGGCGCTCCAAATCCCGCCTTTGATGCCTGGATACCGCAGTCTGCCTATACGGGCGAGTATCCTATCCTGACCTAGCTCCAACATCGACATCCCGAGCCGACACCAATCTGACCAACCAGCCCGGAATTATTGTGAGAATGCTGGGGACAAACATCGCGACC
>CAVVFX010000009.1:0-133648 GCA_963747535.1 Terriglobia bacterium
ATGTGGCGCGCCACATAATATGCGTTATGTGGTCCCCAAAATTATGTGGCGTCCAGCGGTTAAGTCGATTGGCTTGAACATCACGCATTCAGCGAACGCCACATAACTAAAACTCGATACTGATCGGGCATCCCCATTTCAAAGGAGGTCCGACTGTGTTCGAGACTTTATTCGAGTATCCTGCCATCGTCACTCGGCATCGCGAGGGTCCGTTTGCGGAAGCCCGGGAGCGGTACCTGAATCATTGCGTTAGCCAAGGCCTGGCTCGCGCGACTTTACAACGTCACGCTCAAGAGCTCTTAGTCATTGCCGAGCGAATCGACATCAACATCGGTTCGGCTATTAGCCCTTCCGCCATCGTGGCGGCCGCCGATCGTTGGGCTACTGAGCAGCACCAAAGGCGACGTACACAAGACTTGCAGTGGTCGCGAGAGCTCTTCATTCGAACGGCGACGACATGGCTTCACTTCTTGCGACGTTTGGAAGAGCCCCAACCCAAGATCCTACCCTTTGCGGACCGTCTTGCCGACTTTGCCGCTTATCGACGAGATGAACGCGGCTTGTCTCCGGTCACCATCCGCAATCAGGGCTGGCATTTGGAGAAGTTCTTGGGATGGATGGAGGATCAGAGCCGTTCCTTCGTCAATGTTTCTCTTGAAGATGTGGACGCTTTTCTGGCCAGCCATGGAAAGCAGGGTTGGGGGCGCGTGTCAGTGGCCAGCAGCGCCAAAGCCTTGCGCGCGTTCTTTCGATACGCAGGTGTGCGCGGTTGGTGTGCGCCCAGCATCGCCGCCGGCATTGATGGTCCGCGTTTGTTTCGGCACGAAGGACTCCCGGTCGGCCCACCCTGGCCGGACGTGCGGCGATTGATCGCCAGCACTGAAGGCGATTCGGCACGCGATATCCGCGACCGAGCCATCCTGATGCTCTTGGCGACCTATGGTTTTCGCAGTGGTGAAGTGTCAGGCTTGTGCCTCGAGAATCTGAACTGGGAAAGCGAGATGATTTCGATCACGCGTACCAAACCCCGGCGAGTTCAGGAATATCCCCTATGCAGAGAGACCGGCGAGGCTATCCTGCGATACCTGCAAAAGGTGCGTCCTCGTTGCGCGCGCCGGGAGGTTTTCCTCACCCTTAAGGCGCCGTATCGCCGGCTCTCACAAGGCGGTCTATACCATCTGGTCAGCACTCGCCTGGGTGCGTTGGGAATCCACGTTCCGCGCCGCGGGCCGCACTCGCTCCGGCATGCCTGCGCTGGCCATCTGTTGGGAGAGGGGTTTTCGCTGAAGGAAATAGGTGATCACCTCGGGCACCGCAGCGCCTATGCAACCCGCATCTACGCCAAGGTGGATTTAGCTGGTTTGCGCGAGGTTGCGGCTTTTGACTTAGGAGGGCTGCGATGAAACTGGCCACTCTAACCACTTTGTACGTTGACTACAAACAGTCCATGGGCATGCGGTTCCACACCGAAGCCCGCACCTTGCGGTCGTTTTGTCGAACTATGGGCGACATCAGCGTGGCAGAAGTCTCCGCTGATTCTGTGCACGCCTATATCGCGGGGACAGGCCCCATCACGCGCTTCTGGCATCGTAAACACGAAGTGCTCTGCGGCTTCTACCGTTTCGCCATGGCACGGGGATTCGCCGTTATGTCGCCCCTTCCCAAAATCGTTCCCCAACCACCGCAGTTTGTTCCCTACATCTTCTCGCATGCGGAACTTCAGCGATTGCTCGACGCCTCCGTCTGTTGTCAGAGTTCACGCAGTAAGCTCCAGCCTTACACCTGCCGCATGCTCGTCTTGCTGCTGTACGGAGCGGGACTGCGCATTAGTGAAGCGCTTTCCCTGACTCTTGCCGATGTGGATCTGCCCGAGGGCATTCTCACCATTCGGGAAAGTAAATTCTACAAGTCACGGCTGGTGCCTATGGGTTCTGCTCTTACCGGCGCCTTGGGGGACTACGTGGCTCAACGTTCCAAGGATCACCCCACACAGTTGCGTCTGGAGTCGGCGCTGTTCCTCACCCGCACTGCGACTCCGACGAAACGTAACACCGCAGAGAACATCTTCAGCCGGCTGCGAATCCGCGCCGACGTTTTGCGCTCCGATGGATGCCGTTATCAGCCGCGCCTGCACGACCTCAGGCACGCCTTCGCAGTGCATCGTCTCATTTCCTGGTATCGCCAGGGAGCAGACGTGCAACGCCTGCTCCCACAACTAGCGACTTACCTCGGCCACATTCACATCGCGACTACCCAGCGTTACCTCACCATGACTCCTGAATTACTGCAGGAGGCCAGCCGGCGTTTTGAGCACTACGCCCAGGAGGGACAGCGTGAATAATCTAACATTGCTGGGACCTTGGGTGCGGAGATTTCTGCTCGAACATCTGGTGGCCGAGCGCAATCTGGCGCGCAATACACAACGTAGTTACCGCGATACCCTGGTGCTGCTGATTTCCTTTATCTCTGGCAAACTGACCCGAGCCGTCGACCGACTGACCGTGGTCGACATATCGACGGATCTGGTGCGTCTTTTTCTGACGGACTTGGAACAGTCGCGGAAGTGTACAATCAGCACTCGCAACCAGCGCTTGGCTGCGGTGCATGCTCTCGCTCGTTTCGTGGGAGAACACAGTCCGGAACACATCGACTGGTGTGGTCAGATCCGTTCAATCCCATTTAAGAAAACCAACAAGGCAATCGTCCCCTATTTGGATAAACCGCAGATGGATGCTCTGATCGCTTCCCCCGACCGGCAAACTGCCCAAGGCCGCCGCGATCACGCTTTGCTGCTATTTCTCTACAACTCCGGCACTCGTGCCCAGGAAGCCGCACAGTTGCTCGTGAGCGAACTGGACTTGGCTGGTTGTTCCGTGAAAATCCGGGGTAAGGGTGGAAAAGAGCGGCAATGTCCTTTGTGGCCGAGTACGGTTAATGAACTCAAAGTTCTCATTACCAGCCGCTCTCCGGCCGCATGTGTCTTTCTCAATCGCTGCGGTCATCCGATAACAAGATTCGGCATCCACACGCTGGTCGAGCGATATGTCAGCAAAGCTCAGGTCCAAATGCCCTCACTGGCGGAAAAACGGGTCAGTCCCCACACGATCCGCCACACCACAGCCACACACCTGCTCCGCGCCGGCGTGGACATCAATACGATTCGCGCCTGGCTCGGGCATGTCTCTCTCGACACTACCAACATCTACGCAGAGATGGATCTGGAGATGAAAGCCAAGGCTCTGGCCAAGTGTGAAGTTGTCGAGGCCGATAAACCAGCGCGCCGCTGGCGGGATGATCCGGCCCTGATGACGTTTTTGCGCGCGCTTTAGCCGTGAAGTTATGTGGCGTTCAGTGCGATCGCGTCGATGAATCACCGGGGGTTGTCCGCTGGACGCCACATAATTTTGGGGACCACATAACGCACACGGTTCTTACCTCGGATGTAAGCCCAGATATTTGGGTGCTGGAGCGCAACGCTTACAGGTGGAAGTGCAATGTGGCGAACGATCGGGGAGGTGCATTCCAGCAGCAAGTCTTTGTCCGCTCTTTCCTTCGTTTCCGTGGGCAGGCATCGGGCTATTAAGATTAAGGGCTCCATGCGTTAAGTGAACAGCATTGTCCTTGATTAATGCGTCACAGGCTCCGTCCCCACGCTGATATAAGCGCCGGCCGGCGAACTCGCCCCATTCACCGACATCGTGATGGTATGGTCCCCGGGCGTCAGCCCCGCCGGTAGCGCGATATTCAATTGGTACAGCCCCGCATTCAACGGAGCCACCCCCGCATACTGAATGGCGGCCGCATTCAACGCCGTCCCGTCGATGCTCACCGTAAGCCCGGTCACCTGCGCGCCCGACGGTGGCAGTTGTCCCGGACCGAATGCCGGATTCGTCAACCCGAGCCCGGTCGCAAATGCCTGGATCACCTCGCCTGGATACGCCAATCCAAACCCCGCGCCCAGACGCGCCGGATCCCCGACCCCTCCCCCGTTCGGATCGATCGCGGCAATCGGATTCCCGCCCGTCGCGCTATGCGATGAGTAGAAGAACTCGGGAGCCGCCCCCGCCACCGTTACCGTGACGGCATTCGATACCGCCTGATTGAGCGGCGTGCCGCAATTCGTCGTCACCTGCACACTCACCGTTCCCGCAGCCGGCATTTGCGGCGCCTGGATATTCAACTGACCCGGCGTCACCAGGAAAATAGGAGCCGGTGCATTTCCGAACATCACGCATACTCCGATCAGGTTGGTGGGAACCAGGCCGTTCACCAGGTCGCCGCCCGAGACCGCGCGCGACGTTCCCGCCGGCGCGAAGTTCTGCCCGAAGATCGAAAGAATCGCGTTGGGAGACACCACCTGTATCGCCGGAGAACTCAACCCCGCGCTCACCACTCCGCCCGCGGAAATCTGCGGATTGTTATTCGGCATAGCCATAAGCGAGAACGTAACCGAGGTCAGGCCCGTGACACTCGCTGTCACCGTGACCGCACCAGCCGTATTCCCCAACGTAGCCGTCGTGGATGCCGTGCCGTCGCTCGCCGTCAGTTGCGGCATGGACGGGTTGAGCGTTGCGCTGCCGCTCGCGACCGCAAACGTGACCGTAGCGCCTGGGTAAGGATTCCCATCGCTCCCGGTAACTTCGACCGTGAGTTTCCCGGCCAGCGTCGTCCCGGTGGTGCCGCTCTGCGAGTTCCCGCTCACGATGCTGAGTGCCGCCGGAGTAGTCTGGACAACCGTCGCGGTTAAGTTGAAGGTCACGGCCGTCAGACCCGCCACGCTGGCCGTAACCGTCACCGGACCCGGCATATTGCCCAACGTTACGCCCACCGAGGCCGTTCCGTTGTTAGCCGTCTGCGCCGCGGAGGCACTGAGTGTCGCGCTGCCGGTCGCAACGGCGAAAGTCACCGTCGCCCCGGCGTATGGATTCCCGTCGCTGCCGGTGACCAGGACAGTGAGCTTCTGGCTCAGCGCAGCACCGGCGTTCCCGGTCTGATTATTGCCGCCGGAGATCGCGAGCGATGTCGCATTTACCGGAACCAGTTTGCGGATCCGGTCATTGTTGTAGTCCGCGAGGTAAATGTTGCCGTTGCCATCCACCGTCGCCCGGTAGGGGCTGAGGTTTTGCTGCAAAGCCGGGCCGTCGCCATTATACGGATACGTGGTTCCATTTCCCGCGACCGTATGTATCACGCCGTCGGTGGTCACCTTGCGCAGCAACCCGTTTCCGGAATCGCAAATGAAGAGGTTACCGGCGCTGTCCACTGCCAGGCCCGAGGGATAATTGAGTGTCGCAGCCGTCGCCGGACCGTTGTCGCCGGAGAACCCCGAGGTCCCCGTTCCCGCAACCGTGCTGATATTGCCGCCCGGAGTCAGCTTGCGCACCCGGTGATTCACGCGGTCCGCAACGTAGATATTGCCCGCTTTGTCGAACGCCATGTCGTAGGGATCCATGCCGGCAGCCGTCGCCTTCCCTCCGTCGCCGGACGTGCTCTGGGACCCGTCACCCGCGATGAGAGTAATGCTTCCGGTGCCGTCGATCTTGCGGATTCGATAAAACTGGTCGTCTACGAGGTAGATGTTGTTGGAACTATCCACCGCGACGCTGGTAAGCAAGCCAAATGATGCCGAGGCAGCCTTGCCGTTATCTCCCGCATAGGTGTCTTTGCCGTTGCCGGCGAATTGGGCCCACATGCCGTTAGCTCCGTACTGGTAGAGGTACGAGTCCGCCGAGGCGATATAAAGGTTACCGGAGGAATCCTCCGCGATGCCCTCCGGCAGGTACGGGTACTGTTGTAGGCTGATGACCGTGCCGGCGCTCAGATTGAGCTGTTTCGCGATATTGTCCCCGGTGTCCGCAATGTTCAGGTTCCCCTTGCTGTCCAGGCTGATGCCCTGCGGGTGATTCAGGAACTGGGCTGAACTGGTTCCCGCCATGGTCGAAATCAGGTTCGACGTACTGGAGACCTTACGCACGCGCTGGTTGAGGGTGTCGCAAATCAACAGGTTCCTGGAGCTGTCCACCGCGAGGCCGAAAGGTCCCCAAAAGCTCGCCGAAACAGCGCTGCCGCCGTCACCCCCGAACGCGTACTGGCCGGCTTGGCCGGCAACGATAGTAATAATACCCGTCGTAATGTTGATCGTCCGCACCGTGCTGGCCAGGGGTTCCGAGAGGTACAGGATTGTGCCCGTGGGATCCAGGACCAATCCGTAGGGGTCCATTTGGGCAGTAGTCGCCTTGGACCCGTCGCCGGAATACCCGAAGACTCCAGTGCCGCCGATGGTCGTAATGACGCCTTTCGTATCGATCCTGCGGATCACGTTCGCGTTGTAATCCGCCAGGTATAAGATACCCGTCGAATCCACCGCAAGCGCTGTTACACCGGCAATCCTCGCACTCGTCGCCGGCCCGTTATCCCCGCTGTAACCCTGCGTTCCATTGCCGGCGATCGTGGTGATGTTTCCCGCCGCGGAGACTTCGCGAATTTTGGCGCCTTCCGAGATAAACAGATCACCTGACTTATCGATCGCGATCGCGCCTGGCAAAACGCCGGCGTTCGTTGCAGAGCCGCCGTCGCCGGAGGAAGTCGCTGAACCGCTGCCCGCTACCGTGGTGATCGTCCCGTCCGTCGCAACCTTCCGCACCCGGTTGTTACCGTAATCGCAAATGTACACGTTACCCGATGCATCGACCGCAACACCCGTTGGACTATTCAGAGCGGCTTTATTCCCCGGCCCGTTGTCGCCGCCATAATAGGGAGTCCCATTGCCGGCGAGAGTCGTAATCGTGCCCGAAGCAGTGACCTTCCAGACCCGATTGTCGGTCTGATCCGCAATATAGGTATTGCCCGCGCTGTCGGTTGCGATGGCGACGGGAAATCGCAGCAACGAATTGGTCGCGCTCCCTCCTTCCGTGACAAGCGTCTTCCCAAAGATTGTCTGCATGGAATAGTTCTGCGCCTGAGCCGCAGTAAGCAAAACAAACGGAATGAGACCGCTGATTTTGAATCGGACACGCATATCCGGAAGCTTATCACGCTCTGCTTTACCCTTGTGCGACAGACGTCAGCCCGTTTCATGGTCTGCCGGCAGCGGAGAGAGGAACTTGCAAATTCGGCGATCTAAAGTGTGGGGCGGTCAATCTTGACCGCTGCCGCCTTTCAGGCGGCTCTCTCCCAGGATTGGGTGCCCCACAGTTACCGAAGCCCTTCCTGTTAGTTTTGCAAGTACCTTCGCGGGTGCGGCGGCATAATCTAATATATATGGCGTCCGACGATCGTCGTACTCTGCTCGAGGCATTTCTTGGCGACGGCCGGCCACCCCTTGCGCTGACGGGCGCAGCTCTGTTTGCCAGCGGCGGCTTTGCGATCTTCCAGTCCATCACGGGGCACCTGCTCCCACACGATTCCCACGCCCTCGGGATGGATGCCGAGGCCCTGACCCGCGCCGCGAACACCCATCTCACCATGTTCATGTTTCATGATCGGGTGGCGTTTGGTGGGACCCTGCTCGCCATTGGATCCGCCTATTGGTGGTTGTCGGAATTCCCCTTGAAAGACGGCCGGAGTTGGGCATGGTGGGCCTTCTCGATATCCGGCTTGACTGGATTTGCCAGCTTTCTCGCATACCTTGGCTACGGCTATCTCGACACCTGGCACGCGGTAGCGACCCTCATTCTTCTTCCAATTTTCCTGGCCGGCCTCTGGCGATCCCGCAAACTCACCCCGGACCGGCTCCGCATCAGGCAGGCATGGCGAACAGACTTGCCAGCCCCGATGGGAGCAGCGCGCTATGGCCGTTACCTCCTGCAGACCTGCGGGCTTGGACTCGCACTGGCCGGAGCCACCATCGTAGTTGTCGGAATGACCACCGTCTTCGTCCCTCAGGACCTCGCCTTCATCGCTTTGACCCGTGTGCAGATCGGGGCCATCGCGCCGTTGCTGATTCCGGTAATCGCCCACGACCGCGCAGGCTTTGGCGGAGGCCTCCTCTCGTGCGGTCTGCTGATCCTGATCATGACTCGCCACGCCCCGCTGACCCGCAGCTTTCTGGAAGTGATCGCACTCATGGGACTCTTCGGATTCGGCGCGGCGTTGGGCGTGCATGCTGCGATCGGCTACCTCGACTTCATTCACCTTGCGCCGGCTTACGCAGGACTGCTACTCTTCCTCAGCGGAATTGCCTTCTGCGTTTATGCTTACGTCCGTGCGGAGCCGCAGCGATCCCGCGCATCCCCAGGCCATCGATAGTCTGCGTTGCCTCGAGGAGACCTCGGGGCATCCGCAGTTCGACGTGACTGCCTCGTTGGGCGAAATACTGAAAACCAAATTCATTCAGGATCTTCAGGACCTTTCGACCGGAGAGGACACGCAGTTTTGACATTACGCGACGGCTTCAAGTTCCATGGTCGCGAGAATCGTGGGATCGCTGGAGAAACCGAGTTCACCTAGGTCTTCGCCTTCAATATGTAGTCCAATGGCCTCGCTGATATTAAGAGCCAGCTCATCCAAGGTGGCGGCTTGCGTGACCACTGGAAGATCGAGGCACTCGGTCACAAACTGGCGTTCACCTTTCGTTATCCGTACTTGGATGGTTCGCTTCATCGTCGCGCCTCAGATTTCAGTATGCATCAAGAGCTCAACCGTTAGAGCATGGGACGGCGCTCTGAATGATTAGGCCATTGAAGAAGGCTTCCCGTCCGCGCTTGGAAAAGCTGGATAGCAGTTCGATCTGGTCAATAGCATCGAGAAGACGAAGCCGGTCCGTCCTCACAACGAAACAGCTTCAACGCATCACTCCAGATGCCATGCGCGGCTTAAGTCCCCGGCCGGAAACGACGTCGACCTTGCAACCCAACACCGATTCCAGATGTAGCCACAGGCCAGTAAGATCGAGGAGGGATCGGCCCGGCTCGAAATCCACCAGGAAGTCCATATCCGAGTCGTAATGTTGGTCGCCGCGTGCGACCGACCCAAATACGCGAATGTTGTGAGCGCCGCGCCGGCCTGCTGCGGCAACAATCTGGTCGCGGTATCGAGAGCGAACTTCCTCAAGCGTCATGGGCCTTCCATTCGACTATGCCATAGCGCAGACAGGATTCAAGCCGGGGATTTAGCCGTCAAAATGGGTTTGAAACTCTTTCGGGAAGCGGATGCGGAGATCGCGGTTACGACGCCAGGCGCAACCCCCGCTGAATTTCGGCGGGTAACGTGAGCGTCTGGAACAGGCAGGCCGGATAGATGTAGTCCTCACCGGATTCGTCAATGACACGGATCAATTCGTTCGCCTCCGCGTCGGGGTCGTCCACGACCGGATACAGCTTTCTGACCTCAAGTGAAGCGCCGTAGCCCGCATTTCGTATGCAAATCGCAAACCCCCGGGTTTTCATTCTACGAGACCGCATCCGCCGAAACTCGCTTTTCAAATCCTAACATCCGCCGCTTGACCGCATGAACCCGTCCACGGCATTGTTGCGCCCGGTTCCCACGATAACTTTAGTGGCATGATAACAATATGCCGAAAACTCCTGCGGCGAGCCGGCTCTCGCTGGCCATCGAGTACTACCGCGAAGAGGATGGCCGCTGGCTGGCGGACATCCCATTTCTCCCGGGCGTCACCGCATATGGGCGAACTAAAAAATCGGCGACGGCCGCTGTGCAGGCGCTCGCGCTGCGGTTAATCGCCGACCGATTGGAACACGGGGAGACCGTTCCCGGCCCCATGGACCTCTCATTCATTGCCGCCTAAAAAGCCATCCTCTAGTTGGCCCTCCACCAAGGCCCGGCGCGCTCTTGCTGCGCTATTCCGAATCGGCTGAAACATCAAGAGGCAGAGCGGGACCGCAAACCGGATCCTCGAACGGGCTGGCTGGCCCGACGTGTAGTTCGCGTACCACGACCGAGTCTCCCTGGGTCCAACGGCTATATTGCGCCCTGGATTTTTCGCATCGCCCACAACGAGGCCTATTCGCTCCTCCGCAGGCGAAAGCCCGAAGTCGATGCGGATGAGGGTTTGCCCCCGGACCCCCCGCGAGTTCCCCTTGGAGTTTTGTTTTGGAGCGGTGGTGATAAGCTGATGGGTAAACGTGCCAACGCACAACAAACCGTTCGCCTTCATCAGCTATGCAACTGCTGATAACGCCCAAGGCTTTGTCGACAAGTTGGCCAGCGCCCTGCGCCACGAGCTCCAACTGCGCATGGGCGAGTCGGTCCAGGTCATTTATTCGATTAGGAGCCCCGCGGAAAGATGGCACGGCGAACGTACGCGTGCCCTGAGCGAACACACCTTTGTGATCCCCATCCTCACACCGGGCTACTTTAAGAATGACTATACCCGCCGGGAACTTGAGTGGTGCCTGGAACGCGAGAACGAACTCGGTTCCTTATTGATTTTCCCCGTTTACCTGATTGAAACGCCACTACTCAGGGACCGATCGTCGCCCCCCGCTGACCCTCTCGCATGGAGCGTCGCGCAACGTCAATGGGTCGACTGGCGACAATTGCGGTTTGAACCTTTCGACTCCCCAGTCGCGCTCCGCGCCGTCTCGCAACTCGCCGACCTAATGTTGTCCGCTGGCGAGCGACTCCGACCAACACAGGCCGCCTTGGCTCGGGAGTTTTGGAACATCGATAAATTACGGCTATCGAACTTCCGGTGCTTTGACGAACTCGAGCTTGATTTTCGGCGCAAGTCGACACTCGATGGCGAATGGACCTGCATAGCGGGCATCAATGGCGCAGGCAAGTCGAGTATTCTTCAAGCGCTGTGCATTGCGTTGCTGGGCGAACGGGCCGGGGACTTGGGCGGAGGCCTGCTGGGACGCATGCGTCGCGTAGGGACGTCCGAGTCGGTCCGAACTGAAATCGACCTCACGCTTTCTAGAGGAAATCAGTCACTCAAGTGGTCTGTGCAAATCGATGAAGAGGGCTTTTTGCGCACGAATTCTCCGAACCTGGCCGAAAACAACGTCGTGGTGGGCTACGGAGCGACACGCAACCTCGGCGCGGAGCAGGATTCGCCGTTCAAGAACATGAGCCGCGCCGCGCAGCGAATGGTCGGGCTGTTTCATCCTTTGTCTCAGCTCGGCAGGGCGGAGATGCTCCTCTCGGACCGTCGCCTAGGGCACGCTCTGGTCTCTCTCTTCACTAAGTTGGTCAACGAGATCTTTGATCGGGACGTGACAGTAGTACGAAGTGGATCTAGACACTTTAGCGTAGGAGACGCGATCGCCGAGGGCGATCCCAACCCGCTCCGGTTCGATGTGATGGGCAAGGATCGCGTCGGTGCCATGGATCTGCCGGATGGTTTCCGATCGTCCGTCGCATGGCTGGCAGACCTGTGCGCCGTCTGGTGCGAACAGCAGCCCGATCCCACGGCGGAAGTGGACCCGAAAAGTATCGAGGCTATCGTTCTCATCGACGAAATCGACCTGCACTTGCATCCGACTCTGCAGCGGGCACTCGTTCCACGATTGCGCAAAGCACTTCCGAAGGTGCAGTGGGTGGTCACGACGCACTCACCGCTCGTGCTGGCCAACTTCGACGCGAACGAAATCATCGCGCTAGACCGCAACGAGGAGGGCCACATCCGGCCACTTGATCGACAGATCATGGGCTTCAGCACCGATCAAATCTACGAGTGGCTGATGGGAACCCGACCCACCGGGATGGCCATTGAAGAGATCACGAAGGAGGCGGACCAGGGGAAGGCCGACCGAGATCGGCTCGCCGCACTGCTGCGCACGTCGCCCGACGTCAGCGGAGAGAAAGCTCGCAAGCAGGTCTCGGAATTCAACGAAATCCTCAGAAGCTTCAAGCATTGACATGCGGCGGCTCCGGCGATCTGGATTCGTTGTTCCAATCCTGGCCGAGAGCGGTGTCGGCGGCAGAAAAAAGCTCGAACACCGCCGGAACTACGAGGACCCACAAAAAAAGCAGGTCCCTACGGAGTTCGAGCCCTACTGGATCAACCCCCAGGTGCGCGGACTGCTCCATTCAATGCAGGGCAGGGTTTGCGCCTACTGTCTGACCGAGAGGCCTCTCGACTTGGAACATTTTCGCCCCAAAACCGGCTACTGGTGGCTGGCATATGAAGCGGAAAACTACCTGCTGGGGTGTACGGCTTGCAATCGAGACCGTAAAGGAACACAGTTCCCCCTCAGAACCGGCGCTATTCGTGTGACCTACGACACGCGCCACACGCTTCCAGCTGAACAACGCATCTTGCTCGATCCGGTCGCAGACGACGTGGAGTCCTGTTTCGCCCTGAGCAACGATGCAAGTTGCCAGATCCTTCCCGCTTCCCACCTGGCCCCAGTCGAGCGTGAACGCGTTCAAGAGGTAATCGATTTCTTCGGATTGAACCTGGACCTCACGGTCAGGAAAAGGCGTTCTCAAGTATACGAGAATGCCATTCTCGCCGTGAACGAAGGCCGCTGGAGCGATGCGCAAACGATGGCAATGCGGCACCGCGAACAGAGTTTCGCCGCCCGCTACGCGTTGAAACAGTTGGCGCCGGAACGCCCCCTTCCCAGCGATGAAGAAGAGGCTCTAGACCTTACCCGGATGCTATGGAGCGACCTCAAAATTGATCTCGCGGAGCTCCGTGACTTAAAGTGGCGAGGCAAAACACCCCGGGAACTGGATAAGCGCCAAAAGAGAACCTGCTGCTGGGCGTTGATCGTGCTCCAGGCCGATCCTTCCGCGGCACATGCCACGGCGGTTCAACGCTTGTGTGCTGACCTACTACGACAGGAAACGGAGAGATCGAAGAAAGAGATCCTAACCGCGTTTAAAATAGAGCTTAGGATATCGCGAGCAGCCGGCAGAAACTGATTTCTGCGAAAAATGGCCATTCCAACCCTCATCAAATCAATAACTTAAAATTCACACCTTACCTGCTCCCATCGAAAACTGCCCGGCGCAGCGCGACGCGCCTTTTCATCCTCGCTGGTGGGCGCCGAGCATCGGCGGCGTGGCAGATCACAACCCTTCCCCACCCCCTTCACCCTCCATATCAACAACTTACCCCTCCCTACACCCCTCCCCCAACACCCCTCGCATGTCATACTGAACTTGTAGAGCACTTGCCCTCTTCGACTTTTTTCGGTTTGCTTACGTCTTCCACAATAGGAGCCAGGGATTGATCTTTCGAGCCGTCGAAGATGCCGACCTGATTCTTAAAGCACGTAAAGGCAACGTGGACGCGTTTAACCTCCTCGTTTCCCGGTGGGATCGTCGTGTCTACAATTACATCCTGCGCCTGGTCAACAGCCGGGAGGATGCGCTCGACCTCAGTCAGGACACATTCTTGAAGGCATATCAGAACCTGAAAAAACTCGAGGATGTGTCACGTTTTGCGCCCTGGATTTTTCGCATCGCCCACAACGAGGCCTATTCGCTCCTCCGCAGGCGAAAGCCCGAAGTCGATGCCGACGAAGGTTTGCCCCCGGACCGCGTCACGCCCCGCGAGTTCCCCGTGGAATTATCGCTGGCAGCCGCCGCGGCCCTCGAACGGCTCAGCGCCGATCATCGCGAAACCGTCGTCCTGAAGGTCTACCAAGGTTTTAAGTTCGAGGAGATTGCCGAAATCCTGGAAGTCCCGGTATCAACCATTAAGTCAAGACTTTATACGGCGCTGGACCTGCTCAAAACTGAGCTGGCTCCAGCCGCCCGCCGGAGTGTTTCATGAGCTGTTCACCGTACGATTTACGCGATTACCTGTTTGAAGAATTGACCGGAGTCGAGCGCGCCGAGGTTCGCCTGCACCTGAAGGCCTGTGCGCCTTGCAGCTCCGAACTCCAGTCCCTCCGGCTGACGCACTCCGCCCTCCTGTCCCTTCGCGACGAAGAGATGCCCCAGCGGATTGGCTTCGTTTCGGATAAAGTTTTCGAACCCTCGCCCGTCCGCCGCTGGTTCGCTCACTTCTGGACTTCCGCCGCGCGCCTTGGCTTCGTTTCGGCAGTCATGCTCTCGGCCGCTATCCTGGTCCACGCTGTGCATCCTGTGCAGATAACCGATTCCGTGCACAATAATGCACAAACCGCACAAATCAGCCAGGCCGAAATCGACCGCCGGATCAACCAGGCCGTGGAGACTGAAGTCCAGGCCAAAGTCGTTACCGCCGTCAACCAGGCAGTTGCGGAAACCGAACAAAGTGCACAAAAACGCACAAACGACCTGCTTGCAGTCGCCCAAAAGCGCAGTGACACCCAACTCCAGGCTCTCCGCGCCGAGTACCTGCAAAGCGTCGACTACATGCGCAGCAAGCACAATATGGCGCTGATTGCGCAGAATTACCCCGGAGGACCGCAATGAAGCCGATCGGGTTCGTTTTTTCGCTATTGGCACTGGGCGCCATAGCCTGTTGTGGAATTGCCTGGTGTGAGACCGTCAAATACGCAGCGCTCGAAGAGCTCGAACGCAGCTTCGAAGCCAAGCTCGCTCAAAACCAGGGCAAGTATGGACAGTTTGACGTCCTGTTCAATGCCCCCGGCGTCTACGCCCCGGGCCTCGGCCTAACCCTCTCCAGCCGGATCAGCCTGGTCTATACGCAACCGCCCAATCCGTTCCGCCCCGCATTCAGCAACCAGGAACTCGAGACCTTGCGCGAACACAAGCTCGAAAAGGTCCCGGTCCTCGAACAGAACATGCGTGAGGTCATCTCTGACGCGGCCGCGTCCCCCAGTTTCGACGCCGTGCCTGCCAACGAGCACATCACCCTCGGTATCTCGCTGTTCTACTACATGTGGGAACACCAGGAGGGGCTCCCTCACCAGATCACCATGACCGCCGAGAAAGGGCAACTCCTGAAAGCCCGCCGCGACAAGACCGACCTCGCCACCGTGATCCAGGAGCAG
Organism: Terriglobia bacterium; assembly: GCA_963747535.1. Classification (GTDB taxonomy): domain Bacteria; phylum Acidobacteriota; class Terriglobia; order Bryobacterales; family Bryobacteraceae; genus CAVVFX01. The sequence goes on from CAVVFX010000009.1 coordinate 14,856, forward strand.
AAACTGTGACGTCCGGCGTGGACACCCTCGATCCAGCCCTGGACGCTCCCCGCCCCTATACCCCCATCCGCCGCGTTCCCATCGGACGCATGCTCCTCGACAGGCACTTCATCGAACAGGACGACCTCGACCAGGCCCTCGAGCTCCAGCGGGAGCGGGGCGACAAACTGGGCAAGATCCTGGTCGACATGGGGTCGATCGCCAATCGCGACATGCTCGCCGTTCTCTCCGAGCAGCTCGAAATTCCTCTCGTCGTGCTCGACGGTCCGCCGCCGGTCGCCCCGGAAATCGACGGTCTTTCGCCGCGCTTCATGCGCCAGGCCAAGGTTATCCCCGCCGCCCTCAACGATGCCATCCTGACCATTGCCATGGCCGATCCGCTGGATCTCGAAACCCTGGCAGCGGTCCGCGGCTACTGCGGCCTCAAAGTGGTTCCCGCGCTGGCCGGCGAGCAGGAGATCCTGGACGCCCTCGACCGCTACTACGGCGACACCAGGCAGCAGGGCGATATCGGCGATGCGGCCGAAGACGGGGAGAATCTCGAGCACCTGCGCGACATGGCCAGTGAAGCGCCGGTCATCCGCCTGGTCAACGCCATGATCGCCTCGGCCATCGAAAAGCGCGCCAGTGACATTCACATCGAACCGTTCGAGAAGGAATTCCGCGTCCGCTTTCGCGTAGATGGTGTGCTGTTCAACCAGGACATGCCCCCACGGGAAATGAAGGCCGCCATTGTGTCCCGCCTCAAACTGATGGGCAAGCTCAACATCGCCGAGCGCCGCCTCCCTCAGGACGGCCGCATCAAGATCAAGATCCTCGGCCGCGACGTCGACCTCCGCGTTTCCACCATCCCCACCCTTTATGGCGAAAGCGTCGTCATGCGACTGCTCGATCGCTCAGCCGGCGATTTCTACGATCTCCGCCGTCTGGGCTTCGACGACGGGATGCTTTCCCGCATGGAGCATTACACCCAACTGCCCCACGGTATTTTCCTGGTCACCGGACCCACCGGGAGCGGCAAATCGACCACGCTCTATTCCGCGCTGAAACGCATCAACCTGCCGGACAAGAAGATCATCACTATTGAAGACCCGGTGGAATACCAGATGGACGGCATCAACCAGATCCACGTCAACCCCACCATCGGCCTGACCTTCGCCTCCGGTCTCCGCCACATTGTCCGGCAGGACCCCGATGTCATCATGGTCGGCGAAATTCGTGACCGTGAAACCGCCGACGTCGCCATTCGCGCCGCACTCACCGGCCACTTCGTTTTTTCGACCCTCCACACCAACGATGCTCCCAGCGCCATTGCGCGCCTGACGGACATGGGAGTCGAGAACTACCTGATCACGTCCTCTTTGGTCGCGGTACTCGCTCAACGCCTGGTGCGCGTGATCTGCAAGCACTGCAAAGTATCCAGCGGAACGCGTATAGCGCCCAGTGGAGAAATTATAGAAACGTTCCGGGGAGCAGGCTGCGAGGCATGCAGCGGAACGGGATACTCCTCACGGCTGGGCATTTTCGAACTCATGGAAATGGACGAAGAGATCCGCAAACTGGTCATGACCAACGCCGACGCCGGCGTCCTCACCCAAGCCGCCAGGCGCAACGGTATGCGCAACCTCCGCGAAGACGGCTGGCAAAAAGTAGCCTCAGGCCAAACCACCGCGGAAGAAGTCATGCGAGTCACCCAGGCATTCTAAAAAACCTATGGCCACGAATAAACACGAATCAACACGAATAAAACCAACCTTTATTGTCTTGTCTTCATTCGTGTTCATTCGTGTTCATTCGTGGCCATATGTTTTTGGAGTTCTTACATGATGACCTTCCAATACCGCGCGATCGCCCCCGACGGCAAAGTCCGCATCGGAAGCCTTACTGCCGAGACCGATAAACTGGTCGCCCGGGAACTCCGCCGCCAGGGTCTGACTCCAGTCTACGTAGGCGTCGAGCAGAAAAAGAACTTCATCCTCAAAATGCCCGGGACCGGCGGCGGCAGGAGGAAAGATGTTCTCTACTTCACCCAGGAACTCTCCACGCTCCTCACTTCCGGCGTGCCGGTGGACCGCGCCCTCAGCATCACCTCCGAACTCACCGAGCGCGTCGGCTTCCGCGCCATCGTTTCCGACATCCTCCGCGTCCTCAAGGGCGGCAAATCGCTGGCCGAAAGTCTGGCCACTCATCCGGACTATTTCTCCGACCTCTATATCAATATGGTGCGCGCCGGTGAGGCCAGCGGTAGCCTCGCCACCGTGTTCGAACGGCTCACGGAGTTCGAGAAATCGCGCGACGAACTGCGCAACTACATCATTTCGTCCATGATCTATCCCATCCTGCTGGCCTGCGTCGGCGTCGGATCGATCCTCATTCTCATGAATTTCGTAGTGCCACGATTCGCTTCGGTCTTCAACGATTCACACATGAAGGTTCCGTTGCCCACCCAGCTCATGCTCGACGCCAGTAAGATCGTGCAGGCCTGGTGGTGGGTCGTGGCACTGGCGCTAGTCTTCGCCTTTGGCTCTTTCAAAGCCTACACCGCAACCCAGGACGGACGGCTGAAGTGGGACAAGACCCGCTTGCGGATGCCCTTGCTTGGCGATGCCATGCTGAAGGCCGAGACCTCCCGTTTCGCCCGGGCCATGTCGACGTTGATCGCCAACAGCGTACCGCTGGTGCAATCGCTCGGCATCTCCGCGGGAATCCTGAACAATAGATATCTTGCCCGTGCACTCGGCGAGGTCTCGCAAGGCGTCAAACGGGGAGAAGGACTCGCCGGTCCCATGCGCAAGGTCGGCGTCTTTCCGCCGCTGGCCGCCCACCTGTTGACGGTCGGAGAAGAAACCGGCAAACTGGACCAGATGTTCGCGCGCATGTCGGACATCTACGAAAACGAAACGCGCTCAGCCATCCGCAGATTCACCTCGCTATTCGAGCCGCTAGTCATCTTAGTGATGGGGATCGTGGTAGGCGCGCTGGTTTTGAGTATGCTATTAGCCATCACAGGAATCAATGATGTCCAAATGTAACCCAAAGAGACGTGCCACCCGAGCCGGTGTCACCCTGATCGAATTGATGGTTGTGGTCACCATCATCGCGTTGTTTGTCGCGTTGGTGGGACCGGCCTTATTTAAGAATGTGGGCAAAGGAAGAATCACGGCGGCCAAAAGCCAGATCGAATCCTTCGGCACCGCGCTCGGTACTTACAAGCTCGATGTCGGCTCCTTCCCGACCACCGAGCAAGGTCTCCAGGCCCTCCGCGAAAAGCCGTCCGATGTGACCAATTGGAACGGCCCGTACCTGCCGAAGGACGTTCCGCTGGATCCCTGGCACCATCCCTATGTCTACAAGTACCCCGGGGACCACGGCGATGAGCCGGACGTCATCTCCTACGGCCTCGACGGTCAACCCGGCGGCGAGGGCGAAAATGCAGACATCGTCAGCTGGAAATAGGTCCCGTGGGGCAGACCATCGTTTTTCGTGGTCTGTCCGGCTGCGCAGCAGCCTTCCCGGTCTTACCTCAGGCGTCACCCTGATCGAACTTCTCGTAGTCCTGGCGATTATCGGACTCCTGGTCGGCGTCACCCTGCCGGCTGCCACCAACGGCCTCTCCAGTGTCCGCTTGAAAGGCGCCTCCAACGACGTGTCCACCTTCCTCAATTCCGCCCTCAACCGCGCCGAGCGTCACGAGCAGGTGATGGAGATCATCGTCTATCCCAAGGAGAGCAGGTTCGAACTCGACTCGAGCGAACCCGGCTACGCCCGCACGCTGGCCATGCCCGCGGACGTGCATATCGCCGGCGAGAATCCTGTCCGTATTCTGCTGATGCCCGGTAGCGCGCCGCCGCGTATCGCCATCGATCTGTTCAACGATCGCGGCATGCACCGCATCGTCAAACTCGACCCGGTAACCGGTGTCCCGGAAGTCGTCATCCCTCAATGAAGAAGTCCACCCAAAGCGGCTTCACGCTGCTCGAAATCCTGGTCGCGACCACCATCATGGGGATTGCCGTGGTTGGTCTTCTCTCCAGCCTCTCGACCTCCATGCGCAACGCCACGCACGTCACCGACGCCGACCGTGCGTCCCAGATCGCGCGCAACAAAATGGAGGAGCTCTTGTCTGACCAGGGTCTTCCGTTCCAGGGAAACCTGGGGGGAACGTTTGACAACTCCAGCGGATGGACAGCACAAATCGGCCCCTTCGAAATGCCGCCACGAGTCCAGCCCGGCGCGGCAATCCTGCAGCGTATCGCCCTGGTCGTCTGGTGGAACAGTGGCGCCAATCATCGCGAGTACCCGCTCGAAGCCTACCGGATTGTAGACCTCCCGAGGGCCGCCCAATGAGACCGCGCAACACGCCGTGGGGCAGACCATCGTTCTTCGTGGTCTGCCCGGCTGCGCAGCAGCCGTTTTTGCCTCGCCGCCGGACGTTAGCCCGCCAGGCCGGTATGACCCTCCTCGAGGTCATGATCGCGGTCACCTTGTTCGCCATCCTCAGCGTCGGCATCTTCATGGCGCTACGCGTGGGCTTGAACGCCATGCAACATGCCGATGACCGGCTGATGAGCAACCGCCGCGCCGCCTACGCGGTGCGAATCCTGGAATCGGAGATCAACGGCTTCATGCCGGAACTGGCGGCGTTTCAGATTGCCGCCCAGGGTCCGCTGCGATCCGTGCAATTCTTCCAGGGAGAGACCGCCAGTATGCGTTTCATCTCCAGTTACTCCATACAGGACGCATCGCGGGGCACGCCCCAGATCCTCGAATTCCAGGTCATTCCGGGGGCCGATCGCGGCGTGCGCCTGGTGGTGAATGAGTTGCCCTACACCGGCCCGGTGTCGGCGGGACAAGTAATCGCAGGCCTCACCATGGAACCGCCGATGAACATTCCGGTCCCGCTGTTCCGTCCCATTCAAATCGGACCGGCATCGTTCGTGCTGGCCGACAAACTGGCGTACTGCCACTTTTTCTTCTCCAGGCCGCAGATTGGCAATCTCCCCGCCGGCTGGGTCGATCATTGGTCGGGCATGGGATGGCCCCTCGCCATCCGTATCGAGATGGGCCCGCTCGATCCCGACCCCTCGCGCTTGCAGCCCATGACCGTAACCAGCGAGATCCACGTCAACAAAATGCTAGGAATCGACTATGAGGACAATTAAACCTCATTCGTGTTCATTCGTGTTCATTCGTGGCCCAATGTTTCGTTCTTCCGTGTGTCGCGAAAGCGGAAGCGCCCTCCTGGCTGTCCTTTGGCTCTCGGTAGCTTTGTCCGCCATCGCATTCACCGTCGCGAGTACGGTTCGTGGTGAAGTGGACCGCGCCGCGACCGCGTCCGACGACACTCGCGCCTACTTCCTGGCCCAAAGCGCCATAGAGCGCGCGATCCTTTATATCGAATGGGGCCGCGCCTATCCCGGCAGCTATTACCAGCCCGGTATGGGTCCCTTGCAGTTCCAGTTTCCAACCGGCGACGTGTCGGTCGAAGTCATTTCGGAAAGTTCCAAACTCAATATCAACAACTGCCTGCCCGCCGACTTGTTCCGTCTCCTACTCGCCCTGGGCGTTGCGCCGGACCGCGCGGAGACGATCGCCGAAGCCGCCGTCGACTGGCGAACCTTTTCTCCGGGCGGCCAGCCTACCGCCTTCGATTCGTTTTATTTGCAACAAAACCCGTCTTTTACGGCTACTCATACGTCTTTTCAGGAGATAGAGGAATTGCTGCTCGTTCGCGGGATGACCCCCGACATATTCTATGGAACCTGGGATCGCGACGATCGGGTACAGCCTTCGCGGCTGACCCATCGCATCGGTTTGCGCGACTGCGTGTCGGTCTATGCGAATGGGACGTTTGACGTGAATACCACTCCTTTGCCAGTTCTTATCGCTTCCGGTTTATCGCCCGACGCGGCTGCGGCCATCGTGGAGCAGCGCAATATCCAGCCATTCCCGAATCCTGCCGCAGTCCGCGCATTCACGCAGGGCATGGGACCGGTTGCCGCGCGGCTCACTACCTTCGGAGCTTCCATGTTCACCGTTCGGGCCACTGCCCGGCCCCGCTCCCGGAGCGGGGTTCTCTCCGATATGAAGCGCACCTGCTCTGCTTTGATCAAATTCGCTCCGCCGGACTCCGGCGCCATGTTTCACATTCTCAGGTGGTATGACCGCGGCTGAATCCAAACTCTACCGTGCGCCGGTTCCCATGGGCGCTCCGACGTTCCGGCCGGCTCCGGTCTGGCGCAAGGCCGCCCTCCTCGGTTCAGCCGTCGGGATTCGCATTCAGGGATCGATTCTGCGGATCGCCGTGGCGCGAGTCCGGCCCTTCGGTGCGGCTAATCCAGCGGCGTTTACGATTCGCGATTTCCGCACCCGGCCCGCGGCTGAGTGGCGCGCCGAGTTCCAGCGCGAATTGCAGAACCGCGGTATTTCGGACATCTCCGCCACCGTGCTTCTGCCCCGCGGCGAAGCTATCGTGCGGGTCGCGCAGTTCCCCGGCGTGGCTGACAAGGACATGCCATCCGCATTGGAGTTGGAACTCGACACCCTCCATCCCTATGGCGATGAGCCCGTGAACTGGGGTTGGTCGCGAATCGGAACAGGAAACGCCAAGTCGGGCGCAGTGCTCATCGGCATCGTGCGGTCCGCCACTCTCGAACGTTACGAAACCCTCTTTCGCGAGGCCGGCATTCCGGTCTCCGGGATCACTTTTTCGGCGTCGGCGATCTATTCCGCGTTGCGCCTGTACAGCATTCCGCCGGTCGAGTTCCTCACCTGGACCGGAAATGAGCCCGACTCCGAGGTCTACGGCGAAAGCGTCAGCCGGACTCTTTTCTCCGCCGAGTCCGGAGGTTCGATCCCTGCCGCACTGGCGCTTGGCGCCGCCGAGTTGCGTCTTCCCGAATCCGCGCAGGCTCTGCCGCTCGACTCCTTGCTTCCGAGCCCGGCAAATACCCGCCAATCGACGCTCTCCCCTGACCGCGCTCTCAGCCCGCGGGCCAGCCTCGCGGTTAGCGGCTCCGAGCCGCTCGATTCTCTCGCCTGGGCCGCAGCTCTTGCCGGCGCCGCCAACTGGATGGCGAGCCCGGCCAATCTCCTGCCGCCCGAACGTCGGGAATCGATCTCTCGCGGCCGGCTGATTCCGACTTTTGTGCTGGCTGTCTGCGTCATAGCAGTTGTGATCGCACTGGCCCTACAGAAGGAATTCGCCGAGCGGGAGTACTTGAAAGAGCTCAACCTGCAGATCGACCAAATGCAGCCGCGTGCTACCCGCTCGACGGCTGTTGACCGCCGCATCGCGCAAGCCAGGGTGCGCATCGATTTGCTCGACCGCTATCGCGCCCGCACCAAGGATGACATCGACATCATCAACGAATTGACGCGCCTGCTTCCTCCGCCCGTCTGGATCAACGCTCTCGAAATCCATCCGGACAATGTGATGATCTCGGGTGAAGCCGATCAGGCTGCGCCCTTGCTGAAGGCCCTCGACTCCTCTCCGTTTTTTCGCAATTCCGAATTCGCAGGCCCTCTCGGGCGGAGTGCCGCCAACGAGACTTTTCGCATCCGGACGCTGCGGAGGAAACCGCAATGAGCGGACTCTCCGAACTCTCCCAAAGGGACCGTCGCGCCCTCGTGGGATTGACGGTCGCGGTCCTGCTCTTCCTGGGTTACCACTTCCTGATGAGGCCTCCCGGGGAAACCGTCGCCGGGATCGATTCGATTCCGCTGGCCGAGCGGCGACTGAACAGCCTGCGCCAGATTGCCGCGGCGCTGCCTGCCAAGGAAGCGCTGCTCAAGCAGGCGGAAGCGGAAGTCGCCGGGCGTGAGAAAACCATCATCGCCGCCGGCACCGCCGCGCAAGCCCAGGCCAAACTGCTGGAAGTCGCCCGGCGCGTCGGCAACTCCAATGGCATCGAAATCCGCGGAGGCGAAACTTCTCTTACGCCCAAGTCGTTCGGCGACAGCTACGGCGAAGTTTTCGCGGGAGTGACGTTCAATTGCCGCATCGATCAGTTCGTCAATTTCTTCGCCGACCTCTCTCGCGAACCGGATCTGCTGGCGCCCTACGAACTGACGATCAATCCCGCAGGGGACCCCAAGACCAAGATGCTCGGGGTACGCATGGTGCTCTCCGGCGTGGTTCCCAGGAAACTGGTGCCGGACAAGAAAGGATACGGCCTGTGAAGCGTCTGATGCTTTGGAATCTTCTGCTGGCTGTCTGCGCGACGGCTGGAATTTACGAACTACGGCGCACCTGGACAGAAACCCGCGCACAAGAGGAAGTCGTGCTCTTGCGTAAGCCCGCTACGCCTAAATTGGTCGTGCCGCCACAGCCCGCCAAACCGGCTCCCTTTCAAGCCGCCAGCTACAATGACGTAGCCCAGAAGACGCTATTCTCCAAGGACCGCAATCCGACTGTCGAAATCGTCGCGCCGCCCGCGCCCCCACCGCCGCCTCCCATGCCGGCACTACCTCATTTGTACGGAGTGCTGAGTCTGCCCAGCGGGGCCGTAGCCATCATGAGCGAGAAGGCCGGCGGAGCGCAGACAAAGGTCCGCGTGGGCGATGCCATCGGCGATTTCAAGATCGCCAAGCTGGATAACCAACGCATCACGCTGAAGTGGATGGATAAAACCGTGGACAAGTCGATCGACGAACTGCTGGATCGCGCCGTGGCCGCGCCGGTCGCGCCGGCGCCGGAGGCTGCGCGCAGCGCCCAGCCTGCCGCCGCACCCACCGGTCCACCAGCCCCGCCCCAGTTTGGAGTCGAGATTGGCGCTCCCGGCCACAGCGTCCGGGCCTGCAAGGGGGATGATACGTCGCCCCCGGGTACCACGCTCGAAGGCTACACGAAACACGTTGAGAACACGCCGTTCGGCCAGGCCTGCCGCTGGCTCCAGCAATAACAAGGAACAATTCATATGAAACTGATTACCCTCCTCATCTCGGCCGGTCTGGTATTCAACGCCGCCGCACAGACCAGTTCCGATACGAAAAGCAGTGATACCAAGAGCAGCGACACCAGCAGCAGCGACACCAAGAAGCCCCCTGCCAAAAAGGTGACCAAGGTCCCGGACCAGCCCACCATTCCTAAGGACGCGACGCCGCTCCCCGATGGGAGCTTCCGCTATGTCGACAAAGACGGCAAGAAATGGATCTATCGCGCTACCCCATTCGGCGTGTCGAAAGCCGAGGAACGGCCCGTGGCGCCGGTAGTCCAGAAACCCCCCGACGATCCCACTATGAGCCAGGACATCGGCGACTCGGTGCGCTTCACCCGGCCCACTCCGTTCGGACCTAAAGTGTGGACGACGAAGAAAACTGAATTGAGCCCCTACGAAAAGGGCATCTGGGATCGTGACCAGCAAAAGAGCGGAAATACGGCTCCATCCGGTGCGGCGAAGCAGGGTGACGCCCAGTCGCGCGACACTGCTAAACAAAATTGAGGTGAGATGAAACCGACGTCGCTTCGTACCGCGTTCACGCTCGCGCTCGCGGGCAATCTCATGCTGGCCCAGGCGCAGGCTCCGCAGCCGGCCGCACCTGCGCCTGCCACGCCTGCCGCTCCAACGCCCGCCACACCGGCGCCCGCGCCCCAGACGCAGCCCGCGCAGCCGGTCAGCGTGCCGGGTGCGCTCAACCTCACTGGCGCTTCGCTGCTCGAAGTGATCGATCTGCTCGCGCGCGATCTCCACATCAACTACATCCTCGATTCCCGGGTGCATGGCGGCACCGTCACCATCAACACGTACGGCGAAATCAAAGCCGTAGATCTTCGCCCGCTGCTCGAAACCATCCTTCGCATGAACGGTTACCAGATGGTGCAGGTCGGCAACATGTACCGGATCGTGCCCGTAGCCGAAGCCAGCCATCTTCCTGTCACGCCCCAAATCAACGCCACCAATCTGGTGGACGACGAACGCCTGGTCCTGAATCTGGTCTTTCTCAAATATGTGACCTCGGGCGAAATGGCGAAGCTGCTCGACCCGTTCAAGGGAGACGGCGCCACCATGATGTCCTACGATCCGGCGAATCTGCTGATCATCGAGGACAACAGCCGCAACATGAGACGCACCATGGATCTGATCGCCATGTTCGACAGCGATTCGCTGGCCGGCCAGCGAGTCCATTCCTACTCCGTCACCAATGGCCGTCCAACCGATCTGGCTAAGGAACTCGATACCATCTTCCGGGCCTACGCCCTGTCGGACAAGTCGGGCAGCGTGAAGTTCCTGCCGGTTGACCGCATCAACACCATCATCGCGGTCGCCCCGAATCCCGGTACATTCACTACAGTCGAGGATTGGATCAAGAAGTTGGATATCCCCGCCAAGCCTCCCGCGGGTTCGGTCGACAACCACGTCTACCGGCTGAAATATGGGCGCGCGGAAATCCTGGGGCCGGTGATTTCGCAACTTTATGGCGGACCCGCCAGTTTCGGCAATTCCCAATACGGCCAGACCCAGTTTGGCAACCTGAGCACCACCGGTCTCAGCCCGAATGGTATGCTCGGCGGATCCGGCGGCAGCTATGGCTCTGGAGTCGGCGGAGGTTCCGGAGTCGGAATCGGCAGTTCCGGCGCATTCCCAGGCGGCGGTGCGTCGTCCGGCATGCCGGGGCAATTCGCCACCACCGCGGGCGGAACGGCCGTCCCTGGCATGACTGGAGTCGGTGCCGGCGGCATGACCGGGACTTCGTCCAACCTGACCGGGAGCTATCTCGGCAGCGGCGCGATGGGCGGCTACAACCAGCTACCCCGTATCGTTCCAAACCCTTTCGACAACACCCTGCTCATCCAATCCACGCCGGAGCAGTGGGCGCAGATCGAAAAGCTCCTGCAGCAGCTCGATATCTCACCGCGACAGGTTTTGATCGACTGCAAGATTTATGAGGTCGATCTCAGCGGCGCTCTCAGTTACGGGGTCCAATATTACCTGACCCAAAAAGCCAACAACACCACGGGTCTGGTGTCCCAGTTTTTGGGCCAGGCGGGGGCTACCACTGCCGGCATAAATCTAAGCGCCGGATTACTGGCTACCCAGAGCCGCCAATTGCTGATGGCCTTCACGGCTTCCGACATAGCCAGCAAGGCCAAGTTGGTGGCGTCTCCCAGCATTATCGCTACGGATAGCATCCCGGCTGCCATCAATGTGGGCGAATCGGTGCCGACGCTGCAGTCTCAGGCCGTAACCGGAGTTCAGGAATCCGGAAGTTCGCTCTTCGCCAACACCATCTCTGAACAAGCCACCGGCGTAACCCTGGGAATCGTGGCCCGCATCAACGCGAGCGGCGTGGTGACGCTGGTGATCAACCAGAATTACAGCCAGCCCATCGCTCCGGCGGCCGGTGGCATCCAGTCGCCCTCCTTCCAGCAAAGAACGGTCAGCACCCAGGTGACGGTTTCGGACGGCGACACCATCGCAATCGGCGGCATTATCCAGGAGCAAACCGGCATGAGTACCACCGGCATTCCCTTCCTGTCGCGAATCCCGTACATCGGCGGACTCTTCGGCTACAAGAGCTACACCACGGCCCGCACGGAAATGCTGGTCTTCCTCACACCTCGCGTCATTTACGATACCAACCAGGTGCAGGATGCCACGCAGGATCTCAAGGAGCGGATGAAAGATCTACGCCGCATGATCAAGGACGAGTAGTCACTTTTATATTGAGGCACTCAGGAAACTGACGTCGAATCCTCGGCCCGCTGTTGTTTACCAGGAACCACTCGGCACAATCCGGTGGTGGACCCAGCCGCGTAGCAGAAACTTGATTTGTCGAAAATGAGCGCGGGTTGCTTGAGCCGCGCGTAATAGACCGTGATCGTCAGTTGGCGGTCGGGCGCTCGATGCGCTCCACGGTGTATACCGTCAACATCAGGTCCTCTTGTCGCTTCAGTTCGAGACCGAGTTTGCCCAGGACCGTGAAGATTGTGGGAAGGCCGGCGAAGGGGTTCGCGGCCGGGGTGGCGTTCGGTGGCGGAGGGGGCAGCCGCATGGGGGCCCAGCCTTCCGTGTTTACGGTGAATAGCCCGTTGAGTGCCGTGCGGTTCACGACTGGCAAATCTGTCCAGTTCCCAATGTAATGGACCAGGTCGTCCATATCTATGGCTTTTGCGATCAGGGGATGGCCCAAGCCGCCTACAAAGTTATGGCAAGGTTCCGCGTCGGTATCGAAGGTGCAGTCTTTCTCGACGATGGCCGACTTCTGGAGCTTCGGACCTCGGCTGGATACCGTAAGAGCATAAACCGGCATCGCTTTATTCTCAACCCGCATCACGAGCCTGAACCGATCCGCGAGCAACCCGCGGATCATTTGCTGAATTCGGCTTCGTACTTCGCTGTTCTGAAGACTGGGAGGGATGGCGTTGGCGGGCGCTTTCGCTTCGATATCGTACTTCTCACGAAGAGTCCAGTCGGGAAGACGGGAAAGACGCGGCGACGGGTTGACCGGCACGTCGTAAGCGTAACTCAAAAGCGTAATCACGGGTACCGCACGCGCAAACAAGTCTCCGTTAGGCAGCACCTGCAAGTGTGCGTTGCGCGGGACGGTTGACCGAGCAGGTTTTATAGTGATCGTTGCAAATGCTTGCGACTGAGCGACGGCGGGCAAAGCCACGAGCAAGTATACGACCGCTTGGCAGAACACGGACATTAATCCACCCTCCTTAGCACGATTCGACGGCTGTAGCGCGAAGTTTGTTCCCGATGCTAGCCCGAGTTACCAGCCTAACCGCGTGGGAGTCGCCACTTCATGGCAAATGGACTGCTGCAGATGATCGGGCGATTGCCGGTCGAAGTGCCCTCCAAACTCCCGCAGTTGTTGTCACTAGCAGGCCAAGTGAACACGACGTGACTTGAACTTAGCCTAACAGCCTTGTGGCAGAAGTCGACGCAGGCTAAAGGCCCACTCTACAAGGCTTGCAAACAGTTGATTCTTGGTTGTGGAGTAGGCGTTTTCGCCTGCTCTCGTGCGCTGGAGAGACTTCAGCCACAGGCTGCTAATCTAACCAGCGGACGCTTCGCGTGCATGCTTTCGCCGCTGATGTCGTAACGATACACTTGGGCGTGAGACCGAAACGGCTTCTGAGAGATTGCCTCCGGGACGGCGTCAGTCGATTCACCCTCATTTTGAAAATGAACGGCGCGAAGCCCGTCCGACTCCTGACAGAGTACACTGGGTAAAACGCTAATGTCGTTTTCAGGCGGCGACAAACTCTACTCCTACGAGGGATCGAAAAGCCGTAACAGACTTTAGACGTGAGATGTTGGACGACAAAAGCAAGGAGGAGATGAGAAGTGTGCGTTTCAGCCGCAGTGAACTTTGTCGGCAGTGGAGTTCTGGGGACCATCGGGGTTCTTACTCTAACGAAGGTGAAGCACAGGCGGGAGCTGCTCTTTGCCGCGCTACCTGCGCTTTTCGCCGTTCACCAGTTCATCGAGGGGTTCGTGTGGCTCGGGTTGGATGGCACTCTCTCCCCAGCGGTAGCACACGACATGGGCGCGGCGTTCATGCTCTATGCCCAGGGGCTCCTCCCATTTCTACTGCCTCTAAGCGTCATACTGTTCGAGCCTAATGGCAAAAGTCGTAGGCGGATGCTGCCATTCCTCTTGATCGGTGGCTTAACAACCCTGTACATGTTATGGGCGTTGACTGCCTATTCGCTGCAGGTATTCGTCAGGGGTAACAGCATCGTGTACATTAATCCGGCCACGAATAATACGGCGGTGGCGGTGGCGTACGTAATCGCAACGTGTGGTTCACTTTTCTTTTCCAAAATCACAGACATGATCATCTTCGGGGCGGCGAATTTAGTCATACTGCTGACCGTGATGGCGGTCAAGCGGTATGCATTCACCTCACTGTGGTGTGCCTACGCGGCCGTCGCGAGTGTCATCATCCTCGCGTACTTTTGGAAGACCACCGGACACAGACCCTTCCGTTACGCGTAGACGATGGCAAAGGAAGACCTTGAAGATCCTGAGGATGTCCGGAAGTTATCTACTGGGGCATAACGACAAAACGGACAGGCCTGTTGATCCTGCTTGGGTCCCCGTCACCTCGCTCGGACGCGTAACCGCATTCGCGGAAGTGGCTTGCGATACGATAAATCGTGTGTGGCGATGAAGCTACTCAATGCCGACTATCAAGCACATTGCCGGGCCGTATCGGTTCTTCTTTTAGAGCTTCGACTGCAACGAACCGGACACGTTCACGTTCAACGCGAGAGCAAGGTCTGCAAGTATTGGCTCTCGCCCCTGGCTCTGGGCCGCAACGACGGTTTTTCGGCACGAGAATTGAATCAGATCCGCGCCCTGATAGCACTCAACCTGGAGTCGATTTTGGAGGCTTGGAATGAGCATTGCGGCTAATGTAGAGGCTCGTATTCAAAACGTTTCAATCACTGACGACACAATTGCCGCCCAGTTGACGGACGGACGGACGATCACCGTTCCGTTGGCGTGGTCCTGGCGGCTCGCTGAAGCGACTCCGGAACAGCGCGCACAGTTTGAGATCATTGGTAGTGGTTCGGGGATTCGCTGGCCTGAGATTGATGAGGACATAAGCGTCGAGGGCATGCTCCACGGGGTCCCGGCGAGAAGACCTCGGAGCGCCCACCAGTAGCGTCAATCCTCTTGTACGTCCAGTCGACGAGCAAGTCCTGCCTGATCGCTTATTGCTGGCTAATGGCCCGATAGCGCGGAGCATTTCGGGTCATAGGTTGGCTCTTGTGGGCACCCCCGGGCCGACCGTGAAGCATTCGTATTCGGGAGTGCCGGGCTCCTTCTTTGGCAGGGAGATTGCGTCCGGGCTACGCTGGTTCGGTTGCGCGGGGTTGCCAATCCTGTAGACTAGGGATCGATGCCACGTAACACTCAGGCTGGATCGTCAGTCTCGTACTTTAAAATACTTTTTGGCCTTATACTCTTCTCTTCCGCCCTCGCCGCTCAACAGTTTCCGTCGTGTGTGCCGAATGCCGGCGTCTCGCACTTGCGGAGTGAGGGTTTGACGGAAGCCGCCACCAATCTCACCCTGTCCTGTTTCGGAGCCAAAGCCGGCGTTTCCGCAACCGCCATGGTGAGCATTTTTACCACGGTCAATATCACCAATCATCTGTCCACGAACAGCACGCCGGACGTCGTCGTTTCAGTGACAACCGACGGATTTCAACAACCTGCTCCGGCCAGTATTCAACTGGTCGGCAACAACAACGTCAACATTTCGGGGATCACCTTCACGCCGGGATCGGACGGTACCGTGGTGATCCACATCGATAATCTCCGGGTGAACGCCAATTCCGCGGCCGGCGGCACCTCGCCCCTTCTGACGGCGAATCTGATCGCCACCGGCCTGACCCTGACCAGCACCCAGGTACAACTGGGCGCGCTGGCCAGCGGCTTGCTTTCATCCCAAAGCACCGACCAGAGCTATGGCGCAGGGGCTCCCTTGCCGGGCACGCTGACCATGCAGAACCTCTTTGCAGCCGGGGTGGGATTCAACACTACGCGAGTCACCGAGGGCTTCTCCAACGCCTTTATTCCAAAAGACGCGAATTCGGACACGGGGACGCGCATCATGATCACGTACTCCAACCTCCCGTCGTCAATACAACTGGTGGTCCCGGACCTGGTCGCAGGTTCCAGTGCTTTGCAACAAACGGCTGGCGGCGATATGGGGGTACCGCAGTCGCCGGGCACCTACGCGTCCTCCACAACCGGCTCGCTTCTGCTGGCGCGGGTGACCAATCCGAACCCCGACGGGTCGGGTGGCGCTCCCTTCTACCGGCCGCCGACGGGAGGCATGCCGCCGTTGACGCTGACCACCGCGACTGCGCTCCAGAATAACAACGGCTCCGCTTTTGTTGTATATGAGGTAGTCGATGCCAATCCGAACGTCCAGGAGAGCGCGCAGATTCCCACGTTCGTTGGCGTTACGTCCGCTACGGCGCCCGGGTCGTACGGCGGGGAGTCGGTCTCCTTCGCCCCGGTTTCAACGGTGGGAATTGCGGACATGACGGATCCGGTTCCGCGCTTCGTAGCTGTCACGCCGCCGGGCGATTGCACCGTGATCGGCGATTGTTCGGCCAGCTACTTCCCGCATCTGAAACTGAACACGTCCCAGGTTACTCTCAGTGCGCCGTCCGGTGGGGCGACCACGGTGGGCTATTTGCCGTTTATCAATACGGGAGGCGGCACCATGGCCTGGACCGTGAGCGCAAACTATCAGAACGGGTCGGGTTGGCTTACGCTAACTCCCACTTCGGGGGTGGGCAACGCGACGGTCGGCGTTCATGCCAATCCGGCGAACCTGGCCGCGGGAGTTTACAATGCAACGATTACCGTGGATGCCGGTCCGGCGGCCGGGAGCCAGTCGGTTCCGGTGGTTTTCACGGTGGGTCAGGCCCTGCCGCTCATCACCCAGGTATCCAACGCGGCGAACGGGAATATTTCATCGCTGGTGCCCGGTTCGCTGGCGTCGTTATTTGGAACCTCCCTGGCCGGAAACAATGTCACGGTTACCTTCGACGGCGTCGCAGCCACCACGACGTACAACAGCCCAACGCAGATCAACCTGCTGGTGCCCGGTTCGCTCATGGGCAAGACTTCGGCCCAGTTGCAGGTCTCCGTGGGTAGCCTGAGCAGTGCACCAGTCAGTGTCAACCTGGTAAATGCGTCACCGGCCATTTTCCCGAGCGGCGTGGTGAACCAGGACAATTCGGTAAACTCGCCGACCAACCCGGCAGCCAGTGGAAGCACTCTGCAGATCTACCTGACGGGTCTGCCGCCAGTTGCGGGGGCGACGGTAAACATTGGGAGCCAGAGCTTGCAATCAGTGTACTCGGGGCCGGCGCCGGGAGTTCCCGGATTGCAGCAGGTCAACGTGATGCTGCCGGCGAACCTGACCGGTACGGCACAGCTCTCGGTATGTTCGGCAGGGCCGGCGCCGGCTTGCAGCCCCGCGTATAGTGTGACCATTCATTAGAAGGTGCGACGTCAGGGCGGGTTGACTCCCGCCCTGGCCGCGGCCGGGCAGACGGCGACAATTTTGATGAGAATAATCCCTGGGATGTGCACTTTCCTATGTGGACTTCTCTAGACATAGCATTTGCACCCTCCGGCTTTGCGCCTTCATTTTCTTCAGTACATCCGCTGCCGTGAACGCCGACGACCTCGCCAAACAGTCGGAGATTCTCCAGACCGTTGACCAGGTTGTAGCAGCCGGACCATACCGGCCGGACTTTGCGGCTCTCAGCAGCTATCAGGTTCCCGACTGGTATCGGGATGCAAAATTCGGAATATTCCTGCATTGGGGCGTCTTTTCCGTCCCTGCCTGGGATACGGAATGGTATCCGCATTACATGTATGTGGTGGGCTCCGACGAGTACAGTCACCACCTCGCGACCTATGGGCCCTTGAGTTCCTTTGGCTATAAGGATTTCATCCCGATGTTCACCGGGAGCCAATTCGATCCGGACGCGTGGGCGGAGCTGTTCAAGAGTGCGGGCGCTAAGTTTATCGTGCCGGTTGCGGAGCACGCCGACGGCTTCTCCATGTGGAATAACCCGTTGAACGCCTATAATTCGTTGAACATGGGTCCGCATGTGGACTCCACGGGCGCCCTCGCGACGGCGGTGCGCAAGAGAGGTCTGGCGTTCGGGCTCTCGAATCACCGCATCTACCTGTGGTCGTACTTCAACCCGGGCATGGGTGACCCAGGTTCGGATGTCCAGAATCCGGCATATGCGGACCTCTATGGACCCGCTATGCCGACCACGACCGCTCCGAACGACGGTTTCTTGAGTAATTGGCTCGCTCACGCCGCCGCCTCCGTCGACGCCTACCAGCCGGATTTACTGTATCTCGACAATGGGCTCGGCGACCCTGGAGACGTCCCCTATCTGCAGAACCTCGGCGCGCATCTCTACAACCGCGCCGCGATGTGGAATAAAGATGTTGTTATGACGGAAAAAGATGGCTATCCCGGCCATACCGCGACCTTCGACGTAGAACTGGGCACGGAAGCTCAAATCAGTCCGGACGCCTGGCAGGAAGACACTTCGGTGGTCGTTGGCTCCTGGGGATATACGACCAATGCCATTTATAAGGATCCCGGCTGGCTGATCACGGAATTGATCGACGATGCCAGTAAGAACGGGAACCTACTCCTGAATGTGGGACCTGAGTCGGATGGCACGATTCCGCCGGAGGCGCAGCAGATCCTGCATCAAATGGGGCACTGGTTGTCTGTGAACGGCGAGAGTATCTACGGTACGCGTCCATGGAATGTCTACGGGGAAGGTACCAACGTCTTCACGGTCGCTGCTTACAGCGACAATTCGCACCCTCCCGCGTTCGCCGGAAGTGACATACGGTTTACTCGCAAGGGAAATATTCTCTATGCGGCGTTGCTCGCGTGGCCGGGACCGCAAGCCACGATCACGTCGCTTTCGTCGACCAGTCCCGCGCCGGTCTCGGGTGTGATCAGCAGCGTGCAACTGCTGGGGTATGACGGTCAGTTGACCTGGAGCCAGACACCCGCCGGGCTGATGGTGAACATGCCGTCGAGCCCCCCTGAAACCGGTTACGCCTATGTCTTGAAGATCACCGGACTGAAACTGAGCGGAATCCCTCCGAACGGCAACGGAACCCTACGCCTGAGCTGTAGCCAGGCGACTTTGAATCAATCCTCAATCCAGCGGCTCCAGTTTGGCCTGACAGCAAGCTGCTATTTCGATGAGGCGGGGGAGACCGCTACCTGGACCGCCGCTCTCGCCTCACCGGGAACTTATGCGGTGACCGTCACCGGCTCCGCCGCGGAGGGAGCGCCCACCTTTCAGTTGACCGGTTGCAATGGCCAGACGCTGTCTTTTCTAATGAACCAAACTGCTGGTTGGGAGCAGTTTGAGACCATTAACGCCGGCTACCTCAGCGCCGCCGCTGCCGGTGACTGCGATATTACCGTCCAGGCTTCCGGCGCCATGAATATTGCGCACATCGACTTGCGTCCCGTCATCATGGGTTTGCATTTGACCGCCGATGCCGCGACCCTGAATGGGCCCGACCTAAGTCTATTTACGCAGGACGGGATTTCCTTTATCGGATATTGGATCAATGGTCTGGGAAGTATCTCGTGGCTAGCGCATTTTCCGGCAGCCGGAACGTACGCTGTCACGGGCCTGTACGCGAATGGAGCCGTTGACTCGTCAGCCACCATCGATATCGGAGGGCAACCGGCGCTCGGATCGCTGACTTTGAGCGCGAAGAATACCAACGGCTGGAATAATTTCGTAACTTTCGGCGCCGGAAACGTGATCATACCGGCCGCGGGAGATTACACGGTCAGCGTTCGCGCGACCGATATACCTACCTGGCAGCCGATCAATGTGGCTTACCTCGATTTCGCCCAGCAACCCGCTGCCGCGTCCGGCTCTCACTAGTACCAACTTGCAAAAATTGGCGTACGGAACCGCTTGCTTGAGGAAGTGGTTGCGCGAACTTTTGCAAGTAGGTAATAGACTAGGCCAGGACATTTTCACCAGGATGGCAGGCTGATTGCCATCCAGACTCGCAGGCGAAACCGCCTGCGCCACTAATGCGAGTCCTCTCGCTTTCAGTTCTGGCGCTGGCATTAATCCCACTGAATCCGCTTGCGCCACCCCTTCTTTTCTGCGGCCATCAACAGGCAGATGCAAACTCCCGTTGCGATCTCAATTCTTTGTGAGTAGCCTTGCGGACTGAACAGGCAGTGCCAAAGGCACATGATGAGGTTGAACATAGCGAACGCTGAAAACCGGTCGAGCGGGCGTCTCACGACCCACCATAAGGACTGGATCAGCTGCACCAGGAAGAAGACGAAAAACGTGGACCCGAAAATCCCCCCTTCCACGGCTGCCTGCAGAATCTGGGAGTGGCCTAGAGCCATACCTGTTGCGACGTACTTTCCGCCGAGGTTGCTCGTGATGGCCCGGTGCAGGTTCAGGTGCGCCTCACTGATGTTCCAGGAGCCGGTCCCCACGAACGGATGCTGGCCGATGAGCTGGATCGCCGTAAAAATCGCGGTCACGCGAGCCAGGTTGGATCCTGAACGGCGCTCCGCGAATTCCTGATTGGTACCTTTGAGCAGATAGTAGGTTCCGGCAGCTCCCGCCGAGACCGCCAGCACCAGGACCACCAACAGAAGGTTTCTTAGCCGACGCGCGGCGAGCGTCTGGGCCAAAAGCACGACGGCAACCGCGATACACACCCCACCCACCAGACGCGAGTCAAGCGCAACGCTCATGATGCCTACCGGGATTAAACTGAGAAGCGCGTAAACCGCCGCCCGGCGTTTGCCGAAAAAGCCCGCTACGATGCAGACCGAACTGACCCAGGAGAAGTTCAGATCGAACTTCCACTTGATCGCAAAATCACCTTGCAAGCTGCTGTGCGGCATGAGTAGTGCGGAGAAGACCAAACCCAGGAAGAGCGGGAACAGATTGTACCGGTTCTTCCTGCCGATCGCGTATAGCCCAAGGACGTCCGTCGCCAGGAACCCCATCCGTGCCCAGCCACGCAAGAGGTTATCCACCGGAGTGCCAACAGAAATGTCGGTAAGAACGTAGGCGAGGCAGGTTACTGCCAGGGAGACCATGAACCAGTAAAGGTGCTTGGTCCAGAACCTCGAGTTCCCAAGATTGAGGAAGACCCCAAAAAACGCGATCATGGCGAGCAAAATTTCGCCCAGAAACAGAGTGCCGGTAAACTGCAGCTCCACTCCGAGCGCAAACCCGACCACCATTAGCAGGGCGAATGGAAAAGGAAGCGGACCCAGTCTGACCCGCAAGCTCTCCTGACGCCAGGGAGTGCGCGAGAGCATAAACGGCCGCGGGGTTGTTGGTCCGGGCGGCACTTGATCGGGTATCGTTATGTTCGCGGCGTAGTTTGACACATTTCCAGCCCTCATCAGGCTGTATCGGTCGAATGGGGCGATCCCTTGAGGGTTTGGCGAAGTTTTACCGCGACCACATCTCCAAGAAGAAATTATTGAGATAAACCGCGGAGAAATAGCACCAGATGACTTGGAAGACCTGATCTCACGCCTGCGGACTCTGCTGACTCTTCAGTCGCAGCTGAGCCTCAATATCATTTCGTCGTTGGGAACCGCTCTTTTGAGCACGCTGGTCATCGGCATCGCCTATCCGGTGTATCTTCACTTCCTGGGCTACGAGCAATACGGGCTATGGCTCGTGTTGTCGACCGTCCTGGCGATGGCGCAACTGGGCAACCTGGGGCTGTCTCCAGCGCTGCTGAAGCTGGTGGCTGAGGATTTCGCGGCAGGCGACGTCGATGGCGTTTACCAGTACGTCAGTTGCGGTATGTTTTCCCTGGCCTCGAGCGGGACTGTCCTGGTGTGCGGGATCGTGTGGATGCGCCATCCCCTGATAGCGATCTTCGGAATCAGCGGCGCCAACGCTGAAATGGCTTATTGGATGCTTCCGTATATCGCTGTCCTTTCCGTCTATGCCCTGATGGCCGATGCATTGAACTCGACTGTGGCGGGGCTCGGGCGCTATGACCTGGTCAACTACTCGCAATTAACGGGGCAGGTTCTGACGGTAGCGGCCGCGATCGTGCTGTTCAAGCTGCGCTGCGGAGTCTGGGGCCTGCTGATCGCGAATGCCGCCGGGACGCTGTTCCTGAACGTTGTGAGCCTGGTGCTGATTCGCCGGATTACGCACTCGGGAACCTGGATGCGCTTCACCTGGGACCAGCACCGGCTCGGCCGTCTCCTGAACTTCGGATCGTGGGTGTTTGGGGCATCGGTTCTAAGCACCGCGTTTAACCCGCTGAACAAGCTCTTCGTCACCCGCTTCGCAGGCATCGCCGCCGTGCCGGTCTACGATATTTCCTATACTGCAGCCCTTAAAATCCGCTCGTTCGTGGAAAGCGGATTCCGCTCGCTCACGCCCGAATTCAGCAGTCTGAATGCCGTCGACCCGCAGCAGGCACACGACCGTCTGGCCTGGGCGGATCGCCACGGGCTACAGGTCGTCCTCTACGGCGGGACGCTGCTTTTTCTGGTGATTTTTCTCTTCTGCGCATCCGGTTTGCGGTGGTGGTTGCGCGGCAGATTCACGCCGGAGCTTCCGCACGTGTTCAGGATCCTGATCCTGGGAGGTTACACGAGCCTTTGGGGAGTCCAGGCCTGGTACTCGCTCTTGGGGTTTGGGAAAAGCCCGCACATTTTCTTAGCCAACCTGTTGATGGTGCTGTGCAACATATCTTTCGTTCTGGCATGGCCGCTGGTGACGGCAAGGCCCGCCACGTTGACTACGGTGTGCATCGGGACCGGTTTCGGAATGCTGGCCTCGACCCTGTACCTTCGCTGGCAAGGGGCGCGGCTCCGGACGAATCTGGCCACCCGGGCGGACCGGGTTCACCCTACCCGGACGCCGAATACGATTCCCAGCGTAGCGATCGCCGCGCACAGCGCTACAAACCAATCCCCCCAGCGAGTGTAGAACGTCGTCTCTTTCAAATAGCTAAAATCGACCCTCGCCGAGACTGGCTGGAACGACCGGGCTATCCGTGCGATGCGGCCCGCGGGATCGATGGCTGCGGTAATTCCGTCGTTGGTCGAGCGCAGGATCCAGCGCCGGTTTTCAGCCGCACGCATGCGCACGATGTCAAGATGCTGGTACCGCGCGCCGCTTCGCCCGAACCAACTGTCATTGGACAAATTGAACAAGGCCTCCGCGCCCTGCAGGACAAATTTGCGGATGTAGTTCGGAAATACCGATTCGTAGCATATGAACGTCCCGATGCGATGACCGTTTTCCTGGCTGACTACCACGCGGGTACCCGGTTCGAAGTCGCCGGCTTCGGTCGAGATCTTGCGGGCCAGGTAGCCCAGCGGCCACGGTACGAACTCCCCGAACGGCACCAGGTTGACCTTGTCGTAGCGGCTCAATTCGATGCCCTCGGGAGACCATAGCTCGGCTGAGTTCAGCGGTTGGCCATCCTGGGCTCGGCCGACCACGCCGGCGAGGAAGTAAGTAAGGCCGTTCTGTCCGGTGCGGCGCGCGACTTCAGCCAGTTCTGGAGTCTTTTCATAGAAGGGCGCGGGAACCTCGGGCCATACGAGCAAGTCTGGCTGTCTGGCCGCGTTCCGGGCCGCGAACGTCGAGAGCAGTTCCATCTGCTGGACGGTGGCTTCGAAGGTCGCAGGGTTCCAAACCTGGTCATCCGAGATATCAGGCTGAACGAGAATGGCGCTCGCCGAGCCGCGCTGCGCTTCCGGCAACGAGGGCAGCGCGTAGAGCACCAGGATCAACAGGAGTGGCACGATCTGCAGCCGGGGGCGGCGGAGGAACGCGAGCGCCAGTGCCGTCGACATCAGGGCGAACAGGAACGACAAGCCGTAAACGCCGGTGATCGGGGCGAGACGCAGCGGGACGCCCATATCGACCCCGGCATTGCCCAGGTCGAGCCACGCGAAGCCGAGCGGCCCATGAGTCCATTCGATCGCAACCCACAGCGCAGGTACGGCGATCGCCGCCCACGGCACCCGGATGGCCCATCCGGCCAGCAGCGCGAACACGCCCATATGAATCGACTTGGCCACGCAGAATAATGCGAAAAGTACCCAGCCGAGCACCGGCCCGGTGCCGCCATGCACGTCGAGCACGAATTGGATCCAGTAGTTCACGCCGCACCAGTAGATCAGGCCGGCGAGGTAGCCCATACCGAAGCGCACCAGAGCGCGAGGTTCGCGCGCTACCGCAACGGTCAACGGCGTCAAGGCGCATGGGGCCAGGTATGTAAAATCGAACTTGGGGAAAATAAGTACCAGCAGGATGCCGGACAGCGCGGCCAGCAACCAGTTCACCCCCGACTTCACACGCGTCCCGCCTCGTCGTTGACCACATCGGCCATGTACGAGCTACGCACCAGCGGTCCGCTAAACACCATCTTCAAGCCGATGGAAAGTCCGAAGTCCCGATAGCGATTAAACTGTTCCGGAGTCACGTATTCGCTGACTTTCAGGTTCCGGCGCGTCGGCTGCAAATACTGGCCGATGGTCGCAACGTCCACTTGGGACGCAAGCAGATCGCGCAGCAGCTCGAATACCTCCGGCTCGGTCTCGCCCAGACCCACCATGAACCCCGATTTGGTCATCACCTCGGGACGATGCTTCCGTGCAAAGGCAAGGACATCCAGTGATTGGCGGAAATCGGCTTGCGGGCGTACCCGCCGGTAAAGGCGGGGGATGGTCTCCATGTTGTGGTTGAAGACGTGAGGCCCGGCATCGAGCACGCGCGCGACAGCGCTCGTGTCACCGCAAAAATCGGGTGTTAGCACCTCCACGCGGGAATCGGGCAAAGCTTCCCGGACGGCGCGAACGGTTTGTGCGAAATGATGAGAGCCGCCATCCTCGAGATCGTCACGATTGACGCTGGTGATCACCACGTAGCGCAGGTTCATTTCCGCGGCCATGCGGGCAACATTCCGTGGTTCGGCTGGATCGAGCGCCATATCGTGTTTCGTCGGATGGCCCTTGGGCACGGAACAGAAACCACAGCCGCGGGTGCAGCGATTGCCCAGGATCATGAAGGTCGCGGCGCCCCGGTGAAAGCACTCGTGAATGTTAGGGCATCTCGCCGATTCGCAGACGGTGTGAAGATTCAGAGCGCGCAGGCCGGTCTTCAAACGGTGCAGCGACTCGAAGTGCGTGCGGTTCCTGCGCGCCCATTCGGGCAGGCGCGGACTCGGATTGGGGTCGATCTGAATAAAGGTGTTCGGCATCGCATGGTGGGGCAGGCGGTTTTCGCCTGCCAGGTCCGCTTGCGGACCATTTCTTCTCAGCTTCTCACGGTCGCGGCCCAGTAAATGTCGGGTCTGTTGATTATTTTGCCACGATGGAATCAAAACCCTTGGATTTCAAATCCGCCTTGGCATGACCCATTTCGCCATTGCTTTTGAACGGACCTACCAGTACGCGAAAAAGTCCCTGCTTGGAGCTCTCGCCTAACAGTGCCGGAAACCCGCGTTCGCGCAGCACCTTGACCATATTGTCAGCGTCGGGCCGGCGAACAGCCGAGACTTGCAGATACATTTCCTCGCTGCTGGGCTGCGCCATCGTCTCCTTCTTACCAGACGGTGAATCGATGCCGAACTCGCCAGCCGTCGCGGCCGGAGGCGCGGCCTTCGTCTCGCCTCTGGTCGAGTCACTTCTCGTGGCGTCACCTCTTGAATCTGGCGGAGGCGCGCTCGGCGCGGAAGGTGCAGGCGTGCTGGCCGCATTCGGATCCACCGCTGCGGACGTGCTTTCGGGGGGCCCGCCTTCTGGCGCGGACCCCGTATCGAGCGCCTTCCCGGCCGCGTCGGGACGCGTGCCTCCCGCAGACGCCGGACCCGCGTTGAATCCAGCCGTTGCGGTATTTTTACCGACAAAATAGCCCATCGTAAAGAAAACACCCAGCAGGATCACTACAACAAAAAATGCGCTCAACAACTGTTTGTTGCCGAGGACCAGTTCGTGTTCGCCGTCGGTTCGAGTCATTGTTTATCAGTTCTGTTTATGGCCGTCACCTCTATTGTCGCCGCCGTTCGCGTAGGATTCCAGTGCGCGGTTCAAATTTGACAGAATGTCAAGCGGCAAGGGAAAAACCACGGTGGTGTTCTTCTCGACTCCGATTTCGGCCAATGTCTGAAGATAGCGCAGTTGCAGGGCCGCCGGCTGCTTCTGGAGCACTTCCGCGGCCATGGCCAACTTTTCGGCAGCGGTGTATTCCCCCTCGGCGTGAATGATCTTGGCGCGTCGTTCGCGTTCGGCCTCGGCCTGTTTGGCGATCGCGCGGATCATCTGTTCCGCGATATCCACCTGCTTGACCTCTACCATGGTCACCTTCACTCCCCATGGCGACGTGTGCTGATCCAGAATGGACTGCAGGCGCATGTTCAGACTCTCCCGCTGGCTCAACAACTGGTCCAGTTCGACCTCGCCCAGCACGCTGCGCAGCGTCGTCTGCGCCAGTTGCGAAGTCGCGTACAGGAAGTTGGCGACTTCAACTACCGCCAGCCGCGGCTGGAGCACCCGGAAATAAATCACGGCATTCACCTTCACCGTCACGTTATCGCGCGTAATGACGTCCTGCGGCGGGACTTCGATGGTGTCGACTCGCAGCGAGATGCGCACCATGCGATCGAACGGCACGAATACCAGAATGACGCCGGGTCCTTTCGGATTCGGCAGCACGTGTCCCAGACGGAAGATGACGGCTCTTTCGTATTCCGTGATGATCTTGATCGAGGACAGCAGGTAAATCAGCACAACGGCTATAGCGATTAACATCACTCAACCACCCTTTCGTAACTTCGCCGGGAAACAAGCGATCCTCAGCTTTTCGTGTCAGCTTTCCTTCTCCCCAAGCGGCTCGACCTCCAGTTTGAGATGGTCGACCGCCAGCACGCGGGCGCGTCCACCTGACGCGACCGGCGAGGAGGAAACCGCATTCCAATATTCGCCGTGAACAAAGATCCGGCCTTCGGGCCTGAGATCCTCCATGGCCACTCCAATCTCGCCGATCATGCCTTCCACGCCGGTGACGACTTTATTGGCGCGGGCGCGGACCGCCAGCGAGAGCAGAAAAGCGGTAATGATGGCAAAGGGCAACGCCACCGAAATCGCGGTGGAGAGATGAATGCGCAACTCGGGCAGCGGACTGTCGACCAGCATCACCGCGCCCAGGACCATGCAGGCCGCTCCGCCCGCCGTCAGGATTCCGTGCGTCGCGAATTTGGCTTCCAGCACGAACATGGTCAAAGCCAGGATCAGCAGCCCCGCGCCCAACCAGTTGATCGGCAGCACCGAGAGCGCCGAGAGTGCCACCAGCAGCAGCACGGCGCCGAATACGCCTGGTAGGACCATGCCGGGATGAACGAACTCCACGTAGATCAGGACTGCGCCGATCACCAGTAAAATCAGCGCCATGTTCGGATCGCTGACAGCCGAAAGGATCTGCTGGCGCCAGTTGGGTTCATAGGTCCGGACTTCGGGGTCACGCAGATGGAGAGTCGTCTGGCTGCCGTTGAATCGTGTGATCGTGCGGCCGTCGAGTTGCGTGATGAGATCGTGCTCGTTAGCGGCTATGAGTTCGATCAGCTTGTCGTCCAGCGCCTCTTTTTCCGTAAAAGACTTACTTTCGCGAATGGCTTTTTCGGCCAGTTCGCTGTTGCGTCCGCGGTGCGAGGTGACGCTGCGCAGCGAAGCCGCCGCGTCATTCTCCACCTTTTGCTTCATGATGGGATCCATCTCGCCGCCGATCATCACCGGATGTGCGGCGCCGGTATTGGTGCCGGGAGCCATGGCCGCCACGTCGCCCGCCTCCAGAATAAAGAAGCCGGCGGAGGCGGCGCGTGCGCCAGAGGGCGCAACCCAGGTAATCACTGGCACGGGTGAGGCGATGATGCGCTGAATGATATCGCGCATCGAATCCATGAGCCCGCCCGGCGTATCGATCCGCAGCACAATCACGGAATCGTTTTCCTTGGCAGCCTGATCGATCGCCCTCGCTACAATTTCGACGGTAACGGGAGCGATAACGTTGTTGATGCCGGTGATCAGGATCGAAGGACGAGAGGAGGACGCGGCGTTGCCTCCCGCGAGAGGTAGCGCGCACACCAGCACCACGGCTGTGAAGAGATTGCGCAACTGCTGCCACTATATCGCATCGCGCGGGCACGGCTGGCATAAGCAGGGCGCTGCCGTCAAGTGGATTAACGAAGTCTAATCGAAGTGTGAATTATCTTCCAGATACAAAATGTTTTCTCTAATTTGTAATGCAGCCAACGGCATCGGGAAGTATAATTGTCGGTAGTACGCAAAAATCCAATTCTGGAGTTTATGTTTTGAGAAAGCTTAACCCTTCCGAGCCCAAAGTGTCTGCAAACGCCGTGCCTTCCGCGAGGAATGCAAGAACTAAAACCTCCGACAAGGCCCCAGGTGCGCGCGCCGCAAAACACTCGAAAGCGGTTGTCGAGGAGCCGTTAGCCGCTCCTTCAGCAGCACCCGCAGTTGTAGTAGAGTCCGTTGTTGCCGCGCCGCCCGCCGTGGCCCAACCGGAAGTCCCCGTAGCGAAGATCGTTTCATCCGAGGAGATCGCTAAGCTGGCCTACTCTTATTGGGCGGAGCGCGGTTATCAGGACGGCAATCCGCAGGAAGACTGGGTACGCGCCGAACAGGCGCTGTTAGCCTAGGTCAGTCTGCCTTACCTGAGCCAGATCGACCATACGGTATCGACAGTCGCATGAGTTACTCCGGCACTTAATATCCGCCGGTTCGCTAAATAAGACCGTCCATAAAACACTCCGGCTATAGCTGCCATGATTATGTAGCGCCAGTTAAATACGGCCCGCTTGTTGAAGTGCGCCAGGCCGAATAGTGCCGAGCTCACCAGCAGAGCGGCACGCGTGCCGGTCTTCCTCTCGAGAACGGTCAGGAGAATCCCCCGAAAGAAGATCTCCTCGGGCAGCGCGACAAAGAACAGCGTAAACAACCAGCCCGCGGCGAAACTTGCGAGAGTACCGGGCGTCTGGTGCAAATGCAGAAAGCCGAGCGCGAAGCCCACGGCTAGCGCGAACGGAGCATAGAACGCGAATTCCCGGAGACCTACGGCGAAATCGCTTATGCGTGCTCGAAAATCGAAGCCGATTTCGATATTTGTTCGGACCACCAGATATTCGTACAGCATCACGTCGACGAAGAGGAACTTCTCGAGCCCGCTCAATCCCGGTATGGGCCACGCGGCGGCAAAGACATGCTTCTCGATGATCAGCGCGACGGCCAGAAGAGCGCAATAATCAGCCCAGCTTGCGTGGACGAACTCGAGCAACGCGGTGAGTCCCAGAATGGCGAGCAGCAGTTCCGCACACAGGCCTGGGCGAAACTCGCCGCGCAAAATACTGAACACAAGGTAGGGCAGGATAAACACTGCCGCGGTTGCAATGCGCTCGAACGGACGCGTCAGCTTAGTCTTGAGGAGACCGCCAAGACCGAATCCGAAAAACCAGTAGGGCGCCAGCAACAGCGTGAAGCTCAGTTCGACTGCGGCCGGATGGGCGCCTAGCTTCTCCGCAACACCGAAATGGACGGCGGTAAACCAGAAGGCCACCAACAAGACAGCGAAACCGATAGCTGCAGTGCGAAGCCGGATCATTGGGCCCCGCCCTTGGCCATTTCTACAAAATAGAGTAGGCTGTACACCTTGTCAAGGTAGCCGGCATTACGTTGGCAGGTAAGCTGCCCGGTTTTCAGCGATGACACGAAGGTTCATTCAGCACGTTCTTTTTACACTGCCGGCATGCCTCTTCAGTTTTGTACTTACGCCCGGACGAGCGTTGGCCGAACATCCCGTGCTCTCGGGAACATGGGAACTCGACCTCTCTGCTTCCGATTTTGGCGGCACGCCGACGCCGGCTTCAGGCCATCTCACGATCTCATCGCTTGCGCACAAGGTGCTGCACGTCACGCAATCGATCGAAAGCCCTCATCAGCAGCGCACGGAAGAGAGCGAATGGAAGATCGACGATCGCTACCATCCGGTCGAGGGTAGCGGCGGCGGTGAGCTACTGGCGAAGTGGGAGGGTGCGGTGCTGCTCGGCAAGCGACAGACAAAGACCGGAGTCGAGGAGATTCGATTCCGTCTGGGACCCGGCGGCGAGAGCTTGACGGAAAGCATCGAGTCCGGCGCGAACGTCACTACGTTGATCTGGCGGCGGCGCTAGTACCAAATTGCAAAAGTTCGCGTAAGTCCCTGCTGTTCCGCGCGCGTAAGCAAGCGGTTCATGTACGCAAAATTCTGGAAGTAGGGTACTGGCAGCAACCGGCTTAATCGCGAATCAAGTCAGGCAGCTTTGACCTTGCCCAGAATTCGATCTACTTGCTGCAGATCGGCCGAACTCAGCCTCCAATTCACTGCACCCGCATTCGCCTTGACCTGCTCCGCCTTCGTCGCCCCCGCGATCACGGATGCCACGGTCTCCTGGGCCAGCAGCCACGCGAACGCCAACTCCAGCAGCGTGTGGCCGTGCGATTCCGCGAAGGTTGTTAACTTCCCGGCGAGCGCCAGGTTCTCCTCCGTAAACACCTTAGGACCCCATGCCGCGTCTCCCCGACTGCCCTTGGGCATGGGCTGGCCGGTGCGATACTTTCCGGTCAGCAGACCGTTGGCCAGCGGGAAATAGGGCAGCATGGCGAGTCCATAGCGCCGGCATTCGGCGATCACCTCATCCTCCGGCTCGCGATGGAGCATGCTGTATTCGTTTTGCACGCTCACAAAGCGGGCAGTTCCCGCAGGCGCCGCAGCCTCCGCCTCCCGTATTTGGGCCGCATTGAAATTCGATGACCCGATCTCGCGAACCTTGCCGGCCTTTACCAGTTCGTCAAGCGCCCCGAGCGTATCGGCTATCGGCACATCCGGATCGGGACGATGCAACTGATACAGGTCGATATAGTCGGTTTGGAGGCGACGCAAGCTGGCTTCGGCGGCCTGGCGAATGTACTCCGGACGTGCGCCTTCCTTCCCCTCGCCCATCTTCATGCGGAATTTTGTGGCGACTATGACGCCTTTTCGCCGGTCGCCTAATGCCCGGGCCAGAAACTCCTCACTGTGACCCGTATCATAGACATCGGCGGTGTCGAAGAAATTGATTCCGGCATCGAGTGCCGCGTCGACGACGGCTACCGTCGCCTCCGCATCGATTCGCCAGCCGAAGTTGTTGCAGCCCAGCCCGGCTACCGTAACATCTAACGATCCTATCTTGCGCTTTTCCATATGCACCTTTCCAGTTTCTAGTACAGCGCAGTTTTGCGGCTGCATGATGTCGTGATTGTGAGAATGTGCCCCAAAGGGGTTGCCGATCGGCCAATCGCAAAAGCGCCGGGCAGATCAAGGTGTTGCGATTGGCCGC
This sequence comes from Terriglobia bacterium, assembly GCA_963747535.1. Taxonomy (GTDB): domain Bacteria; phylum Acidobacteriota; class Terriglobia; order Bryobacterales; family Bryobacteraceae; genus CAVVFX01. The sequence goes on from CAVVFX010000009.1 coordinate 45,803, forward strand.
TCACACACGACCTCCGTAGGGCGGACCATCGTTTTTTGTGGTCCGGCCGGCTGCGGAGCAGCCGTTTTATGGCGCGGTTCTTCGATACGCTCTCCCAGCGCGGGCGCTAACTTTTGCCGGGGAAGACCGGACGCATGACCGTCGCCCAGGGGCTCAACGCGGAAATCGCCGCCCGCACAAAGTTCGGCACGGACTTAGAATGGCTATCCCAGATACTGTACGTGAACGTAAGTTCCCAACCTCGGGTTATAGGCCAGGTACCAACCTGGATCATCCGGATCGTCGTAAATTACGATCTCGTCGCCTGCCCAATTCCAACCTGCGACAGACGAAAACTCCCACGGCGCGACGCTGAAGTAAAATCCATTAAACCAGAAGCGAGAAGGGCCTCCGCCTGCCAGATGCCACACGTGACTCGGTCCAAAACCGCCCGCAAAATGTCCATGTTCGAACGGATGGTCGAGGTGTAGACGGGCGTCGGCGTGTTCGTGCCCAACCCAAGTCCCGTCACTGTGCACATGGGGCGCCTCCGGATGGCCCGCCACATCGGGGGCATGCGCGGCCGGAGCAGCGTGTGCCGCCGGCGCCGGGGCAGCGTGCGCTGCTGGGGCTGGAGCAGCGTGCGCCGCCGGGGCCCTGGGTGCGGGTCCATGCTGAGGGACATAGCCGCCGCCAACATGACCACCACCTTCATGCCCATGCTGCTGCGCGTAATCAACACCCACAAACGTAAGCAAAAGCGAAATCGCCAAACCGGCAATCATTCTCATTCAAAACACCTCGACGAAAAATTGGCAAACTTCCTGCCGTTGTAAGAGCCGGTACTCCTAGGCTCTCGTTTCTACCAGCGAGTATTGTACTCCGCTTCAGTGCCCGGCGCGGCCCTTGGAGCCTTTGGAGATGTGACCCCGGTCACGCTACCATTACATCAACCTCCGCAATCAAGAGCTTAGAGGCCATCGCCCTCTTTCCGCTGCCTACCGCCATCTATCCTGGAAGCACGAGAGCAAAGTGCGTTTGGCTTCGTTTTCACACGGCTCGATTCGAGACAACAGATCGGTCATGTCGCGTGCACGCCGGAACAATAAACGGAAGACCGCTCCCGAACACCACTCACCCCGCCCAAATGCCCTCGCCCATCGGAAATTCTTCGCCAATCGCGACACTCAACGCGCCAGTTAACGACGAATCGCATAGCAAGTGCGGTCTCCAACGAGACGTTGTAAATCCGCAAACTTACTTCGGAAAACCTCCAAAATATCTCGCACAACACTTGACATACAGATCGGGGGGGGTGAACTCCTCCTTTAAAATTGGCTTCGATCCGCAAAATCCTGCATCATGGAGGTTCCTGTGCATCCGCGAAGCGCACCAGCAACTTACCGAAGATATTCGTGCCACCCGCCACGGACGTGCAGCGAATGAGCACCCCACTCATCACCGCCGTAATCGTGACTTATCAGTCCGCGGCAGAGATCGGGGAGTGCCTGGATGCCCTCTGCCGTTACGGCGTCGACGCCATAGTTGTGGACAACGCCTCCACCGACGGAACGCTCGAGACGCTTCGGGGCCGTGCCATACGCCTCATCGCCAACCCGGACAATCGCGGCTTCGCCGCCGCCGTGAACCAGGGGTTTTCCGCGTGCGATACTCCCCTGGTCCTACTGTTGAATCCTGATACCGTGCTCGCCTCCGACCCGCATCTTCTGGCGGCTGAATTCGCGCAACCAAAGGTTGGCGCGGCCAGCGGACCGCTGCTGAACCCTGGCGGATCGCTGCAAACCGGGTTCTCCGTGCGGCGATTTCCGACTGCTCTCACACTGGCCTTCGAAGTGCTTGGTTTGAACCGAATTTTGCCATCGAATCCAATTAACCGGCGTTGGCGTTGTATAGACCTCGACCTGTCGCGGCCATGCGACGTGGAGCAGCCTGCGGGAGCTTACCTTATGATTCGGCGTGACGTCTGGCGCGCTCTGGGGGGCTTCGACGAGGCGTTCTATCCCCTTTGGTTTGAGGACGTCGACTTCTGTTTTCGCTTATGTGCGAAAATGTACCTTGTCCGTTTTGTACCCAGTGCCGTGGCAAAACACACCGGAGCACACTCCATCCGCAAGATTCCAGTAGAGTTCCGGCTGTTTTATTGGTATGGTAGTCTACTTAGGTATTCGGCGAAACACTGCCGTCCCTACGCGAGGCAACTGCTTTGTTTGGCTGTAGTCTCCGGTGCCTTGGCCCGGCTGGTTCCGGAGTTCATAATTCATCCGGGCACTAAGTTGTTAAAGATGTATGGTCGGATCGTGCGGTTGGCCGGTATTTACTTTATCGGTTCGCAGCACAACATAGAGAGAGTGTCTTAACGGGTTAGTAAAGCTCTAATACCGGGTAGCCAGGTTCGAATAAATGTCCTTTAGCGACTTCGTTTCGGTTACGATCGTAACTTACAACAGCGGCCGATTTATCAAGCGTTGCCTTGATTCCGTCTTGGATCAAAAGTATCCACAGATGGAAATCATCGTCATCGACAACGCTTCCGATGACGGCACCATCGATTTGCTCGAGCCATTCGAGGATCGGTGCCGCATCGTATATAACGAGGAAAACATCGGTTTCGCCGCCGCCCAGAATCAGGCCATCCGCCTGTCTCGGGGAGGCTGGGTTTTAACCCTCAATCCCGATGTCCTCCTCCTTCCGGATTTCATCCAGGCCCTGGTTCGGGCCGGCCAGATTGACCCGCGCGCCGGTACGATCTGTGGCAAGCTCCTCACTATGACCTCCGGCTTCGACTTTCCCGCCGAACCGGTAGTTGATTCGACGGGAATTTATTTCACACCCAACCTTCGTCACCTGGACCGTGGCAGTCTTGAAAAAGACAACGGCCATTATCGCCAGTACGAATATGTGTTCGGAGCTACCGCCGCGGCTGCTCTCTATCGCCGCGAGATGATCGACGATATCGCGGTCGACGGTGAGTTTTTCGACAACGATTTCTTCGCTTACCGCGAGGATGCCGATGTCGCGTGGCGAGCTCAGATCATGGGATGGCGTTGCGTCTACGCTCCCTACGCCCGCGGCTACCACGTCCGCAAGGCCCTGCCGGGAAATCGCCGCGCGTTACCGGCCTTCATCAACATGCACAGCGTGAAGAACCGCTTCCTGCTGCGCATGAAGAACATGACCTGGGATCTTTACAAGCGCAACTGGTTCTCCATCACGCTACGCGACCTCGTGGTGATTGGCTGCTGCCTGTTGGACCCGCGGGAACACAGTTCGCTCAAGGCTTTCCCTTTCCTGTTTAAGAACTGGCGGCGGATTCTCAGCAAGCGTCACAAGATTCTCAGCAACCAGCGAGTCGATGACGACTACATCGCGAGCTGGTTCAGCTTCAAACCGGTGAGCAAGCCGGCGCCCAAGAAAGCTTCCAAGCCGGCCGCGATCCTTTCCCCGCGTCGGTGAATTTGGGCCGACTGATGCCGCGGGTCGCCTGATGCGTATCGCCCTCCTCGGCGCCCGCGGCATCCCTTCCAGTTACGGCGGGTTTGAGACCTTCTCCGAGGAGCTATCGGTCAGGCTGGTAGAGCGCGGTCACGACGTTACGGTTTATTGCCGTCAGAGTTTCTCTGCGGACACCTGGCGCGGCGTCAAACTGGTCTATTTCCCCACCATCCGCCACAAGTATTTCGATACCCTCGCGCATACCTTTCTCTGTACCTTTCATTTGCTGGCCCACCGCTCCGACGTCGCCCTCTACATGAACGCTGCTAACGCGATCTTCACGTTCCTGCCGCGCCTCGTGGCCATACCGGTCGCGCTTAACGTCGACGGGATCGAACGCCGGCGCAAGAAGTGGAATATCATCGCCCGCGCCTGGTACCTCCTCTCCGAAAAGCTCGCCACCGTGTTTCCCAGTGCCGTCGTCACGGACGCCGTCACCATCCAGGGCTATTACCTTGACCAGTACAAGAAGCTCACTACCTTTATCCCCTACGGCGCCGACGCCGAGTTAGCAACCACCACCGTCGAGCTCGAGCGCCTGGGACTAGAGAAGTACCGCTACTTCCTGTACGTCAGCCGCCTTGAGCCGGAGAATCACGCTCTGCAGGTCCGGCAGTCGTTCGAAAAAGTGCCGACCGATCTGCGGTTGGCGCTCATCGGCGATGCTCCCTACGCCACTGAGTACATCCAGGAAGTCCGCGATACGGAGGACCCCCGCGTGATCATCCCAGGTTCGATTTACGGTACTGGATACAAGGAACTCGGCACGTGGTGTTTCGCCTACATTCACGCGACTGAAGTCGGGGGCACCCATCCGGCGCTCATCGAAGCCATGGGACGCGGAGCGTTGGTAATCTACCGTAACGTACCGGAAAACGTGGAGGTGTGCGGTGACACCGGCCTTCCCTTCGAAGACGATGCCGGCCTGATCGCGGCCATCCGCACCACCCTGGCAATGTCTGAAACCGAACGCAACGACTACCGACGCCGAGCCCGGCAGCGGGTGCTCGATCGCTACTGCTGGGACGCCGTGACCACGCAGTACGAGCAACTCTTCGCCAGGATCAAGCCGGCCGGCTAGCCCGTGGGGCAGACCATCGTTGTTTGTGGTCTGCCGGCTGCGCAGCAGCCCTTCACCTCTCAAGCACCCACTATCCGCAAATCAGCTACCACAGCGATCCGGGGTTCGCGACTTCCGGATCTAGGATAATAGAGTTTGCCGTCGTTCGAATCACTACGCAGAGCCGGCTCTTTATCTTCGAGACAGTCTCCCAAACGCAAGAGGGGCTGGCTGACCACAATCCTCCTGGGCATCCTTGGGATCGTCTTCCTCTTTTACGTGGTATGCGCATGCCTGATCTGGTCATTGCGCTCAATCAATCCGCCGACCACCGCCGTCCAGATGCAGCGCGAAATGGAGGCTGTCCTGGCGAAGCGACCTTACCACAAATCCTATTTGTATGTGCCTCTCTCGAGGATCGCTCCGGACCTCCAGTATGCAGTGATCGCTGCCGAGGACGGACGCTTCTACGTCCATCACGGCTTCGATTGGCTCGAACTGCAGAAGGTCATGCACGCTGACGTCGCCAAGCGCAGCCTTGGCCGCGGCGCTTCGACCATCACCCAACAGCTTGCCAAGAATCTGTTTCTCGGGACAGAGCGTTCGGTGGTCAAAAAAGGAATCGAGTCGACGCTGGTTCCGATGCTGGAGTGGTTCCTCACCAAGAACCGGATACTGGAGCTCTATCTGAATGAGATCGAGTGGGGACCCGGAGTTTTCGGCGCGGAAGCCGCCACCGAGTTTTGGTATCGCAAACCCGCGACCCAGATTACCCGCGAGCAGGCTGCGCGGCTCGCGGCAATCATCCCCAACCCTCTAAAACGCTCTCCGGCGAGAGAAGAAGAATACGGCGAAGAGATTCAGGATCGCATGAAAAAGATGGGCTGGTAGCTTGTGTAACAAACTTCAGTCCGTCCATTTCTACGAAAAATAGCCCGCCGCAAACCCTGCAAAGTCAACATCTTGAGATTCTGACCTTCTCCTATTCGTGTTCATTCGGGTCCATTCGTGGCCCAATGTTTTCATCCGCGCTGGTAGGCGCCTGGCGTCGGCGCCGCGGCGGATCACGCCCCTTCATGAATCCCATGCCTATTCGCAGCAGCCGTTTGCGAGCACACCCCTGCCATTTCTGCCCGCTTGTCTGGTACAAGTGAAATTAGAAGGGGCGGCAAATGCGCGCGAAAGACTTCAAGCCCCCGATACGTGTTAGAAAGGAACAATGCCAGACAAGCTTTATGACGTAGTCGTCATCGGCTCCGGAGCCGGCGGCGGAACACTTGCCGCGCAACTCGCGCAATCCGGCGCGGACGTGCTGGTCCTCGAGGGCGGCCCCAAAATCGACACCCGGACCGACTTCAACACTCATGGTCTTCCGTTCCAGTTTCCCAACCGGTCCATACCGGTCATGAAGCCGGGCAAGCCGGGCATGGATAGTGAACGCAGCCGCGGCGTGGGCGGCAAAACCCTCACCTGGAACGCCGTGGCGCTTCGCATGAGCCAGCGCGATTTCAAGGGACGCCAGCACGACGGAGCCGGAGAGGACTGGCCCGTCGATTACCGCGACATGGCACCGTACTACGAGAGGATCGAAAGAGAGGTGGGCGTCTGCGGCAACCTCGACCATCTCGAAGATCTGCCCGACGGCATCTTTCTGCCTCCGGTGCCCATGAAGTGCACCGATGAAATCATCCGTGCCGGCGCCGCCAAGCTCGGCGTGAAAGTGATTCACGTTCGCAAGGCGACCTTGAGCCGCGCCTCACGCACCCGTCCCGCCTGCCATTTCTGCGGCAACTGCATGGCCGGCTGCGACGTGGTTGCCAAGTACAATTCCGCCGACGTCCAGATGTACCCGGCGATTCGCGCCGGCAAGCCTCTTACCATCCGCTCCAACAGCATTGTGCACGAACTGGCAGTTTCGGCCGGTTCTCCAAAGGTCAGCGAGGTCCGCTATTTCGACCGCGAAACGCGTGCGGAAGGTGCAGCCCGCGGACGGGTGGTGGTGGTGGCCTGCGCCTGCGCGCAAAGCGTAGCTCTGCTGCTCATGTCCAAGTCGCCGGCTTTTCCCACCGGTCTCGCCAACTCGAGCGGAGAACTCGGCCGCAATTTTATCCCTCATATCACTTGTGGAATCTCGGCGTTTCTGGACGACCGCATCGGCGCGCCGCCGGTCAATGACGAAGGCTTCCTCGATCATGCTTACATTCCTTCGTTCATGCACGATCGCCCGCGCGATTATCCCCGCAGCTTCGGCTACCAGTTCAACTATCAGAACCATCGCGCCGTGGGTTGGGCGCGCAGCATGAAAGGCATGGGAAAGTCGTTTAAGGAAGCGGTGAAGGCGCGGTATCCCGCCTACATAACAGTTACCGGATACATGGAGATGACGCCCAACCGCGACAGCTTCATCGATCTCGACGAAAAAGCCAGGGACCAGTACGGCCTGCCCGGCGCCCGGCGGCACTGGAAGTTGTCCGATGACGACTGGAAGCGATTCCATGCCGTGCAGGACTGGGGCCGCCGGATCCTGACGTCGAGTAAGTCCGAAATCCTGAGCGTGGCTGACACCCCCACGACCAATCACGAAATCGGCGGCTGCCGGATGGGCTCCGATCCCAAACGCTCCATCCTGAATCAGTTCAACCAGGCGCACGACGTCCCGAATCTCTATGTGGTGGACGCCAGCGCGTTCCCTTCAGCCTCCGAGAAGAATCCCACTCACACCATCATGGCAATGGCCTCGCGGGCCGCGGACCACATCGCGAACCGCCTCAAGAAAGGAGAAGTCTGAATGGCTTCGTATTCTACCGACCGTCGTGGCGCGTTGAAGATCATCAGCGCTATCGGCGCCACGTGCGGTTATCCTTATGCGAGTGACGAGTTGTATGGCCAGACGGCCGAGCATCATCACGAATCGGCTCCCCCTGCGCCGTCGCCCGCTAAACCTTCGTTCTTCAGTCCAGCCCAATTCCGCGTAATCTCTCGCATTGCCGACTTGATCATCCCGGCCACCGATACACCGGGCGCCGTGGGAGCGGGAGTTCCGATCTACATCGACACGGTCGTCGCCAAGAACCAGGCTCAGCAGAAACTTGTCACCGAGGGACTGGCGTGGCTGGCGCAAAAGAACTTCGTCGACCTGTCGGAAGAAGGGCAACTCGCCATCCTGCGTCCTCTTTGCGATGCATCCGACGCTGGAGACTTGAAGGAGCGCCCGGTGCAATTCTTCAACCTCCTGAAAAATCTGACGGCGGATGGATACTACACGTCGCAGATCGGGCTGATGAAAGAGTTGGGCTACTCGGGAAACACCGCGATGGCTGAGTTCCCGACCTGCCTGCACGAACACTGACTGCTGCGCATCAGGCTCTCCAGTTTGGCCATTTCCGCCGTGGGGCAGACCATCGTTTTTTGTGGTCTGCCTCTGCTGCGCTAATCCAGCCCTAAGTCCAGAAGCACATTACAGGTCAGAGGGCGCTTCATTCCAGTCCAAAAGCGTAGATCACACCGTCGTAGGTCGTACAGAAGAGTCGTCCGTCGGCGATGGCCAGGCCATTGAAGTGAGTAAACTGCTTCATGACATCGCCGCTGCTATAAAGTTCCTTACCGGTCTCTGCGTCAAAGGCATAGAGGACCGCGTTTCCAGTCTTCAGCCTGACGCGATCCGCCACTGTATAAAGCTTGCCGTTTTCATCGGCCTGCTCTACCTGGTCGCCGGTCGATACCGCGAACACGATGCCATTAGCGATAATCGGCGGGTCGGGGTAGGATAGATCGCGCGACCGCCAGCCAGGCACCAGCACGGGACTCCCGTCTTTCATCTCCACCTTGAACGCCATGATGCTGCCGTGCGGCGTCTCATCGTTGGTAACCGGGAACTTGGGGCTGTCTTTGCCCTGCGGTCCCCAGGCGGGCGCGAGTAGCCAGCGCACATCGTGGCTGTCCTGCCAGGTGGCGAACGAGCCCCAGAATCCAGCTCCCGCGAACTTCACCGTGTCGTTGGCGTACAGCGGGCTGCGAAATGCCGGTGTGCGATGATCAGCTCCACCGAGGCTCTTCGCGTCAAGGAGATAGATCACGCCCTCTTTGCCGGCTCCGGCGATCAACTGTTTGTCCTGGAAGGGAAAGATGGCGGGCGTCATGTTCCCCATGTCGAGGTCCTTGCGCGTCAGGTACGCCCGGTTGGCGGGGGTATAGTAATCGGCCAGCGTCAGGGTCTTGGGAGTCAGCTTGAGAATGGAGTCGGCGTATTTCCCGGTTTCCGGGTCCCAGACTCCGTCGCCGGTTTCGGCGTAAATGAATCCGTCCGGTCCGATGGACACGCCTGCCCGGCCCCAGATGCCGGCGCCTGCGACCGGCCCGGAGAGAAAGCTGGTGACCGGATGTTTGGCATCCTGCAGGTCGACCGCCCAGACTCCCGATTTCACCTTGCCGCAGCCTTGCGAAGTGGGTACGTAGAGTACGCCTTGCGAGATGTTCAGGCTCCAGGATTTGGCATATGGGGGCATCACCTGCACCGGAGGCTCCTTGTCCTCGCCGTTGGCCCAGTTGATGAAGTAAAGCCGTCCGTCGCTGGCGACCGCATAGAGTGCCTTGGTCGGCCGGTCGACGATGGGGGTTGCGTTCTGGGAAGAGGGACAGAGCCACTCGCTACCCACCTTGGGCTTGGGCTCCGCAGGCCGCGGGAGCTGACGCTGCCAGAAAAGCTTCCCGCTGTCGATATCAATGGCGAAGAGCTTGTCGCTGGTGCCGCCGACAATGGCCAGATCCATGAAGTTGGAGTTGTGGATGACCTTTGAAACCGTGATAGGAGCGGTCAGGGAACCGAGTCCCGAGGGCTCGTTATCGAGCTTTACCTGCCAGAGCAATTTGAGCTTCTTGACATTGTCCCTGGTGATTTCGGTTTCGTCTTTGGCCCAGCCGGTGCGTTGCGGGTCGCCATCGAACATCGTCCAGTCGCTCGCCAGAGCGAGGAAAGGGACAGCCAGAAGGGCTGCGGCGTATCGTTTTTGTAGCTTGAACATAGGGCCTTGGGGCATATCTTATCTCATCTAACCGACCCGAGTTCCGCGCTGCGCGAGGAGTAGCAAGGAGATGTGATTGTGCGTCGTCCTCGATAGCGACGCAGAACTATGGAAGTAAACAGCAAGGCGCTGCTGCAGAGAAGGAAGGAAGCCGGTTCCGGCGCTGTACCCGTTGGCTGAGGAACCGGTGTGGCTACCGCAAAGGGGGCCAGCGTGACCGACGGCAGGGCCGTGGTGTAGGCGTTCAGGGTGTCATTGATCGAAGAAATAAAGAGCCCCTCTATGGGGGGCGCCGGAATTCCGCTCCTGGAAACCGGTCTGGGTGCGACGCCCCCGCAGACCCCCTCGGCCACGGTGTTCCCCAGGCAGATCAAGGCTCCGGGACTGCCTGTCGCCGCCAGGGTCAGGCTGCCCGACGAGGCGGTAAACAGAAAATCTGTGAGACCAGGCGTTCCGGACAGGCCACCGAAGGCGGCAATCGTTTTCGTGTCGTTGACCGAATTCGTCTCTGTGAGTGTAGCGGTAAAGTCCGTAAGCGTGGTGAGATCCAAATTTCCGTTCGCGTCAGGAGTTCCGATGAAGGAACCAAAAAAGTTCTCGGTTGTGCCGGCCGTGTTTACCCAGCCGGTTTCATCAAAATTATAGGTGACGGTTGTCGCTGCAGCCTGGCTGCAGCAGAGAACGGCGGCTGTGAACAGGACCGTCATGGAAATGAGCCTTTTTCTTGAAGTATTCATATGCTGGTGTCGCTCCAACCTCATAAGCGACATTGCCCAGCCGATTCCCTCACGGGGAACTGGGCCTTCATGGGGTGGGTCATGCGCGAGCGGCCACCAAATCTGACGAAGCCGAGCCCGGGCCACGCGAAGGGCTGCGTTTCCGCATCATCACGGAGAGGCGAGACCGGTGGCCGGTTAAGCGACCGCTATAATAAGGATTCTGAAATGAACGATTTCAACTGCTATAGGATCCGCAGCGTATGAGCGCGCCTGCCAAAACATTTGGTTCCGCTTCCCTCAAGCTGAAGTTGCCCGAATGCACTCTGGGGATTGGCGATTTAATCACGTCGCCGCAATCGCCCAAACTCATTCACGGGGTGAAGGCCGCGCCCGTGCCGCTTTGGCCGGATGACCGCGGCTACTTCATGGAAGTGCTCAGAGTCGGCCACGGACTGGCAGCGGGTTTCGATCCGTCGACTACACAGGTCTCTTCAGCACTCAGTTATTCCGGAACCATCAAGGCGTTTCACTTTCATCTTCACCAAACCGACTGTTGGCAGCCGGTGATGGGCATGTTTCAAGTAGCTTTAGTCGACCTGCGCGTCGATTCGCCCACCTATGGCGCGCGCAACACGCTGTACCTCGGGTCATTGCGGCCCTGGCAACTGATCATTCCGCCGGGAGTCGGTCATGGATATAAGATCATCGGCGTCGATCCTGCCATGCTGGTCTACGTTACCGATAAGTTCTACAATCCGGATGACGAGGGACGTATCGCATACAACGACCCAGGGATTAACTACGATTGGGAGACTCAACATAAGTGAAGCTACTTGTCACCGGTGGAGCGGGGTTCATCGGCTCCGCGTTTGTACGCTATTGTTTGTCGCGGCCAGACGCCCCTTACCAAATTGTCAATCTTGACAAACTAACTTACGCCGGCAATCTCGATAACCTCACGGAAGTTGAAGGCAAGGCCGGCTACACGTTCGTGCAGGGTGATATCTGCGACGCGGCGCTCGTGGGCAGCCTGCTGGCGGAACACAAGCCCGACGCCTTGGTCCACTTCGCCGCGGAAAGCCACGTGGACCGCAGTATCCTGTCTGCCGAGGCATTCTTCCAGACCAACCTGCGCGGCACTTTCACCCTACTGGAGGCGGCCCGTATCGCACAGCTTCCTCGGTTCGTGCATGTGTCAACGGATGAAGTTTACGGCAGCATCCCAGAGCCGGACGACGCAACCGAGGAGTATCCGCTCAGGACCAGCAGTCCTTATTCAGCATCCAAGGCCGGATCGGATTTACTGGCGCTGTCTTACTGCACGACTTACAAGCTCCCGGTCTCGGTCACCCGGGCGTCGAATAACTATGGCCCGTATCAGTTTCCCGAGAAACTGATACCGCTGATGATCTCGAACGCTCTGGATAACAAGGCCCTGCCGATTTACGGCGATGGCATGCAGGTCCGTGACTGGCTGTATGTAGAGGATCATTGCCGGGCGATTCTCGCGGTACTGGAGAAGGGCCGGGCCGGCGAGATCTATAACATCGGGGGAAGCCGTAGCCTTCCCAATCGCAAGGTAGTAGAGGAGATTCTCGCGATCACCGGCCGGCCGGAGTCGCTGATGACCAGGGTAACGGATCGTCCGGGTCATGACCGCCGTTATGCGCTGTCGAGCGAGAAGATCATGCGCGAAACCGGCTGGGCTACACAAATAAGCTTTGAGCAAGGCCTCGCCTACACCGTCGAATGGTACAAAACGAATCCGGAATGGATCCGGCGCGTAAAGAGCGGCGAGTATCAAAGTTATTACGCGGCGAATTACGCCAGCCGATAAAAGGATAAATGCCGCGCAAGCCGTACTACTGGAAGCTGAACAACCGTGAGCTGGCGCTGGGACAGCGAACCGTTATCGCCGGCGTGCTGAATCTGACGCCGGACTCGTTTCACGACGGCGGCCGTTACCAGGATCCCGACCGGGCGTATGCGCGGGCACTCGAACTGGAAGAACAGGGCGCCGGGATTATCGACATCGGCGCGGAATCGACGCGGCCGGGGTCGTCGCGTATCACGGCGGCGATCGAATTGCAGCGCCTGACGCCGGTGCTGAAACGGCTGCGGGAGAAACTGCGCGTCCCCATCTCGGTCGACACTTACAAGGCGGAAGTAGCCGAACGCGCCCTGGAGCTTGGCGCCGAGATCATCAATGATCCCAGCGGGCTGACGTTCGATCCCGGGCTCGCCAAAGTGGTAGTGCAGTACAATGCCGGGGTCATCCTGAACCACATGCGCGGACGCCCTGAATCGTGGGGGAAGCTTCCGCCGATTCCGGATGTGATGGGGATGATCGTAAAGGAACTCGAAGCGACCGTCAGCCGCGCTCGCCACGCCGGAGTGGAAAAGAACCGAATTGTGATCGATCCGGGGTTGGGATTCGGCAAACGCAAAGAACAGAACAGTGAGATTCTCGCTCGGTTGAGCGAGTTGTCTCAACTGGACTTTCCCATCCTGGCTGGACCATCGAACAAGTCCTTTCTGTCCCAGGCCACTCCTACGGGCACGCAATTCGCGACAGCCAGCGCAGTTGCAGCCGCAATTCTGGCGGGCGCTCACATCCTGCGGGTGCATGATGTCGTGGAGATGCACGCGGTGGCGGCGATTGCCGATGAGATTGCGAAGTCCGCGACGCTGCTGCCCAGTGCCCAGTAGCACGATGGAGCGCGTGATATAGTCCTTAGGCGTGCGAGTGCTGTTTCTGGCGGCGATGGTGTGTCTTGGGGCGGCGGCCCAGAGTAAGACTGGCGAATGGCAATCGCTGTTCGACGGAAAGTCGCTGCAGGGCTGGCGGGAAGCGCAGTTCAAGGGACATGGCCCGGTGCGGGTCGAGAATGGGAACCTCATTCTGGGCGCGGGCGGACCGATGACGGGCGCCACGTGGACTCAAGAGTTTCCGAAGACGAATTATGAAGTCCGGTTCGAAGCTGCGCGATTACAGGGAAATGATTTTTTCGCGAGCCTGACGTTTCCGGTCAGCGAATCGTTTTGCACCTGGGTCACCGGCGGGTGGGGCGGCGATATCGTCGGCCTGTCCAGCATCGATGGATGGGACGCCGCGGACAACGAAACGCGTACTTACTTCAACTTTGAGTCAGGGAGATGGTACCCGTTTAGGCTGCGGGTGTCCGGCGACCGGATCATGGCCTGGATCGGCGACAAGCAGATAATCGACGTCGATATTGCAGGAAGGCAGATAGGTCTGCGGTTCGAAGCTATGAAGCTTTCTGCGCCATTAGGGTTTGCGTCGTATCTGACGTCCGGCGGCGTCCGGAAGATAGAGTACCGGCTGTTGAAGTAGGTAATAAGCTACGATTGCTATACGTCACTACCGGCCTTGGACGGCCTCGTCAGCGAGCGACCGTCTGGTTGGCCCTATCGTGGCGTGAACTCTTCCCCTTGGCTGACAAATTCGGGATAGGCGCCGGCGCCCAGTTCGTGCAGGTCGAGCCCTTGCCACTCGCCTTCCGAATCTGTCCGGAAGGGTGACACACGATTCAGCAGCCAGCTCATCCCGTACGCCAGAGGAAAAACGAAACCGATCAGTGTCGCGATTCCGACCACCTGCGCGATGAGTTGGCCTTGATCGTGTCCAGGCGTTTCAAAGCGGCCGAACAGGCCCATCGCGAGGACACCCCACATTCCTCCCACTCCGTGCACAGACACCGCGCCACCGGGATCGTCCACGCCCAGCCGGAGTTCAAATAGCTCGATGGAGTAAATCACCAGGGCGCCGGCCACCAGGCCGACAATCACCGCCTCGGCCGGCTTGACGAATAAGCATGAGGCGCTGCTGGCCGCCAGTCCCGCGATGCACCCATTTGCGCTCAGCGACGCGTCTGGCTTGCCGAATCGAATCCGGGTGACTCCAGCCGCGGCGAGGAGCGCCGATCCCGCGGCCAGTAATGTGTTCATGGCGATCAACGGAACGGACGCAATCGCGGCCCCGCCATAGAGAATCCCTCCGGCCTCATTCAAGCAGACCCAGCCAACGATGGCGAGCATACAGCCAAACAAAACCACCAGCACGTTGTGTCCCGGAATCGCGACGGGCATACCGTCGGCGCCAAACTTACCTCGCCGGGAGCCAAGCATCCAGGTGACCGCCAGTGCCGTGAATCCTCCCGTACACTGCACCACGCTGCTGCCGCCGGCGTCCACGAAGCCGTGGCCCAAGCCATAATTCGCGCCGAGTTGCGCCAGCCAGCCGCCGCCCCACACCCAGTGAGCAAATACAGGGTACGTAATCGCGGAAAAGAGCACCGATGAGACACAGATCGAACTCAGCCTCCAGCGCCCCAATCCGCCTCCGAGAGGAATCAGCGCCGCGAACCCCACGGTCGAGAGCTGCAGCCAGGCGGCCAGCGGGATCGCAGAACCATCGAACTGCAGGCCACGAAGGAAAAACGGGCCTCTTCCGATCCAACTCCACGGCTTTCCGCCGATCACAGTGGCAGGTGAAGGCAGACTGGCATAACTCTGTATGCCGAACCCGAGCACAAAAGACGCTATGGCCGCGATGCCGAACACGCAAAGCGCCGCAGTCATGGCTTGTGCGGCATTCCGGGAGCGGCCCAATCCCGCATTGATCAGCGCCAGCCCGGCGACAGCCAAGGGAACCAACACCACGAACAAGCCGCACACAGCGGCTGTCATCTCGTTCAAGACCGATCCCTCCGTGGGGGTACATAAGAACGCACTAACAAAACGAGTCCCAGAACCTCAACTCCTAGTCCTGCAAGGACAAACGCAGCCCGGGACCCGGGAACTGCCAGCAGGATGAGTGCCGCGATTACCAGGGCCCAGCCTGCCGGGAGCAAAAGAAATCCAGCCAGCCGCATGTGTCTATTAGAACCGCCTGAGGGGTCCCAAGTCTATTGGAAGCCAGGCAAAAACCCCTCCATTCATAATTTCTATCTACTAAATAACATCTTGCAAGGCAAACAATTACTTATTTCAACCATAGAAAAATTCCGTTGTACTTATGACTTCCTCATGTTGGATCATTGTTTAAACCCGGACCGTGCCCGTTCGGGACCGGCCCGTGTCCTGGCCTCCAACAAATTAAAAGGAGATTGCTCGATGGCGGATAACAACGCACCTGAAATGAAACCTACGCTGGGCCTGACTGGTTTAACGATGAATGCAATGGCCCTGATTGCCCCTGGCGCCTTCCTCTGGCTGACGTTCGCGATCCAAGGGGGAGAGGCCGCGACGGCTCCCTCCATGTGGATGGGCATCGTCTTTGCGCTAGCCCTGTGCCTGGCGACGGCCGTCTGCTACGCCGAAATGGCAAAACTGTACCCCGGCACCGGTAGTTCGTATTATTTTGCTGAGCAATCGTTTCTCAATCACGAAGATCACTGGAAGCTGGCTCGCCTGGCTAAGTTTATTGTCGGCTGGGGTTCGCATTTGTATTACTGGATCTATCCTGCGGTAATGGTCGGGGTCATGGGAATTCTGTGCGGTTACCTCGCAGGTACCATCTGGCCCAACTTTATGAACTCGACCAATCCCGGACCGCTGTTCATGATGCTGATTGCGGTCGTATTCTCGTTCGCGGTAGCTTACATAGCCCACCGCGGTGTCAATGGCGCAACATCGGTCAACATCGCCATCAACGTGATTCAGATTACCGCGCTGGTCGTCTTTTCCGTACTGGCGCTCGGTTATCGTATGAACCATCCCCCGGGAAGCGAAGCCTGGCAGTTCGATTCTCAATCGGGCGACGCTTACACCTACGAATTCGCCACCACCAAAACCATGGTTGACGGCAAGCCCACGGACACGATTGTCCGGGATAAGGATGGCATTCCTCAGCCGCAAAAAGATGCATCGGGCAACATCGTAAAGTTCAAAATCGCTTATCCCGCCGCGGACGAGAAGGGCGTTTTTCTTTCCCACCCCGACGCCGCTTCCGTGGTCGGGTTCCATAACTTCAGTTGGGTTTTCATTCAGGCTACGGTGGCCATTCTCATTCTCGTCGGCTTCGAATCCGTTACCGCCATGGGTGGGGAGGCCAAGAATCCGAAACGAGACGTGCCCATTGCGGTGATCACCTCGCTCCTGGTACAAGGAGCTTTTTGCTACCTCTTTGAGTATTTTGCGGCCAACTACTTCCTCAACAGCGGCTATCCCATGACCAGCGCGACCGGCTCCGCGGCTCCGATCGGTGACATGATGATCGTGGTCGGCAATGCCATCCTCGGACCCGGCAATGGCCGAACGTTCATGTTGATCGAAGCGTTCACCGTCTTCCTGGCGCTCATCGGAACTACCCTATCGTGTATCAATACCGGCGCTCGCGTTACCTACGCAATGGGGAAGGATCAGGAAGTTCCCGAGCATTTCGGCATGCTTCATTCCGAGAACCTGACGCCACACCGGGCGATCTGGGCGCTCGCCATCATCTCCGCGATCATTGGCTGCATCGCTGTCATCATGCCGTTCGGCGATGCCGGTGCGCCCACCGACGCCGCCATTAAGGCTCTGCCTCAAGGCATTTTCTCCAGCTTCGGTTACACCACACACGACGGAATGGCAGCCTTACCCAACTCGCTGCTGACCATCACTCTGGCTTCCAACTTCGGAACCTTCCTGCTCTATATGTTGAGCTGTATCACCTGCATCGTGGCCTTCACGCCCAAGATGCCGCAGTTCAGCATGGTAAGGCATCGCATTATTCCGATCTTCGGATTTGCCGCCAATCTGATCTGCATGGCCGCCTATCTGGTTTTCCCGTTCATGGGTATCGGGACCAAGATGGAACCCCTGCTCGCTCTCGGAATCGCGGCTGTCTGGGGTATCTACGGCGGGATCTACTTCATGAAATCCAGCAAAGCGGCAGGTAGGACCACGCTCATGAAGAGCCGTAGCAGTGTCAATATGGCATAGTCTTTTAGGGAAACTGACCAGCCATCGGGGCCGTCCCTCAAGGGCCGGCCCCGTTTTTCCTTTTAGAGGCCACCATGTTTCACCCACGTAGAGAAGAATCCTCCTACGGCAACGGCGCGGCCGCTGCCCGCGCACCTCAAACATCTATGTTGGATATCGACTTCGCGCAAGTTTCCGATCCCGGCCGATCGCGCGACCACAATGAAGACTACGTCGGCTGTGTTACTCCCGACACCGACGCCCGGGTGCGCAGCCACGGCTGGCTGTTTTCTCTCGCCGACGGTGTAGGTGGTCACGACTGTGGCGAATTAGCATCCCGGGAGGCGGTCGAAACCATGCTCACCGGATTTCGCAAGGCTCCTGGCGGCGAGCCTCTTTCCGGTCTGCTGACCCGGCTCGTCCAAACCGCCAATATCCGCGTCTATGAAGCCGGGCGTGCGGCCAGCCCTGGCGGAACTGCCATGGCGACGACCGTCGTATCCTGCGCCATACGATTTGACCGGGCTGTCATCGCCCACGTCGGTGACTCCCGCTGCTACCTCATCCGGCACGGCCACGCCAAACAACTCACCCGCGACCATACCGTGGTGAACGATCAACTCCGTCTCGGCATCCTGAGCGCACGCGAGGCCGCCGACCACCAGAACAAACATCTCCTAAGCCGCTCCATCGGCGCCGATCTGTTCGTGAGCGTCGACACCACCGACACCCAGGTTCTTCCCGGAGACTCTCTGCTGCTTTGTTCCGACGGCTTTCACGGGGCCGTTCCCGAAGCCCAGATCGGTAACATCGTTAATAACCTGGAAGATGCCAGAATGGCAGCCAACAAGCTCGTCCAGCTTGCCAACGAGCTGGATGGCAGCGATAATATCAGCGTCCAGCTTGTGCGGATTCGCAATGTAGAACGGATGGGCATGTATCGCGGGCGGCCTTATAAACTGCGGTAGGGCCGTGAATAAAAAGCTGACACCACGTGCGTGCGCGCGCGACAATTCATGAGCCAACCCCAAATCGGCGAGACGCTGGATCACTACGAGATCGAAAAACTGGTTGCCCGAAGCGGCATGGCCTCCATTTTCCGGGCGAAGGACCTGGATAACGGACGCAAGGTCGCGATTAAATTCCCGCACCCTGAGATGGAAGCTGACCCAGTCACCTTCGATCGCTTCAAACGCGAACAGGACATCGGCGAAGCGCTCGACCATCCCGGCGTTATGAAAGTCTTCACCGATGCTAAACGCACCGGTCGCTATATGGTCATGGAGTGGGTCGATGGCAGGCTCCTCCGCGAGATCATCAACGAACAGAAGAAATTCCCACCCGAGCGCGCCGTCGCAATCATGATTCGGGTTCTCGAAGCCCTCGAATACATTCATACTCATGGTGTCGTTCACCGCGATCTGAAGCCCGAAAACATCATGCTGGATCGGGACGATACCATCAAACTGATCGACTTCGGCATTGCCGGTAAGGAAGGCTCGCGGCGGCTCACCTTTGCCAAGCTGTCCCAGGTGATGGGAACGCCGGACTACATCTCTCCCGAACAAGTGAAGGGCAAACGCGGCGACGGACGCAGCGACATCTATGCCATGGGCGTCATGCTCTACGAGATGCTGACCGGAACCACGCCGTTCAAAGGATCGAATGCCTTCGCCATCATGAATGACCGGCTGCTCAACAATCCGACCCCGCCCCGCGAAATCGATCCGTCCATTAGCCCGGAGTTACAGGAGATCATCTATCGCGCCATAGAACGCGATCCCAAGAATCGCTATGCGCACGCTCGCGAATTCGCCTGGGATCTGGAGCACCAGGATCAAGTCGGCGTGGCGGACCGTGCTGAACTAAAGGACTGGCACAAGCGCAAGTCTCCGATCCTGCGCAATTTCCTTTTCTACCTGATGATCGCCGCCATTCCGATTGTCGTGTTTGGGCTTCTGCTTTGGGTGGCTCGTCATTAAGCTCAAGATGTCCGGTCTCATTCACCCGCACAGATGTTAGACTAAGAATGTGTTATCCAGCTTGAAAAGGGTGCTGCTTTGGGATTTTCCCCGAGCATCCTGGCAATACGATGTCATCGTAGCCGTCCTCCTGCTATTTATCTTCCTCACTCCGCGCGAATGGTTTCGAGACCAGCCGCGCACGCCGCAGAGTAGCGCGATCTCCTTACTTCCCGGATCTTATTGGCTGGAGCCCGAACTGTTGAGCAGCACGCCAGAAGACCAACGGTCTGCACGAGCCTCCGCCATTTTGGAGGCTAAGTATAAGAAGCATCAAAAGGTCACGCAGTTGCAACCCATTTACAACTCCGAGCAGGAGTTGCAGGGTTTTGTTGTTTTTACCCGCCCATAGCTGGCGCGCTGTCTTAAAGCAAGGGTTACTATGCGTATCGGATTGATCTTTTCTTTATCAGTACCGCTCTTGGCGGTCGCCGGCTCGCTTCAGGCCGATACGCTGGATGGAGCCTTGAATCGTTTGGACCAGGCCGGTAGTCAATTCAAGGGAATGACGGCCCAGTTCAAGAACGTCAAGCATACCGCCCTGGTGAACGAAGATTCCACTTCAACCGGTACCATCAAGATCAAGCGCCCCAAACCCAGTGAGTTCCTGGCGCTGCTCGATTTTGTCGCGCCCGATAAGAAGTTCGTGGCCGTCAATGGCCAGACGCTGGATATTTATCTGCCCAACATGAAGACGGTACAGGAGGCCGATCTCGGTAAGCACAAGGACCTGCTTCAACAGTTTTTTTTGTTCGGATTTGGAACTTCCCGGCGTGACCTTGAAGCCGCTTATAACGTCTCTTTTGGCGGGCCGGAATCGATCAACGGCGAGGCATGCACTCGCCTGGTTCTGACTTCCAGGAATTCCGAGGTGTCCAAACACCTCTCCAAATTTGAATTGTGGCTCTCCGATAAGACCGGAGAGCCGCTGCAACAAAAATTTTTTGAACCCAGTGGCGACTATAATGTGTTTACTTATTCAGACATGAAGATCAACCCCATTCTGCCGGATTCCGCTCTGAAACTCCCGCATCTCAAGAGTGACGTTAAGAAAGAGATCATCAGCAAGTGACCATTGGCCGGTTACGTGCTCCTGCAGTGGCGATGACGCCGAGTCGCCGCTTGCTCTATCTCGATTGGATGCGTGGATTGGCGGCCCTGATCATGCTTCAGGGACACGTGTTCAACTCCTTTACACGTAACGATTTGCGTGAGGGCGGCGTGTACGTGTTCTCCCAGTTTGTGGGCGGTCTTCCACCCGCGGTGTTCCTCTTTCTGACTGGTGTGACGTTTGGATTTTTGATGTATGGCCAGGAGCGGAAAGGCGTAGGACCGAGTGAGCGCTGGCTCGCGTCTCTTCGCCGCGCGAGCTATATCTTGTTGGTAGCATTCGCTTTCCGGTTACAGCTTTGGATCTTTTCCTGGGGCCAGAGCCCTGCCGGCGACATACTACGGGTGGACGTGCTGAACTGTATGGGATTTGCCCTCGCGGCGATGTCCGTAATGTCTCTGTTCCCCTCGGCCGACAGAATACGTTTGTGTGCGATTCTTGGGTTGGCGATAGCTTCCGCCTCGCCGCTGGTCTCCCAAATCAACTGGGGCGCAACACCTTGGATCGTGAAGAGCTACCTCGCGCCCGACCCTCTATTCTTCGGCTTCTTCCCCTGGGCGGCATTCGTTGCTTTCGGCCTGAGTTTCGGCAGTCTTTTACGAACTCTCGATGAGGAGCAGATTCCCCAGGCGATGCTGTGGATTGGCCTTACCGGCCTGGTCATGGCTTTTGGAGCCCACAGCTTCTCCAATCTCGGCGTCTCGCTTTATTCCAAGTCTGATTTCTGGCTGGACAGCCCGCTACTGGTACTGATAAAGCTGGGCGTGATTTTGATCGTCGTTCCGTTCGCGTACATCTGGCACCGCCAGGCGTCTGCCAAAAACTGGAGTTGGGTCAGGCAGTTTGGGGTAACTTCGCTGCTGGTCTACTGGGTTCACATCGAATTGGTGTACGGACGATGGCTGGGAGGATGGAAAGAGCACCTGACCGTGGAGCAGACCACTCTGGCAGCCATCGGAATCATTGGCCTGATGCTGCTGCTGTCGGTAGTGCGTACGAACTTCTCGAAGATTCGCGGAGCTTGGGCCAACCTGTGGCAATCGCCGCCGCAACCCGAGCGCGTCTCCGGCGATTAGCCCTTGTGCGGACGGCTTCAGCGGCCGCTATCTGACGATAATATGGATGGCACGGTCACCATCCTCAGTCTTTTCGAATTTTACCGTCACTCTCGCCTTGGGCTTCAGCATCCCTTCGATCTTGGTGTCGGAATCGAGCAGGAAGGTCTTCGTGACCCAGGTCAACGTCAGCGTACGCCGGGTAACGGTCACTTTGTCCGTGTCGAACGAAACGACATTTCCGGAGAAGAATGCTTCCTGGGTCCGCGCCGGCTTGGGTCCTTCCTGCGCCACCGCAACCGGCACAAAACGAATAAGTGGCGCGACACAGATAAGCGCGGCAGCCAATACTCGCAAGTATCTCAGCACTAACTCCAGAGTAGCCTAAACGTTGCGGCTCAGCCGTGCGTTGCAATTAAGTTTTGTTCATTGCCGGGCGCTGCCGCGGGGCTTAAAGGTAGCCTGACAATAAACCGCGTGCCCTTGCCCGGCTCACTCTCCACGTTCACCGAACCGTTGTGGGCCTTCGCGATCCAGGCGACGAAACTCAACCCCAGTCCCAGACCTTTTTCCGGCGAAGCCGACGCGCTGGGGCTGCTGACGCGATAGAAACGGTCGAAAATATGCGGCAGGTGATCCGCGGGAATACCGACTCCGGTGTCCTCCACAATCAACTCCGCTTCATCGTCGCGTCTCGACAGCTTCACTCGAACCTCGCCGCCTTCGGGTGTGAACTTCATGGCATTAGAAAGCAAGTTGGACAGCATGCGCTCGATTTGCACCCGGTCTGCCTCTATCACCAATGGCTCGTCGGCGCCGCTCTCCGATAAATGAACCTGGGCGCCCTCGGCGGGGATTTGGAACTGCTCGGTAATGTCGTGCAGCACCGCAGCCAGATCGAGCGGCGATTTCTGCAATACCACCTGCCCGGTCTCGGCCTGGGAAAGCAACAGCAACGCCCTAACGATCTGCGACAGGCGCTCGATGTCCTGCAGCGAGCTGACGATCGCATCGCGATACTGCTCCGACGTTTGCGCCGTGAACAGCGCCACTTCCAGTTGCCCGCGAATGATAGTGATCGGCGTACGCAACTCGTGGGAAACATCGATCGAAAACTGGCGGATCTGGGTGAAGGAGTTCTCCAGACGGCTGATCATCTGGTTGAACGTGCTGATCAGATAGTCCAGCTCATCGTGTGCGCCTCGAGCCGGGATTCTCAAACTGAGATTTGAACCCGATATTCGCTGCGCCGATCGCGCCACCTGCAGCACCGGATTCAATGCGCGCCCCGCGTTAATCCACCCGAGCCAACACCCCGCGATTATGGCCAGCGGAACCACGCCCCAGCACAGCCAGGTGAAATTCTTGAGCAGCGCCCGGGAATTGGCGACTGATCGGGCAATCGCGACGTAATAGTGGCGATTCTCGTCAAACATGTCGCCCCAAACGCCGCCCCGCACCTGATACGGATGATTGTCCTCATCGCGCGCTTCCCAGGTCACGGTTCCAGTCTGTATGTCATGCCGGATTCGATCGGTCGCAGACATCCTGGAGGCCGGCAAAATGGTGAGCGAAGTGAACGACGGTGATTCCTCAATGACCTTCCCGTTCTGGTCCAGAATGACGTAAACGCTCTTCAGGCGGCTCGCCGTCGCCGCCTCATCCGGGTCATCATGATCGTAGTGGAACTGGGGCGAACCGTGTTCAACTCTCAAGTACCCCTTCAGGGCG
The DNA here is from genome assembly GCA_963747535.1 of Terriglobia bacterium. Lineage (GTDB taxonomy): Bacteria > Acidobacteriota > Terriglobia > Bryobacterales > Bryobacteraceae > CAVVFX01. The sequence continues at coordinate 68,940 of CAVVFX010000009.1, forward strand.
CCCCAATCCTCGGTCTGATTGGCGTTATTCTCATCGCTGATGTTAGAGGCCAGCGCAGTCCGAAATATAAATGCGAGGGTCAACAGCAACAGGGTGAAGAACACCCCGTAGCTCGCGGTGAGCTGGAATCGGAGCCCGCGAGTGACACGTCTTACCGGCACGTTACACCTGTTGCTGGATGGGAGACTCGTCGGGCCGCACGGCAGACGCCGATTTGGGTTCTTCGATCATGTAACCGATTCCCCGCACCGTCTGAATTAACTTCTGCGGATAGCGGTCGTCGATCTTGCTGCGCAGGTGACGGATATACACATCCACGATATTGGTCAGCCCGTCATAATCCATATCCCACACATGTTCGACGATCATGGTCCGGCTGAGCGGCCGGCCCTTGTTCCGCATCATGTATTCGAGAATGCCGAATTCCTTGGGAGCCAGGTCGATGGTCTCGCTGTTGCGCGTCACTTTGCGCCGCGTACAATCGACCAACAGGTCGGCAACCTGAAGCCGCTCGGCCGCCGGTTGTCCGCGGCGAAGGAGAGCCCGTACGCGGGCGAGGAGTTCGACAAACGCGAAAGGCTTGGTGAGATAATCGTCCGCGCCCTGCTCCAGACCCTTCACGCGATCGTCGACACCGCCGCGAGCGCTCAGGATCAGCACAGGCGGCCCAGCCTTCTTGTTCCGGACACGCTCCAGGACTTTCAGACCGTCCATGTCCGGCAGCATCAGATCGAGAATCACCAGGTCGTAATCGGTAGAGTGAACGAAACTGATCGCCGTCGTTCCGTCCGGCGCTACATCGACGGCATAACCGGCGCCTTGGAGACCCCGGGCCAAAAAATCGGCAATTCGCCGCTCATCTTCCACGACCAGAATCCGCATCTGAAGTCCTCAACTACAGCTTACACGTGTTGTGACTTTGCGGGGAAGCTTAAATTGAAGCTGGATGCGCTCGCCTGATTATCTTTTGACTTCACAGAGAACTCCCGTTAGCATACGTTACAAGATGACGCGATTGGCCTCAGTTCTAGCGATGGCGCTTCCCCTCGGCGCCATCACCGGGTGGCCGTCTGCCGCTCCGGATGTCGAAGGATTCGAGCCGGGCCGGATGCAAGCGTTGGCTGCGACTCTGGCGGAACATAATACCCGGGCGTTGCTAGTCGCGCGTCATGGACGGATCGTTTTCGAATGGTACGCGGCGGATTCCGGTCCGGGAAAAAAGCAAGGCACCGCGTCCCTGGCGAAGGCGCTGGTGGGCGGCATTCCTTTGTTGGTGGCATTATCAGACGGACGCATCGGTCTCGACGATCTGGCTGCGAAGTACATACCCGAGTGGCGCCTGGATCCGCAAAAGCGGCTGATCACGATCCGCCAGCTTGCCACCCATTCTTCAGGCCTGGACGATGCCGAGGATCCCAACTTCGATCACATGTCGATTCCCGGTTGGAAGGGCGCTTTCTGGCGGCGAAAGCCCGACCCGATTTCGATCGCTCTCCGCGACACGCCCGTCGTAGCGGCGCCGGGGACGGTGTTCGGCTACAGCAACCCCGGCATGGCGGCGCTGGGCTATGCCGTGACCGCAGCCATGCGGGGCACCTCGACCCCCGATATACAGAGCATTCTTCGCGATCGGATTTGCCGGCCATTGGGCATTCCAGATGAAGACTGGTCGATCAGCTATGGCGAGAGCTACATGGTGGACGGGCTCAAGGTGTACGCGACCTGGGGAGGAGGCAACTTCACGCCGCGCGCCACTGCCCGCATCGGCCAACTCCTGTTGCAGCACGGCAAATGGGAGGGCAGGCAATTGATCGCTGAAAAATGGGCTCGTGCGGCCGTGCACTATGCCGGGACGCCGATTCCGAATCGCACGGATGAACTTGACCGGCCTGCTAACGGCATCGCCTGGTATGTCAACTTCGATGGCGTGTGGAAAGACATTCCGCGTGACGCGTTCTCCGGATCGGGAGCCGGACAGGAGGCCATTCTGGTCGTCCCCAGCCTGGATCTTGTCATTGTGCGCAACGGCAGCGACATGTCCCCGCGTACCGGGAACCGGCACTGGGTCGATCTCGAGGAGTTCATCTATCGGCCAGTACTGGAGGCGCTCCGGACAGGCACGTCGAAACCTCCTTATCCGCCAAGCCCGGTCATTGCGGAAGTCAACTTCGCCCCGGCGGGCGAGATCCAGCGCAAGGCGATCGACAGCGACAACTGGCCGATGACCTGGGGCGACGATGACGCCATCTACACGTCGTACGGCGATGGAGAAGGCTTCGAGCCGTTTCTCGATCACAAGCTCAGCATGGGAATCGCAAAAGTCCATGGCGATCCACCGGCGTTCTCAGGGGAGAACCTCCGCTCCGATTCTGCGGAGCGCACCGGCGACGGCAAGAAGGGTCCGAAGGCAAGCGGCATGATCATGGTCGGGGGTGTCTTGTATATGTGGGTGCGCAACACCGGCAACTCCCAGCTGGTGTGGTCTGACGATCATGGGAAGATGTGGCACTGGGACTTCAAGTGGACCGAGAGTTTCGGTTCTCCTGCGTTTCTAAACTTCGGCAAAAACAATGCGGGCGCCCGTGATAACTACGTTTATACCTACTCACAAGACGGGCCGAGCGCATATGAGTCGAGCGACCGCGTCATTCTCGCGCGCGTCCCGAAAGACCGGTTAAGAGACCAGCAAGCTTACGAATTCCTGCAAGAGGTAGTGGACGGCAAGCCTCTATGGACGTCGAAACTGGAAGATCGAGGCACTGCCTTCTCCTTCCCCGGACACTGCCAGCGACTCGATATCGTCTACGATCCGGGCATCCGGCGATATCTTCTGGCTCTGAGTTACAGTCACGGCGGTGCGTGGGGAATCTACGACGCGCCGGAGCCATGGGGTCCGTGGACTTCGAGCTTCCATACGGAGGATTGGGGTTTAGGGGGCACTCATGGGTACCGGTTCAGCTCCAAGTGGATGAGTCCGGATGGACTTTCTTTATGGTTAGTCTTCTCCGGCGTAAAGCTTCCGAACATCACCTATGACGCCTTCTGCGTTCGGAGAATGAAGCTGGTTAAGCGATAATGGACGATGGCCGTCACCGATACGCCGCGATCCCTGTCACTTTCTCCCCGATCACCAGCGCGTGAATATGATCCGTCCCCTCATACGTCTTCACGGTCTCCAGGTTGCACATATGCCGCATGATCGGATACTCGTCGGTGATCCCGTTGGCGCCCAGCAGATCCCGGCTCACGCGCGCGCAGTCCAGAGCCATCGCGACATTATTTCGCTTCAACATCGAAATGTGCGCCGGCTCCAACATCCCCTCATCTTTCAACCGCGCGCAATGCACGGCCAGAAGCTGCGCCTTCGAGATTTCCGTAATCATCCCCGCCAGCTTCTCCTGGACCAGTTGGTGCGACGCGATCGGCCGGTTGTCGAACTGCTTGCGCATCACCGTATACTGCCGCGCGGTTTCGAAACAATCGAGCGCCGCGCCGATCACTCCCCACCCAATCCCGTACCGCGCCTGCGTCAAACATGCGAGCGGCGCTTTCAGGCCCTTTGCCCCCGGCAGCATCGCATCATTCCCCACGCGGCAATCCGACATCGCCAGGCTCGACGTCACCGAAGCGCGCATGGACCACTTGCCGTGAATCACAGAGGTGCTGAATCCCGGGGTCCCGCGCTCGACCAGGAAGCCGCGAATCCCGCCGTCGACTCCCTCCGCACGCGCCCACACAATCGCCACATCGGCGATGCTCCCGTTGGTGATCCAGGTTTTCTCGCCGTTCAGGACCCAGGCACTTCCATCGTGCCGCGCGGTACTCCGCATGCCCGCGGGATTCGAGCCGAAATCCGGCTCGGTCAATCCGAAACACCCGATAGCTTCGCCCGACTGCATGCGCGGCAGCCATTTCTCCTTCTGCGCATCCGAGCCGAACGTCAGAACGGGGTACATCACCAGTGAGCCTTGTACCGACACAAAGCTCCGCAGTCCCGAGTCTCCGCGCTCCAGTTCCTGCATCATGAGCCCGTACTCCATGCTGTTCATTCCGGCGCAACCGTAGCCTTCCATATTCGCGCCCAGAAATCCCAGTCTGCCGATTTCAGGAATCAAATCGACCGGAAACTCGCCGGTGCGGTAACAATCGCGAATCCTGGGCATCACGCGCTGGTCGACAAACTGTCGCGCCGCCTGCCGCACCAGCAGCGCCTGCTCGTCATAGAGGGAATCAATCCGAAGATAGTCCATATCGCTTCTTATCTGCACTCTAAATGCGCCAAAAGCGGCTGCTGCGCAGCCGGCAGGACAGGCGAAACCGCCTGCCCCACCAATACAGGTGTCTTTCCACTTGAAAGATTCTCACCCAAAATGTACAAACTCCAGGCGCTGCTGCGCAGCCGGGGCAGACCACGAAAAGCGATGGTCTGCCCCACGTTGCGGCTTTTCCTACTTCTTCTCGTACATCGCGCTGTAGCTCAACTGCTGCTTTACAAAGTCCCGCGGATAACTGATAGTTACCCGCGACGCGTTCCCCTTGGCATCGAACTGCGCCGTCAGGTCTGCATTGATTCCTGCGAAGTAAGTCGGCAGGTTCAACTTCTTATAGCGACCCATCACCTCGTCGCGCAACGCCGGATCAAAATGCGTCCCATACGCATCGATCAGCTTCTTAATTGCGCCGTAATCGCCCTCCGCCTTGATCCGCATCAGTTCCGCGAGCAGCATGCCAGCGCCTTTGTGAAAGGCCGCGTAATCCTTCACCCAGGCGTACGTCTTCCCATCGCGCTTCTCCATCGCGATCGCGCCGGTTTTGTCCATAATGTATTTGGCGATCAACTGCCGGTCGCGCAGGTGGTCTTCTTCGATCGTGTCGCCGTGAGGGATGCGCCGGAGTTGCGTCAGCATATTCAACGCTGCGCGATCGTACATCGCTTTCATGACTTCCTGCTGATTCGTCACCAGACCCAGCTCTTTCATCTTCGGATCGGTGATGTTCCAATAGCCCATCAGGTCCGCCCTGCCCTCCTCGAGCGTCGAGAAGTATTCTTTCAAATAGAATGCGGGTTCCTGGGTTAACTTGGGGCTCAATTTTCCGGAACCGTGCCCGATGATCTCGTGCATAGCGGTCAGGAGGCCGCTCGCTTCCTCACTGTATTGGTTCAGGCGCGCGGCGATTTCCGGCGTGGCCGCAAACTCGCTGTCAGCGCTCTTGCCCGTCGCGGCCTCGATGGCGCGCGCGCTACCCATAAACAGGAAACTCTTGCTCCCATACTTCTCATGGATCTCGTTTTCGTTCGGCAGATTGTCGCCGATCGTATTCACGTGAAAATCACCCGTCTCGATAATCGCCTCGACCGCTTTGGCGAGCGGTGGTTTCACGCCCTGCTTCTTATACTGATCCGCCCACGGTGCCCGATTCTCGAAATACTGCGCGTTGTCCGCGATCTTCGTCATCAGCGAATTGATCTTCATATCGGTCACCGTGACGAAGCTCTGGGACGTGCCCTTCGCACCCCGGGCATCCATGTAGACTTCGATAAACCCATTCATGAAATCGACGGTCGCGTTGTTTTGCACCCAGGCGATGTCGAAGGCCAGCCAGTCCTTGAAATCTCCCGTCTGGTAGTACCGGATCAGCGCATCGATCGCTTTCGCCTGACCCGGATCGGCCTGCTCGCGCGCCTTGGCCAGATACTCATTGGCCTTCTTCAGGTATTGCGCGTACAGTCCCGGAGGAACTTTGCCGTCCGGAGTTCCCGCACGATACACCTGCTCAATCAGTTTGCCGTCCTCTTTGACCAACCGCGAATTCAGTGGGTACTTCTCCACGAAACCCTTCAGATCCGCGAGGGTCACGCCGGAATAGAAGTTGTTGGCGCTCGACTGCAGAATGTCTTTGTCCCCGCGAGGACTCTTGGCCGTGACGCTCGGTTCGAAATCAGGATCGAACAGCGACGCTCGCAGATCGCCGATTTCCTTCACCAGATCGCTGCGTCCCGCCCCCTTGGCGGCTGCCACCAGTTCCTCGTAAGTGAACGTTGGCAGGAATTTCTGCGCCGTCGTGTCGTTATGATTTCCGCGATTAGCCCAAAACAGCTTGGTGAACGCGACAATTTTGACGTACACTTCGGGCTTGATCCCTTGCGGGTGCGTGACCAGCGCCTCCAGCACGCGCTTCTGCCGCAGCCCGAATCGCGATTCCTGATCGTAGATGATCGGATCGACGGCGATCGCCGCCTCTGTGAGCCAGTAAGCCAGAGCCTGTTGCTGCGCCGGCAGCGCTTTGAAACTCTCCGCCTGGAGTTGGATAAACGCTGTACTCTCGACGCGATCGACAAGTGGTTCCGCTGCCCAGCAGGTCGCCGTCAAAGCTAGAACAAAACAAGTTTTCCTCACGATTGAAACGTAGCACAGCACGAATTCGCCTCCAACCTGCGCCGGAAACGCCAGCGTTTTTCAGCCGCCGCTAACCGCCGGTGGCAGAAGTCGACGCAGGCCAAAGGCCTGGCCAAACGCCTACTCCGTAAAGCGGCAAGCTGCAAAAACGGCTGCTCCGCAGCCGGGGCAGACCAAAAAAAACGATGGTCTGCCCTACGGGCCTACTCCACAATTCTTCGCGACCCGCGAAGGTTCAGACTATTAGTAGTACAACGAAAAATCAGCTGTTTGCAAGCCTTGTAGAGTAGGCCTTTGGCGTGCGTCGACTGAGGCGCTGGCGCAGCCTGTCGAGGTACAGGTAAATGACCGGAGTGGTGAACAAGGTCAGCATCTGGCTCACGATCAGGCCGCCTACGATCGCGATGCCGAGGGGTTGCCGCAGTTCGGCGCCATTGCCGTGGCCGAGCGCCAGCGGCAAACCGCCGAAGAGAGCTGCCAGAGTGGTCATGATGATCGGCCGGAAGCGTAGGATACAGGCTTCGTAGATCGCATCCTCCGCACTTTTCCCATCATTCCGTTCCGCCGCCAGGGCAAAATCGATCATCATGATGGCGTTCTTCTTGACGATGCCGATCAGCAAAATAATGCCGATCAAAGCGATGACGCTGAGCTCCGTGCGGCGCAGCAGCAGGGCCAGCAATGCGCCGAGTCCGGCGGAAGGGAGGTCGAGAGAATCGTGATGGGATGGATCAGGCTCTCGTAGAGCATTCCCAAAACAATATAGACGGCGATCAGGGCCGTCGCGACCAGGATCGGTTCGCCTTTCAGGAGTCCTGGAATGCCTGCGCGGTGCCGGCGAATTTTCCGATGACGGTGACGGAAGGCCGATATCCGATTCCGCTTCCGTGATGGCATCCACTGCCTGACCGAGCGAAACGCCCTCCGGCAGGTTGAAGGAAATGGTAACCGATGGGAACACTCCCTGGTGGGCAATCGCAAGCGGCGTAGTTGCCGGGCACAAAACGCGCAAATGCGACAGAGGCACCGCCGCGCTGGTGGGACTGTGGATGTACACGTCACTCAGTGTCTCGGGCGATTGCCAGTATTTTGGCGCGACCTCCATCACCACGTGATACTGATTCAAGGTCGTGTACATGGTGGAGACCGGCGCCTGTCCGAAGGCATCGTAAAGCGCGTTATCCACTTCCGCCGCCGTCAGGCCCAGGCGCGAAGCCGTATCGCGATCCACCACAACCGCGGACTGCAAACCCTGGTTCTGCTGATCGGTGTTGACGTCGACGATAATGGGAATTTTTTTGAGGCGCTCCAAGACGATGGGACCCCAATACTTGAGGGCATTGAGATCCTGGCTTTGTAGCGTGAACTGGTAGGCGGCATTGCTCGATCGCCCGCCCACGCGGACGTCCTGCGAAGGGGTATAGTACAGCTGCACGCCGGGAATGTTGGTGGTTCTGCGGCGAGATACGCGCGATCACCTCTTCGGCTGTCGACTTGCGAACCCCGAGCGGCTTGAGCACGGCGAACATGTGCGCAGTGTTGGTCCCACCACCGTAGTTTCCGCCGATAGACCAGGAATTCGATTCGACATCCGGATCCGAAATGACGATCTGATTCAGAAGTTTGACCTTTGGATCCATCGCCTGGAACGAGGTTTTCTGGTCGGCCACAACGCTGCCGGAGATGCGGCCGGTATCCTGTTCCGGAAAGAAACCCTTGGGAATGATCACGTACAAATAGACGGTCAAACTGATCATGGCCAGGAGCACCATCAAAGTGATGGCCGAGTGGCGCAGTATGGCAGCGCAAAGCTGACGCATAGGAATTCAGTATCCAGTTAAAAGCGGCTTCGCTCCAGTTGTAGAGATGCCCGTGCTCTACTTCTTTATGGGATTTGAGCAGATGCGCGCACATCATGGGGGTAACAGTCAACGAGACTACCAGGGACACCAGAATGGCGAACGACAATACGAGCGCGAATTCGCTGGAAGAGCCGGCCCACAATGCCGGTCATCAGCAAAATGGGAATGAATACGGCAATCAGCGAAAGGCTCATTGAAATCACCGTAAAGCCGATTTCGGAGGCTCCCTTGAGCGCCGCCTGGAAAGGATTCATGCCGTCCTCCAGGTAACGCGTGATGTTCTCGATCACCACGATGGCGTCATCCACGACGAATCCCGTCGAGATGGTGAGAGCCATCAGCGAGAGGTTATCCACGCTGTAACCCGCCAGATACATGAGATCGAAAGTGCCGAGTAGCGAGATCGGCACGGAAACGCTGGGAATGAAAGTGGCCGAGGCCGTGCGCAGAAACACAAAGACCACCAGCACGACCAGGAGAACGGAGATAATGAGGCTGATTTCGACATCGTGCACGGAGGCGCGAATGGTGACCGTCCGGTCCAGCGAAACCTGGAGGTGCATGGGCGGAGGAAGCGCGGCCTGCAGTTGCGGAATCATGGCTTTCACGTGATCCGCCGTATCGATGATATTGGCGTTGGGCTGGCGGAAGACCATCATGGAGATCGACGCCTGGTCGTTCCACCCGCCGTCGTTGCGGATGTTTTCGGTGGAATCGGTCACGTCGCCGAGGTCCGAGATGCGAAGGTCGGCGCCGTTCCTGTAGGCCACTACGAGAGGTTTGTACTGGTTGGCCTTGAAGAGCTGATCGGTCGAGTTCAACTGCCACGCGGTCTGGGGACCAGCTATCCTGCCTTTAGGCTCGTTGTTATTGGCATCGGCGAGGGCCGTCGCGATTTGATCGATGCCAATGTCATATTTGCTGACGGCATCGGGATTCAGTTCCACGCGCACTGCGGGCAGCGCGCTGCCGTACACCTGGACTTGGCCGACTCCCGAGACCTGCGATATCTTCTGGGCCAGAATCGAGTACGCGGCGTCGTACATCGCGGGCTTGGTTGCGGTTTCGGAAGTAATGACCAGGATCAGGATGGGAGAGTCGGCAGGGTTATATTTTCGCCACGTCGGATTGTTGGGAAGATTCGACGGCAGGTACGAGCGGGCCGCATTGATGGCGGCCTGAACGTCGCGCGCCGCTCCGTCAATATCGCGCTTCAAATCGAATTGCAGCGTAATGGACGTCGAGCCAACTGTGCTGGAAGACGTCATTTCGCTGACGGCGGCGATGCGCGTGAACTGCTTTTCCAGCGGTGTGGCGACCGAAGAAGCCATAGTTTCGGGGCTGGCGCCGGGCAACTGTGCCGATACCTGGATGGTTGGAAAGTCGACCTGCGGGAGAGGAGAAACCGGAAGTTCGCGAAAGGCTACGGCTCCGGTGAGGGCAAGTGCGGCTGTAAGTAAGGTTGTACCTACTGGCCGATGAATAAAAGGGCTCGATAAACTCATGCCCGCTCAGGACAGAAAAACTCTTCGGCAACGCAGCTACACAGGTGGGGTGCAGTTACGTGTGCTCTCCCCACGGCATAACGCCCGTAACAATTTTCCGATGACGGCGCTATCAGCACCGCGGCCAGCCCTGGTTTTGCGTCCAGTGGCAAGAGCCAGCAACCACCTTGGTCGCTGCGCGGCTGATCGCCTAGAAAAATGGCATCTGTGCAAAACTATAGCCCCGCGAGCCTGCCGGCTTCAATACTGTAGATGCAGTAGATCTAGCTCCACGAGGTATGTAGCGGACCGCCAGATTCGCGATACACTCCGCCGATACTCCCGGCGACAAATCCGGCCAATCCGAGCCCTGGCGGTCGCGCCATACGCATGATGCTGCAAGTTCCTGGATTAGTACTAAGTTGGAAAGTTCGCGCAACCACTCCCTAAGCAAGCGGTACTGTACGCCAATTCTCTGCAAGTTGCTACTAGCCCAAGCGAGAGTCCTTCCGCCCTCCGCGTCTTCCTCAGTGTCTCCGCAGCTCTTGCGTTAATACATAGCCTCAGCTTATGAAATTACCGCGGAGTCGCGGAGGAAGACGCAGAGAATAGCCCCTTGAGAATGGTCGACGATGCGATGGATGTCCCATGTGGCGGGAGGTAGCGGAACGAATGGCAGTCGGAAAGGCAGATCACAAGAAACGATGGTCTGCCTTACGGTTTGCGGCGACCTGGGGTCGCCTGCAAATTGATGTCTCACAATCGAGTTTGATGTGAATGTCGTATTAGGAGCATTGGCTAACTGCTTGCTTAAACTCTCGAGCGGGAGTCACTATGCGGAACCGGTCAATCATCTTCCTCTGGCTTCTGGGTTTCATCGCACCAACAGCGCACGCGAGCGTCACACTGTTGCTGGAGGAACCCTTTGGGACCTTTGGGGGCATGAACCCGACCGGACATGCCGCAGTCTATCTGTCTCGTGTTTGTGCGGACTCTCCAATCTCCTTGCGGCGATGCCGGGAGGGGGAACAGGGAGTGGTGATCAGCCGTTATCATCGTGTTTCCGGTTACGATTGGATCGCGATTCCCGTACTGCCGTATCTCTACGCCGTAGACCGGCCGGATCAGGTTCCCATGACCGTAAGCCCAAGAAACGTAGCAGCGCTACGGGACGCGTACCGGCGGCGATATCTGCGAGAGGTCGCGCCGGATACGGCGGACGGGGGCACGCCTGGGGGCGATTGGATCCAACTGGTCGGTGCGGCCTATGACCGAACTATCTACACGTTTGGGATCGAAACTACCGAGGGACAAGACGACGAGTTCATTAGTACCCTCAACGCGCGTTCCAACGATGTTCGTTTCAATCTTCTGTTTCACAATTGCGCCGACTTCGTCCGGCATGCCATTGACTTCTACTATCCGCACGCCATCCATCGCAGCATAGTCGCCGATGTCGGAATAATGACTCCGAAGCAGGCGGCCAAGAGCCTGTTGCGTTACAGCAAGCGACATCGGGATCTGCAATTCTCGAGTTTCGTCATACCGCAGGTTGCGGGAACGGTACATCGCAGCACTCCCATTCGTGGTGTGCTGGAGTCTTTGGTCCGGTCCAAGAGGTATGCTGTGCCGCTTGTTTCCGTGGCTGTGCTGCATCCTTATTTCGGCGGAAGCCTGGCCTTTGCCTGGATCGAGGGCGCAGACTTCAATCCGCGACGCATCGCGGGACCGCAGAATCCCGAACTGAAGCCCGCGGAGATCGCAGCCGATTTAGAATCTAACCGGGTTGCTTCCCCGGCGGACGGCGAGTAAAGTCGCCGGGACGACACGCCGTCCGCCGCACGTCACGCGGCGTGGCTCCCATATTGTGCAAGCATGCTCTGCACAGTCGGCCGCCTGCCCCACCAGCGCAAACGTCGTAAGATGGCTTTTCATGCAAAAAAATCTTGTTAAGCAGGCTCTGTCCGAAGGCCGCATGCAACTGGGGTGCGGATTTGGGTTTCTCCGTTCACCGGAAATTCCGCGAATGCTTCTGGCTGCGGGCTTCCAGTGGGCCTTTATCGACACCGAGCACGGCGGTTTCGATCTTGAAACCGTACAGGACATCTGCCGCGTCTCCAATCTTATAGGCTTCTGTCCGGTCGTTCGCGTGGCGGATCTGCAATATCCGTTGGTCTCGCGAGCGCTCGATTGCGGCGCGGGCGGGATCATTTTCCCTCGCGTGGAATCGCCGGAGGCGCTGGAGAAGGCAGTGAGTTGGACTAAGTTCCCGCCAGCCGGCATTCGAGGCTACGGCCTGACTACCATCAGCACCAACTATGAAGCGCTCAAGATCGGGGAAGTCATCGAACATTTGAACGCGAATACGCTGGTCTGTTTCCAGATCGAAACCAAGAAGGCGCTGGAGGCGCGGGACGAACTGCTTTCGGTTCCGGGGATCGACGCAGTGATGATCGGACCGGCGGATCTCTCCATTTCGCTGGGGGTGCCGGGAGAATTCCAGCATCCGAAAATGGTCGAGGCCATGGAGGCCATCCGCGATTCCTGCGTTCGCCACAAAGTCGCTCCGGGGACGCAGACGCGTACGCCGGCACTGGCCAAATTCTGGAAAGAGCGCGGTATGCTGTTCCTGGGCTGCAACAACGAAGCCGGCATGCTCATGGAACGCGCCCACGAAATCGCCAAAGACATTAAGGATTCATGAAGTCTCTTTTCGCGCCGATCGTCTATTGGGGCGCCTGTTGCACTTTGCTGGCGCAGTCGGGTCTGCACCTGGCCGCTGGTCCCGAGGTACAGGCGGCTCTCGATCGCATCAGCGCGGACTCGCTGCGCGGCCACCTTTCGTTCATCGCCTCCGACGCCCTGGAAGGCCGCAATACACCGTCGCGCGGCCTCGATATTGCCGCGGAGTACATCGCTGCCCAGTTCCGCCGCGCCGGTCTGGACGCTCCGGTCGACGGCGGATATTTTCAGAACGCCAATTTCTTTCAACTCACGCGGGCAGCAAGCGGCTTTTCGCTTACGCTGGAGAACCACGGCAAAGCGAACGTGGAGAGCGTGAATGTCGCCGCACCGGATGCGATGGTCGTGCGCGGGAATTCCGCCGTCAATCTCGATTCCGTGCCGCTCTACAAACTCTCGTCCGGTAAGGCTGTGCCCGACGACCTGGCGGGTAAGGTGGTCCTGATCGAGGGGCGGGGAGGCGCTGCGCTCATGCGTTCGCTGCGCGAAAAGAGGCCGGCCCTGATTATCACTACTACCCGCAGCAGGGGTGGTGGTGCCGGTGGTGGAATTGGGCCAGCGCACGAACTGGTGGCTGCCGATCTGATCGACGCTCCGGCGATACCGGTACTGGCCGTGCGCGGCGATGTGGCGAGCAAGATCCTGCAGAACCTGCCGGACGGAGTGACAGCTACGACCGTCACGCTGCATGCGCCGGCTCCGCGGCGCGAGCCGGTGAAACTGCGCAACGTAATCGGCGTAGTTCGCGGCTCCGACCCGCAATTGCAAGATACCTACATCCTGGTGACCGCGCACTACGACCATCTGGGAATGAAACCGGCGGGTGAAGGTGACCGGATTTACAACGGAGCCAACGATGACGGCAGCGGCACGGTGTCGGTAATCGAACTGGCCAGTGCCGTAGCGGCGATGCATCCGCATCCCCGGCGAAGCATCGTGTTCATGACCGTCTTCGGCGAAGAAGAAGGCCTGCTGGGATCTCAATACTATAGCCGCCATCCGGTGTTTCCGCTAAACCGGACCGTGGCCGACATCAACCTCGAACAGATCGGAAGAACGGACGATAGCGAGGGTCCGCAGGTCAAAGCCGCCACGTTCACAGGCTTTACCTATTCGGACCTGCCGGCACTTTTTGCCGACGCCGGTAAGATGACCGGCGTCAAAGTTTACGACCGTAACACCGGCGATGACCCATTTTTTGCGCGCAGCGATAATCAGGCGCTGGCCGATGCGGGTGTTCCGTCACATACCGTCGCGGTGGGGTTGGAATACCCCGATTATCACCAGGTTGGTGATAAATGGAACAAAATCGATTACACTAATATGGCATCTGTCGACCGAATGCTGGGACTTGGAATTATCAGTCTGGCGGATGATCCTGAGCCCCCGAAGTGGAACGAGGCCAATCACCATACCGCGAAGTACCTGAATGCGTGGAAGAGCCTTCACGCAGCCCCGAAAAACTGACGCTGCGGCCGGAACTTGGTTATATCCTGCCATTCGCGGTATTTATCGCTTTGCTGGCGATAGGCGAGCTTGTCCACATACCACAGGCTGCCCGTTTTATTACGGTACTGGCGACGCTGGCGATTTTCTCTCGCGGGCTGCTGCCGCTTCGGCCATCCCGCTTCCTGGCGAGCGTGCTCCTGGGAGTCGGTGTCTTCTTTATCTGGGTCGCGCCGGATCTGCTGATTCCGGGGTATCGAAACTTCTTCCTGTTCTCCAATTCGATTATCGGCCTCAAAACCACGACCCTGCCCGCCGATCAGGTCAGCCCGGTATTTCTGGTGTTCCGCGTCTTAGGCAGCGTGATCACGATTCCTATTATTGAAGAGCTTTTTTGGCGCGGCTGGATGATGCGTTGGGTCGTCGCGAAGGACTTCACCCGGATTCCGATCGGCACTTACGACGCCGAGGCGTTCTGGATGGTCGCAATACTGTTCGCGTCCGAACACGGACCTTACTGGGATGTCGGTTTGGTGGCCGGAGTGATTTATAACTGTTGGGCAATCCGGACCAGGAACCTGACGGACTGCGTGATCGCCCATGCGGTAACGAACGCCTGCCTGGCGATCTACGTTATTGGGTGGGGTCAGTGGCAGTATTGGCTGTAGGTTGCAGTCGCCAGTTGTCAGTCTCAGCCTTCAGTTGTCAGTCTTTCCAGTCAGCCAGGAAGATGTTGAATTCGTAGCGGCTCTTAGCTCCTTTGTCTGAGCAATAGACCAGAGTCTTTCCATCAGGGGAGAATTCAGGAAACGAGGTGAAGCCGTCGAAGTCGGTTACCTGCGTGAGGCCGGAGCCATCAAGGTTCACCATGAAAAGTTCGAATTTTCGACCATCACAGTTGTGTTTATTGGACGCGAAGAGGATTCGCTTCCCATCCGGCGTGAAGGTAGGCGCGAAGCTGGCGCAGCCGAAATCCGTGATCACTTTCGCGTTCTTGCCATTGGCATCGGCGACAACCAGTTCCATTTTCATGGGTGCGGTGAGGTTGTCTTTGAGCAACGAGCGGTACCGATCCATGTCCTGCGGCGTCCTGGGATAGTTCGCGCGCCACACCAGTTTCTTGCCGTCACGGGAGAAGACCGCGCCGCCGTCATAGCCTTCTTTGGTGGTGATACGCGTCTTCTGCGAGCCATCGGTCTTCATGGTCCACAGGTCGAGGTCGCCGGACGCGAGCGAAGTAAAGACAATGCGGCCGGTCCTCCAGTTGATGGTGGCTTCCGCATCGTAGCCGGGCGCCGTCGTCAGCTTCTTTTCGATCTTGCCATCGTCGGTGGCGAGATAGATGTCATAGCTCGGAAAGATACCCCAGACATAGCCTTTGCTGCGGTCTGGCGGAGTGGGACATTTTTCACCGCCTTCATGGGTAGAGGCATAAACAATATGGCGATTGTCGGCGAGGAAGTAGGCGCAGGTGGTGCGGCCTTTACCGGTCGAGACGACATGCGGGTTGCTGCCGTCGGCATTCATGATGAAGATCTGGTCACAGTCGTATGGGGAGCGCGTGGATTGGAAGATGAGGCGCTTTCCGTCGGGCGACCAGTAGGCTTCGGCATTGGAGCCACCATCGGTAAGCTGGCGGATATTGTCGAGGCGCGGAGCCGCCACGGCGCTGATGGCGATGAAGAGCGTGAAGAGAAGGCGCATGTTCTTTATTTTAGGCGGATGCGCTGGTACCAAGTTGCGAAAGTTCGCGCACCACTCCCTAAGGAGCTGTGAAAAAATCGGCCGCAAGCGGCCGAGGCAGGCGAAACCGCCTGCCCCACCATTGGCAACACAGGACTTGCAGTGGTGGCGCAGGCGCTTTCGCCTGCGGCCTTTGATTTTTTCTCACCTTCTAACGGTCGCGGCTCGGAAGTCATTGCTGAGCCGCGCGCAAGCAAGCAGTGCTGTACGCGAGTTTCTGCAAGTTGGTACTAGGTGCACGGGCACGTCTATCAAACGGTGCTGGTTAAGGAGGACTGAATAGGTAACACCAGGACCGTACTATCCCCAGTACTATTCCCTATCCGTGGGTAAAGTGGAACACTCCATTAGTGGAGGATTTTCGGGCATGGTAAAGGCTTCTTTGGTTTTGTTGGCTGTCCTATTGGCTGGTCCGGCATGCGCAGAGGATGGCGGGGGACGCTGGGCCAAACGTTTATGGAAGGCTAGCGTGGCCGCGGTTGCAGCAGGGTCGATTGTGGACATGCAGTCGAGTCTGGGAAAGCACGAGACCAATGGATTGCTGGCCAACCAGCAGGGGGTCTTTTCGGCCCAGGGGATCGGGCTGAAACTAGCCCTTGCAGGAGCGGCGATCGGGGCGCAGCAATACCTGCTGCACCGGCATCCGGCAGCTTCGGGATATAAGACCGGAGCGCTGATCAACTTCGCAGTCGCCGGCACGCTGACCGGGGTCGCGGTGCACAACTACGGGAACCGGGTCGTCCAGTAAATCGGCCATGCCCGCGAGATGTCCCGAGCGGTCCAGGCGGACCGCCCCATAACCGCAGGTGACTAACCGCCGTGGCTTTCCTTGTAGTGCTCTTTCAGCACATCCATGCCCCAGTCGCCGTTGAAATCCCGCCAGACCGAGTGAATGTGATTAGCGTTATCCTGGGTGCAATCGTACTCCACCAGGAAGGACGGAGACTGCACACGATAATAGTGCGGTCCGCCGCGCTCCACGACGCCGGCCCAGGCGAAGTAGATGTTCTTTCCTGCAGCCTTGACCTGCTCCATGCGAGCCTGCGCCAGTTGCTCCGGCATGTTCTCGGCGTACATGCCGAGCAGATCCATGAGCAGGCCGAACTGCTTATCGTTCATCTTGGACGCCGAGAGCCCGGACGGCTGGCCCTTCAGCGCGGCCTGCCGGGAGTTGGTCGTCAGGATGTCTTTGTAAGCTTCCTTGTCCACGAGGGCGATCTTCTGTTGATCGGCGGTGAGCGATTCCATCACGCTTCGCCCCAGGTCCTCTTCCTGCGCCAGGACGCGAAGTCCTTTGCGGGGTCCTTGCAGCACTTCCCTGGGATTGCTCCCGAAGAAACTGGGCGTATCGGCAACTTTGCCTCCCATGATGGTGAAGTTCTGGCTGACGTGATGGCCTTCCACGCGGAAGCCCCAGGGTTTGCTGTCCGAGGGCGTGCCGAAAATGCTGAAGTAGTACTTCTCGGGATTGCGGCGCTCGCCGTCATCCTTCTCCAGGATGCGGAGCACGTCTTCCAGGCTCATGATGGTTTCGGCTTTGATGAAGCCCTGCTGGCTGAGTCCGGAAGCCAGGAGAGCGGTGGCGAGGCGTTTCTGGTACGGCGACATCTCGCGGACTTGCAGTCCCTTACGGGGAACCGGCGTGTAGAACCAGTTCTCACGCTCGTCACTATCGAACGGAATCACGGCGATAGCCTTTTGTTCGGGCGTCAGAGTGGCCAGAAAATGATTGGCAGCCTGGGTGATCACGGATACGGAATCCACCCGGTGGTATGCAGACATGAGAAGTAAGCCTCCAATTCCAATGGCGGCGAATCTGAGAAGAAGGTGCTTCACGGCGTTCTCCATCTGCCGGCGCGAGAATGACGACGTCGCGCATCGGCTCAATACAATCTATCAGAAAACGCTGTTCGTTTTTCGTAGTCCGTTTTCCGCTATGCGCCGCGGGTTGAGACCGGTGACGGATGGCGGACGACGGATAACTCTGTAGAAATCGTTGGCCGCTTTTCGTTGTCCGGTTTCCGCGCCGGAGCGCGTTGAGACCGGCGACGGATAGCGGATAACTGACGACGGATAACGCCTTAGAACGGGAAATCGCGCGCCGCGGTCTGAACTGCGATCGGCTTATTGAGGAACCGGTACGGATTCACTGGCGCCGCGCCGACACGTACCTCATAGTGCAGATGCGGTCCCGTGCTGCGACCGGTCATGCCCACCAGGCCAACTACGTCGCCTTGGCGCACCATCTGGCCAGGCATCACGTTGACGCGGGACAGGTGGCCGTAATAAGTCTGGTAGCCATTGCCGTGATCCACTACCACGAGCCGTCCATACCCGCCGTACCCGCTGCTCATGCCGGCCTGTACCACCACGCCGTCCGCTGTCGCCGTGACGCGGGTCCCAATCGAGGATGAGATATCAATACCCGTGTGGTAGGCGCCTTCTCCCGAAAATGGGTCGGAGCGAACGCCGTAGCCGCTTTCGAGACGTCCCATGACCGGCCATCCCGCCGGGACCATGGTTTGCCGCAGAACCGATCGGGATTCGCTCGCAGTCATTCGCGAGGGAGATGCACTGTTCCGGAGGTAGTCGTATTCAGCCACCGATTCCGATAAAGTCGGGGTAAGCCGCGCTTCGGCAATCAGGTCTGCCGGCCCCTCCAGTTTCTGTTTAATCCCGTAGGCCACGGTAACCTGTTCGGCGAACATCTGGAGCGTCGCCAGTTGTTCGTTGGTCTGGTTCACCGTGCGCTGCAGGCGCGCGTACCGGGCCCGCAGATTCTCGGCCTCGTTGCGCAGGGAATTGTAGTTGGAAACCTTTAGGGCCATCCGCGCGTAGACCGATACGACACCCGCCAGCGAGATGAGACCGAAAACCGCCAGCATCAAAATCCCGTATACAAACTTTTGGGGGATATGCACCCGGCGTAAGCGTCCGTGGAGGCTGTGAGCGAGAACGACGATAAAATAATCTTGCTTCAAATCGAATTCTCCTTTCCAGAGCTGCTAAAGGCACACTTCACCTCCAGTCAAACTCCATCCCCTCCGACAGATGTACAGAAACAAGAAGGTTAACAACCTTTAAGGTTGCTGTCAAGGTAAAATCCTGCTACTATCCCGACTTGCAGAAGCGCCTGCCCGGAACTTACTTTCTCCGCAATCTCGTCGGCCGTCGAGCCCTTCTTTTTCAATTAGTTAAGCGGGATTTCCAGCAGCGCTACGTAGGTTCCGCAGCAGGCTGGATCTGGGGAGTTATACATCCTTTGGTATTACTTGCCAGTTACTGGTTTATATTTGGTTACATCCTCAAGATCGTACCCAACAAGGACTTAGCGCATGGAAATTACGCGCTATTTCTGTTTGCGGGGATGCTTCCCTGGCTGTTGTTCAGCGAGACCTTGTCGCGCTCAACTTCTTCCATGCTGGATCAGGCTAACCTCATCACCAAGACGGTTTTCCCGGCCGAAATCGTGCCGATCTCCATCTTCCTCTCGGCGATGGTGAGCCATTTACTGGCAGTGATGATGCTCTTCGTGGCCGTCGCCATGATCCTACATCAGGTAACTTTCTGGCTTTTACTGCTACCGCTTTTTTCCGCGCTTCTGGGCCTGCTGGCCGTCGGGCTCTCGTGGATCTCCTCGAGCCTTCAGGTTTATCTACGCGACACAATTCAAGTGGTTACAGTGATTCTGATCTTCTGGCAGTGGACTACTCCGATTTTCATCGAAGAAAGCAAATTCCCGCAAAGGGCGCACCTGGTGGTGGTGCTCAATCCGATCACCTACGTGGTTCGCTGTTACCGCAATGTGCTGCTTTCCGCACGTCCGCCGGCTCTCGATGATCTGGCGGTTCTCTGTGGGATCTCGATGTGCGTGTTCGTCCTCGGCGGACTGTTCTTCCGCCATATGAAGCGCGGCTTCGCCGACGTCCTGTAGCGCAGATTTAAGGGAGCCGGCGGACCACAAAAGACGATGGTCTGCCGTACGGCAGGACTTAGTGCGAAGTTGCAGGATCTCGCGGCTCGGAAGTCGTTGCTGAGCCGCGCGCGCAAAACAAGCGGTTCCGTACGGCAATCTTTGCAAGTAGGTATTTGGCCGGCCCCTTATTCGTGTTCATTTGTGTTCATTCGTGGCCAAATGTTTTTGAGATTTTCCCCTGGCGGCGCACACCATCTCTTCGGCAGGCACACTTGAAACGCATTCTGGTCAATGGCGCTGGTGGCTTCATCGGCGGTCATCTGGTAAAGCGGCTGAAAGCCGATGGGAATTGGGTCCGCGCGGTCGACATCAAGCAGCACGAATTCTCCTCGTCGCCGGCTGACGAGTTCATTCACGCCGACCTGCGAGACCCTGACGTGGTGAAAGCCGCGGTTGACGGGATCGACGAGGTTTATCAGCTTGCCGCCGACATGGGTGGGGCGGGCTACATCTTCACCGGCGAGCACGATGCCTGCGTGATGCACAATTCCGCCACGATCAATCTCAACACGCTGGAATTCGGCACGCGGGCGGGCGTCAGGAAGTTCTTCTACTCATCGTCGGCCTGCATTTATCCGGAATACAACCAGCTCGATCCCGATAATCCCAGGTGCTCAGAAGAGTCGGCCTATCCGGCTGCGCCAGACAGCGAATATGGCTGGGAGAAGCTGTTCAGCGAGCGTTTGTATTTCTCCTACATGCGAAACTGCGGCGTCCAGGTGAGGGTGGCGCGCTTTCACAACATTTTCGGAGTCGAGGGGACGTGGCGAGGGGGACGGGAGAAGTCGCCGGCTGCCCTATGCCGTAAGGTCGCGGAAACGCCGCCGGGTGGCGAAATCGAAATCTGGGGTGACGGCAGGCAGACGCGTTCCTTCCTCTACATAGATGAGTGCGTGGAAGCCATCCGGCGGCTGATGGAATCGGATTTTAGCGGACCGGTGAATGTAGGGTCGGAGGAGATGGTGACGATCAATCGCCTGGCCGGCATCATCATGGAGATCGCAGGAAAGAAACTGAACATTCGGCATATCGACGGTCCACTCGGCGTCCGCGGCCGCAATTCCGACAATCGCCTCATCCGCGAAAAACTGGCATGGGAACCTAGTCGTTCACTGCGTGAAGGCCTGGCGAAGACTTACACTTGGATCTCTCAACAGTTGGAGATGGCGGAAGCGGAAGAGGAGGCTCCGGCAGCGGCGGCTTAGCGGTGCCGCGGCCGTGCCCCCAGAACTCCGTGGCGCAGACCATCGTTTTTTGTGGTCTGCGGGCTGCGGCGCAGCCTTTGCCAGCCGCCGCCGGCCGACAGACGACAAAAAACAATCGTCAGTCGCACCGAGCCGCATGAAGTCCAGGCTACGTTGCAATTCGAATTATGTTCTTGATACCGCCGGCGCGTCCCATCACGGGGTCGAGGAACTGCTCCATGGGGAATCGCGCGGTAATCATGGCTTCGAGACCTCCAGGCCATCGCGCGTGAAAAATTCCCAGGTCGCGAATCGCATCCGCGAAAGCCTGACGGCCGGAATTCACGATGCCGAGAATCGCCTGGTTCTTGAGCACGAGATTAGCAATGACCGACGCGGTGTTGAAAGGCTGCAGCGATTCCGCGCGCGGCACGCCGGTGAAGACGAACACGCCATTGGGCGCGAGCCTCTCCAGAACGTCAAAAGCCAGTTGCGCAGCGCCCAGGGCTTCGTAGACCAGATCGATATGGGCGAGGTGTTCGGCCATCTCGTCCACCGGAACTTCTCGTGAGGAAATGTAAGTCGCGCCGATGAGCTGCGCAATCGTGGCACTGGGATTGGGCGCAGGCAACAGCGAATAGATGTACGTCTGATATCCCTCCTGGATCAGCTTCATCGCACCGAGCAACCCGACGGCGCCGGCGCCCAGCACCAGCGCCCGCGGTGCTGAAGCTTTCCAAGGCAATCGCGACTGGATGCGAACGGCTTCATGGACCGCTTTCTCCGCGATGGTGAGCGGTTCCACTAGGACGCCGATCGCGCGCAGGCTCTGCGGAACGACATGCAGCCAGGCGCGATCCTCGACCACATAATCCGCCATGAAACCATCGAGACTTTTGATGCCATGCTCGCGATGCTTGCCGGTCGAGCAGAAGTCCTGGTGGTCCGTGCGGCACGCCTGGCAAGCCGCGTCCGCGCAAGGAAGGCGCACGGAACCGACCACCAGGTCCCCTGGCCGGAGATCCTTCACGCCGGGGCCAACTTCACAGATCTCGCCGAGCGATTCATGCCCCAGAATGAAATGATCCGAACCCGGCGGCGCCGTCCCGAACACGAATGCGCAGAGCTCTTTGTCGGTCCCACACACTCCCACTTCGAGCATACGGATCCTGACTTCGCCAGCGGCTGCGATGCGCGGCTCCGGCCGCTCGATCAGCTTCACTTCGCGTTGTCGGGGATAAACGGCGACGGCTCTCATGATATGACATTAAGCATTATGCTTCGAATCCAGTCCTCACGACGGCAACTCCTGCTGGGCGCACTCTCGACGGGCGCGTTGTGGCGCAGTTCCGCCCAGACAGGGGGGTCGACCAGCGGCCACGTTCGCTTCGGTGTTCGGACGCCGTTCCCGAATCTGCCACTGCGCGAAAGAGCCAGGATGCTCAAGCGCCTGGGATATGACGGCATCGAGCTCGGTAACGAATGGACGAATCAGCCCGCCATCGAGATCCAGGCCCAACTCGAAGGGACAGGTGTCGCCGTTAGCGCGCTGGTCGGCTCCATCGAACTCCTCAATACGGATGCGAGGAAACGGCAGGCCGGCGTGGATCTGGATCGCCGCCAACTCGAAAAAGCCAAGGTGTTGGGTGCGGATTGCGTGATCGAGGTTCCCATTTTCGGGGAAAACAAGTTCCCCGACCTGTCGCCCGCTATGACCGCAGTCGAGGCGGAAGAGCAGGTCCTGGTCGCAGAGCTGAAGAAACTCGCGGGCGACGTCAAGAGGACGGGCATTACGCTGCTGCTCGAGCCCTGCAACAACAAAGAGACGCATTTTCTCAACAAGCAGGAGCACGGCGCGCAACTGATCCGGCGGGTGGACGCCCCCGGGTTCAAGTTGTTGAGCGATTTTTACCATATGCAAATCGAAGAGAAGGATATCGGCGAGACGCTCACGCGGGTAGGGAATCTGACCGGCTACGTGCATCTGGCGGACGGCGAGAAACGTCTGGAGCCTGGCTCGCTGCCATTCGATTACCGTCCCGGATTCAGCGCGTTGAAGAAGTGGGGTTACTCCGGATGGCTGACCGTGGAAAGCAGGGCGTCCGACAATCCTGAAGCGGCGCTCGGCCGCGCGCTTAAATATTTGAAGCAGCAGTGGGCGGATGCGTAACACCGGCTATCGGGTCGCTTATGGGCGAGGCGCCCGCCCATAAGCGCTAAGATAATATGTCTTTGCCAATCGTGGGGCAGCCAATCCTGGCTGCAGCCGCCTTTCAGCCGCACGAGCACGCCGCGACGGCGCGCTCCAAAGGGGTCTGAAACTGCCAGCGATCGGCCCCCGTAGGGCAGACCATCGTTTTTTGTCGTCGGGGTACCCTCTGGGTCGCTGCGGAGCCTCCGAACGGCGCAGTTCCTGGAGAGGCGGCCCTTGAGTTTGCACACTTTCGCCGCCATGCCGCCAATCAGGACTCCGTGGCGCAGACCATCGTTTTTTGTGGTCTGCGGGTTGCGCAGCAACCTTAGCCGCCTTTCAAGCGGCCTTAGCGCTCGACCAAACAGTCCCCACAGTCTCCAAGCAAGAAGCGTTGCGTCCACGTATGCTAGCATTTCATAGCATGGCGATTCGAACACCGCCGACGCGATACGTCTCCTTATGATGGAAGAATTCCGCGATAAGAATATCCATCCACCCCAGGCAGTTACGACTTACTTCTGGTAACCGTGTCCCGTCATCCCACCCGGTCCCGCTCCGCCCGCAATCGTCCTGACAGCAAGACTCGCATCGAGTCTCCGCCGCGAGCCCGGCTGAGAATGCCTCCCCGGTCGGATCTCGCCATCTGGCTGGGTCTGGTGCTGGCGATTCTGGTGGTGTACGCCCAGACCCGGCAGTTCGCATTCATCAATTACGACGACCCGGACTACGTGGCAGACAACGCTCACGTGCAGGCCGGCTTGACCCTGGCAACCATCAAGTGGGCCTTTACCGCGATCGTGTCGGCCAACTGGATGCCCGTTACGCTGCTTTCGCACGCCCTGGACTGTCAACTCTTCGGCATGGACAGCGGTGCGCACCATCTGGTGAACGTGCTGTTCCATGCAATGGCAGCTATACTGTTGTTCGTCTGCCTGCGCAGAGCCTCCGCCGCCTATTGGCCCAGTGCGTTCGTCGCCTTCATCTTCGCGGTGCATCCGCTGCACGTGGAGTCGGTCGCCTGGATCGCGGAACGGAAGGACGTGCTCTTCGCCTTTTTCTGGTTTGTCGCGCTCTATGCCTATATCCGCTACACGGAACGGGAGAGCCTTCGCGGTTACCTGCTGGTGACCCTACCCTTCTGTCTGGGCCTGATGTCCAAGCCCATGATGGTGACCTTTCCCTTTGCTCTTCTGCTGTTCGACGGCTGGCCCCTTCGCCGGGCCAGGTTTCCGAAGACCGTGATCGAGAAACTTCCCTGGATCGCACTTTCCGCCGCGGCGTCCGTGGTGACCTACCTCGCGCAACGTGGCGCTGTCCAGGAAGCTATTCCGCTGACGTTCCGTATTCGCAGCGCGGCGTTTTCCTACATCGCGTATATCGGCCAAATGTTCTGGCCGGCCGGACTCGACTTCTTCTACCCGTATCACAATGTGACGGCATGGGAGGCGGTCGGCGCGGGCGCCGTGATTGTGGGCGTTGCCGCGCTGGCGTTCGCGGTACGGCGAAATCACCCCTATCTGCTGATCGGCTGGCTCTGGTATCTCGGCACGCTGTTTCCGGTCATCGGAATCGTGCAGGTCGGTGGACAGGCCATGGCTGACCGGTACACTTACATTCCCGCCATCGGAATATGCATGATCTTGGCGTGGAGCGCCGCGGACCTGGTCGCCGGCCAGCCCCGGCTGAAACCGGCGATTGCCACGCTGGCCGTCCTATCTTGTGGTGTGTCGATGGCCCTCGCACGGCAGCAGGCTGGCTACTGGAGGAATAGTGAGACGCTCTTCCGGCACGCGATCGCTGTGAATCAGCGAAATTATGTGGCCCGGCTGAACCTGGGTGTTTACCTCGGGCAGAACGGCCGCGGTCCGGAAGCGATTCCGCTCTTCGAAGAGGTCTTGCGGCAGATTCCGGGCGACGCCAACGTACACAACAGTTTGGGAATTCTTTTGGCCGCTCAGCCTGGCCGGTTGCAGGAGGCCATTTCACATTTCGAAACGGCCGTGCGTCTTCATCCGGATTATTTTGAAGCCCGGTATAATCTGGCAACCGCGCTGTCCCAGGTTCCCGGCAGAGAGGCGGAGGCGATAGCGCAGTATGAGGCCGCGCAACGGCTGGACCCCCGGCCGGAGATAGGGCAGAAAATCGAGCAGCTGAAGAAACGTCGTCCGTGATCCGTTTTCCGTCAACGGATCACGGACAACGAATAACGGACGACGTCCTACTGCACTTTCGCCGCCACCGAATCGTCGCCGTTGACGTGAAGGATCAGCCTGGTAACCTTTCCTGAAGGATCGGCGATGAACGATACCTGTGCGTCGATGGTTTGAAAAAAGAACTCGTTGTCTTTCTCAGAGAAGAGTTCGAGAGCCTTGTCCGAAGTGTCCCGCACCCAGAGATGGCCATACTCCAGCGAGACCTGGATCGTGTAGGTAGGTCCGAAGCGATACACTCCCACATAACGCCCAAGGGTCGCCGGGTCGACTTCACGCTCGACGCGTTGCTTGGGCGCGTTGAGTTTCTCGACCGGCCATTCGTGATCGATGGCGTGGAGCCCGATGGCATCATTGTCGAAGCGTGTGTTGGAAAGGACTACCGCGCCGACCCGCTTCACCGGATCGAACCCAATGAATGACCAATAGCCGCCAGTCACCCCGTTATGCCAAACGATCCGGACGCCATAGCGTTTCCACACGTGCCAGCCCATCATGATTTCCATATCCGGCGACTCGGCGGCGTGATGCACGGTGTACATGAGACGCATCGCGGGCGTGAGCGGAGTGGTGTTTAACTCCAGGGCGGCAGCGAGGAATTTGAGCAGATCATTGGCGGTGGAGCGAAGCGCGCCCGCGCCTGCCAGCACGTCGAAATCCCAGTTCCTGGCCGGAAGCAGGGAGCTATCGTAGCCGCTGGCCAGACGGCGCTTCTGGTCCTCGCTCAGAATGATGCTGGTGCTGGTCATGCCGAGCGGATCGAGGATGCGGAGGCGCAGTAACTCGTTGTAGCTCATGCCTGCCTTGCGCGCCAGCGCGTGAGCCAGCAGTCCCGCGCCCAGGTTGGAATACTCGTATTGGGAGCCTACGTCGCGGGGGAGCTTATAGGTGGAGAGGAAGGCATAAAGTTGGGGCGCGTCGAACCCGGCGAACGGATTATCCATATCAGCCGGTTTGAAGTTGGGCGGCATACCAGGCAATCCGGAAACGTGCATCGCGAGGTCCAGCAGGGTAATTTGCTTTCCGTCGCGCTGCGGAAGGCTGACGCTGGCCGGGAGGAGTTGGGCCACTGGCGTATCCAGCTTCACTTCGCCATGCACCACCATATCGGCCAGGATTACGGACGTGAAGACTTTGGTAATCGAGCCAATTTCAAACACTGTGTCGCCGTTGACCGGATCAGGCCGGTCCTTGGACATCGTGCCGTAGGGGGTGACCTCGCGGAGATTGGGGGTGATGGTGGCGACGACAATGCCGACAGCCTTTTTCCCCTCGTCAACGCGGTTGACGAGCAGATTCAGAAGATCGCTGGCCGCGCCATAGAGTAGCGATGCGAGCGCCGCGAATGCCACAAGTCGCGCATGGCGGACGAATTTCATTTGAGTGTTCTTATTGTAATTGGTGGCGCCCATCCGTAGGGCAGACCATCGTCTTTTGTGGTCTGCCCGGTTGCGGAGCAACCGTCTCGGCTTTAGCCTTTTGTGGGGCGGACGCCCACGTCCGCAAGCGACCCCCTGGTCGCTTTTGTAGCTCCAGCGACAGGCTTTGGTATGCGAAGCTGCCTGGGTTGCGGCTGTTTCCGCGGCTTTGCCTCTCACCCGACCATTCGAGACCAAGAGAATCGAGCTTTCGCCATTACAAGTGCCCGCTGCTTCGCACGAAGTTGAACTCAAATGGCCAAAGTCCAGTGCCAGCGTAGCCGGCAGGCCACAAAAAAACGATGCCCTGCTGTACGGGCTATATTTGAAACAGACACTATGGAACGCCGAACGTTTTTGACTCTCACCGCCGCTTCTGTCATTGCCGAGGCAAAGCAGGACCTTCCGAGGTACCGGACCGTCTCGCGATTTCAGACTGCGGCGATGCCCGGCATGCCGGGAAGGTACCCAGGCTCGGTAGTACGAGTCCGAGCGGAACAATCCATCGACACCGTGACCGGAAAGGTCAACGAACCGGTGGTGCGGGAGATGATCGCGCAGGGTATGCGCGGTCTCACCGGTGCGCCGGATGCGCGCGATGCCTGGCGATCCTTCTTCGCGCCTGCCGACGTCGTCGGTATCAAGGTAAACTGCTCGGGCGCGCCGGGCGTCATGTCGAGCCCTGAGGTCGTCGCGGAGATTGTCCGCAATCTCATAGACGTAGGCGTTCCCGCCAACCAAATCTGGATCTACGAACGTTTCCCCGACCAGATGGCCACGGTTCGCTACGACAAGTATGTTCCGGCGGGCGTCCACGTGGACGGCATAGAGAAATCGCGCGGGTCGATCAGCGGGTATGACCCGTCGACCTATGTCGAAGTCGACTTTTTCGGCGAGGACGACACCCGCTCCATGCTGGTGCGTCACGTTTCAGAGCGCTTCACCAAGATCATCAACGTTCCGAATATGAAGGATCACGGGGCCTCGGGCGTCACCGGATGCCTCAAGAATATCGCGTACGGCAACTTTTCGAACGTGGCGCGGTCGCATCAGAATTCCAAGACCAATACGCTGTCGTTTATCGGCACGCTGGCATTGGTCGAGCCCCTACGTTCCAAAACCGTCCTGCAGATGATGGACGGTCTGCGCGGCGTCTGGCATGGCGGACCCTTTGTGCACGAACCGCGTTTCCGCTTCTATCCGAAACAGATGATGTTCGGCACCGACCCGGTGGCCATCGATCGACTGCTGCTCGACGTGATCGAGGAGAAGCGCAAAGAGGAGCACGCGATTTCGGTCTGGGACCGTTCGAGCGGGACGCTGCATCGCGGCTTCGAGCACGACCCTAACGCCAATAATTTCGTGCGCGAGCCCGGCCATATCGAGTTCGCGGGCGGATTAGGACTCGGGACGTACGATATCCACAAGATAAAAGAGAAGACGATTCAGGTTTGAAGTCGTCAGTTATCGGTTTATCAGTGGTCAGGGAACCTTTGCGCCGAAGGCGCGCTCCTGCGGCTGACAACTGACGACTGACAACTGAAAACTTACCGATCCAGGTCTACCACTGCATACGCGCCGATCTCCGGAAGCGAGAATTCGGTGAAACCGTCCAATGTGGTGAAATCGGTGATCTGTCCGGCGGCCGCGGGAGCATAGAGTTTCGCGTGGGCATAGGTTCCCCGGACACGCAGCCGGACTCCATCCAATCCGCGCCGGCCGTAGTTCAAAACGTGAATCCGCGCTTGAGAATTATCGCCTACCAGACGGCAGAGCACGACTTCGGACCCATAGACCCGCAGACTGCGCTGGTCATCCGTAATTTGCTCGCGAATCTTGGCCGCGAACAGTTGCGGGTTATCCTCGTTGGTTTTGACATTCAGTCTGAGATGCGGATCGGGGGCTCGCACGATCTTGTAGAGCAGGTTGCGGCGCGACAGGAGATTGAGGATCTCGGCCGCGTCATCCGAGCCATCGTCGATGAAACCGAAATCGGCGATGTCCGGCAGTTTCTTTTCGGGCAGTGTACGGAGGAACTGAAACATTTTGCCAACCTCGTTCAGATCGGCTGGATCGATCTTGAGTATGGCGTTGGCGCCGAATGCGAAGGCTTCGGCGGCGGCGAGGGCGCCCGCTCCCGCGCCCGGTTCATAGTAGAATTCGCCATCGGGTTTACGGCGAATTCGCCAGCCGTTGGCGTCCACCCAGGGAGCGGTTGTGGCCGAGGCGACCGTGACCTTACGATCGATGCCGGGAGAGGACAATTCGATGCGGCTGTGCAACTCCGCGTCCGTCAACGGCGCGACGCTGAAGCCTGCCTGGGTCCAGGAAGCGACCTGTGCGGGGGGAGCGCAAAACTGCTCGATTCCCGCGCGGCGCAAGGCGGCGGCAGTGTCCGGCGCGCCGGTCCAGAAGAGACCCGGTAACAAGGCCAACATGCAAATCATATGTGAGCGTTTTTGCCCCCTTGGAGTAGTCTACCTTGGAGTAGTCTAGTAGAGGAGCAAAACCATGGCTACCGACAATTCCGAAATCACCCGGCGGAGCAGTATCGCCGCACTTGGGGGCATTGCCCTGCTCGCCCAACCGAAGAGGGTACTGGGCGCTCAATCGCGAGTCCGCGTGGCCCTGTGCGGCGTTCGCGGCCGCGGCATGGATCATCTGCGCAACTACTCCAAAATCGACAATTGCGAGATTGCGGCGGTTTGCGATATCGATGAAAGCGTCTCCGCGAAGTGCCTTGCGGCGATGGAAAGAATGGGCCTCGCCAAACCGAAGACTTATGTCGACGTCCGGAAACTTCTGGAAGACAAAAGCATTGACGCAGTATCCATCGCGACGCCCAATCACTGGCACGCGCTCATCGCCATCTGGGCTTGCCAGGCCGGCAAAGATGTCTACGTCGAGAAGCCCTGCACCCACAATCTGTGGGAGGGGCGCCAGTTGATAACGGCGGCGAAAAAGTACAACCGGATCGTCCAGCACGGTACTCAGATTCGTTCGAACCCGGTGATTCGCGAGGCCATCCAGAAGGTCCATGACGGCTATCTGGGCGAGGTGTACATGGCGCGCGGCTTATGTTTCAAATGGCGCGACACGATCGGGCATGCGGCCGTCGAACCGGTACCGGCCGGCGTGGACTATGACATCTGGACCGGCCCGGCGCCGGTGCATCCGTTCACGCGCAATCGTTTTCACTACAACTGGCACTGGAACTATACGTACGGCAACGGGGACCTGGGAAATCAGGGCGTGCATCAACTCGATATGGCGCGCTGGGGCCTGGGCGCGGGATTCCCCAATAAAATTTCCGCGATCGGCGGCCATTTCATGTTTGACGACGATCAGGAGACGCCTAACGACCTGGTCTGCGCCTTCGAGTTCAATCTGCCCAACGGCAAACATCGGCTGATCAGTTTCGAGGTGCGGCATTGGATGACCAATCACGAGGCGGGACTCGGCACACCGGAAATGGACGCGCGCACCGGGAACAGCAATTCGGTGGGCAATATCTTCTACGGGTCGAAGGGCTTCCTGTCCACCGCCGACGAAGATACCGGCACTTATAAAGCCTGGCTGGGGCGCCCGCAGGAACCGCAGCCTAGCGTCCACGATGGCGACCAGACGAGGCATTTCAGGAACTTCATCGACTGCGTGATCAGCCGGAAGCAGGAAGATCTCAACGCGCCCATTGAAGAGGGTCACATCTCGGCGGGAATGATGCACCTGGCGAACACTTCGTACCGTCTGGGACGCACCATTCACTTCGACCCGGAGACGCAGCAGGCGATTGGAGATGCGGAAGCGAATGCGCTGTTGCGGGATGGTCCGCGGGGGTACCGGAAACCGTTCGCGATTCCCGAGAAGGTTTAGGGAACAGCCTCAGGCAAAAATCGGGTTGCCTCTTTTCCGCCCTCCTGCTACAGTGCAGAAGTAATGGCATCGCGCAGCGTTAACAAAGTCATCCTGATAGGGCATCTCGGCCGTGACGCCGAAACCAAGTTCACTCCGGGGGGGACGTCTGTCACGAAGTTCTCCGTAGCGACCAACCGGCGCTGGAAGGATAAGCAGTCCGGTGAGTGGAAGGACGAAACCAACTGGACCAACGTGACGCTATGGCAAGGCGAGAATGTCGCGCCTTACCTGCTCAAGGGTACGCAGCTTTACGTCGAAGGACGCATTCAAACCCGCAGCTACGAGGACAAGGACGGCAAGAAGGTGTGGACCACTGATGTGGTTGCCGAGGACGTCGTCCTGCTCGGTGGACGGGGCGGTGCTGGTGGTGGCGGTGGAGGAGATCAGGCGTCGAGCGGCGAATATTCTCCCGGCCCGGTCTCCATGCCCAGGAGCGCGCGTCCTCCCGCGGCTCAACCCGCTGCGCAGCCGGCGCATGACGACTTTGGACAGGGCGTAACGGAGGACGACGTACCGTTCTGACGCAGACCAAAGGCCTACTTGACAAGGCTTGCAAAAAGTTGATTTTCGTTGTACTACTAATAGTCTGAACCTTCGCGGGTCGCGAAGAATTGTGGAGTAGGCCCTTGGTCTGCCCCGGCTGCGGAGCAGCCGTTTTTGCGGCTTGCCGCGTTACGGAGTAGGCGTTTCGCCTGCTCCCGCACGCTGGCTTCATAGGATACGGGCTCCGTTTCCACTTCCATTTTGGTTATGGGCCATAGGCCACAGAGGCATAGCTGGGCAGACGCGAAGAAACTCTGCCGGCTGAATCAGAACGACATAATGATGGCGAAGAGTCTTGGCTTCCGGCCAGACGTGCTGGTTCGGGCCAGGCCCGATCCCAGGCAGAAGTGGAAGCTCGCGGTGAAAGACTGGATTCGCGAACTTCACTTTGAGCGCTTCGGCAACGTTCTGGGGGAGGAGGCGCTGCCGGTCGCGCAGCCCACAACCCCCCAAGAGGACGCGGAAACGGCGCGGCTATTTGGGGAACAACTCTACTGGGAGGAATATCATGAGCGAAATGCGGATTGCTCTCCCGGGGAGCGTCGCACCGGCAAACCAGACAGGGCGGCCACGAGAGTGGTCGCGGATCGCGTCTCAATCGATCCAATTACGGACGACGACGTACCCTTTTAGTGGTGTCGTTACTTACCGCTCCCCAATGGTCGCGGCTCAGCAACGGTTACAGCTGTTCATCTGTAAACCGATACCCCACATAGCTATCGGTGAGGATATACGTCGGTTCTGCCGCGTCATCTTCCAACTTCTTCCGCAACTGGCGAACGAACGTCCTGAGATACTCCACTTGATTGATGCACTCGGCTCCCCAAACGGTGGCCAGCAGTTTGGCGTGGGTGATTGGCCTCCCGGTATGCGCCATGAGGCAATGCAGCAGGTCGAATTCTTTTGGCGTGAGATGCACTGGCCTCTTGGACTTGTAAACCACCCGCCGGGAAGGATGCAGCTCAATCTCTCCAATCCTTATGGCCGCGTCCGCCTCGCCATGTGGCGTCTTCACGCGCCGGACCGCGGCTCGCACGCGAGCGGTCAGTTCACGCATCTGAAATGGCTTCGTAATGTAGTCATCGGCTCCGGAATCGAGCGCCACTACTTTCTCGTCTTCCGCGTCAGTGACCGTCAGGATCAGAATCGCCACCCGTGGAAACTGACGGCGCAACTCACGGCAGATTTCGATACCACTTTTTCCGGGCATTCGCAAATCCAGCAGGACGACGTCAAAGCGTACCACCGGAGCCATCGCCAGCCCCTCTTCACCGGTCGCTGCCTCGCTAACATCGAAACCGGCGGCGTAAAGCGTCGTGTGCAGGACGCGGCGCAGGGAATAATCGTCGTCAACGATCAGCACGCGCCCAGCGCGTTTCTCGGGCGTCTGGTCCAGCGCGCCCGACAAATCGATTTTCGGTTTACCTGGAGAGCTGAAGCACTCTGTCGCTAGCCACGCACTCATCGCTGTCCTCCTTAACCCGGCTGTCAGGCTCATCCCTTCCTACCTTGTTGCGCCTCCGCCAGGTTCTTATGAGCTTATGGGAAATGTTATGAGGAATGCATAAGTTATCCATCAGCTAACAATGGATATTAGCCTTATGAAAATTTTTTATTGTCCTCGCGCCGGCGTGGAGCCGCTCAACGGTCTCATCTCCTGACGGCAAATGAAATCCAGCGTATCCATTGGCTTGTCGCGTATGAGCCCGGACCGCAAGGCTCGATTGTTTCCATAAGGATCTCTAAGGATCGTTGCCGGCCCCCGTTTCTCGTCATGTCTTATTCCATGAGTATCGGTTCCGAGAGTTATAAGGAGGTCATAACTTATAAATAAACTTCGATCGGCCTGCAGCAATACGTTTGTTTCCAACAGACCAGCAATCTCTTGCTCTCCGTGGAGTTTTGGGCTGCGGAACTCCCGGCCCCGCTCCAACGCCCCAACCCTGGACAGCATCGCCCGCGGTCGCCCCCTTGCGTTTTGAATTACAAAACGATCTAATAGTCCGGGGGCACAAGTCCATGTTAAAGACTTCGAATCATAGCCGCTACGTCGTCAAATCCATCCTGCATGCCTCACGCGTGCTCGAATCCTTCCAGGCGCCGGGTGACGTCCTTCGATTGCGCGATATTGTCGGACGCACCGGTTACAACAAGGGCATGTGCTTCCGGCTTTTGTACACGCTCCACCAGTGCGGATTCCTGGACAAGGTCGGTGAGAATCATTACCGGCTCGCTTCCGAGGTGCGCCGCCGGCGCCTTTACCGCATCGGCTATGCCGCGCAGGGCCAGCACGCGTCCTTCGACCGCGAGGTTCGCGACGGATTGGCGCGCGCCGCCGAGCGCGAGCATGTGGAACTTCTCACCGTCGACAACCGCTATCAACCCAAGATCGCGCTGCGCAACGCCGACTACCTGATTAAGGAGCAGGTCGACCTGGTTATCGAATTCCAGACCGACGAGATGATCGCACCGGCGATTGCGACCAAGTACATGGAAGCCAACGTCCCTTTCATCGCCATCGACATTCCGCACCCCGGGGCGATTTATTTCGGCGCCAACAACTATCAGGCCGGATTGATCGGCGGCCACTTTCTCGGCCGCTGGGCCAAGCGGACCTGGGACGGCGTGGCCGATGAGATCCTGCTGATTGAACTGCAGCGCGCTGGATCTCTGCCCCAGGCGCGCATTCGCGGCCTGCTGAGTGGCATCGGCGAAGTCATTCGAATTCCCGAGAGCTGCAAGATTGTTTCACTCGATGGCGACGGCCAGTTTCAGACTTCGCTCGAGCGCGTTCGTAGACATCTGCGCCAATCGCAGGCCAAGCGTGTACTCGTCGGCGCGGCCAACGATTCCAGTGCCCTCGGTGCACTGCGCGCGTTCGAAGAAGCCGGCCGATCCAACGATTGTGCGGTGGTTGGACAGAATGGCGAGCCCGAAGCCCGCGCGGAATTGCGCACCGGCCGGTCGCGGCTGATTGCGTCAGTCGGCTACTTCCCGGAGAAGTATGGCGATGGGCTGATCCGCCTCGCATTCGACATTCTGGCCCGCAAAGCAGTGGCGCCCGCGGTGTTCACCAATCACCAGATCATCACCCCCGACAACGTGGACCACTACTATCCCAACGACAGCCTGATGTCCGCCGCGCACCCCTGAATCGCGCGACGCGTTGAGCTGAGATTGCATAAGGCGCGACGCTGGGACCATAATGTACCATGCTCGTCACCCGAGGAAATTTTTCGTGAGTATTCGCAGGAGCGCGGCCGGCTTGTTCGTTCTCTTCGCCACAGGATTGATGGCGGCGGATAATCCCTTCGCGGGCACCTGGAAGCTCGACATGTCGAAGAGCGACTTAAGCGGCGAGACCATAAAGTTCCAGAAGGCCAAACCAAACCTGATCCGCTTCACCGGCGGAGGCGAGTCGTACACCTTTACCACCGATGGAAAGCCGCATCCGGGATTGTTTGGCCGAATCGTCTCCGTTAAACAGATCGATGTGCACACCTGGGAGAGAACCACCGAGTTCAACGGTAAGGTTCTAAGTCAAACCACCCTGGCGGTCTCGCCGGAGGGCAATACTTTGACCGAAACCGCGAAGGGCACCCGGCCCGACGGGAGCTCTTTTGAGGAGATTGAAGTATACGAGCGCGTGGACGAGGGGTCCGGGCTCCTGGGACTGATGCTGGGCGCCTGGAAGAGCAAGTCGGTGAAGGAAAACTCGTCCACGTTCCTCGAATTTGCCGACAACGGCGCCGATGGGATTGCATTCATTCTCAAGCAGATCAAGGGAGAGTGCCGGTTGAAGTTCGATGGCAGGGATTACCCGGCTATGGGGCCCACCGTCCCCGCGGGTCTTACCCTGGCAGCGAAGAAGACCGGTGACCGCTCCTTTGAGATGACGGAAAAGATCAAAGGCAAGCCGATCTACAAAGGCGCGTACACGGTATCCGACGACGGAAAAACGCTTACCGCAACAGGCAGTCCTGTGGGTGTAAGCGAACCGACCAAAGCCGTCTACGACCGCCAGTAGAAAACAGTTGTCAGTCTTCAGTCTTCAGTTGTCAGTGGTCTGCTGGCTGACAACTGATAACTGATAACTGACAACTTCATATACAGTATTAGAGATGCCAAAATCACAGAGGAACTTTGGATTCAACACGCGCGCGCTCCACGCCGGCCACGTCCCGGACTCCGCATCCAACGCCCGCGCAGTGCCCATTTACCAGACCACGTCCTACGTCTTCAACGATTCCGATCACGCAGCCGCGCTGTTCGGCCTGCAAACGTTCGGCAATATCTATACGCGCATCATGAATCCAACGACCGCCGTGTTCGAGGAACGGATGGCTTCGCTCGAAGGAGGGGTCGCGGCGTTAGGGGTCGCGAGCGGTCAGGCTGCCCAGTTTCTGGCGCTGACCAGCCTGATGGGCGCAGGGGACGAAATCGTCTCCGCGAGCACCCTCTACGGCGGCACCGCCACCCAGCTTGACGTCAGCTTCCGCCGGCTCGGCATCAATACCACCTTCGTCGAATCGGACGATCCGGAAAACTTCCGTCGCGCGATCACGCCGAAAACCCGCTGCCTCTACGCGGAGACGATTGCCAATCCGCGGATCAATGTCCTCGATATCCAGGCCGTCGCCGACATCGCGCACGAGGCCGGCATTCCGCTCGTCATCGATAATACCTTCGCCTCGCCGTGGCTTTGCCGGCCGATCGAACATGGCGCGGATATCGTAGTGCACTCGGCGACCAAATTCATCGGCGGGCACGGCACCTCTATCGGCGGCATCATTATCGATGGCGGCAAGTTCCCCTGGAACAACGGCAAGTTCCCTTATCTTTCTGAGCCGAGCCCGGGATACCACGGGATGAAGTTCTGGGACACGTTCGGCAACATCGCCTTTATCATTCGCGCCCGGGTGGAAGGACTGCGCGACATGGGACCTGCGCTCTCCCCGTTCAACTCGTTCCTCTTCATCCAGGGCATCGAAACGCTGCAGTTCCGCATGGAAGCGCACTCGCGCAATGCCCAGGCGGTAGCCGAGTACCTCGCTTCGCACTCGGCCGTCACCTGGGTAAACTACGCCGGACTTTCCTCCAGCAAGTATCACTCGCTGGCCAAAAAATATCTGCCCAACGGATGCGGCGCCGTGCTGACGTTCGGCATCAAAGGCGGTCTCGAAGCCGGCAAGAAGCTGATCGACTCGCTCGAATTGTTCTCCCACCTCGCCAATGTCGGCGACGCCAGGAGCCTGGTGATTCATCCTGCATCCACTACTCACCAGCAGCTATCCGATGACGAGCAACTGACCGCCGGCGTCACTAAGGATATGGTGCGGCTGTCCGTGGGGCTGGAAGATCTGAGCGATATCATCTGGGATCTGGACCAGGCGATCGAGAAGTCGCAGCAATAGCCTTAGGCAGCCTGTAGCAGAAGTCTCCGGGGCGCGAGAGCAGGCGAAAACGCCTACTCCACAACGAAGAATCAACTGTTTGCAAGCCTTGCACTTCTAACAGTCAGAGTCTTCGCGGCCCGCGAAGAATTGTGGAGTAGGCCCTTGGCCTGCCCCGGCTGCGGAGCAGCCGTTTTTGCGGCTTGCCGCTTTACGGAGTAGGCCTTTGGCCTGCGTCGACTTCTTTCACAGGCTGTTAGTTTAGATTAGGGCTGCCGATGCCCTGCAGCTACTGAATATCTTTATCAGTTCATGCGTTATCTGCGTTGATCTGCGTTCATCCCTGCTATTTTTGCCGTTTGGGGTTGCGACACCATCAAAACCAAAAATCGCAAGGATGAACCCTATCAACGCAGATAAAACGGGAAAATGGAAAAGAATCAAATTAGGAAGTCGGTGCGTTGCCGCACCTACTTCGCCGGCGCTGGCGCCGCGTTCACATTATTCACAATGCGATCCATTTCGAACCTGGCTTTGAAATCGAGGTTCTGATTCAGCCGCGCTTCGAATACCAGGTTCTTGGCCGGGTCGTTCAGCAGAGGGCCGCGGATACTCTTCTGATCGAACTCGACCTTCCAGAGCCCGGCGTACCCGCCGATGAATTCGAGGCGCTTCGCCGGCACGATGTCCTTGCCTTTATCGTTGGAAAGCGTGGCGTCGAACGGCCGCATGATCCGTTCGCCTTCATTCGCGCCGATCAGACGCCCCGATCCGATCTTGGCGCCGATCGAAACGACGATATAGAACTTGCTGTTGTCCGTGCTGATCAAGCTCGCAGCCAGCTTGGTAGCCTCTTCGGGCGAGAGGACGCGGTCCAGCATCTCGAGCCGTGCAAACGCTTTGGCAAACTGCTCATCGGCCCAGTACACTTCGAGCGACGCGTACTGCATCTTGAACCAGGCCATCATGCTGCCCGTGATCCCCGTATGACCGTCGCGGTCCGTCACGATTTTCTGGCAATCTTCCTTGGACCAGGTCAGGAACGCCGCGTCCGACACCGCTGCGCCCGGTTGCAAATCCAGATAATCCTTGAGCGGCATCTTCTCTTCCTTGCGGTCGATGCCGAAGTCGTAGACGTCGATGATCTCGATGTTGGAGGTGGATTTGCTGCCGGAGTTTCCTTCCACAAAAGCGAATTCGCCCGAAGTCAGATCTTCGCGCGGAAAGATGCGGTACAGATCTTTGGTACTCCCCGCCGGGCCGATGTCGATCGGAACTTCATCCTGATTCTGCTCGGTGCTGAACATGATGGACGCATTCGCCACGGTGCGCTGGTCGAACTTCTGGCCAGTGATTTTGCACTGCAGAAGTTTGAACTTGCTGACGTCCCGGCTCGGCGGGAAGTAGGCGTAGAAGGTCGGGCGGATCAGTTCGAAGCGGCTGGTGGAGTGTTCGCCCGGAATGTTGATATCGATCTTGCTGCGGACGAACGGAACATAACTCTTCAGCAGCGTCCGGAACTTGCTCACCTGCACTTTGGTCTGGATGCGTCCGAGCATTTCCATCTTGCCTTGCGAGACGATATAGACGCCGAAGTTCTCCGGCGCTGAGTTCATGATGATCGGCCGCGGTACTTCGGTCTTAACGGCTGGGGCCGTGACAGTAGGAGCCGCATCGCGTCCTCGATTGGAGGCTGGGCCGGTATATTTCGGCGCGGCGGGTGCAGGTGTGGACGCGGCAGCGGATACCGGAGCGGGCGCCCGGGCCGCAACCGGGGCGGCCGCCGGAGCTTCCGTGACCGGATCCATCATGAAGGTGATGAGGCGGTCGGTAGCTCCCGCGGTACGCAAGGCCACCAGACCGTCAACCGACGTGTCGAAGTGCGTCTTGGACTGCTTGATCTTGGCAATAATAATGTCTTCCGAAAGCTTCGCCTGGAGGAGTTTGATGACGTCACGATTGGTCATCGCGGCCGGAGCCGTACTCTTGGGTGCGGCTTTCTTGGCCGGCGCGGGTTGCGCAGTGGTGGTGGACTGGGGAAGCAGGCGCACCGTAAACAAGAGCGTGACGATCACGCATACAAAGATCCAGCTTGAACGTCTCATGAGATTCCTCGGGGACAGCGACAGGTTCACTCCAGAATAGGATAGCTCTGTGCGTGAGTCTTTTGTCAATCGGTGGCTACGGCTCGATAAACGGAGGGTGGGCGGAGCCTGCTTTCCACGCTCGCCCGATAAAGTATACTGATGAATCCTGATGCCGACCCTTGATAATGACGCTATTCGTGAGATTCTGCCTCACCGCTACCCGTTTCTCCTGGTCGATCGTATTCTCGAAATGGATGCGACGCACATCGTCGGGATCAAGAACGTAACGTACAATGAGCCCTTCTTCCTTGGTCACTTCCCCGATTTTCCGGTAATGCCCGGGGTCATGATTATTGAAGCCATGGCGCAGACTGCGGGCGTGCAGGTCCTGAGCACGATCCCGGATCGCCGGAATAAGCTCGTTTTTCTGGTCTCGGTCGATCAGGCACGCTTTCGCAGACCGGTGCGGCCGGGCGACCAGTTGCGGATCGAGATGAAGGTGATCAAGCGCAAGGGCACGGTCGCGAAAATGGCGGGCCATGCTACCGTCGACGGCGTTGTGGTGGCCGAAGCCGAGGTCATGTGCAAGCTTCAGGACAGAAACGAAAGACCTGCTGAACCTGTAGGATGAGCATTCACCCGGCTGCCATCGTCAGTCCCCAGGCCCGCATTCATGAGACTGCGGAAATCGGCCCCTACTCCATCATCGGCGGCGACGTCGAAATCGGCGCAAATACCCGCCTGACAGCCCACATATATTGTGAAGGCGTCACCGTGATCGGCGAGAATAATCTCTTCTATCCCTACTCCACCGTCGGCGTCGCCTCGCAGGACAAGAAATACCGGGGAGAGCGCGCCGAGACCCGCATCGGCAATGGCAACACCATCCGGGAATTCGTGACCATCCATCGGGGAACCCAGGGCGGCGGACTGATCACGAAAATCGGTGACGGTAACCTGCTCATGGCTTATGTGCACGTAGCGCACGATGTCACCATCGGCAACCATACCACGCTGGCTAACGGCGTGACGTTCGCCGGGCACGTGACCGTCGAAGACTACGCCAACATCGGTGCGCATAGCGGCGTCCATCAGTTCTGCCGGGTGGGACGGCACGCGATCATCGGCGGCTACAGCGTCGTCGTGCAGGACGTGCTGCCGTTCTCCAACACCGTGAGCGAGCGTGAGATTCGCGTTTTCGGCGCCAATCGCATCGGAATGGAACGCGCCGGCTTCTCCGACGAAACCATCGAGGGGTTGCAGACCGCGTTCCGTTTACTCACTCGCGCCGGACTCAATACCACGCAAGCCCTCGATCGAATCCATGCCGAAGTCCCCGAGACTCCCGAACTGCGCGAATTGATCGACTTCATCCGCGCTTCCTCCCGGGGCGTGATCAAATGAAAATCCGTACGTGGCCTATCCGGCGGCACAGCAGCCGCTCGGCTTTGTCTTTTCGGATTTCAGCAGGTGGGTACACTTGACTCAGGTCCGTGCAGTTGGCAGCACTCCGTGGGGCGGGCGCCCCCGCCCGCTCGGAGGCCCCCGCCTCCGCTTCCGGAAGCCGGACCGCGCGGTCCAGGGGGAGCGCCCCACCGAGCCTGCGCCGCCGCCCTTGAGGGTGCCAAACGATGGTCTGCCCACGGCCGTCCAAAGGGCTGCTCCGTATAGCGGCAAGCCGGCAGGCCAAGGCCCACTCCACAGACTTCTTCGCTGGATCAGGCCATGAAATACGGCATGATTGCCGGCAACGGACGCTTCCCCCTGCTGGCGTTGCAGACAGCGCGGAAGGCCGGCGACGAAGTGGTGGTCATCGGCATTAAGGAAGAGGCATCGCCCGAGATCGAAGCCTGGGCGTCCCGCTGCCATTGGGTCTCGCTAGGTGAACTGAGCCGTTTGATCGAGATCTGCCACCGGGAAGGCGTCACCGAGATTATGATGTGCGGGCAGGTGAAGCATGCCAGCATCTTTTCCTCGATTAAGCCCGATTGGAAGCTCTTTAAAGTTCTCGCGGCACTGCCTCGCAAGAATACCGACTCGTTGATCGGCGCGGTCCAAAAAGTTCTTAGCGACGACGGCATCCGACTGGTCGATTCCACGCACCTGCTCAAGCCGCTGCTGGCGCCCGAAGGGATCATTACCCGCCGCAAAGTGTCCGACGAGGAGAAATCGGACATCAGGTATGGCCGCCGTATCGCGCACGCGCTGGCCTCGGTCGATGTCGGCCAAAGCGTGGCCATCTGCGAGCGGGCATGCGTCGCGGTGGAAGCCATGGAGGGCACGGACACCATGTTGCGCCGCGCAGCCAGCCTCGTGAACGGACGGCGTCTCACTTTGGTGAAGGCGTCCAGCCGCCGCCGTCATCTGCTTTTCGATGTGCCGGTCGTCGGCTCGGCGACTATTCCTGTGATGCTGGAAACCGGAACGACCGCGCTCGCCATCGATGCCGGCAGAACACTTCTGCTGGATCGCGAAGAGATGCTGGATGCGGCGAATCAGGGAAGGATTGCCATCGTGGGTTGTATACCAATGGAAGGGGTTACTGAACTCGAGGACGGTTCTGCTCGTTGAGAACCAACCCGTCGAAGATCGCCAACACCTGCTTACGGTAGGTGTACAAGCGCTTCAGATTATCCCGGAATGCTTCCTCGAAGTCCTTAGCCTTGAGCCATTTGTCCAGTATGGGCCGGGGCACGTCGATGTCCTGCCGCAAGGCGTCGACCGGGTATCCCCGCAGGAATAGTCCGTAGAAAAAAGCTGCCTCCCGTTGGGGGGCCAGCGGATCGAATTCGTCCATCGCCGTCATAGGTAGTTGCATCCGACGAAAATGCCAGTATAGCCGTGGTTTTGGAAACGAGCAAGTCCGGGGGGTCTTGTAAACCGCCTGGCGCGGCAGCGAGCACCGCGATCAGAGGTCCGATTCTTTGGAT
Source organism: Terriglobia bacterium (assembly GCA_963747535.1). Classification (GTDB taxonomy): domain Bacteria; phylum Acidobacteriota; class Terriglobia; order Bryobacterales; family Bryobacteraceae; genus CAVVFX01. Next base: position 110,465 of record CAVVFX010000009.1, read on the forward strand.
GCGCCCCGCTGGTCTGGAGTTTCTAGACAGGGCATACCATGGTTCTTGCAGCCAAACCGTGGCGCAGACCATCGTTTTTTGTGGTCTACGGGCTGCGCCGCAGTCTTGGCCGGCTAGCCGGCAGTTGTGCGTTTTGTAGCATGCGTCTCGTTTTCCGTGCCGCGCGACGTGTGTGTGTCAGGTACACTTTGTTTTAAGGAGTTCCGCGCATGAGAGTAACGGTCATAGGCACGGGCTATGTTGGGACAGTCACCGGAGTTTGCCTGGCGTATCTGGGCCACGAAGTGTCGTGCGTGGACCTTGACGAGTCCAAAATCAGCCGCTTGCAAAAGGGTGACATCCCCATTTACGAGCCGTTTCTGGCGGAACTGCTGCCGTTAGCCGCAATTCACGGAAGCATCGAATTCACCTGTGACCTCGGCCGCGCCGTCGCACCCAGCGATGTCATCTTCATCGCCGTCGGAACGCCTTCCAAGCCCTCAGGGGAAGCCGACCTGAGTTACCTCGAGATAGCCGCGCGCAACGTCGGGGCGGCCATGGATTCGGAACGTTATCACGTGGTGGTCAACAAGTCCACCGTTCCGGTGGGGTCGGGAAACCTGGTGGAAACACTCGTTCGGGAAGGACTTCGAGAGGCGCGGGGTTCCGATGACGGCGTCTCGTTTGGCGTGGCCAGCAATCCGGAATTCCTGCGGGAAGGCACGGCCATAGCGGATTCGCTGTTTGCGGATCGCATCGTAATTGGCGCTGAAGATTCGAGAACGCTCAATATTCTGCGCGAATTATACCGGCCGCTGGTCGAGCAGACTTTCACTCCGCCGCCATTCCTCCACCGTCCGTCCCGTCTGACCCGCACTCCGCTGGTAACCACTACCATCACCAGCGCGGAAATGATCAAGTACGCTTCTAACTCTTTCCTTGCCATGAAAATCGGTTTCGCCAACGAGATGGCGAATATCTGCGAGCGGGTCGGCGCGGATGTCACCGAAGTCATGTCCGGGATCGGGCTCGACTCGCGGATCGGAACCGCCTTTTTGAATGCCGGCATCGGTTGGGGCGGTAGTTGCTTCGGCAAGGATGTGCGCTCGCTGTTGCACACCGCGAAAGAATACGGCTGCCAGTCCAGATTGCTGGAGGCATCGCTCGAAGTCAATCATTGTCAGCGGCAGTTGGTCATCCAGAAGTTGCAGGAAAAGCTCTATATTCTGAAAGGCCGGACCGTAGGCCTGCTGGGACTGGCGTTCAAGCCCGACACCGACGATCTACGGGATGCTCCCAGCCTGCAGATCGCCGAGCGGTTGTTGCAACTGGGCGTGCGCGTCCGGGCCTACGATCCGATTGCCATGGATGCGTGCAAGGCGCAAAACCCGGGCTTGCGGATTACTTATTGTGAAGATGCGCTGGGCGTAGCGGAAAAGGCCGACGCCCTGGTTCTGGTCACCGAATGGCCCGAATTTCGAACCCTCCCTCTCGCCGGACTCGTACAGCGAATGTCGCACGCCGTAATGATTGACGGACGCAATCTGTTCGCTCCGGAAGACGCCCGCAAGGCGGGTTTCGATTACACTGGTATCGGCCGCGCGGCGCATCATGCAAATGGCGTTCCTGAACTGCGGGAAGCTGTTACAAATAAGTAACTTACAGCCCCACAACGCTCGGCATATGATACATAGAAAAATTGAATTGGACCATCCCGCCGGCGCTCCCTAAACTGAAATTGGGAGAAGCAGGCTGAATCGGAGGCGCTCCCCGTGTCATTGGATAAAGAGCAACTCGAAGTGCCAAAAGGAACCTCAGGGGAGAATAATATGAGTGCACAGGCAGTGGTAGCGGAATCTACAGTGGCGCAGATCGCGCTGCTGCATCGGATCAGTAATATCGTCAGTTCCAACCAGGAACTCGAGTCGATGTTACAGGAATTAGTTGGCCTCATCGTGCAGGTAACCAGTTGCGACGCTTGCCTGGTGTATCTGGCTGACCACTCGACGGATGAAATCGTTCTACGCGCATCGCAATTGCCGCACCACGCCGAAGTCGGTAACCTGCGCCTGAAAATGGGCGAAGGCGTTACGGGTTGGGTGGCTGTCCACCAGTCGGTCGTGGCGTTGGCCGAGCATGCCTCCACAGACACCCGCTTCAAATCCTTTCAGGCTCTGCCGGAAGATACTTACGAAGCGTTCTTATCGGTGCCGCTGGTCTCCTCAGGCGAACTCATCGGCGTCATCAACGTTCACCACCGCGAGAAGCACCTGCACCGTGCCGACGAGATTGCGCTGGTAACCTTCATCGGCGAACAGATGGGCGGCGCGCTGGCCAAAGCCCGCCTGGCGGAGCATTCACACAATGCCGTCAAGCGCATGGAGACCCTCGCTGCGGTAGCCAAGGCCATCTCGGCCGAGAATTATCTCGATCGCATCCTGCAGGCCATCTCCGAGATGGTGGCGGAGACCATGGATTCGCCGGTAGTTTCGATCATGCTGGTGGATGAGGAGAAACGTGAGTTAGTGATCAGTGCGGCGCGCTGCTCATCGCCCGACTATCTCCACAAGTTGCCGCTCAAGATCGAGGATTCGCTGATCGGCCAGGTGGTCCGCGAGGGCAAGCCGCTGATTGTGCCCAACGTCCTGGTCGAGAAGCAGTACCGCTATCCGGAACTGGCGCGCAAGAGCGGTCTGGCATCCCTGATCTCGGCGCCCATGATCTCGCGCGACAAGGTCATCGGGACCGTCAACATCTACACCGCGGAACAGCGAACTTTCACTGACGATGAGATCGACTTCGTGAAAGCCGTTGCCGGACAGGCCGCCATCGCGATCGAAAACGCGCGTCTTATGTCGGAGACGCTGGAGATGAAGCGCACGCTGGAAGCCCGCAAGCTGATCGAGAGGGCCAAGGGCATCCTGCAGCACAAGCACTCCCTGACCGAAGAAGAAGCCTATCTGCGGCTGCGCAACGAAAGCCGCCGCCTGCGCCGTCCGATGAGAGACCTGGCTGAGGCTGTCATCCTGGCCGACGACTTGAATAAGAAGGGGACAGGCGAAAGCAATCGCCTGGTGCCACCCCTGCGCCGCGAAAAAGATGACGTCGACGACGAGCCTTTGATGTAGCCGCTCTGCCACTTCGCCGTGGGGCAGACCATCGTTTTCTGTGGTCTGCCCGGCTGCGCAGCAGCCCCACCTTTTCTTTCTTATTCGCGTATATACGCGTGCATTCGCGGCCCAACGTTTTCCCCGGTCTGCGACAATCGTCATCAGATGCCCCCTCCCTTCTTTGCCTACATCGGACCGGGTGCCGGTTTCGCGTTCCTGGGTGGGTTCCTCAGTATGATCGGCGGCGCGTTCCTCACCGCTCTCTCCTTCCTCCTCTGGCCCATCCGCACCGCCCGTGCGCTCATCCGCCGCCGCCACGGCTTCCGCAAGGCGAAGATCCAGCGCCTCATCTTCCTCGGCCTCGACGGCCTCGACCCCCGCCTCACCGAGCGCTTCATGGCCGAAGGCAAACTGCCCAACCTGCAGCGCCTGCAGCAACAAGGTTCCTTTCACCGGCTCCGCACCACCTTCCCCTCTCTCTCGCCCGTAGCCTGGTCGACCTTCGCGACCGGCGTCAGCCCGGCCAAGCACAACATCTTCGATTTCCTCAACCGCAGCTTGAAATCCTACCTCCCGGAGATCTCGTCGTCGAAAGTCCGGCCGCCACGCCGCATTTTAAGGATCGGCCGGTTTCGCATCCCGCTCTCGCGCCCGGTCATCGAATTCCGCCGCAAAAGCCGGCCGTTCTGGAAAATTCTGGCCGAGCGCTCCATCGGCAGCACCATCATCCGCGTCCCCATCACCTTCCCGCCGGAGAAGTTCGACGGACGTATCCTCTCCGCCATGTGCACTCCCGACCTTCGCGGTACGCAGGGCAGCTTCACCCAATTCACCACGCGTCTCGACACCTGCGCGTACGAGAGCGGCACCCGCTGCCCGCTGCGCCGCAACGGTGAGTACCTGGAAGGCATCCTGGAGGGCCCTCGCGACGACGACACTACTCTCTCGGTCCCTTTCCAGATTCACCTCGATGCCCACTTGGACCATACTGCGATCACCCTGCAGATCGCCGGCCACTGCCATCCACTGCGCCCTGGCGAATACTCGCCCTGGATCAAAATCGCGTTCGCCGCCGCGCCTGGCGTCAACGTTCATGGCATCGCACGCTTCCGCATCACCGAAACCGTTCCGGAGTTTTCGCTCTATGTGACCCCCATCCAGATCGATCCCGAAGCGCCCGCGCTGCCCATCAGCCATCCCGGCTATTACGCGGCGTATCTGGCCAAACTGTTTGGCTCCTTCGCGACCGTCGGGATGGCCGAAGACACCTGGGCGCTGAACGAAGGTGTGATCGACGAGCAGGCCTTCCTGGACCAGGCCTGGTCGCTCCTCGCCGAACGCGAGGCCATGTTCGACAACGCGCTCACTCACACCCGGCGCGGCGTCGTGGCGTGCGTCTTCGACACCAGCGACCGTGTGCAGCACATGTTCTATCGCCACTTTGAAGGCCGCGGTGATCCGCAATGGCAGGGCGCCATCGCCGGCCTCTACGAGCGCATGGACCGTCTCGTCGGCAAGGCCATGCAGTACATCGACGACAAAACCATGCTGTTCGTCCTCTCCGATCACGGCTTCTGCAGCTTCCGCCGCGCCGTGAATCTGAACTCCTGGCTGCACCAGAACGGCTATCTGGCCCTTAGCGGCAATGCTATCGACTGGAGCCGCACCCGCGCTTATTGCCTCGGACTCAGCGGCCTCTACCTCAACGTCTGCGGCCGTGAATCTCAAGGCATTGTCCCGCCGGGCGTCGAAGCGGAAGCGCTCAAAGCCGAGCTGATCGCCAGACTTTCGGGTTTCCGCGACGAGGAACTCGGTGAAGTCGCCATACGTCAGATTTATTTGACCAGCAGCCTCTATCGCGGCCCCTATCTCGACGACGCTCCGGACCTCATCGTGGGCTACAACGAAGGCTACCGGACCAGCTGGGATGCAGCGGTCGGCAAGGTCACCAGCCGCGTAATCGAGGACAATCCCAAAGCCTGGAGCGGCGACCACTGTGTCGACCCGCTGTTGGTGCCAGGCGTTCTTTTCTGCAATCGCAAGATCGACAGCGAGGATCCCGGCATAGAAGACATGGCGCCCACCGCGCTGCATCTTTTCGGAATCGATCCCCCGTCATGGATGGACGGCAAGCCGGTATTTCATCAAGCCCTCTAATCGCGTGATCCGATTGACGCGAGAGTGGTACTTGTGTGACGGCGAAAGGTCAGGGAATCCTGATCCACTAGGTAAAGCCCCCGGTGCCGGTTTGGAAAGAAAAGAGGAAGCGATCGAGTGTCATCTTGAGGACATGCGCGAGGAAGGCTTGGCCGCACCCGCGCTGTCGGGCTTCGCGGGCTGGAGACGAGAACTTAATGTCGAGCCAATTGAACATTCTTGCGGCCTGCGACTGCCGAAAACAATGATGCTACGCGTCCCAGCGTCTCACTGTGGACGCGTCGGGACGCGCCCTGGGCGGATCACGCTCGGAGAAAGCGCATGATGTGCGCCCAGTACGGGATCAGGAAGGAGAACGCGCCAGGGTCTGGAAGCCTATTGTGCGCATTTCGCAGCGGCAATCTACTTGAGCGATTAGTTGCCGACGTCTGGGCGTGACCCCTCTGTCGGTCTGTATCTGAAATCTCCTCCGGCATAATCTCCCTGTGCCAGTATTGTCACGAATTGATCTCCCGAACGTACGAAGCGCGCTATCACTGGACGGGTATGCTGACGGTGTTGCCGGGTATCCACGCTGCGGACACCTGAATGGTTGCCGTTCCTTTGGCCGTACCCGGGGGAACCTGAAAATTCACCTGATATCCGTCACTCGCCCCTGCGAAGCCGACTGCAGCTAAAACCTCGGCGGATTCTCCATTAACGAGCACTTTGACGGGCGAGTTCACCACTTGGAGTGGATTCGCGGTAAATGGCTGCCCAGGGTCGACCCCGGGTTTCGTCGGCCCGAGGCCGGTTGCAAAAAGCGACAGGGTCTCGCCCGCAGTGGCAGGGTTGGCGGCGCTAACGATTGTAAAGTCGGCGGAATGGGTGATAGCCGGTCCGGTCGCGGTCGTGATGATCTGCGGTGTCGACATCGGGAACAAAGTGAAGACCCACTGGAGCGTCCCACCCCCATTGATGCGCCGGTTCCCGGGATCTTCTACTGTCGAGGCGGCACGGGCCGCGACAGTCTGGACGCTTCGTCCCATCTGCCCGCGAACACCAAGGAACGCGCCGGTACCACCGACAATCGCCCAGTCTCCGTTATTGATTACGGCCGGAGACCCAGGGGCTACATCTCCGTTTAGGCCCAAAGCGATGATTGTGCCTACCGCGGTTCCGTCAGACTTGAGGATGTGAAAAATCTGTTGCCGAATCGAACCGGCATTACTGTCGGCGATTGCACCTCCCTCAGTTGCGTTAGGAGTTGGGCTTGCGAGTATCGATGTCACTACAGAGGCGTATAGCCCTTTTGCGGTCTCACCGTTAACCGCAACGATGTCTCCCAGTGGAGTGGCTTGAGTGAAGTTTCTGATTGGCGCAGCCGGTACGACGCTAGGATTGGTCGCATATTGCGGCACATTGCCGGTATCCGCCTGATATTCAACGACGCTTTGGGTATCCACCGTCATGATCACGGGACCCTGCCCTCGCATCGGATTGCACAAGATGCTCGCGCTCAGAATGCCCCATCCAAATGTCCTTAGATTCCGCATCATTCCGCTCTCCTTTTTTTCCCGTCATTCTTTTTCCAGCATCGGAGGGCGGGTTGACTGCCCGCACTCCTGTAGTTCTGTACATCGTATGCGCTGGCCAGAGCCGTATGTCCGCCGTCTGGCTTTCCGGCGCTTGAGACGATTGATTTCCCGAGAGCCCAAACCCGTCGGTACTCTCGCTCCCTACGTGCGGACAAAGGCTCGAAGCGAACCACCCCTTCGTGGCTATATAGATTTGCTGAACAGCGACAATTGACTCGCCACGCTCCGAACGCGCATCAGCTCCGGACGACGGCAAGCTGAAACAGATCAGGAAAATCAGTACAGGCCGCCATCGGACGCGCATAAATACACCTTGCGCCAGTTCGAACCGAAAATTCCAAGAGGCAGGGGTACGAAGGGGGTGTTCTACCCTTGCACGTGATTGAAACCACAGCTATTCTCTAAACTAATGCAGCCAGGCGAATCGAACGCCCAGTCCGTATCAAGAGAGCTGGAGCGAGTGCTTGCCAGCACGGGATTTGCACGAAACGAACGGCTGTCCAGGTTTCTCCGGCATATCGTCGAACGTCATCTGGAGGGTCGCGATGGCGAATTAAAGGAATCGCTGCTCGGCATTCACGTGTTTGGGCGCGCAGCCGGTTACGATCCGAAGAAAGATCCCATCGTGCGGACGGAGGCGACCCGGCTTCGCTCCCGTCTGAGCGAATACTATCTGCGAGAGGGCAAGGCCGATCCGCTGATGATCGAGATCCCTAAAGGCGGGTACATTCCGTCGTTTCCGGGATTACAGAACGATTTCAACCCGCCTGCAGAGGGCCGTTTCGGAAAAGGCTGGCGTCTCTTTGGCGGAATCGCCCTCACAATCGCCGCGCTTGCTTTGGGCTGGTGGCGCCTGCATCCCACCCAGCCGTTGACGATCGCGGTTTTGCCTCTCGAAAATTTGAGTCATGATTCGGCTAACGATTACTTCTCCGACGGCCTGACGGATGAGTTGATCCGCAATTTATCGCTCATCGAGGGCCTGGCGCCCCGATCCCGAACCTCCTCGTTCGCCTTTAAGAACAGACCGCGCAACGTTCACGAAGTGTCCGGCCAACTCCATGCCGATTACATCCTCGAAGGTTCCGTACTGCGCGTCGGCCAGCGTATACGGATTGATGCGCAGTTGATCCGGGCGCGTGACGATTTTCCGATCTGGTCGGAAAGGTTCGACCGCGAATTGATTGATGTGTTTGCCATCCAGGACGAGATCGCGCGCGGTATCGTCAACAGTTTGCGGCTGAAGCTGGGCCGTGGCCGCCGGCGCTACGAAACCAGCGTCGACGCCTACGACGCCTGGTTGCGTGCCCAGGCTCTGGTGACCGGCGAAGGCTTATCTGCTTACGAACGAGGCATCAGCTTGTACGAAGCGGCGATTGAAAAAGACCCCGCGTTCGCGCCCGCTTGGGCGGGGGAAGCCGTCGCGTACATGGCCCTGTCTGGGACCTTTCCGCGATTGACAGAGCAAAAGGGCCGGCTCGAGAAGATGCGGGCCGCGGCTGAAAGATCCATTCAGCTCGATCCTCTTTCCCCCGAGGCGAACGACGCTGCCGCGAGCGTGTATGCCCGCGACGGGAAATGGCAGGAATCCGAACGCAGCTTTCGTCGCGCGATCGAACTGAATCCGAACAGCTCCAGAACACGCGGTAACTTCGCCATGTATCTGCTGATGCCGCTGGGGAGATTTGATGAGGCGATTCGCGAACTGCGCATCGCTGAGACATCCGACCCCCTTTCGGCTGAGGTGCAGTATTTTCTCGCCTTTGGGCTGATGCTGGAACGGCGCTACGGCGAAGCCGCCTCTCATTGCGCGAACCTGCCACGTGATTATCGCGCCAAGCCGGAGTGCGTGGGTCGCGCCCTGTTGGCGCAGGGGCGAACCGCAGAGGCTGTTCAGGTCATGGCGGAACTTTGTTGTCGTGGAAATCGGGGCTACCTCGGCTATGCATACGCGCGCGCGGGCCGTACCGGGGAGGCTCAGAAATTACTTGCGCAGCTTGCGCCGAACCCTTTTAATGAGGCTTTAGTTTACGCGGGCCTGGGCGACAAACAACGCACGCTTGAGGCGCTCGAACGCATGGCTATCCTGGGCCCCGTGCGGGTTGGCCGAGAGCTCGCATTTCCCGAATTTACATTCATTCGAGGCGATCCGCGTATTAACGCTCTGCGCAAAAGCGTCGGTTTGCCGAATTGAAATGCCGCTCGGATGCGCGCGGATGCGCCCAGTGACTTGCCAAAAGCGGTCGTGAATGATGAAGCACGCTATCGTTCAGAATTTGATCCGCGTGCTCGGCATTGACAACCGGGGTGAGGCTTACTGATCCGCAACCACGCCCGACGGCCCCATAAGATGGTTTTCGAAAACCCTCAAAAAGGGGACACCTCGACGCGCTTGGACCCTTGGACCGGCACGCTCCCTGGAAACGCCGTCCACGTAATCCACTTGGGACCCGTAGTCTCGCTATCCGTAGATGTGGCAGGGAGGCCAGCCCCCGATTCGGTGTTCTTCGAAACAGGTCTCCCAATCGGACTCACCAGAGCTTCGCTCATTTTTGCCCCACCAACCCAACCACATACGCGCCGAGCCGACAGAAAAGTCGCCCTCGCGTGCGAACCTGAAAGGAGACAGGCCAACGTGTGCCGTCTGCCGGTCGCTCGCCAAGTGAGAGCGCCTTTCCGAAATCGAGGAGTGCTTTTTGCCGATAAACCCGCTCGTCTCCACCACCCCGCCGGGGAACTGCAAAAACTTGTCTCCTAAGAAATCGCAAAACCCGTCCCCCCCTGGCCTGACCCTGCCTGGATTGCGCGCTTACCGGCCTGGTGCACTGTGCATTTTTCCCGCGCCCCATGCACAGTCCTGCACAAAAGCACTGCCCCGCCTGTGCCCAGTCCCCGGCATAATCTCAACAAATTATTACTACTTAGACAGAATTGGGTTCGATCCGCAAATCCGCGCGCGTTCCACCCCATCCATCGCATTCCGCAACTCCGGCCAGAAACGAAATCCGGAAGAACGGCGAAATCTGTCGCGTCGCACGTCGCAGTTCGTTTTTTCAGGCGGCCGCGGGAACTCCGTCACTCGGCGGCTTGGCGGCGTAGCGCGCCCTGCCCTTTTTCGCGATCCCTGCACAATTTTGCACAAGCCCAAAATCGCTACCCCTGTCGAGTCCCCTCATAACTCACAGAAGAAGCAGCTACTTACTAAAAACTGGCTTCGTTTCGCAAAAATCTCCATCAACTTAGCCTCCGGGCTAGCGGCTGCTTTTCTTCTCACCGCCTGCACTCACGCTCCGCACCATCGCCTCATCGTCCTGGGCATCGACGGCATGGATCCCCATTTTGTCGAAGGGCACTGGAGCGAACTTCCCAATCTGCGCCGCCTGTGCGCCCAGGGCACCTTCTCGACGCTGGCCACCACTACGCCGCCGCAGAGTCCTGTCGCATGGGCCACCTTCAGCACCGGCCTCGATCCCGCCGAACACGGCGTCTTCGATTTCGTCCATCGAGACCCGGCCACGCTCCAGCCCATGTCATCCTTCGCCGAGACGCTGCCGCCTGCGCACCAGTTGCCCATCGGCCCGTACCTCCTGCCGCTGTCCAAAGCGCAAGTCCGCTCGTTCCGACACGGCCGCACTTTCTGGGAAATTCTCGCCGGCCACGGCATTCCAACCATGGTTGTCAGGATGCCCGGCAACTACCCTCCCATCGCGCACGCCGGAAAACAACTGGCCGGCATGGGTACACCGGACCTCGAAGGCACGTTCGGCACCTTCACCTACTACACCGACGACTCCCTCGAAGTCGCCCACGATGTTCCCGGAGGGCGCATCGTCCCGGTAAACGCAGACCACGGCCGCGTGATCCTCCGGGTCGAAGGACCACCCGACACGCTCCGTCGCGACCACGCTGCTACGCATCTCGATCTCATCGCCGATATCGACGGCGCGTCAGCCGCCGCGCGCTTCAGCATTGACGACCAGCAGTTCATCCTCAAAGAGGGCGAATGGTCGCCGTGGATTCGGGTCACCTTTCCGCTCATCAGCCACGTCGCCAACGTTCACGGCATGTTTCGCCTCTACGCCCGGCAGTTGCATGGCGGCATCCGCATCTACCGCTCGCCCCTCAACATCGATCCGTTCACCCCGGCGCTCCCGATCTCTCAGCCCGCCGGCTTCAGCCGCGAGATCGCCGATCGCATCGGACCCTTCTACACGCAGGGCATCGAAGAGGATACCGCGGCGCTCCGCCAGGGTGCGTTCTCACTACCCGAATACCTGAACCAAAGCCGTATCGTCCAGACCGAACACCAGGCAATGCTGCGCGATTCGCTCGCGCACTGCCATGACGGACTGCTCTTCTTTTACTTCTCAGAAATCGACCAGAACTCCCACATCCTGTGGGGTAAGTACGAGGCCGAGTTGCTCAAAACCTACCAGGCCATTGATGAGTCGATCGGCACGGTTTTGGCGGCTGCCCCCGATGCCACCATCATCGTCATGTCCGATCACGGTTTCGCAGCGTTCGATTACGCGTTCAATCTCAATACCTGGCTCGAACGAAATGGCTTTCGAACCCGGGCGTATGCCATGGGACTCAATGCGCTCTACGTCAAACCCACTGGACCCGAACGCGACGCGCTCATCCAGGACCTGATCCAGCGCCTCGAAAGCGAAAAGCCTGCCATCCAAAACGTGACCCGGGTACCGCGAACCAACAATCGTTTTGCGCCCGACCTGATCGTCGGCTACGCGCCCGGCTATCGAGCGTCGTGGGAAACTGCGCTGGGAGAGGCTCCGCCGGAGATCATCGAACCCAACCACGACGCTTGGATCGGTGATCACTGCATCGCCGCCGAAGCCGTCCCCGGTATCCTGGTCACCAACCGGAAGTTGGAGCGTGCGGATCCGCGCTTGAAGGACCTCGCCGTTACGATCCTCAAAGAATTCGGAGTGCCCGCTCCGCCTGAGATGAAAGGACACGCACTTTACTGACATGGCCAAGTCCATCAAGCTGAACCCCGATCTCTGGCAACGCGTCGAAGAGCACGCCAAAAAGGCCGGCTACAGTTCTCCGGAAGAATTCGTCGAACATGTGCTGGAGAAAGAACTCTCCAAGGCTGAAGACCCCGCATCCCAACAGGAGGTCGAACGCCGGTTGAAGGGTCTTGGCTATCTGGAATGATCCTGTTCGCCATCCTCAGCGGGATCCTCACGACCCTGGCGATTCGATGCACTACCAACGCATCCGCACTATGCGCGATCGCCCGGAAAATCCAGGCTGACCTCCTCGAATTCCGTCTCTACTTCGACGAGCCCCGGCTGATCTGGCAAGCCCAGATCAATCTCGTCCGCGACAATCTCAGGCTATTCCTGCTCTTCCTTCCCGCGACGTTGATCCTGGTGTTGCCGATGTTCTGGCTGATCCTCCAACTCGACCAGGTCTACGGACTTCGTCCCCTCCGTCCAGGGGAAGCGGCGGTGTTTACTGCCCAGTTGACGCGTCCGCTCGCCGCGACAGACTACGTTGCGCTGCAAAGCACAGCCGGAATCAGGATAGAAACGCCGCCGGTCTGGAGCGCGCGGGACAACCAGGTCGCCTGGCGAATACGCCCCATAAAGGACGGGCGCAGCGCTCTCGACCTCAACCTCAACGGCCGCCTGATCAGAAAGAGCATCATCAGCGGCGACTCCCCCATGCTCCTTTCCCCACGCCGCTCGAGTACGCTAACCGGCTTCCTGTTACACCCGGAAGACCCGCGCCTGCCCGAAGGCGACGTAGCATGGTTGGAAATCGACTACCCCAAAAGGGAATCCAGGATTCCCTGGCTGGTCTGGTTTGTGATCATCTCCACCGCAGCCGCATTCCTATCAGCCCGATACGCAAGGGTGTTCAGCCCGACTTGAACCGCTGTTCGCCACTTCATTTTCGCTCCGTGGCGCAGACCATCGTTTTTTGTGGTCTGCGGGTTGCGTAACGGTACCGCCCAACTCGCGGTAGCTCAAATTCCGAAGAGGTTTGCGAAGGTTTTGAGCCATTCCATGAACGCTGTCTTACGGCCCTCGCGGGTATGCCACCAGCTATCCGGGTTGAAATCGGCGTCCGGGGAGGCCACCGTGCAGAACGGTATATCGGGCGCGGCCTGGTGGTAGATCTTCGAGGCGCGGCGGGTGTGGTAATCGCTAGTCACCAGAATGAAGCGGTGAACACCGCGCCGGCGCAATTCCGGGACAATGTATCGGGCCTCCTCCACGGTCGATCGCGCCGGGCTGGGTAGATTGAAGAATCTATTGTTTGGATTGCCTTCGCGGACTGCAAGCTGAATTGCCAGATCGCCTTCGTTGATGCCATAGCAGACGCCGGCGCCGCTCATCAGGACTAAAGGCGCCCATCCCGCTTTCACCAGCTCCGCTGCCTTCTCAATGCGATGGCCAAAAAAGTCGCCGGCCAGAACCACGATGATGTCTGCTTTGCATGGCGGCTCACTATAGGTCAGCGACTCGCCTATCCAACGTAGCCAGATGTTCCCTGTAGCCGCAAGCGCGCCCGCGACCAGACACAGGAAAAGCGCTGCGACGGCAAGACGGCTGGTAGTTTTGCTCAATTATCCGGCTCGGCCTATTTTTCGTCGCCCTTGTTCTTCGGATCGAGATGGCCGACCGTCTTCAGCAACTGGTAGAGACGCTCAACTTCCGCCTCGTCCTCGGGGAGCAGCAGGCGGTAGCGAGGCGGCGTGGATAAAGTTTTGGTCGACGAGGATGACTGCACCTCACCCCAATACTGCCGGTACGGAATACCGTCGATCAGGGCGTCGTGGGCCATACGGCGAAGCGTGCGCAGAAGACTTTTGCACGATTCGAGGTCGCCAGGATAGATCAGGGTGAGCCGGGAATCGTCATAAAGCGTTAACCGCACGATCAAAGGCGACAACCATCCGGTCCGATCGATCCGGCGAATGTCCATCCAGGGAATGCAGTTCTTTCCCACAGCCAGATAAGCATCCTGGACATCAATGGGCGGTCGAAGGGCCAGCACCAGCAACAGGGCGGCACTCAAAATGAACAAACCTGCCGGAATGAAAGCAGGTGGCCACTCGATCCCCAGCCAGGCGGAGAACATCCCCAAGGCCAGAGCCGTAATCCCGAACGTGATGTAGTGGCGGGCGGGCAGATAACGCGTCATCAACAACCCCGACAACTCTAGACTACTCCCGCGAAAATAGATCGTCAATCATGAGCCAGCCGAAGAATTCCCCGAACCGTATAGTGAGACCCCGTCCAGATTGCCAGCAGGGCGATCGGCCAAACCAGTAAATCCGCTGCTTTGTGTAAGTTGAAGCTGCCGACCGCTTCCGAAACGAGCAATAGAACCAAATATAAAATCTGGACGACGGTGTGGAGTTTTCCTGCAGTAGTGGGGCGGTATTCACGCAGGGAGGTCCATTTCAGGGCAATCAGCGATGCCACCAGGAGGTACAGGTCCCGCCCGAGGACTACCCCCACCAGCCAGAACGGGATAACGCGGGCAACGCCAAACGCCAGAAAGGTTCCGCTCAACAGGACCTTGTCAGCTACCGGATCGGCGAACTGGCCGAAAGTCGAGACCTGCTTCCAACGGCGCGCCATCCAGCCATCGAGGAAGTCGGTTAGAGCCGCGAGGGCGAACAAGACGGCCGCAATACGGAACTCTCCCGCAAGGATAGACCAAACGACGGCCGGCGCTAGCAGAATCCGCAAAGCCGTCAGGGAGTTGGGGAGATTCATCTCTTTTCTTCGGACTGCGGCAGGCTGAACAGACCGGGTACAGCCGCGAGAGCACAGACCATCAGTATCTCAGTGATGACGTGAAAGAAGAACAGGTGCCGGGCAGTCTCGGTGGCATCGAGGAGCACACCGAACAGGAACTCCAGTGTGCCGCTCATCGCGAGGACCAGGACCAGCGGGTACAGAGGCCACCGGACAGCCCATGCCGCCCGCCATCCGCAAAGCCACGCGCCGAGGCCCATAAGTCCGTAGAAAACGACGATGTGGGTAGGAAACACCCATATGAGCCACGCCCTCAGATGGCTCCAACCGGCGAAACGTTGGGCCAAAGCGCCGGGCGGAAACCCGTCTTCGCGCTGGTAATTAGCGAGATTACCGGGCCGCATCGCGGGAGCTGACTCGGTCAAGCCGCGACGCAGGATTCGCCACGGGACTGAGGCGTGCCGAAGGTAGTAAATCAAGAGCTTTTCGTAGCTGATCCGGCGAACGAAATCCTCGCGCCATGCGGGTGTCGTGACCGGCACGCCGGGAGAGTAGGCATGCGTTCCGGCCAATGCGAGATCCGCCTCAGGGAGTCCCAATTCCAGGAGCGTAGCGGAACGTTCTTGCGACGCCGGCACGATGGTGTAGAAAATCAGGCTGTAGAGCGGTTCCGCTTTATAGTCCTCCGGGGTCATCAGGACTGTCAGGATTCCGGCGGCCAGAATCGCAACCGCTGAACCGGTCCACAGGTCGCCAGCCAGACGACTTCCGCGGTACGCCCGCACTGCGAACCACGCGGCAAGACCGGCAAAGAGGAAGCCGGTAACCACGTGTTGGGTCTTGGAGAGAGCGAGCAGCACCCCGGCAACTCCAAAGGCGACGGTCACCCAAGCGCGTGGACGCAATGTCGCGGCGACCGCCAAGGCCGCGGTGAGTAGCAGAAACACCATGGAGGCGGCATCCATGTAAAAGGAGTTCAGATAAGAGACATACAGGACGTCCGAGAAGATCAGAATAACGAAAGGTGGGATGCCGAAGCGGAAAACCGGTGACCCTGGGTGCAATGCCCACAGCAGGATACCCAAACTGGCCAGCATGACACTGAGATGCGCCATGCCCACGTCAGTGATGCCGATCGAAGTTCGGCCACTCCACAGGGCCAACTGCTTGATCGTTCGCACAAAGAGCGTCTCGGATGAAGCCAGGCGGCTATCCCAATGACAGCGTTCGTCAATGATGTATTTGGGGTAGACGTACTGCAGGACGTCACGCTCATGATTGGGATCACAGACATCGAAGCGTGCCAGGACTTTAGGAAAGTCGCCGTTATCCGCCACGCCCGTGATCGGCCGCAGGAACAACTGGTTGGCGGCCAATGTCAGGTACACGGCGAAACAAAGAACTTCCCACCACCAGCTTTTGATTAATTGAAAACGCAAAACGGAGGCCAGAGCAACTTAATTATAAGTCTGCCGGTGGTACGCGGCGGCTCGCGGACGTGGGCCTGAAGCGGTCTTCCAATGCCACTGTCGTAAATCTGCGATCGCTGCGGGGATCCAATTTTTCGGGCGCTTGACGAAAGAAGATGCTCTAGCGGGGAGTGTGGTCTCGAAAGAACCGGTGCCTGCCGCGAAATCCGCAGCGCACTAGCGATACGCAGGCTCAATATGTCGAAATGGCCCAGACATCCAAAAATATTTGAGATCAATACTTGGGTTTGGCTCTTCGACCTTACCACAAGTATGGAGTCTCGCTGAAGTTGGAAATGCGTACCTTCGCAGGAATGGGACGCGATCTCCGAGTTCGGCTTCGATGCGGTGTGGTTGATGGGGTGTTTGGGAGCGGAGTCCCGCGGGCATCTCGATCGCCAACCGGACTGCGGGTCTGCTGGAGGACTTCCGCCGGTCGCTTCCGGACTTTCGGTTGCCGGACAACGTGGGCTCTCCCTATTGCATACGACGTTACGTCGTTGACCAGCAACTCGGAGGGCCCGGCGGTCTGACAAGGTATGCAGACTACTACGCCAACGGTGAACGATTGCAGGAAAGCACCGGTACGGCAAACAAGCGTGAGGCCGAAAAGTTCCTGGGTTTGCGCATTTCGGAGATACAACGAGGGTTCTCGTTTGGAGATTGTTCTCAGCGCCGAATCAGGTAGTGACAGTATCGGTAACACAGTGAAATCAGGTAAGATAAAAGACGGAGGAATGGGTGAGTGGTTGAAACCGGCGGTCTTGAAAACCGTTGAACCACTTATCGCAAGTGCAAGAAAATACATCATATCCTCTTGCCAGCCAATCACTTGCAGCTATTTCTCGTCTCACCTGATTTCACGCAATTTCATCCGTTTTGACGGGCGTGTAGTGACACGTTAGTGACAATTGGGATTACCTGCGCTGTTTCGTCGGGACTGTCACCATAACTCCCGGCAACTTCAACATTTGCAGGATGTTAACCGTAAATTCCGTGCATCCAAGGCCGTCGAACCTCGAAGGCTGCGCTGTAGCGCAATCCGACCACGTGGTGACTTTACCCTGGTATGGTGCAGCGCGAGCAAGCCGTGACGTTCAACCGCTCAGCAGTTAGGCACAGCTTTGGTACATTGCAGAAGGGGGCTCCGAAGTATCCACCGCAATTGGAAACTGATGTGACTGATGTAGGAGTTCGATGAGCACGTCGTTCGAGCCGAGGTTAGATATACTCCCAAAATCCCAACGCGAGTTGTGGAAGGAGTTGGATGCCGTGCCGTCCGACTTCGTGCTTTACGGAGGAACAGCCCTCGCATTGCAACTCGGACATCGCGCATCCGAAGACTTTGATTTTTTCGCTTCTTCGGGCTTCGAACCCGACCATTTGCAGACCCGCCTGCCATTCTTTCGCGACCTCGATAAACACAACCAGTCGATCTGGGTGCATCGAAAAAGAGACAACCTGGAGGCTTTCGTTACTCGCAGCGGCGGAGCCGTCAAGGTCGCATTCTTCGGAGGAGTAAAAGCCACCGCCTGGAAGGCGGTGGCTGTAGTAACGGACTATAAGTCCTGTTCCGGCCGAAGGCCGGCAGACTGTGCCCCGCACCAAGCGGGCTTCAAGAAGTAGATGGACTCAACCATCTACTCGAAAGTCCTCATCCTGTTCGATATTCTGTTCCGCTATGTACTTCGCGATCACCTCATCAGTTACATTACCCGAACTGCAGCAGAAGTACCCACGTGCCCACAAATGTCTGCCCCAGAACTGTTTCTTCAGATGCGGAAAGGCCACCAACATGTGATGCGCTGTCTTCCCTTTCAACCACTGCAACAGCCGGCTGATCGTCACTTGCGGCGGGATTGACACAAACAGGTGCACGTGGTCTTTTGCCACGTGGCCTTTCATAATCTTCACCTCGTGTTGCGCGCAGATGTCTCGGATCAGATCGCGCACTCGCGTGGCCACCTCTCCGGTCAAGGCTGGTCTTCGATATTTCGTTATCCAAACCAGGTGCCGATGGATTTCGAATACGGTATGCGCGCCGCGTCGGTAATCCGGCATCCCTCAAGCTTAAACTGCGGCGCGCGCGCTGAAGCCGTCGCCTAAAGGCGAGGGTTTCAACCCTCCCAGACTGGGACAATGAACAATCTGGATCGCGTACAGGACCCACTCCGGCCTGTTGGGTCGCGCGTGCGGGTAGCCTCTCTCATCGATTTGGCAGGGATGAAGATGCGGGTAATCCAAGTCCGTGGGAGTTGGAAAGACTACGTTGATATTCATGCCTTAGCGTCCAACGGCGTCGATGTCCCTACTGCTCTTGCGGCAGCGCGGGCGATCGACTCACGTTTCAATCCGGCAATCAGCATTCGTGCATTGCAATTCTATGGTGATGGAACGCTGAGCCGGGTCCCGATTGGGGTACAGCAAGATCTGATACGCTGGGCACAGGCGGTGGACTTAGCGCGACTTCCGGAGTTACGCTCTCGACCGGGTATAACATCACCAGGGATGACGATATCGAGGTGACGCGCCATGCAATCGAAGATCTCCTCCAGCCGGTAAGGCTTAGCGAGGAAATCGTCCAGTCCGGACGCCAGCATCTCCTCCCGTTGGCCGGTGAGTACGGACGCAGTGACCGCCGCGATTTTCACGCCCCGCCCGCCACCCATTTCCCGGATGCGGCGCACCGTTTCCAGACCGTCAATTCCGGCCAAGCCGCGGTCCATCCAGATGAAGTGCGGCCTCCAGGACCGGAATGTCTCGATGCCCGCCGCTCCGTCTTCAGTACCGCGTACCTGGAAGCCGACTCGCATCAGCAACCGCTGTAGCAACTGCCTGTTCTCCAGATGATCTTCGACGACCAGCACGCGGTACTCGGGTTGGCCGGGTGCGATGCCAATCACTCGTCCCCGGTGGTCTCCGGGCACGTCCTCCTCCGATGCCCTAGCGACCGGTAGTTCGACGCGAAACCGCGATCCTGTACCCGGTTCGCTATCCAGGTGGATGGTACCACCCATCAGTTCCACATACTGACGCACGATTGCGAGCCCCAAGCCAGTACCGGCATGAGCGCCCTGGACGCCCGCTCGCACAAAGGGCTCGAAAATGCGCGCCTGATCCTCCGCGGCGATGCCGATGCCGGTATCCTCCACGTCAAATCGCAGCAGGACACGGCCGGAATCCTGCGGCAAACTATCGAGACGCAGGGTGACGGTTCCTTGTTCGGTGTACTTCACCGCGTTGCTCAAGAGGCTGGTCAAGATCTGGCGCAGCTTGGAGGTATCGGTCCGGATCAAACGGGGAAACTCAGGGGACTGCTCGACCCGGAATTGCAGGTTTTTCGCTGAGGCGCGCAACCGCTTGATCTCTGTAAGCTCGCGCACCAGCCTTTGCACGTCGCACGCCGCTTCTTCCACGACGGATGCGGCCGGCTTCGATCTTGGCCACGTCCAGAACGTCGTTGATCAACTCAAGCAGGTGCTCGCCGCTGCGGTTGATGATGTCCAGGTCTTTGCGTTGCTCGTCAGGAGATTCCCCGCCGTCCCGCATGAGTCTGGAGAAGCCGAGAATGGCGTTGAGCGGAGTACGTAACTCATGGCTCATGCTGGCAAGGAAAGTGCTTTTGACGCGATTGGCAGTCTGGGCCTGGTTCCGTGCCTCCAGCAGTTCGGCGGTACGCTGCTCGACTAGCGTCTCGAGTTGTATTTTCCTTTTCTCCAAAGCTTTCAATCGCCAGTGGTAGATGCCGAGAATCAAGCCAGTCAAGACCAGGATCGACCCGCCCCGAGCCCAACCGGTCCGCCACCAGGGGGACGCGATTGCAATCCCAAGGGATGTTGCTTTCTCACCCCAGGTCTGCCCGTCAGGGGCCGCTTGGACGTTAAAGGTGTAGTATCCCGGTTGTAGATCGGTATACCGGGCGTTGCGGTGGCGGCTGTCCACTTCGGTCCATTCCTGTTCCAAGCCCTCCAGCCGGAAACGGTAACGGGTTCGGGCCGGATCGGCGTAGCTCAGAGCGGCAAACTCGAGAGTGAATCCGTTCTCCTGGTATGACAATTTGAGTTTGTCCATCTCCCAGACCGGCCGGGGCAGCACGGAACCGCTAAGGACCGGAACCGTCCTGCCATGGATTTGGAACTCCGTGAGCACCAGTGGCGGGGGTGCCGGCGCCCTGGCGCGAATCTGGCGGGGATCGAAGGCGTTGAAACCTTGCGGCCCGCCGAAGTACATGCGGCCCGAGCCGTCGGCGAAGCAAGCCTTGCGGTTGAACTGGTCGCCTTGCAGTCCGTCGCTCTCATAGTAGTTGTAGAAACTGTTTTCGCGGGGATTGAAAGTCGAAAGGCCATTGTTGGTACTGAGCCAGAGGTTGCCGGCCGGATCTTCGTGAAAGAAATTGATCTGAACACGCTCCCGCTCACCACTGCCCTGCACGGGGGATGTGGGTACATCGCGAAGTTTGCCGGTAGGGTCCATCTTACTCAGGCCGTAGATTCCCCCGAACCACAAATTCCCATCGCGATCTTCATGCATGGAGAGAGCGGGGTCGGTGAGGATCAGGAGCGCCAAATAATCTTGCCAGCAGTACGCCACCTAATTCTGCAAGTGACACCTTTGTAGGGCAGGCTGTAACGGGTAAACGTGTCAGTATTGGGATCGAACCGGCTCAAAACACCCCTGCCGGACCAGATTCCTCCCCGGCTGTCCTCAAACAGCCTCATTACGAAATCGTCCCCCAGCGAGTGCGGATCTTGCGGATCGTGGCGGTACTGTTTCACCCGGTAGCCGTCGTACCGGTTCAGCCCGCCCTGTGTGCCAAACCACATGAAGCCGCGATGATCCTGCAAGATAGAAAAGACCGAATTGTTCGACAGGCCATCGGCAACCGTCAGGTGCTCGAACCGGAGCCTTGATTGCAGGCTGCCGGAGGTGTTGAGGATTTCGCTCAAAGCATTGCGCGACTCCGACCCTGCCGGTGCGGTACCGGACGGGACGGGCTGTCCGACGGCGATCTCGAAAACACCCAAAGCCAGCAGCGATAATGCCGCTGGAGTGAGAGGAATGCGAATCACACTTTACCTAATACAAATGGTACACATAGTCACGCCACCATTCCGCTGGATATCCCGCAGGGAAGCTCCTAGACGGGGTTCGCGCCACCATGACCCTGCTTCTCCACAAGCTCGATGGTCATCAGCAGTAGTGCGTATCCCAATGCGCCTAGCACCAACGGGATAGCGCGCCCCTTGCCTTTCTCGGGGAGTTCCCCCCTCAGGCTGTTGATCACGACACCGCCGCCGATGAAGCCCAGTAGTGTGGGTACCCAGATATCCGAGGTTAGACCCGATATCCCCGCTACCCATCCGGCGAGGATTCCTGCAGTGATGATCCAGCGTCCCGATCGAGCGTAAATTTCGTCGTACTCTTCGCGAAGCGTGTGATCAACGAGTAAAAAATGGAAGAACATCGCCACGCTATAAAGCGCCAGGGATAGCAGGCTATCCTTCGCATCGGTTACAAGAAGATAGCTCATCAGCCCGCAGTACCCCGCCAGGCCGCAAAAATCCACGCGGCGGAAAAGAGGGGACACTCCCTCGGGTTGCTGACGGGAGGTCGCCACCAGGTTCTGGAGCGAGTAGAACGTTATGAATCCAACTAGCGCGGAGAAGTGCACGCGGAATTCCGGTAGCGGCAGACTGTGTCCCTCAGCAGCAGCGGTGAAGGCATCCTGCATGCGGCTCATCTGGGGAAGCAGATCCACGAAAACGTACGCGATCGCAATCCCTGCGGCGACTGAGAGCCAGTTCCGCCGGCGGATGGAAGAGTTCCATCGCAAGTGCGCTCCCGCCAGGAACGGCACCAGCCACAAAAGTACCGCTCCGAAGGACTCCAGGTCTGCGGTTCTCATTCAGGTTCTCCCAAATATGCTGCTAATAGTTGCTGATCTGTCATGGTTCCTCTTTGACCGGTTTACTGATGTCCCATGAGTCGGCTCACGGGACCGCGAAAGAGAATATACGGAATAAACGCCAGCAGCGGAGAGACGATCAACGCCTCCACCGGATAGATCCAGCGAAACACGATGATCTGGTAGATCACATCCATGAGCAGTGCAACGATGAATACCTTTTTCATCGCGACCCAGCATTCTCGTAGCAATTCGCCACGATGGCCGGCTGCGGTCAGAACTGCCCAACCATAAGGATCGCGGCCGGCCAGGGCGTCCTTACGCCCGTCGCGGATTGCGAACGCCATCGCTACCACGGGCTGAAGAATGAAGCGGAACTTCAGCGGTCCATCCAAGCGCCCCACCATGTTTTCTGCGAACCGGCTTAATACGTCGTCCATGTATCACCCTTCTCAATAGGTCTTATTTCTCGCTTTCCGCTTCCGCCGATAAAGTAGCGTGCACTGCAAACTCAGTTGCCACTTCGGGAATAATGGGGGCGGGCGGATCGCATTGGAATACACCGCGATGTTCAAATCCACAGCTTGGCCGCCAATGTCAAAGTTCTTCCTAAGCCGCCTCCGAAAGGCACCAGCCATCGGCCCTCGCCTGATGCAACCCAGTCGGCGTTAATCGTCGGGCTCGTGATGAGGTACCAACTCCGCGGCAGTTATAAGAAAAGGGGGTCTCGATCTGGACCTGGTTCACTGCGGTACGCCGCCGGTCCCCGGGAAGCGACCAGATGTTTTGCACCACAACATAAAAACCTCCCACTTAGGTGCTCCCACCAGGGCGACCGACGGACCAAATCCCATCTGCCCCCGCCAATGTCTGAATTGGTTGCGGTAGGCACAAGCACCGAAGGCCCGACACCCCAAATCAGCCATCCCGTATGGGCGGGTGTAAGAAAGAAGGTCGCCATCGTGTCCCCCATGCCGGTAATGCCGCCGCCTGGCGGATCACGTTCGGCAGATAAGCCAGTGGTGACGCCACGATCCGAGGGATCAGCAGCCAGTTCCCGGCCAGTTGCAATGGAATGAGCGGGCTTACCTGAGAGAATCCCCGGTGCGACTGTACGGTCCGGTATCGGAGTCGAAGCCCAGCGCGACTGGGATCTTAATTGCATCCCCCATCGGATTTCTCGCCAGGCTTCTGAGGTCGTCGTCCGCCTGTTGTGCACACAGCGAGCAACAGGCCACCGGTAAA
>CAVVFX010000010.1:0-95173 GCA_963747535.1 Terriglobia bacterium
ATATTATGTGGCGCGCCACATAATGTGCGTTATGTGGTCCCCAAAATTATGTGGCGTCCAGCGGTTAAGTCGATTGGCTTGAACATCACGCATTCAGCGAACGCCACATAACTAAAACTCGATACTGATCGGGCATCCCCATTTCAAAGGAGGTCCGACTGTGTTCGAGACTTTATTCGAGTATCCTGCCATCGTCACTCGGCATCGCGAGGGTCCGTTTGCGGAAGCCCGGGAGCGGTACCTGAATCATTGCGTTAGCCAAGGCCTGGCTCGCGCGACTTTACAACGTCACGCTCAAGAGCTCTTAGTCATTGCCGAGCGAATCGACATCAACATCGGTTCGGCTATTAGCCCTTCCGCCATCGTGGCGGCCGCCGATCGTTGGGCTACTGAGCAGCACCAAAGGCGACGTACACAAGACTTGCAGTGGTCGCGAGAGCTCTTCATTCGAACGGCGACGACATGGCTTCACTTCTTGCGACGTTTGGAAGAGCCCCAACCCAAGATCCTACCCTTTGCGGACCGTCTTGCCGACTTTGCCGCTTATCGACGAGATGAACGCGGCTTGTCTCCGGTCACCATCCGCAATCAGGGCTGGCATTTGGAGAAGTTCTTGGGATGGATGGAGGATCAGAGCCGTTCCTTCGTCAATGTTTCTCTTGAAGATGTGGACGCTTTTCTGGCCAGCCATGGAAAGCAGGGTTGGGGGCGCGTGTCAGTGGCCAGCAGCGCCAAAGCCTTGCGCGCGTTCTTTCGATACGCAGGTGTGCGCGGTTGGTGTGCGCCCAGCATCGCCGCCGGCATTGATGGTCCGCGTTTGTTTCGGCACGAAGGACTCCCGGTCGGCCCACCCTGGCCGGACGTGCGGCGATTGATCGCCAGCACTGAAGGCGATTCGGCACGCGATATCCGCGACCGAGCCATCCTGATGCTCTTGGCGACCTATGGTTTTCGCAGTGGTGAAGTGTCAGGCTTGTGCCTCGAGAATCTGAACTGGGAAAGCGAGATGATTTCGATCACGCGTACCAAACCCCGGCGAGTTCAGGAATATCCCCTATGCAGAGAGACCGGCGAGGCTATCCTGCGATACCTGCAAAAGGTGCGTCCTCGTTGCGCGCGCCGGGAGGTTTTCCTCACCCTTAAGGCGCCGTATCGCCGGCTCTCACAAGGCGGTCTATACCATCTGGTCAGCACTCGCCTGGGTGCGTTGGGAATCCACGTTCCGCGCCGCGGGCCGCACTCGCTCCGGCATGCCTGCGCTGGCCATCTGTTGGGAGAGGGGTTTTCGCTGAAGGAAATAGGTGATCACCTCGGGCACCGCAGCGCCTATGCAACCCGCATCTACGCCAAGGTGGATTTAGCTGGTTTGCGCGAGGTTGCGGCTTTTGACTTAGGAGGGCTGCGATGAAACTGGCCACTCTAACCACTTTGTACGTTGACTACAAACAGTCCATGGGCATGCGGTTCCACACCGAAGCCCGCACCTTGCGGTCGTTTTGTCGAACTATGGGCGACATCAGCGTGGCAGAAGTCTCCGCTGATTCTGTGCACGCCTATATCGCGGGGACAGGCCCCATCACGCGCTTCTGGCATCGTAAACACGAAGTGCTCTGCGGCTTCTACCGTTTCGCCATGGCACGGGGATTCGCCGTTATGTCGCCCCTTCCCAAAATCGTTCCCCAACCACCGCAGTTTGTTCCCTACATCTTCTCGCATGCGGAACTTCAGCGATTGCTCGACGCCTCCGTCTGTTGTCAGAGTTCACGCAGTAAGCTCCAGCCTTACACCTGCCGCATGCTCGTCTTGCTGCTGTACGGAGCGGGACTGCGCATTAGTGAAGCGCTTTCCCTGACTCTTGCCGATGTGGATCTGCCCGAGGGCATTCTCACCATTCGGGAAAGTAAATTCTACAAGTCACGGCTGGTGCCTATGGGTTCTGCTCTTACCGGCGCCTTGGGGGACTACGTGGCTCAACGTTCCAAGGATCACCCCACACAGTTGCGTCTGGAGTCGGCGCTGTTCCTCACCCGCACTGCGACTCCGACGAAACGTAACACCGCAGAGAACATCTTCAGCCGGCTGCGAATCCGCGCCGACGTTTTGCGCTCCGATGGATGCCGTTATCAGCCGCGCCTGCACGACCTCAGGCACGCCTTCGCAGTGCATCGTCTCATTTCCTGGTATCGCCAGGGAGCAGACGTGCAACGCCTGCTCCCACAACTAGCGACTTACCTCGGCCACATTCACATCGCGACTACCCAGCGTTACCTCACCATGACTCCTGAATTACTGCAGGAGGCCAGCCGGCGTTTTGAGCACTACGCCCAGGAGGGACAGCGTGAATAATCTAACATTGCTGGGACCTTGGGTGCGGAGATTTCTGCTCGAACATCTGGTGGCCGAGCGCAATCTGGCGCGCAATACACAACGTAGTTACCGCGATACCCTGGTGCTGCTGATTTCCTTTATCTCTGGCAAACTGACCCGAGCCGTCGACCGACTGACCGTGGTCGACATATCGACGGATCTGGTGCGTCTTTTTCTGACGGACTTGGAACAGTCGCGGAAGTGTACAATCAGCACTCGCAACCAGAGAGTGGTTCTGGTGATGCCTCGCTGTTTTGTGCAGTAAAACACAGTCCGGAACACATCGACTGGTGTGGTCAGATCCGTTCTAATCCCATTTAAGAAAACCAACAAGGCAATCGTCCCCTATTTGGATAAACCGCAGATGGATGCTTGATCGCTTCCCCCTGACCGGCAAACTGCCCAAGGCCGCCGCGATCACGCTTTGCTGCTATTTCTCTACAACTCCGGCACTCGTGCCCAGGAAGCCGCACAGTTGCTCGTGAGCGAACTGGACTTGGCTGGTTGTTCCGTGAAAATCCGGGGTAAGGGTGGAAAAGAGCGGCATTCTCTATTGCTCAGCGCGAACGACAGACGAAATCAAAGAAAAATGACCAGCGACTTCGGTCAGCATGCCTCTAAATCCATCACAAAAGTGATACGATAAGCATTATTCGCAATCGCCGACGCTTCTCAGGTGAGATGCCTGCTGGCCTCCAGGTCCAAATGATCTCTCTGGCTAAATGTCAGGCCAGCTTCCACTCCCCCGCAGCACCACAGTCAACAAACCCGCTCCGCGCCGGCGTGGACATCAATACGATTCGCGCCTGGCTCGGGCATGTCTCTCTCGACACTACCAACATCTACGCAGAGATGGATCTGGAGATGAAAGCCAAGGCTCTGGCCAAGTGTGAAGTTGTCGAGGCCGATAAACCAGCGCGCCGCTGGCGGGATGATCCGGCCCTGATGACGTTTTTGCGCGCGCTTTAGCCGTGAAGTTATGTGGCGTTCGCTGAATGCGTGATGTTCAAGCCAATCGACTTAACCGCTGGACGCCACATAATTTTGGGGACCACATAACGCATACGGTTCTTACCTTGGATGTGACGCGTTGCGTCTGGCGTCGAAACGTTCGTCCGGATAAGCATGTACAACGTGCGGAATGGGCAGCCAGTGGTCGAAGATGGGACTCAGCTTGCCCCATGTGGGTCGCCGTTGGCTACGATGGCACAGGGTTTTGTACCATAGGCGCGCCACCTGGTACCGAAATCGGGTCAGCGTTGGCAAGTTCCCAGGCACCGCGTGGTATTGATAGTAACCGCGCAGAACGCTCTGCAGCCATTCGCCGACTTGCGCGATCGGCGCGTGCATTCTCCGACGCAGTTCCTGCTTGAGTTCTTGCAGTTTCCTCCGTCTTCGTTTGCCGTCCGTAATGCGCTTTATCTCGAATCTGCCCAGCCTGTTGCTCCCGCAGATATGTTGGAACCCCAGGAAGGTGAACGACTCCGGTTTTCTCTCTTCACGTTCAGCCCGGTTGATCTTGGCAAACCGCCCGAATCGGATCAGCCGTGTCTTTTCTTCATTCAGCTCCAGTCCATACTCGCGCAGATGCTCCTTCAAATCGCGAAGGTAGCGCTCTGCCTCGTCTTGGCGTTCGAAGCCAAGGATGGCGTCGTCCGCATAGCGCGCGATGGTAACGTCGCCACGGGCCGCCCTCCTCCACTGATCGGTCCATTGATCGAGAACATAGTGCAGGTACACGTTGGACAGCAGTGGCGATGCCACTGAGCCTTGCGGCGTCCCTACCTCTGTTTCCGACCAGACACCGTCCTCCATTACTCCTGCTTCCAACCATTTACGGAGGATGCGCAGGACTCTGGGGTCGGCCACTCGCTGCTCGACTAACTGGATCAGTTTCTCGTGCGAAATGTTATCGAAGAAACTTCTTAGATCCAGATCGAGAATCCAGTTCACCTTCTTCCGCTTGATCGCCACGTACAGTGCATCGAGCGCCATATGTTGATTGCGCCCTGGCCGAAAACCGTAAGAAAACCCTCGAAAGTCCTCTTCATAGATTGCGTTGAGAACCGTGACCATGGCTTGTTGGACAATCTTGTCCTCCAGAGCCGCGATCCCCAATGGCCGTTGCTTGCCATTGGCTTTCTTGATCCAGTGTCTCCTGGACGGCTGTGGTCGATAACTTCCGCGGTGCACCTGGCTGTGTAGATCGTTTAGTCTGTCCTCCAGCCCGATGGCATACTCTTTCCATGTCACCCCGTCTATCCCCGGTGCTGCCTTTCGCTTCAGGGCGTAAAAGCTCTCCCGTAGTAAGTTCAAGGTCATATGGTGGAGCAGTGCAGTGAACCGTTCTTGCTTATTCTTTCGTGCTCTTTCCCGCACACCCTGTAATCCCTGGGACACCTTTTCCCCGCTCTGGGTCAGGCCAGTGTTAGATTCCATGATGTTCTCCTTGGTCACCGGCCTTCCCTCCCCCTCCTCCGCCGGCCATGTCTCCATCGCCTTTGTTCAGTGGTTCGTAGGTACTATGCCGACGTTCGACTCCTCGCCAGCGTCCATGCCCGGATTGCGCTTTTGGCTTCCCGGGCCGTTCCGATGGCGGATTAGCCCCGGATGCCGACGAGGTCTCTCGGTTCTCGCGCGTGTAGTTTCTCGACGTGCGTAAGGCTCCCGGACTACGCTGGACCTGCTCCGGACTCGCGTATATCGTCATGCGGCAGTGTTGCCTTCCCGTTGCAAGCACACGGTCGGCGTCCAGATTGCGTTTTTCGAAGCTCATTTCCTCGCCCGTCGATGCCTCTGTCTACGCTTCACCCGGCACCTCGCGGTACCCGGCGCAAGACTCGAGGTCAAGATGGTCGCTACTCCTTTCTTGTGGGGCTCTTTCATCCCCGACTACACGCCGGTTTATCCCGACGATTGCGCTTGCTTACGCGCGCGGCTCAGCAACGACTTCCGAGCCGCGACCGTCAGAAGCTGTGAAAAAATCAAAGGCCGCATGCGAAAGCGCCTGCGCCACCACTGCAGGTCCTGTGTTGCCAACGGTGGGCAGGCGGTTTCGCCTGCCTCGGCCGCTTGCGGCCGATTTTTTCTCAGCTTCTCAGGGAGTGGTTACGCGAACTTTTGCAACTTGGTACTAGTACTACTGGGTCATAAAAAGCCCAGCGAATCAATGACATCCAAGTGAGTCAGGAAGCCAGTATTCTATTGAGTGAAATGATTCCGCATTCAGCCAGTATGCAATCGGTGGAGGAGATCTACGCGCTGCTGCGCGTAGCTGGCATCCGTAAGCATCCGGTCGCGGCCATGTACGAAGGGCATCCGCGATTGTTCTGTCCTCATTTGTTGGGCAAGAGTAAGCAGGGCCGGCGTCACGCGTTCTGTTATCAGTTTGGAGGAACCAGTGACAGCGGGCTGAAGACGGTTGCGGAGAGAGTCGGTGGTTGGCGCTGCATTGTGGTGGAGAAACTCAGCGGAGTCGAGTTGCAGTCTGGAATCTGGCACACGGAGCCGCGATCGAATCGGCAAACTTGCGTTGAGGAGGTGGAGTTCGACGCCGACGTTCAGCGCGGCGAAGATCCACAATAAGGACAACGAGGCAATTGCCGCGTCAACCAGTGCGCCAAGTTAATACGAAGTGTTGTGATCGAGTGGGGATTATGCCGCTCGGGGCGTATTCGGCGATCCGCGCGGGCGGAATTCCGGCGTCGGCTTGGGGGCAACGAATCCAAGATGACCGGCGCGGGCAGAGGGGGAAAAACGGTTCCGCTCTGCCACCAGGAACCCATAAGCTGCGATGCACAGTGTGGCGTGATGGTGGAACCCGCGCCAGTTGCGACCTTCGAAGTGCCCCAGCCCTAACTCTTGTTTCAGTTCCTCATAGTCCCGTTCGATGATCCATCGGTGCTTGGCGATCTTGATCAGAGCTTTGAGCGTGGTGTTGGCAGGTAATGTCGCCATCCAGTACTTAGTGGGCTCCTTCTCGCTTTGCGGCCACTCGATCAACAGCCATTCTTCAGCGTTGGGCTCTGCTTTCCAATAATCGCGATGTGCGGGACGGACGCGAAGGACGGCAAAGCGAGATCGTAATGTCCGCTCTGTACCTTCACGCCATGCGATGTTCTTAAAGGCGGTGGAGGGCAGGCTCAGAGCTAATTGCTTGACAGATGTCGGTTGATGCTCCGGCGAGCGCTGTAACAATCGCGGAGGGCGTCCCATTTTTCCTCGCGGCTTGGCAGGCAGTGGTTGTTTGCCCGGTTCCCAGACCGTCATAGAACTTTGTACACCCACAACATACGGCAATCCCAGTTCGGTGAGACCGTCACGAAACTCGTTGCTGTTGCCATAAGCCGCGTCTGCCAGAACCATTCCGCGAGGCACGTCGGCAGCCACTGCGGCGCGGATCTGGTCCATGGCGATATCCGGCTTGGTCTGAAACTGAATCTCTTCGGGTACTTCCGTCTTTTCCCGTCGTTCAGCATCCTCGGCCCACTCCTTTGGCAGGTATAGGCGATACGCAATCGGCAGACTCGAACTCCACGTGGACACCGACAGACTAACCGCCACTCGGCAGTTCTCTTGTTTGCCCAATTGCCCGCAGTACTGATGCGCCACACCGACCGAATGCTTTCCCTTCTTCGGAAAACCTGTGTCATCCACGATCCACGCCACCACTGGTCCTGGCTTTTGCATGGCTGGCAACACCTGCTTGCACACTTCCTTGAGCAGCGTTGCATCACTCCACGGTGCCTTGGCCACCAAATGATGTAGAGACTGGCGCATCGGCTGAACGCTGTCCGGAGCCAAGCGTGCCGCCATCGGCTCGATGCTCTTTCGATCTCCCTCCAGCAGCAACCCCTTGCAGTAACTCTTCAGAGGCAGATGCCGGTCTTCGTGCCCCGCGGCGTTCGCCAGGCTATCCATATATGCCGTGAAGCGCTTCTCCTGCGGGCCTGGCGCGGAGAGTCTTGATCCCACAAAACAATTCTACACCAGAATGTCATTTTTGTGACCCAGTAATACTAGATTCCGATATCGCCGTTCTTCTGTTGGCGGTCTGGGCGAACCGGCATTGCCGCCGATCCTTACGGGCGTCGCGAATGCGGTATTCTCGGTGACGGGCGAACGGATTCGGATGCCGCCCCTGACGAAACAGGGCTTCAGTTTCGCATGATTACAATAGGCAGAAAAAATGACTCCACCTGTCGGCAGACGAGAATTCCTTAAACGCATGGCTGTGGCGCTGCCCGCGTCGGAAGTCCTTTCCCGATACCGGGCTCTGGCGGCCCCCGCGACGAAGCAGGTAAAGATCACGGATGTGAAGGTTATGCTCGTTCACGGGCTCTTCGACTGGCCGATGGTAAAGATCGAAACAGATGCGGGCATTACCGGCATCGGCGAGTCCTACTGGGGACGAGGCGTTAAGGACATCATGATGGGAAATCTGCGGCCGCTCTTGATAGGCGAGGATCCGCTTGACGTCGATCGTCTCTACACCAAGATGGTCACCGGTACCGGCGGCTCCGGCTCCGCGGCCGGTACGACTGTAACCGCCATCAGCGGAATGGAGATTGCCCTTTGGGACACAGCGGGAAAAATCCTTGGCGTGCCCGTATGCAAGTTGCTCGGCGGTCAGTATCGGAAAGCGGTTCGTGCGTATTGGACTCAACACCCGAACAACATGCTGGATAAATCCAGTTGTCGTGACTTTGCGGACATGCTGAAGCAGCACCCGTACGGCTTCCGCGGGATCAAAGTCGACTATAACCCGCGCACTCAGGACCCCGCCGATCCCTTCAGCCGCCGGTGGTCAGCCAAAGACATTCGAGCCAACGTTACCGGCTTCAACAATATTCGGGAGGCCGTGGGTGACGACATCGAGATCGCCTTCCATTGCCACTGGGAATTCGACGAAATCGATGCCCTGACATTGGCCCGCGCGATCGAACCCATGAAGCCCGCTTGGCTCGAAGACCCGATGCCGCCGGATTACTCACCCGCCTGGCCGCAGCTGACTGCATCGTCTCCGGTCCCGATACTTACTGGGGAGAATCTATACACGCGACAGGGCTTCAGGCCATTCATCGTGAATCAGGGCGTCAACATAGTCCAGATCGACATCCCCAAGGCCGGTGGTTTGCTGGAAGCAAGAAAGATCTCCGATCTGGCGGATCTCTATTACATCCCCACAAACGCGCACAACGTCGCCAGCCCGATCGGGACCCTGGCGTCGGCCCACTCGGCAGCGGCGATGCGCGATTTCCGCGGGCACGAGTTTAACGTCGGCCACACGGGCGGCCGGGCGTACTTCTGGGAAAACTGGGAGAAGTTTGCCATCTACGACCGGCCGTTCTTTAAAGATGGCAACATACAGCTTTCGGACAAACCCGGCTTGGGAGTGGAGCTGAATGAAGACTATGTACGAGGCCATCTGGCTCCCGGCGAGGTACGGTGGGGATAGATTCGTTGCGATAGGAGCCCTGCGTTCACATACGCGATTGTTGGGGCAACAGGCGCGCGGATTCGAAGCTCACCCATGAGTAAATACCAAGTTGCAAAAGTTCGCGTAACCACTCCCTGACCGGTCGCGGCTCGGAAGTCGTTGCAGAGCCGCGCGCGGGTACTACCTAGCAGACTGTCCTTCGTATGGCCAAGAAATGTCAGCCAGGATGGACGTGCTGAAACCGACTCCGACCGGTAGTGAGCGCTGCGTGGGAAGCCCCAACTGGGATTGCGCCACTGCATGGCCACGACGGCGTCGATGAGTTCTTTGTTCGGTCCCATCGGGCCTGGTGGAGGGCATCAGAACAATGGCGGAACGGCGGTAACGCAATCCGTTACGTGATCGAGTGGGACAGATGAGAAAACAACCTGCTAGGCTCGACTCGGCGGCAAGTGCACGTTTCGAATGACGCCTGAACCCTCTTTGATCACCACGAGCTGATCCGCCATCACCTTCGTGATCTGCTCCAGCCGTCCGTTCGGCCATCGGATCTCGAGGTCGGCCGACGCCGCCTGGCCCAATCCGAAGTGCAGTCTCCGGTCATTCACAGAGAGATAGGACGATTGTGCAAGGACAGTCTGAATCTGTCGTCGACCTTCATAACTCGCGATCACCTGCGCTCCGATGGCGCTTCTGTTTGACTCCGTTCCGTCGAGCAGCACCTTGAGCCAATGATGATTCCCGGTCACGTCGTTGCGTAACAGGGAAGGTGGTTCATTCAGATTCACAATGAGAATGTCCAGGTCGCCATCGTTGTCAAAATCTCCAAACGCCACTCCGCGGCTGCAATGCGACTCCGCTATGCCGGGGCCCGCCTCTTTGAACATCTCCTCAAATTTGCCGTTCCCCAGATTTCGGAAGACAACGCTGGGCGTTTTATTCGGATAGGCGGGGAGTTCATGTTCGACTTCGGGAAAAATCATTCCAGTGGAGAAGAACAGATCCGGCGAGCCGTCGTTGTCGAGGTCCACGATCCCCGCGCCCCAACTTACAAATCGCGTTTCCACTCCCAGTCCGGAGCGGGCTGCTACATCCCGAAAAAAGCCCTTTCCATTGTTCTGGTAAAGTGCGGGTGCGTCGTCCGCAAAGTGGGTCTTCAGGATATCCAGGTACCCGTCGTTATTGAAATCGCCAATACCCAGGCCCATTCCAGCCTGTTCCTGCCCATCCTCGTTCAGCGCTACGCCCCGTTCAAGACCTTGCTCGCTGAATGTGCCGTCGTGATTGTTTCTGTAGAATGCACTCTGAGTGCTATCGCAGGCAAGGTACAGATCCTGCCATCCATCCCCATCCAAGTCGGCGGCCACCGCGGTTAAGCCATATCCCGGCTTTACGGAGGAAAGGCCGGCTTTCGCCGTCACATCCACGAACGTCCCATTTCCGTTGTTGTGGTACAGACGGGGACCTTCTTTCGGCAGTCCTCCGGGACCGCAGTTCACCCCAATGCCCTTCCAATTGCATGCGGGATCTTTGCCGCGCGGCTGAACGTGGGCGAAATCGAAAACCAGGTAGTGGGACACGAAAAGATCCAGCTTGCCATCACGGTCGTAATCGATCCAGGTGCAGCCCGTTCCGTACCGGATTCCCTCATGAAGCAGGCCTGCTTTCTCCGTCACATCTTCGAATGTTCCATCCCCTTTGTTGTGAAAAAGAATATTCTGGCCCCAGCAGGTGATGAAAATATCGTCGTAGCCGTCGTTGTCGTAGTCACCGATTGTGATTCCGCAAGCCCAAACGCTGCGCCCGAGTCCGGACTTATCCGTGACGTCGACAAAGGTGCCATCGCGATTGTTCCGGTAGAGCCTGATCACTGCCTCTCGCGGCGTGTGCTCCAGCCGCCGGCCGGTAAGGACCACAATGTCGAGCCACCCGTCGTTATCATAATCGAGGAAAGCCGCACCGCATCCCATCGTCTCGAGAATATAATCTTTTCGATCGATTCCTCCATAAATCACGGGCGCCCGCAGTCCCGCTTCACGCGCCACGTTCACGAAATGTGCATGAAACGGCTGTCCCGATGGTTTACCGCGAGGGCGTGGCTGCACGCTTGTTGTAGCTACGCCAGACTGCGCGTCAAGCGGCGCGTTGAAGGCCCTGTTAAGTGCTAACGTCGAGAAAAGCAGTTGGCGCCGGGTCATCGATTCCCATTTATCCACAGAAAACCTGGCGGAGCGCGGCAAAAATCTCCGTCATTAAACTGTATCGGATCTCCCTTCTGTAATCAAACGTACGATAAATCGCGAAATGAAGTGAAGCCCATACCTTAGTTAGGTTGACATCGTTATTGGAGGGTAATAGACTCGCTCATTATCCGTTTCGATCACCTCCACTTGCGAAATTGAAAGGAACAATATGCGTTCAAGCCTACAGGGCTTCTGCTGCGATCGCAGAAACCGGTTTGTCCTTGCTGTCTGCGTCTATGCTCTATTCGTGTTGTCGGTCCACCAGTGTTTTGGACAGGATTATCGTGCCCGTCTCCAGGGCACCGTAACCGATCAGAGTAAAGCTATAGTCGCCGGAGCCGAGGTGACGCTTATCAACGTCGCGACGGGTGTGGCAACTGTTCAGCAGTCGAACCAATCGGGCCACTACCTTTTCGATCTGGTGGAGCCCGGGACTTACAGATTGACCGCGTCAGCAACGGGTTTCAGCAAATTCGAGGCTCAGGACGTCGTACTCCAGACCCGCAGCGATCTTACCGTTGACGTGCCCCTCAAAACCGGAGATGTGCAGGAAACAGTCACGGTAACCGCTGAGGTAGCGGCAGTTCAGTTCAACACCAGTAAATTGGAAACCACCGTCGACAGCAGGCTAACCGGCAGTATGCCCCAAGTCTACCGAAGCCCTTTTCTTTTGGCGCAATTGGATCCTGCCGTGGTGCCCAGCGTCGGAAATGGCGACTGGAATCCATTCAACAGCTGGGGTCCCGGATCGCAGAGCATCGGCGGCGGCGCAGATTATTCCAACGACTTGCAGGTGGATGGCAGCCCGACGGGTATCGGCGTCAAGAACAGTTTTCAGCCGACCCTGGATTCAGTGCAGGAAGTCAACGTGCAGCAAAGCTCGGTTGACGCCGAATTTGGGCATAGCGCCGGTTCGGCAATCACGATGATCACGAAATCGGGCACGAACCAGTTTCATGGTCTCGCCTTTTATCAAGGCCAGTATCCGTGGGCGAACGCGGTTGAAGACCGGGTGAATAGGGCCCTGAACCTGGATCGAAAAAACATGTACGGCGGCACATTCGGGAATCCGATCCTGAGAAACAAGCTATTCAACTTTGCGTCCTTCGAAGGATGGAAGTACGACCAGCCCACTACGCTGCTGGAAACTCTGCCCACGGCCTTGGAACGTCAGGGAAACTTTTCGCAATCCCTGAATAACAATAATCAACTGCGAACCATCTACGATCCCATGACCACGGTCACGGATAGTCAGGGTAATGTAACCCGAACACCTTTCCCGGGCAACATCATCCCTGCGTCTAGAATCGATCCGATCGCGGCCCAATACACTTCAATGCTCTGGCAGTCGAATGTACCGGGAATCGGCCCATACCATATCAACAACTATGTAAACGGACTTCCGGTGAGCTATCCGTACAAAAACTTCTCCGACCGCGGAGACTACAATGCAACCGACAAACTCCGCATTTACGCCCGCACCAGTGTCATCCGGACGCCATCGACAACCAGTAATCCCACCGGATCTTCGATTTTTCAGAACGACCGCGGCAGCTTACGCAACGCCACGCAGATCGTGGGTAACGTAACTTACCTGCTGAGCCCCACAACCGTTCTCAATGTGCGCGCGGATTATCACGGCTTTGTGGATGCATCAAATTTCACCGTGACGAAAGGCAGTCCCACTTACGCCTCAATCTATCCCAACCTCACTTTCTACAACCAGTTGTACTCCGATTCCGCGATCCCCAAACTGGCTCCTCGAATGTCGATTCTCGATACCAGCGGCGCCAATCTGAACTTAGTCATGGGGCCTTCCGGAGGCTACTGGGATCAATTGCCGAATCAGGACGCGATTGCAGCCCAGATTTCGCAGCAGCGCTCCAAACACTTTCTGAAAGCGGGGTTTGAGACCCGTGCAAGCCGCGTATATAGCGTAATCTCGAATCAGAATCCGGGATTCGGATTCGATGGCTCGCCGACCGCCAACACCTATGTCAACCCGTATAGCGGTCCGACCAACGTCTCGGGCGACGGGTATGCGACATTTCTGCTGGGCGTGATCGCTCCGACCAATGCCGGATCAGCCAACTGCTGGGCGTGTGGTTCGACCGACATGCCGATTAATGCGGTGCCGACGACCAAGGACATCTACTACGCGGGATTCGTCAATGACGACTGGAAGATCAGCCGCAGGCTTACGCTTAACCTGGGCGTACGTTATGAGGTGACAACTCCTTATTACAACAGCAAGAACATGTTGACGGCGCCGCTGAATCTTACTACGCCGATTCCACAATTTCAGGGTGCGAATGCTCCCCAAATGCCGGCTCTCGTCGCGAAGTATTACCCTGGACCCTGGATTCTTAACGGCGCTTACCAATTTGAGAGCGGCAGTACACCGACATGGAACAGCAACTGGGGAACGTTGTCGCCTCGCGTTGGATTCGCATTCCGCTTGAACGACAAGACGTCGCTGCGGGCGGGATACGCACGCTACTACACTCCGTGGGACGAGAACCAGACTTATGAAATCGAGTCGCCCAACACTTATGGATTCTCGACGGTAACAGCAGCGCCCAATGCGATACAGGGCGTGCCGCAAATGAGCTTGTCAAATCCGTTCCCATCCACTAATCCGATAACGGCGGCGACGGGGAGTAGTCTTGGCGCGAACACCGGACTGGGAGACAGCGTAAGCTTCACAAATCCGAACCGGCCTCTCCAACATAGCGACCGCTATAACTTCTCGGTGCAACGCGAATTGCCGGGAGGCATAGTGGCCGACGTCACTTACTTCCTGAATTGGACCAACCAGTTGTGCGGTAATAATTGCTTCACCAGCGCCAATCTCGATCAGATGGACCCAAGGCTGTCCTACCAGTACGGCAATGCGTTGAATCAGGTTGTCAATAATCCGTTCTACAATATCGGAACCCCTAGTACTTTTCCGGGCCCTCTGCGCTATCAATCTCAGGTGACGATCGCTCAGTTGATGGTGCCTTATCCGCAGTACACGGGGATCACCGAAGTGGACGGAACCAACGGCGCAAATATGCACTATCAGTCACTCCAGATCAAGTTCCAGAAGCGCTTTACCAAGGGTTACTCCTTCCTTGCCGGATATAACTATCACCGGGAGCAGGACCAAGTGTACTACGACTCTCTCGCACAGTATCTGAATCACTGGTCCTGGGTAGATGGGGGCACGGCACGCCACCGTCTTACAATATCCGGAACCTGGGAAACGCCGTTCGGCAGAGGCCGCCAATTCCTGAGCAGCGTAAATCGCGTGGTGGATGGTTTTATCGGCGGTTGGAATCTGACCGGACTGATGACTTACCAGTCGGGGATACCGATCAAGTTCACCGGAGTGCAGGTGACCGGGAATCCGGGATCGAATGTCACTCCTGGAGCTTACTTCAATACCTCGGTTGTCCAGCTTCTTCCCGGGTTCACCGAAGAGACGAACCCCTGGTATTATCCAGGCGTTAACGGACCCCGGCTCTTCAACGTGGACGCGTCGCTGGTCAAGGATTTCCTTCTCACGGAGAGAGTCAAGTTCTCTCTGAGGATGGATGCTTTTAATGCTTTGAATAATGTGAATCTGAACATGCCCAATATGAGCGTTGGCGCGGCGACGTTTGGCCGTAGCACCGATGTTCTCAATAATACGTTCGGACGGCAGCTACAGCTTGGACTCAGATTGGCATTTTAGGCGCGCGCCACGGGCGTGTTTTGGTAGCATACTCGCAGACGTTGATGTTCTCCCGATCTGCCTGTCGGATACTGACTCTCGGAACTGTTTTATGGTGCCGCGCGGCCGCGCAGGACCAGACACTTCTCCGCGCCGCACAACTGGATGCTGAACAGAAGTGCGATGAAGCGGAGCGGCTTTATCAGGCGGTGCTGGGCAAGGGACCGCCCTCACCCGCGCTCCTGAATAATCTTGGCAATCACTATCTGTCATGCGGATCGCCGGATAAGGCCCAGTCCTATTTCGAGCAGCTGCTGAAAATCAATCCTGCCCAGGAGAACGCGAACCTTCAGCTTGCGCGCCTTGCGACTTCCCACAAGGAAGGCGCCAAGGCCCTCGGATACCTTTCCCGAATCAAGGACCAGGACCCGGTAATCCTACTCGTGCGTGCCGAAGCTTTGCAACAGACCGGCAAGCGGGACTTGGCCGTGGCGCTGGTCGATGAGCTTGCGAAGAAGGCGGCAGGCGATCCGCGCATCCTGTTTGCACTGGGAGTAACCTGCGGTCGAATGGGGTTCTACGGGCAGGCGGAAACTGCGTTCAACGAGGTTCTAACGCGAGTCCCCGACGACTACGATGTTCTTTATAATCTCGGCTTGGCGGCAGCACGCGCCGAGCATTACGATCGAGCAAGGCAGGCTTTTGAGGTGGCGCTCAAGGTCAGACCGGACGACGTCGATGCCCTGATGGAACTTGGTCGTGTCCAGTCCAATCTCGGGGACTACAATCGCGCTGTCTATCTGCTTGGCAAGGCCCGAAATCTTGCGCCCCAACGTCCGGAGGTGTTACTGGCGCTGGCGAGAGCGACACAGGGAGCGGGTTATTACAACGATTCCGATCTGATGTACAGTGAGTACCTCAAGCTTCGACCCGATGATGATATGGTCCGCCGGGACCGTGCGTTAGTCCACGGGTTCAGTAACACGGGTCGAAAAGAAGCGTTGCAGGAACTCACCTGGTATACGCAAAAACATCCTCAGGATGCTATCGGATTTTTCGATCTCGCCCAGATCTCCTACTACTCCGACCGGGTGCGAGCCCTCGCTCAGGTTTCAACGGCAGTGCGTTTGGACCCGTCGCTGGAGCCCGCTCATTACATTCGTGCGTGGCTTTTGCACAGGCTTGGCCGCGATGACGAGTCGATGGCGGACCTTCAGGTCGCGGTTCGCCTGAATCCACGCGATGCCCTGGCGTTCGATCAGATGGGCCTCACTTACATGGACCTCGATAAGCCGGTTGAAGCCGAACAATCCTTGCGCCGGGCAATTGCGCTCTCGCCCAACGATCCGAAAATCCTGATGCACCTCGCCCGCGTCCTGACGGATTCAGGGCGACCCGAGGAGGCGCAGCCGTTTATCGGGCGCTTCCGGCAACTCCAGTCCGATAGCCCGCCGCGTCCGCGTGAGGAGCAGAGCATCATTGCGTCAGCCAGCGTGACGCCTGCCGAACAGTCACGCCGGACTTTGGAGCAATTGCAGCAGCGCGAGCGTGCCAATCCCGGAGACGCTGTCCTCAAACTCAACCTGGGCAGCTTTCTGCTTTTGGAAGGGAAGACCGCAGAAGCGACGGCCGTGTTCCGCGAGCTTCTACCAATGGATCCGGGCGGGATGATCCTGTACCAGGCCGGCGTCCTGCTGCTGGCCAATGAACAATACGCGTTAGCGTGCGACTTCCTGAAAAGTGCCGCGACCGCAATACCCGCGGCGCATATCGATCTGGCGATGGCGCTGTTCTTTCTGGAGGGTTCGCAGCCTGCCTTGAAGGTCCTCGAGCAGGTTCCGGAGGGCGTGGAGCGCGGTGATTGGCTGCTGATGAAGGCCAGGATTCTCGACGCCGCGGGCCAAATTGCGGAATCCGACCGAACGGTCGAGCAGGCCCTCAAGCTCGTGATCTCACGGCCCCGGCTCGCCGAAGAGTCGGCGTTGTTACTGGTGCGCCATCACAACGGCGGCAAGGCTTTGGAACTGGTCGACCAAGGTCTGAGGTCCACCCCGGACGATCCGGGCCTGATGCTTGCAAGAGCAGTCGTCCTGGCCTCCCTGAACCGCAACACCGAAGCGGAGAAGGCCATCAAGGAGATCGAAAGCCGCTGGCCCGAGTGGGATCGGCCTTACCTGATCGAAGGGCTCCTCATGGAACGAGAGAAGCGTTCCGGGGAAGCGCGTTCGAGGATACAGATAGCGGTGGCGCTCGGCACGCATGAACCCGTCGCGCAATGCGCACAGGCGCGGCTGTCACAATCCGGATCTTCCGCACCCGAATGTGCCTGCCAGCCGGGGATCTATGAGTTGTTCTTTTCGGCTTGCGAAACCGTTCGCGCCAAATAGTTCTCCTAAATTGGCAAATGTGACGGAATGTAGACCGGCTGGTAAGGACAGCGCTTCTTGAATTCGGCAAAGTTTACAGAGATGCCCAAGCCAGGACCTTCCGGCAGCGCCACCGTACCCCCCTTTTGGACGGGATATTTGCCGTCCGTCAATTCCTGGTAAAGGGTATCGTCCGCCGACTCCCACTCCTGCACCAGAAAGTTGCGGCAGACTGACATTGCGTTCAGCGAGGCCACATGTGCGATCGGGCCGCTGCACTGGTGAGGCGCAACCTCGGCGCCGTAGACTTCGGCCATGTTGGCAATCTTCCGGATTTCCGTAATTCCGCCGGCATGCATCACATCCGGTTGGATGATGGCGGCGCCTTTCCGGTCGAGTAAAGCGGCGAACTCCGCTCGTGTGAAAAAGCCTTCTCCTGTAGCGATCGGAACGGGCGAATTCGCCGCGACTTCTCCCAGATTGCGGGCTGATTCGCGTAGCACCGGCTCCTCGATCCACAGCGGTTTGTAAGGCGCAATCGCACGGCTCAGTGCAATTGCGGATCGGACGGTGAATGTTTCGCTAGCCTCCAGCGCCAGGTCCATGGAGTCGCCGACAGCCCCGCGCACCGCTTCAAGTTCGCGGTTCAGTTGGGCCGTGCGCTCGCTCTCGGTACCTCCCATCGGAATGGACCACTTGACCGCCGTCCAGCCCTTGTCGCGAGTCTGCCTGGCCCAGTCCGCAAAGCGCGCCGGAGTACGGTTTG
Source organism: Terriglobia bacterium (assembly GCA_963747535.1). Classification (GTDB taxonomy): domain Bacteria; phylum Acidobacteriota; class Terriglobia; order Bryobacterales; family Bryobacteraceae; genus CAVVFX01. The sequence continues at coordinate 17,879 of CAVVFX010000010.1, forward strand.
CGGTTTCCAACGACGCGTTCCAGTGCGTATAATAGACGCGCAGACGAGGTCGCAGCGGACCCTGAAGTAACCGGGAAACCGGCAAATTAAGCCGCTTGCCTTCGATGTCCCAGAGCGCGATGTCGAGAGCCGACAGCGCCGTCATGGCGCCGGGACCATTGCGCCAGCGCGAGAGCATGTAATAGCTGCGGTTCCAATGTTCCTCGATCCCGCTCGGGTCGCGCCCTAAATAGCTCGGCTCAAGCCAGCGCAGCTCGGTTTCGACAGCGGCTTCGCGGCCTTCCAGCGTACCCTCGCCGAGGCCGGTCAAGCCCGCGTCAGTCTTGACTTCAACGAACAGCAGGTCCCGCCAGCGCAGGCTAACCTTGTGAATGTCAAAACCGGTAATCTTGACGCGGCCTGGAGAAGTCGTCGGCAGTGCGGGCCGGGAAAGGGAGGAGAGGCACGCCGCACCTCCGGCTAATCGCGATAAACATGCTCGCCTTGAGAGTTGCTTCTCAGTCTCCATGAGCTTCATATACTTTAACCTCAATCTTGCGCCGGCGAAGGAACTGCCGCTACATCTCAACGATCCCTCGCCTGACCGCGGCGATTGCAGCCTGAGTCCGATCCGATACGCCCATTCGTCCCAGGATCAGATTCACGTGCCACTTAACGGTACCCTCGGTAATTCCCAGATGCTGTCCGATCTCCTTGTTCGTGAGACCCAGCACGATCAGCTTAACAATCTCGTGCTCACGCGGAGTTAGTTCGGCGTCCGGGCGCCGGCCGTTAAGCGTGTAGAGAACCGATTGCGGAAAGTAGCGGCCGCCACTGTACACCACGTCCAACGCATTTAATAATTCGTTGTGCGACATCCCTTTCAGCAGGTAAGCCGACGCGCCTGCAATCAGCGCGCGGTGAATGTCTTCTTCGCCCTGGTAGGTTGTCAGCACGATGAAGCGCGCCTTAGGCTCCTCGCCGCGTAGCGTCCGGATGACATCCGCGCCTCCTAACTCCGGCATGCGCAGGTCTATCAGGGAGATATCGGGCCGGTGCTTTCGGAACAACTCCACGGCCTCCGTCCCGTTCGCGGCCTGGGCGACCACGGTCATATCACTCCGCGAACTCACAATCGCGGCAATGCCGAAGCGGACTACTGAATGGTCGTCCGCAATCATGATGCGGATCGGTTCAGTTTTCAGCATGAACCAACTCACCTTGCGTGGAAGTGGCGACTGTTCTCGGCAGGCCCGCGATCACTTTCGTGCCCCCGCCGGGTTTACTGGCAACGTTCAAATATCCGCCGATCTGCCGCATGCGCTCGCGCATTCCCACCAGCCCGTAATGGCCGTTCGCGTCCGCCGTGGAGTCTGCGTCGAAGCCGCAACCGTCATCAGTCACCTCCAGCCGGATCTCGTCTGCCTCAAAACAAACCTGCACTTGAATCAAGCGTGCGCGCGCGTGCGCCACCGCATTTCGCAGCGCTTCCTTAGCCACCATAAAAAGATTGCGGTTGACCCGTTCTTCCAGCGGAACCGGCGTTCCACGAATTTCCGTGTGGGAGTTGACGCCATGGTCCCGGTTCAACTGCTCGGTAAAAGCGCGCATTTCCATCGCCAGTTCTCCATGGCCGGATTCATCCCGCAAGTCACAAACCGCCTGTCTCGCTTCATTAAGCGTGAGGCGAATCTCCTCGCGCGCCCGGTCGAGAAGATCCGCCGCAGACGAAGCGCTGACGTGGCGAAGACTGGAAGCGGCTTCGAGCAGCGTGGAAACGCCGACACACCCCTGGATCAACGTGTCGTGCAGTTCTCGCGCCAGCCGGGTTCGTTCACCGAGAACCAGGCTGTACCGGAACTGCGTCTGGTGCGAATAGAACTTGAACCCCGACCACGCCGCGATCACCAGAGCCAGGGCCGTCATGGCGTAGAACCACGGAGTCTGATAATAATGCGGCATCCATTTCACCTGGAGGCCGGCCTCCGCGTAGTTTCGCGATTCCACTCCGTCCTCTACGTTGAGCCGGAAGCGGTAATTCCCTGGAGTCAGGTTCGTATAGTACGCGCTGCGGCGCGCGTGCGCATTGGTCCACGCGGTATCGAACCCCTCCATCTTGAATGAGAAGATCATTTGCTCCGGTGACGTCAGGTTGATGGCCGTGTAGTCGATTTCCAGCTTCCGCGTGCCGGGCGGAATCCGGATCTGATCGTGCTCCAGGGACACCGGGCGCTCATCCACGTACGCGCCTTCGATCAAGACGTTCAAACGCGCGCTCCGCCGTAATCTCGCCGGGTCGATTCCAATAGCGCCATGAATCGTAGCGAACCACAGAATGCCGTTGGATGTCCTGCATCCAGCCGGCTGGCACGTGCCGCTCATCTCATTAGTCCCGACGATGTCGCTGGCATCGTAGAGTAGCACGTTCACTGAGTCGGACAATCCGTCCGCAACCGCATCCAGTTCACTGCGATGAATATGGCAAAGTCCACGCGGGCCACCCAGCCACAAATTACCGGCGTCGTCGTCGAGTATCTGAAAAACCCGATTGTCCGGCAATCCTTCGGCCGTGCTGAAACGGTGAACCTTTCCCTGTCGCACACGGATCAGGCCGCCGCCTCGCGTACCGAGCCACACCGTACCCCGCGCGTCTTCATAAATGGCGCGGATCCGCTCGTTGCGCAAACTGTCGGTAACGCTGCTCGAAATGATTTCATCGTTATGGATGATGCTCAAACCTCCGTCGGTCCCCACCCACAGGTCACCGGCATGATCGGGAAAGATGACGTGAACGCTGGCATATACCAGGCCATCCTCCAGATAGTAACCACGAAACTGCTGTCCGTCCCAGCGACTGAGGCCGCTGCTGGTGCCGATCCAGATGTTGCCGTGACTGTCTTCGCAAATCGCCCGGATAATGTCGCTGCGCAACCCGTTCCTGGTTGTGTAATGCTGGATGTTCCCGTTTTCCACGCGTAAGAGCCCGTCTCTCGCGGTCCCGATCCAAAGGGCTCCGGAGCGGTCCCGGTAAAATGTCCGGGCTTCCGTCTTCTGGAATGGCGACGGCAAAGTCATCTGCGAGAGCGTGGCTCCGGACAGCCGGTACATGCGCCCCGTAATATCGGCCAGGAGCAGAGTCGAGTCCCGGTCCTGGTAAATCACAGCGACGTTGTCGTTGTCGAGGCCCTCTTTGAGCGTTATGGCCCTCGCAAGGGGCGTCGTCAAGCGAACCAGGCCATCCTCCGTGCTGAGCCAGAGATTGCCGGCGCGATCGACGAACAGCGAGAGAACATTATTTCCCGGTAGCTGGGAGGGCGAACGCACTACCTCGAAACCACCAGGGCGGTATCGCAACAGTCCCGCCGACGTCATGCCGGCCCAGAGGCCGCCGTCACGGTCCGTGACCAGCCCTACCGTCGGGCCTCCGTGCGGCGGCGCTCCGCGAACCGGAGTCGTGACGCGGTTGCCAGGCCGCCACTGTCGCAAACCACCTTCCGTGGCCAGCCAGTAGCTGCCATCATCCATCTGACGAATTGCCGAGACGATGCTGTCCGCCATCTCGCCCCCAAGCGGTTGCGGCGCCAGGGACGCTCCGCGAAGCTCGTACAAGCCGTTACCGCCTACCCATACCCGCCCGTCCCGGTCTTCGTAGATGGTGCGAACGGAAACGAACGACATACCCCCGTGTCCGTCGATGCGTTGAAAATAATCTCCGGAAAAGCGAAATAGTCCGTGGTCAGTACCGGCCCAAAGTGTGCCCGATTTGTCTTGATAAAGCGCGCGGATAAAACCGTTCGTCAAACCCGCATTCGTTGCATACGATCGAAAGGTCTTACCTGAAAACTTCAGGAGCCCGCCGCCCTCCGTGCCTATCCACAAATAGCCTGCTTTAGCCGGCAAAAGGGACAGAATGCTATCCTCGACAAATTCCGGAGTGTTTTCTCGCTTGTAAGAGGTGAAACGGTTTCCGTCGAAACGCGCGAGTCCGCCTGACGTGCCGATCCAAAGGTAACCGTCGTCGGTTTGCGTGACTACCTGAACTCGTCCTTGCGGAAGGCCGTCCCGCAGACCCCAGACGCGCGCGCTGTAGCTATCCAATTGCAAGGCGGGACCTTGCGCCCCCCAGGCCGCGAATTGCGCCAGCAACACGGCCAGCGTGTAAGACGACGAAATCAGAATCTTATACCTCATGGGCTTTTACGAGTCGTTCAGATGTTCGAACAAATTGCCGGATCTGTAAAAACCTCTTCTGAGACTCAGGTACATCATAATGTCTTTAAATTTCGGTTGCAGGCCCCGCTTTCGATAGGTGACTCAGCCGACGTCCAGAATTCGCTGGGCGATTGCTTGTTTTGGTTTTCAATCGCGGCCGTGCTACCAAATGCACAAATCGTGCTACCATAGTGTCGCCGGCCTTGAGCGTTATCGCCGTCGGTCGAAAGTCTGGCTCAAGGCTTACTTCTATAGCCCTTCGGAAGTCAGCTACGCTTCTTCCATGCCAAGTTACGCGTATCTGTTCCGGGATGATCTAGTACCAACTTGCAGAAGTTGGCGTACAGTACCGCTTGAACGCGCGCGGCTCAGCAATGACTTCCGAGCCGCGACCGTTAGGGAGTGGTTGCGCGAGCGGACAAGGGGGCTCGCAACGATTGTTAAATTCGGCATTCCAGGAACCGACATGCCCGGTCACGAGTATCTCCAAGATCAGGACATCACTTCCATCAGCCTCTGGGTCGTCCGCGGCTTAGCTGACAAAGGTAAGCTCTAACTGGTATAGCCTTGAATCACGGCATCGAACCCCTTGACGTCACTAAAAGACGCAGAGTGGAACCACCAAAGCGGCAAATTGCCACCCCCGGCTCTCGCGACTCCGGGACGCGCCATTGTTTTCAAGGAGTTGACTACTTTGGTGTGTGGCATGCCGCGTGCAGGGTCTCGATCAGCCCAATTCGCAAACCTGAACGTTCCACGGCTGCGGGCTACTCCCCGCGCTCCTCGCTGGCAGTTCGGGCGCGCGGTTTGTAAGCGGGTGTTGCTGTCCGAGGGGATGGTACCTGGACCTTTGACATTAGTATCTCGATCTTCGCTCAAAACGATCCTCTATCGCTACGGTATCGTCGTATCGAGTGTTGCCGCTGCGCTCGGGGTCAGCGTTCTGCTGCGCGAGTACGTGTACCCAAGGCCGATGGTCCTTCTGGCGCTCGTCTTGTGCATCTGGGGGCGCGGTTTGGGCCCAAGCCTTGTCGGCGCCGGCCTCGCCACCGTGGCAGTGGGCCTGGCGTTTCCCGAGTTGACTCCAAAGTACGGGGCCGTGTCCGATGCAGCGATGTTCGGCCTCGCCGCGGTCGCCTTTAATGCTTTTAGCGCATCTAAGGTGCGTGCCGAAGCTGCACTGCGCGAAAGTGAAGAGCGTTTCCGCCGGGTGTTTGAAGAAGGCCCGTTGGGTGTTGCGCTGGTCGGAAAGGACTATCGTTTCCTGAAGGTCAACAGCGCGCTGTGTCGCATGGTTGGGTATTCCGAAGCGGAACTCACGCAAATGTCCTTTAGGGACATTACGTATCCAGAGGATCTGGATATGAATGGGGAGCTTGACGGGCGGCTGTTCCGGTCAGAAATCCCCAATTATCGTCTGCAAAAGCGGTACGTGAAGAAGGACGGCGAGATCATTTGGATTAACCTGACCGCGTCCGTCATTCGCGATGCGAAGGGCCTGCCCAGGTACGGCATTGGCATGATCGAGGACATTACTGAAACCAAGCGCGCCTTTGAGGAGGCGGTCGCGCGACAAAAACTGGAAGGCCTCGGCGTGCTGGCCGGCGGAATCGCTCATGACTTCAACAATCTGCTGGGCAGTATCCTCGCGACCTCGGAACTCGTTTTGTCGGATCTTCCTATCGGCTCGCCCGCTTATGACGGAGTTGAATCGATCACGAATGTCGCGGTTCGCGCCGCCGGGATTGTGCGCCAGATGATGGCCTACGCGGGACAAGAGAGTGCGGCATTCGAGCCGGTTGATCTTTCCCTGCTGGTAAAGGAGATGCTTCAACTCCTGAAGGTCTCGATATCAAAGCGCGCCCTGTTAACGGTTGATCTTCCCGAGGACCTGCCTGCCGTCCAGGCCAACGCCGCACAAATCCGGCAGGTCGCCATGAACCTGATCACCAACGCGTCTGAGGCGCTCGGAGATCATGAAGGCGCTATCTCCGTCACCTTGACGCATGTCGGGTCGGGCATGGAACCGCTTGCCGACAACACCCCAAACCGGCATCGAAACGGCCACCTGCGATTGGTGGTTAGCGACACCGGCTGCGGCATGACAGAAGAACTCCAGACCAGGATCTTCGATCCGTTTTTCACCACCAAATTCACCGGGCGAGGACTGGGGCTCGCCGCCGTCCAGGGAATCATCCGCGCCCACGGCGGCACCGTCAAAGTCGTAAGCGCCCCGGGCCAGGGTTCCCGCTTCGAGGTTCTGCTGCCATGCGCTGCTCAACCGGCGCGGACCACCCGCGACATCCTGGTTACAGCTTCAGCCGGTGAAGCCGGAATCGTTGACGGAACTGTCCTCGTGGTCGAAGACGAGGAGGAACTGCGTCTTGCCGTCTCGACGATGCTTCGCAAGCAAAAGCTTTCGGTAATCGAAGCCAGAGACGGACGTGCCGGGGTGGATCTGTTTCGCGCACGCCGCGAGGAGATTGACGTAGTTCTTTTGGATCTGACCCTGCCTGGAATGACTGGTGGCGAGGTCTTGCAGGAATTGCGACGGATGCGGCCCGACGTGAAGGTGGTGATAACAACTGCATATAGCAAAGACAGCGCACTGCTTGCTATTGATGGGCAGGAACCATGGCTATTTATCCGAAAGCCATACCGTCTCAGTGAAGTAACCGACTTGCTTCGCAGCGTCTGCCGGCGTAAGCGGTCTGGCATTCGAACTGCTAGCTGAAACCCCAAAGTGTTGCCGCAAATCACTTCCACGAAGGCCCGGCCCGCTTGCCCGATTGATTACTGGATCGTGCTGGCAGCGGCAGCCGGCGGAGTGTGCCGCTATCTCGACGCACAGATCCGGAGAATCTCGGCGGAGAACGTTGTTCATGCCGAGACCGCCGCCCCTCGATATCGAAGCGTCTGTAATGTACTGAACCGCAGGCTGACATTGGCGGACTGCCGCGACCTGCCGGTACTCTGGAATTTCGCTGTCTGTATCAAACCGCAAATGCTAGTCAAACTGGTTACCGGACTCTTCCTGATCGTCGCGATTGCGTCGCCGCAGGACGGGACTCTGGACACCGGAGTGGGCGCATCGACCAGGATTCCACTGGTAGTCCCCGCAGGCGTGCCGCTACGGTTGTATCTGACCAAACGGGTTCCGAAGCGTCCCGGTGCGCCGGTCGAGGCCAAGCTTCTCACCCCCTTATACGCGTTCGACCGCGAGGTCATTCCAGCTGGAACGCGAGTGCTCGGACACGTTAGCCGGCTGCAACCCGTTTCCCGCTGGCAGCGGCTCCGGGCCGTTCTCGGAGGTGACTTCACTCCGCTCCATATCGCGCAAATCGAGTTCACGTCATTGGTGGTTCCGGACGGCCGTCACGTCGACCTGCACACCGCGGAAAGCCCGGGACTCAACTCGCTGGTCCCCGTGAAGCCACCGAAACAGAAGACCCAAAGCCCGCAGGTCCAGAACAGCGGAATACTCGGTACCGCTAAACAGAAAGCCAAGGATCAAATTGACGCCCAGGTCGCGCGCGTCAGGAGCATTCCGGATCTCGTGCGCGGAACCGACAAGAAGGAGTGGCTGTACGATTACGCGATGTCCCGCTTACCCTACCACCCGCAGTCCGTCCGGAATCGGACCCGGTTCGATGCGGTGCTCAAGGATCCGCTTGAGTTTGGTGCTGAGACGGTGACGTGGAAGTCGTTGGCCCTCCTCGGTTCTCAGCCGGCCCCAGGGAGCATTGTCCATGCGCGGCTCCTGACCTCCGTGGATTCCGAGCGGTCGAAACCAGGTGACAAGATCGAGGCAGCCCTGGAGCAGCCTCTGTTTTCGTCCGATCACAAAGTGGTCCTACCCGAGGGAACTCTCGTAGAAGGCACAGTGGTGGTGGCGAAGAAGGCGGGCTGGTTTCATCGCGCAGGGCGTCTCCGATTCACGTTCCAAAGCGTCGAACTAGCGCCGCAGGTGGCTGAACTGCGGGATGCAGCGCTGAAGACTGCCGAGACGACGTTATCGGTCAGCACTGTTTTGCCGGCTGAACCCAAACTGCAGATCCGCACACAGGGTACGCTGAGTGCGGCGGAGGGCGGCAATGCGCCCGTCAAAGTGGATTCGGAAGGCGGTGTCCAGGCGCAGGAAAGCAAGTCGCGATTCATCGGGACGGCAATCGCGCTGTTGATAACCCATCGCGCCGCGGATAACGATGCCGGAAGATCCGGCGTAAACGGCAATAATCCGAATGTGAGTGGTCGAACTCTGGGAGGCGGCTTGGGTTTTGGACTCCTGGGCTCGATCGCGGCCCAGGCTTCCAACAACGTAGGCATGGCTCTGGGTTATTACGGCATGGGCTGGGCCGTGTTCTCGACAGTAGTTGCGCGCGGGGCCGACGTGCAATTCGGCCGGAATGCCGTGATCGACATCGGCTTCAACCAGCGCTCGCCAGCCAAGTAGCCCCTCCCCGCTCGTTACCAGGGACGTTTTTTCTTCAAGCTGGACGTGACCTCACGCAACACTGCTGAGCCGAGGTTCCGAGAGACAAGTGCGTTTAGTATTACTAATTTGCTGATTGGGTCGCCGCCGGTCAGAGGCGTTTTCGCAATACCTCAAACAGCGACAACCGCAACTTCGTGGCCAGAAGCCCGACAAGCCGTTCCATGTCGTCTGAGTCGCCCGTGAGAATCATCGCTTGCCGGCGAATGGCTATCGTCACCACAACGGCGTCAACGACATCCGCGGTTCCCGTCTTGCCTAGCCTAGCAGTTGTCCAGCTTGGTTGCGCCTCTCTCTCGCCAAGAGAAACGACAACGCATCCAGTCAAGAAGTGTCGGAGTTGGACTTGTTGTGGTGACCGGCTGTCGAACCCACTTTATCTATTCTTTATGTCTCATCGCGATGATCTGGCGACCCTATCCCGCCTGGAGGCAGCGCGGCAATCGAAACCATGGATCGCTGCGGCAACTTGCCACCTCCCTTTGGAATTCCCCGGAAACATCTAATTGTTTTCAACGAGTTGCCGACCGAATCTCGTGGCATGGCCAGTGCACTGTAGGGATTGGCTTAATGCGTATCCCCACCCTGACCATCGCCTGGCTCCTGTCGCTCCCGGCGCTCGCGGTTGGCCAGAGTCCCACCCCGGTACCCGACCCGCTGCCGGTCCATCATGACAGCGTCGAAGTCAACGACACCGCCCCCGGCGTCCAGGAATCCTCGTCACCTGCGACCACCATCAAACCAGCCGAGGTCAAAGATCTGCCGCCACGCCCGGCCACCGTAAACGACACGCTCCCTTTACTGCCCGGTATCGTCCGCTTGCCCAGCGGCGGACTGCAGATTAACGGTTCGGGCGAGCAGCGCAGCGCCATGCTGGTGAATCAGGCCGACATCACCGATCCCGCAACGGGAGGCTTCGGCGCCAGCGTGCCGGTGGACAGCGTCCAGGTCATGAATGTGTTTCGCACTCCGTTTCTCGCTCAGTACGGGCGCTTCAGCTCCGGCGTAGTCGCGGTGGAAACGCGCCGCGGTAGCGACAAGTGGCATTTCGATCTCAACGATCCCTTCCCGGATTTCCGCTACCGCAGTTGGCATCTCCACGGACTGCAGGACGCTTCGCCGCGCTTCGTTCTCGGCGGCCCGCTGATCGAAGGCAAGCTTTATTTCGCCGAGACCGTGTTATACGATCTGCAGAAAACTCCCAATAAGACTTTGCCGTTTCCCGACAACACGTCGAAATCGGAGCGCGTGAATTCGTTCACCCAGATCGACTATGTCCTCTCGGCGCGACAGTACCTGACCGGCACGCTCCACGTGACACCGCAGCATATTAATTTCGTGAACCCGGATTTCTTTAATCCCGAGCCGGTGACTCCCAGTTACCGCCAGCAGGACTACATGGGAACCGTCACCGACCATCTGGCGCTGGGCAAGGGCATGCTGGACAGCACGGTTTCCATCCAGCGGTTCGACGCGGTGGTAGGCGCACAGGGCGCGGGCGCCATGTTCATCCTGCCGCAGGGAAACACGGGCAACTACTTCGCCACCCAGAGTCGCGAGGCAGGGCGGATCGAGTTCAGTGAAACCTGGACCCCGGCTGCGGTTCATGACCTCGGTATTCACGAGCTCAAGTTCGGCGCGCTGGCCACCCAGACTTCCGATTCCGGTTCCTTCACGGCGCGACCGATCAACATTGAGAACACCGCGGGGCAACTCCTTCAAAGCATCGACTTCACCGGCGGGAGCCCGTACAGCCACTACGACGTCGAAACGTCTATCTTTTCGCAGGACCACTGGACGATCGCGCATGGTCTGGTGCTCGATCTCGGGACGCGCCTGGAACGGCAGAGCATTTCGGAAGCCTTCCGGATCGCCCCTCGGGCTGGCCTCTCATGGTCGCCCTTCGGCGGCACACGCACCGTTCTCCAGGGAGGTTATGGCGTCTTCTACGATCGCGTCCCGCTGGGAGTTTATGCCTTCGATCGTTTCCCACAGCGCGTCGTAACGGACTACGCACCGGATGGCAGCGTGCTCGGATCGCCGATCACCTATCTGAACCTGACCGGTTACGCCGCGATGCCCAATTCGCTGCTCATTCACACCGAAAACCAGCCCGGCAATTTCGCCCCTCACAGCGGCGCCTGGAACGTTCATCTCGAGCACACCTTCTCTCCCAGCGTGCGGATTCGGGCCGGCTACACCGACAGCCAATCCTCCGGGCTCATTCTTCTGGAACAAGAGATCGCCCAGGGGGTTGTCCAACGCGCCAACGCGCTGAGGCTGAATGGCAGCGGTCACGCGCGTTACCGGGCCGCGGAGATCACCGCCCGTCTTGCCTGGAAGCACGCCAACTTTTTCCTCGCCTATACTCGCAGTCGGAGTCAGGGAGACCTCAACGATTTCAGCGGCTTTCTCGGCAACTACCCTTCGCCGCTTATCCGCCCAAACGTATTCTCCAATCTTTCCTCGGATCTGCCCAACCGCTTTCTCGCATGGGGGACCGTCCGATTGCCCTGGAAGATCCAAATCCTGCCCGTCGTCGAATACCGTAATGGACTGCCCTACGCCCAGTACGATGTGCTGGGCAACTATGTCGGAACTCCCAATACCACGCGCTATCCTGACTTCTTTTCGGCGGACGCACGCGTCTTGAAGGACTTCAAGGTCAACCCCAAATACACGCTGCGCTTTTCGGTCTCCTGCAACAATATGACCAACCACTTCAACGCGCTGGCCGTACATTCTAATGTCGCCGATCCGCAGTTCGGCACCTTCTTCGGAAACTATCAGCGCCGTTTCCGGGCGGACTTTGACGTGATCTTCTAGAGAATGAGCTCAAAAGGGCCAATGTTCCAGGTAAAGCCAAAACGCGGCAAACTGCCATCGGCGCTGCTCATCGTGGTGTTCTCCGCATCCCTGGGCATGCTGCTGGACTGGCGCGCCCCGGGATTCAGCCGCTACGCCAAGGACTTGTCTCTGCAGCAGCGCGGCGCCCTTCCGGTTCCTTCGGACATCGCCATTGTCGCCATTGACGAAAAGAGTATCGCCGCATATGGAAGATTTCCCTGGCCGCGCCAAGTGCTGGCCAAAGCCATCGAAGTCTTGAACAGTAATGATCCCAAAGTAATCGCCGTAGATGTGATCTTCGCCGATCCCACCACCCCGGAGAATGATGACGCGCTGGCCCGGTCTATCATCAATGCCGGCAATGTCGTGCTCGGCGCTCAGTTAATCGATTCGCCCGTGCACGGCGGACCCACTACGTGGCTGATGCCCATGCCGGCGCTCGCCCATGCAGCGACAGGCGTGGGCCATGTCAACGTCCAGGTGGAATCGGAAGGCACAGCGCGGCAAATCGCTGTGCAGTCGTCCGACGATGCAGGAAAGACGCTACGCGCCATTCCCGTCGAGGCCGTCAGAGTGGCGGACCGAACACCGGAACAAGGGGTCACATTTACCGGCAAATCGCTCATCGTTGGCGAGCGCTCGATTCCCCTGGAAACTTCCCCCGCCAGGGTGCTCATAGGTCAAAGTGGCCCACAATCGCCCGCACGTCTGCAGACCGGCCGCATGACCATCGATTACATTGGACCGGCGGGCTCGTTCGACCCTGTGACCTACAGCCTCGTTGACGTTGTACAAGGCGCGGTGCCGGCCGAACGCCTGCGGAACAAGTACGTCCTGGTTGGCGCTACGGCCGCCAGCCAGGGCGATCGTGTGGCCTCGCCATTTCTCCACCAGACGGATGCTCACGCCGACCAGCACGGTGTCCTCATGCCCGGAGTCGAAGTCCTCGCGAACGCTCTGAATACCATCTTGCGTGGGCGGTTCTACTCCGAGACGGGCGACTTGAGCACGTTCCTTTGGGCGTTGCTGATCGCGGCGATCACGCTGTTCGCGCTGGAACGTGTGCAGGGCCGGCCCGAGCTCCTCCGCCAGGCCGGCGCAATGCTGATGGTCGGCTTGGCGTTTATCCTTGCGGCGTATCTGGAATTCACCCGCCTGATGGTCTTTCCGCCCTTAGTTCCGGGATTGGTTTCGTTCGCTTCGGCTGGCATCCTCGGGCTCCTATGGCGATCGCTCGCGGCCAGTTCGAAGCTTGACGAAAGTATCGAGGGCCTCTCTCAATCCAGCGGGATTCTGGTCGCTCCACCAGGAGAGATCTCACTACCAGAGCCAGGCTGGCTTCCCCGTGGGCTGGAGTGGAAAGCGCAGAAAATCGCTCAGTTGAATGCCCGCCTGGTCGCGCGTGCCAGGTTTGTCGACCAGGCACTTCGCAGCGTGGAGGACGGTCTCATCATCGCTACGCCGGAAGGCACGATTACCTTCGCCAACCGCAGTGCCGGAGCGATTCTGCAAGCGCCGCCCCCCGCGCTCGCTGGCCGGAGGCTGCTCGATCGCCTGGGTGTGACCGACAGCGATCTCTTGCGGCGGTTGGTGGTGGATCGCGCGCGCATCGAGCGCGAAATCGAAATGCCGGAGAACCGCTCCCGTCGCTATATCTTGCGCATGGCTGCCGTCACGGCCAACGACGACTCGAGCGGTCTCGTTTCTGGAATCGTCGCGTCGCTATCCGACGTCACCCGCCAGCATGAATTGCAGCAGACCAAGAACGACGTGATCGCCCTGGTCTCTCACGAAATGCGCACGCCCCTCACGGCCATACAAGGCATGACCGAACTCTTGGCCAACTACGAAATGGACCCCGCGCGACGCAAGGAGCTCAGTTCGGCCATCAACAGCGAGGTCAAACGCCTGACCGGCATGATCACCGAATACCTTGACATCACACGCCTGGAATCCGGAGCCACCACCCTACGCAAACTGCCGGTGAAGATCGAAGCCCTCCTGCAGCGGATCGTGCTCTTGCTGGAGCCTGTAGCGGCGCAGCGTAAAATCCGCCTCAGCCTGACATCCTCGCCCGGACTCGTGGTGTTCGCCGACGCCGACCTGCTGGGCCGCGCGGTGGAAAACCTGGTCTCCAACGCCATCAAGTACAGTTCGCAGGGGACCGAGGTATCGATCACCGCGGAACGATACCAGGAAGGCATCGCTATTTCGATCACCGACCTTGGTTACGGCATTCCTGAATCGGACCTCACGCGCATTTTCGAAAAGTTCTATCGGGTTCCTCGTGTGGAGGACGCAGACGCTCCTGGAACTGGTTTGGGGCTGGCCTTCGTGCGCGATATTGCGGAATTGCACGGCGGGACCGTCACCGTCACCAGTCAGGTACATGTGGGTTCCACCTTCACGCTAAGAATTCCACTAGGGGAGGGTGGCGATTCGAATAGTACACTTGAGAGATAACTCCCTGTCTTACCAACCTAAGATTTTAATTGCCGACGACGACCGCTCCATCAGGCTGATGCTGGAGACCGGACTGACACTCAACGGGTTTAGAGTTACTACGGCGCGTACCGGCCGCGAAGCCGTAGACGCCGCATCCACCGGCGAGTACGACGCCGTTTTGAGCGACGTCTACATGCCCGACGGGGGCGGTCTGGACCTGGTGGATGCTTTGCGCTCGACGGACCTCAAGATTCCGATCGTGCTGATGACCGCGCAAGGCTCGCTGCAAATCGCCGTGGAAGCAGTTGCCCGCGGCGCCACCGATTTCATCGGCAAGCCCTTCGACATTTCTGCTCTGGTAGCCCTGCTGCGGCGCTATCTCGACGCCCGGCGGGAAGCCGATTCCGCTGAAGAAACCGAGGAGCCTCAGGAGGACTTCTCCCGTTCCGGCCTGGTTGGCCGTAGCAGCGCCATGGTGCTGGTCTACAAACTCATCGCGCAGGCCGCTCGTGCGGATGTCAACGTGTTGATCACCGGCGAGTCCGGGACCGGCAAGGAACTGGTAACTCGCGCGATCCACGATTTCAGCGCGCGCAAACACCGGCCATTTCTTTCCGTGAACTGTTCCGGCCTCACCGATACGCTGCTCGAAGCCGAACTGTTCGGGCATACGCGCAACGCCTTCACCGGCGCGGAGCGAGACCGCTCGGGCCTGTTCGAAGCCGCGGATGGAGGCACGCTCTTCCTTGACGAACTTGCTTCCACGAGTCCCGCTTTTCAGGCCAGTCTCCTGCGCGTTCTACAGAGTGGAGAGGTCCGCAAAGTTGGGTCCACGCAGTCGCGGCGCGTCAACGTCCGGGTGACCGCTGCCAGCAACGCGCCTTTGCAGAAACTCGTCGCCGCCGGCAGTTTCCGCGCAGACCTTTACTACCGCCTCAGCGTCCTCAGCATCGAACTGCCCCCTCTCCGCCAGCGCGCAGGAGACGTGCAATTACTGACCAGCCACTTCCTCCGCCAGTTTCAGCCTGCCGGCTCCGCCATCCCACGGTTGACGCGTGAAGCCACCCAGGCATTGGCCGCGCACGGTTTCCCCGGCAATGTGCGGGAACTGGAGAACGCACTACGCCGTGCCATCGCGCTGTCGTCGGGAGGGCTGATTACCATCGACTGCCTGCCTCCTGAAATCGCATCGATCCGCGTGGGCGAAGGGGGAATCACCGGCCTCGAAACCCGGCTCATCGCGGATAGACCGGATATGGAAGAGTTGCAGCGGCGCTATCTGCAACTCATTCTGGAAGAAAACGGCTGGAACCGCAGACGTGCGGCAACCGTCCTCAAATTGGACCGCCGGACGATACAGCGCCTGATTGCCCGCTACCAGTTACAAGGCGCGCCCGATCCTGAGGATGAGGGGGAAACCGATGTGGAGTAGGCCTTCGGCCTGCCACATATTGTTGACGGCTATCGCTGTGCTGGGTGCTTTCCCACTTGCGGCCCAGACCAGCGGAGTCGTGGCCCGCGCAGCCAGCGTGACGGGCGCTGCGCAGGTCTCCGGAACCACGGGATCATTCATCCTTTCTGCAGGCTTCCAGTTGAATCCCGGCGATCGCGTCGACACCCGCGCGGGAGGCCGCGTTGTGATCGACCTGAGCGACGGCAGCATGGTCGTGGTGGAACCACTATCGATCGTCGTGCTGAAGGATTTCCGTCAGGCCGAGTCGCTGCGTGAGTTATTTGAAATCACGCTGGGAAAGGTTCGGGTCAAGATCAATCACTTTACTGGTCGGCCCAATCCTTATCGCATGAACAGCCCGACGGCCTCGATTGCGGTTCGCGGCACCGAGTTCAGCGTCGAAGTCTCGGCTGCGGGCGACACCCAGGTGATCGTATTCGAAGGCGCGGTACAGGTGACCAGCCTTTCCGATCCAAGCCGGTCAGTGCTGATCGAGGCCGGGCGGGGAGTGTTGGTTCAAGCCGGCCAGGATTTCCACATGCTAGCCTCTGCTGGCAACCCAATCGTGGGCCGTTCGGATTCAGACTCTGGTGAGCGGCGCAATGCTCGATTGAATTCTCCCAACGATCAGTCGGGCAACTCCAACCCGGCTGTTGCCAATAATAGTAGCGGAAATTCCGGAGCGCAGCCTCACAACGATTTCGATAGTTCCACGCAGCGCGCCATCGCCGTTAGCGCCTACGACACCTATGTGGCCAGCCTCTCCGATATCGGACAGATGCCCTTTCTGTTTCGCTTCAATGCCTTCCCGGAATCTCATCTGGACAGCTTGGAAAACCCTGCCTATGCCACGCAATTTGAAGCCGCGGAGGGCCGCGTCTTTCTGCTGCCTACTTTCGGCGGCGGGCCGGACTTGGATGACAATACTTTGGGCCCTGCAGGGCCCCGGTCAACCGATTACAGTGCCACGCCACAGGTTTCGATCTTCAGTCCCATCGGTCACTCCGGTTTCGTCATCGGTGGAGGAGCTTCCTATACCGGCGCAGGTAACAACTCTCTCAACCTGACTCCGGATGAAGATCCGGTTCTTCCCGGTCAGAGCCTTGCTCTAAACCATGTCAACGGCAATTCGATGGGCAACTACTATACGGGCTCCATCGTGCTGGCTCGCAAAATTGATGCTGCCACCAGCTTCGGCGTGGAACTGGAATCGTTGCGGGGTAGCGGCTCTTTGTCCAGTACCACTACAGATACCGATTTCGGAGTCGCTTCACTCGAGCAGATCTATTCGACCTCCCGTATTTCTCAGAACCGGCTCACTGCCGGCTTTTCCCGCGATCTGACACCTAAGTCGAAACTCGGCGTTTTTTATCGCTATGGCTTCATTTCGGCCACGGACCATGATCTTAGTCACACGCTGAACAATTCGCCGATGGGACTGAACTCCACGAACTCTGCCGGGCACTCATCGGAACTCGGTTTCCGATTGCGCGGCGTCATCACCCCCAGACTTTTCTACGGCTTTACGGGATCCTGGTTGGATGTTTCGCTTGCGGACGGCCTGGTACGCACTGGCGTGGTCAACTCTCACGAACACGACGACGCGCAGCGCGGTTCGGCGGGATTCGGTTTAGGCTATGCCCTCAACCGCCGAACCATCCTGACATTCGATGCGGCTGGCGGA
This sequence comes from Terriglobia bacterium, assembly GCA_963747535.1. Taxonomy (GTDB): domain Bacteria; phylum Acidobacteriota; class Terriglobia; order Bryobacterales; family Bryobacteraceae; genus CAVVFX01. The sequence continues at coordinate 34,991 of CAVVFX010000010.1, forward strand.
ACATCCCGTGTTGCGGCCCAACGCATCGAAGACGCAACCGGAAATACGTTGCAAAACGAAACGGCGAACAGTCACTTCGTCTCCACGCACTTCGCTATTCAAAGCGATCTTGGGCGCCACCTTTTCGTCAGCGCCTCCTACATGAATGTCTGGCACGCGCAACACCTCAACGTCAATCTGTTTCCCGATCAGGCTGGCGCCACGAGCCTGGTGCAGGATTCCTTCTTCCCCGTGACACCAAGCGCCTATCAACTCGCATCGCACTTCTCCGATTTCGGCATCGGCTGGCGATTCTCTCCAAACCTGTTCATCCAATACTCGTTCACCACCGACTACGATGTGACCGCCCCCAGCCACGCACTCATGCTTCGGTACACGTTCAAGTTCGGCAAAGACTAAAGCTGGTGATACAGCTGCACCATTCAGCCGATTAGTACAGCAGACGTCTATGCAAGCGCGCCCACCTGCAGAGCACGCAACAGCCGCCCCGGGGATTTCGTACGTTTGAGTATCCGGCAAACCTGCCGCATGGTGCACACCTCCCCGTGCGGCAAATTGCCCCTTGCTAGGGTCCCCAGACTCCGGACGTCCAAATAGAATCAACGATATCTCTAAGGCACGCGGAGTGCTTCAATACTCATGAAAGATGAAGCCACTCGCATTTGCCTCCGCGGCCTCAGCCGCCCTCCTTCCCATCCTCCTGTATGCCTACGCCGAAGGCCCTGATGCCGGAGTCTCAGGAGTTCCCGGTGAAGCCACCTGCTCCGCCTGTCATACGGGCAGCGGCGGGACCGGCAATGTCGCAGTGAACTTCCCCAACGGCCAGACCTACACTCCAGGCGTAACACAGCATCTCGTTGTCACAATAACGGATACCACCGCGCATCGCTGGGGCTTTCAGCTCACGGCCCGGTTGGCAAGCAACACCAAGTCTCCAGCAGGCACCTTCGCGCCCACAGACAGTAACACCCAACTCGTCTGCACCCAGGCCTCATTCCAAACCGAGATCTTCGGCAACACCTGCTCGGCGTCCTACCCGTTGCCATACATCGAGCACAGCTACAGCGGAACACGCCCCGGCACCAAGGGACCAGTGACATTTGCATTCGACTGGACTCCGCCGGCAAACATCACCGGGAGCATCAATATCTATGTGGCCGGCAATGGCGCCAACAACGACGGCACGCAAGTCGGCGATCATATTTACACCAATCACTACACGGTGACCCAGGCGGCGAACAACACGCCGGCGATCACCAGCGTGGTCAACGGCGCGAGTTTTCAGGCCGGTATCGCCTCGGGATCTTGGGTTACCCTCAGCGGAACGAATCTCTCCTCCACCACGCGTAACTGGACTACCGCTGATTTTGCGAACGCCTTGATGCCCACGCAGCTTGACCACGTCTCGGTAACGATTAACGGTCAGCCCGCGTACGTAGCTTATGTAAGTCCAAAACAATTGAACGTCCTCGCGCCGACCGATACCGCGCTGGGCAACATCGCCGTGCAAGTGACCACGAGCAACGGAACCAGCCCGCAGGCAACCGCTCTATACCAGTCAGTTTCACCCGCATTCTTCCTGTGGACCGGAAAGTACGCGGTGGCGACCGGTCCCAACTATAGTGATGTAGGTCCCCCGAACCTCTTTCCCGCCACAACCACTGCTCCAGCCAGTGCGGGTGACATCATCACTCTCTGGGGAACCGGATTCGGCGCTACCAATCCCACCGTCCCCGATGGACAGCTCGTGCCTTCAGATAATCTCTATTCGCTCACTAATTCGCTCACGATTCTGGTCGGTAACGTTCCGGCGCAGGTGATTAGCGCAGTCCTAACGCCGGGGGAAGCGGGCGTTTATCAGATTGCCATTCAGATACCGAGCGGAACACCCAGCGGGGACCAGTCGGTAGTGGCGCAGCTTGCAGGCGCAACATCCCCGACCGGCGTGTACATCAACATTCAATAACCAGGAGCACTCCATGGCGGCGGCCACCCAAACCAGCGAATCCATCCAAACCTACATTGACCATGTAAATCCGCAATGGGCGCGGCTCCTTAGCCTGCTTCAGATGCAGACAGAATACACCCTGTGCTCCGGCGCCGAACTCCACACAGCGCAGGGCGACGTGCTGCTCGACTTCCTTTCTGGCTACTGCGTTCATAACGTCGGCCACAACCATTCGGCGGTGATCGACGCGCTCCACGCCGAACTCGATCGCCGCGGACCGGCAATGCTCCAGAGCCACGTGCCCGATCTCGCGGGCGATCTTGCCAAACGTCTCTGCCGCCTTGCCGGCGGCAAGCTCGAGAAAGCCTTCTTCGCGTGTTCCGGCAGCGAAGGAGTGGAGGCAGCTATCAAGTTCTCCCGCGCCACTACCGGACGCGAGGGGCTCCTCTATTGCGACGGCGCCTTTCACGGCCTCACCTGTGGCGCGCTCTCGCTGATGAGCGAGCCTTTCTGGCGGGGCAAGTTTGGCGCGATGCTGCCCAACACTGCTGCCGTGCCGTTCGGTGATCTCGACGCCCTGCAACAAAAACTCACGTCGAAAAAATACGCGGCATTCTTCGTCGAGCCGGTCCAGTCCGAAGGGGGCGTTGTCCTTCCTCCACCGCATTATCTAAGCGAGGCCAAGGAACTATGTGCGCGCTACGGGACGCTTTTGGTGCTGGACGAAGTGCAGACCGGCATGTTCCGCACCGGACAGTTTCTTGCGGCACATCACTTCGATGTCGAGCCCGACATGGTGATTCTCGCCAAAGCTCTCAGTGGAGGGCTCGTCCCAGTCAGTGCGGTTCTGATGACCGACCGGATCTACTTTTCGGTCTACGATTCTCTCAAGCGCTCCATTGTTCATACCTCGACTTTTGGCGAGAACTCGCTCTCCATGCGCGCGGGGCTCGCTACGCTGGACGTGTTGGTGAAGGAGAGTCTGGGCCCTCGCGCCCTGACGATTGGGGACCAGTTACGCAGCCGGCTGCGCGAAGAGTTATCCGCGTACGAAATGGTTCAGGAAGTGCGCGGCCTCGGACTGCTTTCCGGCATCGTTTTCCGTCCGCCGAAGCAGTTGAAGCTTCGCCTGGCATTCGAATCCTTCCGACACATCCACCCCGCCATGTTCGGCCAGGTGCTGGTGATGCGCATGTTCCGCGACCAATGCGTGCTGCTGCAGATGTGCGGCAACAATTTCATGGTCCTCAAGGTAGCTCCGCCGCTAGTCGTCCAATCGGCACAGATCGAAAAGTTCGTGCGCGGCATTCGCGAGGTAGTGCACCTGGCGCATCACTCCACCGGGTTTTGGACGGAAGCGCTGGGTCTGGCCAAGCGTGCCGCGACCATCTGAACTCTGACCCAAGATCAAGAATCCAAATGAAAATCATTGGCGCGGCAAGCGCGTTCCCCAAACACTATTACCCTCAGAAGCTGATACTGGACGCCTTGCGCACCTATTGGGCGGATGAACTAACTCGCCCGGAAACCCGCGATCGCCTGCACGCACGCGCCTGCGTCGATGGTCGCCACCTTGCCTGCCCGCTGGAAGATTACTACAAGATGCAGACCTTCGGTGACTTTAACCGCGCCTGGGTTCATGCGGCCGAAGAACTGGGTAGCCAGGCCTTGTGCCGTGCGATCACTCACGCCGGACTCGCGCCCCAGGACATCGACGCCATACTTTTCGTTTCCGTCACTGGTGTGTGCAGCCCTTCGATTGACGCAAAACTCGTCAATCGCATGAAGCTCTCGCCCAACATTAAGCGCATCCCAATCTTCGGACTCGGCTGTGTCGCGGGCGCAGCGGGCATCTCCCGAGCCGCCGATTATGTTCGCGCGTATCCCGATCACGTTGCGGCTTTGGTGTCCGTCGAACTCTGCTCTCTCACCTTGCAGAAGAAGGATCTCTCAGTGGCCAACCTGATCTCCTCGGGACTGTTTGGCGACGGTGCCGCGGCCGTCCTGGTCGCCGGCGCGAATCTTGATCGACCCGGTCCCGAGATCATCGATACCGTCTCTACGTTCTATCCGGAAACCGAAGACGTGATGGGCTGGGACATCTCCGAGAAGGGCTTTCAAATCGTTCTCTCGCCCAGCGTTCCTGAAGTGATCCGCGAACATCTCGGTCAGGACGTTGATGCTTTCCTGGGCCGGCACGAACTCACCCGGAATGATATCAGCTCGTGGATCATGCACACTGGCGGTCCCAAAGTTCTCGAAGCCACCCAGGACGCGCTCGGCCTGCAACGGGACGACCTCCAACTTTCCTGGGACTGCCTGCGCAAAACCGGCAATCTTTCGTCCGCTTCAGTTCTCTGCGTCCTGGAGCAAGTGATGAAGCGAAAACGCCCGCGACCCGGCACCTTCAGCATTCTAGCCGCAGCGGGCCCCGGCTTCTGTTCCGAACTAGTCTTACTCAAATGGCCATCTTAGACACAGACGTTTTTATAATCGGCGGCGGACCAGCCGGTCTCGCGGCCGCGATCGCAGCGCGGTTCAGAGGACTCCGCGTTACGGTCGCGGACGGCAACCGCCCTCCCATCGATAAAGCCTGCGGGGAGGGGCTCATGCCCGACTCCGTCGCAGCTGCTGGACGGATTGGAATCGTGCTTCCGGACTGCGAGGGTTTTCGCTTCTGCGGCATTCGCTTTCACGGTGAAGGGCATTCCGTGGCTGCCGACTTCCCGCACGGTTGCGGCATGGGCTTCCGCCGCACGGTCCTGCATCAGCATCTTGTCGAGCAAGCGGCGCGAGCGGGCGTCGAGATGTTGTGGTCGACACCGATAACCAGTATCGCCGGCAACACGGTCCAAGCGCCTGGACGAAGCATCTCGACTCGCTGGGTTGTCGGAGCCGACGGCTCCGGATCGCTCGTCCGCCGTTGGGCTGGACTCGATCGATTCGCCCGCAATTCCCGGCGCTTCGCCTATCGCCGGCATTTTGCCCGCGAACCCTGGACGGAGTTCATGGAAATCTACTGGGGTGACGGATGCCAGATCTACGTGACGCCAGTATCCCCGGATGAAGTCTGCGTAGCGTTGATCTCCCGCACACCTGAGCTCCGCCTCGCCAAAGCACTGCGGGGATTCCCCTCACTTGAATCGCGCCTAAATGGCGTGCTGACATCCAGCAACGAACGCGGCGCGGTGACCGCGACACGCCGGCTAAAAGCCGTCGTCCGCGGCGACGTGGCCTTAATCGGCGACGCTTCAGGATCTGTAGATGCCATCACTGGCGAAGGCTTGTGCCAGGCATTCCAGCAATCAGAAGCGCTCGTCAGTGCGCTCGCCGCCGGCGACCTTGCGCTTTACTCGAAGGCACACCGCTCTATCGGCTTACGTCCGGCGTTCATGGCCGACATGATGTTGTCGATGGACCGCTGGCCACTTGTCCGGCGTCGCGCGCTGGCGGCCATGGCCGCGCATCCGCAATGTTTCGTGGACCTGCTTGCGGGACACGTGGGTTCGCTCCACCCGAGGCAACTGCTCGGCGCCAGCCTCTCGCTCGGCTGGCAAATGCTATTCCACTAATGAATATGAAAAGCCTGACCCTAATTGCGCTGGCGCTCTCCGTGTCTTACCCACTAAGCGCCGCCGAATATCACTTACACCTATCTCCCGAGAGCACTCAAGTGAACTGGACCCTGGGGGACGTTCTCCACACAGTCCACGGCACATTTAAACTGAAGCGCGGCGAAATCTCTTTTGATACCGACAACGGCAAGGCCAGCGGAGAAGTAGTGGTCGATGCGACGAGCGGGGATAGCGGTAGCGGCGCGCGCGACGGACGTATGAACAAGAACGTGCTCGAATCCTCGAAATTCCCGGAAGTCTCTTTCTGCCCGGATCACGTTGAAGGCAAGATCGCGCTGACTGGTACGTCGAACGTGAAACTACATGGCATGTTCAACATTCACGGCGCAGCCCACGAGATAACTGTACCGGTCCAGGTAACGGCGAAAGACGATCAGATCACCGCGAAACTCAAGTTCGCGGTGCCTTTCGTCGCCTGGGGCATGAAAGACCCCAGTACACTCTTCCTCAAAGTTGAAAAGTCAGTCGACGTCGACATGCAATTGACTGGCAGCTTCTCTGCCGCTCACTAAGGTTGTCTTGAATGGGCGATGGATGTACGCCGGGGTGATTAACTAACATCACATTTTGACCGGAACTCCAAAGCACCACTCATGGCATCAGGCCCAGGTCGCGCAGTTTCCGGTACAGGTTTCGCTCACTGATCCCAAGCATTCGCGCCGCTATTCCGCGGTGGCCACCGCTAATGTGTAGGGCGCGCTGAATATGACTCTGCTCTAATTCATCCAACGTGGGGAATTTCTCCGTCCCGTTTGAAGAATGCGATAGGGCGGAATGTTCTGCGGCGATCGAGCCCCGCACGCTCTGCGACAGATGTTCCGGCAGGATCTCCTCGCCTTCACACACCACCATCGCGCCCTCGACCGCATGTAAAAGCTCACGCACGTTGCCCGGCCACGTGTGACGGCGCAGCGTCTTTAACGCCTCCTCGCCGATCCGCTTGGATGATTCGAAGCGCTCGTTCATGAGCGCGACGAAGTGCTTGGCGAGTAACTCGACGTCCGCCCCCCTCTTGCGCAGCGGAGGAAGTTCCATGCTGATGGTGCTCATCCGATAATAGAGGTCCTCGCGGAACTGTCCTTGGCGGACCATCGCCTGCAGATCGCGGTTGGTTGCCGCCAGCACTCGCACGTCGACTCGCACTTCGACGGTACCCCCGACGCGACGGAACACCGACGTATCCAAAACGCGCAACAGCTTGGTCTGGGTGGCTGGACTCACTTCGCCGATCTCGTCGAGAAAGATAGTCCCGCCATTCGCCACTTCAAACAGTCCGGACTTGGCGCGGTCGGCTCCGGTGAAGGAGCCGCGCTCGTGACCGAACAATTCACTTTGCAGCAGACTCTCCTGCAAGGCCGCGCAGTCCACCACCACAAACGGACGATTCTTCCGCGGACTGCGCGCATGAATCAGTTTGGCGACGCGTTCCTTCCCTGATCCGGTCTCGCCGAAGATCAGCACCGTGGAATCACTGGGCCCCACGCGCTCCACCAGATGAAGCAGGCGCCGGAACTCTTCGCTCTCGCCCACGAAGGAGTCGCCGAGATCGGGCGGCGTCAATCCCCGCTCCAGCAGATTGGCGCGATGCCGCAAGGTTCGCCGCTCGATGGCGCGCTGGATGCGCATCTGCAGTTCGTCCAGCGGACACGGTTTGATCACGTAGTCGAATGCGCCCAGGCGAATGGACTCGATGGCGGTGTCGATAGTCCCATGGCCGGTCAGCATGATGGTCTCAACCGAGGGATGGCGCTCGCGGACGACTTTCAGGACATCCAGTCCATCCATGCCCGGCAGCCGGAGATCCAATAGCATTACCTCCGGTTCAGTCTCCTGGCATTTCACGATGGCCTCCGCGCCCGTGGCCGCAGATGTCACTGTGTGGCCCAGGCGCTTGAGTTCGCCGGCCATCACATGGCGGAAGGCCGCGTCGTCGTCAACCAATAGGAGAGAAGCGGTCGCTTTCATGAGATCGAGTCTTTCGCTGCGGTATCAGTCAAAAGAGGAAGAATCACTTCAAATGTCGATCCCTTGCCGGCGACGCTTTCGAGCAAAATCTCTCCTCCCCAACGCCGGACGAAGTTGATGGATAGAAACAGGCCCAGGCCGGTACCGCCTTGCCGCATGCTGAAAAACGGCTCGAAAATTCGTTTGCGATGCTCCGGTGCGATTCCGCAGCCATCGTCGGTCACGCGGATCCGGACAGTGTCGGCGTTGCTTCCGCCGACGGCCATTGCGAGATCGACCTTGCCTCCCGGTTTGCAGGCCTGGATGGCATTCAGCAGCAGGTTGATGATGGTGTGCTGAAGCTCCGCTTCGTCCGCTCTGACATGGATCCCGGGAATGGTCTGAACGTTGATCCTCACGGAGTGTACGCGTGCGGTCGGTTCCACCAGCCTGGCCACTACCGTGACCACGGACTGCACGTCCACGATATCGCCCTGAGCGCGCTGGCCGCGCGCCATACGCAGAAAGTGCTGAGTGATGCCGCGACAACGCAGGACCTGCTCGCGGGCGATAGAGGCACTTTCGCGGATATGTTCCTGGTCCGGCCCTCCGGCGCCCGTGGCGGCGAACTCTCGCATAATTCCCTCGACGCACATGAGTACGGTTGCAAGAGGCGTATTCAGCTCGTGCGAAAAACCGGACGCCAGTGTTCCGATGGATGCCAGACGGTGAGACTCAGCAAGGTGCGCTTCGGCGGCGCGCCTCTCCGAGATGTCGCGCCACACTTCCACTACTTGAGCCAGCTGGCCTGAACCGTTGCGCACGGGTGAGGCATGAACTTCTTCCCATCGAACACCCCCGTCAGCGGTCGCACGTTCGCAGATTCGCACCTGCCGGATACCGGAGTTCAAACAGGCGACGGTCGGACAATCTGAAACATTACACCCACCAGGGTTCAGGTTGCGGCAGGAGCAGCCGAGCACTTCCTCACGGGAATGTTCGGCGCGGCGCAGGAAGGCATCGTTGGCGGCGATGACATTGCGCTGCGGATCGAGAACCACAATCCCGTCGTCGATGCTATTGATAACCGTCTCCAGCCGTTCGCGCTGGGTACGGACCTCGCCCACCAGGCCAGTCACCGAATCGGCCATGGTGTTGAACTCGCGCGCCAGCCAGGAGAGTGTGTCGGAGCCTTCCGTGGGCACTCTCTGGCCCAGGTCGCCGGCCGCGATCTGCCGTGCCGCGGTCTCGAAACGCTGCAATCGCTTCAGCACCGCGAGGCGGATCACGATCGCGATCGCGCCGACCAGCAGCATGGTAATTCCGCTGGTCCCCGCTACCAGCCAGCCCAGATCGCGCGTCATCTCCGCGCGCAATTCTTCGGCCTGGTAGTCCAGGATCAGGATGCCGTTGATCTTATGGCTCGCGTCGTGACAGCCGTGGCATGCTTCCCGGTTCCGAATCGGGATCACAGTGCGCAGGACGGCGCCGCCACGGGTCTCGATCACACGGCTCGCTCCTCGCTGTTCGGGTGGATAGCGATGACATGCCTGGCAGGTAGGTGAGCTGAGGTTGAAGTCGCTGTCGGCGTCCCTTTTGCCCTGGGGATATTGTTCCTTTCCGTAGCGGTCCAGAACCACTAGCCGTCCCACCCGCTCCTGTTTGCGGAAGCTGTCGATCATGGCGGCGATCAGCGTGCGGTCGTTCTCGATCATCTGGTGTTCGAGCGCCACGCGAATCAGGTTGCCTTCAGCCAGTGCGTTGGTCTGCGCAGTTGCGAGCAGTGAGCGCATATGGTGCTTGGAATAGAGGTACGCACTTCCCGCCGATGCCACTACAACAGCCGCGGTGACACCTACGGCGAGACCGACCGTCATGCTTGCGAAGCGTAGCTTCATTTCTTCTGTCCGTCGCTGATTGCTCTGCGAACATAACCATTTCACAATCCGTCACGGCTGTCAATGACTGACGAAACGTCATGTGCCGGCCTGACATTTTGGCAGGTCGTAGTCGGGGGGCGCAGAGCTGGATCACGCTTTATAAGGCTTTTTCGCTCCTTTCGTAGTTGGCACGCCACTTGCCTTTGTGGCGCAGCGTAAAGGAGAGCAGTTTATGGAAATGTTACTCATGGGAATCTGCATCAGCGTTTTTGGAATGGCTATCGCGTGCGCCGCGTTTGGCGCGGCGGTGCGGCCGGCACGAACAGCTCGGGAAGTTCAACCCGAACAGGTGAAGGCGACCGCGCTCGCGCCCACACACTTTTTCATCAACGACTCCAGCGTACCCACAATGGCGCAGCCGCGCGTGCCTCTCGAGGCGCTCCTGCTGCAGATCGAAAGCCATGTGCGTCTGGAGCAGGCTGCGGCGGAGTCGTTCCTCTCCGCCCCAACGTCGGCCCTGCTGCACGGCCGGACGATCTCCCCATTCGTGAATTGAAAGGCAAGCTGCTATGACCGACGGATCCCTCGACCTTTTGAAAGGACTCACGCAGGAAGCCGTGAACGAGACGCTGGCTCTTGGCTCCCGGATCTTCCTCGACGGTGGCGATGAATTGTTCCGCCTGGGCGCTGAGGCTGATTGCCTTTACCTGGTATCGCGAGGGCGGATCAATCTGACCCTACCCATGCAGGTACGCGGCCAGGACCAGGACGTGCTGGTCGAAGAGCGGACGCCCGGGCAAACCGTAGGCTGGTCGGCGCTGATTCCTCCTTACCGGTTTACGTTACGCGCCACCGCGCCGCTTGCGACGGAAGTGATCTCCCTCCCGCGCGCTACGCTCTGTGATCACTTCCTGCGGCACCCGGAAATTGGTTACATGGTGACGCTCAACCTGGCGGCCGTGATCGGGCAGAGGCTGCAAATTTTCCAGGCCATGTGGCTGCGCGAAATGGAGCGCATGGTGGAGTTGCGTTGTGCGTGACAGCAGCAGGCCGAAGGTATGGTTCTTGGCCTGCGCGGCTCAGGTTGGCGTTACGATTTGGTTGTTAGCCGGACACGCGGGGGCGGCGTCGCCGGCGAATGCCACGCTTCCACAAAAGGTGGAAGAACGCCTGGAAGTGCCCCCTCCCCCCTTTTCGGATGGAATCTTCCCGTGCATGAATTGCCACGCCAACCAGAAGCCGAATCGCACCCGTCGCACGCTCACCGACATGCATACGGATATCGAGCTGAAACACGCCCAGCCGCAGCTCTGGTGCCTCGATTGCCATGATGCCAACAACCGCGACACGCTGCATCTGGCTAGCGGTGAGCCGGTTCCGTTTGAAGAATCCTATCGCTTGTGTGGACAGTGTCACGGGGAAAAGCTTCGCGACTGGAAGGCCGGAGTGCACGGGCGGCGCACCGGGAATTGGAACGGCTCGAAAAGCTACCTGCTATGCGTACACTGCCATAGTCCACACCAGCCCCGGTTCAAAGCCTTGACGCCCAAGCCCGCGCCGGTGCATCCCAGTCGTGACTTGAAATAGGACATAAAAAATGGAAACGGACGACACCACTCCACAATCGACGCGCCGCATGTTCAACGTGGGCGCTGCCGCGTCCGCGGTCACCTGGCTGATGACCGCGTGCGGCCCAAAGCGTCTCTACGAGGTTCCACAAGCTCAGTTACGAAGACGGGTGGAAGAGATGGAGCACCGATATCAGGAAAGCCTGGGCGTCGACGTCAAGGTGTCCGATACGCAGCCCACACCCGGCGTCCAGTTCGCCTACGCGCTCGACATTTCCCGCTGCATCGGCTGCCGGCGTTGCGTGTATGCCTGCGTCGAAGAGAACAATCAATCCCGCGATCCCCAGATCCACTGGATTAAAGTGCTTTCCATGGAAAAGGAAAAGGGCGTCGATTTCGCGCACGCCGATCCTTACTATCAACCAGCCACGGTCCCGGAAGAAGGGCACTTCTACGTCCCGGTAGCCTGCCAGCAATGCGAGAATCCTCCCTGCACCAAGGTTTGTCCGACGGGCGCCACGTGGAAAGAAAAGGACGGCATCGTAGTGATCGACTACGACTGGTGTATCGGGTGCCGTTATTGCATGGCCGCGTGTCCTTATGGCGCGCGCCATTTTAACTGGACGACGCCCTCGATACCTACCAAGGAAATCAATCCCAATACTCATTATCTGGGCAACCGGCCTCGTCCTAAAGGCGTGGTCGAAAAATGCACCTTCTGCATTCAGCGCACGCGTACCGGACGTTATCCGGCCTGTGTCGAGGTCTGCCCGGTAGGAGCCAGGAAATTCGGCAATCTGCTGGATAAGAACAGCGAGATCCGCTACATCATCGAGCACAAACGCGTCCTCGTCCTGAAAGAGGAACTGAACACATTACCGAAGTTTTTTTACTTCTATGCCACATGAAATTCTAGAGAACCCTGTTCAGAGTCCGGCCGAGACTCTCCGACTCATCTCCGGCTTCGCCCGTGGGAGTTTAAAGCTGGTTCGCCAGGGAAACCAGGCCTATCGAATATGGCTCGGGTTTCTGGCGCTACTGATTGTGTCGGGGCTGGTGGCCTACAGCCAGCAGGTGCGGTACGGGCTGGGCCTGACAGCGATGCGGGACCAGGTCAGTTGGGGATTCTATATCGGGAACTTCACCTTCCTGGTGGGTGTGGCTGCAGCGGCGGTGGTGCTAGTCATCCCCGCGTACATCTACGACTGGAAGCCCATACGGGAGATCGTCATATACGGCGAACTGCTGGCGATCAGTGCGATCACCATGTGCCTGTTGTTCGTCTCGGTCGATATCGGCCGCCCGGACAGGTTCTGGCACCTCATTCCGCCGTTCGGGCATCTCAACTTTCCGAGCTCGATTCTCGCGTGGGATGTCGTCGTGTTGAACCTCTATTTTCTGGTCAATTTCGTGGTGGCTTCGCATATTCTTTATCGGGCCTTCCATGGCCGGCATTACAACAAAAGCCTGGTGGTTCCACTGGTCCTGCTGTCCATTCCGATGGCCGTCGGGATTCACACCGTGACGGCGTTCTTATACAACGGACTGGCTGCCCGGCCTTATTGGAATTCATCGATTCTTGCGCCTCAGTTCCTGGCTTCGGCGTTCTGCTCAGGTCCAGCAATCCTGCTGGTGGTCGTGCAGGTGCTGCGGAAATTCACCAGTTTTGAAATCAAGGACGAGGCCATCCACAAGATTGCGGAACTGATGGCGTATGCCATGTTCCTCAACCTGTTTCTCCATGGCGCGGAGGCGTTCAAGGAATTCTACTCCGACACCGAGCATCTTCTCTATACGCGCTACTGGTATCTAGGATTGAACGGTCATCACACGCTGGTTCCGTACGCGTGGACCGCGGTTTCTCTGAACGTTCTGGCTTTCACTCTTTTTATCGTGCCGTCCTGGCGGCGGAAGTGGCTGCTGTTGAACATTGGGTGCCTGGCGACTTATGCCGGCGTGTACATCGAAAAAGGGATGGGGCTCATCATTCCGGGTCTGACGCCCGACACGTTAGGAGAGATTTATGAATACTATCCTACGGTCACCGAACTGCGCGTTGCCGCGGGCATTTTCGCGTTCGGATTTCTGCTGTTTACTTTGATGCTCAAGGTGGCTGTGCCGATTTCGCTCGGAGAGTTCATGGGGAAGAAAGATGCGCCGGCCCTGGCCGGTGACTGACGAAAGGGATGCCGATATGCGACACATAGCGGATCAAAGTTTGATGCCGGAGCAGGAACGGGTGCGAAGCGTGATCGATCGATACGCGCGCATCGCCGCGCTGGTGACGTGCGGTGTTCTCGCCCTAGGTGCGCTGTATTTGTGCGCGATTTATCTGGTAAGCAGGTAGATAACGAGCTGTTTCGCATGCTCGAAACACGAAAGGACGTATTTGAAATGAAACATATCGCAATGATTCTGGTTCTTACCTCTATTCCTTCCGCCGCCGTTCTCGCGGCTGACGCCGCAACCGGGAAGACCGTTTTTGACGCCAAGTGCAAGATGTGCCACGGGGCGGCCGGCGCCGGGGGTGTGATGGACAAAACGCCGATTGCAGGAACGGATGCAGCCACGGTGAAGGCCACCGTGAGCAACGGCAAAGGCAAAATGAAGCCCCAAACTGCGGTTACCGGGGACAGTCTCGATAACGTCGCAGCCTATGTGGCTTCGCTCAAGAAGTAGTGTCGATGTACATGCAGATCCCTTAATTAGTGAGACACACGCCGAAATAGGTGCTGAGTCTCGCAAAACATAGCTTATTCATGCAGCCGTGTACGAACTGGTACCCGCCGTGGTGTCACGGATCCTACACGACAGCCCTTTCGACTCAGACATTGAATGACTTCGCACACATGGAGATGTTGACTATGTTGAAAGCAAGACAATCTGTTCTGATTCCAAGCGCCGTCCTGTGGATGGCAGGTTCACTCGCCTGGGCGACGCCCAAACACGAAGGCGCCTTTCTCGTGTCCGAACAGCTCGCTTTCGATCAGTCCCTCCGGTACCGCCGCACAATTCATACGAACGAAGGGCTTGTTGCGGCGATTGCTGAGGTTGTGTATCAGGCTGGCGAACGATTCCTTACCGGTACCGGTTTCCCATAAATGATCACCGTAGAATCCGTTGGGGCCACAACCTCGGCCTGTGCGAGCACGTCTTGAAGTGCCTGGCTGTTCCCAATGATGCCATTGTCCCCAGAAGGGATCGCTTCGCTCTGCCACTGCTGTCTTCCTGGATCGAACTCCTGGCTGCCGTCCCGAAACCGGTACGAATTGATCGGTATTCCCATCTTATTCTCCTAAAACAAACATTACGCTTATCTGTCCTTCGGGCGGCTCACGGGCGAGGGCGTGCGAGAGCGGCTCGAACCGCGTCGAGCAGTACATCCGCTCGAAACGGCTTATACAGAAACGCGATACTACCCGCCTCGATGGCCTGTCTGCGCACGTTTCCGTCGGCATGCGCGGTAATGCAAACCGCGGGAATGGATCGCTGGTGCGCGCGCATGTGTGAAAGGAGCTCCAAGCCGGAAATTCCCGGCAACCGAATATCAACGATTATGCACGCCACAGTATTCATCTCCGCCGAACCTAGAAACTCTTCGGCTGTACGGAAGAAAGTCAAGCAATATCCGACGGATTCGATCAGGCCCACAACCGATTCGCGGACGGATTCGTCATCGTCGATAACGGCGACGACACCTGCTCGCTTCCGTCGAGGCCATGCGAATTCGTCTGCCGATTCCAAATCGATTTCCACCTGCACTCAGAATACAGGCGGCAAATGGCAAATCCCAGTTGCACTTTGGTGCAAAGGGACCGTCAGGGTCTTTTATGCGTGAACAAATGCACGAAGAGTTTGAGGACGCAGGCTTCAGCCTGGAGAGCGTAGCGATAGCCGTCCAACGACTTGGGCGTTACGTTTGCATCGGGCAATGGCTTTTGGAATCGGCAGTACTCTTGCGAAAGCCGCCGATCTCTACGAATTCGCCTGAGAGATTGGGTAATTTTCCTTGTAGGGGATACATTGAAAACGGTTGCGGACCATCGCCGCGACCAATTGTGCGCTACCGAAATAACGTCATAATGTGGTAGGACCCAGACGTCGGAAATCGTGACTCAACTGTAATGCGAAGGAATCGTGCCCAACGGCTCGAGTCCCGCTTGAGGTCGGTGGGGCGCGTCTTCCCGACTGCCTTAGTGACAACGTCGCGGTTACTGGCATTTTGTTCCCGGCGTTCCGATCCGGTGGAGTCTTCCGTCGTGTTCACGAAGCTTCCACCATTTGCAACACGGAATTCTCGTTGAGCACTGGGATGTGATCCAGGACGAAGCGCCGCAAGAGCAGTCGAAAAGTGGAAGGCCGATGTTCGGCACCCGGTTCCCGACGGTTCCGAAAAATGCACGCAAAGGGCGTGTGTCTTGTTTTGAGGCGCGTAAAAGGGGATCCGGCTGCATCTTGCCATGACTATTGCCCCGCGAGGACCTGATGTACGAACTGGACCGCCATTGACCCCTCGCCAACCGCCGATGCCACCCTCTTAATGCTATTGGCTCGTATATCGCCCACGGCGAAGATTCCTGGAAGAGTCGTTTCGAGGAGAAAAGGAGCTCGCTTCAGAGGCCATTCGGTCGCAACGTCGCTACCTGTCCTGATAAGTCGCTACCTGTCCTGATAAAACGTTTGGAGTCCAGCGACAAAGATGTCCCAAGCCAGGCCGTGTTAGGATCGGCGCCAGTCATCAGGAACAGATGTTGGATTTGGTGAACACTGCTCACTTCAGTCTCTCTGTTTCGCCAGCGGATTCGCTCGAGGTGCGTGTCGCCGTCGATTGCTTCAACTGTCGTCAAAGTCTCGACAGTGATGTTCGGGGAAGCCTCAATTCTCGCGATCAGGTACCTCGACATCGTCTGAGTTAGCCCGGACCCGCGAACGAGGATGTGGACATGTTTCGCAAAACCCGCCAGAAACAAAGCCGCTTGCCCCGCCGAGTTCCCCCCTCCCACGATCGCGACTTCGTTGTTTTGGCACATTGGGGCCTCCACCTGGGTCGCGCCGTAATAGATTCCGGCGCCTTCGAACTTTTCAACGTTGGGAAGATCCAGTTTTCTATAACGCGATCCAGCCGCGATGATGATGGTGCGACCCTGGACGATTCCGCCATCGTCCAATTCCACGGTGTATGGTGGTTTAACAGATTTAAGCCCGGTCGCGGTCCGGGCAATCGAGATCTGCGCCCCGAACTTCTCCGCCTGAACGAAGGCGCGGTCCGCCAACTCCTGTCCGGAAATCCCCATTGGAAAGCCCAGGTAGTTTTCAATTCTTGAACTCGACCCGGCCTGGCCGCCCGGCGCACTGCTTTCTAACACCAAAACGTTGAGCCCTTCCGAAGCTCCATAAACCGCCGCAGCCAGTCCGGCTGGTCCGGCGCCGACCACAACCAGGTCGAAGATGCCAACCTGATCGATTCCCACATTCAGCCCGAAGTATGCCGCGGTTTCGGCATTGCTGGGGTTCCGCAAGACGAGCTCGCCACGGCAAATGAGAACTGGTATATCCGTAATCTGAACCGAAAACTGATCCAAAACAAGCTGAATGTCGGCGTCGACATCCACGTCCAGGTAGGTGTAGGGATGGCCGTTGCGGCCGAGGAAAGTTCGCAGGCGCAAAGTGTCACTCGAAAGAGCTGAGCCTATGAGGACGGCATCGCCGATGGAATTCGCAATAAGGAACATACGACGAAGCAAAAAGGTGCGTAAGAACACGTCCCCAAGGACGACATCGGTCTGCATGATATGCCGCAGACTCGACCTGTCGATCTCGAGCAATTCGCTCGGTTCGCATGCACGACACAAAACCAGGCTGCGCCGACCCGAGAGCTGGGTTACCTCGCCGGTGAACTCGCCCGGTCCGAGAACGCTCAGAATCGATTCGACACCATTCGACACGCCGACGATTTGGATACTACCGGTCAAGACGACAAAAGCTCCGTGGTCGGCGGATTCCTGATCGAAGACGATATCGCTCTCATTTACATGGCGTGGTTTACCAGTGGCTCCCAGCTGAGCGATTTGAGCATCAGTGAGCTTCGGGAAACGTAATGCGTGTTGGTCGTCGGTTTCTGTCGGCAAAGTTGACATGCTGCGATCTTGTTTCCATCACAGCATTAAATGGGCCATGGCTGCCGTTGCGGATGCGGCGCGAAATCGTGCCGACCGTACTGTTCCACACAAGAAGCTCGTCCATCGCCATCTCGCGAAACCTTTTCGACAAGGATCTCTAGTTGAACCAGGAAGCCATCCGCTGCCGAACTGCTTCTGAGGTTTTTGTGGGAGACGTCGTAGCCCCGAATACGGACTCATCGTGTCCAGTCGGCCGACAAGGGCGTGAAGATGGAAGCCCCGGCGTGATTCGAACACGCGACACGCCGGGTAGAAGCCGGCGGCTCTGTCCGCTGAGCTACACGGCCACGGCATCAGCTGAACCGGTATTTGCCCCAGAGTTCGCTGCCCTGACTCAGCAGCTTATGTCGCGCGTGTACGCCGAACTGCTTCGGCTGTCTGGCGAGTTGGATGCGTGCCTCTGCCGGCGTCTTGTCACCCTTTCGGTTGTTGCAAGGTAACAGCAGGCGACCAGGTTCTCCCAGGTCGAATTTCCACCGCGCGACTTAGGCGTCACATGGTCGAGCGTGAGTTTGGCCGCCGACAGGAACGTGCGGCAATACTGGCAGGTGAACCCGTCCCGGACCGTGATCCCCTTGCGAGACACCGTATGAAGCCGGCGCGGAACAGCGCAATAGGTGAGCAGACGAATCACGGCTGGCAACGGCAGGTTGAACGTTGGAGTACGCAGCACATGGAGGGACTTCTCCTGAATGCAATAGGGTAAAGATAGAATTCTTGAACGTGCAACTGCAACGCACGCGGTAACGCGGCCAATAGCGGGCGGGCGTCACTTCACGCGAGAGTCCCGCATTTTTAGCACGCCGCCACTAGCGAGATGATAATGGGCTCTGCTGAATGACTTGAATGTCTTCTGGCGCGAATCCGCGTGAAGACCGCGATGTTTTAGCGACGACTTTCCAGAGGTCCAACGATAGAAGCTATTTCACCGGGGTTGCGCCCCGTATATCCCCGTAAGCCTGAACCTCCCGTTATTCCACGCGATCCTTCGCCCGTGTTTTTGCGAGCGTCTGCCACTGCGCGCAGAATGACGCTAGCTCAGGAGCGCGCGCGCAGGTCGAGCACGTCTTTCGAAAAGCCTTCGATGCGATTGGAGACCAGCGTGATCTGCCGCGCCTCCTCGCCGATGCGAATGCCGATCCTCCGGGCGGCCGTCTGCGTCTCACGAATCTGGTTGGCTTCTATGCGCACCGAATTCGTCTGACCCAGCACATCGATACCGACACCGGTCTCTCCCGTCACCCCGTGAATGCGATTGTTCTCGATTCGATTGCGGTTGCCCTGAAAAGCAGGGTTGCGTTCGTTACGGAACAGCACGCCGACTTCGCCGCTGGACCGGATGTCATTGTCGCGGACCACGTTGTCGGTATCGTTGTGCCCGATAGAAACGCCGAAGCGGCGATTGCCCTCGATCATATTCTTCTCGGCAAGAGCCCACTTCACGCCCCAGCAGAAGAAGAGGCCGAGATTATTGTCGGTGAGGCGATTGCTCCGGATCAGCGAGCGTTGGGAGCCGGAGCCGGGATGCATGCCGTAGCCGGCATGGTCGTGGCTATGGCACTCCTCCGCCACCACGTCGTGGCAGATCTGCCAACTGATGCCGTCGCCGTTATAGTTACGCGCGATGACTTTGCGGAACGTCAGGCGATTGCAATCCTGCATCCAGATACAGCCGGCGTAATTGCCGTCGAGGTTCTCATTATTAGCCTTGTTGCCGTCGATCGCGATGTTCTCGATGGTCACGTCGGCGATGTTTTCGCCGCTGAACAGCGGGAACAGACTGGATACGACAGGCTCGCCCACGAGCCAAACATTCTTGCGCAGGGCCACGTCGAGTTTGAAACGCGCTCCGCTGCGCGCTACCAGGGTCCGCTTGATGAATTCGGGGCCGCCGGTGGAAGGCTCTCGCGTGCGGATGCAGATGCCGTCACCGATCTGGAGACCTTTGGGGTCGGCGAAGGTGACCTCCTGATCGAACCAGTCGGAATCCTCCACCAGGCGCGCGGTGATGGAAGGCTCCTTGATGATGATCGAATCCTGGCCGCTGCCGAAGATGCGCACCTTATTCTGCAGGTAGACGGCGTTACGAAAGCGGTAAACGCCGGGCAGGATCTTCACAGTGCCGCCGCCCCAGCGGGTAATGGAATCGACTGCGGCCTGGATTACCTTTTCATTGGAGCCGATGAGGTCGGCATTTTTCGGGCCAACAGTGAGAGTGATGCGCTCGTTCCAATCGGGCTCCACGGGATCGCCGGAAGTGCTCCGCGGGGTGGTCACGGGCGGTGTCTGCGCGTTACCATCGGTGGTGGCGGCGCGAGAGAGACTTCGCACCGCGGCGCCACTCGCCGCGGCCGCCGCTATGAATTTACGTCGATTCATCGGGCCTCCTCTGATTCACCAATCTTACTGCACACGAACGGAGTAAGGAAGCGGCGCCCAGCGCTTGAGGGTATTTCTCGATTTCAGTACGCGTTTCGGCATGCCGGGTCGGGGGCGAAAAAGACGCACTGGGCGGGATATTTGCGGGCGTTCCACCACGGAGGTTCGCCGGCGGTGCTCGGAGCGCCCGAGCGCGTACACACGGAAGCAGGACCCTTTTGGAGGTGCCTAGACCACTCGGCCATTGGGTCGCGCTACGACAAAGGGGAACGGATGTGGCCAGAGAGAGCGGCGAATAGCCTCCGACGCTGGTTGCAAATAGACGCCGATATTGCGGGATATCAGGTCCGGCAGCCAGCCGGCGGAGCTCGCGTCAGATTCGGCCAACCAAATCCAGTTCATTCGTCACCGCATGCTTAGCGAACTCGGAGTGGATAACAACTCCGGCATCTATGAGTACTTCGTAGTGGCATTTTCGGTAACCCTCGCCATTAAACACTTGGCGTAGGGTATCTCCGCCAATGTAACGCCCAATTCCTTTGGACAACACTTTCTCCCTGAAAGGTCGAGGATGTTTCCTTTTAAAGATAGCGTTATCTCAAAATTCCGGCAGCCATTCCGAGGCCATCAGTCTCCACCCCGCGAACACCGAACCACGCTCCAGCCCGCTCTTTCCGAGTGGCGCGTGATCCGCTCGGAGTCGGTAAACGCCAGGCAACTTTGCGCGAGTATTCCGCGTCTACCATGCCTTCGCCGTCGCTTGTCCGAGATGATGGATAGGATCAATAAGAGATTGGAAGACGTGAAACAATCAGTTATGGCCGCAGACGAACTCCCAGGAACACGGACAACCTACAGTATTTCAATCGGCGTTCATCCGCGTTCGTCGGCGGCCTCTAGTTCTTCATGGCTTCCTGCGTGCGAAAGATCCAGTCGCGAGGAGAGGAGATCATTTACAGGAAATTTTGCGCGTGTCGGCAAGCTCTCTTGGGGCGTTGCGCCAATTTCATTTGTGGATCGTGCTTGAGCAATTTCAGGGCAGAATCGAGGCGACAACGTATGAACAGGCATCGCACTATCCATTTCCCGAGAGCTTTGTCGCATCCACCGGATTCGCGCTGGAAGGACTAAGAAGATGCGAAAAGGGTTTACGAGAAAACCGCAAGGGGACGAGCACGCGACGCGAAACAAGAACTACATAACGCCGAGCGGCCTGCAGCGCCTCAAAGACGAGCACCGGTTTCTGCTCACCAGGGAACGCCCGGCCGTGACGGAGGTGGTGGCATGGGCTGCGAGCAACGGCGATCGCAGTGAAAACGCCGACTATCAGTACGGCAAGCGGCGGCTGCGCCAGATCGATGGGCGGATTCGCTTTCTCACAAAGCGAATTGATGCCGCGGAGGTGGTTGACCCGGAAACTCCGAGAGCGGGTCAGGCGGCGACGAGGGCATTCTTCGGAGCGACCGTGCGCTATGCCAATGCCGCGGGAACGGAGCGAGTGGTGAGCATCGTGGGCACCGACGAGGTCGATCTCAACCGCAACCACATCAGTTGGGTATCGCCTCTGGGGCGCGCGTTGTTGAAGTCGGCAGCGGGCAATCGCGTAGTTCTCCAAGCGCCGGGCGGTACAGAATACCTGAGCGTGCTGGACGTGTGTTACGAGCGCATTTCGGTGGAACCGTTCCGTGAACCACCTGGAGCCGAGGCCTCGGCAAAGGGACTCCCTCGCCGACAACAATCCACCTGACGAAGGTTAGCGAAGCGGCACATGAACATTCCAGGCCCCGAGTAAGGACGAATTGTGAGCCGACTATAGGGCTATTCGTCCGGCAATTGTTCGACCCTCAGTCAGGATCGCTCGCATGTAACGGCGCAGTGTTTAGCGACTGCTCCGAGTGGATCGTCAGGCACTCGGAAAGAGCCGGTGGTGGGCGCAACTTTTCGAGCCCGTTAATGTGGAATATCGGCGTTCTTTCCAGTGGTCGGGTGCTTCTCGCGGTGGGCTGAGTCAGGGTCAGTTTCCCCCCACGCGACTTTCGGCTCAGTGAGGTGGAATGCAGTCCACGGGACGGCATTTCCGTGAGATCTGGTGCGCGTCACCTTACTCGCTGGCGCCCTGGCGTCAAACGCCCGAGAAAGACGGCTATGGAAACTGACGTGACTGGTAGCCACGAATAGGTCAACTTCACCCGACGCGACATCGCAGGAGTTTACGCGCATAGAAGAACAGGCACACCACCGGCGGTCGTGCGGAACCGCGTCAACTGTGTTGCTTCCGCAGCTTCTGGGAGACCTTCTCCACTTCTGTCCAGACCCCAAGCAGATTACCGCTCCACATCTTTCCAATCTGTTCCTCGCCGTAACCGCGCCGAACCAACTCCAGCGTGACATTGAAGGCTTCCGCCGCGCTGTCCCAGCCGTCGATCCCACCGCCGCCATCGAAATCCGAAGAGATTCCGACGTGATCGATTCCGATCAACTTCACCGCATAATCGATATGGTTGACGAAGTCCTTCACGTTGGCGCGGGGCTGTGGCGGGAACTTTGCGTCGATCTCCGCCATCCGTTTTTCGTAGTCAGCCCGCCGGTCCTCCGGAAGCTGGCTGAGAATGTAAGTGCTGCGGCCCCGACTGCCTCCCTTGCGGGTCTGCGCGCCGGCGCCTTCTACCGGACACGCATGCGCTTCTGCGTCACGGCCTTCGCCGCCTTGTCGCGTGCCGCGGCCGCGCCCGCCAAGCCCAAACTCCTTCATCAGTTTCGTGAGAGCCTCGCTGCGCTGCTTTGATTCCGCCTTGACATAGGAGGCGAACCCCACAACCTGAATCACGCCACCGTTCGCCTTGAGCGCCCGCAATTGCTCGTCGTCCATGTTGCGGCTTACATCGGCCAGAGCGCGGACTCCGGAATGTGACGCAATCACTGGGGCCTTCGAAAGTCGGATCGCCTCCATGTTCGCTCCTTTCGAAGGATGCGACAGATCGATCATCATGCCGAGCCGGTTCATCTCCGCGATGACTTCCCGGCCCAGCGGCGAGAGGCCGTTGTTATACGAGTAGCCCTCGGTTTCTCCTGTATTCGAATCTGCAAGCTGGCTGTTCCCGTTGTGTGCGAGAGACATGTAGCGCGCACCCCGGTCATAGAACTCCTTCACCCGTTTGATATCCATACCGATCGGATAACCGTTTTCTACTCCGATTACGGCTATCCGCAGATTCTTCTTGTGCAAAGCGAGGACTTCCGCAGGTGTGGTCGCAAGGCCGATCTGGTCAGGAGCGATTTTTTCCGTCAACCGGTGGATAGCGTCAAACTTCGCGGTGGCTTGCCGGTAAGCGCCATCAAAACCATCCGCTGTGAGTGGGCCCTGGCCGACGTACACGATCATGAAAGACACGTCCATGCCGCCTTCGACCATCTTTGGCAGATTGACTTGCGACGTGAGGCGCATCGTGTAATTGCAATCTGCCGTGAAATTCGCTGGATCGATGTCGTTGTGAGTATCCAGCTTGAGAACTCGGGAATGAATGCCCTTAGCCTTGGCGATCAAGGTGTCATCAGCCGATTGCGCCGGGCTGGTCCTGAGCAATAAACCGGCGGATAACCCGCTCGCGCCGGCAATAAACAATCTTCGATTGATTGGTTTCAATGCGTTCTCCTGTCCCGGAAGAGGATGATCTCCCCGTCGTATAACGAAATTGTGTTGTGGTACTGAGATAGGAGACCGACGTGGTCTCGATGGATACGCGACGAGCCTTATCATAGCAGCCTCGGCTGTCGCCGCGCGAGAGTACTGGCATGCGCCTCGAACGCCCGCGGCTCACACTTCCCTCGCGAACATCGGGGGGAAGGTCCGGTGAACGATAGTGGCCCGAAGTTCGCGCAAAATAGGCTGCGCGTCGGGCCGGATTTCACGGTATACTGGCAGGCTAAAGGCTTTGGGATGCACCTTAGTTGTCGTCCCGGCATTTGCTTGTCCCCAGGCATTCTGCAGGTCCTATGTAGCGCGCGCCTTTGACCAAGTTGGTCGCCGAATCGATCAGCCAAAGGAGCGTTCATGCCATTCCATCGTCTCTTATTGTTCGGACTGCTCACCTATTGTGCGTTCGCACAAACGTTTGTCGGCAATCTGGCCGGTCTTATTACTGACTCTTCCGGTGCCCTCTTGCCGGACGCTATCCTCAAGCTGGAAAGCCCAGCCACCGGTCTGGCACGCAGTGCGCTCTCGGCCGCTAAAGGCGAGTTCCTCTTCGTGGATCTTCCCGTCGGCTTCTACACGTTGACTGTTTCGGCGCAGGGCTTTCAAACCAAGAAGATCGATCACATCGAGGTTGCCATTTCGAAGACCACCAACCTCAACGTGCAGGTCACGCTGGCTCAAACGCAGTCGACGGTTGAAGTGTCTGCGTCTGCTGTGTCGGTCGACACGACTTCCAGTTCGCTCACTGCCGTGGTGAATACGTCCACCGTCAGCGACCTGCCGATGAATGGCCGCAACTTTCTCCAGATGATCAAGCTCGTGCCCGGCGCTTCAGCCGCGCAGAACTCGATCAACGGCGGCCGTACCAACGGCAACAACTTTCAGATCGACGGCGCGGATAATAACGACGCGTTTCAGAACACGTCGGCTGTCAATCAGGGCGGCGTCGCAGGCATTGCCGGAACGCTCCTGCCGATTGAAGCGATCGACCAGTTTGCCGTGGAAAACAACGGCGGGCCGGAGCAGGGCCGCAATGCAGGCGGTCAAATGAACGTGGTCCTCAAGTCGGGCACCAACGATTTTCACGGCGACCTTTTCTATTTCAATCGCAACGAAGCGCTGGCCTCGCGGTCGCCTGTGCTTGCGCCCAGCAGCCCGAAACAAGTCATCCGCAACAACCAGTTCGGCTTTTCCGGCGGCGGACCTATCATCAAGAACAAAACCTTCTTCTTCCTGACGGGCGAGGCGCAGATCGCTGTTGCCGACACTTCCGCGCTGACTACCGAACCTTCGGCCGCCTGGGTGACGCAGGCGGAGGGCGTTCTGGCCAGGTATAACGTCCCTGTAAATCCAGTCTCTCTGAACCTGCTGTCGATCTGGCCGGCCAGTGTCCGCACCGGCCCCGCGACGACTAATAACTACCTTGCTAACGGTCAAAACAAGTACAACAGCTTCAACGGAGTGATGAAGGTTGACCATCGCTTCAACGAAAAGAACTCGATGTTCGTGCGTTACTTCGTCGGCACCGGAACCCAGACGGCGGCTATAGGGTCGGATATCCCGAACTTCTACCAGATCGCGCCCAGCCATATGCATAACGTCGCCGTAGGCGAGACCGCTGTTTTATCACCTCGCATGGTCAATGTGCTGACGCTCGGCGTCAACTATTTCTACCAGTCATTCAACGATGCGGATACGGGTTACAATCCCATCGCTCTGGGCCTGAACACCGGGGCAACCAGCCCGGTGTTGATCGGCTCGCCGAAACTCACCATTACCGGCTTCGATTACGTTGGCGCCACCAGCCCGGAAGCTCGCACTGACACCACCGGCCACCTGACGGACACCCTCTCCTACACCGCCGGCAAACACGCCTTTATCTTTGGCGGAGAGTTTCGCCGCGCCGTATTGGATGTCGGCTACGATATCAACGAACGGGGCTCGTTTATCTTCGACGGTACCCGAGGGCCGTGGTCCACCGACCCAACGGTTACCGGCGATCTGAGGACACTGGCCGATTTCCTCGCCGGCGAGCCCAGCAACTCCAATGGAGCGACCATCGCGCAAGGTCCACTGCAGCGCCTTTACTACCAGAACTCTTTCGACTTCTGGGCCGGAGACACGTACCGCGTAAATACTCACCTCACACTGAACTACGGAGCCCGCTACACCTATCAGGGCATACTGCATGATTCCAAGAATTCCATTACGAACTTTATCCCCGGCCAGGGTTTCGTGACACCCGGAGCCAATGGCGCCGGATCGCTCTATCCGAAGGATTGGAATAATCTGGCGCCCCGCTTCGGATTCGCTTACACGGTCGGGAAAGATGGTAAGACTGTGATCCGCGGCGGCTACGGCATCTACTACGACGTTCCCGGTTTGAACTACTTTACGGCCAACACTTCGCTGTCGAACGGCGGTGCGGCGGGCGTGAACGCCAATCCGGGTGGTTCGAACCCCGTGTACAATCTTTCAGTCAAGAACGTCACCTTCGCGCCCGGGGTTCCGATCTTCGGCTCCAGCACGCCCACTCCGCCGTTCGGTGTCTTCGCGGTGAGCCCCGATTTCCGCACGCCGTATGTGCAGGAGTTCAACTTAAATTTGCAGCGGCAACTCTCGGAATCCACCATACTCCAGGTTGCGTATGTCGGAACATTGGGCCGGAAGTTGCCCGTGATTCTCGACATCAACCAACCCATTCTCATTGGAGGCGTGGCAGTGCGCCCGTATGGCGTACAGTACCCTAATCTTGCGACGATCGACACCCTTGAATCGGTTACCGACTCGGACTACAGCGCTCTGCAGGTTTCGCTCAAGCAGAGACTTTGGAAGGGCCTGTCAGCCACGTTCAACTATACCTACGCCCATTCCATTGACGACACCTCTACTACGCGAAATACAGTTCCGACTGACAGCTACAGCTTGGCGGATCAGCGTGGGTCAAGTTCCTTCGATATCCGTCACCAGACCACAAGTTTCATCTCCTACGATCTGCCGCAGTTTGGGCGGTTTGCTCCGCGCCTCACTGGAGGATGGCAGCTCAACGCGTTCAGCACCTTCTTCACCGGCCAGCCCATCAATATCCTTGCCGGAACCAATGTCAGCGGCACGGGCGAGAACCAGGATCGTGTCAACGTAGTCAGTAATCCGTTTCAAAACGTTCCTTTATTGACTAACACGACAGCCGTGCAATATCTTAATCCCGCGGCGTTTGCCAAACCTGCGACCGGTACCTTCGGCAACATCGGCAGAGACTTGTATTATGGACCTGGATACGGCGCTGTCGATTTCTCGATCTTCAAGAGGATTCCGATCACGGAGCGTTTTAAGGCCGAATTCCGGGTCGAGATCTTCAACCTTTTCAATCGAACCAACTGGGCGAATCCAAACGTGACATTCTCCAGTTCGAGCTTCGGCCAGCTTACGTCCACATTCAGCAACAGTTCTGCACCTGGCCTTGGCCCCGGCGAACCGCGCAACACGCAGTTGGCGCTCAAGTTCCTATGGTGAGGATCGCAATTCGCCTCCACTGGTATTGGCCTTGCCCCTTGCGGCTGACTAACGGCGCCGCACACGCGAAAAGTTATGAGCGCTTGATTTTTGCCACGGTTTCATGGTGGGCGTACATCCTCATCGATCCCGGAGAATTCGGCATCCGTCTCGAAGACGATCTGCATATCACCGTAGACGGCGCCGAGTTGCTCACGGCGCAAAGCCCTTCACTGGAACACCCTTTGCCTGATCGCGGTTTTGCAACACCGCGTGAATGACGGACTCGGGCTGTGAATTGAGTGTGCGGTGCCGGCGGAGACTTCCAGCGATTCGCCGAATGCCGTGATTCGCGAGGACTTGAATAGGCTCAGGTCGGCGTTGTGGAGTCCTGGTCCAGTCAGGTTGTTCTGGCCGGCGATGCCGTATTGGTAGAAGACCGCGTTGGCCGGCGCGAAGGCGGCGAGATTGAACCGGGACTCCGCTGATTGGCGGGGAGATTTCCGTTGGCCAGTCGATTGGTACGGGCGGCTCCGAGGTGTTCGCGGTGTTCGAGTTTAGCGACGGAGTAAATGGCAAGCCGCCTTGCAGCATCACGATGGCGGCGAGCCATTTAGTCTAGTAACTTCAGCGCGGGGTCTCGACCTTCCGCTATGGCAGTTGCCGTGTGATGCTCGGGTCGCTGATCTTCTTATCGGCCGCGAGGAGAAACGCTTTGCTCAGGATCAGCGACAACATCCCATCCGCCTCGAACGGCAGGAACAGCTTGCCCGGAACGCCGGCCGACGCCCCTCCGCGCACGATGCACAGATACCGGCTGCCCGGCTCCATCATGACGTTGCTGCTTCCGAGGTGGATCCGGTAGGTCGCGCGATCGCCGCGCACCGCCAGGTAGCTTCCTTCGATGCGGCACCGCTCGCGAATGGGCAACGTCGGGAGCATGCGCGCCAGCACGTCCCGCCGCTGCTCGGCCGCGGCCGACAGTTCGCCGAAGGAATATTCGCGCCAGTATTGCGCGAACGGCGCGATCCCCTCCTGGCCCCATAACGGATCGTTGCCAATGCTGGTCACGCCCACAAACAAATCCACGTCGCGCATGACTTCCGAAAAGACCACCGGCGGAATCGCATCGAGATTACGTGGCTGCCGCGTCGCGGCATCGACAAAGCGCGCCTTTTGGGTGGCGATGTAGAGAAAGATGGCGTGGCCCGACACGGTTTCGTCGCGCGGGAAATCGACCGCGAGTTCGACCTGCCATCCGAACTGGGGAAGGTCAAGCGTAGGTGTGTTGTGCGAGTCCCATTGACCCATGAGCCGGAAGCGCCAGCCCCGCTGCTCGCATAGAGCCGCGAACTGGTGCTGCTTCAGGATGTGCCCTGCGAACCGGTTAGAGTACGTCCCGGTGGAGCGCTCCGCGTCGGTCAGCAGGTAAACCTCGCGATGCGCCTGTTTAAAGGGCTGCGCGATGTGCCGGTCTTCCAGCCAGCATCGCCAGTTCAACACCGTCTGCAAGTCCGAATTGACCGGATGCCATAGCCGGACGCTTTCACCCGCAGCGACTGCAACACCGCTCCAATCGACCATCTGGCCCTCATGCCAACTAGTACCTACTTGCATAAGTCAGCGTATTTTGGCTTGGGTGCTGTAGGATGGACGACCGCCTTCTTCCACTCAAACGGCGACGCCTTCTTGTTGTAAGCTTTCACAAATTTATCAATGGCTTCGCGGAGTTGCTGGGGAGACGTAAAGCTCACGCCCTTGAGCGCCTGCTCGCCCAGGATGCTGAACCAGCACTCTACCTGATTCAACCAGGAGGAGTAGGTCGGGGTGAAATGCAAGTGGACTTTCGGGTGACGCTTCAGCCAACGGTCCTCCTTCGGCTTGTGGGTATTCAGGTTATCTAAGACGACATGAAGTTCGCGGTCGGGGTAAGCCGCCACAATTTCATTCATAAAATCCAGGAACTCCCTTCGCCGCCGTCGCGTATAGTGTCCGGCTATGACCTGCCCGGTGGCGATATCGAAGGCTGCAAACAGCGTCGTCGTTCCGTGTCGTTTGTAGCCGTGGCTGAAGCCGTTCAGGGCCTTGCCGTTGGGAAGTCGGATCCAGCCCTGCGCCCGTTCCAAGGCTTGAATCGATGGCTTCTCGTCGATGCACAAGACTAATGCATTTTCCGGCGGATTCAGATACAAACCCACAATGTCCGCCGCCTTTCGGCCAAACTCCGGATCCGTGCTGATGCACCAACTTCGCCGACGCTCCAGACAAATGTCGTGTTTACGCAGAATGCGCCAGACTTGATCGTCGCTGACGTCCCCCAACTCTTGCGCGACCAGGGAGCCTGACCACTTCCCATACCCTTCCGGCGGCGATTCGTCGAGCAGAGTCAACACCCGCCTCTCGGTCCCTTGATCGTAATGGGCAGGTCGACCCCGCCGCGAAGCATCTACCAGTCCGTCCAGTCGCTGTTTGGCAAAACGTCGCCGCCACTTCGAAACTCGGGCAGGCCGTGTCTTCAACAGCTCCGCAATCTCCAGATTCGCCTTCCCCTGGTTGGCCAGCAGAATCACCTTGGCACGCTCGACCATCCGAAATTCGCGAGTGCCTTCCCGCGCCCAATGCCGAAGGGTCTTCTCCTCGTCAGGAGTCAAAACGACCTTTGCCCATTGGCCCATGTCTACACAATAGCAGAATACGCTTATTTTTGCAATTAGGTACTAGCCGTCGCGCCCGAAGGGAATTGCCAGATCAAGCTTCGGGCGGTGGACGCGAGCAGCGGATGCTCGAGATAACTCGACCTCCACGTAGCCAGCGGGATTTCGCGTTGCGAAAGCAGCAGCCGTTCGATACGCAACGTGTGCGCCGACCGCATCACGGCAATCTCCTTGGCCGCCGTTTTCAGGTCTTTGAGATCGACCGCGAAACCGCGCTTCACGGATTCGGGGGCACTCTTGAGCGGCCTTCCATCGCTCGCGAAAAAAGCGATGTGGCCGGCGTGATCCAACTCTACCTTCACGCCGCCGAGATTTTCGGTGCGGATGCCGGAAGCGTCCAGTCCAAAGTCCGGCACGGTAACTTCGGCCAGTTGGTCGCGGGAGATGCACTGTCGTTCGGCGGCTTCATCCAGCGCTTCCTGAACCAGCCGTTGCGCGGTCTGATACTTGACCCGCATGGCGAGCCGCGCCAACTGGGCCACGGGTTCCATGCCGTCCATCGCCGCCAGCACGTTGATGCAGGCGTTGGCCGATTTTTGCGACACCGCCCCGACCATGGCAATTTTGCGTAGACTCTGCTCGGCGAACCGCGCCACAGCCGAGCACATCTCCGCATCGTTGAAGGCGGCCAGCGACCAGAGCAGCCCGCGCTGGTATTCCGATTCGGGTATCGGCACTTGCTGGTCCGCGACGCCTGGGCTCGGACCGACTGCCAGCCAGCGCAGCGCCGTCGCACGGAACGCCTCACGTCCGATCGCTTCCGCGCGTTTTCCCGCGGCCTGCCGCCATTTCCCGGACGCCGTAGCGCCCGAAATCGCCGCCCCTGCTCCGAGAACCTCTCGCCATTCAGGCGTGACCTCGGCGGCGATCGCCTGGGACCACGGTCCTGCGGGCTTGAACTCGGCTACATCTCGCGGAGCCAGCATCTGATCGACCCGCCGCGCCACATCGGTCATGTACTCGCCGGGCTGCAGAAACCGGTTGCGGCGCAGCGCCTCAAGCGCCTGTCGAATTTCAGGTGTCATGGGAAGACTCGACACAAGGCGCAACACCTGCAGATAGGGGAAATAATATGATCCGGTCGCGCTGAGATGCAGCAGGCGCAGAATCTGCTCCGGCGTGAAGGGCAACTTGCGGCGAAGGACGTTGCTCATCGCGCCGGTGTCGTGGGTGCCCGGCTTCTCCGCCGCCGCCATGATAAAAGCGACCTGATCCTCCGGGGACATGTCCTTTGTATGGTCCGGCTCGGCGGGAGCTCTCCCGAAGAGCAGGTTGTAAATGGCAGTTGGCGTGGGCATCTATCCTCCGGCGAGCGGCATCAGGCGAATAAACTCGAGTTGCTTCGCGGTGGCCAGGTCGATCTCCGCGTCCAGAGATTCGATCTGCTCGCCTCCCGCGAACACCACGAACCCATTGGCCGCGTACGCCCGGCATGCGCGCTCGATCTCGTGCCCGGGATCGAGTTCCCGCCGAAGCCGCTCCCCATTCAGCATCCGCTCGGTTTCGCCCGGCTGGACGAGCCCCAAATATACGCTCGGCTGGTTCGCATTGTATAGCTCGACTTCGCGCCGCACCCGCTCGCCAATGATCTGGCGAAGCGTCAGCTTCGGGCTGGGTGTCTCCCACTCGTATCCGCCGGTCTTTCTACCCGGCACCGAATCGACGATTTGAACCACCATCACGGCCATTATCCCGTGGGTCTGGGTCCGGTACCATGTCTACGTTTGGATACCGTAGGCTGAGATTGATGCTAACTCGCGCAGCTCCCTTGGGCTCTGCCGGGGCGGCCGCTGCCCCAGCCCTTTTCAAGATCCTGCGCGCCGCCAAACAACCGATATCCGTATCGACACATCTCCTTCTCCTAGTTATGCGCTTCAGCCGTGACGGCGGTTAGCCGTGCTTTCCCGGCCACGACGCGCTTGCAAACTGACCCAGTGGACGTAAAACCGGCGTTATCGTACATCATTGATCCTGCGGACCGCGCCGCAGAGCCGTGTGCGGTAAAACGGCTCACGGGCTCGTCGGGCGTTAAGGAGCGTTAACCGCAATACTCGTCACTTAAGTAACATTTTCATGTTATTCTGTTCTAGAACAGGAGGCAGGGAGAATGTCGCGAACCGTTGCCACGTTGCCCGCCGGAAGCCGGATAACGGACTACATCAGCTTGGGGGTGGTGGCGAAGACCTTCCCTTTGGGTAGGATTCACGCGGCGCTGGCGACGACGGAGAAGGAGAGCACGCGCCAGCGCGACCTTCCGGCCCACGTGACCGTTTACTACGTAATTGCGTTGGCGTTGTATATGCAGTCGTCGTATCGAGAGGTGTTGCGGTGCCTGCTGGAGGGAATCCAGTGGCTGGCGGGGCCGTCGGCAAGTATCCACGTGGCCGGCCACTCAGGCATTTCGCAGGCGCGAACGAGGCTGGGATGGGAGCCGATACGGCAACTTCACGACGAGGTAGTAAAGCCGATTGCGGTAGCGGCGACGAAGGGCGCATGGTATCGCGGATGGCGTCTGGTGAGCCTCGACGGCAGCACGCTGGATGTCGCCGATGAGAAGGGCAATGACGAAGCTTTCGGCCGACCGGGAGCGAAGCAGGGCAAGAGCGCGTATCCGCAAATCCGCTTCGTGTCATTAGTTGAAAACGGTACCCATGTCTTATTTGGCAGCCGAATGGCGGATTATGCCAGCAGCGAGGTGGCGCTGGCAAAGATCGTATTGCCCAGTCTCGGCAAGGTTATGTTGTGTCTGGCGGACCGCAACTTTTTCGGGTTCGAAATGTGGAAGGAGGCTTTGGCTACAGGCGCAGACCTGCTGTGGCGTGTCAGGAAAAACATCCTGTTGCCGTGCGAAAAGCGCCTGCCGGACGGATCGTATCTGAGCCGCATCTATCGGTCGCAGCAGGACCAGCGGCGCGGACACAACGGAGTCGTGGTGCGGGTGATCGAATACCGACTGGAAGGAATCGAAGGGGCAGAGCCGTTGTATCGACTGGCCACCACGATCGTCGACCACGAGCGGGCACCCGCCACTGAACTAGCGGCGCTCTATCACGACCGTTGGGAGATCGAAACCGCATTCGACGAACTCAAGACTCATCTGCGAGGCGCGCGTATTGTCCTCCGCAGTAAGACACCGGATCTGGTCCGGCAGGAATTCTACGGTTTGTTGATGGCGCATTTCGCCGTTCGCGGACTGATGCACGAAGCTGCCCTGGAGAGCGGAGAAGACCCGGACCGGTTATCTTTTCTCCACGCCGTCCGCGTTGTCCGTCGCAAGATGGCCACCTTCGGCGCTATTTCCCCCTCAGGACCGGAACAAGTTCCATAAGGCGGTGCTGGAGGAAATCCTCGACGAACCCGCCGCTTCCAGCCGCAATCGGCGCAATGTGCGCGGAGTCAAACGGAAAATGAGCAAATTCCCCCTGCGCCACGGCTACAAACGCTCGCCCTTGATCGATATTTGCGCCGCCATCCGGATCGTTAAGTGACGAGTATTGGCGTTAACCGGCTTCTATCTTTTTCCTGGGGCCCGGCCTTTCGGCCGTTTGCAACGCGTGATTGAGAATAGCCTCCGCGGCCCGAACTTTGACGGATGGTCGCGTGTTCGGGTCAATCATGGTCTTCATCGGCGTGGTGATCGCGGCGGGCGCTCCTTGCTGGAGGCGTGCGACGGCCTGTCCGTATGCGGCGCGTCTTGCCGCCCTGTACTCGGCATCGAATGCCGGTTCTTTTATCCAACGGTAAAGCGTCCGGGGAGGAACATTGGCCGTGCGAGAGGCTTCCTCGCCACTGCGTGATGTAAGCAGCTCCAGGATTGCCTTCTCTTTTTTGCCCGCAAATTTCTGTCCAGGCTCTGCCATTTCGTGCCATCTACCGCCATTGGCTAACCAAGAAGGCCAGCCTCGCGAAGAAAGCGCCGTCGTCGCCACGAACGCCAACGCGCCACGGGAGGGAAGCAAGACCAGCCGCGTTATCGAGATGCTTAAGCACGAGAGCGGCACAACGCTGGAAGAGATTATGGCCGAGATGGGCTGGCTGAAACACACCACGCGATCCATGGTGAGCGCGGGTGGGTCCCTGGCAAAGAAGCACGGGCTGATCGTAATCAGCGAGAAAGTTGGCGACCTGCAGTCCCGCATTCGCCAGGGCGAGGTCGCCGAACAGACTGGCGATCGACATGTTATGCCGCCCCTCCGCATCGTGCCCGTTCACATAGGCTCGCGGCAGGTGTAGGGCGGCCAGTAAGCGTCATCGTCACGTCAACCAGATTTAACGACCGCGCACTTTGCGTGGCGCCTTGAAAAGGCACCCCGGGAAGTGGTCGGCTGCTGATAGATCGCGCCTGACGGCGCGGCGTTTACCAACGGCTCGGACCGGATCGTTCGTGAGGAATTTGGGTTAAGCGGCATTGCGGACACGTCCCCAGCTTCAGAATCTTACTAGCGAGCAGCGCTCCGCGGTGGGAGGACTTAGCGCTTATTGCGAATAAAACGTCGAGCGACGAATTCCTGGAAGAGGTTGCCGATTGCCTCGGCGCCGATGCCGACGGCGGCGTTTTCGAAGATGACGCCAGCGCTATTGCGGTCCGCGGCGGGGTAGTAGTAGTTCGACAGGAAGCCGGATACGGGGCGGCTAATGAAGCTGGAGTAACAGAACTGGTCGTGCCTGTTGTCACCCCGGCAAATGACGGTTCGGCTGATGGCGTAGAAGAAGCGAGATCGCTTGCTGCCGGTGCCTTTATAAAAATAGCGGGGGTCCTGCTTGAAGATCGCGGGCATGATTACGCTTCCGATCAGAGAACCTGCCGTATAGTCTGCGTAACCGGCGCCGTAACGTTTGGCGTAGCCTTGTGCGCCCTGACCGAATCCCTTGTTCGCGTTTTGAGCCTGCCCGACTCCGGCCACAATGCCATTAATGACGAACGAGAATGGATCGAGGAAGTCTTTCCGGGCAAGTTCGAATTTCTGTGCGGTGTTGAGCGGAGCGGCGTCAGTCTCATAGGTAACAAAGTAGTTGGGAATGACACCGATGAGGCGTTGCTGTACCTCCGCTTTGATCTGTGCCTCCGCGATCTCCGACTGGGTCTGGGTGACGTTCACTGTGGTGGCGAGGGTCCCCACAGCCAACGTGATCGGCGGGAGGCTCAGGGTTTCGTCAGCGTGGATTTCGCCCGTGATGGTTCTCGCTGCAAAACCGTTGCCAGTAAAAGATAGCCGAAACGGGCCGGGCGCGACGTTCGAAAAGGCGAAACCGCCGCCATCCTTCGACGGCATCTCCTGATCGGGGCCGCGACCATCGAGTGACAGTTTCACATCGGCCTGCGCGACGGAGGCTCCGCTGGTGTCAAGAACGGTTCCGGTGATGGTCCCTTGTTGACCGAGCGCAAGCTGAGCCATACCTAGCAAGGCAAGGCACAGAAGCGGACGGGTGGTGGACCGAACGGCAGCGAGAACATCGGATGACCGGCAACTCCAATGCTGACTGACCTGACAATGCCGCGTGCGCCATTTCATTCTTCTTTGCCTGACGTTCATTCGATGCCCCGCCGTTACTTTGCCTTCCCAAATCCCTGGGAACCGCGACGGCACTGAGCGATTCCTCACTCAATTGTTAACTCTTGAATTGGCGATTCACCAGCCCACTCGGTTAGCGGTCTCAGGGGCTTTCTTCCCGTTTTGTGAAAGCGCCCAGAAGCTCAGCGAGTAGAAGAACTTCGGCAACTGGTAGAATCTTCTGATCCTGAATACCGATCGTTTTTTAGGGCCGCTTATTGGCTCGATTGACGGCTGATGCCCGGCCCTACCCTGGACCCGTGGGCTATGTGGCGTTGTGTTTCGCGCAAAGTTGAGTCGGACGTATATTGGCCCTGCAATTGTAGCTAGACTCTTGTTGAGGCGGTGTTAGAGGATAATTTTTAGTTTGATCCCATCGTTGGGCGCATGAACCAGGTCCTGCTTTGTGCCGAGGTAGCGTTCTGTAGTCTGCACCGACGAATGGCCGAGCAGCAACTGGATCTGCTCCAGTTCCCCGCCAGCCGCTCTGCACAGTGTGGCTGTTGTGCGGCGGAGGTCATGAGGCGCGATTCCGGCCACACCGACAGCCGCGGCATACGGTTGCAACGCTGCCATATAATCTTCTAACTGATAGCGTCGCCGATCACGCGGTCACCGCGATTAACGGGGCGGAACACGTGCCCCGCAGTCCCCGCCACCTTGCTGGCCCAGGCATCGATCGCCACTTTGGTCCAGGTCGGCATCGGCACGGTACGGACGCGATGGTGTTTCCCGACCAGATCGATTGTGCACCAGCGTCCATCCTGCTGTTGGACGTGTTCGAACGTGAGCGCCGCCACTTCAGATCGGCGCAGTCCGCAACCGAGAAGCACCGCGAGTATCGCGCGGTTCCGCGGACCTTTCGCCGTCTCGATATCTGGCGCGCTCAGCAGTGCCTGCGCCTGGCGGAGCGACAGCCAGTTGCCAGTCCGTATCCCCTGAGCCCGCACCCCTTTGATGCGCGCGATACCGTCAGCCAGCGCCGGCGCTAGCAGTCCGTTATCGGCTGCTTCGACCGCCAGTTCCAGACCGCGGTAAGCCGGATGTTGTTCGATATGGGGCCGAGTTTGCGCGCTTCCAGGGCTACCCGCCATGCTCTCACGGTCGCCTTGGTGAAACCGGGCCGAGGTTCCTGGGATACCAAGCTATGAAGTCGGACGCCGCCTGATCGGCGAGGAGATGCTGTCGAGCACCAGCGCCTTCAATCGGAGCCATTCTGTAGCCTTGTCGGCCACAAGCAGTTCGTTCATCTGCTAAGTCCTTTCGCACCTGTCATTTGGCATTATCGATGGCTGACCTGGACATTAGCTCTGGTGGCGGCGGACATCAAGCTCATTAAACCGGAAGAGCGGGAAATACGGTCGGCATCGTGCAGACGATCCAACGCGGAACTTACGCCGGCTTTGTAGAGCCACACGCTATTTGAACCTCGTTCTGCAATGCATGCAGACTCGCCGCCCGCAACAATGTAACCATGCCGCCGGCGGGACTTTAAGCGAACGAAACTGGGTCCGAGGGATTGAACTCGAGGTACAGTTCAGAGGACGCGCAGAGCGCTTGTTGGGGTCGGTGAAACGGCACCGGCCGTAGTCCCGCTCCGGCCTATTCGTCGGGAAAGGGTACCGCTGGGCTTCGGGAGGCAGTGTTCGAATTCGCTGGGAACCGTAGCCCGCACTCTCGATCCGCGCGCGCGCACGAACAGCTTCCCAGCCACAAGATCGAGTGGCCGCGGGATCGCCGAGATATCTTTGCGCGCCACTCCATGCACCACTTTCTTAACCAGGCCCGCGACCGAGATGATCGCTCCGATCAGCGGATACTGCTTCATGGTGACGGTCCGCTCGCCGTAGTCGCGTTTGAATACCCTCTTTAGCCAGAACTTCGGCACCGCCGCGATGTTGTAAAACGCTAGTGTCAGGTTCAATGCAGTAGGCATGAAATTGACATAGGAAGCTAACGTGATCTTCTCTTTCGGATTGGTGAATCCCGCCTCTTCGCCCATGCGGTGGATGGTAGTTCCCGGCAGCAGCGTAAGGGAATTCACGGTGAAGGTGTAGGGCGGCTTCAGGGCGGCGACTAGGCGCAGCGTGTCCTTCAATTCTTCCGGGTGCTCCCAAGGGTTATCGACTATCAGATCGTATTGCACGGGCGCCATCCGCGCACGATTCTTGTGTACAATCTCCGAGCCCGCGAAAATCTTCTGATCGTGCCGCGGCCGGGCGAACACTTCTTTCATGATGCGCGCGTTTCCGGATTGCACGCCGATACGTAGCTTCACCATCCCGGCGTCGATCAGGGCCTCGTATTTCCGTTCGTCTATGGATGCCGGAATTACGCCAGTGACAAAGAACGGAATATCGAGCCGTTGCTTGTATGCCGCGGCAAACTCCTGGATGACCTTCAGTGGCAAAAACATGAAGGCATCGTCGTCAATGACCACGTTGTGGATGTGAGGATACCTGCTGAGGATGTAATCGACCTCGGCCAGGAAAAAGCCGACTGAATGTTTGCGGAAACGGCGGTAGCCCTGGTCCAGATCGATCAGCACGTCGTTAGAGCAGAAAGTGCACTTGTACGGGCATCCCTGGCTGAACATGGTCCAGAGTTTAGCCCCGTAATACTTTTTCATCAGGGCCAGATCCATGAGCTTGAGCGTGCCCTGATCGTTAACGAAATGCTCTTCGAATTCGAAATCCATGAACGGAACTTCGTCAAGATCCTCGATCAGGGGCTCACTTGGGTTACGAATCACCCGGCCGTTGTCCTGGAACCAGAATCCAGGAGTGCGTCGGTAGTCGCCGCCCTCGTCGATGGCCTGCACGACCCGGAGAAAACTGGATTCGCCCTCGCCCATGCAGATCCCGTCAGCGACTTTGATCGCTTCCTCGGGATAACTGGTGGGATGGATACCGCCCCACACAACGGGAACGCCGAGTTCCTGGCGCAGGCGGCGGGTGACCAGCGTGGCCTGCTCAGCCTGGTGAGTCCACACGCTGAGACCGATCACCGCGCTGTTATTGCAGATCGCGAGAAGCTGTTTGTAAACGGATTCCGGAAGATCGTCGTGGTAATACTGCTTTCGAAAGCGCTGTCGCGTTTGTCCCAGGAAGTCTGTGGCCCGCAGGAAGATAAGATGAACGCGAAAACCGTGACGTTTGAGCTGGGATTCGATGCGGCGGGGACCGATGCAATAGATGTCATCAGTGAAACTGATCACGCTGACGGTGGTCCGATCCCGCTTGTCAAAACTGGATTCGCCGAGGCTCATCAACCGGGATTCCTTATCGAAAGTTTTGCGAGAACACCGTTCGACCTTGCCAGTACGCCGAACCCTTTGGCTATGGCGGATGTCGAAGCGCCCGCGTAGGCGTTGACAAACCCTTCCACACCGTGCATCAAGTCGAGGTAGTCATAGACCTTGTCGACGGTAGACCTGGTTGGCGCGCCGTCCTTATGTTCGAGCGTGCCAAGCGAGGTCTCGACGGAATCCGGTCTTGTGATTTGCGTTGAGATGTCCGTTGTCATCCGCGTTTCGCATTCCCGGGCTGAGCCTGGGGAGGCTCACAAGATTTCCCCAGCGGGTAGGATACCGTTTGGAGCGGGTCAGTTGTATTTTCTTTTGCTCAGGGGATGTATCTTAAGCCACCAGTCGAGCTAATACGCGCTCGCCAGGGCGAAAACTCCACTACTCATCCCGCATGTGTTGCGCCAATTTCGCGCACGGGCGGCCACCAAGGTCGACTTTACACGAAGGTTGAATCCGCACTCGGCGCGATTCGTACCGGGAATTCCCGGTCACGGTGGCGACGCGAGGCCGAAGTCTTAACCCGCCTTCCGTTACCATGATGTTGCCCGATTCAGGTCGCGGTGAATGATTCCGCGCCGCCCGAAGGCTTCGACGGTATATCTGATAACAGGTGGGTAGACTCTAGTTCGGGAAGCCATCCTAACGTGTGATACGGGGCCGTTCGAAGTCGGAAACGACGGGCGTTGACGACTAATATCGGTGATGCCGGTGCGTCGAGGTTGATCGCTGGCAGCGTCTCGCGGACCGCGTTCGCTGTTGTCTCGAGATTGACATCGCAAATTAACTGTCGTCGTGATATCTTTACAGGCAATCATGTTGAAGCGGCTCACAGCGGAATGCATTGGGACAGCTTGGCTCGTACTGGGCGGATGTGGCAGCGCGGTGATTGCCGCCGCGTTTCCCAACGTTGGAATCGGGCTCCTTGGTGTAGCGTTTGCCTTCGGCTTCACGGTGCTCACAATGGCATTCGCGATCGGTCACGTCTCGGGATGTCACCTGAATCCCGCGGTTTCGGTTGGCCTGTGGGCGGCTAACCGTTTCCCGGCGCGCGACCTTCTTCCGTATATAGTGTCACAGGTAGTTGGAGCGATCCTCGGAGCGGCGATTCTTTATTCCATTGCGAGTGGCGCACCTGGCTTCACCCTCGACGGCGGTTTCGCGGCCAACGGCTTCGCCGAGCATTCTCCCGGCCACTATTCTCTTCTCGCGGGATTCATCTCGGAGGTCATAATGACGTTCTTCTTCCTCTTCGTCATTCTCGGATCAACGCACGGACGAGCGCCGAAAG
Source organism: Terriglobia bacterium (assembly GCA_963747535.1). Lineage (GTDB taxonomy): Bacteria > Acidobacteriota > Terriglobia > Bryobacterales > Bryobacteraceae > CAVVFX01. Next base: position 74,571 of record CAVVFX010000010.1, read on the forward strand.
GGTTCGCCCCGATCGCCATTGGCCTCTGCCTCACGCTCATCCACCTCGTGAGTATTCCGGTGACGAACACTAGCGTGAACCCGGCGCGAAGCACCGGTCCTGCCTTATTTGCTGGCTCCTGGGCGCTCGGCCAGTTGTGGCTTTTCTGGACCGCGCCGATGATCGGCGCGCTCGCGGTGGGCTTCCTTTACCGGTGGCTGGGCCGGGACGACGAACAGATAACCGGCGAACCGGACCCCGGGAAGACGATACGAGCCTGAATCAGTGTCGGTTGGCATGTTACCCTCCTGGTTGAATCAGCTTCCAGGAGATCATCGGGAGCTAGTTTCGGCAGGCCGGCGGATCCACTTCAGTGGTTTGGTGACTACGCGGCCATCTGGACCTTGCGTGTCCCAAGCACGTCGATGATCCGCGTCGATCTCCAAGGGTGAGTACAGTTGTAAAATGACCCCGTGTTACCGCCTAGTCCGCCCTTTCCGTCCTTTCCCTACAGAATCGAGAAACCAGATCTGGAATACAACCTACTGGGCGGCGAGGACGCGTGGGTCTGTCGAGCCAAGGCCGCGTCGTTCATCGTGACCGAGCAGGGGAAGCAGTTCATTGGGGGAGATGGCGTCCGAAGGCGAGCATCCTCAATCTGTACACGCTGACGGGAGAATTGCTGACGGAGGCGGCATCGTGGTGAAGTGCGGCGGGTTGCAGCGCGCCACCTCACGCGATCTTCAGCAGCTTTTCCGCATTCCCGTGCGTGAACCTCTGGTAGTCCACCGGAGCAAGCGTTATCTTTTCGAGAAACTCGCGGCCAGCTTCGTTCGGGCTGTACGGATAGTCGACGGAGAACAGGAGGCGATCGATGCCTACCACTTCGAGACACAGATTGAAAGGCGGCGCGGTGAAAATTCCGCTGGTGGTGATGTGGATGTTGGAATGGAAGTAGTCCGCGAACTCCTTCCGGAGCTTGGCAAATGGCGTCACCACCGTGTTGATGCGCGCCAGAAAGAAGGGAATCATCTCGCCCATATGCCCGATGATGATCTGTAGGTTGGGATGCCGGTCGAAGACGCCATTGGCGATCAAGCGGACCGTGAAGGCGAGGGTTTCAACCCTCCCAGACTGGGACAATGAAAGCCAAGGTGTACCTGGAAGCGACGATTCCGAGTTATCTGGTCGGACGGCCCAGCCGCGATCTGCTGGTCGCTGCCCATCAGGAAATCACGTGTGATGGGCCGTTCCTTTCCGTTTGTTCCCCGCGATTTCGGCCAGCAGGTAGGAGTCGTAACGAAGAAATTGTTGGCCACACGCTCGGCACAAAGCAGTTTCCGCCCCTAGTAACTTACGTCCATGGCAGCGTTCAGCCTCAAAGCCGGCCTGCTGTGCCCCGGGCGAGCGTACTAAGTACTTGTAGCGGAAAGAGGCCCGCCGATACTTGTAGAGGTAGACCCGCTGTTCAGGCAGCAACGCTTGTATTTTTGGCCACTACCGCAAGGGCAGGCGTCGTTGCGGCCTACTTTGGGCGTTTCGCGCCGGAAGGGCGTTTGTGCGTTTTGTGCATTATTGTGCGCGGACGGCGGATTTTCGCTGGTGGTTTCGGTATCGGCTCTGGGGTTTTGTGCACTATCGTGCACGGGATGCAGAATTTGTCCGTTCTGATCGATGGTTGTAGGCGCAGACCTGGAAATACGGATCTTTTCTATGTCGAGCGGCACCTGTTCTTTTTGGGGCGGCGGCGTTGAAGCTTTCTCGATAATGAAAATGGCGGCTTTCAGGCGGACCGTGGGTGAGGCTTCGGGGTTGTTGAGGAGGTCGCGGAGTGTCTGGAAGGCGAGATCGACCATATCTTCGGCTTTTTCGCGGAAGAACATAGCCCGGTCGTATCGGGCATGAGCGAGGGATTCGCGGAACGGTAGGGAGTTACGACGCCAATGGGCGATGGTGTTGCGGTGGACGCCGGCCTGAGCCGCGGCGTCAGTCGAGTTCATGCCTTCCGAGAGGGCCATGATAACCTGCAGTTGTTGTTGCGAAACACTGGGATCGGACATGGTGATCGCTTTCTGGTTTCAGCCTAGCGGACGCGACGTGGAAAGCGGCTTTCAGCGGGCAGGGGATTCACGGTAAGTGGTTTGGTTTCAGGGGTAGAAAATATTTACTGGTGTTGTTATTCCCAGCAGAGCCTCTTTAGAAATCTGCTATCGGGGTGTGCTCCATAGGGGTTTGCCGAGCCAGGAATACTGCCACGAGACAGTAACATTTTGGTAGTCTCCACCAAAGCGGGTGTAGGCGCCCTTACTGTAACTGACCTTCATACTTTGATGTTTGGTAAAGGGGATTGCGGCGGTGCCTCCGATCCTCGAAGCCGTTTGGCGGGTAGCCGGGTTGGCAATTCCATTCAGGCTGGCAGTGCCGTTAAACGGCCACGTTAAAAGCCTTTCGCAGTAGGAGGTCTTCTGAGCTGAGCGCTGATTGCTGAATGCTGACAGCCTCACGGGATTTCAAGGGGCAGAGCCCCTTGGTTAGGTGCTAGGGAACAGTCATTGTGGACGAAACGCTACCGGAATGGGAGCTAGTGCGATTGTGGGGTTTGCACTCAGAAAAAGCGCCGATGCCATGGTTCTGAGCCGGTTTCAGCCGGCGTCCAGAGGGTTAGACAGCGATATTCACGAATAACGCTCCTGTACGGATGCCGCTTCTACGCGTTCAAGCGTTTCTCGTCAAGTTGACAGGAAAGGGAGTTCACGGGCGTAATGCACTCCAATGGCGTCTTGCCCAAGAAGCTCGTGCAGTGGCGAATAGTCGATAATGACTAGCATGAAGCGAGCAACAGCGAGTTGGTGGGAAGACGCTGATACCGTATCCACCTGGCCGGATCTAATCCGCCTCGACACGTATTTCTCGCGCTCTCTGAAGAAAGAGTGGATTTTCCGCGGTCACTCTCGTGCCTCCTTTGCCCTTGCGCCGAGCCTTGAGCGAGCGTTCAGCGATCTTGCCATCAAAGCTGATCGCCGCGTTCTCGAAAATGCCTCCGTAGTCGAGCAGCAACACGGATTTGTGCAGCAAAGGCAATGAGAGTTTCGCTGAAACGGTGGCGCGGGCACTCGGGATCAGCACACAGCAGTTGAGAGCGCATTTGGTGCAAGGAACCATCGGCAGAGCGTTGCTCGACCGGTTCACAGGAACGAGAATCGCTACCGATATCTAGTGTTAACGCCGTCGTTTACTCGTGTAGCGCCCTGCGTGCGGCCAATTAGTGAGTGGCTGGCAGCCCAACGACGATAAGAACCGCGTAGTCCTGCTTGCGGCAGCCGTTCACGACGGGCATGGCCGCCCCTGGATTTACCGGAAAACCCGTGGTCCGAACGTTCGCGGGCGAGCACGAGTTATTATTCGTCGCCGGCGTGTAGCGTGCGGATCGGCATCCTAGATGGGTGACATCGTAGAGGGTCGCGCCGTCGGCGAGTTCCCACCGCTGATTGCCCTCCTTGTCCTTGGGCTGGATTGTCAGCACGGTCGTCACTTTGCGGTCGCCCGTGACGAGGTATTTCCCAGGAGGCAGCGGAAAGGTCGGCTTCTCCATGATCAAGCCGTGTTCCTCCAGCCACCAGTCCGCAGCGTCGAATTTCCACTGTGACGGCGCCACGCCGCCGGCCGCCTTCAATTGATCGTATCGGTCCAGCTTGCAACCGCGCGGGCCCGGGTCCTGGCTCCAGAGGCCCCATGATTGCGCACCGTCGCCGGAGGTGGCCCCCGGGTCTCCCAGCGCCGCGATGTACTGCGGCTCGATAGGCCTGAACTTCGAGAGGTCTACGCCTGACGCGTGAGCCGGCTGGTGCAGGCCGGCCGCCAACATGAGGGATCCCATAGATAGGAGCCAGCGGCTCAAGGATGGCGTGAGGTGGCGGACATTCATGCGATTGCTCCGGTTGGACGACCTGATGACATCCTACACCAACGCAAGCGCCCGGAGTTGGCGATTCGCGGTAGATCCCGGCACAGCCTCAGGACTCATCGCGTCCTCCCAGAACGGGAGTTGAGGACCGTCAACGGCGAGCAGCCGATTCACTCGATGGTCGATTCCTAGGCCTTGATTTCCTCGAGTTGCTTCGTCGCCATCCCAACGGGGCGGTCTAGCGGAATGCCAGTGCAGGCGAGGAGCGTAGTCAACAGATCTCCCTGATTTCCATTCGTATCCGGCAAGAAGCGTCCCGTTTTGATGGAACCGCCTCCTTTACCGGCAATCACGAAGGGGAGGTTTTGGCGCGTATGCTTGTTCCCATCCTCCAGGCCTGATCCCCACATCATGATGCAGTTGTCGAGCAAGGTGCCGCCGGCTTCACTCAGGCTGTGCATCTTCTTCACCATGTAAGCGAACTGCTCGATGTTGAATTCCGTAATCCTGGCGACCTTCTCAACCATTACGGGATCGTTGTTGTGATGGGTTTGCGAGTGATGCTGGTCGTTGAACCCCAGTTCCGGATAGGATACCCCATTCGGTGTCGAGCCGATGTAAGTGCTGATACGAGTGGTATCGGTCTGAAACGCCAGTATGTTCAGGTCGCACATCACTTGCATGTACTCGCTGCGTTTTTCGCCTTCCGGAATCTTGATCTCGATGGGCGGCGAATCGGAGGCGTGACGTTTGCTCGATCCGAGACCGGCCTTTTCCAATGCAGCCTCTTTTTGGCGATACTCGATGGCAGCGATGCGCCGTTCCACCGAGCGAACGCTGTCCAGGTATTCATCCAACTTCTGCTGGTCGGATGTGGGCAACGTACGCCGCAGTTCCCTTGCGCCGCCCAACACGATGTCCAACAAGCTTTGATCCAGCTTATTCATTGGCGACGTTTCGCGCCGTCCTCCACCGTCCGACTCGTGCTTCTGGAACAGGCGGTAGAGCACGTTCCGTGGATTGACCTCGGCCGGGACTGCCTGCGTGGGGGAGCGATAGCTGCAGTGCGAATAGTAGCCCTCGTTGAGCCCTTCCTGGTTTTCCTTATGTGTCTGGGGCATGGTGGCGAGCTCGAGCGACGGCAACGTCGTGAAGGCTCCCACGTGGTTGGCGGCAATCTGATCGGCGGAGATCCCGATATTGATCTCGGCCCGTTTATCGGCGGCCGGCAGCATCGCCGTGAGCCAGGTGGACAGTTCGAGCGCGTGCGGCGCTCCATTAAAGGGAGAGATCGGGACGCCGGAAATCCCCTTCATCATCAGACATTGATCCAGCACCGGACGCAACGATTCGAGCGCCGGCGGCGGCGACGCGAGAAAACTCTCCGCATTCTCCGGCCAGAACTGTTTCATGATGACGCCGTGGGGCATATACATGAATCCAAGTCGCACCGGCGGTTTGTACGTCTTTCGCTTGGAGGTGTCGGCCCAACCCATGGCCTCCATGACTGGCAGAGCCAGGGATACGCCCAACCCTTTCAGGCAAGTTCGCCGGTTCATCTTTGTGCTGCTGCTCATCGAAGATCCTCTTTTCTCCCGATTCGGCGGTTCATAAAGGGGTAACTCGTCACCACACTCTTGATGAGTGTCTGCATGCGGTATCCATCCCCGGCGACCGCTTGGGTCAAGTCATCCACCACGATTTCGTCATAACCTTCCAACCGGCGGCCCAACGCGTACGCAAGTAGTTTCTCCACCAGGTTGCGGGAAAGGGCGTCGGTTCGACCCGCGATGATGGCTTTTAGATCTTTGGGGCTCGAAAAATGTTCTCCGCCCGGCAGTTCGCCGGACGCATCAATTGGCTTGCCATTGCTGTCCCGGTCGCGCCATCGCCCGATGGCATCGAAGTTCTCCAAACCAAACCCGATCGGGTCAAGTACCTGATGGCAATTGGCGCACACGGGATTCGTGCGGTGCAGCTCAGTGCGCTCACGAAGCGTCATGTTCTTGACTGCCCCCTGGTCCTGTTGATCGAGCGCCGGAACATTGGGCGGGGGCGCCGGCACATGCTCGCCGAGCACCTGTTCCAGCACCCACACGCCACGCTTCACCGCGCTGGTGCGGTTGGGGAACGAGGTTCCGGCAAGGACGGCCGGCATTCCCAGAATTCCCCCGCGATTGCCATCACTCAGATTGACCCTTTGCATCTCGGGACCGGTGACGGCATTTTCCAGGCCGTAAATCGGAGCCAGGGTTCCATTGAGATAAGTATAATCGGCATCGACGAAACGGACGATGCCCTTGTTTTCACGCACGATGTTCTCGAAAAACAAGCGGGCTTCCTCGTACATCGCCGCGCGCATTTGCGCTGTCATTTGCGGAAACATCGCGGAATCGAAGACCTGGCGCTGCAAGCCACCGACGCCCAACCACTGCGCGCCGAAACCGTCGAACAGCGCACGCGAGCGAGGATCCTTCAGTAAACGCAGTACCTGCGCATCCAGAACGGCCGGCTGATGGAGCGTTCCATTTTCCGCCAGCGCCATCAGCTGATCGTCAGGCATGGTAGCCCATAACAGGTAAGACAAACGCGAGGCGAGTTGATAGTCATCGAGTGGAATGATCCCGCTGCCCGTCCCGGGATCAACTGGAGTAATAAACAGAAACTGAGGAGAAACCAGGATCGCCTTGAGCATCACGTGAAGCGACTGCTGGTAGGGCAGGTGGTTACTCCTTCCCAAGTCGAAGGCCGCGACCAGCACATCCAACTCCGCGGGAGTCGGCGGGCGCCGGTAGGCTTTCGTGGCAAGAGAGCGGGCGACCTCTCGCGCCGCGTCGCGGGGGGGCGTCCCCGCGGCCGGAGACTTGCCGAATAGCCGCTTCCGGGCTGCGATTGCCGCGGAGCCTTTCGCCGTCACAATCCGGTCCAAAACCTTATCGGCGATCTTCAGATATTGCTCGAGTTGGATAGCCGAAAGCGAATTCAGGTAGCCCTCGCCGCTGACTTCATCCGGAAGTCCATCGGCAACCGACGGCTGGACGCCGAACAGATCATGCAGGGTGTTGCCGTATTCGGTCTTCGTCAACCGCCGGATGACAAAAGGCCCGGGATCTTTTTGGCTGAGGTATTTGAGCTTGACCGGCCAATCGGCGAACATCAGACGGTCCGCATCGCTCGGCTGGGGCATTCCTTTCGGCGGCATGTCATGCGCCTTCACTCTGGCGGCCGCTTTCTTCCACTGTTCGGTGAAGGCAGGGTGACCGGGATCTTTGAGTGCAGGTGAGAAATTGACTCCCGCCTGCGTAGGCCGTTTGTTCTGGTGGCAGGGAATGCAATAGGTCTGGATAAACGGCGTTACACGACTACGAAAGTACTCCTGGGCATCGGCCTTGAGCGCTTCCGGATTAGCGGCCATCGAGTGGCAGGGCAAGGCCGCGCACAGAACCAGGCAGCAGCCCAGCGATACGCGCCCCATTGAGAGCAATCGGATGGCAACAGAAGCAGCCATTATTGGGGGATTCTCCCTGTGAAGTTTAACACGGGGCGTTAGCTCCGAGCAGCCTGAAGCATATTCGCGATCGTTGCAGAGACAGCAAACTTCAGTTGGACGGTTGCAAAATAGACGCCGATATGCTCCTTAACGCCGGACTTTCGACGTCCTGGCTCACTTTCCCATATGGCCGTATCTGGCCAACTTGACCGGTTTGCGGACGCGGCCAAGTAGGTAACTTCCGGGTGGCTGACTTAACCGGCTAAAGTCTGCCCGATCCAGTGCGGTGGCGTGGCGAGTTACTCAAGACCTACGCAGGACCATTCTGGACAATGAAGGCGCGGACCGCAAGGGGTCCTTGTGCAACTTGATCGGCAACCTCCCGAGCGTGGCGTGAGCGCGCCCTCAGGTAAGACAACTCGAACGAAAAAAGAAATGGACGCCTATCCACTGGAATCCCTCCGCGTCCTCGGCGGTTCTCGGCGCCTCCGCGTTAAAATCAGCGCCTGGATAAGCGCACTCACGTACGTCATCAGGATCCTGGAGCCCGGCCCGAAATCTTAAACGCGGAGGCGCCGAGAACCGCCGAGGACGCGGAGGATCAATGTGATGATGCCGAATCGTCTCGGATCGCGACTTTGACGGAAGTTCAATTTGTAGCAATGCCACTTATTTCATGACCGCTCCCGCGCCTCATCTGAGAGAGCCCTCGTTCGGTCTTTTGGCCGGTATAAAGCGACGATCCGCTGCGGCCTGTCGCGTCGCCGATAGGCGCGATTGTGGTCAAAGCGCGTCCTATCTGGCGGGGGCAGACGTCAACATATGCAGCTTTAGGTCCCAGGAAAGCGTGAAATCATGAGTCGTCTTCGATATCCTGACGATTGACAGATTTATGACAGACGACCCCGAACAGATCGAAACAATTGCCGAACCCGTCTCGGCCGTCCATCACCGGCCTCCACCTGTCCTGAACGAGCGGTTTCCTCCCGGTGCCCTCTTGGCCAGCCGGTATCGAATCATCTCCCGTCTGGGCAAAGGCGGGATGGGTGAGGTTTTTCGAGCCGACGATCTCATTCTGCGCCAGCCGGTCGCGTTGAAATTTCTCCCGGAATCGGCCACGAACAATCTAAACCTGCTTACCCGTTTCTACGATGAGGTTCGCATCGCTCGCCAGATTTCCCACAAAAATGTCTGTCGCGTACATGACATCGGCGAGGTCGACGGCCAGCCTTATCTTTCGATGGAATACATCGACGGCGAGGATCTGGGCAGCTTGCTTCGCCGAATCGGGCGTCTTCCCGCTGATAAAGCCACAGAGTTCGCGCGCAAATTATGCGCCGGCGTTGCCGCCGCTCACGGCCAGGGTGTCTTGCATCGGGATCTGAAACCGGCCAACATCATGATCGACTCACGTGGCGAACTGCGCGTGACCGATTTTGGACTGGCGGCAATCGCCGAGCAGTTGAAGGGTGACGAGATTCGCAACGGCACTCCCGCGTACATGGCGCCTGAGCAACTCACAGGAGCGGAAGTCTCCGTTCAAAGCGATCTTTACGCGATGGGATTGATCCTTTACGAAATGTTCACCGGCAAAATGCCGTTCGAGGCGAACACCATAGCGGAAATGACGCGTCTCCGGCAGGAGAACCTTGTCACTTCGCCAACGACGTTGACCAAGGACCTAGACGTAGCTGTCGAAAGGGCGATTCTCCGCTGCCTCGATAGCGATCCGAAGATGCGGCCGGCATCTGCCATGGCGCTCTCGGCTATGCTGCCTGGTGGCGATCCGCTGGCCGCCGCTCTGGCTGATGGAGTCACTCCGTCTCCCGAAGTTGTGGCGGACGCAGGCTCGCACGAAGCCCTTTCACCAAGAGTTGCGATTCCGGGCCTCGCGGGAATCATCCTGGGCTTGATCGCTTTCTGTGTCGCGATTCCCCGTTTTCACTTGATGAATCTTGTTCCGCTGGAAAATCCTCCGGAGGTCCTGACCGCGAAGGCGCGCGACATTCTCAAGAATTTGGGCTATACCGATCGCGCCGTGGACTGGACCGCGGACTTTTTCAGCGACGGAGGAAATGTCAATTTCACGCGATCGAAAGGACACAACATGGAGGAGTGGGGGCGTCTTTTTTCGCAACCTCCCTCCGCGATCGGCTATTGGTACCGTCAGGCACCTGCCCCATTGGTCGCACAAAGCATTTCGTCCTATGGGAAAACCAGCATTGCCGACCCTCCTGTCAATCTTCCCGGCATGCTCACGGTGGTCATCGACCTCGACGGCAGCCTGCGCCGGTTTGCTGCTGTTCCGCCGGAGCACGAAACTCCGCCGGTCGAACTGAAGCCTCCGGATTGGGCCCGGCTCTTCGCGGCCGCCAACCTGGACCCGGCGAAATTTACTTCCGTCGCGCCGGAATGGTCGTCTTCCGTTGTGACGGATACCCGAGTCGCGTGGACCGGACTCTATAAAGACCGAGCCGATCTTCCTGTCCGAATTGAAGCCGCATCGTTTCACAACCGGCCAGTTTACTTTCAGGTTCTATGGCCCTGGACGCCGGCAGCCAGGCTGACGGGCACGACTCCCAATGACTCCCGAACCCTTCGTAGCATCGTCAACTATGCTATCGGAGCCATTGTTTTCATCGCTGCATTGTGGATTGCCCATTACAATTGGAAGGCGGGCCGCGCGGACCTTCGCGGTGCCGCGCGGGTTGGGATTTTCTGCGGTGTGATGAGCCTTATCGCCTGGATATTCCACGCTCACCATGTGGCATCGGATGCGGAACAAACTCTGATCGGCAACGCTCTTGCCATTGCCGCTTATGTTTGTCTCGAATATTGGCTTATTTATCTCGCCTTGGAACCTTGGGTCCGGCGCTACTGGCCTCAGACAATGATCACGTGGTCCCGGGTGGTGGCTGGTAAATGGACCGATCCTGTCGTGGGCAGAGACCTGCTGTTCGGTACGTTTTTCGGAATCGTTTACGTGCTCATCATCGCGCTCTACGAATATGCCAATCTTCGCAGCGGCGTACCGATTTTTGGTGAATTTGGACTAGAGAACCTGAACGGCTTCCGAGTGTTCGCCGCCTACATCGCCGGGCTGCTCTTTTCCGAGGTTGGCGGCTCATTAATATTCCTGCTGACGCTCTTCCTGGTGCGCGCTGTTCTAAAAAAGCAATGGATTGTGGCGGCGGTCTGGGTAGTCGGATGGGTGGCCGTGCGCTTCTTGCGAGCCAATTTCATTGACTCGCGCGAACTGGCGATTACTACCGGAGTCTTCTGGACGCTGCTTTTCTCCCTCTTGGTTTTTATCATCCTGCGATTCGGGTTCTTCGCCCTTGTCGTCGCCGTCTTCGTGCTCGATTCCTTGATCTCGTGCTTCCTGACGACGGACTTTTCGGCGTGGTACAGCCAGAGTTCCTTCGCCATCGCCATAGTGATTGTTGCTATGGCGCTCCGGGGATTTCGCCTCTCCCTTGGCTCACGGCCTCTGTTCAGTCCCGCGGCTCTAAATAGGACTTAGGACAACGTTGTCCGCCAATGCAATTCCGAGCGGTAATCACGGCAATAATCGGAAGTTATCCACATGCACTGGAAACCGGCCCGACCCGTAGAAGTAAGGCCCAAGGCCGAAGGTCCGTTGTGGGAAGCTGAGATCAACACCCTCCGAGAGCGTGGTCCGGATGAGAAGTCGGGCCTGGAAACCTGAGAATAGACGCCGATATTTAGTATTAACGCCCGCTGTCCCGAGAGACTCGCCTCACGCAATAGATGGATGAAAAGGGGCTGTTATCGCCAGGAATCGGCTCCCGACAGTCTTCGCCCTCTCTCCGAGTGGCGTCATTCGGGATCTATTCGATTCACAGCCCGCCTAGAACCCGTCAACACTGTGCGATATGTCGTGGAGCGTCATCACATTGCGGCAGGGCATTTCCGCGAGCCCGGCTTGTCTCAGGCCGTGGCCAGGCACGCCGCCGCCGCGAACCGTACGAGGAGCATAATGAGATTCATCCAGCATGAATGCGGAGCTAATACGCGCACAACTCGACCGGATTCTGGCCAGCGCTCCATTTGCGGATGCAGAGCGCGCCCGCAGTTTCCTGCGCTTTGTCGTCGAGCGTGCACTGGAAGGGCGCAGCGGCGAGATTAAGGAGTCTGTGATCGCAGTCGAAGCTTTGGGCCGGAACACATCATTTGATCCGAAGTCCGACCCGATCGTTCGAGTCGAGGCCGGACGCTTGCGAGACCGCCTCAGCTCTTATTACGAAGGCGAAGGAGAAGTGGACTCTGTTTTGATCTCTCTGCCGAAGGGCAGGTACGTGCCCGAATTCTCGGAGCGGCGGTTATCTGTGGCGCCAAAGAGAACCGCAGTCCTGCGCCTTTCCATTTTGCCGCCTGAGAACGCCTCTTTCGAGTCCTTTGCGGTATCGCCGGACGGCCGCAAGCTCGCCTTCACAGTCTTCTTGAACGGGAAATTGATGGTCTGGGTGCGAGCGTTAGATTCGCTGGAGGCAAAGCCTCTGGCCGGAACCGAATTCGCATCCAACCCATTCTGGTCGCCGGACAGCCGGTCGATTGGTTTCTTCACTCCATCCAAGCTGAAGACTGTCGACGTTGCCGGAGGACCTGCCCGGGATGTCGCCGATGTTGTGGTGGGACGGGGAGGCGCCTGGAGTCCGGAGGACGTCATCGTTTTCTGCCCCCGGCCCATCGGCATTCTGCACCAAGTTGCGGCGGCGGGTGGCACGCCCCAGCCTGTAACTTCGCTCGATGTTGCGCGCGCCGAGGCCGCACATGCTTTTCCTCAGTTCCTACCCGGCGGCCGCCACTTCTTGTACCTTGCGGCTAGTTCTCGCCCCGGCGAGTCTTCCATTCGTGTCGGCTCGCTGGATTCAACCACCTCCAAGGTGCTTCTGAACGCCGATACGAGCGCGGCCTACGCCCCAGTATTGCGCGGACACCCAGCCTCCCTGTTGTTCGTGCATGATGGCGCTCTCATGGCGCAGCCGTTCGACACGCGGCGCACGGAACTGAGCGGAGAACGAACGGTTGTTGTCCCGGAAGTCCGCTACCAGCGTTGGCACCAAGCCAGCTTCTCCGTTTCTGACAACGGCGTTCTCCTGTATCACGGCGGCCGCGCCGGGAATCACCAGTTCGCCTGGTTCGATCGACAAGGCCGGCTGCTGGCAGAAGTCGGCCCGCGTAACGATTACCTTTCGTTTCGTCTTTCGCCCGATGAGAGGCACGTGGTTGTTAACAGGTTGGATGACCCCGACACGGTCTTCCCCACGATCTGGGTGATGGACTTGTTGCGCGAAGGTGCGGTATTCCGTTTTACCGACACTGGTCTTGCGAAGCCCGAATTCACTCACGCCTGGTCTCCAGATAGCCGCGAAATCCTTTTTAGCAGAGGTGACGATCGGGGTATGCGTCTCCTGCGTCAGGGGTTGAACGGTGGAACCGCGAGGACTGTTGTCGACACGGAGGGTCCGAAATTCCCGAGCGACTGGTCTTCCGACGGACAGGTCATCGCGTATGGTTCGCAGTGGCCTGATTACCGTTACATGCATATCTGGATCGTGGCGCTCAGTGCTTCCGAGCACCAACATACGGCGCGTCCGTTCTTGCAACATTCCCATGGCGAATTCAGTGCACACTTCTCACCCGCAAATGAGGGGGAAGCACCGCATTGGCTCGCTTACATGTCCAATGAAACCGGACGCTACGAAGTGCATGTTCGTGATTTTCCCACTGGTAATTACAAGTGGCAAATCTCGAACCAGGGCGGTTTGCACCCACAGTGGCGCAGCGACGGGCGGGAGCTCTTCTATGTGACCTTGGACGGAACGCTAATGGCGGTCGCTGTGACTCCGGGACCAACCTTTGAATTCGGTGCTCCGCAACGGCTTTTCGAGACCGGTCTTCTCTTCCTGCCGCAGTACAAGATTTGGATGGACCAGTATGCTGTATCGCGCGACGGCCAACGATTTCTCCTCAACCGCCGTGTGGCGGAAGCCGCCGCGGGCGCGATCACCGCGGTTATTCCCTGGTAGTACTCCGTGATCTATGGATTCATGACGTACGCGCATGAAAGATACGCCTAGGTAACCCCAAAGTACTCCCACTCGATGGGTTTCCAATGCATTCTCAAGAAGCGCCAGAACACAACCCTCGCACAACAGGAGACTTGGTTATGAAACGCACCACCGCGGCAAACACGTTCGCAGCGGAATCCGGCCGGTCATCTTCGGGAACCTGCTGCGTCGTGGGCGGTGGCCCAGCCGGAATGATGCTGGGGTATCTATTGGCACGGGCCGGAATCGAGGTCCTGGTTCTGGAGAAGCACGCTGACTTTCTACGCGACTTCCGTGGCGACACGGTCCATCCTTCGACGCTCGAAGTGATGCACGAGCTCGGTGTGCTCGATGAGTTTCTAAAGCGGCCGCATCAAAAGCAGGTTCACCAGATCCGCGCTCGGATCGGAAGCGACGAAGTCGTGCTGGGCGATCTTTCCCTCCTCTCGACGCACTGCCGTTTCATGGTGATGATGCCACAGTGGGAATTTCTTGATTTCCTCGCCGAACAAGCGCGGCGCTATCCCACGTTCCATCTCAGAATGGAGACCGAGGTCACGGAACTGATCGAAGAGAATGGGCGAATCGTCGGCATCCGGGGCGAGGCTCCGGCTGGTCCTGTGGAAGTGCGCGCGGACCTGGTGGTGGGCGCCGATGGCCGCAATTCCGTGGTCCGACGCTGCTCAGGCTTGCCGGTTGAGGACTTGGGCGCACCCACCGATGTGCTGTGGATGCGGTTATCCAGGCACGCGAACGACCCGGAGTTGTTCTTCTACGCCGATCGCGGCAAGGCCCTGTTCCTGACCAACCGCGGCGACTATTGGCAGTGTGGAGTTCCGGCTCCAAAAGCAGCCATAGCGGAGATGCAGGCAAAAGGCATCGAAGAGTTTCGCGCGGCCATTGTCGAACTCGCGCCCTTCCTCCAAGACCGGGTGGTGGAGCTCCGTGATTGGAACGACTTGAAACTACTGACTGTCAGAGTGGATCGACTGCCGCAGTGGCATCGCCCTGGCTTGGTGTGCATTGGCGATGCGGCTCACGCCATGTCTCCTGTGGGCGGTGTCGGGATTAATCTTGCCGTCCAGGACGCCGTCGCGGCGGCCAACATGCTGGCAGGACCCCTTCGCGAAGGCGCCGTCAGCGCAGACGATCTTGCGAAGATCCAGCGCCGCCGTGCGTTCCCCACGCGGCTTACGCAGCGCGTGCAGGCACTGATCCAAAAACGAATCGCCGGGCGCGGCCTTGGCAACCCGGGACCAACCCGGCTCCCGTGGCTTCTCCGGCTGTTGGAACGTACCACACTTCCGCGCCGGCTTCGCAACCGCGTGATTGCGGTTGGCGTTCGCCCGGAGCACGTGAAGACACCCGACGTCTCGAACCGTTCCGTCACGCAAAATCCGAAAATGTGAGCAATTCAAGGTTGTATAGAACCTCCGTAACGCCGTCGTGTAGAGCAACGCCGCCCAACTCCCGGTTTGTCCCGGGCATCCGGAAGTTATCCACTCGGTGGGCGCGGAATTGGCTAGCGATATTCAACATTAACGGGCCGACAAATTGTGCCCATCGCCTGCTCTTTCCGAAAGTCCGACTGATACGTCCAATCTCTGCCCGATCCTATTGTGGAGCGCGCAAGTCACTCACAACCGCGAAGGACCATTCTGCACAATGAAACTGCGGACCGCAAGAGATCTTTGTGCAACGGATCGACAACCTTCGAAACTCCCGCCAGGAGAGGGCCTATTGAGCGCGCTCAGGTAACGCAACGCGAACGAAAAAGAAATGGGAGCCTGTCCACTGGAGATGAGAATCTGTCACGAAATAAGTCGGAACATCTAGGAGCGGGAACGTTGCGCTCTGCGTCCTCCGCGGTTCCCGGCGCCTCCGCGTTTAAGATTTCGCGCCGAACTCCAGGATACTGATTGGGTACGTGAGTCCGCTTGCCCGCGCGCTGACTTTAACGCGGAGGCGCCGAGAACCGCGGAGGACGCAGAGGATCAGCCTGATGATGCCGTATCGTCTCGAATCATGCCTTTGGCTCAAGTTCAAGTTGGGCTACCTATTTCACGGCAACTCCTGAGCGCCTCATCTAACGGAGCTTCAATCAACCTTTGGCCGCATTAAAACGACAATTGGCCCGGAGTTCGCCGGCGCCTTTGCCATGGTCATCGGAATCTGATATAACGGAATCCGATCATGAAACCGAACCCCGACGATTATCTTCCGCTGGCCCCGGCAACGCTGCACATCCTGCTCTCGCTGGCCAGAGAACCGATGCACGGCTACGGCATCATGCAGGAGGTGCTGCGGCAATCCGACGGCCGGTACAACCTTGGCCCCGGCACCCTCTACGACAACCTGCAGCGTCTCATGAAGCAGTGCATGGTGGAGGAGGTCGCCGGACCAGCCGCCGAAGAGGGCTCCCGCCGCCGCTACTATCGCCTGAGCCAGCTTGGGCACGGCGTGCTCTCACAGGAGATCGCACGGCTGGAAGACGTCGTTCACGAAGGTCGGGCGCGCCTCCGCGCGCTTAAACCCAGGAGGGCGTGATGCTGCGATGGCTCTACATCCAATTGATCTGGCTGCACCCGGCGCCATTCCGCTGGCGGTTCGGCGACGACATGCTCGACGATTTCGACCGGTCTACCTTACGAGCCAAGCCGCGGTATTTCGCCGACGCCGTAGCTTCGCTCGTGCGTCAGTGTCTGTTGCGCCCGGAATTCCGCCACCCCGAGGCGTCCGCAGCGACGGCAGAGGCTTTGCTGGAGACAGTGGCCGTGCCGCTGTTTCAAACCATCGAGACCTACAAACCGCGTCCCGCGGCGTTGCTTCATGGCGGACTTCTGGCCATCCTCTCGATTCTTGCCGCAGTGATCCTGATTGGTAAGGGCGGCGGCGTCGCGAGGCCGTTTCTCATCGGCGCGCATTTTTCCAGGCCCAGTCTCTTGTCGATCGATCGGAATTTAATGACCGGCAGCGACCTCGACACGACGGTAAAGCTGGGACCGGACCCGTTCGAGGCGTGGCTGAAGCTCGCCCGGCCCTATTTCCTTTCGATGCCCGTGCTGCGCGCGCTCGACACCGATGGCGATCTTACACTCTCGCCGCGCGAGATGCGCAACGCCTCGGCGGTGCTTCGCAATCTGGACGTCAACCACGCGGGCAAGTTGACAGCCGAGGAATGCGGCCTGCACATCGATCCGAATTCCGTGCCCCCGGCATTGCTGGCGCAACTGCGTCAGCGTTTCATGAGCTACCATCCAGTGCTGGCCGCTCTGGACGCCGACCATGACGGCGAGATCTCGGCTTGGGAGATCGATCACGCTGCCGCGGCGCTGAAGAAGCTCGATCGCAACCAGGATGGCTACCTGACCGCCGACGAGTTGGTTCCGTTGGAAACGGGCGTCCGCGTGGGCCAGCGGTTTACGCGGTGAGATTGACATGAATGCTACCCACTTGATCGCTGCGCTATCCAGTGTCTTTTTGCAAGGTCAACCCGTATCGTCGCCAGCCACGCTCAAATTCGAGGTCGTCTCGATTCGACGACACACTGCAGAGAGTGGGCCGGTACAGGCAGGGCCGACGCCGGACGGGTTTCGTTCGATCGGTCTGCCCATGTTCGCCATTTTTCAGTGGGCGTATGCGCTTCCGAACCAGCCTGGGTTGCTACGCGGAGACCAGATTGAGGGAAATCCGGGCTGGTTGACTGGCGAACTCTATGACGTGGTGGCGAAGGTTGACCGGGCAGACCATGCCGACTGGCAGAAGCCGGCGAGGAGGCAGACAATGCTCCGCGCGATGCTGCAGGATATGTTGGCCGAACGGTGCAAAGTAGTGGTCCACTATGGGAGCAAACAGGCGCCAGTGTATAACTTGGTGAGAGCGAAGGGCGGGCCGAATTTCAAACAGGCGGAGACTGTGGATATAGCCGAACTGAGGCGGAAGCACCCCGAAGGAGGGATGATGAGGGGGAGCGGTACGATGGCTGTGCAAGGCCCAAACAGGATGCAGTTCTACGCCATCTCGATGGCGATCCTGGCGAACACTATACTACCGAGCGTTGCGGACAGACCAGTGGTAGACAAGACCGGCTTGACCGGGTACTACGACCTTGCGCTGCCATCGTCGGCCCTGCGGCGACCGCCGCCGCCCCCTCCCCCCGGGGCGTCGCAGCCGCTCGATGCACTATCCCCACCACTAGAAGATGAATCGATCTTTGCGGCGGTGGAGGGGTTGGGGTTGCGGCTGGAGCCAGCGAAGGGCCAGGTGGAGACGTTGGTGATCGATCACGTGGAACGACCGTCCGAGAATTGACCTCGCAAACGACCAAGCTCGAATTATCGCTGCGGGACAAGTGCGGCTTGGAACGGCTGGGGCGCGAACAGCGACCCGCGATTAGTCGCGAAGTGTTGATCGGTGAGTCGGGGAGCAGGGGGGGCTGTTCGCCGACCGGATAATCGACTATGAACCAGTCGACCAGCCGTGAGAGTGCGGCGCGAGTGTCGGAAGCCAAGCGCCGTCTGGCATTGCCCTTTGGCCAGGACAAAGCGGTGCATGTCGCCATCGCCACCAATATGATCTCGGTCGGCCTCGACATCACGCGCCTTGGCTTGATGGTAGTCTTCGGTCAGCCGAAAACCAGCACGGAATATATTCAGGCCACCAGCCGAGTGGGCCGCGACGAGAACCGCCCTGGCTTGGTAGTGACCATCTACAATGTCCACAAGCTCACTAACTTTTTCGCTGCATTGATCTCGACTGGCGGGGTGAAGCGAGCACTCTGAGGATCAGTACAGCGGTGGCGTTATTCGTGAATATCGGCGTCTATTCCAGAGGCAGGCGATTCACGGCGTGAACCGAGTCAAAGTCAGTTTCCCCCAACGCGACTTTCGGCTAAGTAGTTCGCCCGAACGCTTCGATACTTTAAGGCACTGCGCGGCAGTCTTTGCGTCTTCCGCGAGGTGACATCCGTAACGGCGCATCGACGAACTGGAGGCCCCGCTGCAATCGGCGGAACGGGAGGCGGAGCGCGCACTGACGACGTCTCGAACCTATGCTTTACGCCGGTTGCTCAGGGCCGCTTTGAGTGTTGCGTTCAAGTAACCAATAGAATAAGCAAGACCGGGGCTGGGCCCGCTTCGCGCTGCCGTGGATGGGCTCCCAAGTTCCGGAACATGATCCGGGATCACCAAACCATCGAAGTTCATTTCCACCAGGGCCTCCATCACCTTGTACATATCGTAGTAACCGTCGTCCATCAAGGTCTCGGTGAAATGGGGCAGGGGAGAGCTCACGTTACGGAAATGGATTTTGAACAGCTTCTTCTGGGCGCCGAAGAATTTGATGGCTTCGACCGCGTCCCTGCCCATCTTTTGCCCGCCCTCGATCCAGCTCCCCACACACAGACAGACGCCTATGTTGGGACTGCCTGCGATCTCCAAGGCTCTTTTGTAGCCCTCAAAGCTGCTAAAGATGCGGGGAACGCCCGCGAGCATCGGCTGCGGCGGATCGTCCGGATGTATGCCGATGCGCACCCCCGACTCTTCCGCAACCGGGACCACCTTCCTAATGAAGTAGGTGAAGTTGTCCCAAATTTCTTCACGCGTGAACACGCGGCCGTGCGAAAGAGGCTCTTTGTAGGTCTTTCCGTTCCAGCCCCCCTGAAAGTCCGAGCTCGACAAATCGCAGTCGGAGGCGGTGTATCCGCGGGGCAGGCGCGCCTGGCCGCTCCGCCAGTTGCCGTTACCCTCGAAGCCGTACGTCATGTAAGGGATGCCGGCTTTGCCCAGGTAGCGGATGTAATTCAGGTATTCCTCGATCTTCTCGTCGCGCCCGGGAAGATTCAGCACGATCTCCGGAACGTTAATGACTGCGCCAGTTGGGCCGATTCTCCCTGATTCGTTGTAAACCCGGAATCCCCCCGCTTCCCATTGGTGCCGGATTTTTGTGAAGCCTTCGGCGGTGGCGGTCTCAGGCGTGGTATCCGAGCTGGTGATCCACGTCACCCCAAGCTGCTTGAGGAACAACATGTTCTCTTCCGTCGGTCCCCGCGTGTAAGTGCCGATCTTGATCCCGGGGGGAATCGAGGGGGGCTTCGCGGAGCTCCTGGGCGCGGAAGATAGCAACGCCGCGCCTCCCAGTGCGATCTTGGCGAATTCCCTTCTGTTGGCGTCAAGGCTCGGGTCCCGCGCCTGTCCAGGCTTTTCAGAAATGCTCATTTCGAATTTCCCTCTGTCGTGCAAGCGCCGCCAGGATTCCGGGGGTCTGTAGCGCACATTCCATTTTATGCTTGCGCCGGGGTTCTCAGCTTCGCCAGCTTCGTCGCCGATGCACCAAGATGACTTGGCCGGCTGCGTTGCAGGGCATCGAACGCACCGCTTCGCGTGCGATGGCGAATGGATCGATGTGGCCGAAGACGTGGCGTTGGAATCGCCGAGAAACTAGTAGCGGAAGCGGAGCCTGGTTTGTAGAGCAGCGGGCCTATCGCATTTGCGTGAACGTCGCACCCGAAAACATCGCCGCACGCAAAGTCTACAGGAGGTGTGGCGCTCACCGCGAACACGTCCGCCAGTTCCCGGTCGTAGCGCTCGGACCAGAGGTGAAACCCCGTGGCGGCATCGATGAGCTGCGCGGTCACACGGAT
The DNA here is from genome assembly GCA_963747535.1 of Terriglobia bacterium. Classification (GTDB taxonomy): domain Bacteria; phylum Acidobacteriota; class Terriglobia; order Bryobacterales; family Bryobacteraceae; genus CAVVFX01. Next base: position 94,658 of record CAVVFX010000010.1, read on the forward strand.
GCGGCTTCCCGCGCGTCTCACAACGCAATCGAAACTGTAGGTAAGTTGGCCCGGGTGCTAGCCGCGCCAGATCCTACGCGCGGTCTGTGACTGCCGGAGCCTCCGTCCGTGGCCGATGATCGCATCATTTCGGCAGGTCGGACATCGTCGTGGCAGAAGTTCCAACGGAAATACCCCGGATCGATGTTGTCTTTCGGCTCAGGCAGTGCGATAAAGAGAATCAAGGCTGGCGTGAAAGGCCCGGCCGCTGGCCGTCGCCTGCGAAGTTTCGATCTGCTGGTTGCGCCTTCACCCTCCCAGTAAGTCAGTGTCGAATAAAAAAGAATAACTGTTTTCCGCCATCTGCGCACGACGAACCTTCTCAAAGGGAAAGATTGGCCGGTATATTACTAAATATCGCTAGCTATTTTCATTGCGAACTACCGTTCAGATGGAGGTTTCCCGATAGTTCACTCTCCCATATCCCGACTTTCTGCGAAGTGAGGTCTTGGAGGAGCTAAATCGATACCGTGGCCG